>NZ_CP039928.1:0-4728522 GCF_005234075.1 Shewanella sp. MEBiC00475
ACATGGCTTTAATGCAACATTAGATGCATATCAAATTAATGTCGATGACCGCATTATTTTATCGGGTTCTGTTGACCAAGAAAGCTCACCGGTTATTGCTGCTGCACTTGCAGGCACTAACGCTGAATCTGCGCGATTCTTTATGAACGCAGTGGATACCCAAACCCAAGGTGTCGATTTAGTGATGACCCAAGACTTTGATTTAGGTCAGTTTGGTGATGTGATGGCGAACCTTGCTTATTCATACAAAGAAACCGAAATTAAGTCCGTTAACTTGCCAACTCTCTTGAATGGTTTAGAAGATGAATTGTTTGATCGTGTCGAAGAAATTCGTATGACTGAAGCGACATCAAAGCATTCGGGCAACATAGGTTTTACCCATAAGTACGATGACTTTACGACGAACTTACGTTTTAGCTACTTTGGTGACTACACAATAGGCTATTCATCGAGTGAAGTTAACTATGATGCTAAGTGGACAACCGACATCAGTACCCGTTACCAAGCCACTGACTCATTAGCGGTAACGCTAGGGGTTCAAAACTTGTTTGATACTTACCCAGAGAAACGTCCTGAAGATAATAACTTCAATGGCATATTTGTGTATCCGTTAACTAACACACCATTTGGTTTTAACGGCGGTTACTACTACTTAGATCTACGTTATACCTACTAATCTTGTAAACCTGTTTTTTACTACACAGCAACGATATTGTGGCTCCAATACAAGCCACAATATCGTTCATTTAATGATTAGCTCTTATGATTAACACTTATGGCTAATCAATCGTAATTCAACTTCATTTCACTCATCTATTTTACATATCATCACAGCTTGTTACCTATTCTACAAATCGGTCATTATTTGCTTGTTTTCGAGTAGATCATAGGCGATGCTGATCATTAGAGTTCCCCGCAAGAATAGTCTGATTGGAGTGAATATGGACATGCTGACGCTTGATTATATTAAAACACTACTGCCAACACGACCTGATGAAAGCCACAAAATGACCTTTGGTAATGTACTGAACATTGCTGGGTCGATCAATTATCGCGGCGCAGCATATTTATCAAGTATGGCAGCCCTACGAGTCGGTGCAGGCTATGTATCATTAGCCAGTAGTTCATGTGTATGTAACAGTATTACAGCACAAACGCCCAATATTGTGACCATTCCATTGGTGACACAAACGGCGTTAATGTCCTCCGCTATAACTTCTACTGCAAAAATAATGAGTAAACTAGATCAATATGAACATACTGATCCAGAAGCTATTTCTGTTGATGCCGTAAAACAATTATGGGTTAAATTACAGCAAACGAGTGTTGTCTCTGTGGGATCAGGACTAAGCTTAATGGGGACAGATGATCAACCGAGATCGCCAAACGAACCACAAAATGATTCAGACCCGCAGGTACAGCAAGACAATCTCCAACTGAAGGGGAATTTTGATTTTTTCTGTCACCTCATGAAGGCTATTGAAACCAGTGTTACCTCACTTATTCTTGATGCTGATGGTATTAACTTTTACGCCAAAATGATTCACTCTCCCAACGACGAGACATTACCGTCATTTAAACTTCCCACTCAAAGCGTACTCACTCCTCATCCAAAAGAATTATCGCGTTTGCTGGCGGTGGATGTCACTGATATACAGCAGCAACGTGAACATTACGCGACGTTAGCAGCCACAAAGTTTGGTGCTGTTGTCGTATTGAAAGGACATAAAACCGTTATTACTGATGGCCAGCAAACCTTTATCAATTCCACAGGCAACAGTGCGTTGGCCAAAGCGGGAACCGGTGATGTGTTAACGGGAATGATTGCAGGATTTTGTGCTCAAGGAATGGCACCACTAGAAGCAGCTTGTTTAAGTGTGTATTTACATGGTTTAGCCGGTGATTTGGTTAGTAAACAGCAAAGCTGTTATAGCTTATTGGCCTCTGAACTGCTCGATTACATTCCTAAAGCGATACAGTTTGTTTTGCAAAAAACAGCTTAACCAACCTCTTTACCTGAGTTGGGGTTAACCAATAAAAAGACACAATGTTTGAATTTCTATAAATCAACTACAAAAAAACCAATCAAACTTGATTGGTTTTTAACTGAACACTCTCGTTAACTGATCAATCTTATTGACTTAACTGTCTGCTTTACTAGGCAATTTTTGCTGTTAAATGACATAAACTATTTAGGTTGTCTTTTTAACTTAAATGATATGATTTTATGGGTATTTTTAATGGCTAACATACAGCTTTTCAATATACTGTTTGGCGGCAACATCCCAAGTAAATCGTTGTTTGGCTGCGTTTTGTTTTACCTGTTGCCAAGTCTCACTACCATACAATTTAACCACTTGGTTAAAACGATCAACTAATGCTTGGCTTTGTGATGCCAGCGTTTCGCCTTTAAATATCCAACCAGTAATATTATCTTCTATTGTATCGTTCAAGCCACCCACCCCATGTACCAGACACGGTTGCCCTTTGCGCATAGCGAGCATTTGACTGATCCCGCAAGGCTCGAATGAACTGGGCATCAAAAACAAACTACCACACTGATAAAGCTCCTCAGCTAATACGTCATCATAACCATGTAAAAATACAAAGTTACTATAACGTACTGCAATAGCTTGCAGTACGTTAGCAATATGTTCATCGCCGCTGCCTAGCAACATAAATACACCGCCGGGTTGTTGCCGTTTAAGTGATTCTAATATCGCCTCTAACACAGTTTTAGCCGAAAATTGACCTTGAGGATCATTAAATGGTTGTAATAGAATCAACAATTTTTGTTCAGTCAAACGGCCAACATAAGTTAATAGAAAACGATCCCCTTCACGCTCAACTTGGCGTAATTCAGGTAAAATGGAGTCCATTAACAGCACATGTTTATACTGACCAATCCGCGCGATTGCAATAGAATCGATAGCATTGAACTGAGTCGTCTTAGCTTGCCATTTGATAATGGTATTTTCAGCCTGCAACAATAACTCAGCATGGCTTGCAATATCGGCTAAAGGCTCAGAAACAGCATCTTTGTAGACACAACCATTAATGATGCCGATTAAATTATTTTGCTTAACTTTAGTCGCCAAATCATTTTCTAATCCTTCGCCACCAAAAAAACCTTTTTGATGATCGGACGGTATTAATACTTCACGCGCATAAGTGGGTGAAACCAAATGCACTTTATCGCTGAGCACAATGCCCATTCGCATCGGATTAACACAGTTGTTATAGCGTGGATCGAAAATGCTCACATCGGCAATTGAGTTTAATTTATCAATGTATTGTGGAAACCAATGGGTAAAAGAAGAATCATTACCAATAAACGGCCTAATTCCCTGCAGTGCCAAATTGTGGATAGTAAATACACAAGGTAAGGCCTTAAGCGCAGAGAATTCATCCACACAACTGCGAAGCATCGCCACCATGCCAGTGTGCCAATCATGCAGATGTAACACGTCAACACGCGGTAATAATTCTTTTACAAGGCTGGTGGCAACACTAAGAGAAAACAGGGCAAATTTTGTCGCATCTTCCGCAAAAGGTCTGTCGGCAGAGCCATTACAATACACTTGGCCTTGATGATTAAACAATGGATGATCAAATAAATATATTTGCGCCACTGAATCGTCAACAATATCTTGCTGCACTACAGCTATATCATCTTTGTGTTGTGGTCTTGGCATCCGATAAACCACCACGGTATGATGGTCACCTTCAAACTCAACCTCAATATCAACCATATGAACGGCACGGTATTCTTGAGCCAAAAAACCGTAATTAGGCATAGCAACATCAGCTATCACACCACATTTAGCTAATGCTGGGGGCAAATCGCGAATAACATCCGCCATGCCACCCACCTTCGCGCCGTGCAGTGCATCATTTTCTGCTGCCACCAGCAATACTCGTTTTACACTCAATTGCGTCATTAATGCTCCTTATTCATAGCCAACAGGTAACCCCAACATTTTACGTGTCACTAGAGTAATGCCTTTTTCGGATACCCTAAATCCTCTAGCCCTGTCATGATCGTGATTATAGCCAATCACCATTCCTTCAGGGATGATACAGCCACGATCGATAATGGCATTCTGGATTTTACAATTTTTTAATACCACTACATCAGGTAATAATACCGTGTCTTTTACAAACGAATACGAACATATCCGTACTTCATCAAACAATACGCAACGTTTTACTTTTGCACCTGAAATAATACAGCCACCAGAAACAATAGAATCGACTGCCATTCCGCGCCTATCGTCATCATCAAATACAAATTTGGCTGGCGGTAACTGGGCTTGATAAGTCCAAATTGGCCACTTAGCATCATAAAGGTTTAACGGCGGTGTGGGTGACACTAATTCCATATTGGCTTCAAAATACGAATCTATTGTGCCAACATCCCGCCAATATGCTGGTTGTCCATCAACGGAACTGTCGAAAGGAAATGCAAACACTTTATGATTATCAATAATGGCCGGGATAATATCTTTACCAAAATCTCGATTTGAGTTTTCGTTATCAGAATCTTTTTTCAACTGATCAAACAAAAACTTAGTATTAAATACATAATTTCCCATAGAAGCTAAACATTTGTGCTTATCATTAGGTGTGGGTTTAGGCTTGGTAGGCTTTTCTTCAAAGCCAATCACTCGATTAGTATTATCGACTTGTAGCACACCAAAAGCACCTGCGGCCTCTGCAATGGGGGTTTCAAAACAACATACGGTCATATCTGCGCCAGACTCCGTATGGGCAGCTAGCAAGCCCGCGTAATCCATACGGTAAATATGATCGCCAGATAAGACAATCACATACTTAGGGACTTCCTGACGAATAATATCGATATTTTGAAATACTGCATCAGCGGTGCCTTCATACCAGTTACCTGATGTTTGTTGTGATGCCGGTAATATTTCAACCGACTCTCCTAACTCCTTTTTAAAATGTCCCCAACCACGAGAAATATGCCGAATTAATGAATGTGACTTATATTGTGTCACCACCCCCACTCGACGTATTCCAGAATTGATACAGTTAGACAATGGAAAATCGATAATCCGGTATTTACCGCCAAAGTATAATGCTGGTTTAGCTCGCCAGTCGGTTAATTCATGCAAACGAGAACCTCGCCCTCCCGCTAGAATAAGCGCATAGGTATCACGAGTTAAATTGCTAATATAACGTATATCACTCATAAGCAGCTCCAATTATCGATTGAAAATAGCCATGAATAACCATTGCTCCATGGCCTACTTTAAGCGGCATTACGCCGCTATCCCTGTATTACTTTTTCATCCAAATTTCATCGCGGTAACCCGCTATAGTGTTGTCGCTTGAAAAACGCCCGCTCGCGGCGGTGTTTTTAATACTCATTTGTTGCCAGCTATCTTGATCAAGATAAGTCTTTGCCACTAGATCTTGTGTTAGGCAATAGCTGTCGAAATCAGCGGCGGTCATCCATTGATCATGGGGATCGACAATCGAATTAATAATATGGTCAAAAATACCCGGTTCTTCTAAATTGAAGTGACCGCTTTTTAGCATATTCATGACTCCGCTCAGAGCTTTAGATTGTTCGATAATTTGTTGAGGATTGTAATTCATTCGAGTCTGGCTGACTTGGCTAGCGTCTAATCCAAATAGGAAAAAGTTTTCTTTGCCTACCTCTTCAAGCATCTCGATATTAGCGCCATCTAACGTTCCAATCGTTAACGCGCCATTCATCATAAATTTCATGTTACCTGTACCTGAAGCTTCTTTACCTGCTGTGGATATTTGTTCAGATAAATCAGTACCCGGACAGATTTTTTCCATCGCGCTGACATTGTAGTTAGGTAAAAATGCCATGCGTAAATACGGGGTCACTTTAGGGTCAGAATTAATCATATGAGCAACATTATTTGCCAGCTTAATAATTTGTTTAGCCATGGCATACCCAGGGGCAGCTTTACCGCCAATTAATACACAGCGTGGCGCTATATTTTGTGTATCCCCATTGAGGATACGGCGATATAAATGGATAACATGTAAAATATTCAGTAATTGGCGTTTGTATTCATGAATACGTTTAACTTGCACATCAAACATCATCTTAGGGTCAAATTCGACGCCACATTGTTGTTTAACAAATTTGGTTAATGCTTGTTTGTTTTCATACTTTATTTGCGCCCAATCTTTTACAAATGCCTTGTCATTAATAAAGGCATTTAACCCAGTAAGGAGAGATAAATCGTTAATCCATTTATCGCCTAATTGACGGCTAATTAAAGACGCTAATTTAGGGTTACAAAATGCTAACCAACGCCTAGGGGTTACACCATTAGTTTTGTTATTAAACTTGTTGGGCCATAATTGATAAAAGTTATTAAATAACCCCTCTTTGAGTAACTGAGTATGTAATCCTGCAACACCATTGACAGAAAAGCTGGCAACGATGGCTAAATAAGCCATGCGAATATGCTGTTCGCCACCCTCTTCAATAATCGACATCTCGGTAAGTTTTTGAATATCTTCAGGCCATTTATGTGCCACGACTTCTAAAAAGCGCGCATTTATTTCTAAAATGATTTCAACAATGCGAGGCAACATATTTTTCATCATGGGCACAGACCAACGCTCTAATGCTTCAGGCAATAGTGTGTGATTGGTATATGCCATACATTGAGTGGTGATCTTCCATGCTTCATCCCATCCCAGTCCATATTGGTCAAGCAACAGTCGCATTAACTCCGGCACCGCAATACTCGGATGAGTATCGTTAAGCTGCATCACGTTATAGGCACTAAATTGACTAAAATCTTTACCAAATTTGCGTACGTAGCGCGCTAACAAGTCCTGCAAACTGGCTGAAGACAAGAAGTATTGCTGCTTTAAACGTAATTCTTTGCCATTAACACTGGCGTCATTGGGATACAACACCATAGTGATTTGTTCAGCCAAATTTTTAGTGGCTACAGCTTCGGTATAATCACCCTCATTAAATTCAGATAAATCGAACTCATCGTTAGCTTCAGCCTTCCACAATCGTAATGTATTAATACGCTTATTTTTAAACCCTGGGATAGGCATATCGTAAGGAATAGCTAATACATTTTGGGTATTCACCCACACATGATGTCGATTTCCCGGCTTATTGACATGGGTTTCGGTATGACCGTAAAAAGGCACAGATACACTGTGATTAGAAATACGGACTTCCCATGGATTGCCATTACGTAACCAACGGTCTGGACGTTCCACCTGATATCCATCGATAATTTTTTGCACAAACATGCCGTATTGGTAACGAATACCATAGCCCGTAACTGGTAAATCTAAACTGGCACAACTGTCTAAAAAGCAAGCTGCTAGACGGCCTAATCCGCCATTACCTAAGCCCGCATCATGCTCAACTTGTTCCATGTCTTCTAAATTGGTGGAATATTCAGTCAGTATTTTTTGTGCCTCTTCAGTCATGTCTAAACTTAATAATGCATTGCCTAATGCTCGTCCCATCAAAAACTCAAGCGACAAGTAAGCAATTTGTTTTTGTGGGTATTGATTGTCTTTTAATCGTGTTTGACGCCAATTTTCGAGCATTTGCTCCTTAACACTGAGTGCCAAGGCGTTAAATAATTCATGTTTATCATGTTCATCTCGACACAACTCATAATGAATATGTCTGGCTAATGATATCGATAAGCCGTCACAAGGTTCGGTAAGCGAACAATTCGGGTGGTCAGCTAAAATTTCGGCTGCAACATTCATATGATTATTGCTTTTTCTGCCACTTACGCTGGCATTGGTGTTATCGACATTGGCGTTATCTTTCGCTGTAGTCATCAATTGCTCCTTGTAAATTCGGTATGAAATAACATTAAACTGTGGCTCATTAAATTCACTTGCTGGTTATCATCAACCACAGGCTCACAGTCTTGGGTATGTAATAAACACTGCCAATTTTGAAGATGGGGTAACTGTGGCAGAATAAAAGAATTGGTTAACTCACCTGCATTTATCATTAATAGCAACGCTTCAGTACTATCTTCAATCTCGCCTACATCTGCATGGCCTAAGTTACCGGTTATAATGACACTCAAGGTGCGGATTTGGTGTTCACCCCAATGTGATTTAGTCATAGGTTCACCTTGGCGATTAAACCAAGCTAAGCCATTGTCAAATAAGGCTTCTGGTTTATGAATAAACGCTTGATGGCACAACATCGGAAAACGTTTTCGCAAACTAATCAACTGAGCAGTGAAATTAACCAAAGGCCAATCTATTTTCTGCCAATCAAACCAACCTATTGGATTATCTTGGCAATACGCGTTGTTGTTACCTTGCTGGGTTTGGCTAGACTCGTCTCCGGCCAATAACATAGGTACCCCTTGAGACAATAATAAGCAGGTTAATAAATTGCGTTTTTGCCGAGAACGAATGGCATTAATAATGGCATCGTCACATTCACCTTCAATACCATAATTGCTACTGCAGTTCTCTTGATGACCATCACGATTATCTTCACCATTAGCCAAGTTGTGGCGGTCGTGATAAGTGACAAGATCATGCAAGCTAAAGCCATCATGACTGGTAATAAAATTAATACTGGCTGCTGGCCCACGGCCGTTATGTTCAAAGAAGTCACTTGAACCATGGAAACGTTTGGCAAATTCAGGTAATAAACCACTGTCTCCACGCCAAAAACGGCGCATAGCGTCACGATAGCGATCATTCCACTCACTGAATGCCACCGGATAATTACCTAACTGATATCCACCAGGACCGATATCCCACGGCTCAGCAATTAATTTAACCTTACACAACACAGGATCTTGAGTTATTGCATCAAAAAAACCACTTCCAGGATCAAAGCCATAAGCTTCTCGGCCGAGGCAACTGGCTAAATCAAATCTAAATCCGTCAACGCCCATCACCTCAACCCAGTAACGAAGAGAATCCATGACTAACATCAACACTTGGGGATGATTCAAATTAAAAGTGTTACCGCAGCCAGTATCATTAATGTTGAAACGTTTTTCATTAGGCAATAACCGATAGTAACTCGCATTGTCAATGCCACGGAAACTGAAAGTTGGTCCCAAATGGTTTCCTTCCGCAGTATGGTTAAACACCACATCGAGGATAACTTCAATCCCAGCATTGTGGAGCTTTGAGACCATTTGTCTAAATTCTGATATATCACCCTCAGCAGTTAAATAACCCGAATGCGGCGCCATAAAAGCTATGCTGTTATACCCCCAATAATTAGTCAGGCCTTTTTCAATCAAAAAAGCTTCATCAAAAAAGTCATGCACGGGTAATAATTCGACCGCGGTGATGCCTAATTTTTGCAAGTATTCAATGATTGGTTGGCTGCCAAGCCCTGAAAAAGTGCCTTGTTGTGACAAACTGACATCGGGGTTTTGTTTTGTAAAACCCTTAACGTGGGTTTCAAATAAAATGCTTCTCGCAAGACTAATATTAAGTGGTGCAATAGGAATATCATTAATAAATCCGCAATCGACAACCTGACATTTAGGCATGTAAGGGGCGCTGTCTCTGATGTCAAATGACAAATCTTCATCCTTTGAATCAAAGTCATAGCCATAAAGCGCAGGATGATATGTCACCTCGCCGACTAATTTTTTTGCATAGGGATCGAGGAGTAATTTGTTATGATTAAAACGATGACCCAGTTCTGGTTGGTAGGGCCCATAGACACGGTATCCGTAGAGTAGTCCTGCTTGAGCACCGGATAAATGACAGTGCCAAATTTGTCGTGTTTGACCGCACATAATATAGTGCGCCGCCTCAACTTTTCCTGAGGAATCAAATATACACAACACCACTTTGGATGCATGCGCCGAAAACAACGAGAAATTAACCCCGTCGTCGTCAATTGTCGCGCCAAGTGGGTAAGCATAACCGCTGGTCATATCCATAACATGCCCTTATAAAATAAAAATCTGTTATCTTCGCCAATTTACGCTATTGGGTCGTCTAGACCTGCTTGTTCAGGTATCCACAAACTGCAGCCTAATGGCGGTACTGTTATCACTATACTTTGGGGCATTCCTTGCCAAGGTGTAGCGTGTGCTTTATAAATGCCATCATTGACCACATGACTGCCACCATAATGACGATGGTCGCTATTGAGACTTTCTATGTAGGGTTCGTCAGTTGGCACCCCGACTCTAAAATCGTGATAAACCTGTGGCGACATATTGACAACAATCACTACCGGTTGTTGTTTATCGTTGCCAAATCTGCAAAACACTAGAATGTTATTATCGGCATCATTACAGTCGAGCCATTGAAAGCCGTCGCTATGATGATCGCGTTGATGTAGTGCTGGATGCTGTTGGTAAAATTGGTTGAGATCGCGAACCCAATCTTGTACCCCTTGATGTGGCGCATATTGTAATAAATGCCAATCAAGGCTCTGGTTATGATTCCATTCATTGCGTTGCGCAAACTCATTGCCCATAAAGATCAACTTTTTACCTGGGTGCGCCCACATGAATCCATAATAGGCGCGTAAGGTGGCGAATTTTTGCCAATCATCACCAGGGATTTTATGCAGCAACGACCCCTTACCGTGTACGACTTCATCATGACTTAACGATAAAATAAACTGTTCGGTAAAAGCGTAAACTAAACTAAATGTCAGTTCACTGTGATGGTAACGCCTATAAAGAGGGTCGCAGCTGATATAACGCAGGGTGTCGTTCATCCAGCCCATATTCCATTTAAATCCAAACCCTAAACCATTATTGCTGGTTGCTTGTGTCACTCCAGGCCACGCCGTAGATTCTTCAGCAATCATATTAATGCCAGGGAAGCATTGATACATACGCGCATTTAACTCTTGTAAAAAACTGATAGCTTGAAGGTTTTCTCGGCCGCCAAATTCATTAGGGAGCCATTGGTCAGGGTTACGACTGTAATCGAGGTACAACATTGACGACACAGCATCAAGACGCAAACCATCAAAATGAAATTCATACAACCAGTAATAAGCATTACTGTATAAAAAACTACGGACTTCCGCGCGACCATAATTATAAATTAACGTATCCCAGTCAGGTTGCTCACCTTTACGGGGATCTTGATGCTCATACAAACAAGTACCATCAAATCGAGCCAATCCATGAGGATCCTTAGGAAAATGTGCAGGCACCCAATCAAGTAACACCGCAATATTCTGTTGATGGCAAGCATCAATGAAGGCTTTAAGGCCGTTGGCATCACCAAAGCGATAAGTAGGTGCAAATAACCCCACAGGTTGATAGCCCCAAGATCCATCAAATGGGTATTCGCTAATGGGCATTAATTGCAAATGAGTAAAACCCATCTCTTTGATGTATGGCACTAGCTCGGCAATGAGTTGTGGATATTCGATATAATCTTGGCCGTCTTCACCAGTACGTCGCCATGAGCCTAATTGCACTTCATATATGGACATAGGCTCTACATGTGGCTGATGACTAGCACGCTCTATTAACCATTGACTGTCTTGCCAATCATAGCTTTCTTGCACAGGTATTTTTGATGCATTTTGAGGTGATGGTTGCATTGAAACCGCATAGGGATCGGACTTAATGATCTCATTGCCATTGGTATCGCAAATTGAGTACTTATAATGTTGGCCAGCTTCAACATCAGCAATGAAAATATCCCACAATCCACTAGCGGGGTGGCGACGTAATATATGACGTTGCTTATTCCATAAATTAAAATCACCGATCACTGACACCAGTTTGGCATTAGGAGCCCAAACACAAAAATGAACGCCTGTTACACCATGATGTTCTCGCCAATTAGCCCCTTGAAAATGATAGGTTTGCAGTTGGCTACCCTCACCAAATAGGTATACATCATCCGGATTCAATAAACTGTCAAATTGATAGGGGTCGTGGATTAATTGTTCACATAACGGATATTGCACCCGTAATAAATAATTAAATGGTTTAACTCTGCGTCCCATTTTTCCAGCGAAAAGCCCCTGAGAATTAACTTGCTCAAGGCTGGCCACTTTACGAGAATCTTTAACGCTCACAACATCAACACTAAGCGCGCCAGGCAATAAACAACGAACCACTAAACCTTTAGCATCATTAGTACTGTGCATTCCAAGCAAGGAAAACACATCTGTGTATTCACCATTTAATAAGGCAATTTCACTACCTTGTTCAAAATACAGAGTCTCTACAGTCATATTCATTGATCCATTAATGAGCACGTTTATCGGAAGTAGATGGGGTACGCCGCCACAACTACTTGGTGGATTGTCTGGCTAATTTTATGGCATTAAGGCGCTGTTCCACCTTAGGGCTTTGGGACATTTGTTTGATTGATAGCGGTAATCTGCGCTGCCAATTTGGGAATTCTTTCCAAGTGCCTGGAATGTTTACCGCGTGCTTATCGGCGACCAAGTCACTTAATTGCACACTGAACATTTGCGAATTTCCTTTAGCGGCGACACTGATCCAAGCCAACAACACCTTGTCGAAATCTAATTGTTCTAATGATGCTGTTTGTTGTGGCAGTTCGAACGCGTGTTCGCGGATCAGTAAATCAATCAATTGCTGTTTATATTGCTGTCTCTGAGTAATAACGTGTTGCAACTTTTCATCAGTTTCAATCAAGTCAAGTTGACGCCTTAAGCGTAAATCAGCACCAGTCCACCATGCTGAAAGCGTGCATACATCATGATTAGCTAACATCATTAAGCTTTGGCGCTTATAATCTTGTGGCGACTTAAAGCCATCATAATGTCGACAGAAATAGAATAATTCGTTTGAGTAAATACCTGCATCACGTAAACGAGACACGATTTCGGGCGGCACTATGCCTAAATCTTCTCCGATAACAATACAGCGTGCACGCTGACTTTCTAAACAAATAATCGCTAATAAAGTGTCCAACGGATAATAGACATAACAACCATTACCGAGCACTTTCTCTAGTGGCCACCACCACAAACGCAGTAACCCCATCACATGATCAATCCTCAACGCACCACAACTTTGCATATTACTGCGAATTAATTGCACAAAATGACTAAAATCATTTTGCTTCAATTTAACGGGATCGACTGGGGTTAGACCCCAGTTTTGACCATGTTCAGCAAAGGGATCTGGGGGTGCACCAATGCTAGCATTGGCACAAAATAAATCGGCATTTGACATAATTTCGGCGCCATGACTCACCGCTCCCACGGCTAAATCACGTATGAGTCCAATACTCATGCCACATTGTTTAGCATTAAGCTGACAGGCTTGTAATTGTTCACTGGCAACAAACTGTAAATACAAATAAAAACCCGCATCATAAGTGAAATATTTAGATGCTAACTTTATTTCCAGTTCAACAAACTGCATTAATGCTGCTTTATCTTGCTCTAAAAACTCAGAATATGCTTTAAACCTTGGGGTTTCAAACCTTACATGTTGCGCACAAAAAATTTGATACAACTTCTCAAAAGCAGCATATTTAAGACTTTGCACTTCTTCATAATTAATCAAATTAGCCTGGTTGAGTACAAACCTTTTTTGCTGCCATTTTTGTGATAATAACTCGCCATTAAGCGCCTTATATTCATAAACAGCTTCAATTTGTATATACAATGGATTTAACCGACGACGGTCAGTTGGGCTATAAGGACTTGGGTTTTCTGGTTGACCGATATCCAAAGCATGCAGAGGATTAAGAAGAATAAAATCTGCACCAGCTTGGGCGGCATAATCAATCAACTCAGCCAAATTACCAAAATCCCCAATTCCCCATTGGCTATCATTGCGTATCGCATACAGTTGAGCATTTAACCCCCACGTTTGCTTGCTGCTTGTTGCTGTCTGCGCAAAACAACCTTGATAAGCCATAGATGGCGCTACCATTAATTGACCTTGTAAAATCTCAGTTCGTGCGGGGTCATTTAAAAACGCAATATTAACTTGGTAATAACCATGTTTAAATTTCGATTTATCAAGCGCTAATCTATATTGGCAATAGCGCTGATTGTTGACAATATATTCACCAGTGATAACACAATCACTCAAATCTGCATTAACTGAGAAAGTGTCAATGTGATCACCGCTAATGGTAACCACAAAGGAAAATAAATAATTATCAGGAAGATATATATCAACATGAGGTTTATCGATATTACACCACTGAAACTTATGCAACGGCATCAACCAAGGTAATACATCAAGTTGTTCAATTCTGGTGGCAATCTGTTGATCCGATAAACAGTGTTGCATCAAGGCTTCTGACGTTAATGCTGGTTGATTGGCTTGCTGTAGATCGGTTTGTAGATGTTGTTGATAAAATGAAGGTTCCAATAACATCGTAGTTAAAATACCCTGCCTGTCCTTAGCAGGAATGTGGACATGATTACCGACACAATCGATAAACTCTGCTCCTACGCCTTGCAAATACAGTAACTTTTCAAGTTCCATATTTGTCACCCTCGCGTTAATTAACTGCATTAATTCCAGCAGTTAACATGCCAGTTAATCATAACAAATTGAATACAGATTAATGGCAATAAAATGACAGCGACTATTTATTTAAAATCAGTCAGTTAGCACTTTTGTTACAGTTGGAATGTTTGTTCAATACGAATATATTAAGGCCATTTAACGCACCATGAACTGACATAGATCACAAAATGGTGCACTTAAGCAAACTATGTCACTAAAAATTTGATTTAACTGGTAGGGTTAATTTTAATGAATAAATGACATATAAAGCGTCGTTTAATAATCTTTATTACCCGATTCATTTCTTTTAGCCTGACGCTGTCACTGCTAAGATTAATCTTACTGAAGCGAAATGTTACAGAGATTGATACCTATCATCGACTTGTTTCAGGTGTGATACATTGAGTTGTCATAAGTTTTAATCCCACATGATAGCCACTGTATTACCATTTACTGGATACAAAAATAATAATGAATAAACACGAATTCACCTTACGCTACAATCTACATCGTCTGGGCTCTTCCATCCCTTCAGCCCCGCAATCATACATAGGTCGACAAGCTGCGGTGTTAATACCCGTGATTGAAGTAAAGCAACAATTGCACCTTATTTTAACGAAACGCCCAATGCATTTACGTCACCATCCAGGGCAAATTAGCTTCCCAGGCGGCAAAGTTGAGCCAGAAGATATTAATGCCATTTATACTGCACTGCGCGAAGCCCACGAAGAAATTGGTTTATCACCAGAAAATGTTGATGTGCTAGGTGTATTTCCGCCCCATAAAACCTTTACAGGATTTGAGATAACCCCAGTAGTGGCAATGGTAAAACACCCTTTTGAGTTAGTGCTAGACCCCGGTGAAGTGGAAGATTGTTTCTTGGTACCATTGAATTTTTTTATTGAGAGAAGTAATCATCATAAGCTAAGTTATTATCGCTATGGTGCACATTATCAGGTGCACTTCATGCCATTTGAAGACAAGTTTATTTGGGGCGTAACAGCCGCCATCATTAATTTGCTGTGCCGTCATGTCGATGTAAATGAATGAGCAAGCACAGCAAGGTTTACTTCATAAACCATTTAGCCAAAACTAATCTCGACAATTTTCACTGTGTAAATTAGACCACATAGCGGATATATAAACCTGCTGACAACGAGACTAACAATAGCAATGGTATATTGACCCAAAACCCCATTCGCGTAGTCGTTTTTGCATAGAAATTAACCAGCAAATTTAAAAAACTAATACCTGCACACCACCAAATTAAATACTCTAATTTAATGGTTAATACGGGATCCCAGTTTAATCGCACCGACACCCCTTTACTTAAAAAATATCCAACTGCGCGATCAGGCCTAGCTTCACCAAAAATAATCAACGCATAAATGGCTAAGCTCCAGCCTAATAACGACAAAATGGTCAACACCACTTGTATAATTCCTAATCGAGACATGGACTTTCCTTAATAAACGGGACAATAAAAGGCTAATTAGCCATATATTTAACCGACTTAACTAAAAGTATCATAATAATCACCCTAGAATAGCGTTTTCAGCTTGAGAAAAGCCACCAGCAAGGTAAGATAAAGCCCAAATTTATATTTATATTCGATACGTTGGAGAATAAAGCAACAATGAGCATTGCATCTGTCGCTTCTGTATTTAAAGGTGAACACGCCGTTGGTTCGCAAGTCACTGTCCGTGGCTGGGTAAGAACTCGCCGAGATTCAAAAGCGGGTATTTCTTTCTTAGCCGTGTATGACGGTTCATGTTTCGACCCTATTCAAGGTGTCGTGCCAAATAGCCTAGCCAATTACAATGACGATGTATTGAAATTGACTGCAGGCTGCTCTGTCGTCATGACGGGTGAAGTGGTTGCCTCTCCTGGTGCCGGTCAAGCATTTGAATTGCAAGTATCCGAAATCCTAGTCACGGGTTTTGTTGACGATCCAGATACTTACCCAATGTCGGCTAAACGTCATTCTATTGAGCATTTACGTGAACTGGCCCATCTTCGTCCTCGTACCAATATTATTGGTGCTGTTGCCCGTGTACGTAACTGTTTATCACAAGCCATTCACCGCTTCTATCATGAAGAAGGGTTTATCTGGGTATCAACCCCATTAATTACTGCGTCTGATTGTGAAGGTGCAGGTGAAATGTTCCGCGTATCAACATTAGACATGGAAAATTTACCTCGCACTGCCGATGGTAAAGTTGATTACGATAAAGACTTCTTCGGTAAAGAATCATTCTTGACTGTATCGGGTCAGTTAAACGCAGAAACCTATGCTTGTGCATTGTCTAAAGTATATACCTTTGGGCCAACATTCCGTGCAGAAAACTCAAACACCACTCGCCACCTTGCAGAATTCTGGATGGTTGAGCCTGAAGTGGCATTTGCCACATTGGATGATGCCGCTGAGTTAGCTGAAAAAATGCTCAAGTACGCCTTTAAAGCCGTACTTGAAGAACGCATGGATGATTTAAGCTTCTTTAACGAACGTGTTGATAAAACCGTTATCGAACGTTTGCAATCATTCGTTAGCAGTGATTTTGCCCAAGTAGATTACACTGATGCGGTTGAAATCCTTAAAAACTGTGGTAAGAAGTTTGAATTCGCAGTTGAATGGGGTATTGATTTACAATCTGAGCACGAACGCTATTTAGCAGAAGAGCATTTTAAAGCGCCTGTTGTCGTTAAAAACTATCCTAAAGACATTAAAGCTTTCTATATGCGCTTAAACGATGATGGTAAGACTGTTGCCGCGATGGACGTATTAGCACCAGGTATTGGTGAAATTATCGGTGGCGCACAGCGTGAAGAGCGTTTAGACGTACTTGATATGCGTTTAGCTGAAATGGATTTAAGCCAAGAAGATTACTGGTGGTACCGTGACTTACGTCGTTATGGCACAGTACCTCATTCAGGTTTTGGTTTAGGTTTTGAGCGTTTAGTGTCATACGTGACTGGCGTTAACAACATTCGTGATGTTATCCCATTCCCACGAGCACCTCGCTCTGCAAGTTTCTAATCATTAAAATGATAGAAAACATCATAAACGCGCCAATTGGCGCGTTTTTTGTTTAAATTTTTTTCGGTTACTGACACATATAACTTTTCACTTTTCACTTTTCATCATCCATTAAGCCCACCCGCAGCTCAATACAACTTATTCATTTTTAAGCCCCACCTTAAAACATGTAAATATTGGTTTATTTACTAACTACAACTAAAAGTTGATTTTTTAATAAAAACATTCACAATTAACCAACATAAAAGCTACCGACAAACAACCAAAGGCAAATCTAAAAACATCCAAACAACAACATTTTAGGATGTAAAAAGAACAGCAATCTACCACCTAACAAATAATACTACTCATTAATTAGACATAGGTTCAAAAATTCAACGCTGTTAAATGACAATAATTATATAACACGATATTCTCTTTACATTGCATGCCATCAATCTATTTACGTTAAGGTATATTTATGAATATAAAAATCTCAATTAAGAGAATGATCCAAATTACCATCGCCCTAACGTTAGCAGCACTCACCCTATTGTCTTGGTTAATGACAATTCAGCAAGACCGTATTAATGTCGATGTTCAAATTGAAGAACAACAAGTTCATGCCATATTTGCATTAAAAGATACTCGTTATTATGTTGTGCAAATACAACAATTTTTGACTGATGTGGGGGCAACCAAAAGTGATGAAGCTAAGTCTGAAGCACTTGAAAGTAAGAAAGGAGCCCTAGAACAGATTGATGAGTTAATAAAATATGCTCCAGAATTTGCAGTGAAGGCACAAAGCATTAAACGCCAGGTCAATTTATTGTACGATTCAGGCATAAAAATGGCAGATGCCTACTTAACCCAAGGTACTGAAGCGGGCAACTCATTAATGAAAGACGCCGGTGGCTTTGATGATTCCGCAGGCGAATTAGCTGAAAACTTAGATTTATTGGCACAAGAATTGGACGAACAATTCGTTTCAACGGTAAATGAAACTCTACTCGCAACGAATTCAGCTTCAAGGGTGCAATTATGGGGAAGCGTTGGTCTAGGCTTATTTATTGTGATCATGATGATAATACTTTATCAACGTATTTTAACCCCGCTTAAGCAACTTGATGAATCAATGCGCAATGTGGCATCAGGGGCAAAGGATCTAACCGCAAGATTGGACGATAGTAGCAATGATGAAATTGCTAAAGTGGCATCGAGCTTCAATGTGTTTGTGGCGAACATTCGTGAGTTGATCATTGATTTTAATGGCAACACACAACAATTAGGCACAACAAGTGTTCAGTTAGCATCAGCCAGTAATGAAACCTTAAATGGTATGCAACGGCTACAAAGTGAAACAGAACAGGTCGCCACTGCAATGAATCAAATGCAAGCAACCGTCATTGAAGTTGCAAACAATGCCGAGTTAGCTGCCCAAGCAGCACATGATTCAGATGCACAAGCACTGCAAGGCGACAAAGTTGTGCGCCAAACTATCGATTCAATTGATCATCTAGCAAAAGGGGTTGAACAAGCCGCGAGTGCACTCTATAAATTAGAAAGCGATACTAATAATATTGGCACTATTTTGGACGTTATTCGTGGTATTTCAGACCAAACCAATCTACTGGCGTTAAATGCTGCAATTGAAGCCGCACGTGCCGGAGAACAAGGCCGTGGCTTTGCCGTTGTTGCCGATGAAGTTCGCACCTTAGCTCAGCGCACTCAAGATTCAACCAATCAGATTCAAGAAATGATTGGTCGATTGCAAACAGGTGTAAAAGGCGCTGTAACCGTTATGGAAGCAAGTAGCCAACAAGCTAAAAATAGCACAGAGCAAGCAGCTCAGGCGGGTGAAGCACTGACTAAAATTACCCAATCTGTTGCTACTATTGCCAATATGGCGACTCAAATTGCAACTGCGGCGGAAGAACAAACGGCAGTGAGTGATGAAATTAATCGTAACATTGTTAATATTAGTGATGAAACTCGCTTAACCGTTGCCAATGCCGAACAGTCGCATACTGCGAGTGTTCAAGTTGACCAATTATCTCAACAATTAAAAGCACAGATAGGCCAATTTAAAACCCAATAAAAAACTATTTGATGATTAAACGTTAACAAAAAGCCCGCTAAATTAGCGGGCTTTTTAATCGCTATCAATAATGATTTATGCGACCACTACATGTATAAAGTTGATATATCTATTATTTGAGTTATTGCTTTATAAAACGTTTTATTAACCATTTTATTAAATATAGATGGTTAATACATTTCTAAGCTTTACCTCATTAATTTATTTTATAGCAACAATTTATACTGGCTTTGTTATTGAATGGGGATTAGTTTAGTTTCAGCTTTTTTCCCACCAAGTTTAGGCACTTTCAATTGAAGCACTCCATTTTTAAATGAGGCTTTTATATCGGCTTCACTTGGTTTGCCATCTAAAGTGAAACGGCGGACATATTGACCTGTACGACGTTCTTTTCTGATCACTTGCCCGTGGTCTTTTACTTCATTATCTTCGGCTGTCGATGCCTCAATGGTTAGTACATCGCCATCAAGTGAAACATGAATATCCTTTTTATCTACACCCGGTAAGTCGGCGGTAATATCATAATGATCCTCATTATCATTAATATTTACCCGAGGACTAAAAAAATCTACATCCTTTTCCCCCTCAACAGTGGGAGCATAAAAGTTGCCAAAAAAGTCTGTCACATCAAAAAGTGAATTTTTAGGAATTAAGTTCATAACAAAATCTCCTTACATCTTTAAATCTGCTAGTAAAATTGATTGATTCTGGCTTTACGTACAACCAAAATCTCAACCTACCCAACAATTTTAGCGCTCACATAACGAGCATCATTTGATCAAGATCAATTATCCTGATTGTTTTAATATGTCTTTTATAGACGTTTTTGATTAGGGCCTATTATGTAAACGAAGACGATGTTCTGGGCGTTATATGCCAAGAAATACTCGAAGAACCTGTAAAAGTCGATAATGAAGAACCAATGGAAGATTTTAAGTTAGAAGACTTGCCCCCCATTTCACCAGATGATCTGCTTGTAGGCCACCTTCCAGCGATTATGGCTTGAGATTTCCCTATACCTGTTGTGGATTTTAAGGCGATTTACAAGGTCAGGTTTCACGAGCTCATTTGGCCGAGGTATTATCTGATTTTAATAGCGATACTGTCGACGACAACGAGAACGAAGAAGCTGACAAAGACAACTCTAATTGTGAGGCAATGAAAAAGATAAGGATAAAAACTAATAGACATTTTTCAATAAAAACAACCAATGCAGAGGGGTTATCTCAAGCTTAATATGAACCACATTATTTTTTTTAAAAATGACTGTTTTTCTAAATTAATCTTTAAAGGACCGTTAACAATCTTAATAAAAGCCATTTATAATCAATGACTTTTATTATTATTAATTGTAAACATCGCACAATCAATCAATACCAAATCAAAGGTATAATATTCGCCTGTAATTATAGCTGCACATATTGCAGCTATAACTCGTATAATGTCTGTATAGCTATACACAAAAGCTCCAGTCAATACACATTAGCAGGCCTATTAATGTCAGCCGAATTACTCGAAATTCAAAGTTTTATTGCTCAGTATGCCCCTTTTGATCAACTTCCCGAAAAAGCGATACTTGAAGTGGCTCAAAGCGTTGAGATTTCATATTACCAAACAGATAGTATGATTATTAATTTTAATGACAAAATTAAAGAACTGTACATGATCCGCAGTGGCGTCGTAGAGCTATTTCGACGTAAAGGTGAACTGTATAATCGTCTTGATCAAGGTCAGTTATTTGGACAGATGGGCCTGTTGACCAATAACAAAGTGCGTTTCCCAGCCAAAGCGGTCAAAGATACGCTTGTTTATTGTATTCCAGAGTCTGTATTCAATGATTTATGTGAGCAATATGATGATTTCGCTGATTTTGTAGAAGTGGAAGATACCACCCGTTTAAAGCAAGCGGTAAAAGGTAACACCGATGATGCCAATGCACTAACCACCTCTAAAGTTAAAACATTACTGACCAGAGAACCACTTATTCTTCCCTGTAGTAGCACTATTCAAGCTGTTGCTAAGACAATGGCTGAAGAGAACATTTCTGCCGTATTAATTAATGATCCCAATATAGATGATCCTATGGAAAACAGTTTTGTTGGTATTATTACTGAACATGACCTCTGCTCTAAGGTCGTAGCTGCTGGGATAAATGTTGATAGTCCTATTTCACAGGTCATGTCGACCAATTTAATCTATCTTGATCATAACGCTTATATTTTTGAAGCTATGTTACTCATGTTACGTCATAACATTGATCATCTGCCTATTATCAAAAATAAAAAACCCATTGGTCTGATTGAAGTTGCTGATATTATTCGTTACGAATCTCAAAATAGTCTGTTGTTTGTCAGCAGTATTTTCCAGCAAAAAAGTAGTGAGGATTTAGTACTGCTTTCTAGCCAGTTAAAAAACTGTTTTGTTCGAATGGTAAATGAAGACGCAAATTCTCATATGGTCGGACGGGCAATGTCTGAAATCGGCCGTAACTTTAAGCAGCGTTTATTAGAACTTGCAGAAGAAAAGTTCGGCCCGCCACCTGTGCCCTACTGTTTTTTAGCGCTCGGTTCGATGGCTCGTGATGAACAGCTCATGGTTACCGATCAAGACAATGCCATTATTCTAGATAATAGTTATCAAGTAGCATTGCATGGTGAGTATTTTGAAAAATTAGCCGATTTTGTTTGTGATGGTTTGGCCGCTTGCGGTTACAGTTACTGCACCGGTGATATTATGGCCAGTAACCCTGAGTACCGTAAAACCCGCTCCGAGTGGGAAGCGTGTTTTGGTGACTGGATAGACAATCCGAATCCTCAAGCGTTATTAAACTGCTCTATTTTCTTTGATCTAACGGGTGTATATGGCCGTATAAAATGGGCTAAACAGTTAAATGCATTCATCCGCAAGAAAACTAAGAAAAACAACCGATTTTTAGCCTGTCTGGCCCATAATGCCCTTAATCGTAAACCTCCTTTGGGATTTTTTAAAGATTTTGTGATGGAAAAAGATGGCCGTCATAATAACTCGATTAATTTAAAACGCCGTGGAACAGCACCATTGGCAGATCTTATTCGAGTACACGCTTTGGCAATTGGTTCGTTATCACAAAACTCCTTTGAACGTTTAGAAGATATCATCGAAGCGGGTATTTTGCCCACATCAAAGGGCGAAGATTTACAGCATGCGATGGAGCTTATCTCTTTGGTGCGGTTACGCCATCAGTCCTCTGATATAGAATCTGGAATCGAGCCTGATAATAATATCGAGCCGGAAAGCATGTCTAATTTTGAAAGAAGAAATCTTAAAGATGCTTTCTTAGTATTAAGCAATGCACAAAACTTTTTAAAATATCGGTATACGTCCAACAACATTAAAGGTTAACTCATGAATAACTTCAGTAACCAGGAGATTTTAAACTGGGAAGCCTTTCTAAAATTACAAGCAAAAAATAGTAAAGATCGACGCTTATGTGATTTTTATAATGTCGGAACCTATCAAAATGATACGCCATTAAGCGATATTGAATTTGTGGCATTGGATTTTGAAACCACAGGCTTAGATTCACAACAAAACAGTATTATTAGTATTGGATTAGTACCCTTTAATATACAGCGTATTTTTTGCAGTAAAGCAAAAGAATGGTATCTCAATCCGCAGGATAAATTACAAGAAGACTCGATTATTATCCACGGTATCACCCACTCTGATTTAAAAGGTGCACCCAATCTATTGCTGATATTGGAACAGTTGTTAGATGAACTCGCGGGAAAAGTCGTTGTAGTGCATTTTCGGCATATAGAACGTGACTTTCTTGATCACACTCTACGCTTGTTGATTGATGAAGGAATTATCTTTCCGGTTGTTGATACCATGCAGATAGAGGCTAATGTACAACGAGAGAAATCAAAGGGACTGTTTAACTTCTTTAAAAGAAGGCGCCCTGCGTCGATCCGTCTTGCTAATAGTCGTGAACGTTACAACTTACCCGCTTACTCATCACATGATGCCTTAACCGATGCAATTGCTACCGCAGAATTGTTTCAAGCACAAATTAAGTATCATTTCAGTCCAGATACTGCGATTAGAAAATTGTGGCTATAAATACTACCTCCATAAGATTAATTCTTAAAAAAAAGCCGATGAATAAATCATCGGCTTTTTAATACAAGTATAAATCTATCTTTTATTATGTTTTTCGGTGCGCATACCCATCAACAAACTGACACACATAACCAATAGAACAATGGTAAACGGTAATCCAGTCGAAATGGCACCTGCTTGCAGTGCCTCAATCGCTTGAGTGCCACCAACCCATAATAAAACAGCTGCAATTGCACCTTCTATTACGGCCCAAAAAATACGTTGAGGGATCGGAGCATCAATTTTGCCACCAGCAGTAATACTGTCGATAACTAGCGAACCAGAATCTGAAGAGGTTATAAAGAAAACCAATACCAGTAGCACAGCTAACATTGATAACAGATTGCCTAAAGGCAACGAATCAAACATTTGGAACATGGCTAGCGGAACTTCAGTTAACCCCTTACTGCCCAATGTACCTACATTATTGACAACTTGATCAATGGCGATACCGCCAAATACAGACATCCATAAAATAGTAACTACGGTTGGCACTATCAATACAGTGGCAAGAAATTCACGTACTGTACGACCGCGTGAGATGCGAGCAATAAACATACCCACAAATGGTGACCATGAAATCCACCACGCCCAATAAAACACAGTCCAGCCGTGCATCCAAGCTTCGTCTTCACGGCCTATTGGATTACTCAATGGAATAATATTCTTAATATAACCCATTACCGTTGTAGGTATTGTCCCCATAGAAACAGCGAAAGTAACCAGTGCAACAAAAATGAGTAAAGCAACAGCAAGTAACATGTTGATATTACTTATGACTTTAACACCACCTTCAAGGCCTCGTACTACCGAGATAACAGCTAACATCGTCACTACTACAATAATAGTGATTTGTAAGGTTAGGTCGGCTTCAATGCCAAACACATGATGGATTCCTGCTGCTGCTTGTTGGGCACCTAAACCCAATGAAGTGGCCAAACCAAATAATGTGGCTAATACGGCCAAAATATCAATGAGATGTCCAGGCCAACCCCAGGTGCGGTCACCCAATATTGGATAAAAAGCAGAACGAATAGAAAGAGGTAAGCCTTTGTTATAAGCAAAGAAAGCCATAGACAGCGCTACCACGCCATAAATTGACCAAGGGTGTAATCCCCAGTGGAACATGGTTGCACCAAGCGCAAGCTCCGCAGCCTCAGGTGTATTAGCAACAACATTTAATGGTGTTTCATACCATCCAGTGTAATACGCTAAGGGCTCAGCAACGCCCCAAAACATCAAGCCAATTCCCATACCTGCAGCAAAAAGCATTGCTATCCAAGAAAGTCTTGAATAATCGGCTTTTGCGTCATCACCACCTAAGCGAATTTTACCGAAAGGTGACACAATTAATGCCAAACAAAACACCACAAAAATATTGGCTGACCACATAAATAGGCTGTCAAATGTTCCTATAATCTGCCATTTTAAACCATCTAAAAATGCTTTCGATGTTGCCGGATCGATAATTAATAATGCAATTAAAAAAGCAGCGATTAAACCTGCACTAATCCCAAAAACGGCGTTATGTATATCAAAGCCCCATTTTTGGATGTTATCTTGTCCAACAGTATAATCGGTATTATCTATACTGTATTTGTCCTTATTCATATTCATATCACCTTGGTTAGAGCGACCTTGCCCTTTTAATCTGACAGTCGTTTAAATTTCAATAACGCATTTTAGCAAAATAAGCTAAATATTTCAGTGTTTTTTAAAAATTAGACTTATTTAAAAATAACAAAAATAAATAATAAACAGACATTTATATGCCATATAGTACTAAGAGAGCCAACTGAACCCTATAAAAATCTGTCAACGCTTTATATTTACCTTTAAATAACAAGAATAATATTCAATGCACAAGATAAGTTTTACTTCATTAATGATTTGGAGTTTATTCCCCTAGTCAATAAACCTGTTTAATATTTAGCCTAAGTATGTAGCAAAACGATAGTTCTTATCCATATTAATAAGTGCTTTTATTAATGTAATTCCTCACCGGATATTAAATTGTGGAATTAATGTCCTATTCTCTTTGCCAGTATTTGTTATTATTCATCAACTGATGAATAAATGGAGTTCGAAATGGCTGATAAACCTGGAAGACCCAAAGGTGAAACACAAACCCGTGCAGCACTCATTGAAGCGGCACAAGGTTGTTTCCTTCACAACAGCTATGATCGAGTCTCAATCCGAGAATTAGCACGACGAGCTGATGTCGATGCCGCTATGATCCGTTATTACTTTGACTCCAAAGCGGGTTTGTTTGAAACCATGGTTCGAGAAACAGTTGCTCCCGTAGCAAGTATCTTTAAACAAGATTTGAAAAAACAAAACAATTCTCCAGGGGCATTAATGAGTGCCTATTATCAAATGATGGAAAAAACCCCTGCTCTGCCGCGGTTAATATTTCAAGTATTGAATCAACAGACCAGTGATGAAGCTTTCAGCATTGTATCGCATGTTATTCAAGAAATGCTTGGGTTTGCAGGTGACTGGATTCAGGACTTATCCCATCAACAAAGACTCAATCCACAACTGGATCCACAATGGGTCCGGTTAAGTTTTATCAGTTTAATGGTGTTCCCATTAATTGCGCCTAAAGTGATACTCGACGAGTTAAATTTACCACTTAGCCAATCAATGCTCGATAATCTGCTTAAACATAATATAAATGTAATGAATCAAGGGCTATTCCAAGACCCATCTCAACAATCTTCAGAGTCAGGAGCTCAATGATGAAACGTCATCTATTATGGTTGTCGATAATTTTTCTATTCGCTGGTTGTTCTGGTGAAGAAGGTGAAATTGCAATGGGGCTGATTGAACGAGATCGAATAATACTTTCAACACCTGTTTCAGAGCAAATTCGCACTATTGCTGTTGAAGAAGGACAGACGGTAAAGTCAGGTGATTTATTAATTCAACTTGATCCCCGGCACGCGCAATTGCTAATTGATCAACGACAAGCCTTACTTGTTCAAGCACAAGCAAAACTAAATCAACTGCAAACTGGGGCTCGTTTAGAACAACTTGCCGCAGCCAACGCAGCAATGCTTGCTGTACAGGCTCAAGCCCAAGATGCAGAAAGAAGCTATGTCCGAATGAAGGACCTTTGGTTAAAAAAATTGGTGGCAAAATCTGAATATGATTCAGCTAAAGCACTAAAAGATCAAACAACTGCCCAATTAAGCCAAGCAAAACAACAATGGTTAGAACTTAAAAATGGTACTCGCAGCGAAGAGATTGCTCAAGCACAAGCGCAAACAAACGCTGCGCAAGCATCATTGGCCGATGCACGGCAATCACTAGCCGATTTAAGCATACTCGCTCCAAAGTCAGGTGTTGTAGATGTTTTACCTTGGAAGCTTGGCGATCGCGTTGCTGCTAATGTTCAACTAATAACGCTTTTGGCCAGCGATCGTCTTTATGCCCGAGTATATTTACCAGCAACGGCGCTAGGTAAAATAAACCAAGGTGACTCAGTACAAGTATGGATTGATGGTCATAAACAACCTGTTACAGGAACGGTACATAACATCAGAAGTACCCCTGCCTTTACACCTTACTTTGCACTTAATGAACGAGATCGTGCCCGGTTAATGTATTTAACAGAGATAGACTTACCTGCTGATGAAAACTTAGCAACAGGGATTGGCGTAGAGGTTCGTTTACCATGAATGAATCCTCTTATGTAATCGAAACTCAAGGACTCACCCGTCGTTTTGGTGATTTAGTGGCAGTAGATGATCTGAATTTACTGGTACCAAAAGGGTGTATTTATGGTTTTCTCGGCCCAAATGGCTGTGGTAAGTCAACATTAATTAGGATGTTAACTGGCTTATTGAGACCCAGTTCTGGCGAAGCCACTGTTTTAGGATTAACGCTACAAGGGAATGAAGAGTTACTCAAAAGCAGAATTGGTTATATGACTCAGAAATTTTCCTTGTATGACAATTTGACAGTATTAGAAAATATGCGCTTTGTTGCGGCTATTTATGGGGTGAAAGATAAATCGCGAATATCAACATTACTGGCACAATATGATCTAGAACAACAACAAAAACAGTTAGCTGGAACCATGAGCGGCGGGCAAAAACAACGCTTGGCTCTTGCATGTGCCATTATGCATTGTCCTGAATTACTCTTTCTTGATGAACCCACTTCAGCCGTAGACCCACAAAACCGTCGTGACTTTTGGGAACACCTGTTTGACCTCAGTGAAAATGGCACCACAATTTTGGTTTCAACCCACTATATGGATGAAGCAGAACGCTGCCATCAATTAGCCATTTTGGAAAATGGTATCAAACGAGCCGACGGTACACCGCGTGAGTTAATGCAATCCATGGGTGCCACGGTTATTGAAGTGACTGGCAATGATTTAAGGGCGCTAAAACAGAAACTAACTGACATAAAAGCGGTTATTTCCGCATCTCAATCTGGCACTCGGTTAAGAGTGCTAATAGATGACTCCATAGCAGAACCCATTAAATTGCTTAGCCCTGTTTGTCAGCAATATAAGCTTGAAATAGTTAGGCCGAGTCTTGAAGATGTGTTTGTCACCAGTACTGGAGGTCGACATGTGGGGTAGGTTAATTGCCATTGTCGTCAAAGAATTGAAACAACTGTCAAGAGACCGAATGACTTTTGGCATGATAGTCATGATCCCTTTGCTGCAATTAGTATTATTTGGTTATGCCATCAATACCGATGTTCGCCATGTGCCTGCAGGTATTATCGACATGAGTCAAACTACCTATAGCCGAGCCATTACACAAACAGTGGTAGCTACACAAGCAGTTGATTTCGTACATCAATACTACTCTATAAAGGAAGCCGAGAAAGCCATTACCAACGGAGAAGTCAAAGCAGTACTCTATTTACCCGTTGATTTGCCTCAACGACTGTTGATTCATCCCTCCTATGATTCAAAACGGGAATCATCACAAATAACTCGTCCGGTGGGACAATGGTTATTAGACGGCTCGGATACTATGGTAGCCTCAACGATCAGAGCGCTGAGAACCTTACCACTGAACGAAGTGGCTAACCGTGCAACCGTAATGAGCGTACCGACATTTGAAGTAGTCGAATATTTTAACCCAGAGCAACGTTCAGCAGTCAATATTGTCCCAGGGTTACTGGCTATTATCTTAACGATGACCATGATTATGTTTACCTCCGCTGCCATTGTTCGAGAGCGGGAGTTGGGTAACATGGAATTTTTAATTGTCACTCCGGTTCACCCTCTGGAGCTGATGTTGGGTAAAATAATCCCATACATTTTAGTCGGACTAATCCAAGTTGCGATTATTCTCAGTGCTGGACACTGGATATTTTCAGTTCCTGTCCGGGGTGGCCTAGATTCTTTATTACTCGCTTCATTTTTGTTCATTTGTGCCAGTTTGGCATTAGGCTTGGTCATTAGCACCATCGTTAATACACAGCTTCAAGCGATGCAATTGACTATTTTCGTATTGATGCCTTCCATTTTGTTATCTGGCTTTATGTTTCCTTATGAAGCGATGCCCATTGGAGCCCAATGGGCCGCAGAAATGTTACCTGCAACTCATTTCATTCGTATGGTTAGAGGAATAGTACTTCGAGAAGCAGAAGTGACATCATTAGGCAAGGATGCATTGTGGTTACTCGGCTTTACCTGTGTTGGCGTGTTGTTAGCGGCTAAACGTTTTAATAAACATTTGTAAACGTCATACACAATTGTAGCGGTTAGCTAAATAATGGCGAGTCAGGCTCAATGTTGATTTGGTTTTCAATATTGAGTTTGATTCAAGTAAACCTGCGGGAGTAAGAAATTACGGAGTAAGATTCAACCCTAAAGGTTTAGCCTAACACTTTGAAATAGAATGATTATTTAACGAAAAACATCCATTTAACCAAAATAGTAGAACAACAATTCTGACTTATGTCTATCACGTTACCGATGACTGATTTTTGCTTCATTATGGTTTTTATTTAATACCAAAAAAAACAGCTACAAATTCATCTTGAAAGATAAACGGGCGATAATAATGAACAAATGAACAAATGAACAAATGAACACGCTATTCAATATTGAGAGCACACTTGCAAACCGGACAATCATCGCTCAAACACCTAGATTTATTAGATGCTTAATTCTAAACAATATGTCGCTATGCTTTAAATCGTTTTAGTTGCTGTTTTAGCATTAATACTTGTCGTTCTAATTGTTCTCTTTCATCGAGTAATTGTAGAATTAACGCGGTATCTCCCCAATCGAGCGCAAGATCACGCTGAATTCGGGTCGCTTTTTGTACTACAAGCAAATTTTCCACACTAAATTGCCATTGTGCTAATTCAACGCCCTCAAATGGAATCGCGATACAGTGCTCTACAAGTTCAAGCAGCAATGCAGAACTAATATCACTGCACTCACACAGTTCATCGCTACTTAACCAACGGTCTTGTTCGCTTATATTAATTTGCAGCATCATTATTTACTCCAACTGTCACGTGGGTCGAATGTTGTTTTTTCGGCTAATTCAGTCCACAATTTTTTGCTTGTATCATCTGTTGATTTAGGAACAACAATCTTGAGTACCGCATATAAATCACCATGCGCTTTTTTGCTCAGTAACCCTTTACCTTTTATGCGCAAGCGTTGTCCTGATTGACTATTTACCGGAATACTAACTTGAATATTACCCGTTAAAGTCGGAATTTTTAGTTTAGTACCCAGCACCGCTTCCCATGGTGCAATGGGCACAACAATACTCAAATCTTTACCATCAACATCAAATAAAGGATGCGGCGCATAGCGAATTTGTAAATACAGATCGCCATTATCAGCTTTAGTTTGTCCGGCTCCACCCTGCCCTTTAAGGCGAATACGTTCACCATTAGCAACACCAGCAGGAATTTTAACTTTTAAGGATTTAGGTTGTTCAACAATATGACCTCGGGCATCACGCTGTTGCAAAGTAAACGACACGGGTTTGAGTGTGTCTACTAAGGTTTCTTCTAGAAACATCGGGAATTCCATTTCCACATCTTGACCTTTTGCACGTCTAGTTTGGCTACTACGTTGCTGGCCACCTTGCTCAAAACCTGTGTGTCGTCCACCGAAAATTGAATTAAAAAAGTCAGAAAACTCTTGATCCGTTTGTGGATCGTTTTGTTGACCCCAACCTTGACCAGCACTGCCCCTGCTTTGGCTTCTATTTAGGTGATGATGACGCAATTCGTCATATTGTGCACGCTCTTCACTATTGTGCAAAACCTCATAGGCTTCACCAATTTCTTTAAATTTTTCTTCTGCTTCAGGATGTTTACTTACATCTGGATGATACTTAACAGCGAGTTTTTTATAGGCTTTTTTTATCGTTTTATCATCAGCATCAGGTTCAACACCTAATATAGTGTAATAGTCTTTAAAATTCATTTTGTCTCCTAAAGAAACAAGTTTGTAATGGGTAATCAGACTGTCTAGGACTAATCAACATTATCTAACCAACATAAATAAGTTTAGTCCTTGAGATAAATAATACGCTTGATCTTGATCAAATCTACTACATTATATTAAGTTTAGTAAATAAGCATTATGTAAACCAAAAAACGATATATTCTTACTATAAAATGCCACAAGAGCAAAAATATTTTGTTGATTAAAAAGATAAAAAATACTTTCAACACATTTATATGTCTACGTATATGTCTACGGTTTCGGCTTTAATATTACGCTTGCTCATTAAAGTCTGCCATAGGACTATCGATTTATTATTTGATGCTTATTTGACACGATAAGTCCCTTTGTATCCTATCTCGCGATATAAAATGCATTTAAAAATACTGTTAACAACATCACTCTAGCTAGCATATGCTTTGAAAATGAGCGAATACTCGTCATGTTTATTAATCATGACTAATTTGCCGTGATATATCTCATTAAATTGACTGAGATCACATTGCTTGTCCAGCTAACCATTACACTATTTAAATAGCAGTCCTCGAGTATGTCGAGGACAATTGTCTAACGTAAAGGACCCCTGCCTTGATATATATTCTAATAATAAAAGGTGCATGACATGGCACCAGAGAGGCAAAAGCCGATAACTACACAGGGTAATGATATTCGTCAAACTCTGGGACTTGATCAATCTAATGGAAAGAAAAAATCCGTTAAAAAATGGTTTTGGGGCACTGGGGTCATTGTTGTTATCGCTATTCTAGTATGGCAAATGTGGAGTAGTAGTCAGTCACAAACGCTGCAATATAAAACAGCCAATGTCAGCCGTGGATCTTTAAGTATTACTGTTACGGCTACAGGTACACTACAACCTGTCAATCAAGTTGAAGTTGGCTCAGAAATTTCTGGTACGATTAAAACTGTATTGGTGGATTTTAACGATTACGTTAAAAAAGGCCAAATACTTGCCAACATGAACACAGACCAGTTGCAGACCAAAGTTAATCAAGCAAAAGCATATCTTGATTCGGCTAAAGCACAGGTTAAACAAGTAGAAGCAACTATTTTAGAAACTCACAAAGCCCTAATTCGTTACCGAGAACTGGTAAATAAAGGTTTGTATTCAATACAAGAGTTGGACATATCACAAGCGTCGTATGATCGAGCGATCGCGAACCTTACCAGTGCTAAAGCATTAGTAGCTCAATCTCAAGCAGCTTTAGATGCAGAATTAACAACTCTGGCGAAAGCCACCATACACTCACCCATTGATGGCATTGTATTAATTCGTGATGTTGAGCCTGGCCAAACAATGGCCGCTTCTTTTCAAACACCAGTCATGTTTACATTGGCCGAAAACCTCGCTCAAATGGAATTACATGTCGACGTAGATGAAGCTGACGTAGGCCAAATTATGGTTGGCCAAGAAGCATCGTTTACCGTTGATGCTTATGCCGATAAAAATTTCCCTGCCACAATCACTGATATCCATTTTGCTTCGCAAACTATTGACGGAGTAGTGACTTATGAAACGGTTCTCAGTGTTGACAATTCAGCATTATTACTGCGCCCAGGAATGACGGCAACGGCAGATATACTGGTTAAAAAAATTCAAAATACTTTATTGGTACCTAATGCTGCACTACGTTTTAAACCATCTAAAGAGGATACCAATACCACTAACCAAGGAGGCTTTATGAAAAATATAATGCCTCGACCTCCGAGTATTTCCAAGACTCAAGTTGATACCAATGACATTGAAAAAGATCAGCAGCAAGTGTGGACACTGCGAGATAACCAACCGGTAGCGATTAATGTTTCAACGGGGTCAACCAATGGAATCAATACCGAAATCACCAGTGGCGATATTATCAACGAGATGCCATTGATCATCGATACTGTCAGTAATCAAAGTGAATAATTCAATCGCTAGTCAACATCCCCTTATTGAACTCAGGGGGGTAAGTAAGATTTATGGCACTGGCCAAGCCGAGATGCAGGCTTTGGCTGGGGTGAATTTAACCATTGAGCGTGGTGATTTTGTTGCAGTGATGGGACCCAGTGGTTCAGGAAAATCAACCTGTATGAATGTATTGGGCTGCCTAGATACCCCCACGGCAGGCCAATATCTGTTTGATGGTATAGATGTCGGTTCACTAAGCCGCGATCAATTGGCGCTTCTAAGGCGTAATTACCTTGGATTTATCTTTCAGGGATTCAACTTACTCAACAGAACCTCTGCATTAGAAAATGTCGAATTACCGTTAATTTATCGCGGTTTGCCAGCCGGCGAACGTCGTGAGCGTGCGTTAAACGCACTAAATATAGTGGGGTTGAGTGGTTGGGAACATCATACACCAGGTGAATTATCAGGTGGCCAACAGCAACGGGTTGCCATCGCTAGAGCTATAGTCACTCAACCATCAGTATTATTAGCCGACGAACCCACCGGCAATCTAGACTCTTCACGTAGCCGAGAAATTATGGAGCTACTTAGTAGGTTTAATCTCGAACAAGGTATTACCATTGTTATGGTAACTCATGAGCCAGACATGGCGGCATTTGCCAAACGTCAGATCCATTTTATCGATGGCCACGTTGTCAAAGATGATAGCAGAGGGGCACACTAATGTTATGGAATGCTGTGTTACTGGCAATGAGAGAAATACGCCGTAACCTTATGCGCTCATTCCTCACTGTATTAGGTATTGTGATAGGTGTTGCTGCGGTAATCATTATGGTTACCATTGGCGGCGGCGCCACTTTACAGGTAACAGAACAAGTCGCCAGCCTTGGCAGTAATTTGTTATTGGTCTCACCAGGTCAGAGAATGGGCATGGGCCAACGCTCATCGGCATCAGCATTTCACTTAGCAGACGCTGAAGCAATTGCTCGAGATATCAGCAATATCAGTGCCGTCGCCCCTTCGTCATCTCAGGGTGCAACTGTGGTTTACGGTAATGAAAACTGGAGTACCAGCATTATGGGCTCCACCAATCAATTTTTCGTTGCTGGTAACTGGGTTTTCGAGTCAGGACGAGCATTTACCCAAAGTGAATTACGTGCAGGTAAAGCCATATGCGTTATCGGAGAAAGCGTTCGTAAACAACTGTTTGGTGAACAAAATCCATTAGGCCAAAAAATACGATTAGAAAAATTCTCATGTGAAATCATAGGGTTATTGGATGCCAAAGGACAGTCAACCATGGGTTCAGATCAAGACGACTTAGTGGTGATCCCCCTACGCACTTTTCAGCGCCGTTTAGCCGGTAACCAAGATATTAAACTTATTCAAATTTCGGTTAACGATGGCGAATCGACCCAAAAAGTAAAACAGGCCATTGGTGAATTATTGCGTGAACGCCGCCATATAGCGAGTAACGAAGAAGACGACTTTACCGTTATGGACATGAAAGAAATATCCAATATGCTAAGTGGTATCACAAAAGTATTAACCACTTTACTCGGTGCTGTTGCGGCAGTGAGTTTACTTGTTGGTGGTATTGGTATTATGAATATCATGCTGGTATCGGTCACCGAACGCACACGGGAAATAGGTATTCGTCTTGCCATTGGTGCTATGGAGCGAGAAGTGCTATTACAGTTTTTAGTAGAAGCAGTAATGTTGTCTTCATTGGGTGGAATTATTGGCATAATACTGGCGTTAATTGGATCTGTTGCGCTGGCGAACTTAATGCATATTCCCTTTGTCTTCAATCTAAGTATTGTGGTGGTGTCTTTCCTATTCTCAGCGGCTGTAGGTGTTATTTTTGGATATTTCCCTGCCCGTAAAGCCGCACAATTGGATCCTATAGAAGCCTTGCGCCATGAGTAAAGATGTAGAGACTAAATTTTTATTTTAACGTGTACTGCTCTGTGACTAACAAAAAGAAGTCATTTATTGATATTGGTTTATAGTAGAAATATCCCTGAAAAGCCTTACATCTCATGGCTTTGAGAGTATTCACTTCGGCTTCTGTTTCTACTCCCTCAGCAATAAGGTCTAAATTAAACGTTCGCGCAATTAACATGGTGGCTTCAACAATGGCACGGCTATCATCGCGTTTATCGATAAGGGTAACAAAACTTCTATCAATTTTAATTTTATCCACGGGTAAGTGTTTAAGATAACTTAACGAGGAATATCCTGTTCCAAAATCATCAATGGATACTTCAAAGCCTATCTTTTTTAACGCCGTTATTTTAGCGACAGCCAAGTCGACATCTTCTAACATGGCACTTTCTGTTAATTCCAACTCTATATTACTGACGACAATTTGATGTTTATTAATAATGGCAGTGATACGTTCAATCAAATCAACTTGATAAAATTGTTTTGCACTTAAGTTTATTGCCAACGTTATTGGTTTTGTCAATGAAAGTGCCTGAAGAGATTTTATACATAAGCAAGCCTGTTCAAATATCCATTCCCCAAGTGGAATAATGAAACCCGTCTTTTCTGCAATACCAATAAATTCCGTCGGAGCAATATTGCCAAGCTCAAAATGATGCCATCGAATTAATAATTCGGCCCCAATAATGTGACCATTATCGTCGACTTGAGGTTGAGCCACCATAAAGAAGTCATTTTGAGTTAACGCCTTACGCATATCGGTATCGAGTAAATATCGACGCCGAGTTTGTTTTTCCATATCTTGCTGATAAAAGACAGTACAAGTCCCCGTCGAAGCTTTGGCTTTTGACATGGCTAAGTCACCCTGCATAAACACAGTATAGGCATCACTGCTGTTTGCAGAAAAATAGGTAACACCAATGCTAGCATTCACGTCAAGACAGCGCTTATCAATAAGATAGTTTGTGGTAAAACATTGATTTATTTGCCTGAGAAACTCACCAATATATATTTCAAGATTTAACTGACTAGGGCACAAAATAACAAATTCATCACCGGAAAAACGTCCTAAAATTTCATGCTGTTTACAAATAAGTTGTAATCGTTGAGCCACTTGGCAAAGCAAATCATCACCAACATGGTGCCCAAGCGCATCATTAATATCCCTAAAGCCATCTAAATCGATATAAATTAAGGCTCCAGAAAATGCACTGCTACTACATTGTTCTATCTGTTGATTAAGCTCATTAATTAAACGGGTTCGATTAGGTAAACCAGTTAACTCATCATGAAATGCAATATAGGTTAGTTGATGCTCTGCTTGTTTTCGGCGCTCAACTTCATTTACCATCTGTGTGTGCTGTAAAGAAGACCGACATGTGTAAAACAAATCCTTTACCGCTGGGGTAATAGCATTGATGACTTGAGGAGGCAATGATTTATCAGTGCGCTCAAGTACAAAAATGGCTTGATTGGAGAAGGCAAAAATATGATAAAAAGTATTCTGATGTATTATCTGCTTACTAACAACATAATCTGTAGGCTGTGTACGAAATATTTGCTTAAAAAACAAATTGATGGCTGAAACTTGTTCGGGATTACATGCCGTAATACTTGGCATACTTATCCTGCCCCAATCGTTGCAAACAACTTCCTCAATGGTAAACAAATCGCCGGCTAATTTCCTTGGAATGTATAAATAGGCCGCCTTGACCGACAAACGACGAATACAAGTTTCCATATACGTTCGGCACAATGACCTTAAATCAGTATTAGCATTAAGACTGCGGGTAATTTCATACTGGATTGAAACAAGTTCTAATGTCGCTAGATTGGATGTAGAATCGATCATGTTACATCCCTCCAAGCACAATCGTCTTATTCAAGAATTGAATTGCACCCTGGTTAGAATTTTTTATTTCCCCAATCGACAGCACGCCAACAATAATATTTCCACCAGCAAATTGGTTATTAATCGCGTCAAGTTCCAACTGGTAATCACTTTGTAAGTGAAATGCTCGAGAAATACAGTCAATTAAAAATACATGGCGTATTTTATCGGTTTTATTCGGAGATAATTTAGCAGCGAATTGGGCACCAGCATCACTGGCAGCAGAAATTAATACCTCTTTCGTAGCATGGAGTATATAAACCAAACTATTTTCAGCGACATTACCAACACAAACTAGGCTATTTTCATTAACTGAAATAATGTCCCTGACTAAATATTCTTCGTCTAATTGCTTCAATCCAAAAGGATAACAGTGAAGATATTTATTTATATTTTCTTTGGTAATATCGATACCGCTAAGTAAAGATATCGCTTCACTAAATATCTCAACAGCAGGTTGATAATTCAAACTATGGATAACATTTTCATAAGCTTCAGTAACAAGGTAGGGACCTGCAATCTTTGGTAAATCATGCTTACCGACTACTTGAATTTTGTAGGAGTTCGATAAACAAAATATAATAGCGGCATTTCTGAAACACCCCTGCTCATCGGCAATGCTCATATTAAAACGGTTATCAATATCGCCAACACCGGCACCAATTAAGGTTCTGTCACTCCCCAGTTTTTCATAAACGGTAGCAATGAATGGTTCAACAGCATGGCTTAACCCATCAACAAATATGAAAGCAGAACCGAAACTGCCGTTATCGGCCACAAACTGCTGCAGTTGATGACATAACACATCATGACTAGCTGCAATATTAGGAATAATTAAACTTGTTATAGGGTCTTTGAAACCAATGACGAGTACTCCCCGATAGCTATAATGGTTTCCGTATACTACCCCTGGAATGATACAGGCATTCAAGGGCACAGATGTTACTGCAGCAAGGTTAGGTATCGATTCGATTCGCACTGTTGACTGGCTGGCAATTATAACGACGATATACTTTGCATCAGCACTTATTGAACGCTCTATGAGTTCCACGACATTTTCTTCTGTCGCATCGTCACAAAACTCTATGTTGGTAAACATCATTGTCATTATTTATCTGAGATCCCTATCATCAAATACACAACTAATCATAGTCGATAACAAAGTAAATTTACTAATTAAAATTACTTATTGAGGGATACATCACATTAAACTGTTATCGATTCTGCAAAGCAATAAAGACTGTTATCTCATATGGTTGAATTATTCCAACGCCCAAACTAATTTAACCACTCAGTGTCTTTGTTAATCATGTTTACACTACCTAGTATGACATCCATTTAGGTATCGTCATTACATCGATAAAGCATTGCGCTCACCCGATGTTTTCTTCTATATATTAAATGTTAACACTGACAGATTATTCAAAAGCCAATATCATTAAGGTTTCGACCGATGCATGATCGCATTAATATTATGATTAACTGCACTCACAATAATTAACCATAACGTTAAAATAGTACTGATAAAATTATTCAACTTTCATCCAGTTTCAGCTTGGTTTGAAAATTAATATAAATGTCATTTATAAAGTTTTTTATGGATTATTTGTTGAGAGGGTATAAATTCAAGCGGATTATTGTTAATACAGACAGATACCGAAAATGGTGTCTGTCTGCTTAGTGCTAACTGCGTTAAGCCTAGGTTCTGAATTGTTTGACGTTTAATTCTAACGTTTGAGCTAACTCTTCAAGTTGATGACTAGCTGCAGTAATTTTACTCGCCTCTTGCTGAGCCAACGATGAAGATTGGGTGATTTGACTAAAGTTTTGGTTTATTTCAGCGGCAACCACCGATTGCTGTTCAGCGGCAGTAGCAATTTGTGTGTTCATATCACTTATCTTTATGACAGAAACGTTGATTGCGGTTAACGATTCGCCAGCACATTTGGCCTGTTCCACGCTGGTATTGGCTTGATTTTTACCTTCATCCATAACCGTAACTGCTTTAACAGAACTGGTGCGCATATTTTCAATAACGACTTGAATTTGGCGAGTTGATTCTTGTGTACGTTGGGCAAGATTACGCACTTCGTCAGCAACAACAGCAAAGCCACGCCCCTGCTCCCCAGCCCGAGCAGCTTCAATAGCGGCATTCAATGCCAATAAATTTGTTTGTTCAGAAATAGCCTGTATTACATCTAACACAGAGCCAATCTCTTGGCTGTCTTGAGATAATAAGTTAATGATATCTGCAGCTTCGCTAACTTTTATAGCTAACAAATTAATATCGGCTTGGGTTTTACTCACTTCAAGCTGACCAGCATTAAATTCATTGGTTGCCGTTTGCGCTAACATTGCAGCTTCACTAGTGTGACTAGCAACTTCTGCCACTGTAGCTGACATTTGCGTAATAGCTGCAGCACCTTGATCAGTTGCTAATTTTTGATTATTAATTAAATGCTCATTTTGTTTCGCCGTTTGGTATAAATCTTTAGACGATGATAATAATTTACTCGCAGCTGTCATTGAGTTTTTGGTAATTTCAGCCAAATTAACGGCTAAGTCTTGTACTGCACATAGAATACTATTGGGTGTTGTAACGTCTATTTTAACAGTAAGGTCGCCTGCGGCAATTTGTTGGATTACTTTCGCGGCATACTCTGGTTCACCACCGATAATATTTTTTAGCTGTCTTACAGAAGTGAAAGCAACGATGCTGCCTATAATTAATGCTATGACGGTAACAACAAGCATGACCGACTGGAAGCTAGTTGTTTGCTCTCTTGCAGCAGAAACTTGATGTTGAATTTGTGATTCTTGATAATCAATGAGTTTATTGACTCTTTTTAACCAGTCGCTATATAAAGGAGAAACTGTCGTCAACAAATATTCTGCTGCCGCTTCATTACGATTTGTATTAATCATACCAAGCAAGGTTGCAGTTGAGGTTAAAGTAGTGATTTCAATTTCTTTGATGTCTTGTAACAGCGTTAACTCTTCATCATTGTGTTGCACGTTTTCATACATGCTATCGAGCTTTTTTGCCGCTATTTGGTAATAATTATTCAAGCGGACTATATCGTCCTGATGCTTCTTCGATAAACCTTTATTATTAACTAAAACAGAATCTCGAATTGAAATAGCTCTATCATGTACGCTACCTCTAAAATTAATCGCTTGGCGCTGCTCAACAGCAGATTGCTCTGATAATTTGGTTAAATTGTTATCTGCGATACTAATTTTCACCAAACCAAACAAGGTTATACCAACCATAATTACCAGTAAAGTTGCAAACCCAAAGTACAAACGACTTATTATTCTCATTGTAAAAACCTTTGTATGTGATGATATTTTATCAATATATGTTACCAAACTTGGCTAAACGACATTGGTAGCCTAATGTGTTGTATTTATTAAATAAGAACTTCGAAAAAAACCAGATCAGATATATTGTCAACCAAGCTTAGTTCATAATGATTTAATTGGAATTTTATTTTAAAGCTCTGCGATAATAGAGAAATTACCATTCCAACCCAACATTTTTTGCTGATATGTTTAACGGAGCATCAAAAACTTGGTCGGTAAGCTTAATGAACTCAGATACAGATGTATACTGTTAAGATACTAAATTGATAGATAATATTAGTCTATTTAATAAACAAACAAGAAATAATCGAGATTCCAGAAAAACACAATTGAATCAAAATGGCTATTTCGGTTTTATAAAAATAGCCATTTGGGTTCTATTGGTGGTTTAGGTACATGCGAAAAGTAGTGGTGGTTGAAATAAAGCAAATGGTATTGAATGCAGCATTTATCTTATTTAATGATACCTTTATTTAATGCAACACATTCAAAGCTAGTCATTGTCCATCGGCGATATTGACAGTTATAACAAGAACGCAGTTCATCATCAATTTGTTCATCTTCATCATCAGCAGCAAAAAAATGACATAGCAGTGCTACTGCTCTAGCCTTGCCATATTGTCCTAATCCCGTCCGAAAAATCCATTGGGTTCCATTTTGCTCAAATTCCTTTCGGACTGATATTGGGTCCATTTTTATACCTCCCCCAGTGTCAGGATAGTTGTTCAATAATGTTGTAAAACTTGTTTACTGGCATTGCACCACACATTAGCGTCTCGATTAACTAACAATACAAACTTGTGGTTAAGATACACGGCCTTCACTTTGCCTTTAAGTTGCACCATCTCATCAAACTTGAGCTGATACTCATCCGTGCTCATAACCGCATCAAGACCTGTTTTTGCAAGAATATCAGCCACGCTTAATTCATGTGGAACCTCATCAGACTGCCCGAGTTTAATTTTTCCTTTAACGCGTCCATCATTGCCCAACAAACGTAAACCTAATCCGGCTAAAGCACCAATAATACCCTGGCCCGTTCCGCCATGTTCCGTCAAACTTATGTTCTGTTGCTCGGCCAGTGCATAAGCCATTGCTTTAGTGATAACTTCTGATTTAGCTTTACGGCCAAAGTCTATCAGCGCAGATGCATCAAATACGGAGCCAGTGTCAAGAATGGCAATCCCAGGGTCTGCTGCAGGTGCAGATTCAGCGACTAAATGAGCGACTGCAAGCTTAAGAATTTCATCTTGTGGTAATGGTGAACACAAATGAAAACACATAGCACTGTTGTGGGATGTATAGGGAATATCAGGATGTACAAACAACTGATGACGAGTGATAAAAGATGCTTTCCCACCTGAAACATCAGCAAGCATTTGTGCTATTTCTTCGGCAATTTCACCAGTGCCTTTAGTGCCTATATCATCGGTATCGTCGATACAAATCAGCCAGTTTTTCATTTTATATCCTGAATTTTGTTAATAACTCTATGGTATTTTTTTCTTCTTAATTCGGGCTAAAAGATGAAATTTAGGAGCCGAAATCAGAATGTTTCACTGATTTGATATCAAACAGTTCTTTGTCCAGAATTAACGTTATCTATCTGTTTTTAGTAAATCATGAGCTTTCAGCCTAGCGAGTACCGGAGGCACCAATAATGCTCCCAATATGGCAAAGAAACCGCCTTGCAATATACTGATACCCCATTGAATGAACATTACATCCAGTGCCATTCCAGCAAGCATGTTAGCTAGTGCCACTTTCCCAGCCCAGGCAATACAGCCTGAAATTCCTAGAATCACACAGCGCCAATGAATATTCATACTCAATGGTAAAAGTAGCGCAACTAAATCCATGCTGATGGCGGGTAATATAAACTTCAAAAGGATCAACGGGCCTCCTTTACCAACACCCAGAGCCATGGCGACGAATCCCGCAATAGCACCACAGGCCGTAATACTTCCGAAACGACCTAACACCCCATAACATATTAAATAGAAAAAGCTGGTTAAAAACATAGTATGCCCGGACAAACCAATATTCAGCCTTAACAACCCAGTTAATGCAACCAGCAATGTGGCACAAAAACCTACAAATAGAGAGTCTTGGAGACTCAAAGAACGTTTATTATTCATCGTTTTCTCTAGGTGAATGCCAATGTGTTGGTCGTGGATGTTGACCAAAATGACGACTGTGTGCCGCTACCGCCATTTGGTGTGATAACTTTAATAACAGGATCAATGCAGGAAAGAGCACACAATAAACTAGCTCAGACCAATTTTTGGGGTTACGCAGTGCCTTTGGTGTTATACGCGCACCTCGTAGACACTGGATTTGATATATCTCGCGGATTTCATCTAACATATAAGGCAGTAGACTTAATGAGGCTGCGACCACAAAAGCCCATTTTTTGGGTAAAAATGAACTCAGCACTTCGCCAATGCGCTCTGGCGCAGCAGTAATACAAAGCCACCAACTAGGAATGGTAGCCAATAGAATGCGTACCACTACCACAGAACCATCAATTAAAGATTCAACACCATAAAGTATTAAATACAAACCCAGAGTGATGATCAGTTGGATTAAAGCAAGTTTGACCACGCCCCATATATTGCCGCGACATAACAACCCATGAACGACTAATAGTCCATTGATCCCGACCAAAAATAACAATAAAGATGTCGGTAGAACAAAAGCACAAGCCGATAGCACGCATACCAATAATAATGATAATGCACAACTCACGGTTTCCCGTCGTTCAGGATCCCATGTGTTAAACCATTGGACACGACCCAATCGGCCTCTAGCCTTCATTTTTATATCCCATTTCAATGATCTCCTCTTTAAACTGACCTTCACGCAAGCCAAATTGCCGAGAAACAACATGATGCTTAATGCTTCTATGACTACTCAGTAAAATAGTACTTCCTTGAGACTGCAGACGTTCAAGTAAGTACCACACTTTGCTGTAGTAATATTTATCCATTCCTGCCAGAGGATCATCTAATAACAATACCTTAGGCTGTAAACATGCTAACGATGCAAGGGCAATAATATGCTGTTGACCATATGACAATGTATGTGGTGACAAATTAGATAATGCAGTTAATTCAAGTTCCTCCAGCATTTTAGTCGCACGAATTTGGGGAAGATCAAACCGCTTTAAGCTAAATTGCATTTCAGCTAACACATTAGTTTCAAATAACTGTCTACTCGGCCTTTGCATTAAAAAACCCAGTTCAGATCCATAAATTCCAAGCTTTGGAGTCCGTTCTAAAACAGTTACAGGCAATTGTTGTCTTAAATTAAGTACGCCTGCTAGCGCTCTCAATAAGCTTGTTTTTCCCGAGCCATTATCCCCAATTAAGCTAACGATTTCTCCTGCATGTAATGTGAAGCCTTGTGGACAGGTAAATAACGCGGAACTACCATCAAATCTAAATTCAAACGCTTCAGCACTAATAACCACATCATGTTTCGTTTGATCATTCTCCACCTTTTTGCTTTGTTGCAAGTCGAGATGTGGTTGAAGATCATTGTTGACGGTATAAATACCTTCGGATAAACCCCCGTCTTCAAACTGCCAATAATATTGAATAATGTCAGCGAACGCATGAGGGTTGTGCTCTACCAAAACAAGAGCCATACCGTCTTGGATAAGATTGCGCAGTACAGCCAAAAGCTCACTTACCCCCTTATCGTCTAGTTGTGCCCAAGGCTCATCTAGCAAGAGTAAATTGGGTTCACATACCAACTGAGAAGCCATTATAAGTCGGTATTTTTGACCAAGAGAAAGAGTATTCACTTTAGTATCAAGGCGCATATGCAAACCCACACGCCTTAATGCCAATTGAACTTTGGGTAACATGTCCTTAGCAGGAACACCAATATTTTCCAGTGTAAATGCTACCTCAGCACCCACAGTATTGCGTAATAGTTGGGTTTGCGGGTCTTGAGTCACAAGACCCGCAAGGAGTTGAGGATTAGAGCAAAGATCACCGTCATATGGATGATTGAGCACCCCCGCAAGCAAATTTAATAAACTGGACTTCCCAGAGCCTGTTGGGCCACTCACGCAATGGCATTGACCACTACTAATCACCAAGTTGATATTTTGCAATACCTTTGGTAAATGGCTGCCATAGCTAACGCTAACATTCTTGAGCTCAAGTAATTTAATCTTATATCTGCCAATTCACGCCAACAAAGACCTGACGTCCCGCTTGAGGCAAGGATTCACTCTGATAATAATTTTCATCTAACAAGTTGGTTGAACGTATGTATAGCTCTAACTTCTCATTAATGAGAGGGTAAGCAAAATTCACATCAACTAATGTATAATTATCAAGTGATTGCTGTTGATATTGAGTTTTACCATCAATTTTCACCTTGGCGGCATATACTTGATCTAATATACGCTCTACATTTATATTCATCTTAAGTTCAAATGGAAGCTCATAGTTTACTTGCCAACGCAGTTGGTGACGTGGACGGTACTGTAATGAATCTAACGTATCATCATCGTCCATTTCCTCCGAATCAAGATAGCTATATGAAAAACGTAAATCTAACTTATCAATGCTATTGTTATTAATTTGAAAATCAATCCCTTTAAATTTATAACGATCCATGTTTTGATAAAAATCATCGTTATCTTTGGCGATATAATTTTTAGCATCGGTGTAATAGCCATATAATGAAAAATCAGTATCTGCAGGTAAATTCTGCTCTAAGCCAAGCTCTACGTGCTTAGACTCTTCTGCTTCTAAATCACTATTACCAGCGGATAATGAATACAAGTTTTCCATCGATGGGAAACGGACTTTACGTGCAACACTTAAACTTAAACGTGAATCTTTGGCAACTTGCCAATAACTCGACGCCATAGCTGAATAGTTATCGTCAGTACTGTCTGAGTTATCTAGAGAATGAAAAGCTGCACCTAATGTAAAACCGTATTGCAGTTCAGAATGATATTGATACTCTGCAGCTGCGGTATATAACCAAGCAGAATCATCTATGTTGTCTGGATCATCAATCGCAATCGTTGACTCCCATTTTTGCTCTTCCGCAATAACCGAAGTCGTTAATAAACCAACTTCTTTTAAATCTGTAATAAGTTGTAAGTTAATTCCTTGTACTACGGAACTACTATCTTGGGTTTCTTTTAAATCTAGGTAGGTTTCATCCTTATAAGATGCTTCTAAAGTATCGGTTTGATTGTGATAACCAAAGCCGCGAATAATAAAAGTATCATTAAATTCATGTGCTAAACCTAACTGTAAAGTATGAGCATCATAATCATCAACACGTTCAAACTTCACACTTCCAGTACCTGTACCATCACGGGACGGTTTGCCCCAATCGCCATTGCGAAAAGCCATATTGGTAATGAGTTGTGTTTTGTCAGATAACCAATAACTGCCTTGAGCATAAACGTTGGTGACTTCCTTATCTGAATTTTCACGCAAATTATCATCTTGATATTCTGTAGGCTCAAAATCATCCGACATTGGGTAAGCATCAGTCTGTTGACGGCTTACACTCACTAATCCTTGCCAATCATCACCTGAACCAGCGGCACTAATATCACCATTAAAGGTATCATTTTCACCTGATTCAAGGCGACCTGACAACGCTGGAGCAGCATTGCCCTGCTTAGTAATAATATTAATTACACCACCAGCACCACTTGGTCCATAAAGTACCGAAGTTGGTCCAACAGATACTTCTACTGATGCAATTTGGCTGGTAGGAATAACACTCGGGTTAAATTGCCCGTCACCGGCACTGCTCATTGGCACACCATTAACGAGTAATGTTACATGGCGAGTTTTAAAACCTCGGATATCAACTCTTGGTGTACCATCTCCGCCCACACGAATGTAAACCCCGGGCACATTCTTTAGAACTTGTTCTAACGTTTGGGCTCCTGAAGCTCGGATCTCTTCATCATTGATGCTCCAATGAGTCGTAGCCATATCTCTGGGTTGACCACCGTCACCATGAACAACAATGACTTCATTGATATTAAGTAAAGGATCACGGCTAATTTCATCAGCCTGTACTGTAAAACAAAGTCCAATAGCCAAGGTTACAGTTGAAAGTTTAAAAGTAGTTTTCCTAGAGATCATATTAGTACTGCCATGTATATAATTTAATGATTAATCTATTTTAATACGTTATATAACAACTTCAATTGTAGCGATTATCGATATCGACTTAGATCTAATATTTTCTAAATACGTGATCACTACCTTGTACCCGACTAACCTATCATTAAATAAAAATCTGTGAGATATGTTTCATTTTTCATTAGTATTACGGTGTATTAACCATTTTATTAATAATGCAAATAAAAATGAAAATAGTTTTATTTACATTGTTAACATTAAAGCTGAGTAGCCAATTGATTAAAATATCATATTTAAATATAAGTCTAGGATGTATTCCATTATTAAAAAGACCTTTAAGGATTATAAATAGAACAGTCAATAAATGACCCCGTATTGATTTTTAAATTAATAAAAAGTCAAACTAACGCTTTCATAAACTGTATTATAATTGTTGTATAAAAATGGTAAAACAACGAAAAACAATCAAACAGGCTCATCAATATATAACGGTTATAATAGCTGTTACTGGAATCAAAAATGCTGATTGCAATCAATATAGCAGAAAGTTGTGATACTAAAGTAACCCACAAAATCGGGCTGTCTATGCTTACGATACTGACGTTGTTAACTGTGTTAATTTTATTGATGTTTTTGTTGCCAATGTCGAGTAATAACAGTAACTCAATTTCTCTTTAGCGCCATTTTACCTCGATTGATTATACTGCTCACGTTTAAATTTAGCTCGCGAGTCAAAAAATCAATATAAGTTAAATATTTACTCTCACACAGTCAATCGAGTTCCATTCTTACAATGACTAAACACAACAAAGAATGCGATAGCACTATCATTTATCGCTTTCTACAAGCTATCTCCACACTTCCCTCATCCTTTCTGCACAATCTATTTGTATGATTTAAATTAGATAAAGGTTTCTTATCAAGCTATCGGGTAAAAGCTTAACTACATAAGGAAGGTAAATGTTTAATAGACAAGATAACAACACTCTACAAAATTTTCCCGTATGTGATGATCAATACCGTATTAAATGCGCTAGCGACCGGACAAACCTCAGCATAAAAAATCCAACACGGTTACAGGTAAACAACACTAATGAAAACTGATAACCATACCATCGAGCAATTGCTGACGACATATGAAGGACACAGTCTTACCGATCTACATCATGCTAATTTGCAAGATAGAGTAGATTCTAAATTTATCTTACCGCTAGATGTTTTACCTGATCTACTCAAAGCGGCTCGCTCTCATTACAGCGTCTTACAAATCAATGGCAAACGTACGGCAAACTACTTCAACCAATACTTTGATACACAAGAGATGAATTTCTACAAAGATCACCACAATGGCAAGTTAAACCGCTTTAAAGTTCGTAAGCGTACTTATTTAGACACGGATACCCAGTTCCTAGAAGTAAAATTTAAAAACAATCATAAAAGAACCATCAAAAGCCGTGTTCGTTGCGACGAAAGTATCCAGTGCGATGATGATAACCAATCATTTATTCGTAAACATCTTGGTGTCAATTTTGACGATTTAAGCGTGTCTCAACAAGGTGGCTATGAACGTATTGCACTAGCCAATGAGGCCATCCCTGAACGTCTTACTATAGACTATAACCTCTGGTATCAGTCTTCTAATGGAGTGGAGCGCATTGAACTCGATGGTTTTTTTATCGTCGAGCTAAAGCAAAAAAAATATTCAAAAAATTCTCCATTTTATCAGATGATGCCTACCCATAATTTTTCCCCTATCTCTTTCAGTAAATACTGCATCGGCTGTGTACTGCTTTATCAACAAGGAATTAAATATAACCGTTTTAAACCCACTCTGATGAAACTGTCCTCTTTAAACCAACAACATCCTACTGCGCCATGGAGTTATTGATATGACCGAAATTACGTATGATTTTCTTGTTCTATTTTTAGTGAATTTTATTTCCATCGTTATACTTTGCTACGGTTGCTATTACCGTATTAATAAGAACGCTAACGTGGCCGGATCCTTCGTTTTATTTGGCATTGGTATATTTTTAATCACGTTCTTACTACACGGCATCGACATGTCGATGGAATTTGCTTTTGGTTTGTTTGCCGTGTTCGGCATGCTGCGCTATCGCACGGATACCATCTCAATAAAAGAGATGACTTACCTGTTTTTGGTTACTGCCATTGCACTGTTATCTGCTGTCAGTAAACTGCCTATATTAGAGTTATTTTCAATCAATGGATCTTTGTGTTTTATTGCTTTTCTGGTCGATACCCGCTTTTTTCAAGGGCACAATCAAATACAGCGGATCTCATACGAACGTATCGATAATATTAAGCCTCAAAATAGGGCGCTATTGCTGGCCGATCTGCGTGAACGCACTGGTTTGCAAGTTACCAGCGTAGATATCGAACATATCGACTTTCTCAGAGATACCGCTGAGCTCATCGTGCACTACACTCCGTCCGATATACTACAGAAAGATCATGCCTCCAGTCCTAACAGTCAAATGGAGACGCATTCATGAAAAAACTCATATCTTATTTAACGCCAACATTATTGTTGTTGGCATCCAGTAGCTCAGCAGCCGATTATCCTGAATTCAAATGGGGAGGTTATATCATGCTCGATCATGATCAATTCTCAGATCTTTTCCTAGAAGATGATGAATCTGATAATTACGGATCAGATGTGCGTCGGGCGCGATTAAGCACAAAAATCAAATTTAGTGACAACTGGAAAAGTAAATTTCAAGTTGATCTGTCTGATGGTGATGCTGTAGAGATTAAGGATGCCTATCTTCAATACCAAGGCTGGGACTGGGCGACTATTACAGTGGGTAAACAAAAAGAGCCCTTTGGTTTAGAGAAACTCACCGGCTCTCGTAATACCTTTATGATAGAGCGCAGTATGGTCACTGAAGCTCTGGCACCAGGACGCAGTGTTGGAGCTAATCTAAGCGGTAAAGAAGGTAACGTTAATTGGGATATTGGCTATTTTCAAGACGAGGATTCTGCAGATAACTATGGGGTTACGGGTAGACTTACATGGGCTCTAGTCGATCCCGATGATAACTTCATCCATCTTGGTGCCGCGTTAAGCGAACGCCGCTTAGGGGGCGATGAATTTCGGATTAATGAACCGTTAGAGGTTTATTCCAGTGATTCATTACTAGAAGGGACCCGACTAAACGCAGATGATGAATCGCTTGCGGGTATTGAATTGATGTGGCAGTACCAAGGCTTTGTCTCCATGGCGGAGTGGATACAAGCTGATATTGACGATCCTACAAAAGGAACCCATCACTATGAAGGTGGCTACTATCAAATGAGCTATCCCCTATCGGGTAAAAATCGCCACTACAAAAATGGCAAACTCAGCAGCATTAAAGCTAATAACGACTGGGAACTTACTTGGCGACTGAGCCAGTTTAACTTAATAGAAGAAAACAGTAAGGCTCAAACCTTCTCCGTTGGTGTTAACTATCTGGTCAACGAAAATTTAATGTTCAAGGTCAACTATATTAGAGCCAAACTCGAAGATGATGGAGAAACATATAACGCTGACAATGCCTTTTCACTGCGTGCTCAATATAGTTTTTAAATCGTGAACCTAAATAGGCATTTAGGATTATCTTTATCATCATGCTTTATCGATACTTAGTCACACTGTTTCATATTCAGGCATTTTTACACATTTAAATCAAAAAGCCCTACCATTATTCATGGTGGGGCTTTTGTTTAACTTTTACCTCAATTAACTTTATCGAGCCAATCAATATTAGGTTTTAAAGTGTCCTACAAGTTCATTCAATTGACTGCCTGAGATGGCTAATGAAGAACTAATGGTCGCTGCTTTTTCTAGATCATCATTCAGTTCAAAGACAATATCTTGAATATGAGTCAGATTTTTGGTGATATCTTCGGCCACGACACTTTGTTCTTCAGCTGCCGTTGCTGTTTGCATCCCCATATCATGAATTTCACCTACAACGTTTTGTATGTCAGATAATCGAGTTTGTATTATTGAAGAGTCATGAACCGCTTGCTCACCACGATGTTGACTTGCAGACATGGTTGTCACGGCTTCTTTAACACCAATTTGTAAATTAGTTAGCATCTGATTAATTTCTTGAGTACTGGCTTGTGTTCGGCTTGCAAGAGTACGGACTTCATCGGCAACAACTGCAAAGCCTCTGCCTTGCTCGCCCGCTCTGGCGGCTTCAATCGCGGCATTCAGTGCCAAAAGATTAGTTTGTTCTGCAATACTACCAATAACGTCAGTTACACCGGTAATACGATCAGTTTGTTCGCTTAATGATTTAATCGCATCCGAAGTGCTATTCACCTCAGAAACAAGCTGATGAATACTATCAATAGCTTGGGTCACTTCTTGTTGAGCGCTATTAATCTGACTATTAGCAGAGCTGATGGCATCTGAGGTTGTATTAGTATTATTTGCCACTTCCCTTGCTGTCGCTGCCATCTCGGTAATGGCCGAGACGACTTTTTCTGTTTCTTGGTTGTGTATATGCATCGTTTTTACTGAGTTTTTGGTTTGTAAGTCGAGACTCTTTGCCGCTTGTTGTACTGAAACCGAACTATTTTTTACCTCTGTTATAATCGGTTGTAAGGTATCCATAAACTGGTTGAAGGCATCACCAAGCTCGGCAATTTCATCTTTACCTTGAGTTTGTAGGCGGCCGGTTAAATCACCATTACCATGTGCGATTTCATTGAGTTTATCAAGCATCGAACTTAATGGAATAAGAGAACGATTGACGACAAAAATAACGGTACTTGCAGTAATAACGAGTCCCAGAATGGCAATCATAATCGCAAAGCTTAAATCTTCAGTCAGTAAGGCTTGCCTCTTTTCAATATATATAGTGACTTGGTCATTAACGTCGTCGACATAGATACCCGTACCCAATACCCAATCCCATTTATCTAAGTATTCGGCATAGCCTAGTTTTGGTGCTTGCGCATTAATGGACGGTTTATTCCATGAGAAATCGAGGAATCCCTCGCCCTTGGTTGCAGCATCAATTAACCCTGCTATTACAGGCACACCATTTTCATCTTTTAGAGCATATAAATTTTTGCCTTCTAGTTCTGGCTTTACGGCGTGGAGAGTATTAACCCCTTTTGAATCATAAGCGAAAAAATAACCATCATCGGCAAAGCGCATATTTTTAAGAATTAGCTTGGCTTGCTCTTTATTATTACCGTTCACATCGGTGTCATAAAGAGCCTTTATGGCAGTTCGTCCCATGCGCAAATTGGCTTTGAGGAAGGTTTGATTTCTTGCCACCAACTCTTTTTTATAATCAATGGCTTGATTCTCAAGATCTGTAATTCCGTTTAAGTAAAAAGTGATTGTGACAAGTAAGGTAATAAGGATCAGTGGCAGCATTGTTAACAGAAGTAGCTTTCCACGACTTTTAAAGTCCATTTTTATTTCTCCAATATAAAGATCTACTTATCTATATAGGCTATATTCCTCAAAATTCCATGTTTTTTGTATTATTTTTAGTTCCTTATCGATTTCTAATCATTTTAATATTTATGATTCATATGCTGTTGTATATTTAAAAACATCTAATGACGCTTTGCTGAGACTAAAATAATTACAGAAATTCAATCGCTAATATGAGTGGAGTTAAATACCAACATTAGTCAGGCATTTTACCAATGAAAGGGATTTTTGATGGCTGTAGAGTGATGTGTAAATACAGGATAAAAATCCTTGATGAGGTTAATGTAAAATAGTTACAAAACGACAATTATGCAAGGCTATGTTTATCTATGGGTATGAGTAATAATCTGCTTACCTCCAGCGTCCACTAGACCAGATAGAGAACAACAACCATATTCCACCAACCACAGCGCCCATAAATCCGAGTATGCCAAATAATGGCAAGCCAAATAACGTCGGACCTCCGTCAACGGTCATCACAATAGAAGAACCAATAATCATCGCCGCGACCACATTACCGACGGCCACTCTGCTAGCGGCACGATCAAGTTGATTGCCAAAGGTTTTTAAACGCGTGACATCAACATGTAACTGGAATCTGCCACTACGCGCGGAACGTAATAGTTGTTGTAAATCTTGCGGTAATCCGGTTATCAACTCAGTGGTGTCGACAATAGCTTGCCAACCTCTCTTCGCCATTGCATCTGGTGCATTTCGTTCTAACATTAGCTGGCGTAATAACGGCTTTGCTTCCGTCACCATATTAAAGTCAGGGTCTAACTGCAAAGCAACACCTTCGAGAGCTATCAATGCTTTAATCAATATAATGATATCCGGGGGTAAGCTAAGTCCATGTTCTCTAAGCAGTGACATCAACTCAGTAAGCATCATGCTCAAATGGAAGTTTTTTAACGACACACCATGATATTTATCAACAAACTCTTCTACTTCAAAAGTAAGACTTTCACAATTGAGCGGAGGATCGCCAGCCCACCCCAGCAATACATCAACAACACGAGGAGCATCAATCTCAACCATGCTATGTAAAAGTTGTACAACTTGATGTCGGCGATCCATAGACAATCGTCCAACCATACCAAAATCAATAAATGCGATGCGATTTTCAGGCAGATAAAAAATATTACCTTGATGAGGATCCGCATGATAAAAACCATCAATCAGAATCATTTTCAACGCAGCTTGACCGCCATACTTAGCTAACAGTTTTCTATCTAACCCAGCCTTCTCCACTGCTGCGATATTTCGTCCAGGGATGCCATCAATAAACTCTTGAACATTGACACGTTCACTGCACCACGACCAATATACTTTAGGAATAACAATATTTGGATCACCAATAAAATTTTTGCCCATTCTTTCAGCATTACGACACTCAGCTAATAAATCCAATTCACGCCGTAAAGAGTGGGTAAATTGACGTACCACCTCACGGGGTCTAAAACGTCGTAAAGCCGTTGACTCTGACTCCATTAGCTCAGCAATGCGGGCAAGTAAACGTAAATCTGCTTCCATTATCGGTCGGATCCCTGGCCTGCGAACCTTAATAATCACTTCTGTCCCATCTTGTAAGCGAGCTCGATGAACCTGCGCAATGGATGCGGCGGCAAAAGGTGTAGGATCAAATTCTGCAAAAGCTTCTTGTGGACTGCACCCTAGATCTTGCTGAAGTTGTTTATTGATTAACTCAAATGGCACCGGAGGAGCTTGATTCTGTAATTTTTCAAATTCAGTAGTCCATTCTGGAGGAAATAGATCCGATCGAGTGGCAAGAATTTGTCCTAGTTTAATAAAGGTAGGCCCCATTTCAGTCAATGCATGACAAAACCTGACGGGAGATTCTAAATTGGTGATGTCTGAAGTATGCTTCCAATGCATTGCTTTACCGGCGCCATTAAACATATTCGCCAAACCAAGTCTACGTAGCACATCGCCGAAACCATAACGGATTAAGACCGAAGCAAGTTCATTCAGTCGGCCAATATCTCGAGCGGTACTTAATGTCTCCCAAAGCATGGCTCACCTATCTATTGATGTTTATTGTCTGAAGACTTGGATGCTAACTTCTCGTCCAATTTTTGTGCAATCGCGTCAAGAAAACCTGCTGCCGCATAAGCGATGTTGCTGGTTACTTTCGAAGCAGAATCGACTCCCGCGGTCACTGTTTCACTTAATCTATCACTTATTTGATAATTTAATAATTTTACGATTTCTGTCGCTTTTTGGCCGACTGCTGTACCCGTTAAACGACCATGACGAACCAAATCATTTAAAGTTTCAGATACCGTCTCATTTGTCTCTTTTGCGGCCTCTTTCAACGTATCTAAATACATAGTTTCGAGTTCACTAAGGTCATTAATAGAACGCTGAAAATCTTGTTTACTAAATGTTTTAACATGTGAACTGGCTTCTTCCACGGCTAATTTTGATGCCTCCGCGGCAGAACATAAGGCATCATCAAGACCCGACACGGCTTTTGCTAACTTGTCCTGACCATCATGGCCATGAATAACAGCACCTAAACCGGCGCCTTTCACCACGCTGCTGGTAACCTGAGTAATCTCATCGAGATCTAATTTACCGTCACTCAATGCTTTGAGGGTAATACGACGTACGTTTTCTCTTATATTACCGTCGGCCTCAACCGCTTCTTTTATGTCACCTTCAAGATGTAGACGATTATTATTTGTATCACTGTTAACTGTACCCATCACTATTCTCCTATACAATATCAAACCACTCAGCAGCCCCAAAATAAGTATTAACATCTAAATTTTTACTTAATGTAGTTTCTATTTTGTGCTTGGTTTTGAATAATAAGCTTCTGTTCTAATTAGATTATATTCCTTGCTCTTGATATTGACTGACAGCTTGCATGGCCTCTATTCCGTAGACCATTGATGGACCACCACCCATAAGCATAGCCACTGACACAGTTTCAGCTATTTCTTCTTTACTGGCTCCTGCCTGTAATGCGTCATGGACGTGAAACGTAATACATCCATCGCATCTAACCGTTATCGCTATGCCAAGGGCAATCAGTTCCTTAGTTTTACTGTCTAGCGCTCCTGGAGCAATAGATGCCTTATGCAGTTCAGCAAAACCTTGCATTGTCTGGGGAATGGCGACTCCAAGTTTTTCCATCCAAGTACCGAGTTCTTTATAGTGTTCAGGAAAGTTTTTCATAGATGTCTCTCTTTACAATTAGATTTGAAAAGATCCGAAAACCCACCACCTAATAAAAATAGGTTTATCTAATAAATCTAAGCCAAATATTTCAGCCAATCCTTGATGCAACTCAATGATGTAGTGAATAGCGGACAATAAATGCTCACTAATGAATATTTCCTCTGCTAGATGCTTATTTTTGTGTATGTTCTAAATTTAGTTGTGTATTGGAATGAATATCCATTGACGTCGCAATAGAGGGAACGCTTTTAACATCTGATTGACTTGTAGGTTGTAGGTTGTATTTTTTAAACTGAATTATATTTAGCAAGTCCTAAATTAATAAAAAAAACTAAAGTGATATTGCGGATATTTTTGTTAATTATTAACCTTTTTAAATTACCTTCCCCCAAAATTACTCACTATAAAAATCTGTTTAACCCATTATTTATTAATTGATTTTTCAATTACTCACCAACAGAGTTGTTCATTTCTTGATTATAAATTCTACTCGCGACGACGTTCAAAATTCTCGCCTGTTGAATTATCAATTCCGCACAAAAAAGCCTTACGTACCAACCAGAACAGCTGTGATAGTAAGGCGTATCTTCTAGGCTAACGATGGTTTGTCTAGGTTTGGCCATCTTAGGTTACCTGTTAAAGATAAAGTTAACTAAAGCCTAATTGAGTGTTTACTATTTAGCCACTTGGGATGGGCCATGTTATTTGAAGCGTAGTTCACTGTTAATTATTTAGTCGTCCGGTGTGGGTGACCATGTTAATTTATCGGACTAATTTTAAAGCCCGCACTGCGGGCTTTATTGTTACTGGCCTATGCTACCAGCTCGATACCGTTTGACAGATCGGCCGGTTTCTCGGCAAATACATAGCCATATATGGCCATGTTAATAAGATGCGTTTGTTAGACCTTTCCACCCAATTTCGAAAACACTAACCCCATAACAGCCCCAAAAACAATATGTAACATCAATGTCATTACCGGCGCCATGATTCCCATAGATAAACCAAAGAATCCTGCACCACTCATTGGCATAGGGCCAATCATCATTAACAACCATGCAGCGACACCCAGAACAATCCCTTTAATGACTTGTGAACGACCAGGTAGTACACCATTAAGGACTGCAAAGGCTGTTCCCCAGGCCACCGAACCAATAACAAAGTGCATGACCCAGCCAATCATCAGGTTGACTTCAGTCCCCATTTTTTCGGCGGCCATAGTAGACATCATGTGAACTGGATCTAACCCGGGCATAATACCCATATTCTTTTTAAGAATCATTAGACCCGTTAGCACCAGTGTGCCAATAAATCCGGCGATAATACCTTTAAAAATTGCAGATAAGTTAAACGACATAATTATATTACTCTCGGTTTAGACCCATGGGTCAATGGATATGATATGAATAAGTAACTACTTATTTGTAATCTCTTATCTAGTATGTTTTTTTGATATTACCCTTTAACTTTATATCCAACAAGTTTAGTCATGTTATTGTTCGATACTTAAAAATTTTATACCAATAAATATTGTCTTGACCTGTTCAACTGTATTCGGACACCCTATCTTCATTATAACCTAACAGCTTATTCAACAGCACGCCAGATAAAGCCGATCATTTAAGTTATTGACGAATAGATCATAAATTCTGTATCTTTGATGTAAAGCAATAAATTAAGTTCAGCCACATAGACCTTCCTTATTACTTTAAGCTTATTTATCGGGTTATTTAATTTAAAATAAGCCAAAAGTCATTATCACTGCATATAAAACTAACTCATTAGCTAGGGTTATATAATTATCAAATCAAGCTTTCTGCACAAGAGAAATATTAATTGGCATTTTATGGAAAAATTAAGCTAAGCACAGTTAAATAGAGTTTTAGTTCTAAATAATGTTAGGGCTTAAACGTTCTAACCTTGCCACATGCTAAGTCCCTCCCGATCATCAAATCTCATATTCAATTTTCGCTACAAAGAAACCAAGCCATTTTCATGATAATTAACATAACGGCTTTTTAGCTTTGATTGCGGCAGTCTTCAGCGCTATTGAAACACGTAAAAATGAATGTAAATTATCAACAAACTTAGTGCTAGATTTAAAATGTTGAGCAATGCGGCGTTGAATGCTGGTGTGGTCTGAAGCTTCTAGAGTGTTGGTCATTTGGGACCGAATAGACCTTTGTATTAATAAATATTGGTCAACATAAGCCATACAGATTAGAACTGCTGTTTCGTCGAGTAACGTTTGGCATTTAAACAGCCCTTCCCGCAAATTCATCGGGAATGGATTAAAACAGCTTTAGCTGGCCCGAAGGGTGAACGCCATGAATGGCGGCGAATAAATCTTCCTGTGCACCTATCTACTTTATTGGCCATGTTAATTCTCGAATCTTTAGTTTTGATAAATAGCACAGAGCAACCGTTCTGTGCTACTTACTAATCTTCTAGTTTCATACAAAAGCATTAAAAAAAGATCATTTATTTACTATCAAACGACCCCTATCGGCTTCTAATTAGAAATTAGCTCTTTACAGAAATCGATATTATTTAATCAGGGAATGATGAAGTTTATTACCTAAAACTCCCCCAGAAAGTAAAAATACCAAGTAAATCCAACCGGATAATGAAAGATTGGCAATCGGTGTGAATAAGGCGCCGACATTACAGCCGTTGGCAAAACGAGTACCGAAGCCCATCAGTAACCCTCCTAAAGCAAAAAGGGCAAATTGTTTTGCAGAATGATTAATTTTAAATGAGAATGAAAATTTACCCATCAGCAGAACAGCAATTAATGTCCCCACCATAATAGCAAAATTCTGCACTGAAATACTATGCTCGAAAAACGGAGTAGTAAACATACCGGCAGGTCGATAAGTAAAGTCAGCAATATCATTTGCACCCATGCCAAAAACCATTAACACTTTACCAAACCAGATGCCGAAGGGTGTTGATGCCCCCCACCCTGCACCCGTTGAGACCATCATAATACCGAAGATCAAAGATATCACCAGCGCCGCTGTTTTCATTTCCCATAGATTACCAATCCATTTATGATAGGTTTCAACACTGAATAAAGTAAAATGCTGCTGAGTATGTTTTTGGGGCATTTCTTGACGTGCAGTTTCACCGGCAACACCCAAGAATGTCCCTTTCGCATAACGGTAATTTTGATATTTTTTAGCGAAAAAAACCACGGTCAAAGCAAAAGCGATGCTCACTAGAATTGAAATAAAATAACCGTTCAAAGGCCCCCAAGTAAATAGATCCGGCAGGTATACCCCTTTCCCAGCAAAACTACTGGAAGAGAATGACGTGGTTGTTATCCATGTTTGTGTCGCCTGCAATGGAAAACCCAAAAACACCCCTGCACCAAAAAAGAATAATGTTGTCAATGCACGCGGAATATCGCTCACCAATTCAACCATCACGCCTGTCGCACAGCAGCTTGAGAGACTCATTCCGGCACCAAACATGACGCCACCCAGCACTAAGCCCAGGTTTATAGGGTTAACCCATAAATTATAGCTGCCGGGATTGGCATTCAGGAGTAAACCCGCATTAATAATGGCGGTAATAACAAACATAAACATTAATGTCTGCAACAATTGCGTTGAACCGCGGCGATACGCACGGTTAACACTGCCGGCAAAACCTATAGACCCCTTTGTTAAGGCAAAACCAAGGCTTAAACCGAACAATAAACGCAAAAAGAGCGATGAACTGTCAAGGAGCACTGCCCCTAAAAGGAGAGAAGATATGGCGATAATAATGCCAAATGAAGCTTGTTTTTTATCCATGCTGATAATCCAGAAGAAATGAAAAGTAGCCATTCATACACTGCGCATATTTGTGTGGGTATGAAATGAACCGTGGATTATTCTCTTGCAGTGGTTATAAGTCCAACCCTTCTTTATAACTTATTGGTCTATATTCATCGGTATATTTATATTGAATAATAAACCGACTGCAAAAAATCAATAATGATTGATTGTGGTTAGTACAATTTTGTTAATAAAAAAGCGTAACCTTACGGGCTTAGTGAAACATGAGGAGCTTCTATTGAATAATCAGATTGTGTCTTAACAATGCCATATATGGCATATTATCAGTCACATTGATCAATTAACTTTATTTGCAAATAGACGTTAGAAGCCTCTTTTAGAGAGATATTCTATAGCCTCACCGCCCAAATCAGGTGTAACTTAAAATTGCCCCTCATAATTTTACTAAGCTAACGATTGTCTATTTTGGTCTGGCCATCTTTAAGTAGCATTTAGGAAGCATAAATAAAGCGTAGATTATTGCCTGTTATTTGACCAACTATTGTGGGTAGCCATACTAATCTGTTCTGAAGCAGTTGTATTTTACCTGCTAGGTAATGACAAAGCCCGTAACTTCCTGATCTGGTCAAGTTAACACTATTACAAATTTATTGTCTCTTTTGCTTCTTTCTTGTTTCTAATCAAAGTCTCTATTGTCTTGCTGAATAAACTATGACGCAATTTGACGGTGAATCTTCCTATAAGCTCTTATCACCACAAAGCGGTCGTATTGTTTTATCCATACTAATTCAGTCAAGAGGACGCTTCATGAACATCGATTTATCCACTCAAATTGCAGGAATACCGCTAGAAAGTTATTTGATGAATGCCTCTGGCCCTAAATGTACCACTTGGGATGAACTGCAAACCATTGCTCAATCAGCTTCAGCAGCAGTGGTAACAAAATCTTGCACTATTAAACCTCGCGAAGGAAACCCTGAACCTAGATATCAAGATTTACCTTTAGGTTCTATCCAATCAATGGGGTTACCTAACTTAGGTTACAAAGCCTATTTAGAAATGATTCCACAATTAAAAGCGCTAGGTAAACCTGTCATCGTCAGCGTTTCAGGTTTCAGTGTTGAAGACAATATTGAAATGGTCAGTGCTTTTCAAAACAGTGATGTTGATTTAATTGAAGTTAACTTCTCTTGCCCTAACATCCCGGGTAAAGCACAGGTCGCCTATGATTTTGAGCAAACTGATAAAGCCCTTGCTGCCATTACAGCACTAGGCAATAAACCGATTGGGATTAAATTAGCCCCTTATTTTGATATGTCACATTTCATTGCCGTGGCCAATATCATTAAAAAATATCCAGTTAAATTCATTACCTGCATAAACTCTATTGGCAATACTTTAGTGATTGACCCGTATACAGAGCAACCGATTATCAAACCTAAAGGTGGTTTTGGTGGCTTATGCGGCGATTACATTAAACCTATCGGTTTGGCCAATGTCCGTGCCTTTCGTGAATTACTCGATGATGACGTGCAAATCATTGGTGTTGGCGGCATTAAAACCGGCATCGATGCATTTGAATATTTATTAGCGGGTGCAGATGCTGTGCAAATAGCCACCTGTTTTGAAAAAGAAGGCGAAAGCTGTTTTGAGCGAATTGAAACTGAGCTTGCTGAGTTTATGCAATCTAAAAGCTACTTCAAAATTTCCGATGCTAAGGGTAAACTAAAACCACTATAACCACCACTTTAGCAAATCAATTTACATCCAATAGCCAGTTCATTTGTTCTGGCTATTTTATGGCCAATAGCAATTGCGAAAAGCTAATACCAATAACTAAAGTTGTAAATATAGCCAATAATTATCGCCAACATCCCCCATTGCTTAGAACCGAAAATATCCCCCAAATTTTTGAAAAATAACATAACTCGCTTTCATGGCTTTGGCGAGGGTTAAGATTGATGTGATTAACTCATCGGCTTTTATCGATACGACTATAGCGTAACGCTAAATAACTGGTTTATCTCTCATTTGCAGAATTCGGCACAGCAGAGAACCTTTTTAATATTCCAGTATAAGAATAATTGTCATTTAATTGGGGATGATGACTTAGGCACACAACCAGCGCTGGCAGTTTGATGCACCTTGTCATCGCTTTCGCTCTAGATGTTCGCAATATTCCGTTAATGCAGGTAAAGCCCCTACTGCACCTTTGAATAATGACCCAAACTCGGTAGTGATTTTTAGCCAGTTGTCGGCTGGAATATTTAGTCTATTGAGAATATCTTGGCTACTTGAGCTAATGGCACCGCGCTTATCCTCCCTTATAATTCGCCCGGTATCTTCCACCAGCACAATATAATCTTTTACACTGAACATTAGGCCGTTAGGCATTTTTAGGTGTTCATTACCGACAAAAGGTAATAACTCTACTGGTTGCTCACCTTTTATCGCTGAGTCTATTCGCCGTTGTATACTGGTATAATCTGAGGTTTCGGGAGTTGCAGCCATTTTGGCGCGAATTGGGTTTAAGTCGACATATGCCATACAGCTCAGAACGGCGGCTTCATCTAATAATGCTTGTGATTTAAACCTGCCTTCCCAGAAGCGACCTGTGCATTTATCTTCTTTATTGGCCATTCTGGCTATTGGCTCACTAAGCGAGCGCATAAACCAGCTGATATCAATCAAACGTTGGCGATATTGGATGATACTGTCATTTACCGTCTTTAATTCAAATTCATTCAGGCCTTCATCTTTTACGAACTTATGTGTCAGTAAGGTACCTTTAAAGCCTTTGTGCCACTGAATCAGAACATCTTTATCTGACCAACCTTTTGCTTTGTCAGCATCGACTTTTAGCACGACATGCAAATGATTACTCATCACGGCATAAGCACAGATATCAATAGCAAAGATGGTCGCTAATTCAAGAATGCGTGAATCAACCCACTCACGCCGATGCTCAAAGTTCTCACCTGTTGAATTATCAATTCCGAGGGCAATTATCGTGACACCCATAATTGATCTTTCGCCCAAACAAAAAGGCCTTATCTTTCGATAAGGCCTTTTTATTTGAATGTGGCGGAGGGATAGGGATTTGAACCCTAGAACGGGATAAACCGTTGCCGGTTTTCAAGACCGGTGCATTCGACCACTCTGCCATCCCTCCGAGCGGGCGAATAATATGCCAATGACTGTTTTGTGTAAAGGGTAAAATGCAAATATTTTGTTAAGTGGTGATTAAACACGCAAGTTAACGGCAATTGCGGTATCGAGGTACTATATTCGTTATGGTTAAGCTTCCACAACTTGCGAAGCGCTAAAACGAGTTTGATGATAGTCGAATATAGCTAATCAACTTAAGGTGAGCATTTTTACCATTAAAAATGCGATTAAACCGCCGATAATGGTGACTTTGCTTGATTTGATTAGGCTTAATGTTTACCTTTACAGCAAGTAATTTTGCCAATGCCAAGGATAGCGAGATGCTTTCAGAACAAGCATTCGAGATGATAGATATTGTTGCCCGAGTGGGCAGTTTTACCGCCGCAGCCAATAAGTTGAATAAAGTGCCCTCTGCGGTGAGTTATGCCATTAAACAAATAGAAGATGACTTAGGGGTCATATTGTTTGAGCGCCACCATCGCAGTGTCAGTTTAACTCCTGCGGGTGAACATTTTGTCGCGCAGTCACGCGAGATCATGACCAAACTAAATAACATTAAGCGAGATACTCAAAAAGTCGCCAATGGCTGGCGTCCTTCGTTGTCGATTGCGATTGATAACATGGTGCGCGCAGACAAAATTAGTGGCTTAATAGCTGATTTTTATCGCCATTTTACCGATATTGAATTGATAATACGCTTAGAAGTGTATAACGGCGTATGGGAAGCACTGTCCACGGGCAAGAGCGATATCGCCATAGGGGCAACCTCAAGCATTCCAGTGGGTGGCACCTTTAAGTCGCGTGAAATGGGGATGATTCAATGGTCATTCTTAGTTGGTAAAAATCACCCGTTAGCCAAAGCGGAACATGCGTTAACAGATGAAGAGTTATTACAATATCCGTCAATATGCTTGCAAGATACTGCACATAATATTGCCCATAGACCAAATTGGTTGTTGAATAATCAGCGCAGAATTGTAGTACCCGATTGGATCAGAGCAATAAATTGTTTTAGAGAAGGCTTAGGTGTCGGCTATATGCCCTATCATTTGGCTGATATTTTTATAAAAGCCGGTGCGCTAATAGAAAAACAGCTCGCCACGCCAAAGCAAGACACCGCCTGCTGTTTGGCATGGAATAATGCCAATATGACTCCGGCTATGCAGTGGGTGATTGATCACCTAGGCGATACCGAAAAATTAAAAAAAGAATGGCTTAGTTAATTGAACAACTTAAATATGTTTTTGTTAATAACATTACTTATACAAGCGTTTATGTTAAATTAGCGACTATTAAGATGATGTTTGTTATGAATTAATTTTTGTTTAATGTACATTGCTTACCCTATACAAAAGGATTTAGCTTCAGAGTGAAAAATATTTTTTCTCGTTGAGCAAATCATTGAGTTAACACCTGGAGACGATAATGAATCAACAATCTGTAATATCACCCAGTCTATCGACGACCGAAGTCAATAAACTGTTAAAAAACACTTATATGCTTCTTGCGATGACATTGGCCTTTTCTGCGGTAACCGCGGGTTTAGCCATGGCAATCAACCTTGGGCCGATGATGTCTTTAGGCTTATCGCTAGGTAGCTTAGTGTTATTATTTGTCACCCTAAAAAAAGCCGACAGTGCTGCAGCTATATTTTGGGTATTTGCTTTTACAGGCATGCAAGGCGCGTCGCTCGGTTATATTCTTAACCATTATGCTGGTATGGCAAATGGTCCTGGCTTAATTATGCAGGCGTTAGGCTTAACCTCTATCATTTTCGTGTCGCTTTCAGCGTATGCGTTAACCACTAAGAAAGACTTCTCATTTATGGGCGGCTTCTTATTTGCGGGTTTATTAGTGATGATCGGTGCGATGGTCATTAATATCTTCGTTGGTAGCTCAATAATATTTATGGCAATGAATGCAGGTATTGCATTGTTAATGACCGGTTTTATTCTATATGACACCAGTCGTATCGTGAATGGCGGCGAAACAAACTACGTTCGTGCGACGATTTCATTGTACTTAGACTTTTTAAACTTGTTCATAAGCCTGTTACATTTAATGGGTATTGGCAACGACGATTAATCGCCGATAGAGTTCATCAGTAAATTACGTTAAAATGACCCTACATTAGGGTCATTTTTTTTATAATGAGCAAATTCATCATTCAAGTAAACGGCAGTGTTTATGGCTCTACAGCCAGTTTTCACGCGTTATCATTTTGCCAAAGCGCATTAGCTAATGGCCATCAAATTATCAACGTCTTTTTCTATCAAGATGGCGTAACCAACAGTAATGCCCTCACCTGTCCTGCATCTGACGAAATTGATATGCATTCCAATTGGCAATCATTGTCATCAAAACATTCAATACCGCTGACTAATTGTGTGTCAGCTGCTCTGCGGCGTGGTGTATTGTCTGCACAAGATGCGGCTGAGAATGGTAAACCACAGTGGAATAGCAGCGAAACGTTTACCATGGGCGGTTTAGGTGAATTAGTGGTTGGTATTGAACAAGCAGATAGATTGATTAGCTTTTAAAGTATGAGTGGAATAGACGATGAAATCACTGGTGATTATTTTTAGGCATGCCCCTTTTGGCGCCACAAGTACACGTGAAGGGTTAGATTTTGCCATGCTTAGCGCAAGCTTCGAGCAACAAGTGAGTCTGGTATTTACCAATGAAGCTGTATTACATTTACTGGTAGGGCAAACGCCCGAACAGGCTGGGTCTAAAGATTATGTGTCGGCGTTTAAAGCGTTATCTCTTTATGATATTGATACCGTTTTAGTGTGTGCAGTATCTATGACCACATTAGGGCTACAACCCGATGATCTTAGTATTCCCGCTACAGTGGTCACACCAGAGGTGGTAACCCAAACCCTGCAAGCGGCTGATGAGGTGTTAGTATTTTGATATTACATCATATCCAAACGTCTGCAATGACCGACGATGCCTTAACTACATGCCTGCGGTATATTCACCCTACAGACAGTGTTTTATTGTCTAGCGATGCGGTGAATTGTTTATTACAAACCCAGTGGCAACAAGCTTTAACAGACGTAAAGCTGTTTGTGTTACAAGATGATGTTGTAGCAAGAGGCTTAGTTGATCGCTTGATGATTATCTTTGCAAATAAAACAAGCAGCAGTTTTGATATGATTGATTATTCACAATTTGTTGAGCAATCTTTGTTACACGATAAGGTGATCACTTGGTAAACTTTTTTGAATTTAATGGCCAGAAAATTGAAACTGATCATCAAGGTTATTTAAAGAATGTATCAGACTGGCAAGAGTCAATGGCCGTTGTTATTGCAGCAACGGAGAATATTGAGTTAACCGAACAACACTGGGAAGTTATCCGTTTTGTGCGTGATTTTTATCTTGAGTACAAAACTAGCCCAGCCATTCGAGTATTGGTTAAAGCTATTGGTCAACGTTTAGGGGCAGATAAAGGTAATTCTAAATATTTGTATACCTTGTTTCCAATTGGACCTGCTAAGCAAGCGACCAAAATTGCCGGTTTACCTAAACCAGCAAAATGCTTATAACGCAGAAAACTTACAAAAAATCCCGCTTAAGGTACCTTAAGCGGGATTTTTTATGACTTATCAAATTTAATAACCCATTTGGGGTTATTTGGGAAAAATATTTTCTAGTACTATAAATGCTGCTTGAGCTAATTCAATAATTACCAATGAGAGAAAGAAAAAGATAACTAATGAATAGAGAAGCCTACGATTATCACGCCGACTTGAAGCCATGACTGGTTGTACCAATCCTTATAAATAAGTGATCGACTTAGAGTGTCACACCATTTTCAATACAATGTAGAATTAATATGCATGATGCGCTCTAGCATGTTTAGTTGCAACAGCTATTTACGCCTTACAACATTAACAAAATACCATCAACACATCTGACTTTTACCACAAAGTGTTAAAAAGCTAGCCGCAACCAATATGGAATACGACTAGCAAAAATGCAATTTGCAAATAATACTATTAGCCAATCACACTTAACCCGCCCATGTATGGACGTAAAACGTTTGGTACTGTAATGGTGCCATCCTGATTTTGATAATTTTCAAGTACAGCCACTAATGTACGGCCGACCGCTAAACCTGAACCATTTAAGGTGTGCAATAAAGCAGGCTTGTTATCGACTTTACTGCGATATCTAGCTTGCATTCTACGCGCTTGGAAATCTTTCATGTTTGAACAAGATGAAATTTCACGGTAAGTATTTTGCGCCGGTAACCACACTTCAATATCAAAGGTTTTGCTTGAGCCAAAGCCCATATCACCAGTACATAACACCATAGTGCGGTATGGTAAATCTAACAACTGCAATACTCTTTCTGCATTGGCAGTAATGTCGTCTAGGGCTTGCATTGAATTATCTGGATGAGCAATTTGTACTAGCTCTACTTTGTCAAATTGATGCTGACGGATCAAACCACGGGTATCACGACCATAAGAGCCCGCTTCACTTCTGAAACATGACGTTAAGGCTGTCATTTTCATTGGCAGTTCGCTTTCATCCACTATCATGTCGCGCACATAGTTAGTTAACGGCACTTCAGCGGTTGGAATAAGTGAAAGACCTTGGCCTTCTTCTGTAGCAGGTTTAGTGTGAAATAAGTCTTCACCAAACTTAGGTAATTGCCCTGTGCCTAACAAGCTTTCTTCATTGACCAATAACGGCACATAGCATTCAGTATAGCCATGTTCAGTGGTGTGAAGGTCTAACATAAACTGACCAATGGCACGATTTAAACGGGCAATTTGACCTCGCATAATAATAAAGCGTGAACCGGTAATTTTTACCGCGCTTTTAAAATCTAATCCGCCTAACGCTTCACCAAGATCGAGATGATCTTTGACTTCAAAATCGAATTCCTTAGGTGTGCCCCAACGACGTACTTCAACATTGTCATTTTCATCTGCACCAATGGGTACTGATTCATCTGGCAAATTTGGCATGCTCATCGCTAAGCTTTGAATTTGTTGTAACAACTCTGCCAGCTCAGCTTTTTTAGCATCTAGCTGTGCACCTAAATCACCCACTTGCGCCATAATCGAACTAGTATCTTCGCCGCGTGCTTTAGCTTGACCAATCGACTTCGATATCGCATTACGCGACGCTTGCAAGTCTTCTGTAGCAACCTGAAGCGATTTACGCTTTTCTTCAAGCTTGGTCAAATTATCTACATCAAGAATAAAGCCACGAGTGGCTAAACGCTCAGCGGTGATTTCAAGTTCATTACGCAAAAATTTTGGATCTAGCATGTTGTTAATTCTTTTAAGTTAAACGCGAGAAAGTATAAGTTGTTGACCTAAATACACCATAAAGAGACATAAGGTGACATTCAACAACACATTTAAAATAGCTTTAAACCATAAGCCTTCTTGCAATAGCAATAAGGTTTCATTTGAGAAAGTCGAAAACGTGGTTAACGCGCCTAATAGGCCTATGCCGACAAGCGATTTTATTTCAGGGCTAACATGACTCAGCTGCCCTAATGTATAAACGGCGCCCATTAAAAACGATCCCAATAGATTGACTAACAGTGTACCAAAAGGAAAACTGCTTCCAAATAGCTGGATCATAAAAATTGACAAAAGATAGCGTAAAACTGCACCAATTGAGCCTCCTAATGCAACGAGCAACACATTAATCATAGCGTTTGTCCTCACTTTGCTGATCAAGCAGGCTCAATTGTGCCATTTTGTCTTGAATGCGTTTCTCAAAACCTCTATTAGTGGGCTGATAAAATTGGCTATGTTGTAATGACTCAGGGAAGTAATTTTCACCTGCGGCATAAGCAGCCGGCTCATTATGTGCATATCGATATTCTTTACCAAAACCGATTTCTTTCATCAATTTGGTTGGCGCATTACGCAGATGATTAGGAACCGGTTCGTGTCCCGTTTGTTTGGCCAGCTCTCGAGCTTGGTTAAATGCGCTATAAACGGCATTACTCTTGGGCGCACTGGCCATGTATAAAACAGCTTGTGCAATAGCACGTTCACCTTCGGCAGGGCCTATGCGGTGATAACAATCCCAAGCGTTTAATGCAACCGTCATGGCAACGGGATCGGCATTACCAATGTCTTCTGAGGCAATAGCCAGTAATCGACGTGCAACATACAAAGCATCGCCACCACCTTCTAAAATTCGGCAATACCAATACAAAGCGGCATCGGGTGCTGAGCCCCGTACTGACTTATGCACGGCTGAAATTAAATCGTAAAATTGATCACCATTTTTATCGTAACCCGCAGCTTGATGTCCAGCGACTTGAGTGAGCATTTCGGTGGTAAATTCGCCGCCATCGCTGACTAAATCACTCATGAGTTCTAGCAAGTTAAGCGCTTTACGTGCATCACCATCGCTAATATCAGCAAGCTGCTTAGTCACATCATCAGGCAGTGTTAACTGGCGTTTGCCTAAACCGCGTTCAACATCGGTTAATGCTTGAGTGACAATTAAACTAATTTCGTCTGAGGTTAAGCGATTAATAAGGTAAACACGCGCCCGAGATAATAAAGCGTTATTGATTTCAAATGAGGGGTTTTCGGTGGTTGCACCAATAAAAATAACTGTACCATCTTCAATAAAGGGTAGAAAAGCATCTTGCTGGCTTTTATTAAAGCGGTGAACTTCGTCAACAAATAATAAGGTACGTTGACCACGACTTTGGGCGATAGCTTTTGCTTGTTCTATTGCTGCACGAATGTCTTTTACACCCGATGTGACCGCGGATATACGTTCAACATGGGCGTTGGCATAATGAGCAATTAATTCTGCTAAAGTTGTTTTTCCTGTCCCTGGCGGCCCCCATAGCAACATTGAATGTGCGCGGTTAGCTTCCAGAGTTTTACGCAGTGGCTGACCGTCACCCAACAAATGTGCCTGACCGATATATTCACTAATGTCTCTTGGGCGCATGCGAGCAGCCAAGGGGCGAAAGTCTGGGGCAAAATCAAAACCTAAATTAGCCATCAAACAACCTAGTTCGTTTGCTTTAAACGTTGATCGTCTATATCAACGTTATCAGGCACGGCAAACTTAAAGATATCGGCTTCGTTATCTTTTACTAAGCGCTGCTGAGTTAATGTAAATTGGCTCAAGTTTCCTTGTTCATCAGTTAAGTTAAATTTAACTAATTGATCCGCGTCGAAACACACACTTACCGCAACCACATTGCTATTGAGCTTTTTAGGTTGGATATCAAAACAATGTAATGTGCCTTTAACGTCTTGCTTGATAACTGAGTATTTAGCCCATGTCGCTTCATCTCGATGAACCAATAAAGCCATTGGTGATGCATCGACCGCTTGGGCCACATCCATCACAGTGACTTCTTCGGCAAAGGGATTAAAAATCCACAAATTAGCACCGTCAGCCACAATCAATGACTCATCTGGCTGAGTTAAATGCCAGTAAAATTGATTAGGATACGCAAGCGCAAATACACCGCTTCCGGTTTGAATGGGCTTATTGTTTATGTCTGTCACTTGCTGGGCAAATGTCGCATGTAAGCTATCAATCTTTGATAACTTGGCGCGTAATTCGGTTGCGTCATCAGCCGTAGCGGCAAAACAACTTAAACTTGTGGTCAAAAATAGACTTAATACCGCAAAACGTTTGTTCATCATTACCATTAATTCCTCGGTGGTGGCGGAGCCAACACTTCACGATTACCATTGTGGCCTTGGGCTGTCACAATACCTTGGCTTTCCATCATTTCAATAATACGGGCGGCGCGATTGTAACCAATTTTAAATTTACGTTGCACGCTAGAAATTGAACCACGGCGAGTTTCGGTCACAAATGCCACGGCATCATCATATAAAGCGTCCAACTCTTCTTCGCTGTCTGAGGTTTCACCAGGTAACAACACCTGTTCACCATCGGTAGCGCCATTAAGAATTTCTTCAACATATTGCGGCTTACCACGAGCGCACCAGTCTGCAACCACTTTATGAACTTCGTGATCATCAATAAATGCCCCGTGAACACGATTTGGCAAACCCGTACCCGGTGGCAAATACAACATATCACCCATTCCTAACAGCGTTTCTGCGCCCTGTTGATCAAGGATAGTACGAGAATCAATACGTGACGATACTTGGAAAGCTATACGAGTCGGAATATTGGCTTTAATCAAACCAGTGATCACATCAACTGACGGACGTTGTGTTGCTAATATTAAGTGAATACCTGCCGCTCGAGCTTTTTGCGCGATACGGGCTATCAGTTCTTCTACTTTTTTACCTACGATCATGATCATGTCTGCAAATTCGTCGACAACAACCACAATAGAAGGCAGTTTTTCTAACGGCGGCGCATCGTCTAACATGCTTTCTGACGACTTCCATAATGGATCGGGAATGTACTCGCCTTTTGCTGCCGCTTCTTTAATTTTTATGTTGTAACCTTTAAGGTTACGCACCCCTAATGCCGACATTAGTTTATATCTGCGTTCCATTTCGCCTACACACCAGCGCAGTGCATTGGCCGCTTCTTTCATGTCGGTAACAACTTCACACAATAAATGTGGAATACCTTCATACACAGACAATTCAAGCATTTTAGGGTCAATCATAATAAAACGAACATCATCAGGGCCCGATTTATACAGTAAACTGGTGATCATCGCGTTCACACCCACCGACTTACCAGAACCTGTGGTTCCTGCAACCAATAGATGCGGCATTTTGCCTAAATCAACCACGACTGGATCGCCAGCAATGTCTTGGCCTAACACCATTGACAAGCTTGATTTACTTTCTTTAAAGGCTGCTGAATCCAGTACATCACGCATAAAGACTGTTTCACGAAATTTATTAGGTAACTCTAGGCCTACGTAGGCTTTACCTGGAATGACTTCAACAACGCGCACGTTTTCGGACAATAATGAACGAGCCAAATCTTTGGATAAATTAGTGATTTTAGACGCTTTAACCCCTGGGGCTAATTCAAGTTCAAAACGAGTAATAACAGGCCCAGGGTAAACCCCTACTACATTGGCGATAATGTTAAAATCCGCCAATTTAAGTTCAACTAACCGAGCAACCTGATCTAACTCTGCTTCACTAATAGGGTTTTTCTTACGATCAGGAACATCGAGTAAGGTAATGCTGGGGAGTGGATCCATCTTTTGACGTACTTGTGGGCTTTGCCCATCAATCACCACAACGCCATCAACAATCTTGACTTCTTTTTTAGGCTGTTTTTGTGCGACTAAAGCGCCAGTTGAATGAGGTTTAGCAAAGGCTTCATCAAATGAATCGTCAGTTAAATCTGGGTTATTGATAGCGCCGTCATTGATGTCCTGGTCATCAATATTGACATCATCTTTACTGGCTATCCAAGGTGCAAATGGTGCTTCATCGTTATCAAGTTGCATCGACGGCTCTTGGCGCTCATCAATATCATCGACATCAAGCTCTTGGTCATCAATGTCTGACACTATGATATCTTCTGTCGGTTTTGCTTTACGACTAAAAAAGCGGCGTTTCTTTTCAGCAATTGCAGGAATGTCCACAGCGGGTTCAACGTCTATTGACGGTTGATCATGTTGATCGATTTCATCACGACGCTGGGTAAACTTATCCACTAATGACATAAAACCTTTAGTGTCTTCAGTTTCACGTTCATGTTTAAACAATTGCGGTAGCGACCATAATTTTTTGGCACACCAAATAGCCCCTAACCCCGTTAACTCTATAATGGTTAACCAACTAATACCGGTAGCTAAGGTAAAGCCGGCACCAATAAAACACATTAATAATAATGTGGTACCGAGCTTGTTAAAGTACGGCAACATGGCCTGACTGATCACATCACCAGCAACACCACCAGCAGAAAAAACAAACATATTATCGGCATTCATACTGAACAGCGCAGCCAAAGCCAACAACATGAGAATAAAGCCAATGATTCTTAACCCAACAGAAAAAAAGTCTATTTCGAATAAGCGATGTGCACGATTAAAAATAAACCAGCCTGTAGTGGCAATAATAATGGGAATTAAAAAGGCCATAAAACCAAAAAAATAAAACAGCACATCGGCTGTCCATGCGCCAACGGCACCGGTCCAATTGTGGATTTCACCTTGAAAATGCGACTGACTCCAGCCCGGATCATTCGGGTTAAAACTGGACAGCGCCAATAGAATGTAGGTTGCAACCATGCAACAAAGAATTAAACCACCTTCAAGTAACCGTTGTAGGCCACTGAGTGTTCTTAGACTATTTTCCTGAGTCAAACGAAAACATCCATAAAAGAGTGAAAAATAAGGAGTAATATAACAGAATATCACTGTATTTGCAGTGATTATGCACCTTGATTATATGAAGCTCAATCGATTGTTATGTCGAATTAATCCTAAAACTCAAAAGCATTACAAATGAATCTATACTTGGTTAGTTTTTCAGCACAAGCAATACAAAACAAAAATGGTGAATATGACTTCCAACAACGGAAGATAATTCACCATTCAGGGTTTGCTGGTTTGGCTGGTATTGCAGCCGAAGTCATTAACCTAAATTGTACAACGCAACTTTATTGGTTTGTTTAACCTCTTCCATTACAACATAAGTACGAGTATCTGATATTGAAGGAAGTTTAAGTAGGGTTTCACCTAATAAACGCCGATATGCCGACATATCTGACACTCTTGTTTTTAATAAATAATCAAAATCACCAGAGACTAAATGACATTCTTGAATATCATCAAGCAATTGAACCGCGCGGTTGAATCGGTCAAATATATCAGGAGTATCACGATTAAGGGTAATCTCTACAAACACTAATAACGATGCACCTAGAAAATGTGGGTTAACCGTTGCGGTATAGCCTGTAATAAACTTCTGTTTTTCTAGTCTTTTCACTCTTTCTAAACAGGGTGTAGGGCTTAATCCTACTCGTTTTGATAGTTCAACATTTGAAATACGACCATCCGTTTGCAGCTCATTCAAAATGTTACGATCAATGCGGTCTAAATCTTTCACTGAAAAGCTTTTATTATTTGCCATATATTTAACCTTGTTTTATCCATAAAACAATATTTAACTCTATTATTTGAGAAACTATAGCAGCATAATCTACTAAAGCAACACTATACTAGAGTTACCTGAAGGTAACACGATCAGGTCACAATTTATAACAACTAAACCCACCTGAGTGGGTTTTATTTCAATCGAGGCTCAAAAAATGATTATTGGTGTTCCAACAGAAATCAAAAACCATGAATACCGTGTAGGTATGGTTCCTTCAAGCGTTCGCGAATTGACCAATAAAGGTCACGATGTATTTATTCAATCAGAAGCGGGTTTAGGTATTGGATTTACAGATCAAGACTATATTGACGCAGGCGCCTCGATTTTAGCAACAGCTGCTGAAGTGTTTGTAAAGTCGGAGATGATAGTTAAAGTTAAAGAGCCACTTGCAATTGAACGTTCAATGTTACGTCAAGACCAAATTCTGTTTACTTATTTGCATCTTGCACCAGATTTACCACAAACAAAAGATTTAATCAGTAGCGGTGCTGTGTGTATTGCTTATGAAACAGTCACTGATGACCGTGGTGGATTACCACTACTCGCTCCAATGTCAGAAGTAGCAGGCCGCATGTCGATTCAAGCGGGTGCCCGCGCACTTGAAAAATCATTGGGTGGCCGTGGTATGTTACTTGGTGGTGTTCCTGGTGTTGAGCCAGCAAAAGTTGTGATTATCGGCGGCGGTATGGTTGGTACTAACGCAGCACAAATGGCTGTTGGTATGGGTGCCGACGTAGTGGTATTAGACCGAAGCATTGATGCTTTACGCCGTTTAAATGTTCAATTTGGTTCTGCAGTTAAAGCGATTTACTCAACAGCTGATGCGATTGAACGCCATGTGCTAGAAGCCGATCTTGTTATTGGTGGTGTATTAGTCCCAGGTGCTGCTGCGCCAAAATTGGTGACTAAAGACATGATTAAGCGTATGAAACCAGGTAGTGCGATTGTTGACGTTGCTATTGACCAAGGTGGTTGTGTTGAAACATCACACGCTACTACTCACCAAGACCCAACGTTTATTGTTGATGACGTAGTACATTACTGCGTAGCTAACATGCCAGGTGCTGTTGCGCGAACGTCTACATTCGCATTAAACAATGCCACTCTACCTTATATTATTAAGTTAGCTAACTTAGGTTACAAACAGGCATTATTAAATGACAAACATTTATTAAATGGCTTAAACGTTATCCACGGTAAGATAGTTTGTAAAGAAGTAGCTGAAGCATTAAATCTTGAGTTCACTGAACCTAAAAGCATGCTTAACTAATTTCAGGTCGAGATAATAAATGCTTATCTAGATTGACAAAAATGCCGCATATTTAATGCGGCATTTTTATTTGAGTAAACATTACATGCTAAGAGATAATATTAACAATAATTAGAAAATCATCTTATTACAAAGCATAAAAACCAAAGTCTATATAACGTTTATTCAGATAGACGTTCCATTTTGGCCAAATAGAAACCATCAAATCCACGCTCTGACACCAAGATATTTTCATCTTCGATAAGGGTAAACTGCGGATTTTCTGCTAGAAATGCATCGATTTGATTACGATTCTCTTCTGGCATAATGGAGCAAGTTGCATAAATTAATATGCCTCCTACTTTGACCATGCGACTGTAGCTTTGCAAAATATGCTTTTGCAGTTCAACCAATATTGGCAAACGCTCTGGGGTATCACGCCATTTTGAATCTGGGTTTCGTTTTAATACCCCAAGCCCTGAACAAGGCACGTCTAACAACACTCGATCAGCAGAAAACTTAAGGCGTTTAATGGTTTTTGAACTGGCAATAATACGTGTTTCAACGTTATGTGCACCAGCACGTTTAGCACGGGTTTTAAGGTTATCGAGTTTCCATTGCTCTATATCCATGGCTAATAAACGGCCCTTACCTTGCATTTGTGCTGCAATATGTAATGTTTTACCACCCGCGCCAGCACAAGCATCAACAACACGCATACCCGGTTTAGCATCCACTGCATTAGCAACTAACTGCGAACCAGCATCTTGTTGTTCAAACCAGCCATCTTTAAATGCATCTGTACGGAACAATGCTGAGTCTGATGTCACCTCAACCGCAGAGGCTACATCACTTAACGGTACAGAGGTTACGCCTTCTTTTTGCAGACGAGCAATCAGCTTTTCTCGATCACATTTAAGCTCATTCACGCGTAGATAACGCTTAGGTTGCTCAGCAAGTGCTGCGCGTTCAGCAGGCCACTTATCACCAAGTTGAGCTTGCCCAAGTTCATCCAACCATTGTGGACAGCCATCCCACAACACTGGATCTGCCTTTGCGATTTCAAGGTTAGCATCAAATACGGCTTGTTCAACTTGCAACGAATACTGCATTTTGGGTAAATCTAAGCCGTGAAAAATATGCCAGCCATTGAGTAGTTTTGATCCTAAACGATCAAACTCTTCTGGTTTAATATCAACCAGAAAACAGTATAAATTTAAACGACGTAAAATATCGCCAGTGACTTGGGTGATCCGAGCTTGTTCTGATGGATTAAGGGTTAAACCAGAAAAATGCTCTGAATAGGCTCTATCTAATGGTTTTCCTCGGGTTAACACCATAGTGAGTACATTTAATACTAACTCTGATGAACTGCCTGACAGCGGATAAGTCAACATGGGCTCTCTCATAATATTACGGTCAATTTAAAAACGTGCTGATCATAGGGATTAACGCTGCTGATAGCAAGGCAATATCGGCCTTTAGTCCCCACAGCTACTGCTTAAAATAGATAAAAATTGGTCTATATACAGTTTTATGTGACCAAGGTATTGAGACATCAAAAAGTCAGTGATGTACTGATTATTAAATCGTCGTTGTTAGCGTAACAGTATTAAGATGACACAAAAAAGAGGCCCGAAAGCCGCTGATCATTAGAATTAAAATATATTGTCAATACGGGACTACATTCTTGAGCCTTTAGCACCATAAAATAAAATAAACGCGTAACACACAACGGGTAAAATAAACGCTATTTGCAGGCCCATACTATCAGCCATCACCCCCTGTAATAACGGTACAATTGCGCCGCCAACAATGGCTAAACATAATATGCCGCTACCTTGTGATGTGTGTGGTCCTAAATCTCGCAGTGCTAAGCTAAAGATGGTTGGGAACATAATAGAATTAAACAATCCTACAGCCAAGATTGACCACATGGCCACGGCACCTGTACTGTTCATTGCCACAAGCACCAGTGCAGCTGCAACCAAAGCGTTAAACGCTAACATGGTTCCTGCTGGGATTTTTTGCATAATCACAGAACCAACAAAGCGACCAATCATCGCCCCGCCCCAATAATAGGTAATGTATTTAGCCGCATCAGCTTCTTGTAAGCCTGCCACATTTGGTTCGCCTAAAAAGCTCACTAAAAAACTGCCAATAGACACTTCAGCGCCAACATAAACAAAAATACCAATCGCGCCCAATACCAAATGAATGCTTTGTAAGGCGCTGGTTTTGCCATTATGAGTGACCACACCACTATCAGAATTATCATTGTGTTCAGCAATTGTAGGTAAATTCAATTTAGAAAATATCAATGCAAGTAAACCTAGCATCCCGGCCAGAATAAGGTATGGAAGCTTAACCACTTCAGCTTCGGCTTGTGCATGACTCAGTCCATCAACGGCACCAGAGGCGACCGACAAGATCAACACTGCGCCAAAGTAAGGTGCAACCGTAGTGCCTAATGCGTTAAATGCTTGAGTTAGGTTTAAACGACTAGATGCTGTTTCAACTGAGCCCAAGGCATTCACAAAGGGATTAGCTGCCACTTGAAGAATAGTGATCCCAGATGCTAATACAAATAAGGCCCCGAGAAACAATCCATAAGTAGCAAAGGCTGCTGCAGGATAAAACAGTAGACAACCAATGCAGGCAATAACCAATCCTGTCACGATACCTTTTTGATAACCTAATTTTTTAACCAACTTACCCGCAGGTAATGAAACTAAAAAGTACGCCCCAAAGAAGCAAAATTGAATCAACATAGCTTCGGTATAATTTAATGAGAACACCGCTTTTAAATGCGGGATCAAAATGTCGTTTAAACAGGTAATAAATCCCCACATGAAAAACAGTGACGTCAACGACACTAGTGCAAATCGGTAATTACCATTGCCTCCAGTAGCCGTTGTTTGATGTGTACTTTGCATTGCTGAAGCCATAATGTGCTCTCTTCTTGTTAGTTATTGTTAGCTGTTTTTATTTACGGTATTTCGGATTTTTATAATGATTTAAAAAAACCGAAATACCTTAGTATTTCGGCTTAGTCATATTAATTTGTAAGCAATCCATAAAAGCTGGCAAAACTTGGTAGCACTATAGTTTCCGGATGTTGCTTATCTTGTAAGCCACAGGTTAACCCATGACCTTGTAAAATCGAAGATAATGTTAGCTCATCTAATTCAAAGGTTTGTTGATTATTAGACAAGTTAAACAGGACTAACATTTGTTGCTGACCTTTGCTGCGGATAAACGCAAGTACATCAGGATGACTATCAACAAAGTTAATATCACCGTCAATCAACAAATTTTGCTGTTTGCGCCACTGTAAAAAATGCCGGTAACTGTTCAGTATTGAATCTTGATCGGCTTCTTGTACATCAACAGCACTATTATTGTGTGCAGGATCTATCGGTAACCAAGGTGTTGCTTCACTAAAACCCGCATTAGGTGCATCTTTTTCCCAAGGCATGGGTGTTCTACAACCATCACGGCCTTTAAACATCGGCCAAAAAGCAATACCAAATGGGTCTTGTAACTGATTAAACTCAATCGATGCTTCGGTTAAGCCTAATTCTTCGCCTTGATAACTGCACACACTGCCACGTAGTGAAAATAACATCGCGTTGAGCATTTTTATCATCGTTGTGTTAGTACTGTCTTTCCCCCAACGGGAAGCAACCCGTTTCACATCATGATTACCTATGGCCCAACATGGCCAACCATCACCAATACTGGCTTCAAGTTCTTCAACCGTTTGGCGAATATAAGCCGCATTAAAATCATCAGTTAATAGTTCAAAACTGTACGCCATATGCAAACGGTCATCGCCCTGAGTATATTCCGCCATGGTGGCTAATGAGTCTTCTGATGACACTTCACCTAAAGTGACAGCACCTGGGTAATGATTAACTAATGCTCGCAGTTGTTCTATAAAGACAACCGTTTGCGGTCGAGTATTATTGTAATAATGATATTGGTAGGCATAAGGGTTATCTTCACTAAAGCCGCGACCTTGACGTTTATCTTTGGGTTTTGCTGGGTTATCACGCAATTGTTCGTCGTGATAACAGAAAGTAATCGCATCAAGACGGAAACCATCCACACCTTTTTTAAGCCAAAACTCAACATTGTCTAATACCGCTTGGCGTACTTCTGGGCAATAGAAATTAATATCAGGTTGGCTTTTAAGAAAGTTATGTAAATAATATTGCTGACGGCGAGGTTCCCATTCCCATGCACAACCACCAAAAATGGCCAACCAATTATTAGGCGCACTGCCATCATCTTTCGGGTCGGCCCATACATACCAATCTGCTTTATCATTATCACGACTTTGGCGACTTTGCTCAAACCAAGCATGTTGATCTGAGGTGTGGCTTAACACTTGGTCAATCACCACTTTAATATTTAATTGATGAGCTTTGTCGATAAGTTGGTCAAAGTCGGCCATGGTGCCAAACATTGGATCAATTTCATGATAATCACTAATGTCATAACCGAAATCTTTCATTGGCGATTTAAAAAAAGGTGAAATCCAAATCGCATCTACATTTAGGCTGGCAATATAATCAAGTTTATTGATAATGCCCTGTAAATCACCAACACCGTCACCATTAGAATCTAATAAGCTACGGGGGTAGACTTGATATATCACTCCGCCGCGCCACCAAGTTACCTGATCCATTACTTCCCCTTAGAATTAAGCCAACCCAAAAATTAATCGGTGAGTTACCTTGATGTTGCGACTGAGTAACAGCCATCAGTTATTTTGTATTACCCCGAGGATACGTGAATAAGGAAATCCGGTTCAATACACCTGCATACGTATGCAAAGAAATCATTAGCTGAACGCACATGAAAAATACAAATAATATCTCATAAATACAATAAACTAACTGCGATATCGAGCATCTTTAAGTTGTTTCAAATTTGTAAAATTCAGCTAATAATTAGCGCTTAATAACGTTGAATACGTATGCATAATATTGTCGGCAAAACAGTACTGGGAGTAGTATCGTCACTGTTGCGCAACAATTTGGTCATAACTTCAGCACTTATGCAGTCACTTATAAAGTTAATTAAGCATGCTGAGGAAAAACACAATAAAGACTGTAACCAAAAATTCAAAAGGACACTAACACTCGACCTGAACATCCAGGTGTTAAGTATCCACAAAAGGGGAAAGATGAATGTTGCTATTTAAACCGAGCCTACTTACGCTGGCGTTAGTTGCCGCAGGTGCAAGCATGAGTGCCTATGCCGCTGATGACATTAACACTACAGAAGCTGCCGACGAAAATATTGAAGTGGTAAAAGTCACTGGTATTCGTCGCAGCTTACAAGAATCACAATCACTAAAGATGTCTTCGTCATCTATTGTTGAAGCTATTTCTGCCGAAGACATTGGTAAATTACCTGATGTCAGTATTGCAGAATCACTTGCTCGCCTACCCGGTATTGCAGCGCAACGCCTTGACGGTCGGGCTAACGTCATATCAATTCGAGGTTTGGGCCCAGATTTCACTACTGCGACATTAAACGGCCGTGAACAAGCTTCAGTCAATGACAACCGTGGTGTCGAGTTTGACCAATACCCTTCTGAATTATTAAATCGTGTAATGGTATATAAAACCCCTGATGCTTCTGTAATGGCTCAAGCCATCGGCGGCACGGTAGATATGCAAACCATTAGTCCGCTAACCCATGGTGAGCAAACAATTGCCATGTCATTGCGCGGCGAAATGAACGATTTAGGTTCATTAAACAGTGGTTCTAGCGACACAGGTTATCGTGGCAGCATTTCATACATCGACCAGTTTGCAGACGACACTATCGGTATTGCGTTAGGTTATGCCCGCATGATGTCACCAAACCAAGAAGAACGCTGGCAAGCCTGGGGTTACCCAGAAAATGATGCTGGTGACAGTGTATTAGGTGGAGCAAAACCGTTTGTGCGTTCAAGCGAATTAGAACGTGATGGCGTATTAGCCGTTTTCGAATATGCACCTAACGATAAATTTACTTCTGTGGTCGATGTCTACTACACCAAATTTACTGATGACCAACGTTTACGCGGTATCGAAATCCCTGCTGCTTGGGGTGCTAATGGTGGCGTAACATCCGCTGCTACTGAAGATGGTTTAGTGACTCAAGGAACCATTATTGGTGCTGAAGTTGTTATACGAAACGATGTCAACAAGCGTGATGCCGAATCACTTTCAATTGGTTGGAACAACAAGTACACCATCAATGACAGTTGGAGCATTGAAGCCGATATCGCTTTATCAAAAGCTGAACGTACTGATATTGGCATGGAAAGTTATAGTGGAACTGGCCGTGGCACAGGCGTTGGAGCGGTTGATGACTTAGGTTTTGCCTATAATGGTGATGGCGGCTATGACTTCACTCATGATCTTAATTATGCCGATCCTAATCTGATTAAGTTAGGCGATCCACTCGGCTGGGGTAGCCCGCTTGGTGCCAATACTCAAGATGGTTTTATTAACAAACCAGAAATTGATGATGAATTAACATCATTCCGTTTAAGTGCAGAATACGTGTTTGACCAAGGTGCGGTGCGCAGCGTCGAGTTTGGTGTTAACCGCACTAATCGCGATAAAAGCAAGTTAGACAAAGGTTATTACCTAACGTTAGCGGGTTATGACGGTACAGATAACTACTTAGAATCGGTGCCAGAACAATATTTATTATCACCAACCTCACTCGACTTTTTCGGCATGGGCGACGTACTCAGTTACGATTCGTTAGCCTTTTACAATGCGGGCGGTTATACCGAAACTGACGTTGCAGATGTAGATTTATCACGTGCAACCAACTCTTGGTCTGTATCAGAAGAAGTGTCAACGGCCTATGTTAAAGCCAACTTAGAGTCAGAACTATTTGGTTTACCTTTGATAGGTAATATTGGCTTGCAAGCCGTCTATACAGATCAAAGTTCAGACGGCACTGCAGCTAAAGTTGAAAATAATATTGTTGAGTTACTTCCTCGTACCGCAGGCGATACATATCTTGAATGGTTACCAAGTATTAACTTAGGTTTTGAAGTTGCCGATGGCCAAATGCTACGTTTAGCCGCTGCGCGTACATTAACCCGTGCGCGTATGGATAAAATGAATGCTAACGTCAATTATAGTTACAGCCAAAATCCTAATGATGGTGTTAACTGGTCTGGTAACTCGGGTAACCCCCAACTTCGACCTTGGTTAGCGCGTCAATATGACATTAGCTATGAAAACTACTTTAGTGATCAAGGTTATTTTTCCTTAGCAGTATTCTATAAAGACCTAGAAACCTATGTTTTTAACGACGACTCTACTTTAGATTTCAGCACGTTTTTACCGCAAAACCCAGGTGACAACCCGATTGGTAGTATCAGCCAACCTCAAAACGGTAATGGCGGTTATGTTCGAGGTGTTGAAGCCTCAGTTTCTCTAGATTTCGGTACATTTTCGGATTCGCTTGATGGTTTTGGTACTATTTTAAGTGGCTCTTATAACGAAAGTGAAGTGAAAGAAACCGCTGATAGTGAACCTCAACAACTTGAAGGTCTTTCTAAAAAAACCTTCAACGCGACGGTTTACTATGAAAACTCAGGTTTTGAAGCACGTATCAGCTCACGCTATCGCAGCGACTTCTTAGGTGAAGTAACTGCAATCAGCTTGACCCGTGTCAACGTAAACGTAAAAGCTGAAACCGTTGTTGACGCTCAAATCGGTTATGACTTTACTGAAAGTGGTATCGATGCGTTATACGGTTTATCGGTACAGTTCCAAGTGAACAACTTAACCAACGAGCCATTTACATCGTACACAGGTGAAGATGCTCGTCACGTACGTGATTACCAAAACTACGGTCGTAACTTTATGTTAGGCGCAAACTACAAGTTCTAATGGGCTGGTAGAATGAAGTAAATCGACTAAAAGCCTCTGTAACCTTTTACAGGGGCTTTTTTATAATATCGACAATAACGTTTATCAGTGTGACAAAGGCGATAGCAATGAATCAAAATAACATTAAAAACATTGTCATTGTAGGCGGCGGAACGTCGGGCTGGATGACTGCTGCCATGTTAGCCAAGTTGTTTAAATCCCAACTCAATATCACCCTTATCGAATCAGACGCTATAGGCACCATTGGTGTGGGCGAAGCCACTATTCCGCCATTACAGATTTTTAATAGTGTATTGGGGATCAGTGAATGCGACTTTATCAAAGCAACCCAAGCAACCTATAAATTGGGCATCGAGTTTGAAAACTGGCACCGACAAGGCGATGCTTACATGCACGCTTTTGGTAATATCGGTCGTGACTTAGGGTTTACTGCATTCCACCATTATTGGTTAAGCTCGCGAGCCAATAATGTAAAAACCAATGGTTCAGAAACCAATAGTCCTCATGCCAAATATCCAGAAATAAATCGTTCACAAGTCGAAGGCAGCCAATACAATCCAAATGACTTTTGGCAATACTCACTTAATTATCAAGCAGCTAAACACAATAAATTCCAACCTATTCAAAGTATTGCTCAAGCACAGATGAGTGGTATCACCCATGCATATCACTTTGATGCTAGTTTATATGCCAACTTACTACGCCAATACAGCATACAACGTGGGGTTGTTCGGGTTGAAGGCACTATTACCAGCACTCAACTCACCAATGATGGCGCGATAGACAGTGTCACGTTACAAAATGGTGACTGCATTAATGGTGACTTATTTATTGATTGTTCGGGTTTTTCTGCTTTATTGATTGAAAAAGCATTAGGGGTAGAATACGAAAACTGGCAGCATTGGCTACCCTGTGACAGCGCATATGCCGTGCCTTGCGAAAGCACCTCTCCTCTTACGCCTTACACTAAAGCAACCGCTCACGATGCTGGTTGGCAATGGCGTATTCCACTGCAACATCGCACTGGTAATGGCATTGTGTATAGCAGCCAACATATGAGCGACGAACAAGCTAAACAACATTTATTAGCCAACCTAGACGGAAAACTGTTAGCCGAACCACGTAAAATTAACTTTCAAACTGGCAGACGCACCAAGCAATGGCATAAAAACTGTGTTGCGATTGGCTTATCGAGTGGTTTTTTAGAACCATTAGAGTCCACCGGCTTACATTTAGTCCAATCGGCTATCATTCGTTTGACCAAATTATTTCCACAAAAGGGCATTACCCCTCAGCACATTGATGAGTTTAACCGCCAATCGCAAACTGAGTTTGAACAAATTCGCGACTTTATTATTTTGCACTATCACCTTAATGCAAAACAATCTGCCGACGGTGAACACGGTTTATGGCAGCAATGTCGCGACATGGACATTCCCGAAAGCTTGCAACGTAGAATCGATTTATTCAAATCGACTGCAACGGTTTTCAGGCATCAAGATGAATTATTTACCGAAGCGGCATGGATACAGGTGATGTTAGGACAAGGCATTACGCCAACAGATTTCCATCCCCTTACCCAAGCGGTTAGACAAATTGATCTCAACGACTACTTAGCCAATATCCGTAAAGTCATTGCCAGTACCGTTGACCAGATGTCTAGTCATGAAGACTATATTGCTGCTCTTTAATAAATTGCTGTAATAGACTGATTTTAAATATATTTAACGACTTAATGTAAGCTATTGGCTCAAGCTGTTAATTTAGTAAGCCAATAATAAAACTAATAACAATAAATACTATAGGATGATCAACTATGTCATTACCTTGCTCACCCCAAACCTGCCAGCACCGCGTAAGCAAGCTAGTATCAAGCTTATTATTCGGTTTTGCCCTTAGCACTTGCGCCATGTCGGTGAGTGCTGCCCTCAGCGTAGAGCCCATGTCATGGTGGACAGGGATGCAACAAACCCAGTTACAACTGTTGATTACTGGGGATAATATTCGCGACACCCAAGTGAAATTAATCAAGGCTCAAGGTGTCACCCTTAGCAGCATCGATAAAACAGACAGCAATGACCATTTATTTGTTAATTTAGATTTAAGCCAAGCCACACCACAACAGCTTACCTTGGGTTTATTTAAAGACGATCAATTGCTCGAGCAATTTGATTATGCACTACAAGCCCGCAAAAAAGGCTCTCGTGATCGTCAAGGATTTAGCAATAAAGATGTGATTTATTTAATCACTCCAGACCGTTTTGCTAATGGCAATCCAGATAATGACAACCATCCCGATATGCTTGAACAAGCTAATCGTGGTTTTGATGGTGGCCGTCATGGTGGTGATATTATGGGTATCCGCAAAGCGCTGCCCTACTTACATGACTTAGGCGTTACTCAGTTATGGATTAATCCTTTGCTTGAAAACAACCAACAAAAATATTCATATCATGGCTATTCCACCACCAATTTTTATAAAATTGATCCACGCTTTGGCAGTAATCAAGAATATCAAGCCTTAGTGGAAGAAGCGCAAACCTTTGGCATTGGCATAATCCAAGATGTCGTAGTTAATCACATGGGGTCTGGTCATCAATGGATAACCAGTATGCCAAGCAGCACTTGGATAAATGACCAATCTCGTTGGCTAAAAGATCCAACCGATGTTAGTTACTCAAGCCACAGACGCACCACTGTACAAGACCCTTATGCTGTTAGCGGAGATATTAGCGACTTCAGTGATGGCTGGTTTGACGTCACTATGCCAGATTTAAATCAACGCGATCCCCACATGGCTACCTACCTAATCCAAAATAGCATTTGGTGGGTTGAATATGCAGGATTAAGTGGCATTAGGGAAGATACCTATTCACACGCGGATAAACATTTCCTTAGCGATTGGTCAAAAGCCATTATGAATGAATATCCTCATTTTAATATTGTGGGTGAAGAGTGGACGGCTAATCCTGTTACGGTTAGTTATTGGCAAACAGGTAAACAAAATACCGATGGCTATCAGTCACTTGTACCCAGTATGATGGATTTTCCAGTATATGAAGCCCTAATATCGAGCTTAACCGACAAAGAACAGTGGGAGTCAGGTTTCATTAAACTTTATCAAATGCTGGCAAATGATTTAGTTTATTCCAACCCAAGCAATTTAGTGTTATTTGAAGGCAATCACGATACCAATCGTATCTACAGCTTAATGAACAACGATATTGAACTGTATAAAATGGCCATGGCCTATGTGCTTACCAGTAACCGTATTCCACAAATATTTTACGGGTCAGAAATACTAATGCAAAGCCCAACAGGAGAACGTAACGACGGTGCTGTGCGTGCCGACTTTCCTGGTGGATGGCCGCAAGACAGCGTCAATGTCTTTAGTCATCAAGGTTTAAATGCAGATCAAAAACAAGCGTTGAATTTTATGCGAACGCTGTTGAATTACCGTAAAACCTCGCAAGCGATACAGCAAGGAGACTTACATCATTTTGTACCTAAAGACGGTATTTACGTACAAAGTCGTCATTTTGGTGATGAAACCTTATTAATTGTTTACAACAAAAATGAACAAGCTGTTGAACTTGACCTAAGCCGTTTTACCGAAGTCTTTAACGGCAATACTCAAGGCATCGACATCATTAACAAACAAGCACAAGCACTGAATCAACCGCTAAAACTGGCACAAAAAGGCGTAACAATATTGGCACTTAGTCATTAAGGCCAGCGCAGTGTGAGTCAATCATATTGAATTGACTCGCACTGAATGTTTAAGCTAACCCCGTTGCCTTAAGGCTCAATAATTAGAATAATAACGAGAACCCATGCGATTACTTTTACCTGTTTTTTCATTGCTTAACCCCAACCCTCTAACCTGTGCTATTGGTTTAAGCATCAGCATAACAATCAGTGGGTGCCATCCTGCGAACACATCAACACAGTCGATGAAGTCGGCATCAGTAGAGTCCACTCATCAACAGCCAGATATCAACACAGATGAAAACAACAAAGCCATCAACACAATAACCAAACCTGTGGTTTATCAGGTGTTCACTCGCCTGTATGGCAACACCAATACCAGCAACAAACCATGGGGCACTATTGCAGATAACGGTGTAGGCAAATTCAGCGATTTTACTGATGTAGCATTACAAGATATTAAGTCACTTGGCACCACCCATGTTTGGTATACCGGCGTACCACACCATGCATTAATCAATGATTACACGGCTTATGGTATTAGTAATGATGATCCTGATGTGGTAAAAGGCCGCGCGGGCTCACCATATGCGGTAAAAGACTACTACAACGTCAATCCTGATCTGGCTGACAATCCGACTAATCGTTTGGCCGAATTTGAAGCCTTAATCGCCCGCACTCATGCCAATGGCATGCAAGTGATTATCGATATCGTACCTAACCATGTTGCACGGAATTATCATTCTATTTCAGCACCTAAAGGCGAGTCAGACTTTGGCGCCAACGATGATAAGACTCAGGTCTATAGCAGGCACAACAATTTCTATTATGTGGTGGGTGAAGACTTTCAAGTCCCAGATGCGTCAAAGGGTTATCAACCTCTAGGTGGTGAAACACATCCCCTCAAAGACGGTCAATTTCATGAGTCACCTGCCAAGTGGACCGGCAATGGTTCGCGCTTAGCCAAACCTGACATCAATGATTGGTACGAAACAGTCAAAATTAATTATGGAGTGAAACCTGATGGTAACCATGACTTCCCTGCACTGCCTAATGTTTATGCTAATAAAACCGCAGCCGAGCATTTAGCCTTTTGGCAAGCACAAGCGGCCGATGATATCCCAGATTCATGGCGTAAGTTTGAGCACATTGCCCAGTATTGGCTAACCAAAGGCGTCGATGGATTTCGCTACGACATGGCTGAAATGGTACCGGTAGAATTTTGGAGCTATCTTAACAGCCACATTAAACACACTAACCCAGATGCGTTTATTTTAGCTGAAGTGTATAACCCCGATTTATATCGCAATTATATTCACTTAGGTAAAATGGATTACTTGTATGACAAAGTTGATTTGTACGACACCTTAAAAGCCATTATGCAGGGTAAAGCCAGCACGGCAACCATTGCGACGGAACAAGCCAAAGTCAGTGATATAGACCAGCATATGCTGCACTTTTTAGAAAACCACGACGAACAACGTATTAACACTGCAGACTTTGCAGGTAATTCACGCAATGCCTTGCCAGCTATGGTGATATCAACCACCTTAAGCCGTTCGCCTACCTTGTTATATTTCGGCCAAGATGTTGGCGAGCCAGGCGCTGAAAATGCAGGCTTTGGACAACCGACTCGAACCAGTATTTTTGATTATGTTGGCGTACCCGCACATCAACGTTGGATGAATAACGGTAAGTTCGATGGCGGTCAATCAACCGCTGATGAGAAAGCCCTGCGTTCATATTATCAAACGTTATTAAATCTAAGCCACACAGCATCAGCTCTCAGCGGTAACTATATGGAATTAGATAGCTTTCAACGCCAAAAACAGGTTGTTGGGTATGACGACAATGTATTCGCTTTCAGTCGTTTTAACACTGAGCAACAATTGCTCATCGTCAGTAATTTCAGTCAAAGCCAAAGCAAACAATTTACCCTTAAGTTACCAAAAACATTAAAACAAACTTGGCATCTTACCGGAAATGCAAAACTGACAGATTTGTTAAAAAACGTTCAACTCGGTCAACAACTTATACTTAATCAAGATGGCAGTGTCAGTGTTGATATTAAATTGGCCCCATTGCAATCTGTCATTCTTGAAGTGATGAATAAGGGATAACGTCGACACTCAAAAACCTTACGTCGATAAAGATTATTTCAAGCTACAATTTAGAGAATGACTTATAGTGCTATTTGCATCATTAGCCGATGTTGCAATTAACACAAACGAAACAGTTAATAAAAAGCCACAGAAATCATCTGTGGCTTTTTGATAATATTTAATTGATCGCGCGCATTCTATGCTCTCACCAAGGTGTCTATTGTATTGATTGGTAACTCTCTGGCTTGTTCGCGTAAATAGTCCATTCCAGATAAAAATCCTGAGAACATTTTAAGCGCAATAAACTGCCCTTCATCGGTGGTAATGTAATTATCACCTTGTTTTCTGAGCGCCCCTGCTGAAATTAAAAAGCTCATTTCTAATGGAAATGCCTGCCATAAAGACTTACCAGTATGGGCTTTACACTGTTGATTATCCAGTAAGCCATAGCCCATCATCATCATAAAATAATGTTGTGATAGTGCTTTATATTGTAATGGCTTGGTATAACAGGTACCAGATAGTCCGGTGTTAATGCGATCAATATAATCTGGAATATCAAAACTAGAGATCCTAAATTGTTCACCAAATCGACCAAAAGCGCCAGATCCCACGCCGAAGCAGTCTTCGCCATCAAGTACGTATTTATTTTCAACAGGCTGACCAAAATTACGACTAAAGGTCCACGGAAACTCCATCACATAATGCTCAGCCAATGCTGCTTTTACCGCCAGAAATTGAGGCCATAACGCTTCGGGTTCGCCAGCAAGACAACCAGCTTTTTTACGATTTTTTCCAATACCGAGCGTTAATGGATACGTGGTGATTTGATCCGGATGTAACCGAATGGCTTGTGCTAAATCAATCGCTACTGCCTCAGGTGTTTGAACTTTAAAGCCATACATCATGTCAATGTTGACCGTAGGTATTATCTCGATAGCACGACTGACATACTCAGCTTGTTGTAACCCACTGCCAAATTTTTCAAAGCGGCCAACCATTTTTAAAATATTATCGTCAAAGCTTTGTATTCCAATAGACATACGGTCGACCAAACCTTTGAGTAAATGCGGATTACCTTCTTTAAAATAAATGGGATCGCTTTCACAAGTGACCTCACGCACTGTTGTTAATGACTTAATGAGCTCAATGGTTTCGATTAATTCATCTTCTAAAATAGTCGTGGTTCCACCACCGATATACACCCGATTAAAACGAAAGCCTTGGGTTATAACTTGTCTAATTTCTTGTCTCAGTGCCTTGAAGTATTCTCTGGCTAGAGATTCCTTAAATTTGATTTTATGAAATGAGCAATAGCGGCACAATGTATGACAGAAAGGAATATGGATATACAGCGTTTCAATGGGTTTGTCTGGCACACTAAGCTGCTGTAATTCATCAATTGCGACAGCATCATTCAAATTTAAGGAATGCCTTATGGTTTGACCCATAACCCAATCTAGGCTATTGGTCGCAATATTCAATCTTGAGGATGAAAGGAATTTATTCATGAGTTAGCCTTAATGTTAACAATATAGCCAATGGCATGCGTTTTTAAGTAACAAACCATATCTGGCTTTTGCACAACGATGTAAATAACGATTAATAAAAGACGAAGAGTAAATGGCTACTTAATCGATAAATGTCTACAAAAGCATGCAGTTAAACAGAAATATTTTGGGCGATGTAATAAATCAATATCTAAATGTAAAATCACACCTACACCCTTCTCTACACAATACGAGTCTTCTTCTTACTAAAGTTTGACATTGATCACATAGTGAATTGTAAATGATGATGGATATTATTTATTCATCATTAATGACAGTCATTTACCCTCACGAAAAAATCAAGTGTATTGAATGAAAGTCATAACTAGGACTAAAGTTAAATAACCTCATAAAGTTCAAATAGGGCTAGTTACACTGGACTGATGACTAAATCCAAATAATGTGTAGATGTGAGCATAATGTTGCAGATTATTAACGCTTCTATAGACATGGTAAATGTGACCTAGATTTTGAGTCCCAAATGATTTTTTAAGCTTGTAAATAATGTTGCATTAGACCTAATTAAATTAAACTAGGTCTGCGCTACATTGTGTCACTGTGAATGATTTAGTGATTACAGATTTTATCTTCAGCAGTGGTAATGCCGCCTTCACTCGGGATGAACTTACCTTTACCTTCTAAAAACTCAATAAGCATTTCAGCATCCATCTCGGTTGCAGAACAAGTATGATAACGAGTATCAGCACCAAACTCAGAATGCATCATAGTCTTAAGATCTTGCTTTGTTAACGCAGAGCCATGGGTTAGCATCATTTCCATTACTTTATGGCCGTGTACTGATTCAGACATTATATCTCCAATTAAGGTGTAAATATTTTATACTTTATAACTTATTATTTTTTTATAAATACAGATCTTATCCACAAAATCTGAAAATACCTTTTTCGGTACCAGTATTAACATTAATATGACCCACCCTCACAACTAGTCTATAAGGAATAAAGTAGTACAAAATCAATAATCAACTTAACAAAGTTGATTTAACAAATAGACAATAGAATCAACCGCCATGCAGATATAAAAATGCAGCTGCAGCTATTTCTATTAAATGATCTTTTTCACAGTTTCGGCTTTTATTGGCTTTTTTCAATGCCTGCTATTGCAGAATGAATTGCTTTAAATATAAGCCTATCAGCTTCCACGGTGTCATTTTCAGGCACATCCCACGCCATAATTTCGCGATATTTTTCGATAACTTTACGTATATCTTCAGTGATATTATCTTGATAACGTTCAATTTCTATATTTTGTACATCAGACATATGAATACTCCTTAGCTGTAATAAGTTAGAACACAGACTCTTGAACCGGAACGATTAATATTTCACAACGACTATGATTTTGAACATAATGTGGCACTGAGCCCAATAACTTATTTATGCCTTTTTTCTTTTTTGCCCCAAAAATGGCTAAATCAACATGTCGTGCTTCCAAAAATGACACAATGCCATAATTTACCTCACCACAAATCACTTTGGCCTCAATGGGAAAATCTGTATCTAAATCATTTACAAAAGCTTTCATCTGAAACTGAGCTGCATCAATACCTTGTTTATTTTGTTCTTCGATGATGTTTAGATCAACAAAGTTGTTACCCACTGGATCACCATAGAGTGTGTAAGGGATAACTTCTTGAACAACATTTAATAATGTTAATGACGCTTGATAGTATTTAGCGAGTTCAATTGCACGTTTGCATGCATGTTTTGAATACAAGGAAAAGTCAACCGCAACCACAATATTTTGATAAGGTTGCAATTGTTCTGCAGACTTTTCAAACTCTTGTCTTTCACGCAACCAATCCCAAGCATCTTGCAGGTTTTCTCGGTCAAAATAACGCACTTCACTGGATAGTAAGAAGGGCTTGGCGATAAAAGCCATCCAATATTCCCATGACTTATCGCCAACCATCGCTATGCGTTCAAAATCACTAAGATGCTTCATACCAAACTTAAAATCATCTACGGCGGCATCTAAATCCCAACCTGAAAAATTATCAAACTCAAAAAGTAATGAGATTTTACCTAATCGTTTAATTTGAGTTTCTAGTTGGGGTAAAAATTTCTGGTAATCTTCAAGAGTTAATTTACCAGAAGCTCGCACAGCGATGGTATTGCCATCAAATACAGGTATAAATTGCAACATGGAATTTTCCTTCTATTTGTGGATAGTTCACATCCAGAATCATGTTAAAACATACTGCTCGTTAGCTTCATCTTAAAACCTTTTTTTATGCTGCTTATTGATCAATGACATCATTTTATAATTCAATTCCGTCTATTTTTTATACTCATCAATTACAATTTATTACTTGTTGTTATCTGTATTTCAATCCCATACATAGTGCTATATTTGAATCAATGATAACAATCTAAAACCATTAACGATTAGGTTCGCTATTCAAGGAATACTAATCTTATTGTTTCTTTGATGACTTGTCGGTCAAAGTAGGTATATAAAGATTTATCGTACAATTCGCGAGGATGATAATTCAACGACTATGCGGCATATTAACAACAACATCATCTATCTCGGGTGGGTCAGTTTTTTTACTGATTTCGCATCGTCTATGGTCACAACGCTACTGCCTTTATATGTTGTTTATATCCTCAACGAAGGCGTCGATAAGTTAGGCATTATTATCGCTGCGGCAAGCTTTATCTCTTATTTCTTTAGAATATTATTTGGTTATCTAAGTGACCGTTTTACGCTAGTGAAACCTTTGGTCGTAAGCGGTTATTTTATCTCCGCACTTACCAAGCCAATGTTGGCATTGACGCAGGGTTATCTAGGAGTAGCAATCATCCGTGGCGTAGAGCGTATGGGTAAAGCCGTCCGCAGCGCCCCCAAAGATGCATTAATCAGCGCCTTCAGTGAAACAAATAGCTCCGGCAAAACCTTTGGCTTTCACAAAACAATGGATATCGCAGGAGAACTTGGCGGCGCTATCTGTATTTTCCTCATCCTCACGTGGTTTACACTGGATAAAGACAGCATTCGACTAATATTCGCCGCCACTTTGATCCCAGGTCTCATGGCCAGCGCTATTGCGTTATTTTTGGTCAAAGATATTCCTGTTTCAATTAAAGCTAAAGATGAAAAACGCAAAGCGGTAATCAATCAACAAGACATGCGCTTATTGCCTTTGATTATCATTTATTTTGCTTCCCTATTTTTTATATTGAGTGATCAGTTTCTGATCATTAAAGTTAAAGAAGCGGGTTATTCCATCTCCACTATTCCCTTATTTATCATCACCCTGACGTTAACGCAAACCTTATTCAGTTATTATAGCGGTGTCATAACGGACAAAATTGGCAACCATAAAATGCTGTTAATTGCCTTTGTATTTGGCACCCTATCCATCCTAGCCTTATGGCAAGAATGTTTATGGCTGTGTTTTATTTTATTGGGAATGTTTACGGTTATGTCACTCAATACAATCAGAGCCTATATATCACAATATGCTATTAGCAAAGCTTTTGTATATGGCATCTTCTATGGTGGTGTTGCATTAACCAGTTCGCTCGGAGCCATTATGGTTGGCCAATTGTGGACACAATTTGGATTTGAAACGGTTATCCTATTTTCGCTTTCTGGCATGACCATACTTTTGTTGGTACTGGCTTTTTGGATTTGGAATAAACCAACTTATAAACATGAAAATAATCCTATTACTTCTTTCAATATATAACCCTCACGGTTACTCATATGATCTGGAAATCCTTGGCAGACAACGCAAATACATTATTTTTAGTTAAATGATCCATCTACATTAAGATGGAGTTTATCTTGGTTCCTCGTTCATGCATGAAAATAACTAAAAGTAACTCAAAACGACTAAAACGGTTAAATATTAGTCAACCAATTGGGTTGGCAGTGTTAATGATTATGCTTTGATTTCACTAAATTTGCCTATTTTATACACTAATCTTTATCGGGTTAAAGCAACTGATATAGTTAATTATCAATGGTCAAAATTGATTAGTTAACATTAGGAGAATCAACAATGAATAGATTCGAAAGCCTAAGAAAACAAATGATAGATTATCAGTTGCAGGCTCGTGGTTTACAAGATCAAGTGGTACTAGATGCCGTCAATGCTGTACCACGAGAGAATTTTGTACCTACAGAACTGGTTGAGTTTGCTTATAGTGACTCCCCACTCCCTATTGAGGCTGGACAAACAATCTCGCAGCCTTATATCGTTGCCCTCATGACTGCGGCACTAGAATTACAAGGCGATGAACGCGTACTTGAAGTGGGAACCGGTTCCGGATATGCAGCAGCCGTTTTAGCTGAAATAGCTGATTATGTGTATACCATTGAGCGACATAAAATTCTTGCCGATTCTGCACGCATCCGACTTAAAGACCTCGACTACAAAAATGTCCAAGTATTATATGGCGATGGCACATTGGGCTGGCCTGAACACGCTCCTTTTGATGCCATTATTGTTGCAGCAGGAGGGCCAGACGTTCCCGAAACACTTAAACAACAATTAGCCATCGGTGGGCGTTTGGTCATTCCGGTTGGATCAAATTTACACTCGCTAACATTGCTGCGTATTCGACGTATCGGTGAAAATGAATATCAACAAGAAGATTTAGGAAGTGTTCGGTTTGTACCTTTGATTGGCGCTGCGGGTTGGGAAGATGAAGCAGCAACAAAACCTGCACAAAACATAGCAGAAGCAAGTTTGCCTGAATTGATCTATCAATCCAGTGAACATTTTGCCCGTATTGATGATGTTAATCTGGATAATTTAATGACGCGCATCGGTGATAGCCAGGTGGTATTACTCGGTGAAGCCTCTCATGGTACTGCCGAATTTTATGAAATGCGTGCACGTATCACACAAGAACTCATCGAAAAGAAAGGCTTTACCATTGTGGCAGTAGAGGCCGACTGGCCAGATGCGGCACATTTAGATCATTATATACATGGGACAGAGCCTGATCCTTTGCTGGAGAGCAAACCTTTTTCTCGTTTTCCTACATGGATGTGGGCAAACCATTCGGTACTGGAATTTAGTCACTGGTTAAAAGCACACAATAAGAAAACCAAAGATCCTAGTCATCAAGTGGGTTTTTATGGACTCGATCTGTACAGCTTATTTAGTTCAATCGAAGCCGTACTGAACTACCTAGACAAAGTAGACCCTAAAACAGCAGAGGTGGCTCGAGTACGCTATGGCTGCCTAATGCCGTGGGCAAGCGATCCAGGTATGTATGGACAAGTTACAATGACCAAACAATATAGGGAATGTGAAACGGATGTCATTGCCACGCTGAAGGATTTATTGCATAAACGCATGGAATATTCTCAAGCAGATGGAGAACAGTTCTTCAATGCAGAGCAGAATGCCCGCCTAGTCACTGATGCTGAACGCTATTATCGCACCATGTATTATGCCGAAAATAGCTCATGGAATCAGCGCGACCAACATATGTTTGACACTTTACAATCGGTTATTAAATTTAGAGGACCACAATCTAAAGCCGTCATATGGGAACATAATTCACATGTTGGAGATGCAAGAGCGACACAGATGAGTGCCCGTGGTGAATTAAATATTGGACAACTTGCAAGGCAAGAATATGGTGACAAGGCCTATAATATCGGTTTTGGTACGGACCATGGTACGGTAGCTGCCGCCTCTGAATGGGGAGGACCGATGGAAATAAAACAAGTACAACCAGCACACATCGACAGCTATGAACGCTTATGCCATGAAGTCTCTACCGATAACTTTTTATTACCTTTGCGTAAACCACTCAAAGAGATTACACGCAAAAAGTTGCTTGCCGAACGACTCGAACGTGCCATAGGTGTCATTTATCGACCTGAAACCGAATTACAAAGCCATTATTTTTACGCCTCGTTACCGAATCAATTTGATGAATACATCTGGTTCGATGAAACCCGCGCAGTAGAACCTTTGGCAAAGGAAACAATACAAGGTATGCCCGATACTTTCCCATTTGGTCTTTAGAGCATCAATAATGGACATATTGTGACTTAATCAATTGCACTACAGCCGGATTATTTTGTAAAAGGTAAAAAGCCCCAATGCAATGGGGCTTATACAAATAATGACGGTTAAAGTGATCAACCATAACTAAAGCCTTTTGCATCAAGGTCGATAATACATATCATCTTCTGGAAAAGGCTTAACAATGAACATTTCAGGTTTAGGCTCAACGACTTCGATTACTGATAATCTGCAAAAAGCCCAAGTCAGATTAACATCTGATTTTGTTCCACTAGACTCATCAAGCTCACAGGATACGCAATCTGATACAGTCTCTATTTCAGATGAAGGCCAAAAGAAATTATCCACTGAACTGGGTGCCACTATGCATAAAAATGCCTCCAGCGCTGAAATTCAACAAAGTGAACAAGCCGATACGCGCACTGAAAATGAAAAATTGATTGATAAGCTAAAAGAACAAATAAAAGAGTTACAAGAACAACGTCGAGATCTTGCTGGAGATAATTCACCACAAGCTCAAGATCAGCTTAAAATGATAGATAACAAGATTATGATGCTCAATACGCAACTAATGACCTTGCTTAAAGTACAAAAAGAGGCCGAAACGTCCTCATCTTCATAACCTATTGATATCATGAACTAGCTGATTATTGTGTGAGCGGAATAAGCTAAGCTGAAGGCTAAGGAGAAAACTAAAAATTTTATTGATGATGACAAAATCTTTTCCTTTTACCACTGTTATTCTGAAATAAATTAGCGCTAAAGCAAGTAATATAAACCATAATTATCAACATCTTATAGCAAAACCTGATAGCAACGCCGCATAACTATAAACACACGTTATGTCGTTTCTAACTAACCACTCTTTATAAAAATTTCTGCATAGCAATACAATCCAAGCTAATCCCTCGCGGTGAATGATAAGTCGACACTTCATCCCCCACAAAACCACAAGCGTGATAAAATCCTGCTGCATTTAGCGTAGATTCGAGTGTTAATAATTCCAGATCATTTTCTAACGCAAGTCTTTCGAGAAATGCCAACATCAACTTAGCAGCCCCTTGACCAAAATAGTCGGGGTCAACAAAAATTGCATCGATCATTCCGGTTTCGAGGTTAACTTTGCCACAACCAATAACCTTACCATTAAGTAATGAAACGTAGAAAGAATCCACAATATCGTTAATCAAGACAGCTGAAATATCGCCTTGAGTCCATAATGCCAATTGCTGTGAATTGTAAAAACCTGAGCATTTTTCAATAATGGCTCGATTTCTCAAGGTGTAAATAGCTTGAACATCAGACTCAAGTGCTTTCCTAATAATTATCATAAACATCCTTGAGTTTGTGATTTGAGAATATGAAGTTTGTAGCAAAATTTACATGTGTAAAAAAGTAATATTATGACCTGTATTGTTGCGATTAACTTTTTAGGTAATATCGATTCAACAGTATTAATAACATAACGTTTAGTGGTTATTGAGACAAACTTATTAGGCAAAGGTACTACCCAGTTAACAATCAAATTAACCCTAATGCCTTAAACGCGTTACAGTCAGGTGTAAAGCTGTGATAATACGGTTAATATCATGCGCAATAGCTGATTGATTATCCAATCAGTTATCAAACTTATTGCTCCAATTTTCCTCATTAGGATTTACAATGCGCGCTTTTGTAGTTCGAGCCAGAGCGGCTCCTGTCGATAGTCAGCAGTTTTTGGCTGGTATAGGTCAATCGGCCCACACTGAAATTTTAGCCCATACGTTAATGAATACTATTTTTGTCGCCCAATCTCATCGAGATGATGTGGTGGTGTATTTAGTGTTAGAAAGCACCCTCGATTTTTCGCGCACCATTTGCTTTCGTTCAAGTGAATTAGGTCATATTGGTGGCTTTCATGAGCAGAATCTCACTAATAAAATCGCCAAAGCCTTAACAGCATCTAAGGGGATGACGAAAGAACAATTGCGCGAGGTTGAGCCAGGTATTACCGTGCGGACAGTGAGTTTTGAAAAATTAGTGCAAGAGTTAGCGGAAGACTATCAACTGTATATGTTAGAGAAAAAAGGCACTCCAGTACGAGAGATTGAGTTTGCTGACAATCCTTGTTTTCTACTGACAGATCATATTCCCATGCCTAAAAAGAGCTTTAATAGCTTAAAGCGACTGGGTACTCAACACATAAATTTAGGGCCTAGAATGCTGTTTGCGTCGCAATGCGTGGTGTTGATCCATAATGAGTTAGATATGAGATTGTAATGGTGATCTCCTGCGGTGAGTAATTGTATCTAGCATCCTTCTATTCTCTCCAGTAACACTATATTAATCATGAATTTATAGAAGATCGAGAAGCATTTTATTTGCAATAACGTTGCATTCACTCCCTGAATACGTATGCAGATCTTTGCTGTAAAATCTAAAAGCGTCATATATTGCTTGTTGAAAAGATAAAATAATAAACAACAAGGATTTTGTATGGCGCGCGTTAACTCGACTCATTCTACGACCTCAACAGCTCATTTAAGCTTTATTCCCAATATTATGGTGTTGTCTAGTGCAATAGCATTTGCAACTCTTACCGTCCCTAGCATAGTGCAAGCTAAAACGGTTAACGTCGAATCCCCAGACAAACACATCAACATCAGTTTGACTGATGACAATGGTCGTCCTGAATATCAAGTGAGCTTCAACGGTAAAACCGTGGTTAACCCGAGTAAACTTGGCTTGGTATTTCAGCAATTAGGTGAATTTGGGGTAGATTTCAGTATAAAAAATGTCACCACCAACAGTGTTGACCAAACTTGGCAGCAACCTTGGGGTGAGCGTGAGAATGTTCGTGATAATTACAATCGCATAGTGACGACCCTGAGTAACGGCAAAGTCGATTTTGATATTGAATTTAAAGCCTTTAACGACGGTATTGGTTTTCGCTACTTGGTGCCAAAACAAGCTGGACTCAATAACACTCCCAAACTGAATATTACCGACGAATTAACTGAATTTACGATTCCAGATCCACAACATACTACCGCATGGTGGATCCCAGGGCGCGGTTGGAACCGTTACGAATATTTATACCGTACAACTTCGCTTGATAAAATCGACCGAGCCCACACACCAATGACCTTTAGAACGGCCGATGGCGTGCATCTGAGTATCCATGAAGCCGCCCTCACCGACTATGCTGCTATGGTGCTTAATCAAGGTCGCGACGGTATTTTACGTGCTGATTTAACGCCATGGTCGGACGGTATTCGCGTGAAGACTCAACCTGGATTTTCAACACCATGGCGTACGATTCAAATAGCTAAAGATGCCCCAGGTCTGCTTAACTCAGACCTGATCCTTAACCTTAACGAACCCAATAAATTAGGTGATGTGTCTTGGGTGAAACCAGGTAAATACGTTGGCATTTGGTGGGGTATGCACCTCGATGAAAACACCTGGGGAAGCGGACCTAAGCATGGCGCGACCACCAGCGAAACCAAGCGTTATATGGACTTTGCCGCCCAATATAGGTTTGATGGTGTGTTGGTTGAAGGTTGGAATGAAGGCTGGGATGGTAGTTGGTTCGATAACGGCGATGTGTTTAGTTTTACTAAAGCTTATCCTGATTTTGATATCGATGAAATTACTCAATACGGGCACAGTAAAAATGTCCGTTTAATCGGTCACCATGAAACCTCAGGCTCGGTAACCAATTATCGTAATCAAATGAGTGATGCCTATGATATGTATCAAGAGCATGGCGTAACTCAAGTTAAGACAGGTTATGTTGCAGACGGTGGTGATATTAAACGAATAGATGAAAATGGCATCATTAGACATGAATGGCACGATAGCCAATTTATGGTTAACGAATATCTACATAGCGTTACCGAAGCCGCAAAACGTGGCATTAGCATTAATACTCACGAACCGATTAAAGATACCGGCCTGCGCCGCACTTACCCAAATTGGATAGCACGCGAAGGCGCTCGAGGCCAAGAGTTTAATGCATGGGGAAGCCCACCCAATACTCCAGAACATACGGCAATTCTACCTTATACTCGTATGCTAGCTGGGCCGATGGACTTCACTCCTGGGATCTTTAATTTAGCGCCTGAAGGTTTAGATGCGGTTAACCGAGTCAAAACCACGCTCACAAAACAATTAGCCTTATATGTTGTGTTGTACAGCCCAATTCAAATGGCTGCAGATTTACCACGTAATTATGTACAACGCTTAGATGCATTTCAATTTATTCAAGATGTACCAACGGATTGGAGCGACAGTATCGCCCTTGCGGGTGAAATTGGCGATTATGTTGCCTTTGCAAGAAAACAACGCGGTACAGAAGACTGGTATCTAGGCGCATTAACAGATGAAAACTCACGAAAATTGACGCTAAAGCTTAACTTTTTAACACCAGGTAAACATTATCAAGCCACAATTTATCGTGACGGTGATAAAGCGGATTGGCTAACAAACCCTTATGATTATGTGATTGAGTCTAAAAACGTTACAGCAAAAGACACCCTAAATTTATCATTAGCTGCTAGTGGTGGTACGGCAATTCGTTTTAAAGCGCTTTAAGCAAATTAAGCCTTGAAGATGTTAATAAAGCGTATGTGTTAAGTTATCCAAAAGGCATGAATACGTATGTATTAAGTTGTACCAACAACGAACTCGAGGATAGGATATACCCAGCTATTTCATCCGTGATTGCATGACGAAATGGATTAGGTCGTTTCTGGTGAGTCTTCAACCATGGAGATCATCAGTTTTAGAGTACCTTGTTTAACTTTATCCGTTGATAATTTGACGAAAGTCGACAATGAATAAAGCGCAGGTCTTGGCGAATACCCGTCTTAGGGAGATGCGTATTCGCTATTTTTTTGGCTATCGTTACATAGATCTAATGACTAATTGGCAACAGATTAGCTGTAAATCTTTAAACTGAAGATACAAACAAAAACCAGTAAGACTAACATTAGCAATAGAATTAAAAGAAGTAAGCACAATGACTTACCAAAAAGGATGTCACATGTCTGGCAATAATCATAAACAAATCACCCAACAACCGCAGCTTAATTTTTGGCAAATCTTCAATATGTGTTTTGGCTTTTTGGGGATCCAATTTGGTTTCGCACTGCAAAATGCCAATGTCAGCCGTATCTTTCAAACCCTCGGAGCATCTATTGATGACATTCCCATTTTATGGATTGCCGCCCCGCTTACCGGCCTAATTGTACAACCTATCATAGGTTACTTAAGTGACAATACTTGGAATAGCCTTGGCCGTCGTCGCCCGTATTTTTTAATTGGTGCAGTATTAACAACATTGTCACTCTTTATCATGCCGCACTCGCCTACTTTATGGATTGCTGCGGGTATGTTGTGGATTATGGATGCGTCGATCAATATCGCCATGGAACCGTTTCGGGCTTTTGTCGGCGATAATTTGCCAAAAAACCAACGAACCCAAGGCTATGCAATGCAAAGCTTTTTCATTGGTATCGGCGCGGTGGTGGCATCTGCCTTGCCATATATTTTAACCAATGTATTTGATGTCGAAAACACCGCACCAGCGGGCGAAATTGCCGACTCTGTGCGCTATGCATTTTACTTTGGTGGCGCGGTACTAATGCTAACCGTGAGTTGGACCATTATTTCAACCAAAGAATACTCTCCAGAGCAATTAGCTGAATTTCATCAACAAGACCCCACTAACGCACAAGACACTAACGTCAATACGCGTACAGCCAAACAATATCAAAATGGTGCGATTATATGGATGGCTATTGGCGCCATTTTCACCCTCGCAATTGTTACTCGGGACCTTGATAAGCAACTTTATATTTTAAGCTTGGGTATTTTCACCTTCGGACCACTGCAACTTTACTGCTCGCTTAAGTTAGCCAAACTGTCAAACAGCAACACTGAATCGTCAGCAACACGCGACGGATTAGGCATGACGTTTAATGTTGTCGATGATTTGTTTCATATGCCCAAAGCCATGCGTCAGCTAGCACTGGTACAGTTTTTTGCTTGGTTTGCCCTATTCGCAATGTGGATTTACACCACAGCAGCCGTTACGTCGCACCATTACGGCACCACTGATGTGGTATCACAAGCCTATAATGACGGTGCAGATTGGGTAGGTATGTTATTCGCGTCATATAACGGCTTTGCTGCAATTGCTGCGATTATTATTCCGTTTCTAGCCAAAGCTGTCGGCATTAAACTCACCCATACCATCAACATGTTTATTGGCGGAGCGGGTCTCATCAGCTTTATGTTTATTGAAAACCCTAACCTGTTGTGGATACCGATGATTGGCGTTGGTTTTGCTTGGGCATCTATTCTATCGGTTCCTTACGCCATGTTATCTGGTGTATTACCTCCGAAAAAAATGGGCGTTTACATGGGGATTTTTAACTTCTTCATTGTGATCCCTCAGTTATTAGCAGCCAGTATTCTTGGCTTATTGCTTAAGGTATTTTTTGATGGCCAACCTATTTACGCTTTAGTACTAGGCGGGATATTTATGATGTTGTCGGGCATTGCGGTGCTATTTGTAGATCAAGACAAGCAAACACAATAAGGATTACCAGTCTTTGTCACTGGTAACTAGTAACTAGTAACTAGTAACTAGATTAAGATTATTTTTTTGGGGAACTCCATGTTAAAACCACATTTATTCACACATCGCAGCATCATAGCGAAAGCAATTACAACCAGCATGATGGCACTAGCCTTAAGTGCTTGCTCACCAGTAGATACTCAAGTTAACACTTCAGCTCAAGTTGTTAACGTCGCCCCCGGTGCGCCAGGCGCAGAACCTACTTGGGCATTTGCTGGTAAAACAGGAATTGGCACATCTTACGAGCCCTATGTTAACGGCCAATACCAAGACACTGCCGTCAATCCAGTGAGTAAAGTGTGGTTTTCAATAGCTCAAGGTGTATTAACCGAAACCATGTTTGGCCTTATTCACAATGCCCAGCTTAAAGAACTGCAATTTATTATCTCTGGCAATGGCTTTGTTGATACTGAAAAAGACAACACGATAAGTACTATTGAATATTTAGATACCGATGATATGGGACGACCATTATCGCTAGCTTATAAAGTTATTAATAAAGATGTTGAAGGTAAATACCAAATAGAAAAACATATCTTTACCGATCCCGATAGAAGTAGCTTGATGATGAAAATCACCTTTACAGCTTTTGAGGCTGGCATTACACCACATCTTTATGTCAATCCGCACATTGATAACAGCGGCGCCAATGACATTGCTAGTGTAGAAGGCCAATCGCTAGTGGCTTACACAAGTGACACTAATTCAACGGTAATGACCGTTAAAACAGATGTTGATTTTGTCGCCGCTAGCGCTGGGTTCGTCGGCACATCAGATGGCCTGTTAGATATACAAGATAATGGCAAACTCGATTCACTTTACCAAGCCACTAGCAACACCAACCAAGGTGGAAATGTTGCGCTAACGGCTCAATACCCTACCCTTAAAAAGGCTAATGATAGTTTACGTTTTAACTTGGTTATTGGATTTGGTAAAGACAAAACAAGCAGCCTAGCCACCACTCAAGCAACATTGGATGCGGGTTATGATGCCGTTAAACAAGCCTATTTAGGCGACGACAAACATCTTGGCTGGAAAGACTATTTAACCTCGCTTAAGCCACTAAATAGCATGAGTACCAACACTACAGATAACGGTAAATTACTCTATGCCAGCGCCTTAGTGTTAAAAGCTCAAGAAGATAAAACTCATGCTGGTGCGTTAATCGCATCACTTTCAAACCCTTGGGGCGACACCGTTTCAGCTAAAGTAGGCAGCACTGGCTATAAAGCTGTATGGCCACGTGACTTTTACCAATGCGCAATGGCATTTTTAGCCATGGGCGATACCCAAACGCCTAAAGTGGCCTTTGAGTATTTAAAACAAGTACAAGTTAAGCAACAAACTCCGGGGTTTTCAGGTACGCCTGGATGGTTTTTACAAAAAACTCACGTCGATGGTGAAATTGAATGGGTTGGCGTGCAGCTCGATCAAACTGCCATGCCAATCATGCTCGGCTGGAAACTGTGGCAAGCAGGTGTACTTAGCGATGCAGAAATAACCCAGTGGTACAACGACATGCTTAAACCAGCCGCTGACTTTTTAGTTAAAGGCGGTAACGTAAAACTGGATTGGAATGACACTGAAATTACTCCACCAAGTACTCAACAAGAACGCTGGGAAGAACAAGCAGGATTATCTCCATCCACAACTGCAGCCGTAATTGCCGGTTTAGTTGCAGCAAGCGATATCGCTGAACTAGCAAAAGATCAGCAAGCCGCTGTGTATGCCGATTTAGCTCGTAAGCTTCAAAGTCAGCTTGAAACCACTATGGTCACCACCACTGGCTTATTAGGTGAAACAGATGCCAAAGGTAATATTGCGCCTTACTATGTGCGCATTAGCCCAAATGGCAATCCGAACACCGCAGATAAACTCTTAGATAATAACGGTAAACCGGGACTTGATCAGCGGATGATTTTGGACGGTGGTTTTTTAGAATTAGTCCGTTATGGTGCGGTTAACGCCCAAGACCCTGTTATTAAAAACAGCGTCATACTAATAGACAACCAAGATCTTGAAGATAACTTACGAGTTAAATACCAATTTACCGCCAAAGATGGCAGTAAAGTCCCAGGCTACCGCCGTTATGGTAACGATGGATACGGCGAAGACACAGTAACAGGGCTCAGTTATGCCGAAAAAGGCAATACTGAAGATCAACGAGGACGTGTTTGGCCATTCTTTACTGGTGAGCGTGGCCATTATGAATTAGCCCTAGCCAACGCCAACGGTACATTATCCGCCGACAGCAAACACAAACTTATCAATACCTATGTTCAAGGCATGGAAACCTTTGCCAACCAAGGGTTAATGTTACCAGAGCAAGCTTGGGATGGTGTCGGTAATGCCACTCGCTATGACTACAAAATGGGCCAAGGAACTAACTCTGCCACCCCACTGGCTTGGACCCATGCAGAATACGTTAAATTGGTACGTTCGATGACCGACGAACAAGTGTGGGACTTTTACCCGGTTGTAAAGCAAACGCTAGCGAGATAAGCACACATCAAGAGCCCTGTTATTAAGAGCATTATTAGTATCTAGCTCAATAAACCGTTGTGGTACACAAAAGCTTTATTCTTAGTCAGCATTTTAAACAAAACCTTGTTAATTCAACACGATCTTGTTACATATATACCGTATTAAAAAAGTTAACGTTAAGGAACAACAAATGGATTGGTATCTAAAAGTTTTAAAGCAGTATTTTGATTTTAGCGGTCGAGCGCGTCGTAAAGAATACTGGATGTTTGGATTAATCAGTGCGGTCATTAGTATTATATTAACCTTAGTTGATATGGGCGTTGGTTTATACAGTGATATTTATGGTGCGGGCTTACTTAGCTCAGTTTATTCATTGGCTATATTAATCCCAAGTTTAGCCGTGAGTGTGCGCCGTTTACACGACAGCGACCATTCTGGTTGGTGGTTACTATTAGTACTAATACCTATCCTTGGTATCTTAATCATTTTGGCTGTAATGTGCTTTAACAGTAAAGATGATAATGAATATGGGCCAAATCCAAAAGCGATGCCTAACCCAGAAAATAATGATAATTTAGCTGTTTAGACATTAAGCAGTATTATTACCAAAAAGAGCATAGTCGGTGACTATGCTCTTTTTGTATTTAAAGCGCTATTCTGAAAATATTTCTACGATTTAGATGGTATTAATTTCATCACACCATTCATCACTAGCACGGCCAGACCACCAGCAACGACACCAAATAGTGCATTGAGCACGCTAGGGGTTAACATGCCTAAAAAACCACCGACGACATTGATTTGATTAGCAACGGTTTGTGCATGCTCAATCCATTCAAATACCAGATGAATGCCGTGGGTTAAAATGCCGCCTCCCACCATAAACATCGCAATAGTGCCGACAAAGGTGAGAATTTTCATTAAATAAGGTGCAGCAGATATCAAACCTAATCCTATTTTATGCCCTATTCCGCTTGGCTTACGTTTCGCAAGATATAAACCAAGATCGTCAATTTTAACAATACCTGCCACTAAGCCGTATACACCAACGGTTATAACAACAGCAATCACCGATAAAGTTAAAAACTGAGCTAATAGATCCATGTGGGCTGCCACACCTAAACTGATAGCGATAATTTCAGCCGATAACACAAAGTCGGTGCGAATAGCGCCTTTGATTTTTTCCTTTTCAAATGCAGCTAAATCTTCAATATCCGCTTTTGCTTTAGCTACCACAGCATCATCATCAATCTCTGGTGTACGCTTATGTGTTAGTGAATGATAGACCTTTTCAAAGCCTTCATAACATAAAAACAATCCACCAAACATCAGCAAAGGCGTAATAGCCCATGGAATAAACGCACTGATCAGCATAGCCATTGGCACTAAAATCACTTTATTTTTAAATGATCCCATTGCTACCGCAAATACCACTGGGAGCTCACGTTCAGAGGCGACACCAGACACTTGTTGCGCATTTAACGCTAAATCGTCTCCTAGCACCCCAGCCGTTTTACGGGCCGCCACTTTGCTCATTGCCGCGACATCATCCAAAATAGTCGCAATATCATCTAATAGGGTTAATAAACTAGCGCCTGCCATAAATAGTTTTATCCTTAAAAACAATCTTATCAATATGATTGAGATACATTATCTATCTCAAGCTTTAACTCACTATAAAAAGTTGATTTTTTGTTGCCCACTTAGCCTTGGTTCAATATTATTCTGTAACACCTCAATCAGTAATATCGGTACTAATTATTATCAGTGGGTGTGCCACAAGAATGACGGATAACAAGATTAGTTTGAATTAATCGTGGGCTAACCTCTTGACCACGGATCAATTTGAGCACACTTTCAACTAATATTTCACCAGCAAAACGAGTATCTTGTTTAACGGTCGTGAGCGCCGGATTTGCAAAACTGGCGACTGGAATATCATCATAACCAACAACAGCAACCTGCTCAGGAACCAAGACACCACGTTGTTTAAGCGCTCGAATTGCGCCAATAGCAATCAAGTCACTGGCAGTAAAAATGGCATCAAATGCAACGCCTTTATCTAGTAGCTCATTAGCCGCCTCATATCCCGATGCTTCAGTGTTAATTGCATCGTACTGCAATTGACTATCAGCATTAATAGCGACTTTTCTTAACGCATCAATATGGCCTAAATAACGGTCTCTGAACTCTGGGCTTCTACTTGATGAGTCACCTAAGAAGGCAATCTGTTTACGCCCTAACTTTAGTAAATGTTCAGTGGCAATGAAGCCACCTTGATGATTATCGCAACCAATCGACAATACCGCTTTATTATTATGCTCTGCGCCCCAAATAACAAAATGAGTACTTTGTTCAATCAATTTATCAAGCTTATGGGCATAATCTACGTAGTCACCATAGCCTAATAGAATAATCCCATCGGCCTTGTTACTGTCTTCATAGTCAGCATGCCAGTCACTGGAAAGCTGCTGAAATGATACGAGTAAATCATATCCTTGTTGAGCAGTAGCACGGGTAATTGAACCTAACATTGATAGGAAAAAAGGGTTAATCATTGAATCATCGTTTGTCGGATCTTCACAAATTAGCAGAGCGATTGTTTGACTATTCTGCATCCGCAAATTACTGGCATTTTTGTCGACTTTATAATTAAGCTCTTTGGCAATAACTTGAATACGCTGGCGGGTTTCTAAATTGACCAACGGGCTATTTCTTAACGCGCGAGACACTGTCGATTGCGACACGCCTGCACGGTAAGCTATATCAATAGAAGTCGCTTTAGATGTCATTGTTATGGTTAGCCTTTTAGTTTTATTGTTATTCCCACTAAGAATAAACCACCAAATCAATAAGTTGAAAATGGTGGTATCACTGTGGTTATAGACCTAATTGGCTGAGCAAGTCATCTGAATCATCTACAACAAGGCCTTTTACATTAGGATCATTTAACACATCTTTTGTTTTATCTGTTTTGGTTTGAGATGATTGACCGTGAGTTTCAATTATCGAATCAAGGTCAAATTCTTCATCAACTTCAAAGTCTGCAGAGCGAATAAATTCAGTTTTATCCATGGCAAATTCAAGATAAAAAATGTGATTATTTTCAGTCTTAAACGAGACTCGTCTTGCAACGGCATTATCGAGATTAGCATCGACTGAAATAGTTAGCTCTTTATTAATAACCAGCATTTTAGGCTGACTTTGGCTAATTGATGTTTGTAATTCTTTGGATATTTTGCCAATAAAATCACCTAAAATTTGGTTCATTAATTCGCCCATCACATTACTCACATCATCTGAAGTATGCGAAAAGGCTAATTCTGTTTCTGGCATTCCCATGTTGATCATATAACGACGGTAAATCTCAATCGCTGCAGGCGCAGAGAAGTTGATGACAACTAATCCAGAAAAGCCACCATCAAAAATAGAGAAACAAGATAAATCTGGTTTTAAACGAGTTCGAGAAATACTTTGCACCATGCCAGCATGACTAACTTGGCTAGCACTAGTGCTTGACAGCACATGAGAAACGGAATGACAAAGTTTAAGCAAAATATCATCATTGTTGACTGTTAAAGATGCATCCATAGCATTGATACCTTTTTCAATATTTGGCCTAATCTTGCGGGTAAATCAAAAAAAAATCAAAACTAAAACAATCAATTAGCATATTAATTAGTCCATCAACCCAACTCGCACGCTAATCAATTGATATACAACAACTTTTACTTTATGAATACATTTGACTCACAAGTGTAAATATGTGTTGTCTGCTCACAAAAATAACTTTTTTAACATATGTCTTTTTATATATCGGATATAATTTCATTACTTTTTGTATGGATACATTAAATTAGGACTAATAATGATTAAATTATTAAGGCGCTTAACGATTTTAAAGCGTTTATTCATTATGTTAGCTTTAGCTGCTATAGGCACTGTTGTTTTCGGATCTTTTTCGATTAAAGAGCAATATAATCATTTAATTGAAGAAAAATTCAAACAAATTTCAGGACAAGTGAAGCAACTAAGCAGCACGCTTGATGCTTTCAGATTGGCCAATCCAAATGCTACAGCTGAAGAATTGAGCCAGTTTGCTAGTCACATTCAAGTCAATGAACATCAAGGATTTATCATTGTCGATAGTCAACATAACATCATTGTTAATCCATTAAATCAAAGCTCTATTGGTAAACCAATAAACAATTTAGCAAAATTAAATGATTCAAATTCGTATCAAAAATTGATTACTACCGCCAAAAATAGCCAAAGTGCGCAAGCTGAGTTTTCGATTGTTGATCAACAAAACCAACCCCAAACAATATTAGTTGCAGCAGAGCATTATTCAGCACAAAACTGGACCTTAATGACACAATCGAATGTTCACGATGTCAACCAGAGTATGGTAGAGATCATTATTGATATCTTTATTATCATGATGGTGATTGCTGTCCCTATTTTTGTATTCTTTTTATTACTGAATCATTCCATCACTCAACCTCTCAAGATCACCATTAATGCGATGGAACAAATCGCCAAAGGAGAAGGAGATCTCACTCAGCGTTTGTCTACTGAAGGCAATGATGAAGTGGCCGCATTGGCAAATGCATTCAATGACTTCGTGATTAAAATTGCTAACATGGTGTCCACATTACAGCCACTTGGACATACGCTAAGCGATGAAGCAGTGCATTTATTAGAAACGGTTAAATCGTCGAACATGAATGCAAACCAAATACACAGTGAAACCCAAAGTGTTGCTGCCGCGATTAACCAAATGCTATCGACCAGCCAAGAAATGGCACGAAATACTCAAGACGCTGCAGACGGCGCGGCTAATGTGAAGCATCAAGCGGAACAAAATCAAAAATTGATGCAGCAAACCGTCGAACAAACAGAAAGTTTAGTCGACGAATTACATCAAGCAGAAACTGTATCACTTACATTGAGCCATTCATCTGCTGAAATTGGTAATATTCTTGATGTGATTGGCAGCATTGCAGATCAAACTAACCTTCTCGCACTTAATGCCGCTATTGAAGCCGCGCGAGCTGGTGAACATGGTAGAGGATTTGCTGTTGTGGCTGATGAAGTACGCGCGTTGGCCAACAGAACTCAGACTTCAACCAATGCAATCAATAAAATTATTAGCCAGATCCAGACGGGCATTAAATCGGTAATGGACAGTATTGCCCATACACAAAACCAGTCAGGTCAGTTGCAATCAAAGGCAGTACAATCTAGCGATGCAATTATCGAAATCTTAACGCTTATTGATAATATTAGTGGCATGACAGCGCAACTTGCTAGTGCCACTGAAGAACAGGCATTAGTAACCGAAGATATTAACAAAAACATCAATACTATTTCAGAACTGACCGAGTTGTCGCTAACCGCTAACGAAACACATAGTCATGCGGCCCAATCGCTACAAACCGTTAGCGTAGATATGAGCCAGACACTAGGACAATTTAAAATATAATGCTAACCAACACTTTCTACGTTTAGCTATAACTCTACACGTAGAAAGTGTGATTATCTTCCTATAACACTTCGATATATTTTATGACATTTGTATTAGCTCATTGACTATGAAATGCTCTTGGAACGAGTTACAACAGAACATCACTTTTAGCCATTATCACTTTAGGGTATATTAAGCTCGTCAGATTAAATATCTGAGCATTAACCAGACCCCTTTAACGTATTATTCAAGCGTAAGTGGCAGCACGTTGTTGCACTAAATAATTGAAATTAATATTTTAATTAGATGAATATTGATACCGACTTGATCCATTATTAAATCATGATGGATGAGTTACGTAGTTAGTTGTCATTCATTACAGAGTATGTTGTCTATGTATCAAAAAACGGTCACTATTGTTGCTCCCCACGGTATTCACACTCGTCCAGCGGCATTATTGGTTAAAGAAGCCAAAGAGTTTGATTGTGACGTTATAATTGAATGTAATGGTAAGAAAGCCAGTGCCAAAAGTTTATTTAAATTACAAACCTTAGGTTTATATCAAGGTGTATCTGTTACGATATTGGCCTCTGGGGAACACGCCGAAGCGGCCGTTGATAAAATTGCTTCATTATTGATTACCCTTTGCTAATAGGATAACTGTATGTCAGTCAACGGAATAGTTGTTTCTGCGGGTATCGCATTTGGTAAAGCATTAACGATTACTACTCAACTACCACCACTAGATTTTAAACTGCTATCTTCTGAAAAAATTAATCTCGAGCAGCAGCAACTTACACAGGCTATAAACAATCTAATTGCTCATTTACGCCACTGTCAACACCACCTGTGTCCAGATTGTGATCATTTCCAATTAATTGATAGCGACATTATGTTGCTTGAAGATGAAGAGCTTCAGCAACAACTATATCTCCATATTAGTCAATTTAGAGTGGGGGCAGCGGTTGCGGTTGATCGTATTTTTAATCAACATGCTGCAGAAATGTCAGCATTAGACGATCCCTATTTAGCCAATCGAAGTGACGATATTATCTGTTTGGCAAAACGCCTTACCAGTGCATTACATGGTCATTTACAATGGGATTTATCTACTCTCACCGAAGACACTATCTTACTGGCAGATGATTTAACTCCTGCAGAATTTGCCATATTGCCACTAACCCACATAACTGGAGTTATCCTCGAATCTGGCGGCCTCACCAGTCATACTGCTATTCTTGCTCGGGCGGCAGGTATTCCGGCATTACTCAGTTATCAATTTTCACAATCTAAAAACACCATTATAGATGGCACTCAGCTTATTCTTGATGGTTTATCGGGTGAGCTACACATAGCTCCTTCACCTGAACTTTTTGATCAATTAAAACAAAAACAACAACAAGAATTACAGCGTCGCCAAGCATTGATGATCTATAAAGACAAACCCAGTCAAACCCTTGATGGTCATCGGGTTACTTTGCTGGCTAATGTGGGCAACCTAAATGAAATATCTCATATCACTGATGTGGGAGCCCAAGGTATTGGCCTATTCCGCACTGAATTTTTTTTGATGAATGCCAAGGCATTGCCTGATGAACACCAACAATACAAACTCTATTGCGATGCTTTGCATAGCTTACAAGCCAATATACTCACAATCAGAACGTTTGATATTGGTGCAGATAAAGAGATCCCTTGCTTAACCCAAGATAATGAAGATAACCCAGCACTTGGTATTCGAGGTATTCGCTATAGTTTGGCACACCCTGATACCTTTATTACCCAAGTTAAAGCCATACTCCGAGCAGCAAGCCATGGCAACATTAGATTAATGTTTCCTATGGTAAGCCAAGTAGAGGAGCTAGAAGCAGCCTTTGTGTTAATTGAACAGGCTAAAGCTGAATTGATTGAACAACAAAAAAGTTTTGGAACTATAAGTTATGGGATTGTTGTTGAAACACCTGCAGCGGTACTCAACCTGCCAAGCATGTTGCCACACCTCGATTTTGTCAGTATTGGCACCAATGACTTAACCCAATATACGTTAGCCGCCGATCGCACCAATCCAAATTTAGCCAAAGAGTATCCGCCATTGTCCCCGGCGGTAATACAACTCATTACCTTAACCATCAGCCACTGTAAACAGACTGATGTGAGTGTGTCATTGTGTGGTGAACTTGGCAGTGACCCGCAAGTATTGCCTTTGTTAGTAGGACTTGGACTTGACGAGTTAAGTATTAATCCAACGAGTTTTTTAGATGTGAAAGTGGCATTAATCAAAGGTAATTATCAACAATATGTCGAGCATGCACAACACGTAGCTTCGTTAACCCGAATTGATGATATTGCTAAAGCGATTAATGCTTTTGCACACGATTACGATCGTGTATGCAAATAAAGTTGGTAAAATTAACCTAGGCGTTTACAATTAACCGCATAAAAATATTAATAAAAGAGGCTTGTTCTTATGGGATTTTTAAGCCGTATTCGACGACTTATATCTGGTCAACCGCCATTAACGGGCGGCATTGCAATTTATGCTCCTGTATCTGGTGATATTGTTGCCATTGAAAAAGTACCAGACGTAGTATTTGCTGAAAAAATTGTCGGCGATGGCATCGCTATCAATCCTAAGGGCGAATTTATTGTCGCTCCAATCGATGGCACTATCGGCAAGATATTTGAAACAAATCATGCATTTAGTATCGAGTCTCCTCAAGGCTTAGAGTTATTTGTCCACTTTGGTGTTGGCACTGTTGAACTTAGAGGAAATGGCTTCAAACGCTTAGCCGAAGAAGGACAACAAGTTAAAGCTGGCGAGCCCATTTTGTCTTTCGATTTGGCGTATTTGCGCGGTAAAGTCGACAGTTTATTAACGCCTGTAGTATTAGCCAACATGGAAGACGTTAAACAATTGGATAAAGCTCAAGGTAGCGTAATTGCAGGCAAAGACATTATTTTTACCGTGCAAATGTAGCAATCTATTAATATTGGCAATGTAATTGGCCTAATCAAGGGTTATTGCCAATATTTATCCACACAATAATTTGCAATCTTACGGCTAATTTACCCTAGGCTACAGATTGTGAAATATTTTCAAAACATCGTCTTCGGCTTGTTCAAGCCGCTTCACAATGCCACAATGTTGCTAAATGCATTCAATGAAATCCATGTTACCTAAGGTACTTATCAGGCTTATCTAAATAGCCAGTCCTTGTGATGACAACCCAATTGACATTAATGGAGTATTCTTTTGACCTTATATGGCATAAAAAATTGCGATACGGTTCGTAAAGCTCGTAAATGGCTTGAAGCTGAAAAAATAGATTATATCTTTCATGATTTTCGTGAAGACGGCTTAAGTGAAACAACGGTTGCACAGTGGGCTAATGTCGTCGGTTGGGAAACCTTATTTAATAAACGCAGTACCAGTTTTCGTAACTTAACCGATGCTGAAAAAACGGATATTACCCAAGACAAAGCGATTGCCTTAATGGTGCAATACCCTACCCTGATCAAGCGCCCAGTATTAGTCAACAACGATAAGATACTGGTTGGCTTTAAAATAGCAGAATATCAAGCGTGGTTCGCATAATGAATAATGACGTAGTTGAATTAGCAAAAGATCTGATTTCACGACCATCGGTAACACCATTAGATGAAGGTTGCCAAACCTTGATGGCCAATCGACTCGCCGCTATTGGTTTTAATATTGAACCTATGGTTTTTGAAGATACCACTAATATGTGGGCAAGGCGTGGTAATAGTGAGCCTGTGTTTTGCTTTGCTGGTCATACTGATGTAGTCCCGACAGGCGACCTTAGCCGTTGGCACACCCCACCGTTCGAACCGACTATTATAGATAACTATTTACATGGTCGCGGTGCGGCGGACATGAAAGGTTCATTGGCCGCTATGATAATCGCTACCGAACGTTTTGTGGCTAAAAAACCCAATCATCATGGTTCGATAGCATTTCTCATTACCAGTGACGAAGAAGGTCCATTTATTAATGGCACCACTCGCGTTATTGATACCCTTGAAGCACGTAACGAAAAAATGACGTGGGCATTAGTTGGCGAACCTTCCTCAACCCATAAGCTCGGTGATGTGGTCAAAAATGGTCGTCGTGGCAGTTTAACAGGCAACTTAACTGTTAATGGTATTCAGGGCCATGTCGCTTACCCGCATCTAGCCGATAACCCAATTCATAATGCAACGCCTGCACTAACAGAACTGGCACAAATGCATTGGGATAATGGTAATGAGTTTTTCCCACCAACTAGTTTTCAAATAGCCAATATTAATGGCGGTACAGGTGCATCAAATGTGATCCCGGGTGATCTTAAGGTGATGTTCAATTTCCGCTACTCAACTGAAGTCACCGCCGAAGAATTAATTACCCGTGTTGTTAACATTCTTGATGCCCACGGTTTAGACTACGATATTAACTGGATTTTTAACGGCTTACCCTTTTTAACTGGCGATGGCCCATTGCTTGATGCCACTCGAGAAGCCATACGTGAAGTCACGGGTTATGACACCGACCCTCAAACATCTGGTGGCACATCAGATGGACGCTTTATTGCACCTACGGGCGCGCAAGTTATTGAGTTAGGCCCCGTTAATGCCACCATTCATAAAGTGAATGAATGCGTAAAAGTATCTGATTTAGAAGTATTAGCTAATTGTTACCAAAGCATTTTGGAAAAACTATTGTGCAATTAAACCAACAATTCAATGTTGATATTCCACAACTGCAACGTAAATTGTATGGCCTAGATGGTCAATTTATGTTGTCTGTTGGGGACTTTTTGCTTGAACAACAAACGGCCGCTGCATTTTGCACTATGCAACTTGCAGCGGCAAAAGCGGGCTTAGATTTACAGTTATGTTCGGCTTACCGCCCTTTTGACCGCCAGGTACATATTTGGAATGCCAAAGCTAAAGGTGAACGTACATTATTAAATAATGCGTCGCAGCCTATCGATTTTGCCTTACTAACCAATCAACAGTTAATCGACGCTATTTTAATTTGGTCGGCACTTCCTGGTGCATCAAGGCATCATTGGGGCACAGATATTGACGTGTTTGATGCCAAACAAATTAATAAGCAGTCTCTGCAGCTTATTAGTGCTGAATATCAACCAACAGGCCCTTGTTTTGCTTTGCACCAATGGCTTATTCAACATGCAAACACTTATGGGTTTTATTTCCCCTATCAAGCACAACAAAGTGGTGTGAGCCCTGAACCCTGGCATTTAAGTTATTACCCCGTAGCCGACCAATATTTAAGTCAATTTCGCACTGACGAGCTAGCAAAAGTATTGTCTGTTGCAGAAATAACATTACAATCGTCGTTACTTGAACGATTGACCGAATTGGTTAATCACTATGTATTTTTTGTCGCGCCCTCTCCGGCTCAATGCCTGCGTGAATTAACTTGAAAATGAGCCATCCTTTATGTCAACGTTATTACCCTGCAAGATCATCGATAACCAACCACTGCATTATGTCGATAAAGGTGACGGCCCTGCACTGATTTTTTGCCATGGCTTATTAGCTAATAGTCAAATGTGGCAGGTTCAAATTGCCGCGTTATCGGCGCATTATCGCTGTATTGCAATTGATTTTTGGGGCCATGGTCAAAGCCAAACGATCCCTAAAGCCTGTGAAAACTTACAAGATGTTGCTCAGCAAATATTAAGCTTGATGGACATGCTAGAAATTAACAATGCCGTGTTAATCGGCCACGGAAGTGGCGGCGCGATAGCGACAGAAATGGTATTACTGGCGCCTGCTCGGATCCATGGTTTAGTCATGCTCAATAGCTTTGTTGGCTTTGAACCACAAGTTAACTGTATTAAATATCAAGGCTATATGGCACAAATAGCCAACCAACAAGCCATTTCAACTGAATTAGCAACGACACTTAGTGAAATGTTTTTCAGTAAAAACACTGGTAAATTAAGTCACCAAGATTCGACTTTAGCCATTGAGATGTCGCTGTTTACCGAGCAACTTACTCAGGTAAATCCAGCACAAATTGCGCCGTTACTCAAGTTTGCCAATATGGCTATTTTTAAACGCGACACCCTAGAGTCGGTCGAAGCATTAACCTTACCGACATTGATAGCGGTCGGTTTACAGGGTCATTTGCGAACGGCACTGGAAAGTTATCTAATGCACGATTGCATTGATGGCAGCCAGTTATTGCACATTGAACACGCTGGCCACTTAGCTAATATCGAAAAAGCTGATTTTTTTAACCAGCATCTTGTTGATTTTCTGAGCAAAGTGAATTTTAATTAATCAAAGCAATGGATAGACCAGATAGACAAACATTGCTGATATACTCGTGAAAATGACATATTGCCAGTAAGCCCTTACTGGTAAAATACTGAATAATCTGAGCACCAATGAAACTTCTTAAACCATTATTTGATAATAATCGCCGTTGGGCTGAACGGATCAATAAAGAAGATCCAACGTTTTTTGAACAACTTGCCAAACAACAAAATCCTGAGTACTTATGGATTGGCTGTTCAGATAGCCGAGTGCCATCAAACCAAATTATTGACCTATTACCCGGCGAAGTCTTTGTTCATCGTAATATCGCTAATATGGTCATTCACACCGATTTAAACTGCTTATCTGTACTACAATATGCTGTCGATGTGTTGAAAGTAAAACATATTATGGTTGTAGGTCATTATGGTTGTGGTGGCGTTCGTGCAGCCATGAATAATGAACGTTTGGGTCTAATTGATAATTGGCTTGGCCATCTTCGTGATATTCATCGTATTTATGAAGCTGAGCTTGAACCCATGACAGAACAACAACGCTTTGACCGTTTGTGTGAACTTAACGTCATGGAGCAAGTCTCTAATGTGGTGGTGACCAATATCGTGCAAGAAGCTTGGGACCGAGGTCAAGAAGTCGCCATTCACGGATGGATTTATGGTATTGATAATGGTTTATTGACCGATTTAGATGTGACAATAGATCGTGCTAACGGGCGTAATATTGCACCATAAAGCTTACCCTATAAATGTCTATTTGCTATTAGCCTCACACCTTGATTGAAATAAAAGATATTTAGGCCTGCTTTTTAGCAGGCCTTTGTTTTTTGTTATTAAAAATATGCAATAAAAGTCGCGAACCACCTTAGAGGGCGTTATAATTAGCGCGTTTATTTGGCGCTATAATGCGCAAAAATTTTTAGGAGATTATTTCCATGCCTGGTTTTGAATTATTTGGTCCTGAAGAAAAGCAGGAAGTTGCTGACGTAATGGAGAACGGTTTTACCTTCCGTTACAACTTCGACCATATGCGCAATGATCGCTGGAAAACCCGCGACATGGAGCAACTGCTTTGCGAAAAGATGAACGTTAAACACGCTCACCTTGTATCAAGCGGTACAGCAGCATTGCAAACCGCGATGGCAGCAGCAGGCATTGGCGCAGGCGATGAAGTGATTGTTCCTCCATTTACCTTTGTGGCTTCTGTTGAAGCTGTATTTATGGCCGGCGCAGTCCCTATTTTTGCAGAAATTGATGAAACATTGTGTTTATCTCCAGAAGGCATCGAAGCCGTTATCACGCCACGTACTAAGGCAATAAACCTAGTTCACATGTGTGGTTCTATGGCAAAAATGGACGAAATCAAAGCCGTCTGTAAAAAGCATAACTTGCTCATTTTAGAAGATGCCTGTCAAGCTATTGGTGGTAGTTATAAAGGCCAAGCATTAGGTACTATTGGTGATGTGGGTTGTTACTCATTTGACTCAGTCAAAACCATCACCTGTGGTGAAGGTGGAGCAATCATTACCAATAACAGCGACATTTATAATTACTCGCACATGTTTTCTGATCACGGTCACGACCATGTAGGAAGCGATCGCGGTGCTGAAAGCCACCCTATTATGGGATTAAACTTCCGTATATCTGAAATGAATGCCGCGATGGGTTTAGCTCAGTTACGAAAATTAGATAAGATCATTGCGATTCAACGCAAGAATAAGAAAACCATCAAAGATGCAATGGCAACAATTCCAGAGGTCACTTTCCGCGAAATCCCTGATCCTGAAGGCGATTCAGCAGGTTTCTTAACCTTCTTCTTACCGACTGAAGAACGTACCCAAGAAATTAATAAAAAGCTGGCAGCCAACAAAGTTGATGGTTGTTTTTATTGGTATATTAACAACTGGCATTACCTAAAGAATTGGAAACACATCCAAGAACTTAAATCGCCAGCGGCACTGCCAATTATGCTAATTGAAAACCGTCCTGACTATACTCAAATCAAGACGCCAAAATCTGACGCTATCATAAGCCGCACCATTTCGATGCTAATTAAGTTATCTTGGACTGAAGAACAGATTGCTGAACGTATTGAAAACATCAAACGAGCTTTTGCCTAGCATTAATGCCCTTCACCCAATAATGTCTGTGGGGCACTTTTTACAGTATTTATCTCAATGGAGACTGTTGTAATGAGTTTTAAGAATTTTAAAGTAGTTGAAAAAATGATCTTCGGCCGTGGCTCTTTTGCTCAGCTTGATGATGTATTAGCAGCACAACGTACTAGTGATGATAGTTTTGTAGTCTTTTTAGTCGATGACGTACATAAAGGTAAAGCCTTAGAAGCTCGTATTCCCACTAAAGACCAAGACGTTATTATTTGGGTTAATGTTGATGATGAGCCAAGCACAATACAAATCGATACATTAACAGAACAAGTTCAAGCCTATAACAGACAAAACCCAGTGAGTGTAGTCGGTTTAGGCGGTGGTGCAACAATGGATGTGGCTAAAGCCGTATCATTAATGTTGACCAACCCAGGCGGCTCAGCAATGTATCAAGGTTGGGATTTAATTAAAAATCCTGCCATCCACCACATTGGTATACCGACTATTTCAGGTACTGGTGCAGAAGCATCTCGTACAGCGGTATTATGCGGACCGGTTCGTAAATTAGGATTGAATTCTGATTACACTGTATTTGACCAAATCATCATGGACTCAGAATTAATCGATGGTGTTGAAACTGATCAATGGTTCTACACAGGTATGGATTGTTATATCCATTGCGTTGAATCATTGCAAGGCACATTCTTAAACGAGTTTTCTAAATCTTATGCTGAAAAAGCCATGGATTTATGCCGTCAAGTTTACATTGAAGATCATCCAGAAAAAGATGACAAACTAATGATGGCGTCATTTATGGGCGGCATGAGTATAGCATACAGCCAAGTTGGTGCATGTCATGCTGTATCTTACGGCTTATCTTATATCCTAGGTTATCACCATGGTATTGGTAACTGTATCGCCTTTGACGTATTAGAAGAATTCTATCCTGAAGGTGTAGCGGAATTCCGTAACATGATGAAGAAGCACAACATCACGCTGCCAAAAAACATCTGCAAAGATTTGCCAGATGAAACCATTGCTAAAATGGTTTCAGTGACCAAGAGCATGGGACCATTATGGGAAAATGTTTACGGTAAAACTTGGCAAGAAAAAGTGACTGATGAAATGCTAACGACGTTATTCCGTCGTATATAATAAACGACAAGTTCAGTCATAAAGGGCTCTTATGAGCCCTTTTATTTATTGTCTATACCATTGTACAACTACAAGTAGGTTATATTAATGAAAGTTATTCTATTAATCCCGGCGCGTTATGGTTCAAGCCGTTTCCCGGGCAAGCCGCTAGCCCCGATTAATGGCAAACCCATGATCCAACATGTTTATGAACGCGCCTCATTGGCAAAAGGATTAGACGGTATCTATGTTGCCACTGATGATGATCGTATTAAAGATGCGGTTGAATCTTTCGGCGGTAAAGTCGTAATGACCAGCCCTGATGCAGCCTCAGGTACCGACCGTATTAATGATGCTATTGAACAACTTGGTCTTAGCGATGACGATCTAGTTGTTAATTTACAAGGCGATCAACCGCTTATTGATCCTATATCAATTGAACAAATTGTCACTCTTTTCAAACGTCACCCTGGTGAGTTTGAAATGGCTACCTTAGGTTTTGAAATTGTAGATAGAAAAGAGTTAGACGATCCATTGCATGTAAAAATGGTATTCGATAATAACTTTAATGCATTATATTTCTCTCGGGCTCGTATCCCATTTGGTCGAGATACTAATGATTATCCTGTTTACAAACATTTAGGTATTTATGCCTACACTAAGCGTTTTGTAAATGCCTTTGCTAAGTTACCTTTAGGTAAGCTTGAAGACATAGAGAAATTGGAACAATTACGTGCACTAGAATACGGTCACACAATTAAAATTGCTATCAGCGCATTTGATTCTCCAGAAGTTGACACCCCTGAAGATATACGTAAGTGTGAATTACGCTTAGCCGTTGATTAAGAAAAATGTAATATCTAGCCGTGCTTTTATGTTAAACACGGCTAAATAATACCAAGATTAAACTGGAGTTTGCTATGAATTTAGAAGGCTATGAAGTATGGCTAATTATCATTTTAGTCATCGGTGTTATCGCCAGTAATATTGCAGTATTAAAGTATTCGGCAAAATTTAAAATGCCACAATTTGGCGAACACAAAGACAAAACACTTAAACCAGTGCAAAAAGATAGTTCGGAAAAACCTGCTGACAAGCCACTTCCTGAAGAACCTTCTACAGAAGACAATAAAGACAGCAAAGATAAAACGCTATAGTGATCGATAGATATATCAAGGCAGCATAAATAACACATTACAAATGCAAATTACCCAGTAATCAATGAGCTATTATTTATTGTTTTTATCACGGCTATAACCATATTAGCGACACCATAAATATGGCATACCTACTCAGCATTAAAATAAAAAAGCTAACCCCATAATGACGTTAGCTTTGATAGTTATAATGCTATATCAGGTTAATTTAATAGTACGTCAGAACTATTACTCACTGTCTAATCTGACTCGTTGATATTCTTGATTATTTGGCCACGAATTTATCACGGCTTTCACCAATGAAGCCAACGGTATGGCAAAAAACACTCCCCATACGCCCCATAAGCCACCAAATACCAACACGGCAGCTATGATCACCACAGGATGTAAATCTACTGCATCAGAAAATAATAATGGTACTATCAAGTTTCCGTCTAAGGCCTGAATAATACCATAGCCCAACATTAAGTAACCAAACTCAGCACTAAATCCCCACTGGAAAAAAGCCACTAACAGAATAGGCAATGTCACCAATGTTGCACCAACATACGGAATTAACACTGACAATCCGGTTAGAACGCCTAATAATGCTGAATATCGCAGTCCCATGATGGCAAAAAAGATATAACTGGCTACGCCAACAATCACAATCTCTATCACCTTGCCGCGAATATAATTGAAAATTTGTTGGTCCATTTCAAACCATACTTTACTGGCTAAACCACGGTTAGTCGGGAAAAAACGTTTACTGCCTTTAAGCAAATAGTCTTTGTCTTTTAAAAAGAAAAACACTAATAATGGTACTAAAATCACGTACACCATTAACACTAATAATGACGCAGAATAACCTAAAATTTGTTTACCTAAATCAATAAGATGTTGTGTATCAAGCATCTTGTTGATTTCTTCCATCATCGAATCCAGTTGTGATGAACTCACAAATTGAGGGTGTTCGGCACTAAACTCTCTAACGATTAACATGCCTTTATCGATCATAGAAGGTAAATCAGTAACTAATGACACTCCTTGGCGCCAAATACTCGGCACCAACCCCAACATTAATATCAGCATTAGCCCCAAAAAAACCACCAAAACAATTGAGGCAGCCGCCGTTCTACTGATACCCAACCGCGACATCTGGGCTACTGGCCACTCTAATAAAAAAGCTAATACCAATGCGACAAGTAAAGGTGCAAGCAAACCAGCACCAAAGTATAATGCAAGACCAATCCCGATAATGATAAACATTAATGTGATAGCTTGGGGATCACTAAAACGGGTTTTGTACCAATCAGATAAAAATTCCAGCATTGAAAAACCTTTTTTATTTAAACAATATCAATTTATTTGGTGATGATAAATGACAAGCAATGCGTTTGATCTGCAATGATTTCAATACCAAAACCCATTTTTTTTATCAACAGGGGAACATCTCGACGTGAACCTGGGTCTGATAAGAGTATATGTAATTGTTCACCCACTTTCATTTGCTTCAGTAAAAGTTTAACTTTTACCAAAGGATAAGGGCAAACATAGGGTGTTAAATCAATTAAAATCATTATCAACTTGCTTTACACAATCTATGGCTATTATCCTAGCTTGGACAATAAACCACAAGCAATGTAATTTAAGCAAACTTGTTGGTTAAGCTTAAATTTTCGATTCAATTATCATTAAAGGTTTCGCTTGAGTAAATTATCATTATCAACCTTTTCAAAATCACTGACAGCTAGTGCCATTAGCGTGTTATTTGCCGCCAGTATAGGTCACAGCTTTGCCAACAATGATCTTCCAGATCTTGGCACTGCTGCGGTAAATACTTTTAGTTTAGAAAAAGAAACCGTTTATGGTGACGCCTATATGCGCGTTATTCGCTCATCGGCTCCAGTACTCAATGACCCGGTGCTAAATCAATATTTATCAGAATTGGGTAATAAGCTGGTTGCGAATGCCACCGGAGTTAAAACACCTTTTTACTTTTTTCTACTCCGCAATGATGAAATTAACGCATTTGCATTTTTTGGTGGTCATGTTGGCGTTCATACTGGCTTATTTTTAAATGCAGATAATGAAAGTGAATTAGCATCAGTACTAGCTCACGAAATTACCCACGTCACTCAACGCCATCTAGCTCGATCGCTAGAAGCACAGCAAAAAACGTCGACAGCGACTATTGTGGGGATGTTAGGGGCTATTTTATTAACCATCGCAGCACCTCAAGCAGGTATGGCTGCATTAGCGACAACCCAAGCTTTATCTTCGCAAGCAAAAATTAACTATACTCGTTCAAATGAACAAGAAGCTGACCGTATTGGAATGCAAATTCTTGTCGACGCCGGATTCGATCCCAATGCTGCAGCAACATTTTTTGGTCAACTAGCCATTCGTTATCGCTTTACGACCACACCACCACAAATGTTACTGACCCACCCTTTACCAGAATCTCGTATTACAGAGGCGCGTAACAGAGCGGCTCAGTATCCGAAGCACTATATACCCAATAGCCTTAATTTTCAGTTAGCTAAAGCCCGTATTCAAGTACGATTTTCAAGCTTAAGTGATGATGCTGCGTTGTCTTTATTTGAACAACAGCTAAAAAAGAACGAATATGCTTTTAAAGAAGCGGCACTTTATGGCAAAGCCTTAGCCCTTTTCCGTTTAGAAAAATTTGATCAAGCTGAAATAATTATCGATCAATTACTTAAACAAGATGACAACAATTTATTTTACATCGACACCAAAACAGACTTACTCGCTCAGAAAAAAGACTATATAAACGCAATAGCATTATTAGAAGCTCAGCAAAAATTAAAACCAACATCTCAAGTGATCAACACTAACTTAGCTAATATTTATGTCGAAGCCGATCAACCTAAAAAAGCGATCCCACTTTTAGAGGAGCTGATCTTTTTCGATAAACAGAATATGCTTCCGTATCAAATTATGGCCGATGCATACCGTAAGCTCGACAATAAAGCACTCGAATACTACAGCAATGCTGAACTAATGGCTTTATCGGCCAACTATAAAGGTGCAATTGATCAACTAAATTATGCTTATCGTTATTCTGATGGACAAACGTTACAATTAGCCCGAATAGAGGCACGTATTAGACAATTTAGACAAGCAGATAGCGCAATGGAAGCATTAAAATAACCGTGATAATTTCACGTTATAAGTGATTCTTTGATAGAATAATGGCAAACAATAAATCAACTTATTGTTTGCCATTATTTAATGACGGACTATGACCATGACAACTACAAAAGCAACGATATACCATAATCCCCGCTGCTCAAAAAGCCGTGAAACGCTAGCATTACTGCAAGAAAATGGAGCGGATATTACTGTCGTTGAATATTTAAAAACACCGCCAACGATTGCTGAAATCCATACGATGTTAAAACTACTTGGCTTAACGGCTCGTCAGCTCATGCGCATCAAAGAAGACGAGTATAAAGCACAAAATTTGGCGGATACTTCGTTATCAGAAGAGCAACTCATCGCTGCAATAGTGGCAACACCTAAATTAATTGAACGTCCGATTGTGTTAGCAAACAACAAAGCTGCAATTGGTCGTCCGCCTGAAAATGTTTTGTCTATTCTATAACGAGTAAAATAATGACTTCTCAAACCTTGTTTCAAATTAGCCGTATAGGTTATCTTGCTTTACTCTTGTTACTTAGTGGTTGGTTTATTCAACAAGGCATGAATGGCACTTATTCACTGGGTTTTAGCCTAGTTTGGATTGTCCCGTTACTCTTTCCGCTAAAAGGCATTATTACCGGCAACCCATACACCTATGCCTGGGCTAGTTTTATTTTATGTGTGTATTTGCTACATGGTTTGACCCTAGCGTATATCACCACTGATGCGTTTATCTTTGCGCTCATTGAATCTATATTGATTTGTATTTTATTGGTTACCTTTCCTTTCTATGCCCGCAAACGCGGTCGTGAATTGGGCTTAGGGTTAAAGAAAAAATCTGAACAACAATAGGGTCTGTTGATCTTTTCTGGTTAAGTTTTGTTCGAGTTAAAAACGTTTTAATCGAGGCGAATGGATTGATGCCTAGTCATCGAAGCACTCTTTATTCGCAAAGATGCATTCAACAAAGAGAAAAACGTTTTTAGCCGATCCCTTTGGGCAGCATTTGTTGACCATTTTTACTGCGTTATCGACGATTTATGTAGAATAACTACGCCTCAAAGACTCTGCCTTGTACAAATGGTCTGCAATTCGCTGCAAAAATAACCTTGAAAGATCAACAGCCCCTATAATAACGCCCGTTATATTTATTTTGCATAAAGCGCCTTTGGGCGCTTTTTTGTTTATTGCATTCAATAAACAAAGCGTGCTAGGTTAATACGTTAACAAGATGTTATATAAGTGTATTTTATAATTCTAAAAATAAACATGGAGTCGTTTAATGAATGCATCGCGTAATGTAGGCTTTTACAGTCTTATAGCCAGTGCCATATTAGTCAGTGCATGTGGAGGAGACTCTTCTGATGATAACTCAGGCATACCATTCTCTTCAGCTTTTGAGATCTGCAGTGACGATTCAAGCACAAGCTTAATATCCACCGATTCTGAACTGGAATTTATCATTGAACAAGATTATGCCGCCAATAAACCTGGCAGTATTACCGCGTCAATAGCCGATCAAGACAGTGCAGGTCGTACGTTTCTATGGCAACAAGTCTCAGGCCCTAGCCTTGAGTTAGCCTCAGTGAATAGCCCAGTATTAGCCTTTACACCCAATAATAACGAAAACTACAGTTTTAAAGTGACGGTAACAGGCGGTTCGAGCAATTATGAAGAGGTGGTGTCAATAACTGCTGACTCTACTGATAATATTTTACGGATTAACAATGACCATCAAATGGTGGCAAATATAGATGCTAGTTTAAGAATTCAAAATATAAATGGCCAAGTACCCACAGAGATCAGCTGGTGCATGTACCCAAACATCGACAACGTAGGTTTTAATAGCGTCGATTTAACTGACCTTAATCGACCACTGTTTAACGCACCAGACGTAAACAGCGACAAACTTATTAGCCTAAAAGCCACAGCAACCTTTGACGGCCAAACAGTCAGTGATGATGTGCATTTACTTGTCACAAAAGAGCAAGCTATCCCATCGAAGGCTTACATAACTTACCCTCTCGCACGGGTACACCCCTACAAAGCAGATTCAGCTTATGCCGATAACCTTGTTAGCTGTACTTACTCTAACCAGCAAATTGACCCGTGTAATATCCTCAACGAGCTACCATTTATTAGCCAAGACAGCCAGCCAGACCCGATTGACACCATAATGGACAGAGTCGTAGTGTCCCACGACTGGATGGGAGCAAATTTTGAAACTTACCTTCGTGCACAAACAAACACTGACTTTGTTGAGCTATTACAATCAGTAACTGCAGTCATTATTAGTTACGATATCAGGCCAGCTTATTATTCGGGTTATATCGGAGCCATCTATCTCGATCCTGAATACTTATGGCTAACATCGGCTCAACGAGACACCATTGATGAAACCCCAGACTTTCGCAGTAATTTTGGTGAAGACTTGAATTACTTATCTCCATACCGTTATGTTAAAGATAATGCGTATGCTGGTGAATATATCGATAAAGGCAACCGCATGAACCGTACCATGGATAATATGTCTTATAATTTAGCAGATCTCATGTACCACGAACTGGCCCATGCCAATGACTATTACCCGCAAAGTATTCATGCCACGCTGCAAGGGCCGAGCCTAAAAGAAGAGCTTGATCGTCGCTTTGCTTCAAATGACATGACATCAAGCCAACTTCAAATGCGTTATCCATTACTCAGTGATGAAATGTATGGCCTTGCTAAGGTTCAATACGCAGGGGAATCTGCAAACAGTACTCAAAAAGCGTTTAGTCCCACTGATGTCGCTGAATTTTTTGCTAATGATTTAGCAAATGATGATTATGCTTACTCGTCAAAACGTGAAGATGTTGCCATGTTGTTTGAAGAAATAATGATGAGCCATCGTTACGGTATTTTGCGTGATATCGCTATTACGGATAAACCCGAAGTACAAACCAGCTCAACCATTACCGTTGAATGGGGCCAACGCGGCCGAGTTGGACAGGCTGAATTGCACGATCGCGCCAGCTACGTTCTTGGCCAAATGCTACCCAATATTAACACCCAACTCGTGATGGACGGTTTACCAGAGCCCGTTGCGTTAGTGAAAGGCCAAACCTGGGCACAAAATTTAGTCTTAACAACGGAGCAATCCAAATCGTTACAAAAAGTCTCTAGCCAAACTGATAGCGCTGTCATTGATAATCGACCATTACAGTTTAGTGGCGACCAACATGCACATTAACCACTGCATTAGGTAAACAAAAACGCCAAATGAATTCATTTGGCGTTTTTTTGTGTTTGATTTAGTGTGTTACCGCGTCAAAATCAGGCTCTCAAAACTAATGTTAGAAATTGATTCAAAGGCTAAGAAATTTAGATTTACTTTAAAGCCTAAGCATTTCTTTAATAAACGGAATAGTCAGTTTACGTTGATGTACCATAGAAGCTTTATCAAGTTTATCGAGTACATCAAACAGGGTGCGTAAATCACGAGCCATACGTGTTAGCAAAAAGCGCCCTACTTCATCAGATAACTGTAAGCCTCGCATAGCTGCACGGCGTTGCAAAGCAACCAGTTTTTCCTCATCTGCCATCGGTTGCAGTTGATAAATCAATCCCCACTGCATACGAGAGACCAAATCTGGCAATAAAAAACCCGTTTCAGAAGGTGAAGCTTTACCGCTGACGATCAAGCGACAATCTTGTTGTTCTGCAATACGATTATATAAGTGAAAAATAGCTTCTTCCCATACCGGATGGCCAGCTATAGCTTCAATATCATCAATACAAATCAATTCAAGAGATTCTAGACCTTCAAATAAAGCTGGGGATATACTGGCATGGATACCCAATGGAATATATAAAGTGCGACGTTCTAAATCGTTGGCAAGAGCACAAGCTGCATGCATTAAATGAGTTCGGCCAGATTTTTCTGGGCCATAAATATATAAAGAAGAAGCCAATGTTCCTTCAGCAACCGCCTGAAGTTTTTGGATCAACTCATCATTACCCGAGGCAGGATAATAACTTTGAAAGGTTTCATCGTCAGGTAAATAAACGGGTAAAGATAATTGTCTCGGTGAGTTTTGTGTCACTCAGATAGGTCTCAAAATCATAAACGAACTAACATCATTATACCTAAGTCATTTCATTATGCGAGTTTAGGTAATAAGACTACACATAACACTAACTAGATATAGCATTTCACTCTGTACAAATATACTGCACAGAGTGCCTATTGATAAACCTTATAGGCTTAACCATTGATAAATCAACTTTGGTTTAGAGTCGCCATCTTTAGGCTCATAAAATGAATCTACGCTACCCACAGTATCCAATTGTGATAGTCGACTATCAATATTAAGTAAGCGTTGTAAATCATCTACACTGCTAAACAATTCTATTGTATATGTAGCAGAGTCCCCCTTAAACTGGCTGATTTTTATCGACTTTACCGCACTTAATTGACGAAGATAAGTTTCAACATGTACCAATTGAGTCATGTTATTTACCCCAGTAAAGCTAACTCGGGTTGCAACATCACGGCCTGTAGAGGCAATAGCATATTGACTAATATAATAATCAGCCAATGCATTCATCATTCGCTTAGTTGCTTGTTTATAATCAACAGCATTATCTTGCAATGAAACTAATGGTTGTAACACACCATTAGTTCTATTTTTATCAAATAATTTGATCGAAAAACGCACTTCATTGCCAAATGCATCTATATTTGCAATAGCAAAATAATCCGCTTGATAACGAGTCGATGCATTGGCTAATACATCAGTAAACATACCGCGCACATCAGTAATACTGACTCGCATAACATCATCTAAGTCCATAATAGGCAGTAATAATGGTATACCTTTATTACTGGATTCTTGAGCCAACTCAGCGCGAATATCAGCCGAGGACCCATCCGCTAAAATAGTGGGTTCATTGTTTTCTTCAACTGACATCCACAATAGGGTTAATGGACGTTGGCTCCCCCAAACAGGTAAGCCTGCTTGGCGTAATGTTGAAATGACTCTTTGATGATCAAAATTAGCCTTTAGCATTAATTGACCATTTTTTTCATAATAACCATATTGAGTCAGAATAACTTCAGGTGTATCAATTTGAGCTTTAATTAATGGATTTAATACAACACTCGGCAAACCTGAATTTTTCAAAAAAATGGCCGCTAACGCCTCTTTTAAGGCATTATTTTTAACATCGTTTGCACGTGAACTGACCGCAATATCGGCTTCATCCAGTTTGCCAACTTCAGCAGCATGTACAGTCGCAATAGCAGTTAATGCAACCAAAGATAACACAATGAGATTAATTAGTTTTTTCAGCATCTGATAACATAAACGCAGCAAATATAAGTGAACAAATTATATCATAATAAAATTCTATCGAGTAATGAAGAACGTAAACTCTTTTTCATAATACGATTGCAGTAAGGTCACTTTGACCAAACATTGTAGCCATATCGAATAACTATAATCGCTACAGAGTCCTCAAAGTTGTTATGAATATTAATGTTTTTATGTGACAATTCGCGCCGTTTAACCACACGCTAACTTTCTAAATAATGATGGAGAACAATATGAAACGCGTGTTAATTCCGCTACAAGGCGCACAAATGCTATTTGTCGCTTTTGGTGCGCTAGTGCTAATGCCGTTATTAACCGGTTTGGATACAAGTGTTGCCTTATTCACTGCCGGTTTCGGTACCCTACTGTTTCAATTAGTCACTAAACGTCAAGTCCCTGTTTTTCTAGCCTCCTCCTTTGCCTTTATTGCTCCTATTTTATATGGTGTACAAACATGGGGTATTCCCGCCACCATGGGCGGTTTAATGGCTGCCGGTGGCGTCTATATGCTACTGGGATTAACAGTAAAACTTCGTGGTACAGGGTTCATTCATACCTTACTCCCTCCCGTTGTAGTGGGGCCAGTGATTATGATCATTGGTTTAGGTTTAGCCCCTGTTGCAGTTAATATGGCATTAGGTAAAAGTGGCGATGGCGGCATTATCATTGTTGAACAAAATACTGCATTAATGATTTCTCTTTCGGCATTAATAACAACGATAGTGGTGGCCATTTTCGCTAAGGGATTGGTTCGTTTAATGCCTATTCTTGCCGGTATTCTTGTAGGTTATGGTGCCAGCCTTGCTTTTGGTATTGTCGATTTTACCCCAGTAAGCCAAGCAGCTTGGTTAGCTATGCCAAATTTTGTTGCCCCAGAGTTTAACTGGCATGCCATTTTATTTATGATCCCTGTGGCTATTGCGCCTGCGGTAGAACATATTGGTGATATTTTAGCCATTTCCAATGTAACGGGTAAAGACTATTTTAAAAAGCCAGGTTTACACCGTACTCTTATGGGAGATGGTATTGCTACAGTTGCAGCATCGGCATTGGGTGGTCCACCAAATACAACATACAGTGAAGTCACAGGTGCAGTCACATTAACTAAGAGTTTTGATCCTCGGATCATGACTTGGACTGCTATCACTGCTATCACGTTGGCATTTGTCGGCAAATTAGGCGCCATGATGCAAACTATTCCCGTTCCGGTAATGGGTGGTATTATGTGCTTATTGTTTGGTTCAATTGCCGCTGTAGGATTAAATACCTTAATTCGTAATCAAGTCGATTTATCAGAACCCCGTAATCTGAGTATCGTCGGGGTCACGTTAGTATTTGGTATTGGCGGAATGGCGTTTGGTATTGGCTCATTTAGCCTAACAGGTATTAGCTTATGCGGTATCGTCGCTATAATGATGAACTTGATTTTACCTGCCGTGAAAAAGCCGCAAACTGAGGCGTAAATTTTTCACCGCTGTATCATGAAATAAATATTAAAAAAGCCCCAACGCTATATGCATTGGGGCTTTTTATTGAGAGTGCAATACACTCGTTTATTGGCAATTACTCTGCGGCATCTTCTGTACGAAATTTGTCAGCAGTTGCTTTAATAATTGGTTGAAGTTCACCTTTTTGGAACATTTCAGTGATAATGTCACAACCACCAATCAACTCGCCTTCTACCCATAATTGTGGGAATGTTGGCCAGTTAGCAAATTTTGGTAATTCAGCACGAATATCTGGATGCTGTAAAATATCTACGAACGCAAATTGTTCACCACAGTTGATCATCACTTGAGCAACTTGAGATGAAAATCCACAGCTTGGTAATTTAGGTGAACCTTTCATGTACACAATAATTGGGTTTTCGCTAATTTGCTGTTTAATCTTTTCTACAGTTTCCATTTGATTTCCTAAGTACGACGACTGAACACATAGTAGCTATTGTACGACACCTAGACAAAGAACAAAATGCCACTGTTTGTAAGGTTAATCTAAAATCCATAAAATCGATTAGTGCAATCCACATAATTCCCTAAACAATGATTCACATCACAAAAATAATCAGTACAATAGCAGTAGAGCAATGTTACCTGATGGGTAAACAAAAACGATAACCTGAATCCATGGAGAGATACTAATGGCTTTCGAACTACCAGCATTACCTTTTGCAAAGAACGCACTTGAACCGCACATTTCACAAGAAACCCTTGAATACCATTATGGTAAGCATCACAACACGTATGTGGTTAAACTAAATGGTTTAGTTGAGGGAACTGAATTCGCTGGCAAAACATTAGAAGAAGTTATTAAAACTTCAACTGGTGGTATGTTCAACAATGCAGCTCAAGTTTGGAACCACACTTTTTACTGGAACTGTTTAGCACCTAACGCTGGCGGCGAAGCAACTGGCGATATCGCTGCTGCTATCAATGCTTCTTTTGGTTCTTTTGAAGAATTTAAAGCTAAATTTACTGATTCTGCAGTCAACAACTTCGGTAGTGCTTGGACATGGCTAGTGAAAAAAGCTGACGGTTCGTTAGCTATTGTTAACACAAGCAATGCAGCAACACCGTTAACTGATGAAACGGTAACACCTTTATTAACTGTAGATGTGTGGGAACATGCATACTACATTGATTACCGTAACGCGCGTCCAGAGTATTTAGCTCACTTCTGGCAGCTTGTTAACTGGGAATTTGTTAATAAAAACTTTGCTGCTTAATTTAGATTAACAGCAAAAACTAAAGGAGCCTTTTAGGCTCCTTTTTTTGTGCTGTTCCGACCATAAGTACGATGACTTATCCGCTTATATTAACATTCACCACAGTACTTCCCGGTTAAATGCTTTAATTAGCATACACAATCCCACTGTTTGTCGACTACTCAAGTACTAGCTCAACATTAATCACATAAAAAAACCAATCAATGTGATTGGTTTTTAGATATGAATTGATATCCCAAGCGGGTAAATCAAAAAGTAATATTCGTAATTAACAATTAATGCATCACGATTAACGACTCGTTAACTGTTGTCATGACCCATTTCAGCGGGTAAATCATCACGTAGCTTTTGCCACATTTTACCGCTTTCAATACCATTAGTGCGCATTAATGCGGGCACATCTAGATAATTTTTATCCTGAGCCAATTTCTCTAATTTAAGATAAAAACGCATTGTTAATTCACGGGCTTCTTGGCTTGAAAAATAATAGCGGCCGACTCGATTATAAAGACCTTTGAATCCGTTTAAAATTAACACATATAGAGGGTTTCCAGATGCGAAAGCTAATGTATGGTGAAGCTTGTAATCGAATGCGGCATACGCTTCTGCATCATTTTCTAAGCTGTGAATACCAGCCAATACATCAACCACTTTTTCAGGATTGTGACGGATTGATGCACGGAAATATATGTTACTTACATTACCTCGCGCAGCCATCAACTGATCGACTAATAATGGAAAACCATCAGGATTTAAATCTGCAATGGTTTCTAAAATATTTAATCCAGATGTTTCCCAAAAGTTGTTCACCTGGGTAGGTTTACCATGTTGAATTTTCAACCAGCCGTCACGTGCTAGGCGCTGCAGTACTTCTCTTAAGGTTGTACGAGTAACACCGATAAGTTCAGAGAGTTCACGTTCAGCAGGTAAAATTGATCCGGGTGGAAATTTATTTTCCCATATAGAACGAACAATATATTTCTCGGCAAAACTCGCGGGCCCTTTGGCATTGATGATCATCAACCTTTATATCCTATTGCAAAAGAATGGCGAACTATTACATCTGATCATACCAGAGCGGTAGAAAATAAAAACCATTGTTTATCTCCATGTTCATTACGGCTGATTTTCGAACAGCTCTGTTATTTAAATATCACAAAAGTTGAATACTTATCACATTACACCATCACTATCATCAACAGATATTCAATTTTAGTGATAATAGTCAATAAGTTTAGTATATACTCATGTAGTTGTTTTGTTAGCATTACGTAATGTTCCCCACAGTGACAACAAGGTTACAAATTATTTTTTTACGTTATATGACAAAAAATACAATATAACCGTTGTCAATTTAGGCAAATTTGTTGTTAACACATTATTCGCTATAACAAGATATTTTATTAATAAGAGAAAAAGTTGGCTAAAGCCCTCAATTCGATTGAATTGAATGTTTAAACTCATTTAACGAAAAGTTGATATTTATCAAGTTTTCAATGTTAAGTTGCCTCTATTCTCCCAAACCTGTTGAAAATAATAATGTGTTGTTAGTTATCAAAACTGGTTGCTATACAAACTTTCACAATCATAATATCGGAGACTGCTATGCAGGTAACCAAAAGCCAGGCGCTATTTGTCAATTTTTTAGGTAATTCACCTGGATGGTACAAATACGCAATTTTGGCATTTTTAGTCATTAATCCCCTGCTGTTCTTTTATGTCAGTCCATTTGTTGCTGGATGGGTGCTGGTGGTTGAATTTATTTTCACCCTTGCTATGGCATTGAAATGTTACCCACTTCAACCTGGTGGACTATTAGCCATTGAGGCCGTCATCATAGGGATGACCTCACCTTCGCAAGTGTTACACGAAATAGAAGCCAACTTAGAAGTGCTTTTACTTTTAGTGTTTATGGTTGCGGGTATTTACTTTATGAAACAGCTATTGCTGTTTGTATTTACTAAAATGATCACTAAGGTACGCTCAAAAATCATTGTGTCTTTGATGTTTTGTATCGCATGTGCATTTCTCTCCGCATTTTTAGATGCACTTACTGTCATCGCCGTCATTATCGCTGTTGCTGTTGGGTTTTATTCTATTTACCATAAAGTAGCGTCAGGCATGAGCTATAGCGACACTGATGCACATGATCACACCTCCGATACTAGCGCTCAGCTTAACGAAGAAGAATTAGAATCATTTCGTGCATTTTTACGTAATTTGTTAATGCACTCTGGTATTGGTACTGCGTTAGGCGGTGTTTGCACTATGGTTGGCGAACCACAAAACTTAATTATTGCAGCACAGGCCCATTGGCAATTTGGTGAGTTTTTCTTGCGTATGTCACCCGTGACGATGCCGGTATTATTTGCGGGTATATTCACTTGTTTTCTGGTAGAAAAATTCAAAGTCTTTGGATATGGTGCGCAATTACCTGATGTAGTACATCGTATTCTTTCTGATTACGCCGCTCATGAAGACGCAAACAGAACTAACCAAGATAAAATGAAACTGGTTATCCAAGCCCTTATTGGTGTGTGGTTAATTGCAGGCTTAGCGCTTCACTTAGCCTCTGTTGGTCTCATTGGGTTATCGGTCATTATCTTAGCAACTGCTTTTAACGGTATTACAGATGAACATTCGTTGGGTAAAGCGTTCGAAGAGGCTTTGCCATTCACAGCGTTGTTAGCAGTATTTTTCGCCATTGTTGGCGTAATTATTGACCAAGACTTGTTTGCTCCAGTTATTCATTGGGCATTAGGTTATGAAGGCAATATGCAGTTGGTGATTTTCTATATTGCAAACGGTTTACTATCAATGGTGAGTGATAACGTGTTTGTGGGTACGGTGTACATTAATGAAGTGAAATCTGCATTAATGAGTGGCCAAATTACTCGAGACCAATTTGACTTACTAGCAGTGGCAATTAATACTGGTACTAACCTGCCTTCTGTGGCAACCCCGAACGGGCAAGCGGCATTCTTGTTCTTGCTAACCTCAGCCATCGCCCCACTGATCCGTTTATCATACGGTCGGATGGTATGGATGGCATTACCTTATACCATCGTATTATCTCTTGTTGGCGTAATGGCAATTGAGACTGGGTTTTTAGTCGACATGACGGATATGCTTTATGAAACTCAATTAATTATCCATCACTCGGCCAAAGACCTTAGTGGGTTAACTAACGGGCATTAACTACCTGTTACCTTTACGAAACAATTGTTTTGATAGAGTGTAAAAACGATAGGGTATTGGACTTAATAGATAAATTATCTTAAAGTCTTGACTACTCACTCAAACACCCTCACTTGAGGGTGTTTTTTTATCTATTAATACGTTTATTAGGAACTGAAATTGTCGCAATTACAGCAGTTTTGTCATAGTCGTCTCTCTTGGGGATTATTGTTATTATCCGCTATAGGGCTGGAACTAGCGGCCCTATTCTTTCAATATGGTATGGAGTTAGCGCCGTGCGTGATGTGTATTTATATTCGTGTTGCGGTACTCAGTATTATGCTGGCAGGGCTCATTGGTATATTACAGCCTAAGGTGTGGTTACTACGCTTAGTCGGTATGGCTGGTTGGGGAGTTGCTGCGATTTGGGGCTTAAAACTTGCGTATGAACTCAACAATATGCAAGTTAACCCATCACCTTTTGCCACATGTTCTTTTTACCCAGAATTCCCTAATTTTATGCCATTAGACACTTGGTTGCCTTCGGTATTTTCTCCAACGGGTATGTGCAGTGATATACCATGGACTTGGCTGTCAGTTAGCATGGCGCAATGGATGATGGTTGGTTTTGCGGTTTATGGTGTGATTTGGCTATTAATGTTATTGCCTGCACTTAAACTAAAAAAATAAATTGGAAATATTATTGCGAAGATTGAATAAAAAAAGACCTCAATGAGGTCTTTTTTTATTCAACTTAACACCCAATTGATAGATATACTTACATCATTCAATATTCAACATCGGCCACAAAACAATACAGTCTTCTAAATACTTCACTTTCATTTCGTTAACGGTTTTGCCTTGAACAGAAATACCAGCTGCATGCATGGCATCTTTACTCCCTGTGATCAACGGATGCCAGCTAGGTAAACCTTTGCCAACATGCAAGCGACGATACGCACAACTGTCCGGCAACCAAGTAAGCTCTGCGATATTGTCAGGCGTAATGGCGGTACATTCAGGAACATAAGTAAAACGATCAGGGTATTGACGGCAACTACAACTCTCATCATCTAATAAATGACACGCAGCATTGGTGTAATATAACTTGTCAGTATCATCATCGATAATTTTATTTAAACAACATTTACCGCAGCCATCACAAAGTGACTCCCATTGCTCAGGTGTCATATTGTCTAAAGGCGTTGAGGTCCAAAACTGAGTCATCATTTTTATCTAAAGTGGTTTTATTAAGATTTGCTCGCATTTTACACCTAAACCACGGCAATTTATGGTTTAATTTTTTCAGACAGATAGGTTATTGCTAAAGTATCGTGCAATGTGTCTGTAAATTGGTTCAATAAACGAAAGTTGTCATACACCAAATAAAAGCGGCCTTGGACTCCATCAGGGGCAATTAAAGACACTTTCATGTCATTGCGTTGAGGTAAATCATTACCATCAAAACGCCTGACACCAAAGGCTTGCCACTGTAAAAATGAATACTGAGACTCTAAGCCAAGTAAATTTGGATCTAACTTGATGGTGATTTTTACTTGTCGCCCCCATGTAGAATCATATTGCCACCCTTGTTGATGCAACATGTTGGCGGTAGACGCAAATGCGTCATCCATGCTGTTCCAAACATCAATCACACCGTTTTTATCCGCATCGACACCGTATTTCAGTAATTGGCTTGGCATCATTTGCATCTGCCCCATTGATCCTGATGAGGTACTACGCAATAAATTTTCACTTATTTTTTTCTGTTCGATTAATTTAAGTGCGGCAATAAACTCATTAATATACTGCGCTTCGTTATCACCTTGATATGCAAGTGAAGCTAATACCGATAAACCAGAGAAACGTCCTGAACGTTCTCCAAAATGGGTATTCATGGACCACAACGCCATCAAAAAACGTGATTGAACTTGATAAGTTTGACTCAGAAGTTTTATTTGAGATTCATGTTGCTGAAACATGGCTCGAGCAGTACTGACAGTAATAGCAGGGACAACTTGGGGAATAAAATTTTCTAGTGTTTTTGATTTGTCTAAATGGGTGGTGAGATTGGCTTTCTTGAAGGTTTTAATATTGGCAATATAACGTTCAGCAATACGTTGATTTACACCAGCGGCTATCGCTTTCTGTTGAAGTTCCAACAGATAGTCAGAAAAATCACGAGTGCTATCATTAGCCATAACCAAGCTAGCAAAAAAGAAGTAACAAAATACGCTTAAAATGATTTTTTTAATCATATTCGTTTCGATTACTCCTTTAAGATTGCGCTTATTTATTAAGCCCTAATTCTTGTTTATGTTGCTCAAGTAAATTAATTTGTGGAGGTGGTATTTGTAAATAATAGCCTTGTTCAATTAAAGCCGACTTCACTTTAGTAATATCTGCAATACCTAGATGATCTCGTTTAGATAATGGCACAACCATTATTAATGCTGGAGTACCAAACATTTCCATTAACTGCTCAGGAACCTCATCAAAAACATCGCGTTTTTTGACAAAAAGGTAAGTATCTGCTCTACGACCGCTTTTATATACTGCACATATCATTTTAGTGTAAATTTCCAAAGGTTCAAACTTGATAGTCAACTAAGCACACTATAACATGGTGGCACTAAAAAATAATTGTAAATCAGTTATCGCTCAAGCATTGGAGAATCACGCCGAGATGGCTAAACAAAATCTCGAATTAAAGGCCACGTCTTTTACATTATCAGTGCTGCATATTAATCATAATGATCTTGATATCATTGCGACTGAATTAGACAACAAATTGGCTCAAGCACCGCAGTTTTTTTTAGGTGCACCATTGGTATTGAACCTATCAGCTGTTAAACAAGCTCACGTAGACTTTAATGCGTTAAAACAATTATTAATTGATCGAAACCTTATTATTGTGGGCATTACCGATGCCAGTCCTGCGCAAGCTGAACAAGCTAAGAGTATGGCTATTGCGGTCGTTAAGTCGGGCAAACAAGCTGCTAAAGCTGAGTTACCCAAACGAGCGACTAAAATTGTTAAACAAAATGTGCGTTCTGGACAACAAATATACGCAAAAAATGCAGATTTAGTCATTTTTGGTGCGGTTGGTAATGGCGCTGAAGTCATTGCTGATGGTAGCATTCATATATATGGCGCTCTTCGTGGCAAAGCCATGGCGGGAGCCGCGGGAGATAATCAAAGTGTGATTATCGCTAACTCGTTAGAAGCAGAATTAGTGTCGATTGCGGGACAGTATTGGTTGACTGAGCATTTGCAACAATACGATCTAAGTCAAAGAGGTTGTGTTCGCCTTGAAGGCGCATCCCTCACTGTTGAAACATTGCCCCAATAATCGGCAAATACAAGGATATTAAAATAAATGGCGCAAATTATTGTTGTCACATCAGGTAAAGGCGGTGTGGGTAAAACAACATCCAGTGCAGCAATTGCTACCGGGTTGGCCTTAAAAGGAAAGAAGACTGTCGTTATCGATTTTGATATTGGTTTGCGAAATCTCGATTTGATAATGGGTTGTGAACGCAGAGTCGTATATGACTTTGTTAACGTTATTAATGGTGAAGCCAATTTGAACCAAGCGTTAATTAAAGATAAACGCTGCGACAAACTGTTTATTTTACCTGCGTCGCAAACACGCGATAAAGATGCTCTAACAAAAGAAGGCGTGGGCAAAGTACTTGAAAATTTAGCTAAAGACTTCGACTACATTGTTTGTGATTCGCCAGCAGGGATTGAACAAGGTGCAATGATGGCACTTTACTTTGCCGACATAGCGATTGTAACCACAAACCCAGAAGTGAGCTCTGTTCGCGATTCAGACCGTATTCTAGGAATGTTACAAAGCCGTTCACGTAGAGCAGAGCTATCGCTTGAACCGATCAAAGAATATTTATTGTTAACTCGCTACTCACCAGCAAGAGTTAAAACAGGTGAAATGCTCAGTGTTGAAGATGTGAAGGAAATTCTGGCAATTGAATTACTCGGTGTTATCCCCGAGTCTCAATCAGTACTCAAAGCGTCAAACTCTGGTATTCCTGTCATTATTGATCAAGAAAGTGATGCCGGTTTAGCATATGGCGATACGGTTGCGCGCTTATTAGGTGACGATGTGCCGGTTCGATTTATTACAGAAGAGAAGAAAGGATTCCTTAAAAGGATATTTGGGAGCTAATTATGTCGATACTTGATTATTTTAGAAGCAGTAAAAAGCCCAATACCGCATCATTGGCAAAAGAACGATTACAAATTATTGTGGCCCATCAGCGTGGAGAACGCGGTGCACCTGATTACTTCCCAAAGATGAAACAAGAAATCATCGAAGTGATCCGCAAATATGTACAAATTTCAGATGACCAAGTTTCTGTGCAACTTGATCAAAACGATGACAATTTATCGGTACTCGAGTTAAACGTCACCTTACCTGATTCAAAGTAATTAGCTAAGCTAGCGAGTTAGCACCGCTAAATATAAAAAGGATACTGGCATTATGCGAGTATCCTTTTTATTGGGCGTTATTTAGTTAAATCATTATCGTTAACTAAAACGCACATCTGCAAGTAAGTCTCCAATAAGTTGACCTCGCCACCCCGTTAGCAATAGCGGCGTCGGCGTTTGTTTATTGTGATACAACCAGAGTAAAAATTCATGAATATGGCGTTTAGATCCCACAAACTCTAATGCAACATCTTCACGTTCACACAATTCAGTTAATGTTGTTTTAATTTCTTTAAATGCCGATTTATAACCAGATTTAAGTGCAACAACATCGACTTCTTCGGGTAAATTAGTTAAATCGGCTGTTGCCATTACCGTTAATAACTCTTTGCCATGAATGCGTTTCTCTTGCTCAGTTAAATCATTTAAACTACTTAATTCTGCTAATGTGGTCGGTTGTTTTTTGGCTAATGCAATTAATGCATGGTCCTTTACCACAAAACCAAGCGCGAGATTACGACTTACCGCCTTGTTTAAGCGCCATTTAGCCAATACTTTTAAGTAAGCTAACTGTGGGCTCGATAACTGGAAAGCATTTTTTACTTTAAGGTAAACACTGTCACCTTCTGGTAATGACAAACGCCCTTCTGTCATACGTTGGCTTTCTTCAAACAACCATTCTAGGCGATTATTGGCAGCAAGCTTCTCTTGTAACTGTGGGTATAATTGGTACAAATAATACACATCATTAGCCGCATACTGTAATTGTGCATCCGACAAGGGGCGTTTCATCCAGTCGGTACGCGATTCGCCTTTATCAATTTCAACTTGTAAACAGCTTTCAGCTAATTTGGCATAACCTAAGCCATACCCCAACCCAGATAGACTAGCAGCAATTTGACTGTCAAAAAGTGGGTTTGGTTGACAGTCACCATAATGAGCAAACACTTCAAGATCTTCACTACAAGAATGTACTAATTTAACAATCTTAGGATCAGTCAATAACTTCCAAAATGGGCTAAGATCTGTAATGGCAACAGGATCTATCAAAGCCAATGTTTTCCCATCGTAAGCTTGAATAAGCCCCAATTTTGCATAGTAAGTACGAGTGCGGACAAATTCAGTATCGAGCACCAATAAGGTGCTTTGTTGGTATTGTTCAACTAATGATAATAAGCTGGCGTTATCACTGATATATTCAAACGTTAACAAAATAGGCTCCGCTATAATATGAATGAGGGCGGTGACAGGTTATCAGATTAACCTCAATAAAAAGCCGGCTAAAGTGCCGGCTATCATTTTACGCTTGCTTAACTTCGTCTCGAAGCTCTCGGCGTAAAATTTTACCCACATTGGATTTTGGTAATTCGTCCCTAAATTCTACCAGCTTAGGTACTTTATATCCCGTTAATTGATGTCGGCAATGCTTAATCAACTCTTCAGCGGTCAGAGATTTATCTTTTGCGACCACAAAAATCTTCACTAATTCACCACTAGCCTCATTTGGAACCCCTACAGCGGCAACTTCAATAACTTTTGGGTGCATGGCGACGACTTCTTCTACTTCATTCGGAAACACGTTAAAACCAGACACTAAAATCATGTCCTTTTTACGGTCAACAATGTAAAACAAGCCCTTTTCATCCATATAACCAATATCACCCGTCGCTAACCAGCCATCTTTATCAATAACTGTCGCCGTCTCTTCTGGTCGCTGCCAATACCCTTTCATCACTTGTGGGCCTTTAGCAAACAATTCGCCAGTTTCACCTTGAGGTAACACATTAGATTCATCGTCACGAATTTGGATCAATGTTGAAGGCGCAGGGAAACCAATAGAACCGTTATAACCGGCTAAGTTGTATGGACAACAAGTCACCAAAGGTGATGCTTCCGTTAAACCATAACCTTCTAGCAAACGTGTTTTAGTGATTTGTTGCCATTTATCAGCAACTGCACGCTGAACAGCCATGCCTCCACCAATTGAAAATTTCAAACCTGAGAAATCAAGTTGAGCAAATCCATCATTATTAACCAAGGCATTAAATAACGTATTAACACCCGTTAACGCGGTAAATGGATATTTCTTAAGTTCAGCCACAAATGCAGGAATATCACGTGGATTTGTGATCAGTAAGTTTTTACTGCCTTTATGTAAAAACAGTAAGCAATTAACCGTTAATGCAAAAATGTGATAAAGCGGCAGTGCAGTTACCACAAACTCGACACCGTCTTTTAATGCTGGTGAATACGCGCCATTAGCTTGTAACACATTACTGACGATATTTTCATGAGTTAACATTGCACCTTTAGACACACCGGTTGTACCGCCTGTGTATTGTAAGAAGGCTAAATCATCGCCGGTAATTTCAGCTTTGATATATTGTAAACGTCGCCCTTTTGTTAAGGCATCACGAAATGATAATGCATGTGGTAAATGGTATTTAGGTACCAGTCTTTTGATGTACTTTACGACAAAGTTAACTAAGGTGCGTTTAGGTGCACTAAGTTGATCACCCAAGCTAGTAATAATCACTGACTCTACCGGAGTTTGATCAACGACTTCTTCCAAAGTATTAGCAAAGTTTGACACCACAATGATGGCTCTGGCGCCAGAGTCGACTAATTGATGCTTTAATTCTCTTGGTGTATACAGCGGGTTAACATTAACTACCACCATACCTGCGCGAAGAATACCAAATAGTGCAATAGGATATTGCAATAAATTAGGCATCATAATGGCGACACGGTCACCTTTGTTTAAATGCAGTTCGTTTTGTAAATAAGCTGCAAATGCTCTACTTCTCTCTTCAAGTTTGCGGTACGTTATCGTTGCACCCATATTTATAAACGCAGGTTGATCGGCATATTTTGCCACTGCATTTTCAAACATATGTACTAAAGAGCTGAATTGAGATGGGTCGATTTCGGCCGGCACATTTTCAGGTAAGTTATTAATCCAAGGCTGGTCCACAGGTGTCTCCTAATAATTACCACTGTGCTAAGACGTGCATTCCCCGTCAGTGGTAAAATTTTTTAGCGACTGCGTATCATTAATTTTGTTATCGCAGGCTTTTTTATGTTTCTTGTAGTGATAAAAATCATACAAGCGTTTTAATTTTTGACCATAATCACATAAATGAATTAAAAATAACAGCGATTTCAGTTAACAGACCGACTAATTTAGAATAAAAGCTCCAATCGTTTCTGCGACTTGATTGGCATTCCCCATATGTAAATGGTGATCCCCCATTAATGTTAGCATTTTAATGTTGGTAAACCAGGCATTTGCATGTTGTTCTGACAAAGTGAGTTGCTTGTAACCATCTTGCGCTGCAATAAATAAAGTATCGGTATCGCTAGTGGTCATTAATGCATCAACTTGTTCAAATGTGAAACGATTCAATGAATCAAGTTTTAACCTAGGGTCACTTCTCCAAGCATATTTATCACCAACTAATTGCATATTACGCTCTGTAATCAATTTACACCAAGGCAAGGCTAATCCGGTTAGTTGATGACGCGCATGAATTGCAACATCAAGAGAAGAATAAGTGGGAATGGGCCGAGCTAATTGACGATTAAAACGTTGTTGTTGCAGTAAACCTTTACGCAAACGGGGTTTAGCATTATCTGCAGATTCTGATAATGGTGCTAAAGCTTCTATTAATACTAACTTAGCAATATTTTCACCTAAACAAGCGTTATAAGCGGAAGCAATAATGCCCCCTAAAGAATGTCCCATCAAAATAATAGGTTGATTATCAGAAACAAGTTCAATGACGGCTTGTAAGTCATAAATGTAATCAACCCAATGCAAAGGATAACGTCCAGGACGGTGTTCTGACAATCCATGTCCGGGCCAATCAATACATAATAATTGATACCGTTCAAACAACCCTTGTTGCGAAAAAGCCTCCGCTAAAGGGATGAAGCTGTCGGCATTATCAAGCCAACCATGCAAAGCCAGTATGATTGGCTTATCTGCTTGACCATAGCGTTTAGCTGCGAGCGTAATATGAGCCAACGGCAATTGAATTTGTTCTACGTTAACGTTCAACATTGTTGGCTCACTTTACAGATTTATTTAGCAGCAGTTTTAGTAAACTTAAGTGTCATGCGGTCACTTTCACCTATATCAAGATACTTCTGCTTATCTTGATCGCCCATGGCTAAACTTGGTGGTAATGTCCACACGCCTTTCGGATAATTTTTACTGTCTTTGGGATTGGCATTCACTTCAGAGCTAGCGGTCAGTTCAAAACCGTATTTGTTAGCGAGTTCGACCATTTGATTTTCATCCATATAACCACTTTCTGCAGCCATACCGATATTTGCACGGTGTTCAACAATGCCTAATGAACCGCCGACTTTTAACACATCATGAGCGGCTTTAAACACACCTTCTAACTCCCCTTTCATTGCCCAATTATGCAAATTACGGAATGTTAATACCTGGTCGGCAGAATTATCTTTACCCAGTGAAAGCTTAGCCGGTGGATCAAGGGTAACAAACTGAACATTACCAACGCTGGCTTTATTGTCATTGACCCACTTTTCAAATTTTAAACCTGCTGATTTATAATAAGCTGCTCTAGGGCTATCTACTGTAGGCTTAGTTTCAAAATTAGCAGCCACATAATGGCCCTTATCAGCTAAGTAAGGCGCTAAAATTTCAGCATACCAACCACCACCTGGCCATAATTCAATAACAGTTTGATCTGGCTTTACATCAAAAAAAGCCAACGTTTCTGCAGGATGGCGATATTGATCACGCAGCTTATTATCTTCTGAACGAAATTGACTCGCGACGGCTTGTGCAAGCGCAGCATTAACCTGCGGCACTGCGACTGATTGGTTTTGCGTGTTATCTGTGCTCGCAGCAAATGCAGCTGCTGACATACCTAAACTTGATAAGCCAATTAAGGCTCCTAACATCATGTTACGTTTCATTTTAACACTCCCTTTTTTCGATTAACTTTACGCCAACAGAGCCACAACATAAACCCACTAAATGCGAGCCATGTCATTACCCACAACCATGCCGGCAACCATGTTATTTTCGCTAACATCACCGCATCGCCTTGGCCACTTAACCCTAATAACACCATAGGGCTGGCCATGGCGTTTAACATAATCATTAAGCCTAATATACGCAATAAACTATTGAGCAGACCACTGTTTTTTAATTTAAGTGGTAACAAAAAAAGTATTATCAAGACGCTAAGAATAATAATGGTTAGCACATCTCGAGCCCAGAAAAGTAGTGAAGCCGCCACCGTTAGGCCTAACAGAGACAAAGTAAATCTGATAGTGTGTTTTTGAGTCGCCAGTAGAAATATCGCATAACCCCATAACGCGGCGCCGAAATAGCCTGCATAAGCAATTAATATACTATTACCGCCTTGACTAAAACAAAGGCCTGCACCGTTTGGAAATAACTGGATATGACTCACAGTGCCACCCGTCAATAACGTCGCGATGCCATGAGATAATTCGTGAAAATAGCTTTCAAACCATTTAAAAGGAATAGAGATATAAGGAAATCGAGTCAGTAAAAAGGCCAATAGTAATTCGATCATAAAACGGCTACGACTGGGGATTGCAGACAAAGGCGGGTTAGGCATACAAATCAATACCAACCATTTGTTGAATTTCGTCTCTTTTAGCAGAATGTTGAGTAGACAAATATTGCGCTATTGCACCACGTTGGCCATTGGTATCACGATCATATTCAACGCGGGCTTGTTGTTTGGCTGACAAGGTTACATCATCAACAATGGCCACATCATTGCTTTCAATACTTTGCAGCTCAATATCATCAGCTGAAGTGTTAACAACTATGGGGTCTTGGGCTGGAGTAATCGGTCGATTTCCAGCAACAGCTTGGCTCAAGCTGACTGGGCCAGATTGATTATTTGCCATTGATAATGCTGCATTTATCGTCATTAACGACACCGTTTACCTATAATTCTATTATACACTTTATGTCAAATTAACCTGAATGGCTATTCTCGACCCGGAAGTTTTTTCCATGTGACTGTGTCACGAAGGTAAACAGGGGCGAGTTCATCAACTGTAGTGTGCAAACCTTGTTGATATCCAAGTTGGGCTAACACCAGCATAGATTTAGCATCAGGATATGTAGCTTCGAAGCAACGACTGATACTTGGCGCCAGAGTTAATAACTGCGGATAAACGTCAAACCCAGTTCCACAAGCCGCTATGTTTTGTTGTGAGTCTAAAACCAATGTTACCATTTCTGGCGTTGTAACATGTTCTTCCCCAACCAAAATAGCAATACCGTCTTTAGCAATGTACTGAGCCCAATAGACTTCATTCATTCTAGCATCAATACAACACAATACCTGAGAAGCACCATGTTGACTGACGGCCATTTGAGCCATTGCTGTTAACGTAGAAATACCAATGACGGGTAAATCAAGTCCCAATGCTAACCCTTGGGTCATACTGGTACAAATACGGATACCCGTAAAACTGCCCGGGCCGCGTCCATAAGCAATCATATCGATATCGACGAGAGTCACTTTAGCCTCGGCTAAGACATCATCAACCATAGGCAGCAAACGTTGGCTGTGTTCACGCGGCGCATCTTCAATACGAGCATAAACATCACCATTAATGGTTAATGCAACAGAGCAAGTTTCGGTACAGGTATCAAGAGCAAGAATGGTTAACGGCTTTGGCATTGTGTTGGGTTACTCAATAAAAACGACAGATAATGTTGTAATGATAACTGATGAGCCGTGTTTTAAAAAGCTTAAGGGATGTGTTTTAAAAATTGCAGCGCTCGGTCTAAATCACGAGTACGCTGCATGGGGGGCAATGAATTAATAAATGCTTGTCCGTAAACACGATTCACAATGCGGTTATCGCACAAAATAAGTACTCCACGATCTTTTTCATCACGAATTAATCGTCCAACGCCTTGCTTTAAACTAATAACCGCTTGCGGCAATGAAATAGAAGCAAAAGGATCAAGTCCTTGACGCTCAGCATTGGCCGCACGAGCTTTATATAATGCATCATCAGGGGACACAAACGGTAATTTATCTATAATCACACAACTGAGTAATTTACCGCGTACATCTACACCTTCCCAGAAACTGCTGGTACCTAACAGCACGGCATTACCTAGCTGCCTAAACTTATTTAATAAACTTTGCTTACTGGCTTGGCCTTGCACTAAAAGCGGATATTTCACCTTGCCTTGTAACATCATAGCCACCTGTTGCAACATCTGATGGCTGGTAAATAGAATAAACGTACGCCCTTGTGCGGCATTAATGGCTTGAACACTGATATCAACCAGTTGTTTTGCTGAATGTTTCGACTGCCCTACTTTACCTAAATGACGTGGTACACAAAATACTGCTTGGTTGGGGTAATCAAATGGGCTGTCTAAAATAAGTTGTTTAGCATCACCCAAACCCATCTCTTTGGCAAAAAGCGCTAGGCTACGATTAACTTGCAATGTTGCCGAGGTAAAAATCCAACGGGTGTTGTGATCAAATAATTGCTGACATTGTTTGGCGACATTAATGGGGCTCATGCGCAGCATAATAAACCGGGGACCAAGCTCAACGCTGTAAGCCGCCTGGGGGTCTTGGCACTCAAAATAATTGCGTAATGTATCAGCCAACGTGAGTAATTGCTCAAAGGCATTATCGAGCTGATCATCACGACCAAGATGATGTTGCATATTATTAGCTAAATCGACTAATGATTGATGCAAGGTCCACGAGGTGCTTGCAAGTATTTTTATTGTCAGTACTTTGCGCCAATCAGACACTTGATGTTCAAACATCATATTGTGCCATTCACTGAGTGCAATTAAGCCACGTTGAGCCAATTGTTCAAGCTGAATACTGTCGCGGATCACCTCTTTATGCAGTTTAATTATCGCGTTGAGTGATTTATCTATTTCGCGGCTGGAAATATGACTGCCAAAATAACTAATACAAATATCGGGCACTAAATGTGCCTCGTCAAATATCACCACATCAGGATCTGGCAGTAACTCCGCAAATCCAGTGTCTTTTAGTAATCGATCGGCAAAAAATAAATGATGATTAACCACCACCACTTTGGCATCCATTGCCCGAATACGCGCTTTACGAGTAAAGCAGTCATCGTAATGGTCGCATTTTTTACCCGTACAACTCTCTTTAGTGCTCACCACAGTAGGGATAACCTCAGAATGTTCTGCCACCGAGGTTAAATTACCTATATCGCCGTCTTTGCTTAAATGTGCCCATTGGTTAATTTTTAGCAAGTCATCAATGTAATATTCGCTAAACTGACTGGCATTTTGCATTTGTTTTTCTAGGCGTAATTGGCATAAATAGTTGTTACGCCCTTTTAATAACGCTATAGGCACGTGTACATCTAACATGGTTAACAATGCTGGTAAGTCTTTTAAAAACAGTTGCTCTTGTAAATTTTTACTACCGGTGCTCACCACCACTTGCTTGCCGCTAAGCAATGCAGGCAGTAAATATGCAAAGGTTTTGCCTACACCCGTACCGGCTTCTAAAATCAGATTATGTTTTTTAGCAATAGCATCACTCACCGCAACAGCCATATCGGTTTGACTTTGTCGGTGGTGATAATGATGAACATGTTTTGCTAACGCACCGCGTTCGCTAAATTCATGGATAACGGATTGGGTAAGTGTCGAGCTCAAAGCGTCCTCAAATTATTGCGGTCATGATGGTGTGATGTAATTTGGGCTATTATGCTGATAACGGCTTCATCTTCCAACTCTTTATCGTCAAAAGCACAAAAGCATGTCGATTACACAACAAACATGATGCGCTTAAAAGGCGACATATCAAATAATAAAAAATGCTGACCACCTAAGTGAAACAGCATTTATTGGACTAACATAAAGGTGCGCTATCTTATTGGATTATAAAGAAAAAGCTTTTTGGCTAGCATTATTCGGAGTAAGTTCAAATGCCATTTTTTGATTAGTTGCTTTGCGCTTAACACTCATATTCATGACTTTCTCCTCTGCAGATTCACCAAATAAGCCAAATAAAAAAGTCCAACCGGCTGATTTTTCATCAATAGCAAAGCGGCCCATCACAATCAATTGAGTTGCAGTATCTGCATTATGATGATCGTCGCCCAATGAAAACATTAACCCTTCTAAGGGACGCAAACCATTATTATCGTGCAATTGCACTTTTGCCAAAATTTGAGCCATTATTTCAGCTCGATGCGAATTAAACTCAACCGTTGATAAGTGGCCACTATTGTCATCATCGATATTATCAAATGCACTGATAGGCAATGACAACACCATAAAAGCACCATTGTTAACCATATTAATGGTGCCGTGTTGAGCCACCATCATGTGCGACTGCGCCTCTGTTGCCATCAATAAACTCACTATAAAAATAATCACCATGGAATGGTTTCTCAACACGCGCATTTGAGGTCCTCCTTAAGATTGATATAACGCATTATTAAGCTGGAGGTAATTGTCCTGTTGATTCAACTTCACCTTTTACGCAACGTTGAAAAAATGGATAACTATCTGTTGCATAATAATGATAAATGCCATTAGGAAACTCAGGAGTGACACCAACTCGGCCATTACATTCATCCAAATCGCCAGAGCCTTCTACATATTCCCAGTCTTGTTTAAACGTACCTAAGGCATATAAATCGGTTGAAGGTCTGCTATCACTTACCTCTGTGACCAACTGGTAACTGCCTGTGACAACTTTAAGTTCGGAAGTCGCATCATCTGCAGTGGTATAACCATAACGGGCATAAATAGGGAATCCATCAGAAGCCCATGCAATTAAGGTCATGGTGTCACTACTGCCGCCGTGGAGCGTAATAAAACCTTCTGGTATTCCATGGTAATGATATTCGCCACTAGGCTGAACATGAGCATTGTTGTCGTCAGTACCAAAATCAAAACTAGATTGACCCAGTGCCTCAATGTTCCAATTACCGACATTCATAGCTGCATCACAAATTAAACCTGAATCATCACAAGTACCGGCGGTACTGGCATCTATTTTCACCCCGTTTAATACATAACCCTGCGGTCCTGAAGGCCCACCTAATTGAGTAGCCACATCGGTTTGAACTGGCAACAAGGTAATACTCGCTGTGATCACTTGCTCTGTGATCATGTTGGGATTGCCATCATTAGGAAAGGTACCTACTTCGTGGTCTGGAATTCCATTGGCGACTAACTCACGCATATCATCAGCACATGTCCATTGCGATTCGCTGTTATAGCCAACTGACTCAGAATCGTTAAATTCGCTGTATGAATAATCACATATCACACCATCGGTGCTGTTGTCGGTACTCACACCATTATCTGTCGAAGTGTCTACCACAGTTGTACTGTCATCGGTTGACACTGTGTCATCATCACTGCTGTCACAGGCCGTTAATAAACCTGCTAATACCAAAGTACACAATATAGATTGAGTAAACTGACGATGTTTTACGAATAGTTTCATGTCATCGATTCCTTTTAGTGGATCGTAAAGTGGTTTAACGAACAAAATGCTTAATTACCTATCGATGATATAGAGACAATGTGCAGAAAGTGCGCAGAAAAACCACAATAGTGGTGGATATGGTAAATAAGATGTTAATGGAGTAATCCGGTGGGTAATTTTTATGGTTAAACGTCAGCAGTATGATAAACAATAGTTGACGATATTCCCAAGAATTAGCGGTAAATTAATATTAAAAACAATGGATTACAATTAAAAGTGGGTAGGCAGAATATTCACACACCTATTTTTATTTCTAATGGAATAAGATAGCCATAAATGTGAACCGCGTAGACTTGAGTAGAAAGTTTAAAACTAACTTGAGGGTCATCGTCATATCAGTAAGGTTTTAACTTCATAGCTCTGTAATTTAGTCATTGTGCAGCACAATGCCAAGGGCAATAACTGTGTTTTTATAGTTAATTACCCTTAGTCCTTTAATTGCTCAGTCACTCAATTAATGACTTTAGCAGCATTTATATCCACGCTGACATCTGTTCTTTAGTGGGTTTACTGCCTTTATGAACCACTTTCTCATCAACCACCACTGCTGGCGTACTCATAACGTCATAATCCATAATTTTAGCCATATCAGTGACTTTTTCGATTTTTATTGCAACACCCTTTTCATCCGCAACAGCTTGGGCAAGCTCTGCGGTTTCAAGACACTTTTTACAACCAGAACCCAAAATTTTAACCGTCTTCATTGTTTATCCTTATTGATGTTGTTGATGTTGTTGATGTTGTTGATGTTGATGTTGATAAAAAATCATAATACCGGTGCTAACGCATTAAAGATCCAACCGACGAGAGTGAATGCTACTAATAACACACAAAATAATATTGCCAGCAAACGCCATTGCATCACTTGTTTTAACAAAATAAACTCAGGAAAACTGGCTGCAACCGTGCTCATACAAAATGCCAATGTAGTTCCTATCGGTAGACCATTAATAATCAGACTTTCCATAACCGGAATAACCCCCGTCGCATTGGAATAAAGTGGAATACCCAACAATACCGCAGCAGGAACTGACCACCATTGTCCGTCCCCCAAATGCTCGCCAATCCATCCATCTGGTACAAAACCGTGTAATGCTGCGCCTAAACCGACACCAATAATGACCCATTTCCACACTCGGCCAAAAATATCCAGCATTTCAGTTTTGGCAAACTGGTGTCTTTGTGGGAACGACATTTTTTGCGCATTGGCACCATCAGCAATCGTTGCTTCACCGCCCTTTTTCTGACCACGCTTTAACGCTTCAGCCGCAAACGATTGCAGCCAACGCTCAGCCTTAATGCTGTCGAGAAAGAAACCGCCTAACATACCCACACTCATGCCAACGACAATATAAAGTAAGGTAAACTTAAGCCCTAATAAACTCATCAACAATAATATCGCTACCTCGTTAATTAAAGGTGAGGTAATCAAAAAGCTCATGGTGATCCCCAAAGGGATCCCTGCAGACGTAAAACCTAAAAATACCGGGATACTCGAGCAAGAACAAAATGGCGTCACTACACCAAAGCCAGATCCCATTAAGTAACCTAATCCTCTATGTTTACAGGCTAAATAATCCCTGACACGCTCCACATTTAACGACGCCCGCAATAAGGCGATGAGATAAATCATTATCAAAAGTAAGGCAAAAATTTTAGTCACATCTTCAACAAAAAAATGTAGCGCGTCGCCGAGTTTAGTCTCTGCAGACAACCCTATTACACTGAAAACCAGCCAAGATGCAAAATCAGAAAAGAGCTGAAACATAACTCATTACCTCAAAACTTACTTAGTACAAAGATAACGGATTTTAACGATACGAGATTAGAGTTAGATCTCGATTTTGTGGATGGTAGGATGAAACAGAGACGATAGTAATTAACATTTTATGATTTGCTTAATAGACTAGACAGTTTGTATCTTACGATGATTGAAATCTTTTTTAATTAGCATATTACAGCTATAGCTTGGATTAATTTTGCTGTCACAATAGAACTAAGTGGATACTGAGCAATGAGCCAAGTTGATGCAGCCTAATGTGTCTTAAACAACATATTAGTAAGTAATACTTCATCAATACGGTCAAACAGTCTCTGTAGTAGACATTAGTACGGCGTAGAGAGGCAGTTTATTTCAATGCTACAGGCCACTTAAGCGCAACGCCCAGTTACCATTATGTTGCTGTTCACAAGCCGTTTCGGTATCAAAGCTCACATGCTGACTGATGTCTTTAAGGTCAATATCAAATTGACTGAGTGTACGTTTAATCAAGTTTAATAAAGTCGTTTTATGGTTTTCCTGATTAAACTGCCTGAGTTGCAGCTCAGTATCGAAAACACAAACAATATGTAAACTTTTAGGAAATGCAGTGTAATCAACTTTATGGGTAATCCATGCAAAACCAGGATAAACCTCGATTGAATGATCGCACACAAGGGTTAATCCTTGTCTTAGTTGATTGTCTATTTTTTTGTCAGTTTTACGCATTATTACTCGCTTTGGACCACATAAACCTAAGATAAAAATGTGAATTTATGTTAAAAGTTAATAAGTTATAAATTATTCTATCACATCAAGTATTGAACTATTCATTGCAATATTAACAACATCATAATAACGTATAACAACTAAGAGTGATTTGAACGAAGACAGTAAGAGCAAGCTTAAGGAAAAGCAATAATGAAATGGTTAATTGTAGTGGTAATAAGTTGGGGTATTGGGTTTATCAGTTATCCCCTTATCTGGCCTAATGAGACTACCGTTGCAGCTGACAACCTTGGAATAATCACCCAAACAATACAAACCAATACTGCTGAATCAGTATTACAAACCAACTCTTCGATTACGTCAAGCAAAGCCCCTAGCCAAAAAGCTCATGACCGAGAAGCGTTTAAAGCTTCATTAAACACAGATGAAACGCCTTACATGTCGATTTTTCGCATTATGCAGTTGGCAGAGCAAGATCCTCTGGAAGCATTACTCGTTGCTCAAGAGACTGAACATGAAGACTTATATGGTTTAATTTTAGAAATTGCCGGAAAAATGCAATTTACCAACGTAATGTCATGGCTAGAACAGTTTAAGTCGACACAACAATATGAATCATTACTCGACAGTTATTTAAGGGGTTTAGCATCAGTTAATCCGCAACAGGCGTTAAGCGATATTGAACTCCTGGCAGCTGAGCCGATGAAGTCATCAATAATGATGTCAATTATTGACTCATGGGCTAGCAATGATGCAATAGCAGCATTTGAATGGTTAAAACAGCAACCGGAAACCCAATCAACATTAAAAATGTACTTAAATACCATGTATTATTATATTGAACAGTCACCAAATGAAGCTGCAAATTTAATTTCATCCTTGCCATTAAATGAGTCGACTAATTACTTGATTACGTCAATGGTGTATCAGTTAGTTGAAAAGAATACCCAAGAGGCTATTGATTGGTTAGATAGTATTGCCGTTGAACAGCGTGCCAGTGGGGTATTTATTATTTCGCGTAAAATGGCAGAAACAGATCCCGAGGCGGCTTTAGTGTTTTTAAACAATCAAAAGCAAGCCTATGATTTAAATCAGGACTATTTTAACAGTGCCTTAGCTGAAATCGCCAGTGTGGAACCCAATATGATGCTAGCGCGAATTGATAATTACGATACCAATGTTCAACGAGATATTATTATCAATGCTAGCTACGCCCTCGCGGAAAAATCTGAAAGTGATTTTTTTCAAGTTATTAATTCACTATCTGACGACAATAAAGACATTGCCTTTAATCAACGCGCGGCTCAACTAAGCCAAACCGATCCGCAACAAGCTTTTAATGTATCCGAACGTATTAATGATGTTACGACCCGCTTTGAGTCCATTATGAGTACCGTTAATGTGTGGAGTAGTTTTGATAAACGTGCGGCATTATCGGCCATAGATAACTCAACCCAATTAACTGCCAGTCAAAAAGTCGAGATAAGCAATCAAATCCAATTGCAGCTAACATCATCGAATATTATTTACCCATAAATGGCTGTTTTATAGTTTGCTTAACAGCCTCAACTCGATTTCCACCTGCAATTTTTGCTCTATACATTGCTTGATCTGCATGCTTAAGTAATTGCTGCTCATCTTTACCGTTATCAGGGTATCGAGCAACACCAATGCTCGGTGAAAGTTGCAAATAAAGCCTATCTATTTGATAAGGTCTCTCAAGTTCTACACGGATAGTTTCCGCAATAATAAGTACATCATCAAACAAATCAATTCCATTTAACACCACAACAAACTCATCACCACCAAAACGTCCTACCGTGTCAGTTTGACGAACACAAGCATTTAACCTTTGGGCAATAATCTTAAGTAACTTATCACCGGCAAGATGTCCGTAACTATCATTTACATGTTTAAACCCATCAATATCAATAAATAACAATGAAAGATGACAACCTTCACGACGAGCTAATCCTAGCGACGTTTGTAAACGTCCAAACAACAATGCCCTATTGGGTAATTCAGTTAATGGATCGTGTCCTGCAATATAATGAAGTTGTTGCTCCATTAGCTTTCGCTCAGTTATATCGTGGGCAATTGCGATTCTAAACTGGTGATCTTCAGACCAACGAGCAGACCACAGCACGTGGATTATGCTGCCATCCTTACGGACCCAACGATTTTCAAAACGAGGTTGAAGGTTGCCGTTCAATAAACCTTTCACAACATTAAGCGTTACTTCACCATCATCGGGATAAACATGATCAATCATAGGCTTACCAATAACTTCATCAGGGGTATAGCCAAAAATATCTTCAAATGCTGCACTGACAAAGACAAAGTCACCTTTTTTATCAACCACACAAACAGCATCAAGCATTAAATCCATAACATCTCTAAGCGCCACAAGATCAAAGGTCTTCATACTGTTCATATCTCGAGAAGTTAGTTTAATTAATAAAGCGTAATAAACGCCAGCTTATAAGCAGTGTTTAATAAATTCAATGACTTATAACGATACGATCTAACCATTACGATGTGTAAAGTCGATGCTGATAAGGCTTCATCACACCAAAGCATAGTTTATTCATTCAATAAATGGCTAACACATAGCTCTAGCTGCATAAAAATCAACCGATTAATCAATACCTTTAACTTAATTGATGTAAAGTTCTAAATAAGAGGGCGTCATTACGTTAAAGTGTAACCTTTGTATTTTTTGACCTCTCAAAATCATTTACTGACAAACAATAGCCCGAGCTTAATACCCAAGACCATTAACAATTCGACTGTTAATCCATTTTATTTTTAATGATGCCTTAATAGCTAATTGGCTACAACAAACAACAATTCACATCTTATGCAAAAAAATTCGTAATAAAATGACATTAATGCTTTATCTGCTCTTGCAAACAAGCATAAATGCGGTTAAGTTAACTGCAAGTCGCTAAACACGACATAAATGAGTGCATAAAACCTCATCAAAACTGAATTAATTAAGATTATATAAAGAGAATTACCATGAACATCCAAGTGACTACATTCCACCATCATCACCATTTGCGGTAGCCTTCGGATGCTTACTGCCGAAGGACGTTATCCTTCTGGTGGTGAACAATATTTCACATAAACCCCTGGAAGGAATTTCAGGGGTTTTTTGTTTTTCTAAATTTATTTTTTTATTTAAGCTTTAAATTTACAACATTTTATATTTAATACATTAAGGAAGTATCACATGAGTGAATCAAAGCGTTTACGTATTGCCATCCAGAAATCAGGCCGTTTATCAAAAGAGTCTCAACAGTTGCTTAGAAGCTGTGGCGTTAAATTTAACGTTAATGAGCAACGCTTGATTGCACACTCAGACAACATGCCAATCGACTTATTACGCGTTCGTGATGATGATATTCCAGGCTTAGTCATGGACGGTGTTGTTGACCTAGGCATTATCGGTGAAAACGTACTTGAAGAAGAGCAAATTGAGCGTCAACTAGCAAGCAAACCCGCTGAATGCAGTAAATTGCGTGAGTTAGATTTTGGTTCATGTCGTTTATCATTAGCGGTACCCAATGAGTTTGCGTATAAAGATGCAACATCTCTTGAAGGTCTTCGTATCGCCACCTCTTACCCGAACTTACTGCGCCGCTTTATGCAAGAAAAAGGCATAAACTACAGCGACTGTATGCTTAAAGGTTCCGTAGAAGTCGCACCTCGCGCAGGTTTATCAGACGGTATTTGTGATTTAGTATCAACTGGTGCCACCCTTGAAGCTAATGGCTTATATGAAACCGAAGTAATTTACCGTTCAATGGCGTGCATCATTCAATCAAATAAAACTCAATCTACTGAAAAACAAGCTCTTATCAACAAAATCTTGTCTCGTATTAATGGTGTTATCCGTGCTCGTGAAAGTAAATACATCTTATTGCACGCCCCACTTGAAACCTTAGATCAAATCGTTGCCCTACTCCCTGGTGCTGAAAACCCAACAGTATTACCACTCAATGACGACACTAATCGTGTGGCTATCCACGTTGTCAGTACTGAAGATTTATTCTGGGACACAATGGAAGAGTTGACCGTATTAGGTGCAAGCTCAATTCTGGTCATGCCTATTGAAAAAATGATGGGGTAACACAAATGCAAATTCTCAATTGGGCATCTTTATCTACAGAGCAGCAACAACAAACCTTGGCACGTTCTCCACTCATTGGGGATGCCAGTGCCTTGCAAGGTGTTCGCGACATTATTGAGCAAGTTAACAGTCAAGGCGATACAGCCTTACTGAAATTTAACCAGCAATTCGATGGCGTTGATCTTACTGAATTGGCATTAACTGCAGAGCAAATTAGTGCCGCATGTTCACGAGTCAGTAGCGACGTGAAGCAAGCGGTAGCGCAAGCAGTAGCTAACATTGAAACGTTTCATAAAGCGCAGGTGTTTCAAGGTGTAGATATCGAAACTCAAGCGGGAATTCGTTGTGAACTCAGAAGCGAGCCTATCGAACGTGTCGGATTATATATTCCCGGTGGCACCGCACCATTAATTTCTACAGTAATGATGTTGGCCTTACCGGCAAGAATAGCTGGCTGCGGCAAACGGGTATTAGTCAGTCCACCACCGATTAATGATGCGATTATTTATGCCGCTAATGTTTGTGGTATTACCGATATTTTCCAAGTTGGTGGAGCACAAGCCATCGCGGCACTGGCTTTTGGTACCGAATCAGTACCCAACGTAGACAAAATATTTGGCCCAGGTAATCGCTACGTGACAGAAGCAAAGCGTTTAGTCTCACAAGACAGCCGTGTTAGCGTATCTATAGACATGCCAGCAGGTCCGTCGGAAGTACTCGTTATAGCCGACAAAGATGCCAACCCTGCTTTTGTGGCATCCGATCTACTGTCACAAGCTGAACACGGCGTTGACTCACAAGTGATGTTAGTCACTGACTCATTAACACTAGCAGAACAAGTAAACCAAGCCTTAACGGAGCAATTAGCACAATTGAGCCGTAAAGATATTGCCGCATCAGCACTAGAATGCAGCCGTAGCATTATTGTCAGTAATATGGAGCAAGCCGCTAAAGTATCTAACTTATATGGCCCAGAACATTTAATTATTCAAACAGCCGCGCCTCGTGAAGTACTAAAGCAAGTGCGCGGCGCAGGTTCTGTGTTTTTAGGCGCTTATACACCAGAGTCTGTTGGCGATTACGCGAGTGGGACCAACCACGTTTTACCAACTTATGGTTATAGCCGTTCGGTATCAAGCTTGTCATTGGCCGATTTCAGTCGTCGTTTTACGGTGCAAGAGCTCAGCAAACAAGGACTGCAAACCTTAGGTCAAAGTGTCATGGTATTAGCTGTAAACGAACTGTTAGATGCTCATAAAAATGCTATCGCCATTCGTTTAGCCAGTTTGCAATAGGGACTATTGTTGAGCTTTAAGCTGAAACTGAAGTGATGAGTTAACACCTTATATAGAAAAAAGTAGAGAGCATAGCCATGAGTCAGACCCTAGCAGCGCCTTTTAATCCAAACACGTTAGCAAGACCCGAATTACTGACGTTAACACCCTATGAAAGTGCCAGACGTATCGGCGGTAGAGGTGATATTTGGGTCAATGCTAACGAATCGCCATTTAATAATAGCGATCTTGATAAAGTAAATCGTTACCCAGAGTGCCAGCCTCCTGAACTCATCAATGCTTACAGCCGTTATTCAGGCGTTAAGGCGAGTAATATTATTGCCAGCCGTGGTGCAGACGAAGCAATTGAATTACTCATACGTACATTTTGTATCCCTGGTGTCGACAGTATTGTTTGTTTTGGCCCGACCTATGGTATGTATTCAATTAGCGCAGCAACTTTTAATGTGGCGGTTACGGCGCTAAGTTTAACCGATGACTATCAATTACCGGATGCCTGGCCTTCCCTTATTAAAAAAGCACAAATAGACAATGCCAAAATTGTGTTTATTTGTAACCCAAATAATCCAACCGGAACCGTTATTGCTAAAGATAAAATTGAACAAGCGATTCAAGCGGCACCAAATTCAATTGTAGTGGTAGATGAAGCCTATATTGAATTTTGCCCTGACTACAGCGTGGCTGATTTATTGGGTAAGTACCCTAACCTCGTTGTGTTACGCACCTTATCTAAAGCGTTTGCGTTGGCCGGTGCTCGTTGTGGCTTTATGCTCGCTAATGATGAGATTATAGATTTAGTGATGCGAGTAATCGCGCCGTACCCAGTGCCGTTACCAGTATCAGAGCTTGCGACTAAAGCCTTAAGCCAAGATGGTATTGACACCATGCAAACTCAAGTAGCGACGTTAGTTGCACAAGGTAAACGTTTAAGTGATGCACTACAGGCTTATGGTGCCAAAGTGCTACCAGCAAACGGCAACTACGTGCTAGCTAAATTTGACGATGTCGGGGCTGCCGCTAAACGCTTAAGTGATTCAGGTGTTGTCGCTCGCGCCTATAAAGATCCGCGTCTTGCTGACGCAATTCGCTTTAGCTTTACCAATGAACAACAAACAAATTTGATTATCGCTTTGTTTGAAAAAAGTCTCTCTGAGTCAGTAGCATAGCGTGCAAAAAATCGCTTCGACAGACCGAGTGAACAACAGATTGATAAACGCTTAAATTAATACTAATAAATTTACACCCTATTTAAGGCAGTGAACATGAAACAGAACATATTATTCATCGACCGCGATGGTACCTTAGTTGAAGAGCCAGCAATCGATAAGCAACTAGATAGTTTGGCTAAATTGGTGTTTGAACCACAAGTTATTCCAGCGTTACTTAAATTACAAAAAGCGGGCTTTCGCCTCGTAATGGTCAGTAATCAAGATGGTTTGGGCACGCCTTCTTTCCCAAAAGAAGACTTTGATGCACCGCACGACATGATGATGCAAATATTCGAAAGCCAAGGGGTTAAGTTTGATAATGTGTTGATTTGTCCTCACTTTAATGACGAAAACTGCAGCTGCCGTAAACCGAAGCTAGGTCTAGTAAAAGACTATTTAACCCAAGGCAAAGTCGACTTTACGACTTCTGCTGTCATTGGCGATCGCGACACTGACGTTGAACTCGCCAATGCCATGGGCATTAAAAGCTTTAAATACCAACGTGACAGCTTAAACTGGGACGATATTGCCAATGCTTTACTCAGTAAAGGCCGTATTGCGACTGTTGTTCGCACCACTAAAGAAACCAACATCATAGTCACCATCGATCTTGATAGTCAAACCAAAGGTGAAATTGAAACCGGAATTGGTTTCTTTGACCACATGCTTGATCAAATTCAAACCCACGGTAACTTTAGAATGGATGTGAATGTCGACGGCGATCTAGAAATCGACGACCATCACAGCGTAGAAGACACGGCATTAGCAATTGGTGATGCAATTCGCCAAGCTTTAGGTGATAAACGTGGTATCGCCCGTTTTGGTTTTAGCTTACCAATGGACGAAGCCAGCGGTGAATGCCTCATGGACATTTCTGGTCGTCCATTCATTAAGTTCAGTGCTGATTTCGACCGTCAAATGGTCGGAGAGATGGCCACCGAAATGGTGCCACATTTCTTCCGCTCATTTGCTGATGGCCTACGCTGCACATTACACATTGGCTCACAAGGCGATAACGATCACCATAAAGTTGAAGCCTTATTTAAAGTGCTAGGCCGTACACTTCGCCAAGCGGTGAAAGTTGAAGGTGACATATTGCCATCAAGCAAAGGTGTGCTGTAAGGAGTTCATGTGACACAAGTATCTAATGCTTCAAACGCTGCCAATGATCTTACGGTGATTATTGACACCGGTTGTGCCAATTTAAGCTCAGTACGGTTTGCTTTTGAGCGCCTAAAAGCGAATGTGATTGTCAGCGCTGACTTTGATGTTATTCGCAGCGCTGCAAGAGTGGTACTGCCAGGTGTTGGCACCGCTGGTGCGGCTATGGACGCCCTAAAACAAAAGAACCTAATAGAGCTAATTAAAAGCTTAACGCAGCCAGTTATGGGCGTATGTTTAGGCATGCAAATGCTAGCATCTTTGTCTAATGAACATGGCGGCCGTAGCGAGCAAAACATCGCCTGCTTAGGGCTAGTGCCCACTGACATTGGCGACTTAGACAGCAAAGGCTTACCTTTGCCCCACATGGGCTGGAATCAAATCGAAGTGAGCGATCACCCATTATTTGTCGGCATAGAAAATGGCAGCTACGTGTATTTTGTTCACAGCTACCGTGCGCCAATCAGCGAATATACTTTAGCCAGCAGCACATATGGAGAATCATTCAGTGCCGCCATTGGTAAAGGCAATTTTTTTGGGGTGCAATTCCACCCAGAAAAAAGTGCCAAAGTGGGCGCGCAAATTTTACAGAACTTTTTACAGATGGGGTTAAACATGAGGACACCACAGTGATTATTCCTGCCATTGATTTAATTGACGGCCAAGTGGTGCGTTTGTACCAAGGTGACTACGACAAACAAACCACCTTTGACTTAAGCCCGCTGGCACAGTTGCAATCTTACCAAGCCCAAGGGGCAAAACTGCTGCATATCGTCGACTTAACGGGTGCTAAAGATCCTAATAAACGTCAAACCCAATTAATTGCTGAACTTGCCGCTGGACTTGATGTTGATATTCAAGTTGGTGGTGGTATTCGTAGCGAAGAGCAAGTTGCCGAGCTCCTCAATATTGGTGTTAAGCGTGTAGTTATAGGCTCGCTTGCCGTTAAGGAGCCTGAACTGGTTAAAAGTTGGTTTGTAAAATACGGCAGTGATGCAATCTGTTTAGCGCTGGACGTCAACATTAACGATGAAGGCGAAAAAATTGTCGCAGTATCGGGCTGGCAATCTGGTGGCGGTAAATCACTAGAGTCATTAGTCGCCGAATTTGAAACGGTCGGCCTTAAGCATGCTTTAGTGACCGATATTAGCCGTGACGGTACCTTAACTGGCGCTAATACCGAACTTTACACTGAGTTAGCGGCAAGTTATCCAAACATTCTGTGGCAAGCCTCTGGCGGTATTGCAACCCTCGACAACGTCGCTGCGGTACGCGACAGTAAAGCCTCAGGTATTATCATCGGCAAAGCTTTATTGATTAATCAATTTACCGTTGAGGAGGCAATACAATGCTGGCCAAACGCATAGTTCCGTGTCTTGATGTACGCGAAGGTAAAGTGGTTAAAGGCGTGCAGTTTCGCAATCACGAAATTGTTGGAGACATCGTTCCCCTCGCCGCCCGTTATGCCGAAGAAGGTGCTGATGAATTAGTGTTTTATGACATTACCGCCAGTGCGCACGACAGAGTCATTGATAAGTCTTGGGTTAGCCGCGTTGCAGAACAAATTGATATTCCATTTTGTGTTGCCGGAGGTATTAAAACCATTGAGCAAGCCCGCGAAAAATTGGCCTTTGGCGCTGATAAAATATCAATTAACTCGCCTGCATTAAGCGACCCAAGTTTAATATCACGCCTACAAGATGAGTTTGGCCGCCAATGTATTGTTATTGGCATTGACTCATTTTACGACGCCGCCAGTGATAGTTATAAAGTAAAACAGTTTACCGGTGATGAAACCGCGACTAAAGATACCCAGTGGTATACCCAAGATTGGGTCGAAGAAGTGCAAAAACGCGGTTGTGGTGAGATAGTATTAAACGTCATGAACCAAGACGGCGTGCGCGGCGGATATGACATCAAACAACTCAGCATAGTACGCGCCATTTGCGATGTACCGTTAATAGCCTCAAGCGGTGCGGGTACTATGGAACACTTTAAAGACGTGTTTGAACTCGCCAAAGTTGATGCAGCATTAGCTGCAAGCGTATTTCATAAAGGCATTATAGATATTGGTGAGCTAAAGCAATATTTGCACGCCAATCACATTGCGATTCGTTTATAAGCTTAGGCTTTAACGACGAAACCCAAAAAATATAGCCTCACCAAATAAGAGATTACACATGACAAGCATTACATTTGATAGCACAAACGTGGACTGGGAAAAACAACAAGGATTAATCCCTACTGTTGTACAAAATCACCTAACTGGCAAAGTGCTCATGCTAGGTTACATGGATCAAGCAGCATTAGAAAAAACCTTAGCCACTAAACAAGTCACCTTTTTTAGTCGATCTAAACAACGTTTGTGGACCAAAGGCGAAACCTCTGGTAACACACTTGATCTCATTGCTATTGACAAAGACTGCGACAACGACAGCTTTTTAGTGCAAGTTATCCCTAACGGCCCAACTTGCCATACTGGTACTGAAAGCTGCTGGTCAGATGGCAACGCACACCCTTTTATTGATAATCTGACCAAGTTGATTATTTCTCGTAAAGGTCAAAGTGCAGACTCAAGCTATACCGCATCGCTCTTTGAGCGTGGTACTAAACGTATGGCCCAAAAAGTGGGTGAAGAAGGTCTTGAAACCGCCCTTGCAGCAGCAACTCATGACAAGGAAGAACTTGTTAATGAAGCCTCTGATTTGATGTATCACTTAATCGTGCTACTTGAAGACCAAGGTTTGTCGATGGCAGATATCAATAAGAATTTATTGGATCGCCATAATAAAGCCACCAAGTCTTAAATCATTTAAGCAACTTTTTTAGCTGCTAGAATAGCGAGTTAACATAAAAAAAGACGCCGCGGCGTCTTTTTTATTATTAATAAAATATCATCAATAAGGTAATTGTTAATAAAGATTTTCTTCACCTGGTGGGCGGGTTTTGAGTAATTTCAAAAACCACATATATTGTGCGGGGTAAGCGTTAATCACTTGCTCAACCGCTTTATTTAGCGCGATAGCTTCGTTCTCTTTGCCAACCATTTCATCAGGATTAATCGCAGGCATCACTGTCATAATAAACTGTTTAGCTTGCTGATCGTATCCAATCTTAACGGGCATGACTTGCGCGTTGCCTGCATGAGCTAACCTCCCAACAACTGGCAATGTGGCTTTAACAGTACCGAGAAAAGGTGTAAATATACTGTGATCTGGGCCTAAATCTTCATCCGGTAAATAGAAAAAACTATTGTCTTTTTTTAACTCGGCCAACAAGGCTCTGATCCCTGCTTCACGCATATATACTCGGCCATTTTGGCTACTGCGCATTCGGTTACTGAACCAATTGAATAATCCATTCTTGTGCGCCTTGGCCATAGTCACAATTGGAATGTCCATGTTGACTCTAAGGCCAGCATACTCCATAGGCCATACATGAGGCATGATAAAAATAATCGGCTGTTTGGCATCTCGTGCGGCCTGAATATGCTCAAAGCCATTGCATTGGATCCGGCGTTTTAGATGAGCATTAGAACGAATAAGCAACTCGGCCTGCGATAATAATGTAATAACAAACAACTCAACATTTTGTTTAATTAACAAATCGACATCTTCAGGCGACATGTCTGGAAAACAATGAGTTATATTAATTCTTGCTATTCGTATTGGCTTTTTAGCAACGATCAATACCCCTCGAGCCAATAATCTCGCAATGGGATCACGTACACTTGCAGGAAGTGCACCAAAGAAAAATAGCACGCCAATGGCTAACCATGATCCCCAATAACGAGGATGTAATAATGATTTATTAAAACGAGTATCAAAATGTTTTGCTTGTCGTGCCAAAAGAAACTCCGAATAAACTGACCGTGAACCACGGTGAAAAAATAATATTATAACAATGTCATTATACTAGGGATTAATATGTGTGAAATAGAAATTATCTTAAACAACATCAAACATCAGTATCGCCTAGTGTGCTTTTCATATTTTTAAAACAGTTTATGCGCAATTTTTCTGACCGAGTAATGACAATCTGAACAAGCTAACTGCTATAAAATGATGGGTTTAACGAATAAAATTTAAAAACAAAAGAGCCACTCAATTAAGAGTGGCTCTTCGTGATACAGATCCAAATTGGATTGGCATATTAACTAATGAGTTATTTTTTACCCAAGTTTGCTGCTTCAACTCGTGCTTTTAACTTCTGTCCTGGACGGAAGGTAACAACACGGCGTGCAGAAATAGGTATATCTTCACCAGTTTTCGGGTTCCTTCCCGGTCTTTGATTCTTGTCCCTAAGGTCGAAGTTGCCAAAGCCAGATAACTTGACCTGCTCACCACTTTCGAGTGCTTCACGAATTTCTTCAAAAAAAGACTCGACCATCTCTTTAGCCACACGTTTGTTAATGCCTAATGTTTCAAAAAGATGTTCTGCCATTTCGGCTTTGGTAAGTGCCATACTTTAATCCCTCAACGATGCGTTGAACTCGGTCTTTAGAGCCGATACAACTGAATCCATAGTTTCAGTAATATCTTTATCTTCAAGTGTACGAGTAGTGTCTTGTAATGTAAGTGCGATAGCGAGGCTCTTTTTGCCAGCCTCAACACCTTTACCTTGGTATACATCGAACAAGTTTAAGCCAACCAACTGATTTTCGCCAACTTTTCTTATCAAATTCATAACATCAGTGGCAGAAACTGCTTCATCTACTACTAACGCAATGTCGCGACGATTAGCAGGAAACTTAGATACAGCTTGGGCTAGCGGCAAACGGGCGTGCAATAATGCATCCAGTTCTAACTCAAAAACAATTGTTTTTCCATTGAGTCCAAACGGCTTTTCCAAACTAGGGTGGACAGCGCCGATGTAACCAATGACTCGATTATCTCTTAATATTTCAGCACATTGACCTGGATGCAGCGCAGGATGTGTTGCCCCTCTAAAACTAAATTCTGTTGAGGCAACTGTCAAGCCGATTATTGCTTCTAAATCACCTTTTAAATCAAAGAAGTCGACAGTTTTCGATTCCATTGACCAATGTTCTTCGTTTTGAACACCAGAAATAACCGCGCCCAGCATAGCTTGTTGACGAACACCAGAATCTGCTTGCGCATCAGGAACAAAGCGTAAACCGGTCTCAAATAAACGTACTCTATTTTGCTGACGACTCTGGTTATAGCCAACTGCTGTCAATAATCCCGTAAACATTGATAAGCGCATTGCTGACATTTCGATAGAAATCGGGTTTGGCAACACCATGGCTTCTTCGCCAGGATGCACAATATTCTGCATCTTAGGGTCTACAAAGCTGTAAGTAACAGCTTCTTGAAAACCACGAGCAACAAAAATGCTGCGCACACGCTTTAACGAAATATCCGCTTCATTGTGTTCTGGCATGCTTAACGCCGCTTGGGGAGCGGTATTAGGAATATTGTTGTAGCCGTAAATACGGGCAACCTCTTCGATTAAATCTTCTTCAATCGCCATATCAAAACGGTAAGTTGCTGTTGTTACATTCCATACATCACCGGTGGTTTGTACGCTAAAACCTAAACGCTCTAGAATTTCAACCACGTCTGAGTCAGGAATAACATGACCTAAGGTTTTATCTAACTTGCTACGACGTAAAGTGATGTTAGCCACTTGTGGTAAGTGCTCTGCAGACACAGTCTCAATCACTTGCCCTGCTTCACCACCACAGATATCTAATACAAGGCGTGTAGCACGGTCCATAACTTTATGTTGCAACTCAGGGTCTACACCACGTTCAAAACGGTGTGACGCGTCTGTGTGTAAGCCTAAACGACGAGATTTACCCATGATGGCTAATGGTGCAAAGAATGCACACTCTAAAAGAATGTCTTGAGTGTTTTCATTCACGCCAGTACTTTCGCCACCAAACACACCCGCAAGCGCTACAGCTTGCTTATCATCAGCAATCACTAAGGTATCGCTAGGTATGGTAATTTCGTTGCCGTCAAGCAAGGTTAGCTTTTCAACACCGTCAGCTAAACGCACGGTAATTCCGCCGTTTAAGGTATTTAAGTCAAACGCATGCATTGGCTGACCATATTCGATCAACACATAATTGGTGATATCAACGATTGGATCAATTGAACGAATACCACTGCGACGCAATTTTTCTTGCATCCATAATGGTGTAGCAGCCTTAACATTGATATTTTTAACCACACGACCTAAGTAACGTGGGCATAAATCTGGTGCAACAACATTAATGCTAAATGGCGCGTCAATGGTGGCCGTTACTGCTTCCCAAGAAGGCTCTGTCACTGCTTGGCGATTTAATACACCAACTTCACGAGCAAGACCTGCCATGCCTAAACAATCAGCACGGTTAGCGGTTAAATCAACATCAATAATGGCATCATCTAATTGCAAAAATTCACGAACATTGACACCGATTGGTGCATCTTGAGGTAGCTCAATAATGCCATCGCTTTCGATGTCCATACCTAACTCGCCGTATGAGCACAACATGCCCATTGACGGTTGACCACGCAACTTAGCTTTTTTAATTTTAAAATCGCCAGGTAACACAGCGCCAACCATTGCTACAGCAACTTTTAAGCCTAAACGGCAGTTTGGTGCACCACAAACGATATCGATAAGCTCATCGCTGCCGACATTAATTTTGGTGACCCGTAATTTGTCTGCATCTGGGTGTTGGCCACATTCAACCACTTCGCCGATGATCACACCGCTAAAGTCAGCCGCGACTGATTCGATACCGTCGACTTCAAGACCGGCCATGGTAATTTGGTGTGATAATTCGTCACGACTTACTGATGGGTTAACCCACTCACGAAGCCAAGATTCACTGAATTTCATCTAATTTTTGCTCCGTTATTTGAATTGCTTAAGAAAACGTAAATCGTTTTCAAAGAAGGCACGTAAATCATTTACGCCGTAGCGCAACATGGTTAAACGCTCAACACCCATACCAAAAGCAAAACCAGAGTATTTTTCAGGGTCGATCCCCACACTACGCAATACATTTGGATGCACCATGCCACAGCCTAATACTTCTAACCACTTACCGTTTTTCCCCATCACGTCTACTTCAGCAGAAGGCTCTGTAAATGGAAAGTAAGATGGGCGGAAACGTACTTCTAAGTCTTCTTCAAAGAAGTTCCGTAAAAAGTCATGCAAAATGCCTTTAAGTTCAGCAAAGTTGACGTTTTCTGCAACCATTAAGCCTTCAACTTGGTGGAACATTGGCGTATGAGTTTGGTCGTAATCGTTACGATAAACACGGCCTGGAGATATAATTCTCAGCGGTGGCTTTTCGTGTTCCATCGTGCGAATTTGTACGCCCGATGTTTGGGTGCGTAGCATCACTTTAGGATTAAAGTAAAAAGTGTCATGGTCGGCACGAGCAGGATGATGTTCAGATATGTTTAACGCATCGAAATTATGGAAATCATCTTCAATTTCAGGACCTTGCTTAACCACAAAACCAAGTTCCCCAAAGAAAGTTTCAATACGCTCAATGGTACGCGTAACCGGATGTAAACCACCGATTTCTAAGGTACGACCGGGTAAAGTTACATCAATTTTTTCAGCAATTAATTTCGCTTCTAGTTCCGATGCTTTTAATCCGTCAATACGCTCAGTCAACTTTTGTTGTACGGCTTGTTTAGCTTGATTGACGGCTTGACCAAAGGCAGGTTTTTCTTCTGCGCTTAATGATCCCATCATTTTCATCATGTCAGTGATTTTACCTTTCTTACCAAGGTATTCGACACGGATATCATCCAATGTTTTTAGATCACTGGCCTTGTCAATGACCTCTAAGGCTTGTTCTACGATCTCGGTTAACTGCTGCATGTTATCATCCACTGCATTTGTGCATATCAATGCGATTGGGCGTCTGGTCTACTATATTAAAATCGATAGTGACGACGCGGTAGTTTAACTCTTGTCAAAAGCCACAAAGAGCTAAAACTAAGGTTAAAAATAAAGAGTGAAATTTTACGTTAGCGACTACCATTTTACTAGTCATTATTGGTATTTTTAATGGCAAATAGTTGTATTTACCTGCAATTTCCTCTTCTAGATTAGCCGTGATTGCTCATAACCCATCATTCTTAAATAACAACAAAGCTGTTTTTGCCCACTAGCAACAAAAAACTGGCATTATTTAACAGTAAAAATATCAAGTCCAAAGTGAGAAAGTTCAAACCATTCAAAGATTCTGATATTTGTTAGTTTCACCTATTCAATATGTTCATTGAGGGAAGTAACTCATTTATATTGTTAATATAATTTATTGATATTTAACGTTATCATTTTATCGTTGTGATTATCGATAAACCGAGGCTGACTAAATCTATAGCCGATGACCATTAACTCGCAGAAATGGGTAAGAAGATAAAAAAATACCGCTCTGTGTGAGCGGTATTGTTGGGATCCGTTATCTTAAAAATTAATGTTTCTTCGACACATCTACCAAGTAATGACCTTGTAACCAGTTACGGCCGATCAATAATTTATAGCCCATTTTAGAGCGGTCCTTTAAATTAACGTCGACTAGAAATTCCTTACCCGGTTCACCAACACTCAATCGCACCATGTAACGAGCTTCTGTTCCTTGAGCATTACGGATAAGTGAAGTACCTCGAACTTTTGTGCGCACCTCCACTTTTTCACCTTTTTCATTTTCGGTGGTAAAAGTGATCATTTTGCCGATGTTGTTTCCCATGTCTGTTTTGTTTTCTTTTTCAACATGAATATTAACGGCGTGCAATGAATTTTCAACCGCTCCGGTGTCGATACGCGTATTGAACATCAAACCTGTTTGTTTAACGCTTAGATCAGCAATCGGACCTATGAGCTTTTTATGAGATACATCGACAACATAACCGCGCCTTAAGAAGTTTCGTCCAATGAGTAATTTGTAATTCATGTGGCTACGATCACGCAAATTGACATGGACATTGTGTTGCTTTCCGACAAAGCCAACATCTAATTTCACCATATAACGAGTTTCAGTACCTTGGGAGTTTTTAACCGAAGAGGTGCTGACAATCTCAGCCTGCATTCGTTGTTTTTCACCTTTTTCATTTTCAGTCGTGAATTCAATAACTTTACCAATATTGTTTTTCATCTTTTTTGATGTGCCACCAATAATTTTTAAATCGACAGCATGCAAAGAGGTATTCACTGCACCAGTATCCATACGGGCTTGAAACATTAATCCAGATTTTGCCACTGTCATCATTTCAACTTGACCAACAATGGTCGTTTTATTGCTTGCAAACACCGACATAGACAGCAAACACAACACAGCAGAAATCACAATTTTTTTAAACATGATCAATCCCAAAAATCCACAAATCGCCTCAATAGCGGTCAGTTTATGTGCGTTTATCGCGACAAATGATCAACTTCTTGATCAAATAAATTTTTAATCAAGCCAGAAAATTCAGTAATAAAGATACTTTGTTCAGCTGTGGCTTGCTGATTAGCGACAGAGGCTAAAATCTCTTCCAGATCGTATACTATTGCATCAACTTCTCGAATCACCATATTACGCTGCGCAAATGATAATTGTGGATTTTGACCACATACCATAATGATCTGAGCAGACAATTGCTCTTCAAACAGTTCCATAACAGTTTCAGTTGTAGCCGCATTATTCTCAGACGCCTCAAAAAGCCCTAAATGTTCAGTTAAATACTGAACTAAATGCATATACCCTTCTTTGTCGGTAACCATTTTATCCCACCTTTTTTAATACAACTTAACTGAAAATGGCTCTCAATCTTTATGATTGAAAGCCATTCTTAATCACAAATGACTATTGCGCTAAGGTTAGCACAAATGACACTGGCACTGCCAAGCTGATGCTTGGCAATCCTGCCATTTCTTTGAGTTTTTCGACACCGGACACTAAACCAAATTCATTTGCCTGAACAATCACTGGCGCTAAACTTGTCACTACCATTTTTTTATCCGACAATTTAGCCACTAACACTTCAAAACTCTTCTGTTGTTTCTGACCATGTAAATTAATGGTAGCTTCAATTTGAGTGGTTAAGGTGTCACCGACTTTTAATCCGGCTAACAATTTGGGATTTACTATTGCGTCCAAGGTTAACTTTGGATACTGAGCAACTTCAAATAATACTGTCTGTAATCGCTGATCTCTAATTTCAACTCCAGTATCAACACTGCTTAAATCAATGGATAACGAAAAAGCCCCCGCATCCGTTAATGACCCAGCAATTTGTTTAAAATGATTCACTTCGGCAATATCAGCTTTCTTTATAGAAATAAAGCTCACCCGAGAATGATCTTGATTGATTTGCCAGTCGCCAGCCATCACAGATGTACTCAGCAAACTCGCAGCGAGAAAAGGTAACCATTTTTTCATCATAAAGTCCTTTGTATTGAAAGTAAGATTAAGTATAGTTTAATCTTTGGTTATAACTTGCTGGGGATCAATCTAGCCAGCCATTTGTCTAACGCTTGTGCAAACGCATGTTTATCCGTTTGCGAAAAACTATTCGGACCGCCTGTATGTATACCACTACTGCGCATCTCTTCCATAAAATCACGCATAGTCAGAATCTGTTTAATATTTTCAACTGTATACACAGTACCTCGAGGGTTTAATACTAGTGCGCCTTTATCAACAGCATCTGATGCAAGAGGAATGTCAGCTGTAATAACTAAATCCCCTTTCACTACTTGTTCCACAATGTAGTTATCAGCTTCATCAAAACCCGAACTCACTCGTATCATACTAACTAATGGTGATATAGGAACTTTAATCATTTGATTAGCTACTAACACTAATCGTACCGACTTACGCTCAGATGCCCTAAATAGCATTTCTTTAACTGGATTGGGACAAGCATCAGCATCAACCCAGATTTTATTGGTTATCACAGCTAATTGCTCCACTTCATTAACACTCATTAAGGTGCCAACCGATCTATATTCCAATCAGCATCATTTTTAGTGTAAATAAATCGGTCATGTAACCGATGTTCACCGCCTTGCCAAAACTCAATACTGGTTGGACGCACCAAATATCCCCCCAAAATTTCGGTAATGGCACATCACCTTGGGCGAACTTGGCTTTCATTTCGGCAAACTTCCCTTCTAGGGCTTGTCTGGCTGAAATTTTACTGGATTGTTTAGATACCCATGCCGCAATTTGACTGTCTTTGGGTCTGGACATAAAATATTTTGCTACATCTAACATAGACAATGGCTCAGCCTGGCCAAGTACAGCCACTTGGCGCTCAAGTGGATGCCAAGGAAACAATAAACTAATTTTGCTGTTAATAGCTATCTGTTTTGCTTTGCGACTTTCTAAATTAGTAAAAAACACAAAACCGTTATCATCAAATTTTTTGAGTAACACAATACGCTGAAATGGCTGACCATATTCATCAACCGTCGCCACACACATTGCAGTTGGGTCAGTTAATTCAGCGTCTTTGGCTTGTAGCATCCACTTTTCAAATAAATCCATTGGATTGACGGGTAAATCACTACGCCTCAATCCACCTTGGCTATATTCACGGCGAATATCACTTAAATCACTCATCTTGGTTCCTTATTAAACCTTGTATGACCTATTCTACGCTGAGGATACACAAAAAAGCCAACGTCTACAGCTTGGCTTATTAACTTATTGGCAAAGTTTAAATCACTTTTTAATTAAGCCTTTACCTTCTACCCAAACGTGCAGCATTTCAAGTCCCAGAGTGGCCTCTGCGAATGCAGTAATATTAGCTGAGTTATAAGCTGGGGCAACTTCAACCACATTCATACCCACAATATTCAACCCAGGTCATCCACGAATGATTTTTCATCGCTTTATCACTGGTTGAACCATCATTCGACCACCAGAACAACCTGATGTTGCCATGTCAAAAGGTAAAACAACGACCACAACATCTGCGTCAGATTCTATGGTTTAAAAATAAATTATTGGCGTAAACAGCCAAATGCGTTTGAATAAAGCGAATAATCAGCTTTTTCTGCGCAGGTCGTCATAGACTATCCCAAACATGGTAAATGCCGATAATTACAATAATGTGGGTATTAGTACTTCTAAGCTATCTTGCTGATAATGGCTGAAATGTATGTTGTAGCCTTGTTTAATTGTCATCGCGCAATGGCTTAAACACAAGTAATTTAAAAAGGGCTTATCGGCAATATTACTATTAAAGCCAATAAGGTCGCAGCTGTTAGGCTGCAATAATGTTACCAGTTCAGCAAAAATATTAACCTGAGTTGAGTTCATATCAATGTTAGTTTCAACACTCACATAAGAACTGTTTTCTTGGGGTGTAATGTGTATTGTAAAATATTCAGAACCACGAATACCGTTGATCGAATAACCTAACGGACTGAATAAATGCTGATCAATACTAAAACCATCAAATAGTTGTTTCAGCCGCAGCATCTGACTAATTTGAACAATTGATTGCTCATCGCTACGTAAATAGTCTGCTACCGTACCAGAAATATGATACATCAGCAGTTCATTGGTGGTATCGAGCTGGCTGGCTTGATAGTTTTTATCGGTGGTAAAAATATAGTGATGATGGCTATCTAAGTGCCCCATTCGATAGGCTTGTCCGGCGATAAAATGCCTTAATCTAACGACATCATCGCCAAAAGAACTTGCTTGTAAATGAGCATAATATTCATTTTTGCGTTGATAACACACATACGCAATAGCTTGCTCACCTAAACTTTCAATACAGTAACAAGCCGATTCGACCAAGGTGCTAGCCCCACAAGTGAGCATAACGATATGATCATCCCACACAAATAAACTCGATTCACTCAGTAAATAAGCATCACAATATTCATTACTTATAGTAGATAAAATATCTGCATTTGAGGCAGCAACAAGCTCCAGCCAAAATGCTTGATCTAAAGATCGTAATTTAGGCGCGGATGCATTAACAATAATCTCTAATTTTTTTTCTGAACCTTCAAAAAACATTTGTAACTACTCAGTACCGATTCTAATTAAAGATGTTTGTATTAAGATGCAATGTAAATACTTACGCTAACTTAGTTCAAGGTAAAAACCTAGTTTAGTGGTTCAAATGAGCTCTTTTCAACGATGAAATAAGCGTAAGTAGTAGTTATCTAAGTAGTTACAAATATCTTAGCAATTTAAAAGCCTAGCAACCTGAGGTCACTAGGCTTTTTTAATCACAAGTTAACATCACTTAGTCGATAAGATTAAAAATCTTCTAAGTATGTGTAACCCTTAAGACCTAACTGTAATTCTTCTAGAATGCTGGCACGCTCTTCTTCAACAATATGTTGATTCACAAGCTCTTCATATGTGCGCATAAAGTCAACCGCATCTAAGTTTACATAACGTAAAACGTCAGCTACTGTATCGCCTTCTAAAACAGATTCGATCTGGCTTAATCCCCGCTCATCAATACGCACAACCGCAGAGTTGGTATCACCAAACAAGTTATGCATATCGCCCAAAATTTCTTGGTATGCACCCACCATGAAGAAACCAATCAAATATGGGCTGTCTGCGCTCCATGCTGGCACTGGCAAGGTAGTTTCGATGCCTTGACCATCAACATATTGATCAACAATACCGTCAGAGTCACAGGTAATATCTAACATAACCGCACGCCTCTCTGGTGCCTTATCTAACCCCGATAACGGCAATACAGGGAACACTTGATCAATACCCCATGCATCCGGTAATGATTGGAATAATGAGAAGTTAACGAAAAACTTATCGGCTAACTTTTCATTTAATTCATCAATCACTGGGCGGTGATAACGGTTATTGTTACTTAATAATCCCTTCACTTCATGACAAACACGTAAGTTAGTTTGCTCGGCCCAAGCGCGATCCGCTAAACTCAATTGGCCCACGGCAAACAGAGAGTGAGCTTCAGAAATATCACTCTGACTGTCATGATAAATTTCAATGATTGCACGCTGATCAGAACCACTGCAGATTTCTAACCAAGATTGCCACATGTTATGAAGCAATTGTGGTGAGTCTTCATTTGGTTGCTTAATCTCTTCAGGTATATAGGTTTCAGTTCCAATCACATCAGTAATCAACACCGCATGGTGCGCGGTTAAATGACGACCAGATTCTGAAATAATACGAGGCATTGGTTGCTCGTATTCATTACATAAATCCGTTAATACATTGACGATATTGTTGGCATACTCATTCAAGCCATAGTTCATTGAGTTATTGCTTTGGCTTCGGGTACCATCGTAGTCAACCGCTAACCCGCCGCCGACATCGAAACAATCAATGCTGGCACCAAGTTGGCGTAATTCACAGTAAAAACGACCAGCCTCACTCACACCTTGGCGAATGTCGCGGATATTGGCAATTTGCGAACCTAAGTGAAAATGTGATAACTGTAAAGAATCAAGCATATTAACGCTTTTCAGTTCGGCAACCACTTTCAATACTTGTGCAGCAGACAGGCCAAACTTAGACTTTTCGCCACCACTGGCTTGCCACTTACCTTTGCCTTGGAAAGCCAAACGTACACGTAAACCTAAACGTGGTGTGATACCGAGATTTTTAGCTTCAGCTAATACCATTTTTAGTTCTGACATTTTTTCCAGAACGATATAAACCTTATGGCCAAGCTTTTCGCCAATTAATGCTAAGCGAATATATTCTTTATCTTTGTAACCGTTACATACAATTACTGAGCTGGCTTTTTGTGCCATCGCAAGTACAGCCATTAATTCTGGCTTACTGCCAGCTTCAAGTCCTAACTGTTTTACTTCTTTCGATTTTTGGCTGGCTAAAATTTCTTCAACCACCGTTTTTTGTTGGTTTACTTTAATCGGGTAAACCAGCAAGTAATCATTTTGATAATCGTACTTCTTAATTGCATCATTAAATGCTTCGCATAAACTTTCCACTCTATGGTGTAAGATTTGCGGAAAACGGACTAATACCGGTAACGAAACACCTGCTTCAACCATACTTTTGGCTAATTCATTTAAGCCAACTTTATGATCTGGATTTTGTGGGTTAGGTGACACTGTCACTTCACCATCTTCACGAATACCATAAAAACCTTGGCTCCAGTGAGTCACGTTATAACCCGAGCGAGCATCTTCGATAGACCAATCAGACATAATTATTTTCCGTATTTGTATCAAAGTTAGCAGCGCCTTAATTGGTGGCGGCTGCTTGTTAAAAATCCAGATAACCCAAAAGGCTACCTTAGAAAAAAATAGTTTATTCAGCATTGTGATTATGACTGAAAAACCTGTGATAGAAAAAATAAAGGCGCAATGTTATTGCCTAATCTCATATGATCTTTTCTATCATCTTTGGCATCTTCTTACATAGAGCATCTTACGCAGATATTCACAAAGCATGCAAATTTGGCTAACTGAACATCAGATTAAGGCAGTAACAAGTATTTTACTGATTAAGCTCATGCTTAGTTCACTTTACAATAGAAAACGAGTCACCGTATCGCCTTTATAAAAACGGCGCAATTAAAACCTGCAATGAGGTGTATTGCAAGCAAATTACCACGTTAATCATCAGAAAAATTCATCTACAATCGTTGTCATAAACATCAACCAAGATGCAGATAACCACAAATGATTTTAGGTAGTGAATAATTGACACAACGCGATCTAAATTTACGTGTATAATTACGTGTTTTTGCTGCGATCATCTTTTCATTTTTAACTAAAGTAGAGTCATTCATGATACAAATCGGTAAACGTTATTCATTGGAAGTCATTAAACAAGTCAATTTTGGGGTTTATCTAAATGCTCAAGAGCTTGGACAAGTCTTGCTTCCTAATAAATTTGTCCCTACCGGATGTAATGTCGGGGATATGGTAGATGTATTTCTTTACTTAGACTCTGAAGACATTGTGATTGCTACCACCCAAAAATCATTAGCCCAAGTAGGTGAATATGCTTATTTAAAAGTGATTGTCACTGGACCATTTGGTGCCTTTTTAGATTGGGGCTTAGACAAAGATTTGTTACTTCCCTTTGGTGAGCAACACAAACCTGCTGAAGAAGGTCATTCATACTTAGTCTATGTTCATGCTAACCATGCCGATGAGCGCATTATGGCCTCTTCTAAACTGGATAAGTTTGTCGACAAAACTGAAGCTCACTATACAGAAGGTGAACAAGTTAACTTGATCATCGGTGGCACCACAGATTTAGGTTATAAAGCCATTATCAATAATGAGCATTGGGGTGTCATTTATGCTAATGAAGTATTTCAAAAACTTCGTTTTGGTCAGAAGGTGACTGGCTATATTAAAACCATCCGCAGTGACGGTAAAATTGATCTTGTGCTTCAAAAAGGCGACAAAGACGAGCTAGACAAAAATGCCCGTTTAATTATTAATAAACTGCGTAGTGCAAATGGTTTTCTGCCACTGCACGATAAAACCGATGCAGATGTTATTTATGACAAACTCGGTATGAGTAAAAAAGCGTTTAAAAAATCAATTGGTGGCTTATTTAAAGCAGGTGAAATTACTATCGAAAGTGACGGTATTCGGTTAACTGTGTGAACAATAATCGATTAACCTTGCTAAACTAGTCCAATCCTTTGAGAAAAAGCATGGCTCTGTTATAAAAGTAATAGAATCATGCTTTTCTATATAAAAGGATACTGTGTATGGAATTAACCCAACTAGAAGCTAGAGTTATCGGTTGCTTACTCGAAAAAGAACTCACTACTCCAGATCAATATCCTCTGTCATTAAATTCACTCACTTTAGCATGTAACCAAAAAAGCAGTCGTGAACCTGTTATGTCACTTAGCGAATCCCAAGTGCAAACAGTGATAGATGACCTTACAAAAAAACGCCTGATCAGTGAGCAATCAGGTTTTGGCAGCCGAGTGGTAAAATATAAACATCGTTTTTGTAATACCGAGTTCAGTGAGTTGCAATTAAACAGTGCTGAAGTTGCATTAATTTGTGTCTTACTGTTGCGTGGACCACAAACACCTGGAGAGCTCAAAACTCGCACTAATCGTCTCCACGACTTCATTGATATGTCACAGGTTGAAACAGCATTACTGGCATTAAGCCAACGAGAAAAACCGTTAGTGGTTCAACTTGCTAGAGAAGCCAATAAACGTGATTGCCGCTTCCTTGAGTGCTTTAGTGGTAACGTTGAAGACTATCAAGTGAACAGCAGTGATGCCATTGTAGTGTCAACTCACACTCAACAAACTTTACAGCAAGATTCTCGGATTGTAGAACTAGAACAAAGAGTTGAATTACTTGAACAGAAACTCGAAAAACTAGAAAGCTTATTAAACTAATTTACGCTTTCCGTTAAACAGTCAAGGAAAACATTATGGATCGTACCGCCCCACCATCGACACTTACTCATATTTGGTTATTAGCCAAATATGAGCTAACCAAACGTTTTACCAATAAAAGCGGTATGGTCGCATTAATTGCTTTCATGTTAATTTGGGCTATTTTACTTATTTATCCAATTAAAAGTGCCTCTGAATTCATCATGCAGCCGAACTTTAAAGACTTTACAGAAGCTCTCTTTGGAACAGGAAGCTTACAGCATCTGTTCGAATGGCCAGTTGCTGAATTTGCGGTATTCTGGCTAGCGGCACTCTACTTGTTTCCAATGTTCAGTATTTTTATCGCCGCAGATCAATTTAGCTCAGATAAACAACGTGGTAGCTTGCGGTTTTTAACCTTAAGAGTAAGTCGTACCAGTTTGTTCTTTGGTCGTTTTTTAGGTCAAATGTTTATCCAACTAATGCTTATTGTTTTAACATTGTTAGCCACCATTGCATTGGCCTTAACCCGTGACATGTCCTTGTTAGTACCTTCAATAACCACCAGTTTATTAGTCATGATTAATCTTGTGATTGTGTTACTACCTTATACTGCAGCCATGGCGGTATTGTCGTTATATGCAAACTCTGCGAGACAGGCGAGTATATTTGCGATTATTTTATGGGCTGTAGTATCGATTGTTATTGCCATAATTAATATGAATTTCCCACAACTAAGCTGGTTAAACTGGATACTCCCAGGTTCACAAATTTCGAGTTTGATCAATACTCAAGGGTTAAGCTCTTTAGCACTTGCCCCCATTCCCTTACTGCAAACTGTGGTTATTTTATTTATTGGTAAAGTATTAATGAGCCGGAGTGCGCTATGAGTATTATTCAATGTGACAACCTTTCTAAACAATATGGCAATAAACTTGCGCTCGACACCGTATCGTTAACTCTTACCGAAGGTGCCCCTATTGCATTAGTGGGCCCAAATGGAGCAGGTAAAACTACGCTATTTAGTTTACTCTGCGGTTATATTCAACCCACCAACGGTAGTATTAGTATTTTAGGCCATAAGCCCGGTAGCAAAGCATTACAAGGGCTATTGTCGGCATTACCACAAGATGCAGCACTAGATCCCAATTTTAGTATTGTGTCGCAACTACAGTTTTTTGCACAATTACAAGGCATGACCGCATCGGCAGCAAAGCAAGAAGCATTAAGAGTTCTCGCACTTGTCGACCTTAGTGAATCCGCTGAGGCTAAACCTAAAAGTTTAAGTCATGGGATGAGTAAACGAGTCTCTATTGCGCAAGCACTAATAGGTTCACCTAAGATTGTTTTGCTCGATGAACCGACCGCTGGACTTGATCCGGCGAATGCTAAAAAAATTCGTCAAATTGTGAAAGACTTATCTGACCATACAACCTTTGTGATCAGTTCACATAACCTTGATGAACTTGAAAAACTATGTGATCAAGTTGTCTACCTTGAACGTGGTAAGTTGCAGCAATCGGTATCAATTAAAGCAAGTCAAGCGACTGACTTCATCACACTAACAATGAAACAATGTGACATGGACAGCCTCCATCAGCAGTTATTAGGCCTTAATGATATTATTGAAGTAAGGCGCATCGGTGATGAGCAGTATGTTATCGAATACCAAAAACAATCTGGCTTTGCTATTGAAATGCAGTTGTTTGAGCTGTTTACAGCTCACCATTGGCAATATAAAGCATTACTTAAAGGCCGGACATTAGAAGAAACCTTGTTTTCTTAACTCATCATCAAATGTAAAACCACGTATTTGTATTGGTTAAAATAAGTTTGCGTAAAAAGGCCTAACAAAAACGTCATAAGCATCAGTATCTAATGCCATTGTTTATTAATAAGTGAAACTCACCAAATTAATAAACGATGGCATTTTTTGTTTATTACTGACGTATCTTGTCAATATGATTACCCCTTAAACGCCGAAAACTAATACTCAATAAGTCGTCTAAAAAATGCAATAAAGTGTTCTATCCCTCAGTACCTATAGTAAAAAATAAATACTCTACCCTTAACATCACACTATAGCTCATAGACAAAGTAATCTGAATGACGAGAAGCCTCATAAGCTGACTCAATGCTATGAAATTAACCCAACCCCATTCATACCAGCAAGCTTAATGTTGAACAAGACCTTATTTTATCAGAACATTAAACAAAGGCACTGGAGCTAGGGATGTAAAGGTCTGCCCTGCTTACTCCCAAAGCAACTGAACTATATTTACCATTTTTGAACGAGGAACTTGAGTGTTTTTGAAACGATCAGTTACCAATGTGCTACAACAATTATTTGGGCGAACGATAAGATGAATAGATTATAAAATGAGGTAAAACAAACGATTAGACGATTAGACGATTAGACGATTAGACGATTAGACGATTAGCATGATGACAATACATATTAAAAACACAAAAAAAACTGCAGCAATAAATTGCTACAGTTTTAAATCTTTAACACTTAGCAGAAGCTAAATACTAAACGATTGAAACGTTCTCAGCTTGAGGACCTTTCTGACCTTGAGTCACAGTGAAAGAAACTTTCTGACCTTCGTCAAGAGTTTTAAAACCGTCTGAGTTGATAGCACGGAAGTGAACGAATACGTCTGGACCAGACTCTTGCTCAATAAATCCGAAACCTTTATCAGAGTTAAACCACTTAACAACACCAGTAACTTGAGACATAATATATAAATCCTGTAAAAAAAAATAGTTAAAGCCTTAACGGCAGTAAAGCTGGAAAATGCCGGTATTACTTATGTTTACAGGACGAAACTGATCGTATTGATAAATATAAGCCCAACCTTCAAGCTGAGTAAACTATAAACCATTTTTAGGATAAGTCAACAAACATCCACAAAACAATGGCATTTATTTAGTGACTTGAAAAAATGGTTTATCTTTGAGCATCAAATAGTTATTTATATCAATCATCTGATTGTTTATTGTTCGCGTTGATGAATTTCAATTTTGAAATCTATCTCACACTCGAGTCCTTGCTCTATTATCTGTGCCTTCTGTGAGTCACTTAACTTCCAAGCGTAGGGAGTCATATTAAGAAAGTGATCAATATCTTCCGCACGAGTTAATGTTAATGGATAGGCTAACGCTTGGTGAGCTAAGTAAGTAAAACCATCTAACACCATAGGTTCTTGTGGGTGCAATTTAGGTTCACTATAAATTTTTTGTTTTAAAGCATAGTGATGCATCGGTCCAGGAGAAACAGTAATGAGTATTCCACCCGGTTTGATTACACGCTGTAACTCTTCAATTTTAGACGGCGCATAAATACGGATGGCTAAATCAAAACTATCATCAGCGAAAGGCATTTCAAAAGCACTCGCCACACAAAAATGTAATGCTGAGTAGCGCTTAGCCGCATAACGAATTGCAGACTTAGAAATATCAAGTCCATAAAGCTCACAATTGGGTTTTACCACCGAGTGTAGCGTTTCGAATAATCGATGGCTGTAATATCCTTCGCCACAACCGATATCGAGTATTTTTTGTGCACCACTCGTGTACTCAAGCGCTAACTGATTAACTTTATCGCTTAAGGGTTGATAAAAGCCTTGATTAAGAAACTCTCGTCTGGCGAGCATCATTTCTTTGTTATCGCCGGGATCTTTAGTTTTCTTTTTTTGTACAGGCAATAAATTAACGTAACCTTCTTTAGCACAATCAAATTGATGGCGCTGTTCACATTGCCAAGTGTTCTGTTTTTGTGCTAATGGGGCGTTACAAATAGGGCAAATATAAGACATGGAGGACTCTAAAGTTACTCAAAATTAAAAATCGTCATCGCATAGTTGATTGACCATATCCGACAAATCTTTAGGGGCTAATAGCTCAAAACAATCTAATTTACGTTGTAGTTGTTCAATATTGTAAAGTTGTTCATTCGATGGGCGTCCCAAATTGGGACGTTCCAGCGATTGATGATAAGTATGTAACAACCATTGATGCTTATTTTGCAATAAATGATCGAGTTTTAATAGTTCCGTTGACACTCCAGGATGGATTTTACCCGATTCGCCACTAAGATAATCACGTAAATCTCGACGAACTTGTTCTAACTCACTGATATGAACAGCCAGCATGTTAGATGGCTCATCATAGTCAAACTTACGCCCTAATATTGCTTTGGCCATCACGAGTGCTTGAGGCTCGCTCAGTAATCGTAAGTCATTTTCTAGTGTCACTAATTCAAAACGAGCGTCGGCAGGTAAATTAAAATACACATTTTCATCAGCGTGAATATTAATAGTCAAACCCTTCCTGAGCTGTTCAATACACACTCTAGGTGCTATTCCCATTGAAGGGTATAACTTGATCGCTTGCCCTATACACCGTTGCTGTTTACGCGTGTCAACGAATGACTGCGAATGTTCAAAAATAGATGTTAAGAACGGTTGAAAACGAATAATTAATGTTGCTTGAGTGTGATTAACTTGGCTAACGACAAACTCAACCAAAGGATTGCCCATAGATGATAATACCAATAAATCACTCACACTGTCGGGTAAGCAAAGTGTCAACGCTGTCGGTTGAGTGATTTCAATAACGCACGGTTGAGTATATACATGATGATGCATTGGAAATTCCTTTATTACTTAACCAAACTGTAACGAGTAGAGCGTCATTTGTCATCAATATATAAAGCTATCAAGAAACATTGTATTGATCATTATCTCATTATCATTTTTATGTTGAGAAATGTTAACATGGTTTTAATCGCGAAAAGGATCTTATATTGACTATGACTAACGCAATTCAACCAACATTATTTTGGCACGATTACGAAACATTTGGGGCAATTCCAAGTAAAGATCGTCCATCACAGTTTGCGGGTATTCGAACCGATCTTGAACTTAATATTCTCGGCGAACCTGAAACCTTTTATTGCAAACTCGCACCCGACTACTTACCGTCTCCTGAAGCTATTTTAATTACCGGTATTACCCCGCAACTGGCGAATCTTAAAGGCGTGCCAGAGGCTGAGTTCATGAAACGTATCAATACGTTATTCAGCCAACCCAATACCTGCGTAGTCGGCTATAACTCATTACGTTTTGATGATGAAGTGAGTCGTTACGGCTTTTACCGTAATTTTATTGATCCTTACGCTCGAGAATGGCAAAACGGTAATTCACGTTGGGATATTATCGATTTGGTTAGAGCTTGTTATGCATTTCGTCCAGACGGGATTAATTGGCCATTAAAAGAAGATGGTTCACCCAGTTTTAAATTGGAATTATTGACCCAAGCGAATGGTTTAAGTCATGAAAAAGCCCATGATGCGATGTCAGATGTATATGCAACCATTGCTATGGCTAAATTGATAAAGCAAAAACAACCCAAACTATACGAATACTATTTCAATTTAAGACGTAAACAAGCGGTTGCGGACCATATTGATGTATTAAAAATGCAACCCTTGGTTCATGTCAGCTCAAAAATTAGTGCATTACAAGGTTGTACTACGTTAATCGCGCCTGTTGCATACCATCCGACTAATAAAAACGCGGTTATTTGCGTTAATTTGGCCATGGATATCTCGCCATTGTTGGAATTGTCAGCTCAAGAAATAAGCGACCGCATGTACACGTCTCGTCAAAACTTAGCCGAAAACGAACTTGCTATTCCATTAAAACAAATCCATCTCAATAAATGTCCATTCATTGGTTCGCCAAAATTACTTGACGACGAAGTGGCTGTAAAATTACAGTTTGATAAAGCATTTGCGCGTGAACAATATAAACGCTTAAAAAACCATCCCGAATTGCGTGAAAAGCTTAACCAAGTGTTTGAACTTGAATCAGATCGTAAACCCATTACGGATCCAGATTTAATGCTTTATAGCGGGGGATTTTTCAGCCATGCCGATAAAGCTAAAATGGATATTATTTGCCACACGGCACCACACAATTTAGCGGCATTAGCATTACAATTCGATGATCCGCGGATCAATGAAATGTTGTTTCGTTTCCGGGCTCGTAACTACCCAGAAACATTAAGCGACAATGAGGCACGCAAATGGCGTGAATTCTGCCAACAACGATTATCAGATCCTGATTATGTGATAAAACTCGAGAACTTGGTCGAAGAAACCAGCGAGAATGAACATAAACAAAAGCTATTAAAAGCCCTATATCAATACTTACAGTCATTATAGTGAACTTTCACTTTACCCGATTTATTTCATCTAAGGATTAAGGGAATGCAAAATAGATTTTTAGACAGCATTACTCAACTAGACAAGCCTTTGGCCACTGCGCTAGTGCCATTATTGAATGACCAATTTTGCGGTCATATTGCTAAAGAACAATTTGCGATTTTGGTTAACGCCAGTGGTCAAACAGAGCAACAAGTACTCATGGCGTTATTACCTATTGCTGCTGCACTGGCCAATCCACCTATAAGTGAATTTTATGTTGGCGCTATTGTAAAAGGTGCCAGTGGCGACTTTTACATGGGGGCGAATCTAGAATTACCCGGTGAAGCATTATTCCACTCAGTACATGCTGAACAAAGTGCCATCAGCCATGCTTGGTTAGGTGGTGAGACAGAAATTGTAGATATTATTATTAATTTCAGTCCCTGCGGTCACTGTCGTCAATTTATGAATGAACTTGTTAACGGCAGTAAAATTAACATTCATCTACCACAACAAGAAACTCAAACCTTGGCACATTACTTACCCTATGCCTTTGGACCTGCCGATTTAGACGTGACCGTGCCACTATTATGCAAACGTGAACAAGAATTCTGCTGCGATTCTGATGACCCAATGATCATAGAAGCCATTGACCAGATGGGACTCAGTTATGCTCCCTATACCAATTGCAATGCAGCAGTGGTATTAGAGACCAGCGATGGAGCCACTTTTTGCGGCCGCTATGCCGAAAATGCGGCATTTAACCCATCAATGCAACCGATGCAAATGGCATTATCCAATTTAATCCGCCATAACCGCCAATACTGCGAAATAAAGCGTGCTGTATTAGTAGAATCATCTGTTGGAAAAATCAGTTTAGTCGGTGCAGCAATGGATGCCTTGCATGCAATCGCACCCGTTGAACTGCAACATGTTGTTGTAGAGCCATTGCAAGAATAAATAACTGCAAGCTCGTTATCTAAAAGAGTACCCTCCTTAATTCCGACAAACTAAAGGCGCTAATCAGCGCCTTTTTTATTTGGATTAACACTACATTTAACCTAAATTAATAATGTATTATATTTTGCAATATGTTGCTAATACCATGCTAAGCTAATGAATGTTTTTAATGGTCATAATATTAGACAACTAACTGTTTATTAGTTGAATTGAATTATTCACTAGCCAATAATATCGCATTTACAAAAGCGGTTTAATCAACAACCGCATATGGATAATTTATTTCGTTTAATAATCAGATAACGACTAGAATTGTTAACATGAGAGATGTTAATCAATCTTATATAACAACAATATTATTGACGAGCACATCGTTATCAATGAACAAGAAAATGTAAAGCGAGTCACTATTGCGCATATTTACCCTTAACAAGATTTTACTCTTTATCCTGTTTTGCACAGTCGCTTTAGTGTGGGTCATTATTGAAAATGCCAAACCACTTACGGTTAAAATACTCAACAACTTATTAGCCGAAAATCATATTGAAGTGCTCAATTTCGATGCTGAATATGTGTCATTAGATCATATTCACATTCCCCGTCTCATTCTAAAAATCGAAGACAGTCATATTGCCATCCAAGAATTTAATCTTGAATTACGAGACAGTCTTAAAGTCCTTAAAAATCAACAAATCAATGCCGAAGATATTGTCAGCATCAAAACCCAAAGTGTCTATGTTGATTTAGGTGATAGCTTTTTTATTCGTCAATCACAACAAACTGAAGAATCCCCTGCCACATTACAGCTTAACCTCGCCAAATTACCCATGATAGATCTAGGCGCGATTACCATTAAGTTACCTGCATTAGATAAAGATAAAACACAGCAACATACTTTAAAGATGGATAAATTAACGTTGACCCAAAATGGTCAGCTCGATACGTTATGGCGTTTTAACGATTTTCCGCTATTCAGTCTCGATGCCAGCTTAGGTAAACAAGCTTGGCAATTTAACACCCTTGTTGATTTAGGGTTAAGCTATCAAGGGCTTGAATCATTAGAGCAATATTTAATCTTATTAAACAGTAAGCAGAATTCACAAGGACCGCAAAGCAGTAATATGCTTTACGGTTTGCATAAGCAGCTATCAAAAATACTGCAACCCATTCATCAACAACAAGTGGCCATTGAAGGCCAATGGACTGCAAACAGTAAAATTGACTTAATCAGCGGCGAGACGAGCAGTCAACAATCAATAGACGGATTATCCTTACATTCGCCATTGTGGCCCAGTGTTTATTTTGCGCCGCAACAACCGGTTAAAGCGATGCTTAATTTGGGTAATTACCCTGTAGCAGTCTCTTTAGACAAGAGTAAAACCACTGACGCGTTCGCAATAAAGCTTGATATTGCCCCGCTAAACTATCAACTATCGCCCTCAAAAGAAGACAGAAATAAGTTAATAGCATTGTTAGCCGATGAAAATGCCAATCAAATAGTTCATATCATTAATCAGTTAACCCCCAAATCAACTTCTCAGTTAGCCAGCATCGATGTAGCTATGGCTTATCCTATTGAAGTCGTAATCCCGCTACAAAATGATGATCTACCAATACAAGCGTCAATCCCTGACTTGAGCGTTAGCATTGAAGGGTTATTACTCCAAAGCACATTAAAACTGGCGCACACCACTTTCAATAGTCATCAACAATTTAGCAGTGATTTCGATTGGGGTATGGCATTGTCGTCCCTTAAAGCAACAGAGGAGCCAGAACAACTGCTAGTTCAAACTCTCACCACAAACGACACTACCGTAACCGTTAGTGAAAATACTCCCGTATCGGCATCTCTAGTGACTCCAGTCACTATTGATATTAAAGCTTTATTTCCTGAGGTCCCTTTTGAACAGTTGTCCCTATCAGATGCGCAGGTCAATCTTGTTGGTCAAATATCCCAGCAACAACAAAATCAACTCGAACTGTCATTACTGCCAAGCTCAAACGCAACCGTGAATAACACCAGTATCTTTAGCAGTATGACCAGTGATAATGAACAACATACCAAGCAAACCAAAAAAACGTCTGCACAATTAGGTTCATTCGGGCTGATCCTTAATGACACCTCAACCATGACATTCAAACAAGATAATACTCAACTGAATCTATCTCCGTTTACGCTGCAAATTGGCCAACTTATTGTCCAGCAAGCAACCCAAGCGGACAAAAGTAAACTATCGACCACACTAGCTTCAGTTAATAAAACCGATATTGCTATCAATCAAGGCATAGCGCTAGCAATACATCTGGATGAATCCATCGAAAAGTCGCTAGAACGTTGGTTACAAAAACCTACAACTAATGACATAACTTGGCGTATCAGCAAACTCGATATCACTAAGCAACAGGGAAAAAACCGCCGTCAACCACTGCTTGCTCTTAATAATATAAAAGTCACTCAGCAGCTCAATTTGTCCAAAGGATTGTTAGTGGGAAGTGAGCAGTGGCAATTAGATACGCTTAACTTAAGCAGTTATCACTTATTGAAATTTGCAGATAGTAAAAGTCCGTTATCACTCGCAGGCCAATGGACCTTTGATACCGACATTGAAACCGCACTAAAAACATTGCAAAAAGTCCAACCTTTACCCAATGATTTTACAATTCAGGGTCACAGTAAACTCGTGGCTGGTTTTGCACTGAGTGAAATAGACAACACCAGCCAGTTTGAAATGAAAATTCAACAACAGTTATCATCCTTGTCAGGACAATGGCAAGATAAGTCATTTAATGGCGGTGACGTATTTGCCCAATGCCAATTTAATTGGCAGCAAATTCACGATGGTCCCAATACTCCTGCAGCCGAAAAACACTTTGCTCACAGTCAATTAGTTTGCCCACAGACAGCAATCAGTTTACAGCAAGCCAAGTTGGGGTTGTCGCTGACAAACCTGAATTTAAATGCTGATATAGAACTCAATAAAGACGGAAACAAAACCCCGACCAACTGGTTACAACAAGTTACTGGATTAAGTGAAACGAATGTCAGTCTTACCGCCAGTGGTGATATGTTAGATGGACGTTTTTTATTACCTGAATTTGTACTCAAGCTGCAAGATAAATCCTATGGATACCTATTGTTACAAGGCTTAAGTTTAGAGAAATTTTTACAAGAGCAACCTCAGGTAGGCGTTAAAGCAAATGGTTTATTTGATGGAGTATTACCTGCTGAACTGGTTGATGGTAAAGTCACTATTGCAGGCGGGAAACTCGCAGCACGAGCACCAGGTGGATTAATTGAAGTTGCCGGAAACCCTGCAATTGATCGACTAGAATTATCCCAGCCTTATCTTGAATTAGTCTTTACCGCCCTTGAGCATTTAAACTACAGTGAATTAGCAAGTACGTTTGATATGACGCCCAACGGGGATGCGGTAATCAATATTGGTGTAAAAGGAAATAGCCGTGGGGTCGAACGCCCTGTTCATCTTAATTACACCCACCAAGAAAACTTAATTCAGTTGTACCGAAGCACGCAAGTTGGCAATAAAATACAGAACCAAATTGAAATCAAAGTTCAATAGCAGCATAAAAGGATAGCCCACGTGAAATACTCATCAATAATTTTACTCAGTTGCACCACCGCAATGGCATTGTTGTGGCTAACCGCCTGTACGCCCACGGTAAAAATAGAACCACCGGATAAACCTATTGTGATCAATTTAAACGTTAAAATTGAACACGAAATTAAAATCAGAGTGGAAAAAGATCTCGAGAATCTACTTGGTAATGAAGAGTTATTTTAACGGGAGTTTCTTAAATGAAATCATCATTCACTTTAATAACCGCCATATGTTTCGCGAGTATCTTCTGGTGTGCCAATGCATGGGCTATGACATTACAAGACGCTAAGAATGCGAGAATCGTGGGTGAGCAACCTAATGGTTACTTAGGCATTGTTGTCGACTCACCAGAAGCGAAACAGCTGGTATTAAGCGTCAATAGCAAACGAAAATACTATTATCAAATCATCGCTAATCGAAATGGTCTTAGCCTTGATAATGTTGCTGCACTTGCAGCACAAAAGGCCATTGAAGCAGCAGAACCAGGACATATGATCCAAACAAAACAAGGCGAATGGATAAAAAAATAACCACTTGAATAACTTCAATGTGGTTATTTTCTAAAGACTTAGTAACCCATTACATTGTTGCCATAGTCCAATAATCTAAACGTTTTTGTGGGTCAGTCACTATCGATTTACAAGAATCTTTGTATTTTGACATCAAGCCGCCTAAGTTATTAGACCCACCTAGTTGAGCAATTTGTTTTTGTTTAGCTGTTACTACATCTTTATCAACTTGTGCAGGGTCACGATACTTACCAGCAATCTTCACGGCATCAACTGCAGAGGTTTTTAAACGCTCTCCCACTGCTTTCATTTGTGGAGCATTCATCGCGCCTATCGCTTCTGAACTAATTTGATAATATGCTGCACATTCAAGTAACTCATCAGTAAACGCTTTTTCTGCAGCACTCTCTGCTTGTGCAGCGATACTCACACACATTGCCGATACAGTAAAAATCCACATAGCAGGTTTGTTCATGGTTGTTTCCCTTCGTCTTTTAGAAAGTAGTAGTAGATAATGTTAACGATTGATAATGCGCTAAACGAGATGTTAAAAAATGTTCAACTTGAGGCCATTCGGTTTCAATAATTGAAAATATCACCGTATCACGGATGGTCCCATCAGCTTGAATTTTGTGATTGCGTAATATGCCATCTTGTTTTGCCCCTAAACGCGCAATAGCATTTCGAGAGGCGTGATTGTGCCAATGCGTTCTAAACTCAACGGCAATCGCATCTAAAGTATTAAATGCATAACGGAGTAGTAATAATTTAGATTCAGTATTAATGGCACTGCGTTGATAGGATTTCGCATACCAAGTGTAGCCAATTTCGAGTCTGCGATTCGGTTGGTCCCAGTGGCAAATACGAGTACAACCAATGATATTCCCAGAGACTTTATCACGTACTGCAAACGCAACCGCTTCACCATTATTTTCGCAGGTTAAAGCATACTCGACATATGCTTTCATGCCTTCGGCATTGGGAATTTGTGTAAACCACAGCTTCCATAACTCACCATCGCTGGCAGCTAGAGTTAAACCAGGAACGTGATCTAATGACAGCGGCTCTAAAATCACATGTTCGCCTATCAAGCAATCTAGTCTATTAATCCAGCTCAAATTAACGTTCCTCTAATGTAAAAGGTTACATTACCTTAACTGCATATAGATTTACAGCTAGTAACAGCAATGTTTTTCATCAATAGTGTAAAACAGTATTCTTATCGTAAGATTAAATGCTATTAATAAATAGCGATTGCCAAATAGGAATCGAGAAGCACGTAATCGCTTGATCAAAAACCGTGATTGGCGTGACTCACTCTAAACCAACCAGCAATACTATTGCGGGTTTTCATTGTCGGCCTAACTTCATGTGGGAATCGTTCACTTAAAAACAGCACCAAAGTGCCCATTTGCGGATTAATCACTTCTAAGGGGAAATCGGCTTCATCATAAATAATCAATTCACCGCCGTCATTGTTGTGCCAATCAGGATTCAAAAAAAATACTGTTGATAAAATACGATTTTGGCTACCACTAAGTGCATCGACGTGTTTTTTATAAAAACCACCCGGTTCATAAACAGCATAATGACTTTCAAAATCAAATAACCCCATAAATAGACGTCGGTTTAAACCATCTTTCAATTGGCTCATAATCGCTAAATATTCACGGTCAACATGATCTTGTTCTTCTAACCAACTGATTTTATCCGAACGAATGTCACTGTTGATTTGTTGTTCAACACCACGTCCGATAGCGGCTTTTTTAAAATTTATGTCTTGTTCAGCATGCATTTTTACAAGCAAAGCTGAGCTTACATACTCAGGAATGATGTCAGATAAAAGGATGTAACCCTTTTCGACTAACGCATCTGCGATCACATCCAGCATTGCTTCACTTACTTGCGAAACCATACATGCCATATCCAATAAATAGACTACGCTTTTTACTGTACTCAAGGGCTCAGAAAGGACATCAAGGGCCTGATTTTCGAGGGGGCGTCATAACTCAGTATGATTGCCATACTCAGATCGTTTGCAGCGAGTGTATAGAATAAAGCCACCTGCGACAACACATATAAAAAACTTTAAAATTCAGAAGTTTAAAACAAAATATTTAATATCTAACAGTTAAATCTGACTATGAGTCAATACCGACTCGGTAGATTCATTATCCGAAGCCTTCTTTAATTCCAGCGCTTCGGTTGCAGCAATATGACTTTGGTGAAGTTTTAATGCTAAATATAAGTCAGAACGAATGGTAATCCCCTCGTCCCCAGATACCATATCAGTTTGCTCAAACCAGCTAATCAACTGACGCTTTCGCCCAGCCAATACTAAACTGACACCGCGCTTTCGCAGTAACACGTCTATATCAGCCAGCATCGCCATTACACTTAAATCTAAATGAGTAAAACAGGGTACTGCATCAATAATCACACAATCGATGCTTTCCAACTGATTTTGCCTTGCAAAACGCTCAAGTAAACGTCGTTTAAAGTAAGTCGCATTAAAATAGGTTAGCGGAGAATTAAACCGGTAAATAAATATTCCAGGGATCGGAGCGGCTTTGTCACTGCTGTCGATACTGCGAATAATTCCTTTGGCATCAAGCCCAAGTACTTGGTCTGTTGGGCGCATTACGGTTCTAAGAAATTGAAATAAACCCAATAAAACGGCTAAGGTAATACCTGGAATAACGCCGATAAACAGTACGGCAAAGAAAGTCGTTAATGCGAGATAAAATGCTTGGCGGTCGCGTAAACGTAATCCCCAGAGAGATTTCAAATCAATTAAATGTATGGACGCAATCACCAATACAACCCCTAAGGCTGCGCTGGGAATAAACTCTAATGGCGCAGTTAAAAATATTGCCACAAAGGCAATCAACACTGCAGCTATTACCGAGACCAATTGGGTTTTACCACCATTTTCATCATTCACCGCGGTGCGAGAATCTGCACCACTCACCGCAAAACCTTGCGATAAAGCAGAGGCTATATTCGCTAACCCTAATGCTTTAAACTCTTTGTCGGCATCAATTTCGTAACCATTTTTAGCGGCAAAACTACGGGCTGTCAGCATCATACTCACAAAACTAACCATAGCTAAGTTAAGTGCTGGCATCACCAGTTCACGCGCAATACCAATATTAAATACCGGCGCTTGGAAGGTGGGCAAACCAGCCGCTACACTGCCAATAACCGCAATATCATAATCCGTTAAATGGAAAGCCCACACGAGTGCTGCCCCCGCAGAAATAGCAAACATGGACGCTGGCCAATTAGGCCTTAATCGTTTCATCACAAAATAAACAATGACAGTAAGAATCGCCATTAATAGTGTTGGTATATGAGTTTGCGATAAATAGCTTGGCGCACCACCTAAACGTTCAAGTAAGTATTTTTCATCAAAGGTAAAACCGAAAATTTTAGAAAACTGCCCTACTATAATAGTAATAGCCACACCGTTAAGAAGCCCCATTAAAATCGGCTTAGACAGAAAGTCAGCTAAAACGCCTAATTTAAACCGGCTGGCAATTAAGCACCAAAACCCCGTCATCACGGTCATGGTCATCACTAATTGCCAATGTTTAAGGCTGTCTCCGGCTGCTAGAGGTGTAACAACAGCCGCTATAACTGCACACGTTGCAGCATCAGGGCCAACGATAAGTTGTCTTGAGGTGCCAAATAAGGCATAAATTATCATCGGCAATACACAGGAATACAAACCCACCGCAGCATTAACACCCGTTAATTGCGCATAAGCAATGGCCACAGGCAAAGCGACAGCGGCAACAGACAAACCTGCGCGAACATCATCTTTAAGCCAGCTTCGCTCGTAACGAGAAAAGGTCTCTAACCCAGGCATAACACCATACAACCGACTCAGTATCACAACCACCTCAATGATAATAATTTAGACAGTAATCATAGTTTTATTTCAAATTAATTACGACATATTCACGAGTGATTACATCATATTGTATTAAAAATAGAATATTAAGCGTAATTAGGCTTAACTTTAGGTTCAATCACTAAGTCAGTTAACAGAGAGTATTAATTAAAAAATGGGTATTTATGTGCCGTAAATATCCACAGTCAATACATATAAAGACACCACATTTCAACATTATTCATTACAGAATCAACATCAATAAATGTTATTTATCATGTTAAACTAACGCCTGACAAACCGAAATTTCTGCCGTAACGACAAAGCACACGAGGTTCACTTGGTATCGCCATTAAAGTCCAATTCTTCAATTCCTGTTGGTATACCTCATTTAGCAATGCTAATTCCTATGCTTGCCGCCATTGTTGCAATAACGCCATTAGCTATCGACATGTATTTACCAGCAATGTCGGTTTTGGCATTGGGCTTCGACACTGATGTCACCACAGTACAACAGTCACTCAGTATTTACCTGGCGGGTTATGCATTAGGTATGCTGGTTTTTGGTCCTTTAGCCGATAAAATTGGTCGTAGACCACTGGTCATATTTGGATTATTAGGCTTCACCCTAATCAGTTTGTTAATTTCACTCAGTACCAGTATTGAACAATTTTTAGTATTACGTTTTGCTCAAGCACTCATAGGTGCTGCTGCCACGGTTGTGGTTCCGGGTTATATTAAAGAAATTTATGGTCAAAATACCGCAAAAGGCATGTCTTATGTCAGCTTAATTATGATGTTAGCACCATTACTTGCCCCAACATTGGGCAGCTTAATCATGGAAGTTGGCGATTGGCATATGATCTTTTTAAGCCAAAGCTGTTATGCCATAACCTTATTGGCGTTAATATTGTTTAAACTTAAAATGCCCAGCGATAAAGACCTAGGTGGTCGCAGTCAAAAATCATTTTTAGGGGGCTATTACACAGTGTTTGCCCGTAGCGGCGTTAAACTTAATTTATCTAGCGGCGTATTAACTTCATTTGCATTTTTCTGCTACTTAACCGCTTCACCATTTATCTACATGGAAGTTTTTAAGTTAGATAAGTCATTGTTTGCTATATTGTTTAGCACCAACGTGGGAGCCCTAATGCTCGCCAATATTGTGAACTCTAAAGTAGTGACCCAATTCGGCTCAAAACGGATGTTACATGTAGCAACATTTTTCGGTATCCTATCGGCAACAGGCTTGTTAGCGGTTAATGTATTTGAATTAAGTTATCATTTTACGGTGGCAATGCTGATCCCATTAATGGGTTCTCTAGGGATTATGTCGGTTAATGCCGATGCCATTGTGTTAATGAAATTCCAGAAAGAAACTGGTACCGCAACGGCCGTCATTGGCACCCTCAGATTTGGATTTGGCGCCGTTGCAGGGCCCTTGCTAGCATATTTTTATGACGGCAGCGCAGTACCTTTTTCAGCGTTAATGCTTGGCGCAGTAGTACTAGTCGGGGTATGTCAGTTTTTTCAAAGCACACTGCCAAAATCACCTCAACTAGATTAACGCTAATCATTTAAATACTCACCACATTACCAATAATAACCACACATAAAAAGACCACTATTTAGTGGTCTTTTTATGTGTGGTTAAACGTTTTCAGTCTTAAGCATATAACGTATAAGGTAATTTATAGACGTTAATACAACACAATCCAATTAGGTACAGTCATTGCCTTTCGTTGGCCATAACACTCCTACCAAAAAATCATAAACATGAAACTATTTCAACCTTTAAAAATAATTAACTAAAGTGGTTGCAGTAAATTTAAATTTACATAAGATGGAGACTAGTTACTTAGTAAGTAGCAATGAAACCCACTATTGAATATTGCGATGGCAACTTCAATCTACGAGTTTGAATTACCCTTCAAACTTATTTTTTAAAACGATTACCGTCGTTGTATACAAGATACTGTTTACCATACGGTAACTTAAAAGGACTCATTTCATGGAAAAGCTTTCTGGCGCGAGTATGATCGTGCGCTCATTAATAGATGAAGGTGTCAGCCATATCTTCGGTTATCCCGGCGGTTCGGTGTTAGACATCTACGATTCTCTGCATAAAATATCCGGTATCGAACACATCCTAGTTCGTCATGAACAAGCAGCCGTACATATGGCTGATGGCTATGCCCGCGCTACAGGTAAAGTTGGAGTTGTGTTAGTGACTTCCGGCCCCGGTGCTACCAACGCCATTACAGGTATTGCTACCGCTTACATGGATTCAATCCCATTAGTGGTGTTATCAGGTCAAGTACCGAGTAATTTAATTGGTAATGATGCCTTCCAAGAATGCGACATGATTGGTATTTCTCGCCCTATCGTAAAGCACAGCTTTTTAGTCACCGATGCTAAAGACATACCTGAAACAGTTAAAAAAGCTTTTTTCATTGCCGCAACAGGTCGCCCAGGCCCTGTGGTGATCGATTTACCAAAAGACTGTTTAAGCCCAGATATACTGCATGATTATGTTTACCCAGACAGCGTTAAAATGCGCTCATATAATCCAACAACGGTAGGCCATAAAGGTCAAATTCGCCGAGGTTTACAAGCTCTGTTAGCAGCTAAAAAACCGGTATTATACGTTGGTGGTGGCGCGGTTATTTCTGGTTGTGATGCACAGATTCTTGCCCTTGCTGAACGCTTAAACATCCCCGTCGTGAGCACCTTAATGGGCTTAGGCGCGTTTCCTGGCACTCATAAGCAGAGTTTAGGCATGCTAGGGATGCATGGGTTATACGAAGCTAACATGGCAATGCACAACACCGATTTAATTTTTGGTATTGGAGTCCGTTTCGACGACCGTACAACAAACAATGTTGAAAAGTATTGTCCTAATGCGACTATTTTGCACATCGATATTGATCCATCGTCTATTTCAAAAACCATTAGAGTCGATATTCCGATTGTTGGTTCAGCAGACAATATTCTAGACAGCATGTTAGCGCTGCTTGATGAAACCAATAAAACCAATGATGCTGACGCTATGGCTGCATGGTGGAACGATATTGAAATTTGGCGCTCACGCAAGAGTTTAGAGTTTGATCGCACAACAGATAGAATCAAACCACAGCAAGTGATTGAGACCTTGTATAAACTCACCAATGGTGATGCTTACGTGGCTTCAGATGTCGGCCAGCACCAAATGTTTGCCGCCTTATATTACCCGTTTGATAAGCCTCGCCGATGGATTAACTCTGGTGGATTAGGCACCATGGGCTTTGGTTTACCTGCGGCGATGGGCGTTAAAATGGCGTACCCTGACGCTACGGTTGTTTGTGTCACTGGTGACGGTTCTATTCAAATGAATATTCAAGAGCTTTCAACTGCGCTGCAATACGATACTCCGGTTAAAATCATCAATTTAAACAATCGCTTCCTTGGTATGGTGAAACAATGGCAAGACATGATTTACTCAGGTCGTCATTCACAATCTTACATGGACTCAGTACCTAATTTTGCAAAAATCGCAGAAGCTTATGGCCATGTAGGAATGAACATTGATCACCCAGATGAACTTGAATCTAAGTTAGCTGAAGCGTTGGCAATGAAAGACAAGTTAGTATTCGTTGATATCAGCGTAGACGAAACTGAACACGTCTATCCAATGCTCATTCGCGGCGGTGCAATGAACGAAATGTGGCTAAGCAAAACGGAGAAAAGCTAATGCGTCGTATTATTTCTGTATTACTTGAAAACCAACCAGGCGCATTGTCACGAGTCGTGGGATTATTTTCTCAACGTGGCTACAACATCGAAAGCTTAACCGTTGCGCCGACTGAAGATGTGACCTTGTCACGCTTAAATATTACCGTAATTGCCAATGAAAATATTCTTGAGCAAATTGAAAAGCAATTGCATAAGCTTATCGATATTTTGAAAGTGGCTAACATTACTGAGTCGGCTTATATTGAACGTGAAATAGCCTTAATTAAAGTCAAAGCCCAAGGCGAACAGCGCGAAGACGTTAAGCGCACAGCAGATATATTCCGTGGTCAAATTGTCGACGTAACAGCAAGCCTGTATACCATCCAAATGGTGGGAACCAGTGATAAAATTGATGCGTTTATCCATGCTATTGGCGATTCAACCAAGGTGATTGAAATATCACGTTCTGGTGTAGTGGGGTTAGCTCGCGGTGAAAAATCAATGAAAGCTTAATATCAATAACGAAAGCGTAGTTGTCGCTTTCTGATATCAAAAAAGCAGAGCCCATTAGCGCTCTGCTTTTTTATTACCCATTTAAGCGAAACACCTTATAAACATTAGCCGCCTAACCTTAGGTTTTACTTTTCCTTCCATTTGTCATTATCTCAAACGACTCAATATTTAAAATACACATATTTATTAGCCACAGATTTATCAAGTCTTGGGTATCGCAATTATGGTTAACTGTATAACTGGAGTTAACTGTATAAAGGGTTGCTCACTACTGGCTTAGCTTCAACAATATAGCGGTATTCGGCATTACCACTCAATTGGTCGAATGGATAACAAGTTATCAAGGTTAAGTGACTTTCGGCTGTAGGTGCCAGCACATCTAAGTCGGTTTCATGCACTACATGGGTGGTAGTAATTTGATATAACACTCGCTCCCCTGCAGTGCTATACAGTTCAATCATGTCGCCGACCTTAACGTACTGTAAACGCATAAAATGACTGTCTCGATGGCCAGCAATAATCATATTGCCCTGCTCACCCAACGAAGCTCCTGCTAACATCAACCCAGGTCCAAACGCTAAATTGCGCCCAGATGCCCCTGCTAATACGTACAAGTCACTGCCTAAAGGTTGCAAGCTATCATTGTGTTGTTGCAACACACGCATCTTAGCCACCGGATGAGTGTCGGCCCAAGACCAGGGTTTATGAGGTTGGCTATCTACCAAGGTTTTTTCAAAAGCACGTTCAATTAAAAATTGGGCAAAATGGGCTTTAGCTTGCATATAACCTCCCTGTAATAATAGTGCGCATCCCACTACGCTTATCAGCGCAATCACAATCCAATGTTTGGTCGGTGATATTGTTTGCGACATATTTACGCTCCTGTTTAATCATGTGATTCAATCACTAACAATTGGCCAGGTAAGCGTTGTCTTAGCCATAAATAATGCAACAAACCTAAGCCAAGCAAACTAAAACCAATTAATAACCATAATCGACTAGCTGTACTGGTTTGTGGCAATACTTGCGACGACTGAGCAGCATTTAAACCATGGGGCATATGCGGTTGTAACTGCACATCTATAGGATTATCAATCAATGGATTAACCGGAGTGACATCCACAGCAACTAAACTGGTTTGGCTGGTCACTAAGTGATACAACAAGCCTAATGCTTCAACTTGCTTATTGACGCGGTCGAGGCTGGCATTGTCTTTATAAAGCTCAAGTGATGTTATTTGTGCATTTGCCCATAATAAATCGATGCCCTTAGCAGCCTGGTTTTCTTCAAAATCAAGTTGTTGCTGCCAATATTGACCATTAATATTGCCAGACACTATGATGGGCTGTTGTTGGTGTGACGCCGATTTAATGCTTACCCAAAGTGGTTCATTTTGGTATAAATCGCTAATAGTCGTCGGCCAATAATCCGGTACGCTGCCATCAAGATAATACAAGCCAATATTGGTCAACACGGGTTGTTCAATTTTATTAAGTAATTGTTCAATTTTTTGCTGCACTTCAGACTCATTGCCAATGTAGGTAAATGTCCCTCGCCCCATTGTTGCCGCCCGACGCATAAAATCTGAGTTAGGCGCAGAGCCAATACCGACCGTGAATAATCGGCTGCCACCCAACTGATCGTTAATAAGCTGATACAACTCATGTTCATTGCCAACGGCACCGTCTGTCATAAAAATCACTTGGCGCAACATATCACTGCGTGTATCGGTTTGATCTGAATCTTGCTGTACGCTATCCACCAGCGCAGTTTGCAATGCACTGCGCATTTCGGTGCCGCCGTCGGCCTCTAATGACTGAATAAATCGGTTTGCTTTACCAATATTACGGCTATTAGCAGGCAATGGCGTTGCAGATAAAAGGGTTACGTCACTATTAAATTCAATAATATTAAAGCTGTCGATGTCACGCAGTCCTGCTAGGGCAAATTGCAATGCTTGCTTAGCTTGAGTGATTGACTGTCCAGACATAGAACCAGAGGTATCGATGACTAAAATTAGCTCGCGGGCAATAAGGTGTTGCTCGCTGACTTCCACACTCGGCGGCATTAACATCAAGAGTGAGTACATATTATTATCAACGGGGTTAGGCTGTCGTAGTGCAGTCTGTTCACGTTCAATACTATTGTTTTTCACATGGGTTTTACCGGTTTGATAAAACGTCGCCGCTTGTGGTACTGCGCCAACATTAGCTTGCCATTGCAGTACAAAATCACGGTCGGCAATTTGTTTGCTGGCAAAGTTCACACTGTAATGATTGCCTACATTAGATTGCTTAATCGGATGATAAAGACTGTCTAATGAGGTTAGTTCAAAACCAGCATCAATATTCACCTGCATCTTCACATCTAGTTCTGGCCTGACGTGTTTAACAGTCGTCGTATTAGCGCTCGATGGCATGGCCAATTGCGGTTGCTCGGTAGTGCTCTCAGCTTGCGGGTTATAACGCGGTGTTATCGCTAATGGAAAACGTAAGCTAAATACCCCATCACGATACTCAACCTTTTGTTGATAACTGATTTCCACCACGAGTTGTTCATGTGGCCCTAAATTGGCCACGTCAGAGGTAAACAAGTTGCGTCGTTGTTGCTGTAACAAACTCGCTTGTTTACCTTGTTTTTTGGCGGTTTCAAACGTTTGTAATGCTTGTTTTTTAGGTTGAATTTGTCCGGCGATAACTTTGTCGCCAATGCGTAATTTCATACTATCGACCGCAGCCGTTTCCGGTAACGGAAATAAGTATCGTCCATTAACCCATTGATCGGAGTCATTGATAAACACTTGCTTAACCGTGACCCGATTGAGTAATCCCGACACATCCATGCTCACTTGTGTATCTAGCGCAAAAGCTTGTATCACTTGATTTTGTTGAAAATACTCTAACGTGCCTTGGGTGATATCGTCATCTTGATAGCCAGACGGAGATGCAAATGCCGTTGTGATACTGGCATAAACGACAAACAACAAACCGAAACACAACAATTTACCAATATAATTAACAGACAAACGTGAGATCAAAAACAACGGGCGCATACTCGCTCCTTACCCATTTAGGCTACAACATCAATGTTTGCGCCTAGATGAGTAATATCAAAACAAAAAGGAAAATCGACGTGTAGATTTAGTTAGCAGCAAGTTCAGCGCCAGGAGCCAATAACTTGAGCGTCACGCGACGGTCAAAAAAGTCGTTTTCAAAATTTTGTTCTTGATGTATTGGCAACGTTGAACCATAAGCTTGTCCATGCAAACGCTCACGAGCAATACCTTGTGCCGCTAAGTATTGGGTCACTTCAGCTAAACGCTGTTCAGACAACGCTTGGTTGAAAGCATTATCACCACGGCGATCGGCATAGCCCGTTAAATCAATGGTCAATTCTGGTGACAAACTCATCATGTAAGCCACATTATCTAACTGTTGTTCAAATAACGGCTCAATATGGCTCGATCCGGTTTTAAACTGTACATTCATCCCAATGGTTAATTCATTAAGTATTTGTTGTTGATTCGCATTTTGTTCTGCCAAGCTAGACTGTAATTGATAATATTTATCCGACACCTGCTCCAATGACTGCTGCTTAGTGGTCAGAGCCATTAATTGCTCGTTGGTTTGAGTTAATTGTTGTTCTTGCTCCACCAATTGTTGTTTCTGGATGGTGAGCTCTGCTTCATCACCAACTGATTTACCAATAAAGGTGCCCGTAAATGCACCAATAATGGCACCAACAGGCCCAGCAATGACTGCGCCAAGTAAAATGCCCGAGCTCAAACCCACTAGCTCTTCAGTATGTTCACGTTCTTCAAGCACGTCAGTGTCATTGGCCCAGCTGACGTTTGAAATCATCATGGTAGAAATAATTGTTGCTGCGATAAGTTGCTTTTTCATAAAAAGTCCCGTTTAGCGGTGAGTTAAAAAATGATAGTTATCATCAATACATGAGTTAATGCGTTGCTAATTAACTCTATGTCGCTATTAAACACCTCATTGGTGGCTTTATTGGGGAGCAAAAATGGCAATGTGGCGATCAAATGTGGCAACAATATGGCAATTGCCCTCAACGGCTTTTTTGGACCATAAAATCCTGTATAGTCAGCCATGTACTCATTTATCAGCTTATTAATTGAAATTATCCCATGAAACGAATTGCCATTGTTGAAGACGAAACCGCTATCCGCGAAAACTACAAAGATGTCCTGCAACAGCATGGTTATAGTGTCCAAGCCTATGCCAACCGCCCAGCAGCCATGCTCGCCTTTAATGCACGCTTACCTGACTTAGCCATTATTGATATTGGCTTAGAGCATGAAATTGATGGTGGATTTACCCTATGCCAAGCACTTAGGGCGATGTCGAGCGGCTTACCTATTATTTTTTTAACCGCCAGAGACAGCGACTTTGACACTGTGTGTGGCCTACGTTTAGGTGCCGACGACTACTTAACTAAAGATGTCAGCTTTCCTCACTTAATGGCCCGTATTGCAGCCTTATTTCGCCGCTCAGAATTAATCGGTTCAAGCCCCATGGAAGACAACTTACTCGAACGCGGTCACCTCACTATTGATGGCAACCGTATTCAGGTGTATTGGAAATCGCTCCCAATAGAACTCACCGTCACCGAATTTTGGATGGTACATGCCATGGCAAAACACCCAGGACATGTACGCAGTCGACAAGATTTAATGCAAGAAGCTAAAATTTACGTCGACGACAGCACGATTACTTCACACGTAAAACGCATCCGTAAAAAATTTATCGCCATCGACACTGAGTTTGACTGTATCGATACCGTTTATGGTATGGGCTACCGCTGGGACAATATCTAACAGATGAATTTACCGATAGGACTACGAGCCAAAGTCGTCATTTTGTCGCTGTTTTTACTCTGTCTACCTTGGCTGGGGTATGAATATGTGTGGGAAATGGAAAAGTACTTACGTTATGGCCAAGAGAAAACCCTTGAAGGCACCACCCAAGCCCTTGCGACGGCCTTGCATGAACGGCCTAAGTTATTTGACAACCAAGCCAGTTTTTTAAAGCAAGTAGAAAAAGGCCGCGACTTATACGCCTACCCCCTAGCAGGGCCTATTCAACTGGACGGTAAACTGAGTGACTGGGACTTATACCGACATCGCACCCTTAACTATTCTGACGAACATGTTATTTATCAACGTAATAAATCCGACCCTGCCAATATCAGCTTTAGCCATATGGTGGGCAAATACGGCGGCTATTTATACGGTTTTTTTAAGGTCAATGATCCAAGCCTAATTTTTCGTAACCGTAAAAGCTTACGAATTGATAGAAACGATCACTTAGTCATGGCAACTCAATCACCAGACGGTCAGTTCAGACGTTATATTGTTGCCAATACCAAAAGTGGTTGGCTCAGTGCATTTGAACTACCCGCCGACCCCAGCCAATCAATGCCCGTTACGCCTGAGTCACGTATTCAAGGCCAGTGGTTAAAAACAGACAAGGGATACAATATTGAATTCAGGCTGCCGCTCGAAATGGTAGGCAGCAAATTAGGTTTTGCGATTCATAATGTTAACGATAGCAAAACACGGCAATTAGTGAATGTCATCGGTACATCGGCCACCGACTCAGTAGCCAGTTTAGGCACAGTATTAGTGCCCTCGCCTGAAATTGAAAATATCATTAAAGGCATGAGCCACAATAGTTCACGAATTTGGGTCGTCGATAATCATGGCCGCGTACTGGCCAAATCTGGTGATATTCGTTCATCGTCCAACACCTGGGCAGATGATATTGAGGTCAATCAACCAGACTCATTTTGGCTGCACTTTAAGCAGCAATATATTCTGCCGTTGTATTACAAAATATTGACCCGTCCACCACAAGACTTTATCGATTCGCTGCAAGACTCAACCGAGCTGACTGGCAGCCATATTGAAAAAGCCTTAAGTGGAAAACAAGGCTCTACATGGCGCTTAACGCCAGATAGCAAAGCTGTGGTATTAGCCGCTGCAAGCCCAATATGGATTGACGATAAAGTCATGGGGGTGGTTATTGCAGAAGAAACCACTCACGGCATTCGCAGTTTGCGCAACCGCGCCTTAGAAAAACTGTTTAACGTTATTTTGACCATTATGAGCATGGGCACGTTAGCCTTGTTTATTTTTGCCTCGAGTATTTCAAGCCGCATCCGCCGTTTACGTGATCAGGCCGAACTCGCCATCGACAGCCAAGGCCGAGTCAGACAGCAAATTGTCGCATCCAAAAACCGAGATGAAATCGGTGATTTGTCACGCAGCTTTTCTAGCATTGTCAGCCGCTTAGGGCAATACACTCATTATTTAGAAAACATGTCGTCACGTTTATCGCACGAACTCCGTACCCCTGTAGCCGTGGTGCGTAGCTCACTTGAACATTTAGGTTTACAACAACTGGACGATCAATCACAAAAGTACGTCAGTCGCGCCCAAGAAGGTGTGAGTCGCTTGCACCTTATTTTAAATAACTTAAGCGAAGCAACTCGACTCGAAGCCAGTTTGACCCAAGCTGAAAGCTGTCGTTTTTCATTAAAGAAAGTGATTAGCGGTTGCATGCAAGGCTATCAAATGACTTATCCAGATCAGCTCTTTAGCATCCACATTGAAGATAAAGCCATGTATTGCGACGGTGTACCAGAATACATCGCCCAATTAATGGATAAGTTAATCAACAACGCAATTGAGTTTCATCAGCCCGACAGCGCCATCACAGTCAGCCTGACCCAATATCAAAAACAAGCGATATTAACCGTCAGTAACATTGGTCCTTTACTGCCAAAAGACATGAACAGCCAGATTTTTGAATCTATGGTGTCAATCAGGCCTCAAGGCATTAATGGCAAGCCCCATCTAGGATTAGGCTTGTATATTGCGAGACTAGTCAGTGATTTTCATCATGGCACCATTAAAGCGACTAACATGACAAAAAATGGGGTAGAAGGAGTTGAAATGATCCTCAGTTTACCGCTAAGTGATGAAAAATAGTCAAGCTTGTCAATTAGGCGGTTTTATTTAGGTTTGTTGGTGCTAGGATAATGAACATCAGTAGATCACTCACCGTAGCGCATTTATCCATGTTATTGATATTTTACTAATAAACATTAGCTAAAACGTAAACCGTGGACTCTACACATAATGGAAGTAACAACATGAGCAAAGACGATAAGTTAGCCACCCAAATTGTTAGCGTTGGCCGCGAAAAAAAGTTCACTAAAGGCATTATTAATCCGCCAGTATTCAGAGCATCGACAGTGGTGTTCGACACCATGGATGAGATGCGCTTTGCGATTAAAAATAAAACCAACGGTGAAATGTTTTATGGTCGTCGCGGCACCCCAACCCATTTTTCCTTTCAACAAGCCATATGCGAACTTGAAGGCGGTGCTGGCACTGCGTTATACCCTTCTGGTGCGGGCGCGATCAGCAGCGCTTTGTTATCATTTTTAAAAAGTGGTGACCATTTATTAATGGTCGACACCGCCTATGAACCAACACGCGATTTATGTAATAAAATGCTGGCAGGTTTTGGCATCGAAACCACCTATTACGACCCAATGATTGGCGCAGGCATTCGTGAGTTAATTCGTCCTAACACCAAGGTATTATTTTTAGAATCACCAGGTTCTATCACCATGGAAGTGCAAGATGTACCGACGCTTAGCCGTATCGCTCACGAACATGATGTCATTGTAATGCTGGATAATACCTGGGCATCTCCCATTAATTCTCGTCCATTCGATATGGGTGTCGACATCTCTATTCAAGCCGCCACCAAGTACATTGTCGGCCATTCAGATGTCATGATGGGTACGGCAACTGCCAATGAAAAACATTGGGAACAACTGCGCGAAAACAGTTACTTAATGGGCCAAACGACTTCGCCGGATGACGTCTATTTAGCTGCGAGAGGCTTACGAACCTTAGGGGTACGTATGGCACAACATAATAAAAATGCCTTAAAAGTGGCTAATTGGTTAGCGACTCGTCCAGAAGTGGACCATATCCGTCATCCTGCGTTTGATACTTGCCCTGGTCACGAATTTTTCAAACGCGACTTTAACAGCGGTAATGGCTTATTTTCGTTTGTACTTAAGCAAGGCGACTTAGCGTCTGTCACTGCTTTTGTTGAAAACATGGACCATTTTAAAATGGGCTTTTCATGGGGCGGTTTCGAAAGCTTAATTTTAGGGGTATTTGGTATTAACAATATCCGTACTGCGACCCAATGGGACAGCAGTAAACCATTAATACGCTTACACATTGGACTTGAAGATGCCGACGATTTAATTGCCGATCTCGATGCTGCATTTAGTCGATATAATGCAATATTACAGAAATAGCCATTACTCACTATTGACGGTAAAATCTGTACACTGTTTCGAAAAAACGTTTATGGAATATTCACATTAAAAGGAAATAAATGAATATCATCAAATTAGTCTTACTCAGCCTGTGCATTAGCATTGGTTATTATGCATTAAGCATCATGGCAATCGGCCAGTCTGCTGCCGGCAACTTATTGTGGCGATTAAATAGCAGTGAATATCCATTACTGGCTCACCTTGCGCAGAACTTTATTGGTATCGGTTTAGCCGCGTTTATTCCTGCGTTTCTAGTGAAAAGCTACGAGCCAGCAAGACAATGGATTGCCATTACAATTGTGATTTTAGGTGCGATGTTATTGCACGGCAATATTCATTACATGCCATGGGATCCTATGGGCATTGTGAGATTTGTAAACAACACTTTGTTCTACGGGGATATCGGTGCAAAAGTGTTGTTTTTCTATATCTTGTTGCTCCCTATACTGTGGTTGTTGCTGCTTAAACGTATGGCTCGTATTTAAAAAAGTCCGAATTTGAGCAAAAAAAAGCAAGTTGAACATATCTTACTAGTTAAGATTACAAACAATCTAAACCCTGAGCCGTTATCGCCTCAGGGCTTTTTTACTCTCAATAAAAGCTATTGAAATAATCACTAAGCAGTTAGCGAAACCGTTGTTCAAAACATACTTTAGGTCACTGTGGAAATGATAAAAATCTCAGCGTGCTCATGCGATGATATTGCCCGCAAAATTTAAATTACGCCACAAATGAAATGTAATCTCACTCTTGTCGGTCTTATTAAGTACACCACTTTTTGCCAACTAGAGTATAACTATGTGTAGCACACCAAAAACCAATCTAGCCGCTGCCACACCCAAAGTTCCTTTTCGGAGTTTTATGGCAAGTATGACATTGGCACAAAGACAACAGTTCGCCGAAGTTGCGAACCGCGCTGATGAAAGGCGAAAAATAAGAGAAGATCGACTCAAAGGTCAATCCAATAGCAAAAATGCAGCAAGTACATCAAACACGACTCGAAATCAAAACATGCCATTCATCAAAAAGCTGCTTCAATTTTGTAAGCAACACATTGTGATATAAGCCAATATATCTTTAATGGCTAAACGGCTTATTGCAGATTAGTCTTCTAATACTGAGATAAAAATTCTGTCTGAATTCCACAATTCAATTATCTTGCGGGTCTTCTTTGAGTTCCAAAAACATTTTCCAAACAGAATAATCCCCGCACCTTCTAACTGACGCCCTTCCGATACATTAAAACGTTCCAATATTATCGATTTATATTTAGAGATAGGAATGCCAACATCAGTACAATCAGATGGGTTTAACCAATCAAGTTCTTTATCTAGATGTGAAATCGTACCCCAGTACATTTTAGGCTTTGCCTCTTTGGCATTAGCACTTGGCTCAGCCTCGGCAAAGTTAACAAATAAATTCTTGGCTTTAAATTTGTAACCCGTATCAAGCTCAATCAAGGTACTCGACTCAGCTAAATCGCTGCCACGCATCAAGCTATTGAGAATTTTCTCTAGCCCTAATACTTTGACCTTGATTTGTTCAATATTGTTAGCGTGTTTGCCACTTGTATTAGCGTTTTTTGTGGGAGGCGTGGGGGTTGATGCAGGGGTGACAGTGTGCACCTCTGCGATTGACTTTTTGCTGTTTGACAACATGAAATCAATGCTAATAACATCAGCATCAGAAATGACTTTATTTACTTCTACACTATGCCGAGTCTCTCGGTCTCGTTGAGTTGAAGAATGACCTTCATCACATCCTGCAACATGATATCGAGAGCCAAAACACGCTGCTTTACCGTCTGAGCTTCTCTTACGATAGTAAGCTTTTCCTTCGCACTCAGGGCATTGTAAAAACTGCCTAAATTTTTCAATTTCAGTTTCAGGTAACGCCTGAAATTTCAAAATTGAAAAAGTGTGCCTTTCACCACCGTAAGTACAAACAGCATCAATCATTTAATATCCACATCTTCTTTAAAAGCGTACCTTTAACATTAGTGATAAAGGTACTTTTAACCCCTACAGAACAATAGCAAGTTATTAATAAAAATCCTATTTTTCAATAATGCTTATCGCTATCGCAGACTTTATAGGTTGAGCTAAACATACTAGAAGCAGCGTCGATTTAGACCATTGATTCCATCAGGGCGTAGGTATGTGCAGACTAATGCTATCGTTACATTACGAAGCAAATAAGCGAGTTAAATGAGCTTTATAACGGCTCGTATCGCTTTCAATATCTGGATTCTTAATCACATCATTACTCATAAAGGTTTCAAGTTGTGACATACCTAAAAACTGATGCGCTTTATGCATAGCCAAATAAACCCCATCAACACCAACACCTTCAAAGAACTGGTTCGGATCGGTAAAGGCTTCTGCAGGCGCGTTCCACGTAACGCTAAGCATGTATTGTTTGCCTTGTATTAGCCCACCAGAGCCATATTTGTGCTCGGTATTTTTACGGGTGCGTCCGGCACTTTGATACAGACGACCATGGCCAATGGTAAATACTTCATTAATATATTTTTTAACAATCCACGGTGCGCCCATCCACCAAGCAGGTGTTTGTTGAACTATGCTGCCGTAAGCTCACAAATTGAGTTAGTAAATAATGAAAATCTCATCGATTTATTAGAGCAGCGAACCGATATTGCCATTCGAATTGGTGAACTTAAAGACTCGACGTTAACAGAATCTCCACTGGGGTTAAGTCAAATTAGGATCTTAGCTAGCCCTGATTACTTAGCTAAACACGGTACACCAGCAACCGTCGAAGATTTAACGCAACATCAGTTATTAGGTTTCAGCTAGTTAGAAAAGTTAAATGATTTGCCGATTTACGATGCATTTAATAACCTGCTGCATATTCAAACCAATATTAAAGCCGACAGTGGAGAAGCCTTAAGGCAGCTCGCGTTGTGCGGTACGGGAATTGTGTGCTTATCAGACTTTACACAACAAGATATTAAAGCAGGACGCTTGGTGCAGTTATTCACGACTACTACACTCAAAATGAGGGTGTAACAGATTCTGTGTAACTGCAATTTAGTTAATATACTTCACAATTCTGTCTTCGAATTCAATAATAAATCGATTCATCGCAGTACGCCAGTTTCGAATGGGCATGGTCCATTTTTTACTGGCTTCTTTTATAGCAAGGTAAACCATTTTTTTAGCTGAGTCATCACTTGGGAATACCTTACGTTTTTTCAACGCTCGTCTAATCACGCTGTTTAATGACTCAATAGCATTTGTTGTGTAGATAGCCTTACGAATATCCTGAGGGTAGTTAAAAAACGTATTTAAGTTATGCCAATGATTATGCCATGACTTGCTTATTTGGGGGTATTGCTCATCCCAAGTATCGCTGAAACGATCGAGTTCGAGTAACGCTTCCTCCTCCGTTGCGGATTGATAAATGCTCTTAAGGTCCGCTGTGACTGCCTTGTAGTCTTTCCACGATACGTACTTTAACGAGTTTCTGACCATATGCACGATACAGAGTTGTACATGAGTATCTGGATAAACGGTATTTATAGCGTCAGGGAAGCCTTTTAAGCCATCAACACAAGCGATGAGAATGTCCTCAACGCCTCGTTGCTGCAGTTCAGTGAGGACACCTAACCAAAATTTAGCCCCTTCATTTTCAGCTATCCAAAGCCCCATTAGCTCTTTATGGCCTTCAAGGTTAATTCCTAATGCTAAGAAAATTGATTTGTTGATAACGCGCTTATCCTGACGGATTTTTATGACGATACAATCAAGGTAAACGATTGGGTAAATGGAATCTAAAGGTCGACTTTGCCACTCAATAACTTGCTCGAGAACGGCGTTGGTTACGCGAGAAACTAACGTGGGTGATATCTCTGCGCCGTACCATTCATCAAAGGCTTGAACGATATCACGAGTACTCATGCCTTGAGCGTAGAGCCACAATATTTTATCGTCCATAGAGGTAAATCTGGACTGGTGCTTTTTAACTAACTGAGGTTCGAAACTGCCTTCACGGTCTCGCGGCGTATCAAGCTCAAACTGGCCATCTTCAGTTTGAATGCGCTTGCTGGTTTTACCGTTACGGCTATTAGCAGAAGTGGATTTACGGTGTTTCTCATAACCCAGGTGTTCATCCATTTTGGCATTAAGAGCGGCCTCGACCGTTATCTTCTTGAGCATCTGACTAAATTGATTTAAGTCTTCTGGTGTTTTAATGCTTTTAGCTGCTTCTTTAGCAAAAGCTTCAATATCTTTTTTGTTCATGAGTATCTGCCTATCCTTAACTCTCAATAGAGTACGTTTTGATAAGCAGTTACACAAAATTAGTTACAGTCTCCTCAAAATTGAACAACCTATAAATATTGTTTATTACCGGTCATTAATACCGACATGCTGATTTTTACTATTAAGTCGTTAGGTAACTTTCATCCACTATTACTTCCTCAACGTTACACGAAATAACTTTCTTGGTAACGAACCTTCTTCGAATTCATCAACGGAAACCAATTCATACCCTTTAGCTAATTGTCTTACCTTTTCTTTTGAGAAAAAATGCACAATAAAGCCGCCAACTTCATACATATCCTCTCCTATACGGGTTCCTGTTCCATAATCAGAATCTCCAGTATGCCTTACTGTGTATATGTTAAGCCCGCTCGGCTTTAACACTCGTTTTATCTCGCTTGAGAGAAACTCAAGTTCATTGGTAGTTAATGCCATGCAATAAAGCATATGGGAAAAACAAGCATCAAATGAGTCATTTTCATAAGGAAGTGGATTTCTAATATCATGACATCTCGCGGTGACCAGTTGAGAGAGCGCATTATTTTCTGCTTTTTTTGTTATAGCATGCACACCTGACTGGCAATAATCTAACACCTGAACACAAATACCATTTTCGGCAAAGAACATGGTATCTCGCCCCTGACCACCGCCAATTTCAAGGACATTAGTTTTACCTTCTTTTTTAAATATTTCTACAGCTTTTACAGCCGCATCACTTGGGGATTCTCCAAACATATTGGGTTTACCGGAAAATATACTTTCCCAGTGTTGTTCTTGCTTGTTTAGATGTTCTACATCCAAATTCGTGTTTACCATTTTTCTATTTGTCACAAGAAACCTCCTTTCATGTGTTCAAATTTATCCTTCGATATTCCGCTTTTGGCGTAATGTGTAGAAGAAACTCAATGCTGATTACGAATCTTTTGACATGAAGTGATATTGTTTAGAACCTTTACTTATATTACAGCGAACGACATATTTAAATCCTTTCTCATCTGCTCTGTGAGCAATAGCGCTTTATGTTTGGTTTCCTCACCAAGGTGACTTCTGGCTTTCATTAACAAGCTGCGTATTTCTGAAGGATGACGAGTGCAATATTGTGGCTTAATGAAACTGTACACCGATATGAAGTCAATGAGCCTTAAGAGAAAACGGTGTAAAAAGTGTTGTAACGACTCACTTTGCCTACCTAAAAGCGCGCCTTGTTTTATCATCACCTCATCACTGTCGTTACAAGGTAATTAGCACATGATGATTAGACTTGTTATTCAAAACACCAACGCCATTTTTTATCAGCGATATCACTGCATCATGTTAATGTTTAAGAGGTATTTACGTTGTAATAAAAAAACGGGATTGGCATGCTGGAGCCAATCCCGTTTTGAGTTTTTAATGCATAGTGCTTATTATTTACTGCTTAGCATTGGCGTACGTGGAGGGATAACGCGCTTGCTGCCCGTTGCCTCAAATGCACCGGCAAACCGAAGCAAGTCGTTGTCATCATAAGCACGGCCAGCAAAAGTCAAACCTACTGGCATGTCAATGTCGGCCATTACGCCCATTGGCACAGTCACTGTCGGAACACCTAAGTGGCGAATAGCAAGATTACCGTTAGCAACCCAAACACCATTACTCCACGCAATGTCCGCAGAAGCTGGATTAACCTGTGCATCTGCTGGGCCTACATCTGCCATAGTTGGGAACAACACAGCATCAAGCTTGAGTTCGTCCATCCAATCTTCAAGATCCAACTTGCGTGTCTTCTCTAAGCCGCGCAGCCCATCCGGTATACTGTCGATTTGGTTATACGACTTAAGGCCTCTTTTGGCCATGTTGACGTACTCATCCATGCCTGCGGCGAGGTCACCCTCACGGTTAGGCAAGGTGCCAAGATCATGTGGGAAAATCAAATGCCCATTGACGTCTGCCAGTTTGTTCAATTTAGGATCATTATTAGCACGCAAGAATTCATCTAAAGCCCAACCCGATAGCGCCCATAGCTCATCGTCGAGAAACTCAGGCGTGACCATGCCACGATTGAACACAGTCGGCGCACCAGGGCGATCACCTTCACAGTTAGAAACCAGCGGAAAGTCCACTTCAATGACTTCAGCTCCGGCAGATTCCAGCGCTGAGCGTGCAGCTTCCCATAAATCGATAACAGACGCACGAGTATGGATGCGCAGGCCAGTCGGGCCGCCAATGCCAGGGTTTTCGCTGGTGCCAGCCAACTCATCTTTATTGATGTACATGCGCGGTACGCCAAAACGCTTGCCTTTAAGCGTGTCGGCTTGAGCGGCAAGATCCAGATAAGATTTTGGACGTACTGTCGATGCTTTTGGGATTTCAACCCAAGGTTGTAGACGCCATAAATCACCACGAGTAATAGGGTCGTCTGCAACGATAACGTCCAGCACTTCAAGCATATCTGCCATAGTACGAGTGTAAGGCACCACAACATCCATAGTCGGTGTCAACGGCCAGTTACCACGCACAGAAATCACCCCACGTGATGGAGTATAAGCACACAGACCGTTGTTCGATGCTGGCCCACGACCACTCGACCATGTCTCTTCAGCTAGACCAAAAGCAGAATAACTTGCAGCGGTACCAGTACCTGCACCATTTGAAGAACCAGAGGCGAACGGAGCGGTAAGATAATTAGCATTGTATGGGCTTTCGGCGCGACCGTAGTGACCGCGCTGCATACCACCATTAGCCATAGGTGGCATATTGGTTTTACCCAAACAAATAGCACCTGCATCGCGCAGACGTTCGACGGCAAAGGCATCGTATTGAGCAACCAAGTCCTTAAACGCTGGGCTACCAGAAGCCGCAGTAAGCCCCTTAACTAAGTAGCTGTCCTTGACTGTATAAGGAACGCCGTCTAGTGGACTCAGTGTTTCACCACGAGCTCGGCGTGCATCAGAAGCCTCCGCTTCCTTTAACGCACCTGGATTGCTAACAACTAGCGCATTCAGCTTGGTCTGTGTCGCTGGGCCGTCGTAAGCATCAATCCTTGTTAGATAAGACTTCACCAGTTCAACCGCTGTGGTGCGACCGGATTCGAGAGCTGTACGCAGCTCGGCAATGGGAACCTCAGTGACTTCGAACATGTTACGACCTCTTCTTAAAAGCCAATTGTGTTGAAACAACAGTGACATAAATGGTCACTGTGTTCTCCTTGGGTTTACTTATTTTCCTGAGGGGATCTGTTGAGTAATACAATGGATATTACCACCACCTAATAAGATCTCACGGGCAGGCACACCGACAATCTCATACTCTGGGAATATTTCTTGCAATTTTTGTGCTGCAATATCGTCGGTTGCTGGGTCGAGTAACGGGAAAACAATACGATTGTTGGTAATTAAAAAGTTTGCATAAGAACCCGCTAAGCGCTCGCCCGCCGTGCGTGGAACACCAGTCCCCTCTACTACGCCTTGCGCTTCTTCTTCTGTGCAATACAAAGGACCAGGCTGTGGTAGTAAATGGACTTTTAACCTACGCCCCTGTGCATCAACAGTATTTTGCAAAATATCCAAAGCGGCTTTTGAACGAGGATACTGCGGATCGGTTTGATCATCAGTCCAGTGTAAAACCACTTCGCCTGGGCGAGCAAAACAGCATATATTATCAATATGTCCGTCAGTCTCATCCATGTACACGCCTTCTGGTAACCAAATAAACTGCTTAACATTTAAATATTCAGCCAGTAATGCTTCTATTTGTTCACGAGTCAAATCTGGGTTGCGGTTACTGTTAAGCAAACATTCAGCCGTCGTCATGCAGGTACCTTCACCGTCGACATGAATAGAACCACCTTCAAGAATAAGCGGAGCCTGATAACGCTCAAATCCATGCTGGGTCAGCATCTGTTGCGCTACTTGCTCGTCCTTATCCCATGGAAAATACAAACCACCGTTATGACCACCCCAGGCATTAAAGCCCCAATCAACACCACGGCATTCGCCCTTGGCATTCACCACAACTGTAGGCCCGGTATCGCGAGCCCAGCAATCATTGCTATCTATTTCGACTAAGGTAACGTGAGAAGGCATGACCGTCTTGGCTTGTGCCAAAAACTCCTTGGGTACACCCATATAAACAGGGGTAACAGCACCAATAGCATCTGCCACTTTAGCAAACGTCGCCTGAGCATAAGCCCCAGCAGAGCGCCAGTTATCAGGACGATATGGCCAAATCATCCACACAGCTTGCTGCGGGGCCCATTCGGCTGGCATGCAAAAACCATCTTGGGATGGTTTAGTCGTTAACTGCGTGGCATCCACATTCATGTTTGTCATGAGTTTTGTCTCCGGTGATGCTAAAAAACGATAAGGGAGTGCGCCCAACATAGGACGACAGAATAAAAATGCGCCTAACATTAATCAAATGAATAAATCGAATTACCACATTCATCACGCGGATAGTTAGGCTGAAATTGCCACGTCTACACAAGGTGAGTTTTAGCTTCGATGAAATATCACTTTATATCATATTATTTAAGACTGTTCGCACTAAAGAGTTGTATGCAGGGCATAAATGACCATTTGTAGGACAATAAGGTGCAAGTTCATTGAATGAGTGCAATCATGAAATTAGGATTAATGGCTAAAGACTCTGATCCACTGATGACATCAATGCATTAGCATTAATGCCTATTTTTCTAATGCTAAAATGACTATAAAAATGGTTAATACCCGTAAAGTGATTTCAATCAATAGAGAGATTAGTTGCTTCACAAACTCTTCCATAGAGTTTTATTGGCTTCTTTAACCCTCATTTCACTTTTATTCGTTCAACTAAAAAGTCTACTGCCGCTTTTACTTTTGGCACTAAATAGCGTTGTTTTTGATACAACAAATAAACGGCCATATCAGAATGTTGAGTGATAGCTAACTCGTGCTCAAACTTAAGTTCTACCAATTTTCCAGACTCAAGGTAAGACGCTAATGCCCATCGAGTTGACATTAAAATGCCTTCACCGTCACAGGCCTTTTTTGCCAACCAGGGGCCATTATTTGAAATAACCACAGCGGGACCTGAAACGTCATGCCATTGACCGTTCATATGACATAACCAAGGCGTTGGCCCTGTTGGCGCTTTAAAATACAGGCCATTATGTTGCGTTAATTCCATCGCATTATTTGGAATACCGTGTTTTTCTATGTAACTTGGTGATGCCACAGGGATAAAACCATTGTCCATCAACCTTATTGCTAACACGCGTTCATTTGGCGCGTAACCACCGCGAATAGCAATATCGACATCGTCACGTCCAAGTGTTGATAACTCGTCACTTAAACTGACATCTAAAACAATTTGAGGATATAAATCACTGAATTCATCTAACAGCGGCAGTAATATCTTTTCACCAAAACCCACCATCGAACTGATCCGCAAACGTCCCATTGGCGTTGTTTGGTAACTACGAACCGTCTCATTGCTTTGCGCTAGTTGATTCAATATTTGCTGTACATCGTTATAATAAATTTGCCCTACTTCGGTTAGTTTAACGATTCGGGTCGAACGCTTTAACAAGGTCGCCCCCAAATTCTTTTCTAAATCAGCAACTCGTCTCGACAGCGATGATGGCGGCACATTAAACACACTCGCCGCTTTGGTAAAACTGCCCGTTTCGACCACCTTACTGAAATACCGCATTGCACGTAGTTGATCCAACTTGCTTCTCCATAAAATCTGAGTGTTTTGGCTTTATTATTGTCTTAAAAGCAATAGTGATTAGCATTTTCCCTTATATATAACCAAATTAAAACAGGTAATAATACAGTTAACTTAAACATTGCAACCTTAACCCTGTTGCCGCGTGTTAAAAATACAGGTGTTAATTGCATTTTTCGGCAATTAACACCAACCTACACGTAAATGATGGACACTGACTTATGATTACTTTGCACGGTTTTGCTGCTAGCAACTATTACAACCTAGTGAAACATGTACTTCTATATAAACAACTGCCATTTCAAGAACACCTTATTTACGGTGGTAGTGACGAGTTACTGAAAGTCAGTCCTGCTGGCAAAGTACCAGCTATCACAACGGCTGAAGGACTGAATATTTCAGAGTCGAGTGTCATTTGTGACTTTATCGAAGAAACTTACCCTGCAATACCGCTATACCCAGAAAATGCTGGTGAGCGTGCAGTTGTGCGTCAAATTATGAAAATGGCAGAGCTTTATTTCGAACTGCCAAGCAGACGACTTATACCTTATGTATTTTCTGGCACTGAAGTTCCAGAATTGGTTAAAGCTGAAGTACGCCAGGTATTAACCCGCGGTATTACCGGCTTAAGTCGTTTGTGTCAGTTTTCACCTTGGATTGCCGGTGAAAAATTCACCATGGCTGACATTTACGTTTATTATGTCAACACCATTGTCAGCGCGTTTGGCTCTAGCCAACTTGACTGGGATGTACTGGCAGAAATACCCGGAATGAAACAGTGGAACGAGTCCATGATCCAATCTGTTATTGCCCAAAAAGTAGAGGCAGATCGCCTAGCAAACATGCCCGAGTTTATGCAAAAGGTGAAAGCTCAAATCCAAGCGGCGAAAGCTACATAAGCTGAACGCGGAATAATAAATGTTAGCAATAAAAACACTCATTACTGACGTTTGCCTTAAATTCAATTACAAACAGAACACAGCCAATACAATAAAGTGATTGGCTCAAAGAATTAATTATTTTGCAGGAGAAAATCCAAATGACAGATACTAATATCCAACTAACTTCGACCATCAGCGAAGACAATAAATTAACACTCGCGTTAAAAAACATCGACATGCCACAACCTAGTGCCGATGAAGTGGTTATTCGCATTGAAGCAGCACCATTAAACCCGTCTGATTTAGCAGTTCTGTTCAGCGCTGCTGATATGTCAACTGCTACACAATCAGGCACTGAACAAAGCCCAGTCATTACTGCTGATGTTCCAGCTAAGTTTATGCCAGCGGTTAAAACCCGTGTGGGTAAAGCCATTCCTGTTGGTAATGAAGGTGCAGGAACTGTTGTCGCAACAGGTTCATCGCCTGCGGCAAAAGCACTTATGGGCAAAACCGTTGCGGTGATTGGCGGTGGAACGTATCGTCAATACCTCTGCGCCAATGTGCAAAGCTGCCTAGAATTAAAACAAGGCACTACAGCTAAAGAAGGCGCATCTTCTTTTGTTAATCCACTCACCGCTTTAGCAATGGTTGAAACAATGCGTGCTGAAGGTCATAAAGCCATTATTCATGCGGCGGCGGCATCTAACCTTGGCCAAATGTTAAACCGTATTTGTATTGCCGATGGTGTCGATTTAATTAACATCGTCCGTAAAGCGGAACAAGAAACACTACTACGTGATATGGGCGCTAAATATGTTGTTAACTCAAGCAGTGATACTTTTCTTGCTGACTTAACCGCGGCGATTATTGAAACAGGTGCAACGATTGCGTTTGACCCTATTGGCGGCGGTAAATTAACCAGTGACATTCTTAACTGTATGGAAGTGGCTGCAGCGCGTGATATGAAAGAACACAGCGTTTATGGATCCGACACCTTCAAACAAGTTTATATTTATGGCGCATTAGACCGTGGCCCTATTACCCTAAACCGTAACTTTGGTTTTGCATGGGGTGTTAATGGCTTCTTATTATTCAATGCGCTCGGTAAATTAGGCACTAAAACAGTTATGGCGATGCGTAAACGTGTTGCAGATGAAATCACCACCACGTTTGCAAGCCACTACACCCATGAAGTGTCATTGGCTGAGGTATTACAATTAAAATCAATGGCGGGTTATTCTAAACAAGCTACTGGTGAGAAGTACTTAATTACACCGCAAAAGTAATTAATCCTCAGAGCTTATAACCGCTTAAGTGATTGAGTGATGGAGTGATTGAAACGTATGAAAAAGCAGATACTGATTATGGTATCTGCTTTTTTATTAAGCCGTTATCTATAAGTTATGACGGCTATAAAGACGCTAAGGTCCAGTTTGGTTAACCCACTTACGGATAAAAGGTCTTTTTTAGATATGGCCTGCGGCCACTAACGTCGTGGTGCTTCGCCTACACCAGACCAAGAGGAAATCAACGGTTGTTCCTTCTTAACTCTTATAACTCTTTAAAAAAATTGGCCCTGCCGCCCCGCAATATTTTCTCTATTGACTTAAAACAACAGATGCGAAAAGGTCACCATGGGGCGTTCAAAACACAACCATATCGATTAGCTCACACTGATGTATTCAGTAATACCGTTTCAGCTCGTATCTTTAAATGAACTTCTTTGCTATATGCTAGTATAAGCAGAGTCGCACAATAATTTATTTCAGGAGGGAGTGTGGTGAGATCACTTGTATTGCTTGCGGCCTTTAGTCTAATAATCATACCTTCTGTCTATGGAAAAGAATTGAAACTTGCCGTGGTACCTAAATTTAATAGTGTTTTTTTTGATCAAAGCAAAGCTGGCTGTATAGATGCTGCTGCTCAAATAAAAGGCGTGGAATGCATATATCGGGGGCTAGATATAAGTAATGTTAGGATGCAAGATCAGGTAATAAATCAACTGATTGATGAAGGTATAGATGGTATCGCTGTAGCCGTTACACAATCTAAATATCTCGTTCAAAATAGTCTTAAGAGAGCTAAAGAAGCCGGTATCCCGATTATTACCTATGACTCTGATATTGATGCTTCAATCAACGAAAACCCTAATAGTTTACGCCTAGCCTATATAGGCACTGACAATTTTGAATTGGGTAAGTCATTAGGTGAAGAGTTAAAAAAACTTCGGCCCAATGGGGGAACGCTAATCATGCAATCTGGGCGACCAGATTCTCCTAATCTGAATTTAAGACTGATGGGGGTCCGTTCCGCATTATCGGGAAAAAAATACAATGAACCTCCTGGAGAATTGCTTAATAACGATTTGGGATGGACTGAAGTTAGAGAGCCTTTCTTTAATTTTGATCAACTGGCTCAATCTGTTAATCAAATGGAATCTGTAATGAAAGGTAAGCCTGTAAAAGCAGACTCTTTTATTGCTGTTGGTGGTTGGCCGCAAAATGACCAAGCACTTTACCGTAAAATGATTGCCCCGTATCAGGCAAAAATTAATAACAACAAGATCATCATTATTATTACTGATACATCCTCTGAACAATTAACGATGTTGGAAGATCATCTTGTTCATATCAATATTGGTCAAGCCCCATATGAAATGGGAAAACAAGCCATTTTGACACTGTATAAAATTGTAACAGACCAAAAATATGACAAAACAATTTACACACCTATCACATTTTGCACACCAGAGAACGTTGATACATGTACCAAGACCAAGGTTTCGGGATTGTAATCATATTTAATTTCGCCTGATCCAAATAACGTTACACAACCTGATTAGGTTTAGCTTATGCTCATATATGAATAGATGATTGCTAACAGCCTTCTCGTCGTCCCAACTCTCACGTCGTCCCGGTAATGCTTTTGAGCCGGGATCCAGGTGTTTTTTGTTTTGTACGGCCTTTATGTATTTATGGCCTGCGGCCACTAACGTCGTGGCGCTTCGCCCACTCTCGATTTATCAAACTGCGTTTGAATTAAGATCGCAAGGTTCCACCCTGCACGGGCCAAAAGGGGATCAACAGTAATCCCCTCTTGGATCCCCCCTGCTGCCGGCAACATTTTCGCTTTTTAACCAAACAACAGCAGCGAAAAAATTGCGACGGAAATTAATCGAGCTTCATACAGCATATGTAACCATCTTCGGCCCATCTTATAATAAAGAATGAAAATGCTAACACTTCCGATGGTACATCTGATGTGAATGGATTCACGAATGTCGTGATGGCAGGACGCCAAAGAACGACCTGTACTGCGAAAGCTAGCCTGACGCCCTGTCAGGCTCACGCTTTCTTTTATAAAGAGTCTTCAACGGCCTCAAGTTCAAAGCTGAATTTAGATATTTTCAATCATGGCTTCTGGCTCATTTATGGACAGAAATCATTTAGAGCTGAAACTCTGAAAGCAACGACTTCCATTAGGTAAAGTATGGCGACCTGATATGTGGTAACGCCGTTTTAAGCGGCAAATTGCTGTTGGCTAAAATAAGTGAGGCACGAACAAAAAGCCAACTGTAATTTGTCCGACTTGAAAACCCTTGTTATGTTTCATTATGGAGATAATCAACCATACTTTTCGTTTAGTTTTCTCATAAAAGTCAAAAATAACTCAAAAGATAAAATAACAATGAAAATATATATTAAGACAGGTATGAAGGCCATAAATGAACTAAAGAATAATAAGCCAATAACAAAATTAGCAGCCTCTATAAAAATAAAATTTTCAATAGTGCAGCTACTTACACTCATACCGCCAGCATCCCAGCCTTCGCAATTTAAAATAAATAAAATGGGAAGTATAAATGCGCAAAAATATATGAAAACGCGTGCTTTCATTGACTTTTTCATCGTAATCATCCTTGAAACATAACAGCTTATTCAATAGAAGCACAATAATGTTCCAGGCTGCTCAATTCAAACTTCAAAGATACCATCGCTAAGTCCTTGTTGTAAATCTAATATTTTCGTGAATACGTAAGTAATGCTCAAAATACTGCCGGAGAAAGAATGCGTCTTTGTTTACGAGGTCTATACAACACTTTAAAAAAAATCGCAGTTGATTGATATGTATGGGTTTTCTCGAATGTTACAAAATTATCGATGCGTAAAAAGCTCATTTTACGCATCCTTTGGCGCCAGAATTATCTCAATTTGGAGAAAATCAGTTATACCTGTATAGGCAACCAGTCATTTGGACGACAAGTAAGGCGGTCATAATCGATTAGAAAAAGTAAGGTTATGCTGATTATCCCATTGTTAGCACCAACTCGTTTTGGGGCAGAAATGAGTTAAATACCTTACTTTCAACGGGTGTGATTCAACTCTGGACTTGAGCACGTTGAAGAAAATAGCGTGAGCCTGACAGGACGTTAGGCGATCTTTTCGCTGTTTGAAAATGTCGCCGCAAAACTAAAGATTTACAAAGGCTGATTTATAACAAAGAATGCGCTTTGCCCCTTTGCTCTGGTGTGGGTAAAGCGCAACTACCTTAGTAGCCGCAGGCCATATAGACAACAAAAACGCTAAAATGAATATTCTCTACTCCCCCAAACAATAGTAAGCAATCAACACCGATCTCCTCACAACACAGTAAATCAGTCACCCAACAGGCATTTTTAATATTTAATCGTTGTTTTCTCAATTGAATTAGCATTAGATGTAAGCAAGTTGTATTTGAAGGAAGAAATGACTGAATGAAAAATATTATTTGCGATATTGATGGTGTTTTATTGCACGACAACAAACTAATCCCAGGAAGTGACAAGTTTATTCACCGCATACTTGAACAAGGCAATCCGCTAGTTATCCTCACCAATTATCCGGTACAAACCGGCATAGACTTACAAAATCGACTCGGCGCTGCAGGTATTAATGTGCCAGAGAATTGTTTTTATACCTCAGCCATGGCCACAGCAGATTTTCTTAAGCATCAAACGGGTAATAAAGCCTATGTTATTGGTGAAGGCGCCCTGACCCACGAGCTCTACAATGCAGGTTTTACCATTACCGATATTAATCCAGATTTTGTCATCGTTGGTGAGACTCGGTCTTACAACTGGGACATGATCCATAAAGCATCTCGCTTTGTTGCTGGCGGTGCACGCTTTATTGCCACCAACCCAGACACTCATGGCCCAGCATTTAGCCCTGCTTGTGGCGCATTATGTGCAGCCATTGAACGTATAACAGGTAAAATGCCATTTTATGTAGGTAAGCCTAGCTCATGGATTATCCGTTCTGCCCTAAATCATATTCAGGGACACTCTGAAGATACTGTGATTATTGGCGACAATATGCGTACTGATATTCTTGCTGGCTTTCAAGCGGGTCTGGAAACTATTCTGGTGACCAGTGGTGTAAGCCAATTAAGCGATATCGACAAAGAACCTTTCAGACCAAACCATGTATTTGCCTGTGCTGGTGATATTGACGTCGTTTAATCACGACGCAATTATGATGCACGAGACACTTTATTAACCAGAGATAAGGTCGTTGATAATAGACAGTATCAAGATGATTTCGGCGTTAAATGGTTAACGTCCTTAGTGGACCATTGATTCACGCTAACAAGATCAACCAGTTAATACGTTGAGTATCGAAGACACAATTTACATTAGGTAACACAATTCCAAGCCAGTGACCTTGTTTTCAAGTACTGGCTTGGCTCATTATGCTTGTCTGAAATAAAAATAAATAACAATAACAGGACATAGCATGAAACGATTATTCCCTTTTTGCGCCATTGCCTTACTGTCCGCATGTAACGGCGATGATGCTAAACACACTGTAACCGATGATATTATTCCGGCTAAAGTGACAGCAGTAACCTTTGATGAACAACGCTTTAGAACCGATATCGAAACATTATCTTCAGATAAGTTTGAAGGTCGCGCGCCCACAACCCATGGTGAAAAACTCACCTTAGAGTATTTGTCTGCAGCGTTCACCAAAATGGGGCTTAAAGGCGCCTATAAAGGCAGTTTTTTACAACCAGTCCCAATGGTAAGTTACACCGCCAGCGAGCAACAACAGGTTAATTTAGCTGGTTTGGATATGCAGTATCGCCAAGATATCGTGTTAGGCAGTCGTCACGATAACAACCAAATCAGTATTAAAGATGCACCGTTAGTGTTTGTTGGTTACGGTATTAATGCGCCTGAATATGGCTGGAATGATTATCAAGACCTCAACATGAAAGGCAAAATTGCCATTATTTTAGTGAATGACCCAGGCTTTGCGCATCCAGAAGGTGCCAAGTTCAATGGCAAAGCAATGACCTACTATGGGCGTTGGAGCTATAAGTTTGAAGAAGCCAGTCGCCAAGGCGCATTAGGCGCAATTATCATCCATGATACCAAGCCTGCCTCTTACCCTTGGTCTGTGGTTGAAAATAGCTGGACCGGTGCTCAACAAGATTTAGTCCAAAGCAAAGCAGAACAAGATCAGCGGGTCCAAATTGAAGGTTGGTTAACCTTAGACAGTGCTACTGCCTTGTTCGACAAGGCGGGACTGTCATTAACATCATTAATGGATCGCGCCGCTAACAGTTCACTTAATGTCGATTTAGAACAAACAGCTAACATTGAATTTGCCAATAAAGCAGAATATGCCAACAGTTATAATGTGGTTGCAACGTTAGCTGGCAGTAAACAAGCCGATGAGCAGATTTTATTCACCGCACACTGGGATCATATCGGTAAAGATGAAACCAAAGACGGTGACCAAATTTATAATGGTGCATTAGATAACGCATCTGGCACAGCAGGTATTTTAGAAATTGCCCGACAGTTTGCCCAGCAAGCCAAACAAGGTCACGGCTTAGCCCGTTCGTTAACCTTTATTGCCACTACCGGCGAAGAACAAGGTTTATTGGGCTCACGTTATTATGCCGCTAATCCTATTTATCCAATTGATAAAACCGTGGCAGTATTTAACCTAGACAGCACTAACATTTATGGCAAAACCAAAGATTACACCATTGTCGGTAAAGGCCAGTCCGAATTAGAGAACTATTTAGATCGCGCTGCAGCTAAACAAAATCGAACCAGCCAAGGCGAGCTTAATCCTGCATCTGGCGGCTTCTTCCGCTCAGACCATTTCAGCTTTGCTAAATTAGGCGTACCAGCAGTGTTTGCTGGTGGTGGTAACAAACCGCTTGATGAAGCCACGGCACAATACAAAATGGCCATGAGCAAAAAGATGAAAGGTTGTTATCACAATGTTTGCGACCATTATCACCCTGAGTGGGATTTATCTGGCGCATTACAAGATTTAGACGTGTATTACCAAGCTGCTGCAGAGTTAGGTAATAATCAAGATTGGCCAGGTTACTTTGCAGGTTCTGAATTTAATCAGTTACGTCCAGCAGATTAATACTGCACCACCCTACGCCTTCCCACCCAAGGATTGGCCCATCATGTATTTGATGGGCTTTTTTATCGATATTTATGGCGCTAATACATGAGTTAGATAAACCGCCGTTACACTTGACTGAACTCATTTAACGCTTCAATGGCTAAGGCCGCCTTTTCTGTTTGCACAAAAATATGGTCATGATAATAAGCTGCAATAACATTGGCGCTAATACCTTTTTCGGTGAGCTTATTAGCCACAGCAGCCGTTAAACCAACAGCATCAAGACTAGAATGCACTGTTAAGGTAATGCCTTTAAACACGGATTCAAAAGGCAAGCCACCTTCAATTGCTGCCGCTTTTGTTAACACTAATGTTAGCCCTTCTGATTCACGAAACGTCGCGAGTGGCAATAGGTTTTGATAATCACCATATTGGCCCTGCACTGAGCAAAACACATATTCTTCATCTAATAATACCGGTAACATCGATGCGAGTAATGCCGTTAAGTTTGTTTCACCAACCATCATGTTTCCTTTAATATGTTTCCGTTAACAATGTGTTTTCTTAAAAGTAAGTCGCTTTTAGCTAACAAATTTAAGCCCTGTTATCGTGCATAAACATGCCACACAAGCTTTATTATGGCTAGGTTAAAGCCGTAAAATAACCCTTTCGCCCCATTTATGTTCAATTAAGCGTCAAAAGCACTGCTTTAGTGCAATTATGATTTTAATTGTATTTGATTATGAAATCTTAAAAAAAATCGCCATAAACATAAAAAAAATAAAGTTTCATCAATAAAAACACGAAATTGTTAAGCATTAATCAAACAAAAAGATAATTTAACGAGATAAAATCACTAAAATGGTCATATTTATAACGTTATCTTAAAAATCATGCTTGGCAGTTAACGAAAATGCTGGCAAAGTAGGAACCAGATAAAGATTAGCCAACGCTGCCGGAGCCGTATTATGTGTTCAATATTTTCAATTTTAGACATCAAAACTGATGCAAGCAAACTTCGCCAAGTGGCGTTAGAAATGTCAAAACTGTTGCGTCACCGCGGCCCAGATTGGTCTGGCATATATGCTGATGACAAAGCCATTTTAGCTCATGAACGTTTATCAATTGTTGACGTTGACCACGGAGCACAGCCGCTTATCAGCCTTGATGGCAACATAGTGTTAGCCGTAAACGGTGAAATTTATAACCACAAGCAGTTAAAAGCTCAGCTAGGTGATAAATACCAATATCAAACCAACTCAGATTGCGAAGTGATCTTGTCACTTTACCAAGAATACGGTTGTGACTTTTTAGACAAACTGAACGGTATCTTTGCATTTGTACTGTATGACAAAGCCAAAGACACATATTTAATCGGCCGCGACCATATGGGCATTATCCCACTTTATACTGGCCTCGATTCGTCAGGTAACTTCTATGTTGCCTCTGAAATGAAAGCTCTCATGCCTGTGTGTAAAACAGTTGAAGAGTTTTACCCTGGACAGTATTTATATTCTGCCGATGGTAAACCAACACAGTATTATCAGCGTGATTGGCAAGATTTTGATGCCGTTAAAGACAACCCAGCCAGCATTGAAGAATTGCGTGAAGCACTAGAAGCGGCAGTGAAGCGTCAGCTAATGTCAGATGTTCCTTACGGGGTATTATTGTCTGGTGGCCTAGATTCATCAGTGATTTCTGCCATTACTCAAACATATGCAAAACACCGTATTGAAAACGACGGCGAAACTGGCGCATGGTGGCCACAACTGCATTCATTTGCAGTAGGTTTAGCCGAGTCACCAGATTTGGTAGCAGCGCAAAAAGTGGCCGATGCCATTGGCACTATTCATCACCCTATTGTGTATACTTTCCAAGAAGGTTTAGATGCGATTAAAGAAGTGATTTATCACTTAGAAACTTACGATGTAACCACTATTCGTGCGGCAACGCCAATGTACTTAATGGCGCGCAAAATTAAAGCAATGGGCATTAAAATGGTGTTGTCTGGCGAAGGTGCTGACGAACTATTTGGTGGTTATCTGTATTTCCACAAAGCGCCTAACGCTCAAGCATTTCATGAAGAGTTAGTTCGTAAGCTAGATAAACTACATTTATTTGACTGCTTGCGTGCCAACAAATCCATGGCGGCATGGGGACTTGAAGCTCGGGTGCCTTTCTTAGATAAAGAGTTTATCGACGTGGCAATGCGCATCAACCCTGAAGCCAAAATGTCTAAAGATGGCCGCATCGAGAAGCACATTTTACGTCAAGCATTTGAAGATAAATTGCCAAAAGAAGTAGTATGGCGTCAAAAAGAGCAGTTCAGTGACGGCGTTGGTTACTCGTGGATTGATGGCTTAAAAGCCCACGCAGCAGAAAACGTAGATGACGTACAGTTTGCTAATGCAAAATTCCGTTTCCCTTACAACACGCCTGAGTCAAAAGAAGCCTATTTCTATCGCAGCTTCTTTGAAGAGTTTTTCCCATTAGCCAGCGCAGCTGAAACAGTGCCAGGTGGAAAAACAGTAGCATGTTCAACACCTGAAGCACTATTGTGGGATGCGAGTCTACAAGGTCTTAACGACCCATCCGGCCGAGCAGTTAAAAACGTTCACGCTAGCGCATATTAATTTTTCACAACTTTTAAACACCACCCAATTGGGTGGTGTTTTTGTTGGGTGCCATCTTGTAAGATGATGATATTCGTCACTCTAATAAAACAACAATAACAATAACAATAACAATGGGGTTCACCATGACAGATATCAGCATTTTTAACCTTGAGATGACCGACCGCAGTCAATTAAAACCTAAGCACGATGCCAACGGCTTAACCGTGGTTGAGGCGAAAATAAAACAATATCAATTCAATCGTTTTTTATATCAATTTGTGGGTGCTGCCTGGGAGTGGACAGACAAATTAGCATTGTCCGATAGCCAATGGCAGGAATACAGCGAAGAAGATAATTTGCATTTGTTTGTGGCGTATAAAGACGGTGCACCAGCGGGTTATTTTGAATTGCAGCAACAAGATAACGATAATGTCGAAATTATGTATTTTGGCTTAGGCGAGCGCTTTATCGGTAAAGGCTTTGGCGGCTATTTACTGACTCAAGCCATTGAACAAGCGTGGTCGTTACCGAACACTCGCCGAGTTTGGGTACATACTTGCTCGTTAGATCACCCAAGCGCGTTACAAAACTATCAAGATCGCGGATTTAGCTTATTTAGAACCGATATCGAGTCAACAACAAATCAAACTCTAGCTGACTAACTACTATCGATTTTTATACGCTATTGCACGTTGTTTGATTATTTCAAGCGACGTGCTTTTTTGTTGTTCATCCATAGTATGCCAAGCTAGAATTTCGTCTAATGAACGATGACATCCTAAACAGATGTCCTCGGCATCTAAACAACAATTTCTCACGCAAGGCGAGTCAAAAAAGTTTGGTTTATTCTGACCATACGGCATATTCATTACCATTAACGTCTGTAAAGTGAAAACGTCTACCACCCGGAAAACTAAATATCGCTTTGGTGATATGTCCACCAGCCTGAATGATTTTTGCTTCTGTAACGGCTAAGTCTTGGCTATAAAGCACGATTAATGGGCTGCCTTTTGCTAAGGTAAATTGAGTGTCGGCTTGATAAAAACCACCATCAATACCCACCCGCAAAAAGCAGCTATATTCAGGGCCATAATCCTGAAACTGCCAGCCAAAAACCTGAGTAAAAAAAGCTTTGGTTGCAATGATGTCTTTCACGGGTATTTCTAAATAGTTAATACTATGATGCTTACTCATGCTCACCTCTGTTACTCAGGGTTATCACTTAAACTATGCTTATAACAATATCCAATAGTGTCTATCATTTACTTACACAGGGTTAATAGCGCGGTTTTAATACAAATCATCAAGCCGATGATTAAATACATAATCCAAATTAAAACTAATACTATGCCGTAAAGTATAGCGTGCCGTCCTATTGCTGCACTATTGTTGTACCAAGGCCGCAACTGCGCCAATAATCCCGCCAAATACTCCGCCCCATACCACTAACCAACCTAGATGGGTTTTAATCATATCTTGAACGATTTGCTTAACCAATTGAGGTGTCAGCTCATTTAAGCGTTGTTCGACAATATTGGCCACTTTTTCTTGCATATCTGCAATGATATTTGGCTGCTCAAGCTCATTCACTAATATCGCATTAAACTCTTCGCTTTGAGCCAATTCAACTAAAGACAGTTTCATTTTTTCAATAAACGGTTCTTTTAAAGGGATCAATGCTTCTGTACCACCAAACATCGCTAACATACCGCCAAAAGATGATTTTTCAATGGTATCGACTAATGCGTCAAATGACGGTGCTAAATCAATTTTTTCAATCACAGGGCTTAAATCAATACTGCTAGCGCTGCTGGTTGTTAAAAAGCGATCAATATTCTCTTGAGTAAAAAATTGATCCATCATTAGATGTTTAATACCAACTTTAAACTCTTCAAAACGAGATGGAACCACTCCAGAACCATACAAACCAGGGACTTTTTCAAATAACATATAAATCGCCAACCAGTTGGTTAACGCACCCGATAATGCAAATAATCCTATCGTTAGCACAATATGTTGATCTAACACATACCCGACCAGCATAAATATGGCCGCTATAAGGTTGGTTAATACGCTCTTATTCAATCTCTTGTCCTTAACATCTATAATGGAAAATCAATAAAAAACCTCAGTTATTTTACCAGAAAATAACTGAGGTCTACATAACTGATCTTTCATCACGTCACAGAACCTGACTTTTGACTTAAAGGAATAACAACGACTTTACTGCGAACAACTGACTTGTTCAGGCTCGGCAAGCACTTCAGCCCTAAGATGACTAATTAATAAAACGCCAATGCTTTGTGCTAGAAACTGAGCTTTTTGAAACATCTGGCTCACAACATCCTCATGTTGATACAGAGGTTTTACAAAAACATCTTCCAAATACCATACTGGCGCAAGACATAATGAAGAAAATGAAGGATACAGTTGAATAAAGCCCACCATTTCATCATCTCTAATGGATACAAAGATCATCGAATCATTTTCAGCTAAGCGAGATTTCAAAAATGCATGACACGCTGGGTAGTCAGATGGTTGGTGTAATTGCTGCCGATACAGATCAAATAGCAGACTTAACGGTTCTAGGTCGATGCTCGAAGCAAGACGGATTTGCATTTATCATCCTTGAAATTGAAAAATGCCCAGATTAAATATCACAAGATGAGATATTCCATCAAGGTTAAAAAAACAACATATAATTATAAGCTGTTAGTTCATAACATAAAAAAACAAGCGTAAATACAATAAATAAAACCTATTAATTACATGTTCTTAATTATAAAACTAACACCAATTAATTATAAAGCTAACACCAATGTCATTTAATGTAAATTAATCCGTATTTGAACAAAAAAATATCCTTAAAAGGGATTTATTTTGGTAAAATGCACAACTATTACCTCTGTTATACATCAAGATTAGTTTATATGACCTCGTTTTTCACTCAAATGTGCTCTGCGGTTAAACCGCGCTCTCGTCTACAAAAAATCAGCTATTATATTGTCGCTATATATTTATTTGGCTGTGCCTTACTGGGTGGATTAATTCCGTATATTGTCAAACAACAAGCGCCTACATTATTAACTGAACAACTAGGCCGAAGCGTAACCCTGCAAGATATTCGTATTAATCCATTTACATTAGAACTGACGTTATCGGGTTTGGTTGTTAAGAAGCTCAATAGCCAACAAACATTTGTTTCCTTGGCTAATTTATATGGCAACATTCAAATATGGCAATCTATCACTTCTTGGTCATTAGTAATTAAAGACATCAGTCTAGAACAACCCACTATTAAGGTTTCACGCTCTCAAGCGGATGATAAGCAAGTGGTATTTAACTTTAGCGATATTATTACCCGCTTGAGCCAAAATACTCAGCCAGCGACTGCCACTACTGAACCGACGAGTATTTTGCCGTTAAAGATAGGTAAAATAAAAATCCAACAAGGTGTATTCACCTTAGATGACAACGTGACCGATACCCATATCAACTACCCAAATATTAATGTGTCATTGATGCAATTTAATAGCCTGAGTAATGCGTTAACGGATCAACAAGACCGAGTTAATCGCTATGCGCTGAGTATACAAGACCAATTTAACGGTTCCGTGACACTACAAGGACAATTTCAATTAGCCCCACTGACCATACAAGGTGTTCTCGACGTTGCTGGTGTTGATTTATCGCGTTATTGGTCTTTTGTTGATCAACTTTTTGCAATTAACTTAGCAGAAGGCATGCTCAACTTAAACGGACAATATGCCGTAACCTTACAAGATAAAAACTTAGCACCAATAAATCATATTAATGTATCAAATGCGCAAATAGTGATTGACCATTTTAAAGCGGTGCATCAACAAGATGAAAAGATTGCCATTGATGTATTAGCCTTAAAGAACATCAATGTAGACACTCAAACTAAGCACGTTAGTATTGATGAATTTCATACTGACAATGGCAGAATAAAACTCAATATTACTCCAACAGGAGCTGATCTAGTCGCCTTATTGTTGCCAAAAGACACCGAACTGACGACTGATACAGGAGTTAGCAGCCAATCTAGCGAAACGACTACATCATCTGAGACTACACACTCAGATATCAACAAGATTGATAATACCAACGCTAACAGCACAACTACTGATTTCATTGCAGATAACGCTATTGTAACGGTGAACGAAGTAACAACTGAGAAAACGACTGAGCTAGCAACTGAATTAGTAACAAAAGCTTCAAGCGATAATCAGATCCAAGAATCACAAACGGATGCTGAGGCACAACTTGCGCAATCAACAGCGACAACGGCACCTAATACATCTGTCGCTGAAGCCCCGTGGTTGGTGACGCTTAACAAAATCAGTGTGGCACAATATCAAGTCGAACTTGGAGAAGGCATTGCCAGTGATAACATCATCCTTTGGCAACTCGGCCCTATTGATATTAGCACTGGCATCATTAATTCAGACCTATCAACACCCATTGAATACCAATTTTCGACAGGAATAAACGCTCAGAGCCTATTAACGTCTACAGGGCAAGTTGATCCATTAGCCCAAACGCTCAATGCTGAAATTGATTTTAGTAATATGCTGTTGTCACGCTTACAACCTTATATCTCCCCTTACATTAACATCACCCTTGAAGACGGTAAGTTTTCCACTAAGGGCCATTTGCAAGCAGACGCCAAAGGTACCCTTACCTATTCGGGCAGCGCAAACATCAGCCAATTGCACATTAACGATAATGTGCTACATCAGCCTTTATTGACATGGCAAACCATGGACATCAACCAGTTATCCTTTGATCGTCAACACGCAAAAATTGATATTGACGAAATAAACTTTGATAACCTCTTTAGCCGAATCATTATTTCTCCTGACCGAAGTACGAATATCGGTGCGTTAATCCACACTGATGACACTTCAACTGACGCCGAACAAGTTACTGTTAAGGTAGAAGCCAATAAAGGTAAAGATACAGATGTGATCGTAACAACGGTATCTACCGAAAGCGAACCAGCAATTGACGACGAGCCAAAATTGCAGCTCAATATTAATAAAATTGGCATAAAAGACAGTTCAGCGTTTTTTGCTGACAACTCGTTAACGCCCAATTTTGCTTCAGGCATTGAAATGCTTAATGGCCAAATAACTAACTTATCCTCTAACCCACAAACCACAGCATCAGTAGATTTAACGGGAAAAATAGATAAATACGCACCAGTGACTTTAAAAGGTGATGTTAATCCGTTACTGGCGCAACCTTATTTAGACCTTAATTTGAATTTTGACAAAGTAGAGTTAACCTCGGTTAACCCTTATTCAGGTACGTATGCGGGCTATTATATTGATAAAGGCCAATTGTCATTAGATTTAAAGTATCAGCTTAATAACAATTTATTAGTCGGTAGCAATCATTTGGTAATTGACCAACTCAAACTGGGTAAACCCAGTAATAGTAGTTTAGCAACCAGCCTCCCTGTCACATTAGCGGTAGCATTATTGCAAGACCGTCACGGCGTTATTGATTTAGGTGTCGATGTAACGGGTGATATTGATTCACCCAGCTTTAGCTTTGGTAGCGTCATCATTAATGCATTAGGCAATATTATTACCAAAGCGGTGACCTCGCCGTTTTCATTTTTAGCAGGACTTGTTGGTGATGATGAACAAATGGATAAAATCAGTTTTGATTATGGTCTCAGTAACATTTCGACTAAACAAAAACACACGTTAGACAAACTGGCCGAAGCATTAAAAGACCGGCCACTGCTTAATCTCAATATCAAAGGCAGTATTGACCTAATTAATGATAAACAAGCCCTAGCGGAAACAAAGCTGCAACAACAACTGGCTAAAGCCGCAGCTATACCTTTGACAGATTTGCCAATCAATTTATCCGCCAGTAAATTCCCTACTACTGGGCCGCTAGTTGATGCTCTGTATCAATTGTTTGAACAACAATTGTCGCAACAACCATCTGATATAAAGCAAACGTTACAACAACAAACACCAGAGCTGACAGAGCCGGAATTGATTACTCGTTGGCATATAGGTTTATACAATATGCTTATAAATCACCAGCAATTTACTCCCGACGAGTTTGGTCAATTAGCACATGACCGTGCCAAAGTGGTTAAAGCTTACTTAATTGATCAAGCAGGTATTGATGCTGGTAAAGTGTTTGTACTTGAAAGCCGCATCAACACAGCAGAAAATGCCGCTGAAGCATTGTTGGAACTACAAGTAAAATAAGCTGTCTATACCTGTTAACCGCTACCGACATCGGGTAGACTGCGCATACATTACAAACGTTAAATAACAAGCGTTTGTCATCATGTCGTATTATTAATATTGTTAAGATTGAGGTTATCTATGTTTATCGTTCGCTGGATTTTAGGTCGAATTATTTTGTTGTTGAATTTTGTGTTTGCCCCTAAAAAGCGCCAACGTCCGCAAGATCAACAAGCCATTGTCGATCAACAAACTCAATCACTGGCGTTGTATCAATACGCGGCCTGTCCTTTTTGCGTTAAAGTTCGTCGCGATATGCGTCGTCAAAACTTAACAATTAATCTAGTCGATGCCAAACAAGATGACAACCAACGTGTGTTAGTAAGCCAGGGGGCAAGTTACAAGTGCCTTGTTTACGCATCGAGCAAGACGGAAACACCCAATGGTTATATGAATCAAAAGCCATTACCAGTTACCTCAACGAACGTTTTGCCTAAATTACTGGTACCGTCATTTGCCACAGCTTATTTCAATACTGTGGCTAACCGATTGCTATAGAAATCATTTTTCTCTCACGATGTCATTAATCTTTCCATCAATGACTTATAAATGTGTTTTACAGCAGTTTTTCGGATATTGTGTCTTAAAAAAATGATGAGGTTATGTGTGTTAAAAATCAGTTTAATCATCTGTAGTATGATACTTCTCAGTGCTTGTAGTGCCAGCGAACCAGACCCAATGGATTTTGTAGGACAATTTCGCGACTCATTCAGTACTGAAATTAAAGGAAAAGGGATTAAGTTATTTGTCTACAAAGCCAAATTAGCCACGGCACTTGATCGCAGTATTCCTGGAGCTCCGCGCGATCTCAATATACGTCGAAGTAAACAAGATGCTCAAAGCTACTTAATAGAGCAACGTAATACTCAAAATCGTTTAGAATTATGGAATCAACAAATCGATATTGGGCTCAAAAAAACCATTGAAATGAACGGTTATTGTCAAGCAGGCTTTATCGAATTAAGTCGTTATGTTGAAGCTGAGCGCGGTGAAATCCGTGGTGAGTGTAATGATGGTGCCACCGCAGAAGACATCAAAAAATACGGGGCGTAATGTTAAAACCCATCACGTTTTAACCATAAATAAAAAGCAAATAGTGACACTGACGGATAAAAAACTATATCCCGCAGTACAATTAAGCTAAAATTAGCGTCCAAATTTCCTCGTGATGTTGCCGTTGGCTTATAGACCAGTGTCATCACGCTTCGATATGCTGTTTATCATTAAAGAATGAAATGAATAGTGTGTCGTTTTAAAAGTAAGAAATCAGATGAACAGAAAGCAAGAGATGATCAAAAAGCTAGCCAAGCGCGCCAAGGCTCGTAAAAACAAAGTGGTTCCGTCTAACCCGAGCAATAAGCCTGTTGAGCGTTATATCTCTAAAGCTGAACGCGAAAAAATCGCGTTAGCAGAAGCCGCTGAACAAACAACAGCAACAGAAAATATCACAGAATCAGATAAAGACTAACATCGTGTAATAAGCTGTTAGTCACAAAAAGCCCCTATCTTGGCCTTGGCCTGATAGGGGCTTTTTAAATGCCGTAAATTGGGATCATTCATCACAACAATTTGGATCCTGCGCTAATTTTTTTCGCTGTTATCTTGTTGGCATAATTGCTTACACAAGGGTTCTTCGTCTAATTGCGCCATTAGCGTTCGCCCTGGCATGGGTGACGGCGCAGCCACCATATCAATGTTAATCGCATCGTCCTCTAGCAGTTGTTGATTTGCACTAGCTGAAAATAAACCTTGGCGGCTGATTTTATCAACTAATCGATATGCACATAAAATACCTATCACTCCAAAGATAACCGCGCCAATAACCTGACCAATTAACACCCCAAACACACCACCCCATTGCGCACCAAAATACACAAAGGGTATGGTGCCAATAGTGGCTTTACCTACATTAAATAAAGTGGAGTACTTGGCCTTACCTAAGTTGTTAAACGAGGCATTAGCAATAAACAACATTCCCGAGAAAATAAAGAACACTGCAATATACTGACAGAAAAATAATATAAGTTCTGCCGCATCGCCTTTCATGTCAAAACTACTAATAATGACATTACGTAATAAAAACAGTCCCAGTGACACCACCAATACATAAGCAACACAAAATTGAATCGCTTTGGTTAAACTCAACCTAACACGCTCAATTTCGTTGGCGCCAAAGTTTTGCCCCACAATCGGCCCAACCGCACCCGATAGCGCAAATATCATTCCAAACGATACGGGGATCAAACGTCCCAATACAGCCCAACCTGCTACATAGCTATCACCAAAATCTGCAATGGCACGGGTTACCACCGCATTACCAATCGGAGTAGCTACATTGGTGAGCATGGCGGGTGCAGCAATGGCAAAAATAACCCCAAGGTCTTGTTTAAACTCGTCAAACGAGAATCGACCCAATAATTTATGTTTTATCACTACGCCACGGGCAGAAATAATAAACACCGCAATACGTGCCAAAACAGACGCGGCAGCCGCACCTTCAATACCCATTGATAAAGAAAAAATGAAGATAGGATCTAATATGGCATTAACACCACCGCCAGCTAAGGTCGACATCATCGACAATTTTGCATCACCCACGGCGCGTAATGCACCACCAAGCGCCATGGCTAAACAAATAAACGGTAATGACGGCACTAAAATATACAAGTAACTTTGCGCTAACTCCGCTGTGCGTCCCGTAGCACCCACCAACGCTAACAGTTCAGGAATAAACGCGATGACGATTGCAGCCACCAGCACACTAGTCAATAATGTCACGATGGCACTGTTTAAAAACAAACGTTTAGCGAGCTTAATATTTTTTGAACCCACCGCTTTTGACACCAATGCGCCTAGTGCAATAGATAATCCGATGCCAATTGAAGTGGTAAAAAATGAAATAGTGCTGGCATAACCTGCGGCGGCGGCAAGTTCAACTTCGCCGAGCAGACTTAAGAAGAAAATATCGAGTAGATCAACGACAAACAGCGCCGAAATACCCACTGCAGCAGTAGAGCTCATGACCAATATATGGCGTAAAATTGAGCCATCAACAAATTTAGCGGCGGTCATTAATATCCTTGAGTGTCAATAATAAGCAAACGCAAATGGGATGCTTCGGCAACAACCTATAGTTTTTCTAGTTCACTACCACAATGATTACAATAATCGGCATCGCTATCATGACCTTTTTTGCCACAATTACTGCACTTACGTAAATCGCGGGTTCTCACCATTTCGTTTGAGATCTCAGCAGTTAAAATGCCGGTAGGTATCGCAATTATCGAATAACCAATCAGCATGGTTAACGCAGCAATTCCCTGGCCTAACGGTGTTTGTGGCGTAATGTCACCATAGCCCACTGTTGTAATAGTGACTACGGTCCAATACATGGATTTAGGAATAGAAGTAAAACCGTTATTAGGGCCTTCTACCACATACATGACCACACTGAGTACCATGATAATGAGGCTGACCGAAAAGAAAAAGATAAACACTTTACGGCTAGACTGCATCATTGCTTTAATCAATAAGTTGCCGTCACTGAGATAGCGCAGCAGCTTTAATACTCTAAACACCCTGAATAAACGCAGTATCCTAACGGCCAACGCTACATTGGCACCGGGGAAAAATAAACCTAAATAACTAGGCAAAATGGACACCAAATCCACTAAGCCAAAAAAGCTACGTGCATAGTGTAACCGATTAAGCGAACAATAGATCCTTAATATGTACTCAACGGTAAAGATTACCGTAAAGGTCCATTCACCAATACGAATATAGTCGCCATACTGTGAATGAAACCTTTCTATCGTATCGATAAAAATCAACATTACACTCAATATAATACATATCATAAGGGCGATATCGAAATATTTGCCCTCTTTAGTTTCGGTACCAAAAATCACACTTCTGAGTTTTTGTTTCAGTGGACTGTCGGCTTTTTCTTCGAGATTCATCTTAAGATTCGCTGTGTTGGGCAATAAATTGAAAATAAACTTGGTCAACTAATATCAATTAACCCTCGTTGTCGTTAAAATCTAACATTGACTGCCGAGTTTTAACATTCGAAATTAAGTCATTCTACAATAAAAATTAAAAAGGTCATTGGTTTACGGAGTTTTCATGCGAGCGTTGTACATATCATTTATAGCATTAATGTTCTGCCCGTTATTGGCCGTTGCTTCAGCAAGCCAAACAACAGCAAAAGTAGATTTAGTTGTCGTCAATAAATCCGAATCTCGCTTATCTGTTATGCGTGATGGAAAGGTCATAAAAAGTTATCTCATTGCCATGGGCGACGTTCCTAGCGGCCATAAGCTTAAAGAAGGCGATCAACGCACTCCACAAGGCCGTTATATATTAGATTACAAAAAATCTGATAGTGCATTTTACAAATCCATTCATATTTCGTATCCCAATGAAGAAGATAAATTACGCGCTGACGCATTAGGGATTAGAGCCGGCGGAATGATAATGATCCACGGTGAAAACCCTCGCTCATCACTGCCGCCAAAAGAAGCACAAAAATACAACTGGACCAATGGTTGTATCGCTGTGACCAACAAAGAAATGGATGAGTTGTGGAAAATGATTGATGCTGGTACACCTATTGAAATATGGCCATAAGCTGATTCAATTTCAACCATACCATTTTTTGCTTTGTTTCTTGGGTTATTAAATGAATTACCAACACTTACAACAAACATGGCCTGACTTTAGCCAACGCATTACTGCGTTTATGCACCGTTTAGGCCTAGATAGCTTATCACTACAGAGTGATCATGCCGCCTTACGGGTGAACGATAACCACTTAGCACAATTACTAGCAGATGAATTTAGCAAACATGGCAAAATAATTTCTAATAATATGATTAATGGCAGACCCATTTTAATCATTAAACTAATCGAGCCATTAGTTATCGGCACGATGAAAATTCAATGTGTAGAACTGCCCTTCCCATCCGACAAAGCTTATCCCGTTGAAGGCTGGGAACATATCGAACTAGTATTTCCATCACTGGCAAAAACCTGTGACGAATTAGTCGCAGAGCTTATTGAAAAAGCCCCTCAGTTGGCTAAAGTTATTGCGGGTAATACTATTGCAGGTAGTGACGAAAACAGTGATATTAAGGTTAAGCAAAGTTCACCTAAAGGCGATAACGAACGCCTTGCTAACCCAACTATCGCGTTTAAAGCTAATGGAATTTGTATTAAAGTGCATCCCCACGATATTGAAACTATTATTGCAAGTGAGCAGTCAAGCTAACCTAAGTTCGTTAGCTCTTTATCTTGATAAAGAGCTAAGTACATTGCAAATGAGTAATCTTTTATTAACCAATAAGGCTCTTGGTTGCTATGTTAATGTTTTTCTTTTCCACAGAGCCTTTATCAAGACTTAACAATCCAAACAAAAACAGCGTGCCAATCATCACCACAGTGGCGGATAGGTATAAGCCGATATCATAATTTCCCAGTACTTCAGCAAGATATCCGGTAGATACGGGTGCAATAATTTGTGCCGCACCATAAGCTAAGGTCATTGTGCCCATGAACTTAGCCGGGTTACTAGGATAAAACTTGCCCGCCATGGTCAATACTAAGCTAACACATGCGATAAAAGTGCCACCAAACAACAATGCACTTAATATAACTACAGGTAAACTGTCATTTATCGCAGGAAGAATAATGCCTACGGCCTGCAAGATATATGCGACTAATAACGCTTTTAAGTAACCCACACGACGCGCGATTCGATCCCATATTAAAGGTGCTGGAGTTGCCGCAACACCAACCAATAGAAATGCAAATCCCCCTTGCCCTTGTAAACCTTCAACACGATCGACAATATCAACAATAAAGGTCGAACTTACAGCATAACCATAACCAGCACAAAAATAGGCCAACATCATTAGCGATTTAAAGGCTTTGCTTGGTGGGTTTTCTTTAACGTCCCCTACCGCTTTACCGCCGATGAAAGGATGTGGCATCCACAACCATGCCGGGATCGCGAATATTGCCGCCATAAACGCTAACGCTAGCCACTGTTGTTGCCAGTCTGCTGACATGGTCAGCATGGCCTCTACTAGTATTGAGGTGACAATGATGCTCAAACCCGCGCCAGAGAAGTGAATCCCTAATTCTGCACGGTGATTATTATTAACTAGCCATTTTAATATCAGACCAGAGGCAATAATAAAGCCTCCAGAGGCGCAAACTCCGGCAATAAAGCGTAATACCGCCCAAGTAACCATATCAGTCGTCATGACCATTGCAACTGAAGTGACGACGCTCAATATAAGGTACACCCGGTGTAAGTTATATTTGTAGTTCAGATTATGCATGCTAGCAGCAAGCAACACCCCACACATATACCCCATAAAATTAGTGGTAGCTAACCAACCTCCACCAGATTCTGTTAGGCCTGCACCATCCTGCATTATCGGTAATAGCAAGCTATAGGAGAATCTAGCCACACCAACAGTGACAATTAAACTACAGATGCCAGCAAAATATACCCGGACCTTCGTTAGCGCTAATAACATTTCAATCACTTTCCAGTAAAATCATTAACAAAGGATACGTCAATCTGCTAGTCTTAAAAATTGAATTATTTAGAACAAAAACTTCTTATTAAGAGAACCATATGGAAATATTAACGCTAAAAACGTTTAAAGCCGTTGTTGATGAAGAAGGCATTAAAGGTGCTGCTGATAAGCTGCATACGGTTCAATCAAACATCACCAATCGGATTAAAAAACTCGAGAAAGAACTGGATACCAAGTTATTTACTATCATTGGCCGAAAGTTACAGTTAACGCCAAGTGGACAACAGCTTTTCGAGTATGCAGATCAGATTTTGCAGTTAGAATACCAAGCCTCCTCCGCCATTTTGCGTAATAAAGGAACTTACGAGTTAAGAGTCGGTATGCCTGAAACATTTGCGGCTGTTCATATGCCTTTGGCACTCAAACAACTCAAGCTGAATCACGCTGAAATTCGAACAAAAATTCATACTGACACCAGTGAAAGACTGGTTTTTTCTGTATTGAACAATAAGGTTGACTGCGCAGCTATCGGTAATGCACCTAAACATGAAAACCTTATTGTTATCCCGATAGTGAAAGAAGAACTAATTATGGTGACTCCACGAGACAGTGAACATGATCCCGTCTTGTTTGTACGAGATGAAGGCTGCGGCTATAGAAAACATGCCATTCTTTGGCAACAAAAGGCTGGTCGAGGTAATGATGATCTCATGGTAATGAGTAGCGCAGATGGTGTTTTAGGTTGTATTGCTGCAGGTTTGGGCTACACCATTATTGGCAAGAATATGGTGGCTGGTAGTCGGTACGAAAAGTCTCTGGTCATGACGCCAGTCAGCCATGGCCCAAAACATGTTCAGCTATCGATTGTCTATCGAAAAGGTAGCCCATTAGAGTCAGGTATATTGACCCTTGCAAAGCTGTTAACCAAGTAATGAATTCATACACGCTAAGTCGAAATAATGGCTAATTAAATAGCTGCTTATTAAATACAGTTACGGCTATGGCTCTATCATAGAAATCAGTTAACCATTTATAAAATACAACAGAGCAACATCGCAACGTCAACAATCAAGCGCACAAAAGATGTTGATATCATCTATACCTTGTTGTTTTTTGTATTAGTCGATTAAGTTATTAACAGTGAATTATGCCTTTGTGTCTTTCCTGCTTTGAGCAAAAAAAAGCACAAATACACCAGCCATGATGGCAATATCTGCAACGTTAAAAATACCTGTTCTTAACGTACCGACTCCGACATTAAGAAAATCAATTACGGCACCATTATTAAACACCCGGTCATGAAAATTGCTAATACCACCTGAAAATATCAGAGACAGTGCAACTAAAGATGGGAGCTTCTGCTTAGAATTTGATACTAAATACAAAAACAAACCCAATAAAAATGCTCCTACTAATACAACAAAAAGCCAAAAGCGAGCTTGCTCAGACATGTTATTGCCCAAGCCAAGAAATGCACCAATATTTTCCGTGTAACCCACTCTTAAGGTGTCATTAAGGTAACTAACCATTCCACTCTTTGTCAGGTGTTCTGATGCCAACAATTTAGTACCTTGATCACAACCTACACATGACACACTAACGGCAAAAATAGTTAATAGTCTTTTCCAAACATCCATATTGATTCCAAAATTTTTATGGTTATTAACAATCCAACCTGGACCGCTTAAAGTACAACATATGTGCAGCAACACAATTAGGGTGAAGTGATTGAAATCATCATATTGAGTTCAGTATCTCAGATTTAGATCCACTCGTCATTAGCGTTTCATATCGTAGTAATTTATCTTTACCTAATGTTGATTGACTCACGACAAATAAATGAATGAATGAATGATTACCAAAGCCTTAGCTAACGATAAATATTCTAGGGTAATCCAGATGACAATTTGTTCTGGCAATCGCACCAAGCAAGTCATTATGACACCTTAAAGTCAAAATGACACGATTAAAAAGTGTCTTAATGACACTATTTAATTTACTAAAAATAATACTATTAATACTAATCAGTTACTTAACTAGTTGGCACGCCACCTGCAATAACAAATTAACTTTTGAAACTTTATCTTTAAACATTAACTTTTAATTTATTACAGGTGTACATATGACAATTCACATTAAAAATAACATCGATTGGGTTGGACAACGTGACTGGGAAATATTGGACTTCCATGGTACTGAATATAAAACCACTAAAGGGACAAGTTATAATAGTTACCTTATCCGCGAACAAAAAAATGTCTTAATCGATACTGTTGACCATCGTTTCAGTCTGCAATTTATTCAAAACCTTGAGATGGAAATTGATCTTGATAAGATCGATTATATTGTCATTAACCACGCTGAAGAAGATCACTCAGGTGCGTTAGCGGCTTTAATGGCTAAAATCCCTAATACCCCGATTTACTGTACCGAAAATGCTATCGACTCTATCACCGGTTTACATCATCATACTGAGTGGAATTTTAATATAGTCAAAACTGGCGATACCTTAGATATCGGTAACGGTAAGCAGTTAGTGTTCATTGAAACTCCTATGCTGCACTGGCCTGACAGTATGATGACCTATTTAACTGAAGATGCGGTGTTATTTAGTAATGATGCGTTTGGGCAGCATTATTGCGATGAGCATTTGTTTAATGATGAAGTAGACCAAATTGAATTGATGGATCAGTGTTTACGTTATTACTCCAATATTTTAACCCCGTTTAGCTCACTGGTTACAGCTAAAATTAATGAAGTGCTGAGTTTTAACCTACTCGTTGATATGATTGCCACCGCCCATGGCGTAGTGTGGCGCGATAACCCAGCCCAAATCATTCACCAGTATCTGCAATGGGCGGATAACTATCAAGAAGACAGAATCACCATTTTTTATGATTCGATGTCAAATAACACCCGCATGATGGCTGATGCCATTGCGCAAGGGATCCACGATGTTGACCCTGTAGTATCCGTTAAAGTGTTTAATGTTGCTCGCCATGATAAAAATGATATCTTAGCTAACGTGTTCCGCTCTAAAGGTATTTTGGTGGGTTCATCGACTATGAACAATGTCATGATGCCAAAAGTCGCAGGAATGCTAGAAGAGATCACTGGCCTGCGCTTTAAAGATAAAAAAGCCGGTGCATTTGGAAGTTATGGTTGGAACGGCGGCGCGGTTGACCGTATTCACACCCGTCTTACTGATGCTGGATTTGATACCATTGTGGGCTTAAAAGCAAAATGGCGACCTGATGGTAAAGCGATGCGTGAATGCCGTGAGCATGGCCGTCAGATAGCCAAAAACTGGGCATGGCATGATTTGAGTAATGTAAAATCCATTTCACCTGCATCGCTAGTTAGAAGCGCTCAAGCCACTGTAACCACTAAGCCAGCTCCAACGTCAACGCCTCAGGTAACAAAACCTGCTTGCGCAACGGCTACAGCAATTGATGATTCACAAAATATGCTCTGCACTGTGTGTAATTGGGTTTATGAACCAATACTGGGTGAGCCGAATCAAGATGTTGAACCAGGAACGCCGTGGAACGAAGTCCCAGACTTTTTCCTTTGCCCAGATTGCGGCCTTGGCAAAGATGTTTTTGCCCCTATTGCAGCAAGGAAAGTATCATGAGAGCACCCATCATCATTATTGGTAGCGGCTTTGCTTCATATCAGTTAATAAAAACTATTAGACGCACAGATCAGCATATACCGATAACCGTTTTTACCCTTGACGAGGGTCACGATTATAATAAGCCAGATCTAAGCCATGTATTTAGTAATCAACAAACCAGCGCGGATTTAATCCGCCTCAATGCACAAGAGTTTGCCAGCGAGAATAATATTACCCTGCATGCTTTTACCCAAGTTGATTGCATTGATAGCGAACAACAAGCGGTATTTGTGAATGGTGTTGCCTATCCTTATGCAAAACTGGTACTGGCAACGGGCGCGAAAACATTTGTCCCGCCTATGCTTGGCAATGCAACTGACAGGGTTATCACCTTAAACAGCCTGCGCGAGTTTGATAGTGCACATCAACAACTACAAAATGCACAACGAGTGTTGGTTATTGGTGCGGGTATTATTGGTACTGAAATAGCGATGGATCTTAACCGTAGCGGTAAAAGCGTGGTAGTTGTAGATCCCAGTAGCGGTTTAATGGCCAATATGTTGCCAGATTTAGTCGCCAGTGTTTTACAAAAGAAGATGGCCAATACCGGCGTTGTATTTGAGTTTGGTCAAACCATTAGCTCCTTAGACCAAACTAATTCAGGTATTTGTGCCACGCTCAGTTCGGGCAAAAAACATACAGTTGATTGTGTCATTTCAGCCGCTGGTTTAAAGGCTAATGTTGGTTTAGCACGAAAGTCAGGATTCAAAGTCAATAATGGCTTAGTGGTTAATCAGCAACTGCAAACTTCAGTGAACAATGTTTATGCCTTAGGGGATTGCGCGGAGATAAACGGTAAGGTGATGTCGTATCTGCAGCCAATTATGTTAAGTGCTAATGTGTTAGCGAAAACCTTATTAGGCCAACCGACAGAACTGAAACTTCCGGCGATGTTAGTTAAGGTTAAAACGCCACAAATGCCAATCCAATTAGGCGGTAATACCGTCATAGATGTTGCCTCTTGGCAGGTGGATATTGATGCTCTGGGTTGTTCAGTAAAAGCCTACAACGAGCAAAAACAGATTATCGGTTTTGTAGTAACAGAAGGACACATGAACAATACCTTCCCGCTACTCAGAGCCTTACCAGCAAGTCTTTAGCATTTTATCGAGTAGGCTTTACTCATAAAGCCTACTCATCAATCAATTTAGGAGAACACTATGTCTCATCAACGTATTCCTGCAAACTGGACAATCCAACGTTCTACACCCTTTTTTACCACTAAAAGTGTGCCTGATGCGCTACTAACTCACCACAATACCGCCGAAGGTGTATTTGGCCAATTATGTGTGATGGAAGGGGTAGTCACTTATTATGGCTTTGCCGACAGCGATGCAACAGAGCCAGAAGTGAAAGTTGTGATTAACGCCGGCCAGTTTGCTACGAGCCCACCAGAATACTGGCACCGTATTGAATTAAGCCCTGATGCCCAATTCAATATCAATTTCTGGTCAGAAAAAGATAAAACGGGCCAAGCTATGTTTAATAAAAAATCATAGAGTCGTTTCATAATACTTTACTGAAAATGCAGCTTAATAATACAGATTAAGCTGCACCAAGGTTAAGTTAATAGCTGGAAGAGCATAGTGACATATACCGTGTAATATTATGCTCTCCCCTTGCTAGGGTTAACCAGTAAAAACCTTTAAAACAATTAGCTAACCTGTAATTATCATTAATGCTATTCATCTGTGTCAAAAACTACGCTCATAAATCATTGTCATAAACTACCATCATTAATTATCGCAATTAACTAAATGCTATCTAGATCTAGCGCCATACGTTACCTGTAGCAAAAGCAGAGTGTATAACACCACTGCGTTTTGCTATTCACGTTTTGATTACTGTACAAACTACTTCCAGTAATAAAGCGCATCCTCTCCAAGCTGTTGCTCAATTTCTAACAAACGATTGTATTTTGCGACCCGTTCGCTGCGACTTGCCGAACCACTTTTTAAATGGCCGCCGTCCATTGCCACTGCAAAGTCTGCTAAGAAGGTGTCTTCTGTTTCGCCAGAGCGATGGGAAATAAAGTAACGCCACCCTGCATCACGGCACATGCGCACCGCTTCAATAGATTCTGTTACTGTCCCTATTTGATTTAATTTAATCAACGCTGAATTAGCCTCTTTATGTGCAATGCCGCGGCTAATATATTGAGTATTGGTAACGAACAAATCGTCACCGACCACTTCGATTTTATCACCAAGCCGAGCGGTAAATTGCTTAAAGCCATCAAGGTCTCGTTCTGCCAGAGGGTCTTCCCAAAGTACAATGGGGTATTTTTTTACCCATTCCTCTGCAAGGTTAATAAGGTCATTACTCTTCATAGCGCCGGTGCCAGACCATTTAAGATCATAGTTATTACACATATCAGTTGAGAATGAATTAGCGGCACTGTCGAGTGCAATAGCAATGTCTATTCCGGGTTTATAACCTGCTTTCTCAATCGCTTGAATAATGGTTTCGATGGCATCTTCGTTACTGTTGAGATTAGGAGCAAAACCACCTTCATCTCCCACACTGGTTGCTAAGCCACGGTCTTTAAGGATGCCTTTAAGCACGTGAAATGTTTCGGCAACATAGCGTAAACCTTCCCTAAAATTAGGAGCCCCCAAAGGAACAGCCATAAACTCCTGAAAATCTACGTTATTGTCTGAGTGTTCTCCGCCATTAATAATGTTCATACAAGGAACGACTAACCGTCTGGCTCCTGTACCGCCGAGATATTGATAAAGAGGAGTATTAGCCGATTTTGCAGCGGCGCGAGCGACCGCCATCGAAATCCCTAATATGGCATTGGCGCCAAGATTGGATTTATTGACAGTACCATCCAGTGCAATCATGGTGTGGTCAATCAAGGCCTGTTTAAACGGATCCATGCCAAGCAAAACCGGAGCGAGTTTGTGATTCACATTAGCTACTGCTTTCAATACCCCTTTGCCTGCATAGCGAGTCATATCACCATCGCGTAATTCGATTGCTTCATTTTCACCCGTACTTGCACCCGAGGGAACAGATGCAACAGAAGCCGTTCCATCGCTGAGTTCGACGAATACACGAACCGTGGGATTGCCACGAGAATCGAGAATTTCCATGGCCTGAATAGTAGATATGGTAATTGACTTCATTTGTTGCCTCCATCGTAGTTTTCGCTACATGCACTAACACCTCATGATCGGGCTAAGTAATGTTGGCCAAAATAGGTTTACTACGAGCGAAACCAACGTTAGGTGTCCCAATTGAACGACTTGATACTGATTGAACCATCACCTTCACAAGCCGCATGAACGCTAGGTTTATATCGCTTAAACGATGGTAATAAAATTCAATCTAAATTTATAATAACGCACATTCATACTCGTGTGTGATTAATTTATATACACGTTTATTTTAGGCGTTTACCATTGTTCTTGATAGAGAATTGTCGCTAATAACATTCGATAATACGACAATAATATCTATTTAGAACTGCGCAATATTTGTATTTTTTGAGCACAAAATAATTAACTTTCGCCTAATCTAAATTGCGCCAGCAGAGGATGATGATCTGATGTTTGAGTGTTGATAACGCGAGCAGACTCTAAGGTCAGTCCACGGTAAAAAAGATGATCAATTGCATAGCCCATCACGGTTGTGCGAGTGTCTTCTGTTGGTGTTACTGCTTTCAATCCTAATGTCTTCGTCATCTGGGACAACATAGACAATCTTGCTTGGCGCCATGTGTTTAAATCACCACCAAAAATTATCGGTCCTTTATGCGCTTTTAACGCGGGTAGTAACTGCTGTAACTGTTCTGCATAACTGTCTAATGAATACTCAAAGTTAATACTGTGCAAATTAGCCACCAATAAGGTTTCGCCATTAGACAAAGGGAAGTAACTTAATAGGCTCGATTTTGGAAACTGTATAAAAGGTTCGGAAGTCAAATAACCACAACTTTGACTCGCGGTAACCTGAGACAAATTCATTACTCCAAGCGGCGTATCACCTTGACGAAATGCTTGTACCATTGCCAATTGTTGATGGTTTTGTTGGCGCCACTTTTGGAACGTGTCAGAGAGCTTAACCTCTTGCAGTAACATTAATTGGTTCTGCTTGGCTAACTGGCTTAACTGCGTTTGCCAACCATCATTTTGCTGTTTATAGATATTCCAACTCGCGACAGCCAGTTGGCCATCAATATCCAATTTGGTGTCAGATGTAGCATCAACACATTGAGCAACAAACTGCTGTTGTTCACTATTAATCACTTGAGGCTCAGTCGAAAAATGCACAAACATTGGCACAACCACAACTATCGCCATGATGAATATGACGATAATAAGGCTCCCCCATTGAGCAAGCCCCAAGAGCTTACGCTTTGGTGTCAATGTGACTGTCGATGTTGGCTTTGAGCTAAAAATGGCGATAGATAAATGCCTCTATATAATGTTGAACGTATTGCTGAAAGTGAAACTTTTTGTTCAGTTAAAGTATGCAAATGGAATAAGTCTATAGTATCTATATTAAAACAAACTGTTTGATATACCCAGCCGTACAGACGGATGAAGGCAGATCATATCAATTAAAAAACTGATATGATAAACACATGTTTTTCTGTGGGATTAATATACTGGCTTGTTATGGTTGAACTTTACAAAATATTAACGCTGATCAGCGTATTAGCTTATTGGTTGATAATTGCCGGTATCACCACTCGAATTGTCTATAAACGACGCTCCATTGGTGTCTCCTTAGCTTGGATGATGCTTATCTATGTGGTTCCCATCATAGGTATTCTGCTTTATTTTATGGTTGGCGAGATGAATCTTGGCAAAAAGCGTGCTGTCAGAGCCAAAGAAATGTATGCACCCTATCGACAATGGTTTAGTCGACTTTTTACCATCCAGCAATATCGTCCCCATAATTTAAGTGATTACGCGGTGACCATAAGCCATTTATGCGAAAAACGTCTTGGGATCCCTACATTATCCAACAACCAACTCACACTTAAATCATCGACAGATGTTATTCTATCGACCCTAATCCAAGACATCCAACAAGCGCAGACCTCGATTCACATGGAGTTCTATATTTGGCATCCTGGTGGACTTGCAGATCATGTAGCTGAAGCACTTATTCAAGCTGCTCAGCGTGGAATTGTAGTAAGAATATTATTAGATGCTGCAGGAAGTAGAACATTTTTCAACAGCAAATGGCCAAAGCGGATGCGCTTAGCCGGAATCAATCTTATTTCCGCACTATCAGTCTCCCCTTTCCGGATGTTCTTCCGCCGCTTAGATTTACGGCTTCACCGTAAAATAGTCGTGATAGACAACCAAATCGGTTATACCGGTTCAATGAATCTTGTCGACCCCAAGATTTTTAACAAAAGCGCTGGTGTGGGTGAATGGATTGATGTCATGGTCAGGATCACTGGCTCCAGTGTGCCAGTGCTTAATTGCATTCTCGCCTGGGATTGGGAAACCGAAACAGACCAAAGAATGTTACCCGAACAGCCAAAGTGTCAACCGCATGAAGAAAAACCATCAGACATGATTCAAGTCATCCCTTCTGGGCCAGGTATGCCTGAAGATATGATCCAGCAAGTTTTATTACTCAGTATTTATCAAGCAAAACAAAGTATCACCATCACCAGCCCTTATTTTGTTCCCAGTGAAAACCTACTGTTTGCCTTGACTGCAGCGTCTTTGCGAGGTGTAGAGGTTAATTTAATCATACCCGACAAAAATGATTCACTGATGGTGGAATGGGCGAGTCGATCTTTCTTTGGTGAGTTACTTAATGCGGGGGTGAATATCCATCGTTTTCAGGGCGGGTTACTGCACACCAAGTCAGTAGTCATTGATCTGCACCATAGTCTCATTGGCACTGTTAACCTTGATATGCGCAGTTTGTGGCTTAACTTTGAGGTCACTCTATCTGTGGAAAATTTGGAATTTACGCAGTCACTCAGTGAAGTCCAACATCAATATATGGCCAACTCGATAAAAATGGATGCACGCGAGTGGCGTAAAAGACCGTTATTTAAACGATTAGTGGAGCAGTTTTTTTACTTATTCAGCCCCCTGCTTTAACGGTTAATGTAAAAAGTAATGCGGCTTAGCCAAAGCCGCTTAGCACTCAGCAATCCTAGTTGAATCAGTTACTACTTTGCACTAAATATTATGTCACCATAATAAGATTCCGTTTGTTTACCGCTATTATCGGTGTCGGTCATAATCGCTATAATATCTATATATTGATAGGCTTTACGGTTGGCTTTCTCACTGCCTTTGTCACCAAAAACTTCAATTAAGTCTTGGTATACATTACGTTTTTCTTGGTACCACTGACCCTTTTGTGCTCTCTTTCCGCGGACAGACATCATTTTAACACTTGAGCCTGCAAATGCGTTATCCCAAACCAAGCCTTTATCTTGATTACTCGACCAAACGTAGTTTAATGATTTGGTGTTCCACACCAGAAACCCACCATCAATAACGACATAAACTCGAGCCACAAAGTCGTCACCATTTTTACTTCGCTCGTTTAACTGCGGCAGCGTCTTTTCAACTAACCAACTCCAGTTTAGGTAGGGCGTGGATCTAAGGTCGATTTGCTGTTTTAACACTAACCCTGATGCGGCATTATGGCTGAGTGCTTTTAACGCCAAACGTCCTTTATATTCGCCTATGCTGTATATCGATTCACCAGAAAATATTTTCGGTTTCCAATTATCAATACCCTTCTCATTCAATAAGGTAAGATTGGTAGCTGCTGTCACAGGCAAACAGACCGTGATGCTAAAAAATAAAATAATCCATCGAAACATACCATCCACCTATTAGCTTACAAATGTAAATGAGGTCGAAATTTAAGGAATTTATTCGTTTCATCCAATATAAGACGGGTTCAATACTTTGAAAAAGGACGCCGTTTACTTGGGCTATCTGTCTTTAATTTTTCTCGAGTGACTCTTATTGGTATATATCTACACAATTAATCTTTTATGTGCTTTATCCATGATAAATTCTGCGAAATACAATGATGAACGCCATAATGATGAAAGCTATTACTAAAAACAATTATTGTGATGTCCGGACGTATTATTGAGAATTAACGTGTATTTGCTGTTAAACAATCCTATCAGCGGGATGATTCACTCCATCACCAGTAACCACATTGCCTAAATCAAATGAATTAACATCTTGTAAACAAGCTATGTTATAACCAAATTCAGTTGGGTTTGATCGTCGTTGATGATGAGTATAAATACCACAATGAGAACAGAAATAATGTTTCGCAGTATTTCTATTAAATTGATAAAGCTTTAACGCGTCATAACCTTTTACCACGCGGATCCCGTCTAAATTTACAGAACCAACAATCGCCCCTTTTCTACGACAAATTGAACAATCACAACGTCGTGGATTTTCGATGCCATTTGGCAAGGTGAGTTCAAGTTCAACAGCACCACAATGACATGTCGCTTTATGTTTCGGCTGAATGTCAGTATTTCCAACTCGCTTTATCATGAATAGATCCCTTTGCGATATCAATGCAAACATTTTGTCCTATTGAGTAAGACGTTAACTCAACAGAAGGTTGAAAACCACTAGTCTGATTCATACTAATGAGTACTAACATAATAAGACACAACAAAGCTGTAATTGATAAAGTAACAACAGCGATATTTCATTTTTTTGTTAATAATTATGTCAAACATTTATCATGATATTTTTACGTTTGTCATAGGCGCCGGAGGCTACAGATGGTATTGACTCATGATGTTTAACATCCCTAAGTAACTTCAATTAGAAAAACCGATTTTCAAATGTTCGTAATTTACTCACCTTGTGTTAATTTCATGATTACTTCATCTTCATGCTAAATTTATGCTTATAGGAATAAAATGAAAATATACATCCGCATAGGTATTCTAATCGCGACAAGCCTCACTGTTACAACAGCTGGTGCTGCGAAAATTAATAATGCCAATCAAAATCAAGTTGATCAAACACAACAAGACAATTCATTATTAAAGCTTGAAGATGTATTTTCCTTAGAATATTCATCTGGTATCAACATTAGTAACGATGGCAAAGAAGTCTTTTTTGTTCGTAATTACATGGACATCAATAGCGACAAAAAGCTGAGTAATATATGGAAAGTTAATCATAAAAAGCAACTTACTCCGGTTACCGATGGCCTCAATGTTGAGTATTCACCAACATTGTCACCTGACAATACTAAGCTAGCTTATATATCAACAGCGAGTGGAACAGCCCAAGTGCACATGAACTGGTTAAATACCGGTAAATCATCACAAATTAGTCATCTAGCTCAAACACCCAATAACCTGAGCTGGTCTCCTGACGGTACTCAACTGGCTTTCACCCTATTTGTACCCACTAAACCCAAGTCGGTCGTCACGCTTCCAGGGAAACCAGAAAAGGCTAATTGGGCCGAACCTGCGATTTACGTCGATGATATGTACTATCGTACGGATGGTGTGGGGGTGAATAAGTCTGGTAAGCATCAAATCTTTGTCATGTCTGCTGATGGCGGTGCACCGCGTCAACTAAGTTTTGGTCAACAAGATCACACCAGCAACCTAAGCTGGAGTAAAAATGGCCAACAGATTATCTACTCCTCGAACAATCGCGATGACAGCGATCTTGAATGGACTGACACCAATGTGTTCAGTATTGATATCAACACATTACACGTTAACCAATTAACTGACCGAACTGGGCCAGACACTTCCGCTAAAGTATCACCAGATGGGAAATTAATTGCTTATCTAGGATCAGATCAAAATAATAAAAACTACGAAAACACTGAGCTGTATGTCATGCAAATTGATGGTACCAATAAGCGTACCTTAACGGCAGATTTAGATCGCTCAGTAAATGACATAAAATGGGATAATAATAGTCAAAATATATACATAAGTTATAACGACAAGGGAGAAACCTATGTCGCCAAACAACCTTTAAATGGTAAACGGGTAATTGTTGCTAAAAACCTTGGTGGTCTTGCGTTTGGTCGACCGTACACAGGAAGCGACTTTGATGTTGCCAATGATGGTAGCATTGCTTTTACCTACTCAACACCGCAACGTCCTGCTGATGTAGCCATAACAAAAAACAATAAAACGACAGTACTCACCTCCTTAAATGAAGATGCTCTGGGCCATAAGACATTGGCTAACATTAAAGCAATTAACGTTTCATCGTCATTTGACCAAAGGAACATACAAGCATGGGTGGCTTATCCACCTGGTTTTGAACAAGCTAAAAAAGCAGGGAAAAAATACCCGCTAATTCTTGAAATTCATGGTGGCCCAGTTGCCAATTATGGCCCTCATTTCGCCGCTGAAATACAATTAATGGCAGCCAGTGGCTATGTTGTGGTTTATGCCAATCCAAGGGGCAGTGACAGTTATGGTAAAGAGTTTGCCCAAACTATTTATAATAATTATCCCAGCCAAGATTACGATGATTTGATGTCAGTTGTTGACACCGTAATTGCACAAGAACCCATCAATAACGATGAATTGTATGTAACAGGAGGTTCTGGCGGAGGGGTACTGACGGCATGGATAGTTGGACACACTGATCGTTTTAAAGCTGCTGTGGTCGCCAAACCTGTCATTAATTGGGTTAGTTTTACACTAACAACAGATATACATTCATTTGTGATTAAGAATTGGTTTGAAAAAATGCCTTGGGAAGACACTGCACATTACATGAAACTCTCCCCACTGAGTTACGTTGGTAATGTGACAACGCCGACAATGCTATTAACTGGTGAAGCCGACCTGAGGACACCAATAGCTGAAACCGAGCAGTTTTACCAAGCCTTAAAATTACAAAATATTGACACTGCAATGGTGAGGATCCCTGACTCTTTCCATGGCATCTATAAAAGACCGAGTAACTTAATGAGTAAAGTTGCCCATATCTTATGGTGGTTTGAACAACATCCATAAAAAAATGCATTTTAAAATAATAAAGGGATGCTAATTAGCATCCCTTTATGTTTATAACTCGTTGGTTAAAATATTTTACTTAACTTTCTCAGCCGCCAATACACTCGCCATTGATGGCACTATTGATACTGGGTCAAGACGCATTTGAAACCAGTTTAAGCGCCAATCTAGATGCGGCCCAGTAACACGTCCTGTTGCGCCAATTTCTGCAACTTTATCACCCTGTGCGACTTTATCTCCAACTTTTAAATACAGTTTACTCAAATGCAAAAACGTTGAGTTAACTCCATAGCCATGATCGATAATGACAGTGCCACCCGAATAAAACATATCGGGTTCTGCTAGGGTAATAACCCCATCAGCAGGAGCAACCACTACCGTACCCGTTGGACGCGCAACATCAACACCAAAATGGGGATTGCCTGGCACATCGTTATAAACACGTTGACTGCCATAAACACCTGAAATTCTGCCTGTTACAGGCCAAATAAACGATTGCATAAACGCCACTTGCTCGCTAAACAAACCTCGGGCGGTGCGAGTCTGTTTAGCATCTTTAACGGCTCTTGCTTGGGCGACCGGGTCGGGTTTCATGATTTTTTGGCTGATACCGGTTACCCGATCGATTTTGTAATGTCTTGCCGCTATTGTTAACGGCTTAATTTCAGTTAATCCGTCTGGATAAATGACTTTAAACACTTGTTCCGGTTTCGCGTCTCTATCAAAACCTATCGCAAACTGACCGTTTGGGGTGACTTTTACCGGTTGACCATTGAGCAAAATTTTACTGCCTGCTGGCACGCCTCCTCGCACTAAAGCCCCTTGCTCAAACTGACCTTGAAATGTCACCGCAGCGACTGCGCTTGCATTTAGACCGCATAAACTGACCACCAGCATTGCCGCTGTTGAGATTGATTTTAAAAGCGTATTGTTTAATAACATAATTGAAACGCATTCCTTGTTAATAACGACAAAAAATATAAAAAAAGGGCCACCTTAAGGCAGCCCATTAATAATACGTGATTAACCTCTTACCGCAATGGCCCCTTTGCCAATACCTTCATAAGCGATAACTTTAAAGTGACTTTTAGGCTCTTTACTCGCTAATGTTTTCGCCATGTATTCTGCTAATAGCTCTACTGTGGTGTCATGGGGAATTAAGTCGCAGCAATGCTTAGGCATTGCTAATTGAAAATCACCTTGAGGTGCAACATAATGGAAACCAAAATGAGTTTCGTCACTGATTTTAGTTTGCTTTGATAATTCAAGAGTATTAACAGGCACTAGGTCTTCTTCGGTGCCAAGGTAAATATCATTCCAACGCTCTGCCCAATATTGGTCCCATTTGGGTTCTGCGATGCCGTTTTCAAATATCGTTACTGGACTACGATGACCATGAGCAATACGTTGGCAATTACCGTCATGTTTACGTAATCCGTGGCTGTAGTGATAAAACGGGGTGTCGAGCACTTCACAGCGTAATGTCAGGCTGATGCCCTGAACATTTTCGGGTAATACTTCACGTAAGGCTTTTTTCAAAAAGTCATTCACACTTTCATAGTCAATCACTTCTGTTGGTATCAGCGCGAATGCTTGAGACGGACAGGCTAAATGTATATCACCTTTTTGACTGCTAAAATCCATCCACACTCGGTCGCCCTTTTGCTGCCAGCGCACTTCGCTACAAGCTGTAGGGATTAACAAGCGATGATCGGCAACGTCATCAATGGTGTTTTTGATGGTACGTTTCACTTTGGCAAAGTCGAGCACCATATTTTGCTCATCTAAACCGCCATCTAGTAGCACATCGACAATCCAGCTTTCACCTACCATGCCTCGAATTGGGCAAAGATAAGAAAAATCAATAACAGTTAAATCTTTTACAAACAGTTGCATTAAAGCTCCTAGGCAGAAAAACAGTCCACCTCAGTATAAATGTATTCCAATCAGCGCATGCCAGTGGAAGGTCTATCTTACGTGATCGATATTCGTACTATTATCAACTCTTCGTCTAATATTAATCTACTATTTTGAGCAAATAATCAAAGAGAATAAGTCATGCGTTAGCATTCATAATACCGAAATAAGACCACGTTGATACCATAAAGGCTATTAACAACATTCTAAACAAAAGCTAAGCTTTGAGCGAGCGAACATCATCAATAAATGTAATAAATCAATAATGTCGCTTAAATAGACCACAATGTAGATAATATATTGATTTACAAAAGACAACACCTACAAAAGGATGAGTGTTTTTATCGTTCATTTGGGGGGATTAGGTATTTACTTCCTAAACTCTTATGTTGATGGTTACGTGTTGCGTGTTGTATCTTGCGAGTAAATTATGACGGTTCTTGGGATCCGCCAATAAACATCACGATTAAGGCAATAGTGAAAAAAATCTGACAACACAGTAATAAAAATAATAGAAGTGACTGCATTACACTGCTCCTTGCTAACCTATGCTGTTAAAATCTATTGTGTATGCTGATATTAGCAATCTAATACGCAAAAATTGTGCAGATTCAAAGGAGTTTTCTATACTAATAATCAAGGGCCGTGATTCTTAATGGTCGGCTAAGAGAGCATGACTTTGGTCGCCAAAGCATTAAAAAAACGACCGTCTTAATCATATTCTACTAAGTTGAAGAATTACTCTACTTTATAACCCACTCCATAAATGGAGTGTAATAACTCTTTTTGTTTACTCGCTTGGGCTAATTTATGACGTAGATTTTTCACATGACTATCAATGGTACGTGAACTAACAATACGATCGTCAACATAACAAACCTGCATTAGACTATCCCGAGAATGCACGACTCCAGGTCTTTTCATCAAAGTGTGCAATAATCTAAATTCAACGGGTGTTAATTCAACGTCTTGCTGATCGACATGACATTTAAAGCGTTCAATATTTATCTGCAAGTGCTTATAACTAATCGATTGTTCACTTTGATTACCGTGAGTATTTTCAACTCTTCTTAAAATCGTTTTAACTCGAGCTACGACTTCCCGAGCTGAAAATGGTTTACAAACATAATCGTCAGCCCCAAGCTCTAAGCCCATTAAACGGTCTATTTCATCAACCCGTGCTGTAAGCATCAATACTGGCAGCATTGAAAATTGCCTTAATTCACGACAAATTGTTAAGCCATCTTTATAGGGCAGCATAAGGTCTAAAATCATAAAGTCGATTTGTTGAGATTTTATGGTTTCAATCACATCACGACCATCATGCTGTACTAAAGTATTAAAACCTTCAAGGGTTAAAAAATCGACCAAAATCTGGGCGATTTTGGGTTCGTCTTCCACCACTAATATGGTTAATGGTTGTTGATGAACATGTTCACTCATACTCACTCCCTATGCGTAGGTAATCGAACTTCAATACAAAGTCCACCCAATAATGATGGCTTAGCTTTAATGGTGCCATCATGGGCTTCAACAATGTTTTTACAGATGGTCAAACCAAGACCAGCCCCGCTACCTCGACGAGTACGAGCACTGTCTTGGCGATATAATGGTTCAAATAAATGTTCGCATTCTTCAACACTGGCACTGGGTTTTGTATCGTTGATAGTTAATATAATCGTTTTGGCTTGCTGCGATAATTGTACGTCAATTGTTCCTGGAGAGTCAGTGTAGGCCATAGTATTCATTAACAAATTAATAAATAATTGTTCAAGGCGATGCACATCAGCAGATAAATATAAGTCTGCCTTAATCTGACTTTGTATCATTAAGCCTTTATCTTGTGCACTAGCAGCAATGCTATTAAGCGTGCTTTGTAAAGATTCACTGACGTTAACTCGTTGAAAATGATAACGCAACCCGCCAACATCTGATAAGGATAATTCATACAAATCATCGACTAAGTGTTTCATCCGTAATACTTCTTGTTCAAGTGACATTAACTGAGTGTGATCAAAGCTTCTTATCCCTGCTTTAATGGCATCAATCTCCCCACATAAAATACTTAACGGCGTCCGTAATTCATGAGAAATATCTGCTAACCAACGATTTTTGGCACTGCGGTTTTTCGATAATGTCATTGCAAGATGATCAATATTAGCCATTAACTGGCCTAATTCATCGGCACGAGTTGGTGTAAGACGCTCATCATAATTACCTTGCGATAAATACGACACACCCAACATAACTTGTTTAACCGGAATAAGTAAAAACCGTGATAACCACCAAGCAATTGTACTGGCAAGCAGTAAACACAATAAACCAATCCACAAACTGGTCCAACGTTGTTGCTGAGAAAATGCCGTAGCCGATGATGATTCCACCTGTCGAATAGGTTTACTGTATAAATAACCCACGATGCGACTATCTAGTACCAAGGGTAAGCTTATACGGTCATCGGCATAATCAATGTCAGCCCCAGCTATAAACTGTAGATCTGCAGAATATAACCCAGTGGGTGGACCAGAATGTTGTGCATCAAGCGTTGGCCGTTGTCTAGGAGGGCCCAAACGAGACTCAGGTCCCATTGGGGGACGTTTATTGGCAGGCCTTGGTGGTCTATGTGCCCCATCATCTGGACGGTTATTTCTTGGAAACGGTGAATTTTGGGCAATGGTTTGTATTAATAACGTTTGATTAATCGATTGCCAGACCAATGTGGATTGTTGCTCTTTTTCAACTACGTTATCGATTTGTGAACCATTGCTCTCAGCATAGAGGGTTAATAAGTCATCAGATAAATGCTGTAAACGCTCTTGTTCTAAACCATTAATATAATCTAAAAACCCTTGGTCAAAACTCCACCTCGCTAATGATAACGTGGCAATAAGTACAATACTTGTGAGGCCAACAAAGGCCAAAAAGAGTTTTTGAGATATTTTCATAAAACACAGTATAACCAGCTATATAAACGCAAACTAGTCGCAAAAAAATAACTAATTCCAAACTCCTTAAAATCTGCACAATTACTTCACATTGTTGGGTTATATTGTGAAAAATTATATTGTAATACATTACCTAGCATAGGACTGTTATCATGACCCTTAACCCAATTAGTATTGGTATACTTACCCTTAGTTTATTCACATCAGCAGCTGTTTATGCCAATCCCCATGATGGCAAGCCACCTAAAGAAGCCATTGAAGCATGCGCTAATAGTGCAGAAAACGACCAAGTTAGCTTTGAAACTCCTCGAGGTGACACAATAGAGGCTACCTGTACGTTAATGGATGGCGAACTAGTTGCGGTACCCGCTGGTGGACCAGGCGAACGACCAGAAAAATCACGCAATTAATCTTTACATAAGCGAAGGTTAATCATCATTATGATAGCAATGTGATTAACGGCACAATAAATGTTGCATGGTTTGAACTGATCAGCAATTTCTTTCATAATGAAAAGCCAACACCAAGGAGCCGATATGCAAGTAAGCAGTGGTAACACCATGACGCAAATGTCATCAACTGAAAGTGCCCAAAGACCTCCTCGTCCAGACGGTCCACCTCCACCACCGCCAGGAAGTGTTCCTCCGGGGTTAGAGGATGCCGTTTCATCATTGACTGATGAAGAGCAGGAATCCACTACAGAGATGTTGGCTTCATTATCATCTGAGCAGCAAGACTCATTAAAAGCCATGTTAGATGAGTTAAAGCCAATGACTGATGGTTTGAGTGATGAAGATATTGGTAGCATCTTTTTTGAAGCACTGAGCAGTATTTATAATAGTGACAGCAGTGAAACTGCCAGCAATAGCTCGACGTCAATTCAAGTCGACACTTATGCTTAGTACGTCAGTATTTTTGTAATAAAAACAGCCAACGTTATGCGTTGGCTGTTTTATTCTGCCTTTTATAAGCTGAATATTATACTCACTATATTGTTTTGTTTTGCGTAAACACGGGTAAAAAGTCATTAAGTTCTTCCGGCAACCGTGGTTTACTAAACAAATACCCTTGTACCAAATCACAGCCATGGAGCCGCAGAAAATCTGCTTGTTCGGCTGTTTCTACGCCTTCGGCAATTATCTGTAAATTCAATGCATGCCCCAATGCAATCACTGCTTTTGCAATCGCAGTGTTATTAGGATCATGAGGGATATCCCGCACAAACGATTGGTCAATTTTTAACTTATCAATGGGTAATTTTTTAATATAATTGAGTGACGAATATCCGGTACCAAAGTCGTCAATACTCAAGGCTATCCCCATCGCCCCTAATAATTTTAAGTCACGAATAATTGCATCGGGATCTTGCATCATACAAGACTCTGTTACTTCTAACTCTAAATGTTTAGCGGGCAATCCTGTTTCTAATAAAATAGATCGTACTTTATCGACAAAATCATTTCTTTGCAGTTGTAAACTAGCGACATTGACGGAAATTCGTTCAAAATTTTTGCCTTGAGTTAACCATTCAACCCCTTGTATACAAGCTGTTTTTAATACCCATAAACCAATATCCCAAATTAAACCAATTTTCTCAGCTAATGGAATAAACTCCCCTGGAGGGATATTGCCTAAAACAGGATCTGACCAGCGAATTAACGCTTCAAATCCACAAGGCGTCAAATCAGACAATGTCAATTTTGGTTGATAAACTAAATAAAAATCTTCATTAACCAATGCTTGATGTAATGCTGTTTGCAGTTTTAATTGCACCACAGCTTGCTTAGTCATCGACTCCGTATAAAAGGCATAATTATTACGCCCATTTAATTTTGCACGATGCATCGCGGCATCAGCATTACGTAACAAGCAATCTTGATCATCACCATCACTTGGATAAATAGCAACCCCCATACTGGCGGTCAAGCGCACCGATTGAGAGTTATCAAGTATAAATGGCCGTTCAAACACACTACGAATACGGTCAACCGATAACGTTACCGAATCTGTCCCCATAATACTGGGTAACATCACAGCAAACTCGTCGCCGCTTAATCGGGAGAGAACATCAAAATCAGACAAGGCATAAGACAGACGCTTGGCAAGCTCAATTAAAATTTCATCGCCGATCATATGGCCTAAGCTGTCATTGATCTGTTTGAAAAAATCGATATCTAAAAAGATAATTGCCAACTGTTTTTTTGCTCGGTTAACATGATTAACTTCTTGTTCAAGTAACGACATAAACTGCATTCTATTGGGCAGTTGAGTCAGAGGATCAAAATAAGCAAGATTTTTTAGTTTTTCTTCATTTTGCTTTTGCGCTGAAATATCGGCAAATACCGCTACATAATATTGAATGAAATTGAGTTTATCGTATACGGCACTAATGGTAATCGATTGCGGAAAGATGGCACCATGCTTTCGCCTATTCCATATTTCACCATGCCACTTACCTTGAACAAGTAATGTGTTCCACATACGCTCAAAAAAACTCTTGGGATGACGCCCTGAATTGAGCATTCTAGGATTTTGTCCTATTACCTCTTCACGACTATAACAAGTGATATCTGTAAACGCCTGATTAATATCAGTTATATTCCCATCTCTATCAGTAATAACCACACCTTCAACTGCATTTTGAAATACATTGGCAGCTAAAACTAACTGCTCTTCTGCCTCTTTATGCTTGGCAATATTACGAGTCATACCGATAACACCGCTTAAATCACCTTGGGCATTACGGATCGGTGATTTAATGGTTTCAATCCACACCTTATTAAAATCGATATCGAATTCTTGGCATTCTGATACCACCACAGTTTTACCTGCATTAATCGCTAAGTTATCACCTTCAAGGAATTCATCTGCGGTACGCTGATCAAAAAGCTCAATATCGGTTTTACCGACAATTTGTTGTTTTGTTTTCTGCCACGCAATTTCAACACTTTTATTACAAACGACATATTGACCGAGAGTATCTTTAACCCAAATGTGTTCATCAAAAGCATCAATAAAAGATTGTAAATTAACATCTAGAAGCACTGAACCATTTGTATCTATATCTAAATCGTTTATATGATAACGAATGGCATTACTTAACATATTTGCTATGCGCGTTTGAATTTTTGTTAAAGGTTGAAGCAATGGAACTTGAGAAGATTCAATATTTTTAGCGCTAAAACTGATCACACCAATAATATTATCTTGGGACGAACGAAGAAGTTGATGAAATACGAGGGTATCTTGTTTTATTGATTTTTCAGAGTGATGTTGTGCAATATTAAAAAGTTGCAATAAACTCGCTTCATGCAGTAATTGGGTCTTTTTGTTTATACTGTGGCTTGTACAAATAGCTTCAAAACTATTTTCAGCTTTAAATTGGTAAAAAATGATAGCAAGATGAAACTCGACAGAAATATCATTGATTTCTAGCTGCCATTCTCTTAATTTTTCTTGAGAAATAGCTTTTTTCAACATACTACCTTCCTAGATTCGTGTTTATTGAGCAATATTCGATGCAGCAAATATTAAGCATTAGTATGTAAATTATATCAGAACCTATCCTATTAGTTGCATTTAAACAACTATCACATCAAAAATAACATCTTAAACCCACAATAAAAAGGAGCCAACAGGCTCCTTTAAATATCATTACTATTAAATAGATGGTAATAGACTGAATGTTAACTATTTTTCAATGCTGCTATGCGTTTTTCCAATGGTGGATGACTCATTAAGAGTTCTGTCATGGAGCGTTTTCCATTAATACCAAACGCTGACATTTGTGCAGGCATAGCACCAGATTCGGGACCTTGACGCAAACGCTCTAACGCAGCAATCATTTTACCTTTACCCACCAGACGTGCCGAGCCTTCATCAGCTTTATACTCTCGAATACGCGAAAAGTAAGCCACTATTATTGAGGCCAAAATACCAAACAACATATCCAGTACAAATACCACCGCCATATAGGCAAACATGCCTAAGCCTTCGCCTTCATCGTCGTTGCTGGCAACAAAATTGCTAATAATTCCGGCAACAACACGTGCAGCAAAAATAACAAAGGTATTCACCACGCCTTGAATTAAGGTTAAGGTTACCATGTCACCATTTGCCACATGGCTGATTTCATGGGCTAATACACCTTCTATTTCATCTTGAGTCATACCGTAGAGCAAACCAGAACTAACCGCAACTAAGGCATTGTTTTTACTTGGCCCAGTGGCAAATGCGTTCAACTCTGCAGACTGATAAATAGCCACTTCTGGCATCTTAATAGCCGACTTTTCAGCTAAACGAGCAACGGTTTCAACTAGCCAACGCTCGGTATGATCACGCGGTTGGGTAATAACCTCGCAACCCATGGTTTTTTTTGCCATCCATTTTGATATGGCCAAACTGATAAACGAGCCGCCAAAACCAAAAATGGCAGCAAATACTAACAGCCCACTCATTGTTGAAGTATTAACTCCAAGAATAGACATCACAATTGAGGCAACCAATAAGATGGCGAAGTTGGTTGCGATCAACAAAAATATACGCTTCATTTAAGCTCCTGTAAGGCAATATGCCGATTTTCCATTACTACTATAGAGACATAATATGTCAAAAAATTTAAGTTTCAAGTTTAGTTATATTAAAAATTATTTATAACTCTTATATCCGTATGTAAAACATACAGTTGAATATTTAACGAACAGGCCATAGCCACAGATGATTAAATAAAACTCTGCATACTCCGTAATTGATAACCCTGTGTCAGCAACGATTAATCTTTGATAAACTATAAAAAAATATAACCACAAAGGATTATTCATGGCCATCAATGCATTAATGTTAAGCGCTTCACGTGTCGGCGATTCAGCTTATTTAACCCATACTGTTGAGCTTATACGTCCATTAACTCAACCAGGGCAGCAATGGCTGTTTATTCCTTACGCTGGTGTCAGTATGAGTTACGATGAGTATTTAACTAAAGTACAAGCAGCTCTTGAACCACTTAACATAAACATCTCTAGCATTCATCAATTTGCCGATCCCAAACAAGCGATCCAAGATGCTGCAGGCATTTTAGTTGGTGGTGGCAATACATTTCAATTACTTAACGAACTTTATCGATACGACCTAATGCATTTAATCCGCGAACGAGTTGAGAATAGTATGCCATATGTGGGATGGAGCGCAGGTTCAAACATTACCGGTTCCAGTATTCGTACTACTAACGATATGCCCATTGTTGAGCCACCATCTTTTACCGCATTAGGTATACTACCATTTCAATTAAATCCTCATTACACTAATTACCAAATGCCGGGTCACAATGGTGAAACTCGTGCACAACGCTTATTAGAATTTACGATAGTCGATCCATTAACTCCGGTTATTGCAATCCAAGAAGGTAGTGCCTTATGGCGTAAAGGCGAGACACTGCAACTGATTGGCGATGAAACTGCTTACTTATTCCATGGTAAACAACAAGAAATAGAAATTGCCGGTAACAGCGATTTGTCAGACTACTTATAATTGTATTTCTGCTACACCCCACAATGAAGTGAATTGTCATGAGCACAAATAAACCCGTTGGACTTAGCAAATAAGTCCAACGGATTTATGTCCATTAGCTATTCACTATCGTATTGATTTCTCTCACTCGGGATATCGGTTAAATACTCGATAAACCCCACTTCAAACCCATTTGGGTCGATAAAATACCGACTTTTATATGCCGAATCTTCAGCCCCCATGATGGCAATATCAAAACCCACCAATGCTAACCTAGCAACTAATGCATCAATATTATCCACAACGTAAGCGAAATGTGCCAAACCCAATACATTACTTTTAAGATCACGCACCTCACCCGTACCGGAATCATTTAGCGATAAATAATGGTAATCGTCGCCAAAGTGAAGCCATTTCCGTGGCGTACCATGCCAAACAGACTCGCCACCCCCACGTACCTGCCAATGAGGAAATGCCGCCTGATAAAAAACTAATGATTCATCTAAGTCGTTCACAACTAGATTTAAATGTTCTAAGCGCATCTTCTAACTCCTTATTATTGATGTGACACAGCCTAATACCTAAAGTTAACTTGAGGTAAAGTATTATTTTTGTCAAAATGATAATAAATTCGGAGGCTTTATGTCAGTAGATACAGAACTAAGTGTTGGTCAAGTCGCCAAACGTTGTGGAATAAACATCTCTGCGATTCACTTTTATGAACAAAAAGGCCTGATCAACAGTTGGCGAAACCAAGGTAATCAGCGGCGCTACCCACGAGAAGTAATCCGACGGATCTCACTGATCAAAGCAGCTCAGCAATTAGGGATCTCACTCGATGAAATACTCCTCGCCTTTAGCAGCCTGCCAAATAGCAGAACAGCCACTAAACAAGATTGGGCTGATTTATCTAATCTTTGGAAGCAAACCCTGACTCAGCGGATTGCCAAAATGCAAAAATTAAACGATTTATTAGAAGGCTGTATCGGTTGTGGTTGTTTATCCATGCAAAATTGCCCACTGTACAATCCCGATGATATTCTTGAAGAACAAGGCCCCGGTCCGGTACTGTTAAATAAAACATAAAAAAGCCTAGCTTCAAAAGAAACTAGGCGTCCGCAAAAAATCGTAAATAGGGGAGATAAATTATTGGGTTAGAAATATGGCTTAAATGATAATTAACACTTAAGCCGCTAAGTTTATAAAACTAACAATAACAGTCTAACTAAGCGTATTGGTTGTGGTGATATCAATTTTACGAGGTTTCATTGCCTCTGGGATTTCACGCACTAAATCAATATTCAATAGCCCGTGTTCTAATTCAGCACCGATTACTCGTACATGATCCGCTAATTGAAAAGTGCGTTCAAACCCACGCTCTGCAATGCCTTGATGAAGGTATTTCCGCTCATCACTATTAGGTGATTTATTACCTTTAACTAACAGGTTGTCGCCTTCACTCATAATATCTAATTCTGACATTGCAAAACCTGCAACAGCCATAGTGATGCGATAACGATTCTCACCTAAAAGCTCAATATTATAAGGAGGATAACCACTGTTTGTATTACTTGCAGCGGCATGTTCCGCAAGTTGTGCTAAACGATCAAAGCCGATTGCACTGCGGTAGAGAGGGGTTAAATCTGGAGAAATATTAAAATTACGCATGTTCATATCCTTGTCTAAAGCAATATGTAGAAAAGACCACTTTATATATCTAGTGGTGTAATGTTTTTCACAGTCCTTCCGGCACCGTGGTAGCAAGTTTACTGAAACCTCAATCGAGCATTTCGTTAATCATTCCTGCTACAAAATTAGATATATGGACCGTCTGTAATATATCAAGTGTTGCCAGTAAATTATTTATCTAGTTATTATTGCGCGTTAATCATCATGAATAAAATCAATAGTCAAATAATCGTTAATTTCTAGTACCATGGATTAATATTGATTTCACACTGATGACTTTTGTCACTGGTAATTTTGTTTTAAACCGTCACAATAATAGACAATAAATAAAGATAAATAAGGACACATTATGAACCCAGCAACAATGGTATTATTAATCCCTATATTGGCAATTTTAGGCAGCTTTATTGTTAGTATAATGAAGCTGAAGCAACGACAATCGCATACGACTGCAGAACAAGAAACTAACAATAAAGCACTCCACGATGAAATTAACGCCCTGCGTCAACGAATTGAAGTACTTGAACGTGTTGTTACCGAAGATGCTTATGACCTAAAGCAAAAAATTAATAACGCTTAATCAAATGACCGACATAACAAAGCCACCGTATTGGTGGCTTTGTTGTTTAAAAAACGCTGTTAGACATTAAACTTATTAAAGACTACTGACTAACGGCAATTGAGCGACGAAACAGTGCAAGACTGCAAACAAAAAAGATAACCCCTAATCCAATGATATTGAGTAACTCTGGCCACACAATACTAATATCGGCACCGCGAAACACAACTGCCTGAGAAAAAGCCATGAAGTGACGCGAAGGGAAAATCCATGTAAACGGTTGAATGATGTCTGGTTGGCTCTCAATCGGAGTGATCCCCCCGAGAGTAACATCATGGGTATTATGACAATCATCAAAAGAAGTGCAAACTGTGCCATAGTACGGGCAATGGTACCGAGAAAAATCCCAATAGATGCAGCTGCAAATAAGTAGATGGTCGTGCCGCCAAGTAATAACCATCGAGACCCAGCAATGGGTACATCTAATACGGTTTCGACCATGAAGAACAGTGACAAGGAAAATGCAACCAACACTATCAATCCGTTAGCCCATACCTTTGACATGATAATTTGAAACGAAGTCAATGGCATCACAAGTAAGTGCTCAATGGTGCCATGCTCACGTTCACGTAATAATGCTGCGCCAGTCAGTATAATAGCCAATAAGGTTACATTATCGAGCAGAGCACCGATTGAGCTAAACCACGTCATTGTTCCATTAGGGTTAAACGCCCGCCGCTGGACTAATGTCACTGGATAAGTTGTCGTTTCGTTAGAGCGATTAACAAAAAAGTTAACCTCCTTGGTTATGATGCTTTGAATATAACTGTTACCTAAGCTCGCTTGAGTCACAGCGGTAGCATCTACATCTATCTGTACACTAGGTAGGCGCCCATTACGTACGTCAGCTTCAAACCTAGGTGGAATAGTAACCACAAACATAAAGCGATCTTGATCCATTACTTGGTCAACCTCAGTAGACGAAATTTGCTCGGCTAAATTGAAATAAGGCGGATAGAAAGCGTTGGCAATGTTGCGAGAAAGCATTGAGTGGTCTTCATCAACTATGGCAATAGACGCATTATTAACTGACTCGCTGATGGCTGTTGACCGCGAATAAATCTGAGCGCTGAAGAGGAAAACGATAAGCACTACCATTACCCCGTCACCTAGAACGCTACGTAACTCTTTAGTACCGAGCCAGAAGATGTTACTCCAAGTTTTCATCAATTAAGCCTCCTGTTTTTTCAAACATACTGCAGCTAACACGACAAAGATAGGGCCGTAAATCGATAACATCATTAGGTCGCCTGTTAGGGCAAAGAAACTCAATCCTTTAGTAAATGCAGCAACACTCAAATGCATGTAATAGGTAGCAGGCCACATCATACCGATAATATATCCACCTCCTTCCAACGTTGATGTTGGCTGAACCAGTCCAGAGAAAAGCGCGGTTGGCAATAGTGACACTATCGTGGTGGCAAAAACGGCGGTAACCTGAGTTTTGGTCAGCGCTGAAACAACTAGACCAATACCTGTTGAAGCGCAAACGTAAAAAAATGCTCCTACGGTGAGGCCAAGTAGACTTCCTTTCAACGGTACTTGTAACAAAAAAACCACCAAGAAAGTCAAAATAAAAAAGTTAATCATACCAATACCGATATAAGGGATTTGCTTACCAATCAGGTATTCAAATTTATTGGTTGGCGTAACATAAAAGTTGGTAATTGTGCCGACCTCTTTCTCACGAGAAATACTCACGGCCATCAAAATGGCAGGAAAGAAAAGCAACAGCAAAGCGGGCGTTTTAGGCCCAATGGAATAAATACTCTCAAAAGAGGGGTTATAACGATAACGTGATTGGAGATCGACTTTATACAAAGCACTTGCATCAATACCAGCATCTGTCGCTAATTGTGTAAGATACCGAATATAACCGCCGGTAACATATCCCTCGATTGTGCCGGCTCTGGTAGTATTAGCGCCATCAATCCATGCAGAAATACTGGGTATCTCGCCTTTTTTTAAATCATGGCCAAAACCTGCGGGAATTTCTATCGCTAGGGTTATATCATTAGACTGAAGACGCCTTTCGAGTTCATCCTTGCTTTGTAACGCTGGCCTTTCGATAAAATAATGTGATCCTTGAAAGTTACTTATATACTGGCGACTCTCAGGTGTATGGTCAAAATCAAGCACCGCAAAAGTAAGATCCTCGATATCTAAAGATATACCATAAGCAATAACAATCAATAAAATAACACTGCCAAAAAAAGCAAAAGCCAAGCGTATCTTGTCACGCATTACCGCCATCATTTCAAGATAACTGTATGCCAACAACCTAGATAAACTAAAACCATGCTGCTTTACTTTAGTTGGCTGTGAATCAGTTAACCTTGATGATTCTCCAACTTGCATAGAATCCAAAACGGTAGGTTCTTCAGTAGTTGTTCCAATCGCTTCTTCCAGATAACTGATGAATGCCTCTTCGAGTGAGGCTGCACCTTTGGCCTCTACTAGATGTTGCGGTTCATCATAAACAAGTACTTCACCAGCATGCATCAGCGAAATACGATCACAACGCAAAGCTTCATTCATAAAATGGGTAGAAATAAATATGGTCACTTTATCTCGACGTGATAACTCAACAAGTAGCTCCCAAAACTCATCGCGGGCGACGGGGTCTACACCTGAAGTAGGTTCGTCAAGAATGAGCATTTCGGGCTCGTGAATAACCGCAACAGCAAGTGAAAGACGCTGACGGATACCAAGTGGTAACGATGAAGCAAGCTCATCCATTTGATTGCGCAGCCCAAAACGGTCAACCAGTGTATTTATACGTTCTGTTGTCTTTGATGGTGAGAGATGAAACAAGCGGGCATGCAAGGTTAAGTTTTGTGAAACAGTTAATTCACCATATAGCGAAAAAGCTTGTGACATAAATCCGACACGCTTGCGCATTTCCAGATCGTTCGCATCTACAAGCTTACCGAATAAGAAAGCCTGACCTTCAGATGCAGGCAAAAGACCTGTTAGCATTTTCATCGTAGTGGTCTTGCCACAACCGTTAGAGCCAAGAAAACCAAAAATCTCGCCAGCTTGAATTTCAAAGCTAACGTTGTTGACTGCTGTAAAATCCCCGAAACGTCGCGTTAACCCCTTTGCAATAATAGCTGGTGATGCTTCCGTTTTGTTAAAAGGTGGGATGACAAGCTCTTTACCACTTCCCCGTTTTTCTTCAGGAAGCAGCCGCACAAACGTTTGTTCTAAATTTTTGGAGTTTGTTTTGATTTTTAGTTCCGCTGGAGTACCCGTATCGAGAACATGTCCAGCATCCATGGCAACCAGCCAATCAAACTCTTCGGCTTCGTCCATGTAAGCAGTAGAGACAATCACGCTCATGGTTGGCCTTTCACTACGGATCGCTTTGATTAATTGCCAAAATTGTCGTCTAGATAACGGGTCTACGCCCGTTGTTGGTTCATCCAATATCAATAGATCAGGATCATGAATAAGCGAACAGCAGAGCCCAAGCTTTTGTTTCATGCCACCAGATAACTTACCTGCTGGCCTTGATAGGAAAGCATTAAGTCCCGTTGCTTTAGTCAAGCGATCGATACGCGTTTTACGCTCAGAAGATCCTTGACCAAATAACTTGCCAAAAAAATCTAAGTTTTCGGCGACACTCAGCTCGCTATAAAGGTTCTTACCCAGACCTTGGGGCATATACGCAATACGAGGGCCAACTTCGGAGCGATGACGGGCCGAGGACATATCACCACCAAGCACCTCAAGGCTACCATGCTGCAATTTCCGAACCCCCGAAATAAGTGCTAGCAACGTCGACTTACCAACACCATCGGGACCGAGCAGGCCAACCATCATCCCAGAAGGAATGGTCAGTGACACATCTTCGATAGCATTCACTTTCTTATAGGTATGTGAAACACCCTTAATGCAGACGATAGGATAATCTTGTTGGTCCATGGTACTGCACCCACATTAGTTATTATTGACTGAGAGGGGTTCGGCTTCCGGTGGTAATTTCTGAAGAAAGTCCGGCCACGGAGCAGGATTTTCTCCGGATTTAGTTGTCAGACGAATGTAAGCTACTCCACGCACCCCAGTCTTTACATCATCAATATGGCTCTTCACTAAATCTTGTGGGATACGCACCTTGACGCGAAACATAAGCTTTTCACGTTCACTGAGAGTTTCAACCTGTTTTGGTGTAAATTGGGATTCGGGTGACACAAAACTGACTGATGCCGGAATAGCGAAATCTAAGATATCCAGTTTAATTCGAGCCTCAGCACCGATGGCAATATTATTAGCCTGGGCTGACGGTAAAAAGACTTCCATATACACATCGGCAAGGTTCACTACAGTCAGAACTTTACCACCACTCCCTAGGACTTCTCCGGGTTCGGCAAGTCGATAAATAACTCTACCAATAACAGGTGATTTGAGAACGCAATCGTCGATTTGAGTCTGGATCTCTGTAGTACTAGCTCTTACAGCGTCAACCATACGTTCTCGGTACACAAGTCCTGCTTTGGCGGCCACTAAGGCTGCTTTGGCAACGGCAACCTGACTTACACGAGTATCATAGGTTTCTTTGCTGATGTGATTATTTTTTATCAGTTCCTGTGCGCGATACAACTCTTGTTCAGCCAATACCAGTTCAGCCTTTGCCTGCTCTATGGCTGCCAAAGCTGATGCAACTTGGCTTTCAGCGCTGGCGACGTTTGCCTCTGCACCGATTAGCTGAGCTCGCAATTGATCAGTATTGATTTTAGCGACAACCTGTTCAGTTTGAACAAGGTCTCCCTCTTTCGCTAAAATGGTATCGACTCGCCCAGCTATTTTAGTTGATATATCAACCTCTACAGCTTCAATTCTTCCGTTACCGGAGGCGAATCCAGCAGCCAATGGTTGTACTTGAAAATATTGCCATAGAGCCCAACATGCAGCGATGACAATTACTAAAAGGCCACCATATATTGCTTTCTTCATAGTGTTATTCATTGTCTAAAAATCCTTCTTTCTGTAACAATAACCATTGTTTCAAAGCCGGAAACCAACTGCGCGTCGTCTTCAGCTAAAAGTATTCAATATCTTCCACTATTTTGTATCAACCATCTTCATTATATACCTATTAAATTACTAGGAAATGACGATATTGAACCGTTGAACAATTAAATAATCGGCCAAGAAAGCCTAGATATGCAAAAATCTGTTATACATAAAATGAGGAGAGATAACAATGCGCTGTAATTGAGCAATCACCAATCAAAACGGAAAAACCATCCGGTGCGAGATTGTAAAACTGTCATCCTCACAGATAAATCCAGATATAATTTGTCGATGTTTTTATTTTACTCGCAATATCTGCAATTGATAATAATTTTACTCAGTAGCTAGCTTTAATCAAACCTAACACTACTAAAACAGTAAATAAGATCATAAATCCAACTAAATTTTGTAACAACGAGTTCAGTTAAACTTTGATATAGATCTCATTATTAGCTTAAAGCGATCAAGTAACTAGAATTAACAGTAACCGTCTAGCGAACTACACCTAGCATCGATGTTCTGATTGTCTAAAAATACCTGCTCAATGACAAATGTGGAGCAGGTGATGAAGACATATAGAACAAAAACGCAGTGGCAACAACTCCTTCAGCTACGTACCACATTTAGTGGTACTAATATTGAATTCTGCCAACACCATAATGTCGCGATTACGACTTATTATAAACAACGTGCTTTACAGGCTGAGAACCAGCAAAACCCAACCTTACCAAAGCCAAGCCTCAGCCCTACATCATCGCGCTTTATTCAGGGAAAACAAACCACCACAGAAGTCTGCGCACAAACTCATCAAAATCCTTTACAGTTTGATACGCGTACCGGCCAACTCATATTTCCTCCTGATTTAGCAACGACCGACATCGTTACCATTATTAAAGGGCTAATGGCATGAAGATGTTTGTTGATGTGCCCACTGTTTATTTATGTGCCGATGTGGTCGATTTTCGAAAATCGATTAATGGGTCAGCGGCTTTGGTGGAAGCAGACCTTGAATTACCTGTGCTCAGTGGTGCGCTATTTGTGTTTTGTAATAAAGGCCGTGACAAACTCAAATTGCTTTACTGGGATAACACCGGCTTTCCGTTGTGGTATAAGCGATTAGATAAGCATAAGTTCAAATGGCCTAAACTCATGTCACCCACCATGACCTTAAGCGAGCAACAGTTACACTGGTTATTAGCGGGTTATGATGTGATTGGTCACAGCAAAATTGATGTTGCAGGTAAGCAAGTCTTGTAATATTTGCGATCGATTGATGATCATCAAAAGACGCTCAGTTAGTACTGAAAAGCCGTTATTAATGCCTTAAGATAGGCATTATGAATAATGTACTCGCCCTTCAACAGCGTATCGCTGAGCTGGAAAAACTGCTCGAAAATGAGCGGCAATTATCTTTACAAAAAGATGCACAAATCGGAGCCTTGGAAGAGCGCTGGCGTTTAGCTCAACAAAAACAATTCGGCAAAAGTGCTGAAGGCTTTGTGGGGCAAGGCGAGTTATTCAATGAAGTGGAAGAGATTGTTGAAAAAGTTAACGCTGAGCAACAATCCATTAGTTATACCCGTAAAAAGCCTGTGCGTAAGCCGCTGCCAAAAGACTTACCTCGTGAGCAAGTTATCCACGACATTAATGATAAAACCTGTGATTGTTGTGGCGGTGAGCTACATAGAATGGGTGAAGATAAGTCAGAAAAGCTTGAGTTTATTCCCGCTCAAATCAAAGTGATTGAGCACATTAGGCCTAAATACGCCTGCCGCCACTGTGATAAAGCCTCGACTCACACCCCGATTAAACAAGCCTCAATGCCAGCCATGCCCATCAACAAAGGCATTGCAACAAGCAGTTTGCTCAGTCAGCTTATCACCAGTAAATACCAATATGGGTTACCGCTTTATCACCAGGAAGCGATGTTTAAGCAATACGGTATTGAGCTCAGTCGCCAGACCATGAGCAGCTGGATAGACAAATCCGCCACACTCTTCGCGACATTAGTTGAACGGCTAAAAGCCGAGCTATTAAAGCAACCCACGTTGTTTGCCGATGAAACTCCCTTAAAAGTGGTGAAATCCGATAAAGTGAACAGCTACATATGGGTGTATTGTTCAGGTCGAGATTCACCTGACCCGAATAATCCTATCCCTAATATCGTGCTTTACGACTTCCACAATAGTCGCGCGGCCACGTGCGTGGTCAATTATCTTGATGGATATCAAGGGTATTTACACGTGGATGGTTATCAAGCCTATGCCAAAACACAGGCAACCTTAATCGGCTGTTGGGCTCATGCTCGTCGTAAATTTATCGAGGCGAAAAAGCTGCAAGGCAAAAACAAAACCGGCAAAGCGGATGTGGTACTGAGCCTAATCCAAAAACTGTACGGTGTTGAATCACGCATCGAAGATAAAAGTACAGATGAAAAATACGCGGCCAGACAAGAATACAGTCTATCCATCCTCAATAAGCTAAAAAATTGGCTTGAGCAGAATCAGCCAAATTTAGTGGGTAACAGCAAGCTCATCGAAGCAACCAACTACCTGGCCAATCAATGGCACAAGCTCATACGGTATGTCGATGATGGTCGACTCAGTATTGATAACAATAAAGCAGAACGCGCGGTAAAACCGTTTGTGATTGGCCGAAAGAATTGGTTGTTTAGCCAAACGGCTAACGGTGCACATGCCAGTGCCACCCTTTACAGTATTGTGGAAACCGCCAAAATAAATGGTCTAATCCCATTTGATTACATCATGGTTTGCCTTGATGAACTGTGTAAACCAGAACCCAATATCGATAGCTTGTTACCCTGGAATTTTAAACAGTAGGTGTGGTTCGCTAGACGGTTACCCCTCATTTCAACGATGAACAGACGTAAAAAAGCCCGCTACATAATAGCGGGCTGTTTCACGACTCTTGCAAGTCAATTAGGCGCCTGGAAATGACCTACTCTCACATGGGGAGACCCCACACTACCATCGGCGATACTGTGTTTCACTTCTGAGTTCGGAATGGGATCAGGTGGTGCCACAGCTCTATGGTTTCCAGACAAATTTTGCTTATCTAACGCATTTTTCTTAATGCATTAAATAATAATTCGGAAAGCTGATTATGCTTTATTAAAGCTTACTTGAGATATCACACTATTTAAGCGCTCTATTCTAACACTAAGGTCAGTAAAACCCATCTGGGTTGTATGGTTAAGCCTCACGGGTCATTAGTACAAGTTAGCTCAACGCCTCACAACGCTTACACACCTTGCCTATCAACGTAGTAGTCTCCTACGGCCCTTTAGAGAGCTTAAAGCTCTAGGGATGACTCATCTTAGGACTCGCTTCCCGCTTAGATGCTTTCAGCGGTTATCGATTCCGAACGTAGCTACCGGGCAATGCTATTGGCATAACAACCCGAACACCAGCGGTTCGTCCACTCCGGTCCTCTCGTACTAGGAGCAGCTTCCTTCAATCATCCAACGCCCACGGCAGATAGGGACCGAACTGTCTCACGACGTTCTGAACCCAGCTCGCGTACCACTTTAAATGGCGAACAGCCATACCCTTGGGACCGACTTCAGCCCCAGGATGTGATGAGCCGACATCGAGGTGCCAAACACCGCCGTCGATATGAACTCTTGGGCGGTATCAGCCTGTTATCCCCGGAGTACCTTTTATCCGTTGAGCGATGGCCCTTCCATTCAGAACCACCGGATCACTATGACCTACTTTCGTACCTGCTCGACGTGTATGTCTCGCAGTTAAGCTGGCTTATGCCATTGCACTAACCGTACGATGTCCGACCGTACTTAGCCAACCTTCGTGCTCCTCCGTTACTCTTTGGGAGGAGACCGCCCCAGTCAAACTACCCACCAGGCACTGTCCCGAACCCCGATAAGGGGCCGCGGTTAGAACATCAAAACTACAAGGGTGGTATTTCAAGATTGACTCCACTCTGACTAGCGTCAAAGTTTCAAAGTCTCCCACCTATCCTACACATGTAGGTTCAATGTTCAGTGCCAAGCTATAGTAAAGGTTCACGGGGTCTTTCCGTCTAGCCGCGGGTATACGGCATCTTCACCGCAATTTCAACTTCACTGAGTCTCGGCTGGAGACAGCGTGGCCATCATTACGCCATTCGTGCAGGTCGGAACTTACCCGACAAGGAATTTCGCTACCTTAGGACCGTTATAGTTACGGCCGCCGTTTACCGGGGCTTCGATCATGAGCTTCTCCGAAGATAACCCAATCAATTAACCTTCCGGCACCGGGCAGGCGTCATACCGTATACGTCATCTTGCGATTTTGCACAGTACTGTGTTTTTGATAAACAGTTGCAGCCACCTGGTATCTGCGACTGCCGTCAGCTTAGGGAGCAAGTCCCATCACCGACAGCAGCGTACCTTCTCCCGAAGTTACGGTACCATTTTGCCTAGTTCCTTCAGCCGAGTTCTCTCAAGCGCCTTGGTATTCTCTACCCGACCACCTGTGTCGGTTTGGGGTACGATTTCTACTAACCTGAAGCTTAGAAGATTTTCCTGGAAGCATGGCATCAACTACTTCATCACCTTAGTGACTCGTCATCAGCTCTCAACCTGTACATTTAAGTACGTATTCCCGGATTTGCCTAAGAATACAGCCTACTACCTTAAACGCGGACTACCAACGCCGCGCTAGCCTAGCCTTCTCCGTCTCTCCATCGCAGTTAGCAAAAGTACAGAAATATTAATCTGTTTCCCATCGATTACGCCTTTCGGCCTCACCTTAGGGGTCGACTCACCCTGCCCCGATTAACGTTGGACAGGAACCCTTGGTCTTTCGGCGAGGGAGTTTTTCACTCCCTTTATCGTTACTCATGTCAGCATTCGCACTTCTGATACGTCCAGTGTGGGTTACCCCTTCACCTTCAACCGCTTACAGAACGCTCCTCTACCGCGCACACCTAATGGCATGCACCCGTAGCTTCGGTGGTATGTTTAGCCCCGTTAAATCTTCCGCGCAGGCCGACTCGACTAGTGAGCTATTACGCTTTCTTTAAATGATGGCTGCTTCTAAGCCAACATCCTAGCTGTCTAAGCCTTCCCACATCGTTTCCCACTTAACATACACTTTGGGACCTTAGCTGACGGTCTGGGTTGTTTCCCTTTTGACAACGGACGTTAGCACCCGCTGTCTGTCTCCCGAGTAGTACTCATTGGTATTCGGAGTTTGCAAAGGGTTGGTAAGTCGGGATGACCCCCTAGCCTTAACAGTGCTCTACCCCCAATGGTATTCGCTCGAGGCGCTACCTAAATAGCTTTCGAGGAGAACCAGATATCTCCGAGTTTGATTGGCCTTTCACCCCCAGCCACAAGTCATCCGCTCATTTTTCAACATAAGTCGGTTCGGTCCTCCAGTTGATGTTACTCAACCTTCAACCTGCCCATGGCTAGATCACTCGGTTTCGGGTCTACGCCTTGCAACTAAACGCGCAGTTAACACTCGGTTTCCCTACGGCTCCGCTATTCGCTTAACCTCGCTACAAAACGTAAGTCGCTGACCCATTATACAAAAGGTACGCAGTCACGGTCTCAAGAACCGCTCCCACTGCTTGTACGTACACGGTTTCAGGTTCTATTTCACTCCCCTCACAGGGGTTCTTTTCGCCTTTCCCTCACGGTACTGGTTCACTATCGGTCAGTCAGGAGTATTTAGCCTTGGAGGATGGTCCCCCCATATTCAAACAGGATGTCACGTGTCCCGCCTTACTCGTTTTCATCTATGGTTAGTTTTCATGTACGGGGCTATCACCCTGTGCCGCTGTGCTTTCCAACACATTCCACTAACACCCCATAGACTTAAGGGCTAATCCCCGTTCGCTCGCCGCTACTAGGGGAATCTCGGTTGATTTCTTTTCCTCCGGGTACTTAGATGTTTCAGTTCCCCGGGTTTGCCTCACTACACTATGTATTCATGTAGTGATAACAGCTTATGCTGCTGGGTTTCCCCATTCGGATATCGTTAGCTCAAATGCTTATTACTAGCTCGCCAACGCTTTTCGCAAGTTATTACGTCCTTCATCGCCTCTGACTGCCAAGGCATCCACCGTATACGCTTAGTCACTTAACCATACAACCCAAATGAGTTTCACTTGCGTGAACCACCTGCGTTATATCGCAACTAGCTGGTTTTTACTTGTCTCACCTCCAGGGTAGGAAGTGGACTCGCCTTAGTTTTTAGAATATTCAAGACACTTAAACAGTGTTTTGAGAACTCAAGATACTGATGCTTTCGCATCAGTATTATTTTTCGCACTAACGTAATCACATCAACAACAACGGATCGTCATCAATGCGCCTTTAGTTAGTACTATCAGCTTTCCAAATTGTTAAAGAGCGGGCTTAAAAAAGCCAAAGATAAAATTTCATTTATCTTTGGCATCTCTAACCTATGCATATGCTTATCATCATGATAAGTGTAAATGGTGGAGCTATGCGGGATCGAACCGCAGACCTCCTGCGTGCAAGGCAGGCGCTCTCCCAGCTGAGCTATAGCCCCATTTACATGCAGTGAGATTTTACGTTTACCTTCTAAGAAGGTCTTACCAAAAAAGATTTGGCTTGCCAATCGTTTCTAATCAAGGCGGTTTATCATGACGTTTAGTACACTAAACGAGTGATTAACCCACGCAGAGTAGGAAAGATTGGTGGGTCAGAGTGGACTTGAACCACCGACCTCACCCTTATCAGGGGTGCGCTCTAACCAGCTGAGCTACAGACCCAACGTAATTTCTCTTTCTTTCTATCAAGTAATCTGTGTGAACACTCACATGCATTGCTGCACTTTAGGTATTGAGTTAGTCGTATAGGTAAGGAGGTGATCCAGCCCCAGGTTCCCCTAGGGCTACCTTGTTACGACTTCACCCCAGTCATGAACCACAAAGTGGTGAGCGTTCTCCCGAAGGTTAAACTACCCACTTCTTTTGCAGCCCACTCCCATGGTGTGACGGGCGGTGTGTACAAGGCCCGGGAACGTATTCACCGTAGCATTCTGATCTACGATTACTAGCGATTCCGACTTCATGGAGTCGAGTTGCAGACTCCAATCCGGACTACGACGTACTTTGTGAGATTAGCTCCACCTCGCGGCTTTGCAACCCTCTGTATACGCCATTGTAGCACGTGTGTAGCCCTACTCGTAAGGGCCATGATGACTTGACGTCGTCCCCACCTTCCTCCGGTTTATCACCGGCAGTCTCCCTAGAGTTCCCACCATTACGTGCTGGCAAATAAGGATAGGGGTTGCGCTCGTTGCGGGACTTAACCCAACATTTCACAACACGAGCTGACGACAGCCATGCAGCACCTGTCTCACAGTTCCCGAAGGCACACCAGAATCTCTTCCGGCTTCTGTGGATGTCAAGAGTAGGTAAGGTTCTTCGCGTTGCATCGAATTAAACCACATGCTCCACCGCTTGTGCGGGCCCCCGTCAATTCATTTGAGTTTTAACCTTGCGGCCGTACTCCCCAGGCGGTCTACTTAATGCGTTAGCTTGGGAGCCCAGTGACTAAGTCACCAAACTCCGAGTAGACATCGTTTACGGCGTGGACTACCAGGGTATCTAATCCTGTTTGCTCCCCACGCTTTCGTACATGAGCGTCAGTCTTTGTCCAGGGGGCCGCCTTCGCCACCGGTATTCCTTCAGATCTCTACGCATTTCACCGCTACACCTGAAATTCTACCCCCCTCTACAAGACTCTAGTTCACCAGTTCTAAATGCAATTCCCAGGTTGAGCCCGGGGATTTCACATCTAGCTTAATGAACCGCCTGCGTACGCTTTACGCCCAGTAATTCCGATTAACGCTCGGACCCCTCGTATTACCGCGGCTGCTGGCACGAAGTTAGCCGGTCCTTCTTCTGTAGGTAACGTCACAGCAGCGTGCTATTAACACGCTACCTTTCCTCCCTACTGAAAGTGCTTTACAACCCGAAGGCCTTCTTCACACACGCGGCATGGCTGCATCAGGGTTCCCCCCATTGTGCAATATTCCCCACTGCTGCCTCCCGTAGGAGTCTGGGCCGTGTCTCAGTCCCAGTGTGGCTGATCATCCTCTCAGAACAGCTAGGGATCGTCGCCTTGGTGAGCCATTACCTCACCAACTAGCTAATCCCACCTAGGTTCATCCAATCGCGAAAGGCCCGAAGGTCCCCTCCTTTCCCCCGTAGGGCGTATGCGGTATTAGCAGTCGTTTCCAACTGTTATCCCCCTCGACTGGGCAGATCCCTAGGCATTACTCACCCGTCCGCCGCTCGTCAGCAAAGAAAGCAAGCTTCCTCTCTGTTACCGCTCGACTTGCATGTGTTAGGCCTGCCGCCAGCGTTCAATCTGAGCCATGATCAAACTCTTCAATTAAAGTTTTTTGAAATACTCTGTTAGGAATATCTCGGCTCAATGAATTCTGATTTACACCTTATAAACTCGGAAGAATCTATAAAATGCTTGTTACATATTGCTATGAACATTCATCGTTGCATTGAGTTGAAATTTTTTGATTGCCAACATTCCGAAGAACAGAAGACAATTTCGAATAACTCAATACCTGTGAATGTCCACACAGATTACTTGATAAATTGTTAAAGAGCGGACCTGGTAACTAGCGTTAGACGCCGTGTTCCGTGTCAGTGGGGTGTATTATAGGGAAAACATTTTATAGCGCAAGAGCTTTCTGTTTTTTTATTACGAATTCAACCCAACTGCGCACATTTTAAACTCAAAGCCACATTTGAGGATGTTTTTGCTGGCTTTATGAACAAAAACGGCTTACTAGAAACAATGTTGATTTTATTTTTTGTATTCTTATATGCCTTATTATGCGGTTCACCGAGTTATAAGTACGTAATTTGCCCCATTAAGGCTAAAATATTGCTGAAACAAGGTTAAATCGATGTTAACTCAACAAAGTCTTATTGTAAAAACCAATATAGCCATTTCGGACTGAACATATCGGCTTATCTTAAGAGCATTTATTATGAATGGATAACAAGGGCTACTTATATATGGGAAGGACATGTTAAAACGAAGTATCGAAGGAACGAAGTAAAACCAAAGGCTAGTTTATCTGTAAGTCGATGTTCATATATAAGTGGGCTAATGCTTACACATGAACTGACAGTAAACCAAGAATTATTACCCGTGTTGCGATTATTGTGTCAGTAATTGACTCAATTGACTTGGCACATCAGCAATACTGTCAACCACCGCGCTGGCAAGTGCAATACCTGCTTCATCTACCACTTTACCTGAGCGAACTAAAATAGCAGTGTTAATACCAGCAGCTTTCGCAGCACGCATATCATCAGCCTTGTCACCCACCATCACTGACTGACTCATGTCAATTTTTAAAAACTCAGCCGCTGAAGTTAACATGCCTGGTTTTGGTTTACGGCAATCACAGTCTTGCTTATATTCGCCTAAACCTTTTTCTGGATGATGTGGACAATAGTAAATACCATCAAGCTCGACGCCTTTATCTGCAAAGTTCCAATCCATCCATTCAGTTAAATGATGAAAATCATCCTCACTGTAAATGCCACGCGCAATCCCAGATTGGTTAGTGACGACAATTAATAGGTAGCCCATTTGCTTTAGCGCTAAGCAAGCTTCAAATACACCGTTTATATATTCAAACTCGTCCACGGTATGGACATAACCATTGTCAATATTGATGACACCGTCACGATCTAAAAATACTGCTTTATTCAACCTTACACTCCTTAAACGCTTTCTTGCTTTGATTATCCCATTGAGATGATTTTGGTGCCAGTCAATCTGTATATTTTTGTATATTTGTTTAAATGGCCACTTTTTCTGACGTTAATCAGCTCAATTGCATAGGTTTCACTTTATAAAGCTGCTGCTAAGCGTTACCCTTGCTCGAATAAATTAGTAATGACAATATAATACATGAACAATATACCTCCTATTATTCATAAAACTCGCACTCAACTTGTCGTTGAGGCGCTAAGAGAACGGATTCTTTCTGGTGACATACAAGGAGGAGAACCGCTAAGACAATCTGCAATTGCAGAACAATTGAATGTAAGTCGCATTCCTGTCCGTGAGGCTTTAGTACAATTAGAAGCTGAAGGCCTGATCAATTTCGAGCCACATAAAGGTGCAACTGCAACCTTGTTGTCTGTTGAACAAGTTACCGAGTTATTTGAATTACGCGCAATGATTGAATCAGATTTATTGGCTAAAGCTATTCCAAATTTAACTGATGATGCTCTTATTGAAGCAGAAGCAATTTTGGTTCAACTTGAATTAGCGTTTAAACTGAAAGAATCCGTTGCCAGTTGGAGTGAACTGAATACTCGCTTCCATACTCGTTTATATGCAGCGGCTAATCGCCCCCATACAATGGATGTTGTTAACGGTTTAAACACTAATTGCGATAGATATATTCGTCTACAGCTCCTTTTTACTGGCGGGATCCCTGTCGCAGAAAGAGAGCATAGAGTGTTGCTCGAATTGTGTAAAAATCGAGATATCGAAAAAGCAACGCAATTGTTGCGTGAGCATATATTGCATGCCTCAGCTTCGATAAAAAAACTGGTAGAACAAAAAGTTAAGTAATAAAAACAATAGCAAATCTTAGTAACGACTATTTAAGTCCATATTTTCAAAAACTTGCCATCAAGAGCTTCTCAGTTTAATTTGAAAGCCAAACTATTGATGTTGAAATTAAATTTTATTAACTATTGAAACGTATTGAGAGAATTCTTATGCAGTATGCACATATTACCGGTTGGGGTAAGTCTGTTCCACCCGCAACATTAACCAATGAAGATTTAGCCACATTCATGGAAACAACCGATGAATGGATTAAGACACGTACTGGCATCAGTAAGCGTAATATTAGTCATGTTAATACTTCTGAAATGGCATCGGTAGCCGCTAAGCATGCACTTGCTGCTGCAGGGATTGATGGCTGTGAACTGGATTTAATTATTTTAGCAACCGCTAGTCCTGATACTTTAATCCCCAATATTGCATCAAAAGTACAAGCCGATATTGGTGCAACATGTGGTGCATTTGACATTAACGCCGCTTGCAGTGGATTTTTGTATGGCGTTGGTTTAGCCAGTTCGATGATTAAAAGTGGTCAAAGTAAAAAAATTCTCATTATTGGTGCTGAACGTTTATCGTTTTACTTAGACTGGTCCCGCCGCGAAACAGCTGTTTTATTTGGTGACGGAGCGGGTGCCGTGGTCCTTGAAGCTAGCAATCAACCTGGTGGCGTATTAGGTTATGAGATAAATAATGATCCAGAAGGTCGTGACATTTTAAAGTCTGACTTTGGTTCCAAGATGGATAGATTGGATACAGACTCATTAGATTTTTATATCCACATTAATGGTCAAGATGTGTTTAAACGTGCTATTCATGGCATGGGTAGTTTAAGCAATACAGTATTAGAAAAATGCGGAATGAGTATCGATGATGTCGATTTTGTTATACCGCACCAAGCAAATGAACGGATTATTGATACATTAATAAGCCGGATGAAAATTCCGAAAGAAAAAGCTTTCGTTAATATCGCTGACTATGGCAATACATCTGCTGCAACTATCCCGATTGCGATTTGTGATGCATTATCACAGGGTAAAATTGTCCCTGGAAAAACGATTTTATCATGTGCATTTGGTGCAGGATTAACCTCTGCAGCTGTACTATTTAAATGGGGAGAAAGAATAACCCCTATCTCAGTAAGTGATGCAAATTTACCACCTTGTGATAAAACCGCACTTGAATTGATTAAACCTGCAGTTGACTATTTTTTCAATAAAGCTAATAACCCAAAATAAGCTTTATTCAGTATCTAATAAAAAGCCAGTCTCGATGATTGGCTTTTTTATTTGCTAAGCAGACACCTTGATTAAGTCTTTAACATATAATTTTTTAATATCGCCCATCGCTGCCACTTGAGCCAACAATAATTCAGCACATGATAGTGCATCGACAAGCGCATTGTGCGCCGAATAAACAGGTAAATGATATCGTTCTCGACTCGCCCCTAATCGTAGCGAACCTTCCTTTAATACAGGTTGTTGCATTAAACAACGTTTCTTTTCTATTGCTAGCGTATCAATAAACACTAACGGAATAGATTGACCAAAGCAGCGTATTAACTGCTGTTGAATAAACTGTATATCTAACGGTGCATGATGAGCCACCAAAATATAGCCTTTAGTTTGTGATAAAAACCAGTCAATGGCCTCGTCTAACGTTAATGCCATATTCAATTGATTATCAACAATACCGTGAACCGTCGCGCTATGACCGACACTACCGTTAATTGCAATCATCATATGTTGTGCTTTCTCTAGTGGAATAACGCCCTTGATAATCGGTACCATGCCAATACTAATGACTTGATCATTGATGGGATCCAATCCTGTCATTTCTAAATCGATTGCCATGAGTGGCGCATCGAAAAATGGTTTTGTTAATGCTGGAGTGATTGCTTCTAAGTAAGAATTGAGTGACGAAGGTAAAGTGGTAATTTTGTTACGCCACAACACGACTTTTATCCACCACAAATTAGACACTAAAAACTCCTCATAAACTTAAGTTTTATACCAGCTTGTGCATCATGGACCACTTTAAAAGCATCACGCAGTTGATGACGCATTAATGAAGAAAGATGTTGTGGTTTTAAAAAATTATTAACAGGTAAATTATTGGTCGCTTGGTAACCTTGATTAGCTAAACGCATATGCGCAATAAACTCATGGGCATCCGCCAAGTTAAGGGCATCTTTACGATTCATAATATTCGAGTCCATCAATACTCTAATTCGTTTGGCAGTATTCACCTCTTTTATCCCTGCACTTAACGCATACACTCTAGCAATGTCATTAATTAACGCACTGCCCTTATGCTTTAAATCCATGCCTTTAACTTCTGTTCCATCACGCTCAAGCACAAACTTTCTAAAAAATCCCAGTGGTGGAGATTCTGCAAGCGAATTACCCGCCATGCCAGCCAGAAAAATATCGTTATTTTTTGTTGAGGCTAAAACATCATCTTGAAGTTCACTAAATAAATTCTGTGGCCCAAATACTGATCGCATATCGAAAAAAATACTGGCATGCATTAAGGCTTTTGGTTCTGGGGTATTAACCCATTTTGAAAACAGACCTTTCCATTTCACCAGTGATAATCGCCATTTAGGATTTTGCGCCATAATGTCGCCGGGACAATAAATATAACCACATTCATCTAATCCCTTACAGACTGCTTTGGTTAAGGTTTCAAAATAAGCAGCAGCGAATTCATCAGGCTCGTGAGCAAGTAATAAACCATTGTCTTGATCCGAACAGGCCACTTGATCTTGGCGACCTTGGGAACCAAAAGCCAACCAACAAAACGCCATCGGAGCCTGTCCTAAAATCTGTTGGTTCAGCTCAATAAGACGACGAGTTAATGCATCGGTTACTGAGGTTAATACCCGACCAATCTCTTCTGCTCTGGCATCGGCACTAATTAGGTTTTGTAATAGTAATGGGATCTGTTTACTCACTTGAATAAGTTTTTCTATGTTACCTTGTCGCCCTATTTCGCCAATAAGCAAAAGTGGCTGAGAGCTTTGAGAGCGTAATATATCAGTGCTAGTGATCATCCCTAACGCATGACTACCATCAACTACTGGTAAGTGGTGAATATTATGCTCGCTCATCGCTAACATTGTTTCGAACACTAACGCATTAGCGTGGGTTGTCACTGGATTGATTGTCATAGCTTGACTCACCAGTGTATTAACATCTAATCCTTCAGCAATGACACGATTACGTAAGTCCCGGTCAGTCAATATACCGGTTAATTTTCGGTTATCGGTAACTAACACCGATGACACTCTGTGCTCACGCATCATTTTAGCTGCATCCATCACACTGGCATGCGCATCAATCATAATGGGCTGAGATGACATAATTGAAGTAATACGACTAGTTGCAGTCAAGTCTTTAGCAGTAAATTTAGCTTCATTGCGCAAGCGTTTAGCAAAAGCACGGGCAAAAAACTGATCAAAGCTTCGATGCTCGGAACGCAATTTGGCAAACACGGATTGTGGTAAATGATAAACTAAACTGTCTTCAAGAATGGCTACTTTATTAACCACTTTCTCACCAGATAATAAGGTGGAAAATCCAAAACATTCGCCTTCAGCGACTCTATCAACCAGCACCCCTTCGGGATCGCGCACTTCAAATGCGCCACTACGTACAATGTATAATTTAGGATTGTCTTTATCAAACTCAACAAATGCAGAGGCTTTACTGTAATAACCAACTGTAATCAATTTTGCGCACCGTTGGATCACATCAACGGGTAATGAATCAAACGGTGAATGAGCCGCTAAAAACTGCTCTACTGGTTGTAACTCGCTGGCATCCATTAATCATTTCCCTATTGTGCATAAGCGAACAATATCACTATAGCAAAGCGTTTCGCTTATCTGCTATAGGACTAAAGCCCAACAAAAAGAGCGCCTAAGCGCTCTTTTTAAACAGTGTTGATTACAGCAGTTTAATGATCGTGTGCTTCGCCTGACCCTTTAGGGAAACGAATCGACTCAACCATCGCGACTATTTCGTCAGGAATTTTAGTAGTGACTTTACTGACAGCAAAAGCGACACCAAAGTTAACCATCATTCCCACCATACCAATACCTTCAGGTGAAATACCGAAGAACCAATTTTCAGCTGAGTTGGCTGCTGGATTAATAAACTTGAAGTACATAATATAACTAGCAGTAAATAATAACCCGATCACCATGCCCGAAATAGCACCTTCTTTATTCATGGTTCTAGAGAAAATGCCCATAATAATAGCAGGGAATAACGAGGCTGCAGCAAGACCAAATGCAATGGCCACCACCGCCGCTACAAATCCAGGAGGATTAATACCAAAGTAACCCGCCATAACAACCCCAAAACCTGCGGCTATTCGTGCATACATTAACTCTTTCTTATCCGAAATATCCGGCATAAGATTTTTCTTGAGTAAATCATGCGACACAGACGTTGAAATAACCAATAGTAGACCAGCTGATGTAGACAGTGCAGCGGCTAAACCACCCGCAGCCACTAATGCAATAACCCATGCTGGAAGGTTAGCAATTTCAGGCGTAGCAAGAACCATAATATCTCGGTCAATGTTCATCTCATTTTTATCACCATTGGTGTAAAAAATCTTGCCATCGTTGTTCTTATCTTCCCACTTAATTAACCCTGTTTTTTCCCAGTTTTTAATCCAAGTTGGCGCAGTTTCATAAGGCACGCCAGTCGATTCTGGTCCATTGATGGTTTCAATCATATTAACGCGAGAGAATGCAGACAATGCAGGAATAGTGGTATACATAATAGCAATAAACACTAATGCCCAGCCCGCTGAAATACGTGCATCTTTTACTCTAGGAACAGTAAAGAAACGTACAATTACATGAGGTAAGCCCGCTGTACCAAACATTAAAGCACCGGTAATAAAGAACACATCGATCATCGATTTGGAGCCTTCGGTATATTGAGAGAACCCAAGCTCTGCCGATAACCCATCGAGTTTATCGAGTAAGAACACTCCCGTACCATTACCTGCGGCATCAATCATCTCAGCGCCAAAACCAATTTGCGGTAATATATGACCCGTCATCATTACAGAGATGAAGATAGCAGGAACCATAAATGCAAAAATAAGTACGCAGTATTGTGCTACCTGTGTGTAAGTAATCCCTTTCATGCCACCTAATACAGCATAAAAGAACACCACTGCCATACCAATATACACGCCTGTTTCAACGTCAACTTCTAAGAAGCGAGAAAACACCACGCCAACACCACGCATTTGCCCTGCAATGTAAGTAAAACAAATAAAGATGGCACAAATAACAGCTACAGTTCGTGCTGTCTGTGAATAGTAACGATCACCAATAAAATCTGGTACCGTAAATTTGCCAAATTTGCGTAAATAAGGTGCCATACATAAAGCTAATAGTACGTAACCGCCCGTCCAACCCATTAGATAAACTGAGCCATCATAACCGGTAAAAGATACAATACCGGCTAATGATATAAACGAAGCTGCTGACATCCAGTCGGCTGCAGTTGCCATACCGTTCAAAACAGGGTGAACGCCACCACCTGCAACGTAAAACTCTTTAGTTGAACCTGCACGAGACCAAATAGCGATCCCGATGTACAGCGCAAAAGTCGCGCCGACAATTATATATGTTAATGTTTGAACATCCATTTTTAGTGCTCCTTAGTCTTCCTGAACATTGTATTTTTTGTCTAATGTATTAGCTTTCGCTACATAAACAAAAATCAGCGCCACGAATACATACATTGCACCCTGCTGCGCAAACCAGAAACCCAGTTTGAATCCCATAAAGGTAATTTCATTTAACACATCAACTAATAAAATACCGCAGCCAAATGACACTGCAGCCCAAATTGCAAGCAAGCTAAGTACTAAACGTAAATTCTCACGCCAGTAACCCGCTGCCTTATCGTTATTTTCAAAACTCATTGTGACTCCCCATAAGTTATTTTTTCTAAAGTCATAGTTAATTTAGCAACTCAGGGGGGCACCACAATCAAGACCTTAGTCGTACTTAATTAACAAATGTTAACGCAAAATGAAAAACACGATAAAAAACAGTAGGTTAAAAATAACAAATTAAAAATAACTTGTTGTTTTTTCAATTGAATTAGACCAAGGTCGAACAATATTTCACCATTAAAAGATTGAGATCTGCATCACAAAAGATAAAAAGGGATATTAGCGAACAAAAAAACCTTCGTTTACGTTGAAATCTGTTCTATTTCCTGAGATAAGTATTTAGATAGAAATAAATCTTTTTAGAATACAAATAATAAGGATATTTTTTGACGTTGCTACGGATTAATCAACAACACCTATTATTCTCGATTCTTTTGGGAGTAATCGGATTTCTCATCAATTGTTATCCAATACAATTTTTCGCCAATATACAATTTGTATTGGGTAACACGGTTACTGTCATTGCAGCCGTTTTATTGGGACCTTGGTACGCATTTTTAACGGCCATGATGGCATCTACAGGATTAATGTTGATATGGGATAGTCCACATGTGTACTTGTTTTTTGGGTTTGAAGCATTATTTTTAGGCTATGCCAGACGTCGTGATATCTATGCCTTATATGCCGATGCGGCTTATTGGTTATTTATTGGTGCACCAATGGTGTATTTATATGTAATTCTGTTAATGGATATCCCCCACTCTCACTTAGGCTTTATTATTTCAAAGCAAGGGATCAACGGACTGATATATACGAGTATTGCATCGCTACTAATTTTAGCGATACCAAAACTATGGCTTTTAAAAGACAAAGTTAAAGACCGCCATCGCAGACAATTAAGCTCGCAACTGACCTATTTTTTCACTTTAATGATAACTTTAACGTTATTGTTTTCGGCGTTAATCTTTAATTTTTATTTTCTAGAACGTCAACAAGTCATGTTAAAACAGAACATAACGGAATCGGTTGCCCACCTATCTACTTCGGCACAAAATTATATCAAAAACCATAAAACAGTGATTCAAAATACAGCGAGTCAATTAGATTTAGTTGCCAGTAAACCAGAGCTATGGCAAGGTATTTTATCGAGTTTACATCAAAACTATCCCGGTTTTATCAGCATGTTGATCGCCAATCCGACAGCCAATATTGTGGCTGCTAGTCCAGTATCAAGACTCATGACGCAGAAAATGTCTGAACAAAGTGTCAACATTAAAGATCGAGATTATTTTATTGAATCATTCTATAACCAGCGCCTATTTGTATCATCGGTCTTCCTCGGTCGAGGTTTTGGTAATGACGCGATTATTGCTATGAGTGCACCATTTTATCTCGATGAGCAACATACACAAGTAGCAGGAATCGTAGAAGGATCGCTTGATTTAACTCATTTTTCACATATTGATCAAGTTAATGAATATACCGACGATGAATCGATAGTAATGGTTGATGAACAAAATCAAATTATTTACGCATCAACAAAACTCGACTTAAAACAACTTTCACAATTTGATTTTGCAATAAATAAAGGTGTGTATCGAGCCAATCTTGAATTAATCAATATTCACAATACAAGCTCAATTGTGCCTGAATACATGTATGCTCACAGGAAACTCGATAATGGTTGGACAGTGTATATTTTAAAAGAATATTCGCCGCTCCTAAAGCTCGCTGAAGAACAAATGTTCAATAGCTTTATCATGCTGTTGATTGCATTGTTGTGTACCTTTTATTTTTCAAAAAAACTCAGCGCGTTGCTAACGGTGCCATTAGAAGCTGTCGCCAATCAATTCAGTCAGTCATACTCCGAATCCGCAAAGAACTTGGCCATTGACGATAGCTCACCTAGAGAAGTATTCAGTCTATACCAACGATTAGCAACCAGTAAGCAACAACTCATCGCCCATCAAGTCGAGTTAGAAGAAATCGTTGCAAAGCGTACGGCTGAATTAGAAAGTGCCAATAAGAAGCTCACTGAACTGGTTGATAGAGATCCGTTAACTGGCTTATATAATCGTCGTTTTGCTGAACGTAAATTTGGTGAATTAGTGGATTTTTGTTTGCGCAGCAAACAGAGCATAACGGTTGTATTGCTTGATTTAGATTTCTTTAAAAAGGTGAATGACAATTATGGTCATTTAGCTGGAGATGAGTGTTTACGGAACGTGTCGCAATTATTACAGAAATATTTTAAACGTGACATTGATATTGTGGCCCGTTACGGCGGTGAGGAATTTTTGCTTATTCTGCCTTTGTCCAACACCTTACATATTGAACATCATCTCGATGGCTTTAGAGAAACACTGTCACAATTGACATTCACATCACCCGAAGATAAACAGTCATTTAATGTAACTGTCAGTATTGGTGCTATTACGGCAAAAGCTGATTATGAAGCTGAACTCGATAAGTGGATTAAAGTCGCGGATGAGAACCTCTACCAAGCAAAGCAACAAGGACGTAACCAAACTATTATTAATATCATTAGCGACTAATATTGAGTGGTTTACTGTCTCATGGTGTCTCAGATTGATGTCCGAGAGTAAACTCATCAATTCGAGACATCATATAAGGATAAAATGGATTCCATTTCTGACGCAGCATGTCATTCCCAGATATACTAAATATACCTCGTTCGCCTTGATAAATAGCTCTACCTATTTGGATTTTTTCGGAATTATCATCGAGCAATGGCCCATAAAGCGTATCTTCAATCGGAAAATTTAACGCCACATGAGATAGAGAATACACATCTTTAGGCCAAGTTAAATTTAATGCTAATACATCATCCGATTTCGACTTATCAGTTAGCTCCCTCACCTGCACCTGATTATCATGTTGTGGATCATTCTCAACTAAGCTTAAGCGGTACGGCAACAGTTCAGGTAACCAAAAGGGAGCAAAAGATGCCAAAGGATCCTGAAACAGCAGTTGGTTGTTACTCCGTGTCCGATTCACGTCAAATAACACTAATTGATGATCTTTTTTTGCTGGTAATCTTTGATATAACAAATCGACCACAGCCAGCGATGAAACAGTATCATCGACGACAGACTGAAACGTTAATATTGTAGGTATAGCATTAAATTGTTGTGCTGTTAATGATGCTAATAGAGTCTGATTACGTTGTGTTAATTGGTAAACAACATCGCCAGCATTAACTGCAAAAGATTGATATTTGAAAGGATCGTATTCAGTTTGAATGCTATTCCAATACAACTTATCTTGTCCAAGTAGCTTACCTAACTGTGCTTGCCAGTAAGCGCCTGCAGCAATAGGCGCTAGACCAATGGCTGGCGATAACATTATTATGCCATCAAAGCTCGTAGGTTTATCTAAGCTGATATTCTCTAGCTCATGATTTAACGCTAATGCCGCTCCAGTAGAAAATCCCACCACATAAATCGGTTTATTAGGTAGTTGTGCAGAGAGATGCGCTACAGCAAGTGATACCGCCCCAGCAAGATCAGGCCAGTTAATATCGGTTAATCCTGAAGGAATAGTTCCATGTCCAGGTAAACGTAACCCTAATACATGCGCCTGGTGCTGATAATGTTGAGCTATATGCGATAACATATAAGGTGAGTCAGACATACCGTGCAGTAATAATAAGCCAAACTCTGCTTGTGGGTTTGGCCATTCGAATGAACGGTTCCAATTTTGCTGCCATAACCCTGGATCAGACAGGCTATTACGTTCATAACGATTAATAGGAGATGCTATTTCAGGTTGATATTGACGGTAAATTTGCTGCTCTACTTCAGCAAATAGTTTATCTTCTAATTGTAAATATTGATTAAAATCAGTTAAGCCTGACTGTTGATGATATTCAGAGGTAAGATGTGTTGTGTGCCACAATGATAAATTAGGCCGTGCATTAAGCAGCCAAACGGCGGTGATAATCAACGCTAAAGCGATACCCAAGGCACCATAAAATGCGGCAAATAAAAAATGTTTAGTCGACCCAATCACAATTGCGCGCATAATAACCTTAGAAATAGAGATCAAATATAAACAAAGAACATAGGGTAACATTTACCGCCGAACCGCTAGGTATTCACCATTCATAATGATACTGGAAGTAACATGTCATCTGATTTATTTAGCCATATATGGGGACCAATGAATCCCGATATCATTTTTTATTTACCTACGCCTCCAGAACTATCAACACATTGGCAAGCCAGTCATCCCGATGCCATCACCCAACTGGTCACATTGAATGGTAATCACTGGCGTAAAATTGTCACCATTATGGCAAAGGTTTGTTGTTTAGAGCACGATATGAATGACAACAAAGGGATTGGTTGGAAACAGATCCGTGACCAATTATTTAATGAGCTTCATGATCAACAAACCGATAAACACATCAACATTCCATCACGCTTGCATTGCCAATTACGTATTGTTAATTCAAATGTTTATCATCACAACGAGGTTGTATTTACTCCTGAATCTTGGCATATTTTATGTGGCAAAGAAGTCCAGCAACTAATGGGCATAACGGAGCCTCAGCAGTATACATCACTAGATGAAAAGCAAAAAATACGTCACCAGCACACTGTGCTACTGACGCCATATTTAGATTATCGACAATATGCTAATACGTTAATAGAACTAACCCGGCAACACATCGCTTCAAGCAAAGTGTAATGTGTTAATCGTAAATCGTCGGAATAGGTTCACGTTTATGCTGAGTGCGTTTATAGATACTCACCAGTTTATCTTCAACAAACTTAGCGACATCTTTACCTTCTAAGAAGTCATCAATTTGATCATAGGTCAGTCCTAACGCGACTTCGTCTTCAAGTTGTGGCTTATTGTCTTCTAAATCGGCTGTTGGAGCTTTTTTTACTAATAAATCGGGAGCGCCCAAATACGCTGCTAACTGGCGAACTTGACGTTTATTCAAACCAAATAACGGTGCTAAATCGCAAGCCCCATCACCCCATTTAGTAAAGAACCCAGTGATACTTTCTGCACTATGATCGGTTCCCACAACAAGGCCACCCATAGCACCAGCAATATCATATTGGACTATCATGCGCATTCTGGCTTTTACATTACCCTTGAGAAAATCAATCTTGGCAGTATCCGTTGATGCCAATCCTACATCATTGAGGCCCGCTAGCGTGGCATTATGAATACCAATAACACCATCATGAACATTTACAGTCACCTGTTTTGAAGGCTGAATAAACTGACAGGCTAGCTGAGCTTCAGCTTCATCTTGCTGAACATGATAAGGTAAGCGCACCGCAATAAACTGATACTCATCACTGGCTTTTTCTTGATTAAGGCTATTGACTGCTAGTTGGCATAAACGTCCGGCAAGAGATGAATCAACACCACCACTAATCCCCAATACTAAGGTTTTACTGTGAGCCTCAGATAATTTAGCTTTAATAAAAGCAACACGGCGCTGAATTTCAAACTCAGGCTCAATGGCTTTGAGTACATGCATCTCTCTTAAGATTTGTCCTTTCACGTTTCGCTCCTGATTGCTTATTAATATTCTGACTTTCGATGCCTATTCTATAAAAATCTACACAAAAAAAAACGATAATGATGCTTCATTATCGTTTTTTTTTATCGACGATAGATTATCGTTCCCAATATGACTCTTCTAAACTGTCTTCCCGCTCAGGTAAACCGCGAGACAGACGCGGGCTGTGTTGAGCTAACACCTCGTATGCAACGCGATTAGCGTATTTGCACAACTGTGAAAATGACGAATAACATAAACCGTCTCGTTTGTGCTTACTCGAGCCGGGTATATTGGTTTTATGAAAAGTATTAGCTGATAAATCATGCAACAGCGCAGACAAGGCTCCATCTCCAGCGCCATTAGTATTACGGATTAATTCCGGCCCGCCCATATATGGCGCAATATGAGCATACACTTTTATCGGAGTGTCGCAATCTGCTTGTAATTTAGGTCGCGAAAACTCATAGCGATTAAACTCAGGAATGGTACCAGGTAACAAAGTATGACTTGTTTCGCGTTTTTCATTATCATCAGTATAGCCTGCGGTATAAAGCCCAATAGGTCCTGCCGTAGTTAATACCATATCACACCATTCAAGCGCAGCTTCGCTGGCCAGTAATGGATCTTTAAAACCGGTTAATGCTTCACCTTCGTCTTCATTCATCGCTAAAATAGTGACGTGATCATTAATAAAGTTTTGCCACCATTGCGGATCTTCTTGAATCAAAAAACGCGTGCCTAAAGTTAATACCACTGGCACATCTGCTTCTTTAGCGTAATTAATCGCCGTCATTGCCGCATCGGTAATACCATCACCTTCGCTTGCTCGCATCAGGTAAGCGGTTAACACTAACGCCGAACTGCCCTGCACCACCTCTTTATCAATATACTCAGGTGTCAGCTTATCCATAGAGCCTTTACTAATAGCAAATGTGCGTTCGCCACAGTCTGAAATCAGTGTAAAGCAGCGACCGATAGGGCCATCAACAGGTTGTAAAAAGTTAAGGTCAACTTTAGATGAAGTATGACATAAATAGCAGTATGCGTAGCTACCCACCATAATGTGTTGACTCATGACCCCAAAAAGCACTGAGCGATCGTCGGCTAAAATAGAATAATTATGTACTGTGTTGCCAATAGTGCCACCAGCAAACTCGTCACTGATCATGTCATTGGACTTTAGTTCATTGTATAGATTGTGGGCAAGTTCATCATTGATAAGAGTCGAGTTACCCTTAGGTAATCCGTAGCGCTGAAGTAGGTCATCCTCAACTTTTGCTTCAATATCCACCAGCGTCTGATCGATCCCACAAATATAGGTTGAAATAGGTTGTGGTTGTTGAGTGAGTTGAGCCAATAAAGGATCACGACGGTTTACAGGGAAATAGTGTTTAGACTTACGTTGACCAGGAAACTTCATATTGGGCTCTCATAGCTTGGCATCCATGCAAGTGTGGAAATAATTACCACTGGCACTCTTTCAACGTTGAAAAAATGATTATCTGCGAAAATGGCGGCAGATTTTATCATAGGTCAGTATTATTTCTATATTACTTTTATCAACTAGCCAGCATAATTACGGACTTATCTTAATTCACATCACAGTTCTATGATTATCCGTGGTTTTGTTGATACCAGAGTAGTGACGTGAATGCTCACTGGCTAGATACGAAAAAAGCCTGCTAGGCAGGCTTTTTAAATGTGTAACTCATCAACGACTATTTTAAAACGTTAGCCAATTGTTCACTGACTTTAGCAACAGATTGGGTACCGTCAAACTTGTTATATTGAGTTCGACCTTCTGCAGCCACTTTGCCATAGTAATCGACTAATGGCTTAGTTTGCTCATGGTAAATACCTAAGCGCTTACGCACTGTGCTTTCTTCGTCATCTGGACGAATAGCTAAATCTTCACCAGTAACGTCATCTTTACCTTCCACTCTAGGTGGATTAAATTCTAAATGGTAAACACGGCCAGAACCAGGATGAACACGACGTCCACTCATGCGCTTAACAATTTCTTCGTCTGGCACATCGATTTCGATAACATGATCAATCTCAATACCATTTTCAGCCATTGCATCAGCTTGAGGAATTGTGCGAGGAAAACCGTCAAGTAAGAAACCTTTAGCGCAATCGTCTTGAGCAATACGTTCTTTCACTAAACCAATAATAAGGTCATCAGACACTAATTGACCTGCATCCATTACTTTCTTAGCTTCTAAACCTAATGGAGTGCCTGCTTTAACTGCGGCACGCAACATATCACCGGTTGAGATTTGTGGGATACCATACTGTTCCATAATGAACTGTGCTTGGGTACCTTTACCGGCACCAGGTGCACCCAATAAAATAATGCGCATCTCAAAAGTCCTCTTTTAAGTTTATGTTCTTTTTAGGGCGGCGATTTTCGCACATCTGCCACTCTTTTAATAGCGCTTTTGTTATGACATTAGACCTAAATCTAATAAGGCTTGTAACAAAAAGGCTTCAATTTGTTTAATACAGCAAAGTATATAATTTACGACGATATTGATTCGCTAACGCGTTACCCTGGCCTATTGCAGTCAAAATCTCCATGAAGACTTGTTTAACTTTGCCATCTGCGGCGTTCAAGTCTTTTTGTAAAATAGTGAACAATAACTCAAGTGCTTCTTCGTTACGTTGAGCCGCATTGAGTGCTTTAGCTAATAACACCACCGCATCAAGATTATCTGGTTGTTCGGCAACATTTTGCTGTAGTTGACGAATTTCTGGAGTATCAGCGGCATCTTCGGCAAGTGCCAATTTAGCCTTTAAATTCTGATAATAACTATCTTGATCCGCTAAACCAATACTGGCTAATAAACTTTTAGCATCCGCTAATAAACCTTGCTGTAATGCCACATCTGCCATCACCAATCCCACTTCAGCGGACTGCTGTGCATCGATAAAAATTGTTTTTAACTGATCAGAAATTTTAGTTAAGTCTTCTGGCGATAACTCGCCTTGGGCTAATTGTTGCTTAACATCATCAAACTCTTGTATCCACATCGGTGGCAAATGCTTATTCAATAAGTCGCTAACTTGCTCTTGGCTTTGAAGCCCGGCAAAACCGTCAATAGGACGACCTTGGTCCAAAATTAATGTGGTCGGTAAATCTTGGATTTGAAAATAATTAGCAATTTCTAATTCAGTTTCGCAATTAACTTTAGCGAGAATAAATCGCCCAGCTTGAGCCGAAGCTAACTGTTCCAACGTTTGCAACATCTGTACGCTTTCTGGTTGCTGTTGAGTCCAAAATGCCAATACCACCATTTTTTTCATTGAGGTATCAACAACTTGTTGAATATTGTCTTTAGTAAGATTAATGAGGTAGTCCATAAAGCCTCCGCAGCATGACAAAAACAAAAGCGGACATACAGTCCGCTTTTATGGTTTAAATCGAGTTTATTTTACGCTCGCCAATAACATTTGATTGGTTAGCTTAATAAACGCTGATGGATCAGCCAAACTGCCTTTTTCTGATAATAACGCTTGTTGTAATAACAAGTTAGCCCAATCAGCAAACAATTTCTCGTCTGTTTCTTTATTAAGATGTTCAACCAAAGGATGGGTTGGATTAATCTCAAATATCGGTTTGGACTTTGGTACTGGCTGACCAGCTGCTTCCATCAATTTAATCATCTGAGTCGACATTTCACCTTCACCGGCTACCACACATGCAGGTGTGTCAGTTAAACGCGAAGTGACACAAACATCTGAGACTTTGTCTGCTAAAGCAGCTTTAACGCGTTCAACAAGATCTTTAGATTCTTCAGCTACTTTGTCGTGAGCTTCTTTATCAGCCGCATCTTCTAGCTCTCCTAATTCTAAATCACCACGGGTAACTGAATGTAACTTCTTACCTTTAAATTCAGTTAAGTGATTCACTAACCATTCATCGATACGCTCAGACATTAATAGTACTTCAATGCCTTTTTTACGCAATAACTCAAGATGTGGGCTGTTAGCTGCTGCTTCATAACTGTCGGCAACAATATAGTAAATATTGTCTTGGCCTTCTTTCATGCGCCCAATGTAATCTTCCAAAGATACGGTCGTTGCTGCTGAGTTGTTATGAGTAGAGGCAAAACGCAGCAGTCCAGCAATACGTTCTTTGTTAGCAAAGTCCTCTGCAGGGCCTTCTTTTAATACTTGACCAAACTCAGCCCAGAAAGATTGATATTGTTCAGGCTCATCTTTAGCTAATTTTTCAAGCATGCCTAATACGCGTTTAGTAATACCCACACGCATTGCCGTTGTGACATGGTTATCTTGTAAAATTTCACGAGAAACGTTTAGTGGCAAATCATTCGAATCGATTAATCCTCGAACGAAGCGCAAGTATGTCGGTAAAAACTGTTCTGCATCATCCATAATAAAGACACGTTGAACAAATAGTTTCAAGCCATGTTTATGATCACGGTTCCACATATCCCAAGGTGCTTTGGCTGGAATATACAACAAGCTAGTGTATTCTTGCTTACCTTCAACCCGATTATGAGACCATTTCAGAGCATCATTAAAATCATGAGAAATGTGCTTATAAAATTCTTGATATTCTTCGTCAGTAATATCTGATTTATTACGAGTCCAAAGCGCAGTGGCTTTGTTCATCACTTTCCATTCACCTTCGGTCGCAGCAATTTTTTCGCCATCAGGACCTTCAGACTCAGGAGTACCTTCATTCCACATTTGTACCGGAACAGAGATATGATCGGAGTACTTGGTAATAATTGAGCGTAAACGGTGATCATCTGCAAACTCGAGTTCGTCATCGCGTAGTTGCAAAGTAATTTCAGTACCGCGTTCATTTTTAGTAATACTTTCTACGTTAAATGAACCTTCGCCTTCAGACTCCCACAATACACCTTCGCTAGCAGGGTGCCCTGCTGCACGGGTTCGTACAGTAACTTTTTTGGCTACGATAAAAGCTGAATAAAAGCCCACACCAAACTGACCAATTAATTGAGAGTCTTTTGATGCTTCACCAGAAAGGTTGTTAAAAAATTCTTTAGTGCCCGATTTAGCGATAGTTCCTAAATGTTCAATAACACTATCGCGCGTCATACCAATACCATTATCAGAAATGGTGACAGTGCCTTTTTCTTTATTGGCACTGACTCGAACGCGTAAATCGCCGTTACCTTCATATAAAGCATCATCAGTTAACGCTAAATATCGTAATTTATCTGCTGCATCGGCTGCATTTGAAACCAGCTCACGTAAGAAAATCTCTTTATTTGAATACAGAGAGTGGATCATCAATTGCAGAAGTTGTTTGACTTCGGTTTGAAAGCCATGAGTTTCTTGTTGTGACATGAGTATTTCCCTTGGTGTTACGTTAAAACGATCACGAGTCGAAAAATCTACTCGCCTTAAAAATCTATGTTAACCAAGAGATGGGGGGACATTACAACCTTTTCAAGGGCCAAGGTTACCTTGTTGAATAATAAATCGTCAGTTAAGCCCACATCCGCTCTATATGGACATTTTTACAACATATACTCCTCATAATTCACCTAAAATGAGATAAAAAATGCCAACAAACCTTATTAAGGGTCTGCTGGCACAAAGTTGTTCTCAATCAATAATAGCTTTGTTACAAAGGAATACGGCCATTGAAAGATAATGCTAAGGTGGTGCTATCGACGTATTCAAGCTCCCCACCTACCGGAACACCATGAGCAATACGACTGATCACAACATTGTGTCTTCTAGCCATATCAGCAATGAAATGTGCAGTAGCATCACCCTCAACGGTCGGATTAGTTGCCAAAATAAGCTCACTCACCTCATCAGAGGTTAAGTGGCGCTCAAGTAACGCTAAACCCAACTCTTCAGGACCAACACCGTCTAACGGTGACAAATGCCCTAACAACACAAAATAACGACCATTAAAATGTCCACCGGCTTCAATAGCAAGCACATCGGCAGGTGTTTCCACCACACAAATAATCCCTGAATTAATTCGACGGTGACTACTGCATATCGGGCATAGGTCTTGTTCGGTAAATGTCCGGCAAATTTGGCAATGACCAACTTCAGACATGGCTTTTTGCAATGAATCGGCAAGCTTAAGACCTGCTTTTCGCTCACGCTCAAGTAGTTGAAATGCCATGCGCTGTGCAGACTTAGGGCCGACACCTGGCAAAGCACGTAAAGATTGAATTAATTCATCAACCAAAGGACTAAATTTCATAAAATTGCGAATACCTTAAATAACTAAACTCATTGTGATGTCACGGATGAAGCCGTCTTGTGATCAGCTAAGCCAAAATGCGGAAACACCAAAGCAGTGCGATTATTGTCTGTGCAGGGCTCGAATGCAAAGATTAATGCTTTTGTAGTAAGAAATGAAGCCAACAATTTTTAAATTACGCAGTATTTTTTGTTTAATGCTTAGGTAAAAACCCCTCATCGAAGACGAGTAACATGTTATAGCGGGCTTAAAGGTGAACGTCCGATGCGGGTAAATAGGTTATCTTCACACAGCAAAGAATAACTAACCAACCGAATGACAACAATATGCACTCACTTTAATGGCAAGCAACATAACCAGCTAAATAAGAGAATGCTCAAGTTTTGAAAGCCATCACCTTTCTGTCTGGCTCATCTGATATTCTATTAAACAAGTATTTAACATTTTCGGTTGACCCGAGAAAGAGATTCACAACGATATTGAAAACATCTCAAAAAGAGACATTTCCAAATTAAAGTGTCACCAATGCAAGGACTCAAAATGCTCGATACTTTACCATTATTAGGCAGTGGATTCGTTATTTGCGGCGCGATATTACTGGCAATGGCAATCGCACCAGTTTGGAAGCTATTTAGCCAACTACCAACAGGCGGATTACGCTATAGCTGGGGATTTCTTATTCTGCTGATATTGTTCTTCATTGTAGGTTATATTGTATATGCACAATTTAACTTGATGACATTTTCTCAACCACTTGATCTAGTGGTGCCGGTTATATTTTTTTGCGGTGCTATTTTTGTATTGGTTGTTTGTACCCTGTCCCTCAAAACCACCCGTGACATCATGCAGATGAACGCACTCAAGCAGGAAAATATCACCGACCCACTAACAGATATATTTAACCGGAGATACTTAGAACGTCGCCTCAAAGAAGAAACACAAAAGGCACAAAGTTATTCTAACCCACTATCCATCTTCCTTATCGATATAGATCATTTCAAGATTATTAATGATAATTATGGTCATCAGATTGGTGACTTAGTTTTGAAAAATATAGCCCAAAATATTAAAATGTCGTTAAGAGAGTCAGATATAATTGCTCGTTATGGTGGTGAAGAGTTTATTGTCATCCTCCCTCTAACCCAAGTATTCACATCTTATACTCTTGCTGAACGACTCCGAACGGTTGTGGAAAACTCAAAATTGGCAATCCCTAGCGATACTGGCATAGATATTATTTCAATTGGAGTTACAGTAAGTATTGGTATAGCAGGACTTACGTCTGAATGTAAAGACTACCAATGCCTGATTAAAAATGCTGATACAGCACTCTATCAAGCAAAACAAAATGGCCGAAACCAAGTCCGTATGGCGTAAGCGCTATAAACGCTGCGTTAATAAACTGCCTTTATCTAGTAAACCGTCACAGTACTCTCATTGTAATAGTCAACGATAACCCAAGCGTTTCAGAATGACATTTCAGTGAACTACTCGCAACTAAAGCAGCGAGCTTCCAATATAACAGCCTAAGCTGCTAACTTTTCTTTTTTGACGCTTCGCAGGGTGCTGCGAGTGGAGCTTTTGGCTCTGCTCGACTTACGGTTCCCTCCACGTCCACTATCTGATTTTAGGCGTAAAACACCTTCATCAGACAACACCGTTCCAGTGTCTAAAATCAGATTAATTGCCCTTTTCTTAATCACCAATGATGCATTGTGATCTGCATTGTCAGTATTGCCACATTTACCGCACACAAAGGATTCTTGTGATTTACGGTTGTCGGGGTGAGTGTAATCGCACTTGGCGCACTCCTGACGGGTATAAGCTGGGCTTACTTTACATACGACTTTGCCTGCCTGGTTAGCCTTGTATTTTGTATAGGTTTCGATAACGTGCCAGCCTACATTCAGGATGGCTTTATTTAATCCTGCTTTTTGCTTGGCTTTGTTAGAAATAAATTGACCGCTTTCATTCTGTTTGGCTTTGGGCTTTTTGGTCATGTTTGAGATGCGTAGCGCCTCAAACACAATAACCTTAGCGTTGCTATCGACTAACGAGCGACTTGTTTTATGAGCGAAATCGTTGCGGATATTGGCCTTTTTGGCGTGATGTGTAGCAATACGATGCTTGGTCTTGTTTCTGTGATTAGAGCCTTTTGTCTGCTTGGCTAATCGACGCTGTAATCGCTTAATGTAGCGTTCGGCTTTAGTCATGTGATTTTTCTGGTTATCAGAAAAATCGAACGTCATTAAGCCTGCGTGAACAGGAATAGCAACACCTCGGTCAACACCGATAGTGTGTTCTTCCAAATACTCTTTTGTTGAGCATTGCAGGAACGCCAAATGCTCTGCATTGCTCGATAGCTCAACCTCGCTCTTTCCATTCTCATAACAGAAAGACACCGTATATTGGCCGCGTTCTTTACGCACATAAAGTGAATTTGGGATTTTGAATTTACTGTGCGCTTTAAACGATAAATAGCCAATATTATTGGTCTTCGTGCCAATAAACAGCCTAATATTGCCATCTTCACAACGGTCAAATCGAAAGACTTCACAAGTAAGATAAATACTGCCTCGGTCTGTTTTGGGTTTGCGCTTAGGGCGACCGCACGCGCCTTTCATGAACTTCTGATAAGTCTGATACCAGTTGACGGCACTATTGCGGATAATCTGACTAGGACAGGCTGATAACCAAGGCGTTAGCTCTTTCGATTTAAACTGCGATGCTTTCTGATCAATAGGAGCATACGTGCCAATCGAATGATACTTTCTTGCAAAAGTGCGGAAATACCTTTCTTCATCAACCTTGGCATTCCAAATTAATCGAGCACAACCCATCCACTGACTTAATATCAGCTTTTGATTAGATGTTGGGTTAGCACGTAATTTGATGCCAGTTAGCATACTTGCCTTATACTGTAATTATATACAGCATCATGATAATGACATGAATAGTAAAGCCAACATCGCTCGACTTGACTCGCAGCTAAAGCAAGCGAGATTGCATCGAGCACTTGTTCAAATTCGGTTTCGATATGCAGTCGACTAACGAATAACTTAACTCACTGACAATACCCGAATGACAGATTAAAGGGGGGGTATGAGTTATATGATGCAAAGTTTCGCTACTTATCTGAACGATAGCTAAAGACGTTATCAAGCGGTAAATTAAACACCTCTGCAATTTTAAATGCGACTTCAAGTGTTGGTGAGTATTTATTTGACTCAATGGCCATCACAGTTTGGCGCGTCACACCGATTTGTTCGGCGAGCTGTTTTTGGGTCATTTCATTATGTAAAAAACGTAAAGTACGGATAGAATTTGAAATGCCTATTTTACTGTCATCAAGGTTACTCATAAATCTCACCGGTTCGGCCCTTGTACAACTGCACACCATAATAGGCTAGTTCTGCCAGTAAAAATGCCACCAATAATATATGCAGCGGCAAGTGGGGAACATATTGCGGCATAAGGGTAAAACCTTGCGCATCAATATTATATTGAACCATGGCAAAAACCACTCCAACTTGCAAAATGATAGCGGCATACTTATAGCCTACCAAATTAATTTGTTTCTCTCTGACATCCATCGGTTGTGACAGTTCATCATCACTGATCAGGGCAAGTAATATATAACTCACTACCATCAATACAATGGAGTAAATAATAATTTGCAATAACAAGGACGATAACCATTCAATAGAGGCTAATTGCTCCGGCGACGCACTCGCTAACTGACTAATATAATGGTAAAAAATATAACCTGTGATTAAAAAGTCAACCGATAACATTAGCTCTCGAAAACTGGTTTCTTGTAACCATTGATGTACTTTATGCTTATCTACCATGTTAACTCCAATCAACTTTATGTAAAAAATATTTAACTTAACAATCATATCGACAGGAAAAGAGATGTCAAATATTTTTAACTCGGAGTTAATAATTAAGTACTTTATGTTGATGGAGAATTTACATTAATATAATGGAATAACTGTATCGAATACCTATTGTGTAAAAGATCAATACTAGTTAATTCTTCTACGCTATAACGAAAAAGGCTCAAGCATAATGCTTGAGCCTTTTTAAGTTGTTGTATCAGACAACCATTAAAACGGCATTTTCATTCCAGGTGGTAATTGCATACCCCCCGTAACTTCGGCCATTTTAGTTTTTTGATTTTCTTCAATGCGACGAGCGGCGTCATTGCACGCTGCAGCGATGAGATCTTCTAACATCTCTTTATCGTCTTCCATCAAGCTTGGATCAATTTCAACTTTACGCACATTGTGATTACCTGTCATGGTTACTTTAACCAAGCCAGCACCCGCTTCACCCGTCATTTCGGTGCGCGCTATTTCTTCCTGCACTTTAGCCATTTTATCTTGCATCATCTGGGCTTGTTTCATTAAATTGCCCATACCGCCTTTTCCACCAAACATAGTCATATCTCTCTAATTTAGGTTGTTAGCAAGTCGCCTTAATGGCGCTAATATTACTGAAATAAAATCGATTGGCAATCTTGCAAATACATTTTTGGGATGAAGATATATTCATCTTAAGCTAAATTACCGAATTTGTTCATTTATGAAGCATTAATGAGGGCAATTTCTTGTGCTATTTGCCCCAATTGTTCTGCCGGATATTCAATACTGTCACTGTCTAATTGAGCGGATAAACGCTGAACCATCCACTTAACGTTATCATCTATCAAAATAGCCTGTTGTGCTTGAGCAATAAGCTCACGATGAAAACGTTTACGTAACTCAAGCGGCGTTTCGCGTTCAGGCACAACCCCTATCTGAATTTGAACTTCTGTCGGTTGCTCGAGATATTCAGATAACGCCTGTTGCAATTGTTCGATCGCCGTTTGGGCTGACAAATGTTTTTGATTGGGTTTCAATACCAACACCATGGGATTTGACAATACTGAGCACACTGAGTTTACACCTAGTTGTCTAACCCTACCGCCAACAGACACATTCGTCATCACTTTATACCAATGCAAATCAACCTCATCACCTTGAATACTGTGTGGTTCAAATGCAGTAACCTCATGGGATTGAGTTGTTGCAGGTTCAGCATTCATGTTCAGCGGATTAGCCGCCAACGAACTTGTAGTGAGAGTGCTAGCAGGCTTTTGATGCTGATTATCGATTGGATGACTGTTTGTACTCGGTTGTTGAATAGTTGCTTCAACGGCAGGTTGGATATCCTCATTGATATCGGCAAACGTGTTAACTTGCTCATCCTCCTTAGGCTTAACCCAAGGCGGTCTATCATAATCGACTATTGCCTGCTCTTCCGTTACAGAGCTTGGCTTTGCCTCTACAGATCCAACAGATGATTCATTAGCCGCTGTAACGGGTGTCGATACCGGTTTTACCTTTCTAGGTGTAATGACTTTTGCGGGCTCTTTTTTGGCAAGTTCTTCTTTTAAATGCAATGCCCCTACATCCGCTATGAGTAAATCACGGCTAGCTAACACTTCATCAAGAAAGTCGTCTTCTGTATCCTCAGAACGAGTGAGTTCTTGATTAGCCCCATGGTCAATAATGTCAGAGTTTTTTTCATTCACAATATCACGACTATCATCGTTGATATTGTCAATGTCATCACTTATCCGTTGTGGCTTTTGTACAGCATCAGTAACGTTACCAATATTGTTAGCTTCAGTTGCCTCATTTAAAGCCGAAAAAGCCATATACTCGTCATGATCTAGTGGCTCATATTCCATTGATGCATCATCTAAGGTGTCATAATCCATAAAAGCATATGCACTTAGCGAATCATCAACATTGTCACTTTTTTCTGCGTTATTGGTGTTTGCAGTACTCAAAATAGATTGTTGTTCACTATCTTGATCAGAGGTTGGCTGGTTGTCATGTTCAGTGCTGAGGTTCACCGAAGCCGTTACATCAAGATTAGCTTCAGTCTTGACATCAACATCCTTCGCATCGTTAGTATCTTGGAGCTCGGCTTGCTCGATGACATGATTAACGTCTACTGTAGTAGCAGGTTCCGCCTGCACTAAATCGTTTTGTGGCGATGAACTATTAAAGCCTAAGCTTTGTGCTTGACTCATGACCAAAGCTTGTTCGGCTACCAGTGAGGCAATAACAGGTTCATCGTCGACAATATCACTATCTTGTTTCTCAGGATCTACCGTTGACACATTTTTCACCGGCGCCGCGCTCGCAGAGGATGAAAGAGTGTCTACTTTAGATTGAAGAGCCGACTTTGGGCCTGTTTCATTGACCTCTTGCCCTGGTGGTGATGAATGATCAATAACGCTTAAATCAATATTTGCGGGTATCGTTGTTACCCAACGTTTCACTTGTTTTTCAGGCGTAAAGGCCACCGCGCGAAGTAATGCCATTTCCAAGCCAGATTTAGGATCGGGAGCGAAGGGTAAATCTTTACGACCGTTAAGTAACATTTGGTAATAAAGCTGGACTTGTTCCGGCCCTAATTGCTGTGCAAATGCCAAAATTTGTTCACTAAACAACGATTGTTGTGCAGCAGCTGGCGCAAATTGCGTTAAGGTGATTTGATGTAATAGCTCTAATAAGCTGCGCAGTACTTCTTCTGCATCTGCACCAAATGCCAATACTTTGGCCACCGTCTGCATCAATGGCCCAACCTCGGCGTCACACAAGGCTTTTAATAACGCTAAAACATGTTGTTCATCAATACTGCCCAACATGGTTTGCACTTGTGTAAGCATCACTTGGCCACTGCCAAATGCTATCGCTTGATCCGTTAAACTGAGCGCATCACGCATACTGCCATTAGCCGCTTTAGCTAATAAACTCAGTGCTTGCTGCTCAAAGGGTAATTGTTCTTGGGTGATGACATATTCAAGTTGCTTGCTGATTTCATCTTGCGACAAACTTTTTAAATTGAACTGTAAGCAACGAGATAACACAGTAACAGGCAGTTTGTGCGGATCGGTAGTCGCTAATAAAAACTTAACATGCTCTGGAGGTTCTTCTAATGTCTTTAGCAGTGCGTTAAAACTGCTGCGCGACAACATATGTACTTCATCAATTAAGTACACCTTAAAACGACCACGGGATGGACGGTACTGTACATTGTCGAGAAGTTCACGAGTATCGTCGACTTTGGTACGCGACGCCGCGTCAACTTCAATTAAATCGACAAAGCGACCTTGGGCAATTTCAATGCAACTAGAACATTTACCGCATGGATTAGCCGTTATACCCGTTTCACAATTGAGGCCTTTAGCAAATAAACGCGCCAAACTTGTTTTACCCACACCGCGGGTTCCAGTAAACAAATAAGCATGATGTAAACGTTGTTGACTCAATGCATTGGTTAATGCCATTAATACATGGGACTGACCAACCATTTGTTCAAATTTAGCTGGGCGCCATTTGCGGGCGAGTACTTGGTAAGACATGAAATTCCCCACAGAGAGCTATCGGGAGTCAATCCCTTTAAAGGGGTTAACAATAACATGCCAAAGGCTGGCATGCTATTGTTGAGCAAGCATTTGATAGCGTAAAATATAGTTAACTGCTTAATAAAATAGCAGTTTATTTTACATTAATTACTCGCCTTCAAACTCGCATAAACTTAACACTTCAATTCCCAAATTTTGTAAGCGCTTCTCGCCACCAATTTCTGGTAATGAGATAACAAATGCAGCATGACTCACTTCACCGCCTAATTGACGAATAAGTTTTACAGTCGCTTCAATCGTGCCACCTGTTGCTAATAAATCATCAATAACGAGCACTTTATCATTGGCATTTATCGCGTCGACATGAATTTCTAAAGTATCTTTACCGTATTCTAAATCATAGGTTTCGCTAATGGTTTTACGGGGTAATTTACCCGGTTTACGCACAGGGACAAAACCAACGCCTAACTCTAACGCGAGTGGTGCGCCAAATAAAAAACCACGCGCTTCAGTACCCACCACTTTGGTGAAACCTTTTGATTGATAATGAGCCACTAGAATCGCAATAGTCGCTTTATATGCTTCGGCATTTTCAAGTAAGCTGGTGACGTCACGGAACATGATGCCTGGGATTGGATAGTCAGGAATGGTTTTAATGCTCTGTTTAATAAGCGCTAAACTGTCTTGGTTCATCATAATGTAGTTAACTCTGTCTGAAAGTGATTACGCAATAAAAAAGTCCACGTTATGGGTGGACTCTAATAAAAAATACTGGGGGATCTTATGCCCGTTTAATCTCAGTTGCAACTAGCTTACTTTAACTGGCCGATTATTATTCTAACTCTGGGATCCGCCACAAAAAAAACAATAATATAAGCATCATGCACAGCAACATAAACTTCACCCATATAATTGGCACTATCACAATGCTGATAGCAAAACTTAGGCTACTCATTATCATGGCTTTGCGTTTTAAAGTTCGGCTTAGGGCACGTTTGGATTGCCACTGATGAATCCCTTCGGCAAACCATGGGTGATTGACTAACCATTGATGAAGACGATCATTTGAACGGGCAAAGCAAAACGCAGCCAATAAAATAAATGGCACTGTAGGTAATAAAGGCAGAGCAATGCCAATTAAGCCTAATACTAGGCTACATAACCCTATAATCAGAAAAAAACCACGTTTTACAGCCATGTGGGACCCTATATAAAACAAAAACCACTCTGTTTGAGTGGTTTCATCATACGTCATATTTGCACGTTAACCTGAAATAAATGTTAAATTAACCCTGCAAATTTCAACCATGCTAGCGTCGCGGGTAATGTTGGAATTAATAACACCAAAATAAAACCAAAAAGATAAAAAATGTTGAACGGGTCTTTAAACGGCTGACTCATGATTATTCCTAGTTAAGGTTATGCGACTACGGTATACCTGCGTTCCTCTGTATCAACTGTACACAGAAATGGGTCAAGCCCAATGTGAAGCAGATCACAAAAAGCGGCTTATTTTAGTCACATCTACACAAAATAAAAACCATAAATTAAGTAAGCCTATTATTCAAAGACAGATGAGATCACTATTCCCTTTTGGGCCAATTGCTGCAATAAAGGTATACAACCAGCCAATAACGTCTCACGGGACATTTGCGGATAGTGTTCAGTCAACCATTCGATAATAGCATCTAGCTTTACGCCTTGTGGTGAATCACTCATTTGTTCAATATAAGCCAACACTTGCGCACTTAACGGTGTGAGTTGTAAAAACGCCACTTCGTCATCAATATCTCGATAGACACAAAAAAAGTTCGCTTGTGCTGTCGGCTCTATAGGTTGGTAGTCAACACTAATATGCTGAACATCAAAGGCATATTGCGCCACCTTGGCACAAGCCGCTAGGCATAGCTGATGGTTATTTAGATCATCAATATGAATTATCTGAGACGTTGGCGTATCTGGCGCGACTGCCACACACAATTCTAACCATTCATAATGTGCTAACTGCAACATGAAAACTGGATCATGTTCAGTTACTTGATATTCGTGTTGTAAAAATGCTAAAAACTCACCTGCAATTTCAACAAATATTGGTGTCTTACAATCATGTGTTACAAAAAATTGTTGTACTAAGGCCTGCCACTGTTCGTCTTGATACAAACTTTTCAGTACAGGAAATGCACTCGATACAAAGCCTGCAATATTATTAAAAAACAATTCGCGATAGATTTTCATGCGTCTAGGCTCAATACCCTCGGGTAATGGCAAACTAGGATCACGGATGTAGTCCATGAATTGTTGTTGTACTTCAATGAAACCCATTATGCTTTCCTCAATACAGACTGCGATGCTAGAGCATTTTGTTGATATTGATGAATTTGATTAATCTCATTAAGGAGTATTTCAGTTTTAGGAATATTAAAATCACGCTCAAGCAATGTCGGATGCACCCCATGTAATTGATAACACTGCTGCAATAAATCCCATACTGGATCGATAATATCCGCACCGTGAGTATCGACCATTAAGTCAACCTCTTCTTCATAGTGCCCTGCAATATGCAAATAAGCGATTCGTTTGGTGGGCATAGCGGCTAAGAAAGCTTTGGCATCGTATTGATGGTTAACTGAATTAACGTAAATGTTATTTACATCAAGCAATAATTTGCAGTTGGCCTCTTGCAGCACGGCATTGACAAATTCTTGTTCCGTCATTTGTGCACCTGGCGCTGCATAAAATGACACATTCTCTAAAATAAATGGTCGCTCAAGTATATCTTCAACTTGCTTTATCCGCTTAGCAGTATGGATAACGGCATCGTCAGTAAATGGGATCGGCATCAAATCATACATATGACCAATGCCCGAACAATAACTTAAATGCTCTGAATAAACATCAATATTGTGCTCATCCAAAAAGCGTTTTACGTTTTGTACAAATTGAGTATCAAGCGTCTCTGGACTGCCAATGGATAACGAAAGCCCATGGCAGAAAAAAGTATGTTGGTCAGTTAATTGCTTAAATTGACGGCCAAACTTACCGCCTAATGTCATCCAATTTTCAGGTGCAACTTCGAAAAATTCAATGGCAGATGGCACCTGCTGACAAAATTCATCGAGCATTTCACGCCGAAGCCCTAATCCAACATTGGCTAAGCCATGAACATGATTTGTCGTCATAATGTATATCCTTGAATTAATCAGTAATGCTAAAAATTAGCTAAAAGGCAGATAAAATTAAGGCCTGAATCTCAGGCCTTAATTGTGTCAGATAAGCCTAGGCATTATCTAATAGATGCAGCCAATTATTTATTGCCGCCACATTTACCTTCACCACACTTGCCTTCTTTAACTTTCTCTGCAGACTTTTTCATGTCGCCGCCGCATTTGCCTTCACCGCACTTACCTTCAACCGCTTTTTCAGCAGACTTTTTCATGTCGCCGCCGCACTTGCCTTCGCCACACTTACCTTCAGCCGCTTTTTCAGCAGACTTTTTCATGTCGCCGCCGCACTTGCCTTCGCCACATTTACCTTCAACAGCTTTTTCTTTGGCTTTGTCGCCACCACATTTACCTTCTCCGCACTTACCTTCTCCGCCATCAACTTGATAACCAGAAGTTAATTGTTGAAAACCAAATGGGTTAGCTTCTACTTGAGCAGAAAAACCAGCAGTCATTACAACAGAACCTAATGCAACCGCTAAAGTAGTTTGTTTGATTGAATTCATAATAATTATCTTCCTATATCTTGATTGTGTATGGTGACCAACATCATTGCCGGCTTGGTTAAAGAGACCCGCAATAAGTAAATTTTATTGCAAATAAATTTAAAAAATGTGAAAAAAATCTATTTATTTAACATAAATACTTGCTAGATAAGCCCCAAAACTGACGCCACATATATTTAACACAATTACAACATAAGTGCTATCGATATGATTATTATTAATAATTTGTTTAGTTAATCAACAAAATAACTCGCATTGTCATTTAGTACTGATATCAGATAATAAACACGCTAAAATGGCGCACTTTTGACTTCAACAAGGTGTACTGTGCGCGTTATTTTAGCTCCAATGGAAGGTGTGGTTGATGACCATATGCGTGAAATATTATCTGCCATCAACCCATTTGACCTGGTTGTGACTGAATTTATCAGGGTAGTCAATCAACTCATACCAGACAAAGTATTCTACAAATTATGTCCTGAGTTACATCATCAAGGCTTAACCGCATCTGGAACTCCAGTACGAGTACAGTTATTAGGCCAAGAACCTGAATGGATGGCACAAAATGCCGTAAGAGCTGTAGAGCTAGGTTCAAATGGCGTTGATGCAAACTTTGGCTGTCCAGCCAAAACCGTCAATAAAAGCAAAGGCGGCGCCGTATTACTGCAGTATCCAGATAATATTTACAATATCGTCAAAGCCATGCGCGATGCCGTGCCATCTGAACACCCTGTTACCGCAAAAATCCGTTTAGGCTACGAAGATAAGTCATTATTTATGGAAAATGCCTTAGCAGTGTACGAAGCTGGTGCAACTGAACTTGCGATCCATGCGCGCAGTAAAACCGACGGTTACAAACCACCGGCTTATTGGGAGTACATTACTGAAGTGAGACAACGATTACCGATCCCTGTTATTGCTAATGGAGAGATCTGGAATGTGGCTGATGCACAGCGTTGTATCGATATTACCGGTTGTGACAGTGTGATGATTGGTCGCGGCGCCATATCGCTACCTAATTTAGGGGATACCATTAAAACAGGAGCAACCCCATTCAGTTGGCAACAAACCCTAAGCTTACTAATCGACTACACCGACAAAGAACTGAATGGACGTAAGTCTGACTATTACCCCTCACGGATTAAACAGTGGTTTAGTTACTTGAACCGCCAATATCCAGAAGCAGATACATTATTTAGAGAGTTAAGAGTATTTAAAACCACTGAAGAGATAGTTAAAGTAATACAGCACGCCCACCGAACAATAAACGAAGGCTAATATTCTGTTAACGTAACAGCCTTAGAATTCGATTAAGGCTGATATAAAATAAACCATCAACTTTTTGCTGCGCTGTGATTAATGCTAGCCATACACAGCAACAGTTTCATTTGTTTTTTTAGCTTAGAAATACTCAATCTCCCCCTGTGTCAGGATGGTTAGAACACAATGCTAAACTAAACTTTTAGCTGAAATAAGGTCTAACTAAAATGAAATTAACATGGTTAACCTTGTCAGGGTTGAATAAACCATAAATTATTATTTATCTTTTTATCGCAGAAATCTTATTGAGAATTGATCTTCATCATAACGTCTGACTTTTTTGTGCCTAGAATAGAATTTATACATTGGTTTAGACAGTTGAAGGTTATCTCAGTTGCACAATACTCAAGACACATTGCATGAACTTGAACAACTCGAACGTATTTTGAGATGTGAATTAATGCAACTTATCAAGAAGCCATTACAAGCCACTGATGTTGCTCATATCTCTATGCAAACGCCTCTAGGGAACGTTATTGACTACTTGTCACAAATCAAACTATCCAATACCGATACTTTCTCTAAGCTAATGCGGCTCGAAGCGGCTTATTGTCAACTTGAACTCGGTCTCTATGGCATTTGTTCCGATTGTGAGATGGACATAGAACCGTCACGCTTAATCGCCGATCCCACCGAGCAACGTTGTGCTCAATGTGAACAAAAATTCCTTAGTGAACATAGACATGAGTTACGTTTAAATCACTAGCGAGATTTCATCATAATACTACTCACCCAACTGCTAATTTATTCAACTCATATTTTATTCAATTTTTATTACTCAGAAGTAAATTCATTTAATTGTCTAGTCCTGAGATAAGTCTCCAATGTGTCAACTTATCTCAGTACGGGACACATCGATAAAAAAAGCCGGCTAATTAATTAGCCGGCTTTTTTATTAACAACAAATGTTAGATTAGAACTTCACACTTGCACGAACAAAGAAATAACGACCTAATACATCATAAGTATAAGGATCGGTATTTGAATCATTATTACCAGTATAGTAAGGAGGTTCTTTATCAAAGATATTGTTAACACCACCAGATAGACGAACAGTTTCGGTTACATCATAAGAACCAGAAAGGTCATGATAAGTAACACTGCCGACTGAAGGTGCATAACATGAAGAAGGATCATCCTTACAAGCTAATGAATCCATGCCATCAATATAACGAATTTCGTAGGTAGCACTCCAATCATCACCACTGGCCGTTAGGTCAAGGTTTGTTTTGATTTTAGCAAAAGCCCCAGCCCCACCCGTTATATAGCCACGATAATCAGTGACATTGCCGTCTTGATCAAACTCTTCATACTTATCTAAGATTGAAGTATCTAAGTTTGCTTTCCAGCTAAGCCCTGCAGCATCAAATACATACGCTATATTGATATCATAACCAGCGGTATTAGTTGCACCAATATTTTGTAAACCGTTATCAAAACTGATACGTCCGGTAGCATCAATTTCAATATTTGAGGCTTGACACAATGCAGTATCAGTGTTGATTTTAAGACCGTTTTCATCTAAACACTGATTTGCCACATAATTAGAATCAACCGCGGTAATAGTGTTAGAAATATCAATTTTATAGTAATCAAGTGTTAACGATAAACCCTCTACAAAACTAGGAGAGTAAACCAATCCAAGTGTTGTAATATCAGCTTCTTCAGGTGTTAACAACTCATTACCACCAACTGTCACTTCAGCTTGAGTTTGCTCACTTGCAGGATGAACAATTTGATCGAACGATGGAGAGGCACCACCGAATAATTCATTAACTGTTGGCGCTCGGAATGCTGTAGAACGACCACCACGGAACATTAGGTCGTCAGTCATGCGCCATGTTAAGCCCAATTTCCATGTTGTATCATCACCAAAGGTATTGTAATCGAAATAACGCATTGCAGCGCTCAAATCAACTTGTTGTGCAAATGGTAAATCACTTAATAATGGAATTGCTAATTCTGCGTATACTTCATCAACTTGAAAACTACCAGATGTAGCTTCAACACGTGGGTCATTAGCAAGACCTTGTGCTGTTAATGAATCTGGAGTGTAATGAGCAGACTCTTCACGGTGCTCAATACCAGCAGCAAAACCTAATACACCAGCCGGTAAATCAACAATATCACCAGAAAGTGTTGCAGCAAAAATGTCTAGTTCACTACCACCACTATTAACTTCAGTGTAAACGTAAGGAGCAATGCTATCACCTTCCCAAGAAGATTGTAGAAATGGATCAAAAGTGCCCTCTAATACTGCATCATCAATTGAACCTAAGTTATGTAGGTTTGCAAGGGTATCAACAGAATCGTTTTTACCTTTGTTATATGAAGCATCCCAAGTCCAACCGTTGTCAAACTCACCTTCTAAACCAAGGACAACACGAACAGTATCAACAGTTTGACTAAAATCACGGGTACCAGTCTCAACCATACGACGTCCATAATCCACTGATTCACCAGCAGCAATCCATGGAAGTAAATCATCAGTCATAAATCCACCAGCTGACTCTGGCTGATATGTCCATGTTGATTGATTCCAAATAGGTTGTGGTGCCATTTGCTGTTGAGACCAACGTTTAGAATACATTGCTTCAGAGAAGAATGTCATATTGTCTGACAACTCATATGAACCGGCAAAACTTAAGTTAATACGTTCCATTGGTGTTGATAAATAACTGTCTGAAGAATAGTTATATTTATCTTCGTCAGTATACTCATGATACTCACCACCACGACCACTTACTTCTGCAGTTTCACCCCAAATATGCCCACCTTGACTATACGAGCTACCACCACAATATAATTCTATGCTGCCAGCTTCACCCGTTTCAGAGATAGGACAGTCAGAAAAGTCACGGTCTGCTTGGCTTGCATCACCACGATTTGTATACTGGGCATTAATAACAACGTTACCTTTGTCAAACGTGTTACCCATAGTGAAATCAAGACTTGTCTCGTCTGCGTCACCTTGCCCACTCATACCCGTTTGAACATTCATTTCAAAACCATCAAAATCACGTTTTAAAATAATGTTAACCACACCAGCAATGGCATCTGTACCATAAACAGCAGAAGCACCGTCTTTTAATATTTCAACACGTTGGATCATTGATACTGGAATGGTATTCAAATCGACTGTTGATGCAGCACCTGTACCAGATGCAATCATACGGCGACCGTTGACTAATACGAGTGTACGGTTACTGCCTAAACCACGAAGGTTGATATTTGAATCACCACCGGAACCATTGTTTACGGCTGCGTTAGTCATCGCGCCGCCAGTAGAGGTCATTTGCTGTAAAATATCATCGATAGAAGTCGCGCCAGAAGAAAGAATTGCTGAAGCATCAATTACACTTACAGGACTAGCGGTTTCCATATCGGCACGCTTAATACGTGAACCCGTTACTTCTATTCTTTCTACTTTCTGAACTTGTTCTTCTGCTGAAACAACTGTTGATGCGAATAAACCTGTTGTCACAACACTTGTTGTTGCTACTGCTATTAAACTACGACGAATAGCCTTAGCCGTTAATGTTACTGAACTCATGGAAGATCTCCCTATAACTTATATAAATTAAATACAAGTAATTATAATTTTTATATTGATAACTGGTTAATCCAATTAACAAGCGACATTATTAACTAATAAAAAATCTTTAGTCAATATGAGTAACATGTGAACAACATCAAATACAACAACAGGTTTAAAGATTAATTTGACTTACAAAATAAAACTAAAAATCAGATACTTAATAAAATAAAGATACTAAACTGTTAATATATAGGCACTAACCAAGATTAAAAAAAACAAATAAAACACCGAAATTAAACATTTTGGTTAACAATGATAGACATCAAAGAGATCTACGCAACAAATATAAAACAATCAAGCTTAAATATGATCACCAATTAATATTATATTTTTTAATTTTTTTTATTAATTGTCTCTAAAAACCTCACAATGATGATTCGAAATTACTGATTATTTATTCAATAATCGACTCTACAGGACTTAATTAACAATTTTTATTCACAATTGAATATACAACCCACTATTGTAAATACCTTGCTTATACTAAATAACAACTAATACAGTTGCTTTTTAATGTAATACCAGAAGATTTAAAATTGAGATTTACATCAAAATTTCAGAATTATTAACAATAAGAACTACAATGTTAATTGTTAATAAAAAGTAATTTTTCTATACAGCCAATTATATGACAATGTAAAAATCGTATATCTCAAGCTGTATTTGGATTAATAAACTGTAATATGGAAATAAGAGTTTTAGCTATCAATCACATTTTTATTTATTGTGTGAAATAGCCCGTATCGAAATAATTATCATTCCAACTATAATTTCTAGGCGTTAAATGTAATGAATCGCAAGTAGGATGCACATAAATTTAAATCATGACATTTATTTGATATAAGCTTGATGAAGAAGGAATGCCCATTAACCAAACACAAATTATCTTCCTTAGAGTAATTCGATACTTTGCTATTTTATGAGTATTCTCATGGGATAATGAGTTTTGTGTATTAATCGTTCATTTATCCTTCGTTTGTTTAAACGGTGTTTTTCAAGATAGTCGTTTCGAGTTTGTCAACAAGTAAGTCGTTCTGTTAGCAGAGAAAGTATGTTTTTTCACATAAAATAATCTAGCGACAACTATCTTGAGCATATGCGTGTCATCTTTAAAAGACATATCTATCTCAATGATAAAAATAACAATGTAGATTACCCTACTTCGAAATTAATCAGCTCAAATTAGCTGTTCTATTGGTAATACTTGCTGGGATATTTGAATGTATAAGGAGGCCATTGTTAGATTATGTTATCTAATTTTTTTCTTCAAATAGAAATCAGTTAACACGATTACCTCTAAATAATCGCCAACACTTTCAGAATTGAACTCATACAAAAAATCGGTCACAACAATAGCTGTGACCGATTATGACAATGACGAGCTGCCGTAATGTTAAATATTTCTAAAACCTTTTTACTATAGGTAATACAAACGAACTATCTAACATTCACCTGTTTAAGATAGGATGAATGTTAAAACTTAACTGTTACACCACCGTAGTACTGACGACCAATAGTGTCATACACTTCTGGTACAGTTCCGCCATCACTTCCGTTAGATACACTTGATGGCTCTTCATCAGTGATATTTTTCACACCAGCACTTAAGGTAATCATGTCAGTGACATAATAAGTACCTGCTAAGTTATGGTAAAGAATGGCATCAACGTCATCACCAGTACCCAAATCTTCCATTTGACCAATATAACGGTTGGAGTAAATAACATTCCAGCTATCTTGACCAGCTTGGATATTAAAGTTGTTGCGAACTTCAGCGTAAGCGCCAAAGTTACCATCGATCATATTGGTGTAATCGATACCTTCCTGCTCGAAGTTTAATAAGTAAGTGGTATCATTATTAATTTTCCAGTCCAATGATAAAGCAGCAAAGTGATAGGCTAAATTAAAGTCTATACCGCTAGTGTCTTGACTACCTACGTTCGTTAACGTGCTCGTTAAGTCAGATAAATCACCATTAGAACCAATGTTGAAAGTTTCACATGCAGAGTCAGAAGCATCGGCATAACATGCATCAAGTCCGGCTTGGACGTCTAAATACGTGATCGCATTTTTCACTTTAAAACGCCAATAATCAACCGTTAGTGATAAACCATCAACATAACTTGGGGAGTAGACTAAACCTGCAGTATAAGAGTCTGACTCTTCAGCTTCTAAGTCTTCATCAGAGGTATAACGCACTAGAATTTGAGAATCTTGTTCATTGCCCCATGGATCGGTCAAATAATCGTAAGAACCTGAATCCCCACCGAATAGCTCACTGATGCTAGGCGCACGGAAACCGGTTGCAGCAACAGCGCGAAGCATTAAATCATCAGTTGCTGCATATGTTAAACCCACTTTCCAAGTGGACGCTTTACCAAATGTAGAGTAATCATCATAACGAAGAGCAAATTCACCGGTTAATTTTTCAGTAAAAGGAACACTAACCTCTTCAAACACAGAAAATACATCGTAATTACCGCTCGTTGCATCTTGTTGTGCTGCAGTACTGTCACCAGCGATAGTCACTTCATCTGGATTATAATAACCACTTTCATAACGGTATTCTGCACCAATTGCAAAGGCGACTGCACCTGCACTTACGTCAAATAATTCACCATTTAAACCAGCAGAAACAACATTCAATTCATTGCCGCCATTTGAATTATCGGTATAACTAATGTCATTAACAATCGAATCCGTTAATGAATCACCGCTGAACCATGCATCTTGATTTGCATAAACTGATTCTGACAAAAGGGTTGCATTGATTGAATTATCAACACTCGAATCGGCCTTGTTTTTACCGTAGGTATAAGTGACATCCCAATTCATTCCAGTATTGATATCAAGTTCACCTGCGAGACCTGCTGATATACGGTATGTGTCGGTATCTTGAGAATAGATTCGAGGTCCTGCATCGCTGATACGACGACGGTATTCAACACGGCCAGTATCATCAGCAGCAATGCCACCATCGGTCATTGCATCGTTAAGTGTTACACAAGAACCGTCAGTATCGGAGTCACACACATCTAACATTACAGATGCTGGTTGTGGCGCGAGTTGTTGGTTAGATTTACGTTTAGTGTAAAGTGCATCTGCAGTTAACACTAAATTGTTATCCAACTCTTGAACCATGTTAGCAAACAAACTATAGCGTTCATTAGGTGTTTGATAATAACTGCTAGTGGTGTAATCGTATCCAGTTGTACGATCAACCCACTCACCGGCATCATTTTGAACCATGTCATCTAAAGAACCTGTAGGTATAAAAGAACTATAACCTGGTTCAGTCCAACTGCGGTCTGATTGAATAACACTTTCACGTTTGGAATATGCGGCACCAAATGTGTAATTACCTCCATCAGTGTTAAAACCGTATAAACCGCTGATTTCGCCAGTTTCACCGTCGTTTTCGCTGCTGGTACTACCATTAAGATCTAATTGAAAACCATCAAAATCTTTCTTAGTAATGATGTTAACGACGCCAGCAATTGCATCAGAACCATATACCGCTGATGCACCATCTTTTAAGATTTCAACACGAGAGATCATCGCAACAGGAATAGAGTTCAAATCAACGGAGCTATCAGCACCTGAACCAGAGTTAACCATACGACGCCCATTTAACAACACTAACGTACGTTGTGAACCCATACCACGTAAATCAACTTGCGCAACACCATCAGATCCATTATTGGAACTTGAACCTAGAGCGGCACCAGCCATTGACGTTTGAGCTTGAAGTAGTTGGTCAACTGAGGTGAAACCTTCAGCGCGAATGGCTTCAGCAGAAATGATGGTTACTGGAGAAGCGGTTTCCATATCTTGACGTTGAATACGAGAACCGGTGACTTGGATTCTTTCTACTTTCTGTTCATCTGCTGCAAATGCCAATGAAGAAAATAAGCCTGTTGTCACAACACTTGTTGCTGCTACAGCTAATAAACTGCGACGAACAGCCTTAGCCGTTAATGTTATTGAACTCATGAATAAACTCCCTATAACTTGAAATGAAATAAAACAAGTCGTTATATTTTTAATTATAAATAATTGCTGAACGCTAATTATTGGGAAACATTATTAATGATAAAAAAACCTTTAGTCAATAAGGGCAACAAGTGAACAACACCACATCCCCCCAAATAGAGATAATTAATTTGACTAACAATATACACATAAAAATCAATCATATAGCACTTTCATGACGGTTCTTTATTTAACTTTACTTTCAAAAACACAATATTAGACAAATATAAAACATATACAAATCAAATGTGTTAATAATTAAATACAAAAGTAAGTCATAAATAGAACATAATATTAAATAGACTCACAAATTAAAACAATTACTCATAAATTTCACATTTAATAAAATTATAATATTAAAAAATATTTAATATTATTTTTAAAAACATACCGAATAACATCACAATTTTTTTGATTATCTATTTATTAAAATATTCAATTTTATTTTTACTATAAAAGACCATTCAAAATGGTTTCTTAAACCTTGTTAATGAAAGCTGATACATCTATAAAACCCAATTTATTTGTTTATTTTTTATACTACAGAGGTGGCATTGGTGAGAATTAGAAAAGTTAACTAATTGACGATAGAAACATAACCTCATAACGAGTATCAGATAGCTAATGTTTACTCTATACATTCAAGGTAGTAATAGTTTGAACAGATTATAGTTATTTTTTTAAACTAATACCATTTCCATTAATTATGTGACCAATCAGAGTCGCTCAGACTGTTCAATTTGAGGCGCATTGTTGAAACAATGGTTATCTTTTAAAGCAATGCAACAAAGAAATGAACTGTCTGAGCGTCTCCTGCAAGGCGGGTTTCTGTGCCTTCTATGCTGCTTAATAGCATTTTGACGTACGACGGCATGGATGCAGGAGGTAGAGCAACGCAGGAGCAGTTGCCGAGAGCAACTATGCCTACAATCCTATTACTTGCCTAGAAGGCACAGAATTCCCGCTGAATGACCAGATAATTAGTGGAATTGGTATAACATGGTAATAAACTGGTTAAGAAAGAGGAACACCGAACAAAGAAGCACAAAAAAAGGAGCCGAGGCTCCTTTTTTATCAACTTACAGCAATAATTAACGAGTGCGTGGGCACACTTCGTCAGCGCTGAAGAAGTAAGCTATTTCACGTGCTGCTGATTCAACTGCATCAGAACCGTGAACTGCATTTTCGTCGATGCTTGCAGCATAGTCAGCACGTAAAGTGCCACGAGCAGCTTCAGCAGGGTTAGTTGCGCCCATGATTTCACGATTAGCTAAAACAGCGTTTTCGCCTTCTAACACTTGAACCATTACTGGACCAGACGTCATGAAAGAAACTAAAGCACCAAAGAAAGGACGTGCGCTATGTTCAGCGTAGAAACCTTCAGCTTGCTCTTTAGACAGGTGTACCATTTTAGACGCGATGATCTTAAGACCAGCGGTTTCAAAACGGTTGTAGATAGCGCCAATGTGGTTTTTAGCAACTGCATCTGGCTTGATAATAGAAAATGTGCGTTCGATGGTCATAACTAGCTTCCTTAATGTGAGCAAGTTTTAAAAAATTCGCGCGGATTATACGTAATTTAAGTGTATATTCCTAGCCTTATCCGCACTCGTCAGTATATTTCATCATTTAATTGCGTCACATTTATTAATATGGCGTAATTTATGCTTTATGTGATTGAAGATAGAGCTTATTGCCTAAGGTCTCGACTTAACAGCCTTATCTATATTCTTTTCCATGAAGCATATAATGGCGTCGGCCACATCCTTCTGAGTGGCTTTTTCAATGCCTTCTAAACCAGGGGATGAGTTTACTTCCATCACAACTGGACCATGGTTAGATCGTAATAAATCAACCCCAGCGATATTTAATCCCATTGTTTTTGCCGCACGAAGCGCGACTGAACGCTCCTCTGGAGATAGTTTAACAAGCGTTGCGCTACCACCACGGTGTAAGTTAGAGCGAAATTCACCGGGTTTAGCTTGGCGCTTCATCGCAGCAATTACTTTATCCCCTAGCACAAAACAACGAATATCCGCACCTTGCGCTTCTGCAATATACTCTTGCACCATAATATTGGCTTTTAAGCCCATAAAGGCTTCAAGCACGCTCTCTGCCGCTTTTCGAGTTTCAGCTAATACCACGCCTATACCTTGAGTACCTTCTAACAATTTAACCACTAATGGCGCGCCGCCGACCATATCAATCAAATCAGGAATATCACTGGGTTTGTTGGCAAAACCAGTAATCGGTAAACCAATGCCTTGTCGTGACAAAAGTTGCATTGAACGTAACTTGTCTCGTGAACGCGCAATCCCAATTGAACCATTAACCGCATATACACCCATCATTTCAAATTGGCGTAGTACAGCTGAACCATAAAAAGTCACAGAGGCACCAATTCGCGGGATCACCGCATCAAAATGGCCTAAGTTTTTACCCGCCATATGAATACTCGGTTTGGTCATATTGATATTCATATAACACTTTAGTGGGTTGATAACCTTGACTTCATGTCCTCGGGCAACGGCTGCCTCAACTAAACGTCGAGTAGAATATAATTGCGGGCCTTGAGACAGTATTGCGATGCGCACAGAGTGCTCCAAAATTGTAATTTTCCGGCATCATACTCTGAGTTTTTTTTAAATCAATAACTGGAATGAACACAAATAAAAAAAGAGTTAATCTGATCAGATTGACTCTTTTTTTGTGATCAATTACTCGTTAGAAGTGAGTGATTGAGACATTAATAAATCAACAAAGACTAGCCTTCGCTGACCATATTGACTGTGTATTTAGGAATATCGATAACCAAATCACAATCAACCACTTTGGCTTGGCACGATAAACGACTTTCTGGCTCTAGGCCCCACGCTTTATCAAGCATGTCGTCTTCTAGCTCATCACTTTCTTCCAGCTTATTGAAGCCTTCACGTACAACAACGTGACACGTGGTACAAGCACATGACTTTTCACACGCGTGCTCAATATTGATTCCATTGCGCAGTGCAACGTCTAAAATAGTTTCGCCAACTTCGGCCTCAAGAACTGCGCCATCAGGACAAAGCTCTTTATGGGGTAAAAATACTAACTGTGGCATTATTTCACCTATATGTTATCGACCGACTGCCCTTTTAGCGCCGCTCTAATAGAATTATCCATGCGTCGTGACGCAAAATCTTGGGTTTTATCATCTAGACTTGCAATCGCTTTCTCAATGGCATCTACATCATCTTGTTGTGCAACGGCATCAAGATGTCCAATCGCCACCATTAATTGTTCACGCTCTTGCTTATCGAGTAAATCAGAATCTTTAGCTAAAGCCGCATTAAGCGATTCTATCACCCGTGCAGCTTCAACTTTTTGCTCAGCCAACATACGACGAGTAATGTCTTCTTTAGCATACTTCATCGAATCTTTTAGCATGGTGGCAATTTCAGTGTCAGACAAACCAAATGAAGGCTTAACTTGAATGGTCGTTTTCACCTTGGTGGATTTCTCCATGGCGGTGACACTTAACAAACCATCAGCATCAACTTGGAACGTCACCCGAATATGTGCAGCACCTGCAGCAAGTGGCGGAATACCGTGTAAGGTAAAACGAGCCAATGAACGACAATCTTCAACAAGTTCGCGCTCACCTTGCACCACGTGAAATGCCATTGCAGTTTGGCCATCTTTAAACGTCGTGAATTCTTGTGCTCGAGCTACCGGAATAGTGGTATTTCGAGTGACGACTTTTTCCACCAAACCGCCCATTGTCTCAACGCCAAGTGATAACGGAATTACGTCGAGCAGCAGTAAATCTGACTCAGGTTTATTACCCACCAAAATATCAGCTTGAATAGCGGCACCAATAGCAACAACTCGATCAGGATCAATTGAGGTCAGCGGTGTTTTCTTGAAGAAGGCTTCAACTTGTTCACGCACTAAAGGCACTCTAGTTGAACCACCCACCATCACGGTTTCAATGACTTCATCTATACTGACACCGGCGTCGCGTAATGTGCGGCGACAGCTGCCAATGGTTTTTTTAACTAATGCGCCAATTAACTGATTAAATAAGCTCTTATCAACAGTACACGTTAAGATTTTTTCGCCTATAACAACTGATGCTTCAATATTGTCATTATTGGTTAATGCTTCCTTAACTCGACGAGCTTCAATCAGTAATTGTCGAGCCAGTTGATTGTTAGGCTCGGTAATGCCCCACACTGTTTGTAAATGGCTAACAAGCAGATGATCGAAATCATCACCACCTAGTGCAGAATCGCCGCCAGTGGCTAACACTTCAAACACGCCACGATTTAAACGCAGAACCGAGATATCAAATGTGCCACCGCCTAAATCATAAATGGCAATCACACCTTCTTGCTTTGAATCTAATCCATAAGCAATTGCAGCGGCGGTAGGTTCGTTCAGTAAACGTAATACCTTAACGCCCAACAATTCAGCGGCATCTTTAGTGCCTTGACGTTGTGCATCATCAAAATAGGCTGGCACGGTAATCACCACACCTTCTAACTGACCACCTAAAGTCGTTTCTGCACGCGCTATCAAGGGTTTTAAAATTTCGGCAGACACTTGTATGGGATTAACCGGCCCCATAGGAGTAGAGAATATGGGTAAGCCATTTTCACTCGCATTTAATGCGTAGGGTAACCGATGTACACCAGACTGAATATCAGTCAGGCTACGCCCCATAAAACGCTTAACAGATACGATAGTATTTTGTGGATCTAAAGCAGATATTTCTTGAGCTTCATAGCCAACAAGCACTCCGCTATCGCCATAATGCACCACAGAAGGCAACGAATGACGACCTTGTCCATCAGGTAAAGTCAACGCTTGCGCACTTCTTACAGCGGCAACAAGTGAGTTGGTGGTACCAAGATCAATCCCTACCGCAAGACGATGCTGGTGCGGTGCGGCGCTTTGGCCAGGTTCTGCAATTTGCAACAGTGCCATAATGTTCCAACTTGTTGTGTTATCGATTAGCTGAACTAATCATAAATAAGGTTAAATTTTAGGTCTATTTAGTCAAGAAAGCGGTCTTCTATTCGCGCCAACTCATCTTGCAATTTTGCCATAAACTTCAACTTACGAATTTGATCTGCCGCTAATAATGCATCAGCAACATCTTCACTTGCCAATAGAGCCGCTAATTTAGCAAATAATACCGACTCAAATTCAGCAAATGATTCATACAATTCATCAATGGATGCTTGCGGATCGCTACTTTGTTGTATGTCTTCCAGCGCTTCACGCCACTCCATTTGCTGCATCAAAAATGCACCATCTTTTAATGTGGTGGTTTCGTGGCTTAATTCAATACCACGTAAGCTCAACATATGTTCAGCACGACGTAAGGGATTTTTTAACGTTTGATAGCCATCATTAACTTGTGCAGTACGCTGAACTGATAACAACTTTTGTTGTTCGGTATCATTAGCGAATTTATCGGGATGTACCGCCCGTTGCAGTTCGCGATAGCGCTCTGCAAGTAAGGCGGTGTCGATATCAAAGGCAGGTACAACATTAAACAGATTGAAATAATTCATGGGCAGACATCATGCTTACTGTTTGATATAAAACGGCTTAACAGATAAATAATAGTTAAACGGTGAAACTCTCACCGCAACCACATTCACCCTTTGCGTTTGGATTATTGAACTGAAAACCTTCATTAAGGCCTTCTTTGACAAAATCAAGTTCAATACCTTGCAAATAAATTAAGCTTTTAGCATCAATGATGATATTCATACCATCGATATTATAAACTTCATCATCGTCATTGAGTTCGTCAACGAACTCAATGACATATGCCATACCTGAACAACCTGATGTTCTCAATCCTAGGCGCAAGCCAAGGCCTTTCCCGCGATTAGCAAGAAACGATCTTACTCGATCAGCCGCTGCAGGGGTCATTGAAATTGCCATCTTAACTCCAGGTATTACTTAGCTTGTTTACTTTTATACTCTTCAATTGCTGCTTTAATGGCATCTTCAGCCAAAATTGAACAATGAATTTTAACCGGTGGTAATGCTAATTCTTCAGCGATGTCAGCATTTTTAATGGTCGCGGCTTCATCAACACTTTTGCCTTTAACCCACTCAGTAACTAATGAGCTAGATGCAATTGCACTGCCACAACCATAAGTTTTGAATTTTGCATCTTCAATAATGCCATCAGCATTAATTTTAAGTTGCAACTTCATTACGTCACCACAAGCGGGTGCACCAACCATACCAGTTACTACTGATGGATCGTTTTTATCAAATGAACCTACGTTACGTGGGTTTTCATAATGATCGATTACTTTTTCGCTATAAGCCATGATACTGCTCCAAATTCTGTGTCGTTGTCCGTTTACGATTAATGGTATTACACTTAATTCAACTCAATCGAATTAGTGATGTGCCCATTGAACTTCGTTCAAGTCGATACCATCTTTGAACATCTCCCATAATGGAGACATTTCGCGCAACTTATCGATAGATTCAGTTATCGTTACGATAGCGTGGTCAATTTCTTCATCGGTAGTAAAACGACCTAAAGAGAAACGAATTGAGCTATGTGCCATTTCATCATTTAAACCCAATGCACGTAATACGTAGCTTGGCTCTAAACTTGCTGAAGTACAGGCTGAACCTGAAGAAACGGCTAAGTCTTTTAAGGCCATCATTAACGACTCGCCTTCAACAAAGTTGAAACTTACGTTAAAGATGCCGCTGTAGCGATGTTCCATATCACCGTTAATATAGGTTTCTTCGATATGTTTAATGCCATTCCACAATTTATCGCGTAAACGAGTAATACGTGCACCGTCTACAGCCATATCTTGTTTAGCAATAGCAGCAGCTTCGCCTAACCCAACAATTTGATGGGTTGCTAATGTGCCACTGCGCATACCGCGTTCGTGTCCGCCACCGTGCATTTGCGATTCAAGACGAATACGTGGCTTACGACGAACATATAACGCGCCGATGCCTTTTGGTCCATACATTTTATGGCCAGAAATCGAAATCAAATCTACTTTAGTGGTTTGTACATCAATCGGTATTTTACCTGCACTTTGTGCAGCATCCATATGGAAGAAGATACCTTTTGAGCGGCATAATTCACCAATCGCATCGATATCTTGAATCACACCTATTTCGTTGTTAACGTGCATAATACTGACCAAAATGGTGTCGTCGCGCATTGCTGCTTCTAAACGTTCCATTGGAATAAGGCCGTTAGCATCGGGTACCAGATAAGTCACTTCATAACCTTCGCGCTCTAACTGACGGCAAGTGTCTAACGTTGCCTTATGCTCAGTTTTGCTGGTGATGATGTGTTTGCCCTTTTTACTGTAAAAATGAGCAATACCTTTAATAGCAAGGTTACTTGATTCTGTAGCGCCTGAGGTAAAAACTATTTCACGGTGATCAGCATTAATTAAATCGGCAACTTGATTACGGGCGACATCAACCGCCTCTTCAGCTTGCCAACCATAACGATGTGAACGCGATGCTGGATTACCAAACACGCCGTCCATTGTCATGTGTTGCATCATTTTTTCTGCGACACGCGGATCTACAGGGGTTGTTGCGGCATAATCTAAATAGATAGGAAGCTTCATAACACACTCCGTACTTAGCAGTCTCAGGTGAGGCTACATACAACGTACAAATAATTATTATATATCAATCAACATAGTTGAGTTACAAACTCACTCTATGTTCCTTTTGTATTTCGTCTTGCTTTAGCGAGATAAATTGAACGTCTCGTTTTTGCATTAAACCTGCAAGCGAAATACTGTTTAAAAAATCAGAAATTTGTTTACTTAAATCGCCCCATAAAGAATGGGTTAGGCAACGTGTACCACTTTGGCAGTTACCTTGTCCTTGACAACGAGTGGCATCTACAGATTCATCAACAGCATGCACGACCATGCCAACTGAGATATCGACGGCATCTAAACCTAAACGATAACCACCACCAGGTCCGCGGACACTCGACACCAAACCATTTTTACGTAACTTTGCGAAGAGTTGTTCAAGATAAGACAAAGAGATACCTTGTCTTTCAGAAATATCGGCTAAGGGCACGGGACCAGTAGCTGAGTGAATCGCAACATCCAGCATAGCTGTCACTGCATAGCGACCTTTTGATGTAAGTTTCATAACTTGTACTGCTCCCAAAAAGTATGCAGTAATTTCAACATACCCTAGTAATTTAGTCAAGTATTAATCCTACTAAAACACTCGGGTATTATGGTCTTGCTTATAACAAAAAGGTCCATATTTTCGCAGAGGGTATTTAACCTTTTTATGTCATAAAATTCAATGCCAACAGGATAATTAATCGCATTATCGGTCGATTTATTGACTTGAATCTACAATGACTTATTTATTTCTAAATACTAGGGTCGAACTTGTTAATGTCTTGTTTACGAATAGTGGCAGCTTTTCTAGAAGCATCATCAAATGCATCAACGTTCAACTCTGGTAATTTTTTGGTACACACCTCGCCACCCATAGATTGAATGGCACTACACACTTCTTGTACTTTTGAGTCCATTAAATGCATATGGTCCAGCATTTGACCAATAGCATTTGCTACTGGATCAGGATTATCTGGCGATACGGCATATGCATCAAAGCCATATTTTTTAGCCATCTCAGTGCGACGCTCAGTTTTCTCTTTTGATTGATTCGTCGGCGAAGACACCACTCGTCCAGGTATACCTACCACGGTATTATCACTGGCAACATCTTTAACAACGACAGAATTTGATCCCACGCGCGCGCCATCGTGCATAGTGATCGGCCCAAGTATCTTAGCCCCAGCACCAATGACCACATTATTACCTAAAGTTGGATGACGTTTACCTGGCTGCCAGGTAGTACCGCCTAAAGTAACGCTATGATAAAGCGTACAATCATCACCTATTTCAGCGGTTTCACCGATAACAACACCCATGCCATGGTCAATGAAAAAACGGCGACCAATGGTGGCGCCTGGATGTATTTCAACACCAGTTAACCAACGAGAAAATGTCGATAAACACCGCGCAGTAAAACGCCAGTTGGCGAGCCAAAGTTTATGACTTATACGATGGATCCAAATAGCATGCATACCAGGATAATTAAACAATATCTCGATAGTACTGTTTGCAGCAGGATCACGATGATAAATTGATTCTATATCTTCTTTTAACCTAGCGATAACGGCCATTATGTGTTCCTTACTACTAATCTATTTATCCATTTTCTTATCAATGGAGGTCAAAATACCCCGAAGAATATTCATCTCTTGTGCTTCAATACGTGCACGAGTATACAAACGACGAAGTTTAGTCATAACTTGTCCTGGATGATTTTTAATCACAAAACCAGTTTTAGACAAAGTAGACTCTAGGTGAATGAAGAAACGTTCTAGCTCATCAGTCAATGGATATGCATCTGTTTCAGCCGGAGTTTCAGTTTGTGCTAAATGGGCAACTCGGGTTTCATAACAAATAATCTGTACAGCTTGAGCAAGATTTAACGAACTGTATTCAGGATTAGCAGGAATCGCCACGTGATAAGTACACTTTTGTAACTCTTCATTGCTTAAACCATGATTTTCACGTCCAAATACGATGGCAACAGGGCCGTTTAAACTTTCTTGAGTCAATTTTTGACCCGCTTCACGGGGATCTAGCATAGGCCAATCTAATGTACGACTGCGTGCACTGGTTGCAATGACTAAACTACAGTCAGCAATGGCTTCTTCTAATGAGTCAACTCGAGTTAGATTCTTAAGAATATCTGACGCACCTGCTGCAAGCGCTATCGATTGTCCGTCTGGCTCAGTTCTTGGCTCAGCGAGATATAAATTAGATAATCCCATGGTTTTCATTGCTCTTGCTGTAGAGCCAATATTACCAGGGTGCGAGGTACCAACTAAAACAACACGAATATTACTGAGCATGTAGCACTTTCTTTTAACTAAAAATATTATCCGCATGTTAACACAATCATTAAAAATTACGTTATATGAAAATCTGCATTTGATATAACCCTCAAATAAAGTATAATGCGGGCGCTATTTTACTCGTTCTTTAACATCCAGGGGATTGCAATGCATCCGATGCTGACTATTGCCACGCGCGCTGCACGCGCTGCGGGCCAAACTATTATGCGCGCCTATACTGAACTTGACCGTGTTGAGGTAAGCAGTAAAGGTATTAATGATTTTGTGACTAGTGTAGATAAGGAAGCAGAAGCAACTATTACTTACCAAATTCGTAAATCGTATCCAGACCACACCATCATTGGTGAGGAAAACGGTGAAAACCGTGGCGATAATAAAGATTACATTTGGATAGTAGATCCTTTGGATGGCACCAACAACTTCGTTCGTGGCATACCTCATTTTGCAGTATCTATCGCACTTCAATATAAAGGCAAAATTGAAGTTGCCGTTATTTACGATCCTGTCCGTGAAGAGTTATTTTCAGCGGTTCGTGGTAAAGGCGCTAAGCTGAATGATTTCCGCATGCGTGTAACCAACGTCAATGATTTAACCAGCACTATGATTGGTACTGGTTTTCCATTCAAAGCACGTCAACACACAGAAACCTACATGGCTATTCTAGCGGAAGTATTTCCGTTGTGTGCTGATATCCGTCGTGGTGGTTCAGCTGCTCTAGATTTAGCTTATGTTGCTGCTGGTCGTTTAGATGGTTTCTTTGAAATTGGTCTTAAGCCATGGGACATTGCTGCGGGCGACTTAATTTGTCGTGAAGCTGGCGGCACTGTTACCGACTTTATGGGCGGACACAACTATATGGTTTCAGGAAACATTGTGGCTGGTAGTCCAAAAGTGACCACTCAATTGGTTAAGACCATGCGCCCTTTGCTTAATGAAGCCCTAAAACGTTAGTCGTTTTATCCTCATTGAGGTAATTGTTAATGTTAACAATTACTATCACAATTGATAAAAATCGCTAAAGCATGCTTTAGCGATTTTTTTATACCCTTATATTGTAATAGCTCCCCATACTTCTCATATTTTCCAACATTATGCCCCCAAGTTGTTACTGAAATTTCAGTGATATCCAAGCTTTACTATTCATAATCTCTAAATAAGCTATGACACATCTTGCAAAATCGAATCAGAACACTGGGAAAACATCCAAAAGTCATCAATAATGGTTTTTTAATTTTTTAAATGAAGATGACTATGCAATTATTACGCGGTTTAGGCCTAAAATCCTTAAAAAGTATTGAACACTTAGTATTATTTATTATTGCACTTGCGACAATATTTGCCATTGGTGAAGAAATTTTTCATATGATTGACATTCGCACAGTAGAACTAGCAGATTTACTCCTGTTGTTCATATACCTTGAAGTGTTAGCCATGGTCGTCAATTATATTGAGTCGGGTAAATTACCTATCCGTATGCCACTTTATATTGCGATTGTTGCATTGGCTCGATACTTGATTTTAGACATGAAAGGTATGGAAGATTGGCGTATTTTAGCCATCTCACTTTCAACAATAGTGCTCGCCAGTACTGTTATAGTGATCCGCTGGGGCCAATTGAAAATGCCTTACCCTAAAAACCAAGACTACGATAATTAATCACCTTAACTGCCACTCAACATACCGAGTATCGATGACTCAGCATTATAATGATAATTTTGTCTTGCTTAACAAAGCAGTTATGTTAAAAATTACTGAGAGTATAGAAAGGTAAATTTATAAGTTGATGTAAAACGTTAACACTCAACACTGAATGTTAACGACGACAAGAATGAGCTAAACAATAAAATATTGTTAAGCTAGCGGTAAATAGGCATCTGTAGTATTAATTATGAACAATTGCCAAACAACAGTTTAAGATGTCGATAGACGGATCATTTCAAGGAGAAACACGATGAGCCAAGAACTAGCTGGATTCGAAGAAAAACGCGGTTCGTTACGTGTAGATATGGAAGCCGAGCGGATCCGACTAGATTGGATTAATACACATGGTGAATCATGTATCGACCATGGTATCTGCATCGATCTTGCTCGCAAAGGGGTATTATTTGACTTTAAATCTACTTTTAAAGTAGGTGATTTGATAGCCTTAACCTTCAATGAAAATACCGACAAACAAAACACCATAAAAGGTCAAGTTTGCCGTTGCACCAAATGTTCACCTCATAGTTACCATATTGCTTTACAGCTAATTTAATTGATTATTTTATGCAGTCCCCTATGACTGTTCTATACTCAAGATAAAATAGTAATCATTATTTCGGTGCTATAAAACATCAGGAATCAAGGAACATAAAATGATATTGTTGGTTGGTGGAGAAAAGGGTGGTAGTGGTAAAAGCTGTTTAGCACAAAATATTGCTGTGCATATTAGCCAAAAATACGATGCAAATGTACTCATGGTTGATTGCGATCCACAACGAACCACATCTGACTGGATCCAAGCTCGCAATAATGATCCCAATCTAAAAGCCATCAATTGCATTCAACTTTATGGTAAAATCCGCAACGATTTGCTAAGCCTAAATGATCGATTTGACTATGTTATTGTTGATTGTGGAGGCCAAGATAACCTAGCAATGCGCGCCGCCATGTCTGTCGCAACCTATGTAGTACTGCCACTTCGTCCTAAGCGACGCGATCTTAAAACCTTACCTCATATGGAAGACATGCTCAGTACTTGTAAGATGGTCAATCCTAAAATGATTGCCGCCATCGTGATAACACAATGCCCTGCACTACCGTCTCAAGCTAAACGTATTTTAGAAGCTAAAGAAGTGGTTGAGTCTTTTGGTTTACGCGCACTCAATTCAGTAACATTTAGTCGCAATATCTATGATGACAGCGAAGAAAGCGGCTCTTCAGTACTTGAAATTGATCCGAGCGGTAAAGCGGCTGATGAAATTAGAGCCATTACCGATGAGCTTTTTGCCATCCCACCAGAAAATAGTTATGAGTTTAACTGATCTTAAACGTAAGAAACGCAAAGGTACCCAAGTAAAGGTATCTGTAGAAGACTTTATCGAAGATGCTAATAATTATGCGTCTGGTATAGGCACATCACATGATCAAGCCAATATCACATCAGCGACTCAAGAATTTTTAACAGGACTCGATAAAAAAAGTACCAAAATTTATCGTCATGCCACTTTTACACTAACCGAAAAAAGCATTTCACAATTAGATGAAATAGCCAAAACCAGTAAAGTGGCTAAATCCAAAATTCTCAGAATACTCATTGATGAGTTTTATCAGCAAAGTGGTGCTAAACAATCTGATTTATTGCGTAAAACGTCACGTTAACAACACTTTTATTTTAAAATCATTAAGATATGTCGGCATAAACTCTCCGCAATGATGCATAGTATTGAATGTATCCTTTTAAAGCCAAACCTCTTTGGGGTAGCGATACAGCTGATTATATTGACAATTTATCATGGTCGACTTACTACTGTTGATGGCTTTTAATATCATGCTGACATAGTATAATTTCATATTACAGTGTGTCTCTGGGAGCGAGACTTGACTGACCAATGAATTCTCTCTAATAAGAGTAAAAATATAATTTATATACCACAACCTTGATCAATCCAAAGAGAATATATGTCGTTAATATTACTGCTAACGCAACAAATGTGCGTCTACTTAGTGATTGTTTACTTAGTCAGTAAAACGCCATTGTTTAAACTTTTCGCTGAAACATCAAAACGCCTCCCTCATAAAGTCTTTATCTATCTGGTTTTTTCCTGCTTTTGTATTTTGGCCACTTACTTTGGTGAGCAAACATCTGGAGCCATTGCCAATACTCGCGCTATGGGTGCTGTGTTAGGCGGGTTGCTTGGTGGCCCAATCACTGGATTATTGGTTGGTTTAACGGGTGGATTACATCGTTATTCGATGGGCGGATTTACAGATATAGCCTGTGCCATATCAACCGCCTTGGAAGGATTATCGGCTGGAATAATCAGTTATTATTTTAATAAAATCGGCAAGTCAGAAATGACTTATCAGCCCATAGTCGTATTTGGGGTGACATTTATGGCTGAAATAATGCAGATGGCGATTATTTTACTCGTCGCTAAACCCTTTGACCAAGCTTGGGAACTGGTCAAATTAATCGCTCCACCTATGCTTCTGATTAACTCACTGGGCGCAGCAATGTTTATGAGCATCCTTCGCGACCAAAAAGCCATGTTTGATAAATTATCATCCAGCTTCTCAACCAAAGCGCTAAAAATAGCAGAGCGCAGTGTAGGCTTGCTTTCAAAAGGATTTGATGTCGAATCGAGTAAAAAGGTCGCTCAAATCGTTATCGAAGAAACTCAAGTCGGGTCTGTTGCTATTACTGATAGACATAAACTACTGGCATTTATCGGTATTGGGGACGATCATCATCTCACTAATACCCCCATTTCATCGCAAATCACACTTGATGCTATTGCACAAAATAAGGTGATGTTTGCCGATGGCGTCTACACCCCTTATACCTGCTCTATATCAGCTCATTGCAGATTAGGTTCAAGCTTAGTTATCCCACTGCGCAGTAATGATGAAGTCATTGGTACCATTAAATTATACGAACCTAAAAATAAATTATTTTTGAATATTAATCGCACCTTAGGTGAAGGGATAGCAAGATTACTTTCAAACCAAATTTTGTTTGGCCGGTTTGAACAACAAAAGAGTTTATTGATGCAGGCCGAAATAAAATTATTACAAGCCCAAGTCAATCCTCACTTTCTATTTAATGCGCTAAACACTATCAGCGCAATCATTAACCGTGATCCTCAGATGTCTAAAAAGTTATTACAGCAATTGTCTCAATTCCTACGGATTAATCTCACTCGAACCACTGGACTAGTTACCTTAGCCGATGAGTTGGAACATATTGATGCATACCTTGCCATTGAACATGCACGTTTTATTGACAAACTAAAGGTCAGTATTAGTATTCCAAAGATATATCATCACCTAAAAATGCCAGCATTTACCCTGCAACCTCTTATTGAAAATGCGGTTAAACATGGCACCTCACGAATGCTTGAAGCCGGTATGATTAGAGTTGAGGCTTCAATAGAAGGTGATGATTTGTTACTGAGTGTCACAGACAATGCTGGGTTGTATCACCCCTCAAAAAATACTGAAGGATTAGGCATGAACTTAGTCCATAAACGGTTGCAAAACTTATTTGGTGAACAATATGGCATTGAAGTCCAAAGCCAAGCTGATGAGTTTACTTGCGTACAAGTACGCATACCGTTAGAGGAGCAAGTCTCATGATTTCATGCTTAATTATTGACGATGAACCTTTTGCCCGCCAAGAAGTGGCTGACCTTCTCGAAAAACATCCAGATATTAAAATATTAGGGCAATGCAGTAACGCCATTGAAGCCCTACAACAAATTAACGTGTTAAAGCCTGATCTAATTTTTATTGATATTCAAATGCCGCGGATTAATGGCATGGAACTCATTGCCATGCTTAATCCCGAACAAGTGCCAAGAGCGGTGTTTATTACGGCTTTTGATGAGTATGCAATAAAAGCATTCGACAACAATGCCTTCGATTACTTACTTAAACCTATAGACGAAAAACGCTTTAACCAAACGCTAGAAAAAGTACGCGCAAATATGACGCCGCAACCAATGACACAAATACTGCCCGCACAACTAGCTCATTTGCCCTGTTACAGTGGCAATAAACTCAAAGTGGTTGCCACTGCGGATGTCGAATTTGTTGTCAGTGATGTTGGCGGTATTCATGTACACTCAAATAAAGGCAACAGCCACACCCAATTAACCCTTAAGGTGTTAGAACAAAAAACCGCTTTATTTCGTTGCCATAAACAATATTTACTAGCCCCAAGTGCAATTTGTGAAATTGAAATAACCGACACGGGCGCGAAAGTCACCACCCATAGCGGTGCTAATGTGCCAGTTTCACGTCGTTACCTCAAAGAATTAAAGCAGTTGCTTGGCTTTCAATAGCCCTGTTCAAAATAAACTCAGCGTGATTTCTACCACACTTGTCGAGTATGTCGCACCGCTCAAGTCAGCTATTTACCGCTTACCTTGCCTTTTTAACCTGTTACTCAGTTAGCCTGCTTTTCATATTGCCGATGTTTTAAAATGACCCCAATATAAAAATGGGGATATAAAAAATGACTTGGTTTCTACTCTGTGTTGGATTACTCATTTGCGGCTATTTTATTTATGGGGCCTTCGTCGAGAAAGTCTTTGGGATTAGCACCCAAAGACAAACACCTGCATACACTCATACAGACGGCGTCGACTTTGTGCCTATGTCTAAAGGTAAAGTGTATTTAATTCAATTACTCAATATTGCTGGTGTAGGTCCAATTTTTGGTCCAATTTTAGGTGCTCTATATGGCCCAGCCGCCATGCTATGGATTGTATTTGGCTGTGTTTTTGCTGGCGCCGTTCACGATTATTTCTCAGGAATGTTATCGGTACGAAACAATGGTCAATCAGTACCAAATTTGGCGGGTAAATACCTAGGTAAAAACGCCAAACACTTTATGAATTTTTTTGCGATTATTCTATTATTGTTAGTTGGCGTGGTATTTATCTCTGCTCCAGCAGGCTTACTCAGCAAATTAACCGGATTTGATGTTGCTATTTTTGTTGGCATTATTTTCTGTTATTACTTAATTGCGACCATAGTGCCAATCGATAAAATCATCGGTCGCTTCTATCCTTTCTTTGGCGCGTTGTTAGTATTCATGTCACTTGGTTTAACCATCGCATTAATGCTTTCAAGCGAACATACCATGTTACCGGGCTTTGAAATAGGTGACTTCTTTACCAACCTTAACTCTAACGATATGCCATTATGGCCTGCATTGTTCATCACGATTGCATGTGGTGCTGTATCTGGTTTTCATGCAACACAATCTCCACTCATGGCCCGTTGTGTTCAAAATGAATCAAATGGTCGTTTTGTGTTTTTTGGTGCAATGATTGGCGAAGGCGTTATCGCCTTAATCTGGTGTGCTATTGCATTGTCATACTTTGGTGGTGTAGAAGGTCTTAATGCAGGTATGGCTGGTAACCCTGCTAACGTAGTATACGAAGCATCTAACGGTCTGCTTGGTACATTTGGTGGTTTCTTAGCCATCCTTGGCGTGATTGTATTGCCTATCACATCTGGCGACACCGCATTTCGTTCAGCACGCTTAATCTTGGCAGAGTTCTTTAACATCAAACAAGTCGCGTTACCTAAGCGGTTACTGCTAGCGTTACCATTATTTGCTATCGGTGCAATGTTAACTCAAGTCGATTTTGGCATTATCTGGCGTTATTTTGGTGTCGCAAACCAAACCACTGCTGTATTGATGCTATGGACCGCGGCAGCTTACTTACTTCGCCATAATAAATTCCATTGGATTTGTACCGTCCCTGCTATGTTCATGACTTGTGTTGTTATTAGCTTTATGTTGAATTCATCAACATTAGGTGCAGGCTTACCTATGGTAGTGTCTACGGTAGCGGGTATGGTCACAACATTCATTATTGCAGCAATGATTATTATTAAAACCAAAGGCAAAGGTGACATTGATATTGATGATGACGAAGAAAAAGTTGAATTAGCAAATGAACTATAACCATTAATATTGGACAACAAACGGTAGCTTAAGCTGCCGTTTTTGTGTTGATATCACTTTGACAGCAATATGGGTATAATATTACCAAACTCAATTAGCTCGCACGGTCCATGACACAAGCAAACAACCCGCTTCACGGCATAAAACTGGAAACCATTGTTACCGAACTCGTTGAAAAGTACGGTTGGGAACAATTAGGATCTAGAATCAACATTCAATGTTTCAAAGACAATCCGAGTGTAAAATCAAGCTTGAAGTTTTTACGCAAAACACCTTGGGCTCGAGACAAAGTTGAATACTTGTATCTTAAAGCCAACAAATTACCATTACCGCCGCCAAAAGATAATTCTCGCAAACCGGCTGTCAGTCCAAAAGCCGTCACTGCCAGAAAAACACCCACAACCAAAGTCAGTGAGCAAAGCGATAAGCCAAGCAAACCCGTTAATGCTGATATTTGGGGGAATGGTTAACATCATATAACCAATGCGATAGAGCTAACAAATGAGTGTTGTTGTTGCAGCACTTATATGTAGCTTTTATAGTAATGTCAACGCGAAGCGCTACTAACAGAAATGTTAAAGTGGAAATTCGAAAATGATTCGCCACACCTTCAAGCCACCGCCAACCTGATAACTCAAGCCTAAGTGTTTTATTTCGACACTGTCCAAGCCAATAGCAGCAAAATTAATCGGTTTTGAAAATGCCAGAGTGGCGCCTATTTCATAGGTATATGAAGTGAGTACATCTTTGCCAACTGGGGTTACAAATTTAAGTTGGTTAAAATACCAATGTCCGGCAACAAACATCCGTGGTTCAACCCGCATATCATCCCATTGCCAATCATAATTAAAGCCAAAGTCGACACCACTTTTCAAAACAGAATACCCTTCGGTACTGTCGTTTTGATTACTTTTATAACCTGCATAGTAAACTCGATTAACCCATACAGGGCTATAATCAGCTGAGCCAAAGCGATACAAGGTCGACAAGCCAGTCGAAAAAATACCCACATGGCTATAAGTGGAGAAATTATGCCCGTAACCTAAGTCGACATAGGATTCGACCGTTAATTTATCGTCCACCAGCCAATGGTATTCAATCCCTGGTGTTAAGGTAATCGTACCAACATTTTTCGGTAAACTGCCACCGGGCAAATCATTAAATGAATAATCAAAAAAACCAAACGATGCGGTAAATCGCAGTTTTAATAAATGGTCAGCAGATTTTTCTAGCTCAAAGCCTAACGGCACATTTATCACCGCGGCACTTTGGCCTGAGGTACGGTAAATACCACTGCCTAAATAACTAGCAAAAGCATAATGGGAAGCATCGGGTTCACTGGTAAGCTCATCAGCAAATGCAGAGTGTGTTAGACAACTTAAGCATAAAATAGTCGCCACAGATAAACACAAGGCGGTTAACAAAGAAAATACAGCAGAAGGTTGGCAATGCAAACGTAAACAACGACACGATGATAAACCTAAAAGCCCAATTATTTGCCCTTGCTCCATCACCATACCGTTATTATTTCGTCAATTTATTCATCGTGAAAATGGTATTCCGACATCATATGACCTAGTTCAGTCGACTTAGTCTTTAAATATGATTCGTTATAACGGTTTTTACCCACTTGCAATGGAATACGTTCAACGACTTCAATACCAGCATCTTGCATAGCGGTGACTTTACGAGGATTGTTGGTCATCAACCTCACTTTAGTTACACCAATTTTCTCTAGCATTGGTAAAATCATATCGTACTTACGCATATCAGCTTCAAAACCTAACTGCAAATTGGCTTCGACCGTATTGGCACCAGCATCTTGTAACTCATAAGCTCGAATTTTATTGAGTAAGCCAATGCCTCGACCTTCTTGACGCAAGTACAACAAAAAGCCTTGACCTTTTTCTGCCACATTTTGCATTGCCGCTTGTAATTGAAAACCACAATCACAACGTAAACTAAATAACGCATCACCAGTCAAACATTCAGAATGAATACGACCTAGCATAGGTTGAGTAGGATCCAGCTGACCAAATGTCAACGCAACGTGTTCTTTACCTGTGGCGGTATCTTCAAAACCGTGCATAGCAAAAACACCCCAAGGAGTGGGTAACTTAGATGTTGCGATATATTTTATCGACATGAATTAACCTTACGACGACTAACTGTAAAAGATAATATTAAAACTTTGCAGGAGCAAAACCAGTGACTTCTTTAATGCCCATTTCTCGGCCTAATGCCGTCAAAGGGTGAACGACAATTAAGCCTTTAACTGATTTATTTAATTTTCCCATATCGGCTTGTTCAGCTTTTGTTAGTGGACGTTTAAACCCTAACGCTTTTAATGCTGAGCCTTCTTGGCTAAATTGGCGGGTTTGTTGGCCTTTAATACTTGCTATTCGCTTAGTAACAGCTGCCACTTCTTTTTTAAACTGCACGACAACAGCGGCGTCGTCACGTTGTTCAGCCGCAGCCAACTTGCGACGAAACTTGTCTAATTTATCATTCAATGTTTGCAGTTCTAGCTTTAAATTCATTTGATTACCTTAAATGCTTTGGTGTGTTTAGTGAATCGTTACACTTAAACGTTTATCACAACACCGTTTCGGAGGCAGATTATATACCCAAAACCACCTAAGATGCGAATAGCAAACGCTTCATATATGAATGTACTGGTAAAGTATTTCATCTCGAACATATATTCCAAGTATCGTTGCATTATATCAAACAATCAATGCCACCTTACAGCACATCTCATTCATTAATCGCAGCAATGTGTGTTTATTCACAGTACCGAACGTTACCTCAGAGTTTATAGCCTTGAACCTACCTACAGTCATGTTTAAATCTTACTCAATCCGCTTGATTTAACAGCATTCAAATCATTTCCGCTTGTTTTTTTTACATATAGCGCTAGAAATTATTGTAATGATTATAATAATCGTTATCATTCGCAATACAATTAACAAAGGCCACACATTATGAAGCCACTACACCTCTCTTTACTTGCTATTGCATGCCAAAGTGTCTTGTTTCCTTTTTATGCCCAAGCACAAGCACCAATTAATACTGCAGAATCTCAAGCATCATCAACCGATTATGAACGCATTACCGTATATGGCCGACAAAACCAAGTGGTGAGAAATTCTGGCCTTGCCACTAAATCAGACATGTCACTAATGGAAACACCCGCTGCGGTTGTGATTGTTGATGAAGCATTGATCGATGCCCAGGGTGTCAGCAATATGCAAGACCTAGTACGAAATATCAGTGGTGTGACTCAAGCCGGTAACAATTATGGTATTGGCGATAATTTAGTGATCCGAGGATTAGGCGCTAACTATACCTATGACGGCATGTACGGCGGCGCAGGCCTTGGCAACACTTTTAACCCAACACGCTCGTTAACTAATGTTAACTCAGTCGAAGTATTAAAAGGCCCTGCAACGGGCTTATACGGCATGGGGAGCGCCGGCGGCGTAATTAACTTAATTGAGAAAAAACCTGAGTTTGACAGCCAACACGTTTTTGAAGCCGAAGTGGGACAATGGGATACTTATTCATTAATGGCCGACAGCACGGGCGGGATCACTGATGATATAGCCTATCGTGTAGTAGCTAAAAGCGCGCGCAGTGATGGCTACCGCAATTTGGGTACCGACAGAGATGAAGTATATGCCTCAATGAAGTTTGTATTAGACGATAACCAAAATCTGATGCTATCTGCCGCTTACATTAACGATGCGATCCCCGTTGACTCTATTGGCCACCCTATCCGTATTTACAATGCAGAGTCAGCAGATGGTAAAACAGCAGGAGAAGTTAATTGGCAAGATCTCGTCAATGACCCTACTGGCAATGGTGTACAACTCACCGATGCACAGCGCCAACAACTTGCAGACTCACTAGATGCCAGTGATGGGCAAACACCTTATGCATTTGGCCATAATGGTTTAATTTCACCAATGGCAAAAGACAATGAAGGTGAAGAGCTTCGCTTTAAGCTAACTCATAATATTTACCTTACCGACAACCTCTTCTTAAACCAGCAGTTACAATACCGTAATTATGAAACTAGCTTTGCTCGTCAAACAGGAGCTTATAACTACGTATATTCGGAACGTAACGGTGTGATTAACCAAAATCCACGAGCACCACTTGTTGAGAACGATGTGCTGTATCCTTATGCCGCTCGACGTCAGGAATACCGTAAAGTCTCAGCTGATGAAAAGTCATGGCAGTACTTTGCTGATTTACGCTACGACTTTGATATAAGTAACATTGAAAACGAATTATTGATCAATGCAAACTTTGAAGATCGCGATATTAGCTTTAAACAATATTCGATTTGGGATGCTGACTATACGCTGAAAGATAGCAATGGTGATGTGTCTTATCAAGGTACCCTGCCCTACATTTATGACATCCGTAATCCTAATTGGGCCGATGGTGAATTTGAAGATTACGACCCATTACTCACCAGCAACTATAACAAGTCTGTTACTGCATGGGATTAGGAGTGCAGCATGTTGGTTACTTGGGAGCAGGTTTCACCAGCCGTATTGGCGTAGCCTTTAACGAAATAAAGCAAAGTTATGAACACTTAGGCGTTGATTCTCGTTACAGCAGCAGTTTAGCTGCACCACAACCAGAAGCAGATACCACTGATAACGGCATAACTTACAATTTAGGCCTAACCTATATGCCTACTGACGATATCTCTATTTTCGTTAACCACTCTAAAGGCCGTACGGCATACAGTGTGTTAGGTGATGTAACAGGTAATGAAGCTGACCGTGAAGATTCGCAATCAATTAGCAATGATTTAGGTATTCGTGTCAAAGCGTTTGATGATCAACTATTAACATCATTGGTGTTCTTTAAATCATCACGGACTAATATTGCTTATGCGAATCCAGATTATGACAGTAGCGCGGTCACGCCTGACATTGACCCGTACTTTTATGATGGTAGCGAAGACACCAAAGGGGTTGAGTTAGACCTTAATGCCTACCTAAGTGAACAATGGAAAGTGAATCTTAACGCGGTATACCAAGATGCTAGAGACAACCAAAACCCAAATAGCAGCAGCTATGGTCAACACCAAAAAGGCGTTCCTTATGTTACTGCAAGTGCTTGGGTGACTTATGCTGCAGAATTGGGATTACCAGCGCCGGTATCGATTAGTCTTGGTGCCGAGCATGTCGGTGAACGCAGCACTAACTCTAGCTCATTCGGTATTCCCGACGGTTATGTGCCTGGTTATACCGTGGTCGACACAGCCATTAGTTATGATGTTGAACGTTATAAAATTCAGCTGAATATTAATAACTTATTTAACAAGTCATACTACGAAAAAGCAATGTTTTTGGGTGGTCTACCCGGCGAAGAGCGTAATGCAAAGTTAACCGTAACGTATCGTATTTAAGAACGTGACAATTAGGTAATAAAAAGCACTGTCTTTGACAGTGCTTTTTTATGCCAATCTAAGACTGACCCGAACGTTTAATAAAACCCTATTAACTAGGATCGTCATGATTAAAGCGATGAATCACCTGATTGCTGCTTCCGCGCCACAATAGCGCGGGGTCAGCTTTATCTTGTTCAAACTTACCGTCAATCATCACATCAACTAAGTTGATTATATTTTGCTGTGCGACACTAAGATCGGCCAATTGATAACCGGTCCACAGCCAAATGTCCTTACCAGGGCATTCATTCTTTACTCGCGTAACCAGTTTTAATATAGCATCGAGATTAGCGGGATGCAGTGGATCGCCACCACTTAACGATAAGCCTCGGCGATAAATACGCCTGTCGGTTAGATCCTTAATGATTTGATCTTCTAACGCTTGGCTAAATTCATGCCCAGCATCCACATGCCAAGTGCTTTGGTTATAACATCCCTTACAAGCATGCTCGCACCCACTGACAAATAACGTGCAGCGGGTGCCCTCACCGTTGATCACATCAATACTATGATAAGCACTGTAATACATTATAAATGCTTCACTCTGCGTTTGACTTCTTCTTGCTTGCCAAAGTTGAATGGTCTTGCATCTGGGCTGCCCAGATAACCACACACTCGACGAATAACAGATACTCGGCTAGGCTCATGGTTACCACATTTAGGGCACACAAACCCCTTACTTGTACAATTGAACTCACCAATGTAACCACAATCATAACACTCATCAATAGGCGTGTTAGTGCCATAATATGGCACTCGGCTGTAGCTATAATCCCAAACGTTTTCAAGCGCTTCTATATTATTTTGCATGTTAGGGTATTCGCCGTAGCAAATAAATCCACCATTGGCTATAGCTGGATATGGTTGTTCAAAATCAATTTTGTCATAAGGGTTTACACTTTTTTCAACATCAAGATGAAAACTATTGGTGTAATAACCTTTGTCTGTTACCCCTGCCACTACACCAAATTGCGCGGTATCAATCTGACAAAAACGACTGCATAAATTTTCACTTGGCGTACTGTATAAACTAAAGCCATAACCTGTTTCTTGCTTCCAAGATTCAGTCGCTTGCTTTAAATGATTAATGATAGCGACAGCTTTTTCACGTAATTCTATGTTATCAAACACATGCTTTTCATTGCCATACAAAGCATTTATGGTCTCATGCAGGCCGATAAAGCCTAATGAAATTGATGCTCGACCATTTTTGAAGATTTCACTAACATCATCATCAGCATTTAAACGCACGCCACAAGCACCTTCCATATACAAAATAGGTGCAACACGGGCTTTGACTCCCGCTAAACGTGCAATGCGAGTATCTAATGCTTTACGAGCGATTAACAAACGCTCATCGAGTAATTGATAAAAACGCTTTTCATCCTTACCCGCTTCTAAAGCAATACGCGGTAAATTGAGGCTTACAACACCTAAATTATTACGACCTTCGTGCACCAATTGACCATCCTCTTCATAAGTACCTAAAAAGGATCGACAACCCATTGGGGTTTTAAATGAACCAGTGACTTCTACTACTTGGTCATAATTTAAAATATCAGGGTACATGCGCATAGTTGAACAAGTTAACGCCAGCTTTTTAATATCATAATTAGCGTCTGTTGCTTTATGATTAACACCGTCTTTAATGGCAAAGACCAATTTAGGAAATACTGCGGTTTTACGGTTTTTGCCTAGGCCAGCCATACGTACAGTTAGCATTGATTTTTGAATTAAGCGACACTCCCATGACACACCTAACCCAAAACCGAAAGTAACAAACGGTGTTTGGCCATTAGCGGTATGCAAGGTGTTGACTTCATATTCAAGTGACTGGAATGCGTCATGACATTCTTTTTCAGTTTGCGTCATCGCATAACCTTCTACGTCAGCCACTTGCCATTTTTTTGCCACTACAAGATGTTTTTGATAGCTGATTTGTACAAACTCAGCTAACACTTCATCAATACGGTTAATCGTTGTGCCACCATAAATATGGCTGGCCACCTGGGCAATAATTTGTGCCGTAACCGCCGTTGCGGTAGAAATAGATTTTGGCGGCTCAATTTCAGCATTACCCATTTTAAAGCCATGGGTTAACATGCCAGCCAAATCGATTAACATGCAGTTAAACATTGGGAAAAACGGTGCGTAATCTAAGTCGTGATAATGAATTTCACCCTTTTCATGTGCTTCGACAACATCTTTAGGTAACAAATGAGTTTTAGCATAATGCTTAGCAACAATACCAGCGAGAAGATCACGTTGAGTTGGAATAACTTTGGCGTCTTTATTGGCATTTTCATTTAAAATTGAGTTGTCTGATTGCTCAACTAAGCCTCGAATCGCACAATTTAATTTACTTTGTGCTTCACGGTGTTTGTCTCTGTCATGACGGTATTCTATGTAATGACGTGCTACCGATTTAAAAGGCCCCGACATCAGTAAATTTTCAACGGCTTCTTGTAGTTCGAGAATATCCACTTCAGTTTTCGCAGCCATTTGCTGTTCAACCGTTTGTGCTAACTGCAATGCATATTGGTCATCGGCTTGACCCGCAGAGTCCATAGCGGCCACCACAGCTTCTTTAATACGACATCCATCAAATGCAGTATGACATCCATCTCTTTTCACTACAACTAGCATACGGCCATCCTCGAAAGCACTACATATAGCACTTAAATTCAACATAAACACAAGATAGAGGGTATTAGACACGCTAATCAGGAGTGTTACTTTGATCCAGATCATAATTGTCGGCAGTACTTATGTTGAAAAAACCTTGCTGTTAGCCATAAATAATGTAGGGATTTACAGAGAACAAATACCACAGAAGAATTTAAAATTGTTTAACGAAATAGGATGTTTTTAGCTATAAAGCCTGTCATGTCCAAACGTCACTAGTGTGTTAGCCTACGACCATATTAATCACTATTAATGGATAATGACCCATTGATATCGACTAACTTATTTATTACTAATAGCGGTTTTATCGATAGACGCAAAGGTTAAGAAGAAAAAAGAAGTTAACTAGGAAAGTCATAATCAATGCAATTCTCGGCACCGATATGCCTATAGAGAAAAGATAGATAAGTTGCCCGACAGTAAGACTCAAGATGTTAATAATCTAAGACAATGATGTACATTAAATAATAGACTCTATGTATAACAGGCCTAATACATTAATAAAGCAGCATGTACACCAAGAGGCAGTGCCACGCATAGACATGCAAGCACTACCAGAATTGGAGACCGCTATTTGTTATTTAATGTCGCTTTAAGTAAATGTTGAATATCCATTACAGCTTGTTCACCGGCAATAATGGCTTCTTTGGCACGGTGAAACTCCATAGTGCCAATATCACCGACATCAGGAACAATACAAATATCAGGTGGCTCGCCCATTAAACGTGAGCGTTTATGGCGTTGCTCTAAAATATCCATTGATTGCGACATAACAGCCAACATACCTGGATGGGATTTTGAACTGCCAAGAGCAAACTTATCAGATAAGCCATTCATGTAATCTTTGCCTTTACCCCATAAATCCATAAAGCCAGATTCAAGCTCGCGCTTTTCATCGATAGGCTCAGACTTAGTGGCTTTTCGGCTTTTTACTTGCTCTGGAATTAAGTGCATTTGCCCACGACGATGACCATTTAAATCCACCGCAATAACGATATCGACTCCCATAGAACGCGCTAATGACACTGGCACAGGGTTAACTACGGCACCATCAACTACCCAGCGGTTTCCTTGCTGAACAGGCGGCAAAAAACCCGGCATTGAACACGAGGCTCGAACCGCATGGCGTAAGTCACCTTCTTTAAACCAAATTTCTTGACCAGAATATAAATCTGTTGCCACTGCGGCAAAGGGACGCTTCAGTTGTTCAATGTTAAGATCACCAATGCGATTAGCCAACACATCAAATACTTTTTCGCCACTGATTAAACCGCCTTTACGCCACCCTAAATCCATTAACCCGAGCACATCCCAACTCGAAAAGCCGCTCACCCAAGTTTCAAGTTCTGCCAAATGATTATTTGAATAAGCTGCACCGACTAAAGCTCCAACAGAACAACCAGCAATTTTATCAGGATAAATATCTAATTTTGCTAAACCATTTAACACCCCAATGTGGGCCCAACCTTTCGCCGCTCCACTGCCTAGCGCTAATCCCACGGTGAGCTTTGTCATCTTAATTCCTTTCATGCTCGATATATTAACTCTTTACAATATTATTTGGTTCAATAAACCACTAGTGATGCCAAGCAAAGACAAAAATGTAAAGCTAAAAAATAGCATAACTAAAGCGACTCTTGTTGGCTATAGCAAGGTGAAACCGTTATAATCCTTGGCTAGCATTTTTTAGGGGATTTACCTTTGCAATTTACCGATTTTTCGTTGGACAAGCGCCTGCTTGACAGTTTAAAGCACCTTGGCATAACTACGCCTACCGATGTTCAAGCGCAGGCACTGCCCATTGCCTTATCAGGTAAAGACTTAATGGCATCTTCTAAAACGGGATCGGGTAAAACCTTAGCGTTTTTATTGCCTGCTATGCAACGGGTAATATCCACCAGAGCATTGTCGAAAAAAGATCCTCGGGTACTTATATTATTACCGACTCGTGAATTAGCCCAGCAAGTTTATGGCCAATTACGTTTATTAGTCGCCAATACCCAATATAAAGCCATTAGTGTACTAGGCGGTGAGAACTTTAACGACCAAGCTAAAGCCTTGTCTAGAGACCCACACTTTATTGTCGCCACCCCAGGACGTATTGCAGATCACTTACAACAACGTCATTTATATTTAAACGGCTTAGAGTTATTGGTTCTTGACGAAGCTGACCGCATGCTCGATTTAGGCTTTGCACCACAATTAAAAGCCATTAACGATGCCGCAGATCATAAACGTCGTCAAACACTGATGTTTTCGGCCACATTAGATCATGACAGCATTGGCGACATTGCAGCAACCTTGCTCAAAACGCCCAATCATGTGTCTATAGGCGAATCTTACACCGAGCATAAAGACATTGAGCAACGAATTATTTTGGTTGATCATTTAGACCATAAACAAGCCTTGCTAAAACACATTTTAACGCAAGAACAACACAAGCAAGTCATTGTGTTTACTGCCACTCGCTCTGACACCGACAGAATTGCAACATTATTGGCCGCAGAAGGTTTTGTCACCTCAGCACTCAGTGGCGACTTAAAACAATCGGCCCGTAACCAGATTATGGACCAATTTGCTCGTGGCCAATCGCAAATACTTGTGACGACAGATGTGGCATCACGCGGCCTCGATTTAGTTAACGTATCGTTAGTGATTAACTTTGATATGCCAAAGTTTGCCGAAGAATATGTACACCGTATAGGTCGAACAGGTCGTGCAGGTGCCAAAGGCGACGCAGTATCATTTGTAGGCCCTAAAGATTGGGACAGCTTTAAAAAAGTGCAATTATTTTTACGTAAAAACTTTGAGCCTACTGTTATTGAGGGCTTAAGAGCTAAATTTAGCGGTCTAAAAGATAAGCCTCAAGCAAGCAAAGCGGGTACGAGTGCAAAAGCTGCTGTCATCAGCAAAAGAGTTAGTGCGCCTAAAAAACCTAAAGCTGCACCAAAGAGTGATAAACGCTTTATTACTGGCGTTGATGTCGGCGACGCGCCAGTACGTCGTAAAGTCAAACCGATTCAAATTATTGAAGACGATAGCACAGTAGAAGATTAACTCGCACTCAAACAACGATAACCAAATAATGAATGTAGGGTAATCCATTGCCTTACAACAAATGAACGATAACGAGCATGCCAATGGCACTCTCGAATGAATAAACCAGTAAGGATTAACATGAAAATTTGTGGTGTTGAATTAAAAGGCGGTGAAGCCATTATTTGTTTACTGACCTATGAAGGTGAAACATTTAATGTACCAGCATGTCGTAAAGTGTCATTCAGTATTTCACAATCGGCAACGACTGAATCAATTCGCGAATTCAACTTTGCGTTTCAAAAACTCATGACCGATTATAAGGTCGATGAAATTGCGATTATTGAACGTGAACAAAAAGGTAAATTTGCTGGCAGTGCTACCAGCTTTAAACTTGAAGCAGCAATTCAATTAAGTGATATTCCTGTATCACTTATTTCTCCTGTGATCATCAAAGAGCAATTAAAGCGTAACCCGCCACAAGTTGACTTTGATTCATTGGATCTAAAACGCGTCCAACTTAATGCTTTTGACGTTGCTTATGTTCAGCATAATCGACTCATCTTCGGTAAAGTGTAACTTACTGCCAATGTTCTTATTGGCATTACCGATATCCATACAGATATCGGTAATGCCAACATAAATCAGTTAATCTATGTCAGACACTAAAGCTAAAGCTCCTAAAGCACCTCCTAAAATGCCGATTAAGTCGGCAAGCCAAACATTAAAACCTAAAACCGACATAAGTCAGTTAATCACCAGTGCCGACATAAAAAAAAGGCAGAGTGAACAAAGCGCGTTACGTTATTTGAGTGGTTATCAGCCAGATATTGTAGATAAAATTAGCCAATTAGTGGATACCAAAACATTAGGCGCCCACTTTTTAACCCGTTACCCAAAAATGCACGACATTCGTACCGACAAAGCCTTATACGATATGGCCATTGAATTAAAAAACACCTATATGCGTCAATCTGACCCATTAGCCAAAGTGATTTTTGATGACAAAATTAACTTAAGCCATCATGCCTTAGGTTTACATTCTTATGTTAATCGACGTCAAGGCAATAAAGTCAAAGCTAAAAATGAAATTAGGATTTCATCTCGCTTAAAGCACATCCCATTTGAACTCCTGCAAATGGTGGTCGTACACGAACTGGCTCACCTGCGCGAAAAAGATCACAACAAACCATTTTATCAACTGTGCACCTTTATGCTGGCAGATTATCACCAGTTAGAATTTGATATGCGAGTTTGGTTAGTTGCAGAAGAAGTCGGCCAGTCGCCCTACGCGAAATAAATTATACAGTTTGGACCCGCCAAGGTGGATTTAAACGGTTATCACCCGCCCAATACAGTTTGAGCTTATTGCCGCTGGGATCGAATAACACCGCTTCACGCCACAAATAAGTTTCATCTGTCGGCATTTGGCTAAATACTATGTCTTTCTCTAGTAATTCATTCACCCACTCATCAAGTTTAGGATGTTCAAAGTAAATCACCGCGCCATGAGTCATAGGCTCAGACTCTAATGACAGCGAAAAAGAGCTCTCACCCATTGGGCATTCAAAACGAGCGTAATGCGGCGTATCCACGATTAAGGTAAAGCCTAAAATTTGATAAAAGCTAACGGCCTTATTCATATTCGACACAGGTAATGTCACTTGATTGAGGTTCATAATATCCTTTCAATATCGTCAACAAGAGCACGAAATTATCACAAATGCTGTTTCATCATAACGTAACGCTCAGGGCTACCTGTAAATTTAGGCACAGTGCCAATGATAGTAAAACCCACTTTTGGGTGAAATTGCGGTGCTTGAAAATCTAACGTATCAAGTTGCGTAATCAGGCAACCGTGCTTAATCGCTTCGACTTCGGCAATTTTCATTAATTCTTGACCTAATCCCTTACCCCGATATAAATCATCAACCCAAACCACATTGATAAGAAAGTTATTATAAATGGTACGACCTGCTACATCTCCGATGATTTCACCCTTATCATTACGCGCAACGATGGTGAGTGGCTCAGTGGTTTTATCACCTAAATGTTCAACGTTAAATTGACGTAAACCAGTAGTGAGCAAAGCCAATCATTATATACGTTTTGAACAATATAAAATCTTTTCACAAATAAAGCATAACCAATTGTAAATTAATACATTTAAGTGAGTTAGCGGGGATAAATCCAATTGTATTGTCTGTGTCGTACTTGTGACAATAGACATATATGATAATCAAATAAAAATATATAATGTTCCAAACTCATTAGACAATTGGAGTCAAAATGAAACAGAATAAAGATAAATTAGTAAGAAGTGTTATTAACATCAGCTCAAGTAAAATGGGCGTTGGTGATGACGACTTAGGTGATATTCTAATGCAGTCATTTATTAACTCTCTTATTCAATTAGACCCATTACCTTCCACCATTATCTTATATAACTCTGGTGTTCTATTATGCACCAACGATTCTGCAGTTTTAGAGTCTCTTAACGCCTTAGAAGCTAAAGGGGTTAATATTTTGTTATGTGGAACATGTGCTGATTTTTATAATATAAAAGATAAGATTGGTGCTGGCACAATTTCTAACATGTATACCATTGTAGAAACCTTAAACCGTTCAGATAAAATTATTAATCCTTAATGATGAATTTATATTTTGATAACGGTGCAACCTCTTTTCCAAAACCGCCACAAGTGTCTCAAGCTATAGCTCAATATTTAGATGTCGATGGGGCGCCCTATGGTCGATCTTTCTATGAAAAAGCTTTTAAGGTGTCATCTGAAGTAGAAGAGTGCAGAGATTTACTGGCTGGTACGCTATCAATCCCTAACCCAGAAAGATTGTCTTTTACCCCAAATGCAACATTTGCTTTAAATTCAGTGATTAAGAATTTTAACTATAAACATAAACGCGTATTGGTATCACCTTTAGAACATAATGCTGTCATGAGGCCTTTACATTATTTAAAAGAAAAAATGGCAATAGAGATTGAATTTCTACCAGCAAGAAAAGATGGCACTATCGATATTGATAAAGTGAATATTAATAAGTGTGATCTCGTCATCATTTCCCATATGAGTAATGTAAATGGTGTTATACAGCCGATTAAAGCCTTAAAAAATATTCTCGAAGATGTTCCCATTCTGTTAGATGCTGCACAATCTGCTGGGCATATTCCTATAGATGTTAAAGATTGGGATATCGACTTTTTAGCGATTACGGGTCATAAATCTCTGCTAGGTCCAACAGGCACCGGAGCGCTTTATACATCACCGAAATATACCATTGAGCCTTTATTACATGGTGGAACGGGAAGTCATTCGGAATTTTTAAGTATGCCAGAGGATTATCCAGACTTATTTGAAGCAGGAACACCCAACATTGCGGGTATTTATGGCTTACATGCCGCACTCAAAAATAGGCCACAATCACTCCATTCTCAAGATGCTTTTTATACACTGTTAAACAAACTAGCCACTATTGATATCATAAAACTTTATGTCTCTACGGATAGAAATAACCAAGGTGAATTGTTTTCGTTTAAATCCAAGGATCACAGTGTTTCTGAATTAGCGTTTAAGTTATACAAAGATTTTGGGATCCAAACTAGAGTCGGTCTACACTGTGCTCCGGTTGCTCACTCATATTTAACTAGTTCTCCAGAAGGATTGATACGTATTGCGCTGTCACCGTACCATAGTGATGAAGATATAGACTATTTGTACAACGCTATAAAAAGATGTGTTAACCATGGATAATAATATTTTATACCTCTTCAATAATACAAGGGCGGTCATTTTAGCTCACAAAGCTATTCGTCAAATGAACCTTAAATGCTTAATCATACCCGTTCCTAGAAGTATTAGTTCACAATGTGGTATGTGTATTGAGACTAAAAAAAGCAATGAAGTTGATATCGATACTACCCTAGAAGAATTAAATATCGCCTTTAAAAAATGCTCTGGCTATAGCAAGTAGTAATCGCTTAATTACTTGTTGATTGAAATAATCACCAATCAACATACATAAACAGAATATTTAAAGACCCCCATTTAAAACGATGATAAAAAGTCATTTAATAAATACAAACTATAACGTTTGTTAATTGTAGTTTTTATGCTATTTAACACGCTCTAACAAATATTGTATGTGGTTTTGTTTAACTCTTTGTTTAACTTGGTGGCAATGTTTACTTTGGTCATGTTATCTGTAACTAGGTTTTAGGTTTTCTCTATTTTGCTAAAAAGCTATTCACAAACTTAATTATATAAACAGCAAGTTAACTTAATATTTAGTTGGATATATAAAACACGTTCAAAGCGAAGTAGGTCAGTGTAACCTAGAACTATGCGAAATTAATTTTTTGTAACCGTACAATAATCAAAAGTGCAGTCCTTAGGCTGCACTCTCTGTTCCCATTACAATAATGATATTAATCATTAACCTTAGCGCGTTAATCTCCATAGACTAATCTAAGCCCCTAATCATAGAGTAAATAATCATAATGCAAATTCGTTGCACACACTAAAGTTTCCGGTTTTAAAATCGGTTACTAAATTTATTTATCCCATTTCAGGAACAATAATTTCAGGCTTAGTTTGAGCTAGAGCACCGAAAACCGTTAAAGATACCTTTAAGGTTTGAGTGTCCTTATCAAAAACAGGTTTATCACTAGGCGTGAAAGTATATGAACCAGTATCCACTTCAACCAAAGTGCCAGTGCAATCCGATTCATCCACATCACAACTAAACTTAGTCGAAGTATGGTAAGGCATGCTGAATGATGCTGTATTTACTTTTGGCATCACAAGATACATCACCTCAAAGCTGCTGGCATCGGTAATAGCCAGTTTATCATCATCGGTTAAGGTAAATGAGATAGTATAACTACCTGCATCAACCGAGCTTACACCGAGGTTAACGCTGTTCGCCTGATCCAGAGTCACGCTTGCTATAACGGGATCAACTGGATCGACAGGGTCTACTGGATCGACTGGGTCTACAACGACTGGATCGACAACAACTGGGTCTACTGTATTATCATCTGAACCACAGGCAGATAATAGCAAAGCCAGAGAAGCGGTAATAAGTAATTTACGCATCGGGCGTTCCCCCTATTGTGGATGACATGTTGCACACGATTCTTCGGCATGATGTGGGATCTTTGCAATTTCATCATGTGGCGCATGACAAGTTTGACATTCCATATTGGAATTCACACCAGGAGTTAGATAAGTGTCAGGTTCAGCTCCATTGCCGGCATGACATGAATTACAGCTATCATTTCCTTCAGCATACATTTCAAGGGTGCTATCTTCTGCTGTTAGCGTCCCTGCTAGTGACATATTTAAAAATTCAACTGTCTTAAAGGCCACTTCTGCAGTTATCTGAGCACAACGTTCCGCTTTAGCAGCATGGTGGGAGCCATACTGACTTGCAGTAGACCAATGGGAAACCGAGGTGTGACATAAAATAGAGTTAGCTATCGATTCACCGATTTTATCAGCAGTTAACAATGCACCGGCATTATCCGTACGAGTAGGTGCACCGATTTTAGCAAGGAAATTATCATCGCCACGTGGCATGGAGGTCTTTTCATAGTAACGATACATAGCACCGATAACTGCAGACTGTTCTACATCAAGAATATTAACGATCATTGCTGTCGCATTGAGGCAACCACAGATAGAGCCCCAGCCCTTAACACCACCACCACCATAGACAGTTATATTTGTTGGAATTGCGGCAAAATTACAGGCATCTTCATTCCCTTGAATGGCAAGTTCTTTTACGATGGCATCGAATACACCATACATACAACCACCGCGTCCATAGCCCTCATAAGCACGCTTTGCTACGGCAAAAGGATCTAGCTCAACGTATGTTAGTAAATTGGTTCCCAAATCTGAACCATCACTGCCGACACCAATAGCATCATCAATTGGACATTCATCAGCGGCAAAAACAGCCGGAGACATTACAGCTACCCCAGCAGCCATACCTGCAAAACCTACGATTTTCCCCATCGCTGCACGTCTATTTACATTCATCATCATTTCTCCATTTTAATTTTGTAATTCCTACATTTTAGAAATTACAATTTGATATATTTAAATTATTATTTATCAATGGCTTAGCTTGTTCGCTAGAGATGTTAAACTTGATGAGAAGTAAAAAACGTGATCGTAAATACATTTTAAACAAATCATTAATATTGTTAAAAATTAACAACAACTGATTAATTTCTGAGTAAATTAGGAGGGCATTAAGTTAATTCAATATTAAGTATGTGTGAATTAGAGGCAATATTTAGTGTTGAACATGAAACAAGGCTGTACGTACGTAAATCAACGAATTTACAGTACAACTACAATATTACATTAGTCGCTAAAAATATTAACTGGACAACTAATCCCTATCTCAGCTGACATGAAAAGTGCTGTAGGTAAGACTCATGGTTAAAGCGTATTCAAGAGGTCAAAGCATCTAACAAAACATGCTGTACTTTGAAAATAGCCAGAATGGAGAATTTTAAGTGTTCCACTTCTGTGTTGCATCGATTTAAAAGGGACAACCATTTCTGCAGCAATGCTGCCTTGAATTGAAAAACCTTACGGGCTCTGAACTGATCAGATATTTAATCAGATTGGTATTATTAAAATATTAAAAAATTAGCAGGTTGGTTTTGAAGACCTTTTGTATGATATGTAATCCAAGGCATTAAAAACCACTAATAGCAAAACAAAAAAATGCAACCCACAGGCTCCATTTTTATATATTCATCATAATTAAACTATGCGTACTAAAATGAACTAACCTAAGTCAATCATCATGCTACGGCTCCAAACTAATGCTTGAAACGCTTGTAGTTATTTTTGTGGTCATACTTTAGCTTCTGCAATTTTGACTTTCATCGCATCAACTGGATGAAAAGTTAAGCCACCTATACTTTAATACATAAAAACTAAATCATATATGGCCATACCCCACCCTTCACAACATAGGCTAACTCAATTATTTAAAGCCGAGATTGGCGTAAGATACTAGAATGGTTAATTTTTAAGTTTACAGCCCACTTAGTTTATCTCTTTATCATTGCATTCATCACAGGAACAAAATGCAGTTGTCCACCAATGAAAATCACTCTCTCTTTATTCGCAAGTGCCGTTTTAAGCTTTGTCACAGCGTTAAGATCTCTAAACTCATTTACACGGTCTTTAATTGCTTGGAACTTAGAGAACTCGACAGTGTTAAGTTGAGCATCGAAAATATCAGCCGTAGTAAACTCATTCCATGAAATCGTTTTACCAACCATTGCCGATAACATACTGTTTAGCTGTTCAATTGAATGTGGCTTCGAAAGGATTTGATACTCTTGAGCAGGAAAACCAGACTCTCCCAATAATGACTTCATTTTCTCCGTCGCCTCAGCAAGATTAGCATGGTTAAATAATTGAGGAGCCTGTCTTAGCAGATAAAAAATCTTCACACTTTCACTATCGAATTTATCCAAGATAAACTGAGCTTCACTTAGACTATCACCTTCCCAAGTTGATACTTTGACATTATTTTTTTTCGCTAAAAACTGTATAAACCCCATTTCACCACAGCATTCAACAGCGGCCGATTGACTCGTTCTATCTGGCCAAAAGCCGCCTTCTAGCAGGATTAACGAGGGATTCAGTTCGTAAAATAAGTTTTCGATATCAACTAATTGAAGATCATTAACCTCGTTTGTATGCGTTGTACCAATAATCATATATCCAGCATCTAATGACCTTAACAACGAAATATTTGATTGTGGTTTATAGTTATCTCCCGCTAAAGCTGGTCCAGTGAATATAAAAAATACCCATAAAATTAATAATTGTCTCACTTTCACTTCCCTGTACATAAAACGACTCATAAAAAGTTTTTGATAAACCATCCTATTGGTTAGTATCGCCGCTGTAAGCTTCAATTTCAATAACCAATGTTTATATTTCCATTCTTAAAAGATTAATTCTGCGTGTGAACATATTGTTCAATATAAGTGCAACATAAATAAAATGCCTACCGAGTTGGTGCTATTAAGTTAAATTCATCGTGACAGTCACAAACTAATTGCCTGATAATATTGAATAAAAAAATAACCCCAATACTTGGCATAAATCTTCCAACCTTGATGATGCTGATAAGCTAATCTAACAGCAACAGTCGCTCATTAGCACGCTAGTCATAGTCGAGTTGCGGAACTATAGCAACACATAGGATTAAAGTCCGCATAGAAAACCTGAATTAAATACTACAAATATTGGCTCATCGTATGCCTGTGCATATGACATAGTAGCCTTTGGAGTAACATGTTAAACGCGTTAATCCCACTTTCAGCATTACTCATATCTAATGCATTTTTAATTCTTGGCCATGGTTTATTACTGACTTTGCTCCCCATCGCAGCCAGTGAATCAGGTTTTAGCGATACGCAAGTCGCCTTAACCGGATCTGGTTACTTTTTAGGGTTTGTTTCCGGCTGTTTAGCCACACCTTATATGCTAAAACGAGTTGGGCATATTCGTAGCTTTGCGGTATTGGCAACATGTTACTCGGTGGTCATCTTAATATTTCCTTTATTACCCGAGTTTTATAGTTGGATGTTGTTAAGGTTCTTAATCGGGGTGATGATTTCTGGTTTATACATGATCATTGAAAGCTGGTTAAACGGCACGTCAACAGCGAGTAATAGAGGATCAATACTGTCTACTTATACCACACTCAATTTAATCATGGTGATGTGTGGCCAACAACTGTTCAATTTAGGCAGCGATCGTGAATCGATGCTATTCGGTCTCGCCGCTATATTTATATCTATCGCAATCATTCCGGTGTCACTGACACGTTCATCGGCGCCAGCGGTGGTAAAACAAGTTAAGTTGAATATGGCCAAGGTATGGCGCCACTCTCATATTGCATTGATTGGCGCCGTGGTTGCAGGTTTTGTCACAGGTGCATTTTGGGCATTAGCCCCTATTTACGCTAAAGATAATGGTTTTGACAGTATTCAACTCGGTGCATTTTTATCTGCTACCGTGCTTGGCGGAGCGTGTTTTCAAGTACCATTAGGTAAGTTATCTGATAGGTTTGATAGGCGCAGTGTTTTGATGTTTACTGCATTAGTTGGCTCCTTGGTGTCATTACTCTTTGTGGTTCTTCCTTACGTAGTCACTACTTTTGGCGGTTGGCCAGCAGCAATATCGGCTTTTTTTTGGGGAGGGACGTGCATGACCTTATACGCAATATGCTTAGCCCACGCTAATGACAACGCAACCGCTGAAGATTTTGTTGAAATAAGCAGTGCCATGCTCATCACTCTGGGATTATCGTCGGCTATAGGTGCGCCTATGGCTTCACTTGCAATGGGATTATTGGGCGCCAACGGTTTATATGCTTTTACTAGTTCGTGTTTGGCGATTTTCTCCGTGATAGTATTATTAAGGCGCCGCAGCCATATTGCCCCCTCAACATTGGCAACAAAAGAAAGTTTTCGTGCCGTCACCGATATGGCCAGCCCAACAGCATACGAAATGGATCCCAGAACTGAGATAGATCCACAAGCGGAAGCACAGCAACGATAAGTAATAGCAAGAGACAATTTTTACTGCTAGCCTTGAGCACTATTTAAGCACCATGATTTAATAACCAAAAAAAATGCAGCCAATATAGGCTGCATTTTTTATGTTTCTACGACAACACTATGTGCAATAAGCTTAAGCTGATTAACCTAAGTCCATCATCATGCTACGGCTTCGAACTAATGCTTGAAACGCTTGTAGTTGTTTTTGTGGTAATACTTTAGCTTCTGCAATGTTAGCTTTCATCGCATCCACTGGGCGGCCATTAACAATATACTCATAATGTAAATGAGGACCCGTTGAAGCTCCAGTATTACCCGATAATCCAATCAACTGACCTCGTTTTACCCGTTGACCACGTTTAACCAAAAACTTTGACAAATGCAGGTAACGAGTACGTACCTTATTGTCATGCTCAATGACAATATAGTTACCCGCAAAAGCATGCTTCTTCACCAGTGTCACGACACCATCACCAGGCGCGACCACTTGAGTTCCTACTGGAACAGCAAAGTCAGTACCATTATGAGGACGAACACGACCCGTGATTGGGTGTTTACGATTAGGATTAAAACGCGAGCTTAAACGATACTGTCTTTTTAAGGGAATACGTTGGAAGGCAGGAGTTAAACTCTGGCCATTCATGTCGTAATAGTTGCCATCGGTATTTTGAAATGCAGTAATGTCGCGACGACCAGTATTAATACGAATACCTTCTATTGAAGTGATCCCTGATGGTTCTCCTTCAACAAACTGATCATTGACTAATACAGAGAAAGTATCACCAGCGCGTAACTCACGAGAAAAGTTTAATTTAGTCTTTAATACTGATTCAACTTTTTGAATTTCAGCGGCGCTTAAGCCAGCATTTTTAGCCGAGACATAAAAAGAACCGTTGATTTCGCCTCCGACAATGCGATTTTGCCAAACACCATCAATATTAATGTCTTTTACTTCATAGCTACCATCTTGAAAACGGGTAAAAACCACTTGATGTGCAGGATTAAAATACAGTTCTAACTTTTCCAACTCACCGTTAGCATTGCCCCAAAATTGGATACGGTTGCCCGGCAATAATGTATCTAAAGCCAGAACCTCCAAATCGGCTTCAAGTACTTTATACATAGTCCGTTGGTCTATTCCCGCTAATTCGAAGATTTTACTTAAGGTATCTCCGCTTTCGATCACGTGATTTAAAATCGGTTTAGCTTGATAAACAATTACAGGTAATTGATCTTGTTGGGTAATATGTGGCAATAAAGAATCGATATCGATTGCCACGGGAATACGTTGTGATGAAAACTCTTGTTGTGTTGGCCATAATAATGCTGCCCCGACAACAAACACACTTGCTAGCAATATTTTCTTGTGCAAGTTTGGCAAGTTCAACGAACTTACATCTGGCCTTTGGAAGCCCATAATCTTACTTATTAGCAATGTCTAATCCACCCTAAAAGATGACGCTTATATTTATTGTTTTTCTTTTACTGCAAATTGTTATTGCGATATTGAGGATAAAGTCAGTTAACGCTATGCCTTCATGGCTTTTTATCATCCATATGGCCCAATATTTGACTTTTTACGTCTGGCTAAAAAGCTTAAAACACCGACTTTTGCAGTCAAATTGCATATCAACGCTCTTTTATATCAAAAAATAATCAGAATACAAATATAAAATATCATTTATTTCATAATTAATTTGAACTCGATTGCAGTAATCACGGGAGTTAGCGGTAAATCAACTTCCGTTGACAGCAAATTCATTTTGTAATTTGCTAATGCCCAGACCATTCATTTTATTCACTTTCACTTGCACGTTGATTCGCTCTTTCATGGCTTCAACATGGCTAATTACACCGATCATTTTACCTGATGCATTTAAGTTATCTAATGCATCTAAAGCGGTATCTAGCGTTTGGCTGTCTAAAGTACCAAAGCCTTCATCTAAAAACAGTGAGTCAATACTCGTTTTATGACTAACAAGGTCTGATAACGCCAAGGCAAGCGCTAAACTAACAAGAAAGCTTTCTCCACCAGACAAGGTTCGAGTGTCTCTCACTGCATCACCTTGCCAAGTATCAAGCACTTGTAATTCTAATGCATCTGACTCTTTGCGCTCCAATAAATAGCGCCCCTGTAAACGTTCAAGTTGCCTGTTCGCCAATGCCACTAAATGATCTAAAGTGAGGCCTTGGGCAAATTTACGGAACTTATCACCTTTTTGTGAACCAATTAACGAATGTAAATAAGCTAAGTCATCGTAATCTTGCTGCATTTGCGCCTGTTCGACTAACAATTGCTGCTGCCCGACTCGTTTACTGGCATCTTGTTCTAATTCAAGACTTAAACGCCAAACAGTTTGCTTGTCTTGTTGGAGTTTTGTTTCTATAGTTTGATGTTGCTGCGCAATCTCAGCATGTTGAGCAGCATTGTATCCTTGTTGCTCCCCAAGCTGCATAAGCTCGGTTTGTCGCATTAAGGCTTGCTCCGCTATGGTGTTAGCTTTAACAATGTCGTTATCAAGTTGCCGTTTAAGTTGCTGCAATGCCTGTCTTTCTTGTGGTGTTAATAGTGCTTGCTCAAACGCTTGTTGATCGGCAAATGGACTGGCTTGCAACGCTGTTTGCCACTGACTTTGCAATTGCTGTAATTCTTGACTGGCTTCACTCGCTTGCGTCATCAACGATTGTTGTTGTACTTGCAAACTGGCCAGTTGTTTGTCTGCCGCTTGTAACTGCTGTTGAATTACGTCAAAAGCTTGTTGAGCCTGTTCCAAGTGATCTTGGCTGAGCTGTTTTTCATCTTCAATCACTTTATCGGCAAACAATGCTTGGCGTTGTTGCTGCACAGCTTTGAGCTGCGTCTTGGCTTTATCAACTTGCTCGCTAACCGAAGTTAGTTGAGTAGTAAACGCATCAACTTGTAACTGGTTTGTCGCCAATTTTTCGGCTGTAATACTCAATTGCTGTTGATTATCGGTAGCTTCCTGCTGGGCCTGACTCCACTGTACAAGTTGTTGCTGTAATTCATTTAGCCACACTATGGCTTGCTCAATTGATGGTGGCGTTAGTCCGGTGGCAGTAATTTGTGTTTCAAGTGCGGTGATTAATTGAGTTTGCTGCCCACTAACGGTATCAATTTGTTGTTGATAATTGAGTAATCCTTGTTGCAAATTATCAAGCTGTTGCTGCAACAAACCTTGTTGATTTACGTGTTTGGCGAGAGCATGCTCAGCTTGCGCAAAAGACTGTTGATGCTGATGCACGTTTTTTTGACATTGGTTTAGCTGGCTTATGGTCGTGGCTAATTGTTGCTGTTTTGTTTCTGCCTGAGTCATAAATGTGTTTAAGGCATCTTGTTGCGCTAAGTTCAATATCAGGGTGACAGACAACGACTGCGTCAGCTGCTGCCATTGTTGTTGTGTGTCATGCAAATCGATTTGAACTTGGCTTAGTTGCTTAAGCGAGTTGTCATAGTTAACTTGCAATGCCGTTTGCTGATTTTTAAGCTGCTCACCTTGCAGTTTAATCACATCAAGTTCGGCTTGTAACTGCAGTGCTCGTTGTTCGGTAGCAGACACATTCAGCGCTTCATAACGCTCAACTAATGGATGCTCGGTGGAGCCACACAAGGCACAAGGTTCACCGGCTTTGAGTTTGGCGCGTTCTAAGGTTAAATTGGCAATGTGTTGCTCTTGTTGCAGAATCGTTTGTACATCTTTAACCTGCTGATTTTTCTCACTCCATTGGGTTCTCACTACGCTAAGTGACTCTGCCAGTGCCTGCAATTCAATCTCAAATTGCGCCGACTCAGTGGTTAACTGTTGGCTTTGCTGTTGTTGGCGTGCAAACTGGCTAAACAATTGACTTAATTGATAACGCCCAGCTTGTTGGTCAAGCAACTGTTGATAATCACTATTCAGTTGCGACTCTTCTTGACCCGCCAATAACCCCCTTAATACTTGTTGGCTATCGGATAACTTCACTGTCGCTTGAGTCAGTGCCACTTGTCCTTGAGTTATCTGAGGAACAACATCTGTTAATCTGCTTTGAGTTTGCTTAATGCTGTCTTGCTGAAGTGCGATTTGACTATGGGTTTGGCTGAGCTGCTGATTTAATTGAATTGCCTGATTGTATTGGGTTTGCCAAGCGGCAAACTTTTTAGCCACTTCTTGACCTTGTGGTAAACTTTCTAGCTGCTGCTGGATCTGTTGTTTAGCCAATGTCAGGCTCTGTTGCTGGGTCAATAACTGTTGCTGTTTTTCTGCAGCCTTTTGTTGCTGCTGTTCGGTTTGCTGCTGGGTTAATTTGACTTGAGACAACTGATAATTCAACTGGTTTATTTGTTGATCTAATGGCTGCACTTGTTGGTCAATTAAACTCAGCAGGGTTTTATGAGCTTGGCTGACTTGTTCAACCTTTAGCTGACTTTGGCTTTGCTTGTGTTTATGGCTTTGCAACTCGACTTCAGCTTGGCCGGTTTGTTGACTTAACTGATCAATTTGCGTTGTTAATATTTGAACTTTTTGCTGCACTTTTTGTTGTTGTTCAAATAAAGGCAATATTTGCTGTGCGGGTTCACTGTGTTCAAGTTGAATTAATGCATCACGGTGTTGCTGCTGACGAGATAACGCCTGTTGCTGTTCATCATTAGCTTTAGTTAACAACTGTTGGGCTTGTTGGCTATTGTCTGCCCACGCAATAAATTGGCTTAACTCAGACAATTGTTGCTGTTGGTGCACTATTGCTTGATTAAGTTGTTCAATCTGTTGTTGTTGTGCCACTAGTTGTTGTTGATCGAGTAATTCAACGCTACCAAGCTTTGCCTCTAACACCTTCAAATTGGTTTTAGCATCACTAAAGTTTTGGTGTACTTTCGCTGAAATTAACCCATAAATTTCAGTGCCTGTGAGCTCTTCTAATAATTCTGCTCTATCATTGGCATCGGCATTTAAAAAGGCCGCAAATTGTCCTTGGGACAACATCATCGACTTGGTGAAACGGGCAAAATCGAGCCCAGTGATTTGTTCAATTAATTCTGTTTTACGTTTGATTTGGCTAGCAAGAATTTTGCCATCACTGAGCAGGGCTAACTCTACTTGCGCATCTTGTAAATTACCGTCGGCTTTATCACGCGAGCGGCGCTGACTCCAAAATGCGCGATAGGCAACACCTTTAACTTCAAATTCAACTTCGGCTAAACATTCTGCGGTGCCACGGGTCATTAATTCATTGGTGGTTTTAGAGATATTACTTAACCGCGGGGTGCGGTGATAAAGCGCTAAACAAATCGCATCCAGAATGGTTGTTTTGCCAGATCCTGTTGGGCCAGTTATAGCAAATAAACCATTTTCGGCAAAAGGAGATTGAGTAAAATCAATTTTCCATTCATTTTTAAGCGAGTTAATGTTTTTAAAACGAAGGCTTAATATTTTCATGATTGCTCACCCTCCGCCATATCGTCTGTTATTACTTCAGTGCTGGTTTCAGTACTCATTGCGATGAGCTCTTCCTCGTCGGTGTTATTGGTCATGGTTTCTTGCAGCACATGGCTAGCGGCAGTTTTTTGGGTGTGTCGCTCAGCCTCAACATCGGAAACTACTTGGCTAAAGCATTGTTTAATGCGAGTTAACTGCGCTTGTTGTGCCTCGGTATCAAATTGCTCTTGGGCTAAACGACGAGCAAATACATCATTGACGCTGAGTTCAGATAAGGTTTCATTATCGAGCTGTTTGATGTGCTGTTGCCGCTGACTGCGGGCTCGTTTTAATTGCAATACTTCAACCGCTTTATCTTGGGTCATATCGGCAATGCGCGATTGCAAATCAGATAAATAATCTTGTTGAGACACCTCAATGCTTAACCAGGTCATTGAGGTCGTTTCTGTTTGTGGAGCAAATGCCTTCAATTGTTGCTCGATACTGTCTAGGTCACCTTTTACAACTTGCATAGGCTGAAACATTGGCACCATTAATGGCGTCACTTGGCTAAGCTTTGTATCAGTAAACTCAACTAAGAACACTGATTTATTAGCTTCGTTATGAGTTGACAACTCATCAAAGCTAAGCGCAATTGGCGAGCCGCTGTAACGGATATGTTCAGATTTTGCCACTACTTGTGGCCGATGAATATGCCCAAGGGCTATGTAATTTGCCGCAGGGAAATGGGCTGCATTAAAAGCATCTAAACTGCCAATGTAAATATCACGTACTGACTCTGATGTACTGGCACCCACTGTGGTTAAATGACCTGTTGCTATAATGGGTACTGGCATTGTATATGTTCTATTAAGTTGCTCAGCTTGCTCAAAACAGCGCTGATATAATTCGCGAATGGCATCACCAAGTTTGCGCTGTTTATCAACGGACGACTCGCCCGACTCACTAAGGACGACATCGCGAGGACGAAGAAAAGGTAAACCACACAATATCGCCCCAACCTCACCCTGGCGATTGAGTAACGGCATGACATGCTCATTAACGTTATCAAATGCACCTGGAATAACAGTGGTATTAAGACAGGCTAATAAGTGCCTCGATTCGTTTAGCGTCGATACCGAATCATGATTCCCACCTAATATGATGAGTTGGCAGCCAGTTTGTTGAATTTGAACAATAAATTGATTATATAACGCACGGGCGTAACTTGGTGGCGTACCCGTATCGAAAATATCACCCGCGACAATAAGGGCATCAACTTGATGGAGCATTATTTGCTCAAGTAACCATGCCATAAAAGCTTGGTGCTCAGCTGCGCGGCTTTTACCATAAAAATATTGGCCAAGATGCCAATCTGATGTGTGAATAATGCGCATAACATCCCTTTGAATGAGAAAAATCAAAAAACATAATAATGGTGTTTCTAAAATTAAATTATCACTTTTACGATTACATATACTGCGACCACAATAATTTACCGCTCATACCCAATGACATAACCACTACTAACGGTTTAATAATTTTAACCCCTTTAGTAACCACTAAGCGTGAGCCTAACGTCGCCCCAATCGATTGCCCCACCAGCATAATCAAACCTAATACCACCACCACTTGACCACCAATTAAAAAGAAAATTAATGAGGCTATATTCGTCGCAAAGTTTAATAACTTAGCATGTGCGGTCGCCTTAGCTAAGCCAAAGCCAGCCAGAGATACAAACGCTAGCGCGAAAAAGCTGCCAGTGCCAGGACCGAAAAAACCATCATACAAACCAATACCTAATGCTGCGGTAAAGGCAAATACGCTTGGGGTGAGCACTTGTTGGCGATCGAGTTCACTGATTTTTTTAGAAAACAGAAAGTAACAACCTATGGCTAAAATCAAAAAAGGCAAAACTACTTCTAATAATTTAGCATCTATCATTTGCACCAATATGGTACCAATTGCCGCGCCAATAAATGCACATAACAAGGATAATTTTATACTGCGTAAATCAACTAAGCCATTACGCACAAAATATAAACTGGCAAAGAAACTACCACCACACGCTTGTAACTTATTGGTTCCTAATGCCGCAGCAGGAGGTAAGCCCGCCCACATTAATGCCGGAATGGTCAGTAAACCGCCCCCGCCTGCTATTGAGTCAATAAAACCAGCAATCAAGGCAACAGCAAATAACACAACAGCGAGTTGGAGCGTGAGTTCAAACATGGAGGCTCTCGTATATAACAATAAACGTGAAGTCAGTAAGACATTAGGCAAGGCGTTATTAGACATTCTTTAACGTCAGAATACAAAATGTTATGGGTAATTTATTCCAATTAGCTTAATTAACCACAACTTGCGCTAATAAGCAGTTACCAAATAGTCTATTGTTCGGGTATCTATCTGAACATCGATTGGTATTTACACCGCACTATCACTTTGCTGCTCATTGAGTCATTGATATAGTAGCTAACTCAATGGAAATTTGGTAAAAAGGTTTTATTATGATGGTGATTACTGGCGCGAGTAGCGGCCTAGGTGCTGCACTGACCCAATTGTATGCTGCAGAAAACCGTCCACTGTTGATCACGGGTCGCAGTGAGCAAAAATTAGCTGATGTTATGGCTCAGCTAACCCCTTCACAGCAAAACAACGTCCAGACTCACACAGCAGATTTATGTGTGGCTGAAGATGTCAGTCAGTTATTTTCGCGTTTATCAACGCCGCCAAGTCACGTGATTCATTGTGCTGGCAGTGGTTATTTTGGCCCAATAGAACAGCAAACTCCGCAGGCTATTAATCAGTTGATCAACAATAACCTTACATCAAGCATTCTGGTGTTGCGTGAGCTTGTTAGTCGTTATCGTGACCTCAAAGTCACTGTTGCAGTGGTAATGTCAACCGCAGCGCAAGCAGGCAAAGCTAATGAGTCGACTTATTGCGCAGTTAAATGGGCAGTTAAGGGCTTGGTTGAATCCCTAAGACTTGAATTAAAAGGCTGCCCAATGAAGTTGATTGCGGTATACCCAGGAGGAATGGCGACAGACTTTTGGCAAACCAGTGGTAAAGACATTGATACATCAAACTTTATGACGGCAAAAGAAGCCGCCTTAATGCTTAAACAAGCTTTAATCGCTACAGAACATGGGTATGTCTCTGACATTACTATCAACCGAGGTTAATATTCCATAGTTAGTTAACCTCAAATCGAGGGAATGGCTTATTATTCCGAATTGAATTTAGTGGTTTTCTTGAATGAAATTTTATTTGGGTAACAGCGGTTTGGTTGACCAATACCAGCAATATATCCACCCTGCAGGAGCAAAAATGAGATTTAACACAATCGCGTAAAAACCAACCAAGGGTAAATTAGTGGTTTTTCCCTTGGCAAACTTTAAAGTAAAGTAAACCACGACTAAGGTTAAAACGAAAATAATTTGGCCAATCAATGTTGCATTTAACGTCATGATTTCACCCGTTAATCATCAAACCCGTGATGCTGAAATAGCAACGACGTTAAGCTGATGATACATCTCATATTAGATTATTGATAAGGCTACTACAATGTGTAAAAAAGTCATCGAAATACTGGTGTCGATTAGTATTATTCTGTCCTTATCAGCTTGCGCTGAATTAAAACAGACTGGCAAAGAAATCGGTCACACTACAAAAAAAGTAACCACTGCAATCGGTCACGGGACGCGCGATACCGTTAAAGCCATTGGTCATGAAACCAAAGAAGTCATTAATGAGATAAAAGAAAGCGATTAATACTGCGATAGCTTTTTTTGTAAATATCTCAAAAATAAAGGCCGTTAATGCAGAGCATCAACGGCCTTTATTATGCAAATATGATTTTAGTGATGACAATGCTCAGTGCATTCATGATCATCATCTTCATCAGCAAACTCACCATCATCGGCTTGATTTTGCATCACGCCCCAACCGTCAGAAATACCGTCAAACTCTTTGGCAAAAGTATTCAATTCTATTTCTTTGGCAACAAGGGCTGCATATTCAGGCACCATCTGGAGACAAACAATCACTTCCCACTTAGTACTTTCTTCTTCAAAGTTAAGCTCAAGCTCACCTTGAATGTCAGTTTGGCTCAATGCTTCTAATGCTGACTCAGCATCACGTTGATCGTCAAACACTAAAAAGAAATCGACTTCAAGTGATTGCGTTAAATCAATACCGGCTTCAGCCATTGCAGCCAACATTTGGCCATTGTCATCATCTGGGAATTGCATTTATAAATCCTTTACTGAGCAGGAACAATTTCAATGTTTGTGCCATTGAACGAAATAAGATCGCCAACAACACACTTTTTACGTTTACGAGTATCAACTTCACCATTAACGGTAACTTGACCTTCGGTGATGACATGCTTTGCTTCGCCACCGCCGTTCACTAAACCTTGTACTTTTAATACTTTGTACAGTTCTACGAATTCATCACCTTGAAGTAATGCAAACGCTTGAGTTTCAGTCGTCACAATAATTGCCTTTTAATCAAAATATGTCGGTTATTATAGCCTATGCCAGTTTAGCAAGCATCAAGCATTTTGAATGGACTATCAAACCTATATTGAAATCCTAACTGTTGGCTGATTAACTGACCGTCGATAATTTTGCTTGGTTGTTGCAGTTGATTAAACTGTGGCGCAATTAACTCAAGATGCTGAGTGGCCGCGGTATAAAATACATCTCGAGTAGGATGTTCATTAGCTGCAAGATTATAAATGGGTAAAGTATCCGTTCGTGAAAGGATTAAGCTAACGGCTGCAACACAGTCATCTAAATGCACCAGGTTAACCGCAACATTGGCACCACTAATATCCGTTTTTCCAGCAAAAAAACGTCCGGGATGACGCTTAGGACCAATTAAACCCGAAAATCGTACAATACAACTATTTTCCATAGCAGAAAATATAGCCTCAGCTTGCAATAATGTTGCACTGGTTTCATTGAACGCAACGGCATTTTGTTCGGTGACAGTTTGATCTAATGACGGATAAACACCTGTAGTGCTGATGAAAATCACTTTGTGATATTGGCGATCACCCATTAAACTTTTCAACTGAGTTAGATAATCAAGATAGTCAGTTTGACCACGCCTTAGTCCTGGCGGTATATTTATCACGATGGCATCGGCATCGAATAACGCCGAATTTTTTTCTTCAATAATCACGTTGGCCAAATCTAATTGATAAGCCTCGATACCCGCTTGCTGTAATGGGGTTAAATCATCAGGATGACGTTTTGACGCTTTAACCTGAAATCCTTGTTTAACTAACTGTTTGGCTAGCGGAAAACCAAACCAACCGCATCCTATAAGGGTAATTGTGTTCATGTATTCTCAATGTGGCAAGGTTAAGTATTAATGATTAAAGTTATTAAAATAAAAGCTGATAGGATTATTGGCTTGTAATGTTTTTATAGCGCCATCAGTTAATTCATCTAACTTAACAACTTCTTCAACTTGGACATCTTCATTAATTAAAAAACGAAAACTAGGCTCTGCACCACTGACATGACAAGACCATACATGAGGCTGCTTAACATCAACGGTGGTCATCATGACTTTGGCAATATTGCCATCGGTTAAACGCACGATGGCACCGGGTGGGTAAATACCTAATATTTTGACTAGTACCGATATTAATTTATCACTGTGTTTGCTGCTATGATTTTTAAACAGAATGCCTAATGCAATCTGCGGGGTCTGGTATTGATGTAATAAGGTTTCGTAGTCATTAACTAATGACACAATCTGAGTAGTGAGTAAGATTTTGGCTTCGCTCAAATGTTCAGGAAAACCACTACCATCAATAAACTCATGATGATGCAATACAATGTCTAATACAGCTTCTGGAAATAGCTCTGTGCGGTTAAGCATGTCATAGCCAAAATTAGGGTGCATTTTTAAAAAGTTAATTTCGGGATCGCTCAAATCACCACGTTTACGCCTAATAACATCTGGCACTTTAAGTTTGCCAATATCGTGAAACAAACTGCCTAATGCAATATCACGGACCTCTTTTTTGGACAGTGATAGTGTGTGGGCAATCATCATAGACAGTACCGCGACTGAAATACCATGTTGAGTCACACTAATATCAATTTCACCACTGCCCACTAGTGTTAAATGAGGGGTTTCGCTTTCATACAAATGCTCGACTAAATCTTCAACTAAGGTGGCCGCTTCGCGATAGGCTCCTTCAGGATCACTGACTATTTTGCCAAATACCGTTCTGCTATCATTTACCGATTTTACAAAGCGCTGTTGACTGACTCGCATACTTTTTTTAGCTAATGGTCGATAATCAATTTCTTGTTCTACCTCATCTGGCTGTTCAATTTCAACAGGTTCATCAAATTTTGGTAGTAGATCATGGCCATCAATCACGTATACAAATGATACATCGAGACCTTTAATCATCTCTATTTGCACTTGTTGTTCAAGCTTAACTTTATTGCGAAAAAAAGGATGATTTGTCCATAACAAAGGCAGCTTAACGGTTAACCCGATAACCATTTGTGAAACAGGTATTTGTGTTAATTCTGCTTTAGCCAAAGTATTAATCCTTTCACATTAGCCTTGTTATAGCCGTAATGATAATGCCATTCTTACACAAAAATTTAAGTCTATAGCGCGGTGTATATTAATGTCTTACAATTTCATTTTTGTTGTTGGGTAAATATAGTGCATTTATACCAAGACGTATATTATTTAGTACCTTACTTGAGACCATCATCATTGTTAGAAGGCGTTTCAACTTGTTCAGCAGGATTGCTTTCCGTCCAGTCAGCAAAGTAATAGTATAACCGCTTCGATTTAAACACATAAATAATTGACCAAAAAAGAAACAGCGCATCAATCGAATAACCTAATTTAAACAGAAAATCATCGTGCATCATCCGTTGGAATAAAAACAACCCATCAATAATGAGTAATATCCATAAAAACCAACGACTACGCTTAAATAGAGGTATTAATATTGGCCAACTGCGTTTACGTTCGGCAATAATAAGTCCATAAATCAACACCGCACCGACACCAGCAATCAAGGCCAATATAAAATCGCCTTTTTCAGGATAAAACAATCGCACTAAACTGGCGCGGTCATTAAATTGGGTTAAGGATGCAATAAAAATGCACCATCCACGAGCTAAAAAAACCAGCATTAAATATAAAAATAATGGTGGTTTTATATGACCGTGATCATCAAGCCAAGTAATATTACTAAAGTTCACAAAATACTCTTATCGGCGGCCACAAGAATAAATAAAGCATAAATATCAATGCTATTCGCTTGATGCATTAAATAAATCCAATAAGCCTTGTTCATTAAGCACTTTGATACCCAACGCTTCCGCTTTTGCAAGCTTTGACCCTGCGGCTTCACCAGCGACAACACAGTCAGTATTTTTGGATACACTGCCAGCCACCTTTGCCCCTAACGCCTGCAAGCGTGCTTTAGCATCATTACGATTAAGTTGCGTCAATGTGCCAGTTAACACCCAAGTTTGGCCTTTAAGACTTAATTGCGATTCATCGGCTTGTTCAATGACAGGCCAATTGATTCCCGCTTCAAGCAGTTGCTCAATCACCTCAATATTATGTGGTTGAGCAAAAAATAACGTAATGTGTTTTGCAACAATTTCTCCAACATCTGCCACTTCAAGTAACTGCTCGACGCTGGCATTGCGGATCCGTTCAAAATCACCAAAGTGTTGCGCTAAGTTAGCTGCTGTTGCCTCGCCAACCTCACGAATACCTAAGCTATATAAAAAACGCGCCAAGGTAGTGGTTTTAGCATATTCAATTGCCGCAACTATATTAGTCGCAGACTTCATTGCCATCCGATCTAACATAGTAATAGAAGATGCAGTGAGCTTAAATAAGTCTGCAGGGGTTTTAACCAATTCTTTATCAATTAATTGCTCGACAATTTTATCTCCCATTCCGTCTATATTTAATGCTTTACGGGAGGCAAAATGCTTAATTGCTTCTTTACGTTGTGCTTCACAAAATAATCCGCCACTGCAACGTGCTGTAGCTTCGCCTTCTACGCGCTCGACTGTACTTTGGCAAACAGGGCAATGATCTGGGAAGACAATATCTTGGGCATCATCTGGACGCTTTTCTGGAACGACAGCAACAATTTGCGGAATGACGTCGCCAGCACGACGAATAATGACTGTGTCGCCAATCTTAACGCCGAGGCGAGCAATTTCATCAGCATTGTGCAAGGTGGCGTTTGATACGGTTACACCGCCAACAAAAACGGGTTTAAGGCGGGCTACAGGTGTTACCGCTCCGGTTCTACCTACCTGAAAATCAACCGACTCTAATAAGGTCATTTCTTCTTGCGCGGGAAATTTGTAGGCGATAGCCCATCTTGGCGCTTTGGCAACAAACCCTAGAGTTTGTTGCTTAGCAATATCATTGACTTTTATTACCACACCATCAATTTCATATTCAAGCGCACTGCGTCTGGCCATAATATCTGCATAATACGCATAGACTTGCTCTAATGAATCAGTCACTTTTACTTCACTGCTGACTGGGATCCCCCATTGTTTTAATTGAGTCAACTGGCCAAAATGAGTATCTTGCATTGGCTGTGATTCGCCTTCTACCACGCCTAATGCATAAGCATAAAAACCTAACGCGCGTGACGCAGTAATTCTACTGTCTAGTTGACGCAAGCTACCTGCTGCTGCATTACGCGGATTGACAAACACCTTGTCGCCTTTACTTATTTGACGTTGATTTAACGCTTCAAATGCTGCTTTAGGCATAATGACTTCACCACGCACTTCGACTAAATCTGGAAATCCTTCACCACGCAATTTAAGCGGGATAGATCGAATCGTACGCACATTTTCAGTAATGTCTTCTCCAACACTGCCATCGCCTCGTGTCGCTGCGCGTTCAAGAACACCTAAACGATAAGTTATGCTCACGGCTAGGCCATCGAGTTTAGGTTCGCAAACATACTCTACGCTATCGACCTTATCAGTAATGCGTTTATTAAATGCTGCGAAATCAGCTTGTTCAAAGGCATTGTCGAGGCTTAACATCGGCTTAAGGTGGGTAATTTGGGCAAATTTTTGCAACGCCATGCCACCCACTCTTTGGGTCGGTGAATCCACAGGTTTAAATTGCGGATAATCATGTTCAAGTGCCGTTAAGCGTTTCATTAATCTATCGTATTCAGCATCGGGTATCGACGGAGCATCATCAACATAATAACGAATATTATGTTGATTAATTGTGTCTGTTAGTTGATCCATTTCAGTTTGAATAGCGTGCATTGTGATATCCGTTATACGAGTTATAACTTTGATTTAATTAATATAAAGTGCTAGAACAATTAAGGCCGCTGCTGCGGCCTTAATGAATATATTAACCTACGCGGCATTCAGTCGTCGTAGATAGTCTTTTTTAATGTCTTCGGACCAAGGTTGACGTTGTCCGTCTAATAATTCAGCACCGAGATCCTCTGCTATTTGATAAGCCGAGTTTAGCATTATAGTGAAATTCATTAACGGATCACCATAACAAGGTAGTGTCATAAACAACACCACACCTTGAGTCTCAAATTGTTCCATATTATCGGGATCAAACACACCAGGCTTTAGCATGTTAGCAACCGAAAATAACACTTTGCCGGTACCAGCGTTGTCAATGTGACGATGGAAAATATCCATGTCACCAAACTTAAAGTGAAGAGACAATAAACTGGGCAAAAGTTCTGCGCCTTGAACCTGTTCACCGGCTTTAGCGACTACGTGAAGCACCAAGACATCTGTTGGTTCAACGGGTTCATTTTCAATTGACACTTTCGGCTCTGCGGTTTCATCTGGCTTAGCCGATTCCATAGCAACCGTTTTTTGTGATTCTTTCTTTGGCGTAGATACCGCAGAAGAAGCGCTTGCTGTAACACCAGAATAACTGGATAACGGGCCGCGAGTAGTTGAAGCATTAACTATTTTTTTGGGTGTGTTCATAGACGCATGAGAATGATTGCTAGGTGTTGGAGCTTGGATATCTTCTTCGTCTTCAATAAATAATGTTTGTTGAGTCGGTTGCGTCGTTTTAGTCGCTTCAGTTGGCTTAGTTGCTCCCGGTTTAGTCAATGAGTCTTTTGATGAAGCATGAGATAAGGTTGGTTCAACTTGAGTAGCCGGAGTCGATTTTGATGTACCCTGCATTTTTACAGTAGGTTTGATCACAGGCTCGTCTATATCCCCTGTTTTACGCACACGAACTGTACCAATACCATCTGCGTCAAAACCTTCTGAGTCTCGACGTTGAGCTTGGTCTTTGTAAAATCCGGCCATCGGACTCTGCTTAGTTGATTTAGGTTGTTGTTTACGAATCGACCAAAAACCGTGCACTAACACCGCAATAATTGCAATTGCGCCTAATACGAACAACACCAGTTGTAGATCTTTCATTAGATTCCCTGTCTTCCTAATTTATACCGCGTCAACCATAGCGACAGCCGCTTCAATATCCACTGCCACTATTCTTGAAACGCCCGGTTCATACATAGTAACGCCAATAAGTTGATCTGCCATTTCCATGGTGATTTTATTATGACTAATATAAATAAATTGCACACTTTGTGACATTTCTTTTAATAAACGACAAAAACGCTCAACATTGGCGTCATCCAAAGGTGCATCTACTTCATCTAGCATACAAAAAGGTGCTGGATTGAGTCTAAAAATAGCAAAAACCAATGATAAAGCGGTTAACGCTTTTTCTCCACCACTAAGTAAATGTATGCTGCTATTCTTTTTACCTGGCGGCTGCGCCATGATGGTAACACCCGTTTCGAGCAGATCATCATCGGTTAACGCCAAATAAGCCTTACCGCCGCCAAATACTTTAGGAAATAGCAATCCTAAATCGTGATTTACCGTTTCAAATGTGGCCTTAAAACGGCTGCGTGTTTCTTTATCTATCTTACGGATAGCGGCTTCTAAAATCGCTAATCCTTTATTTAAGTCGTCATCTTGGCTGTCTAAATAGGCTTTTCGTTCTCGTTGCGATTCAAACTCTTCAATAGCGGCAAGGTTAATAGCCCCCAAACGTACAATTTTTTGTTTTACTTTATCAAGCTGTTGCGACCATTCGTTTACCGAAGCCTGCGCAGGTATGTCTGCTATCACTTGTTGCAACTGAATTTGCTGTTCTTGCAACAATTGCAACTGTGCATTCGCCTGCCCTTTTAAGCCCTCACGACGTAACTTTAACGTGCTTAGCGTTTGAGTCAAGTCCTGTAACACTACAAGCTGTTGTTTTTGCATCAATACTGAACTGTCTAAACTGGTTTGCAACTCAGCTTGTTGACCTCTATTTTGTTGCAATTGCTGTTGTAAGGCTTGATGTAGCTCAAGTGCATGAGTTAGTTGTGCTGATAAGTGGGCTAATTGCTGCTCACCTCGTTGTTGTTGATTGTCTTGTAGTAGTTGTTGTAACTGAGTGTACTGGCTTGATAATTCTATCTGTTTTTCAGTTTGTTGCTGTAATTGTTGCTGACTTAATGCTTGTTGAGTAGCGTGTTGCTGCAACCGCGCTTTTTGCTGAGTTAACGTTACGACTGCTTCAGAGCGTTTGGTCTTGGTTTCGCGAAGTTTAGCTTGGCTATTTTCCCAAGCATGTTGTGCGATTTCATGCTGATTAATCGCGATAGACAGTGCCTCTTCTTGAGTCATTACCTGCGACTCGTACGCTTCTATCTGCATTTTCTTATGGCTATAAGCCTGCTCAAGCTTGGAAAGAGTGTCATGATACTGTTGTTTTTTCTTTTGTTTGTCAGCACTTTTCTGACACAGACTAGCCACTTCAGATTGCGATTTAGTTTGGCTTATTTGCAATTGATGACTCGCTTGTTGAAATTGACTTAATGCTAATTGGTGCGATGCAGCTTGTTGGGTCGCATCGGTTAATTGCTGTTGCGCCACAATCAGTTTATGTTCAAGTTCACTCAATTGAGTGGTTAACTCAGTACGCTCTTGACTCAGTACAATGGCAGATTGGCCTGCCTGAGTGTGATTTAATACAAAACCATGACCCACCAAGTACCCTTCTTGGGTCGCAATGTATTGATCATTATTTAGCTGTGGTAGTTGCTGCTTCGCTTGATCTAAGCTTTCAGCCCACACCACTGACTTAAGCCATGGAGCAAGATTGACGTTAGTGCTCAGGACAATATGATTAACTTGTTGTGATTGGGGTACAAAGCCTATGTTGGTTTGATCAACGGGAATAATATCAGCGGTTAACACCGGCAATTGACTCAGCCCGTGTAGCACCATATCAACAGCTTTCTCCCAACCCGGCTTAACCTCAACCACTTGCCATAACTGTTGCCCTTCGGACTGAATATGGCCTGCAAGTAATTCATCTATCAACTGTAAGCGTGAATGACGGTGAGTTAGGGTTTGTTTAATAGCTTGATAGTCTTCACGACATTGCTCAACAACTCGTTGCGCATTATCCAACAGTTGTTCTTGTTGCTGCTGTTGCTGTTTCGTGCTGGCTAGTTGCTTATCTATGTCAATCTGTTGTGTTTGAGCATCAGACAGCTGAGTTTGATTGTCTTGCTGATCTAGCGCCGCTAGGTCTTGAGTCACCTGTTGTTTCTGACGTTCATCTTGCTGCAAACTTTGTTGTTGATGACTTAAGCTCGATTGCGACAAAGCCAATTGCATTTTATTTGCCGCTAGTGTTTCTGCATATTGAGTTAATTGCCATTGTTGATCGTCGCAAGCGTCTTCGATCACACTCAACTGCTCATCAATCAATGCTAAAGCCTCTTCAGCTTGTTCGCATTCAGGATTGAGAACATCCGCTTGAGCGACCAATGTTTGATAGGTTTGGGTTAAGCTGGCAATAGTCTGCTCTGCAGCACTCAACTGTTGTTGAATCACATTTATTTGTTGTTGTAACTGCGAGTCTTGTTGCTGTTGGTGCTGAAGTTGCTGCTCCAACTTGGTAATGTTATTACCGGTTAAATAATATTGCTCAACTAGTTTGTGTTCAGCATCGCTTAACTCGGCAAGTTGTTGTTTAAGCTGAGTCACACTGGTATCGGCATGAAGCGATGTTGTTTGCAGTTGTTGTGCTTGAGTCTCTAATGCCACGGCTTCAATATCGAGCTTGTCGGTTTGACTTAGCAGCTCTTGATAACGCATCACTAGCAACTGGCTATGTAACAGACGTTCACTACTTTTTAATTCGCGATACTCTAAAGCCGCTTTAGCTTGTTGGGATAATTTATCAAGTTGTGCGCCTAATTCGACCCTAATATCATTTAAACGCTCAAGATTTTCACGGGTATGACGGATCCGATTCTCAGTTTCACGGCGGCGCTCTTTATAGCGCGATATGCCGGCAGCCTCTTCAATAAACACCCGTAAGTCTTGGGGTTTAGACTCGATTAAACGTGAAATAGTGCCCTGTTCAATAATGGCATAGCTACGAGGACCAAGGCCTGTTCCCATGAATAAGTCGGTAATATCTTTACGACGGCATTTTTGGCCGTTTAAAAAATAAGTTGATTCACTTTCTCGGTTAACTTGGCGTTTAACTGAAATCTCTTGATAACTGGCATATTGACCAGCAAGCCTGCCTTGGGTATTTTCGAACACGAGTTCAACACCTGCAACAGAAATGGGTTTACGTGCCGATGAACCGTTAAAAATAACATCGGTCATCGAATTGCCACGCAAATTCTTTGCTGAACTTTCACCCAGCACCCAACGCACGGCATCAATCACATTGGATTTTCCGCAGCCATTAGGGCCGATAATCGCTGATAAAGCATTATCAAATGGGATTTTAGTTGGGTCTACAAACGACTTAAATCCAGCAAGTTTTATTTGTTTTAATCTCATGTTGCCAGTTCAGGTACGCATTAAAAGGAAAAAGCAGCTCACTTTATCAATTGAGCTGCATTTTGTAACGATTTTTATCCAGTTGATACAGTTTATCACTTGTTTTATTGTCTTTGGCTAGTCAAAATCGAAGCTATGAGTCACAAAGTAGGCGGGTTATATGGTAAACAACTCTCAGACCGTTAAAAAAAGCGGTGTAAATTATTTTCTTCAAGGCTTTCAATTAATTAAAAAACCGGGTTTACGTTCATTTGTGTTTATCCCTTTAATGATCAATTTAGTGCTGTTTGCCGGCGCAATGTATTTAGCATTGGGCCAACTGACAGAACTCTTCGATTGGATGAATGGCCAACTACCCAACTACTTAAGTTGGTTACATTTTTTATTATGGCCATTAGCGGTGTTAACCATGCTAGTGGTGATGTCATTTATATTCAGCTCGGTAATGAACTGGTTGGCAGCACCCTTTAATGGTTTGTTAGCCGAAAAAGTTGAGCAATATTTAACGGGGAAAAACTTAAATACTGGCACGTCTATGGATATGGTCAAAGATTTGCCTCGTGTATTAGGTCGTGAATGGACAAAACTGAAATACTACTTACCTAGAGCATTGATATTTTTGGTGTTGTTTTGGGTTCCGGTGATAGGTCAAACAGCTGCACCTATTTTATGGTTTTTATTTACCGCATGGATGATGGCGATTCAATATTGTGATTATCCATTTGATAACCATAAAGTCAGCTTTGATGATATGAAATTTGCCCTTAAAAACACCAAAGGGTCGAGTTACAGTTTTGGTGCGGCCGTGACATTGTTTTCAATGATCCCCATCGTTAACTTTATCGTTATGCCAGTAGCAATTTGCGGGGCAACCTCGATGTGGGTTGATAAATACCGTGAAGCCTACAAAAACCCAATGATTGCACCTGATTAATTATTTAGGTTCGCCATTATCAAGATAGCCCGATCTGCAGATTGGGCTTTTATCATTCGACCTTAACACCTTGTAACAATTAAGATACATTTACAGAACAAGTCTGACCTACCTTTGAACCGTTTTTTTGCGACAATAAACAAAATAACAACAAAGATAAGAGTGTCTGTGAAATACTATTTTCTTCCCGCGCGAGTGTTTTGCTTAATATTAAGCTTAGTCTCCGGCATTGTATCACTGTCTGTTTTCGCAGGGTCTAGCCAACAATTTCATCTAGATATTCCCACTATTAATGAAGATATTGAAGTAGACGGTGAATTTAACGAACCTGCATGGCAACAGGCCGCACAGGTGATGTTGAAATATGAAACGTCTCCAGGTGAAAATATCGCCGCGCCAGTGACCACTTATGCCAAAGTGTATGCGTCAAAAACCAGCTTATATTTCGCGTTTATCGCCCATGACCCTTCACCGGATAAAATCCGCGTCAACCTAAGAGACAGAGATAAGTCTTGGGGAGATGACATGGTGGGCATTAAACTTGATACTTTTAACAATGCTCGCTTGGCTTATCAGTTTTTTATTAACCCTTATGGGGTGCAAAGTGACTCAATAGAAAATGAGCTTACAGGCCAAGAAAGTGATGCTTGGGATGGTATTTGGTACAGTAAAGGCAAACTGACAGATCAAGGCTATCAGGTTGAAATACAACTACCGCTGCGTTTATTTAACTTTGATGATCGCAACCCTTTGCAAACATGGGGTATCGAATTAATTCGCTTTTATCCTCGTAACGAAACCCATCGCATATCAACTCACCAAATAGATCGCAACGTGTCATGCCAGTTGTGTCAATTAGGCACGGCATCGGGCTTAGCAGGAGCGACGCAAGGTAAAGATTTACAACTCACCCCCTCATTAGTGGCAGATCAAAGTAGTCAACGTGATGTTGCACCGACTCAGCCTTGGAGTGATGAAAACAACGTAGAAGTAGGACTCGATTTACGTTGGGGGATTACACCAACAACCTTACTTAACGCCACAATTAATCCAGACTTTTCTCAAGTAGAAGCGGATGCCGGTCAATTGGATGTTAACAATACCTTTGCATTATTTTTTCCTGAAAAACGGGCCTTTTTCTTAGATAACAAAGACTATTTCGATACTCAACTAGACTTACTACATACCCGTAATATTGGATCGCCAGATTATGGATTAAAACTCACCAGCAAAACCGACGATCATACCTTTGCAATTCTCGCCGCCAATGACACTCAAAGCCAGTTTTTAGTTCCCGGTAATTTAAGCTCCGACATTGCTGTTATTGACGAGCAGAGCCACAACGTAGCCACTCGATACCGTTTTGACCCAAGTAAGCAATTTTCAATTGGTGGTTTAGTGACCTTAAAGCAAGCTGATGAATATCATAATTATCTTGCCAGTGCCGACATAAAATACCAACCAACTAAACACGATACCTTTACGGCACAATATGCTCATTCACAAACTGCCTACCCTGATGATTTATTCAATCAATTTTGTGGACGAGACGATTGTAGCAACGACATTGATGTTTGTTATATAGGAAATTGCGCTGTTAATGAGCGCGTACTTCGCACGAATAAAGACGGTGAGTTTAGCGGTAGAATGTTCAATCTATCTTATAAACATGAACGCCGTAATTGGTACGCCTCAACAAATTACGAATCTATCGGTAGCGACTTTAGGGCTGACTTGGGCTTTATCGATAAAGTCGATATCAACAAATTTGTAGCTGGCGGCGGCTATATTTGGTACCCAGAAAATAACTTTTTCAATAAAATTGACTTAGGTGGCGATTGGGACATTACTCATAACCAAAACAATGAACGGCTTGAACAAGAAACTGAAATGTATATTGAGTTTAACGGAGGCCTGCAAAGTTTTATCGGCGCGGGGATTGTCCAACGAGAAAGAGTGGGCAGACGCCATAACCCAAGTATCATTGATATTGATGATAACACCAGTATATTTAACCAAACATTAGGGTGGTTTTACACCAGCTTCACGCCCATTGGTTCTCTCAAGCTTGAACTGGATAGCAGCTATGGCGATGATATTGATTTTGCCAATGACCGCCCTGCCACTACCACTATGTTAAACCCTGGTATTGAATGGAAATTGACTGAGTCATTAGTACTGGACATTTCTCATCGATACCAAACATTAGATGTTGATGATGGTCGCTTATTTACGGCTAACCTTAGTGATATGCGCTTAAATTGGCAGCTCAGCTTAAACAGTTTTATTCGCCTAAGTAGTGTTTACACTCGTATTGAAAGAGACCCTGATTTATACAAATATCAACAGCCAGACAAACTTTATCAAGATATAGGTAATGAACTACTCTATGGATACAAACTTAACCCACAAAGCGTTTTTTATCTTGGTTATTCGGATGCGTTTATTGCCAATGATGACATTGATTCATTAACCCAAAACGAAAAAACTTACTTTATGAAACTCAGCTACGCCTGGCTACTTTAAGTAATACACACTCAAAACGAAGTCTTTAGTGTTGTGTAATTGATGATATTTATAATGAATTGTTTATACAACTAACGCTTTAGGATCTGTATTGGGTGTCGTTGTAGATACAGTAGTAGAAATAACAATGCCGTTGATATATAAACATCAACGGCATTATTATTATTTTTTTTACGTTAGCAGATTACGCTGTAATAGATTCATAATCGCAACTGATTAAATACATTCAACTTTAATTATAACGATAACTCGAAGCGACTAACATTTTTCAAGCACAATACTGCCAATAGAATAGCCTGCACCGAATGAACACAATAAACCTAAATCACCGGTTTTAAAATCTTGGTTAAATTTATGAAACGCAATGATAGATCCGGCCGACGCAGTATTGGCATACTCATCCAATACAATAGGTGCTTTAGTTGGCTCAACATTCTCACCAAGCAGTTTCTTAACGACAAATAAATTCATGTTTATGTTGGCTTGGTGAAGCCATAAGCGCTTAAACTCTTCTGGTTTTATTTGTTCTTGGGTGAATTGCGTATCTAAATGGTGATATATCATCGGCAATAGTTCTTTAAACACTTTACGGCCTTGTTGGTGGAATAATTTATCCGCCGTAGTGGCATTTTCAGGGTCGCAACGATTAACAAAACCAAAATTACTGCGGATATTACTGGAGTAATCGGTAAAACAACGTGTAGACAATACATTAAAGGCATGCGTTGATGTAGATAACTCTTCACGTTCAACCACAACCGCAGTGGCAACATCACCGAAAATAAAGTGACTATCACGATCGCGGAAATTGATTTGTGGTGACGTTAATTCAGGATTGATGACCAAAACCCGGTTAGCTGTTCCACCGCGTATGGCATTAACAGCATTCACAATAGCAAAAGTCGCTGATGAACAAGCTACTAACATGTCATAGGCAAACCCTTTGGTTCCCATGGCTTGTTGAATTTCAATCGCAATTGCAGGATAAGCTCGCTGAGTGTAAGCACAGGCAACAATCACTAAGTCGATGTCTTCACTCGTTAAGTTTGCTTGTTGTAACGCTTGATTTGCTGCAGCAATCCCCATTTCAGCTTGCATAGATAATACTTCAGAAGGCTTATCTGCAATTAATGGCATCATGATATTAGTATCCAGAATACCGTCTTTGACCATAACATAACGACTTTTTATTCCAGAGGCTTTCTCGATAAACTCACTTGAAGAATACGCTAAAGCTTGTGTGCTACCCGTCTCAATGTCGTTAGCATGCTCCAGATTAAACTGATCAACATAGCTATTATAACTGTTAACTAATTCGTCGTTAGAAACGCTGTAAGGTGGTGTATATAAACCACTGCCTGAAATCACAACTTTATTCATTTTACTCTACCATTTTTAGTGAATGAGTTAGCTAAAGCTCATTGAGCGCCATATATTTCGACATACATGAAAGAAGGTTTTAACATCGCTTATCGACAACCTTGCTCATAAATATGGATGGCACAAATTAGAACATCTCGCTGATTAAGCCTATTCTAGTATTTTATGATTTATTCTCGTCATACTAAATTAAATTTACTTGATGGTCAGACCATTGAAAGATGACCTTTTACCACAAAAGACTAATATAGCGACATCTTTGACAGTTTTAGAATAAATATCAAGTCATTTATAACTAAAAAGCATAAAGAAGAACAAACTTTCACTTCTAAATCCTGCTGAGCAGATTATGATTAGGTAATGCAACCATAGGAGCAAATAATCCATGAGCAAAATTTTCGAAGATAATTCATACACTATAGGCAATACACCACTCGTTCGTTTAAACCGTGTCAGTAATGGCAAAGTATTAGCAAAAGTGGAATCACGCAACCCAAGTTTTAGCGTGAAATGTCGTATTGGCGCCAATATGATTTGGGATGCCGAGAAAAAAGGCACATTAACTAAAGATATTGAACTAATTGAACCAACGTCAGGCAATACCGGTATTGCACTTGCTTATGTTGCTGCTGCTCGTGGGTACAAACTAACCTTAACAATGCCAAACACCATGAGCTTAGAGCGTCGTAAGCTGCTAAAAGCACTCGGTGCAAATGTAGTATTGACTGAAGGCGCTAAAGGCATGAAAGGTGCCATTGATAAAGCTGAAGAGATCCGTCAGTCAGCGCCAGAAAAATACCTGATCCTTGGCCAATTCGATAACCCAGCCAATCCAGAAATTCACGAAAAAACCACTGGTCCAGAAATTTGGAATGATACCGATGGTCAAGTTGATGTATTTGTTGCAGGTGTGGGCACTGGTGGCACATTAACGGGTGTAAGCCGATATTTAAAAGCACAAGGTAAAACCATTACCTCTGTCGCGGTTGAACCTGTTGACTCACCCGTTATTGCACAGGCTCTTGCAGGCCAACCAATTCAACCTGGTCCACATAAAATCCAAGGTATTGGTGCTGGTTTTATTCCAGGCAACTTGGACTTATCAATTATTGACCGCGTTGAAGCTGTATCGAATGAAGACTCTATCGAAATGGCCCGCCGCTTAATGAAAGAAGAAGGTATCTTAGTGGGTATTTCTTCTGGTGCTGCGGTTGTGGCTGCTAATCGAATTGCTGCATTACCTGAGTTTGCCGGTAAGACAATTGTGGTTATCTTACCATCGGCTGCTGAACGTTATTTATCAACTGCATTATTTGCAGGTGAATTTGGTGATAGCGAAAACGTGCAATAATGATGTAACTGACTCTACATGAGTCATCATTGTCATAAATAAAAATGCCAGCAGATTTGCTGGCATTTTTTGATCACCAACATGTTAATCTTTATTGTTATACTACCTTTCTTAATAGAAAATTTCCTTGTTAAAATATTGACAATGTTATCAACTTTGAGGTTGATTTAAATACAATTAAAACTATCTTTTTAGCTACCACTTACCAGAATAATAATCATTTTTTCTTATCTTATGGTACTGATTTTCCTCAAGGCGATGGTAATATAGCCTTCACAGTAGAATACAACACCAAAGAGCAATTAAAGGCATTTAGTCACTCACCAAGAAACATAAAGTACATTGGTCTTACCAAGTTAACAGTCTGTAATAATGGTTTCATTCTACTAACGATTACAGTTAAGCCGCATTAACCGCTCATAAATAAAGCGATTTCAGTTATCATCACGTCAATATCCGTAATCAAGCTTTATATCTGAATACAGGTATTTTCGATTCGACATGTTATAGCAAGTTATATTGCCAAAGTGATAAGTCGTAAACGCGAAAAGAATCTAAACAATGAGTTAGTGATATACAAAGACTCAATACCCTATGGCATGTAGACCTATTTAATGGGAAAACTAAACCTCAAAAAACTAAGGACCATTGCACTTACGAGATAACCTTAACGATGATAACGATTCACGTTAAGGTAACTGTATTTTCGAATTATTTATGTCAACTAACCTATTCAATTAGGCCTTAACAATTCTGCTTGCTGCAATGTGATTAGTCACTAGTCACAAAGAAGAATGAACTAAGAGCTAACTACATTGCCTTAATCCTTAGTTGAACATCAATTATTAAAGCAAGAGCATAAACTGCGATGCTTTTAAATGAATGTTAATGGCCTGTGCTACTCTTAATTCTAAACAGATTTGTTAAGCAGTTAACACTTTTACCATTCAATTAACAAAAGCCGCCGATATCGTCACTAAGTTATGCTACTATTACTGCATGGACAAATGGTCTTACCAATTTAAATAAACAACAACGATTAGCGTCATTACAGAAAACAGACCGAACACTTCACCACAAAATGACGCATATGATGTAAACAGTTCAGTCTAGCGAATAAACCTAGATCACAGAATGTAAATACTCAACGGATAGCATCACCTCGAATACCTAGGGATGATACCCGTAGATAATCAACCAGAGGGTTAAGTGAATGACAGATAAAACCGAACTATTTGCCAACGCGTGGGAAGGTTTCGTAGCTGGCGATTGGAAAACAGAAGTTAACGTACGTGACTTTATCCAACAAAATTACACTCCATATGAGGGTGATGAATCATTCTTAGCTGGTGCTACTGATGCCACATTAGCTTTGTGGGACAAAGTCATGGAAGGCATCAAGCAAGAAAACCAAACTCATGCCCCTGTCGATTTCGACACCGAAATGGTTTCAACAATTACCTCTCATGAAGCTGGTTACATTAATAAAGACCTTGAAACCATCGTTGGGTTACAAACTGATGCACCATTAAAGCGTGCCATGCTACCTAATGGTGGTATTCGTATGGTTGAAGGTTCATGCAAAGCTTATGGTCGTGAACTTAACAGTGATGTTAAATATACTTATTCTGAACTGCGTAAAACTCACAACCAAGGTGTTTTTGATGTCTATACCCCAGAAATTATGGCTTGTCGTAAATCTGGCATATTAACGGGCTTACCTGATGCTTATGGCCGTGGCCGTATTATTGGCGATTACCGCCGCATTGCTTTGTACGGTATTGACTACCTAATGCAAGATAAGTTTGCTCAATTCAGCTCTTTGCAAGCACAGTTTGAATCTGGTGAAGATTTATCAAGCGTGATCCAATTACGTGAAGAAATATCTGAACAACATCGTGCGTTAGGTCAAATGAAAGTGATGGCGGCCAAATATGGTTGCGACATTTCGGTACCCGCAAAAAATACTAAAGAAGCTATCCAATGGACTTACTTTGGTTACCTTGCTGCAGTCAAAAGCCAAAATGGCGCGGCAATGTCATTAGGTCGTACTTCAACTTTCTTAGATATCTTTATTGAACGAGACTTAAAGAGTGGCGCTATCACAGAGCAACAAGCTCAAGAAATGGTTGACCATTTCGTGATGAAATTACGTATGGTGCGTTTCTTACGTACACCAGAATACGATGAGCTTTTCTCTGGCGACCCAATTTGGGCAACTGAATCTATCGCGGGTATGGGTCTTGATGGTCGCACTCTAGTGACTAAATCTAGCTTCCGTTTCTTACATACTTTATACAATATGGGCCCAAGCCCAGAGCCAAACATTACCGTATTGTGGTCAACTAAATTACCACAAGGTTTTAAAAGCTACTGTGCAAAAGTATCAATTGACACTAGCTCAATTCAATACGAAAACGATGATTTAATGCGCCCAGACTTTGAGTCTGACGATTACGCCATCGCTTGTTGTGTTAGCCCAATGATTTTGGGTAAACACATGCAGTTTTTCGGTGCTCGCGCTAACTTAGCAAAAACCATGTTATATGCCATTAACGGTGGTGTTGACGAAAAACTGAAAACCCAAATCGCGCCAAAAGCAGACCCAATTACAGCCGATGTTCTTGAGTTTGATGATGTCATGTCACGTCTTGATGGATTAATGGACTGGCTTGCCACGCAATATGTGTCTGCACTAAATGCGATTCACTTTATGCATGACAAATATTCTTACGAGTCTGCGTTAATGGCATTACATGACCGCGACGTACGCCGCACAATGGCTTGTGGTATTGCCGGCTTATCAATTGCTGCCGATTCATTATCAGCAATTAAGTATGCTCAAGTTAAACCTATTCGGGACGAAGACGGCATCGCTGTTGATTTTGATATCCAAGGCGACTATCCAAAATTTGGTAACAATGATGCTCGTGTAGATGACATTGCTTGCGACTTAGTTGAACGCTTTATGGCTAAAATTCGCGATAAGAAAATGTATCGTAATGCGATTCCAACACAGTCAATCTTAACCATCACTTCAAATGTAGTATATGGTAAGAAAACCGGTAACACTCCTGACGGTCGTCGTTCAGGCGCACCATTTGCTCCCGGTGCTAACCCAATGCATGGTCGTGATGAAAATGGTGCTATTGCTTCTTTAACATCAGTGGCTAAGCTCCCTTTTGCCCACGCACAAGATGGTATTTCTTATACTTTCTCTATCGTGCCAAATGCATTAGGTAAAGATGACAATGGCCGTCGTACTAACTTAGCGTCGTTGATGGACGGCTACTTTTTAAGTAGACCAAACCGTGAAGGTGGTCAACACTTAAACGTTAACGTCATGAACCGTGAAATGCTAGAAGATGCGATTGTTAATCCTGATAAATATCCGCAATTAACCATCCGAGTATCGGGCTATGCCGTTCGCTTTAATGCGCTTACTCCAGAGCAGCAACAAGATGTTATTACGCGGACATTCACTAAAGGTCTGTAGTATCTGTTAAATTGGCTGTATCGATGTTTTAGTCATTATCGATACAGCCTTTTTTATAGACATGTAAGGAACAACAATGACGTTAGGTCGCATACATTCCGTGGAATCATTTGGCACCGTTGATGGTCCAGGTATTCGCTACATCGCTTTTATGCAAGGTTGCCTTATGCGCTGCCAATATTGTCATAATCGTGATACATGGGATCTTGATGGCGGTAAGGAAACTTCTGTTGATGAAATAATGAGTCAAGTCATTGCTTATCAACCTTTCTTAGAAGCCAGCGGCGGTGGTATCACAGCCAGCGGTGGCGAGGCCATTTTACAAGCTCAATTTGTGAGTGAATTATTTAAAGCCTGTAAAAATCAAGGCATACACACTTGTTTAGACACCAACGGTTTTGTCCGCAAATATGAACCTGTGATTGATGAATTGATCGACAACACCGACTTAGTATTACTTGATATAAAACAAATGGACGATACTAAGCACATCGAGCTGACTAAAGTCAGCAATCATAGAACATTACAATTTGCACAATATCTGACTAAACGAAATATAAAAACTTGGATCCGTTATGTCGTCGTCGCCGGATTTACCGAAGATGTTGAATCTGCCATCGCATTAGCAGACTTTATCAAACCGATGAGTAATGTCGAAAAAGTTGAATTATTGCCATATCACCCGTTAGGTGAACATAAATGGCAAGCCTTTGGTGAAACGTATACTTTGGCGCATATTTCACCACCAAGTAATGAAATAATGCAGAAGATTCAGCAGGTTTTTGTCGATAGAGGTATTAATGCGACATTTTAATGATAACAAACATAAGCATAAGTAAATTAGTAACCGTTTATGTACAGGATGAATTATAATTCATCCCAAAAACTTTGATCCAAACGTTCAAAGGCCAGCTTCAAAATAGCGGCCATATCTAAATAACAGGCACTTGGGCCTAAAGGTTGGCAATATGTCCCCATATCAGTCAATGTTGAACTGAGTTGATTGCCCCAATCAAATAACGATAAAGGCAATGGATGGCGCGCTCGCCAACCTAGCCATAATAAGCCTTGCAATGGCAGGCTGATGAAAAACAACAACATAGTTAATGCTTGTGGTAAATAATCCCAGCCAAAAACATACAGCTGGCTGGCCGTAACCACTAATGCCAACACTGGCATTGCAACAATAGCTAATTGAGTTGCTTTGACAACACGGTACTCTGGGAAATAATACCCTAGTTGCCTAACCATTGGCCAAGTCTTCATATAACGTTGACCATCGCCAAGTAGTTTAACCAGATTCATGTTCAATATTAAGCTACCTTTACTGCTTAGGACGTGAGTGTTACGTTTATATAATACAGTGTCATGCCAAAAATGCACTGGTCGATTTGCCACTATGTTAAGTTAACTTATCAGTTGCAAATCCCCATAAGAACAACAAAGTGTGATGTTTAAGCATGCTCATAAACCTTAACAGAAAATAAAATTGTATAATTTATTTAGTTTTATCGACTTAGAAGGCGTTAACATGTCAGACAAATTAGTGCTCGTAATCAACTGCGGTAGTTCATCATTAAAATTTGCCATCATTGATGCTCAATCAGGCGATGAACAAATTTCTGGTTTAGCAGAATGTTTTGGTTTAGATAATTCTCGCATTAAGTGGAAATTTCATGGCAACAAACACGAAGCCAAACTAGGTGCATTTTCATCTCACCGCGAAGCGGTAGAATTTATTGTTAATGATATCTTGGCAGCACAACCGCAATTAGCGGAGAGTATTCAAGCCATAGGCCACCGTATTGTTCATGGTGGAGAAAAGTTTACCCGCTCAGTTATTATCACACCAGAAGTCATTCAAGGTATTGAAGATTGTGCATCACTAGCACCTCTGCATAATCCAGCACATTTAATTGGTATCCGTGCCGCGATAGCCTCTTTCCCAGATTTACCACAAGTTGCAGTATTTGATACCGCATTTCACCAAACCATGCCTGAAAAAGCCTATGTTTATGCCCTACCTTACAAATTGTATCGTGAGCATAGTATTCGCCGTTATGGTATGCACGGTACTAGCCACTTTTTTGTCAGTCATGAAGCGGCAAAAGTATTAGGTAAAAACATTAACGACACTAACCTTATTTGTGCGCATTTAGGTAATGGTGCATCAGTAACTGCTATTAAAAACGGAATAAGTGTCGACACATCTATGGGATTAACCCCATTAGAAGGTTTAGTCATGGGCACACGTTGTGGCGATATGGATCCATCTATTGTTTTCCATTTAGTTAAGCAACTCGGTTATACTCTTGATGAAGTCAATAACCTGTTGAATAACCAAAGTGGATTACTTGGTATTTCAGAACTCACCAACGATTGCCGCGGTATTGAAGAAGCTTGTGAATACGGGCACAAAGGTGCCACATTAGCATTAGAGATTTTTTGCTATCGCTTAGCCAAATATATCGCCTCATACACAGTGCCATTAGGCCGTTTAGACGCTATTGTTTTCACTGGTGGCATTGGCGAAAACTCAGATGTTATTCGCAAGAAAGTGCTTCACTTATTGGAAATCTTTAACTTCAAAGTTGATGAGAGCTTAAATAAAGCCGCCCGTTTTGGTCAACAGGGGATCATAACCAAAGCTGATAGCCCTATCGCTATGGTGATACCAACCAATGAAGAATGGGTCATAGCTAAAGATGCAATCAAGTTGCTTGTTACTGAAGAAGCAAACTTTGCCCTATCAAATTAAGTTTATTTATATGAACAAAACCTACAAAAGAGGTTGTCATGTCTCGTAATATTATGCTTATTCCAATTGGTATTGGAGTAGGATTAACGTCTCTGAGTTTAGGGATGGTTCGTGCATTAGAACGTAAAGGCGTTAAAGTGCAATTTTTTAAACCGATTGCACAAATTAGGTCGGGTGATACGGGTCCAGAACGATCGACAACTATTTTAAGTACTTCTCCAACGGTCAATCCGCTAGAACCTTATACAATGGTACATGCTGAAGCGTTAATCCGCTCAGAGCAAATAGATGTCTTAATGGAACAAATTATTGCGCGTGCCGCAGACTGTGCCGACAATACCGAAATCCTCGTTATTGAAGGATTAGTACCAACACGTAGCCACCCTTTTGCTGATGACATCAACTATGAAATAGCCAAAGCTCTCGATGCCGATATTATTTTCATCGCAACCCCCGGAGTCGATACGCCGAATGGCTTAATGAATCGATTAGAAATTGCCTATAATTCATGGGGTGGGCACAAAAATAAGCGCTTAATTGGCGCCATAATCAATAAAATTGGTGCGCCAGTCGATAGCGAAGGCCGCACCAGACCAGACTTATCTGAAGTTTTTGATGACAAAAACATCAAAAGTATTGATAGCTCGGACATGTTCCAACTGCCAGGTAAGAGCCCACTGCGTATTTTAGGCAGTGTGCCATATAATTTAGAACTCATTTCGCCACGAGCATCTGATTTAGCAAAACACTTAAATGCCAAAATCATCAATGCCGGTGAAATGCATACTCGCCGTATGCGCCGAGTGACTTTTTGTGCTCGCAGTATTCCGAATATGGTTAGTCATATCAAAAACAACTCATTGTTAGTGACTTCAGGCGACCGCTCTGACGTAATAGTGTCAGCCTGTTTAGCCGCCATGAACGGCATTAAAATTGGTGCCCTGTTACTGACTGGCGGCTATGAACCAGAACCCGCAATTATGAAGCTGTGTGAACAAGCTTTTGAAACGGGCTTACCGGTATTTTTAATTGAATCAAACACATGGCAGACCTCACTCAACATACAACGCTTTGATCACGAAGTACCTGTTGATGACGCCGTGCGTATTGAACGATTACAAGAGTATGTTGCCAGCCATATTGACCAAACATGGATTGAAAGCGTCACTCAAGACTCTCCTCGTGAACACCGTTTATCGCCACCAGCATTCCGTTATAAATTAACAGAGCTCGCCCGTGCTGCACATAAAACCATCGTGCTTCCTGAAGGCGAAGAACCTCGAACAGTTAAAGCGGCGGCAATTTGTGCTGAACGTGGGATTGCTCGTTGCGTTTTACTTGGTAATCGTGAAGAAATTCTACGCGTAGCATCACAACAAGATGTTATTTTAAGCGAAGACATCATCATTATTGATCCTAAATCTGTGCGAGAAAAATATGTTGAACCTATGGTCGAATTGCGCCGCAACAAAGGATTAACTGAAGTCGTTGCCCGCGAGCAACTAGAAGACAACATGGTGCTTGGCACTATGATGCTTGCACAAGATGAAGTTGACGGTATTGTTTCTGGCGCCATTCACACCACTGCACACACTATTCGCCCACCACTGCAATTGATCAAAACAGCACCGGGTTCAAGCTTAGTATCATCGATTTTCTTCATGCTGATGCCAGATCAAGTGTTAGTGTATGGTGATTGTGCTATTAACCCCGATCCAAACCCTGAACAGCTAGCTGATATTGCGATTCAATCAGCAGAGTCAGCCAAAGCCTTTGGTATCGAGCCTCGCGTTGCGATGATCAGTTACTCAACGGGTACCTCTGGTACTGGTTCAGATGTTGATAAAGTGCGCGAAGCCACACGAATTGCTAAAGAAAAGCGTCCTGATTTAATCATAGATGGCCCATTGCAATACGATGCAGCTGTGATGCCAAATGTGGCGCTTTCTAAAGCTCCTAACAGCCCTGTTGCAGGTAAAGCGACCGTATTTGTGTTCCCAGATTTAAATACGGGTAATACAACATACAAAGCGGTACAGCGAAGTGCTGATCTAATCAGTATCGGGCCCATGCTTCAAGGTATGCGTAAACCGGTAAACGATTTATCTCGTGGTGCATTAGTCGATGATATCGTCTACACCATTGCGTTAACCGCCATTCAAGCGGCACAAAACAGTGCAAAATAATATTCGAAATATCGGTCTTCAATAGATCCTAATTCGTATAATTGACCACGCAAAAAGCACTGATTATTATCAGTGCTTTTTTGTATATGCCTGTTGTCGGCTGATTTATCTTACCTTTAAAGGAATTTGCTAAAATCCTTATTTTTACAAAATGCAGCGAATGTATTTGAGACACAAAAAAACGCTATCCAATCGGATAGCGTTAATGAAGAGCTTTATGTTTCAACCAAGCTAAAAATTATTTTTTAGCTTTTTTCTTAGTTGATTCACTTACCCATTTACCGCCTATAAATTTCGAAGACCAGCCAGTGGCTTTGCCGTCAACTTCAGTAGCAACATACTGCTCTTTAGTTTTACGGCTAAATTTAACCTGAGCTTTATTACCTTCATCGTCTTCCACCGGTGCATCAGCAAGAAACTTATATTTAGGCCATAACAAATCACGATACTGAACTAATTCTTCTACTAAAGGCGCACGAGTTTCTCGTGATTTAGGGAAAGTACTGGCCGCTAAAAATATTCCAGCAGCACCATCACGGAGCACAAAGTGGGCATCCGATTTTGTACATTTCAATTCTGGTAGAAAAATAGGGTCTTCTTTTGGTGGCGCAGCTTCGCCACTTCGTAACAACTTGCGAGTGTTTTTACATTCGCTATTGGTACAACCAAAATACTTACCAAATCGACCGTTTTTAAGTTCCATATTATTGCCGCAACGATCGCACTCAATAATCGGTCCTTCATAACCTTTAATCTTAAAATGTCCTGCTTCTACTTCGTAGCCATCACATGAAGGGTTATTACCACAAACATGTAATTTACGTGTCTCGTCAATGAGATAACTGTCCATTGCGGTGCCGCACTTTGGACAACGATGTTTAGCACGTAGTGCTTCAGTTTCACCGTCTTCATTGTCACCAACAGCTTCTTCACCTGGGGTTAGGTTAAGCGTAGTTTTACAACGTTCTTTTGGTGGCAAAGCATAACCAGAGCAACCAAGGAATACCCCAGTTGAACCCGTTCTAATCCCCATTGGGCGGCCACAAGTTGGACACTTAATGTCTGTTAGCACCATCTCATTAGGGCGCATACCGCCTTCATCTGGATCTAATTCAGCTAACAATAGTTGTTTGGTAAAATCACCATAAAAACCATCTAACACTTTTTTCCAGTCCAACTTTCCTTGGGCAACATCATCTAATGTTTGCTCCATGCTGGCGGTAAAGTCGTAACTCATTAGGTCTTTGAAACTGTCAACTAAACGTTCGCTAACAATCTCACCCATTTTTTCAGCAAAGAAACGGCGATTATCAACTCTGACATAGCCACGATCTTGAATGGTTGAAATAATAGTCGCATAAGTTGATGGACGTCCAATGCCACGTTTTTCAAGCTCTTTCACTAAAGACGCTTCGCTATATCTCGCTGGCGGCTTAGTAAAATGCTGTTTCGATAATAATTCATCAAGAACAAGCTTATCGCCTTTCTCAACAACAGGCAGTGTCTTATCTTCTTCGTTTTTCTTACTCATCGGTGGTTGAACACGCGTCCAACCATCAAAACGTAATGTACGACCTGATGCTTTTAGTTCATATTCACCCGCTGTCACAGTTAAACGTGTTGCGTCATACTGTGCAGGTGTCATCTGACAAGATACAAACTGACGCCAAATAAGCTCATACAAGCGCTGAGCGTCTCTTTCCATGTCGGTTAGCGATGCTGACTGAACAGCAACGTTTGACGGTCTAATCGCTTCATGCGCCTCTTGAGCGCCCTGTTTACTACCATAACGAATAGGATCTGCCGGTAAATACTTTTCACCAAACTCAGAAGCTATCATTTCACGTAAGTTTTCGACCGCTTCTTTACTCAAATTAGTTGAGTCAGTACGCATATACGTAATATGGCCCGCTTCGTACAAGCGTTGAGCCATCATCATGGTTTTCTTTACCCCGAAACCAAGACGTGTACTGGCCGCTTGCTGCAATGTAGAGGTAATATAAGGCGCTGATGGCTTGCTTGACGTGGCTTTATCTTCACGTGCAGTAACGACAAATTTAGCATTTTGTAATGCATCCACCGCCACTTGTGCTTGCGCTTCATTTATCGGTTCAAATGCAGCCGATTGAAATTTCATCACCTGCATTTTTAACGTGGCAGCCGTTGGGGTATTTAATTCAGCATGAATATCCCAAAACTCTTCTGGAACGAAAGCTTTAATTTCACTCTCACGTTCGACTACGAGGCGAACAGCAACCGATTGAACACGTCCAGCCGATAAACCACGAGCGACTTTTTTCCATAATAATGGTGACACCATAAAGCCAACAACACGGTCTAAAAAGCGACGAGCTTGCTGAGCATTAACCATATTAGTATCAAGTACCGATGGCTTGCTGAATGCTTCTTGAATTGCTGTTTTGGTAATTTCGTTAAATACCACACGTTGATACCGTGAAGCGTCGCCACCAATAATTTCCTGTAAATGCCAGGCAATGGCTTCCCCTTCACGGTCCAAATCCGTTGCGAGATAGATATGGTCAGCAGTTTCTGCTAACGCTTTTAATTCTTTAACCACTTTCTCTTTACCAGGCAGTATTTGATACTTGGCTGCCCAGCCTTTATCTGGGTTCACACCCATGCGCGCCACAAGCGCTTGCTTGTTTCTGATCAGCTTATATTTAGCTTTTTCTTCAGGCGATAATTTTTTTACTTCTGCAGCGGTTTTAGTCGCAGTGGTGCCATCAGAAGTAGACGAAGTTGGTAAGTCACGAATGTGACCTACACTCGACTTCACAATGAAGTCTTTGCCAAGATATTTATTAATTGTCTTGGCTTTGGCCGGCGATTCGACAATAACTAGCGATTTACCCATAGTTTTATTTGCGCCAAAAAGTCTCGAAATAAAGGAAATTAGGTCCATATATAGAGGGTTGAGACGATAGTTTCAAGTTAAACCCTCTTTTATATAGGTTAATAAGTCATTTTTTAATCAAATATAAAAAAATGTAAAATATAATATGCGTTTTTTGAACGTAATTTATCATTTAATGATACTTGCGAGCATATTCAGTGCATTTTTAGTCATTAATATACATCTGTACAAAATAACCACACCTTGTTAACCCTAATAGCTTAAGTATACTGGCGTTAAATTAGCGTTAACTGACATGAGCGATCACGTTCCTTTTTTATAAGTAACACAAATAAGTGCAACTACAATAATAATTATTCACAAAAATTCTCAAGGATCACAAATGAAGCATTTTGAAGCCAACTTTGATGGCTTGGTAGGACCAACTCATAATTATGCCGGATTATCATTTGGTAATGTAGCCTCATTTAGTAATGCGGCTCAAACCTCTAATCCTAAAGCGGCAGCCAAACAAGGTTTACAAAAAGCCAAAGCATTAGCCGACCTAGGTATGGTTCAAGGCGTATTAGCACCGCAAGAGCGCCCAGACCTGTATACATTGCGTCGAATTGGTTTTTCTGGGTCAGACTCAGAGGTTTTACAAAAAGCGGCTCAGCAAGCCCCTGCTTTACTTAATGCCTGCTGCAGTGCTTCTAGCATGTGGACAGCAAATGCCGCTACAGTATCACCAAGTGCAGACACTCGTGATGGCAAGGTGCATTTCACTCCAGCTAACTTAGTTGATAAATTACATCGCAGCATTGAACCTGTTACTACTGGCAATATTTTGCAGGCGACATTCAACAATGATCGTTATTTTAAACATCATCAACATTTACCTGAACACACTAGCTTTGGTGATGAAGGTGCCGCAAACCATACGCGTTTCTGTGCTGAATATGGTCACGCTGGAGTGGAGCTTTTTGTTTATGGTCTGTCAGCAACTGATCCAAACTCGCCAAAACCGACTAAATACCCCGCCCGACAAACATTAGAAGCTTCTCAAGCGGTGTCTCGTTTACACCAACTTGAAGATGAAAGCTGCGTGTTTATGCAACAAAATCCAGCAGTAATCGACCAAGGTGTATTCCATAACGACGTGATTTCAGTCGGTAATCAAAATGTGCTTTTCTACCATGAACAAGCTTTTTTAGATACTGATAATAAATTTGACGAAATCCGTCAGAAAATGAACACTAATATGCATTTTGTGAAAGTCACTACCGAACAAGTATCAATTAATGATGCGGTACGTAGTTACTTATTTAATACTCAAATAATTACCTTACCTAATGGTGAAATGGCCATTATCGCACCAACAAATTGCCAAGAAAACCCAGCGGTATTTGCTTACTTAAATGAACTAGTGACCTTAGGTACGCCGATTAAACAAGTGCGTTATTTTGATGTAAAACAAAGTATGCAAAACGGTGGTGGTCCAGCATGTTTGCGCCTACGCGTAGCAATGAGTGAACAAGAAATTACCGCCGTGAACCAAAACACATTAATGAATGAGGGTTTATTTACTAGCTTAAATACTTGGGTTGATAAACACTATCGCGATCAACTAACCGTTAGCGATCTTGCCGATCCGCAATTGATTATTGAGTCTCGTACCGCATTAGATGAACTTACACAAATATTAAAATTAGGCAGTGTATATCAGTTCCAGAGATAATTTAAACTGCTCAATTGGGTAATAAAAGGTAAAGTATTTGTAAAAGCCAACTGTTGAAGCAGTTGGCTTTTTTGTTTGTTTGTTGATGCAACAATAAAACTAAACTAATAAAACTAAACTAATAAAAAGGCGCAAAATGCGCCTTTTTACAAATTAGAATCTACTATCAAAATAACTATCGATTATAGAATAGTAATACCAATCGAAACTACTGGAGTAATCAAACCATTGGCTGATTCAACTTCAACAAGGAATACACCAGTATTGGGCTCATCTTCACCTTTAATTGTCGTGGTAAATTGACGGCCACCATTATAGTTACTGCTAGGCCAAGTATATTCACTTGAACTAACCACTGAACCTGCGGAGGTAGTAAATCTCACTACAGAACCTGCTGGCATTTGTTGATTATGTAAATCAGAAATAGTAAACGTTGCTGTAGCAGAGCCTTTACCTTCTATGACCATACTAGTTTCGCCAGAGTGAATACCAGTACTATCTACAACCATAATATCAGCTGGTGCCGAAGCAAAAGCCGTACTTCCAGACATTACCATCGTCAGGCTGCGGCGAACATACAATGACTTAGATTCAGTGACACCATCGGCACAAGCACTGTGTACTGGATCAGAACAAAGTACACCATTGTATTTGCTGTCTTTGAGATCAAATACACCATTAGCATTAAAATCAACTAACTCTTCTAGAGAACCGCCAGTCTGACCACCCGTTTGTTGCGGATTAAAAAAGCCATCTTCATTATAATCATTATAAGCATCGTTCAAATCAAATGATTGACCTGTAACGTCAGTACCCGTAAGAAATTCTGTTACTTCTGAAGCATCAAAACGACCATTACCATTGAGATCAGGGAATGACTCTTCACCTATAGCCGTAGCGGTAATAGTGGCTCGACCACCATATTTTTGACCGTAAATATTGCCATAAATATTTAATGTTGAATCATAAGATAATTCTGCATTAGGATTACGGTACATCTGGCCTGCACCATTAAGAAGTGTCTCACCGTCAGGTCGAGGTAGTTGACTTGTCCAAGTGACAGAACATGCACCATTTAGTGTTTGACATGCATCCTCAATAGAACCACCTTCTGTAGTAAAAGACACCGTTGTCCCATCGGGCACGGGGTTGTTAAATGCATCAGCCATACGCGCTGTAATGGTCACTTCTGTGCCATCTACATCCCAACCTTCGGCATTTAAAATTGTCGCAGCTAATGAGAAGCTGTCTTGGTCAGGAATACCGGTAGACACAATCAACTGACTAGATTGACTCGACACAACAGGTACGGCTTCATTATCAACAGTTGCAGTCACCCGCAAAGAAGTTGCCACGGTACCGGTAGTCACGACAGTTTGCACAATTCCATCATTGTCTGTTGTGGCTTGCAGAGGATCAATTTTAACCCCACCCACATTGGTATTTAAAGAAAATTTAACATTTTGGTTAGCAACCACATTGCTATTTTTATCCAACACTTTAAATTTAACCACTGACGCTTCTGTACCACCAGTGCCTAAAATACTAATATTTTCAGGAACGGCGGATACAAACACAATACTGCCAACATCAGCCTGGAGCACATTGATAGTACCCACTGCAGATAAGCTAATACCGCCAGCATCGGCTGTCACATTAATTTGGTCTTCACCAACGCAACCTTCTGCACGGTAGGTTGAAGTAGCAATACCATTACTTGACGACACAGGTGAGCTAATAACTGCTTGTGCAGGGCTTTTAGTTGCGCAGGTAGATGAAAAATTTACGTCCACTGGTTGGGTAAATACATTGCCCGAATCATCTTGAATAGACACTGTTACCGTTGCGGTTCCACCCGCAGATAAATCAGTTGTACTAATTTCTGCCACACCTTCAACAAAAGGTGTACCGCTACCCATAACAACATTAGTAGCCCCGACAACAACAATGGTTGAACCGGTTTCATTGGTGGACAATGTCGCTGTTGCTTCACCAGCGCCTAACGAACTGCCGGCATAAATATCTACAGTGGCCTTGCCTTGAGCATTGGTCACCGCCGTTTTAACAGGCAAATCACCGATAGGACTATCAAATGTCACAATAGAAGCCTTGGTAATACCCGTGACAGTCGCAGTTAATTTACCCGGCGATAATGTACTAATAGATTGAATAGTATTGCCCGCAGCATCGGTTAACACCAATGAAACTTGCGCTCCTCCACCGGCTACACCACCGTCACCAGTCATAGTGACAACTAATGATGCACTTGCACCTGAAGTGGTGGTCGCGGTCACTGTTGCTCCGGTGTTAATCTCTGCAGTATTGAGTTGGATTGTAGCCACACCGCTTGAGTTAGTGACGACTTCACCAGTACTGGGTGAAAATGTACCATAATCATCATTGTTGAGCGTAAATGTAACAAGGGTACTGACAGCTGCACCCGTTGAGTCTTTCACTGTTGCGGTAATGATTGCTGGTTCTGCAACCGAAACTTGAGTATTGTCGATAGCTAATGTAATTGTCGCTGTATCAGTATCGTCTCCTCCTGTCCCATCATCGGTTATACTGCCACCGCCGCCACATGCGACGAGAAAAAAAGAACATAAAAGTGCTAAACAAACTTTATATGCTGACCTCATTGTCAGGCTCCCTGTTACATTAAAAATAAACTTAAGAATTATTATAGTTACTTATACATTAACAATACGCAAATATCTTGTAACTTTAGCATAACTCTACTGTTTTATTCCCTATTTATCGGCGAAAACTTTCACTTTTAGGCCATTTCCTAAGTTGCCGATTCCTGCTAATCTTTAGCGCATTCAATAAAGACATAAAATAATATGATGAGAAGGAACACTCTGTGAGTAAACAACGCAAGCTCGGGCTCACGAGCAAAATTTTAATTGGTATGGCTGCGGGCATTGTTTTAGGCCTTCTTTTAAGGAACGTATTTCCAGACAGTCAATTTATCAAAGAATACATTACCGATGGCTTTTTACATGTTATCGGTACCATCTTTATATCAAGCTTAAAAATGCTTGTCGTTCCACTCGTCTTTATTTCACTTGTCTGTGGTACAAGCTCATTAAGTGACCCATCTAAATTAGGTCGCCTAGGCGGTAAGACAATTGCTTTCTATTTATTCACCACAGCAATCGCTCTCACTATCGCTATTTTAGCAGCGGTGCTTATCCACCCTGGTAATGCCAGCCTTGCAGGTAACGCGTTAGAATTTACGGTTAAAGATGCACCTAGTTTGTCTGAAGTCATTATTAATATTGTACCGACAAACCCGATGCAAGCGATGAGTGAAGGAAATATGCTGCAGATTATCATCTTCGCGGTTGTTTTTGGCTTTGCTATCTCGCATATCGGTGATAAAGGTACTCGTGTTGCGACCTTTTTTAACGATTTAAATGACGTCATCATGCGTGTTGTCACGCTGATTATGCAATTAGCACCTTACGGTGTGTTCGCATTAATGGCCAAACTGAGCTTAACCTTAGGATTAGAGACCTTTGGTAGCGTAGTCAAATACTTCTGTTTAGTCGTCATCGTGCTCTTTATTCAAGGCCTAGTGGTTTATCCTACTTTGCTAAAACTATTCTCCGGTCTCAGTCCATTGATGTTCTTGCGCAAAATTCGCGACGTGCAGCTATTTGCTTTTAGTACCGCAAGCTCTAATGCAACATTGCCGGTTACGATTGAAACTGCTGAGCACAGAATGGGCGTTGACAACAAAATAGCGTCATTCACCTTACCACTTGGTGCCACACTCAATATGGATGGCACCGCCATTATGCAGGGTGTTGCAACGGTATTTATTGCCCAAGTTTTTGGTATTGAATTGAGCATAATGGATTACGCTACTGTTGTGGTAACGGCTACACTAGCGTCTATAGGCACTGCAGGTGTACCAGGTGTAGGCCTTATTATGCTGGCAATGGTGTTAAACCAAGTGGGTTTACCGGTTGAAGGTATTGCCTTGATTATTGGCGTCGACAGAATGCTAGACATGATCCGCACTGCGGTAAACGTAACTGGCGATGCTGTTGCTACTGTTATCATCGCCAAATCTGAGGGTGAATTTAATGAAGATATATTCAATGATTCGCAAGCAGGTAAGGCAGCAAAAAGCTTTGAAGAGCAAGTGCTTAATGCCAAGAAATGATGGTTAAACTTACATAATAATAAAAAAAGCGCTAATTTAGCGCTTTTTTATTATCCTTTCCTTGCATAAACATGCCATTATCATCAACTTACATTAATATTAGCGCTTATAGATATACCCAAGGTATCACCTACTTTAATTGAAAAAAACGGAATCAATATGGACATTACTTTATTGTCTAGTTTAGCGGTTATTCATATTGTGGCATTAATGAGCCCAGGACCAGACTTTGCCATTATTGTCAGAATGGCAACCCAACAAACCCGCTTAACGGCGCTTTATTGTGCCTTAGGCATTGCCGTCGCCATATTAGTTCACACCTTTCTATCCTTAATGGGGATCAGTGTGATGATCCAACAATCGCATGTTGCCTTTATGGTAGTGCAATTGATTGGCAGTAGCTATTTAGCCTGGATGGGATATGGGGCGCTCAAATCTGCACTCACCAGTATCATCAATAAACGTGAAATTTCATCAGCAGAATTATCAGCTCAAAGCCAACCAACAACGACCGGATTAATATCATCAATAAAAGGCTTTAAAGTCGGCTTATATACTAATTTACTCAATCCAAAAGCACTGATCTTTTTTATCACCCTGTTTTCAGTATTGATCACCCCACAAGTCAACAATTCAACCAAAATAGCCGCAGCGATATTATTATTTGTCTTATCATTAGCCTGGTTTAGTTTATTGGCACTTGTTCTATCTAAGCCGCAAGTACAGCAAAAGTTGCTGGCGGCCAATACCATTATTGATTTACTGGTTGGAATTATCTTTATTGCAGTAGCTCTTACCATTGCCAACAATGTTGTTGAGAAAATAATGAATACACTTTAAATATCATACAGTTAGCAAACAAAACCGCTTTAAACTATACAATAGTAGACATTAACTAAATATATTACAAATCATATAATTAAGCGGTGTTAGCAAGCTTGTAAACGACTTCGGGGATGTTGTAATAATCGACGCGCAAAATAATCTACTACCACATTGAGTCCAGCAGTGAACACTAATAGTAATAAAGCACCACTAAAACGAATTTCAGAAAAATTACTATCGACATAAAATCCTAACGTCATGACCCCAAGCATCCCCAAAATAGCTGTTTCTCGAATAATCACTTCAAAACGATAAAACAACAGGCCCATAAAATGAGGATATATGGCAGGAATAACCAAATAACTGTATTGATCAATCCGAGGTTGATAAGTCAGCGGCACGGTCACACTGTCAGCTTGGCGCGCCATTAAAAATACCATCAGGCCGCTATTGTGTAATGCTAATGCGATGATCGCAGGTAACATCGAAGGTCCCAACAACATCATAAACACAAAAGCCAACAAATATTCGGGCAGAGAACGTAATATTAAATTCACCGCCCTCATGATTAAGATAATCACTTTTGGCATCATCAGTCGAGTATTAAAAGGTAATAATACCAATGTGAATAAATAGGTTAACCCTAAGGCACAAAAAGCCAGCACTAAGGTGGCAATCATCCCTGGAATAACTTGTTGGCTTATTAGCTTATAGCTCCAATCAAATAATTTTGACAAGTGTTCAGTATCAAACCAACTTAAAAAGGCTTGCCCTTGTAACATTGGTGGTAAAATATCAACACTAAGAAAGCGCCAAATAAGCTGACCATCAATTGTCGGAATTGGCGGTAAAAAATACACAGCAAGAGGTAAATACAGCCAAAACAAAATCGGTCTAGCCCAATAACGTATGCTACCAATTAACAATACGAATAAGATTAATAATGCCCCACCTTGCTCATAATGCCCTTGGCGAAAGGCAGATTCTAAATAGAAGCCTAATGTCGGCATACCAATAAAACCCAACACCGCACTACTGCGTAACGCACATTCGAAACGGTAACGAATATAATCGACAATCTGCGGATACATATGCATCCAGCGACCATAAATAAAAGTAGACAGTTTATCGGTGCCTTTTGGCAGTGAAAACAGGGTGTGTAAGGGCGCTTGCTGTAAAATATCCGCAAAGACGCGGGCAAACGTAGCGGCATAAGGAAGGGCAATGGCTAAAATACCCGTAATCGCCGATAAACCAAATATTTGTAAAAATATTAACGCCCAAAATATCTCATGGATAGCGCGAATAAATGCACACATTGCCGCAATCAAAGGGTGTTGATACCACAATGCTAATGGGAACCCTAATAGCAATCCAACCGTAATACCGAGTAAAGCAAAACTGATAGTTTGCCAAAGAGCCTCAAATAAATATTCTGTCGCAAAAAAATCTGGATGAATAAAACCCAGACCCATACGGCCAAGTTCGGTCCAAGGATCGAGCGCGATTACTTCGGTATCAGCAAAAAACCAGCACACTGAAACCATCAATAAAAGCAACAGAGTGATTTTCTGCCAGTGGCCTACAAAAGAGAATCCACTAAAGAGCATGGCTTTAGGCATAATAGAAAGGATTGTTACTAAATGGAAAAACGTAAGTAATATGAGGTATTTTTAATAGCGATTGATTCATATTTATATCACAACATTTTTTGCAGCATCAGTTAATGCATAGTGCTGCGACAAATGAGCCAAAGTTAATTGTTCAGCTTTATCATCTAATACGACTTTTCCATCGCTAATCACAATAATACGATCAAAATGTGCTAATGCTAATTCGGCATCATGTAGCACACAAATCACACTCGGATGTGCTTGCTTAATCAAATTTAACAGTCGTAAGCCCATTAATGGATCCAATGCAGAAAAAGGTTCATCACCCATAAACACTGACTGTTGCTGAAATAACGCTCTAGCGAGCGCTACCCGTTGACGTTGACCACCAGATAACTCGCTAACTTTCTGCTGCAATGGCACCACTAGCTCCAACTGTTGGCAAATATCGATAATGTGAAGTTGCGGCTTTTTAAACGGCAACAACAAATTAGCCAAATTATACCAACGAGAATGGCGCGCTAATCCACCAATAAACACGTTGTGATAAATCGATAAGTTATCGACCAGTCCTTGGGCTTGAGAACACAAACAGGTTTGCTCAGACAATTGTTGATACAAATGATGCAACAGCGTGGTTTTACCCACGCCTGAAGGACCTAAAATAGCCACATGCTCATTGGCATTAAATGACAAATTAACTTTAGATAATATAATCTGTTGGTTATAACCTAAATCAACATCAACCAACGACAACATTAATCAATCATTCCAATTGTTTTAGCCACACGCTCAATCGGTTCATAATCACTATTTTTGGCAGGTACAAATGATTCACGAGGAAAACTGGCCAATAAATCTTTATCAGTCATGCCAATTAACACTTGAGTGAGTTTATCTTTAAAGCCAGCACCAAAATCGTTGTCAATGCCCGAATGAACAGTCCATTGATAATCCTGGTAAGTCGGACTTTCCCAAATGACTTTTACTTTACTGGTATCAACTTTACCGGTTTCAACGGCGGTGTCCCACACTTTGTAATTCACTGCACCTACTTGATATACACCCGCTTCAACTTGGCTGATAGTACGGCTATGGTCACCAGAAAAACCAATGCGTTTAAAAATCTGCTCAATTGGCTTGCCAGTATTTTTTTCAATAAAATACTGTGGCATCAAGCGCCCTGAGGTTGAATCTTTAGATCCAAACGTAAAGGTGTAATTATTAAGTGTAGGGAAATTATCAGATGGCATAAGGTCAATTGAATGATTTGCAATCAAATAGCTTTTAAAAAATTGATCTTCAAAACCCTGTGCTATGGCTTCAGAACCGGGCACTAAACGACGAGCTTGCACCCCAGATAAGCCACCAAACCATGCTAATTGAACTTGGTTATTACGAAACGCCGTTACTGCAGCAGAATATGACTTGACCGGAATATACTTGACTTCCACACCTAATTGCTCTGATAAGTAAACCGCCACTTTATCAAAGCGAGTACGAAGCTGACTTTCATCTTCATCAGGTATAGCAGTAAACGTAAAGGTGGCGCTTAATGCAAACGTCGAAAATAAACTCAATAAGCTAGCCGATAATATATGTGTTAGTTTCATCTTAATCTTAAGGGTAGTGAATTAATGTGGTTATTCTAACTTACCTAACACCCGATCACATAGACAAAGCAATCGGAATGTGACAAATATGGAAAAAGATAACTATAATTATTCTTATTTAATCAATAAACTTCAAATAAATGTGCAAAATATTTGTTTATAAACAAACCAAGACCATCTTTTAACATACTAATAAAAAATAACTTTTAATATAAAAAATTTAAGGCTTGTCTATTTTTACATTCAGCAAAAAAACTCAAGTATTAATCGAGTTGATGCTAAGAAAAAATATTACCAAGGCAAAAAACTAACTCAGCGCTGCATAAAGCTGTTCAGCCCGATTAAACATCACCCATGAAGTGGCAATATACTTATCATTGCTAATGGGCACATTGCCGCGATGACTGTGAGTAAAACCGGCAGGGGCAATCACCATAGTGCCTTTTTTAGGGCTTATTTTACGCTGTTGATAATAAAACTCCGTTTCGCCGCCCTCTTCAACATCGTTCAAATAGAACATATACAAAACAACACGATGTAAGGCTTCATTATGATCATTTTGAGGAAACTGTTCTGAATGCCAATGGGGATAACCGCCAACACCCTGTTTGTAATGCTGTATATTTATCGTACCACTTCGATACAAGTACTTAGTTAACGCCGCCGCTCTTGGTCGACCTAAGTTATCAAAATTAGCAGGCGTTAAGGTCTGTGGCTGACCATTTTCATCAGCGACTTGTACTGACACAGCCCCCATGAGACAGAGTGAATACTGAGTTAAATATTCAGTAACACGAGTTAATGTCACATCGAGTAATTCATTTTTTAATTCAGCTAAATCATCAAAAGTATCTAACATTAAATCACGGCTGTGCTTTTTTTCGGTATCAACACCAAAACCAGTTTGCCCAAGAGCTACGCTAGGATGCGCTTCAAATGCAGCAATTAAGCGGTCACATAAATCATTACTCATCGCATTGGGATATACTTCAATAAAATCCATCTTAAGCCAACCATTGTTAATCAATTTATAGTAATATGCTGCCACGTGATTCAGGTATCTGTAAAGGACAACGCTCAACATAGCTTTTTGTTCTTTTAAAGTAACTATCTATTGAATATGAAAAAAAATAAAAAAATCGCTGTAGAGCAATTAGAAATCGGAACATTTATCCGTTTGCCTGTTTCTTGGAAAGATCACCCCTTCCTGTTTGGCAGCTTTAAAATCAAAAATACAGCGCAAATTGAAATTATCAAAGGATTAGGGATAAAAGATGTTTTCTTTGACCCCGACAAAAGTGATATACAACCTGTCACATCAGATAATATTAATACCCCCAAAACAGATGAGCATACCTTAGCCGCACTTAAGGAAAAAATGCTTCTTCAAAAGTCAGAAAAAATTGAGCAACAACAAAAACTCAAACGCGATTTAAAGAAAACAGAACAGCAATTTACTCGTTCTGTCGCCATGATGCGGTCAATGGTCTCTAAAGTGAGTAGTCGTCCACTTAATGCTGTTGGTGAAGCAAAAGAACTCATTAGTAACATAACAAACATGCTGCTTAGTAGCGACAATCTAGCATTACACTTAATGAGTGACGCAAAAAATGATGAGCACATTTATCATCATTCATTAAACGTAGCTATGCTGTGTATGCTGATGGCAAAAGAACTTGGCTGGGGTCGAGAAGAAGTTGAAACTATAGGTATAGGCGCCTTATTTCACGATATTGGCAAACTTAAGGTTCCTAGTACCATTCTCAACAAACGAGTAGAGCTGACTACCCCAGAAGAAAACTATATTAAACAACATCCTTTGATGAGTATTAACTTTCTAAAGTTGGCAGATAGTTTTCCGGATGCAGCTAAACCATTGATTGCCAACCATCATGAATTCCTCGATGGAACAGGCTACCCGCAAGGACTAAAAGCAGACAAGCTCGATAAATTGTCGCAGTTAATCGCTGTCGTCAATGAATATGACATTCTATGTAACGGCTCAAATCAAACAAAGAGCAAAACACCCAGCGTAGCCTTGGGCTTTTTGTACAAAAATTACAGTAAAAAACTAAATGCAGAATATGTTAGTAAGCTAATAAAAATGTTAGGTATTTATCCGCCAGGTAGCATTATTGAATTGTCTAGCGGGCAATTTGCCATGGTCATCTCAGTCAATTTACAACAATTATTGTCACCTAATATCATTGTATACGACCAACTAGTACCTAAAGACTTAATGCCCATTATCAATCTTCAAGATGAAAACATGACAATTGTGCGCAGTTTACCCGCCGCGTCACTGCCCCCCAAAATTCATGCTTATCTGAGTCCACGAGATAAAATTAGTTTTGCCATTGGTAAAAACTAATACTGAAAATCACTAAATCCATTACTCTAAAATGGATATCACACACATAAAAAAACCATCAACTGACAACAATTGATGGCGTTAATTTTGTTATTGAGATGACTACTACAACCACCCTTTTCTTTTAAAGAAAAAGTAGGTCCCTGCCGCGCTGGCAAGCATTAATACCACCGCTAAAGGGTAACCAAAGCGCCAATCAAGCTCAGGCATAAGGTGAAAGTTCATCCCATAACTGCTGGCAATTAATGTCGGCGGCAGAAACACCACTGCCGATACTGAAAATATTTTAATGATTTTGTTTTGTTGCAAACCACTGAAACCCATTGCCGCATCCAGCAAGAATTGTAATTTATCGAAAATAAACTGGCTGTGTGGCATTAATGATTCAATATCCGACAACATCTCACGGATGCCTTTTAAGTTTTCATCGGACAAATTATCACGATAATAACGTTGCATATAACGTAATGAGCGCTGCGTATCCAACAAACTTAAACGAATTTTACCGTTAGAGTCTTCTTGTAAGGTGATAAGCTTAAATACATCATCAAGCTCTTCGTCATTAAAAACTTGCTCGCCGACATTTTCTAATATGCTATAAACATCTTCAATTAAGTCAGATAGATAGTCCACTTTTAAATAGAATAACTCTAGCATCAACCCTTGTGGTGTCGTCAAATCAAGACGACCTAAACGTAAGTAGTTACGCAACAGACGAATAAGACCGACGTCCTCTTCGCGTATGGTCAGTAAAAACTGTTCGCGTAAGTTAAATGACACGTTTACGGCGCGAACATCAGAACCCACGCGCTGTGGAAACAGTGAGTTAATGTGTAAACCGTCTTGGTTTTGGTAGAAACGCGCTGAGGCCTCAATTTCTTTAACATCTTCTTCATCAGGGACTTCTTCAGTAGAGAACAAGCTCAACCATTCACGTTCTTCATCTTCAGGTCTTAATAAATCCAACCACAATGTCGACTCTGGCACTTTATCGCCAACGCTTAATTCGGTGATGATGAGTTGTCTATTTTGATAGGCGTATGCAGTGATCATCGCTCCCCCAAAGTTTGTTATGCCGTTAATGACATAGCAAACAAAAATACTGAAAAGTGGCGCTAGTTTACTCAACTACCCATGAATGAAAAGTAAAAAGTTTCAACCACACCAAAAATCATACCAGTTATTGCTAACGTTCATTAACAATCTAATCAACACAATAAAGTCATATGCCCTGCTTTAAAGCGATGTTAAGACCACAAATGAATCTCATCTTTTTTAAAGGAAGAATCTATATCTATAAAAGTGTTGAATAATATCAGCTTATATACTGCATCAAAGCATTCTGTACACATGTATACGTGTTGTTAAAAATCACATCCGTTGTCAACTATTTCACTAATTATCAAAAAGACACTCAATTGACCAAGCGTACATGGTTACTATCAATAATATTATAAAAAAAGCGCCGTTATAGGACGCTTTATCATCAAGGATATTAACGTTTATTCGCCATTATTCACCTTTCAGGCGACGATCTAGTTGATCTTTCAAATTGGCTGGTACACCTTTAATTAAAATGGTGTCAGAAATAGGATCGTAAATAACTCGCTCGCCTAAATGGCCACCATCAAAACTCAAGGTTACGCCACCGCCAGTGCCAGAAAATTTCTTTAAACTGCGTAAACTGGCTTTGTCAGCCGGAAACTCATCGTCCAACTCATAACTGCCACCACAAGCAAAATCATAAAACGAATCCATACCAGAATCAGCTAATTCGTCGGCCAAATCTTTAACTTCAATGACATCCCCAGAATCCGCTCGCTCAGCACAATATTCAAATACCTTATTGCGGCAATCTTGGCGCTCGTTTTTGGTTAACTCACTGCCCGCGACAAAGTCTTCAACCGCATGGATTAAGGTTTTATTTTGCGCTTTGGTGTTAACACCCTCAACACACCCCATAAAGTCTAAAAAGAAATCAGCCACTTTACGGCCCGCACGACCACGAATAAACGAAATATACTTCCGTGAACTTTTATCAGCTTGCCACTCAGTTAAATCAATGCGCGCAGCTAATTGAATATTGCTTAAATCTAAATGGTTATTTTGTGACAACTCCATATCATCTAATACCGTCATCGACGACTTGGCACTTAATAACGCCACAAATAAATAGTCGCTGGTCATGCTGGTGTAGCAAGACATTAACAAAAAACCACCCTGACTAAAATCATACTTAGACAATTCTTGCTGTAACAATTCGCTGGCTTGCCCGGTAAACTCTACAAAACCTAATTCACCACTGCGGTAGCCCGTTAACGCATTAGAAAATGCATCATTAGCATCACCGTCATCGCCATGAGTACCAAAAAAACCAAAACCCTTACCCGCTTTCCCTGAATAAGTCTGGTGTAACTCTTCTAACATGGTTTCAACAGCGTGAGTATTTAACAACGGTTGCGGACGTAAACGACAATGCATTTGGCCTTGTCCGTCTTGAGAAATTTCGTGAATAATTGCTTGTTCAATGCTAATACTCATAAGCCTTGTTAATCCTAGTCGGTCGCAGATGATAATTTTAAAAAGAATGATATCAGACCAATCGTATAAATCGAACAAGGGTTTACGAAATTCCTCGTATAGACCAAATAAAACTTGAGGCGATTAGCCACTAAATCCGTTATTATGTGCAGCTAATTCATTCTTTATTGACGTTTTCTGACTATGGCAATTCAATCTAAATACACAAACACCCAAGTTGAAGCACTTATCAGCGAGTTGCTTGCTGTACTGGCTAAGCACCAAGCGCCTACCGATTTAAGCCTAATGGTATTAGGTAACTGCGTGACTCATTTACTCGACAAAAAAGTCCCAAATGAATCTCGCCAAAAAGTCGCAGAGCAATTTGCCAAAGCACTAACACAATCAGTTAAGTAGCTGGTTAAATAAATTTATCACTAACGCTAACAATCAGTTACACTGAGATAGTCTGTGATAATAACGTAGGAATACGAGTTAAAATGATCGAGCGCAAAAAGCAGCAAATGACGCGTGATAAAGTGTCACGCTTAGTTAATTGGGGTCACTGGTTTGCCTTCTTTAATGGCATATTGGCGATGTTAATTGGCGCTCGATATATTGGCAGTGTCGGCTACCCTGATACCATAATAGGTTGGTCATATCTTGCCATCAGCACCATAGGTCATTTTACTTTTTTGGCCTTTATTGGTTACTTAATTTTTATCTTCCCAATTACCTTACTACTGCCTTATTCTAAAATATTACGTGGCTTTGCAGCGTTTATTGCCTCTCTGGGATTATATACCCTACTCTATGACACCATTATTTATGACGACTATGGTATTCATTTAAGTCCATTTGCATTCGATTTGGCCTGGCAAGACCTCAATGCTTTATTACACAGTACATCCTACATTATCACCCCTATCGTTATTGTGATTGTCGAACTTACCGCGGCCAACTTTTTGTGGAAACGCATCGACAAAATTCAGAAAAAACAATGGGGCAATAAAGTGGTACTGTTTGTCGGTATCTGCTTTGTCAGTAGTCACTTAATCCATATTTGGGCCGATGCCACCAACATGACCGAAATAACCCGTTTCGACGATGCCTACCCTGTGTCTTATCCAGCAACGGCACGTTCGTTTATGGAAAACCACGGCATAGACAGCAGCATGCAACCAACGGAATCACGTAGCAATAAATCACGTAAACTCAGCTACCCAATAAACCCAATGCAGTGCACGGCAGACAGTGACAGCCAACCAAATATATTATTTATCAGTATCGACAGTTTGCGCGCAGACATGCTTGATAGTGACACTATGCCTTTTTTAAGCCAATATCGACTTAAAAACCAGCGATTTATGAATCATTATGTGGGTGGAACCGACTTTGACACCAGCATGTTTACCCTCATGTATGGCTTACAAGGCAACTATAGCGATCGCAAAGAATTTGATAATACTAGCCCAATATTGACTAATATCCTTACGCAACAAGGTTATCAATTAGCGATGTTTGCACCACAAAATGATGGCTACACAGCAAAAAGCGCCATGTTTAACGGCATTAACATCCACATCAGCGAAGGTGATAATGGCAGTGCAGACGCCGACATCAACACCATTAACGCGGTGAATGCATGGCAACCAAATCAAACTCAACCTTGGTTTGCACTGGTAAACCTAACGGCACCAAAAGATTACGACACCCCGGTAGGATTTTTAGGGGTACAAACCATTAAACCGCATATGCCTTTAAAACCAGCGCAAAAAGTGTTGTTTAATCAATATCGTCAATCGCTAAACTTTATAGACCAACAACTCGAAACCCTTCTCAATAATGTCAGCGATGATACTGTCGTGCTGATTACAGGCACTTACGGTCAAGTATTTACCAGTAACGCCAATGATGCGCGCAATGACTTATCACCAGGTAATGTCAAAGTACCGTTAATCATTCATTGGCCAGACAGCACCCACGGCAATAAAGTAAACTACCGCACCAGCCATTACGGCATTGCGCCAACCTTACTTAGCCATGTTTTAGGTTGTACTAACCCAAGTACAGATTATAGCTCTGGTCGCAACTTGCTTGAACCTAACGACCAAACATGGGTATACATAGGTGACAGCCGCCGCTTTGCTATTTATCAAAAATCTGAGATAACCGTATTAGATCGATTTGGCAAGTACCGCATCTATGATGTTGATTATAAAAAACGCTTGGATAAAAAAATGAGCGCGCCAGAGTTGATCCAAGTCATGCGTGAAGGCCGTAGACTCTACAATCAATAAGGCCGTCTTTAGAGTAATCAATAGAGCCTTGATTATCGGTTGAGATTTTAGCTTGGTTGCTTATTACAACATTGAATCATGTATGCTTTTCAGCAACTGGATAGTTTATAATCAATCGATAAATGGCTGATAACTAACTGCTTGCACTCGTTAATTACTGTTGATAAAGTGCTAATCCACTTAGTCACCCCAAAGCCAATAGACTAACTAAGTGATGCTTCACAAGCTGACTTAAATATAAATATTATAGTTGTCCATATTTGAAGCAGTTGCACAAAATTCGGTATGTAGCGCAGCCCGGTAGCGCACTGTCATGGGGTGTCAGGGGTCGGAGGTTCGAATCCTCTCATACCGACCAAATCAAAAATAAAAAAAGCCTGTATACATCAACTGTTTACAGGCTTTTTTGTATATAAAAACAATACGTGAATTTTATTAATCCGGTCAAACTCCGGTCAAACCTTCAGCTCATAATTACAACTTATGTTATTTTCATAATAAGGTTTTTAATGTTTACTGTTTTTTGTTTCTTAATAATGTAGTTGCGTCACTCAGTACTAACGCTATTAGCTTAATTGATATTTAGTTTTCTATAAGCTGCTTCAAATTTTCTGCGTTGTTCACTTCGATATTCAACGCATTCAACCATGTGTTCATCGCTGGTGTAGGTTTCACAGTCTGGGCGAGGATTATAAATTTTTAACTAGGCTTCCTGTTTGAGTTTGTCATCTTCTGCTTTTTTGATGGCCCGTTGTTTTCTGTTTCGTTCCGCAATAATTTCTTGTTTGCGCTTTTCTATCTTTTCTTGAACGCTCTTATTGCCCGTTTAGGCTCTGTACTCATACATGTTATTTTGAGCGCCATATAGATCAATTGTTTCTGTTAAATGAAAGCCTATTTTGTTCAACAAGCTATTGGAGCTTAAGTTTTCAATTAACGTAACGGCCAAAACGATACTCAAAGAATGAGTAATAATACCTTCTTTAAGGACTGAGTTAGCGGCCTCGGCAGCATAACCTTGTCCCCAAAATTCTGGTAAGAATGCATAACCTAAGTCTGGATAATCCAGTTCATCTCTTTTCAGTAAACCGCATATACCGATTGGCGTATCAGTGCCTTTGAGTAACACTACATTTAAACCAAATCCATAAACTTGATAGCTCAATATTGGACCATTGGTGAGATAATCAATGGCATCGGCATGAGTTCGAACTTTCTTATCAGCGATATAACGAATAAAATACTTATCATTTAATAACTGCACAATAAACGCAGTATCATTAACATTAAGATGTCTGATCATTAATCTTTCGGTTTCACATACTATTGTCATTAATAATCCATCTCTAGCACTTTACGTACTCATCTAATGAAAAGATTTCAACGTGTTAACTTAATTAGGCTTAGTCATAAATGATATAATAACCTGCGACATAAACCTTAATAAGAGTATCTCTCAAGCTTAAATTAGCTCTGTTTTGATTTTATGAACTTAATTACTTTTGTGTCAATAATAAGCGCTGACACAATTTGACAAAATCTGATGAGGTGACAATTCCCAGCACTTTGTTTTGCTCATCTACAACCGGCAGACAGCCAAGTTTATTGTCGATAAAATATTGCACGACTATGGTAAGCGGCTCATCTAACCCTAGTTTTTGCACTTGAGTATCCATAATATCGGCAATGGGGGTATAGCGCTCTTTTCGGTCTAATGCTCCTTGACCATATTTATTGAGCATACTCAGTACACTGGCAATCATCTTTTTGTGGGTCAGCATGCCCATGAGTTGTCCAGTTTGCTCTGAAATAACTGGTAGATGGCGCACGTTGCGACTTTGCATCAATTGGTGGGCATCTTTAAGGCTAGCTTCGTTACTAATACACACTGGACTGGGGGTCATGATGTCGCAAACTTTCATCGTATTACTCCTTTATCGACTATAGATTAAATATTATTCAAAACTGACATGAATAATTAAGGGGACCTAGATTGTCTATGAAGAATCCAAAGTTCAAGGTTATCGTTTATCTCATTGTCGCGCTCATTTAATCATAAAAATGATTAAGATAACCACGTTAAAATCTCTATTGCCCCCCGGTTTCATTAATACAGGGGATTAGCCACGTAGATTAAAACGAATACGTCAAAGGCATTCAGCCCTATGATTAATTTATTGCTTGATGTAACTCTTGATACATCAACTCGCGCATTTTAAACTTTTGTATTTTCCCTGTAACTGTCATGGGATATTGTTCAACAAACTTGATATAACGCGGCACTTTAAAGTAGGCAAATTTCTCGGTTAAAAAATGACGAATATCGTCTTCGGTAATATCGGCATTGGCGCGTACTTTAATCCATGCGCAAACTTCCTCACCGTATTTGTCACTTTGTACTCCAAACACTGCGGCATCTTGTACGTCCTTATGGCTGTAGAGTTTTTCTTCTATTTCGCGTGGGTAAATATTCTCACCGCCACGGATGATCATATCTTTAATGCGGCCAACAATTTGCACATAACCAAGCTCGTCCATTTGACCTATATCGCCCGAATGTAGCCAGCCGGTACTGTCGATAGTGGCGGCAGTTTTAACCGGATCGTTCCAATAACCTTGCATGATGCAGTAACCTCGACTGCACACTTCACCTGGTTGACCAATAGCAACCACATCGCCAAACTCATTGATAATTTTCACTTCTGTATGCGGCAATGCTCGACCAACGGTGAGCACTTGTTTTTCGATTGAGGAGTTAATTTCAGTGATGTGATTTAACGGACTACACTCGGTTTGACCGTAACCAATTAGCACTTCTGTCATGTACATTAACTCTTGTACACGGCGCATGACTTCTTCGGGGCATGTGGCCCCCGCCATAATACCAGTACGCAATGAGCTAAGGTCAAACCGGTTAAATTGTGGATGTTCTAATTCGGCAATAAACATGGTTGGTACGCCATGTAACGCTGTGCAGCGCTCATTTGCTATTACTTGCAAGGTGGTAAGCGGATCAAAAGACTCTCCGGGATACACTGCTGCTGAAGCATGAATAACACAAGCAAGACTGCCTAATACCATGCCGAAGCAATGATATAAAGGAACTGGCATACATAACTTGTCAGCTTGAGTAAAGCCCATGGCGTCAGCCACTAAATAAGCGTTATTTAAAATATTGTGATGAGATAACGTCGCGCCTTTAGGGCTACCTGTAGTACCAGAGGTAAATTGAATATTAATGGCATCATGTGTATTGAGAGAGTCAGCAATGGTGGCCAACACATGTTGAGCATCGTCGTTAACCTCCAGCAGCAAATCATTAAAGTTGAGCATGCCGGGAGTGCGGTCTGTGCCCATTCGAATCACAAACTCGAGTTGAGGCAGTGAGAGTGTAGTGAGCTTACCTGCAGTGCTGGTGCTTAACTCTGGCAGCAACTCATTTAACATCTGTAAGTAATCACTGGACTTAAATTTATCTGCACAAATAACTGCTCGGCAACCCACATTACTCAAGGAGTATTCCAGCTCTTCAGGGCGATAAGCCGGATTAATGCACACCATAATGGCACCAATTTTAGCAGTAGCAAATTGGGTTAAACACCACTCAATATTGTTAGGAGACCAAATGCCGACTCTATCGCCAGGCTCAATGCCAAGCGTTAATAATCCAGTCGCAAGGGCATCAATCTTTGCTTGATACTGACGGTAATTCCAGCGAATTTGTTGATGGTGAACGACTACAGCAAGATTGTCTGGGTAAGTATTAGCAATATCATCAAAATATTGACCAATGGTTTTATCGGTAAGCGTCGTTGAAGTGACACCATGATATTCACTTTGAGTAAGCGGTAGTTGTGCCTGATGTTGTTTGACCATTAAAGCCTCCTTGCATGCGTTTTGTCATGTTCAAGCTAACCAATTAACGGCCTGACTCACAAGTAAAAAAGCACTACATTAGACTAAAGATGCATGGTGAGTAATGTTTACAGTAAAAGCTAATGTATAGCGTGAAGGTTAATATTTACACTGAAGACTTAGCTCAGACAGTTTAATAAATATCATTAGAGTGATAATGCCTCAACAACCCTATTAACGGTTATCTAAACACCGGCCATAAACAGAAGTGATAATAATTAATCATAAAACCAAAACACTCCCCCATAATGACCACATTTTTATAACGATTGTAGCGAGCAAACCACAAAGTCTCGCAAAAAAGTAAACCTTTAATATTAACTCAACGTATATTAACTAAACATTGATTTAGCACAGGCTTTAGTTAAAAATCAGACGAATTACTGCGGTTTTTCACTTTCAGGCCGATAGCCTATTTAATTACTTATTTTAATAGCGACATTCATCTAATTATTATGCTTGAAACAATCCGCACCCTATTTGCCGTCACAGATGAAAACCTGTTAATTGTTGGTAACTTTCAGCCTATGGTGGTGTTTATTTCTATCACCATTGCAATATTAGCCTCTTTTATGGCATTGCAAGTGGCGTCTCAAGCAGCGCTAACCCTTAATAAATATAAACGATATTTATTAACCAGCTGCGGCAGCATAGCCTTAGGCGGTGGTGTATGGTCAATGCATTTTATCGGTATGTTGGCATTTAGCTTATGTACACCGGTGAGTTACGATGTAGGCTTAACCGCTTTGTCTTTTGTCCCTAGCATTGCTGCTTCTTGGGTAGCATTAAATGTCATTTCTACTCCTAAGCCTAAACTTAACCAGTTCATATTTGGCGGCATTCTTACCGGCTTAGGTATTGGTACCATGCATTATGTCGGCATGGCGGCTATGGAAATGGCCCCTTTGCTGCGTTACAACTTATTCTATTTTGGCTTATCGATTATTGTTGCTGTTATTTTGGCAATTTTGGCGTTGTGGATCCGTTTTAGCTTAAATCATTTAGGTCGCTTTACGTTAAGTGACTTACATAAAAATGCCATTGCTGCTGTGGTTATGGGTCTAGCCGTTTCTGGTATGCATTACATCGGTATGGCTGCAGCACGCTTTGTCCGTCCACCAGGGTTTGAATTTTCAGAACAAACCGAAATGATGTCGTTCTATTTAGCGATTGCGGTAGCAACCATTACCGTTTTTATCATTGTATTGGTATTAGTCGTCAATATGTTGGTTAAATACCAAACGTCTTTATATCAAGCCAAATTAAGCGAAGCTCGTTATCGCGCTACCATTAGCACTGCCGTTGATGGGATCATTACCTTTAATGCCAAAGGGCGTATAGAAAGCGGCAACCAAGCAGTCGAATCTTTGCTCGGCTGGAACCTCGAAAATCTGTGCCACCAAAATATTCGTGACTTTATCCCATCTCCATTTATTGTCGACTTCAATTCTTACTTAAACAGTTACTTAGATAATAATAAACCACAACAAAAAAGTGATGGACGTGATGTTGAAGCACTACACATCAGCGGCCAATCAATACCCGTTAGGGTATCGATTGGCCACACACGCATAGAAGGCAAAAGCTTGTTTGTGATGTACATAAGTGATTTGCGTAATCGTATTGAAATGCAACGTGCATTGATTAAAAGCGAAGCCCAGTTTCGCTCACTAATCTCGAATATCCCGGGTATCGCCTATCGCTGTTTAAATGCAGAAGATTGGCCAATGTTATTTATTAGCGACGCGGTTGAACAAATAACCGGTTACCCAGCAAGTGATTATGTAGGTACAGGTAAAAAACGTAATTTTTATGAACACGTACACCCAGACGACTTGATTAATATTACTGAACAGGTGAATCATCAACAGTTTTACCTAGAGTACCGTATTTATAATGCCAATGGAGAAATCCGTTGGCTATTGGGTTATGGCATTCATGTTGATGGCTTGGATACAAAAGATAAATGGCTCGACGGTTTTATTATGGACATCACCGAGCGCAAAGAAATGGAACAATCATTATTAATTGCCAAAGATAAAGCCGAGCAAGCCGCATCTGCACGAGCAGCATTTTTAGCTAATATGAGCCACGAAATTCGCACCCCAATGAATGCCATTATTGGTTTTAGCGATATTTTGCTCGACGACTCGCTCCCAGTAGAACAACGTAAGCACTTACGGACCATTAATCAGTCCGCAAAATCATTATTGCATTTACTGAATGATATTCTCGATAGTGCAAAATTAGACAAAGGAAAGTTTACATTAGAGTTCAGAGATTTTTCATTAATAGAAGAAATCGACTCTGTGGTATCGACATTATGGTTACAAGCTAGTGATAAAGGCTTGTGTTTAAATGTTAATGTGTCAGCGGATGTGGATCCATTTTATCACGGTGCACCTGACCGAATACGCCAAGTATTAACCAACCTTATTGGTAACGCTATCAAGTTTACTGCCGATGGTGGGGTTGATATTAATATTGATATCAAGCCAAGCGGTTGTATCGATTTTGAAATCAAGGATACCGGCATCGGCATGACAGAAGAACAATTATCTTTAGTCTTTGATGCTTTTGCTCAAGCAGATGCCAGTATGAGCCGTCGCTTTGGTGGCACAGGACTTGGTACAACTATTAGCAAACAATTGGTCGAGTTAATGGGCGGAACAATCACTGCCAATAGTATTTTCGGCAAAGGTAGCTGTTTTAGATTTGGATTACCGTTAACGGCACCGAAACATCAAAAAGCTCCAGCAATTACCGATGATTCAAATCACCTTATCCCACTGAGCATTTTAGTTGTGGATGATATTCAACAAAATATTGACCTATTAACTATTATGTTAAAACGTCAGGGACATACGGTCATCGCTGCCCGAGACGGAAAACAAGCCCTACTGCGGATGCGCAGCGACAATATTGATATTGTATTAATGGATATACAGATGCCGATAATGGACGGACTAACCGCCTCGCGCACACGTCGGGAAGAAGAGCAAAGTGAACAGTTACCACACATGCCTATTATTGCATTAACAGCCAGTGTGTTGCCTGAAGATCGCAAAGCAGCCTTAGATGCCGGCATGGATGGTTTTGCCAATAAGCCTATCGATATGATATTGCTTAATCATGAAATAGCCCAAGCATTAACACTTGAGCAAGACAATCTAGTCGTCGATAATACCGCTGTTGATACCGACAACAAGCAAGTTGTTAATGAAAAAAAAGGCATCTCGATGTGGGGAAACAAACCCACTCTTATCAAAGAAATTCATGCATTTATGGCTAAGCAACATGATAGTTGTCAACGTATTCAACAATTGACAGCTGCAGCCGATTGGCAAAGTATTCAGACTCTCTTACATGGACTAAAAGGCTTGTCAGGTAATTTAGCACTTTCACAGCTAAGCAGACTATTTCGCGATGCTGAACACTTAACCATGACAAAGTCGCAAACAGAGTTGTCGGCTTTATTGCCCATTATTGAACAAGCTTTTACTGATGTAACGACGTATCTTAGTCGGCAACAAAACAGTCAAAGTAGTCAACACACACAATCGGGCGACACGATGAGCAGCGAGGAATTACTGCACATCATCACTCGTATTGAAATGGCAGCTCGAAACAATCAATACAATGAACCCGATGTAGAGTCTTTGATTGCAGCTACCCCATCGGCTTATCAACACCAATGTATTACAATACAAAATGCTCTAGACGACTTTGAATTTGAACAAGCAGTAACCGCACTCATTGCCCTTGAGTCTCATATTACCGCACAGTAAAAAGACTGAATTGAATGATATATAGCAACCAAGACCGTATGCCGACAATTCTTATTGTCGACGATGAACCCGCTAACCTCAGAGTGTTAAAGAAAATGCTTGAGGATCAGTACAGACTAATTTTCGCAAAAAGTGGCGAAGAAGCTCTGCGTTTAATTGAACGCGACTTGCCTGATCTGATTTTGCTCGATGTGATGATGCCGGGTATGACCGGTTTTGAAGTCTGCCAGCAACTTAAAACAGAGCAACGCACCAAAGCTGTACCTGTCATTTTTGTGACGGCGTTAAGTGACGAAGTTGACGAAGCTAAAGGCTTTGATATGGGCGCAGTAGACTACATCACTAAACCCGTGTCACCTGCAGTGGTTAAGGCACGTGTTCGTACTCATTTATCTTTAGTGCAAGCTGAAGACTTGCGCCGTACCCGCTTACAAGTCATTCAACGTTTAGGGCGTGCATCAGAATACAAAGACAATGAAACCGGTATGCATGTGATGCGCATGAGCCATTTTTCTAAAATTATTGCTCTTGCCTATGGCCTATCAAAATCGGCCGCCGACAATTTACTCCATGCAGCGCCAATGCACGATATTGGTAAAATAGGTATTCCCGACAGCATTATGCTTAAACCGGGTAAGCTAACCGTTGAAGAATTTGCCATCATGAAAAAGCACCCTGAAATCGGTGCCGAAATTCTAGGTGAATCAGATTCAGATTTAATCACCTTAGCCAAATTAGTCGCGATGACTCACCATGAAAAGTGGAATGGCAGCGGCTACCCTCATGGACTTAAAGGTGAAGATATTCCTATTGAGGGACGTATTGTGGCAATTGCCGACGTATTTGATGCTCTCACCAGTAAACGCCCTTACAAAGAAGCATGGACTGTCGACAAAGCCATGGCATTTTTACATGACCAAAGCGGCATACATTTTGACCCGCAGTTAGTGACACTATTTCAGCAATCTTTGCCCAGCATTTTATACATTAAGCAACGCTGGCAAGACTAATAGACCGTAATTGGCCCGTTAGTTTAGTTGTGCACTAACGGACCAATTAGTGTTTAGGTTTTACCTGACTTCAATCGCTTAATGGTTCAATTCACCCTACTCCCTTATTTTCAACAGGATTTTTTATGACATCGGCTGCAGCATTACCTAGCCAACTGAACACCACCGCCATTTTACTAGTATTAGCTTTAGGCACATTTATATTAGGATTATCAGAGTTTTCGATGATGCCAATGCTGCCATTAATTAGCGAGACATTTGCCTCAACACCGTCACAAAGTGGTTATGCTATTAGTGCTTATGCGATAGGGGTTGTTGTAGGTGCACCTATTTTAATGTTGACAACAGCCAACATTAAAAAACGTCATGCCTTAACAATATTTTTAACATTAATGTTTATTTCTAATGGCTTAAGTGCCATGGCAACCTCACTTGAGCAGCTTATTGTATTTCGCTTTTTAAGTGGCCTGCCCCATGGCGCTTATTTTGGTGCCGCTATTTTATTGGCTGCCGATATTGCCCCTCAAAATAAACGCGCAAGTTACATGTCTAAAGTATTTATGGGCCTAACCATAGCCACCATTGTAGGGGTTCCAATTGTCACTTTAGTCGGCCAAAACTTAAGTTGGCGTTATTGTTTAGCGGGTGCATCTGTCCTCGCCTTAATTGCATTAGTATGCGTATATGTGGTGATCCCAAAAATTGAAAACAACCAACCATCAAATTTAATCAATGAGTTTAGCGTGTTAAAGAATAAATTGGTCTGGTCAATTCTTGGCATTGTCATTATTGGCTTTGGTGGCGTATTTTGTATTTACACTTACATCGCCGATACCATTTTAGTGGTGACTGAAACACCGGCATACACAATTTCAATCGCAATGGTTATGTTTGGTATTGGTTGTACCTTAGGTAACTATGTATTAGGCAAAGCAGCCGATCGCGCCGCCTTAAAAACCACCGGTATCGCTTTAGTTTGTACTATTATATTTTCGCTTGCCTACGTCAGTGCCAGCCATAATATTTGGTTATTGTATACGGTGATTTTCTTTATAGGCTGCAGTGTGGGTTTAGCTACACTCATTCAAACCTTACTCATGGACGTATCGCCAAATGGTCATGCAATGATAGGTGCATTAGTACAATGTTCATTTAACACCGCCAATGCTATCGGCCCTTGGGTGGGCGGCATGTTTATCGCACAAGGGGCAATGCCTAACGAGACTGGTTATGTAGCAGCAGTGCTATTTGCCGGCGGCTTAATGATGTGGCTGTTAAGTTATCTGCAAATGAGTAAGAAAAATGCTCAACTAGAGCAGTGTTCTGCGTAATCTCATTGCCAATAACAAGATGTAATACGAGCCGAAAATGATTTACTTTGGAGTGAAATACACTCCAAGGTAAAGTAACAATATGATAATTAAAGCTTAAAAAATCCAGTTTAAGCTTTTAAAAAATAACATTTTAACCAGCATTCCTTTTGCATAGCTTACCAAGAAATGACATTTTTATTGATAATGCCAACAGTTAATAATTTTATGTAAAGTATAAAAAGCAAATATAAAACTAACTATAAATCGCATCGCATTATTGAACTAAAAGCTAATTTACGTCGTATTTAAAAACAAGATTCATCAGTAGAGTCTCAATTACATTCACAATCACATTCACAATTGTATAGAGGCAAAATATGTTGTCATTCTTTAAGCCTAATCCAGCCAAAAAATTACGTAAAAGCTATGATTTAATACTTGAACAAGCCATGCAAGCCCAGCGTAAAGGCGATATCAAAACCTATTCATTACTCACGGCTGAATCAGAACAGATTTGGGATAAAATAACGGCTTTAGAAGCTACCAGTAAATAACCGTCGTTTATAAAAACATCTGATTAATGTCAATAATTAATGCGGCTCAGGTAATATCGGCGCACTAGAGTCCATAAACGTTAAATAGTCTTGCCAAATATTATGAGTGCGCTGCACTGTAAGTTGCAGCATACATCCTTGGTACATCACGCCTCTTATACTGCCATCTCGCCACAATTGATATATAGCATTACAATAAGATTCTCTATACGTTAACCAATCTCGTTGCGACAGTTGAAGTGCTTCAACCGCCTTTGGATCATCATGATATTGCTCATTAGCTTTAGCGATATATTTATCTAACCTAAGCTGTGCCTCATCGGTTTTCTGTCTAGCGCAGTCATTCATTTCACGCGTATTAACGGGATCATTGCAATCAGCCGTTGCTTTATAAGGCATTTCATTTCGGACTGTCTCTGTTTGAACAGTCTCTTGCGCCCAGCTCCCATCACTTAGCACCATGATGCAAACCAATAGTCCAAACATTACAACATTTTTCATTATTGAAACTCCATATTGTTTTTCAATCTATTTAACCTCAATTTGAGTTAAGAGATGGGTAACTAAAGACACAAATAATTCAACTATTCTATATTAAGCTCGCCATTAGGTTTATTAACAATAGTAATGCGGATTAATTCCATCAAGCGAAGTAATACAAGAGAAAAGTAACAGAATAATGGCAACAAACATCATTTAATCCTTAACGAACGACTTTGGATGAAAAACATCATTAATGATGATAAATTAATCAGTAAAAATAGGAAAACAGACATGTTAATTTAATAATCTGTGACTAATAGTCAAAAACGACCTTTAATTCAGCGTTATGCTGTATAAATTAACGTCAACTGTAATGTTATTTGACACAAGATATTACGTTAATGATGACACTTTTATGCCGTTAGTGGTCACATTGGTTATGGCAGGTTATTGAGGAGGATTTTATGTGGTGGCGAGTAACCATTATCAGCTTGGCTTACTTATTATTGGGCGCACATTTTTTACGATTTGATCAACATATATTGGCCATCATAGCCGTGAGCTTACCCTTGCTGTTATTAATTAGGCATGCATTTATACACACATTACTCAAACTCGGTTTACTGATCAGTGTGGTATTTGTATGGTCAGTTTCTACGTTTAACTTTATCGACATGCGTATGTCACTTGAACAACCTTGGTTAAGGTTGGCAATTATTATGATATCGGTAATGGCATTTACTGTGTTTGCGGCGTTTTCAACTAACGGCCTCAATCATAAATTAAGACGTTAGCATAAACTATGAAGCTAGCATAAAAGCTCTGCTAACATTATTTGTTCGGTTTCAACCACTTATAAATACTGTCTTTGCGGTAAAATAACAAGGCCGCAAAGAGTACAATATAAATACTGGGTTCGATAATTTCCGACTTTACTGACCAGTAAAAGTGGATTGGTGCCAATATTGCTGCCACATAAATCCAATTATGCAATGATTGCCAGCCCTTACCCATACGGCGCTTTATACGATTCAAAGAGGTAATCGCCAGTAACAAAATGATAATCAAGGTTGCAGCACCGACCAAAATATAGGGCCGCTTAATCACTTCTTCGAACAATAAACCCCACGCAAACAGCAAATCTAAACTAATAAACGCACTTATGTGTAATAGCGCATAAGCGCAAACATACAAGCCTACCAAACGACGAGTTTGCATCAGCGCCGCTATTTTAAATCGTTTGGCTATGGGTGAAATAAGCAAAGTCACTAATAAACTATTAATCGCGCCCATGCCGGTGTAGTGAATAATATACTGCACCGGATCGCCACCCGCGTTGTCGGTTAATACTAGCGCCACGAGATAAAAGGCTGGCAATAAAAAGCTTATATGCAACAACACCTTTAACCAAAACAGACCTCGAGGACTAATCCGCATTAATAAAATTTCCTCAAATCGATATTTTTGTATAAATCAGCCACTGAATCACCATAACCGTTAAACATTTGGGTTGGGATACGTTTAGCAGAAAATAAACCGCCTTCACCAATGCTGCGTTCAGATGCCTGCGACCAACGAGGATGATCAACCTCTGGGTTTACATTGGCGTAAAAACCATACTCACTTGAGGCCAATTGATTCCAACTTGTCGGAGGCTGTTTATCCATCACCCGAATCCGCACAATAGACTTGATACTTTTAAAACCATATTTCCAAGGCACAACTAAGCGGATTGGAGCACCATTTTGGGGCGGCAAGGTTTTACCGTATAAGCCTACGGCTAAAAACGATAAATCGTTCATTGCCTCAGCAACTGTTAAGCCCTCAACATAAGGATAGTGGATCCCCCCGCCCATTAAGCGGCTCTTTTGCCCTGGCATTTGGTCTGGGTCAAATAGCGTTTCAAAGGCAATATGGGTCGCATTACTTTGCACGCCTGCTTGTTTAAGTAAGCTGGCTAACGAAAAACCGACCCAAGGAACAACCATCGACCATGCTTCAACACAGCGTAAGCGATAAGTGCGTTCTTCAAGGGCAAAACGGGTCGTCAATTCATGTAAATCTAGGGTAATCGGCTTATCAACTAAACCGTCGATAGTTAACGTCCAAGGATCAACCTTAAAATTTTGTGCATTATCAAATGGGTCCGATTTACTGGCACCAAATTCATAGAAATTATTATGACGAATCACTTTATCTTCAGGTGTTTTCGGATTAGGTAATACAAACTTGGCTGGAGTAGCGTATTGCAGGCCTTGAGTCACGAAAGGATTTTGCGCTTTTTGCTCGCCAAATAAATCAAAAATACCGGCTTGAACCTGACCCGGCAAACTCGCTCCCAATGCACCTAACCCTAGAGCTTTAATGATGTTACGACGATCATTAAATACCGATTCAGGCGTAACTTGGTTATCAGGAATATGCCAAGAAGCACGTTTATGTATGCCTTGAGTAAAACCTTTTTTACCGGTCATAAATCACCTCGTTAAAATATTTATCGACAGCCAAGTATTAGTATCATCTGCCTTACGCTACTCAATAGACAGGAAAAATCAGGCTTTTATTGCAATTGACCGCAAAAAAATACTAAAAATATCTTCAATCTGTCTTTATCAGTAAAGATCACATAAATGCCTGCAACTTTACGACTAATACGAACTGATATTACGCTTAGATTTAATTTTAATCATTATCCACTATTTCATTAAATCCTTAGTTTACCCCTTGCAGGCGTTTATTAGCCGTGCGACCCTTAGCTATTATTTTCTATCGGTTTTTGTTATGCCTTTTGCTGTGTCATTAACGCCTCCTCAAATTGCTGCTTTGGTTGCTGTTGCATTACTCGCCTTTCTTATTGGCGCCCTAATCAATCAACGCTTAACACGTCAACGATGGGAGCAGCTCAAACTGCAACATGAACAGCAAACACTCCAACAACTCAATGAAGTTCAAATTGAAATGTCGAGATTACAAGATAATCTCGATGATAAGATTGATCACAGTAATCATCTGCAAAGCAAAATAGAAGATTTGATTGCCCAGCTTTCTAGCGCAGAAACCAAAGCCGACCGAGTTAATCTTGTTGAACAACAAATGCTCGAAGCCCAACATCGTTTAATGGAGTCACAGCTCAATTTAGCCAAATCTAACGCTGTGCAACAAACCATTCTGGTTAAAGCAGAAACAGAACAAAAATCATTACAAGATAAAATCGTCTTGCTCGAGTCTGCAGAGGAACGCCTTAAACTGCAATTTGAAAACCTTGCTAATCGTATTTTTGAAGAACGCAGTGAAAGCTTTAAACAACAAAACGTCTCACAAATGGACGGTGTGCTCGGGCCGCTAAAACAACAGTTAGAAGGCTTTAGACGTCAAATTCAAGAGTCATATACTCATGAGCAATCTGAACGTAGCGCATTGAAACATCAATTAGATAATTTACGCGATCTCAACTTAAAAATGAGCCAAGACGCCATTAACCTGACGAAAGCATTGAAAGGTGACAACAAGCAGCAAGGTAATTGGGGGGAAGTCATTTTAGAGCGGGTATTACAAGAAAGTGGTTTACGTGAAGGCCACGAGTACCAAACCCAACAAGATTTAAAAGACGACAATGGCAAGCGGTTTAAGCCTGACGTTATCGTCCATTTACCCGAGCAAAAAGACGTGGTAATCGACGCCAAAATGTCATTAGTCAGTTATGAACGTTACTTTAATAGCGAAGACAAGGACATTCGTGACCAAGCGATAAAAGAACATGCATTATCGATTAGGCAGCACATTAAAGGCCTTAGTCAAAAAGATTATCACAAACTACATGGTCTCAAAAGTTTGGACTATGTGCTAATGTTCATTCCCATTGAGCCGGCATTTTTACTGGCCATAGAATACGATTCGAGCTTGGTTAATTTCGCCCTTGAGCAAAATATCATGCTGGTAAGCCCAACCAATTTACTGGTGGCCTTACGCACGATTAATAATATATGGCGTTATGAATATCAAAACCAAAATGCGCAAAACATTGCTAAACAAGCCAGCCGCATTTATGACAAATTATGTGGTTATCTAGAAGATATGGATAAACTCGGCCGCGCCTTAGACACCGCAGATAAAAGCTATCAAAATGCGATGTCCAAGTTGTCTTCAGGTAAAGGCAACCTCATTAGGCAAGCCCATCATATGCAACAATTAGGCGTTGATACCAGTAAACAGATAGACAAACAATTGCTCAATCGAGCACTTGATGAGTCTGTCGAGAAACATGAAAGTAATGGCTAACTGATAATGGGTAACGGATAAATAGATGATGATTAACCTTTATTTAGGTAACAAACCTCATTGTCCTTAACCAGCGTAAAACAACTTATATAACAAAAAATTGATATAACAAACACTGATTACTAACGAAATACTGAGGCGGAGATTCTCATTTAAATGCGTAACACTTGGGCAAACACTTTTATTACTGGCGCATTATTACTTAGCACATCGTTGGCTTTTCTTAGCCAAGCGCATGCGTTGACATCGCAGCAGCAAACTTACCTTGATGCTCGCCAAGCATTGGATAAAAAACAACACGATAAATATCAAGCCTTACGCAAAAAACTCGCCGACTATCCATTAACGGTTTATCTTGACTACCACGCAAATGTAGACAGCATAGTGCAATCTCCTGGTGACAAAGCGCTCAATGCAATCAACCAATTCGATACCACGCCACTTTACAATAATCTGCGTTATCGATACCTGCTTAATGCGGGTAAAAAACAACATTGGCAAGATTTTTTAGTGATTTCGCCAGACACACCAAATGATATCCGCCTGCAATGTTATTACTACCAAGCACAACTTGATGCCGGTAATAAAGCCATGGCATACAAGGGTGTAGAACGTATATGGGTTCACGGTTATTCTCGTCCTAAAGAATGTGATGCCGTGATTAATCAATGGACTAAAGCCGGTTATCGCACCCAAGAATTAATATGGGCACGTATGCTGTTGAGCTTCAATGCTAATCAGTCAAGTTTATTAAGCTATTTATCGCAAAAAATCACCCAACATAAAAGTGAAGCCAAATTACTATTGTCGGTTTATCGCGATCCCAACATTTTGCGTCATATGAAGAAATTTTCCAGTTCCAAGCCTATCATTGGCGATATTGTTGATGCTGGACTGCGTAAGTTGGCTCGCAAACATTTACATCAAGCCATTAAATTGTATGTTAAATACCAAAAAACAAATCGTTTTAGCGATGCGTCCGGTCGCCAACTTAATCGCTATTTAGTTCGTAGAGCACTAATTAAGCAAGACCAACAATTGGTGTCGCATATTGATGCCATGCTGCCATTACTTCAATCTGATGATTTATATGAAATGCGCCTGCGTTGGGCCATTCGTGAGCAAGACTTAGACACAATAGATAAATATTTAGCCCTATTAAGCGATCAAGGCAAAGCTGATCCACGCTGGCAATATTGGCAAGCTAAGATGACCTCTCGTCATGACAAAAACCGTGCAACTCAATTACAATCAACCTTAAGTGGCGAACGTAATTTCTACGGTTTTAATGCAGCAGAAGCCTTAGGCAAACCTCTGGCGATGAATGATGATAATTTAACGCCTAATCCAGAGTTGCAAGCCGCATTGAACCAAGACCCTGGGCTTGCTCGCGTGGTTGAATTAATGGCTTTAGATAAGCAAATTGATGCCCGTAACGAATGGCTGTATTTAATGCGCCGCCATACCCCTGAAATGACCGCACAATATGGTTTATTTGCCTTGAACAACGGCTGGCATGCATTCAGTGTTGAATCCAGTATTCAAGGCAAGTTATGGGATTCAATAGCACTACGTTTTCCAGCGGCATCCAACGATGAATTCGTTAAAGCCAGCAAAAAGTATGCAGTGAATATTGATGAAATCCGGGCTATTTCTCGTCGAGAAAGTGCATTTTATCCATACGCGACCTCAGGTGTAGGTGCCCGAGGATTAATGCAGTTAATGCCAGCTACAGCCAAACAAACGGCTAAAAAGAACAAAATCCGGTTTAATAATGTTAAAGATCTGTACGACCCTAAAGTGAACATTATGTTAGGCAGTGCTTATTACAGTGAGTTACTTAAACAGTTTAATCAAAACCGCGTGCTAGCAACAGCAGCTTATAATGCCGGCCCTGGTAGCGTTAGACGCTGGTTAAGAGCCTCTAATGGAAGCTTAGATGTGATGAGTTTTATTGAGACAATTCCTTATACTGAAACCCGCGAATATGTTCAAGCGGTACTGAGTTATCGAATGATATTCCAACAAAAGAACACATCAACTGAAGGGATGTTTAGCGAAAAAGAATTTAGCTATCGTTATTAAAGCTTATTAATTGTTACCGATACCGCCGCTATCTGGCGGTATTTTTTTGCTTAATGCGGGTGAGCAAGGTAACGTATGATTTTAATCGCATAATAAGAACATTAGCCCAGTATGTGTAAGGTTTATTGATGCTTTAGCTCATCACGTTTATAAAACATCAATCTTTAAACACAATCACGATAGACCTTACCAGTAAACCATAATGATAAAACATCACTACACAGTGGCCTCTAATAAACCCACAACGGTTTATTACCAACAGTTGGAGTTTTCGTGTCGCAATCAACAATTCAAACATTACTTAACCAACTAAGCCAAGTTCTGCTAGGTAAACCTGAGCAGATAAAACTTGCCGTCGCTTGTATCCTCGCCAAAGGTCATTTACTGATTGAAGATTTACCCGGTATGGGCAAAACCAGCTTATCCCAGGGCATTGCCAGCAGTTTAGGCATGAGTTACCAGCGGATCCAATTTACCAGCGATATGCTACCGGCTGACATTCTTGGCGTGTCCATCTACAGTAAAGAACAACAACAGTTTATATTTCATAAAGGCCCGATATTTAATCAAATGTTGTTGGCCGATGAAATTAACCGCGCCAGCCCCAAAACCCAAAGTGCTTTACTCGAAGCCATGGCAGAGCAACAAATTACTATCGATGGCATCACCCACCCTCTGAGTTCACCGTTTTTTGTTATTGCCACCCAAAATCCGGTTGATCAAGCTGGTACCTTCCCGTTGCCAGAATCACAACTCGATCGATTTATGATGCGGATTTCCATCGGATATCCCAGCGCAGAAGCCGAGTTAGCCATGTTAAAGTCGCGCACTCAAGCCAATAAACCAGCATCATTATCACAATGCTTAACCCCGCAAGAGTTAATGTTACTGCAACAACAAGTGGCGCAAGTGTCGGCATCTGATGCTGTGCTGAATTATTTAATTGCCTTGGTCGATTATTCTCGGCAACACAATACCGCCAACGGTTTATCGCCGCGCGCCAGTATTGCTCTGCTACAAGCCGCTAAAGCATGGGCTTTTATCAACCAACGTCAGTACGTGGTACCCGAAGACATTCAAGCGGTATTTGCCTCAGTTGCCGAACATCGCATTCGCAGTAGTAGTCAATTTCAAGGCCAAGCCTTGTCTGACACTATCCTCGCCAGCGTTAACCCAATTCGTTAACCCAATATGCAAATAGTGCAGACTCATATGGCTAAATCGACCGCATCAACCAAATCTGCTTCACCAACTTACGCCAATGATGCTATTAAGCAGTCTAGGTTACGTCGGTTAATTCCAGCATCGTTAACTCGACGCTGGTCAAGGTGGATAAGTAAACGCTTGCCACCGCAAAAGCAGATTACCCTCAGCCATAAAGGCATTTTTATTCTCCCAAGTGGTTTTGGATTAGTGTGGATTGGGCTAATCGTTTTACTGTATTTGTTTGGCACCAATTATCAAAATAACTTAGTGATAGGGTTAAGCTTATTACTCGCCAGTGTGTTCCATACCTGCATAATTTACAGCTATAAAAACCTTGCTGGTTTAACATTTAATGCCGTCACACCACCGCAAGGTTATGCTGGTGACAATATGCCATTTCCCATCATGTTAACTGGCCATACTCGACAACATAATCCCGATACCACCCACCAGCAAATTTGTTTGCAATTTAGTTATCAGCGCCATGTTCGTGTTAAACAAATGCACGAACAAACCATAGCGACTGTGCCATTTGAACACCCTACACGTGGCAAGTTAAATCCTGGACGGATCAAAGTTTCATCCTACTTTCCGTTAGGATTATGCCGCGCATGGTCCTATGTCGACTTAGACATCCATCATGTTATTTTTGCTAAACCAGAAATGTGTGACATCGAACTTTCAAGCCACATTAGCGACAATGATAACCCTAATGAACACGGAAAATTGCGCCCAGGTGTTGACGACTACAAAGGCTTACGCAGCTATATTCCGGGTGAATCACTCAAACAAGTAGCATGGAAACAATGGGCTCAAGATAAAGGCATGTTATCCAAAGAGTTTGCTGAACCAGAAGGATTACCCGTTTGGTTAACCTTGGCCAATACATCAGGCAATGACATTGAACACAGGCTCAGTAAACTCGCATGGCAAGTTGATAAGTTAAGCCAATCCCAGCAAATATTTGGCTTAATTTTGGATGACCATATTATCAATCAGCAAACAGGCGAAGCACATCGAGTGGCCTGTCATACTGCCATTGCGACTTACCATGCTCCCACAAACATGAACCCAGATTTTAATCCGAGTCATGTGGCAACCCAATCCGCGGGTGAATCATCATGACCGATAACTTTGATGCCATCATTAGCCGCAATACCTTGTTTTGGTTGTTAATCACTAATGTCGCCATCCTGAGCCCTTTGTATCAACAAGCGACTTTATGGAGCATTGGTATTTGTGCGATTTGCTTTGTTTGGCGCCTGGGGATTTTTCTTGGCAAAGTGGCGGCACCGCCAAAAATATTGGTAACCTCTTTAGCCATTGGCGCCGCTACCACCCTCGCCTTAGTGTCCAGTGAAATAGGTTTACTCAATGCGTTGGTTAACTTATTAATTTTAGGTTACGCATTAAAATACATTGAAATGCGCGAACTCAGAGACGTAAAAGCCATTGTGTTGGTGGGCTATTTTCTTATTGGTCTAACCTTACTTGATCAACAAAGCATGCTTAATACTCTGCATTTATTAGCCGTGGCTATTATAAATACCGGCGTGTTAATCAGCGTCTATCAAGACAAATCAAACAAGCTGGCCAACCTAAGTTTTAGTCTTAAAATAATTCTCCAAAGTCTACCGTTAGCCATATTACTGTTTGTGGTGTTCCCCAGATTAGGCCCGCTATGGTTAGTGCCGAATATGAAAACAGCCAAGACGGGTTTGTCTGATGAAGTGTCATTTGGTGACATTAGTAAGCTAACTCGTTCAGCAGAGCTAGCCTTTAGAGTTGGTTTTGATAATCCAGATGGCAGCACCCTAGGGCCTGCCAACCAAGACTTATATTGGCGTACCTTGGTGATGGAAAATTATGACGGCAAAACCTGGCGTCAAGATCCCAGTATTCAACAAGTTCAGCGACAAGCATACTTTAACAAGCCCATGCGCCAGGCCCCTAACACCTCGACCAAAGCTAGCAGTAAAAAAATCGACTATGTGGTCATTAGCGAACCCAGTCATCAAAAATGGCTATATGGCTTAGATGAAGCATTTAGCCAAAATGATCAAGTGGTTGAGTTAGCAGATTATCGCTTGTACTCGTTAAGGCCTGTCGATCAGCGTATGAGTTATAGAGTCACCTCATATCCTGACACTATTATGGATCTCAAACTCGACTCACATACTCAGCAGCTAAACCTTGCGTTGCCAGCCAATAGCAATCCAAAAACCCGAAAACTCGGTTTGCAGTTCGCCAAAGATTATCCAGATCCACACGCGCGCATTAATGCGATGATGAATTACTTTGCTGAACAAGCCTATTACTACACCTTGAGTCCGCCTCGTGTCGGCGAGCAACAAATTGATGATTTTCTGTTTGAAAACCGTGCAGGATTTTGTGCTCATTACGCCTCAGCACTCGTGTTTATGGCACGCGCTAGCGGCATTCCAACCCGTATGGTAACGGGTTATCAGGGCGGAGATTATAATGCTAAAGCGGGCTATTACAGTGTTTATCAATACATGGCCCATGCGTGGACCGAAGTGTGGTTTGAAGGCCAAGGTTGGCAACGTTTTGACCCTACCGCGATGATTGCACCACAGCGGGTGTTAGATGGCTTTGATGCCACCTTTGACAGCCAAAGCAGCTACTTACAAGACAGCCCTTTTAGCACACTGCACATGAAACAATACCCGTGGTTAAATGAATTACGCCAGCAGTTTGCCAGTGTCGATTACTACTGGAGTGTGTGGGTATTAGGTTTTGACGAGCAACGTAAACAACAAGTGTTAGCAAAATTATTGGGTGATGTTAGCAGCACTAAAATCGTCTTACTGATGATTGTTAGCTTTATCATTATCGCATTGGTTATTGCCTATTACGCCGGGTTGTTCAGTGTTGATCGTCAACAAGATCCGCTTAATAAACGCTATCAACTCATTTGCCAACGCTTAGCGAAAAAAGGCATCGCCCGTCAACAAGGTCAAGCACCGTCTGCCTACGCCACAGCGGTTAACGCCCATTTAAGCGCCCTTGCTCCTCAAGTGGCAGCGGACTTTACAGCCCTAAGCGATGCCTATGTAGCACTTAAATATCAACCGCTGTCGGAATCACAAACCCAGCAACAGCAACAACACTTTAAGCAGTTGTATCGTCGATTACGTTTACGACTGCTGCGCAATTGAACTTGTGCACAACATCAGCAATCATCCTGATTATTAACGGTTTTGATTGATGATTTAAGGCAGAGTCCATAGAATGAATTAATCTCAAATTAGCGGGTCGCCCATGCTTACTTTAATTCAATCTAATCAGATGGAAGTGTTATCTGAACAACTGGCCAAACTGTTGGCTATTCGTTTAGATAACGTCAGTTTATTAGCCAGTGAGCATGTGTTAGTTCAAAGCCCCGGGATGTCGACTTGGCTGCGTTTAGAAATCGCTAAACACAATGGTATCGCCGCCGCATTGTCGTTCCCGTTACCCTCTAGTTTTACCTGGCAGTTATGCCACGACTTGCTGCCCGATGTACCAAAAGATAACGCCTTTACTAAAGCTGCGATGACCTGGAAGTTAATGGACTTATTACCAAGTCTGCTAGATAACCCAGATTTTAGTCCACTCAAACAGTACTTATCGCCTCAAGTTGATACCACTACTGATATTGCTGATACAGATATTCTTGATACAGATGTAGACGCGAATACTGATACTGATATTGATACTGAAACTAATGTTCATACAGCAAACAGCCACGCCATATTGCAGCTCAATCAATCACATGATGCAATTAAGCTATTTCAATTGTGTGGCCGCATTGCCGATATTTTTGACCAATACTTGGTTTACCGCCCTGAGTGGATTTTAGCGTGGGAGCAAAACCAGCCGTTATCAAGCATCGACAACCGCCTAGCATTAGATGAAAACCAACAATGGCAACCGATCCTGTGGCGAGCATTAATTGACTATAACCAACATCATTTGCACGCCAGCCATTATCATCGCGCCAATTTACATGCCGATTTAATTGCAACCTTGGCCAATCCAGATACCGATTTATCGATGTTGCCCGCTCGCTTATACGTGTTTGGTATTTCGTCCATGCCGCCACAAACTCTTGATGTGCTGTACCATTTAGCCAGTCGCATTGATGTCATTATGTTGTCTCTCAGCCCTTGCCAGCATTATTGGGGCGATATTATTGAGCCGAAAACTCGCGCCCGCATGGCGTTGCAATATGCCAACAAAAAGCAACTCGACCAAGACTGGGAAGACAAACTCGAAGTAGGTAATCCTATACTGGCTAATAATGGTCAAATGGGCCGCGAACTGCTGGATTTATTACTATCTCTGCCGCCAGAACACACCGATTTTGGTTACGACTGTTATGTTGAGCCCGAGCCGAATAATCTGCTGCATGGGGTGCAATACGATATCTTACAAATGGAAACACTCGGTGAGCCATTAGGGCCAAACGCCAGTGTTTATCAAAACATTCATGCTCGCCGCACCTTATTACCTAGTGATGACTCAATTACCTTACGCAGTTGCCACAGTGCCCTGCGCGAAGTTGAAACCTTACACGATCACCTTTTAGAGCTGTTATCAAACAACAGCGACTTAAGCCCTAAAGACATCGTGATCATGATGCCCGATGTCGCAGCGTATGCTCCGTATATTGATGCGGTATTTGGCACAGCCAACAGTCAGTATTTTGCCGACAAAAATCCGCAAAAAGGCGATTACTACATACCTTACGCCATTGCAGACAGGGGCGCAGCGCAAGAGTCGCCGCTGATTAATAGCTTTTTAAGCCTGTTAAATATCAATCAAAGTCGCTTTGGCCTCACAGACATTATTGGTATTTTAGAAGTGCCTGCTATTTTGCGTCGCTTCCAACTCGATGATGACGAATTATCATTAATCCGCCGCTGGCTAGACGATGCCAATGTCCGTTGGGGCCGCAGTGAACAAACTCGTAGCCAACTAGGTGTGCAGCCTTTTACGCAAAACTCATGGGCATTTGGCATTAAGCGTTTAATCCTAGGCTACGCTTTTAACGACGATGCCGATATTTATCGCGATACTTTAATGGTACAAGGCATTGAAGGTCAATCATCGCAGGCATTAGGTAAGTTGCTCAACTTTTTAGAAACCATCGACACTTATTTTAACTTATTTGCCAATGACTACAGCACCGCAGAGCGCCTTGAACAATTACAACAACTACTCGCCGATTGCTACGACACCACAGATGATGAGCGTGAACAAATTCAAGCCATTCGAGATGCATTAGTCACCCTAGACACTGAGCTTGAAAGCGCCGGTCATCAAGGCCAAGTCGATATTGAAGTCCTAAAGCAGTGGTTTAATCAGCGCTTAACTGAATCTCGGGTCGGCCAACGTTACCTTGCTGGTAGCGTGAATTTTTGTACCTTAATGCCAATGCGCTCAATCCCCTTTAAAGTGGTGTGCTTGCTGGGAATGAATGACGGTGTCTATCCGCGGGTACAACATCCTGTCGGGTTTGATTTAATGGCGCATTTTGGCCCTAAAAAAGGTGATCGCTCGCGCCGATTAGACGACCGCTACTTATTTTTAGAAGCATTACTGTCGGCCAGAGAGCAACTTTACATCAGTTATATTGGCCACAGTGAGCGCGATAATGCTGAGCGCATTGCCTCAATGCTAGTGTCTGAATTGGTCGAATATTGCCAACTCAGCTACCTACCGCAATCCTTACAGCAACAGCTTGAACAGCAAGTAGAAATCAATCTTGATGATGCCGACAAAGCCGTACTGGCACAGCTTATTCAAGCACAACCTTTGCAGCCTTTTGACGCTAAACTTTTCCGAGAAACACCACAATCGGCTGATAGTGTGAATAAGCTGCAACACAGTTTTAATGCCCAATGGTGTCCGCCACCAGCCAATGCGACCATTAACAATCACTTTTTTGAGCAAGCATTACCTTTGTTGGCCGAACAGGCAGATGAAGTATTTGCCCATACTCATATTAATAGCGAAGGCATTAAAGTGGTCGAACTCGAATTGTCGGCATTAATCCGTTTTTATCGTAATCCAGCGCAATTCTTTTTCAACCGCAGTTTAAAAGTCGATTTATCACTGGATATTCAAGCCGATGACAATGACGAACCGTTTAGCTTAAATGCACTCGAGCGTTATTTATTGCAATCACGCATGCTCGACAATGCCATTGAACATCAACTCGACAGCCCAGATCTCGAATTACTCAGCAAACTCAAAACCAGCGGTGAATTGCCCATGGCGCCGTTTGACGACTTGCTAATTAACCAATATTTACGCGATATATCGCCGTTGATTAATCGGGTGCAGTTTTTACAAGACCAACAAGCCATGCTCACGCTGAATGTTGATCTTAACTTTGATTTACCGATGCAAGATTTTCCAGCGCATGCTCTATCTGTGCAGGGTTTACCAGAACAAGCAGATACAACCCATTCGTCCATCGTGCGAGTCAATCTTGTCGGCCGTATTGACGACATTTTGCCTAAAGGCTTAGTCAATTACCGCCCCGGCACTGCCCACGGACGAGATTTTATTCGAGTATACTTGCGTCATTTATGCATCAACGCCATGGCCAATTCGTCCACCTCGGGCATGGGTAAAAATCAATTCAGTTACTTACTCGACATTGGCCATTTTCATGCCTTTGCGCCTATCACTGCTGAACAAGCACAGGCACAACTCATGCGCTTTATCCGTGGTTTTATTCAGGGGCAAACTCAACCCTTGTGCTTTATGCCTAAAACGGCTTTCGCCTATGTTGAAACCGATGGCGACCATGAAGAAAAGCTGCTTAAAGCCCAGCAAAAATGGGATGACGGCCAAAACCAATTCGGCGAAGGGCACGACCCACATAACCAGCGTTTATTCCATTTTCCAGAAGACTTTAGCGAAGCGACATTTGGGGCATTAGCCATCCATTTACTGCAACCCATGTTAAGCCAGTATCACAAAGATAAATTGGCAGAATTAGACACCTTTGTCAGTGGCACCGCGGTTGATATTCAAGCGCAACTCATTGCCAACGCAGCTAAACTAGGAGCGCATTAATGGACGCTATTACCGTGACACCGCTTAATGCCCTCACCTTACCGTTTAGCGGTTCCAGCTTAATTGAAGCCAGTGCTGGTACGGGGAAAACCTATACTATTTCTGGTTTGTATTTACGTTTATTGTTAGGCCACGGCGGTAAAGCACCACTAAGTTGTGAGCAAATTTTGGTGGTTACTTTCACCAACGCCGCCACTGAAGAACTCAGAGACCGAATTCGTAAACGGATTAACTTAGCGTTTAAACGCTTTTTAGGCTTAGCCGTCAATGATGAGTTTATTGAACAGCTTTACCAAGACACCTCGGAAGATGAACGTCCTATTGCGTTAAGACGCTTAGACTTAGCGTTAAAGTCGTTAGATGAAGCGGCCATTTTTACCATTCATGCCTTTTGCCAACGCGTGTTGTCAGACATGGCATTTGAGTCGTCATTACTATTTGAGTCCGAATTTACCCTCGACGACAGTGAGTTTTTACACCATGCAGTGCGCGATTTCTGGCGTGAAGTGTGTTATCCATTACCGCCCTTTTTAGCCCAAGCCATTAGTGATGTGTTTGCGGAACCTGACGTGTTAGCACAAAAACTGCGACCGTTATTAGGTGCAAGCCAAGCGGTATTGTCAAAGCAGCCACTGGCTTTTGAAACCCTGCAACAACAGCTAAGCCAAAGTATCAGCCGCTTTACCTTATTGTGGCAAAGCCTGCACGACAGCACCCTTGAATTATTGCAATCGCTACCATTAAACGGTCAACGTTTTGGCAAAGGCGCCGACGGTTATCCTAAGCTAAGCCAACTGTTTGATAGCATTAGTAACTGGGTAAAATTTGGCCAAGGATTACCGCCAATAAAAGCGCTGGAGCAATTGGCATTATCAGAGCTTAAACTCAATAAAGGTGGCGTTATCCCCAGTGCAGATGAAGCGCCGTTACTGGAGCATATTGAGCAATTACTTGAGTTAATTAATCAGCTTATTCCGTCATTTTTAGTGCGCGCCCGAGAGGGTATTCGCCAACGCTTTGCCGGCCAAAAACAGCAACGCAATTTAATGACACCCGATGACCTATTACTCAGCTTAGCCATGGCGCTCAGCCAAAACCCGATCACCCTCGCCCATGCCATTGCTAAGCGTTTTCCGGTCGCATTAATTGATGAGTTCCAAGACACCGACCCATTACAATTCACCATTTTTAATCAGGTGTATCAACAGCCGTTAGCATCACAGCTGGACCTAACCGCAGATACAAGGGTGAACAGCCCAGATGTCATTAGCAATAATGATAATGGTAATGACAACAACGATGATGATGCTAACAAGGGTCGCTTAAGTTTATTAATGATTGGCGATCCTAAGCAGGCTATTTATGCTTTCCGTGGTGCCGATATTTACACTTATATTGCCGCGCGCCAACAAACACAGGCCCATTATAATCTTGACACCAATTACCGTTCATCCACTCAGTTAGTCAATGGCGTTAATCAGCTATTTAGTCAACACCAAGACCCGTTTATTAGCCAAGCTATCCCCTATGATATTGTTAAAACCCCATCATCGGCAGCCAATAAACACCTGAGTGAAGCGACAACCAATCCAGCGGCGTTGCGGATCCGCTTATTAGCCGAAGACGATGTTAATGGCTTAAACAAAACTACCGCAAGACAACGCTTAGCCGCTGATGCTGCCAGTGAAATAAAGCGCTTACTCACCGAAGCTCAACAGGGATTATGTAAAGTTAATAACAGCCTTGAACAGGAAGCTAAACCGCTCATTGCCAAAGACATTGCCATATTGGTACGCGACCGTAACGAAGCGGCCGTGATGAAAGCGGAATTATCAGCACGTAAAATTGGCGCGGTATTTTTAAGCCGAGACAGCGTATTTAACACCATTGAAGCCCGTGAAATGGCGATTTTATTGTATGCCTTAGCCACGCCTAAAAATGAACGCGCTATCCGCGCCGCACTGGCCACTGAGCTTGTTGGTTTTAATGCCCAACGGATCCATCAATTTAACCAAGATGAAGAACAACGCCAGCAGGTATTAGATCAATTCACTCATTGGCATCAGTTGTGGCAACAACGCGGCGTTATGCCTGCGCTGCTTAACTTTGCCAGCGAAACCAAGCTAATTCATCGTTACCTATCGCAATCTGTCACGGCTGACATTACTAATGACAACAGTTATGGCAGCAATAGTGACAACAGCTTTAATGATGCTGATGACGACAACGCAGCAGATCTTAAAGCCTCTGGCGAAAGACGCTTAACCGACTTTAGGCATTTAGCCGAATTACTGCAGCAAAAGGCCACTGAGCTAGATGGCAGTAGTGCCCTTATCAATTGGTACGAGCAACAACTGATTGGTAACAATGGCGGTGATGAGCAGCAACTGCGCTTAGAAAGCGAGCAGAACTTAGTGCAAATTGTCACTATTCATAAAAGTAAGGGCTTGGAATATCCGGTATGTTTTGTGCCGTTTGTTAGCCTAGCCCGTGGCAATAAAAAACGCCCTGCGCCGATGATGTACCATAAAAATGAGCAGCTTATTTGGGATATCGACGCGACCGACGAAGGCTGGGAACAACTCAAACAAGAAACCCTCGCTGAAGATTTACGCCTACTGTATGTGGCGTTAACACGGCCGGTTTACGTGTGTTATTTGTATATTGCTAACCAAAGCCGTCAATTAAAGGCGGGGATCAGCAGCCAATTACATGAAACAGGTATCGGTTATCTGTTAGGCATTACCGACAAGAAAACTGACTTTGCTCTTATTCAAGCCAAAGTGAATGCAATTGTCACGTTACCGGCAATGAGTGTGGAATGCTTAGGCAACGATATTGACGATTCAGTGCTCGCCGATATCCACGACAATAATGACCCGCTAGCGGCCAAAAAAGTCACTCGAGTACAGAGCCTTGCATGGCGTGTTGGCAGTTATTCTGGCTTGGTGAAACATCTGCCTCACGAGAGAGTCGCGCCCGGTGCCGACGATGAAGACTTCACAGATGAGTTAATCCAATTACAGTTACAAGATGAACTCACCAGCGAACCAGAACTTGATCGCTTTACCTTTGAACGCGGCGCCAATGCGGGTAGTTTTATGCATTTAGTGTTAGAACTGTTTGATTTTACCCAAGCAGACACCGAGCTGACGCCTGCGCTAACGAAAGCCATGAAACAATATGGATTTGACGAAGCCCTATGGCAACAACCATTAATGGACTGGTATCAGCAAATATTGGCCGCGCCGCTGTTTATCGAGCCATCGTCACAGGACACATCACTGACATTAAGCCAATTAGGCATGAAGCAAAAAATGGTCGAAATGGAGTTTTATTTGCCTATTTCAACCTTACAAGCATCGCAATTAAATCATATTTTGCAGCAGCACGGTTATGTCGCCGGACTCGACTTTGATACTCTAAAAGGCATGTTAAAAGGCTTTATCGATTTAACCTTTGAGCACCAAGGTCAATTTTATATTGCCGATTATAAGTCTAACCATCTGGGCGATAACTATAACGACTACACTCACTCAGCCATGGCTAAAGCCATTGATGCTCATCGTTATAATTTGCAATACATCTTGTATACCTTGGCGTTGCATCGTTACTTATCGCTTAGATTACCAAACTACAATTATCAAGAGCATATTGGCGGCTGCTATTACCTTTTTTTACGCGGCATGCATCCTGAGCATCCTGGTGCTGGGGTATTTTATGACAAACCACCGCGAGCATTAATCGAACAACTCGACCGCTTATTTACAGGCAATACAGACAATCGTGCGCCGGAGACGTCATCATGCTAATACTCACCCATCCAATCACTGAGTTATTGCACCTTTGGCAAGAACAGCGGCTCATTACTGCACTCGATCGTCATTTTGCTTTAGAGCTGGCCAATATTGAAACCATCAATAACGATCCCGCAATTAGCGAACAACAGCCGAAACTGTTCTTGCTTGTTTGCGCCATGCTTAGCCAGCAATTGTCGAATCAGCACAGTTGTTTAGTCATCGAGCAAATTGATTTAGCCAATCCCATGGCAGAAGACAACCGCGGCAACGCGGAAATCAATTGTCGGATTAACCTTAACCATCAACAATTGATTGAACAAATCGCGCTATTTGATGCCGTCGGCCAGCCCGGTGACAACAAACCAATGATCTTTGAGCATGGGCGTTTATATTTAAATAAGTACCATTTCTTTGAAACTCAAGTGGCGGCTAAGTTGACCCAATTAGCCAATCAACAAATTGAAATCGACCTAGCTAACAGTAATCTGCCGCAACTCATTGAATGTTTATTTACCGCAGAAGACAGCAATAGCAGCCCGTTTAACTGGCAAAAAATAGCCACGGCAACAGCCTTAGCCAAAGCATTAGCGGTGATCACTGGTGGCCCAGGAACCGGTAAAACCACCACAGTAACTAAACTATTATTGTTACTGTTAACCCAGTCGCCGCTAACAATCCGTTTAGTCGCGCCTACAGGTAAAGCAGCAGCAAGGCTGAGTGAATCGATCAAGGCGTCTAAACATCGTTTACTGCAACAGCTCACCCAAGTCAGCGACCCAGCAGTGGCGAAAGTATTAACTGATTCGCTAAAACAAATACCTGAAGAAGCTTCAACATTGCATCGACTATTGGGGGTTATCCCAAACTCGTACCAATTCAGGCATCATCAGGATAACCCGTTGCGCTTAGATTTACTGGTGGTCGATGAAGCATCGATGGTCGACTTACCCATGATGTACAAATTACTCAGCGCCCTACCGTCTCATGGCCGCTTAATATTGTTAGGCGACCAAGATCAACTCGCATCAGTAGAAGCTGGCGCAGTGCTGGCGGATATTTGTGTTGGCTTAAAACAAACTAATCAGCAACAGGCATCACCATGGTCAATGCGTTACAGCGCAGCACAGGCAAAGCTCATTGAGCAATTAACCCAACAAGATGTCAGTCAGTTTATTCATCAACAACCTAAAATTGGTGACAGTTTGTGTATGTTGATGCACAGCCATCGTTTTAAAGGCGATGCCGGTATTGGCCTATTAGCCAATGCGGTTAATCAATCTAATGTGCATGCGATTCGTCAAGTGTGGCAAGATAATCATGCCGAATTGAATTGGTTTGAACATCAGCATAATGCCCTGGGAGATAACACAGGTAAACAAGCATTATTGGCATTATCGGTGCAGGCTTATGGTGAGTATCTGAGTTTGGTACAAGAAAATCAGCAAAGGATAAATCAACAGGCCATTATCGATCAAGCGGATCGACAAGACAGCGCCATAACACTACCGAATTCTGAACAAACCATCATCGACAGCTTTAACCAATATCGAGTCTTGTGTGCCATGCGAGCAGGTGAATTTGGGGTTGAGGGAATGAATATCGCCATCACCGACAGCCTTAAACACGCCAAACTGATTAATCCTCAAAATGAGTTCTATTTAGGCCGACCGATCATTATTCAAAGTAACGATTACAACTTAGGCTTATTTAATGGCGACATTGGTTTAATCTTGCAAGACAGCACTAAGCCAAGCCGTTTAATGGCCCACTTTGTTATGGCCGATGGCAACCTGCTTAAAGTATTACCCGCACGCTTACCAAGCCACGACACTTGCTACGCCATGACAGTACATAAAAGCCAAGGCAGCGAGTTTGATAAAGTCAGCTTTGTATTGCCACATAAACCCAGCTCCGCCCAATGGCAGCTACTCAGTAAAGAACTGCTTTACACCGCCATCACCCGCGCCAAAAACCATTTCTACTGTTTAGGCACTAGCATGATATTTGAAAAAGCCAGCAAACAAGCAACATCACGGGCATCGGGTTTAGCGTGGAGATTGTGGGGCTGATTGTAGTGTGAGCGCTATTTCAAGGTAAGCAAGTGCTCAATAACAAACAGATATTGACGACATAATATTGATGAACACGGAGACGCCGGCAGTTGATTTTTAAATCAGCTTCCATGCGGGATTAGCCAAAACATCCATGTTTTGGATACTCGCTAACTCATCGGCTTATATCGTTTTATTATCTTCGATGTGGCTTTATGTGACTAACTTAGGTAATTTGTTATGCACCTTACAAGCTAGTGTAGCTATCATTAACTTCAACGTTGATATACCCCTGCTGATTATCCAATACAATTGAAATAGTAATAGCATGTAAGCTTGAGCTTTCATCTCGAATTATGCCCTGAAATCTATTGGTGTATTTGTCATAAGTGAATGGGATATTTTGGGCGTTAAGATAATTCTCAATAGCTTTAGCATCATCTCCAACTTTTAAGCTTTGAACAATATTTCTCTCAACTTGTTCCGAAGTTGACTCAGCTTTTTGTCCACATCCAAATAAAAAAGCGATAAAGCATAAGACTATATGATAATTACGCAAAACTTGAATCTCTCTTTGGCACTTAACGTTTTAGTATTTGTGCGTTGCGCAGTTTGCATGCCGCAAACAGCTTGTTAGACTTGCCCTATGCCGAGTCAAGGTTAATTGATAAGTTTTATACTAAAGAAGTTTTCTTTTATGATGCAAGCTCTGGGCTGAAGAGCAATTTTGAATTGATTACGAGGCTTTATTTGTACGTATTTCATTGAAATTCCCTTGCCATTGTGGTGTTCCATCACATCTTTTCTAAGTCTAGTTGATTCAATAACTATAGTTCAATCTATTGAAGCATCATTTTGTTCCGCACAGCAGCTTAGTTCAACGCCAAATTATGTTGCTAGTTTGAAGAAACATACATAACCCAAGATCCAAGAGCAAAAATACTGGCAAAAATGGTTAGTATTGAACAAATTTTAGCTAAAACTGACCATGTTTTTTTTCCTTGATATGTACTCGCAGACTTCCAGACAGCAATACTAATCAAGATAAAATAAACGGACTTTAAACAATCTCCGATAATTAGCGACTCTACCGTTGTTAATTTTGAAACAATTAAACTAATAATTGCACTTATTAAAACGAATCCAGCCCAAAAGACATCAACTAATCTAAAACCACCGGAAAATAGTTTTTTAACAAAATGTTGTTTTTCTTCTAATGCAATATCATTCATTTCGAATCTTCCTTTTGCAACAAGGCAAAACTATGCCACTCATTTTTAAGACAATTAACATAACTGCTTTTAGCGTTGATTGCGATAGCTTTCTGACTATTCAAATGTAAAAATTGAACGCAAATCATCAATAAACTGAGAGTTAGTGGGAAATGGTGAGCAATGAGGTAAACCCAACGCAGCACTAACAGCTTAATTGATATTAAGCGGGAAAGGATACTATTGTTTAAGTGCTAGAACCAACAATTATGAGTGGCCATTCTTTAGTATTCTTATTTCTAAAAACACGATGATTTGACTGCTACCAGAATACGAAGTAGATGGCTTTGTTGATTAATTTAAATTTAACTGCAAAAGCAGCTAAATAATTTAGGGGCGTCTATTGACTGACGGGAGGTTCATATATGTTTTGTTATATTTTAATTTACTTTAGTTGCATTAATAACGATTGAACTACAATCACCAGTAACATATGGGCCAAGAACAAACTTTAACGATGAAAAATGATACTCTAAATCGCAATATTCATATATTGATTCCAGCTGTGAATTTTTCGTATAAAATCGAGCAACAATAAGGCTTTCATTTTGTTGAAGAATTAAAACTGAATTAGATGATAAAGAATTTTTAACATCTTCTTGTTGTGTACCAACCTTAGGTTTTGGTGCTTTAACAAAAGTGGCAATTAAAGCATCTTTTACCTTTAAAGGGTTACTTTGCTCAGCTTTCATCACTTCTTTGACTTCAGGCTCGCTGATAGATGAACATGCACTGATTAACAATATCAATATCGTCGCCAATCCAACTCTACTTTTTTGCACTGAACGCTCCTTAAAATATAACGTTATGGTATTTATCTGTTGAGCGATTTACAAAGAATAAATTATTTGTTGGAATTGGTCGATACCAGGCAAGAAATTAACCAAACAAATTAACCATGCCACCCATTTTATTGATTGACTGCCAATTCATCTCTAGAAATAAACAATTAATCATGCCACCCATTTTTATTGCCGATTAACAGGGTGGCTTTTTAGCTTCAGTTCTTGAACTGTTATTGACTTGATAAAGAGTAACATCCCAAGTATTAGGGTTGGTTCACCCCTTGGGATAAAGACGACTTGCCAGTTCTTTTTTATATTTACGTTCGGTTACGTACCACATGGTTACACCAAATAATAAACCAGCTAATGGCCAAACAATAATGTGAACGCTTGCGGCTTTAGAAGTAAAACCATCTACGAAAGGCTTGTTCATAAATGCCATTATGATGAACATTGGTAAACCATATGACAAAACGCCTCTAATTAGAAAAAAGTTTAACTTACCTTTTTCGCGAGTTAGTTCCCATGCCTTGAATTGATCATCCTTCATCTAAAATATCCTCCATAATTGATTTACATATTACGCCCTAATAATAGGCGAAAATTATTGGCTAAGAAATTAACTGTGCTCATTATCCAATTTTGCTGTCAATAATTGTGGGCGGCATTGTTTAAGTATTCACTAGACAGAATTTGGACAAAATTGCGTTTTTTTATTAAAAATATAGAGTAATTAGAGTCGTTAAAGCTATATAAAACGGTTAAATACTAGTTGATTAATATGTTTGAGAAACAAAAAGAGCCAACTTTAAATTTTTTGTTTAACACTATTTTATTGGCCTATAAGCAACAATATGAACAGTTCCTTTGCCTTTATATTTAGTCATTTCAAAATGCTTATCAAGAATTTTAATTATCTCAGGAAATTTACTAACACCATATGTCCTAGGATCAAAATCAGGCATTGATCTTTTTACAAAACTTCCTGCTGAGGATAGGTTTGCCCAGCCATCATCATCTTGAAACTTCTTCCAAGCTTTTTTGAGAACAGGTACTAGAGCCTCTACAGCTAGGTTTTCGGACTTACTAACCGCAGCTGATTTGTTTTTTGGAACATTAACAATATCTGTATCTAAATTCTCTGTAAAGATGAAGTCGTCACAAGCGTTTCTAAATGCTATAGGAGTCTTCTTTTCCCCTACTCCAAAAACCAGTATTTCTGACTCACGTAATCTAGACGCTAATTTTGTAAAATCACTATCACTAGAAACCAGAGCAAATGCATCAAATTTATTAGAATAAAGTAAATCCATCGCGTCGATTATTAACGATGCATCTGTAGAGTTCTTGCCTGTCGTGTATGCGAACTGTTGAATTGGTTGAATAGCTAATTCATTCAACGAGACTTTCCAGTTTTTCAAATATTCACTAGACCAGTCTCCGTAAGCTCTTTTTATAACGACATGTCCATGCGCAGATATTTCATCCATTATTGTTTTAATTTTTGAATATTGTGCATTATCAGCATCAATTAGAACTGCAATTTTTTTGTGGTCATCTAAATCTTTCATTTTATATCTCGGATAATAATGGTAACTACACAGACATTTAACGTTTTGAAGAGCGATGCTAGATGCGTCATTAGGCACCGTAGCTTCAACTTGTTACATACTGCCCAGGGATGAATCATGCCAGACATCCACATTTTCGCCAGCGATTAAAAACCGATAGCCTGGCGGGAGCGATAAATATTTTTCTACTTCAGGTAGATAGTTTGCAATATGACTGACGTGAAGTGGTTTGAAGAAATCTGCATATTTAGACATGTCTTCACCGCACCAAATATACCAGCCACAAGAACCATTTTCCGGATTGTGCCGTAAACCATTAATGGGAAGCTTGCCAATTGTTTCAATAGCAATGCCAATTTTATCCCCTTCGAGGCTTGGAAAAGGAGTCACTCCAAATTTTAAACATACATCTTTTTGATTAGGCACTATATATCCTAAGGCGTAAAAAATTAATCATGCCACCCATTTTTATAACCGATAAGAAGGGTGGCTTTTTTAGCTCCAACACTTGAGATAAGAACACGGCTTAGCGCAGCCTATCCCTATTTGCTTTATTGTTAAGCTTTTAAAATAACCAAGCAGTAGGGTTCTCAATGGGTTTTTCCAGTTCAAGCGCTTTCATGCCCTTGAGTGAGCGGATTATTAGCCAAACCGCCCAGAATAAGAGTACAAACCAACCAATGATAACTAAAGATAAAATTGAGCCTAAGAAGATATAAATAGCACCAATCCAAAAAGTCCTAATTTGAAACTGATAATGGGTTTTTAACCATTCAGGGGCATCACCTTTATTGATGTAAGCCATTACGACACCGATTATGCCTGTAATACCAAACAGTAAACCTACCATATAAAGTAAGTAAACTATTTTGGCTTGTTCCTTAGTCGCTGGAACATTTTTTACTTCTTCACTCATCTATTTTATCCTTTAATTGTGATGAATTTTATAATTAATTCTTCAATATTTGCTTAACAAGAAACTATGCCACTCATTTTTAAGACAATTAACATAACTGCTTTTAGCGTTGATTGCGATAGCTTTCTGACTATTCAAATGTAAAACTTGAACGAAAATCATCAATAAACTGAGTGGCATATGGAAACTGATGAGTCAATACGGTAGATTTAAGGCAGCACTCGCGGCTGGTTTGGTATCAAGCAGAAAAACAGGTTACTGTTTCAGTGTGAGTTCTCGTTTTAAATATTAAGCCTTAAGCACACTACTAACGCTGGTAGTTTGAAGCACCTCTAAATAATTAACCAAAACGACTTGGTACATAGCGCTTTTAATCCATTACATCAATGTTATAACCTGATAAAATATATAGTTAAAATACTTAAAAGGACTTATTGTGAAAAAAATATTGTTTATAGCCTGTGTGCTCCTATCATCTAAAAGCTTTGCTTTAGATCTTGCCAAATACCCGATAGAGCTGAGTTCTGGTGATGGTGTTAACGTTGTTATTGCACCAACAACAGACAAAAAACAGGCGTTAATAAAAGTAACGGGCATTAATCACGAGATTGATGGCGTTACATTTTTGACCGATTTAAAACCTCACGGTAGTAACAATGCTTATAAATATAGTTATGATGGCTCTGAGCGCAGCCTAGTAAGTGTCGATGACGGATATGGTTGTTGCTCGTATACTCTGTATATACCAGAAACACGAGAAGGCACCTATTTATCAACAAAAGAAGAGTCTAACCCAGCAATTGTTGCAGATTTAAAAGCACAATACGAATTGCAACTAGGCAAAGGTATTCAAGCTAAGTTAGCGAGTTTTAATCGTGAAAAACATTTAACTTACCAACAGAAAAAAATCACTGATGCTAATAGCGAAATTGATAAGCAGTGTGGCGTAAAAATAAAGACCACTGTCGATTGGAAAACGATTGATGATAAAACATTACAAAACTACGCTGTCGGTTCATTTTGTGCACAGGTAGCCAGCGAAATGGTTTCTATGTGTGAAAACGATCCAAGCTTTAAAAATAAAATAGCCCCAATTAATACTATTGAATGTCAATTTACCAATGAGTTAAAACTGCGTCAAAACAGTCAAACCCTGACATTTAAAACAGCACCTAAAGCGCCAAATCAACCTCAGTTCATTAAGTCTTATTTACTAAACTTATAATGCAGGTCTAACAACAAAAAAGCACCTTAGGGTGCTTTTTTGTTGTCGATATGAATCAAATACCATCAAACCTAATGAAATAATTAGCTCAAAAAATTATCAGACTAATTAACAGTAATGGTTTTATCATAGTATTCAGGTTGTTATAAGCATTTATGGCTGTCCAATTTTAGTTTACGACTGTCTAGCTTTAGTTTCGTTAGCCATTTAACTCTACTCTATATGGGACTCTTTTAAAGATGCTGATGCCTATCTGCTTTCACTGTTTGCACAAATACGTGATCATGATAAAAAGCTGCAATGACATTTACGCTTATGCATAAAATGCTAATTTATTTGTAACTACTGCAGTCTATCCCCAAATTAACCAAAAGCTAACCATTGCGATCCATTTTTATCGCCACATGATTGAACACCACTATATCAATAGGTTGAATTAGGTGTACTCTCTGGATTCACCTCACCATAAACTTCTTCAGGATCAACATCATTAATCAATAATATTTCTCTAACGGTTTCAATATGATCTAATATTTTTTGGTAATTATCACCGTACTCATATTTAGTCACTTCAATGGATTTAGGCATGTAGGTAAACGCGATTTTTAATGCGTTTAACGCAGACTGACTCATTTTGTCACTTTTTACTTCATTATTTACATCACTTATCTCTTTACTCATAACTTCCCCATACAAACAGTCCTTATTTAATAGTCTGAATTGATAGCATTTTACTCAACTATTCTGCCACAAGACAGACTTGCAATTGATCGTTCCAATAAGCACACAAGCGGTGCATGACTCCAACTATGCCGCTCTTTTTATCGCTAATCAACTTAACTGATTCCGACTCAGATTACGATAGATTTTCACGATAGTGAACTAACAAAATATTCAATTTAATCATAAACTTGTAGCTTAGTAACCGATGAGACATTCAAGAGTATAGAAGATAGAAAACTTTTCATTCTGCAAAACCCCAATACTAGGACCATTATTAAATAACTGTAAAATCAACCGTTTGATAGGTATACACAAAACTGAAACTCATTTGTCAATAAATTGTAACCCTAGTGTTACCTAATGTTCATTGTAACCCACTATGTTATAGCCACGTTCTAAAATAACTTAACTACAACATAGGGTAATATGAATATGCTCAAACAAGGCTTATCAGTGGTTATCGCTAGTATATTGTCTTCGGCAACATACGCAGGAGCTGCAACCGCAGCGACAACGACTGACACACAACTCAATAATGCTTGGTATAAAGACGGCCAAGCAACCATCACTGAAAAATTACAACAATCAAGATCAACAAGAGCAAAAAATGTCATCTTGTTTGTCGGCGATGGTATGGGTATTTCTACACTTACCGCAGCTCGAATTTTACAAGGACAATTAGCCGGTAATTCTGGTGAAGAAGGTTACTTAAGCTTTGAAACATTTCCTTATTCAGCACTGGTTAAAACTTACAATGTAGATGCACAAACACCAGACTCTGCTGGCACCATGACAGCCATGATGAGCGGCTTAAAATCAGACGCCGGTGTTCTAGGTGTTGATGAAGATGTTGTTCGTGGTACTTGTACCTCAGTCAAAGGCAACGAAGTGGTAACTGCCTTAGAGTTAGCCGAAATAAAAGGCTTGTCGACAGGTGTGTTATCAACTGCACGTATTACTCATGCAACGCCAGCCGCCACATATGCAAAATCAGCAGACCGTAACTGGGAAGATATCTCAGACATGGATATTGAAAATAATGCTGAACGTGCAGATTGTGAAGATATTGCATCACAACTGGTTAACTTTGAAAAAAATCTAGAACAACGTTACACCGGAGTTGATGTAGACGGCATTGATGTTGTTATGGGCGGCGGACGTCGTCATTTTTTACCTAAAGATGCCACATTTAATAGTGCCGATGCCGTAAGCGATATTGAAGGCGACCGTACAGATGGTCGTGATTTGACCGCAGAATGGAGTGCTATGTATCCAAATGGCCAATACGTTATTGACCAAACTGGATTTGATGCCATTGACACAGAAACCTCGGAACGTGTTTTTGCTTTATTCAATGAATCTCATATGCAATACGAAGCCGACCGAGCCAATGATATTGCTGGCGAACCAAGCCTTTCTCAAATGACAGAAAAGGCCATTAAAATACTTGATAACAATCCAAAAGGTTACTTTTTAACGGTTGAATCAGGACGAATTGACCATGGTCATCATGCTGGTAGCGCAAGCACAGCACTAAATGATGCGATTGAGTTTTCAAATGCAGTTCAAGCTGCATTAGATGCAACAAATGATGAAGAAACGCTAATCATTGTCACCGCCGATCACAGCCATGTGTTTACGATTGCTGGTTATCCAAAACGTGGTAACCCTATTTTGGGTAAAGTCGTTGGTATTGGTGCTACTGACCCTAGCGAAGATTCAGATGGTAATCCTTACACCACATTAGGTTACAGCAATGGACTTGGTTTCAGAGACTTAGGCACTGAAACAGATGGCGATGCATCTTATGCTTCTGAAGCCATCGCAGGCCGTCAAGACATCACTGCGATCGATACCACTACATCAGGCTATCACCAAGAAGTTACTGTTCCATTAAGTAGCGAAACTCACGCAGGAGAAGATGTTGCTATTCATACATCTGGTCCAGGAGCGCAATTAGTTCAAGGTACTGTTGAACAAAGTGTTGTATTCCATTTAATTAATCGTGCTCTTGGTTTAGTTGGTCAATAGACCCTATAAGGTTTTTATGATGAATAAATTTATACTATCAACAATAACAGTTTCTTTGGTTTGTGCATTATCAGCTTGTGGCGACGACGGTGACAATGGTAAAGATGGAGTAAACGGTACTAATGGTACTAATGGTACTAATGGTACTAACGGAACCAACACATTAATCACACAAACACTTTTATCAGTAGGCAATGAAAATTGTATCAATGGCGGTATGCAAATTGACACAGGTATAGATACAAATGCTGATACTGTTTTAGATGCGTCTGAAATAACAGCAACTCAATATGTATGTTCACCTGCTGCGACCACAGTAAATGATACCGAACTATTAACCAGTTTGAATAATTCATGGTTTAGACAAGGCGCTGCCGAAATAGAAACGGCAGACGATATTTGGAACAAAATAGATAGCCAATTAGCAAACAATGCCAAGGTATCGATTGCAAAAGTATCTAGCACGGAAGAAATAACCGCACTTAAAGGCTCAGCTAAAAATGTGATTTTATTTGTTGGTGACGGTATGGGTGTTTCAACTGTAACCGCAGCACGTATTTTAGATGGCCAAAATAAAGGCATGCAGGGTGAAGAAAACCAATTAAGCTTTGATAAATTCCCATTTTCTGGTTTAGCAAAAACTTACAACGTTGATGCACAAACGCCTGATTCTGCTGGAACAATGACAGCCATGATGTCGGGAGTTAAAACAGATTCAGGCGTGTTAGGTGTTGACGAAAATGTGGTTAGAGGCAACTGTGCTAGTACTAAAGGCATTGAAATGATTACTGCACTAGAGTTAGCTGAGATTGCAGGAAAATCAACGGGTGTAATCTCAACCGCACGCATTACTCACGCGACACCTGCTGCGACTTATGCAAAGTCAGCAGAACGTAACTGGGAAGACATCTCAGATATGGATATTGCCAACAACCCTGAACGTGCCGATTGTGAAGATATTGCATTACAGTTAGTTAATTTTGAAGCCAACTTAGAAGCTAGATATGCCGGTGTAGATGTTGATGGCATTGAAGTTGTGATGGGTGGTGGCCGTCGTCACTTTTTACCTAAAGATGTAGCCTATAACAGCAATGATGCAGTCAGTACCATTGAAGGTGACCGTACTGATGGCCGTGACCTAACCGCAGAATGGCAAGCTCAATACGCAACAGGTGTTTATGTCGTTGACCAAGCTTCATTTAATGCTATAGACACTGAGGCAACACCACGCATATTTGGTTTATTTAACGAATCACACATGCAATATGAAGCTGACCGTGAAAATGATATTGCTGGTGAACCTAGCTTGTCAGAAATGACAGCCACTGCCATTAAGGTGCTTGATAATAACGACAAAGGTTTCTTCTTAACGGTAGAATCTGGTCGTATTGACCATGCTCACCATGCCGGAAATGCATACAATGCACTAAATGATGCCATCGAGCTTGCTAAAGCTGTACAAGTCGCAGTTGATGCAACAAGCGAAGAAGACACCTTAATTATTGTTACTGCAGATCACAGCCATGTATTTACCATTGCTGGCTACCCTAAACGTGGTAACCCAATATTAGGTAAAGTGGTTGGTATTGGTGCGACCGACCCAAGTTTAGCCTCAGACGACATGCCTTATACAACGGTAGGTTACACTAACGGCCTTGGCTTTAGAGATTTAGGGACCGAAACTGATGCCGATGCAAGTTATGCAGCGGCTGCGGTAACCGGCCGTGTTGACTTAACCGATGTTGATACATCTACAGCGGGTTTCCACCAAGAGTCATTAGTACCATTAGGCAGTGAAACGCATGCGGGTGAAGACGTTGGAGTTTTTGCAGTAGGACCTGGCGCTCACTTAATTACAGGGACTAATGAGCAAAGCTTAATATTCCATGTAATGGATTATGCTGGCAACCTTTCTGGCGCAGCCGAGTAAATACCGCTAAATAAGTCATCATTAAAGAATAGGGGTTCGCCCCCTATTCTTTAACTTTTAGCCTCAATCTTGATACTTAATCAGCCAAAAAGATAAAATATATGAAAACTCTATTGTTACTAACCGCTATCACTTTCCCGTTATTTGCATCAGCAAGTGACACTTGCCAATCAACTGCCCTCATGGCGACCTATAATATTGAGCAAACGACTAACGACGTGGCACCAAACAAACAAAACCAACTGGTTTTATTAAGAGCCCAAAACTCTGTATTTCATATCAGCAATCAAGATGTAGCAACACAATGGACAACACTGCCACATAATCACATGAAAAAAACCTCATACTTTATTGATGACAAACGTGCCATTGAATATGAAGCAACCAAAACGATATCTAAGCAAGCATGGCAATATCATGCACAATTGCTACATCCATTATTTCAACAGCAGTCAACACTCATTGAAACGACTGGACAGGGTTGCGATAAACTAGAACATTATCAACAACAAACAAATACAAAAACGGTTGATATATGGTGGTTTCCTGCAAAAAAATTAGTACAAAGCATTAGTACTGTATTGTCAGATAAAGGTGAATCTGCAGATAAAGCTATAAATTGGCAATTAACTGAAGTGACTTACGACAACAAAATGATTCAACAACAGTTAGATACATTCTCTGCATACCAATCGACCGACTTTGCTGATATTGGCGATAATGAATCTGACCCGTTTTTTAGAAAAATGATCAACTTAGGTTTTATAGAACACAGTGCATCAGGATTTTATGATAGCGAAGGAAATTCATTATCGTCAGCACATCAGCATTAACAGCGTACTGAAGTGATGAGTGAGATTTATCGACATTCTACACTTATATCGCAAATGCAGAGAACGTCGTCTTGAGTTTGTAAATCTGTCATATCCTTTTTCATACCAAAGTGAAAAAGGATAAATTTGAGTTATTATTGAGGTCGGTGTGAATGGGGTTTTCTGTTATGAGTAAATTTTGCGATTAACACTACTTTTAACCTAAGCACTAAGCACTAAGCACTAAGCACTAAGCGATTATAACAGTTGATAAAAGTAGAAAAACAAGGTCATCACCTATCAATTATTCTTTGATTGAATACGCACTAGGTGATAAACATGATCCAGATAGATAGACGTATATTTTATTGTTCTTCAGCCTTATAACCAATTCTAAATCCGCCCCAATGCTTACCGTTAACGTATATAGGCGCCGAAAGGTCATGCATTACTTCACCGGTATCGCGCTTATAAGTTTGCAATAAAAAGCTTTCGGTATTACTACCACATCGTTTACCAGTTGGATCATCAAAAATACGTTTGGTGCGATTACCAGCAAGATCTTGTTCGCGATCTCCGGTTAACGCTTTGGTAAATTTAAGGTTATGAGTAGGGAAATACCCTCTTACATCAACAGCTCCCGCGTAGATGATATCAGAATGATTTTTTAGAATAGCTTCTTGAATACTCGGTAAATTGGAGTCTGTAAAACGGTCAAAACCGGTAGTGAATTTTTGAGGATCAGTTTTTGGAATCGGTTGGTAATTTGAGTCAAATAATTGTGCTTGTGTTAGCGAGCCATTGATAATGGCCTTTTCAAAAACAGTTCCAATCTCGGCAGCGGCATTAAGTGCGACATTAGCAATAACTGAATGTTTATCCGATAATTCAAAATGTTGCAGATGACGAAATATCTGTTCAGCAAAGCCACTTAGCTCAAGCACTCTATCTGAAGCTTCAATCAAATCGGTATCAACTTTGAGTATAGAAGCGCCAATGCCTTCAATATTTGCACCTATACCATTAGTGTTTTCAACGGTAAAACCTACCGTTTGATCCATTTGTAGCATTTCGCTTGCTGCACTGGCCATGCTCTCTTGGCTTGCTTTAGTGAGAATATAAATCTCATTCATGCGCTTAGAAAGTTTTCCGCCCATATCACTAACTCGTTGCATGGCTTCAACAGAGTGAATGCTATTTTCGCCTATTTCTGTCAGTAATAACTCGATACCTTGCGTTGCTTCGGCCGTTTTATGTGCCAGATTACGAACCTCATCGGCAACCACTGCGAATCCTCTACCTTGCTCACCTGCTCTAGCAGCTTCAATAGCGGCATTGAGTGCCAACAGATTTGTTTGATCAGATAATTTGTTAATGGTATCGGTGATACTGCTAATAGCGTTTGCTTTATTTTTGAGTTCTATTAATAACCCTGCAGTTGATTCAATTTCAGTAGACAGGCTACTTTGTTGTTCATCGACTTGTTTAATTTCGATAGCATAACTCGACGCTTGCGTGTTTGCCTCCTCAACCAATATGCGTACTTTGGATGATTGACCTAGAAGTTGTTGAGCGCCTTGCTCTAAATTACCCGCTCGCTCTGATATTTCTCGAACATGCTGAACTTGCAACCCCATTGCATGTGCCAAGTTTTCGATAAAAAACGACACTTCTGCTCCGCCAATTGCAATCCGTGTAGCTGAGTTACTGATAGCATTAGCATCTTGTTCATTTTGTTTTGGTAGTTCAATAGCTTCTGAGCCTATTTCTTTGTATTGAGTAAACCGTAATGTGACAACTGAAGCGACAGCGATGAAAAATGCAAATAACCAATTAGGTAGGGTTAAATAGCTCAGCAACAGTGCGATTGCAAATATCACTAACCCATTAATCAAACTCATTTTATTTAACATGAATAATCCAATCCTTTTTTTATTCAGGTTAGCACTCTCTATATCATTGTATGCTATCTACTTTGGTCTAATCTTGAACAGTTACCTCAACATATCTGATTTAGTTGTTGCCTAGTTATTTAACTATGGTTAAAAGCTCACATAGCCTTTCCCGCATATCTTCCCCATATGCAAAACATTCTTTAGGAGAGAAATAAGTTAACGTTTACTCTTTAAATTCTTCCTTCACATTACAAGTATTATCAATACGCTCTGAAACACTCAAAAAAATTGAAGTCAGTCCACTCTAATTAAATGGCTAAAACCGGTATTCACTTCTTTAGGATATTGAGTAAAGATTGATTACAAGCATTTACTTTGATTTTCAAATAGTATAAATTCCATATTACTTGATAATCAAACTAAATTATTATGAAAAATATTGCCCAAAAATATATTCACCAACACAATTTCACATCAGTTAATGAGCAAAATGTAAGACGTACCTGGTATGTACTTGTGATAACAGTTATCACTATGGCCATAGAAGTTATAGCTGGTACTATTTATGGTTCTATGGCCTTGCTCGCTGATGGTTGGCATATGGGGACTCATGCAGCTGCTTTTTGTATCACACTATTCACTTATAGTTATGCAAAAAAGTATGCGGCTAGTGACAAATTCTCTTTTGGCGTGGGTAAAGTTGGGGTTCTCGGTGGATATACAAGTGCAATAGCATTGGGTATTGTCGCAATCATCATGTTAGCAGAATCAGTACATCGTTTATTATCACCCATCGAGATCCAATTTAATCAATCCATTCTAGTTGCTATTATCGGGCTAATCGTAAACATCGCCAGTATGTTTATACTTGGCCATGAACATCACGACCACAGTGATCACCATAGCCATGGACATGAACATGAACATGAACATGAACACCATGATAACGATCACGATCACCATGAGGAGCATCATAATCATGACCATCACAGTGGTCATGATCATAATCTCAAGGCGGCTTACTTCCACGTGCTAGCAGATGCATTAACTTCGGTTTTAGCCATTTGTGCACTGTTAGTCGGAAAATTTCTTGGATGGTATTGGTTAGATCCAATTATGGGCGTCGTGGGTGCGGTAATTATTACCAAATGGGCATTTGGTTTAATGAAGCAGACAAGCCCAATTCTTTTAGATGAAAACATCGACAAAAAATATCAATCAGAAATAATTAAAACGATTGAAAATGAACAAACAAAAGTTACTGATATCCATATCTGGAAAATTAGCGCTGATCATTATTCTGCTGCAATAGCGGTGTGTACAACAACAGATGCAAATGTCGAATCAATTAAACACTCTCTGACTAAGTTTGATAAGCTAAGTCACTTAACTATCGAAGTGAATTACTGCTGAGGCCCTTTATGCATTCTTTGAATAACTTAATCATCGAGTTTTACGACAAACTGTCTTCTTGGGAGCAGTCTGTCGTTAAAGATACGGGATATTCACTAGCACAAGTGCACACTATAGAGGTGCTAGGTTCTCATGGGCCGATGAGAATGAAAGAGTTAGCTGACAGACTTGGAATTACCACTGGAACATTAACCGTTCAGGTAGAAAAGCTGGTTAAGTTTGGCTTAATTACCCGCTCTCCACATGAAGAAGATAGGCGTTCAATATTAGTTGGATTAACAAGCGAAGGGACTGAGCTTCATACACACCATAATCGCATGCATATACAACTGACAGAAGACATTACTCGCCACCTAGACCAAAGTTCAATTGATGTATTAACCCAATGTTTTGACAAAATGAACCGAGAATTTTGATTTAAATTTAGAAAAAACTATTATTGATAGGTGTAAAATCAGTGAGTTAATGTTATTTTGCTGCAAAGAATGGATTTTTACCGTTTAAACAAGATAAATTAAAAGGATGTTACTCAGTATGAAAAACAAAATCATCGCATTATCACTGGCACTCGCTATTGCACCTTCGGTTTCTTATGCCCGCGACGATGTCGCCAGTTATTCGGTAGCAGATGCACTGAGTACAGAACATGCAAAAAATAAACTCGGCAGCAACGTAACCTTCTATTTTGGTGATCAAGCTTATTCTGAACCCGTTAAAATTATGGGTGAGTTTAGTTCTAACAAAAAGACCAATGCTTTGAATAAATCTGATATTCAAGCCTGTCACTGGGTATTTTTATCGGCAATGATCGCGCTTAAAGAACGAGCGGTTAAAGAAGGTGGCAACGCGGTCGTTGAAATCAAATCGAATTACAAAAATAATCTGACTAGCAGTAATGATACTTTCCAATGTGGTGCAGGTACCTTTGTTGCTGGCGTTGCATTCACCGGTAAAGTGGTTAAATTGTAAAACATATATTTTTTCATAAGTTTTTTATTCACAGTGCCAAGTAGGATTTAATACTATCAACTGGCATGCAAAGCCACTGAGTTACAGTGGCTTTGATTAATTGTTTAAGATTATAAGGATGAAGCTACTTCACTTTGAGCAAAACTCTGTTGCATGAATTTATCAATATTATTGTATAACGCTTGCTGTGTATTGATGTAATTAAATCCATGTACTTCATTTTCAAAAAGCATAGACTCATATGATTTGCCTAATTTATCTAACACATATTTCAATCTAAAATAATGTTCCGAATCGACAACTCGATCTCTCCCACCTTGAGCAATAAAAATTGGAATAGATAATTCATTCATTCTATACACTGGTGAATACTCAATTAAGGTATCCCAAGATTCGTTTGGGTCACCAAGGATATCAATCAATACCCGTCGAGAATCATCCTTTTCAGAAATATTATGATCAGAAAACAGTAATGGTATGTCTGTCACTCCGGCATAAGAGATGGCACATTTATATAAATCAGGTCGTCTTATTGCACTGATTAATGCAGAGTAACCACCGTAACTAATTCCAAAAATACACACTTTTTGGCCATTTATATCTTCTCGAGCAATGGTTTTGGTAACGGCAGACTCAATGTCGTCTTCGATGAGTCGGCCCCATTGACGCTTGCCGCTATTAAGAAACTTTTTACCAAAGCCTGATGAGCCGCGATAATTTGGAGTTAATACCGCATAACCTTTTTGAACAAAATAATGTACATCAACTGAAAAGTGTCGCGTGTCATTAACACCTAACGGTCCACCATGAGGCATCACCAATAAAGGCACATCTTTAGCGGTAGAATTGCTTGGCATAGTTAAATAAGATTCAATTTCAACACCATCAGAAGAAATCGATTTAATCACAGAACTTTTGCCTAATGAGTATTGGTTTAACCAAGGCCGCTCTTCACCTATAAGCTGGCTTTTACCTGTTTCCGTATCGAATAAATAATAAGCAGAAGGAGAATCGATCGACTGATTAATCGTCACTATTTTTTGGTAATCTTGATCAAAGTGAATAACATAATTGTCCTCTTTATCTCCTTTACCCTCTGATGCGCCAGTATATGTTGACAACTTATTGTCATAATTTTGCACCAATACACCGCCGAGCATATAGGTGTAACCTATGATGCTGCTGTCGTAAGGGTTTTGAATAATGCCGACAATATCACGCCCTGGCAGACTGTAAACTTCACCAGTAAAAGCCTTAGACTGAACATCATATCGAGATAAGCTTTGATAACCATTTTGCTGTTCGGATAACACTAATAATTCATTTTTAGCATCATTAAACCATACTGGTATAAATTTAGTTTGATCATCTTGCCGCCAAACTTGTTGCCACTTACGACTATCAGCTTTTTTAATATGAACCTCTGTCACACCACCTTCGCTAATAAAATTAACGTTCGGTTCACCATAAGAATTGAATAACCATGTTCCTTCAGGAAATGGGCCTTTTGATATGCGTTTTTTACTTCGAAACTGTGTTTCAAAACTGTCTTCTATGACGTTAATGGCAAATAAATATGCTTTACCATTTTTATAGCGCTGGGCAATAAAAGTATCGTCAACTGCGAGTAATGGATCAAATAAATAAGTCTGTTTTAGTAAAGCAACCTGAGTGACATTTTTCGCTACATCAACTTTATATACAAGTAACTGTATCCCGGAATGACGATCAAATGTCGTGATACTAAAATATTCTTTGCCTAACCAACTAAAGTCACTAATGGCTCGTTTAGAACTTTGGCTGAAACTAATCACCTTGGTATCCCAACTAAAATCTGTACTGGCAAGTACCACGGTATAATTATTATCGACCAACTTTTTATATAGCAAGAATTGCCCCTGCGGGCTTAACTTCGGTGCAACAACATCTGGATTTCTGAAGAAATCGTCTTCAAGATTGGCATCTACTGTGAATGAGAAAAACATCAACACGATGAGAATAGACTTAATTAGCTTCATAATTGATTCCCTTCAATTTCTTTAGCATATTCAAAAAAATGGTCTTTTTCTTTGCCAGTATAGTTCAAATTATACTGAGCCAATACTTCGGGATAATTAGATTCCATATAATACAAAGCCTTACTGGCTTTGTTATTAAAATAGAATCGCGCGCCACCAATCAGCGTATCTAAACTACCATTCATCTCGGTATACATTGAAAGATGGCCTGCATAATTGATTTTTCCAGCCTCAACATTGATTACGTACTTCTGATCAGCTATATCAATGTAAGTTCTTTTTCCTAAATACACGCGATCCCATGTGTATCGTCCAGCGGGGACCACTTCGATCCAGTAATTATAATCAGGCTTAACTTGCTCAAACTTCAAATCAGACAACCATCCTTCGCCTTCTACCGTAATATGACTAGGTACGTAACCTTGCTCAATTTTCATCGCAACAAGAATATATCCCTCATCGTTATTCAGTTCTGTTACGCAGAAACCCAATGTTGAAACGCAACATAAAACCACGCAAAATGCGCTTTGCATCAATCGTCGATATCCTTTCACACAACAACTCCTTGTTGACTTGTTATTCTTATTAATGAAATAAGTAAACGGCTGATTTCACCATTACTTTTAACCTTTTCCCCTCAAAAATATAACAAATAAACTGTTGGGATAAAATATAAATTCTGACTATTGAAGTAATTTGGTGGTCATAAAAAATTAAATATCACCTCTATTTGAAGTAAATTTATCTTTCATGAACAAATTTACGCTATCCTTAGCAAAAATTTTCAACAGCAGCCATTAATGCCCTCTAATATCATAACAATGTTTCCTGAGTCGTCTGATACGTCTTCGACTTCCCTAAGCACCAATTCTACAGAACAGGCTGTAGCATTGACTTGTTCAACTTGCCAAGCCTGTTGTTGCCGTTTAGAAGTGATGTTAATAACCGAAACTGGTGTGCCTAAAATGTATATAGCCAAAGATAATTGGGGCGGAGAAGTGATGCGTCGCCTTGATGATGGTTGGTGTGCTGCGCTAGACAGAGATACTATGATGTGTTCGATTTACGAACTTAGACCGTTGATTTGCCGTGAATTTGAAATGGCAGAGTATGAATGTATAACTGAGCGTAAGAAATATTTACCAGAATAAATCACTATCACTTATGAGTAGATAACAACATTGAGCGTTAACAACAGTTCGAGTAAAATATCGTTTTTAAAACTAAAATAATGTTAACTCTAGCTTGCTCTTTATAGGCCTCCGTTATTATCATAAGCACAATTTTTTAGGCTGAATAGTCTTACTTATTTCGGCCAACTTCCAATTTATATTTTACTTTTTTCAGGAGCAACCATGCCAAAAATTAATCTGCTGTTATTGTGCGGCGGAGGCAGTGCAGAACATGATATTTCGTTGATGTCTGCGCGTTTTTTTGAGTCATCACTGGCAAAGTCAGATAAATTTTCAATACTTAAATTAGTACTTGATCAACAAGGACATTACCATACAGAAGATGGTAAATTGTGCGATTTAACTAATCGTCGTGAAATCCGTTTTGAAGATGACAGCACACCCACTTGGCCTGTTGATTATGTTATTCCATGTATTCATGGATTTCCTGGTGAGACTGGTGATATCCAATCTTACTTTAACTTAATCCAACTGCCCTACTTTGGTTGTGAGTCGGAAGCATCGAGTAATTGCTTTAATAAAATCACTGCAAAAATGTGGTTTTCCGCTTTAGGTGTACCCAATACACCGTACATTTTTTTACACCAACTTGATGATGATGCAATTAAGCAAACTGAAGCCGCATTTGATAATTGGGGCTCGGTATTTGTTAAAGCCGCATCACAGGGTTCATCTGTGGGATGTTATAAAGTCGATGTTAAGGCCAATATTGCTGAGGTGTTAAAAGATGCCTTTAGTTATGCGCCTTATGTGGTGGTTGAGCAAACTATTCATGCGCGTGAATTAGAAGTGGCTGTTTACCAATACCAAGGGGAAGTGATAGCAACCTTACCAGGTGAGATTATTTGCGACAGCAATACCTTTTATTCGTTTGACGAAAAGTATGCTAAAAATAGTAAGGCCCGTACTGATGTTGTTGCTAATAACCTTAGCCCTGAAATCAGTCAACGGATCCGTGATTACGCGGTAAAAGCCTTTAAAGGAATGAAGTTACGTCACTTATCGCGTATCGATTTCTTTTTAACCGAAGATAATGAAATCCTATTGAATGAAATCAATACCTTCCCCGGGTTAACACCTATTTCAATGTTCCCAAAGATGTTGCAAAACCATGGACATGATTTCACTGAGTATTTAATTGATGTGATAGGTCAACAAGTTGATTTAACCTAAACTGCTTCAATTCGAAATGTGTCTAGTCCTAAAATAGGTTGACGGTTTTTATTAAGCCAGTTGGAACTCCCGACTGGCTTTTTCATGCACTTCGTTTGGGGTTTTCATTCCTAAACTAAGGTGCGGTCTTAACTCGTTATAAATCCTAATAGATTCTTTGATGAGTATTGCCAGCTCCTTCATCGTACGACAGCGGTAAAGTAAAAACTCTTGCTTCAAAATACCATTCACTCGCTCAGCTAACGCATTCTGATAACAATCATACCCATCTGTCATCGATGGCCTTATCGCATTCGCAGCCAATTTATGTTGATATTCTGCTGAGCAGTACTGTATCCCTCTATCTGCATGATGAATGACATCACTGGTTGTCTGACGATTCTTTATCGTCATCTCCAATGCTTTAACGACATCACTGGCTTTCATTTCATCACTTAATTCATAACCCATTATTTTTCTTGAATATGCATCTGTGACTAATGATAAATAGTGAGTTCCTTCGTCTGATTTTACGTAGGTTATGTCACTGACAAATACCTCTTCAACGCTCTTCACCACTCTGTCTTTGAGTAAGTTTGGGTGTTTTCTCAACCAATGGTGGCTATGGGTTGTCTTGGTGTAATTCTTCCTAGGCTTTACTAACATATTGTGTTGTTTTAAATACTGAAATAGGCCGTCCCTACCTAGCTTTATGCCTTGTTCAAGTAACTGTGGCTTGATGAGTTGATAAAGCTTACGCGTACCCACTCTGGGCATGAACTGACGCCAATACATAACCATCGGCATCACCGGTTTTAACATGTCAGCTCTTGCTGCTAAGCGCTGCTTCCATTGATAAACAGCTTGTCTTGATAGGTTAAACTGCCGACTCGCTGTCGCTAGCTTTACAGTGCCTTTTTCTTTGGCAAGCCAGAGCGTTCGGCTAAGTACTTTTTTTCTAAATCAATACCGTACTCATTTTTAAGTAACTCGACCATATCGCCATAAATCATATTTTTCATTTCGAGATTGGAGACTTGTTTCTCTAATCGTTTGATTTTCTGGGCGGGTGTTTCTGTAGATTTGGACATAGGTGAATGCTCAATCGGCTGGGACCAATCTAATCTACCATGTTTTCGTAACCATGTTAGGACGGTACTTCTCCCTTGAATGCCATAGTGGTCTTGAGCTTGCTTATATGTTAGCTCGCCTTTTTCTACTTGACTAACAACCGCTAATTTAAAGCCTAATGTGTAATCTCGTTGAGTACGTTTTATATTGATTGATACTGAAGGTTTCATAGATAAGTCTCCAATGTGTCAACTTATCTCAGGACGGGACAATGCATAAAAACAAAAGGCCAGCAAATTTGCTGGCCTTTTCTATACGCTTACAATATAAAATTGCCTAGAACCCTTCTACACCCGCCATATCAGGTAAATGATGTGCAATCCCTTTATGACAGTCGATACAGGTTTTATCTCCACTAGCCAGAGACGTTGAATGCATTTGTGCTGCACGCGTAGACTGACGAGTGAAATCCATATAATCAAAGTTATGACAATTTCGACACTCTAGAGAATCATTGGATTTAAGACGCTTCCATTCATGCTCAGCCAATTCGCGACGCTTAGCTTCAAACTTTTCGCGAGTATTAATAGTGCCAAAAATTTTGCCCCACACTTCCTTAGACGCTTGCATTTTACGGGCAATTTTGTCAGTCCAGTTATGTGGTACATGACAGTCTGAACACGTTGCGCGTACTCCGCTGCGGTTAGTAAAGTGAATCGTACTTTGTAACTCTTGATAAACGTTACTTTCCATTTCATGGCAACTAATACAGAATTTTTCACTGTTACCAAGTTCTAAGGCAGTGTTAAAACCACCCCAGAAAATAATCCCAGCGATAAAACCACCAATGGTTAAGAAGCCAAGACTGTAATGGACACTCGGACGACGCAGCACTTTCCACACTAGCTTTAGTTGCTCAAACAGTTTTGCAAACATAATTGCTCCTAGTGCTTCTTAACTGCGGCTTTCGCCTTCATTAAATGATCAATATCGACAAAGTCATTTTCGACTAGTAATTTGGCATCTAATTGCGGTGCATGACATTGAGTACAGAAATAACGACGTGGTGATAACTCAGCCAAGAAATTATTGTCACGATCCATATAGTGAGTCACGCTCACCATTGGAGCCTGTGAATGGCCTGTACTAGTACGAGCATGACACTGGAGACACTTATTTGCCTTAAGATCAATTTGATAACCATCAATCTTATGTGGGATCACCGGTGGCTGCATTGGATAGCTACGTACCTGTTTAACATCGGTATTGATCACCGATTGCATTGCAGGCGGTGTTGGTTCGATATTGATTGGCGCTAAACGTAATGTGTCGATTTTGTCTTCAGGTACACTGGTAGCCATTACACTTACAGAGAAACCCAATAACGCGATAATCGATAATAATTTACCTGTTTTCATGGTCTGTCTCCTTAAGCCTTAACAATCTTAATGGCACATTTTTTAAAGTCTGTTTGTTTTGACAAAGGATCTGTCGCATCTAACGTCACTTTATTAATGAGCTGGCTGGCATCAAACCAAGGCACAAACACTAAACCTACTGGTGGTTTATTGCGGCCACGCGTTTCCACTCGAGTTTTAATTTCACCACGACGAGAAATCACTCTAATCTCATCACCACGACGTAAACCACGCTTTTTAGCATCTTCTGGGTGCATAAAACACACAGCATCTGGGAAGGCTTTATAAAGTTCTGGGACACGTTGTGTCATTGAACCAGAGTGCCAATGTTCAAGTACACGACCTGTTGATAACCAGATATCGTATTCTTCATCTGGCGACTCAGCAGCTGGCTCGTAAGGTAATGCAAAGATAACCGCACGACCATCTGGCTTACCATAAAACTCATAGTCTTTACCGGCTTTAACGTATGGATCTGACCCCTCACGGAAACGCCATTTGGTTTCTTTGCCATTAACCACAGGCCAACGTAAACCGTGTTCTTTGTGGTACATATCGAAGTCAGCTAAATCATGACCATGACCACGACCAAAGGTAGCGTATTCTTCGAACAAGCCTTTTTGAACATAAAAACCAAAATGTTTGGCTTCGTCATTTAAGTACTTAGGATCAGCATCACTTAGCGGGAATTTTTCAACGTTGCCATTTTGATATAGCACTTCATATAAGGTTTTACCTTTAAATGAAGGATTAGCGGCTAATACGTCTGCAGGCCAAACTTCGTCAGTTGTGAATCGCTTAGAGAATTCCATTAACTGCCATAAGTCAGACTTTGATTCACCTGGCGCTTTAACCATTTGATGCCAAAATTGAGTACGACGCTCAGCATTACCGTAAGCACCTTCTTTTTCTACCCACATTGCGGTTGGTAAAATCAAATCGGCGGCTTGGGTGGTTACTGTTGGATAAGCATCTGACACTACAATGAAGTTTTCAGGATTACGGTAACCCGGTAAGCCTTCTTCGTTAATATTGGCGCCAGCTTGAATATTGTTGTTCACTTGAACCCAGTAGCAATTTAAGTCGCCATCGGTTAAACGACGGCTTTGCTCAACTGCATGGTAGCCAGGTTTAGGCGGAATAATACCACTGGGAATATGCCAAATTTCTTCAGCATGTTTTCTGTGTTCAGGGTTAGTCACTACCATGTCCGCAGGTAAACGATGTGAGAAAGTACCCACTTCACGTGCTGTACCACAAGCCGATGGTTGACCTGTTAGTGAGAATGGGCTGTTACCTGGAGTAGAGATTTTACCTACTAGCAAGTGAATGTTATAAATTAAGTTGTTACACCACACACCACGGGTATGTTGGTTAAAGCCCATAGTCCAGAATGACGTCACTTTACGATCTGGATCAGCATATAACTCAGCCAGTTCAATTAACTTATGTTCAGGAACACCAGACAACTTACTGACTGATTCAACATCATAATCTGCAACAAATTTAGCAAATTCGTCAAAGTCCATCGGCGTAGAATCGCCAGCGGTATCGACGTTTTTAGCTTTCATTTCTAATGGGTGTGTTGGACGCAAACCATAACCAATGTCGGTCGTTCCCTTGCGGAAATTAACATGCTTTTTAACGAAATCTTTATTCACTTTATCGTTTTGAATAATGTAATTAGCAATAAAGTTAAGCATCGCCAAGTCGGTTTGTGGCGTGAATACAATCGGTAAATCGGCAAGGTCGAATGAACGATTTTCAAAGGTAGACAACACAGCAACTTTAACGTGTGGCGCACTTAACCGACGGTCGGTTATACGAGTCCACAAAATTGGGTGCATTTCAGCCATGTTTGAGCCCCAAAGCACAAACGCGTCTGCCGCTTCCATATCGTCATAACAACCCATTGGCTCATCAATACCAAAAGTACGCATAAAGCCACCTACAGCAGAAGCCATACAGTGACGAGCGTTAGGATCGATGTTATTTGAACCAAAACCAGCTTTCATTAACTTAACCGCAGCATAGCCTTCCCAAACTGTCCACTGACCAGAACCAAACATACCAACAGCAGTTGGGCCTTTGGCTTTAATAGTGGCTTTCCAGCGTTCAGCCATAGTGTCGAATGCTTTCTCCCATGTAATAGGAGTAAATTCGCCATGTTTGTCATATTTGCCATCAGTCATACGCAACATAGGGGTTTGCAGACGATCGCGACCGTACATAATTTTAGAAAGGAAATAACCTTTAATGCAGTTTAAACCGCGGTTAACTTCACTTTTTGCATCACCATGGGTGGCAACCACTTTACCGTCACGGGTGGCAACCATAACAGAACAACCAGTTCCACAAAAACGACAAGGGGCTTTGTTCCATTCTAATTTAGTTTGTTCTGAGCTAGTGATCAGGTTACTTGCACTTGTAGGTAGTGCTAAACCTGCAACACTTGCCGCTGCGATAGCGGCATTTGCTTTCATAAAATCGCGGCGATTCATTTTCATACTTCACCTTCTTCAAGATCTTCGCTTTGGTGATAAACCATGGTGGCAGTCAACACACCCGGAATGCCGTTAATTGTTGAGATATCATCCATCAAAGATCGTTGACTGGTACCTTCTAAAACAACAACTAACTTAACGTCGTTATTCGCTGACAGCTCAGCATTTTTGATGGCCATAATTTGTTGTCTTACTTCAGCCATTTTCTCAGGGTGTACTTGGACAATCAGGCTGGTTACATGAAGTTCATTGTTCATACATCACTCTCGCATTATTTTATTTATTTTATTATTGAGTTAACCTGCGCCTGGTGGCCCAGTTAAAATTTGGCTAAACCAGATGGTAAAACCCAGTGCGCTAACCAGTAACACAGATAAAATAGGGGCTAAAAAAACGGTTAAAAAAATAAAAATTTTTAACTCTAAACCCTTTTCGCTTTTGATTTCATTACTCATGGATCCTCCAAGAGTGGATGGAAAAACAACGAATCATCATCACTTCATTGCTTCTTTCATTAAGATTCGTAAGAATTTTATCTTTAAACCAGTGACAAACTATATACTCACAAATTGGTAAACCTAGGTTAATATGATCTGGATCATCAATTTAAATATTTCATTAGCTAGATCAGGGTTACTAAGCATAAATACCGATTAAATAAAGGATTATTTAACGGATTATTGATAAATATTACCGTTAACTAACATAAAGTATAAGTCACAAAAACTTAACAGCGCGACCAAGTTGTTAATTACTTTTTGACACAAACCAAAATCCAGTATTTTTACAGTCAAAAAAAAACCGACGGTCTAATAACTGTCGGTTTTTTACAAAAATAGCAATAAATTAACTCAAACGGTAACGTAATACCTTCAATGATTTTTGATCATCAATATCAGCAAAAACTGACGGATTAGCAATTCGCTCAACATAGGTTAATTGTGGAGCTGTACTCGCAACTTGTTGCATTAAAAAATCACAACCAAGTTCAGGAGCATTTAAGCACAGCAACACTTCACCTTGGGGAGCAAGCAAGTCAGGTAGACGTTTCAATAAACGCTCATAATCTTTAGTCGCAACAAAGCTGCCGCGCTGATTACTGGGTGGATCAGCCACAATCAAGTCATAAGGTCCAAGCTTGGTTAGCTTACCCCAAGATTTGAAAATATCGTGACCTAAATAACGAGCTCCTGCGGGCAAGTCATTTAATACATGGTTTTGCTTACCAATGCTTAAAGCACCTTTACTCATGTCCATGTTGACTACTTCATCAGCACCGCCTTGTAAAGCAACCACAGAAAAGCCACATGTATAAGCAAATAGGTTAAGCACTTTTTTATGCTTTGCATGTTGCTTTACCCATGCCCGACCATTAGCCATATCTAAAAATAAACCGTGGTTTTGTCCGCGTAATAAATGCACTAAAAAACGTGCACCATTTTCGCTAACGATATGCGGTTCAAGCACTTCTCCGTACAATAAATCACTGAATGTTTGCCCACCTTGACGATATTGGTAGACTAAATTGAGAGGCTCATTTGGGCGTTGTTGCAGCCAAAGTGCCTTTATTGATATCACTAATTCATCCAGTTGCTCGGTTTCGAGCATCTTAAAACTGGTGAGCAATAATACTGGCTTATACCAATCTAAACACAGGTGTTCATCGCCCACATATAAGCCACCACGGCCATGAAATAAACGACAAACATCATCGCCGAAGGTCAAATTTGGAATGACTTGTAAAAAACGCTTCATACACTCTCTTAACTCAATAAACTAAACAGATTCGTTCGGATTAGGCATCGGTAGTTGATGACTTGGATTTATTATCACTTTCCACGTTATGGTCATTATCTACGTCACTATCAATCTCACTTTTTGCATCATCATTGCGTTGCTCTTCAAGCACCTCTTCGGCTTCAGCTTTAACACTATTAGCTTCTTCAACGGGCAAGTCATCACCATCATCAGACAATAAAATCGCAAGCCAATTGCCCGATTCGCTCGATTCAAGACCGATTTTAACAATCATAGTTAAAGGTACTGACAACAGCATTCCAACAGAACCAAGCAGCCAGCCCCAAAAAATTAATGATAAAAATACCACCAAGGTAGACAAGCCTAAGCCTCGCCCCATAAAGCGCGGTTCAATTACATTACCCATCACCATATTGGTACCGACATACAGTAAACCGGTAATACCCGCAGCACCGGGGCCCATTTGAATAAAGGCCAATAACACTGCAGGAATTGCCGCAATAATAGAACCAATATTAGGAATATAGTTAAACAGAAAAGCAACTACGGCCCACAACAAGGCATAATCAACGCCGATAATGGTTAAGCCAACGCCAATAACCACCCCAGTAGCCAAACTAACGAGCGTTTTAATAACCATATATTGATTAACCGACTGCAAAAATTTGTCGATTTGCTTTAAACGCTTGTCAGGAGCATCTAGTGCTAAGTGAAACTTTCGAGGCATAGATTGCGCTTCAAATAACATAAACACGATTGTCAAAATAATCAGAAATAAATTGGCCATTACATTGCCGACACCAGACAACATGTTGGTGGTCATGGATAACGCCATGCCAGGGTCAAAGTAGTCGAGCACTTTTTGTTTTGAAATCTGAATATTAAAGTCTTGGAGTTTTTCAAGGATCCATGCAAATTGCTCAATCAATTGCTCGCGGTATACTGGCATTTGTTTGGAAAACTCTGTCACCGAACTACCCACTAAACTGGCCAGCCACAGTCCCATTAATACAATAAATCCCATGAGTAAAATAATCGACAGCCATTTAGGGATATGATATCGCGTCATCAACATGATGGCAGGATTACAAATGACCGCTAAAAATGCAGATAACACAAATGGCACCACAATAGGGCTAGCTGTTTTAATCCCAGCTAAAATAACCACAACACAAGCCATTACCACAAAACTGCGCACAGCCATTGAGGGTTGTTGTATTCCTTTCATAGGGCGAAAATCCTTATTGTTGCTTATTTAAATGCTTCGGTATGCTAAGCTAAAATCAGTAACATATTGCAAACTAAGTTAAAATTATTGTCGATTCACATATCAGTTGATGGCAATATGGGCTTACAATGACTTTTTAGGACCCACTAACATCATATGAAACCAGAAACCGCTATTATACGCATTAAAAACTTACGTTTACGTACTTTTATCGGCATTAAAGATGACGAAATCAATAATCAACAAGATGTCATCATTAACGTAGTGATCCATTATTGTGCAGACAAAGCACGTGATAGTAACAATGTAGAAGATGCATTGAATTATCGCACTATAACTAAAAAAATCATTGCCTTGATAGAAAATAATCGTTTTTCTTTACTCGAAAACTTAACTAGTCAAACCCTTGCCATTGCCAGCGAACATGATTGGGTTGAATTTGCCAGTGTCGAAATTGATAAGCCACATGCACTGCGCTTCGCAGATTCTGTGTCGATGGAGTTATGTTACCAAAAAACGCAATAACAGCTATGTTTGCGATAATGAGTGATCATTTCTACGTTAACCGTCGTATGTTCGGGTAAAAATAAAGGGGAGTTGACATGAAAATATTAATCACTGGCGCAACAGGTTTTGTTGGCAAACAACTCGTTAAATCGCTTACCACTCACCAACTGATTATATTAACGCGCAACGTTAGCGACGCAAAACATATTCTTGGCAGCCATCATGAGTACTGGCAAACCTTAACCGATAAGCCCAACCTTAACGATATTGATGCGGTAATCAACCTTGCAGGCGAACCTATAGTCAGTAAGCGTTGGACCAACAAACAAAAAAAACTAATATCAGAAAGCCGTTGCGACATCACAGCAGCGTTAACTCAACTTATTAGTAAAAGCACCACACCACCTCATACTTTTATTAGCGCTTCTGCAATAGGCTATTATGGTCGGCAAGATAAAACCCCCGTTGATGAATCCAGTGGTTTTCATGCTGAATTTAGTCATGATATTTGTCAACAATGGGAAGACCTTGCACTGCAAGCTCAATCACAACAAACCCGAGTGTGTATTACTCGTATAGGTATTGTGCTGGGTAAAAAAGGGGGCGCCTTAGCCAAAATGCTTCCGCCCTTTAAGCTAGGACTTGGTGGGCCAATTGGCAGTGGCGAACAAGGTATGAGCTGGATTCATATGGACGATTTACTGGGACTGATTAACTATCTACTCAACCACAATGATTTACAAGGCGTGTTTAATGCAACGGCACCTAATCCTGTCAGTAATGCAGAGTTCTCGCAGACCTTAGGAAAAGCACTCAATCGTCCCGCTAAAATCACTACACCGCCTTTAGCACTTAGATTGGCTATGGGTGAAATGTCACAATTGCTCACTGAAGGGCAATTTGTTTTCCCCACAAGAGCTCTCGCGGCAGGTTATGAATTTATCTACACCGATATCGAAACAGCACTCAATAATATTGTTAGTTAGCACCTGTCATGATTAAGTGTTCTCCTCCACAAAATCGTGGCTACATTAACTGTTTAATAATATCGATAATCGGTTGGTAACGTAGTGCCAATTGCCGATGTTTTTTATGGATTAAAAATAATGGTTCACTTACGCCCTCTTTCCCCTCTTTAACACCAGCAAGCTTAGGGACACATATGTGTTGTGGCTTAACAAAACTGTCCACCGCAAACTGCGGCAATACCGCAAAAGCTAACCCTTTCGCTACAGGTAATAATATTTGATGTAATTGATTAACGTAACTGCGTAAGGGTACTTGCTGAGCTCCGGCTTGTTTATCGTTAAAATAATGACCAACAATTTGTAACCAGTAATGCATAGCATCAGGGTGAGAAACCATCCCTAACATCATTAACTGGTCAAAGTCGACTAACTTATCTTGATAGGATTTTGGCATTACAATACACAAAGCTTGCTGGCCTAATGGCGTTAGCGCTAACTCATCCATGTGAACCGCTTGAGTAACAATGCCCAATTCAACTTGATTGGCCAAAACGCTGTCAATAATGCGTTTGTTTGGTGCGGCCTCTAAAGAGATTTGTAATTGTTTATGCGGTAATTGGTAATCAATTAAGTGCGGATACAGTAATAATGCCATCGAACCAGAACACGCAATTCGACAATCCCCCAAATGGACATCATCTACCGCTATTTGCGACAACAGTTGCTGCTGCTGTTGCTGCCAAATCAAAGCCTGCTGGTGCAAATGAATTCCGGCTTCGGTCAGTTCAAAGCTTTTACCCACTCGATATAATAAAGCCACCCCAACTTGCTGCTCAAGTTTTTTAATATGTTGGCTCACGCCTGGCTGAGTCATAAATAATTGTTCAGCAGTATGAGTGAAATGGCCGACTTCGACTAACTTAATAAATGTGGTTAACCATTGCTGATTTAACATGGTTTCCTCTGGGTGCGATTAGCCTATTTGCTGAATATAATAACAGGTGTTTGATAATTTTAAATTATCAAAATAAGCAATATTTATAACTCAATGTAAAACTTAAACGTCATCGACTTTTGTTCCTCTAGCCTCTGCTGAGAAAATGGTTTCTAAGGCTCTAGTTTTATAAAAAAGATTGAATTTCATCTGTCGTTAAATAACGCCAACCTCCTAACTCAACATCAAGATTCACAGTACCTATACTTTGTCGATGAAGTGACACCACTTTATTGCCGATAGCAGCAAACATGCGCTTAACTTGATGAAACTTGCCTTCCGTTAACGTAAGTAATACTTCTTGTGGTGCTAAAACCTTTAATTGTGCGGGTAGCGTTAGCCTTTGTTCCCCTTGTAAGGCAATGCCTTGTAAAAAGCGCTCAGCAGCATCTACAGCTATCGGTTTGACCAAAGTTACTCGGTAGACTTTATTGCACTTTTTAGAAGGTGAGGTGATAGAAAATGTCCAGCGGCCATCATCGGTAATTAACACTAATCCAGTGGTATCAGCATCTAAACGTCCAGCAATATGCAGCTCGGATAGTCGATCTACATCTAATAGCGAAAACAATGACGGATATACACCATCCGCATTAGAACAAAGAGTATTGGCGGGTTTATTGATTAAAATATAACGAAAAGGTCGAGTTACCAACTTTTGACCGTCTAATTGAATATCATTATTTTCGTGTACTTGGATGGCTTCATCCACCACAGCGACATTATTAACGTAAATCTTAGCTTGATGAATTAACTCAATGGCCTGCTGTTGAGTTAATTCAGTACTTTTCACTACAAATCGATCAAGACGCATCACATACTCACGCTAAATAATGTATTTAATTGGATTTAAACAAGGAGGTGAAATGGATAGTTTGGTTTTTTCTAAAACTTAACATACATCTAAAATAACCAGATAATATAATAAGGGAGATAACTGTGTATCTCCCTTATTATTAACAAACCCTTAGGGTTTGCTTTAACCCTCTTTGAGCATGTCACTGCACGATTTATTGAGTAATTGACGGCATCGCCATACGCCAAGCGTCGACACAATTAACGCGCCGGCAATTGGAGTTATGCCCCACCAAGGCCAATGCATATAAACCACCAGCTCAAACACTTGGGTTTTAAGCATATATAAAGCAAACTCAGCCACGATGACAGCCAGTAAACCAGCAATAGCACCAAGTAAAGCAAATTCAAACCCAGTCGACGCACGCAATAACCAACCAGATGCACCAAAAGTACGCAGTACCGCGAGCTCTCGCTGCCGAGTCGCCATACCGGCTTCAGTTTGCGCAATCAATACTAAGGCACTGGCCAATAACACTAGTACCAACACCAATGATAATGACAACGACACTTGATCGATAATTTGCCGCAATTGTTCGACCATTGCTCCGACATCAATAATCGATACTGTTGGAAATTGTTGTATTATTTGCAGTACCACTTGATTGGCACTCAGTAAGCTACCATCAGCCGCTAATTGCGCATCATTAAGATGGAAACTGGCCATAGAGGTGTAAGCAAATGGTGCTAATGCTTCAGGAGTAAAAATCATGAAAAAGTTAGGTTGTAGGGTTTCCCACTGAACTTTTCTAATACTGGCAACCTTGACCGAAAAGGATTGGTTATCAATGCTGTAGGTTAACTTATCACCCAACACTACCCCTAGCCGCTTAGCAACACCAGACTCAACCGACACATCATCTTCAGCTTGATTAAACACGCCTTCAAGCAACTCATTATTAGGCGGTAAGGTTTTTCGGTAAGTTAAATTTAACTCTCGTGAAATGCCCACTCGCCCTTCAACACCTGCATCGGCTTGTTTTCCTGATATCAACTCTTCATCGTTAATATGAGTGAGACGGCCACGAACCACAGGATAAATATCGGTAGCGTTAATATGATTAGTGGTTAAAAAGTCATTGAGTGGCTTAGCATCTTCAGGGGCAATATTGACTAAAAAGTAATTGGGAGCATTTTCAGGCAACTGCTTTTGCCACTCGTTTAGTAAGTCTTGTCGTAACGCTAAAATGGTTAATAACAACACTAATGCACTGCTAAACCCAACCAATTGCACAGCATTTTGGCGTGCTCGACGACGAAGTCCTGCTAATGCCAGTTGAAAAGGATTGGTGGTTTTCATACCAATGCCATGACCGAAACGGATCATCACAAATCCGAGCACACTCAATAAAAAACCTAATAACAACACCGCAAGTACGACTGTCATGGTTAAGGCTAAACTTCTTGAATATAAATAGCCTAATAATGCCATGGCAGCCAAACTCAATAACAAATGGAGCCACATACCCAGCTGTAAACCTTCTAATTGACGCTGCAATACTCTTAAAGGCGGAATGGCTAACAAACGCATTAACGGATAAGCCGAAAACATGAATGCACTAATCAATCCGGTGCTAACGCCTAATAATACTGGACGTAAATATGGTGGTGAATAAGCGGCTATCTCTGAGGGTAAAAATGCGGTGATGCCAAGATCGAGTAATAATCCACCCACAAGGCCCAAGGCAATACCCAATAAAGTGACTAACGATAGATGTAGACCAAATAGCACCCGAATTTGTTTGCCCGACGCACCAAAGGTTTTAAGCATAGCAACAACATCGTAATGACGCTGGCAGTAACGTTGTGCAGCAATACCTATCGCGGCACATGCTAAGGCAATCCCGAGTAAGCTGGCGAGTAGCAAAAAGCGCTCAGCACGTTGCACTGCCGAGGCTATCGGTGAATCTCCCGATTGCACATCCACCCAGCGTTGACTGTTGTTAAGCAATGGTTTTGCTTGCTGCTCAAATACCGACAGTTGTTCAGCATCACCGGTAAATTGGTATAAATAAGTAACTCGACTACCCGGCTGAATAATACCTGTCGCCGCCACATCATCTATACGGATGAGCAACACTGGCGAGGATGCAAATGGATTAAAACCAGCATCTGGTAAACGACTAATTTCTTCTGTTAGCGCTAACTCACTATTACCCAATTCAATGGTTTTAGGATAGCCGAGTAAACCGCCTAAACGGTTTTCAAACCACGCTTGACCAGTCTTAGGCAGTAATCGCGTCGTACCGCTACTCAGTTCTATATCGCCTTTTAATGGATAACCATCACCAACCGCCTTAACGGTAACTAACTGAAATTGCTCCCCCGAATACACCATCGAGTTAAATTGCATATTAGTGACGTGAGCAAGACCAATCTCATCTGCAATCACTAAGACTTTGGGATCTAATTCAACTGGGGAATCGATAATACGATCGGCGGCAATAAAATTAGCCGCTTCACCATTAATCGCAACTTGTAATCGCTCGCTAACCCGCGCAAGCCCAGTCACAGACAATACTGCCAAGGTAATTGCCAATACAATTAATATCAACTGACCTTGGGCAAGCTCACGCTTAAATAAACGCCAAGCAATTTGCCATTCCATTAATTGACCTCCACTGCAAGTTCAAGGCTTAAATCTTCGATGATACTGTTATCTTCTGCATAGGGTTCTGATAAGTGGCCATTTTCCATCACCAATTGACGAGCGCAGCGTCTGGCCAAATGTAAATCATGAGTCACTAGAACCAGGGTGGTATCGCTTTCTTGGTTTAGCGCAAACAACATATCAGCAATTTTGTCGCCATTGACACTGTCTAAATTACCCGTTGGCTCATCTGCAAACAGCACTTTAGGTTCGCAAATAAAAGCTCTAGCGATGGCGACACGTTGTTGCTCACCACCAGACAATTGTTTAGGTAAATGATTTAACCGATGCGCCAAGCCAACACGTTCAAGCATGGCTTGAGCTTTTTGTTTGGCGTCTTTTACGCCAGCAAGCTCAGCAGGTAACATCACGTTTTCAAGCGCGGTTAATGTGTCAACCAACATAAATGATTGAAAGATAAAACTGACTTTTTGTTTACGGAGCGCGGCTTTTTGTTCTTCATTCAAACCAGACAATGCCACACCATCAAGCACGATCTCACCAGATGTGGGAGTGTCTAAAGCAGCGAGCAATCCAAGAAGTGTTGACTTACCAGAACCTGATGGCCCCAAAATGGCAATACTGTCTCCTTGCTTGACTTCTATATTAATGCCGTTGAGGATAGTCAACTCTCCCTCTTGGGTCACAACAGTTTTATTGAGGTTAGTTACCGTAATGGCATTGGTATTTCGATCAGTATTATTAGACATACAATCCTTCTTGTTTTTGTCGCTTAAACGCATGTTAGTCACTGCATTTACGCTGATATTAATGTGCGTGCCGACCCATGCTGCCACGGTTTTGATCTTAGGTGATAGCTTAAGTGCAGGCTATGGCATGTCAGAAGACCAAGGTTGGGTACAATTACTCCGTAACGAATTGCCTCAAAACAACATTGTTAACGGCTCCGTCAGTGGTGAAACTACTGCTGGAGGGTTACGCCGACTCCCTAATTTACTGGAGTCTAGCCAACCAGACCTTGTGGTCATTGAGCTTGGCGGCAACGATGGTTTACGTGGTTTTCCACCTAATCAACTGAAATTAAATCTTACAAAAATCATCGAAATTTCTACAGCTCACGGTGCAAAAGTCTTGTTGACAGAAATTATGGTGCCACCGAATTATGGTCCTCGTTACAGTAAATCTTTTACACAGACTTATCATCAATTAGCTGAAGAATATAATATTAAGTTAATCCCTTTTTTCATGCAAAAAATTGCCACAGACACAAACTTAATGCAACGTGATGGTATTCATCCAAATGAACAAGCGCAAGCAAGCATTACGCAATGGATGCTACCTTGGATCACCCAAGAATTATCTGATTAAAAACTTCAATTTATATGATGTTAACTGCAAATGTTAAAAACAATTTACTAAACTGAACGAAAGTTATTTTAATTTAATCAGCGATGTTTAAAATGGACATGCAGTAAGCACATTAGATAACCATAAATAACGATAAACTTTAGACAACAACCAAGGCAATAAGGAAATAATATGTCCGTCAGTCGTCAAAAAAAAGTATACTTGCCCACCGCAACACGTAAAAATCAATACATTACCATTGGTTTCCCATTAACCGATGAATATCTTAATGCTTACAGTGATTTAGAAACTTGTTACGATGAGTTCAGTAAATTGGTTTATCAATTAGCTGAAAAACAAGAATTGTACAACGTCCACGTTGTTACCACTGACAAATTACCTATGGTACGCTTCCACAACGAAGCTTATTGCTTAAACTCAGAAGAGCAAATACGCTTTTTTTATAATCCAGCCCATCATGAAGCTAACAGTTTACATAGCGTTGCAGGTTTTCGAGCAAGAAAGCTTAGAATAGTATTTTTAGCCACAGGTCATGATCTTCGTAGTAATTCAGCTGAATTCCATTCGCATGTGCAAAAATTTATCGCTGAATTAAAACCGTTATTACCTGTTAAAGATGTGCCCATTAAAGTCCGTGACCACCAGCATATTTCTTATGACTTTTTTGCCAAAGCAAAGGGACTCAAAGAAACGTACGGATATAAATTGCGTGCTGTAGACAGCCGTTATCATCGCCGCCACTGTGAGCTACCAGAAAATGTGAGTACGCTCAATTATGTCACCATCAACATTCCGGTAGAACGTCGTATTAAAAAGCAATTACTTGCAAATGATACCACTGACTTTTCAAGTGTTTATCAAAATTTATGCGACAAGTTTATCAAAGCAACAGCAAGTAAGCAGTTAAAGCGTGTTGCCGTTGTCGCTAACGGTAAATTACCACTTGTACGTAACAGTAAGTATGAGCAATTAACCAGTACCAACGAATTTCAGATGATTGGATTTGACCCTCACGCTGAGTCGCCTGAACCTATTTGCCATTGGGATTCCAATAAGCTTGTAGATGCTTTCCGATTTGTCATTGTCGCGGGTAAAAGTGATGAAACTGACGAAGGTTATGGTCGCTTTATGAATCAAGTAGAAGAAGCGATACGTCTATTTACTAATGAACTTGATATCGATAAAGAGCATGCTGATGTTATTTTACGTTTTCATCAACATATTAGTTATAAAGCATAATCACATATAGGTTTTTAACATAAAAAAACGACAGCTAATGCTGTCGTTTTTTGATCTATCCAATCACTCACAATATAACGTTATACTGACTGATTACGCTCAGCTAAACGATTCATCACGGTATTAACGGCCAACGATGCGCCATGGGCAATTTTGTCAGCCAGTTTTTTCTTCATTTGATATTTTATTTTGATCACTTGATGGGTCTTAACTAACGTTAAAATCACATCATCACTGGTAGATACCTCATCAATTAAACCTAAATCAATAGCTTGTTGACCGTACCAATGTTCACCTGTTGCCACTTTGGTAATGTCCATATGAGGACGATAGCGGCCAACAAACTCTTTAAATAATACATGTGTTTCTTCGAGTTCTTGTTGGAACTTGGCTCTGCCTTCATCGGTATTTTCACCAAAAATGGTTAACGTACGCTTAAAGTCACCTGCTGTATGTTGTTCGTAGTCAATGTCATGTTTTTTCAGCAAACGATTAAAGTTAGGCACTTGTGCCACAACACCAATCGATCCAACAATAGCAAAAGGAGCTGCATACACTTTATTAGCCACACACGCCATCATATAACCACCACTAGCGGCTACTTTATCAATGCAAATTGACAACGGAATATTGGCTTGACGTAAACGATCTAACTGGCTTGAAGCAAGGCCATAACCATGCACCATGCCACCGCCACTTTCAACATTAACCAAGACTTGGTCGTCTTTGTCTGCAATGGTTAAAATTGCGGTCACTTCTTCACGTAATGACGCTACTTCGTGCGCATCAATACTGCCTTTAAAATCAATAACGAACACTTTTCCTGTCGTTAGTTGCTGCTTTTCAGCCGCTTTTTCGTCTGCTTTTACCTGCTTTTCGTAAGCTTTAAATTGCTTTTTAGGCAGTAACTCTTCTTTTAACTGATGCTTGAGCTGTAGCAACTCATCTGAAATATCAGTGAGTCTTAACTCACCTTTATCAGATTTGATTTTCATGCTGCTCGCCAACACTAATACTACTACCGCTAAAATAGCGGCAACAATGGTAACTGCTTTAGCTAAAAACAGACCGTATTCATATAAAAATTCCAAATCTCGCTCCATACAGGGATGACAATCTCGCAGTATATTAACAGCAATAGTCGATAAATAGAGAATAAAAAACCCAGCTAATTGCTGGGTTTCTTAAGAAATTGTGCACTAATTTAGTAAGGATTAATTACAGCTTTGAATCACATCGCTGTTAGTCACAACAATTGTTGCTTGGTCTAAACCAGCTGTTTTCGCAAAACCAGCTACTTGAGACTGCATTTCAACCGTTGCTGCGGCAGCCATACCATCGGTAACACCCTCTACTTCACCAGGGCTAACAATCGAACTGTGATGGCCTTTAGAGAAGCGTACAGCACCAGAACCAGGCGTAGTAGTATCAACACACCCAAGACCTAGCGAGGCAATTAAAGGCTCGGTACCCGACAATGGGAAACTTTCAACACTGTTTGGCAATGTTTGGTCTGGTAAGTTTGTATCATCGCCAACAATTTCAATGACGTGAACAGGAAGTTCCGTTGCAGCGAGCATTGCGCCATGGTTTAAAGGGTCTGCAGAATCAATTGCGGTTTGTACTGCAAAAGCAAATGTAGGAATAAATTCAGCATACACAGCTTGAACTAATGCAGCATATTCAGCACTACCTTCTTCATAACCTGGCGTATTTGCTGCTGTAACTAAAGCCGCAAACGTACTAGATGCTGTCACGTTGGCAAATAACTGTGGACCAAACGCGGCAGAACCTGCAAATGCCCCAGCTAAACCACCAGCAGGTGCGACTAACGACGCTGCATTGATTGCATAAGCATTAGGCAAGGCATCTCCTGTCAGAGGATTAACTAATCCAGTACTCGCATAAGTAGAGAATGTCGTCCCCACAATGCCACCTAAACTTAGGCCTTGCATACTGATTTTAGACACGTCGAATACTTGATCGTCACCGTCTGCGGCTAATTGTTGTGCCATTCCGGTCAATAATAACCTCAGACCAAGTTGATCTAAGGTTGCTTGACGGAAATTATCACGGACAGTCAATGTACTGGCAATGTTAACAAACACTAATGGATTACCATTAGTGAACGCATCAGGCGTGCCCACAACTGGTCCAAATGCAGGTGCGGTAGCGGAAATCTCATAAGTGCCATCATCGTTTGCGTCATATGAACGAGCACCGTGTAATGGCATATCAATCGCGATGGTAGCGACACCCGCGGCAGCATAGGTACCTGCATAGGCTAACGCCATTTCTTTACCACCACCTAAACCATGCATAGCGATGGTTGTCGGCCAACCACTTGCTGGCGGTACAAATGTTCCACCTTGTGCAGTTGTAAATGCAGCTAACTTAGCCGCGTTAGGCAAGGTAATTTGAACAGGAATAATTTCATAACCTTTAATAGCTGGAATAGGATTAAACTTAGTCAAATGCTTAGTTGGATCTGCCGAAGTGCCATCATCAAGTAGCCATTGCTTGCCTGCAAGTAATGCCGGAGTAGAAAGCGCTGCTTGTGGGTCTACACCGTTAGCAACAGCTTGGATAATAAAGTTTTCTTGGCTTAATGTACCTGATTGTAATGCCAACAAGACAGATACTGGGCTATCGCCTTGTGCAGACCAATGGCCATTAGGTGCCGTTGGTGCACCATCAACAATTGGAATAACACAGCTTGCTGATGAACAATCACCGTAGATTGGCAGTTTAATTTTGGCAGTATAAAGATCAGCCATATCCGCAACAACATATGCTGCACCGTCTTCTACTGTTAATCCGGCTGCCTGAGCAACAGTGTATCCCGTTGGCGTTATCGCTGCTGCAAATGCCGGCATATATGCAGCATTAGAAGCCATTAATAACTTAGTAGTTTCATACACATCCGCTACTGATTGAGTAGTGAACAAACCTGAGAAAGTAATTGATTCAGAGTCAACGCCGTGAGTTTCAGCCAATCCCTTTTCATAACTATTAACCAGATACTGCAATGTTTTTTGGTCAGCTGTTTCTAACTGTTGTGTTTCGAAGTCTAACTTTAACAGGCCATAGGTAGTCGACGCTGCAATACCACGACCTAACGAGTCTTGAATGAGATCTGTAGTCGCATATATATAAGACTGACCCGCTTTTAATGGCTTAATCGGTACTATGGCGACTTTGTTTCCTGATGCTTTAGAGACGAAATCAACACCAAACTGAAGTTCATCACCAACTTTACAGGCTGAAACTGATGGTACTGAGGTGCACTCTGCATCACTTGATAACGCACCACCAACAGTTGCTTCAAATACACGAACGGCACCAGGTTGGAAAACTGAAGCCGCATCAAGTGTTAATGCATTACCTTCTAAATCGTCTGCTAACTCCATTGTTATTGAAATTGGTGAGCTAGTTGACCATCCGTCTAATGCGCCTAGTGCTATTTGAGGGTTTGTGTAATCACCGTCTTCTTCGTCAGGTATAGCGAGTGTCCCATCAGTAGTACCACTGAAGAGTAAATCGTTTGGTAATGGTAATAAGCTATTAGCAGGATCAAACTGAACGTGTGACAACGGCACTAACGGTTCAGCATTGTCTTTTGCTTCGTTAAAGCTGTCACCACCACAAGCCGTTAAGCCAAGAGCAGATGTTATTACAACACCCAAAATGAGTCTTTTCATCTTTTTTTCCCCAAATCTTGTTTTAATAATTTTGTTTTCCCCAAGAATTGGTCACAATAGTCCAATCATGCGACCAACAAGGACTTATGTTAGTCCTTAACGATTATCAAGTTAACGTAAAATTATTGAGTTAGCTACAAGTTTGTTACATACAAATGACCTATTGGCATACAATTATCAATCATTTGTTTCAAACGATCGTTTATTTTTTATCCGGTACTAGATTTGACGGGCTATTGCGCCAAGAGGAATTAACCAATCATGTTGGAATATCAAGCAGCAAAAGATTTACTCAATAACAAAACTATTTTAGTTACGGGTGCAGGTGACGGTATCGGCCGTGCAGCATCTATCGAATTTGCCAAACACGGTGCAACCGTGATTTTGCTCGGTAAGACCGTTAAAAAACTAGAAAACGTATATGATGAAATAATTAATGCAGGTTATCCAAAACCAGCCATTGTCCCTTTAGATATGAGCGGTGCGACAGAACAAAACTATATTGATATGGCTGATACCATTGCTGAACAGTTTGGTCATTTAGATGGTTTGTTGCATAACGCATCTCAACTGGGAGCATTAGGCCCATTTGAGCATATTGATTTAACCTCTCTTGAAGCTATTTTAAAGGTTAATGTGACCGCTCAAGTCATTATGACAAAATCGATATTACCTATTATGCGTAAAGCGGATCACGCTTCAATTATCTTTACTTCAAGTGGTGTTGGTCGTAAGGGTCGTGCTTATTGGGGGCCTTATGCCTTTTCTAAATTTGCTACTGAAGGAATGATGCAAGTATTAGCAGATGAGTGTGACAATACTTCAGTTCGAGTGAATAGTATTAATCCAGGCGCAACACGTACCGAAATGCGCGCAAAAGCTTATCCTGGCGAAGATCCGAAAACATTAAAAAAAGCTGAACAAATTATGCCAACTTATTTATTTTTGATGGGTGATGACTCTATCGACACTAATGGTCAAGCATTAAACGCTCAGTAATGAGTCTTGATTCAGGTGGATTAAACACTCGCAAATATCAAAAAACGGAAGCAATTGCTTCCGTTTTAGTTTTTGATTGCGGTATTACTTAGAAACTCATATTTTTGCTATTCTGATTAACTAACTTCTCGCCAATACCAGTCACCATAGTCAACTGTTGCAAATCAGTAAATTTGCCATTTTTTGTACGATAATCAACGATTGCTTTGGCTTTTGCTTGGCCAATACCTTTGAGTGTTTGTAACTCTTGAGCACTGGCCTTATTAATATTAACCTTTTGCATATTGGTTGATTTTTTATCCGCTACTTTTGTGACTTTCTTGGTGGATTCAGACTTTGCCGTATCTGCGGCGAGCGAATGACTACTGATAAAACAACATAAGCACACAAATAATGCCGTTACTGTTAATGATAATTTCATAAAAATCTCCTTTGCTTCCTTAAGTTTGTTGGTATGCATCCTGCTCCATTACCAAGCTCAAACGATTCAGAACGCCATATGGTTTCTGAATCGAAAGTTAACTGTAGTCAAAAAAGTTAAATTGTACAAAAAAACCACAACATTTTTATTCTCAATCATCAACTGACTGAGTTTGTTTAGATTTATTTTTTGCCATTACGGATGAGGTAAACTGCTTTAATTCACCCAGTAAATGCTGATGAACATGAGACAACTTAGGCTTATTATTTTTATTAAAAGCAACTGGGCGACATAAGTTCATTGCTTGATACCCTAACCTTGCGGTCAGTAACCCGCCGCCAAGCCCTTGCGCTATCCGAGCCGATAATTTACCAGTCATTTCAACTGATAATAACTGAGTACCTAAGTCGGTGATCACCTCAGTACTGCCAGCATAAATAATATTCACCACAATGCTACGAATAAGCTTTATCCGGCTCCAATAACCCAACTCGATAGCATAAATAGCAGCGACTTCGTTGATCATTTTTTGATTACGCCACAAAATAATAGCCATATCCAGTGCCGCTAGCGGACTTGCTGCCAATAATAATGCCGACTCAGCAGCAAAGCGGTTAACACGCTTTTTAGCCAGTAAATCACGTTCGGTTAATACGATGTCTTCAAATAACAACACGATTTCTGCATCGTTATGTTCATGACTACAGGCTTGTAAATATTGTTGTTTGGCTTCGTTGTTAGGGTATTTAGCCAGTATTGGGGCCAAAAACGTTTTAGCTTCACCCATTTGCATACTTTGCGATAATCGCTCCGCGGTATCTTGATGGTCGCTTACCTTTTTAAGATTAACTAATTTACGCCATTCTTTGAAAGTAACCACTGTCGCCCATAAACTCACAATGGCTAATACAACCGCGTAAAACCCGAATAACCACGGACTTTGTTGGAAAGAGTCAATTAACCCCATCACGGTTTGTACTATGACCAATAACACCAAACCAATAACGGATAATATTGCCAATACTGACCACCGTTTGGCTTTAGCCGGTTTAATGCTGTCTTCCATTTCGGCGGGTAATTCTATTAAGGTTTTCTCACAAATAAAGTCAATATCGTCGAAAGATTTGTTCGGCTTGATAGGCTCTTCTGCCGAATGAGCTTCTTCGGTCACAATGAGATCTGTTTCGGTAAATAATTGGGATTTTTTTATTGACGAACTGTTCGTAGGTTCATTCATAACTCATGCTCACATTAATGCTGTAATGATTACTCTGGATAAAGCGATTAAGACAATTTATCGCCCAATAGGAACTCTAAGAGATGATCGAGGCGAATATGTTCAAATTGCGGATTATTTGCATCCATATGGCTCAAGTTAGGCGGTAAGAATGCGCTGAAACTGAATCCTTGTTGTTGCCAAAATTCGGCATCGGGTAATGATGTAGGCACGTCTCCCGGATATAGGGTCACTTGTTTACCGTCAAGCCCAGTGCCTTTTACCACTTCTTGTTGAACCCCCTTGACATTAACCATTCCATGTTGAGTCGCTTTAATGGCACTTATCGCCATGGTTTCAACTTCACTGCCTTCAAAATTGGCGTAATGCTGGCTTTGCTGCAGCATGGCGGTCAACAAACTGAGTACATGACTTTGTTGATCACGAGTCACTCGATCGACTTGGCTAGCAGCAAATAGTACTTTATCAATCCGCGGCGAAAACAAACGTTTTATCAAACTCGATTGACCGAATTGAAAGCTTTCCATAATGCTATTAAGTGCGCGCCCCATATCATTAAACTGAGCTTGACCATGATTAAGTGCATTTAAACAATCAACTAATACTAACTGACGATCAAAGCGAGAAAAGTAATCACGATAAAAGGGCTTAACCACTTGTGATACATACTCTTCATAACGACGCTTAAGTACATGATAACTTGAGTCACTTGGGCTTGCTGATAATTCTGAATGTTGAATTGGGCTTAGTGATAATAGCGGAAAGAATGTCAGCAACGGAGTATTTTCATATTCGCCTGGTAACAGCATGCGCCCGGGTTGGGCATGATAGAACCCCTGCACCCGAACTAAATCAACTAGCAATTTTTGATACAAATCGGCAATGTGCTTAAGTTGCTGTTCATCGGCTAATTGGCTTAAGTCTAACTGTTCTACAGTCTGATTAAATGCCGCGAATAAGGGTGAATGACGTAAACACGCCACATTAACCTGTTGCGACAAACACCATTGAGTAAAGTCTTGTTTAAGCATGGGTAAGTCAAGCAACCACTCACCAGGATAATCAACAATATCCACATACAAGGTGGCAGTATTAGTCAATTTGGCTAACAAGCCTTGTTGGGGTTGATACTTAATCGCTAAGCGTAATTCGGTAATGTTTTTGGTTGAAGCGGGCCAATGAGGAGGTGATGAGATTAATGCATTCATTGCGCCTTTATAGTCAAAACTGGCAATGTCTAAATCGGGTTGCATGGCACGGTTAACCGCAATTAATCGACCTTCACGGGCAACTTGCCATAATGGTAAGGGATTATGTTGAGCACTTTTCCCTGCATGTAATAACTGGTTAACTAAACCGCTGATAAACGCTGTTTTACCTGCCCCTGATAACCCTGTGACAGCTAACCTAACATGACGATCTGTACTACGATGAACCAAAGATTGCGCGGTTTGAGTCACGTGAAACAAGGAACGGTCTAAAAATCTCATGATGGCTAATGGCTCCCAAAAACAAGGGCGGTAAACCGCCCATTAGAAGGATTAAAGACTATTAATTTGGCGTTTAAGATCAAAGTTGTCTGAGGTGACATGTTCTTCGAGTCGACGTAAGCGGATTTCTAATCCATTAAACTGACGATTAACATCAAACAACGCTTGCTTTGCAGGCTCACCCGCTTGCCAAACTTTCTTTTTGATTTCAATATCTTTGTGCTGCTCTTTTTGCGCTAAGTTAAGAGGCTTAATATCTAATATCATCCATAAGGCGATATAAATAACAAGCACAACTCCTGTTCCACCCAGTAACAATATAGACACAGCGATAACGCGCACTAGCCATGTTTCAAAGTTAAAGTAATCAGCGATACCTGAACACACCCCAGCCACTTTACCACTTTTGGGGTTGCGGTATAGAGTACGACCATTAGCTGAGCCCATGTTTTGCCCTCCACTCCGGTGATTCAGTATCTAAAATCGCTTCTAACGTTTCGATGCGACCACTCATTTTTTCAGCTTTAGCAATTAAATCATTAAGTTGATTAAACTCTTCCTCAGTGAGCCCCTGGCTCACCTGTCGCTTACTGCGATAATGAAGAACCAACCAGATAGGTGCCACAACCACCATAAAGATGATAATTGGTGCAATAAGAAGATCCATATCCATAACTCACCTCTGAATAAATTTACGCTTTAGATTTAGGTTGTGCTTTTGCACTCATTTTTGCTTTTAATGCTGCTAATTCATCGTTCACAGAATCTTCTGCTTCTAATGCTGCAAACTCGTCAGCTAGAACGTTCTTTTTACCTAAATCATATGATTCTACTTGTGCTTCAAGTCCTTCAACTCGACGTTCGTATTGTTCAAACTTCATCATCGCATCATCGATTTTGCTTGAATCAAGCTGCTTTTTAACTTCTAAACGCGAAGTGGCAGTTTGCTTACGCATAATGATGGTTTTTTGACGAGCACGAGCATCATTCAATTTTTCTTGAAGTTGTGCGATTTCATCTTTTAAACGAGCAACATGCTCTTCAACAACTTGCAGTTCCATCTCAAGTGTGTGCAATAAACCCACTGTTTTTTGCTTTTCACTCAACGCGGCTTTAGCTAAGTCTTCACGATCTTTCGATAAGGCTAACTCAGCTTTATTCTGCCAATCTTGAACTTGCTCTTGAACACGAGCAATCCGGCGAAGTAATTCTTTTTTCTCTGCCAATACTTTAGCGGAGGTTGAACGTACTTCAACAAGTGTATCTTCCATCTCTTGAATGATAAGACGGACCATTTTTTCTGGATCTTCGGCTTTATCAAGTATTGCGCTAATATTTGAATTAACGATATCTGCGAAGCGAGAGAAAATTCCCATAATGTGTTCCTTAAAATTAACGTGGTTGTCGCAGTTGGTATTACACATTACGTGCCAACATTTACAAAATCAACAACATCATACACTTAAACAAATATTTAACTTTTTCTTTCTTTTAATGCTCAAGCCATTTATTATGATTTTCACTAATTATTAGTCTAATTCACTAACAATTTTGCGAGTAAACTAACTTTGAGCAAACAATTCCAGCAAGATAATCTCATCGGCCAATCTAATGCATTACTTGAAGTATTAGAACATGTGTCTAAAGTCGCACCATTATCTAAGCCGGTGCTCATTATTGGTGAGCGCGGCACAGGTAAAGAACTCATAGCCGAACGACTACACTACTTATCTCCTCGTTGGGATCAAAGCTTTATTAAACTCAATTGTTCTTCCCTGAGTGAAAATTTATTAGAAAGTGAACTTTTTGGCCATGAGTCTGGTGCATTTACCGGCGCAAAGGGTCGCCACGAAGGCCGTTTTGAACGTGCTGATGGCGGAACACTTTTTTTAGATGAACTAGCCAACACCTCTGGATTAATCCAAGAAAAGTTATTACGCGTTATCGAGTATGGTGAATTTGAACGAGTCGGTGGCAGTAAAACCGTTCAATCTGATGTTCGGCTTATTTGTGCCGCCAATGAAGATTTACCAACCTTGGCTGATAATGGTGAGTTTAGAGCCGATTTACTCGATCGATTAGCCTTTGATGTAATCACCTTGCCACCATTACGTCATCGCACCGAAGACATTATGCCATTGGCTGAATATTTTGCTGTTAGCATGGCAAGACAACTATCACTGGAATATTTTAGTGGTTTTAGTCCACTGGCGGTAGAACAATTAATGATGCATAGCTGGCCCGGCAACATCCGAGAATTAAAAAATGTCGTCGAACGAAGTGTCTATCGCGAAGGGGGGGATGGCCAAGAAATTGATCATATTATTTTGGATCCTTTTGCGTCCCCCTATCGTCCTGTAAACCGAGTAAAAACCCGCGAACGTCAATTCACTTCTACTGAACACGTCCCAACAGCGGTGTCTGAACCGACAGAACCCAATATTAACACCACAACATCTGTGGTGCTTAATAGCATTGAATTCCCAATAGATTTTAAAGAATACACTGAAAACAGTGAAATAGAATTGTTACAACGCGCATTGGCTGAGGGCCAGTATAATCAGAAAAAAACCGCAGATTTATTAGGCTTAAGTTACCATCAACTCCGAGGTATTTTGAAAAAATACAACTTACTCGATAAGAGCTGAGTCAAGCTCGGATATGTTCATTGCCCCAATGCATTGAACCCTGTTAAAATGCCCACTCAACGTCGATAAAATATGATCACACAATGCCTGTTATAGTAAAACGCTGCTATCAGCTGATGTCTTTATGTCTCTCCAGCATCATGTTGGCGGCATGTGGACCAGTGCAATTGCCTCCAGGCCTTGTGTATTGCAGTGAAGGCAATCCCGAAAGTTTTAACCCACAACTTGTGACATCGGGCACCACTATTGATGCTACCTCATACCAAATTTACAGTCGATTAGTTAACTACAGCCAAGAAAAAGCCGATATTACTCCTGGCTTGGCAACATCATGGCAGGTATCCGATGATGGCTTAAGCTATCAATTTACCCTGCGTGAGCATGTGAGTTTTCATAGAACGGAACATTTTGCCCCCACAAGAGACTTTAATGCCGACGATGTGCTGTTTTCATTTAATCGCATCATTGATACTTTGCATCCATATCATTTAGTCAGTAGAACGGGTTATCCATTTTTTCAAAGCATTGGTTTTGCCGAATTAATTGACTCCATTGAAAAAGTAGACGATCACCAAATCATCTTCCATCTAGTCCGTAAAGACGCATCTTTTTTATCGAATCTCGCCACCGATTTCGCAGTAGTGCTATCAGCGGAATACGGTTATCAACTTTTAGCACAAGGGAACCCTGAAGACATTGACTACTACGCCGTAGGCACAGGACCTTTTCAGTTAAGCCAATATGTTAAAAATGAATATATTCGCTATAAAAAGAATCCAGTATATTGGGGACCCACGGTCGAGCTCGATCAATTAGTATTTGATATTACGCCAAGAAGTACCGCCCGCATTGCCAAATTAATTACTGGTGACTGTAGTGTGTCAGCATTACCCAAAGCCGGTGAGTTAGCCATACTTGACCAACATAAAGACATTATTGTTGATGCCAAGCCCGGATTAAACGTTGCCTTCTGGGCCTTTAACACCCAAAAGCCGCCATTAGATGATGTAAGAGTAAGACGCGCACTCGCACATGCTATCGATAAAAATAATATTCTTGATGTGGTTTATAACGATACCGCTGTTGAGGCCTCTGGTGTTTTACCGCCAGCATCTTGGGCTTATTCAAAAAACTTATCTCCTAATGAATACAATCCCGAAAAAGCCAAAGCATTACTTCAACAAGCGGGGATATCTAATTTATCAATTAATGTATGGGCCATGCCAGTGGCGCGAATTTATAATCCTAGCGCACTGAAAACCGCAGAACTTATTCAAGCGGATTTAGCCCGTATTGGGGTCAAGCTGAATATTATTAGCTATGATTGGAGTGTGTTTACTCAAAAATTAGCCAGTTCTAATTATGATTCGGTGCTCATTGGTTGGAATGCAGATAACAGCGATCCAGATAACTTTTTTACCCCATTATTAAGTTGTGCAGCGTTAGCCTCTAACAACAACCGCTCTCGATGGTGTAACAAAGATTTTGAACATTTATTAACACAGGCACAAACGGTATCAACTCAGCCTGAACGTAAAGCTTTTTATCAGTCCGCTGAAGCCATTATTAGCGATCAAGTTCCTATGGTAACGTTTGCCCACGCTAAAAAAATTGTGTTGAAAAAGAGTAATATCACTACAATGAAAATTAGACCTTATGGCGGTATTTCGTTTGCCCGAACAACTCAAACAATAGAGGGAAGTCAATAAATGTGGCGTTACCTTATTAGTCGCATAACCCTGTTTATTGCCACATCACTGGTAATGATCGCCGTGCTATTTATGGCGTCGGGCCAGTTTCCTGTCAGTAAAGCCTACTCATTGTCGGGGATTCAGTACCCAACAATCGAGCAACAACAACAAATTGAACACGATTATCAATTACATGATAACCAATTGTTACAGTTTACCGCCTATTTACGTCAACGTTTGTCGGGTAATTTCGGTATTTCGAGCAACTCTCAACAAGAAGTAGTAGAAGAGCTATCCGCGGTATTACCCGCATCTTTTGAATTATCACTATTTTCTGGGTTTATTGCTGCAGTGTTTGGCGTTCCTCTTGGAATACTGGCCGCCTTAAGTACCAATAAAGCACTGCAAAATAGTATTTTAGCCGTTACGTTGACAGGCTACTCTATCCCGGTATTTTGGCTTGGCTTAAGCTTATCAATGTGGTTTGGAGTTAATCTAGGCTGGCTACCGATTTCAGGTCAAATCAATTTACTTTATGAAATAGAACCTGTAACGGGCTTTATGTTAGTAGACACCTTACTATCCGATTCAGCTTATCGCGTTCCGGCTTTTCATGATGCCTTGCTCCACTTGATATTACCCGCGGTCACTTTAGCGGTACTGCCTTTCACATTAATAGTAAGGATTACCCGACAAGCTATTTTAAATGTAATGAATCAAACCTATATTCGCGCTGCAGAGGCTCGAGGTTTGCACACAGCTAAAATATTATTTCGTCATGCATTACCTAATGCGTTAATTCCAGTGTTAAAAAGTATCGGCTTGATGCTAGGTTCATTTGCTAGTTATGGCATTGTAGTCGAAGTTATTTTTTCATGGCCAGGTGTGGGTAGTTGGCTGGTTTCGGGCATTTACCAGCGAGATTATACAGTCATACAAGCAGGTATATTATCCGTCTCATTATTGATTATATTGTTAAGTATTTTGATTGATTTGCTGCATACCTCAATTAATCCAATGAGCAGAAAGGAATTGTATGCCTCGAATTAAAATATACCAAGAAGACCATATTGAGTCTCCTCTCTGGCGGATATGGCAAACATTTTCCTCCAACCCCTTCGCAGTAATAGGTTTGTGGGCAGTGATATTTTTATTAACACTCACTATTTTCGCGCCCTTTATTGCGCCATATTCGCCCGAGATGCAAGACCAGCAAGTGTTACTATTACCGCCATCATGGGATCCCGCAGGCACAGTAGAACACTTTCTAGGAACTGATGATTTAGGACGAGATATTTTTAGCCGCATCTTACACGGCGTCCAACTGACGTTTGGTATGTCATTATTAGTGGTGGCAACATCGCTATTTTTCGGTTTTATTATTGGTTCCCTGTCAGGGATGATGCGCGGCATAAAGTCGAGTATTTTAAGCCACTTGCTTGATTCATTGCTATCGATACCATCATTATTAATGGCCATTTTAGTGGTGGCTGTGATGGGCCCAGGGCTTAATAATGTATTTTGGGGTGTTGGGATTGCGATGGTACCGCAATTTGTTCGTACTATTCACAATGCGGTCCATGAAGAGCATAAAAAACAATATGTTACAGCAGCCAAATTAGATGGTGCTAACTCATTACAAATTTTTTGGTATGTCATTATGCCCAATGTCTGGGATGTGGTGATTATTCAGGTCACTATGGCCATATCAGCGGCAATATTAGATATTGCAGCACTCGGCTTTTTAAACCTCGGTGCTCAAGCGCCTAGTCCAGAATGGGGCGCGATGGTGGCACAAGGGCTTGATAACTTATTACTTGCCCCTTGGACAGTAACAATTCCAGGTGTCGCGATTCTGTTTACCGTATTATCGGTCAACTTAGTCGGCGATGGTTTACGCTCTGCGCTCGCACCGATAAGAAATTAACCTATGCCTTTACTCGATGTTCGTAATCTCACCATTGAATTAGATACACCTGAGGGCACGGTCAAAGTGCTTGAAAAAGTCAGTTTGACTATTAATCCAGGCGAAATTCATGGGCTTGTGGGTGAATCAGGCTCAGGACGAAGTCTATTTGCTAAAGCAATTTTAGGTGTTCTAGGCCCTAATTGGCATGTTATAGCCGACCGAATGATGTGGGATGGAAAAAATTTATTAGAAATGAGTGCTAAACAACGACGTTGTTTAATGGGCACCGAAATAGCGATGATTTTCCAAGATCCTTCCGGCAGTTTAGATCCAGTTAAAACCATTGGTAGTCAATTGATTGAAGCCCTAGTGACCAATAAAAATATTCCTTTTTGGCGCCGCGGACGAGATACTTATTTAAACTCGCTAAAATGGTTACATAAAGTCGGCATTAAAAAACCGAAACAATTAATGAAGCGTTTCCCGTGGGAATTGTCTGAAGGAGAATGTCAAAAAGTCATGATCGCCATGGCCGTTGCCAATCATCCTAAACTGCTCATTGCTGATGAACCGACCAATTCAATGGAGCTCAATACTCAAGCGCAAATTTTTAGATTATTATCCCAACTCAATCAATTACAAAATGTGTCTATTTTATTAGTTAGCCACGAGCTTGAAACCATGGTGCATTGGTGTGATAACTTAACGATTTTGTATAGCGGCCAGGTAATGGAATCTGGACCGGTTAAACAAATAATAGCTATGCCGTACCATCCATATACACGGGCATTATTTAAAAATCTACCTGAACATACAGCAAAAATGCGTCATAAGGCTAAACTACCAACTCTGCCTGGTTCAGCTCCCTCTTTACAGCATTTACCTGCTGGTTGCCGACTCGGTCCTCGTTGTCCAGAGGCACAACGAAAATGCGTAAAACAGCCTAATCTTGAACATATTAAAGATCGCTATTTCGCCTGCCATTTCCCTTACAAAAGTGAGCAAGAAGATGACGACACCATTGCTTAAAGTTGACGGGTTAAGTAAACAATACTTAACCGGTTATAAGCACTTTAAACCACAATACTATGAAGCATTAGCGCCCATTTCATTTGAACTGGGTCAAGGTGAAACCATGGCTATTATAGGTTCGGTGAGTTCTGGTAAAAGCACCCTCGCCCGCATTTTAGTCGGTGCAGAACAACGAAGTGGTGGTGAAATATTCTTCGAAGGTGAAGCCTTAGATGCACGGAACTTAAAACAACGTTGTCGTTTAATTCGAATGATTTTTCAAGATCCAACCACCTCGCTTAATCCGCGATTGTCGATTGGCAACTTACTTAAAGAACCATTGAGATTTAATACCCAATTAAATTCACATGAACGAAAAGTATTAGTTATTGAGACCTTAAGAAAAGTCGGTTTATTACCCGAACATGCAGATTTTTATCCCCACATGATTTCCGAGGGACAAAAACAACGTGTAGCCGTTGCGCGAGCATTAATGCTTAATCCCAAAATCATTATTGCCGACGAAGCCCTAACGGCATTAGATCTATCGGTCCGTTCGCAAATAGTTAATCTATTATTAAAGTTACAACAAGAAATGGGGCTATCGTATATTTTTGTGTCACATAACCTCAATATTGTGCGTCATGTCAGTGACAAAGTAATGGTTTTGCAAAATGGTCATGTGGTAGAAAAAACCACCACAGAAGCCTTGTTTAATGCACCACAACACGAATACACCCAGCGACTCATTCAAGAACAAAGTCAATTCATGCAAAAACGCTAAACTGCTCCAACCACTGCCATTTTGAAGGGGTTTTAGCAAAAATGAGTGCCATTTAGCCGTCGAACTATTTATCCTAGAGCCAATGTTAAAGGAAGAAGCTTAAATATGATTATTAAACCTAAAATTCGTGGCTTTATTTGTACCACAACTCATCCTGTAGGCTGTGAAGCAAACGTAAAAGAACAAATCGAAGTTATTAAAGCCAAAGGCAAAATTGCTAATGGTCCTAAAAAAGTATTAGTTGTCGGGTCTTCAAGTGGTTATGGCCTTTCGTCGCGTATCACTTCAGCGTTTGGTAGCGACGCCGCTACCATCGGGGTGTTTTTCGAAAAACCGAGCTCTGAAACTAAACCTGGTACCGCAGGTTGGTACAACACTGCTGCATTTGATAAATTTGCAAAAGCAGAAGGCTTGTATTCAAAAAGCATTAACTGTGATGCCTTTAGCCATCAAGCAAAACAAAAAGTCATTGAGTTGATCAAGCAAGATTTAGGTCAAATCGACATGGTGGTTTACTCACTGGCTTCTCCAGTACGTAAATTGCCAGACACTGGTGAAGTAATCCGTTCATCACTTAAGCCAATTGGTCAAACATATACTGCCACGGCTGTTGATACTAACAAAAACACCATTATTGATACCTCTGTAGAGCCCGCTACTGAGCAAGAAATTGCTGATACCGTTACAGTAATGGGTGGCCAAGATTGGGAATTATGGATGAGTGCGCTAAGTGATGCTGGCGTATTAGCAGACAATTGCAAAACGGTTGCCTATAGCTACATTGGTACCGAATTGACTTGGCCTATTTATTGGCATGGCGCCTTAGGTAAAGCCAAAATGGATTTAGACCGTGCAGCCCACGCACTTGATGCCAAATTATCTGCTACTGGCGGTTCTGCTAATGTTGCGGTACTTAAAAGCGTAGTCACTCAAGCCAGTTCAGCTATTCCAGTAATGCCGTTGTATATCGCTATGGTGTTTAAGAAAATGCGCCAAGAAGGCTTACATGAAGGCTGTATTGAACAAATTTATCGTTTGTTCAGTGAGCGTTTATATCGCGTTGATGACCAAGCACCAGCCGTAGATGACGAAAACCGTTTACGCCTTGATGATTGGGAGCTTCGCGAAGAAATCCAACAACATTGTCGAGATTTATGGCCACTAGTGACCACCGAAAATTTAAGCGAACTCACTGACTACGATGAATACAAAGAAGAGTTTTTAAAACTGTTCGGTTTTGGTATTGATGGTATTGATTATGAAGCTGAAGTTGATCCTAGTGTGACATTTGATGTAATTGAGTTATAAGCTCAACTTCAACAAGTGTTGCAACGAAAAGCCATAATTTTCTAAATTATGGCTTTTTTATTAGCGTGCATCAAGATGTCATATGGCTAAGCAGAGATAAACAATCGTTTTATTACCTGATGTATTTCAGGACTAAATTCAACGATATTGTTTTTATAATACTCATTAATCTAACTCAATGATGAACACATCAAGGCTTACCTGCTTGTGTTAAACAATGGGTAAATAAATGAACATATGTTGTGGATATACCGGTTGTATTGGCTCATGATTCGCAAACTCATTTTCACCAATATCGAGTCGTTCTAAATACACCGGAAAATCTCTTAACGTCACATCGTTAGCATTAACCCAATCGCGATACAGATAGGTTATTACCGCCGCAATACCATTATCATCACCACTGTATTTAATCATCGCACATCGTCCTTGAGGGATTGATTTGAACTTAATCTGACTCAACTCTGACGCTAAAGGGTTCAACTTGGCTTGTGTTTCGGTATTTAACGATACACCTATATCGATTCGATATTGTGTTTTAACAGACAACTCTGGGGTTGAGTAAAGCAGGTTAAAGGTTCTACAGCCATGAGGAGATAAGCCATGCTGTCGACGCCAATCAATAAATGTTGCAATGGTTTGAGGTAATAGAGCCGAATCACCGTGATGTTCCATCACCGCTAATGCTTGCGCATCAAACGATACGATTTCAACCGAATTAGATGGCTTATTTTGCTGACTCATGTCTGCTTGAAATGATTTAAGCGGTTGCTGCTTAGCGAAAAAATTACCCCAATCAGGCGCTTGCTGAAACGATTCAGGGCTTTGACCAATACTGCGAGTAAACGACTCGATAAAGTGCTGCTCATTACAATACCCCAATTTAGCCGCTATAGTGACCAGAGAAACTTGCTGACCAAACCCTAATAAATGGGCAGCTTCTAGGCTTTTTAGCAGTTCAACGTAAGCATCAATAGGCATATGGTACAGCGCAATAAACAATGGGTCGAAATGACATCGCGGGATTTGGGCAATATCGGCCAACGCTTGTAGCTCAAAAGGTTCATTTAAGTGTTGATCTAAATAGGCTAACGCACGCTCAAATGCCTGATCAAGTCTGTGGCTCATGCCCTCTCCTTTTGGATAAAATGGTCACAACCGATTATTTAGCATAACTAATGTAAATTAACGTGTTGTTTGTATACATGCAATAAAACGGATTTCTTTATTAAAAAATTATAACGATGTACGCTAGTCGACCAATTGAATATCCAAGCCCTCTAGCAAACTCATGGCTTCAAACCGGCTGAATATGGCTTGCTTAACATTATTAGCGGTAATATCAATTTGATAATTCAACGCATCTGTAAAATTTGCCTCCGTTAGATTGGTATGACTAAATTGGCTTAAATTAAAATCGGTCAAACGAAAATCTGCTTTGCTTAAATTAGCTTCTCTAAAGTCGACATCATGGGCACGACAGTCAATAAGTGAAAGATCAGGTAAATGAAGCGAATAAAAACTACTACCATCGAGCAAACATCGCTCAAACTTAATCGTGGTTTGAGTCATAAATTGCGGCCACTGAGCTTTAGTCCAATCAATACCGATGGCTTTACTGTCGCTAAACATAACATCATCAAACTCTGTGGCAACCACTGAGAGTACGCTTAAATTACATTGACTAAAAACACACTCAATAAAATGACAATGATAGAAATCACTTTGACTAAAATCACATTGGGTAAAATGGCAGCGTTCAAATGTAATATGTTTGAACTGTAAAGCCACGCCCTTGATCGATTCGAATAAGTCATCGCTGTAGTGTGATAACACAAACAATTCACTAGATTGATGTTTTGCTATATGACTCATATCTCATATCCCTTACAAACAAAAAGACCTAGACGTGAGCCTAGGTCTTTTTTGTATTTCATCTGCTGCGACGACTTAATTAGTCGGCAACTGGATACTCAATTTCAGCATCAGCTTTAAGTGAGGCAACCACGGCACGATAATCAGCTTCGCTGTATTGAGGTGCGATACGTTGTTTAAGCGTATTAATTAAGTTGTCATTAATGCCTTCAGCTTTATTGACTTTATCAACCACAATAACCGCATAACCTGTCGCTAATGCTGCAGTGTCAATAGTGACATTATTTTCAGCAGGAGCAGCGATTTTGAATGCTTTATTGGTGATAGCTTGATCGATATCCTGATTAAAGCGACCTAATTTAGTTAAGGTTGTTAATGAGGCACCGGTTAAGGTGTTATTGCCTGCTTTTAACTGCGCCATATATTCGGCAGCTTTATCGCGAGCACCTTCATTAGCTTTGTCTTGCTTCAAACGCTCAACAATACCTGCTTTTACATCAGCAAAACTTAAGGTACCGGCAGTTTGATGACTTTTCAAGCGAATAACCACAACATGGTTTGGTGCAAGTTCAATCACATCACTATTCAAACCGCTGGCTAAAACCTGATCAGAAAATGCTGCTTTGATGAACTCAGGATTATTAAACTGAGCTGGTACGTCATCACGAGAAAACAACTCTGTTGTTTGCACTTTAGCATTAACGGCTTGCGCAGTTTCAGCTAATGTATCTGGGATTTCGTAACTGGTATCGGCTAGTTTAGTTTGTAAACCATAGAACACATCAAGGGCTTTCTTTTCTTGCAACTGAGCAACAATTTTTGCTTTCACATCTTCAAAAGCAGTTGCTTGGCTGGCTTGTAAATCAAGCAGCTTGATAATGTGGTAACCAAAGTCACTTTTAACAATTGATGATACTTGATCTTTTTGCAAACCAAAAAGAGCCTCATCAAAGGCAGGGTCCATTACGCCTTGTTCAAACCAATCTAACTTACCGCCTTGCTGAGCACTGAGTTTATCGTCAGAATCAGTTTTTGCCACTTCAGCAAAGTCTTCACCCGCTGTTAACTTGGCTTCTATGGCTTCAGCTTTGGCTTTATCAGCGCTGTCGTCGTCAGTTGCTGCAACAAAAATATGTGCAGCAAGACGTTTTTCAGCAGTTTGATATTGTGCTTTGTTATCGTTGTAATACGCGAGCACTTCTTCAGCAGAAGTTTCGCTATTTTTCGCCATGTCAGCAACATTTAATTCAACATACTCTAGGCTGACTTTTTCAGGGCTCATGTACTGCGGTAAGTTAGCGTCGTAATAGGTTTTAGCTTCTTCATCTGACACCGACACGCTTGACAAGAAAGGTGTTGAGTCGACAACTAAATAACGAATATCTCGAGTTTGGCCTTGAACTTCAGCGAGCTGCTTAGCTTCACCATCGAGAACAAACTCACTGCCTACAAGGGCATTTAATAACTGACGACGCGTCATATCAACACGCATCATGTTTCTAAAGCTTGTGGTTTGGTAACCTAACTGACGCAAAACGGCTAAATAACGTTCATTATCAAATTGACCATCAGTTTGAAACGCTGTCTCTTGGAGAATAGCTTGTTTAATTTGATCATCAGATACACGCAAGCCCAACTTATTGGCCGCTTGATCAATGAGTTTATCGGCAATTAAGCGATCTAATACGCCTTGCTTAATGCCATTCATGTAATTTTCGTCAGCAGCTAATGTTGCAAACATTTCGCCTAGCTGTTGCTCAATACGTGAGCGTTCATTTTGAAAAGCCTGCTCTAAGTCGTTGGCACCAATTTCATCACCATTAACAACTGCGGCAGGAACACCTGTGTTTGAGCCTAAATAACTGCTCACACCGGCAAAAGCAAAAGAAAGTATCACAAGTACTAGAATTGTTTTAGCAACAATCCCCTGTGAACCTTCACGAATTTTTTCTAACATCTGAATTCTCGCTTGTTGCGATTAATAAAATAAAAAGGCGCATCACCTTGTGAATGCGCCTTATTGTAAATTATATGGAGTTATCAGACGCTACCACGGGTAAAACCCAATACTCCCAATATGTGCTATGCAATGCATAACAATATTGCTTTTCGTAAAAAGCACCGCCTAAGCAGTGCTTATTTTACGAATGCCTTACAAAGGCACGTTGTTAATAATTAATTAACAGCGTCTTTTAACGATTTGCCAGCTTTGAACGCAGGAATGTTCGCAGCAGCAATTTTAATTTCTTGACCCGTTTGTGGGTTACGGCCAGTACGTTCAGCACGTTGACGCACTTCAAATGTACCAAAACCAACTAGAGAAATTTTATCGCCATCTTTAAGACCTTCAGTAACCGCAGCGATAAAAGAATCTAGTGCGCGACCTGCAGCCGCTTTAGAAATATCAGCACCAGATGCGATTTTCTCGATTAGTTCAGATTTGTTCATGTCATCCCCTTGAATGTTATTGTCGCGCCGCAACCTAATCCGTGTTTAGAGCGGTCTGCGGAGGCTTTATGTTAAAAAGTCTGATAACGCACCAAACTTAGTATGAAAACCAAAAAAATGATATTGGATACAGCTCACTGTCAGATGCCCCAAGGGCTTGGTGCGTCTGACTCTCCACAGACCTAGGCTACCACAGGTCAGCGTTTTGTTAAGCCCCTTTTTTCACTTTTTTTATGCTCTACAGCAAATTTTTAACTAACAAGCTACTTTTTAACCACTTCAAAGCCTTCAACTGGTCGTTCAAGCGCCAATTTTAGCACTTCATCGATCCAGCGAACCGGGTGAATGGTTAAGTCAGCAATCACATTTTCGGGAATTTCTTCCAAATCACGTTCATTTTCTTTAGGAATTAATACATGTTTAATTCCACCACGATGAGCTGCTAATAGCTTTTCTTTTAAACCACCAATCGGCAAGACTTCACCACGAAGCGTAATTTCACCGGTCATAGCAACATCACTGCGTACTGGATTACCGGTTAAACTAGACACTAACGCGGTACACATTGCTGCACCCGCTGACGGACCATCTTTTGGTGTCGCACCTTCTGGTACATGCACATGAATATCACGCTTTTCATAAAAATCATTATTAATACCAAGATTTTCTGCGCGAGCTCGTACCACTGTCATTGCCGCTTGAATCGACTCTTTCATCACATCGCCCAGCGAACCGGTATAAGTTAATTTACCTTTGCCTGCAACTGAAGTAGCTTCGATTGTTAATAAGTCACCACCGACCTGAGTCCATGCCAGACCGGTTACTTGGCCGATTTGGTTGTTCGATTCAGCTTTACCAAAATCAAAACGTTGGACACCTAGGAATGACTTTAAGTTATCCTGGTTAACCTCAACAACTTTAACCGTTTTATCGAGTAAAATATGCTTAACCACTTTACGGCAAATCTTCGATAATTCACGCTCTAATGAACGCACACCTGCTTCACGAGTGTAATAACGAATAATCCCTAAAATAGCGCTGTCATCAACCTTGATTTCTTTTGCTTTAAGGCCGTTACGTTCAATTTGCTTATTCAATAAATGTTGTTTTGCAATATTAAGCTTTTCATCTTCGGTATAACCCGCTAAACGAATCACTTCCATACGGTCAAGTAAAGGACCAGGAATATCCATTGAGTTTGACGTAGCAACAAACATGACATCAGATAAGTCGTAATCGACTTCGAGATAATGATCGTTAAACGTTGCATTCTGTTCTGGATCGAGCACTTCTAATAATGCTGACGATGGATCGCCGCGCATATCTGAGCTCATCTTATCGATTTCATCGAGTAAGAATAATGGGTTTTTCACACCCACTTTAGCCATTTTCTGAATGACTTTACCTGGCATTGAACCAATATAAGTACGGCGATGACCACGAATTTCCGCTTCATCACGAACTCCACCTAATGCAACGCGTACATATTTACGCCCAGTAGCTCTAGCAATAGATTGACCCAGTGAGGTTTTACCCACACCTGGAGGTCCAACTAGACACAAGATAGGTCCTTTAAGTTGTTTAACACGACTTTGAACGGCTAAATACTCAAGGATACGTTCTTTGACTTTTTCAAGCCCATAATGATCGGCATCAAGTACTTCTTGCGCCTTAGCTAAGTCACGCTTAATTTTAGAGCGTTGTTTCCAAGGTACTGAAGTCATCCAATCTACGTAACTACGAACAACGGTAGCTTCAGCAGACATTGGCGACATCATTTTGAGCTTATTTAACTCAGCAGAGGCTTTCTCTTTTGCATCACTTGGCATGCCAGCTTCTTCAATCTTACGCGCCAGCACTTCAAATTCGTCATGAGTTTCGTCAATATCGCCTAATTCTTTTTGAATAGCCTTCATTTGCTCATTCAAATAATATTCGCGCTGACTTTTTTCCATCTGCTTTTTAACGCGAGTACGGATACGTTTTTCAACTTGTAACAAGTCGATTTCCGATTCCATCATCGCCATTAAATATTCAAGACGCTCGCCGACATTTATCATCTCAAGTACAGATTGCTTATCTTCTAGCTTCAATGGCATATGTGCGGCCATGGTGTCAGCTAAACGAGCCGCTTCATCAATACCAGAAAGTGAAGTTAACACCTCAGGCGGAATTTTTTTATTCAGCTTGATGTAACCTTCAAACTGGCCAATCGCGCTGCGAACTAACACTTCTTCCTCTTTGTCACTTAATTGTTCTGACTCGAGGTATTCGGCTGTTGCAACGAAGAATTCTTCTTCTTGAGTGTACTTTTTGATTTTGGCTCGTTGACCGCCTTCAACCAATACTTTCACAGTGCCGTCAGGTAACTTCAGTAGTTGTAAAATAGAGGCTACTGTACCAATATCAAAAATATCGTCCTTAGTTGGTTCATCAAGATCTGCATCTCTTTGGGCAACCAATAAAATTTGCTTGTCTTGTTCCATTGCCGATTCTAGGCAACGAATGGATTTTTCCCGTCCTACGAATAGCGGAATTACCATATGTGGGTAAACTACCACATCTCGCAGTGGTAATACGGGGAGTTCGATATGCGCTTCACGCTCTTGGGTCATGGCTCGATTCCGTTTAATGAAAAGACTTAATACTGATTATATTGGGGTGATGTTATCAGTTTCAATGGCTAATACGAAAAAAGGAGTCCAATGGACTCCTTATTTTTCAATTTACTTATTATCAGCGTAATTATTGCTCGCCAGACGCTTTCTGAGTCTCTGTATTTTCGTAAATCAAAATAGGAGCTGATTCACCTTTTACAACAGATTCATCAACAACAGCTTTAATCACACCTTGTTTCGATGGAATATCGTACATAGTATCAAGCAAAATGCTTTCAACAATAGAACGTAATCCACGCGCACCGGTTTTACGAGACATGGCTTTTTGCGCAATGGCTTGCAATGCATCATCACGGAATTCAAGTTCGACATTTTCCATCTCAAATAACGCACTATATTGTTTAGTTAGCGCATTTTTAGGTTCAGATAGAATTTGTACTAATGCAGCTTCATCTAACTCGGTTAGTGTTGCAACAACAGGTAAACGACCAATAAATTCAGGAATTAAACCAAACTTCACTAAATCACCAGGTTCTACTTGGCTCAGGATCTGTGAAATTGTCGCTTTATCTGCTTCACCTTTTACTTCCGCACCAAAACCAATTCCCGTACCAGTGTGTGCACGTTGTTCAATGACTTTTTCAAGCCCTGCAAACGCACCACCACAGATAAACAAAATTTTAGAGGTATCCACTTGCAAGAATTCTTGTTGTGGATGCTTACGTCCGCCTTGTGGAGGAACAGAAGCCACGGTGCCTTCAATTAACTTAAGCAACGCCTGCTGCACACCTTCGCCCGAAACATCACGAGTAATAGAAGGGTTATCTGATTTACGGCTAATTTTGTCAATTTCATCAATATAGACGATGCCACGTTCGGCTTTCTCGACGTCGTAATCACACTTTTGCAGTAGCTTCTGAATGATATTTTCTACATCTTCACCCACATAACCTGCTTCAGTTAATGTCGTTGCATCTGCCATGGCAAATGGAACGTTAAGTGAACGAGCGAGTGTTTCAGCCAATAATGTTTTACCGCTACCGGTTGGGCCTAATAGTAAAATGTTACTTTTACCTAGCTCTACACCATCTTTAATTGCGCCATTACGTAAACGCTTATAATGATTGTATACCGCTACAGCTAACACTTTTTTAGCTTGATCCTGACCAATCACGTAGTCATCAAGATGATTGCGTAACTCATGCGGTGTCGGCAATTTGTCTTCATCACGTTTAGGCGAAATCTCTTTGATCTCTTCACGGATGATGTCATTACATAGCTCAACACATTCATCACATACATAAACTGATGGACCAGCAATGAGTTTTCTGACTTCATGCTGACTTTTTCCGCAAAAAGAGCAGTACAGCAATTTGCCGCTGTCACCGTTATTTTTGTTATCGCCCATTATTCTACCTCTGTTTACAACTTAGGCTAAACCTAAGCTCTGCTTGTAGATACTTATCATAACCACATTGATGACGGAACGTCTTTAAATACAGAATACCTGAAAGTATCTAGAAAATCAGCAACCAGTTTAACCGCGACTCGTTAGTAATGAATCAACAATACCATATTCAACAGCTTGAGTTGCACTCATGAAGTTATCACGATCGGTATCACGTTCAATAATATCTAGCGGTTGACCAGTATGCTCGGCTAACATTTCGTTTAATTTATTCTTAATGCCTAGAATTTCCTGTGCATGAATAGCAATGTCTGATGCTTGGCCTTGGAAACCACCTAATGGCTGATGGATCATCACACGTGAGTTAGGTAAACAATGACGCTTACCTTTAGCACCACCGGCTAGTAAGAATGCGCCCATACTTGCTGCTTGGCCCATACATACCGTACTCACATTTGGCTTAATGAACTGCATGGTGTCATAAATAGCCATACCCGCAGTCACTGAACCACCAGGTGAGTTAATGTATAAATAAATATCTTTGTCAGGGCTTTCTGACTCAAGGAATAATAATTGAGCGACAATAAGGTTCGCCATGTGTTCTTCTACTTGGCCAACTAAAAAGATAACTCGCTCTTTTAATAGACGTGAGTAAATATCATATGAACGTTCACCTTTCGCTGTTTGTTCAACAACCATAGGTACAAGAGCATTGAGTACTGATTCTGGTGCTTTATGCATTATTCATTTCCCTAAAATAAAAATGGCCCGCATGAGGAACCTCATACGAGCCATTATAAATGGCGAACGCCTTGTTAAGTCAAGCTTAGCTTACGCTTGTCCTGTAGCCTTGTTCATAAATTCTTCAAAAGCGACGTCTTTAACGGTTACTTTTGCAGATTTTAACAATGCTTCAACAGCTTGCTCTTCAAGCGCTACATTGCGCATGTTTTGCATGAGTTCTTTATTTGAGTTGTAGTATGAAACAACTTCAGATGGATCTTCATACGCTGAAGCCATAGATTCGATCAGTGCATTAACACGATCATCTTCAGCTTTTAATTCGTTAATCTTAATCACTTCGCCTAATAGCAAACCGATTTTAACACGACGCTCAGCTTGTTCAGTGAAAAGTTCAGCCGGAAGTTCTGGCATATTTTCAGTTTGACCACCAAAACGCTGCATTGCTTGTTGACGAAGTACATTCACTTCACCATCTGCAAGCGCTTTAGGAATAGCAATTTCGTTCGCAGCAAGTAAACCAGTAATAACCTGCTCTTTCACATTCGCTTTTAGCGCTTGTTCTAATTCACGAGTCATATTCTTGCGGATTTCAGCTTTAAGTGCATCTAAGCCACCTTCAGCAATACCAAACAAAGAAGCAAACTCGTCATTGACTTCAGGTAAGCTAGCCGCTTGAACTTCAGTCAAAGTAATAACAAACTTAGCCGCTTTACCTTTCAAGTTTTCAGCATGGTAATCTTCAGGGAAAGACACTTCGATTTCGAATTCGTCACCTGTTTTATGCCCTACAATACCCGTTTCAAAACCAGGGATCATACGGTTGCTACCTAATTGAAGTTCGAAATCGTCAGCTTTTCCGCCTTCAAATTCTTCGCCGTCGATAGAACCAATAAAGTTCATTTTCACTTTATCGCCATCGGCAGCTTCACGCTCAACAACGGCATAAGTAGCATGCTGCTTACGTAACGTTTCAATCATAACGTCAACATCAGCGTCATTTACGTCAGCTTTTGGCTGTTCAACGGTAATGCTGTCTAAACCAGTTAATACAACTTCTGGGTAAATTTCAAAAGTAGCAACGAATTCGAAGTTGTCACCATCTGTACTACCCGGAGTAAATACTGGTGCGCCAGCTGGGTTTAACTTTTCAGCCACAATTGCTTCAATAAAGTTACGTTGCATCACTTCACCAGTGATGTCTTGACGAATGGCTTTACCATAACGTTTGTTTATTTCAGTAATAGGTACTTTACCTGGACGGAAACCAGGAAGACGAGCACGCTTAGCTTCGCGTAATACATTGTCTTTAACCAATTTCTCAATTTGCTCAGCAGGTACAGAAATGGTTAGGCGACGTTCTAGGCCTTGAGTTGTTTCAACAGAAACTTGCATTGTTTTACCTCGAAATATGTCTAACGTTCTTTGTAATAGTCGACAACTCAACTATTAGATATTCGTTTCTTGACCATGTTTTTAGCTAGGGCACTCAACACAGCAATATTATTCATACTGAAAACACTGTTGGTACAGGTAGCTCATTTTGGATATTTATCAAGACGCGACATTATAGCTACCGTTTTTAACAGAGTCGAGCCTGAAAAGGACGATTTACGTGATAAACAAGCCGACTTATGCACAATTAAGGTGTGTTTGCACGTTTAATGTGCGAAATGAAATTTTTATTTACGCTTGAGATGCTTAATAGCAAAAGAATTGTCGTGACTTAAAAGCAGCAGCAAAGCCCTTAGAGGGTGTGTATGAGATAATTTAATTTAATCAGAAAAATGGGGTGACTGATGGGGCTCGAACCCACGACAACCGGAATCACAATCCGGGACTCTACCAACTGAGCTACAATCACCACTGAAATGGTGCACCCGGCAGGATTCGAACCTGCGACCACCCGCTTAGAAGGCGGGTGCTCTATCCAACTGAGCTACGGGCGCATGGTTACAGCTTGAAGCCGTATCCTGTCTGGCTGAACAATCTTACTTGTTCTATTATTCACTACTATAGCAAATAATATTTAATTTGGTCGGTGATAGAGGATTCGAACCTCTGACCCTCTCGTCCCAAACGAGATGCGCTACCGGGCTGCGCTAATCACCGAAAATATTGCTTCGTATTCGAGTCATTTATTATCTTTACACAATAACAAGGTTGTCTCGAGAACGGAGCGCATATTAACGAGTCACCTTGCTACCGTCAACGATTTTTTTAACCCTTAATGCTATATGCCGAATTTAGCAGCAAAAACGATGATTAGCATCATAGCGAGAATAGTTTATTCACTGTATTTTCCTCGTCTAGCAAATGACACTCTTCAATACGCCTGTTAGAATAAGCACCGTTCGCTAATTGACTTCAACACCCGCGTCACTCAAAGGAAACTCTACAGCCATGACTGCTCAAATTATTGACGGTAAAGCCATTGCACAATCTATCCGCACTACACTTAAGCAAAAAGTAGCATTACGAAGACAAGCAGGATTTCGTGCGCCAGGTCTTGCCGTTATTTTAGTGGGCAGCGATGCCGCATCTCAAGTTTATGTTGGCAGTAAGCGTAAAGCTTGTGAGGAAATCGGTTTTGAGTCTGAATCTTTTGATCTTGACGCCAGCGCAACTGAAGCAGAACTGTTAGCTCTAATTGACAAGTGTAATGATAATCCAAGCATTGATGGGATTTTAGTTCAACTGCCTCTGCCTGAACATATTGATGATTCAAAAGTTATTGAGCGTATACGTCCGGATAAAGACGTTGATGGCTTTCATCCATATAATGTCGGCCGTTTAGCCCAACGTATTCCTGTACTTCGCGCTTGTACGCCTATGGGCATTATGACGTTAATAAAATCAACTGGTATTGATACATATGGCTTAGATGCGACGGTAGTTGGCGCATCAAATATTGTCGGTCGTCCAATGACGCTAGAATTATTATTAGCAGGTTGTACAACAACGACCTGTCACCGCTTTACTAAAAACTTAGAACAAAAAGTGCGTCAAGCTGATTTATTAGTCGTCGCGGTAGGTAAACCAGGCTTTATTCCTGGTGAGTGGATAAAGCCAGGCGCAATTGTTATTGATGTTGGTATCAATCGCTTAGACAATGGCAGTTTAGTGGGTGATGTTGAATTTAACGTTGCCGCAGAAAAGGCGGCCTTTATTACTCCTGTACCTGGTGGCGTTGGCCCGATGACCATTGCAAGCTTGTTAGAAAACACCCTGTACGCTTGCGAGCAATATCATAGTTAACTTAAATCACAGCTAGCTAAATCTCAGATACGTAAATCATGCTGATTAATAACACAAAAGCCTGCAATTGCAGGCTTTTTTAGTTAATGAGCGAATTAGATTACTTTTTACGCCATGTTGTACCGCTAGGGCCGCCATCTTCTAACACAACGCCTAACTCGTTTAAGCGATCGCGAGCGACATCAGCAGCAGGCCAATCTTTTTCAGTACGGGCACGGTTACGTTCAACGATAAGTGCTTCAATTTCTGCCACTTCATCGTCACTACCCTCTCCCTTAAAGAAAGCCTCTGGTGTTTGGCTAATAAGGCCGAGCACATCAGCTAATTGCTTCAAGCTGGCACCTAATGCCGATGCCGCTGCCATATCGGTTAGTTTAAGGCGATTAATTTCACGAACCATCTCAAATAACACCGAATAGGCTTCTGGTGTATTAAAATCATCATCCATTGCTGATTTGAACTTGGCAACATAGGCTTCAGCAGGCGCTGCTTTTACACTTAAATCTAAATCTTTAAGCGCTGTATATAAACGCTCTAAAGCAGCACGAGCTTGTTTTAAATTATCTTCAGAATAATTTAACTGGCTACGATAATGACCGGATAATAAGAAGTAACGTACGGTTTCAGGATCATAATGTTTAAGCACATCACGAATGGTAAAAAAGTTATCTAATGATTTAGACATTTTTTCACGATCAACCATTACCATTCCGGTGTGAATCCAATAATTCACATACGGGGTATCATGAGCACAACAAGACTGAGCAATTTCATTTTCATGATGTGGAAACTGCAAATCAGAGCCGCCACCATGGATATCAAAATGAACCCCAAGGTGTTTACCGTTCATGGCTGAACATTCTATATGCCACCCTGGACGCCCCGGGCCCCAAGGTGATTCCCAAGTTGGTTCACCCGGTTTAGACATTTTCCAAAGCACAAAATCCATTGGATTATGTTTAGCATTGTCTATTTCTACTCGAGCACCAGCTTGAAGTTGATCAAGATTTTGGCCTGATAACTGCCCATATTCAGGAAATGATGCAACACTGAATAATACATCTCCATTGCTGGCAACATAAGCATGGTCGCGCTCAAGTAAACGCTGAACCATATCGATAATCTCTTCCATATGTAACGTAGCTCTAGGCTCGAAATCAGGTCGTTTCATATTTAAGGCATCAAAATCTTGGTGCATTTCGCCAATTAAACGTTCAGTGAGAGACTCGCAAGATTCATTATTTTCAGCAGCACGTTTGATAATTTTATCATCAACATCGGTAATGTTTCGCTGAAAATTAACCTCATAACCTATGTAGCGTAAATAGCGCACTATCATGTCAAACGAAACAAAGGTACGCCCGTGACCAATATGACATAAATCGTAAATGGTCACGCCGCAGACGTACATTCCGATTTTACCTGGATTTATTGGTATAAATTCTTGTTTCTCACGACTCATACTATTGTAAATCTTTAACATCGATTGGTCTCTTTTACACTAATTTATAACGGGAAATATTAATCCAGATTCTAGCATGATGCCACCTGTTTTGAACACCGCACTTTAAGCGGCACTTAAGATAAGTTAGAATCGCACAAATTATCTTTTTAAGTGAGACAACATGATTACTTTACACACCAATTTGGGCGATATTACTTTGCAACTAAATGAAGAAAAAGCACCTATTACGGCGGCTAACTTTATGCAATATGTAGAAGATGGTTTTTTTGACGGTACTATTTTTCACCGTGTCATTGACGGTTTTATGATCCAAGGTGGTGGTTTCACTAAAGATATGAGCCAAAAAAGTGTAAAAGCATCAATCAAGAATGAAGCTAACAATGGTTTATCGAACCGTAAAGGCACTGTTGCCATGGCGCGCACATCAGATCCACATTCAGCTACAGCACAATTCTTTGTTAATATTAATGACAATACCTTCCTTGATTTTAAATCTGAAACATCTCAAGGCTGGGGTTACTGTGTATTTGGTGAAGTCGTTGAAGGTTTAGACATTATTGAAAAAATCAAAAATGTTGCAACCGGTAATAATGGTATGCATCAAGATGTGCCATTAGAGGCTATTGTGATCGAAAGCGTTAGCGTTAAAGCGTAATAGTGAAAAGAACTGTCTTTGTGGGCGATTTACATTTAAGTGCTGATCGCCCCGATATCACTCAAGCCTTTGTGCATTTTCTAAGCCATGGTTTAGACGATGCTGAGGCGCTTTATATCATCGGCGACCTATTCGAAGTATGGATGGGTGATGATATTGCCGAACCCTTTAGCATTGCTATCTCAGAGGCCATTAAAATAGTCTCCAACACCATGCCCGTTTACTTTATTCATGGTAACCGTGATTTTATGGTCGGCAAACAATTTTGCCTACAAGCAGGTATGCAAGTGCTACCAGAGGTGTATTGTATCGACTTGTACGGTGTTAATACCGTGATTTTGCATGGTGATAGCCTTTGCACCCTTGACCTTGCTTATCAGCGATTCAGGCGCTTTAGAAGTTTAGGACTTGTACGTTGGGTTTACTCCCACTTACCCAAAAAGACCCGCTTAAACATTGCCGCAAAAATTCGTCAAAAAAGTGTCCAAGGCAATCAACAAAAACACTATGAGATTATGGATGTTGAACCTAGTGCGGTAACCGAACTTTTAGCCAGTACTGACTGTCAGCGAATGATCCATGGCCATACTCACCGGCCTGCCATTCATCAATTAAGCCATCAACAACAGCGAGTAGTCGTGGGTGATTGGTATACACAAGGTAGCGTATTAAACGTTAGCGAAAACGGTTGTGAGCTTTTACAACTGCCCTTCCTAGAAACAAACTGCACCCATTAAACCATGTCTAGCTATACGTCATAAGCAAAGTATAAGTTCGGAGGTTAACTCACCGAGCTATACTGCTGGTACACCGCTATGGAAACGAAATTCGCCATCTACGGACAAAATCAATTCCCTTTCCTTTTCACGAAAATAATCAATTCGCTCACTTATATCGGTGCCCGCAACATTCTGAGCAAGGGTTAAATAATCTTGATAATGCCGTGCCTCTGAGCGAAGTAATGAAATGTAAAATTTAGCGAGTTCATCATCTAAGTGCGGTGCGATCTTGGCAAACCGTTCGCATGATCGAGCTTCAATAAATGCTCCTATAATCAATTTATCAATAATGGTAGCAGGTTCGTGAGTTCGTACATGAGTCATTAATTGCTTGGCATAACGGCCGGCACGAATATTACTGTAGTCAATACCACGTGATGTCATGATTTGCAGCACTTGTTCAAAATGATGAAACTCTTCTTTGACCAGTCGCACCATCTTATTCATTAAATCAGTACTTATGACTAAATTATTACTGACGACTAATTCGTTGGTAATATCATTTTTTTTAATATCACGGGCCAAAAATGCTGCCACATTACGATCTTGCTGATAAACAAAATCTTCGTAAGGCTTTGCCCAATCTTTTAATAAGTTTGCGCTCGTTTTATCAATCGCATATTTACGGATCATAAAAATAGCTGTTTGCGCAGCTTTTAGCTCGCAGTTGCAGTGATCAATGAGTAATGCGTTAAGTTGCTCAGACTGCTTTGCCTGCTCAACCCAACTATTAGGGGTTTCACAACCTAGGAAATCATAAATAGGAACGAGTAATTGCTGCATCAAATAAATAATCCTCTCAAAATTCTTGGACTATCTTACCTACAGAGTCTTCTTTTCTGAAGTTAAAAACATAATACAACTTGACGAATGTCTATTTATGTTCAATAAATAAGCCAAGCATCTAAATTTAACGATTTTGTAACAGGTGCTATCGATCACCTTAAATGATGATTCTAAATTGGGATAGAGTCATAACTTAACAACATAGATGTTAGCAATGAGGAACTACCTCAGTGTATTTGCCAACACCATAACCCTGTTGATAAGTTGATGTGGACTGATTAAGGCGATTGGTACAAAGCTGTAGTCAGTTCGTCGTTGTTTGGCGAGCTAGGTCAGAAATGCTAAACAAGGATAACTATAATGGTACTGAATCACTTAATGGGGCTTTACACTCATCCGAAACAAGAGTGGAAAACAATTGAAAAAAACCATGAAGCACTAAAAAGTAGCTTAAGTCATGTGTTACTTATTGCACTTATTCCTGCAATTTGCTCTTATTTTGCAACCGCTCATATTGGTTGGCATCCTGGCGTAGGAGAATCACTGTTTCTCACATCTCAAAGCGCATTATTTATGTCCATAGGTATGTATTTTGGCTTAATAATTGGCGTTCTGGCACTGGCTTATTTGGCCTTTTGGATGGGCAAAACATTTGATGCAGATCCAACCTACACTCAAGCTCTCGAATTAGCGTCCTATACTGCAACGCCCTTATTTATGGTCGGTCTTGCAGCACTCTATCCAGTATTATGGTTCATCATGATCGTCGGATTAGTTGGCTTATCCTATTCGGTTTATCTGTTATATGCAGGTGTTCCTATCATTATGAATATTCCTGAAGAAAAGGGCTTTATTTATTCAAGCTCAGTTGTTACAGCAGGCCTGGTATTATTAGTCGCGTTGATGGGAAGTAGTATTATTTTATGGAGTATTGGCTTTGGGCCGATGATGCAATAATGAATTGGTTGATTATTGATTATTGATTATTGAAAGAATAATACAAAAAAGGCGCATTAAGCGCCTTTTTTATTATTAAAATAAGTGATTAAGCGAAAGTATCTCTTAACGGAACCGTTAAGTTAAATACCAAATGTTCAGCGCTAGAATCTTTACTGTCTGCACAATAATAACCTTCGCGTTCAAACTGGTAGGCTTTTTCTGCCGGAGCATTAACCATACTAGGTTCAACGAATCCATTAACTACTGTAAGCGAGTTCGGATTGAGCACTTCATCAACGGTTTCAAAAGCTGCTGGGTTTTCACTAGTGAAAAGTCTGTCATACAAACGAAACTCTGCAGGCTTTGCTGTTGCTGAGTCAACCCAATGAATAACGCCTTTGACTTTACGACCATCAGCAGGATTTTTGCCTAGCGTATCTGCATCATAGGTACAATAAACCGTGGTGACATTACCGTATGAATCTTTGTCACAACGTTCCGCTTTAACAATATATGCATTGCGTAAGCGGACTTCTTTACCTAATACAAGACGTTTAAAGTGCTTATTTGCCTCTTCTTTAAAGTCTTCTATATCAATAAAAAGTTCACGACCAAAAAATAACTCTCGAGTCCCCATAGCCTCATTGTTTGGATGGGCTGGCGCAGAAATAGTTTCAGGTTGTGTGTTTGGATAGTTTTCAATAACGACTTTAATCGGTCTTAAAACAGCCATTGCACGAGGAGCATGTTCGTTTAACTCTTCGCGAATACAAGCATCTAACATACCGACTTCGACTAAGTTTTCTTGCTTAGTGACCCCAATACGCAGGCAGAACTCACGGATTGATGCAGCCGTATAACCACGACGACGTAAACCAGCAATCGTTGGCATACGAGGGTCGTCCCAACCAGATACAAGTTTGCGCACCACTAGGTCATTGAGTTTACGCTTAGACATCAAAGTATATTCTAAATTTAAACGCGAAAACTCATACTGATGCGGACGATCTGGAGTATGAAAGTCGTCTAAATGAACTAAAACCCAATCATAGAGACGACGGTTATCTTGAAACTCTAGAGTACAAATCGAATGAGTAATATGCTCTATGGCATCAGAAATACAATGAGTAAAGTCATACATTGGGTAAATGCACCACTTATCACCTGTCTGATGATGATGTGCAAATCGGATACGATAAATAACCGGATCCCGCATGCACATAAAAGAAGATGCCATATCAATTTTAGCACGCAGAGCACATTCACCTTCTTTGAATTCGCCTTTACGCATTTTTTCAAATAATGCGAGGTTGTCTTCAACACTGGTGTCACGGTAAGGACTGTCTTTTCCTGGCTCTTTCAAGGTGCCACGATATTCTCTGGTTTGTTCCCCGTTTAGGAAACAAACATAAGCAAGACCTTTAGTGATTAACTCAACAGCATACTGATGTAATTGGTCAAAATAATTGGATGAATAACGGATATCGCCAGACCATTCAAAACCTAACCAACGCACATCTTCCTGAATTGACTTCACATAGTTAATGTCTTCTTTTTCAGGGTTAGTATCATCAAAACGTAAGTTACATTGACCTTGGTAATCTTTTGCAATACCAAAATTTAAACAAATAGACTTAGCGTGTCCTATGTGTAAAAAACCATTAGGTTCTGGCGGGAAACGAGTATGAACTTCGTTATGCTTACCGCTTTTTAGGTCTTCGTCTATAATATTACGAATGAAGTTACTTGGACGTACTTCGGTGTCCACATGACTCATGGAATTCCTCTTGGCGCACAATGGCAATATGAATAAAGACTGATGATCCTACAGATCTTAAGTAGTTACAACTGCTAGCGTCGAAAAAATTAACCTGATAAACAAAAACACCCATTCGAGCAAAAATAACAACGACCGAAGCACGCTATTTCTATGATGTATTTACTCATATTAATAAAAAACCCAGCAAGCTGGGTTTTAGATTAATCTGAAACAAATCGTTGCACGTTATTCGGTGATGATTCGTATTCCTGGAATAATTTGTTGCGCTTTGCGGCCTTTTTTATTTAACCACATATAAAACATCATCAAGGCTACAATAAAGAAACCAATCCAACTGGCTGACTGCACAGGATGCTGAGTAAAGGTCGCACCTTGATACACCACAGTCGCAGAGCCATAAGCCAATGAGAAAGTCCAAATAGCTGCAAAGCGTGCCCATTTAGCACCAAATTCATGTACTAAGGCACCCATAGCGGCCACACAAGGTGTATAAAGTAAAATAAACAGCAAGTATGAAAATGCAGCTATCTGACTTTTAAACCCTGTTTGCAGCGCACTAAATGTAGAAGAGTCAACAGACAACTCCATCGCGGCTTCATCTAAGTCAGTAATACCTGCTATCGCAATTGATAAAGGATCACCAGGCTCAATGCCGAGTAAATTGGCCGGAATTGTCGCTAAGCCTATTTTGACACTATCCCAAATAGACACGAGTTCTTCGTCATCAGCCTCTACAGTGCTATATAAACTATTTAATGTTCCAACCACTGCTTCTTTAGCAAAAATGCCGGTAATAATACCCACAGTCGCAGCCCAATTATCTTGCTCAATGCCCATTGGGCTAAAAATTGGTGTGATTTGCTGGCTAGCAACACTAAGTAATGATTCTTTACTGTCTTCATGCCCGAAAGAGCCATCCGTACCGATAGCATTAATGAAATTAAGCAGTGTCACTACAATGATGATGGTTTTACCCGCTCCCTTAACAAAGCTTTTAGTTCGCTTAGTTGTACGAGAAAACACCGCTTTAGTTTTAGGCATTTCGTAACTAGGTAACTCCATTACAACGGCACTACTTGAACCCGGCAATACGGTATTTCGTAATAATAACCCAGTGCCAATCGCGGCTAAAATACCAATAATATAAAGTAAAAAGACTAAGTTTTGACCTGAATGCGGGAAAAATGCTGCAGCAAATAATGCATAAACAGGCAAGCGAGCACTACATGACATAAACGGTGCCATCATACCGGTAACGATACGCTCCCGTTCACTGCCTAACGTTCTCGTTGCCATTATGGCAGGCACCGAACAACCAAAACCCACAATCATTGGCACAAAGGCTTTGCCAGGTAAACCGATACGACGCATTAAACCGTCAACAACAAACGCCGCACGAGCCATGTAACCAGATGCTTCGAGTACTGATAGCGCTAGAAATAATGCAGCAACAACAGGAATAAACGTTGCAACAGTCTGAATACCTTGACCGACACCGCCAGCTAAAATTGTCACCAACCAATCAGGTGATCCCATTGAAGTCAACAAGGCACCAAAATGGTCAACAAAAATAGCACCTGCTGTAATATCAAAGAAATCGATAAAGGAGTTACCAACGTTAATACTGAATAAAAACATTAGATACATGACAAACAAAAAAATAGGGATACCCAAAATAGGATTTAAAACCACTTTGTCGAGTCTATCGGAGGCACTAACATGCTTACCTTGATTAACTGAAGCTTCGAACACCTGTTGCACAAAATCGTAACGGGTAGTGGCAATCATAATATCAATATCTTCACCAGCCTGCTCAACTCGTTGAGTACACTGTTTTACCGTTTCATGTAATTGTACTTCACTGGTACCGCACCCTTTACCATGGCTGTTAGCTAATATAGCAAGCGCCTCTCCACGGCTTAACTCAGCAAGACCTTGGGTTTGATTTTGCATTTGTAGTGCCGTTATACTTGTTTCAATATCAGCATGATACTGCAACATTAACGATGGCGTTGTGTCATCTTTTTTCAATAATGAAAATATTTCAGCCTGTAGTTTTTCGACATCAGCTTGTTTACGTGAACAAATAGCAACGACAGGACAACCTAAACGTTTAGACATGTCATCAGCATTAATAACTATCCCCAACTTTTTGGCTGCATCAATTTTGTTAATGACAACAATCATAGGAATACCTAACTCACGTAATTGCGTGGTTAAATATAGATGACGCTCAACGTTAGTAGCATCAACCAAATTGATGATGGCATCCACTTGTTGTTCCGAAAGATAAGCTTGGGCAATTTGTTCGTCTAATGAACAGTCACAGCTATTGCCTGCGGGTAATAAATCATAAATCCCTGGCAAATCGGTAAGAAAAATATCTGCATCAGAATAGCTAATTTTACCGGTTTTCTTTTCTACGGTAACACCCGACCAATTACCAACCTGTTGGCTTGCACCAGTAAGAGCATTAAAAAGAGTCGATTTACCTGCATTGGGATTACCCACGGTGACACAGTGAAATTGTTTAGTCATTTTTTAGATCTACCTCAATAATATCTGCTAAATCACAACGCATACATAATTTACTGCCACGCAAATTTAATTCAACACCAGACCCCATTGGGGCTCTGCGTATAAAATTAAAATGGGTGTTAGGCGTTATGCCCATAGATAATAATTTACGCTTAACAGTTTGCGGTAACGTTAATTGACCGATTTCAGAGATAATCGCTTGATCGCCTGGCTTAAGTTCACTCAGCTTCATGTAACACTACCTTCAACAACATTGATAACGTCAAAAATTTTATCCGAACTAAATAAGTTAAACTCCAATCTAGATCAAAGTTTTACTTGTTAACGAGAATAGTTTTCACTTGTATTACGTATTATGTGACAAAAGCACGCTAGAATACAGCAGAAAGGAGATTTATTTGAAGAAGAAATAGAGGTATGAAGTAAAAAGTAAATAATTGTTATTCTCTTTGAGCAGTCAATAACCCCATGTAACAATCGTCTAACCATATGCCATCAATACAGCTATTTTGTCTTAATGTTCCTTCTAGTACAAAACCAACCTTTTCAAGAACCCTACGTGAAGCGGTATTTTGTTGAGCACAAAGTCCAATATATTTATGCATCTTAAATTGTAACGCGCCCCAATCAGTTACCGTTCGTAGGCTTTCCGTTGCAAACCCTAAACCTTGTTGTTCTGGAGCAATGAGATAACCAACTTCAGCTCTTCTCAATTCTTCATCATCGCATCTAAAGCCAATCAGTCCGACAAACTCATTAGTGTCGATTCGTTCGATGATCAGCGATAACCAGTCTCCGGTTTCAAATAACCACTCAGCTTTACGTTGTTCAAACTTAGATATTATATCCGATTCAGATTCAATGTTTCGTATATATTGATTGATACTTCCATCAAAATGTAAGCGTAAAAAATCACTCCAATCATTACTCTGTAAATTTCGTAATTTCAAACGATCACTATAAAGATTTATGTCCATATATTATCCATTTACTTATTAAAAAAATGGCAGCTTAAGCTGCCATTAATTATTACATAATCAATTGAGACTAGCTGCGACTAGTGACTTCAAGTAAATGAAAACCAAATTGAGTTTTAACAGGTCCTTGAACAACATTTAACGGGGCACTAAAGACAACTTCGTCGAACTCTTTGACCATCATACCGGGTCCAAAAGAACCTAAATCACCACCTTGTGCGCCTGATGGACAAGAAGAATTTGCCTTCGCGATATCAGCAAAATCAGCACCAGATTCAATCTGTTGCTTGAGAGATTCGCATTGTTCTTGAGTACTAACTAATAGGTGTCTAGCGGTTGCTTGTACCATAATATGGCTCCAAAAATATACTGTATTAAAAAGGTAACATTAACATAATGACAATATGATGACACAATAAAGTCATCACATTTGTGTCATGTTTATTTTGTGGATTCTGCTTTAATCCAATCTGCAATTTTGTTTTCCATCACAGCCATAGGCAACGAGCCTGATGTTAATAATTGATCATGAAAACCTTTAAGGTCAAATTTATCACCGAGCGTTTTTTCAGCATCAGCACGCAGTCTTAAAATAGTCAATTGACCGACTTTATATGACAATGCTTGACCAGGAATAGCCATGTAACGTTCAACTTCAGCAATGATATCGGATTCTGCCATCGGCGAATTATCCATCATGTATTGAATAGCTTGCTCACGGCTCCATCCTTTTGCATGAAGTCCTGTATCAACAACTAATCGCATTGCTCGTAACATCTCATCTGATAATTTACCAAAATATTGGTATGGATCGCTAAATAAACCCATTTCAATACCTAAATATTCTGCGTACAAGGCCCAGCCTTCTTCAAATGCGGTATAACCTTGGAAGCGTTGGAATTGTGGAATATCAGTTAACTCTTGTTTTATCGAAATCTGAAAGTGATGACCAGGTGAAGCTTCGTGTAACGAAAGCGTTGTCATACCCCATTTGGGCTGAGCTTTTAAATTATACGTATTGATGTAAAAAATACCAGGACGAGATCCGTCCACAGCTGGTGATTCGTAAGATGCACCGGCAGCAGATTTTTCACGGAAACTTTCTACTGGTTTAACAATGTAATCAGCTTTAGGCATTACATTAAAATACTTAGGTAACACCTGATGGATATGCGCTTTAATTGTCATATAGCCATCAATAAGATCTTGTTTATCAGTAAAAAAGTATTGTGGTTCTGAAGACAAAGATGCGAAAAATTCTGTAAGATCGCCTTTAAAACCTACCTGCTCCCTTACTTTATCCATTTCAGATAAAATACGGGCTACTTCAGACAAACCAATTTGATGAATTTCATCCACTGACAAGGTTGTTGTTGTATGGCTATTTGCTAAGTGTTGATACCAATCTTTACCATTGGGTAAACCCCACCAACCATCTGATGCTCGAGAATTTGGCAAATAATCATTTTTCACATAGTCACGCAATTGAGTTAATGCTGGTAATAACTCATTTGTAATCAGCTGAGTATATTCATTAGTTAATTGCAATTTTTGCTCAGTTGAAAAATCCTCTGGCAGTAAATTTATCGGCGAATAAAAAAGGCTGTCCTTGGCATCTTTAACGAGTTGGGCATCTAGCTGAGGAATTATCCGTTCGACAAGCACTCTAGGTAATACAACTTTACTGGCAATACCTTCATCCATACGTTGCTGAGCTAACTTAGTCCAATTAATAAATCCGTGTAATCGAGACAGCCAATTTTGGTAATCCTTGACGGTTTTAAATGGTTGAGCACTCTCACCGCTGCCTAACTGCACCATAGTAAACACTGTGCTATAAAACTGATTGATAGGTAAAAAATACTCTGGATAAGTTTCACCGATAAGCTCCATATTACGATCATAAATAAACATGTCGTAACTGAGCTTAAGCGAAGCTGGTAGCTTATCTGCATCGATGGATTTAGCTTGACTAAAATATTGACTATTTAAGTCATGACGGGCCTTTAAATATTCTTCTGTTAATGCACCACCAAATTGGTCGTTATAATCATTAACACCCACAAAAGTGGCATAAATAGGTTCAAGCTTTAATTGATCATTAAAAAAATTATCTGCCATCGCTAAATACTGCTCTGAAGCAGATTGAGTCATCACTGCAGCGCTAGACTTTGAGGCAGATTCTGAAGCAGGAGAAACTGTTGAGCCATCTGAACAACCTTGAGCGGCCAATAGTAAGGACACACTAAGCGCCAATAATGTTTTATTCATTTTTATGATTCCTTAATACACATTAACTAGGGCAATATTAGACCTAAAGTCATATAGTTAGCAGTAATATGTTGGTTTGTTATGGTTATCATTAAAGCTAAGTGATAATTAAACGTTTAGTCATTGTTATTGATATAAGCCAAACACAATACACATGAATATAAAATTAACACGGTATTGATTACAAATTCATGCTCAAAATGTCAAGTTGATGTCACGCGGCAATTGAACCTTTTTGATCATCCTGCACCTAGTGATACATTGGCTATCATTATTAATTTAAAATGCATGAAGAAGCGCTTTCAGTTTTATAGACTAGACACGCATGCTTGCCTTAATGCAGATTATCAATCAATGTTAAAATATTGATGCTCATTCTTTATGATGGGCAAAACCAGACAATTTACTCATTGTATCCATGCCTTGCTTTACATGAAACAAAACTTCAGCAAATACACACAAACTAACAATTAAACTTCCTCAGCTGCCCTAAAAAACACTCATAAACTACAGCTGATTAGAATCGATACTACAACATAAATACAACAGGGCAGTGAACATAAATGATAAATTGGTTTCGTTAGCTAATAAAAAAGCCCCATAAAGGGGCTTTTTTAAATCCAGATAACAACTAAAGCGTTACGTTATGCATCCGAGCTTTATCTTTGATATAAGAAATATAGCTCTTAGCACTTCGTTCTGTCTTCTTATCATTAGCGGCAAGTAATGCTCGCTTATAAGCAGACTTGTACTTTTTAAGGCTTAAGTATGCTAAAGCTAGCTCAAACTGAGCTTCACCAGGGTTATCAATACCCGCATCAAGTGCCTTTTTAAGCACCGGAATAGCGTCATTGTATTTTTGATCTAAAGCAAGAATACGACCTTGTTTTAAATACAAATCACCCTCATTGCTAATTGCGGCAGCTTTACCATAGTAGTAAGCGGCTTCTTTTAGCTCTTTAGCATTATGATAAAAACCAGCTAGAGTTTTTAAACTCTTCTCATTTTCAGCAATAAGACCTGACTTCAAATGCTTTTCAAAAATGGTAGCCGCTTTATAAGGCGAACCTTTTTGCGCTAACAATTGAGCCAAACGAGTAATGTTACTGTCTGTCTCTAAAAAGCCATTTTTATATGCTAAATCATATGTCGCTAGTGATTTATCATAGTCTTCAGTCATTAAGTAAAACTGAGCTAACTGAACCCAGAGACGTTTGTCGTCTTGGAACAAAGGTACCATCGTTTCTAACACTTTGACGGCATCTTTGTACTTTTTCTGGTTAAAGTAAGCAGTTAACTTCATCTGATATAAACCTTTATCAGGTTTTTCAGCTAAAGATAAACCTTTATCAGCAACTTCAAGCACTTTGTTCCAATCTTTTAGTTCAGTATAAGCAATACCTATTCGGCGATACGTCTGCGAATCAGCCTTACAGGTAAATTCCATCCACTTGTAATAATATGGAATTGCTTCTTTAAACTGTTTCTCTTGTAGTAATAAATCCGCATACAAACGCATTGTTGCAGCATGATCTGTACCACCAAGAATATCAGCATCAACAGCAGTCTTTAAATACTTTATCGCTGTTTTCATCTGACCTTTTTCAGCATAAAAGTTACCTAACATACGATCAACATACGCTTTGTCGAAATCGTTGTTAGCATTAGTTTCAAGCAAAATTGTAATTGCTTGATCTAAGTTACCTTCGGTATATGCTTCAAAAGATTTTTGAACTTTTTTTGCAGCGCTTGCGCCAACAGCACGAGATTGACGTTTATCAATTTCACACTTCTCAGCAGCAACTACAGTGCTAGACAATAATGCACTTCCACAGACTGAAAGTAATAACGCTGTAGCGATACTAGTAACTATACGCATTATCTACCTCCTTTCTCTAATGTGAAGTCCAGTTGAACTGTCATACCAGGTTGTTTTAATGGTTTGCCATCAACAATCTTTGGTTTGTATTTCCACTTCTTCAATGCGCGAATTGCTTCACGATTGAATAAACGCTTAGGTTCAGCCTTGATGATTGAAACGTCATCAACACCACCTAGTTCGTTAATAGTAAAAGAGAGTTGGACATAACCTTCTTTACCATCACGAGCAGCAGCAATTGGATACTGAGGCTCAATACGAACAATAGGGGTAGCATCACCATCACGGGTCATCATGTTACCTAATTTAAAACCAGTACTTGGTCCACCAGCTTGAATACCACCCATATTGAACGACATATTAGTGTCAATATTAGATGATGAATCAGGCGGAGTAGTATCCGGCTTAGGTGGCTGCTCCGGTGGTGGAGGTGGCTCAGGAGTAACCCTTGGTTTTTTCTGTGCCTTCGAATCCTGTTTATCCATCGTAATTTCAATAACAGGTGTGTCCGCTGACTCATCGTTGCGTTGTGCACCGCCGCCGACTAGGAAAGCCATGAAAGCAAACAGCCCGAAAGTCACTGCGGCACCAATGATAATTGATACGAGTGCTCTTAGCATATTACTCATTCCCCGCTGATATTGAAATTTTGTCAATACCGGCAGCTTTTACATTATCAAGCACTTTAACAACGACACCATGTAAAGCGTCTTTGTCTGCTTGAATAAGTACTGCTGCTTCTGGTGCTTCCGCTAGCATACGTTCTACGTTAGCCGTTACACGTTCGATATCAACCTGACGGTTTTCCATCATAATGACGCCAGTTTTACTGACACCAATAAAGATGTTTGCCGAAGGTTTAGACGTAGCCTGTGACGCTTTAGGCTTGTTGTAGTCTAAGCCTGAAGGCTTAACAAATGATGTTGTTACAATGAAGAAGATCAGCATGATAAACACGATGTCTAGCATCGGGGTCATATCAATTTGCGCTTCCTCTTCCATAGTGGAATGCTTCTTACGTGCCATGTTCAATCTCTCTCTAGTGGTGAGGCATGCTGTCTTTTAGCTTTTGTAAACTGATTCTCATTTTTGAGTCTAAACGAGTGCTAAAGAAAACACCCGATAGCGCTGCAACCATTCCTGCCATTGTCGGCATTGTGGCCATAGAGATACCAGCGGCCATTAAACGAGCATTACTCGTCCCCTGAACTGCCATCACATCGAATACTGAAATCATACCGGTTACAGTCCCTAATAGACCAATCATTGGACAAATTGCCACTAGGGTTTTGATTAACAGCATACGTGCATTCAAATCTTGCTTCGCTTGGGATACCCAAGCTTCACGGATACGGTGAGCGTGCCAAGAAGTTGTTTCTTCTCTTGCTTCCCACGAGGCGATCACGGCTTGATGTTGCTTTGGTGATATCCAATTTAGATACCAGTAACGTTCAAGCATTAATACCCACATTAGGAATAGCACAGCTGCAACCAACCAGAGGACATCGCCTCCGGAGGCCATGAAGCCCCTGACGGAATCCCATACGTCCATCAGGATTAGCATCATTAGTCAGCCCTCTTCTCAGCATGTTCTGCAATAATACCAGCACTTTGCTCTTCAAGAACTTGAACAATTGATTTACTACGAGCAACAACGATTGCGTGTAACAACATTAGAGGCAACGCAGCAACAAGACCCTGTACAGTCGTAATAAGTGCCATAGAGATACCACCAGCCATCAATTTAGGGTCACCAGTACCGAATAACTGAATTGATTGGAAGGTTGCAATCATACCAGTAACTGTACCTAGTAGACCCATCATAGGAGCAATAGCAGCAATAACTTTAATGATTGAAATACGAGCTTCTAAAGCCGGCGTTTCTTTTAAGATAGCTTCATCAAGTTTCAACTCAAGCGTTTCAACATCAACATCTTTGTTTGACTGATAAACTTTAAGAATACGACCTAAAGCATTGTTACCAGGATTATCGATATTCTTACGTTGACGGTTAACTTTACCGCTAATAATAGTCAGAGTCACTAAACGCTCAAGAGCGATTATGGCACCTAATATTAATAGACCAATAATGATATAACCAATTGGACCACCCGCTTCGATACGATCTTCTAAGCTAGCTTTGTTAGTGAAGATGTTTAATAACACGCCACGAGCCGGATCAATATAGAAAGGAGCAACACCAGAAGTGATGTTTTCCCAATCAGCAACGGCACTAACTTGATAACCTTCAGGTTGTTGTGATAACTGCTGGATTAAGTTAAGTTCTGGCTTGTAAACAACATATTTGCCTTGAGCAGTTAAGTTAAATGGGCCAACACGATAAATCGGGGTGTCGATAACGTTGCCATCAATAGCCGTTACCGCACCATTGAACTTAACAACTTTCCCTGATTGAACCATTTCAAATAACTGAGCTTCCCAAAATTGCTCTAACTCTTCAATTTTAGGCAGTGATTTACGAGCACCTAGTTCAGCAATAAAAGTATCGCGACCAGGGTACTGAGCACTGATGTTAGACGCTGCTAATTTACCAGAAAAATCACCGGCTTCACCTTTAACAACACCAAACATTTCACCCAAGTCACCTTGAGCTGTTTTTAAGTCTTCTTCTAACTGAGCGATTTTACGTTCGTTGTCTAAGAATGCTTGGTTTAAATCTTTTCCACGTTGCTTTTCAGCAGCGAGAGCATTTTTTTCACGCTTAAGTAATGCCGCTTTGTCACCACGTTCAGCTTGAAACTCTCTTTCGCGCTTAGCGTTAGTTTTGCCTTCGCTTGCTCGATCGGCTTTAACTTGCTGTAACAGTTGACTGATAGTTTTTGGTGCATCTGCAGCAGAAACCATACCAGCTGTTAAAGAGAAAGTTGCAGCCAATAGCACTGTTGTAATTAACTTCTTCATTATTGTGCAGTCTCCGCAGCAGGAATTGGTAATGCGAATAGGTCTAGTGCGCCTTGCTTACGAGCAATGCGGATACCTTTAGTAATGTCACGTAGGTAGCTATCGTCTAACTTATTCCAAGACTTCGCTTCGGCATCGTACATCCATGCAATTTTCTGGTCTAAGCTTTGTGCATAAAGTGCCACTCTACCTAGGTTAAAGAAATCAACGAGCACTTCTTTACCATCTAGATCTAGTTTACCTGTATGAACAGCAACGAAGTTACCATACTCACGCTCGATGCTATATGCATCCAAGATAAGACGATATTTTTCTGCCAATGTAACTTCTGCAGTGTTAAGAATATCTTTTAAATTATTAACTCGGTTATGACGAACTTCCGAATTAAAAGGTAAATCTAAATTTACAAACTGTTCTAAGGCATCCACCATTTTAAACATTAATGGCACAACACCTTGGCGAAGTTTATCTACACCATTGATATCTGTTTGAATTAAATCAAGTGAATTTTGTTGATCAGCTACCAAGCCTGCAACGTAATCATTGTATGACTTCAATGATTCACGCTCATCAGCAACGCTGCCATACTCAAAAAGCATGTCTTGTGCTTGGTCAAAATATTTGTCGACTTTCTTTTGCGACGCAGCAGAAGCAGCATTTAGGCTGCTATCAGCTTTTTGTACGTCAGCTAGAGGATCTGCAACAACGAAGTTGCTACCAGCTAAAGCCAGAGCGCCAACAAGTGCAGTAGCGATTTTTGTTCTATTGCTTACCTTGGACATAGTTCCCAACCAATTTGAAGTGAATTAAAAAGTTCAACGAAGATAAAATAGTCATGATCTAAATTTGTTAATCAATACCATTTCACTAAGTACGTCTTTTTCTTGTGATTGTTAGTTTTTCTTCCCTTTTCTACGCTGATTAAGGCGCAGACCCGTTGGCATCATTTCACAAAATGTTGACCTGTGTCAACATTTGAAAAGTTTAAAAAGTACTATAAAGAGCTGTTAGAGGAAGCAATGTTTATGAAAGGTTAATAATTAAACATCTTCGACATAAATGTGTCGTAATTTAATGTTAATACAAAAATATTATACCATTTTATTCAGTTAGTTATAAAAAGAGAAGTCCACTCATATTTAGACTATTTATATAATTATTGCTTAATAATTATATTTTGAACCGTGTAAATACCAACCTAATACATCATTTTGTTCATTTTTTAATACTTTGAGTTCGTTTAAAATCATATTATTTTTAGGGAATTTATCCACAAAAGTTGCCAATTTAGACTCATCAAATGAAGCATTAACTAATTCGTTTAATCTTAGTCTTAACGTATCCATTTGTATTGTAATAAATTCAACAAATTCCAACTTTTTCGTAACAGACCAAAATAATCCAGCCTTAAAAAAATCAGCTACATAATGCATTAAATCAGAATCCTGTGCAGCCTCCTCATCAATATTTACTAATAATTTAATCAAATGATTAATTTCTGCTCTAATACTTTCACATTCTGGATCTTTCTTAATTCGCTCAACATCCCTTTTACTAGCTACTTGTCCCATGGAGGTGGCTATTCTTGCTAAACAGTTAATAAGCAAATTAACTTCTTTCTTTTCAATCAAGGCTAATATTCTTCTATTTCTATTCAAGATCATTGAACGATTATGGTGAAAAACGATGACAAACTGTCCATCATCTTTTAACACTCGAGATGCTTCATTAAGAGATTTTTCAACACTTGAATACTCAAAACCAAATTGAGATATATAAAGGTCAACACTATTGGCTTCAAAAGGAAGTTGTTCGCTGCGGGTATTTGACATTAAACTAATGTCGATATTGTTGCTATTTTGACTGTTAATGTTCACTAAATTTACTTCAGCCAAATCAACACCTATAACTTGCCCTGTTACTCCACTGGTTGATAATTCTTCACACAACAATAGGGGTAATGAACCATTGCCAGTACCTACATCGATGACCATAAAGTTTTCAACTAGGTTATTAAAGATCGGTTGCCAAACATTTTTCAGTACCCCCTGATAATTACCTGGTAACGCCTCACCGAATGAAGTTGTGTGTCCTTGCTGCCAATATTCACTCCAGTGACTATTCATTTGAATTCCTCTATTTATCACAACATATAGCTACATAATATACTAAATAAAAAGGCTCCCTAGGGAGCCTTTCTTGTATCTAATTACTAATAACTAATTACGAATTAATTAGAATTTAGAACTTTAATGTATAACTTGCACGATATTCACGACCGTAGTTGTTATATAGGTCAGCATTATCAAATGTACCTGCAGAACTTAACACAGGGTCTTCATCAGTTAGGTTGTTGATACCCAGTAATAATTGGCCATAGTTACCAGCATCATATACATAGCTTAAGTTATGTATCAACCAAGAATCCAAGTGACCAGTATCATCATCTTCATAAGTAGATGATGTATAGTTCATGTTCCAAGATACTCTATGGTCGCCCATACTGTAATTAGTTGTAAATACAGACTTATAGTCTGGTTGACCATTCCAACCTGAAGTATCTACAGCCTCAGAACCACCTTCAACTTCTTCTATGTATTCTAACACAAAGCTGTTGTTCCAGTTAAAGCCGATATCACCGATTGAGGTTTCAAACTTTGCGTTTAAAGCAACATCAACACCAGTAATTTCTAGCTTATCACCGTTACCGTAACCGGTACCAACTTCTAGTGCACGACCTAATGTACCATCTGCGCCATTTGGAGCACGTTCAACATAGAATGTATCATTTTCTGCAAGAGTACCAGCAGCAACACCACGCATTACATTTGTGATACTACGACGGCTAATTACATCATCAATGTTTAAGTTATAGTAATCAACCTTAATACCGATATCATCAACGATATCCCATGCAACACCTAAGTTGATATACTCAGACGTTTCAGGACCTAAATCCTTGTTAGCACTAATATAAGTATCATATTGTTTTTCACTACAATCACCAGCAGAAGTTCCTGCAGATTCACAGAATGGATAATCGATACCATCGTCAGCACTGAACGTAGTTGCTGCATATAACTGATCTAATGAAGGTGCACGGAACGCTTCTGAGTAAGATGCACGCACAACAACATTATCAAGAGCTTGCCAACGAACAGATGCTTTCGGTGCCACATTGTCACCAAAATCACTGTAGTCATCGTAACGAGCAGCAAGGTTTAATTCAATATCATCTGTTAACGGTAAAACCGCTTCATAGAACATTGCCCATACTTGACGATCTCCGCCAGCAGAGTTACCAGCACTACCACCAATTAGGCCAGCTTCTGACTGAGCGTCATACACTTCACTATACTGTTGGTCAAAATATTCCATACCTACATAGTGAGCAACTGCACCACCTGGTAATTCGAACGCATCAAAACCAATACCAGCACTATACTGGTCAAATGTTGCACTTCCTTGAGTTAAGGTTGTGGCTTTCATATTATTGATGCCAGCTTCAGAACCTAAATCAATGTCATTTGCTTGGTTGTAAGCAAGACCTGAATAGCTTAAGTAGTATTCACCAACAGACTTGTTGTCTGCAATATTATGGTGATAATAAACTTCCCACTCAGCATCATTTAGTGCACTAATAGTACCGCGTAAACCTGTTAGGTAATCTTGGTTGTAATCGTCTACGTTACCGTCACGAGTACCAATACCAACCCAACGGAAGTAAGCACTAGTCTCTTCACCGTATGGGTTATTTGGGTTGTCAGCTGACATACCATTCCAAACGGCTGCTGGAGGTGCATAACGACCAGTAGAGTTACCTTGAGTAACCATTACTCGGCTAAACCATTCGATGTCTTCTGCAATTTCATAGTTAGCATCAACATATACTGTATTACGTTCTGTAGATGCTTTGTTATAAGAAACGTTTGCATAAGCATACATACAGTAAGTTGACCCTGGGCTCCAATCGTTGTCAGCTGCAACAGTTTGGAATACATTTGATCCATATTCAGATTCTAAGTCATCACATAATAGTGATGCTTGTGTACCAGAAAAATCAGGAGCTGCTACAGTAGCGCCATAGATACTCCAACCAGCAGTTTCTTCATAAGCCTGGATGATGCCATCACCATTTACATCTGTCATGCTTGCTGAAGTATATGGACGGTCAGCATCAGAGATACCTTTACGGTCTTGATGGTCAAATGAGAAAGTAATGTTGCCTTTGTCCATTTGATAACCAGCGACAACCGAGAATTCTTTACTTGTTAGACCGCCGTCTTGGTCGCGTGAGCCACCACCAACGTTAAATTCAAGACCTTGGTAATTCTTTTTCATGATGATGTTAACAACACCAGCAATCGCGTCTGAACCATAAGTAGAAGATGCACCGTCAGTAAGAATATCAATACGTTCTACCGCAGCCATTGGAATTGCGTTTAAGTTAGCCGATGCACCACCTAGCGTTGGTGAACCTGGAAAACGCTTACCATCAATCAGTACTAATGTACGGCTTGAACCTGCACCACGTAAATTAATAGTTGCTTGAGATTGTGCAGAACTACCTGAACGTTCAGAAAAAGAACCGAATGAGTTCAAGTTACTGTTACGAAGTGCGTCAGCAACTGTAAAGTTACCTTCCATCTTCATATCTTCAGTAGTAATGGTTGTAATTGGAGAAGCACCTTCAAGGTCAGAACGCTTAATACGCGAACCAGTAACCTCAATACGTTCTACTTTTGCGCCATCTTCATCAGCAGCAAAAACTGCTGGTGAAGCGAATGCTGCCGCGGCAGCACCACTGATCAGTGCTAAACGCACTGATTTAGCTAATACGTTCTTATGCATTGTCTATCTCCCTGGATTTTATATATCTTTCTTATAATAACGACGGCCATTTTAGGCGTCTGTTGAATGAGAGAATGCAACATAAAACATTACAAACGCTCAATTACAGGTGTAATAAAATCACATTTGATACAACTAATCAACACTTGAAACACCGTAAGCACAAAAGTTAATCAAATGTAACTGCTTGTACTGTTCACAAATATGAACAAACTTTTAATTAACCCTTTTAAAACAATGCATTAAATGATTGTTAATTTCCCCGCATATATCCACCCCGTCGAACGACCAAACCTAACAGCATGTTTTAAAACACTTATTTCATAGTTAAGTGTTTTTTATTGCTTTCGGTTGACTTAAAAATGTTAAATGCTAATAAATAAGTAATTGCTTAACATCCCCCAGCTCAGATTATCAATAATCGTCTAATCGACTAGGTTTCTATTTAGCAGATAATAATGAAGCGAATCATTGCAGAAAAATTGTTTTTTCAAAGGATAGTAATCAAACATTAAAAATTTGCAGACTACAGAAATAGATATCCACTTAAGATAAGGAAGCTCATTACCGGAAATTGATTATTCTTCGCATGGAAATGTTTTAAAGCTCATTTGTCGATACCAAGATTTTTTTGATCAGACAACATCACATATAAGACAAACTTACTTTAATACGATAGGTAGGGATGATGGGGTTAATAATGAACAAATGACTATGATGTTAAAATTTTTTATCAGTTTGCTAGATTAATATCATTTGATTGTTTACTAGCGCATCGAAACTCTGACCACATAGTTGCAAGATGGGCTCTGCGATGGGTTGAATTTGTTTACTAATGTAATATTCATAATCGATATTATGTGGTTTTGCTTCAATTGCCTGTGCGCCAGTCAACGTCATAACGTATTTAATTTGTTGACCTTTACGAGTAACGTTTACGTCATCCAGAAGTTGAGCAAGCTGTTTGGCCGCTTTTACATGAGGGGATGATTTAGCGGTGTAATCTTCAACATTTCGCCTTAATCGCTTTTTGAAAATAAGCTCATTATCTCTAGCGCCACTTTTAATTGCCGCTAGCTCATTGCTCAAATAATCAATGACATCCTCGCCCTTGAAAAATAATTCATATAAATGATATTGCATTCTTCGCGCGATAGGGCTCCAATCACTTCTCACCTGCTCCATCCCTTTAAACGTCAGTTTTAATTGTTGAGCGTCGTTTAATACCGCACCGACATAGCGTTTTTTACTGCCTTCATCTGAACCTCTTAGCGTAGGCATAATAAATTGTTCGAAATGGGTTTCAAATTCGAGTTCTAGATAGCTGTCTAATTGATATTCATCTGCACACCATTCAAGCCAGCGTTGGGTAATCAATGTCGACAAGTATTCACCAATCGCTTGAATGTCGTTAATTCCATGATTATCCCCTAACCACACAAATGTAGAATCGGTATCGCCATAAATCACTTGATAACCACACTCTTCTATCCATTGTTTAGTCAGTTTCATTATCTGATGACCGCGCATGGTAATAGAACTGGCAAGTTTTGCATCATGAAATACACAACCTCGAGAGCCTAATACGCCATATAACGAGTTCATAATAATTTTTATTGCTTGTGATAAAGGTGCATTTTTATCGCGTTTAGCCCGCTCACGTTGTTCCGCTAAACTTGCAATTAACGCTGGTAAAATAGGCACGTTCCGACTGAATTTAGCGCCTAAATATCCATCCACTATAGTGTTATCAGCATTACAACTACTGGCGTGCAAACCTTCAACTAAACCTTTGGGATCGATAAGAAATGTTCTGATAATCGACGGATACAAGCTTTTAAAATCTAATACCAAAACATCTTTATAGTAGCCTGGGATAGATGACATAACATATCCGCCGGGACTCTCAAGCCCGTGACTAGCGGGATGAGCTGGCGCAACAAAGCCACTTCGATGTAAGTGAGGTAGATACAAATGATAAAATGCGGCAATTGATGCACCAACGCGACCAAACTCTAAGCCGGTTAACTTGGCTCGTTCAAGGGCAAAATCTAATAATTGTGTTTTTTCAAAAATATCCCACACCAAACGACAGTCCGTAAGGTTATAAAAAGCCAGTGCATTTTTGTCTGTTTCAAATAAATGAGTAATTTCTTGTCCACGATTTTCAACATGATCTATGGCTTTCCCTTCGGCTAATAAATGCCGCGAAACAGACTCTAATGAGAAACTATCAAATTGATAAAATGCCGCTTTAAGCCAATCAATACCATCCAGTACTACCCGTCCAGGTAAAGATAAGGTTTCAGGCCGATATTTGCCAGCCACTTTCCAGCTAAGTTCAGTATCACCTCGGCCGATGGTTAATGGGATTTGATGTAATAGGCAGCGTTTATACAGCAAAGCTAAGTCAAAGGTCACCACCGCCCAACCGATGATAATATCGGGGTCATAGTCACTAAACCATGCAATTAATCTCTGTATAAGCTCAACTTCATCCTTAACCCAAATAATGAACTCATGGCATTGTGCTTGTGGTTCGCCCACCATAATTACGCATTGATAATCTGTTCCATACAAACCGACCGAATAAAGTTCACCAGCAAAACTGCACTCAAAATCCAGTGAAACCATCTTCAAAGGAATATCAACAGGTTCGTTGGCGGGTATTTTTCTAGCCCGATTAATCTCTAATAAAGAAATTGTTGAAGTTGGATTACTATCTTGATAGTACCCTGAGCACTCTATATCTAAGGCAATAAACCGTTCGATAAGATAACGTTGTTCAGGTCTTATATCGGCTTCAAATAAAGTAATCCCAATATCATTAGCAATGCGACTGAGTAATTTTAATTGCGTATTTGATTTAAGATACAAGGCACTAATAGGCTCATGCTCAAAGCTCATCAATGATTTCGACTCAGCCTTAAGGGCAAAACCGACTTTTTGACTTAATTGATTAACATCTTGTTGACGACAAAAACATATCACTTCACTGTGATACAGCTCTGCGAGTACTGGTCCCTGAGCCGTTTTAATATAGTATTGAAGCACTAACTGTCCATGTCTATAAATGGCATGACGAGTTAATACTCGCCCCTTTACATAGTTGAGACTTGATGGGATATTTGCTTGCTTCACTATGGGTTCGAATTCCTGCACAAGTTTACTCAATTTGATTTATTACTTCGTGGCATGCTAATTCACTGTTATTATGTACAGCATAATTCAGTCTATGCAGAAATCATACTTCCTATGCTACCGGATAACATAAAAAGTCAAATTCGCACCATTTATAAAGAAATTGCCGCATCTATGCCACAATTTCGATCTCGTCGCGAACAAAACTATATGGTAGCGGAAATATCTAAAACCTTAGCGGGTGAGTATGACAAAGACCGTCGCATTATTGTGGTTGAGGCTGGTACAGGTATTGGTAAATCCTTGTCCTATATCTTAGGCGCTATACCTTTAGCGGTTGCCAGTAAAAAGAAAGTCTGTATTGCAACCGCAACCGTGGCACTTCAAGAACAATTGCTCCACAAAGATCTACCTCATTTTTTACAACAATCAGGTATAGAGTTTAAATTTGGTTTGGTAAAAGGTCGTCAGCGATACGTATGTTTAGCCAAACTTGAAGCCATGATAGGGGCACAAGACGGCTCACAAATGGCTATGTGGCAAACTAAGCCCGATCAAAGTCAAATAAACGAATTACAAAAACTGCATCAAGATTTTCATCAAAAACGTTGGAATGGTGAAATAGATACCTTAAAGCACCCTATTCCTGATTTTTTGTGGCAACAAATTTGCTGTGATAAGCACAGTTGTCATCGTCAAGTATCGGCGCATCATAATTGTCCGTTTCATAAGGCTCGTGAAGATGTTGATACTTGGGATGTACTCATTGTTAACCACAGTCTATTATTTGCCGATTTAGAGCTTGGTGGTGGCGTCATTTTACCAGAGCCAGAAGACATGTTTTATGTCATCGACGAAGCTCATCACTTGCCAATTGTTGCCAGAGACTTCTCCAGTGCTCAAGCCACACTTCGAGGAGCATGCGATTGGCTAGAAAAAACGTCTAAAACATGCTCTAAATTGCAAAATCAATTGAAAACAACTCATATTATAGCCCCAGTACAGGCAATGCTTGATCACATTACCGATTTAACAAACCTACTGACTCAAGTTGCTCATTATTGTGATACTCAACCACAGCTGTTTGCTAACCCTGAATCTCGGCTTCGTTTTGAGCACGGTCAATTACCGCAATCATTATTAATACAGGCAGAAAATCTTGCTACCGCATCGGGCTCTGCGGTGAAACAGTTTAATAAAGTGGTCTCGGTATTAAATGAAGCAATCAAAGATGGTGAAGTGCCTAAACATCAGTCGGAAGGTTTGTTGTCTGAAACCGGATTCATCTTACAGCGGCTAGATAACTTACATAAGTTATGGAAGATGATGGCTAAAGAGGACAGCAAAAAAGGTGCACCAATGGCACGTTGGGCAGAATTAATTACAGGTAAACAACAAGATTACTTATTTTGTTCATCGCCTATCGAAGTCGGCTTTATGCTGGAATCTATGTTATGGCAAAAAGCCGCTGGAGTGGTATTGTGTAGCGCAACACTTAGAGCGTTAAATAGTTTCAACCATTTTGCTCATCAAGTGGGATTATCAATGAACGATGGTAGTCGTTTTTTGGCCTTGTTATCCCCTTTCGATTACGAAAATAATGCGACCTTATTTATTCCTCAAATGGTGTGCGAACCTACTGACGAGAATTATACCGCTGAACTAGCACAACATATTGTGACTCTCATCGATGGTGAAATGGCGACGTTAGTGCTGTTTGCTTCATATTGGCAAATGGATAAAGTGGTTGAACTCGTCGAAGGGAAAATCCCAAAAGAGCTGCTTTTTGTTCAAGGTGCCATTCCACGTCAACAAATATTAGAGCAACATAAAAAGCGCTGTGATGAGGGACTACCCAGTGTTATTTTTGGTACCGGCAGCTTTTCTGAAGGTCTGGATCTACCCGGAGATTACTTAACAAACTTGATTATTACCAAACTTCCATTTGCGGTGCCTACCTCGCCAGTTGAACAAGCTCACGCGGAATATTTAAAAGTTAAAGGTGGTAACCCATTTTTACAGCTGACAATTCCCGACGCATCGCGTAAATTAGTCCAAAGTTGTGGCCGGCTCCTTAGAAAAGAGCAAGATTATGGCCGAGTCACTATTCTGGATCGCCGTTTAGTCACCAAACGTTATGGCAAATCATTAATTGATGCCCTGCCACCTTTTAGACGTGTTATCGAATAGGTATTGAGTTGGATTTATTATTAGACCCTAGCCATTGGGCTGTTTTAGCGGTCATTGGTATTATTGCTGGTTTTATTGATGCCATCGTTGGTGGCGGTGGACTGCTTTCTATTCCTGCATTACTCACCGTAGGCATACCTCCCCACTTGGCTTTAGGCACCAACAAACTAGCAGCATGTTTTGGATCACTGACCTCAAGCTATACATTTTATAAACAACATTTATTTAACCCTAAAATATGGAAACCCTGTCTTTATGCCACGTTTATAGGTTCGATCGCAGGGTGTATTTTAGTGTTTTTAATTGACCCCAAATGGCTTGAAAAAATTCTACCACTGCTCATTATTAGTATTGCTATTTATACCTTGTTAAGTCCTAAAGCAATGGGTGACAAAAATATTACGCTTCCTAAATTGCCATCACCAACAAATAAACAAATTAGCCAAGGTTTTATTTTGGGTGGATACGATGGATTTGCAGGACCTGGCATAGGCGCTTTTTGGACCATATCGTCTATTTCACTTTACAAACTGCCCCTGTTGCACAGTTGTGGATTAGCCCGTGTGATGACAGCAGTGAGTAACATTACTGCGTTAATTATCTTTGCCTCAATGGGGCAAGTTCATTGGATACTGGGTTTATGGATGGGTGTATGCATGATGGCGGGATCATTCATTGGCGCTAGAAGTGCAATTAGATTCGGAATACCTTTTATTAAACCCATATTTATTATTATGGTATTGTCGATAGCAGTCCATCTAACGTGGAGCGCATGGGCATGAACACCCAACAATTAGTATCAATGTTAAAACAGCAACTCGCGCAGCTTGAACAAGATGCATTAATTCATGACCAAAACTTAGCACCTTCACAGCGTAAATCATTACAAGAAATTGAGCGATTTAACAGCCAATTATTTGCTCAACAGGGGGCTCAACTAAGCCCTTGTATTGCACAGTTACGTCAAGACATTAAACAGCTAGAAAAACAACTATTCCTTAAGTTGGGTAGCAATGTTATCCAACTCAGTTGCGATCGTATTCAAGACAGATTTAGTGCATTACGCAGAGCATTACTCACTACCGACATAAATCTTAAATCTGAAGATCAGCGAAAAGCCAGTAATCGGGCTAGATATGCAAAAAAACAGCAACAAGCAGTACAAGACAGTGGATTTGGTTGGATAGCCAGTAATATCATGCAAAATAGCCATCAACTCTATGCCGAACTCAATAAACATTTAAATTGGGCTAATAAAATAGAGCAAAAAATTCAACAATTGGAAGCAAGTCTTGAATTCTGTCATAGTGATGACAAAATAAAATTGCAAAATGATATCCTTATGATGCATCGTCGTTTAGGAAAATGTAAACAAGCAACCAGTTATATTGAAGAGCGAATTCAACTTTTTGAAAAGCCTCGCCAAAGTTACCCACGTTAAGGAGAAACAATGAAATCTTTATTTACCGCTAGTGCGCTTTTGGCATTGTTGACATCATCATCAGTCTTAGCTGCTAATATAACCATCCCCATGTCTTTTGAGTATTTAGCACTTGATGGTACAGAGGTTGAGACCAGCATGTTTAACCATCAATCTGATCTAGCATTGACTAATGGCACCCATAAAATTGCGGTTCGTTACCACGATGTAGTTGAGGATTCCTTTAGTGATAGTCAATCCTTTGTAAAATCAAGCCCATTAATTATAACGTTGACTGTTGATGGTGATCATCAATACCTATTGCAACCAGCTGAAGGTAATGTAATTAAAAAACCTAAATCATTTGCAAAAAAACCGCAAATCATTATTAAGCGTCAAGACAATGCGGCTGTGACTTACACCGTAGAACAAACCAGTTTTACTGAAGATTCACTTCTTACGAGTCTATTTAATAAAAAAAATCAGCATGATATTGAAACTTTATCAGCTTCCGCTACTGGTGACGGTAGCCAAGCAATACAAGCTGTCGAGATCAAATCAGACATTGAATCTGCAACAATGGCACCTGTTGCTGCACCTATTATTTCAACTGCAACTACACAAAAATCAACCCCTGCACAAGCTGAACAAATGTTGCAGTATTGGTGGTTACAAGCCGATGAAAAAACACGTAAAGAATTCATGGGCTGGGCAATAAAGCAACTGTAAGCTTATGTCGATACCTTTTGTATATCACGCCAGCTATTCAAAGCTGGCGCTACCGAGCACCCATCGCTTTCCTACTACCAAATATCATAATTTGTACCAACATGCGCTCAAACAACATTTATTGTTTGAGCGTTATCGGCATATCCCTTCGCCAATAAGTATAGACATGCTTTATGGCGTGCATTGCCCACAGTATGTCGACCAATTTATCAATGGCACGTTAGATCACAAAGCTCAGAGGCGTATCGGGTTCCCATGGAGCACTGAGTTAGTCACCCGTACTTTACATGCCGTCAATGGAACTCGCTTATGTGTTGAGTTGGCACTTAAACATGGAATCGCAGTGCATTTAACGGGTGGTTATCATCATGCACATTATGACTTTGGTAGTGGTTTTTGTATTTTTAATGACTTAGTCATTGCCGCTAAATCAGCCATTGAATCTGGAGAAGTTGATAAAGTACTTATTTTTGATTGTGATGTTCACCAAGGGGATGGAACAGCGACACTCACACAAGGTGACCCTAACATCATTAGCTGCTCAATCCACTGCGCAAAAAATTTCCCATCAAGAAAACAACAATCTGACTACGATATTGATCTCGATAAAGGCTGTACCGACACTCGTTATCTGGAACATATACAACAAATATTGCCTTACCTGATCCGTCTCCATCAACCTGATTTGATTATTTATGATGCTGGTGTCGATATCCATCAAGATGATGACTTAGGATACTTCTCGATTTCAAATCAGGGTATTCTCGATCGAGACAAACAAGTAATATCAATAGCGAAAACGCATAACATCCCACTTGCAGCAGTGATAGGTGGAGGCTATAGTCGTAGTGAAACAGAATTAACGCTCCGACATAGTCAATTATTAATTGCAGCAAATGAATCATGGTTATCAACCCAGTAAGCCACGGCTTACTAAAGCACCACCGAGCTAATATCAATACTCCCGACATTACAGTTGATGTCGATAAATCAAACAATCTCAATGGAGCGTAATAATGCAATTAGAAATCCGAAACTATTATGAAGTTCTATTAATGGAAATGCTGAGAGATGGGGGCTTAATGGAAGAGCTACCAGAAGAATACTTAGCTGACTTATGCTGCGTGACATTAAATCAGTTACCTGTAAGGTACATTCGACATTTAGTTGATACGTATTTCTTTGAAAATTATCAAGAGCTGGCACAAATGAAAACAGAGATAAGTGAAGCACTTGAACGTTCGAGACAATTCCTTAAAGTGAATTTGCAAAAACGCTTACAAGAAGAAGCTGATCTGGCTGCGGCACAACAATAATAAAATGATCGATTAGATAAAAAATGGTACGGGGAATATTGGAGGTTCCCCTAGAGCCGACACCCCGGCACATGAGTCACTTGCTGCGGTTGCTCCCTTCCAGGCCTGGCCGAGTTCACAAGTTATCATTGCGGGGGGACCCTAGGGTCACCATTGATTTCCGAATCATAAAAAAACAGCTTATGTCTCAGAACGAGGCGATTATCCCCTAACCCATTGGCTTGATCAAGCCTTAATCTTAATAAGTTCCCAATCCTCTACCTAACTGCACAATACTTAACCTCAACGAGAGATAAGAGATAGGTTAACCGTTAAAAATGAGTTTATTTTTTTAATTAGGTATACCAGTAAGGCGTAACTCACTGGTTATCGTCTTTGTGCTGTCATCCCATTAAGTAAACAGATACTGCTTGTTTGACGTAACATACGGTTAATCGTGTCACTAAAAAGGTAATTGTAATTGTTGATACTGCTATTGATGGTTTAGGTGCTAATTATACTTGATACAATTCTAGAGGCCGCAGAACAAAAGAAGACTATTGCCTTTGTGTTATGAAAGAGTTTAATGGCACCTATATATCAATATGACATTTCACAATTCTCCTTCTATTTTGGCTAATGTAACACCTAAATTGATACCAGTATTCAAGTGATATCCGCCTAATTTATAAGTAAAGACAAATATGTTTTCATAAATTTGGACTTTAATAAAATGTATAAACATTTAACCTTTATGTATCAATGTAACTGTTGTTTTATCGACTAATTTTCTCAACTTAATCCTAAAATATTATTTTTTGCGAACAATCAACTCCTATGAATTCAGCATTTAATATACCTCTTAATTAATAGGCCGATCATCATCACACTATTACATTCGAGTTAAAGACGAGTGGGTGTTTGTAAAGTAATATTATGGCTGGGAAATTTAATTCCAACATCAACTTAACTGAACAAGATAATTGCAGAACATACTGCCAGTAAGTTAGACGGATGACCTTTGCAGGGAAAATATGATGAATACAAAACACAAAAAAATGGCATTGGTATTTGCAATGTCAGCTTCAATGACATTGGTAGGTTGTGGCGGAAGCGATGATAATGTAGCTGAAGTGACGACCCCAGACACCTCTGGCAGCGAACCTGCTGCAGCCATCACAGCATTGAACTTAGACATCACCAAAGTCACTTACCAAGACAATAAGCCGACGATAGAAGTATTTGCTACCAATTCAGAAGACCTCCCTGTAGTAGGCCTTACCGAACTCGAAGTTAAGAAAGTCGTTCAGCTTATCCCTGCTGGCGCAAGTGGTGCAGGCAACGCAGCTCAATGGCAATATATTGGCTCACAAGAAACATTTACCGATAACGCTGACGGAACGTATAGCTTTACGATAGATGTTGAAGGTTTTAATCCAGAGTTAACGCAAAGATATAATGTGATTGCCAGCGCGTCTACTTTACAAGATGGCACAACCACAGTCCCTCTCACCGAATACACCGAAGATTTTGACGGTGAAGGCTTTACGGCTAAATACACTAAAAACATTGTGAGTGGAACGTCGTGTAATAATTGTCATGCAAAAGGCGAGGTGATTTATCATCACTATACTGATTTAGAAACCTGTACTTCATGTCATACTGGCGAATTGGCCATTGAAAGAGGCAAAGTTCAAGATGATTTTAGCCACTTAATCCATAATGTTCATAACGATGCCAAAATGTATGGCAAGAACATGGATAAAAGTGCTGAAACAGCATATAAAATAGTGCAAGATGATTGCTCTAATTGTCATGTAGACTCAGAACAACTCAGTGAATCGGGTAACTGGACACGTATTCCAACCATGGAAACCTGTTCAAGCTGTCATACGGATATTGATTTTAAAACGGGTCAAGGGCATTCACAACAAGTCGATAACTCAAATTGTATTGCATGTCATAATGCTAGCTGGACAGAAGAGTTACACACTGCAACCTTTACTCAGAAAAAAGCATTTATCGACTCATATGGCATGAGTGCTACCCTAACAGCAAATAAAGCCAGTACTGACGATAAATCTGCAACCTTATCAGTAACTATTTTAGATGCTAAGGGTGCAGCAGTTGATGCCACAAGTTTAGTGAGCAAAATTCAACGTCTTGAAACAAACACTAACGTTGGCCCTAACTTCCCTATCATGGGATATAACGCTAGCCCAGGTAACGGCTTAGCCAAAATCAGCAAAGACTTTATCTCCGCGGGTGAATTACAAACTGATGTCAGTATTGAATCAGGTAAGTTGGTATACAACATCGCATCACTACCATTTGGTGCTGATGATACCGATACCGCATTTAGCTTTATCGGCCTTGAAATGTGTAACGACGGAGTCCAAGCAATTGATTGTGGCGATGACGTAGCGACCACTAGTATGAAAGCCGAGCTAACATTTGGTACTTTATCAGGGGATGCCCCAAGCTATCGTCACATCGACTCGGTTAATTATGGCTCATGTGATAATTGTCATGGCGACACCTTTGAATTACATAAAGGTCACCATGCTGGCTTTGTGATGACAGAGCAATTAGCTCGTGAACTCAACGGTGAACTCACAGTTGGTTTGGATGCTTGTGTAGTTTGTCATACACCTGACGGCACATATGCTTCTGGTGCGAATCAAGGCGCAATTGAAATGAAATTGCACAGTGTTCATGGTGAACAAGGTATTATTAAAGAGTGTACCCAGTGCCACAATGACTTTAATCTTGATGCATTCAAAGTTAAAGGTGCACTAGCAACTTCAGCAGGTCTTTATACAACACCTATTACCGCGACATGTGCTTCATGTCATGGATTTGACACGATAAAACAACATGTTGAACTCCAAGGTGGTGCAGTTGTTAACGGTAGTTACCAACAAGCCAATGATGCTGCGCAATTAGAAACCTGTTTCGACTGCCATATACCTACCATTGAAAATCACAACCAAGTGAAACTTTAATTTGTCCATTGAGAGAGGAGCTCAGCTTCTCTCTCATGTTATGACTTACGTTATTAATCAGTGACTATTAAATGGACAAATCAGGAAGTCGACTTATGAAGACCACACATCAAATTAATACACTATTTTTCGCCCTACTCTGCCTCACCGCTTCGTCTGTATTTATCTCGAATAATGTACAAGCAGCAAAGTGGGACGCAAAAATGACGCCGACAGAAGTTGAAGCCACTTTAGATAAGAAATTCGCCGAAGGTAAATATTCACCTAAGGGCGCTGACTCATGTTTAATGTGCCATAAAAAGTCAGAAAAAGTGATGGCCATCTTTAAAGGTGTACATGGCTCAATTGACTCTTCAAAAAGCCCAATGGCAGGATTACAGTGCGAAGCTTGTCACGGCCCACTTGGCAAACATAATCGTGGCGGTAAAGAACCCATGATCACATTTGGCCCAACGTCAACACTCTCTGCAGACAAACAAAATAGTGTTTGTATGAGTTGCCATCTCGACGATAACCGCATGTCTTGGAACAGCAGTCATCACGCCAATGGCGATGTAGCTTGTGCGTCTTGCCATAGTGTACACGCAGAACACGACCCTATATTGTCAAAGCAAACTGAAATGGAAGTGTGTACGAGTTGTCATGCCAAGCAAAAAGCCGACATGAATAAGCGCTCAAGTCACCCAATGAAATGGAATCAAATGACGTGTAGTGACTGTCATAATCCTCACGGCAGCATGAGCGATGCAGATCTAGTTCAGCCTACTGTAAATGAAACCTGTTACTCATGTCATGCAGAAAAGCGCGGTCCTAAATTATGGGAGCATGCACCTGTTACCGAAAATTGTGTTAATTGCCATAATCCACACGGTTCAGTTAACGATGCCATGCTCAAAACGCGTGCACCACAATTATGTCAGCAATGTCATGCAGGTGATGGGCACACCAGCAATGCTTATTTAGGCAACACTGACATGGGCTCAACTGTAAATGGTAGCGCCTTTACTGGTGGTCGTAGCTGTTTGAACTGTCATAGTCAAGTACATGGTTCAAATCATCCATCTGGTAAGTTATTGCAACGCTAAGGAGAAATATATGAACACTAAATTAAATCTTATCACCTTAGCGTTACTGACTAGCACCAGCTTTGGCCTAATGGCAGATGGTTACAGTCTTGCAAACGCTAAAACTGAAAACGTTAAGTATTCAGCATGGAAATGTAAAGGGTGTGCAGTCGATACAGGTACCACTGGTACTGTAGGTGTCGGCGTCGCTTACAACAGTGAAGACGATATACATTCAGCAAACGCTTTTCATAGCAGTAATCAAACTGCTGGCAAAGTTGATGCTGATATTAAATATAATGGTGAGAATGGCTATCAAGCAAAGGTCACTGCCTACAACATGGGCATGGACAATGGCCGCATGGACGTTGAAGTCGGTAAGCCCGGAACCTATCAACTCAATTTAAACTATCGCGCTATTGAGACTTATAAAAGTAACAATGCCTTAAGCCCTTATCAAAATATCGGCAGCGATGATCTTACGCTAGCAAGTAATTGGGTCACTGCAGGTTCTACTCCAGATATGCCAATGCTATCGAGCAGTTTAACGCCTTTTGAACTGTCGCTAAAACGTGAACGGGCAGGATTAGGTTTTGAATATCAAACTGAATCACTGTTTACTACCTACGTTAACTTTCAGCGAGAAGAGAAAACCGGAAACAAAATTGCTTCAGGTAGCTTCTTCAATCAATCAATCATGCTCGCAGAGCCCGTTGATTACACTACTGACGTTTTAAACGCGGGAATAAAACTGGGTGGTAAGAATTGGTTTACCAGCTTAAATTACACCGGTTCGGTATTTAATAACAACAACCAAGAGCTTGGTTTTGACAATGCGTTCAATCCTACTTTTGGTGCTCAAGATCACGGCTACATTTCACTTGATCCAGATAATGAATCACATACCATTTCATTAATGGGCCAATATAATGATTCTATTACCAGCTTCAGTGGTCGCTTGCTCATTGGCCAAATGACTCAAGATCAGCAATTAACGGATATAGGTTATGGCTACTCGTTACCCGCTGAGAGTATTGATGCCAAAGTTGACATCACTGGCATGACATTAAAAGTAGTGAATAAACTGAGCCGAGGATGGCGTCTTACTGGTAGCTACGATTATAACGATAGAGAAAACAACACCAATATAGAGCAGTGGACTCAAATTAGCATTAATGATGTAACCGGTGAATTGGCTTACAACACGCCATACGATCTCACCACGCATCGTGCTAAATTATCAACTGACTATCGTATTAGCCATGATATTAAGCTTGATGCTGGTTACGATTTCGAAAGAAATGAACGCAGCTATCAAGACCGTGAAAAAACCGATGAGAATGATCTTTGGGCGCGTATACGCCTAAATAATTTTGACATGTGGGACATGTGGCTTAAAGGTAGCTTTAGTCAAAGAGATGGTTCTGAGTATCAAGCATCGGAGTCATCATCGTCTGAACAAAACTCACTGTTACGTCGATACTACTTGGCCGATCGTGATCGCACTCAAGTTGAAGCGCGGTTTAATCACACTCCAATTGATAACTTAACTGTCGATTTTGGTGTTCGTTATGCCCTTGATGATTATACCGATACTAACATCGGCCTAACCGAGTCAAAAGATACCAATTACGATATTAATCTTAACTACATGGTTAATAGCGATATCAATATCAATACATTTTATAACCATCAAGTGATTAAATCAGAACAATCTGGCAGTTCCAACTTCAGTATAGCCAATTGGCAAGCCAATATTGAAGACACTGTCGATGTTGTCGGAGCAGGTTTAAGCTACAATAATTTAATGGATAGTCGTTTACGACTAGGATTAGATTACACCTACTCAGACTCAGACAGCACGACCCAAGTTAGACAAGGTATTACCGGTAATTACGGTGACTATTTTGCCAAAGTGCATAACGTGAATGTGTACGCTCAATATCAAGCCACTGAAAAAATGGCCTTCCGCATTGACTACAAAATGGAAAAATATCTTGATAACGATGATGCTAATGATCTTGAAGTCGATACCATTTGGAACGTAATGAGTTTAGGTAATTTACAACATGACTACACGGCGCATATGATCATGCTCAATGTTCAATATACATTGTAAATGACATATTTTTCGTAAGAAAAGTAATTGCACCTGTAACATTACGCCAACCTGATCTAGGTTGGCGTTTTTATAGCGCTTCTTTTAATAAGAACCAAAAGTTGAATATATAAAAATACCTTAACAAACGGTGTTAGCATGGCATTAATATCTCAATTAACCTTATGGTCTTATACTGAAGATCACTAGGCCATAACCTGACGTATAAATATTTAAATATCAAACTATTTATACGTCAACGGCATTCAACTGCGTAATCTACATCATGTATTATCACATACCATTATTTACCGCTCAGAGGAATTCATGTTTCAGATTGACACACTAATTGCCGCTAAGATTGTTGACCGAACCATGAAAATTATTGGCCATAATATCAATGTAATGAATGCTCAAGCAGTTATATTGGGATCAGGTGATGTTGAACGAATTGGCACTATACATGAAGGCGCATTATTGGCTATTAGCCAAAACCGTAACGTTGAGATCAGTCAAACTATCGCTTCAAATCTACAAGGGGTAAAACCTGGGCTTAATTTACCATTGCATTATCAAGGTCAAGTTGTCGGTGTGATTGGCATCACAGGCGAACCCGATACGTTAAGTCACTATGGTGAATTACTTAGAATGACCGCAGAAATGATTGTCGAGCAAGCCAATTTGCAAGAACAGTTACAATGGCAAAATCGTCAAAAAGAAGAGTTTATTTCACAACTCATCCATGCTAACGAACAAGACTTAGTTTCATTAAAGCAATGGGCATTGCAATTAGGTATTGATTTAAGCGTACCAAGAGTCGCTGCAATTATCGAATTAGATAGTAATAACCCACTATATCAACAAGATAATCAAGCATTAAAACAAGTCCTGTATTTATTACAAAACCCTGTACGCGATAATTTAATTGCCATGACTTCACTAACACAATTAGTGATTTTAAAACCTGCGTTTTTAGACGGAAAACAATTTGACCCAGAACTCGAAAATCAACGCATCAACCAATTACTCAAACGCTTACCCGCAAACATGCAACTTAGTCTACATATATCGTTAGGCCATTATTTTAGCGGTGATTTAGGTATCAGTTACTCTTACCGCACCGCCAAAGAAACCATGGATATTGGCAAAAAATTACACCCAACAAAAAGCAAATATTTATATCAAGATTACAGCTTGCAAGTGCTTTTATCAGGCTTACGTCACCACTGGCGAGGTAATGCCCTTGCCGGGCCTTATATGAAACTGATTGAAGTGGACAAAAATCTACAACTGCAAAAAACCCTTGCCGCTTATCTTGAACATATGGGGGACATACAAACCTGTGCTAACAGCTTGTTTATACATCGAAACACATTACGTTACCGATTAGATAAGATTCAAACCATCACCAATATCGATTTACACAGTTTTAATGGCTTACTGAGTCTCTATTTAGGTCAGCTAATACATCAACCTAACGCCTAATTGTGCAATGGCACAAAAATAGTCACGAATTGTATATTTATCAGTTCCGATGAACAAAGTAATTTATTATTAATGGTTTACTATGATGAATACTAAACCACTCCTACAAAAATAAATAACGAGTACTCTATGGGACTAATCTTGATCTTACTCGGCGTGATAGCATTCATTGTCATCGCCACCTCCAAATTTAAACTACATCCTTTTTTAACCCTTATTCTAGCGTCATTTATCACCGCATTTGCCTATGGCTTACCCACCAATGACATTGCCAAAATTATCACTGGTGGTTTCGGTGGGATTTTAGGTTATATCGGCTTAGTCATCGTATTAGGTACGATTATCGGTACTATTCTCGAAAAAAGCGGCGCGGCAATTACCATGGCCGATGTGGTCATTAAACTGTTTGGCCAGCGTTTTCCAACCCTAACCATGTCAATGATTGGATATTTGGTGTCGATACCTGTTTTCTGTGATTCAGGTTTTGTTATCTTAAATTCATTAAAACAATCGATGGCTAACCGTATGAAGGTGTCACAAGTTTCCATGAGTGTCGCACTAGCAACAGGGTTATACGCTACTCATACTTTTGTGCCTCCTACTCCAGGTCCTATCGCAGCGGCAGGGAATCTAGGGCTTGAGTCGCAACTAGGACTCGTAATAGCTGTAGGTGTGTTTGTAGCAGCGATTGCCGCTTTTGCTGGTATGTTATGGGCCAACCGTTTTGCTAATGAGGAACCAGATGGAGAAGGCGCAGAGGAACTTAAGCTGTCGCAGCAAGATTTTGATGAACTAAAAAAAGTTTATGGCGAGTTACCTAGTCCAATAAAAGCATTTGCACCTATTTTTGTCCCTATTATTTTTATTTGTTTAGGTTCAGTGGCTAACTTTCCTTCAAAACCGCTTGGACAAGAAAGCTTATTCAATATGTTAGTCTTTTTAGGTCAACCCGTTAATGCCTTAATGATTGGCTTACTGTTATCGTTATTTTTGTTAAAGAGTAACGAAAAAATTAAAGAATTTAGTGAACGTATTGGCCATGGATTAGTTGTCTGCGCGCCCATTTTATTAATCACTGGTGCTGGTGGTGCATTTGGCGCGGTATTAAAAGCCACTGAAATTGGTGTGTTTCTTGGTAACGGTTTATCAGGATTAGGTGTAGGTATTTTTATGCCGTTTATTGTTGCAGCCACACTGAAATCAACCCAAGGTTCATCCACTGTTGCCTTGGTCGCCACGTCTGCATTAGTGGCACCATTATTAGGCGATATTGGTTTAGCTTCAGAAATGGGTCGAGTATTAACCGTAATGGCTATTGGTGCAGGAGCAATGACAGTTTCACATGCCAATGATAGCTTCTTCTGGGTAGTAACTGAGTTTAGTCACATGAGCGTTAAACAAGCTTATCGGGCCCAAACAATGGCGACCTTGATCCAAGGTATCACGGCGATGATTACCGTTTATCTGTTGAGCTTATTTTTACTGTAAATTATTAATCAGAGCCTTATTATGAAGATTGTTATTGCACCAGATTCATTTAAAGAAAGCTTAAGCGCGCTCGAAGTGGCCAATGCCATCGAACAAGGGTTTAAGGTTATCTTTCCTGATGCAGAATATTGCAAAGTGCCGATGGCCGATGGCGGCGAAGGAACAGTACAAGCCATGGTTGATGCCACCCAAGGAGAGATTATCAACCTCACGGTCACAGGTCCTTTAGGATTACCTGTGGATGCATTTTATGGCGTGTTAGGGCAACTTGATGAAGCTGGAAACCAAACTGCGGTCATAGAAATGGCCGCGGCATCGGGCTTACACCATGTGCCGTTAACCCACCGTAATCCGTTATTAACCACCAGTTTTGGTACTGGTGAGTTAATTGTTGATGCATTGAATAGAGGCATTAGACATATCATTTTAGGCTTAGGAGGCAGTGCGACTAATGATGCAGGCGCAGGAATGATGCAAGCATTAGGCGTAAAACTTAGCGATATTGCTGATGCACCGCTGCCTTTTGGGGGCGCAGCCCTCAACACCTTGCATCAAATAGATATTCAATCGCTTCATCCCGCAATTAAAGATTGTGTCGTTGAAGTGGCATGCGATGTCGATAATCCATTATGTGGACCAAGAGGTGCCAGTGCTATTTTTGGCCCACAAAAAGGGGCCACAACTGAGATGATAGAACAACTCGACCAAGCTTTAGAATATTTTGCCCACACCATTAACCAGCAACTTGGCCAATCAATGAATACTTATTGCCGATTACATCCTGGAGCTGGTGCAGCTGGAGGCATGGGGTTTGGCGTGATGGCGATATTAAATGCATCCTTAAAGCCTGGGGTCGATATTGTCACCAAAAGCGTTAAACTGGCGGAGTATTGTCGCGATGCTGATTTAGTGATCACTGGCGAAGGTCGTATTGATGGCCAAACGGTATTTGGTAAAACCCCTATGGGAGTACTTAACGTGGCTAAGCTGCAAAACATTCCCGTTATTGGCATTTCTGGATGTCTTGGCCAAAATGCAGATGCTATTTTAGTCGAAGGCATGCACGCAATTTTCCCCATTATTCCAAGTTTACAACCATTAGAACAAATATTGTCTGAAGCCCAAATCAATTTAACCAATACTGCACGAAATATTGCGGCAATTATGTCTCTTTCATTGGTTAAAAAGTAATGTTATCCAGCACAAATACACTTATATATTTGTGCTGGATAAATCCTATCGACATCACTCATTTTTCGCATATCCTAATCCAATCATCAGTAATAACGAGATAAATACTTGAAGCAAAACCAGCCATACAGTAAAGTTAGCTCCCTTATTTCATCCTGAAGGTGCAGTCTTCATCGTAAAGCATCACTTAAGGCTAACAGGATGAAGTCTTCATCATTACGGCAAGCAAAATGACCTCCAAAATCACCCGTCAAGCACACGCTTCAGAAGACAGTTTACTGCGAATTTTTACCGCCCCTGAAGATTCAACTTCAACGTTGAGCATTATTGAGCAAAAACTGTCTCAAGACCTCGCAGGGTTTTTAGGCAACAGCATCGCCGCATTGGAAAAACCACTGTCAGAAATAGAAACCGACTTTAGCGCATATCAGATCCCGACAGATCCTAAATTCGTCTCTGATTATGCCGACGAAATAATGCAAAACCTAGTCGCCCATTCAGTCCATACTTCGGCACCCAGCTTTATTGGACACATGACCTCGGCCTTGCCTTATTTTGTATTACCGCTGTCAAAAATGATGGTGGGACTAAATCAAAATTTAGTCAAAATTGAAACATCAAAAGCCTTTACCCCATTAGAGCGCCAGGTATTAGGCATGATGCACCATTTGGTGTATCAGCAATCTGATGACTTCTATCATCAATGGATGCACAGCGCCGACCACTCCCTCGGGGCATTTTGCTCTGGCGGCACCGTTGCCAATATCACCGCACTGTGGATTGCTCGAAACCGATTGTTACAACCACACGGTGAGTTTAAAGGTGTAACCCGTGAAGGAATGACTAAAGCATTACGCTTTTATGGCTATGATGACCTTGCCATTTTGGTATCCGATCGAGGCCATTACTCTTTGGGTAAAACGGCAGACTTGTTGGGTATTGGCCGAGATAACATCATTAGTATCCCAACCGACGAACATCATAAAGTCGATGTTAACGCCATGCGTGAAGCAGCAAAAAAGCTAGCACAACAAAATATAAAAGTAATGGCCATCGTGGGTATTGCGGGCACAACCGAAACAGGGAATGTGGACCCATTAACCGAATTAGCGGCTTTGGCTAGCGAATTAGGTTGTCATTTCCATGTAGATGCCGCTTGGGGAGGCGCAAGTTTATTATCCAAAAAATATAGCCACTTACTAAAAGGTATCGAGTTAGCAGACTCAGTCACTATCGATGCTCATAAGCAAATGTATGTCCCTATGGGCGCTGGTATGGTGCTATTTAAAGACCCAGAACTGGCCAACGCCATTGTTCATCATGCTGAATATATCTTACGTGTGGGTTCAAAAGATCTAGGCAGTCATACCCTTGAAGGCTCACGCCCAGGGATGGCAATGCTAGTACATGCTTGCCTTCAAATAATTGGGCGTGATGGCTATGAAATCCTCATTAATAACAGCCTAGAAAAAGCCCGTTATTTTGCCTCAATCATCGACCAACATGTCAATTTTGAGTTAGTCACCGTCCCAGAGTTATGCTTGCTGACGTATCGTTATGTGCCCGCGTCGGTACAAGTAATACTGGCAACGGCAATATCGAACAACAACACAGAATTGGTTCTTAAAATTAACGAGTTATTAGATGGGCTTACACAATTTATTCAAAAGCATCAGCGTGAACAAGGAAAATCATTTGTGTCACGTACACGAATTAAGCCTGTAAAATACTCTCGTCAACCAACCACAGTATTCAGAGTAGTACTGGCCAACCCGTTAACCAGTCATCAAATTATGCAAGATGTACTAACGGAACAAGCCGGCATTGCAGCTTTAGACAACGAATATTTACCACAGCTGTTAGCGTTATAGAGGAACTTGGTGAACTACCCACCGACGCACTTCGTGTCGATCAGTGGGTTTTCTCGACATTTTCAATAAAACCTAAATTTCAGACGTAAAAAAGCCTCAACTATTGTTGAGGCTTTTTTACACCATTCTCTATTACTAGAGATTATAATGGTACCCGAGGCCGGACTTGAACCGGCACGCTTATTCAGCGAGGGATTTTAAATCCCTTGTGTCTACCGATTCCACCACTCGGGCAAAGTGTTGTTTTAACCGTTACTAAAAGTAACCATCAAACGCAATATTGTGGAGGCGCGACCCGGAGTCGAACCGAGATAGACGGATTTGCAATCCGTAGCATAGCCATTCTGCCATCGCGCCATCTTTAACCAAATTCAAATCCATCGGATAAGATAAGAAATTGGAGCGACATATCGGGTTCGAACCGATGACCTATACCTTGGCAAGGTATCGCTCTACCAACTGAGCTAATGTCGCGTATATCAATCTTTATAATATTTCATTAAATCTGCAGTAAAGGTATCGTCTTTCAACCTATCCAACTGAGCTAATGTCTCGTATTCAATCATGTTAGTTAACATAAACCCTTAAGGCTTGTTGCTGACTCATCACTTGTCTACGGGGAGGCATTCTACCGAATTAACCTCGAGTGTCAATTATTGATTCGTGCATTTTTGATCGTTTGCGCACTAAATAATCTTATTGAACTATTATTACGCTATTCTGCAGTTAAATCTTTCCAAGCTGCTGAAATATAACTCATCATCGACCAGAACGTTAGCGCCGCTGCAATATAAAACAAACCAAAAGCAACATCGGTTAACCATGGTGTTGGTTTCCAAATTAAACCAATAATAGCAACCATTTGCGCCGCAGTCTTATATTTACCAATCCAAGACACTGCTACCACACCGCGTTTACCAATTTCGGCCATCCATTCACGCAAGGCTGAAATAACAATTTCGCGGCCGATCATAAATAATGCTGCAAGGGTTAGATACATATTGTCATATTGCTGAACCAACAATACTAGTGCCGTCGACACCATCACTTTATCTGCAACAGGATCTAAAAAAGCGCCAAATCGAGTTAACTGGCCAAGTTTACGTGCAGCATAACCATCTAACCAATCTGTTAAGGCTGCCAACCAAAAAATAAATGCCGAAACAAATGGTGCCCATGGATAAGGTAAATAGAAAACAGCTATAAATACGGGTAACAAAGCAATACGGAATAATGTCAGTGCAATGGGTAAATTAAACGGCATAAAAAGACCAATTTGTCAGAAGCAGCGTCAATTTTGCCCTAATTTTAGCCCCCTCGCAATGCATCATGAATTGTTTGTGCCATTTCTAAGCTAATTCCGGGCACTTTTGTCAATTCAGCCACACTAGCTCCCTTCACTTCTTGTATTCCACCTAAATGTTGCAACAATGCTTTACGTCTTTTAGGGCCTACACCCGTGATTGATTCTAATGTAGAAGTATTACGCGTTTTCTGGCGTTTATTACGGTGCCCTGTAATGGCAAACCGATGTGATTCATCGCGAATGTGCAACATTAAATGAAATGCAGGTGAGTCACTGGCAACCTCAAACGTTTGCTCACTGCCTCCAACGGTAAACGTTTCAAGTCCGGCTTTACGCCCTTCCCCTTTAGTCACACAAATTAATAGCGGTGGATGATCAATATTAATACACTTTTCATCGACAATCATTTGCGCCACTCTTAATTGGCCAATGCCACCATCAATAAAAACCAAATCAGGTACTTTTCCATTGTTATCAATTTTATCAAACCGACGCCTTATTGCTTGATCCATGGCGGCATAATCATCACCACCAGTGATACCGGTAATATTATAACGCCTGTAGTCAGCTTTATGCGGTCCTTCGCGATTAAACACCACACATGATGCCACTGTGCTTTCGCCCATAGTGTGGCTGATGTCAAAGCACTCCATCCGTTTAATTGGCTCATTAAGTTCAAGTGCTTCCTCAAGCAGTTGGAATCGTTGCTCAACGGTATTCTTATGCGACAGCCTAGTCGCTACTGCATTACTGGCATTGGTCATCGCTAAACGTAAAAAGTTAGCCCTGTCACCACGTACTTGAGTCTTTAATTCAAACTTTTTATCTAATGCATGCTCTATCGATGCTTCAAGTTCTTTTATGCCGTCAAAGTGATGGCTTAGGATGACTTCTTTAGGAATGGTACGCTGAATATCAGCATTAAGATAAAACTGACCTAAGAAGGACGACAACACTTCTTCTATGTCGGTTTCTGCTGGTACAGAAGGATAATAGCTACGACTGCCAAAAATTTTACCTTCGCGAATAAACAACAAGTGAAAACAGGCAATACCAGAGGCGTAATCGACGCCTATGACATCCATATCTCCTTTTTGATTCGTCACTTCTTGCTGTTCTGCTACGCGCCTTAGCGCAGTAATTTGATCGCGATATTGTGCGGCGTGTTCGTATTCCATATCAATCGCGGCGGTTTCCATTTTTGCCACCAATTGCGCTATCACTTGCTTGTCTTTACCACGTAAAAACAAACTCGCTAATTTAACTTGCTCATTGTATTCATCATCACTTACCAGACCAACACAAGGCGCACTACAACGATCTAATTGATACTGTAAACAAGGGCGAGATCGCGATTTATAGTACAAATCATCGCATTGACGGATTGGAAACAGCTTTTGCATTAAATGCAAACTTTCGCGCACAGCACCACCATTGGGGTACGGGCCAAAGTAATGACCTTTTTCACGTTTTGGGCCACGATGATAAGCAAGTCTTGGGTGTTTATGGCCGCTTAACAGAATATAGGGATAAGATTTATCATCGCGCAACAGAACATTGTATTTAGGCATGTACTGTTTGATGTAATCGTTTTCGAGTAATAGCGCATCGGTTTCACTATGGGTAACTGTGACATCAATATGATCGATGTGCGCCACCAGTGCTTGAGTTTTAACATTAGGGATATTGGTTCTAAAATACGAGCTTAACCGTTTTTTGAGATCTTTAGCTTTACCAACATAAATGACTTGTTGGCGTTTATCGTACATTCGATAAACGCCAGGAGCTGAAGTAACATTTTTTAAAAAAGATTTGGCGTTAAAACCACTGGACATGATTAAAGCTACTTAATGCGTTATGAGGAATAAAGTATTCCTGACTAAAATGAACCGGTATCGAGCATTTTGTAACGGATAGCTAAACGGGTCAACTCAACATCACCACCAATGCCAAGCTTAGCAAATAATCGGTAACGATAACTATTGACCGTTTTTGGACTTAAATTTAATTTTTCCGAGATGTCATTAACCTTTTCACCATTGGTTATCATCATCATGATTTGTAACTCACGTTCAGACAAGCTGCTAAATGGGTTTTCGTCAGAATGATTAAATTGACTGAGCGCCATTTGCTGGGCAATTTCTGGTGACAGATATCGTTGACCACGAGCAACTTGAGTAATTGCGCGTAATACTTCAGGCGATGTAGACCCTTTTGTTAGATACCCAGAAGCCCCCGCCTGCATCACTTTAGTCGGAAATGGATCTTCAGTTTGTACGGTTAACACAATAATTTTTGCATCTGGCTGATAGCGCAAAATCTTACGGGTGGCTTCTAACCCCCCATGCCAGGCATATTCATGTCCATTAAAATGACATCGGCTTCATTCTGTCGAGACCACTGTACTGCGGTTTCGCCATCAGGAGCTTCACCAACGACTTTAATACCACGCTCATCTTCTAAAATGCGACGAATACCCGTTCTCACGAGTTCATGATCGTCAACCAAATATACAGATATCACCTAAACCCACCTATTATTATATGTAACTCAATTTTGAATTTTAGGGCCATTTTTTATATATAAAACATTCACATGAAAAATGTTACCGTAATTAACTAAGGCAACATTACATATCTTACACATCCCACTAAGCCGTATGAATTTAGCATCTTTACATTTACTTACACAAGCAAAGTCATGATTGAACGCAAAGAATGTATATAAAATACACAGCTTTGTTATATCAGCATTGCAATTTTAACCTTTTTGAATCATTCACCTTGCAGTGTGGCAATAATGGTGCGCGCAGAAACATGGTCTCGATGCTCACATAAATACAACCCTTGCCAAAGACCAAGGTTAAAGCGTCCGTTAGTAATCGGGATTGTTTGACTCACGCCTATCAAGGTCGACTTTATATGGGCAGGCATATCATCAGCTCCTTCATAAGTGTGTTTAAAGTATGGTGCATCTTCCGGCGCGAGTACATTAAAATGCCGCTCCATATCACCGCGAACCGTGGGATCAGCATTTTCATTAATGGTCAATGATGCTGAAGTGTGCTGAATAAACACATGCAATAATCCAACATTCAATGATCTCAGCTCTGGCAGTAATGTCATCACTTCGTCGGTAATTAAATGAAATCCTCGTCGCTGAGGTTTAAGTATTAATTCTCGTTGTAACCACATTAGCGCTATCCTTTATTAAATGACATTCATCTACATCTAAATCATTTCGTCACTTCTAATTAACAGTATATTGTTGCCATAAGCAACAAAGCTTACACATTAAATCGTTAAGCCTGAAACGACTAGAAGTCATCATCTGGTAATTTACTCACATTTACCTCAGAAGAACTCTATTAGTATCATACTCACTGCATACTATTAGTTAGCGTGCATTATCGCCAACCTAAAAGGGGGTGATTATAAAGCTATTCACGGCTTAATTTTCTGAGCACCGCACTTCGGAATAAAATTAGGATAGAATTGGCAAGACAAGTTAGTACGCATACTTAACAAACTGATTTTTAAATTTAATAAATGGTCATATTCTGCAACAAAATATTCAAAATAGAACATCTCGAATTATTATAGATAATGATCGTTTAGGACAGATAATTGGCTAAAAGCGTATTAAACAGGAATATTTATAGCAATAAGTGTAAAAACTCAAAGTTAGAATTTAAGTTGTCTTACCTTTGCACGAAACAGATAGCCCCATTAGAAGCGTGTGTTTATAAAGTACGGTAAAGTATAACCTGAAGCACTAAACATATAATTATCAATATAATCAATAAGATAAAGATAATACTTAAATATCGTGTTAAATGCCGGCAATTAACTGTTGAAATGATACTCAATGATTTTAGATACAATATTTGGGAAAAAGCACATATATGTTACCCGTAATAGAAAATGACAAACCTTGGGTTTTAGTTGGGTTTTATCAGTCCCTAGTAAAACCTTTAGGGGCTGTCGGTTTGATCTTGGGAATGATATCAATATTTGGATATCTTTTCGGCATTGAAGCATTATATAGACCAATGGAAAATGGACCCGCTACTAATCCGTTAACCGCAATATGCATGATTTTTATTGGACTAAGTTTGCTATCCACTCTGAATAAAAAAATCAGAAGCTGCAGTATTTACTTGGGATTGTTGTCATTGTCATTACAGTAGCAAACATCTCAGATTTTATTTTTAATTCAAATGTATCGATACTCATTACCCCATTCTATAGCCAAGTATTACTTGACCAGGAATTATTAAAAACCATTGGCTTAGGGATTAATTCCGCTTTGATGTTTTTTGGGTTGGGTTTTAGCCTCACGTTATACCACTTTAAGAAACTCATTGCCGCTCAACTGATTGCTTTCATCACTTTAGCCATACCCATGATATCCATTACTGGTTATGCATATGGACTAGACGAATTTTATGGAAAAATGTCACTATTAACGGCTTCCACTGGTGTTGCTTTTTCAATCGCCACGTTAGCGTTAACAGCAAATATTGGCGCGGTAAAAGCAATACTCAGTCCTTATATTTGGTGGAAGAATAGCTAGGTTACAAACCATTTGTGGATATGCTATTCCAAGTATTCTTGGCTACCTTTTGGTCAAATCACTTAATTCTGCTGGCATCGATTCGTTTGGTCTCTATGTTGTCACAATATGTTGGTTTATCATTTTGATGGTGAGTATCTCAGCAATATTTCAAGAAAGAGTCGATATTGAGCGTCGCAAAGGCGAACAGTTGTTATCAATTGCAGCCATGAGTGAAAACCTAACAGGACTGGCGAATAGAAGAAAATTTCTTGATTTTGGACAAGAAGCCATTGAACGAATAAAACGTACTCATAAACAAGTTTGGATCTTAATGATAGATATTGATTACTTCAAACGAATCAATGATACCGCTGGTCATGCTATGGGAGATAAAGTGTTAGTAGCAGTAAGCCAGACGCTTAAAGAATCGATTCGAATTGTCGATTTAGTCAGTCGAATGGGCGGAGAAGAATTTTCTATTATATTGATTGATGCTGATATTAAAGGGGTTGAGTTAGTTGCTGAAAAAATCCGTTCTAACGTGGGTAATATGCAAGTCGAAGGTTGGACTAATTTACATGGCGCGATCAATATTTCTATCGGCTGTGGATTAAACGATGGAAGTCAGACTCTCGATGAAACCCTTAAAGATGCCGACGTCGCATTATATCAAGCTAAAAATAGTAGCCGAAATCAAGTTTGCTTTGCTCGAAAATAACAAAATAGTAACGAGCGCAACTAACTACAGACCTTACAAACAAAGCATTTGAAACCGAAATATTTGATTGCTATATACATTTTGCCGTTGATGATATAGCAATCATCTTGTAAATATTGAGGCCATTAACCCACACGATTTGACAACTCAAATATACGATTAGCTGATACTATTAAGTTGATTGACTACTGTTTATCTAGAGGTAATTAAAAAATTACCTCTATTTTCAATAAATTAAACAAACCTATATTGATATTTCATTAACTAATACAGCTCTGTTTTTACCCAACGTTATTCAAATTGATTCTGAGATAAAAGACTTGTCACCATGAGGTAATGACAAAAAATATAAGTATATATATATAAAATTTTCTCTGGCTACATTACCTTATTGACGATAGTCATCAATACTTGCAAGCACTTGAATAACGACAACTCAGTTGATACCAACTAACTCAGAACAAAAATCTCATATAATCAAATGTGCAAATCAAAATAAATATTGATAGTCACACACCCAATTTATAAATGAGTCCAGAAAAACCCGTGGTCCGAACGGAGCAAAAGTCGCGGGATAATTCACTAATCCCACCAAGAATAATTAACTATGTCTCAAACAAATTATAAAGTTGACTAATACACCTAAACAACACTTGCATACTTGCGCAAGTGATCGTACATTGCATTTTGTACTTAATTCTACTTTTAAGAGGCAACAACGTGGATATAAATAAAATTACAATTGCATTGAATGAATTCATTCATGTAGGAGGGGCACTAATTATTGTTATAGCTGTAGTTTCTGTTTTAACAGGCTTTATGCGTGAATATATTCCACAAGATAAGTTACAAAAAAAACTTGTTAAACATGAAAAATGGGGACCATTACTGGGTGCTCTATTTGGAATGTTGACACCTTTTTGTAGCGCTTCTGTTGTGCCTGTTACTATGGGAATGGCAACTATGGGTGTGTCATTAGGTACCCTTTTAAGCTTTTTGATTTCAGCACCGCTTTGTAATTTTATTGTATTGGCCATGATATTCGCCACCTTCGGATTAAAAGTGACACTGAGTTACTTAGCGATTACCTTATTTGCAGCAATCTTTGGCGGATGGTTTATTACCAAAACACCTTGGCGCAATGAAATTAAGCGCGGGGGCGAGTTAGAAACCAAAACAGCCCCACCACGTTGTTCAGCATCAATAGCTAAAACGCAAAGCTGTGCTACATCACAACCAGCACAAACATGCGGCAGTATAAATAGTGGCTGTGACTCTTCAGCTACACTCACTATGGTTGACGTAATCCCCTCAAAATCGACTAATGCACTGCGTTTTGCGTGGGCTTTATTCAAAAAAATCATCCCCTATGTATTGCTTGGTGCTCTGATCAGTGGCGTGTCTGCAGCATACTTATCTGCAGATATCGTTGAAAAGTATGTCGGTGGAGACAATGTGTTTTCGATCTTAATTGCCGCAGTAATTGGGGTTCCAGTATATTTACGTATCGAAATGGCTATTCCACTTCTTAAAGTATTGATTGTGAAAGGTATGGGTATGGGTCCAGCTATGGCGCTTATTATCGGGGGAACTGGTGCGAGTCTTCCAGAAATTGCACTTGTTTCTGCAGTGCTAAAGCCAAAAGCCGTTGTTGCGTTCGTCTCAATTATACTCACAACAGCCATTATCGGCGGCCTATTATTTCAATATGTTATTTAACATCTAACGAAGTGATTGTTGGTTATTCCTAATAGACTCATTTTTTACATGTACAAATTAATTATTACACATGAAATCAATGAGTCTTATCTATCCTAATGTCTCATTTATAGAGTTGATTATGAAAATTGGAATATTGTTATGTGGTGATGTACCAACTCCCTTAACGGAAAAATTTGGAGATTACCCAAGTTGTCTTAAAAATCAATTGAATTTGGAACGTGACGCAAAGGTGACAGTTTTGAACGTTTATCAAAAACTAGAATTGCCAAGTGATATTGATAATTATGACGGTTACATCATCGGTGGAAGTCTCGCTGGAGTAAATGATGACCTTGACTGGATAAAACAGCTAACACTATTTATTCGCAATATTTTCTATAGTGGGAAAAAACTTCTAGGCATTTGCTTCGGACATCAAATGATCCATCATGCATTAGGTGGTGTTGTCATGCGCTCGCCTGCTGGTTGGGGGTTAGGTGCTTATGAAGTGACATTACGCCAAGACTTTGAACAACTACACGCTGGAGAAACAATATCAATATTAGCCATCCATCAAGATCAAGTTGTTCGGCCTGCAAAATGTTTTGATATTATCGCCGGAAATGATTTTTGTCCCAATTATCTAACACGATATAAAAAGCAAGTATTAACGGTTCAAGGCCATCCAGAATTTAATTTTCTATTTTTTTCAGCATTAATCAATGCAAGTGAAAACAGTTTTTCACCAGCAATATTAGAACATGCAGTAGAAGAACGTACGAGCGAAAAAGATAGACTTTATTTTAACCATTGCGCCAATAATTTTATCCTTGAACGATAAGAGAGGCCTCTAATGCAACAAATTTTATTCGTCAAAACGATAAGCAAGATGTTATCTGGTATAAGTAAATGGTGCGCTTATAGTCAAATGTATCAATTACTGTTAGCGCTTTTTAACGGTGCAGAATGGTCCGAACAGACAAAAGTAGGTCGAAATATTGCATTGCTCGGAATTTTCTGCCCTTTTTTCTGGTTTGCTTTGTTTTCTGGTGCAGATTCATCGGTACTTACTTTTCATGCTTGTCATTCAAGTATCGTTTTCTTAATTGGAGTCGTTATAATGATTATCAGTCTCACAAACAAAAAGCAAAACTGATGGATAATGAACAATATATAGATGCTTTAAAAGCTCTCGCCGAACCCAATAGGCTGCGTCTATTTTGGCTACTAATACATGTTGACCAACGAATTACGCTTGCTGAAGCCATGGATGTGACCAAAGAGACGCAATATAATGTATCGCGGAATTTAAAAATACTTTACAAAGCAAAACTACTCACTCAAGAAAAATCAGGTAAGTGGGTTTATTACACTCTTGCGGAACAGGAACTGCCTCATTGGTGTGCCATTGTTGAATCAGTACGAACTCTTCCACCAACGGGATTCTCGGATGTGTCATCTCTTTGTATGAAACGTTTAGCAATGAGAGTTAACAATCAATGTGTGGTTGGACCCAATAGTGACGAATGGCTCAATCAATAAGCATAATATTATAACGTCTAAATTTTAATAATATAATATCAAACTTAAATTACCTAAATTCACATTTTAAAAAAGGACATGAAATAATGATATTGAGTGAAATACATTAGAAAAAAGTAAAGAACTGTTCGCACATCACTTTTAAAATTGAGGATGTTTAATTATTCTAAATACAGGAAAGACCATTATGAATACTTTTAACTGCTACGGACAAATTCTCTCGTTTAAATTATATGTCAATTCATTGAGTCGGATAGTGTTTTTATAATAAAGCACAATTAAAACCAATAGTACTTAGTTACAATTAACAGAATAATGTAAAAGCAACTTAATTTTCAAATATAAGATTTGCGATTAATAATTAATTTTTTAAAAGGTAAAGCGAGCATTAGAAAATTGTTTTAACCTCCGATTATGTTCGTCCCAGTTGTGTGCAAGTCTAATAATACATTCAGCTTGCGTATTCAACTCTTGACCATGCGATTTATCCATATTATTAGAAAACTCTCTTGCTAATGAAATAATAGCATAATCAGTTTTAATCAATATATCACCTGCAAGACTTCGATTAATCAATACATTAAATCCATTAAAGAATAGTGATATTAATTCTTTCTGATTTAGTTGTTCCTTAATATCATTTAAATATTTAAAATCCTTAATTACAATCATAGACAATTTTCTAGCAATAGGAAGAACTGATTCAGTTGGTCGAGTTCGGTCTAACCAACATGACTTAAGCCAGACATCTTCATTTTTTAATGCTTTTTCAATAGCACTTTCTAATTTAGCTGCACGCCACTTTTCCTTAATTTTATTTGTCAACACACAAAGCCTCCATTAAAATTATTATAAAAACCAATAATAACAAATTAGTAAAAAACATTAATGATAACGTTAATTTTTTTAATTATATATGATCTACAAACATAAAAGTAGACATTTTGTACAGAATTACGATCATAGAAATATATATAAGACTTTAATCACAACTTTACATACCTTAGTAAGATACTATCTCAAAAGATACTTAAATACCTACTTAAGATTATAATTATATATACAGTTTAAAAAATCTAAATTAAAAATAGAATAAAAATACACTTCATAAAAAATAAAAATAAACCCATTAAGCTACTGATTTTAATAGTGAAACACAAAAAAATAAAAAACGCAATTTATTTAAACCTTCAATTTCAACACTAGAGAAAAACATTAACAAATCAATATTAGAGCATTATAATTTAAAAAATATTAGAATCAGTAATTACAATAACGAAAATTAAGAACACTATCGTATTTTATTAGAAAGTAAGATCTTCACGACATATTTCGTTAGTTATTTTTCAATTCCACCTTTTCCTTGTTATTGTTTTGTTGTAATAACAATAAGGAGTTTGACATGGGAATGAATAGACGCAGCTTTTTAAAAGGTAGTAGTGCATTTGCATTTTCAGCAAGTATTTTAGGATGCTCTGATAATAACGATGAAACTATTGATGAAACGACAATTGACCCGCCAGAAATAATAGAAGAAGAAAAAGAACTAACTATTCCTGATGCGAATGGAGTATTTCATACTACTTGCCCACGTAACTGTGGTGATAGATGTAGTTTAATGGTAAGTACTCTGGATGGTATTGCAACATCAATTACTGGTAATATTGATCATCCTGTCACAGCTGGAACACCATGTGTTAAAGGACATTCTTATTTACAATCAGTATATAGCCCCGATCGAATCCAACAACCAATGAAACGAGTCGGTCCTCGAGGACCTGGAGCTACATTTGAACCAATTTCTTGGGAAGACGCTCTTAGCGAAATAGCAGATCAATTAAACGATATAATAAATACTCATGGTGGGAATTCTATTCTTCCATACTCTTACTCTGGATATAGTGGTATTGCAGCAACTTCCGGGGCAAATAGATTTTTCAATCGAATAGGCGGTCGATATTTACAACGCAATATTTGTGCTAGTGCTGGTTATTCAGGTATGAGCTCAATTCTGGGTGAATTTTCAGGCCCAAGTCCTGAAGATTATGTTAATACTAAATGTTTTGTTTCTTGGGGAACGAATGAACAAGCAACTAACATTCATCATTTAAAATTTATTAATCAAGCACGTGATAACGGAGCAAAAATATTAGTTGTAAACCCTGCCCGAACGCCACTGGCATCCCAAGCAGACATTTGGTTACAACCAACACCTGGAACAGACGCAATGTTAGTCGTTGGGATCAGTAAAATTATTATTGAAGAAAACCTTCAAGATTCTGCATTTATTGATGCTCACACCCAAGATTATGATGCATTATTAGCACGTTTAAATGAATTTACACATGAACAAATAGTAAAAGAAACTGGTGTAACTAAAAGCGAATATGAAGCATTTGCAAGAGCTTATGCCGGTGCAGAATGTTCAATGATCCGTATTGGTTATGGCTTACAGCGATCATTAAATGGTGGCCGAATGGTCAAAGCGATTCCAACGATAGCTGCATTAACAGGAAACATAGGTAAGGTCGGAGCTGGCGTTGTTTATTTAAACACACAAGCTGGAAGTTTATTTGATTGGAACTATAGCAATTCACCTGAGTTAACTCCAGAAGGTGCCACTAGAGATACGGTAAGTATCAATGAACTCGGAAAATCATTACTTCCTGAAGATTATCAACATGAAGATGGTCAAGTAGGACCACTTGCTTATGGTAAACCTTGTGATCCAATTAAAGCGTTAATAGTTTATTCCAGTAACCCTATGACAGTTTCGCCTGATACGGATTTAATCGAAACTGGGTTAATGCGTGATGATCTATTCATAGTGGGTATTGATTTATTCCAAACCGATACCATGGATTATGTCGATTATTTATTACCAACCTCAAGTTATATTGAACAAGCCAACCTAATTGATAGCTATCAATGTTATTACGCAAAGCATAGTGCTCAAGCGATTATGCCTTTGCATCAATCAAAACCAGATACAGTTATTTTTAATGAGTTAGCAAAAGCGATGGGATTTGATGACGCTGCATTTAGTCAGTCGATTGAGGAAATTTTACGAGGCACTTGGAAAGGAAACATCAGCTACGACGAGTTATTAGTCAAATATTGGGACAGTCCTATTGTTCCATACCCATTCCGTAAAGACTACGACTTCCCTACTCCGAGTGGAAAAGTCGAATTTAAAGATGTTAGTGGTACATATTTTGACGCCGAAAAATTCAATCCCGTTATAGATACAGGTAATCCTGAAAGTGATGATGTTGAACATAAAGGCATGACTGACTCAGAGAAAAACCGAGAGTTCAGATTAATATCGCCTGCTCACGCAAAAATAAGTAACTCTCAATGGGCTAATGTTAAATACATCAAAGACACATTCCCTCAGCATACCGTTTATATCCACCCTACTGATGCCAATAAAAAAGGGATCAACGATGGTGCTAATGTCAAATTAACTGCTAGTCGTTATGGGAATCGTAATGTTTCAATTCAATATGTGGCAAGAGTAGAGCCCATGACTCCTGTTGGAACACTATTTGTTTGGAAAAACGGTTGGAAAAAACTTAATAAAAATGGTAATGGGACCTCAATAAATCAGTTAACCAGTAGCGAGCTAAGTGACATGAATTCAGGCTCAGTCTTCCATGCAGCACGTGTAGATATCGCTTTGGTGTAAATATAATCATTAAGGAATTTTCTTATGACAGAACAAAAAGTTTTTGTATTTCGCCAAGAAAACTGTGTTGGTTGTGAAGCGTGTACAGTTGCATGTCAAGCAGGTAAACAGGCGAATGAATTTATAACTAGAAGAGTTGTTTCTCAAGGTGAAACAACAAACGCATTAGGACAGAATATTGCCGTATTTTTAAGTAAATCCTGTCACCATTGTGAAAATCCTAATTGTGTTAGACACTGCCCTACAGGAGCAATGATAAAAGGTGATGATGGGATTGTTTATATCGACGAACAATTATGTATTGGCTGTGGAATGTGCAGTTTGGTTTGTCCATATGATGCACCGATGCTTGATACCAAACGTGGCATTATGTCCAAATGTGATATGTGTAAAGACAGATTAGCTGAAGGAGAAAAACCTTTTTGTGTTAGAGGTTGCCCAGTACAAGTCTTAGACGTAATGGATAAATCCGAAGCATTACAGTTACCAGGTGCGAGCATGACTGGAGACGGTCATCAGGATTTAGGAACTGGACCGACTACAGTGTTTATAAAACGAAGAGGTTAAACATTAACGAACCAAAAACACCAGTGTTCGTGTTGGTGTTTTTGGTTGATTGTTATCATCGATGTATTGCAATTTTTATATTATTTCTGGTCGAGCATAACCTTACAAGACATCCAACTTAATGACACAATAATAATTGAACCAACGAAATACTAATAAATTAACTTTATACGTCATGTTAAACAGATCATTTATTTATATCTAAATACAAGGTAAAGCTCATAACACTCTAATTTAATTAATAATCTAAATAAACTTATTAATAAGTTGAATCATTGAGAGCCCATTATGGAAAGTGCACAATATTATAAAAATGATACATACATTAATTCAATGGCGAAAGCATTTGATGTCTTAGCAAACATATTTTATAAATGCATAGATGAGGATTTAGTTACCTCTTTATTATCATTAGATTCAGATTTTTTCTTGATAGATGATTTATCTTTAAATGAACAAGTAAAAGAAAAAGTCTTAAAAATAAAATTATTAGCAACAAACTCATCATTATCATTACTAAAAAAAGATTTTAATGCATTATTCATAAATCCTAAAGGTAAACTTGCTTATCCATGGGGATCAGTTTATTTGAGTAATGATAATCGTTTGTTTGGTGAATCAACATTTGCCTTTGCTAATTTTTGTAAAAATAATAATATATTATTAAATTTACCTAAAAATGAACCTCTTGATCATTTTGGAGTGATGCTGGTTGTCGTAGTCCATTGTTTAGAATCAGAATTATGTAATAATGATAACCTAACGAAAAATCTATTAGAACAACATATATTAATCTGGAGTGATAGGTTTTTATCATTAGTGATAGAACATAGTTCGAGTGGATTATATAGAACTGCTGCTGAGTTATGTTTGTTATTACTAAATAACTTAAAGCAACAATACCATATCAATATCATCCCCATATCATTATTTAAATAGTTCAAATTCAATTCTGAAATGTCTCCACCTCAATAAAACAGCTAGTTGATTACATAAAACCTCTGGTTGCTCGAAATTCAAACAATTTTGCAGTAACCAGTTTATTTTATACAGAACAAACAGCATAATTTGTCGCAGAACAAACTCAATTTGTAGCTTTTTTCACAAACATTCCCAATGAATCGTTAACACATTGTAGCCATAAACGGTAAAGAGCTCGCACAGTATACTTCCAATGCATTTGAAGTGAATTAATAATTAACAAATTCGTAGCTATTAACTGCCACAATACTATGTATGTGGTCTTTTATAATCACAATAATTCGATGGTCAATTTTAGTAGAATTAGCAAGTGTTTCGCATTTCTAGGCCTTACCATTAGGTACTTACTTTGGGTTTCAATCATATTTAAACAAAAAACCTCTTGTTGATTCATTTATTCGGCATGGTGCAATTCATAAGTTCAGAATTTTTTCCCTTTGTTTTTGTTATATTTATTGTCTGACTCTTGCTTTTTATATTGATTATTCAGGTATCGTTTTCTTAATTGGAGTTGTTATAATGATTGTCAGTCTCACGAACAAAAAAGCAAAGCTGATGGATAATGAACAATATATAGATGCTTTAAAAGCACTCGCCGAACCCAATAGGCTGCGTCTATTTTGGCTACTAATACATGTTGACCAACGAATTACGCTTGCTGAAGCCATGGATGTGACCAAAGAGACGCAATACAATGTATCGCGGAATTTAAAAATACTTTACAAAGCCAAACTACTCACTCAAGAAAAATCAGGTAAGTGGGTTTATTACACTCTTGCGGAACAGAAACAGCCTCATTGGTGTGCCATTGTTGAATCAGTACGAACTCTTCCACCAACGGGATTCTCGGATGTGTCGTCCCTTTGTATGAAACGTTTAGCAATGAGAGTTAACAATCAATGTGTGGTTGGACCCAATAGTGATGAATGGCTCAATCAATTTTAAAATGATTGTTTAAATAAATGAGTTTTACAAAGCCCTGCTTACAATCACACCTTAAATCAATCAATGATGAGTTAAAACAATAACGCGAATAAAGGCGCGGTGATCACCATGGCTATACCAGTAAAAATCATCGTTAAACTTGCGACAACGCCTTCTTCTCGGCCAATTTGATTCGCTTTAGCTGCTCCAGCACCATGGGCTGATGCGCCTAATGATATTCCTCGTGCCAAGCTACTTTTTATCTTGGCAGCTTTAAAAAGAGGGTCACAAATGAGCATTCCCATAATACCTGTCACTAACACTAACATTGCGGTTAATTCAGGGACGCCACCAAATGCACTTGTTGCTTCAATAGCAAAGGGAGTTGACACAGATCTTACAATTAGGCTTTTAGATAGTTCTGCCGGCATATGAGTGAAATGGAGAATCAACCATGATGAGCCAATGCCCAAACATAACCCCACTAAGACACCAACACTTATGGTTAATGGATAACGCTTAATCAGAGCCCTTTCTTTATAAATGGGTACCGCAAAAGCAATTGTCGCAGGCGCTAATAACGCAGGCAGCCAATGGGTAAATTGAAAATAATCGACTAATGGAATTTGAAATATCACCACAGTCAACAAAATAATAGTAGGTGCTAAAATGATGGGGGCAAACCAAATGCGCTGCTGACGTAAGTACAAACGCTTACTAAAATAATAACCTACCAACGTGAGTAATAAACACAAAGCACCTAATAATGAACTATTCATTGCTACTACCCATTCAATTCAATTTAAACTGCACGTAAACGCTGAGATGTAATGTTGTTTAAACGTTGCTGACGTTCAAATTTAAATAGCTTATCGACAATAAACGCCGTCCCCAATAACACACTCGTACTAGCCAATAACATACATATAATCAACTCAGCACCATAGCTTTCGAGTATTAATTTATACTTGGTCATAGCGACTACAGGGGGGATAAAAAATAATAGCAAATCACCAATTAACCATGCTGAACCTTGATTAACAATTTTTTCGGGAATCCACTTACAAGACAATAAGACTAATAACACTCCCAAACCAATAACACTGCCAGGAATAATAGAATGAACGGAGTGAGCTGCCAATTGACATAACCAAGCAAATAAACATAAACCACTCACTTGGATAATTAAGGTTGTTTTACACTTTATATAAGTGTTATGGGTATTCAGTAGAGATAACATTTGGTTTCACGACATGGTTTTTTAGTTGATACAAAGAGTTTACCCTTGCTTAATTGATAAAAAAAATGAATATTAATGATTGACTACATCACTTTTGGTTATGGTAATGGATCTTAAAGCACTGCACTATTTCATTGAGGTTGTTAATGCTGGCGGTTTCGCTAAAGCATGTCACACAGCATTTGTAACTCAACCGGCCCTCTCAAAGGCGATACGCCTACTGGAAGAAGAACTTGGTATGGTATTGCTAGAACGCGGTAAACGCGGCTCACAAATACGGTTAACTGAAGCTGGCCAAGTAGTATATCAACATGCATTAACGTTACTGGAAGGTCGCCAACTCATGATGGCTGAGCTCGATAGTTTACGTAACTTAAGTGGTGGTACGCTAAGGCTAGGTTTAGCGCCGCTTGGAAGTGCTGAGTTATTTGCCCCTGTGATAGCAAAGTTTAGGCAGCAATATCCTAATGTTGAGTTGAAGTTACTGGTACGCGGTGGGATAGAACAAACTGTAGCCTTACACAAAGATGAAATAGAGCTTGCGACTGGCATTATTGATTTCGAAGATGAGTTTGATGGTATTCGCGTTCGTAATGAGTCAATGGTGGTAGTACTGCCCGCAGCTCATGAGTTAGCGAGTAAAAATACCCTACAGTTAAGTGAACTGAATCAATTAGCTCAGGTGATGTTTGAACCAGAATACGCCCTATATGAACTAGTATTAGCCGCTTGTGCAAAGGCAGGATTTAAACCGATAAATATCACTCGTGTTAGCCATGCCGATTTTGGTATTGCACTGGTGGCCGCTGGCATAGGGGTAATGATACTGCCAAAAATTATTGCTGAACGATACAGAGTCGATGCGGTTGTTAATATTCCCTTAGCCAGTGAGGATTTACGTTGGGAACTATCGCTGTTTTGGCGTAAACAAAAACATTTATCTTTTGCGGCGCAAGCCATGCTTAAACTAGTGAAACAACATTTGAGTCAACTAGAGAGTCAACCAAAAATCTAATCAACTGAACAACATATACGTTTTACAAAAAATTTCTAACCCAAGTCTGACACTCTGTCTTTCACCCAATAAAAAGGCCTTATCTTTGAGATGCCTTACTAGTTGAATCTTGAGGAGGGATAGCTTGCTTGTAATAAAGAGGAACCCTTGGGTTCAAAGTCTATCTTTCGCCCAACAAAAAGGCCCTGTATTTATCGATTCGTATTTGATCTTGGATCTTGAGGAGGGATAGCTTGCTTGTAACAAAGAGGAACCCTTGGGTTCAAAGTCCTATCTTTCGCCCAAATAAAAAGGCCTTATCTTTCGATAAGGCCTTTTTATTTGAATGTGGCGGAGGGATAGGGATTTGAACCCAGACTCTCGAATTAAATAGTTTAAATAGTCGTTTAAATTCATTTGCTTGCAGAGGCTTGCACCTTCAAAGTCTGCAATTGCTAACTAAGATTGACTTTATTCCTGAAGTTGAAAAAAGTCAATAATTATGAGCCTTTAAAAATTGTTTTATATATACTTTTCAGCTGAATACTTTATAGGTTATTCCTAATCTAATTGTAAAACATCCGAATTGCTTGTTTTCCAAGCTGACAACTCAACAATAAACGCATTCAAAGACAAATGCTCACATTGGCTTCCACTCAAGGTATTGGAATAGTTTATCCCAATACTTGTTCTTACCAAATTATCCTTTTGCAAATAAAAAGAATGATATAAATCACCGTCAGAACTCAAATTTAAAGGGGTAATAGCTATTGGCCCTTTATCACCATAAATACCAAGATCTACTTTATTTAATTTTAAACAATGAAATTTTGTTGGAATACTTCCTATCTTTACATCAATTTGGTACATACCATATATTTCACTTGCTTTAACTTGTATTTCTACATCGTAGCTTGCTGCATTTACTCTTGTTATATAAGTAGACTTATAATTACTTGGCCAAACGCAGAAGCTAATTACGGCCAGAATAATAATCAAATACTTGATTGATATCATTTTAAATTTTCCCTGTAACTTTCAACTGCACCAAACGAAATAGCTTCTAACCTTGCATCGTGTGATCTACCATATTGAGTATGGACTCCTTCATGTGCAAAGTTGTAAAGTGAGCGTCCGGTGAACTACGCCTTGCTTAGATCAACGAGCCAGGGCAAGAGGCTATTAAGGTCACAGTTTGGATGGGATAGCTGCTCCAAGCAGTGTTCGATGTAATCGAACGGAATAAGACCGTTAGCTTTAGCGGTTTCTATGATGCTGTATAAAATAGAGCTGCCTTCAGCACCACGATGGTTGTGATTAAATAGCCAGTTTTTTCGCCCTATCACAAACGGTTTTACTGCTCGCTCTGCGCGGTTGTTGTCGATATTGAGTCGGCTATCTTCTGTGTAACGACTGAGCTTTTCCCATTGATTGAGGCTGTAATGGATGGCTTTGCCTAGAGGGCTTCCCTTTGATACTTGCAGCGATGATTTATCCAGCCATTGCTTAAATAGTACCAATTGGGGTTGTGAGTGGGTGCGCCTAAAATACAGACGCTCTTCCAGGCTCAGTGATTGTATTTGGGTTTCAATGCGGTACAGCTTGGCTATCATGCTCAGTGCCATATCCGCTTTACTGACTTTACCTACTTTGGGTTTTCCTTGCGCCACTAGCGCTTCTTTGAATTTACGCCGTGCATGGGCCCAACAGCCAACAAGCTTATTACTTACCTGCTGGTAAGCTGCGTAACCATCGACCTGTAAATAACCATTAAACACCGTTTGCTCCGTGGCAAGAAAACGGCTCACGCAGGTGCCCGCACGGCTACCGTCTTGATAGTCGTAAAGCACTATGCTGCGTAAACCTTGATATCGAGGCTCAGTGCTTGGCCCATCCGCGCCAGCGCAATACACCCACATATAGGATTTCACCCGCTCATCGTTAATCACTTTGAGGGTGGTCTCGTCCGCATGGATGACTTCTTGTGTTAACAAATGTTTGTGCAGTAAATCATATAAGGGTTTAAACAGAGCGGCGGATTTCATCATCCAATCGGCCATGGTTTGCCGACTTAAGTCGATACCATGTTGCTTGAACAAGGCTTCTTGCCGGTAAAGGGGTAATGCGTACTGATATTTGCTGGTGATGAGTTGGCTTAATAGACTTGGGGTGGCAAAACTTTTAGGAATGGGGCTGACGGGCACGGGCGCTTGCTTGATGTTGGCCTTGGTGCCTTGCGTTTCGCAATGCTTGCAGCTGTATTTTAATCTAACATGCTCAATCACACTGATTTGTGCCGGTATAAACTTAAGCTTCTCACTACTGTCTTGGCCCATTAATGCCAGCTGATGACCACAACTGTCACACTGCTTATCTTCATCACTAATATCATGGATGACGACTTCTCGCGGCAGGTCTTTTGGCAGTAATTTGCGCTTGGCGCGTTGTTTAGGCGGTACTGACACATCAGCATCTGTCGTTAACTCAACAAGCTCATCAACCGTAACTTCAGCTTCGTTAAACAACTCACCTTGATAATCATGGCTTTCGCTGCTGGCCCCGAAGCGCTGTTGTTGTGCGAGGCGAAATTGCTCCAGTAACCGCTGCACCGAGTGTTTAAGCTCAGCAATTTCAGCATCTCTCAACTCGATAGTATTGTCTTTAGCCGCCAGCGTCTCAAGCAATAATTGCTTAAGCAAATCAACGTCGTTGGGTAAGTTGTCAGGGCTTAATTTCATGGTGTTATTATACCAAAACTCCCCCTAGAGAAGGGGGTTGCAGTGATCTGATTATCAAAAACTGCATACGCAATGGCGATCAATTAACTGTAATTCAAGCCACTAACATGTTGATGTCCCAATACATCAAAGCCAGACAGCAGCCAATGAAACTGTTGCTCAGATAAGCTCAGGCACTCATCAATACTTTTAGTCGGCCACTTAAACTTATCCTGCTCGAGGCGTTTGTACCAAAGCGCAAAACCAGTGTCATCCCAGTAGAGGATTTTTAATTTATCGCGGCTTTTATTACAAAAGACAAACACGCTGCCGTCTGTGGCCTGTAGCGACAACTGTTGCTCGACGATAACGGCTAAGCCATTTATGGATTTACGAAAATCCACAGGCTCTCGATGCAAATAGACACTGGGGAGCTCACGAAACATCAACATGCTTGCAGGCCTTTTATCATTTCCAGCAGATAGCTTGCAGGCAAGGTGCTAGGGAAAGTCCATATCCCGGATTGATGCTGAAAAAAAATGGTCTGCTCTGGGACAGGAAGTTGAGCTTGGGTAGCCATCGCCGTCGGCGAGGCCAGCGTCGCCTTAACAAATAGTGCGCCCGTTGGAATGCTCATTTTAGCTATGTCTGCTTTGCGGGCGTAAAATCCGCTGATACTGAGTTTATGCAGGCGACAAAAAGCGGTAATCGTCAAGCCGCTAGCGGATTGCTGTTGTATCAAGGCAACCCAATCTTCATGTGAACGTCTAGCCATGTTAACTCCTGATGTAATGATCAGTCGTTAATATAGAGGATGAACAAGAGCTGCTGAAGATGTACTTGCCCGGACGCTTACCTTATTTTCCCTGACTTGTCGATATAACTAATTGCAAATTTATCAACAAACTCTCTCCCTTTTCCACGCCTTATTTCGGGTAATTCTCTAGAGGCTTTTTCTGCATCATTATACACTTGATTTGCATCCGATGGTGCCTCACCAAGAGTCGACTCCGCCTCAAGTCTTCCCTTATGCTCGCCCGAATTAAAACTGGATTTAGTGTTAGAGTTGCCGGAATTATCTCCACTGGTACCATTACTAACGCCACTAAACGTACCAGAACTCGGCGCAAAAGTTCCGGCTTTGCTTGCTGAACGGTGATCTCTTACTGCACGTCGAGTTTCATTTTTCTGGCCATTACCTGTTACTTTTGTCTCTTCTTTTTCTACTTCAGCATTATTTGACGCACCACCTGTCGCTTCTGCTTTATCTGTTGTTGCTAGATACCCCGTCGGATCTGTCCCACTCATCGGGTTATTCAAAATATACGAATACGGGTTAGCGCTTTGACTATTCTCTGGGAACTGCAAAAACGGGTCAACACTTAAAAAGCGGCCGATGTTGAAATCGTATATCCGCCCGTTCATGTGAATGAGCTCTTGGTCAATCAAATGCTCATAGTCTGTGTAGCCTTTGGTGACACCTTGCCAGCTAGTTAACAGGTTATTACCTGTTGCAATGTCTCTTGGACGACCAAACACATCATAACCACGGTGCTGTAATACGGCACCGGTTTTGGCATCCATCAAGGTATCGACACTGCCTAAATGGTCGCGCAGTACATGCTGGAACGGTGATTGATTACCTAAGCTGCCCACATGGGCTTTCATCTTAATGGTGTGGTCACCAATGTAGGTTTTATCTACCGTACTGCTTAGGGTCACTTCACGCTCAAAACTGCCCACATAATACGTGGTCGATACCACACTACCGCTTTGCTGTTTAACCTGTTTTTAGCGGTTACCATTGGCATCGTAACTGAATGTACTTTTTACATTATTGCGGTCTACCGTTAACGGCTTGTTTTGGTCGTTATAGCTTAACGTTACGCCATCGCCCGTGAGCCTGTTACCGTTATTGTCATAGGTGAAGGTTTTTGTACCACCACGGATAAACTGCCTAATGGCGTTAGGGCCTGCATTACCGCCAGCACCTTTGCCTACACTACCGTAGAGATATTGACTGCCGTAATCGCCTTTAACAAGGATATTACCTGCGGCGTCATAATCATAATTAACCGCAGCATAGGTTATACCTTTGTACGTTTTAGTTGAGTCATCAACCCGCATGAGCTCGTCATAGTTGTAGCTTTCTTTGAACTGGGTAATCACGTTGTGTTGAAAGGCTAAGTTACCCATTCCATCATAATCATAATTTAAGTATTGCACCCCGATAGCACTGCACTCTCCAGAAAAACTGGTAGAGATACTCGTCGGTGAACCGGCTAAATTACGGCTAAACTGTTGAACATAATGGTTACTGAACGTTTGTTGGTTAATGCTGCCAAAGGCGCTGTACTCATCGATTATGCGCAGTGATTGTTCGGAACCATCAGTAAAACGTTGGTAATCTTCGACTAAATAACCATTGTTGTCAAAACGATAGGCTACATGCTCGCCGCTAGGGTACTGCATGGCTTTGATACGGCCAAATTGTTGCAGGCTGCTCCTCAAGAACGATAGGCGGTGGCATTGTCGACTCCCATGCGTATAAAAAACTCAGATATATTTATACCCAATTTATATTGACTGATATCATGCTGTTTTATTCTAGAAACGTTACCACAGGCTATGACAGAGCAAGAGACTGAAATTGAAACTCAAGCAATTATATTTGCAAAAGCAAATCGAACTCGTATAGCACGTGAACTGACCGATTTAGGCAAATATCCCGCAGATCAACAGCCCGTCTCTATCTTTATGTGTGGTTCTCCTGGAGCAGGTAAAACAGAGGCGTCAAAAGCGTTTATTGAAGTGTTTGATGAAACAGGAATTATAAGACTTGACCCTGATGAACTAAGAGTTTACTTCCAAGAATACACAGGTAAAAACTCGTATTTGTTTCAAAAAGCAGTCAGCTTTATAGTTGAACGCACTTTAGACAGAATTTTCAATAATGACCAAAGCTTTATTTTAGATGGGACGTTGTCAAACTTTGATATTGCCTGCAAAAATATTGATCGCTCCTTAATGCGAAATCGAGCAGTACTCATTATTTTTGTGTATCAAGAGCCTGTTCTAGCTTGGGAGTTTGTACAAGCAAGAGAAAAGCTTGAAGGCCGTGGTATTTTACCCTCTATATTTATTGATCAATTCTTAAATTCACAAAAAGTCGTTAGGCAAGTCAAAACCAAATACGGTGCTTCGATTAAGATAGACTTACTTATAAAAAACAACGATGGTAGTACTCGAATTTACCATGACGATATTACAGCGGTAGAGCATCATATTGAGAAGGAATACACTCGCGCTGAATTAGTAAGGCTGTTAAACTTACCTCCTGAGCCTATTTCTTAGACTGTTTTTATGTGAGAAACCTATGTCGACAAATGTATCTAAAAATAAAGTTACCACATCTAAGCTTTCAGCCTTTGTTATGAGCGCAAGTTCTGCAGAGAAAAAGCGCGTGTATGCGGAGGTTATCAAGAAGGCAACTGAATCACAGAATAAGGTTATTAGTGAAGCTAAATTAATAGCCATGTAATATTTAAAACTGGATTTGTGATACCCCCAAAATAGTTCGACAATTCGAAAAATGAATTACTCAATTCAAAATTGGCACATCTTAAATTGTTTACAATAAAAAATACCAGTAGATTGCACCTATAATGTTCCTGTTTTTAACAGGCGCATTATGTGCCTTTGGGGTTCAAAGGGGATTCCCCTTGCCCGAGTTTATCTCCCATCTTTTTGGAACAAAAAGTGGGAGATAAACGTACCGGGTTACGTACTAGTCCCACATAATTGTGAGCTGTTTTTGCTTCGCACTCACCGACTGCGAGCCATTTTCAACAGCCTAATATCTCGCTCTCTGCTGTAGCGAAATAATGACAGCTTTGGCAGTGTTTGTGCCTCAACTGACACTGTTACTGCCAATCGAGACAGATTGTTAATTTAGGTTTAAAGTTTATTTATTAACCACACCCGATCATCAAATTTGATATTCAATTCTCTCAATATCCTTAAGCAATGCTGCAACGTTTATATCTTTGCCGTAACGACTGAAAGTGATGTTGGGATTAGCGTGACCGACGATTTGAGCAACAATATGCTCACTGATATCTAATTGCTTCATTTCATCGATAAAAGTGTGTCTGAAGCCATATGACGTGGGGCGCAGGTTCGCTTGCATGCCTATCTCGGTTTGAAGCTTGGCGAGCTGTTTACAGTAAGTTTTTGACCAATCTTCGTTTATACCAACGGGTTTATAATCAAACAGCTGGGTATGTGTTGATTTTCTTTGCTCAACAAACGCAATAAAACCTTGCTCAAGCAAGTATTTGTGAATGGGCACATAACGTTTAGCGTTGAGGTTCTTTAATCGCTGTGCTGAACCGCTGTCATCAATGCTAATACAGTGTACGCCATCGATTAGTTTGATATCTCTAGGTTTGAGCTGGCAAGCTTCTGAAAGCCTTAAACCACCATAAAGCATTAATCGGGTGACCCATTTGAAATCGATTGTTGAAGCTTTGAATGATGAGCTGCGAAGTAGTCGTTTAAGTTCAATGTGCGTCCAGCGGTCTCTAGCTTGATTCGGTTTAGCTTTTGGTTTTTGTCCGACTGTAACGCTTTCAAAGGGGTTACTGGTGCAGTAATTCATTAATTGGCACCACTTAAAGAACTGAAATACGGCAGCTAAATACTCTTTATTGCTTTTGTAGCTTCGGCCTTGAGTCAGTAACTCATCGCGATAGGTCATCGCATCAGCGCTGGTGATTTCATGCACACATCTATCATCAGTTTTAAGCTTGGTTTTAAGAGTGGATTTTGATGATACAGTATCAATAAAATGCCGAGTGCGCTGCTCAAGCTGCTTAATAGACAGCGGCCTAATGGCTGATTTTTGTTTTGAGATAATAAACGCACTTAATGCTTCGTTTAACCCAATAACAGGCTTTGCTTGCGCCACAGCGGTAGTTTCACGATGCTGAGACAATTTAGTCTCTCTAATGGGGATAGCATGAGGTTTTTGCGTGATGTTGAACGTAATATCAGTTTCATTACCATCAAACTGAGCTCTAAGATGGTTAATCACTTCATCGACGTAGCGAATAAAGTCGTTAATACGAGTTTGATGGTCAATAGACTTAATGATTTTTTTGAGTGTTCCGGCAACATCAATATTGCGGATGACCGCTTCTGCTCTATCTCGAGTCAGCAACGACACTTTTACATCAAAAGGAAAGCCTTTATCGCGAAGCGACTTGGCTAAACAGATACGTGTGAAATACACGTTGTTGGGTGCTCGATAAAGATACATTGTCTGAGTCAATCCTTATGGAGAGCCCCTCAAACGCCAGAAACAAAAAAAGCCGTTGATAATCAACGACTTTTCTCGTATTTAATGTGGCGGAGGGATAGGGATTTGAACCCAAGAAATCAGCCACAAAATAAAACTAAAATCCATTATAATCAATTACTAATCGAAAAATCACATCTCAGAAAGTGAACATTCGTAGTCGATATATGACATTTAAATATTTATCGAGTAGGTTGTCAATGATTAACGCTTCAATAACCAGCGCGTGTAAGCGCGTCCGGCGCCGAAGGCGCGTAGTTAATTGACTTGTTGAACGAAGCCGCTCTGCGGCAGAAAAGATAAAAGCCCATCTTTCTCACCATCATAAATACTTACTAGACCCTGCCTACCTTGGCATTACCTAGGAGTATCACCATGGAAACTCACGAACAACAATGCTTTGATTTTCTTTATGAACAACATCTTACCAATTTAACTCTGCAAGGCAAGCGGCCTGCTACCATCGATGCGTACAGTCGCGCAGTTAGGCGCATTAGTGCTTATTTTGACTGTTGCCCTGATAACCTTTCAACCGATGATTTGAAGCGTTATTTTGCTGATTTAATTGCCTCTCACTCCTGGAGTACCGTAAAACTCGACCGCAATGGATTACAGTTTTTCTACCGGTATGTCCTTAATCAATCTTGGGAGTGGCTCAACATTGTTAAGCCGCCGCAGGTCAAACGCCTACCGGATATTCTAACCCCTGCCGAAGTCTCAATCGTCATTAGCCTCACCCATAAGCTGCGATATCAAGTGTGCTTTTTAACCTTATACAGTATGGGGTTGCGCCTCGGTGAAGCAATTTCATTACAGGTTGGCGATATCGATTCAGCGTTGATGCAGGTGCATGTTCGTGACGCCAAAGGCGGCAAGGATAGGCTAGTACCTTTACCACAACGCACATTGTTAGCGCTTCGGTATTACTGGCAAACCCATCGCCATCCTCGGCATGTATTTCCCGGTAAAGATGGCAAGCCAGACTCGCTGATGGACCGCGGTGGTATTCAAAAGGCCATGAAAAAAGTGATTTCTGAGTGCAACATTCACAAATCTATCAGTCCACATAATTTACGTCACAGCTATGCGACTCATTTGCTAGAGCAAGGATTAGATTTACGCTCAGTACAACACTTGCTCGGTCACAACAGCCTCAACACCACAGCAAGGTATACACGTCTCACTCATATTACCCGTAAAAACACGGCCTTGTCGGTTAACCAGCTCACTAATAATTTGGTGTTGAAGTGGGAGTGTGACATATGAAGTTTATCGATATTTTACGTGACCATCTTGATGCGTTTAATCAAGCTTATGATGGCCAAATAACAACATCAATGCGCCATGCCATTAATGCCATGCTGAGCTGTCGCGTTCACACCCAAAGAGCTAGCCACTGGGTTTGTCAGGGTTGCACTCATACAGCAGATTTCCCGCTGTCATGTGGTCATCGCAGTTGTCCCCAATGCCAGTACAACACCACAGCGGATTGGTTAGCTAAGCAACAGGCTAAATTGTTATCTGTCGATTACTTTATGGTGACATTTACTTTGCCATATGAGCTGCGTGTGGTGGCTAAATATCAACCGGAAGCACTCTATCCAGCCATGTTTTCAGTGGCTGCCAGTGTGCTCAAAGACTTTGCACTTAACTCACCAAAACTTGCCGGTGATATTGGTTTCACTGGCGTGCTGCATACTCACAGCCGGCGGCGAGATTTACATCCGCATATTCACTTTATTATTCCAGCGGGCAGTTTCAACAAAACCCAACAACACTGGAAAAGAATAAGGGCAAATACCTGTTCAACGCTTTCAATTTAGCTAAAGTGTGGCGCGCACGTTTACTGGAACAGTTGGCAAAACTGAATCTCAAACTGCCAACCTCACTGCCGAAAAAATGGGTGGTTGATTGCCAGCATATGGGTAAAGGGTTGCCTGCACTGCAATATCTATCACGCTATCTTTATCGTGGTGTACTGCCTGACAAAAACATCAAAAGTGAAGTCGATGGGCTTGTCAGTTTTGAGTATAAAGACATTCAAACTCAGTCTACAAAAGTACGAACCTTACCCGCTACTGAATTTCTCTGGTTAATACTGCAACACGTATTACCGAAAGGGTTACGACGAGTGAGAGACTATGGATTACTCAGAGGTAATGCCAAAAAACTCAGGCTACAAATACAACTGATGCTGGCGGTTGCTGGGGGTGTATTTCCAATCATTCCCGAGATAAAGCGCAGATTAGCAACACGCCGTTGCCCCTGTTGTCAGCAACCAATGCACTTTATGGGCATAGTGAAACGACCGACAAACTTAATACCCTGAACCTAATGTTGAAAATGATAATAAGGATAATGGCTTAACTGAATACCGTGGAGGGTTAATTTAAGATACTGAAATATAGCGAGTTAACTAATTAGTAAAGAGGCTAAGGAAACTTGCTGCCTACTGAAAAGTAGCTAGCTAACAATCACATCAAACAGCGCGTTTTCTCGAACTGTTAATTACATAATAAAGAGTCACATCTCACGTGTTCGGGCTTGTTCAACACTTGGGATAAGGACGCGGCTTCGCGCGGCCTATCCTTATTTGTTATATGTACATTGCACTTGCTCACCTTACCATCAAAAAAGCAAACCATGCAGTTGGTAATCCTGAAACGCTTGCATAGAAGAGCGCTCGCCTTACTTTCGAAGAATTAGCTTTAGGGATACCGAACATCAAAGCAATCCAACAGACAAATGAAAACACTCCCGGGATAACCTAAAATTCAAAGACCGAGGATATACCAACAGCCAAACCTACGACCGCACCAATTATTAGAATTGTAGATTTACTATGTATGTAATCTTCCATGAGCTGACGAGTTCACCAGTACATAAACGCCCAAATTTAGCGCGGAAAGCCACGCAGCGGGTTGACGTCGCAGCCAGCGCCTTTTGCTGGTGATAAAATTTTTTTGTTATATTTCAAATCTACGAAGCTTAAACTCAAAATCATCGTCAACCCTGATACGCTTAACCAGATTTGCTCTATCAGGCCGATATTTTCTCCAATCCCATTCGCCATCTAAGAGTACAATATTAACTAGTCCAAATTTTTTCATATCAGCTTTAGAGTAATCAAAACCAACAGTTCCTTTACCAAAAAAGCCCAGAGTGGAGTCCAAGAAATTAAATTTAGACTGGCCGTAAGTAGTTAGTAGGTTGTCGACTGCGATATCTGCGTAAAAATCAGTTTCCTTTTTACGCATTAAAGTGATGTAAGTGTTGAAAGTTTCACGGTGCTCTTGATCGACATGCCAATTGGATTGCCAAGCGCTACCATGCCATATCAGAATCGAGTCTTTTCTTAAGTACTTAGTATTGGCAGCTGGTAATACATAATTAGCACAAGAAGAAGCGCATACTCTTGTGACCTCGACATCCAAATTATTATCTCTGACCCACTGACCTAAATCCATTCCCGCACCAATCTCACTGCCTTGGCTTGAAATAAGCAGTCGGTTTGGCTTGAATTCAGCAGCCCTAAACAATGAAAAAATCACATTATTTGATGTATCAGTTATTTCACCTTGATAAATCAGATTTCCATCTTCTATACCAACAAAAGCTTCAGGATTATGGCCGCTTTCACCAACATCTTTTAAACTGGTACAGCCAACAACCAGAAAAGAAAAAACTAAAACTAAATGCTTCACTAATCCTCCTTGAAATATAACGAGGCTGTAGAATAACTCTAACAGCTATATTTAATTAAAAAACGAGCTCTTGAAATCAATCCTAAGCGCTTTTAAGGCACTAGGTAATAAATTTGGAACCCTAAAAAATGGCTATTTTTCAATAAAAATAGAAATTCTACAGCCTCAACGCCCCAATAAGGGGCTGACTGATAATGTTTGGCTAAAATGTGTAGCGAAGCGGAACCGAGCCAAACTTTAGCAGTCCCGTCTTAATTGGCTTGTTGAACGAAGCCGCTCTGCGGCAGAAAAGATAAAAGCCCATCTTTCTCACCATCATAAATACTTACTAGACCCTGCCTACCTTGGCATTACCTAGGAGTATCACCATGGAAACTCATGAACAACAACGCTTTGATTTTCTTTATGAACAACATCTTACCAATTTAACTCTGCAAGGCAAGCGGCCTGCTACCAAGAAAAATGAAGCCACCCATAAGAAAAATGAAGCCACCCATTTCTTGAACAAATAACATAACTCGTTTTCATGGCTTTGGCGAGGGTACGATCGATGTGATCAACTCATCAATTTTTATCGATATGACTAAAATATTATCGTTAAATAAGTGATTTATGGTCATCTAAGCAATTCAGCACAGCAGAAAATCTTGATATCAATCAAATATAAGGAAGATGGTGGTTTTTCAAGAATTAATGCTTAAGCGCACAGCCAGCGCTGACAATTTGCAGCGCCTTGTCGTCGTTTTCGGTCTAAATGCTCACAGTATTCGGTTAAGGCAGGTAATGCCCCTACTGCACCTTTAAATAATGCGCCAAATTCTGTGGTGATTTTAAGCCAATTCTCTGCAGGGATGTTGAGTCTATTCAGTATGTCCTGGCTACTTGAGCTAATGGCACCACGTTTATCTTCTCGAATAATCCGACCGGTATCTTCAACCAATACTATGTAGTCTTTCACGCTGAACATGAGCCCGTTAGGCATATTGAGTCGCTCATTACCCACAAACGGTAATAACTCAGGTGGTTGCTCGCCTTTCATTGTTGAATTGATACGGCGCTGAATACTGGTGTAATCTGAGGTTTCAGGGGTTGCAGCCATTTTGGCTCTGACAGGGTTTAAATCCACATAAGCCATACAGGCTAATACTGCGACTTCATCAAGCAGTGCTTGAGACTTAAAGCGCCCTTCCCAAAAGCGACCTGTACATTTATCTTCTTTATTGGCCATTCTGGCGATGGGCTCACTGAGTGAGCGCATAAACCAACTGATATCAATTAAGCGCTTACGGTATTCAGTAATGCATTCATTAACCGTTTGAAGTTCAAACTGGTTAAGGTCTTCTTCTTTTAGGTACTTGTTCGTGAGTAACGTACCTTTGAACCCCTTGTGCCATTGAATTAGCACTTCTTTATCTGACCACTTTTTTGCTTTGTCAGCATCAACCTTTAACACCACATGCAGATGATTACTCATCACGGCATAAGCACAGATATCAATGGCAAAGATAGTCGCCAACTCAAGAATGCGTGAATCAACCCACTCACGCCGATGCTCAAAGTTCTCACCTGTTGAATTATCTATTCCACATAAGAATGCCTTACGCACTACACGAGAACAGCAGTGGTAGTAAGGTGTATCTTCCAGGCTCACGATTGTCTGTCTTGGTCTGGCCATCTTTAATTACCGTTTGTGAAAGGTAAATAAAGCGTAGTTGAGCGGTCAATATTTAGCCAGAAATCTTGGGTGTCTTAATTATTTGTTGTAGGTTTGCTCCCAAAGAAGCCAAACCTTCGGGCAACTAGTACCGTTGAAGAAAGCTTCTTTGGGTTTAGTTCTTTGAAATCAAAGTTTAAGGGTTTTATTATGCTATTTCCCGCACCTTATATAAATTGTTTCACCACCGCCTTCATACAGGTTTCTTGATTCATCAATAATTTCCATATGCTCTAAACACTCTTTCGGTTTATTTTTAAAAAGACTAATTAGTTTTTTCAACCTTCTCAAACTTGGTTTTTTGTCACCTGTTTCTGAGAAATCAACAGCTTCAAAAATAAAATATACTCCTTCTCCATGAGATTTCTCAATTGTTTTTAACCAATCAGCATAATAGTGGTTTTCATTTATATCTAAAAACCTGTTGTCGATACTAGTGCAACCTAACAACATAGTATTTAAAGCAAGAAATAAGAGAAATAGTTTATTCATAATATTCTCTTCTGTGCCAATCATAAATGTAAGGAGCATTGGCTGTCATTGCGATACCCGTATAAGCCGCTGTTGGAACCATCCCAGCTAAGCTCCAAGCTTGGAAAGCTGTATTATAAGTTTCAGTCCCTGAAAGTACCATGCCAGTCATAGAGTCATAACCTTGAAAACCAACTAATTTCGAAATATCAGAATTCCAAAAGTCATGACCTTTAGAAATAGCATTCATGCTTCTTGCCCATGTTGAACTTTTATTTTCAAATATGGTTCCTTCCATACCTGAATCTTTTGTCAAATTTGTAAACCAGTTACCATCTCCAGCATCTGTACCTACAATCTGCGACATATCTCTATTTGAGTAGGTCATCAGTTCACCATGCTTGTTATATACAGGAGGTCTATTACCTTCAATTTTTGTTGCTCTAAGTTTCAACATATTTGTTCGTTCCTTGATATGTTCCCATCCTAACCTAGTCATAGAAAGAGCAAATGAAAGCTTAAAGCCTTCCCGGAAGCTCCCCCCTGTAGCTTCACCTGAAATACCACCTGCAACGCTATTAGACATCACCCGAGAAAAGTTCCATGTATTACCATAATGAGCAGCAATTCCACCAAATATTGCACCACTAAATGCCCCTTTCAAAGCTCCTGTTAGAGAACATTTTAGACTTCCAGTCATCAGTGCTCCACCAACAAAGCCACCGGCTCCGCCAGCTATTGCCCCCGTTACAATTCCACCTGCCGTAGTTAATGTCGCTGCCGAAGTTGCTGTTGCAACAGTTCCCCATGTAGCTCCCCATCCCGCAACCCAATTAGTGGCAGCACCATAAGTAGCAACAACGGCAACTACAGCTACAATAGGTTTCCACCATTTTTTAACAAATTTTTTCAGCCCACTGAAAAAATACCCACTCGGATCGGTCATCGACATCGGATTATTCAGAACATAAGCATAACGGTTATAGCTCTGACTATTCTTCGGAGCCTGAATAAAAGGATCTGCCTGCAGGAATCTACCTAAGGTTGGGTCGTAAATACGCCCACCCATATGAATAATATCTAAGTCTTTAATATGCTTATGGCCTGTATATCCTCTGTCTGTCGGTTCGCTAGTCGTAAAACTAGCAAACGAACTGTGGAGAAACACAGCGGTACGTTTACCCCAAGGGTCGTAAATAGCTTGCGATACGACTGCGCCACTGCCATTTGTTGTGGCGATGACTGAGCCTTGATGGTCCTTGTGTAGATAAAAAGTATCACTTGAACCATTGCTTCGCTGGGTATAGACAATATCGCCAACATAAAACTTATGCTCGGTTAATGTACCTGCGCCACCCGTACGATATACCTTTTCATAATTGCCTAAATAGGTTGTCTGATAAGTAACATTTTTACCATTTTCGACATACGTATCAGATTTATAAATAAGCTCACGTTCAGGCCCATATTTCATGGTAGAACTGCTGCCAGCCTTGGTGATTAATGTTGGCTTGTCGTAACTGCCATAATTAAAGGTACGAGTACCATCTGTTTTACTATTGCCGTTGGCATCATAGAAAAACTTATACAATTGCGCTCCAGAGGCTGATTTGACCTCATTAATCTGGTGCGGTTTAGTTGCATAGTAGGTGTAATTGCCCACACCCGTTTTAAATTTAATATTACCCCAGTCATCATAATTGAAATCTTGATACGTTTTAAAATTTGTTGGCAAGATACCACTACCAGTCGCAATACTAATTGTCCTGTCTTCTAAACGGTTTGTCAGGTAGTCATAGCCATACGTTTCTGTAAAGTCGGTAATGCTTCCAGGGGTTGAACCAAATTTAGTCCAGCGACTGGTTACGTTGCCTATATCATCATGCACGACATCAGTGTAAGCAAGCTGAGTACTACCATTTTTAACGTCAATACTTGATAACCAGCCAGTGTCATCTTCAAACATCGCAGTGGTAGTCACATTGTTACCGTAAGTGACTTCGTCGACTTGATTTCGCGCGGTCATCGAGTCAACATGTTTTAATAACGCGCTCGTTATATTATTACGTACTTCAGATAGATAACCAGACGTTGTGTAGTAATTCTTAACTGAAAACGCCGCAGTACCTGCAGGGTAAGTGGTAACACTTGGGCGGCTGTAGCTATCGTAAGTTTGGCTTTGCGTGAATGTATTCCCCTCTATTAAGGTTGTTGTCGTTTTAACTAAGCCATCTGGATAATAAGTAAAACTATTTTTATACGTTGGATTGCCACTAGCACACGTTGCAACTGCTGCATCAAATTTTTCGACTGAAAGCAGTCTGCCTTTATCCGTTGTCGTACCATAATTCCAACAAAGCGTGCCTTCTGATGGCTCATAGCTTTTTATTTTGCGTCCAAGTAAGTCATATGAAAAAGTGAAGGTATGGCCTCTAGCGGTCTCCTGGGTCATTAACTCACCAAAAGCATTATAGGTGTATTTCCATAGACCTTTTGAAGGGTCATTGGTGGAGAGTTTCCTGCCCCAGTCATCATAAGTCACGGTGACAATGTAATTACTGCCTTCTCCGGTTGTGTCTGTAGTCACAACATTGCTTTGAGCATCATAAGTAAAAGACACTGTATTACCGATTGCATCTTGAGTATAAGCAGTTTCACCAAAACCATTTTGATATGCGCTTGTCGTTATACCGACTTCATTAGTGGTTCGACTTTCAAAGCCAAATAACTCATTTGTGACTGTTGTGCCATTGGGCTTTGTAACGGTATTAGGTCGATTTAATTCATCGTATTCAAAAAGTGTAAAGTCAGTTGAGTTTGGCTCATACACCATTTTTTCTCGGCCTTGCTCATCGTACTCTTTGATGACTTTGTTCCAGCCACCGCTAAAGCTTGTGGTTTGAGCGATAACCTCGCGCCCCCATTTATCAAAATACACTTCCTGGGTGGGATTTCCGGTTACCGTTGTTCTAACGTAGTAATAAGCATTACTAGAGCAGCTACTGCAAAAAGCTTGAGTAACGGTTGTTGTTTTTGCGTCAGGATGGTCAATGGTTTTTAGTCGGCCTAAATCATCAAAATATTCTATTTTTGCGACATTATTGGCATCGGTAGTTTTTATTGAAGTGATGACACCTGTTACAGAGTCTGCATCAGCATTGTTATACATAAAGCTGGTTCTAAAACCCATCGCATCATCGGTATATTTGAGATAGCGCCCTTTAGCACCATAATTGCTACTCGTACTACGAGTAATATTTGTGCCTGTTGCTGTGCTATAACCCGTTACTGCTTCAGAGGTTTTATTTCCCCAGGCATCATACCCATAAGTGGTTGTTAGTTTAGTGGCTGCTTGATTAGGTGATAATGTGCTTGATTTCAATATCAAATTTGAATAGTAATCAAATGTGGTTTCTCGGACATGTGTTTTAGGGTCGCCTGTTCGTGTTTTTGTGACAACAGAAGAAGCTAAACGGCCATATCGTTCCCAGTCACCCGAACCATAGGTATTAACATTGTTGGTTGTGAGTACGTCATTAGAGTATTCATCAGAAATTTCGATGTTACTTTCAAGTAAGTTACCCCAGTCATCATATTGATTGGTCGTTAGTGTTACGCTTGACAATGTGCTGCTAAGATTACTGTCTACTATGTAACTTTCTTCTTCTGAAGATGTAATATAAGGTGAAATGCCACCATTAGCTGTTTGGATGACGTCTAGCGTGTTACTCGCCCTAGAAAGTAATTGCGTATCAAGCATTTGAATAGTTTCAATCGGCATGCCTGCGTGGACAAACGTTAATTCACCATGCTCTTGACTGTATTTAGTTTCGGTCACAACATGGGTTTGGTTATCGATGGTTTTTAACATCTGAAAGCCTAATGAACCACGGCCCTTTTTATGGATAAGAAAACCACCGTATTTATAGTTGACCGATATTTTATCATTAACACCAATATTGCTTTGCGTTTCTACTTTACTGACGAGTTGCATGCCTGAGTGAGGTGAGAACGTATCTGTTGTTGTGTCTGCATCTGAGAAGTTTGTCACATAGACAGATGAGTCTGTCATCGGTTTGTAGGTCACCTTTGTCGCGACACCAAACCCATTAGCAATGGTATTTATTGCGTATTCTTTAACCCCTTTACGGTTATAATATTTTTTCCAACTGCTGCCTGTTGAAGTCAGTAAGTTTAATTTTCCATCGCCATCAGTATCACCAAAACGAACCGTAGCATTGGCGTCAAAAGCCATAGACCCACGGCTCTCAAATGAAATCCATTCACCAGAATCTGTGGGGCGAGAGAAGAAAATAGCCCAATTAGACGTTGAGGTTGCATGTAACACGTCCGCGCGGCCGTCATTGTTTAGATCGACAAATTGGTCAAGGTATTTTTTAGTACTCGATGTGGCTAACCCCGCGTCTCTAGACGCTAGGAACTCAATACCATTAGAGAGTCGATACCACCACTTATCACCACTGACAAATAACAAATCACTTAAGCCATCGCCATTTAAATCTGCTATACGGAATGTGTCTTCATAGTTACCAAGGATCTGTTGTAAGGTTAAGACTGGATTTGCCATGGTGCCTGATGCGACAAAGAGCATATGTTTTGTTGAAGTACTACTGGTCCAGGTGCCACCTAAATCATTTCTACACTCATTTGCTGAGTTTACAAATCGATTCAAAATCCCACGAACATAACAACCTGATGTTGTTGACGTGACTTTCATCACAAGGTCTGAACGCCCATCGCCGTTAATATCAACCGCACTGGCAGACTTCATATCGGCAGTTTGAGATTGCACCCCCATATTTAACTCAGCAGATGCAACGGTATCCGTAAAAGTATAGAGGGTTTTATTTGCCGTAAAGGTACCATTACCACTGTTAACATGGGCTTTAATTGTATTACCCGTTCGAAAAACAATGTCTTCATTGCCATCGCCATTGATATCCATGACTTGTGCACCGTTTTCAAGTCCTGTAGCAACGACGCCTAAGTCTTTTAAAGTATAATCCAATAGCCTAGTCCGCTCGTCACAAGGCTCTCCAGATGGGCAAATTTGATATGAACTCTGGCTTGCTTGATATGATAGAACATGCCAATTTGTTGTTGCTGAGTTTGCAACAAGTAAATCTCTTACACCATCACCGTTATAATCAATATTAAGCGCATATTCCTTTTTTGAAGTACCAGTCGATGTCATCGTTTTGGTGGAAGTAAAGTAAGGGCCGAGCTTCACTGCCCATGAACTGCCACTGACGTAAACAATATCTTGATATCCATCACCATTGATGTCAAAAACTTGAGATGTACTGACGTTAGCAGACCCACTCGCAACGGGAGTAAAGTTCTCAAATGGCTTAAAGTTAGATGTTGTTGGAACATATCGACAAAAGTCAGGTGAGCCTAGTTCAGATTCACATTGATATTGCATGCTACTGGTAGACAGATTAGGGCGTTGCCAACTAAACGTTGTTTTAGGCAAGCAATTACTGAAATTAGTATCATTATCGGGACATTCTTGAACTGATGTTAATAAGGTGCGTTCTTCAATAAAATTGCTGGTCTCATAGTTCAAAAAGTAAGAGCGGTAGTTGCTACCCTCAACCGAAGAGTCAATGCGCTTTAGTATTTTGTTGTTCTTTGCAATTGCACCCGCTTGATAACCTAAAAAACCTTTATCGTAGTCTTCATAAACAAATTTAACTTTATTGGAAGCTGTGCTGTCACCCAGTTTGGCTGAGTACTGAATGCTATCAATGTAAAATGTTCCATCCGCTTTACTGTTGTTATAATTAAACAATATATAGTTATCTTTTATATCCTTGATGACTTTGACAGCCCATGTTTTAGCTATTCCAGTCTTATTACTCGGCTCAACAAATGCATCCGCCTGATTTGTACTAACTAGGCTAGTTAAGCCAGGGTTACCATAATAATAAGTTTCACCGGCTTTCGTTTTGACTTCAAAATAACTAGGCCCATTCGCTTGGCTACCGCCCATAGCAGTAACAATTGAGAAGTCATCAACTTCTTTAATGTAAGTTGAATACGGGGCACCGTAGGTACCCGTAACTAACATCAATCGTTGTCCATCAAGACAAAACCTATCACTGCTTGTAAAAGTTACACCTGTTATGGCATTGTCATTAATTGGCGTTTGTGGGCAACGAGAAATCGCTGAAATACCGCCAACACTCCAACCAATGCCTACGGGGCCATCTTGAAGGTTATTACTTGAATAGTTTAACGACACTTGCGGCGTTACGCCTGCTCGACCTTCAGGTATGTTAATGGGTACTGAGTATGTGGCGGCACCACTCTCATCAACCCTAAACTCACCTGAAGACAACCCTACAACTTCGGCCTTCGAAGATGCACTTACCCCAAGAATAATGAGCATTATTGGAAGCAATAATTTATGGCGAGACATGAGGCATCCTTACTTTCACGTAATAATAAAGGTTGATAATTGGAATTTAAAAGGGGGTAAGGGCTACATCGATACGTTCAATGCACTCTTGTAGCTCAAAGACAAATACAGCACTGCCAGGACCGTGTTCAACATCTTTCCTTGTTAGCTCATAAGACCGACCTGAGTTAACAGCAGAAACAATTAACTGACCAACGTTCGATTCAACTAAATCATACTCAACAGAAATGGCGACTTCACCGGAATAAGAGCAACCGTCATAACTGGTGTTGTTTAATACATCGAAAGATACAGATTGATTAGCTGCAATAGCAGGTAATCCTACAAAATAAAAAAATACCAAACCTATGTTCAATCGTCTTAATGTAGGGGAAAACATCCTTTTGTGCATATATTGAAATCCATTTGTAAGCTAAAGTTGCTGATACTAGAATTCGAAGAAAATATGCTCAATTTTACATTCTGTCAACATAATAAAATCAACTTTTCAAAATTATTTTTTAACCACTAATCGAAGATAAAATCGAAGCGTTATCAATAATCGAGTTTTAGGTGAGTCAACATTAAGTTTTGCAGTTTTACTATTGGCTATGATTAAATTTAATCGCCTCACGTTCATGCTTTCTCTAAGTAGTGTTGTCTTGATACCTGGGTAAAACTGAGGGATCATCAAATTGATTATTATTCACTTCACTAGACCTAATTGTTACTCATAACCGATTAGGGTTATTGAAGTATTGCAGCAAATTCAATGCTGCTGTCTTTAGTTGGCTTTTGGGGTTCAAAGGGGATTCCCCTTGCCCGAGTTTATCTCCCATCTTTTTGGAACAAAAAGTGGGAGATAAACGTACCGGGTTTCGCTGTAGTCCCACTTAATAAGTGGGCTGCTTTGGCTTCGCACTCACTGAGTGCGAAGTGATTTAAATTGCACTTTTTACGTGAAAAGTTACGTGAAAAAAGGTGAAAATTCGATTTCTCAACGAGATTTATTATCGATTTACTCCCGTAGGATTTGATAAGTGCTGCTGAGAAATGATGCCGCTGGTAGGTTTCATCATTTCTCAGGCTGATTATTGGTTCTGTGAGAGCAAATTTTGGCTTATAAAGTCACTCAGGATTTACTGACTGTTGTCATGATTAACGCTCTACGGTTGATCTTTTCAGCAAAAATCCTCTCATATAATCCCACTTCTTATACTGGTAGAAATAAATTCAATGTGTAACTGACTTTATCCACCACAGGTTTGAGTGTTTTCACATCATATCGCTTACCGTATCGCCCATAGGTGATGTTGTGATAAACGTGTCCAACAAGCTGTGCCACCATCGACTCTTCAATTTGCAGTTGCTTAAGCTCATCAATAAAAGTGTGACGGAATGAGTATGCTGTAGGTCGTTTACCAGCGATAAAGTTAAGTTGGTCGAGCAATTTGCCAAACTCTCGGCAAAAGGTGTGTGACCAAACACCATCGCTACTAGGTTGATAATGAAATAACGGACTGCTTGTTAATTGGCCGCTTTTTAAGTGGCTATTTTTTATGTGACTGTTTTTTGATGTTCGGTCAGTAATGGTTTGAACGAAATCAATAAAACCAAACTCAATGAGCTTTTGATGTAGCGGAACGGTTCGTTTTGACAGTGCTGTCTTAAGTTGTTGGCTCATGCCCTCATTGGTGACGTGGATGACGGTGGTGCCATCGATGGTGGTTATATCATTACTGTGTAGCTGACAGGCTTCAGAAGGTCGTAAACCGTGATACAGCATCAATAGTGTTATCCATTTAAAGTCAGGGGGTTTATCAATAAAGTCTTGTGATTGCAGTACGTGTTTTAGTTGCTCTGGTTGCCAGCGCTGGCGCACTAAATCATGCCCAGCCTGGTTACTTGGCTTTGACAGTTTCACTTCATCAAACGGGTTGGCGCTGGTGTAGCGCATCAGTTTGCACCACTTGAAGAATTGCGACACCGCCGCTAAGTAGTCTTTATTGCTTTTATGGCTTCGCCCTTCTTCAAGTAAGCAATCCTTGTATTCCATCGCCTCAGCGCTCGTTATGTCGAATACATCATCTAGGTGAGTTCTTTCAATAAAGTGGCCTATACGTTGATTAAGCTGCTTTACCGTTAACACTGAGACAGACTGCTTTTGTTTAGACGCTATAAACTTAATCAGTGCATCCGTTAATGTGACGTTAGCGACTGAATTTGTTTGTTTTTTACTATCCGAACTTTTTGAGAATGCCAAGTTTGTTGGTAAGGGACAATTGTCATATGCCGCACTATTATGGGCTAATTTCGTTGGCCGAGTGGGAATAAACTGAATGATTTCCCGCACAGGCTTGGCGTTATCATCAAGCGTATCTGTTACCCCAACAAAGCCTGCTCGGGCATCATTAATCAATTGATTCACCTGTGCTTTAAACACATCTGGCAGTGATTGTGGGGTTAAGTTACTGATTAATGGTCGTAAGATACCCGCAACGACAAGATTACGGCCTATCGCGATTGAGCGTTGTTTGTGAGCGTCCGGTGAACTACGCCTTGCTTAGATCAACGAGCCAGGGCAAGAGGCTATTAAGGTCACAGTTTGGATGGGATAGCTGCTCCAAGCAGTGTTCGATGTAATCGAACGGAATAAGACCGTTAGCTTTAGCGGTTTCTATGATGCTGTATAAAATAGAGCTGCCTTCAGCACCACGATGGTTGTGATTAAATAGCCAGTTTTTTCGCCCTATCACAAACGGTTTTACTGCTCGCTCTGCGCGGTTGTTGTCGATATTGAGTCGGCTATCTTCTGTGTAACGACTGAGCTTTTCCCATTGATTGAGGCTGTAATGGATGGCTTTGCCTAGAGGGCTTCCCTTTGATACTTGCAGCGATGATTTATCCAGCCATTGCTTAAATAGTACCAATTGGGGTTGTGAGTGGGTGCGCCTAAAATACAGACGCTCTTCCAGGCTCAGTGATTGTATTTGGGTTTCAATGCGGTACAGCTTGGCTATCATGCTCAGTGCCATATCCGCTTTACTGACTTTACCTACTTTGGGTTTTCCTTGCGCCACTAGCGCTTCTTTGAATTTACGCCGTGCATGGGCCCAACAGCCAACAAGCTTATTACTTACCTGCTGGTAAGCTGCGTAACCATCGACCTGTAAATAACCATTAAACACCGTTTGCTCCGTGGCAAGAAAACGGCTCACGCAGGTGCCCGCACGGCTACCGTCTTGATAGTCGTAAAGCACTATGCTGCGTAAACCTTGATATCGAGGCTCAGTGCTTGGCCCATCCGCGCCAGCGCAATACACCCACATATAGGATTTCACCCGCTCATCGTTAATCACTTTGAGGGTGGTCTCGTCCGCATGGATGACTTCTTGTGTTAACAAATGTTTGTGCAGTAAATCATATAAGGGTTTAAACAGAGCGGCGGATTTCATCATCCAATCGGCCATGGTTTGCCGACTTAAGTCGATACCATGTTGCTTGAACAAGGCTTCTTGCCGGTAAAGGGGTAATGCGTACTGATATTTGCTGGTGATGAGTTGGCTTAATAGACTTGGGGTGGCAAAACTTTTAGGAATGGGGCTGACGGGCACGGGCGCTTGCTTGATGTTGGCCTTGGTGCCTTGCGTTTCGCAATGCTTGCAGCTGTATTTTAATCTAACATGCTCAATCACACTGATTTGTGCCGGTATAAACTTAAGCTTCTCACTACTGTCTTGGCCCATTAATGCCAGCTGATGACCACAACTGTCACACTGCTTATCTTCATCACTAATATCATGGATGACGACTTCTCGCGGCAGGTCTTTTGGCAGTAATTTGCGCTTGGCGCGTTGTTTAGGCGGTACTGACACATCAGCATCTGTCGTTAACTCAACAAGCTCATCAACCGTAACTTCAGCTTCGTTAAACAACTCACCTTGATAATCATGGCTTTCGCTGCTGGCCCCGAAGCGCTGTTGTTGTGCGAGGCGAAATTGCTCCAGTAACCGCTGCACCGAGTGTTTAAGCTCAGCAATTTCAGCATCTCTCAACTCGATAGTATTGTCTTTAGCCGCCAGCGTCTCAAGCAATAATTGCTTAAGCAAATCAACGTCGTTGGGTAAGTTGTCAGGGCTTAATTTCATGGTGTTATTATACCAAAACTCCCCCTAGAGAAGGGGGTTGCAGTGATCTGATTATCAAAAACTGCATACGCAATGGCGATCAATTAACTGTAATTCAAGCCACTAACATGTTGATGTCCCAATACATCAAAGCCAGACAGCAGCCAATGAAACTGTTGCTCAGATAAGCTCAGGCACTCATCAATACTTTTAGTCGGCCACTTAAACTTATCCTGCTCGAGGCGTTTGTACCAAAGCGCAAAACCAGTGTCATCCCAGTAGAGGATTTTTAATTTATCGCGGCTTTTATTACAAAAGACAAACACGCTGCCGTCTGTGGCCTGTAGCGACAACTGTTGCTCGACGATAACGGCTAAGCCATTTATGGATTTACGAAAATCCACAGGCTCTCGATGCAAATAGACACTGGGGAGCTCACGAAACATCAACATGCTTGCAGGCCTTTTATCATTTCCAGCAGATAGCTTGCAGGCAAGGTGCTAGGGAAAGTCCATATCCCGGATTGATGCTGAAAAAAAATGGTCTGCTCTGGGACCGGAAGTTGAGCTTGGGTAGCCATCGCCGTCGGCGAGGCCAGCGTCGCCTTAACAAATAGTGCGCCCGTTGGAATGCTCATTTTAGCTATGTCTGCTTTGCGGGCGTAAAATCCGCTGATACTGAGTTTATGCAGGCGACAAAAAGCGGTAATCGTCAAGCCGCTAGCGGATTGCTGTTGTATCAAGGCAACCCAATCTTCATGTGAACGTCTAGCCATGTTAACTCCTGATGTAATGATCAGTCGTTAATATAGAGGATGAACAAGAGCTGCTGAAGATGTACTTGCCCGGACGCTTACCGTTGTTTAGTGAGCAAGGATACTTTGATGTCGGCAGAGAAGCCTTTATCACGCAGATAAGCAGGCAACACCATGCGGGTATAATAGGTGCAATTTGTGGCTCTGAATAGGTACATATGTCTCAGTCATCCGTTTTGGGTCTGAGAATATGATTTTTCAAATGCTAGAAAGCAAAAAAGCCATTGATTATCAATGGCTTTTTTACTTTAGAATGTGGCGGAGGGATAGGGATTTGAACCCTAGAACGGGATAAACCGTTGCCGGTTTTCAAGACCGGTGCATTCGGCCACTCTGCCATCCCTCCGAACGGGCAGAATAATATAAGTAACGCGTTTGTATGTAAACCATAATTTAAAAAAAATTATCTGAATGGATAGCATTTAATCAAAATAAGTATATTTTTATCATCATTAATACCTATGTTGACAATGACAATGTCTATTCGCTGACTTTTTATTGTCTTTAATCATTTAAATGACAATGAGATGACATTGAATGATGGAATCTGCTGAGGCTTTTACGGCGCTTTATGCTAATATCATTTCATTATTTTCATTGTCGCAGTCAAATTACCACTATATGAATTCAACGCTATTGCCTAGTGCGAAACTCGCTCCTCAATATCATTTACCAGACTCATCGACTTGTGCATTTTTCCCTAGTCATTTATTGCTTGGTCAAGAACGAGTTGTCGATACCTTCAAACTCATGAGCAAAATAGATTCACAACATTTATTTCTTGCTGACTTTTTAGGTGTAGATAGACCACTATTTATCGATGCGTTGGTAACTCAAGCGAATACACCATCAAGTCAATATTTGGTGGCAACTAAAAAGTTACAGGAAGATAGTGAGATTCAATTTAAATGGCAGCAAACTCTTCCACGTGAACATGTCGGTATTATCGCTAAACAAGAGTCACTGTCTTGCTATTTACAAGGGACAATTCGCCGTGCGGATCTACTAGGTAGAATGCTTAAAACGGATAAATCAAGCGTTTATAAGCCTGGCGCTTTAGCGTCTAACCATTTCGTGTTTATTTGCTTAGCATCATTATGGCAGCGAGAAAACCTTTGGGATTTGTTAATGCAAATTCTGCATGATGGTTTTTACCGCATCAATAATGAGTTAGCCCCCATTCCACTTAATTGTAAGATCATACTTGTAGGTTCTGGTTTATCGTATAGTCAGCTTAGAGTTGAAGATCGAAACTTTAGTCGTCATTTTCCATTGCTGGCTGAAATGAGCAACGAAGTTGATTTAACACAGCATCCCGAGTCTGCGTATGTACAGTGGTTGAATGTGCTTGCCCACGCTGAATCGGTTGAGTTAGAACCACCTAGTCTATTACCGATATTTTGGTATAGCTCCCGTTTGGTCGAGCATCAGCAACGGTTAAGTTTAAGCATGTTGGAATTTAGACAACTATTAGGTCAAGCAAAAGCCTATTGTGGTCAATCTGCATTAAATGCTGGCGCTATTGCTAAAGCATTGGAAAAGTTAACCTTCCGTCATAATAGTTCTGAAGTATATTCTGCTCAAAGTTTTGATGATAATTTCATCAATCTGCCAACTAAAGGCGCTATGGTAGGCCAAATTAATGCCCTTACTGTTATAGATACTGGTGATTATACTTATGGCGAACCTGCACGTATTACCTCATCAGTTCATTATGGCGATGGTGAAGTGGCAGATATTGAACGTAAATCAGAGCTAGGCGGCAATATTCATGCTAAAGGCATGATGATCCTATCTGCTTGCTTATACCGAATTTTTGGTCGTGATGCACCTCTTCATCTCAATGCTAATATTGTATTTGAGCAGTCTTATCAAGAAATTGATGGTGATAGTGCTTCACTCGCAGAGTATTGCTGTTTAATGTCTGCAATAGCAGAGCAACCTATTATTCAAAGTTTAGCGGTGACAGGCGCATTAGATCAGTTTGGCAATGTGCAAGCGATTGGTGGCGTAAATGAAAAAATTGAAGGTTTCTTTAATTTATGTCAACGCCGAGGCCTAAGCGGTGAACAAGGTGTTATTATGCCTAAAGCCAATGTATTACAATTGAATCTCGAACCCGCTGTCATTGAGGCTATTGATAAAGGATTATTTCATATCCATGCTATTGAACATATGGATCAAGCAGTTGAACTGCTGATGCAGATGCCTGCTGGTATTGCCAATGAAGATAATGACTTTGCTCCAGACACGCTTTACGGATTAGTACAACAACGTTTAGATAAATTAGCAGGGCAAGATGACGACGATGTGCAATTGAACTTTTTTGCTAAATTGTTAGCTAGATTACACATTATATAGTGATCGGAGTTGTTTAGCTTACACGTGTTCGCTATCTTGTTAAAATTATCAGTCAATTAAGTGGTATGAATTTAAATGGAAAAAGCTAATAGTTTCACGAAAGAACAACTTGTCGCCTGTGGTCATGGCAACTTTTTAGGTCCAAACAGACCACGTTTACCTGTCGACAATATGTTGATGATAGATCGTATTATTACCATTAATGAAAATGGTGGAGAATATGGTAAAGGTGAAATTATTGCTGAACTTGATATCACACCTGATTTATGGTTTTTTGATTGCCACTTTGTCAGTGATCCCGTTATGCCTGGTTGCTTAGGTTTAGATGCAATGTGGCAACTGGTTGGCTTTTACTTAGGCTGGGAAGGCGCTGAAGGTAAAGGTCGTGCATTAGGCGTTGGTGAGGTGAAATTTACCGGACAAGTATTGCCTGAAGCCAAGAAAGTGACTTACAAGCTCAATATTAAACGTAAAATTCATCGTAAATTGGTTATGGGTATTGCCGATGCTACTATGGAAGTCGATGGTCGCCAAATTTATGCTGCAACTGATTTAAAAGTGGGTATTTTCAGCGACACTTCAACGTTTTAAGCACTCTCGATAACCTTGATTAGCTTCCATTATCACATTTAATGCCCTCCGATATTTATCGCGAGGGCATTTTGTTATGTGTGGCTCGTTAGGCTAAGTATTACTTGTTAAATAGGCCATTAAGGCGACCGTCAATACCTTCACGCCAACCGCCTAACCATTGAGACCGAGAATCCAGATTCGAATGAGGGCAAACCTCTTTCGATCGTCCTCCCACTCCGGCTTGAAATCCTTTTGAAAATGCCCTGTCTAAACGATCTCTTTTCTGTCTTTTCATATAAACGCCCTCTTCCATTGACAGGCTTCTGTTGACATGATGTAGCTGAAGCCTTGAATATAGAAATAGAACGTTTTTCAACCAAAATCAATCTTAAAAAACATCATTTTAATGATTTTCTATTAAGCTATTGAGAATTAGATAAAAAAAATCGAGGTATTTTACCTCGATTTTTTTATGATTCTAGACTACCTCATAGATTTGAGGTACTAGCCAGTGCTGATTACAGTAGGCTACTTTTTCACTCGACGACGTAACCATAATAATGGCAAGGTGAATAGCCAAGCAAAGCTAGCTGCACCTAAACGCTCATAAGACTCATCATCATCATCGTCTACATCAGACGCATCACACGCTTCACCACCAGTGGTCTTCAAAACAACCATACGAGGCAAGTAAGATGTTACAGGATCACCATTGCCATCTAATTCAAATAAAGGTAACCCATTCTCACCAATGATTAATTCATTGTCATCATCGTATTGATATTCTGGTTTAAGGATAAAACCAGTCCCAACGATAGTGCCATCTTCATTAATACTATTGGCTTCTACGATTGATATATCAGTTTCATAAGTTAAAATTTCACCGGTACCATCTTCAACACTAACAGTGTGACGAACCCATTCACCATCAGTATTTCTCTCATAGCCTTTAGACTCACAGGTTAACTGATCATTTAAGTTTACAAATTCGCTGGTGTTATTATCAAATAAGAAACCAACTTTCGGACGAGGTTTTTCTTTCTCGTATGTAGATTCAATATAACCAACCACTTGACCTTGATTATTAATGTCTTTTGGCTTACTACTTAAATCTGATAATGACGTTTGGAAGTCATTAGGCGTTATAATGCCTTCTTCTGGATTGTTAGTATCCAATGTAAAGAACTTACTGCGTAAATAACCATCAATATACTTGCTGTAACTGCCCACAAGAATACCTGAATTATTGATATCATATGCAATGGAATAATAGACATCGTCATCCATTTCAACCCAATTGTATTGATAGTCACCATTACCATCTTTTATCCAATAGGCCGCATCAAAGTACAAATCATCTTCGTCACCATTGCGATATACATGAGAGCGACCTGCGACATCACCATTAGAGTTAATGCCAAGACCTTGCGCAGTATAGATAAGCGTTGAATCTTCGTCAGGGGTTAGACCTAACTCCAATTCCGTCAGTTCAGGTAAACCATCTTCATCTAAATTATCGAGATCCCACACGAATCCACGAGTTTGATAATTAATAAAAACCGTACCGCTGTCTGCATTAGGGTATTGCAAAATCTGTACACATATATCTGTTGGAATCGGATTATCTGCATCGGTATTTTCTGCTGCAGTAATACAGGCATCAATACGGTCTTCACTTGCGGATGATAAAGCTGTGCTGCCGTAACCAACTACAAGGTTATTGTTATTTACCCTTGAAGCGACCGACCAACCGCCCACTTCAACAGTAGCGGCATCGACGTCAGCGGTTTGATCACGCTCATAAGTGGTAAACGAAGGTAATAACGGATATTCGATGTCATTTTTGACGGCTATACCGCGCATTTCAAATTCACGATAGTAAAAGTACTCTTGAGTGGTGCTGGTACCTTCGTAATCTAAAGTGAGTTCTTCACCAGTATAGGCACCTACCTTGACACCATTGTTGTTGATACCGTAAAAATAGGTATCAACATCATTCACAATTAATTCATCATCTGAATCAGTATCAGTACTTGATGGATCAAATGTACCAGCTAAACTAAAAAATTCAGGAATCCAAGAACCCGCTGAGGAATTATCACTTGAGATAAAGGTAAAGTTGTTAGCTTCAATTTCAGAGTATACCGAATAGGTAATGGTCTCAGCTTCAGATATTCCTTCTTCCACATCAATGATTGAATCATCAACGTCGTCTGTTGTTAACTTATTTTTACCTTTAGAAATGCCAACGAGTTCGTCTTCATCGTTAACAGCCATCGCATAGCCATTTCGTGTGCCATCAAGGGTACCGTTTAAATCGAAATCTTCGATATTAACAATTTCATATACTGACGCAGCTTGGGCCGACCCAATGACGCTTAGAACACCTATCGCAACAAGTGATAAGGCTTTATCAAACTTTAACTTCATGTAACTATTCCTGTTTTATTATGCTTTACTTCAGTGACTCAAGCTCTTCCCATCGCTCGAAGCAAACTTCTAAATTTTGTTCTTTTTCAGCCAACAGTTGTAATTTTTTATTAACTAAATCCTGTGATTGACTATAGAAATCCGCACCTGCAACTGTTTGTTGCAATTGCGCAATATCTTGTTCGAGCTGTTCCATTTGGCTCGGAAGTGTTTCTAATTCTTTTTGCAATTTATAAGACAGTTTTTTGGTCGCTTTCTCAGGGGTGCTTACAGGCTTTTTCTCAACAACTGCAGAAGGTTGGACAACAATATCTACAACAGGTTCCTCAGAATAAAATTTTGCGCCTTGAGCGACGGCATCTTGGTAGCCACCAACATACTCAGCCCATTGACCATTACCGGCAAACCACCAACTACTAGTAACTGTGTTATCGATAAATGCCCTATCGTGACTCACGATAAGTAATGTACCTGCAAAATCAGCAAGTAGCGACTCTAACAACTCTAAAGTCTCAATATCAAGATCGTTTGTTGGTTCATCAAGAATAATTAAATTTGCTGGACGCAATAATAATCTCGCCAGTAGCAAACGGTTCTTTTCACCACCTGAAAGTGCTTTTACAGGAGTACGAGCACGCATTGGCGAAAATAAAAAGTCTTGCAGATAACTCAGAATATGGCGATCTTGACCGTTAATTGTGACGGTACTTTTACCGTCTCCAACATTTTCTTCTACGGTTTTCTCTGGATCAAGCGCTTCACGATACTGGTCAAAGTAAGCAACGTCTAGTTTGGTGCCCACTTTTATTTCGCCTGATTGAGGTTTGAGCTTTTCAATCAGCAACTTGATGAGTGTTGATTTACCACAACCATTTGGACCAATTAATGCAATTCGGTCACCGCGAATGACTGTGGTATTGAAGTTTTTCACCAAATTTTTGTCAGGTAAATTATAGTTAAGATCTTTTATATCAAATACTAACTTACCAGAGCGTTCGGTATCAGACACCGCCATTTTGGCGTTACCTTGACGGTTTAAGCGTTCGCTACGTTCGGTACGTAATGCTTTTAACGCTCGTACGCGGCCTTCATTTCGAGTACGGCGAGCCTTAACACCTTGACGGATCCAAGTTTCTTCGTCGGCAAGTTTCTTATCAAAATGCGCGTTTTTCTCGGCTTCAACACGTAACCATTCTTGCTTACCATCTAAATAGGCTTGGTAGTTACCAGGAAACGAAATAACCACACCGCGATCTAAATCGACAATACGCGTTGCCATGCGCTGAATAAAACCACGGTCATGGCTTACAAATACGATTGCGCCTTTAAAGCTCAATAAAAATTGCTCTAACCACTCAATGGTATCAATATCGAGATGGTTGGTTGGTTCGTCAAGCAACAGTAAATCTGGGTTAACGACCAATGCGCGAGCTAACGCCACTTTGCGCTGCCAACCACCAGACAATTCGTTTAATGGCTTATCTGGATCTAAGCCTAACAATTCACAGTTTTGAATAATACGCGAATCTAATTGCCAACCTTCATTGTGATCTAATACTTCTTGCAGACGTTGCATTTGATTAAGCATGCGTTCCATCTGCTCAGGATTAGCATCTGCAACATCATGGGATAATTGATGGTACTTTTCTAAAGCTTCACCAATTTCTTTAAGGCCTGCTGCAATGTAAGCGTAAACCGTTCCAGTTTCTGCTTTAGGAGGATCTTGTTGTAAACGGCTAACATTAACGTCATTTGCAATATTAAACTCACCATCATCAAGTAATACATCACCTGATAACACTTTCATTAAACTTGATTTACCAGTGCCGTTGCGACCAACAATACACACGCGTTCACCAGGTTCGATGGTAAAATCTGCATTTTTCAGCAAGGGAGTGTAACCGTAGGCTAACGAGCCATTATTAATGCGTACCAGACTCAATCTAATCTCCTAAAAATTCTTGTAATTGCTCGGCATCAAAAGGCCAAAATAGTTCACGTTTACCCTGTACAAATACCGGAATACTCATACCGTAACGTTCTGCAAGTGATTCGTTCTCGCAAATATCAATATGTTGATAATCGATAGCAGTTTGTTCAATCAAAGCTTGGGCTATGTCACACAGATGACAACCCTCTGTGTGATAGAGCACGTACGCTATTGAACTATTTTTTTGCATGGGTCAGTAACCACACATTATGAATATGCGGATTACGTTTATAATCCAGCGGTAAACATAAATGGTCGATATTAGTCACGTCGATACCAGCTTGATTTAACGCTTCAATATCCATTTTAAATTTACGTTTGTTATTTGAAAATATAAGCTCGCCATTTGGAGACAACAGCTTAATCAGTTCACCTAACATTTCAGCATGGTCACGTTGAACATCCCAACTGTCTTCCATACGTTTTGAATTTGAAAACGTAGGAGGATCAATAAAAATTAGATCAAACTTCTGTTGGCTGTTGTCTTTGATCCACTGTAAACAGTCTGCTTGAATAAAGTCGTATTGTTTACCCGACAATCCATTTAAGGCAAAATTTTCTTTAGCCCAAGTAATGTAGGTGTTGGACATATCGATGGTTGTGACCGATTTAGCCCCACCAATAGCCGCATGTACAGAGGCAGAACCAGTATATGCGAATAAGTTAAGGACATTCTTACCCTTAGATTTATCGCCAACCAACTTACGTGTAACACGGTGGTCAAGGAACAAACCAGTATCCAAATACCCCGTTAAGTTGAGTTTAAATTTAGCACCGTATTCTTGTGTGATAATTTCAACTTTACGTTCATCAATCTTTTGATACTGGCTAGCACCTTTTTGACGCTCACGGGTTTTTAACGTAATACGATCTGGATGGATACCTAAAGCACCAGGCAACGCTAATAACACATCACTAATACGGCGTTTAGTAACCGCTTCTGGGATCGTTGCTGGTGCTGAGTATTCTTGAATAACCACATAATCGACATATTTATCAATCGCGACATTATATTCTGGCAAATCGGCATCATATAATCGGTAGCTGTCGATGCGCTCTTTTTTAGCCCATTTAGTAAATTGTTTAACATTCTTTTTAATGCGATTAGCAAATGCTGGAGCGATGTCGGTAATATCAACGCCTTCTGGCAATACCGGTACATCTCGGCGAGTACTTTTAGCATGCAAAGTGTAAATATTGAACGCGCACTCTAATGCACCGTTAAACATTTTCATCTGCTTATCGGCTTTAAGTTTTAGAGAAGAAATTAGTTCAATATCGCTGCACAACATGGCAATTTTCCAGCCACCAAACTCTTTCTTAAACTTGTCACCTAATTGGTAGTAGAGTTGTAAAAGTTCAGTCACATTACCTAAACGCTCACCATAAGGAGGATTAGAAATCAAAAAGCCTTCACTCACTGGTGGAGTGACATCGAGTGCATCTGACACGCTAAATTCAATTAATTCAGCCACACCAGCATTTTCAGCATTGCGCTTAGCGATAGAAATCAGGTGAGGTTCTATGTCTGAACCGTAAAATTTGAGTTTACAACGAGTTTTGCCCAATGTTGCACGCGCTTGAGCTTCGTCAAAAATAACCTGCCACATTGCTTTATTGTGACTTTGCCAATTTTCGAAACCAAATTTCTCGCGTTTTAACCCTGGTGCAATATCCGCAGCCATTAATGCAGCTTCAATTAGTACGGTTCCACTACCACAAAATGGGTCAAGTACAGTAATAGGGTTAGCTTGCCAACCACTGCGTACCAACATATTAGCAGCGAGATTTTCTTTTAATGGTGCTTCACCCGTAGTTGAACGGTATCCACGCTGATGTAAAGAGGCGCCAGAGAAGTTCATTGAAATAGTCAGTTGACCGTTACGGTAATGAGCATCAATTTTAAAATCTGGATTAACACGTTCTACATCCGGACGAGGTGTACCATCATCACGAAAACGGTCAACTACAGCATCTTTAATTTTCAACGCACCAAATTGAGTGTTGTTAATAAATCCACCCGTGCCGTGAAAATCAATACTGAAGGTTTTTTTATAGGAAAAATGTGATGGCCAATCAATGCAGTATGCTGCGTTATAAAGTTGCTCAGCAGAATCACAAGCACCTTTATAGATCACTAATACGATACGGCTCGCTAAACGGGTCCATAATGTAATTCGATAAGCCAGCTCTAGAGATGCAGTAAAATACACTCCGGCAACACTTTCTTTGACGTCGGTGGCTCCAAACTCTTTAAGTTCAGAAGCAAGGCTATATTCGAAACCCTTTGGGGCAGCAGCAAAAAAATTAAACATGTATTAGTCAGTCATCGGTTACGCAAAATTCAGTGCAGCATTATACCTGCTCAAACACATAACCCCAACGACTTATCGAAATGGGCGGTTAAATTAGCTTATTTTAGGGCTAATTTGGTAATATCGTACGATAAAGCAGTGACTCGCTTATTTTACCAGCAAACAAATTACAAGCGCCTAGATTTTGCTTGCAAATATAAAGCGAGATCGCTATAGTTCGCCCCGCTTTGAAGCAGACTGTTAAACACGCTAACTAGCAAGTTTGATAGAATAAATTAAAGCAGCGTTTATCGGACGCGGGATGGAGCAGTTGGTAGCTCGTCGGGCTCATAACCCGAAGGTCGTAGGTTCAAGTCCTGCTCCCGCAACCATTTCTTTAGTCAATAGAATTAAAACAATTGATAGCGTTTATCGGACGCGGGATGGAGCAGTTGGTAGCTCGTCGGGCTCATAACCCGAAGGTCGTAGGTTCAAGTCCTGCTCCCGCAACCAATTCTTAGTAATAAGAATATTAAATGTCTAGTCTTATCGGACACGGTGTTAGAAATTGGTAATTCGTCGGACTTAGCTTTTTATCAATAAAGAGTCGAAGGTCGTAGTTTTTTATCAAGTCCTAATCCTGCAGCCAATTCTTTAGTCAATAGAATTAAAATAATTGATAGCGTTTATCGGACGCGGGATGGAGCAGTTGGTAGCTCGTCGGGCTCATAACCCGAAGGTCGTAGGTTCAAGTCCTGCTCCCGCAACCACTTTCTTATTGATAAGAATAATTAAACGCAGTCAAAATCAGTCGCGGGATGGAGCAGTTGGTAGCTCGTCGGGCTCATAACCCGAAGGTCGTAGGTTCAAGTCCTGCTCCCGCAACCAATTTTGAAAAGTAGAAGATAATGTATTCTTAATCAATAGAATTAAAATAATTGATAGCGTTTATCGGACGCGGGATGGAGCAGTTGGTAGCTCGTCGGGCTCATAACCCGAAGGTCGTAGGTTCAAGTCCTGCTCCCGCAACCATTTTCTACTAGTAAATATCTATTCTTACCTAAAATCACATCATAAAAAAAGCACTTAACCAGATTCGTATGGCTCAGATTTTATAAACAAAAAGTCGAAGGTCGTAGTCTTTTATCAAGTCCTGCTCCCGCAACCATTTTCTGAATAATAAAAAATCATATTTTTTACAGTTATACGCACTAGAGCTTAGCCAAAAAGCCTTTAATAATGCCATTAACTAAATCTGGCTGTTCAGCAAAGACCATATGAGTCCCACCTTCGATAATCTTTACCTCTGCTTTAGGTAAGTGATCTTGCAAAAAAACAGCATATTTCAAAGGGGTCATCTCATCCTTGTCGCCTACAATAATCTGAACCGGAACAGTAATCTCCGCTAAATGATCTATTACATCAAACTTATCACAAGCATAAAAATCATTTAGCATAACCCTAGGGCCATTTCCCTTAATGGATGTATTAATTTCGGTTCTTAAGGGCTCCAAGATAAGTTGGTTCGCTGAAAATAAATTATCAGGAACATCTCCGCCTTGATCAACTATCGCTGACAAAGAGTCTAGAAGTTGAGGTATGACTTTTAGACGAGCACCAGCACCAATGAGCACTAGCCCTTTAATATCGATCTTTTTTAATAACGCCGCTTGTATTGCTACTGCACTGCCTAATGAATGGCCTATTAATATTACATTTTGAAGATTCCTCTCTTCAATGTAACTCTCCAACCATTGTGCCATTTGACTCACACTCGTTAACTCATTACCTTCTGGGTGACCAGGTAAGTTAAGTGCTAAGCAGTTATCAAAACACAGCTGTTGATACTCCCACACCACACGGGTACATCCTGAACCATGCAAAAATATTAACGTCATCAGTTGCGTCTCTTTTCTGGAGTTTTATTTCAATGTTGGCAGCGATAATTTCCACCAGCTCAGCATTCCACCTTCAAGTTGGTATACATCAGTAAATCCAAACTGTTCGAGTTTTCTAACCCCAGGAATACTCCGATGAGCGGATAAACAAATAACGACAGTTGTTAAGTCTTGTGATAGACCAAGCTGTTTTATTGTGTCAATTGAAAACGACGTAATAGGCAGGTTTAACGAGCCTTCAATATGTGACTTGTCCCATTCCATTTTAGACCGAACATCAACAATCTGAATATCATTTTTCTGTAGCCGTTTATACAGCTCTGGGGCGCTCATTTCGGATACTTTTCCAAACGGTAACCACTGAAACAATTTCTTTAATATCGACATCTATGCATTCCTAATATGAGTCCTAAAATGAAGTCCTAAAATGAAGTCCTAAAAAACTTCATTCAGAATGTTCGAACCTGACTAAGTCATCAATCTAATGACGATTAGCACAAATCTCATTATTTTCACTTAAAGGTCTTTTATAATGGTCTTTCTGTTTATAACGTCTACCATTTGAGTCAATAATTCAAGCTTTCATCAACTTATGATCTGTATTTATCTCACAGGGTGCAAATCAAACATTCATTACTAACAAATCCCCATCGTCTCTCCGCTATTTGAATACAATTACGCTGCATGGCATGACAAGTGATTACCATGATTAAACATTACAAACATTTCCAGTGATACTTGTCAGACCTTTATGGCAAAGCATTTTATGTTTTAACACGCTCAAATAAAAATGCCGGATGATTTCTCATCCGGCATTTTTTGTATACTTAAAACAGTTACTTCAACCAGTGTTTCACTTTGGTGCGATTATTATTGTCTCGGCTTTGCTTAATCAATTCATCATCAGCTTTTAGTTGGCTCGTTTTAGCCAATCGGTCATAAAGCAAAACATTCACAGATGCTGCTAAATTCATACATCCTACAGTAGGCACATACACAACATCATCAGCAGCATCAATTAATTGCTGTGGAATAGTGCCATCTTCCGGACCGAAAATATAAAAGGCATTATCTGGATGAATAAATAAAGGCAACGGCGTCGCCCCAACAACAAGATCGACACATACTATGGTTGCACCATCAGGCACACTATCAAGTAGTGACTCTACGCCAACTAAAGGGATACGCTTGGCAGCATCTTTAGTGTCCACATCGTATTGGGCATCACCCGATTTAGCCGCTAATTCGTAGCGTTTGCCTGTATAGCAAACATTATCGACACTGTAACAACCTGCAGCTCGCATAATGCCGCCAACATTGACCGGCGTTTTTGGGTTAACTAAACCAATAGTAACTTGTTGAAAAGGAGAATTTACCATAAAAGCTGTTTATCTATTCCAAGTTATGCCGCTTGAGCGGCAATACGTTGACGTAACTGCTGCCATGCAGCTTCCACTAATGAAAAATCATGTTCATCTAATTCTTCATTTGCCAACGCAAGGCATTTAACCAACTTATGGTCAAGCGCGGCTAAATCTTGTTCAGGTTCGACTTCTAGCTCGGCTAATACAACGGCTACGTGGCCTTGTAAATAACCACAAGCAAACAATGCATCATCGTCGCTGTGAGTAACACTGTCTTCAATCCAAGACTCTAATGCAGCATCGTACTGTTCTAACATGTTCTACTTCTCCACTAAATCTGGGTTGGCTACTTGATACATCACGTAATCATGGTAACCCGTGACTATTTTATAATAGCCAGTGAGTACTTTATCTAATTCAGGGTCGCCACTATCCACAATTAATGGTCTACCTTCAAGTGCTTTTAGCTTAGTTTTTGTGGCTAGGATTAAAATATCGTCTTTTTCTAGTTGCCGGATGAGTTCCGGTGACAACTGCTGATTGCCACGGCCCAATATATGCCCTTGCCCGCCGATTAAGGTAATCACCAGTTTGGCCCTAGGATACATTTTTTTATCGGCGATTAACGCGAGTAATTGCTGTGCTGTAACATCCTTAGCAATGACGCTTTTATGATGAATAACATCGACACCAAGCAAAGTATTGTCTAAGCCAAGGTCTTCCATTACTGCCGCTACGGTGCTACCTGATCCCATGATATAAAGTTCATCGTCCATCGATTCGATCACATCAGCGGCAATATCGGCCAACACTAATTCATCAACTTCTTTACCGCCCATCTTCACGGCTTGTATATAACGTGGAGCAGCAGGAACCGTCATTTCACCAAACCGTTTCGCTTTTACAATTCCCTGCCTAAAGGCAATCTCATCAATGTCCATGATGTCAGCAGACATTAAGCTCACTAACTCACCTTTGAGTAACATACTGACAACAAGCCCAGAAGCATGTGGGGTTATACCATAAACACCCGAGTGAATTTTAACACCAGCGGGAACACCCAACACCGGAAATGAGTCATCAACCACGGCATAAATATCACGGGCAGTACCATCACCACCAGCAAACAGTAACAAATCTAATTGATGATCGAGTAAACATTTCACAGCATGTTGTGTGTCTATTGCTGTTGTTGTTTCAGTTGAAGTAGTTTCTACCGCGGAATATACCTCTTGAGTCGAAAAGCCCATTTGACGACATAAGCTCCCGCCCATATCACCAGATGCTGTAATAATATCGATTTGTTTCATGAAAGGTAAAATAACATTCAAAGCTTGTTGCATACGCATTTGTGCTTTGGGAATAGCGCCTTTTGCAATAGCTTCTACGGCTACACCATCAGAACCTTTTAAAGCAACACTGCCTCCAAGGCCAGCTAATGGATTAATGATTATCCCTAAGCGAAAACGTTTCACGTCAACTCCTTAATACTGTTATTACTACTGTATTGCGACAACACAATTAATATTAGCTTTTTAGTGTATTGGTGGGTGCTTCACCATTAATATTGGGAATAAGCAATACCGCTATCATAGATAAAAATGCACAAGCTGCAGCAAATACCCAAACCCACATAGTACTACTACCATCACCCCAAATAATGCCACTTATCCAGGTGCCTAAGGCACCGCCTACACCAAAGCTGACACTGGCATATAGTGCTTGGCCTGTGCTGCGATGACTGACATTAAAATGACGGTGAATAAAATGGATGGAAGCGGCATGGACTAAACCAAAAGTAAATGCATGCAATAATTGGCTAATGACCAATAATGAAACGTGTTCAACACCAAAAGCTAACAGTAACCAACGAACGGCTGTTAACAAAATACTCACAACAAGTAATACTCGAATACCGTATTGACGAATAAGCCGGGATGAATAAAAGAAGATAACAATTTCGGCTAGCACACCTAAGGCAACCAACACCCCAGCAATAGTCTCAGAATAGCCAACCTGTTTTAAATACAGTACAAAAAAGCCATAAAATGGTCCGACACTCATCTGTAGCAACATTGCAGACAACATGAACCATACCAATGACGCATCAAATGTTAGCTTAGGTCGTTCAGATTTATTGACTACAACACTGCGGTTAGCTGGTAACGGTAATGAGCAAACAAACAAACCTAAAAACAATATCATCCCCATATAAGGCAATACTTCTGGGCCCCAATGATCAATGGCTAGGCCACCACTAATGACCAGAACGATATACCCTACGCTACCCCAGCTACGAATAGCACCATAACGCTCAGCTTTATCGCCTAGCGTTTCTAACGTAATCACTTCTAACTGAGCAAGAATAGAATTCCAAAAGAAAGTGTATATAGCCAAACTAACCGCAAGATATATGAAGCTGCCGTCAAAGAAAAAACTGATGTAAGTAATCGCTGCAGCACAGGATCCAAGCTTTATCAATTCTGAACGCATACCAGTACGATCGGCCACGGCCGCCCACACATTAGGAGCGACAATTCGAGTGGCCATTAAAATGGCCAACAAAAAACCTATCTCTTGGGCATTGAAACCTCGGCTATCAAAGAATACTCCTAAATAGGGAACCATGATGCCAAGAATAGAGAAAAAGAAGAAATAACAAGCGCTGAGCCAGCGTAAATCTGGCTCAGCGCGTTTAACTGAAGGCATTATCGCATTCCGATTACAGGGGTTTGGCTAGTCACATCGTGGTTTTGCGCACGATGTCTTAATAAATGATCCATCAACACAATTGCGAGCATCGCTTCGGCAATAGGCACTGCACGAATACCGACACAAGGATCATGACGACCTTTCGTAATCATATCAATAGTCTCGCCCTGCACTGTCATGCTTTGACCTGGCACACTTATACTTGAAGTAGGCTTTAGCGCAATATGAGCCACAACAGGTTGGCCAGATGAAATGCCGCCCAATACACCACCAGCATGGTTCGACGCAAAACCTTGTGGTGACATTAAGTCACGACCTTCAGAGCCTTTCTGAGTAACAACGCCAAAACCATCACCAATTTCAACACCTTTAACGGCATTAATGCCCATTAACGCATGCGCGATATCAGCATCAAGGCGATCAAATACCGGTTCGCCTAATCCCACAGGAACACCAGTGGCGGCAACAGTAATTTTGGCGCCTATTGAATCACCAGATTTACGTAAGCCACGCATGTACTCATCTAACGCTTCTAATTTACTGGCATCAGGGAAGAAAAATGCATTTTGCTCAATTTGAGCTAAATCAATAGTGTCAGCACTTATAGGTCCTAATTGAGCTAGGTATCCATGAATTTCAATACCATGAACTTGCTTGAGGTATTTTTTAGCAACGGCTCCAGCGGCAACACGCATTGCTGTTTCACGTGCAGACGAACGGCCACCACCACGATAATCACGCATGCCATATTTTTGTTGATAGGTATAATCTGCATGACCAGGACGAAAAGTGTCTTTAATGTCTGAATAATCCTGGCTGCGTTGATCGGTGTTCTCAATCAACAGACCAATAGAAGTGCCAGTGGTTTTACCTTCAAACACTCCAGACAAAATTCTCACTTCATCAGCTTCTCGGCGTGACGTTGTGTAGCGTGACGTACCAGGACGACGACGGTCTAAATCATGTTGCATATCCTCAACAGTTAACTCCAGTCCTGGAGGACAACCATCAATGATACAACCTAGTGCAACACCATGGCTTTCACCAAATGTTGTAACAACAAAATTTTGACCAATACTATTTCCTGACATGCGCGTTAACTACCTCTGTTAATTATTCACTTCATTGAGTACGATTCTTACCGCTATTATTCACTATCTTTATAGATGGCGAAAAGTGATTCATTTTCAACTAGCTGATCACGGGTTAACACAAATACGCCATCACCACCAAATTCAAAATCAACCCAAGTAAACGGCATATCAGGATATTGCTCAATCAGATGTACCATTGAATTACCAACTTCAACGACCAGCAAACCACTTTCGGTAAGATAATCTGCTGCACTCGCTAAGATACGCTTGGTTAAATCTAAACCATCATTACCAGATGCTAACCCAATCTCGGGTTCATGATGATATTCTTCAGGCATATCGCCAATATCTTCAGCATCAACATAGGGAGGGTTAGATACAATTAAGTCGTAATGCTGACCTTTTGGGATTGCCGAGAACAAATCAGATTGCATCGGGAAAACACGATCCAATACACCCAAAGATTCAATATTAATTTGCGCGACTTCTAGTGCATCTTCGCTAATATCTAACGCGTCAACTTCAGCGTTTTCAAATGCATAGGCACAAGCAATGGCAATACAAGCACTACCGGTACATAAATCCAAAATGCGATTAACCGGTTTGTTGTATAACCAAGGGCTAAATTGATTATTAATCATTTCGGCAATGGGTGAACGCGGTACAAGTACCCGTTCATCGACGTAAAATTCAAGCCCTGCAAAATTAGCTTTATTGGTCAAATACGGTACCGGTAAACGTTCACGTACACGGCGAATAATCAACTCAACAATTTTGTGTTTTTCACTACTGGTTAAGTTACTTAAAATAACCTGCTGGCCAACTTCTTCGGGTAAATGTAATGCATCAAAAACCAATGCAACCGCTTCATCCCAAGCATTATCCGTTCCGTGACCATAATAAATACCGGCATCATTAAAACGGCTGACAGCCCAACGTAACATATCAGCGATGGTACGTAACTCAGTGACAGCTTCATCTACAAAGATCTTATCCAAAACACACTCCTCAAAAATTGTTCTGAGCTATTGTAACTGATGTCTATTAAGATGACCTAGAATTCAATACAATACCCTAATGAAAGACGATAATTATTCAGACTTATCGCTGTTTAGTGCATTAATAGAGGGAATCAAACCGCTAAGGCAAGATACTCACCACTTTAAACAGCCTGTCAAAGCCAAACAACAGTTCGAAGTAAAAGAACAGCAAATCCATGCTGATAGCTATTTTTCGGATACATATCAGCCGCTTCTGCCGGTCGATGGTCCTATGCGTTGGATTAATAACAACACAGATAAACATGAATTAAAACGCTTAAGACGAGGAGATTACTCACCCGATCTATTGCTTGATTTACACGGAATGCGTCAAGCAGAAGCTAAACTTGAATTAGCCGCACTTATCCAAGCATGTTTGAAGCAAAGCACAATATGTTGCTGTGTGATGCACGGTTATGGAATGGGGATTCTAAAGCAACAAACACCAATGTGGTTAGCGCAACACCCAAATGTTAAAGCGTTTCATCAGGCACCGAAGGAATGGGGTGGCGATGCGGCATTATTAGTATTAATTGATATAGGTGATCAACCCCACCGACGTTAATTAGGGGGAGTATGCGCAAACAAGGTAAGTGATGACTTACCTTTATGTATACCCACACAATATTACTTACAAACAATTGCAGATAAAATTGTTATTACATCACAACCTGATGGGGTACGGTCATTGCCACAAAGCGAGTTTGCTGGCCAAGCATGTCAATATGAGCCACTGCAGAAGTTGCAAATAAAGGTGGTTCCATACTCGGAACAAACTCACTCACCATAAAGCCTAATATTGGCATATGTGAAATGACCAACACATTATCTGCTTTATATTGTTCGGCATAAGCCAATATGATATCTACAGCTATTTTAGGATCACCAGACGGAACAACATCATCATCAACTACCCATTTTCGGGGTTCAGGTAAGTGGGTACTTACCTCTTGCCAAGATTGTTGAGCACGAAGGTACGGGCTAACAATGACCAAATCAAAATGACTAACCTGTTTAGCTAACCAATTTGCCATTAATTCAGTCTCAATACGGCCAGTTTCTGTTAATTTTCGCTCTTTATCTGACGGCGCGTCAAAACTCGCTTCGCCATGACGCATCAAAAATAGCTGCATACTTCTCTCATGATGTTTTTATTATTGTTCCTTGCCAATTGTAGCGCTAATCACTGCAACAACAAACCCAGTAGAAGGGTTATTTAGATAAACTTTAGTCGATAATTAAATAAAATAAGCCAAGGTAATTTGCTAAAAAGTAATAACAAGATCAATATATAACAAGTTATCTTTTCTGGAGCCTCCTCTTGCCTGAATTTCCAGCGGTTTATAAAAGCAAAAATGATCATCGTCAATATCAATATCGAGTATTAAACAATCAACTTCGAGTGTTGTTAGTTGAAGATATGCAATCAAATCAAGCAGCTGCATCTATGGCTGTCAACGTTGGTCATTTTGACGATCCCGCAACTCGACCTGGTATGGCGCATTTTCTTGAACACATGTTGTTTTTAGGTACCGAGAAATATCCAGACTCTGGCGAATACCATGCTTATATTAATCAACATGGTGGTAACAATAATGCGTGGACAGGCACAGAACAGACTAATTTTTTCTATAGTATCAACGCAGAAGCTTTAGAAGGTTCATTAGACCGATTTAGTCAATTTTTTATTGCCCCTAAGTTTGACTTAGAGTTAGTTGATCGAGAAAGGCAGGCAATCGAATCTGAATTTAGTTTAAAATTAAAAGATGATATTCGCCGAGTTTACCAAGTTCAAAAAGAAACCGTTAACCCCAAGCACCCTTTTTCGAAATTTTCCGTCGGTAATCAAACAACCTTAGCGGGTAAACAAGCAGACATTCGAGATGAGTTGCTGGCTTTTTATCAACAACATTACAGCGCCAATATCATGACATTATGCGTTGTCGCCCCCGTCCAATAGCAGAACTGGGCATTATCGTTGAGCAATACTTTTCAAAGATCCTCAATAGAAATGTAAGTAAACACTATCCAGCTGAAGCGTTGATAACAGAGGCTCAACAACAGAAATATATACAAATTGTACCGTTAAAAGATCAAAAGCGAGTCAGTATTAGCTTCGCACTGCCACAGATAGATCAATTTTATAAGCGAAAACCACTCACATTTATCAGCCATTTGCTTGGTAATGAAAGTCCGGGAAGTTTACTGTCCTATTTAAAAGTACAGGGATTAGCCAATAACTTATCTGCTGGCGGTGGGGTTAATGGTTACAATTTTAAAGACTATTCAATCAGCATACAATTAACCGACAAAGGATTTGCTGAGCTTGATGAAGTCGTATCCTGTGTATTTGAATACATAGAACTGATTAAGCAACAAGGTATTCAAACATGGCGCTACCAAGAACGAGCTAATTTACTTGATACAGCATTTCGTTTCCAAGAACAGATCAAAACCTTGGATTTAGCGAGTCATCTCAGCATCAACATGCACCATTACGATATAAAAGACATTATTTATGGCGACTATCGTATGGATGAGATGCTTGAGGATGAAACCAAGCAATTGCTGTGCATGATGTCGGTGAACAATATGCGCCTCATCACAGTAGCAAAAGACTCGCAGGTTGATAGTCAAGCAAAATGGTATGACACCCCTTACCAAGTCAGCTCATTAACGGCTCAACAAATAGCAAAATGGTCAGCAATTTCAATAAGAGAAACACTTAAACTTCCTGAAAAAAATCCGTTTATTGTCGCCAACCCACGAGCTCGGGCAGACAAAAGTAATACACCAATACCTACCATAGTAGCTGAAGGTGAAGGCTATCGTATTTGGCACAAAAAAGATGATGAATTCAAAGTTCCTAAAGGACATTTATACTTATCAATGGACTCAGATCAAGCCAGCTCTACGCCAAAAAAAGCAGCTTTAACTAGGCTGTATGTTGAAATGCTTATTGATTATCTAACAGAGCCGACTTACCAAGCAGAGGTTGCAGGACTTAATTACAATATCTACCCTCACCAAGGCGGTATTACGCTGCATTTAACAGGTTTTACCGGTAACCAAGAAAAGTTATTAACCTTGATTATCAACAAAGCACGAGAACGTAATTTTACTGAACAGCGCTTTAACATGATTAAAAAACAGATTTTACGTAGCTGGAATAATGTTGCTCAAGCCAAACCAATATCACAATTATTTACCAGTTTAACCGTCTCGCTGCAAAAAAGAAGTTTTGAACCCGCGAGAATGGCAGAGGAACTGGCATTACTCACCCTTGATGATTTACATAATCACGTAAGCGAATTTTATAAAAAAATATATCTTGAAGGATTAGTTTACGGAGATTGGCTAGTTGAAGAAGCTCAACAACTTGGCAAGCGATTACAACATCTATTGTCTTTAGTCACCAAACCCAGCGCCGAATCATCACGCGAACTTATCAACCTCGATAAAAGAGGCTCGTTACTTCTCGAAAAAGCTATTGATCATCAAGATAGCGCAATTATAGTCTACTACCAATCTCGAATGGCAACTCCGGAACGTATGGCGTTATTCAGTTTATTAAACCATACCATGTCATCTACTTTCTTTCATGAATTGCGCACTAAGCAGCAATTAGGTTACATGGTCGGTACTGGCTATTTACCACTAAACCGACACCCTGGGCTAATTTTTTATGTTCAGTCCCCCACAACAGGTCCAAGACAACTGCTCGAAGCAATTGACGAGTTCATAGCCGACTTTAATTATGCTGTTATGCAAATTACCAATGAACAATGGGAAAGCACTAAACAAGGCATGATAGCTCAAATAATGGAACACGATACTAATCTAAAAACACGCAGCCAACGTTATTGGGTGAGCTTGGGTAATCGTGATTATGCATTTAATCAACATGAAATGGTTGTTGCGGAAGTCGAAAAGCTCACCAGAGCTCACTTGATAAAGTTTATGGTGGCTCACATGCGCAGTAAGGATTGCGATCGATTAGTGCTGTTTAACAGTGGCGAACAGCATAATCAACAAACAAATTTGCGTTCAGATAATATGATCGTTGATTTAAAGGCGTTTAAACAGCAGGCCGATAAATTTCAGTTTTAGTGAATCTCTATCTCAGAAAAATGAAAAACATAAAATGAAAAATAAGTTGTTGTTAAGTTAACAAAGTTTGGCAAGCGAGGTTAACGGTACAAGGTACTAAATAAAACGTAAGTATTATTATAACTAATTGATTAAAAAATAACTTTATGCAATTTTTATTGTAATAATTGAGTAATATTCTATCAATCGCACTTTTTTTGTTAACATGCTTTTGACAAAGGGCCAGCTTTCTGAAAAAGTAGTCAATTCATCAACTTCTTTGCGGCATCAAAAGAGAATAAGTATAAATCTATGCCTAAAATATTACTATTAATCTGTGTTTATTTTATTTTTAGCTTCGGCGTAACAGCCATTGAAGCTGATAACACAGAATCAAATTTCGATATCCTGCTTAATCACACAAACTATGGAGTTGCAGATGGTTTATCCCAGGATTCTGTAACTTCAATAGTAGAAGATCTAGATGGCTACGTTTGGATAGGTACAATCAATGGATTAAACCGTTTTGACGGTAACGTATTTAAACCATTTTATGCTGAAGATATTGAAGGTGCTCTCCCAAGTTCGTTTATTCGTAATTTACTGATTGATGATAATGGAGTTCTTCTTGTTGGAACTGATAAAGGTCTAGTCACATACGATCAACATACAGAAAAATTCATTACAAATGAGATATCAGATTTAATCGGTGAACAAGCAATTTGGTCATTATCAACACAAAACAAAGAAGTTTTAATTGGTTTAAACAATCGAATAATCTCTTATGAAAGCAAAACTAAAAAGATACTAAAAGATGTTATAAAAAATGAATTTAAAGAAGTAAAAAAAATTATACAATTAGAAAGCTCCCTATTTATCAGGAATTATGAAGGAGATGTGTTCGAATTACGGGAGCAAAATGTCAAAAAATTAATAACAAATACAAATGATATAACGATCATGAACAACAATTTAATAGTCGCAGCAATCCATGGAATTTACCTTGTTAACCAAAATATTGAACTAATATCTAAGTTTGAAACAAAAACATTAATCACAACAGATAACTTCGACTCTCCTTATAGACTTGGAATGTCTAAAAATAGCCTTTATGAACTTAAATTAATAGGCCAAAAACTAGAAACAAAAAAAATAGGTACCCTAGATATAAAAAAAGAAAGATTACACAACGTTACAATCACACAAAATAAAAAACATATTTATATTTCAAATTATGTTGATGGTTATTTTGATATATCAAAAAGTGGTAATTACCTAAAAAGAATAAATATACCCGAAAAAGACATTTGGTCGATGACTCAGATTAATAATGAAATAATTATAGCTGATAATGAAAGTATTATACATAGGTATGATAAAAAATTAGAATCAAAAACCGTTGAGATTAAAAACCTCAATCATGGACCTAAATCGATAATCAGTATTAAAGATAACATATTTATAGGTTCATCCGACGGCTTAATATTTAAAAATAATCATACTAAAGTTGAAAGAAAGATACTTACAGATGTTATATTTAATATTAGAAAATATGGGGATATAGTTTTTGTATCTACCTTCGATGGCAAAATATATAAAGTCACTCTTGATGGGGAAATCATCACAACACTTGATACAAAGACGGGTTACCCTATATACGATACTTTACTCGACAATAATACTTTATGGATTGCTTCACAAAGTGGTTTGATAAAATACGAGAATGGCACCTTTGTAAATATATTTAACCGCGACTTCGTTTTCAATTTAACCAAGAGTGATAACAAAATATTTTTTGGAACTCGAAACTCAGTTTATTTATTAGAAAATGAAAAAGCAACTAAAGTAATTGATAGAAAAAAAATAATTTACTCTATAACAAGTGTAAAAAACACTCTTACTATTGCATCAAATAGAGAAATCATAATCCTTGATCTTATTAAAAATAAAAAATATATTTTAAACACTAAAAATGGTTCATTTAACGATTATAATACTCAATCGACACTAATAATAAATGATAATATTATTCTTGGAAGTTCAGATGGTTTACTTGTAGTGAATCCACTTGAGATCATCTCGGCGTTAGAAAAAAAACCAAATTATACAATTAATTTCGAAGAACTTTTATTATTTAACTCTCCAGTCGAAATTGGAACAGGGCAGTTAGAAAAACCAATAAACTTTCTAGAAAAAATAACTTTAAAATACTCAGAATATCCTTTTACACTAAAATTCAATATTCTGGGAGAGAACAATAGTGACTTTGAGTTTTTTTATTATCTAGAAGATCTTGAAAAAACATGGTTATCTACAGAAGGTAATAATACTGTAACTTATACAAACCTATCATCTGGTGAATATACTTTTAGAATTTATGCAGAACATCGTCTATCTGGACAGAAAACAAATGAACGATTTATAAAAATATTAATAACACCGCCTTGGTGGTTATCAAGTATTGCTATAGCGATTTACACTACAATAGTACTTATTATAGTTTCTTTAATTTTCAGGTCTGTTATTCGACGTAGACAAACCCAAAAACAAATAGCCCAAAGTGAAGAACGCTTAAAGTTATCCTTATGGGGTAGCGGCGATGAAATGTGGGACTGGGATATTGAAAGTGGTAAAATCTATCGCTCTAATATTTGGGGCTCTTTAGACTTTCCTCAAGACGGTCGTCGCTCGGGTAACCCTGATGAAGAAAGTAATATCCATCCATTAGATAGAGAACGGGTAACAAAAGCATTAAATGATCACTTTAATGCCTTAACTGATCACTTTGAAATTGCTTATCGCGTTAAAGCACGTAACCAACAGTGGATCTGGATTTTAGACAGAGCCAAAATAGTTGAGCGCGACCAAAAAGACCAGCCTCTGCGAATGACTGGCACCATTAAAGACATTAATAATATCAAACAAGCCGAAGAGCAATTACGTTTGTTTGCGCGAGCAATTGAAAACATCTCAGAAGGGATGTTTATCCTTAATGAGAAGTATCAATTTGTTGAAGTTAATAATGCTTGTTGTGAGCTGACCGCATCAACAAAAGAAAAGTTTGTCTCTGAAACGCTTAATTTTACTCGCTATCCAGCAAGTTATTCCGAACAAATACGAAGCTTGCTAAAACAACAGGGGCGTTGGAGCTGTGAACTTGAAGCAAGTAGAGGTAAAGACAATTTTTTCTTAATGGAAATAACAATTGACGCAATATACAATGAACAAGGTGAAACAAGTCATTATGTCGGCGTATTTTCCGATATAACTCGCCGTAAGCAACAAGAAGAGGAACTCAGAAAATTAACCAATAATGATTTACTTACTGGTCTTCCTAATCGCTCTAGCTTGCAAGTGACACTCAGTAACTTAGTTAAAAAAGATGTTCATCACACTCTGATGGTGCTTGATTTAGATAATTTCAAACGAATTAATGACTCATTAGGTCATCAAATTGGTGATGATTTATTAATTGGTGTTGCTGAACGAATTCAGTTGGCCATTCCAAAACATGCCAGCTTATACCGTTTAGGAGGCGATGAATTTGCCTTACTTGTCGACCAACATCCTGATATCGGATCATGTGCAGCAATTGCAACACAAGTGATAAATTGTCTAAAGCCAGCTTTCACTCTTAATAATGACTCACTGGTGTTAGGTATTAGTATCGGCATTGTGCTTTATCCTGAAGACGAGCAAAACGAGCAGGCATTACTACGTAAAGCCGATATTGCCATGTATCACGCAAAATCAGGTGGTGGTAATCGCTATCAATTTTATTCTGAATCATTAAACCAAAATGCACTACGTCAACTAGAAATAGAAAGTTTGATCCGAGAAGCACTAAAGGATGACCTATTCGAAGTGTATTACCAACCTAAAATCGATGTAAAAATGGATCGACTCAATGGTATGGAAGCATTAGTTAGACTCAACCACCCGAAACTAGGCCTGATTGGACCAAATGAATTTATCCCCCTAGCAGAAGAAAACGGTTTGATAGTAGAAATTGGTGATGTTGTACTAAGAAAAGCCTGTTTTGCCGCGCAAAAATGGCTCGAATTAGGTCTATTTAGCGGCAGAGTCGCTGTCAATTTATCGTCGAGGCAGTTTGCACTCCCTGATTTACAGCAACGAATAGAGTCAACTTTACGACTCACAAAACTACCGGCCAAACACTTAGAACTAGAGATTACTGAAGGCACTGTCATCAAAAATCCAGAACAGGCCATTAAAGTAATGCAACAATTAGCGAAAATGGGCGTCAGTCTGGCGCTTGACGATTTTGGTACAGGCTATTCTTCTTTATCATATCTAAAAAGATTCCCTATTCACTGTTTAAAAATCGATAAAACCTTTGTTGATGATATTGATAAATCAGACAGAGACCTCAAGATGGTCGATTCTATTATTACGATAGCTCACAATATGGGACTGACAGTGGTTGGTGAGGGTGTAGAACAAACTGCACAATTAAATATTCTAAAAGCGCTTAACTGTGAAGAAATTCAAGGCTATATCTATAGCAAACCTATTAGAGAAGCTGACTTTGAACTAATGCTGACAGCAGATAAACTCAAATTTGACACGATCAACGGCACTATAATGAAAAAATAAATATTTATTTCTTATATTTGGCATGACAAATGCTAATTAATACTCAGTTGTCAAAATAATATTGTTATTTAACCCTGAGCTTGAATTACTAAATATAAGAGAGATTAAAATGATTAAAGGAATAATTACAGTAGCTGTTATATCTGCTTTATCTATCAGTAATGTTACTATTGTAAATGAACTTGACACCCAAACAGCTAAAGTTCCTGGCATTAAAGTGCTAGATACCCAAACAGCTAAAGTTCCTGGTATCAAAGTGCTAGATACCCAAACAGCTAAAGTTCCTGGTATCAAAGTGCTAAACACTCAAACAGCTAAAGTTCCTGGCATTAAAGTGCTAGACACTCAAACAGCTAAAGTTCCTGGTATCAAAGTGCTAGACACTCAAACAGCTAAAGTTCCTGGTATCAAAGTGCTAGGCACTCAAACAGCTAAAGTTCCTGGTATCAAAGTGCTAGACACTCAAACAGCTAAAGTTCCTGGTATCAAAGTGCTAGACACTCAAACAGCTAAAGTTCCTGGTATCAAAGTGCTAGACACTCAAACAGCTAAAGTTCCTGGTATCAAAGTGCTAGACACTCAAACAGCTAAAGTTCCTGGTATCAAAGTGCTAGACACTCAAACAGCTAAAGTTCCTGGTATCAAAGTTTTAGACACCCAAACAGCTTAAGGAGAACCCTATGTTTACTTCTCTAAAAATAGCACTTGGTTTAGCAAAACCAGCTCGCAAAAAAGTAACATTACCTGAAGGTTTAAACCACCTTGAAGTTATCCAAGCAAGAGCTTGGTGGAAGTAATTCGTAAGATACTGATGATTAACCATCAGCCATAGAAAAGGAGCTTAAGCTCCTTTTTTGTTTTTATTTGAATGTTGATACAGCAAACCAAAATGAGTTTAGCAATCTATTCTATATCGCCCATGTCGCCAAATTTTCATATCAGCTAAGCGTTTATGTGTACTAAATAAAGGGTAAGTAAGTGGCCCTAGAATACAGCCAACGCATCCCCAGCGCTTTACAGCTAGTCCATGTTTATAAGCAGCAAATCCAAATAAAAATCTACTGCTTACATTTGATACTAAAAGCAAAAATAACCCACTGAACAACATTCTCACAGAACCTCAAACAACTCAGTTAATCTAATCCCTACGACTTTTCTTAGACTCGTAAAGAATAACCTTAATATTAGATGATTTAGCTATTACGGCTTAATTCAGAAGTTAAATCCATATGATGGAATAACATTATAATACTTTAAAATAGGTATTATACCGAAAAGAAGTATCGCATTGATTAAAAATCAGGCAAAAGAATGCCTTTATACAATAAAAAAGCGGCAATAACTTGCCGCTTTTTTACAAACCGATAACTAAAAAGCTATCAGATAGAAGCATTTACTTTATTTTTTATAAAATAAACTTCCATCATTAGCCATGTTTACTAACGTATCACATGGTGCAAAACGATCACCGTAGAGTGATTGGTAACGATGTAACGTTGTCACTAAATTGGCGGCACCTAAAGTATCAATATAACGGAATGGCCCACCAAGAAATGGCGGGAAACCGATGCCAAATATGGCGCCAATATCACCATCTCTAGCTGAAGCGATAATCCCCTCTTCAAGACAACGAATAGCTTCATTTAACATTTGGATGGTACAACGCTCAGCCACTTCTTTCGCTTCTTTATCTGAAGCGATTGCAATATCCAACACCTTATAAACAGACTCATCAACCAACTTGGCTTTTTTCGCTTTAGGGCCATATTGATAGAAACCTTTACCATTCTTGCGGCCTTTACGTTCATCAGCTAATAATTTGTCAAAAGCCGCAGGTGCTTTGAATCTATCGCCTAACTCTTTTTCTAAAATAGGCGAAATCTTAGCGCCAACGTCAATACCCACTTCATCGAGCAATGTCATTGGGCCGACAGGGAAACCAAATTTAACTAAGGCACTGTCAATATGTTCTATTCGCTGGCCTTCTAGTAATAGCTGTGCCGCTTCATTCATATAAAGTGCAAGAATACGGTTAACATAGAAACCTGCACCGTCTTGTACAACAATTGGCGTTTTACCTTGCTTACGAGCAAAGGCCACCGTTGTGGCAATGGTTTCAGGTGATGTTGTTTTATGAGCAATCACTTCAACTAATGGCATTTTTTCTACTGGAGAGAAGTAATGTAAACCAATCACATTTTCAGGACGGCTTGCTGCTTCGGCAATTTGTCCAATGGGTAACGATGAGGTATTAGATGCGAAAATGGTGTTTTCACCACACTCACGCTCAACATCTTTCACCATTTGATGTTTCAATGCTAAATCTTCAAATACTGCCTCAACAACAATATCAGCATCTTTAACCCCATTATACTCGGTGGTTGTTGTCATTAACGACATGATATTATCGCGAACGGCAGGCGTCATATGACGACGCTTAACCCCTTTATCTAATAGCTTATAAGCATAGGCTAAGGCATTACTCAAACCTTGCTCAGAAATATCTTTAACACGAACAGGTATCTTAGCCTTAGTGGTTGTCACAGACGCAATACCGCCGCCCATTAAGCCACCACCAATCACCATCACTTTTTTGACTTCACGAGGTTCAGCACCTTCAGCACCGGTCTCTTTTTTCATTTCTGTCGTAGCAAAGAACAAACTTCTTAATGCGGCAGATTCCTTAGACATCACCAAATTAGCAAAATGTGTGGCTTCAACTTCTAAGCCTTTCACCACACCTTTACTCATACCTTGACGAACGCAGTCAATAATCTTGGCTGGTGCAGGATAATTACCTTGAGTTTTCTTGAGTACTTGCTTGCGTGCTTGATCAAAAATAATGTCTCGGGTAAATGATGTTGATTCTAAAAACTGATTAATTTTAGATTGAACAACAGGTTTAGCCGCTTTCTTGCCTTTCTTCGCCAACTCAATCGCGGTTTCAAGCAAAATAGAATTGGGAACTACATCATTCACTAAACCCATTTTCAGTGCTTGTTTAGGACGAATTTGTTTACCGGTTAGCATCATATCAAGTGCTGTAGTAATACCAACTAAACGTGGTAATCGCTGAGTACCGCCCGTACCAGGCAGCAGACCCAGTTGTACTTCTGGCAAACCTAACATGGTTTTTTTATCATCACTGCATATACGTAAATGACATGCTAGCGCTAATTCTAAACCTCCACCTAAACAAGCACCATTTATAGCAGCAACAACAGGAATCGATAATCCTTCAAGTTCAGAAAATAATACATGACCTTGTTGTGACAATGCCTTAGCATCCGCCTCACTCTTACACGCCGCAAGCATGCTAATGTCGGCACCCGCAACAAAGGAATCAGCCTTACCAGAAATAACCACCAAACCGGTAATACTTGGATCAGCTTTTACTTCAGCTAAAATTTCTGTAATTTCAGGACCAAACTCTGCTCTTAACGTGTTCATGGTTTCACCAGGAACATCCATGGTTAAAATCGCAATACCATCGTCACGACGAGCTAAATTAAATGTTTTTTCCATGCTCATTACTCCACCTCTAAAATCATTGCTACGCCTAAACCACCTGCAGCACAAGCAGTTGCTAAACCAGTACCACCACCGCGGCGTTTAAGCTCACGACATACTTGAGTGATCAAACGAGTACCCGTTGCCGCAAAAGGATGGCCATAAGCCAGTGAACCGCCTAATACATTAAACTTACTCATGTCGATTTCGCCAATAGCACGATTTCGACCTAGTTTTTCTTGGGCAAACTTTTTAGAACCGAACATTTGCATGTTTGCTAAAGTTTGTGCAGCAAATGCTTCGTGCATCTCAATCAGCGTTAAATCTTCTAATTCCATACCAGCACGTTTTAATGCTAATGGTGTGGCATATGAAGGCCCCATCAACATATCTTGCCAAACATCAATAGCAGTAAACGCATAACTCTTAATGAAACCTATTGGCTGATAACCTAAGGCCTTAGCACGACCTTCACTCATTAGAATAATCGCAGATGCACCATCGGTTAACGGTGTGCTGTTGGCCGCTGTTACTGTGCCGTGTTTACGGTCAAAGGCTGGACGTAATTTAGCATAAGATTCTAAAACTGAATTTTCACGAATATTATTATCGCGATCAATAAAATGCTTGTATGGAGCAATGTGGGCTGTCATCACTTCATCACGAAGAACACCTGCATTCCAAGCTTCTGTCGCCAAAGTATGCGACCTGTGGGCTAATGCATCTTGATCTGCACGACTAATATGATAAGTCTTTGCCATCTGTTCTGCTGTTTGTCCCATAGACAAGCCTGTTGAATACTCAGCAACGGCTGGCGGTACAGGTAAAAGATCTTTCAAACCCAAACGACGTGCAATCGCAAATTTCTCTTTAAACGAACGCGCTTTATTTAGATCGACTAAAGCATGAGCCAGTTTTCTTGATACTCCAATAGGTAATACAGAAGACGAATCAGAACCACCCGCTAAACCAATTTCAATATTACCGGTCATGATTGACTCTGCCACATTAACAGTAGACTGAAAACTAGTCGCACAAGCGCGAGTAACAGAATAAGCATCTGTATTGACATTCATCCCAGTTCCTAACACAATTTCACGAGCAATATTTGGCGCGGCGGTCATCTGTACCACTTTTCCAAATACAAGTTGTTCTATTAATTTAGGGTCAATTTCAGAGCGAGACAGCAACTCATTTACCACCATTTTGCCCATATCCAACGCATTCACGCCATGAAAAGCAGTTGCTTGTTTCGCAAATGGTGTTCGTAAACCAGCAACAATCGCAATGCGTTCGCCCCGGGAATTTGTTACTTGTTGTCTATCACTCATATGCCACCCTCTATTATTGTTAGCTCAACTCGGCTCCGCCGGTAAGTTTCTATTTTGTTAGATAATCTGGTCAGACCATCAAAGTGTGATCTGATTCTAACTTTTTATTGAATAGTTTTAAACAGGCGTTTACAACTATCTGTCTAGTAAAAAGTTAAATAGTGTTAATCCTACTAGCCAAAAACCAATAGAATTCATAACATAGGTTCTAATAACCCCAATACCAACTAAATAAATTGAGTACTGCTATGCCGTTAAGTCGTTTCCACTCACTTCGCACCTATTTAGATACAGTAGTGTTAGGTCAGCCCGTATTAACAGAAAACTTGCTGATAGCACTTATCGCCAACGGACATTTATTAGTTGAAGGCCCACCAGGTTTAGCCAAAACCCGCGCAGTAAAAGCATTATGTGACGGTGTCGAAGGCGAGTTTCACCGTATCCAGTTTACGCCTGATTTACTGCCAGCCGATTTAACGGGTACTGATATTTACCGTCAACAAACGGGCACATTTGAATTTGAAGCCGGACCTATTTTCCATAATTTAATTCTTGCAGATGAAATTAACCGTGCCCCAGCCAAAGTACAATCGGCTTTATTAGAGGCAATGGCTGAAGGCCAAGTTACCGTGGGTAAACACAGTTATCCTTTACCTGAACTGTTTTTAGTAATGGCAACACAAAACCCGCTAGAAAATGAAGGGACTTATCCGCTACCAGAAGCGCAATTAGATCGTTTCTTAATGCATTTAAACCTTGATTACCCCAGCGCTGAAACTGAAGTTGAAATCTTACGCCAGTCCCGTAATGAGGCCAAAACTCATCAATTGCCAACGATAGATCCCGTCGCCCAAGCCGATGTGTTTGCTGCTCGGGACCAAGCTTTAGAGATTTATTTAGCTGACCCCTTAGAAAAATATATTGTTGAAATTGTGATGGCAACGCGCCAACCGGCCCGTTACAGTGCTGATTTGGCGAAATGGCTTGAATATGGTGTAAGCCCGCGCGCGACGATCTCATTAGAACGTTGTGCAAGAGCACGAGCTTGGTTATATGAGCGTGATTTTGTATCACCAGAAGATATTCAAGCTGTAGCGCCCAATGTATTACGACATCGTTTGTTACTCAGTTACCAAGCTCAAGCTGAAGGCGTTACGGCCGATCAGGTAATTGATCACATACTAAGCCAAGTTGCTGTACCGTAAATGTTCCCATTCGAACACCTATTATTAAGCATGATCAGGCTATGATGAACCAAACTAATTCATTACCACTTTACAGTGATGGTGTGAGCTTAAATGAGCAAGAGCTTATTGCTTGTCAAAGTCTGTCGCGCGCGATGCCCGATCGTAAATCACGCGCAAAAGCAGCATTGTCAGGTCATCGAAGCAGTCTTATCAAAGGCCGCGGGATGGAGTTTGCTGAAGTGCGTCATTACCAAAATGGTGATGACGTTCGCACCATTGACTGGCGGGTAACGGCACGCACAGGGGTGGCACACACTAAGTTGTTTGTTGAAGAGCGTGAACGCCCTATTCTGCTATTAATTGATTTAAGCCACAGCTTGTATTTTGGCTCACAACTCTTACTTCAATCGGTTCAAGTGGCACATTTAGCCGCAACATTAGGTTGGAACGCTATCAATAATGGCGATAGAATTGGAGCATTAATTGCCAGTGAAACAAATCATTTAGAGCTCAAACCACGTAGTCGTCGTCAAGGTATTTTGCAGCTAACCTCAGGGCTAATTAATGCGCATCAGCAGCAATTAGACCAAATTAATCAATTGTCACCCGAACCGGGTCATATGTTTAAAGCCTGTCAACGTTTACAGCGTATTGCTAAACCAGGATCACTTATTTGGATCATCACAGACGGGCAACACATTAACCAACAATGTTTAGCGCCATTAACGGAACTATCCCGCTACTGTGATATTGGTGTATTTGTAGTAACCGATCCTTTAAGACAAGGGACTTTAGCTTTACCCAAACAATTTGCCTTACCGGTACGTGATGGCCAGCAACAACTGACGTTAACCCGCCAAAGTTATGAAGCTTGGCTAGGCACTCAGCAACAAAAAATACAGCAATTTGTCTCGTTAATGAATTTAATAAAAGTGCAACCAAAGTTTATTGATGCAGGCAAACCGCTCAGTGCACAATTGGAAATTTTACGTTAAATGACCACTTCAAATTTACCGACACAGCCAATGCCAACTGATGAACATGTATCAGCATTATCTCAAATGCAAGATATTCAATTACCTGATCCAATAAGTGCAGTTCCCACAGCACCAGGGTATTGGATAATCGCAGCTGTATTTGTCATTTTAGCCTTGTGGTTGGCCAAACGCTTATATAAGCAGCGCCAATATCATGCTCCACGCAAAAAAGCGCTGACGCTACTCCAGAGTTATGACATTGAAGATGATAACTTTGCCGCACAGGTAAATAGCTTACTTAAGCGCACCGCATTAACTTATTTACCTCGCGAACATTTTGCCAAACTCAACGGACAACCTTGGTTTGATTGGTTAGATACCCGTCTGGCACCTGAACAACAACATAAAATTGGTCAGTTATTAATTAAGCGTCATCAAGCTAACGGTCTAAACCCATCTGAAAAAGTGCAATTACAACATTTAGCAAGCGCTTGGTTAAGCAATAAACGTCATTTTAATGATGTCACCTTAGCATCCACACCTACACATCAGGAGGCCTAATGTTAGCACTTTATTGGCCATGGTTATTAATATTGCTGCCGCTGCCGTTATTGATTAAACGTGTCAATATGAACAGCGCTGGCGGGTATTTACAATTACCGGGTATCTCCGCAACCGTCACAAATGCCACCACAACAAACTATAAATTTGGCCGAAAACGTTACTGGTTAATGTGGCTTTTTTTATTATTAGCGATAGCTCGACCACAATGGCTTGGCGATCCAATAGAACTACCGGCAAAAGGCCGCGATTTAATGATGGCAGTTGATTTATCGGGCAGTATGCAAATTGAAGACATGGTGATAAACGGACAAACGGTTAACCGATTTACGCTAATACAACATGTGCTTAGTGACTTTATTGAACGTCGAAAAGGAGATCGGCTTGGGCTGATCCTATTTGCTGACCATGCATATTTACAAGCACCACTAACGTTAGATCGTCGCTCAGTCGCCACATTTTTAGATGATGCGCAAATTGGCTTAGTCGGCAAACAAACCGCTATAGGTGAAGCCATAGCGCTTGCGGTTAAACGCTTTGATAAAGTTGCAGAAAGTAACCGAGTATTGATTCTACTGACAGACGGTTCTAATAACGCCGGTAACATAGAGCCTGAAGTTGCCGCGCAAATTGCCGCTAAACGTAATATCACCATTTACACTATTGGTGTTGGCGCAGATGTATTAGAACGTCGCACTATTTTTGGCAAAGAACGTGTTAATCCATCAATGGATTTAGACGAAGGCCAACTCAAAAAAATAGCAGATCTGACTAAAGGTTATTATTTTAGAGCTAGAAACAGCGAAGATCTCGAAGGCATTTATCAAGAAATAGACAAGCTAGAACCAGTGAGTCGAGATCAATTGAGTTACCGCCCTAAAAGTGAATTATTTTATTGGCCTTTATTAATGTCATTATTAATCAGTTTCTTAATCAGCTTGCAACAACTATGGCCTTCGTTAACATTACCTAAAACAGGCAAAAACAAAGAGGCGAACCAATAATGGTGCATTTTATTCGCCCTGAGTGGCTTTGGGGGCTCATCCCAGTTTTGATATTAAGCACACTATTTTGGCGTAAACAGAGTCAGCAATCGGCTTGGAAGCAATATATCGCCCCACATTTAAGCCAGTTATTAATAAGCCAAACTGTTGAGAAAACCCATCAACCTAAATGGTTATTAATAGTTTGTTGGATCATTGCCGTTATCGCTATTGCTGGTCCTGCATTAAATAAACAAAGCCTGCCGGTGTTTGCTACCGAGCAAGGTAGAGTACTGGTGATGGACATGTCTCAGTCAATGTACGCTACGGACTTAAGTCCTAATCGGTTATCTTATGCCAAATTTAGAGCGACCGATTTACTTAATGAATTAAAAGAAGGTGAAACCGGACTGATAGCCTATGCTGGTGATGCATACACTATTAGCCCATTAACTCGCGACAGTGGCACCATTTTAAACTTACTGCCTACATTATCGCCCGATATTATGCCGACCAAAGGCTCAAACTTGGCGGCTGCATTATCTTTGGCAGAAAAACTGCTCGCACAAGGCGGTCATGTTACTGGTGACATTATTGTTATGACCGATGGCATTTCCGCACACCAATTTAATCAAGCAACCACGGCGCTAAACAGTCGTTATCGTTTATCGATCATGGCTTTTGGCAGTAAGCAAGGAGCCCCTATCCGATTAGCTGACGGCCAATTACTACGTGATAATAGTAACGAAGTCGTTGTCGCTAAAACAGATTACGGTTTATTACAAAAACTGGTGCAACAACATCAAGGGATCCTCGTCCCAGCACAAACTGATGGCAGCGATGTCACCACCCTAACCCAGTGGTTGGCATCCGACGGTAAAGCAACCGAAACAGAACTTGCTGGTGAAGCATGGCAAGATCTGGGACCATACCTTGCCATGTTATTAATCATCCCGATGTTAATGAGTTTTAGACAAGGATTATTAACCATCATGCTTAACCCCGCATTGTTGCTGGCGACTGCAATGGCATTTAGTCTGACCCAGAGCCAACCGGCGCAAGCCTCTGTGTGGCAAGATTTATGGCAAACCAAAGATCAACAAGCACAATCGGCATTCCAACAAGGTGAATTTGCTCAGGCTGCTGACACATTTAAAGACTCACAATGGCGTGCTTCTGCCCACTATAAAGCAGGCGATTATCAACAAGCATTAGCCGAGTTTGAGCAAGATAATAGTGCCCAAGGTTTATATAATCAGGGTAATGCGCTGATGCAGCTAAAAGATTATAAAGAAGCAATCGCTCGTTACCAAAAAGCCATAGCAGCACTGTCACCTTTTAACGAGGCAGAAAAGAATTTGGCCTTAGCTCAAAAATTGCTTGAACAACAGCAACAAGATCCCTCTAAGCAAGAGTCAAATAAGTCAGAACAAGATCAGTCAAATTCAAATGATGATAATTCATCATCAGAGCAATCTTCGTCAGATAAAAGTGATTCAGATCAATCAAAGCCTGATCAGTCGCAATCAGGCCAACAGAAAAATCAACAGGGTCAACAAGATCAATCTGACCAACAAAGCCAAGATCAGAACACTGAAAATCAATCTAACGATAACAATGACCGTTCATCTGATAGCGAGCAACAACAGTCACAGAATCAACAGCCACAAGCTGATCAGACATCAAACTCTGATGAACAACAAAACGGTGAGCAATCGCAATCGGCACAGAATGATCAGCAACAAAGTGACCAAAAACAAAATAGCGCTGAGCCGCAGGCACCACAATCATCTGAAGATAACCAATCTTCTCAACAAAATGATGTTGCAAACCAAGACACGCCAGAGAATAACGAAGCGAGTATGCAGGCTAATGCCAGTAAAAGAGGTGAACAACAAACTGATGACAGTCAAAAAATGAATACTTCTGCAGCCTCAGCACAACCAAGTGACAAAACGGCAACAGAAGGTAAATCATCAGAAGTGATATCTGCATCGCAAGCAAACCAAGATAAACTGCCAGCAGATATGGAACGAGCCCTTCGCGCCATCAACGAAGACCCACAAGTGTTGATCCGTAATAAAATGCAGCTCGAATATCAAAAACGTCGTCAAAATAGTCAACCGACTAAGGATAATGAACAGTGGTAATTAGAACCTTTTGTAGCCTATTGCTATTCATCATTGCAGCCCCGGTATTTGCCCTTAGCCAAGTGCAAGCAACAATAGATCGTAACCCTGTCATTGCTGGGGAGTACTTTGTGCTCGATATTACGGCCGATGATGACCTCAGCGCTGGAGCGTTAGATACTTCAGTGTTACTCAAAAACTTTATTGTTGGCAGAACTAGTGTTGGCCGCAGTACCAGAATGGTTAACTTTGACACCACAAAAGAAACCCGATGGCAGGTATTACTGTCACCTAAATCATTAGGTGATGTCACCATACCGGCGTTCAATATCAACGGAGTAAGTTCACAGCCCATCTCGGTGAAGGTCATGCCTCAAGGTGCCAAGACCAGTGAAGCACAAAACGTGTTTATTAAGACTAACACCAATACTTCTGACGCTTATGTCGGTCAATTAATTACCTATAAAGTGAAGCTCTATTTAGCCGTTGAGCTGCAACGCGGTGTCATAAGTGCTCCCACAGTAGAAGGTGCGCAAGTCAAACAAATTGGAGAGGATAAAGACGGCAACGAAATTGTCGATGGCCGTCGGTTTAGAGTGATAGAACGCACTTACGGTATTATTGCCGATCTCCCAGGAGAATTAGTCATCAACGGCGCGAGCTTTTCAGGCGACGTACTTGTGGAAGCGCCAAGACGAGGTGGAATGTTTGGCTTTAACGAAAGTCGGCCGATGCAAACTGAAGCAGAAAGACAAGTCATTCAAATCAATTCAACACCGCCAAGCTACCAAGGAAAATGGCTTGTCAGTGACATTGCAGTATTAAAAGAAACTTGGCCAGACGATATCAGCGAATTTGAAGTAGGCAGCCCTATTACTCGCACCATTAGCTTGATAGCATCAAATACCGATGACACCAGCTTGCCCGATATCGATATACCGCTGGTTGAAGGATTAAAAGCCTATCCAGAAAAGCCATTAAGGCAAACCTTTGTACGCGACAATCAAGTTGTATCACAGTACAGTTTAACGACGGCCATAGTACCAACAAAACCGGGTACATACACATTGCCAGAGATACGAGTGCCTTGGTGGAATCCACATCTTAAAAAACAACAATTTGCTACTCTTCCTGCACGTACGATTAATGTTATTGGCAGTACCGTAACGCCAACAGATATTCCATCAGCGGACCGTTTTACGGTAAATAGCTCTGCTGGATATTGGCCGTGGATTAGCGGAGTATTGGCACTACTGTGGATAATAACGTTAGTATTATGGCGAAAAGCAGTAGCAGCAAATACTAGGGATAATCAGGTTTCTCCTAACCACAAAAAAACGCCATTAAAAAGCACGACCGCAGAATTAAAAGCCATTATTCATGCTTGCGATCGTAATGACAGTAGTGCCGCTATTAAAGCATTACAAGATTATTTTAGCGATCGCTTAGGCCAGCCAATGAGCTTGACTCAAATTAGTGGATTATCAACACAACTTGAAATTGCCATTAGTAAATTACAAGCTGATAAATACAGCCGTCATCCTCAAGCTATGGACAAAAAGTCACTCATAGATGCAATTTTAGCCTATCAACAGCCATCTCAAGCCAGTAGCAAATCGATAATTGCAGAGCTTAACCCTTAGATTAAAAAGCTAAATAGCAGAGTGTTTATGCTATTTAGCTTGCTATTAATCCCACCTCTTTTTAAGCTGTTACATATGATTAACTCAAAAAAGTTAAAAAATGTTTGATTACCTGCGTAAGAAAAAGGCTGAACCCGCGGTCTTATCTGAGATGCTAACAAAACAACGACGATACGATAGCCTTGTCAGGGCGCTTCATACCGACATTTTTCGCTATGCCTTTTGGTTATGTGGTGATAAACATGTCGCAGAAGATATTACTCAAGAAACGTTCTTACGAGCGTGGCGTTCTTTGGACTCTTTAAATGACGAAAAAGCCGCTAAAGCCTGGTTAATTACCATTTTAAGACGGGAAAATGCCAGACGTTTTGAGCGTAAACAATTTGACTACAGTGACGTTGAACAAGATTTACTTGAAGATGTTTTATCGACAAGTCATGAAGATGATACCGAACAGTATTGGTTACGTCGTCAAATAGGTAAACTCGATATTGAATATCGAGAGCCTTTGTTATTGCAGCTGATTGGCGGGTTTAGTGGTGAAGAAATTGCCACCATGCTCGAACTCAATAGAAATACGGTAATGACCCGTTTATTTAGAGCCAGAAACCAGTTAAAAGACGCTCTCGAAGCACCAGAGGTAAGAGGTCAATCAAATGGATGATCTACAGTTTCGTCGCCAAGCATACGGTGACCCCAATAATCAGTCCGATGAATTTTTAGCTCATTTAGCTGAAAATCAAGACGATGCTAAATTTGTCAAAGACCTAAAAGCATTTGACCATAAACTCACTCAAGCACTCAGTATTGATGTGCCTAATGATTTAGCTGATAAATTAATTTTACGACAGCAATTAAGCCAACACCAAAAGAGTAAAAAACACACTCGTTATATGATGGCGATGGCGGCATCAGTTGCTTTCATTGTGGGAGTCAGCTTTAGTTTATTGCGCTTTACGCCAGTAAACCTAGGGGAAAACTCATTGGCTCATGTTCATCATGAAACCAAAGCATTGATCATGGAACAAGATATTGGTTTTAATGACGTCAATTTTAAACTAGCTGGTTTAGATGGTTTGAGTGATTCTAAGTTTATTCAACAGCCTGGGCGTGTTTTTTACACTTCATATTGTGATTTTCAAGGTATCAAATCATTGCATTTGGTGATGGCTGACGAGCTTGGAAACAAGGTTACCCTGTTCATTGTGCCCATAGAAAACCGGATTGTATTAGAAGAAGCCTTTGCTGATAATCAGTATAAAGGCAAAAGTTTTCAAACAGCCGATGCTTATATGGTCTTGGTTGGAGAACCCGCTTCAGACCTTGATTTTGTCAAAAAAGAAGTTGAAAACACCTTTATTTAATATCTACTGATAACCATTTAAAATCCGCTACTTCATTGAATAGCGGATTTTTTTTCAACTAGAAAAATCAAAGTGTGAACTAAATCAAACTTCTGCTAGCATGTTGACCATAAGAATAATAACTTGGAAGCAATATGGATATTCAAACACCAATCATCATTACCTTCATCGGATACCTCGCCTTAATGATGACAATTGGTTACTGGGCCTACTGCAAAACCGATACCGTGGATGATTACATTCTTGGTGGCAGAAAAATGGGCCCCGCTGTAACAGCGTTAAGTGTTGGCGCATCAGATATGTCAGGTTGGTTATTACTTGGTTTGCCTGGTGCCGTATATTTAAGTGGATTAGGCGAAGCATGGATTGGTTTTGGATTAGTGTTTGGGGCTTGGCTTAATTGGTTATTTGTTGCTAGACGTCTGCGCATTTACACCCAAATGGCCGATAATGCATTAACATTACCCGACTTTTTTGAAAATCGATTTAATGATTCTCATGGGCTATTAAGACTTGTTTCGGCATTAACAATCCTAATTTTTTTCACCTTCTATACTTCTTCAGGCATGGTCGGCGGCGCAATATTATTTGAAAAAGTATTTGGCCTCGATTATACCGTTGCCTTATTGATCGGTTCATTCATTATCGTTTCTTATACCTTTGTTGGCGGATTTTTTGCCGTTAGTTGGACAGACTTCTTTCAAGGTTGCTTAATGTTAGTCGCGCTCGTCATTGTACCTATTTCAATCTTTAGCGAACCTAATACACAAGCCAATTTTGAACACATTGATCCCACCATGTTGTCGTTTATTAGTGAAAACACCACGGTGATGGGTCTTGTATCTTTATTGGCTTGGGGACTGGGTTATTTTGGTCAGCCGCATATTTTGTCTCGTTTTATGGCAATTGGAAATCCAAAAGATCTGGTGCTTTCACGTCGTATTGCCATGAGTTGGATGTTAGTGTCGCTAGTCGGTGCCTTAGCAACAGGTATTGCTGGTAGTCTTTACTTTGCCGCAGAGCCACTTAAAAACCCAGAGACGGTCTTTATTCATTTAGCCAATGCAGCTTTTAATCCTTGGGTAGGCGGCTTACTCATTGCGGCCATTTTATCTGCCATCATGAGTACCATTGATTCACAATTATTGGTCTGTTCTAGTGTAATCACTGAAGATTTTTATCTTAAATGGTTGCGTCCTCAAGCTAGCAGTAAAGAATTAATGTTAGTGGGTCGAATAGGTGTCATTGCTATCGCCTTAGTTGCTGGCTTAGTTGCGTTAAACCCGGAAAGCAGTGTATTGGGTTTAGTCAGTTATGCATGGGCTGGGTTTGGCGCGGCTTTTGGTCCTGTGGTGCTATTATCACTTTTTTGGCAGGGTTATAGCCGTAATGGGGCTATTGCAACCATTTTGGTGGGTGCGATAACTGTTGTAGTGTGGAAACAAATGACCGGGGGGCTTTTTGAGTTATATGAAATCGTTCCTGGGTTTGTTTTGGCAATGTTATTTGGCGTTATTATTAGTAAAGTTTCACCACCAACACAGAAAACTATCGCAGATTTCAACGTTTTTCGTCGTTCATTAACATCATAATTTTTACATAATTGAATGATATAAATAGCTCAACTTCTGTTCTCGAGGTTGAGTTATTTATTAACCGTTATTTCACCATTAGATAATAAACAACAATAAGTAAGACGATGTTAAGCGGTAAAAACCGATTGTTCTAAATTGTCATTCAGGCGCTTAATATTCATTCAGTATGAATAAACTTTAATTTACTTTATTTGGTTGTTTACTATCACATTAGTGCTGCCGCTAATTTACATATAGTGCCACGCTATCAAACACCTACTTCACGATTAAGATCTTAAATTAACTTAATGTTAACAACAGCTAACATCTGGTCGGAGTTGTTACATTGATCGCACTTACCTAAGATGCCCTAAATTTTTGCCGTCAACTCTCTAAAGTGATTAAAATTAACTCGAAAACGGTAATAACAAATGGGAAATAATAATGAATAAATTCAACAAGACACTCATTGCTGCTGCAGTAGGTTTAATCAGCGCACAAACGTCTGCAGCTGGTTTCCAGTTAAACAGTCAATCCGCAACTGGTATTGGTCGTGCCATGGCTGGTGATGCTGTTATTGCTGACAACGCCTCAGTTTTATCTCGAAATCCTGCAGCAATGGCTCTTTTTGATGAAACAGCACTATCTTTAGGCGTCGTTTATGCTGATATTGATGTATCGGTATCTGATATAGAAGGCAGTTTTGCTGGACAAGATGTCGTTTTTGGTAGTGAACATGATGCGGCTGAAGCTAAACTCATCCCAAATTTTTATTATATCAATCCCATTAACGACAAAATGGCTTTCGGGGTTGCCGCATTCACTAACTATGGTACCGGTACTGACTTAGGTGACTTGTCAAACAGAGCTCCTACTATTAGCGGTAATGCTGTCGCACTTCCACCGCCAGTTGATTTATTAGGTAACACTGAAGTGGTTACTATTAATTTCAATACCAGTATGTCATACCGAGTAAATGATGAGTTTAGTTTTGGTTTCGGTATTGATGCTATTTATGCCAGCGGAACCCTAACTCGAACTAACGAGCAATTGGGTAGCTTAGTTGATGTTGATGCTGATGGTTGGGCATTAGGCGGGATTGTCGGAGTGGTTTATGAAGTCAACCCAGATAACCGCTTTGGTTTAAGCTATCGTATAAGCCCTAAACTCACAGCTAAAGGTGATGTGAACTACTTGTATTCTGAATACAATGAAATTGATATTCCACTTGCTGATATTGCTCAGTTTGCCGGTTTCCACCAGCTAACAGACAAATTTGCCGTGCATTATACGGCCCAATGGACTAATTGGAGTGCATTCGACAAAATCGTGGTTAAAGACGGCGAGAATGGTGTCGACAAAGCTGATTTAAAAGAATACCACTGGAAAGATTCGTGGTTCTTAAGTTTAGGCGCTACTTATAATCTTACCCAAGATTGGACTTTACGCGCAGGGTTAGCAACCGACCAAGGTGTGGTTGATCAGCATTCATCTTTATCTATCCCAGATTCTGACCGAACTTGGTATACCGCTGGTGTGAGTTACGATTTAAATCAACAATCTACCGTTGATTTTGGTGTCGCTTTGGTTCGCGGAGAAGATGTGACAGTGTTAGAAGATAGTAACCTTCTTGCACAAGTCGCTAGGTATAATAGTGAAATATCAGCTCAAACCCGCTCAAATGCTGTTTATTACTCAGTACAATATAACTACAGCTTTTAACTAGCTGTTTTTAAACATTAATATCTATTGTTTTTTGCGCTCACTCACGACGGGCTAAATAACCAAACGGATTCTACTAAGTCGCCGGTTATCTTTAATTGGCGGCTTTTTATATCAACATGTTCTAATTTATAAAGTTTTACAATTTATCGGTTGCTTAACTGGTTAAAGTCCATTAGAATTTTCTTATGAACATCAATCAAGGCTATCGCTATGTCTCACTTATCCAAAAAATTATTCTTCAGTGCCATCTTAGCCTCAATCATTTTACCCGGTGCTGCACAAGCCTCTGATGTTAAAACATTAACACTTGCATATTCCCAACAACTTCAACCACGACTTTACGATGCTAAAATTGAAGCAATTAAAGCAGCAACGGTGTCGGCACAAACCTCAGGGCGAATAATAAAAATCTTGTTTGATGTGAACGATCTTGTTCCGCAAGGTGCGGCATTATTAGAGATAACCAACAAAGAACAAGGCGCTGGATTAGCGGGTGCCGAAGCTGAACTCGCAAAAGCAGAAGCCCTTAACAGCGAGGCTCAAGCGCAATATCTCCGTTATAAGACTTTGTTCCCAAAGGGAGCGATATCTAAAGGCGCAATGGATGAAGCCACTGCCAAAGCAAAATCCAGTAAACAAGCCGTCAGCGCAGCTCAAGCGTTATTAATTAAGGCGAAAGAAAGCTTAAATTATACTGTCGTTAGCGCGCCCTTTAGTGGCCGAATGACCCAACGTTTTATTGAATTAGGTGAAACGATATCCTACGGCCAAGCGTTATTTTCCGGTTACGATACTCAACACCTCAGAGTCGTATTTCAAATACCACAACAAGACGTAGCCCTATGGCAGCAACAGGATCAAGTAACCGTACAATTGTTCAACGGAGATAAAATCACTTCAAAAGAGATTAACGTATACCAATTTGCCGATCCGCAGACTCATCAACATCAAGTTAGAGTCAACCTTGATGCTAATAACATCGAAAATGTGACTGTTGGTGAGTGGAGTAAAGTTATAATAGACATTCCTAGCGAACCCAGTTTAATGATCCCACTATCAGCTATACACCAAGTCAGTGATTTGACGTCTGTATACCGTAAAAATGCAGATAAGGTAGTACTCAATCAAGTGCGTATAGGCCGAATTGATACTAAAAATAATACTGCAGAAGTATTATCCGGCCTCATGGTTGGTGACGAAATTGTTATTGACGCCGGCCGTTATTTAATTAATTCCTCAGCAGCACAAGCTCAGGAGTAACCCCGATGACAACACCAAATGATTCAAAAAAACTCGGTATTTCTGGCTCCATAGCAAAGACATTTCAACATAATGCCATTACACCTTTGTTAGCCATTTTGGGGTTATTACTCGGTATTTTTGCCGTAATCATCACCCCAAAAGAAGAAGAACCTCAAATTGATGTCACTTTTGCTGATGTGTTTATTCCCTACCCTGGTGCTACACCCACAGAAGTAGAGAATCAAGTTACCTTGCCAGCAGAACGCATCATTTCTGAAATAAAAGGGATTGATACGCTTTACTCCTTTTCTCAGCCTGATGGCGCGCTCATTATTGCCATTTTTGAAGTTGGGGTTCCACGAGATGAAGCCGTGGTTAATTTATATAACCAACTTTACTCAAATAGCGACAAGTTTAATCATGCAGCAGGTATTGGTCAGCCGTTAATCAAACCCAGAGGCATTGACGATGTGCCAATAGTAGGATTAACGCTTTGGTCTAAAGACCCTAGCATGACGGCAGAGCAACTCACCTTAGTTGCATCAGGTCTAGAAACTGAACTAAAACGGATACCGGGTACACGAGAGATTTATACCCAAGGTGGCCATGAAATAGTGTTAAATGTGCGTATAGATCCGGTGAAAATGAACAGCTTCGGGGTGACATTTACCGATATCAGTAACGCACTGCAGAATAATAACCAAGCGTCGACCCTCGGTTCGATGACGCAATATAATCAAGAAATTAAGCTGCAAACGGGTCAGTTTTTACAAACTCCGGATGATGTCAGTAATCTATTAATCAAAGTGAATCAACCCGAGGCAACTACAGAACAAACTCCATTGCCTCAAGCAGTATATTTATCTGATATTGCCAATGTAAGTCTTAAAAGCGATATCCCCAAACAACACGTTTGGCATGTAACAGATAAAGGCACTTATCCTGCTGTTACTATCGCAATCGGTAAACAAGCCGGTCAAAATGCCGTTGATATTGCTAATGCTGTGTTAGCTAAAATCGATGCCGTCGATAATGTGTTAATTCCAGATAATGTTGACGTTGCAGTCTCCCGAAACTACGGTAAAACAGCCGGAGATAAATCCAACACCCTTATATTCAAGCTGATTTTTGCTACATCTGCAGTTGTGCTCTTGGTGTTTTTCGCCATGGGATTACGCGAGTCAGCCGTGGTCGGTGTTGCGATTATTATCACTCTCGCCATTACCCTGTTTGCATCTTGGGCATGGGGATTTACGTTAAATCGGATTTCATTGTTTGCACTTATTTTCTCTATTGGTATTTTGGTCGATGATGCCATCGTGGTGGTAGAGAATATTCACCGACATATGGCAATGAGTGATAAACCCATTGGTGAACTTATTCCTCATGCCGTTGATGAGGTGGGCGGACCAACAATATTAGCCACCTTTACGGTAATTGCAGCGTTATTACCTATGGCATTTGTATCAGGACTAATGGGACCATACATGAGCCCAATTCCAATTAATGCCAGCATGGGGATGATTATTTCATTGTTAATCGCCTTTATTATGACGCCTTGGTTAAGCAACCATTTACTTAAGCCTCATAAAAAGTCATCTAGTTCAAATAGTGCAGCGACAAATACTGGCATTGCGGTTGAAGAAGACAATCGATTAACACGTTTGTTTACGCGAATAATGAGTCCTTTTTTAATCGGCGAACATGCCCCAAAAGCACGTAAAGGCTTAGCTTTAGGGATCATATTATTGATTGTCTTTGCTACCGCCTTACCTGTAATGCAAGCTGTGGTATTAAAAATGCTGCCTTTTGATAATAAATCAGAGTTTCAGGTGATGGTCGACATGCCTGAAGGAACTCCTGTGGAGCAAACACAAAGAGTACTACAAGATCTTAGTCAATATCTCAGCAATGTAGAAGAGGTTGAGCATTTACAGTTGTACGCCGGTACACATGCTCCAATGAACTTTAATGGTTTGGTACGACATTATTTTTTACGTAGCAGCCAAGAGCTGGGAGAAATCCAAGTTAATCTAGTGGATAAGAAACATCGCGACCGTGACAGTCACACGATTGCATCATCTGTACGCGAACCATTGCAACAAATTGGTCTACGCTATCAAGCCAATATCAAGATTGTTGAAGTGCCTCCAGGACCGCCAGTTTGGTCCCCTATCGTAGCCGAGGTTTATGCACCTAACACCGAGTTACGTGAGCAAGCAGCCAATGACTTGTTACAGCGTTTCAAAGATACTGAATACGTTGTTGATATGGATATCTATCTGCCAGCACAGCAACAGAAATGGCAAGTCATTATTGACCGTAATAAAGCCAGTTTAATGGGGGTTTCTTATGCCAGTATCGTGGAAGCTATCAGCACTGCTGTTGATGGTAAGGATGTCAATTATTTACATCAAGAACAGTTAATGCAGCCCACGCCGATAAGATTACAGCTTGATGAAGCGGCTAAATTGGACTTAAAACAAGTATTGCTATTACGTTTGCCGAGTCAGTCAGGTAGCACAGTACCATTGGCTGAATTAGTAAAAGTACATCAACAGACTATTAATGCACCGATTGTTCATAAAAACATGGTGCCAATGATCATGGTCATTGCTGATATGGCAGGCCCAACAGGCAGCCCTCTTTATGGGATGTTCGACATGGTTAGTCAAATTAATCAACAAAATGAACAAGGTGACTCAAGCTATCCTATTCAACAAAACTTGGTTAATCAGCCTGATGGATTAACAGATGTATCTATTTTATGGGACGGTGAATGGAAAATAACTTATGAAACCTTCCGCGATATGGGTATTGCATATGCCGTTGGCATGATCGCCATTTACTTACTCGTAGTGGGTCAATTTAAATCTTATATTGTGCCACTCATTATCATGGCGCCAATTCCATTAACTATTATCGGCGTTATGCCAGGACATGCTTTGTTAGGCGCTCAATTCACCGCGCCTTCTATGATAGGCATGATAGCGCTAGCCGGCATTATTGTTCGAAACTCAATATTGCTAGTTGATTTCATTAATCAACAAATAGCCGCAGGCGTGCCCTTAGAGCAAGCTGTTATCCACTCTGGCGCGGTACGGGCAAAGCCCATTATGTTAACAGCATTAGCGGCAATAATTGGAGCGTTATTTATTATAGATGACCCCATTTTTAATGGTTTGGCCATTAGTTTAATTTTTGGGATTTTTATCTCAACCATTTTAACGTTAGTCGTTATACCGGTGTTGTATTTTTCGGTGATGAAACATAAATACATCAATAAAGAAAGTTAACATATTATTTTGCAAACAGGGCAAAGCCCAATAGGAAGTTAAAAATGTCATTAGAAAGATGTATTATAGCCTTTGGTGGTTTTATGGTTTTATTGTCCGTAGTCTTAACAGTAACCGTCAGCCCATACTTTGTCTGGCTTACTGTATTTGTAGGCGCTAATCTATTTCAGAGTGCATTTACAGGTTTTTGTCCAGCTGCGATAGTAATGAAAAAAATGGGCATTAAAACAGCAGCTGAAATAGCATTAGCTAAATAGAAACAAGGAAATAATTGTGTTAAAAAATTCGATTACCAAATTATCCAGTCAGTTATTAGCATTAGTTGCAATGTTAGCAGTATCTTTTATTTCACCAGCACAAGTGGTAGAACAAGATCCAAATGTGGCTTGGCAAAAAATAGATAAAGGGGATATGGTAATTGATGTCCGTACTGCAGAGGAGTTTGCAGCGGGTCATATTAATGGCGCAATTAATATCCCATTCGATCAAATAGTGCCCCAACTAGCGAAATTGAATTTAGCAAAAGATACCGATGTCGTATTGTATTGCCGTAGTGGACGTCGAAGTGGAATGGCGCAAAATGCATTAGTTAAGCAAGGGTATAGTAAAACCTATAATGCTGGCGGTTTAGACACATTAATGTCGTCACGATAATCTCTGCCATCAACTAAATCTATAATACTAAAAACCACCATCGGTGGTTTTTTATTATCTGTGATAAAACTGATAAGTTATTTCCTCTCTCTTCGTAAACACTTTTCCCCTCCTACTTTGTAAAACTACACTCAGTTACATTAACAAAATGTTCATTAGTAAAAACTGATTAATTCGTTCGAACCTAAACTAAACTAAATCACTACATCAAATAAATAAAGCATTACTAATCAGCCACTTTAACAAAATAAAATAAAAGTAAAATTCACTAAAACGATTTGTAAATCCAAAATAAAACAGAATAACGCGCTGCTACGCAAGCAACAAATAATTAACTTAATGTTTACATTCGGTTAATTATTGATTACCTTTTAAACAGGTAAGCAGAATAAGCTTATCAATAAAACATAATTATAAAAGACATTACGTCCCCTGATTAACATGGAAGATAATATGAAAAATCATAAAAACCCAGCTGTCGTGCTTAGCATGACTGCACTCGCTTTGGCTATTTCAACTCAAGTCAACGCAGCACCAGCCCCTTCTCAACTCTCAGCAACTAACCAACAGATTCAGCAAGAGTCTCCCCTACCTAAACGTTATATTGTTAAATTTCGAAATGACAATGCCGCACAAACATTGAGTAGTAGTGCAGCAATACAAAATTTAGATGTAGAAACAGACAGCAATAGCATGTCTTATGAACCTCGTTCAAATGAAGTATTCACTCAGTATAGAGCGTTAAATAGCGTTAAAGCACGAGAAATGAAACGTGTTGGTCGTAGTAATAGTTACTCGGTGAAACTCGACTCGCCTTCGATTAAAGCATTGCGTTTGCGTCAAGACGTTGAATATGTAGAAGAGGATTTGCCTCGTAGACTGCTCGCAGAGACAACGCCTTGGGGACAAACTTTTGTTGGTGCAACCGTCTTAAGTGACAGCCAAGCAGGTAATCGTACTATCTGTATTATTGATTCTGGTTATGACCGTAGCCACAATGATTTAAGCGGTAACAATGCAACTGGTACCAATAATTCAGGCACAGGTAACTGGTATCAACCAGGTAATAATAATGCTCATGGTACTCATGTAGCAGGTACCATTGCCGCTATTGCTAATAGTGAAGGTGTTGTTGGGGTAATGCCTAATCAAAATGCCAATATTCACGTTGTTAAAGTATTTAATGAGGCAGGATGGGGTTACTCGTCATCATTAGTAGCCGCTATCGATACCTGTGTTGATTCAGGTAACGCAAACGTTGTCACCATGAGCTTAGGTGGCAGTGGCTCAACAACCACTGAGCGCAATGCATTAACGGCTCATTACAATAATGGAGTGTTATTAATTGCGGCGGCGGGTAATGCTGGCGACAGTTCTTATAGCTACCCAGCATCTTATGATAGCGTTATGTCTGTTGCGGCAGTTGACAGCAATCTCGATCATGCTGCTTTTTCACAGTATACAGACCAAGTTGAAATTTCGGGACCCGGTGAGGCAATTCTATCAACGGTAACCGTCGGCGAAGGTCGTTTAGCTGATATAACCATTGGTGGCCAATCATACTTTAACAATGGCGTAGTACCGCACAACCGCTTAACGCCATCAGGGAGCAGCTATACTGCTGCACCTATTAACGCGAGTGCTACGGCCACACTGGCTGAATGTACCGTGAGTGGGTCTAGCTTTAACTGCGGTAATATGAGCAACAAAATTTGTTTAGTTGAACGTGTTGGGAATCAAGGTTCTAGCTATCCCGAAATAGACTCAACAAAGGCCTGTAAAGATGCTGGTGCATCTGGGATCATCGTCTACAGTAATAGTGCGTTACCTGGCTTACAAAATCCATTTTTGGTTGATGCTAATAGTGACATAACCGTTCCTTCTGTCTCTGTAGATCGTGCTACGGGTCTGGCACTTAAAGCCCAAATAGGCCAATCCGCTACGGTAAGTAACCAAGGTAATGAAGATTACGAATATTACAATGGTACCTCAATGGCAACACCACATGTATCAGGGGTAGCAACATTGGTGTGGAGTTACCACCCGGAATGTAGCGCCAGTGAAGTACGTGCGGCATTGAATGCAACAGCAGATGACCTAAGCGTTGCCGGTCGTGATAACCAAACAGGTTACGGTATGGTCAATGCAACCGCAGCAAAAGCTTACCTAGACGAATCATGTAATGGCCCAACCGATCCGGGAACAGGTTCTGGTGACAGCGTACTTGAAAACGGTGTGGCAAAAACAGCTTTAGCTGGTGCTAAAAACGATGAGTTATATTTCTCGTTAGACGTTCCTGCAGGCGCAAGTGATTTAAGTTTCACCATGAGTGGTGGTACAGGTGATGCTGACTTGTATGTACAGTATGGCGCATCTCCTACCAGCAGTAGTTACGACTGTCGTCCATGGAAAAGTGGTAATGCTGAATCTTGCCCAATAGCAACACCTCAATCTGGTACCTACTATGTGATGGTACAAGGTTACAGTGCATTTAATGGTGTAGGTTTAGTGGCTAACTACACCGCTGGTAGCACTGGTGGCAGCAACACAGGCGGCCCTGCTAGCTACACTAATACTGGGAATTATACGATCCCAGACAACAGCACTACTGGCATTACTAGTCCTATAACGGTTAGCCGCAGTGGTGATTCTGGAACGGTATCAGTGTCTATAGGAATTATTCATACTTATATTGGTGATTTAAAAATCCAGTTAGTTAGCCCTACGGGCCAAACTGTTGTACTGCATAACAACACTGGTGGTGGTACTGATAATCTAACCCAGACTTACACAGCTAATATGGCAGGTGTTGAGTCAAGTGGTATATGGACATTGAAAGCAGTTGATAATGCCAACCAAGACACCGGATATATCGATACTTGGAGTTTAAGCTTCCAATAATATAGTTCGGTTGAACATAAAAATAGCCACATAATGTGGCTATTTTTTATTCATTAGTTAATGGGGGGTTAACTTTAATATTATGGTACTTTCAGTCCAACAGGTTGCTGATTTTTAGTAATAACGTCAAATATTGATGCAAAAGAGTTTGGTGTACTTACATCGACGGCAAGCTTTAATCGGCGAGCAATATCATTAGCAGATAATACGCCTCGAATAGTATGATTTTCTCGATCTAACACTAAACAATGCTGCTGCCCTGCTGACTGCAATGTCTCAATCACATCACCTATCCGTGCATAACTTAAATCGTCAAAATCAATCGCTTTAAGTTGTTCCTTAGGGATCATAAAATCAGCAACCGTAAGCTGTTCACGCTGATGCCCCGCAGCAACACGTTTTAATATCTCTTGATTTTGTAAAGACTCAAAACTGATTAAGCCGATAAACCTGTTTTTATTATCGATCACTAATTTTAGACGCACATGAGACTTCTGCATTAAATGTTCAACGTTAACAGCTGATGTACTCGATTCGATAACTTGTGGAGTCACATTCTTGAAATCAGTAAACACATTTATGGCCGAGGAAAGCATTGAAATGTCTTCATGAGCTTCTGGCGAGGTCAATTCATCAATTCTTTCAATTGGGTACAGGGCTAATTGCTTCACAATAACATCCTTAATCAATAACTATCGTAAAAATAAAACATCATATATATTAATGATTTAGTCAGTCATTTGATGTTTACTATCTGATTTGATTATCTGCCTGTGTTTTTATTAGTACAAGACCCATTTAATTAAACTTAATTAACCATTGCTAAACTAAGGTTGAAATCACTTTATTGTCGTTATAAATATGGTTCAGACCGCTACTTACTTTAATATTTCAGGCTCGATCAACACACTATCATTAGCATCAGATAGCCACACTTGCCCCTCACTTATGCTGACTTGTAATGCCATGTTACGACTAACAAAAACTTCCATTTGTTTGACCGCCTCTTCTGGAAAGTTAATCACGGTTAAATTATCGTAGCGGGTGAATGCTTGCTGGTTTTGTTGCCACCAAATAGGCACACTTCGGCCACCATAAGTATATAGAATGACTTGCTTTGATCGTCCACAAGCTTTTCTGAGCCACTTTTCGTCCGCTTGACCAAACTCAACCCAAAGATCTATTTCACCACTCAAGCTTTTGTCCCAAAGCTCTGCTTCATCATCAACGCATAAACCTTTACTAAACACTAAACTATCCGATGCATTTAAAGCGAATGCCAGTAAACGTACCATCATACGAGTATCCGTTTCAGATGGGTGTTGTGCTAGGGTAAATTGATGATCCGCATAATAATGACGATCCATATCAGCAATCTGCAGTGATACTTTAAAAACGGTAGCTTTAGCAGCCATAAAGGGTTCCAAACAATATAAAAAAACGAGTCTACTACAAAGTAGACTCGTCATAATAGAATATCTGGAAAAACGCTTTAAATCGCGCCAGGTCGTAGATGTTTTGCCATCGGGAAATGTGCACTGAACTGAGCGATTTGAGCAACAGAAGAAACGATTAACATACGACTTCCTTGTTCATATTGATGTGTGATATCACTTAATAAAGGAATAACGTCTCTGTTTGCATCTCGCCTTAATAATTCATTAATCTCACTATCCAGCGCACTATCGCTGTAGATCACGTCTAACGTCTGTAACAAAGGCATTGCAGCAATCGGGAGTAAATGTGCCGGCGTATCCACAGTCAACAAGAGGATTTCCCCCTTAACACCAAAGTTTTCAAAGGCCTCTAGATAGCGCTGTTCTGTTGACGAATCAAATTTATCTTGGTTAATGGTAAAAAACCGCTCCCAAAACAATCGTCTATCTTTTCCAGCAAGCAATTTATTTTGTACTTCTTCGCGTTTACTGGCAACAAAATCAAACAGAGGGGCTAACGATGACGGTAGCATTGTCTCGAGGCGGGAACGAATAGTTCGCGCAAAAACTGGCGCTGCACCTGCGGTACTTATCGCAACCACTAACCGACCGCGATCCACTATCGAAGGCGTAATAAATCGACAAAATTTAGGACTATCGACCACATTCACCCAAATCCCCCGCTCAGTTGCCAATTGCGCAAAATCCTTGTTCAATTGCTCATCGGCAGTAGCAAGATAAATGATATCAACATTGGCAATATCATCACTGCGCACTTCGCGGCGAGACAACTGAATGCGCCCTAGGGAATAATAATGTTCAATATCGTTGGCAACCGTTGGTGCTATTACATGAATATGAGCATCTGTACGAGACAACAGATCTAGTTTACGAGTGGCAACCTCACCAGCACCCACCAATAAGACCCGCAGACCTTGAGTATCAACAAATAATGGGAAATATTGCATTAACCTACTCAGTCTTCAACGATAGGGAATTGATGTTGTATCCATGCACGGTAACCACCAATCATTGAGGCAACTTGCGTATAACCCATAAGCTGTAAGTTATAGGCAGATAATGCTGCACGTTGACCTGCTCCACAATAAAGTAATATTGGGGTATTTTTATCTGGGAAACGATGCTCTATATCACGTTCAATAATGCCACGACTGAGGTGTTTTGCATTAGGTAAATGTCCTTGTAACCACTCGCTATCTTCTCGTACATCAATTAATTGCCATTGATCTTGTTGTTGATATTGTTCAATCGTTAACAAAGTTACATGGGGTAAAACAGAATCAACCAAACTAGCGAATGCTGGTGATGCTTGCATAATACTTCCTTAAGATAGGTAACGTCACTCATCCGTGACACATTAAGTATCCAATACGTCATAAACTTAAAAGTGGTTTCACAAAATTATTTATATGCTCACACTGGTTGACTAAAAACGATCTTATCCAAGTGCTTATTCATTATGCATTTCACTTTTTGGGGAACTGCATTGCCAACACAATTCAAAACTTCCTTCGTTAATTTCATGGCATTGAACACATTGCCATTGAGGTTGCTCGATATCGAGTGCATCAAGTAACGTTTGCGCAGCGACAAGTTGATTATTTGCTACCCATAACTCGACCGTCTGCATTTCTATAGGCAAACCGCCGACACCACCAATGAGTGCCTCGCCTTTAAGATCAACTTCAATGCCGCTGGTTTCAAGTAACCCTTTCCATGTGTGAGCCTGCAGTAGATTACCACCGGCCAATAATACTTTTCGTTGTTCCATGCGTTATCCTACTGCATTGCTCTTGCTGGCAAATTTGTTTTATCCTACTTCCTCTATCAAAATCTGTCGAGTCTTGTTTATAAGTTGGACATTTGCCATAGACAATGGTTATGTTAACTATATACAAGCTATTCGCATTTAATAACATTATAAGCGGGTTTCTACATGACAAAAATAGTCTTAAAAGGTGTATTTCAAATCACAGCTTGGAATGAATCGACTTATGCTGAACACGACAATAACAGCAAACAAACCATTGCTGAAATTACTCAAACTTATTCTGGTGATATCAATGGTTCAGCTCAAATTCGCTATGTAATGTCATATCAAAATGGGGAGGCTGCGGTATTTGTTGGAATGGAGTACTTAACCATAAACACGCCAGAAATAGCTGGCACCATAGTGTTACAACATAATGGGGTACTTTCACAAGGTGTTGCCCAAAGCCAGTTCAATATAATCGCTGACTCGGGTACCGAAAACTTGCATCAATTTATTGGTCACGGTGAGTTTACATCAACTGAAAACGGCCAAGCTGAATACCTCATTACCTTAGATCATGACTAAGATAACTATTTCTCGTTTGGAGACGAATGTAGGTACATTTAGAGTGTCTGGCACTATGACGTTAACTTCACTGATTTTAAACGCTATTGAAATACTCGGCAGTGATGGATGGGAAGCTCTGATAATCGATCCACAAACTCAATGGTACAAAACGTTAATTGCTGCCTGTGAAGTGCATTTAGCAGAACAAAAGAAGTTAACTTAGCCATAAAAAGAAACCCCAGCAAGCTGGGGTTTCTTTTTAGTGATTAAGATTAATAATACCTATTAAGGCATCATTGAAGGTTGATCTGCACCTTCTTTCTCAATCTCTACTGGTAACATATGCTCACGGTTAATACCCAATTTAATGGCTAAATAACTTGCCACATAAATCGATGAGTATGTACCAACAAAAATACCTAATAACAATGCAGTTGCAAAGCCATGGATCATTGTGCCGCCTTTTAAAAACAGCGCTATAACGGTAATTAATGTAGTACCTGTGGTAATAACAGTACGACTCATAGTCTGAGTGATTGAGGTATTTACAATCTCTACTGGAGTAGCTTTACGCATTTTAAGGAAGTTTTCACGGATACGGTCATACACTACGATAGTATCGTTAAGTGAGTAACCCACAACCGTTAATAAACCTGCCAATACGGTCAAGTCAAACTCAAGCTGTAATACCGAAAATACCCCTAAGGTTACAATAACGTCATGTGCTAACGCGGCAACAGAACCTGCAGCTAAGCGCCATTCAAAACGAAAGGATACATAGATAAGAATACAAATTAAGGCAACAATAACCGCTAAGCCACCCTGCTCAGCTAATTCCTTACCGACTTGTGGCCCAACAAATTCAACACGTTTTTGAATCACGCCTGAATCAATTGACTGGGCTGCAGTTAATACTGCCGCAACCTGCACATCGCTTTTTAGCTCATTTCTGACGGGTAGACGAACTAAAATGTCGCGGCTTGAACCAAAGTTCTGTACCACTGCACCTTCTGCTTCATCTGTCGTCATTGTTGCACGTAAAGCATTTAAGTCGACTGGAGCTGAAAACTCCATTTCAACAACCGTACCACCGGTAAAGTCTAATCCCCAGTTAATACCTTGGACGCCTAACGACACAAAAGAAGCAATAACTAAGATCAACGACATAACACTAATAGGAAGTGCATGACGAAGGAAGTCGACGGTGTTCTTTACTGAAAATATCTGCAACATATTCAACTTCTCCCTTAGATAGACAAAGACTTAACGCGCTTACCACCCCAAACCGCATTCACGATTGAGCGAGTGCCAACTATGGCTGTAAACATCGAAGTCGCGATACCTATCATTAAGGTAACAGCAAAGCCTTTCACCGCACCGGTACCGACAGCAAATAAAATTAACGCGGTCATAAAGGTGGTGATGTTAGCATCGGCAATCGTTGAAAACGCATTACCATAACCTTCATGGATAGCTTGTTGAACGCTGCGACCAGCAAGTAGCTCTTCGCGAATACGCTCAAAAATAAGCACGTTACCATCAACAGCCATACCCACTGTTAGCACCATGCCGGCAATACCCGGTAAGGTTAACACCGCACCTGGGATCATAGACATCACACCAACAACCATGATGAGGTTAGCCATCAATGCAAGATTGGCAATAAAACCAAATGCACGGTAATAAATCATCATGAAGATTAATACGACAACCATACCCCAAACCATCGCTTGAACACCATTTTGAATGTTTTCAGCACCTAGGCTTGGACCAATGGTTCTTTCTTCAACAATCGTTACTGGCGCAATCAACGCACCCGCACGTAACAGTAACGCTAAGCTTTGTGCTTCAGTGTGTTCTAGACCGGTAATCACAAAGTTACGGCCTAAACGAGCTTGGATAGTTGCAACAGAAATAACTTCTTCAATCCGAGTCATTTTCACTGTGCCATCAGGATTGCGTGTACCGCTATCTTTATATTCGATAAACAATGTTGCCATTGGTTTACCGATATTATCTTTGGTGACGTTAGAGAATATTGAGCCGCCTTTTGAATCAAGATTAATAGCGACCTGAGGACGGCTATATTGATCAAAAGTAGGTTGAGCACCAGTGATATGATCACCCGTTAGCATCACTTCCTTCTTCAATACTGCAATTCCGCCTTCACGACGTTGATATACTTCATCACCAGGAGGGACACGACCACTTGCAGCAGCACTTACGTCAGCTTTGTCATCAACCATACGAAATTCAATCGATGCCGTAGCGCCTAAAATTTCTTTTGCACGAGCAGTGTCTTGTACTCCGGGCAGCTCAACAATAATACGCTCGGCGCCTTGGCGTTGTACTACCGGCTCAGCTACACCCAACTCGTTTACACGGTTACGAATGGTGGTAATGTTTTGTTGTAATGCTTCTTCCTTAATTTGCTTAAGATAAGCATCACTCATAGTAGCAAGAAGCATAAACTCATCACCGCTACTTGCATCGGTGTATGTCATGTCATTGCTGCGAGTTTTTAAATAAGTCTCAGCTTGGTCAACCGTTTCAGCATCTCGAAACTTAATCGCAATTCCGTTTGGCGTTTTACGAATACCAGCATAACGAATTTTTTCTTCACGAAGCTGGCTTCTGAAATCAGCTATTTTAGCTTCTTCCATTTTACGGACTGCTTCGCCCATATCCACTTCCATTAAGAAATGAACTCCACCACGTAAATCTAAACCTAATTTCATCGGCGACCCACCAACAGCTTCAAGCCATTCAGGGGTTGCCGGTGCTAAGTTCAATGCCACGGTATATTTTTGACCAAGCAGTTCAGCGATAGCCTCTTTGGCCACCAGCTGCTGCTCTGGGTTTTGCACGCGAACTAATAATTGACCATTTTCGAGCTCTGCACGCTTTACAGCAATACCCTGAGCCTTTAATAAATCAACCACAGACGTTTGAGTCGATGCCGTAACTTCTGCACCACGAGTTGCGACAATTTGCACCGCATGGTCTTCACCAAACAAATTTGGAATTGCATAAAAACTACCAATGGCGATGACAAGCATCACCATGATATTTTTCCACATTGGGTATTTATTTAACACACAATAGCCCTCTTGGCTTATAACGACTGGATAGAACCTTTAGGCAATACCGCTGCGATATAATCCTTTTTAATCGTGATTTGGTTGTTATCATTAATGGCTAATAATACATAATCACTTTCGTCACCAATTTTGGTCACTTTACCAAGAATGCCACCACTAGTTAACACTTCATCACCTTTTGAAATCGATGCCATTAGGTTTTTGTGCTCTTTAACACGCTTTGACTGTGGACGGAAAATCATGAAGTAAAAAATTAATCCAAACATGACGAGCATGAAGACTAACTGCATGGTTTCGCCACCGGCTGCACCACTGATTGGACTTGCATATGCATTTGAAATAAACATAGTTCTCTCTTCTTATTAGCTAAAATTAAACGATTAACTCAGGTACTTCACGACCAAGACTGGTGTAGAACTCCTTAACAAAGGTGTCTAATGTACCTGTCTCAATTGCGCCACGCAAACCTTCCATCAACATTTGGTAATAACGTAAATTATGAATGGTGTTTAAACGTGCACCTAAAATTTCATTGCAACGATCTAAATGGTACAAATAAGCACGTGAATAGTTTTTACAAGTGTAACAATCACACTTAGCATCTAATGTTGCAGTGTCATCACGATGACGTGCATTGCGAATTTTAATCACACCTTCACTGGTAAATAAATGGCCATTACGGGCATTTCGCGTTGGCATCACACAATCAAACATATCGACACCACGGCGCACCCCTTCAACTAAATCTTCAGGTTTACCTACGCCCATTAAATAACGTGGCTTATCCGCAGGAATTTGCGGGCAAACATGCTCTAAAATGCGGTGCATATCTGCTTTAGGCTCACCCACAGCTAAGCCACCTACGGCATAACCATCAAAACCAATATCTACAAGACCCTTTACACTCTCGTCACGTAAATCTTCAAACACGCCACCTTGAATAATACCAAACAAAGAATTTGGATTTTCTAAGCGGTCAAATTCATCACGTGAACGTTTAGCCCAACGAAGTGACATTTGCATCGACTTACGCGCTTCATCATGTGTTGCTGGGTACGGAGTACATTCATCAAAAATCATCACTACGTCAGATCCTAATGAATCCTGAATTTGCATTGATTTTTCTGGGTCTAAGAAAATCTTTTCACCATTAATCGGTGAACGGAAATGCACACCTTCTTCAGTGATTTTACGAATATCACCCAAACTGAATACTTGGAATCCACCCGAGTCAGTTAAAATCGGACGCTGCCAGTTCATAAAGTCATGAAGGTCACCATGCTTACGCATGATTTCTTCGCCTGGACGTAACCACAAATGGAAGGTGTTACCCAATAAAATGTCGGCGCCAGTGGCTCGCACTTCTTCAGGTGTCATGCCTTTTACCGTACCGTATGTTCCCACTGGCATAAATGCTGGCGTTTCAACAGTGCCACGATCAAAAATAAGTCGTCCGCGACGTGCACGACCGTCCGTTGTGTCTAATTCAAATTTCATAAATCACCTTGCCAGATAAACAGTCTGACTTGTTTAGTTTCTATAGTTATGAGGGTAAATTTTAATGCTTCAAGGTTACTGACACATTAAATCAAAAAAACACCCACTATTGTGGGCGAGTATATTAAATCAAATTGATTGCTTAGGGGGCTTTTTTCGTCACAAACATGGCATCACCATAGCTAAAAAAGCGATATTTTTGTGTTATGGCGTGTTGATAGGCATTCATTACCTCATCAAAACCGGCAAAAGCACTTAATAACATGATTAATGTTGACTCGGGCAAATGAAAATTTGTCACCATTGCATCAACTATTTTAAATTGATAGCCTGGATAAATAAAAATATCGGTATCGCCACTGAACGCTTTTAATGGACCATCGCCACTCGCTCTAGCTGCACTTTCAAGTGAACGAACTGACGTGGTACCAACGGCAACGACACGATGGCCATTGGCTTTAGTTTGTGCTATAAGGTCGACGACATCTTGCGGAACGTTAGCCCACTCTGAATGCATCTTGTGCTCAAGAATATTATCGACTCGTACTGGTTGGAACGTTCCAGCTCCCACATGCAAGGTCACAAACGCAATATTGACACCCTTGGCTTTTAACTCTGCCAGCATGGCATCATCGAAATGTAAGCCCGCGGTAGGAGCAGCAACGGCGCCTGGTGTTTGGTTATATACCGTTTGATAACGCTCTTTATCAGCATCTTCATCCGGACGGTCAATATAAGGAGGCAGTGGCATATGGCCGACGTCTTCAAGTACTTCTAATATGGTTTTATCAGACAGTAACTCAAGCTCAAATAATGCATCATGACGCGCTAGCATTTTCATTTGATAGCCGCCATCTAAATCAATAAGCGTATCAACTTTAGGGGATTTTGAACTGCGAACATGGGCTAAGATACGCTTATCGTCAAGCATGCGCTCAACGAGAATTTCAAGCTTGCCACCAGTGGACTTTTGGCCGAACAAACGCGCAGGAATAACTCGAGTGTTATTGAACACCATCAAGTCACCAGGATTGATCATATTGAGTAAATCAGTAAAGTGCTTGTCAGCGAGTTCACCGTTTTGACCACTTAATATGAGTAAACGCGAAGCATTACGTTGTGCTGTCGGATAGCGAGCAATCAGCTCATCTGGTAGGTCGAATGAAAAATCTGCTACACGCATAGTATAATCTCAACAATAAAAACGGCCGCTAGTCTATGGCTACTGCGGGTTAAGATCAAGTTTGGTGATTACTTTGTCGGCTTTTGTTCTATCGATTCGGTGTCGACATCGTCCAATTCAATAGCATTTGGCTTCGCTGAATCAAAGGTGTGATTTGATTTATATGAATGCTCTTCATAGCGCATGTCGATATGTACTTTATTTCGTTTGGGTGTAGCTGGCCTACCCAATAATTTTTTAATCCACTCTTTCATCTTCCTTGATCCTTAAAATTAATCCTATACCCTTTAAGAGTACCTACATCTATCGCAACGATATGATGTTAATACTCAATGACTTTTGTCCGTAAATCGTTATGATTACGTAAATACGTATACTTCCATGTAACGTCTTGTTACAAACGGCTAGTATCATACTGTAAAATAATAAAATTAGAAGTACAATTTATGAACTTTTTAGCTCACTTACATTTAGCCGACATCAGCGATACTCACTTAATAGCTAATTTGTCGGGTGATTTCGCCAAAGGTAACATAGGACAACACCCAAAACATTTACAACAAGGCATATGGCTTCATCGTCAAATAGATCAGGTTACTGACAGCCATGAAATTATTGTCGATCTCCTGAAACTGTTTCCTAAAACATCACGCCGTGTGGCACCGATATTAGTTGATCTAGTATTCGATCATTACTTAGCGTTTTATTGGGAAGAGTATCATCACCAGACATTAGATGAGTTTTGCCAAAAAGCATACCACCAGCTTAGTAAGACACTTGAGCTACCTCCGACATTACAGTCCATTGCACCGCAAATTATCCAACAAGATTGGTTAAGTAGCTACCAAACAAGACAAGGCTTAAATCAAGCGATTAAAGGTGTGAGTAAGCGTTTATCTAAACCTGAACTGTTTGATCATGCTATTAAGGATATTGATAAGATTTATATTGATATTGAAATTGCATTTAGGACTTTCTATCCGCAATTGATGGCCTATAGCAAAATTTATAGCCGTAAAACTCCAATAGAATATTTACCTTAATTGAAGGCAACAAGAAGAGTGCGATAAGTATGTCACGATGGTTTATTAACCTACAGTTCAAACTAAAATCCAGACATTTTTGGTTAACCAGCTTACGCGATATCATACTTATTGGCGTTATATTATTTGCCATTGCGAGTTATTTGCAGCGAGATATGAAAACAGGTGTTGCCACTCCGATTAACGCACATTCGATTACTCAGAAGCCAATTTCATTATTTACCTCAACAGCAACTGGCGCTCAACAACATGCAAAATGGCAAACAAATTCTCATAAACCCACCTTAGTTTATTTTTGGGGTACTTGGTGTCCTGTATGCAGCGTCACCTCGCCAATGGTGGACTCGGTTAACCTAAAGCAAGATTATCATGTAGTTTCCATTGCGGTAGCCTCTGGTACCGATGCAGACATTAATACTTTTATGCAACAACATCATTATCACTTTGATGTAATCAACCAACAAAATCAGCCTCAAACAATATCATTGAGCCAACAATGGGGCGCAATGGCCTTACCTGCTATTTATATTGTTGATACTGAAAATAATATTCGTTTTGTAACCTCTGGGATAACCAGTAGTTGGGGAATGTCACTTCGATTATGGTTCGCAACGTGGTAAAGCAAATTTCACAAAATACCTTATGCACTGGGTAATTGTTTTTTTCGTTATCAGCAAAATTTTGTTAGTATTCGCAATATTAATTTTTGCATCATGAATAACTGATTCCGCCCTATAAGAGAGAACGCCCTATAATGCACATCTTTACTTATCAGCCTCCGTCCATTCCATGGTTGGACATACGCTATAAAGACCGTGACATTATCGTCATCAATAAACCTTCTGGCTTGTTATCAAATCCTGGACGTTCACCTGATACACATGATACGGCAATAACCCGTTTACAACGATGCTATCCAGAAGCTATTCTCATCCATCGCTTAGATTGTGACACTTCAGGCATCTTAATTTTTGCTCGAACCAAAAAAGCAGAATCGCATTTAAAAATACAATTTCAAAACCGCCAAGCTAAAAAAGTATATATTGCTGAAGTCATGGGCCATGTCAGCGAGCAACAAGGCAAAGTAAACTTTGCCATTGGGCCAAATCCTGATTCGCCACCATTCCAAATACTCACAGACTCAGGCAAAGCAGCGCTAACCTACTTTCAAGTACTTGAGCATAGAGTTCAGTCGACCTTGATGGAACTTAAACCGCACACGGGTCGCACCCATCAACTTAGAGTGCATATGCTTGCGCTGGGACACGCTATTTTAGGTGATGAATTCTATGGCGATACCGAAACAATAAATGCCAGTAAACGGTTAAACCTACATGCGCAATCACTCACAATAACCCACCCTTACAGCCAAGTCGAAATGACCTTTTTTAGTCAGCATCCGTTTTAATACCATTTCCATTAATTATGTGACCAATCAGAGTAGCTCAGACTGTTCAGTTTAAGGCGCATTGTTGAAACAATGGGTATTCCCTTTTAAAGCAATACAACAAAGAAATGGACTGTCTGAGCGTCTCCAGCAAGGCGGGGTTCTGTACCTTCTATGCTGCTTAATAGCATTTTGACATACGACGGCATGGATGCTGGAGGTAGAGCAACGCAGGAGCAGTTGCCGAGAGCAACTATGCCTACAATCCTATTATTTGCCTAGAAGGTACGGAATTCCCGCTGAATGACAGATAATTAGTGGAATTGGTATTAATACCACAACTATTCAAGCCCAATGAGATAAAAAAATACCGACGTAATCGCGTCGGTATTTTTTCAACATGTCTATGTCTATATACAATATTAACTAACTTGAGCAGCCTGTTTTATTTCTTTCGCTTCAGCCGCTTCACATGCTGCAGCAGTAAAGATCACATCAGTTGAGCTGTTAAGCGCCGTTTCAGCTGAATCTTGAATCACACCAATAATAAAGCCAACCGCGACAACTTGCATGGCAATATCATTAGAAATACCAAACAAACTACATGCTAATGGAATTAATAGTAACGACCCACCAGCAACACCAGATGCACCACACGCAGAAACAGATGCGATGACACTCAATAATAATGCCGTCAAAAAGTCTATTTGAATACCCAAAGTATGGGCTGCGGCTAAGGTCAATACCGTAATAGTAATAGCGGCACCGCCCATATTAATCGTGGCACCTAATGGAATTGAGACAGAATAAGTGTCTTTATGCAGTTTTAGTTCTTCACACAAAGCCATGTTGACCGGAATGTTAGCGGCACTTGAACGAGTAAAAAATGCTGTCACACCACTTTCACGTAAACACTTAAATACTAATGGATAAGGGTTACGCTTAATTTTGACATAAACAATAATAGGGTTAACCACCAACGCAATAAATAGCATGGAGCCAACAAGTACCATTAATAATTGGCCATAACCGGCTATTGCTTCAAAGCCAGTTTCAGCAAATGTCGCAGCCACTAGCCCGAAAATACCAATTGGCGCGAGACGGATGACAAAACGGACAATATTAGATACCGCATCACTGACATCAGAAAGCATCCGCTTAGTACTGTCACTAGCATGATGCATGGTTATACCTAACCCTGCACCCCATACTAAAATACCAATGTAATTGCCGGTTAATAATGCGTTAACAGGATTGTCGACAATTTTAAATAATAAGGTGTTAATGACTTCGCCAATCCCTTGAGGAGGATTTGAGCCCTCTATACCCGTGGTTAACAATAAAGTTGTTGGAAATGCAAAACTGAATAATACAGCCGTTAATGCTGCCGCAAAGGTTCCCAATAGATATAGAGCGATAATTGGGCGCATATTGGTTTGACTATTTTTCTTTTGATTGGCAATCGATGATGCGACCAAAACAAAAACGAGGATCGGTGCTATAGCTTTTAGCGCGCCTACAAAAAGAGAGCCCAAAAAGGCCACATTATTGGCCCCAGTTGTTGAAATACTGGCTAGGACCACGCCCAAAATAATTCCGCTGATAATCTGTAGCACAAGGCTACCGCTAGCGATACGAGCTAACAGTGATGTTTTTTGATTCATTGCTTAACCTATGATTATTATATTTATGGCTTTTTGTCTGTTGGTTGACACTTATCGTTAATCAAATTGTTTAACCACATTAGCAGGCTATTGCCTAGCGATGGCTTTGCGCAACGTAAAGCCTTCTTTTGTGAACAGCCAAAATACCGAATATGACAAAAGTCTTATAGCTATATATCAGGATGCCATGTGATAAGTCTAGTTTTGATCCAAAATGAATAAAAAAAATCACTTATCGGTCATTAAGTAAGCATTACCAATAGCGGGACCAACAAATAAAAAAGATTACCTTTCCGCTCCTAATCAAACCGTCTCTATCGCCTCAGCACCTCTTAACATTGCCTCAATTAACTCTTTAGCATCAAATTTGGTGAGCGCTTCATTAGCACCGACTTGTTTCGCTTGGCTAACACTAATTTCACTGGATAACGAAGTATGTAAAATAATATATGCATGCTCAATAGCAGGGTTATTCTTAACTTCAAAAGCCAATTCATATCCATCAAGCCCTGGCATTTCAATATCACTCACCAGTAAGTCAATTGGCATTCGATCTTCTGCGGCTTGTTGCATAATGGCAAGAGCGTCACGACCATCGGCCGTCACTTGATAGGGGATATTAATTGAGTCTAGTGCGTCAGATAATTGTTTACGGGCCACTTTAGAGTCATCCACCAACAAAATATGCAATGGCTTTAATTTTTCACGTTGAACATCGGTCAATATTGCACGATGAGAAATAGGATCGTCAGGAAAGATCTTTGATAGTAATAACTCGACATCCAGTAATTGAACTAATTGATCATCAAAACGAGTTACTCCTGTTAAAAAGGCGTTTTGGCCTAAGTTACCAGACGGAGCTTCGATATTTCGCCAGTTACACTCAATGATTTTATCGATGGCACGAACCAGAAAGCCAATAACCATTCGCTGGCAATCAGTAATAATGATGTAGCAATCTTTACGCTCGGATTCAGTAATAGGTTTATAACCAATCGCTGCAGCCATATCTATCACAGGAAGAGTATGCCCCCTCATAGTTGCAGCGCCCAGAATGGCTGGGTGAGAATGTGGAATTTTAGTTAGAGGTGTATAAGGCACGAGTTCACGAATTTTCAAAGTACCTAAAGCAAACAGTTGTGTTTGGTTCAACTTAAAAAGCAATAAACCCTGTGATTGATTCGCTTTACTCATTTTCGGACTCATCATTACCCCTTCAATGGAAGACTAAAATCGATTTAACTATAGCATTTATCGTCAATTTTTAGATTAACTTTAATCATCAATTTCATCTAAAAATGTCATTACAAATCACAAATTTAGCAATTCATCCGATAATAGTTAACTTTTATATCGTTTCTATTACGATTTTAATTAACTAGATATTATTTGAGTAATAATAGATGCTTAAATAACCATTATTGGTTAATAACAATGATGAAGCAAAATATATCAATAGATTTTTATTAGGATCTATCAAGACAATTAACAGTGAAAGTTATAAATATCCTCCCTCCTCTTACTGCAATACAACTATATCAGCCGTGACAGACTAAGTTGACAATAAAGTAATTGCATCACTCTTGGGCTTTGGAGGATTAAATTAACCGATACGTTATAAAAACAACAAAGGGAAACAATAATGATTAAATCAGTTGCTGATCTAATCGATTGTTTCCCTTTAATACGTTGATTAATATTTACTTAAATCAATTCGAACTTGATTGTAGCTCGTAAAGTACGTCATAAACAAACTGATCCCAACCTTCAGCCTCAAAGGCTAAACCACTGGCATTACGAACTTGGCTAACGGCATGCAAAGGTGCTGCACCGTTTTCCATCATATAATAAGCCATTACCATTTCGGTGCGATTAACACCTGAACGACAATGTAATAATACCGGTTTTTGCTCAAGTTCACATTCACGAATAAATGCTAAAACCTGAGGTAATATTTCAGCACAGATAGCTAAATCTTGTGGTTTAGGCGGAATATTATCAGGCAAATTAAACACTTTATGTCGAAGACCTAATGCTGCCATATCTTCAGTATCACAGCCTTCAGCATTATTTAATGATGCAATCGCTCCAAATCCGGCCTGTTTGAACTCTGCTAAGTCCCATGCATCTTTGTTCGGACCACTTCGCCCTGCGACTTGTCCATCAACTAACCAAAAAATATGTTTCATATTACCTACTACTAATCTGGTTTTTTAGCCCAAATATCAACATTAACTGAGGACAACTTTTTACGTTTTTTCTTACCGCTACCTTCTGGCTTAGCCATTGGCTTAGGTTGTTCCAGTACATTTTCAGGCACGACATCATCAGCCTCAAACCCGTTAACTTGTTCACGAACAAGTCGAATTTGATTCTTTTTCTCAATAACAGAGAAGTGATGATACTCATCATGCGACAACAAGGTCAACGCTAAACCGACCTCTCCCGCACGTCCGCTGCGACCAATTCGATGCATATAATCTGCTGGACTGCGCGGTAAGTCAAAATTTATTACTACAGGTAATTTTTCAATATCAAGGCCACGAGCAGCAATGTCTGTTGCTATAAGCACTTGAATATCACCCGCCTTAAAACCTTCCAATACACGACTTCTCGCGCCTTGGGCTTTATCACCGTGAAACACCTCCGCAGTGATACCACGTTTAGCCAGTTTTTGAGCTAAATGATTACAACTATTTTTAGCGCCAACAAAAATCAACACTTGGCGCCATTGATGCTGTTGTAGTAAATGTGCGAGTAAAGCGGTCTTTTTTTCACGATTAACCGTCATGACACGTTGTACTAACGTACTCGCTTCAGCGCTTTGTAATTGTATCTCAAGCGGGTTAACTAACAACGCTTGTGTTAGTTGGCGAACTTCATCTGGAAAAGTCGCTGAAAACAATAACGTTTGTTTTTGTTTAGGAAGTAAATTGAGTACTTGATTCAATTCCTCAGTAAAACCAAGGCTTAACATTCGATCTGCTTCATCAAGTACTAGCGTTGTCACTTGGGACAGCTTTAATGCATTTGACGATACTAAATCGAGTAAACGACCTGGCGTCGCGACGACTACATCCGCACCGCCCCGCAATGCTAGCATCTGAGTATTAACAGATACACCGCCAAATGCAGCAACCACTTTAATGTCACCATTTAAATGAACCGCATAAGATTTAAAGCTGTCGGCAACTTGCTTAGCAAGTTCTCGCGTTGGTACCAAGACTAACGCACTAACAAAATTACCTTTGGCAGATGTTGTTGCCCGACGACTCACCAATTGATGTAATATCGGCAATGCAAAAGCCGCTGTTTTACCTGAGCCAGTATTGGCACCTGCCAGCAAGTCTTTACCAGTTAATGTGCTAGGAATGGTTTCAGCTTGGATTGGTGTAGGCTGAAGGTATTTAAGCTCGGTTAATCTGGCCAACAATGGAGTATGCAGGCCAAATTCAGCGAAAGTCGTAGCTAAAGAAGCTTGGGTCATGTATCAAATGCGCTCAAGAAAATGGATATCAATCGCACATTTTAACGTACTTTGGCACAGCAGTCAGATAAATTAGTTAATTTCTTCAATCCCTTCTAAGTCCAGTAGCCACTGCTTCATATCGAGCCCATAAGCATAACCAGTTAACTTACCGCCTTTGCCTATCACCCGATGACAAGGAACGATAATAGCAATTGGGTTTGCACCATTTGCACCCCCAACCGCTCTAACGGCTTTAGGTCGTCCAATAGTATTAGCAATATCACTGTAACTGCAGCGCTGACCGAATGTTAATTGACTCAGAGCAAGCCAAACCTCATGTTGGAAAACAGTCCCCTTAGGCGCTAAAGGAACACTAAAATGTTGCCTTTGATTAGCGAAGTACTCTGATAATTGAATGACTGTTGAATCAATATGTTGTTGGGCTTGTATCAATAAATCTTGAGTCGTCTCAGTATTACTTTGTTGGAGTCTAAACTGAATTTGAATCTCTACGAGCAAGCTCGTTTGAGCAAGATCTTCAACCTGTAGATGGGTTAATCCATACTCAGATGCTTTAAGCGAGAGTAAACCAACAGGACTTGTGACTAAGGCATGGCACTTAGGCGAAGTAAAATGGGTCATAATATTATCCGTTTTTTGCAGCGACAGGATCGTTATCCCAAAGCTGGAAGGTTAAGTAGCTGCCCCAAGGTGATGCTTGTTTTGCAATGTCGGCAGCAATGCTTAAGTACGATTTAGGGGTTTCAATAGGTTTACCCAATTGCTCATGTAACGCATGAAGACGATTTTTGATGACTAAATCAGAACTCAAAAAAACATCAGGGTCACTCAAACCTCGCATTTTCGCGTAGGCAACAGTCCATAGACCGATACCTTTTACGGACAACCAATCGTCAGGCGTTGAGTCTGGATGTTGATGTACAAATTGCCCCAAGGCATTTAATGCTAATTTTCGAGCACCTGGCATTTTAAGTTCATCTAATGAAGCGCTAGCAATAGCTTGTGCCGTCGGAAATAACCGCCAAGTCTTACCATCGATGAACAGCGTTTCACCATAAGATTCAACCAATAAATTTAATAGTTTAGTGGCTTGCACCACACTCACTTGTTGCCCTAATACGGCACGGCAAGCAGCCTCAAATACACTACCAGCCGCGGGAATACGCAAACCACTATCAATTTTGGCACCTAATTCTATGATAGGAGATAATGCCTGCTGGATTATCGCCATGTCAGCATCTAAATCAAACATACGCTGTAATTGCAGAGTAATATAATGCAAGGATTTAATATCATTGGCATCGGCTAAGTAAATACTCACATCAAGTTGAGGTTTATCGGCATTCAGTGAAATGTAAAAAAAGCCTTCTACACCATTAAATGAGAAGGTTCGGCCATAACGTCCCGAAATATCATCAATGACCTCCATATTATCAACTTGACGAAAGGCATAAAAAGCCAACATCTTCGCCCAATTTAGGGGTGGCCGATAAGATAGTGCTAATGTTATTGGTTTAATTTCAGTACTCACTTGGTTATCTTTATAAGAATGAGTTACAACAGTTGAATGTCGGCTCTTTTGGCGTAAATCGCTAGGTGTTAACAATAATTCTTGCTTAAAAATTTCATTAAACCGCCTGATACTATTAAAGCCAGCAGCCATGGCGACGTCTGTCATTGATAATTGTGTTTGGTGTAATAACTGCTTAGCAAACATCAACTGCTGATATAACGCAAAATGTTTAGGGGAAGTCCCCAAACCTTGGTTAAAGAGTTTATTTAAATACCGACTGCTAATACCTAATTTATCAGCCAACTTGACGACCGTTCCTGCATTCTCACCATTTAAAAAGCCTTGATCAATTAACGTGATGGCTCGCATTAATGTTGTTTGAGTGCCTAACCACGCAAATGAACTTGGTGCACTATCAGGCCGACACCGAAGACAAGGCCTAAGTCCAGCATTAGCCGCTTTTATCGCAGAATCAAAATAACGAACATTTTTTTCATAGGGCGCTGGGGCGGGACAAATCGATCGGCAATAAATACAAGTAGTGAGCACACCAGTAAAAAATTGACCATCAAAACGAGCGTCACGACTAAGCCTTGCTTGCTGGCAGATCTGTGCTGCAATATAACAATCACTATTAATCTGGACCATTAGTCTATTTAGCCTTATATCACTCAATGGGAAACTGAACTATTTTCTGCTCATAGCGTATTTAAGAGATTACTTTACCGAAATACAACAACCACGACTAGCGGAAAACGGAACTTAATCGTTTCGTATATGGTAACAATTTAACCCATTACATTTGGTCATTTTGCGTTATCCTAGTCAGCAGAATTTTCACCATTAAGTTAGAGCATTAGATGTTTAAATTTTTTGAATCATTGACCCAAGCTTTACCACAAGAAGAACCGACTCAGCCACCCAATACTTTGTACGCATTTTGTCGTCATTATACCCGCGGGTTTGGTTTGCCTTTAATTATCATGTCAGTACTAACAGCCATAATGGCAATGTTGGAAGTGTCACTGTTTGGCTTTATGGGCCAACTGGTAGATTGGTTAGTCACCAAAAATCCGCAAACATTATGGCAAGATGAAAGCACTACGTTGATTACCATGTCAGTGATTGTCTTAGTCGTCATACCGCTAGTTGTCTGGTTACATGCTTCTATCGTGCACCAAACGCTTTTGGGTAACTACCCTATGGCTATTCGTTGGCAAGCACATCGCTATTTACTCAAGCAGAGTATTTCATTTTATCAAGATGACTTTGCAGGACGCATCGCCACAAAGGTAATGCAAACTTCGCTTGCTGTACGTGAAACTGTCATGAAATTACTGGATGTACTGATGTACATTTTAGTGTATTTCACCTCTATGTTGGTCATGATTGCCACTGCAGACGTACGTTTAATGCTACCCATGCTCGTTTGGTTAGCGGCTTATGTGTTGATCCAATGGAAACTAGTTCCAAAGCTGAAAGCAATATCGACAGAACAAGCTGATGCTCGCTCGACAATGACTGGCCGTATTGTCGACAGTTACACCAACATATCAACCGTAAAGCTGTTCTCGCATACGACACAAGAAGCTGACTATGCCCAAGATAGTATGACGCGTTTCTTAAAAACCGTTTATGGCCAAATGCGTCTGGTCACGATCATTAATGTTTTAGTGCAAATCATTAATTACTTATTAGCGTTCACCATTGCAGCTGTGTCTATTTGGTTATGGGCAGACAATGCGATTACTGTTGGTGCCATTGCGATTGCGGTGAGTTTAGCGTTACGTTTAAATGGCATGTCACAATGGATTATGTGGGAAATTAGTTCACTATTTGAAAATATTGGTACCGTTACCGATGGTATGAATACCTTATCAAAACCCATTGCTATCCAAGATAAAATCGATGCAAAAGACATTGTTGTTGACCACGGTAAAATCGATTTCAATCAGGTTTGCTTTCATTATGGTGAAAAAACAGGCGTCATTGAGCAACTAAACCTGAATATTAAAGCTGGTGAGAAAGTCGGCTTAGTGGGACGGTCTGGTGCAGGGAAATCGACCTTAGTAAACTTATTAATGCGTTTTCATGATGTTGAAAAAGGCCAAATACTGATTGATGATCAACCTATAACGGATATTACCCAAGACTCATTACGGGCAAATATTGGTATGGTGACTCAGGATACGTCGTTATTACACCGTTCGATCCGTGAAAACATTCTGTATGGTGATCCACTTGCCAGTGATGAAAAATTAATGGCGGCGATAACTCAAGCACAAGCTGCAGAGTTTATTGACAATTTAACGGATCCCTTTGGCAACAAGGGACTCGATGCTCAAGTTGGTGAACGCGGCGTTAAGCTGTCTGGTGGCCAACGCCAACGGATTGCCATTGCAAGAGTATTACTTAAGAATGCGCCAATTCTATTGCTTGATGAAGCCACTTCAGCATTAGACTCTGAAGTCGAAGCCGCGATTCAAGAGTCTCTTTATGAATTGATGGAAGGTAAAACAGTAATAGCGATAGCGCATCGGCTCTCAACGATTGCAGCTATGGATAGACTCATTGTATTAGATAAAGGCTGTGTCGTTGAACAAGGTACTCATCAAGAGCTGATTAATGCCAAAGGGATATACGCACAACTGTGGGCCCATCAAACTGGCGGATTTTTAGGGTTAGATTAATCGAAAGTTGAGCAATTAGCATTAGCCACTCAAATTTGAGTGGCTTAATTAGATGGTCCGCCTCACCCTTAAGCTATACTTAGGGTAGGGTAATCAAAAAGGCGAACCATCATGTCTATTATTAAAGTAGTTGGGATCGATTTAGGCAAAGCTTCTTTTCATCTTGTTGGGCATGATCACACTGGTCGTGAACAATTTCGTAAAAAGTATACTTTAGGCTTTTTGAGGACAATCTAGCGCGGAACTCATCGTGGAGTAGGTGGTAAAGCACCTAATGAAGATTCCGAATACATTGGCGCAAACCAACCTCGTTATGGTCGCGGTAGGAATGAGCATTACTACCACGACCGGTCAAGTGAGGAGACGTTTTTAGTAGTATTGGCCGCAATGGTTCTGGTCGATTTTACTGATTTAAAATGAATTTCTCACTTCACCCTATTCCCCTTGAGACTAAAAATGGCCAAAAAGTCAGCCATTGAGAAACAATTATCTGAGGTTGTAGGATGAGACCTGTCACGTTAAGGCCTCATAATGAGTCAGATCTGCTCAGTTTTATACTCTGAACAATCCCATTTATCGATGACATAAAGCCATGTACCTTCGCAGAAAAAGACTCACGTTCAGTCACGGCAATAGTTTTTTGCTACAACTGAACGTCAGGTTGAGTGGATATCAAAACCCCGTTGGTCGGAGTGCGACACATGACTTACAGTGGCATCAATCCCCTCGCATAGCACTCATGATAATGCCTGCACCACAAAAAGTGGTTTAATGCTTAGGCACAGTGACGTTAATAAGAATATTCAACACTATAGAAACCTAAATTCATTACATCACTTTCTTTTGATAACGGACTGAGGTCAGAATCGGCCATTCGACTTTGTTCAACCGCTAACCTTCGCCATTCATCCAACGTTTTTTTATCACCATAACTTTTCGCCAAAAATAGGATATAGGGATCGACCAATATGTTAATTCTCGCTTCCAGCGAGGTGGGGAAACTGAAATTAGGTATGGTTCCCCTGATCCCACCATGCAACCTCCACACTACACTACCATCACCGTTTCTCCCACCAAGGACTATTTCACTAAAAGCAATCTCATCACTGGCATTAGAGAAATCATATTGATAAGGGGCTTGTTGGCTGCGTATTGTTTCATATAATGAATACGCCTCTTTAGAAAACGCGTTATTAACATTCAATACTATTTCACTTGAAGCATTACCTTGTTGATCCAGCTTACGTATGGCCGAATTGGCAGAATAACCCACCGTGTCGTAAACCTTAATTTGTTTAGTAATATTAGATGACACGTAATAATGTTCTCCAATAGTCGGATAAATAAAGATGGGCTCATTGGCGTAGTTATAACTATCCCAGCTACCTGAAGAATAAGCATGTATATCATCTTCACTACTATTTACCGGATCGTTAACCATTACCCCTACATGAGTAAAATCATCGAGACTTAAGGTATATTCATCCAGATTGGTTAAGTCAATTTGTCCCGCTTGACTCGATTGATGATCAGCCGCCACTAATTGAATATCAATGGGTCCTTGCACATCACACCATTCAAGAGAGTAATCTGCCGTATAGGGTGTTAAATAGCCCTGTCCACCACCGATATTAAGTTTGCTATCCGGGGAAGACTCAATCAAATTTTGAACAAAAAATGTGACATCCTTACAACCACAATCAGGTGCATAGCTCAAATCAGTGAAATGAATGACACCTAAATCTCCCCCTTTCGTATCCATAATGGTATCAATACTCAACGTTCTAAAGCCATAATTGCGAGTAAAATAATTGAGCGCAACCGTAGTGATATGTTTAGCATCACTCGGCCATGCAGTGGTTAACAGACCATTTGAGTCTGTCACATGATCGGCAATAACGTCGCCTTGTGCATTATGAAAAAGAACTTCTACACCCGGCTTAGGCGATTGAACATTACATTTATTCGTCACAACGGTATTGAGCGTGAGTTGTGTATTGATTGGATTGTTTGATGGATCACCCGAGTTGGCGGTTCCTGCATCATCGCCGCTGCCTCCACCACATCCTAATAATAGTATTGAGGTGAATGACGAGGTTAACATCCATTTTGTCGTTCTCATATCTCTTCCTTAATATGATCGAGCTGAACAGTGAAAGGGAAAGCCCTATCAAAAAGTTCATGTTAAGTTTATAAAAATAGGAATAACACCGATTAAATACAGAGTGGCCACACCTTCGTGGAATACGAAAAGAATAAGATGTCAGCCTATTGGCTGATCACTCATGTATCTTCCTTGACGTCGTCCGAATACGATTTATGACTCCCTATTTTACCCATAATATAACCGAGATTAAGGGTTCGCCCAAACGCTTTATTATTAATTTGGGTGTCATTTGTTAAATTATGTTTACGTTTTGTTTCATAACCGTCTAGCGAACCCCGCCGATTGGTTAACATTCCATCGTAACAAGCTATCGATATTAGGTTCTGGTTTGCTCCGTTCATCAAGGTAGCACAGATGCGATCAAATGGGATTAAACCAGTGATCGGTCGCGGTAGGAATGAGTATTACAAAAGGCACACCATAATAATTAATGTGAACCTGTATTACTCGTTTCAGCCAACGCCCTGTCTCCCAAGGTTGATCATGAAGACGCTTGCAAAGCTTATAATCGTCGTCGAGGTCAGAATAGCCTTAACAAATGGTGCGCTCTTTGGAGTGCTCATTTTAGCAATGTCTGCTTTGCGGGCGTAAAATCCGCTGATACTGAGTTTATGCAGGCGACAAAAAGCGGTAATCGTCAAGCCGCTAGCGGATTGCTGTTGTATCAAGGCAACCCAATCTTCATGTGAACGTCTAGCCATGTTAACTCCTGATGTAATGATCAGTCGTTAATATAGAGGATGAATAAGAGCTGCTGAAGATGTACTTGCCCGGACGCTTACGACACAAAGTGTAAGTAAAATATTAATTGTTTGGATTGTTTGGATTGTTTGGATTGTTTGGATTGTGTGGTAAAACTTTGAAGGATGTAAGAGGAATAATACAAAATAGAATATGGTGGTCGCTACTGGGCTCGAACCAGTGACCCCCTCCTTGTAAGGGAGGTGCTCTCCCAGCTGAGCTAAGCGACCTGGGATAAAACGTAAATGTAAACTTAAATTGATATGGTGGTCGCTACTGGGCTCGAACCAGTGACCCCCTCCTTGTAAGGGAGGTGCTCTCCCAGCTGAGCTAAGCGACCTGGGAATATCAATTCTTTTAACATGGTAAAATATGGTGGTCGCTACTGGGCTCGAACCAGTGACCCCCTCCTTGTAAGGGAGGTGCTCTCCCAGCTGAGCTAAGCGACCTGGGATATTTTACTTTCGAGTCTACCACTCTATTTGAGAAATGGTGGTCGCTACTGGGCTCGAACCAGTGACCCCCTCCTTGTAAGGGAGGTGCTCTCCCAGCTGAGCTAAGCGACCTGGGACTCTACACAACAGTTTACATAAATTATATGGTGGTCGCTACTGGGCTCGAACCAGTGACCCCCTCCTTGTAAGGGAGGTGCTCTCCCAGCTGAGCTAAGCGACCTGGGATATAATTAACAGTAATAACTTCATAAATGAAATTATGGTGGTCGATACTGGGCTCGAACCAGTGACCCCCTCCTTGTAAGGGAGGTGCTCTCCCAGCTGAGCTAATCGACCTCGCTGTGTGGGGCCGTATTATAGGGGGCAAGCAAAACCTGTCAACGCTTTTTATTTAAAAAAACGTCAGTCGGACTAAATTTGTTCGCTTTGATGCATTGTTAAACAAAGATTTGACTCGATTAAAAAAGGAATATTCAAAAACTATCACAGGTTTAACGGTCCGCCATTTCCACTAACGAGTTTGGCTGTTAGAATGGCAACCACATTTTTGCTTGTCTTCTTTTTATAGACGTATTTATATAGGTTAGTGTCCGATTATGACAACTAAGACGCGTTTTGCCCCAAGTCCAACTGGCTTTTTACATGTAGGCGGTGCTCGTACTGCTTTATATTCATGGTTACATGCAAAAGCAAATAACGGTGAATTTGTACTTCGTATTGAAGACACCGATATTGAACGTTCAACTCAAGAAGCTTGTGATGCGATTCTTGATGGTATGAACTGGTTAGGTTTAACGTGGGATGAAGGTCCTTATTATCAGACTAAACGTTTTGATCGTTACAACGAGATTATTGAGCAGATGCTAGATAACGGCACGGCTTATAAATGTTATTGCTCACGTGAGCGTGTTGAAAAAATGCGTGAGGATCAGGCTGCACAAGGATTACAACAAAAATACGACGGTTGCTGTCGTGACCTTGCGCCTCGTGATACTGACGAGCCGTTTGTTGTGCGCTTTAAAAACCCAATCGAAGGCAGTGTGATCTTTGATGATCACGTTCGTGGTCGCATTGAAATTTCAAATGATATGCTTGATGATCTTATTATTAAGCGTACCGATGGCGTACCAACTTACAACTTCTGTGTTGTCGTTGATGATTGGGATATGGGCATTACGTGCGTTGTTCGTGGTGAGGACCATATCAACAATACTCCTCGCCAAATTAATATCCTAAAAGCATTAGGAGCTCCTATTCCTGAATATGCTCATGTTTCGATGATTTTGGGTGATGATGGTGCCAAATTATCTAAGCGTCATGGCGCTGTCGGTGTAATGCAGTATCGTGATGATGGTTATTTACCTGAAGCACTATTAAATTATCTTGTTCGTTTAGGCTGGTCTCATGGTGATCAAGAAGTATTTTCAATGGAAGAATTGAAAACACTATTTAAATTAGATGACATCAATAAAGCCGCTTCAGCTTTTAATACCGATAAACTTATTTGGTTAAATCAACATTATATCAAATCACTTGATCCTGTTTATGTTGCATCGCATTTACAGTGGCATATGGATGACCAAAAGATTGATACTAGTAATGGCCCTGCATTACCTGAAATTGTGACGGCATTATCTGAACGCGCTAAAACATTAAAAGAGTTAGCAGCTTCTAGTCGTTATTTCTATGAAGACTTTGATAACTTCGATGAAGCTCAGGCTAAAAAGCACCTACGTGGCGTAGCAATGGAGCCTTTAACCTTGTTCAATCAAAAGTTAGCAACAATAACAGACTGGACGGTTGAAAATATTCATCAAGCAATTGAAGCTACAGCAGCAGATCTTGAGGTGGGTATGGGTAAAGTGGGAATGCCACTACGTGTTGCGGTAACGGGCGCTGGGCAGTCTCCTGCGTTAGACTTAACCTTATATTTAATTGGAAAAGATCGATCTGCACAAAGAATATCCAAAGCGATTGAATTTGTAGCAAATAGAATAAATTCCTAAAAAACGAGTTGACACTTTTGGGTATGCTGCATAGAATGCGCCTCGCAGTTGAGACATGACTTCAGATTTTCTTGTAGCATATCCAAAAGCAATTTGTAAGAGGGGCTATAGCTCAGCTGGGAGAGCGCTTCGCTGGCAGTGAAGAGGTCCACGGTTCGATCCCGTGTAGCTCCACCACTTACGAATATATCTTTAACTAGATAATAGCATTGATGTTTAGCCTACAGACATTGATGAGTATTCACTCGATACAGAGTATAACGTATCAACTGTGTCCCATTCGTCTAGAGGCCTAGGACACCGCCCTTTCACGGCGGTAACAGGGGTTCGAATCCCCTATGGGATACCATATTTAAGATGGTTGAACATGATTCGAAACTGTTGTTTTAGAAAAAGTGTTTGATGATCTATATAGCACTGGTGTTTAGCCTACAGACACCAATGAGTATTCACTCGATGCAGAGTATAACGTATCAAATGTGTCCCATTCGTCTAGAGGCCTAGGACACCGCCCTTTCACGGCGGTAACAGGGGTTCGAATCCCCTATGGGATACCATATTTAAGATGGTTGAACATGATTCGAAAGAGTTGTTTGATGATCTATATAGCACTGGTGTTTAGCCTACAGACACCAATGAGTATTCACTCGATGCAGAGTATAACGTATCAACTGTGTCCCATTCGTCTAGAGGCCTAGGACACCGCCCTTTCACGGCGGTAACAGGGGTTCGAATCCCCTATGGGATACCATATTTAAGATGGTTGAACATGATTCGAAACTATTGTTTTAGAAAAAGTGTTTAATGATCTATATAGCACTGGTGTTTAGCCTACAGACACCAATGAGTATTCACTCGATACAGAGTATAACGTATCAAATGTGTCCCATTCGTCTAGAGGCCTAGGACACCGCCCTTTCACGGCGGTAACAGGGGTTCGAATCCCCTATGGGATACCATATTTAAGATGGTTGAACATGATTCGAAACTATTGTTTTAGAAAAAGTGTTTGATGATCTATATAGCACTGGTGTTTAGCCTACAGACACCAATGAGTATTCACTTGATGCAAAGTATAACGTATCAACTGTGTCCCATTCGTCTAGAAATAGAGCTTAGGACATCGCCCACTTTGGTTTATAAAGAGTCGGCGGTAACAGGGGGTCGAATTCTTAGGGTTTTGATCTTCATTATAGGTAACTAGCACTGGTGTTTAGCCTACAGACACCAATGAGTATTCACTCGATGCAGAGTATAACGTATCAAATGTGTCCCATTCGTCTAGAGGCCTAGGACACCGCCCTTTCACGGCGGTAACAGGGGTTCGAATCCCCTATGGGATACCATATTTAAGATGGTTGAACATAATTCGAAAGAGTTGTTTGATTATCTATATAGCACTGGTGTTTAGCCTACAGACACTAATGAGTATTCACTCGATACAGAGTATAACGTATCAACTGTGTCCCATTCGTCTAGAGGCCTAGGACACCGCCCTTTCACGGCGGTAACAGGGGTTCGAATCCCCTATGGGATACCATATTTCAAATGTTAGTTATTATTTAACTAACATTTGGGGCTATAGCTCAGCTGGGAGAGCGCTTCGCTGGCAGTGAAGAGGTCCACGGTTCGATCCCGTGTAGCTCCACCAACTATTTAGTTTTCGAATATAATTCTATATATTTGAATCAAAAAACCACCTAGCGGTGGTTTTTTTGTTTGTATCCTTTTTACGCTGTTATCCAATGTATCCGCATCAACAGATAATCAAATTTATTTTCACTAAATCAATACACATATAAGCCATTATCTCTAATGGGATCTATATAGCATCACAACAAAATGTGTGACATTCCACCCAACTATATTCCCACTGTGTGTGACTATCCACACACTAAATCAGTATAACTATACACACATAAATTAAAGTTAATAAATATCATATGGTTACAAATAGTTAACATTCTGGCCTGATGCTTGCTATGTTTGATCTATCCTCATAAAGCGTTTATGGCGTACTTGTTCTGGAGCAAGACACCACCTTGAGGAAAATATAACACTAAAAAAAGGAAGTTAACTACCATGAAAAAATCGATAAATACTTTTATACGTCCACTAAAGTCAATGGCTAAACTAGCCGCTGTAGCTTCAATTCTGGCAGCGAGTTTTAATGTTTTTGCTGAACCTGTAGAAATTAAGTTTTCTCATGTTGTTGCAGAGAACACACCAAAAGGACAAATGGCACTTAAGTTTAAAGAATTAATAGAACAACGTTTACCTGGTGAATATGTTGTGAACGTATTTCCTAACTCACAGTTATTTGGGGATAACAACGAGCTAGCAGCATTACTGCTAAACGATGTGCAGTTTGTAGCACCATCACTATCTAAGTTTGAGCGTTATACCAAAAAACTACAAATCTTTGATTTACCATTCTTATTTGAAGATATGGCGGCTGTTGATCGCTTCCAACAATCTGATGCGGGCCAAAAACTATTGAACTCAATGAATCGAAAAGGTGTTGTCGGCCTAGGTTACCTTCACAATGGTATGAAGCAATTTTCTGCCAATGACCCGCTAGAATTACCTAAAGATGCTAACGGTAAAAAGTTCCGTATTATGGCGTCTGACGTTATTGCCGCCCAGTTTGACGCTGTTGGTGCTATTCCGGTTAAAAAGCCTTTCTCTGAAGTGTTCACCCTGCTACAAACACGCGCTATTGATGGTCAAGAAAATACTTGGTCAAATATCTATTCAAAGAAATTTTATGAGGTGCAAAGCTACATAACAGAAAGTAATCATGGTGTTTTAGATTACATGGTCGTGACCTCAAATACTTTCTGGAAAAGTCTACCCGCTGACAAACGCGCAATCTTTAAATCTTCACTTGAAGAAGCTATTACACTTGGCAACAGCATTGCTGCAGAAAAAGGCAATAAAGATAAGCAAACTATTTTAGATTCTGGACGTTCTGAATTAGTGACGTTAACGCCAGCTGATCGTCAGCAATGGGTTAATGCAATGAAACCAGTTTGGGCTAAATTTGAAGATCAAATTGGTAAAGACATGATTAATGCAGCACAAGCTGCAAATACCAAATAGTCTCAATACTAAATGTGGCACTGAATTGCTTGCTGGATCAGTGCCACCCTTTTTTTATTCAAGGAGTATGACCGTGATTTCAAGACTATTTGGTTATTTTGAAGAAGGGTTCCTTAATCTTTTGATTACACTCATGACATTGCTTGTTTTTGGCGAAGTCATTGCACGATTCTTTTTTAATACTGGTTTTTTATGGATCCAAGAACTTACCCTCACTCTATGTGGTTGGTTCGTACTTTTTGGTATGTCTTATGGTGTAAAAGTAGGGGCTCATATCGGTGTTGATGCCTTTGTTTCTAAATTGTCAGGTAAGCCTCAAAAAGCTGTCGCTATCTTTGCATGCTTGTGCTGCTTGGTTTACTGCGGAATATTTTTAAAAGGTTCGTGGGACTACCTCAGCCAAATGTATCAAATTGGCATCCCCATGGAAGATATCGATTTTCCGGCTTGGTTTATTCATCAACTTGATCCTGATTTTGCTTGGGAGACTTTACGTATTGATGTAGAAGACGGGGCAATACCTATCTGGTTATCTCAAAGTATTATAATAATCGGTTTCACTATGCTCACTTGGCGTTTTATTGAATTATTTATCGCTATCTTAAAGAACCAGGCTGTTGGCTTCCAATTGGCTGACGAAGCTAAAGACAGTATGCATTTAATCGATGAAGCTGCACTATCCGCATCACCTGAACAACAAAATGATAAGGATGCGAAATAATGACTATAGCCACACTATTTCTCGCTTTATTTATTTGCATGATGATTGGGATGCCTATTGCTATAGCCTTAGGTTTTTCAAGCATACTCACTATTTTGTTATTTTCAAATGATTCGCTCGCCTCAATTGTACTTAAACTGTATGGGTCAACCTCAGAGCATTACACATTATTAGCCATCCCGTTCTTTATTTTATCATCAGCATTTTTGTCTACTGGTGGTGTAGCAAGGCGTATTATCGACTTTGCTATGGACAGTGTCGGTCATATACGTGGTGGTCTTGCCATGGCATCCGTTATGGCTTGTATGTTATTTGCAGCCGTATCAGGCTCATCTCCAGCCACTGTTGCTGCAATTGGTTCTATTGTCATTGTCGGCATGGTGCGCGCAGGTTATCCAGAAAAATTTGCCGCGGGTGTAATTACCACGTCAGGAACATTAGGAATTTTAATCCCACCTTCTATTGTTATGCTGGTTTATGCCGCAGCAACTGAAGTGTCAGCAGCAAGAATGTTTATGGCTGGCTTGATCCCAGGGTTAATGATGGGCTTTATTTTAATGTTGGCTATCTACATAGTTGCCCGCATTAAAAAGCTCCCTTCACGTCCTTTCCCTGGAATAAAAGCCCTTGGTTTATCAAGTGCGAAGGCTTTTGGCGGTTTAGCATTAATCTTTATTGTATTAGGTGCCATTTATGGCGGTGTCGCGAGTCCGACTGAAGCCGCTGCTGTAGCTTGTGTATATGCTTACTTTATTGCTGTATTTGGATATCGTGATATTGGGCCACTCAAAAATGTTGCTTGGCGTAATAAACAAGAATCTATAGTGGTCGCTTCATTACGAAACATTGCCTACATGCTACTTGCTGTTATCAAAACACCTATTGATAAAGAAATTCGTCATGTTGTACGAGATGGCGCTAAAGTCAGTATTATGTTGTTATTCATTATTGCCAATGCAATGCTATTCGCGCACGTTTTAACAACTGAACGTATCCCGCACATTATTGCAGAAGCAATTGTGAGTTTAGGCTTACCAGCATGGGGCTTTTTAATCATAGTTAACTTATTATTATTAGCCGCCGGTAACTTTATGGAACCTTCAGCCATTTTGTTAATTATGGCCCCCATTCTGTTTCCTATAGCAACCCAACTTGGTATTGACCCTATCCACCTCGGGATCATTATGGTAGTAAACATGGAGATAGGCATGCTCACACCGCCCGTAGGACTCAATCTCTTTGTTACGGCTGGGATTACCGGTAAAAGTATGGGATGGGTCATTCAGTCCTGCCTACCTTGGCTAGTACTGTTACTCGGTTTCTTAATGTTAATTACTTATATTCCACAGATTTCACTATTTCTACCGGAATACATCGACAAATTAAACGGTTACTAGTTTAATAATTAGCGTATTATAAACGAGCCTTAATTAAGGCTCGTTTTTTTATCTCATCACTAAGTCATAATAGCCACAGGGAATATGAATGCTTTCATTCTCTAGTATCAAAAAACGGAATTTCTTTATAGGCATGTTGCTTATTATAGGCCTGTTATTCACTCTAAAAATTACATATTGGTATTTACTGGAACAAGGCACAGAGACAATTGCCGAACAGTCTGATAAACAAATCAATGAATTGGTGATTTTTATTGATAATGCACTTTCACATTACGAAAATATCCCAGCGGTACTGGCACAGAACCCCATTTTAGAACAGGGCTTACTCGATCAGCAAAACCCTCAAACGATTGAAAAACTCAACGCTTATCTATCTGAGTTGCAACAAGTTACCGAATCATCAGACATTTACCTTACAGATGCACTCGGTGTCGCTATTGCAGCCAGTAATTGGAATATACCAAACTCTTTTATCAATAATGACTATTCATTTAGGCCCTACTTTATTGATGCTATCTCGGGCAAGTCAGGGCAATATTACGCGGTTGGAACGTCATCAAATAAACGTGGCTTTTATTTTGCGAATCCGGTTTATCATAAGGGTGTGGTATTAGGAGTTATAGTAGTAAAAGTCGATATTAGTTTGATTGAGCAACAAAGTAGTGGAATTGCAATTGCCAGTCAATATGAATTTATGATCAGTGACCCTGATAATATCGTATTTCTTTCGAGTATAAATAGTTGGCGATTTAATTCATTAACACCGCTAACACAAGCCAAACGTTTTTCGCTAAATGCTTCCAAACGGTATGCAAACAGGCCTATTGGAGAACTCCGTTTGAGCCCTGGTTTTATCGTCAGTGATGCCGATACATCTCAGGTATATAAAATATCATCATTAGACGGGAACGCTAAATACCTCGAACGGCATCAATTAATGCCAAATGCTAATTGGAACGTTCATATTCTCGCGCCAATGAAGCCTTTATATGAATCGTTACCACCGGTCATGTTATTGGCCGCTACCCTGTATTTATTATTGGCATTATTTATACTGTACAGTATAGAGCGTCGTAAAAATTTGCGCAGAATGCGTCAAGAACAAAATCAACTAGAACAACGCGTAAAAGACCGTACCTTAGCATTAGAACAAGCCAACACGCAGCTTAAAGATACCCAAGATGAACTAATCCAAGCAGCAAAGCTTACTGTGATTGGCGGTCTTTCTGCCAGCATTAACCATGAACTTAATCAACCTTTGGCTGCATTAAGAAGTTACGCCCAAAATACTCAAACGTTTATAGATCGTAATATGATTGATGATGCGGGAAGTAATATCAAAATAATGATAGAACTAACTGACAGACTTGCTGATATTATTGGTCAATTTAAGAGTTTTACCCGCAAATCCCAAGGTAAAGATAGTGCCATTGAAGTTAACCAATCCATTGAGCAAGCACTCACTATCGTTCAGCCCGAAATGGACAAACAGAGTGTTAGGTTGTCATTAACGTTATTAGATGGAAAATGCCAAATATGGGGCGACAGTGTCAGACTACAACAAGTATTAGTTAACTTAATAAGTAATGCCATTGTTGCAATGCAGCAATCCACTGAACGACTGTTGCGAATTGAAGTCTATTGCGACAGTAAAGTGAATATTAATATTCAAGACAATGGTCCAGGCGTAAGAGAAAGCCAAATGAGTAAAATATTTGAGCCCTACTACACCACCAGTGAACGCCAAGGATTAGGGCTAGGATTATCTATATCGCAGCGAATAATCGAATCAATGCAAGGCTCTATCACTGTCGAGAATGCACAACAAGGTGGCGCCATTTTTCATATTATTTTGCCGCTTTATTTACGTGAGGAAGTGTAAACGTGACCCAAATACAAGACATCAACAACTACCAAGTCATTATTGTTGACGATGAGCCGTATATCGGCACAGTATTACAGCAATTATTTAAGCTAGAAAACATCAAAGCTTTGGCCATTACCGACCCACAGATCATTGCTCACCACATCAGTCCAAATTGGCCAGGGATAATAATCTCCGATGTGAATATGCCACAATTAGATGGCTTAAGCTTATTACAACAACTAAAGAAGCAAGATAATGACTTGCCCGTTGTATTGCTGACCGGATTTGGTGATATTGCCATGGCAGTCGATGCATTAAAAAAAGGTGCTTACGACTTTATCGAAAAACCGTTTAACAACGAACATATATTAGATGTGACCAAACGCGCATTGGATAAACGATCTTTAATCCTAGAAAACCGAAAATTAAAGCGCGAACTAGAATCTCACATCGCACCTGGCCCACGAATTCTAGGCAACAGCCCAAGCATAATGAAGATGCGTAACTTAATCGACCAAGTACTCGACACACCTGCAGATATTATGATTGAAGGTGAAACTGGTGCAGGTAAAGAATTAGTCGCACGCTATTTACATGATCATTGCTATCGAAACAAAGCCAACTTTGTTGCTATTAACTGCGGGGCAATCCCTGAAAACTTAATCGAAAGCGAACTCTTTGGTGCAGAATCAGGAGCTTTTACCGGTATAGATAAACGTCGTATTGGTAAATTCGAATACGCCAACGGTGGCACGCTATTTTTAGATGAAATCGAAAGTACCCCAATGGCGTTGCAAGTTAAATTACTTCGAGTGTTAGAAGACCGAAAAGTAGAACGTTTAGGATCTAATACCCTTATCGATCTAGATATTCGGGTGATTGCCGCCACAAAACTCAACCTACAAAAATTATGCGAGCAAGGTCTATTCAGACAAGATTTACTTTATCGTCTAAACTTAGTCACCATCGTCATCCCACCACTTCGAGAACGTCTCGAAGACATACCATTATTATTTTTGCACTTCGCTCGCATTGCATCTGCACGTTACCATAAAGCGTTAATCGCATTAACTCCTCAACAAACCATAGTGCTTAGCTCTCATGATTGGCCAGGCAATGTGCGTGAATTACGCAATTTAGCCGAGCGTTACGTATTACTTGGCGCTGAAGCCGCTTTTGCAGGTAACTTAGACAATCACACCACCATGCATACGAGTATGTCACTGCAACAACGAGTTGAGTTTTTTGAACGAATGCAGATTGAAGAAGCATTAAGTCACAATAAAGGCAGCATAAAATTAACCATGGAACAACTCGAGCTACCGCGTAAAACCTTGTACGATAAAATGCGCAAGTTCGACCTTGATAGAAAGCAATTTATCGAGAGCTAATTAGACGCGGATACATCAACGAGCTGCTGCTTTTGATGTATCCCTAAACGCCAAATAGCCACCAGCAACAATGCTAAAAGGCTCATAGAACCCACCACAACCCCATTCCATTCAGCTTCATGCCAAAACAACATTAGGTATGGCCCACCTAAAGAGGCACCAAGATAATAACAACATAAATACAGCGATGTAGCCTTAGCACGATGAGTGGTAGCTCGAATGGCCACAAATGAATTGCAACAGCTATGGGTTAAGAAAAAACCACAAGCGTTAATCAAAAAACCGATAACAATCGCTGTTAGTGTATCCACCAAGGTCAACAAGGTACCAACTAGCATTAAGCATAGTGCTACTCTAAATAATGGCATTGAACCATAACGTACAATCCATTTTGCCGACAGGTAAGACGCAAAGGTGCCACTTAAATAACATAAAAAAATCAATGTTGCGTGAAAGCGACTCAAACCATAGGGTTCAGCCATAATATGCAACTGAATAAAGCTAAACTGATTAACCATCATCATAAATGCTAAGCCACCAATAATATAAGCCAAGCGCATTTGAGAGTCAGACAAATGAAACACAAAACCGTCAATATCTTGTTTAACCTTACGCAGCAACGACACTCTTTGTTTAATTATTTGGGGCTTAATTTCTTTTCGTGGTAATAAATATGTTACTAATGCCACACCCATTAATGTCACCACAAACACCAAACCCATAGACGACTGCCATGACAAGTTTTGTGCCATCAATCCACCAAAGATTCGCCCCGCGATTCCGCCAATACTGTTGGACATTATGTATACAGCAGCAGCTTTCAGCATAAATGAAGGTGCCAATTGATCTTTAAAATACGCCATTGCAATTGCAGGAACTGCCGCTAACAAAATTCCCTGCAGTAAACGCACCCACAATAAATCATCAAATGTTTGAGCAAATATTAATAAGATATTTGATGCAGCTAACAGCCACAAACTCACAACGATAGGAGCTAGCCGCCCAATTCTGTCAGATAATATCGCATAAAAAAGCAATGAAAATGCCAACGTAAAACTGGTAACAGACAACACTAAAGTGGCTTGTGCGCCCGACACATCAAAATGCTCAGCAATAGAAGGCAACATGCCTTGTACCGTGTACAAATTAATATAAATCACCATAGAAGCGATACACAAAGCCCAAATCAAACGAGTTTGCGCATGAGAACGATAAATAGGGGTTAACTCTGTCATAAACAACCTAAACAACACTATTAGGGTAGAAAAAGATTATTACCCGTCACATGAATAAATCAATGACGGGGCTAAGAGTTTGTGAGCTACGTTGTTGTTACCTTTGCTTAACGCGCTTCATTAAGACTTGAGTGGTAAATTGACCGTTATTGATCACATGATACTTATTATAAGTCTGAAAAATAGCTTTGCCTTGGTAAGTAATCATCGCAACCACACCATAATCAATACTATTATTAATTAACTCCGCCGGTAAGGTAAATTTAAACGGTACAGGTGCTGTGGCAATATCAAAATTTTTCTGTGAAATAATCGCACCAGGGGTATTAAAATCAATCAAGGCAATGTTAATTTTACAACCTTGAGGCAAGGCAACTTTTTCAGCATAACCGGCATAGCCATAAACAATCACAGGTTTTTCTGGTTCTACGGTTACACAACCATTTAGCATCAAAGTCATGAAAGCGACAAACACTAATATTATTCTTTTCTTAATCATTATTTTCACCCTACTTGGTCATTCTGATTAAACCTTCCTGTGTGGCCGAAGCCACAAGGCGTCCTTGTTGATCAAAAAACTGTCCTTTAACAAAACCACGCCCACCGCCAGCATTTGGGCTATCAATACAATACAAAAGCCACTCCTCCATATTAAATGGCCTATGAAACCACATCGCATGATCAATAGTCGCCATTCGCATGCCCGACGTTAAATAAGACACCCCATGGGGTTGAGTCGCGGTGGCTAAAAAATTAAAGTCTGATGCATAAGCGAGTAAATATTCTTGAATACTGTGATCTGAAGGGACTTGGCCATTAGCGCGTATCCAAACATAACGTTTAGGTTCACATGGACTAGGAGCTATCGGATCAATAGGATTAACTGAGCGCATTTCTATTGGAGAATCTGCCATAAACTTTTCAAGCATTGCCGCAGGTACTTTATCACGCATGGTCATCGCGAGTTCTTGTTGATTCAGCAACCCCTCAGGCCCAGGCACATTTGGCATTTTGTCTTGATGACTAAAACCTTCTTCAACAGTCTGGAATGAACAGGCCATATAAAAAATTGGTCGACCTTTTTGAATAGCCTTCACTCTACGCGCACTAAAATTGCCACCATCACGCATATTTTCAACATCATAAATTATCGGTAATTTTTCATCACCGGCACGTAAAAAATATGAATGTAAAGAATGTACATGGCGATCTTCACTAACGGTTTGTTTTGCCGCGCTTAATGCTTGCCCCATTACCTGACCACCAAACACATGTCCAAAACCTAAATCTTGGCTTTGGCCACGAAACAGGCCATCCTCAAGTTTTTCAAGTGATAATAATGACAATAAATCGTTTAATACCTGACTCATAACACCTTCTCTACAACATCAATTAACCTTAGATTACCTTAGTTAAGCTGATTTTTTCTAGCTTAATCTATCCTAATGACTGAATTTAGTTTTCAAATGACAATTTCTAAAATAGTGATGCAACGCAAATATTCATATCTGCAGTTTAATTGAATATTTGATATGCTATTAGACATGACTAATCAATGCTGCGTCTCACAATATTATGCAATCTAGCTCAATTCAATCATGGTTTATGGCGATTCGTCCTCGAACGTTACCTGCTGCAATTGGTCCATTATTAATTGGCAATATGCTCGCCATCGGGCTAGAACAATTTAGCTTACTCATCGCCTTTACTTCAATGCTATGTGCCATATTGTTACAAATATCCGTTAACCTCGCTAATGACTATTTTGACTTTAAAAATGGCATCGATACCGAAGAACGAATTGGCCCTGTTAGAGTAACCCAAAGCGGTATCCTTGCTCCCTCAGCGGTGCGTAATGCTATGATCGGATGCCTAATCACAGCGTTATTAGTCGGTTCATTGCTGATTTTTCATGGTGGATGGCCCATTGCTATTCTTGCTGCGGCCTCTATTTTAGGTGCGTTATGTTATAGCGGAGGCCCTTATCCGCTTGCCTCACATGGATTAGGCGAAATAGCTGCATTCGTGTTTTTTGGTCTAGTGGCCGTTGTCGGCAGTTATTACCTACAAGCAGGAGCAACCACGTTAACAGCATGGTTACTTGGTTGTGCCATTGGCTTTTTTAATGCCGCTATCATGCTAGTTAATAATACTCGCGATATTTCTACCGACACCAAAGCAGGTAAAAATACTTTGGCCGTTCGTATTGGTGAGGCGCAAGCAAAAATTCTGTATCAAAGCTTTGTCTATTTACCTTTTGGGATCATCATAGGGGGCTTTTTGTTAGGTTCACTCGATGGATTGCCGGTATTGTTATCAGGCGTATCATTAGTCATTGCACGAAATCTCAGCCACGAATTTCATAATAATTCTGGTGAGGCATTAAATCCGATACTTGGCCAAACAGCAAAATTAACTATGATTTTCAGTCTACTATTTAGCACTGGATTGTATTTTTCTTTGGCTTAAAAACCTTATAACGTCAACGCAAAAACCATTAAAAAGGCGCTTAATTTTACAATTAGGCGCCTTTTTTAGCGATGTTACCGACTACATTTTAGATAACGTACGTTGCTTCGCACTCCAATCTAAATGGTATTTATCGCCCGCAGGTTTGTCTACACGCTCAAAGGTGTGCGAACCAAAAAAGTCACGCTGACCTTGTAACAAGTTAGCGGGTAATGTTTCGCAGCGGTAACTGTCATAATATGCAATCGCAGAACTAATACATGGTGCAGGAATACCTTGCATAACAGAGGCCGCAACCGTTTTACGCCAATTAAGATGTTTCTGTGACAATGTTTGACTAAAACTGTCAGCCATCAACAAGTTTTCAAGGTTTGCATCATCTTGATAAGCCTGAGTAATTGATTGCAGGAACCTAGCACGAATAATACAACCAGCTCGCCAAATTTTAGCTATTTCAGCAAAATCTAAAGACCATTTTTGCTCTTTAGCATTCATCGCCATCAGCTGGAATCCTTGCGCATAGCAACAAACTTTGGCGCAATATAATGCATCTTCAAGATTAGCAATAAACTCCACTTTTTCTGCATCACTAAAACTAACAGGTGCAGGGCCTGCAAGCTTTGCGTTTAACTGCATACGTAAGTTTTTCTGGGTACTCACTGCACGTGCGTAAACGGCTTCTGCAATGGTTGGTGCTGGACAACCAATTTGTAAACTACTCACAGCAGTCCATAGACCAGTGCCTTTTTGACCCGCTTTATCCAAAATCATTTCGACTAGCGGTTTACTTGTTAATGGATCGGCTTGCTGCAAGACTTCTGCACTGATTTCCATAAGATAACTGTTAAGAATGCCTTTATTCCAACCATTGAACACATCACCGATGTCATGGGCAGACATGCCTAAACCATCACTGAGTAATTGATAGGCTTCGCAAATAAGCTGCATATCCGCATATTCAATACCGTTATGAACCATTTTAACATAATGACCAGAGCCAGCAGGACCAATATAAGTCGTACACGGCTCACCTTCGGTTACTGGATTACCCGGTTCAAAACGCTCAATAGGTAAACCGGTTGTCGAATCCACTTTAGCGGCAATGGCTTTCCAAATCGGTTCAACATAACGCCATGCGCTTTCATGACCACTTGGCATTAATGACGGGCCAAAACGTGCGCCGACTTCACCACCAGATACCGCTGAACTAAAGAAAACAAACTGATCTTTATAACGTGCTTCGCGTTCTATTGTGTCAGTCCATAAACTGTTGCCAGTATCGATAACAATATCGTTTACTTCAATACCTGCCTCTATCAGAGATTTACACACACCGTCTACTGGTGCGCCGGCAGGCACTGATAAGACAATAACTCGAGGGGTAGTCAAATTGGCAAGCATTTCTGAAAGATTATGACAAGCTTGCATGCGTACTGCTATACCCGTTTTTCGCTCGTTTTGTTCTTGAGTAATCGCGGCATTAACTTTCTGAGTATCTAAATCGAAAACAGCAACATGATAGCCGTTATCTGCTATGTTTAATGCAAGGTTTTTGCCCATCACACCGAGGCCAATAACGCCGACGTGAGATTGTTTGAAGTGGTTAGTCATTAGCATATTTCCACTGGTCACAGAGATTAATCGCGTAGTGCGAATCCATTTGGAAGATGATTATACTGATTTATGTAACTAAATTACAGTCACAAAATGTGCATACACTATTACATAAAATGCAATATAGATAATAAATAAAACACTATCCAAAATACATCATTAAAGACAATAGCTTAATAAATAATATCAACACAGGTTAAGAGATGGGGTAAGTCCGCCAATATCAGAGTTTTTTGCCTATTTCATATCAAACTTGTCTTTTTTTTACTCACTATGGATATTGACACACCTATAGCGCATCTATATAAGTCAATAAGCACCATTAGTTAGTAAGACAAGATGATTTAATCACCGTTTATTATCTTGAGCGTAGTTATATAAAATCAATGATAAAATAAAGGTTGATACTTTTCAGTATCAACCTTTATCACTCTATTTTACATTATTTAATGAACGATATTTTAGCAATAAGCTATCGCTTATTTAACGCCATGCATAACATCGACACCTTCACTTTTCCCCTCAGCATGACAAAGAATACAGCTTTCATTACCGGGTTGATAAATAGCACCTGAACTCGCGTCGGCTTGATAAACACCGCCAAATGCTCTCGCATGTCCGGCCCATTGATCAATATTGCTGTGGCAAGTCGCACAAACTGACACAGTAGGTGAATACTCTGCTGTTTCACCAGCTAACGTTGCACCTTTTCGTGCCACAATAACTGAAGATTCATATGCTAAGTTTTCTAATGTTAACTGACCCTCATCATGGCAAGCACGACAATTACTTGCATCACCAGGATATGTCATCATTTCACGATCACCGTCAATCGTATCTTGAGTTGTACGCGTATTGGCATGCAACGAATGCACTAACTCACGATAACTCAAACTATTTTCAAGTGTTCTAGATGCTTTGATACTTGCTTCACCAGGAGTATGCATAACAGTCGCATTCATGAATTTAACCATGTTATTACTATGACAACTTTTACAACTACCATCAGCCAAACCTGTGGCTATTTGTGGTGCGTGACATGATCCACAATCAGCGCCGTTAGCAGGAGCGACTAACATAGAGTGAGCGGTATTGATGCGGTCTTGGAACTGATTATCATGACAGGCAACACACTTTTGCTCACTAACAAGTTCAGTGTATTTTGTAACGTTTGCTGTTAACGCAATAGCAGAATCAGCTGAAACTTCTACCGATGTTGCGGTGTCGGATTCACATGAAGTCACAATTCCAGTCTCTTTATCGCCACAAACAAAAGCTTTAGCGTATAACGAACCCGTAGTCGTAAGTCCAAAATCTGCCGTATTAATATTGCTAATTACAGCGGTAATTTTGTTGTCAGCTCTCACTAGGCTAACATTATCGTCACCATCAATAAGGTTCCATACTAATCGTTGGCCATTATTGGCTGGCATATTAACTTGGTTTTCATTACCAACCGCAACTAACCATAAACTTTCAAATGAAGGATCGGAGTCAGGGCTTAAACTGAGGCTATCGAACGTTAATTCGGCGGTTAATGTGCCAGCATCGCTATCTAATACACTACTTGTCAGTGCAAATTGATATTTCGCTGCTACGGTTTCATTAATTTTTGCCATCGCATTATGGAATAAAGCAGAACCTAGCGGATTATTAGCATCTGGATGGCAGCCACTACAGCTCATGTCCCATGCTTGTGGAAAAGCATCTCGATCATGAAATAACCCAACAGCAGTTCCATCCCAGTTTTCTGGCGCATATTTTTCATGACAACTTAAACAGCTTTCTTGGCCAGGATATTGATAAAAATTGGCTTGTGGCACCACGTCTTCAATATGACATTGCTGACATTGATGCATATCGCCAGGATAAGTTACACCACTATAATCATGCACTGAACCATGATAACCAACAATCACATAATCACTCTTATGAATTTTATGTACTAATGTTGCCATACCAATACTGGCACCCGTTTCAGGATCACCAGAATAACTGGTGTGACACATCACACAACCTTCATAATCAAAGCGCTTACCACCATGCATTAATATACTGTTGTCAGATGTTAAATCAGTAGTGTGACAACGATTACAACTTTGTTCTTGAGATACCAACATACGACTGTCGGCAGGATCAGCTTCGACACCCGTGAGAGGATCAAAATCAAATGTAGTATTAACCAACATGGTAGAAGCAGATGCTTCAGCGTATGGCAATAACTCTAGATAGATACGGTGAACTAACTCTGGGGCATAATGAGTATCAATAGCATCAATTGCAGAATAGCTTTCTAATGTTTGTTTAAAAGTATAACGATATACTCCATTACCTATAGATGTTATGCACTCCACTCCGCAATCGGTTTCAATGCCAGCTTGCCATTGACTCCCTTTATTCTCATCCCAACCGGTTTTTAAATCATTATCAGCCACATCTCCAGGTTCAACGAGATTATTAATGTAACTAGTCCACTGAGGTTGTGGGGATAAGTCAGAATTTTCTTCTGCAGTAACAATGTCTTGATCACTATTTAATGGTCTAATTCGTTTTTGTTCGTCACCTAATTTGGCGATACCGGCGCCAAGTGTCGGAATAGACTCTAATGTATCGAGACCGACAACGGCAACACCGTTGGCATTGCTTAAGTAAAAATCAAATGAAACAGTAAGATTATCATCAATTGAGACCGTTTCTATTGATGCTTTTAAAGATTTAGCCGACAAAATAGAAACATTTACATTCCCATCGCCAACCTCCTCTCCCACTGGATCATCTGAACTATCCGAACAAGCCGTAAGCGTAAATATGGGAACCAATATAAATGGCAGCATCAACCATGGCTTATATTTCCCCGCTAATTTTACATTCATCATAGGTATTCCTTTTTTATTTTTGTCACGGACAACTCTATTTATAATGATTTCTTATCTGGAAGAATATTATCGTGATTAAGATCATGTAAATAATTATATTGGTACAATTTGACTAAATATTAATTAAATATACAACCAGCATTTGTATTACAGAAAGCTAAATATGAAATCGGCAATTATAAAATGTAGAATTAAACTAACTTATAATCCAAAACAGAAAATACCAAAGTTAAAATATAATAAACTAATACCTAAAACTCAATCCAATATAATATATTCGCTTAAATAGTGACTCATTTTATACATTCACAAAATTGTGGACAATTGCGGATTCAAACGTGATCAATATCAACTTATTTCAATTATTATTAGCCAATACTTACACTAGATTAATTAAAAGAATAATTATATTTTCAGTTAATAACTAATATAAGGAAAACGAAAATGATTACAAGGAGAACGTTACTTGCCAATGGAGCAAAAGTTGCTGTTGGTACAGTTTACTACGGAACCTTGGCTAGTTTTCTAACTGGTTGTGGTAGTAGTGATGATGATACAAGTGAAACCCCTGTAGTAAAAGTTCTTGCTGGTGGGTTAATGGTCGTAAATCCTGTTTATTGTGTTGGTTGTCGTCGTTGTGAAATTGCTTGTAGTTGGAGTCATGGAACCTCTGCCGTAAGCCCAAGCACAGCAAGAATCAAAGTTGATAGAAATCTTAATTTTGGTCCTTTAGGTGTTCAAGCCAACTATGAAGACCAGCGTGGCGAACAAGGAGATCGCACTATTGTTCCGTCTACATGTCGCCAATGTGATGTCTGTATGACTGTTTGTCCTCAAGGCGCTATTTATATCAATGAGGCCACAGGAGCAAGAGTTGTAGATGACTCTCTTTGTGTTGGTTGTGGCTATTGTGCAGACAAGTGCCCACAACAAGTTATCACAATTGATAGCCTAACAAGAAAGTCACTTAAATGTGATCTTTGTGAAGGAGCTCCTAACTGCGCCCAAGTTTGTCCGACTGGTGCTATCAAATTTTATACTTGGGAAGACGCCGTTGCTGCAGTAGAACAGCATGAGAAATATTTAACTCTCATTTAACTCTCATTTAAATATTAATAAATTTTAAGGAATCATTATGAGTAGTAAATTTGGCGGATGGGCTGGTAATATTTTACGTGTTAACTTAACAACGAGTAAAATAACAAAAGAGCCAACTTCAAAGTATCACGATTATATTGGCGGCATGGGAATTGGTTATAAAGTATTATGGGATAACCACGTCGATGGAATTAAAGCAACAGATGAAGAAAACAGATTAGTTATTTCAGCCGGCCCACTAAGTGGTTCTGGCGCGATATGTTCTGCACGAACAACTATTACCTCTCGAAACCCTGTAATCAGGGGGCATTTAATTACTGATGGACATTTTGGCGGTCACTTTTCACCTGAATTAAAATATGCTGGATACGATGCAATCATTATTGAAGGTAAATCGCCTTCGCCAGTGTGGTTAAAGATTCTTGATGACAAAGTTACAATTGAGCCTGCTGATTCATTATGGGGCCTCGGTATATTTGATACATTTGCCGCCATTAGTAAAATGATGGGACAACAAGCACAAATAGCAGCAATTGGTCCTGCTGGGGAAAACTTAGTTGCACAATCGACTTTTCAAACCCAAGGCGGTCACTCTGCCGGTGGACATGGCTCGGTATTAGGTTCTAAAAAATTTAAAGGCATTGGTATTATCGGTACGGGTCGTGTTGAAATTGCTGAAAGTACAACCAATGAACAACTACGTGCACTTGATGATCACATTCTAGGTATTATCGGTGCAAACAATAATGGGGTAGTCCCTCATGACCCTCAGTCTTGGGCAGAATTTAATGCTGGTATTAGTCGTTGGCGTGGAGGTCCTGGGGTGACTTGGGGTGCAGCAGATGACCCAGTTATTCTGGAAGAAACACCATGGGATGACCGTCAAAAAGTCGGTATGCGCACATCAATGGCCGAGATGTATTTTGGCCGTGAAGAAGCCAATAAAATATTTAAACGCCCTGGCGGTTGTCATTCATGTCCTATCCGGTGTTTTTGTGAACTCAAAAACCCTAAAATGAAAACTGAGTATAATTTACCAACAGAATACATCACCAACACGTGTATGGGATTTCTAGATCCTTGGTATTCCATGGGAAAACCTGGGAATGGTGAAAAAAAGACTGATATCATGACTATTGGTGGTTATTACATGGATAACCTCGCGATTTGGAGTGCCTATGGTCAATTGTCACACATAATGCGTGAATTCACTAAACGTTCATTTTGGGAAATTTTATTACCTGCTGAAGAATTTGCAGCAATAAATTGGGAACAGTATGCAAATCTAGATGCCCACTTTATGCAAGATTATTATACTCGTATTGGTTTAGCAAAAACTTATAATGGCTCGAATTATTTTGGACGTTTTCTCGGTACCGGATTACACAATTTTATTAATGATGAAGGTGAATTGTATAACATTCAAGATGTGCTTGATGATGTTGAATCACCAAGAATGGCAGGATTAACATTTGCCCTTGAATCTGATGCTGAAGAGAATTTATTAGGTCAAACCTACAGTGTGTTCCTTGATGAAGGTGTACATGTCTTTAACCGTTCAATGGTGGGTGGTCTACACCATGCGAGTGAAGCCGCTGGGCAAGTAGGTGCATTATTAGCAACAGTGTTTAACCGTGACCCACAATGTCACTCACACATTAATTTAATTAATTGTGGCCTACCTTATGCGAAGATTGCTGAAGTAGCAGAATCAATGTGGGGCGAAAATGCTTTCGACCCAGTAAAACACTACTCAGCGATGAATGTTGCTAAAGCGAAGTTTGCCAAATGGTGTTTAGTTAAAAACGTTCTGCATGATTCTCTTACTGTATGTAACTGGATGTTCCCACTGCTTGTTTCTCCTGATGTTAACAAAGACTATCTTGGTGATAGCTCAATCGAATCACAAATGTTCTCTCTTGTTACAGGGATTAAAACATCTGAGCAAGAACTTGATGATAAAGCAGAAGGCGTGTTACAACTTCACCGTGCATTATCAGTACTGCAAATGAAAGAACCAGACCAACGTAACAAGCACGATGCGTTATGTGAGTGGGTTTATGACATGGATCCAGAAGCTGCATTTGGCGATGAAGGTACCATAAAAATGGATCGTGACGACATTCAACTTGGATTAGACTTGTTCTATGAAGAAATGGGCTGGGATCAAGCAACCGGTGTTCCTACACGTGCCACCCTTGAGAAATTTAATCTTGGCTACGCAGCAGATAGACTTGAAGGCTTAGGTTTATTACCTGCTTAATTCGATGGTGAAATTATGATTGAATTAGTTGATTACATCCGTTTATTAAGTCGAGATGGTCGCCTTGTTACTGCAGATCAAATTATTGCAGTAGCAGGTCTAGAGTTAGAAATAGAGGATATCAATGCCGCATATCAAACATTAATTGAAGATGAACAATATGCAGATATTGTTATTATCGAAGCAAAAGATGATTTTTACTTTTACTCTAAAAAGTACATAGTAAAAAGTTACGCGGTGCAATGGATTGGTGTTCACAATGGTGATTTACTTGACACAATAGCTAACGAAGTTAGACGCTATTCAGAACTAGGTGAAGTTATTCCTGCAAGTAACTTCACTCATCCTCCCTATAATTTGGAGAAGGCAGAGTTAGGTGAATTATTAGGTAAATTCCAAGCTGCAGAAGGCTTTGATGATATCGGTATGCAAACATCTAACGACGGAGTTGAGCAATTTTTTTCAACTAAATTTATAACAATCAAGTACGCATCGGTTTTGGGTAATGTAGATCCTTTTGAATATTCTGCATAACCCAATAATATAAACGATATTAAAAAGTGCCAAGTTAATACTTGGCACTTTTTTAATTATTCGAATCCTAATCTTCACGTCAATTAACCTATTTCAATTAACCTATTTTCAGCTCATAACAACATACACGCCTCAATATATTTAATTCAGCCAATCACACCATTAAACGGTTAACTCTTTAGCCAATGCATCGGCATAACCCATCTTAGTCAATGCACTACGAATGATGTCCAAGGTCATCGGGTCTTCAATCGTTGCCGGAACCGTATATTCATTATTATCGGCAATTTTGCGCATTGTAGCGCGCAATATTTTACCCGAACGGGTTTTGGGTAATTTTTGTACCGCACTCACTAATCTAAATGCTGCAACGGGGCCGATTTCATGGCGCACTAATGCAAGTAGCTCTTTGTATAAAACCTCATCTGACAAAGTGACGCCATTTTTAAGCACCACTAACCCAAGTGGCACCTGGCCTTTAAGTTTATCTTGCACACCAATTACCGCAGCCTCTGCGACAGCCTCGTGTTGGCATAACACCTCTTCAAATCGACCTGTGGACAAACGGTGTCCAGCAACATTTATGATGTCGTCAATCCGGCTCATAATGTATAAATAACCATCCTCATCAATATAACCCGCATCTCCGGTTAAGTAATAACCTGGATACATAGACAAGTAACTGTCGATATAGCGTTTATCGTTTTGCCATAAAGTCGTCAACGTACCCGGTGGTAAGGGCTGTTTAATTACTACATTTCCACTTTCATTCGTGGCCACTTGTTCGCCCATGGCATCTAAAATTTCAACTTGATAACCAGGCACAGCTCTTGCTGGCGAACCCGCTTTAATTTCAATAGGGTCAGTTCCCATTAAATTTGCCGCCACAGGCCAACCAGTTTCAGTTTGCCACCAGTGATCAACCACAGGTTTACCTAAGTGTCGCTGACTCCAGTTTAGGGTTTCAGGATCGCAACGCTCACCCGCTAAATACATTTGCTTCAGACAGGATAAATCAAATTGTTTGATGAAGTCGCCTTCTGGATCTTCCCGCTTAATGGCACGAATAGCCGTTGGTGCAGTAAAAAAGCTCCGCACTTGTTTTTGTTCGATAATACGCCAAAATGCGCCAGCATCAGGAGTACCAATAGGCTTACCTTCATACATTATGGTTGTTGCGCCAACCAGTAATGGCCCATATACAATGTACGAGTGCCCCACCACCCAACCCACATCGGATGCAGCCCAAAAAACATCGCCTACACCAATGTCATAAATGTGTTTCATCGACCACGCTAATGCAACAGCATGGCCGCCATTATCACGCACAACACCTTTAGGTTGCCCTGTTGTGCCTGAGGTATATAACACATACAAAGGATCGGTTGCATCGAGCGATACACACTCAGCGTCTGGCGCATCTACTAGCGCTTCGTACCAATTAACATCTCGGGGCGAGATAAGCTCAGCTTGGAATTCAGTACGATTTAAAATAATACAATGGTCAACTTTATGACTTGCTTGAGATAATGCGTCATCAAGTAGAGGCTTATACGGTACAACACCAGAAGGCTCAATACCGCAAGAAGCTGATAATATTAGTTTAGGTTTGGCATCATTAATGCGGGTCGACAACTCATTCGCTGCAAAACCACCAAATACCACTGAGTGGATAGCGCCAATTCGAGCACATGCCAGCATGGCATAGGCAGTTTCTGGCACCATTGGCATGTAAATAACCACTCGGTCACCTTTTTCAACACCTAGAGACACCATCAATCCAGCCAATCGTTTTACCTGCGCCAATACAGATTGATAACTGATTGAGTATTCATTTTGAGTGACAGGGCTAATATAATGAATCGCAGTTTGCTCTCCTCTTCCTGCCAATACATGGCGATCTAAAGCATTAAAACAAGTATTCATTTTTCCATCAGCAAACCAACGATAAAAAGGTTTGTTGCTATCATCTAAGACCATTTTTGGCGCAAGGTCCCAACTAATGGCCTTTGCTGCTTGTTGCCAAAAGACTTCGGGCTCGGCTATCGATTGTGCGTGCATTGATAGTCCCAAATCAGCCATGTTGCTCTCCATTCATCAACTTATATTGTAATGATTATGAGCAGAACTCATCGAATAGCCCAATTAGACAAAGGGATAACATCCATCAACATTGACAAAAAAGCCTATAGTTTCAATCGAGTGTTTAATTGCAAGCAACCCAATAACCACTAATAAAATATCCACAAAATAACAATAGGTTAAGGTATAATACCCCCATAAGTGGCAAGCAAAATTAACACACACTTAGCCAAATATAATTTGAAACCCACCCTTGCAAACTTTACCTTTACGTAAACTTCATATATCTTGCATCAAAAGGAACACTTTTGGTGACATGATGAGCACAATCCATAACCCACAATCGACATATTCTATCAGTGACTTATCAAAAGAATTTGATATCACCACCCGCAGTATTCGTTTTTACGAAGATCAAGGTTTGATTAAACCTAAGCGTCGTGGACAAACACGCATATACAGCCTAAAAGACCGAGTCCGTTTAAAACTCATATTACGCGGTAAACGCCTTGGCTTTTCGTTAGCTGAAACCCGCCGTCTATTTGAGCTTTACGATGCAGATAAAAGTAGCTCTACTCAGCTCAACACCATGCTTGACTTGGTTAACGACAAAAAATCAGCATTACAACAACAAATGGACGACATTAAAGTCGTGCTCATGGAACTCAATTCCGCCGAACAACAATGTAAAGCGGCATTAGTGGATAACTCAGTTAACAAAACCAAATAACAACAAAATACAAATGGCTGACTCAATTCAGCCAATAGCTTTGCCCCACTGCCAAAAACGCAACCATAAAGCGTTGGCAGCACATTTATTGCCAGACGATAATAAAAATTCAACAGGACACAAGCAAATGAGCAACTTATATACCAGCCTAAACTTCGGTTTAGGTGAAGATGTAGATATGTTACGTGACGCCGTTCGTGGTTTTGCCGCCAACGAAATTGCCCCCATGGCCGCCCAAGTCGATATCGACAATGCGTTTCCAAATCAATTATGGCCAGTACTTGGCGATATGGGTTTATTAGGTGTCACTGTTGATGAGCAATATGGCGGCGCTAACATGGGCTATCTGGCTCACGTGGTGGCAATGGAAGAAATCTCCCGCGCATCAGCATCTATTGGATTAAGTTATGGCGCTCATTCAAACTTATGTGTGAACCAAATTAACCGTAATGGTAATGACGCTCAAAAAGCCAAATACTTACCTAAGCTCGTCAGCGGCGATCACATTGGTGCACTTGCCATGAGCGAACCCAATGCGGGTTCTGATGTGGTTTCAATGAAACTGCATGCTCGCAAAGAAGGCGATCGCTACATCTTAAATGGCAATAAAATGTGGATCACTAACGGTCCTGATGCCCATACCTATGTGATTTACGCAAAAACCGACTTAGAAAAAGGCGCACATGGCATTAGCGCTTTTATCGTCGAGCGTGAATCGAAAGGTTTTAGCCAAGCTCAGAAACTCGACAAGCTCGGTATGCGCGGTTCGAACACTTGTGAATTGGTATTTGAAGATTGCGAAGTACCAGAAGAAAACATCTTAGGCGGCCTCAACAATGGCGTAAAAGTGCTAATGAGCGGCCTTGATTACGAACGAGTGGTGTTGTCTGGTGGGCCATTGGGCATTATGTCTGCTTGTATGGACATCGTAATCCCGTACATTCATGAACGCGAACAGTTTGGTAAGTCGATTGGTCAATTCCAACTAGTACAAGGCAAGTTAGCCGATATGTACACAGGTATGAACGCTGCACGCGCTTATGTTTACAGTGTTGCCAAGTCATGTGACCGTGGTGAAACAACCCGAAAAGATGCCGCTGGCGCCATTTTATACAGTGCAGAACTTGCCACTAAAATGGCTTTAGATGCTATTCAATTATTGGGCGGCAATGGCTATGTAAACGAATACGCAACAGGGCGTTTATTGCGTGATGCCAAGCTTTACGAAATTGGTGCAGGAACCTCTGAAATTCGCCGCATGTTAATTGGTCGCGAATTGTTTAACGAGTCAAAATAGCCAGCCTTTACAGTACGAAGGCGACATATCAAGCGTGCCATGTCGCCTTAATCAAGCCCCCTATTTTTTGCTTCATTAAGGATATAGAAATGACGCAACTGAGCAGCCGTATCAATCCTCGCAGTGACGAATTTAAAGCCAAGTCAGACAGCATGGCGTTATTGGTCGATGATCTTCAACAAAAACTCAAAAAAATCGAACAAGGTGGTGGCCCTGTTGCCTTAGAACGCCATTTATCTCGTGGTAAATTATTGCCGCGCCAGCGCGTTGAAAAGCTGCTCGACCCGGGTTCACCCTTTTTAGAAATATCGCAATTTGCCGCTTACGAAGTCTATGACGAAGAAGTCCCAGCGGCAGGCGTTATTGCTGGTATCGGTCGTGTCAGTGGTGTTGAGTGCATGATCATCGCCAACGATGCCACGGTCAAAGGTGGCACATACTACCCAATTACCGTGAAAAAACATTTACGTGCGCAAGACATCGCTAGCCGTTGTCACTTACCGTGTATCTACTTAGTCGATTCAGGCGGCGCGAATTTACCCCGCCAAGATGAAGTATTTCCAGACCGCGATCATTTCGGCAGAATTTTTTATAATCAAGCAAAAATGTCAGCCAAAGGTATTCCGCAAATTGCTGTCGTTATGGGTTTGTGTACCGCAGGCGGCGCCTACGTTCCTGCAATGGCCGATGAATCTATTATTGTCAAAGATCAAGGCACCATCTTTTTAGCCGGCCCTCCATTAGTGAAAGCAGCAACCGGTGAAGAAGTCAGTGCAGAAGAACTTGGCGGTGCAGAAGTTCACACTAAAATATCGGGTGTTGCCGATCATTTAGCACAAAATGACGACCACGCGCTTGAGCTTGCTCGCCGTGCAGTATTGCGTCTTAATCATCAAAAAGAAATCAAAAGCTTATTAAGTCCAGCCAAACCTCCTAAGTTCGATATCCATGAATTGTACGGCATTGTCGGTACGGATCTTAAAAAGCCGTTTGATGTAAAAGAAGTCATTGCCCGTGTGGTTGATGACTCTGATTTTGACGAATTTAAAGCCAACTACGGTGCAACCTTAGTGTGTGGTTTTGCGCGTATTCACGGTTATCCTGTCGGTATTGTGGCCAATAACGGCATTTTGTTTTCGGAGTCGGCGCAAAAAGGCGCTCACTTCATTGAACTGTGTTGCCAACGTAAAATTCCGCTGTTATTCCTGCAAAACATTACCGGCTTTATGGTGGGTAAAAAGTACGAACACGAAGGCATTGCTAAACATGGTGCCAAAATGGTAACCGCAGTATCTTGTGCCAATGTGCCTAAATTTACCGTCATTATCGGTGGCAGTTATGGCGCGGGTAATTACGGTATGTGTGGTCGCGCATTCGAACCAACCATGATGTGGATGTGGCCTAACGCGCGTATTTCGGTAATGGGCGGCGAACAAGCTGCAGGCGTATTAGCCACAGTGCGCCGCGATGGTTTAGCTCGTAAAGGCGTTGAATGGTCTGCAGAAGATGAGCAAGCCTTCCGTAAACCAATTGTTGAGCAATACGAAAAAGAAGGTCATCCATATCATGCCAGTGCCCGACTTTGGGATGATGGCATTATTGATCCGGCGCAAACACGTGACGTGGTCGGCTTAGCCTTATCGGCAGCATTAAATGCTCCTATTGAAGACACCCGCTTTGGGGTGTTCCGCATGTAATTCATGTGGTTAATTCAGATAAATAAGGAGTAAAAAATAATGCTATCAAACCAATACAAATTCATTGAATGCCGTCTATACCAAGGCGTGGCAGAGCTCATTTTAAACCGAGTTGAAGTGCATAATGCCTTTGATGAAGTGATGATCAGCGAGATGATCCAGGCTATCGAACATTTTGCCAAAGACAGTCAATGCAATATGTTGATATTACGTGCTAATGGCAAAAACTTCAGTGCTGGCGCCGATCTTAATTGGATGCGTAAACAAGCACTAATGGACTTTGACCAAAACCTGACTGATGCCCACCAGCTTGCCAAGCTGATGCATGTGTTAGACAAGTTCCCAAAACCAACTATTGCCTTAGTACAAGGCGCAGCCTTTGGTGGTGCATTAGGGCTGATTTGCTGCTGCGATATTGCCATTGCCAACACTCGCGCCAGTTTTTGTTTAAGCGAAGTGAAGTTAGGGCTTATCCCTGCTGTGATAAGTCCGTATGTGATTCGTGCCATGGGTAATCGCCAATCACGCCGCTTTATGCTGACCGCTGAACGCTTTAGTGCTGATGTTGCCTTAACTCATCAAGTCATTCACGAAGTTAACGACGACTTAGATGCTGCTGCTGCACCTTTTATCGCAGCATTTAATGCCAACAGTCCTCAGGGCATGGCATGGGCAAAAAATCTCGTATCGCATTTAGAAAACGGCGTGATTGACGACGCTACGCTCAATTTTACCAGCGAGCAAATTGCCCGTATTCGTGTATCAGATGAAGGTCAAGAAGGCCTTAATGCTTTCTTTGAAAAACGTACGCCTACATGGCAAGCCGCTAAATCTGATCCACAAGGAGCCTAATAATGTTTACCAAATTACTGATCGCTAACCGTGGTGAAATTGCTTGCCGTATTATTAAAACGGCTCAAACCATGGGTGTTCGCACCATCGCCCTTTATTCCGATGCCGACAAAGATGCACGTCATGTGGCCATGGCGGATGAATCGTTTTACTTAGGTGGCAGCGCCCCTGCCGACTCATATCTAAAAGCCGACTTAATCATCGACATCGCCAAAAAATCGGGCGCAGAAGCGATTCATCCTGGATATGGTTTTTTATCTGAAAATGCCGAGTTTGCTCGTAAATGTGAGCAAAATGGTATCGCCTTTGTCGGGCCTGGTAGCGATGCGATTGATGCTATGGGCAGCAAAAGTGCCGCCAAAGATATCATGTCAAAAGCCAATGTCCCTTTAGTGCCGGGTTATCATGGCGACGACCAAACGGATGCCACGTTAATAGCCGAAGCCAAAGCAGTTGGCTTCCCGTTACTGATTAAAGCAGCCTACGGTGGTGGTGGTAAAGGAATGCGCATCGTTGAAAACGACGGTGAAATTCTTGAAGCTATTAAATCCGCACGCCGTGAAGCCAGCTCGTCATTTGGCAATGACAAACTGTTAATGGAACGCTACTTACGTCAACCACGTCATGTTGAAGTGCAAGTGTTTGCCGACACTCAAGGGAACACTATTTACTTATCTGATCGTGACTGTTCTATTCAACGTCGCCATCAAAAAGTGGTTGAAGAAGCGCCAGCCCCCGGTTTGTCTGACGAACTACGAGCACAAATGGGTAACGCCGCCGTTGCAGCCGCCAAAGCCATTGATTATGTTGGCGCGGGCACCGTTGAGTTTTTACTGGATACCGACAACAGCTTCTACTTCATGGAAATGAACACCCGTTTGCAAGTGGAGCACCCAGTTACCGAAATGGTGACTGGCCAAGACCTAGTAAAATGGCAGTTAGTTGTCGCCAGTGGTGGTGAATTACCGCTGCGCCAAGATGAAGTGCGTATCCATGGTCACTCATTTGAAGTGCGAATTTACGCTGAAGATCCGCAAAACGAATTTTTACCTGCCAGCGGTAAGCTAAACTTTTTACGCGAACCAGAACAAAATCGTCACGTGCGTATCGATTCAGGTATTCGTGAAAACGATGTCATCAGTAACTTTTATGACCCGATGATCGCCAAATTAATTGTGTGGGACGAGTCACGCCCTCGCGCACTACAACGTTTAGTACACGCACTTGAGTCATACCAAATCAGTGGCCTTAAACATAACATCGAGTTTTTAGCCAATATTGCTGAACACCCAGCCTTTGCTGCGGCAGACTTCTGCACCGACTTTATTGAGCGTTATGGCGACACCTTAATTGGTGATGCTGCTATTGAAGCCGACACAGCGTTAGCACTAGCAGGACTTTTTCAAGTCTTATCGCGCAAGAAAGCAGCCAAAGCATTGGCCATTAACAGTGCTGATCCGTATTCACCTTGGGGCCTCGTGAGCGGTTTTAGACTCAACAGTTCAAGCGTGCATCATGTGTCGTTATTAACTGACACATCAGCCGAAGTGCAACAGCATGACTTGCTACTGACCGCCGTTGGCGAGCAATATCAATTGTGTTTACACGACCAAGTGTTGACGTTAGCGGGTGAATTGAAAGCCGACTTACTCTTAGCTGAGATTAATGGCCATAAGAGCAAAATCCCTGTTAGCCATCAAGGCGATGACTTTACGCTATTTCTACCTTCTGGCAGTTATCACTTTAAAGCCATATTGGCTCAAGTCATTGAAGAAGTGATTAACCATGCAGATAAGCTTAAAGCACCAATGAATGGCACTGTTGTGACCCATTTAGTGGAAGTGGGCGAGCAAGTCAAAGCAGGCCAAGGCTTATTGGTAATGGAAGCCATGAAAATGGAATACACTATCGAAGCACCGTTTGATGGTGTGGTGAGCGAGTTTTATTTCCAAAGCGGTGAGCTTGTGAGTGACGGTGCACAACTATTAAATGTTGAACCATTAGCCATTGAAGCAAACGTCGAGGAAGCGTAAATGTTATCCACTAAAGTCAGCATTTTTGAAGTCGGTGCGCGTGACGGTTTACAAAATGAAGTGCCAGTGACCACTGCAGACAAACTCACGCTAATAACACAACTTGCCGATGCAGGTGTTAAGCGCATTGAAGCGGGCAGCTTTGTGTCACCTAAGTGGGTGCCACAAATGGCTGATTCCGATGCCGTATTGCACCAACTCAAACGACAAGCTGGTGTGGTTTACAGTGCATTAACACCTAACCTAAAAGGGTTTGAACTAGCCCTTACTGCAGGCGCGGATGAAGTGGCTATTTTTGGCGCTGCATCAGAAAGTTTCAGTCAAAAAAATATTAATTGCTCTATCGATGAGTCAATCGAACGCTTTATTCCGTTAATGGAAGCGGCCAAAAAACACAATATAGCAGTGCGCGGGTACGTGTCTTGTGTGCTTGGTTGCCCATACGAAGGCGATATTGATGTTAATGAAGTCGCTAGAGTGTCTGAGATCCTTTTCCAGATGGGTTGCTACGAAATCTCATTAGGCGACACCATCGGCGTTGGTACTCCCAATAAAGCACTGCAGATGGTTGAGGCGGTCGCCAAAGTGGTTCCGGTTGATAAGTTAGCTTTGCATTTCCACGACACATACGGCCAAGCGTTAGCCAATATTCTGGCTTGTCTCGACACTGGTGTCAGCGTGTTTGATGCATCGGTTGCCGGTCTCGGTGGTTGTCCATACGCGAAAGGGGCGTCTGGCAATCTCGCCACTGAAGATCTGGTTTATATGTTCCATGGCATGGGAATAGATACCGGTATTGACCTCGCTAAGCTTGCACTGGCTGGCGACAATATTAGCCGTATTTTGGGGCGCGCTAATGGGTCTAAAGTGGCAAATGCAATCAGAACATAATCACATATACTCACACTGGTTAGCAGAAAAATACTCACCGTTGTGAACATAACAATAAGGACAACAAGATGGCAGGATTCAATAAAGTCGTCCACAGCTATGACGAAGCACTAGCAGGACTAAATGACAACATGACCATTATGGTCGGCGGGTTTGGTTTGTGTGGTATCCCTGAAGGCTTAATTAACCACATGGTTAAATTAGGTGTAAAAGGCTTAACCGCCATTTCAAACAATGCTGGTGTTGATGATTTTGGTTTAGGCTTATTGCTTAAACAACATCAAATTTCGACCATGATTGCCTCTTATGTTGGCGAAAATGCCACCTTTGAACAACAAATGTTGTCTGGTGAGCTTAATGTAATACTCACGCCACAAGGCACATTGGCTGAAAAAATTCGTGCTGGCGGCGCTGGTATTCCAGCATTTTTCACCGCTACAGGTTACGGCACGCCGATTGCTGACGGTAAAGAAACCCGCGAAATTAAAGGTCGTCACTACGTATTAGAAGAATCATTGACGGCAGACTTTGCCTTAGTTCGTGCATGGAAAGCCGACACTATGGGTAATTTGGTGTTTCGTAAAACCGCCGCTAACTTCAATCCAATGATGGCTACCGCAGGTAAAATTACCGTGGTTGAGGCTGAAGAAATTGTTGAACCAGGCGAGCTCGACCCAGACCACATTCATACACCAGGTATCTATGTTGATCGCGTTATCAAAGCCAGCTTTGAAAAACGTATTGAACAACGTACCGTCAAAGCTGCGAAATAAGGGAGATAACACCATGGCACTGACCAGAGAACAACTCGCCCAGCGCGTAGCAAAAGAATTGCAAGACGGTTTTTACGTTAATTTAGGTATTGGTATCCCTACCCTTGTGGCTAACTATATTCCACAAGGTATGCAAGTGATGCTGCAATCTGAAAATGGTTTACTCGGCATGGGCGAGTTTCCAACCGAAGAAACCATAGACGCCGATCTCATCAACGCTGGCAAACAAACAGTCACCGCAGTTGCTGGATCGTCATTCTTTTCATCAGCAGAAAGCTTTGCGATGATCCGTGGCGGCCACGTAGACTTAACCGTATTAGGCGCATTTGAAGTCGATGTTAACGGCTCTATCGCCTCATGGATGATCCCAGGAAAACTGATTAAGGGCATGGGCGGCGCAATGGATTTAGTCGCAGGTGCTGACAATATCATTGTCACCATGATGCATGCAGACAAACACGGTAATTCAAAATTATTATCAAAATGTGAACTGCCATTAACCGGTTATGGTTGCATTAAACGTGTAATGACAGATTTGGCCTTTATGGAAATTAAAGATGGCGCATTCCATCTGTTAGAACGCGCACCAGGTGTATCTGTTGAAGAGATTGTCACAAAAACCGCTGGTAAGTTAGTGGTGCCAGAGCATGTGCCTGAAATGACCTTTTAATGTAAAATACACCATCATCAATAAAGCCCAGTTTCCCCGCTGGGCTTTATATTATCTGCTTATTAATGAACATGGTTATTCCTCTGCGGGAATAACCAATACATTACTGCGCATACGGCCTAAAATGGCTTCCGCAGTATTACCAATAATGCGACCTAACAATCCTTGTCGTTGCCTTGCACCAATCACAAAATATTCACTATTTAATCGACATGCCAGCTCAAACAAACACAAATCTGGTTCCCCAGATATAATGTGCATACAATCGGAATCTATACCGATATCTGCAATTTGCTGTTTATGATCTGCATAGGCTTTTTTAACTAAAGCGTTAATGTCGAGCAAATCCATATCGCGAATAATTTGAGGGATTCTTAGCACATAAGCAGCATGCAACTGAGTTCCGGTAGCCTCTGCTAGTTGCTTCCCATGCACAATAACAGCGTCATTGAGGCGTTGTTTGGTTGAATTTTTAGTGTCTAAATCAATAGAAATAAGCGTGGTTCCACCTTTATTGAGTGGATTGTTTGTAAGTAATAATAATGGGATTTTAGTATGACGAATTAACTGCCAATCTGTGGGTAGATAATGATCAGCATGATGGACGGCTTTAATCATAAGATCGAAACTATGTCGTGCAGAATGATGGCAAGCATGTTCAAAAAGATACTTACTCCATATTAGATGTAACGGAACATCTTTAGCGTCAAGGGAGTCTAATTGAGCTAACAGTTGATATTCTCGTTGCTCCATTAACGTCTTCTGCACCAGCCCAGCAAGTCGTGGTTGATCAGTGTCTTCGGCACCTAAATATGCATAAATGTAAGCAAAGACCTCTGCTCGCTTATTCATCTGTTTTGTTAATGTTAATCCAATAGCAACGGCATCAGTATGCGCTTGTTCCATTTGAGCAATAATAAACACTTTGTTCATTTAAATCTCCTTATATCAGCTGACTTTTCACTGCGACAAGCGCCTAGGAACAGCACCATTGAGGTCAATAAGTAAACATTTATAGATAAGCTTAATAAAACCGACAGGCTGGTCCCACCTAATTATCACTCTTAAATTCCAATGGCGAAAATGAGGTTATATAACTGAGCAAAACGTGAGCAAGTAACTATCTTTAGATTAGCCAATAGCGTAAGTTTGTGCTTAATAATCAGTAAAAAAGTTGATCAAAATCAATTTTTTTAAGCAATATAGATCAATTGCATATTGCTCAACTTAAGGGGGAACCATGGCAATAGACAATTTTGTTATGTCACTATTTCTCATTCTGGTTGCGGGTAGAATATTAGGTGAACTAATTGACAGGATAGGGTTTCCAATTGTCGTGGGCGAAGTCATTGCTGGCATTCTAATTGGTCCCTCATTACTAAATTGGGTCACACCTAATAGCACTTTAGCTGTCATCGCGGAGCTTGGTGTCATTTTGTTGTTATTTGATATTGGCTGTGAAACCTCCATCAAAAAACTGGCTTATTCAGGCAGCAAAGCTGTCAAAGTCGCGGCGTTAGGTATTTTAACGCCATTCATCGTTATTGGGTTGGCTAGCTTTTATTGGCTTTCTATACCGCCCTTTACTGCATTATTTTTTGGTTGTGCTCTATCGGCCACCAGCATTAGCATTTCAATGTGCGTATTAGCATTAAACAATCAAACCCAAACTACGGCTGGACAAATTATTCTGGGTGCTGCAGTCATTGATGATATCGTTGGTGTAATATTACTGAGTGTGTTGTTTAATTTTGCCTCATCTGGTGAGTTAGATATAAGCTCAATATTAATATTATTTATCATGATAGCTTGCTTCATTATTCTCAGTCCGCCACTGGTCAGGGTTATTATCTATTTAACTCGCGGGCTACACATTAAAGCGCACGTACCCGGTTATGACATTTTTGTGGTGATGTCGATTATTTGTTTATTTGCTTGGTTAGCACACTGGTTTGGTACCCCAGCAATTTTAGGTGGATTTGCTGTCGGTATGGGCTTGTCACGGCAATTCACTTCGCCTTTTAATAAATACCTTAAAAACCCCTTTGCTTATACCTTGAAACTAGAAAAAGCAGCAAAGCCGTTAGTTCAACTACTCAGTCCAGTCTTTTTCGTTTATGTCGGTATTAGCTTAGATCTAAGTCAGCTTGATATGAGTTATACAGGCTTATTAATACTGGCTTGGCTGACCGTAATCGCTGTTGCGAGTAAATTTATCGTAGGGCTATTGGCCAGCTCAAACTGGCAAGAAAGGTTCATTGTCGGTTCGGCAATGGTGCCAAGGGGCGAGGTAGGATTAGTGTTTGCTGAAATGGGCCGCCAGCTTGGCGTCATTGAAGCTAAAGAGTTTGCCATATTAGTCATGATTATTGCTTTAACCACCCTAATTGGACCGCTGATATTAAAATATGCACTGAGGAACAAAATCTAATGGCTATCTATGTCCACGATACTGTTCTCGCTAGCAAATGAGAACAATGAACAAAAATAGCCCGATTGTTGCTTTAGCTATTTTATCAAAAACTGCACCGCTTTATCTAAGTTAGGATCATCAGGATTAGCAGTATTGGTTACCCACGCAATATGACCGCTACGGTCAATGAATACTGTTGTTGGCGTTCCCCTAACGCCATACAAGTTAGCAACCTCATCCCCCAATACCAGCGTCTTCATCTCTACGCCGCGTTCACGTAAACTTTGTCCGGGTTTGGCATCAGCGTCCTCATTAAAACTAATACCAATCATCTTCAAATCAGTATCTTGATAGTTAAGTCGAAGTTTCTCTAAACCGGGTTGAAGCTTTTTACAATAAGGGCACCATGTGGCCCAAAAATGCAAAATCACCGGTTTGCCAGCATAATCATGTAAATTGAATGCCTTACCGTCAGCCGTGAATAATTCGAAATTAGGTGCCACGGAGTCATCCACTTTCGCGGCGGCATCAGCTATACCTAATGGTACAAAAGACAACAATAATAAGCCAAATGCACTCAAGCTTGAATAAATCGATTTCATAACCAACCCCTTTAATGAGTATTTTTTGATAGACAACAGATATAGACCGGACAAAGACCTTTATGTATTCATTAATCAGTTAACATCAACATTATTGCCCAATAATAAAGATAATATTAAGCAATCGCTAACCAACTCATGGATAAAACGACAAGTGGATCGGGTTTTATATACCAACAAAATAAGGTCCGCCTGTCAGTAAAATTTTGCTGAGTTTTTAATCAAATTGGCGTAGATTAAATAGACAGACTTAATCAGATTGGACCTGTAGCCAGTTTCAGATTTGCTACCCACGCCAAGCTGAAACACACAGTAACCAAGGAATGATCTTATGCCTATTTATCAAGCTCCTCTTCGAGATTATCAATTTATTCTGTCTGAACTGCTCAATGTCTATCAACAAACTGATTTACGCGGTTTTGATGAATTAGATGAAGATCTCACCGATGCGATTCTACAGGGCGTTGCCGACTTCGCCACCAAGGTCATGCTACCACTCAATGCTAGTGGTGACAGAGAAGGCTGTAAACTGGTAGGCGGTAAGGTCATTACTCCAAAAGGCTTTAAGCAAGCTTATAAACAATATGTAGAAGACGGCTGGGCAACATTAACCTGTGATCCTGAGTTTGGAGGCCAAGGCCTGCCTGAAGTCATTGGCACCTTTGCCACTGAAATGAAATCGGCTACCAACATGGCATTTGCTATGTATCCAGGATTAACCCATGGTGCGTATTCAGCTATTCATGTTCACGGTAGCGATGCATTAAAACAAAAGTATTTAGCCAAATTGGTCAGTGGCGAGTGGACCGGGACCATGAACTTAACAGAGTCGCATGCTGGTACAGATTTAGCCTTGCTGCGCACTAAAGCCATTCCTGCAGTTGATGGCTTATTTACTATTAGTGGGGAGAAAATATTTATCTCATCTGGCGATCACGACCTAGCCGAAAATATCGTTCATTTAGTATTAGCTCGCTTACCAGATGCGCCAGCAGGCGTTAAAGGGATTTCGTTATTTGCCGTACCTAAATTTTTAGTGAATGATGACGGTAGCTTAGGCAAAACTAACACCCTAAGTGCGACAAGTTTAGAGCATAAAATGGGCATCCACGGAAACTCGACTTGTGTGATGCATTTTGACAGCGCAATAGGTGAATTAGTAGGTGCAGCGCATCAAGGCTTAAAAGCCATGTTCACCATGATGAACCAAGCACGTTTAGGGGTCGGTCTTCAAGGTTTAGGCGTATCAGATATTGCTTATCAAAATGCCCTCGTCTATGCCAAAGAACGTATTCAAGGCCGTGCATTAAGTGGTATTAAACAACCTGAACAAGCCGCAGACTCATTATTAGTCCATGGTGATATTCGTCGTATGCTGTTATCGCAAAAGTCATTTAACGAAGGTACGCGTGCATTAATGGGCCAGCAAGCGTTATGGCTTGACCAAGCAGAACGTCACACAGCCCCTGCTCAAGCAAAACAAGCCTCTGCACTAGCAGCGCTATTTACGCCTATCGTTAAAGGCTTTGTCACCGACCAAGGTTTTAAAGCCTGTGTGGATGCACAACAAGTGTACGGTGGTCATGGTTATATTACTGAGTGGGGTATGGAACAGTTTGTGAGAGATAGCCGTATTGCAATGATTTACGAAGGTACAAATGGAGTGCAAGCACTTGATTTAGTCGGTCGTAAACTGCTTTCTGATAAAGGCGCCGCATTAAAAATATGGTCAGGCATGGTTAGAGAGTTGATTGAGCAACACTCAACTAATGAAGATATGAAGCCTTATCTTGCAGGGTTAATAGATGCGGCTGGCGATCTCGAAAAAGCCACCGGATTTATTGTGCAATCAGCCAGTAAAAATCCAGACATCATTGGCGCTGCATCCATGGCCTATATGCAATTATTTGGTATTACAGCATTAGCTTGGATGTGGACTCGAATTGCAGCAACATCAATAGCGGCATTAGAAATGGGCACTGAAGAAAGTCAATTTTACCAAGCAAAACTTAATACTGCTAAGTTCTTTATGACTTATTGGGGTAGCCAAACCCGTAGTTTACGCAAGCAAATTGAGTCTAGCAGTGCTGATATTGTTGAGTTTTCCGAAGCTGACTTTTAATCGTTAATATGATAATTAAAAGCCGCCTCAATTGACTTGAAGCGGCTTTTTTATTCAGTCATGTTAGAGTTAACTTAATCCCACAAAAACTCACGAAAATGCTTTCGACAAACCGACTCATAACTTTCATTACCACCAATGGCAACTTGCTCACCTTCACTCATAGGCTTACCGTCATGATCAAGACGGACAACCATGTTAGCTTTGCGGCCACAATGACAAATAGTTTTCAATTCGACTAACTTATCAGCCCACGCTAATAAATAATGGCTGCCAGTAAACAACTCACCTTGAAAGTCATTACGTAAACCATAACATAACACTGGAATATCCATATTATCGACTACATGCGTTATCTGCCTGACTTGCTCTTTACTTAAAAACTGACTTTCATCAATCAATACGCAATGAATTTTTTGCTCATTATTGGCCGTCGAAATTAGCTCAATTAAATTATCAGTGCTACCGAATACCTGCGCATCGGTTTCAATGCCAATACGTGATGACACTTTGCCGACACCATAACGATTGTCTATCGATGCCGTCATCACTAAGGTGTGCATACCACGTTCGCGATAATTATAAGAAGACTGCAGTAATGATGTTGATTTACCGGCGTTCATTGCCGAATAATAAAAATACAGTTGCGCCAAAATGAAGCGTCCCAATAGTTAGTCAGATAATGTCGCTCATTTTACCTTTATTAACATCGCAACAACAAACAAAAATGCCATATTCGTTATGAATACGGCATTTTTATGCGGTAGTAATCTGTTTATTAATTTACATTAGCAGATTAATTTGCGTGCACGAAATAATGATCAAGCATTACTTTTTAGCAACAAAGTGCAGTACAACAATACTAATAGCAAACATTACCGAACAGCAAAGCAATCCGGCGATTAAGGAACCCGTAAAACCAAGTACGATATATCCCACGAAACTTATCAATGCTGCAATCAGTGCATAAGGTAACTGCGTTACTACATGGTCAATATGGTGACAACTCGCCCCTGTTGACGACAAAATAGTGGTATCAGAGATAGGCGAGCAATGATCGCCAAATACCGCACCAGATAACACAGCAGCTAACATAGGTAACATCATAGTACTGTCACTGCCCATGGCCATATCTGCGGCAATAGGTAACATAATCCCAAAGGTACCCCAACTAGTTCCGGTTGAAAATGCCGTAATACCCGCTAATAAAAACAACACGGCAGGCAGCATGGCAAACGGAATATTATCGGTGGCTAAACTGGCCATGTACTTGCCTGTTTCTAACTCACCTATTACGCTAGCAATAGTCCAAGCAAACAGTAAAATATATATTGCTGGCAACATAGAACGCGCACCAACCAGCATCCCAGATAGCAACATAGGCAACTCAACTTTTTGTTGAATGCCTAAAATCACCGTGGCAATGAGACCAATAATCGATCCAAAAAATAAAGATGAACTTACATCAGTATTTTCAAATGCACCCAACACATTAAAGGGTAAATCTTTAGCTACTAATGCATCAGCACCGCTTGAAACCATAAAATATATTGTGGCAAACACTAATATGGCGATAGGCAAAAATAAGCCCATCACCTTACCAGTATCCGCTTCGGGTAAATCGGATACCGCGCCTGGTGGTTGCCCTTTTGATTCATCGAACAAATTACCGCGTAATGCATTTAATTCATGTTGACGCATAGGGCCAACATCTAAGCCAAATGCCGCGACAAATAGCAGTAACAACAACGAAAACACCGCATAAAAGTTCATTGGGATCATTTGCATAAAAACACTTAAATAACCAGAGTCAGTAAATCCATGCGCCGTTAAAATACCGCCAATTAACGCGATGATATATGCCCCCCAGCTAGACACTGGTGAAATAACACATATAGGTGCAGCAGTAGAATCGAGAATATAAGCTAATTTGGCCCGCGAGATATGATAACGATCAGTAATAGGCCGAGAAATAGAACCTACCACTAAACTATTAAAATAATCATCAATAAATACCACACAACCCAAAAACATGGTCATCAGCTTGGCATCACGTTTACTGCGTATATGTTGTTTAGCCCAATCAGCGAATGCCCGAGCAGAACCACTCACGGTAATTAACGCGGTTATCATGCCTAGTACAACCAAAAAACCTAAAATATACACATTCCAATTGTTCAATCCACCGTCTTTCCAAACGAGTTGACCTGCTGTGTGTAATATATATTCACTGGTAGCAATAACTGAAAAGTCGCTCAGTAACAAAGCACCAATAAAAATGCCTAACCCTAGCGAAAGTAGCACCTTACGGGTTAAAATGGCGAGTAAAATAGCCACAAGTGGTGGCAAAACGGAAAGTGCCGAATCGGCATAACTTATTATCATAATTTAATTATTTCTTCGTTGGATACGAATAGAGAAAACTAGAAATAAGGCTAAACATACGCCGAAAGAGTATGCATTAACTTAACTAGTAGCGCTCCACAGTAATACCCACTTAATATGAATATCATTCTTTTATCATATAGATAAAAACTCTATGACAGTGCAGCCCCTTTCGAGTACTGCACCAACAAATGTGTTTGATAGACTCATTTGTTTCGGCATTGCATCCTTTAATACTGAATTATTGGCATCACCCAATTCAATACGACTTTTACGCAATGCACCTCTACTTTGGCCATTTGCATTTAAAATGCATTACAAACAGCGCGAACATACAATCATAAACGACTTATTCTATGCCAGAAAAAAACACTAAATCGCAGTACAAATAACAATATTGCCAACAAAAACCACAATTGCATAGCATTAGTCTAACGTTTTTAAGTCAAATGCACACTAGCGTAATGGGCACAAAAACAGCAACTGCATCAAACTATTGATTTTTGAACTGACATTTTTAAAACTCAACATAAAAACTAATACTAATTCAAAACTAATCTAACACTAGCCCAATAAAAAAGGTTTCTACTTTATGAGTAGAAACCTTTTGAATAGAACAACGGACGTTTAATCGCCCTTCAAAGTCGGCTGAAAACACTAACTTAATCAACGCTCCCATCTAACGACTTAACGTCAGATTAAATTAGATTGTTCAATGCTGGTACTGCTTCAAATAAGTCGGCAACCAAACCATAATCCGCCACTTGAAAAATAGGGGCTTCAGGGTCTTTGTTAATAGCAACAATCACCTTAGAGTCTTTCATACCAGCAAGATGCTGGATTGCACCAGAAATACCCACTGCGATATACAAATCTGGCGCGACGATTTTACCCGTTTGACCCACTTGTAAGTCGTTTGGAACAAAGCCAGCATCAACCGCAGCACGAGAAGCACCCACAGCCGCGCCCATTTTATCGGCAAGTTGTTCCAAAATAGCAAAGTTTTCACCGCTACCCATACCACGACCACCAGACACAATAATGCCAGCATTACCGAGTTCAGGACGCGCTGATTCTGTTAACGATTGAGAGATAAACTCAGTACGCGCCTCAATAGCTTGACTAAGATTAACCACTTCAGCACTGCCTGTTGATGCGACGGCATCAAATGCACTTGAACGCACTGTCATGACTTTTTTATCATCTAAACTTTGCACGGTTGCTAAAGCATTACCCGCATAAATAGGGCGAACAAAAGTGTCACTACTGACAACTTCAATCACTTCAGAAAGTTGTGACACATCTAATAATGCTGCCACACGCGGTAACGTATCTTTACCAATACTGGTTGCTGCCGCTAGAATATGCTCATAGTCGCCCGCAATCTCTACAACTAATTTTGATACATTTTCAGCTAGTTGAGCACCATATTGAGCAGCATCAGCAACTAACACTTTACTCACACCGGCCAAACTTTGTGCTGCACTTACTGCAGCGCTACAATCAACACCAGCAACTAACACATGGATATCACCACCAATTGCGGTTGCCGCGCTGACCACTTTGGCCGTATCGGTTTTTAAACTAACATTATCATGTTCTGCTAATACTAAAATGGCCATGTTAGATCACCTTCGCTTCATTTTTTAACTTCTCAACCAACTCTTCTACAGAAGACACCATAATACCCGCTTTACGATCAACAGGAGGAGTGACCTTAAGTACAGTTTGATGTGCTTTTAAGCTAACACCTAAATCAGAAATCGTCAGCGTTTCTAGCGGTTTACGCTTGGCCTTCATAATATTAGGCAATGATGCATAACGAGGCTCGTTTAAGCGAAGGTCGACCGTAACAATCGCCGGTAAAGGCATTTTTAAAGTTTGTAATCCGCCATCTATCTCACGAGTCACCGTGACAGTATCACCATCAACTTTGACCTCTGATGCAAATGTCGCTTGGGGCATATCAGTTAATGCCGCTAACATTTGTCCAGTTTGGTTGTTGTCACCGTCAATCGATTGCTTACCGAATAATATTAATTGCGCTTGTTCTTTTTCTTGCACGGCTTTTAACAGTTTAGCAATTGACAATGGTACTAGATCTTCATCAGTTTCAATATGAATTGCTCTATCGGCCCCCAGAGCCATAGCCGTTCGTAATTGTTCCTGCACTACTTTTGCGCCCACACTCACTACGACAACTTCGGTGGCAATGCCAGCTTCTTTCAAGCGCACAGCTTCTTCTACCGCAATTTCACAAAATGGATTTAACGCCATTTTAAGGTTAGTAGTCTCTACACTTGTGTTATCAGCTTTTACCCTGACTTTCACATTGGCATCGACTACACGTTTAACAGGCACCAATACTTTCATAGGGTTTCCTTCCTACAACTTCAATGAACGTGGACAACACATTGACTTCAGCCAATGCAATATGTGTTTACTCTACGTCCTGCTAACGTTAACGTCAACAAAAGTCAAACGCTTGTTTACATGTTTTGTTGTGATAACGGCAATCAAACAGAACAAAACCTCGTTAATTATTTGCTTAATTTATACATTTATATAAATTTTATTTCATAATAAGGTAATTTAATTTGATTCAAAACCCAATAGTTTCTATTATTGTATCCATATTCATTCCTTATTAAATTTTATGGGTAATTATTAGAACGTTAAATTTACTTGTATTAATAATAAGACTATAAAAAACAACATCAATACTTAAATTAACCAGAAAGATTGATAATTTTTTCTATTATCGCTTTTACATTTATTAATAAATCATTTAGGGAATTTACAACATGAGTGACTTTTTAGACATATTAACCCATGGCCGTCGTTTTAAAGCTGCAATAAAAGAATTATCTCTTGAGGATTTACGTGAAACAGCTGCCAAATTAGAAAAAATTATTACCGAACGTGAAGAAGAAGAAAAATTAGAACTTGAAGCGAATGCTGAACGTAATGCTCGGATTGCAGAAATTCTTGCTCAAATTGAAAACAGCGGTTTATCTATTGAAGATTTAGGTGAAGTCACGTCTTCAGTTAAAACAGCAACTAAAAAGCGTGCGCCACGTCCAGCAAAATATCAAATCACTGTTGATGGCGAATTAATTCAATGGACAGGTCAAGGTCGCATGCCAACCGTATTCAAACAACAAGTTGATAGCGGAAAAAATATGACTGAATTTTTAATTCCTGGCATGGAATAATTATTCTAACCAGCGATTAACAACACGATTACTTTTTTAGATTAAAAAGGGCTTACTTACGGTAAGCTCTTTTTTTTATGACATTAGATTGCTTTATCATCACCATGAGACAAGGTAAACTACATCTTATTGAACCACTCTTATTAATTGAAGGTGACGGTTATGACTTCCCCCCTTAAATATGCATTTATTGCCTCTTCTATAACACTATTATTAAGTGCATGCGCAAGTGATTATGCGTTCAACAGTAATTTAGACAAAAAAGCGATCAATGATTACTTTAAAGTCGGTGATGTAACGTTATATGAGGGAGCTAATCAACCTAGAGGAAAGTTTGAGGTATTAGGTTTGGTTGAAGGCGAAGCCTGCCAGGAAACCCTTAGAGATGCTCCGCCACAAATGGCAATTGCACGTTCAAATGCCAGAAGAGCAGCGGCAGACATCGGTGCTAATGGTTTTGTGGTTAAAAGCTGTTTTATGATTACTGAAGCGGACAATAGTTGTTATAGTCGTGCACTTTGTGTAGGCCAAGCCATTAAAACCCCTACAGAAAAATAACAACTCAATATAATATATTGACTGCCCATAAATGATGAGTGCTTATATAACACTCATCAACATTTTCTATATTTGATTTATAACTCCCTTTGTTTGCTTAATTCAGGTATCGCATGACACAAAGCAACGATCAACACAGTCAAACAGATCTCATGAATAATAAATCTAGCGTTCCGTTTAGCAGTCAATTAAATGCTGTCGCAATATGCAGAACACCTTATAAACAAAAGTTTGGTATTCCGCGTCAGCCCGGATTAGTTAATGCTATTGGTTACATTGAGTTTGAGCCCGCTTTTAATCACCTTGATGCAGTAAGAGGAATAGAACAATACTCTCACCTATGGTTATTGTTTTGTTTTCATGAAAATCTAGCGCAAGGCTGGAAAACCACAGTACGCCCTCCCCGTCTTGGCGGTAATGAGAAATTAGGAGTGTTTGCTACACGTTCGACATTTAGACCCAATGGAATTGGTCAATCTGTGGTCAAACTCCATGGTGTTGTTCAACGTAAAGGGAAAGTGTGTTTAATGATATCTGGTATGGATTTATTAGACGGCACACCGATTATCGATATTAAACCCTATATTCCATTCTCCGATGCGATAACTGATGCTAAAAGTGGAATTGCCCAAGATGCTCCCGTGCTTATTCCAGTAACTTATACCCCTGTTGCAGCAACTCAAATTAGCCAATATACCAATCAACAACAATACCAAGGCTTAGCCGAATTAATTAATGGTGTATTATCCCAAGACCCTCGCCCAGCCTACAAAAAAGCCAAAGATGATCCCAAACTCTATCAAGTGGCGCTGTATGATTTAGATATTTTTTGGCATGTCATGGAGCAAGGCATTGAAGTATTAGAACTTAAACCGACTAAAGTGACATTATTAAAGGATTAAGCTTATGCCGGACATTGATTATCAAGCTCAACACAAAAAACGCTTATCATGGATGCCATGGTTATACTTTTCGCTTAGACCCAAACATCTCCTTTGGGCTAAACCTTGGCAAGATGAAATTCAACAGCAACTTTGCCAACTAGAAACTATTCATATTGGTGAGCAATGTTTTATTGCCCCACAAGCACAACTGTTTGCTGAACCGGGTCGTGATATCTCTATTGGTAACCAATGCATGATTGCCGCCGATGTGTTTATGCATGGCCCTATTACACTAGGTAATGAAGTGGCCATTAATCATGGTTGTAGTTTAGATGGTGGCCGTAAAGGTATCAAAATTGGTAGTCAAACTCGTATTGCTAACAACGTCACTGTTTATGCCTTTAACCATGGAATGTCAGTCGACACACCTATCTATAAACAACCTGCAACATCCAAAGGGGTAGTGATTGGCCAAGATGTATGGATTGGCGCTCAAGCGGGTATTGTTGACGGTGTGACCATTGGAGATAGTGTTGTCGTTGGCATGGGCTGCATTGTGACCAAAGATGTTCCAGCCTACGCCATCATTGCCGGTAATCCTGCGCGAATCATTGGCGATAGACGAGATAAGTAACCTCTATTAATATTGACATATGAAATAAGAAATACGTGAATTACCCCGCGACTTCGCTTCGCTCTGATCACGGGGCTTCTGCAATCTAGCTTTTAACGGCTAAGCTGCTTCTTTTTTATCAGTTCCCACACCAAACTTTGATAGTTCAAAGACTTTCGTTTTAGTAGATGATTTCTTCTGAGATTTGGGGATTACCCTGGCGACTATCCCAGCCGCCATTAAATCATTTTCGCCTGTGTTCTCGATAGACTTAGCTGCCGCTAAATCTCTGCACTGGACTAAACCGCAGCTTTTGCAGGCAAATTCTCGCACGCGAAGGCCAAACTTGTGCGTGTGTTTACATTCATAACAAATGCCTGACGATTTCACATAACGACCTATTTCATGGTAAATACCGCCATTCAATTCAACTTTGTATTGAGTCAGCGAAGTGATCATACCCATCACATTATCGTTCACCATATGGCCGTTAAATTGCTGCATACCTTTCACGTTTAAATCCTCAAACACTATGATATCACTGGTCTTGGCTATCGAACATGATACTTCGTGAGCGAACGCTAGGCGTTGGCGTGAGATTTTTCCGTGAAGTGTATTTAAGCGTGATTTTGTTTTATACCAGCGACGAGAGCCTTTTTTCCTTCGGCTCAACTGGACTTGAATTTGCTTTAGCTTTGTTGATGAACGTTTAAGTGCTTTTGGGTTTTTAACGTACCAACCGTTCGAACCTACAACCGTATGCTGACTGTTAATGTCGTAGCCTACTATTGATGACAAGATCCGCTTCGCGGTCTTGCATTCAACCTCTTGGGTAAGCGATACATTCCATTTACCATGTGATAGTTGGACAGTAACAGTCTTGATTTCACTGACTAATTTACGGTGTAAAACAATCGGTACTTTGCCAATTTTCGGAATGCTGACCGCCCCATTTTCGATGCGGATACAGTTCGAGTTATTCACACACCTAAAGCTGTCATTGTGCAGTTTTTTCTGTTTGAAACTGACTTTAAACGTCGGGAATTTTTGCAACCGACTCTTAGAAAAAGAGTTTTTCAAAGCCATATCCAGATCTCTTGCCACTTGCTGTGCAGCCGCAGAATCAAAAGATTTTAACCAAGAGAACTCTTCGAATACCTTTAACTCTTTAATTAATTTGCCATTTCTGGATAGAACAAAAACGTTTTGTCGTACCTATAACGACGCAGATTTTCTGACAATAATAAGTTCCACAACCCACGAGCATACGAGCCAAACTCAATAAGTTTGGCTTCCTGCTCTGGCGTTGGTTTTATCCTAAAATTGTATCTGAGCGTCTTTTTCATATACTGTATAGACTACTGTACGACCTGATGTTGTCAAGTGGAATACCAAACTAATTCACAGTGCAAGCATCTCATTGTGCAGCACTTCCGTTGATATGAACCGTCAATATATTCAAGAGCGAGGTTAGTTTATCGATTCATCCCCGCGACTTTCGCTACGCTCGGATCACGGGGTTTTCTCGACAGATTAGATAAATTGATAAAAACCAGTTTATTTCTCGTCTGCAATATCAAACTTGCCATTTAAGCATCACAAAGCCTACTGTTGAATTGAATTAGCAGGTGACATCATTAATGCAGGTGCTAAAATGGCGCTCATTAATAGCAACTATTTTGGACATTGGTAATGCGAGTTAGTAAGTACCTGCTTTCAACACAAAAAGAAACTCCTGCAAACGCAGAGGTGATTAGCCATCAGTTAATGTTACGCGCGGGCATGATCCGCCGTAATGCGTCAGGTCTTTACAGCTGGTTACCGTCAGGTTTACGTGTATTACGTAAAGTTGAAGCCATTGTTCGTGAAGAAATGAATAAAACGGGTGCTATCGAAATATTAATGCCGTTAGTGCAACCAGCTGATCTATGGGTTGAAACAGGCCGCTGGGATAAGTTTGGCCCTGAATTACTGCGTTTCCAAGACCGTAATAATCGAGACTTTGTATTGGGACCAACCCATGAAGAAGTCATCACGGATTTAGTCCGTAAAGAATTAAGTTCATACAAACAACTGCCAATTACACTTTACCAAGTACAGACCAAATTTCGTGATGAAGTACGCCCTCGTTTTGGCGTAATGCGTGCACGCGAATTCTTGATGAAAGATGCCTATTCTTTCCATTTAGATCAAGAAACCATGGACAGCACTTACCACGCAATGCACACCGCATACAGTAATATTCTGACGCGAATGGGCTTATCATTCCGCCCTGTGCTAGCAGATACAGGCTCTATTGGCGGTAGTTTGTCGCATGAATTCCATGTGCTGGCTAGCAGTGGTGAAGATTTGATCGCTTACTCAACCGGTAGCGACTATGCAGCTAACATTGAAAAAGCTGAATCACCAATGCCAAGCCAAACACGTGCACAGGCAACGCAAGCAATGACGTTAGTGGATACCCCTAACGCAAAAACGATTGCAGAATTAGTTGAACAATTTGACCTAGACATCGCCCAAACGGTTAAAACGCTAATTGTTAAGGGTGCAACAGAAGAAGCACCATTAGTCGCATTAGTGATTCGTGGCGATCACGAACTTAACGAAATCAAATCTGACAAACTTGAATTAGTGGCATCACCATTTGAATTTGCATCAGAAGCTGAAATTCGAGATGCCGTGGGTGCAGGTCCTGGTTCTATAGGACCTGTTGGATTGGCCATGCCAATTATTGTTGATCATAGCGTCACTGTGATGAGCGATTTTGCTGCTGGTGCAAATACTGATGATAAACACTATTTCGGCATCAACTGGGAACGTGATTTACCGTTAGCTACTGCCGCGGATATTCGTAATGTCGTTGAAGGAGAGCCAACACCAGACGGTCTTGGTACTTATGCAATGGCGCGAGGTATTGAAGTTGGTCATATTTTCCAACTAGGTACAAGCTACTCCACATCAATGAATGCCACTGTGTTGGACGAAAATGGTAAAGCACAAGTACTATTGATGGGGTGTTATGGTGTCGGTGTCAGCCGTATTGTGGCTGCAGCCATTGAGCAAAATAACGATGACCGCGGTATTATTTGGCCAGAGTCGATTGCTCCTTTCACTGTGGGTATTTTACCAATGAATATGCATAAATCGCATCGCGTTGCTGACATTGCCGAAAAACTTTACCAAGACTTAACCAATGCAGGTGTTGAAGTCTTAATGGATGATCGTAAAGAACGTCCAGGCGTAATGTTTGCAGACATGGAATTAATTGGTTTGCCTCATGTGGTCGTTATAGGCGACCGAAATATCGATGCGGGAGTATTTGAATATAAAAACCGCCGCACCGGTGAGAAGCAAGATATTCCATTTGATGAAATCGTGGCATTTTTAACGAATGCAGCCAAAGGCTAATAGTTAATAGTTAACGAGATGGTATTTTAAGAACGCACTTTACGGTGCGTTTTTTTATTTCTGTTAGAAGATAATTGATGCTTATGTTTATCAACAGCAGTGACTATTAAGAGCTTAATATCCACGACAACTAGAACAACGACAAAACGAAAGTCTGAACTCGTACAAATGAAAAACAACATAGTCGACTTATTGGTAACTGGTGTATGACGTAAAAACAACTCATACTAGCATTCAAAATATTAAAAGTATAAAGGATCAAGATTGTCAGTATCAATAGCATTGGTGTTAGGTGGTGGTGGCGCTAGAGCAGCGTATCAAATAGGCGTATTGAAAGCCCTAGTGCAATGTTATCCACGCAATCACAATGTCCCATTCGATATTATTTGCGGGACATCCGCAGGCGCGATTAACGCAACGTCACTGGCAACCCATGCATCTTGTTTTCATCTAGCGATAAAAAAACTCGATTGGGTCTGGCGTCATTTTGAAACAGATAAAGTATATCGAGCTTCCATCCCCCAAGTATTAAGACACTTGGGTCGAATGGCCATTAAAGGCTTACAAGGTGACAAGGTGAGCACTGATGCAAGCAGCTTACTCGATAATCAACCATTACGTGAATTGCTGAACAATCTAATTGATTTTAAAAGAATTGACCGTAATATCAGCAATAATGCCCTCAAAGCAATCAGTATCGACGCCTCCTGCTATAACAACTCACGATCGTACAGCTTTTATCAGGGTAATGAACATATTGACGATTGGCAGCGCGCGAGACGAATTGGTATTCGTAGCTTATTAAATACCGAACATTTATTGGCAAGCTCTGCTATTCCAATGGTATTTCCATCAATTAAACTTAATCAAGCCTATTATGGCGATGGGTCTGTACATCAGTTATCACCATTATCAAGCCCTATTCATCTTGGTGCGAATAAAATATTTGTGATTAATTTAGACAGCCCTCATAAACATTTCCCAATCGAGTTTGAATATCACCCTAAAACAGCAACAATAGCCGGGCACTTATTAGATACAATATTCTCGGATACCTTAAACAGTGATTTAGAGCGCTTGCAACGAGTTAACAACACAGTATCAAAAATTTCACTTCAAGAGCGAGAGGCGTTAAATTTACGTCATATTGAAACGTTAGTGATTAAGCCTAGTCAAGATTTAAGCCGCATAGCAGCACGTTATTATGAAGACATGCCTTTTGCGATAAAGACATTATTAAAGTTCATTGGAGTTAATCGCCAATCAGACTCGAGTATCGTATCGTATTTATTATTCGAAAAAAGCTATACCACTACCTTGATGGATTTGGGTTATCAAGATGCGATGGATAGAATTGATGAAATAAAACAATTTTTTGATATCTCGACTACGACTTAATATTCAATCACAACCATGCTTAGATGACATCATAATGACTAAAGATGGCTTGTTCGTTATCAAAGATAGCATTCTCTTAGCGGTATCATTTCCACATGCAATAATTTTTACCATCAATGATGAAATATTTCGCTTTAGCTTATTATTAACTTTAGGTAAAAAGAACTAGTACCAACAGCGGTACAGCTATCTGGAATGTTGAAAATGTCACACTCATTTGAATTTGATGAAGATGATACGCCATGGGGCGATAGCATCAAGGGAAAACCAAAATCGAAAAAAGTAAAACAACGCCGTCGAGATACTAAGCGACGTTACTTTGACGATAATGTTGGAATGGAGTTAGCGCCTGCTAAGTGGAAATAATTTAACAGGATTTTCTCATCAAGTTTAAAAAGCAAGTTGCCTGCAGCTTGCTTTTTTATTGAAAAATAGCCTTGATAAACTCAAGACCATTTAATGAATAACATTGACCCTTAAATAACTGATAACTGTTGATGTCGATATCCCACCTCATACTGACTTAATCAATTTTTACCGACAAAGTGCAGTCTTCTTAAAGATACAATATCGTTGCCAGCCCTAAAAAAGTAAAAAAACCAACCACATCTGTCACTGTTGTCAGAATAACTGATCCTGATAAAGCCGCATCTTGCTTAAAACGCTGTAGGATCATTGGCACCATTACTCCCGCAATGGCAGCAACAGCCATATTAATTAAAATAGCGCAGGCAATAACCACACCCATTATCGTATCGTTAAACCACCAACCGGCGATAATACCAATAACAATCGACCACAACAGGCCATTAAGCGCACCAATTCCGAGTTCGTTTTTCATCAACGACATCACGTTACCAGCAGAAATCTGACCCATTGCCATACCGCGGATCATTAGCGTTAACGACTGGCTGCCCGCAATACCGCCCATTGAAGCAACGATAGGCATCAATACCGCTAATGCAACCACTTGCGACAACACATTTTCAAATAATCCGATGGTAGCAGACGCTAAAAATGCAGTCAGTAAGTTAATCCCAAGCCACACAGCACGACGCTTTGCACCCACTACAATAGGTGCGAATAAATCGTCGTGTTCATCCATACCTGCGGTAGCCATTAATTGAGCTTCGTAATGTTCACGCACTAGGGCTGTAGCCGTTCGCAGTGTCATTCGCCCAATCAAAATACCTTCTTCATCAACAACGGGTAACTCAAGCTCACTACTATGCTCAATAGCTTCAGCCGCTTCTATGAGTGATGAATCAGCAGAGATAACACGATTATCTTCCCAAATTAATGTTTGTAACTGAGTATCAAGATCGGCCGTTTTAAAAACGTCATAACGACGCACCGTACCTAAATATTTATCAACGTTATCCACTAAAAAAATATGATCATTACAATCTAAATCTATTCGACGAAAAAAACGTTGCCCTTGAGCGACTGTGGACGTAAGACTTAATGCCAACATCTGGTGATCAGCATAACGACCAATTTCATTTTCAGAATATTGGTCATACAGCTCGAAGTGTTTACGTTGACGTTCCCCCATCTGTGCAAGTGCACGATCGGTTATATCGTCAGGTAACGAATCACTCCATTCAATAAGATCTTCTGGACTTAATTGCGAAAAAAGTAAGTCCAATTCCTCATCGGGCATTTTCTTAACAATGCCTAAACGAGGATCGGCACGCATTAAGTTTAGAACATCAACACGTTCTGCAACATTGACTTGCTGCCAGCGATCATAACGTTCATCAAGCGGTAATGATTCTAATAATAACGCAATGGTGCCAGGTTCAGCTTCAGTTAAAATATCACTGAACACTTCTGCCTGCTCATCACCTTCAGCTTCCGTTAACAGATGCACCACTTGGCTAACATCGGCTTGGGGTTGCGAACTAGTATCGACTTCATCTTCAGAACTAAGTTCGTTCTTCAATTCACTCATTAGCCCGTCCTTAATTCTTGATAGTAAATTATGCGCAAACTATATTGAAATTAGTATTTATAAGCAAACAGATAAATTAAATAGCGCACAACTAAATTGCTAGCTAATAATTTTTACTTTATAGTTTATCAGACGCGTCGTAAAACCCCGTCCTTCAGGTCGGGGATGTAAGGCACTGGCAGCGTAGCTGGCACGGTTTTGACTTTAGTGCGGCGTTTGTTGCTGCTCAATGTATCGGCGAATCACGTCGATAGGTGCGCCACCGCAACTGCCCGCAAAATAGCTGGGAGACCACAGTGCGCCGCCCCACAATTTTTTCGTGATGGACGGATATTTTTTCTTGCGAATCATGCGGCTGGAAACGCCCTTTAGACTATTCACGAGTGCCGATACCGCTATTTTCGGTGGGTAATTAACGAGTAAGTGAACGTGGTCGTCTTCGCCATCGAATTCAATCAATTCAGCCCCAAAATCCGCGCATACAGCTGCAAAGATGGGTTTAAGCTCATCGAGTATTTCCTTGGTGAATACTTCGCGCCGATACTTAGTCACAAAGACCAAGTGAACGTGCATATTGAATACACAATGTCTACCGTGTCGAATATCGTTGTTTGTTTGCATAGGCCAAACTATACTTTGGCTATGGAACGACTACAAGCCTTCAAATTCGAGCTACAGCCCAACGGCGAGCAAGTGCGCAATATGCGTCGCTTTGCAGGTACGTGTCGGTTCGTCTATAACAAGGCGTTGGCGTTGCAGAAAGATAACCACGAAACGGGAAATAAGTTCATAGGCTATGTGCCAATGGCGGCGGATCTGCCGAAGTGGAAGCGCGAAGCGGGCTTCGACTGGATTAAGAATTCCCCCTCGCAAGCGCTGCAACATGCGCTCAAGGATTTAGAAAAAGCCTTCAAGGGATTTTTTGAAAAGCGCACGGATTTTCCGCGTTTCAAAAAGAAAGGCAGTGGCGATAGTTTTCGCTATCCAGAACCCAAGCAAATCAAATTAGACCAAGCCAATGACCGTATTTTCCTGCCCAAGCTGGGGTGGCTAAAATACCGTAAAAGCAGAGATGTATTGGGCGAAGTGCGTAACGCCACGGTAAGTCAATCAGGTGGCAAGTGGTTTGTGTCGATTCAAACACGGCGCGATGTTGAGATTGTGCCAGTGGCTACAAGCGCCATAGGTATTGATGTGGGCATTGCGCGTTTTGCGGCAATGAATGACGGTAGCTATATTGAGCCGAAAAACAGCTTCAAAACGCAGATGCAGCGGCTGGCTAAATATCAGCGGCGCATGAGCAAGAAAGTGAAGTTCAGTGCCAATTGGAAAAAGGCCAAGGCCAAGGTCACACAAATACACGTCGATATCGGCAATGTTCGTAAGGATTTTCTGCATAAGCACACACATACCCTCAGCAAAAACCACGCGCTGGTATGTGTAGAAGACTTGCAGATTAAGAATATGTCGAAATCATCAAAAGGTACGGCGGAAAAGCATGGCAAGAAAGTAGCGCAAAAATCGGGCTTAAACCGCGCCATTCTCGACCAAGGCTGGGGTGAGTTTAGGCGACAACTGGAATACAAAACCGCTTGGAATGGCGGCGTTTTGCTCGCGGTGCCTGCGCAATACACCAGCCAAACTTGCCCTTGCTGTGGCCATGTATCAAAGGATAATCGCAAAACCCAAGCGCAATTTTTGTGTGTAGATTGTAACTACGAAAATAACGCCGATGTTGTCGGCGCTATCAATATATTAGAGCGCGGGCAGCGCTTGTTAGCCTGTGGAGAAACGGCAGCTTTAGGCCGCTCTGTGAAGCAGGAACCCATCGAAGCGACTAAGCTGAAAACTGCTTAGCGCCGTAGGAATCCCCTTCCATTCCGCGTAGCGGCAAAATCCTTTTGGGGATTTTGAGGTGGGGAGGATGTCAACTTTCATATATAAGGAGCTTCACATGACCGCAGCTATTTACCCAATAATCGTAAAAGACATTAAAGGCAATGACGTTGTCATGGAGCACTTTAAAGATAAGGTTTTGCTTATCGTAAACACGGCAAGTAAGTGTGGTTTCACGCCTCAATATAAAGCACTAGAAGCCTTATATCTGCAATATAAAGACCGTGGTTTAGTTATTTTAGGCTTCCCATGTAATCAGTTCGGCAAGCAAGAACAAGGCAGTGAAGAAGAGATCAGCCAGTTCTGCGAACTTAACTTTGGTGTGACCTTCCCACTCTTTAGCAAAATTGAAGTGAATGGTACTAATACCCATCCCTTGTATCACTTTCTTAAAAAATCCGCCAAAGGCCTTTTAGGTAGCGAGTCAATTAAATGGAATTTCACTAAATTTTTAGTCGATAAGCAAGGTAACGTAATTGAACGTTATGCACCAACAACTAAGCCTGAAGAGCTTAACGCTATCATTGAAAAGCTACTTGGATAACCGTCACGTTTACCCATAATCAAATCCCGGCAATAAATGTGAGCTTGCTTTAGGTGATTGATATTATGTTAATCACCTTATCTTTGCCAACTAGTCATAGATAAGTGGCACCTAACAGATAAATATCTTGCACAGCAAAATGTTCATTTATTGGAAATGCTCAAGTCATAAAAATATCATAAAAAACATCAAAACCTAAGTTAATGATAAATATCCATTTTAAAATTAACATCGATATTTTAATAAAAATAATACGTTTATATTGAACTTTTATACCATCAGGTACTCAAACTTAGTAACAGTGATATTCACTTTTGCTCATCATCTCCCTGGGACTTCTAGCGCGGTCCCCTTGATCGCTAAGTCGATCGATAGGCAATCATTTGATTGCCTTTTTTTATGTCTGTTTAATCCCTATTTTTCGCTTTCAATAAGAACTCAATCGCTGCAATGTATGAATTGTTTATCATCGACAGTATTCACTTAACAATTAGGCAATGATAATCATGCCGTCGCATGACCGTATATACAGTCATGCTCAGCCAAGCTTGTTGGAATATACATTTTTAGCATTTATTTAAGAACACTCAACAACATTTTTATATAATACTTATCAATAAGTTACCTTGAATTTACTCATAAAAAATAATAGAGACAGTGCTAATAAGAATTTATTTATAAATTTATTGCATCATTTAATGAACTTTTCTAAATAACCCCAGTCTTAATATATGTAGCAAGTAAGAAAGCAAATTCGGTAAGCGTCCTTCATCAGCGTTTTAGTTTTTGCCTAAAAGTTAGCGTAATCACTTTTATTTACTTGTTGCTACCATTTTATGTTTATTGTTCATCATCATCCCTATTGGGGAGTATTAACACGCTAGCGCACCGTTAATCACACCCCGCAAAGAACGTCTTAGGCAACCAAATTGGTTGCCCTTTTTTTATCTTCATTTTATGAATGATATTTGTGTCTTGTGACAAGCCCAAGCAATCATCATCCATTTTGCGACAACTATCTTGAAAAACACCGGAATGTTCCATTTGAACTCACTATCAACAACACCAGCACGTAGAACTAAACAAATAACACAGAGTCTTTGGGCTAGGTACGAGTGGCTTACAAATCAGTTCTGGCGTGAAAAGACATTTTGGTCAGATGGATATTTTGTTTGCCCTGTTGGAAATGCTTCGGCATAAACAATTCGGAAATACATTCAAGATCAAGGTTAGTTTAACGATTCATCCCACCGACGCCACTTCGTGTCGATCAGTGGGTTTTCTCGACATTTTCGATAAAAATCATTTTTTATATATTATAGATATGAATAACTTGCTGTTAATCATTATGATTTAAATTTATGCCTGCTATTTCTCGTTCAAAAAATGCATCATTAGCGTCAAAAATGGAGCTAATAATTCTATAAATTGTCCTCATATAAAATAAATTCAAAAAAAATAAACTTTTCTGTGAACTTTCCGGATAACCCTCGGTCTTATTTATTGTACGAACAAGTATGTAATGATTAAAATTTAGTTTGAAGTAAGTGCATCATAATGAGTTAGCCTCTCCCCCGGAGTTAATTGATTAAACTGCTTAGTGATTTATTCTACTTACCTCAAGCTTTAGTTAGAATTGAGTTACTGCTACACCGTTTTATGTTTATTGTTCATCATCATCCCTATTGGGGAGTATTAACACGCTAGCGCACCGTTAATAACACCCTACAAAGAACGTCTTAGGCAACCAAATTGGTTGCCGTTTTTTTATCTTCATTTTATGAATTATGCTTGTTTATTGGCACAAGCTTAGCTTCCAAGTCATCATCATCGCGTTCTACCTAACCTATAATGAACATCGTTTGTTCTCAGTAAGACAAATAACATTAATAACTAAAATGCATGAGCCATGCTTGAATAGACAAACAACTTATCATTAATCAACAACTTAGTGTTAGCTGTCATTATTTTTAATTGTTAGTATTTGTTTAAGTTCAAAAAACTGGTGTCTCCAAACTTAGGGTCACAACTCAATAAATCTAATTCCATGTAAATTAATTAAAAAAACTAATTTTTTCGGTGAACTTTCTAGATAAACCCCGGTCTTATTAATTGTACGGTTTAGAAATAGTTTGAAGTAAGTGCAATATGATAATTAACCTTCTCCCCCGAAGTTAATTTATTAAATTGCCAAGTGAATCCCCTACTTACCTCGAGCTTTTGTTAGGTTTAAGTTATTGCTATACCGTTTTATGTTTATTGTTCATCATCATCCCCATTGGGAAGTGTTAACACGCTAGCGCATCGTTAATGACAACCCGCAAAGAGTTATTTTGGCAGCCAATATGGCTGCCATTTTTTTATCTATTTTTAAGTAAAAAAATTAACTTGTTAAAAATTCAATAAATTATCTAGCTGGACTTGCAAAGAAGGATGATAACCAGCACGTGCTTTTATATAGATATCTTTTAATTCTTGCTGATAACCCGCTAGTTGTAATTCAACAAACAATGGCCTAACAAACTTAGCACGCCCTATACTACATAAATAATCACTTAGCGCAGGTAACACGGAAGCAAAATGATTGCGGATCGCGACTCGAAACCAATCACATGCTATTTCGGCATTGAGACTGTCAGTTAAATTAAAGGTTTCATCTAAATCTAATAATGTGGTTTGGCTAACAACTAACGGTAATTGAGTGAGAAAATACTGCCAGTGGTGAACTCGCCATTCATCTACCTGTAACTCACTTGCAGGAGTTCCTTCCATAATAGCCTCTACAGCCTGATCCACTTTATTTAGGCTGTTTGACGTTGGGCCAATAAACCATTGCGGCAACCCTTGGCCATACACCCATTCATTAAGCTCTGATAAGGTTAACTTATCGCTATGCTCCACCAGCAATGTCTGTTTTGCATAATCAATAAACATTTCGGTAGTAATAGCATTAAACGAGAAATACTCAACATACTGGAAAAGAAATCGATCGAATGCAGCCCGACCTAATCGGCTTTCAAGTTCATGTACAAACATCGATGCTTTATCGTAGGTAAACCGATTAAACGCCAGGTTAGGATCACGATCTTGCACATTAGCAGGTAGAGTTTGGTTAGCTAAAGGCATCGTAGCGAGCTCTTCTTGCAGCCGTCCGAACTCAATAACCCATTCTAGCTCGGCCTGCTCTTTACCATAAACGGCTTCTACAATTCGATTGGTAAAATAAGTGGTAAACCCTTCATTAAGCCATAAATCTCGCCAGGTCGCATTACTGACTAAATTGCCAGTCCATGAATGTGCTAGTTCATGAGCAACCGTTGAAACTAGGCTCTTATCTCCAGCAATTAACGTGGGAGTCATAAATGCTAGCATAGGATTTTCCATGCCACCAAAAGGGAAGCTCGGTGGCAATACAATCATGTCATAACGTCCCCAAGCATAAGGTCCAAGTATCGACTCCGCCATTTGGATCATTGATTCGGTATCTTCAAATTCTTTGGCTGCCGCAGCAAGCATACCTGGTTCAGTATAAATTCCACTTCGAGGCCCAGTAGCTTGGAAACTTAATTCACCTACAGCAATGGCTAATAAATGGGTAGGAATGGGTTTATTCATACAAAAGGTAAACACACTATTACGGGGTAATTTAGGCGTATTTTCTGCACTCATTACTGCACGTAAACCTTGTGGAGCAGTGACTGTTGCATTAAAAGTGATTCGCGCTTTTGGAGTATCTTGCAAAGGGATCCAACTACGAGCATTAATAGGTTGCGATTGGCTAAACAGATAAGGTAATTTTTTGCCTAAGGTTTGCTCCGGCGTAAGCCATTGAAGCCCTTGAGCTGTTGTTGAAGTAAGATAATGAATGACCACCTCATTAACTTGTTTACCAACATCAATAACCAGCTTTTGACCTAATATGGCATTCACATCAATCACATCATACGACAGTTTATTAGCATGACTGTCAGTGACATCTTCTATGATCAAATCTCGACAATCTACCACTAAAGATGTTGCAGGCATTTCCCGAGTAAATTGCAGCTGAGCGCTACCACTAAGTTGTTGTAAGTCAAAATCAACCACAAGATCGAGCTCAAGATGATACACACATAAAGCATCAGTATTAGCACTTGAATGGTAATCGTGTTGTACATTCCAGTTTGCAGTCATAAAAATCCTTATCTGACAGGAAAAGATTAAATCTGCCAAGGATAATAACACTCGCATGATTAATAATATGCTGTAAAAAAGCTGATTAAATCCATTTTTTGAGTGAATTAAGTTCTTAGTTTGCGTTTGCGTTTGCGTTTGCGTTTGCAATGTACATCTAGCATAAACTTATTAATCAATAGAGAAGAAAAATTTTAAATTCATTAGCATAAAAAATGTGGAGCATATATTTAATAGACACACAAATAAACATAAGCTATTAATAATTAATGATTAAATAACATAAAAACCGTTTTAGGGCTCTCAATTCTTGTATCTGATTTTATTTTTAATAAAAAAAGAGCATTTTTTTGCTCTTTAAGGGAACTAACTTCACATAGAGCAGTCTGATTATATGAACCGAATTTGCATTACTTATTTATTGATAGCGAGTAGTGTTTTTTTGTTCATCATCATTCTCCTATTTGATAGTAGTAACCTCTATCTACAGCATTGCCCTTAGCAATAGCAGCAACCTCTTAGTTAGGTTGCTTTTTTTTATCATTTTTTCAACAACGAAAAACAAAAAAGGCCTCAAAGAGGCCTTTTTAAGTTTACGAAAAGTTCGCTAATTAAAGCTTGATACCTACTTTTTCTAAATCTTTAGTAATCACAGATGTTGGTAATGGAACATAACCATCTTTCTCAACAATTTGTTGACCCTGCTTAGACAATACAAAGCGTAAGAATTCACGATCCATTGGTGATAATTCTTTATTAGGATGCTTGTTCACATAAACATACAAGTAACGTGAAAGCGGGTAAGTACCACTTGCTGCGTTGGCTGCAGTTGCTTCGATAAACTTATCGCCTTTCTTAGAAATAGCGACCGCTTTAACACCAGCAGTCTTGTAACCAATACCAGAATAACCAATGGCATTTAGAGACTGTGACACTGATTGAACAACAGAAGCAGAACCTGGTTGCTCGTTTACATTTGGACGGAAGTCACCTTTACATAATGCTTTTTCTTTAAAGTAACCGTATGTACCAGACACTGAGTTACGACCGTAAAGTTGAACATCTTTTGCTGCCCAATTACCGTCTAAACCGGCATCACCCCAACGATTAATTTCTTTACCACCACACTTATGTGTAGAAGAAAAAATAGCATCAATTTGCTCAATACTTAAGCCTGTTATAGGGTTATCTTTGTGTACAAATACGGCTAACGCATCAATTGCAACGCGTACTGCAGTTGGCTGGTAGCCATAATGCTTTTCAAACGCTTCAACTTCGTTAGGCTTCATTTTACGGCTCATTGGACCGAACTGTGAAGTACCTTCAGTTAAGGCTGGTGGCGCAGTAGAAGAACCAGCAGCTTGAATTTGGATGTTCACGTTAGGATAAATATGTTTAAACTCTTCAGCCCATAACGTCATCATGTTTGCTAATGTGTCAGAACCAACAGAAGACAAGTTACCAGATACGCCGCTTGTTTTTTCGTATGTTGGTAAAGTTGGATCAATAGCAGCCATAGACGCTGCTGAGAATACGCCAGCGGCTGTAAGAGTAATTGCGCCGACAAGTTTGTTCAGTTTCATTTTAATGCTCCAGAATTAAGCGTACTAAGTTTTTAAAACGTAGTCAGTATCGACCTCATTGATGACAAGTCTATGACGTTGATATGACAGTTGTGTGACACTAGTAGTAAAACTGTCTTACTTCTACAAAACTAATACAATCAATTTACTATCAATAGCTTACAACATTACATTAGCAAGATATTATTTTATCCAGTAGATAAACAATCACTAAACACATTATAAACGAGATATTAACTGCTCAAAATTATAGCAACAATACTAAATTGTGACATTCGTAATACCGGTATAATCGAAGATACTTATGCCTTTTCAACCATTGATTAACGCCACCCCCAACTATGTCTATATACATTAACAGTCCCCAGCAGTTTTGAACTGTTCAGGTCAATAACATTAGTCATTTGAATTGAAAATTTATAATAAAAAACAGCACGTATGCTGTTTTTAAGGGTTGAACATCTTGATGTTATTTATTGTCGAATTAACAAATGCGACGGGATAATAAAGCTAAAGATACTGCCTTTGCCGTACTCACTGGTTACGTTGAGTTCACTGTGGTGATGGTTGAGTGCATGTTTTGCGATGGCTAACCCTAAACCACTTCCACCCGTTTTGCTCGAGCGGGCATTATCGACCCGATAAAAACGTTCTGTTAAACGGTTAATGTGTTGTGGCGCGATCCCCACCCCAGTATCTTTCACCGAAAACAATGCACCAGTTGCCACGCTTCGCCACGTCACCGAAATGGTGCCACCAGGAGTGGTATAACGAATAGCATTTGAAATCAAATTAGAACAAGCACTGCGTAATTGTAATTCATTACCATGGGTATTCAGACCCGGCTCGCAATTAAACTCTAATGTATACTCTGTGCCCGCCAGAGCTTTGGATTCTTCCTTAAGAATATCCATCATCAATGCCATATTGACTGTTTGCGATAAATCGATATCTGCTGCATCTTCAATACGCGACAACGCTAACAACTGTTCAACCATAGATTGCATACGAGTTGTTTGTTGCTGCATTAAAGAGAGTGGTTTGTGATTAGGAGAGTCAGCCTCTTCCATGGTTTGCATTATTTCCAAATAACCTTGCAATACCGTTAACGGGGTTTTGAGTTCATGGGAAACGTTAGCCACAAAATCTTTGCGCATACTTTCTAATTGTTGAATACGGGTAATATCACGCGCAATCAATAATAATTGTCGATCGCCATAGCTCATAACCCGAATTTCAAGTAAACGCTTATCGGACACTGGAGATGGAATTTCTAACGGTTCTTGATATTGTGCTTTTTTAAGATAGATGGAAAAGTCTGGGTGGCGAATAAGGTTGTCGATCCTTTGGCCATTATCCTGAGGCCAAACAAACCCTAAAATTAACTGAGCCAGTTTGTTGCACCACAAGATATTGTGCTCGGCATCTAGTACCACTGCAGCATCAGGCAAAGCTTCTGCACCTTGGCGAAAACGCCCTAATAACATTGCTAACTGACCTACCCGACGACGATTTTTTCCCTGCAGACGATATATCCCATTAAACACGCCTTCCCAACTTCCTCTCCCCTGTGGTGGAGTGAGTTTTTTATCTTTCCATAACCAGAAATTTAAACGGGTAATTTGGCGATAATGCCACACGAGTAATGCAATTGTTCCAACTAACATTACAATAATGACATGCCCGAATAAGGCACCAATAAGCATGAATAAAATAAGCAGTAAAGCTAACCGAAAAAATAAACGATATCCAGAATACGCGATAAACATAGGCTACCTAAATGCGAAATAACGCTGCCAAACATTCAGCATCGAAACTGATAATGAGGGCTAACGAGGAACCACAAGATAGCCTAAATAGACTGATATGGCTAGACAGCAAAACAGTTTCCAAAAAGGTAATGTCTATTATGACAAAACCTTTAAAAATGCTAATAAAAATTACATTCTGGTTGAAAAACGATAACCGGCACCACGAACAGTTTGGATCAACTTATCATGTCCACCTTCTTCTACCGCTTTTCGTAAGCGTCGAATATGTACGTCAACGGTTCTGTCTTCAACATACACATTGGTACCCCAAACATTATCGAGTAACTGCTCTCGGCTATATACCCGCTCAGGATGAGTCATAAAGAAATGCAACAAGCGAAACTCAGTTGGGCCCATATCAAGCACGGCTTCACCGACGGTAACTCGATGACTCACAGGATCAAGTTGTAAACCTTGCACATCAATGGTTTCTTCTAGGCGAGTCGGGGCACTTCTGCGCAATACCGCTTTTATTCTGGCCACCAGCTCTTTAGGCGAAAAGGGTTTAGTAATATAATCATCAGCACCAACTTCTAGGCCTTTAACTTTATCTTCTTCTTCACCACGTGCTGTGAGCATAATAATTGGGATCTGACGCGTAAATTCATCTTGCTTTAAGCGTTTAGCTAATTGAATGCCACTTCCGCCAGGGAACATCCAATCCAATAAAATCAAGTCTGGGTAAGGCTCTTGAAGCAACTCAATCGCTGAATCAAAATCTTCAGCAGCAGCTGTCGTAAAACCATGTTGATCCATCACAAATGTCAGCATTTCACGGATTGCTGATTCATCTTCTACTATTAAAATCCTAGCTGTCATATTGGGTTTCTACGTTGATTTGCCACGAGGCTATTATTAGACACTTTTGTTACAGATTTATGATCTAACGACTAACTTTGACATTAATCATGCTGTTTTGTCATAAAAAATTCATTACTGTTAGTACAATGTAAATCGAATTAGGATAATAAACTACCGAATAACAACACATCTCCTCGTTAATATTATCGCCTTCACAACAGTTGCTGGCAACTAATGAGTAAGTAAACCCTGTTAAAGACGACTTAACAAATATGTTATTTGGTAAGTAAACTATTTTGGTTTGCCCTACTTCACCCAGTCTTATTTCGAGTAAAAAATAAGTCATTATAAATGATCAATATTCAATCCTACAGAGACTAAATTTATCATAGTTAGTGATATCGGAACGACGGGATTCAGCCTTGCTAAGGTTTCAGAATTATTTTAGCCCTTAACGACGTGCTTATATAAGTCAGTTCAAACCCCATTAATTAACCATAAACCAAGCCATCGTAATGGTTTAAAGCACATCAAAACAAATGTAATAATTTAACCTAGTCCACTTTGAGTGATTGGATTTTGCTTAACCAGTAGCGTTTTTTGGAGGTTTACCACTTCGCTTCTATACCGTAGACTTAGCATATTGTGTTTTTTCTTCTTAATTAATGAGAGCCTTCTATGTGGTTTAAAAATCTCACCTTATATCGTTTCAACAAACCTTTCTCCACCGACACAGAAACATTAGAAAATGCCTTAGCCGATTTCACTTTCTCGCCTTGTTCAAGCCAAGATATCAGCAAATTTGGTTTTTCAAATGCCCTAGGTAAAAAAGGCCAAGCATTAGTACATAGCGCAGAAAATCGTCATTTGATTTGTGTCACTAAAGAAGAAAAAATTCTCCCTGGCCAAGTGATCAAAGAAGCTTTAGATGAAAAAGTGGCGGAAATTGAAGAGTTAGAAAGCCGCAAAGTCACAAAAAAAGAAAAAGACACCATTAAAGACGAAATCACTACGACTTTACTGCCGCGTGCATTTTCTCGTCGTAGCCAAACTCACGCACTCATTATGCCTGAACTAGAGATGATTCTGGTTGATAGCTCCAGTGCGACTAAAGCAGAAGAGTTATTAGCGCTACTTCGTAAAGCTTTAGGCAGCTTACCGGTTATCCCGCTAAGTTATGCAACTCCAATTGAGTCGACTTTAACTCAATGGTTACAAGCTGGCGAAGCACCTGCACCATTTGAAATGCAAGATGAAGCAGAACTTAAGTCAGACTCGGATGAAGGCGGTATCGTTCGCTTTAAGCAACAGGTTCTTCAAGAAGATGAAGTGCTTGCCCATATTGCAACAGGTAAACAAGTGCACAAATTAGCATTGCATTTTGGCCAGTCGATTGCTTTTTTAATGCAATCCGATGCCAGCATTAAGCGTCTTAAATTTTCTGAAGAATTTAGAGCCGGCAATGATGAAGTTGGAACGGAAGATCCATTAGCGCGTTTAGATGCCGACTTTGCTTTAATGGGCAGCGAGTTAGTCGCCTTTATTAATGCCATAAATCAAGCATTTGGCCCTCTTGAACAAAGCGTCTAATTCAACAAGGACATACTATGAAACTATACGGTAGCTTCACATCTCCTTTTGTTCGGCACTGCCGAATAGCCCTATTGGAATCTACATTAGATTATCAATTTATTGAAACCGATCAGGCAAGCAGCGCAAAATTATCCCCAACAAAACGGGTACCTTTTTTGCGAGATGAGGAGTTATCGTTAACGGATTCTAGTTCAATCTTGCGCTACATCCGCCATAAATCATCAAAACCATTCCTTGAAACTGTGATAGAACTTGATCAGTTTTGCATGGTCAATACGGCGTTAGACAGTTCAATTAACTTGTTTTTCTTGTCTCGTGATGGCGTTGATATAGCGCGTTTTGATTACACCATCAGACAAGCACAACGCATTAACGCAACACTAGCTGAGTTTGAGCAATTCGAACTACCGCTATACGGACCGTTTAATGATGTGCAATTGCGCTTAGGTTGTTATTTAAGTTGGGCGGTTTTTCGCCAGCGAATTAATATCGACGATTATCCAAAACTGAAACTATTTTTAGCCGCAATAGAAAAAGAACCATTTTTTATCGAAACTGCTCCTCCAGCGTAATACTTGACATAAAAATGCCCTGTTATCAGGGCATTTTTTTCAATGCTGGCATCTCAGTACTCAGAGCACAATGACACGAGTTGATTTAGTCAGCAGTGCTAATCCACTCACCTTTATCATCAAATGGCCAATCAACGCCTAACCACGCTTTATAAAACGCTTTTTGAGCATCGGTTGCCTCATCCAGAGGCGCAATAGTTAAGTCACCTTTAGGCTGCTCAGTCAGCCGTAAACTCACCTCTTTTAAACGATCATCACTGAATATGCTTAGCTTGATGGTATCGCCAACAATAAAATCGTTAAGGCGTTTAGTCAGTCCGTCCGCCGTTACCTTCAATCCATTAATAGCCACAATCTCATCACCGGCAGTTAGCCCTGCTTTCCATGCAGGTCCATTTTTAATCACTGTAGCAAGGATTAAATCATCATGCAGACCTGATAACGTCATTCCAGCATCAACAACAGTTTTAGCTGATTTACCATAAGTGGTGGTTAAGCCTGCGTGCGCCAATAACTCATCAAACGGTAGACTGAACGGTTGATTGACAAATTCTTGCCACCAAGATTGATAGTCCTTACCTGAAAGTTGCTTCAAAATAGATTGCACATCGGCAACGTTATACCCCATTGGGATTTTGTACTCTTGATAAAGCGCCTTATGAACATCTCGGTATGAATGTTCAAGCTGTGTATCATTCAACAAACTAAAATCAAGCGCCATTGATGCCAAATAACCTTCAGAGTAAATATTCACACTATGATTAAGTGCATAATCTCCCCAAGTACTGCTCCATTGGCCTAAACTGGCTTCTGCAATAGATTGGACCTCTCGACCTGGATTGTGTTGGTTGAGCACTATTCGTTTACTTAAATCATCAAAAAATTCTTTTGCCGTGATAACTTCAGCTCGTAGCAACAACTGATTTTGAAAATAGCTAGTAGAACCTTCAGCCATCCACAACAGATCAGTTAAGTTTTCTGATTGGTAATCATATGGCACCAACCCTTGTGGTCGGTACGCTTTTACATTCCAAGTATGAATAAATTCATGAGATGCGGTGCTAATAAAACGTAAATAGTCTTCACGTTCACGGAAATTAAATCGAGGAATTTGAATGACAGTCGAATTCAAATGCTCTGTCGCACCACGAGCACCACTGGTAGCATGAACCATATACAAATAACGTTTAAAGGGATAACCATCCCAAATAGCAGATGCTTGGCCACTTATTTTGGCTAAATCTGCGACAATTTTTTGGGTATCGTAATTACCTTCCCCCAAAATACCACGTCATAATCGCGGCCATCAGCCTCAAAGCTAACATGCTCACTGATCCCTGTTTCAATCGGCGAATCAACTAGCACATCATAATTTGGGGCACTAAATGAATGTGACTTAGGGCCTTTATCCATACCAGAATAACTTTGCCAACCTTCAGGCACAGCCATTTTGATTGTTACGGGTTGCTGACGAAATGCCGGGCTATACATAAATACACCACTGGCATCTAAATAAGCATGGCTATTATCAATGTGACGCAAACGGTCGCCTAGTTCATTGGCATGCAGTTGATAAGTCACCTTAACCGATGTCGGTTTGGTTAAGGCTATTTGCCATTCACCGCTTGCAGTTCGTTTCCACGGTAATGACTGTCCTTTACTGTCAGTCGCATTAAACAATCTTACACCATCAGCAACAGGTAATACTTGATAGCGACCCGTTCGCCATACCGGTAAATTAACGGTCAATTTGTCTGAGTCAGTTTGAGGAAATGAAACACTCACTTGAGCTAAATGATGCGCTGGTTGATTAATATCGATATGGTAATCAACATCTGCCAGTGCAGGTATTACCCAACTCATCGAAAAAATGGCAGTAGTGGTTAAAATTACAAGAGAAGTAGGTTTCACTCTAGGTTCCTTCTGGTATGATTCTATAGTTTTTGTTTTAAATTCTGAACAATTATAACGATCTAGGCACATTAACACAGTGGTAATTTACAACGTGGCAGTCAATACACTGAAATGACGACATCAAACCACAGTAAATGGACTTATCTTAATGAAGTCTACAATGTGGTTTATGCTAACTAAAACGATAAAGGTATCTCTTGCTATGCTGCGATGTTTTCCTCTAGTCAAATGTTGTTCAATACTATTCATATGTTACTCAATACTATTCAGTTCAGTGGTATCTGCACGAGACATTGAACAACAAGAGATATTGCTCAAAGAGAACCCACAAAAACTTTATACAAAGTTAGTTAGGGCCACCGAGTTTCCGTTGAAGTTTTCAAATAACGCAGAGTTTACACAAGCTGCTGAAGAATTAAGTTACCAACCAGATGAACTCCATCGAGATTTAGAACTATTGGCCCGGTTGAATTTAGAGGCAAAACTTAAATCACCTACTAAATATCAAGATGCTGAAATACTCATCAATCAACTAGATGCCATCGCATCTACCCCCTTGAGCAAGCCATCGTAATAATGCTTAAAGCACGGATTAAGGGACGACAAAACCAAGAATATAATCAGGTGATAGTCCAATATAACAATGCGTTAAATATGGTTAACACAGATGTTAGCTTAGAAAGTACCCTTTTCAAATCTTCGCTACATGAGCAATTGAGCATGTTACACTCAATGTTGCTTCAACCTACACCTGCGTTATCTCATTTAAATCGTTACCGTGAAATCGCTTATCAACTTCGCAATGATTACTTTATATCAGATGCGGAGACTGAATTAGGCCGTTATTACAATCTGAATGGTGATCAAGCAAAATCATTACAGCATTATAGTGAAGCGTTTCGTCTCGCCAGCAACCTAGATTACCCAAGTATTAAAGCACACACACAACTCAATTTAGCCCGCACATACCGTGATTTAGAACAATGGGATGATGCACTAAAATATGCTCATAATGCTGCAGAAATACTTCAAGATTTAGGTCAGGATGCATACTTGTCTGACACATTGACTGTCATTGCAATGATTTACGCAGGACAAGATAAATGGAACAGAGCTGTCGATTATTATTTAAATGCACAACAAGTGAATGAGCGTAGTGGTAACGAAATAGCCACGGGGATCACTTTCCACAATTTAGGTGAAGCGTATTTCAAATTAAATAATATCCAAGCGGCATTGAAGGCATTGCAACAAGCAAACAATATCTTTAGAGAACGCAAGGTAAACCATTATTTAGTGCATAATGAATTATTATTTGCCCAAATCGACACTAATCAAGGCATGTGGTTTTCAGCCATTGACCACGCCAATAAAGCAATTGAATTGGCTAAAAAGAAAAACTTAATTGAAGTACAAATTGAAGCTCTGAGTTATTTATCTATAGCATACCGTAAAACTAACGACCTTAATGCCGCAATAGAAACCACTGATAGCATTATTCAACTGACCAATAAATCTCAAGAAAAAGCGCAACCAACTAATGATTATGCTGAACTTACTGAACAGAAACTCAAATTTGAATTAGGTTTGTTACAAGAAAAACTCGTAAAACAAACAACTAAAAATCAATATAATCAATTTATCATCTTAGTGTTAATAATTAGTTTCAGCATTGTAATTATATTATTGATTTTTATTTATAAAAAACTACAACAAAAAAACGAATTATATCTTAATAGTCAATATTTAAACTCCATTGATCCCATAACACAAATCCAAGGATACAGAGCTTTTATTCAACGAATAGACAATATAAGGCATATTGAACCTAAAACATTGGCACTTGTTAATATCAATGAATTAAATAATATTGATATTCAACTTGGGCTTACTGAATCAGTAACACTAATGCAGCAGTTTATCACTCAGTTTAGCCAACAATTAGACACCGAAGCATTCATCATACGTTCAGGCTTAATTGCCTGTTATTTCGATAAACAATATGAAGCTGATGCAATCTTAAAAGCGGTAATAACCTGCATAGAACAATTAAAATTGACCCAATTTACTATCCCCAACTTTATACATCAATCCGCTGGTCAGCACGTCAGTATTGGTCACATTAGTTTACCATTACTCGATAATCCTGATGTGAAAATTAGTGCTACATTACAATTCGAAACATTGCAGTATGCACTTGCCGCTGCAATGAAAATAACAGAGCAACCCGCTTATGTTTCATTACGACCACTTAATTTTGCCCCAGCGGCTATTTTTATGCCTCCACTGTTTTTAAACCTTACTCAAGCACTTAATCGAGGTATAATTCGTGCAGAAAGCAATCTTGACATGCAAGATTTTGAATGGCCAAAACATTAATTGCTTAATAAACTCGCATTTTAATTAATTATATTGTTTTGTAAGTTAATTGGATTTGCTGCACAACATTTTTGAGATAACATCACTACAATGATACAACATGATATGTTAATTAATATGCATTAACATTGGTGTCGAATTAATATACTAATGATGACAATCGATACCTTTTTAGCTGACAAATTAGAGTAGGCGCTGCAAAATGAAAGAGTCAAATACAACGATAACTCAAATTTCGTTGATGAAGCAAAAGCTCAATGCAGCAAAGCTTGCACTCGAAGAAATTAATACTGACCGCAATGAAAAATTGAAGGTATTAATTCAGTTTATTACACATCTCAGCCTCGCATGTAAGGGGCAAAATATCGAGCTCGATAATAAGTTGGCTAAATTACGCCATCATATGCACAACTTTGAGCAAATTGATGAAGCCTTGCCAGAATTAGTCGATATTGAAAGGTTATTGAAATCTCAATATAGTCATACCATGTCTCGTCTAGAAGATAGCCGTAATGGACTCAATCGAGTCATTCGTCAGATCCAGCGTATTGATACTGCACCAGACAAACTAAAAAAAGAAATAACCTATTTTAAACAAGAGCTAAATAAACCTTTTCATACCGTATGGGAATATATCCCCAAAGTTGAAAAACTTATTTTTTTCTACGAAGAAATTTTAAAACACCAATTTTCAGATGCCGACAACTATAAAATTTTGCCTCAACACATTCTGTTAGCCAAAGAACTAGCAGCTAAAATTTCTGAGATCGAATTTAGAAAAGATCAACGCGACCAAATTCTAGTCATTAAAGAAGTCTTACTCGGTGATATTAGTTTAAGTCACTTGTTGGACTCTTACCAAACAATACTCAGTTTACTGCTAGATAACATTGCACGCGAGAAAACGGCTTCACAAGATTTTTTATTCTCCCTTAATGACGCCCTGCTTATTGTTCATGATGTAGTCAATAATGTCCATAATAACAGCCAACGCAATGAACAGCTTAAAGGGCAATTAAACCAAGAGATTAATTTACGGGTTAATAGTACAGGTGAATTAGTGACAGGTGCGGATAACCTTAACGAATTAAAAACTCAGCTAACGGCGCAATTATCTTCAATTCGAGATGCTCTTTCTCGTAAAGAGGCACTAGAGCAACGCGAACAAACCATCTTGCGTAAATCGATTGAGTCAATGCGTAAAGAGCTCAACGCTATGAGCCTGGAAGCGAGTAATTACAAAGAAAAATTGTTTGAACATCAAAAGCTCAACCTGCTTGACCCACTGACTCAATTGGCAAATCGTACTGCGTTAGAAGACCGAATGGAACAAGCATATCGAAACCACATTCGCTATAAAACACCTTTATGGATTGCGATAACAGACATTGACCACTTCAAAATTATTAATGATAATTTTGGTCACAGTACTGGAGATAAGACTTTACAAGTCATTGCAATGGCTCTAAAAAATTCATTACGCGATAGTGAGTTTGTGGCTCGTTATGGTGGTGAAGAGTTTGTATTATTGTTGCCAGACATTAACAATGATCATATCTCAATATTATTGAACCGCGTGAGAGAGAAAATCAAAAATATTCCATTTAAATTTAAAAATCAGAGAATTACAGTTACATTATCTATAGGTGCTGCACAAGTAATGGAAAATGAATCACTTGAAGATGCTTTTGAAAGAGCTGATGCAGCATTATACCAGGCAAAAAACAATGGCAGAGACCGAGTCGTTATTGATATATAGTCCATCCCAAGACCATTTTCTTTGGACTCAGGTATCACTCACTCGCGTCCAAAGGAATGGCTTATGAGCATAAAAATTAGTCCACGCGGTAGTCTAGATCAACTGTCACAATTAGAGGTTGAACGACTAAAACAAGGGGCTAAAAGCGATCTTTATCAATTATATCGAAATTGTTCACTTGCGGTATTAGCTTCAGGTCTTGTTAGTGACAGTTCTGAAGCACTCTTTAGTCGCTATAAATCATTTAGTATTAATATATTACAACACGAAAGAGGTATTCAGATAGAGCTGATCAATCCTCCTACGCAAGCTTTCGTTGATGGTGAAATTATCGCTGGCATTCAAGAGCATTTATTCGCAGTACTCCGCGATATCATCTACATCAGCAACAAGTATGAGAATTTAAAGCACATAGACTTAAGTAATGCGACTCACATTACCAATGTTGTATTTGATATTTTACGTAATGCCCAAGCCATTTCTCCCATGAAAGACCCTAATGTTATTGTCTGCTGGGGAGGACACAGTATCAACGCGGTTGAATATCAATACACTCGCGATGTCGGGTATCAACTTGGTTTACGTAAATTAGATATTTGTACCGGTTGCGGCCCTGGTGCAATGGAAGGGCCAATGAAAGGCGCTGCAATTGCGCATTCCAAACAGCGGGTACACAATGCCCGTTATATTGGCTTAACCGAACCCAGTATTATTGCCGCAGAACCCCCAAATCAAATTGTTAATGAATTAGTCATTTTACCTGACATAGAAAAACGTCTAGAGGCGTTTATCCGTTTAGGTCATGGTATTGTCATTTTCCCAGGAGGGGCTGGCACAGCAGAAGAATTACTTTATCTCCTTGGCATCTTATTAAATAAAGACAATAGTCATGCCTGTTTTCCACTGGTGTTAACGGGCCCCGCAGAAAGTGTGGAATATTTTACTGTCATTGATGAATTTATTGGGGCAACATTAGGCCCAGAAGCACAAAGTAAGTATCAAATCATTATTAACGATCCCGTCAAAGTCGGACAAATAATGAAACAAGGTATGGAACAAGTAAAAATTTATCGTAAACAAAAATGTGATGCTTACCAATATCAATGGTCATTAAAAATTGAACCCGAATTTCAATTACCCTTTGCTCCAACCCATGAAGTGATGGCAAATTTAAACCTCTACTTTCAAGACAACAAAGCTGAACTTGCCGCCAACTTACGTAAAGCGTTTTCAGGTATTGTCGCGGGTAACGTAAAAGGCGATACCATCAAGTTGATCCAAGAGTTTGGTCCCTTTAAAATTAAAGGAGATGCTAAACTCATGCTGATGATGGATAAGCTATTAACTGCTTTTGTTAAACAACAGCGAATGAAACTGCCAGGAAGCGCTTATGTGCCCTGCTACAACATAATAAAAACAGATGAATAAATTACTTATAATTGATGGACTCAACCTTGTACGCCGTATTCATGCGGTACTACCAGATGAAAATGATATTACCAGCGTGCAAGAACGTACGTTAGCGGCATCAAAAAAAATGCTGTTGCAGCATCAACCCACTCATTGCATTATCGTTTGGGATGGCAATGAAACATCTTGGCGTAAAACACTGTATAACGATTATAAAAAAGGCCGTAAACCCATGCCAACGGCATTAAGTGATGGTCTGGTTAACATTAAAGCCACACTGGCAGAAAACGACATCAACTCATTCGATGCCCAATCTGAAGCCGATGATGTTATCGCCACCATCGCAATGAAAATGATCAGCAATGATGGTGAGGTGATCATAGTTTCAACGGATAAAGGGTTTAGCCAACTACCGAGTAAAAACCTCACCTTGTGGGATCACTTTAACCAACAGGTTTTTGATGTTCAACAATATGAAAAAAAACTTGGGATAGAGCAATATCAAATGCTTGATTTTATTGCTCTCGCAGGTGATAGCGGCAATAAAATCCCCGGTATCACTGGCATAGGGCCAAAGTCTGCTGCAGACTTACTTAATAAATTTAGAACACTAGCCAATTTGTATCGTTCTTTAGACAATCTAGGTGCCAAGCAAGCACTTAAATTAGAAGAAGGTAAAGAAATGGCAAGAATTAGCTATAAATTGGCGCAGTTGCAATGCGATATTCCACTAAATATTAATTTGAAACAATTTAGAACCAAACCGATAACAAACTAATGCAATAATAGGATATCAATACCATAACGGATTATCCAAATTATGAACGCTAAAGTGACTTATATTATCGGTGGAATATTCACAGCTTATTTACTGTTTGTTGCCGTAGTCATTTTTGTATATGAACCCCAGCCAGAAGACCGGGCTTGGGATGACCGTCAAGCATTTAATTTGCAAAAAATGAGTGAAATCAGTTTTGGGCAAAACCTTGATGAGATACGAACATTATTAGGCAGTGCTGATTTTGTCGAAGCCAAAACCGGCATTGATGGCCAATACCAAGTAATGTATTACCGAACTCACCATATGAAATCTGACGGAGAAACGACTAAAGAAGAATGCACGCCATTATTATTTAGGGATAATCTACTGATTGCATGGGGACAAGACACACAAGAACAATACTTTGCCGTGCCAATAACCAATCAAGCCCCGCAATAGATCGGTTTCCACACCCTGTTCATCAACATAAAAACGCCCTAACAATATCTGTATAGGGCATGAAAATTCAATGTAAACTAGTACTTATAAAATAACAATCAGCTTTAATCTGCTTTTTTATATTCCCGATAAGCTTCACCTTGGCGTAACCAATCAGGGGCTGGCGCACCTTTTAAATAATGGTCAAAGTACTGTTTCATCTTAATACTGTAATCAAGTTTGTTAGGGTACTTTTTCAAATGATGCGGTTCATCTTCATATTGCAAAAACACCACGTCTTTACCTGCACGACGCATCGCAAGATATAACTCAACACCTTGCTCCCAAGGTACAGCATCATCTTTATCACCAAACATGATCATCATTGGGGTTTGAATACGATCAACATAAAATATAGGCGAGTTTTCAATATACTTTTGTGGGGCTTTAAACAAACTTTCGCCAATGCGGCTTTGGCCTGTTTCATATTGAAACTGCCTTGCTAAACCCGAGCCATGACGAATACCACTGTATGCACTGGTCATATTCGACACTGGAGCCCCCGTAACAACCGCTTTAAAGATATTAGTTTGTGTCACAGCATAAGCACTTTGATAGCCTGCCCAAGAATGGCCTTGAATACCAATTGCGTTAGGATCGCTCACGCCCATCTCTATTAGCTTTTGCACACCTGCGGTCAATGCTTTTACTGATGAAATGCCAGGATAACCGATCTCAAAGCGGATATCTGGCAGAAAAATAGCGTAGCCATTGTCAGCGTACCAAGCAAAGTTAGGCCTATGATTGAGTTTCATATCAGGAAATGCATGTAATCTATCGCTCATAAAGCGATAAAAATACACTAAAGTTGGATACTGTTTGCCAGCTTGATAATTCGCGGGCTTAATGAGTACCCCATCCATTTTGATACCATCACCATCACGCCAATGCACTAATTCCGCATTGCCCCATTTAAATGGCTTACGTTGTTTATCTAGGGTTGTAAGCTGTACAGCTTTCTGTGGCGAAGTATTATCCGCAATATACAAGTCTGGATACAAATCATAGCGCTGTTTTGAAAACACCACAGTCGCAGCTTTATCCGCTCGAGCAAGCAAGGTTAATTTGCTGTTACTCTCGGTTAACCTGTTCACGTCTGCTACACCAATTTTGACGCTGAAAAAACCATCTGCTTTTGATAGATGATTATAGCCTTGCAATAACACTGTTTCAGCATTATTCACTACCGCGGGTAACGGCTTATCTTGGACTAAACCAACTATTCTAAATTGAGTTTTTTGTTTTCGCCCCTCCCCGTTAGTCAGCATAAAACCTTGCTTCGATGCACTATTAAACTGCCATACATCGTATTTATCATATACCGTTATTGCACTCCCATCGGCTAACCAAGGACCAAAACCGTATCCAGGCGCTTCACTTGGGTAATCATGATCTTCATTAGCAAAGGGGGTGGAAATATTCGCGGTTAAATTAATCTTACGCTGGGAAGCAACATCATAAAGGTAAACATTACCTTGCTGATAATAAGCTAAATATTTAGCCTGCGGCGATAGCGTCGGCATTTCACCACTAGGTTGCTGAGTTAATACCGGGATTTTATTACCGTTGCTTACATCAACCAAATACACATCACGATAGAAACCTGCCCAGGTGATCATTTTTTGATATGGCACATCTGAACTAGCCAATAGAAAACGAGTTTGTTCACCGTAAGTGACATCTGGCACCATTTGATCGGCTAATTGGACTAACGTATTTGAATCTAGGTGTAAAACCGCTAAATAAGTGCGTTTTAATTCTTGCTCATATTCTTTAACTTCTTGAGGCTTAATTTTGGCGTCATCGCCATGCCAAATGCGTAACTGCTTTTTCGCCGTAATAATCTCTGGATTAAAGACATCATTTGGGTTTTGGTAATCAGCAAGTTCAGCTTGTTGTTCTACTTTTGGCACTCGACCGACAAATAAACGCTGACCATCTTTTGAAAACTGCAGGCTTGAGTATTGGTTATATGTCCAACCTTCTGACTGAGCAAATTGTTGTTGTTTATTCTGCTGCACATCTATAAGTAACATATTGTACTCACGACCATAGCGTATAGCACTCGCAGTGCCTTTTGTCACGGCAACATATTGGCCATCGTCACTAATTGCTAATGCTTCAATATGTTCATCTGTACTTGTATAAAGTTGGTGCTGTGTTTGGTTATCCAGCGTGATTAACACAACCTGGTGCAGCTTACTCTCGCCTTGATTAACCGCAGCAACAAAATAATTACCTGTTTTATCAAAAACAAATCGTGTTACATCAGACAACTGAGTTTGCTGTTCTGTAGCTAGGTTTATTAAGCGAATATCCGCGCCTTTATCAGCCTTTTCAATCTCTGGGGGCTCACTATCAGCTTTTGCATTGTTAGTATTTTTCGTTTCTGAAGCTGTTGACTTTAACGCTATAGGCTCTGAAGTAGTTGGTTCTGGAATTTTTGATTCAGTATTTGCCAACTCAGACTCAGCAGGCTCTGGTTTATTAGCTTCAAACTTCACGACTAAAAAATGACCGTCATCGCTAAATGAAGCTGAATTGACCTTGTCAAATTGTTGCTGTTTTCCATTTTCGGTATTGAGCAACACAATTTGATGAGGTAAATCGTCCTTCTTTTTGGTTTCTCGATCAAATAAAGTTGCTTCAATTGTAGCCAACACAAATTTACCATCAGCACTGACGTTAACATCGGTGCCATTGATAATTTCATATTGCTTGCGATTATCACTAAAACGAATTAATGCACGACTATCTCCCCTATCTGGAGTAGCCTGTACCGCAATCACTTTGCCATTATCCGAAATAACTGGCTGTTGTAAGGTTTCAAAATGCATTATGTCATCAAGAGACAGTGCACGTTCCGGAGCCGCATGGGCACTAAATGACAGGCAAATTGCCAATGGAATTAAATTGAATAATTTCACAGTTTTCCTCTAATGGTTGCCGTAATGGATTATCTGTAATTTTAACTAGGTAATAATAAGCTTAACGTGCCAGCAGTAGACTTAACACACTACACTCGACCAAAGTCGTCTATATAAAAAATGCTCACCGCATAAGCTAATGCTCGCCAATAGCATATTGAACTGCCGATAAATTTTCAGCCTTAAGATATGTTACAAGTAAACAACTTGTAACAAAGGCTCATAGTAAAACAATCGGAATAGATTTGACTTAAAAATAACGGAAAAAATGTGATAATACTCACTATTTTCTGTAAATAAACGTTAAAAGTGGTTAAAATACGCCGCAGAAATCGACGATTTCTATCGTCACTTGGCCGTGTTATGTATGCGGTCTAACAATTGCAGTAACCACAACCGTGGAAGGACTATTCATGTCAAAACGTACAATAACCGTGATCCCTGGTGATGGGATTGGACCAAGCATTATCGATTCAGCATTAAAAATCCTCGACAAAGCAGGATGTGATTTTGAATATGAATTTGCAGATGCTGGGTTAACGGCGTTAGAAAAGCACGGTGAACTCATACCCCAGCGTACTTTAGACCTTATCGAAAAAAATCGTATAACGCTTAAAGGTCCGTTAACTACACCTGTCGGTGAAGGTTTTACGTCTATCAATGTCAGCTTACGTAAAAAGTTTGCATTATATGCTAACGTGCGCCCGGTGATTTCATTTAAGGGAACCCAAGCGCGCTATGAAAACATCGATATTATTACCGTGCGTGAAAATACCGAAGGTATGTATTCAGGCTTAGGTCAAAAAATCTCTGATGATGGCCAAACAGCAGAAGCGACCAGTATTATTACTCGTCATGGCGCAGAACAAATCACCACATTTGCTTACGAGCTAGCCCGTAAAGAAAACCGCAAAAAAGTGACTATCGTTCACAAAGCTAACATCATGAAATCAACTTCGGGTTTATTTTTGAAAGTTGCTCGCGAAGTAAGCTTACGTTACCCAGATATCACCACAGAAGAAATGATCGTTGATGCCACGTGTATGAAACTGGTTATGAACCCTGAAAACTTTGATGTAATTGTGACCACTAACCTATTTGGTGACATTTTATCTGACTTATGTGCAGGTCTAGTGGGCGGTTTAGGTATGGCACCAGGCGCAAACATTGGTCGCGATGCGGCTATTTTTGAAGCCGTACACGGCAGTGCACCCGATATTGCAGGTAAAAATCTAGCCAATCCAACTTCTGTTATTTTAGCGTCGATTCAAATGCTGGAATACTTAGGCATGTCAGATAAAGCTGAGATGATCCGCAGTGCAGTAGCAGCGGTTATTGAAGAAGGTGACCGTACCACCCGCGATTTAGGCGGCACTCACGGCACAACCGACTTTACGCAAGCGGTACTTGACCGTTTAGGATAATGCTTATTTTTTAAAATAAGCAATTAACTAAAAAAGCCCCTCATGCATTGCATAAGGGGCTTTTTATTAATGTAGCTTTAGTTTCACAATAACGGTTTATGCGTAGCTAACGCCCTTTTCAGGGAAAATCCATAAATGCACAGTCACTTCATCGCGATCGTGATAAAGGTGCTTACACTGCATTTTAAAATCAATTTCATTTTCAGTTAAAATGGTCGCCATGGTTTGTAAAATCGTGCTGACTTCTTTATAGCGGCTCTTCATCGGTAATTTAAGGTTAAAAATAGCTTCTTTAAACCAACCATTAATCGCCCATGCTTCCATCAATTCTGCAACTCGAGCTGGCTTTTCAACCATGTCACACACTAACCAATAAATATTTTTACGTGGTGGTTCGAAACGGAAACCATCTGCACGAAAATGCTTCACTTGGCCCGTTTCCATCAATTTTGGATCCATAGGGCCGTTATCAATGGCTGCAACCATCATCCCACGGCGAACTAATTGGTAAGTCCAACCACCAGGGCAAGCACCTAAATCTACCGCGTTAAGACCACTACGGCAGCGAGTTTCTTGCTCTTCTTTAGTTAAGAATGCACCAAAGGCTTCATCGAGTTTCAGGCTTGAGCGACTAGGAGCATCGGCTGCCATTCTTAAACGAGGGATCCCCATAAAATGAGGAGAGCTATTATGGTTTAATGAATATCCGGCATACGCTTTACCCGGCCCAATAAAGCACACATGAATAATCGGTCGACGCGGATTTTCAGCACTCAGCAGCGCACCACTCTTTTTTAGCCCTTGGCGAAGCGGTACAGTCAACTTCCGGCAAAATGCAGATAATTCTTTAGCTTCATTGGTGTCAGGTGTTTCAACACGCAACTCACCACACTTTGACATTTTAGCTAATGAGGCAACGATAGGACCAACACGGTCTTTCTCTGGCAAATCACTCAGCAACTCACCTGCAGCAAACATTTGGCGAGCAAAAATCAATGAACTCAGTTCCAATTCCTTAACTAACGTATCGGCACCATTTTCATCGAAACATTGAAATATCACATAAGCATCGTTGAGATTGGTTTTAACAAAACCATCGACATTTAATTCAGCTGCACGTTGTTGAATTTCTGCCGCACAGTCTTTTTCATAGCCTGAGCGACAAAATAGGAATAGGTTTTTCATTTGGAGCCTTAGCTTAAGGGTATTCGCATAATAGCGAGACAATAATCTCGCTATTATACCCAAAAACACTCACGGTGGGAGAATTTAGCCAAGCCATTATTCTGCTGATTTTGCATGCCAAATAGCTGCCGCAAATAATAACCACCCCACTAAGAAACATAAGCCGCCTATTGGTGTAATTGGACCAATCCATTTAGCCCCCGTAAAGGCATAAAGATATAACGAACCAGAAAACAATATTATCCCAGCAATGAAGCTATAAGCAGCCCAGTTAATCAGTTTTGACGGGATCCAATGTGCAGCAAATGCCAACGTAATCAGTCCAAATGTATGATAAAACTGATAATCGACCCCTAGTTTAAAAATACTAACCAGCTCTGGTGGCGCAATAGATTTAAGTCCGTGGGCAGCAAAGGCACCAAGCGCTACCGCCATAAAACCACTCAACGCAGCAATTAATAACAAGCCTTTTTTCATCTTACTTAACCTTCTTCATACTGATACTCGACGCATTTTAATAATGATGTGAACCCATTTTCGTGACTTGAGGCACGAGCTTTGATATTGATATGTCGGTAACCATAGTTTAATTAAAACTAGTCTACTCGAGCAATAAACTGGCTGATGTGATCAATTGCAATATTAAGATTACCATCAAGGGTATAACCTGACGATTTTCGCGGTTGTAAACTATGGTCACCATCACCAATCCAACAGACTTCAGCATGTTCACCTAAATCCCATGTAGGCACTTGCTGAAGATTGCCAAACTTATCTCGTTCACCTTGAACAATTAACATCGGGTGAGCATTATGCTGAATGGGCGCAAGTCTTGGCTCTCCACCTTTAAGTGGAATAAACGGATAGCCTAGACACACCACCGCAGCTATTTTATCGATTACAGAGGCAATAAGTGGCTGTTGTAATTGATGATCTGAACTGGTCAATATTGCTGACATACGTCCGCCCATAGACTTACCCATCAGAATTATCCGCTGACAATTGATCAGGCCAAGCGCCATCTTTTGCTGAACATCCATCAATACTTGTTCATAATGTACCAGCAATTTAGGCGCTCGATCAGGCGGACGACGTTTACCATCTTGCATATTGGCTTGCATATACAAAAAATTAAATCGATAAACTTGATAACCTTGTGCGACTAATTTATCTGTCATTGAAACCATATACTCATGGTGCATATTAGCACCAGCCCCATGAGCAAAAATAATCAATGTGTCGCTTATCGGCCCTTGTAATAGATAATCAATAGCTAACATCGGAGCATTATCCGGTGAGCAACTCACTACGAGACTCCTCTGTAAACATATCAACCATCCATTCCCTAAAGGCCGACACTTTACCTATTTCAGAATGACTTTGCTGACACACTAAATAATAAGCATCTTTGCTGACTAATACCTCAGCAAACGGACACACCAATCGCCCTGCTTTGATATCAGGCCTAGCAAGTACGCTATAGCCTAGTGCTACACCTTGACCATGGGCCGCGGCTTGCAACACCAATGAAGAGTGACTAAATATAGGACCTTGATTCACATTGATGTCAGTCACGCCACATTGCCTAAACCAAGCCTGCCAATCTTGGCGGTTGGAATCATGCAGTAAGGTATGGAACTTTAAATCACTCGGTTGGGTTAATGGTTTAGGACCATTGAGTAATAATGGCGAACACACAGGAATAAGCACTTCATTACGAAGTTTATCAGCACGTAATCCAGGCCAATTGCCTTGGCCATAATAAATAGCCACATCGACATCGTCAGTTAATGAATTAGAATCACTGTCTACGGCTTTAATACGTACATCAATATCAGGGTTCTTTTCACTAAACTTTGCTAAACGAGGAACTAACCATTGAATAGCAAAACTAGGGGACATACTCACTGTTAACGAGCCGACAGCGCTTCGAGCCAGTAGACGATTAGTCGCTTCTCCAAGCTCAATAAAAATATCTTTAATGTCTAGAAAATAGCTTTGACCCTCTTCCGTTAACAATAATGATCTATTTTTACGTCTAAATAATTTTAGCCCTAAAAAATCTTCTAATGCTTTAATCTGATGACTCACCGCGGCTTGAGTGACAAATAACTCTTCTGCGGCGCGGGTAAAGCTCAAATGTCGTGCTGCAGCTTCAAATGCTTTGACTGCATTTAAAGGCGGTAATCGTCTAGACATAATGATCAATCTCTCATTTTTTAATTAGTTTTTCTAATGATTATCGGTATTTTTTGTCGTTTGTAAAGAACTCTGTGTTTGGTTAAATTAGCGCCATTGAAAATACAGTTGGACAATCTCTACGACGTAAACGGGATAGTCCGGCAATTGTGATTGATTAGCCTGGAGGCTCACCCTTATGTTCAACCTAAATACCCTTTTTGCTATAGCGCTAACATCCATTCTAGGATTAACAACAGCCCAAGCGACTGAACTAGAACCTATCGATATGGTTGATTTACATGCAGAGTTATCACAAAGCATTGAAGCCATGCAAATCGATATGAATAATGATGTTAATAGTATTTTAATTGCTGACAATGATGAACCACAAGAATCATTAGAAGTGACATCATCAAATTAAGTGATTAAATAAGACATCGATTTACATTCTCAATTTCACTGACCGCAATATCATTGTACCATTAGTAACGTTGAGCAACGCCTAGTAAAAACAATATAGAATGTAGCATAAAAAAACCGCATATAATGCGGTTTTTTTATTTATCATGCTTAGCATCACGGTCATTGGTGACGTTATCACTCACAGCCTAAGGGCGATAAACTTTAACGTTTGTATAACCCTGCTCAACAAGATATAAAGCTTGCAGTTTACTCATCACACCACGGTCACAATATAACAAATACGTTTTAGACTTATCTAAATCTGCAAATTGCGTCGCTAATTTAAAAAATGGAATGGTTTTAATCATTACATTTTCAATCAATAGTGGTTTTCTTTCTTCTTCTTCCGGCGCGCGTACATCAATAATTATTTCGCCAGAAGCGACATCTTTAACCGTTTCGGTTTCGGTTACTTGTTGATTCATTTCAGCCTCAATATCACGAATATTCATCACTACGGCAGCCTCAACTACCCTATCAATTAAATCTTCAGAGAACTTTAACTCTTCCGCTTCAACTTTAGATAATACCGCTTTAACGGTAGGCTTTTGTGAGATCACACCACAATATTCAGGAATCGACTTAGCAAAATCTTCAGTACCAATAATACGACTCTGATTAATAATGTCTTGTTTGTCCATGGCGATAAGCGGACGTAAAATAAGTAAATCTGTGCAGCGATCAATCACATTCAAGTTAGTCAGTGTTTGACTCGATACCTGACCTAGGCTTTCACCTGTTACCAATGCTTGAATACCATACTTGTCTGCAATACGTGTTGCTGCACGCATCATCATACGTTTGAGAATAACACCCATTTGACCATTCTCAATACGCTCAAGGATCTCTTCAACTACAGGCTCAAATGGCACAGACACAAAACGTACTTTGTGTGATTCACCATACTTTTTCCATAAATGGTAAGCGACTTGCTTAACGCCAATCTCGTGCTGAGCTCCACCTAAATTAAAGAAACAGTAATGGGTCCGTGCACCTTTTTTAATAAACTGGAAACTCGATACACCAGAATCAAAACCACCCGAAATAAGCGACAAAACATCTTCTTGTGTCGCCATTGGGAAACCGCCCAAACCTTCAATGCGACGTTCTACCATGTAAAGTTTATCTTGATTGATTTCAAGGTTAACAGTCACATCTGGATTTTTAAGTTTAACGCCTAACGCATCAGTGTGTTGATTTAATCCACCGCCGACATAACGTTCAACTTCAATTGAATTGAAGTCATGATTACCAGAGCGTTTTACCCGGACACAAAAAGTTTTACCGGCAATTTCATCACGGTATTTTGGCAAAGCTTGCTGATAAATATGGTCGATCGAATCAAAACTGTATTCACTCACTTGCACAACATGAGCAATACCTGGAATGCAGGAGAGTCGCTCTGCAAAAACGTCACATAATTCAGGTTTATCGGTCGGTACTTGCACAATTATACGATCATATAAACGTTGTACTTTGGCACCTTCATCTACATTTTTAAGTATATTACGTATATTAGTTTCAAGCATTTTGGTAAAGCGCATTCTTACCGACTTGCTCTTCATCATGATTTCAGGGTACAGCTTTACGATAAACTTCATGGGGCGTCCACAGGTATAAGCATCACAATAGCACTACACTCGTTGTTGCTAGGTAAATAGAGATCGTAATACGTTGATAATAAATTAAAAAAGCAGCAAGGCTCTGTCAACTCGGTTTGCTTACGTTATTAAGAAAAAGCAAAACGTATGCAATAATTCGCGGATTATACCAAAGGATGCCTATTAACCAAACCTATTCACTTTTTTATCTGCTATTTATTATCGACAACGACCTTATTAATCACCTTCAGAGTCAGCACCATAGTCGCTAAAAAAGCCATGTTTATAGTTAAAACAGACTGAAAACAAAAAGGGCAACCTTTATTACATTAAGAAGTTGCCCTTTTGTTTATTTTTAAAACGACCCACTATTCTGTAACGATAATTTCATTCGACTCTTTAGGCTTTCCTTGCTCAATGGATATTTCAACACGGCGATTTCGAGCTTGATTCTCTATAGAATCATTAGGAACCAACGGCCGGTTAGATGCTTCACCAACCACCTTCATACGAGTTTCATCAAAGCCAGAAACTTTTCTTAATTCATGAGCCACAGCCACAGCTCGCTGGCTTGATAACTCCCAGTTAGAACTGTACAACTCATTACTAATATCAGCACCATCGGTATGCCCCGACACAGTAATTATCCCAGGAACATCCTTCAATAACTCGCCAATTGAACGTACAATCGGTTTAAATTTCGGTTGTAAAAAGCCAGAACCTGATGCGAACGAACCTTTTTCACGAATACGAATGATAATTTGCTGACCTAAAGATTCAATTTCAATGGCACCATCAACAATTTCTTCATTGAGCTTTTCAGCCATTTTCTTAACTTGTTCATTAATATTTTCTTGCGAAGATGCTGCATCTTTTTTTACGGCTTCAGCTTCTTGCTGAGCGGTTGCAGCAGCATTACCACCTCGTTGTTCACCACTTTGTTTCTGAGTGCCGCCCGCACTGTCATCCTCACCGGCCTGATATTCTATCGTTGGCTGAGTCATTTCATTAGTTTGTTGATTAATGATCTCAATAGGGGTGGGATCAGGTCGTCCAGGGCGAAACTCAAGCGCAATAACCGATGTTCCCTTAGGAATATCTTTCACTTCAACTTTATTTTGCACCCCGAATGCATACTTCATTGAACCGGCTATCTGTTTAAATTTCATGACGTCCATTTCCGAGAACGCTAAAAGCAACACAAAGAAACACATTAGCAACGACATCAAGTCTGCAAAAGTAGCCAGCCACATGGGTGCACCAGCCGGTGGACAATCACACTTGGCCTTAGCCATGAGTTACTCTCCATCCGTTGTGTCAATTACTCGGAGTTTTTCTGATAGGTAATTCTTCAAGAATCCTTCAATCACCCGTGGATTTTGACCATCTTGAATCGCAAGTACCGCATCCATGATTAAATTACGATTCAGCAATTCTTCATTCATTCGTAATGATAATTTATCCGCCAATGGAATAGCTATCATGTTCGCAATCACGGCACCATAAAGTGTCGTTAATAATGCCACGGCCATGGACGGACCAATAGATTTAGGATCATCCATGTTAGATAGCATCGCCACCAAACCAACCAAAGTACCAATCATACCCATTGCAGGTGCCACATCGCCCATGGCTTTAAAAATACCAACACCTGTTTTGTGGCGTTCTTCCGTTAATGCAATGTCTTTTTCTAATGCGTTACGCACCACATCGCCGTCATGGCCATCAACTAACATATCAACGGCTTTTTGCATGAAAGTGTTGGTAATAACCGCCTCTTCTAAGGCTAAAAAACCGCCTTTACGGGCAGCATCAGCCATGGTGACAGCTTGTTCTATCAAGTCTTCAGGTTTATCTAATTTAAACATGAAGGCTTTCATACCAATCTTTATTGAACCTAAAAATTGCTTTAGGTTAAATTTCATCATCACCACAAATAAAGAGCCTGCTACAACAATCAAAATTGACGGTACATCGATAAATAATCCGATACCACCACTGGTGATCATTGCACCAATAATAAATGCAAAAGCACCGATAATACCTATTAGCGTAGCTAAATCCACAACCTCTCCTCAATCGCAGTCATTACGCTGCTTATTTGTGCTACTTCCATCGTGCTGTTAGCGCACGTTATACGACCCGAATAATCCGACAGCATTTTGTGTAGATAACAATGCCCATCGTTATGTATTAAAGTACCAGTTGCAATACTATTTTACGTTAGCAATATTAAACCATGACTTGTTATCGGACAAACTCCGCTCAAGTTTAGCTTGTTTTTGTACATTCTAAACAAAATTCAATAACAAAGCGTGCTATTGAGCAAATAACCAGCGACTGTATTTGACCGATACGCTGGGCTGATATACCTTGTCACACGCTGAATGAAAGGAATATTAATCGTGGCTAAAAAACCAGAAAACCTCAGTTTTGAACAATCATTAACTGAACTTGAAACCATTGTTGCGCATTTAGAGCAAGGTGAAGTCTCGCTAGATGATGCACTTAAACAATTTGAGCGTGGCATTAAATTAGTGCGACAAAGCCAAGCAAAACTTGAGCAAGCACAGCAAAAAGTCTCTATCTTATTAAGTGAAGATGATGCTGAATTAGCGCCGTTCACTGTTGAAAGTGAATAATCGTCAAATAGTGTGTATTGAATAATAGGGCTTGATACGTGTTAGCTGAAGCGATAAAAACATACCAAACACGCGTTAATGGTATTCTAAACCAACATTTAACGCAGCTTGATGATGCGGCTCCAGACTTAAAAGCAGCAATGCTTCATGGGGCATTATTGGGTGGTAAACGCATTAGGCCCTTTTTAGTCTACAGTGTCGGTGAGATGCTTGGGGTTAATATTAATGCACTTGATAAAGCGGCAGCAGCCATTGAATGTATCCATGCTTATTCGTTAATACACGATGACTTACCGGCAATGGACAATGATGCACTTCGTCGTGGCCAACCCACGGTTCATATTGCATTTAACGAAGCCACAGCAATTCTTGCGGGTGACGCACTGCAAACCTTGGCTTTTGAAATAATGACGGCACCCTGTACCGATTTACATCCAAAGCAACAATTAGCCATGGTCAGGGCATTAGCAAAAGCATCTGGGTATCAAGGCATGTGCGGTGGTCAAGCAATTGATCTCAGTGCCACAGATAACAGTATAGAATTAACTAGATTAACCGAATTACATAATAAAAAAACCGGGGCATTAATCAGTTGTGCCGTCGAGCTTGCTTTAATTGCTGCCGACATACCTGATGAACACTATCAATTGATGATGAAATACGCCCAAACACTTGGATTAGCGTTTCAAGTACAAGACGATATTTTAGACATCACAACAAGCACAGAAGAGCTGGGGAAACCTCAGGGTTCTGATCAGCAATCGAATAAAAGTACCTTCCCCAAATTGTTAGGTCTCGAGGGTGCCAAAGACTGTGCGGAACAACTAATACAAGATGCACTATCAGCGCTGACTAAATTACCATACAATAGCCAGTTAATTGCAGACTTCGCCCACTATATAGTTGAGCGAAGATTATAATAAAGAGTCTGAAAATCTCGCTATGAGTTTTGATATTTCTAAATTCCCAGTACTAGCTAAAGCTAATACGCCAGAAGAATTAAGGAAGTTACCTCAAGGTTTACTTCCACAAGTGTCTGATGAACTTAGACAATTCTTACTTCAGTCTGTAGGTATTTCTAGCGGACATTTTGCTTCTGGCTTAGGCACAGTTGAATTAACTGTGGCACTTCATTATGTCTACAATACCCCATTTGATCGACTAGTGTGGGACGTAGGCCATCAAGCATATCCGCATAAAATTCTCACCGATCGCCGTGAGCAAATGCACACCATTCGACAAAAGAATGGTTTACATCCTTTCCCATGGCGTGAAGAAAGCCCATACGATACCTTTAGTGTCGGTCACTCTGGCACTTCTGTTAGTGCAGCATTAGGGATGGCAATCGCCGCGGAAAAGGAAGACGCTGGGCGAAAAGTAGTTGCTGTCATTGGTGATGGCGCCATGACGGGAGGGATGGTGTTTGAAGCCCTTAATCATGCTGGCGACTTGCACAATGACATGCTTGTGGTCCTCAATGACAATGAAATGTCGATTTCAGAAAACGTTGGCGCACTTAATAATCATTTAGCACAGCTAATGTCAGGCCGTTTTTATACCACTATTCGTGAAAACAGCAAAAAAGTCCTACAAGGTATGCCCGTCATTAAAGAAATGGCTAGACGCACTGAAGAACATCTTAAAGGCATGGTAGTACCTGCTACATTATTTGAAGAGCTTGGGTTTAATTATATTGGCCCAATTGATGGCCATGATGTGGACTCCCTTGTCGAAACCTTGCGTAATATGCGTAACCTGAAAGGGCCACAAATATTGCATATCATGACCAAAAAAGGTCGTGGTTATGAGCCTGCTGAAAAAGATCCTATCGGTTGGCACGCAGTGCCTAAATTCGACCCTAGCCAGTTTAAGAAACCGGTAACAAAACCAGGTTTACCCACTTTTTCACAAGTGTTTGGTAAATGGTTATGCGATATGGCGGCCACTGATGATAAGTTAATGGCGATTACACCTGCTATGCGTGAAGGCTCTGGAATGGTTGAGTTTTCGCAGCATTTCCCTAAGCAATATTTTGATGCTGCAATTGCAGAACAACACGCAGTGACTTTAGCTGCAGGTTTTGCCTGTGAAGGTTTAAAACCTGTCGTCGCTATTTACTCGACCTTTTTACAACGTGGATATGATCAACTTATCCACGATGTTGCATTACAACGTTTACCCGTTTTATTTGCCATTGACCGTGGTGGTATTGTTGGCGCAGATGGACCAACTCACCAAGGTGCATTCGATTTAAGTTTCATGCGCTGTATTCCAAATATGATCATTATGGCGCCATCTGACGAAAATGAATGTCGCCAAATGCTTTACACTGGATATTGTTATCAAGATGGACCTGTCGCTGTTCGTTACCCTAGAGGGTCTGCAACAGGTGCCGAGCAAATTGAAACCATGACAATACTCCCTATTGGCAAAGGCGTGTTAACCCGTCAAGGCCAAAAAATTGCCATTATTAACTTTGGCACTACACTGGCAGCGGCAACAGATGCTGCTGACAAGTTAGATGCCACAGTTGCCGATATGCGCTTTGTTAAGCCGCTTGATCTAGAATTACTTGAACAAGTTGCAAACAGTCATGATGTCATTGTGACCATAGAAGAAAATGCAATCATGGGTGGAGCGGGTTCAGGAGTGCTTGAGGCATTGCACAAAATGCGTATTGAAAAGCCTGTATTGCAGATTGGTTTGCCAGATGAATTTATTAAACATGGCGCACCTGATGAAATAATCGCAGAACTTCGACTTGATGCAGCAGGTATTTTAGCGCAAATCCAAGAGTTTATAGCTTAATGCTTTTGTATTTTTTATGGTTGCGATGATTATATTTGCTATTCATAGCATCAAATAAAGCCAATAAAAAAGGACTGAAGATTCAGTCCTTTTTTGTGTCTGTTTTTTAACAACTCATGATGAATGCTAAAGATCAATACCATCGACTAATACAAGAAGCTAATGTTGAATACTAATATTAGAGACCTATATTAGTAACTAACTTAAGTGTCAGACTTAAATTAATCTTTATGCTTCGACATCCACACTTTCGCCGCCTTGAGATACCATCACCATTGCTGGGCGTAATATACGACCATTCAATAAGTAACCTTTCTGCATAACCATCATCACAGTATTAGCAGGATACTCAGCACTTGGTTGCATACCAATGGCTTGATGATGTTCAGGGTTAAATGGTTGACCTAAAGGATTAACTTGGGTCACACCAAACTTCTCAACCGAGGTTAAAAAACCCTTCATGGTCAATTCAACACCTTCATAGATAGATTTAGTTGCTTCATCTTCAGGATTAGTACCCTGTAATGCTCGCTCCATATTGTCTATCACAGGCAATAATTCGTTAACAAATTTTTCTAAAGCAAATTTACGTGCTTGTTCGACATCTTTGGCCGCACGAGTACGGATATTTTGCGTTTCTGCTGCTGCACGCATTTCAACATCTTTACGTTCAGCTAGTGCAGTTTCAGACTCAGCAAGGCGCTGCTCTAATTCTTCAATTCTAAAATTTGCTTGGGTTAATTCATCCATCAAACTTGCTTCATCAGCCGCGACATCAGATGTGACGACTTCTTCCACTTGATTTTGCGATTCGTTACTCATTTTCACTCCGGCTAAAAAATGCGTTATTGGCTATTCTAGGACAATAAATAAAGTGGCCATTTACTGGAATTTAACAGTAAATCTCACACTTTTAATTTGTTTGAGTATATTATGGGGATCAATTTTCATGTTTCAAGGCCTAAAGGCATAACAAACTCGAATATGACTAAAATGTTTCAGACTATCGGACTCATCGGTAAGCCACATCATCAAGGTACTAACCTTACATTAACCCAGTTGCATCATTGGTTAAAAATGCAAGGGTATAAAGTCATTGTTGAAGAACGAGTATCTGCAGAATTAGGTTCTGACGTTTGTTCAATGGATCTGCTTGAAATGGGTGAACACTGTGATTTAGCCATCGTAGTCGGCGGTGATGGCAATATGCTAGGTGCTGCCAGAGTATTGGCTCGTTTTAACGTTGCTGTTATTGGTTTAAATCGAGGAAACTTAGGTTTTTTAACGGATTTACCACCCGATAATTTTGAAGAAGCTTTATCGAAAGTGCTTAGCGGTGAATTTGAAACCGAACACCGTTTTTTATTAGAAGCTGAAGTTCACCGTCATGGAAAAATAACCTCAAGTAACACAGCTGTAAATGAAGCGGTTCTTCACCCAGGTAAAATTGCTCATATGATCCAATTTGAGGTCTATATTGATGAGCAATTTATGTATAGCCAGCGCGCAGATGGAATGATTATCTCCACTCCTACCGGTTCCACTGCTTATTCTTTGTCTGCTGGAGGCTCAATTTTAACCCCTAATCTGCAAGCTCTTATTTTAGTGCCTATGTTTCCACATACCCTGTCTTGCCGCCCTATTGTGGTCGATGCATGCAGCATTATAAAACTTGTAGTATCGCCAGATAATGGTGAAAACCTCGAAGTCAGTTGTGATGGCCATGTGCATTTAGCGGTATTACCTGGCGATGAAATATTTATTCGCCGATCGTCTGAACGCCTTAGACTCATACATCCCAAAGGCCACAATTACTTCCATGTATTACGCCAAAAATTAGGCTGGGGCAGTAAACTCTTTTAACATTTTACACTTTTTTACATTTTCAATATCTGTCGCGTGAACCCCTTCACATTAACATTGACTAATTAACGTTATTTTAAAGCCAATCGTTCAATCGTTTGGCTTTATTTGTATGTCTCTGCGTCCCCAAAATGAGTCTCTGAACCGATACCACTATTCCAGTATTAGACACAGATCTCATTTTTATCAACGAAAACGTTATCTTGGTTATTAAAATGATCTCGATCAACACTTTTAACACTTAAATAACGTCTATTACAGCCTCGTTAGCGAAACGCTAACAAATAATAATAATTTAGTACCCACAATACCAGAGGTATGCATGACAATATTACAGTTACTCGCTAGCTTAACGCCCATTATAAGCGTAATGGTATTTTTAGTCCTTATGCGCTTACCGGCATCCAAAGCGATGCCGATATCAATGGTAGTGACAGGGCTAGCGGCGGTCTTTATTTGGCAAATGGACACGCAACTCCTTGCTGCATCTGTCGTTGAAGGGCTTCTATCTGCATTAACCCCGTTAACCATTATTTTTGGTGCGGTATTTTTGTTAAACACACTCAAATATTCCGGGGCTATGGACACCATTCGAGCTGGTTTTACTAACATCAGTGCGGATGCTCGTGTTCAAGTTGTGATAATTTGTTGGTTGTTTGGCTCCTTCATTGAGGGCTCAGCAGGCTTTGGTACACCAGCGGCCATCGGGGCGCCGTTGTTAGTACTATTAGGCGTACCACCGATTGCAGCTGCTGTGGTTGCATTAATAGGAGACTCTACAGCCGTATCGTTTGGGGCGATTGGTCTACCCGTATTGTTTGGTATGGAACAAGGTCTAACTGAAGGTGGAGTCAACATGGCAGCAGGTCAATTTGCTGAACATGGTGGTACTTTTGTGGGGTACGCACAGTTTATTGCTAAGCACATGATTACAATAGACTTAGTGACAGGTTCATTGATTCCGTTAGTAATGGTTTGTGTCTTAACCGGCTTTTTTGGTCGAAACAAATCAATTAAAGAAGGCTTACAAATTTGGAAATTCGCCCTGTTTGCTGGCTTTGCCTTTACGGTACCTGCATGGTTAATTAACTATTTTGCAGGTCCTGAGTTCCCATCGGTTATTGGTTCACTTGTGGGTATGGCATTAGTCATTCCAGTGGCTAAAAAAGGTTGGTTATTACCATCACAACCTTGGTGTGATTTCAGTGAAAATGACAATAAATCAGACGGAGATCTAGCTGTTAATCAAACACCCGTTAAATTTTCACAAATGGCAGCTTGGTCGCCATACGTCATTATGGCAGCTTTGTTAGTCTTGTCTCGTGTCATTGCGCCATTTAAAAGCTGGTTAACCAGCTTTAATATTAGTTGGACAGGTTTACTGGGTACCGAACTTAAAGCAGGCTTTGCCACGCTCTATGCTCCGGGTGTATTCTTTGTAGTGGTCTGCTTATTCGGTTTTATCTTATTTAAAATGAAACCTGCTGCAATGAAACAATCAATTACCGTATCTTGTCGTTCAATGCTGCCGACGATTATTTCTTTAGGTGCATCAGTACCTATGGTGAAGATATTCCTTAACTCTGGAGTAAATAGTGCAGGCCTCGAGTCAATGCCAGTTGCATTAGCAGACTTACTGGCCAATAGCATGGGTTCAGTTTGGGCTTGGATTTCTCCAATTGTGGGTATTTTTGGTGCCTTCCTTTCAGGTTCGGCAACCTTCTCAAATATGATGTTCTCAGGCCTACAGTACTCTGTTGCCGACAACATCGGAATGAATCACGCTATCGCGTTAGCCTTACAAGGTATTGGCGCTAATGCGGGTAATATGATGTGTGTGATGAACGTCGTGGCTGCAGCAACCGTTGTGGGAATGGCAGGAAGAGAATCAGAAATTATTCGTAAAACAATGCCTATTGCCCTAGGTTATGCCCTAGTAGCAGGCACCATTGCAGTTATCTGGGGTGGATTTTAATTCACCATAAAGTGACTTCTAATCTAACGATAACAATACAATAACAGTAGGCACGCTATGCCTGCTGTTCATCCAAGTGTTAAGAGAACATGTTATGACTATTAATTATCAAGTAGTGATGGATACGTTAACGTCACAACTCGGCGCTGACGCCGTATCGAATGATCCTGTCCGCCGTTTTGCGTGGTCAACAGATGCCAGTTATTTCCGTATCGTACCTAAAATTGTGGTGCATGCAGATACCCCTGAACAAGTTAAAATCACCCTTAATATTGCCAAAGCTAACAGCGTACCAGTGACTTTTCGTGCAGCGGGTACCAGTCTATCGGGTCAAGCAATTGGTGAAGGTATTTTATTGATTTTAGGTCATGATGGCTTTAGAAATATTGATATCAGTGAAGACAAATCATCAATCACTTTAGGCGCAGCAGTGATTGGTTCTGATGCTAATTTAGCCTTAAAGCCGTTCAATAAAAAAATTGGCCCCGATCCTGCCACCTTAGCTTCAGCTAAAATAGCAGGTATGGTGGCAAATAATGCCTCTGGCATGTGTTGCGGTACCGCTCAAAACAGTTATCAAACAATCAAGTCGGCTAAATTAATATTCGCAGATGGAACTGAACTTGATACAGGCTGCCCACATTCAAAAGCGGCATTCAGTCAATCGCAGCCCATGTTGCTAGCGGCCTTAAGTGATTTGGCACAATTAACCCAAAACAATCCGACTTTAGCAGCACGTATTCGTAAAAAATTCTCAATTAAAAATACCACGGGCTACAGCATAAATGCACTGGTAGACTTTAGTGATCCCTTTGATTTAATCAATCATTTAATTGTAGGTTCTGAAGGCACACTCGCATTTGTTAATGAAGTGACTTATCACACGGTTGAAGAGGCCAAATACAAAGCCTCTGCCATGGCCGTGTTTTTCAATATGGAAGATGCCGCGAGTGCAATCCCCCCTATTATAGGTGATAGCGTAGCTGCAGCAGAATTACTTGACTGGGCATCAATTAAGTCGGTTACCGGTAAAGCTGGTATGCCGCTATGGCTCAGTAATTTACCCGAAGGTTCAGCAATTTTATTAATTGAGTGTCGTGCAAACGATGCTGAAACATTAACAAAATATACTGAAGATGTGATTGAAAAAATCGCTCATATCAAAACGGAACGTCCAACCGAATTCAGTAATGATCCTGCTGTTTATGGCCAATATTGGGCGATGCGTTCTGGTCTATTCCCTATTATTGGCGGAGCAAGACCAAAAGGCACATCAGTCATTATTGAAGATGTTGCATTTGAGGTTCAGCACTTAGCCGCCGCGGCAGCCGACTTAACCGCATTATTCCATAAACACGGTTATCCTGAAGGGGTCATTTATGGCCATGCATTAGCGGGTAACTTCCACTTTATTATTACACCCACTTTTGCCTCTCAAGACGATATCAATCGTTTCCATGGCTTTATGCAAGATGTCGCAGAAATGGTGATCAACAAGTACGACGGGTCAATGAAAGCTGAACATGGTACCGGTCGTGCTGTCGCCCCATTTGTTGAAATGGAATGGGGTAGCGACGCTTACACCTTGATGAAGCAAATTAAACAGGTATTCGATCCAAGTGGATTATTAAACCCTGGGGTTATCCTCAATGACGACACGTTGGTGCACGTTAAAAACATTAAACCTTGTCCCGTGGTTGATGACTTTGTCGACAACTGTATTGAGTGTGGTTTTTGTGAAAAAACCTGCCCTACATCGGCACTGAACTTCTCGCCACGTCAACGGATTGCGGTACTTCGTGAAATAGAACGTTTAGAACAATCTGGTGACCAACAAGCTGCGGCAAAAATGCGTGCCAGCTCCAAATACGATGTTATTGACACCTGTGCAGCGTGTCAGTTGTGTACCATTGCCTGCCCAGTTGATAACAGCATGGGTGAGTTGACTCGTAAATTACGTACACCATACATCACCACCACAGAACAAAAAGTGCTCGACTTCCAAGCTAAGCATTATGGTGCGGTTAACCAAGTGATCAGCACAGGCTTTGATATTTTAAACATTGTCCATAAAATAACAGGTGATGGCATTACCAATTCGATAATGAAAGCCGGCCGTCTTATTTCTAAAGAAGTACCCTATTGGAACCCTGACTTCGCTAAAGGCGGAAAAGTGACTAAACCTTCAGCGCCTAAACAAGGTCAGCCAACGGTTTTATACTTCCCAGCTTGTGGTGGCAGAACCTTTGGTCCAACGCCGAAAGATCCTGACAACCGCACATTACCAGAAGTGGTTATCACCTTACTTGAGCGTGCTGGCTACAATGTCATTATTCCAGAGAATACCCGTAGTTTATGCTGTGGGCAGATGTGGGAGTCAAAAGGTGATTTTAAAAATGCCAACGCTAAGCGCGATGAACTGATTGATACACTCAGTAAACTGTCTGAAAATGGCAAAGTGCCAGTAGTAGTTGATGCACTGTCTTGTACTTATCGCACACTAACAGGTAACCCAAAAGTGAAAGTGCTCGATTTAGTTGAGTTTATGCATGATGAATTATTACCAAGCATGACCATTACTAAGAAAGCCAACATAACCCTTCATCAAGGTTGTAGCGCTCGTAAGATGAAGCTAGAGCCTAAACTGCAAGCTATTGCAGATGCATGTACTCACAATGTTGTATTACCTGAAGGCATTACTTGCTGTGGTTATTCTGGTGAGAAAGGGCTGTACAAGCCAGAAATTAACGCCAGTGCTTTGCGCAACATTAAAAAGCTCATTCCGCTAGAAACCAAAGAAGGTTATTACGCTAACCGAACGTGTGAAGTGGGGTTAACTCACCATAGCGGTATTTCTTACCGTCACTTAGCTTATCTACTTGAAGAATGTACACGTTAGTGAACTAGGAACAACGACAACAAAAAGGACATTGATAATCTATCAATGTCCTTTTTTATTGGGATATGAAAGTGATGCCAAAGTGTATAACAAGTTCTTGCTAGATCGCGCAAGCAAACAACTGCTGTTGCAATGTATCGCCATCAAGTGGTGTCTCGCTAATGATCTCAATTCGCGAATCAAGCGCATCATCTAATTCATCTAAGCTCAGTGTATCATCGACCATATTGACACTTAAAATACCATCGTCAGTGATAACTATCGCTTTAAGCCTAAGCACATTTAACGCTTTGACCAATTCAACCCACCGCATAAACAGCTCAAAGTTGAAACTGCGTTGGCTATCAATAATCCAGCCACTACTGTAACAACCTTCACCTTGATTGGTTTTATAGATAAACCCTTGCTCAGCAAGCTGTTGTTGGTCAAATTGTTGATCATCGTCATTCACTGGCGATGTTGACGAAGCCATTGGCAAAAGCCATTGCTTAGCACCGCCTGTTAATAAACGTGTAGGCTTAGTCGATGCTAATGATTCCTTGCGATTAAGCTTAGCTGTGGGTTGATCCAATAAATCGATAATCTGTTGCAATAACGCTGTTTGAGTAAAGTGATCATCACAATAAAGTACCGGAGTCTCGGCTCGCTGTAGCTGAGCCATAAACTCGGTTAACTGTTGTTTATCTTGCTCAGTATAGTATTGCGCTTTATTGGCAATCACCGTATCAGCAATTTGTAATTGCTGAATAAAAGTATCATGGTTGTAATAACGGTCGTCACTGATTTTACGTGCATCAACCAAGCATAAGCTGGTTTGCAATTTAATCACTTGTTGAAAATGTGGGGCCTGTAATAACGTTATAATTTCTGCAGGATGACCAAGACCAGTCGGTTCAATCAATAATCGGTCAGGTTTAGCTTGTTGAATAAGTTGATTGATCGCCACTTGTGTCATCACACCAGCAGCACAGCAAAGGCAACCACCGGGCACTTCTTTAATCACTACACTTGGCAATGCTGCTTGGTTTTGCTGCTGATCAGCTTGATTATTATCTGAAGTTGCCGTAACAGTATTAAGCAAACTGCCATCAATACCAATTTCGCCAAATTCATTAACCAACACAGCCCACACTTCATCAGGCGGCTTATGGGCTAGCAATTGTTTAATGAGCGTGGTTTTACCCACACCCAAAAAGCCAGTAATAATATTGGTTTTTATCGGTTTAGTGATCATTTTTTCGCTTTAGCGTATTTGCCTTTTCGGGTAGGCTTTACGTCTGTTTGAGATGGCTTGCCGCGTTTATGTTTAAACGCTTTTTTCGGTTTTTCTGCCGCAACATCTCGGTATCGGGCAGGCAGTGGTGCGCCTTCTTCATACCCTGTTGGCACCATTATTGGCAATATTTGTTCAATGAGTTGTTCTATCGCACCAAGCAATTCAAGTTCTTGCGGGCTCACCAGCGAAATGGCTTCACCACCTAATCCTGCTCGACCCGTACGCCCAACACGATGAATATAATCTTCGCACTCTTCAGGCAATTCAAAGTTAATCACTCTTGGCAGCGCTTGGATATCAAGCCCACGAGCGGCCAAGTCTGTGGCGATTAATACTCGTAACTGACCGGCTTTAAACTCTTCTAATGCACGGTTGCGTGCCCCTTGGCTTTTATCACCGTGAAATGCCGATGCCTTAATACCGTCTAGGGTTAACTCGCGGTATAAATGATCTGCCGTTTCTTTGCGGCTGGTAAACACCATCACTTGCTGCCAATTATGTTTACCAATGAGTTCCGATAACAGCTCGGCTTTACGGCGAGTATCCACTTTATACACTTGCTGGACAACATTGGCGGCTGTGGTTTGGGTTTCAACATGGACGAATTCAGGATCGTTTAGCATCTTAGCCGCAAGGGTTTTAACCTCTTCAGAAAAAGTAGCCGAAAACATCATAGTTTGATGCTTTCGAGCAATTAAGCGTTTCACTTTTTCGATATCTTTAACAAAGCCAAGGTCGAGCATCCGGTCAGCTTCGTCTATCACCAAATGAGTAACCGATGATAAATCCAATTCATGCTGACCAATAATGTCGAACAATCGTCCTGGTGTTGCCACCAATACATCCACGCCTTGCTCTAATGCCTTACGCTGAGGGTTGATACTGGCACCACCATAAACGGCTAAACTAGTAAGATTAATAAACTGGCTGTATTTAACTAAGTTCTGTTCGATTTGAATCGCTAACTCACGCGTAGGCGTCATGATAAGTACACGTAAACGTTGCGACGGCGACAAATCCAAATCATCTTGTGCCATGAGCTGGCTTAACAAAGGTAATGCAAAAGCAGCTGTTTTCCCGGTGCCGGTTTCAGCACTGGCTAATACGTCTCGACCGGTGAGCGCTAGCGGAATCACTGCTTGTTGAACAGGAGTAGCAGTTTGATACCCGGATTGATTAACCGCATCTAATATTAATGGCGGTAACCCTAGCGACGTAAATGACATAACAGACCCAATAAAAGCAAATAAAAATAGGTCGCTATTGTATACTAATCCCCAACAGAATAACTAACCTCAGTTAGGTTTAAGGGATGAGATAAAGATAGAGAGAAACCAATATTTCACCAATTTCATATCAAACTAGTCATATGTTTTACCTGCAAGGTATTTTCATCTAAAAGCTACATCAATATCGGGTCGATGGTCAGTCAATGCAAATGGCTATGGGATAACCGTTTATAATCCTTATCTGAGCTTAACCCTGTAATCTCACAGGTTTAATGCAGTCCTCATATGCAGAAGGCTTAATCGGTAACAAGTATCCACAATATGTAATGGTATTAGGTTAGTAACTGACTGTTTGAAATGCGTTTATGCTCTTGAGTTGCCATTAAGTACTGCTGTTCGAAGTCATCTCGGCATAACGCATGTGAAAATAAATATCCTTGTGCATAATCACAACCTACCAAGGTCAATAAACGCCGTTGATTTTCGGTTTCAACACCTTCTGCTATCACTTTCATCCCAAGTTTATGAGCCATTACAATCATCGCTTCACACAAACACAGATCATTACTACCCGCAGCCAGATTATTCACAAAACATTGATCAATTTTAAGGTAATTAACACTGAATTTCTTTAGATAAGGTAAGGATGAATATCCGGTTCCGAAATCATCGAGCGACATTTGCATACCCGCTTTGCGATAAGCTAATAATTTAGCCTCAACATTTGGCTCAATATTAAACAGTAAGTTTTCAGTAATTTCGATACAAATATTTTTCGTCGGTAAGGCTAATTGCGACATATGCTTAAGCCAACCTTCAATATCTGTAGACTCATTTCGAAACTCTACCGGTGACTTATTGATACTGATTTGCACATCACAATTAAATTGCGTTTTCCATTGAGCAGCCTGCTTGCAAGCTTGATAAAATACCCAATTGCCAATATCAATTATCATTCCAGTATCTTCAGCAATAGAAATAAAATCTGCTGGTGGAATTAACCCCATAGTAGGGTGCCTCCAGCGTATCAATGCCTCGGCCTTGGTGACCTGCTGATTATTAACATCAACAATTGGCTGATAATATAACTCAAATTGATGTTGAATAATGGCAACTTTGAGATCCTGAATTAACATGATCCGTTTTTGTGCATGGTCTTGCATTGCAGGGGTAAAATAATTAAACCGATTACGCCCACTTGATTTAGACGTATACATCGCTTGATCTGCATTCTTTAATAACGTGTCGGTTGTTTTAGCATCGTCAGGAAATAAGGTGATACCAATACTGCCACTAATATGAGCAATTTGATCTCCTAGAATATAAGGCTCGGCAAGCGTTTTTAGAATTTGTTGGGCGACACGTTCTACCCCGTTAAAATCTGCTAGATTGGTTAGCACTATCGTAAATTCATCCCCACCGAGGCGGGCCACTAAATCGTTTTCTCGTACACTTTTTTTGAGACGGTCTGCAGTCTCAAGTAATAATACATCGCCCATATCATGACCCAAAGAGTCATTAATCTCTTTAAAATAATCTAAGTCTAAAAACATCAATGCAAAATGATTATCCTGTCGTTCAGAGAGCAATATTTCTTGGTTTAAAAAGCTTAATAACATTCGGCGATTAGGTAACCCCGTGAGCGCATCATAATTTGCCTGACGCCATATAAATTCTTCAGTTTGTTTTTTCTCGGTAATATCAGAAAATAACGCCACAAACTGTGCAGTTTGAGATTTTGTTTGGATAATTGAATTAATGGTTAATAATATAAGATAGTTTTCACCATTTTTTCGCTGCATCCACACTTCGCCATGCCAATGCCCTTCCCGATTGAGCTGTTTTCTAAGTTGTTGATAAAAACGCTTAGGTTGCAGGTCTGTTTCAAACATACGTAAATGCTTGCCTTGAACGTCCTCTTTGCTGAATCCTGTAATTAAAGAAAAAGCAGGGTTTGAATCAACTAGAATCCCCTTAGTAGTAAACACACTCATGGCTTCACTGGAGTTTTGATAAACAGAAGTAGCAATACTCAACGAGTCTTCAACTTGTTTTATATCAGTAATATCACTATGAGTTCCGCAGACTCTAAGTGGTTTACCTCTGTCATCAATATCAACCACTTTGCCAGTTTGTAAAATCCAATGACTAACGCCCTTTAAATCCGTCAATAAGTACTCAACTCGCTGGCTAATACATCGACCTTTTACCATTTCATTGATGCTGCGCAGAAACTTAAATTTGTCTCTGGAACGTATCGCGTTGAACCACAACTCAGGATGTAGATTAAGATCTTCAATTGAACACCCTAGAATATCTGCACTATATTGATTAACGCTAATACGGTCACTGACAACATCCCAATCCCATACCCCTAATTCACTGCTATCAAGCACTAACGCGAGATGCTCTTTACTTTGTAATAAGGCTTGTTGAGATTGTTTTTGCTGGGTAATATCTAAAAAACCTGCAATCACTAAAAAAGTATTGTCTTGAACATGACGACGGCATGCAACAGTCATATGGGTGTAAACAATTGAGCCATCTTTGGTAATAAAACGTTTATCAGTTTCATACTCATCGAGTTCGCCATTGACCATCTGATCAAATAACAATAAGTCTTTATTGAGATCATCTGGATGAGTTAATTCGGGCCAAGTTAAGGATGTTAATTCTTTTTCTGTGTAACCCAACATTCGGCATAAGTAAGGATTTACTTTTAACCAATATTTCATTTTAGTCGTAATTGCAATCCCTATATTTCCAATATCAAACTGATTTTTAAAAAGAAAGTCTTCTTGTAATTTGACTTGAATATTGCGGTCATGAAATTCTATTTTGACAAGTAAATGGCCAATAACCATGGTGGATAAGGGCAAAATAACTAATATAGGAAATAACACATTACTTATGGCTGGTAAGGCTTGTTCATAGGGCAATAAGAATAACCACAACAGAGAAATGACATGCACAACAATGCCAAAAATGAAAAATTCTCGATAACTAATTTGATCTAATTTATTATGCCTAAATTGACGCCAAACCAACCCTATCAGCGCACTGCTTCCCAACATGAATATTCCAATCCACACTGCTAGACCGCCTAAATGGTAACGATAAAGTGCCATGATAATGGCCGCAAGCAAGGTAGGAATGGCACCAAAGAACAATCCACTTAAACAAAGAACTACAGAACGAGCATCAAACAATATATCTTGTTGATTCACTAGTGGATCGACCATGATCACAACACCAATAGTGCCGATGAGCCCACCCATTAAAAATTGCCATAAGAAAGGCGCCACCTTGCGTTGATGGGTGGACGATAGTGAATACACATAAACCAGCGCCAGTAATAACGCTGCATTTTCTAAAATTGAGAAAAAAATATTTAGATTAAACACCTATACATTTCCCTTATCCATCCATAACAAACACAGTAGCATCCAAGCTATCTCTATTTAGTGTAGTAGAAGCAAACTAACACTAGAGTAATTTTAACTTTATACCGTAACTCATTCCATATAAAGAACATATTAATTATGTATTTTTTTTATACTATATTCTATTGTTACCACATCACAAGCGAACTCAATACTCGTGTTAAAGAGCCACTCAATGTTCCTACTATGCCAAGAACGCCATCATGTCAGATCACAGTTACGCGTAAAGTGTCGTACTTGTTATAAAATCACTTAATTATTGTTACTTATTGAATACGAACTGGCTCCATGTCACATAATAACGAACCTAATATAGATATGTTTTCTGTAGAGAATATTTAATTTTATACAGAGGACAATCAACATGGCGACTAAATTTTTTATCCCCAGCGTCAACATTCTTGGTCAAGGCAGCGTAGATGAAGCAATTAAAGACATTAACGCATTTGGTTTTAGCAAAGCATTAATTGTCACCGACAAACCATTGGTAAAAATTGGTTTAGTTAAAAAAGTGGCGGATAAACTTAATGCCAACGGCATTGAAGTGGTTATATTTGATGGCGTACAGCCTAATCCAACAACAGGTAACGTGGCGGCGGGACTTGAACTATTAAAAATCAATCAATGTGATGTGATTATTTCTTTAGGTGGCGGTTCACCACATGATTGCGCCAAAGGTATTGCACTTGTTGCCACTAATGGCGGCAATATTAAAGATTATGAAGGTGTGGATGTATCAACTAAACCACAAATGCCGCTAGTTGCCATAAACACCACTGCAGGTACTGCAAGTGAAATGACTCGTTTTTGTATTATTACCGATGAGGCAAGGCACATTAAAATGGCCATTGTCGATAAAAATACTACCCCTATTCTTTCTGTGAACGATCCTGAATTGATGCTTGAAAAGCCTGCATCACTTACAGCTGCTACAGGTATGGATGCATTAACACATGCTATTGAGGCTTATGTTTCTATTGCCGCTAATCCCATCACAGATGCCTGTGCAATCAAAGCTATTGAGCTCATTCAAACCAATTTAGTTAACGCCGTTAAGCAGGGCGATAACATTCAAGCCAGAGAACAGATGGCTTATGCACAGTTTCTAGCAGGCATGGCTTTTAATAATGCTAGCTTAGGCTATGTACATGCGATGGCACATCAGCTTGGCGGTTTTTATGATTTACCACACGGTGTATGTAACGCATTATTGCTACCCCATGTACAAACCTACAATGCCCAAGTTGTACCTGCACGTCTTGCGGATGTAGCAAAAGCAATGGGAGTAGACACTACAGCAATGTCTGATCAACAAGGAGCCAATGCAGCAATAGAAGCCATTAAGCAATTGTCGAAAGCCGTTAATATTCCTGAAAATTTAACTCTGCTCGGTGTAAAAGCAGAGGATATTCCAACATTAGCTGACAACGCACTCAAAGATGCATGCGGTTTTACTAACCCTAAGCAAGCAACACATCAAGAGATTTGCCAAATTTTCACTAACGCACTATAACCAGTTCGATAAACGAATACTCAAGCTCACATTAAATTGTGAGCTTTTTTTAACCGATCATTAAATGTAAAAAACTAACAATGACAACAGCTTATTTTTAATTTAGTAAAAAGTGATGCTTAGATCTAAGTTCTAAAAATAAGGATTGACCAAAATAAAAAATAAGGTCTATAGTAAAACCACTTAGATAGCGAATAGGTAGGTAAGCAATGACAGCAATTACTCATGTATACAATTACACAGTTAGATGCCCGCATTATCAAGATAATGAACAACCTCCAACATGGCTAAACCACATCGAAGTAAACCAGTCTTGTGAAATTGCACTCGACCGTATCACTAAATGGCACAACATCTCCGGCACTAAATCATTCGAACTTGAAGATTTTGTGGTTAGAAAAGCCGATAATGAAGAAGCTTTTTTTGCCATGCAAAGTAGCCGCCTTAAGAACGATGGTCATGCCCTTGTCACCTTTAAAATCTTTTTAGACAATTGTTGCCAAGATGCTTCTCCAAATCAAATTATGGAGCATTTAATCGATGACTATCAACAACGTATCGCTAAAGTTGAATAATAAATTCAGCCTATTTCACATTCATATTAAGGAGCTATTATAGCTCCTTAATTTTTATTTTTTATTCTTTGCTTTAGTATTAATCCATCACCCACATCACAACTTATCTTTATGGCCAACGCTCATAATACTCGCAAATAATACACATCATTAAAGCAATTAAGCCGCGTTAGCACGCATACCATGTGGAATAGGTAAGCCATTTTCATTCACATTTACAAATACCATTTTATCGATAAAGGCTATCGGCGCATGATTGACTTTATTGCGTATTTTACAACGTACCGTCACAGAGCTTTGGCCCAAGCTTACTAGCTCAAATCCAAATTCAATGATGTCGCTAGTTTGTGCTGGTGCCATAAAGTTAATTTCAGATATAACCTTGGCAATATGAAATTGGCTGCGCATTTGGCAACTGGCAAAAATACTAGCTTCTTCATTTACCCAACTTAATAGTTGGCCACAGCATAAACTTTTAGTGCTATTAAGATGAATTGGCATGACGATATGACGTGAGAAATATTTCATGATGACCCCATTATTTGCTTAATTAATTTTGCGCCAAGCGACGCATACCTCAAAATAAGTAGCAATGTTCAAGCCAATTATTTTAATCATTAAAAACAGACAGATAAAACCATCATACGTTTTTCATGAGGTCGTAATGCCCTCAAAAAATACATTACCGCACCAAAAAAGACAAAGGCCACACTCAGTGTGACCTTTAATGAAGCAATTTATTTACAAGAAGATTAACCCATAAGTTGTTTTAAGGTATTCACAAACACCTTGATGTCGTTCGCACTAATATCTTTATGAGTGACCAAGCGTAACTGCCTACTTGGGCTAATAATGATACCTTTATCTGCCAATGAAGCGGCAAGCATCTTGGGGTTGATATCATCTGCTAATGTCGCGAATACCATATTAGTTTGTACCAAATTAGCATCAACAGTAAATTCTGGCATTTCAGTCAGCAATAAAGCCAAAGCCTTGGCATTATGGTGATCATCCGCTAGGCGGTCGACCTGATCGGTTAATGCTAACTTTGCCGCTGCAGCAATAATCCCCGCTTGTCGCATGCCACCACCCAACATTTTTCGCCATCGAGTGGCTTTACCAATTAGCCTCTCATCGCCTAACAGAATAGAACCTATCGGCGCACACAAGCCTTTTGATAAACAAATCGATACTGAGTCAAAATATTGAGTAATATCAGCTATGGCAATACCTTGAGCTACCGCAGCATTAGCGACACGAGCACCGTCTAAGTGGATTTTAAGGTCACGATTAAACGCAAGGCTTTGGGCTTGAGCTAAATAATCTTGGCGTAATACCTTACCGCCGATGGTATTTTCTAAACTCAATAACCGTGTTCGAGCAAAATGCACATCATCAGGCTTAATAGCCGCTTCAATATCACTCAGCAAAATGCTGCCATCAGTTTGATTATTCAGTGGTTGAGGTTGAATACTGCCTAATACTGCAGCCCCACCGCCTTCAAACTTATAGTTATGTGCTTGTTGGCCACAAAGGTATTCATCGCCCCGTTCACAATGCGACATGAGTGCCAGCAAGTTAGCTTGAGTCCCCGAACTGACAAACAAAGCGGCATCAAAACCAAACATATCTGCAGCCATATCTTGTAAATTGTTTACTGTGGGGTCGTCCCCATAAACATCATCTCCGACCTCAGCTCTAGACATAGCTAAACGCATTGCTTCAGTTGGTTGGGTAACCGTATCACTTCGAAAATCAATCATCCTGAACTCTATCCTCATTCACACAATAATTGCAGAAACAACACCATTACTTCGCAGCAGCTGATATTTCAGTTAATGCCGCTAATGCTGCATCATAATTGGGGTGTTCACTGACTTCGGTTACTAATTCTTGATACTTCAATAATCCTTGAGTATCAATAATAAAAATAGAACGCGCTAACAAACCGTGATCTTTAATCAACAAACCATATTTTTCACCAAAATCACGCCATACAGAGTCTGATAATACGATAATGTTATCTACGTCTTCAGTTTGGCAAAAACGTTTCTGAGCAAACGGTAAGTCTTCACTAATAGTCAGCATCACCACATCAGTATCAAATTGAGTAAATTCTTTATTAAACCGTTTAGTCTGTAACGCACATACTCCAGTATCTAAACTGGGAACGGCACTAATCAATACGGTTTTACCTTTGAAATCACTTAAACTGACAGGATTGAATTTTTCATCCACTACAGTAAACACTGGTGCAATTGTATTTAAACTCGGTATTTTACCTTCTAAAGCGACAGGGTTGCCGCCCATGGTAATCATGGTTTTTTCGCCAGCAAAACTCTGAGTACTAATAACCGATGTGGATAGTAATGTAATCGCTGCAAAGGTAGAAAATAGCTTCATGGAAAACTCCTTTTAAAGGTACTAATGGGTGGTATAAACCGAGTGCTGTCAAGAGATCTCAATAAGCATGACACCAGTAAAATATGGGCATGGCCAAAAGCTGAGCAAAATGATAACGAATGGCTTAGTGTCCTTATGATAAAGATAGTTAATCAGTTTTAATATTATATATTTAACTTTCAATCGATATTATTGGATAAAAACGTCTAAAAGGTTTTTAAAGTCCAGTTTAGCGTTTTTATAAACATCAAACTAAAATTTGGTATTGTGAGTTATGTAGTATACACAAGGCATATTACTCGGATAATTTTAGACACTTGATCGTTTTCCTAAAGGGTTAAATGGCCTAGCCCAATAGGAAAGAGGTTTAGCTAGCGTGACCAGTTAGTTTTGCTTAGTTCGATAATTTCATTACCTTTACCATTAATTAGCGCTTTCATCATGTAAACGCTAAAGCCTTTCGCATGTTCAAACTTAATTTGTGGTGGCATCGCAAGCTCTTGTTTCGCCGTGTCCACTTCAAGAACGACTGGCCCAGAGTGATCCATCATTTCCGTCATCGCTTCGAGTAGTTTGTCTGGATCGCTGACATGGATCCCTTTCAGGCCACAAGCTTCTGCTATTTTTGCAAAACTTGGGTTTTCTAGGTCAGTATCACTTGATAAATAACCACTGGCTTTCATCTCCATGGCAACAAAACCCAGTGAGCGGTTGTTATAAACAATCATTTTAATCGGTAGATTAAGTTGCTTCAAAGACAGTAAATCCCCCATCAACATCGAAAATCCACCATCACCACACATTGCTATCACCTGACGATTACGATCCAGTGATTGAGCTCCCATTGCCTGTGACAATGCATTAGCCATTGAACCATGGTTAAATGAACCAATTAAACGACGTTGACCATTCATTGATAAATAACGGGCAGCCCAAACGGTTGGTGTGCCAACATCACAGGTAAAAATAGTATCTTTACCTGCTTGTTCGTCGAGCAGACGAGTTAGGTATTGGGGATGAATCAAATTATGTGATGTTTTACCATTGGCAAGTACATCGAGATCTTTTCGGGATTCTTTATAGTTTTTAACAGACTGTTTTAAATGAGCGCTAGAGCGATCCTCCTTAATATGTTTAAGTAGCGAAGTCACAGTACTCTTGGTATCACCTAAAACACCAAAATCGATTTGAACATGTCGACCGAGTGATGCAGGCTGATTATCAATTTGTAAGATGGTGCAATTTTCTGGATAGAAGGCTCTGTAAGGGAAGCTGGTACCAATCATCAGTAACGTATCAGCTTGTTGCATTGCATGATAACCAGATGAAAAGCCGATAAACCCAGTCATCCCTACATCGTAAGGGTTATCATATTCAAGGAACTCTTTACCCCGCATGGCATGTACAATGGGAGCTTGTAGTTTTGCGGCTAAGGCAACAATTTCATCATGTGCACCTTTACAGCCCGCACCACAAAGTAACGTGACTTTGCCACTTTTATTAAGGTGATCAGCAAGTGTTTCTATGTCAGCTAAATCAGCAATATAAGATGCCGGTTTTGGGACGTTCCATTTTGGCTTAGTCGCTTCAGGCATCGCCTTGAGCGCAATATCTCCCGGAAGTACGAGCACACTAACATCATTATGTAAGATAGCCTGACGCATGGCTGTTTCGAGTAAATATGGCATTTGTTCTGGACTGGAAACTAATTCACAAAAAACACTGCATTCTTTGAATAATTCTTGGGGATGAGTTTCTTGGAAATAATTGCTGCCAATTTCTGATGACGGAATATGAGCAGCAATGGCTAAAACTGGGACTTTATTGCGATGACAATCAAACAAACCATTGATCAAATGAAGATTCCCAGGGCCACAAGAACCTGCACAGACCGCCAACTCTCCTGAAATATGTGCTTCTGCACCAGCAGCAAAAGCAGCGCTTTCTTCGTGACGTGTTCCTAACCATTCAATCGTGCCCATTTTTCGCAAGCTATCACTAATTCCGTTGAGTGAATCGCCTGTTACCCCCCAAATACGCTTTACACCGGCTTGTTCAAGGGTTTGAGTAATAAAACTTGCGATACTTTGACTCATATTAAGATACTCCTAAGTATGAAATTTGATGGGGAAAGCTGTAGCGGTAGATTTGTGATCAATGATAACCCAAAATCTTACCTTCAATTATCATCCTCTTGGAGACGTTGCTTAACAATGCTATATGATTATATTTTCATAATTTTATATTTTTATATTTTTATATTTTTATATGCTCAGAAAAATATATTCATATAAAATAATGACTTATAGCCACTAAAAATAGCGGTAACAACAATGAGACTAAATTGATGATTATTGACGCCCAAAGATCAAACCGAGCAAGGGTGTTTTTTGTCATAGAGAGGTTATCAGTACAACACCTTACAATGGTAGACAAGCTGAAAAAGCAAACGATGTCAGAGTTGAGATAGATCTTAGATTTAGCGGAGATTAAGCATAAAAAAACCAGCAAATGCTGGTTTTTATCAAGATTAAGTTACCTGCAATATTATTTTGCTGGCACTTCTTTAACATGTAAATCCATTTGTGGAAATGGAATTTCAATATTCGCTGCATCTAAAGCATTCTTGATTTGTTCAAGCAATTCAAAGCGTGCTGGCCAATAATCACCTGTTTTAACCCATGGACGAACCACGAAGTTAATTGAGCAATCAGCAAGTTCTGCTAAACCGATAGTGTAACCAGGATCTTTTAATACAGACTGGTTATTATCAAGGATTTCAGCAATAACTTTCTTCGTTGTTGCAATGTCAGCAGAATAAGACACACCAATCACTAAATCGATACGACGCTTTTCTAACGCAGAATAGTTAGTAATAGTACCGTTCATAATAGCTGAGTTAGGCGCGATAATTATTTTATTGTCACCAGTACGAAGACGAGTTGAGAAAATAGTAATTTCATCCACTACGCCAGCAACACCTGCGGCTTCAATAAAGTCACCAACGCGGCATGGACGGAAAAGCACCATCAACACACCAGATGCAAAGTTAGAAAGTGAACCTTGTAACGCTAAACCAACAGCTAAACCGGCAGCACCTATAACAGCGACTAATGACGCTGTTTGCACACCAACTTGACCAAGTGTGGCCACAATAGTGAACACAAATACCAAAGCCCAAGCTAAGTTAGCCACAAATGAAACAACAGTTGCATCTACTTTTCGATTAGTAAGTAATTTGCTTGTTATGCGTTTTGCTACACCGGAAAAATATTTACCGATAAGAAAAATAACAATTGCAGCTAAAGCTTTAAGACCATAAGTCATAAAAAACTCAGGCGCCTGCTCGATTAAAGCGTCTAAACCTTCTAGGTGTTCCATTTTTTGTCTCCCTTTATTGCAGAATTACTCTGCCGAAATAATAAACTCTACGCGCCGATTACGCTGCCGCCCTTCTATTGTGGTGTTATCCGCCACCGGCATATTGCTACTCATTCCAACAACCTCAATAGAAGAGGGTTGGAATTGGTATTCATTTACAAGTAAATCTTTAATTGTAACTGCTCGTCTTAACGACAACGCCCTGTTAACGGCATCACTACCAATATTATCGGTATGTCCTTCTAAACGAACAACCACTTGTGGGTGTTGCTCAATATATTGTTGCACTCTAATGAGAGTAGGTCTCTGAGTTAACAACACTTCTGATTTATCAAAATCAAAATACACAGGTTGAAGAATAGACCCAAAACAATCTACCGCCAGTAAAATATCTCGCTGTTGACGACATTGTTCAGCAATAAGTGCCGCATTATTGGTAATTGTTGCACCTAATTCTGCTTCATCAAACTCATCATCAACTTCGTCATCTTCATCGACAATGAGTATTTCAGTATCAATACAACCATTTGCCATAACAACACTATTTGCAGGAGTATCATTACAAGCGTCTTTCTTATCAGGTACTCCATCAAAGTCAGTATCAACCCAAGCATGAGCATTACAGATAAAAAAACCAAACAAGATCAATGTCACAGTTCGAACTATAATCATAAATATCTCTTCCACATGACATTGAATTTTGTTAACGAGTCGTATTTTAACTGTTTATGACTTAAATTAAAAGACAACATATTATAATCAATATCTTGCAGAAAAGATGCACAAAAATGCCAGATAAGCCGTGGCATAGCTATCGGCCTCATCTCCAAAAACATTATCTAATTTACCCCTACGCAATAACAAAAAACAAACAAACCATTAACCCACACAAATGGAACTTGTTTGCTTTGACACAATTTATAACAAGCTTAATATCTCTGTTCCCCGCATTAACATTGACTTTGCAGCATCGAAAAGTGTATATAAGGTTAGCTTTTTGATGTTTGATTTATATTTAGCACCAAACTGATATTATTTATTATAAAAAATAAACAATAAAGTTGCTCAGAACTGCTTAATCGCCTCCAAATACCCGATATATCAGGTATTAATTGCATAAGTAGTCATAGACAACTCTTGTAAACAATTATTTCTGTGACAATATTTATCACAGGCAATCACAAGCTTAAGGTGGAAGACTTAATGAGTGACGCAAAACCTCAAGGAACACTGTTTGGACACCCTAAGGGTCTGTTCTTACTTTTTACAACAGAACTATGGGAACGTTTTAGCTATTACGCCATGCGCGCAATTTTAGTACTTTATCTTGTTGATAAAGTAAAAAGTGGTGAAGGCGGTGGAGGCCTAGGCTGGAGCCAAGCAGATGCATTATCATTATATGGTACTTTTACTGGCTTAGTATATTTGACTCCACTTATTGGTGGTTGGTTAGCCGATAACGTATTGGGTCAACGTAAGTCCATTTATATTGGTGGCTTCTTAATGGCAGCAGGTCAATTTACCCTTGCTGCACCACATAGTTGGATGATAGGTTTCGAAACCACGATATTTTATATTGGTTTAGGAACCTTGATCATAGGTAATGGTCTATTTAAGCCAAATATTTCAACCATGGTTGGTGATTTATATCCTGCTGGCGATCACCGTCGCGACGGCGCATTTACTATTTTCTATATGGGCATCAACTTAGGCGCAGCACTGTCAGGCTTTATCGTTGCTTGGGCTTATACTTCGTTTGGTCATGAAGTGGTTATCGATGGTAAAGACGTATTTATTAACAACTGGCAAGCAGGTTTCTTCTGTGCAGGTGTTGGTATGATCGTATCCTTGATTATTCAATTCTTCTTTGCACAAAAATTACTTGGCGACATCGGTACCGAACCGGCCGCTAAAGTTGAACAAAGAAAAAATGAAGCTAAAGGTGAAGCCAGAAGTGAGCCACTAACCAAGATTGAACGAGATCGTATTAAAGTCATCATGGTAATGGGACTATTCACCATTATTTTCTGGGCTGGCTTCGAGCAGGCTGGTGGCTTAATGAACTTGTTCACTAACAATTTCACCGATCGCATGATCGGTTCATGGGAAGTGCCTACCACTTATTTCCAATCACTCAATGCTATTTTCATTGTTGTGTTTGCCCCTGTGATAGCTTCTATTTGGATCCGCCTTGGTAAAAATGAACCCAATTCGCCGATTAAATTTGCTTTAGGTTTATTCTTATTGGCTATTGGTTTCTTGTTCATGATGGGCGCTGTGTTTGAAATGGGCGGCGATGCTTCTGTTAAATCAAGCATGTGGTGGTTAGTAGGAGCTTACTTCTTTCACACCATGGGTGAATTATGTTTGTCTCCTATTGGCTTATCTATGGTGACTAAACTTGCTCCACTGCGCATAGCCTCATTAATGATGGGTGCATGGTTCCTCTTTATTGCTGCAGCTAACAAAATTGGTGGCCTAGTAGGTTCATTAATTGGTCACGGTGGAGATGTCGAAACACAACTTGAAAATGCAATGGCTATTTTTGCCGGTATTGGTATTACCGCTGTTGTTTCAGGGATCATTTTATATTTAATGTCTGATAAGTTAGTTGATTGGATGCATGGTGCAGAAAGCAAGCATGACACTGAAGAACAAGCTTTAGAAGATGAGTTATCAGTAACAGCAGACCACGAAGCAATTAAACGTTAATTCGGTTTAAATTCACGGTTATAACGTTACAATAAAAATCCCCTCCAAGTTAACTTGTGAGGGGATTTTTTTATCTTCATGTTGGCATTGTTCATCTGCAACAATTAATAAGTGCCCTAATTTACCGACAAGCTAACTGCATAAAGCCACCAGCCTTAATATCAGATTGATAAACTAAACCCGTAAAGTGATTTTCAAGCAATTGTTGTTTATGCTCATAAAAATGGGTGCCAATGCAGATCTGTTCATCTCGCAATAAAATTCTAGTTTGTAAACTCGGTTTATTCCATTGGGTACAGCCAAGAGATGGAGACTCTGGTAACACCAAAGGAGTCAGGTCATTACCATGACGTAAATAGCACCTTAGACCTTTTCCTGATTGTCCAATAGAGACGCGATATTGGGTCAAATCAATACACACATAAATAATATCAGTATGAATACGCAAACCAGATTTCACCATGCGTTCATTAAGATAAGCCAACATATTATCTGGTTCTATTAAGGTGTTACTTAAACCATTTCTAAACAATTTGAGTTTCTGATTAATAAAACTGCGCAATAATATACAACCAAAAGCAGCGCTATTGTCCTCTGGAGAAAAATGCGCCATATACATGACTAAATGATCTTCGCCCACCATAGTTGAATCAATAAAGTAAGCACTCACATCATTGTTTTTAAACAAGCTATAATTTATATCCGCAGTGGGATAAGAGATATGGGAAGCCGGAAATAACTGTTGTTGAACACTTTTGGCTGCTTGGGAGTTTTGTTCGAGTAAACATAGATTGTCTGTGAGCTCTTGATAAGACAACTCATTCATTTCTTGTAAATGTGACAGGCCAGAAACATTCATTGGCATAGCAGCTGACATCATTGCCTGTACAATCGCTTGTTCTATCATGAATAAATCAGCAATAGGTTTAGTCAAATAGTCACTGGCACCGATGCGCAATGCTTCTACTACATCAGCCATCACATCATTACCAGAAATAACAATCGCGGGTATTGCAGGATTAATATCTTGCATTTGCTTAAGCATCGACAGACCATCAAGGCCTGGCATGGTTAAGTCAGCAATAACAATATCGAAAATGGCATGTGAAAAAAACGAAATGCCTTCATGGCCATTACAGGCTTGTTGAACCCGAGCACCTTGGCATTGCAAAAACTCAGCAACGACATGGCGAAATATTGGGTCATCTTCAACAAAGAGGATCTCAACATCAGTTAGTGCCATACAACAACCTCATAGAACTACGCTATCGAGGTTGTTTTGTACCTCGATTAATCTAGTTCATCCATATATTCGTCAAGTAAATCATCATCTACTTGAGTTGATGGTACATCACCATCAAAAACCTTGTAATCCATATGCTGCAAATAAGCATTTTTTGCAAAAGCATAAGGGTCAAGAGCATTGTCTAGTAATCTTTCTTGATCAATGGCTTTAGTACGAGCGTCTAAGCCTTTTAAACCCCATTTGAGTACAGACTGCCACATCGTTAACTCAGATAAAGGAAAGTATAGACCATCCACCCAATCTGAGGCGATTTCTCTCGTCACAATTGGGCCATAAAATGGCGCCATAAAATAAGGACCATTTGGGGCTCCGTAATAAGCTAACACTTCGTTAAAATCGTCTTGTTTACGGCGCATTCCCATCATGTCAGCAACATCTACCAAACCCAATAAACCTACAGTAGTATTGATGGTAAAACGGCCACCAGCATTGGCTGCCCACCCCCACTTTCCTTGGAGGGTATTATTTATCATCGAACTGGGCTCTTCTAAGTTATAAACAAAATTATTGACCCCCGTTCTTACTGGGTTAGGAACATAATCTTTATAACCATGTGCCACAGGACGGACAAAGTACCTGTCTAAAAACAGGTAATTAAAATCCCACATTGTGCGGTTAATTGCTTCAAATGGATCACGATGATCATTATATTTGATTTCAACCGCGGGTAATGATGTGACAACTTGAGGTGCTTCGCCTTTGGCATACAAGGGTATGCTAACTGCAACCACCAGAAGTAATATCCATTTATACTTCATATAATTCTCTTTAAAATGACAAAAGGTACTACTCAACAAACTGCTCTTTCTGTCTTTTTATTAAAGCAATTTTTGTTCAAGTCGATATAATTTAGCTGGCAGTGTTAGGCTATACCTTACAATGTTTAACTATCAGGCTTTGCTAATATGTCTTTGTTTCTAGCATTGTCCACTATTTCTATAGTGAGTTACCCTATTCAAAGGTAACGGAGGGCTAAGGATACTGAGCCTGTTGACAATATCAATCAAAAATTTGTAAATGAAGTTGATATTCTTCACAGACATCTTGGTTGATTTCAATAAATAAGCATGTTTATTTGATAGGATTTCTATGACAGTACCCACAACGTTTCCCGCTAAAGCGGTCAATACCGTCATACCAAAGCCTGCAGATGCAAGTCAACAAACCGTACCAGAGAAAAAACAAACACAAGCTAATAACGCATCCTTACCAACACAAACCTCAAACGATAAATCAGTGGTATCCACTTCAGCAGCCACAAAATCCGATTTAGCAGCCGTATTACTGCCAGTCAAGGTTGTGCAACCACCAGCAAGTGCGCAACTCGATGTCACCATTGAAAATAACCAGTATCAACTTAATAAGACCGCTGAACTGCAAAAATTATTACAACAAACAGCACAAGTCGTTATTGCAAGCGATCAAGCTAAACTGGTAGCCCGAGCAGCCACTAATGCAAGCCAAGCTCAGATCCAAACACAAGTGCTTAATAACCAAGTAAATAGCACTTCAGCCCTTCAAACTACGCCAACAAGCCCTGCAGTGCCACAGTCAACCCATACGCTTGCTACTCAAATAATTCTTCTCGCGCAACCCATTCAGCTTGCGCTACCACCAGCACTTGAAGAACTCGCAAAGCAAAATGGGGTATCAACACAACAGCTAGCAGCGTTAGCAGCAAGGGCTCAAGGTTACCCACTGCCAACGGCCGTCCTCGCTCAAGGACAATTAACATTTTCAAGTGGTACAAGCATACAATTACCTAGCAATATATCACTCAATTCAGGACAGTATTTAGCAAAGGTGGTAGTACAAAACCAACAATTGCAGCTTTCTCTTACACCAGTGATCGCAGAGGTGAATGTTGATCTAACAAAAGTAGTAAAAATGCCTCAAGCAGTACAATCTTATTCAGCAGAAAGTATCGTTATAACCAAAAATGAACCAGCACAAATTCTTAGCCAATTTCTAAAAAAGCTCGAAGCGACCTCATTACCGCCAACCGATAATGCCGCAAAGGTAAGCGACATCCAACAGAAAAATGTATCTACATCAACGGCATCTGTCGTCACCTCAACTCAAGATAGCAATGCCACTAAAGTGACCTCAGCCACCATTAACCCGTCGGCAAAACTCGGTGGGTTAGATAGCAATCCTACAGTGTTAAATAACGCATCAACAAAGCAAACTGGTCAAGCCACACCGCCGTCAGAAGCTAATCTAAGTAAAACGACTACAACAGTATCAGGCTTAGACAATAGCGCTACAAAAGATGTGCTAGGTAAAGTAAATAAAGACCCCGCACCCATAGAAGTATTGAATAAAGCCTTATCAAAAGCGGGAGCAATGCCAATAAAACAACAATTGGCTCAGCAGACCCCGCATAATTTGGCGACAGAATTATTTAAACATTTACCCCAAATGAGCCCGCACCCTTTAAGTGCATTGAGCGATCCTGCATTACTCAGCAGCGAACTATACAGTTTAGCGGCGCTTAACCTTGCTCAAACACAACTGGGACATTCAACTAACCTACAGCCATCAGCATTATTTTCTGGTAGCGCAATAACCACCTTATTTCAGTTATTATTGGGCGTAAAAACAAAATCAACAGGTTCAGGGATCAGCGATAAACTTCAAGCACATCTCGCACAATTACAACAACGGACACTGAGTAAGCTCAGTGCTAATTCAGGATTATTTGCAGCATTAGATAAACTAGGTGGAGCAGACTCTCTGGCACAATTGGCCAGCAGCATTTCGTTATACCAACACGCCAGTACCGATCCTAATCAAGCCATGACATGGTATTTTGCACTGCCCTACTCAATTAACCAACGCGATGAACAATTTGAAGGTAAATTTGAACAAGAGCAGGATCAAGACAATAATAAAAAAACGGGATGGAAGCTCCAACTCAAATTTAACTTAGCACAAGGTTCATTACTAATTTGTGCACATAAACACGCTGAAGTGCTCGATATTCAATTTAAAGGTAATAATCAAATGTTACTCAGTAAAGTCGGTCGCTTTAATCAAGCATTAACAGATAAAATAACTCAAATCGGATTTACACCAGGCAAGCTTACAACACAGTTAGCCCAAATCCCGGCAACGTTATTACCTGGCGATCATTATTTAGTGAAAACTCGAGCCTAGGGTCTGTTGATCTTTGCAGGTTAAATTTTGTTCGAGATAAAAACGTTTTAATCGAGGCGAATAGATTGATGCCTAGTCATCTAAGCAAAATCCATTCAACAAAGAGTAAAACGTTTTTAGCAGAACCCTTTGGGCAGCGTTTGTTGGTCATTTTTACTGCGTTATCGACTTTTTATGTAGAATAACTACACCACAAAGTCTCTGCCTTGTACAAATGACCAACAATTCGCTGCAAAAACAACCTTGAAAGATCAACAGGCCCTAATAGAGAATATGATGACAGACGATCCTAAAAAAATATCACAGGCTGTTGCACTTAGTTTTGATGGTAAAAGTGCCCCTAAAATTACCGCTACGGGTAAAGATTTAGTAGCCGAAGAAATTATATCAATCGCCAAAGAGGCCGGGATCCATATTCATCAAGACCCGCATTTAAGTGACTTTTTGCAACTGCTAGAATTAGGTGACGAAGTGCCTAAAGAACTGTATTTGTTGATTGCAGAGCTTATTGCGTTTGTGTACATGTTAGATGGTAAATTTCCGGAACAATGGAATAACCTTCACCAGAAAATTGTAGCTCAAGCATAAACGATGACATAGTGCTATGTGGCATCAGAACTTACATAAAAGTAAAACGATAAATAAACGCTATAAGTCAATGAATTAAGCTATCATTCAGTGTGCAAGACTGAACAAGTTCTCGAACACATCGATTCAAAATATTGAATAATGAATGTGGTGATATAACTTAACCTCATAATGTGTTCCTTTTTAGGCATTTAAATAATGTTGCCATACCTTCATAATGCACATCATCTCGCCACCTAACAATGTGGGTTATAAAGACAAAATACAATCAACATTCGAAGCCGGCAACACACTTACATTAAGCAACTGAAGAGTTAAATCGACAAATGTTTATGAAAACCAGCCTTAAACTGATATCCGTACTGAGCCTTACCTCTATCTTGCCTGCATATGCACAAGTGGTAAATTTTAATGATTACGGACCGCTACAGGTCTATGCTCAATCACCGATGCAATCAATTAATCTTAGCCCACTGTTACGATCTGGTTTTTCATTGCCCGAAGGGCAAAAAGAATGGTATATCACAGCGAATGCGGCCAGTGTCTGGTCAGAGTCTGACGTGTTATTAGCTGATTATTATCAAAATGCGATTAGCAGTGGTCTAAAATGGCAAATCACCGAAGATTTACTGTTTGATGCCAATTACACTTGGCAATTTAGCGGTGATAACCATCTTGACTCATTAACAATGTGGTTTCATGACGCTTTTGGTTTCGATCAAAATGGCCGTAAACAACAAGCCAAACATCAAAATCAAATCCACTCAAAAAAATACGGTATTGATATTGATAGTTTTACCGAAGACTCACTCAACAACTCATTCAGTGCCTATTTAGGCTATCAGTTATTACAAAATGAACATCACGGCTTATCAGTCGGTGGAACGCTGTACTACAAGTATGTCGATTCCGGTCCTTTTGCAGACGAAAGTTTCCAACAGAGCGTACAAATTAACTACGGTTATCACAATGGTAACCACCATATTAATTCAACTCTTGGTGTCAGCTTTTTAAACGATAAGGAACCTTTGTCGCAAAGGGACTTTGAACCATATTACTTAATGCTGGGACTGGGCTATGAATACCGTACAGGCCGACATGGGTGGTTAGCTGAATATCATCGCTACGATGGCATGGTAGACTGGGATAAAAATTTCTCAGAAGCGTCTAATGAAGCCTTGTTGGGGTATCGCTATTACTTCAACACTAGTGCCATAGAGTTAACCATGACCGAGAACTTTTTGAATATGGATAACAGTGCAGATATTGCCTATACCTTAGGCTATCGTCATAAATTTTAATATGAACTTATTAATTAATGTCATCAGTGATGGGGTAATACATAAGCACCTGTATAAATGACGAATTAATAGATTGAGAATCTGCCTTTTACTCAAAAAAGTTTGCAGCGTTAATACACTCAAGTTAGCGTTAGGTAACTTGAGTGTATTAACATTGAAGTATTAAATTTAAAAATATTAGCGTACTAGACCGTTTAATGAAAAAACAAATTATACCGCTACGGTGTTGTCTGTAATCTCACAACCTATCACTCTGTTCCTGCCTCGGGCTTTCGATAAATACAACTGTTTATCCGCCGCCTTAACTAGGTCTTGGTAAGATGAATCACCACTAGGCGTCATGGTTGCAACTCCAGCGCTAATGGTCACAAAATCTGAAACATCAGAATTTTCATGAGCAATTTTGAGTGACACAATACTGTCAACGATTTGCTGCGCCACATAAGTGCCGCCAATAGGGTCAGTATTGGGTAAAATACAGATAAACTCTTCACCACCATAACGCGCCACTAAATCATAAGGTCGATTGACCGTATCTTGTATTTTCTGAGCCACGATACGTAAACATCGATCACCTTCTGCATGACCATAGTTGTCATTGAAGTGCTTAAAAAAATCAATATCGAGCATAATAATGGTCAACGGATGCTTATCTCGCACACATTGTAACCAGCAAACAGGCAAGGTTTGTTCAAATTTACGGCGATTGGCAACCCCCGTTAATGCATCGAGTAGTGCAATTGAGCGTAATAAATCAGTCTGTGATTTCAACATAATCTGATTTTTAACCCGTGTTTTAGTGATCACCGGATTAATGGGTTTGTGAATAAAATCCACAGCCCCTAGCTGAAAGCCCTTCACCTCTTTCTCTTCATCAAAATGGCCTGACACAAAAATAATGGCAATGTCTACCGTGTCGGGATCGTTCTTTAAATGCGCGCATACATCAAATCCGTTCATCATCGGCATTTCAATGTCTAACAGCACGATATCAGGATTGACTTTTTTGCACATATCAATGGCCTGTTGACCATCACGAGCCATAAAAATGTCATAATCATCCTGAAGAAGTTGATGTAATATTTTGATATTCACAACCTGATCATCAACTAATAGTATTTTACCTCTAACTGGTGCTACGCCAGAAATATACTCATCTATGAACACGCATCACTCCTTTATTATCGATTTCAGGGTATCGATAGCATCCAAAAACTCAAGTTGATTCACTTGTTTCTTCAACTTTAACACTTGGTCATCAAGCTCTACATTACTTAATAAAAGCTCAAGATACTCTATGGCATCTAAATTTTGTTCCACTAACAACGCCATTAATTGATCCATTTTATTCAAATCTACGCTCTTTATCGGCAATAGTATTTTTTTCTCTAGAGAATTTACGGTTAATTCAACACTTTCGTCTGGAAATAGCATCTCTAACATATGCAAACTATCATTAATTTGACCTTGCATTTGGCTTAAATAAGCAGCTGGTTCGACATCAACAGCATGCTTCATATTTTGCTCTAGCGTAGCGGCAAAAGCGGCAAGTCGCTTAGCACCAATATTACTCGCAGTGCCTTTAATCGTATGAGCAACTAGACTGATAGCATTGTCATCTTGTTGCTCAAAAGCCTGAGTAAGTAATGATAATTGCTCATGCATTTCAGTTGCAAAATGATGTATCACATCAATGATAAATGCGCGCTCGCCACCAAAACGACGTAAAATAGAATCTGAATTTTCTATAATGATATCATCATCGTTATACACATCAGCTAATGCTATCGGCACGTTATTAACTGCCGGAACAGAATAAGTATTATCTTCAAGGCCCAAGAGATTAAGCATACAAGGTAATAAACTCGTCATGTCTATTGGCTTAGCAATATGATCATCCATACCCGCCTCAAGACATAATGTTTTATCAGCAAGGGATGCGTTAGCCGTCATAGCCAAAATCGATAACTCATTAAATCTGCCATCAGCACGAATAAGGCGAGTTGCCTCAAGCCCATCCATAACCGGCATCTGCATATCCATGATCACAATATCAAATTGATTATTCGACTTAGTGACCCAATCGACCCCCTCAATACCATCTTTAGCCAAGGTCACTATCGCACCTTGTAAGCGTAGTAACTCATCAATTACTTGACGGTTAAGCTGATTATCTTCAACCACCAGCACCCTGACGCCTTTTAATGCTAAATGGGTTATTTTTTTAGCAGGTAACGGTTGTGCTGCCCCATTAATGGCTTGAAAAACGGCTTCAAGCATTAAATTGGCTGTCACAGGTTTAGTGAGCATATTCACAAAAGGCGGTTGAAGGTATTGTTTGGTTTGTTCCATCACCTCGGCGCCATAAGCAGTTAACATAATAATCGCTGGTGCTTTGCCTACAGGAAACATCGTTTGGATATGATTAGCGGTTTCCAAACCATTCTTATCAGGCATACGCCAATCCATAACAATCACATCATAATGATTACTGGCTTGTAAACTTTGCTCAATAAGATCAATTGCCTGTTTACTATTATGTGCTTCACTAACAAGTGCGCCGTGGGTCGTTAAGGTTTTTGATAAAATTTTACGGCTCATCTCACTGTCATCAACAATCAGAATATTTTTACCCTGTAAATCAATATTACAATCGTTGTTGGTTACTTCGATAATCTTAAATATTAAATTAAACTCAAAACGGCTCCCCTCGCCAACCTGACTCGTTAAGGTTAATTCGCCCCCCATCAATTCAACGAGACGTGTGGTAATCGCTAAACCCAATCCAGTACCGCCAAATCGTCTTGAGGTTGAAGATTCTGCTTGAACAAAACCTTGGAAAATTTTATCGCCCTGTTCTTGACTAATTCCGATGCCAGTATCTGTAATCGACATGGTTAAACTCACTTGGTTTGCAGTCAATTCATTACACACAACACTGACAATTACGTGACCTTCAGCGGTAAATTTAATCGCATTACCCGCAAGGTTTAACAATACTTGACGCAAACGAAGCTCATCACCTTCAATCAAGTAAGGAATAGCCGGATCTAAATCAAAAATAACTTCTACATTTTTACTGTGTCCATTAGTCGCCAACATCACCGCTAATTCGCGCATTAAGGTTTCGAGTTGAAACGGATGCAAATCCAGTTCTAACTTGCCCGCATCAATTTTGGAAAAATCTAAAATATCATTTAACAGCCCTAATAATGATTTAGCGGCACTCTCAGCTTTAGTCACATAATCAGCTTGTTGAAGGCTCATATCAGAATGTTGAATAAGTTGAAGCATACCTAATACGGCATTCATTGGGGTACGAATTTCATGACTCATATTGGCTAAAAATGCAGATTTAGCAGCACTGGCTGCATCAGCAGCTTGCTTAGCGAATCGCAATGTTTGCTCTAGCTCGTGTTGCTCAGTGATGTCACGGTTAACCCCAACAATACGTACGGGTTTATCCGCTTTGTCGTAATATATTTGAGCCCCAGTATGAATATAACGAATTTGATTTGAGCGGGTAATGATCCTAAATGTCGTCTCGTAAGTGGTTTTTAAAGAATCAACGGCTTGTTGTAAAGCCCGTTCAGCCATAGCGATGTCATCTGGGTGGATCCGTTGTTGCCAATGTTGATAACTTAACCCTGTTTCACCGAGCGTTAATGGATAATCGTACATGGCAAACATACGATCATTCCACTGCAAATTATCAGCGACTAAATCTAAATCATAAATGCCCAATTCTGCTACTTCAGCCGCTTTGATCAGTTGATTACTGGCCGACACTAACTCTTCTTGTTGCTTGAGCATTTGATCGATGTTTAAAGCTACCCCCAGAAAACCAATAATGTCCCCATTGTGGTCACGCATAGCCGATAACGATAACGACACTTGGCATTGTGAGCAATCTTTACGCACGTATGTCCAAGTACGCGTTTCGGGACCGACATTTTTCGGACCATATACAAAAACATCAGCGACACCAATATCTTCACCAAATTCTTCACTTAACTCTTTGCTGCGTTGACGAACTTCAGCGGGAAGGTGCCATATTGCAGGGCTTTTTATGCCCACAACCTCTTCAGCCTGGTAGCCAAGTAATAACTCTGCACCGCGGTTAAAAATATTAATAATACCGTCATTGCCTGTCGAGATAATGGCGACTTCCGATGCGGCGGCAAGCACATTGGTAAGTAAAGCCGCGAGTTCATTATTTTCAAGTTGGGTATTTTTACGTTCAGTAATATCTATTCGCAGTGCAATACAACGTTCAAGATCACCATTATCATTCATTACAGGAGCTATAACAGTATCAAACCATTTCACATTGCCTTGCTTATCAATGTTACAAATTTCACCTTGCCAAGTCTTACCAGAGGTAATCGTTTGCCACATGTTTGCCCAAAAAATATCATCATGTTCGTTAGACTTTAAAATAGAATGTTTTTGGCCGATCATTTGCTCGCGGGTAAAGCCTGACGCAATGCAGAAATAATCGTTAACAGCAAGGATAACCCCATCACTGTCGGTTTCTGAGTAAAGTAATTGCTGGTTAATATTATCCAGCAAGGTTTTATTTTCTAATAATGCTTGTTGTAAAGCATGAGTCCTTTCTGTCACTTTTCGTTCAAGTCGAGCATTATGGTTTAAAATTTGTTTTTCAGCTTTTTGCTGCAGCGTAATATCACGAATAGTCTGACTCACACCGGTGATCACGCCTAATTCATTATAAATAGCCATTGACGTCATCGAGGTTGAGAGCAACTCATTATCTTTACGCTTGTGCTGGCACACATAATTTAATATCGGCTTCCCCTTCAGCACTTGAGCAAAGTGTAATATCTCTCGTTCACTATCGTCTTCAGGAATAATAAAATCAGTACTTTTAGAGCCAAGCACTTCTTGTTCTTTATAGTCAAATAGGTTTTCAGCACCTTGGTTCCATCCAGTGATAATGCCATCACAATCATAACTAATAATGGCATCAAGAGAATGTTCAAGAATATTAGCGCGTCTTGCTGTATCGGCTAACAGTATCCGTTTACGGCGCTGATTAAACGCATATAATCCAACTACCCCAGCAAGTAATAAGCTTAAAACCGAGCCATAAAGAAACACAACAGTAGGATTAGTTAAATGTAACTCACTAATAAAATTAGGATAAGCGCTTAACGACACTCGCCATTTGCGGCCAAAAATATCTCGTTCTAATGAAGTATTGTATGCAGTCAGTATATTATCCTCATCTTCATGAGTTTGATAAAAAATAACGGTATTTTTATCATCAGTAATATCAACTAATGTCAACTTTGCTGAATTTCTTGATAGGTCAATATTGGCAAACACTTCATTAGCGGCTAATGGCGCATAACTCCAACCAAATGCTTGTTTTTCTCTTTCTTCAAGGGTTACGGGTGTAAAACCTGTATAGTAAATCGGCATTAAAATGAGAAATGATTGTAATGGAAGACCAGTGGCTTGTATTAAGGTAATCGGCCCAGTTAAGCGAACTTCACCGCTCAAATATGAATTCTTTGCCGCAATCCTGCGGTTATCTTCCGAAGCAATATCTAACCCTACAGCCAAATAATTCGATTCAATGGGGTCAACATATTCAACATACTGAACGAGATAGCGTTCACCATCATGAGCGTTTAGCTGCTTAATGGTAAAATTAGGCCAATCATTTAATTTCTGCTTTTCGACAAAACGGGCTTCATCAGCTACAGGTACTCGGCGAATATAGCCAAATCCTCGAGCCCCAGGAAACTCACTGCCAATATCCCGAGTTGAGCTATATTTTTTAAAAATTTCGCGGGTAATTTTATCTTCACCAATCGTAGCAACAGCACCTCTCGCACCGCGTAAACCATATTGATACAGTACGATACGATCGATAATATTATTGGTAACCTGCTCGGTCACAGACTCAAGTGATTGGTTAATAATGATGTTATTTTGATTCTTAACGCTGACAGCAATAGCAAAACTGACCACTAAACCTAAGGTCAAAACACCTAAACCCCATTTTAGTGCATTTTTGTAGCTAGATAGTTTGGTCATTTTAATAATTAATTAAGAGTCATTGCGATTAACTGTGGACGATAAAATCATTTTTTACAAGCTAGACATTGAAAAATATAGTTTTTTAAACCGTGCCAATGTCATATTACTAGAGAGATAATTTAAGACGAAACTAATTAGATAAATATTAAATTCAAACCATTTTTGAACAGTCATTCAAATAGTGTTATTATAGCTATTATTGCTTTATCGATAACAATTCGGTTTAATCAGCTAATCCATATATAAAGTACGATGAGGATGAGATGTCATGGCAAAAAAGAATTACCAAAGAGAAGACGTGTTAGATAACGTCATCAAGTTGTTTTGGCAGCAAGGCTATGCAGCATCAAGCATTCAACAAATCACTAAAGCCACTGGCTTAAAGCCTGGTAGCATTTACCATGAGTTTGAAAGTAAAGAAGGGCTTTTCCAAGCCGCGTTAGCACGCTATGCCGAATTCTCAATCAACGCAGTTCACCAAAAGATGGCCAATGCACCAAGTGTTAATGCGGCGATTAAACAAATTTTACAAGATTTGGTTGAGCAATCTAAAGCTTGCGATTACTGCGGTTGCTTTTTAATTAAAACGCAACTGGAATTGGCATCACAAGGCAATAAACTGTATCAGTTTGCCTCTGCCCAACTGGCCAATATTGAGCTGATTTATGTAGATTACTTACGTAAAAGCCACACCGAAGAACAAGCCAAAGCTTATGCGGCACAGTTAATGACCGTGATTTTTGGTATTCGTATATACGGCTACCAAGCTGACTCCGCAAACACAATCACTCAAACTATTAACGCACTACTACCTTGGTTAAGTGCTTAAATCACGCTTTACGAGAATAGTATTTTACTCATATTTAGGGCTTATAGATTTGGACGCGTAACATTGCTGATAATATTAATGACAGGTGAATGATATGAGCCAATTCGATGGCCTTTTTGACACCCATGATTAGCACCTAAACACCAGCATTAAGTCTTGGTGTTTTTATATTTAGCGGTTTTTTGGTTTAGCGGGATGAATGTATAACGATTAACAGTTTACCGTTATAAACTTATGTTGAATAAGCCAATCCGACCAATGATCGGATTGGCAATGAGTATTAGAACGGTGCGTCTATATCAACCACTGAGATCAACTTGTGATTGACGAACTCCTTGATGCCAAGACCAACAAGTTCGCGGCCATACCCTGAACGTCTTATACCACCAAAGGGCAAGTCTGCTTTAGCCATTGTAGGATGATTAACGAAAACCATACCTGTGGATATTCGCTTAGCGACTTCTGCTCCGTGCTTTGCATTGGCGGTAAAAACTGACCCACCCAAACCAAACGGTGAATCATTTGCAATATGCACAGCGTCATCTTCATCCTTTGCACGAAACAACATCGATACCGGACCAAAAAACTCCCAGTTGCGCGCTGGGTTATCTTGTGAAATATCAGTCAGAATGGTCGGTTGCACAAAATTGCCCGAATCAGGAACACTTGGCCCTACTTCAGTTGCCGTGGCACCATAAGAAACCGCTTGGCGTATCTTGTCTTTAATGTCATCTGCGGCAGCCTTAGAAGAAAGTGGCGCCAAGGTAGTGGATGGCTCAAATGGATCACCCGCTTTCAGTTTTGCAACACCGGCGATATAACCCTCAAGAAACCGATCATACACCTCATCAACAATGATCATGCGCTTTGAGGACACACAGACTTGACCACCATTCCAGTGGCGGCCAAAGACCGCCCAGTTGATAGTTTTTTCCATCTCAGCATCAGCGAGAACAACAAATGCATCCGCACCGCCAAGTTCAAGCGTCGATTTCTTCAAAGCCTTACCGGCCTGAGCGGCAACAACTGCACCAGCCCTTTCGGATCCTGTTAATGCTACCCCATGAACTCGTGGATCATTAATGATGGTTTCGAGTTGCGACCGTGTTGCATAGATATTTTTGAACACACCCTGAGGCAAACCAGCCTCCAGCATTAATTTTTCAAATGCAGCAGCAGCCTGCGGAACATTAGATGCATGCTTAAGCAACAGGGTATTACCTGCAGATATTTGTGGTGCCGCAATTCTGACCACCTGATAAAACGGAAAATTCCATGGCTCAATCGCCAACAATACCCCTAGCGGCTCGGCGATAATCTCGGCCTCGCAATCGGTAACGGGCAGCTTTTGCGGTGCCAGCAGCGTTTGAGCATTAGTTGCATAATAATCAAAAATATCTGCCGACAGAGCAACTTCGGCTTTAGCTTCGGATACAAGTTTCCCCATCTCGATAGTCAGCAGATTGGCGAAATAATCAACCTCACGGCGTAATATCTCTGCCGCGGCGTGCATCACGCGTGCGCGCTCAGTAAACCCTGTTTCTTTCCATGATAAAAATGCAACATGCGCATTTTCAATCGCTTGATTAACCTCGAAGTCGGTTGCATCCGGGAAAGTGACCAGAAGAGCACCCGTATAAGGGTTACGTGTTTCATAAGTCATAATAGTTACCTTTGTTGGATAATGTACCAACGGGGGACTGGTGTTTCAAAACCGTCCCCGGTCCAATGTTGCAAAAGCTTGTGCCAGTGCGGCGTTACTCGTCCTAGGGCCAAGTCAGTACATCATGATTGTTATGAGTTAGACTTTGATTTGTTGGCCCACGTGGATCACGCGTTTGCCGAAATTCTCACCGTTAAGCAGACCGATGAATGCATGAAGAGCATTTTCCAATCCCTCAATATTCTCTTCACGGTATTTGATCTTGCCACTTTCAACCCAGCCCCCCATCTCCTTGGCAAAGTCGGGGTACAGATAGCCAAAATCATCAAAAATGATAAAGCCTTGCAGCTTGATCTTCTTGCGTAGGATCTGCCCCATCAGCCAATTCATCCGATCCGGTCCAGCTGGCAATCCGGTTGCGTTGTATTGCGACACAAGTCCACAGAGCGGGATCCGAGCTTTCGGATTCAATAGCGGGATGACCGCATCAAAAACCTTGCCACCGACACTTTCAAAATAGACATCTATGCCATCTGGGCTCGCCTTGGCAAGTTGATCAGCAAAGTCTCCGGCCTTGTGGTCAATACAGGCGTCAAAGCCCAACTCGTCCACCGCATAAGCGCATTTTTCAGCGCCGCCGGCAATCCCGACAACACGACAGCCCATCAATTTGCCTATCTGGCCAACGGTAGCACCAACCGGACCTGTGGCAGCAGCCACTACGATGGTTTCGCCGGCCTTTGGCTCACCAATCTGTTTCAGGCCAGCCCAAGCGGTAAAGCCCGGCATACCCAAAATCCCAAGCGCCCAAGAAGGATGCAAAGGTGACTTGCCGAGGTTGGTCAACCCTTTGCCATCTGACAGAGCATAGTCTTGCCAACCATTGAAACTGAGCACGTAGTCGCCAGGGGCAAAACCATCGATATTCGAATCGACGACCTGCGCAACCGTGCTCCCAACCATCACTTCACCAATCTCGACGGGGACAGCATAAGATGGCGCATCGCTCATCCGACCGCGCATATAGGGGTCGAGCGAAAGAAACTCAGTCCGCAGTAGCATCTGATTACCAGATGCTACTGGAATAGCTTCCTCAATTAAGTTCAATGTGTCTTTAGTGGGTTCGCCTTTAGGTCGTTCGGCTAGAACCCATTGTCGATTTGTTTTGTTTGTCTGTGTCATGTTCAGTGTCCCCTATAGTGACGCTTCAAGAATACGACGAACATCAGTTGGGCTGATGTCATGGCGTTCACCGAGGGCAGTCATGCCATGAGCCTTCAAGTCGGTAATAATACGCTCAATCTCGGGCGCACCAATATCGTAGTCACTTAACCTTGTTTTAATACCTAATTTCTCGAAGAATGCCCGAGTCGCCATAATCGCAGCGTCAATTCTTACATCATCGGAGCCCTCGTTGAGCCCCCAAACATTGCTGGCATATTGCAGCAGTTTATCGTGTTTATGCTCGCGCTGATCGTTCATCAATGATGGCAATACAACCGCAAGTGTACGTGCGTGATCAGTATTATTAAGCGCCGTGATCTCATGTCCGATCATATGAGAAGCCCAATCTTGTGGCACACCCGCACCAATTAATCCGTTCAAGGCCAATGTTGCAATCCACATCAAATTAGCGCGGATATCATAATCTTCAGGTGTCTCAAGTGCTTTTGGACCAAGCTTGATCAGAGTTCGCAACATAGATTCAGCAAAACCATCCTGAACATATGCGGCACTAGGATAAGTCAGATACTGTTCGACAATATGGACAAAAGAATCTACCACCCCGTTGGCAACCTGACGAGCAGGCAGTGTATAAGTAATCTCTGGATCGAGTACGGAAAATAGCGGGTAACAATATGGGCTTCTGAAAGCAAGTTTCGCTACTTTATCTGGATCAGTTATTACTGCACCAGAGTTCATTTCAGATCCTGTAGCGGGCAACGTCAGCACGGTACCAAATGGCATCGCCGCCTTAATATTCGAACCGCCGGAAGTAAGGATCTCCCACGGATCACCTTCATACAAAGCTGCTGCTGCAATAAATTTGGTGGCATCGATGACAGACCCACCGCCAACGGCAAGTAAAAAAGTGACGTCATTATCGTTGATGACTTGGATGGCATTTAACGTAGTAGCATAATGCGGGTTCGGTTCTATGCCGCCAAACTCAATCAATGTACGGCCTGTAAGTGCTGCGCGGACTTGACCTAGAACGCCGGTTCTTTCCGCACTACCACCACCATAGATAATCAATACTTTTGCATCCGCCGGAACATGCTCATTCAGGTCCGCGATGCGGCCTTTACCAAAGAGAATGTGTGTTGGGTTGTGAAAATCAAAGTTTTTCATGATCTAAATTTCCTTCTGTTTCAATGTGAAGGTGTACGTCTATGTGGGCGTACATCGATTTTTCTGCGCGTAGCATTTGAATGTGGGTAGATGTGATGAGTGGCTTTAGCTAGCTGCCGCGCGCCCTCTTCAGTCATTTCCTAATGGCAGGCGGTGATAACGAGTTTAAGCAGATTGGCCATCTAGTCTGTCTACTGTCTGAGTAGTCAGTTATTGCCAAGCGTAAACCGCTATTGGAAAGGGGAGGTATGTTTGCTGCGACAGATTCTTGCCTAACAACGAACAATGGCTCATTCATGAGGTCATTGGCGGGTCGTTTGTAACTATCACTGCGTCCATTGGCGATAGCTTTGATGCCATACAACTTATTGTTCGTACTCGCTTGCTTCATACCTGCTCACTTATAGTTTACTATATAGTCAACTATTAAAATGAATTGATGTTAGCTAAATAACGGCAATAAACTAGCCTGAATAAGGCTTAAACTGCCATGGGTAAATTAATGGTTAACACGCAAAAGACACCATATATTGCTAACCCATCAACATAATATGCATCCCTCAGAACACAAAATCAATGATAACCAACAAAGGTTAATACAACGCTAAGTGAATTGCTCCAACAGTGAATACCAACGTAAAAGATCTGCCATTTAAAGAAGCAACAACATTCATAGTCGCATCACAGCAGAGCCTATTTACAGAATCGCAACGACAATCAAGGAGAGCATATAAGTCGGTGGCATAATCTCTGCAAACTCAGAATTTAGCCAGTCATTCTCGAGAGTAGAGAATAACCAGAAACCATCAATATGGTGGTGATATAGTTAGCTTGTTTAAAAAGAGTTAATCACAGTTCACATTTTTACCTGCTAAGTCCCATCCCATGTAACACCTAGCATTTGTAACGTTCCCGGCCAAATATCGTCTAATAAAGTAGGATCGTTGCAGACCTGAGCATGGGTCAAAACCCCTTCAAAAAAGCCAAGCACACAGCGGGCACTCATAGCAGGATCGGCGACATTAATGGCCCCTTCCAACTGGGCGTCGCGGATTGCTGATTCAATATATTTGAGCAAATCACTAAACGTACACTGTAACTTTTTATCCAGTTCAGGCGCGAGACCACTGATCTCGGCACCCACATTGAAATTGGGACAACCGAGGATCCGGCCATGTTTCTCGAGCGCCTCATACTGTGTTTGTCGTATATCGTCAAAATAGGCTCTCAGCCGCTCTAAAGGCAGTCGAGTAGCAGAAAAAAACGTATTCATTTTCGGTTTCTTTGCTTCCCACCCCTCGCGGATCGACTCGGCAGCAAGCTCGGATTTAGAGTTGAAAAAATAGTAGAAACTACCCTTCTTTACACCCGCGCGTTCACAAATAACATCAATCGTGAGAGTGCCATAACTGCTCTCCCACATCAGGTCTGATATTGCCCGTAGCAGACGTTCTCTACCATCACTTTTTCGACCCATTTGCTGATACCTATCATCGGTTTTATTTTATTTTAGTTGACTGTTTATCTATGTCAATACTTCGGATTATTCTGGCGTCAACGTTATTTCCCTAAATCAAAAGTGTCTACTGATTTAGGGGAAGATCAGGTTTCAAAATGAAATCAACATGGAAATTTTAGGTGACAAAACCCAACTCATATAATTTCTATAAGGTTTAACTTTTTAAGCTACAACGATCTACTGCTTCAGTAGCCGCTTACACTTATTGTGACTTAATAAAAAGCCCCGCAATGCGAGGCCTCTAGAAGTATAAAGCAAATTATTATGCTGTCTCAGGGTAAAGACTATTCCAATTCCACCAATCAAAGCGCGTTTTACAAAAGTTGATGTGATGGTCTTGATCGTTAAACCCGAACAGGACAAGTTATGGTGTCATTTCTTGGAGTAACTAATTAAAAATTAACGTATTTTTAACCAATCAAGTTTAAGGTGGTAAAAATAATCAATATCCGCCCAACATTCAGCCCATGGCAGCACAGCGTTGAAGACAAGTAAAAGGATATCAATGAGTTGATGTTTTTTACACCGCTCAATACGGAGATCTGCAATCGAATTAAGATGTGTCAGTAAAGTAGTGCTCATCGTCATTTACTAAGGAAATTATTATCCTTTGATCTGACCACGCCTTTCACCATTCGTGGTACGAAATACCAACCTACAAAAAATTCTGTTCAGCTAACAAGTGTTCGAATTCCTTTTGGGGCAACGGCTTACTAAATAAGTAGCCTTGACCATAATCACAGTTAAGCTCATTTAGCAGATGATATTGCTCTTCTGTTTCTATTCCTTCAGCAACTACAATTAAATTTAATGCATGCCCCATGGCGACAGCAGCACCAACAAGCTCTAAATCACTTGGGTCAACAGTGATATCATTAACAAAGCTTTTATCCACTTTTAAGGTGTCAAAAGGGTAACTACGTAGATAACTGAGTGAAGAGTATCCGGTACCAAAATCGTCCATTGCAATATTGACACCGATATCGTGAATACCTCTTAAGTTCGTTTCAATGATGTCATCACCACTGAGTAATACTCCTTCGGTAATTTCTAATTCAACAGAAGTGGGATGAATGTTGTATTGCTCTAACTTGTTGTTCAGCACCTCAACAAAATTGTTTTCTCTAAATTGTTTGGGCGACACATTGATAGCAATTTTAAACTGAGGATTATATGTTTGTTGCCATTTTTGTGCGGCAGAAAATGCACTCTCTATAACGTATTCACCGATAGAAACGATGAGTCCAGTTTGCTCTGCAATAGGAATAAACTCCTCTGGGGAGACTTGGCCGAGTATACTGTTTTTCCAACGTAGAAGTGCTTCCGCGCCAACAATATTACGAGTTTGAATCTCGATTACGGGTTGAAAATAAACTTCTAGCTCTCCGAGTTTCAGAGCGTTACGTAATTGTTCTTCAACTTTCAACCGTCGATTCATATCGTGGTTCATTTGTTCTGTATAAAAATGATAAATATTTCTACCACGATCTTTTGAATGATACATTGCAGAATCCGCTTGCCTTAACAGCTCTTTAGGATCTTCACTGTCAAACGGATATAAAGCGATCCCAATACTGATGGTAGATACGACCTCACGGGATTTAAGGATAAAGGGTGTATAGAATTGTTTAAGCAGCTTATTGGCAACAATTTCAGCTTCTGCTGGCTCATGTATATTAAGCATAATGATAAACTCATCCCCGCCCAGCCTGCCGACGACATCATTATCTCGAATAGTGCTTTTTAGCCGTGTAGCCGCTTGAATCAACAAATCATCACCGACTGAATGACCCATCGTATCGTTAACTTTTTTAAAGTCGTCTAAATCTAAAAATAATACTGCGATTTTATTTTTTACTCTATGCGCATCTTTAAGCATTTGTGACAATCGATCAAGAGAGAGTAATCTGTTCGGTAAGCCCGTTAAGCTGTCGTAATGAGCTTGTTGGAGAATTTTTTCTTCTTGTTGTTTAAAAAGGGTCACATCTTGCTTGAGAGCCAAATAATGTTTTGTGATGCCAGCTTTGTCAAAAATAGGGGCTATGTGGGTTTGTTCCCAAAACAGTTCACCATTTTTCTTTCTATTTTGCAGATCGCCCTGCCATGTGCGGCCTTGAGTGATTGCCCCCCATAGCTCTCTATAAGTCGATTTAGCGGTTAAACCTGACTGTAACATGCTCGTTGGTCGGCCAATAACCTCATTAGAGGTATAACCGGTGATTTTTTCAAATGCACTATTTACATATTCAATGCTGCTATCGACACCAGTTAATATTATTGAAATTGGACTTTGTTCTATGGCTTGTGACAAGGTAGAGGCATGTTCTTCGGCTTTTTTCTGAGCACTTAAATCAATATCGATACAGTATATTTCGGCTTCGTTATCGCTGTTGTAAATTAAGGTATGAGATGAATAAACGGGTACATGAGTGCCATCTGCACGCTTAAGAGACTGTTCCTCTGCTTGCATAGGCACACCATCATTAATCCATGCATTTACGTTGTTAACGACTTTGTTTTTGTATGACAATGGAATAATAAGGTCTTCCATTCTTTTGCCTACAGCCTGTTCTTTTGAATACCCATAAAGGTTTTCACTGGCTTGATTCCAAAAAATCACGTTACGATTTTTGTCATAACCTTGAACAGAAACTGAAGGGATTTTTTCAAAAATCTGCCTAAATTTTGATTCACTGAAGAGTAATCTCTGTTCTACTTTAATACGCTCTGAAATGTCTTTAACAAAACAGAAAAACATCCCCCCATTATCATCATCCCAAAAACTAACATTTACCTCAACGTGCAATAGCTGTCCCTGTTTATGTTTGTACATAGAGGTATAGTGAATCGCTTTGGCTTGCTTGGCTTTAATAATATTTTCTGTTGATAATTGATATCGTTCATTAACTTCGATATGGTCAATATGCTTATTTAACAACTCATCGAGATGATAACCAGTAATCTTAGCAAAACTTTGATTCGACTCAATAATAAAACCATCAACAGAGACAATAACAAAACCATCTTGTGCTGTACTAATAATATTACGGTATGTTGTTTCACTACGTTGTAATTGTGCTTTGATGTGTTTCTCATCGATCAGATCACGACTGACACCAACAACGCCTTGCACTTCTCCTGATGAATTCAGAATTGGCGTTTTATGGGTTCTCAAAATATAGGCCGCGCCATCCGATGTATTGAGCCATTCTTCATCCATCCAGGGCTGGTTTTGCTCCATGACTAATTTATCTGCTTTGATAAACATTTCCGCTTGTTGGCGATCAAATAAGTCATAGTCATCGCGATGCTTAATATCTTCTGGATTGAGTTTTAGTGCACCCGAAAATGCTTTATTACATCCTAAATAAATCCCCTGTTTCGATTTATAAAAAATCAGATCGGGAATGCCATCAATAATACTTTGTAAGAGGTTTTTTTCCGTTTCGAGAAGATTTTTATGTTGTTGTAATTCTTGCGCAAGTTGTTGTCTTTTTTGATGATGTTTAAGCAGTAATCCAAGCAACACGGAACCACAGATGTAGACGGTAAGTAAGGTAGGACTAATGTTAAAGACTATGTCATACTTATCTGCCACAGGCATGAGTAATAAACTCAATAAAACAACCCATTCAACAACAATACTCATAACCAATAAATGTTGCCAATTAATTGATTGATTTGAACGCTGTATCCAATACCGCCAACCAAGACCGATGCCTGAACTGACAAAAATAACCAAGATACCAACGTATATACCAACTCCACCGAGAAAAATACGAAAACAAGCGGCAAATACTGCGGCTATCAACGTAGGAATAGCCCCAAAAAATAGACCACTTAAACTAAGTAATACCCAGCGCGTATCAAAGTGGATCCCCGGGCGTAATTCCCAGGGGGTGTTCATCAAACTGATAGCAATCAAGCCGATAAAGATACCACTTAACACTTTTTCATACTTTTTAGGTGCTATTTTTTGTAATGCAATCGCATCGTAAATAACGACAAGAGCCAATAACAATACTGCATTACTCATCAAACCGAAAAAGCTATCCATTTATTCTCCGCATTACATAAACAGTATCGTCTCAAAGTTGATAAAAACACCTTGCTACAACAACTTACGACAACACCTTTGTTCTAACGTCTTTGCGATATGATGTTACATAATTGTAAATATAACATCATTATTATATTTTGGACCACATATAAGGCAGGCTTAAACAAACTCGGTTAAAACGCAAGTCAATAAACTTTAATTAATATATTGATTGCAATTAAATAGAAAAATCAGAGTACATCTTTACATTAAGTTTGTAAAAAAATCATTTTTCAGCATAAGCATCTATATGTGACTGATTGTTAATATAATAATAACCATACTATATTAATGGGAAATGATAATTAACCAAAAATGTCTTTCAATTTAGTATTTTTATAATAAATGTTATGACGATCAAACTTCTAATAACTGTTCTTAATTAGGTTCCACAGAAAAAACAATTCGCTAGGCATACATATTATTCTAACAATTTGCTTATAAATTTTGTATTTAAAGCGTACTCAATTAACCATATCCCCTTAATACACAACAGCCCCGCTATGCGAGGCTGTTTAACGTCGTCATTTACTGTTGCTCTTTTGTCTCAGGGTAAAGACTATTCCACCATTCAGGCTGATCTTTTAATTTTAAGTCAAACCAGGCCATAGTGGTATTCCACCAATCAAAGCGAGCTTGACGGCTGTTGATGTGATGGTTTTGGCCATTAAACTCAACCAATTCTACCTCTTTGCCTAACAGCTTTAATGCGGTGTACATGTAATGGCTTTCACCCACTGGCACATTCGTATCAGCATTACCGTGTATCAGCAATAACGGCGTAGTAATTTTATCCGCGTGATATAACGGACTTTGCTCAACGTAGAGCTCAGGGTTATTCCACGGAAAACTGCCACGACTCGCTACACCAGAATAACCATAACCCCACCAGCCATGGCCCCAGTAAGATGATAAATTACTGATCCCAGCATGAGACATTGACGCAGCAAAAATATCGGTTTTGGTGGCTAAATACATGGTCATAAAGCCGCCGTATGACGCACCCATGTTGCCCACTCGTTTAGGGTCAACAAAACTATGTGCGTTTAAGAAGGCTTTAGTCCCTTCAATAATGTCATCGGCACTGTATTTACCCCATGCATTCACATGACGACCACTGAATGCTTGGCCATAACCTGTTGCTCCATTGGGTTGTAGCACATACACCACATAGCCCTCTGCAGCCCATAAGTTAAATGGCCAACGCCCAGTAAAGTGACGCCCAACAGGAGAAGTACCGCCATAGTAATACACTAATGCCGGATACTTTTTGTTGGCATCAAAGTCAGCCGGTAAATACACCCGACCATCGATATTTTGGCCAAGCTTATTAGTAAAATCGAAATCTTGGATCTCACCCAAACGGGTATTGGCATAACTGAGTTTTTGGCTGTCGAACAACAACTCTTTACGACTAGCATTCAATGCCATTTTATACGCTTTTTGTGGCACGGTGGCCGACGTACCAGCAAACACTATGGTTGGGGTAGATTGTTCAATGGCGACACTAAAGTTAGTCACCATATCAATGCCGGTGTCTATTTTACTAAAACGACTTTTACTTTTATCAAATAAATACAGCGGTGAGCGGTCGCCTTCGGTTACCGTTAATACCACATCATCATTTTCAAGTTTAGTCATGCTGCCGATAGCAGGGTCAAAGTCTTTGCTTAATGCACTCACATTGCCCTTGTCATCACGCCAATATAATTGACCATCATAATCATTCACTTCAATGGATTTGTCTTGGATACCGACACCGTCCATAAAGCGAGGACCTGCGGTGATGTACATACCATCATCAGCGTATAACGCACTGCTAAAGCTACGATATTCACCAATAATGGTTTCGGTTAAGTCTTTTAGATTCAATTCAATTAACTGAGTTAGTCCATGGGCAGGCTCAGCATAATCAACCGGCGAGCGAGTCAATAACAGCGTATTTCTATCGACATTGCTGTCGACAAAATCAGTGCTAATCTTGTTATCAGTTAACTGACGAATAAAGCCTGAAGCCACATCTAATTGATAAAGTTGGCTATTGTCACGCCAATAATTCCAGCGATCTTCTAATGCCCTAAAACGCTTTGATGTCGCTTTTTCATCAGCTTTAAAGGGTTTTTGCCAATTAAATAACAGGCTGTCTCCATACCAATGCAAACCCGATACATTCTCAATATCGGCTGCGACGACTTCAATAACTAAGTCTGCCACATTGAGTAACTGAATTTGTTTATTGGCCACAAATGCCAATTGTTTACTATCACTTGACCACACAGCGCTGCCTGGGCGGTTATCTTGCCAACGATACACCACACTGTTGTCCGATACCTTGTGTAACTCAGTTACTTGAATGGGGGTATCGCCTTGGCTTGGCTGATATTCAATGGTCGATTGCAGTAAGTACTTACCATTAGGTGATAAGGTTAAGTCGCTGATCACTTGCGCATCAAATAACTGCTCTGCAGAGACTCGTTGCGTTTTTTGCTCAGAAAAATCGAGCTCGTCGACATCGCTTTTGCCCTGCCAATCAAGACTAAATGGCGTGTCTTGTTGCTGACCATCGGCCAATATTACAATGTTGTAGTCACCATTGAGCAAATCTAACGAGACTTCATTCGCTGACTTCACTAATTGGCCATTCAAATACACCTGCGGATTATCAAGCCCTTTTACCGTTAACGTACCTTGGGTAAAACGCTGGGTAGAAACAGGTAATTGATACGCTAACCAGCCCTCACCTTTTGCTTTTGATGATGCAGATTGCCAAGTCAGTTGTTGATTAAACACTTGAACAGTTTCAGGTTTATTATCACTTGATTGATCAATCAAGTTGGCAACCAAATTGGCTCGCAGCGCATCTGCATGAGCACTTTTTGATAAAGGTACTGCTGCCAGTTGATTCACAGGGCCTAAGCGCTGAATGTGGTTGAGATCAATTTCAACCCCGTGAGCGATGCCAGAAACAGCCATTGCTAAACTGGACAATACCAGGGTAAAAGCTTTCATGAAAGATCCTTGTTGTCGTTTTTGTTACGGATTTTATGTTGATGTTGATGTTTATGTTGATTAAGTCAATATCCCTACTTTCTGTAATCACTGAGATAAACAATATTGCTTGTATCTGTATCATATTGCACGAAAGCATACAGCCAAAAGTGAATAAATTCTTTATATGGGAAAAAGTGCGATTCATGTCCTTTCGCGTTACGGATGAAATGAGCCATTTTTAAATTAAACCCAATAAGGTCCACAGGCTCAGATAACATATAATCTTCGTAACAATGTCGTTCTAAATGCCAATGAACATCATTCAAATGCGCTTGTACACTGCGATCGCTTCTTGAGTGAAATGCACAAGTATTAACCTTATGGTCATAACCTTCTATAGCTATCTCAATGTCAATATTATCTAAGCCAGTGTCATTCCCTAAACATTCAAAAGTCGACTTTAAATAGCCTTCGAAGGTATTTAAAAAATCATACTGTTCGCCTTTCTTCGGTGCCGGAAAAGTCAAACAAAATCGGCTAAGATAATCCATCACCAATAAATACTTTTTACGCTTAATCTTCACGCAATGCACTACCCATTGCCACTGAAACCCACTATTGTCATTGACATCTACATCGCTTGGAAACACAGGACACTCAATCGATTCTGCGATGGTTTTATGGGGAGCTGGTTCTAAAAAACAATATGTTTCTCCCTTACGAATGACAGTAAAAAAATCAGCCGCTGCTTTGGTGCAATTAAATACTAGCATTCGTTTTCCTACTCACTCGATTAAGAGCAAGTGTTACTTTTTGAGGGATGTTTTCCATATTTTGCCAAACCTATTATTAGTTGTTGATGAAATCCAGTGCGTCTAATCATATTACCGCGAGTGAACCAACGGCTCATAAAAAAACTATTAAGCAAAGCAATTGCTCAAATATAAGCGTTTATCAATTATCCTTGTCTAAAAAATATTCTTAATGTCGATGCCTTTGCATGTCCATTTTACTCAACGGCAGTTTTTACTGGGCTGATAGATGACATGATGCAAGATGAGGATATTACCCAAAATCACTATTGTAATTTAATGGATCTACCTGCCGTTTTGATGGGGGTATTTCTAACGATTCACCGGGTTAACCTGGCACGACAGCACCGAAAAAGACAACATCGGTGGCATAAATAATATCATCAAAATCACTCACCCATAAAAATGTGAATGAGACAGCTATCTGCTATTAATTGCAAATAGCCATCGGTAATATTAAGTCGAATACTGGCCCTAGTCTGCTTAGCGGTGAGCCAGTAGCGTTGATCTAATCCATAAAGCCTTCAAACATGTCAAAATCAATCATGCCACTAAATTGTTGCTGTTCCAGCCTCTCAGCGAGTTCAACCTTCATGGTTTTAACCGTAGTGACGTGACTTACCTTAGCGAATAAGGCTTCCGCTTCAATCAAAAGCAAGTCACCATATTCAGCTAATGTTTTAGCCCGCGATGCCTTACTCCCATTACCAAAGCGACGCCAAATTTCAGTTTTTATATCATCGCCATGTTGCAACATTTGATGTTCTTCATTTAACAATGCAAGCTTGCCACGTAATGCAGCCTCAATTCGCTTCATCATGTCGCCATCAGCAATAAGCTTATACTCAGGAAGATGCTCTTGAGCCATCATCATCAATGCTAGGGCGTCTTTGTCTTTTTTGGCTTGGGAGAGTTGTTGCATTAACACCTTTTTTAAGGCTTTTTTAGCAGGGTCGAGTTCTTTATCTGGATGAAATTGATTGGCAAGTTGACGGTATAGTTTAGTCATTGCCTTATTTTCAAATAACGCCAAGCTCATCGCCGGTTCAGGTGACCGCTGATTGAATGAAAATTCATCATTCATATTATTCCAGTCTGGCTCATCCCATTCAAATTCGTCTTCCAGTTCATCTTGTTCTTCAGCCTTATGTCGCTGATCGAGCATTTCTTGAATATACGCTTGAAACGCTTCAGGATTGTGGATCAAATGAGTGAGTTCATCATTACTTAACGGTATATCCTCACCGAACATGTCAAACAGCTCCTCTCGAAAATTATCGAGATCATCTGCAGTGATAGCTTGCTTTGGTATATTAGATTGAAAATCAATCATTGAAGACGCAAAAAGATCGCGCAACTCATCGGTACTCACGGGATTAAATGGATTGGCTTCAAGTATGTTTAACTCCTCTTCAATCCATTCGTAAAGCGTAATTCTATACTCGCCCTTAATCGTTTTTCGGGGTACAAAAGACAGCAAATGTCGGACCCACTGCTCTGTTGCCGCACACACAACATGCTCTTTTGACTCTATCAGCGGTTTAAACAACTCAAAAAAGTCATCAACTTTAGCTTGATAGCGCTGGTTACGAGTTTGCCTTTTCTCGACGTCTTGCCACAATTTATCAAGCTTTTGCCGCTGTTTACTGGAGTTATTGAGTTCAGAATCGTCGATAATAGTCATTAATGTCATACAAAGTACCGTATTAAACGTTTTTGATTTATGGAACATATTATCAAGAATAATCACGCTTCCATCAACCCTAACAGCAATCGATTCATCTACAATCTAGTCAACTAGGATCTGTTCTAACCTCTGATGTTAGCTTTTATTGGCCAAATATTAGATCCACTGCTAAGTTAACGTGAACCAGGGATGACTAACCGTACTCGATACTATTAATGTGAGATCCAATTAAAGGACTAATTATGCAGATCATTCACCATGGAGCAGTAAACGGTGTAACAGGTTCATGTCATCAACTGGATGTGAATAATCACACCAATTATATCAGCAGTTATCTTATCGATTGCGGCCTGTTTCAAGGCGCTGAAACAGCCGGGAAAAGCTCAGCAGAACAGCTGCAAATAGACTTCCCTATCGACAACATCAAAGCGCTTATTGTTACCCATTGTCACATCGACCATGTGGGACGAATTCCTTACCTGCTAGCAGCAGGTTTTAATCAACCTATATATGCAACAACAGCAACGGCTTCGCTATTACCTTTGGTGATTGAAGATGCATTAAAGGTTGGAGTCACCCGCGATCAAACATTAATTCAAGCCTGTCTGAGTCGTCTTAAAAAACTACTGGTGCCAATTGACTATAATCAATGGTTTTTGTTGCCAATAAACCCTGTCCCCAAAAACAGTGACATCGACAGTAAGACGTTTACAAAAGCCAAACTCAAATTTAAACCTGCTGGGCATATACTAGGGTCAGCGTATGTTGAAATCGACTTAACAAGCCCTAAAAACCACCATCGAGTGGTGTTTTCGGGAGATTTAGGGGCAACCTATGCGCCGTTACTGGCTAGCCCCAAAAGCCCATATAGAGCAGATACCTTGGTGATTGAATCAACCTATGGTGATAAAAATCATCAAGGACGAAAAGATCGCAGTAAACAGCTCAAAAATATCATCGAAAGTGCCGTAAAAGATAATGGTGTGGTACTGATCCCGGCATTTAGCATCGGCAGAACTCAAGAACTACTCTACGAATTTGAACACATCATTTACCGCAATAAAAATAACCCCTTGTGGCAGAACATCGATATTATTGTCGACTCGCCCATGGCGGCCAATTTCACTCAACAATATCGTCAATTCAAAACATTATGGGACAACGAAGCCAAAAACAAACTCGCTCAAGGACGTCATCCACTGGACTTTAACCAGCTCACCACCATCGATAGCCATCAAGAACATCTTGCCGTGATCAACTATTTAGACTCCGTGAATAAACCCGCCATTATCATCGCCGCATCTGGCATGTGTACTGGCGGACGGATCAGCAATTACCTCGCCCGATTTTTACCTAAATCCACCACAGACGTATTATTTGTCGGCTATCAAGCCCAAGGCACCACCGGCCGAGACATACAACAATATGGCCCACAAGGCGGTTATGTGTATATTGATGAACAAAAAATAGACATTAAAGCGGTTATCCATACCATTAGCGGCTACTCCGCCCATGCCGACCAACACAACCTCATCAACTTTGTTAAACGTATGCACCATAAACCTAAGCACATTCGCATCGTTCATGGTGATGATGAGGCTAAACAAGCGTTAGCCAATGCATATCGCACACTATTACCAACGGCAGATATTGAAATTGGTAAAGAATGATTGGCCATTAAAGTATTTAGCCTCAAGCAGTAGATATAAAAACCTAATGACCAAATTTAATTCTAACGCCGGCGTTAGCAATAAACCCATCGTTACGCGACCAAATATCAGTGGTCCATTGACCACTAGGAGATCTATTTGGCAGTAACATTGGGTGTTCGTCAGTTTGCTTCACATCGAGTAGGTTTTCTAAATTAATAAACCAACTTGCTCTACCAACTGTAATTTCCCCCATTAAGCCAAGATGCCAATAGGGATTGGTTTCTTCAATATAAGGGTTATCATTAACACGTTGAGTGCCAGTATAATAGGCTTCAAAACCAGCTCTAAAGTTACCATGTTGCTCCCACATGGCAACAAAACCACCAGAATGACGCGGCGTCAATGCAATATCCCTTCGGCCTTGTCCATCAGGAGATTCCTCACTGGCATCTAAATATAAGTAGCTTGCCGTGAGCTTTACATCGCCTAAATAATAACGCAGCAACACTTCAGAACCACGGATCTGACTTTCACCAGATGCATTCACTAACCTAACTGCGTCTAAGGTGCCATCGTTATTGACAGAGAAAGCCTCTAATCCTGTCACGTTATCCACATTCGAACCAAACAAGGTCAAACTCGTTTCTGCATCTTCAAAGGTATAGGTAAAATCAAGCGATGCCGTTTTAGCACGCTCTTCTTGTAAGCTGTCAATTGGCGCTAGCCTTGATAACCCTGCTGCCTCAATCTCTTCAACAAACGGTGTAGGGGCAAAGTATCCCTGCCCATAAGATCCTCTTATGGTTAAGTCACTAGGGCGATAAAGCACCGACACTCTTGGGCTAAATTGAGTACCATACTCGCTGTGCTCATCAATGCGCGCACTGTAAGAGGTTGTAATTTGGTCAGTCAACTCATAATCAAGTTGTGCAAACGCTCCGGGCACGTCATATGAATAATCAAACTCAGGGAAAGTGTCAGAGGCAAAAATTTCAGACTGATACGCTAAACCAACAACCCAATCACTGTTATCGGTATAACCCGCTATGCTATTTTCAAGCAAATAACTTTCGTGTTGATCTTCTTCTATATCGGCTCCATATACATGCACATGATTTTGTACCATAGCCGATGCACGAGTATTAAACGTCAGAGTCTCCAATAGCGGCATACTAAACACAAGGCCGCCATCAAGCCTATCGGAATCTTGTGATTGTTCAAACGAAGTGCCATCTGCCACCGTGTTATCACCTAAAGTACCACCAGTACGCTGCTCAGTCATAAACCCGCTAGTCACATACAGTGTTTGTCCTTCTTGCCCTTCCCAAAATAATCGAGGACGCACTGTGTATCGCTCATAACCTGCCAGATCAATCCAACCATCACCATCAATATCTTGCTTGTCTTGATAATGTGCCCCTGCCGTCATCGACCCTTTTATATTCTCGCTCAATGGCGACTCAAAATAGGTGGTCACATCCTGACCATCTCGCGTAGTTGAATTTAACAACACTTCACCGCTTAGCTCATCACCAGGAGTACGAGACACAAGATTAATTACCCCACCGAGTGCTGAACCACCATAAAGTGATGACGCAGAGCCTTTAATAATTTCAACTCGACTCAAATCGGTCGGAGGCACTTGCAACAAACCAATCGACCCTGCTTGGTTACCGTAGAGCGGCAAACCATCGGCCAGTAATTGGGTATAACGACCATATAAACCTTGCAGGCGAATATTGGCACTGCCTAACGCCGGCGAGGTAGTTTGTAATCTTACCCCACCCGTTTCAGCCACCAGCATAGAAATATTACCCGGTCTCATCGCCGCTTTTTCTTCAATCTCTTCGCGATTAATCACCTCTACTCGAATAGGCTGTTCATCGGCAATCCGCCCAGAACGAGTGGCCTGTATGACAATGGTTTCCATTTCTTCTTCGTGTTCATGATCGTGTTCATCAACATCCGCTTTTGGGTCATCATGCTCAGAATGTTCATGATTTTCACTATGACTCTCACTGTGATTTGCACTCTGCCCAGACGTATTAAGTGAGTCGTCCACCGCACTGGCTTCACTCACCCCAATAACACCTAGCGACAAAATTAATGACACCGCGGAATAACTCAACATATAACTTCCTTTTAACAACACATTATCGAAAAATGATATGCTTAAGCTTAAAGGTTACAGCCACTGGAAGGTCAATATGAAAATAAGTGAATTGGCATCAATTGCCCAGGTATCGGTTAAAACCATCCGATATTATGAGCAAATTGGTCTACTCTCACCGCCAATCCGTACCAGTAATGGCTATCGTCATTATCAAGAAAAAGACATCGAGACATTGGTATTTATAAGACGGTGCAGAGAATTAAACATCAGACTCGATGACATCAAGCGTTTGGTTGATACACAACAAGACCCAAAATCGTCGTGCGAATTAGTCGACAACATCATTGCCGAGCAACTCGCCCGTATCCAACAAACCCAACGAGAATTGGCATTACTAGAACAATCATTAGCTGCGCTCGCTAGCTGCTGTAAAAGTCATCAGATTAAAGACTGCAGTATTTTACAGACGCTGAAATCACCTTAATAACAGGGAACGATAGAAAGAACTTGAGCATTACTCGCCCCTATAAAAAGCAAAAAATAGAACTCAATACAGCCTTCTTTACCTTCAAGCCTTTGTCACCGTTATTTACCACTTTCTCACATAATCTAATGTCTGCTGCTAAATTAACTAACCGTACTCGATACAATTAACACTTGATTCAATTAAAGGACTAATCATGCAGATCATTCACCATGGAGCGGTAAACGGTGTAACAGGTTCGTGTCATCAACTGGATGTGAATAATCACACCCATACTATCAACAGTTATCTTATCGATTGAGGCCTGTTTCGAGGCGCTGAAACAGCCGAAAAAAGCTCAGCAGAACAGCTGCAAATAGACTTCCCTATCGACAACATCAAAGCGCTCATAGTGACTCATTGTCATATCGATCATGTGGGACGAATACCTTATCTGCTAGTAGCAGGTTTTAATCAACCTATTTATGCAACAACAGCAACGGCTTCGCTATTACCTTTGGTGATTGAAGATGCATTAAAGGCTGGAGTGACCCGCGATCAAACATTAATTCAAGCCTGTCTGAGTCGTCTTAAAAAACTACTTGTGCCAATTGACTATAATCAATGGTGTTTGTTACCGATAAACCCTGTCCCCAAAAACAGTGACATCGACGGAGAGACGTTTAGAGAAGCCAAACTCAAATTTAAACCTGCTGGGCACATACTCGGGTCAGCGTATGTTGAAATAGACTTAACAGGCCCTAAAAACCACCATCGAGTGGTGTTCTCGGAGGATTTAGGGGCAACCTATGCGCCGTTACTGGCTAGCCCTAAAAGTCCATATAGAGCAGATACCTTGGTGATTGAATCAACCTATCATCTGTATTAGACACCGCAATATTAAATACTATTCGTCGCCATAATTAGGCAAGATCTGTTTTCGTTTGCGAGCCCTGATTGGAAAGAAACTCTGCTATTTCAAGATAGCTAGCTCCGTGTGAATGTTCACCATCATAATACTGAAGTTGAGTCATTGCTGATGAAAAATGAAGACGTTTGTCACCAATCCGATCAAAACGTTTAGTCAAAAAGGTATGGTGCTGCGTTGAAAGTTTTCGGATCTCACTAGGAGAAACCTCAATGCCGGCCGCTAATGCAAGTTCGTAGCACACCATCTCCCACGCACCAACATCAAAGGTGTCATTAATATTTGGAAATTTAACAATCCACAGGTGGGTTTTCTCATCTGTGAGACAGGCTTTTGGCCTTGCACCACCCAAAGAGGAACCCGGAGAAATTAGTATTCTCAGCCAGTGATAATATTCGTCACTGTCTATATTGTCGTCTTTTTCAATTTGAATAGCAGCATGCTCTAACTCACGCAACGATGCCATGGGAAGCGCTGCGAAATCGTCGTTGTTATCCAACAAATGATGAGAGCCCACTTTTTTAAAACGGATCCCTCCCATGCGGTAGGCGTCATGTACACCAAGCAAATAATCAAGCTCCGTTACACGATTACTAGGCCTAATACCTTTACGATATTCGATAGCCGCCCTTCTCTGAATAAGAATACGTCCCCTACGATCTGGCGATGGATCTAAAAAAGCGCGAAAGTTTTTATTGGCTTCATCATTATATAACTCACCAGCATGCAGGGTAAGCAAAGGGGCAATTTGCAAACAATAAGGTGATGTTAAAAAGGCTTTGTCATAGGCAAAGCTAAATACACCGCCTCGACTTAGATCACGATAGGCCAATTAACCTATTAATAACGGCTTTTCGTTGGGATGCCAGTCAGCATACACCCCTACCCGTTCTCTGCTCATTTTGAATAACTTAGCCGCCGCTCAAGTGAAGTGTTACGATAAGGTAAATGGCGATACTATTCAGAATTTCTTCGAGGAGATAAGACAATATAACGGCAGTGACCAGCGCATTCACCTAATATTAGATGGTGCAGGTTATCATCGAGCCGAGGGGGTAAAAAAGAAAGCGAAAGAGCTCAATATCGAACTTCATTATCTACCGCCTTACAGTCCGAATTTAAACCCAATAGAGCGCTTGTGGAAGGTCAGTCAATCAGATAGTTAAGGTTGATTAGGTATCGCAACCCATAAATATACTATCCGTTTTTGACAATGAGAGAACCACACAGCAGTGTATTACTCAAGCACGTTATAACATTTAGCTGCCTGATAGATTATACAAAGGAAAAAGCCTAGCAGATGAAGTTTGTCCTCTGGCGAGCTTACGAGTTCCTAGGATCACGCTCTTTTACTTAGGGCGTTCTGTGGTCACAAAATGGCGCTTGACTTTTTGAGCATAAATCGTGTCAATAAATAGTGTAATAGCTATTTTATGTGCTAATATTGTTTCAATAAATTAGTTTTACACTCTTTATTGAACCGAAATGGATGCATTATGCCTAAAGCAATTACAATTCAAATTAACTACGCTTTTGAGTGGCATGATGTTGCGACTATCGAGTTTGCAGAACACCTTGATTCAAGCTTTTGTCGACTGGACTATGAAACAGATCATGTGTTTACACACTATAATGATTTTGCAGAAACCGCAACCAGCGTCACTTTGCCAAACGACACCATCCCCTATCGAAATAATACCAACTGGTTTCGTTTTTTAGATGACATTATTCCCGCAGGCTCAAGTCGTAAATATTGGCTACGAACACTGCGCTTGCTCGATGAAGATAAGCTTACCAGGAATTTTATCCTGTTATCTCAAGGTACTATCGCACCGATAGGCAATATCAGGGTGAAAGAGTCGGTACCTGCTATTATTATTAACCCAATACCAGTAACGTTTAGCGTTGAGGATGTCTGTAGGCTTGAAGTCGACTTTATCGAATACGCGCAGGCAAATGGAGCCGCTGCCGGCGGTGCGTCTGGTGCTGGTGGTGCGGCGCCTAAATTACTTCTTCGTTGTGATCCAGATGACAGAGTGTGGATAGATACCTTTCAAGATAATCCAAGTAATCTAGACACCCGATACTTAGTTAAATTTCCAAGAGGAAGTGCAAGTATCGACCACGATATTTTAAGGGCTGAGTTTCACTTCTATCACGAACTTAACGCATTAGGTTTCGATACTATACCCACTGATGAAATGCGGTTGATGGAGAGCGAGCGAGGTCCATCACTGTGGTTGCCAAGGTTCGATGTTGCAACAATAGGCAATAAACAGCAATTGCTTGGTATGGAGTCAGTTTACTCTGTCTTAGATATTGCTCCAGCGACTATGATGGAGCATGGCGAGGTGATCCGCGCTTTGATAGAAGTGTTGACTTTAAAAAGCGATAACAGTGAAACAACAACGTTTCTCGATGTAGAGGATGGAATAGCAGCGTTTGTTATCGAGTGGGTTCGCAGGGACTTGCTTAATATTGCTTTTGGTAATTCCGATAATCACGGTCGTAATACGTCATTCATCAAGCAGAACAATCGCGTATCCCTCGCGCCTATCTACGACTTTGCCCCCATGAAAGCCGATCCAGAAGTGATATCAAGGACTTTTATATGGGGGGCAGGCCTTGAATTAGGTGGACAATATGACTTTGTTAAAATCGCTAATAGTCTTGCAGATCTTATTGAACCAAAAGCGCTTTTAGATGCATTGGCTCAAACAGCAATAGAATTAGTTGAACTCAAGCAAAGGCTGGGAAACCGAGGTGTTCCCCAGTCTATTCTCTCTTTCCCAAGTATGGGGTATGAACATTTAGAGAAGAAATTCAAAACCTGGAAACTACTATGACAGAAAAGGCCAAAATGTTAGCCCAAGATAATCGTCATGGCCGACTACCACTTGCTGCTAAGCGTAAAAAATTGCCGAGCTCTGTCAAAGATGAGCTTATGAAAAGTATTTGCATTGAGCTTATTACCAGTCAGATCACGACAGGTAAGGCTTTGCAGAGGTTGCGTACTGAAATGCTATTCGCTAATCAAGAGCAATATGCCAAAATGGTTGGCATTACAAGGAAGGCATTATCTGAGATTGAGGGAGATAAATCGAAAGCTAGCGCTTTAGTTTTAGGTAAAGCCCTAAGGGGGGTTGGACTGGAGTTATTAGTCTTACCAAGAGATAAGTTTTTACAGGGTGAAATCATCAGTTATAAAAGCGCAACTGATGGTTCTGGCGCAAAAGCATACCGGGATGATGATTTGTAGGGATCTAGCAGGGCGCTTCACTTCTAAGCCCGTCCTCAGGCGAGCTTGCGAGTTATTACTCCATCAGCTAATGCCATCTAAGCCAATCACCTAATACTCTCCATCGCGATCACTCAATACCATTGATGCCGATCACTTTTCGGTCAAAATGGTATTGAGTGATCGGCTTGAATAGTATCGTACGATTTTTGTATTTTTTATCTAGCCAGTAGGTGTTTTTAACCGTTATTCTTTTCATTTTTGATGATGAAAATAGCCTGCCCCCGAAATTCCACTGAGTGGGAAATGGGTTAGGCCTATTTTACCAACTTTATTGAATCCCCGCCATTTATCTGATTTTAATCAATTTTTTCTCATTATTAATCAATAACTGAGACTGAAAACCGCCAAAACGTCCTCCAATGAGACACAATTGTCTGAGGTGCGAAGAGGAATCTATTCACTATCACTCGCTTTACGCGAGTCATTTCAAGTCCATCTGCCTTCTGATTTTGGCGCTAAACCCTGTACTTTTTTGCTCGTTATTCACACCAGTTATCACACCATAATCGACAATGTGCTAACATTATCTCATCATTTATCGCGCCATAAAAGAGGATCTCACTCATGAACGCCACGCTCAGTTATTGGATGCCGTTTATCTCCATCGGGATCGTTATCATCGGTGGTTTACTCATGGGGATCTACCATATCGTCACTTTTAATTCCTTTAAAGCGAAACAAGCGATAAGTCACAAAGAAGTCAATAATACCCCTGAGGGGTGAGTCATCGTCACGATTCGTTCGCCATCAAACCCACTTCTGGACAGTGGTTAACATCACTTTAGTAAGTGCTTAAAATGACGATGTCACTAAGGGACGAAAAACACATTTTAAATGGGGTATACCTAACATGAGCAAAAAGCCGATACCTAAGGACACGTTAAAAAGTAACATAGCAAATGCTCCAGACTTAGGTGCTTGCGAGGGGTTAATGTTCAGTAATATTTTTGACGTGGTAGATAAAGATAAAGCGATTTCTTTGAAAGAAAGCTCAGATCTGTGTATTGGTGTCAGAGATATTTTGACTGCATGTCAGATCTCGAATGCTGCCGAGCATAAGCTCGCCTTGAAGCGAATTGAACAATTATGGAATGCAAAACCTGATACAGAACTGGGAAATGAGCTAGATAATTTAGTTGACATTGTTTGCCAGTATGAAGAGCAATTATTGAGCTAGAGGTGAGGACACCAGATCTGGCACTTAGCTCTCTTTAACTACCCCTTTTGCGCGCACTCGCTTCTCATAAGCTTTTCTGTATTTGTTCAGTTACATCATTCATATTTGATACGCCTTGATATATCACAAATCAACTAATATATATCAAACCACATCAAGAAAGGCGAAGTGACTCAACATTGATATGTTAAAATACATCATCAACTCACCAATCGTTTTTTCGACTCAAAGAACAACTTAATTGACGTCTAATATCGAAAGCAACTACTGCATGGTGAAGTTGGCGAGTTTATGAAGAGAGTTGTTCTAGATATTTCGCAGAAGTCTGACTTTTCAGTTGAAGAGATCGAAATAGATAGGGATCACATACATATTCTTTTGAGGATATCGCTAAGATATGCTGTTGGGCAGCATGTTAGAAGAATTAAGCAGCAAACCAACAGATTAATTTGGAGTAGATATCCGAACCTTAAAAAGCAATTTTGGTTGGAGAATACTTTTGGTCTGATGGATATTTTGCTTGCTCAGTCGGCAATGCGTCCGCTGATACAATTCTAAAATATATTCAAGAGCAAGGTTAGTTTATCGATTCATCCCACCGTGCGCCACTTCGTGTTGATCAGTGGGTTTTTCTCGAAATTTTCAATAAACTGACTAAGTCCATTTAATAATAGCTCCAGAGTCAAGTCTACAATTATGACACTTTTAAGTGTCATAATTGTAGACTTGAGGTGTATTGTGAAAAAAGCTGAGGCAATTAAAAAACTCTTAGAATATGACAAGCGTGGCCGCTGTGTTTTTACTAATTCAGATCTGGCCAAAATCTTTCATCAAGATAATGAGCGAGCATTGCGGGCGGGAATTAAACGTTTGCAAGACGATGGCTTACTCACTCGAATCATTAATGGTGTGTACTTATACAATTTAGCGCAGTCGAAAGGGATCAATACGTTGGAGCAAATTGCTAAAACTATTCGACGTGGAGAATATAACTACATTAGCTTGGAATCTGCACTTTCTGATTTTGGGGTTATTTCGCAAATTCCAGTAGATCGGTTAACTGTTATGACAACGGGACGTTCCGGTGAATTCAAAACACCTTTAGGTACAATTGAATTTACGCATACGAAACGAGACCCGATGGACATTCTAGATAATACCAGTTTAGTTGGTAGACCACTTAGGTTAGCGACGAAACAAACTGCATACAGAGACTTAAAACGAGTTGGCCGAAATACACATTTAGTAAGCAAGGAAGGACTATATGAGAATTAATCAAGAAAATTTCGAACAATTGGTGAATAAAGCAATGCAGGTTGAACATGTATCTCACATGCGATCTGTGATAGAGAAAGGTGGGCTTCTAGACAAACTGACCTTTCAAGGTGGCACTTCGTTACGACTGTGTTATGGGGGCAATCGTTTTAGCGAAGATCTGGACTTTGCTGGCGGGAAAGATTTCAGCTCAGCAATGTTATTACATCAGCTCTAAGGAGCTAAGTGCCGAACAAGCAGCGATAGTCGTTCGAGAGCACTGGGGTATCGAATCAATGCATTGGGTGCTTGATGTCAGTATGAGTGAGGATGCATGTCAGATCTACAACGCTCACGGAGCGGAAAATATGTCATGTCTGCATCATATGAGTTTGAATATGTTACGAGCAGAGTCGATCAAGATAAGCATTGTTGGAAAACAAAAGCGATGCATGATGGATCCATTGATGCTTGAAGCAGTATTAAAGGCTGGATTTAGTAGGTCGATTAAAAATCAAACACTCATGCGGTAGCCCTGCCTACCCCCTAAATCATCTATCAATAACAATATTTTTGTTGTTAAATGACTGAATACAATTGCAGGATAATTTGCCTCCCTGCTGAAATGCATCGGTTTGATGTGGTGTTTACACATGCAGTCACTTCAACGATTCCCACACCTTGCTGTCAGACCATGACGCCAATTAAAGTCAGTGTATTTGACTTAATCCCCTTCACCGCTTTTGCTTTCCTAATGATGAATTCAATATCGCAGTGACTCAATTTATATATTTTGTTAAAACAAGTTTTAAGTATATTTAAACAACGTTACGACATTAAATCTAACCCCCTCAACTATCTACCAGTAACAACATTTTTGTTGTTAAACCTATGAATATTAATATTTTTTAATTAAATAAATTCAATCTAACGCTTGTATTTTATAAATTTAAGTGAATAATTAATACTAGTTTACACGTTGTCGGGATTGACTTCGTTAGCAATGCATCACAGGGAATTGACCGAACTGGTCATTAATAAGTGGAACATGACATGGCTAAATATAGAAAAGTAGCGCTTAACACCATCAACTTTCCATTTCATCGCTTATTGCAAGAAATGCTTGAAGCTGATCATATCACCCTAAAAAAACAGGGTGATATCAATCGTCTTGAACTAAGAGAACTTCAGTTCATTCTGGACAATTGCCCAATATCAGTATGCCAAACGGCGCATTCTAATACCTTTGAATTATTAGCATTAAGTCCTATTCTGGACATTTGTCGCTACCACACTCAATCAAACAAACTGAAAGTGTCGCTCAATATCTGCGACGCTGACGATGCCAGTTGTATTATCTCCTCATTAAATATCACAAAATTGGCATTGGAATATCCTACTTATCACCGAACACCAGCGCTCTTGTTTCATCGATATCAACAAGCCGTCCAAATGGGCTTAATGCAGTCAACAAAAAATGAGTTAAGTGCATTTGCCCAAGTCACGCCCTCAGCACTTCGTGCTCCCCAAAAAAGGAGTTAGCAATGGGCCAACAACAAGCAATAGGCAAAGATAATCGTCGTAAAAATGCGGGGGAGTAAAACCCGATGCTTTTCTATGCGTTAACACTTTAGCTAAATTGTTCAATCAATTTGAACAACGTAAATTTAAACATGTCGACCAACAAAAATGGATTGTGACTATCTTATGCCTCTGGTTATCACATCAATTGGATAATAAAGTCTTTAATCCAAAGAATAAGGCATTCGATCAAGATATTATTCCTGATTTTATAAGGATCAGTAGTAGTGCAGATTGTTGCGTAAATTGTTTCAGAACACGAAAACATGACAATATTTCTTGGGTTGAATACGCATTCCCCTATCCAACGTTAAATGGCATCACATATCGGTGGCAGCCCATCCCACCCACCCTCAACACCCTGTTTCAACAATTTATATCCAAACAAAATTACGGCGTTAAATGGCTAAGTAAGACAGAAAAAGGGCTACTCATTGAGTTATTAGATCAGACGTGGACGTTGCCATCAGATTTAGAAGGGGCACCATCGTTAAGAAAAGATTCTTTTTTCAGATACATGACCAACTGTGTACGTGTTGATAACGAATTATCAACGTCTGCTAAAAGTGTATTATTACCCAAAAATAAATTACATCACCGTAGTGCTGCGGCTTATCAACAAGAAGATAGTGAACGCATTACTTATAAAATATTTTGGGCACAAGAACGATATATTATAAGGCTATTTGAGCAAATACGGCATGACAAGCTTCAAACAATGTTCCCTATTCACATTCCAACGTCTGCGTATAAACAGGAAAAAAATCGTCAGAACACCAGTAGAGCGAACCTGATTAACGAAACGTTAGGGAAATCAATACCACGTGAGTTTAAGGAAGGCGGTAGGATCAGCCAATCTCGCCTGATCCTTCATGAAGGCGGTAATGACACAAAAATTGATCAGAAAATCTATATTGGGAGCAATCGCAATATTGCCGAGCATGAGGTCAGCTCTTTTTTTAAGGCCCTCGCAGCGGAAGTGCTAAAGGAAAAACCAACCAATGCGGCAACCTTACAACGCCATATTGCGTATTTTAATCTCTGTACTTGTCATCTAACCTTATTGTTTATTTTATTAACGTCAACACGGCCAACCCACGCTATTTCAATAGAACGAGCAAAATGTTTTGGTCAGAAACATGCTTTTGTCAGTGACAAAGGTAAACTCAGAAAGATCATTTTGTCGAATTTTCTAACATTGCAGCTCAATCATTATCTTGAGTTGCAAAAATCCCTCTCGATTCGACTTCCTCCCATGCTCTTGAGCAAATACCTTTGGCATTTATACGATGAAAATGGCTTGCCTAAACTACTGAGTGCAAAATACTTAAGACGGTTTATGCACGCTCGATTTCACGGCAAAGTCCCTTACATGCTCCGTCATGTTTTCGCGCAATGTGCTTTGACCAGTATTGAGCCCGTACAACTCACCGTCAGTCAAATAGACCGATTGATGGGCCATTCTGAATTTGGGGAGCATTTAGGAAGCGATCATCTCTTTCCGGCAAACTTAATCCCTTTAGAGAAACATCTTAATAGTTTGTCAAAACGCTTTGGATTATCGGAGATCTGTTATGTCTAAAATCTTCTCTCAACTCAATGCAACAAAGATTACAAACCATTGTCAACAGAACGTTATGCCTGATGCAGATCTATCTGCTATCAAATGGGTAATTGATCATTGGAGCGAACAAGAGCAGTTACAGAGCACTCACATTGAGCATAAAAGAGAAGTCACACAATCAGACTTACGCCATATTAACAAGATCATTAACATTGTCCCCACTGGGAAGCGCAAGAATTACAGTCGTGCACTCGATTGCATTATGTATTATTTAGGCGATGTGCTTCACTGGACACTTCCCCCAAAAATAAACAAAACCCTAATAGACAGAGAGTTACTTTTTTACAAGCGGTTGAACTCAAACGTTGACGAAACCTGGGGGTAATCACTGCATATGAACAATACAAACATGCTTTCTTGAAAACACGTACTGACATTACCCCTGCATTTGCGGCGCTGGTTATCGCAATGGAAATCGCTCCATTGTCCATAAGTTACCTAACGAGCATTCTCAATGATGAGCATTGCATAAAGCAAACGGGGACGGATATATATCTTAATGTCGAGCTCATTGAGTCCAAAAATGAACGCAATGAGCAAAAAAGGTTCACTCGGTATCATCTGCCGTTGTTTGTTTATCGCATATTGAAAGAATATCAAGCGTATCAAGTCAACGTGACAAAACACTCTCTACACGTTCAATTAAATCAATTGCTCTGTGAAGTGCCATTTTCATTAACCAGCGTGTCGGTCAATGGATGGCATCTTCTTTTACAAAGTGTCTGGAGTAATAGAGAGTCGCTTACACCATCATTTCTTAAAGACATTAGCTCACCACACAGACATGTTGCATTCACAAAGCCTGATATCCTCACTTCTGAAAAAGTTAAAAAAATGAAATTAATCTATGAACGAGATTGGGATGATAAATGGTTTGAGCCGTTAGTCAGACTAAATAAAACCGTACGTTGGCCACATAAGCAGTTGATTAAAAATAAACAACTCGCGTTAGACGCTAAAGCGCCGCCGTGGTCACAAGATGATGTACTGCCAACCATGCTGTTTTATTTCACACAAGAGCTTGTGCTGCATGGAGGACCAATAAAAAAAGTATTAGCGCACAACTCAATATACAAGTACAGCAATATTGAATCCTTGTTCAATGAACACCCACTGCCATTTGCCCATGCTATTGATCAGGAGTTACTGCACGAATGGGGACACAAAGTGCTTGACTCAATAAACAACAAAACAAACTTAGAAAAATTTTACCGATTTTTAAAGTTTTTGAGTTGCCACTGGTTAACTGACCATCTTGAACTGTCTGAGTTTGAACCACCAACATCATTACCTTCAGTTGATCCATTTTGCATCTCTATGCTTGAACTCCATGAAATTGTCGAGGGATTGATCACACAAACTCAGGGACACTTATTTCAACGACTCTGTTGCGCAGTGACTTGCATATTAGCCTACTTTGCCATGCTCAGAAGAGGTGAAATTTTACGTTTACGGATGCAGGATATTTATAACAATAGTGGAAATGAACAGCGCTTTTACCTATTTATAAGAAAAACCGAAGAAGGTACGACTAAAAGTCGTAAATCTCGATCTCTTTATGTCACATTACCTGAAGAGTTTGCAAAAATAGTTAGGCTGTTACTGTTTTATAAAAAAACTGCTCCAGCTAACACACCACTTATTGGATATATCACAGAAAAACCTCATGAACGGCAATTGCACTATCTGTTACCGGTAACGAAAGCTATCAAGGCGATTACGGGCCAACAGACTCGTTTTCATCATTTACGCCATAGTGGTATTAAATTATTTTTCTTACAAGGGCTTCACCTTGGATATGGGCTCGAACCAGAGCAGACCACGCACGACAAAGAGATCCATAATTTACTCAATTCAGAAGCCATTTCACAACGATTCGACTACTGGTTAGAGGGTAAACCATTTTCTCGTTATAATGACAATCTACTACTTGATGAAATTTGCCGTCAAATTGGTCATGAATACTACGCAACAACCCGATGGTCATACCTTCACGGTATAGAATGGCTATACCCATTTTATCGTCAAGGCTATGGAGAACTTCAAAAACGTGCATTTACGCACGCCGAGTTGCGCTACTTATTAGGGTTGAGCCCCGCATCAAATGATTTCTCAAGACTGTTAAAAAATATCAGTCCAGAGTACGCTGACAAAATCGTGAGTCAACGCCAAAAAGACCCCATTTATCTAACTGAACACAGATTAAAAAGTTGGTTGTTTGCTGCAAAAAAAATCAAACCATCTTCAACAACTGCAACCCCATCGATTGACTATGTGAAAACTTGGTGCAGCAAAGTCGACAAAACTCAAACATTGCATTTCCTTGATCGGATCATGCTCGATATGAGCCAAGATAATAATATTGATTTTTCGTTACTCAGTTCTTTATGGTTGCATTCAGGTAAACACCTCTATTACGCATTAACCAATAAACAAGTATCGGCTCTTTCACGCTTACCGATAATTGTTCGCGATGAGGATAACAAAGGCTCTCTGAACGTGGTCTTGGCTTGTAACATCAAAAATGCTGAACTTATCAATACAATATTTCGAACCGATCAGTGGCAATGGTTAGACTTGTCATTCGAGTTAATCGTCAATCGCAAAACAAATAAAACCCGACAACTAGCACTGTTAAATTCACACTTTTCCCGGGCAAAAGAAAGCATTAAGTGCATTACTCAATCAAACGGCAATAGCCAGTTGAAGATTTCGTTTACCCCAAAATGTGACCCGCAAGGCTGGTTATCAGAACGTTTACTGTGTTTTTTAAATGATGTTCAACAAAAAAAGAGAGGCAATGATGACAAAACTTATCATCCCAACTGAACAGCTTGAATCATTTCAAGCAATGGCCGCAATCTTGGATAAAAAGCAGCGTGACTATGGAGTTACGGTGATTATATCTCTAGAACAAAAATCCATTACGTGGATCGGAGGAAATGCACCTAATCTCAATCGAATGACGCAGCCACTCGAAAAAGGGCACGGATTAAAACAAGCTACCTTTGCATTGGCAGGTGATTTTTTCTGCCAAGCAATTAATTCGGTTAGTCGCCAAGATAAAAAGGGAGGCAAACACAGTTTCGAGCCATTAGTCTTAACTTTAGACTATAAAAATGGCAATTATGTAAGCGTGACACATGTAGAAACGCCAAGGATATTGAATGCAACAAATGAAACGTATCCTCCATTACGTAAATTTGAAACACTTTCAGTATTTACTGAGCACCTTGACTATCTTCAAGCAAACGAGCAACGGGCATGTCATAGTGTGTCAGTCGCCGGTATGAGTCAGATCTGTGATTTTAGTGACACACACATGCCCTTTGATTATTTACAATTGAACGCTGAAACAAGGGACATAAAGATCCAGCAAGCTGGCGAACTTAAAGTTCAAAAGTTACCAGACAACCTTAAGTTACCCATCCAGCTGGCATTCAATCCTGCAACATTAGATGCACTAAAACGGCTGCTAAGTAATACAAACGCTGCAGAAATCTTTCTAGCCATGGAAGGTGAGTCTATTACCATCAGCACACCTGAGCAGACCGTCACTAAGTCCATTGCCGGTTTGAACGATTTTTATAATCGTACACCCGAAAAAACGGTTGCTGAGGCAACGCTTATCGTTGATATTACTTGCTTAAAAGCTGAAATTGATGCGCAGCGTAGATACCGTGAAGAAAAGAAAAAAAATGAGTGTTACATGTTGTTCCACAATAATCAGCTACTGATATTCAATGGAATGACAGGCAATAACCTGTCAAGAATGGTGTTTGTTAAGGATCTTCGCATTGATGAAACCCGTCTTTATCGGTTTCGTCCCAAAGATGTAATCGATGCTAAAATTGCCAATATGCTGTCGTTGAAACAAGTGAAACTTGTTATTACTAAAAACAGCAAGGGTGAGTGTCATATGGAGTTTTATTCTAGTGCACAAGAAAGCGTATCTTATATCAAGATCCCCGTAGAATCTGAAGACGGTAGCATTGAAGCAGCGATGGAGGTGAAGCAAGATTATTTAGAAAGAGCTAAAGATGACAGTCATCAACCAATGCTGTGACAAAGCCAATCAGAGTTAGAGCTTACCGCCTTTGATGATGTTTGATTTCAATTAGATACTCAAGTGACACGTTATGTTGATGGGTAGGTTGAAGAAAGGCCACAAAGTACTGGACAAATACAAGGGCTATCCATTTAGCGCCACCAGTGTCAATATGTAGTGATGAAAACTTCATCGTATTTATTAAAAGCGGGTGTAGATTACCCTACAAGTTGGGGCGAATTTGTTGATTGGTTTCATGATGAACAATCCTGCATTAGCTACCTTTACAAACTTCGTTGGCCAAACGGATTCATATGCCCAAGCTGTTCAAGCCATCAATCACCTTATCAGTTAAGTAATGGCAAGTTAAAATGTCATGCTTGCCGTTCTCAGTGTTCAGTAACATCAAGTACACTTTTTGACAAAACAAGAACCCCCATGAAAAGTTGGTTTGCTGCCGTCTGGTTTATTACAAATCAAAAAAATGGGGTCAGCGCTCTTGGAGTTCATAGGTTATTAGGTCTTGGGAGTTATCAAACCGCTTGGTCATTAATGCACAAGTTAAGGCATGCCATGGTTGATCCTGAAAGGGATAAACTGTCCGGCATCGTAGAGGTTGACGAAACACTAATAGGTGGCGTCGTTCCCCAATCATCTATTAAAAATCAACAGGGTAAGCGTAAGGCTGTAGTTTTGGTCGCTGTTGAGCTGCTATCACCCTCTGGATTTGGCCGGATACGTTTAAGGCTAGTGGAAAGTGCAACCAAAGAACATATCCATCAATTCATTCAAGATGTAATTGAACCTGGTAGTACAATTTGTAGTGATGGCTCTCAAGCATACAAACAAATAGACAAGAAAGGATATAAGCATAACCGAATAGTGCATTTAGGTTCATCTGTACCTGCACATGAAACAATGGCTGGGGTACATCGAGTCTCATCATTATGTAAAAGATGGCTTTTAGGTACATATCAAGGCGCGGTAAAGGCTAAGCAACTTGATTATTATTTAGATGAGTTTACATTTCGCTTCAATAGAAGAAAGTCAGATTCTCGGGGATTATTATTCTACAGGTTGCTTGAACAAGCAGTGCGTTCTAAGCCGATAACGTACCAATCAATTAAAAATCGATAACCACAACATATAGTGGTTGGTTGTGCTAAGTGGATAGCCCTTACAAATACACAGTACTAGGTATATAACTGGAACTGGTTAACTAATAAGCTAAAACATCAGCCTATTGGGAAACACAATGTGGTGATTAACTTGCGCGATTGGTAAGTTGAGTTACCCTAAAAATAGCAGTTGGGAGAGAGTGGCGGCAACCACTCTCCCCCGTATCGGCTGCAACGACCTTTAATCCGCATCCAGCCGATGGCTAAATTCTAACGAATTCCATCGGATAGGGATAGATCTATTTGATGGAGGCCTCTTATGGCTCAAATTCGTATTCGCCCCAATGGGCGTATTCAGTTCGACATACATCTTTATGGCTGCCGCTTTCGTGAAGGCACCAAATTGATGGCCACGCCCAAAAACCTTGCTAACGCCAAAGCCACACTCAAAAAAATGAGTGCCGAAATCGACTTAGGCAGTTTTCAATACCGCGACTATTTCCCTAACAGTAAAAAAGTGGCAAAGTTTGAACAACTGCAGCGCGCAGCACACCCCGACCGCCAATATCCTTTCTTTGATAACTTTGCCAACCAATGGTTTGAACGCAAAAAAGCGACCTGGAAAAACAGTTACCAAGCCACTATACGGGCGGCATTAGATAAATACCTTATCCCAGAGTTTGGTAATACCTTAGTCAATGAAATCACCTTGTCACAGTTGGATTACTTTCGTCAGGCATTAAAAGAAGGCGAGAAAAAAGACGGTTCACGCTTGTTGTCTAATCGTCGAATTAACTTTTTACTCTGGCCTCTGGTTGCCATGGTGAGTTTGGCCGCTGAAGAATGTAAGTTTGAATATCCACTAAGACGATATAAATCGCTCAAGGAAGAAAAGGCAGAGTCACATCCCATGACCATTGATGAGGTACGCAAGTTTTTGGCTAAAGTACCGCAAAAGTGGAAGGATTATTTTATTATCCGATTTTGGACAGGCATGCGCAGTTGTGAGGTGCATGGTTTGGAATGGGAGCATATTGATTTTGACCACCGATTAATCCGAATTCGTCAAAATTGGGTCAATGGTGAAGTGTGTGATGTGAAAACACCAAAATCGCGCCGCGAACTAAAAATGTGCGATACCGTCTTTGATGCTTTTAAACGTATTCAAGCCGTTAAAACAGGGCGTTCTAACTTTGTATTTATCTCGCCAACAGGTTTCCCGCCTTCAACGCATTTTATTAGTCGTAAATTGTGGTTTCCCACCTTAAAATCGGCGGGTCTAAAACTACGTAGACCTTATGAAACTCGTCATACCGCTGCAGTGCTTCATATCGCGGCTCACGAAAACCCACTCTACATTTCACAAATGCTCGGTCACAGCGACACGCGATTGCTGTTTGATGTCTATGCCCCCTATGTCGCCAATGCGTCATGCCTTGACGGCAGTGCATTTGACTCATTGATGAAAAGCGAGGGACTAGGTTAATAACACCAGAGGTAGAAATTAACTTCCGCGCGACTAAATAGATGAAGTGAGTAAGCTAACATCTGAAAACTTCATCTGCTAGGCTTTTGCCTTTATAGGATCTATCCACTTAATGGCCTAGCCGCAAAGCGACACTAGCAGGACGAAGTCCGCTCTTTCAAGCGCTAGGCACGAACTGCTATAGCGATATCCTCTGCTTGTACTTTTAACATTTGGATATCGGTAGGTAAGCGGTAATTAACCAAACACTAATAACTATCAGGCTTTGGCATTGTGCATCTTCACAAAGGAGGGATGAGACCATAGCAAAACATGAATACTGGACTCAAATTCATAGCAAAGCCAGGAGTAATAGGAAAAGTCTCCACCTTCCCACGCACACCATCTGTGCCAAAATACTTACGAGACACAAAAACTCCAATCTAAAAATATATAAAAAGGCTAGTGCCTAAGCCAATAATGCAGAATCAGTCTGCTAGGCTCACTTCCTAATAGGGACAGCTTTGCGGCTTAGATGTTACAGCATTTAACCGTAAAGCATCCTAGCATCTAAGATTTTAGGCAAAAGTAAAAGCAAAAAACCAACTACAAAAGAGTTGGTTTTGGTGTTAACAAAGATAAATCTTTACTGCTCGAGCATAATTTTCTCAATGCTTTTTTTGAAATTGGCGCCTAACTTTGAATCGCGTAAGCCATATTCAACAAAAGCATTCATATAACCTAACTTATCACCACAATCATGTGACTTTCCGGTCATATTAAAAGCTTCAACAGTATCTTGTTCAATCAACATATCAATAGCATCAGTTAACTGAATTTCATCACCAGCACCTGCAGGTGTTTTGGCGAGCAATCGCCAAATTTTTTCAGATAACACATAACGGCCAACAACCGCTAAATTAGACGGCGCTTCACCTACAGCAGGCTTCTCAACCATTGCTTTAATCTTAGCTGAATCACCCGGTGCTATATCAACACCATTACAATCGGCAATCCCGTATTTACTGACATCACTTTCTGGCACTGGTGCCACCATAATTTGACTAGCAAATGTGGCTTTATAACGGGCAATCATTGCCGCCAAGTTTTCCGTTTTTTGATTCGCTGTATATTCATCTAAAATAACGTCTGGTAACACGACTGCAAATGGACTATTACCAATACACGGATAAGCACATAATACCGCATGGCCTAAGCCTTTTGCTTCGCCTTGACGCACATGCATAATGGTCACATCTTTAGGACAAATAGCTTGTACTTCTTCCAATAGTTGGCGCTTAACACGTTTCTCTAATGTAGATTCAAGTTCGTAAGACTTATCAAAATGGTTTTCAATTGCATTTTTACTAGCATGGGTAACTAATACAATTTGCTTTACACCTGCGGCAACGCATTCATTAACAATATATTGAATCAGAGGTTTATCCACTAAAGGTAACATTTCTTTAGGGATAGCCTTCGTTGCAGGTAACATGCGAGTTCCTAAACCAGCGACAGGGATAACAACTTTCATTTCAATTCCTTTTAAACGTTATAGTATTCTTTATACCAAGAGACAAAACAACGTATACCATCACGAATATCCGTTGCCGGTTGGTAATCAATTAATTTAAATAAATCACTCGAATCAGCCCAAGTATCATGTACATCACCAGACTGCAAAGGCAACAAATTCATACAGGCTTTTATACCTATTGCATCCTCTAATGCACTAATAAAATCCATCAATTTAACTGGTTTGCCATTACCCAAATTATAAATTCGATATGGCGCACTGCTTTCAGATAAAGCATTCTCACTCATTTTCCAATTATCGTTTCTTTGAGGTATTTTATCTTGTACTCTAACAATACCTTCAATAATATCATCAATAAAGGTAAAATCTCGGCTTAAATTTCCGTAATTGTAGACATCAATTGGATCGCCGTTAAAAATGGCTTTGGTAAACTTAAATAAAGCCATATCGGGACGTCCCCAAGGACCGTATACCGTAAAAAACCTTAATCCCGTAGTCGGTAAATCATATAAATGAGAATAACTGTGGCTCATTAATTCATTGGCTTTTTTCGTTGCTGCATAAAGCGATATTGGATGATCGACACTCTGCGACGTTGAAAAAGGAATATTATCATTTAGTCCATAAACAGAACTCGAAGAAGCATAAACCAAATGCTCGATTTTATGATGCCTGCAAGCTTCCAATATGGCTAAATGACCCACCAAATTACTCTCAGCAAATACCATCGGTTTATCATGAGAGTAACGAACACCTGCTTGAGCGGCAAGATGAATAACACGATTAAACTGTTGAGCACTAAATAGCCTGTCTAACTTTTCACTTTCAGATAAATTCAATGACACAAAAGTGAAATTATCATCATGACCTACACTTGCTAAACGAGCATGTTTTAATCCTACATCGTAATATTCATTAAGATTATCGAGACCAACAACTTCATGACCAGCAGTACATAAAGCCTTACACACACCAGAGCCAATAAAACCCGCGGCTCCAGTCACTAAAAATTTCATACCTACTCACTTAATACCAAGCACAGTTGTGCCAAACTATAATCTGTATGTCTTACTCACTATATCGCCCGTGTGCACTTCAATGAGAGAAATGGATAAAGAGCACGGTAGCACTTCAATATCCCAATACACACTCCAACCCGAAAACTCTCGACGCGAAATATTAGAGTTCATTACAGGAAACTGATATTCCTCAGCACATGTAAATAATTCGCAGCAATAATCAAATACATAGTCACAAGAATTGAATTGACCATCCAATGCACAATGTTTTGTCACAGAGTGAGCAATATCGTCAATGAAGTGAATCAACATTTATAATATTTTTCCTGAATAATATTCTTCAGTGATTGATATAAACTGGCTAACATCATTGGCAGCTAATGCGTTAATGCCTGCCGCGGCAGCTCTACCACCACCCGTTTCAAACTGACTGCATATATCACCTGCGCCTTGCTTATTATTTAAAGGAGCGCGCAAAGATAAAGTATATGTCCCATCAGCATTTGACGTTAGCACACCATTTGCCACATTAGGCGTTTGATTTGCTAAATAATTACCATAAACACCGCTGACTCGCCTTGCCCACGGCAAATCAGGCAACTCAAACAAAGCCAATATCTTGCTTTGATAGCGAGGCGCCACGGCCAGTGCTTGGCTCATATCCGCCTCATATGCATCATGCAACACCCAATATGGAGATGATTTATTGGTAAATAAATCAAAAGGTGAAGGATATTGTAATAACGCTTTAAATAATTCCGCGGGATGAAAATGCAAATCAGCAACCGAAGCACCATAACCATTGTAATTAATCAAGGTACCGAGCTGCTTAAGTTGTTCAGATTGTGTCTTTGTAAGACCAGCCGCCAAACTAAGCCCGTCAGCTTTGGCAATCAAATTATCACCGTAAGCTGCGGTAATCGCCCACAAATGGAAAGCACCATCCAAAAATTGGTCAACAATTAATGCGGTACAAATATTGGCATCTAAATCAATTCGCGCATCAAGATTGTCACTCGTCGGAATGAGGCCAGAACGATGATGATCAGCATAAAATACGCTAGTGCCACTATCGAGTAATCGTTGTAACGACGTAATATTTTTTTCCATTGAAATATCAAGCACAACAACATTGTTAACACCATCATTAGGCACTTGTTGAAGTAATTCAATATCTCGCTTTACACCGGTCACTAATACGTGATCGGCAGGATAAGCCAAACGTAACTGTAACAAAGAGATAATGCCATCAGCATCACCATTAAACACATCATAATTCATCATAAAAACCTAAAATTATTGGCTTATATTGCCAACTTAACGGGCAACTATACCTTTTTCAACTAAATAGTCGACAACCTGTGAGGCGCATCCTTCAATTGAAGCCAATGCAGTTTTTACATGGACCTCAGGAGACAAAGGCACATCATAAGCAGAATCAATACCAGTAAAGTTCTTAATCTCACCAGAACGGGCTTTTTTGTAAAGCCCTTTAGGATCGCGGCTTTCACACACCTCAATCGGTGTATCAATAAACACTTCTACAAATACACCACTGGGCAGTAAATCTCTCACCATCTGCCTATCAGCCAAAAAAGGTGAAATAAATGCAGTAGACACTATCAATCCAGCATCAACAAATAATTTAGCCACTTCACCAATTCGGCGAATATTTTCAATTCTGTCAACGTCAGTAAAACTTAAATCGCCATTGAGACCATGGCGTACATTATCGCCATCAAGTACATACGTTTTACAACCCAAATCAAACAACATTTTATCAACCGCATTGGCCACGGTAGACTTACCCGAACCACTTAACCCAGTATACCAAAGCACAATAGGTTGATGTCCGTTAGCGGTAATACGTTGTTCTGTTAACACACTTGCTTCATGCCACACTACATCTGAAGACTTTTCGCCAGCAACATCAATATTTTTATAAGGTACATCAGACATATGTAATCCCTTTTCTACTTAAACATTTACCTAAAACGGAAAAACGATTGGCACCATAATCAATACCACCGCACCATAAACCAAACTGACAGGCAAACCCACTTTAATAAAATCAATTAATCGGTAATTACCCGCGTTAAACACCATCAAGTTGGTTTGATAACCATACGGACTAATAAAACTACCACTGGCAGCAAAGGCCACTGTCATCACAAAAGGCAATACATCAACACCAAACCCCAATGCCACACTATATCCAATAGGAAACATTAACGCGGCAGCGGCATTATTAGTGACTAACTCAGTCATAAACCAAGTCACTAAATACACTAACACGAGAGCCATAAACACATAGGTAGGATCATTAAACTGATTAATATAACCACTTAACAACTCAACAACACCAGAATTCACTAACGCATTTGATAGTAAGATTGCAGATGAAACAACAAGCCAAATATCAATAGGAAAGCGTCGAACCAACTCATTTGCAGTTAAACTTTTGGTAAATATCAAGCTGCCAAGTAATAACACCAAGCCTTCTAATAAATCAACTGCGCCAATAGCCGCAAAACCAATAATAGAAATAAAGCCACCAATAGATAGCCATGCACGCCAACCATTAATTCTGGTTTCAGGTTCAACACCAGATAGCACTATAAAGTTTTTGCTAATATTAGTTCTTGTTCGATAATCTTCACCCACAGCTAACACTAAAAAATCACCCGAGCGGATAACAACCTCACCTAATTTACCCGACACTTGCTCACCATCTCGACGAATTGCAACCACAGCGGCATCAAACAAAGCCCTAAAACCAGTAGTTTTTAAGGTTCTTCCTACAATAATACTTTCTTGCCTTACAACCACTTCGGTTAAATTACTGTCTAATGTACCGTTCTTTTCCGCGAAAATTTCTAAACCAGAAAACTGTCCCAACTGGAGCAATTTAGTCACTTCACCACAGAAAATAAGCCTATCATTGATTTGAATCACTTCTGTTGGTGAAACAGGGCTAATTAAGTGTCCGTTACGCACCACTTCAACTAAAAATAATGACTCTAAATGACGCAAACCATTAATTTCAACGGAGCGCCCAACTAACTCAGAGCCTTCAAGCACTTTCGCATCAATAAAATAGCCTGCGGAATTTGCGTTTTCCTGTTCTAAATCAGGTAAAAAACGAGCACAAAAAAACATCACTATGCCACAAGCTACAACTAAAACAGCACCAACCGCAGTGAATGAGAAAAAAGATAATGAACGGCCAGAAGCTTCTATATACATAGAGTTAACAATTAAATTGGTTGATGTACCAATCAATGTCAGTGTGCCACCTAAAATAGAAGCATAAGACAGCGGAATTAATAGCTTACTGGCAAAATGGTGAGGGTTATTACGGATCGGTGAAAGTAACGTTGCAACTACTGCGGTGTTATTTAAAATAGATGAAAATAGTGTCGTAATACCAAATAACCTTAACCAGGTCGAATGGTAATTACCGACAATAATTTTAGATGCAACAATTCTCAGTAATCGTGTTTTCTCTAACGCTAATGAACACAGCACCAGTAAAATCAATGTCACCAAACCAGGATTGGCAATACTGGTTAACAGTTGGCTTTTAGTCACTAGATTACAACCAATTAAGGCGATCAAGGTACCGCCAAACACCGCAACAGGTTTACTTTGCAGAACAATTAAGCCAATAACGGTTAACGCAAAAATCAATAACGTCAGATAAGCATCTAATGACATGAAATCACTCACCTTCCATAGTTAAACAAATCTAATCAGTAAAAAATAGGCTGTAAGTTACCTTACAGCCTGATATTTTAGTAAAAAATCATTCTAATCATTAACGAACGACTTTGGCATCCCAATGTGGATAATGCTTACGAACAAGCGCATTAAATTCAACTTCAAAAGCTGAATGTTTGCTATCAGACTTTGTCGATTTGTCCACTAACGCTTTGCGGATCATACCTGCGCCAACAGTAACATTCGTCAAACGATCAATAATAATAAATGCGCCAGTATTGCGATTCACATCATATTCATCAAACTGCACTGGTGCACTTAACACAAAATGACAATTACCAATTTCGTTTAAGTTAAGTTGAGAAGCTTCTTGTTGTTCTAAGGTATTAACATCCACTTTATAATTAACTGTTTCAACATGTCCAAAAACTGATTTGCTACCGACTTTAATTGCATACTCGCGGTCAACGTGAAGCGCTTCTTCAGTCATCCACACAACATCAGCTTCTAAATGACTAGATGAATGCGGTTTTTGATGTGGGCGAACTAACATATCGCCACGACTGACATCAATTTCGTCTTCTAACGTTAGCGTAATCGCCATGCCAGCACTGGCTTTTTCAATGTCGCCATCAAAGGTCACAATAGACTTAACTTTACTCTCTTTACCTGACGGTAATGATGCAATAGTATCACCAACGCGAATATCGCCAGCGCCTATGGTGCCGCAAAAACCACGAAAATCAAGATTAGGGCGATTAACGTATTGTACTTGCAGTCTAAATGCATCGCTTTTGGCACGTGTAATCGAAACAGTGTTAAGTAGCTTCATTAATGTAGAGCCAGGATACCAAGGCATCTTTTCGCTTTCATTAACAACGTTATCACCTCGTAATGCCGAAATAGGCACAAAACGAACATCATCAAAAGACAAATCATCAGCAAATTCACGGTAGTCTTTTTTGATGTTTTGATAAACCGATTGCTCGTAATCTACCGCATCCATTTTATTAATGGCCACTACAACGTTTTTAATCCCTAAAAGGGAACAAATATAACTATGACGACGAGTTTGAACTTGAACACCATGGCGAGCATCAATCAAAATAATCGCTAAATCACAAGTCGATGCACCTGTTGCCATATTACGTGTGTATTGCTCATGACCTGGGGTGTCAGCAATAATAAATTTACGCTGCTCCGTCGCAAAGTAACGATACGCCACATCTATGGTAATACCTTGCTCACGCTCAGACTGCAAACCATCAACTAACAATGCTAAGTCAAAGTCACCGTCTGTTGTATTAAAACGTTTAGAGTCTTTTTCAATCGCCGCCATTTGGTCTTCAAAAATCATTTTGCTATCAAACAATAAACGACCAATTAACGTTGATTTACCATCATCGACACTGCCACAGGTAAGAATGCGTAGCATATCTTTGTTTTCATGAACTTTTAAATAAGCTTCAATATCCGAAGCAATTAGAGCCGTACTAGTAGACATCTGAATATCCTTAATCTTGCATACTCCCAGCTAACACTGGGTCATAAATATCATCTGTAAAATTGGTAAATAACCAATAAACAACAAAAATTACGCCAATAGAAATATTAGAAGTAGCCTTCCATTTTTTTCTTTTCCATTGAGCCAGCAGAGTCATTATCGATAACACGACCTTGACGCTCAGATGTCGTACATAACAACATTTCTTGAATAATTTCTGGTAGCGTCTGCGCAACCGATTCAACTGCCCCCGTTAATGGGTAGCAACCTAATGTTCTAAAACGCACCATTTTATTTTCGACAACTTCGCCTTCTTTAAGCTCCATCCGTTCATCATCAACCATGATCAGAGTACCATCACGCTCAACAACAGGACGCTCTTTAGCAAAATACAATTGCGGGATCTCAATGCCTTCTAAATAGATATATTGCCAAATATCTAACTCAGTCCAGTTTGACAAAGGGAATACACGAATGCTTTCACCCTTATCGACTTTACCGTTATAAATATTCCATAGCTCAGGACGTTGATTTTTAGGGTCCCAACGGTGCTTATTATCACGGAAAGAATAAACACGTTCTTTGGCACGAGACTTCTCTTCATCACGACGAGCCCCACCAAAAGCAGCATCAAAACCGTGCATATCAAGAGCCTGCTTTAAGCCCTCGGTTTTCATAATGTCAGTGTGCTTAGCACTGCCATGAACAAAAGGGCTAATACCCATTTCTATACCGCGAGGGTTTTTATGAACAATTAATTCAAAACCATACTTCTTAGCCATCTGGTCTCTAAACTGGATCATTTCTTTGAACTTCCAGTTTGTGTCCACATGCATTAACGGAAAAGGAATTTTACCTGGATAAAATGCTTTTCGCGCAAGATGTAATAATACTGAAGAATCTTTACCCACTGAATACAGCATTACTGGATTATCAAATTCTGCAGCCACTTCTCGCATAATATGAATAGACTCGGCTTCTAGTGCTTTTAAATGGGTCAATCTTTCTTCATTCATGATGTTTATTCATATCCTAAATTAATCAATATCCATACAGTTAACGTCAATGACTTAACTAAATCACAATCTTACAAAAAAAATACAGTCTAAAATGTACTTAACAAGTATTAATGGCAATAATTTACCATACCAACAATAATTATTCCTGAAAAAAACATAAAAACGCTTCAATAGCAGCGATCATTTTTTACTAAATTAGTCCAAAAACGTATTAATTTTACCAATGTTTATTATAAGCACCTGAGCGGCCTAATATTCCGTCCCAAATACCTCTAACCATATAAGTAAATCGTTTACGTTTATTGGTTTGCATAACGCTGTTTAAAAAGAACCTAATGGGCATAAAAAACAAACAACGTGCTTTCCAATAACTTGGCACATAGGGGCGCCGACTTAACAATAAAATATTTCTAAACTGATAATACAGTCTTATCGGGGCACCTACTTTATAAGTCATCCCAATAAACTTACTTCTTGAATCGCCTAACCGATGGATCATCTCAACTTGTTTAGCTCGAGCTATCGATAATCCCATGCTGCGAGCACGCCAGCACCATTCGTGATCGACACCATCAATAAAGAGTGATTCATCTTTTAACCCCACTTCGTCAATCGCGCTTAAATCGATCATCATCCCAGAAGCAATAATTTGAGTAACACCCACTAATTGTTCATATTCAAAAACTTCACGCTGCACCAAAGATCGCACATTTTCATCAGAAAAAGAGCAATGAATTCTTGGACCAATAGCCACAATATTTTGCTTCATTTTTTTAGATGCTTTAAGCAAACTGCTCAAGTTAAACACCATATCAGTGGGTATCAAACTGTCTTGGTCCAGCAAAATTGCGTATTCACAACCTAACTTAAGTAAATGAATTAACCCTGCATTATGGGCGGCGGCAATGCCAATATTTTCAGGAAAATGAAGATACGTATAATATTCAATCACTTTTTTAAAATTATGAGGTTGAGGGCTATTATCTACAATAATAACCTCTTCGGTTTGACCATAAAGACGAGTTAACAAACGTTCTGTTAATGCCAAATCGGGATTGTAAACAACAAGAATAGTGCCGATCATCGGTTAATGATGTCTCTTAAGTTTAAGTAAAAAACGGTCACACTTGTACGCAAATTTTATTCCCCAAGCCGGCATCATTCTAAGTGTTAGTACCAGTAAAGCATAACAGTAATTTTGTATGGACCGTTGAGATAATAACTCCATGGCCAATAAACGGGCTTTAAACTCGTTAACTGACTTGCCTCTACCACGACGCTTATAAAAACCGTTAATGCGTCTAAAATAAAGTAAAGGTTCACGCACATTTGCAAACTTTTTGCCGTCTGCCGCCAACGCAATCCATAGAAAATAATCTTGTGTATTCAACATATCGGGCAAATAACGATGCCCTTGCTCAAAAACCGAAAACCTAATCGCCACTGTAGGGTGATTTATAGGGCAACGGCGAGAAAATGATTTAAGTAATTTTGAATGTGTTAAAGGCAAACATCGGATACCCGCACGCTTGCCGTTTTCATCAATTTCCCATAACGCAGAGCCTAGGATATCAACGTCTGGATGTTTTTCAAGCAAGGTGATTTGTTTTTCAAATCGATGCAGAACACAAATGTCATCAGCATCCATTCTAAAAAAATACTTGGGTTGTAACGGCAGTGTCATCTCAATAATATAATTCATGCATACACTAAGACCACGATTTTTTAATCCATGTACCAATACAAAATTGGCATGTGATTTTTCGGTTTTAGATAAATAAAGCGAGATTTCATCAGACACATTACCATCTAACACGACCACCAATAAATCTGGGGGCATAGTTTGATTCAGTACGCTTTCAACAGCCTGCTTAACCCATTCTACCCTGTCATTTATATACACAGACATACCACACACGCTTTGGACCGCGCTAGGCAAAGGGGAAGATGATTGCAGAATAAACTGACTATTTGACGTTAGGTTCAAACTCATATTATCTCGGTATAAAGTAAAAAAACCTAAAAATAGTCATCATTAGACAAACTAATCGGGTCATTAATAAGGTGGCAGTATCGATTGTACTGTGATAAAAATTATAAAAAATAGCCAACAATCAACCGTCTAAACTGACATCTTTTATTCCAAAATTTTCACGTCTCAGGGTTAAATTAGGATTGTAAGCCGGATCGGCACAAATTACATGCTGCCAATTAGACTGTAAATACGATAACTCACCTTTAAATCTTAACACTTTTTCAGGGGTATCTTCATGTCCACGAGAAACAGACTCATGGTGATACAATACCGACTCGGCACAATATAGATTTCGCCTACCTAATTGTAATACTTTCAAGCATAAGTCCACATCATTAAATGCAATAGCCAAATCTTGTTCGTTCAACCCACCAACATCCCAAAAATCTTTTGCGGTAATCAATAAACAGGCAGCTGTCACAGCACTATAATTATGGGTGGCAATTAAACGATTCATGTAACCATAGTGATCAGCAGGAAAATATTTATGTGCATGTCCTGCACCGCCACCATAACCCATAACCACACCGGCATGCTGAATTCTATCGTCCGAAAACAATAGCTTAGCGCCAACACAGCCAATATCTTCACGCAAAACATGACTGACCATATCCTGCAACCAATTAGGTGAAATAACTTCAATATCGTTATTCACTAGTGCTAACACATCACCTTTTGCATGCTTAGCCGCAAAGTTGTTAATTGCTGAGTAATTAAACGCTTTATCATAGTTAATAACGCGGATCTTAGGGTGTTTATCCAGCTCAGCAAAATAGTTTATACAGTTGATGTCATCAGAACTATTGTTTATCAACAAAATTTCATAATGCGAATAAGTCGTGTTATGCAAAATCGAATCGATACAGGCTTTAACAAGCGCCATGCCATTTCGGGTTGGGATGATAATTGACACTAAAGGTGATGCTTGCAACTTCCATCGTAATGATAGCGTGGGTAAGCTAGAAGGAATAATGTCAGCAAAAGATTGGTACGTATCCGTCAACAAAGACGCAGCTTGACTAAAGGGAGCTAAACCTTCTGGACGAGACAACAACACCAAAGGAATATGGCCAATGTGGTCATCGTGACCATTTACATAACAAAGACACAAAAATTGACTTATAAAGAAAGGCGTTAACGGTAACGGCCCTCTCACCACAGCTTCAACACGGCTTAATTTATCAATCCACACACCAGAACTCACATACCCGGCAGTAAGTTGCAAATCAGGGTTCCAGTCTGGTTTAAAATCAGGAAAGTTTCTGTTACCTGCGGCGTCACGAACATCAGTGTCAACATAGGCAATATTTGTCGCCTGGGGAAGCACGCTAGGCAGTAATTCTCGTAAATAAGACTCGATAACATCACCTGCAAAAATCATAAAGCAAGGCGTGTTAGTGGTATTGCAAGATACATCACCTAAATTGGTAATTAAGGTGAAAGTTGAATCTAGTTGATCGTTAAGCACAGCTCTTACCGACGCAACATCTTGAGTATGACACCACACAAGCACTTCAGAAAATAATGCCTGTTGATCATCAACACTTATTAATGTCGCTAGTAATGAATCTGCATTATGCGTAGGGACACAAATTAATAAAGTTAACGGGTTAGCGGGTTGTGAACTAAACTTGGCAGTAACCAATAGTTCAGCAACACTCTGTTGTTGATATTTTTGGTAAGCAGTATAAGAACGGGTAAGTTCTTCCATCGTTTGCAGTTGATAAAGCAAACCACTTTTATGTAAATTTCGACTATACGCCGCTACTAACTTAGGGTTATTCTTTGCCCACGACACCCAGGCTTTAGGGGTAAGACTCATAACTGACTTCGTTAATGTCACCAACAACTTTCTGACTATTTGCAACTACAATATCCTTATTAATACATCTTTTAACCTATGAGTTAAGACGCTTTTCATTTTCAATTCTTTGTTCGTAATATTTGAGTTTACTTTTAATCAATGGCCCACTTGGTCTTAGAACCATAGCTCGAGACATCAATCGATAAGCCAAACCGATATCATCATTTTTCTCAGCTAAAACGGCAAGCTCACGAAGTAAATCAGCATCGCTGATACTGTCCTCAATGTGTAACTTTGCTCTTAAACGAACCAAATCATCAGAAGAGATAGTTGATATTACTGTATGTTCATCTATATGACGACCAGCTAACTTATTAATAAACTTGGTGATTATAGACTTAAACATATTCTTATTTGCTACCTCAGACAACTTATACTTACTGGTAATATATTGGCCAAACTCACTTCGAAAACACCTACGATAAGAGACCAAATAAAGCGAATAGCAAATGCTTCGATACAGCGATGGGTTACACTCGTGTAAATAATTTGCAACCACCTTAAATTGATCTAATGATAACTTTTGTTCAAAATAGGGTTTAGACACACAAGAATAAATATCTTCTAATAAAGCAGCAGACATATATACATCATATTTAACGCAGAAATCATTTACATAGTCATAGGCTTGAATTTTGTACCGCTCAAATGTTTCTGCGTTCAGCAAAGTAAAACGCTGTGTATCTGAACTAAATGCTTGTAATAGCTTATCTGCTTTTAACGCTATTTGTGGCGAACAAAACTGATTCAACCATCGTTTAAATTCAAGCGCCTCAAAGGAGTAAGAAGGATTGATTTGGTTAATAATATTATCAGGCGGTGTTACTCCCAAAATACTATAGAAATCAGCAATGATGTTTCCACCAACAAAAGCTTTTGAACTGTACGAGCGTAAAATAAAACGCTTGGCTGAAAATTGATCAATAAATTTATCAAGCTTAGCTAAGTAAAAACGAGGCAATTTAGCACTATTTTTAATTGGCTTTGTATGATGATGCCGCTTTACAGATTGATTATACAATGACTCAAAACTGTCTAGAGGATTTCTCACATAAGCGATAAATCGTGCAGAAGGTAATAACTCGACAATATCAGCCAAACGTTCGAAAAAAAACTCTGAACTTAATAACAATGTATGGAAATTAGAACGGTTACACAATTCGAGCAATTGTGTAATCTTTGCTTCATTTAATACTCTGTCATCACCAACAGTGTCAAAGATGGAATTTAGGTTACCTGAGCTGATCCCATTAATGTCTGTGGTATGTTCAGGATAAAAGATACCTGCCTCTGCTAATCTTTTTCTGTCATTTTTCAAACAAAATTGAATCGCCGACGTACCCGTTTTAGGCGGGCCTATATGAATCAAAATATTAACTGTCATTACACCTAACCAAGGAATAGACCTAAACCGCACCTGAAAATACCATAGTTATATTCAATACTGGGCGCATCTAGATTCTACCATTATTGCTTCATTTTAGCCTGATACTCGCGAATTTTCCTATTTATTAATGGACCTTGAGGACGATATTTTCGCGCAGTAAGCATTAACTGATAGGCAAGATTAAGATGAGAATGCTCTATCTTCATTGCTGCATCACGAAAAAACGACACTGCTTTTTCAGAGCTATCAAATAGGTTTGGGCGTGACAATAATTGGCTAAGCAACCGATTATCGATCGTTACATGTTGAAATGTATCAGATTTAAACAATGTAAATAATGCCGGGTAAGCTTGAGCAATAGCCTGTAAACACTTGCCATTTCTATCATCTGTATTGACTGTTAAATACAATGCGATTTCTTGAGTATTCTCAATAACCTTGAATTTATCAGATACACTTCGAGGTAAAATAACCGTTGGTGTATGTTTAAGCAAACTCATACACTTAAACCAGATATCATCAGCATTATTGGCTAATGCACTAAATTGATCGACATTTATCACTTCAGAATCAAGACCACCATTTGGATACAATACCCCACCATAGCCTATAGGAATAATACTAAATGGTGCCATGACTTCTGTGTCATTATTTAACAAGGTCCATTTGTCGTAGCCTTCAAAAGCCCCATGCTCATCTGTCATCATCAACCGTCCCCGAGAAGCAATAACAGCGTTGGAATGACGTTGATGCGCATCAACAAAAGCCTCTACAACATTCGTAGGGATAATAATATCATCATCAAATGTAATAATATGAGCATCAGAAAACGCAACTAAAGACGGTACTAATTTTTTATAACTTTTATAGTTAGGGCAAAAACGAACTTCAAACAACTCATCTTCTAATGCCACAAGCGCCTGTGGCAGTTGCGGACGAGTTAACTCAGTTTCATCTAGCCAAAGCACAATTTTATCGACTTGATACGTTTGCTTTTTAAGTGACTCCACCACGAGATGAACCACATTAATACGCTCCGCATAAGAGGTTAATGAGATGATGATAGGATTAACTTTCACCTTTAACGCTCCTTTGTAGATGATAAAGACAGCTTTAACTGCATCAACTGGTCTAATTTTTTATTGATTAAGGGACCATTGGGTCTAATATTTTTGGCCAGTTTTATAATACTAATAGCTTCATCAATATCTTGCTGTTGCGCATCACTGGATAATCGTATTAACAAATCAACATTAGTCGGTTCTGGCTCAATAAGCTTTAACCTGTGTTGCTTAAATGTCGTTAATACTTGTTCATCTGTCACACCTGAAAATAATCTCATCATCAAGGTGTAATCTATTGATAAGTGGCTGCTTATATTATCAATTGAGCGCTGGTAGCGATCACACACAAATTTTTCAGCCTCTACGACTAAAGAAGCTGAATTGATAGTGTCGATGAAATGAATATAACTAGACTGATACTCAGCGTATTTCTGTTTATTTAAGTCTACCGCACAAGATTTAGCGGTTAATTTAGGGTAACCTCGTCGATTGCTTTTATATGCAAAATTATCACCGGGACGACCACGATATAGTAACGAGACATACTCATATTGTGAGCGATGAGCTCTATGATAGACAAAACTCGACTTTAAATAATTAACAGACTTATCTAGTGCTTGCTTGATTTTTTCTTGTGATTTAAATACGGATTGATCAACTAGCAAGGTGGCAACTTGTTGTTTGAATAACGGCAAATGATGACGGAATTCTTTTATGCCAATATGAATTGGCAATAATGTTTTAACAAGAGGTGATAAATTACCTGTCAAGGTCGGTGACAACTGACTAAATGCTTTCGCTGTGGGAGTACAGTCATTTAACCATTCAAAAGCGACCGGAGTATCTTGAGGGTAACGCGCGATGACATCATGAATAGACGATGTTAAACCATCTAGAATCAAAAACTCATCAATATCCAAAAAGAAAATATGGGTAAAATCCCCAACCTGTTGGCAATCATACATCGCCTTAGCGTAGGTAATGTACTGAATATGCTTGCTCGCATCTGCAGGACACCAATCAATCCAGTCAGCATACTGCCAGCTAACATTAGGATAATGCTGGCTAATGTTATTTAGTACTACGTCACTGTTGTCCGTGGTTCGATTAATAAAGATTTCAATTTCATCAAAACCAACAAACAAATGATGATGAATCCACTCTGGTATGTAAGCAGCTTCATCTTTTGCAATGGCCACCAGCTTGATTTTAAAACTCATCGATAATCCTATGATAAATATGGAATTACGTGTGAAACTTTAATAAAAAACAAATATATTAACGATTTGTAAAATCTCTCAATCTAATATTTCGACTAATTTTATTAACAATTTCTACATCTTCCGGCTTACATGCTTTAAACAAATTTAATATAGATTCAAATCGTTGGATAACAAATTTTCGGGCTTCATTAACAATTGAGTTTATATTGTATTTTACGAAGAATTCAAATTTTAAATTTTGATAATTAAGAAGATCAATTTCATCTATCGAAAACACACTATCCGAATCAGAAGCAACATAGTAGCCATTGCGATTATTTTTGAATTTAGGGACTTTTTCATGACTATTTTTTACGATCCCCTTACCTAACATTGAGACATATTCGACTTGACTACGAAACATTCTATGTAAGATAAAATAAGGTTTTATAGGCTTAGTAAGCTCTGATGGGTTAACCGCACTATTCTCACCAATTTTGAATTTAAATAGTGATGCATCTGCTAATTTATAAATTGCATCTTTTACATTAACATTATGACAATGTAAAAATCTAAGGTTTAAGTCTGTTTTAGACATTGATTTAACAAACCGTCCCTTTTTACAAACTATGTTAGACTTAAATGTTTCAGAAAATGGCGAATACTCATCCATATGAACTAACCATTCAAAAGAAATCACATCAGCATCAATTGTTTTTATGCAAACTTTGATATTCGAATTAAAGTCTCTTGGTGTCCAAAACTCATCGATATCTAAAAATAAGATATGTGAATAACCATCAGATAAAGCCTTTTCATAGGCATCAATATATGCTGCTGCTTGAGGTCTTCCAAAAGACCCATCAAAGAATACATCACCATTTAAAAACCTCACAGAATCAAGCTCTGACAATGCCTCATCTAATTGACTAGTATTATCGATAGTATTGTTAACGTAAATATCAATCGCATCAAAGCCAAAATGTAAGTGATGAAAAATCCATTCTGGTAGGTAAGCAGCTTCATCTTTTGCGATGGCAACTAGCTTTACTTTAAATTCAGTGTTTGTTGTCATTTAACTCTATCCATAAGCTGTAAAATCATGTCCATTTGAATGGCGTTGATATCTTCAAGCTTTTCAATCTTTTTCATCAATCGCTGCATATCATTATCAACACTTCCTTTAGCTAAGGTTAAAGACATTGTGTTATCAAAAGGGACATTAGGGAAAAACCGTTTAGCTAAAGCTTCATTAGACTCTTGAAAACGAGTAAAAAGAATTTCCCGCGTTTCATTACTCATTTCAAGTGAATACTTTTTACTTATGATGTTTTTTGCATTAGGTGTTGATGAAATAATTGAGTTTTTGATGTTTTGATCATGTTGATTAATATAAACATTATTTATTTTAGACAATGTATCGCATAACGCTGAACTTATCCCGGCATTACTAGATTGAATGTCAAAGTTAAGCTTTGCTTTATTAATAACCGCTCTGGTACAAAAATCTGTTAATAAATTTTCATCAGTTAAATACTTGCGCTCTAGTGGAAAGACTTTTAACACGCCATCGGTGTAAAATTGTCTCAGTTTTGTGGCGATAAAGTTAAAGTCAGCAAATTTTGTTTTCGCTAATTTACTTACATACTCATTTAAGCTGTATCCATCTTTATGTCCCCATTGCTGCCATGCCGCAAGCAACAGAGTATCTTGGCGGCGCACATAATAGACTATTCGGACTTTGTTAAATTTTTCAGCAAATAACTGATGTATTGCACTGGTCATTTTACTTGTTATTGCATTAATCAGATTTTCAGCTGAAATAATAACTCTTCTGCAACCCATTTCTTCAGCTTTGTTGATAAGATCATCTATCTTTTTTGACAATTCACTAATATCAACTTCACCAGACTGAACTCTAGCCAGATAATCTCTTGGAGTATGAGTTAACTGAAATTGATACTCGTCGTGACACGGAAAATTAAAGTTTAAATCCGGCAGAAAAATACCACGACTACGAAATAACTCTCGGTTGGCATACAAAAAATCTTGAATGGTTGTAGAACCACATTTTGAATGACCTGGATGTAATACTAAATCAACCATACTTACTCACCTAAAAACGGAAAACGGCCAAAATCACTGACCAACGGACCCCATTTAAGGATCTGTTTTTCATTTAAACTTAGGTCACCAACAAACGGATTTTTCCAACCTGCAGCATGCCATTTATCTAACGGATTTAATATGTGCATGTTTTGTAGACCAAAATCACCTGGTATTTGTGCATCTGCAACCGCATTATCACCCACATGAATAAAGGTTTTACCTTTAGTTAATCCGTCTTTGATGTGTGGCCATAATGTGCCACTGTCTTTACGTTTACCTAAGTCACTCGACACAAGTAACTCATAGCCCACACTGGCGCCTACTTTGGCAAGCATGAGAGAGACTTGATCGAGCGTATAATAAGTGTCAGACGCTACCGTTATACGCTTACCTTTTAGCAGTAGCTCATTAAATATGTCTACCATTTCATCTTTGGGTTCAATCATTGCCAAATCGTAAGCAAACTCTTGGTCGGCAAACTGACTTGATTGAGATTCAGACCAACCAAGTTGGCTGCCCAATAGAGTATAGGTTTCAAAAATATTCACATCGCCAACAAAACTTTTTGCTTTACGTACCTCAAACTCCGCTTTATTGCGTTGAAGTACAAATTCGTGAGCATCATTAACTAAGCCTTGCGCAACTAATGATTTACCGAGTAATAACTTGGCATAATCTGGTACAAAGTAACGTCTACGCACTAAAGTATCGAATACATCAAAACTAATATGGTCAAAACCACTTAATTGATTGCGTATCCCTTCTTGAGTATTAACATACTGAGCAAGAATAAAACTGTCGTCGTGGGTAAATTGGCCTGTTGTTGGGTAATAAAATAGCTGTTGATAACCATTTTTTTCAGCTAGCAAGCCTAACATCCGCTCTAAAGCATGTAACTCAGAACCATCATTAGGCAAAGGCTCTGCAGGAAAGTCATCGTATTGATGATTTTTATTTAACAATTGTTTTAGTGCATCAGGTCTTGCCCAAAACATGCCGCCTGCAGGGTATGCTAAAAAGTCTTCTGTGAGTTCAATGCCCCATTCTTTTGCCATTTTTTGCGCATGGGGTTTATTTTTAAGCCAATGGTTAACCCAGTTTGGCATCATCCAGAATGAAGTTGGGTAATAAATCCCTGTTTTAGGCGAATCTCGAAAATGATTTAACACTTGCTTAATCACATGCTGATCATTAAGTAGGTACTCACCTAAGTAATCTGCCCATTGAGTTTGAGCTCGGCCAGAATACAACGACTTTTTAGAGTGCATATGGCAAAACAAGTCGTAGGTCTGTAGCTCTTGTGCAAACTCAACCAGCATAGGACCGAAATTACGACCATGATTAGGTACAACCTTAACCTTAACCTGGTTTACTTTAGTACATGCAGCAAATTGCTGTTGTGCCTTTTCGACTAAGTCGTCACTACTCACGCTCACAAACACGTCAACAGACTGTGGGAATTTTTCTAATGCTTTGCAGTAGTAGTCGATAAATTCGCCATAAAAAACATGGAAACACATCGCTATTTTATGTTGTGTTGCTTCACCATCCGCTGTGGTTGCGATTGCTTTTGGGTGCCATTTTGGCGTTGCCGGTGGCGACATACGCCCCTCAGCTTTACCATGCCTAATATAATGAACTAACGCCTGCTCACCCTGTAAATATATGTCCGTGTTGCACTTGTAATACAACTCTGTATCAAACGCGGAGCTTGGGTTCACACACGAAAATGCTCCTTTAGTTAAATAATCTTCAAAGGCTTCTTGCTCACAACTAAAGACTCGGCACTGATTAGCGCTGTACCAGCCGTAATCGAATAACCCTTGTGCTTTTGCTTGATTAAGTAAATATTCAATATCGCCTTGTGAATAACCTTTTTTGTCGCTATTGAGTTTAGCGTAAGCTCGCGCACGAAGTCGTCTATCAAAGCTCTTTGCAACACGAAATAGAAAGGGCTGCTGTTTAACAAAGTTAAATAATGCTGGCATTTTAGTTTTAACGAACTGTTTATTAATCATTATGCTAAACCAAAAAATTGAAGGGCATTAACAGTGCCATTGCCGGTGACATCGTCGTCGATATCAAAAATATGTCTCACTGAACGAGGCACCATATTTGCCTTGCTTAAGTAGCTGGTAAAGAGCATTTCAAGCTCTTCTACTTCGAAACAAATATTATAAGTGGCGGCATGTTCACAATAATGAAGTACCCCTTTCATGACTTGTTCAAGCTCATGAAAATAACGTTGTGAAGCGACTTTTCGACCATAGTAAAAATCAAACTGATTAGCGTCAAAAGTGTTTAATCGAATGCCTCTAAACTGGCCAAAAGGAGCAGTAAGAAGTGATTCCAAAAACATTGAGCGATCAAGCGGCAAGTAGCCATCGCCTAATTTAACGTTTTCTTTTAAATAACCGTGCATTACCGCTTGCTGATTTTCTATAACATGTTCACCAGGGTTCGAAGCAATTAAATAGTGTCCGTGGGTATTTTTGTTTAACAAAATACCCAATAAAGATTGGATAGTGCCAGAATAGCCTACATCGACTAAATGCAATGTATCTTGTTGCATAACACCTAATGTATCTAAGTAACGAAGATAGGCTTGCTTACTCGGTGTAATGACTTCTTCAATTCGAGCCGAATGTTGATTAAGTACCTCGATAATTTTCTTTTTATCGTCAGGTAAATACACTAATTCTTGAGTAGTTTCGTCATCGAAAATTTGCTTTATCTGAGCGTCGGACAATAAAAAACGAGTCCGAATTAAGTCATAAAAAGCGCCGCTAAAGGTGCTTTTTAGTGAATAAGCATAACTGCGGTTATCACTCGAGAGAATTTTAAATAAGAAGGCTCTAGACACTAGTAGGTAGTGGCTATCACGCTGTAAATTGGCACCGTTTAGGTATGACTGGTATGCTTTTTCTAACCAATAACCTTCTCTGGCGAGAAAATATAGTGGCTTATCTTCAGGCACATGATTAACTAAGTTTTGCGAAAAATAACTCAGTAATGGCCCCAGAAAAGTTGTCCCAAAGGACGAAAATCGTGCTTCATGCACTTCCGATTCGATTATATTTGCCATTTCTTTAACTAATACCATGATGTTTATAATGAAAAATACTGACGAGAATATAACAACTATCACGCAGACAATGGCTTCAATCCCTGAATTTAAACCGCTAGTTTAAGTGGCGTACGCCATTTAGTAAACCAGTAAAAGGCACTTCACCAAAATCAGCCTTACAAAAATTTTTATGCGCAATCGATTATCGCAGGTGTTTTGGTATTAAAGGTTTTCAATTCGCAATTTGTACTCTTGGTGCTTTCTTTTTATTAAGGGGCCCTTAGGTCGAGCATTATGAGCTAAAGACATCAAATAATATGCAAGTTTGATATCAGTACTCTCGAAAGAGATTGCTAAGTCACGACAGATACCCACCTCATGTTCGCTTACAAGATCTGACTATATAATCGAAAAATACTCTTCATTACTCACTTTCTGTTCAAAAAGTGATAATAAAAAAACATCGAACACCGCAGGCTCAAAGGGAGTTATGGCGTCTGCTTTAATTTTTGTTTGAAGGGTTCTAATAAAAAAGTCAATATCGTTACTATAATTATCTAAATCCCAAAAACCAAATTGCCACCATTTTAATTCAAGTAGTTTTTCTATGATGTCTTTATCGAAGCGATATCGAATAATTCTAGCTGGTACGCCACCAACGATGGCATAAGGAGGGATATCTTTCGTTACGAGTGCATTAGAACCTACAACAGCACCATCACCAATAGTGATTCCTCTAGCAAGCGTTACATCAGCACCAATCCAGACGTCATTACCGATGACGACATTACGAATAGATTCATTAACATGATTGGAGCGGATCTTATAGTCACTGTTCTTATGTTCAGTCAATGCTTGAGAGACAATAATTGAATTAGCATCATATGAAACAGAGGATGTAGTAAATCTATCTATAGGGTGATTTATACCCTGAATGTTAAGTCCTTCTGCGATACTGCAATATCGACCTATTGTTAATTGAACAACAAAAGGTAATGGAAGCACACTATTACAGTATGAGAATGATCCCATAGAGTGTAGATTGAAACCTGCATTAAAAGCAGTATAGGGTTCAATCTTGCAATTGTTGTGGATAACTAAAGTATCACCGTATTTTAAACGCTTGTTGCCTAGATAGTTGAAGTGAATCTTACTGTCATTTAATACTTTTTCAATATGGCTATTAACTCGAATTTTCATAAAATAAATCTCTGCAACACTCTAAATAGAATTTTTATACTTAAAAAAAGCATAAATAAGCTGCATAAAATCAACTTGAGTTAAATAGGGCGTTGTCATTGACTCTCGAAATGGAGTTTCTTTCGGTTTATCAATAAATAAACTCTCACGACCTAGCCCATATTCCAAACACAATTGACGGTTAGACTCTGCATAAAATGCGACCACTTCGTCATGCTGAGCTTGTGTCATTAAACGTGCGCGTTGAGGTTGTAACTCGCTGTCAATTAGGTGCTGCGCAAAGGTCATAAAATCGAGACGTTCTTGTCCAGTGATATGTTTCATGCGTGCATTTGCTAAACGAGCAAATTCAAGCATTGGGTTGCTCCACTTTTCGTTTAATTTTTCTTGTGAAAAATTAAATGATGATGTGTCTGTTACACCTAAAACCGCTAAAAAGGATAATCGAATATCATCGCCAATTGATGATTTTTCATAAGGAATGATTTTGAGTGCTTTTTTGCCAAAAAATTCGCTCCATAAGTCAATGAGTTTTTTGTAATCGTAACGTAATGGTTGTGATTGATATTGCTCCATCACTTTAGGAAATACTTTCGGGCTACCTGCTTTTATTTCTGTTGAATATGACGATTCAATGTAATCCGCTTGAGGTCGCAAATAAATAATTATTTCGGGTTCAATATCATGCTGCTTAAAAAAGTCGCTCATAAAAGTCAGCGCCTTAGTCCTTAACCGAGAACTAAAATGCTCCGCACTAATCACAATGGTTTTACTTGGATGCGCTTTAATACACTCAGCTAACTTGTCCCATAAATGTAATGAAGTATTGTTAACAGGTGCAAGAAACTCCATATATTTACCATTATTATCAAGCGGGTGTAATGCATTCACTAAATCGAAATGAGCATCTTTACGCTGACCGATATGAGGATACAAGACACCCTGAGCCAATAATGCTTGTCTATTTTGACTCATAAAATGCTGAATGCTTGTCGTGCCTGTTTTTTCAGTACCGATGTGAAGCACTAATCGAGTCATACAGACTGCTCCACTTCATCATCTGTGACGGTTAGATAATAGCTTTGATCATAACTGTAATGTTGTAATGCCATTTCTTTTGTGCAGACCTCTTTAAATAATGCGATATGGGCTTCTGACCAGCCAAATTCATCAAGGGATTTAGTCTTTGTTTGAATTGCTGAGGTTTGTTCGGGTCTATCGTCGGATGCAAGTTGCTTTAAAAACACCTTTTTTTCTCGTGGGATAAACGCTAACAAATTAGCGACACGCTCTACAACACTTGATGGTGCTGTTGCCATGTCAAATTGATCGACCTCAATAAACCACTGGTTATGTTTTAATAGTTTATTAATTTTTTGTTTACTATTGCGCCACGCCACAAAAGACTGACGCCACTGTTTGATGTGTTGTTCAAAGGCGACTTTAGGAAACTTAATGATTCTTGATTGCACATTCTCCATTGCTCGTCGCTTACAAAAAATCACTTTTGCATGCGGCCAAGCCATCATCGCCAGAGGTAAACTGTCAAGCATGGGGATCCCCGGAGTCTTATCAAGAAGAACCTCATCCCCATAGTAAAGACGGTAAATTTGCCTTAGTGATGTTAACTGTTGGGCAATAATGACGGTTTTGGGAATGGCGTTGACAAGATTCCCTGCTATTGATGCGGTTTTAGACTGCTGAAAAAAAGCGTCTGCAGTCGTTAGCATTCTATTCACGCCTTCAACGACATGCGATTCACCATGGGCTGTTGACCGTAATGCCTTTCTGCATGCCTTGCCTAATGCAGAAGTTCCTGAGCGTGGTGACCCAACAACTAAAACCACCCTTTGAGGCAAAGTAACTGGTTGAATAACACCTTCCAATAAGATGACCTTATCTAGTTTGCTGTTCTGGCTTTCAACTTCAGCAACAATCGAAAAGTGAGCATCTTCAACTAAATCAGCTTGTTCAACATTGATATTAAATCGATATACCCCCTGTTGTGGGGTCAATGTCAGTTGTTGGTGAAGTTTAGGTGCAAGCTTGTACTCAATGGCAGCTGTCAACTCTTCGCCCAACAAGTTAATTGCGGAAATCGAAGTAATATTACCTTTAACAACAACACGCCCTTGGATAGCCAACTCAGGCTTGTCCAATATTCCAATACTCGGAGTGGCAATGCTAACTACATCGTCTATGGATGTAGTAATAAAATAACTAAACATATTATACGCTTATCAAACTATTGATTTGTATGTAACTTTCAGGCAAAGACAACGGCTTAGTAATATTGCTCGCTAATTGAGGTTGCAATGCTTTGTCAGATAAAATAGCCATAAAAGTATCAGCTAAAGATACTGCGCTACGAGCTCTAAAATGCAGTCCTGTCACGTTATGTTGTATTTTCTCCGCCATACCGCCAATATCACTCACAATAACAGGCTTACCATGGCTCAATGCCTCTTGAATCACCATAGGTGAGTTTTCCCACCACGTAGAAGGCACTACCACCCAACTGACAGCACCTAAAATACGGCCCAATTCATGAGGTTCATAAGCGCCATGCATCCTAACAACATGGGTAAGCTTTTTGAGTTGTTTTGATATCTTCTTTTGAAAATCGCTTTCTTGAGTACTAAAATTTGCGCCATGTATATCAATATAAAGCTGTTGTTGAGCTTCGTCTGGTAATAGCTCTAACGCATCAAGCAAAACATCGATACCTTTAAACGGGTTAATTTGACCTATATAAGCAATACGCACTTGCTTATCGGTCACATTGACACTAGGTATAATATCGATGGACGGCTGACCATTTTCAACCACGTGGATTTTGGTGCTGTCAATTCCCCAATCAATATAGCGATCACGCAGAAATGCAGACGGTGCAATAAAACAGTCAACCCAATTAAAGCATTGCTGTATGTATTGCTTACGCAGAAAAAAGTCACCCGGTGATTTGTCAGGAAAACATTGATTACACTCTCGAGTGCCAGATTCGAAACATAACTTTTTATCATTACCTTTTTTGACCATTAGGCCGGAGTTATGACAAATGGCATAGTATTCATGAAGGGTAAGAACAAGCTTAACATCAGGTAAAATTTGTTTGATTATTTTCATCATTTCTATGCCTAGTAGGAAATAATGATGACAATAAATTACCTCAGGAGATAACTGAGTCAGTAAATCAGCGAAATCACCCCATAAGTGGCGCGTTTTAATGTTCGAGAATAAAAAGAAATCGTCATGAGTGGTGTGAAATAAGATCTCTCTTTCATTTTTAATCGTCGAAAATGCTGCTCCACCATGGGGGGTTATTGCTGTACGAGCTAAAAAATAGGCATCATCGCCTTGTGACAGGCATTGCTGAAAGAATTGATATGCAGCTTGCTCCCCCCCACCTTTGTTGAATTCAGGATGGCCATGGGCAATTACTAATACTTTTTTATGCATAATGTTGTTTAACCTTATCGATTGCCTGGCCCCATTTGATTTTTTGATATAACCCATTGAGTAATGTTAGTTTATATTTCCAGTCACCACTGTCGACTAAGTTTTGCGATAAGCGTTCTAAATGAAATAGTGACTCTTCGGTATCTAAATAGATTTTTTTATGTTGGTCGTATACTTTTAAACACAAATCTGAGTCCTCAAAATCACCCAGAATATAACGCGTATCAAACCCACCGACAGATTCATAAAGCGACCGTTCAATCAGCATGCAAGCACCTGTAACTAATTCAACAGCCTTTGTGTCATCACTGGCTACTAACTTAGCAGGCATGCCCTTATGAGGATGATAATTCATCCAAATACCGGGGTAATATGCGTCTTGCTGAAAGTGCATACCAATATGCTGAAGTGTATTGTCTTCATAAACAAGTTTTGTGCCTAAAATGCCTACATCTTCCAATTTGTCATATTTGTTGACTAATCGCGATAACCAACCATGGCTAGAGGGTAATACATCAGAGTTTAACGCAAGTATAAAGCGACCTTGAGCTTGGCTGGCACCTAGATTATTTGCACCAGCGAAACCAAGGTTTTTACCGGCGTAAACTGTTTTAAATGGCATAGTAAAGGTATTAAATACACCACTGCAAGCTATGGTAAATTCGCGCGCTATTTTAGGGTCATCAAGCACATAGATAATTTCATGCTTTGCCATATCAGGATCTTGTGAGAAGGCCAACAACTGATGTTGAACAAAATCGTAGCGACCGTATATTGGAATAATTAATGAAACCACAGGTTGTTTCGTTTGCTCACCATATTCACAAACTTGCGGAGTTAATCCATCCATAATAGCTTCAGCTTGCCAAATATCGGACACATGTCTCAATATTGCAGGTTGTCCACCACTAAAAAAATCATCACGATGAACATCAACCAAACCCAAATAGGTTTTTAATAACGCTGATTTAGACAAAGGCACTGAATGTAATGACACAGACGCTGTAATACTCTCAAAACCATCAATATCAATCGATAAGGTTGTAGCATTAAAACCGTCAGGTAATCGACAAACACTGACAAAACCGGCAGCTATGTCCATAGACAAGTTAAGTTTTTCATTTAAATCATGACGAACAAAACGAAAACACTCAGTTACAGAAAATGCCTGGCCTTGTGGATCGGTTACAACAATGTTGTTTAAGGCTTGTTCGGTAAGCGCCCACCCCTTGAAATAAAGCAAATTACCATCGGTGACGAGACAATCATCAAAATAAAAGTCAATTTGTGGTTTACCATTATCGGATTGAGGAATCATTACAGCTGTATCACTATTATCAGATACATAAAACGCTTCCACACTCTCAACAAAAGCATCTTTATTATCACCTAATGCTGCAAAAATAATATCTGAATTATTTAAAAGCTTAGGGGTTAATGACTTCATATCAACGGCAACACCATCGACAGAAATAGATAAGTTTTGAAAATCACTTTCATCAGTAACAAAACATTGTACAAAGCCGATAGCAATTTTATCAGCACCAAGTCCGAGTGCATCGATAACATCTGGGCGAGGAATACTTTGCCATTGTTGCTCTGTAATGTCCGATGTTGAATCACTAACAACTAATAAAGGCTGCACGTTAGCAGTGACTAGCCAACCAGAGAGGCTCCATACGCGCCCTGTTTGCGCAACAAAATCCACATGAAATATTACGTCATTGAGTGCTGTAGTTAGTTGTTCTGACACTTAACATTCCTTTTATTTAATTTCTTATTCATTGACGACGGATGGCGAAAAAACGGCCCAATTTTTATCCACACTTATTTACATCATCAAATATCGAGTTGAGTAAAATGCTGGCTTAGCGGCTTATATTTTGCCTTAACCATTTTTTTACGTGCGGGATATCATAGCGAGTAATTAATTTATCTTTGTTGATAACTTCACCCACAAATGGCAATACTAAACCGGTTAAATGGGCTAACGCATCACATATTTTTTGATTACTTTTAATGCTATTAGGTTGACGTACACCACATAAATTTATAACTGTTCCGCCTGGAGGCATAAAAACACAGTTGTGCAATCCAGAACCTTCCATGCCGGCCAAAACATGAGTATGGGATAATAACGCTAATTGCTCAGGAAAACTAAGCTCTTGAGGATGGATAACAATAAAGCCATGGCTAATAAATACCTTTTCTATTGCAGCCTCGTTGAGCACTTTACGCTTACGTTTTAATAATTTAGAACGAGACACATAAATGCGCAATGACTCATCTTGTTTACTCGGTATATAAAAATCGCTGATTCTCCTGTAGATATCAATATAGTCTATATGGGCTTTATTTAATATAAAAAACTGAGGGTTAGGAACATCAAGCCATTCAAATTGCGTTGCTATATTAATGATTGAGACACTGTGGGCTTTAACCCCAAAAGGAGCAAAAAAAAATTGTGAGAATGGTGAAACACCCTGAGTTTGTCTTGGTATGACAAACTCATTGAATACTACACCATCATATTTATTTTCAGTATAAGCCCACAGGCGAGCTAATGTTTCGAGCAAGAAATGGCCATAGTGTTCAGTGTAAAACCCCAAATACAAATAACGTCCCTTTAAAAAATTCTGCACCTGAATATTGCTGAGCATGACTGGTGACAATTGAGGGAATGCCTGCACACCTTTATGTTCAGGGTGTTGACGAAGTGCATTGCCAACTAAACAACCACTTTCATCATACACGCCACCAGTAAATGTTTTATTGACACGATCAACCTCCGTAGGCACCACTATGCCATTAGGGTATGTCATTACAGTCAGTTCAAACTTTTCAATCACACGAAATCCTTTCAATGCTTTACATATAAGCTAATCATTTTCATTCAACTATGGCTTAAAGCGGACAAATAGTGCTTCTTTGGGATTAATATCAACAGTACCTTTAAGCTTGAAAAGCTTATCATTAATAGTATGGATTCGTCTCGAAGATATATCGGATATTGCAACTGAAACTCGCTGAGAAAAAGGATTAGCAATAACGAGTCCGTATTCAAATTCTCTATACACAAGCTCTGCGTTCGATTTGATGTCTAAGTTTGACATGGTCAAGGTTTCAGCATCAGAGGTAATGTGTATTGTATTGCTTCCTGCTGCCAACTTTTTGAAATAAAAACGCGCTTTAAAATCTTCGTCTCCTGTCCAAGTCATATTTTTTTGAGCTCGTTTTTTACTAGGTGTTAGTGCCATATAACTAACTCGATTGGGCTTAAAGTCAGATTTGGGATTTGACTTAACATTCATAGTAACTACAACATCAGAAGCTTCAGGAAGCGTAAAGCGAATATGACCAAAACTTTGACCATGATGTTGCTTTAATATAGTAGACTCGGTTTGCTTAACCACTGTATCTAAAGGATTAACAATAATGGCCTTAATGCTCGTTGCTGAACCTACAGGGAAATATTTCACATCTGAAACGGCTTTGCCTAACCAAGAGCGATAGTGTTTTTTACCGTCTGTGAACTCAGACCAATTATCGAGTTTTTTACCCAGAGGACGGTATGCTGGAGCAATAGTTGCGTCCATGAATAACGCAGCAGCGACTCGTAAGCGTCGAGCATTTTCACTTGGAGCTTTCGAACCTCCATTTTTTTGTGGTAACTCACCTATTTTAATATAACTAAAACTTGGCGAGTAACTATGCTCATTCCAGTAAAGATGGCGGTTCATTCCGCTCGACCAGGTCTCTATTTCCGGATCCCAATGGCTTGGCCATGTCTCACTTTCTATACCATTTAAAATGCCAAATGCACGTTGCTGATTGGGTTCGTTTCCATCGGCAAGAATCAACTTACCATCACCAAGGTTATTACGTAAACTTGCCAAAAAACGTTCTACGCCGTGGCTGTATTGTTGTTGAAAAACACGATCTTCATCGGATGCTTTTCCATCAAAATTGTAATCAATTGGTGTTTGACGAGAATGATGTTTCAGCCCGCGAATATCCGCTAACACATCAAATTCGACACCATCAAACACACTTAACGACTTACCTTTACCAAGGTATTGCAGTAAATTATTGGTTAATCGAATAGGCATGCCACCATCATTGGCAATATTAGTAAAATTGTAACGCCAAAGCGCTTGCTGGCTGCCTGGCGCTATAGCCGGTTGAGAAACATGGGCAACAAGATAAGCTTTTCCCATTTTATGGCTAGTTGACTTAGAACCAAACAATCCACGTTTTACATTAATGATGTTATTCTTATCAATGCTAACAAGCTTTACCTGCTCAGCATTTCGCCAGTCCAAGTCCCCACTATCTTTTAAAGGGACAAGTGCAAGATCATCAGCATCTCTAAATACATTACTGTCAACCACAGAAAACCGTGTATCAGATGCGGTTATGGGGCTGGTTGAATGCGTTCCTACAAAATAAGTCCAGTCTTCGGCCTTAAATGCGTCAAAATCAAAGTTAGGATCTCTTGCATTACCGTTAAAGTGGAGCAGCATCAATTTGGATGGATTATCTTTTTTATATTGAATAAATTTACGCTGAGCTTCTTTAGAACGGCCTGGAATTTCTTCATCTAATGCTTTGACAACCATACCATCAAGCTTAGACCAACGTTTCGCCCATTTCTGGTAACTTATATTAGGATTTGCGGCACTGTTTTCTGCATTACGAAAGTAAATCGCTTTGGGGTATTGCTCGTTAAAAACAGTTAAAGCTGGAGTGTCTGACAATGCACCGAGAGAAACTAACAGCAAAAAAATTGCAACTGCGAAAGTATAAATATTCAATGATTTTTTCATTATTTTCTTCCTGAAATAGGCTCCATTGATACATATACCAACTATTGGGCATTCTAACTCAATCGATAATTTTTTTCATGTAACGGTGAATTACCCCGCGACTTAGCTTCGCTCTGATCACGGGGCTTTTGCAATCTAGCTTTTAACGACTAAGCTGCTTCTTTTTTCTCAGTTCCCACACCAAACTTTGATAGCTCAAAGACTTTCGTTTTAGTAGATGATTTCTTCTGAGATTTGGGGATTACCCTGGTGACTCTCCCAGTCGCCATTAAATCATTTTCGCCTGTGTTCTCAATAGACTTAGCTGCCGCTAAATCTCTGCACTGGACTAAACCGCAGCTTTCGCAGGCAAATTCTCGCACGCTAAGGCCAAACTTGTGCGGGTGTTTGCATTCATAACAAATGCCTGACGATTTCACATAACGACCTATTTCATGGTAAATACCGCCATTCAATTCAACTTTGTATTGAGTCTGCGAAGTGATCATACCCATCACATTATCGTTCACCATATGGCCGTTAAATTGCTGCATACCTTTCACGTTTAAATCCTCAAACACTATGATATCACTGGCCTTGGCTATCGAACATGATACTTCGTGAGCGAACGCTAGGCGTTGGCGTGAGATTTTTCCGTGAAGTGTATTTAAGCGAGATTTGGTTTTATGCCAGCGATTTGAGCCCTTTTCCCTTCGACTCAACTGGACTTGAATTTGCTTTAGCTTTGTTGATGAACATTTAAAAGCTTTTGGGTTTTTAACGTACCAACCGTTCGAACCTACTACCGTATGTTGGCTGTTGATGTCGTAGCCTACAATTGAATGCAAGACCCGCTTCGCGGTCTTACAGTCAACCTCTTGGGTGAGTGATACATTCCATTTACCATGTGATAGTTGGACAGTAACCGTCTTGATTTCACTGACTAATTTACGGTGTAAAACAATCGGTACTTTGCCAATTTTCGGAATGCTGACCGCTCCATTTTCGATGCGGATACAGTTCGAGTTATTCACACACCTAAAGCTGTCATTGTGCAGTTTTTTCTGTTTAAAACTGACTTTAAACGTCGGGAATTTTTGCAACCGACTCTTAGAAAAAGAGTTTTTCAAAGCCATATCCAGATCTCTTGCCACTTGCTGTGCAGCCGCAGAATCAAAAGATTTTAACCAAGAGAACTCTTCGAATACCTTTAACTCTTTAATTAATTTTGCCATTTCTGGATAGAAAAAAAACGTTTTGTCGTACCTATAACGACGCAGATTTTCTGACAATAATAAGTTCCACAACCCACGAGCATACGAGCCAAACTCAATAAGTTTGGCTTCCTGCTCTGGCGTTGGTTTTATCCTAAAATTGTATCTGAGCGTCTTTTTCATATACTGTATAGACTACTGTACAGCCTGATGTTGTCAAGTGGAATACCAAACTAATTCACACTGTAAGCATCTCATTGTGCAGCACTTCCGTTGATACGATCCGTCAATATATTCAAGAGCAAGGTCAGTTTATCGATTCATCCCCGCGACTTTCGCTACGCTCGGATCACGGGGTTTTCTCGACAGATAAAAAAACCTCAAATACATGAGGTTTTTTTAAGTTTGATATCAACCAATGATCAATTTAACGTCTGACTATTGATCAAGGATAAATCAGCACCTTTTAAGCTAGTTAGCACTATACCTCCACTATCTTGGTTGGTACCACTTATCACCACATCATCAGAACCATCATTATCAATATCATAATGCTCAAGTGATAACCCTTTCCAGTTTCCTGGCAGTGTATATCGTCCGTATTCGGTTGTTGTTTGACCATCTTTAACAATCAACTGTACCGTACGATTGGTTTTGGTATATCCCAACAAACCAAATTCACTAAAGCCATCGTTATTCAAATCTCCAAGCTCTTTCACCTGAATATCTTCCCAACTTGCTGGCCAGCTAATATTTACGATACGTTCATTAGCTAAACGCCCATCGTTTATGCGCACAAATACTTTGCCGCTATCGGGGTTAACACCAAACAATGCCACCTCACGAATACCATCTTCTGTTCTATCAGCAACAAGTAATGGCTTAACTTCAACTAAATCATTTGGCCAACTAAAAACCCGAATAACGCCGCGTTTATCATGACCCTTTTTAACCACCCACTGATAACGACCATCGTCTTTACGTTGTCCAAATTGGCCCCAGTCAATTGTGCCATCACCATCTACGTCATCCATTTCAAGTAATTGAATATCAGACCATAACTTGTTCCAGTTATATACATCTATTTTACTGTTCGCATTTGCACCGTCATAGACAAATAACTGACCTTTATCTAACCGACTATGGCGACCATAAAGTGAAACTTCAGGTATACCATCGAACGTTACATCGCTCATGGTCACAAACTGAGGACTGTCCCATAAATTAGGCCATTTAAAAGTTTGATGAGTTGCTTTAGTTACACCGTTTTTAACCACTAATTGTCGTGTACCATTGACTAAATGCACACCGCTAATAGCATATTCTTGTATACCATCAACGGTTAAATCAGCTAATGCTTGAAATTTCACTTCACCCAAGGTTGCAGGCCAATTCCACAAACCTATTCGTTCACCACTTTTACCATTATGAACGATAAGCTGGTATCGATTAGCCAACGAATCAAAACCGAAAATACCAATTTCATTCACAGCATCGTTATCACGGTCGTCTAATAAGAATATTTTTGCAAAATCAAATGAATGCATAATTGAATATTGATTAATAGCAGCTAGGTTACTACCGCTTAACAATTTGATTTCGACACTCGAGCTAAGTCGAATGATTTCTATCCAATCAGTTGTATTATCTCCATTTACATCACTAAATAGTTGAACAGAAAAATTCGAATCTGGTTTACTGCTAGGATCTAATGGATCTGTTCCTGCGGCAACTTCTTGTTTATCATCGACGCCGTCACCATCAGAATCAGAATTATGAATATCGGTACCAAGACTAATTTCTTTTGCATTTGTTAGCCCATCACCATCAAAGTCAGCTTCACCATCTTCAGTATTGTTAGGATCGAGTCCTAAGTTGATCTCAACCTCGTCTGTTATGCCATCATCATCCCAATCATGTTCAATCACTTCATAGAAATTAACTCTTGGTTTACGGAATAAACTAAAATGACGATCTTCAGGTAAAGGGCCATACCAAAACTCATCTAAGCGTTCAATCCACTCTAGAACGTAAATACGCTTACCCACTCTTTTTATGGGTAACCAATGACGCTTTTGAAAAATTAAGCATGTCAGTTCATTCGCAATGGGGTCACATTGGTAAAAGTCGTAACCTTCAAACAAATCAGTACGAGAACTTAGAGTTATTTTTCCGACTTCATCCTGTTCCCAATAAGTCTCGTTAAATCCTCTATTAAGCAGACTTGCATAGCTGTCTATGACGCGATAAGCAAGTCCATTATTTAATAATCTAAACCCAAATAATTCATCAGAGCCCGATCCACCGGTTTCAGTTAAATCATTATGTTTTGTGGTAATAAAAGAGTTAACCAATACGGTATTTTGCAGATCATCAAAATTGGCATTTTGATCCCAATTAATACCAAGAGAAACATTCGCAAAATAACCACTTTTAGGGCCTTGACCAAGCGCAAGATAACTAAAGCTGTCTTGTTGTTGATCGAGTGACAAGAAAGAGACTAAGTAGTCTTCATCTACACCATCGCTATTCGGCTGTTTATACGTCAGGGTTAATGCCTTATCGGGCGTCACTGACCATTGCCCTGAAATGGATGAAAAATATGTTGAAAACTGACCATCTGGGTCAAAAGAGACAATATCTTCAAAACTCGTTAACGCCGAAGAACTTAACCCTAAAGTAAAAGATTGACCAGATAACATAGCTGAACTGAATCCGGCACTTTGTTGTTTAAGGTAATTAACATCAATGAATGTTGATTGATGTTCATCAGAAAGTGTTACTTTTGGGCTAGCATCAACACTTCCCCACAATAATGAACGCTCTGCATCATCTGATAAGAAATATTCTTGATACTCTTCAATATAAAAAGTATCTGATTTATCTTTATTTTCAATTAATTGCCATTGCTGATAACTTGGTCTAATCTCAACGCTAATCCATTGCTCATTAGAGTTTTGCTTAAAAAAATCAATAGAAGCTTGATCGACTAAATTTAAAGCAAGTAACTCTTCAAGTTGAAGATAACTAAGGGTAATAGGATTCTTCTTAGGAAGTAACGTCATCACACTATTAGCAATAGACCATTGATATTCTATTTTCCCTGTCTCATCCAATGTAAAAGCGGTTCCATTAGCTTCTATTTTAAAATAAGAGTCTGCTGCCCCAGTTATGATATTAGGCTCATCAAGAACACCATAAAAGTCAGATATATATTCATCAGAAATATCTTCGATAGTAAAAGCTAATCCTGTATTTGTTATATCAAATTCAATATTATTTTCAAGTGAGGATGAAATTGCTGGAAAAGTGGTTGCTAATAGCGTTGTTATTAAACACAAAAGTCGTATATTCAATTTTGATACCTCATCCTAAGGAAGGTGCTACATTAATTTAAATTGCCCAGACTTTACTCTACCTGCTCCTGTACGGCAACAAATAACAAACAAATATCCAACAAAAAAGCCTCAGCAAATAATCTACTGAGGCTTGCTTAATAGTAATTTATTAGTTTAATGATTGACTAACAACAACAGCTAGATCTCCACCACTTAAACCAGTTAACACTTTCGCTCTAGTTGTTTGATTAATACCACTAATAACCACATCATCAGAACCATCATTATCAATATCATAATGCGCTAATGACAAGCCCTCCCATTGGCCCGATAAGGTATAACGTCCGTATTCTGCAGTCGTTTGACCATCTCTTACAATCAACTGTACCGTACGATTCGTCTTGGTATAACCCAACAAACCAAATTCACTAAAGCCATCGTTATTCAAATCTCCAAGCTCTTTCACCTGAATATCTTCCCAACTTGCTGGCCAACTAATGTTAGCGATGCGCTGATTAGCTAAGCGACCATCATTGATGCGCACAAACACTTTTTCGTTATCTGGACTGGTACCTAATACCGCAACGTCACGTATACCATCGCCAGTTCGGTCTGCCACCAACATTGGGGTTACATCCACGACATCATTTGGCCAACTGAAAACCCGAATAACACCGCGCTTATCACTGCCTTTTTTTACCACCCACTGATATCGACCATCATCTTTACGTTGTCCAAATTGGCCCCAGTCAATCGTACCGTCGCCGTCTATGTCATCCATTTCAAGTAATTGAATGTCGGACCATAACTTGTTCCAGTTATATACATCTATTTTACTGTTGGCATTTACACCGTCATAGACAAATAACTGACCTTTATCTAACCGACTATGGCGACCATAAAGCGCAACTTCTGGCACACCATCGAACGTCACATCGCTCATGATCACAAACTGCGACTTATCCCATAAATTAGGCCATTTAAACGTTTGATAGGTCGATTTAGATACGCCGTCTTTAACCACTAACTGTTGGGTACCATTGACTAAATGCACACCGCTAATGGCATATTCTTGTATACCGTCACCGGTTAAATCAGTTAAAGCTTGAAACTTAACCTCACCCAGGGTTGCAGGCCAATTCCATACATCAAGCTTGGTTCCAGTTAAACCCGAGTGAACTTGTAATTGGTAACGATTTACACTGGCGTCAAAACCAAACACTCCAACCTCATTGATCCCATCGGCATCACGATCATCAAGTAATATAGTTGAGGGATTCTCAAATGAATTATCAATCACATAATTTGCTAGAGCGTTATAACGATTACCACTGAGCAAGGTAACCTCAACCCGATTTGAGTGAGTGGTATACTTAATCCAGTCAGCCACACCATCTTGGTTAACATCACTAAATAATGCTGAGGTACTTAATGAACCAACCTGAATATATTTATTAAAAGGATCACTTCCGTTAACAACTTCAGTACCATCAACAACGCCATCACCGTCTGAGTCAGGATTGTTAACCTCGGTACCTAAGGTTATCTCTACTGCATTGTTTAACCCATCATTGTCGTTATCAAACTCGGCATCTAAAGGGTTTGAAGGATCTAATCCATATTCAACCTCTACCGCATTGGCTAATCCGTCACCATCATAATCTTCGTTTTCATGGCTTTCATCGCAATAAGTTGGTAACCAAGCAACACCAAAGCGCTGTGCGGCATAATTAACCTGCCAACAAGGAATTAATTCGTTACCAATTAGACTAAGTCCATTAACAGAGTCTTGAATAGTAAAAATAGGAGTTATATCGAGAAGGTTATTGTAATCGAGAGAAATGACTCCCAATGAGCGTAAATTAGCAAGACCACTAATATCACTTATTTGATTGTTTCTCGCCGAAAAAACACCTAACTCTAGCGTGTTAATGTTAACCGGCACTGACTTGATTTGATTATTATTGATATAAAGATCTGTCAAAGATGTATTCTGAGAAATCCCAGATAAATCACTAATTAGATTTGTACTAGCATCTAAATAAGAAAGTGCACCCAACCCACTTAACACATCAATATCAGCAATACGATTGTTATTTATTCTTAGCACCTCTAAGAATGGTTTAGCTGCTAACATTGAAATATTATTGATCTGATTATTACTTAAATTAACATTTTCTAACTTCTCCAGCGATTCAATACCAGATAAATCAGAAAAGCCAATGTTACTTAAATCTAATATTCTTAACGCTTGCATTCCTTCTAATTCACGAATTCTAGTAATATAATTACCAGACAAATCTAAGAAAAATACATTATAAAAATATTCTAAACCCGATAAACTAGTAATCCCCCAATAACCACAATAAACTTCTTCAAGCATTCCGGCATATTTAGGAATCCCATTATAATAATTCAAATTTTGAGTTATGCAGTTTTTTAATCGATTGTCGCTAATCAACTCTAAAGCTGTATCAATAGTCGTTAAATCTGGGGTTGAATGGAAAAATTCTTCAAGTTCAAACCTAACTGCATTCAATGCATAAACTGCATCAGCACCATTCAATGGATCATCTCGATCGATACCGCAAGGTAATCCATTACAATCTAAATTAGGACTTGAAAACTTATATACTTTACCTGCTGCAAATACACCTTCATAAGCCATAACTGTAGTAAAGTTTCCATCTAGACCGTACCCCAACCCAAATGGAAACGTAGCCCCCTCTCCCTCTTGACGACGAGAATGCATGAGCCCCATATTATGCCCAAGTTCATGAGCCATGACATAATCACCACAATCGATACTTGTGTGGCTATACATTAGGTCACGAGAGTTACTTACACTCCCATTCGAACCATTTGCCCAAGCAATACCACATGCATAGTCACCATCTACATACGGGCGAAGCAATATAACCATGTCGGCACCAAGTTCATACCGACGAGAAGGGATATCATCAAAAACTGTATTGTTTTGAAAGCTAATGTCATTTAACGCTATGTCAGAATAAACATTATCTGAATAATCAACCTCTTCAATAGCAACGGCATTAGTATGAATAAATACACCACTGTCGACATAAATTTGATTTGTCACTGAAATAAGGTGATATATACGGGTTAGCGGGTCATCAGAATAAAGCGTGTTAACACCAGGGGTGTACAAGATTAATACATCAATTTCAGCCATAGTTTGATCATCAGATTGGATGATTGTTGATTTCGAAACTTGTTTTAACTCCACATCACCCAACTGTTGCAAGTGAGCTTCACTTAGAGCAGGCTTAATCTCACTACTATTAGATGTTTTATTTTGTTGAACTTGAGCTTCAATCTGTTTTTTTATTGCTTGTTGACGTTTAAATTCTTCACTGTCTTGAGGGCGCAAAAAGTCCTTTTTATCTTTGTCTATTACATCATCTAATACAGCTTCTTTTAACAAACGTCCAGAAATTTTACTTCCAGACGCAACATAGGTTCCAGACGGTGTTACTGCGCGAGCAAAAAAGCTTTTATCACTGAATGTAATGATTACAGGTAAAGGTTCACCCGCATCGTCAATAATGGCATGCCAAGTTTTACTACCATTTGGATGAATTTCTACTTTGGATAATGTCGCGCTATAACTTTGGCTATCTATTGGTAACAAAATTTTATCGCCAGATGATACGTTAGCTAAACTAGCCCTGTTGAATGTAACAACTTCGCCTTGGTAATAAAGTTGCTGAATTCGAGACAGCGATTGTTGCTTAACCCTAGCAGATTCGGTTTGCATTTGATTTGAAGGACTAACATGCCACAGTGCTGTTGATGCATGGGCGGGTAACAGAAATAAAAAGAGAAACACTGCAACAAATAGTTTAATCATACTAAATCCTTTTAATATTCAGGCTTTAAAATTTTTCAAAAATTGCAATAAAGCAAATATGCTTTCTTTGCCAACTTCATATCCATTGACCAACGTAAATACATTATAATTAACTGTATACACGCAAGTAAAGTGACACTAAAGCGTTTTCTATCTTATCCAAACCGTTAATTTATACCAGCTTTATGAGACATTATTTTCACATCTAAAATGAAAATAAAAAAGAGCCACATTAAATGCGGCTCTTGAGTACTATTTATCCACTACATGTACAATAGCTTCTACAGAAATCAGAGATTTCAAGTTAACCTACAGAACAATAATAGCTGCACTGCAAGTTCACTAACGTTATTGCACAGAACTCGATATCAATGACAAGTCAGCACCACTGTAGGTATTAATAAATCGGATTAATGTACTTTCTTCTACGCCACTGAAAATTACATCATCTTTTCCATCATTATTTACATCATATGAACTTAACTGCATATCAGTCCAAGTACCATCAAGTGTTATACGTCCATATTCACTGGTATCTTGACCATCTTTAATCACAACTTGATGTCTACCGGAATTAACATTGACACCCAACAAAGCAAACTCATTAAAGCCATCATTGTTTAGGTCTCCTAACTCGGCCACTTGAGTATTTTCCCAAACGGCTGGCCAGCTAATGTTAGCGATACGTGTATTAGCTAAACGACCATCGTTAATACGTAAAAATACTTTACCAGTATTGTCTTTACCCACAATAGCCACTTCTCGAACACTGTCATTGGTTCTGTCAGACACTAATAATGGGCTGACATCCGTCAAATCATTGGGCCATGTAAAGGTGCGAATAACGCCTCGCTTGTCATGCCCTTTTTTAACCACCCATTGATAACGGCCATCATCTTTACGTTGTCCAAATTGGCCCCAATCAACCGTACCTTCACCATCGACATCATCCATTTCAAATAAACGAATGTTTTCCCATAAACGATTCCAGTTATATACGTCGATTTTTGTACTTGAATCTGCACCATCATAAACAAACAACTGGCCTTTATCTAAACGCTGATGACGACCATATAAACCAATCTCAGGCACACCATCTGCTGTCACATCCGTCAGTACCACTATTTGTGTTTCTAACCATAAGTTAGGCCATTTGAAAGTCTTATACGTCGCTTTAGTCGCACCATTTTTAACAACTAACTGCTTAGTACCATTGCCCAAATGAATACCCGTAATAGCATATTCTTGAATACCATCAAGCGTTAAGTCTTTCAAACCCACAAACTCAACTTCACCTAGCGTAGCAGGCCAGTTCCAAGTACCCATCGCTTGACCATTAACACCATTAAACACATAGAGCTGATAACGGCCAGTCGTTTCACTGAAACCAAATAGGCCGATCTCACTAATGCCGTCAGCATTGCGATCATCCAGTAATTGCACTTTAATTGACGCTAACTCATACGAAGCAGAGAAACTGCTTAATGCGTTAAATGAACTGCCACTCACCACACTAAACTGGGCTTCAGTTCCGGTTAATTTGAACTTCAACCAGTCCGGAGTTCCATCGCCATTAACATCACTCAATTCAAGTAAACTAGAAGGGCCATTGCCACCATCACTTGCGTCTAATGGATTTAAGCCAAAGTTAACTTCATCACCATCAGATACACCATCACCATCGGTGTCTGAATTACTAATGTCAGTACCGTACATCACTTCTTGGCTATTGGTTAAGCCGTCGTTATCATAATCGGCAAGCGCATCGTTTGCATCCAAAGGATTTAAACCAGCGTTAACTTCATCACCATCTAAAATACCATCAAAGTCTGAATCGCTGTTGTACATGTCTGTACCGTAATCAGATTCTTGATAATCATTTAACCCATCAATGTCGCTGTCGGGTAATGCATTCCAAGTTTCTGTGTATGAGCTTAAATCAAATAGCTCAACTGTATTTATACGCGGTTCAATATAAACACCATCTTCATCAGGGCTAATAACACCATCATCGTTGGAATCGTATCCATATACTGAACTTTCATATACTAATGCACGCCCTGTTTGATCAACAGAAATCACCTCCCATGTTCTCACGCGATGGGTGTCAGCTGAAATATAAGACATAGTGATTTGATTGCCATTAATCGTATAGGTCCACTCGTTCCCCATATAAAAGATACCTTTGCCTGTATCATAATCAATGGCACCGTTAATACCTTTACGCACAGTACCATCTTGTCGGAATTGATAGCCAAATACAGATTCAATTTTTAGTTGGTCACCATTCCATTGGTCAGGAAAGTGAGCATTGATACCAGCAAAATAAATATACGGTAATTGAGTTGATAGATTATCCGTTAATTGAATATAAGTGTTATCAAACTTAGCCAGTGGTGCGACATAGGTGTAAACCAAATTACCCGCGTTATATAACTCATAAAAAGCAAGGTATTGCTTTTCTACTTGTTTAATTGGAGTGATCTTAATTAGGTTGTTACCAGATGTTAGCACTAACGTACTATCTTCAAGTAACCAGCTGTAAACATTAGAATCAAATACTGCAGCATTATCATTTCCTAATATTAAATCTGTTGCAAACAGACCGTTTACCGTTTGGCCACTTCTACTCGGGCTATACGTAATCTCTGTTGGCGCTGACAGATTCCATTTACCTACCAAATCGTTGTCAGACATCAAAGCAAATTGACCACTTATGTCTGTTTGCCAGCTAAGCAAAGCTTGAGACATTGAAACATAAGATGGTGCAGATTGGTTCCATCCCCAATCAGCAGGAAAAACGATTGAAGTTTCGTTTGTAATTGACTCAATAACCTCTAAGTTATTCCCCTCTATAGCATTCTTAGTATAACTCTTATCTACTGTTTTAATTGTTTCTTCCAATTGAAAATCTGAAGGCACAATATTATTGTCGACTTGCTCGACCAACCAGTTAGCAACATCTTGGCCATATTTAATAGCAATCTCGTCAAAGGGGTAAAATTGGTAATTATAAGTCGTTGTCTCATTATTACTATCGACTTTTAATTGTCCATCCAACACCGACCAAGTCATCGCAGAACTAGAGAAATATGATAACCAACCTTGGCCCAACATCCCTGTTCCGCCTTCATTTAATACCAGTGCAACACCACTTTGCTGAATACGCCCCTCTTTTACATCACCAAGCAAAGCAACCTTGGCATGGTTCAATTCTGTAGTGCTAAATGACAAGGTAGTAGAGCCTGGTTTTGAGGTTGCCGATTTTGGGTCTGTACCTTGATCACGCTCAAAACCATCGGTAAAGCCATCACCATCAGTGTCCTGTGATAACGGATTTAAGCCAAGGCTTACTTCTTCAGCATCATTGATACCATCATTATCGGTATCAGCATTATTAGGTGATGTACCATAATCAGCTTCTTCGTAGTCATTTAGTCCATCACGGTCAGTATCAGGTAATGACTCCCACGCTTCGGTGTATAAACTTAAATCCAGTTTATACGCAGAGCTCAAGCGAGGAAGAATATACGAATTTAATTCATCAGCTGAAAATAAACCATCATTGTTATCATCATAACCAGCAATAGAATACTCATAAACTAAGGCTAAACCATCATCGTTCACTGAAATAACTTCCCAATGACGTTCTCTATAAAATTTGTAACCGTAATCATAAGTAAAGTGAGTAATAACGTCATTACCATCAATAGAATAATTCCATTTTTCATCTAAAATGAAAGTGGGGTTACCATTATCATCGTAGTCAGGATTTATACCACGCCAAAAGGTGCCATCATCCAAAAACTTATGAGCCCAAACATAATCAAATAATGGTTTGTCACCGTCCCAACTTTCAGGCTCTACAAGGTTAATGCCTGGCAACCAAACAATCGGAAATTTAGTCACTACATTGTCAGTAAATTGCGAATAACTAGCATCAAACTTAGCCATTTGACTGTTAAAGACTCTAACTAGTTGATTATTTTTATATTGCTTCACCGTCGCCAACATCGCTTTATCTTGTTGAAAAACCGGCGTAATCTTAAATTCTGTGTCACCTGATACGAGTGTAATTACTCCATTATTAAATGACCATGTATAGCTTTTATCAAAATGCGGGTTAGTTACTGTACCATTAGCATTTAAAGTCAAACGTTCGGAAAGAATAGTATCAACTGAATCTCCATTATTAGAGTCAATATATAAATCGACTAGCCATGTACCTGCAACAGTTTGCATGGTTTCATCAGCTAAAAGGCTCGAAGACGAAGCATACCAAGTGTTTTCAAAATCGAAAGCTTCTTCAGAATTAATCTCTTCTACATTCCAATCCCACTCAGCCGGAACAATTAACTTACTGTAATCAGTACCCACTAGATTAACTGTAGTTTTATCACCATCAACTAATAATTTCGTCACCGTCACATCAAAGCTGTATTCAATTTGCACTTCGATCTGAGTACTAGAAATCTCTCCAGCTTGATACTTGGCCTTTAAATGATCTGCTAAATTTTGACCATATCTTTCAGCGATTTCGTCATCAAAAATATAAAAATATTCAGTTTCAAGTTTAGGGTTACTTGAAAGATGTAGTTGACCATTTGTAACTGACCATGAAAACGTGTTTTCATCATAGCTATAATAACCATCAAACCCTGCTACCCCTGTATTGTCAGCTAAAAAATTGAATGCAGCACCTGCTCGGGGTAAAAAACCGGGATGAGATGCGTCTAACAATAAAAACTGTGAATTATTTAATTCGTTTACAGTAAAGTCAGTCGTTGCATCAACAGCATTCTGGTTTGTTTTAAGTGTACTCTCAGCAAATACAGCACCGTGTGCAGCTTGTTTTAATTGGCTAAAAGACGAAAAAAAACGTTGGGCTTTTATAGGATTGTCTTGAGGGATGTGTAAGCTCTGTAAATCTAAAACGGGAGCCTGCACTTTCTCAGCTGATATAGCAGGGAATACTGAAGCAACAATAATTGCCCCAATAGTTAGGCGAGCGAATTTCATAAAAAGTCCTTTTCATTCTATATGTAGATTATCACCAAAAAATCGTTATTGAGTTTAATACACCATACAAAAAAACAATAACTATTTAACCAAAAATAAGCTAAAAGTGAGATACAAACAAAAATAAAAAATAAAAAGTAAAAGTAAAAGTAGCAAAATCTAATAAATGTCAAATAAAACCAAATACAATAACAAGCATAAAAACGCCCATATAATGGGCGTCTACAATAATCAAATAACTAAGTTAACAAGAGACTCTAATTAGCAATAAGCCAACTGTTTAGCAATGTCGTCATCAAGGTTAAATCTTCAGACATTAACAGCGGCTTATTGTTACGGTTTGCATCTTTAATAACAAACAGTTTTCCATCATCTAAATATCGAGTAAAAACCATATCATCATCACCGTTATATTCAGATATCTGAACGACTAAACGCCCTTGTGCATCAACAAACCAAGGAACAAAGAACATCTCTTCAGCCCCAACAAAAGCCTGACCATTAGTCAAAAAAGTCACATTAAAACTTAAGGGTTCAGTCCTTTTTGATGAAGATCCAGCATCATCCATAACAAAAGAAAATAGCTTACCCACTAACATCGACGGGTCAAATTTATCCGCCACTACGGCAGTAAAAGGCAACTTGGTAAATACCGACAATTCCGAACCAGGAGATAATGACACTCCAAACGAGTCACTGACATAGATAAAGTTTAGCTCTTCATCGCCATTATCATGGTGAAGCGTTAATAAACTATTGTTAACGGTATAGGCCAACGTCTCACTGCCATTAAGTAAATAATTACCATCAAATAAAAGTTGTCCTACAGTGTCGCCAGAACGGTACGCATCATTAAAAGAGGTGATATATCTATAGTCAGTATCAAATCGAGCAGTTAAAAAAGAGTTTAGAGTAGTGCGTTCTTGACCCACTATTTTATCAAATATAACAGCATGATCATTTGTCCCACTGATGACAGAAATCCGTTCATAAAAACTGAGGTCTTGATAACCCGTTAACGCATAATCAAGCACGCCATCATTATTAGCATCAAAGATCTCAAGTCCCAGCAAACCGATTGTCCACTGTTTATCCCATTCAAACTGAGCTAACTCTTTACCTGTAACCAAGCTTTTAATACTTAATGTAATATTACCAGTACTTATATTAGGACCTAACAAACCAACCTCGCTCACTCCATCCCCGTCAATATCGTGTAAGTGAACAAGGCGAGATGAAGGTGACCATTTTAACGGCCATGAAATATTTTTTATTCGTTTGTTTGGTAGGCGCCCATCATTAATGAGCATTTTAAATCGCAAGTCGACATCAAACTGTGCGAGCGCAACGTCTTTAATACCATCGTTAGTTAAGTCATCTAACAACTCAACCTTGTCTACATTCATACTGGTGTTCCACGTTAACGTTCGCAACATACCTGTTTTACTGTTGCCGCGTTTAATCAGCATCTGATAACGACCATCATCATGGCGTTTACCAAATTGGCCCCACTCCACCGTGCCATCACCATCAATATCTTCTAATTGGAATAAAGAAATATCCTCCCAATGCTTTCCCCAGTTATAAACATCTAATTTATTGGTTGATAATGCCCCATCATATACAAACAATTGCCCATTACCACGGCGCTTATTAACGCCATATAGCGCAACTTCAGGAATATTATCTCCGGTAATATCAGACATAGTGACAATACGCGGATTATCCCAAATATTAGGCCACTTGAACGTCGCAACAGGACTTCTTAATTTCCCATCCCTTACTTGAAACTGCAAAGTAGAATTAACACTATGTGTTCCTAACAAGCCAAACTCGGGGATACCATCAAGCGTAATGTCATCAATCTCATGAAACTCAGGCACAAAAAGGGTGTTATTCCAAGTCCATGTACCTAAACTTTCACCTGTCTTGCTGCTTTTTAAAATGAATTGATATTTATCATTTACAATATTTAAACCAAACAAGCCAATGTCTTGAAAACCATCATTATCACGGTCAGCAACCCAATGAAACTTCGCATAAACAAATGAATCCGGATCTGGAAACGAAAATGAAGCCAGTTTTGAACCGTCTGCACCTGATATGACATCGTATTTAACCAATGTCGAATCCGCACCATACAATGCAAAGTCAGGTACACCATCGTTATTCACATCAGCTGTGAGTTTAATTCCATCCGTTGCATGATCAAAACCAGCTATAACTGATGGACAGATTAAACTTAGGGTTGTAGCAAGTAGAAAGGCAATAGAAGATAGCGGAGATCGCATTAGTTTCATCCTTGAAATTTATAAGTACCAGAATAATAAACTAAATTTTTTGTAAAGCAACTGGAGATATTTACAATTGATAAATACAAAACTGGCATGTTAGGTGATTAAATGGCTTCATTACACTCTTGTATTAATCTATCGTATTAATAGTAGAGGAGGCACTATTACGATAGTTTCAGGTAACAAGCATAATTTATCCGAACACATTTGCAAGTTGAGCTTAATGGGCCGTCTAGTACGCTGAAATTGCTGGTTGTCCAATACGATCTGAATTGTCGAATCATAAACACTCAACCTATCCTGACTAAATGACAGATTAACTTGTTTAGCTTCTGGAAAATCGGCTTTCACGGGATCATCATTAATAAACTGGATAGTGGTTGGGATCAGTTTTTTATCCAACGGCTTATTCGAATTAATGTGCCAACCATTTGCTAAACTAATTTGTAATATTAAGTCATTATCTATTTTGACAAAATTCACAACACCTTTACCTTTACCAAAAAAATAAGGAGATAGATTATTCCGAACGGTTCTGTTTGCCGCAGACAATAAGGACAGTTGCGATATCGTTAATGGCGACTGAACAGATCTTGTCATTAACTCCCCCATCCTATCCGTCATTTCAGACTCCCCTGTGGCCAAATACAATTGTTTATAGGCGTTTATCGCCATCGCCACCATTGAGGGAAGTTGATCATCTACAGCAAGTAATAATGGGTCCATGTTGTCGACTAATATGCCCATTTGATGGCTCAATTTAACGGCTAAAGCCAAATCATTGGCGTTACCGCTAATACCGTACTTCAACAACAATGCCTGTATAAAGAGAGCATGATCATCTAGTTTTGCATCAACCGATGCTCTGCCATCATAAACAATACGATAAAGCTGTCCATCGCGATAAAACTGTTTCGTTAGCAGATCAATATGGTGGTACATCTTTTGTTGAATACGCTCATCCAACGTTGCTGAATACATTTCTGCTAACGAGATAGCATACAAAGCATTCCACGATAAAATACCTTTCAGATCAGCCATGGGCAAAGGAAATCGCTTTTTCCGCAGTTGACTTAATGTGTTAATCGTTTGGGTGGACGGTAAGTCGATAGAGCGAAGTGAAAATAACTGACTCTTAGGTGAATGCTTAAACAGTGAATGTTGTTCATTAGAAAAAAGTGGAAAATCTTTAATTGTCGTCTGGTAATACCCACCTTCAATATCATTAGAGAGAGCAGACAGCGACGAAACAGCGTAACCATTGTATTTCATCTTTGATTCAACAAAGTTCACCGTTTGATTGGCAATATCACTATATTGACTCATGCCGGTGATCAAATAAAGCTTAACTAAAACATGCATAAGTTGGGCTTGATCATAAAGCATTTTTTCGAAATGAGGCGTTTCCCAGTCACCCGTTTCAGAGTAACGATGCATACCACCATCAATAAAATCATAAGTAGGGCAGATTAAAAAACTATCAACTTGTGATTTTACAATATCCAAATATTTAACATTAGCCGTTTTGTCGTATTCAGCTAAAAGGTGCAGCAGTCATTCAGCTCGTAAAAAACGAGGTGTATCATGGCTTTGCTCTTGTGTTAGCACAGCCATAACATCTTCAAGTAAGCGGGTATAACTTTTAGGCAATAAAAAAGTCCTCTAATAATATTTTTTGACTTGATAATAATTATTACTTTTGACACACAACACGTAGCACATCTGAATCACAAGCCAGATTTTCTTATTTTGGGTAATAAACTATCGTTTCTTTGGCAAGTAAGATCATCACTTTTTTTGATATTTCACGCCCTATTTCGAAGCATTTTACTTGAGATTTTAGTTTGCGATTTTCTTTTTGCTCAGACGTCAGTTTGCCATGGTCTCTAAAAGTATGATCATCGTCATTTCAGCTTATTTGGTCCACTGATCTTCTCCCAGTTTTGTAGACACTTAGCTCACCTGAGAATATGTTCTTCGATATTCATCTGGGAATACATAACAGCGACCGAGATTGGGGCGTTGAACTCTAAGTTTCAAGCAGCACCTGAGATACAGGAATTTTGGTCTCTAACGAGAGCCCAATGGAAACTAGTTTGAATTCTTTTGAGTAGGTTTTACGTTTAGTCATTTGAATCTCCAGTTAGCCAATTATGTCTTAACTGGGGAGGCGGAACAATTAGACCACGTGACTTGCGTTGCGGTGAGCAAACACAGTTGGTAGAAATTGTCATTCAGTGAGAACGACATGACAATCGTATTGTTTTGGAACGAAAAAGAAAATGTTCCGCTTGATGGATGACGAATTGGCAACTAGGGGTGGGTTAACTGTGAAGGTGCGTTAAGACTGTATCGTATCAGCTGACAAATTGAGCGGCTATTTATATAGAGAGAAAGTCAGACAACAAAAATAAATTTGTGACGCATCTGCAACATCTGATTAAAGAATTGATCAAGGCTATTTGGCTGAGCTTACTACTAAGAATGATAATAGCCTAATCGACTAAAGGTCGCAGAAAGTGCACTTACCTATGTTAACATCTCCAAATCTACTCGAAGTTGGGCAATAACATTTACTTCAACAAACCGTTGTAGAGTCAAACTAACAAAATTTAGACAAAACAAAAGCTTGAAATTTAAATGCTCAATCCGCAGTTTATTATTAACAGCTTAATTAATAGAGTCTCACACTTCAGAGTTGAATTCAGGCTTTATCATAGTATTCGTTTCATTCTCTTCTAATAAAATATCACAAAAAATGGGCTAAAGTTTTTTAGGAAAATGTATTTCAAGGATTTTGTCCTTTATTTCCTCATAGAGATGAGGTGTTAAACGTAAAAACTCGCTGGCATTATCATATCCTTGTCCAATCTTATTATCACCATAAGCATACCAAGAGCCTGATTTTTCTATTATTCTCCCCTCAACAGCTAAATCTAAGAGTTCGCCATATCGATTGAATCCTTTCCCATAAATAATCTGAGTTTTAGCTTCTTTAAAAGGCGCGGCAATTTTATTTTTAGCCACTTTAATTTTAATTTCATTACCAATGACCACGTCACCTCTTTTTATTTGTCCAGAAGAAGAGCTATAGGCGCGCATCTCTAGGCGAACAGAAGAATAAAACTTAAGTGCATTACCACCAGTTGTAGTTTCTGGAGAACCAAAAATAACACCAATTTTCATTCTAATTTGATTAATGAAAATACATGTACAATTAGACTGCTTTAAATGGCCTGCAATTTTACGCATTGCTTGTGACATCATACGGGCTTGTAATCCCATATGTGAATCGCCAATTTCTCCTTCAATTTCCGCTCGAGGAGTCAATGCTGCAACTGAGTCAATAACAATCAAATCTATAGCTCCGGAGAGAGCAAGACTGTCACATATTTCTAAAGCTTGCTCACCATTATCAGGCTGTGAAACATATAGCGAATTGATGTTGACGCCTAATTTTTGTGCATATATAGGGTCTAATGCATGCTCTGCATCAATAAATGCACAAGTTTTACCTTCTCGTTGAGCAGAGGCTATAATCTCTAAAGTTAGAGTCGTTTTACCTGACGCCTCTTGGCCATATATCTCAATAATCCGGCCAACAGGTAACCCCCTGCACCAAGTGCAATATCAAGAGCAAGCGAACCAGTCGAAATCGTCTCAACATCCATTGAGCGATTGGCACCTAAGCGCATAATAGACCCTTTACCAAATTGTTTTTCAATTAGATTAATAGCCGTGTCTAGTGCATTTTGTTTACTCATGTGATCCCTTCGAAATAGCACTGTATGTAAAAAAGGGCTATCCACTTAGCACAACCAACCACTATATGTTGTGGTTATCGATTTTTAATTGATTGGTACGTTATCGGCTTAGAACGCACTGCTTGTTCAAGCAACCTGTAGAATAATAATCCCCGAGAATCTGACTTTCTTCTATTGAAGCGAAATGTAAACTCATCTAAATAATAATCAAGTTGCTTAGCCTTTACCGCGCCTTGATATGTACCTAAAAGCCATCTTTTACATAATGATGAGACTCGATGTACCCCAGCCATTGTTTCATGTGCAGGTACAGATGAACCTAAATGCACTATTCGGTTATGCTTATATCCTTTCTTGTCTATTTGTTTGTATGCTTGAGAGCCATCACTACAAATTGTACTACCAGGTTCAATTACATCTTGAATGAATTGATGGATATGTTCTTTGGTTGCACTTTCCACTAGCCTTAAACGTATCCGGCCAAATCCAGAGGGTGATAGCAGCTCAACAGCGACCAAAACTACAGCCTTACGCTTACCCTGTTGATTTTTAATAGATGATTGGGGAACGACGCCACCTATTAGTGTTTCGTCAACCTCTACGATGCCGGACAGTTTATCCCTTTCAGGATCAACCATGGCATGCCTTAACTTGTGCATTAATGACCAAGCGGTTTGATAACTCCCAAGACCTAATAACCTATGAACTCCAAGAGCGCTGACCCCATTTTTTTGATTTGTAATAAACCAGACGGCAGCAAACCAACTTTTCATGGGGGTTCTTGTTTTGTCAAAAAGTGTACTTGATGTTACTGAACACTGAGAACGGCAAGCATGACATTTTAACTTGCCATTACTTAACTGATAAGGTGATTGATGGCTTGAACAGCTTGGGCATATGAATCCGTTTGGCCAACGAAGTTTGTAAAGGTAGCTAATGCAGGATTGTTCATCATGAAACCAATCAACAAATTCGCCCCAACTTGTAGGGTAATCTACACCCGCTTTTAATAAATACGATGAAGTTTTCATCACTACATATTGACACTGGTGGCGCTAAATGGATAGCCCTTATGTAAAAACAGTATTATTTTGGCGTGTTAGTTTGTTTTAAGCAAGACTTTTATTTATTGCTGTTAGTAATAAATTGACTGGTTGTACAAAATTTTTATAATTTTGTTTGCCGTTTGTAAGCTAGCCCCCTGTGTCAAGATAGTTATCGCCTCAATTAATTTACAAATAAACAGCGCGCGGTTAGTTAAAGCAAGTGAATTATGAAAGGTATTCAAGTCAATTTAAAGAAGCAATATTAGACAAATTTAGTCAAAGTGATTTGTCGGTTCGCAAGATTACAGAGCAAAAAGGCATTAAGCGCTCAATCCTGTATAGTTGGCAAAGGCAATTCAATACCTCAGGGTTAAACGTGTCAAAAGTAAGTTCATCGGATAAGTAGTCAAGTGAGGAAAAGTTTTCAGTTATATTGGAAACCGCACACTGTAGGCTGTTGAGTTAACTGAATATTGCCGAGCTAAGGGCTTATACCCTGAGCAAGTCAACGCATGGAAACAAGCTTGCATTGCCGGTAATTCAACAACAAAGCCGCAAAAAAAACCAAGATAACACTGAGCAAAAGGCAGACAAAAAACGCATTAACGAGCTCGAACGTGAGTTACGCAGAAAGGATAAAGCTTTAGCGGAAGCTGCTGCTTTACTCGTACTAGGAAAAAAGTTCGATGCCTATTGGAAGGAAAAAGAGGAAAGCTGACTTCGCTGACCGATAGGCATAAGCATGCACAGTTGGCCAGCACCGCCGTCGCGGCAGGTTCGAGGCAAGATAAGGCCTGTGAGGTGATTGGATTATCAACAAGAACCATACAGCGTTGGCGAGTAGACGGTGAAATTAGCGCAGATAAGTAAGCGGTCAATTAACTGGTGAAGCTTATTCTGCTTCACCTAAATCAACATTCTACGGCAGCAAATCAGACATATCATCTAATGGTGCACGCTTGGGTAATTCCGTAAAGAGATGACGGAAATAGTAGTAGGGATTCAAATCATTGGCACGGCAGGTCATCACCAGACTGTATAAGTTCGCACTGGCTTTAGCGCCACCCACCGACGTCGAGAACATCCAATTTTTTCGCCCTGTGGTAAACGGCCGGATATCCCGCTCTGTGACATTATTATCAATACTGATATCCCCATCTTCAAGATAGGTCAGTAATTTGGGCCATTGATTTAAGGTGTAACTAATGGCTTTGTCCAATGCCCTTTAGGTAAAACATGTTGGCTGTTCAACCAAGCATAAAATTCATTGAGGATAGGTTCGGCCTGTTGCTTTCTCAACTGTTGACGCGCTTGGGAAGTTAAGTTTTTTGCCTGTTTTTCTATCCCGTAAAGTTTGGCTATGTAACTCAGTGCTTTTTCAGGTTTACCTGCTTTTTTGGATGGCGATGCTTTTTGAGCATCGGTAAATTTACGTCTGGCGTGTGCCATACAAGCGGCTTGAGTAACCTGTTCAAGCGTATTGTAAGCACTGTAGCCATCAGTCAGGAGGTAGCCTGAGTATCCCGTTAGGAAATCCTTTACACAGGCAGCGGCACGACTCGGTTGATAGTCGTAAATAACCGCTGGGTTTTCTGCAAATTCTCCACTGCGGTAAACCCACATGTACGACTTAGTTTCGGCTTTTCTGTCTTCTTCTCGAAGGACTTGTACCGTTGTCTCATCGGCACAAATCAGCTTTTCGCTCAGGAGCTTATCCTTCATTGCATCGATAATGACTTGGACTTTATCACCTAGCTGTACACACCAATTTGCGAGTGTGCCTCTGCTTATATCAATTCCTGAGCGATTTAACATATCAACCTGGCGATACAGTGGTAATGCATCCACGTATTTAGCCGTGACGATTGCCGCAAACGTTTCAGCTGTGCCCATGCTTTTAGGCAACATACTCGCAGGCTTAGGGGCGGTAATGACTTTATTGCTGACGTGTTTTTTTTCACATTGACGACACGTGTATTTGGTACGCTCATGACGGATAACGCTGACTTTCTGTGGAATGATTTTGAGCGTTTCGCTGACTTCTTTACCGCATTCATGAAGGGGTGCTTGGCAACATTCACAACAAGGGGCGCTGAGTTCGTGCTGATAAACTTCACGGTCAAGCGCTTCAGGTAACGGTTTTCTGCCTGTTTTAGCCTTGGTCTTGTTTACTTTTGGCAACGCATGTTGCTGCTCAGCTTCGTTAAACGTGCCTTTGGCTACTTTTTCACTTTGCGATGAAAAGCGTTTTTATTTGCTGAGATTGAGTTGTTCAACCAGTAGTTGAACTGTCGTTTTAAGCTCAGCAATTTATTCTGCTTGTGCACGCTCTTTTGCTTGCAGTAGCAGCAACATGGCTTTGAGTAGTGCTACGTCATCAGGTAGGTCAGTCAAGGTCGCTCAGGTCTTAAAAGGTTTTTAATACCCTTAGTCTGACAGCGAAAAATGATCGTTCAAGTAGAAATTTGCGATCAACATTTGCCGTCACACTTCAAGTCCAAATATGGGTCGATGCGCCTTAGGATTATCTAAGGTTAATCCCGATAATAGCAAATGTAACTGCTGCTTGCTGATATGCACTGCGCCATCACATTTAGGCACAGGCCACTTAAAGTGGCCTTTTTCAAGGCGGGGATAATAAAGCCAAAATCCGTTGGTATCCCAGAATAAGATTTTGAGCTTATCACGATGCCGATTACAAAAGATAACCAAGCCTGGCTAAAGGGGTCCATCTCAAGCGTATCTGCAACGATTAAGATAGTCCATCAATCGACTTTCTCATGTCGGTGACACCCGACACTAAATACACGTTACCAGTGGGAGTCATTGGAATGCTGCAACCTAATGTTTGATTTGTGTTTGACTGAGCATCGAAGGGAGTTCAGCGCGAATACCGTTAGGTAATAATAGCACCACGATATCAGTGCTTCCCAGGTCAAAGACAATAGGCTGAACTTGTTGCTTAACCTCTGTGGTATTGAGTTTTTTGACCCAATAGTAAAGCGTTTGATAGTTGATTGACCGCTCAGTACAAAATTGTTTAATCGGTAACTGGCTTTGTTTGAACTCAGTCAGTATTTGAGTCCAGTGGTCATGTTTTTGCGATTGATTCATAGCATCTCCTTTGTAAAGAAGCACTATGCCAAAGACTGATTTTTATTGGTATGTGGGGTTAATTGACCGCTTACTAATTGACCGCTTACGTACTCAAGGCAAGATTGAATAATATCGGGTTATAGAACACAGCGAGAGATGAAAACTCAGTAAGGCGATTAATTGAAGTTCGAGCAAGGGCTTCTGAAAGTTCCATAAAAATCCAATAATAAAGATTATCGGATTTTTATGACTAAAAAGATCGGTCAACCGATCTGTTAATTTTTCTCACTTTACCGCTTAACTGATCAGTATTACACCTATGCGAGGGTCTAAACTCACCCCTTCAATAATTTTTTTACTGTTTAAACCGTGGTTTTCTGCGTAGCTGTCTAGCTCATTAAAATAGGCAACGCGCATGACAAGGTAGGCATTTGAAAACAACTTTATCGCTTCAGCTTCTGTTGAGTCAGTAAATAATACTTCAATATTGTCTTTTTTGCACCTTGCACTAACAAATCAGCAAACTGCTGGGCACGCTCTGAGCGCTCACCCACAATAATACGTGACGAATATAACTTATCGTGTAACGCATTACCTTCACGCAAAAACTCAGGCGAAAACAGGATATTATTCCTATTAAACTTCTCACACACGCTTTTAGTGTAACCTACTGGTACGGTTAATTTTATGACCATTACAGCATTAGGGTTAATTGTTAACACATCTTTAATCACCGCTTCAACAGAGTTGGTATTAAAGTAATTTGTTTCTGGGTCATAATCAGTTGGCGTGGTAATTATCACAAAATTAGCATCTTGATAAGCTAGTCGCTTATCTAAAGTTGCATTCAAATTAAGCGATTGATGTTGTAAATAGTGTTCTATATCAACATTCACAATAGGCGAGCGATTATTGTGGATTAAGCTACTTTGTTAGCGACGTTATCCACCGCCACAACAGTGTTATGTTGAGCAAGTAGCACAGCATTGACAGGCCAACATAACCTATACCAGCAATAGCAATTTTCATTTAAACTACTTTAATCCTTGTTGATTTATTTTAGTCACCGGCGTAAAAAAGACTCAAAACTTACCTCTTTAAAGTTTCGAGTTAACAATGCGATTAACTGGGCATGCGTTAACCCCAACCAATCTTTATGGCACCATCTGGGTGTTTGCCACAGTGCTTTTTTCAGTGATTGCTTTGAGTCAACCCGTTGCAAAATACAACCTTTTTGGGAAAGGCTTTCACTTAAAGCAGGTTCTACCTTGCCTTTTTCAAAAGCGAGTAAGCCAGCCTCATAAGCAAAAGGAAATAGAGCCGTTGGGTTACTAAAAAAATTATCAGGGTTATGAGAGGGAAAAGCAAAATAATAAACTTCATAACCCATCCAATCTAACCATGAATAGATATCTAATGATTCGTGACCTTCATTACACTCAATCCAAAGTATGGGTTTATGTTGAGAAATCCAGTTTTGAGTAGATTTTAAGGCTTGTAATTCGCCGCCCTCTAAGTCCAATTTAATCAAATCAGGTATGAAGTATCGGTCAGCTAAATTTCGAATAGTACTCGTCTCAACTACAATCTTTTTATTACAACTACCTTCGCCATTTAAATTTGTAGAACCTTGGTTATATAAATCCCAACTAAGGTCTACCTCTGTTAATTTTGAGTTGCTATCAGTAACAATACCTTTAAAAACAAAGTAGTTATTTAAATTTGAGGATAAATTTCTATCCAAAACAGTCCAACATTCAGGGTTAAGCTCTACAGCCAAATACCTATTATCCTTAGAAAATGTATTCAACCCCAATGAAAATGTACCAATAAATGCACCTAAATCAAAAATACTCGCGCCAGCTGTAATAATAGTAGAAACAAACTCACACTCTAAATATGCCCATTCACCATACTCCTTTAAAAACTTAGAAATAAGGTCACCATCCTTTAAAAAATCAATCGAACCGTAGCGTGAATTCATTAATACAGACCTTAACTAAATGATTCTCTAGCGAAGTAATTAGAAACAAATCTTTCTGCCATAAAATGCAACACTACATCTGGTTTTTCTTTTTCAATAACATCACTGTAAACATTACCTTTGTGCCAAATATAAACAACTCGTTTAAAGTGATTGCTAATTAAAGGTTGAATAAAATCACAAGTGGAGTCTCGAAAAACAACAGCTGTTGGTAACTTAGAATCTAATATTTCAGTTACAATGACCTCTCTACTTTCTCCATATTTATTTATATAATCTTCAGGCGCTTGCAATACATCAAACCTTTGAGGTGCTTTATAAGCAATTTCATATGACAATGAATCCTTCTTATTAAAATCTCCCCATACACCTCTTATATCAGTCTTTTGATTATTTGATACCTGCTCATACAAATCACCACGATAATCAGCTATTATTGGCTTTAAATCGTCTATAACTATTGCAGCACCAACGTTTAGACCTTTCTTGGAACATTCCGATAATACATGACGATAAATATAATATGCACCAAGCCAATTAACATGACTATCGCCCCTAAAATATAAATTACCCCACCCCTTTAATGAAGTTAAGTATTTATCTAAATAGTGAACGCCCTCAACAGCACCTAATAATTTAGCCGGCCTAGTATTTGAAAGTCTTTTGTCGTTAAAAATATGCGGTAGAAACTCATTATAAATAACATTTTTTTCCGGGGTAATATATTTTAAGTAAACGCCCCCCTTGTCAGCTAAGCATTTGAGTCTTGAAGAAAAAACTTCATTAACTTTACTTATATGACTTTCATCCCATTCATTTATACCATAAGCCCAACGATAAAAGTCGTTACTATCATTAATCAAATAAATCCAACCTTTTTCTGAAAGTAAAGTTTTATACGGCTGACACACACTTTCTAAATATGAAACCCAATCATCTCCACTATATCTATACAAAATCTTTCTCTTGCTGACATCTTCGACATCAATATCCTCAGTTGTATTTTCCTTTCCGATTACTGCGCTTGATTTTATACCTAAAAATAATTTTATTTTATTACTATTTAAATCATCACAGTCATCAATATTAACGACTAAAAATTTAGCACTATTATTTCCAAAAAAAACAGATATATCGTTATTTATTTTTTCATAGTTATGTATGATTTGCTTTTTATTTAATTCCATCCCAAACTTGGGGAAATAACCAAGCATAGAATTTAACCAGCGTTCTGTATTTTCTCGAACGGTAAGAATAAAAAATGAATCAGGATAACTCTCATATAGCTCTTTATAGTATAATCTTGTGGGGTAGTCCGTAAAGCCGTTATATTCACTAGAATCTATGTAATTTAATAATTTTGTTAAATTACTAGTTCTATTTTCATGATCAGGAGATGTTTGTTCACTTTCTTTAACATAATAATGCTTTGAGTTTATGCCTAATGCCATTAAATATGCGTTCAAGGATGATGTGCCGGTTCTAGAATCACCAAGTACAAAGACTTTATTATTTATCATTATACTACCTATCAATTAGATAACACCATACGCCCAATAACGATCAGGCAAGTTATTTACTTTATTCGCTTCAATTCTTTCACGGTACCAGCGCCAGAGTTCGAACACTTCGGTGTTCCCTCCTGCATAACGCTCGGTCATTTTACGTCCTACAGGACCAAGTTTTGTAAAATGAAAAAATCGTAATGGAAATCCATTCACGAGTATATCACCATCTTTTTCAATAGTGATTGTTCGTTGCGAAATATTCCAACTCGCAACATTATAACCCGGATCTCTCAAAACCTTTACATTATCAAAAAATGCTGGCACAAGATCACACCAACGTTGGTCAGTAAACATGCCATTAGGGATATCCTCTCTACAATATTGGTATAAACGATCACCCCACCATTTAGCAAATCTATATCCTTCACCTTTAGCATTAACGGCAACAAAACCTAAGTTATAAACCCCATGCGTTAACGAACATAATTCATTATCCCATATTGCTGTACGATCGTTTTTATCTTCGGGAGTGAGTTGATGCGGGGTTAGTAAAATATCAGATTCATCTAGGTAATCCAATAAAGGACTTAAGCTATCAAAAACGGCAACATCTGGGTCAAGATACATTACAACATCATAATCTTGTTCACATAAGTATTGTAAAGCAGGGCCTTTTACTGCTGTGCAAGCTTCAATAATATTGTGTGTTGAAATCCATTCATCAAAATTTTCAATATTGATGTCTTTGCTCCATAGCACATAATCAAATGGTTCATGTTCCACATCAAAGTCAACTTCATCAGGTGTCTTATCAGTCATTAATGCATGGAAATCCCAGTCAGGGTGATGTCTTTTTAACGTTTCAGCAAGTACTCGTGCCTTTGCTAAATAACTGAAAGTAAAACTGGTGTATACGGCAACTCTTTTCATCACTTAATTCCCTCTAAACTTGCGCTCATTTTACTATACTTCATGTCGTAAACTGTTTTAGTTGTTGTATCTGTGAGAACGTTTAAATCTGTCTTTATGAGTTCATTCAATGATTCAATAACTAAACCATGTCCACTTGACTCTACAAAATCGGCGACATTACCCGATCCTGGATGAGTAATAATTTTAGCTCCAGCAGCGATGGCTTCGTAACAAACTATATTAAATGTTTCAGGCCATGGGGCCGGAATGTAGACATAATCTAGCTTTGCACCTTTTATTGCGTCTACCATTGCATCAGGGGTTTCTTTCGTTACAGCACAGTGAACAAAATTCAAGCAAAGTTCATCCGTTTGCTCCGATCCAATATGAAAAAAGTTGTAATTGGAACTTGCAACATTTTGACGTTTAAATTCAACGAAATCTGCCCATCCTTTATGAAAAGATGGGTAACCAACAAAGCCTATATTTAACTTTTTAGTGTTGCGTTGAGCGTCTAAATTTAGATCATTGACTAATTCAATATGATTAATTACTTGTATATCGACCAGGTTTTCAAAAGGACGCCCAGAAATCGATTTTTTCCACTCAAACGCAGCAGAATTTGATGGTGCAATAGCAACAAACTCAGACATTGTAAGTAATTGATCAATTCTTGAAATATGCTTTTGACGCTGTTGTCCATAGACACATACACCACAAGCTTTAGAATTAACTTCAGGCGCACCACAATATTCAATTTTGTTTCTTAGTAAATTATAACCTTCACAAATTGTAAAGAAGTCATGAATCCACAATATAGATTTTTCGACCTTAATGGCTTTAGCCAATTCAATAATGAACTCAGGTGAGTGGCCATGTAACGCATGTAAAACAATCCTGAATGTAGAGTTTGAGTTTTTTATGCCTTTTTTGATTTTCTGTGCATCTGCGACACCTACATATTCACCATTTAAAGAAATATGAAGGTAAAATTCATCTTTTGTTCTACCGTTATATTCTGACAAAATAGGTAACGGTTGAAATGGGGCAAAATGCAAATAATCAACTCCGTCTTCTAAATAAGACTTTTCTTCTATGCCAATACAACCTTGCACACCACCTGTATGTTTAATATAAACATCATGACTAATTGATATTACAACCTTTTTACCTAAACTTTTTATTATAGCAGCTAGCTTTTTATCAGATATTGTTTGAGGTGATTTATTTACTTGCCAATGTTTACATGTTTCAGCCAGTGTTTCTAAACCATAAATGACATCCGATTTTAATCCACCTGGGCGTCGCTGATACCGTCTCTCAAATTGACCTGCTGCAACATAATGAAATAAAGGGTTTACATTAGCATCAACAACATCTGGATTATCATCTAAATAAAACTTAGTAGAGAAATCTGCAGATGGGTCTTTTAATTCGCGCCACCCAAATTTGCAATAATGCTCTACCGCAGTATATTTACTATCAGACACATCAGGATAGAGTGTAAAATAGAAATCTTGATCTACATAGCTTGATAGAATATCTATCTCGTATTGTACATCTGCAGAAGATTGTTGGTCCTGAGCTAATGCTAATTGAAATAATTCTATATCGGCTTCGTTATTAATTGATAACCCATATTTAGTAGATACATAATTTATAAGAGCTGGATTGATATTTTTTTCAATAAATTTATTTATAATCTCGAATGAATATTTATTCAAATACTCAACGTTTGGAGCTCTACCTTCTTTCCATCCATTAGAAATATAATGATGTAATCCTTCAATCCCTAATGCTTTAACGTCATTATTTTCATTTAGATAAGACTCTTCATCAAAAATATTGCTAATTAATATTTTAACAAATGATTCAGGTAATGTTTGATAGTTTTCTAATGTTGAAAAGCGATTAGGTAACCGACCTTCATTCATCCCTACTGCACAAAAGTGATAAAAAGGCTCTACCCCCGACTGCAAGATATCTTCATATATAGAACAGTAATCTTCTACTGAAAAATATCTATTTGGCTTAATACCTGCATTAGAACCAATTAATAAATAGTGATCAGCTACAAGTTCTCGAGGTAATGAGTATTCGAGTTGTGAAATATAAAAATGATAATCTATGTGAACATTATATAAATCTCGCTTAAATTTATAATCACCTAAATCAGTTCCAAAGCGTTCCGAAAACGTAGGTAATAATAACTCAATTGCTTCATGGATAAGTAAACAATGTTCATTCAAAGGTGTATTTGAGCCTAACGACTCAAGAGGTTCTTGCTTGCAATCTCTTCCTTCCTTCCAACCATAAGTTAAATAATGTTCAAATGGATCTAGCCCCGCCTCTACAACATCTTTATAATTGGAGGTATAAAAATCATAGTCAAACAATGATTTCAATTCTGCTATTTGCTTTTCTTCTAATATTTCAAAAGTCAACGACGACATAATATTCTCTTTATAACTAAATTAATAAATTTATACAAGAAGCTCTTTCCACCAAGATTCATTTTGTAAATACCAATCAAGCGTTTTTGCAAAGCCTGTTTCAAAGCTTTCTGCAGGCACGTAACCTAATTCGTTATTTGTTTTTGCAGCATCAATAGCATAGCGTTTGTCATGCCCAGCACGATCTTGTACATAGGTAATGAGTGTTTCTGTTTTACCTGCAATTGCTGATGCCGCATTTGGGAAGCGACTAGACAAGCTTGCATCAGCGATAAACTTATCGTTCATCACTTTACAAACAAGCTTAACGATATCGATGTTTGCCCATTCATTATTGCCGCCGATGTTATAGTTTTCACCGACTCGGCCTTTGTTAAGCACTAACTCAATACCGCGAGCGTGATCTTCAACAAACAACCAATCACGAATTTGCTGACCATCACCATATACAGGTAACGGTTTATCGTTAAGAATATTGGTGATAATTAATGGAATCAGCTTTTCTGGAAAATGGAACGGGCCATAGTTGTTTGAACAGTTTGAGGTAGTTACCTCTAATCCATAAGTATGGTGATAAGCGCGCACTAAATGATCACTGGCGGCTTTTGACGCTGAATAGGGTGAATTAGGTGCGTAAGCTGTTTCTTCGGTAAATGCAGGGTCTGTAGCGCTTAATGTGCCATACACTTCGTCGGTGCTCACATGGTGAAACCTATGAGGTAAGGCTGCTTTGCCTTGCGCTTTAGGCTCGTCTATCCACATTTTCTTGGCGGCTTTTAATAAGCTGTAAGTGCCTAGAATATTAGTCTCGATAAAGGCGTCTGGCCCAGTAATCGATCGGTCAACATGCGATTCTGCCGCAAAATGCACTATCGTGTCTAATTGATGAGTATCGATAAGCGATTCAATTAATTGAGTGTCACAAATATTGCCATGCACAAAGGTCATGTTGCTATTATCTGCAACAATATCAAGATTGGCTTTATTGCCCGCATAGGTTAAAGCGTCTAATACCACGACTTTATCTTGCGGATGCAGTGCTAACCAATAGTGGACAAAGTTTGCCCCAATAAAGCCGGCTCCGCCGGTGACTAATAGATTTTTGGTGGTCATTTTTTATTCCATTTACATGTTTAATCTGCTTAATTAAGCTTTATCTAACTCAAAGCAAAATTAGTTAACCGTTTTTAAGCTGGTTTAGCATGGCATTAAGCTGTTTTCGCCAATGAATCGTTGTTATACCACTGACTAATTCTGCTTTCGATTTGTCTATTACACTGAACGCCGGTCGAATCGCTGGAGTGTGGTAACTGGCGGCAGGAATTGGCTTTATAGGGATAGCTTTGGTTAATAGCCCTTTGTCGATGGCAAGCTCTTGTATCGCTACAGCAAAGTCATACCAAGACGCAACACCTGCATCTGTCCAATGCAGAATGGTCGCTTTATTTAGCTCATCATTAGTGACTACCTGTGAGCTATTACAGCTTGATGTATTTACAATTAAAGCCCAAAGCATATTAGCAAGCCCAGCAGCCCATGTAGGCGTACCCACTTGGTCACCAACAATACCTAATTCGGTTTTTTCGGCCATTAAGCGCAGCATGGTTTTGACAAAGTTATTACCAAACTGCGAGTACACCCAGGCAGTGCGTACTATTGTTGCCTGTGAGCCTAAAATACGTTCAACTGCCTGCTCACCAGCCAGCTTAGAGGCACCATAAACCCCTAGTGGATTGGTAGTGTCGGAGGCAATATAAGGCGTGGTTTTAGTACCATCGAAAACAAAGTCAGTTGAAATATGAATAAGTTTGGCATTAATTGCTTTACACACATTAGCCAAATTTGCCGCACCCGTTTCATTAACGGCATACGCTGCAGCTTGGTCTGACTCAGCTTTATCAACTGCAGTATACGCTGCAGTGTTGATGACGATATCTGGCGAAAAAGCAATTAACACTTCATTAACCTTAGCAATATCCGTGATATCAAGAGATTGACTGTCAAAAAATTCAACTTCAATATCTGCTGGGCAACTATTCTGTAGCTCAGAGCCTAGTTGACCATTTTTACCTGTTATCAATACTTTCATGTTTTTGGCTTGCTTATAGTTTGTGTAACAAAGGATAAATCATTTTGAAAAACTAAAATGTCGGCGCATCAGCAAAAGCTAAGCCCGATTCATCTTTAGCTGATAATAATGGCGGTTTGTCATCGACTAATGGCCATTGAATATTAACCGTTGGGTCGTTCCATTTTAGTGATACTTCAACTGATGGATTATATATATCAGTGCACTTATAAACAAATTCAGCTTCGGCTGTGATGACGTAAAAACCATGAGCAAAGCCTTCTGGGACCCATAATTGACGCTTATTTTCAGCAGACAACAACACACCGACCCATTGACCAAAGGTTTTTGAGTCTTTACGCATATCAACTGCAACATCAAAAACTTCACCGCTAGTCACACGGACTAATTTACCTTGGGTGTTTTCGGTTTGGTAATGAAGACCTCGTAATATGCCGTGGGACGATTTACTGTGGTTTTCTTGCACGAAAATACGTTCACCACAATGTTGGTTAAATAATTCGGTGCGGAAGGTTTCCATAAAAAAACCACGCTCGTCACCGAATACTTGCGGCTCGATTATTTTTACATCTGGAATGAATGTTTCAATGAATTTCATAATGTGTAAAACCAATTAGTGATGTTAAAAGAGATGTCATCCTCAAGTGCTTGTATTGGGGATCCAGCCTTTTTCTTACGTATAATAAAAGCCTATGGCTTCCGGCTCACAAGCACTACCGGAATGACGCAAGTAGAAGCATTACGAGCATGACGTAAAATGAATCATTACCGAAATGACCTAAGTAGAACCCATTACTGAAATGACGTAACGGTAATCATTACCTTATCTGCCGTCATCCTCAAGTGCTTGTATTGGGGATCCAGCCTGTTTCTTACGTGCAATAAAAGCCTATGGCTTCCGGCTCACAAACATTACCGGAATGACGTAAGTGAAGCACTACCGGAATGACGTAAAATAAAGCCTTATCGGAATTAGCTAGAATCATTGCGGTAATGACTAAAGCCCCGTACTACTTTCTATTTGAATATTTTTTGATTCACAATATCGAGCAAATACTGGCCGTAACCTGATTTTTTAAGTGGTGCGGCTAAAGCTCGTAGTTGTTGCTCGTTGATATAACCCATACGATAGGCTATTTCTTCAGGGCAATTAATTTTTAAGCCTTGGCGTTTCTCGATAGCTCGGATGAAGTTAGCAGCGTCTAATAAGTCGTCTAATGTACCGGTATCAAGCCATGCAGTACCGCGTCCCATAACTTCAACATTGAGTTCTTCTTTAAATAAATACTGCTCAATAACATCTGTTATCTCTAACTCACCACGTACAGATGGTTTAACATTTTTGGCAAACTCAACCACTCTTTCATCGAAAAAGTATAGGCCTGGCACAGCATAATTTGACTTAGGTTTTTGTGGCTTCTCTTCAATTGAAATAGCTTTACCAGACTCGTCAAATTCAACCACACCGTAAGATTTGGGATTTGATACATGATAACCAAATACCGTTGCACCGGTTTCGCGGTAAGTTGCATTTTGTAACGATACCGACAAATCATGACCATAAAATAAATTATCGCCTAATACTAATGCAACACTATGGCCTTGTAGAAAGTCTTCGGCAAGCAAGAAGGCTTGCGCTAATCCGTCTGGTGTTGGCTGCTCTACGTATTCGAAACTAATTCCCCAATCACTACCATCACCCAGTAATTCTTTAAATCTCGGGAGTTCTTCAGATGTTGAAATAATCAAAATTTCGGTAATACCAGCAACCATTAACGTTGATATTGGATAGTAGATCATCGGTTTATCATAAACGGCCATTAGCTGCTTACTGACAACCTTAGTGAGTGGGTACAAACGCGTGCCAGAACCACCGGCTAAAATAATACCTTTACGTGATGTTTTCTGTTTAGGTGCTGAAACAATGTTCATATAGAGTCCTGTCTATAAATCTAAATTTAAGGCTAAATGTTACTTACAATGCCTGTTCATAATAAAAGTGCTTATCTGAGCTCTTTTGCTGTCGCAATAATAATTTTGCCAATGGCATAAAGCATTAACTGTAATACTAAAAACAATAAGATATTGTACAACGTTTTAGGGTATTGATTATTTTCAGGAAACGTGGGTGACTCAACAACCACTAGGTATTTTAGCTGACGGTAAGCTTCAATTCTTGCCTTATCTAATGAAATTTCTGACGAAGTATAACCTTTTAAGGCAAGCTCTAATTCAATTTTTAAGTCAGCAAATTGAGCCAACACTTCGCTCACAGCCGTACCATTTGACAGCGTCGCGCTTAAATTACTGCTATTAGCTGCAGATGTACTACTTTTTCGTTGTAGTGAAAGGCGCTCACGCTCTAGTTCTAATTGATTTTTAAGTGCGTTTAATTCTGATTCAAGAATAACCACTTGTGGTGCTTTAGCTGTCATTACAGATTTTAAGCCTGTTAACTCTGCACTTTTCGTTGCTATTTGGCTTTCTAACCCATAGGTAATTTGTTGGAATGCCGCACCTTCTGCTTCTGGGTCAAGTAAATTGTTTTTTTGTTGAAAGGCTAAAATACTTTTTTGTGCATCACGTAAACGAATTTCTATTTGTTTATGTTCGCCACGAATAAACTCTAATTGAGCATCTGCAAGTTGATGACCTATAGAGTTAACGTACCATTCAGCACGGTCTACAATGGCTTGTGTTAGTTGACTTGCAAATTCTGGGGTAAACCCTTGAACTAACAATTTAATTACGCCCGATTTATCGTCAATTTCAACTGCGGTATGCTCAATATAGTATTGGAGTAAATCTTCTATTGTGCTGTTATTGCTCAGCCGTGAAAAAATATCACCACCATCATGGTAATGTTGCTGAATATTGTATTTTGATTGTAAAAATTTGAGCATATCTTCTGAATGAATATAGGCTTTAGCTAACTGTGTGTCTGCGGTTGAATTTCCCCCAACACCTAAACCACTTAATAACGCCATTGATGGGTCCATAGTGGACATGCCATCAGGCTGTTGGATAATCAGTTGTGCCCTACTCTCATAACGGGGAGCGGCCCAAACTAATTGATAAAACGCAAATAATACAAACGGTATCACTAAGAACAACAACCATGGTTTATTCATATTTTTAGTTTGAGAATGATTAACAACGTTGTCCTTTAAAGCAGCAAGTGTACTTAATATCGATGTTTCTTCTTGGGATTGATCTTGCTGTTTATCAGCCTTTGTATCGCTGTTTATTTTTATTACTTTATCACTGATTAATTGGGTCGATGTTTCTGTAGAAGAACTCGTTTGTGTTAATTTAGCTTTAGTGGCTATTTCGTTAGATAATCTAGTAAGTTCACGAACAATTTTAGGGTTGTTGGGCTGTAAATTACGAACACGTTGTAATACCCGTCTAGCCAAATAAATATCTGTTTGTTCTATTTGTTGCGACAATTTTATTAATTGTTTTGGCGCCCCCCAAACAGCGGGACTGGTTTTTTCAGCTAACGCTTTAAATCGCTGCTCAATTTTGTCTACGGCTTGTTGACTCATAATTATAATGCCTGATACTGAGCAATACCTTGCTCGAGATCGTTGTAAAAAGTTAATTGGCCTTTATGCAGCACAATGGCACTGTCGCAAAAATGTCTAAGTTCATCCATTTCATGGCTGACCATAATCACATTAGCATTTTTACTTTTTTGAGTTAGCGCGGTTCGCGCTTTGTTTCTAAATTTTGCATCACCCACTGATGTTACTTCATCAATAAGATACACATCAAAATCAATACCTATTGAACAGGCAAAGGCAAGGCGTGGTTTCATACCACTTGAATAAGTACCAACGGGCAAATCAAATTTAGGCCCTAACTCAGCAAATTGACGAACCCGGAGCACATAGGCGTCTAGATCAGCTACGCCATTAATCATGCCAATAAACCGAGCATTTTCAGCACCAGACATTTGACCGTGAATACCGGTGGTTAATGCCACTGGCCACGATAGGTGCAAGTCGGTCACTACTCGCCCTTTATTTGGATATTCGCTGCCCGCCAATATTCTAAATAAGGTTGATTTACCCGCACCATTACTGCCTAAAATAGCAATATTATGGCCTGAAGGAATATCAAAACTCACATTATTAAAAATGTACTGCTTACCTAATGCCGACGGATAATATTTAGTCACATTCTCGAGTCGGATCATTAATGACAACTCCGGTATAACTTAATCATCGGCTGATGGCCTGTTTCCAAGAAATGTGGTAAACCGATAAAGCAAAAAATGTAGCAATTAATGCTGAACCGAATAAATACAATTCGCTAACAGCTTCGCTACTGTATGTGCTATATGCTGCGTGACGCGAAAGCTCAATTGCATGCAAAATAGGGTTCCAATCAAGATAGTGCCAATATTCAGGAGGCACATCTTGCATTGAAAAAAATACCGCCGATATAAAAAATAATGGTCGTGTTAATACAGATTGTACTTTGCTGACCTCAGGCACATAACATTGCACAATGGCAATCAACATTCCTAACGACATCGCAATGAGCCACAGTGCAATGGCATTAATAATAATAAAGAGTGGGTCGTCTATACGAAAATCCATTCCCAAAAAATACATAATGGCTAGCACTAACACATAAACTGCTAATTTCACTAAAAAATAAAATGCTCCTGTTGCTAAAAAACTACTAATGGGTTGAACCTGCCTAAAAGCAAATAAGGCTTTATTTTTTTTAATTGCATTAGCACTGTTCATCAAAACGTCTAAAAACAATTGAATAAACAACATGCCATACATCATAAACTCAAATGTTGGCATGGTATGAGTATCTCCGCCACTCATTAGCCCACGTGCATATGAAAGGGCGAATATAAACACAAGAGGATTAACGACAGCCCAGGCTAAACCTAAGCGATCATTAAAACTGGTTCGAATTTCGCGCACAAAAAGGGCAAATATGACGTCTCGCCATATTGCCCAATTATTACGTTTTATAATTGTGGTCATTGATTAAGTTGCCACATTTGCTGCGATGGCAATTTGATAAATAATTTGAGTAACATCTTTAATCGACTGCATAATTTTTGCATCGACTTTTGGTAAGACTAAAATTTGGTCGCCGGCTTTAAGTGGCCCTTTTGCATTTAGGTCTATCATGCCATTTGGATGAATAAGCATTATCTGCTCATAATTAGCGCGTTCGCTATAACCTCCAGCCCAAGCAATATAGTCTTCAACACTGGCATTGCTATTAAACACCAATGCTTGCGGCATTAGCACCTCACCGCCCACTTGAATTAAGTCAGTTTTGGCTGGAATAAAAACAATATCACCTTGTTCAAGTTGTATATTGGCAACTTTGCCTTGGTCTGAAATAACCACTTTACCTAACGGATTGATTTTACGTGCTCGCTCTGTAAATTCGAGGATCATCTTTCCCTCTTCCGCACGAATTTTTGCTTCGCCGTCTGACGAAGCTGGTGCAGTAAACACACTGCGTTCGAGTCTTTCAAGCGATTGTTCGATCATTTCTTTTTGTTTTATCGCCACACTTTTACGCTGAATGTAAATGGACTCATAATCGGTTAAGTCTTTATCAATTTCTATTTGTGCCAGAAGATCGTGTAAACGGGTTTCTTTTTTTACTGCAAAATACGAAGGACCTAAATAACTACCTGCTATTTGAATATCGAATACTTGCGCACGAATGTCGTCGTTAAATATTACTCTATCGCCATCTCGTAGCTCAAAATTCTCAAATTCATTGTATGGAAGGTATAATGAAAATGGGCCATCATCGCGATCGCCAACAATACCAACATGACTCACTTTGGCTAATGGCAATGCAAATTTAGCTAATTGTTGTCCATTTGATTGTTTACCATTAAATTCAAACCTAAATGGATTTCTTACACTACCTGACACTACAACAGTGGCTTTTTGCCTTTCAACAAGAATAACGTCGCTGTCTTTAAAGTTAAATTTTGGCAAGTAACCATTTAAAATAAAATCATATAAATCAATTTTTTGTACTACTTCATTTTGACGTAATATTTTAATAGAACGATAACTACCACGTTCTGGATCGATGCCACCGGCTCGTTTTAAAAAGTACAATATGCTGTCTGATGCAATACCTGCATATTGACCAGGACGTATAATACTGCCACTGATATAAACGCTTACTGGTGTAGTTGTCAGTAAGTTTACGTATATTTCGACACTATTTTTATAAACTTGTTTAATTTTTTGGCTAACAAAATTATTTAGTTGGCTGGCTTTTACGTTGGCTACATAAACAGGTCCTACGTTAGTAATAAATAGATTACCTTGATTATCGACAGTGATGACTTCAGATTGATTAATCGCTCCCCATAACCAAATTGACACTTTATCGCCTGGCGCAATGGTATAATCTTCATTTAAGCCATCAATACGTTCACTTTCATAACCGCCAGCAAACAAATTTGCGCCAAAAGGCGGCGGCAAACCAATCTCCGATGTTGGTAATAATTCAGACGCCGTCATTTCTCCAGGCAACATAATGCCAGTACGATTTTGTTTGCTATAACTACCATTTTCTAGTGATGCATTTGGCAACGCCGTTTGAGTAGTTCCCATATTTTGCAGGTTACTCAAAGACATTTGACTTGGTTGTGCAGCCAGGGAAATTAATGCAGTAAATTGGCTTATAACAATAAATAAGCCGGCTAATAATATGCTGTGGTATTGGTTAAATGTTTTCATATTGTTCGATTAAGCTCCAAAACCAATTTGGCTGTTTTTACTATCGATCACTTGAGGGGTAATTGACCATTGGCTATCTTGAGTTTCTTTGCAGACGACACGTTGTTGCTTAACGCTATCGGTAGAAGCGGCGATTAGATAAATAAGTCGGCATTGCTTACCTAAGGCTGAAAAATATCGCTTACCTAAGGTAAATTGAACGTCATTGTACACCCCAGAATAACCCTGTGGTTGTTCTGCCATTATAGTGTTGAGCTGGGATGGAATCGCATTTTGCCCACTTGATTTAACGGGTTGTTGAATCAATGGAACTGATGCTTCAATAACAGGAGGGGATGAAGTGCAGCCTAATAGGAATAAAATTGGTGCGGCTAATGAGATAAAATAACGTTTTTTCATATTTTTGTAATCTAATGATTTTGCTAAATTAAGCAATTTGTTGTTGGGTTATTTGCTAGTTGTGTTTACAGAATTCCACACATGCTGAGAAAATATTGCATAACAAATAAATAAGGAGATAAAAAATGTAAACATAATCCACTCTGGAATTAGGTATATTTCTGCGACACAACCAATAAATGCAATGAAACAAGCAACAGAAGAAATAACCAACAAGGCGAATTTACGGCTATAGCCCGCGGCTTCAAACAAATGGTGTAAGTGTTGCCTGTCTGCGGTAAATGCTGAGCCACCCGCTCTTATTCTTCGTATCATCACTGCAACCATATCAATTAACGGTATCGCGATTATATACAATGCAGTAACAGGTCTAAATGCTGGTGAATCAAGGTCTACCCCCACTATCATCAACCAAATAATGGTTAAGCCAATGAACATGTTACCTGAATCACCCATGAATACTTTGTCAAACGAATGATGCAGATTTAGATTAAACATTAGGTATGCAAGTAAAGCTGCAATAAACAATATGGGTAATAAGAACCAATCATTAGTACATCGGCTCAATAGAAACGCCAACGCACCAAAAGCTATCAAACTTAACGCACCCGCTAAGCCATCGATGCCATCCATCATATTAATTGCATTGATACCTGCAATAATGGCAACAACACTGACAAGGGTTCCTGCAATACCAAGCTTAAATTCAAACACGCCAAAAATAAAACCAAAGCTGTGAAGGTACGTTTCTGTTCCGAAAATCATTAAAGATGCAACAATAACTTGGGACACTAGGCGAACTCTAACGGATAGTTGGTATCTATCATCTAACGCGCCAAGAAATAAAACTAACACCGCAGCAACAAGATAGATGTTGAGGTTTTGACTGTGATCAATAAACAACATGGATGCCAACATGACAGATAAATAAATGGCTATACCTCCAACTAGTGGTATATGGCCATTATGTATTTTACGTTCGCAAGGGTAGTCTACTAAACCAGATTTTACCGCCAAGGGTATCACTAGCTTTAACATTAAAAATGATATTAAAAATGTAACTATAACTGGTAACCAAAAACCCATTAGCTATCCCTTAAGATATTTATCTACACGATAAAATAACGGCATCAAAAGAATGGTAAAGTGTATTATATCAACAACTTGATTGTTAGATCATTTAATACATGTTCAGTTTGTTATCTTTTAGTATTTATCAACATCATTAATCCCGCGGTTGCTTTTTTTAAGACACGCTACCGCCCATGGATTACGGCTTCCAAATTGCCCTGTTAGTATGTAATTGTATAAATATGTGATTATTGTAACTAAAAACGGTGCATTTATCTGTTTATAAAACGAGCGACAAAAACAATTGCATGTTTTTCAAACACTTTAAACTCATTGATATTTTTAAAACCAAAAAAAAAGCTTTAATTTCAATAACCAATGATTCTAACTAAAACATCAACTATATGCAAAATCGACAATATCTTACAAGGTTATAAGACATTATCTTACTCACGATACCTATTTAGCATAAATTCTATACGCTCGTATAGCTTCTAGGTTGTCAACTTTAGCAACACTCTCTTTACTTTCCCAGAGGAAAAATAACAGATGATGTCTTAAAATAAAAAAACCAACTACATAGGAGTTGGTTTTTTATTCAAGAAGGGTCTTCTGGAGGCATTATTGACGTCAGCACTTAAACGAGTGACGCATCACATTCAACAAAAAATTAATGAAGCTTAACTTGCCAACACAATGGCGCTGCTCCCCCCGATAATGTTAACCGTTGATACCGCACATTGCTCAAACAACATATCAATAGCGTCTATTAACTGGATTAATGTTAACTAACAAGATTTGGATAACCCATAATCTGGCTAACAAATGTCACTTGTAGCGCGCCATCATCGAGCTAAGATAATTTTTCGGTATTTTACTCGCAGTATATTCAACTGAAGCACCATCACTTTAGGTATGGCTTTTGTAGTAGGTAACATACAAGTGACAAGTTTGGCAGCGAGAATAACGACTGTGATATCAAAACCTGTTTAATTAATATGGTAAAATTCTTTAAACCATTTAACAAACTCAGCGACACCCTCTTTTACACCAACTTTCGGCTTATAGCCTGTTGCAGCAAATAAATCTTCAACATCTGCAAATGTTTGGTAAACATCACCTGGTGGCATTTCTCGGAAGTTTTTCTTGGCTTCAATACCAAGTTCATCTTCTATTGCTTTAACAAACGCCATAAGGTTTATAGGTGAGCCATGACCTATGTTATAAATGGCATACGGTGCTGAACTAGAAGCCGGTGAACCGCTTTCAACAGTCCAAGCTTTGTTTATTGTTGGTATAACATCTGCAACACGGACGACACCTTCAACTATGTCATCAACATGAGTGAAGTCGCGCCACATCTCACCATTATTATTAATATCAATAGTTTCACCATTTAAAATCTTTTGGGTGAAAATATAAGGTGCCATATCAGGCCTTCCCCAACTGCCGTAAACAGTGAAAAAGCGTAAACCAGTAGTTGGAATATCATAAAGATGAGAATAGCTATGTGCCATCAACTCGTTTGACTTTTTCGTTGCCGCATACAAAGACACTGGATGATCAACACTATCGCTAGTCGAAAATGGTGTTTTAGCATTTAGTCCATATACAGAACTAGATGACGCATAAACAAGGTGCTTAACCTTAGTGTTACGACAACCTTCTAAAATATTAAGATGGCCCACCAAATTAGAGTCGGCATGTGCATGAGGATTTTCGATTGAATAACGCACCCCAGGTTGTGCCGCTAAATAAATCACCCGTTCAAAATGCTCTTGAGCGAATAGGCTTTTCACCGCTTCGCGATCGCTAATATCAAAGTATTTGTAATTTAAAATTGTCATGCTCAATTTGCCTTAAACGAGCATGTTTTGGACTCACATCATAGTAATCACTAATATTATCGATAGCAACAACCTGATGACCTGCGCCAGTGAGTTTTTGTACTACTGCGCTACCAATAAACCCAGCGGCACCTGTAACCAAATATTTCATAATTTATCCCAAAATACTTAATCTGAGCCAAATAGGTCACGGGTATACACTTTATCAGCAACGTCTTTAATATCATCAACCATGCGGTTAGACACAATCACATCACAGATAGCTTTAAACTGATCAAGATCTTTGATTACTTTTGAATGGAAAAAGTCGTCATCTTCTAATACGGGTTCGTAGACAACCACTTCAACACCTTTGGCCTTAATTCGCTTCATAATGCCTTGAATGCTAGATGCTCTAAAATTATCAGAACCGGCCTTCATAATCAGTCGGTATATGCCAACACGTGTAGGATTACGCTTTAATATTGAATCAGCAATAAAGTCTTTACGCGTAGAATTAGCATCAACAATGGCACCAATTATACTGTTTGGTACGTTTGCATAGTTTGCACGTAACTGCTTAGTATCTTTAGGTAAACAATAACCACCATAACCAAATGAAGGATTGTTATAGTGATTACCTATTCTAGGATCTAAGCTAACGCCTTGGATAATCTGCCTAGCATCTAGGCCTAAAGACTCCGCATAGGTATCAAGCTCATTAAAATAAGCAACACGAAGGGCAAGGTAAGTATTTGAAAATAACTTAACCGCTTCAGCTTCGGTTGAATCGGTAAATAACACTTCAATATCTTGTTTTATTGCGCCTTGGACCAACAAGTTGGCAAACACTTTTGCGCGTTCGCTGCATTCACCGACAATAATCCGCGAAGGATGTAAATTATCATACAGTGCTTTGCCTTCTCGCAAAAATTCAGGCGAAAAAATAATATTATCAGTAGCAAATTTTTCTTTTACACTTTTGGTGAACCCAACTGGCACAGTAGACTTAATCACCATAACGGCATTAGGATTGACGGCTAATACGTCACTAATGACAGCTTCAACAGATTGCGTATTAAAATAGTTAGTATTGGGGTCATAATCTGTAGGTGTTGCAATAATGACATAGTCAGCATTTTTATAAGCTAGATTCTTATCTAATGTGGCAGTTAAACTCAACACTTGATTTTTTAAATAATCCTCTATTTCTAGATCCGAAATAGGTGATAATTTATTATTAATCAGTTCAATTTTATGAGGTAGTATATCTACAGCAACAACTGTATTATGTTGTGCAAGTAATACTGCATTAGATAAACCTACGTAGCCAGTTCCTGCAATTGCAATTTTCATTTCAAGACCTTCAAAAAAATTAAAGATTACGGATGATAAGAAATGTTAAAAAAAACACCACCAAAAAACTATATAAGTTCATGTTCGTATCAAATGGAATATACAAAAAAGAATCGGTACCCCGTCAACACAACGCAAAATCAACCCTCATGTTTAAACGAAAACCTAGGGTGTAACAAGTTCCTATATAAAAAACCAACATCGAATTGTATGTAGGTCAAGATAAAACTAAATACAATGATGGACAACAATTAAGTCATTAAAATAACTTTAACGTATTTACCCCAACTTTTTTGTAGACAAAATACCAAGCAAATAAATTATTAGTTATCACGCCGAAACTAACCATAATCGCAGCACCTATGGCATTATAACTAGGTATTAGTAACACCCCCAAAATGAGGGATCCAATTACGGTAAAGAACATACAATTTCGCTGTATTTTTTCATGACCAGTCATTGATAACAGTAATCCTACATTCCCAGTTAAAACATTAACAAATTGTCCAAACGCTAAAATTCTGAGCACATTACTAAACGCTTTAAATTCTTCTCCAAACAAACTCATAATAAAAACAGGAAAGAAGAACATTAGACACACACCAGGCAAACAACTAACGATCATTAACCGAGATGCTTTACTGACCAGTCGTTGAAGCTCATCTATCTTATTAACATTGAACATTTGTGCAAATTGAGGCGCAACCACACGATTAACAGCCAATAATACAAAACCAACAAGAGTAGCAACTCGTAATCCTACGGCAAAGTAGCCTACTTCATTTATTGAACCAAACAAGCCCAAAAGAAAGGAACTTGCATGTGTATTAACCTGTATCAGAACTTGAACGGCTAGCATTGGAAAACAACTTACAAGAAAGATATCGTTTCCATGGTTAATATGTTGACTTACACCTAGATGTTTTCTCCATACAAATAAACCAAATAAAAAAGAAACTATTGCACCAGCTATATAGGCCATTGCGCCGCCAATCGATGTTGTAACCCCGAACACAGTTAAGCATAAAATTATAAAAATGTTTTGAATTGGGCCAGTGAGACACATTGATTGCCAAACCCGTCCTAAACCTTGGATTGCATTGCTTTGAATAATTAACAAAGCCATGAAGGGTATAGCAAAAGAAAAAACTTTCAAGGTTGGGGTCAAGGTTTCATCGTGAAACATCTTAGAAGCAATAGAGTTTGAACAAAAATACAGTATTAAGGTAAAAATTAAAGATGCAATTAATACCCAAACTGAACTCTTGTAAAATATACCGTTAGCCTTTTCAAGCTCATCATTTTTATAAAAATTTGCAATCAACTTAAGAACAAGATCATTTAGTCCTAGTGAAGAAAAAGCTAAACAAACAGAAATAATAGATATTGAGACAAAATAAAAACCAGATTCAACAGCCGAAAAACTTTTAGCAATGATTATTGTAGTAGCGAAGCCTATAATAGAAGAAAAAATTTTGATCACAAATGCAATGATACTATTTTTTAGCAGTCTGCTATCTTTTGCTTTACCCTTGCATTTATTAAAGTTATCCAAAATAAAATCTCATAAATTTATAGCCGAGGGAACAGACTGATTAATCGGTCTATTTTTTTGTCAGATATGGTATTTACCATACACTTTTCGGATAATAAATCGATGTTAAAATTAAGATTTTCAATATCATTTACTTCCAAGTAATTGTATTGCTGAACACCTATTCCGAGATAATAATCTCTAAATTTAAAATCGCCACCAATTAAACCGTCGGAAAATTTCAAATGACAATTGGGTATACTATACGAATCGGCGGCAATTAGCCCATGCAATGAGGAAGATAAGATGTATTCGCAAGTAAGTAAATCATCTATAAAGGGTTCTATATCATCTTGTATATCGATTATCTTGACACCTTGAACATTCGCTAATCTTTTGACATGTTTATTATTTTTATCAATGTGATGTGGAACAATACCAAGCTTATACTTTTTCTTAACATTTTTCGGTAAATAGTACCTGCGGATACATAAACCAGGATCACCAAATTCAACATTTTCCAAATGTAATTTTGCTGCAGTCAATGGGCCTCGAACAATATAAATATTCTTGGGGTTTACTTTCATTACTTGCTTTTCACTAATAAATCCAGCTCCCCAAACATGACTATTTGTTTTTGACCTAGCAATTATACTTCCAATACCTAAAACGTGGTCTTTATTATTGAATGGGTATCTAACCACTTTATGACCTGAAACCTTTTCGATTAAGTACTCATTAAGGTCATCCCCCCAATTGGGCTTACCTTTAAAATAGTTCACTCTTATGTATGGCTGAAAAGTTAGCTTAAATACGATGGATTTGACAATATAACCAGAGACGGTTCCAATGTAAGTAGATAAAATTTTAAACGCTGAAATAATCACTTAAACCTCAATATAAATTATTGTAAATATCATGAAGTTTCTTTACTTCTTGATTCCAATTATATTTGCTGACATAACGCCTCCCATTTGCCCCTCTACGTTCTAATTCAGAGGCATTGGCAGAGTAGTTAATAATAGTTTTAGCAAACAGTTGAACATTATCATTTTCAATAAACCATCCAGCCTCTAAACACTCAAGTTTATCTACCCACGAATCGAATTTTGAAGCGATAAAAGGAACACCAAATGTCATATATTCATATATCTTATTCGGATCTGAGTTTTTATGGTCACCAACATCCTTAATATAAATTAATCCAATGTCAGAGTTGTTTATATAAGAAAATGCAGTTTCCTGTTCCATTTTTGGATGGTAATCAACATATTCCCACCCGCTTCTTTTAGATATTATGTTAAGCAACTTTCCACTAATAGGTCCAATTAGCCATAGCCGAAAAGGTTTGGATTTGTTGAGAATATTCAATGCATCAATCATATAAAATACTCCACGATTTTCACTGATACTACCCACATATATCAATCTGGTACATTCAATACTTGATTTTTCTATCTCAATAGCCTCTACTTTACTGATAAGATCTTCACTCACTCTAGGAGCATTTCCAATCAAGACAGCTTTATCGCCCAACCTTGAGACAACACTTTCTTGTGTACCAATAGATATGTTTGCTAAACTTCCAATAATACTTTCTAACTTAGAAACAAATTTAGCTAACATAGGTCTTAAGTAACTAGGCACCCAATCTCGCGCAAGTATTCTTTTAGAGAAATCTTCATGGGTATCATAAATTACATATTTACCTAATAGCTTTAAAATAATTGCAATTGGTATAGTATCTGGATTGTGCAGATGATAAACATCTGCATTCTGAATAATAGCCTGACATGCAACAAGTGGAAGTAATAAAAACCTAAACACTCTGAAATTACTAACATTTAACGAACGAATAATTTTAATACCTTGCACATACTCTTGTATATCAGATGGTTTATTCGCAATTAAAGTTACGGCATGCCCGAACTCAGAAATACTTATTGCTTGTTTTTTAAAGACTCTAACGTCATCCCAATCATGTACAGGTGCAACAATACACACTTTCATTTTGACATCCTATATCTTATTGCCAGAAAAAGACTAGAAAGGCCGCAAATAATCAAACCTGTGAAAATTTTAGTTTCGAAATTTAAATACTTAATCTTACAAAAAAGGTTAACCTTATTTATCGAATATCCTTTTTTTATTATTGAAATATGTTTTTTATAAGTAGTTAAATCACCATTACTGATGCAGGATACAAAGATTAACTTTGCAACGTTAATAAACTTGTAAAGTTTAAAAGCATCCTTGTCAGCAATGAACGCTTCAAAAGCTAAATCATTTTCTAAAGTAGTTAACAAACTCTCTTCACTAATACTGTTACTCAACCTTTTTGATGAATTATTTACTGCTGACATAGAATCTGTACGTTGTCTATAGTAATAGGTAGCCTTTGAGTTCAAACCACTTTTTACATTTTTCACAAAATGAAATGAAGACAGGAAGAGTTCTCCCTGTCGATACTTATAACCGAACTTATCTATAAGCTCTCTTTTGAACATTCGACACCATGTTGCATAAGGCAGACCTAGAATTTCAGCAATATTTTTGTCGTCAAAAATGATATTTTCTTTATGATAGTTTGATTTTTTAGAATGTATATCATTACCATTATCATCAATTAACAGAATGTTTGACACAACTATATCTAAAGAGTTTTGTTTTGCCATTTGATATAAATCATCTAAAAAATTAGGACTCAAAATATCATCAGGGTCAACATTTATTACATAATCACCAGTTGAAATATCATATCCATCCTGCCTTGCTTTATAAAGTCCCTCATTAACTTTTTTATTCAAATAAACGATTCTTTTATCATGTAAATACCGCTCAATTATAATAGAACAATTATCTTCGGAAGCGTCATTGATTAGTATAAACTCTGCACTTTGGATGTTTTGAGACAACAAACAATCAAGAAATTTTTCCAAATATTTATCTACGCCATAAATAGGTACAATCACACTTACATTCAAAAAATGGTCCTCTATTAATAATTAAAAAATATGCTTTTATAATTGTATTCTGCTGTCGAAAATACAGTCACCTTTAAAACATAAGGTATTGCAATATAGCAAATCAGAAAAAAAACATTATAAAATTTATGTTTCAACATTTCCCTGTGCAAGACATAATACATGGGGAATATATAGAAAAAAATAAAATATTGATTTACCCTACCTAAAAACCCAAACTTAATTGCAGATAGAAAAATCCAAAAAGTCGCACTCCATATCAATATAAAAAAACCGAACGACTTTCCTGAAAATGTATATAATATATTGTTTTTGGTATCTTTAAAATAATAATAGAAAAACATAATATATATAGGAATATAGTAAACCTTAGTTGCTACAGACACAAAATTTGCCTGTGCCGCGTGTACACTTTCAAAATATGGAATATATACAGGAAACAATTTACCTACAACCATTGGCAGAAACATAGGTAGGACAAACAAATAAAAAACAAACGACAATATAAATAAAGCCAATATAACTACAGGTTTTGGCAATAACACCTTTAAAAAATAAATGATAAATGTAATTGCATATGAAAAGTGAGAAAAAACCGCAAATAAAGAAGTTGAAACTGCTAAAATATATTTATGTGAATAAAAAAGAAGTATTGATAATGGCAACAAATATATAGCAATATATTGACGAAGACCATTCATTTGATTATGATAAATCCCTGTCACACAAAAAAACAAAAAAAACACTAACCATATTTTAAAACCATTCTTTTTTAATAAATATAATATTGCACTAAAAGAAAATGTATTAACAATTGAGACTGTAACAAATATTGATTGTTCACCTAAAGAAAAACTTCTCAAAAAAACCAGCAGATAATGAAAAACAAATTCGCCTTTTTTGTAATATAGGTCTACGTTATAACCATACTTATACATTTCAACATATGAAAAATAATCAGTCCCAACATCATATTGCATTGCTGGTACAAAGAAAAAAACAACACACATTGGAAATATTGCAACATTAAATGCTAAATAATTAGTAAACTTATTTTTATCTAAAAGATAAAGATAAAATGTAGAAAAAATTAAAACTATTAAATACAAAGTATTCTCTCAAAATATGTTTAAGGGTATATTCAACAATTTATTTCGCGAACATCAATTAAAAATTGCACATGATAATTCACTAATAGACTAAGTGAAATATTTCACAAATCCTTTTATAGCATACACAAAAAAGCATACTGTGCTTTTTATTATTCCGAAGTTCAGAACTTGTCTGTAAAACAGCCACTGCCATTTCAAAACCATTAATTTATTCTGTGTCATACCCGAATCAACTCGATATTTTGCAAGTACTTTTGGAATGGCATGAGCCATATCGATGTCTTTTAAAATATCTAGCCATAACCCCATATCTTGACGCTTTCTGATTAAAGGCATATAGCGTTTACCAAGAATTTCTGCATCGTATACTGCGGTTAAGCATCCAATAACATTGCCATATAATAATTGCTGGTAAGTTACGGTTAATTTAGACTCGACGCAACCACCATCTCCTTCATCACTAAATTTTTGATACCAGGCATATGACAGTGTAATTTGATGTTGGAGCATGTAATTGATTTGCACAGCTAACTTGTTGGCAAGCCATAAGTCATCTGAGTCTAAAAAGGCTATATACTTACCGTTAGCTTCTTCAATCGATCGATTTCGAGAGCCTCCTGCACCAAGATTTTCAGTATTTTGAAATAAATGAATACGTGCATCTTTAGCAACATATTGATTAATAAGACTTACTGTATCATCGTTGGACTTATCATCTGTTATTAGCAGCTCCCAGTTACTATAGCTTTGCGCTAAAACGGAATCTATACTCTGAGCTATCGTTCTTGCAGAATTATAGCTAGGCATGATTATAGAGACTAAAGGCTCCATTTAACGACCCATACCAAACAAAACGACTTTAACTGTTTTAAATAGAATTTTTATATCTAAGTAAGTGCTATGGTGTTTTATGTAATAGATATCATATTTGTGTTTCCAAGTTGCATCTTCAACAGAGGCACCATATGGATAAGACACTTGAGCAAGGCCTGTTACGCCGGGTTTAACAGCGTGTCTAAAGCGATAGTAGGGGATTTTTGTTTCAAGTTGTACAATAAATATCTCACGTTCAGGCCTTGGCCCAACGATTGACATTTCACCTTTAAAAATATTGATTATTTGTGGTAGCTCATCTATTCGTGTTTTACGAATAAAATTCCCCACCTTTGTTACGCGAGTATCATTTTTACTGGCCCACTGAGCACCGGATTTTTCAGCATCGCTTCGCATTGATCTAAATTTTATGACTTCAAATTCTTCGTTATATTGACCAGTACGTTTTTGTTTGTAAAATACTTTTCCAGGTGATTCTAGTTTAATGGCTAAAGCGGTTAATATTCCAATAGGTAAAGCAACAACTGATAACAATAATGCAGAAAAAATATCTACTAGCCGTTTTGTTACCTGTGTACGTTTTGTCGATAGAATTGAAAATGCTTTTTGATGTAAAAAATAACTACTTTGCAATAAATTGACTTCGGTATAGCCCAATCTTGAATCGATATAACTGACTAATGGTTCTACCCATGCGCCAAGTTCTGTGGCTACAACTAAATATTGACGTTGTTCATAGGTTAGGTCATTAGCATTGTAATGACAAATCACTTTTTTATTCAAATCTGTAATTGAATAATCATTAACTACCATATCAAAGGAGTAATCATCTATAATATTACCAATATGATTTTCCATTCCACTGGGACAATATACATAAATAATTTTTTGTTTTAATGCTTCACTTCTTGATTTAAAACGTCGATTAACTTTGATCGTTTTTAACTTATCATTTTTATAGAACATTTAATCTCTCATGAACAAATTTATTTAAAATGCTTCAAAAATCCATTTAACTAAATTGCAAAAACCAGCTACTACTTAAAACCGAATTCAATTTATAAATATAAATTAATCTCACGATAAAATATAAGCATTACTTTAAAAGTAATGCTCTAGTTCACTTAATAACACTCAGTACGAGCTTTACCTATTTTGAGACTATGTATTAGATAAGCATACAAATGTAAGATGCAAAAAATACATTAACAAAATAGAATATTTGATTTTATTTTTTAATAAAAAATCTAATTAATACAAACATGACACCGAATATGCCACCGAGCATTGTGCCTAATACACAGATTAATGCTCGCTTTGGTTTTGATTTTTCTTCTGGAATGAACGCTGGATCGATTGTTTTAAAAACGTATTCATCGCGAACTTCGGCAAACATAATTGTTTTAGCTTGCTCTTCGATGAGTTTGTATAAAATGGAGCGTATGTCAGCGACATTTGTTTGTTGAATTTGAGATTTCAAAAATTTTGTACTGCGAGTTGCTTCTGCAACATCTCGGTCTTTCATTTCTTTATTGATGTCAGCAACGAGCCAATTAACCCATTGATGAGCGATTACTGGAGAAAGATGTTCAACAGAAACGGTTACCATGCCAGTATCTTTTGCTGCGTTAATGGCAATAATTTCACTGAATTCTTTATACGCTTCTTGCATTGAGGGTTTTGGTTTAAACGGGGCATCGACTATTCGAAGCCATTTTTGGTCCACTTGGTTATATAACTCTTCATCGTAGATAATTGTGTTATCAGCCATGTTCCATTTTTTGGCAGCCATTAAGTCAGGCAAAACATCATGCTTTTGGATAAAGTCACTGGTAAATTTACGTGACTTCATCACCTCTATTGCCATTTGTGTTTTATCTACACCACCACCGCCACCTAAGTTGATGCCAGCCATGCTTGCTAAACCACCAAATTGTCCAGCAAGTGCCGCTAAACCGCCACCACCTTGCTCTGTATCAGCAGGCGCTAACAGAGCTTCTGATTTATAGATATTTGGCTGATTAATCGCAAACACAACAGAAGCGACAGCGAAAATAAGCGTGATTGAAACAATTAACCATTTGCCTTGCCAGATCACCGAAAATAACTCTCGAAGGTCAATTTCGTCATCATTAGCTTGATTAGGGAACTGTACATCTGGATAATTTGGCTGTATTTGATTATTCATTTTTTGTCTTATTATTCATTCTAACTAAATTATTTAACTAATATTTGTTGTTTAGCTTAAGCATTTGCTTAAGCTAAACAAATCCATTAAATGCCAGATATTGCTGCGAATGCTACGGCAGAGTTATAAATAATCTGAGTAACTTGCGACCAAAGGGTTAAGTTATCTTTGTACTCTGTGTCGAGAGGGATAACGATTGTGTCACCGGCCGTTATTTGAGCGTCTGAACTGAACCAAAGATTTGTTGTTGGCATCATGACAGAACCATTGGCCTTAATGACATACATTCTATCTTCATCACCACGCTCTCTCGGGCCACCAGACATTATTAAATACTCGTCTAATGTTAATCCTTGCTTAAATCGTTGCGTTGAAGGATGTTGAACTTCGCCCATTACCGCTACAGTTTGTTTAATAGTGGGTACATAGAGCACATCATTGTCTTCAAGCTGAAGATCTGCCTCTGCAATACCTAATTTGATTGCATTAAGATCCACCACTAATCGTCCAACCGCTTTGATATTTTCTAAATCAGCAAGCATCAACTGTGCTTCAGTATAATTAATGGTTGCACCATCTTTAGACACTCCCCGTGTAGCAAGGTCTCGGCGTAGTTGGTCTGCTAACTTTTTAATTTCTAGCTCTTCTTGCATTCGTACTGATTCACGTACAAAAACAGCTGCCGAAGGATAAGCGAATTCAGTAAAGCCACCCGCTCTGGCAACAACATCAGATAATTTTTCACCACGTCTGATGTTATAGGTGCCAGGGAATTTAACTTCACCTTTAATTTCGATGACTTTTCTTTCCTGCCATTCTGGCGTAGTAAGAATCGTCACCATATCGCGACCTTCTAATTCAATATCATCTTGTTCATTGCCATTAATAACAGCATGGAGATTAATTTGCTTATGGATGATATCGGATATTGCAGATGTAGTATGTGTGCGAGTTAGTTCAGCGCGCTCTGTATAAGCACCTTCTAAAAGCCCACCAGCCGCTTTGAGCAAATCAGTAACTTTTGCAAAATTCGTTAATGGGTAGATACCTGGGTGACGAACTTTACCTGCAATGGCGACAATTTTAATGCCTTGTTGTGCACTACCTTGTTGAGTTAATTTTGAAACAATTGGGTACAGTAATTCTTTTCGCGACATAACATAACTGAGTTTGATTAAGTCGCGGTCTTCAAACAAATTAGACAACATCTTAGCAACTTCATCACCGACTAAAGTTTCTTCTGCTAATTGGTCTTTATTCAATGCAGCACCCGCTAGAGCTACGCCAGCAATTTGGTTAGTATATTTTTTAGTGACGGTATTATCTAAGGTTTCAAATCCCGCTTTAAAAAGATCGGCATCCAGTAGTGAGTCACCTTTAAGTGATTCAACTTTGCTAACACGTTTTTTAACTAATGCATTCAACTCAAAACGATTTTGTGTATCGTCATTATAATTAAATATCACTACCTTATCACGAGGTTGCAATGCTAAATTCTGGATTGAACTTGGTGACGTAATGGCTTCACCCGGCGCAAACTGTAACGTTTCAATGTCACCGTGATTATTAATTTCACGAATAATCAAACCATAATCTAAATCCGCGGAAAGTAATAAATCACCCCAAATAGACGGTAATAAATCGCTAATTCGTTGTTGCTTCCATTGATATTTCCCTGGGCGTACAACTGCACCAAGGACGGTAATTGCATCTTCATATTGATTTGATGCACTTTTAACCCGAATATAATCCCCAGCTTTTGCTAACGTGTTATTACCATTTTTAGTGGTCAAATCGACATTAACAATGGTTTTTAAACCGTTATCATTATAGCGTTCGATACTGCTATTTTTTGGATAAGCACCTTGTTTAAGGCCTGCTGCCATGTTGATAACGTTGGCAATGGTTTCATTTTTTTTCAATTCATAAATAGCTGGGCGTCTAACTTCACCCGCCACACTGACTAACCCACCGATAGAGGGGATGAATACTACATCACCTGAACGAAGGTTAATGTCGCCAGAGGCGTCACCTCGAAGTAATAAGTCGTATAGATCAAATGAGCCAACTAACTTACCCTTACGCTTAACTTGCACATTTCGTAAACTACCGATTTCATTGACGCCTCCAGCCACGAAGAGTGCTTGAGTGATGGTAGATAAACTTGAAACAGTATATGACCCTGGCTTATAAGCATCTCCAGCGATAAAAATGCGTATAGAACGTAATTCGCCCATACTGATATTTGATTCAATACCAATCATTTGCTGCTTTATACGCTTAGTCAATTCTTGACGTAAGTCAGAAAAACTTAATCCTACAACCGAAACAGGACCTAAATCGGGTATTTGGATAGTGCCATCACGATTAATGGTTAAACTGTATTCGTTGCTTTCTTTGCCATATAACTGAACTTTAATCACATCTCCAGGGCCAACCATATAATCACTTGGTACAGGAACGTCGGTTACTGGAGCAAACGTAGTAGGCTCACCTTCGAACATTTCGTATCCGAAACGTTTTAGTTCGTCTTTATCGCTGTCTTCTTTAAAATCAAATTCGTTCTTTTTAACTGTTTCTGATTGTTCATTTAATTGATTTTGACGAGGTTCAACAAGATTCGGGTTTGTTACGTTAACAGAGCTATTGGCACTGCCTGATAACATTGAAGGGTCTATACCATACTGACGCGCAAGTCTTTCCTGTTCTGCTTGAGGCAATTGTTTAAACTGCTCTATCATTTGCGGGGTTGGGGTAATTGCGTGCACTTGTGTGGTTAAAATAATAAAGGCAGATAAGCCCGCTATTAATGTATTTTTGGTTTTATGTAGCACCAGGTATCTCCAATATTATTTTTTTATAAGAAGGTTATAGATTCTAGGAACTCGCAGGCTCGCCAGAGGGCGGACTACGTCCTTCTAGGTTTTAGGGTTCTAGAAGCGAAGCGCCCTATTTCATTCAGGCACGCTACCGATCCGCGTGGCGTCGCCCTGATTCAGTACATCCTGTACTTCTCTCTTCGAGCCAGCTAAAGCTGTTAGTGATTGTTCCTGACAATTATTTTCGGCGTTCACTTAACGAATAAAACTTTTTATTCGAAGCCTTTATAAAATACGTCCTGTATTTTCCCCTTCGGGCAAGCTAAAGCTGTTAATAATTGTTCCTGACAATTATTTTCAGGCACGCTACCGCCCATAGATTACGGCTTCCAATATGCCCTTCGCTGTACGAATTTTTAATTTTTTTATTAACTTAAAACTGTAACAATCGCCAATCAAGCGCAGAATTATACTCAAAATACACCTTGGATGTTTGAGTATAATTCCGGAACATTTTTAAGTTATTGTAAAAGAGCGTAAACATCCTTAAAACGATTAATATTCAATCTTTTTACTTTTAAATAGCTCATTAAATCAGCACTTTTAATTTTATAAACAGACAATATCCTACAAAGAATATCGCTATTCTCTGCTTCATTAGCTATTTACACTACTTGGTCATTTTTAGATATCGCTTGTAAATTAGTAAAATCGACTAAAATCCGTTTCTGTTGCCCCATAATGTTAAATAATACATGGCAGCGTTTGTCTGGGTTGTTCTCATCGAATATGGCTTCTAGGTCTTTAAACGGACCATCGACAAATTTAACTTTATCGCCTTTTGTTAACGATTTTTCTTCTTGTGGCACATAATCTTGGATACGAATTTTAAGCGCTGAAATAATTCTGTCATCGATGGGAGTCATTTCTTCTCTACAACCCACTATACGGTTCGCTCCACGGGTATTGTGGATTTTGCTTACGCTAATAATTTGAGGATCGAAATAGATAAACAGGTAACTAGGAAACAGAGGTGAAGTCACCATTTGCTTTTTATTACGCACGGTTTTTAGCTGGGTGATCATCGGTAAATAACTCTCGACGTCTTGCAAAGCCAAGTTTTGCTGGGCACGAACTTCATGACGTGGTTTGCAATACAGTAAATACCAAGATTTCATTATGACTCGCTTGTTTATATTTGCTCATCAGCCTGAGCAAGTGACATCCCATTCACGGCTAGGGATATTAACAAAAATACCAACTAATTTGAATGACTTTTTAGCTCTGGATGCCCATAAATACAGCGTTCAACCTATTCTCAGCCACAATATAAAGTCGATAAACGAGTACTTATTTAGTCACTCATTTGATTTATCATCTTACCGACATTAATACCTTTATGCGCTCAGCTATATTTCAACCTTAGCGATACCTGATTGTATTGAGCAATGCTCTTTAGATTTAATAAATAGATCACTCAATTAAACATGAGAACTGAAAAGTTTATTTTGACACCTAGGTAATCTAACAGATATCAGAAAGCCTCGATAATCGAGGCTTTTATTTGCATTAAAGGCTACTTAGTTGGCTTTGGTGGGTAATCCATCATGACGGTGCTAATTGCATTATTGATTATTTGAATGCGTTCTTCTGGAGTATTTTGTTCACGCACTGTGTCTGCCACAGTACCACGCCAGACTAACTTACTGGTTTTGTTGTCAACGAGATCAACCATTAACGTGCCGACATCGTATTCACGTACCGTGGTTTCGGTTTGAAGACTACCACCCCATCCCCAGCGTGGGCCGTAATATGGGTTATAGCCGTAATGACTGTTAAAGGTATCGATATTGATTTTTTTATCGACTTTGGTGATGTAATTAACCAATAAGTCTGCATCTTTCTTATCTGTTTTAGTGAATCCTTTTTGACTCAATTGACTTTCAATTGCGGCGCGTACACGTTGGTCCATCAGTCCGTCTAAATGATAGCCTGCAACGTCATTTTTGTTCGCTACCCATGAATAGGTTTTATATTGGTCAAATGATACCGATGGATCGAAGTCTGAAGATGATTTTAAGGTACTGCATGCGCTCAAGAATAATACTGTCGCGATAATAAATAATTTTTTCATATTGGTCCCAAAAGCAATATATTAATATTTATTAGCTTATAGAGAGCAAAGACATTGTCAAGTTAACAAGATTTTATAAAAGCGATAACAAATGGAAATATCGATAACGCGCTGTGAAATGAAAAAACGATAACGAACGGAATAGGCTTCAATAGCGATGGCAAGTAAACACCCAGAGCCACTTGTCATCGCTTGTTATCTTTTTATCATCGCCTGTCATCACGCTTTTACGTTGCTAATCCAAACAGTTTGATAGGGTTGTAGTTGCATGGTTTGGGTGGTGTCTTCAATGGGTTCTCCAGTTAATAGATCGACCCAGTTTTCTGCAATAATAAGGTTAAGCTCGTTAATGGGTAAGTCGGTAACATGATCTGATATGTTACTAATACAAAAGATACTTTGTTTACGGTTGCGACTTTGGCGCCAAAAGCCAAATAACTGTAAACCTAAATGTAAGGTGAACTGGGTTGCATTGGGGTGAAACGCAATTTGCTGAGTTCGAATATTAATTAAACCAGTGAGCGCGGTTAACACTTGGTGATGATCACTGCTGGTATCATTAAGTTGTAGTGCTAATTCTTCTAACTCCCAACGATGGCGGTTAATCGCACGGTTATGTGATGTGTTTGCCAACTTTTCATAGTCGTTGCGAGTGCCCAGTAAGCTATGAATATAAATACCTGGGATGCCCTCAAGCGCTAACATAATGGTATGTGCGCATACAAAACGTTGCATACCCCATTGGTCTTTGCCTTTAGTGGTGCCTTGAAGTGCATCAAATAAAGCGATGTTCATTTCGTAAGGTTTTTGTTCACCCTCTTCTGTGGTTCTTGATGATATTTGACCGCCAAATTGTTTCATCGTGTCGACTAGGGTGATGATTTCCTCTTCGTCTAATAAGCCTTCGACTGGTCTTAAGCCAACGCCATCGTGAGATGCAATAAAATTAAAGTAGGTGGTGCCATCTTGTGCAGGCGGCATACTCATGAGCCAACGCTTTAAATACAAACAACTGCCGGTAATGAGACTGTTAATCAACAGTGGTGGCAGCGAAAAGTTATAGATACAGTGTGCTTCGTTAGCATTACCAAAATAGGTTAAATTTTGGGTATTGGGGATATTGGTTTCGGTAATGATAATGGCATCTTGCTGGCTATGTTCGATGAGTGTGCGCAACAAGCGAATGACACTATGGGTTTGTGGTAAATTAATTGACTTAGTGCCCACTATTTTCCATAAAAAAGCCACTGCATCGAGACGAAAAATACTCACGCCGGCATCTAAATATTGACGAATAATGCGGACAATTTCGATTAATACCTGCGGATTACGAAAATCAAAATCGACTTGATCATGACTAAAGGTGCACCATACATATTGAGTTCCGGTAGGTGTTTCTGTAGGCCGCAGAAGTGTTGAGGTTCTGGGGCGTACAACCGCACTTAAGTCATCATTAGGATCCGCCGTAAAGAAGTAGTCATGACCGAGCCCTTCACCTTTACAGAAATTCTGAAACCATAAACTCCGGCTGGAACAATGATTAATCACTAAATCGGACATTAATCGTTTTTTACTCGCTATTGCACTGATGTCTGCCCATGAACCAAGCCCTTCGTTAACGCTTGAGTAGTCGATCACGGCAAATCCGTCATCTGAACTATAAGGGAAGAAGGGCAAAATATGCACTGCATTGATGCAACTTAAATAGCTGTCGATAAATTGTGCCAGCGTGGTAAGGGGTCGCTCACCTTGTTGGATCACGCTATCACCATAAGTGATCATAACAATGTCTTTCTCAGACCAATGATTTGCAAAAGGTTCTGGTACTTGGCAATACTCAGTGATCCGCATGATTTCGATGAGTTGATCAGCTAATGCTGTCGTGCTTATGTCAGGATCGACATCATTGTAAATACTGCTAAGTTGTTGCTGCAGCTTTTGCTGCAAGCCGTCCATTACTGACATAAGGTGTCCTTTAGATCGATTTTGAGGCTAACTAAACTCGGCATTATCAGCTTCAACTGCAGCTTTTAGTTGTTCAAGTACGTCAGGCATAGCGCTTACCACACGGCTCCAAGTTGGCATAAATGGGGTTTCCATTGGATTATCTAAAAAGCGTTGCCCTGCTGTGACTATATTTTGTGCAAACATTTCGACCGCTTTTTCTTCTAAATGAATGTCAGTGGTTAATCCGTTCATTAATGCATCGTTATGATAGGTTTCAACATAATCTAAGGCAATACGGTAATAAGTCGCCTTGAGGGTTCGGAACGATTCGGTACTAAAGGTATTACCTTGAGTCGCTAATTTGCGAAAGAATGCTTTAGTAATATCAATCGACATTTTAGATAAACCAGCATCTTCGTTATCTAAAGATAAGTCTTGATGTTTATGGTCATAATTGTCGGCAATATCCACCTGACAGATACGATTATGGGCATAGTTACGCTGCATTTCTGACAATACACCGATTTCTAATCCCCAGTCACTTGGGATACGTAAGTCGTTAAGAACATCTCGTCTGAATGAAAACTCACCTGCTAATGGATAACGAAAACTGTCCATATACTCTAAGTATTCGTTATAACCAACGACTTTTTTAAGCGCTTTAATTAAGGGGGTCACTAACAGACGTGACACTCGACCATTAATTTTGCCATTAGAAATTCGTGCGTAAAAGCCTTTACTGAATTCATAATTAAACTGTGGATTAGCTACCGGATACAGTAAACGGGCGAGTAATGATTTTTCATAGGTTACGATATCGCAGTCATGCAGTGCTACTGATTCAGTTTTACCAGAAGCCAATATATAACCCATGCAATACCAAACGTTTCGTCCCTTACCCAGTTCTTTGGGGGCTAAGCCTAACGCTTGGAGTTTTGCATCCAACGCTTGTAAACGTGGGCCATCGTTCCACAAAATTCGATGATGTTGCGGTAATTCGCCAAAGAAACTGAGCGCATGTTTGTACTGTTCAAGATCTGCTCTATCTAATCCGATGACAATTTCGTCTAAATAAGGCACTTCTTTCAATTTGCTGACTATATCTTTAAGTGCGTCGCCTTCTAACTCGGAATACAACGAGGGTAAGATTAACCCTAAAGGCCGCGTTTTTGAAAACTTAACTAAATCTTGTTCAAGCTCTTCGTGGGTACGTCTGGTTAAATTATGCATTGTAGTGACAATGCCATTTTGATAAAAATCGGCCATGTTACGCCCCTTCTGATGATAGTGGGTTGTTCTGTGATTCTACGGATGACGACAGTAACGTTTTACTAATACATTCTGCCCAGCCTTTAGGGCCATATTCAGTACTTTTGATGGTTTCTTTGTTGGTCGTTAATGTAGGGAATTCATGAGTCGGTGATTTAATTTGTATGGCAATGTCAGCGGCTTCGAGCATGGCATTATCATTACCACTGTCTCCAAGAGCAACAGTGGTTACGGGAGCGCCATATTGTTTGGTATACACATCGGCTAGCCATTTCATCGCTTTGCCTTTGTCTGTATCACCGCCGACATGTAAAAAACGTCCGCCCTGCAAAGTATGTGCACCAACACTGGTCATCAACTTTATAAAAGCTTGTTTACTGGTTTCATCTCCTTTCCAGAGCAATGGTTCTGCATAATGTCTAACAAGTGCAAGCTTGGCATTGTCGGGGGATAAATCGGTGAGTTCACATAACTCTTCAACCGACAAAGATGAGAAACCTACAAAATCATTCTTGAATGATTGGGCTTGTTCATTTAACAGTTCAAGCCAATATTCTCGTGGTTTGCTAAATTCTTTGACCCAATAATACCCTTGGGTAAATGTATCTTCTGGCTGTTGCGCAAAGTAGCCAATCGGAATATAAATTACGGCGCCATTTTCTGAAATAAACGGTGAGTTAAAGCCAACGGTCTGTTGTAACTTTGTCATTTCTGCAAAGGTTTTACTGGTATTGGCAATAATCGGTATCTGGCGCTCATTAAGTGCTTCAATCACTTCAATTGCATGACTAAAGCTATAGTCAAAATGATCAAGTAAGGTTCCATCTATGTCAGTGAAGATAAGTGGTCGTGTTGTCATATCATGGCCCTTTTAATCAACCCGGAGTAAAAGCGTACAATGCGAAAGAACAAACGCTTCGCTTACAGTTAGTGCGTAAAATCAACACTTCACACTTATTATGCGCTTTAAATTTGTAATTATAGATTCAGGATATGTGCCAAGCATAAAATCTTTGCACCTTAATGGTACAAATAGTCTTTAGACACTGATATGTATAAAGTATTTTAATGGCGTTGAGTCGTCAAGTAAAAAGTTCTTCAGTACGAAAGGTGGAAGGTTGTGCAACGATAACAAATAATCGCACCATATTGGTGCGATAAACAAACAAAAACAGTAAAGAGTGATGAAGTAGCAAAAACTTGATACTAGAAAGCGACTTGACGAGATTATATAAAAGCTTATGACAATGCTAATCTTAGAAACTCAGCCTTTTACCTGCAGAACAAGTGAGCAGCTAAACGGAACCTCGTAACGACAGAGAAGAGTGTTAAAATTGATTTTCAAAATAACTTTCGATAATTAATACCGCAGACACTGCATCAATTTGACCTTTAGTTAAGGCTTTAAAACCTCCCAATTCAAATAAGCGAGCTTTGGCGTCTGCTGTTGTTAATCGTTCGTCTTGAGTGGCAATTTTGATACCAAAACGGCCATTAATTCGATTAGCAAATTTACGAGCTCGTTGAGTCATTTCTTGTTCGGTTCCGTCCATATTTAACGGTAAGCCCACCACCACAAGATCTGGCTGCCATTCTTTTAATAATTTATCGATATCATCCCAATTAGGGATCCCATCAACCGCTTTAATTGATAATAATGGTGTCGCACTAGCAGTAATGGCTTGACCTATCGCGACGCCAATACTTTTGGTGCCGTAGTCGAATCCTAAAACGGTTTGGTGTTGCATGTTTATCTCTTTGTTTAAACTTTAGAGGACGCTTTAAAAGCAACGGCCTAGAGCGCTGCGCTGCTAGGACGCTTCGCGGCTAGATACTATAAAATCTTAGCAGGACGCAGTCCGCCCTAGAAGCGAAACAACCTATTTTTAAGCATGACCGACTTGGCTGGACATTTGCCATATATCAAAACCGAGTTGTTGGGTTGCCACTTGCCACATTTGTTCGTGATCAGCGCTGAAAAGTAACTCTGGTGTGGCTTTAATGGTTAACCAAGTATTGTCTGCAATTTCTTGCTCAAGTTGATCTTTACCCCATCCTGCGTAACCAAGCGCTACAATAAAATGTTCAGGGGATTTTTTCGAACCTATAGCCGCCAATATATCTCGTGAAGACGTTAGCATAGTGTGTTCACTAATTTCGGTGCTATTGAGCCAATGCGGTTGTGGAGTGTGCAACACAAAGCCTCGTTCGGGTGCCACTGGGCCACCGATGAGTACTTGGCTATCTAAGGAGAACAAAAATTCTGGCGATAAATATAGCTCCATTTGTTCAAGCAGATCTTCAACCTCTACGCCGATTGGACGGTTAACCATTAATCCCATGGCACCTTTTTTATCATGCTCACAAATATATATCACTGCACGTTCAAAAAATGTGTCATCTAATGATGGCATCGCAATTAAAAAGTGGTCTTTGAAATTATCCATATGCTCTCCTCAAGAGTGCTTTAGCGTTTTGTATTATCCACCCGCTAATTTCACTGTGAAATTCAACTTTTCTAATATGGATTTTATTTGTTCGCGATTGTCGGTTTGTACTTCAATACAGAAGTCTTTCACTGTACCACCACAACCACATTGTTTCTTTAATTTCTGCGCGAGTTCTTTTAAGGCTTTTTCATCTAATGCTAAGCCTTTAATGACGCTCACGCCCTTGCCTTTTCGACCTTTACTATCTTTGTGGATCCGCACGATTCCGTCACCAGTGGGTATTTCGGTTTGTGGTTTAGGTTGATCAATACGGCCTTTATCAGTGCTGTAAACTAATGCGATATTGGGATCTATTCTCATATTATTTCTTTAGCAATAAAACATTGTTTGAGTTTAACAAATCATAAAAGCAGAGGCGAGGATAAAGCTAAAAGCCCAGAGACTAGAACGCTACGCGGCTAGAACGGCCTGCGGCCTCGAGGACGCAGCGCTGCTAGACTCTATAAAATCAACAGCCCAGCCGCGTAGAAGCCTAGGATCTTATCAGCGAAGCTGTCCCTAGCAGGACAAAGTCCGCTCTAGAAGCGAAGCGGCCTAGCAGCGAAGCGACCTAGATTACTTAAAGATACGGTTTGACGAGATTCGCCATCATGTTGATGTGGTCGTCATTGTCGTTTAGACATTCGATATATCTAAAGTTTTTGCCACCAGCTTGTTCAAACACTAGGCGGTTCTCTCCTTTAATTTCTTCTAAGGTTTCGAGACAATCTGCACTAAACGCTGGGCAGATAACGGCAATGTCGGTAATGCCCTTTTCTGGCAAGCTGCCTATTGTGACGTCAGTATAGGGTTGTAACCATTTGGCCTTACCAAAGCGAGACTGGAATGTTGCTACGTAGTCGTCTTCATTAAAGCCTAATTTCTCTACCACTAAACGAGTCGTTTTCATGCAGAAACAGTAATAAGGATCGCCTAAATGTAAATTACGTTCTGGCATACCATGAAAAGAGATCACTAATTTTTGTGGCTTACCATGCTGGTCAAAATCTTTTTGAATTGACGCGACAAGCGCATCAATATAGTCAATGTTGTCATGATAAGTATTGATAAAATGCAGAGCCGGAATATAACGCCATTTCATTAGTTCTTTGGCCAATGCATCAAATGCAGACGCTGTAGTAGGCGCAGCATACTGCGGATACAAAGGTAAAACGACTAAGTTGTCTATGCCTTGTTTATGCATATCTTGCAACGTGCTAGACACTGATGGTGAACCATAGCGCATCGCTAAATGTACACTGGCATCTTGCCCTTGTGCTTGCAGCAGCATAGCGAGGTTTGTTTGTTGACGTTTGCTGATAGCCAGTAAAGGAGAACCTTCGTCGGTCCATACTTCTTTATACAGCGCTGCTGATTTAGCAGGGCGAGTACGTAAAATAATACCGTGAAGAATAATCATCCACACTAATTTTGGAATTTCTACCACTCGAGGATCTGCCAAAAACTCAGCTAAATAGGTGCGAACAGCAGATGTGGTTGGCGCATCTGGTGTACCTAGATTTAATAATAATACGCCAGTCTTGCCACGAGCTTTGTGGCCGGTTTCTTTATCTAGCCCTGAAAATCTAGCCAAAGTATCTTCTCCGTTATTGGTATGGATTCATAAAATAAACTCACTATAAGCCACTTGTGAGATTAAATGAAAATTGTATCGCATTCATTTAAAACAAAAAGAGTGCTAGGTATCGATTTTATCATCAAATCAGATTAACTTAACCCGCACTCGGTAAATACTCATTAAAACTAGTGCTGATAATTTGCTAAGTTAAGTCGCTCAATTAAGTCTTTCAGTTACGTCACTTAGAAAGTAACGGCTCTATTGAACAATTATAAAATAGATTCAATCGCTTTTTTCAGCTCATCACTATCAGGTTTAACCCGCGAGTTAAATTGCTGGACAGTTTGTCCATCACCAGAGACAAGATACTTATAGAAGTTCCATTTTGGTGCAGCACTTTTGTCCGCTAAGTATTTAAAGACTGAGTTAGCCTCACGGCCTTTAACGGGTGATGTTGCGACCATGGTAAACGTGACACCATAATTAATAAAACACACATCAGCGGTTTTGGCTTCGTCTTTTTCTTCTTGGAAAAAATCATCTGACGGAAAACCAATCACTACTAACCCTTTGTCGGCATATTGCTTATGCAATGCTTCAAGCGCTTCAAATTGAGGTGTAAAGCCACAATGTGATGCAGTATTAACGATTAATACGGCTTTGCCTTGGGTGAGCTCACATAAATTGATGTTTTCTTTGGAGTGTAATTTGCGCGCTTCAACATTGAGATAGTCAGGACAGTTTGCCGCTAAGGCGCCAACACTGAAGGTGAATAAGCTAATTGCCGTGAGGTATTTAATCATTTGTATGTTTCCTTTTATCAACATTTATAGCTATCGATAAAAAATAGGCATCGATAAATTAATTCATCGATGCCTATACGCAAGTAACTTTAATTCAGATCAAAAATGGTTAGAAATAGAAACCAATATTGATATTTAAGCGAGAATGCCATGCAGTATCACCATTGTTGATACCAACGCCTGGACCATCAACAAACCACATATTTTTACCGGCAATCCAATCTATATAAGAATAAAATTTACCAGCAGTTATGGCAACACCAGTCACATTCTGGATAGAGTCATCAAGCCCTTGACCAGACGCCATTACTTGGCTGTAATCGTTGTAAAAATTGACATTAGTGATTGGTCCCCAATCAACGTCAAACGCTTTAGCAATGTTAACGGTAGCAACATCGGCTTCAGCAGCAATTTCAAATGGATATTGGAATGCACTTAGCGCAACACGTTCACTGTTATCTATATCATAGTCATAATGAATATATTGTAATTGTAATTGCCATTGTTTCCAGTCAAGTTGCCAATGCGCTGCAGCGGCAAGACCATTGGTGTCTTCACCCACTACGGTAGCTGCATCAGCCATAAAATCTAATTGGCTGTATTGTAATGAACCACCTAACTTATGAGTGACTTCACCAGAAGTAAATTCTCGCTCAACTCGAGCGTTGATTTGACCCGCTTCTTCATATGGCGATGTCCCTGTAGTCGCTACGTCAAATGAGTAACGATCATAATTAGAACCGTCGCCAATTTCGTCATTAGCAAAATATGCTAAGTCATAGCGCCAACCATCTTGTTCATTTTTGTAATGGATACCTGCATCGTAATCATCTTCAAAACCAAGATAATAGGTTGCGCCGAACCAAAATGAATGAGCAGCATAAGGCAATAAACCAAATGGGACTTGGGTTACACCCACTTGCACTGATTGAGCTTCATCAAATTGATATCCCATGTAGGCATGGTGTACTACGTCCATGTTTTCATACCAACGATACTGAGCTGAGGCAAATAAGCCATCTTTGCTCTTGTAGTTGACGTCGGCGCGGAACAATTCAAACTCAAGCTTTGAGTTGTCGTCGTAGTCTTTCCAGCCGTAGTTCACCCGAACTGCACCACCAATATCAACTTCATCGGTGACTGGTACAGCCGATGCCGAAAGCGGAAGTAAGATTAACGAAGAAAAGACGGTGATTTTTTGCCATAACTGCATGAAACATCCTTGAAAGAACAATGTTATAAAGCGTGATAAAAATGAGTAACGTATAATGAAATTATACGTATAGAGTTACTAACTAAAGATTTTAATGTATTCCCATCAGCGTAACATCCACAACAACGGCAACACTATTAACAATAATATTAGTCATACTAACAAAAAAAGGCCACAAGATGTGACTTGCGGCCGTTAATAAAACGCTGTTCGATTAACAATGTGATTTTTTCTTGATTTAAATCACATTAATCCTTATCGAAAGTAATGCCTTCCATTATCCCCGAAGAGGTTGTTTCGTTACTCTGTAATTTAATCATTAAACGTAAATCATTAGGTGAGTCGGCATGATGTAATGCATCGGCGTAACTAATTTCCCCCTCTACATATAAATCTAGCAAAGCTTGGTCGAACGTTTGCATGCCTTGTTCGCGTGACTTGCCCATGGTTTCTTTGAGTAAATGCAACTCATTTTTAGCAATCAAACTGGCCACGCGAGGAGTATTAATTAACACTTCAATGGCTGCACGACGGCCGGTTCCGTCTGATTTAGGTATAAGCTGTTGCGCGACAATGCCGCGTAAGTTCAATGACAAATCGAATAAGAGTTGATTATGCTTACTTTCTGGCACTAAATGCATAATGCGATCAAGTGCTTGGTTAGCATTGTTAGCATGCAAGGTCGCCATGCATAAATGACCCGTTTCAGCAAATGACAATGCAAACTCCATGGTTTCTTGCGTGCGGATTTCACCAATCAGAATCACATCTGGCGCCTGGCGTAACGAGCTTTTCAGTGCGGCATCAAATGATTCAGTATCAATACCCACTTCTCGTTGAGTAATAATACTTTTACGATGGTTATGAACAAATTCAACTGGGTCTTCGATGGTGAGGATATGTCCACGGGCATGCGCGTTTCGGTAACCCACTAATGCAGCTAACGATGTTGACTTACCGGTACCCGTTCCGCCAACCATAATGATAAGACCACGTTTACTCATGACCAGGTCTTTTAGAATAGCAGGCAGTTTTAAGTCATCGACTTCTGGAATTTGAGTTTCAATACGACGCATCACGCAGCCGGCTGATTCACGTTGCCAAAATGCACTGACACGAAAGCGCCCTAAATCTTTTGCCGCAAAAGCAAAGTTACATTCACTGGTTTCGTGAAACTCTTTTTTTTGCACATCGCTCATCAAGGACTCAACAAACACCAACGATTGCTCTGGTGTTAATCGATTTTCAGAAAGTTGACGTAACTCACCATCAATTTTAGCACTGGGTGGAAAACCTGCCGTGACAAATAAATCAGACGCCTTTTTCTCAACCATGATATTTAAAAATGGACGAACATCCATGACCCAGTTCCTTAGAAATTAGTTTGTTTATTCGAACTTTTTTGCATTGCATCTTCGCGTGTAATTAAACCACGATTGACTAAGTTTTGCAGGCATTGGTCGAGGGTTTGCATACCGTGTGACATACCTGTTTGAATGGCAGAATACATTTGCGCGACTTTATCTTCGCGGATCAGATTTCGTATCGCTGGAGTACCCATCATAATTTCGTGAGCGGCAACTCGACCACCACCAATTTTTTTGATCAGTGTTTGCGAAATAACTGCTTGAAGTGATTCAGACAGCATGGTGCGAACCATACTCTTTTCACCTTCGGGAAATACATCGACCACACGGTCAATGGTTTTTGCGGCTGATGTGGTATGCAAGGTACCAAACACTAAATGGCCCGTTTCAGCGGCTGTCATAGCTAAACGAATGGTTTCAAGGTCACGCATTTCACCCACAAGAATAACATCCGGGTCTTCACGTAATGCACTTCTCAGTGCAGCGTTAAAGCTATGGGTATGCTTATGAACTTCGCGCTGGTTGATTAAGCATTGTTTGTTCTGATGAACGAATTCGATTGGATCTTCAATGGTTAAAATATGATCATGTCGATTTTCATTAACGTAATCTACCATTGCAGCTAAGGTGGTTGACTTACCTGAACCCGTCGGCCCTGTAACTAAGACTAAGCCACGAGGGAAACTGGATATTTTCTTGAAAATGTCTGGCGCGCCAAGCTGCTCAAGCGACAAAATATCTGACGGAATAGTACGAAATACTGCGCCAGCACCACGAGACTGATTGAATGCGTTAACACGAAAACGTGCTAGGTTAGGCACTTCAAATGAAAAATCGATTTCAAGATGTTCTTCATAGTCTTTACGTTGTTTATCATTCATGATGTCATATACAAGACTATGAACGCCTTGATGATCTAATGCAGGTAAGTTAATTTTTCTCACCTCACCATCAACACGGATCATCGGGGACACGCCCGCTGAAAGATGTAGATCTGATGCTTTGTGTTTTACACTAAAGGCGAGTAATTCAGTGATTTCCATTGTAGAGACATCCATTTAGCCAACATTATGACAACAATAGCAGACAGAATATCAATCGCCCAGAGTAGAATTAATCAAGCGGCGCAAAATTGTTCACGTTCACCGAACGAGATCATCTTACTCGCTGTGAGTAAAACCAAACCCATCAGTGACATCATTGCCGCTTATCAAGCTGGACAACGTCAATTTGGTGAAAACTATGTCCAAGAAGGTGAAACTAAGATTAATGCCTTGCAGGCAGATTATCCCGATATTGAATGGCATTTCATCGGCCCATTACAATCCAATAAAACCAAAATTATCGCTGAACATTTTGATTGGATGCATACCCTTAGCCGAGATAAAATTGCTCAACGCTTGAATGAACAACGTCCGATTAGCAAACCACCATTAAACGTGTGTATTCAGGTTAATATCAGCCAAGAAGAATCTAAATCGGGGGTTAAGGCTGCAGATGTTGCTCCGTTAGCACTTACTATCACTTCCTTGCCTCATCTTACGTTGCGCGGATTAATGGCGATTCCAACTGCTACAAATGACGTTCATATTCAGCAGCAGGAATTTAGTCAATTAAAGCAATTATTTGACCAGCTCAAACAGCAATATCCAAGTGTCGATACACTCTCTATGGGGATGAGCGGCGACATGGACATCGCCATTGCCAACGGTTCAACCATGGTACGCATCGGCAGTGCTATTTTTGGCCAAAGATAAAATCCATAGCAAGAGCCTAGAGCGCTGCGCTGTTAGGACGCTTCGCGAATAGATGCTATAAAATCAACAGCCTAGTCGACCAGCGGTTCAACCTTAGCAACGTAGCGGCCTAGCAGGACCTAGTCCGCCATCTGGCGAGCTTGAGAGTTCCTTGAACCTAGAAGCATGGCGTCCTAGGGTTGAATTAGGTAACATACACATTAATTGAACATAAATTCACTTATTTATTGGATACAGACTTAATGACTCAAGCAAAAGTATGTTTTATCGGTGCGGGTAATATGACTCGTAGCATTATTAGTGGCTTAGTTAAACATGGCTATCCTAGTGAGCTTATTCATGCAACTAATCCAAGCCAAGGTAAATTGGATGCGTTGCAGCAAGATTTTGCTATTCAAGTGTCTAATGATAACCACGCAGCAGCGCAAGCTGCAGATGTGATCGTATTAAGCGTAAAACCTCAATTAATGGCATCCGTTTGTGAAGACTTAAGCTCACTGGATCTTACCAATAAGTTAATCATCACTATCGCTGCAGGTATTCCGGCATCTCGTTATCAAGTTTATTTTAAACAGCCTATTAAACTTATTCGCACTATGCCTAATACCCCGACCCAAATTGGTTATGGTATGACAGGCATTTATGCCGATGACAGTATTTCTGCCGAACATAAAGCCATTTGCGAAACATTAATGCAAAGTGGTGGCAAGGTGGTTTGGGTTGATAAAGAATCTGAATTAGATCAAGTTATTGCACTTGCTGGTAGTTCTCCTGCATATTTCTTCTTGTTTATCGAGTCAATGATCGCTTCTGGGGTCAAAATGGGTATGCCAGAAGACAAAGCAAGACTGCTGGCAGAACAAGCCGCTTTGGGCGCCTCACAGATGGTGATCCAAAACCAGCAATTATCGGTAACAGAATTACGTCAGAATGTAATGTCAAAAGGCGGTACCACCGCTAGAGCGGTTGAAACATTCCAACAAGGCGGTTTAGTTGAATTGGTAGATAAAGCGATGACAAACTGCGTAGCTAGAGCCCAAGAAATGGCTAAAACTTTTTAACATTATCTGATGAATGATTATTTAACTTAAGATTAACGTCTTTGGTGTAAAATAGCTTAGCTAAAGCTTGAACAAAAAAATATGAGTTATCGTTGTAATGCTGGCTGCTCATTGAGCAGCTCTGTTAAATATGAACTCAGCTAATTTGAGCACTAATTTTAGGCCCTAAATTACCTACAGTAAGGCAATATACATGAATGCAATGAGTTTTTTAGTTAGCACCCTGTTTGACTTATATCTAATGATCGTCATTATTCGTTTTTGGTTACAACTTGCAAGAGCGGATTTTTACAATCCATTTAGTCAATTTGTTGTTAAAGCGACACAACCGATTATCGCACCAATGCGTCGAATATTACCCTCTGTAGGACGTATTGATACTTCATCAATATTACTGGCATTACTGGTAGTATTAGTCAAAATGTTAGTGCTTACTTTCATGGCAGGTGCCGCAGTTGATATTGTTACCTTGTTATTATTCTCGCTTGTCTCGGTGGTAAAACAAGCTGGTGTATTACTTTTTTGGATGCTACTTATTCGCGCGGTATTAAGTTGGTTCAACCAAGGTTATAACCCAATAGTCATGGTAATGACCCAATTAACTGAACCTATTTTAGCCCCTGTACGCAGAATAATACCTGCAATAGGTGGGTTAGATTTATCAGTATTAGTGGTATTTATTGCGATGAACTTCATTAATATGCTGTGCGCACAATACATTCCATTCTGGTCATTTATTTAGTTAACGGACGTCATTAAATAATGAGTGCGGTAAGCTATATCAACGATGAGCAGCAAGGTGACTTGCTGCTTTTTGTCTATGTGCAACCTAAAGCAAGCCGGGATCAAATTATTGGCTTGCACGGTGACGAATTAAAAATAGCCATCACAGCGCCACCTATTGACGGCAAGGCAAATGCTTATTTATCTAAGTACCTTGCAAAAGCCTGTAAAGTCCCTAAAAGTCAGGTGCATATACTCAAAGGTGAACAAGGTCGACATAAGCAAATTAAAATATGTCATCCAAAAATAATCCCTGCGGAAATAGCCGCACTTTTATAACTGACTTAACTACAACCATAGCCGACTCAACTACAAGCGATTAATTTACACCAGCATTTTTGCTCATGCCCGCTAAGGACCAGATTATGTTTCAATCATTGCGTTTATCTCGCTCAGTTCTACAAATACTGTTGTTATGCCTTATCACAGTAACCAATATTGGTTTCGCTAATGCAGAGCAAAAGCACCAAGTCGGTAATTTTGATATTCACTATATGGCACTTAATAGCACTTTTATTACCCCCGAAATTGCAAAAAAATATGGGATAGTGCGAAGCAGTTACAAGGGATTAGTTAATATCACGGTGTTAAATACCAATCTAGAAGGACACCCTGCTGTTCCCGTTGAAATTTCGGGTATCGCCAATAACTTACTTGATGCCCGTATAAACCTAGATTTTAAAGAGATCCGTGAAGGAAAATCCATCTATTACATTGCAGAAATACCTTATCGTGATGATCAAGACGTTAACTTTACGATTGCCATTAAAAACGGTAATCAATTAAATACATCTTTGAAATTCAAGCATAAGTTTTATGTAGATTAAGGCCTAAAATCTCGATGACAAGCGATAAAAAGCCTAGAGCGCGGCTAGAAGCTATAAAGTCAACAGCCTACGCACAACGGCTCAATCTTAGTAGCAAAGCAGTCCCTAGCAGGACGCAGTCCGTCCTAGAAGCGAAGCATACTCTCCGCGTAGCGGCCTAGCTCCCCCCGTAGCCTATCGCGGGGTAGTTAGGGTATAATGACGGCAAATTTATCCTCATTTCAATAAGACTTATGCAGACTCTCGTCAAACAACAAATTGTTCTTGCCAGTGGCAACAAAGGCAAACTTGCCGAATTTGATCAAATGCTGACAGCATTTAATATTGAAGTATTACCACAGAATCAATTTAACGTGACAGAGGTTGCAGAGACAGGCACGACGTTTGTTGAAAATGCCATCATTAAGGCACGTCACGCAGCTGAAACAACCGGTAAAGCGGCTATTGCGGATGACTCAGGTATTGAAGTTGATGCGCTACAAGGTCAACCAGGGATATATTCTGCCCGTTACTCTGGTGAAAATGCGACTGAAACCAGCAATTACCTCAAGTTACTCGAGGCATTACAAGGTGAAACGCTGCGCACTGCCCGTTTCCAATGTGTACTTGTGTACATGCGTCATGCAAAAGATCCTACGCCAATCATTTGCCAAGCATCATGGGAAGGAACAATAAATCATGCTCCACAAGGTGAGCAAGGCCATGGCTATGATCCAGTATTTATTCCGCAAGGTTTTGATTGCACTGCAGCAGAATTAACGCGTGATCAAAAAAATGCCCATAGTCATAGAGGTAAAGCACTTGAATTGCTAGTGAGTGCAATGAAAGCACAAGGGATTATCTCATCGACTAATACACCAAATAACACAACGGATGATCATCAATAAATGACATTGCAATTACCACCGCTTAGCTTGTATATCCATATTCCTTGGTGCGTACAAAAATGTCCTTATTGTGATTTTAACTCCCACGGTCAAAATGGTGAGTTACCTCAACAACAATATGTTGATGCGCTATTGGACGATTTAAAACAAGACTTAGCTTATGTTCAAGGCCGAAAGGTGCATACCATCTTTATCGGCGGTGGTACGCCATCGTTATTTGATGCCAGCCAAATTCAGCGTCTGCTTGAAGGCGCGCAAGCCTTAATCCCTTTTGAAGATAATATTGAAATCACCATGGAAGCCAATCCTGGTACATTAGAACATGACGACTTTAGCGCTTACCGTGGTGCAGGTGTCACTCGGTTATCGATTGGAGTGCAAAGCTTTTCCAAAGAAAAACTTAATCTGCTTGGGCGTATCCACAACGAGGATGAAGCTAAAATAGCCGCTCAAAAAGCCAAGCAAGCTGATTATTTAAGTTTTAATCTCGATTTAATGCACGGTTTACCCAACCAAAGTTTTGACGAGGCAATGCATGATATCGATACAGCAACAGCCTTAGCTCCGCCGCACCTTTCTTGGTATCAACTCACCATTGAACCCAATACCTTGTTCCATTCAAAGCCGCCACAATTACCAGACGATGAGAATCTGTGGCAAATTTACGAGCAAGGTCAGCAGCGCTTAGCAGCATTAGGTTACGAGCAATACGAAATATCGGCCTATGCCAAACCAGGGTACCAATGTCGTCATAATTTAAATTATTGGCAATTTGGCGATTACCTCGGCATAGGTTGCGGTGCGCACGGAAAAATCACCCTGCCCGACTCAAATCAAATTGTCCGTACCGTAAAAATAAAGCACCCTAAGGGCTATCTCGCTGCAGATAAATATACTTTTGAAACAACTGATGTCATTGAAGAAGATCGCCCATTAGAATATTTAATGAACCGTCTTAGATTAATGACGCCAATCCCTAAAACAGAATTTGAGCAACGTACAGGCCAATCTGCAGAGGTCGTAAAATTGGGAATGCAAAAATCAATTGAACGGGGGTTATTAACAGAAACTACAACACATTGGCAATTAACACCTAAAGGCCACATGTTTGTAAATGATCTCTTGTCTCAATTTATTTAAGTACTCGTTGTTGCTTAGAATAGGGGATAAGGGATAAGTAGCTCAAACATTCAGATTTTAGCCTCCCTCATCATGCCCAAATTGAGATTAACTGATTGAATAGCACAATATGATCCGCAGGTATTTTGATAAACAGATATCTGCGAATTAACTTCATAAAAAATCTCAAAAACCCCACATCCAAGTAACTTTTAAAACACACTTTCTAACATTTATATTCACACTTTTAGGCAAAGCTTGATTAGGATATACCCATATAATCAGCTGAGGGTTTATCTTTCACAATCGAAAGGTCTGCAGGCCCTAAGTACTTTGGGAAAAATTAATGTCTATAAATACAAAAACAACTCTCGTTGCTTTGGCGTTATCAAGCTTATTAAGCACGTCAGCCACTGCAAATTTGAATAATTTACCGCAGTTGAACCCACAAGAAAGTACAACAGCTGTCAGCCAACAAACTGAGTCAGAAAAAGCCAATGCATTGTTTGAAGCCATTTTTATGGAAAATGTGATGGTTAATCCAGTTAACCAAACTTATCTTGGTATCAAACAAGACTATGGCAAATGGAATGATTTATCCGATGCCGCTGCCGATGCCGATTTAGCCCGCAGTAAAGATCAACTAACAAGACTCACTCTCCTTGATGTCACCAAGTTGAATGAACAAGCCGCCCTCAGTTTTGAATTATTAAAGGCTGGATTGGAGCACAGTATTAGCGATGATAAATGGCGTTATCATACTTATCCGATTAACCAAATGTACGGTGTCCATTCAAGAGTGGCCTCATTTCTGATTAATCAACATCAAGTTACCGATGAAAGTGATGCAAAAGCTTATATCAGCCGCTTAAATGCAATACCGACACTAATGTCGCAATTAGAAACTTCGTTAGAAATTCGTGCTAAAAAACATATCATCGCGCCCAAATTTGTATTTGCCTATGTGATTTCTGACAGTCAAAACATTATCTCCGGAGCGCCATTTTCAGATACGGGTAAAGACAGCGCGTTATGGGCTGATGCCACACGTAAAATAACAAAACTTGATATAAGTGATGACAACAAACAAGCCTTATTAGCTGAAGTGAAGCAAGCTCTGCTTACTAAGGTAAAGCCAGCTTATGAGCAATTAATCACCTATGCAAAATCACTTGAAGCGCGTGCAGATAAGAAAGATGGTGCATGGAAACTACCTGACGGGGAAGCGTTTTACAATAATGCCCTCGCCCGCACCACCACCACAGACATGACCGCAGAGACTATCCATAAACTGGGCCTATCTGAAGTTAACCGTATTCATGATGAAATGCGGGTCATTATGAAAAAGGTACATTTTACTGGCACCTTACAAGAGTTTTTTGTCTTCATGCGTGATGACAAACAGTTTTACTATCCAGACACCATTGAAGGGAAAACGGCATATCTAGCTCAAGCCAAGTCGCTGATTGATACCATGGAGTCGCGTTTAGACGAAGTGTTTACTATTAAGCCTAAAGCAGCATTAGTGGTACGAAAAGTAGAAGCTTTTAGAGAAAAGTCAGCAGGTAAAGCATTTTACGACCAACCAGCACCAGATGGCTCTCGTCCGGGAACCTATTATGCTAATTTGTATAAAATGGACGCAATGCCAAAGTATCAAATGGAAGCGCTGGCTTACCATGAGGGGATCCCTGGGCATCACATGCAAATTGCCATTGCGCAAGAGCTACAAGGCATCCCTAAATTCCGTAAATTTGGCGGTTATACTGCGTATATTGAAGGTTGGGGACTTTACTCAGAATATTTCCCTAAGGAAATGGGCATGTATGCCGATCCTTACTCTGACTTTGGCCGTTTATCAATGGAACTATGGCGCGCATGCCGTTTAGTTGTTGATACTGGGATACATGCTAAAAAGTGGACACGAGAACAAGCAATCACTTATTACGTTGAGAATACTCCAAACGCTGAGTCTGATGCGATAAAAATGGTCGAACGTCATATTGTTATGCCATCACAAGCAACAGCGTATAAAGTAGGAATGATTAAAATACTTCAGCTACGTGAACAGGCTAAGAAGACACTAGGAGCCAAGTTTGATATTCGCGAGTTTCACACCATAATCCTTAAAAATGGTCCATTGCCATTAGATGTTCTTGAAGAACAAGTAAACAAGTGGATTAAACAAGTTCAGTCGATCTAAACTAGCATCTGCATTAACGTAAAACGGCAACCTTAGGTTGCCGTTTTACGTTATCAACTCCCACAAAAAAAATAACCCCAGAACAAAGTCTGGGGTAAACCAAATAAACTAGGGTGATGGTTTTAAGGTTGGCATTATTTTAGTTCGAAAACCATAGCCAACTCGGATCCAAAAATTGCTACCTTGCAGATTTGTACGCTTGTCTGAAAAGGGGTCATTTCTCAAACAAACGTATGGTCAAATCATTTTGAATCAACTCCTAACTATTGTATTGATATCAGAACAAACTTCAACTATTTAACAAATATAAATCACTAACTGCTTGATTAATACCGTCACACCTAACCGATACCCAATCAGGGTAAGACTTTGATTTAAATTAATTAAAAATAAAGCCACAACCTAGGTTGTGGCTTTATCTCAAAATAAGAACAATGTTTCCACTTTTACTTACGAAGCTTATACAAATGCTCGAACTTTGCATCCCAATATGGTGGGCTACCAATATGCGTTTTAATGAAATCAATAAACGCACTGACTTTGGGAGCCAAATGTTTGCGGCGAGGATACACGGCTTGTAATGGAAGATTATGAGTCAACTGCCAATCGGGCAACATTGGCACCAATGTCCCTTGGGCAATTTCATCTTCCAGTAAATAACTGGCTAAATATACAATGCCTAAACCGCTCACAGCAGCCGATTTTAACGCTGGTGCATTATCGACACGGAAATTACCTGAAACACCAATTTCGCAATAGTCTTCACCCTTCTTAAATTGCCACATACTGTGCTCATGCCACTCGCCTTGATACACCAAACAATTGTGTTCAACTAATTGCTCTGGGCGGCTAATGTTACCATGTTGGGCAATATAACCCGGCGATGCCACTAGTAAGAAATTGCATTTCATTAACGGTCTTGCCACCATACCAAGCGGCAATTGCTCTGACATGGTTAACAACAAATCTAAGCCTTCGCTAACAACATCGACTTTGTGATCAAGCAAACTGACTTGTAGTTCAAGATCTGGATGTCTTGCCATAAACGCCGGTAAAGCGGGAATGATATGCATAGTGCCAAAGGATTGCGAGATCCCGACTTTTAACACACCACGGGTAGCATCATTTAAGTTGTGAACACTCGATACTGCTTGTTCTGCATCTCGAAGTAATTCTTCACCTTGCAAGTACAATAAATTACCGGCTTCAGTAAGACTTAAACTCCGAGTAGTACGTTGAATAAGCTGAACACCAAGTTTATGTTCAAGATCTGCAACTTGAGTACTCACTTTAGATTTAGAAATGCCAAGACGTCTGGCAGCAGCACTAAAACTTCCGGCACGAGCAACATGGGTAAAAATTGCGATAGGTTCTAACAGTTCTAACATGAAAGTCGCCTTAAGCTGGTTACGACATTAATAAAAATTTCAGATATCTGTTTGTCACTGCTAATAACTATACCTTGCTAAACATCAGTATCAATATCAGCATTCAGTGATTGTGATGATTGAAGCGAAATAAACACCAAAACCAACCAATCTTACAAACTAGTGCAAACAAATGACTATTCCGAAATATAACCACATCTAAAGTAGGGAGTAATATTGTTATAGTTTTTATGAGTATAACAAATAAAGCCTATATGGTTCTATATTTATGATAGACAATTTTTTTATCAGAACAAAGCTACACTAGCTATAGCGGCAAAATGGCTAAATTAAGTCTAAAAAAAAGCCCCAGTGTCTTTAAAAAAGCACTGGGGAAAGGTGGGTGTCCAGGAAGGACTGTTTTACACAACAAATACACTTACTCTTTTAAATCGCCTAGCTTAGCTAAAGTGTAAGGAGCAAGTTCAGGGATGGCTTGACGCACTTGGTTCTCTAACACTAATAATCCTTCAAAATTATCACAAATCTTATTAGCACGTAGCTCCAGCCCTTGTGATTGTGACTCTAGTTGTTGCTCGATATCTTTACCGACATTGTCCATTTTTACTGAAAACGCATTCATTTTCTCTTCAAATGAACCTCCTTCAGAAGACATGATCTGGCTGCCTAATGTCATCATTAATGAACCCATTGAGCTCGTCACCATTTGTTCTATCTCTTGCTCAAACTCTTCATTAAATGCATGTTCAATTGAAGAATCTGTTGAACCTAAATAAAATTTATCACCTTGCTGATAAGCCATAGTATCGATGCGTTTTTGAATGCCGCTGGTTAACTTATCAATTTGGCTACCTGTAGCATCACCAAATATGGGTGTTAACGCCATATTAACGGCTTGAGATGCCATAGAAACCACATCTGCCACCAAATCAATTACGTCAGGTAATTGGCGAGACAGTTCGTCAGAATACTGAGTTAATAACAACTGTTGTTTATCATTTAATGTGACCTTTTTACCATCGACATACAACTGACCCAATTCAACGCGATATTTCTCAGTTCCGTTATCGCTAATCTGTAAGTTTGTTGGTTCAACGGTAACGTCATAGTTCAATGTAACATTGCACTTTTCATCATTAATTGACATTTTTGCCATGGCTGGGGTCAGCGTTCCCGCGGTAAACAGCATGCTGGTTAATGCTAAACCACAAATCAATTTTTGCTTGGTCATGATAAAAATCCTTTTGCTATACGAATATCAATAATTAAGTAAGTCAGATATGAAAGTTATAAAGCACAAGTTATGCCAACAATGGTAAGATTATGATTTATATGAAATAAAGTTAATATGAAGTTGATTATTAAGCTGATGAATGGACAATTGCGGAAGTGTATTCGTAAAACAAACCAAAAAGTAGTCTATTTTACGAATCTCAATAATAATTAATTTAGCGGGTTGAAATCAAAAAATTGAACGGCCTAACTGTTGGCTTAAGTGTTCTAGCATTGCTGTGCCCGCCAATGAATTACCATTAATATCGAGTTCAGGAGACCAGACGCAAATAGACATATCGCCAGGGATAACGGCAATAATACCGCCTCCAACACCACTTTTACCCGGCATACCGACTCGATATGCAAACTCGCCGGCGCCATCATATAAACCGGATGTCGCTAGTAATGCATTGAGTTGCCTAGTTTGTACCGGAGAAACTAAGCTGTCGCCATCCAGCGTTTTACCCCTATTGGCCAAATAGAACATCGCACGGGACAAATCAGCGCAATTCATTCTTAAGGCACAATAATGAAAGTAACTTTTAAGCACGGTATTAACGTCGCCGTCAAAATTACCAAATGATTTCATTAAATAGGCAATAGATGCATTGCGTGCGCTGAACTGGAACTCAGAATCAGCCACCACTTTATCGTAGGATAATGTCGCGTTCTGGCTCAATTGACGTACCACCTCAAGCATACGATGCTTAGGAGCCCCTAAACGGGCTTGCAACAAGTCGGCAATGACCAGCGCGCCAGCATTAATAAAAGGGTTACGAGGTTTACCACGTTCTAATTCAACCTGTACAAGCGAGTTAAATGAATGCCCTGAGGGTTCTTTACCCACACGACTCCAAATTTCATCTTCTGTATATAAATTAAGTGCCTGAGTCAGGCTAAAAACTTTAGAGATACTTTGAATAGAAAAGGGTTCTAGGTAATCGCCAGCACCAATTGTGTTTCCGTCGATGGTGGTAACTGCAATGCCAATTTTATTGGGGTCAACACAGGCAAGAGCAGGAATATATCCTGCAACCTTGCCTTTACCCAATAACGATCTTACTTTATCGACCGCTTGTTGAAGTAATAATTGCTCAGGCAATTTGGCTTAACCCCACCAAATATCAAACAACTCGCTGACTTCTAGGTCGGATACTGGCTTGTCTTTCCAGAATGCATTAACTGCAGCTGTATCTTCTTCAGTACATTTACCAATAGTTTGGGTCGCAATAATGCCTTCCCATTGCTTATGTCCACCACCGTGGAAACCTAAGTCACGAGGTTCGATGACTTCAATAAGGAACTGATCAACCAAATTATCAATATCTTGCTCAGAAACTGACTCATCAAAAGTCCAGTTTATTTCAAAACCGAGTTCTTGAAACTCATCTACTCGTAATTTTTTACGTAAACGACGGCTGCGATTTTGCGCCATGGTGTATTCTCCAATTGTTGAAAGTGTAGTTGTGATTAAGCGATACGCTCAAACATGATATCCCATACGCCATGACCAAGTCGGTGGCCTCTAGCTTCAAACTTTGTTAGCGGACGATGCTCTGGACGTTCGACAACTGTACCAGTTGTAGATTGATTTTTATAACCTTCTGCAGCATTCATTATGTCTAACATATGCTCACTGTAATTTTCCCAATCAGTCGCCATGTGAAACACGCCACCGATCTTAAGCTTACGACGGATGAGTTGTACAAACTCAACTTGTACAATCCGGCGTTTATGATGACGTTTTTTGTGCCATGGATCAGGGAAAAACAATTGCACTCGCGCAAGAGAGCCATCAGCAATACTGTGTTCTAACACTTCCATTGCATCATGATGATATATTCGTAGATTAGTAACGTTAGCTTCACCAGCATCCGCAAGACACGAACCAATACCAGGCTTATGAACTTCGATGCCAATAAAGTTTTGCTCTGGAGCTGCTTGGGCCATTTGTACTAATGATGCGCCCATACCAAAACCAATTTCCAAAACGGTATCAGCATCGCGACCAAACACTTGGACTAAATCCAACGGTTGTGGAGTGTAATCAAGGCCCATTGTTGGCCAATAAGCTTCAATAGCCTGAGATTGCCCTTTAGTTAATCGACCTTCGCGTAGAACAAAACTTCTGATTTTACGAATGTACTTACCGTCTTCGTTAAATTCAGCTGTGGTAACGTCGCTCATTATTGCCTCATTGTCTGCGTATTTGCTTGTGCTGTGGTACTAAATCTAAATATTTATGTATCTAAGCGCTAGGATACCTAGCTTTATCAGCACAATACGCAATTGCTATCTGTAATAGATCATTTATTAAAGTTCAGTGGCGCATTATACCTAAACTCATTGCACATGTTTACGCTAATTTAGCCAAAACATAAATTTAAAGTAGTGCGGTTACTTGTGTAATAAAATGGCTATGGATACACTGCGACCATGAAAAATATGACTCCATTTTCTGAGCGCATTATCGCTTGGTATGACCTACATGGTCGTAAATCCCTGCCTTGGCAGATCAATAAAACACCATATCGTGTTTGGGTATCGGAGATCATGCTCCAACAAACTCAAGTTGCGACGGTTATTCCATACTATGAAAAATTTATGGCTCGTTTCCCTAGCGTTGTCGATCTTGCTAATGCTCATCAAGATGAGGTGCTGCATTTGTGGACAGGCTTAGGTTATTACGCCAGAGCACGCAACTTACACAAAGCAGCCCAACATATTCGCGATACCTTTAACGGCGAGTTTCCTACTCATTTTGATGATGTCGTCGCCTTATCTGGAATAGGTAAATCTACTGCTGGCGCAGTATTATCGTTATCACTGGGGCAACACCACCCTATTTTAGACGGTAATGTTAAACGAGTATTAGCCCGACATGGTGCTATTGAAGGTTGGCCAGGACAAAAAAACGTTGAACAACAATTGTGGCAATTAACCGATTCGTTAACACCAAGCAAAAACATTGAAAAGTTTAACCAAGCGATGATGGATATTGGCTCAAGTGTTTGCACCCGCAGTAAACCCAACTGTTCAGATTGCCCTGTAGCGATTGATTGCGAGGCTCAGAGAACAGGGAATCAAAGCCTGTATCCCGGCAAAAAACCTAAAAAAGTCACGCCAGAAAAATCGGCTTTTATGTTAGTTTTAGTCGATAACAGCGAAGAGTCAGTAAAAGTTCAACTTATTCAACGTCCACCAGCAGGTATATGGGGAGGATTATGGTGTTTTCCTCAATTTGAACAACAAGTAGAATTAGATGATTATTTAACACTGCATAATTTAACAGAGTCTGAGCAAGGGCTTGCAGGGTTTAGACATACATTTAGTCACTTTCATCTTGATATTAAACCTGTGTTAGTTGAACTATCTCCAGATCTCACTAGCGGCATCATGGAACAAACCTCAGCTCTCTGGTATAACATAGAACAACCAGCGAAAGTCGGGTTGGCAGCCGCCACAGAACGTATTTTGGCTAATTTAGCCGTACTTTTCGTCACACATTAGTTATTAACGTTAGTAAGGAATCATCATGGCTCGCACAGTTCAGTGTCTACATCTTAACAAATCAGCTGACGGCTTAGATTTTCAGCTATACCCAGGAGAATTGGGTAAGCGTATTTTTGATAATATTAGTAAAGAAGCTTGGGGCTTATGGCAAAAGAAACAAACCATGCTCATTAATGAAAAAAAACTCAATATGATGAATGTTGATGATCGCAAGTTTCTTGAAGAGCAAATGACTCACTTTTTATTTGAAGGTAAAGATGTTCAAATCGAAGGCTATGTACCACCAGCTGAAGATGAATAATGCATTGATATAATTAATGACTAAACTTATAAACCAAGCCGCTTAACTAAGCGGCTTGGTGTTATCTAAGGTTTGTTCGTTCATTGTTATAATGACTTAACACCTATCTTTACTTATCTGAATTAAACGCTAACAAAAGCCAAACCAAAATCAATTTAGACAGTAAATATTTTAAGGCTAACGTGGTTTACCAGTCATTTTTGTACGCTAATTTCTGCATAATCCTTTACCCTCACCATTAATCAGCACAACAACTCTAATTGATTATCAAAAATAGAACTTCTAGACCACAAGCAATAATGAAAGCCATTGATGCTACGAGCAAAAAACAAACAATATTATCAACTATCTAGTGACTATTCTGCTATTTTATTCAATCGGTTACCTAACTTCGATGATTTCACTAAATTACAATTAGTGACTAAAAGTTGCTTTTGGTGTTAAAAACACCATAAACCGATAAAAAAGTACCTATTTGTGCATTAACTAAGCGAATGAGTAAAAACATTTGAAAAACCACTTGCACGATAAAAACCATCACTATATTATGTGCGCACTCCAGACGAGACAGGCATTGATTACCAAGTTAATACCTAGTCTGAAGTAGATAACTAACGCTTAGTTAGTTGCCCGAATAGCTCAGTCGGTAGAGCAGAGGATTGAAAATCCTCGTGTCCCTGGTTCGATTCCGGGTTCGGGCACCATAATTTAGCCGGCATAGCTCAGTTGGTAGAGCAACTGACTTGTAATCAGTAGGTCCCGAGTTCGACTCTTGGTGCCGGCACCATAAAAACAAAAAAACCACTCAATGAGTGGTTTTTTTGTATCCAAAATTTATTAGACACATATTTAATTTAATAAGCTAAAAATAAAACGGGCACTCAATGAGTGCCCGTTTTATTTAAAATTTGGGTTATCTACCAAGAACTTCGATACGTGCTAATCGATTAACTTGGTTTAACGATCCTAAATGACCATAAATAGGGCCGAGTAAACCACGCTTTTTCAGTTCAATGAATTCTTCATCGCTTAGCTCATTTAATTTAGCTTCATCTATTAGATATAAGCCATTAATATTGCGCTTCTCACCCGCCACATCGACAGTTAATGTTTGATTTATTAATAATCCTTTTTCAGCTAAATACCCTAAAATACCGCGTGTAGCTTGATCTTGTTCATAGTGACTAATTAAGGCTTTCTTACGCGCTTCTAAAAATGGCGTTTCTTTACCGTCTTCAAACAATGCCTGCCCTTCAGTTTTATTCACTTCTTTAGCTTTCTCACGAATACCAATCCATACTTTGTCTTTAACATCGGGGTTTACAATTAAACCAAGAGGATAATCACGAACAACAGCAGGAATGTACAAACCTAGCCATTTACCGTCTTTTACACTTAGATTCTGACCAGGCTTCAAGCCTAACATAGCCACTGATTGGAACTCATTAGTGTCACTGTTTTTTACAAATACGATAGGATACTCAGTAGCAGCACGATTAATTTCATGTAATGTTACTGGCACAATGTGTTGTTCTGCTATGTGTGAGTAATCACTTGGGATCAGTTTTAAATCACCATGTTTGGTTTGTTCTAATAATGTAATTTGGTTAGGCATCTTGGCTCCTTGAAGCACTGATTATCTTCTATTATATAAGTACAACATCATTGTCATACGCTACGTTAACAAATAATTAATAACTGAAACTACCAAGTTAAATCTTAAATTCAAGTACATTTAAGTTAAATTGCATCAATTAGCCCCAAATGGCGATTTCTTGCTCAAAAAGGACTTTATATTAACGGTACGGATTATTAATTAACGAGCTAATAAAATTTATAATTTAATGTAATTTAAGCTTAGGACGTTGCCAGCGTAGTAATTTTTGCGCAATACGATATACAGAGGCGGAAAACCAGCCATATAAACTGGCTAAATGACGCTGATAGAGCGAAATGTACATCAAACGAGCAACATGCCCTTCAACAAAAAAATCTCCCGAGCGGAGGTTACCCATTAGATTACCAACGGCAGAAAAACGACTCAATGATACTAATGAACCATAGTCTTTATAAACAAAAGGCTTTTCAGATTGTTGCTTCATTTTTAAACAGATATTCGCATAAAGGCGATCGGCCATTTGAGCTGCTGCTTGAGCTCGTGGCGGTACTGGTTTCCCTGAGGGTAATATTAATTGTGCACAGTCACCTAAGGCATAAATATCATTTATACCTTTAACATGCATACATTCATCAACATCGATTTGATTACGTGGCGTAATCGGAAGTTGAGTGAAGCTCTCAAAGACTTTTGGACCTTTAACACCTGCTGCCCAGACTTTGATGTTGGCTTTAATCGTGTCACCCGTGGCAGTAACAAAGCCTTCTTTGGTCACTTCTTTAACTTGCACACCCAAATGTAATTTTACGCCTAACTTTGACAATACAGTTTGCGCTCTGGAGCTAACTTGATCGGGTAATTGTGGCAAGATTTTGCTTGATGCTTCAATCAAGTTTATGTCTAAATGATCTTTAGAAATATTTTGATAGCCATACTCTCTCACTGACTCAATAACGTGATGGAGCTCAGCGGAAAGCTCTACGCCTGTTGCACCAGCACCGACAATACCGATACTTAACTGGTCTTGAGTTTCATTAAGCTGTAACAGAGCATCCATAAGCTTATGATGAAAAAGATTGGCACTGTCTAGGCTGTCTAAGAAAATACAATGTTTTTCTGCACCGGGTGTATTAAAGCTATTTGATACTCCTCCTAAAGCGAGAACCAGAGTATCGTATTCAATATTACGCGCAGCAATGATCATCTCACCTTCATCGTTATACACAGGAGCAAGTTGAATTTGTTTAGTACTCGGATCACACTGTTCAATTGCACCGCGAATATAGCGATAACCATTCTTTAATCCATGGTCTCGATATTGCAAACCTTCAATTGATTGGTCAATTACACCAACGGCAACCTCATGCAATTTAGGTTTCCAAATGTGAACGGTATTTTTATCAATCAAACTAATATCGATTAACGGATTTTTACCAAACTTTCGTCCCAATTTAGAAGCCAACGCTAACCCAGCAGCCCCACCACCCACGATAACAATTCGTTGCACCATATATTCCTCGAAGCAAACTAACATCCACAACTAAGTCAATAAAACAGAACGTACAAATATAAAAAAAGGCCCTTATGGGCCCTTATGAATCTTATACTGCTTCTTCGTTTTCTTCGCCGGTACGAATACGAATAACACGTTCAATATTGGTAACAAAAATTTTACCGTCACCTATCTTTCCTGTTCTGGCAATGTCCACTATCACATCTATCGCACGTTCAAGAAGTTCATCTTGAATAACCAACTCAATTTTTACCTTAGGTAAAAAATCAACCATGTATTCAGCACCACGATACAGTTCAGTATGGCCTTTTTGACGTCCAAAACCTTTTACTTCAGATACTGTCATACCCGTAATACCAATTTCAGCAAGTGATTCACGCACATCATCAAGTTTAAACGGTTTAATAATGGCTTCGACTTTTTTCATTATATACTCCTGTCATCGGCTAAATTGTTGGTTAAACATATGTCGGCGTTGACGTTTATTGCTATCAAATTTTGTACAAATATCTTACTTGAAAGCGAAGACAATTGTCGCTGCTATTTTACTTATTTATGAAAAGATATTTCTCAACTAAGCTTTTGGTGTTTTTTTGTACTACCTTTAATGTTACTGCAGGACGCAGCCCACCACGTTTAAGGATGAACATGTATGCCTCATTATACTCATATCAAAGGCTTCAATCTTATCGAAGTCATTATCACCACAATGATTGCCGCATTGCTTTATCTTATCGCAATACCATCATTTAAGGACTTAAACGAACAAATCAGGGCCAATAGTAATATTAAAGTTATTCAACAAACCATCCTCTTGGGTAGAAATATGGCAATAAGTTACGGCTCAAGAGTGACCGTTTGCCCATTAGCCAACAATTTGTGTTCATCAGACTGGAGCATTGGATTAAGTGTATTTATTGACCATGGACAGAAAAACCAACTTGATGGCAATGACCATTTGCTTCAACAGACAGATTCTTTTCATGAAGATGACCACATTAATTACAATCGCCCCGCCATTAGGTTTCAACCTGACGGATTAGCATCTGGTACTAATGGAACATTAACTTACTGCCCTGGGAAAGTGGATAGCCAATATTCGAAAGCCGTTATTGTTAATCAAGCTGGACGAGCAAGAATGTCAAAAAAGAAAAATATAAAATGTAAGCTGTAATTAGACGCGAATGATATAACTACATCTGAAATAGAGTAAGTCATCTGGACTATTAAGAAATGGCTAATAAAATACTGTAATTTATGCTGTGCTTAGTGCTACTCTGCTTTATATAGCAGAGGATTTGCGCATGAAAATAATACAATCGGGTTTTACCTTAGTAGAGTTGATGGTCACAGTTGTAGTAGCAGGGATACTCATTGCTGTTGCGGCACCATCTATGAATTCTCTTTATGAGGGAATGAGATCAAGAAGTACAATTAGCACCATCGAATCATCATTTACATTTGCTAGGAGCCAAGCGGTTAGTTACGGTAGCAGAGTTTCTATTTGCCCTATGACATCTACAACTTGTGGCAGTAATTGGGCCCAAGGTTTTAGTATTTTTATCGATAATGGCGTTACCGGGACAATGGATACAACGAATGGAATTGCTGATGTGGTCTTACGAAAAGTCGATGCATTTAATAGTAACGATATTATTAAATCTGACTTATCAAGATACAGTTATACCCCTGATGGCATGATGGCAAATGGTGACAGTGGTACTTTTCGATATTGCCCTGGCAGCGCAGACAGTAGTTCATCTGAGGCCATAAATATAAATTCGTCAGGTAGAATGTCTAAAGTTAACACCACCGTTACTTGCAGTTAGTAAAAAGGCTTACATAGGTAAGCCTTTTTTCGTCGATAAATGGGCAACATTAATAAGTTCGTTGCTCATCCAACTCACGCATAGTCACATCTTTAAATTCTTCATCTTCAGTAATACATTCAACAACTCGTCTAACCTTGAGGTGTTCGTCCGTTATCGTCGATACATACTTAGATAGCAATGAACTTTGCTCCTCAACTTTTAATGTGGCATCCCAAACAAATAACGCAATATTTGAACCATTAGCCGTTTCAATATGGCACTTGTAAGGCGTGAGTACAGTACCCTCTTCGACTGCTAAAGCGCTTAAACTAATGCAAAGGGAGAGAGCACTAATTAACATTATTGTTATTTTCATTTCCAACACTCCGTAGGTGACTTAGCACCCGTTGAGGTTAACGATATCGTTGCACAAGCCGTATCACGAGTCGCTTGTACTCCAACCGCAGTAGCTGTCACGGTGTAATCATCTCCACTCAAGGTTGTATCAACCTTATAATAGGTATTTTCAACAATCCAAGGATCTGTAGCTAAACCAAGTTTAGTCATATCAGCAGTAAAGTTACGATGATCTAGATAGTATTGTTCTTGCAAGTTTGCAACACGCATAACACCAGCTAAACCATCACCACGAGCACCTTTGGCAACAAATTGAGTATAACTTGGATACGCAATTGAAGCTAAAATCCCAACGATAACAACCGTTATCATCACTTCAATTAATGTAAATCCATTTTGATTATTCATATTTTTTTTATTAGCAACATCCATTTTAGTCATAATATCCATTTTTTATTCATCAATATGAAAATAAATTTTATTGGCACCAGGTCCACTACCAATACATTTATTATCACCTTCGGCACACCCATCACTACCAGTATCGTCAACTTTTTCCATTTCATCGCCAGCGGCACCAATACCAATTAAATACATGTAACTCTTGCCGGAATTACCGTCATCATTGTCATCATCGTCGTCATCGTCGTCATCCGTAACATCATTTGGCGGGATAACCAATTGCGGCGTATCTGGTACACGAGCACCCATTTCTAAATATTCTTGGGTGTAAGAACGAGTCCCAGTATGTAAATCAAAACCATATAGGCGGCCTTGACCAGTTACTAGGCATTGATTAGCTGAGGAGTTATCTCCTGGAACATAGGAAGTAAAATACACCTTACCTTGAATAATTGTTGAGGCAGATAAACTTTTTTCACCTGATGAAGCAAAGTTATAATACCAACCACGTTTAGTACCAAATTCAATATTGTCATCTTCTGATGTCGGTGGTGTAGAAGATACATTATATAAATTTGCTAGTTCTAACGCAGTAGGGATTTCTTTCCCTGTACCACCTGTGAATGACTTAGTCGTCACATTACGATCTTGAAGCACAAAAAACTTATCAGATCGAGAAGTATCTAATGGATGTGGTCGATTCCCGCTACCTACCGTCACGGCATCATAGGGAACGTTCTGATACGTTAAACTTGTAGTCGTATTATCAGACGAGTCGGTGACACTTACTTGTGTAATATTGGTAAAAACAGTTTGCGCCACGGCTGGTTCAGCAAAAAAACGTCGGTCAGTTGACTGTGAAGTTCCACCTAAGCTAGCAAATTTAAATGCTGTCCAAGGATTAGTGGAATCACTAGGCGAAGCACCGGGCATATCCATACGCCAAATATTCGCGCCTGTATCCGTAGCATATATTCTATCGGTTAGACCATCATTATTACTGTCTAAAATTGCAACACTATTAGGGATACTATCAACAATACTAGGTAGTGTGGTTTTGTTGCTTCCAGTGGATGTTCCAAATTGATGCACTAAAGCACCTGTTTCAGCATTTAACACATAAACACTTCGACCAGTCGTATCATCTGTACCAACGCTAGAACCATCTTTAGTGGAAGGATTATAACCCCCTCCGATGATGATCACTGGTGAGGCAGTATCTGCTGATGTATTCCCAGCAGGCACACCTGGAATAAGCGCAACGACAGGTTCAGCCCAAGATTGTCCCATGTCTGCCATTCCAGATGAACCAGGATCAACTTTCCACATAAACGAGGGAGAATCTGGATTAGTAATATTGAGTGCATAATAAGATTTCCCCCCTCGACGCATCCCAAAAAACAACCACGCTTTCTCCACGGCTCCAGATGCACTTCTCTTGATATAAGATACTGGCGAACTGTCTATACCATAAACCGAATGAACACCAGTAGGAACGTTGGCTCTAAGCTCTCGTAAGTTTGGTAACAAGTCTTGTGGCATAAAGGCCCAAGACTCTTCAACAGTGCTGCCGTTATCTTTAAACATATGCAAAAAGCCAGCATTGGTGCCAAGCAGAACTCTTACATCAGGTGATCCTTCTGTACCATAATTAATGGCAAGGGGTTTTGAATGTAATGGGTCCCCCATAATATCTAAGCGTTTATCTGTTGTTGAACCGTCTTTGTCCTCATCATCAACATCGATGCCCTTAGCCCAATCGAATAATTTGGTCAATTCGGTTGTATCTACCCCCATAAAGGTTGCCAATGACGCTTCACTAGTAATGCCGGGACTGCTTGCTGCATTTGATTTAGTAAATGCTGTTAAGGAACCATCACTACCAAAGTTACCGTATAGAGTCCTATTGGGGGTATTTTGAAGCTTGGTTAAGGTGCCACCAATTTCGACATTATTACCATCACCTCCGCCACTAGTTGCGCTACAGACTGAATTATCAGTCCAATATGAACATGCCGAAGAGGCTAAGTTTCCATCATCATCTATGGCATTATCACCATTCTTATCGACAACATCACCAGAACCTGTAACAGTAAACTTTTTAAGGTTCCCCACCCAGCGAGGGCCTTCATTGGGTAAAAACATAGCATAGTACACGGACTCGAGTGTCTGCGTTCTATCAAAATTATTACTCGCAATGGAAGGGGAAGTAAAACTAGAATTTGTTTCTAATATATTTGAGAAAATGGATTGTAATGCTTCTTGTAATTTTTGAGCATTAGCAGCAGAGTATGTAGCCCCACCACCACGAGTCGCTGTTTCTTGCAAAATAGCCGCGACTGAACTTGCATCAGACCCAAAACCGATGGTGTAGGTAGATACTGTTTGAGTGCCATCAAGGCTGGTATTGACATCATTGTTATTTATCCAACCAGCAAGCGCGGGCAAGAAACTACCAGAGTATTTATCTGAATCAGAAATACCAGAAAGATTTTTAACTAAATTATCTGCGCCATTATCTCTCGTGGGCGCCCCATCAGTAATGTAAATAACATAAGCTTTGTCTTGACATTGTTTACCCACAAATGGAGAGATATAACTTCCACTATCCTCTACTGAGGTATCTCTATAAGGCGTTCTAGAGGGGTCATCATTGCCATAAAAAACACTTCCCCCTGCAAAGTAATGATAAGCCTCATAAAGACTTTCACATAATGGCGTCCAAGTGTTAGCGGGAAGTGAACCAATTGTTGAAAGTAAACTGGGCTTGTTAGTCTCATTATTGGGCGTAATACCATAAACAATACGGCCGCCATCATCAAAGTTAAACACTGACAAACCAAAATCAACACCAGGAGTTGTAACAATAGTATCTTCTATAACACGTTTTGCTACTTCTGTTCGCGAATAAGAATGCTGCTCTTTAGTGCTATGATACCAATTTACATATTTCTCAGTGAACAGTGTAATGGGCTGGCCGATACCAAAATTGGTTAGCTTTGCTGTAGCGATTGCCTCGTCAATCTGTTCCGTGGTTGAAGATGAATTTATAGATGTATATCTTATAGGGTCAGCTGAAGTGCCTAAACCGTCAACAGGAAAACCGTTGCCTACAGCACGGTTAATATAATCTCTTTCTGCAATGTCTTCATAACAATCTGTATATTGAATGCTAGTTCCATCGGTTAATGGTAATTCGGACCACTCACCGTTGTCACCTATATATTTATGTTCCCGTATATAGCCAGTAAACATACCATAATCTTCTAAATATTTTTCTCCTACATCACATCCATTTTTTTCATTCAAAAAATATTGTTCACTGGATGCCAATGGTATACTGCTAGTGCTACGTGTAAAAAATAATTTAGTATTCTTCTTTAAACGTCCACTATTATTGACATTCTCATTACCACGCTCGTAAGGTACATCTGTATAAAAATTAGTATCCATACTCCCTGATGTATCAAAAATAATTAGCACTTGCGGTTTAGAGCCAGTTCTCGCTGTTGACTCAAGCACGTATAATTCGGTGTCATCGGCGAAGCTAATTGATGAGTATGCCAATATGGCAAAAAGTAACGTATATAATAATTTTTTTACAAACATGACTAACTCCCTGCTGTCACTTGTTGTTCAATACCGACGACGACAGTAACTCGTCCCATATCGCTGCGTCCAAATGTTGCTACACTGGAAACTTCAAAACGACGACACTTGATTGCCGTTCCCGAGTTCGCTTTTGGACTTCGTTGGCAATCCACATCAACAACATTCATTGGTGTAATGGTGTTGGTGACACCCAAATCATTATCTACTGTTGTTGAGACAGCGGTCATCATCGACATGGTCGTCCCCGAGTTAGCAGAAATTGTTTTGTCTTGAGCACCGTGCGCGGATGCCATCGCCTCTATACGTTCAGCACCAGCCCCCGACATTCTAAGGGATTGAGTTGAATTAACCGCTAATGCGACACCTATCAATGTCATAATGACTAATATAATCAATGAGAAAAACAACACTATTCCTCGTTGTTTGTTATACGATTTAATCATGCTCTCACCTTTTCTAATATACTTATTATAATTAATGCATAAACAGCTCAAAATTCGGACGAAAAACTTAAAGATTTATTAGTATTGGATTTTCTAAAACTATCGTACTAGAAACTACTTTGCGTCGATATTTATCATTGAGTGGTCCAATAGTTTTATCACCTAACTTATAGGTATTATCATTTTTATAGGTTCTGTCTTCTTCACTAGAACGCACTAATAAAAATACCTTTAAAGATACGACTCGTTGAAATACTGCATTGTCCCACATTAAGGTCGTCACGTTTTGAACAGGCATATAACTGTTTGCAGTACCATCACCATTGCTATCAAAGCCGTAAAGAATACGCATATTTTCTATGCCTTCAACGAGCTGTTCTTCATTATTCATGCCGTTATTTATTGATAGCGTCCGACGCCTTAAAACTGGAGTCGTGCCATCGTCTCCAATAAAATAAACATGGTGTTGATACTCCCACAATCTACTATTAACAAGCCCCGGAGCAGCAGCACTGCCATTAAAAAAAACGATTTCACTTGATGTAGATGCAGCATAATAGCGAGTTGCTGTTAATACTGTACTGGGAGGGCCAATTAAACGTTTAATTTGAATAACATCTGTGGCGCTATTAGGTGACACACACGCTAGTGATTCTGCACTGACGCCCTGCTCATAACCCCATAATCGACGAAAATGTGATGGTTGTGCATTAGGAAAGCTGGCGTTATTAAGACCCGCACCCACACAATCTGCCGCAACAGCGGTAGATGAGATAGTAGTGTTAGTGCCTATAATAAAGTCAGTACCTGTAATATCTCCCATAAAGCCTAGTTGACTTAAATCCCGTTCCATAATCGCCAATGCTATACGACCATTTTCCTGCAATTGATTGAATTGGCTCGTTGTTGTTACATTACTGGAAGACATATTAAACATGGTAAAAAGACCGGCAGTTAAAAACAGACTGATCAACATGGCAACCATCAATTCAACTAACGACATTCCTCGTTGGCTTATAAATTTTTTCATCATCTTATTATCGCCGTATTAACAACAAGTGCACGTCGCCTATCACTACTAGAACCGCACCCTTTAATAAAATCACTTTTATCTGCAGTTCCGTCTGATGAAGCTCGTACACCTTTCCAAGTTATAACAACAGTTACATTTGTAGTATTAATATCAATACACGCCGTCGGAGAATCTAATCCACCGACATTTTTATTATCAGAAGATTTTTCATTTTCACCTAAAAATGCTCGTTCCCATTGGTACAAATCCCAATTTCTGGTTTCAATGTTGGTACAGGTAACATTTGCGCCAACAGCAACGTCACAAGCTTTAGCGGATGTAATGGTTGTGCCAGTATAAGAGCCTGCATAAGTCGCTAGTTGACTACTGTTTATACGCATCCTATTAATGATGTCGTTAGCATAATACGAGGCTTGAGTTTGTTGAAAAGATTCGAAACTGCCTTTCTTGGCGACTAAATGCAAATTGAAAATGCCAATAAGTCCTACCACCAGAATAACCAGTGATACCATTACTTCAATTAAGGAAAATCCATTCCTTTTTGGTAGCATGAGCGTCAAACCTCCAGAAAAATAAACGCAAAATAATCTCTACCTTTGAGATTAGCATCTGAAAAGGTAAATATTAACAACACTATCGTGGTTATATAATAAACGTATCATAGCCGACTTAAATGTAATCAGATAGTATCAATATTGTATACTGACCATTAATTATTGGTGCATTGATTAATGAGTATAATACTCTGTTTATTTTTAAGTACAAAAAAACCCGCATCCTAAAGCCGGTTGCGGGTTCAAATTTAGCGCATTTAGTTTAATTAATTAGCGTAATTCGGCAGGTACGGCAAAAACAGTATCTTCTTTACGCCCTTCTATTTCAGTAATCACACTTGGTGCAAGCGTCGCTATAGCGTTAACAACTTGTTGCACTAGCACTTCTGGCGCCGACGCTCCTGCTGTTACTGCCACTTTTTTCACATCATTAAACCATACCGCTTCAACATCGGCGGCAGTATCAACTAAATAAGATTGGGTACCGGTTTTTTCCGCTAGTTCACGTAAACGATTTGAATTAGAACTATTTTTAGAGCCGACAACAATCAATAAATCGACTTCAGCAGACATACTTCTCACGGCATCTTGACGATTTTGTGTCGCATAGCAAATATCATCTTTACGCGGTCCTTCAATTGAAGGAAAACGTTGTTGTAGTGCACTAATGATATCTAAGGTGTCATCAACAGAAAGCGTGGTTTGGGTAACAAAACATAAGTTCTCTGGGTTATTGACCTGAAGATTATTTACGTCTTCAGGTGATTCAATAAGATAAACACCACCGTTAGGGTTATCATATTGTCCCATGGTGCCTTCCACTTCTGGATGACCTTCATGACCAATCAAAATACATTCGATACCTTTACGACTTGCACGAGTCACTTGTAAATGCACTTTTGTCACCAGTGGACACGTCGCATCAAACACTTTTAGACCACGCACTTTAGCTTCTTTTCTTACCGCTTGTGAGACACCATGAGCGCTAAAGATAACGATGCTGTTGTCTGGTACCTGATCAAGTTCATCAATAAAAAGAGCACCACGCTGTTTTAGATTTTCAACCACATACCGATTATGTACTACTTCATGACGTACATAAATTGGCGGTTCAAATAACTCTAAAGCACGCTCAACAATACTGATAGCACGATCAACTCCAGCGCAAAATCCGCGAGGGTTAGCCAGTAAAATACTCAATTCAGGAGACGTCGGATCTACTTTTAGCATGTGATACCTTTTACTCAGTTATGACACTGATCACTTCAAGTTCAAATGTAATCACGCGACCTGCTAGTGGGTGGTTTAAGTCGACGGTAATAGAATCACCAGCAGTATCGCGAACAATACCCGGTATTTCGCTGCCACCTGGGCCTGCAAAACTCACAATAACGCCTTCTTCAAGCTTCATATCAGCAGGAAAACGGCTTCTGTCCATATAATGAATCGCATCAGGATTTGATTCACCAAAAGCATCTTGTGCCGCTAGGGTAAATGTGTGCTTATCACCTTCATTCAGATCGTTAAGCTCATCTTCAAATGCTGGGCTTAGACTACCGTCACCAATATTCAAACGAGCTGGTTTTCCAGAAGCTTTAGTACTGTCTGCTGTTGAACCATCTTCCAGTACAATATTCATATGACATAATAATGAACGAGTGTCTTGTTGAGTTAAATCTGTCACAGTTTCTCTTGCTCCTTCGATGATTTTGCATCGGGTCTAAATGATTCCCAAATGATCAGTACCGCACCAATAAAGATGCCTGCATCAGCAATATTAAATGCCGGATAATGGCTGGTATTCCAGTAAAAGTCGACAAAATCAATTACAAAACCATGCATTAAACGATCAACTAAATTACCTAATGCGCCACCAATAACTAAGGTAAACGCTAAATTACTACGCCACAGTGTGTGTGATTGTTTACGCAACCAAATAGTCAATAAAGTACTAAAACCAACCGCTATGATAGTAAATAACCATCGCTGCCAGCCACCCGCTTCACTTAAAAAGCTAAAGGCTGCGCCATAATTTCTCACGTAGGTGAAATTAAAAAATGGCAGAAGCTTTACCGATTCATACAGATCGAAATTTGCCAGGACCCATTGTTTAGATAGCTGATCGGCTAAAAACACCAATGCAGCTACCCAATACCAACGCAAGCCACTGTCTTTCCATGTTAATGGCGCAGTACTCATTATCAATGCTTCCTTAAGCGAATTCGCGTTGTTCGCCTTCACCTTCAATATTGGTCACACAGCGTTGACACAATGTTGGGTGAGCTTCGATAGTGCCGACTTCTTCGCGGTAGTGCCAGCAACGTTCACATTTTTCTGCTGCACTTTTGGTAACCACTAATTTGAGTGAACTCAACTCAGTTTCAATGGCATCATCACCAGCTTCAGATATATCCGCAACAGCCGCTTTAGAGGTAATAAGAATAAAACGTAACTCATCACCTACTTTTGCTAACTCGGCAGCTAAATCAGCATCAGCGTACAATGTCACTTCGGCTTCTAATGAACCACCAATACGTTTATCACGACGCGCTTGTTCGAGTACTTTGTTAACTTCATTACGGACAGTTAACAGTTTCGCCCAATATTCATCGCTCAAGTCACTCTCAAGTGTGATGGATTCTAAGCCTTGATACCATTCTTGAGTAAAGACGTACTTTTCACGCTTACCTGGCAATAATTGCCATACTTCATCGGCTGTGAAGCTTAATATTGGCGCCATCCAGCGCACCATAGCCTCAGCAATAAGATAAAGCGCAGATTGACAGCTACGACGAGCATGACCTTCCTGCTTAGCGGTATATTGGCGATCTTTAATAATATCAAGATAGAAACTGCCTAACTCTACAGAACAGAACTGCATCAGTTTTTGAGTGACTAAATGGAAGTTGTATTGGTCATACGCTTCGATAATTTCTTGTTGTAATGCAGCAGCACGACGCACCACCCAACGGTCTAACGCAACCATGTCTTCAGTTGCAATCATATCGGTTTCTGGGTTAAAGCCATTCAAGTTTGCCAACAAGAAACGGGCCGTGTTACGGATACGACGATACGCATCTGCACTACGATTTAAAATCTCATCAGAAACGGTCATTTCACCGCTGTAATCAGTTGCAGCAACCCATAAGCGTAAAATATCGGCACCGAGTTTATTGATCACTTGTAAAGGTGCAATAACGTTACCAACAGATTTTGACATTTTGCGGCCTTTACCATCAACGGTAAAACCATGGGTCAAGACTTGTTTGTAAGGTGCTTTACCATTCATCGCGGTTGAAATCATCAATGATGACATAAACCAACCACGATGCTGGTCGCTACCTTCTAAATACAAATCAATTTCATGTCCATGAAACTCTGGACGAGCAGCAACAACTGATGAGAATGATGAACCTGAGTCAAACCAAACGTCTAATGTGTCTGTGACTTTACGGTAATGATCTGCTTCATCACCTAACAATTCACTGGCATCTAAATCCCACCAAGCTTGAATGCCTTGTTGTTCAATGCGATGCGCTACACGTTCCATTAATGAAATGCTGTCTGGGTGCAATTCTTCCGTTTCGCGATTTACAAACAAAGTAATAGGCACGCCCCATGTACGCTGACGTGAAATACACCAATCAGGACGGTTTTCGACCATCTTTTCAATACGGCTTTGGCCCCAATCAGGGATCCACTTGGTTTTCTTTATCTCTTCCAGTGCTTGTGTACGCAAGCCATGGTTATCCATTGAAATAAACCACTGTGGTGTCGCACGGAAGATAATTGGTGTTTTGTGGCGCCAGCAATGCGGATAGCTATGGCGGATAGCTACATGCTGAAGTAGTGCCCCCTTTTCTTCTAACAGCGCAATCACATTAGCGTTGGCTTTAAAGACATGCTGACCGGCAAAAAATTCAGTGTCAGCTTTAAACACGCCGTTATCGCCAACAGGGTTAGCGACTTCTAAACCGTATTTTTGACCGACAATAAAATCGTCCTGACCGTGACCTGGTGCAGTATGTACAATACCGGTACCCGCATCAGTCGTAACATGGTCACCTAAAATAGCTGGCACATCAAAAGCATAAAATGGATGATTAAAGCGCATTAACTCAAGCTCAGCGCCTTTCACTTCACCTAAAATAGTGTGCGACTCCGCGCCATAACGCTCAAGACATGACTCAACCAGTACTTGAGCCAAAATCAAAGTAGTGGTTTTACCCTCTTTCACAAATTCAACCAAGCTATAATCTAGCTCAGGACTCAGTGACAGTGCGCGGTTAGCAGGCATGGTCCACGGCGTGGTAGTCCAAATAGCCATCGCGAGCGGTTTAGTATAATTCTCAACGCCAAACTTAGCGGCAACAGCTGAACTATCAACGGCAAAAAAAGCCACATCGATTGCTGGTGATGTTTTATCTTCATATTCAACTTCGGCTTCTGCTAATGCTGAACCACAGTCTGTACACCAATGCACAGGTTTAACACCTTTGTGCAAATGACCGCTTTCAATCACTTTTGCGAGTGAACGAACAATATTCGCTTCAGTTGAAAAATCCATGGTCAAATACGGATTTTGCCAATCACCTAATACACCTAAACGAATAAAGTCTTCGCGTTGACCGTTAACTTGGATAGCGGCATATTTGCGACATTCTTCACGAAATTCAGCAGCAGAAATCTTAACACCTGGCTTGCCGACTTTTTGCTCAACTTTCAGCTCAATCGGTAATCCATGACAATCCCAACCAGGAATATAAGGTGCGTCAAAACCAGACATGGTTTTTGACTTTATAATAATGTCTTTAAGAATTTTGTTTACGGAATGACCAATATGAATACTGCCATTGGCGTATGGAGGGCCATCATGCAGAATAAAAGATTTACGTCCAGCACGACTTTCACGGATCTGTTGATACAGTCCATCTTGCGTCCAACGATTTAACATTTCTGGCTCGCGATTGGCCAAATTACCGCGCATCGGAAACTCTGTTTCCGGTAAATTCAAAGTAAATTTATAGTCGCTCATTGATCCCATACCGTTATTTAACGCTGATTCGTTTCAGCTAGCATCGTTACTAAATAAAGCGCGAGCTTCATTTGCATCATTTAAAATCTGTTTTTTTAGCGCGTCCAATGAATCAAAAGGGTGTTCATCACGGATCTTTGCAACTAATTCTACTTCCACTCGTTTGCCATATAAATCACTATCAAAATCAAACAAATGGACTTCTAATCTGCAGGTTTGACCATTAACAGTGGGCCTAAAGCCCACATTGGCGACACCTTCGTAAATATCACTGCCATCCCAATACAAACGAACAGCAAACACCCCTCGAACAGGCACAACGTGTCGCTTTAGTGCAATATTGGCGGTTGGAAAACCGATTGTACGGCCTAATTTTTGTCCGTGAGCAACCTTACCACTTAAAATGAAAGGATGACCCAATAAACGTCTTGCTTGTTCTAAGTGCCCTAATGCTAGTTGCTCTCTCACTGCAGTAGAGCTTACCCGTGATGACCCAACAACAAAGCTCTGGGTACTAACAACCGTAAAGCCAAACTTCTTGCCGGCTTCAACCAGCATATCAAAATTACCTAAACGACCTTTACCAAAGCAAAAATCATCACCCACAACAAGATATTTAACCCCAAGCTTTTTAACCAGTAACTCTTCAATAAACGCTTCCGCAGGTTGACTGGCAAAAGCAGCTGTAAAATTGATACAAAGTAACTGATCAACTTTAAGCTCATCTAACAATCTAATTTTATCACGTAGAAGACTGAGGCGAGCTGGCGCATCAGTACCACGAAAACGTTCTTGTGGTTGAGGCTCAAAGGTCATTAACCTTGCAGGCAGTTGAAAATGATGCGCTTTATTAACCAAGCTGCTTATCACCTGCGCATGGCCACGATGAACACCATCAAAATTCCCGATGGTCAAAACGCAACCATGATGGGAAGGTAAAATATTGTGTATACCGCGGATTAATTCCATTACGCTCAATACTGCCTATAGCAAATCGGCAGATTATATACCCAAACAGATGTCAGATGCGAGTTTCAAGCTCAGATTATTACACCGGATTTAGGATAATCCGCCGATATTCGCTCAGCCATTCAAATAGGATAAATTAACCTTGATGCTTAATTTTCCAAGGGCGGACACCTAAGAGAAGTAAACTCAATAAATAAATAACCGCCCCACCGACAATAAGCTCGATCAACATAAGCATACGCTCAAAAGTATGCAATTCTAACCATACGGTAAGCTGTGGCATAAAATACAAAATAGCAATGCTCATCAAGGCGGTTGAAATGATCACTTTAAATAAGAAAAACAACGTTTGACGGCTCATTTGATAAACGCCCGCTTTATGTAAACCTCGATATAACAAACTCGCATTTAAAAGCGCAGACATTGATGTTGCAATAGCTAAACCTACATAGCCAAATGGAATCGCAAAAATAAGATTGAACACCATATTGCAGACCATGGCAATGATGCCATATTTAACTGGCGTTTTAGTGTCTTGGCGTGAATAGTATCCCGGAGCTAAGACTTTAATCATCATAAAGCTCAATAAACCACAGCCATAAGCAACCAAGCTGTATGATGCCATTTCAACGTCATTTAGGCTAAATGCACCGCGCATAAACAACACCATCAGCATTGGCTTTGCGAGAATGATTAGCCCTAACATTGCCGGAGTGCCTAATAACAAAATGGCTTTAACTCCCCAATCCATGGTTTGATTAAAACCACTGCCTTGGGCATTAACATGTTTTTGCGATAATGCTGGCAAAATAACTGTCGCAATAGCAATGCCAAATAAGCCCAAAGGAAACTCAAGTAAACGATCGGAGTAATAAAGCCAGCTAATAGACCCCGTCATTAAAAAGCTTGCTATAAATGTATCGAACAATAAATTGATTTGTGAAACCGATACCCCAAATAAAGCGGGGATCATTAATGTTCTAATTTTTACCACACCAGGATGATTCCATCCCCAAGAAGGCCTAACCAGAGCTTTCTCACGGATTAAAAATGGAATTTGGAATAAAAACTGGATTAAACCACCAACAAAAACACCCCACGCCAAACCGATTTCAGGATTTTCTAATGTGTGCGCATACCACATAGCTACTACAATAATAGAAACATTTAAAAATACCGGAGTGAAGGCTGATACAGCAAAGCGGCCACGAGTATTTAGTATCGAACCCGCTAAGGCCGTGAAGGTAATAAACCATAAATAAGGAAAGGTTATTTTTAACATAACGGAAGCAAGTTCAAACTTTTCGGCGTTAGGTCCATCATTTAACCAGTCCACAAACCAGCCACCACCAAAAAGAGCTGCCAGCACGGGTGAACAAACAACACCGACTAAAGTCACTATCGTCACCAGCACGCCTAACGTTCCTGCCACTTTACTAATCAGTTCACGGGTATCTTCTGGCGTCATTTTCTCTTGATATTCAGTTAATACGGGAACAAACGCTTGAGCAAAAGCACCTTCGGCAAATAGTCGCCTTAAAAAATTGGGAATTTTATTGGCAAAGAAAAATACATCTGCACTACTACCTGCGCCCATTAAATTGGCAATGACCACATCACGAACCAAACCTAATACTCGCGAAATCAGCGTCATAACACTTACGACTAAACCTGATTTAAATAATTTTTTGCTCAAACAGCCCCCGGACACTCAATCACTTGTAAGAAAATTAATGGGTTTTATAACAAATATTCGATTATAACTCTGTCACACAGACTCAAGAGCTGGTAGAATGCGCCACATATTACACGAGTTGGGTTGAAGAAAGGCACGCTAGATTGGATTAATTTATCTTTATGATAAATATTTAATTGCAGTCGTTGACAAAACGATAAAAAGCAGGCATATTCCTCGGCCTTAAAAGTATCAAATCCAGTTTTTAGGAGTTGCACCTTGGCTAATAGCAAGTCTGCAAAGAAGCGCGCGCTTCAGTCTGAAAAGCGTCGCCAGCATAACGCTAGTCGTCGCTCTATGTTACGTACATACGTTAAAAGAGTCATCGCGGCTATCAAAAGCGGTGATCATAAAGCGGCTACAGAAGCGTTCGCTACTGCACAACCAATTGTTGACCGTATGGCGACTAAAGGTCTTATTCATAAGAATAAAGCCGCTCGTCAGAAGGCTCGCTTAAACGCAAAAATTAAAGCTATTGCAGCTTAAGTTTTTTGTTTAAGATTTAAAAAACCGGCTTAGGCCGGTTTTTTTATACCTGTTTTTTACCAGCTTATCTTATGCCTCCCCTTAGCCACCCCATCCAACAACCAATAATTCATCTAGAAATGTAATCATCTTGTCGCTTAGCAATATAACTTCTCTGCCACAATGTTGCACCGCTAAAAAACAATACCATTCAAATCTACGTCCTTTGACGTCATCAATTCTGTACTAATACCATTTACATTAATTAATTGGTCAGTTTTGTCCACCGTCTAGAACATAGTTGAATCACCCTTTCCGGCTCTGCAATAAATCGATTCCATGCAATGGAACACTGCTCAACAATATCGTCATATCCACTAAAGCAACGATTGGCGAGTTCATTCTGACGAAGCCATTGCCACACTTGTTCTATAGGGTTGAGTTCTGGCGAATAGGGCGGAAGCTTAAGGATACTAAGGTTATCAAAGTCCTCAGTCAGATCTTGTTGATGCCAACCTGCGCCATCCATGATGACCAAAGCATGGCGACCCGATTCGGTAGCCTCTGAAATTAATTTTAAATGCTCCCACATATATTCACTGTTGGCATGCGGGGCAATAATAGCCTCTGTCGCGCCCGTTGCCGGACACACCGCGCCATATAAATACGCTGATTCGAACTGTTGTTGCCTTACCGCTCGTGGTCGGGTTCCTTTCGTCGCCCAAATGCGGGTCGTGGTATTTTGCTGACCAAATCTGGCTTCATCTTGAAACCAAACATCAATGCGATCTAACGCCACATGACCAGGGGTGTTAAGGATCGTTGACAGCTGGAAGTTTTTTAAAAGCGTCCTGAATATCTTGAGATTGTTTTGGGTGACGAGAACGGGTCGTTATCCATGACAATCCTAATTGATGCAGTAATCTGTAGATATTTGCCTGTTTAAAGGTCACGCCAAATTCAGACTGAATAAAAAGACTGACATCTCTTGCCATCAATCTTCCGCCACTCTCAGACAAGCTTTGACGTTGTACAAATTCTTTCAGATTTACCCGTTGTTTCGCCGATAATTGAGCGGGTCTACCTGGATTATGTTTATCATCTAGGCCGCTAATGCCATGAGTTAAATAATGAGTAACCCAAGCATTTACACTGGTTCTACTGACCTTCAACATATTGGCTATAGCAGTACGAGAATGACCTTCGGTAAAATGAAGTAAGGCGAGATAACGCATACGTTTACGTGCGCTTTTCTCAGATTTAACTAATGCTGCAAGATTGAGATTATTCATCGATACTGAAATAAGGAAATGACGACCAATTAGATCACATATTTAATGTAAATGGTATAATTAGTCACAGCCGCAATGTTGCCGAACATAAATCATCTAAGAAAAACATACTGGAAGTTATCCGAAAACGGCCGTCAAGCATTACGAAGAACAATGAAAAAATAAATAAAACAGCTATTGGGATTTAGGTTCAATAAGACTAATGAATAAATTGTGGGATTTCGTACAGAATGGAAATGGATTTATTTCGATAATGAGTTGAACACTTAAATGATGGTTAACAGTACTGAGTGTGCAGAATGATTATGCTTTCATACATATGTAATTGATTAGCGTTTACTACGACACACACCATGTATCAGTTAAAACTAAACGTCTTAACTTAATACATCATAAATCAGATGCATTAGTTAAGACGTTTACGGAGTTAAGTTAATAACAATACATATTATTTAATACTTGGATTAACTCTTTTACCTCATGACTTTTTAATGAATAAAACACAGTTTGGGCTTCTTTCCTAGTACAGACTAAATTGTCTTTACGAAGCCACGCCAAGTGTTGAGATAAAGCAGATTGACTTAATCCCAGCTTCTTATTCATTTCACCAACACACATTTCACCTTCATTAAGTAGGTGACACAAAATAAACAGTCTACGCTCATTTGCTAAGGCTTTTAGCAACACGACCGCATGATCAGCTTGATGTTGCATTTTTTCTATATTCATCACGCGCTCTTTCTCCTCATCTAACCCCGCCCTAATATAGCGTTCCCTTACAAATTGAGTCGGGACATAAAGCACACTTTTTGGTAGATTGTTGTGAAAAATGAGACATAGCTAAAATAATCAAAGGAAACTCATGAAAAAATATCAAAGAGTAACGCTGGTAGGAGCGATATTTGCCGCATTAATGGGTTGTCAAACCACAGGTTCCACCCAATCGAATACAACCAATTTAGAGATCAATCATTCAGATGATGCCAAAATTAGCCAACAATTAGCCAAGCAGGCTTTATCATCAAGTTTGAGTTATGACATTGTTGAGTCACTTACGGTTGAAGTCGGTCCGCGTTTAACCGGTACAGATAAAGATATTATCGCCGTTGAATGGGCCATGGAAAAACTGTGGTTGCTCGGTTTTGATAAAGTCTACAAAGAGTCGGTTCAAGTTCCAGCTTGGTCTAGAGGACATGCTCACGCAAGTATCGTGTCACCTTATGAACAACCACTTGTCATTACCGCACTAGGTGGCAGCATTGGCACACCGGCTAAGGGTATTCAAGCGCCTATTGTTCGCTTTGATAGTTTAGAAGAGTTGTCCAATGCATCCCCAGGCCGTATTGAAGGAAAAATAGTCTTTATCGACCATAAGACCGAGAGACACATTACGGGTAAAGGTTATGGAGAAGCCGTTAGTGGCCGCTCTCGAGGCGCTATAGCCGCAGCTAAAAAAGGTGCTGTTGCTATTGTTATCCGTTCTATTGGTACCGATCATGACCGAATGGCTCACACAGGCATGATGCGTTATGAAGAAGGCACGCCTAAAATTCCTGCGGCGGCTATGTCAAATCCGGATGCCGATTTAATTAATGCAATGCTAAAACGCGATCCCAATATTACCTTATCATTAAATATGACCTCAGAAAGCCTTGGTATTGCCACCTCTTATAATGTTATTGCTGAAGTCACGGGAAGCAGCAAACCTGATGAAGTAGTCCTTATAGGCGCTCACCTTGATTCATGGGATGAAGGCACTGGTGCGATTGACGACGGTGCAGGTGTCGCCATTGTGACCACCGCAGCTAAACTTATTCAAGATTTACCACAAAAGCCTGCACGCACCATCAGAGTCGTATTATACGCGGCTGAAGAAGTTGGATTAGTGGGTGGAAAAGCCTACGCGGCACAACATGCTGATGAGTTAGATAAACATTATATTGCAGCGGAATCTGACTTTGGCGCAGGACCTGTTTATAAAATTGACTTTAATGTTAATCCCGACACTTTTGAGCAAGTTAAGCAACAACACTCTGCTATGACATTAAACGGGGTTGAATTAGGCAACAATCAAGCCTCAGGTGGACCTGATGTGTCGATACTGCCAGCATTGGGCGTACCTGTTGCATCGTTAAATCAAGATGGTACAGATTACTTTGATTATCACCACACCCCAAATGATACTTTGGATAAAATTGACCCTAAAAAGTTGGCACAAAGTGCTGCTGCTTATGTTCAATTTGCTTATATGATGGCGCAATCTGAAATTGAGTTAAGACCCGTCACTAAGAAAAAAGATCAACACTAACCAGTGTTAACTCATTAAATTTCAAACTTAAAAACTAAAAAAGCCCTTATTTAAGGGCTTTTTTATTGGTCAGAGATAACTCATTATTTTTTCGTTTAGATTGAAAATAAGCTATTTTTGTTCATCACGTAAAAACACGGGGTCTGCAGGCGTCGATTGCACTTCGCTGTAATAATAACCGTCGAGATCAAATTTAGTTAATTGTTCTACTGTCATAGGTTTAGTGTCAACGATATAACGAGCCATCAATCCACGTGCTTTTTTAGCGTAAAAGCTAATCACTTTAAATTGGCCATTTTTACAATCTTTAAACACTGGCGTAATCAACTGCCCTTCAAGCTGCTTAACCTTGACTGATTTAAAGTATTCATTCGATGCTAAATTAACAATAATATCGTCGCCCTGCTCTTTCAATGCCTTATTCACTTCAGCAGTGATAGTATCGCCCCAAAAAGCATATAAGTTGCTTCCCTGTGGGTTTGCTAGCTTAGTGCCCATTTCTAACCGATACGGTTGAATCAAATCTAACGGTTTAAGTAATCCGTACAAACCAGATAAAATCCGCAGATGCTTTTGACTAGAAGCCATTTGCGATTCAGATAAATGATCGGCATCAAATCCTGTGTACACATCGCCTCGAAACGCGAAAATAGCCTGTTTGGCATTATCAAGGGTAAACGGTGGTTGCCAGTCAGCAAAACGCGCAGCATTTAGTCCGGCAATTTTATCGCTTACTTTCATTAAACTGGCAATATCCATTGGTGTTAATTCACGGCATACATCAATCAATGTTTGGCTTTGTTTAAGTAAACACGGTTGAGTATGGGTATTAGTGATAGGTGGATTTTCGAAATCTAATGTTTTCGCAGGTGAAACTAAAACCAGCATAAGTACGCTCCGGATAAAATCATAATGTCATCATACTGAACTGATATAAAAAAACCATGCTGTAGTAGCATGGTTTTTTCGATTACCTTAATAGGTAAATATTATTTTTCGGCCACCTCTTCAGAATTAGGCCAAATTTTTTCTTCTAATTGTTCTGCTAGTTCAGGAAACTTACTGGTATCAAAAACGGGATCGATCCCCGCATCAATTTGTTCACGATAGTCATTAATGACTCGAATCGCGAGACTAGACAACAGCAACAGTGCAACAATATTAACGATGGCCATTAACCCCATTGATACATCGGCTAAATCCCATACCAAACTAATTTTAGCCAGAGAGCCAAACATCACCATACCTAAAACTACCACACGAAATATCGGTAGGGCTTTTTTACTATTACCCGTTAAGAACATTACATTTGTTTCTGCATAAGAATAATTGGCAATAATAGAAGTAAAACAGAAAAGTAAAATAGCAAAAGCAATAAATGCCCCGCCCCAATCGCCAACATGGCTAGTCAGTGCACTAATGGTTTTAGCAATACCATCAGAGCTAGATGCCGCATCACCAGATAATAAAATAATGGCTGCCGTTGCAGTACAAATAACAATAGTATCAACAAACACCCCCATCATCTGCACAAACCCTTGAGAGGCTGGATGATTAGGGTTTGGTGATGCACTTGCGGCTACGTTAGCGGCACTGCCCATGCCCGCTTCATTTGAAAACAATCCTCTAGCAATACCAGCTTGCATTGCTTGAGCAACACTATAGGCCACACCACCAGCAGCAGCTTCTTGCCAGCCAAATGCACTATTAATAACCAACATAAAGATATCGGGTAATTTTTCAATATTCATTGCCACTACAACAAAGGCAATAGCAATATAAGCAATTGCCATAATAGGCACGATAAGCTCAGATACTTTCGCAACCTTCTTAAGGCCTCCAACAATCACAAATGCACTGCAAATAACAATACCAATCCCAACGTAAACAGGCTCAAAACCAAACACTTGAGTCATTGCACCTGTAATGGTGTTAGCTTGGACAGCATTAAATACTAGGCCAAATGCTAAAATTAACAATAAGGAAAAAACCACCCCCATCCAACGCTGACCAAGGCCTTTCTCCATATAATATGCAGGTCCACCACGATACTGACCATCACCATCTTTGACTTTATAAACCTGGGCAAGTGTTGACTCAATCATTGCGGTAGCCATACCAAGCACCGCAATCGCCCACATCCAAAACACTGCACCAGGTCCTGCTGCACCAATAGCAACAGCGACACCGGCCATGTTACCCGCACCTACACGCGCTGCCATACTGGTACAAAAAACTTGAAAGGATGATAACCCATGTTTACCTGGCCGACGGCTAATTGCCAATACTTTAATGCCATGAACAAAATGGGTGATTTGAATGAAGCCGAGACGAATGGTAAAAAACAATCCTGCTCCTACCAGCCCATAAACTAATAACTTGCCCCAAAGCAAGCTATTCATAAAATTAATAATCGTTTCTAACATCGCCATATTGACTAATCTTCCCTATTAATAGGTTATTATTTTTTATCAAGCCACTGCTATTAAGCCATTGCGCTGAATATAAATCACATAAGTAACAGACCAAGCACTTCATGTGCAAGCTGCTATATTTCAAACTGTAATACGAATACAAAGGTATTTGCGTAAAGTCGCCATTATAAAAGGTAATGGCCGTGGATTAATAGGTATTGATGGGTAATAACAGTGAATACGTAAGTTACATTAACAACGATAGACATTATCAAAGTAAATAATACTTTGAAGTAACACAAATTAAACAGAAAACCATAAGCGACACAAATCACGCTTTACCAATTTGATGTTGACAATCTATTTTTAAATCATTGTAAATCGTTATTAAGTTTCAATCAATTACTGATTAATGGACCAGAAATGCTATTTCAATGAAAAAGCATTGATCAAAATTAGATAAAGGCCACATTATTGTAACAAAATTACAGATACTGTGTTCTCAAAGAAAGTTAATTAATTATTATTTTTACTTTAAACCGAGGTCATAATGACTAATTCAAATGAAATAATCGCGCTAAAAAAATACGTAAGAGCTACGAATTTCCTTGCGACATCGCAGATTTATCTCAAGCAAAACGTACTTTACAAGCGCCCTTTACAACATACTGATATCAAGCCTCGCCTACTAGGTCATTGGGGGACTTGTCCTGGAATTAACTTTGTCTACGCAAACATTAACCGTCTAATCGTTAAACATAAGCGTGAATTTATTTACCTTGTAGGCCCTGGTCATGGTTTCCCTGCCGTGCAAGCTAACTTATTTGTTGAAGGTTCGTTAAGCCATTTTTACCCAGAAACGATTCCTTATACAGAAACTGGTATCGAAGATATCTGTAAAAAATTCTCAGCGGCTTATGGTTATCCATCACATGCAAACCCAGAAGCGCCAGGTCAAATCTTAGAAGGTGGTGAACTTGGTTATTCACTGTCTGTAGCATGGGGTTCTGTACTTGATAATCCAAATCTTATTGCTGCCTGCTTAATCGGTGACGGCGAAGCAGAAACAGGTCCATTAGCTGCATCTTGGTATGCAAACCGTTTAGTCTCACCGAATAACAACGGTGCTGTGTTACCAATAGTACATATTAACGGTTACAAAATTTCTGGCCCTACCCGTATGGGACGTATGAGTCATGAAGAACTGGATTTAGAGTTCCGTGGTCTTGGTTATCACCCAATCATCGTTGATGATGAAATGGAAACCGATATTTTTGAACAAATGACCGCTGCAATGGACTTGTCATATGACATGATTAACGATATTCAACGCCGTGCTCGTTCTGGCGAAGATGTCGTCAAGCCTCGCTGGCCAGTTATCTTAATGAGAACAGCCAAAGGTTGGACTGGTACCGCTGAATATGATGGAAAAAAACTAGCCGGTAACTGTGAGTCTCACCAGGTTATAGTGAGCAATTGTGCTAAAGATAAGGGCCACCTTGAAGCGCTTGATAAATGGTTAGCAAGCTATAAATTCGATGAACTAGTACAAACAACTGAAAGTGGCGAACTTGTATTTGATAAAGACATTTTATCATTAATGCCACCAAAAGATTTATGTTGTGGTCGTCAACGCCTAAGCTACGGCGGAGAAGTGGTTCGTGCTTTAGCAAACCCTGACTTAAGTAAATTAGGTTATGGTTCTGAAATACATCGCGGCCAACGTGGTTTCTCGATGTTGAAAATGGGTGAATGGATGCGTGATGCATTCAAACTAAACCGTGATCAACGTAATCTACGTATTTTCAGCCCTGATGAAACTTATTCTAACCAGCTACAAGCAGTGTTTGAAGAAACTGACCGCGCATGGCAATGGCCAATCGAAAGCTGGGACCAAGATATGTCTCGTGATGGCCGTGTTATTGAACTGTTATCTGAAAACTTGTTATTTGGTATGTTACACGGCTACACAGTAACAGGCCGACATGGCATGTTCCCTACCTACGAATCGTTCTCACAGGTAGTGTCCTCAATGGCTGATCAATACTGTAAATACGTTCATGCAAGTCAAGGGATTCATTTCCGTAAGCCAATTCCTGCATGTAACATTGTGTTGTCATCACTATTAGAGCGTCAAGATCACAACGGTTATTCTCACCAGAATCCGTCTTTCTTAGGCGCAATGTTAGAAAAACATCCAGACATTATTTCAGCTTATTTACCTGCAGATGCTAACAGCACCTTGGTTTATACTGAACGAGCTTATGCTGACCGAGATAAACTTAATATCATCGTTGCCGGTAAAAAATCATTGCCACAATGGTTATCATTAGATGAAGCCCGTAAGCAAAGTAAAGATGGTGTAATGATATGGGATTTTGCTTCTGACGAAAATCCAGATGTTGTACTTGCAGGTTGTGGTGATTACGCCACTCAAGAATGTATGGCTTCACTAGTACTTATTCGTGAAATTTTACCTAGAGTACGTATTCGTTTTGTGAGCGTATCAGAACTTCATAGTGACGGCTTAGGTAGTATTAAATTCCAAAGCAAGCCTTGGATGATGGATGAAGTCTTCACTGAAGATAAAGGTGTTGTATTTAACTACCATGGTTACCCAAATACTATCAAAAAACTGGTATTTGATTATAAAGGTAACCGTCGCTTCCGTATTAAAGGTTATGAAGAAGAAGGTTCAACGACTACACCATTTGATATGGGTGTACGTAATGGTACTTCTCGCTACCATCTCGTTATCGATATGGCATACAAGTTATTCCAGCAAGGCGTTATTGATGAATCACAACATGTGACTATCACCACCGACATGCTGCAACGCTTGGTTGACCATAAAAACTACATCAAAGCACACGGTGTGGATCCAGAAGAAATCGAAAACTGGATATGGACTCGTTAATTAGATACTTTCCGTTAACAAAAATACGCCTTTAGGGCGTATTTTTTTGTTTTAATTCACTCAAAATGTTGCATATTTAGTCTATATTTCACTAACTTGTTAAATATAACGATTATATTAGCAATTTCCGACCATTTATTTTAAATTCAAAAAAAAATGTTTACGCCATGTTTTAATTAGATTTTCTGAATTAACGCCAACTTTTTAACGATGACATTTTATTGACCATTACTAAAAATTAATCTTTTTACTATGGAAAAACATCTAATTACCGACCATAATTGCGCCGCTGGCTAAAATACAAAGGAACACCACATTAAGTGTCAGCAATGCATGACTATAACAACTCCGTTACATGCATAAATGGTGGAGTAAAATAACAATGGACTTAAATATGATGAAGAACACATTAAAAGTAGTATTACTCACATCTATGTTGCCTTTTGCTGCTTCTGCTGCAGAAGAACTAACGCCTTGGTATGTTGGTGCAGGTTTAGGCGTCAATAACTATGAACCAAATTGTGACCAAAAAACCATGAAAGTATGTGGTGAAGATGATCCATATGCTTGGGACGTATTTGGTGGTTATTTATTTAACGAATATGTTGGTATTGAATTAGGTTATCGTGACCTTGGCCGTGCTGAATGGACTGATTATTCAGACAAACGCAATGATGTTGGCGCTCGCGGTATGTCATTAGGTTTTGTAGGGTTTTATCCTCTTGCAGACAAGTGGAGTTTATCAGCTGAAGCTGGTGCATTTAACTACCTAATCTCGAACAAAAAAGAATACAACACTGAATATTACAGTGATAGCGGTATTGCACCATACCTTGGTGCAGGTGTTGGCTATAACTTTACTGACAATTTAAAGTTACAAGCTAAATATCGTCGTTATGAAAATCTTGACGAAGAAAAGTGGAACACACTTTCAATGGAAAGCAACTATTGGGGTCTTGAACTAAGCTACCGTTTTGGTGCTAGTACTCCAGCTCCTGTTGCCGCTCCAGTTGTTGCACCAGTTGTTGTTGCTCTTGGTGATGATGATAAAGATGGCGTAACAAACAACATCGACAAATGTCTAGACACTCCATCAACTCATAAAGTTGATGCGACTGGTTGTACTGTTTATGAAAACGTTACAACTAAGTATGACTTAGGTGGTATTTTATTTGCTAATGATTCAGCTGATATTCGTTCTGGTTCATTTGCTGATTTAGAAAAACTTGCTGATCATTTAAATAAATACCCGCAACACACTGTATCTATTCAAGGCCATGCGTCTAACGTAGGTAAAGCGGCATACAACATGAAGCTTTCTGAGCGTCGTGCGGTAGCGGTTGCAAATGCACTAAACAAAAAGTATGGCATTAGCATGAGCCGTATCAATTCTGTTGGTTACGGTATAACTAAACCAGTTATGCAAGGTAGCTCAGCTGAAGCTAACCGTGTGAACCGTCGTATTGAAGCAGTTGTTACTGGTACTGAAAAACGTCCTGTAATGCGTTAATTGTCACAATAATACGCTACACTTTAAAAGTCGCTGCTTGCAGCGGCTTTTTTATTTTCAGAACAACCTAAACTGAATCTAAATGCGACTGTCATTGACCTTGCGGACATAATATTGCAAGTCACTTTCTACTTCATTAATCTATTCTGTCTTTTTAGCAACAATAATGGCGTTAAATAAGTAAAAATAACCGCTTTTTTCGTAATTTTTTTACAAATAAAGTTGGAATAATCCCTAAAATCGCTTCTAATAAAGATATTGATCTATATTCACTGCTTATCGAGAGGAAATCCCCATGGCCAACACACTCGCGCAACTCAAATCATTCACAACCATAGTTGCTGATACTGGCGACATAGAAGCGATTAAACGTTACCAGCCAGAAGATGCTACAACTAATCCATCACTTATTCTAAAAGCCTCTCAGATCCCTGAGTATGCTTTCCTTATTGAGAATGCAGTTGAATGGGCCAAAACTCAAAGCAACAATATTGAGCAACAAATTGAAGATGCGGGTGACAAACTTGCTGTGAATATTGGTGCAGAAATTTTAAAGCTCGTACCGGGCAGAATTTCAACTGAAGTCGATGCTCGCTTATCATTTGATAAACAACGCTCAATTGATAAGGCCCACAAGCTAATCAAATTGTACCAAGAAGCTGGAATTGATAAATCACGGATACTGATTAAATTGGCTTCAACTTGGGAAGGTATTTGCGCGGCTAAAGAACTTGAACAAGCTGGTATCAACTGTAACCTAACTTTACTGTTTAGTTTCGCTCAAGCAAGAGCTTGTGCTGAAGCGGGGGTATACCTGATTTCACCTTTTGTTGGTCGTATCTTAGATTGGTATAAAAAAGATACTGGTCAAGAATATACTGCAGAAAACGATCCAGGGGTGGTATCAGTTACTGAAATCTACAACTATTATAAGCAGCATGGCTATAGCACTGTAGTAATGGGCGCAAGTTTCAGAAGTATTGGAGAGATTATTGAGCTAGCGGGTTGTGATCGTCTAACCATTGGCCCTGCATTGTTAGAAGAATTGGCTAACACTGATGTCAAAATCAGTCAGAAATTGATTGCTACTACAGCAACACATAGTGCGCCAACACCAATGACTGAATCACAATTTCGTTGGGCGTTTAATGAAGACCCAATGGCAGTTGATAAATTAGCCGAAGGTATTCGTAATTTTGCCATCGACCAAGGCAAACTAGAAGTAATGTTAACAGCAAAATTAAGCTAGTTGGAGGTTTTACTCGTGACGACACTGACTCAAAGTACGACTTGGAAAGCGCTTCAAACCCATACAAGTCAATTACCTCACATGCGTGAATTATTTTCTCAAAACCCACAACGTTTTGAACAAATGAGTGTTACGGCTTGTGGTCTGTTTTTAGATTATTCTAAAAACCGTGTGAACGATGAAACACTTAAGCTACTATTTTCGCTGGCTAAAGAAGCCAAATTAAGTGAAAAAATCACCGCGATGTTCAATGGTGATATGATAAACAACACTGAACAGCGAGCTGTATTGCATACTGCATTACGCAGTAAAGCCACTCAAACAATTATTGCTGAAGGCGTGAATATCGTTCCTGAAATACAACAAACATTGGCTAAAATGGCTAAATTTGTTGATTCAGTACAATCTGGCAATTGGAAAGGTTATACCGGTAAAGCGATCACAGACATAGTGAGTATTGGAATTGGTGGTTCGTTTCTTGGACCAAAAATTGTTTCACAAGCACTAAAACCCTATTGGCAAGGTGGGCTTAACTGCCATTTTGTCGCTAACGTTGATGCAACCTCTCTTTGTGAAAAGTTAAAAAATCTCAATGCTGAAACAACATTGTTTATTATGTCGTCAAAATCCTTCAACACTCAAGAGACGCTCACAAATACACTCAGTGCCAAAGACTGGTTTTTAGCCCAAGGAGCAAGCCAACAAGATGTTGCTAAACATTTTGTGGCAGTAACGTCAAATGTGGCTAAGGCAACAGAGTTTGGTATGGACGCTAACAACATATTCCCAATGTGGGATTGGGTTGGTGGACGTTATTCGTTGTGGTCAGCCATTGGTCTACCAATAGCGCTACTTATTGGCATGGATAACTTTAAAGACTTGTTAGATGGTGCACATCAAATGGATGAGCATTTTACTAACACGCCTATTGAACAAAACATGCCCGTGATCATGGCAATGCTATCGGTGTTATATAGCAATTTCCATGGTTCTCAAGCACACGTCATTTTAGCTTATGATCATTATTTGCGGGGTCTACCAGCTTATTTCCAGCAATTAGACATGGAGAGTAATGGTAAGTCAGTGACTTTAGATGGTACTGACGTTGATTACAGCACGGGCCCAGTAATTTGGGGCGGTGAAGGCACCAATGGCCAACATGCTTATCATCAATTATTACATCAAGGTACAGCACTGATTCCTGCTGATTTTATCATGCCATTGCAAAGCCATAATCCGCTGGGCAAACATCATGATCAACTTGCGTCTAACTGCTTTGGGCAAACTCAAGCGTTAATGCAGGGTCGAACTTATGATGAAGCACTTGCTGAACTAAATAATAGTTCATTGGAACCCGCTCAAATAGCACTTATTGCCAAGCATAAAGCGATGCCAGGTAATAAACCGAGTAATACTCTACTGATGGACAAACTGACACCGAGCACATTAGGTGCGTTAATCGCGTTATATGAACATAGGACCTTCGTTCAAGGTGCAATATGGCAAATTAACTCATTTGATCAATGGGGCGTTGAACTAGGTAAACAGCTGGGTAATGACGTATTAGACCGTATTGGGGCACCAGAAGAGGCTAGTCAGTTAGACTCATCAAGTAATGCGCTGATCAATTTGTACCGTAAGGGACAGCTTTAATACTTAACCTCAATACAGAATAAACAGATAATTTATTACTGTTACCCTCCCGAACTGCGGTCTGTTAACACATTTGAGAAAAACCGTTGATAAAGCACCTTTAGCATTAATTGTTGAAGGTGCTTTTTTATGTTCAATATTCATTTAAAAACGCATCATAGAATATTAAAACCGCTGCAGAAATTCATCAAACTGTTACCGATTAGTAACATAAATGAAACTAAAGTATTGCAACCTATAGTTGAAATATGATACTTATTTATGCAGAGACATCATAATAACAAGGGAGGTTACCATGGATCGATTAGACTATGGTGGTGCGCTAGACGAAGTTGTTGAAAGACCAAGCCGCTCAAAAAGCTCATCAAAAAAACGCAAATGGCGTGAAATTGAAGCCATCAAAGATAAGCAGCGTTTACTCAAGGAATTACAAGATATTGACGATTCATTCAATTTTGACGTCAATACATTGATACTTTAATTGAATTCCATCGCAGTTAACATTTAGCGATAAAATCCAGTAAAAGAGCGCATAGTGCGCTCTTTTTGTTTGTTCAAGACTATTGAGTCTTAGCAATAAAATCAACAACCATTAACATAAACAACAATGGGATTATTTCTTGTCCGCATTTTCAATATAAACACGTAAATCTTCAAAAATCGTTTTGTCATTATCATTAAATAACGGATCATCAATTAACCGTTTTTTGCATAAAACAGTGATTTTTTGCCAGTCACTATCATCGAATACCTTAACAAAATTTGGAAAAACATCTCGCTCTTCATACTGCATATGCGATAGCTGTAGTTTAATATAATCTTGCAGATCGTTAATCAATTTTTCCCGTGAAATCACCACATCAGATAGAATCATATTCAAGCTATACACTAAAGCGCCAGATGCTTCAGCTAAACGATGATGTTCGTTATACAATTGACCACAATTTGCCTGACCCGTTTTATTACTGTAGTAATCAAAAATGATATCTTCTAATGGATGATGACTATGTTCAGCATAGCTCTGCATATACTCAACAATATCTCTAACCAAATGGAAATCAACTCCTTGCCCCTCAGCCAATCGAGTCAACTTATTTGAAAGAATATTTAACAAAGTGGCAATATTTTTATGATCGCGCATTAAACGTTGCAACATAATCGTCTCCCATTACCAATGAATTTATGTCTAAATAATAGCCAATAATATGCCATTTACTAATCTACACTGGTATAAACAATTTGAGGTATGACCCAGATCATAATATTGGAATTTAAAAAAAACACCTTATATCAAGATAAGCGACATAAGGTGTTAGGTAGTTTAGTAGCCTTAATTATGTTAATACAGCAAACATATGGGCTTTCAGTTGTTCAAAATCGGCTGGCAACTGTGCCGACAAAATCTGTTTTTGCTCAACAGCAGCTAATTCAGGCGGCAATGGCAAATTAATCGCCAACTCACGGTCAACCACATCCTTAAACTTAGCAGGATGCGCTGTACCAAGAAACACTCCGGTTTCATTACCAACTAGACCAAGCGTTAATGCATGAGCCGCAATCGCTGCATGAGGCTCTGACAAGTAGCCCTGTTGATAAAGTGAAGCTAATGATCTAGCAGTATCTTCTTCAGACAGTGCAACACCTGTCACCAATGATAGAGGCCATCCCATTTGGGTACAAATGGCTTCAACACGAGGCCAATTACTTGGCTCTGATACATCCATGGCATTTGACATGGTTGCCACTGTTTTATGCGGTTGCCATTCTCCCCCCATTAAATATCGCGGCACGGTATCATTACTGTTGGTTGCTGCAATAAAGCGTTTAATGGGTAATCCCATCGCTTTAGCAAATAGTCCCGCCGTTAAGTTACCAAAATTACCACTGGGTACAGACATAACAATCTCATCTTGTCCGGCTTGCTTAGCTTGCGCCACCGCTTCAAAGTAATAACAAATCTGAGCTAACAAACGACTTATATTAATTGAATTAGCTGAATTTAATGCTAAACCATCGCGAACATCACTGTCATCAAAAGCGTGTTTAACTAGCTCCTGGCAAGCATCGAAGTCAGATGTAACGGCTACGGTATGGATATTTTTACCTAATGTGGTAAACATCTTTTCTTGCAGTTCGCTGATTTTACCTTTTGGGTATAACACCATCACGTTAACGTTATCCAAACCATAAAATGCATCCGCGACTGCAGCACCAGTGTCACCCGATGTCGCGGTCAAAATGGTCAGTTGTCTATCGCCAGCAAGTAAATTGACACACTGCGCCATAAACCGAGCACCAAAATCTTTAAACGCTAAAGTCGGTCCGTGGAAAAGTTCTAAGCAAGCACGCTTGTCATCAACCTTAACTAACGGCACATCAAAGGTAAACGCCTTATCAACTAACTTATCAACACTCTCCTGACCTAATTCATCAGCTAACCAAGCCCCTAGGACTTTTTTACTTCGCTCAGCAAAGGGCAATGCCAATAATGCATCAATATCAGTTATTACAGGAATGGATTTTGGAAAAAACAATCCTCTGTCTTTGCCTAAACCAAGCTGAACCGCTTGACTGAAGTTCACCACCTGCGATGGGTGTTTTAAATTATATAATTCCATTGCGACTGCCTTTAAATTTCAATATAAATAATGCGAAAAATGAGCGTTACACGCAGCGCGTGCCAAGTTTATCTAATTTACAAACATGGGAAAAACCACCTTGCTCAGAAATATAATGCTGCATTAGCCAGTTTTTAGCTTTTTCTGCGGTGGCTAAATCATCAGTTACACTAAACAATGTTGGCCCACTGCCAGAAATACCGGTAGTCAACATGCCTAATTCAGCTAATGCTGTTCGTGCTTCGGTATAACCCGGAATTGCAGAGGCCCGATAAGGTTCGGCCAAAACATCTTTCAGCATTTCAATTGCCAATGCAGCATCTTGCTGATAACTCGCGTGTACAAATGCACTTAAATAACGACCAAAATCAATCGCAACAGATTTGTCATACTGTTCAGGTAATAATTGACGCATTTTAGCCGTTGATAATGAAATACCTGGATAAGCGATAACCCAATACCAATTATCAAAACTAGGAATCGTTGCACACGCTTTGTTACTGGCATTAAGCATTAACTGCATGCCACCTAGATAACATGGTGCCACATTGTCATAATGGACACTACCCGATATTTTACCTTCAAACTCGCCCATTAAAGCTAATAAAGCTTGCTGGTCAAATGGCTGACCAAAATGTTCATTCAACGCATATAACGCTGCAACAACCGAGCTAGCACTTGAGCCTAAACCACTGCCTACGGGAAGATTTTTTTCAAGACAAACTGTTACGCCATCTTGTCTATTTAATTTATCTAAAAAGAACTCTGCACATTGATAGACAATATTGTCTTTTCCGTCAGACGGTAATTTATGTGCCCATGGGCCAGTCTGACTATATTCAATGCCGCTAGCCGCAGCGCCGATCATGACTCTATCACCCAACAGAGACCCATCAACGGGCGCCAGTGCAGCACCCAACAAGTCAAAACCAACACCAACGTTCCCCATCGATGCCGGGGCATAAACTGTAAGCATGTCTTGACTGATCTTTAATGTTTGATTCATAACCCAACCTCACGAGTCCAGTTTAGGGTTCTTAACACGTCAGCAAATGCTCCAGCAGCAGTGACATCAGTACCTGCACCATACCCTCTTAACACAAAAGGGATTGGTTGATAATAACGACTATAAAATGCCAAGGCATTCTCGCCACCTTTTACACTGTATAACGGGTCGGAGGCATCCACTTCAATAATTCTGACATGACATTGCCCCTCTTCAATTTGACCTACATAACGCAATACCTTGCCTTCGGCTTTGGCCGCTGCGACTCGGGCTGAGATTTCAGCATCCAATGAAGGAAGATTTGCCATAAATTGGTTTACATCGCCAGAGTCATCAAAGTCAGCAGGCAATACTGATTCAATATTAATGTCTTCAAGCTCTAATGGCAGGCCAACTTCACGAGCTAAAATGAGGACTTTACGTGCGACATCCATACCACTAAGATCATCACGAGGATCGGGTTCGGTAAAACACTTGTCGCGAGCAATGGCCGTCGCCTGCGACAAGCTCATGCCTTCATCTAACATTCCAAAAATATACGATAGCGAACCTGATAAAATACCATTGAATTTATGGAGTTTATCACCGGCATACATCAGTTTTTTCAAGTTGTCGATAACCGGCAAACCCGCTCCAACAGTAGTTTCATACAAAAATTGGCGACGTTGAGTTAATGCTGTATGACGCAATGCCTGATAGTAAGCGTAATCACGAGTGTTTGATTTTTTGTTAGGTGTGACAACATGGAAACCGGCATTCATCACATCAAGATAACGATCTGACACCAACTCACTTGAAGTACAATCAACTAACACAGGGTTAAGCAATTGTTGCTCTTGACCCCACTCCAGTAAATGAGCTAAATCATACGGTTGACCTTTTTCAGCCAATAACGATTGCCACTCATTCAGTTCAAGTCCTTCGCTGTTTAATAACATTTGACTCGAATTAGCGATCCCACATACACGAATACTAATGTGCTGTTCTTTTAACATCGCACTTTGTTGTTTAATTTGCTCTAATAATCCAGCACCGACATTACCACTGCCGACTAAAAACACATCTAGATATTGCTGTACATCGAAAAATGCTTGATGACATGCACCAATGGCATGCTTGGTTTTTTTCTGTTGAATAACGGTAGAAATTGATCTTTCTGATGATCCCTGTGCAATAGCAATGATATTAACGCTGGCCTTAGCTAGTGCGGTAAAAAATTTAGCCGCTACTCCCTTGTGAGTTTTCATACCATCGCCAATCAAAGACACGATCGCCAAATCTTGACGCAATTCAATCGGTTCAAGTAATTCACTTTTAAGCTCAAGTTCAAATTCTTGCTCTAGTGCCCATTTTGCTTTGTTCGCTTGAGAGGTTGAGACACAAAAACTGATGCTGTATTCAGATGAGCTTTGGGTAATAAGCGACACCGAGATACCACTGCGAGAGATAACCGCCAAAGTCCGACTTGCCATACCGACCATGCCTTTCATTCCTGGGCCAGAGACGTTAAACATGGTTTGATTGTCTAGATTTGAAATTGCTTTAACTTGTAAACCCGTTTTATCATCATCATTAGACACCAATGTGCCGGGAGCTGATGGATTAAAACTGTTTTTGATATAACAAGGAATTTGATATTGGGCAATGGGTGCAATCGTTTTAGGGTGCAACACTTTGGCGCCAAAGTAAGAGAGCTCCATCGCTTCTTGATAGCTTAATTGCGACAATAATTTAGCATCAGCTACTACACGAGGATCGGTATTGTAAACCCCATCAACATCAGTCCAAATTTCACAACTTGAAGCGTCTAAACAAGCCGCTAAAACAGCAGCGGAATAGTCAGAACCGTTACGGCCTAATGTCACTACTTTGCCATGCGCATCTGCAGCGGTAAATCCAGGCATCACCCAAACTCGGAACTGATCAAGTGGCAACAAAGCGAACCTTGGTTTGCTCACGGCAATATCAACTACCGACTCTAATGGCTGTCCATGAGCTAAGAATAAGGCCACTGGATCTAATTGTGCTGATGTTATGCCTTTTGCTAGCATAACTTGTTCCATTAATGCTGCTGATAAGCGTTCGCCAGTCACCACTAATTCAGCACGAACACTATCAGGACATTCGCCCAATAACTTTATGCCATAAAGCTTATCTTTCCAAACCTGCATTTGCGCAGCTAATTTATCAACCAGTAATGTATGTTGAGCGACTGTAATAAGTGATGTTGCAGCATCAGAAAATAAACCATTAAATACACCATTGATGTGGTCTAACACTGGCTGATAGTCCTGTTGATTCACAGCAATATCAACCATCTCTAACAGCGCATTGGTTACTGTTGCAGGAGCAGAAAGTACCGTAGCAACAGATTCTGTCGAAGCTGTATCAGCAATAATGTCTGCCGCCATCGAAAAACGAGACCAGTTCGCCAACGATGTTCCACCAAATTTCATTACTTTCATGTTGCTCTCCTTGCCACTCATATAGTGACAACATTAAATTAAAATCAAATACCAGAATTAAAACAAAAAAGCCCGCTTCAGTTGTTAGAAGCGGGCTTTTTTTGCAAATCTTTTAGGGTGTAATCAGCCCGCCCCCACTATGGTAATAGTGGTGGTTGTAATGGTTGTAATTACAACAAGCAAGAGGGTAAACATTTGATGATTCTCTTCGTTTTATTAAATGTTGACTGCTGATAATATTTAATCAGATTAAATAGCTGACTCCACGTTGGCTAACAGAATTGCTTTTTTTACCTAAGGTTGTCAACCCCTCATTACAGTTTATTCTCTAGTTATTTTAGATGTTGAGTTGATTTTTTAAATATTCAATATAATTAAAACATAAAATATGTTGTAACAGCCAAGACTGACAGCCGAATTTAACTTTAACGCTAACGTAACCCTAATAAAAACTAACGACAAAAATTAATAAATACATGTAGATGTCACAAATTAAGCAAAATATTATAATGAATACCTTATCGATAAATAATTTATCGATAAGGTATAAATGCTTTATCAATTTACTCCACCATTTTGATGATTTATTTTCAACATGAGATTAGATAAAACCTGCAGCATAAGACAAAATAAAAAAAGCTGTGATTGAATAAGCAAAAACTGATGTTTATCATCGCAGTCCAATAGCAAAATACGCTATCATATCTTCATCACAATTGGAGGCGATATGAAAATTACAAAACATGCGGCGGTCACTATTCATTACCGCTTATCTGATGAGCAAGGCGTACTTATTGAAAATTCATTTGAAAGTGAACCGATGGTTTACTTACATGGTACTGAAAATTTAATTCCTGGACTTGAATCAGTTTTAGAAGGTAAAACTGCTGGTGAAAAAATTGAGGCGAAGATCGCGGCTGAACAGGCTTATGGCGAATATCACCCTGATTTAAAGCAAGAAGTGCCTGTAAGTGCCTTTGGCGATATAGAAGACATCGTTCCTGGTATGCGTTTTATTGCTGAAACTGAAATGGGTCAACGCCCAGTTCAAGTAACTGAAGTGAAAGACGATGTCATTGTTGTTGATGGCAACCACCCTCTTGCAGGTCAAACACTGCATTTCAGTGTTGAAGTTATCGCGGTAAGAGAAGCTACAGCAGAAGAACTGTCTCATGGTCACATTCATGCCGAAGGCGGTTGTGGTAGCCATGAACACGGCCATGATCACGAATCATGTGGCACAGAAAAACCTGGCTGTGATGGTAATGGCGGTTGTGGCTGCCGTTAATGCGTTAACGCATTATTTATTCGATAAATAGACCTGTTACTCGTTATTTCTTAAATGTCTGTTTGTCAGTAAAAAGGTTGAAACATCTTAAGGCACTGTCTAGTTACTAGGCAGTGCCTTTTTGTTTAGGTTATAGTTCATAAGCTAATCATACCAATTCCATCAATTAGTCAGATTTATTGTCATCACAGTTAAGGATGATCTAAGGGTGATAATCCTCATTAATTGACCTTCAATTGAATAAATAATACATAGCGACGGAGTGCATATGTTGATTAAACCGCTATACGAATTATTGCCTTTCACTTACATGATTGTTGGCAGCGTGAGTATTTTTTTACTAGAACCCAATTATGCTCTTATTGCTTCTGTTGTGGTGTACTTATATGGTGCACATATTTATAACTTACGATCTAGGAACCGCCGAACAGATCTAAAACGTAAACGAAAGTCAGGTTTAATACCTGAAACGCTTTATGGTTTATTACCTTTTATTTACGTTTTAACCGCTGTGGGTATTTATCGTTTTTACCCCAAAGATTCCAGCACACTCTTTGCTTTATGTTTAACCTCTTATGGTTTATATCTGTTCTTAAGGCGTTTAAGTTATCGTCATCACCGACTACCGCGGGGCATTAGCTAATACTGTGGCTTGCTACACGCAAACTCAGCATACTTTCGGAAGCACATCAAAGCATTCTGTATCGACATGATCAATGTCAATGACCGCTTATCTAGTCTAAGATTAATTTTTTAACTAATTCTCTTTGATTGGTAGGCATATTTTTTAAATAATTTGAACATCGTGTAATAGTTGCAATACTGACTTGATGATCTGCAGCAATTTGTCTTTGACTTAATTCCCCAGCCAATAACGTTTGAAACACCTGTAAACGCCCAGAAACTGAACTGCGTTCTTCTTCTGTCAGCAACAATTGAAACAACACAGACAAATCATCTTCATTTGCATGAGTTAATATTTTTTCTACAACTAGATTCCAGTTGGCACGCATTGTTTTTCTCTTTTTAGTAATGCCGAGACATTACAAGTGTACCAAGGAACTGTCCCGACTTGCAAAAATGCTCCTAACTTAAGCTGTAATGAATTATATAACCGTAAAATTGAAAGCAACTGATAAAACATATCGCAAATATGCAATAAAATTGTGTAGAATAAAGTGTGATTGATTACACATTTATTCTCATAACAGTATGTGTGTCATGATTAAAAATGCTTATGGAACCAGTATCATCAACAAAGAGTGAAGGATGACGATGAAAAAAATATTATTAGCCATTGCGGCAACAACAATGATTATCCCTGCTGTGTTTGCAAATAATTTTAAAGAACCTGCTGATGCGATTGAATATCGCCAAGCTGCATTCAGCTTAATTGGTTATAACTTTGGTGATATGGCTGCGATGATGAAAGGTAAAAAACCTTTTGATGCAGCAGTATTCAGCACTCGTGCAGAAAATGTTGCAGCATTATCAAAAATACCACATGAAGGTTTTATTGTCGGTTCTGATAAAGGCGACACAGAAGCCTTAGCAAAAATTTGGCAAGACAAAGCTGATTTTGATAGCAAAATGACAACATTTCAAACTAATGCTGCTGCGTTAGTTGTTGCAGCTAAAACGAACGATAAAAACCAAATCAAACAAGCTTTCGGTAATACGGGCAAAAGCTGTAAAGGTTGTCACGACGTTTACAAAAAAGACTAATTTGGTAAGCTTTTGAATAGGGCAGTAATTAGTTTGGTTTTCCGCTTCAGGCTATTTCGAGGTTACTCTGTTCTGTGGCAAAATGATTAAAGCCCACAAATGTGGGCTTTTTTATTAGCTTTACATTATAAATAACTGACAACAGGTTCGAGTAACAACCACCAAATAAACGCAAAAATGACCAGTCCTATTGCTAACGCGATCCAAGGTGAACGTAACTTGGGAGAAGACACTTGCTCACTAACATATTTATAACCAGTAAACATGGCCTTAAGGATATTGTCGCCCTTTATGACATAGGCTATTACAGCAATAATATGGATCACTGCCAAACCGAGAATAAGGTTAAAATTGGTTTTATGCAGCCATGTTAACCACCCTGCAGTATCTGACGATACAAGATACATTAATGGACCTTCAGTAAAAATATCATCAGTGGCAAATAGCCCTGTGATTAACTGCAACACGAGTAGGCTTAACAACGCTATCACCATATACCCACCTAATGGATTATGGCCTAGTGATACTGGTTTTGGTTGAGCTTTTACGTAAGCAATCACTTTTTTAGGTGAAACAAAAAAGTCACTAAACTTGGCGGTTTCACTACCAACAAAACCCCAAATTAATCTAAAAGCAATCAGCGTCATTAATAGATACGCCAATACTTGATGCCATTGCATTTCTCCAATGTCAGCAGTCCACCATAATCCACCAAACAGACATACCATTACCCAATGAAATAAACGGGTAGGAATATCCCACACCTTTATTTTTTGTTGATCTATACTCATTAATATCAGCCCATATCTTTTTATCTATGGTTAGATTATAAGCTAAACAAAAATGAATTAAATCACACTAGTATCAGTTTGTGGGTAATTTAGGCAATATTTAATAGACATAGGAAGATATTCAATAGGCTGCACCTATAGAGCAGGACTTAAGGGTAGTAAAATGGGGGATTCAAGCAGTAAAAAAGTTAATTTAGGAATGACTTATCCAACTAAATATGAGCCTATCTGAACCGTAATACAAGTACATTTTGGCACTTTTTGATGAAAAATGTCTAAGCGATCAAATAAGCCGCACTCGATAACAACAGCCACAAAAAATATGATCTAGATCACACTTTTTATGGTTAACCTTGGTAATCTGAACTTAAGCAAACAACAAGAAGGTTCCAAATATGCTGAAAATCACTAGCAAACAACTTGAAGTCACTGCCCTTATTCGCGAACGTATTGAAGGACGATTAGAAAAATTATCTCGACATGATATACAGTTAATTAACCCACATATCATTATTACTCAAGAAAAGCAGTTGTTTAAAATAGAGGCCTCAGTTGGATTACCTAGTGGAGAGCTATTCGCCCAGGCAAAAAGTGAAAACCTATATGCAGCAATCACTGCAATGGGACAAAAGCTGGAGAAACAGCTAAATCGCCTGACCCATAAACCCCAGGCTCAACGCCGAGAATCATTAACAGATGATTCGGAAAGCGAGTTTGAGTATGCATAAGGAGGAAAAAGCAGCTTGAAATTATTGATATCTAACCAGCGCACCTCAGGGTGCGCTTTCTTTTAGCTATAATAAGCTAAACAACACCTTGATGAGTAAAATTACATTGACAGCCGTCAGCCAGAGCTTTAGTTTTAAGTCATGAACAAAAAACTATTTAACCTTTTTATTTTCTTTTTTATTCAGCCCACCCTCGGAGGCGGATTTTCTGTGTAAAAACGAAACTGAAAATTCAAAAGCCTCCCAACTGGGAGGCTTTTTTGTCATATAAACACTGCTGTATATCAGTAAGACAGTATGTAGCGTTACATTGAGGTCAATATGCAAAAACCACCTGAGTTAAATCAAACTCGCGAACAGATAACTGCTCTGGATAAATCTTTGTTAGCGTTATTATCCAAACGCCGCCAATTGAGCTTAAATGTAGCACGTAGTAAAGAAATTGATGTTAGACCGATTAGAGACACCCAACGAGAAAAAGAACTGCTAGAGAGACTCGTACAACAAGGGCGTGAGCAAGGACTCGATGCTCACTTTGTTATTTCTCTATATCAAAGTATTATTGAAGATTCAGTTTTATTTCAACAAACTTATTTGCATGGCAGAGCAAACCCTGACACACAAAAGCAGCAGTATACTGTTGCATATTTAGGTGCTAGAGGATCTTACTCATATTTAGCAGCCAGCCGTTACTGTTCACGTCGCCAAGTCGAAATGCTGGATTTTGGTTGTAAAAGTTTCGATGACATCGTTAATGCCGTTGAATCAGGTCATGCCGATTATGGCTTTTTGCCGATTGAGAATACCTCATCAGGATCTATCAACGAAGTGTATGATGTGCTGCAACATACAACGCTATCGATTGTCGGTGAAACGACTATTGAAGTAGGACATTGTTTACTGACTAAACCGGATAGTAAACTTGCAGACATTAAAACAATTTATGCTCACCCACAACCAATCAGTCAATGTAGCCGTTATTTAAGCCAGCACCCTGATGTTAAACTCGAGTATTGCTCCAGTAGCGCAGAGGCTATGGCCAAAGTCGTTGAAGCTGACTGTAACTCTGTCGGTGCAATTGGCAGTGCTGAAGGCGGATCGTTATATCATCTGATTGCAATTGAACAAGGTTTAGCAAACCAAAAAATCAACCAAAGTCGCTTTATTGTAGTCGCCAGAAAAGCCTCTGCAGTTCCTTCACAGCTTCCGGCTAAAACAACTTTAATTATGGCGACCGGACAAAAACCAGGCGCATTGGTTGAAGCACTATTGGTTCTTAAAGCTCATAATTTAAATATGAGTAAGCTAGAATCTCGCCCTATTCCTGGTACACCATGGGAAGAGATGTTTTATCTCGATATTGATGGTAATTTAGCAACCACGGAAGTCCAGCAAGCTATCAAAGAACTCGAACGACTTACCCGTTTTATTAAAGTCCTAGGCTGCTATCCTTGTGAAACAGTGAAACCAACACAACTATCGCAAGCTCAGTTATTGATTGAACCTGACAGTTCGAAACAACAGCCAATCAAGCCATTACCCATCAGTCATGCTAAACATTCGCGCGATTACAATTCACAAGATACCCAATTATTCTGTAAACACTTACAAATAGGTGCAGGACAATTTAGCGCATTGCAACAAGTTAACTTACCGATAGACAATACAGACCTAGCCGCCCAAGCTAAGATTATCAAAGAGTCGGGCTTTCAAGCCATAGTGCTAAATGATTTGAAACAACAACTTAATGAACAACAATTAAAGCAACATGCACAAGTCATAGAGCAAGCTGGATTATTATGTGTAATGCAAATAGAGCAAGAACAAGAATTTGCTGTTGCGAGTCAATTAGCAGACATGTTGATTTTAAGTGGCAAACAAATGTATAACCCTGACATGCTAACGTTAATTGGCTCAGTTAATTTACCCGTAATATTAGAACGTAACACTATGGCCAGTATCGATGACTGGTTACATGCCGCCGACACAGTGCTCAGTTACGGTAATCAACAACTCGGATTATGTGAATCTGGTGTGCGAAGTTTTACCCACCCAGAGCAATTAAGTCTCGATTTAGCCGGATTGGTTGAGGTGAAATCACGCAGTCATTTACCCATTATTGTTAATACTAGTTTTAGCGGTAACGTTTCACTTGTTAATACTCATGCTATCGCAGTTAACCAATTAAAAGGTGATGGTATTATCATTTTACATCAAGACCAGATATCTCATGCTGAACTGATCCATGATTTATACCAAGCACATTAACCCTATAGCTAGATTAATTAACCAATAAAAATGCCGAGATATTATCTCGGCATTTTTATTTATATCGTGTTTACTCTACACCGCAATACCATCATTGAGGCTTATCCAACCTTTAAAAATACGATAAGTAAACCAACTAATACCAAGAATATACACAGGTAAACTTAACCAAAGTGGACTGAGAAAATATCCAGCAATAAAAAAAGGACATAAACCAATAATGCTCATCCGTTGCCAACGTAAGTGACTGCCTAATACGGAATGGGGATTAACATTTTTTTGGATAAGATTAAGCCAAAGACTCAACAAAACCGGTATAAAAAATAATGGAAAGGCACTCATTAAACCATAAAGGAAATGCCCTAAAGAATTATCTTCAACCTGTTGAACGGGTAACATATGCGATGGCATCATCGACATGGGGTTCCTCCAAAAGCAACCGCACTTACAAAATCAACACGGAATTTAAATTAGCGTATAATTAACCATAAGCCTTGTATGATTATTTCGCAATGTTAACATCAATTAATAATCATTCATTTAACGCTAACTAAAGTTAACTCCCTTTCATATCGTTAACGGATTGCAACATTGCTCGACTTTCCTGTTGGAACTGCGGAGCAAAATCGCCAAACCATTTGGCGACTCGTTGAAATTGCGTAATAAATTCTTGGCGGTTACCCGATTTCAACATGGCTAAAGCATCACGGTAGTTATCGAGGTAGTCGCTAATGGCATGCTGACTTCCTTGCTGTGCAAAAATAATATCGGCATATAATTCGGGATCTTGAGCAAATAATCGCCCAACCATTGCCAACTCTAAACGATAAATGGGTGAGCTAAACTGCAACAAGTTATCAATATCAGCTTCTTCTTTACACAGGTTTAGACCATAAACGAAAGTCGAAAAGTGACGCATAGCCTGTACTAACTGCATTGCTTTATCATGCCGTTCAGCTTCTGCTTCAACGATGCGAGCGCCCCAAATTTCAATTTGTTGTAATAACCACTGGTAAGTTTCGGCTTGGCGACCATGACATACCACCACAACCTGTTTTGCAAGGCTGCCTACATCTGGTCCAAACATTGGGTGTAAACCCACTACAGGGCCTTTATGGGCTTCAAGCATTGCTGCTAGTGGTTTTTCTTTAATCGACGTTAAATCGGCTAAAATACAGGTTTCTGGTAATTGAGTTAACTTTTCTACAATCACATCACAAGTAACATTAATCGGCACTGTAACAATTACTAAGCCAGCACCATCAAATATTGCTTCAGCATCCTGCCAATCATTTTTATCAATACTTTTTACCTGATAACCCGATAAAGTGAGCATTTGGGTAAATAATTGTCCAAGTTTACCTTCGCCACCAACCACCACAACATGACCTAAATCTTGCTTAACTTGCTTAAAGCCCACATCTTTTTCATTCAGATAAGACTCGCGCATTAAGCGACGTAAAATATCCTCAATCAACTGAGGTGAAATATTCATTTTTTGCGCTTCAGCTCTACGTTTGGCTAACATTGATGCTTCACGCTGAGGTGCATAAATTGGCACCCCTGCAGAATGTTTAACCGCGCCAACTTGAGCAACTAAATCAAGACGTTTCCGCAGTAAATGTAACAATTGTTGGTCAACGCCATCAATTAAATCTCGCAGATTTTCTAGATCAGCAGTAGTCTTTTCGTTCATGTGTTTATTCATCAACCGTTGGCAACCTGTAGTGTATCGAACCGAGTCGGTAATACTGCAGACAACTGGTTAGCGCCTTGTCTTAAAATAGTTTCAGTGACGTCCCAATCAATGCATGCGTCAGTAACAGATACACCATATTTTAGCTCTGCTAAGGGTTTATCTGAACTCTGATTACCTTCATTGAGGTTACTTTCAAGCATAACACCAATGATAGATTTATTGCCTGCTTCAATTTGGTTAAATACATCTTCACAAACCTGTTTTTGGCGCTGGTGATCTTTTGAGGAATTACCATGGCTGCAATCTACGACTAAACGCGCACTGAGTTTTGCCTTATGGATCTGTACCTCACTTTCTGCAACACTAGCCGCATCATAATTAGGCGCTATGCCTCCGCGTAAAATAATGTGCCCATCTGGATTCCCAGCCGTTTTAAGCAACGCAACTTGGCCTTCTTGATTAATTCCCATAAAACGATGACTATTAGCAGCGGACTTTAATGCATTGATTGCTACCTCTAACTTGCCATCGGTACCATTTTTAAAACCTACCGGCATAGATAGACCTGAAGCCATTTCACGATGAGTTTGCGACTCGGTGGTTCTTGCGCCAATTGCAGACCAAGTAACTAACTCAGACATATACTGTGGGCTGATCGGATCCAGCGCTTCCGTAGCGATAGGTAATTCAAGCTCTGCAAGCCAAATCATGAGTTCACGAGCCATTCTTAGTCCTTTTTCAACATCAAATGATTCGTCCATATCAGGATCATTAATCAAGCCTTTCCAACCGACGGTTGTGCGAGGTTTCTCGAAGTACACTCGCATTAAAATGTAGAAGTCGTCACTGAGCTCATCATGTAACTTTTTAAGTTTTAATGCATACTCTTTTGCCGCTGCAATATCATGGATGGAGCAAGGCCCCGTCACTACAAGCACGCGATTATCGCGTTTGTGGACAATATCGGATACTTGTTTACGTGCATTAAGAATATATTGATAAGCATGAGTTGATAATGGAAGTTCTTGCTTTAACTCTGCTGGAGTCACTAGCACTTGCTCTGAACTGATGTACACATTATTAATGGTATCTTGTTGCATACTTAACACTCTCTTTTGACAACTGACCTGCGGTCACTAATAGGTTTGTTTTATTGGTATTGGATAGCTAATCTGTATTTTTGTAACGCTACACCATTACACATTAGAGCAACTATGCCTGTACCAAGGTCCGAGAGCAAGGCTTATTTACACAAAGCATAAAAAATTACTTAATCGATGATATTTCGTGCACAAGAACAACGCCAACCATACGCTCTGTGTTTGCACGCTGTGAACGCTTTTCTCGTTGTGATTAAAAGCCTCACAATTTTTAAAAGCCCCACAAACAAAAACCCGCCTTTCGGCGGGTTGTTGTGCGAACACTGCATCTTTATTCTGTATCGGTAACTATTACTTAGTTGCCAATTTTTCACGGATACGTGCAGACTTACCTGAACGCTCACGTAAATAGTACAGTTTAGCGCGACGAACACGACCGCGACGCTTAACTTCGATGCTAGCAATTAATGGGCTATGCGTCTGGAAAGCACGCTCAACACCTTCACCATTAGATATTTTACGTACTGTGAATGCTGAATGCAGACCACGGTTACGCTTAGCGATTACCACACCTTCAAAAGCCTGAAGACGCTCTTTTTCACCTTCTTTAACACGCACTTGAACTACTACTGTATCACCAGCACCAAAATCAGGCACATCTGTTTTCATTTGCTCATCGTTGAGCATTTTAATGATGTTGTTCATAATTACTCCATCCTAGTAATAACTGAGCGTTGACTATGCGGACTTGTCCGTTTCATTCACGAACTGCGCTAATAAAGTCGTTTGTTCGTCAGTCAGAGCTAGATTTTCAAATAATTCTGGTCGTCTCAAAAAAGTTCTTCCGATACTTTGTTGTAAACGCCAGAGTCTAATTTTTTCGTGGTCACCGCTTAGCAGCACTGCGGGTACGTCAAGACCATCCAATTGTTCAGGGCGAGTATAATGAGGACAATCCAGTAATCCATCAGAGAAAGAATCTTGCTCTGCTGACGCTTGCTTACCTAATACACCAGGTACTAAGCGAGCCACTGAATCGATTAATGTCATTGCTGGTAATTCGCCACCCGAAAGTACGTAATCACCGATAGACCATTCTTCATCAACTTCTGTTTGAATAATGCGTTCATCAACACCTTCGTATCGACCACACACTAAAATCAAACTATGTGATTTAGCCAACTCAGTTACGCCTTGCTGATCCAGCTTACGTCCCTGAGGAGACAGATAAATCACTTTTGCCCTATCACCTGCAGCTGCTTTAGCTGCATGGATAGCATCACGCAAAGGTTGCACCATCATCAACATACCAGGTCCACCACCATAAGGTCGGTCGTCCACAGTATTATGTCTATCATGGGTGAAATCCCGAGGATTCCACGTTTGCACCTTTAGCAGGCCGTTTTTCACGGCTCGACCCGTAACCCCAAAGTCTGTAACAGCACGAAACATCTCTGGAAACAGGGTTATTACCCCTAACCACATATGTTGCACCTCGACTTAGAAGTCAGGATCCCAATCCACTAAAATCTGTTTCCCTTGCAAATCCACCTGTTTGATGAACTGCTCAGGGACAAAGGGGATCATACGTTCCGCTTTGCCGAAGGCATCTTTGGCATTAGCTTTAATCAATAATACGTCGTTCGATCCTGTTGCCACGATCTGATCGACTGTACCCATGTTATAGCCGTTTATATTGGTCACTTCGCAGCCGATAAGATCACGATGATAGAATTCACTGTCATCCAATTCTTTCATTTGCTCAGACTTAATGGCAATTTCACAATTTGTGAGCATTTGCGCATCTTCTCTGGTAGCAACACCTTCTAGTTCAGCCACAACAGCTTTACCTTGAAAACGCCACTGAGCAACCTTAACTTCACGCCAAACGCCTTGTTCTTTTATAAGCCAAGGCGAATAATCGAAAATACCTTCAACAGAATCGGTATAGGAAGTGATTTTTAGCCAACCTTTAATACCATGACTGGAGCCTAACTTACCCAGTACAACTAGTTCTTGGTCACTACTCATCTATCTATACCTTATACGCAATTAAGCAACAGCTTTACGCGCGTCTTTGATCAGTTTTGCAACACGCTCAGATGTTGCAGCGCCAGTAGCAACCCAATGCTCAACACGATCAAGATCTAAACGTAAAGTTTCTTCTTGGCCACGAGCCAATGGATTGAAAAAACCAACACGTTCGATGAAACGACCGTCACGAGCATTGCGGCTATCAGCAACAACGATATTGTAAAATGGACGCTTTTTTGCGCCGCCACGAGCTAAACGAATGGTAACCATGCGTTTTATTCCTCTAATGATTTGCTAGAAGCAAAAATAAAAACTGGAACTCCGTGTTCGCAAAGAGTCCCAGAAAGAAAGCCGGAAGATTTTACCTGACTTTTGAACTATTGCAACCTAAACCGATGATTTTTAGCTCATCGGTTTTGTTGTAATAAAGCCAAGCATTTAACCTAACCAACTGATTGAATGTAAGTAAACTGATTTAATACTTGAAAGATGTTGTTATTATCTACCAGGAAACTTCATCCCTGGAGGTAACATTCCGCCCATTCCACGCATCATTTTCTTCATTCCACCCTTACCAGACATCTTTTTCATCATTTTCTGCATTTGGGTGAATTGCTTCAATAAGCGGTTAACATCTTGAATTTGAGTGCCAGAACCGACAGCGATTCGACGTTTACGAGAACCTTTAATGACATCTGGATTTTTGCGTTCTTTAGATGTCATCGAATTAATAATGGCTTCCATCTGACCAGTCATTTTACCATCTTGAACTTGAGCTAATGCTTCTGGTGGTAATTGTCCTACACCCGGAAGTTTCTCAATCATGTTCATCATCCCGCCCATGTTTTTCATTTGCTGTAATTGCTCACGAAAATCTTCAAGGTCGAAACTGCCACCTGACTTAACTTTTGAAGCCAGTTTCATCGCTTTGTCTTTATCGACGCCACGTTCAACTTCTTCAATTAATGATAACACGTCACCCATACCTAAAATGCGTGACGCAATACGGTCTGGATGGAACGGTTCTAATGCATCGGTTTTTTCACCAACACCTAAGAATTTAATTGGTTTACCCGTAATACTACGAATAGATAACGCCGCACCACCACGAGCATCACCATCGACTTTTGTTAAAATAACACCCGTTAATGGTAACGCTTCATTAAATGCTTTAGCTGTATTAGCGGCATCTTGACCTGTCATCGCATCAACAACAAACAAGGTCTCAACAGGATTAACAGTGGCATGCAGCTGTTTGATTTCATCCATCATGGCTTCATCAACATGCAGACGACCTGCTGTATCAACAATGACCACATCAATGAATTTTAATTTTGCATAGCTTATTGCTGCTTTAGCAATATCTACCGGCTTTTGGCTCACGTCAGATGGAAAGAACTCGACTTCGACTTCTTCTGCTAGTGTTTCAAGCTGTTTAATCGCTGCAGGGCGATAAACGTCAGCGCTGACCACCAGAACGGATTTTTTATGACGTGTACGTAAAAATTTACCTAATTTTGCTACTGAGGTTGTTTTACCCGCACCTTGAAGACCCGCCATCATAATAACGGCAGGAGGAATAGCCGCTAAGTCGAGGGCTTCATTCGCCTCACCCATGGCTCTTTCAAGTTCGCTTTGAACAATTTTAATAAAAGCTTGCCCTGGGCTTAAGCTTTTTGACACTTCTTGACCCACAGCGCGTTCTTTTACGCTGTTAACGAAGTCTCTAACAACAGGTAAAGCGACATCCGCTTCAAGCAGTGCCATACGCACTTCACGAAGGGTTTCTTTAACGTTGTCTTCTGTTAAGCGACCACGGCCACTAATGTTTTTTAATGTGCGTGACAGTCTGTCAGATAAATTTTCAAACATTGAACGGCTCTTTTAAGCATATCGATAATTGAACCTATTATACCCAAGCCACTCCAAATTACGATACTTGCAACACGAAGAACTCAAACACAAACTCACTTTAACGTAAATTAATTACCGCTTAAGGCAGGAAACTGTTAAATTTTGAGTCTTAGGTCACTGCCCTATTGGGTCCTGATCATGTTAATCTAAGACAAATAATGAAAATGTGATGTTTTGATAGTATTGTTCAACACTCACTACGCATTTTTTCAGCATAAACTACTTTGATAGGTTGATTTTTAATGGTTATTTTTTCAGCGGCAGCCATGCTATTTTATTGCTTAGCGTTGGTTTTAGTCACAAGCCGACTTTTTCACATCGAAGGACCAAATCGCAAAGCGGTCATGGTGGCTTCAGGTCTTGCTGTGATCATGCATGGATTTGCGCTTTCAGATGCTATTTTTACAGCTGATGGACAAAATTTTAGTTTAACCAACGTAATTTCCTTGGTTAGCTGGATGATGGCATTAGCCTTTACCATTACAATGCCGCGACTTAAAGTGATCATTGTTGTTCCTGTGGTATATGCCTGTGCAATAATATCTGTGGCACTTTTATGGTTACTGCCGCCACAATATATTACTCACTTCGACATGCACCCAGAACTTCTCGCACATGTCGTGTTATCACTAATGGCCTACAGTGCTTTATTGATTGCTGCTATGTACGCTGTTCAACTATGGTTTATTCAAAATAAGCTTAAGAAAAAACAGATGATGATGAGTCCAGCAATGCCGCCATTAATGACGGTAGAGAAACAACTATACCATCTCATTATTATTGGTTTTATTTTATTAAGTTTGTCACTAGTGACCGGATTTGTTTTTTTAGAGAATATGTTTTCTGATGGTCAAGGGCATAAAGCGGTATTATCAATAATTGCTTGGATTGTGTATGCCGTTATGTTGTGGCAACAGTATACTGTTGGCTGTAGAATTCGTACGGCAGTGATTTACAGTTTATCTGGCGCTGGCTTACTGTCTTTAGCTTACTTTGGCGCTAGAATAGTTAAAGAGTTGATATTAAACTAGTTTTAATATCGGTTTCACTCAAAAAACATTTTGCCTCATTTAAAAATAAACAAGATAACTTGACTCTAACGGCCAATAATAAATAATGGCCGTTAAATTAATGACTATTTGACCTTTAGGTCAATTTCACACCACCTCATGGGGCCCCTTTTTTGGACGCTATATCTACCAGCGCACTTCTTATTTTTCTTTTGGTTTTAATTGTGATTTCTGCTTATTTCTCTGGCTCAGAAACCGCCATGATGAGCCTCAACCGCTACCGCTTACGACATCTCGCTTCCAATGAGCATAAAGGTGCCCTTCGAGCCTTAAAGTTACTCGATCGCCCAGATAGACTTATTGGGTTAATACTCATTGGTAATAATCTGGTTAATATTCTAGCCTCGGCCATTGCGACGATTATCGGTATGCGCTTGTTTGGTGACATGGGTGTTGCTATTGCTACAGGTGTTTTGACCATAGTGGTGTTAGTGTTTGCTGAAGTCACACCCAAAACGTTTGCGGCTTTGTACCCTGAACGTATTGCATTTCCATCGAGCATTTTATTAGGCTGGTTATTAATTTTGCTTTCGCCATTAGTGAAGGCAATCAACTTAATTACCACGGTATTTCTTCGTATGATGGGTATCAAAACCGTCAAAACAAATGATGCTTTAAGCCAAGAAGAACTCCGCACAGTTGTACATGAAGCTGGAGCGCTCATTCCACAACGTCACCAAGAAATGTTGTTGTCGATTTTAGATTTAGAAAAAGTCACCGTTGAAGACATAATGATTTCACGCTCAGATATTTATGCCATAAACGTCAATGACGATTTTAAATTGATTAATAAACAAGTGACTCACAGTCCACATACTAGAGTATTGGTTTATAGAGATAATATTGATGATGCCGTAGGGTTTATTCATTTACGTGATGCATTGCGTTTACAATCAAAAGAGCAGTTCAGTAAGTCGTCTTTGCTCCGTGCAGTCAAAGAATTATACTTTATTCCTGAAGGTACCCCGCTGAACGTTCAGTTAAGTAATTTCCAGCAAAATAAAGAACGCATCGGACTCGTTGTTGATGAATATGGTGATATTCAGGGCTTAGTAACCCTAGCAGATATTCTTGAAGAAATTGTCGGAGATTTTACTACTTCAATGCTCCCCACTGCCAGTGAAGAGATTAATGTTCAGCAAGATGGTAGTTTTCTAATTGATGCTACCATTAACATTCGCGACCTTAATAAAGAAATGAAATGGGATCTGCCAATTGACGGGCCGAAAACATTAAATGGTTTAATCATTGAGTTTATCGAAGACATTCCGGCTGCGGGTACCAGTTTGCGTATTGCAGATTACCGAATTGAAGTTATTGATGTTGCAGATAATAGAATTAAAACCGTTAGGGTTTTGCCTGATAATTTACAACTAATCGATGATACTGAATAAGTAGCTTAAGGCTAATAAAAAAGGCGCTAATAGCGCCTTTTTTATTACTGGTGAATCATCATTCAGCACTACGACGTTTATTTTCCAATGCGCGGCGCTTCTCTCTTGCGATGGGTGTTATTTCAGCGGCTAACTCTTTCTCCCAACCGAAGATAAAATACAATTCCGCCATCAAAAAAAATGGTCCAATCAATAATTGATTCAAATCATCCATAAAAGCAGGTTTAGCCTTTTCATATTGATGGCCAACAAACTGTATCACCCAACCAATAATAAAAATGCTAATCGCGATATAAAATGGATGAGAGATATGAACAACTAGTTCACTGGTATATAAAACTGGCAAAATAAATAATACTAAACCAAGTGCCAAGCGCAAGTGAAGTGCCATGTAATAGCCTAATACCACAACAGTTAATATCATCGCGGCACTAACTTGATAGTCCAGCCATACAAATCGAAGTGTCCCCAGCATTAAAAATGCCGACCAAATAATCATAGGCACACCAATAAAGTGAGTGTTAATATTTTTCGGGTTTAAGTGTACGCTTTTATAGGTTGAAAGTTGTTCAACTGCAGATTTCATTTTGAGTCTCTCTAGTTATAGTTATTATTTTGTTAACTTACCCCACTTCAGTGGATTTTAAAAGCCTACAAAAAAGGCGCTAATGCGCCTTTAATAAATAGCCTAATGTTATTCACATCAACTTTCTAACACAACGGTGGCTACAGCATAATATTTTTCATCGGCAATACTGATAAAACATCGATTGCCCGTTAATAGTTCAAGCCTTGCCAATGCGCCATCTGTAAAACTAATCAGCGGTGCACCATTGTCATCATTATCGATATGAATATGTTGGAACGATACCCCTCTGCCAATCCCGGTACCCAAGGCTTTTGCTGCCGCTTCTTTGGCGGCGAACCGTTTCGCCAAAAATCGCTCAGGTTGTTTTGATTGCAAGTAAGTTGTTAGTTCTGACTCTGTCAGTACCCGTTTAGCTAATCTGTCACCTAGGCGTTCTCGCTGCTCAGCTATTCGGGCTATCTCAACAATATCGGTACCTATCCCTATAATTGCCATTACTCGCCTCTACGACCTTCAAGCATAAGCTTTTTCATATCTCTGACTGCAGTATCTAAGCCATCAATAGCGGCTCTAGCAATGACTGCATGACCGATATTAAGCTCGTAAATCTCGGGAATAGCCGCTATAGCTTTAACATTGTGATAATGCAACCCGTGACCAGCGTTAACCACTAACCCTTTGCTATGGGCATATTGCGCCATTTCAGTGATCCTAGCTAACTCGATAGCCTGTTCATCATCGGTGCTAGCATCAGCATAACAGCCTGTGTGGATTTCGATATAAGGTGCACCACAAGCCACAGAAGCATCTATTTGGGCTTTATTAGCATCGATAAATAATGACACTTTAATGCCTTTTGCAGCTAAACGAGTCACTGCAGAACTTATCTTGTCTAATTGACCAGCGACATCAAGACCGCCTTCTGTAGTCAGCTCCTCACGCTTCTCGGGGACTAAACACGCATAAGCAGGTTTAACTTCACAGGCAATCGAAATCATTTCCTCAGTCACTGCGAACTCAAAATTCATTCTTGTTTTTAAGGTCTTAGCCAATAGATATACATCACGGTCTTGAATATGGCGGCGATCTTCACGTAAATGAATAGTAATACCATCAGCCCCTGCATGTTCCGCTACTGCTGCAGCATGGACAGGATCAGGATACAGAGTACCGCGTGCTTGACGAAGTGTCGCGATATGATCGATGTTTATACCTAATAATATTCCGCTCACATCGAGCTCCTTAACGTAATAAATAACACTGAGAAAACACACAAAACCAACGATGATATAAAACAGTATCGTATTGGGTTCATGTGTTTGGTTGAATAAATATTATATGCTAATCCGCTTTCTTACTGAATAATTGCCTACTTAATAATGGCTTGTTACCTAGTAATGGGGTCAGTAAATAACGCATTAACCCTTTGGCTTGATTGAACTGGTCGGGTTGTAGATCTTGCGCGGCTAATGCTAGCAACATTGCCCCAGATAAACAGCCTTTCCCATGAGAAAAATCTGATTCTTGAGTGGTTACAACTGGGAGGAAACCACTCTCGGTAATAAATCGATACTGACAATGCTTATCAAGCAAATCACCTTGGGTATCATAGGCAAGAGACGGCAAAGCACCTAACTCTAATAACAGTGCCATTTCAAAATAGCGAAGGTGACTTGAGCAAAACTGCTTAGCTAGTGCGAGTAACGCTCGGTGATAGTCTAAAAACAACCCTTCAGCTTGATGTTCCACTGATAAAAGGCGAACCAATAACTCATTAAGGTAAAAACCAGAATAGAGACTATTACCACCTAACGGCATAGCAGGCGCAGCGGCTTCAATATGAGTAATGTTTTTTAAACCCAGATTTTTTGCTTCTGATTTAGCACTGAATTGGATAATTAGAGGCTGAAATGGTTGCAAGATGCTTTTTATAGACCGTTTACCTGAGCCCACTCGGGTAATTGCATCGACCCGTCCAACGCCTTCTATCAGCAAATTGACAATTACGCTCGATTCACGAAATTGACGATGATGAAGCACATAGCCACGTTGCATAGTGGCCATGCTTAAACACAAATAATCAATAATACAAAAAAATATTTAGTCTTCGCCATAGCCCAGACTTCTTAATGCACGTTCATCATCAGCCCAACCAGATTTCACTTTTACCCACACTTCAAGAAACACTTTGTTATCAAATAATGTTTCCATATCTAAACGGGCTTGAGTTGCAATCGTGCGAATACGTTCACCTTTATTGCCAATAACCATGCGTTTTTGGCCTTCACGTTCAACCAAAATCAACGCATTAATCTGGTAAACACCATTATCCATCATTTTAAACTGTTCAATTTCTACAGTGGCGTCATAGGGAAGTTCATCCCCAAGAAAACGCATTAATTTTTCACGAACAATTTCAGATGCCATAAAACGTTGTGAGCGATCTGTCACATAGTCTTCAGGAAAATAAAATGGTGCTTCAGGTAACGATTCACGGGCCATATCTAAAATACGTTGTATGTTAGTGCCTTTAGTCGCTGATATTGGCAAAATTTCGTCGAAATCAAATTTTTGAGCCAATTCAGTTAAATAAGGAAATAACGATTCTTTATCTTTAATATTGTCGACTTTATTAATGGCTAAGATAATTTTGCGGTCATCATTACGATGCTGAAGCTTTTGCAACACCATCTCGTCATCAGCAGTCCACGTCATACCATCAACAACAAAAATAACCATTGCCACATCAGCTAACGAACTGGCAGCAGCACGATTCATTAAGCGATTAATGGCACGTTTTTCTTCGATGTGCAGACCTGGTGTATCAATAAATACAATTTGGCTTGGGCCATCGGTATGGATACCCATAATTCGATGACGCGTTGTTTGTGGTTTTTTTGACGTAATACTGACTTTTTGCCCAAGTAGCTTGTTCAAAAGTGTCGACTTGCCCACATTAGGGCGACCGACAATTGCCACCATGCCACAATAGGTTACATCAAACTTTGCATTGGCGTTTGGTGCTGCTTGGTTCATCCTTGCCAGCAGTTCATCTAAGCTAGGTTCTTGGCTATCACCTGCTGGCAAGTCTGTTTTTTTGGTCATTTATTCAGTAGCTCCAATACCTGAGCAGCAGCAAGCTGTTCAGCTTTTCTTCTTGAACTTGCCACACCGGTGACAACTTTATCTAATTCACTAATTCGGCATTCTACAGTAAAGGTTTGCTCATGCGCTTCACCCTCTACAGCGACAACTTGATAATCAGGCAATGGTTTCTTAAACCCTTGTAGATGTTCTTGTAAAATTGTCTTTGGATCTTTTTGATTAATGCCTGGTTTTATTTCAGCTAAGCGTGCTTGATACCATGATAATAATAACTTGCGGCAAACTTCAAGATCGGCATCAAGGTAGACAGCACCAATAATGGCTTCCACGGCATCGGCTAAAATAGATTCGCGTCTAAAACCACCGCTTTTGAGCTCGCCAGGACCTAAGTATAAATAGTCGCCTAATTTGAACTCTATAGCGATTAAAGTCAGGGTATCACCTTTAACCAAGGTGGCACGCATTCGGCTTAAATCACCTTCTGTCGCTTTTGGAAACTGATGATATAAGGCATCAGATATAATGATCGATAAAATCGAATCACCTAAAAACTCTAAACGCTCATTATGTTTATTTGCTGCGCTACGATGTGTTAATGCCTGAATAAGTAATTCAATATTATTAAACTCATAACCTAAAGTACGGCACAAACGCGGCAAATTTTTAATGGGTTCCATCAATGTATTCCACCTACTCTGTCAAAACGTACGCCTGTTGGTATCCATGTTGGTAACATATCACTCGGCTTACGATCAAATTCAAAACTAATCCATATGGCTACCGCTTTACCGACAAGATTCTCTTCCGGTACAAAGCCCCAGAAACGACTATCGGTACTATTATCACGGTTATCACCCATCGCAAAATACATCCCCTGAGGGACAACGAACTCACCAGCAGGAAGGCCTGCTTGAGGATAAAAGTGCTGTCTGAAATCAGGTCGCGACGGATTAAGCAAAATATCATGCTGAACATCGCCGAGTTGCTCACTTAAACGAATTAATGGCGTGCCATTTTGGCTAAACTCGCCACGGCTAATCTCGGTATGCTCAATAACATGAGCGCCAGGGCAATCTGTTTGGCTATCACATGCCTCTTGGATCATAAGTTGTTTATTACGGTAAAAAATTTTGTCCCCAGGCAAACCCACTACACGCTTGATATAATCTAGCTTTGGATTTTCAGGATATTTGAATACAAATACATCTCCGCGCTCGGGCTCACCAGTTTCAACCAGTTTGCTACGCCATACAGGGTCGCGTAATCCGTAACTAAACTTCTCAACCAATATAAAGTCACCCACTAAGAGGGTCGGCATCATTGAACCCGAAGGGATTTGAAATGGTTCATAAATAAACGAGCGTAAAATCATTACAAACGCAATCACCGGAAAAATGGCATGCGCAGTTTCAACTAATACAGGCTCACGGATTATTTTGTCTATCGCATCTGCGCTCAATTGAGCTGAATTAGCTTCTGCGGCTAATAAATTTTCACGGCGTTTCGGCGCAAAAAAGACCACATCAATTAACCAAATAATTCCGCTAACAACGGTTACGAGCACTAAAATAAGTGAAAAATAGGCTGCCATTACTGATTTATCTCCTGCTGAGTGTGTTGGATCCATATGGCTTGAGCAAAGGCTCAAAAAACTCAATCCAGTATGGTGATTAACGAATAAACATTCACCCAGTTGAGTGTTACAAAATATATAGTAAAAATAACGATAACGCCGCAATACGCGGCGTTATTTAGCACATTAATTCAATTAATTATTATTAATCGTTTAACTTCAATACCGCTAAGAATGCCTCTTGTGGCACTTCAACGTTACCGACTTGCTTCATGCGCTTTTTACCTTCTTTCTGCTTATTAAGCAGTTTCTTCTTACGCGAAACGTCACCACCATAACACTTAGCGGTTACATCTTTACGTAACGCTTTAATACTTGAACGGGCAATAATCTGACTGCCTACGGCAGCCTGAATTGCAATATCAAACATTTGACGAGGAATTAGCTCTTTCATTTTTTCAACTAAAGCCAAACCACGATGACGAATATTACTGCGGTGAATAATCATCGCTAAAGCGTCAACACGATCACCATTAATTAAAATGTCTAACCGAACCATATCTGCAGCGTCGAAGCGAATAAAGTTATACTCTAATGATGCATAACCACGGCTCGTTGACTTAAGGCGATCAAAGAAATCCATTACCACTTCTGCCATCGGCAAGTGATAAGTTAAGGCCACTTGATTACCGTGATAAACCATATTGGTTTGCGTGCCACGCTTTTCAATACATAACGTAATCACGTTACCTAAGTATTCTTTAGGCACTAATATATTGGCTTCAACAATCGGTTCACGAATTTCTTCAATGTTATTTAGTGCAGGTAAACCAGATGGATTATCAACATAAATAGTATCACCATTGTTCATGATAACTTCGTACACCACTGTGGGTGCCGTGGTGATCAAATCCAGATTGTATTCGCGCTCTAAACGCTCCTGAACAATCTCCATGTGGAGTAGACCGAGATAACCAATACGGAAACCAAAACCTAACGCAGATGATGTTTCAGGTTCAAAAAACAGAGAGGCATCATTCAAGCTTAACTTATTCAATGCATCACGGAAGCTTTCATACTCATCGGTAGAAATAGGGAATACACCGGCATAAACCTGCGGCTTGACGCGTTTAAAACCTGGAAGAGGTTTGTCTGCGCCATTTTTTGCATGGGTCAAGGTATCGCCTACAGGCGCACCATGAATTTCTTTAATACCAGAAATTACATAACCCACTTCGCCAGCACGAAGTTCTGCTTTGTCTTTTTCTTTTGGTGTAAAAATACCCACTCGATCGGCGTTATAGTTTTGTCCTGTGGACATCACTTTAAATTTTTCACCTTTCTTAAGTACACCATTTTTAATGCGAACCAAAGATACCACACCAAGATAGGCATCAAACCATGAGTCGATAATTAATGCTTGTAGTGGCGCAGATTCATCACCCACTGGAGGAGGGATTTTTGCGATAATTTCTTCTAATACTAAATCAACACCGACTCCAGTCTTTGCAGAACAACGCACAGCATCCATGGCATCAATGCCAACGATATCTTCAATCTCTGCTGCTACACGATCTGGCTCTGCCTGAGGTAAGTCAATTTTATTTAATACAGGAACGACATCCAAATTCATTTCTAGTGCGGTATAGCAGTTAGCTAATGTCTGAGCTTCTACGCCTTGACCAGCATCAACTACTAACAATGCACCTTCACAAGCAGCCAAAGAACGTGATACTTCATAAGAGAAGTCAACGTGTCCTGGTGTATCAATGAAGTTGAGTAGATAAGTATTACCATCTTTTGCATGGTAATCTAAGGTGACACTTTGGGCTTTAATCGTAATGCCACGCTCACGTTCTAGATCCATTGAATCTAAAACCTGTGCAGCCATTTCACGGTCAGTTAAGCCGCCACATACCTGAATCAGGCGATCGGATAAAGTTGATTTACCATGGTCGATATGGGCAATAATCGAGAAGTTTCTAATGTGTTTCATTATGCTGCAATGACTACTACTAAATTTGATGAAAATTAAGGTGGCAAATTGTACCTGATTAGGGGGGTAATACCAATCAGATTAACCAATAGTATCAATTTTGCTACAATTATTGGTCTTAACGAGGTATTTTTGAGTCTATTTTAATAGGTTTACAGCAGTTTTTGGTTGATGCAAGGGACTATTTTGCGTCAATGAGTATCATAGAAATGCTTAAAAGAGTGTCTCACTGACCGCACTAAAAACAATAACTAATTTCTTGCTTGAATAATATCAATTTCTTGACCTAGATGGGCAATGATCACAGGTGTAGCATCTGCTTCAAGTTGAGTGGCAAAGTGTTTACCAATAAACCACGCAAACAATGTCCCAAATGCACCAAAAAACATTGCAAAACCATTGGTATTAAAACCTAATCCAGCTGCCAACATTTGCCCAACCATTGCAAATAAAAACAAGCCTATCAAGGGTAACAGATACACTAACGCCGCGGCTTTAATAATCACACTTTCTGGTAAGCCTATCTTAAGCATGTCACCAGAAAGGCAAGGTTTATCGCTCGGTAATGAAAAACGCTGAGTATGAACAGAAAAGGCTTTAGCAATAGTTGAAGTACCACAGTTTTCACTGCTGGCGCAGTGATTACAAGCACTTTTCAATTCAACTTCAACAGTTACCCAGCCTTGTTGATAATCAACCACTCGGGCAATTTCTTCCATCATTGAAGAAGTAGAAGACTCGTGAATGTGGTTATTCATTTAATAAACTCAACCTATAAATAATGACTTATTTTAGCATAATTCGCCACATTGGCTAAGTAAGTTTACCGCTAAGGTATATCACTTAACCTTCATATCTTTCACCAGAAACACGTAAGCCGTGGCACAATCACATTGCGTCACGGCTTACCTATCAATCAGCGATTGTTTATTTTAAGACTAAATTATTGGCAATTTTATCCAAGGTTTCAGAAGGTACCTTGCCAATGGCTACCACCTCAAGAGCACCCACTTGCACTACCACCATAGACAAACCATTACGGATCAGTAATTCATTTGGCATTGGATTTTCACCTGACCGACCAACATAAACAGAAATATTCGCTAATCCATCTGTTAATGCCACATATTCAACAGGCTCATGAATTCCAATCAAACGGTGATGATCGCGAACGACAACATCAAAACCTTGTGGCAACCAAGTAAATTGCCAGTTTTTACCATCTGTACGTTCGGCTTGGTTCATCACGGCTGGCCATTCTTGCTTCGCAGCTTCAACTAAAATAGAAGCGGGCTCAGTTAATTCAATCAGTTCGATGACCATGGTCTGTTCAAGTAATTGTTTGTCTTTGTTGAGGCTATCAAACCGTAATGGCAAATAAGTGTCCATATCAATCCACACTTGAGCATCATAACGATTGTCATCATTTGCCATTAAACGGATCATTTGGCCTGGACGTCCAGCAATACGAGCTCGACCACCTATAACAAATTGATAACCTTTTTCAAGCTGACTTAAATCACCAGATAAAGCTGCAGGCCAAACACCTTGAATACGAGGTGCAATGACACTATACGGCTGCTGGTCATGTTCTATAAACGTAACAGTATTTCCAACTCGTACCGCATTTTTGGGAGGGCCATTAAGGTATTCAAGTAAAGCAACTTCTTTATTGTCGACAATGCCATGAATATAAACAAGCGGACGAATATGATCGGCTTGTAATTGAATAATGGAGGTTTTAAATTGTTTATCGTGCATTGCTTGGCTCATATTGTTAAGCCAAGCTTTTGCTGATAAATCATCTTCAGCGTATGTCGAAAAAGATAACACTAACATTGCTAGCAGGATAAGACGCAAGCTAACTCCTAACATGATAAGACAAGATTTCTGTCAACGGATTATGGATTTACCGCAGCATCTTGCACACTATTTCCATCAACTGCAACACCTGGATTTAAGCGTTGTTGCAACATATGATCTTGAATATAAGCATTAATACGACGACGCTGCTCTATCACTTGTTCATTAGAATAGCTTTGCTGATTTTGCACTGCACCAGTTTGATAACTTACCGGAGACACACTGCCCACCAAAGGACGCGTCATTAATACAGGTAAAGGAGATTCTGCATCATTGGTTTGGTTAACGTTTTGCACTCCCACAATGGCTACCATAGCAACAGTTGCAGCAATAGCATATTGACCTAACTGCTTGAAAAATGGGACCACATTTGAACGTGGACTCGCTTGTTCTACAACTTGATTCGACTTAGATTGAGGTGCAATGATTGTCGGTTCAAGCTCAATCGCTGCTGAGATACTTGCAAAAAGGTCTAAGTCAATGGTTGCCGGCAACTCACCGCGCATTGCATCGCCTATCATATGATAGCGTTGCCATTCATCATGTGAATCAACGTCAGCAGAAAGTTGTGCCAATGTTTTATCATCGACTTCGCCATCAACTGCACCAGATACCCACTCTTGACTTGATTTAAGCATTATTCACCTGTCTAACGTTAAGGCTGTTACTTTTCCAGCAAAGGCTGGAGCTGTTTGTCGATTGCTTCACGAGCACGAAAGATACGCGATCTGACTGTGCCGACTGGGCAATCCATTATATTGGCAATATCTTCATAACTCATTCCTTCTAACTCTCTGAGCGATATTGCCATTTTTAACTCTTCAGGCAGAGTATCGAGCGTATCAAAGATCACCTTACTCATTTGATCTTTCATTAATAACCGCTCTGGTGATGCAAACTCTTTTAGTGCATCACTGCCGTCGTAATATTCTGCATCTTCTACATCAACGTCGTTTGCAGGAGCCCTGCGTCCTTGTGATGTAAGATGGTTTTTTGCAGTGTTTACTGCAATACGGTACAACCAAGTATAAAATGCACTTTCACCACGAAAATTAGCTAACGCTCTATATGCTTTAATAAAGGCTTCTTGTGTAACATCCGCCACATCCGCTTGATTGCGCACATATCGAGAAATCAAACTCATCACTTTATTTTGATACTTCAGCACTAACAGGTTAAATGCGTTTTTATCGCCTTGCTGTACTCGCTCAACTAATTGTTGATCACTATATTGTCCACTCATCCGAGCCGACTACTCCTAAATCTGTAATACTGATTTCTCAGTCGCTCGAATCCTGTTCATATAAGTAGACCTACTGATATGAAAAAAGTTCGATATTTAATTAAAAAAAGTTAATTAATTTTACCTACATACAAACCATCTAAGCAAAATCACAATAAAAATCGTTGTAAAAGTATCCTACCAAAGTAATTTGATCTACTATAATCAAACCACAAAGCCACACCATGATACCTGATGAAACAAGCAGTTGAACACCAATCTGACATTTTGGTCATCGGCAGCGGTGCTGCTGGACTAACTTTAGCACTACATCTTGCTGAAAAATCAAAAGTAATTCTTCTTTCCAAAGGCCCATTATCCGAAGGGTCGACATTATATGCTCAAGGTGGAATAGCCTCTGTATTCGATGAAGGCGACACTATAGAGTCACATGTCAACGATACCTTAATAGCTGGCGCTGGATTATGCGATAAATCTGTTGTGACATACACCGCAGAAAACGCCAAAAGTGCAATGCAATGGTTAATTAATTGCGGCGTCGCATTTGATAAAGAAGAAACATTAACTGGAGATGATAACAACAAGGCACCTTATCACCTTACTCGTGAAGGAGGCCACAGCCACCGACGCATTTTACACTCTGCAGATGCAACGGGCAAAGCCGTTCAAACCACATTACAAGAACGTGCACTCGCCCACCCCAATATACAAGTATTAGAACGTTATAACGCAATTGATTTAATTACGACGCGCAAATTGCATCGACCGGGTAACCGTGTCATTGGTGCTTATGTATGGAATCGCGATGCAGAACATGTTGAAACCATTAGAGCAAAATTTGTTGCACTTGCCACTGGCGGAAGTTCAAAAGTATACCAATATACTTCAAATCCAGATATTGCCAGCGGTGATGGTATCGCTATGGCGTGGCGTGCAGGTTGTCGAGTTGCCAATATGGAGTTCAATCAATTTCATCCAACGTGCTTATTTCATCCTAATGCCCGAAATTTCTTACTCTCTGAAGCACTTCGTGGTGAAGGGGCTTATTTACGTCGCCCTGACGGTAGTCGTTTTATGCTTGATTTTGATGAACGTGCAGAACTTGCTCCACGGGATATTGTCGCCCGCGCAATTGATTATGAAATGAAACGTTTAGGGGTAGACTGTGTCTATTTAGACATTAGCCATAAACCCGCAGACTTTATCATTAAACACTTCCCGACCATTTATCATCGTTGTCTAGAATTTGGTATTGATATTACTAAAGAGCCAATACCTTCTGTTCCAGCAGCTCACTACACTTGTGGCGGCGTGATGGCAGATCTTCATGGTCAAACTGATATTAATGGCTTATATGCCATTGGTGAAGTGGCTTATACTGGTTTACATGGTGCAAATAGATTAGCGAGTAATTCACTATTAGAGTGCTTAGTCTTTGCCCGTGCAGCATCACATGATATCGAAAGCCAACTGAACAAAATCGCTATGCCAGATCCATTGCCGGTATGGGATGAAAGCCAAGTAACCAATTCAGATGAAGAGGTTGTTATTGCCCATAATTGGCATGAACTACGTCTATTTATGTGGGATTACGTTGGTATCGTTCGCACAGACAAACGTCTAGAGCGTGCATTGAGACGATGCTTGATGCTACAACAAGAGATTGAAGAGTATTATTCAAACTTCCGGGTCAGTAATAATTTATTAGAACTGCGAAATTTGGTCCAAGTAGCAGAACTTATTATTCGCTGTGCCATGAAACGTAAGGAAAGTAGAGGTTTGCATTACAATCTTGATTATCCTGAACAAATCGACAATCCTAAACCAACCATTTTGCAGCCAAGTAATTAACCATTATCCAGCACATGGACAATAATCCATGCCATTAATGGCTTAATAAAAGACGACACAGATTACGATATGCTGTGTCGTCTAACATATCACGCCATACCAACAACAACTGTTTCTCACCCGTTTGCAACTGCAAATAAAGTAAACACAATAATGGGCTAATAAATGGCTTTTTAGTTAATCTGAATTTATTAGGCTCACTGTTGCCCGTCAATACTAATGTACCAGCACCGTTATTACCCAATGAAAACACACAATGCCAATGAGACAACCTGCGCCATCCCAATACAAATATGATGATCATGGTAATAAATAATATTGTTTGAACAATGTAGAATATAAAAGAAGGATAGTGAGGCCAAGCCAAGAAACTACTTGATACTATGGCCAGTGACATTAACCAAGCACCACGTTGTAATAACGAAGCACTCAATGCAAATTGTCGCATATGAGTGCTGGTATTGAGCAGAGAGTCAATCGAAGGACTAAGGAGCTGCTCTTCCACGAATTTTAACTATCATGTCAGCTAACAGTTGATCTTGGCATTGCTCATGCCCCATAAACCAAGCAAATAATTCAGGGTCTTCACACTCTAATAAACGAATAAAAGTGTTTTTATCATTATCTGTCATGACTTCGTATTGAGTTTCAATAAAAGGTTGCAACAACACATCGAGTTCTAACATTCCACGTCGGCATGCCCAACGTACACGAGCTATATTCATTAATTCCAACACAAATCTCCTGATGTCTATATCACAAGCTAACTTATACGGTTTTCAAAATCTTGTACTTGCTGATCTCGTCCAGCAAATAAATCTCCAAAATCAGTCGCTAATAAAGATTTTACCGCCGGATGTTGGATCATTCGCTCGGCGAACATTACATGATATTCTTCTTTAATATCGGTAGTTTCACCAAGTAATACCATCCCTTGCGACAGTATATCATGACGATAAATAGACGGTGCCACAAAAATACCTCTATTAAAATAACCGAATGCCTTCATCATTTCAGCATCGTCAAACTCTCCCAAAATACTAACATTAAGGTTTTTTTCAGCAAACCAACCATGCAATTGCTGTCCTAATGACGTCCGCTTACCCGGTATTAGTAATTTACGCTGCTCAAGACAGGCGGGAAATGGAAGTGGAATAGTTTCTGCCGAGAAAAAACTGACACCGCATTCGCCAAGCTTTTTCGATAATATCTCGGGATACTTCAACGAACCACCCGCACAATCAGATAAAATCATATCGAGCTTATGCTCTCGTAAACGTTCAATTAGACTTTCATGAGTTGATTCATAACACGCTAAGTGCACCGAACCATCATCGGGTATTACAGTTAATAAGACCCGGCTAACCAGTGCCTTAGACAAAGCGTCAGCAATACCAACTTCAAATAACAACGAATTTTCTTTCTGATAATTGAGTAAATCGAGCATTTCATAGCTAAGACTGAACATCTTATCGGCATAACGAAAGACTAATTCGCCTAGTTCAGTTGCTTCCAAGTTACGCCCGACACGCTTAAAAACAGCTCCTTTCAATCTTTGTTCCAATGAGCGAATCTGACCAGTAATAGTCTGAGGAGCAAGGCATAATACTTCAGAGGCTTTAGTCACTGAGCCTTTTTTTTGTACCATCCAAAAATAATATAAATGGTTATAATTTAAATGCTGCATATCAATCATAAACCTAACAAAATTCACTCACACTACTATAGCAAATAAACCGCTACTTCTATTACTCATTAATCTATACCAATCAACGACAATATTAGCTCAGCATAGTTAGTTCACTATATTGATTAGCCAAGATTAACCATAAAAAACGCAGCCAAACGGCTGCGTTAATAAATAACCTGATTATCTACTCAAGCGGCAATCCATTAAACTAGTGATCACTGACTCAAGCTCATCACTGTTCTTGACATTGTTTAACGATACCTGCTCTGTGAGTGCTGATACAATTTCAGATTTCACCGGTATATGACTAGAACAATAATTCAAATTCGCCGTTTGATAACGTTTTCCAGCTCGGTATTTTAGTGCTCTTGACTCGTAATCGTTAGGATCAATTCTTTTCTTTGCCAAATCATCCCGATACATTAATGCACCATCTACCACACCTTCTAGATAACTTTGGCAAGTCGGGGAATCAGATGATTCGAGACAAACATTAAATGATTCAGCCGATACAGGAATAACAAAACTGCTCAGTAGTATTCCAAAGGTTAATTTATTCAATTTCATGATTTTACTCCATTTTCAGGCAGTACCTTGGCTAACCAAAAGTAACCAATCACAGCCGCAAATAACGATCCTGTTAAAATACCTAGTCTTGCATAATCACCAAATGCAGCGGGTGAGTTTTCAAATGCTAACGAAGCAATAAACACCGACATGGTAAAGCCAATACCACACATAACAGCAACCGGTATGATATGCCTCCAGCCAATGCCTGGTGGTAATTCAGCTAGCTTCAGTTTTACCGCTAAATAACTAAATAGCAGCACTCCAATAGGCTTACCTAACAACAGACCCATGATAATACCCAGGGTGATAGGTTCAGCAAATGTATCAAATGACATATTGGTTAATGACAAACCTGCATTCGCAAACGCAAATACCGGCAGGATCATAAAAGCACTCCACGGGTGTAGCTTATGTTCTAAGTGCTCCGACGGTGAAGAACCATCTTTTGCTCTAAGTGGAATACAAAATGCGATAATCACTCCGGCCAATGTCGCATGTACTCCAGACTTCAATACTGCAACCCACAAAACAAAACCGAGTAAACCGTAAGGCAAGATTGAACTGACTCCTTTCCTGTTCAGTGCGACCATCAGCACGATTGATACCGCGGCAATAACCAAACTAAGCATAGATAAATCAGTGCTGTAAAACAGAGCAATAATGACAATGACTCCTAGATCGTCAATAATCGCCAGAGCTAACAAAAACACTTTTAACGCAACGGGCACACGACTACCGAGCAGTGCCATAATACCTAGCGCAAAGGCGATATCAGTAGCTGCAGGGATGGCCCAGCCGATCTGAGTTTCTGGGTTTGAGTAATTAAATGCTAAGTAGAATAATGCCGGAAATACCATACCACCAATTGCAGCAAAACTGGGCAATGATGCCTTAGCTACGCTCGACAGAGCACCTTCAAGTAATTCGCGCTTTACTTCTAAACCGATTAATAAAAAGAATAATGCCATCAAGCCATCATTGATCCACAGTAAAAGCGGTTTATCGATATCAAGATCACCTACTCTAACCTGCACTTCTGTGCTTAAGAAATCTTGATATACACCCGCTAACGGTGAATTGGCTAAAATCATCGCCAATGCGACAGCAACGATTAATAAAATACCGCCCGCAGACTCTTGGCTTAAGAAGTTTTTAATTGCACGTTCCATATAACACTCCTAAAAAACAGTAACCTAAGTCTATCTGAATCATTGAAACAATAATAATCGATTGTTTCTTGATATTAACTCGGTATTTCCGAGGTATCAAATTTCTACAAGACTTCTTTATATTTTTATTCCAGTCATGCTGACATTGTTAAACATAGCGTAGATTAAGCCATAACCTACAGATTAGTCGGTGTAAATTAATCATCGTTTGGGTATAATCTATAAAAGTAAAAAGGATTAAACAGATGAAACAATATCTAGATTTGTGCCAGCGTATTGTCGATGAAGGCGAATGGGTTAATAATGCACGAACAAACAAAAAGTGCCTAACTGTCATTAATGCCGATTTAGTTTATGACGTTGCCAATAATCGATTTCCACTCGTCACCACGCGTAAAAGCTTTTGGAAATCTGCCATTGCAGAAGTGCTGGGTTATTTACGTGGCTATCAAAATGCTGCTGATTTTAGGGCATTAGGCACTAAAACGTGGGATGCCAATGCCAATGAAAACCAAGCCTGGCTAGATAACCCAAACCGCAAAGGGCCGGACGATATGGGGCTTATTTATGGCGCATTAGGACGTGCATTTCCAAAACCCGATGGTGGCCATGTCGATTTACTGCAACAAATTGTAGATGACCTCAGCAACGGTATTGATAACCGCGGTGAGATTTTAACATTTTATCACCCAGGTGCATTTGACCTAGGTTGCTTACGTCCTTGTATGTACGAACACCATTTTTCGTTGCTTGGAGATACCTTGTACCTAAACAGTACACAACGCAGTTGTGATGTTCCATTAGGATTAAATTTCAACATGGTACAAGTGTATGTCTTACTCGCGCTAATGGCTCAAATTACTGGTCATAAACCCGGTAAGGCATACCATAAAATTGTTAATGGCCATATATATGAAGATCAACTTGCACCAATGCGCGATATTCAACTAAAACGGGAACCCTTTGCATCCCCCAAGTTGATTATTAACCCCAAGATTAAAACATTAAAAGACATTGAAACCTGGGTAACGTTGGAAGATTTTAGTGTTGAAGATTATCAACATCACGACGCGATCAAATACCCTTTCGCTGTTTAATTCATTAACCAAAACGCCTTTGTTTACATTGATAAAGGCGTTTTTATAGCGGATAAGGATTAACTCAATAGTAATTTGACCCCGACTACGACAAGTAAACCTGCAAAGATTTTTTTCAATATCGGTGTAGGCCAAGTACTGGCAGCTTTTACACCGATTGGCGCGCACAACATTGAACTAATAATAATTCCAATTAAGGCCGGTAAGTAAATAAACCCAACCGATCCCTCCGGTAAATTCGGCACATCATAACCAGCAATAATATAGCCTACCGTACCAGAGACCGCGATAAGCATCCCCGTTGCCGATGAAAACCCCACTGCTTGGCGCATTTGTAATCCGCAATAGCACAGGAATGGCACCAGTAATACACCACCACCAATCCCCATTAAGCCAGCTATTAACGCTATGGCTGAAGAGACGAGAAACAAGACGCCAAAACTGGGCATGCTGCCACCCGTTTTAACCTTAAACGGAAACGCCATTTGGAAAGCCATCAACACTACAAAAATCGCAAACGCCTGTTGTAAATCATCTGATGCGATTTGTTCAGACACAAATGCCGATGCCAATGAACCGATAACAATCCCGGGGAAAATAGGCTTAAACAACTTCCAAGGAATATTGCCGCGTTTATGATGAGCACTTGCCGAAGACATAGAAGTTAAAATAATTGACGCCAATGATGTAGCAATTGCAACCTGAGTGATTTGTGACGAGCCAATGCCCACTGAAGGTAAAATGTATAATAATGCCGGTACAATAATTAAACCGCCGCCAATACCCAACAATCCAGCTAAAAAACCCACCACTGAACCTAATAAAAGACAAATGACAAAGACTTGTATCAAACTATCCACGATAACATCCTTATATGGCATTTGACTGAAATAAACCATAGTGAAACAGCGCCAAGAGTTATCACCAAAGATTCAATTGTATTGTTAATCTACATTAATTAACTCTAACAAATTATGTGACCGTAAAAAGTGTGCTAATAATCCTCGAACTTGGTCACCGTTTGACTGCTGTAAAATAGAGCTCAACAACTCAGTCAATTGTTGCTTCGATACTCGTCTAAGTAAAAAATTGATTCTAGCTAAACTACCTTGGTTCATGCTGAGTTTGTTATAGCCCATTGCCACAAGTAGTAACGCACCATAAGGCTCACCAGCAAGTTCACCACAAACACTGACATCTAAGTCATACAGTTTACATTCGTCAACGGCTCGTTTAAGCGCTCGTAAAATACCTGGGTGATAGCTATCAAATAATGAACTCACACTAGGGTTATTTCGATCGACAGCCAATAAATATTGGGTTAAATCATTACTCCCCACCGATACAAAATCGACTCGTTTAGCCACATCTTGCAACTGATACAATAATGCCGGCACTTCGAGCATTACTCCAATTTTAGGCCTAACCAAAATAACATTTAATTCTTTTTTTAGTTCTGAAAATGCTTGTTCTAAATATTTTAATGTTTGATCTATTTCATCAAGATTACTCACCATTGGCAGTAAAATTTGCAATTGATTACCATTACCAGCAGCTTGTAACATCGCGCGTAATTGCACTAGAAATAATTCGGGATGGTCCAGGGATAAACGTATGCCGCGCCAACCTAAAAACGGATTGTCTTCTTTAATCGGAAAATACGGCAGCGGTTTATCACCGCCTACATCCAAAGTACGCATCACAACAGGCCTATCACCTGCCGCACTTAATACTTGTCGATATACATCAATTTGCTCACTTTCACTCGGAAAACGTTGGTGCAACATAAAAGGAATTTCGGTTCGATATAAACCTATACCATCAGCACCTTCAGCAATTTCAGAGGCTATACCACTAAGCAGTCCAGCATTAAGGTATAAATGTATCCGCTTACCATCTGTGGTTATAGAGGGTAAACTCAACTCTGCAGAAAATTGCTTTTGTTTTTCAACATCAGCATCAATCAATAATTGATATTCTTCAATTACTGCTGGCGATGGTGACACCAGCAACTGGCCACGATTCGCATTCAACACCAAAAGTTTTTGATCGATGTCTATTGATAGAACATTATCAACACCAATAATTGCAGGCACACCCAAAGCGCGCGCTAAAATAGCCGCATGGGCATTAACCCCTCCACGTTCAGTGACAATACCAGCCAACTTTTGCCGAGGAAACTCAGCCAATAAAGTGGCATCCACTTCTTTTGCGACTAAAATAATGGGTTTTTCAGGCTCTAACTCTAACCGGCCAGGTTCTATCAGTTGGCGAAGTAGCTTTTGCCCCAATTCGCGAATATCACTAGCTCGCTCCTTTAGATAAGGGTCTTCCATTGCCAAAAACTGTTCGATATAACGTAATGACACCCGGCTTACCGCGGACTCAGCCTGCCAACCTAAAGCCACTTCTCTGATGTATTCACCACCAAGGCTAGAATCATCCAACAATAATTGAAATGCGATAAAAATAGAGGCAACATCTGCAGATTTTTCACGTTCAAAACGTTGTGAGATTGAAGACAACATGTCTTTACAACGATTCACAGCCAATTTTAAGCGCTGAGTTTCAACATCTATATCAGTACAGATTACCTCAGCTTGCTCCAGTGAAATAACACCACCTAAAACCAGGCCATGAGCAATAGCAATACCACTGGAGGCTTTCACACCACTGAAAACCACTTGCTGTTGCACATTTGTAACGGCCGCTTTGTGTTTCAAGCTGCGCACAACCACTGCGAGTTGAGCGGCTAGAGTCATTAGGAAGGCTTCTTCATTTTCACTGAACTGTCGGGATTCAGGCTGTTGAACAACAATGACACCAACGACTTGTTTTTGAAAAATGATCGGCACAGCTAAAAATGCACGATATTCTTCTTCTGCAGCTTCGGGGAATAATTTAAAACGAGGATGAAGACGAGCATCGGCAAGGTTAATGGCTTCTTCCCGTTCTGCCACTAAGCCCACCAAACCTTGAGATAATGGCATACTGACACGACCAACTGCAGACTTTTTAAGCCCTTCTGTGGCCGACAATACTAAATGTTGCTGCTCAAGGATATAAATAGAACAGCAATGGGTAGCCATCGCTAATCGAGTTTGTGAGACTAAAATATTTAATGCGCTCTCGAGGCTGTTGGATCTCGCAACAGCTTGAGTGATATCCCTGAGCATATTTAACACTGTTTCAATCCTCTTTGAAATCAGTTAACTCCGTTGTTTGCCTCGTTTCTTACTAAACTCGCGCGTTTGCAGCGCTAATGTCGTCGATGCGAACTCTTTCATTACCTTTCTATATACATCGCGTTTAAAAGACACTACCTGACGAACAGGATACCAATAACTAACCCAACGCCAATCATCAAACTCGGGATGTCCGGACGAATTGAGGTTAATGCTATTTTCGTGACCTTTTAATTGTAGTAAAAACCATTTCTGTTTTTGGCCAATGCAAACAGGTTTGCTTTCTTGGCGAACCAAACGCTTAGGTAAACGATAACGTAACCAAGAACGTGTGGACGTTAAAATTTGAACATGCTCAGGTCTAAGCCCCACTTCTTCGTAGAGTTCTCGATACATAGCTTCTTCCGCAGATTCGCCATCATCTAACCCACCTTGTGGAAACTGCCATGAATGTTGACCAAAACGTCTGGCCCACATAACCTGCCCAAATTTATTACAGATAATGATGCCCACATTTGCGCGAAAGCCGTCGCTATCAATCACATGGACTCCAAAAATTACTAAATTTTATATCGTCTGATTGTTTCACAAAGCATGCCTATCAGCAAACCTCTATTTACTACGAATAATTGAATAACAATGTTAATAAATCAAAATTATCAACAAGTGAATAATTTTGTATCATAGATTATCCACAAAATCTGTGGATATCTCTGTTCGAAACTTTGGTAAAGCTTGATTACAAGGCAAAAATTAACAAGATACTTTTTTCTACAAGCAATAATAAAATTAAAATAAACCATAATAAACAATAATTTAAATGAGAACTTAAACATAATGAATAACGGATCGATCGAATTGATTGAAAATCAACCAATACGATTTTAGATAACAAATCATTGATTAAGCAATTTAAGTTATACACAAATAACAAGACTTTTTTTAAATTAAACCCACCAAAAAGCCATTTTATTGCGTTGACTTGGTGTTTTTAATCAGTTAAAGACAAATTTTATTATAGTTATCCATTAAAACTGTGGATAACTATGTGCAAAATGTAGGGGAAAGTGAGTGTAACTTGGGACAACTATATAAACAAAACAGGAGTAATGTAAAAATCCATTTAAAAACATGTAATTAAACAAAAATTCAATCAAGCAATTTTAAACGGCAGGGATGCGGTGTTTTTTCAACCAACGCCAAATGAATAACGAAACTTGTTATCGATGAATATTACTTGATAGCATAGCTTGACGAGTTTGATCGACCACTCATATCTTTTTTAAAGGCAAATACACATTCATGGCAAAATCATCGCCCTTAAGTCTCAACGAGTTAATGGAACGAGCCCACAATATGGCAGGTATTCGTTTAGCTGACATTGCTTCCGATAATAACATCATGGTCCCTACTGACTTACGGCGTGATAAAGGTTGGATCGGGCAATTGATCGAATCTGAATTAGGAGCACTTGCAGGATCAAAACCTGAGCAAGACTTTCTACATTTGGGTGTTGAGCTCAAAACAATTCCTATTAACCACAAAGGCAAGCCACTCGAAACAACTTATGTCACAGTCGCACCACTGATAAACATTCAAGGTATGACGTGGGAAAACAGTGTGGTTTACCACAAACTACAGCGTGTACTATGGGTGCCAGTTGAAGGAGAACGGAGTATACCAGTGGGAGAACGTCGCGTTGGCACCCCTATTTTATGGCAACCCACGGCGCAACAAGCCAAGCAATTACAACAAGATTGGGAAGAAATAATGGAACTTATTGTCCTCGGTCAGGTTGATAAAATTACCGCTCGTCAAGGTGAGGTATTGCAATTACGTCCTAAGGCGGCAAATAGTAAAGTGCTAACCGAAAGTGTTGCAGAAGATGGCAGCATACAGTTATCTAATCCACGTGGTTTTTACCTAAAAATTGACTTTACTCAGCAAATTTTAACCAATGAATTTTCATAATAGGGTGAAATTATGGGTTCACGCAACGTTAACAAGATTAAAAATTTGCGTTTGTGCACATTTTTACACTCTACTATGGATCTAAATCACAAATAAACTATCACATTTGAACAATTCTTCTATACACTACCCTCCTTATACACTCCATCATTTGGGCAACCACCTTCTCCGTGAAAGCACGCCGTCAAACACAAAAATTATTGTTCGCTATTTTTGCTTGGTGTGTAGCAATGGCTTCTTTCGTTTTTTTTCGCTACTCACAATCATCACAACTACCAGAATGGGCAATTGGTAATGGCGATTTAGCCATGCTAGCCGTATTTATGGGAGTCATTTTTGGTAGCTTGCATTGGATGTCAAATCTGATTGCTGATTTTAGTGCCATCAGCCGCTTACCCTACCTTTTTTCCGTAGTGTTTAAAGGGTTGTTCTTGTTACTCGGGGCAACAACATTGGCGTACGTGACGCAATTTTTAAACATGTGGGCCATTGATAACCACATGGTCACATTACGACAAATGCTCACTGTTGAAATTATTTACAGTCCATCATTCCAAGCATTAGTGGTTTACCTCGTTGTGGTTCGAGTCAGTTTGGCATTTATTGAACAAATGTCGCTATTAGTAGGGCCTAAAGTATTACTCAACATTGGTCTTGGTAAATACCATAAACCACGTTACGAGCAACAGTTATTTTTGTTTATTGATATGGTGTCATCAACAGCACATGCTGAAACCTTAGGCGATTATCGCTTTAGCCGTTTAATCCAAGATAGCTTTAGTATGCTGGCGGACACGGTGACAGATAACGAAGCTGAAATTTATCGGTATATGGGCGATGCGGTATTAATCCACTGGCCATTAGAACAAGGTATTAAACACGATCGTTGCTTAAATATTTATTTTGAGTTTTGTCAGCAACTGCAGTGGCAAAGACAGTATTTTGAACAACAATATGGTTTTGTGCCAAAATTTAAAGCGGCTGCACATTGTGGTCGAGTGGTAGCTGCGGTAGTGGGAGTTCATAAACAAGAAATTAGTTTCTTTAGTGATGTCATCAATACGTTGGCAAGGCTCCAAGACCAATGTAATCCCCTCGGACAAAGAATGCTGTTATCTGGTGATGTTGTTCATCGATTAGAACAGCAAAACAGTCAATACGAGCTGACAGATTTAGGCCCCATTATCCTTAAAGGTAAGCAACACCCTACGGAAGTGTATGGTGTTGCTCCAATCAAACCAGCTCACTGATTTTCTTTAATGTATTCTTTCTACTTAGGCAATTCTTGAGTTAATAGCTTTTTCTGAATTGCTGTTCCTAACGTTCTAAATGTCGAAATACGACTGGTAGTTTGTCGCCATACTAAACCAATATCGCGGTAAGGCGCTTCGCCTGGTGGATTTATCGCAACCAAATCGGTGTCATGTAAAATACCCGTGTCAATTGCCATTTGTGGTAAAAACGTAGTACCCAGTTTACTGTTTACCATTTGTACTAAGGTATGTAAGCTTGTAGCCGCAAACGGGTTCACTTTGGCACTATCACCTAATTGACACGCAGTAATTGCATGACCAGTAATACAGTGTTCAGCTTGAAGTAAAAAAATACTTTCATCAGGCATTTTCTGATAATCAATGGGTTGAACAATACTCTCTGATAACTCTTTATGCATCACCATTTTAAATGGATCAATACCCACTTTCATACTGTGAAAACCGCTTGTATCAACCGGTAATGCTAAGATCAACAGGTCTAACTCACCTTTCGCTAATGCATCCAACAGCCGCTCAGTCGTATCTTCTTTTAATAACAAACTCAGTTTGGGATAATCTTGTTGGCATAACTTGACCACACGGCTAAGCAAAAAAGGCGCAATCGTTGGAATACAGCCTAAACGAATTTCACCTGTCATCGGCTCGCCTTGGTTTTTCACCAATTCAACTAAATCATCAACGTTCGTCAGAATATTACGAGCGCGCTCAACAACTTCTTCACCAATTGCCGTAAACATAAAAGATTTATGATCACGTTCAATTAACTGATAACCTAATTGCTCTTCAAGATTTTGGATTCCGCTCGAAAGTGTTGATTGGCTAACAAAGCACACCTTAGCGGCGCGATTGAAATTTTGCTCCTGATGTAAGTTAACCAAATAATATAGGTTTTTGAGGCTTGGAAGGTTTTTCATATAAACGATTGCCCTTATCTATGTTAATCCAAATAATGAATTAAATTTGGCGAAATAACAAGATGCTAATGTATAAAGCACAACTTTCACCCATAAAAAATGCCTCTTTAGTCAGAGGCATTTCAAAAAATAGTCTTAGTTACTAGCGCAACACACTAACAGACAATAATAAATATCAATTGTGCTATCCACACAACTTAAGCTCAAACTCTCGCTTCTAAGTATACTTTCAGTTGTTGTAAATCCTGTGCAGCATACTCAACAATTTCTGCAAGCCATACTTTATGCTCGTTTTCCCATCGAGCTTCTTCACCGTGTTGTAATAACTGTGAAAATTGCTGAATGCGTTTTAGGCCCACAGATCCTGCAGCACCTTTAAATTTATGAGCTTCTGCACATAAGGTTTCTTTATCATTCGCATCACCAGCTTTGACTAAGCTACTGATATATTCAGGCATTAGCTGCTCGAATAACACTACGCTTTTTAATAACGTCCCAGCACCTATGGCACTGATATATTGCTCAAGCGTATTGAGATCCAATATTGAGTCTAACTGCGATGTGACCATAATAGCGCCTCTATAAAATATCTAACTCTATAAAATTGCGAATATAATACCGAGTAAAATCCCCTATGCAAGACTTGCTAATATATAAGCGCGATTTAATGATAAAAAGTTACATTTGATTAACATAGCTACTCAAATGGTATCACCAATGTTTAAAAACACTTCAAACTGGTAATCTTTTACTCAATTAGTGGCAATAATGATCACGCTCATTTAGTGTTATCAATTGTTGTGCTCAATAAAAATTGAGCCTTACACATACTCAGAAAAATAATTATCGATAACTTGATTCAATCTGCATTAAGCAATTTTGCTTTGCCTTAATGCCAACGCACTGCCTTGGCCACCAAAATCACGTAACTCATTAACAATAGCAACAAGACCATCCCAACGAAAAGCACACCAATCAGGCGCAAGTAACATTGGCTTTTTGGCATAAGCGGTCACACGATGAAAGATAATCTCTTTTGGGGTATGGCGAATGAGTTTAGCGGCCTCTGATGCATACTCTTCTAGACTCATCAATTGCATAGGGTTATATCGCCATTGCTTTGCCATAATACTGCCATCAACAATATGTAAAGGATGTAGTTTCAATCCATCTACCCCTATGCCCAATACCGTTTGTAAACTATTAAAGTAGTCAACAGAAGTCTCACCTGGAAGGCCTAATATCAAATGAGTACACACTTTAATTCCTCGCGTACGGGCATTTTTAACTGTCTGACGATATTCTGCTAGTTGGTGTCCACGATTAATCCGCTTTAACGTGTGATCATTGGCCGTTTGCAAACCAAGCTCTAGCCACACTTCAATGCCTCTTTGTTGATATTCAACCAGTAAATCAAGTACTTCATTAGGCACACAGTCAGGACGAGTGCCTATATGAAGTCCAACAATATCAGCATCTTCGAGTGCTTGGTCGTACTTTTGCTTAAGGACTTTATATTCGTCATAAGTACTGGTATATGCTTGAAAATAAGCAATATACTTTGCAACTGGAGTGGGTACCACGCTTATGGGTATGGTTTGTTTTTTAGCTGAATTCGCACGAACTTTTCCTTCGGCTAATTGCTTTGCAATAGGTTGAATACTGTCTTGTTGTCCACTAAAAGAGGCCACATTACAAAAAGTACAACCGCCTACTCCTAACGTGCCATCGCGATTAGGGCAGGTAAATTGGGCATCTATGGTTAATTTTTTAATCCGTTGACCATATAAACGTTTGCAATGCGCACCAAACGTATTAACGTAATCGTCTAAACCCAAAATTTATTCCCATTATCACAAAAAAGTTTGCCAGTGTAATGAGCAGATAAGCACCTGTCTTGGTGCTAAATCAATAAAACAGTCTAACGATTCAACTTGGCTATAAACTTGTGCAGTAACTCAAAAAATTCTTATACACAATTTGGCTAACGGTCATATGGTTAAAATGAATACTTAGTCACTTAGAATAATTTTTTACCCAAACACTGTATTTGTAAAAAAATTCATTATTTTTATTTCAACAACAATTTCGTATTGTTGTTAAAAAAAAGTAACCCAGCGCTTACGTGTTTTCTAAAATTCTTTTTATTCATAACGTTATAGGTTAAATTATGCAGTTTACGTTAACGTAAACCTACTAGGTTATTATGTTTTAATAGTACTAACATTTCAGTTTGTTGCATTTTTTTGGTTTGACCTTTGTTCATTCTCGGTTTAATTTGAATGGTTCGGGTGCATATCTATAGATATTCTTCAAATTTACCCCGAGTCGTATCTAGTAGAGGTTTAGGGGGTTTTTTGTATGAGCTTGTATCATCCCAGTTTTGAGCGTGACAATTGCGGGTTTGGTTTAATTGCACAAATGGATGGTGACGCTAGTCACCGCATCGTGCGTACCGCGATTCATGGTCTCGATCGAATGAAGCATCGTGGTGGTATTGCAGCTGACGGACGCACAGGTGATGGCTGTGGTCTATTAATGCAAATGCCTACAGATTTTTTTGAAGCTATTGCCGCAGAGAATGATTGGCATTTAAGCCGAAAATTTGCTGTTGGTATGCTGTTTCTCAGTCAAGATGAACAACGCGCAGATGAAGCGAAGTTTATTTTAGAAAAAGAACTACAACGAGAAACACTGAGTGTTGCTGGCTGGCGTAAAGTGCCAATTAATCCTGATGTATTGGGTGAGGTTGGCCGAAAAAGTTTGCCACAAATTTATCAAGTATTGATCAACGCGCCAGTGGGATGGCGTGAAAAAGATCTTGAACGTCGCCTATATATGGCACGTCGACGTCTTGAGCAACAAATAACGGATGACAAGGATTTTTACGTAGCCAGCCTTTCTGGTCAAGTCATTGTCTATAAAGGCTTAATGATGCCAGCAGATCTGCCGTCATTTTATACCGACTTAGCAGACATACGTTTAAAAAGTGCCATTTGTTTATTTCATCAGCGCTTTTCAACTAACACATCGCCAAAATGGCCATTAGCACAACCGTTTCGTTATCTCGCTCATAACGGTGAAATCAATACCATAACGGGTAACCGTCAATGGGCAAGAGCGCGTGCCTATAAGTTTAATTCGCCTTTGTTACCGGATTTACAACAAGCGGCACCTTTTGTTAATGAAACAGGTTCAGACTCCTCTTCTTTAGATAATATGCTCGAAATGCTGTTATCTGGCGGAATGGATTTATATCGCGCGATGCGTTTGCTTATTCCACCAGCTTGGCAATCAAATCCAGAAATGGATGATGAGTTAAAAGCCTTCTATGACTTTAACTCCATGCACATGGAGCCGTGGGACGGCCCTGCTGGCATTGTAATGACTAATGGTCGCCACGCTGCCTGTGCGGTTGATCGCAACGGCCTACGCCCTTCTCGTTACGTTATAACCAAGGATCGTATCCTCACCTTAGCGTCTGAGGTTGGTATTTGGGATTACGCCGCCGATGAAGTGATTGAAAAAGGTCGTGTTGGCCCAGGCGAACTATTAGTCTTAGACACCCTAAACGGTCGTTTGTATCATTCATTTGAAATTGATAACGACTTAAAGCGTCGTCATCCTTATAAAGAATGGATGGCTAAAAACAGCCAAACCTTAATCCCTGCAGAGCAAATGGCCCCCGCTAAACTGGGTTCAAGTGGCTTTGATAGCAAAACACTGCTGCAATATCAAAAACAATTTGGGTTTACTCGAGAAGAGTTAGAGCAAGTTATTTGGGTGCTGGCCAGCAAAGGTGAAGAAGCTATCGGTTCAATGGGTGATGACACGCCTATGGCGGTATTGTCGAAAAAGTCCCGTTCATTGTATGACTACTTCCGTCAAAAATTTGCTCAGGTGACCAACCCGCCAATTGACCCATTACGTGAAAAACACGTAATGTCATTGGCCACTTGTGTCGGTCGCGAACAAAATCTGTTTAGCGAAACCACAGGTAACGCTTATCGTGTAATGTTTAATTCGCCAATTTTATTATTCAGTGATTTTAACCAATTACTAGGATTAGATAGTACTAACTATCGCGCCAACACAGTAGATTTAAACTATGATGCCAACGAAACTTTAGAGCAGGCTATCCGTCGTATTACCGATGAAGCGGAACGCTTAGCGCGAAGTGGCACGACATTGTTAGTATTGTCAGACCGAGCCGTAGCGAAGAATGCTCAAGTTATCCCCGCAGCGATGGCGGTAGGCTCAGTACAAACTCGTTTAGTGGATAAAAGCTTACGCTGCGACACCAACATTATTGTTGAAACTGCATCGGCACGCGATCCCCATCATTTTGCGGTGTTAATCGGATTTGGTGCGACAGCTATCTACCCTTACCTTGCCTATGAATCTATTTCTGCGATGGCAAAACTGCATCATGTTGAAGATGTGACTTCATTATTGCTTAACTTCCGTTATGGCATTGAAAAAGGTCTACGTAAAATCATGTCAAAAATGGGTATTAGTACTGTCGGTTCATACCGTTGTAGCCAACAATTTGAAGCGGTAGGATTAGCCAGTGATGTGATTGAATTATGCTTTAAGGGCGTGATAAGTCGTATTGAAGGCGCCAGCTTTACGCATATCGCTGAAGATCAGAAAACACTTCATACTGCTGCGTATCGCGCTCATTTACCCTTACCTCAAGGTGGATTATTGAAATATGTTGAAGGTGGTGAATATCACGCCTTTAATCCAGATGTAGTCAACACACTTCAAGCATCACTCAAAGATAAAAACTACGTTGAGTATAAAAAGTTTACTCACTTAGTAGATGATCGCCCAGTGGCCACGTTACGCGATTTAATTGGCGTCAAAGGTCATCTTGATGCAGTTGAGTTAGACACAGTCGAAGCCGCTGAAAAGCTCTACTCTCGCTTTGACAGCGCAGCCATGAGTATTGGCGCATTAAGCCCTGAAGCACATGAAGCCTTAGCGGTTGCAATGAATCGTCTTGGTGGTCGCTCAAACTCTGGTGAAGGCGGTGAAGATGCCAATCGTTTCAATAGCGAGCGTAATTCTGCTATTAAACAAATTGCATCCGGCCGATTTGGTGTAACAGCACACTATTTAGTTAACGCCGATGTACTACAAATTAAAGTGGCTCAAGGTGCTAAACCAGGCGAAGGTGGTCAATTACCTGGTCATAAAGTCAGTGTTGAGATTGCCGGTTTACGCCATTCTCGTCCTGGTGTTACGTTAATTTCACCACCACCGCACCATGATATTTATTCAATTGAAGATTTAGCTCAGCTTATTTTTGATTTAAAACAAATCAATCCAAAAGCATTAGTATCAGTCAAACTGGTATCCGAACCCGGAGTCGGCACCATTGCAACGGGTGTGGCTAAAGCTTATGCCGATATGATCACTATTTCTGGTTACGATGGTGGCACCGGTGCTAGCCCGATAACCTCAGTAAAATACGCAGGTTCTCCATGGGAACTTGGCTTAGCAGAAGTGCATCAGTCGCTAGTAGAAAATGGCTTACGTCATAAAATTCGTCTGCAAGTGGACGGTGGCTTAAAAACCGGTACTGATGTCATTAAAGCAGCACTGCTTGGCGCCGAAAGTTTTGGTTTTGGTACTGTGCCAATGATTGCATTAGGATGTAAATACTTACGTATTTGCCACCTAAACAACTGTGCTACTGGTATCGCAACCCAAGACAAAAATTTACGTGACAATCATTATCATGGCTTACCTGAACGAGTAATGACTTACTTTGAGTTTGTTGCTCAAGAAGTGCGTGAATGGATGGCAGCCTTAGGCGTAACTCAGTTTGAAGATTTAGTCGGACGAAGTGATTGGCTATATGCTATTGAGGGTAAAACTGACAAGCAACGTGGTTTAGATTTAGCGCCAATTTTATACCAACCTAAAGTTCAGCCAAACTCGTCACTAACTTGGAAAGAAACTAATCCACCCTCTGATGTTGGTCAGTTAAACCAAACCCTATTAGCTGATTGTCGTGAAGCAGTTGAAACAGGTGAACCGTTTTCCTATCAATATCACATCAATAATACCGATCGTTCGGTTGGCGCGACATTGTCAGGTTTTATTGCCACAACAGTGGGTGTGACTGGTGCAAAACAGCCGTTAACCCTTGGCTTTAGTGGTAGTGCAGGTCAGAGTTTTGGCGTGTGGAACAGCCCGGGCCTTGAGCTTAAGCTATGTGGTGATGCCAATGACTATGTAGGTAAAGGCATGTCTGGCGGTAAAATCGTTATTCACCCACCTATTGGCAGCCCGTTCCAAAGTGAACGCAGTGCCATTATGGGTAACACCTGTTTATACGGTGCAACTGGCGGCAAGTTGTTTGCAGCGGGTCAAGCTGGCGAGCGTTTCGCCGTGCGTAACTCTGGTGCCATCGCGGTTGTAGAAGGCAGTGGCGATAATTGCTGTGAATACATGACAAGCGGTATCGTGGTAATCCTAGGTAAAACAGGAGTCAACTTCGGTGCAGGCATGACAGGCGGATTTGCTTATGTGTTTGACCAATTTGGTCGCTTTAATCGTCGAGTTAATACCGAAATGGTTGATACTCATAAAGTAGAATCAAAAATCCACCAACAACACTTAAAAGAATTAATTGAAACGCATCATGCTGAAACTGGCAGTGAACATGCCCACATGATTTTAAGTGATTTTGAAAACTGGTTGGATTGTTTTGTATTAATTAAACCAAAGAATATTGCCGTTGCTGACCTGCTTAAAATTGAGCAGAAGAGTCCGGAATTAGTTGTAAAGGCAGGGTAATCATTATGAGCAATGACTTTCAGTTTATCGAAGTCGGTCGAGTAGACCCTATAAAACTTAAAGCAAAAAAACGTGCCACACAATTTATTGAAATTTATCAGCTGTTTACACAACCTGAAGTCAAAGAGCAAGCCGACCGCTGCCTTGACTGTGGAAACCCGTATTGCGAATGGAAATGCCCACTGCATAACTATATTCCAAACTGGTTAAAGTTGGCTGAGCAGGGCCGCATTATGGAAGCCGCAGACTTGGTACACGAAACCAATACTCTGCCAGAAATTTGTGGTCGAGTGTGTCCACAAGATCGTTTATGCGAAGGCGCTTGTACCTTAAACGACGATTTTGGTGCTGTTACCATTGGTAATGTTGAAAAATACATTACCGACACAGCTATTTCGCAAGGTTGGCGCCCAAACATGACTCAAGTGACGCCGCGTAAAGAACGTGTAGCCATTATTGGCGCGGGACCTGCGGGTCTTGGTTGTGCTGATATTCTGGCTCGCAATGGCGTTCAAGCAGTCGTGTTTGATAAATATCCTCAGATTGGTGGTTTGCTTACATATGGTATTCCTTCATTTAAGCTGGATAAAGAGGTCATGGCCACCCGACGCTCAGTGCTTGAAGGTATGGGCATTCAATTTAAAATGGGTGTCACTGTCGGTAAAGATATTAGTTTTCAGAGCCTGTTAGATGAATATGATTCGGTATTCCTTGGCATGGGCACTTACACTGCCATGAAAGCAAAACTACCCAATGAAGAAGCTCAAGGCGTTATTCAAGCGTTGCCGTATCTTATTGGTAATACTCATCACATTATGGGCACTCATGACGATGCAACACCGTATTTAAGCCTTGAAGGTAAAGATGTGGTGGTATTAGGCGGCGGAGATACCGCGATGGATTGTTTACGCACTGCGGTACGTCAAGGTGCTAAAAGCGTGACATGTGCTTATCGTCGTGATGAAGCCAACATGCCAGGTTCGCGTCGTGAAGTACAAAATGCCAAAGAAGAAGGCGTTAATTTCTTATTTAATCGTCAACCTGTAGCGATTAAATCTGAAAATGGCCAAGTGGTCGGTATTGAATGCGTTGAAACCCAAATGGGAGAAGCTGATGCCAGTGGACGTCAACGTGCCGAAATCATTCCTGGTAGTGAGCAAGTATTAGCAACCGATGCGCTAATTATAGCCTTTGGTTTCCAAGCTAGCCCTGCTGCTTGGTTTAGTGATTTTGGCATCGAAACCAATGAATGGGGATTAGTTAAGGCTAATAAAGCTGCTGACAACCCTTTCCAAACCACTAATCCAAAAGTGTTTGCCGGTGGTGACATGGTGCGAGGATCTGACCTAGTTGTGACTGCAATAGCAGAAGGTCGAGACGCAGCGTTAGGCATTTTGAACTACTTTGATTAATCGGTACGCTTGATTAACAGTTGTATCAAAACAGTTTTACTTGTGAATTAGCGCATCTTCGGATGCGCTTTTTGTATCTTTTTATGAACGATGATTGCCAATGATAGTCCACAAATAGAATTCACCTTGAGTTACTATTTTTTGGTTGAACTCACTAAAAAGTAGCTGAAAATATTATCTTTTAATTGTGGGTGCTCATCTGAAAATTTCACCCCAATATTCAATACACCATCAATGCTTTGAACATTAACCGTGCTACCCGTTAAGATCCCAGAAAGATCAGTGTTAATCGAGATAGCAACATGTATTTCTTCACCTTGTTCTATACTCGCCGTTTTGCCATCTACCGTCAGTAAACAGCCAGTAGAAGAAAAATCGAGCATTTTTGCACTGATTTTATTGTCATTGTGCATAATAAACACTTCTTGCTCAATATTAACCCGCAACTGCTCTCTGATCTTTTTCTTGATGATGGTTTTAGGCACACTAAGGCACAGCATTCTAATCGGTTGATTAACTACAGAAAATATGGTCGATTTAAAGGCGATAATGTCTTTAAAACCACTATTCGTCATCGCCCTTACCACAATTTCAGCGTTCGCTAGCATATGTTGATATGCCTCAGAAAAACCTTTATTGGGATACTCAATCAAGATAAATCGTCCAACTTGATAACCAATCAAACTCGAACGTGACTGAACTGTTTTACCATTGGCAAAATTGATTTCAACAAATAATTCCATACCAATGTCAATTAGGCGAAGGTCAGCATACAACGAAGCACTTGCTGGCGTTGTCATTGTTTATTTGCCATCGTGTTACTCATCATAATGGACCTCTTTTCTATCAATCTATCAACTCCAATAACACTCAATAATATTAACATATCAGATTTGGTTTGAGAGTAACTAGCGTAGTGTTAATCCTATCTATCCTCACCCTGAATAATCGATGGAAAAATCGTTAGCAGCCAGCTCATTTCGAACTGTAATTGTAAATTTAACATGTATTTTATTAACAACACGTATTAGCACATCAATAGCGAACCTACTGTAATTCCATACAACGCTGATAACAGTACTAAGGGCTGTTTGAGAGACGTTTGTTATCTCGAGTTCAGATTACTTATACCAAACAGCGATAATTAATACTGACTATTATATATCAATATGACACAAACCTCATTACTTTAGCACCAAAAATAAATATAACTCACTGTTATAGAAATAAAATATCGACTTTAGCACACTACATAAAAATTCTACATGGCCAGGTATCGCACCTTAAACCGTTTATGATACTGATAGCATTATCTAACAAGCCTTCAGAGTGATTGATTAGCCTTACGCAAGAAAGTAGAATGATAACCATTATCATTTATTTGTTTAGTTTAAAGAATAATTCCTTCATTTCTATTAAGGCAATACCTTGAATACTTTCTTAAGCAGCTTCACGTTATGGCGACAACAGCTCACATCTTCGGTCTTCAATAGATTCCTATTAATTGTCATCACCTCAGTATTTTCAACTTCTTTATGGGCACAGAGCCCGACAGTCGCGTCACCAGAGACATCGCAAGAGCAACTCAAACAAACACGACAAATTCTCCAATTAGCTGAATATATTGGTGTGGATTACTCAGAAGCCGTTACCGCAGGCAGCATATCGAATCCTGATGAATTTGCTGAAATGCAGCAATTCGCTGGCATCATCATAGAGAAAACCAACCTCCTCGCTAACGATAAGCCAAATTCGTTAATGGCAGATGCATTGCAATTACAACAAGCCATTGCAGATAAAGCATCACTGAATGTAATTCAAGGCTTTAGCCAAAAAATTCGTGAACAGCTATTAAGTCAATCTCCCGCCTTAATACTGCCATCACAATTACTGGCTAAAAAGCATGTAAAGCAACTGTTTATAGAAAATTGTTCGACCTGTCATGGTGATTCAGGCCAAGGCAATGGGCCATTAGCTAAATCATTATCACCTGAACCGACTAATTTTACTGACCAAGAGAGAGCCTTAAACCGTTCACTATTGGGACTTTATGATGCGATTTCAGATGGTTTAGATGGCAGTGCCATGCGTACTTTTAGTGAATTAAATGATCAACAGCGTTGGTCATTGGCTTTCTATGTAGGTAGTTTAGCTTTTGAGCCAACAGCTGCAACAACAAAACACATCGAAGACGATACTAATATTGAATTACAACAATGGGTCAATAGCAATCCAACCCAATTAATTCAGCAGAATGTTGGAATTGATAAAGCCAAATTATCATTACTACGCTCACAACCTGAGCTACTGTTTCAGCATGCTGATTCGCCTATTTCGGTAGCCCGTACTAACTTACAGGCAGCAGTCAAAGCCTATCAAGCTAATGAGTTTGCACAAGCACAAACCTTAGTGGTAAGCGCCTACCTCGATGGTTTTGAATTAATTGAAAACAACTTAGATGCCCACGATAGTGGTTTGCGTAAATCAATCGAAAGCCAGCTGCTTAATTTTAGAAACATCCTAAAAACAGCAGGACAGGATGGCCAGGTAAATCAACAGTTGACCAGCATATTGGCTCAACTAAACCAAGCCGACACACTACTAACGGGGCAATCATTATCGAATAATGCCATGTTTTCGGCTGCATTAATCATCCTGCTACGCGAAGGATTAGAAGCACTGTTAGTAATCATTGCTTTAATGACAGTGTTAATTAAAACCGAACGTCAGGATGCAATTAAATTTGTTCATTTTGGTTGGATATCAGCACTCGCCGCTGGTGTATTAACCTGGTGGGCGGCAGATAACCTTATTAGTATTAGTGGAGCATCTAGGGAGTTAATGGAAGGTGGGGCCGCACTATTAGCGGCATTAGTATTGTTTTATGTCGGCTATTGGATGCACAGTAAAACCCAAGGCTCGAAATGGCAAAGTTACATTAAAAACAATGTCGATCGTCATTTAAATACTGGCACCTTATGGGGACTCACTGGGCTGGCATTTATTTCGGTATATCGCGAAGTGTTTGAAACCATCTTGTTCTATCAGTCGTTATTGACACAAGCCATTGGATCCGCCAGCAGTAATGAACAGGTAAGTTACTTGGTTTATGGTTTGTTTTCTGGCATAGCCATTTTAGCTGTTATTGCGTGGTTAATGGTACGCTATTCGGTTAAATTGCCGTTGGCACGCTTCTTTGCTGTGAGCTCTTACTTCATACTTATTTTAGCGTTTATTCTGGCAGGTAAAGGTATTTCAGCGCTACAAGAAGCAGCTGTAATTAGCCTGACACCTTTCCCGATTGATGTGTCGATTAGCTGGTTAGGCATTGCCTCAACGTGGCAAGGATTAATCACTCAAATGGTGATTGTAGTGTTATTTAGCTTTTTGGTTATTCGTAATCGTGATGCTAAATAATACACGCTGCTAGGTGTAGCTTAATTAACCTTTAAGGCTTGATTCGGCATTACATCGATAAAACAATGTTCCAATAAGCATTGCTTCAATAAAAAGACCGGCTAAATACATTTAGCCAGTCTTTTTATATTAGAGCATGTATTAAATATCTGTTTAAAGTTTACTTCACAGTAAACTTAGTGTCTTGATCTCGTAATAGATACAATGCAAAACACGCTGCCCACATTGGCCATGCCGCAAAAAACAATAAGTTATTAAATGCATCAAAATATTGATTAAATGCCGACAACGTCGAAGCTCCGTGCATTAAGAAAATCACGCCATAAGTGATGCGTTTTTTAATCCCAAGTACGAAGGCAAACACCAATAACAACTGTAATCCACCCATAATATAGGCTGCGACTTCACTCACACCGCCAATTCCATAAAAATTCTCGAATATTCTCATACTATGGCCAGGGTTAACGAACTTATCCAATGTCCACACTAGCATCACTAAAAATACACCTAAGCGTAAAGACAATAACGACCATTGCAATTTGCGTTGAACATCGCTAGTAAGTGTTGTTTGCATCATAATTCCTTAAAAAATATAAATAAACTCATTCTGCTGAGCTTCTAATAGGCTAAACTGATTTTAACTAAAAAAGTTAATCAGCCGTTAATTGACCGAGTAAGCCAAGATTATGTTGCACAAACACTTATGCCATTTAGTTCTAGATAAACAACATTTGGCATAACATCGTTGTAATAAACTCGTTAATCATTGGGTCTTTTACACTAAGTTCATTACAGTAGAAAAAATTATGCTTCTTTATCGTCACCCTAACCGTTCACTTACTGCGCTAGCCATTAGCCTAGCCCTGTATTCATCAATGGCTTCATCGATGGCTACTGCAGCCGAAGACACCTCTTCTATCGAGGTCATTCAAGTGTCAGGCAAAGCGATTAACGATAAAGGCATGTCACCTAAAAACAGCACTGTTGATGGTCCATTTGGTGACGGAATAGCATTAAAAGATATTGCTCGCTCAGTGACGCCTATCACCAGTGAAATGATTGAAGAGCTTAATATCATAGACTTGTCTGACATTCAAAAAGTCAGCCCAAACAGTTATTCAGCTAGCGGCTTTGGCGCATCAAGCCTACCCACTATTCGGGGGCAATTAGGCGAGCTATATCAAGACGGTGTGCGTCGTCAAGCGGGTAACAATGGTTTTGGTGTACCTATGTCGTTTAACCCAGTCGAACAAATTGATGTGGTAAAAGGTGCGCCGCCAGTACTATTAGGCACCAGTCAACGCAACGGTGGATTTGTTAACTTACACTCTAAAGTCGCACCAACTGATGACCAATTCTCTAAACTCACGTTATCGGGTGGCAGTTGGGATCATTACCGTGCTCAAATAGATATTGGCACCGACATAGTAGCCAACCAAAGCGGTGTGCGGTTAAGTGCAGAACACATCGATAATGGCAGCTACTACGATTACTCAGGTTTTAAAAGCGACAGTATCTTTGTCGCATTTAGATTTTTTCCTGACGATGCCAGCACTTGGGACATTAATGTCGAATATTACGATGTTGAGTTTACTGACAACGCGGGGATTAACCGCCCGACTCAAGCATTAATCGACAACGGTTTATACGTTACAGGTCAAGGTGTACAGCCTAATGGCAGCACTATAGCTGGAGCCAATGCCATCGTATCCCCTACTGGGTTAGTTGAGATAGATCGCAGCCAAGTATTAACCGACCCCGACAATATCAATAACGCCCAAACCTTTTTACTTCACAGTACTTATGTTCGTGAGTTAAGTGATAAAGCGACCTTTAAAAACATAACTTATTATCAACATTTAGAACGTGAAGAAATCGCTAAAAATAGTTTTGTTGAAATTATTGATGGCGCAGATACCGCCCAAAACAGAGTTGAATTAGCCTATCAGTGGAACGATAGCCAAAGCACTATTACTGCGGTCGATATCCGCTACAACAAAGTGTTAGGTTACAGTCAATTTACCACCGAAGCGGACTTACCTATCGACTTGACTGGTCCCATTGAAAACCGCCGTATTCCGCTTACTGCTGAGCAGCAAGCAAGGCTAGTTGAACTTCGTCCAGGTGTGTTTGTGTCACCCGGTGCCCAGTACGATACCAATAGCGATGGCAGCGGCGATTTTTCATTGTCTGACACCACAGACTCAACCAGTTGGCAAACGGGTTTAGCCATTCAACATAACAGCCAATGGACAGATAAATTGTCGACCAGCATTGGTTATCGTGCCGATTTTTATAATGTAGATGCGCACGATCCGATTGCCCCGCAAGGGCAAATCGCAGCCAGCGATTCGATCAGTGAAATGCTTGAATCAGGGCAAATCAGTGTTAGTTATCAACTCAGCGATTTTATCACCACCTATGCCAGCGCCAGTTATAACGAGTCAACCTCAAACAGCATGGCTGGCGGTACCACGTTAGGCGCCAACAACCAAATTAGTAGCCAAAACTTTGCCACCGAAAACACCTTAACTGAAGTAGGCATTAAATATTCACCCACGGACAGTGCTTGGTATGTTGATGCGGCAGTGTTTGATCAAAAGCGTAGCTTGCGTAACCGCGATGGCAGCAATACCGGCATTCGCACTAAAGGTTTTGAAGCCCAAGCCTTTTATGATGCAGATCCATTTTGGTTAAGCGCGGGCTACAGTTATTTAGACGCGCGTTATGATGACTCCGCCAGTAGTCAAGATACAGTACAAGTTGCCGATACGTTTGATAACTCACGCCCAGATATTATTCAAGGCACAGGTATTGGCGCACCAAACTTCGCTTCATTTGCACCGTCGGACCGCCGTGTACAAGGCCTTCCTGAACAAACGTTCACAATTAATGGCGGAATGTCCATTACTGAGAAATGGAAAGCTGGTTTCTCCGGTCTATATACCAAGAGTTACCCATTGGACTATTTAGCGACTGTGTATATTCGCGATCAGTACACGCTTAACATTAACACTCGCTATGATTTTACTGAGCAAACAAGTTTAAGGCTGGACGTCAATAACGTTACGAATCAAGAGAACTGGCGCCCGGTATTTGAAGGCGGTTATTTCGGTTCTACCTTGGTTTATCCTGAACTACCGGTTAACGCCACCCTGACTTTACAGCACTCATTTTAAGGCTATAAATTATGTTTAAAAAAATTGTTTTATTACTGATTGCTGCATCATTAGTGGGATTATTTTTCCACTTTGACTTGCATCAATTACTGACCTTAGAGGGCCTAAAGGGCTCGATGAATGACTTTAGTCAATTACGTGAAGAGTCACCACTGTTGGTTATTGGCGGGTTCTTTTTATTGTATGTGGCAGTGACCGCATTGTCCTTACCTGGTGCCGCGATTCTTACCATCGCTTCGGGTGCCTTATTTGGCATCGTAGAAGGATTAATTATTGCGTCGTTTGCCTCGAGTATCGGCGCAACACTGGCATTTTTAGTGTCGCGTTATCTGTTGCGTGATTCAATTAAACAACGTTTTCCAGAGCGCTTAGCGGCCATTGATGCCGGTATTGAAAAAGAAGGTGGCTTTTACTTATTTACCTTACGTTTAGTGCCAATATTCCCGTTCTTTTTAATCAACATGCTGATGGGTGTAACCGCCTTTAAATCGTGGACTTTTTACTGGGTAAGCCAAGTCGGTATGTTTTTGGGCACCTTTGTTTACGTTAATGCGGGTACTCAGTTGGCACAAATTGACAGCTTATCGAATATTTTATCCTTTAACCTTATCGTGTCATTTGCACTATTAGGTTTATTCCCCATTATTGCAAAAGGTATTGTTAACATGATCAAAAAACGTCGCGTATACAGCAAATGGACCAAGCCAGCTAAATTTGATCGCAACATGATTGTGATAGGCGCAGGTGCCGGTGGCCTAGTAACCAGTTATATTGCTGCCGCAGTAAAAGCTAAAGTGACCTTAATTGAAGCCGGCGAAATGGGCGGCGACTGCTTAAACTATGGCTGTGTGCCGAGTAAAGCGATTATTAAAAGCGCTAAAATTGCTCAGCAAATAAGAAACGCCCATCATTACGGCTTAGAAGACAGCACTCCTGAATTTTCATTTAAAAAAGTCATGGCGCGTGTGCATCAAGTGGTTGCCGATATTGCTCCCCACGACAGTGTTGAGCGTTACACCAACTTAGGTGTCGACGTAGTCAAAGGCTATGCAAAATTAGTCGACCCATGGACAGTTGAAATTAACCACCCAGACGGTAATATCAGTCGCTTAACCGCGCGTAGCATTGTTATTGCTACTGGTGCTCGCCCATTTGTGCCACCGTTACCAGGCATAGAAGAAGTTGGTTATGTCACCAGTGATACCTTGTGGGACGAGTTTGCAAAACTCGATACAGCACCACAAAAATTAGTGGTACTAGGCGGCGGCCCAATTGGCTCAGAACTGGCACAAAGCTTTGCCCGTCTAGGCTCACAAGTGACTCAAGTTGAAATGGCTGAGCGCATCATGATCAAAGAAGATCTTGAAGTGTCTGAGTTTGCCACCCAAGCCTTGCAAAAAAGTGGTGTGAATATTTTAACCTCACACCAAGCGCTGCGCTGTGAACTGCGTGACGGTAAAAAATACCTTATCGTTAAACATCAAGAGCAAGAGTTAGCGTTAGAATACGACCAGCTTTTATGTGCAGTCGGTCGTAGTGCCCGCTTAAGCGGTTACGGCTTAGAAGAGTTAGGTATTGAAACCAACCGTACTATCGTCACCAATGAATATTTAGAAACCTTATACCCAAATATCTATGCGGCGGGTGACATTGTTGGGCCTTATCAATTTACTCACGTAGCAGCGCATCAAGGCTGGTACGCAGCAGTCAATGGACTTTTTGGCCACTTGAAAAAGTTCAAAGTCGACTATCGCGTTATTCCATGGACTACGTTTATCGATCCAGAAGTGGCTCGTGTGGGTATTAATGAATACGAAGCCAAACAGCAAGGGATTGATTATGAGGTCACTCGCTTTAATTTTGCCGAGCTTGATCGCGCCATTACAGACAGTGCTACCGAAGGGTTTATTAAAGTGATTACCCCTAAAGGTAAAGATAAAATCTTAGGTGTAACGGTCGTGTCTGAACACGCTGGTGATTTAATTGCTGAATTTGTATTGGCGATGAAACACGGATTAGGGCTTAACAAGATTTTAGGCACAATTCACAGTTACCCAACATGGGCCGAAGGCAACAAGTACGCCGCAGGTGAATGGAAGCGTAACCATGCACCAGAAACTGTATTGCGCTGGTTAGAAAAATACCACACATGGCGTCGTGGCTAACCTGACAGAGAAATGACTCAGGTTCACCTAGCTAAGGCTCACGAAATTGGGCCTTATCTTTAGAATCATTTAGCTTTTGGATCATAAAGATGGATCTTAAAATAGGTCTCAGATAATGAAAATATTAACGCGATTTACTCAATCATTCTTACTAACTATTGGTCTTTTGTTGAGCTTGCTTGCCAGTAATGCGGCTATTGCGGCTGTGGATGAGTCTGAGGGGCTTTCTGATACTAATCATCTTGTGCAGAGCCAGACAAAAATGGCACTACATGATGAGTGGAATACCTTACTCAGCCGTCATGTAAAACCGATTAATTCAGGTCACAGTAGCGCAATAGATTACGCAGCGATACAACAAGATCGAACCATATTGACTGGCTACCTCAACCAATTAAGTCTGATCACCCAAGCAGAGTTTGATGCTTGGGACAAAGCATCGCAATTGGCATTTTTAATCAATGCTTACAACGCGTGGACAGTTGAGCTTATCTTAACTAAATATCCTGACCTCGACTCAATCAAAGACCTAGGCGGGTTATTTAGCTCACCTTGGGATAAAAGTTTTATTTCGTTATTGGGTAAAACCCGTAGCCTCAATGATATTGAACACAAACTCATACGTGGTAGTGATCGTTACAACGACCCAAGGATCCACTTCGCGGTAAACTGTGCCAGCATTGGTTGCCCTGCACTGCGTGAAGAAGCCTATACAGGTGCTAAACTCGAGCTGCAATTAACCGAGCAAACTGAACGTTTTCTTGCCGATAGCAGCCGGAATTATGCCAAGGGAGACAGCTTGTATTTGTCTTCTATCTTTAAATGGTATGGCGATGACTTTACCAAAGGGTTTCGTAACACTCATTCGATTGAAGCGTTTTTACTGCTTTATTCTAATAGTGATAAAGGTGTTCTGACACTTACGCCAGCACAGCGTCAAGCGGCAGAAAAACAACAACTTGATATTGAATTTTTAGATTATGACTGGTCACTTAATGTTGCTGGCTAATTTACGCTGGTGCAATATCGTTAGCACAGCCTTTTACTGCAATCTTATAAAATCTAAGGTTGCAGTAAGCTTTGGGCTTAGTGCTTTTTTGCTTATTACTGCCCTTTGTACTGGTATGGCTCATGCTTCTGTAAACGATGTTGTAGATAAACCGGCAGCACAAACCCAAATATTAACGACACCATCAATCCCAGTATCTAATCAAGCATCAGCTCAAGCATTGAAATTATCATGGCCAGAGATTGAATCTCGAGGTGCTAATCAAGATGTGTACTTTCATGCTTGGGGCGGAGATCCGCAAATAAATCGCTATATTCAGTGGGCAGCAAAGCAAGTTAAGCAGCAATATCAGATCAATTTACACCATGTAAAACTCACCGATACTAGCGAAGCGGTCAGCCGAGTATTAGCCGAAAAATCAGCAAACAATGATCATCAAGGCCAAGTCGATTTAGTGTGGATTAACGGTGAAAATTTTGCCGCCATGGCCAAGCATCAACTGCTAGCGCCAAATTGGGTTACGCAATTACCCAACTTTGGTTTAACCGATCCAGATAACAATCCCGCGATGACCCGTGACTTTGGCGTGCCAACACAAGGGATGGAAGCACCATGGGGTAAAGCTGCGCTGACGTTTTACTACGACAGCATAGTGACCACATCACCACCGCAAACTTTGCAACAACTAAGCCTATGGGCCAAACAACACCCAGGCAGATTCACCTACCCTAAGCCACCTGACTTTTTAGCCACCAGCTTTTTAAAGTACGCCTTAATTGTGCTGAACAACTCACAACCTGAGGCGATTAAAAATCTGCTTTATCAACCCGCGACAACGCAAAGCCAGGCTTTGTTATTACCGGTATTGTGGCAATATTTAGATGAGCTACATCCGCATCTATGGCGCAAAGGTCAACACTTTATGTCCAGTGGCATGGAGCTACGTCGCTTAATCGGCGATGGTGAACTTGCCCTAGCGTTTACCTTTTCAGCCGCCGAAATTCCCGCGGCCGTTGCTCGTTTTGAATTACCCGACAGCAGTCGTAGTTATCGTATGCAAGATGGCAGTTTGAGTAATATTCACTTTATCGCCATTCCCTATAATGCCGCTCACCTGGACAGCGCTAAATTGGTAGTCAATTTTTTACTGAGTCCACAAGCTCAAGCACACAAACAGCAAGCGAATATATGGGGCGACACCAGCGTGTTAGCACTATCAAAGCTGACAGCCGAACAGCAAACTTGGTTTGAGCCACCCGCTCAGTCACATCCCAGTGCCACTATTGCTAACCAAGCAATCAGCCCAGCGTTAAGTGAGCCAGATCCAAGTTGGAGTAAGGTTATTACAAAGCTATGGTTACAACGCTATGGAGTGATGCAATGAACACGGTAGCCAAGCTGTTCAATCCAATTGTGCGCTTCAGTCCATTTATGATGATGGCTTTGTTACTGATCCCTGTATTGGGTGGGTTAATTGGCGTTATTCTGCCTGCGTTTGGTTGGATCCCAGCACTGGATCAAACCCATTTTAACCTGAATGGTTTTCAGCAATTATGGCAAACTCCGGGCATTGGCCACATGGCGTTATTGAGTATCACCACCAGCTTGGTTAGTACCTTGTTGGCCTTTTTAATCACCATATTGATCCTAGCAAGTTACTTTACCAGTCCGTGGCTGGGTTATATTCAACGCCTTTTAGGACCTATTCTGGTTATCCCTCATGCTGCTGCAGCCATTGCTATTGGATTTCTTATCACCCCGTCTGGCATGTTGTCTCGCTTAGTTTCGCCTTGGTTAAGTGGTTGGGATGCACCACCAGATTGGCTATATCCACACGATGCGATGGGGCTGAGTATTATTCTAGGCGTGACCTTAAAAGAACTGCCTTTTTTATTGCTAATGGCACTAGGCGTATTAGCACAACCCGACCTTGGGCAAACATTGCGGGCACAACATAAAGTGGCATTGAGCTTAGGTTATTGCCCAATGACGGCTTTTTTCAAAGTAGTGTTACCCAGCTTGTATCCCCATTTGCGCTTACCAATATTAGCAGTATTGGCTTACGCCAGCGCCAGTGTCGAAATCCCCTTAATTTTAGGCCCTAACAATCCACCGACATTGGCTGTGGCAATTATGCAGTGGTTTCATGACGTGGACTTAAGCCTACGCATTAAAGCGTCTGCTGGGGCAATATTACAAATTCAACTGACGTTATTAGTGTTAGCCTGTTGGTGGTTACTCGAACGCTTAGTGAGTCAATTTGCTAAGCCGATGTTAACCAATGGCGAGCGCGAATACGGCGGCGCTATCATCCAAAAGATAACCCATGTCATCACCGCATTAATGTTAACTATCATCGGTTTGGCTTTAGTGGGAATGCTGTTGTGGTCTTTTGCTGGCTTTTGGCATTTTCCTGATGCCTTGCCGCAACAATTTGTAATGCTGCACTGGCAAACGGCATTACAACAAATGCACACACCACTTATCGACACGGTACTGATTGCCCTCTGCGCCACCGTTCTGGCGATAACTTTAACCTTGCTCACCTTAGAAGCGGAGCAGCATAGCGGAAAATCGCTATCGCTTCTGGGCAGTGTATTAATTTATCTGCCCTTGCTTATTCCAAGTATCGCGTTTTTATTTGGTTTGGTCTGGTTACTTGAGCAAATAAACAGTCAACATACCTTTATCAATGTGGTACTGGCCCATTTGTTATTTGTATTACCTTATGTGTTTTTATCGCTGGCCAGTAGCTATCGTCGTTTAGACCCACGCTTTAGTATTGTTGCGGCCAGTCTTGGGGCCACCAAAGCAAAAATATTTTTCCGGATTAAACTGCCCATGTTAATTGGGCCGATATTCATTGCTTGCGCATTAGGTTTAGCCATTAGCTTTAGCCAATACTTACCAACCTTACTCACTGGTGGTGGACGCATCAATACCATTACCACTGAAGCTGTTTCACTAGCCAATGGAGGAAGCCGTAGGATCAGTGCCGTATATGCGTTAATGCAAATGATCCTCCCCGCTTTAGGTTTTTTACTGGCTTGGCTATTGCCAAAAATGTTAGTCAAACGCCACCAACAAGGATAATAATGCAAACATTCGCGAGTACAGCCAACGGCTCAAATACCACCTCAACATCAGAACTCACCATTGATGGGCTGATCTTGCGTCGTCAGCAACAAAACTTATTATCATTAAGCGCGACCATTCGTGGCGGTGAAATATTAACAATTATGGGGCCATCTGGCAGCGGCAAATCAACGTTATTAAACTGGTTAACAGGCATGTTGCCAGCGGGCTTTAGTGCTGAAGGTCAATTGCATTTAAACGGCCAAAATATTACGAAAACAGCCAGTCATTTACGCCATATTGGTTTGCTCTACCAAGACCCGTTATTGTTCCCGCATTTATCCGTGGCAGGAAACATCGGCTTTGCTATGCCGCCAAGCCCTAAAGCACAGCGACAAGCCGCAATTAGTGAAGCGTTAACACAAGTCGGTCTGGGTGGATTAGAACAACGTGACCCGCAAAGTTTATCAGGCGGTCAGCAAGCTAGGGTGGCATTGCTGCGGGTATTGCTTAGTCAACCCAAAGCCATATTATTAGACGAACCCTTTAGTAAGCTGGACAGTCAGTTACGTCAAGAAACCCGACAATTGGTATTTGATCAAATAAGCCAGCATCAGCTACCTGCCATTATGGTGACTCACGATCAAACCGACGCGGATGCAGCTCAAGGTAAAGTCATTAAATTAACATCAAGTGAAATGATATAAACCACTATTTTGACAAACAACCGCTGAATTAACAGACAACAGATCGATTAACATACAACAGCTTAATTGGAAACGACGCATGTTAGATAAATTTATTACTCCAGTGATTAAACAAATATTATCCCCAGTAGTGGTGTTACTCGATAAGCAAAAAGTGCACCCAGACCAATTGACATTAGTCGGTTTTGGTTTAGGCATGCTAGCCGTGCCGTTTCTCGTAATGCAGCAGTGGTATACGGCATTATTTTTTATTGCCCTCAATCGTATTATTGATGGCCTTGATGGCGCCCTCGCTCGCTATCAAAAACACACCAGCGCAGCAGGTGGTTTCTTAGATATTTGCGTCGACTTTGTATTTTACGCAGCCATTCCATTAGGATTTGCCTTAGCCAACCCTAATGAGAATGCCCTAGCCGCAGCGGTTTTATTAACCGTGTTTATTGGTACCGGCTCAAGTTTTTTGGCTTTTGCGATACCAGCAGAGCAGCTGAATCTTCCTAGACCACAATTTGCCAATAAGAGTTTCTATTATTTAAATGGCTTAACCGAAGGCACTGAAACCATCGCCTTTTTTGTCGCATTTTGTTTATGGCCAGCCTATTTCCCAGAACTTGCATACAGTTTTGCATTTTTAGGCGCGATTACCATTTTTACCCGTATACATGGCGGCTATCACACATTGAAAAATCATACCGTTAAAAAATCCGGCTCAAAGAAACTTGAAGTTAACAAACCTGCAGTAAAGGAAACGGTCATTGAGGAGCCTAGAATATGATAGATGAAATAGCAGCAATCAGATTAGGGGTATTTTTAACCATTCTTGTGTTGATGATGAGTCTAGAACTGTTGTTTCCCGCAAGAAAGTTAACCAAAACACCACAATCAGCCACAATGCTGACTCGTTGGTTTGGTAACTTTGGCTTATTGATAATCTCATCTGTAATGGCAAGATTAATACTGCCGCTGGGTTTAGCGGGTTTTGCCTTATACACCACCCAACAACAATGGGGATTATTACATTACGTTGAGCTGCCATATTGGGCTAATATTATTATCAGTATATTGCTACTGGATATGCTTATTTATTGGCAGCATAGGCTATTTCATATAATTCCGTTGTTATGGCGCTTACATAAAGTGCACCACGCAGATCGCTTAGTCGACAGTAGTACAGCTTTGCGTTTTCATCCTTTTGAAATCATCGCCAGCCTTGGCATTAAAGCAATCACGATTGTGATACTGGGGATACCCGCTGAAGCCGTAATATTGTTTGAAATATTGCTTAATGGATTTGCAATTTTTAACCACGCTAATATCCGTTTACCAAAAAAACTCGAAAAAATAGCGCGTTATGTCGTGGTAACCCAGATACTCCATCGCATTCATCACAGCCAGATAATGGCCGAAAGTAATACTAATTTTGGCTTTAGTGTTATTTGGTGGGACCGAATTTTTGGCACCTATTCCAACGATGCAAGTAAACCTGATAATCAAATTGATATTGGCCTAACTCAATACCCCAATGCAAAACAAAATGCTTGGCTCTCCGGCTTATTATGGATGCCTTTTACCACTAAAAAATAACTGTGCGGTGTAAATCATCAGTGGCTTAAGTGAGACGCAAAAACAAGCGCAACTCATTGTATTTAAAAACTAAATACAACTTCACACTGTTAGGTGAAAACTATTAGAAGTATCTATTATGCATTTTTGTGATGTGAGACTTCTGACGTCCTTGATTAATCGATGATACTTTACCATTATATTACTAATATATTATTAACGGATAAAGATACTATGATCGGTTTTACCCAAAGTTTAAAAGCTAGAATAGCCGATTTAGAACACCAATTAGTTACTAATAAACAACAACATTCTGATGAATTAAATCAATTACAACAGACTATTTCGCAGTTGAGTCAGCAATTAAATCATTCTAATAGCCAATCCGGATACGATGCAGCACGCGCCAACCTTCAATTGCAAGGTGCAACAATGCTCAACGATATTCGTGATTCCACTCTCGAAAACTCAATTAAGCTCGATAATGAAAAACAAATGCTGTCTGAATTAGACAAGTTATTTGGTCAAACGCGGGTAGCAATAGGCAACTTAAAAGAGCGCGCGGGGCATTTAAATGATCACGCAGAGAAAAGCATGACAACTGCGGCTGAACTCAGTCTATCTGCAAATGGGATTAGCAACCTAGTGTCATCTATTCAACAAATCTCAGAACAAACCAATTTGCTAGCACTCAATGCAGCAATTGAAGCCGCCCGAGCAGGTGATGCTGGTCGTGGTTTTGCCGTTGTGGCGAGCGAAGTTCGTCAATTAGCGGGTAATGCTCATGAAGCCAGCACTAATATAGAGAAATTAGTCTCCACGGTTATTGACCAAACAGAACAAATTAAGCAGATGGTAGTAACAAACCAAGCTTGTTCGAGTGATATTGCGGTATCTTCGGAACAAATTAATCAGGTTGTCTCCGATGTATTGCAAAGTTCAGACGTGATGAAACAAGTTATTGGTGAGGCTTCATTGACTGCTTTTTTAACAACGGTCAAATTAGATCATAGCGTGTGGAAAAGTGATGTATACCGAATACTGGCCAGCAAGGATCTTAATGCAAGAGTCAATAGTCACGCTGAATGTCGACTCGGTGAATGGTATTACCAAGGTGAAGGTCAACAATTCGCAAGCTTATCGAGCTTTAAAGCGATTGAGCACCCTCACAAAACGGTGCACAGCGCAGGAAAGGCTGCTGTCACAGCGATGCAGTCAGGTGATGAACATGCTATTTCGACTCAACTTGAGCTGATGGAAGATGCTAGCATCAGTGTAGTTCACGCGATCGATAATCTACTGACACAAAGTCAGCAGTAATTACTGCTATGACTTTTTTATTTAAAACAACATTTAGCCTACATAATATGCGGGCTAAGTTGGATTTTAGTTAATATTAAAGGCGTTAACAGCTTAGCGCTGTTTTACATAAAAATTAATATTATCTTTATTTTTTCCTCTAAAAATCTAGTTAACATTTTAAAACACAATGTTAAAGCATGTTTATTTTCTAATATTTATTTGCCGTTATTATTTTAGGTTATCCAGAGATTTTCACATCAATAATTCTGGATAAAACAACCACAAAAAATAAACTTGAATGAGTAGATTGATCGAAAAAAAGTGACAAACATAATAATAAAATGAGCCGGCTTTTTTACTAACCTAAAGCGACCATGGTATATTAGCGCCCATTCGTATTTGCTCATTCTGTTAAGGTTCACTCATGAAAATCGGTATTATTGGCGCTATGGAGCCAGAAGTTGTTCATTTAGTTCAAGCTATTGTAGAACCAGTACATACAACAATTGCTGGCATCGAATTTATTAGCGGCAGTATTGCCGGGAAAGACGTGATAGTTACCCGCTCAGGTATTGGTAAAGTAGCTGCTAGTATCGCAACCACATTATTAATCGAAAAGTTCGCCGCTAGTCATGTGATTAATACCGGTTCGGCTGGCGGCTTTGTTGATTCACTCGCGATTGGCGATATTGTCATTTCATCTGAAGTGCGCCACCACGACGTAGACGTAACGGCTTTTGGTTATGAAATAGGCCAAATGGCCCAACAACCTGCTGCATTTATGCCTGATAACATGTTAGTCAATGCAGCCAAAGAAGCTGTGATGTCATTAGGTGAAGTCAACGTAATAGAAGGGTTAATTTGTACTGGAGACAGCTTTATATGCGATCCTGTACGTACTAAAGTGATGCGCGAAAACTTCCCTACAATGGCAGCATGCGAAATGGAAGCCGCGGCTATTGCCCAGGTATGTCATCAATTTAAGGTACCGTTTGTGGTAATTCGCTCTTTATCAGACAATGCCAATAATGACTCACCGGTAGATTTTGACTCTTACATCATTAAAGCAGGTTTGCATTCTGCCATGATGGTAACGGCATTGTTACAACAGCTATAACCGTCTAAACTCTATTCGGGTATTATGGTGTTCATAATACCCTTTTCTGAGAAACAACATTTAACTTTTCATCAACAGCCCAACTATTGAGTTTTTATGGTTAATCAATTATTCAATCCTCAATTACTTAGCCAAGATGGCGGGTTACTACAAAGTTGTTGTATTGTTTTTTGTGCCTTAATATTGGCTCGATTTGCACCAATTCCAAGAGAATTACAGCCATTACTCTGGTTTAACCGTTTAGCCACACTCATTGCCGCTAAGGTAAATCATCCCGAGCGCGCAGTGAGCCAACAGCTTATCGCTGGCATTTTAGCCACATTCATTTTGATTGTACCAAGTGGCATTATTGTCAGTTTTTTACTTAGCTTTGCCGCCTACCCTTGGTTTTTTGAGCTGATTATTTTGTATTTTTGTTTATGTGATTCCGCTTTTAAACCTGTTGCACAAAAGGTAGTTAATGCAATAAAAACGGGTAATAAGCAAAATGCCAAACAGTTGTTAGCACCTTGGGCAAAACAAAATACTCAAGTTTTGTCTGAAGTAGGTATAAGTAAAACAACTATCGAAAAACTGTTTACCACCCCAATCTATGGCACCTTAGCCACTGTAATATTTTTTGCTCTCGGTGGTGCCACCATGGCGTTAATGGTGCGTATGTTAAGACAGTTAGAGCATTGTTGGCCGCCTTATCATCCGCATTTTCATATTTTTTCTAGCTTTGTTGGCCAATTAAATCGGCTGATCTTTTTTATTCCTACCTTGTTATGGCATTGCTCATTAGCCATCCAATTTGGTCAATTAGGTATTCGATCTATTTTTTCGAAAGCCACCATGTCACAAACCAACAAAAATCAGTTAAATAATCACTACAGCAGTTATGCTCTGGCTGCGCAGTTATTAAAAATAGAATTAGGAGGTCCGCAGCAATTTAGTGACAACGGCAAAACCATTCGAGTCGACTTAGCAAAAGTAAAAGCGGGTCCATTACCTGATCATCGACACATCAGCCAAGCCATCACCATCACTCAAACTGCCAATCAATTTTGGATCAGCTTAACCTTGCTGCTACCCTTGATTTGGACTGGATTAAGATTACTTTAAAACATATAAATCTTGTTTTAAACAGGCTATCATTCAGCCAAAATCAAATGACTGCATATGCTTAATTAGGAATATCACTTTGTTCAATAGTTTACACGTATCATTAACGACACCTGCGTTATTATTTCCGGCTATTTCGTTATTACTATTAGCGTACACTAACCGTTTTTTTTCATTGGCGGCGTTGATCCGTCAATTAAGCAACAATAAAACACCAATACAAGACGATCAAATTAAAAATTTACGCCAACGGATTATTATCATTCGAAAAATGCAAGAAGCTGGTGTCAGTAGTTTTGCTATGTGTGTGTTTTGTATGATTTTAATTTATGCCGGTTTTAATCAAACTGGCTCAATAGTGTTTGGTTTAAGCTTATTACTGTTACTTTATTCATTGATTTTATCGGTTATTGAAATTCGTATTTCCGTTGATGCGCTTAATATTCACCTAAAAGAGCTAAGTAAATGAGTCAGTGGATCTACTTTTTTGATTTATGTGGTACCGCTGTATTTGCGCTTTCTGGCGCATTAGCAGCAGGTAAACATCGCATGGATCCATTCGGTGTTATCGTGTTAGCTTCTGTTACTGCAATTGGTGGCGGCAGTATTCGCGATGCATTAATCGGTGCAACACCTGTATTTTGGATCCGCGATCCTAACTATATCTATGTTATTATTGCAACGGTCATCGCATGTTTAGTTTTGGTGCGCAAACCCTATAAATTACCAGCCGTCACCTTACCCATTGCCGATGCATTTGGTTTAGCATTGTTTACCGTCATTGGTGCAGAAAAAGCCATATTATTAGGTTTATCTGGTATGGTCGCGGTAGTGATGGGATTAATAACAGGCGTTGGCGGCGGCATTATCCGAGATTTATTATGTCGGCAAGTCCCAATGGTGTTGCGAACAGAAGTTTACGCAACAGCTTCCATCGTTGGCGGAATATGTTATACCTTGAGTATATTTGTCGGCATGGATAATATGACATCATTATTGATTGCTATATCAAGTACACTCATCATTCGTTTAAGTGCTATCCGTTGGCATTTATCTTTACCGGCTTTTGATTTAAAAACCAAGAGAATTTAATGTGCGAATAATCTTAATATTATGCTGTTTGCTATTGAGCTTTCCGAGCAAAGCCAATATTGGTGATATGCCACGGGAACAACAGCTTGCGATGCAATATATGGAAGCTTTGACGGACCATGACTATACCGTCTTGCGACGATTTTATTCTCGCGATACCGTGTTTTACGACAAAACAGCGAATACCACTTATACCGGTGGACGACATATTATTGCATTTTTACAACGCGCACATGAAGGCGTATTAGAGTACCGTTTAAACGTAGAACATATGTTTAATACTGGCTCGCTGGTAGTCATTATTGGCAGTTACCGCTTACGAGGCCCTGGCGATCAATATGGTAAACCCGGCAAAATTATCGATCTTGCCGTGCCAGGGGTAACCACACTTAAATTTGATAACAACACTGAGCGCTTGGTTGAACAAATGGATTTAATGGATTACCAGACAATGACGGACCAACTGGCGTCACAGTAACTTATCCCCATAAAAAAAACGGCTTAATCAATAAGCCGTTTTTTATTGTCTCATTACTGGTTTTATTTCAAAATAACTTTGGCAAACTTACGTTTACCCACTTGGAATACCGCTTCAAGACCAGCACTAAAGCTTTGACGACTGTCTTCTATCTTCTCGCCATCCATCTTCACTGCGCCTTGTTTAATCATGCGCATACCATCAGAAGTAGACCCTACTAGACCGGCACTTTTAAGTAAGTTAGCAATGGCTAAGCCATCACCAGCTTCTAATACCACTTCTTCGATGTCATCAGGGATGGCACCTTTTTGGAAACGGTCAATAAACGCCTGATGAGCGGCTTGCGCTTGGGCTTCATCATGAAAACGAGCAATGATTTCTTTGGCTAGCAAAATCTTGATATCGCGTGGGTTAGTGCCATTTTCAACATCTAGTTTGAACTGTGTAAGTTCGGTTAACGGACGGAATGACAACAACTCTAGATAGCGCCACATTAAATCATCTGAAATCGACATTATTTTGCCGAACATTTCATTTGCGGGCTCGCTCACACCAATATAATTATGAGCTGATTTGGACATTTTTTTAACGCCGTCCAGCCCTTCAAGCAAAGGCATCATGATCACTGTTTGCGGCTTTTGCCCTTCTGCTTTTTGCAACTCACGACCCATCAATAAATTGAATTTTTGGTCGGTACCACCAAGCTCGACATCCGCTTTAAGTGCGACAGAGTCATAACCTTGTAGTAAAGGATACATAAATTCGTGTATCGCAATAGCTTGTCCTGATGCGTAACGTTTTTTAAAATCATCACGTTCCATCATACGCGCTACGGTTTGCTGAGATGCTAAGCGGATCATACCCGCGGCACCTAATGGCTCTAACCAGCTTGAATTAAATTCGATACGGGTTTTTGCGGGGTCTAAAATTTTATAAACCTGCTCTTTGTATGTTTCAGCATTAGCAAGCACTTGTTCACGAGTCAGCGGTGGACGAGTACTATTTTTACCGCTTGGGTCACCGACCATACCAGTGAAGTCGCCAATTAAGAAAATCACTTCGTGACCTAACTCTTGAAAGGTACGCATTTTGTTTAAAATGACGGTGTGACCTAAGTGAATATCTGGAGCGGTAGGATCTGCACCAAGCTTGATGCGCAATGGCCGCCCTTCTTTCAGCTTCTCAAGCAAATCCGCCTCAAGTAATATCTCATCGGTACCACGCTTAATCTCTGCCAATACTTGATCTAAATTCGCCATCTCTACCGCAACTCCTAGGGCTCGCACAAAAAATAAAGAGGTCTATGTTACTTGTTAGCCACAGCAAATGAAAGAGTGTACACTTAGGAGATCATAACTAGAGAGAAAATTGGTATCTTCGTCAATGGCAAAGCTTCTTACTTTATTCACATTGTTGCCAAAAGCACATCAAATCACATTATCTTTATTAGTGATTTTAACGACTGTTATTCTGATGTTTCCATCGGAAGATGCTCAAGCCTCGAAACAAACTAGCTTAACGAGTTCGTCGGCTGACAAATCAACCATAGAAACCCATAAGCGCTATGACATTCCGCTAGCCTTTCGCACACCAACACCACCGGGTAAACATAGTGTTGAGCAAGATGAACCTGATGTTCTCCTCTCGAGCGATGACAGTAGCAAGTTAATCAGCGATGAAACACCTGACGATGAAGCTTTTGCACAACATCTTGCGATGTTACAAACCAGCACCTCTGATATTGACGGTATGATCAATGATATTGATGATCAAGTTGCCGCGCAAAAAGCCCTGCTTAAACAACAAACGGCTAATGATGACAACATAGTTGAATATTTTGAAGTGGCCAAAGGCGATACTTTAGGTGGCTTATTTAGCCGTGCAGGACTCAGCGCCAAAGATGTCTACGACATTACCCAATTACCACTCGCGAAAAAGAATTTACTCAAAATTATGCCCGGCGAAGAAATCGCTATCAGTAAAAATGAACAAGGCGAATTACAAGAATTAACTTATCGTATGGATAAAGTGTCGACGTTAGTCATCAGTCATCAAAATGACGAATACAAAGAAACCGTTAACGTCAAAAAAGTTGAAAGTCGTACTTCATTTATCGCCGCTAATATTAAAAGTAATTTTTGGAATGCGGCTGCCGATGCTGGTTTATCGGGTAACCACATTATGGAATTAGCCAATATTTTTGGTTGGGATGTCGACTTCGCCCTAGATATCCGCAAGGGCGATCACTTTGCATTATTGTTTGAGCAAGAATATGCCGATGGCCAATTTTTACGTAATGGCAATATTTTAGCTGCTGAATTTTATAACCATAGTGAACGATACACAGCTGTACGTTATACCGACGGTGAATATTATTCTGAAAATGGTAGTAGCATGCGCAAAGCTTTTTTACGCTCTCCAGTAGACTTTAAATACGTCAGTTCTAACTTTAACCCACGTCGTCTTCATCCGGTAACAGGGCAAGTAAAAGCCCATAGAGGTGTTGATTATGTCGCCGCTATTGGTACTCCCATAAAAGCTGCTGGTAAAGGCAAGGTTATTGAGTCAAGTTATAACCAATATAATGGTAATTATGTATTCATTAAGCACAATGATACTTATACCACCAAGTACTTGCATTTAACCAAACGTAAAGTAAAACGTGGGGATACGGTCAAACAAGGTCAAATAATTGGTACTCTGGGTAAAACAGGTCGAGTAACAGGCGCACACTTACATTATGAATTTATTGTTAATGGCGTTCACCGTAATCCAAGAACCATTAGCTTGCCTAAATCAACGCCTATTGATCGTAAAGAGAAAAACAAATTTACCGCCATCAGTAAACAATTAATGGCGCAATTAAAGTCAAATCAACAACAGCAATTAGCAAGTAACTAGCAAGTAATTAATAGCTTGTTTTAATTGCCACTAAAAGAGAATTTCCAATGCCTAAGCCAGAATATTTTATCGGCCTAATGTCAGGCACAAGTATGGATGGTATTGATGCCGTATTGGTTGATTTTTCGGCTGAAAAGCCCATTTTAATCGCCAGCCACACAGAAACTATTCCAACTCACTTACTCAAAGGTTTACAACGTCTATGTCGTCCCGACACTGATGAAGTTAACCGCTTAGGCAGACTCGATCGTAGTACCGGCCAATTGTTTGCAAAAGCAGTTAATAATTTGCTAACAAAAACCACGGTTACTGCCGATGAGATTATCGCGATTGGTTCACATGGACAAACCGTTCGTCACATGCCCAATCTAGACATTGGTTTTACATTGCAAATTGGTGATCCCAATACGATTGCTATTGAAACCAATATTGATGTAATCGCTGACTTTAGACGCAAAGATATCGCCCTTGGTGGTCAAGGCGCACCATTAGTCCCAGCATTTCATCAACAAGTATTTGCTAAACAGGGCCACAAAAGAGTGATTTTAAACATAGGTGGCATTGCCAATATCACCTATTTACCCGGTAATCATGACCAAGTATTGGGCTTTGATACGGGACCCGGCAATACGTTAATTGATGCCTATATTCAACAAGCACTTGGACAACCTTTTGATAGGGATGGCGCATGGGCTGATTCAGGTACTAGCCAGCCAGATCTACTCAAACAATTATTATCGCACTCTTATTTCTCACAAGCCTACCCTAAAAGCACAGGCAGAGAGATGTTTAATCAAGCTTGGCTTCAACAGCAACTGGCTGACTATAGCGATCTAGATCAACAAGATATTCAATCTACTTTGCTTGATCTTACTTGCCACAGCATTGCCAACGACATTAACAAATTGTCGCCTACTGGAGAGCTGTTTGTGTGCGGAGGTGGCGTGTTCAATAAAGCCTTAATGCAACGATTAGCCATCTTAGTCCCTGGTTATACGGTGGATTCCACGAGCGCCTTAGGAGTTGATGCTAAATGGGTTGAAGGAATGGCTTTTGCTTGGTTAGCAATGCGTTATCATCATGACTTACCAGCTAACTTACCCGCTGTCACAGGTGCATCTCGCCCTGCGGTGTTAGGTGGTCATTTTAAAGCAAGATAAATACACCTATATGAGTGGTTTACTTTTGCAATTGTGGCCTCAATGTTATGATGCCCACAAATTTGCTTAACCATTTCAGGCTAAGCAAAGCCGTAACTTAAGATGAGAGTTAATATGAGCAACAAAATCAAAAGTGTATCTGAACTAATGAATCTTACGCCTGAAGGCCGTTACGATTATATGGTTGAGCAAATTAAAGCTGAAAATGTCATTTGGACACTTCAAGATCAAGATGGCTGTGTCATGCTGACCACTGAAGATGAAGATTGTATCCCTATGTGGCCGTCAGAAGAAACGGCAGCATTATGGGCAGTAGATGAATGGAAAGAATGTGAACCACTGGCCATTCCACTTAACGAGTTCCAAGAGCGCTGGGTTAGTGGCATGGAAGATGATGATTTATTTATTGCAGTTTTTCCAGTACAAGAAGACTTAGGTGTTGTTGTACCACCGTATGAAATGAATGAACGTATTTCACCAAAAACACAGCAAAAGCATTAATTTGTCATGACTGATACCAGCACAGAATCAAACCAAGCAACCGTAGCTAAAATTGCCATCAAGCCATATTTACCGAAACGGTTAATAGCCTTATTGGTTGTTTATACTTTATCAGCCATCAGCGGATTAATAGCAGCAAACTCATTAGCAGATTTAAGTGCCATGTTGTGCATTTTAACCTTAATGATGGTGTTAGCGATATTGGGACGTCAGAAAGCTGGCTTATATTTACTGCGGGTTTATTGTGTGCTGCAACTGCTGCTATATAGCCTATTGCCGATTATTATGTATGATCCTGATAATTTAGTTGCGGGTCCTACAACGTTTGATTTTGGTTTGTTTCAAGCAGTTGTGGCTGATTGGGTTATTTACTCGGTGCTTATTGCACTGGGGATAATTCAAGTGTGGATTAGCTTTAATGCTAAAGTGAAAGCGTGGTTTAAACCGCGGATGAATCTGAATATTATGAGCAGTTAGTCATAGATTACTCTTTGACTGCTAAGCACTACTCTAAAAATCAAAAAAGCCGTCAATAGACGGCTTTTTATTGCATAAAAACATATTGAAGGACACAAAGTTAATATTCGTCCTAAGATCTGCTTATCGGTGTATCAAAATCGTTATACAGAGAAACTTGCCCCACAACCACAAGTGGTCGTTGCATTAGGATTTCTAACGAAAAAACGTGAACCTTCAAGACCTGATGTGTAATCCACTTCACCGCCCACAAGATACTGAAGACTCATTGGATCAACTACCAGTAGTACACCTTGCTTTTCAATAGTGAAATCACCTTCGTTGACTTTTTCATCGAATGTAAAGCCATACTGAAAACCTGAGCAACCACCACCTGTAACGTACACACGTAGTTTTAATTCAGGATTCTGTTCTTCTTCCAACAGTCCTTTTACTTTTATCGCCGCCGCATCGGTAAATTGGATCGGCATTGCTGCATCAACTTGTTCAGTCATTACTACCTCTTACTTCGGTTTCTACTGAGAATTATCCTTTACCTGACTATTTTGTTCAAGTATTACCCGCAGTTCTTTTTCACCCATCAACAACTCCGGTACATTAAAGGTTTGCTCAATCTCGCCACCTTTAACACCACGGCTGGCATTGACCTTCACTGTAACGGATATCCTTTGCAAATTAAAACCTACAGGTAAGACAAAATCAGTATCCATAATTTGAAAATAATTAAACTCGAAATCCAGTTTTTTATTCACCAACTTACTGAGTGACAACTCGGCAGGATGGCCGTCTTGGGACCCCAGCAAGATTACACTAGCCCGAGCTTTCGCTTTGACTTTTATTTTGCGTTTTTGCAACTGGGTTAGAATTAAACGCAATTGATATTGCTCGGGAATTAACCCTCGGGACAACTCTACCCCATCAATTGCCACGCCTTCAATGTCTGCATCATTTACCATGACACTGCGATAAAATGATAATTCTTTTTCTAATTCTTTTTGCTCAGTTAATTGACGGCTAAACATCTCTTGCATTTCTTTATTGGCATTTTCTGCAATGCTTAACGCTAAATTTCGACTGGCAAGCGCTTGTGCTTGTGTGTCGAGTTCCAGCAATAATTTGCGTTTGCCACTAACGCTATTAGGTGTCGCCTCTGGAGCAAAAGAAAGCCATAAATTAAAACTTATCGCACCAATTAAAAAGCACACTAACATTAAACTTATTAAGTATATGCCCGATGTCCGGTTTTTTCGCTCTAAAACTTGCAGTCTGTCTAACCAACGGTGATAATTTAACATTAAGTAACAACCTTTTAATAACGCACCTCAACTCGGGTTAAGAGATGAGGTTAATAAAGCAATATCAGTAAATATGATTAATTCTATATCAAACTGATCATTTGTTTTGCTAACAAAATGAATTAACACTGCAATAGTTTATCTATTGAGAATCCATTTTACGCTGTTAGCAGGACCAAGAACGGTTCGATATCCGTTTATTATCCAGAACGGAGGTTAACTACTGTATGCTTGATAATGCCAATCAGCTTAGAGCGAAACAGTGCAGTTTAAGATAAATAAAGTTGCTATTATTCACGCCAAAAGAGCTGCGCGCAAATATCTACGTAACGAATTTAGAGATAAATTATCTCAAGCCAAAATTAGTGTGCAACTTTGCGCACTGGCACTGCTGTTTGCGATTATCGCTTCAGTGGTTATTATTTTATTTCGTTTATGCCTTGTGTGGTCAGAGCAATATCTGCTTTCTGATACAGCTCATATCAGTTCAACCTTAACAGACTGGCGCATTTACCTCCCATTAATAGGTGCAATACTGATTTGGTTACTGTCACTTATTGGCTCAAAACGCTATCGGCGTATGGGAATAGCCTATGTATTACATCGATTTAAATTACACTATGGTAAGGTTCCACTTCAGTCTGCTGCAGGACAGTTTTCCCAAGCATTAATTGCATTGATGGCTAATTTCTCTGTCGGGAAAGAAGGTCCCGCAATTCACCTTGGTGCTGTTAGCGCTAGTGTTATGGCTGAAAAGTTTTCGTTACCAGACAATAGCGTGCGCATTATGTGTGCCAGCGGAATAGCCGCTGGTATAGCAGCTATCTTCAACGCACCACTTGCAGCAGTATTATTTGTGTTTGAAGTTATTGTTCGAGAATACAAGATCCAATACTTCTTCCCCATTATGATCTCTGCTATTTGCGGTGCAGTTTCCAGTCAACTTGTGTTTGGTAATATTCACGAATATGAGTTAATCAATGTCATCCACATTCCATTGGACCATTATCCAATATTACTCATTGGCGGCGTAGCATTGGGGTGTGTCGCAGCACTGTTTAACTTTTCGCTCATGAAAGTAACCGCTACAGGGCAAAACTGGCCATTAATTTATCGACTGCTTATTGCTGGAGCCGTAACCACACTAATAGGTTTGGTGATGCCACAAGCGCTAGGTTCTGGTGATTTTGCGATTAGCGAGGCAATTAGCGACCACCCTAGTTTATTATTTTTAATTGCGTTGTTATTCGCAAAAATGTTGGCAACTATTGCGGCTATAGGATTAGGTGTACCAGGCGGACTTATTGGCCCTCTTTATGGTATTGGCGCATTGATCGGCGCAATTTTAGCCTTAATCAGTAGTTTACTATTTCCATCTATTGCGCCTTATGTGGGTTTATATACCGTAATTGGCATGACGGCAATGATGGGAGTTTGCCTTAGCGCACCTTTGGCGGCCTTAGTTGCACTTCTTGAATTAACCAATGATGCGTCGATTATTTTACCTGCCATGTTTGTTACCATTCCAGCATTTTTAACCGCATACCAAGGCCTTAACACTAACTCTCTGCTTTTGAAACAGCTCGATATTATGGGCCTGGGTTACAAAGTTGCTCCATTGAACCAAGGGCTACAAATGAAAGGCGTCCGAGTATTAATGGATAAACGTTTTGTTATTGTCAACGATGATGACGAACTGTTGCTTGAAGTACTAAAACGCGCAGAAGGTCGTCCGGTATTGGTACGTAATGCCGAGGGACAGATTGAAATGTTACGACTCGAAATGCCATCTGTTGAAGATTCAACCACGCTCTCGCGCCATCTAATGCTAGGGTTATCTGATACCGCTACCTTGAACGAAGCCTATGAAGCTCTAGCACCTAAACGATCTGGTGAAGTATATATTTACCGATATAGCCCCAATAGCCCTAATAATCAAAAAGTGGTTGGGGTGATTAGTTGGTCCAATTTATTACAAGAAATTCGCGCGGGGCAAATATAAATAGCCATTGTTATATTCTGTGGGTGTTGGTTAAATTAATGAGAACGACCATAGAAATGGAATGAATAACCTCAGCTAAAAACCCAAGAATGTTCTTCTCAGCAGCAAGTGAATCTGTTATTTCTACACGGTTATTATATTTATCTGTTCGTTATTTTCTGCTACAATTTTGCCTCAGCCACATTATAAAAAAAATCGATAAATACCCTATAAAATAACGGTGAAATAACATGCTGTTCTGGTGCCTATTTTGCCCTACACTTTGGAAATCAGGCTGATGACGCAGTTCGAAGGTTCACACATCCTTTCAGTAAACCAGTTAGATCTGGATTCAATTAACACTATTTTTAACGTCGCAAGTAGAATGACCCCCTATGCTTTACGTGAGAAACGCACTAAAGTATTAGATGGTGCTATTTTAGGTAATCTGTTTTTTGAAGCGAGTACCCGTACTCGGGTCAGTTTTGGTTGTGCCTTCAACTTACTTGGCGGTCATGTACGCGAAACGACTGGAATGGCATCGTCGTCATTATCAAAAGGCGAGTCTTTGTATGACACAGCAAGAGTGTTATCAACATACTCAGATGTAATTGCTATGCGTCATCCAGATGCCTATTCAGTCAAAGAATTTGCAGAAGGAAGCCGAGTACCTGTTATCAATGGTGGCGATGGTTCTAATGAACATCCAACTCAAGCTTTGCTGGATTTATTTACCATCAAAAAAGAGTTAGGCCATGCAGGTATGGGTATTGATGGTATGCATATCGCAATGGTTGGCGATTTAAAATATGGTCGTACTGTACATTCATTATCACGCTTACTTTGTATGCATAAAGACATTCAGTTCACATTGATATCACCAAGTGAACTAGCAATGCCAGACTATGTGATCGCCGACATTGAAAATGCTGGCCATAAGATCACAATAACAGAACAACTTGAAGGTAATTTGCATCATGCAGATATTCTATATCTGACACGCATTCAAGAAGAGCGCTTTCCTTCACAAGAAGAAGCCAACAAGTACCGAGGAAAGTTTCGCTTAAATCACAATATTTATACGCAGCATTGCAAATCAAATACGGTGATTATGCATCCACTACCTCGTGATTCACGCGCGCAAGCAAATGAACTCGATAATGATTTAAACAGCCATCCAAGTTTGGCTATTTTTAGACAAGCCGACAACGGCTTACTTATACGCATGGCACTTTTTGCATTAACACTTGGGGTTGAAAACCAACTCGAAAAGTATGAGTGCCCAGTAAACTGGTATTCACGTAAAGCCGATAGATAATTGGCGCATAATATTAAGGATTAGACATGACCCGTTCCGAAGTTTTATTTGAACAGGCTAAAAAAACCATTCCTGGTGGCGTTAATTCACCAGTACGAGCCTTTGATGGTGTAGGTGGTTCACCACTGTTCATTGAAAAAGCTGATGGCGCTTATATTTTTGATGCCGATGGCAAAAAATACATCGACTATGTGGGTTCATGGGGACCTATGATTTTAGGCCATAATCATCCTAAAATCCGTCAAGCGGTGTTAGAAGCTGTCGAAAACGGCTTATCATTTGGTGCGCCGACTGAACTTGAAGTAAAAATGGCTGAAAAAGTCATTGCTATGGTGCCATCGATAGAACAAGTACGTATGGTCAGTTCAGGTACCGAAGCAACCATGAGTGCTATCCGTTTAGCCCGTGGTTTTACTAATCGTGACAATATTTTAAAATTTGAAGGTTGTTACCACGGTCATGCTGATTGCTTATTAGTTAAAGCAGGATCTGGCGCGTTAACTTTAGGGCAACCAAGTTCTCCAGGGATTCCTGAAGACTTTGCTAAACACACATTAACTGCTACTTATAACGACCTTGATTCGGTACGTGCGATCTTTGAGCAACAACCTGATGGTATCGCTTGTATTATCGTTGAACCTGTCGCTGGCAATATGAATTGTATTCCACCAGTAGAAGGCTTTTTACAAGGCTTACGTGCCATTTGTGATGAATTCGGTGCGTTATTGATTATTGATGAAGTGATGACCGGTTTCCGTGTATCTATGAGCGGCGCACAAGGTCACTACGGCGTAACTCCAGACTTAACCACTCTTGGCAAAGTGATTGGCGGCGGTATGCCTGTAGGCGCATTTGGTGGCCGTAAAGATGTCATGCAGTTTATCGCACCAACGGGTCCCGTTTATCAAGCGGGAACTTTATCTGGTAATCCTATTGCCATGACAGCTGGATTAGCGCAAATGGATGCTTTGTGTGAACCTGGTTTGTATGAAGCACTTGCTGATAAAACTAAACGTGTTGCAGAAGGCTTTAAAGCCGCGGCAGATAAGCATGGAATTCCACTGAACATCAATTATGTGGGCGGCATGTTTGGTATATTCTTCACCGAAGATACCGCGCCAATGACGTCATTTTCTCAAGTGATCAAATGCAACATGGATCACTTCCGTCATTTCTACCATGGCATGCTAGATGAAGGTGTTTATTTAGCACCAAGTGCTTATGAAGCTGGTTTCATGTCAATGGCTCACGGCGACGCTGAAATTGAATTAACATTAGCGGCTGTAGATCGCGTATTTGCCACAATGAAATAATTAACTGCATTCCTTAACGCTAGTGGTGGTTAATCTACGTTAAGCGAATAGCTGGTAATTAAAAAGTTGGTCACAAAAATAGGATAAATAACGACGTTATTTGTCCTATTTTTATTTGAGATAACACATTTATCCCTTCCTCGTCCCCTTGTTCAAATGTCTATGCACTTCTTTAGTCGATTGTCGCTGAATTAACTGTGATCTGTGTTGCGAAATGGCTCATTATGTGATGTGATCGCCACCGCAAAACGGAAAGCTTAATTTAACCTTAAAATGGGGTTGAACTAGGTTAGCAAAAATTCAGGGTAATGATATTGGTTACCTACAACACAAAGTTGGAATTGCAGTCATGCTACATACCTTTCTTATCTCACTTGCAGTGCTTGCGCTGTTAAGTATTGTGCTCGAAGAAGTTACCCATATTAATAAAGCGAAAACCACCCTGTTTCTTGGCTGTATTGCTTGGATCACATTATTCATTGCCTCTGGTAGTCCTGAGAGCAGTAAGTTGGTTGGCAAAGAGCTTAATGAAAACTTATTAGAAATCGCCACATTATGGCTATTTTTAATGTCTACCATGACCTTTGTAGCTTACCTTAATGCTAAAGGTATGATCCAAGTACTGGTGCAAAAAATATTTCCACAACAAGTCTCAGTGCGAATGTTAATGATTCAGGTAGGCATATTTTCATTAGTATTATCGACTTTTTGTGACAACGTTACTGCCACACTGGTGTCATTAGGTTTACTGACAACCTTTAATTTAGATAAACAAATACGCCGTCGTATGGCAGTGTTAATTATCTTTGCTGTGAACTCTGGTGGAGTTGCATTAATCACTGGTGATGTGACAACGTTGATGATTTTTCTTGCGGGAAAGGTACATATTTCAGAATTATTAATACTGTTCATTCCTGCAGGCATTAGTGTCACTATTCTGGCAATACTGTTCTCACTCAAAGCAGAAGGACATGTAAGCACCACACCTACTGCGCAAAATTATAATACCGTCGATATTGTTATCGGGGTGATTTTCTTCACGACCATTATATTAACAATGGTGCTTAACGTCCTCTTTGGAATCCCCCCTGTATTGACCTTTTTATTCGGTTTATCAGTGATGTTCTTAGTGGGAAATACCAATAAAAGTAAATCTGAAGAAGTGCAAGTATTAGAATATATACGTCAAGTAGAATTCGACACTCTATTGTTCTTCTTAGGTATTTTATTACTTGTGGGTATGCTTAAAGAAATCGGCACCCTGAATTTATTAACCGAAGTCTATGGCATGTATAACCCAAGTATTTCTAACTTCTTCACTGGTGTTGGTTCTGCACTTTTAGACAACGTGCCATTAACGGCAGCATTGTTAAAAGCAGATCCAATTCTAACAACTGCACAATGGTTAGGATTAACCTACTCTGTTGGTGTGGGTGGTTCGTTATTAGTTATCGGTTCTGCATCAGGTATTATTGCAATGAGTAAAGTTGAGGAGCTAACATTTGTCAGCTACTTAAAATATGTTCCTGCATTACTATTATGCTATTGCATAGGTTATGGATTAACCTTATTTTTAGCCAATCAGATCCACGGTTAAGCATTAGTTAGAGCTTACCCCATAAAAAAGGCGCTTATAGCGCCTTTTTTGATCTGAAATTAATCAACATAAATGATAATGGTTGAGTTAAATGGCTGGTACCCTAAATTGTTCACCGTCAATTTCTAACACTATATCCCGAGGGCGAATTTCAACGATAGTGAGCTTATTCTGAATCATGTCACCCTGCTGTAATTCAACCCCATCGACATTTAGCCAACGGTTACTGGGTTCTGTCGAATAAACATGAGCATTAATAGTAAACTCGGGCACTTGTAACTGCACACTGGCAGGTAAATCACCATACTTTGGAATTTGATTATTACTTGGCGTTGGGATCGGATCAAGCTTTGGTTCGGTCACTTGTTGATTGACAGACTGCTCATATTCAACATCTTTGAGTGCCGTTTGAAAGGCCGCTAACAAATTATTACGTTCATCAATCGATGGTTGTTTTACCGAAGAAAAATCAACATCTTTTGCAGCAGCATTGACTTGTAAACGTAATGCTTCAAGTTCTGCCAACCCTCGGCGGTTAGCATTAGCACCTAAAATAATCTCTTGTTGCGCTTGCTCTTCTTGGCGATTAAGGGCTGCAGCTTGATCAATACGATCTTGCTCGTTTTGATCATCCTGTTGCTGGTCGTTAGATTGATTTGCTTGGCTTAACTGGTTTGGTTGAGAATATGATATATCAGCCTCTGTTGATGCTGTATAAGTTTGGGTGTTGGAGTTAACATTTGAACCTACGGATGCCGCTAAGCTAAAATTATTAAACGGTTTTGCAATAGGCAATGCCACTTTACCTGCCAAGCGGATCTCATCATTATTTTGCGCCGCGAGCTCCACCTTTGTAGTAACCGAAGGTTGAGCGGTTGACGTTACCAACAAATTTTCTGGCGCGGCAATGACTGTAGCTTGAGTGCCTACCGCGGTTATAGGTTCAACGGTCCCTAATTGCTTTGAAGGAGATTGTAATAATGCACTCATTCCCCAAGCAGCGCCAATACCAATTGCAATAGTAACGGCAAGCACACTGAACTTATTAACCTTTCGAGATCCCTTAGTGGGTGATGAATATTGATGGGATGGTATTGACATTATATCGACGACATCAGTTTGCTGCTGCTTTTGACGATTGACTGCATCTAATAGAATCGACATTAATTGCGCTCCTCAGAGGCACTTAATCGTGGACCTTGCTGACTTAAATATAAGTTAAGTTGAACCAAGGTCTGATTTCCAGCAATACCATCGGGTTTTAAACCATGCTGACGTTGAAATTGCATTAACTGTTGTTCTAAATCGCTGTCAAATTGGGTAAGCAATCTAGCAGGACGTTTATTAACTAACGCTAAGCTATTTTCAAGCCACTGAACTTGCCCCAAACTGGAAGACAAACTAATTTCTCGAGGTAATACACTGTCTGGTTGCCATAAAATTTCGAAGGTGCCACTAAAGTGACGATCAAACCAATCTTTATTTACCCAAAATTGCTGCTCACCTAACTGCAATAAAATTTGCTCGGCTTGGCGCTCTACAATCACACCATAAAATACGTTCGCTTGTGCATCTTGTAAATACACCACCGCAGGGTAATTCAAGCGCATAATACTGTACCAATTACCTTGTTGCTGGTAACAGGCTAAACCTTGCTGTTGCGCCGCCTGGCAAGCCGACAAGCCAATAATAGGTTGTTTATTCCACAAGCCAAATAAACCCGCAAAGGCATTATCAATATTGCTGCTTTGTAACATAGCTTGATTGAGTATTTGTTGTTGTGCATTAACTGCTGCCGTAGTGGTTTTGACTTGTTGAGTCTCAGTTGTGATAGGCAGGTTTGTTACACTAGATAAAACCGTTGTAGTGTTAGTATTTTCAGGCTGTTGGGTTGTGTTATTAGCTGTTGCCGCATTAACATTAAAATTATTATCAATGGCCGAGCGGTTAAATAGATAAAATGACAAACCAAACACCAAAACTAACACAGTCGCTGCAACAAATGGCCAGCGCTTATCACTCGGCGCATCAATGTTACCTAACACTTCAACAGCGGCTTGATTAACCATTTTATGATCAACCGGTACTTTAGCTTGGCCATATCCAGCCATAAGCGCTCGTTCACATAGTAAATTGGTTAAGCGTGGAATGCCGCCAGAATGCTTATGCAACGCAGTTATCGCTTTACGGGTAAACAGGGGTTCGTGTCGACCAGCCACTTGTAAGCGGTGCAGTACATATAAGCCAATTTCATCTTTATTTAACGGTAATAAGTGGTAACGAGCTGTGATCCGTTGTGCTAACTGACGTAAATCTTGACGCTTTAACAGTTGCTGTAGTTCTGGCTGACCAATCAAAATGACCTGCAACAGCTTTTTGGTATTGGTTTCTAGATTAGTCAATAAGCGCAGCTGTTCTAATACTTCAGAACGTAAATGTTGTGCTTCGTCAATAATCAATACTGTATTACGACCATTTTTATGATTGTTGAGTAAATACTGACTAATCAAATCTGTAAGCTGCTTTAAGGTTGGATTGTCGCCATATTGAATTTCCAACTCATCACAAAGCGTGGCTAAGAGTTCAAGTTCAGTCAACGAAGGATTAAGAATAAAGGCTGTGTCAGTATTGTCTGGTATTTGTTGTAATAAACATCGAGAAACAGTGGTTTTTCCTGTGCCAACTTCACCGGTTAATAATACAAACCCACCAGTTTCGCCCAGACCATAGGTTAAATGAGCTAAGGCCTCACGATGACGATCACTTAAAAACATGTAATGAGGGTTAGGCGCGATAGAAAAAGGATTATCATTTAATCCATAAAAGGCTTTATACATACGACCAAAAATCCTTATTTGAAACTGACGGCTCACGTTAATGCTTGTATCACTGCTTGTCAAAAGTTAGCCGTAAAAATCTAACTCTGGTAAGATTTAAGCCACTTATTATTACACGTTGTGGTACGCCATGAAGATTTATTTAGTAGGCGGGGCCGTACGCGATACCCTTCTAAACCAAACTGTCGTCGATAAAGATTATGTGGTTGTTGGTAGCAGCGTTGAAGAAATGCTGGCATTGGGTTATCAACAAGTTGGTAAAGACTTTCCGGTTTTTCTACACCCGAAAACTCAGCAAGAATATGCACTTGCCAGAACAGAACGGAAAACCGGTTATGGCTACCAAGGTTTTAGCTGTGATGCCAATAAAGATGTCACCCTTGCCGATGACTTATTGCGCCGCGATCTGACGATAAATGCCATCGCACAAGATGAATACGGTAAACTTTATGACCCTTACGACGGAATAGCAGATATAAACGCGAGAATACTTCGCCATGTATCAGATGCGTTTGTCGAAGATCCATTAAGAGTATTGCGCGTGGCCCGTTTTGCGGCGCGTTTTCATCACTTAGGCTTTACGATTGCAGTCGAAACCTTACAGTTAATGACCGACATAGCGAATAGTGGCGAATTGGATCACCTCACGCCAGAGCGAGTATGGCAAGAATGTGACAAAGCTTTGAGCAGTCAAAGTCCGCACGTTTTTTTCGAAGTATTAAGGCAATGCCAAGCATTGGTCGTGTTGTTTCCCGAAATTGATGCATTATTTGGTGTACCGCAACCAGAAAAGTGGCACCCAGAAATAGACTCTGGGATCCATACTCTGATGGTCCTCGAACAAACCAGCCTATTAAGCCACAACAAAGCCGTGCGTTTTGCCGCATTGGTACATGATTTAGGCAAAGCCATTACACCGAAACAAGATTGGCCTAAACATCACGGTCATGGTCAAAAAGGCTTGCCGCTGATCAAAAGCTTATGCAAACGCTTACGAGTACCCAATGAATATCGAGATTTAGCATTATTAGTCAGCGATCAACACCAAAATATCCATAATGCATTTGAACTCAGAGCCGAAACCATTATAAAAATCTTTGATAAAGCTGATTTTTGGCGTAAACCTCAACGTCTCAACGAGCTATTATTATGTTGCCACGGTGACCTCAGAGGACGCACTGGATTTGAACAAGCCCCGTATCCACAAGCAGAATATTTGCAGCATTGTTATCAACAGGCAAGTGAGGTCGATGTGCAATCAATAATAGCCTCTGGATATCAAGGTGCAGAGATTAAAACTCAATTACAGCTAAAGCGTATTGAGCTCATTAATGACTATAAATTACAAATGGTTAAAAACTAACAATCGTGTTACAAATGTATATGGTCGTATTTATGATAAAAAGCGAAAAAACACATTTTTTAGCAGTGAATTAGCAATAAATCACTAAGATTTATATAAAATCGCTAAATAATGATGCTTTTCGTCCCATAGACTTGCAATTTTCATTTATTTCGCTATTTTAAGTAAATAATCTTATATTTGCCTATAGCAAATAAAAAAAACTGTGACATAATTACCACGTTGCAAAGGCAGACGCCGTTGCACTATTTAACAACCTATATTAAGGGATTTACCCATGAACAAGAAAGTACTGATGATTGCTGGTGTTGCGATGACTGCTTTATTAGGTGGTTGTGCTAACACTACAGCTTTAGAAGAAAGCGTAGCAAACCTAGGTAACAAAGTTGATCAACTATCAGCACAAGTTGGTTCTTTAAAGTCTGAGCAAAGCAAGCTATCTGCCGATGTTAAAGGCGCTAAAGCTGCTTCTATGGACGCACAAGCCGAAGCTAAACGTGCTAACGACCGTTTAGACAACATGGCTACTTCTTACAAAAAGTAAGAATTGCTATTAAAAAATTAGCTTATCTAATAGGTTGATTATTAGGGCTTGATTGTTGATATAACTACTTTGTAGTACTTCAACATCAAGCCTTAATTATTTCTGCTCTGTACAGAAAGCGGTATCAAGCGAAAAATCTACACACCTGCAGTCTCTCAACACCAGCTTTTTCATTATTTAATCGATGCATTGTTCAACCATTTAATCTTTCTAAACAATCTCACAGAAATCTTAGCATCAGCTCTCATAGCATGTAGCCACGAAGCGGGCTTTAACGTTCTCACCGCATTGTCATAGCCTGCCATCAGCTTTCACGTTGTTACCTCTTTCACATATTTACAAGCGTTTTTTAAGCGTTATAATTTGCCAGTCAAACTCTAAATCTGAAATAGCTGTCGATTTAACGTGATGCTTTAGCTGATCATTTGCACGCCAACCAAATACCGACATATCCAGCAAGGTTAAGGCTTGCTCACCGGTTACCGACTGGGTAAATGCCACTTGTTGCTGTGTATCAATTTCAACATCGTTGGGTAAATTAAGCTGCAGTGGTTTCTCGACTAAATCGGGATAGATTTGCTGTTTAATTTGCCATAAATGCCGAATGCCAGGTTGCAATAATACAATCCGACCGTCATCTTTTAAAATCCTAATACACTCTTTACCCTTTAACGGTGAGTCTAGTACCGTCACAATATCGATTGATTGTGATTCAAAAGGTAATGTCTTTAATGCCAATAGTAATAAGTTAGCCGGTGTTTCAGATTTAGCCGCTGCAAAAATAGCATTTTCAGCATCGGTAATTCCCCAATGCTGGCACGATACATTTGCTTGAGCCAACGCAGGTACTAGCTGGCGTAAATAATAGCCATCAGCACATTGGTAGTCAATATGCTGTAATTCGGTGTCACCACGAGAGACACACAAGTCCAACAGTACTGTTTGAAGTTGTTTAATTAACGGTGCAAATAAACCTGATTCTAATAAAAAATGACGTCCACGCATTTGCTGACGAGACTCAACTTGTGGCTTAGTTTTAGCCTTAGTATTACTCAGCAATGGCCAGTAGCCCTTAGGGTTTTTATCAAAATGATGTTTGTTGTCGCAATAAAATCCCGATGAAGCTTGATGTTGCTTTAGTGAAGCAGAACACACTGGACATAATAAAGTTAAAGTCATAATTACACTGATAGTTAATTAAAAGATGGAAAACAAAAGTCGCTTAAGTGTTTACCTTAGAGATAAAGCAAACCGAGCAATACCGCACCAAGCGCAAGGCGATACAATACAAACGGTGTCATGCCAATTTTGCTAATAAACTTTAAAAAGAAATGGATACATAAATACGCAGCCACAAAAGAGACCACTATGCCTAAACCAAGCGCTTGGTAATCAATTGCTTCGGGACTGGAGACTAATTCTTTCGTCACCAACAATGCCGCACCAAAGCTAACGGGTACCGACATTAAAAATGAAAAACGAGCTGCTGCGTCACGAGTAAGCCCTAACATCAACGCTGCTGTCATGGTGGCACCTGAACGTGACGTGCCAGGAATTAATGCCATAGCCTGTGCTAAACCGATAAGCAAAGCCTTTTTCCAGCCCATCTGAAATTCGGTTAACTGTGCCTTTGACATTCTATCTGCCAACCAAAGCAATAAACCAAAGACAATCGTAGTGATAGCGATAACTAAGGTATTTCTGAAATGGGTTTCAATAAAATCTTTGGCAGTAAATCCCACAATAACCGCAGGAATCGTCGCCAAAATAATCCACCAGGCGAGTTTACTTTCTTGAGTTTGTTGCTTACTCGCTATGCTGGAAAACCATGCTTTTGCTAGGCCAATGATCTCATGGCGGAAGTAAATAATCACCGCAAATAAGGATCCAGTATTCACCGCAACATCGAATGATAATCCTTGGTCTGCCCAACCTAATATTTGCGATGGCAAAATTAAATGTGCCGAGCTAGAAATCGGTAAAAACTCTGTTAACCCTTGGATTAATGCCAGCAGAATAACTTGAAACGTTTCCATATTTGTCCTTGTGAGTTTAACTTATCAGATAGCCATGATCTGGTAATTAATACCTAATAGCGATTAATGTGGTACGGGTAATATTTCTGCTGGGAACTCAAATACAATAGGCCATAATTGCTGGCTTTGTTTATCATAATGTTGCCAATGAGTTTGATAGCTTTGCAATGTCACCGGATGGCATAAATTAGGCACTAATTCAGCCAAAGGCCATAATACAAATGCATTAAACAATATTTCACCACGGGGTAATTCAACGGGAATATCACAAATAACATCGTCATACAGCAACAAGTCAATATCAAGGCTTCTTGGACTAAATTTTTTCTCGCCTCTAATACGGCCGTTGTCTTGTTCAATTTGCTTAAATGTTGCCACAACTTGAGCAATTGATAAATCGGTATCAACAGCCGCCACCATATTTAAAAAGTTAGTGCCTTTAAATCCTACTGATTCACTTTCAAAAACGCGAGATAACTGAAGTGGACCAAAATGTTGCTGTAAATCAACCAAACCAGCCTTAAGGTGGTGCTCAGGTGAAATGTTAGTGCCTAAGCTAATGTAAATACGTGCCATTGACAGACCTAATGCTAAACAATAAAAAGAAAATATGGCTTAAATAACCTGATCTCGAGGTAAGAGATGAAAATATAATGATAAAGATAAATTTTAGTTATTATATCTATCAAACTTGCCATTTGTTTTACTAACTAAACGAGTTTAGGTTAACAACTACCGCGTTCAATCTCTACTCCGACTGAAGCCGCATGAGGAATGGCACCAGGTTTCATCACCACCACTTTTACCCACGGCACATTAAATTCATCTTGTAGGCAATGAGCAATCATTTCAGCGACAGTTTCAATTAACTCAATCGGCTTTTCAGTAATTAATGACGTTAATCGATTTGATACTGTTTCATAGCATAATGCCTGCTCGTAACTATCGTTGGCCGCAGCAAGGCGATTATCCCATGCCATATCCAAATCGATAAGCAAGGTTTGATGAAGCTTTTTTTCCCATTCATAGATACCGATAACGGTCTCTATCGCTAACTGACGTATGAGTACTTTATCCATATTATCTCTACCTTAATCCACGTTAAGAAAGCCCAATATCATGATAATCAAACTTTATTTCCGATTATATGTTTAATAATCCACATTTAAGCTTTTTCCTAATGAATTAAAGCAGTAGGATAGGCGTTATTATGTATCTAACATCAACCAAATAGTTAATGTTAGCGCGAAGGCGGCTTCAGTGGATACTGAAAATGACTTGTCTCGCAAATGAATGCGCGATGATACCCTAAGAAGAGTAAGGAAACCAATTTGAACGCCATTACTGTCACACTATTGATGATCATTACAGCCTACTTGGCTGGTTCGATCTCAAGTGCCATACTGGTTTGTAAAATAAGAGGTTTACCTGATCCAAGAACCAGCGGATCTGGCAATCCTGGTGCCACTAATGTGCTACGTATTGGTGGTGTAAGTTCGGCTATTATGGTGCTTTTTTTCGATATGCTCAAAGGTGCATTACCTTCATATCTGGGCTACAAAATTGGACTTGATGCCGCAGCGCTAGGTTTTATTGCTGTCAGCGCTTGCTTAGGTCATATATACCCAATATTTTTTGGTTTCAAAGGGGGTAAAGGTGTTGCGACAGCTTTTGGCGCAATGGCACCCATTGGTGGTGATTTAGCGCTGTGCTTAATCTTAACGTGGATTGTATTTGTACTATTAACCCGTTATTCATCAGTGGCCGCAATGGCAACAGCAACCTTAGCGCCTTTTTATACATGGTGGTTAGACGAACGCTTTATTCTCCCCGTTGCCATGTTATCAACCCTAATTTTAATTCGTCACAAAGACAATATTGGTCGCTTGCGTATCGGTAAAGAAACTAAGATGACACGAAAAAAATCCATAAAAAAACCCAAAACTTAATAGCTCTAGGTTTTTTATTAGTTTAAACAGCTTAGCAACTACGTAAATGAGTTAAATTAATCAACTGCTGGTAACGTGTCCAAAGGCCATCTAGGCTGACCTTTAACCGCAAGCCCTTCTATATGTCCCGCACGTAATCGTTGTAATCCTGCATACGCAATCATGGCACCATTGTCAGTACAAAACTCCCCACGCGGATAATAGACTTGACCACCTAAGTTGGTCATCATCTCAGCCAATGACTCACGTAAACGCGTATTAGCACTGACACCACCGGCAACCACCAAACGTGTATAGCCGGTCTGTTTTAACGCACGTTTGCATTTAATGGCCAAGGTATCGACAACAGCTTCTTCAAATGCTCGTGCTATATTTGCGCGAGTCTGTTCATCATCAGGTTCTTTAGCAATGGTGTTAGCCGTAAAGGTCTTTAATCCTGAAAAACTGAAATCTAATCCTGGTCTATCAGTCATTGGACGTGGAAACTTATAGCCTGCTGGTAAACCTTTTTGAGCCAATTTAGCTAAACGAGGCCCCCCAGGATAATCTAACCCCATTAGCTTGGCCGTTTTATCAAACGCCTCACCAGCGGCATCATCAACAGACTCACCCAGCACTTGATAACGACCAACGCCTTCCACTTGCACTAACATTGAATGACCGCCAGACACTAATAACGCTAAAAACGGAAACTCTGGCGCATCATCTTCCAACATGGGCGCCAATAAATGGCCTTCCATATGATGCACACCGATTGCAGGTTTGTTCCATGCATACGCTAATGAACGCCCAACACAAGCGCCAACCAGTAATGCCCCTATTAAACCAGGTCCTTTGGTGTATGCCACACCATCGATATCATCTAAACTTGAATCAGCTTCTGATAAAGCCTGCCTAATTAAAGGCACAATTTTACGAACATGATCACGAGAGGCTAGCTCAGGCACCACACCACCGTAATCGGCGTGTAATTTAACTTGGCTGTATAACACATGTGACAATAAACCTAATTTATCGTCATATACTGCAACTCCAGTCTCGTCACAGGATGTCTCAATACCAATAACCCGCATAATCTCTCGTCTTCATTAAAAATAAGGCCGACAATTCTACCCGTCTATGCGTAAATACTCCAATATTTCAGTATTTATGGATACAGAGATTTGATTAAATGAAACTGTTCCGCTTTAGTCAAAGAGAAAATCAATCAGGGGTTTACAAATGGTTGTCACTCGGTGTAAAATTCCGCACCATTTTAAATAGCCTTTGGTTTGAGTTGAATCGCTAAAAATGTTTAGTCGGTTTAATCATCCAGCATAACTACACCTAAGGGGTGATGGCGTATGCCAATAATTAAAGTACGTGAAAACGAACCATTCGACGTAGCTCTTCGTCGTTTCAAGCGCTCTTGTGAAAAAGCTGGTATTCTAGCTGACGTGCGTGCTCGTGAATTTTACGAGAAGCCTACTACTGCCCGTAAGCGTGCAAAAGCAGCTGCAGTTAAGCGTCTAGCAAAGAAGCTTTCTCGCGAAAACGCACGTCGCGTACGTTTATATTAATCTCATTATGAACTTAACCGATCAGCTAAAAGACCAAATGAAAGAAGCCATGCGTGCTAAAGAAAAAGTGCGCTTAGGTACAATTCGTATGGCGCTTTCTGCCATCAAACAGATTGAAGTGGATACCCGCGAAACTCTTACTGATGAACAGACAATAGCTGTATTAACCAAAATGGTTAAACAACGCCGAGATTCGATTGCTCAATATGAAGCAGCGAATCGTCCGGAGTTGGCAGCTATTGAAGCAGAAGAAGTTCGAGTTATCGAAAAATTTCTGCCGACACCGCTAACAAAAGATGAAATTGCAACGATTATCGATGCAACTATTACTGACGTTGGTGCTGCATCCATGGCGGATATGGGTAAAGTAATGGGAGCATTAAAATCTAAAGTTCAAGGACGTGCTGATATGAGTGCCATTGGTACAATGATCCGCGCTAAATTGAAGTAATCAAGTTTTAATGTTGAATAAGCCGTGCACTTGCACGGCTTGTTTGTTTAAATCAGTTGATAAAGTAAATTCGAGAACAACAGCAATCAATGGCGATACCTCGTGATTTTATCAATGAGCTAATAGCTCGAGTAGACATTGTCGATCTAATCGATCGAAAAGTGCCGCTAAAAAAAGCGGGTAAAAACCACTCGGCTTGTTGTCCTTTTCATAGCGAAAAATCACCCTCTTTTACCGTCAGCAGAGACAAACAGTTTTATCACTGTTTTGGTTGCGGTGCCCATGGCAATGCAATTGATTTTGTCATGGAATATGATCGCCTAGAATTTGTTGATGCCATTGAAGAACTTGCGGGTCAACTTGGTCTTGCCGTACCACATGAGCAAGGCACAGGGAAAAGACCTGATCAAGGATTAAGTCGAGATCTATACGAACTGATGGAAGAAGCCAACCTCTTCTATCAAAGCCAACTTAGGCAACATGCCGACAAACAAAAAGTCATCGATTATCTTGATTTTCGCGGATTATCAAGTGAAGTTGTTGAGCAGTTCGGCATTGGATTTGCACCCGATGGTTGGGATGGTTTACTGGGTCGTTACAGGCAAAACTTGCCCGCCCAAGATAAATTATTAACAGCAGGCATGTTAATTGCCAATGATAGCGGTAAACGCTATGACCGATTTCGTGACAGATTAATGTTCCCAATACGCGATCGTCGTGGTCGTGTTGTTGGATTTGGTGGAAGAGTTTTGGGTGACGGCACCCCAAAGTACTTGAATTCTCCAGAAACGCCCATATTTCATAAAGGTAATGAACTTTATGGTTTGTATGAACTAAAGCAAAAACACCGTGACCCACAACATGTGTTAATTGTTGAAGGGTACATGGATGTCGTCGCACTCGCCCAATTTGGGGTTGATTATGCAGTCGCATCCTTGGGTACATCGACTACGGCTGAACAATTTCAGCTTTTAGTGCGTAGTGCAAAACAAGTTGTCTGTTGTTATGACGGAGACCGCGCCGGCCGAGAAGCAGCTTGGCGCGCACTTGAAACGGCATTACCACTTTTAAAACCAGGTGATCATGTTAAGTTTATGTTTTTACCGCAAGGTGAAGATCCAGACACTATGGTCAGGAAAATTGGCAAAGAGGCTTTTGAAGCCTTAATGCAAAAAGCCATGTTACTACCTGAGTTTTTATTTGACACATTAAGTGCTAACCACGGCACTGATAAAGGGGCATTAGCCAAGCAAGCAATTGCGCTAATTGAAAAGGTACAAGATACCGTCCTACAGAATTTATTGTTAGAAAACTTAGCTCATAAGTTAGGCATGAACAGTAGCGAAGATTTAAAGAAAAAATTAGGTTTTTCTGTAAAACAGATAAAACCATTAAATGCAAAAGGCTTACAAGGTCGCGGCACGCCATTAAGACTGGCTATTGCCCTCCTAGTCCAAAACCCAAGTTTAGGCTTTGGTTTGGCAAAACAGCCTGCACTAGATCGATTACAAATGACCGGCATAGAATTGCTCAATCATTTGTTAGATATAACTCGAGAGCAAACGTTAAACAGCGCACAACTACTTGAAATGCATAGAGAGCATAACCAAAAAAGCACTCTAATAAAGCTAGCCCAATGGGAACATCAAGTGGCGGATGAAAACGTATTGCCAGAGTTTAAGCAAACCCTGATTTGGTTGAATAATCAATATATCGAACAACGATATCAGGAATTAAGCCTAAAACAGGCTTTAACAAAAGTTGAAAAAATGCAGTTAACAAAGCTGATTTCGATAATGAAAGGCATAGCAAAGTAATACGCAATATATTCGTTAAGAATCTGCGTACAAACACTGCCATGGACTAGCTAAGATTAGTCCACACAGCTATAATTGACGATTTGCGCGCCACTTAGCACGGCTAAGTTGGCCTATCGTTTTATCAGTTACCCAAAATTGGATGATATCTATGGATCACACTCCGCAGTCGCAACTCAAACTGTTGCTCGCTAAAGGTAAAGAGCAAGGTTACTTAACCTATGCAGAAGTGAACGACCACTTACCTGCAGACATGGTCGATTCCGATCAGATTGAAGATATTATCCAGATGATAAATGACATGGGTATCCGCGTTTTTGAAGAAGCGCCAGATGCCGATGACATGATGATGTCGGAAGACAACACAGACGAAGATGCTGCAGAAGAAGCAGCGGCAGCTCTCGCAACCGTAGAAAGTGAGCTAGGCCGAACCACAGATCCTGTCCGCATGTATATGCGTGAAATGGGTACGGTAGAGCTACTTACTCGCGAAGGCGAAATTGTTATTGCTAAACGTATTGAAGAAGGTATCAACACTGTACAGAGCTCTGTCAGTGAATACCCTCAAGCGATCGCAATGATCTTAGAGCAATTCGATAAGTATGAAGCCGAAGAATTGCGCTTGTCTGATATTATCTCTGGATTTATCAATCCTGACGACGATGACGTCGCACCAGCAGCCACCAATGTCGGTTCAGAATTAGCTGATAAAGACAAAAATGACGATGATGACGATGACGATGAAGAAGAGGAAGAAGGCAACAAAGGTCCTGATCCTGAAGAAGCTAAAGAGAAATTCACTCAACTCAGAGAAGCTTACGAAAAAAGTTTAGCCATTATTGCTAAAAAAGGTCGTGACCACCCTGAGGCGATAGGCTCATTATTTGTTATCGGTGAATTGTTCAAAGAATTCCGCTTAATCCCTAAACAATTCGACCGTTTAGTGAAAAGCATGCGCAGCATGATGGATCGCGTGCGAGTTCAAGAACGTTTAGTTATCAAGCTTTGTGTTGAACAAGCTAAAATGCCAAAGAAAAACTTTATTAAAGCATTCACTGGCAACGAAACTAATTTAGATTGGTTTAACAAAGAAAAAGCAAGTAGCAAGCCTTACGCAGAAGCTTTGCGTTTGATCACCGACGACGTAACACGTTGTGTGACCAAGTTAGGTGCTATTGAAGTAGAAACCGACTTAACCATCGCAGGCATTAAAGACATTAACCGTCGTATGTCTATCGGTGAAGCGAAAGCGCGTCGTGCTAAAAAAGAAATGGTTGAAGCCAACTTACGTTTGGTTATCTCTATTGCTAAAAAATACACCAACCGTGGTTTACAATTCTTGGACTTAATTCAAGAAGGTAACATTGGCTTGATGAAAGCGGTAGATAAGTTCGAATACCGTCGTGGTTATAAGTTTTCAACTTATGCAACGTGGTGGATCCGTCAGGCAATCACCCGTTCAATCGCTGACCAAGCACGTACAATTCGTATTCCAGTACACATGATCGAAACGATCAACAAGTTGAACCGTATTTCTCGTCAAATGCTTCAAGAAATGGGCCGTGAGCCTTCTCCTGAAGAATTAGCAGAACGTATGATGATACCTGAAGATAAAATTCGTAAGGTACTGAAAATTGCTAAAGAGCCAATCTCAATGGAAACCCCAATCGGTGACGATGAAGATTCGCATTTAGGTGATTTTATCGAGGATACTACCCTCGAGCTACCATTAGACTCAGCAACCAGCGAAAGTCTTAAGAACGCCACACACGAAGTCTTAGCAGGCCTAACAGCCCGTGAAGCCAAAGTACTGCGCATGCGTTTTGGTATCGATATGAATACCGACCACACATTAGAAGAAGTGGGTAAACAATTTGATGTAACACGTGAACGTATTCGTCAAATTGAAGCCAAAGCGTTACGTAAGTTACGCCATCCTTCTCGTTCAGAAATCTTAAAGTCATTCTTAGACGAGTAAGAATCCTGAAACCATATTGAAAAAACCTGCTTCGGCAGGTTTTTTTTATGTCTAAATGCCAAAAATTGCTTAACAGATAACCAATTGAAACAAGATAAGTAAATAGTAGCTAAAACACGGGTGACAACTGCCAACAAACTTCGTATACTTCCATCCGCTTTCGATAGTGACGACTACCTTAAGTCGGCCCCTTAGCTCAGCTGGTTAGAGCATACGACTCATAATCGTCAGGTCCACAGTTCAAGTCTGTGAGGGGCCACCAATTTAGATAAGCCGTAGTAGGTTAATACCTACTACGGCTTTTTCGTATCTAGTGAAATGGGTATTGTCGTGGGGCCTTGTAAGGTAATAGCAGTGAATGTTGATTGTTAGCCTTTAGATATTTTCTAAGCCTATATACCAAAATAAATAATGATGTGCTGCCTTCACGCTTTCTTAGAGGTGTGTTCAACTTAAATGATTCGCTTATAACCAGCCATTCAACTTAAGTTAAAACCAAGGTTATTGATTTAAACCTTGCTCTTGTATTTTTCTTAGCTTTCTCGCGAATTATTTAATCCACTACAATACAGTTTCTGCCTGAACCTTTGGCGGTATACAAGGCACGATCCGCTCTTTGGAACCACTCTTTGAAAGATTCATCTGCGCCAAGAGTTGCCATCCCAGCACTAAAAGTTAATCGGTCTACAGGAACGAAGTTCATCAAGGATATTTTATTGCGTATTTGATCGATATTCTTAAAAACGGTATCAGAAGTGGCTTCAGGTATCAAAATGACAAATTCTTCTCCTCCCTTGCGACAAACGAGATTTTATACGCAAATTTAAGACAATTCTTGAGCAAATAACACAATCAAAATGCCAGGTGTTTTTTAATCTCGTCATGATGTTGAGTAGGTTAAAATAACTACCTACAGTAGACACAAACAATACCGTATCAAGAAACAGCCATCACTTAATCACGACGGATATATGAGGGATTATTTTCTAAATAGGCTTGTGCAGCCGTAATAGCCACTACTGCCTTAGAATTAAATTCACGCTGATACAGGGTGTACACGACAAATAAGCTGGAAAAAATAAGCATTCCCGGATGCATAAACCAACACAATGCAGCCATAGAGTAATAGTATGAGCGGAGGCCATAATTATAAGAATGTGCAGCTTGGTCTTGCACCACAGCGACTTGCCTTGCGTAGCCTAAAGCAGTTTCATCGGTTCCAGTTTTGTCTAACGGCACCGCACCAATCATAATATTCACAAAACCATATTGACGCATAGACCAAGTAAATTGGAAAAAAGCCAGCACAAAAATACTCGCCAAAAGAGCGAGTTTAACCTGTATCAAGGCATGATTAGGCGATGCAGTATAAGGAATAGAACCTATAACGGTTTCAAGTTTTTCAACTTGAGAGAAAAGTGTTAACACCCCGGCAAGTACCAGCAATGTACTTGAGGCAAAAAAAGCAATATTACGTTCTAAATTGCCCAATAAAGCCGCATCTCCAACACGGACTTCTTTAGTTATAACTTGAGACATCCAATGAATACGTTGTTGATGCATTACGCGGGCGATGCAATTGGTATTTTTGGCTTTACGACGTGCAAAACTGGTATATCCTATCCAACTGCCTAAAAATATGCTTAAAGCTAGAGCATCCAACCAAGAAATCAACATACGGATGAACCTATAAAAAATTAATAGAGGATTGATTATGCATCAGTTTTCATCATACTCAAATCAGTTTGTCACTTTAATAGTCAAATATTTAACAAGTTAAAACGGACTTGAACACACAAAATCAATTCGTTGTTCTGTTAAAGGATGAGTAAATGATAAAACAGTAGCATGTAGCATTAGTCTATCTGACATCTGCTGCGAATTTTCATTACGGTATAAATCACAACCTAATATTGGATGACCAATTTGCTGGCTATGTAACCGTAACTGGTGAGTTCTACCTGTAATAGGGGTAAAACACACTCGAGTACATAGTCTTTGTGGGTGACGGCTAATCACTTGATATTGACTTAATGCAGGTTTGCCAGTGCTGTGGCAAATTTTCATTAGTGGAAAATGCTCACTATCTTTAGCTATCGGCAACTCAATATCACCGAGGTCGTTAATTAAGTCACCATGCAACACAGCAGTATATTTTTTGCTAACAGTGCGCTGCTGAAACTGTTTCGTTAATAGTCCATTAACCACTTTGTTTAACGCCACAAGCATGATGCCAGAGGTACCAAAATCCAATCGGTGTACTAACGTAGCTGTGGGAAAGTCTTGTACTAAACGATAGTGTACCGAGTCCTTGTTTAATGGATTTTTCCCCGAAAGGCTCAATAATCCTGTCGGCTTATTGATCAACAATAAATGTTCGTCTTGATATAACACTTCAATAACCCCGTCACAGGGTGGCGCAATAAATTCAGTCATAATATTTTGTTATTCAATGTAAGCCACGATCATAATGGTAAAGATGGCACTTTAGCCACCTTTGAATGGTGTAAATACTATTTTTAGAAACTTAAGTACTAAAACGTCCAAGCTGTAAATGCTGCTGACGAACTAATTCAGCTAAGCGGTATTATAAATCGCAACGCTAAGGGAAAGCGAATAGTCGAGATAAGAATTAATGCTAAAAAAAAATCCCACTAACAGCGGGATTTTATTAACTCACATCAAAAATAGACTAACTATTTAAACACCGTTTGAAATGTAGCATCCATTATCGCAAGACCAGCATCAATTTGTTCATCTGGTGCCGTTAAAGGTACCAACACGCGAATGACGTTACCGTATGTGCCACAAGACAATAAAATGAGACCACGGTTACGAGCTTCGGCTAAAATTTTACCGCTGTATTGTGGAGCAGGTTCACCATCTTCCATCAATTCAATGGCAATCATCGCACCTAAGCCACGAACATCTGCAATTTGTGAATACTTAGCCTGCATATTGGTTAATGCCGACTTAAGCCGATTACCTACATCATTAGCTCTAGCCAATAATTGCTCTTCTTCAAACACTTCAATCACTGCTAATGCCGCAGCACAGGCAATAGGACTACCACCATAAGTGCCGCCTAAGCCTCCTGCGGTTACTGCATCCATAATTTCCGCTTTACCCGTAATACCTGACAGCGGAAAACCACCTGCAATAGACTTAGCAAAAGTGGTAATATCTGCCGAAACCCCCATTTGCTCCATGGCAAAAAAGGTTCCTGTGCGGCCTGCACCGCTTTGCACTTCATCGGCAATTAATACTATGCCGTGATTGTCACATAACTCACGTAAGCGCTTCATAAATGATGGTGTCACAGCGTAAAAACCACCCTCACCTTGCACTGGTTCTAAAATAATAGCGGCAATGTCAGCAGGCTCAGCATCATTTTTAAAGATACGTTCAATCGACGCCATGGCGTCATCTTCAGATACACCATGCATTTCACAGGGGAATTCGGCACGAAAAACATTGGCAGACATTAAGCCCATGCCTTTACTGTAAGGCGCAACTTTACCCGTTAACGCTAGCGCAGCAATCGTTCTGCCATGATAGCCTGCAGTAAATGCAATAACGCCTGCACGTTTAGTGTAAGCACGGGCCACTTTTACCGCGTTTTCTACGGCTTCAGAGCCACTGGTAAATAAAGCCGTTTTTTTAGCAAAATCACCCGGTACCAAATAGTTAAGTTTTTCGCACACTTCGATGTAACTTTCATAACCCAATACCATAAAACAAGTATGTGAAAATGCATCCAACTGTGAAGCAACAGCCGCTTTGACTTTAGGGTGTAAATGACCCGTATTGAGAACCGCAATACCACCCGCAAAATCTATATATTCACGGCCTTCAACATCCCATACTGTGGCATTTTCAGCACGTTCAGTAAAAATAGGGTGAATTTGTCCTACACCTTGAGCCACTGCCGCTTGGCGACGCGCCATTAATCCATCATTTGTTTTAGTCATAGCCCGCCCTCTTAAACTGACATGCAGATATATTTCATTTCTAGGTATTCGTCGATACCAAACTTAGAACCTTCGCGGCCTAACCCAGACGATTTAATGCCACCAAAAGGAGCCACTTCAGTCGAGATTAATCCAGTGTTAACACCCACCATTCCGTACTCGAGCGCTTCAGCCACTTTATAGACCAGTGAAATATCACGACCATAAAAGTAAGCAGCTAAGCCAAATTCAGTATCGTTAGCTTGTTTGATAACGTCATCTACCGAGTCGAATTTAAACAATGGTGCTAATGGGCCAAATGTCTCTTCTCTTGCCACCAACATCGACTTATCAACGTCACGTAAAATAGTCGGTTCGAAGAAAAAGCCACCTAAGCTATGAATATTACCGCCAGTGACGATACTTGCACCTTTAGCAACAGCATCAGCTAAATGACGTTGTACTTTAGCCACTGCGTCGGCATTAATTAATGGCCCAGTAGTAACACCATCATCAACACCATTACCTACACTGAGTTTAGCAACCGCAGCTGCGAACTTTTGCGTGAACTGCTCATACACGCCAGATTGCACATAAATACGGTTGGCGCATACACAGGTTTGGCCGGCATTTCGATATTTAGCAATCATCGCGCCATCAACTGCGGCATCAATATCTGCATCATTAAAGACAATAAACGGCGCATTACCACCTAGCTCAAGTGACAGTTTTTTGAGTGTTGGAGCACATTGCTCCATCAACTTAATCCCTACCGCAGTTGATCCGGTAAATGATAACTTACGCACAATAGGGCTTGCGCATAGGGTATTACCAATCGCTATCGCGTCACCGGTAATCACACTAAATACCCCAGCAGGAATGCCCGCACGATGTGCAAGCTCAGCGAGTGCTAATGCGGTAAACGGAGTTTGCGGCGCAGGTTTAACCACCATAGTACAGCCTGCGGCAAGTGCAGGACCTGCTTTACGGGTGATCATTGCTGCCGGGAAATTCCACGGTGTTATCGCCGCGGTTACGCCAACAGGTTGTTTAATCACTGTCAGTCTTTTATCGGCTTGATGTCCCGGAATCGTTTCACCATAAATACGTTTCGCTTCTTCAGCAAACCACTCGATAAACGAAGCGGCATAAGTGACTTCACCCCTTGATTCCGCTAACGGTTTACCTTGTTCTGTCGTCATCATCAACGCTAGGTCTTCAGCATTTTCATGCATTAACTCAAACCAACGGCGCAATTTCTGGCTACGTTCTTTTGCGGTAAGTGCTCGCCATGCTGGTAAAGCATTATTAGCGGCTGTGATGGCAGCGTCGGTTTCTGCTTCACCCATAACAGGCACATGCCCAATGAGTTCTAGGGTGGCAGGATTAGATATGGCAACGGTTTCACCGCTGTTTGCACTCAACCACAGGCCATCGATATAACATTGTTCATGCAATAAGCTTGGATCATGTAAAATCACAATAAGCTCCTAGTAATTCGAAAATAATTATCTTAATAATCAGTTAACAATAAATAGGTGATCACTCGGCAATCACTCAATATTAAATCCCGAACTTATCACGCAAGGTATAATACCAAGCACCAATGGCGCTAAACGGTACACGCATTGCGTGACCACCAGGGAATGGATAATGTGGTAATGCAGCAAAGGCATCAAAACGTGTGGCTTGACCATTGAGCATTTCGGCAATTAATTTGCCCGCTAAATGAGTATAGGTAACTCCGTGCCCACTGCAGCCTTGCGAATAATAAATATTGTGTCCAATACGGCCCACTTGTGGCAGACGGGACAAGGTCATTAAAAAGTTACCTGTCCAAGCATAATCAACTTTTATCCCTTTTAACTGTGGGAATGTCTTTAATAACTTAGGCATAATCAAGGCTTCAACGTTGGCCGGATCACGCGCACCATAAACTACCCCGCCACCAAAAATAAGGCGTTTATCGCCAGATAGACGGTAGTAATCCAGCAGATAATTACAATCTTCAATGCAATAGTCTTGCGGCAATAAACTCGCAGCAATTTCATCTGACAGTGGTTCTGTTGTGATAACTTGCGTACCACAAGGCATTGATTTAGCTTGTAACTCAGGCAATAACTTACCCAAATAAGCATTACCAGCCACCACCACAAATTTACATTTAACTTTCCCTTGCGCTGTGTGAACTACTGGTGATGCACCATCATCCACTTTAATCACCGCTGAATCTTCAAATATCAGACCACCTAACGATTCCACTGCACGGGCTTCACCTAATGCAAGGTTTAGGGGATGAATATGGCCGCCGCTTTTATCAAGTAAACCGCCAACATATAGGTCGGTATTAACCACATTACGTATGCCATCTTGATCAAGCATTTCTAAGTGATTGTTATGACCATGGGCTTCCCATAACTTTTTCTGCGACGCTAGATGGCCCATTTGTTTGGCATTAAGTGCTGCAAAAACACCACCATCTTTTAAATCACAATCGATATTATATTTGGCAATACGATCACGAATTATCTGCCCACCTTCAAAGGCCATTTGCCCAAATAACTTGCCTTGCTCTTTGCCAACGACCTTTTCAATACTGTCGATATCACGACTGAATGAGTTAACAATTTGCCCGCCGTTACGACCCGATGCGCCCCAACCAATTCGGGCCGCTTCTAAGATAACCACTTTCATGCCGCTCTCTAATAAATGCAGCGCTGATGATAGCCCGGTATATCCCGCACCAATGATACAAACATCGGTTTCTATTGAAGATTCTAAGCGAGGGCGTTCGACTTTATCATTGGCCGACGCAGCATAATATGAACTAGCGTGAGGTGTGGCGGACATAGCGCTTCCTTTATAGTTTCAAAACAAAATACAACTGACTCATCGTACACTTAAGCAAATTTAAACACTAGCATTTAAAGTGCAATTTTTTACACTTTGTACAATATATTTAACACTAAAATCTCCGTTATTGAAAAAAAAGCCACACTTAACAGCATGGCTTTTGGCGATCATAGTGCTGTTTGTTACTCCATTGCCTCTTTGGCTTTTCGTTCTGAACGACGCGCCAAATACCATGACAAGAACGCTAGCAAAGACACACTTAAGATAATAATAGTCGCCAGCGCATTAATTTTAGGTGATACCCCTAAACGAACCGACGAGAACACCACCATAGGCAAGGTTGTTGCGCCAGGTCCGGAAGCAAAGCTGGCAATAACTAAATCATCTAAAGACAAACTAAATGACAAAAACCAACCAGCAATTAACGCTGGAGAAATCATCGGTACAGTGATTAAGAAGAATGTTTTTAGTCGCGTTGCACCCAAGTCCATAGCCGCTTCTTCAATTGATAAGTCCAATTCACGTAACCTTGACGACACCACCACCGCTACATAAGCAGCACAGAAAGTTGAGTGTGCAATCCACACCGTTAACATGCCGCGTTCTGCTGGCCAGCCAAAGATCTCTGACATTTCGACAAATAACAATAACAATGACAAACCGGTGATAACCTCAGGCATAACCAAAGGTGCGGTGATCATGTTAGACAAGGTTAGCTTGGCCCAAGAGCGGCGAAAACGCGTCATCACAAACGCAGCCATTGTGCCGATAATCACTGCCATTGAAGCACTGTAGAATGCAATACGTAAACTGGTCCATACCGCACCTAATATTTGATCGTCTTGTAATAGTTCACCGTACCATTTTGGCGAAAACCCGCCCCAGACTGTGACTAATTTAGATTCGTTAAACGAATAGATGATCAAAATAAACATCGGCACATACAAAAACAGTAAACCAAACCACAACATCACTTTAGAGAAACTTAGCTTCTTCATACATCGTTCTCCATACCACGTGATTGATAACGGTGGAATAACGTAATAGGGATAATCAATAATGCCAACATAACAATCGCTAATGATGAAGCCACAGGCCAATCGCGGTTATTAAAGAATTCTTGCCATAACACTTTACCGATCATTAATGTATCTGGTCCGCCCAATAATTCAGGAATAACAAACTCACCAACAGCAGGAATAAAGACCAACATTGAACCCGCAATCACGCCGCCCATTGATAAGGGTAAGGTGATTTTCCAAAACGTATTGAAACTACTTGAACCTAAATCAGATGCAGCCTCAATCAGGCTTAAATCCAATTTAACTAAGGTGGCGTATAGCGGCAGGATCATAAAGGGCAAATAAGCGTAGATAATCCCAATATATACGGCAAAATTAGTATTGAGCATTTGAATGGGTTCAGACGTCAGGCCTAGCCACATTAAGGTGTTATTAATTAGACCGTTGTTACTTAAAATGCCCATCCACGCATAAATACGAATTAAAAATGACGTCCATGATGGCAACATCACCAATAAAAGGAATACCGTTTGTAAACGTGCTGGTGCTCTAGCAATAGCATATGCCATTGGGAAGCCCAGAATTAAGCAACCGATTGTGGATATTAACGCCATTTTTAATGATGATAAATATGCCATGTAATACATTGAATCTTGTAGTAACAGTAAATAGTTACCCATGTTCAATGAAATATTTAGCAATTCATCAATATAGCTAAATGTGGCTTCGTAAGGTGGAATAGCAATAGCCGCAGTAGAAAAGCTCAGCTTTAATACAATGGCAAACGGTAAGGCAAAGAACATCAACAACCACAGGTATGGCACCCCCATGGTGAGATATCGACCTTTAATTATTTTCAGTGGATTCTTCATGAGTGTAATACAACCCCGCTGCTGTCTTCCCAACTGATATACACCTCATCTTCCCATGTTGGATGGTCGGCGCGGCGTTCACGGTTAATCATTGAGCATTGTACAATTTGGTTGTTTTTTAACTTAATGTAATACACAGACAAGCCACCAAGATAAGCAATATCATGCACTACACCATGGGCCCAGTTGTAATCACCTTCTGGCTTCTGGCGAGTAATAATGGTTTTCTCTGGGCGTAAAGCCAAAAATACATTTTTGTTTTCTAGGCTGGTTGAAATACCGTGACCAATATAAAACGGTTGCGATAAGGTCGGAGACTTAATAATGGCGTGGTCAACTTCATCTTCAGTAATCTCGCCTTCGAACAAATTAACCGTACCAATAAATTCTGCCACCAAGCGGCTGGCTGGTGACTCGTAAATATCCATAGGGCTACCGGTTTGAGCAATCCAACCTTCGTGCATAATAGAAATGCGGCCGGCCATGGTCATGGCTTCTTCTTGGTCGTGGGTTACCATCACGCACGTTACACCTACAGCCTCTAAAATATCGACCACTTCTAACTGCATTTGGGTACGCAGCTTTTTATCTAATGCACCCATTGGCTCATCGAGTAATAACAGCTTAGGTCGTTTAGCTAACGAGCGAGCTAATGCGACACGCTGACGTTGTCCACCAGACAATTGTTGTGGTTTACGTTTACCGTATTTTTCCATGTGCACTAGTTTAAGCATTTCTTTTACGCGTGCAGCAATATCAGCCTTAGGCATTTTGTCTTGCTTGAGTCCGAAAGCAATATTTTGCTCAACGGTCATGTGTGGGAATAAAGCATAGGATTGAAACATCATATTAATAGGACGTTCGTACGGTGGCATATCAGTAATGTCGACACCATCAAGAAAAATACGTCCTTCGGTTGGCTTTTCAAAGCCCGCTAATATGCGTAGTAACGTTGACTTACCAGAACCCGAACCACCCAATAGCGCAAATATTTCTCCACTGTTGATGGTTAACGATACATCGTCTACCGCACGCACATCATCGAAAAGTTTGCTTACACGATCTATCTTAAGCAGTACTTTGTCTTGCGTCTTTGTGGTTGGTTTATTGGTGACGCCCGAGGTGTTTACCATAATACTGCTCCGCCTTTTTGGAGTATGCGTACCGCAACAGAACAGCCTGTTTTAAGGCACACGTAACAATCTGTTAAAGTGGCTAAATTAGCCAATAAATACATCAATACTGTTGAATAAACAGGGCGAGTTAACCCGCCCTGAGTCTGAGTGAGTAAGGTTATTGGCCTGACTTCACTTTGGTCCAAGCACGTGTCGCAACACGTTGAATTTTTAATGGACGAATATCACCAATGTACAACTTATCAATTACCGACTGTGGTGGGTAAATGGCTGGATCGTTACGAATGGCTTCATCGACTAACGCTTGCGCAGGTATATTAGGGTTCGCGTAAGCAACATAGTTACTGATAGGAGCAATCACTTCAGGGCGAAGTAAATAATTCATCAGTTTAAGGGCGTTATCAACGTTAGTGGCATCTTTTGGAATCGCTAACATATCAAACCATAAGTTGGCGCCTTCTTTTGGAATAGAATAGCCAATTTTATTGCCATTACCGGCTTCATCAGCACGAGCTGCAGCCTGGAAAACGTCACCAGAGAAACCAAACGCAACACAGATATCACCGTTTGCTAAGTCAGAAATATAACGTGATGAATGGAAGTAAGTAATATACGGACGTACTTTCTCCAATACTTCAGCGGCTTTTTCATAATCAGCAGCATTTTTACTGTTAGGGTCTAGGCCTAAATAAATCAGTGCTTGAGGTAACATATCATCGGCAGAATCAAGCATTGCGAAACCACAAGTTCCAATTTTTTCAGCGTATTTAGGATTAAAAATAAGCTCTAAAGAATCAAAAGGTGCATCTTCGCCTAATACCGCTTTAACTTTGTCGATGTTGTATCCAATGCCGTTTGTGCCCCATAAATAAGGGATAGCATATTGATTATCAGGGTCAGCTTTTTGTAATTGCTTCATTAAATCTGGCTTTAAGTTGGCGTAATTAGTCAACTTAGCGCGATCTAACTTTTGAAAAGCACCGGCTTTAATTTGCTTAGCTAAAAAATGATTTGACGGCACCACAATGTCATAGCCGCTGTGGCCAGAAAGTAATTTAGCTTCGAGCACTTCATTACTATCAAACACGTCATAAATAACATGAATACCGGTTTCTTTTTCAAAGTTGGCGAGAGTATCTTCGGCAATATAATCCGACCAATTGTACATTTTGACCACTTCCTCGGCCTGAATAGCAGCGCTTGACAACACACTCGCTGTAATGAGGGCCAATGTGGATAGTTTGTTTAGTAGCTTCATACTGTCTCCCTTTTTGGATAATGGTCAGAATGGTACTGACTTTCGTTTTTTCGCTAGCTATACCAGCGTGTAAATCTTCTTTCTATTGAAAGAAATTATCCAATGCTACAACTTTACTACGCATCGGTATGATTACAGCAACGGCATACGCTCCCATAATTTTGCAGTTTTTATCAACAACATTTTCGATAATAAGATCGCTTAAATACCATTGATAAAAAATCACTCTATTAAATAAGCATTCGGTAGCTAAATGCTTATTCCAATCCTTTTACGTATTGATAAGTATCATCTAATGCTTGTGTTGCTTTGGTGACTAACTCATCTATCTCACTGTGACTGATGATTAACGGCGGCGAAATAATCATAGTGTCGCCAACTGAACGCATCACTAAACCATGAGCAATACACGCATCACGACAAAAGGTTCCCACGCCAACTTTGGCATCAAAGCGTTGATGCGAAGATTTGTCTTTGACTAACTCAATGGCGGCCACTAAACCAATGCCACGCACTTCACCCACTAATGGATGTTGAGCCAACTCTTGTAAGCGCGACTGTAAATACGGTGAGGTATCATTAGCCACACGTTCAACTAAGTTTTCCTGCTCAATAATACGAATATTTTCTAATGCTGCAGCAGCGGCAACGGGATGACCTGAATAAGTAAAACCATGGGTAAATTCACCACCATCTTGCTTAATCACATCTGCCACTTTGTCTGACACAATAACCCCACCCATTGGCACGTAACCAGAGGTCATGCCTTTAGCGATAGTGATCAAATCAGGCTGTAAATCAAAATATTCTGCCGCAAACCATTTCCCGGTACGACCAAAGCCGCTGATCACTTCGTCAAGAATGAATAAAATATCGTACTTAGCTAAAATACGTTTAATTTCAGGCCAGTAAGTCGATGGAGGAATAATCACCCCACCCGCCCCTTGAAACGGCTCTGCAATAAACGCAGCGACATTATCTTCACCTAACTCAATAATTTTGGCTTCAAGTGCCTGCGCCGTTTTTAATCCAAATTCTTCTGGAGATAAACCGTTACCCTCGGCATACCAATAAGGTTGCGCAATATGCACCACCCCAGGTATAGGTAAATCACCTTGTTCATGCATGCCAGACATTCCGCCTAAACTCGCACCTGCAACGGTAGAACCATGATAAGCATTGTCGCGGCTAATGATGGTTTTCTTGCTTGGTTTGCCTTTTAAATCCCAGTAACGTCGCACCATACGTAAATTGGTGTCATTTGATTCAGAACCAGACCCAGTAAAAAACACATTGTTCATGTGTGCTGGTGCTAACGAAGCAATTTTTTGCGCCAATTCAATAGCGGGTGGATGTGAACATTGGAAGAAACTATTATAAAAAGGCAGTTTCTGCATTTGTTTACTGGCGGCATCAACAATTGACTGACGACCATAACCGACGTTTACACACCACAAACCTGCCATTGCATCTAGCAACTTATGGCCCATGATGTCCCACAAATACACGCCATCAGCACGCTCTATCACCCGAGTACCTTTTTCGGCTAACCCCTTTGAATCGGTAAATGGGTGGATAAAATGCTGCTTGTCTGCGGCTTGCAGACGCTCAAGATGCTGTTGTTGATCCATTGCATCCGTCGGTAATGGGTTTGTCATACATATATCCTTTCAAGCAGATAGCAAACCCTGTGGTATTTGCTATCTGTTATCCACAAAATTAATCATGCGAGCTAAAACGCTCAGTCATCATTACACTGTCAATAATAAGAACTCACGTTCCCACGAACTGACTACACGACGGAAGTTTTCAAGCTCAGCTTGTTTTACCGCCACAAAACCTGTGGTAAACGACTGGCCTAAATACTCAATACAAGCTTCACTTGTTTGCATTGCAGCTAACGCTTCTTCTAAGGTTAACGGTAAACAGTTTTCATTATTAGAACGGCTTTCGTTCGACTTACCCGTTACGGGTGTTGAAGGTTTTAAGTCCTCAACCATTCCGATATAACCACACAATAAACTGGCCGCAATGGCGAGATAGCAGTTAGCGTCAGCACCTGGAATACGGTTTTCAATACGGCGATTTTGTGGTGATGACTCAGGGATACGCAAACCACAGGTACGGTTTTCAACACCCCATTCAAGGTTTACGGGTGCAGATGTACCAGGTAAGAAGCGGCGGAACGAGTTAGCGCTGGGTGCCATTAACGGCAATAACTCAGGAATATAATGTTGTAAACCAGCAATATAGCTGAGGAATAATTTACTTTGAGTACCATCTTCTTTAGTGAAAATGTTTTTGCCAGTTTTAGTATCTAGTACACTTTGGTGAATGTGCATTGCGCTACCAGGCTCGTCGGTAACTGGCTTAGCCATAAATGTGGCACACACATCATGCTTTAATGCTGCTTCTCTTAAGGTACGCTTAAAAATAAATACCTGATCGGCTAATGACAATGCATTACCGTGACTGAAGTTAATCTCCATTTGCGCAGGACCATCTTCATGGATCAAAGTATCAATATCTAGCCCTTGGACTTCACACCATTCATACATATCTTCAAACAACGGATCGTATTCGTTAGCGGCGTCAATAGAGAAAGACTGACGTCCTGCTTCTGGGCGACCAGAGCGACCAATAGGTGGTTTAAGCGGTAAATCATGATCATCTGAACGTTTGGTAAGGTAAAACTCCATTTCTGGCGCAATAACCGGTTCCCAACCTTTATCTTCATAAAGTTTAAGTACTTTCTTCAACACGTTACGAGATGACAATTCAATTGGATTACCCATACGATCATAACAATCGTGGATCACCTGAGCGGTAGCTTCAACAGTCCATGGCAACATGAAAACGGCATTTTCATCTGGCACACACACAAAATCGATATCGGCATCATCAAGAAGTTGATAATAAATCTCTTCATTGATGAAATCACCGGTAACGGTTTGCAATAACACGCTTTCTGGTAAACGCATGCCCTTTTCAGAAACAAACTTATCCACTGGAGCTATTTTGCCACGCGCAATTCCAGTCATATCACTTATGACACATTCAACTTCGGTAATTTTTTTGTCTTTTAAAAAAGCAATTAACTTATCCATTATTATCTCACTTGTGTTGCCGCATATTGTCTACAGGCTTGTCCGAATGCCTCGAAAATTGCAGTATAAAATGCATTTTCGGTTACTTTCCATTCTGGATGCCACTGAACACCTAATGCAAAACTTTTAGCATTTTTCACTGAAAATGCTTCGATTAATCCATCCGGAGCGAATGCTTCTGGCTGTAACCCTTCACCTAGGCGCTCCACGCCTTGAGTATGGACAGAGTTTACCTCTGCAGTGTCACAGCCCCATGCATCGTGAAGAAGACCGCCGGCCACAAGATTAACTTGATGCGATAGACCATATTGCACATCTACTGGTGCATGCTTATCTTCTCTATGTTCAATAAATGTGCCAACTTCATGCAGTTTTTGATACAAACTGCCACCATAGACCACGTTCATTTCTTGAAAACCGCGACAAATGCCTAGCACCGGAACACCGGCCTCAATCGCCGCTTTAATTAACGGTAACGTCATGGCATCGCGTTTAGGATCGTGGTGGGTACCAGCTTCACTTGGCACACCTTGGTAATGATGAGGCTCAACGTTAGATGGAGAGCCTGTAAATAAAATACCATCAAGGCGAGCAAGCAAATCTTTTGTAGGTAATTCAACATCTAAAGAAGGGATAACCAATGGAAATCCTTTGGCACCATTAACCACGCTAAGCAAATATTTTTCGCCCACTATATTAAATGGATGTAGGCCAATTTGCTGATTGCATGCTACGACCCCGATAAGGGGAATACTTGATTGGGACATATCTCACCTTTGGCAAAGATTGTGATGAACTTATTGTTTTACGTGTTCATTTTTTCACACACTACACGCATTTTTTTAGCTAGGCAAGAGGATAACGAATGATAAAATCAACTTTTAGAAAAATAAAAATAAAACACCATTAAAACAAGTTGATAACTATAAATTGACAGGATTGTTAAAAAAATTACCTAAGGGGTTAATTGACTAATACCGAGTGTAAAATGCGCTAAAATGGGGCGGGCAATGCACAAAAAAGGGGAATTTATTGCTTAATATTCTTTACACAAATGAATAATCATATGCTAGGAATGAAATCGACAACGGATAAAAACCAATACATTATCCGCTATTTAATCAGTGGGAATAGCCAAGTTTATTGATTACCTTACACTATTCCCCAGAACAAAAGCATTGGCTGTAAGCAGAACCAATTCAATGATACACCATCAAAAATCAGCGGGGGTGGTTGCACTCATCACCTTACAAGGTTCATCAAATGGGTTACGGAAACGATGAGGCTGTTCACTATTAAAATAATAACTGTCGCCTTCTTCTAAAATAAATTCCTCTTCGCCAACAGTTAGTTCAAGTTTACCCGCAACAATGATACCGCCTTCCTCGCCCTTATGTTGCAGCATTTCAGCACCAGTATCTGCATTAATAGGGTATATTTCACTCATTACCGACATTGCTCTATTTGGGTAGTCACGGCCAATGAGTTTATACACTAACTCGCCAGTACCAATATCCAATAATTCATTGGCACGATAAACCACTTTCTGATCACCGATAGAGCCATCATCAATTGAGAAGAAATCCACTAAAGACATTGGGATCCCAGCTAATACTTTTTTGAGTGAGCTAACAGATGGGCTAACACTGTTTTTCTCAATCATTGAAATTGTACTGTTGGTAACCCCTGCTCGCTTGGCTAACTCGCGTTGAGATAAGCCTTTCAATTTGCGAATAGCTTTTAGGTTTGCACCAATATCCAAATTCGTTCTCCTACTAAATGTTGACTAATAGCTTGCTGTTAAAGTGTTGCAGATTATTAACACTCTAACAAAATCTGTATCAATAGAGCATGATAATTTACTTAAATCAAAGCAATTGTATTTTACACTAAATAAGTGTTAAATAAAATGCACACCCTAGATGAGTTAAATTACATCTAACCATTCATTTATAAGTTGTTATTTCATTTAGAATCAACAACTTGGAGCGTTTATGTCACATAAATCCCCAATTCATAGCCTACACTATCCAGACTCCTTTTATGTGGCGACCGCAAAAGAGCTTTATCAACATCCAAAACTAAGCGAAAACCTGACAGTCGATGTGTGTATTGTTGGTGGTGGATTTAGTGGTATTAATACTGCCATTGAACTCAGACAACGAGGTTACAGTGTGGCATTGCTTGAAGCCAAACGCATTGGCTGGGGAGCCTCTGGCCGAAATGGTGGCGAGCTCATCCGCGGGATCGGCCATGACGCAACCCAGTTCCGTAATGAGATTGGTGAAGAAGGTGTAAAGTCAATTCAACAGATGGGTTTTGAAGCAGTAGATATTGTCACCGACCGGATTGCCCAACATAACATCGATTGCGACTTGCACATGGGCTATTGCGATCTAGCCGTCAAGCCAAGGCACATGGATGACTTAGCACAAGAATACCAAGACCTAAAATCCCAAGGCTATCAAAAACCGATAACCCTATTAGATAAATCACAAATCAGCGAAGTCATTGGCTCAGATTTTTACCAAGGTGCATTAGTCGACATGGGCAGTGGCCATTTACACCCTCTCAATTTAGCCTTAGGCGAAGCCCGAGTTGCACGTGAACTTGGTGCACAATTATTTGAAAACAGCGCGGCAGAAAAGATAATTAAAGGTGATAAACCTAAAGTGATTACCGCAGAAGGTGAAGTGACCTGTGATTATCTGGTAGTGGCAGGCAATGGTTACCTTGGTAATAAATTAAGCCCTTTCCTTGGTGGTAAAGTGCTACCCACTGGAACTTACTTGTTAGCCACAGAGCCGTTAACTGAGCAACAATGCGCCAGTATCATCCCGCAAAATATGGCATTTGCCGATATGCGCGTGGCGTTAGATTACTTCCATTTATCCGCAGACCGTCGTTTATTGTTTGGTGGTTTATGTACTTATTCTGGTAAAGACCCTAAAGACATTGAAGCCGAGTTAAGGCCTAATCTTGAAAAAGTATTCCCACAATTAAAAGGCATCAAAATTGATTATGAATGGGGCGGAATGATGGGCATCGGTGCCAACCGTATGCCACAAATCGGCCGTTTACCTGACGCCGCTAACATCTATTTTGCCCAAGCATATGCTGGTCACGGGGTGAATGCCACTCACATGGCAGCAAGGTTGATTGCAGAAGCGATTAGTCAGCAGTCACAACGTATCGATGTGTTTAATGACATTAAACACATGACCTTCCCAGGTGGACCAATGTTGCGATCGCCACTACTTGCAGCAGGAATGTTTTATCATAGGATGAAGGATTTGCTATAGGTTGATGGATTTGCTGTCGGTTTGCAAAAGGGTCAACCTTTGTTCTTTTTATGGCCTGCGGCCACTAACGCTTAAGATCGCAAGGTTCCACCCTGCACGGGCTAATACATTATGGCCTGCGGCCACCAACGTCGTGGCGCTTCACCCACACCAGACCAAGAGGAAATCAACGGCTATTCCCTCTTGGAACTCCCAGCCGCCACATCAAAATCATCTGAAAATCGATAATTTCGCGACGTGGTCAGATCCAGCTTTTGACTGCATTTCGGTGTTCTTCGGACTTATTCGAAAATGTTAACGCTTCCGATGGTACATCCTGTACCGCGAAAGCTAGCGGGCCATCCATGGCCAGCTCACACTATTTTCTTCAACGGCCTCAAGTCCAGAGTTGAATTTGAATGTTTTCAAGTAAAGAATAACTCGTTTTGGAATGAAGTAATCTACATAAGTAATTGTTTAAATTCATTTTTATAAACTTTACCCTGAACCCTCTATATCTATTAATGTCTCACTCTGCGACAAAATGCAGCGCAACGGAAATTTTGTCCAACAGCAACGCCTTATTATAAGCTGGACGCATATATGATGTCGGTGAAAGAATTTTGAACTATCCTCCAGTGCCCACCGGGTATAGAACGGACAGAAGGATTATTTTCTAAGTCTTGGTATATTGCGCGTACCGAAACTTCTTTAAACTTTTCTTGACCATCAACTTCAAAACGCAGCTCTGCTATTACATGAGTAACGGCTGCAGCTTGGTCATCTATACCCAATACTTTGAACGAAACCGGCACATGCTTACCAAAATCTTGCCGTGCCATACCAGCTTTTTTTCCCTTAGGTGTCTCGGTAAAGTATAAAATGACATCAGCAATAAGGCCAAATCGCTTATTGCACCAATGATCTAAAAAGGCAGCCACTGAATGTTCTGGTGTATTTTCAGGCAGATTGTAAATATCCCCTTCAAATGGAAGATATGGGATATCCTCAGATATTCTTGGTTTCCATTCTTCAATGGATTTTTTCATAAGGTTTGTTTCAGAGATTTGCTTAAATAGCTGCTTCCAGCTCACATCTTCTTTTGGTTTTGGTTCCTTTTTCCCATCATCAAGTGCTCCAGCCCAGTCTCTCGCTGCAAAGAGAGCAGCCCAGCACTTTGCAGCCACTACTTTATTATCAAAAGCTAACTCGCGACCATGAAGAATCCCGTTTCTGTATGGAATGGATATAGCTTCTTCATTCGTTTTATTTCTGCCTTTAGTGAGAATTGAAGCTAATGTTTGAAGGCCTGATTCATGAGCAGCAATGCAATCCCAAGCTGTCAAATCGACATTCTCAGCAAAAAATCCTACATGCTTCGACACATCGTTTACGAGACCATCAAGCAAGCTCAGCAATAACGGTATACACGCATGATATCTTCCAGCTAAGTAATCCTCTCTGGCCAATACCGCGAGCCTTATTCTTTTTCTAAAATCACGACTTCCATTAAATCGTAATATTCCCCATTTTAATGTTTCTTCGTCATACGAATCGGCTAGGAATTTTTCCGCAGCATCCTTTCCCTCAGTGTCATAAATGTTTATTGTTTTCTGCATCATTTCCATGCTCATGGATTCATATGCAATCCAACCTAAATTCGCAAAACGATCATTGAACTGATCAGGTACCTCCAATATTTTTGCTTGTTCTTTAATCTTATTAAATTCATTTAAGGCATCTTCCATTTTAGGGAAGATTTTACGAGCAAACGGAAAAGCCTTGTAAAGGGCCTCCAAGTTCTCAAACGCCGCGAACTGCTTTAATAGTTCTGCACTTGTTGGATTGTCAATGATCTTCTTTGACTTACTCACAATGTTTCCTTGAGCTTATGACACCTCATTAAGAGGCAAAAAATAGCGACGCAGGAGCAAAAGCCAATTGTTATGTGTCCTGCTTAATTTTCTTGATAGGTCGTTTTTTATCGCAAATTATATAAAAAGAATTGATTAGCTCTTCGATCTGTAAAGCGACATCATTTTGTGTCGGTGGTGAAAATGCATCCGGATCTGCACTAGCATATGCTTTATATTGTTGAGTCAAGTTACGAACGTTACTAACCAGTGAAATCCATTGCATACCTATATCACTAGATACATTAGTTGCTATAGGAATTAACCCAACAATAGTGTCGTGCTGCTGATCCACTGTTTGTAGGAATAAAATAATCTGAGCACCATTTAATTTATACTGTCCATTTAAAACACCAAGATAAACATTATCAATAAACTCTCGTAATTGATCATAACTCTCTGCATTAATAGCATGCTTATCCCATGCCATTAACCTAGCATTTTTTAATTGTTCAAGTAACAAACAAACATGCCTTTCTAAAATATTTACGCTATTTTCGGCTAATCGCTGAAACTCTAATTTCGCCCTTAATTCAGCTAAAGAGTTGAGAAATAAACCGACAGTTACCACTCCTAGAATAGTTTGCAATGAAACTATTATTTTACCTAAAGATGAAATAGGTAAAATATCACCATAACCCAGTGTTGTTAAGGTAACCACGCTAAAATACAAAGAGTCTATTATGCTTAGATCTTTTATCAAACAAGGAGATATACAATATAAAATTGCAAATGCAGGTATGTAAGAGAAGTAAATAATGCCATATGTTAAAGGCTTAAAATGTAACAACTGAACTCCATTGAGACCTAACGTTTTAGTATTTATGCGTTGCGCTGTATGCGACGCATAAATCGCTTGTTGGACTTGGCCGATGCCACATCCATATTAATCGGTATGTTTTATGCTATAGGAATTTACTTTTTTGCGGTAGTAGTTTTCGTATAACCTTTAGGCTAATTATCTGTTCTGATTATTCCTTTTAAGGTGGGGTTGATGATGTTTAATCTTTTTCATTGATCGATTATTGCCTTGCGCCTGATATACCTCACTGACAAGGAATGGGGCATAAGCGAGTTAGTTTACTTGATTTGAAAATGGTCAAATTCAACTCTTAACTTGAGGGTGTTGAAGAAAATAGCGTGAGCCTGACAGGACGTCAGGCTAGCTTTCGGTGGCCATGGATGGCCGATCGGAAGCGGTAGCATTTTCGAATAAGACCGAGGCTGTCTACAAGAGAGGTCAAAAGCTGGATCAATCCCCATGGCGACCTTTTCGCTGTTTGAAAATGTTGCGGGGCGGCTGGGAGATCCAAGAGGGAACAGCCGTTGGTTTCCTCTTGGTCTGGTGTGGGTGAAGCGCCACGACGTTAGTGACCGTAGGCCATAAAACAAAAAATACCCACCAATTATTCAATTGCCCCTACTCTATTGGTAAAGCAGCATCTCCGCCCCAAACCGCCCAAGAACCATCATAAAGAATGGTTTCATGATGCCCTGCTACATACGACGCCAAAATCAAAATACAGGCCGTGATCCCAGAACCGCAGCTAAAAACCCGTTGAGCATTATTACTGGTATTTAAAGCCGAAAAAATGCTTTGTAACTCACGTGGTGATTTCATTTTAAAACCACTTAATACCTGAGCAAACGGTAGATTTAACGAGCCGGGAATATGACCACCGCGCATCCCAACACGAGGTTCCGGTGTAGTACCATTAAAACGCCCTGCTGCGCGAGCATCAATAATATCCACTTTTGCATGACCAAGATGGGTTAACACAAACTCAGTATCACACACCTTGTATTGTTGTAAACGACCTTTAATATCACCAGACTCAGTTGTTGTCGCAAATTGACGCACCGTATCTCGCCCTTCTGCTTGCCATTGCGGTAAACCACCGTCGAGAACAAATACCTTATCAAATCCCATCGCTTTAAAGGTCCACCAAGCTCTTGGCGCCGAATAAATACCTTGGTTATCGTAAATCACCACGGTGCTGTTATGATTCACGCCCAATGATTGAGCTGCTGCAGTAAATTGATTTTCCGTGGGCATAGCGTGAGTTTGTGGAGAAAGATGATCGAAAAAAAGCTTATCCATTTGGCACGATAATGCACCAGGAATAACGTAAAGCTCATCATAAACGAGTGGTTCTTTACCCAGCACAATGTCCATGCTGGCATCAAGTAATACAAGGTCTGGATCATCAAGATGCAATGCCAGCCAATCGGTCGTCACTAAAGGAAAATTCATACTCAATCTCTCCAAACTGTTAGGGCAAATAATAATGCTAACTTAACAATGATTATCCAAATACCGCTGAGTTAACCCACTAAAATAACTGAATAAAATAATACCGACTGCATCGGCGGCTAAGTCGAAGATATCTAATGTTCTGGATGGGATGAAACCTTGACTGATTTCTTCTCCCAAGACGAATATCGACACTAACACAGTCCCGTAATAAAGCGGAACACCACCGAGTCGAAAATGACGACTCAACAAGGCTAAATTAGCCATATAGGTTAACAAACCAAATAGCAGCATATGGCCAAGCTTGTCGCCATAAGGGATCTGTTTTATGACATCGAAAAATACACTATGACCGCCGATATTGGCTAAATAAATAACCCATAGAACAAAGCTAAACAACGCAACAGTCACAATAATAGCCAAACGAGAAAAAGTCTTATGAATCATTCTGTTCTCCTTAAATGACATGATGCTGGCGTATAACTACGCGTGTTGATGAAAATGCTGATCAAATGACCAGATGGTTAATACGACTAATATTAGTTTACTGCTAACGTGACGTTTTTAAGCGTTAAATAAACTTAACCTCGCGGGCTAACTGGGGCAGGAGTGACTTAGCTATTATTGAATAAAAAAGCCCTTTATCGCTAAAGGGCTTGTTGTGAAAAATCAATGTAATGAATGACCGTTATAGGGCAATCCAAGTGGCTTTGAGTTCGGTGTACTTGTCAAACGCATGTAATGATTTATCTCGGCCATTACCCGATTGCTTATAGCCGCCAAATGGCGCGGTCATATCGCCGCCATCATAATGGTTTATCCACACCATGCCACAGCGCAGCGCTTTAGCCGTTTTATGTGCTTTGCTTAAGTTTGATGTCCACACACCAGCAGCTAGACCATAAATAGTGTCGTTAGCAATCTCAATCGCTTGTTCCATACCATCAAACTCGATAACGGCTAACACAGGGCCAAAAATCTCTTCGCACGCAATCGTCATGTCATTTTTAACATTACTAAATATAGTCGGTTGCACAAATGCTCCGCCAGTATCAGCCATCACTTGCAATCCGCCTTCAACTAAAGTTGCACCTTGTTCATGACCGGCTTTAATATAGTTCAACACGTTATTAAGTTGCTGCTGATCAACCATAGCTCCGCAAGTCGTTTTAGGGTCAAGTGGATGCCCCGGTTGCCAGCTTTGCATTTCTTCGGCTATCAGTTTGATCAACTCATCTTTTACACCAGCTTCAACCAATAAACGCGAACCTGCAGTACACACTTCGCCTTGGTTAAAAGCAATCGCAACAGCGGCAGCTTCAGCCGCGGCTTTTAAGTCTGGTGCATCGTTAAATACAATATTAGGGCTTTTACCGCCCGCTTCTAGCCACACGCGCTTCATGTTCGACTCGCCTGCATAAATCATTAACTGTTTGGCAATTTTTGTTGAACCAGTAAACACCAAAGTATCAACGTCCATGTGCAACGCCAAGGCTTTACCCACGGTATGACCAAACCCTGGTAATACGTTTAATACCCCAGCCGGAATACCCGCTTCAATGGCTAACTGCGCCATACGAATTGCAGTTAATGGTGATTTTTCTGATGGCTTTAAAATGACACTGTTACCCGTAGCAAGTGATGGTCCAAGCTTCCAACACGCCATAATCATCGGAAAATTCCACGGTACAATGGCTGCTACAACACCAACGGCTTCACGGGTGATCATGCCAATTTCGTTATGGGCAGTAGGAGCAATTTCATCATAAATTTTATCAATGGCTTCACCAGACCAACGGATAGCTCTAGCCGCGCCAACCACATCAACGCCTTTAGAAAATTGAATAGGCTTACCCATATCGAGGGTTTCAAGTAACGCCAGTTCGTCCGCATTTGCTTCAAGCAAGTCGGCGAACTTGATCATGACTTCTTTACGTTTAACTGGCGGTAAGTGAGCCCAAGTACCGGCTTCAAATACTTCGCGAGCATTAGCAACTGCCACATTGGCATCTGCTAAGTCACAGCTAGCCACTTTGGCGAGTACTTGGCCATCGATAGGACTAATACAGTCAAATGTATCGCCCGACAGCGATCCTTGATATTGGCCATTAATAAATGCATTACCATTGATTTGCAGATTTGCTGCCAGTGCTTCCCAATCGCTACGACTTGTTGGAGTACTCATTGTGACCTCGAAATAATAAATGGATTGATAAGCACCAACATTAATAAATAAAGTAGGTGCTAAGACAAATTTGTGCCGTCTAAAATGGATTATCGACACAATAACGTTAATGAATATTGTCACCTGATTATGCTCAACGGCAAGATATTTTCAATATATTTTACAAAATAGCTCCATTTAGTTTAAATAAATGCACAAAACCCTTTTATGTTCATTATTTTTGACATAGCATAGCGAATATTCGTCACTCGTTATTTAACCAGTTTTAGATGAATCCCTAATAATTGTAGCTATCAAAGTAGAGTCAATTTATGAGCGAAAATCAAAAAATCACCGCTGGCGATTCATCGCAAACATGGCCAAATATGGATCATTATTGGATGCCGTTTACTGCCAATAAGCAGTTTAAAACTAATCCTCGGCTGTTAGTGTCGGCCCAAGGAATGTATTACACCGACAATAATGGCAATAAAGTGCTCGATGCCACTGCAGGGTTATGGTGTTGTAATGCTGGCCACGGCAGACAAGAAATATCTGAAGCTGTCAGTAAACAAATTAACCAAATGGACTTTGCCCCATCGTTTCAAATGGGTCATCCGCTAGCCTTTGAGTTGGCCCATAAACTCAGTCAAATTAGCCCTGATGGATTAGACCATGTATTTTTTACCAATTCGGGGTCTGAATCTGTTGAAACCGCGCTAAAAATGGCGCTTTGTTATCATCGCGCTAATGGTCAAGCGACTCGCACTCGATTTATCGGCCGCGAGCTTGGTTATCATGGTGTCGGCTTTGGTGGTATTTCGGTCGGCGGCATTAGCAATAATCGCAGAACCTTTAGCCAACAATTACTCCAAGGCGTTGATCACTTACCTCACACGCTAGACATTGCCAATAATGCCTTTAGTCATGGCTTGCCGCCACACGGATTAGAGAAAGCCGAAATGCTTGAGCAACTCATTACCTTACACGGCGCCGAAAATATTGCCGCTGTAATTGTTGAGCCAATGTCAGGTTCAGCCGGGGTCATTTTACCGCCAGATGGATATCTAAAACGTTTACGCGAGATCACTCAAAAGCACGGAATTTTGTTGATATTCGACGAAGTCATTACCGGCTTTGGCCGCCTAGGTGCTGCATTTGCCAGTGAACGCTGGCAGGTCACACCCGACATGATCACCACCGCCAAAGCGATTAATAATGGTGCTATTCCGATGGGGCAGTGTTTGTCAGTAACACCATTCACGACACCTGCATGGACGGTCCTGAGCAACTGATTGAGTTTTTTCACGGTTATACCTATTCAGGCCATCCCGTTGCAGCTGCCTCGGCATTGGCGACGTTATCGATTTATGAAAACGAAAAGTTATTTGAACGCGCTAAAGGCCTAGAGTCTTATTTTGAACAAGCGGTTCACAGTCTTAAAGGGCTACCCAACGTCATTGATATTCGTAATACCGGTTTAGTCGCAGGTATTCAATTTTCGCCAAGTGACAAAGGTGTCGGAAAACGCGGTTATGACATATTTGATCATTGCTTCAGAAACGGTGCTTTGGTGCGGGCAACGGCCGACATTATTGCCCTGTCACCACCACTGATTGTCGAAAAATCGCAAATTGATGACATGGTGAATCAGCTCGCCGATGCCATTAATGCCGTGGGTTAACCCATTTTTAGTTTATAAGGATAGAGTTCATGCTTAACATCAACCATTTTGTTAATGGGCAACACACACCAGCAAGCCAGCGCAGCCAAACAATTTATGATCCCGCGACAGGCGAAGCCCGTGGCCAAGTGTCATTAGCAAGTAAAGATGAAGTGGCTAGCGCCATTGTCACCGCTAAAACAGCGTTCGAAAGCTGGTCGCAAGTGACCCCGCTTAACCGCGCTAGGGTGCTATTTAAATTTAAAGCGTTAGCCGAACAGAATATCGACAAACTAGCAGAGCTCATCACCCTTGAGCACGGTAAAGTGTTAGATGATGCCAAAGGAGAAATTACCCGAGGCTTAGAAGTTGTCGAATTTGCTTGTGGTATTCCGCATTTACTAAAAGGTGAGCACACCCAACAAGTGGGCGGCGGTGTCGATGCATGGTCAGTAAACCAAGCACTAGGCGTTGTGGCCGGTATTGCGCCATTTAACTTCCCGGTAATGGTCCCAATGTGGATGTTCCCGATTGCGATTGCCTGCGGTAACACCTTTATCATGAAACCGTCGGAAAAAGATCCTAGCTCAGTGATGTTTATTGCCGAATTACTCAAACAAGCAGGACTTCCAGACGGAGTGTTTAACGTCATCAATGGTGATAAAGAAGCCGTTGATGCCCTGCTCACCCACGACGATATCAAAGCCGTTAGCTTTGTCGGCTCTACTCCAATTGCAGAATACATTTATACCACTGCCTCGGCCCACGGCAAGCGTGTACAAGCATTGGGCGGTGCAAAAAACCATATGCTATTAATGCCAGATGCTGATTTAGATCAAGCCGTGAATGCATTAATGGGTGCAGCATATGGTAGTGCAGGTGAACGTTGTATGGCGATATCAGTGGTATTAGCCGTAGGCGATGTGGGCGACAAATTAGTTGATGCATTATTACCGCAAATAAGTGCCTTAAAAGTGGGTAGTGGCATTACACCAGAAATGGACATGGGGCCGTTAATTTCAGCGCAGCACTTAGCCAAAGTGCACGACTACGTTGAAGCTGGCGTAAACGAAGGCGCAAGCTTAGTAGTCGATGGTCGTGATATCAGTATTAGTGACCACCAACAAGGCTACTTTTTAGGGGCCTGTTTATTTGACCATGTCACACCACAGATGAGCATTTACCAACAAGAAATTTTTGGCCCAGTGTTAGCCATTGTGCGTGTCGATAACTATGGGGAAGCGTTGGAATTGATTAACCAACATGAATTTGGTAATGGCACAGCTATTTTCACCCAAAGTGGCCAAATCGCACGTCACTTTTGTCACCATGTTGAAGTGGGTATGGTCGGCGTTAATGTACCTATTCCTGTGCCAATGGCATTTCATAGCTTTGGTGGTTGGAAACGTTCGCTGTTTGGGCCGCTGCATATGCATGGACCCGATGGAGTACGCTTTTATACCAAACGAAAAGCCATTACCGCCCGTTGGCCGCAAGCCAAAACGGACAGTAACGAACCTTCGGCATTTATTATGCCGACCATGAAATAAGTGAACTCAATGAGCAAACATATTAACGATATTATGCTTTTTAGTAGTCAATCAACTGAGCTTGAGTCTTATCACTTAGCCGACGAAAAACTCATTAGTGGTAATCCTCTGCAATCGGTGCAGAATCATTTTGAAAGCCCATGTAAGCAGTTCAATGTTGGCGTTTGGCAAAGTGAAACAGGTTGCTGGCAAGTTAATTATAGCGAATATGAGTATTGCGATATTGTCGAAGGCAGTAGCGTTATCACCGACAGCCAAGGACACAGTTTAACGGTCAATGTGGGTGATAAGTTTGTTATCCCGGCCGGCTTTACCGGCACTTGGGAAGTTATCAATAATTGTAAAAAAATCTACGTTATGTTTGAGCAGCAGTTTGCACAGCAATAACGTTTAACCGCCATGCGGTACAGACAAAACCTTTGCAGTTTTGATTCTGATAAGTGGCATACGCAGAAGCTAGAGCTTGAGTTAGCAGCGACTGCATTTTATGTAAATGGAGATAATATCGTGTCAAACACATTAAAAAGAACGCGAATTGCACTGTTAAGCGGATTAACATTATCGGCTACCCTACTGGCTCCGTTAGCTATGGCAGAAGTGTCTGGTGCTGTCACGGTAACCAACGATTATCGTTTCCGTGGTGTATCACAAACAGCCGCAGATCCAGCGCTACAAGCCAATATTGATTGGAACCATGAAAGTGGCTTTTTTGTCGGAGCTTGGGGCAGTAATGTCGATTTTGATGAGCCTGGCTATAACGGTCCAGACGTAGAAATTGATCTATATGCTGGCTATTATGGCGAGATTAACGACGATACCAGTTATGACTTAACGCTATATCGTTACAACTACCCAGGTGATAGCGAATTAGACTATTTAGAAGTGAGTGCAGGAATTGACTTTAATGGTTTTAGAGCCGCTTACTGGTTTACCAATGACTATGGTGGAAGTGATCAAGATCTACATTACACCGAAATAAACTATGGCTGGGAGTTTGTCGAAAACTGGAGCCTAGATTTGCATTATGGCTACAACTTTGGCGACGCCATTGATGACGGAGAAGGCTTTGACAGCTACTCCGATTACTCTATTGGCGTATCAACTGAAGTTGCTGGTTTTGGAATGTCTATTGCTTACTTAGATACCGACATTGATGGTGCTAACGAAGTAAGTTCTGATCTGTATAAAAATACCGGCACGTTATTGGCGAGCGTTAGTTACTCGTTCTAGTGATAACGGTGAATGAGTAAGAGTTTGTACTCATAAAAATAGACTCTGGTGAATACAAAAAAACCGCTTAAGTGCGGTTTTTTATTATCCGAAAATTTAGATAAAAACGGTTCAACACCGTTATAGTGATTACATTAACAATCTGTTCGATTCAAATAATGAATACCTTTGTTAATAACGATATACCCACTGAGCTCAATCGCCATACAAGACTTAAAGGCAAGGTATGGCAATCATTTAGCCAGTTGTTTTTGTAAGACTTAGACATCGCGCATAAATTTCAACAAAATTGCATTGCATACCGCGCATACGGGAGTATCTTACAATAATATAACACTTTAAATATGTGCTACAAAGGAGCGAACTATGGCTGATACCATCATTAAAATTCTGGTGATTGCAGGATTATGCTTTCTGGCCTATAAACTGATTTTCAGTAGTAGCCGTGGATTAACCCTTTTTGAAATGCATTTTAAAGACGGTAAGCTCAATAAGCATAAAGGCAAAATACCAGAGAAATTTGAACGAGATTGCCGCGCAATCGCCAAATCGAATAAGCTAACCTGCACCGTTAGAGCAGAAAAATCTGGTGATGTGCGTTTGCATGTAACGGCCAATATAGGCGATAACCTAGTCCAGCGAATCCGTAACCAGTTTCCGTTTGAATATTACGACAAAAAACAAACTGACGCATCTAAGCTTAAAGGCTAAAATCACCTGTTGATCAACATAAAAATGGACTCTAATGAGTCCATTTTTTGTCAGATTCGATTTGAAAAATCACTGTAATTTCCAACTTAACGCCTTGGTATTCTTAGCAGTCCCATTACGTAAGCTACTGCTTAGTCAGGCTGCTTAGTTAGGCTGCTTAGAAATGACCAAAGTCACTTGGGCAACCGTTACACCAAATTTAATAATATCGCTTTTATTGATAATGGTTTTTTCGTCAACTAAGAACATCCAATCATCAAAATGGACCTCATACTTATTACCATCTACCGGCAATATCATGTCGTAACGCCAACGTAATGCACTACCGCGCGACTCACCTTGGGCAATGCCTAGAATGTCATTAGCCGTTCCCTGGTATAGCCCATTACCTTTGTCAGTAATGTTCCATACACGAGTTTGCTTTTCGCCATCATCATAAATAAACCATTCGTTTATCACCCCCTGCTTACCTTCAGGTGAATCAACCCAGTGCGCTTCCATGGTGACTGTAAATTTGCGAGTTACCTTGCCTGAAAAATCTTGTACGACTCCAGCTGCGGTTAATTTACCGTCAAAAAATGTGGCTAAATCTAACGTTGGAGTTGTTTGTTGATAATCTTCAATCGATGCAGACGAACATGACATTACGCCTAATAGTATTGCGCCGTATAAAAAGGGTTTAGCGAGTTTGCCACTGCATCTTTTTGTGTATTGGACAATGCGATTTTGCGTTAACACTCGTGTAAAAAAATGCTTTGGCTGACGTATGGATAATAGAACTGAATTCATTAGTTAACTCCAATCAGTTGTTTACGTAACTCAGGGTGGCTGGTTTTTTCTGATAACCAAATATCAAGAAAAGCTGCAGGGAATTGAGTATTACTGACTTGGTAATAAGGTGCGTCGTTGAGTAAGAATGCAGCATCCTCAGGGGTGTTAACCCTAAAAGTCAGTCTGTCGCCCTCTTTCACATCAGGCCATGCATTAACTAATTGTTGGCGATAGAGTTCAATATTTTCTTCGGCTAACCCTAAATGTTGCCATTGCTCAATAGTGGCAGTAACCAAATCAATGGCATCAATATCACGGTGATATTTGATATCAAGTATCAGTGGAAATCGATTGGCTCGATACTTGCCATCAATAGAAAATAATTTTGCACTATAAATATCAAACCATAACAGGCTCATATCGGCAGTACCGACTTCAACAAGTGAGTCATTTGTGGTGTTAATGATAAAAAGAGGTGTTGCCGCACCAATATCGGACTCACTGGCAGAGGCATCATTAATGCTAAACATAACGGTTAGCGCTAATACTACTGCGCCCACCATACCAAACAATAATTCTACCAACCAATGTGTCGATAGGGACTGCCTAAAATGTAGATTTTCTTTGGCAACATTATGTAAGGTTTTCATCTGCGATCCTCCATAGCGATATGCCGTCGAGTAATACGATGGCTAATATGGAGTAATACGGGAAATAAGCCACTCCAGATCAAAGCCAATATAAATACACTCCAGACGTTACCCAAGGGCAACACCACTGCATCAAATTTTGCTCCGGCCATGTAACTTAAACAACCGAATAGACCGCCCAATAATGATTGTAACCATATGGGAAACGTTCTAAATATCGCTAAGCTGTAATGTAAACTCAGTGCAAAGTAGAGCCACAACAACCCAAGCCAATAAGGAATAATATTAAACTCAAATACACCAAACCCTGTTAATAAACTATCAACAATGATACCAATCCCACCACAAACACACATTACTCGTACGTCATGTCTAACGGATGTTGATAATAAAAAATGACTAATAATCAGTAAAATAGACAACAAGACAAGTTGATTATGGCCTAATACACCAGCCCACCATACCAATTGAAAACACACAGCGTTAATCACAATAAATAACGTTGGTGGAAGACTAAGAGTAGACATAACACCTCATTCAAACAGGATGAGACGTCCCGGCAAAATATTACCGGGGATGTGAATGACTATGTAGCATTAGAAAATGACAACCGTATCTAATCGATTAAAGACGGTATTGAGGGCGAACAGCGACTAAATGTACGGTACTGGTGGTGCGTTCTAAAAAACCGCCTTCACAGTAGCTTAGGTAAAACTTCCACATTCGAATAAAGTCGTCGCCGTAATTTAACGCTTTAATCTTGTCGTAAGCGGCATCAAAGTTCTCATGCCAGTGGCGTAATGTCCGCGCATAATCTTTGCCCATATCACTTACAGACCAAGTCACCATGTCGGTTTTTTTTGCAATGTGTTTGGTCATTTCACTCACTGAAGGCAGGCAGCCGCCAGGGAAAATATAGCGCTGAATAAAGTCTACACTGTTGCGATAGCTGTCATAACGTTGATCGGCAATGGTAATCGCTTGAATTAACATCCGCCCGTTTGGCTTAAGCAATTGCTGTAACTTTTCAAAAAAGCCGCCAAGATATTGATGACCTACAGCTTCAATCATTTCTATCGACACTACACGGTCATATTCACCGGTCAATAATCGGTAGTCTTGTTTGAGCAAAGTAATGTTATCTTCCAGCCCTTCTTGCTTCACTCGTGCCTGTGCATAGTCAAATTGAGCATCCGAAATGGTGGTGGTAGTAACATGCACACCAAAGTGTTTAGCAGCATAAATCGCTAACGCGCCCCAGCCGGTTCCGACTTCAAGCAAGGTTTGACCTGGAGTTAACTCCAATCGTTCACAAATGGTATGCAACTTGTGTAATTGCGCTTCATCTAAACTGCTATCGTCAGTCGGATATAGCGCGCTGGAATACATCATTTCTGGGTCTAAAAACTGCTGATACATGTCATTACCTAAATCGTAATGCGCCAAAATATTGCGTTTAGAACCTGCTTCAGAATTGCGATTTAGCACATGTTTGATTCGACTAATGCCATTACTTAACCATGAAAAATAACGTTCTATATTGTCGAGTAAGGCTAAGTTACGGGCAAAGACTTGCACCACTTTGGTTAAGTCTGGGCTAGACCAATGACCTTGAATATAGGCTTCACCTGCACCAATTGATCCACCAAATACGACTTGGCGATAAAACTTAGCATGTTGAACTTGCATGGTAGCGTGAAGATCACTTTTGGCATCACCAAACTCAGAGGTTTGATTGCCATCAACAATGGTTAAATGACCTTCAGCAAGATGCGCTAGTGCGCGAAGCAGAATTTTTCTTGCTAGGCTGTCAGATAAACTTGCTTGAGCCATGCTACTTTGTGTGGCCGTGTTTTCCATGTATTGTCTCCAGTTCATCAACTGCTATTGATTGGGTAACTATTAGCTAGCTAACTATTGTTGATATAACCCTATTAGCAGTCAATACGTTGCGTCAGTCCATTTGGTTTACATTTGTTTTACTGTCGGTGAATAAAAGGGTGTTGATTACGCAGGTTTTGTCGTTTGCTTGCCAACAAAAGGGATGCGTTTAACAAATAACGTTAACGCTTGCCAATAAATACCCAACATAATTTTTCCGGTCATCAGCGGAAAATGCAGCATAAAATTACGCATGCTTTTAGCGGTAATAGGTTGGCGTTTTAGTACTAAACCGGCATCAAATAATTTGCGGTTATCGTCATTACGATTCTCGATGGTCACTTTTAAGTGTTTTCCCGGAGGCGTAATCCGCCATAAATAATGCATGTCTAAATTCATAAACGGAGACACATGAAAGACTTTGTCGGTGTGAGTGCTATTAGCAATATCAACCAGATAACAATGGCGCTCATTCCATGGTGTATTGCTCACTTCAGCCAACATATAAACCATTTCGTCTTGATGGTAACAAAAGTAAAAATTCACCGGACTGAAATAAAAACCAAAGTGACGAATTTGCCCAGAAAAAATTACTTTGTCACACGTTTGACTTGCGCCTAAATGCTTAATCGTTGCTAGCACCCGTTGTTTTAATGCAAAAGCATCATCGCCAATGCACGCGTCAGACAGCACAAGCTTGTCGGCAAACTGCTTATCCAGCGCGTTAAGGTAATCGCTTGGTTTAAATTTTAGCGGCGTAAACCTATCGGTTGAAAACAACTTAGTGGTTGCAGTAATGGCTTCAACCTCATCTAAATCAATCGCCATCATCGCAATACGATAACCAAAACTGTGTAATTTAGGCTCGTGGCGACGGTGGTTCACCATGCCGGTGTAAATGCCACTGTTTAAACGATCGGTTTGTGATGAAGTTAAGGTCATAGACTGATTCCAAAAAGCTGACATACATCAACAGCACTGCGCACCCCGTCTTCGTGGAATCCATTGTGCCAGTATGCACCTGCATAGTAAGTATTACGTTTACCATTAATTAGTGACCGCTTGGCTTGAGACTTCATACTGGCATCATTAAACACTGGGTGAGCATAATTAAACTTACGCAAAATTTTACTGTCGTCAATGATGTCAGTTTGATTCAAGGTCACGCAAAAAGTCGGTGCATCTTTAGGTAAACGCTGCAAAATGTTCATGTTGTAAGTGACACTGGCAGGGCGCTGAGTGATATCCTGCTGATTTTCGCCATCGAGGCGATAGTTCCAACTGGCCCATGCTGCTTTACGTTTGGGTAATACGTTAATGTCAGTATGCAACACAACTTCGTTATTTTGATATTCCATTGGCGACAATATATCAGTTTCATCTTTGCTTGGATCGGTTAGCATCGCCAAAGCTTGGTCGCTGTGACACGTTAGTACCACATCATCAAACTGTTGCCATTCTCCGTTAGCTACTTGAATATGTACACCTGCATCATCGCGCTTAATGCCCGTTATTGGCGAATTAAGATTAATACGATCTTTAAATGGCGCGGTGAGTGCAGGAATATAACTGCGCGAGCCACCTTCGAGTACAGACCACTGCGGGCGATCGTTAACATTCAATAAGCCATGATGCTGAAAGAAACGAATAAAAAATCGCAGTGAGAAACCTCGCATATCATCAATACTGGCAGACCAAATAGCCGCGCCCATTGGCAAAATATAGTGTTCACAAAAAAAACCTGAAAAGCCCTGCTGATCTAAATACTCGCCTAAAGAAGCACTAGGATAATCATCGGCTTCGTAAATGGCTTTACAGCCATTGTTAAAGCGAACAATTTCAGCTAAAAATTTATAAAAACTTGGACGAAATAAATTACGACGCTGAGCGAACAAGCTCCATAAGTTATGGCCATTATATTCAAGCCCCGTAATGGCATTGTTCACGCTAAAACTCATCTCAGTAGGCAGTGATTTAACCTTAAGTTGCGCCATTAAGGTTTCAAAAAGTGGATAAGTTCGGTCATTAAAAACAATAAAACCGCTATCGATAGCATAGGGTTTGCCCTCGACTTCAACATCAACCGTTGCAGTGTGACCACCAATATAATCATTGGCCTCAAACACGGTGACCTTGTGCTCGCGACTGAGTAAATACGCGCAGGTTAACCCCGAAATTCCAGTACCGATAACGGCGATATTTTTCATTTAATAATCCTTCGTTCTAGCATTTAGAAGTGAGTTGCTAACCATTTTAAATATTAATTATATTTAGCTATTTTTTTGTCAATAACGATACCAGTAATGATTCTGGTAACAAGGATGCTAATTTTAGTAACCAGGTAAATTTACCCGGAAAATGAATTTCATTACGTTGACGCTGCATGCCATTATAAATAGCGACTGCAGCTTGCTGTGCGGTTATTTGCATAGGCATAGCAAAATCATTTTTATCGGTTAGCGGTGTTTTAACAAAACCTGGGCAAATTACGCTAACCCCAATACCATGCTCAGCAAGGTCAACCCGTAAGCTGCGGCCTAAATAACTAATTGCGGCTTTTGATGCGCCATAAGCTTCGGCACGAGGAAACGGTAAATAAGTGGCACTTGAGCTCATTAATCCGAGTCGTGCACCGCGATTGAGTAAAGGCAAAAAATGTTCGAGGCAATACCCCATAGCAACCACATTGGTGTTGATTACTCGCGCAAATAACGCTGAATCAAAATGTAGTGCATCGTCAATATATTCGCAGCTGCCAGCATTAAGTATCACCTGCTGTAGCTGCCAGTGGTTATTGTGTAATAGTTGCTTAAGTTTAATTGCCGCGGCTTCAACCTGAGTGCTATCAGTAATATCAAACTCAAGTGCTGTTGCACCGGTAATGGCTTTTAAAGCTTGAGCATTGCGGCCACAGGCAATGACCTCAACACCTTGTCTGAGGTAATGTTCGGCCAACGCAAAACCAATGCCAGAACTGGCTCCGGTAATGAGTACAGCGGGCGTATCAACGGTTACTGTAGCCATTATTTTGCCGCTCGGTTTTTTAATATACCAATTAAGCCGCCTAGAAAAGGAATTTGCTCGTATAGCATTTGGCCTAAATCGAAATAGTCACGGTGGGAATAGATTTTGTCATCAAGCTTAAGCTGCGACATGCCCTCAACATTAATCAACTGACCTTTACTCAATTTTGGATGTGAATAGCTCATAGTCCAATACAAGGCAGCTTGATCATTATGCTTGCTCACAACCACTTCTTTAATATCAAATTCGATGTGAGTGACATTTTGATACATGTTGTCAAAGTAGCGAGTTAACGCTTCAATACCGTTGACTTGATGGATAGGATCACGAAACTGAATGTCATCTCGATACACTTGACGTAATAGAAATAAATTATCTTTATTAAGCTTTTGATACATATCAATAAAGGCATTAATGATAGCTGGATTATCATTAACAGAAGTTAGGTTGCCCGTATCCAATGATGGTGATGAACTATCAACTATCGATTGTGCAGCTTGCATTTACATACTCCTAATACGCGACGGATGACATTCACGATGACTAGCGATAACAATGCCTTATATGACAATAACATAAATTTGTTTTATGTCTGTGAGGCAAATATTAACCTGATTACAAGTTTATACGAGAGATTCATGAAAGTAGATCACGAAGATAAGCCATATTAATAACCACACAAACAAAAACGCCTAAGCAATGCTTAGGCGTTAATGACTTGAGTTGATACTTTCTAGAGGTTAGTAACCGGTTCTGGCTACTGGTTGCCAGTATTTATCAACTTCTTCTTTAATAAAAGCTTCCTTAGCCTTTATGGCGTCAGCTTCAACAAATCCTATGGCTGCATGGGCTTTTTCTTTGGTACTGTAATCTGGATATTCAACCTTAGTTACTGATAATTGACCCAATATGCGTGCTAATGCTTCACGTGCATAGGTTACTTGTTCAGTAGATTTATCCAGTAATTCAATCCCTTCTTTAGGATTATGAGCGTACATGCCATGTGATGCAGTGGCAAAGTCCCAACGCCATTGTGCATGACGAATACCCATAATCGCATCATTCATTTGCGGCCATGTGGCTCCCGCATCCCACGCTGCTTTTGCTTCGTAATGTGCTTTAATCAGCAATGACTCTACATTACGTGATTTAGCATCAATAATAGCTTTGGTTTTATCAAGCTTTTTGGTTATGGCCGCTTTACTGCTATGGCAACTTGCACAGGTGCGATCAAAATTATCTAACGCGCCTGCAACTTTATGATCGGTATATGTAGCGCCTTTTTCATCAGTCGCAGGTGGCATATGGCACGTTATACACGTCACGCCTTGTTTTGCATGAGCCGAACGACTCCAATGTTCAAATTCTGGATGACGCGCTTTTAATATTGGTGTTTTAGAAATTGGGTGGATCCATTCGTAAAAGCGACGCGTGTCGTAATACTTTTCAATTTCGTCAGCCGTGCTGCCGAAAATCCATGGAATGTTAACCTTGTTATTATTTTCTGGCTGGAAATAATAACTCACATGACATTGACCACAAACCTGTGCCCCTTGCATTGCGTGGTCTTGCTTATCAAAAGGCAGTTTAATTTTAGCCATGGCATTTTGTGCATGAGGGCGTGGTAATGCGAGTTCTGCACTGCCATCAACATGACAATCACTGCAATAGACAACAGATTTGATTTCTCGGCCTAAATCGACAAAATTGGCACCAGAAAAACCTTGAATACCCATTTCATTCATCAATCTTGGCGCATCAGGCGATTTACACGTCCAGCAACTGGCTGATAAACCTTTATCACCTTCGGCTACAGCAACACCTGTACGCAAAGTATGTGTTATGTCTGCAACGGCAAACTGATGTCCACGAGGGCTATGATATTCTTTCGCAAACGACGAACCAGCCCATAGAATGATATTGGCTGGATATTGCGCCAGTATGTCGTCGCGTTCTACTTGTTCTTCTGTTGCTTGCCAAGATTCAAATTGCTGAGGAAACTTAAGTTGATTTGGGTCAACCTCTGCACTTTGTAAGCCCCAAGATGTTAGCAGCAGTACTGCAAGTCCGCCGATAATAATACTCAAGCCTGTCTTACTGCGTAAAGATCGAGTGACGGGCATCATCACTTCTATTAATGGATTAATCATGTTGCTTACCTTAAAACTGTATTGATAAATACCAGGTTAATTGCAGTGCATTAACCTGGGCGACCATCGAGTCTTGGACGGACTAAAATGGGGGCATAAAACCACACAAACATTCCAAAACCAATAAACCAAAATGCCCCAGCAGACCATAACCATGTTTGGGTATATTCTGGCAAAAGTAATGGCATAATTGCGCGAAACACTGCAGCTAATGCAATGCTCAAAAAGGCAATTGTCATATTAGGACCTTGATAAATATTGCGACTGGTGTGACCAAGAGACACGCGGGAAATCATTGATAAACATAATGCTGCAATGCCGCCGATAGCAAATAAATGTAACAGCGTGCGGTAGGCATATTCATTGTCGATATTAATCGCCATCAAAAGTAACGTGATGGGTAACGATATATATGCCAAATGCAAAGACCATAGCATTGGCTCTTTTAGGGTTTTATGCCCTTGCCAACGCGCAAAACGGATAAGGTGCAAACCACCAGCAACAGCCAATAAAACTTGTTCTACCCCTTTGGGGAACCAATGGCTTACTGCTTGTACAAACAATAATCCCATTACGAATAATAATGTATTTTCCAATATACTAATGGGATCTGGCTTGGGTTGTTTAATACGCATAGCGGTAAAAAATGGAATAACTCGGCCACCAACGATAGTAATGATCATTGCGACCCACCAAATCATCCCTTGCCATAGTTGGGTAGACAATGAAAAGTCGCGCTGATATAACGCATAATAACTGGTTAAGTTAACCACCAGTGCCACAACCAATAGTAACGGAAACCCAATATTACGCCATTGCTTAACCGGATAAATACAGCGCCACAACGCCAACGCACTTAACCCTAAAAATAAGCTATCGAATATGGCTGGTAATACCAAAGGAATGTCCATTGGAAGTAACAACATCAACCGAGCAATAAGCCAACAACCAAAGGTGACCATCAATGATCGCCCGGTTATGGTGGGCTGATTCGTCCATGCTTGCACTGCAGTAAGCAGGAAACCACACACAATCGCCATCGCAAAGCCAAATAACATCTCGTGTGGATGCCACCATAATGGCACTACGTTAGCCCAAAACTCACTGTTAAATAAGCTATATTGCGGTGTAAACCAACCCATTAACCATAATGGGATATATAAAGCAGCAACACTTGCCCCACCGAGAAAGAATGGTCTAAAGCCCAAACGCCAGATTGCAGGGGTGTTATCAGTTATCGCTGGGTCATCAATATTCAGCATAAGCAGTTCACTCACTTAGTGGGTTAACATCAACAGGATTTAAACATGCATGATATATAAATCTTTAATATCGTCATTCTATGCTGTTACTCGATGTGCTTCAATCATTACTCATCAATCCACTAACAGCCCGTCTCATAGTGTGATCTAACGCAAAAAAAAGACTGCTATTAACATTAAAGATAATAGCAGTCTGTCGTATATTTACTGATTTAGCGAATCTTTGAATAGAATCAAACTGGCAAGGTCATCCTCTATTGAACCAATAATGAATTTTACATCAAAAAGCTTAACCCCGCTTAAGTGCACTTAATACTTCAATGGCTCTTAAGCGCGCCATTTTATGTTCAACGATAGGCTGTGGATATCCCTCATCCAGCCGTTGGCCAAATAAGTCATTTACATTAACCGTTTTAGGTAAGTGAATGTCAGCCAAAGACCATCCAGACACCTCAGTTACATAACGTTTTATAAAGCTAGCATCGGGGTCAAATTTGCTGCTTTGAGTCATAGGGTTAAACACTCGAAAATAAGGTTGCGCATCGCAACCTGTCCCTGCAGACCATTGCCAGCCGCCATTATTAGCCGCTAAGTCGCCATCAATGAGTTTTTGTCTAAAGTAACGTTCTCCCCAGCGCCAATCAATTAACAAATGTTTGGTTAAAAAACTCGCGACCACCATACGTAATCGATTATGCATCCAACCCGTTTGATTTAATTGACGCATAGCGGCATCCACAAGTGGATAGCCCGTTTGCCCATCACACCAAGCGTTAAATTCATCGGCATTATTGCGCCACGCGATACCATCGCCCAACTCATTAAAGTTACACCCCATAGATAAACGCGGAAATGCCACCAATAAATGACGATAAAACTCACGCCAAATCAATTCGTTTAACCAGGTCTTAGCTGGGCAAGCATCGTCGACTAAAGCTTCGGGGTAACGGGCAAGAATAGCAGCAACACATTGGCGTGAACTAATGACACCAATAGCCAAATAAGGCGATAAACGACTGGTTCCTTCTAAGGCTGGAATGTCTCGCTCTACATGATAATCAGCCACTTGGCTTGCTAGAAATTGATCTAATATTCTTTTAGCGACACCTTCACCTGCAGGCCATAGATCGCTGCTGACTTTGTCACAATGAAAGACGATTTCATCTGGAGATGGTAAAGCCGTGGCCATTGGCGCAGGCACGCGCTTGGTAATAATCGCTCGCTGATTGGCGATACTCTTCCATTTTTTAGCAAAAGGGGTGAAGACTTTGTACATGCCTCCCGCTAAATTCTTCACCGTATCTGGGGCTAATACACAATCTTGATCGATTAAGGTTAATGGCAAGCCACTATCGATTAATGCACTATCACGACGACGTTCATTTATTTCGGGCTCATTACCGGCAAACACAGCGCCAATTTGATGCTTTTCAATATAAGTGGTTAATACCTCTTGTACCTCAGCAAAATCTTGTACATGCACAACATCAAGTTGAATGCCTAAGGCTGCCAGCGCTTGGGCCAATAAATTTACGTGTCGTTGCATAAAATCGATTTGTATCGGCGCAACATCATGCTGCGCCCACTGAGAAGGCGTGACAAAATATACGGCTCGAAGATGGCTATTATTACCAAGGGCAAAATCGCACGCTGCCACTAAAGCCGGATTATCTGCCACCCGTAAATCTTGCCTAAACCACATCAAACTATTCATAGAAGTCATTAATACTCGACCTAATAGGCATAACGAAGCTTAAGCGCTTCTGGATGTGGATTTAAATACACCTGCTCTTCAATATACGGCGTTGGGAACTCACGCACATAATGATTAATCAGGGTAATTGGCACAAGTAAAGGCAATAAACCTTGGCGATATTTTAAAATGGACTCACTCAGTTCTTCTTTCTGTTCAGCCGTAAGTTGCTTCTTAAAATAACCTTGAATATGTTGCAAAGTACTGGTGTGGTTTTTGCGAGTGGCAATGATTTTGAGTGCCGTCATAAAGCCTTCAAAATATTGCTGAGCCGATTGTTCGATATCTTGAATATCCGCCAGAATAGGACCCAATTCGCGATACCACTTAGGGCTGTGTGCCATAATTAAGTATTTGTAACGTGAATGAAACTGCATCAATTTGTGCTTAGTTAATCCAGATTGCTTCATTTTTTGCCAATCGTTATAAGCAAATATACGAGTGAAAAAGTTTTCTCGCAGCGGCAAATCGTGCAAGCGCCCTTCTTCTTCTACTGGCAACAACGGATAACGCTCCATCAGGGCCTTAGCAAAAACACCAACACCCGTTTTAGAACCATTATTGGTACCAATTTTATACTCGGTAACCCGCTCCATTCCGCAGGTTGGCGATTTAGCACATAAAATGTAGCCGCCTAAGTAGTCCAGCTCTTCAACTTTAGCTTTAGAATATTCATTAAGCTTGTCGGTAACATCTAAACTGCCATCGGCACTGCGAATATGAACAATATCACCATCACGAATTTGACGGATACTTTTGCGTGGCGCGCCCATACCAATAGCCATTTCAGGGCAAACATTGGTGTATTCAAAAAACGGCTCTATTTCTTGTTTACAGTAATATGAGTTTTTATGACCACCGTCAAAACGAACTTGATTACCAAGAAGGCAACTACTAATCCCAATTTGGATTTTTTCTGGCACAAATGTATCGATATTTGGCATATTATGCACTCCTGTGGCAACCGTAATATTCCCAACGTGGGATAAAAAAAGATGTCATGCTAACAACACATGCGATTAAACAAATATACGAGTAAAACCCCCATTAAGTTCATTATTTATAGAGTTATTTATCATTTTTGCAAAATGAGTCTTCATATTAGTCAAATAAAGCACACAAAAAAGCAGAACCGAAGTTCTGCTTAATATTTATCTAAAAATATTTATCCGAAAAATGTCAGATATTTATTATCCATGGGCTTTTTTACCAAGGCGCTCGACTCCCCACACCAAACCAATGCCCACCAGCACACACACAATGGCGATAATGATTTGTGATGATTCACCGGTGACTTGCTCAAACTGAAATGGAGATAAGTTTTGTTCTACTAATGGTACTAATTCCCCTTTAGAGTTTTCGCGCCAGCTGATCACTTGTTTCCATGGCCAAATCTTACCGAGTGTGCCCAACATCAATCCGGTTAAAAACAGTAACGTCGCATCCTGAAATTTACGTAACAATGCGGATAACACGTGGCTAAAACTTAATAACCCAACCACGGCGCCCACTGCAAAGCAGGCTAAATAAACAATATCGAATCCTTTAGCGGCGGCTAACACCGCTGGATACATGCCTAATAGCAGCAGAATAAAGCTACCTGAAATACCCGGTAATATCATGGCGCAAATGGCGATAGCACCACAAAAGAAGAAGTTAAGATAAGTATCTTGCATTTCAATGGGGTGCAACACGGTAATAGACCATGCAAATGCAACCCCAATAAAAAACATCACAATCCGCAGAACGTTAAATTTTTCAACCTGCTTCAGCATGTGCACTACAGAATAAATAATCAAACCAAAGAAAAACGACCAAACCGGAATAGGATGAGTGGCCAATAGCCATGAAATTAACTTAGCTAAGGTAAAGATACTGGTTAAGATACCGCCAAAAACACAAACTAAAAAAGGCCCGTTGATATGTAAAAAAGCCGCTTTAATACCTTGCTGTTTTACAATGCCAAACAAAGACAAATTTATTTTGCGAATACCGTCTAAAAGCGGGGTTAATATCCCGGTAATAAATGCGATGGTGCCGCCAGAAACACCCGGAACAACGTCAGCAGCCCCCATGGCCATACCCTTGATATAATTTAACAACAAGTTAGATTTCAAAATTTATCCTTAAAGAATCGACACCAGTAAAATTATACCTGTCAGTAGCACAATGAGCGATGGAAAATATTGATCTGCACTTCACCACGGGTTACAACAATGTTAACCTCATCCGACCAGACAACTTACTTGCACAATAACCAGAGTCTTTCTAATGACCCAAACTAAACCCAATAAAGTGATGGCGCTATATAAAAAAGTGACATCTTACCCTTTCGGCAAACGTATTTTCTCTAAAATGGTGTCACGCATGGCGCCTTATTTTGGCACTGTGCATCCTTATATAAATGATTTACGTGTTAACCGTTGTGAATGTTTAATTAAAAAACGTAAAAAAGTCCAAAACCATATTGGTACCGTACATGTTATTGCTATTTGTAATGGCTTAGAAATGGCAATGGGCACTATGGCAGAAGCCTCTATTCCCGCGCATTTACGTTGGATCCCTAAAGGAATGTCAGTAGACTATACCGCAAAAGCTGGCAGCGATATTTTGTGTGTTGCAGAGGTAACACCAGAACAGTGGCAAGTTGGTGATATGTTAGTCGACATTAAAGCTTATGACATTAACGGTGTTGTGGTTGTTCAAGGACATATTAAACTTTGGATTTCAGAGAAACCTCAAAAATAATTGCATTTATAACAATTATTTATAATGCTAACCGTTCTAAACGCTATCACAACGAATAAACCAAACATATTCTAATTTCACTTTTGCTAGGGAAGCATAATGTTAAAAAATGATCTGGCGCAAGCCAACATAAATCATCTAGGAAAAATCATTCCTATCGCTGTGTTGCTGATAATACTTATCAGCTTATATAGCAGCTGGTACACAGTCGATCAGGGCGAACGTGGGGTGTTATTACGTAACGGTAAAATTATTGATACTGCAGAACCAGGGCTTGGATTTAAAATTCCTCTAATGGACACTGTCGTTAAAATTTCAACCCAAACACATACCGCAAACTATCAAGGCCTACAGGCGTATAGTCGTGATCAACAACCCGCAACGTTACGTGCATCGGTTACATTCAGTATTCCTCCAGATCGCGTTGAAGAAGTCTATGCTAATTTTAAAAGCGTCGACTTAATGGTATCGCGTTTACTTGACCGCCAAGTACCGACTCAAATTGAGAATATCTTTGGCAAATACACCGCCATTTCTGCCGTTCAGGAACGTATAAAATTTGGTATTGATGTTACTGCCGCCATTACTCAATCGATTAAAGGCCCTGTTACCATTAATTCGGTACAGATTGAAAATATTGATTTTAGTAATGCATACGAGAAATCAGTAGAAGACAGAATGCGCGCCGAAGTTGAAGTACAAACCCAATTACAAAACCTTGAAAAAGAACGGGTAAGTGCCAAAATTGCTGTCACTCAAGCACAAGCGGAAGCCGACTCACAACTGGCTCGCGCCATTGCTGAAGCGGAAAGTATTCGAATTAAAGGTAATGCAGAAGCATCAGCCATTAAAATCCGTGCCGAAGCACTAGCTCAAAATCAAAACTTAGTTGAATTGACTAAGGCTGAACGCTGGGACGGCAAGCTGCCAACCACTATGTTACCTACTGGCACAATCCCATTCCTTGAAGTGCCAACAACAAAATAGCCTCATTAATAACAATAAAAAAACCAAGCACTTGCTTGGTTTTTTATTGTTTACTTTCCAATTTAGAATATATTATCTAGTTGCATTACTTCATTTGGCTGTTAATCTCTGTTAGTGCATTTTTAATCATTAAAGATGGTTTATAACCAACAAATAGAAAAGGAATTCAACGATTAATAGTACAACTATCATGGATGAGCATTGTTCTCCGACACAACGTCTAGCTAATCTTGATGCCATTCGCGGTGTTGGCGTATTAGGTATTTTCTTCCTCAACATTTATTTCATGGGCAATAGTTTTTTTGGCTATGCCCCCCATGAAATACAACCCACAGCCGATATTGCGATACTTATTTTTAGCAATTTTTTCTTAGAGGGGCGTTTCTTTAGCCTGTTCGCAATGCTGTTTGGGGTTGGGATGTTAATTCAATACCAACGTCAGCAAATGAGCATTGATACTGCCAGCAATAGCCAACCTCAAAAAAACACCATAAGAATTCGTTTGTATTGGTTAATTGTATTTGGGGTGATCCACGCGATTTTTATCTTTCCTGGTGACATCTTGCTCCCTTATGGCGTGGGAGGACTGTTGGCTTTTCGCTATATCAATCTCAATGCGGACGAACTACTGCAAAAAGCAAAATGGTTTATCTTTTTATCATTAATCCCTATCGCGCTTATTTCACTTATCCCCGATGAACAAGTTTACACTCGTAGTTCAGCATTATTTATTGAACAACTGCCTATTTGGATAGGTACCTACGGCCAACAGCTTAAAATGCATTTAACCATGTTTGGCTACATGCTGCTGGTTATTCCGTTAACCCTAATGTGGTTTGTTGCTGGTTTAATGTTATTAGGAATGGCGCTATATAAACGCAAGGTTTTCATCAATGGTTTAGATAATAAAACCCTATGGCAATGTGTATTTTGGACCCTGCTGTTATCATCATTAGACTCGGTACTTAGTATCAGTGGCAACCCTATGTTAGAAGCTATTTCCGATCTCTTGGTTTGGCTTAGTGCTGTAGCAATGGCATTAATTTACATCCACTTTATCTGCAAATTTTGTCAGAATTCTGCATCTAAATTAACGCTATTGCAAAACGTCGGGCGGTTAGCTTTTAGTTTGTATATCCTGCAATCCATTGTAGGTATTTTATTGCTCCGTTATATTGCTCCTGAATGGCTGTACACGTTAGACAGAATTGGTTATATGTCGATTGCGATTATTTACAGTGTACTGCAATTGGCATTAGCCAGTCTTTATCTGCGAAAATTCAATCAAGGTCCGTTAGAAAAACTATGGCGAGGCTTAGTCTCTCGAACAAGCTAAAAATAGCAAGGGTTCAAAAATAGCTACATTCAATTAACTCATTGTGTTTGATAAATTAATCTATTCAGCATAACAGTCATTGCCGCTAGCACATTGACCAAAGGCATAAGACAATGATGACCAGATTATTATTGATACAGTTAGCAATAGCATTGAATTCCTATTTAAATCTGACAAGATGATGCGCCACGAGTAAATACTAAATCGCCACCTAAACTAATTAACACTGCTGGATGTAGCGTAAAATGAATAAATTTGCTTGGCTGATGTTGGCTATTTTTGGCGCCATTATAGCAATTATCCAACCTTGGCTAGCTGGGGTATATGGATTGATAAATCTCATTACATTCGGTTTGTACTATCGAGATAAATCTGCAGCTAAGCGTGGCCGCTGGCGAGTAAGCGAAAACACTTTGCAGCTTTTTGCGTTAATGGGCGGTTGGCCTGCAGCATTACTAGGGCAATACCATTTACGGCATAAAACCCAAAAGTCATCATTTAAACGAATACTATGGTGCTGTATCCTACTCAACTCAATCGGATTTAGCTTACTGTGTTACCAACAATTACAACCGCGGCTTATGGTATATCTTTGATATAAAATATGAGGTTAATGGTAAATTCAATCGAGTTGATATGTGTTAGGTCGTCACTTTTTGCGCTAAACTAGCGACACTGTTTTCCAACTATTCAAGAGCAACTATGCGCATACTTTTAGCCATTGTGGTCATTGCCGGCGTTATTTTTTATTTTTTTACTCAAGCAAACAACTCAAAAGCCACCAAAGAAAATATCGCACAAGGTAAGATTTTTTTAGCTGACAATGCAAAACGCGAAGGCGTAGTGCAAACTTTATCAGGCTTACAATATGAAATACTCACCAAAGGCGACAACACCGAACACCCAAAAGCCAATAGTAAAGTCACTGTGCATTATCACGGAACACTTCTTGATGGCACAGTATTCGACAGTTCTGTAGACCGTGGCGAAACCATTAGCTTTGGCTTAAACCAAGTGATTAAAGGCTGGACTGAAGGTGTACAGTTGATGACAGTGGGCGATAAATTCCGTTTTTATATTCCTAGCCAACTCGCTTACGGCAATCGTTCAAGCGGTAAAATTGAAGGTGGTTCAGTGTTAATTTTTGATGTTGAATTATTTGAAATTAACTAACTAAACTCACACAAAATAATCTATTAAAGCACCGCTAAAATGAATAGCTAAAACTATTGATGACAATAAGTCGTTAGCATAAGTGCCAAAAACAACGCCTCTATCCACGACGAAGAGGCGTTTTTTATTGGCGTTAATCGGTGGATTTAATGAATTGATTTAATGAATTGATTTATCTTGTGCCTAATACCACCCACCAGCAAACCATTTCAGATAAAAAAATAGCGACAGTTAAGTCGCTATTTAATGGTTAATATTATTAGTGCAATATCAGCTTGTTACTTCATCATCACGATGTGAAATGTTAGCCATACAGTCATCAGCCTGGTTCAATACTGGTTATAAATCGATGTAGTGAGGCCAGCCAAGTAATCCGTTGAGGCCTTCTTTGTGCTCAAAACGTTCAAGCTTTTCAGGGCTTGCACCTTGCATAAGTAAATCACGGTAACCTTTGGCAAAATACATTGTGCGCAGCAGGCCTTGGTTATAATGCTTACTTAAATCAGAGCGTATAGTGGCGACGAGATCAACTGGTAATAGTGCTAGAGTTTTGTCGGTTTGCGCCATTAAATAATCACTGTCAAACCACGCATCATCTAATTCAATTTTGCCTAAACGCTTTTTAAGATCTTCTCTTACTTTACTGTCGGCAAACAAAGTACGGTACAGCACAGCTTCGGCTAATACCGCTTCAATGTTTAAGCAATCTACGAGATCGAGATTTGAATTTTGATAAAACGTTTTCAATAAAACACTAATAGCCTGCAAACGATCATGCTCGGCTAAAGCTTCTTGATAACTCTGCCAGCCTTGCCATTCATCCATATCAGGCGGACTAGACACTTTCTCAAGCAAGCTTTGGCTTACATCACCATAAAGTGATTTTGCGGTGTTAAGGCTGCTTGCTTGGGTTAATAAGCTCCAGCCTTTTTGAAAACATTTAAGTATGCCATCACTTGTTTGCAACAGAGGTAAAGAAGTGGCGGGTTCGTTGCCAGTAAGGGAAATAAGCCCAATACTCACCACACCAATTACATCGTGAGCCGCTTGTTCAAGCAAATGCATCTTATGCTTGTTATAGAACTTATCAGCAAGTTTAAGGCTCATCAAAATAGCTTTAGCCTTAATTTGAGCCAGCTCTTGCTGGCTTAACTTGTCTTCAAGCTGACCATAAGCCAGTACTTTGGTTAAATAGGGGCCTTGGTTTGAGTCCCGTAATGCCAGTTGCATATCAGGATCCTTAATCTAAAAAGCTAAACATATCATCAACTTCAGCGTATTCATCCGCTACTTGATTTTTCTCTTTCGCTTGCAGTACCAGCTCGTTAACAAACTTAGCAATAATCTGTTCCCAACCTGAACTCTCATTGCGGAGTAAGTTTTTAATCGACTGAGCAACATCTGGCGCTAAATCTTGGATCAGTGCCATCAAACTGCGAGGATCATCAAGGCTTAGACTGTGAGATTCTTCGCTAGTATTCCAGTTGTCGTAACCCACTGTAGTACCATCATCTTCATCGTCAAATATATCCTGCTCGTCCGCTTCATCAAACTCACTTGGCGCTAACATGAGCTCAATAAATGGAATGGATAAATAGAACAAACCGGCAGGATCTTCTGCAATACATTCTAAAATAGCAGCTTGCTTGGCTTCGCTGTCTTGAATACGAATAAGATATGTCAGAAACTCAAACGTGTGGTTAATAAGCTCATCAACGTTGGTTTTAACTTGCTCTTCCCAATACAGCGGCTGCTGGCAGACGATGTCGCGAATTTGCTCTGGGCTCATGAGCTCTGACATAATTGATGGGCAAGAAATGTCATGATGACTGTTAATTTGAGTCAGAGTAACGATATCCATTTGCTCTATCACGTCAACTAGCTGAGCGTCACTCATGGTGTTGGCAATGATCTCAAAACGCTTGCTGGCCTGTTTTGGCTCTACATCAGCAAGCTGCTTGATTTCCGCTGCGGCAATCGCAATCAGATTAGTTGTCATTATCTGTCCTCGTCATCATATTGATCGTAATAGCCTTCTTCCTCACTATCTTCATCGTCTTGATCATAGTCATCGTTTGACTGGCCATATTCATCGTCTTCACTGTGAGGCGGTTTAGCTTTTTTGCCACTGCCATTGATGTCTTGATTCAATAGATATAGCACTGCGCAGCTTTCGATCAACAAAGACTCACTTTTACCGCGAATAGCTTGTACTAACGGAATGTCGTCATTATTGAAAGCAATGCTCACCTTAAAATCATCCCACTCGGGTTGAATGGCATGATCAATCCAGTAAGACCACTTAATCATAGATTCAGGTGAAAACTTCACATGACCAAATAAAGCGATTGGTAAATACTCTGGAACAGAGGAAAGAATGCTGATATCGGCCAGTAACACCTGCTTTATCTGGCGGGTGAAATTATCCAAAGCATTGGGACTATCAGAATCATTGTATGATTCAATAGTATCGTAGGCGTTACTTTTAAGCTCTTGAATACGAGTAAGATTTAATGATTTAGGCATTGGGTGCTCAAGGGTAAAATTGGTCCCACAACTCGCACATTGCGGCGTTAGGATCGGTCACTATTACATTGTTAAAATCTTTAATAAACGCGTTTCTTAGCTTTTTATCACTCAACACGTCATAGGCTTGTTTCACTCGTTGAAGCTGAACTGCGGCCTGCTGTCTTTCTTCATCAGAAGCTGAGAGTAATTTATCTGGGTGATACTTATTGGATAAGCGTTTATAGGCTTTTTTTATTTCATCTTCTTTTGCACTAGCTTTGACGCCAAGCACGGTGAAGTGGTTAATCATAAAGGTTACCTGTAGGCGATGATGCTATCAAAAGGTAGACAAATATTGTCATTCATAAAAATATGAATAATTGATCGTCAATGATAACAGAGATAGCCTGATGTCAGCAATTAACACTGACATATCAGCGCAGATAACTGCTATCGATGGGACCTTAACCGCTAAACGATAAGTCATCATTCAACATAAAATAAATTATTTTGGATTAGAAGTAAAAATAGGAGGTAAAAAAAGGTAAAAAGTAAGAAGTTAACCGCTAAGCACTTTGTTCACTAACCTCTGGCGTGAAAGAACCAGATAGATAAAACAGCTAATCCATTAATATACAATTTAACAGCATGGGTTAGCGATAAATCTACTAACACATGCTGTTATTCTCAATTTGTTAAGCCAAATAAAATGGATCATCAATGGATTTAGCTGGCGCGGTAAACCATTTAGGCCCTTGATCAGTCATGTAAAAATGATCTTCATGGCGTATGCCGAACTCACCTGGCACACATAACATTGGCTCATTACTAAAACACATACCCACTTCCAATGGCGTCATATCATTTCGCACTAAATATGGCCATTCATGAATATCTAAGCCAATGCCATGACCCGTACGATGAGGTAAACCTGGCACCTTATAATCTGGTCCAAATCCTGCGGCTTCTAATACTGTTCGAGCAGCCGCATCCACGTCACTACAAAGAGTGCCCAACGTAGCAGCATCAAAAGCAGCAATTTGTGCATCCTGTTCAAGTTGCCATAATTGACGCTGACGAGCATTTGGCTCACCAAATACGTAAGTACGAGTAATATCAGAGTTATAGCCTTGTAACTGGCAACCAGTATCAATCAATACGGTGTCATTTTTTTCAAGAACTTTAGGTGATTTAACCCCATGCGGATAAGCGGTATCTTCACCAAATAGAACGATGCAAAAATACGAACCTTTGACTGCGCCCACGGCATAGTGAGCTTGGTTAATAAAGTCTTCGACTTCTGCAGTGGTAATGCCTTCACGTAAGATACTGGCAGTTGCTTTATGCACTTCAAGTGTCATGTCTTTAGCGCGTTGCATTAAGGCAATTTCGGTAACCGACTTAATCATCCGACATCCAGCCGTTACTGTGGTCGCACTTACAAATCGATGTTGTGGAGCCGCTTGAGCAATGCCATCGCTAATGAAAAAGGCAGTTGACTCATCAATACCGATTTTTGCTTGGCTCAAGCCAATGTTATCTAGCACATTGGCAAAAAGCTGGTACGGGCTTTCATCCTCATGCCATGTATTCACTTGACCTTTAATGGTCATATAACCCTGTAATGTATCGAGTTCAAATGCAGGAGCAATATACTGAACCTCACCTACAGCAGGAATGATCGCACCCACCATACGTTCGCTGGCAAACCAACGGGTACCCGTAAAATAGTACAAATTAGTACCGGCATTAACATAGATTGCTTCTAAACCGTGTTGCGCCATCAATCGTTGTGCATGTTGAATTCGCTGATTAAATTCATCATCACTTATCGCAGCTACACCGTGAGTCATATTAGTAAGTGTGGCTAATGCTTGTTGCGGACTAACGCCGCCGACACCGATTGTCATAGGTTTTCCTTTGGTTATTTTTATTGTTATTAGGGCCTGTGGATCTTTCAAGGTTGTTTTTGCAGTGAATTGTTGTTCCTTTATACAAGGCAGAGGCTTTGTAGTGTAGTTATTCTACATTAGAAGCCGATAACGCAGTAGAAATGAACAACAAACGCTGCCCGAAGGGTTCGGCTAAAAACGTTTTACTCTTTGTTGAGTGATTCTTTGTTAAGCAAGTGGTGCTTAGATTGCTAGGCAGCAATCCACTCGCCTCGATTAAAACGTTTTTATCTCGAACAAAATTTAACCGGCAAAGATCAACAGGCCCAAATCTAGCAACAGATTGATTAAATCAAATCGTTTTACCTTGTTCAAATACACAAGATAATCAATGCCGACAAGGATACCGTCTACATCGCTTTGTTACCATTGTATACAATATAAGTTTACAATTTTTATCTGCCTGATAAACATTATCTAAGCGACTTCGCTTGCCAGTTTACCGTCACACTTGCGATAATCGAGGCTCATTCTACAGAGCTGAGTTCATCAGTCGCCTCCAACGGAGAAACCATGTCCAATATTATTGCTACCCGCCTTAACGCCATTCGCCAGCAGCTTGAAGTCAACCAAATAGATGCATTCATTATTCCCCGCGCTGACGAATATTTAGGTGAATATGTGCCTGCTCGTAATGAGCGTTTACATTGGGCTACTGGCTTTACGGGTTCTGCAGGCATGGCAATCGTGCTAAAAGACCGCGCGGCAATATTTACCGACGGCCGTTACACGGTGCAAGTGCGCCAACAAGTAGACGGTAACTTATTTGAGTATTTAAGCTTGCATGACGACCCACAAATTGACTGGTTAATCGATACATTACCTGCAGGATCGAGCGTCGGCATAGACAGTCGCCTACATACCCTAGCTTGGTATCAACAAACTAAAGCGCAATTTGATAAAGCCCAAATCAATTTAGTTGAAGTGGATAACAACCCGATTGATGTCAGTTGGTTAGACCGCCCTGCACCGTCAGCATCCACCATGACTTTATTTAGCCACCAAGGCGCTGGACGTAATAGTGTCGAGAAACGTCAACAAATTGGTCAATTGATTAACAAGCAAGGTGCCGATGTTGCCCTTATTGCCGCATTAGATTCATGTTGTTGGTTACTGAATATCCGTGGTAACGACGTTCCACGCTTCCCCGTCATACTTGGCTGCGGATTATTATCTACCAATGGCGACATGACCTTTTTTACAGATTTAGCTAAAGTGCCGCAAAATATTGAACAACACGTAGGTGCAGGGGTAAGTTTTAAAGATGAAGCTGAACTGGCTACCGTACTTGCACAAATGGATGGTGTGAAGTTATTAGCCGACCCTCATTCTGCCAACGCCTATTCGCAATTACTGGCACAAAAAGGCGGCGCTAAACTGATTGTTGGCACTGACCCTGTTGCATTACCTAAAGCACAAAAGAATGATGCCGAATTAGCTGGTATGCGAGCGTGTCATGTTCGTGATGGCGCTGCCGTTAGCCGTTTTTTAGCCTGGTTAGACAGCCAAATCGAACAGAACATTATGCACGATGAAGCACAACTGGCTGACAAATTAGAAAGCTTTAGATTACAAGACCCGCTGTATCGCGAACCAAGCTTTGACACTATTTCAGCCACTGGTGCCAATGCTGCCATGTGCCATTACAACCACAATAATGGCACTCCAAGCACCATGACCATGGACAGCATTTACTTGGTCGATTCAGGCGCCCAATACCTAGACGGCACAACAGATGTCACCCGCACCGTCGCCATTGGTAAGGTAACCGACGAGCAGAAGAAAATGGTTACCTTGGTGTTAAAAGGCCATATCGCGTTAGATACCGCACGCTTTCCAAAAGGGACTACGGGCCAACAACTTGATGGCTTTGCCCGTCAGTATTTATGGCAACACGGTTTTGATTACGATCACGGAACAGGTCACGGTGTCGGTCACTTTTTAAGTGTTCATGAAGGCCCACAACGCATAGGTAAAAACCTTAATGGCGTGGCACTGCTGTCAGGCATGGTTTTATCGAATGAACCTGGCTACTACCGTGCCGATGCCTTTGGAATTCGCATCGAAAACCTAGTAACCGTTCAACCTTGCCAAGCGCTACAAGGTGCAGAGCGTGAAATGTACGAGTTTGATGTATTAACCCATATACCAATGGATGCACGCTTAATCGATACCTCATTGTTAACTGATTTTGAAGTGAATTGGTTTAATCAATATCAGCAAAAAGTACGTCAAACCTTAGCACCATTAATGCAAGGTGACGAGTTAGCCTGGTTAAACAAAGTAACTGTTGCGATTTAAGCATTAACGCTTCAAGTAATTGTTAATATGAAAGGCTTAGGGTGATTGAATCATCCTAAGCCTTTTTAGTTAAACGCTAAAAATATCGCTTAATAACAATGCATTAAACAATGATGACTGTTGTAGGCCGTACGGTGTAGGGAGGTGCTTAACCTCCATATTTAGAGCAAATTAGCGACAAGGTGTATCGAACTGCCAACTGCGGATCTATAAATAAACGTTAATGTATAAACCCGGCTACTTCATTTCGACATGATTGATATCAAGTTTTTCTGCTGTGTTGGGTTTATGATATTAGCAATACCAAAGCTTCTTGAAAGCAATTGACTAATAAGTCCTATCCCTTTTCCCGTAAGAATAGTTATAAAAGACTATAGTCATTTAAGTTGGAAGGATTTAAATTAAATAGCAGTATTAAGAAGCCGCATAATTAGTATTTTAATTTTGACTACCGTGATCTAATCAACTCAAAACAGAGGCGATATGACAAACAACAAAATCCCAACTAACAATAACGACACGACTAAAAAATCGGAATCAACGCCGCAGCAAACGCCGCATCCTTTTGATGCTCACACGTTAATGTGGATTTTAATGTTCTTTGCCGCTTATACCATTTTTTCAGGTTTATTTGCCCAAAAAACTCCAGAGATTTCATATACGGATTTTAAAAAGGCAGTCATTTCTAATCAGGTATCGTCCATCTCTTTCAAAGGCGACCAAATTTACGGTATCTATATCGAAAAAGATGCAGACAAAACCAAAACCTTTCATACCGTTATTCCCCCCACTACAGACACCAATTTAATGCCTGTTCTCGAAACAAATAAAGTCAATATTTCAGCTAAGTCTTCTGCTGATCCCCAATGGCTTTCCATTTTGATCGGCATTGTTCCCTGGTTGTTAATTATTGCTTTTTTCATCTACTCAAGCCGAATGCTGCAACAAAAAATGGGCGGGAAAGATGGTTTTATGGGCTTTTCAAAGTCTAAGGCGAGATTGTTTGAAACCAAAGACAATGAAATTAATTACGACGATGTCGCCGGCGTAGAAGGCGCCAAACAAGACCTTCAAGAAATCATCGATTACTTAAAAAAACCTGAAGAATTTAATAAGCTTGGCGCAAAAATGCCTCGGGGTATTTTATTAATGGGGCCACCAGGAACCGGTAAAACCATGCTAGCAAAAGCCACAGCTCATGAAGCTGGAGTGCCTTTTTTTAGTATAAGCGGATCAGAATTTATCGAGATGTTTATTGGTGTTGGTGCTTCCCGTGTTCGCGACCTGTTTAAAGAAGCAAGAGATAAAGCTCCGGCCCTGATTTTTATCGACGAAATTGACTCCGTTGGCCGCGTTCGAGGCACAGGTCTCGGTGGTGGCAATGACGAAAGAGAGCAAACACTTAATCAAATTCTCGCAGAGATGGACGGGTTCTCAGTAGGTGAAGCGGTTGTGGTATTAGCTGCAACAAATCGCCCCGATGTGCTAGACCCAGCGCTATTAAGACCGGGGAGATTTGATAGAAAAGTAACGTTTGAATTACCTCAACAAGAAGCGAGAATAAAAATATTAAAAGTACATACTCGTAAAGTGCCGATTGAGTTAAATTTTGATTACAAAGAATTAGCCAGCATGACCGTTGGGTTTTCAGGCGCTGATCTTGCCAATTTAGTCAATGAAGCTGCATTATCCGCAGCAAGAAAAAAAGCCGACACAGTAACAAGAGATGACTTTAATCAGGCCCATGACAAAATAATTATGGGAAGCGAGCGAAAAGATTTATTAAATCCATCGGAAAGAAAAAGAACGGCTGTTCACGAAAGCGGCCACGCCATCGCAGCATTATTCTTACCCAATAGCGATCCGCTTCGCCAAGTATCGATCATTCCACGCGGCCGAGCGTTAGGTGCAACAGAACAGCTCCCCGTTGAAGACCGACACAATTACACTCAATCTTATTTAGAAACACGGTTATCCGTTATGCTAGGCGGACGCGTAGCCGAAAAAATTGTCTTGGATGATACCAGTTCAGGTGCATCTAATGATTTAGAACAAGCAACCCACCTTGCAAAAATGATGGTCACCCAATGGGGGATGAGCGACGCCATTGGCCCCATTCATTTTAAAGTCGGCTCCGAACATCCTTTTCTTGGCTATGAAATACAACAAGAAAAAGATTTTAGTGAAAAAACAGCAACAACAATTGACCAAGAGATTTACCGAATAATAAAAGAAGCAGAACAAACAACCTTTGCCATTTTATTACAACACCGTGACGATCTAAATCGACTAGTTGAAGAACTACTCAACAAAGAAACCCTAGATATTCACATGATTGAAGCAATGCTAAAGCCTAAAGATTAACAAAAATAATATTTTTGCTAATAAGGTTTTTTTGTTCTATTTAAGCCATTAATCCAATAGCGATAATGGTCAGTATAAAGTGGCACTTCAGCGAATGATGTGCCACGAATTGGTCTGCTGTTTTTATAGGATAATAGTTCAAAGAGTATTGTCACTACAGTGGGCCACTTTCATCGTACGGTTTAAAGAACAATCTATTTATTTGGGGTGTGTTTTTTATCGATATAGCACAAAATTGTTAACTGCTTCCTATTTCCTCATTGTCGATTACTGTAAACTCCGCGCCAACTAAGGCTATGTTGGTAAGCGTAAATTTTACCAGACATGTGTATAACAAATTTGTTTACCACAATATTCGCAGGTCACTAACGCTATATGCGCCAAGTGGATCTCTCACCTAAATATTTCTCGTTTAGGGCTCTACCTGCCATAGCCGTGTCGCCAATGAATAACCATTGGTTAACTCATCATTTAAGAGATCAAAAGGTATTATCACTATGAAGTCTGAACAGACTCTCTCAAACACTGCTGTTTCTGATTCATTCTTGGATCGCTATTTCAATATTTCTGCCCGTGGAAGTACCTTAAAACGTGAAGTCATTGCTGGCTTAACAACGTTTTTGGCTATGGTTTATTCGGTAATTGTAGTGCCAAACATGTTGGGCACTGCTGGGTTTGACCCTGCGGCAGTGTTTATCGCTACCTGTTTAATTGCCGCGTTTGGTTCGTTGCTCATGGGGCTATGGGCTAATTTGCCAATGGCCATTGGTTGTGCAATTTCACTCACCGCATTTACTGCATTTAGTATGGTGCTAGGACAGGGAATATCGATTCCTGTCACCCTTGGTGCTATTTTCCTTATGGGTATCGTGTTTACACTTGTGAGTGTCACCGGTATTCGTCAATGGGTACTCACTAACCTGCCAACCGGTATTGCTCACGGTACGGGTATAGGTATTGGTTTGTTTTTACTCCTTATTGCAACCAATAGCGTGAAATTGATTGTATCTAACGATGCCGGTTTACCTGTGAAGCTTGGTGATATTAATAGCTTACCGGTTATCGCTACCATTATTGGTCTTGCAATGACAATTGGGCTTGAACGCCGAGGTATGCCTGGTGGCATATTGCTGGTCATCGTCGGATTATCAATTTTTGGGTTAATATTTGATCCTAGCGTGACATATCAAGGCTTATTTGCTTTGCCTGACTTAATGTCTGAAACATCGCTCATTGGTCAGCTCGATATTATGGGCGCACTAAACCCAGTGGTACTGCCCATTGTGTTGGCATTAGTGATGACAGCTATCTTCGATGCAACTGGCACAATTAGAGCAGTTGCAGGGCAAGCGGAACTTCTCGATGATAAGGACAATATTGTTGGTGGCGGTAAGGCACTGACATCAGATTCTGTTAGCAGTATTTTTGCAGGCGTGGTCGGCGGCGCACCAGCAGCGGTTTATATTGAATCCGCAGCAGGCACCGCTGCAGGTGGTAAAACGGGCCTGACCGCGACCATCGTTGGCGTGCTATTTTTGATGATGATGTTCTTAGCGCCGTTAAGCTTTTTAGTGCCTGCTTATGCGACAGCTCCAGCACTGATGTATGTTGGTTTACTGATGCTAAGCAATGTCACCAAGCTTGATTTTGACGATAAAGTGGATGCAATGGCAGGGCTAACCTGCGCGGTATTTATCATTTTAAGCTGCAATATCGTTACCGGAATTATGCTTGGTTTTGTTACCTTGGTTATTGGCCGCATATGCAGTGGCGAGTGGCGTAAACTGCGACTTGGGGTTATGTTAATTACCCTCGGTTTAGTCGCCTTTTACATGGGTGGTTGGGCGATTTAACACCATTATTGAGCGAATATTAAGGCCAGCCATCGAGGCTGGCCTTTTTATTATCGACGGAAATATGGGCAACGACAGAACGCTAGTTTAGCAGACCCACGGCTTGACGATGACAATCAAGATCGCGACTGCCAGCATCGCGAACTTACCGAATATTCAATAAACCAATGCCACCTCGCCAATAACCACCAGCATTCGAATTGATTAATCTTGCATTAGATAAGGGTAAAACAGAGGTTGCTGCAGCTCTATTACTCTGAATTGATCTGCGTCAACGCAAAGCACGCCAAAAGGTTTTTAATGAGGTAATGAGCTAAATATTGGTAAGTGTTTGGAAAAGATTGATTGCTAGGCGTTATGTTGGATAAATATATGTTTGAGGTTAATGCACGGACTTATTACGGTTTTTTTATTCCTTTAAAATAATGTCCAATGTGATTACTTATTGCTATAGAACAAAGCAAACAAATGGTAAAACGACGCAGCGAGTACTATAACTAAATAAACCTATAACGTTCGAATAGAACAAGTCATTGACTAGCGGTAACAAATGGAGACTTCAACTTAATCAAAGCCTTGCGATAATAGTAAGTTAGTAAGCCTCTTACTCGTTATTAACCTCTATGCACTTCAATCTGGTTATCGGAGATAATCGACAGAATATGATGGATAGAAAAAATGCCTCACCCAATTCAGGTACAGTTATAGCGATACGCGGTAGTGTTGTCGATATTCTATTTGCTCAGCAACTCCCGCCTATTCGAACTTTATTAACTACCGGAGAAAAGGGACAAGTTTTTCTCGAAGTTTTTTCGCAACTAGATGAACATCGAGTGCGCTGCATTGCGCTGACACCAACCCAAGGGCTGGCTAGAGGCATGGTGGTAGATGACAGCGGCGGACCACTATTGGCACCTGTGGGTAAGACAATTATATCGCGGATGTTTGATGTTTTTGGCAACGCCATTGATCATAAACCACCACCTATAGATACCCAGTGGCGTTCTGTACATAACGAACCGCCAGCAATCGACCAGCTTGCAACTAAATCCGAAGTATTCGAATCCGGTATCAAAGTAATTGATGTATTAATGCCTCTTGAACGTGGTGGTAAGGCTGGACTTTTTGGCGGTGCCGGAGTGGGCAAAACGGTGTTACTGACCGAAATGATCCACAATATGGTAGGCCAGCATGCTGGGGTGAGTATTTTTTGCGGTATTGGTGAGCGTTGTCGAGAAGGTGAAGAACTCTACCGAGAGATGAAAGCAGCAGGCGTATTGGATAATATGGTAATGGTATTCGGACAAATGAATGAGCCACCTGGAGCACGCTTTCGTGTGGGTCATGCCGCATTAACCATGGCCGAATATTTTCGTGACGATGAACATCGTGATGTGTTGTTACTGATTGATAATATTTTTCGTTTTATTCAGGCGGGTATGGAAGTGTCTGGTTTAATGGGCCAAATGCCAGCACGCTTGGGGTACCAGCCAACCTTAGGTACTGAATTGTCACAACTCGAAGATCGTATTGCCAATACTGATACGGGTGCGATTACTTCCATTCAAGCGGTATACGTGCCGGCAGACGACTTTACCGATCCCGCTGCGGTGCATACTTTTTCACATCTATCGGCATCAATTGTGCTATCGCGGAAACGAGCCAGTGAAGGACTTTACCCAGCCATTGATCCGTTGCAATCTAATTCTAAAATGGCCACTCCGAGTATTATCGGTCAACGCCACTACGACTTGGCGCAGAAAATACGCAGCACGTTGGCACAATATGAAGAACTTAAAGACATTATCGCCATGTTAGGTATGGAACAGCTATCGGCAGCAGATCATAAAATTGTGGCACGTGCTCGTCGCCTTGAACGTTTTTTTACTCAACCTTTTTTTACCACAGAACAGTTCACCAGTATGCCAGGGAAATTGGTAAGTCTTAGTGAAGCATTAGATGGCTGCGAACGAATTCTACTCGATGAATTTAAAGACTATCCAGAAAGTGCTCTGTATATGATTGGCTCAATTGATGAAGCCATAAACCCTAAGCTTGAGAAAATAAACGCACAGCCAACTGTAGATAAGCAAACGGACAAACAAGGTACGTAACATGTTATCAGCACACATGAACCTTAAAATTCTATTGCCATATAAAGTGTTTACCGAGCAGCAAAATATTGTACGTATTGTCGCAGTAACCCATCAAGGTTCGTTTGGTATTTTGCCCCATAGACTAGACTGTGTAGCGTCATTAACCGCAGGGTTACTGGTTTATGAATGCGAGGGGGCTGATGAAGTCTACGTTGCCATTGATGAAGGTGTATTGGTTAAAACGGGCTTTGATGTATTGATATCAGTGCGTAACGCCATAGGCGGTTTGGGGCTGGGTGAATTACATCAAGCCGTTGAGCAAGAGTTTATGCACCTAGATGAGCAGGAACAACAATTGCGTTCAGTACTGATAAAAATGGAAAGTGATTTTATCCACCGCTTGACTGATTTTCATCATGAGCGAGTGTAATTATGAATAATAAATCGCAAAAAAAAACGTCGCTAAAACCAAATGCCGACACAACAAAGCCCGAAAAATATAAGTCCAACAACGAAAAGTTTAGCCGACAAGTTGATAATATGGCAACGCGAAAATTAAAGGCTCAACGCCATGTAAACAAAATAGTTTGGATGGGGTTTGGAATGATGGGACTCATTGGTTGGTCAGTGGTGGTACCGACCATACTCGGTACAGTATTGGGTATTTGGCTTGATAAACACTATCCCGGTGAACATTCAAGAACCTTGATGTTATTGGTTCTCGGTTTATGCCTAGGTTGTGCCAATGCCTGGTATTGGATTGACAAAGAAGATAAAGAAATCCACCGAGGCGATTAACTTAATAAACCCTGTAGGCAACTTATTTGATGGAAACCGACTTATGGAAAACTTATTGGTAGGCAACATATTTGTAGAGCTAGCATTGGCTTTGCTAGCAGGCGCATTGCTGGGAATACTTTTTTTCGCAGGGCTTTGGTGGACGGTTAATCAGCTGCAATCAAGCCAACATGTTGCACTGCTATTTATCATCAGTTTGTTAGTACGCTCAACTATAGTAATTGCTGGATTCTATTTTATTATCGGCAAAGATTGGCATAATTTAGTGGCGGGTTTATTTGGGTTTATGTTAGTACGTTTAATTACAACGAGATACATTCAACTCAAACAACATACACACTCGTTAAACAACGATCTCATACTCGATACTGAGGAAGACGTTTTATGAACCTTAGTCCTGACCAAATTATTTTCTGGCAAATGGGCTTTGTTAAGCTCAACGCGACGATAGTATTTACTTGGTTAGTCATGCTGTTATTGGTGATAAGTTCCATTGTTATTACCAGAAAATTATCCAAAAATATGCGCCGCACCCGCTGGCAAAACTTGCTAGAAATGCTTGTCATCATGATTAGCAGACAAATTGAAGAAGTTGGTCTGAGTAATCCCCATAAGTATCTAGGCTTTCTTGGCTCGCTATTTTTATTTATCGCCGCCTCCGCCATTTGTACGGTCTTTCCCGGCTTCGAACCGCCGACAGGCTCACTTTCCTGTACCGTCGCTTTGGCATTATCTGTATTTGTAGCAGTGCCATTATTTGGCATTGAGGAGCAAGGCTTGCGCGGCTACCTAGTCTCCTATACCAAGCCAACCGTTATTATGTTGCCATTTAACATTATTAGTGAACTGTCGCGTACGCTGGCCTTAGCGGTGCGATTGTTTGGCAATATGATGAGTGGTGCAATGATCATCGGTATTTTACTGAGTATTACCCCATTTATATTTCCGATAGTAATGACACTACTCGGTTTACTCACGGGCATTATACAAGCCTATATATTTTTTATTTTGGCAACCGTATACATCACTGCAGCAACACGCATTCAAAAAACGGAGGGTGAGCTTGCACAAGACAGCTCTGACACCATTGAAGATCAAGACACTAAACCAGGCTCTCAGCAATGATCCAACACCTTAAATTGATTTAGGAGCAAGTATGGACAGCATAACAATTATTGCAATGGTATCGATTATCACCGCGGGATTAACCATCACTATCGGCGTTATTGGACCGTCATTAGCCGAAGGCAAGGCAGTTGCAACGGCATTATCTGCATTAGCCCAACAACCTGATGCATCTGCCACTATCACTCGTACCCTGCTTGTCGGCTTGGCGATGATAGAATCCACTGCAATTTATTGCTTTGTTGTATCGATGATTTTGTTGTTTGCCAATCCATTTTGGAATTACTTTATCGACCTAGCTGCAGGTATATAAGTTATGCTAATTGACTGGTTTACCGTATTTGCTCAAGTGGTTAACTTTTTGGTACTCATATGGTTACTGAAACGATTTTTATACCGACCTATTATTAATAATATCGATGCCCGAGAGAAAAGGATCGCCACAGAAATTGCCGACGCGGATGCCAAAAGTGCCAAAGCAGAGCAGCAGCGCAATGAATTTGAGCAGAAAAATGCTGAGTTTGAACAGCAAAAAACAACCCGCATGAATAAATTAATAGAAGATACAAAAGCTGAGCGGGCTCAGTTACTCGAAACGGTTAGACAAGAAGCAGAAGATCTCCGTAAAAAATTACAATTAGCCCTTAAAAATGAGCAACTCAATTTACAAGTGGCGCTTAGCCAAAGTGCGCGCGAAGAAATATTTTCCATCACACGTAAGGTTCTCGACGATCTTGCTGAAACCTCTTTGGAAGCGTCCATGACAGAGATTTTTATTCGCCGTTTACATGAATTAACGGATAAAGAGACGACTGATTTTACCGCAGCATTTAACTTATCAGCTAAACCTATTCTTGTTCAAACAGCCTTTACACTTCCAAAGCCGCAATGCTCTGTTATTAAAACAGAAATAGAAAAAATATTGGGCCACGAGATAACACTTCAATTCGCCATTGAGCCCAAGGTCATCAGCGGGATAGAGATCAGTATCAATGGTCAAAAAATATCTTGGAGCATTAACGAATATCTCAGATCACTGGCAAAACGTGTTGATGAATTACTATTAACCACCAGCAGTATCGAGAATTCAGACTTAAGTCCCTCAAGCGCACAGGATAATAATCATGAAACCAGCGCCTGATTTCTTACAATCAATATTTGAGCAAACATTTTCGACTCTGCAACAAGCGCGGCAATCTTTTTCACCCCTATTGCAACCGCGAGAAGTCGGCATAATTACCAGTATTGCCACTGGTATTGCAATCGTATCTGGCTTGCCAAAAGTCGGTTTTGAAGAAGTGCTTAAGTTCCCTGGTGATATTTTTGGCATTGCATTCAATGTGAATGAAAATGAAATTGGGGTTGTACTATTGGGAGAGTATTGGCATTTACAAGCCGGTGATGAAGTAGAACGTTGTGGGCATATAGTGGATGTTCCCGTAGGAGATGGCTTGATAGGCCGTATTATCAATCCTATCGGAGAACCCTTAGATGGCAAAGGCCGATTGCTATCAAGTACCCGCTTCCCCGTTGAACGTCCATCGCCTGCAATTATGAATCGTGCAGCGGTGAGTGTTCCCTTGCAAACAGGTATCAAAGTAATTGACGCCCTTATTCCGGTGGGGCGTGGCCAACGAGAGTTGATTCTCGGCGATAGACAAACTGGTAAAACGGCTATTGCCCTTGACACCATACTGAACCAACGCGGCAAAAATGTACTTTGCGTATATTGTGCTATTGGCCAACGTACATCTGGTGTTGCCAAAGTCATTGCCACATTAGAAAAACAAGGCGCTATGGAATATACCGTTGTAGTGGTTACCGAAGGTAATGATCCTCCAGGCCTCGCCTATATTGCCCCTTATGCAGCAACCAGTATTGCCGAATATTTTATGCAGCAAGGACGCGACGTATTAATTGTTTATGATGACTTAACACACCACGCACGCACTTACCGCGAGCTGTCACTGCTGTTGCGTCGCCCTCCAGGACGTGAAGCTTTTCCCGGTGATATATTTTATATTCACTCGCGTTTATTGGAGCGGGCTACTCACTTAAGTCAAGAACAAGGTGGTGGTTCATTAACGGCGCTGCCCATTATTGAAACTGAAGCACAGGATATATCTGCCTATATTCCTACGAATCTCATTTCTATCACCGATGGGCAGATCTATCTTTCACCCTCGTTATTTGAACTGGGCGTGCTGCCTGCTATCAACGTAGGGAAATCTGTTTCTCGTGTTGGGGGTAAGGCACAACGAGCTGCTTATCGGTCCGTTGCATCAAACCTAAAATTGGCTTATGCGCAGTTTGAAGAGCTGGAAACATTTTCGAGTTTTGGCGCTCGATTAGATGACAACACATTAAAAACAATCGGCCACGGTCGACGTATTCGCGCTTGCCTAAAGCAAGCTGAATCCACGCCAATTTCTATGGTTAAACAAATTGCGGTCTTGCTGGCATTAACGGCCAATCTATTTGATGACATACCGTTGACACTAATGAGTGAAGCCGAGTTGGCAGTCCGCAATGCTGCTGCCGATTTTCCAGCTGAAATAATCACTCGTTTAGAGACATCTGAAGAATTAACAGCAGAAGATAGAGACGCCATTATCCAGTCTGTCCATAATGCATTAGCACAATTTATGTCCAGCCAGAAAGCAGAGGAAATAGTATGAGTGAAGGCCTCGCAAGTCTGCGTCATCAGATTAACAGTGCTGATGATCTTGAGTCTGTCGTGCGCAGCATGAAGGCAATGGCGTCATCTAATATCTGCCAATACGAAAATGCAGTTCACTCATTAGATGATTATTATCGTACTGTGCAACTTGGCTTAGCCGCCTGTTTCCAGCAATATCAATCCCCTAGTATTAAAACAAAAAGGCCACCGTCAAATAAAGCAGCCATTGGCGTCATAGTATTTGGAACCGATCAGGGTTTAGTCGGTCAATTTAACGAAGTAATGGTCGAATTTGTCTGTGAGTCATTGCAGAAAATGCCGGGGAATAAATTGGTCTGGACAGTGGGAGATCGTCTTCAGTCAAGGCTTTTAGAAACCAAACTCGTGCTAAAGCAAGGTTTTATATTGCCAAATTCAGTTGATGTCATTTCAACGCTAGTCGGTACAATTTTGATTGAAATGGAAGCGCAACGAGAGAAAGGGACAATCGATCGGGTGTATATTTTTCATCATCGCCCAAATGTCGATTCAATTTATACTCCTGTGAGCCAACAACTTTTACCCCTAGATGCTCACTGGAGTCAAAACTTTGCCAGTATTCAATGGCCAACTAATAACTTACCCGAAGTTATGCCCGAGCGGTCTGAAACACTAAGCGCTATGATGCGTGAATATCTATTTGTCAGTCTGTTTAGGGCTTGTGCTGAATCACTTAACAGTGAAAATGCCAGTCGCTTGTCTGCAATGCAGCGGGCAGAAAAAAATATCGATGAACTGCATGCAAGTCTTAAGCAAAAATTTCACAGCTTACGTCAAAGTAGTATCGATGCGGAATTGTTCGATGTCATATCTGGATTTGGAGCAATGGAATAGAGATCGCATGGTTAATTATTATCCCCTTCATCCGAGCAATGATCAACGCCGGAATCTACTCTAGTTTGCTCAGTTCGGCGGCAATTAAAGAATATTAATTTGCCACATTATCATCTGGTATAGCAGACACATTCCCCCAACGTATTGTTTAGGCTACGAATATTTATGTAATCATAACCCTACATCAAACTATGATGTAAATAAACAGTTCTTCAGTCTTTAAAAAATAATTGGCTCAACCACCCACTAATTGTGAGGTCGATACAGATAATCAAAGTTTAAAAATTGGAAATCGTAATGGAAAACAAAATCACCGAAACTCTACTTAGAAAAGTTTTTTGAAATAGCAAAGCGTTCTAAATTAAATGGAAATTTAGCTTACGGCTGTTTATTAGTTGATGAAAATAATAAGATTATTCTAGAAGGAGAAAACTCTGTACTCACTAAAAATGATTCATTAGGGCATGCAGAGATAAACTTGATTAGTGAAGCCTCATAACTATATTCACCTGAGTTTTTAAATAAATGTAGGATCTATACAAGTGACGAACCTTGCCCTATGTACTCTTCAGCAATTTTTTGGGGCGGTATAGGTAAATTAACGTTTGGCTTAAGTAAAGCTCCCTTCTACCAATAGTTTGGTAATGACAATCCCAACATCGACTTTAATATTTCTAGTCGAGATATATTAAAATCAGGCGGAAGAAAGGTCAAAATTAAAGGTCCTATCTTAGAAGATGAAGCTTTGCTGATTCACAAATGTATATAACAATTAACTGTGCTCCCCATAGTACTAGTTCTGCCATACGCATAACATTTACAGAGAGACAAAAAGTTCATCATCGGGATGGATCCAGTTTTTTAACTCACTTAACATCAGCTTCTGTCCCATAGCTGTAAAGAGTGGAAATGCTAACGCTTCCGATGGTACATCGGATGTGAATGGATTCACGAATATCGTGATGACATGGTCTATGATGCCCCCTACATGATAATGACACTTCCCATATCCTAAGGGGCAGATGCTAATGAACGACCTGTACCGCAAAAGCTAAGCTCAATTTTTTATTCATAACACTTTTTACCTTACTGCGGTTTTTAAGTAAAAAGTGTCTACTGATTTAGGGGAATATCACCCATTTATTTCACGACCAAGTCGACTTACTCCACCCCAATAACCTTGAATTGATCAAATTCGGTCACGGAATCGGCCTTAGTCCACAGGCCGACAAAACCACGGATAAAGGTGTTATCGTGATGATCTAACAATAATATACCATTTAGATAGGCTTGGATGGTGGCACCAATAGCAACTATACGAATTTGATGAAACTGGCCCAAAATAGGTGGCGATGTGTGAGCGGAAGCAATTTGTCGCCGCACACCATTTTTAACCGTATAGAGTCTAAAATTATTTTCGAGACTGTTGGCTCGAACAACATAGTAATTTTCGTGATCTAGTGCGCGGAAAATGACCCCTCCACTGGCATCAATTCGACCTGAAATTGGTTTAAATTCGACACTGAGATCAAGATCTCTAAATTGATGATCGCTTCGCAAAATAACGGGAGAATAATCACGAGTACTCGTTTGTGTTAGCCGACCGTCAGAAAAATCCCATACACCACTATACGGCTGCCATGCGCCATTTTTCTGATTAAAACCATCCTCAACCAACTGTGTGGATTCATCAATAAGAGATAGCACCAAGCTGTCCTCGGCTTGGCAATTGCAGCTTGTCATACTAAGGAATAAGCAGGCAAAGATAAGCATCCAACATTTTTTCATAAATAACTCCATTTCATCTTGACTACATGTGGAACAACATTAGTCACAGTAAGGATAAATCCCCCCTTGCTCAAGGAGCTTATTTTTCACGACTAAAGTGCTTTGTTGTACACGTTGTCGTTGTTGATGAGAGACCTCCCCCTCTTTATAGCCCAATACATCAATATCGGCAGCAGTGATCGCGTTGAATGCAGCCAACACTAATTGTGGAAGTATAGGCTTTCTAAAACAGTGATATATGTCTTGACGATCGATTTTAGCCTTGAATAAAGTTCTTCAAATTATCTTGCAACGAGAGACCAGTCGGAAGTGGGCTCACTTTCGTGACCAGACACAAGTCTATATCTGCATCGTTACAATGCAGCCTTTGTTTTTTCCAACCTCCTATACCCACATCGTTATCGGCCAAGTTAGCTTTCCCAAAGGGAGTGGTATTGGCTTACCGTGTTCCGTATGTCGCGCAATGTCAGGTTAGATGCCCGCTATAGTGCGAAGAGCTTAACGATCACGAAAGAGCATGGGGCAATCTCTTTCCAACTCTCATGCCTTTTGGCTACAGCGTATTAACCACTTTCGCTGTTTCATCACATAACGCACCTTACGCGGATTCACTTATGTTCATCATACTGACTACCTAGCACTCACCCAATTTGTGGTTATCAGGAGGATCGTCCTCTCACGATTTAGATCCCGATTAGTCGATGACCAATCTTCGTTACATTGTCAGGCTCGCTACTTTATTCAGAGCCCTAGGTTCATCTTGTGATACAGATGGTTCACTCAAAAGCGGTGAACAGCGCTTCATACGACCTCACGTCGCACACACCTAAGTTGGTTAAGATATGGCCTGCGGCCACTAACGTCGTGGCCGCAGGCCATATCTTAAATACACTTTTGCCCAATATCGAGTTAACAGTCCTAAATTCTATAGGCTGTAAATGCCATTACTATCGAGCCATATCATCAAAACAATTCCCTGCTAAAAAATCTTATCATTAGACACAGATAAAGTTCAGGATTTAAACAAAAGTTTGTTATACTCCGCGGCCGCTTATCGATGCTACTCAATTGGGTGTATCATTCAAGCTTAACGTTTTTCAACTATCCTAAGACGTTAATCAACCCAGTTAAGCATAAGTTCAGTCATTTAATAATGGCTATCGGCCCAAATATTCTAGATTGATGCTGTGCAGCTAACTTAGCTTGCTACAACTTAATCGCTTTGTTTTGATGTACATACAGGAACCGCACCATGAAATTCGAATCTTTTAGCTTCGCCCCAGAAATATTACGCGCGATCGCTGAGTGCGGTTATCAATCTATGACGCCAATTCAACAACAAGCGATTCCGGCAATCCGTCGTGGTGAAGATGTCCTAGCAAGCGCTCAAACAGGCACCGGTAAAACCGCAGCATTTGCACTGCCTATATTGCAAAGAATGTGTGATAACCCAAAAGAGACGATGCCGTCTAACACCCGCACTTTAATTCTTACTCCAACCCGTGAGCTGGCTGCACAGGTTGCAGACAACATTAGTGCTTACAGCAAGCATCTTAATTTAACGGTATTAACCATTTATGGTGGCGTTAAATTAGATACCCAATCACAAAAACTGAAACGAGGTGCTGACGTGATCGTTGCCACCCCAGGTCGTTTACTTGAACACATAGTAGCGTGTAACTTAAGTTTGTCTAATGTTGAGTTCTTAGTACTTGATGAAGCAGACCGTATGCTTGATATGGGTTTTAGTGCCGATATTAAAAAGATCCTTCAAGCAGTAAACAAAGAACGCCAGAATATGTTGTTCTCTGCGACCTTTTCTTCTGAGGTAAAAAAACTAGCGAATGACATGCTTAATAAACCTAAAGTGATTACGGTTGATAAGCAAAACACCACTGCAGACACCGTTAGTCAGGTGGTATACCCTGTTGAACAACGTCGTAAGCGTGAATTATTATCTGAGTTAATCGGCACCAAAAACTGGCAACAAGTATTGGTGTTCACGGCAACTCGTGACGCAGCAGACAAATTAGTTAAAGAATTAAACTTAGATGGTATTCCATCGGGCGTGGTTCATGGCGAGAAAGCGCAAGGTAGCCGTCGTCGTGCGTTACGTGAATTTGTTGAAGGAAAAATCCGCGTGTTAGTGGCTACCGAAGTGGCAGCCCGTGGTCTTGATATTAAAAATCTTGAATACGTTGTTAACTACGATTTACCGTTTTTAGCCGAAGATTACGTGCACCGTATTGGCCGTACAGGTCGTGCAGGTAAAACCGGTGTCGCCATTTCGTTTGTGAGCCGTGAAGAAGAACGCACCTTAGCCGATATTGAAAAACTAATCGGTCAGCCAATTCGTCGTGTTACTGTACCGGGCTATGAAGTAGGTAGCCGTGAGATGTTGTTGAAACAAATTGAAAAGCGTCGTAGCTTTGCCAAAAAACAACAACGTGGCGATAACGCTGGTGACCAGATGATTGCTGAGAAAAACATGGACGGACGTCGTGTTAAAGTGGGTAAAGTTAGCAGCACAGTTAAATACAAAAAAATTAAATAACCCCCGTTCGAAACAATAAACAGTAATTGAAAAAAGCGCTTAGGCGCTTTTTTTGTATTTGAATGAAATAAATTGTGTGATTATGTGGTCTACTTTAGTCGGGACATTACTCTATAAGGAATGATCATGTTAAAAACACTGCTTGTTGCCACCGCACTTACGTTAACCAGTTTTGCCAGTGTGGCTAAGCCTATTGCCAGTGACGAAAATAATGTCATGCCGCTACTCAATGGCCACCAGATACCAGCCATTACCCTGCAAGATGTGGATGGTAAAGCGATTGAGCTCAGTAACCTTATGGCGCAAAAGCCGACGATATTCTTCTTTTACCGTGGCGGTTGGTGTCCATTTTGTAATTCACAAATGGGTCAGCTAAAAGCAATTGAACCTAAACTGCTTGAGATGGGTTTCCAGTTAGTGGGAATTTCACCTGACACCCCTGAAAAAATGCGCGCGTCGATGAATAAACAAGAACTCGATTATTTATTGTTGTCAGACAGGTCAATGGCAGCAGCACAAGCGTTTGGTTTAGCTTATTACACCAGTGAAAAAGTCACTAAAACTTACCAAGCTAAGTTGCACGTCAACAACACCTTATTTACCACGCCACAAGGTGATAAACGTTTAGTATTGCCAGTGCCTGCTGTCTATGTGGCAGATAAAAGCGGTTTGATTCATTTTCAATATGTGAACCCGAACTACAAGGTTCGTCCTGCGCCAGAGTTGATTTTAACTGCTGCTGAGTTACTCGTTAAACCTTAGTTAGCTCCAAATTCAAATAATATTTAGCCAACATTACCCCCATGATGTTGGCTTTTTTATCGTATCAGTACCCTAGAATTCAACGCCGTAGTGTTGTGACTATTACTCACTCAAACTCGGCACTGTCAACATCTACATACCTATACATCTAGACTTATCGTAATTAAATACAATCTTTCATCACAAAAAAACACAAAATACCCATAGTCTTATCCATTTAATGATTTTTATATTGGATTTTTAATACCTCACCTCGTTACACTGTTCGGCATATAAAAATATCCCTACACAGAGGCTGTAAATTACTATGTCTATTCCTACTACATTTGGCACAGCAAATACTCCTGGTACGATTAAAGCGATGCTATTGGGTTGTGGAGAGCTTGGCAAAGAAGTTGCCATTGAGCTACAACGTTACGGTATTGAAGTTATCGGAGTTGATCGCTATCCTAATGCCCCAGCAATGCAAATTGCGCATCGTTTCCATGTCATTAACATGCTGGATGCAAAAGCATTAAAAGACGTTATCGAGCTGGAGCAGCCAGATTTAGTGATCCCAGAAATTGAAGCTATTGCCACCCAAACGTTAGTAGAACTAGAACAGCAAGGTTTGCATGTGGTGCCAACCGCCAATGCGACAAAACTAACCATGGATCGTGAAGGCATTCGCCGACTTGCAGCAGAAACCTTAGCGGTACCAACATCAAAATATTATTTCTGTGATACCCAGGCCGAGTTTGAACAAGCCGTTTCTGATATCGGTATTCCATGCGTAGTTAAGCCAGTAATGAGCTCGTCAGGTAAAGGACAGAGCGTGATTAAGTCGACCGACACTATCCAACAAGCATGGGCATACGCTCAAGAAGGTGGTCGTGCTGGCAAAGGACGCGTAATTGTTGAAGCCTTTATCCCCTTCGACTATGAAATTACCCTCCTGACTATTAGCGCCGTCAATGGGATTCATTTTTGCGAGCCGATAGGTCACCGCCAAGAAGATGGTGATTATCGTGAATCATGGCAGCCACAAGCGATGTCGGCGGCAGTACTACAAAAAGCCCAAGCAATGAGTCGAAAAGTGGTTGAGGCCCTTGGTGGTTATGGCTTATTTGGGGTCGAGTTATTTGTAAAAGGTGATGAGGTGTATTTTTCTGAAGTGTCACCAAGGCCACACGATACGGGCTTAGTGACCTTAATGAGCCAAGACTTGTCGGAATTTGCTCTGCATGTACGCGCGATTTTAGGGTTACCGATCAGTAATATTGTGCAACATGGGCCCAGCGCTTCTGCGGTTATTCTTGCTGAAGGCACATCGACTAATATCCGCTACCAAGGTATGGCCGCGGCTTTAGCGCCTGCGGATACGCAATTACGCTTATTTGGTAAACCAGACATAGATGGACGCCGTCGTTTAGGTGTTGCATTAGCTCGCGATAGCTCAGTGGAATCGGCTATAGAAAAAGCCAAGACAGTAGCAAGCAAGATTAAGGTGTTATTCTAAACAAAGTTGAATTGAACTGAAGCAAACAAAAAAACAAGCTAAACTGTAGAGCTTCTACGGTTTAGCTTTTTACTGTTGGCAGTGATTTATCGGCTAAGTGAAAATGGACTAACATTAGCAAACGAAACAGCGCTTTAAGTTTAAGATCTTGATCAAGTTTACCCGCGTTAATCAGTTTTTTCAGTACCGTTATTTTTATGTACAGCTTTTTAATCAATACGCCACTTGGCTCACCTAAGTATTTATCGAACTCTTTATAACCTTCAATGGTTCGCGGTACTAACTTAGCCTGACGAATATCTAATCCCGATCGCATGGCTTTATCAAACGCTTGGGTTTCTAGACCCTTGATGATGTCAGCGGCACAAATCTTTTGCGCTAAACCATCAACAATAAAATGAATATTCGATTCAATTTCAAATTGCAGTGCATGAGTGTCATGACGCACGTTATCAAACCTTGTACGTTCTTTATCGACAAAATCAAACAAGATTTTCCAGAGTGACATGTGCAGATCCCGTTCGTATTGTAATGTAGGTTAGCACTATAAATCACAGTGCTAACCAGTCGATACAAGATTTATAACAGAGTGATAAATCCCGTTAGCCGTTAACCTGATTCAATGCTTTACCTTGTTGAAATTGGCGTACATTATCAACCGCAATATTAAGCAGATTTTGTCTGGCTTGTAATGTCGCCCATGCGATATGCGGGGTAATGGTAATGTTAGCGGCACTAAGTAAAGGATTATTGCTACTTGGCGGCTCAGTGGATAACACATCAACAGCGGCAAATCCGTTACCATTGTTAAGCCATTCAGCGAGATCATTTTCATTAATCAAGTCGCCACGGGCAGTATTAACTAATAAACAGCCCGGTTTAAGTAAACGTAAACTGTCATTGTTTATCATGTACTTTGTCGCGGCATTAAGCGGACAATGTAGCGATATAATATCGGCTTGCTTAAGTAAGCTGTCGCGATCACACCATTGAATAGCATCAGGTAAATCTGTTTTGGGTTGAGTGGTGGTGATCAATACTTTCATGCCAAACGCGACACCTAAATTGGCAACCTGTTGGCCAATATCACCATAACCCACAACGCCGAGAGTGAGGCCTTTTAATGAGGTCAATGGCGCTAGGGTAAAACAAAAATCTCGTTGTGTAGCCCACTGCCCTTGCTTAACGGCTTGGTCATGTAAGGCTACCTGTTGATGGTGATGTAGAATATGAGCGAACACCATTTGCGCCACGGCATCAGGACCGTAAGCAGGAATATTGGTTACCACTATTCCCTGTGCTGATGCGGCATCAACATCGACCACATTGGTGCCTGTGGCTAGAACGCCAATATAGGCTAAGTCGGGCAGCTGCTTTAAGGTCTCTGCGCTGAGTACCGTTTTATTGGTAAGTACCATTTGCGCACCTTGGCAGCGACTGACAATTTGATCCAGTGTAGTATGGTCGTAAATATCACACTGGCCCAATGCTTCAAGCGCCTGCCAACTCAAATCACCTGGGTTAAGGGTATAACCATCTAATACCACTATTTTCATCTATTACCTCAATCCTAACAAAAATACGTTATCAGCTTGCGTTATCGCATGCCTCGCGAGGTTTTAATTCGCTCGTATGCGACTTGAATATCTCGAGCTTTGTTATTAGCCAGCTCCATCATTTCTTCTGGTAGACCTTTTGCCACAAGCTTATCTGGATGGTGTTCATTCATCAATTTACGATAGGTTCGTTTTACATCTTGATCGCTAGCAGACTCTTGTACTCCAAGTAACACGTAAGCGTCAGTAAGCGACATGTTATTACCTTGCGGCGACTGATGATGGCTAAACTCAGCCTGCCAACGTGCAAGTAATGCCTCCAGTTGTGCACCTAGCCCTAATTTTTGGGCAATAACTGACAATATTTGTTTTTCATTGGCATGTAACTCGCCATCCACCAAGGCTGTTTGTATTTGGATCTCTAAGAACATCTGCGCTAATTCAGTCCGACCTTGGGTGACTTGTCGAAACTGTTCTAACTGCTTGATTAAATCAAAGTCAGCTTGGCGCCCTTCACGGAAAGCCGTTTGCGCATCAATACGCGACTGTCCAGACAGTTTCATTTGATCCATTAACATGGTCGCAATACGTATATCGCTTTTGGTCACTCGCCCAGAAGCTTTAGCTACATGGCCCATCACCGCAAATGTAGAATGGAAAAACATCGCCTGACGTTCACCGCCTTTGCGAATTAATGAAGTAAAACCTTGGCGTTTGTCATAAGCATGACCTAACCATAACCCTAAAATGGCACCAAAAAATCGCCCAAACATAAAACCAATGATAAACCCAAAAACTTTACCCCAAATTCGCATCTTGTTTTCCATTACCGTTAATAATTAATACTTTTCGCGCATATCACTTAAGCGAAATCACATGGTTTAACCTTGAGTCAGTAATCTGCTCTGCAGTTGTTCTAGACGTTCAATGGTGCCAACATCACACCAATAACAATTAAAATGTTCGCCATAAACCCGTTGCTTAGCAATAGATTGCTTAAGCAATGGCCCTAACGCTTGCTTGCCTGTTGGTAGATTGCTAAATAATTGAGGATGATAAATGCCTATTCCAGAATAAGTAAACTGTTGTTGACTGTTAAGGCTTAATTGGCCTTGCATTGCAATGGCAAAGTCACCTTGTGGATGATGTTCGGGGTTATCGACTAACCACAAAAAAGCATCAGCATAACCTTGCGATACTTGCTCGTAAGCTAACGCTAACGTTGGCAAGTGATCAATAAAAATATCACCATTAATAACTAAGAAAGGCTTATCGTCCAATAGAGTTAATGCTTGTTTAATACCACCTGCGGTTTCTAGCGCCGTAGTTTCCTCACTATAGCTAATCAGTAAACCCCAACGACTTCCATCACCCAATATTTCAGGTAACTTATGCCCTAACCAAGCTTGATTAATCACCACATGCGTCACGCCTATTGAGGCCAGTTTTTCTAAGTGATATTCAATTAACGGTTTACCTGCAACATTGACGAGTGGTTTAGGCAATGAATCGGTTAGTGGCCGTAAACGTTCGCCTCGACCTGCAGCCAAAATCATTGCTTTCATGGTTTATTTCTCGCTTTATTCTTTGCCTCAGTGCCAATTGAATTCCCTACTTTGCTTTCTGTTTTACATCCAGCTTCATTGTCGGCTTCGAGAATGGACAGTTGCTTAACTAACGGCAGGATAACGCTAGCTACCCAGGCACTGAAGTCTGCAATTTGTGGGTATTGGGCGCCAATATCGACAATATACTGCAATGTTAATGGAATATCCGCCAGATAACCGCGCTTACCATCGCGATGATATAAACGTGCAAAAATCCCGGCGGCTTTAATGTGGCGCTGTATTCCCATTAAATCAAACCATTGCTTATAGGTTGAAAACTCAACACTTTCATCCATTAATTTTTTTTCTATAGCGAGTTGATAATGATATATCATCAACTGATTAACGATATTGTCTGGCCAACGCACGTAACAATCGCGCAATAATGACACCGCGTCATAAGTTATCGGGCCAAGCACCGCGTCTTGAAAGTCGATTACAGCTAGAGCTTGGTCGTTCAGCAATAAATTACGACTATGATAATCACGATGCATCCCTACTTTAGGTTGGGCGATAACGTTTTGGGTTAACGCATTAAAGGTGGAGGCAATTATTTGCTGTTCATTGCTCGTCAATACGTAATTTAAATGTTCTTTTATTAACCAATCGACAAAAATGGCCAATTCTTTCGTCACAAAAGACGCATCGTAATCGGCTAGTGGTCCGTTATCAGTTTCCGTTACAGCTGCAATCACAGGTAATAACGTTAAAGCCTGTTGATAATAATCGGTCACATTGTCTTTATTCAGCACCGATAAAAGCTGTAATTCACCAACATCAGTTTGCAAAACAAAACCATATTCCTCGCAGGTAGCGAGTACTTCAGGTACCAGTAGCCCAACGCGTTGGTATGCCTTGGCCATCGCAACAAAAGGGGCTATTGGCACTAAATCAATAGGCGAATCAGAGACAATATAATGACAACCTTGATGTTGAATACGGAAATAACGTCGAAAACTGGCATCGCCACAAATCAAATTAATGCTAACTTCATCGCCAAAATATTGTTTTAACCAGTTACTTAACGCGACAAATCTTGGATCAGATAGAATCATCTCAATGGCTCTTAATGAAAAATTGCTTTATTATAGCCAGCATAACATTTGGAAACAGCTAAAGAATGGAATGTTTTACTTAGCTGAGTATCTTTTTCTCTCCAAAATTTTTCCTGAATCAGAATTCATAAATTATTGACAACAATGCAGATCCGTTATTTTCTGGCACTAAGCCTACTCCCAAACATAGTGTTGGCCAATGAGCCTACTACAACCGAAGCGCCTGCGTTGCAATGCGTTGTGGCTCCGCCTGTGTCTCGCTCATTTGAAGACCGCGCAGCATTAACTAATATCTCAGACGACCAAATTGTCATTATTAGTGATAATTCGAATGTCGTTTATAATAATCAGGCTGAATTTTCGGGTGATGTCAGTTTTAGCCAAGGACTTCGTCATATCGCAGCTGATAATGCCGTGTTAGATCAAAAGGAACAACGTTTAAATGCTGATGGAAATCTGATATTTAAAGACGAATTATTTACCATCACTGCCGATACCCTAGAAGCACAAATGAGCAGTAATAATGCTACGTTAGAAGGTGCTCAGTATTGGTTGCATGGACAACAAGTCCATGGTGATGCAGAAAAATTGCAGATCACTTCAGACAATAATCTATTGCTGACAAAAACCAACTTCACCACTTGTCCCGTTGGCGATGAATCATGGTTGCTCGAAGCAGATATGATCAAAATTGACAGTAAAGAGGAATGGGGTGAAATTTGGAACGCCAAACTACGTATTGCGGGTGTCCCTGTGTTGTACATTCCGTATATGACAGTGCCAGTTTCAGATAAACGTAAATCAGGCTTTCTGTTTCCTAGCTTTAGCACCAGTACCACCAACGGTGTTGAAGTAAGTACACCTTATTATTGGAATATCGCCCCAGAGTACGATTTAACCTTTACACCAGACTATATGTCATCTCGTGGCTTATACACCAAAACTGAATTTAGGTATTTGGCTGGAGAAAAACAAAATGGTCAACTTAACTTTGAATATATAGACAGTGATAACGAACTCAGCACCAACGCCAACCGTTATCTTTATCACTGGAGTCATCAAGGCGCATTGAATAAAAATTGGCGTGTAAGAGCCAATTACACAGATGTGTCAGACAACAATTATTTCAATGATTTAAATTCTGACATTAATCAGTCTACTGACAACCAGTTATCCCGAATTGGTGAAGCCAGTTATTTTGAACGTAACTGGGACTTCAACATGCGAGTACAAGATATAAAAGTACTCGGCGAAGAAGAAAAACCCTATCAGGTGATGCCACAACTTAATTTTAATTATCGTTCAGCAGATTTGTTTGAAGCTATCGATTTTAATTTTAACTCTGAACTCACGAACTTCCGTCATCAAGATAACGAGTATAATACGGCAACCCGCTTACACTTAGTGCCAAGCTTAATTTGGCCAATTCAAGGGCCTGCAGGTTCGTTTACCAGTGAAATAAAATTACTGCAAACCCAGTATTGGCAACAAAATATCGACGAAGACTCAACGTTAGAGGACAATGTAAGCCGTACGATCCCGCAAGCGCGTTTACATGGTCAGATCAATTTTGAACGAACAACACAACTGTTTGATGAGCAATACAGGCAAACACTTGAACCTCAAATCCAATACCTCTATGTCGGCTATGAAGATCAATCTGATATTGGTATTTATGACACAGCACAGTTGCAAGAAGACTACTATGGTTTGTTCCGCGATCGCCAATATTCAGGTTTAGATCGTGTGGCAGATGCTAATCAATTTACATTAGGTTTCACGACCCGCTTGTTTGATGAAGCTAATCACGAAAGATTCAAATTCAGTGTCGGTCAAATCATTTTCTTCGAAGACTCTAAAGTTCTCTTAATCGATGATAATGAAGAACAATCTCAATCAACTTCAGTATTAGCAGCTGAGTTAGATGCGCAATTATACAATGATTGGTTCATCAGTGGCTCTGTACAGCACGACACTGAAAAAGGTGAAAACAAGAAAAATGAAGTCACCTTGGACTATCGTCCAAGCAATGACAAATTATTGCAGTTAAGTTACCGATATGTACCCGACTTACTCAATACAAATACTAACGACCGAGTAGATATTTCGCAGGCTGGCATGCGTACATCTTGGCCCATTAGTGACAACCTATATTTTGTGGGTAATTACTATTACGATCTCAATAAGTCACGTAATATTGAAACATACACAGGTGTGCAATATGAATCGTGTTGTTGGGCATTACGCTTGAGCTATCATTACCGTATAAAAACCAACTATGATGACGACACATCTCAAACTGCTATGGAAGAATTTGATAGTGGGGTTTACCTTAATTTTGTCATTAAAGGGCTCGGTGGTTCTGGCCCATTAGGTGTGGATGACATGCTCGATGAAGGGTTATTTAATTATCGTAAGCCACTTTACTTAAGGAATTAACACTCTTTTGTGATAGATTGCTGAACCTAGCGACAATCTGATAGTCCAATAACAATAACTATGTTGTTAATTAACATAAAACGACCCAATTTGGCGATAAATCGCCTGTATTATATTGAATGTGCCAAAGGATTTAGTGGATGAAACACAGTAAAAAAATTATTTTTGCATTATTAGCTCTTGCGATAAGTCACACTAGCTTCGCTGTACCCGTGCCATTAGATCGCGTAGCAGTACAAATTAATGATGGTATCATTCTTGAAAGTGAAATCACCAACATGATTTCAACTGTTAAAGCGAATGCTAAAGCTGCGGACCAAACATTACCATCAGATGATGCTTTGCGCACCCAAGTTATCGAACGCCTTATTTTAACCCATTTACAAATGCAGACAGCTGAACGCATTGGCTTGAACATTGGTGATTTACAATTAGATCAAACCATTGAAAATATTGCTAAAGAACAAAAAATGACAGTTGCCCAAATGCAGCAATCAATTGAAAGTGAAGGTACAAGTTTTAGCCAGTATCGTGAACAATTACGCCAAGAAGTGACTTTAGGTGAAATTCAACGTATTCAAGTCCAACGTCGTATTCAAGTTTCAACACAAGAAATTAATAGCTTAGTTAAATTAATTCAGGAACAAGGCTTAAAAGATGTTGAGTTTCAAATCGGTCACATTCTAATCGAAGTACCAAGTAACCCTACAAGTGAACAACTTGAAAGTGCAAGTCGTCGTGCCGATATCGTGCTTAAACGCTTAAACGATGGTGACGACTTCCGTAGCACAGCAATTGCATCTTCATCTGGCCCTAAAGCGCTAGAAGGCGGTATATGGGAGTTTATGAGCATTAATGAGATGCCAACATTGTTTGCTGAAGTCGTTAGTAGCGCCAAGAAAGGTGATATTATTGGCCCTATTAAATCAGGTTCTGGCTTTCACATTATTAAAGTTGTAGATACTCGTGGCTTGCAAACACAAGAGGTTGAAGAAGTTAAATCTCGTCATATCCTATTAAAGCCGTCACCGATTTTATCGGAAGAGCGTGCTAAAGCGATGTTAACTAACTTTGTCACTCAACTTCGTTCTGGTGATGCCGATTTTTCTAAGCTAGCAACTCAGTACTCAGAAGACCCAGGCTCTGCAGTTAAAGGTGGTGAATTAGGTTGGGCAGATCCAAGCATGTATGTCCCTGAATTTTCACAAACGCTTGCTAGTCTTCAAGAAGGTCAAATCAGCGAGCCGTTTCGTACTACTCACGGTTGGCATATAGTCCAACTTGAGTCACGTCGTAAAACAGACGCCACTGAAAAATTTAACAGTAACCGTGCCCAGCAGTTAATCTTCCGTCGTAAGTTTAATGAAGAGCTACAAAACTGGTTAGACGAAATGCGCTCTGAAGCGTATATTGAAATCATTGAGCCAGAAAGCAGACGAGGTTAAGCAAGACCCATGACTAAACGTATTGCAATTACTCCCGGCGAACCAGCAGGTATAGGTCCCGACTTAGTCATCAAACTCGCTCAACAGGCATGGCCTGTTGAGTTAGTTGTTTGCGCTGATCCTAATTTACTTATGTCACGCGCTAAAATGCTTGGAATGCCTTTACAACTTAGGCCTTACCAACCATCACAACAACCAAAGCCTCAAACAGCTGGGACATTAACCATAGCTCCTTTTACATTAGCTGAAGAAGTACACTGCGGTGTGTTGAATGAGGCAAACAGTGATTATGTTGTCGAGACTTTACGTTATGCCGGTGAAAAAAATATGTCGAATGAATTCGACGCCGTTGTAACCGGCCCCGTGCATAAAGGTATTATTAACCAAGCCGGTATTCCATTTAGTGGGCATACGGAATTTTTTGCACTACAAGCTAACTGTGCTGATGTTGTTATGATGCTTGCAGCTCCAGGTTTGCAAGTTGCATTAATGACCACCCACATACCATTAGCCTATGTTGCAAAAGCCATTACCCGTGACAGACTGCATCATATTATTACTATTTTGCACCGTGAATTAGTCAGTAAATTTGGTTTGGGCTCACCCAAAATTTATGTGTGCGGTCTCAATCCACATGCTGGAGAAGACGGTCATTTGGGCCGTGAAGAAATTGATATAATCATCCCAGCACTCAATGAGTTACGAGAGCAAGGCATGGATATTGTAGGCCCTTTGCCGGCAGATACACTATTCCAACCTAAATATCTTGAACAAGCTGACGTGATATTAGCCATGTATCATGACCAAGGATTACCTGTGCTTAAATCATTAGGATTTGGCAAATCGGTCAATATAACGTTAGGTCTACCTTATATTCGTACTTCAGTCGATCATGGTACAGCCCTAGAATTAGCTGGAAGTGGTAAAGCTGATTGCGGCAGCTTTACCTGTGCATTAAACAAAGCCATCGAATTGGCCTCAAAAAGTAAGTAACCCATTTTAATGAGTAATAAAGTACATTTAGGCCACACGGCCAGAAAGCGTTTTGGACAAAACTTCTTAACTGATCAAGGCGTGATCAGCAGCATTGTAGGTGCAATTGCACCTGATAATGACCATGTCATCGTTGAAATTGGGCCCGGTCTGGGTGCGTTAACAGAACCTGTTGCAGACATGATTGATAACCTAACCGTTGTTGAATTAGATAGAGACTTGGTTAAACGCTTACAATACCATCCAACACTTAAAGACAAACTGACGATTCATCAAGGTGATGCGTTACAGTTCGACTTTAGTCAGTTGCAACAAGCTGGCAAAAAAATGAAAGTGTTTGGTAACCTTCCTTACAACATTTCAACACCACTTATGTTTCATTTGTTTGAGTTTGCTGAACAAATTGAGACCATGCACTTTATGCTGCAAAAAGAAGTCGTTCTGCGCTTATCTGCGAGCCCTGGTACTAAAGCTTATGGCCGTTTAACAGTAATGGCACAATATTATTGTCAAGTGGTTCCCGTATTAGAAGTGCCGCCGACAAGCTTTACCCCTGCCCCGAAAGTTGATTCTGCAGTGGTAAGATTATTGCCCTATGAAGTCAAACCTTGGCCATGTCAAAATGTCGATGTATTGAGACACTTAGTCACGACGGCATTTAATATGCGCCGTAAGACATTGCGTAATAATTTAAAAACTTTACTGTCAGACGACGATTTTGCAACATTAAAAATTGATCCAAGTCTGCGGCCAGAGCAAATAAGTGTTCCGCAATATGTGGCAATGGCTAATATGTTGTGTGACAAAAAAGATTAATCATAAGGGCATGCTGATACTCAGCGTGCCCTTTCGCTTTAGGACGTAAAATGAACCCTGTTGAATCGCCTATTAAAATTAAAGTCGACACCCAATACTTAGAACAACAATCTGATGTCGCTGATAATAAATACCTTTTTAGCTATACCATTACTATTATCAATCTGGGCGATACCAAAGTAACGCTTAAAGACCGCCATTGGATTATCACAGATTCAGAAGGCGAACAGAATGAAGTAAAAGGTCCAGGTGTTGTAGGTGAAACGCCGACTATCGCGCCTAATACCGCTTATCAATATACCAGCGGTACCGTATTGGAAACACCGGTTGGATTTATGCAAGGCTTTTACGGTATGGAAGATCACAAAGGTGAGCGCTTTTTAGCAACCATTCCACCTTTTCGTTTAGCGGTCCCAGGGGTATTTCAATAACTTATGGCACACTATTTTGTTGGCGATATTCAGGGCTGTAATAGTGAATTGCAATTATTATTACAAAAAGTCGATTTTAATCCTTCAAAAGATCAGCTCTGGGCTGTTGGCGATCTGATTGCCAGGGGTACAGAGTCGCTAGCAACACTTCGTTTCTTCCAATCATTAAATGATTCTGCAAAAGTGGTACTGGGTAACCATGATTTACATCTATTGGCTTTGCACGGTAAATTAAAACGAGTGAGTCGAAAGGATCATCTTGAAGAATTACTCAATGCACCAGATATTGATAATTTGGTTAATTGGATCCGTCAACAACCATTAGTGAGAACATTACCCGAACACAATATCATCATGACCCATGCTGGTGTACCTCCTCAATGGGATATTGCGACCCTAGAACATGAAGCAAAACAAGTTAGCTTAGCTTTGCAGCAAGACGATTATTTAACCGAATTAATTGCAAAAATGTTCACTGATGAGGCTGAACAATGGTCGCCAACATTAACCGGTATAACCAGATTGCGATACTGTATGAATGCTTTAACCCGAATGAGATATTTGCATCTTGATGGTCGCCTTGATTTTAAATGTAAGTCAGCACCAGATGAACCGCATTCTGTAGAATTACGCCCATGGTTTGAATTCTCATCAAAAACGAGCCCACAATACACACTAGTGTTTGGTCATTGGGCTGCATTAATGGGCCAAACCAACAATTCACATATTCTTGCACTTGACACAGGCTGCTGCTGGGGAGAACACTTAACCCTATGGCATCTTGAAAAGAATGAAAAAATTACTCAAAAAAAGTTAATTTAAGGTTAAACTAAAGTATTCTTTTGCCGATAGTTTAAGTTAGAATTTGTTACATTTGCCTGAGAAAAGTTTGCCCTATAAAAAATTCAATATAGTAAAATACAGCATATGCAGGATCTAATTATAATAGCCGGAGTACTTTATGAAAATTAACGTAGCGACCAGAGTCATTGGCGGGTTTACCGTTGTGACGCTGTTACTGCTGATCCTTGGTGGTGTTACTCTAATGAGTAATAACAGTATTAAAGACGGAACCACTATTCTTAAAACGGTGAGTTTACCCGCGTTAGAAACCACCAGTATTTTGAGTGAGAATCTTAACACGCAACAAAATGAAGCTTTATTGGCTTTTTACAGTGACAATTCTTCGAAAATTGCTCCTATTAGAAAAAACCTTGCTGAACTTAATAATGCTTTCGAAGCAGATATTACTCGTTTAAATAGTCTAGTAAAATCTCAATCACAACTTACAGCACCTCTTATTGAACTGACAAAGTCTTACCGGATTTATGCAGAAAAAGAGGAAAAGATGCTAATTGAACAAGAAAGTTCATTAAGCCAGCAAGAGCAATTACTAAAATTACGTAACACGTTTGAAAATGCTGCCGACGATGCATCATCAATCTTATTAGACATCATTGATCTTGAAACCAGCGAAGATGCAACGGAGCAAAGCCTCGCAGCGACAGCCAGTTTAGTCGACACCATGTTTATCAACACTATTACCACGATTTATGATCTTGTTGGTGCTACTGAACAAAATAAATATGATCTTATTATCAAAGAACTAGACTACATGTCCAGTGAAACTAAGGCTAAACTTGAGTATATTAATCGGCAAGGCAGTGGTGTTCTAAGCAGTTCAACTTTAGAAGATCTTACAACTGAATCAACAAAAATATTCAAATTACTTAATGGTGCAGATTCGATTCAAGCATTAAAACAAAAACAGTTAACCCATGGTTTTGCGGCAGATAAACTACTAACTCAAACTCAAAGCATTGCCAAATTAGTCAATAAAAGAATGACAACCCTTGCAAAAGCAATAGATAACTTTGCTGGGGATATCAGTAATAAAGCGATAGAAATTATTGATTCAGCGACAATAAAAACTTTATTAGTTGTACTAACGGCTATTGTCGTTTCTGTTATTGTGAGTATTGCAGTCGTTAAACCGCTGACTAAATCACTAGGAGAAGTCAACAAAGCATTGAATGTATTGGCATCCGGTGATTTAACTCACAAATTAGATGACACGGGTCATGATGAGTTTGCGGAGTTAGCCAAAAACTGCAACCGACTCGTCGACAGTTTACGCAGTCTAATCATAGGTATTGTGGATCGTTCAAACCAGTTAGCCGCTGCTGCAGAAGAAACCTCAGCGATTACCTCTCAAACAACGATTGGAATTCAAGAGCAAAAGAGTCAAGTTGATCAAGTCGCCGCAGCTACTACAGAGCTAAGTTCAAGTGCACAACAAGTCTCCATGAGTGCAGATCAAGCACTTAATGAGATTAAACAAGCCGACGAAGAAACCCAGCACATGCGTGCGCTTGCTGAAGAAAGTAAAAATACTATTCTCGCCCTTGCAGAAGAAGTCGCTAAAGCTGGAATTGTTATCAATAAAGTACATTCTGACAGTGCATCGATTGGCTCTATTTTAGATGTAATCCGTGGCATTGCAGATCAAACTAACTTGCTTGCCCTCAACGCTGCCATTGAGGCTGCTAGAGCGGGTGAACAAGGACGTGGCTTTGCCGTTGTTGCTGATGAAGTGCGCAACTTAGCATCAAGAACTCAGCATTCAACGAGTGAAATTCAACAAATGATTGAAGTGTTGCAACTTGGCGCTCAAGAAGCTGTTGCGGTAATGGAATTGGGTCGTACCCAAGCGGATAGCTGCGTTGAGAAGAATGAGCAATCAAATGTAGCTTTGGAGACCATCAGCAAATCTGTTCACCGGGCTTTTGATTCTGGTAACCATATTGCTAACGCGGCTCAAGAGCAAAATATCGTTAGCCAACAAGTTTCGGAAAAACTTGAACATATTGCTTCTATCTCTGAAGAAACATCAACCGGTGCCGATCAAACAGCACAATCAAGCCATCAGGTCGCTAAGCTTGCAGAAGAGCTACAAGCCTCTGTGCGCGAGTTCAAGATTTAACTAGCCTCATACATTAGAAATATAAAAAAGGCTCTTATAGGGCCTTTTTTATTGCCATAAGAACTTAATCGTTATTCAAATGAAACAAAGGTTTAAAAACAGGATAAATTGATAAAGATCGTCAGTTTGTGGTTACCATATTTCTGCGATGGGTATATTTAATTTGCATAAAGCAGAAATTAAAAAACAAAAATGCCGATAAATTCATATCGGCATTTTTGTTTTTTTACTTTTTACTTACTGATGTCATGACTTCCCATCAGATCCGGCGTTAACCGCCAATACGATCTTTAATGGCTACGGTTATCACACTTGCATCATGGCCATTAGCAGAAGCCCAATCTAAAATAGTTTTCCCATCAGCTTCTGGTTCAGAAAGATCAGAAGATGGCATACGCTTCGCGATAAACTCACCGACATCATTAGCATTCGACTTGTAGGCAGTACGCAATAAACTGCTGCCATCACAAGAAATGCCTGAATAGATGTTACGCAATTTAACACGGTTCTCTTTCATTTTCTTACGTAAACGGTTTTTATCGTTTGATTTTACATAATCACAAATATTTGCAACTAATTGATCTGTATCCGCAACAGCAGGGGCTGATACAAAAGATACTGCAATCAGGGCCGCAATTGCTACAGGCAATAAACGCATCTGACACTCCTTTAGTCTTTCTAGTTATATAGCAATGAACTCAACTTCAGTTTTTGAGAACTGGTTCATATAATCTCAGGGTACACGATCTAATTTAACACTTTTTAACTAAAGTGTTAAAGCTATATTGCAACCCTTTATCATTTGTTGCATTTACTGAGTTCTGTAAATCCCAAGAACCATCATCCCAATCGGGAAAGAAAGTGTCACCGTCAGCGTCTAAATCAATCAAAGTTAGGTATAAAACGTCGGTTTTAGGCAATAATTGCGCATAAAGTTGGCCACCACCAATAATAACTAACTCTTCACATTCCCCAGCAGCAGTGATTGCATCGTCATAATTTGTTACACAAGTTACTCCTTCAGGACTAAACTCAGTGTTACGACTTATCACTATATTGAGTCTTCCAGGTAATGGTCGTCCGATGGATTCAAATGTTTTTCGACCCATTACAATAGGTTTAGACAAGGTAACAGCTTTGAAATGACGAAGATCTTCAGGTAAATGCCATGGCATTTTATTGTTTTTACCTATGACTCTGTTATTGGCCATTGCGGCAATCATTGCAATACGCATTGAAGCAAAATCCTTATGGTTAAATAATGGGTCTGGTGCGGTAATAAAGTAAACTCGGTAACGCTAATCCGACAGCAAGTGCGCCTAAAATAAACACGGTTTTTAATCCGCTAACAATGACTTGAGCACTGAGCTCTGTACTCACTTGACTTTGGGCCGTGAGTTGGATTAATGCAATGACAGTATTGAATGCATAAGTTCCTGGCACCATTGGAATAATTGCCGCAACAGCATACATCAGCGGTGGCGCAAGATGGCGTTTAGCAAACTGAATGGTAATCAACCCAACAATAGCTGCTGCGATAAAGGTCGCCCATTCAATTGGCATTGAGAAATGTAATAGTACCGTTCTTGAACTATGGCCAATAGCTGCCGCGATAGCGCAGTAAATTAAATACCGTTTTGGCACATTAAATAACATAGCAAAGCCAACAGCTGGGATCGATGCAAAAAAAGCATCATGAAGTAATAGATTTAGAAAGGATAACATTAAAATATCCCGCCTAATTGCATAGCAATAGTAATACCTATGACTGATGCTAAGGTAAGCAAGGTGGCATGGCCCCACCGAGAAATGCCCACATTCATGTGGCCTTTTACCATATCTGAAATTGCATTAATCATCGGAAAGCCAGGGATCAACATCAACACACTTGCCGCCATTGCAGCTTGAGGAGTTTCGGTAATAGGCCAAATATAACCCACTTGGGCAACACTTGAAATGACAAAAGCCGTTAACGAGAAATTGACCAATAAATTAAAATGTCGAGAGGCGAGAAACAACCGAACCATCATCCCAATAGCGGAGGCAAAAAATGTAATTACGCAGGCCAACAAGTCGCCATCAAATAAATGACAAAAGCTGGCACAAGATAAACCGATCATAGGAATAAGAGCAATAGCAGGATAAGACTTTGGCTTAATGTGAGCTAATCGTCTACGAACTTCATTGGCGCCATAAATGCGTTTTTCTGCGAGGATACAAATTCGTTGAATCTCACAAATCACCATCATGTTAATGCCATGAGCACGAATACGACGAGTTGTGGTGATGCATCGACCGTGCACTAAACTCGTTAACACTAATGAATTGGAGGAAATTGATAATTCAATGCTAGCAAGACCTAGTGCCTGACCAAGGCGCTGGCTAATCTCTTCCACGAGATCAGACTCAGCACCATAAGCCAACAGTAGCTGTGCGCAGCGTACTACAAGGCGAGTAATATCATTTTGACTATCTGCGTACACGTTATCCTCAAATGAGTAAATTAGCGTTGATAGATAACTTCTACATCATAATCATCATCATCAAAGTCGTCATCAAAATCGTCATCATAATCGTCATCATAATCTTCATTAGCATTTTCATCTGCAGCACTATGATGATTATCCCATTTAAATTCAACATCAGCATCAGGGATCGTTTCTTCAACAATAGCAGGTAAACTTCTAATATAATCAAGCATCTTAATGCTTAATTCTTCAGTACCTGTTCGATTGTAAGCAGACATAGTATACACATCACCTTGCCAATCTAACTCTTTAACAATGTGATCGATTTTTTCTTGTAGCTCATCTTCAAGTAGCAAATCGGTTTTATTAAAGACTAACCAACGTGGCTTAGCGGCCAATTTAGGTGAATATTTTTCTAATTCGCCCACAATAGCACGTGCAGAATGAACAGGATCTGAACCATCAACAGGAAGAATATCAATGATATGCAATAATACTCGACAACGTTCTAGATGTTTCAAAAAACGAATACCGAGGCCGGCACCATCAGCAGCACCTTCAATCAAACCAGGAATGTCTGCAATAACGAAACTCTGACCTGGACGTGGATTAACCACACCAAGATTAGGAACCAAAGTTGTAAATGGGTAATCTGCCACTTTAGGCGTAGCACGAGATACCGAACGAATAAATGTCGATTTACCCGCATTTGGCATGCCTAGCAAACCCACATCGGCTAGCAGTAAAAGCTCAAGTTTAATTGAACGGACTTCACCAGGAGAACCTAAAGTCTTTTGGCGTGGAGCTCGGTTAGTACTGCTCTTAAAACGAGTATTACCTAAACCGTGGAAACCACCTTTAGCGACAAGCAGTTTTTGTCCATGTGCAGTTAAATCACCTAGTGACTCATCTGTTTCTTGATCGATAGCACGAGTACCTACTGGTACTTGAAGCACTAAATCATTGCCGCCATGACCAGTACAATCACGACCACGACCATTAGTTCCTCGTTCAGCCATATGGAAACGAGTAAAACGGTAATCAATCAGCGTGTTTAAGTTTTCATTAGCTTGTAGATATACACTACCGCCATCTCCGCCATCACCACCGTCAGGGCCACCATCTGGAACATATTTTTCGCGTCTAAAACTCACGCAACCGCTTCCGCCGTCACCTGCTTCTACGCGAATATTCGATTCATCAACAAACTTCATACTGACTCCTGACTCCTGACGCTACTTAATCTGTAATTATAACCCCAAATCATTGGGATTTGCAGGAAAGCGCTGAAGATAGCATTCATCACGATATCGCCTACTGCATATAAACAAAATCATTAAACTATCAATAATAGTTTAATGATATAAAAAACACAAAAGCCCCACCATAGGCAGGGCTTTCGAGATCTAGCTTAGAAAGAATTAAGCTTCGATGCTAATAAACTTACGGTTATTAGGACCTTTAACTTGAAACTTTACTTTACCGTCTGTTAATGCAAACAAAGTATGGTCACGACCAATACCTACGTTTACACCAGCGTGGAACTTAGTACCACGTTGACGAACGATAATGTTACCAGCTAGAACTGATTCACCGCCAAAGCGTTTAACACCAAGACGTTTACTTTCTGAATCGCGGCCGTTACGAGTAGAACCGCCAGCTTTTTTATGTGCCATGAGTTAGACTCCTAAATTATGCGCTGATCGCAGTGATTTTAACTTCGGTGAACCATTGACGATGGCCCATCTTCTTGTCGTGATGCTTACGACGACGGAACTTGACGATAGTTACCTTTTCGCCGCGACCGTGGCCAACTACTTCAGCTACGACTTTACCGCCAGCAACTAAAGGAGCACCAACATGTACTGTTTCACCATCTGCAATCAATAAAACTTGATCGAATTCTACGGTTTCACCAGTAGCAACTTCTAATTTTTCTAAACGAACTGTATGACCTTCAGCAACACGATGTTGCTTTCCGCCACTTTGAAAAACAGCGTACATGGCTATTTTACTCCAAATGACTAACACACTAACTCATATTATTGACGAGACTAGGTGCTAAAAAACTTTTAATGACAATGGGCGCGGATTTTACGCGAAGAATTGTCATCCGGCAAGCCTTAATTCACAATCAACTAAAAAAGGCCTTATTACTGCACACTATTCATTAATAGCTAATGTGTAATCTTCAAAATTTAGCTAACATGTTAATGCTAAATTATACTTAAGTTTTATAGGTAAATTGATAATAATTCAACAATCTTTTGCAACATCCGATTTTTAAAAGCGCAATTATACGAATACATACTTTGAAAAATGGCGCTGATATCCTGTAAGATATGCGCTCTAATTCGATATAACTAAATTAAGGGTGTAAACCCTGTCGTCCAACAACCAGAGACCATTATGGATTTAAACGCCATTCGTCAACTGGCTGACACTGATATGCAAGCAGTCAATCAGCTGATATACAAACAACTTGAGTCTGATGTAGCCTTAATAAATCAATTAGGTTTCTACATTATCAATGGCGGTGGTAAACGTTTACGTCCGTTATTATCAGTATTAGCCGCCCGAACCGTTGACTATCAAGGCGAACAACACCTTAAACTCGCTGCCATTATCGAATTTATCCATACAGCGTCTTTACTACATGACGATGTTGTTGATGAATCGACACTTAGACGCGGCCGTGAAACAGCCAATGCTTTATTTGGAAATAGTGCTAGCGTACTAGTAGGCGACTTTTTATATACGCGGTCATTTCAAATGATGACTGATCTCGACAATATGAAAGTGCTTCAAGTCCTTGCCCATACCACTAACGTGCTCGCTGAGGGTGAAGTATTACAGTTAATGAACTGTAATGATCCTGATACCACCGAAGCAAACTATATGCGGGTTATTTACTGTAAAACCGCAAAGTTGTTTGAAGCGGCAACTCAGTTAGCTGGTGTATTAGCAAATGCCACTCCAGAACAAGAACAAGCCTTGGCCGATTACGGTAAATACCTTGGCACAGCTTTCCAACTAACTGATGATTTACTTGATTACACAGCTAACGCTGATGAACTAGGAAAAAACATAGGGGATGATCTCGCGGAAGGCAAACCTACATTACCGTTAATTTATGCAATGGAAAATGGTTCTGACACTGCTAAAAAACTCATACGAGAAGCGATTGAACAAAGCGACGGTTCTAAAGTCATTGATGAGATTTTAGTTGCTTTAGAGGAGTCTGGCGCATTAGTTTATACGCAAGAAAAAGCTCAGGCTGAGTCACAAAAGGCCATCAACGCCTTAAGTATTTTTCCTGAAAGTGACTATAAAGAAGCTTTAATTTCGTTAGCCCATTTGTCCGTTAACCGCAGTAATTAAATACAACTCAGTCCAGAATTTTATTCAGCTACTGATGAGGTTAGTTAAAAAAGGTATGAATAACAAATTCATACCTTTTTTATTATTACACTTGCCAATTGATAGGGTTATCCCCATGCTCAAGTAATAATTGATTTATAATTGAGAAATGACCGCAACCAAAAAAACCACGATAAGCCGATAATGGCGATGGGTGTGGGCCATTCATAATATGGTGATGAGATGCTGTAATCAGCTGCCCTTTTTTAATCGCATAATTCCCCCAGCACACAAATATAATCGGCGTTGATTGCTGATTTAATCGTTTCAAGACATTATCAGTAAACGCTTGCCAACCCGCTTTAGCATGAGAATGAGCTTTCCCTTGTTCAACCGTTAACACCGTATTTAATAGTAAAACGCCCTGCTTTGCCCAAGCCGTCAAATTACCATGGTTGGGTATGGTAAACCCTTCAATATCATTCTGTAATTCTTTATAAATATTAACTAATGATGGTGGTGGTTTAATGCCTATTTTTACTGAAAAAGATAACCCATGAGCTTGATCAGGCCCATGATATGGATCTTGGCCTAATATCACGACTTTAACTTGCTCTAGTGGTGTTAATTGAAAAGCAGAAAACACCTCATTTTCAGGTGGGTATATCGTTTTCCCCTCATTACGTTGTTGGGTAATAAACGACTGAAGTTGCTGATAATAGACTTGGTTCTGTTGTTGCTGAATAAATTCTTGCCAATGCTTAGTCATCCACTTTCCTTAAAATAAGCGCCACACTGATAAAACCTATCTATCAATAGGTAATTTGATTTATCATTGTCAAACGTCATAAATACACATAAAAATGAGTATGATGCCATTGAATATAACTAACAACACGAACGAACCTGGATTTACCCTAATAGAGTTAGTAGTCGTGATTATAATCCTCGGAATTCTTGCTATCGTGGCATTACCCAAATTTTTAGATTTAGGTCAAGATGCAAAAATTGCTTCCGTTAAAGCAACCGGTGGAGCATTTTCTTCAGCAATAACTCTGGCACATGTAAAATGGGCCGCATTGGGCTATTCTGGCCCTGCTGATAATTTGGTTATTTTCAGCCAAGCTGGAACCGATGGCCAATTGGATATAAATCTATGGGGTTATCCTGCGCAACATTATACCCCTTATGAAGCTTCACCAAGATTGAATAACACCAATGATTGCCTCTCAGTCTGGCCGACACTGCTACTAGATGGCCCAAGCGTTTCAAGCAGTGCAGATGAAGATACATCTGATTACAAAGCAGAGTATATCAGCCCAGATCAGTGTCGTTATTACTACAACCCACTACCGCTTTTATCAATATATTATGATTCACGTGACGGCCAAGTGTTGGTAGATTCAGATCCCAATAGTTAATTTTTTACCTGATATTTTCAATTAAAGACGTTACACTCAATGGAAATTAACTCATCGAAAAAGTGGATCTGATGTCTGAACCAAAAACAGAATTAACAATGTATCAAATAGCTGACCAATTTATTGCCCTCGCCAATCAATTAAGCCAACAAGAAAATGATATTGGCAAAGTCGGTACCGCAATGAGATTTGCTTCAGCACGTTTTAACGCGTTTGAAGCTTCGCTTAAATCATCCGATCTCGCTGCAGAAAAAGATCATGCATTAGCTTGGTTTTCTGATGAGTACAAAGCCATGCTAAAAGAAAATTTAGAGGATCATATTGCTAATCCGCCAGTTGCAGCACCAAAAAAAGAGCAAGTTAGCGATGATAGCGTGCAAATGTTTAAAGCTGACTAAAGCTAATTCATAATTAGCTAAAAGTTATCGCAAATAATTAGCAGTCATTGAATGCTAACCAAAGCAATAGAAGAATCTCAATCAGATTACTGATTGGGATTTTTTATTACCCTTAGATTATCGAAAGATTGGTCATTTGTTATTCCCGGATTCAACGCCGAAGTACGACACTAACTCAAATAACAGGGGCAAATAGCCTTTATTAGATTTTAGTAGTTTAAGCGCTATAAAATGGTATAAACAACTCTTATCGCAAGTAAAATTAGTACAATCCCAGATAATCTATCGATGAGCTTTGCCTTGTCACGTAATCTCGGCAATACAGCAGAATGTGATAACACAAATGCAATAATGGTATACCACAAGCCATCCATAATTAACGGTGTAAACACGATTAAAGCCTGTCCCGTTGTGGTTTGTGCTGCCAATACAAATTGACTAAACAAGGCTAAAAAGAACAATAAAATTTTGGGATTAAAAAGTGAAATAGCGAGCCCATTTCGAGCTGCTACCCATAAACTGGTTGGCTTTCCAGCGGCTAATTTATGCTGTAATCCCCCTTTAGAGCTAAGTGCCTGAATGCCCATCCAAGCTAAGTAAAGCGCCCCAATTAACGCTATAGTATTAAAAACTAATGGCGAAGTTTTTAATATTGCGGCCAAGCCTAATAACGTCACCAGAGCATATACACCAATACCGATTGAGTGTGCCCAAGCACACACCACTCCGTGTAACCTTCCGCCACTGAGAGTATGCCTCACCACCATAGCTAAACTGGGTCCCGGAGACATCGCGCCCAAACAGCATATTGCTAATAACCCTAACCACGTACTTAACGTCATAACACCTCTTGTTGCAATAACAAATTCTATTTGGCTAACCATTCCATTTTAACAGCCAATTAAGTGTGTACTGCTAACGTATCGCCATTGATAATGGATTGATATATTACCGTATTTACAAAGGAAACCGATGAAGATATTAATGATGATATTACTGGTGGTTATTTTCAGTGCTGTTATGGGGCTTATTTGGGCTAAAATTCGAGGAAAATCAATTCCGACTTTAGTCATCATTATGCTCGGGTTTATGGGGGTATGTTTTGCGGGGATTATTTCCTTTGTTAATCAGGGTGAAAATTATCAAACCTATCAAAAATTACGCTGGCAACCGCTTCAACCCGAAAAGATTTCTGCCTATGTTGAACAAGGTAAAATTGTCTTTGTTGATATCACAGCAGATTGGTGTGTGCCCTGCCAAACGAATAAAGCCAATGTCCTTTATCGGGAGCAAGTGGTGGAGCGCTTAAATGACCCACAGATTATCCTAATGCAAGGAAACTGGACTCAAGCAGATAATGTCATTGAACGATATATGGGCCAACAGGCAGCTGCTGGTACGCCTTTTAATAAAGTATATGGATCAAGTTACCCTGACGGAATAGAACTGCCTAAAGCGCTTGTTATCGACGATCTTTATCAAGCCTTATCGTTAGCAAACCATAAAAGCGTCAGCATTCTACAATAATTTATGAGGTTATTATTTTATACATAGTGCCAATAAAAAAGACTGCCGCAGCAGTCTTTTTTTATTCACAATTAATGATAATTACGATACCAATAATTTAGAAGCGATAGTTTACACGACCGTAGTAGTAACCACCGTTATAATCGAATGGACCACTTTCGTAGTACACTGCACCTAATGCACCTAAAGTACCGTCTTTAAGCTTCTGCGCTTCTTGATCGAAGATGTTATTAGCACCAACCGATACCGTTAAGTTATCCATTACGGCATAACTCACTTCAAGGTCGATTGTCACAGCTGCATCAGCCATTTCAGAACCCCAATCAGATGTATCATCAGCATGGGTTGCATAGTACTCACCGAAGTAATTACCACGTAAAGACATGCTTAAGTCATCCCAGCTTTGACCCCAAGTAAGGGTTGCACGGTGTGCAGGAATACCATCTTCTAAACGACGAACCTTGCCTTCATTAGTTGTTTCAGGATTGTATTTATCGACACTTGTATCAGTCCAACCATAGGCTAAACTAAATTTCGCATCACCTGACAACATTTCTGTTGTATAAGAACCAACAATATCAACACCTTGAGTGGTGGTATCAAAATCATTAGTGTAATAAGTTACCGCTGAAATTAATTCAGGAAACTCAACGCCTGCAGCTCTTAATGCATCGTAGTCACTTGATTTAACCGCAATTTGGCTAGACTGCGCAATACGACCCGTTACTTCAATATTGTAGTAATCGACAGTTAAGAATAAGTTTTCATACTCATATACAAAACCTGCAGCATAACTCACCGACTCTTCAGGATTGAGTACTTCACCACCATAAAATGCCGCTAACGGATTCGTTGGTGGTGCAATAAAGGTTTGAATTAAGTCACCCTCAACAATCGATGTTTGAGTATTAACCACGTTTTCTTGACCAACTGTCGGCGCACGGAAACCCGTACTGTGCGATGCACGGAATGATAACTCATCCGTTGCAATGTACTGTGCGGTTAACTTGTAGTTTAACGTGTCACCAAAGGTCGAAAAGTCTTCGTAGCGTAATGCTAAGCCAACCAAGAAATCATCAGTTAAGTGCGCTTCAACATCGGTATAAACCCCAATATTGCTACGGTCATTTTTACCCGCAGATTCAGGACCAAAGCCTTTAAAACCGTGTGAGCCGATGTTAAAACCTTGGTCGGCATAAGGACCAGCAATCCAAGACGCTTCTTCACCTTGGCCAATCTCGAATGACTCTTCACGCCATTCAAAACCCGTAGCAAAACTAATATCTTCTAAACTGCCGATAGTAACGTAACGACTAAAGTCGACGTTAACCGTAGTTTCAACTTGCTCGTACGAACCGGTATCAAAGTCAGTAGGTGTATCTAACCCCATAGATGGGTTAAGTGAGTTTTTTAAACCAAAGCTAGCTTTGTTGCTACCCGTACCTGCACTGACATCATACATCCACTCGCCTAGCTCGCCTTTAACACCAGCAAAGAAAGACATGTCTTCAATTTTACCGGTGAATTGCGGTGTATAGCCGCCTGGACGAATTTGGTTCATTGAGAAACAATTTGGGTCAGCAACCATCGCTTTATAGGCGTCAGTATCTAGCACATTTCCGTCTTTATCTGGAATGCCATCACCATCGGTATCTATTTTAGGAATGGGTACATCCATGTTATTACATGTTGCGACTCCATCAGTGGCTAACCCTACGTCACCGACTAATAAACTTTCGCCGCCATCATCCGAGTAAACATTGCCACGGTTATGCGGATTACGATAATAAAAACCACCAGTCGCTTTACGCGATGAGACGTTACCAAAAGCGTATAAATGTGTCTTATCATTGATATCAAAACCAGAGTTTACGAATACGGTAAAGTCATCTTTGATTTCTGGGTTACCCCAAGTTTGCGCAGGGTCTTGAATAAATTCGTTACCCGCATTAGCAATGTCAAAAGCATCAAAGCGTTGTACACTGCGACTGGTTGCATCGGCAGTTTTGTATTGCGCACTGATGTTAATAAAACCATCATCTGTTAGCGGTAAACCAACATTACCATCAATCGTCGTTGCAGCGCCGTCACCTTCATAGTATTCGCCCTGACTAACGGTAATAGAGCCGCCTTCAGAAGCATCTTTTAATACGAAGTTCATAACACCCGCAATCGCATCCGAACCATACTGAGCAGCGGCGCCGTCACGTAATACTTCAACTTGCTTTAATGCCACACCAGGAATAACTGAAATATCTGGACCTTGAGCACCATCGTTAATGCCACCACCTTGGAAAGCAATAACAGATGCTCGGTGACGGCGTTTGCCGTTAACCAAAATAAGCGTGCTGTCTGATGGCAAGCCACGTAAGTTTACCGGACGAACAAGTGTCGCGGCATCGCTAATAGGTTGCGCACGAGAGTTAAAAGACGGCACTGAGGTCACTAACATATCGATCATGTCTGTGGAGCCGTTTTTCTTAAGGTCGTCACTGCTGATAATATCCACTGGGACTGGTGAGTCACCAATAGAACGCGGTGCCGCACGAGAGCCCACTACAGCCATTTTCTCAACATTATCTAATTTTGCTACTTCTTCATCTGCTGCAAAAGCTTGTGAACTAACAACAGTTCCAGCAAGTGCAAATGAAATGGCCAAGCTCAACGAACTAAAACCAAATGTAGATTTTTTTGATTGCATCATTCTTATCATCCCAACTGCTTATTATTGTTGTGTTCCAACTTGGTTTTAGGCGATTCATTCCATAAAACCAGCTTCCTTCTATGTGAAACACCCATCACCACAGATACATTTTTATAACAACAAAAACATAATTGCTAACATTTTTTAAACAAAATTAGTCAATTCTAAATAATAAACTTATGATTAATGCGGTAAGAGTCTGATTTTAGTGATATAGATCACATTGAAATTTATTTACAGTTTGTTTACTTCAAATAACTTTTTCGCTTATAAAACAACCAAAAAAACAAGCTTGTATACAAATGTGTACATTTAAATTAATTTTTTATTTTCCAATAATTTTGTCATTACCCACTCAAAAATAATTTGATTTTATATTCAACCTTTGCCAATTAATCTCGACCCGTGTAGGTTAGTAAAAACAATCTAAACAGACGTTTGATTTTTTATAATAACAACCCAAAAATAAAAGGGGATAGCATGCCTTATGATGCTGATTCAACACTCGACTTACACCAATACACATCAATCGTTGATTTGATCGAAAAAGCTTGTGACAAATTTGCTGACAACACTGCATACGCATGTTTAGGTAAAGACACCACATTTAAAGAAATAGAACGAGACTCTCGTCATTTTGCGGCTTATCTACAACATTGCACTGATTTACAACCAGGAGACAGAGTTGCGGTTCAACTGCCTAATATTACGCAGTTTGTTATTGCTGCTTATGGGATTATCCGTGCGGGTATGGTGTTAGTTAATACTAATCCAATGTATACAGAGCGAGAATTGACTCATCAGTTTAATGACTCTGAGGCTAAAGCTTTAGTCGTGCTGTCAGATCTCCTACCGACACTCACAAATGTGGTAAACAACACAACCGTCGAGCTGGTTATCTCCACCCATGCAATGGATCTTATCCAACCTCAACCCCAAGCTGATACGCCATTTTCAAAAATAACGTTTTTAGATGTATTAGCACAAGGCGCTAAATATCAATATCAAGCAGTTAAGCCAACCCATGTCGATCTCATTGCCTTACAATACACTGGTGGCACTACGGGTTTATCAAAAGGTGCAATGCTCAATCATGGCAACCTTTTAGCTAACTCAGCCCAAGTAAAATCTCGTGTTGCCAGCACCATGACTGAAGGACATGATATGTTTGTTGCACCATTGCCGATTTATCATATTTATGCATTTATGGTTAATTTGGTACTGTACTTTGAATCTGGTAGTTGCTCAGTCCTTATCCCTAATCCACGCGACATTCATGGATTAATCAATACGATGAAGGCATACCCTTTTACTGGGTTTGCGGGCTTAAATACTTTGTTTGTTGGTTTATGCCATCAACCCGAATTTAAAGCGTTAGATTTCAGTAGAATGACGATTACGATTTCAGGTGGTACCGCATTAACCAGTGCTGCAGCTAACTTATGGAAACAAACTACAGGTTGTATGATTTCTGAAGGCTATGGATTGTCAGAAACATCCCCTGTAGTGAGCTTAAACGCACCAGGATATCAACGACTAGGGTCTATTGGTAAACCCGTACTCGGAACAGAAGTTCGGGTGCTCGACATGGATGATAACGAAGTACCCGTTGGCCAAGCAGGTGAACTCGCAGTACGTGGTCCACAAGTGATGCAAGGCTATTGGAATAAACCAGGCGAAACCGCTAACGTGATGACCAAAGACGGCTTCTTTAAAACTGGCGATATTGGTGTTGCCAGTGAAGATGGTTATCACACCATTGTTGATCGTAAAAAAGACATGATTATAGTGTCCGGTTTTAACGTTTACCCTAATGAAATCGAAGATGTACTATCAACCCATGAGTTAGTGCTCGAATGCGCTGTGGTAGGGGTTGAAGATGAACACTCAGGTGAAGCAGTTAAAGCAGTCATTGTTTTAAAACAACCATCAACTAATATCGATGAAACAAGACAAATAATTAAAGATTATTGTCGCAGCCAACTCACGGCTTACAAGGTCCCGCGTATTATTGAATTTACCGAACAACTGCCAAAAAGTACCGTCGGAAAAATTTTACGTCGCGAGTTACGTAAATCAGCCTAATTGTCGAACAATGGCTTAGGCCGTTCGCCCTAAAGTGAATTTTTATCGCTAATATTGTTTTTCGATAATCAATAAAGAAAATTGTTCTTTACCTATTAAATGCTAGAGTCACCGTTATTGTTATCCATTAATAACTGTAAACTCGCAAACTCACGATAGAGATCATTGCTGTCCATAAGCTCATGGTGGGTACCGCTGGCAACGAGTTGACCTTTATCGATAACAAAAATACGATCGGCATTAATTACAGTCGCCAAACGATGAGCAATAATAACAGTAGTGCGTTTGGCCATGAGTGAGTCAAGAGCTTGCTTTACTTTCACCTCGCTAACAGCATCCAACGCACTGGTAGCCTCGTCGAGCAGCAGTAATGGCCTGTCTGCCAAAATAGCTCTGGCAATTGCGATCCGCTGTTTTTGACCACCAGATAAACGCACGCCCCGTTCACCTAAATACGTTAAATAACCCTCAGTAAACTCACCAATAAACTCATCCGCTTTTGCAGCAACACACGCCTGTACAACCTCTTCATCACTAGCATCTAAGCGGCCATAACGCACATTGTCGAACACATTCATCGCAAAAATTACCGACTCTTGTGGTACAAGCGCATATTGTTGACGTAACTCAGCCAACGACAACGTTGAGATGTCGATACCGTCTAACAAAATCTGGCCATTTTTAGGTTGATAAAATCGCATCATCAATTCAAATAGGGTGCTTTTCCCTGCACCGCTTGGACCCACTAACGCAACTCGCTCGCCTGGATTAATAGTCATTGATAATTGGCGAATAACGTGTTGATTTTCATCAGAAGGATAAGCAAAACTGACATTATTAAACTGGAGTAAACCAGCAACGGGTAAAGGTAAATGATTCGGTATAACTTGCTGAGGAATATCAACAGGCGTATGCACTAATTCCATTAAGCGCTCAGCGGCTCCTGATGCCCGTTGGATTTCACTAAACACTTCACTGATGGTCGCCACCGATCCCGCAACCATCACGGCATAAAACATAAAAGCAGATAACTCACCGCCAGTGATATTACCCGCCATCACATCCTTAGCACCCACCCAAGTCACAAATGCAATAGCCGCAATACTTAAAAACATCACCGATGATATCAATAATGCGCGATATTTAATTCTACCTTTAGCCACATCCATAACCGACTCTACACGTTGTGAAAATAACTCTCGGTCTTTAGCTTCATGTGTATAGGCTTGTACGGTATGTATTTCATGCAATGTTTCATCAATATATGCACCTAAATCACCCACTTTATCCTGGCTTTTACGAGACAATGTTCTGACTTTTCGGCCAAAAAAACTCACAGGGCCTAATACCAGAGGTACAGCCAATAACACCAGCAGTGTTAATTTCACGCTGGTAAACCCCATCATGACAATGCCACCAAGCACAGTGACACTTGAACGGAGTGCCATCGACAAACTAGAACTCACAACACTTTGTATTAACGTACTATCAGCAGTAAAACGCGATATGACTTCGCCGGTTCGTTGAGAGGCAAAAAATGCGGGCGATAGTGACAATAAATGCTGATAAACCTGTAAACGAATATCGGCACTGACGCGCTCACCCAACCAAGTCATTAAATAAAATCGACAAAAAACAGCGCTACCACTAATGGCCGTTATACCAATAATAATCAACATTATTTCATTAAGCCTTGCTGCATTGTCAGTGACAAAACCTTCATCAACCATCAGCTTTACACCTTGGCCAAGCGACAACCACGCAAGCGAACCAATAAATAAAAACACAATGGCAGCAACAACTTTTGTTTTATAAGGTGATAAAAATTGTAATATCCAAGGCAACACCGAAGGTGATAACGGTTTTTTGGTTGCAATAATGGAAGCTGTTGGAGTAGTCGTAGAATTCGTCACAGTATTTACCAACGTATATAACTAAGATTTACTGATAATAGCAACAAAACGTAACATTGTAGATGTCTTAGCAATCAAGTATCTACATAGCCTGTTAACTCCCATCATCAAACAGATGCTAGTATCAACTAAACATAACAGTACAAATAACATAATGAAAAATAATATAAGATCATCAAACGGCTTTACATTAATCGAACTAGTTGTCGTCATTATCATTTTGGCTATATTAGCTGTTGTTGCCGCAAGTAAATTTGTTAATTTCAGAACAGATGCAATTGTGTCGACGATGGAAGGAATGGAAACAGCCATGCAATCTGCAGCAACATTAACCTATTCAAAAGCGGCAATTGCAGGCGATGAAAGGCTTGAGACAGCAGTACTCAACATTGATGGGGTAGATATAAAATTAGCTTATGGTTATCCCGATGGCACCGCGGCTGGAATTGATTTATTAATGAATGTTCCAAACGGAGATTGGCAAAAACGCGAAAGCGTATACGACGGAGCGTGGATATATTGGCATGGCGTCATCACAGAGGATGCAGGCAAAGCGCAATGCTATTTACGTTATCGACAAGCAACATCAGCAACCGCACGTCCGATTATTAACGTTCAAACAAGCGGATGCTAGATGAGCCTATGGGGTTCAAAACCCATCACTTTAAGCTTCAGGATAACGGCTTTCAATATTTTTTAAAGAACGTAAAAATAAGCCTAATCCACCTACACTCAAAACTAAAATAACAATTAGGTCGAATGCGCTCATATAGGAAAATCTAAAATTAATTGAGCTTATCACCCCAAAAACAAGGGCGATTAGTGAACCAAAAGTCAGTAACCAACCTAATGGATTTTTACCGTTATAAAACATCAATCCAATACCAAAAATAAATGGGATCATCACCATACCGCTGGTTAATCCAAAACCACCAAACTGATATAAATGATTGCCCAGTCCGAACGAACTGGTGATTTTAATGGCATTAAGTAACATGTAAAATCCGCCGCACATCATCGCTAACCCAATAAAGAACTGACCTACCCCACCAGACGTTCCACCTGCACCTTTCATTATTATCCCTTGGAAATATTATTTTAAGTCAATAGATTGATGTTACTGAACCGCACAGTTAATAGCAATCATCGCTATACATGAGCATCTTTTTGATAAAATGATTTAACCAATTAATTCCTATCAACTTGTTGTATATGAAAATTTAAAAATATTATGGAAAAAAATATACTGATGATTAGAAATGGTGACAGGACAGAACACTCATTATCCTCATTAACTTGTTTAAGCCTAAACCTCGCGCTAATAAGGGTTATCTGAGATAATATCGTGCTATTTTATCAATATTCATTTAGTTAGGTAACGCCATCATGACAACCCAATTTGCTTGTTCAGGTATAGAGCTTGAGCTTTTCCGTTATCCAAGCCAACAAGCATCAAACCTACAAGCTTGGGATGCTGCAGACGAACACCTAATCAGATACTTAATTGACTCAGAAATCACTGCAAATACCACAGCTATCCTAAATGACAATTTTGGGGCATTGACATGTGCATTAGCAACACAAAATCCTAATGAGGTATTACTTGTAGAAACGGATGCAAAAACTAGTTTGCTAGGCTGTCAACAAAATTTATTACATAACAAACTAACAACGATAAACATACATTGGTCGAATAGCCGCGATACATTGCCGCAAAATATCCAATTAGTACTGATGAAACTGCCGAAAAATCTACATTACTTTGATCAACAGCTTGCGCGTTTATCAAGAGTATTGCCTGAGGGGACACAAGTTCTCATTGGCGCTAAAGCAAAATCAATCAATCCAGCATTATTGGCCATTATTGAGAAAAATCTTGGCCCTGCATCGGCTAGTTTAGCGTGGAAAAATACCCGAGTGATCAGCTGCAATAGCGATGGCAAGCAACGTCCATTAGCAAAAGCAGTAAATTGGACAGTAGATGAGCTCAAACTCACTATGTCAAACCTTGCCAATGTCTTTGCCGCCAATAAATTGGATATTGGCGCAAGGTTTATGCTCGAAAACATGCCAAAAGGAGACTTTAAGCAAGTAGTCGACTTGGGTTGCGGTAACGGTATTTTGGGATTACACGCAAAGCAATGTTATCCAGATGCGCATATTTACTTTGTCGACGACTCAGATATGGCCATCGCATCGGCAAGCTATAACTGGCAAAGCAACACATTAGATAATCCAACAATAGATGAACCACAAGCCAGTTTTTATTGGGACGATTGCCTAACGCACCTCCCACTAGATGTGGAACCCGATTTAATATTATGTAACCCCCCTTTCCATCAAGGGGAAGCCATCACAGACCATATCGCTTGGCAAATGTTTGTCGACGCACATCAGCGTTTAAAGCCAGGAGGCTTGCTGCATATTGTCGGTAATCGACATTTGGCCTACCACGTTAAAATAAACCGTATTTTTAAAAACTGCACCACTATTGCATCCAATGGTAAATTTGTGGTGTTACAAGCTAAAAAGTAAATTCGGATTATCATGGCACCGGAATAGCACTTATTCTGGGGCGGCTTATGCTGTGGATTATTGCGCTTTCATAATTGACTACTTCTGCTTTAGTTAACCATTTAGGGTTATTTAACAAAATATCCATCTTTTTTGTCATAAAGCGCAAGATAATTGGTATGACCAATAAGGTGGATTGTTTGATGGCAATCATCATTAAAATGTAAAGCCACATAACGAAAGTGCCAAAACCATTGGGCGATAAGTTCAATAATTCGTTTATCTTCCCCAAAAAGATACGGTAACAAATCGTAAACGGCATCGTCCGTGATAATCAAACAATTGACTAAGGACGATTGATCTTCGGCAGTTCACATTTGTTCTAGATAAACGGTTTAGTTTTTAAAAATAAAGTGGCTCAAAAAGTTAGAGAAGAAGTCTCTAACTAGGTTAATATATTGCAAAAACGGTGGTGACATTCATCTTGAAAGTTCAGTAGATAATAAGTTCGACATAATTATCCTTTCATAAATTATGCACTATCTCTTGCCTCATACAGTGAACCTGCACCTTAGGTATTTTTAGTTTCTCTCACTCTACAGTCATGCTCAATAGAGCGAATAAAAACCAATAAAAAACGCGTTAACAACTTAGTGTCAACGCGTTTAATATTAAGTTCTGAATCACTAAACCTGCAATTTCACAGGTCTACACGCATAATTTAACAAACAAAAAAATAAAGATTAACCGTTTGTTTTTACGAGGTTTTCAATAGAATACAAGTCACGGTTAGCGCTATTCTTACGGCGCACTTCCTCTAATGCCTGTTGTTCTAATTTATCAAACAACACATTGATCAATCGATTAAAATGCTTATGCATCGCTAAACGAGCTTCTGAAGCGTCGTGTTCAGCTAATGCATGATAAATAGCAGTATGCTCGGCTAAGGTTTTATAATTATCTGTACTACAAACTATATTGTAGTCTTCAATAATTTCATTGCTAGACGAACGTAATGACCACATGTTCTCGAACAAATTAATCAATGCACTGTTACGTGTCGAATAAGCAATTATTTGATGAAACATCTCATCCGCTTCTTCAACATTTTGCATATCTTTCATCATCACCAGCGTACCATGCAGTTTTTCAAGCTCTTCTGCTGTAATGGTTTTTGCGGCTAATGCGGCAATCTCGCCTTCAACTAATGCTCTTGCTTGGGTTAATTCAAATGCATTAACATTTTCAGCAACTTTAGTTTGTAATTTGTGGCTGACAACATATACACCAGAGCCGGTTTTAACTTCAACCTTCTCGCGTACTTCAAGCGCAATAATTGCTTCACGAATAGTTGGCCGACTAACATCAAATTTATCAGCTAGTTCACGTTCAGGTGGTAAGCGACTGCCTACAGGATACTCACCACTGGCAATAGCAGCTTCAATAGTATCGACAATTCGCCAAAATAAACGACGGGTTTTCATACACCTTCCTTCGAAAAGTAAAACCAATTGATTGGTTTATTACTGACATATTATCGGTTAATACCGTAGCAGCAAACAACTAATTAACATAATATCTTCATCACAATATTAAAATAATAGCACATTGTCATATCTTTAAAAACATTGGTAATAACATATAAATATAAAACCAACCAATTGGTAAAACAATTTGGTTGACATAATGTTAATCATTGGTTAGTTTCTATTCAAGCACAAAAGTAGAATTTATGATAAAAATTTAACATTGTGTTTACGTTAAGAGAAGGAAATCAATTAATCTGGGGAGATTAACGTGAAATTTAACAAGAGAAGCAAGACCTTAAGGTTAACAAAAATAAAATGGCAACCACGATTAGCCATTTACAGCTTTGCACTGGTATCACTTTTTAGCACTTATGTGTCTGCACAAGCCGCAGACACACTAATAGAAAGACAACAATTTATCTCCTCTAACCTCGCTACAAAAAATGTCAAAGTGTCAACATCTCCTCCACTGGACATCATTACAGTGGGTAGCTTACGCGACACCATTTCGCGGCCATTAAATAAAAGACAACACCTCGAAGGCTGAATACTCACGTTCTGGCACTAAGTTCTTCATAGATGCAAAAGTGAAGTATCAAACTTTTACCCTGCGATGGCATCCAAAAGCAAGCGCGGGAATATCATTAAAATAGAATTACACGAGAGACTAGATGAATAATTCAAATAACAATACGCCATCATCACCGCATTGGCTGTTCACTCAGTTGTTAGTCTTATTAATGCTTTGCGCTCCATCAACCTTGGTGCAAGCAAAGGATCGCTTAGTGGCAACACAAGCTGAATACAAAACGGCACTAAAACAAGTTGAACCTGGCGATAAAATCATTTTAAAAAATGGTACATGGCAAAATTTTGAAGTGTTGTTTATGGCTAAAGGTACTGCTGATTCACCGATTGAATTAACCGCCGAAACTAAAGGCAAGGTGATCCTGTCTGGCCAATCTAACTTAAAACTGGCTGGTGAATATTTACAGGTATCAGGGTTAGTCTTTAAAAATGGTTACACCCCGAGCAATGAAGTCATCGCTTTTAGAAAAAATAAAAAACAACTGGCCTTTCACTCTCGCGTAACCGAAGTCGTTATTGATAATTACAGTAATCCAGACAGACAAGAATCAGATTACTGGGTCAGTTTATATGGTCAGAATAATCGACTTGATCACAACAACTTTGTTGGTAAACGCAACGTAGGTGTTACCGTTGCAGTGCGTTTAGACAGTAAAGACAGCCAGCAAAACCATCACAGAATAGATCATAATTATTTTGGCCCTCGTCCAATATTAGGGTCTAACGGCGGCGAAACACTTAGAATTGGTACCAGTCACTACTCGCTAACAGACTCATTTACTGTCGTTGAAAATAATTACTTTGATCGCTGCGATGGCGAAGTGGAAATTATCTCGGTTAAATCAGGTAAAAACCGTATTCAAAACAATCTATTTTACCAAGCTCGCGGCACATTAACCTTAAGACACGGCAACGGTAATACTATCGACAGCAATGTATTTTTAGGTAATGGCGTAGATCATACTGGCGGGATCAGAGTCATTAACCGCGATCAAATCATTACCAACAATTACCTAGAAGGCTTAACTGGCAATCGATTTGGTAGTGGTTTTACCATCATGAATGGCGTACCGAACTCATCGATTAATCGCTATCATCAAGTGGTCAATGCCAATATTAACCACAACAGCTTTATTAACCTTGACCATATTGAGCTCGCAGCGGGAAGTGACGCAGAACGTTCAGCAGTGCCTTTAGACAGCACATTAAGTCAAAACTTGTTTATTAGCCCAGTAGCACCCTTTACTTTGCACGATGATGTTAGCGGCCTAACCTTTACAGATAACCTCAGTAACTTTGCAAGCAAAGATCTCAATCCATCAATGGCAAAAGGTATAAGTTCAAAAAATATCACCATGAAACGCGCACCTAACGGCTTGCTATATCCAAGCGATGCAAGTCTTGCTCAATATGGTGCCAGTAAAAATTTAATCCCAACTTTAAAGCAAGAAACCGGTGCATCTTGGTATCCCAAAACTGAGCCTACTGTTGCATTTCAATCAGGTAACATCATCAAAGTCAATGCAACCGACGATGAACTCGCCAGCGCAGTTGCACAAGCTCAATCAGGCGATACCTTATTGCTAAATGATGGCCGCTATAATGTCAGCAGAATATTGGCTATCAGCAAAACCTTAACCTTTAAAGCTGCAAACCCTCGTCAAGCCATTATTAGTTTTGAGCGCCCAAGCTTATTTGAAATTCAAGACAACGGCAGCTTGCAACTAGATGGATTAGTCATCAACGGTCTTAACAGCCCTGACTCTGCTGGCAATAGCGTAGTGAGAACCCGCAAATGGGGCATGTTAATCAACTACCGTTTTGAAATGACTAACAGCATCGTTGAACAACTTAATGTGAATCATTCATTCCATTTCTTTGACTCTGGAAGTCGCGCCTTTGCCGATATGATTAATATTAACCACAATCAGTTCCGCCATATTACTGGGGATTTATTTCGCCTAAATAAAGAAACTGACGACTTAGGGATTTATAACGCCGAATACCTCACGCTGAACAATAACCAGTTTGAAGATATTGAGGGTTCTGTTGCTTCGGTATATCGCGGCGGTACAGACGAAAGTACTTTTGGGCCACATGTGTCTGTTAACCACAATGAGTTCACTCAAGTAGGTCTAGGTAAGCGGAATAAAGCGGGGGCGAGTTTGAAATTGCATGGGGTGCAAATGAGTCAAGTAGAAGACAATAAATTTAATAATAGTGCACCTATTATTGTTGAGCACACTGTCGGTGAACCCAAAACACGTATTGCCAATAATGAATTCAACAATACTGCTAGCCCACAAGTGACCGAACGGGTTCCAGCTGGCAAACACACTGCAGATATCAACAACAATAAAGTGCAAAAACTATGAACAACATCAAACTCAAAAACGACAAAGGCCAGTTGACGAATGTGACTGGGAGCGGCTTAAAAAATATGACTCGCTTGGCACTAAAACCACTGACATTCATTGCGTTTATAGTCTGTAGTATTGCTCTGCCTGCAGTAGCAGCAAGTCACCCTAACTTGGTCATCAACCAGCAAGACGTTAAGGCCATGAAACTGGCCATCACACAACAGGGTGCCTTTAAAGATGCATTTGATGCCAAGCTCAGTGCCGTTGATTTAGGTCTTACTCAACCAATTGAGGTTCCGACCCCAAAAGATGCTGGCGGTGGATACACTCACGAAAAGCACAAAAGTAATTACCAGCAAATGTATGACACAGGCATTATTTATCAGCTTACTGGTGATAAGAAATATGCCAAATACGTTAAAAATATGCTGTTGCAATACGCCCAACTTTACCCAACACTCCCGTTGCACCCTAAGCGTAAAAGCAACAATGAGGGTAAATTATTTTGGCAAGGACTCAATGAAGCAGTTTGGTTGGTTCATACCATTCAGGCATATGACTTTATCTATGATGCTCTGACACCGGCAGAACGAAACAGTATCGAAAAAGGGGCCATTACTCCTGTTGCATTGTTTTTATCAGAACAATCTCCACATACCTTCAACAAAGTACATAACCATGGCACTTGGGCCACCGCTGCGGTAGGAATGAGTGGTTATGTGCTAGACAAACCATTATGGGTTGAACGTGCGCTGTACGATTTAAACCTCGCCAAAAAAGGCGGCTTTATGCGTCAGCTGAGCGAGTTATTCTCGCCAGACGGTTACTACAATGAAGGGCCTTATTATCAGCGTTATGCATTAATGCCGTTTGTGACTTTTGCTAAAGCCATTGAGCAGAACGAACCACAACGTAAGATATTCCAATACCGTGATGGCATTTTACTTAAAGCGATTACCAGCACTGTTGAACTCAGTTATAACAAACTATTTTTTCCATTGAATGATGCGATTAAAAGCAAAGGGATCGACACAATTGAGTTAGTTAATGGCGTTGCGATAGCCTATGGCTTAAATGGTGATCCACGCTTATTAGATATCGCCCAACAGCAAAACAACATCTTACTTACCGGTGATGGGCTCAAGGTAGCCCAAGGCTTAGATAACCATCTGCAGCAACCCTTTCCATTTACATCGGCGTTATTTCGCGATGGTCAACATGGTGACGACGGTGCATTAGTGGTAATGCGTCAAGGCGAAGCCAACGACCAAGCCATTGTCTTTAAAGCAACTGCACAGGGTTTAGGTCACGGTCATTTTGATAAATTAACGTGGCAATTTTACGATGCGGGTAATGAAATTGTGTCAGATTACGGTGCGGCGCGTTTTCTAAATGTTGAAGCTAAATTTGGCGGACGTTATTTACCGGAAAATAAATCTTGGGCCAAACAAACCATTGCCCATAACACCTTAGTGGTTGATGAAAAAAGTCACTTTAACGGTGACGTTAAGCTCGCTAACAAACATCATCCCAAGCTAGCATTTTATGATGCTAAACAAGATTTAACTATCTCATCAGCATCAATTGACACGGCTTATGATGATGTAGCCTTTAAACGCACACTTGCTTTAGTCAACATTAAGCAACGTGATGCGGTTATTGGTATTGATATTATGCGAGTCACTGCTGACAAACCGCATCAATATGACCTTCCAATACATTATCAAGGACAATTGATCGACACTAACTTTGACAGACAGGCCTCGTTGGCACAGTTATCGACGCTAGGTAACAAAAATGGTTATCAACACTTATGGTCGTTAGCAACCGCTAACTTAACCAAAGAGAAAGCCGCTAACGAGTTAGCTAAAGTGACTTGGTTAAATGACAATGGCCATTTTTATACCCTTAGCACGTTAGTCAACACTAACTTCAACCACACCACTGACGAGCAAATGTTATTCACTCAATTGGGCGCCAACGATCCCAATATGAACTTACGCCAACAGCAGTCGTTTATTCACCGAGTGAATGCAACTAATCACACTTATGTCAGCGTGATAGAGCCTCACGGTGAGTACAACCCATCAAAAGAATACACCTTAGCAGCCACCAGCAGCGTTGCTGGGCTAATCTATCATCAACAAGATGAGCTAGAAGCAGTACAAATAAACTTTACCGATGGACAACAATATTTGCTGGCAATAAACCAAACAGATAAAGCGGTAACTCAAGATACCCAAAGCATCATTAGCGTTAATGGTGTGCAATATCCGTTTAGCGGACGCGCCCAATTATTAAGCATTAAATAATTCAATTAAGACAAAAATTAAAATAAAAATGGGGAGTAAGAGCATGCAACAGAGTGAACATTTTTCGTTTGGGGATAGCACCGAAATTGAAGATATCGGTGGCGGACTGAAACGCCAAATGCTGGGGTTTAATAATGAACTCATGGCCGTGAAAATTTGGTTTGATAAAGGCGCTGAAGGTTATGTGCATGCCCATCGCCATTCACAAGTATCGTATGTGGTAGAAGGCGAGTTTCATGTCAATGTGGATGGCGTCATTAAGGTGCTGAACGCTGGAGACAGCTTCTTTGTGCCCCCTCATGTTGATCATGGTGCGGTTTGCCCAACTGGCGGCATTTTAATTGATACTTTTAGCCCTGCGCGCGAAGACTTTGTAGAGGGGTTAACATGAAAAACAGTCCATTCAAACTAAAACACTTACGTTGGCTAGTGGTTACTTTAGTGGCACTTGCTACCGTCATTAATTACATTGACCGCTCCGCCCTTGCCATTATGTGGCCAGGCATAGCCGAAGACTTAGGCTTAGATAAAAGCGATTATGCCAACATTATTACCGTGTTCATGATCTCATACGCTATTGGTCAGTCTTTATTTGGTAAAATATTTGATGCTATCGGTACTCGCTTAGGTTTTTTATTGTCAATTGTCGTGTGGTCGGTTTCAATCGCCTTGCACGCGGTTGCAGCAAGCGTAACCTCATTTGCTATTTTCAGAGCCATGCTCGGGTTAGGTGAAGCGGGTAACTGGCCTGGTGCAACCAAAGCCAATGCCGAATGGTTTCCGATTAAAGAGCGTGCATTAGCACAAGGTATTTTTAACTCTGGAGCGTCTTTAGGTTCAATTATTGCCCCACCACTTATCGCCTTTTTATATGCGTTTTTAGGTTGGCAAGCGACCTTTATTGTTGTTGGTTCGTTAGGTCTTATCTGGATTGTTCCATGGATGATTATCTATAAATCAGCACCAGATGCACATCCATGGATCACCGAAGAAGAACGCCAACATATTTTAACAGGTCAACAATGTTCAACAGAACAACATGAAGCCAAAGAATATGTACCCACCATGGGACAATTACTGCGTCACCGTCAAGCATGGGGCGTTATAGCCGCGCGCTTTTTCATCGACCCAATCTGGTGGTTATTTGTTGCTTGGCTACCACTATATTTAAATGAAAAATTTGGTTTTGATGTTAAACAAATTGGCGCATTTGCTTGGTTACCTTATGTCGGTGCTGCAATTGGTGCGTTATTTGGTGGCTGGTTTAGTGGTCATTTAATGCATCGCGGTTGGTCTGTAAATAAAGCTCGACGTGGTGTCATAGTATTAGGCTGTATGGTGATGTTGCCATCATTACTATTAACGTCACTAGCTGCTACACCTTGGATGGCAATGGGGCTTATCGCACTTATCTTATTTGGTTTTCAAACTGCCATTGGTAACGTACAAACCTTACCGAGTGATTACTTTTCGGGTAAAACAGTGGGTACGCTAGCTGGTATTAGCGGAACCTCAGCGGTATTAAGTGTGATTATCACCATTCAATTGGTACCCATGATGACCAAAGGCGGTGACTATGGGCCATTCTTTATTTTAGGTGCTGCACTGGTCCCATTAGCATTAATTTCACTATGGTTAGGCGGTAAAATTCAACAAGTAAAAAGGAAATCATAACTGTGAAAAGTGTGTTTTTATTTGGTGAGTGCATGGTCGAATTGCAGCGGGTCACGGCCACCAGCTTGCGGCAATCATTTGCAGGTGATGTGTATAACACTGGGGTTTATTTAAAACGAACCTTTAGTGACATTAATACCCACCTAGTCACGGCTATTGGCCAAGACAGCTTTAGCCAGGCGATGCTACAGAGCTTTGCTGATGAGGCCATTAATACCGACATGGTATTTAAGAGCCCTGACAAAATTGCTGGGCTGTATGCTATTCAAACCGATAGTCAAGGTGAGCGTAGTTTCACATACTGGCGCAGCGATTCTGCAGCAAGACAAGTGATGCAATTTATTGACGATGCTGCCATCAGTAAGATAACTCAAGCAGATATGGTATTTTTCTCGGGCATTTCGTTAGCGGTAATCAAGCCAGAAGATAGAGATACCTTTTGGCAGTTGATCAAACAATGCAAACAAGCGGGTGTCAGTATTGTGTTTGATCCTAATTACCGCGCGAGAATGTGGCAAAATCCACAACAAGCCAAAGCCCAGTTTGATATAGCCTTTGGCTTGGCCGATTTGGCGTTACCTGGCGTTGATGACTTTGATCAGCTTTATGGCATCAACACAGTTGACGAGATTATTGCGTTTTGCCAGCCTTACACCATTAATGAGCTCGTCATCAAGAATGGTGAAAACGGCATTAACTACGTGATTAATGATCAGCAACAACATTTTTCAATCACACCCGTGACTAACGTAGTTGACACGACATCAGCAGGTGACTCGTTTAACGGGGTATATTTAGGGGCTCGATTATCTGGTTTAGATATCAACACAGCGATTAAATTAGCCTCACAGGCGGCTGGATTTGTTATTCAACATAAAGGGGCTATTGCACCAAAAATTGAATTTAATCAGTTTATTGAACGTCAAAAATCAATGATAAAATAGCGGCTAAATCGTCATACTTAATCGCTTTAAAAAAGGCTTGATAACGTTTTGTTATCAAGCCTTTTTTATTTTTGTCTTCATGGCGAGCTTGATGAGATGTTGGTATTTTAACGTCCAGCCAAGTAATATAATTAAGTCATTAACCATACCAAAACAATAAGAAAACATTGCAAATGGACTATTTAGCCATCAATAAACACGCATGGAATGAGCGAACCCAAATCCATCTCGACTCAACATTTTACGACTTAGCCCCATTTATCCAAGGTCAGTCATCGTTAAACCCTATTGAACTTGAACAAGTCGGCGATGTGCACAATAAAAGCCTACTCCATTTACAATGTCACTTTGGGCAAGACAGCTTATCGTGGGCAAGGCTTGGCGCCAACGTCACGGGAGTAGACTTATCAAGCGAGTCGATTGCAACGGCAAAAAATCTGGCGGCTCAATTACATTTACCAGCCACGTTCATTAATAACGACATTTACCAATTTGGTGACGACAACACCAAGCAATATGACATCGTATTCACCTCTTATGGGGTATTAGCTTGGTTACCAGACTTAACTCGCTGGGCACAAACCATTGCTGGTGCATTACGTCCTGGCGGTGAATTTCATTTGGTTGAGTTCCACCCTTTTAATGATGTGTTGTCTGGTTATGGCTACTTCCCACAGTCACAACCCGATATCGAAGATGAAGTCACCTATACCGAAAACCACAATGACCAAATCGAAACAGTAGTCACTTGGCCGCATCCAATAAGCGAAGTCATTAGCGCACTCATTAACGCAGGACTTAACATCGAAGCTTTTAACGAGCACCCTTACAGTCCATATAATTGTACCGAGGGGTTGGAGTTTTTAACGGGCAAAGGTTACCAACTAAAATATCAAGACCACCTCATCCCACTTGTTTACTCTATTAAAGCAAGAAAATTGCGATAAATATCAGCGGTGGTCGGTTTAAGTTTACTTAAGCATCCGTTTTAGTGGATGACTGCTGATGCGTTGAAGGTGGTGCAAATAAGATCCGCAATCGCTGCCAAAGTGATAATTGTGATTTGCTCACATCACGCCACATGTCGCGCCACTCGCTAAATGTTACCACTAATGGGTTAAAACTGTTTACAGGCTTAGTAATACCGTATACCACGGTTTCATTTTCAGGCTCAAACGTACCAAACATTTTGTCCCATATAATCAACACGCCAGCATAGTTTTTGTCGATATATTGCGGATTGCGACCATGATGAACACGATGATGAGATGGAGTGTTAAAAATCCATTCCAGTGGACCTAACGACTTAATGCCTTGAGTATGTACAAAAAACTGCAACCCAAGGTTAAGTAAAACGGCAAACACCACCCAATTAGGGTCAAAGCCAATGACCACCAAAGGTAACCAAAACAGCCACATTCCAGCCAGTGGATACATTAAGCTTTGTCTGAAGGCTGTGCTGAAATTCATGTTTTCTGAGCTGTGATGCACAACATGTGCCGCCCACATCCAACGAATACGATGGCTAGCGCGATGAAACCAGTAATAACAAAAGTCTTGAGCAATGAGCAACAAGCCAAAAGTGAATAATGTCATTTCGATATCAAATAAACGCCAGCCAAAAAAGTGTAAATAGATCTTCGCAATAAATAAACCCGCGATAATATCCGCAACTTGATGCATGCCAGCCAATACAAAATTGCACAACACTTCAGCGGGACGATATTGCGCATTGCTGGGCAAGCGCTGAGCACGAACACCAAACCACCATTCCAATAAAATGCAACCGAAAAATATCGGCGCTAACACCAGTAATAACCACTCAGGATGAGCAATCAATAAATCCATGTCCATATTGTTATCCATTTCTGTTTATAATTATTATTTTCAGCGACTGGCTTACTTCAGATATCGAATAATAACCTCTTTAATCATTCGGTTAGGGTGGCGTATTATTAATATTCATTACCACTTAGCAAAATGATCCTCAGTTAACCCTAATTGGTTTGTTAAGCGATATTGATTGCCATTGTTATCACAAATCACCCCGCTGAAATGGCCAATATATTGTCTAAAATTGTTTTTTAACCAGATTAAATTGAGCTTTTCGCTGCGTTGATTTAACGGTCTAAAATGCAAATCAACTTGACCATCATTGGTAGTGATATGCCATACATCCTGCTGTGAGCATCGATTAAAATCAAATTGCGCAGCGCCCAATAAGTGGCGTCCACCATTTATCCACATTACATTTTCAGTTTGACCCGTTTCGTTAACGCCGGCGGCTAAATTCAGCCCAATAACACCATCGTCGGTTTGGGCATTAATTGAAGCCCAACGCCAACTGGTTTCGCGACGCATAAACCCGGCCGAAAAGTCATAACCTGCCAGCGCATGATTTAAGGGCTGTGGTTCATGACGAATGGTTAGTTGCCCTGTTACGGCTAAACCATTGTGCTTTTGAGTATAAGTCCAACCGTTATAACCTGTGGGCGTACACAAACTGATAGGTAAACTCAGCGGTGCAGGTTGAATGCGTAAATTGGCTTGTATATCGGCAAGGTTGATATCGACCTGCCATTGTCCATCGACAATATCGATAACAATACCTTTGTGTTTACGGCCGATTTCGGCGCGCCCATGCTTAGGAGAGTCGCTTAACTTACAACCAAGTCCTAATGGGGTTAACCATTGTGTCTGGGTCAGCTTATTGGCTTTGATGTCATAAAGATAACAAAAGCCATTAGCGACATAACGAATATCGGCAATCGCGACTGCCACAATATAATGAGGGGTAATAATGCTAACAAACTGGAACTGTTTAAAATTAAAATACTTAGCCAGTTTCGATGCGGGTTTATCCATTACCGTAGAATAAGCAAATTGATCCACATTGAGTGAATCAATAATCCCATCAAATAGGCCAAACACTGGTTGGCCATTGGCATTGATCAATTTATCTGGAGCCAGTTGTGGCTGTTTATGTTGCATGACATTACCTACATCACATTGTTTATTTGACTTAAGTTGTATCGCACTAACCTGAATTGATCCGACATTAATGTCAATAACCAACACACATTGTTGCTATATTGCTCAATTGAGAGCAGTACCTTTAATGAGATATTAATGATTTTGCCACCCTTCGCCATTGAGAGGCGCATAACTCAAGTTATGTTTTAGCAACATAACTTTAGGGATGCTGGAAACCCAGACAAATTCTGTTATTATTTATCCACCTATTGCTCGTTATTATTGTCTCATGAAGTTATTGATCCCTATTTTACTGTCTACATTATTGCTTACGGCTTGTGCGAGTTATGAGCCGACTCATATTGGTCTCAACCCTGCACTGGGCCCTGTTCAGTTACAAACTGAAACCAATTTCCCTGTAATGGTCGAGACCATTGATACCCGCGAAGCAAGCTTTGTAGTGCGTTTTAATGAAGAAGGCAAAGCGCCTAAACTAGTCAGTGCCAGCGAACCTATTCGTCAACAACTGGACACACTGTTCCGTAATGGGATGAGCAAAGCGGGTTATGTAATAGACCCTGCTGCACCTAATTCAGTACAGTTTCAGTTACATTATTTGTTGGCCGACGTAACAGATTCGACATTCAGTTTTGAATCCAAAACACGTTTAGTTATCAATGTATTGGCTAAAAACTCACAGCAAGAGTTTACTAAAACATATAATGCTAACGGCTATTTAAAAGGCCCATTAAGCCCAGATTTTGCCACGCTTGAATTAGATATCACCAAGTTGGTTGATAAACTCACCACCGAAATTATTAACGATGAAGAGTTACACCAATTTATTCAGCGTTAAGCCCAATTGACGTTATTAGGTATTGGCATCAAACGATGCCAATAAAGAAGGACTGCATATTATGTTGAAAAGGTTCGCCACCTGCATATTGTTATTGACCAGCTTGGGCACCAATGCCGCGGTCGATATTCAAGAAGACACCTTGTATCCACAAGTAGAGTTTGACACCTCAATGGGGAAAATTGTGGTTGAGTTAGATCGCACTCGTGCACCGCTTACCGTAGATAACTTTTTAACTTATGTGGTTAAAGGTGAATATGACAACACCATTTTCCATCGTGTGATTGCCGAGTTTGTGGTCCAAGGTGGTGGGTTAACCTCTAAACTAGAAGAGCGCCCGTCACTTGCTCCCATAGTGAATGAATCCGGAAATGGTTTATCTAACTCTCTGGGAACAATTGCAATGGCTCGAGATAATGCTCCCCATTCAGCAACACGTCAGTTTTTCTTTAATCTCGGTGACAATAAGAAATTAGATCCTTCTAAACGACGTTGGGGCTATGCCGTTTTTGGTGAAGTCACTCAAGGTATGGAGGTATTAGAAGCAATTTCATTGGTACCGACTGAACATAACGAAACCTTAAACTGGCCCGATTTTCCGGTTAATACCGTCATGCTGAAAAAAGCCACTTTATTGCCTCGCTAATCTCACATTATTTGTCTATGACTACCGATGACCATCACATCGGTAGTCATGTCATCAGTCTTCATTTCTGATCAATGTCCATCAGCAGAGATCGTCTTACTTAACGTTAACCGATACGTTTTTTTCAATCATTAACAACAGCAATTAATTGTTACCCTATACATACTTACTAGCTAACAAATCAACTAAGCAGTACTTTAGACTGACAAAATAACTGTTTTTTTTCACGCTTACCGCTTCAAGTGTGTAATTAACGTCTATACTCTATTTTACATACCCACTTAGTTAGCTGCGCAATTCTTGGCAATCACATTTCAAATACTCAGGACGCACTTATGATCTCGGCTAATGATTTTATTGAAACTAAAGCCCCACAACTTGCCTATTTCGGTAAAGCTTTTTTAGAAAATCAATTAGATTACAAAGAAATACAGCTGTATATGTGGGATGTATTAGAAGAATGGCAATTTATATCAAACAACCCTAATCAACTAACAGAACAACTTAGCGATACAGAAAAAGTGTTTTGGCACTTATTGTACTGTTTTGATCATTGGTCTGGTTGGACAATTAAAGGCAATCAATACTTACGTCAACAAGTTCATGATTGCTGCGATTACATTAATATTGGCGGTAATGTGCCACAAAGCTGTATAGGTATCAGACCTTAAAACTATCAGCTGAATTTAGGTCTAATTCCTATTTAACCTCAAACTGACTGAATAATCTTTTAGAATGGCTTGAACCAAAACCCCTTGCAACATAAGCTAGAGCCATTCTCCATTATCCAGTTGTCTTATGTCGGTTTTTTTATCTCGAACCCGTGAAGCCTTATCGGTTTACTACCATAAACGAGTATTCATTCTACTCCTGCTAGGCTTTTCTGCCGGTTTACCATTAATGCTGGTTTTTTCTACCCTCAGCTTTTGGTTGCGTGAAGCCGGTGTCGACCGAGCCGCTATTGGTTATTTTAGCTGGATAGCACTGACTTATGCTTTTAAGTGGGCATGGTCTCCCCTCGTCGACCGTATGTCACTCCCTTTGTTCACCCGTTTTTTAGGCCGACGACGCGGCTGGATGCTGTTTGCACAATTATGCTTAGTCGGTGCAATACTCGGTATGTCAGTAAGTGATCCTGTGGTTAATCTTGAGCGTTTAGCAGTATGCGCATTATTGTTAGCCTTTGCATCTGCCACTCAAGATATTGTTATTGATGCTTTCAGGATTGAATCCGCCCCAGAAAAAATGCAAGCTGCCCTAGCCGCTGCTTACCAAGTCGGTTATCGCAGTGCGATGATCATTGCCACTGCGGGTGCGTTAACCATCGCAGCTTGGGTATCTCCAGGTGATGATGCATACAATTTAGAAGCTTGGCAGACCGCCTACTTTGCTATGGCCATGCTAATGGGTGTCGGTATTATTACCACGTTATGCAGTAAAGAACCCCGAGTAGATACCAAATATGCTGACGATAAAGAACGCCTATTAAGAGCCGAGTTTGCCGCCAAATACCCAGTAAAAGTCGCGGGGGCATTAGCCTGGCTGTACAGCGCTAGTGTATTGCCTTTTATTGACTTTTTTAGGCGCCATGGCAAAAGTGCGATTCTCATTTTGTTGTTAATATCGTGCTATCGCATCTCTGATATTGTCATGGGCATTATGGCGAATGTGTTTTACGTCGACATCGGTTTTAGTAAAGAGGAAATCGCTTTTATCAGTAAAGTCTATGGTTTGATCATGACCTTAGTCGGTGCCGCTTTTGGTGGGGTATTAATCATGCGCTATGGCACCATGAAGATTCTGTTCTTGGGCGCATTGTTAGTTGCAGTCACTAACTTGCTGTTCGCTTGGCAAGCGTATATTGGTTATAACGTGCCGTTTTTAACCTTAGCCATATCAGTGGACAATTTTAGTGCAGGCATTGCGACTGCGGCGTTTATTGCTTATTTGTCCAGCTTAACCAGTAGTGGTTATAGCGCCACACAATATGCGTTATTGTCGTCGATTATGTTGTTGTTCCCTAAGTTTATTGCTGGATTTTCAGGCTTGTACGTAGATGCTTTTGGTTATATCAACTTCTTTATTGCTGCCAGTTTGATTGGCTTTCCGGTGTTGTTATTAGTGGTGCTGGTGAATCGATCTCAAAACCAAGTGATTGCTGCCGATGCGGCATCAACAGAGGGATCGATTGATGTGTCGACTGATGTAGGTAAACCACCGCTTTAGTTGTTTATGTTCCAAACTCCGTTTGGATTTCACCGACACCAACATGTTATCTTCGTTTTTCTATAGTGATAACAGTAGTGATATTGACAATATCAAAGGTACATTACCGATTAAAAGTGGCCAGAGGAATAGCAGTAGCATAACCATAAACGGCTGCAAAACTAATGTCAGAAGGTTAAATACTTCTATATTTTTCTTGTCGCGATCCATGACGTGTTTGCGTTTTAACACCCGTAATAATCACCTGCTATCGATATTAATTGCTTTACTGCGCATTAGATGATTTTCGGTTGAAAGCTAACATTAAAATAAATTGAATAACATTAAGTAGAATTATTCCATGAGCCCAGAACGTTTTGCCCGTATAAATAAGATGCTTGATAACCGCCAGGTCGACTTAACGGTTTGCCTTGATAAAGTGCATATGACCAATAATATTGCAGCGGTTATTCGCTCGGCAGATTGCGTGGGCATTCATGAAATTCATGCAGTGTGGCCCGATATCGATATGAGGGTATCTGGTAATACGGCGTCGGGGAGCCAGCAATGGGTTAATACTGTTAAGCACTACACGTTTGAAGAAGCCCACCAAGCCTTTAAAAAACAAAAAATGCAGATATTAACCACAACCTTTTCAGACTCTGCGGTCGATTTTCGCGAGATTGATTACACTCAACCCACCGCCATAGTAATGGGCAATGAACGTGACGGCGTTAGCGCAGAAGCGATAGCGGCAGCCGATCAACATATCATCATTCCTATGCGAGGTATGGTGCAATCGCTCAATGTATCCGTAGCGGCTGCATTAGTCATGTATGAGGCTCAACGCCAACGCGAACAGGCCAATATGTACGGAACGCGTAAACTTGATAGCGCCTACTGCCAAACCATGCTATTTGAACATGGGCACCCCATATACGCCAAAGCTTGCCGCCGCAAACAAATCCCTTACCCAGCAATAGATGAGCAAGGGCAAATAGTTGCCGACAAACAATGGTGGGATCGAATGCGTGCACCAGATCCACAAGGGTCAATGGCCTAGCATCTCAACCACAAACCGAATAAAGTGTTCCGTAGCGCATTAAAGTAACTGATAAACAACACCTTGTAATCAATACTTATGTTAACAATACTTATGTTAACAACTATTATGCCAGTCGATATCTACCCCATGGACAATTTTTGGGAGTACCTACGGGTATTTAAAGCACTATGAAACATTTATCTTTTTGCCAAATCCCTTTGTCATAAAGCGTGCACTGCTTTTAACCATCAGTTTGCCTTGCACATACAGCTCCCCCGAAACTTTATATAAAGGGGGGCGAGCAGATGTTATCTCACCTTTAATTAAAATCTCACTATTTACCGGTACTTCATGCAAATAGCGAATACTCATGTCCGCAGTAACCGCTTCAATTTTTTGTTGAAACAGTGCCTGACACATTCCGCTATCCAGTAAAGCAGATAAAAATCCACCGTGTAAAATACCTTGATAACCTTGATGATGAATAGTGCCTTTGGCTCTGGCCCACACTAGCTGATCGGTACCGCTATAAAAGTGCAGATGCAAACCCAATAAGGGTTGTGTACCACATAACATACAATGTTGATGACTTGATTGCTTCTCAACCGCTTGTAAAGAGTCGAGGGTTATACTGGGATAAAAAAGCGTTAAGTCTTCGAATAGTAATGCTTTTTCAGGTTGTTCTTGGTGATTCATATTTATTCTCAACGATATAAAACGCAAACACTTATTGGCATATGCTAATAAGTGTTTTAGAGTATCACATCAATATCAATTTGAGTATTTAATAAGTCTAAACATAAATCATCTAATTTAAACTAATTAGGCTTGTTGGCCATTCAAGATTAACTGTGCCAGTTGAGCGCTGCTACTTTTGATTAATATGTGGAGGGTTATCTCAACAAGGTACTGCTAAAAAGTTAGATGTCTATAACAGTATGATTTTTAAGCGATAGCAATTTAACGCTAAAGAAATCTCACATGCTTATTAAATTAAACATCGAAGCATCTAGGGCATCAAAAGGGGAAAATAATGACTTTTGTTATCACATTTTTAATGTTTATCGTGTTTTTTGCCGCGATGGCAATTGGGCTGTTTTTGGGTAGGAAGCCCATTCAAGGCAGTTGTGCCGGATTGGCGAATATAGGAATAGAGAAAAGCTGTGATTGTGAAGTCACCTGTGAAGAGCATAAAATATTATATCAAATACAAGAACCAGCTAAAAAATGAATCCATCTCAATTTTCATTCATTAAGCCTCACGCCATAAGCCCATAAAATAATAAACGATTCCTGATACATTAGGTGTTTATGCACTATCGAATATAATGACTATTTACAGTTGACGACGATAACGAGTTAGAAACGATAATGGGTCATTACTTACCAAATCCTTTAACGATTTATTTAGTAAGAAATGACCCAACGCGATGCTTTTAAAGTGAAACTAAGGTTGGTAAATAACCTTTAGTTGATCTGTTACTTCTGCTGAATCAACATAACCGATAACAGCAGGATTTGCTGTTATTTCAGCGATAACCGCAGCAGCAGAACCAACTTCTTTAGGTGGATTGCCTTTTCCTCTAAAGACTATTTGTGACCAGTAAGCTTGTAGTTGAGAACTGGTTTTTCCGGTTACTTTGCTGTGAAATGCATCTCGAATAGCTGAACCATCTGGATATTCAACCACAATCGGTTTAGTACCATTTGATAACTTTTTTAGTTTACCTAAAAATAATTTCTTAGCATCGCTCGCGCTAATGTTGTCGACACCATTTATGTTCCCAACGATCACAGGCTCTGCAAAAGCACTACCCATGCCAATTAGGAGGCCTAATATTATAAATACTGATTTCATCATCTTGCTCCCTAATTAAAATACACAGTCTAAGCGAATTGAATAAACCAATGAGTCATCGTTCTTAGCACCTAATGTGGCCGTATCAACGTTATTTGCTGGAATAGTGTAATTAATCAATCCGACAGTATCGCCAAAATTATTAATTAAAGTTGCATCAGCTTTTATCGACACATTGCTCATGACGTCGTAACGTACCCCTAATGAATAAGCGTCTCGTTCTGCCGTCATAAAGGGCGCCGTTGGTAATGTGTAAGTTTCACCATCGACAGTAAAGTTAGCATATTGGCCAACCCGCTCATCATTATCTGTCGTTTTTAACCTTGCGACTGTCACATAAGGCATCCAATCACCAAAACGACGACCGTATGTTAGGTAAGCAGATTCAGTATTTGATATTTGTCCATCCGCTTTTGCAGTTGTAAATTCACCCGTTATGAAGTTGTCGCCATCGTCATACTTTAGACCAAGCCCAGAGTATTGGGCATCGGTATCATCAGGAATAAGACCATAGTAAGAACCCGCTGTAGACACACTCATTTTTGAAACGCCATAAACAGCGCGAAGGAATAAATTGTTGTATTGCCAACCAATAATCCCACCATACATATAATTATATTCAACACCGAATTCTTCAGCTTTACCGGCAAATGCTTGTAATGAAAGCGTCGAATTGTCAAACTCCACATCATAAGCAATATCACCACCAACATAAGTGCTAAATGGCACTACACCGTAAACTTCTTCTGGTGGGCGGATAAAAGGTTGTGCATAGCCCACATCAAGAAAGTCAGAGTACATAAAAAGTGGCACACGAAGTTTACCACCTCGCACTGTGACATCATTATCAAAGGTATGCTTTATATAGGCCCATTCAAATGATGGGTCATAATCATCTTCGCCTTTGGCAACAAGTTGCGACACAACACTAGTCTGTTCGCCCAAGGTAAACTCTGCTTGTAGGCCAAGTAAGCTTAATGAGTCCAATTCATAACTGCCATCAGAGTCTACATAACCAACATCATTATTAGACCGTGTAGCGCCCACGCTGAAAAAACCATTAACCTTAATACGGTCGGCTATATCACTTGCGCTACTGCTTTTAAGCAATTGAATTTCCTGCTCTAGCTGACTGACTCGTTGATCTACGGTATCTTCTGCTGCTGCCGCAGACAAGGCCGTTGTCATCAGCACCGGAATAAGGTAATACTTTTTATTCATCATCATTTATCCTAAAAATATAGAGTGGTATTTTTGTTTATTGATTAAGTTAACGCGTGGGTAAACACTGCATTCAACATGTTATGATTTAGACTTTGTATTGATTAATCACTTGACCTAGTCTTTGGGTTACATTTTGAATTTCTTTACTTTCATGCAAAATAACGTCGGCGCCATCTCTAACCGAAGAGGAAATATGATTTGCATCGGTAATACTGTTGGATATCGCTTCATATGTGACTTTTTGCTCATCTGTTTCATCAGCGATTTGTTTGTTTAGGCTCAAAATACGTTCAACTTTACGGGTGATATCATCAAGCGAACGACCTGATTTTTCCGATTCGGTCACTGTTGTATTGACACTTTGCTGACCAGAGTTCATGGCGACAACGACTGAAGAAGCTCCTTTTTGAATTTCTTCTAACGCTTGTTTTATTTGTGCTGTAGCATCTTGTGTATGCGATGCTAATGAACGTACTTCGTCGGCAACAACCGCAAAACCTCGGCCATGCTCACCCGCTCTCGCAGCTTCAATTGCTGCATTAAGTGCTAGTAGATTTGTTTGATCAGCAATGCGACTAATTGTGCTTAAGAACTCTCCAGCGTTATTTGCCAACAACTCAAACTCGCTGACCATTCCAGCGGTTTTATTCACGTCTATAGCAAGGGCATTAATGCTCGCAACAGTTGACTCCACAACGTCTCGGCCTTCTTTAGCGGTATCATTAGCATTGGAAGCTTCTGTTGATGCTAATAACGCACTTTCAGCGACAGAGACAACACTTGTAGTAAGTTGCTGAACCGCCGTCATCACTGAGGCCATTGCAGTATCTTGCGATTGAATTAACTGAGTGCTATCCATACTGGTGGAAGCCAACCTTGAAGACACCATTTCTAACGTATTGATGGTCTCTTGTGTTGAGCTAATATTGTTATGCATTGAATTAATAAATTCATTAAACCAATAAACAAGATGTGAAACTTCATCTTTACGAGAGTATTCAACACGCTTGGTTAAATCTCCCTCACCTTCAACAATATCGCGAAGTGAATCAGTTACTTGTTTTATTGAACTGGTGATACTTCTAGTGAGTAAATAACCAGATACCACCATAATGACAATTAAGATAATACCCAGCACAAGACCAACCATTCGGCTGGTTTCATTTTGTTCAAGCGTTTTAGCCACTACATCGTTTGACACTGTATGAATGATATCCACTGCATCGTTTAATGTTTTATCCAACGCTTTGAGAGCTTCATTTGCTTGCTGTGAACGTGGACCAATAACGTTAAAATCGGCATCACCACTCACAAGTGATGAGGCTACAAAATATTTATTTTTGTTATAACTATCGAATAAATCAATAAGATTTTTCGGCATATTGAGGTTTTGGTTACTGGCTTCAATATTAGTTAATATGTCGCGCACATCTGCAGCTTTTTGTTTTGCTTCTACCAGTAAATCTTCTTCCCCTGTAGTGACAGCACCTTCAAGACTTTTTTCGACATCGTTTAAGCCTTCTTTAGCATTAGTAAGCAACTCTAATACGGGCGTGTATTCATGTTGAAGTAAAAGAATATTGCTCTGGGTTTGCGATACCAGCTTTTGCTGATATAAAAAGAAAATCACAAATCCAAAAATAGCGACACTGGCAAGAAGCCCTATTTTGTGGCTGATCTTTAAACTATTCCAGATGTTCATATTAGGGCCTTGTAGACTTCAGAGAAGTGATGATTTTATAGATAAAATTGATTAAACTTCTGTGCCTTGATGATATTGTTGCTCCACAGAAATGCGTAGAGTTTTTACTCTACATTTTAGGTGCATATTATATGTACCTATTTATTTTGTACTGTGACACTCGTACGGTTTAATATATTATCAGAATGTTTTGATTACTTTTTGAGGCAGGGTGTGAGCGTTATCACTTCATTAAGCAGTAATAAGTATTTACAAGTAACTTAAGTTCAAGGCCTCTATCTTCGATTTACGCTTATTTCTCACTTTTTTTACTATTTTTTTTGCTGACCCATCACCTCTATTGATTTAGTGCAACCAGTCAGAATTTACTGCCTTTTAATACTCAAACCCTTGATGCATATAGTAATTACCCCCTCACCTCAACATCAAGCTTCCTGCGTAGTTCATTTCAATACCCAATGTCGTCTTATTTTTCAAAAAAGGTTTCGACATCAATCAATTTGAGGAAAAGATAGTCACGAGTATTAGCTGATAATCTTTCTTACTTACAGATTTATAAGCCAACACAATTTCTTTTTACCCCGTCCATTCCTCTTGATCTGATGTGGTGACACTTACAACTTTAGCCGCTGTAATCGATTAGCAATAAACATCTGATTTTTACCTATACCTATCGATCAACTCGTTTTATCACCAACAAAAAAGCCGATAAGTTTCCTTATCGGCTTTGCTATCTCTACCGCACTTATCTGTGCAGTATTTGTTACTTCAGGGTTAGTCTCTGAAGTTGTTGAACTGGAATGGTTGGCCAAGTTCAGACTCTTTGGCTAAACGCATGACTGCTTGTAGGTCATCGCGTTTTTTACCCGTAATACGTACTGAGTCACCTTGAATTGCAGTTTGTACTTTAAGCTTGCTGTCTTTGATGGCCTTGACTAGCTTTTTGGCAATCAGTGATTCAATACCTTGCTTGAAATTAACTTTTAAACTAAAAGTTTTGCCGCTGTGAACCGCTTTATCATCTACTTCCATTGACGATGGATCAACGTTACGTTTACTAAGCTGTATTCGCAAAATATCGACCAGTTGCTTACAAATGAAATCGTCTTCTGATTTTAAGGTGACGACATTGTCTTTCAAATCAATCTCGATCTCTTTGCCACGAAAATCAAAACGTCCAGCAACTTCACGACGAGAGTTTTCTACCGCGTTACGTAATTCTTCTTCATCAACTTCTGACACTATATCCATAGAAGGCATGTCGCTTTCCTCTTTGATCCATCGCACATTTATATCAGGCTATTTTACACTAGCAACCATTATCAGGATAGTGGAGTACAACTTAGGTTTCTGCGGTAATTGTTTGTTATAACAAATATCGTATTTATTAACAAAAAATCATTAATGAGCTATTTTTAATCATTTTAGCGCTAAAAAGCTCATTTATATTGAGTTTAATGGTTAAGCATTTCTCATTAATAACAGCAAAAATAGCCTTTGTTGGACAATAATGACTTTCAATAGCGGTTTATTAGTGACAATTTTGAACAGGTTTCTTATTATTAGCACTATTCCCGTTTCAAAAGGCTAATGTAACGCTCGTGATCACTTATAAGAATATTTTTAAACTTGCGTTGGTTGTTGCCGTCATTGTGACTAGCTATTTGGTTTTTTCTAAACCGAGTTATCCACAAGCTTTCGCTAACATGGATAAAGTCGGCCATTTAGGCAGTTTTTTCTTCCTAGCCTTTCTTGCGCATTATGCTTTCAAACCGCGTTGGTATTTTTTATGTGTGTCTTTATCCGCTTATGCAATTTTAATTGAACTTGTCCAATCTCGATTACCTTATAGAAGCGCATCGGTTGCCGATGTGGCTGCCGACTTTGCGGGGATTGCACTGTTTTATTTACTCCATTTTTCAATACTAAAATACCGTAAATTAAAAGCAAGCAGCTAATAAACGACTTTCAATAAGGCCTGCCCTATGGCGATGACATCAATAGCCCAACCGAATACGCAAACCAATATCGCGCCTATTGCAATATTGGGCGCGGGTGCCATTGGCCAATTGATGTATCACAAACTCAGACTAACCGCCCAAGCATCTCACACAAACGATGTGGTGTTTATTGGTCGAAACAAGCAAACTGCTCTACAGCAGTTGTCTTTTATTGACCTTAAGCAGCATCCCCATGAAACACTCGCAACAATATTGGGTACTGATGATAACCGCTTAGCACAAGTTGAGCTGTTGTTAGTGTGTGTTAAAGCCTATCAAGTCGAGCAAGCACTTATTCCTTTATTAGCAAAACTATCTCCTCAATGTCATATCGTATTGCTCCATAACGGTTTAGGGCCGCACCAGCCTATTGTTGCTGCATTGGCAAAATACCCCGAAAAAGGATTAAGCCTAGGCACTACTTCACAAGCGGCGTTGAAGCTAAATCAGTGGCAAGTAAAACACAGTGGGGTTGGCGTGACTCAACTAGGGCATTTCTGTGGTTCTATTATGTCGAAAGAATTAACTGCACGCCTAACGGCACTTCACAGTGACCATCAAACCATTGAATGGCATCAACCAGTACTACCAGTGCTATGGCAAAAACTGGCCATTAATGCGGTGATAAACCCGTTAACCGCGTTAAATCAATGTGCCAATGGCCAATTGGCAGCCACAGAATATCAATCACAGATCAGTGCCATTATCGATGAACTTGTACAAGTGGCCAAATGTGATGGCATAACATTAGATAAGGCTGTAATCAGCGCGAGGGTTTATCAGGTTATTGAATTAACATCGGCAAACTTTTCATCTATGTATCAAGATGTGGTCCACAACAGACTGACTGAAATTAATGAGATTAATGGCTATATTTGCCAGCAAGCCAAGGCACATCACCTTAAAGTGCCCAATAATCAGGAGCTCGTCAACAAGGTTCTACAACTGAGTCAATCTTAAATGCGATACTGCCATTTGCATCAATTCGATTAACAAGATGAGATAAGCCAGTCCAGTTAGAATATTTGGACGAATAATGATTCGGTACAGAATTTAATAATTAACCTGAACTCGGGATAATTAGCTCCACATCACTAAAACAGCTGCTATGGCAATTAACACTAAGCCAGCTACATCATTAATTTTTACTTTATCTTTAAGCCAAAATACCGCAATGAGTAACGTGAAAAATATTTCAACTTGCCCTAATGTTTTGACATAAGGTACAGCTTGCAACGACATGGCACTGAACCAACCGATTGAACCGATACAACTGGTGACACTGATCGCCAAGGTTAGTTTAGGTCGTTGTAATAAAGCTGTTAATGTCGATTTATCTTTAGCCAATAGATAACCGATTAGCACTATCGTTTGTAATCCTATCACCCAAAGCAATACCCATGCAGCACGATGCGTGAATGGTCCTTGTAGAGTCAAACTGGCTTCGCGCACCCATAGCGATGTCAACGCAAAGGAACTGCCACACGCAAGGCCTAACAATACCGTTTTAAGGGACAAATGTTTAAAGCCTTGTTTGCTGCTGAGCAACATCACCGCTATACCACCCACAGTAACGCCAATCCAACCAAGTACGGATAATTGAGTGCCGAAAAATAACACGCCAAGAATGGCAGCGACTAACGCTTCACTTTTGGCAAGCCCTGCACCTATGGCGTAATTTTGCATTTTAAACAGTTTAACCATTAAACCTGTTGCCAGAATTTGCATTGATGCAGCGCCAATAACAAATCCCAAAAAAGCGCCGCTAAAATTTGGCAATGCAGTGGGTTGAAACTGATGAAGTCCATATAGATAACAAGCAGCAATTGGTCCCGCCCAAATAAATCGAGCTAAGGTAACGCCTGCAACACTGACTTCTTTACTGAGTTTGCTTTGAAATGCATTGCGCCACGCCTGCATAAATGCGGCGAGAAAGGTAAATAGAATCCACATCGTTTAATCCCAACTACTAAAAAGCCCTAAAACTTTGTAAAAAGTCAGGGCTTATACAAGGACAATTAGCTTATCTTGTCAGCTAGATGAAAGACACAAATAATGGCTAAATTGATTAGAACTCACTGTGCACTAATTGGTACTAATAAGCACTAAGTGCAATCCAGCTAATTACTTGCTGGTATCGATAAACTCAAATGACTTAACCAAATCATCAACTGCTTTCATCTGCGTTAGGTATTTCTCTAATAAATGCAGCGGTAGTGCGCATGGACCGTCACATTTTGCATTGTCAGGATCTGGATGAGCTTCAATAAACAAGCCCGCTAACCCTAATGCCATACCACTTCTTGCTAGTTCAGTTGCCTGCGCACGACGTCCGCCAGCAGAATCTGCACGTCCACCAGGGCGTTGCAGTGCATGAGTCGCATCAAAGATCACTGGATAACCTGTTTGCTTCATTTCATCCATGCCTAACATGTCAACAACTAGGTTGTTATAACCAAAGCTACTGCCGCGTTCACATAAAATAATGTTGTCATTACCGGCTTCGTTAAACTTGGTAATAATGTGGCGCATTTCGTGCGGCGCTAAAAACTGTGGTTTTTTCACGTTAATAACTGCGCCAGTTTTTGCCATAGCGACAACAAGATCAGTTTGACGAGCTAAGAATGCAGGTAATTGAATAATATCGACTACTTCAGCAACAGGTGCACACTGTTCGATCTCGTGTACATCGGTAATCATAGGCACATTAAAGGTTGATTTTATTTCTTCAAAAATACGTAAACCTTCTTCCATACCTGGACCTCGGTATGAATTAATCGATGAACGATTGGCTTTATCAAAAGAGGCTTTGAATACATAGGGGATACCCAATTTTTGGGTCACTTCCACATAATGTTCTGCAATTGACATAGCCAAATCACGCGACTCAAGTACGTTCATACCACCAAATAACACAAACGGTTTATCGTTGCCTACTTGAACATTATTAGATAACTGAATAATTTTTTGATCCATTTGATCCTCTTAGCGCATTACGCTGCGACAACTTGTAATAACTGACCACATAGCCAAGCCATGTAAGTACCTAATGCATAACCGAATACTGCTAATAACACCCCGACAGGTGCTAATGCGGGGTGGAATGCTGCGGCCACAACAGGGGCTGATGCGGCTCCGCCAACGTTTGCCTGACTGCCAACTGCCATATAAAACAATGGCGCTTTAATGAGTTTAGCAACCAATAGCATTAATCCTGCGTGAATTAACATCCACACAATGCCTATTAGGAAATAAATGGGTGTATCCATTATTTTAGACACGTCCATATGTAAGCCAATGGTCGCGACTAAAATATATAAAAATGCTGAAGCAACTTTAGAAGCGCCTGCCGCTTCTAAATGGCGAACAGGGCTAAACGATAGGCCTAAACCAACGGTAGTAACAATCACCACTAACCAAAAGAACTTTGAGGTTAAACTGTAATCTTCAGTCCATGGATAATTAGCTTCAAAGAAAGGGCCCAAGAAATCTGCGGCAAAATGCGCAAAACCTGTCACCCCAAAACCAATGGCCACAATCATCATGATGTCGCGAAGTGAAGGAATACGTGAATTTTCAGCGTGATATTTTTCCACTTTCTTTTTTAACGCTTCAATCGCGGTCGTGTCAGCGCCAGTTCTCGCATCAATCTCTTTGGCTTTCGAGGCCATAAATAGCAGTACCGCCATCCAGATATTGGCCACGATAACGTCAACAGTCACCATCACCGAGAATATTTCGCCGCCGACAGAATAAATCTCTTTCATTGCGGCTTGGTTGGCACCACCACCAATCCAACTACCTGCTAAGGTTGTCATTCCGCGCCAAACAGCATCGGGACCATTACCGCCTAGTAGTGATGGATCAATTATCGACACGGCCAATAATGCAATCGGTCCACCAATGACAATCCCTAAGGTACCCGTTAAAAACATAATGACGGCCTTAGGGCCTAAGGCAAGGATCGCTTTTAAATCAACACTAAGGATCAGTAAAACTAAACACGCTGGCAGTAAATAACGCGATGCGACAAAATACAATTTGGATGTATTACCATCAACTATTCCAAAGGTATTTAATAATGAAGGTAGAAAATAACAGAGTAATAATGCTGGAATATATTTATAGAATTTTTGCCAAAAAGGATGAGCCGATGAATTAGTGTAAAAAACGAAACCTAGAATAACGGCGAGTATACCCAGTGCGGTAGCATCATTGGTCACCATTGCTGATGTTGTCATGCAGTGTTCTCCCTTACAGTTACATTATATTTTTAGTTATTATTGTTAATGCGAAAATCAAGTATTGCTCAATTCGCATAGTGCTGCAGTTAAATGCTGTCAAAATGAGCTGACTAATGCCCTATTTGCGAATAAAGCTGCTTTGAATTATCAAAGCAGCCTAAGCCACAGACTCATCAAAAGATTAATGATAAACCTGCGTATGTTGACTGAGTTCCTTTAATTGAATCTTAACCAGCTCAATCACCGGATCATGCGGACTCAAATCGATGAAGTGTTGCAAATCAGACATGGCCACCTTAATACAACCTAATTGTTGAGCAATAAATGCCCGTTCACGATTAAGATGCACGTCGTCAGGATGCCATTGTAATAATAAATTACAGCATTCCATTGCTTGTTCAAATTTATGACTGACAATACAACCCGCTTTTAGCTCATGTATCATGCGACTAATTAAACGCTTTAGCGTAGCCGTTTTAAGATGGCTGGGTTTTAATTTTGCAGCGTTACCCAACTCACCGCGTACTAATGCATGCAGTTGATGGCGATTAAGCTCTTGACCAGTTAATGGATCATGGTATTTAACCACATCATTTATTTGGCTTTTAAGAACCGTATTGCCGGGTAATAAAACCGCCTCAAGCGATAAATCGAGTTGCTTTGCCAGTAGAATCAATAATATTGATAAGGTGGTGCTATTACCTTGACGCTTTAACACGCAATAGCTTAGATCTGCCGCCTCAACACTAAAATAGTCATCTCGAGCACAAAAGCCTAAATCTTTATAAAACCAGTTAAACAGACCCTCAAGCCTTGCTTGCTGGTCAACTACGTAGTGACTCAATACTGAACCGGCCATTTCATACCACGCCCACATAGCAGGTTTGGATACTGAAAAGCCTAGGTGTTCAGTGAGTTCGAATGCAGTTTCTGGAATAGAAACTGCATCATTAAGAAGATATTTTGCCATTAAAACCAATTAACCCATCAATACGACTTGTTTAAAATAAGCCAGTTTGGCCGCTAACACTACCCAACCAATTGCGCCGATAAAAGCAAAAAACTTAAACAATTTATTACGGTTAGATTTAAGCGCCATAATGCCTAAAGCAATATATGCCACCACACAGATGATTTTTTCGGTCAACCATGGGTCCACAAAAGGAAACTGCTGGATCATAAAACAAAGGGTAAATCCTGACAGTAATAAAAAAGTATCCACAACATGCGGCGCCACTTTAAGAAACTTTTTTTCCATAACCGGAGACTGACGCAAATGCAAAACAAAACGGGTGATAAAAAATATCACACTCAATAAAACTAACGTCATATGAGTATGTTTTACCGCAGGATATAAACTGTAAAATGTTTCCATTAATTAAGTCTCATTTAAAAAAGGTAAAATAAAAGGCGGCTAGTTTACTCTATCAACCAGCCGTATACCAATATCGTGATTATTGCTAATTAGTTACTATTTATTTAGAAGGGTTAATGTGTCTGGTGATTGCAGGATTATTCATTTATCCATTCACCCAAGGTACAGCGATCGTTACTACCAAAATCGCGTACCGTAGCGACATTTTGATAGCCGAGCTCAATGAGTTTTTCACGTACTTTTATGGCTTGTTCGTAACCATGTTCAAGCAGTAAATAGCCACCAGGAAGTAAACGTTCTCGCGCTTGTTCGGCAATATAATACAGATCAGCATAACCTTCATTGCTTGCGGTCAATGCACTTTGCGGTTCAAAGCGCACATCGCCTAAGTGAAGATGCTCATCGGCTTCATCAATGTAAGGAGGATTAGACACAATTAAGTCAAAGTCGCGATGCTCAACAGCTGAAAACCAATCGGACTGAATAATTTCAACTTGGGTTAAGTGTAAATTTTCACGATTAGCTTTGGCGAGTTCAACAGCGCCAATAACATTATCAATAGCAGTGATACGCCATTTAGGTCGCTCCGATGCTAAAGCCAATGCAATGGCCCCAGTTCCTGTGCCTAAATCCAATACTCTTGCATTGTGACGCACAGATAAGTTCAGTGCCGTCTCAACTAAAATCTCGGTATCAGGTCTTGGAATAAGGGTTGATTCATTAACAATAAAAGGTAATGACCAAAACTCGCGTTCACCCAAAATATGTGCAACCGGAGTACCATTCTGACGTTTAGCAATCATCTGGCTATAGGCCTTAAATTGCTCACTAGTAAGTTGTCGCTCAGGCCAAGTATATAAAAAACTGCGATTTTTATTCAGGCAATGTAATAGCAATGCCTCTGCATCTATATGTGCTGAGTCAGAGGTTGCCGCTAATTGTGAATAAGCCCATTGTAGGGCTTCAGCAATTGTTGAATACGAAGATTGAGGCAAGAGCACTCCTTAATCGTCAGCTAACGCTGCAAGCATATCTGCTTGATGTTCTTGCATGATAGGATCAAGTAAGGCATCTAAGTCGCCTTCCATGACTTCATTCAAGCGATAAAGCGTTAAGTTAATGCGATGATCACTTACTCGCCCTTGTGGGTAATTATACGTTCTAATGCGTTCTGAACGATCACCACTGGCCACTAAGCTACGACGCGTTGTTTCTTCAGCACTACGTCTTTTTTCATCTTCAACAGCTTGAATACGCGCAGCCAATACACTCATAGCTTGGGCACGATTTTTATGCTGTGAACGTTGATCTTGGCACTCAACAATAATACCCGATGGGATATGCGTAATACGAATAGCAGAATCGGTTTTGTTAACATGCTGACCACCAGCACCTGACGCGCGGAAAGTATCCACTTTTAAATCTGCAGCATTAATTGAAATCGCTTCAGCTTCAGGTACTTCATGCAATACCACTACGGTACAAGCAGAAGTATGCACACGGCCTTGAGATTCGGTTTCGGGCACGCGTTGTACGCGATGTCCGCCAGACTCAAACTTTAACTTACCGTAGGCACCGTCACCACTGACTTTAACAATAATTTCTTTAAAGCCGCCATGCTCGCCTTCGTTAACGTTCATGACTTCCATTTGCCAGCGGTTGGCTTCACAGTAACGTGAATACATACGGTATAAATCGCCAGCAAAAATAGCCGCTTCATCACCACCAGCACCGGCACGAATTTCAAGAAACGCGTTGGTGTCATCATTAGGATCAGTGGGTAAGAGTAAAACTTGTAATTCATCTTCAAGTTTTTCTAATACTTGCTTTGATTGTTTATACTCATCTTGCGCCATTTCGCGCATTTCAGCATCGTCTTCTTCTTCAAGCATCTCTTTGGCGTAATCAAAATCTTTTTGAGCTTGTTGAAACGCCTTAAAACTACTTACAACATCTTCAAGTTGAGAATATTCTTTTGATAATCCACGAAAACGGTCTTGATCCGCAATCACGGTCGCATCACTCAGTAATGCTAATACTTCTTCATTTCGCTCGAGCAAGCCTTCAAGCTTGCGGATAACGGATTCTTTCATTTAGCTCGCTAACCTTAGTTTTTATCTAAACCAAGCGCAGATCTTAATTGGCCTAACGTATTCAAATCGCCTTGACGGCTTGCTGAAGTAAGCGCTTGTGTCGGTGAGTGTATCAAACGATTGGTTAACCTATTAGCTAACTCAAGTATCACTTGCTCACTATTACTGCCATGAGACAATTTGCTCAAGGCACGCTCAACTAATTCATCTTTAATCGCCAAGCTCTGGCTACGATATTCGCGAATACTGTCGACTGACTCTAAAGAACGAATCCACTCCATAAATAGGTGAGATTGCTCTTCAGTAATTATTTCTGCTTGCTCGGCGGCTTCTTTACGTGAAGCCATGTTCTGTTCAATTATGCTATGCAGATCGTCTACAGTATAAAGGAATGCGTCGTCTAACTCACCGACTTCTGCTTCAATATCTCTAGGAACGGCAATATCCACCAATAACATAGGTTGATGACGGCGCTGTTTTAGCGCTTTTTCGACCATACCTTTACCCAAAATAGGTAACGGGCTGGCGGTAGAGGATATCACGATATCGGCTTTAGCGAGAAAGTCTGGTATTTGCTCCAAGGTTATCGCTGTCGCATTAAACTCTGCACACATGGCTTGAGCACGTTCGATAGTGCGATTGGCCACCACCATAGAAGCAACGCCATTGTCTTTAAGATGCTTGGCGACTAACTCAATGGTTTCTCCGGCACCAATAAGTAGCACCTTAGTTGTACTTAATGATGAGAAAATGTGTTTCGCCATACTAACAGCGGCAAAGGCGACAGAAACGGCGGCGGCACCGATTTCAGTTTCTGTGCGGACTTTTTTAGCCACTGAGAAGGTATTTTGAAATAAGCGATCAATCGTTAATGCGATAGTGCCCGCTTCTTTAGCTTTGACAAAGGCTTGTTTGACTTGCCCTAAAATTTGCGGCTCACCCAATACCAGTGAATCTAAACCCGATGCGACTCGCATTAAATGCTGGACGGCAACTTGTTCTTCATAAGCATAAATACACGGCATTAAATCGCTGCGTTCTAGGTCATGATAATCCTGCAACCATTCAATAATGTCTTCTTTTTCGGCATTATTGCAATATAGCTCAGTACGGTTACAGGTAGACACAATAACGGCCTCACCCGTTCGGGTGCGACTAGCCAAGCTTTTCATGGCGTCATGAATGCGGTCTGGAGAGAAAGCGACTTTTTCACGCAAATCTACCGTGGCGGTTTTATGGTTTATCCCGATTATTACTAGGCTCATTTGATAATATCAAGTTCTTTTCGGTGACGTTAATTAGGCTATTCTACTGAATTGAACCAACGAAAAACACAATTGGCTTAACAAAACCGAATAAATGTTTAAATATTTATGGATTGTTCAGATAAGTATTATATAAACCATAACATTAATGTCGCATTAATTTTGGCAAAAGCATTTTTACATAACGCCTTAACCCCAGTATCATAAGAACATCTTAAGCAACTGCTAGGCAAATCCATTGCGCTTATCTACATCTTTATTTTATATCACCTTTATTTCCGTGGCGCTTTTATTAGCAGGTTGTAGTGTAACCCCATCTGAAGATTTTACGCCTATCAATGTCACGAATGCGAATCAAGCTAAAGCATGGGAGCTTCAAGGTAAAATTGCTGTTAAGACATCTCAGGACAAATTCAGCACTAATTTGTATTGGTTACATCAACCAGCGGCCAATGATTTACGCTTAACAACCGTATTAGGCACAACGGTATTAACTCTTAAGACAGATCAAGGCATGGCAACACTTGATGTTGACGGCAAAACATATCGAGACAGTAACGCTCAGGATTTACTGACAGGCATCAGTGGATGGTCAATCCCCTTAGAAAGCCTGCCATTATGGATCACAGGCCAAGTCGGTAGTAATGATAACATCATCAGCTATAATCCTGACGGCACCATTAAACAATTAATTAGCCATGACCCCGAAGCAAATTGGTTGGTCAGCTTTCTCAGTTGGCAACAACAAAACGGTGCTATTGTGCCTAAATTATTGAAAATTGAACGCGAAGATGTGCAAATAAAAATTCAAACTAATCAATGGACAGCCGTCGCAGCCAAAACAAAGTAGCGTAAAATATTAAGTGCTGGCGAATCAATAAGGTAGTTAAACGAACATGACCTCAACTAACTCACATAACTTAACTAACTCAGCTATATCCAAACGTTGGCCTGCGCCAGCAAAACTGAATTTATTCTTACATGTTACAGGCCAGCGTGCCGATGGTTATCATGAATTACAAACACTATTTCAATTTATTGATCATTGTGATTACCTTGATTTTCAAATCACCGACTCGCCAGAGCTCATTCTCCACTCTACCATTTCAGATTCTGTTGCTGACAGCGATAACTTAATTCTTAAAGCCGCAAAGTCACTCAAAAAACACACCCAATATAATGGTGGTGCGCATATTTGGTTAGACAAATTATTGCCTATGGGTGGCGGTTTAGGTGGTGGTTCGTCTGATGCAGCAACCACATTAGTGGCACTAAATGCACTATGGAAAACTAACGTTTCGCCACAAAAACTAGCCGAAATAGGCCTTGTTCTTGGTGCTGATGTCCCTGTTTTTATTAATGGTTTTTCAGCTTTTGCAGAAGGCGTTGGCGAGCGATTGATTAGCGTCGAACCTGCCGAGCTATGGTACTTAGTTGTTGTGCCAGATGTGCATGTGTCAACACAAGACATATTTCAAGATCCAAGCTTACCTCGCGACACCCCAAAACTTGAAATTGTCAGCTTAATGGGACAGCAGTGGACAAATGATTGTCAGAAATTGGTCACAACTAGGCACCCTCAAGTTGCCAATGCCTTAAGCTGGCTGGTAGAATATGCGCCGTCGAGAATGACCGGAACAGGTGCATGCGTGTTCGGGGAATTTACACATTCGCAACAAGCCCTTGATGCTTTAGCCGAACTTCCAGCTGATATGCAAGGTTTTGTCGCAAAAGGGATGAACAAGTCGCCATTACAAATACGACTTGAGCAACTCTAACAACATAATTTCTTCTGGGTCAGTTTTGAGTGACAACACATAAAATTGATCTAGCCTTTAATCGTAAAGCAAACACCTGAGGTTCATAAAGTGCCCGACATCAAGCTCTTTGCTGGTAACGCTACCCCAAATCTAGCCGCTAAGATTGCCGACCGTTTATTTTGCAAACTTGGCGATGCAGTTGTAGGCCGTTTCAGCGACGGTGAAATCAGTGTTCAAATAAACGAGAATGTACGTGGTGCGGATGTATTTATCATCCAATCTACTTGCGCACCAACTAACGATAATCTCATGGAGCTTATTGTAATGGTTGACGCGTTACGCCGTGCATCAGCGGGTCGTATTACTGCCGTTATTCCGTACTTTGGTTATGCTCGTCAAGACCGCCGTGTACGTAGTGCACGTGTACCTATTACAGCGAAAGTAGTTGCAGATTTCTTGTCTAGCGTGGGTGTTGACCGCGTATTGACTTGTGACCTACACGCTGAGCAAATTCAAGGTTTCTTTGATGTTCCTGTTGATAACGTATTCGGTAGCCCAGTGTTACTTGAAGACATGCTCGCCAGAAAACTAGATAACCCTGTTGTTGTGTCTCCTGATATTGGCGGTGTAGTTCGCGCTCGCGCAGTAGCCAAGCTATTAGATGATACCGATCTTGCTATTATCGATAAGCGTCGTCCAATGGCAAACGTTGCTCAGGTGATGCATATCATCGGTGATGTTCAAGGCCGCGATTGTATTATTGTCGATGACATGATCGACACTGGTGGCACCTTATGTAAAGCAGCTGAAGCATTAAAAGAACATGGCGCTAATCGCGTGTTTGCTTATGCTACTCACCCGGTATTTTCAGGTAATGCTGCTGAAAATATTGCTAACTCTGTCATTGATGAAGTTATCGTAACTGACACAGTACCCTTGAGCGCTGAAATGCTGAAAGTGACTAAGGTTACCCAACTGACTATGTCAGCAGTATTAGCAGAAGCAATCCGTCGTGTAAGTAACGAAGAGTCAATCTCTGCGATGTTCCGTCACTAATTATTATTCAGTGAATGAAATAACAAAACGCACTCATATGAGTGCGTTTTTTGTTTGCTATGCCAAAACTTAGCAATGGCGTGGCGATGACGACAAACTCATTACCAGTCCATCAGCAACCTAATCATATTGCACAGTTCAAGCGGTACCTTCTAGGGATATTGATAATGGTATGTAAATATTAAGGATAGTAGTTTTAATCCGTAGCAAGTCTCATATCGCCCCTTAAAACCAATAAAACTCTATTAAGCGCTCAATGCGTGGCTAACAGCAAATGATGGCTGCTTATCTATCTTATGTAATGTATCAGTTGCATAAAATGCTTGCTGGGTCTGCAAAAAAGTATTTCCAGCAGCAATACCCGTACGATAGTCATGACGTAAATCCACATCAGAACTGCCTAATAGTTTGCTTTCAAGATTGTTACCAGCAAAAATTTGAATGATTTCGACATCTTCAGGAGGATTAGCCAAAAAAGCGAGCTCTTGCTCATAAGCTTGTTCATGCTGAACTAAGTAATCGATAGTTTTTGGGCAGTATCCTGACACACAAATCCATGATGTTAGCTTATGTACCCAAGCTGATTGCGCCTGAAAGTCCGCATTAACAGTGCGAATAACCACAATTTTTTTAGCGCCACGACGATACGCTTCACGCACAGGTAATGGTGCGGCTAAGCCACCGTCTAGGTAGAAATCTTCCAAAGGGGAATCGTTACTGTCATGGGCTTGATTAGCAGCATCAGTTGTTAACCAGGGTGTAAGTTTAACACCTTGTTTATATAAGAAAGGTAATGCACTTGATGCTTTGAGTAATTCGTTCCATTGATGACTATCACCATTTGGACGTAAAAAGTAACCTTGACGATTGCGAGAGTTAGTTGCGGTGATCAGTAACTCACGGTTGCCTAATGATTTCATAGCAGTAGTAAAGTCTAAGGTAAAATAACCTTGAGTCGTTTTATCAAAATACCAATCTAAATCGACGACATCCCCCCCGATTAAGCCTCGGCCTAACTGGTAAAAACGCTTATGGCGTGACAGCCCACGAATTAACCGTTTGGCATAGCCTTTTTGACGAGACAAAAAACTAGTCAGATTTTGAGAACCAGCAGACGTGCCTATAAATAAATCAAAGGGATCAAAATTATTCTCTAACCACGCATCTAACACACCAGCAGTGAATATTCCCCGCTGACCACCACCCTCTGCAATAAGCGCCATTTTAGGGCTAGATGCTTCATTAGGATTTCTTGGTGATGTCGATGCTGAAGTTTTCATGGTGAGCCTTTGTCACTATATTTACTGAATAAGGTAAGTTTAAACAACAGCCAGTAAAATAGATAACGGATAGAATCAATCATGTTAATAGAGAAATACTATTGATAATCAGCTTGCACAACAATAATGGGGATAACAGTAAAGTTTGTTCTTGTTTTGAACTAACCCTCATAGCAAAAGATTTCAAAAAATACACAGCAAAAAGCCCGTCTTAATAGACGGGCTTTTTAAATATGGCTGGGGTACCAGGATTCGAACCTGGGGATGCTGAGATCAAAACCCAGTGCCTTACCGCTTGGCGATACCCCAATTGTAACTATTTATTGTAAAGCAGATAAACCATTCACATGGTTAAAATTTGATGGTACGGAAAGAGAGACTTGAACTCTCACACCTCGCGGCACCAGAACCTAAATCTGGCGTGTCTACCAATTCCACCATTCCCGCATCAAATTTTAACTTACAGTATACTCTTTTTATTTCAGAGTAAACTTTGGCTTTATTAGCTAGTGTAAGCAACTCTCACTCTACCTAATAAATATGGTAGCAATAGCGGGACTTGAACCTGCGACCCCAGCATTATGAGTGCTGTGCTCTAACCAGCTGAGCTATATTGCCAAAGATGGCTGGGATACAAGGATTCGAACCTTGGAATGCTGAGATCAAAACCCAGTGCCTTACCGCTTGGCGATATCCCAATAATCTTGTCTAACGTTTAAAATGGCTGGGATACAAGGATTCGAACCTTGGAATGCTGAGATCAAAACCCAGTGCCTTACCGCTTGGCGATATCCCAATAAAGCTTTTTGAAACATTCGCCGAAGCAAACATCTCGAATAAATGGTACGGAAGGAGAGACTTGAACTCTCACACCTTGCGGCACCAGAACCTAAATCTGGCGTGTCTACCAATTCCACCACTCCCGCACAACACTCTAGTTTTACATCTTGAGCAGATGGGTAAGAAATAGATGGTAGCAATAGCGGGACTTGAACCTGCGACCCCAGCATTATGAGTGCTGTGCTCTAACCAGCTGAGCTATATTGCCACTATTTCTTGCTATCCCTCTTGCGAGGAACGGGGCGTATTATGCTTATTCAGGTTATCGAGGTCAACTGGTTTTTTTCGCTATTTTCATCAATTCGGCTTGTTCGGCTATAACTTCACCAAACTGAATGCCTAATCGACAAAATAAACACCATTAACTTACGAAAAATCCCCTTACGCCCCATTTTAATTTCTAAATAACGTAAATAGCACTTATACGTTAAATAAGAAATGCATTACATCGCCATCTTTAACGACATAAGTTTTACCTTCAACACGTAATTTACCAGCATCTTTGGCGCCAGCTTCACCTTTGTAGGTAATAAAATCTTGATACGCCATTACCTGTGCACGAATAAAACCACGCTCGAAGTCGGTATGGATAACACCCGCAGCTTGCGGAGCAGATGCACCGACAGGAACCGTCCATGCACGCACTTCTTTTACACCCGCAGTAAAGTAAGTTTGCAGATTCAATAGTTCGTAACCGGCACGAATAACCCGATCTAAACCTGATTCTTCTATACCAAGATCGGTCATAAACTCTGCACGGTCATCGGCTTCCATTTCTGCTAATTCAGATTCAATAGCAGCACACACAGGCACAACTATGGCATTTTCTGTTGCTGCAATAGCACGAACAACATCTAAATGAGGGTTGTTTTCAAAGCCATCGTCAGCAACGTTAGCAATGTACATCGTAGGTTTAATCGTTAAGAAATTAAGGTAAGCAACGGCTGCTAACTCTTCTTTAGTTAATTCCAACGAACGTAACATTTGGCCTTCATTTAACAGTGGACGCATTTTTTCAAGTACAGCGACTTCAAATTTCGCATCACCGTCACCACCTTTAGCACGCTTGGCTTGACGAAAAATGGCACGCTCACATGCATCTAAATCGGCTAGCGCTAATTCGGTATTGATCACTTCAATATCGCCAGCAGGATCGATTTTGTTCGCCACGTGAACAATGTTCGGATCTTCAAAACAACGTACAACGTGACCAATTGCATCGGTTTCACGAATGTTAGCTAAAAACTTATTACCTAAACCTTCACCTTTAGAAGCGCCAGCCACTAAACCAGCAATATCCACAAACTCCATTGTAGTCGGTAATATGCGTTGTGGTTTTACAATTTCCGCTAACGCGTCAAGGCGTGCATCTGGTACAGGTACTACCCCAGTATTTGGCTCAATAGTACAAAACGGAAAGTTTGCCGCTTCAATACCCGCTTGTGTTAACGCATTAAACAACGTTGACTTACCTACGTTTGGAAGACCAACAATGCCGCATTTAAAACCCATATGCTTACCTTTATATATGTAGAATTATCCCATCGGATAATGATGTCGAAAAGGGTGTTAAAACAAAATTAGCATGGCTTATTCTGCTTTGAACGAATGTAATCTGTGCATAGCTTTCGCCATGTCTTGGTTAAATAATATCTCGGTGGAACGAACCGCTTCATCAATCGCAGCACTTATTCGTTCTTGTTCTACTGCTGGTGCTCTACCCAGTACATAGCCACTGACTTTATTTTTATCACCAGGATGACCAATACCAATGCGCAAGCGATAAAAGTTTTTGTCATTACCTAAACAGGCAATAATGTCTTTTAAACCGTTATGACCACCATGACCGCCACCTAATTTAAATTTGGCGACACCGGGCTCCATGTCGAGCTCATCATGGGCGACCAAGATTTCTTCGGGCAGTATCCGGAAAAAGTTGGCTAACGCTGCAACCGACTTTCCGCTTAAGTTCATGTACGTTGTTGGGATCAACAAACGCACATCTCTTCCGTGCAAAGTAGCACGAGCAGTAACCCCAAAATATTTGCTGTCTGGTGTTAATTGAACATTGCAAATACGCGCTAATTCTTGCACGTACCATGCACCAGCATTATGGCGAGTTTGTGCGTATTCAGCACCTGGGTTTGCCAACCCGACAATCAGTTTAATGTTACTCATCACGACCTAGTCAGTTTATTAGCACAAGTTATTATCTGCGTAAGTTATTCGCAATAAGTGCAGTTAAACGCCTTTCATGGGGTACATCAAAATACACATGATGCAAAACGCGGCATTTTAGCACTCAAATGGCTTGTCAACAAACCACAAGTTAACCCGCTTATTAGGTTTAACTAAGTCCAAGTGCATACTTCAAGACTTTTCGTTTAATTGGAGAATCAATATTGGCGAGTTTTAACGCACCATTACGCAGTAATTTTAATGGCAAAATGTTATTACTAAAGCCCGCATAAAATGCATCCATTGCGGTCATCATTAATTGATTATCAAGGTAACGTGATTGTTGATAGCGTTTTAATACTGGCGTTTGCCACCATGTTTCACCGCAGCCAATGGCATTAGCCACCTGAGCCACCAGCAAATCAACATCTTTAAAACCAATATTAACCCCCTGCCCAGCCAATGGATTAATGGTATGGGCTGCGTCACCAATGATCACCACATTATCTTGGTAATAGCGTTGTGCATGACGACGCGTTAACGGGAAGCTCCCCCGACTTTCTACGGTAAAACGAGGATCTAACCGTGACGGGAAATGCTGGCGAATTTGCTCTGCAAGTTGAAGATTATTGAGTTGCGATAATTGTTTAATACGATTGGCATCGTCATACCATACTAATGAAGCATGATGGCCAGGCAGAGGTAACAAACTACGAGGACCCGCTGGTGTAAACTGCTGCCAAGTGATCGTTTGTTGTGGTGTTTCAGTATTAATATTAATTAACATCGCCGACTGGGCATAATCCCAGCCTGTCACACCAATCCCCGCCCATTGACGCACTTGCGAATTAGCACCATCGGCACCAATGAGCAACTTAGTCGTCAGTGTATCGCCATTATCAAGCTTTATACTCACTTGCTGACAGTCTGCTAACCGGGAAAATTGGGCCACACTATGGGGACACAATAAGGTGATATTGTCCATTTGATCGATTTGCTGCCATAGACTCAATTGAATTAACCGGTTTTCAAAAAAATAGCCTAAGTGCGCCTGACCAACTTGTTCGGCATTAAATGCAGTTAAACAACCGTCGAGTTCCCACGTTTCCAAACCGTTGTATGGTGCGTGACGCAGGGTAAGTAAATACTCCATCACACCTAAACGAGTGAGCAACTGCTCAGACGCCACACTAATAGCAGACACCCTTACATCGAGCGGTTGCTCAGGTTCATAAGCTTGTGGCTGGCGTGATTCGATCACCGCCACGCTTAGCCCTAATTGACCTAATCCAATTGCTGCTGCAGCGCCAACCATTCCGCCACCGACAACGACAACATCATAATTAATGGTATTGGAGCAATGAGTTGCAGTAAGAGAAGCATCTTGCATGGTTTTACATCCATAATAGTGAGATGACGTGATGTTTAATATGACAGTCAATGAATCGGCAACCTAGTTAAAGCCAGGCTAAAAACAGTATAACCCCATGGTGCTATAACGTCTTTATCTACATTGCCTTGCAATGAATAATTAGGGTCTGTTGATCTTTGCAGGTTAAATTTTGTTCGAGATAAAAACGTTTTAATCGAGGCGAGCGGATTGCTGCCTAGCAATCTAAGCTAAATTCGCTCAACAAAGAGTAAAACCTTTTTAGCCGAACCCTTCGGGCAGCGTTTGTTGGTCATTTTTACTGCGTTATCGACTTTTTATGTAGAATAACTACACCACAAAGTCTCTGCCTTGTACAAATGACCAACAATTCGCTGCAAAAACAACCTTGAAAGACCAACAGGCCCTAACGTTACAGACGTTAGCGTTATTGAAATGATGACAGCCACATATCGTAATGGATTTAATTATGCCCTATATCAACATGCCACGGAAATGTTGCAATCCAATAATGCTGACTTAAGTCACCAATGTTCAGCGCTAGGGTCATAAAATGGCTGCAAAATTCATTTTTTCAGTCCCTCAATCACACTAATTTTACTCAAACAATAAGCCATTACAGTTTATAAGGGTACTCACCAGTTTATATTCAAATGAGCGAAACGTGCACTAATGCTAGCCAGAGCGTCCGACAACAGGTAAAATGTCGCGCTATTTTTACTGTGGATTTACTGGCGAGCACTGATGAGTAAAAAACTTCATATTAAGACCTGGGGCTGTCAAATGAATGAGTATGACTCATCAAAGATGGCTGATTTATTAGACGACTATCAAGGATATACCTTGACCGAAGATGCGAGCGAAGCAGACGTACTGCTGCTTAATACTTGCTCTATTCGTGAAAAAGCACAGGAGAAAGTTTTCCATCAGCTAGGGCGTTGGAAATCTTTAAAAGATAAAAATCCTAATTTAATTATTGGTGTCGGCGGCTGCGTTGCCTCACAAGAAGGTAAAGCGATTAAAGATCGCGCTCAATGCGTTGATATTATCTTCGGTCCACAAACACTGCATCGCTTACCTGAGATGATTGAACAAATTCAACGCGGCGAAAAAGCCGTAATTGATATCAGCTTCCCAGAAATTGAAAAATTCGATCGCCTTCCTGAACCTCGCGCTGATGGTCCAACGGCATTTGTGTCTATTATGGAAGGTTGCAGTAAATACTGTTCTTTCTGCGTAGTGCCTTACACTCGCGGCGAAGAAGTCAGCCGTCCATTAGATGACGTCATTCTTGAAGTAGCTCAATTGGCTGCTCAAGGTGTGCGTGAAGTGAATTTATTAGGTCAAAACGTTAACGCATACCGTGGCGCAACCCACGACGATGAAATTTGTACCTTTGCAGAATTGCTACGCTTAATTGCATCAATCGACGGTATCGATCGTTTACGCTTTACTACCAGCCACCCAATTGAGTTTACTCAAGACATTATCGATGTGTACGAAGACACGCCTGAATTGGTGAGTTTCCTGCATTTACCGGTGCAATCGGGTTCAGATCGTATTTTAACCCAAATGAAACGCGGTCACATGGCGATTGAATACAAGTCGATTATTCGTCGTCTGCGTAAAGCTCGTCCTGATATTCAAATCAGCTCAGACTTTATTATTGGTTTTCCAGGTGAATCTAAAGAAGATTTTGCTGATACCATGAAACTGATTGAAGATGTCGCGTTTGATCACAGCTTTAGTTTTATCTATAGCGCTCGCCCAGGTACACCTGCGGCAGACTTGCCTGACAATGTCAGCGATGAGGAAAAGAAACAGCGTTTAGCTATTTTACAAGAACGTATTACTCAACAAGCAATGCGTTATAGCCGTCAAATGTTGGGCACTGTTCAACGCATTTTAGTTGAAGGTCCTTCGGTAAAGAATCCAATGGAACTTCGCGGTCGTACTGAAAACAGTCGTGTGGTTAACTTTGAAGCTGCCCACACCCACATCGGCAGTTTCGTTGATGTGAAAATTGTTGATGTTTATACCAACTCATTACGCGGTGAATTTGTTCGAGGTGAAGATGAAATGGATTTACGTCGCAGCTTACATCCGTCAGATATTATGGCTAAACACAAGCAAGATGATGCTTTAGGTGTAACCCACTTTAAGCCGTAATTGATGTTTGTAGTTTAAAAATAATTAAAGGCGGCTTGTCCGCCTTTAATTTTGCTTAAAATTAGTCATATCATGGTAATTCTATCCGGAGGCTCGTAAACTGTTATCATGAAGAAATAGCATTATATCGCTATTGTTTTGTTGTCCAATACCAAAACCTGGAGCCTTATTTGAGTACTAAAGTTACCACCATGAATTTGTATCTAGAACCTTCAGATACTCGTCGCCTCGCCTCCTTATGTGGCCCATTTGATGACAACATCAAACAACTTGAACGCCGCTTAGGTGTTGAGATTATCCATAAGAATAATCATTTCACTATTGTCGGTTTGCCACGTAATGCACTCAATACCAATAACTTGTTGCGTCAGTTATACATTGAAACCCAAACCGTAAAAGGCAGTACGCCGGACTTAGAACCCGAAATGGTTCATTTAGCCATTCAAGAAGCGATTAACCTTGAAGCACAACAAGATAATGACGACAGCGACGTTCATATCAAAACAAAGCGTGGCGTCATTAAGCCTCGTACACCCAATCAAAGTGTGTACATGCATAATATTACTCGTCATGACATCAGCTTTGGTATTGGCCCTGCCGGTACGGGTAAAACGTACCTTGCTGTTGCGGCGGCGGTTGATGCGTATGAACGTCAAGAAGTACGCCGTATTCTATTAACTCGTCCAGCGGTTGAGGCGGGTGAAAAACTCGGCTTTTTGCCGGGCGATTTAAGTCAAAAAGTCGACCCTTATCTACGCCCGCTCTATGATGCATTGTTTGAAATGATGGGTTTTGAGAAAGTTGAAAAACTGATTGAACGCGGCGTAATTGAAGTCGCCCCACTCGCCTATATGCGCGGTCGAACGCTCAATGATGCTTTTATTATTTTAGATGAAGCCCAAAATACCACCGTTGAACAAATGAAAATGTTTTTAACCCGTATTGGCTTTAATTCGCGAGCAGTGATCACGGGTGACATTACCCAGATCGATTTACCTCGTAGCCAAAAGTCTGGTTTGCGTCACGCCATAGAAGTATTGAGTGAGGTGCCAGAAATCAGTTTTAATTTCTTTATTGCACAAGACGTGGTTCGTCATCCTGTTGTGGCTAGAATTGTTGAAGCTTATGAAGCGTTTGAGCAACAAGAGCAAATTGAAAAAGCCATCAAAGAAAAAGCATATCAAGAGCGTGAGCAAAAACGTCAACAACAAAAAGAGGGCCTAGTTTAATGAGTCAACAAGGGATAAAACTAGATCTTGACCTGCAAATTGCAGTTGATGATAAGCTCAACTTACCTTCTAAAACTGAATTTGAAACTTGGGTACGTACTGCTATTGGTCAGACAATGCCTGAAGTTGAGTTAACCATTCGTCTTGTTGATATTACAGAAAGTCAGCAACTTAATTTAACTTATCGCGGTAAAGACAAACCCACCAATGTATTGTCGTTTCCGTTTGAAGCGCCACCAGAAGTTGAACTACCATTATTGGGCGATTTAGTTATTTGCGTTGAGGTTGTCGAACAAGAAGCCATTGAGCAAAATAAACCCCTAAATGCGCATTGGGCGCACATGGTCATACACGGCTGCTTGCATTTGCTAGGTTATGACCATATTATCGACCAAGAAGCCGATGAGATGGAGTCATTAGAGACCCAACTTGTTGAAGGCTTAGGCTTTACCGACCCCTATAAGGAAGCATAAATAAACTATTTATATCAAATAGATATACTTGTTTAAGTAAATATTATGAGTGACGATATCCCCCCGAGTACAAACGCCCACAAGAAGAGCTGGTTCGATAAGATTAACCAATTATTTCAGGGCGAACCTCAAAATCGCGAAGATTTAGTCGACGTAATCGCAGGTGCAGAAATGCGCGACCTCATTACAGAAGACACTCGCGAAATGATTAAAGGTGTATTAGAGGTTTCGGACCTTCGAGTGCGCGACATCATGATCCCAAGAGCGCAAATTGTTACCATCCAAATAGACTCGACTGTTGATGAATTTTTAGAAATCGTCATGGATTCAGGTCACTCTCGCTTCCCTGTTGTTAATGAAGATAAAGATCATATTGAAGGCATTTTACTGGCCAAAGATTTGATTAAATTCGGTTTTAAACAGTCAGATGAACCATTAACGCTTGCCCAAGTCATTCGACCTGCTGTTGTTGTACCAGAAAGCAAACGCGTCGATGTGCTACTTAAAGAATTTCGCTCGCAACGTTATCATATGGCGATTGTTGTCGATGAATATGGCGGCGTATCAGGCTTAGTGACCATCGAAGATATTCTCGAAGAAATTGTCGGTGAGATTGAAGATGAATTTGACCATAATTCTGTTGAAGACACTGAAATAAAAAAACTCAGTAACACCGTATTTATGGTGAAAGCACTCACTGAAATCGACGATTTCAATGAAGCTTGTGGTACCAACTTTAGTGATGAAGAATTCGATACTGTGGGTGGCATGGTGTCGCATGCATTTGGTCATCTACCTGAACGGAATGAAATTATTGTCATTAACAATATCGAGTTCAAAGTCATTAATGCAGATAACCGCCGATTAGTACAACTTCGTGTTAAACTTCCCGACCCTAATACCAGTGAAGAATTCGACGACTAAATCGTGCTAAAAACTCAATCTATATACTCACCTTTGAGTATTGCTCGTCTGGTGACAGCATTTATTGCTGGCGCCAGTACCGCATTATCATTTGCGCCTTATGAAATTTGGGCGGTATTTCCTTTAGCACTGGGCTTTGCCTTATGGCAAAGCCAAACATTAACCGCCAAACAAAATTTGTATTACTGGTTCAGTTTTGGCTTTGGTTGTTTTGCTATCGGCATTAGTTGGGTTCATGTCAGTATTGACACCTTTGGTGGTATGCCCATTGCGGTATCAATAAGCCTAATGGCACTGCTGGCACTCTATCTGGCTATTTACCCTGCTATTTGTGGGTATTTAGTCAGTAAACTATCACGTACATCTAAACACACCTTAAATCCTTACTTAACCTATCTGGGGCTATTCCCAGCATTATGGGTGCTCACAGAATGGTTACGAGGCTGGGTACTAACTGGTTTCCCTTGGATTTGGGCAGGCTATAGCCAAACATTGGGCCCACTTAGTGAGTTAGCCAGCTTTATTGGCGCCTTGGGTTTGAGCTTCGTGGTGGCATTAGTTGCAGGCTCATTAATGCTGTTAACCCAAAAACGCCTATTACCTGTATTAATTATATTGCCCGTCTTAACACTAAGTGCTTGGATTGCACCACAACTCAATCCAATTACTGCCTCAGGTAAATCGGTCAAGGTTGCATTAGTACAAGGTAATATTGCCCAAAGCATGAAATGGGAACCCGATGCACTGTGGCCAACCATGCTCAAGTACATGGATCTAACTCGCGAACAATTTGATGAAGCCTCTAGCGTCGATATTGTTATTTGGCCTGAAGCCGCAATCCCAGCACCGGAAGCCATGGTTGAAGACTTCCTAATGAATGCTAATCAAGTTGCCAATATCAACAATATGGCGATTATCAGCGGTATTATTAGCCACCAGCAAAATGATTTTTATAATTCACTCATCGTGTTAGGTAATTACCAACAGAAGCACCAACCGAGTGCTGATTATGTGGTTGATGGCAGTAATCAATTTAAAAAGCATCACTTATTGCCCATTGGTGAGTTTGTCCCGTTAGGCGATTTACTTCGCCCTATTGCACCATTTTTTAATTTGCCAATGTCATCATTCCAACGGGGTGACTACACGCAGCCTAATTTAACTGCCTTGGGTTACCATATTGCCCCCGCTATTTGTTACGAGATAGCCTTTCCTGAACAAGTCAGGGCAAGTGTCACAAACGAAACAGATTTACTTCTCACAGTTTCTAACGACGCTTGGTTTGGTGCCTCAAATGGGCCATTGCAGCATATGGAAATTGCCCAAATGCGTGCGATTGAAATGGGAAAACCATTACTCAGAGGAACCAATAACGGCATCACTGCGGTAGTTGACCCTCATGGGCGCATAACTGATGCGATCCCTCAATTTGAAACAGGAGTGCTTGTAACCAATATTCCGCTTTACCAAGGACAAACTTGGTTTAGAAAATTTGGCCAATCCCCCTTACTGATACTCTGTGGTTTACTCACACTTTTAGGCGTTAGAAACTACTTTCGTCGCTAAAGGAATTGTAATATGACGCAATCAACTCTACTTACCAGGCATTCACTTTCGCAAGGATTTACGTTAATTGAGTTGGTTGTGGTGATCATCATTTTAGCTATTCTAGCTGTTGTTGCTGCACCTAAGTTTATAGGCCTCAGTACTGAAGCAAGAGAAAGCACGCTATCTGGCGTGATGGCCAGTGTAAAAACAGCCAATAACCTAGTGTATGCCCGTTCACAAATGACCAGTTTTCAAGTGCAGCCTGTAACTAACCGAGACGATTTAATCGATGTTGATCTCGACAATGATGGTGTCTATGAAACGCGGTTAAAATGGGGCTATTTAGATAACACTGACATCGAAGAATGGATAAATCTTGATGATGTTTTTACCATTCAGTATCAAGGGATTGCGTTTACGTACATTGGCTATGATAAAGACGGTAATGGCCAAGTGGCTAACGATAATTGCTATTTTTTATACACTCAAGCCGCAAACGCTACCACCCCCCCCAATATCAAACAGTGTTGAGTGGCTGTTAATCGAAAAGTACTTTAGCGGATTTTAACTGAGTATTTAAAAATCAATTTTACTAATTTTTCTGTAAAATTAACGCTCCCCCCTGTAGAAAGTGGCATATAACAAAATAATCGGTAACAGAAGCGTTAGCTGCTATTACCGAAAATATGATTGTTACCCTAAATATATTTACCAAGTAACATGTTAATGAATTATGGCGTTAATGGCTCCCGAGAAAACTCATTAAAATCGCATTTAGGACAATTAGGAATAACCCCAGGAAAATTGATTTCCATTTGATGACCACATTTATTACAAGTCAGCTTACCTTGGTTAATAATTTCCCCAGACTTATAAACCCCATTATTTTTGAAATCTTGTAATATTTCGTGCCACTCCACTTGGCTACGATCGGTTATTTCGCTCAACCACTGCCATAATGTGTTCTCAATCCCAATTACCATTGGGCTATAACTCAAATCATCGGCATGTTCTTCATTTAGGAAGGCTTCAATGTCACGCTTTAAAAATTCTTCTACTAATGCGAGTTCTTCATCATCAGCATGAGATTTAAGTTTTACGAACTCCTTCCCCTGGGTCACGGCCTTAAACAAATCCTTAGCTGTTAATGAGTTATCCTCTTCAAACATGGCTTTAACCTGTTCGAATAGTGACTCATACAAGGCTAATAGTGCTGAACTTTTTCCACTCATAAGTAATACTCCTTAATACGCACCTTTTTAATAGGTCACTTCTAGTTTATTCTATGCAGTTATAAATCACGCTGTCGAGCGTTAGATCAAAAATAGGCGGCATAGCCGGAAATAGATTGATGCAAGAACAATATAATCCATCAGAAATTGAAGCCTTAGTGCAAAAGCACTGGCAAGAACATAAAACCTTTGAAGTCACTGAAGATGAAAGCAAAGAGAAATTCTATTGTCTTTCAATGTTTCCGTACCCTTCAGGTCGTCTCCACATGGGCCACGTTCGTAACTACACAATAGGCGATGTAGTGGCACGATATCAACGTTTGCAAGGTAAAAATGTTTTACAGCCAATTGGTTGGGACTCATTTGGTCTACCTGCAGAAAATGCTGCGATAAATAACAAGACTTCACCGGCACCGTGGACATACGAAAATATTGATTACATGAAGAACCAACTTAAGTTATTAGGGTTTGGTTATGACTGGAGTCGTGAAATCGCTACGTGTACCCCTGAGTACTATCGTTGGGAACAATGGTTCTTCACTCAGTTGTATGCCAAAGGTTTAGTGTACAAAAAAACTTCATCTGTAAACTGGTGTCCAAACGATGAAACTGTACTCGCAAACGAGCAAGTACAAGATGGTTGTTGCTGGCGCTGTGATACTCCAGTTATTCAAAAAGAAATTCCTCAGTGGTTTATTAAAATCACCGATTACGCTGAAGAATTACTTAACGACATCGACACGTTAGATGGCTGGCCTGAACAGGTTAAAGCCATGCAACGTAACTGGATTGGACGCAGTGAAGGCATTGAAATGACCTTTACTGTTGCAGACAGTGATGCCTCGTTTGATATCTACACCACTCGTCCGGATACCTTAATGGGTGTTACTTATGTTGCTATTGCAGCTGGTCACCCATTAGCTGAACAGTCTGCGCTGAACAATCCTGAATTAGCAGCATTTTTAGAAGAATGTAAAAATGCTGATACCACTGAAGCTGCCATGGCTTCTATGGAGAAAAAAGGCGTCGCAACTGGCTTACAGGCTATTCATCCTATTTCGGGCAAACTGGTACCTATTTGGGTCGCTAACTTTGTATTGATGAATTACGGCACTGGCGCGGTAATGTCAGTTCCAGCTCATGATCAACGTGATTATGAATTTGCGACTAAGTACAACCTTGCCATTGAAGCGGTCATTAAGCCGCTAGATAGCGAAGTAGATGTCAGCAAAGAAGCCTACACCGAAAAAGGTGTGGTGTTTAATTCGGGCGATGCATTCCCTGAGCTAGACGGCTTAGATTTTCAAGCCGCTTTTGAAGCTATTGATGCTAGATTAACCGCAGAAGGTAAAGGTAAACGCCAAGTCAATTATCGTTTACGCGATTGGGGTGTGTCTCGTCAGCGTTACTGGGGGGCTCCGATCCCTATGGTCACCCTTGCTGATGGCACTGTTGTACCAACGCCAGAAGATCAGCTACCAGTTATTTTGCCAGAAGATGTGGTAATGGACGGTATCCAAAGTCCAATTAAAGCCGATAAAGCTTGGGCTGAAACCACAGTCAACGGTCAGCCAGCAACCCGTGAAACAGATACCTTCGATACCTTCATGGAATCGTCTTGGTACTATGCGCGTTACTGTAGCCCTCATGCAGATGAAATGTTAGATCCAGCTAAAGCCAACTACTGGTTACCAGTAGATCAGTACATTGGCGGTATCGAACATGCTTGTATGCATTTGTTGTATTTCCGCTTTTTCCATAAGCTGCTGCGTGACGCAGGCATGGTCAACAGTGATGAGCCTGCAAAGCAATTGCTAACTCAAGGCATGGTATTAGCAGACGCTTACTACTACAGCAACGAAAAAGGTGCCCGTGTTTGGGTATCACCTTTAGAAGTGACTGTGGTAGAAAAAGACGACAAAGGCCGCATCATTAAAGCAATAGACAATCAAGGTCATGAACTGGTTTACACTGGTATGAGCAAGATGTCTAAATCGAAGAATAACGGTATCGACCCACAAGTCATGGTTGAAAAATACGGTGCAGATACCGTACGTTTATTCATGATGTTTGCCTCGCCACCAGAATTAACCCTGGAATGGCAAGAGTCTGGCGTTGAAGGAGCACATCGCTTCATTAAGCGCTTCTGGAAATTGGCTAGCGATCATGTTGCTGCAGGTAAAACTGAAGCATTAGATACCAGCAAACTAAACGCCAATCAAAAAGCTTTACGCCGTGAATTGCATAAGACAATCGCAAAAGTCAGTGATGATATTGCGCGTCGTCAAATGTTTAACACCGCAGTCGCTTCAGTAATGGAACTCATGAACCATTTGCTAAAAGCACCACAAGAAACCGCTCAAGACCGTGCATTACTTGACGAAGCTTTGTCTGCCGTTACACGTTTGCTTTACCCTATTGTTCCACACATGACATTTACGTTATGGCATGAATTGGGTAACGAAGGCAATATCGAAGACAGTCGTTGGCCAGAGGTTGATGAATCTGCTTTAGTTGAAGACAGCAAACTGATTGTGGTTCAAGTTAACGGTAAAGTACGTGCAAAAATCACTGTTGCTGCCGATGCATCAAAAGAAGATGTGGAAGCATTAGGCATGAGTGATGAACATGTACAAAAACACACTGAAGGGTTAACGATTCGTAAAGTAATTTACGTACCCGGTAAACTCCTCAGTATTGTGGCCAACTAAGTCAAACTTAAGTGCGATATAAAACAAGTTAGCTTTATATCGCATTAAGCCTTAACATTTAGCAATGACATAACTTACCGCGGATGACAAACTCTTCGGTAAGTTATTTATTTTTATCGATGCGAACCAACAAGGATGCCTACCCTCACTATGCTAGCCAAAAAGATTTGCTTGGCAATAATGACATTGGTAATACTCACCAGTGCTGGTTGCGGCTTTAAACTTCAACGTAGTTACTCCATTCCCGCTGAGTTAAATGAGTTACATCTAAGCAGCAACGATGAATACAGTGAATTAACTCGCCTAGTGCGTGACAGACTGCGCATCAACCGTATTAGCCTTGTCGATGCCACGGATAAAACACCAACTTTACGATTAATCAATGACTCGCTTGAGCGCGCTACGCTGTCATTGTATCCAACTGGAAATGTCGCAGAATATGAACTTATCTACTTAGTGCATTATTCAGTTACATTACCTAAAGAAGAACCGCAAGAATTTGATACTGAAATTCGCCGCGACTATCAAGACGATCCACGTACCGCATTAGCAAAAAGTCGTGAAATGGAATTGTTACTTAAAGAAATGCGAATTCAAGCAGCCGATTACATTATTCAAACTCTGGCGTCAATCGGGGCAGAGTAATGCGGGTTTATCCGGATCAGCTCAAACAGCATCTTAAACAGCTCCCTCAATGTGTTCTATTGTTTGGCGATGACCCTTGGTTAATCGAAAACAGCAAACAGCTCATTCTCAATGCCGCTAAAAAACAAGGGTTTGAAGAGCGGGTACAATTAAATCAAGAAACAGGATTTAATTGGGGCGATTTGATCCAAGAATGGCAAGCGATGAGCTTATTTTCCAGTCGACGCATTATTGAATTAACCCTGCCACAAGCTAAACCAGCAATGGAAGGAGCCTCAGCATTTCAAACGCTGTTGCAACATCCTAATCCAGATATGCTATTGATTGTTCAAGGACCAAAAGTCAGTGCAGAACAAACCAATAGCAAATGGTTTAAATCACTTGATGCCAAAGGCATATATTTACCTTGTACCACCCCAGAAGGCAGCCAGTTTGAACGCTGGTTAAACAGCCGAATAACACATTATGAGCTCACGGTTCATCATGATGCTAAAGCCATGTTATTTACGTTATTTGAAGGTAATTTACTGGCTGCTGAGCAAGCGATGCAATTATTACAATTACTCAGTCCTAAACAACATATTACGACTGAACAACTGAGTGAATATTTCGAAGACCAATCTCGGTTCAGCGTTTTTCAACTCTGTGATGCCATTTTAGGTAATCACCAAAAGCAAGCACAACACATGCTGGCGCAATTACAGGCCGAAGGCACCGCGATGCCAATTGTCATGTGGGCATTATTCAAAGAGATTAACTTACTACTCAGCCTAAAACTGGCGGTTCACAATGGTGAGCAACTCAGTAAATTATGGAGCCAACATCGAATTTGGGATAAACGTAAACCACTCTATCAGGCGGCAATAACACGATTGGATTTAGAACATATCGAACATATGCTTGCGTTTGCCTCTACGTTAGAATTAAATCTCAAACAAAAAGGGATTGATGATTGGGTTGGCATGAGCCATTTGTGCATTTTGTTTGATCCTCGAGCCCATAGCCGTTTAGCCCATATTGAATTATCTGACTAACGACCAAAATAAGGACAGCAAATGCGTATTGGTATTTTAGGCGGTACTTTCGATCCGATCCATTTAGGCCATATCAATCCCGCATTAGATGTAAAACAACAACTTAATTTAGACCAAGTTTGGTTAATGCCTAATCACATTCCACCTCATAAGAATACCACTGTGGTAAATAGTCATCATCGGCTTGAAATGGTGAAATTAGTTTGCCAGCAATACCCACAATTTAAACTGTGCGATATTGAAATCAATCGCAATACCCCGTCTTACAGCGTTACAACACTCACTTTATTGGCACAACAGTATCCAAATGATGAATTCTTTTTCATTATGGGAATGGACTCATTTATTCAATTACCACTCTGGCATCAATGGCAATCCTTGTTTGCTCTGTGTCATATCGCTTTGTGTCAACGTCCAGGTTGGAGTATGGATACTCATTCAGAAATGACCAAACAGCTATTATTAAGACAGGCTACGCCCGACTACCTTAACTCACCGACGCATACGAAATATGGAAAAATATTTTGCATCAACAGTAAGTTAACAGACATATCATCTAGTGAAATACGCGAAATGTTAGCACAAGGTCTCGACACTAGTTCAGTATTAACGCCAGCCACCATAGATTATATTCACCAACATAAGCTCTACTGTTAATACTCAAATAAATCCAATCGTTAATCCAACCATTCATATTTTTGCTTAAGTCAGCACCAATGCCAAAATTAATTCTACTTTTGTTTAGCAGTGCTTATACCAATCTCATTAAATATCTGCTCAGTTCAGAGTCACTCAGGTTTTTCAATTCAAGGCGCATTGATGTAGAAATGGTTGTTCCCTTTTAAATCGATGTAACACAGAAGTGGAATACCTGAGAGACTCCATTCTGGCGGGTTTCAAAGTCCTTTATCCTTCGTTAGATGCTTTCAAAATACGACTGCATGGTCTATTTTTTTCCATAAAAAATAAGACATTCCCACCCTCCATGGCGGTCAGATGCTGGAGGTAGAGTAACGCAGGAGCTCGTTACCGAGAATCACTATTCGCTTCAATCATCTGCCTTGCCTACAGCACTTTGAACTCCCGCTGAAAGATCACATATTTAATAGGATTGGTATTAATTGCGCATCAACAGTGAATTTGAGTATAATACTCCGTTAATTTTTACTTATGGGGTACTTCGAGTGCAAGGCACCGAACTAAAAGATTTTGTTATCGACAAAATCGAAGATTTAAAAGCAAAAAACATTACTGTTTTAGATGTATCTAAGCAGTCAACCATCACCGATACTATGATCATTTGTACTGGTACATCAAAAACACACGTTCGTTCTATTGGTGAACACGTCATCGTGTCTGCAAAAGACGCCGGAGTACAACCTCTTGGGGTTGAAGGCCGTGACAGCAGTGAATGGGTATTAGTTGATTTAGGGTCAGTTATTTTGCATGTAATGCAAGAACAAACTCGTGACTACTACGAGCTTGAAAAACTGTGGTCTGAACACAGCGCATAATGAAGCTACAGCTCATTGCCGTTGGCACCAAGATGCCCGATTGGGTAACCCGAGGCTTCGAAGAATACCAACGCCGTTTCCCTAGAGATATGGCTTTGGAACTCATCGAAATCCCAGCAGGGAAGCGCGGAAAAAATGCCGATATCGCCCGAATTTTACATAAGGAAGGCGAGTTAATGCTAGCGGCAGTAGCCAAAGGTAACCACATTGTCAGTTTAGATTTACCCGGCAAAAACTGGATAACCCCAGAACTTGCAGAGCAAATGACAAAGTGGCAACTCGATGGTAGAGATGTCAGCTTACTGATTGGTGGCCCAGAAGGACTTTCACCTGCTTGTAAAGAGGCGGCCAACCAAAGCTGGTGTTTATCAGCCCTCACCTTACCCCATCCTTTGGTTAGGGTTATTGTGGCAGAAAGCCTATACCGTGCTTGGAGTATCAACAACAATCATCCATATCACAGAGAATAAACTCAGTCGCATGAATAGCTAAACTTACCGATAATGATTATCATGCAACTCTTTTTTTCATATCCATCAGCTGATACAGTGACTTTTTATAATCCAACCTTTTATTGGGCAACGACGGGGATAGCATAAGTGCCGCCAAGAAAGCGCATTACCATGCATGATCACGCCGCAGAAGCAGCGCTATTCAAACGCCGTGCATTGTTCACTTTTGTCTGTGTATTCTTACTACTGTGCATATTATTTTCGAATCTTTATCACCTGCAAATTGTCTCTTATAAAGACTATGAAACTCGTTCGAATGACAACCGTATTCGTGTCGTCCCTACTGCGCCCAGCCGTGGCTTGATTTATGACCGCAATGGGGTGTTATTAGCCGAAAATCAGCCTTATTATTCTTTAGAACTTATTCCCGAAAAAGTCAGTGACATTACCGCTACCCTCGATGAGCTTAGTATCTTAATTAAACTCACTGAAGAGGAACGAGAAAGTATCACTGAAACCTTAAAGTTTCATCGTCGCTTTAAGCCATTAACCATTAAAAGCAAATTAACCGAAGACCAAGTGGCTATTTTTAGTGTTAATCAATATAAATTTCCAGGGATTTATGTTGAAGCAGGACTTAAGCGTCGCTATCCCTATAGTGATTTAATGACTCACGTATTGGGATATGTCGGTAAAATTAATAGCCGAGATAAAAGCTTGCTTGAAAAAAACGGTCAATGGAAAAACTATGCCGCAACCAAAGACATTGGTAAGCTCGGTATCGAAAAATATTATGAAAGCCTACTCCACGGTATGCCAGGGCACCTCGAAGAAGAGGTTAATAACCGTGGTCGAGTGATCCGTACCCTCAAAGTGACCCTCCCGACACCAGGACAAGATATTTATCTCACACTGGATTTCAAATTACAGCAAAAAGCCATGGAACTACTTGATGGCCGCCGAGGGTCTGTCGTTGCTATTGACCCTAGAGATGGTGGTGTATTAGCAATGGTGTCAAGTCCAACATATGACCCCAATCCGTTTGTCTACGGTATTAGCTCTAAAGCTTATAATAAATTATTAAATGATAAATCACGGCCATTAATCAATCGTGCAACCCAAGGGCAATACTCTCCAGCATCCACTATCAAGCCTCACGTAGCGTTACTTGGTTTAGAAGAGAAAATCATTGACGAACGCACCCGAATTTGGGACCCAGGCTATTGGCAAATGCCAGGAGTAGATCGCAAATGGGGCGATTGGAAAAAATGGGGACACGGCTGGGTAGATATCTATCACGCCATTGTCGATTCCTGTGACATTTTCTTTTATGACCTAGTCTATAAAGTTGGCATTGATAGAATGGCAATCTTTATGGACCGTTTTGGTTTTGGTAAAAGTACTGGCATTGATATTTTTGAAGAATCAGATGGCGTTATGCCATCTCGAGACTGGAAAAGAATGCGTTACAACCAACCTTGGTATAACGGTGATACCATTTCGGTCGGTATTGGCCAAGGTTACTGGACAACAACACCATTACAACTTGCTAATGCAGTTACGATTATGGCGAATAAAGGCAAGCGCTTTACGCCTCATCTATTAAAATCATTTAAAAATAATACCGTCAAAATTAATGTCCCTATTGATGAGCAACCACCAATAGAACTTAAAAATCCTCATAACTGGGACATCATTAACGAAGCGATGCGTCAAACAGCCGATAAGTCGCGCTTTACCGATGCCACTTATACCGCCGCAATGAAAACCGGTACGGCACAGGTATTTAGTGTCGGCAAAGATGAAAAATATAATGCCAATACCATTGCAGAACACTTGCGCGACAATGCACTCGTTGTTGCTTATGCACCTTATGAAAACCCTCGTATTGTGTTAGCTGTCGTATTAGAAAATGCTGGTTGGGGTGGCGCTAATGCAGGTCCGCTAGCAAGAGCATTGCTCGATGAATATATATTACGAGACGAATGGGCGGTAAAACCGTGAATCATCATGCACATCAAAAATCGTTTTGGCAAAAAATACACATAGATTTGCCATTACTGACGGGCATCTTATTGCTAATGGGATTTGGTCTTTTTGTGATCTATTCTGCCAGTGGTGAAGATCCAGCAATGATGGAACGCCAACTCGTGCGTATGACTCTGTCACTGGGTGTCATGTTGTGTTTTGCCCAAATCAATCCAGAAATACTCAGACGTTGGGCATTTCCAATTTACCTAACCGGGATAGCGTTACTGGTAGGAGTGGAACTATTCGGCACCATTAATAAAGGCGCACAACGTTGGTTAAATCTTGGTTTTATGGAGTTTCAACCATCGGAACTCATCAAACTGGCTTTCCCTATCACCATGGCGTGGTATATCAGTAAATTTCCACTGCCCCCAAAAAAGCGTTATCTAGCGGGTGGAGTCATTATCCTACTAATCCCAACATTGCTCATTGCTAAACAACCCGACCTAGGCACCTCTATTTTAGTGGCTGCGTCCGGTGTATTCGTGCTGTTTCTCTCAGGCATGAGTTGGCTCATTGTGGGTGGCTTTGTTACTGCCATTTTGATCTTTTTGCCTATATTATGGTTTTTCTTGATGCACGATTATCAGCGCACTCGAGTATTAACACTGTTTAATCCTGAACAAGATCCTTTAGGTGCGGGTTATCATATTATCCAATCTAAAATTGCCATTGGTTCTGGTGGGTTATGGGGGAAAGGCTGGCTTGACGGCACTCAATCACAATTAGAATTTTTACCAGAGCGCCATACCGATTTTATTTTTGCGGTGATCGGTGAAGAGTTTGGCTTAGTCGGCAGTTTAGTGTTACTCACAATGTACTTATTTGTGATTGGCAGAGGATTGGTTATCGCATCTCGAGCCCAAACCAGTTTTGCACGCTTATTAGCCGGTAGTATTACCCTAACATTCTTCGTCTATATTTTTGTCAATATTGGCATGGTATCAGGCATTTTGCCCGTAGTAGGTGTACCTTTGCCACTGATAAGTTATGGTGGAACCTCGATGCTGACCTTAATGACAGGCTTTGGTATTTTAATGAGTATTCATACACACAGACGCTTTGTCGACAGATAGGACTAAGAATAACAATGACTAAAATAACCATTCAAATTGTCAGTTTTGCATTATTCATCAGTGCTTTTTTTGACGCCAATGCGATAACAGAAATAGACACTCAGGCCGCGAAAAAAGCATTTGTGGCCGCGCAAGTAAAACAAGGATTTAATCAACAACAAGTTGAACAATTCTTAGCATCATCTAATTTCGATCAAACGATTATAGACGCAATATCAAAACCCTGGGAAGCGAAACCTTGGTATCAATACTATCCGATTTTTTTAACCGAGAAACGTCTGCAAAAAGGACTTAAGTTCTGGCAGGAAAATGAGCAGGCAATAACTAACGCGGCTAAAAAGTTTAATGTTGACCCGCAAATTATCGTGGCCATTATTGGTATTGAAACATTTTATGGTAGTTATTTAGGTAATTATCGCGTCAAAGATGCCTTGTACACCCTGGGCTTTTATTACCCACCGCGATCAACCTTCTTTCGCAGTGAATATGCCAACTTAATGTCTTTAATTACAGAAGAAAAACTCGATGCAGACACCTTAAAAGGTTCATATGCAGGCGCAATGGGTTACGGTCAATTTATTCCATCAAGTTACCGTCATTATGCGGTCGATTTTGATGGCGACGGTCGACGAGATTTGTTAACCAGTAAAGTCGATGCTATTGGTAGTGTAGCCAATTACTTTCATCAACATGGTTGGCAAAAAGGTCAGCCTGTCGCATTATTACTTAATCACACATCAACCCAGGCGCCCAAGGCAAAAGTGTGGACTAAAGAAAAATTGCATTACAAGGTTTCTGACATTTTGAGCCCAAGCTTAAGCTTGGCCATTAACCAAGATATTGATGCATCACAAGCGGCGATGTTAATTAAACTCGACCAAGCAGAAAATGCTGAATATTGGCTAGGACTTAAAAACTTTTATGTGATCACTCGCTATAATCGTAGCCCATTGTATGCAATGGCGGTTTATCAGTTCAGTCAACAACTTAACGCTCATCATAAATCGGTAAATCAACATGACCATTAATTACCGTTTCATCTTGTTAATCATTTTCAGCAGTATATTCCTTATAAGCTGTTCGTCTAATGACGCAAAGACATCTCCTTCAGGCAAAAAAAGTCGCTATCAAATGGCTAATGACCGTTATCCTGATGATGCGCCAGATGTCAGTTTAGTTAAAAATGCTCAACCCAAATATGAGCCTTATAGCAGACAAGGTAATCGTGATTACACTGTATTAGGTAAAAGCTATAAAGTGCTAGATAGTGGGAAGGGGTTCAAAGAGCAAGGTAATGCATCATGGTATGGTTCAAAGTTTCATGGTCATTTAACCTCAAGTGGCGAAACTTACGACATGTACACTATGTCCGCAGCACATAAAAACTTACCCATACCAAGTTATGTCAAAGTCACCAATTTAGACAATAACAAGCAAATTATTGTTCGGGTAAATGACCGTGGACCGTTTCATCATGGCCGAGTGATAGACCTCTCTTATGCAGCGGCTTATCATTTAGGTATGCTCGCCAAAGGAACCGCTAAAGTAGCACTTGAGACCATTTATATTCCCTCTGCAGAAGCGCGAGCGATAAGTGACTTAGCGGACAACGAAAATCACTTTATTCAAGTCGCCGCATCTCAAAACATATTAAGTATCAATATGCTGGCAAAGCAACTAGAAACTCAATATGCGGTGACCTCTCGCGTCACCTCTATAAATGGTATGCACAGATTGCAATTGGGTCCTATTCGACAAATTCATCTTACCAATGAGTTGCTCGATCGTATTCAAGAAAATGGCTATCCGCAAAGCTTTATCGTACCGTAAGCAAAATATTGACCGAAAAGGGCTTCATTAACGTTCATTTACATTGTATGAATGAAGCTTAATGCGAAATGACTGCCTACTAATGTATAATCAACAAATTGTATAATCGATAAAATTATACCGCTTAATTTTTGTCTTTTCTTCGACTAACAAGAGACGTGCCAACTTCATGATGACTTCCAAAACTGCTCAATTAACAACAATGCTGATAGCATCAGTTGTCTGTTTTTCTTCACTAGCAGCAACTCCACAACCAGATATACGTCCAACGCCAAATCGCGCACCTATGGTGACACCAGATGCACCAGGTGTTGCAGCCAAAGCTTACGTGCTCATGGATTATAATTCTGGCAGAATCATTGCTGAAGAAAATGCTTATGAGAGTTTAAACCCTGCAAGTCTAACCAAAATGATGACCAGTTATGTGATTGGTCATGAACTCCGTGTCGGTAATATTACGTTAGATGACGATGTCACCATTAGTAAAAATGCTTGGGCAAAAAACTTCCCTGATTCATCAAAAATGTTCATCGAAGTGGGTAAAACAGTCAAAGTTCACGATTTAAACCGCGGTATTATCATTCAATCAGGTAATGATGCTTGTGTTGCTATGGCAGAACATATTGCCGGAACAGAAGGTGCATTCGTTGATTTAATGAATTCATGGGCCAAGCAATTGGGCATGAAAGACAGCTACTTTGAAAACTCTCATGGTTTAGACTCAGAAAATCATAAAACCACCGCTTATGATATGGCGATACTCGCGGCAGCATTAATTCGAGATGTGCCTAACGAATACAAAGTTTATTCCGAAAAGTCATTTACCTATAACGGCATTAAGCAATATAACCGTAATGGATTATTATGGGATAAAAGCTTAAATGTTGATGGAATTAAAACCGGCCATACCTCGGGCGCAGGTTACAACTTAGTCTCATCTGGTACTAGCGATGGTATGCGTCTTATTACAGTCGTCATGGGCACAGCAAGTGAATCAGCACGTAAGGCAGAAAGTAAAAAATTACTCAATTATGGTTTCCGTTTCTTTGAAACCATCACACCATACAAAGCTGGCGATACCTTTGTCACTCAAAAAATTTGGTATGGCGATAGAGAAACCGTTGATCTTGGTGTCATGACCGATACTCCTATTACCCTTAGTCGTGGTAAAGCAAAAGATTTACAAGCCAATTTTGAATTAACTAAACCATTAGCAGCTCCGCTAGCGAAAGGCGAAACTGTAGGCCGAGTATTTTTCCAACTTGATGGAAAAGACATCGCTCAGTTTCCACTGGTCACCTTGAATGAAGTTCAAGAAGGCGGTTGGTTCAGTAAGTTAATGGATTATTTCAAACAAATGTTCGCAAGTTGGTTTGAATAATTAAATAGATTTACTTGATTCACTAATTAATTTATTAGTGAATCAACTAATTAAAGCCGCCTAATCTGCGGCTTTAATTTTTTAAGATCTGTCAGGCTTGAATCCGTTATAATAGCCACCATATTAGTAATATCAAACACAGAATCGAGTAAGCTAATGTTAAATACAACGTTTGACCAAGTAATGGAATTCCCTAGTGCATGCCTTTTTAAAGTGATTGGCGAAGCAGATGATACCTTAGCAGATCGTGTTGTTGCTGTTGCACAACAAATTACCCCGGGTGATTATGCTCCAACAGTTAAAGCATCGAGTAAAGGTCATTACAATTCAATCACAATCCGTATTACTGTGACCAGTAAAGAGCATATTGAAAAAGCGTATATAGATCTTGCCGCCATTGAAGGTGTAAAACGCGTACTGTAAGCGCCAAAAAGGGTCATCATTACTCATAAACTTGAGTATAATGCTCAACAATTAATTTATTAAGTGGATACACACCATTCATCTGGTGGGAGACGTTGCCCTTGCAAGCACAAACACTGCACATTCGCCACCTTGGTATGCAGGACTATGAATCAACATGGCATGCAATGCAGCAATATACCGATACTCGCGATAGCGACAGCCAAGATGAACTTTGGATAGTTGAGCACCCACCCGTATTTACCCAAGGCCAGGCTGGCAAAAGCGAGCATATACTCAATCCAGGTGATATTCCGGTTATTCAAGTCGACCGAGGTGGTCAAGTTACCTATCACGGACCGGGACAATTAGTGGTTTATCCACTTATTGACATCAAACGTAATAAAATAGGTGTTCGTCAATTAGTGAACAATATTGAGCAAAGTATTGTTGATATGCTCGCCTATTTCGATATCAATGCGTATGCAAAAGCTGATGCTCCAGGTGTTTATGTTACAGAGCGAAAAATTGCTTCTTTAGGATTACGTATCCGCAAAGGTTGCTCTTTTCATGGCTTAGCATTAAATGTCGACATGGATTTAGCACCGTTTCAACGTATCAATCCTTGCGGATATGCGGGTTTAGAAATGGTGCAATGTAAAGCATTAGGTGGACCCAAAACCGTGCTTGAAGCTGGCGATAAATTAATCCAAACCTTTAGCCAAATTATGGGCTATCAACAACTTGTACATCATCAAGGATTAGCAGAATAATGAATAGGCCTGAAAGATTACAACCAGGTGTCAAATTACGTGATGCCGAGAAAGTCGCCCGAATTCCTATAAAAGTCGTGCCATCAGAGCGCGCAACTATGCTGCGTAAACCAGATTGGTTGCGAGTTAAATTGCCTGCATCAAACCAACGCATTCTCGATATAAAAGCAGCATTACGTAAAAATGGATTACATTCGGTTTGTGAAGAGGCATCTTGCCCAAACTTAGCAGAATGTTTTAACCACGGCACGGCGACCTTTATGATCCTTGGAGCAATTTGCACCCGTCGCTGCCCATTCTGCGACGTAGCTCATGGCCGTCCATTAAAACCTGATGCTCAAGAGCCACAAAAGCTCGCACAAACCATTAGAGACATGAAACTAAAGTATGTTGTTATTACTTCAGTCGACCGTGATGATTTACGTGATGGTGGCGCACAACATTTTGCTGATTGTATTCGCGAAATACGTTTATTAAACCCAGAAATTAAGATTGAAACTCTGGTTCCAGATTTCCGTGGCCGTATTGATGCCGCTTTAGATATATTAGCCACCGAGCCTCCTGATGTGTTCAACCACAATTTAGAAACCGCTCCAGCTCATTATCGTAAAGCGCGTCCAGGCGCAAACTATCAGTGGTCATTAGATTTGCTTAAACGCTTTAAAGAGCGTCACCCAACTATTCCGACCAAGTCTGGTTTAATGATGGGATTAGGTGAAACTAACGAAGAGATCGCTGACGTATTACGCGATCTTCGCGCCCACAACGTAGAAATGCTAACACTGGGTCAATACTTACAACCGTCTAAATTCCACCTACCTGTTGAACGTTATGTTCCACCAGCTGAATTTGATGAATTGAAAGCATTAGCCGATGAACTTGGCTTTACCCATGCTGCCTGTGGTCCATTGGTTCGTTCAAGCTATCATGCAGATTTACAAGCACAGGGCAAAGAAGTTAAATAACTATCTTTACCTGCATAAAAAACAGCGCTAATATAGCGCTGTTTTTTTGTCTAAAAGTTTAAATAAATCTACTGTCTGCAACAATACTCAATATCACACTCAAAACTCAACATTAAACCAAAGACAAATCCATTAAAATGGCATCTTCATTACCTTCATCAGTAGCATAATAATTTTTACGTCGGCCAGACTCAATAAAACCCACTTTCTCGTACAATCCTTTCGCCACAATATTTGACTGTCGTACTTCTAACATTACCACCACAGCATCGGCTTGTTTAGCATCATCAAAAACCTGTCGAATAAGCAATAAACCGAATCCTAAACCTTGGTGAGCAGGATCAATACAGATATCAAGTAATGTCGCTTCATCGAAAATTTGCTGCACCACCGCAAAACCCAATAACTGACTTTGTTGCTTCAAACCAATAATCCGATACAAGGGGCCAAAACAATCAGCTAAGCCCGCTTTAGACCAAGGGTTAGTATGTGCCTTAGCTTCTATATTCGCCATCTCAGGAACATCATCAAGCGTAAGATTAACTATGGTGTATGATTCAGTGTTGTGCACAGGTACCCTCCACATCGACATCAGATTTATTGATATGCAGTATTATTTGCTGCCACAGTTGGCGTTTCTCATCGGGGTGAATCAATAAGTCACTAACAGGCGCACTAACTACCCAAGCAACACGAGGACGAGTTTTTACCTTACGCATATCCCAAACAACCTGTGGACCCTTGATCATTTCACAATCAAACTCGCACTGATCAATGTCAACGTTCAATAAACCCAGTACATCACTAATCAATGTTTGATCCGATAAATCAGCATCAATATCATGCAGCACTAAATAAGGCTTTAACGGTTTATCGGCACAACGCCAGCGAGTAATATTCATCGCATCTAAAAAAACAGATTTATCCATCGAACTCTCAAAACAAGGACACAGAGTAAGCATAACAGTTAAGCAAATAAGGTTGTGCAGTTATTTATTATGACTCCATACAAAAATTCAGATAATAAATACATAGTAAAGCCGATATTGTTACGTAAATATGAAGGGGAAGTCTCTTAAAAATCGAATTACTGCCCATTCCAAATGATTTTTCCGCTTTCCCCAAGTTGATAACCCGTTAGCATATTGGCTAATTGTGCTGTTTGAGGTTGTTTTAACAACTCTAATAATGCTTGCAACTGACGCCTAAAAAAAATACTTTGCGACATAACAAAGTCAAACGACTCCGTTAGTTTGGGAATGAAGTGCAGGCCACTTTCAACAGCCACAGCTTGGCAACCGAAGCCAATATCAGCATTTCTACGTGCTATATAACCCGCTAATTCGCGTTCTGATTGAGCCGTTGCGCTAAACAATAACTCATTGGGATTAACATCTTGTTGCATCAACCAATGTTCTAAATGCCGCTGACTCCCAGCCCCTTTTTGGCGAGAAACCCAACGTAATGGTTGTAGCGATGATTTAGCTTTGTCATCAAACAATGATGCCATTTCTTGACGGACCATTAAGCCTTGTTGACGCTCAAAGCCGCTCACTAAGACCCATTGAGGATGATTAGGGAAGCTTTTAAGTAAAGAATACAAGCTGTCTCGGTTACCTTGTTGGCTTTCCCAGTGGATACTACAAACATCTGCATACCCTCGAGAGAGCAACTCCAAGCCTAGCGTCGACCCCGTGGCACTATAACTAATTATTTCTTGATGATTTCCTTTAGACATTAGCTGTGCAACTAACATTGAAAGGAGTGGATCATCACTGCCAGTAATATGCATTCTGTCAGAAAGCATCCCACTATGACATGAGTCCATTAACCATCTATCTATTAACACTTTAGGAAATAACCATTTACCAGTAACTTTAGTTGCAGGTAAAATACGGTGGCTAGCCATTGAATAAACTTTTTTCTCATTTAAGTCTAAGTAATCAGCAACTTGTTTCGTACTCATATATATAGCACTTGAATCAATAGGCATAGTATTCCTACAAGTAGTTAGATCCCAAATAATTCTATCATTTTAAATTTTTTAGCTCTTAGCTACAAATACCAATCAAATAATTTTGCAGTTCTGTGGCCAATGTTCGATTTATGGAGCTTGTATTTAAAATCAGCTTTAGACATCATATTCTTGTTCAATTTATGATTAAATATCACCAAAAGATTAATGGCTTAAGAAAATGGTAAATACCAATGAATAATAACAAATCACCTAGCTATATTGCTGATGCTGCGGTATTAGTTATTGAACCCGATCTTAACGCTTGGAAAAAACTTGACCCTATTCTAAGGCTATACTTTGGTTTTGTTAAGCATACCAAAACAGCTGAGCAGGCCAAGGTGAGTTTTCGACGGTTTCATTTCAACTTAATCATTATAGACTCGACATTATTAAAAGAGTTTTGGCAGGCTTTAACAGATAACAAACAACAACTAGACACTCTCCATACCGTACATTCAAATACTAGAGATGATATTACTGAATTGTGCTTTCCGCTTAGCTTTATACTAACGAGTCGATCTAACGAACCAGAATTAATTATTGAGGCTATGCGTATGGGTGCATGCGACTTTATAGCTAAGCCATTGTTTCACGAGGATGTTGAGCGAGCAATTACTCATTGGCAATTTCGTTTATCCCATAAAAAAATCACAAATATAACCAACAATTGCAATAAACAGCATTCATTATTTATTGGAGAAAGTGAAATAATTAAAAATATAAGGAAAAACTTATATGAGATCAGCCTTAATCATCATCCTTTACTTATTGAAGGAGAAGCTGGGACAGGGAAAAAACTCGCAATTAAACAGTTAGAACTCTTTTCAGCATCTCAAAGCCAGATGATTAATATTGATTGTCGAGCTCCATCCCTAATAGATTGGCATAAACTTGCAAACTGTTGCACACAAACCAAACTACAGACTTTTTTAGTCATAACACATATAAATTTGCTTTCAATTACAGAGCAAACTCAATTATTACACCTTTTAAATAGCACAGTATTAAAAAATAACTCACTTGTACGTCTTATTAGTTTAAGTCAATCATCATTATTAAATCTGGTAAAAAATAAGACATTTTTAAGTGATCTTTATTACCGAATTGCAGTGGTTAATATTAGTTTACCCCCACTGTCTCAACACCCAGAAGATATTGTTACATTAGTAAAATTTTTCACTAATAACTTATTAATGGCTATGGACAAAAACTATGGTCAAATTCTGTCTCGTTTTCAAACTTGGCAAGCATCAGACTTTTTAAGCCTTACTGAACACAATTGGCCAAATAATACGCAAGAACTTAAAAATACTGTAGAAAAATGTCTGATACAGAACATCACACCTCAACATTATTTTATGCAAACTCAACGAAATGAGTTGGAGCGAACGCATAATGAGCATGACTTCCCTATTGAATGGAGCCTCAAGAAAATTGAAAAGGCCCATATCCTTCGAGTCATGAATATTTACCAAGGTAATAGAATATTAACCGCAGAACACCTAGGCGTTGCTCGTAAAACCATCGACAGAAAATTAAAAGAGTGGAAACAAGATTGATCATTGTTCACTCTGAATTACTAGGTCAACTTACTTCCCCCTCCTGATAACTGCTAATCATCTTTGCCTCGGCTTTCAAAAAAGGACAATTTGTCCTTTTTTGAATTTCCATTTTCCATTTGCTGGAATTTTGCTGCCTTGGTTGTAATTCTAATTGGTCAATCTTGAATTGTAACAATGCCATCGTGACAATACGCACATTTATATCGGTCTTAATATAGAGACGGCTTATAACCCAGCAATGGGCATTCCGGTCCTTTATACCGATGTTGAAACCCGAAATATAAATGATGCTAATAACGCCCTTTAAAATGTAGCTGAATAAAGTTTCTACAGGCAGATGTTAATCAATATTGAACAAATGGGATCTATGATGACTAGAACAAAAAAAACCAAAATTGCTATTGCTGTTTGCAGCTTACTGACCTGCCAAATAGCAATCGCCAGTGATGAAAGTGATGTATTTTCTTTAGGCGAAATTATTGTATCAGGACAGACTGGTGTTAAAGATATTGCAATTAATAACACCATCACTGAAGAAAAAATCCAACTAGTTGGTGCTAAAACGGTTGCAGATGCACTTGATTATGTTCCTGGAGTGCATACCGCTCAGTCTAGTAAAGGTGAAAAATTTATAACCATTCAAGGGTTTGAACAAGATAAAATATTAATCCTTCTTGATGGCGTGCCATATTATGAAACCAATTACGGTCAATTAGACTTAAACCAAATTCCTGCAAGTATTATTGCAAAAATTGAAGTTACTAAAGGTGCATCATCGGTACTGTATGGTCCCAATGGCATGGGCGGCGTGGTTAATATTATTACCAAAAAAGGTCAAAATGGAATTAGTGGTGACCTTGACGCCTCATTAGGACAAATGGGGCAAAATAATGAATCAGCATCCATTAGCCTAGGTAAAAATGGATTTAGTTTATTTGCAACGGTAAATCACCGTGGCCGCGACTCCATGAGAATGTCTAATGACTATGAACCTGTACTTTCAGATGTAAAAGATAAGTATGGCGACTTACCTAAACAAATGATTGTTGAAGATGGTGACAAGCGTGAAAACTCATCTTATGACTCTACTAATATCTGGGTACGTGGCGGATATGCTAACGAAAACAGTGAAATTTTTGCCAGTGTTTTTAATCTAGATACCGAACGAGACCTTCCTTACAATACCCGCAATAACAAAGTCTTCAGTGATTTCAGTAGTTTTGCAAACATTTCTGAATATAAAGATACCGGGGTAGATTTAAGTGGTCTGCATCGTATTAATGATTCACTAACCCTGCGAGCATTAGCTTATTATCACACCCATAATGACAGTTATGACTCTTATGATACACCTGAGCAATACGTAAAATTAGCGGTGAGTAGTTACAGTGATTATACTGGCGGCGGTGCACTATTTGCGGATATGAATTTAACGGATTGGAATAACTTAAGCGTATCGGTTAACTATAAAAATGATGTACATAAGAAAAAGAATGTCGCTTATGTTGACCCTGATGAATCTCACGGTTACGAACGTTCTCAATTAGATACGTTAAGTTTTGCCGCTGAAGATACAATGACATTTGGGGCGCTCAATGTTGTTGCAGGAATGGCATGGCATAAACAAACGGTTGGAGAAGACCGCGGGATTGATGCGGACACAAACGAGGATGATTCAGATACTTTTGATCCGAGCTTAGGCATGAGCTACACCTTTGATAATGCGGGGCTTGTTTATGGATCTATCGCGAAAAAAACACGTTTTGCTACCTTCTCAGAGATGTTTGATGATACGGGTGCTCGCCACGACTTAAAACCTGAACGTAATACAAGCTATACAATAGGTTGGAAAAACGATCTTACTTATAATTGGTTAAACAATATTGATATTGGTCTTTTTTATCACGACGTTAGCGATAAAATAGTATCAATTTATCAAACAGATCCTGACAATCCTGATTGGGATCTAGAGGTATATCAAAATGTTGGTACCTCAGAAATTTATGGACTAGAAATTAGCACCATTAGCCAACTTTCAGAAAACGTGAACCTATCACTCGATTATAGCTACACGCACGCCCGCAACGAAAGTGAAGATCGTGACTCCGACTACTTCCGAGATATCCCTAAAGATTCAATAACAGCGATTTTAGATTGGTATCAACCAACTTTAGATATTAGCAGCAATCTACGCGTTCGTTACCGTACAGATATCCTAATTGATGAGCGTTCAGACGAATGGGAAAGCGATACATTGACCATCGATATGGGCGTTAAGAAAGCATTTACACCGCAATTTTCTGCATATGTAAACCTCAATAACGTTTTAGACGAGTCGCACTACGAAGGATACGGCCAACCAAATGAAGGCCGTTCTTATGAAGTCGGCGTTAAATATCGTTTTTAAGGATAATGAATGCCTAACATACTATTAAGTATTGTAGCCATTTTACTTTGTGGTCTTTCAAGTGTATCGGCAGCGCCGATACACTTGATTGATCAACAAGGTCGTGAAGTGGTATTACAAAAACCTGCAGAGCGAATAGTCTCAACCTTTACCCCAGCTAATTTATTTTCCTTAAGTTTAGGACTTGCAGATAAATTAGTAGGAATTGGTGGCATGACTAAAAACTCACCGTTTATCAATAAGCAACTAGGCAATCGTGAACCTTCGGTTGTTGGTAGTCGTTCAGCTGGCACCAGTTTAGAAACCATCATTGCGTTAAATCCAGACTTAGTTTTAGTCTTTGGCAAAAAAGACGGTTATAGATTAGCAGACCGTTTAACCTCATTAGGTATTGCCTGTTTAATCATCCAACCAGAAACGTTCTCAGAAGCTCAACAGGTGCTTGATTTGCTGGCTAAAGCTACAGGGACTCAAGATAAAGCTGCGCAAATTGCCGCTGAAAACCTGAGATTAAAAAACATTATCAACACGGGTTTGGCTGGCTTATCTAAAGAACAAGGTTTACGCGCTTATTATGTCAATAGCTCAGATTTATACCGCACTGCAAGTGAAAAAATGTTCCAACACCAATTAATGACTATAGCTGGTGTCGATAATGTCGCTAAAAATATTCCAGGGTTTTACCCTAAAGTGAATGTAGAACAGCTATTAATTTGGCAACCACAAATTTTAGTTAGGGAATCTAATGACTCTTCCAAGGTTGACGAGCAACTGGCTCAATCTTTAGTGTCCCCATTAAGCAAATTGCCACAAATAATGTTACCTAAAGGAAGCTTTTGGGATATGCCATCGCCAATGGCAATGGCGGGCGCGCTTTACATTGCGGTAAATGCTTATCCAGAACAGTTTAAAAATGTTGATGCAAACGCAGAGATTGCTCGTTTCTATCAAGTTGCTTTTGGTGATGAATGCTTATCACCTTTACAAAGTATGTCTACATGCTTGTAAGCAATAAACATAAACTACGCCCTATTCAATGGGCTGTTATTGCAATCATTATTGTATTAATTGGGTTAACTGCCGGCCGGTTTTCAATTAATCCTAGTGACTTAGTTAGCGCCATTAAGAAACTGCCATCTATATTGAGTGATTTAATCATGACAGGGCAAATTTCTGAAGAGTTAACCCAACAAGAACGCATCATTTTACTTATTCGCTTCCCACGATTACTCACCGCATTAATTGTAGGTGCCGGCCTTGCTGTTTCTGGAGCAGTCTACCAAGGAGTATTTCGTAATCCGTTAGTTTCGCCTGATATTCTAGGAGTCGCTTCTGGCTGTATGTTCGGTGCAGCAATGGGCCTTATTATGCCTGGCAGTAGTTGGATTACAGTTCAAGTACTCGCTTTTGTATGTGGGTTATCAGCCGCTTGTGTTGCTATGTTTATGGCCAAAAAGTTTGGCAGTAATAGCATATTGTTGATGTTAATGACCGGCATTATTATAGGTTCGATATTCGGTTCTGGTTTAACCATGCTAAAAGCACTGGCCGACCCCTACGGGGAATTACCGGCTATTGTCTTTTGGTTAATGGGATCCTTGTCTGCAAGTAGCTGGAGTACAGTCGCTCAACTGGCTATTCCTGTCGTGCTTGGCTATGGCCTAATTCACTCTTTACGTTATCGTTTGAATGTACTGTGTTTAGGTGATCAACAAAGCCGAAGTTTAGGCGTTGAACCTGAAAAACTACGTTTGGTATTGATTGTTATTAGTTCTTTCATCGTGGCATCTTGCGTTGCAACCGTTGGCCAAGTTGCATGGATTGGGTTAGTTGTTCCGCACATGGTTCGCACTTTTACGGGAGCTAATAATATGCGCGTAATCCCTCTTTCCACCGCTATCGGCGCTATTTTTCTACTGTTAGCCGACAGTGTAGCAAGATCAAGTTTCACCATGGAAATTCCCATTGGGATCGTAACCTCCTTAGTTGGCGCGCCTTTATTTGCATTCTTACTATTCCGTTTTCGCCAAGGAGGGACTTACTAATGCTAAAAGCATCAGGTATTAGCTTCTCTATTGGAGATAAGCTTTTATTAGACAATGTCAGTTTTGAGCTCAAACCCGGTGAGTTTTTAGCCATTTTGGGCGCTAATGGTGCGGGAAAAACCACATTGATGAATTGCTTATGTGGGTTAACACATCCAAGTAATGGCTGTATATCATTAAACCAACGTCCATTAAGTGAAATGTCTCGTGCAGACATAGCCATGCAAATGGCACTGGTTCCTCAACAACAAGAAACTGCTTTTGCGTTTACCGCATTAGAAATGGTGGTGATGGGGCGAACACCTTTTATTTCTACTTTTGAGTCGCCATCAGAGCAAGATGTTATTGATGCAAAAAACATCATGCAATTATTAGATGTAGAAGGATTGGCTAAAAGTGATTACAACCGCCTGTCTGGCGGTGAGCGCCAGTTGGTTTTATTAGCAAGAGCACTATTTCAAAGTAATCGTTTATTGTTGCTTGACGAACCGACAAACCACCTTGATTTCCGTCATCGTTATCAAATATTGACTCAAGTTAAGCGCAGTTGTATTGAATTTAATACTGCTGTTATTGCCATTTTACACGACCCAAATCTTGCCCAACTTTATGCAGATAAAGTGCTGCTGCTAGAAGATGGCAAGGTGCTCAATTATGGTGAGCGAGATATGGTCATGACGAGTCAAAATATTAGCCGCCTTTATGGTGTTGCCGCAACTAGCTATCAAGTCGCGGATAAAGAGTTTTTTATTCCACAAAATGTATTAGGCCAACATCCTAGCAAAGTGTTGATTATTACCGGTGAAAGTGGCAGTGGCAAAACAACGGCACTAACCGAATTGATTCAACAATGTCATATAAACCACATCCCTCTAGCAGGAATACTCTGCCCTGGAGTGATGAAAGAAGGACAAAGGTTCAGCAGCGATATTATTGATATTGCAACCAATGAACGTTGCTTGTTCGGTCACCGTACAGGTGTGCTTGATAATAAAACCAACACTCGATTTTCTTTTACCGAGCAAGGGATGGCATTAGGGATAAAAGCATTAACACCAAAAAGTATCCACAAAAAATCGGTCTGTATCATAGATGAGATTGGTCCAATGGAACTAAATGGACAAGGATTCGGCCACCAAATAGCCCCATTATTAGCCATGAATCAAAGTCGACACATTTGGGTGGTTCGGCCTAATTTAGTCGATCAAGTTTGCCGACATTGGTCCTTAAATAAGCCTCAAATCGTCAATATTAAAGATACTGATGTACTGAACAAATTAATGCGATTTGTGAATAATAATGAGCACTATACCAAGGCCTAATGACGACCGTTAACAAGAGAATGAATGATATGAGTGAAACAAGTCTAAGGTCTATTGGTACCGCTAGCAAAATGAGATTATCGGTACGATTAGCTAATGTGGCTTTACTTGGTTTAGCTGTATTTATATTAATCTTAATTAATAACAATAGCTTACTATTCCCCGCTAGCAGTGAAATTATTTATTTGGTCGCAACAGCCTTGATATGTATGTTGTCGGTTGTTTTTTTGAATCTACAAACTCGCGCCCAAATAAATTATGTTTTTTTCTTATGTGCGACGGCACTTGCAATGTTGTTATACAGCCAAATGCTTATCCCACCTAAAGAGAGTAGCGCCATGCTGACCTCGGTTTGGGCTCAGTTATTTTTTTTATCACGACCATTAGCGCTAGGCTTAGCCATCGCAGGATGTTTGGGGTACCTAATACAAGCTTTACGCAGTGATGCCAATTTAGAAAGCCATAGTCACTTGTTAGGTTTATTTGCTGGAACAGCCTATTTAGGCGGTGAAATCGCCGGCAGTTATTGGGCATTTATCGGTTGGGGACGCAGTTGGAGTTGGAGCAGTCACTTTTTCTTATCGGCATTAACTTACCTGCTATTTATATTGGTATTTCATATACCTAAAGCGTGGTTTTCAAATGCTAGCGCACTCTGCATGGGAAAGGCCGTTGTATTGGGCTTTATTAGCCTGTTGATGTTGGGATACCGATTATTATGAAGATGAATTGGTTATATTCAATGCGCTTAGCATTTGTCTTACTAGTCCTTGTCTCTTTGTGGTTTGCTGCAGGCATGGCTGTTAGTGAACAAGAGTCATCGAGGCAAGTGTTTAAATTATTGAATGATTTACCCATGTCTCAATGGTTACAACCGTTAACAACAGCCCCAATTGTAGCCGTATGGCTCATTGGTTTAGTCGCATTAATGGTTATGTTGGGTGTTAACACAGCTTTGTGTTCTTGGCGCGATTTATGGCCGACTTGGCGCCGTAAACGTTGGCATAGCCCACGCATTATGATGCTGCCCATACATGTACTTACTCTATTGGTATTTTTATTTCATGGTATCGATTTGGTGTTCATTCATGGGCACGATAGCGCGGTGTTACATCAAGGCCAACGTTTCTCCAGTGGCAATTATCAAATACAACTCACAAATGTAGACTATCAAGATGATGTTTCACTCATTAAAGAAGATGAAACAGGTAAAAGCCCTGCAGGTAGAATTACTCGCCGCAGCGTAGAGCAATTTGACCCTCGTAAAAATAGTGCACATTTTATTGTTGATGATGGGCACAAAAAAGTCAGTGGTGATGCCGGATTTATGCGCCAATTCAGAGTGGATGATTTATACCTCACAGTAACTGATTTTAGCATTCCTTATCAAAAGGATAATCTTGGGGTGCAAGTCAAAGTTGTTGCCGTGCATAACCCATTAGTAAACTACTTTTTTGCTTGTTATGGATTATTGTTATTAAGCCTATTCATTCAAGGATTTATATTTTGGCGTCGTTCGTATAAAAAAGGAACTCGATGATGACAAGTCGAATCAAATTAAATGGTTTATTAACCTGTTGTTTGTTGTTGACTAGCAACATAGTAACGGCGAACGACAATAAACAGGTTAACGAAAAACCTGTCGTTGATAATTTAGCCGAACAATGGACTGATAAAATAAAACAACCCATTCAGCAATCAGTTCAATTAGGGCAAGAAGCAGCTGATTGGCAACAACAGAAAATGCATTCTTTATCTCAACAGCAGCAAAGTTTAGGCGAATTATATTGGACAGAATACCAATTACAGAAAAAACAAAAAAATTTACAGTCACTACAAATGGAAATAAATCAGTTACAACAAGACATTGATACGATTAATGTTCTAAAGGAACAACTTGAACCCCAACTTGAGGTTTGGTATGCCATGTTAGAACAACAAGTGTTCTCTGATTTACCGTTTGACTTTGATGAGCGTAAACGACGTTTAGCGTTTTTACGTAGTGCGATGGATAAAAGTGAATTGCCATTGGCTGAACGCTTTAGACGTTTATTGGATGTGGTAAGCATTGAAGTTGCCTACGGATATGGTCAGCAAGTAAACCAAGATGTGGTCGTAATCGATGAAAAACCAATGCAAGTTAATTTACTACGTTTAGGTCGCCTAGCTTGGTTTTACATGACACCAGATGAACAACAATTTGGTTGGTTTGATCGTCAAACTCGCCAATGGAATACCATACCACTCAATGAACAAGGCGATTTAAGGTTGGCAATGGCGATTACAATGAATAAGCAAATTGCCGAAATCGTCAATATACCATTAGGAGTGCAAAGATAATGAAAGCAATATTTATCATTTTATTCCTATGTGCATCAACGTTAATGAATATGCAAAATGCTATTGCTTTGGAAAAAGATAAAGTCACACAACAGAGTGACAAGTACAAAATAATTGATCAAGCAGTAAACACCCATGCAAACAATCTCAACCAACAAAACCAACAGTGGCGCACTCGCCTGAAACAAGAAATATCTGAAGTAAGAAATAATCAACAAAACTTAGATAAGCGCTTGGATGATAAAAAACAAAAGCTTGCTGTTATTAATCAAAAACTAGCAGCGTTAAGCAAACAAAAAAATACATTAACAGATGATTATCAAAGCATTGTTGATGATATGAAACTAGTCCAAGGTGCATACCAAAAAACAATACGCAGCTTATCGCAACAATGGCAACTAAGTCCGACCCAGCTAATTGAGCCGCAAAGACGTCAATCACTGGAAAAAGCGCAATCTCATCCTGGCTTTCCTGACATGGCCCGCTTAAATGCGTTAATAACCTATGCTGTTGACGATATGAAGATGACCGCTAAAGTATCAAAATCTCATACAGCTATTAGCTTTGAAGACGGCCACGTAAGTGAAGAAAACCTTAGCATTATTGGTGGATTAATGGCAGTTAGTGAAAGCAAGAAGCCACAATTAATTATGTTTACCGATAAATTACCAACGGCAATTACCCCCAATAATTCGACAATCAGTAACAACATCAACCAGTGGTTAACTAATCAAACTCAATTACTGCCGCTTGATTTAAGCCAAGGGCGGATGCTGCCAAGTTTGGCTGATAAACAAACCTTTATTGATTGGGTAAAAAAAGGAGGAGAAGTGCTCTGGCCTATCCTTATTTTAGCCTTGATCGGTGTAATCATTGCCCTATGGCGAGCAATTGTGTTGTTTAGGTGGCGACCGTTAGCCCATTTAATCGACGAAGATAACCTAGCAAGTGCTGACTTAACTTTGATTAAACAGCAATTGTTAAAGGCTTCCCGTATACCTGCTGCATTGGTATTAGCAAACTCAATGGTAATCAATTCAAGTGTTGAATCTATGGACCTCAGACTTAAACAACTTATGCTAAAGCAAATGTCCAAGTTTGAACGAGGTTTAGGTTTTATAGCATTACTGGCTGCGATGGCGCCTATGTTAGGCCTGCTAGGTACGGTATCGGGGATGATTGAAACCTTCCAGTCGCTCACCGAATTTGGTAACAGCGATCCTAAATTATTATCACAAGGTATCAGTAAAGCATTAATAACCACTCAAGCAGGCTTACTGGTTGCACTACCGTTACTATTACTTCATTACCCATTGAAACGACGTGCACAAGCTCTTAGCTTGAATATGGAACAACAAGCGGCTTTGTTGCTAGCACTGTATATTGAATCTGGTGATAAACATGACAATCAATAATATTATTTATTCCATTAGTCAGTTTGAACATTCTATCCTCGCGTTTATAGACATGGGCGGATTAGTAATGTGGCCACTTTTTGCCTGTTGCTTATGGATGTTATGGTTGGCAAGCCAGATCATATTTAAGTCATATGATTTATCTTATATCCGCACGACAACGCAAACTTGTCCAGACTGGCTTAATCATAGACTGGATTCAATTGCATTAAGAAAAGCGTATCAACAACAATACTTTGATCTTCAAGGCGTAAAACTTTTATCCATGGTCGCACCGCTTTTAGGGTTACTCGGTACCGTTAGCGGAATGATAGCCATGTTTACTGCTGGTGCAGACTACGGTTTTCATGACCCTGCGGTGATTTCTGCGGGAATATCCATGGCAATGGTCACCACTCAAACAGGACTTTTTATTGGGTTAAGTGGAGCGTTATTAGCATTTTTCTGGCAAAGAAAATTGAATAAAATTCAAAGGATTGATCTTGTAAGAGGCTACCATGCTGAGTGATCGTTTTAGGCAAGATAAAGACCCAGAAATCAACATGACTCCCATGCTCGATGTGGTATTCATTCTACTTATTTTCTTTATTGTATCGACCAATTTTGTTCAACAATCTGCAGTTGAAATACACCGTCCATACGCCAGCACCGCAACACGTGTTGATGGTAGCCCTATCATAGTGACATTAGATACCACTGGAAGGGTCTACTTTGAATCTAAAGAAATTGATATCTATTATTTGCCCGGCAAATTACAGCAAATCGTCACCCAAACACCCAAAATAAAATTATTGATTGTTGCTGATACCAACTGTCCAACTGGGGTGACCATAAAAGTACTCGATATAGCAAAAAAAGCAGGCATCAGCTATAGCTCTGTGGCCTCAGAGAGTGACTAATGAAACAAAAGCCGCATTATAAAATGACGATTGTGAGTATCCGATTATTATTATCAATTGGATTGACTATTTTGCTTTGTTTTTATCTGCCCAACTATTTAAACCACAAACCTTCGCAACGATTAATAAATAACAAGCCTATCACTCTGGCAATAGCGTTGCCTGAAGTCGAAAAACAAAAATTATCGAAAATAGAAAGCGTTGAAGTAAGACATACTGCAGCAAAAGTCGCTCCACCACTCACCATGAACTTACCAATTATGGCGGGAGTTGCAGATACGCCGGTACATCAACCTATTTTTGTCGCACCATCAATAGATAGCACTCCCCTACCCAGTCTAGGCCCAATGACGATGGGGATTAAAGATGTCGACCAACCGCCTGAATTACTGAAATATATTCAACCCCAAATGCCTATTGCAGGACGAAAATATAAAGACGGTGGCAAAGTACTATTACGATTGATAGTTGAGGCGAATGGATTGGTAAGCCAAGTAAACATATTAGAATCTAATCCTGAAAAAGTATTTGATGATTCAGCAACCCAAGCCGCGCGAAAATGGCGCTTTAAACCCGCAATATTGTCTGGCGAGGCCGTTAAGGTTTTTGTTGATGTACCCATTAACTTTAAGGTCAATTAATTTAGATGAATTATCTTACTGCTTCTATATTGATATTCTTTTTATTAGTTGGTGTTAACGCTCAATCTCGCGAGCTCAGTCATTTTGAGTCGAACCAACTTTATAAAATGAATCAATTACTTGAAAACAAAAATTATGATGCCGCATCAAACATAATTAAGCCACTATTTGAACAAGAAAAACCTCATGCAACCGTATTTAAGTATGGATGCAAACTCTTAACTGACACAGGAAAGTTAACTGAAGCATTAAACTGTTGGACGAAAGGATACAAGCTTTACCCTAATGATATTAATTTAGCCATAAACTTAGCAGATTCGCTTTTAAAATCTAATCAATATCAGATGGTTATTAATCTATTAAAACCATTACTGGCATCAAGTAGCGATCAAGCTCTACTTGTGCAAACTCGTTATATAATGGGTTATTCTTATTATCAATTGACACAATATCAAGCGGTTATCGACATACTATTAATATCGCCAGTAAAACAACATTGGTGGCCTTTGATTAGTTATAGTCAATTAGCTTTAGAAGATTGGCAAGGGGCTAAAAATAGTGCGCTGCAGTGGCTAAAGAGCTCACCAGATAATCTAAGCGCTTGGCAAATTTTAGCTAGAAGTGAAATGGGATTAAATAATCCCATAGCGGCAGCTGTCGCGACGGATGTTTCTAGTGTAATAGATGGTAAAAAAACAAACGTAAACGTTAACCTATTAGGTAACCTAAAAGCATATAACTTTGCCGTTGAATGTATATCGCAGCAGCAAGGCCAAGTGTTTACCTCGCAACATTTTACTTGTGCGCAGTATGCTTGGCTTTCTGGCCAATATCAGCGGGCGTTAGATTTTATGCAATCATTTGTCATTAATTCCAAACTTAATACAGCCTTATACGACGACTATTATTTACTTCAAGGGCAATTATTTGCCGTATTAAAACAAAATGACCATGCAATAAACTCATGGAAAAAGGTAGGACAACAACCACTCACACTTGGCACTGCTAAAGAAATCAAATACGCACGACAAAAGCGCAATCAGCAACAAGGGCAAGCATTATTGCTAATGGGGCAAAATTACTGGTTAGCCCAACAATGGCCAGAAGCCAAAGCATGCTATCGCAAGCTAGCACAAACACCAGGATTTGAATCCATCTCGAAAGCTTTTGAGCAAAACTTAGCAGGATTTGAACTATTTACCCCCTGATTACAATTCTAATGAACCGATAATAATCAGTTGCAGTCGCTAATCCACAACACGCTTCATTCTGCGTCGTCAATCTAGCTAATGCTTAAACGCACCGATATGAGTCGATATCGTTTAATGGTACTAATGACGATCGTTATTAAAGAATAATTAAATTGAAGCCCTTTTCACTGCCAACAAGTTAAGATGACTAAATCAGAGCCAATAAGAGTTCCATTATGCTTGATTGGTTTGCGCTAAGTAATCAATCGCTTGCATCAGTCGATAACAGATACGCGTCCAATTCTGCACGTCACGTTAATCGATAATACATTTCAGGATGAATCTGCATAAATTCAATGATTGAATAATAGTAATAAACTATTTAGGATCACCACATCTGATCGCAAACAAGAATCCACTTAATGACCATTGAGCTTTATTTTATCTACGACTCACATTGCCCTTGGAGCTATGCTGCCACACCTTTGGTGAATGCACTGCAACAAGCCTATCCAGAGATGAATGTACACTTACTACATAGCGCGCATTACATCGGCAAAGACAGTGCAGGCGAAGAACAAATGCAAGCCGCTGCAAAAATCAGTGGGCTTAAGTTTGGTCGCGACCATATTCGCTACGCAAACAGTCCTAAAAGCTCAATAAAAGTCGCAAACTTAATGGCATGGTTGCAAACCAAGCATGCCGATAAGCAATTGCCAGTGCTTAATGCGCTACAAAGAGCCCATTTCATTGAAGGCAACCCGCTTACCAATAAACACGACTTTAATGACATAGTAGAAAAATTTAAGCTGTCAGCATCGAATAAAATATTTAAAGATGAACTCAGTATGGATGCCGAATACGTACTAGAAGGCATTGAGGAAATTCAACAAGTTATTGGCACGGCAGGATTCCCTGCTATCGTGATCACGGTTGATGACAACGCCATCTTTGTTGATCACTCACAATACTTGAGCAATCCCCAAGCGGTAGTTGAAGCCGTTGAAAAAGAGATGGATGCCATCAAGCAATCAAAGCATTAATGTCACAACATATTGAATGCTTTTAGTTTGTAGTTTGTAGTTTACGTAACAATATTTGAATGTATCAATAAAAAAACCACGGCTATCACCGTGGTTTTTTATTAATTGAAATCTTATTCCGACTTACTTATACCAATCCGCATTAGAATTTGCTCTTTTAGCTAAAATTATCAGTGAGGTATTCGAGGCAGCCTTTTGAAGACATAGTCGTTCTACGTTAAGAAAGGCTAACAAAGAAGACCACTCTGATAAATTCGCCCTTCGGGGCTGTGTCACAACACCCATTACTGTTTCAAATGACTTTGATGTAGAAGACTACACCTACAGTCATTTTTATTGTACTGGGCCTAGTGACGCAGCCTAAAATAGATCATATTCTAATAAGGATTGGTATTAGCTAATACTTTGCACCTGCGACGCCAGTAACCAAATCGCTAAAGCAAAAAATATTACCCCCATAAACTTGTTCTGATAAGTCCGAAACTTTTCATTTTTCAGTAAGGGTTTGCCTAAACTGCCCACTAACGCCACTAATAACAAATTAAATGCTAAACCCATCACATTAAGCAGCAACCCTAATGCCAGCATTTGTTCACCAGAACTGGCACTCAATTGAGTTGAAACAAACTGAGGCAAAAACAACACGAAGAATATCAGCGCTTTAGGATTAAGTAGATTACTCATTACTGCTCGGCGATAAAGTAATTTAGCTAAATTACCCTGCTGAGTAATTTCGGGCGCATCGCTAGCACTGCTGCGCATGCAATCCCAACCCATTTTAAGCAAGTAAGCCCCGCCTAACACTCGCAACAACTCTAGCGCCATTGGATTCATTGCCACTAATGCGGAAACGCCCATTGCAGCAAGTAAGGTTAAAATAAGTCCCGAGGTCGCATTACCAAAACTGGCATACACACCCACTTTGCGGCCATAACTCAAGCTAGAACTGGCAATCAACAACATGTCAGGCCCAGGAATTAATAGTAAGGCAACCACTGTGGTTAAATAAACGGGAAGTAAAGCCAGATCAATTATCATAAATACACAAATTCTAAACGAATGCTAAAACAAGGCGCGGATTCTAACGCTATCCAACATGAATGAAAATCATGTTAAGCGGCTACAGGAGTTTAAAGCAGAGGCACAGTTGGCAGGGTTTGTTTACGGTTAGAATTACTAAGTGGTTATAAACCAAAGAAGTATAAATAATAAAGGCCAGCCGTAACGGCTAGCCTTTGTTTTTGACGCTAAAAGTCAGTTTACTCAGTCCTACTTATAGAACGCTTCAATCTTACCTTTTACTGTCATCGTAAGCGGTTGACCGCGACGATCTAATGCTTTGTGCGATGCGACTTTTACCCAGCCTTCGCTGATGCAATATTCTTCGACATCATTACGCTCTTTACCATTAAACAAAATGCCAATTTCGTGTTCGAAAATGGCTTCCACATGATGTGGGCTACGTGGATTAACGCTAAGGCGATCAGGTAAAGCAGGTTTAACTGTAGTGTCGTTCATTGTCTGGTCTGTAGTGAGTAAAACATGCGCTATTGTAGGCAATACCAGCCAGATGCTCAATAGCGGTTGTGATAAATGTGAGTCGCCCCTAAAAGATACCGTTTATCAGGAAAGAAGCACAATCATAAATACTAAGCATCAGTGTTAAGCTAAGTGCCTGTGTTTAAAATCCCATATGATCTTTTCTATGGGTTTTTAAGTGCATATGATTTTTCATTGCATATAGGCAGCGTTAGTTTACATTTAGCTTAGCGAGCGACAGTGTATCAACGGCCAAGAGTTCAATAAAAGGGATAGCAGACAAGGGATGATGACTCAAAAGCGTTCAACCATATGGCAGTGGTTTATAGACGGCAAAATAGAGCCTGTTAATGTCAAAGCCGCAATGTTAGTGGCTTACCCTCACCCAACAGAGAATAAGTGGCAGCAATTAATCGCCAATATATTACTCTATCTCGGGGTATTATTACTTGGCGCTGGGGTGATATTTTTCATGGCATTTAACTGGGATGCGTTGTCGCACCTCAATAAATTTGCCATAGTCGAAACCCTATTTTCCCTGTTTATTGGCGGATTTTTTCTTGCTAACCGCGCGCGCAAAAAATCATCTTTACAGCCCGATGACCAACATGAGCTGCATGACCCGCATGATCAACACAACCAACATATTCAACAGACTTATGGCTGGAGTCTAGCCAATGCAATGTTACTTGGAGCCAGTATTATGCTCGGGGCATTACTGGCGTTGGTGGGACAAACCTATCAAACAGGCGCCGATCCTTGGCAACTGTTTGCCATTTGGGCGGTGTTAATTCTACCCTTTGCTTACATCGCAGGTTTTGATCTGTTGTGGTTATTGGTGGTGGTATTACTCAACGTCAGCCTAGGGTTATATCTTCAATCCTTTGCTTCTGTATTTAGTTTTCTACTTGAAGACATTCAACAAATCGCCATTTTCGGCTTAGTAAACTTAGTCATTCACCTAACATTTGCCTTAGCTAAACGCTGTAAATGGCGCGGACAATTGCATTTTAATTGCCCCATGGTTGAAGCAAGCAGTTTATTTGCTAGCGTAAGCGGATTCACCTGGCTAATCATTTGGGTCATTTTTGACTTTAATTACCACTACGACTCCAACGAATATGTTGCCTATTATGCGCTAGTGTACCTCGTCACTATGGTCAGCTTATTTGTTTGGTACCGTTATCGTTCACCCGCCTTATATCCACTTACATTGGTATTAACCAGCATGAGTGCCGCTATAATATCGCTACTATCAAGTGAGTTATTCGAAACTAGCGATACCATTGCAGCGTTTTTTATCATGGGCATAGTGGTTGTGGGCCTAACCAGTGGCTGTTTATATTGGCTGAAAAAATGGCACCAACAGTTCGATGAAATGACGATGCTTACGGATAATAACGCGAGCAATAGTGATGTTAAAAAAGAGGGAGTTGCTCATGAGTAACCTCAGTTCGAGTAACACATTATGGCAATCGCTGTTTAATAAAGGGCTGGTAACCACGGATATTGCACCACAGGCCATGCTAAGCAGTCCTTGGTATATCATTGCCGCACAAATTATTGGAGGCTGGATTGCAGCGCTTTTTTTATTGGCGTTTGTATTGCTGAGTGCATCTTCGGTAAGCGATATTACCGAATCATCATTTATCAGTTTTGGTCTTGTGCTAAGCCTAGGCTGCTTGGCATATTATCGACTTGGCGAAAATCGCCAAGAGTTTATCCTGCAGATGGTGTTCGCATTTAGTCTATGCGGACAAATAATGATACTTTTTGGCACCTTCGAAAGCCTAGAAAATAGCAACGAGACCCTAATCGCAGTGGTTTATGCCGTAACCTTTGCCATTCACTGGATAGTCATTCCCCACAAAGCAAACCAATTTGTTGCTGCATTCGGTATGGTACCCAGCCTATTAGCTATTTTAGCCATCAACCACTTATCGCTACTTATATTGCCATTGTTAGTGCTAAGTTCAGTCGTTATCTGGTCACAAATTTACCGATGGCCACAACATTATCAACGTATCAGAATGTTAGGTTACGCAGTTGCCATCGGTTTGCTACTGGTTAATGTCATGCTGTTTGAATTGGATGACATAATAGATCAGTCTAGTTTTCTGATGACATTTAACGCCAGCATTAATGACTATATCGCTATCGCTATCAGCTTGTTATCAGCGCTGTGGCTCATTAATCAAATCTTTAACCAGCTAGCGCCCAACAACCAAACCAACCAAGCTAAGGCTTCGCATACTCGCAGCAAGCGAATGGTGATCCTTACTGCAATATTAATCAGCTTACTTTCAGTCGTCATGAGCGGATTAAGCGCCGCGCTACTTATTTTATTGCTGGGCTATTTCTATAACGAACGCAAATTAGTCATCCTTTCGGTGTGTGCCCTACTCGCCTTTATCAGCCTGTATTACTACTCACTCCACATCGACTTGTTTGATAAATCATTGTGGTTAATGGCCAGTGGCACAGTGCTGTTACTGCTCAGATTGGCCATGAACACTAAAGCCAAAGATTGCACCAAAAATAGCGTCGAAAATACTGTTGCTAGTGGTGCTGAAAATGGTTCTAAAAATGGGGTTGAAAATAATGATGAAGTTGGATTGATGGATCCAACAGCGGATACAGAAAACGTTAGCGCTGTAATTGAAACGACTCCAGCAACAAGAATACAAAACAAGGAGCAACCATAATGACATCGAATAACAACACCTTGCTTAATTCTCGCCAGCTAAGTAAGCGGTCACTATGGGCAATTATTGCGGCATTAGTAATACTCGCACTCATTAACTACAAGATATTTAAACAAGAACAACTATTAGCCAATGGCGAAGTCATACTGTTTGAACTGGCCCCTGTAGATCCACGCTCCTTAATGCAAGGCGATTACATGGCGCTAAATTATGACATTGCGAGAGTGGTTAGCCAGTCAGTTAATCAGCACTCAAGCACGCAAAATAACCATGATGGTTTGTTTATTGTGACACTTGATAAACATCGCGTCGCCCAGTTTGTTGGCCTTTACAATGGTGACGCTTTAACCCCGACCCAGCGATTGATTCAATATCGCGTGCGTGACGGCAGTATTAAACTGGCCAGTAATGCTTTTTTCTTTCAAGAAGGTCGAGCCGAAGATTTTGAACAATCAAAATATGGCGAGTTTAGAGTTAATCAAGCAGGACAATTACTACTCAGTAATATGATAGATAAAGACTTTAAGCGCATATAGGCAGTGACGAGTTAGATCAAATAACCGGTAAAATTGGAGTAAATGGGGGCAGAGTAAACTTTAAATTGTCAGCTATACTCTTTAACTCAAGTCACTTTACAAATGGATCATGGTGTTAGATGTTGGCTAACGTTTAAGAGTCATACGGCCAAAGACACTAGCATCAATAAAGCCTCTGTTTTTGTCACCGTTAACAGGTTGTATCTCATGGGAACCCATAAAATGCTCCCTTACTGGGCTGCCATCATTATCGCAATAGGCAAGCATAAAACCGATCACTTTATTGGGCGCGAGCAGTAATGGCTTATCTTCCTGACCTTCTTTAAAATCATTAGGATACAGCTTAATCGCCACCTCCCAAATCACGTTGTAAGGCGCCTCACTACTGCGCTGCCAACGGCTCTTTAAATGCGACGTATACAAGTGAGCTTGTTTGTCTGGACCATAATCAGCCGCCTGATTGTCTAGGCCAATATGGTAGGCAAATGCACTGTGGTTAAACTGATGATCGCCGCCTGAGGCATCGCTATCAATAAAAATCTCTAAGGTGTCATCATCCCAATAATTCACCGTTGGGTCGGCATGGGTATCAAGCAACACATCGTCGGTAATTTCAGCTTGCAGGTAAAGATAATGCTCATCCCACAGTAATTTATATTTACCGCTGAAATCACTCGCAGAATCAGGCAATACTCCATCCATTAAATACGGCATCGTCTGCCACTTAGCCTGCTGCCATGCTGCGTCAGCAACACCATCAATCTTAATAGGCGTTGCGGTATATTCAACATCCATAGCAAATAGTGTCTGGCTACTAAACAGTAATCCCAAAGCGAATAAAGAATATTTCATAAGGCTCATTTCTAGTCGGTTTTATATAGACTCGCTTAATCTGGCATTGAAAACAATCATAAATCAGACCCACGCTTAAAAGCTCTGCATCAAGCGATGTCTGAAATAAATCGGCCCAACAATCTGGTCAAAACCCCGCCGGCTAGCGGGTACTACTCTGATACCACTGATAAAGTGACCACAAAAAAAGCCCTAATCTTTGCAAGATCAGGGCTTATTTATTGAGTGACTACATAAACTCAGAGCAAGTATTAACGGTAAAGATTAACCTGCTTTAGCTTTAGCTTGAATTCGATAAGCATGTAGCAAAGGCTCTGTGTAACCAGAAGGCTGAGATTTGCCTTTAAAAATCAGATCGCATGCCGCTTTAAAGGCAATGCCGTCAAAGTTAGGCGCCATATTAGTGTACAGCGGATCCCCTGCATTTTGAGTATCGACCACCGCAGCCATTTTTTTCAACGCGCCCATCACTTGTGCTTCACTGCATATGCCATGCTCAAGCCAATTAGCTAAATATTGCGATGAAATTCGCAAGGTTGCTCTGTCTTCCATCAAGCCGACATTATTAATATCAGGCACTTTTGAACAACCCACACCTTGATCAATCCAGCGCACAACATAGCCTAAAATACCCTGAGCATTATTTTCTAGTTCAAAAGCAATTTGCTCATTGGTGAGTGTTACCCCTTCAGCAAGTAAAGGAATGGTTAACAAACTGTCAATGCTAGCACGTGGGCGTTGCTTAATATGTTGCTGAACGTCTGCCACATTAATTTGGTGATAATGAGTAGAATGCAGCACGGCACCATTTGGCGACGGCACCCACGCTGTATTTGCGCCCGCTTTAGGATGAGCCGCTTTTTGCTCAAGCATCGCTGCCATTTCATCTGGCATTGGCCACATGCCTTTACCGATTTGAGCGCGACCTTGTAAGCCACATTCAAGCCCAATATCGACATTCCAATCTTCGTAAGCACTAATCCACTTTTGCTGTTTCATCACCGATTTAGGCACAAATGCACCCGCTAGCATTGAGGTATGCAACTCATCACCCGTACGATCAAGAAAGCCAGTATTAATAAACACGACGCGATCTTTCGCAGCCCTAATGCACTCTTTTAAATTCAGTGTCGTTCTGCGCTCTTCATCCATAATGCCTACCTTAATCGTATTACGCGGAAGCTTGAGCGCATCTTCTATCTTAGTAAACAGGTCACAGGTAAATTGCACTTCTTCAGGGCCATGCATTTTAGGTTTTACAATATTCACCGAACCTTTGCGGCTATTACTACGACCATTATTGTTACCTTTAAGGTCGTGCATCGCAGCAAGCACAGTTATCATGCCATCAAGTATCCCTTCAGGTACTTCGTTGCCATTTTTATCCAGCACAGCATCAATGGTCATCAAGTGACCCACATTACGCACAAATAGCAAACTTCTACCAGGTAAAGTGACTGTTTTTACATCTGCATTCTGGTTGGCACTCTGGTTGGCATTAGCAGCGGTATAGACGCGATCATCGTTGAGCTCTCTAACAATCTCTTTACCATTTTTAGTCAGCGAGGCAACTAAGTTACCTTGCATCAAACCTAACCAATTGCGATAAACTTCAACCTTATCTTCAGCATCAACTGCAGCGACAGAATCCTCACAGTCCATAATGGTGGTAACAGCGGCTTCAACCAGCAAGTCTTTAACGCCAGCGCGATCGCTGCCACCAATAACACTGGTTGGATCTATTTGAATTTCGATATGCAGACCATTATTAACTAACAAAATAGCACTTGGTGCATCGGCACTACCTTGGTAACCCACACATTTATCGGTTTGGGCTAAGGTTGTGGTAGAGCCGTCAGTTAATTGCACCCGTAACACACCCGCGTCGAGGTAATAACGGGTCACATCGGCATGGCTGCCTTGTGCTAAGGGCGCAGCTGTATCTAAGTGTTGTTTGGCAAAAGCGATAACTTTATTGCCGCGTACCGGGTTGTATTGTTTAGTGAGCTCCGCGCCACCTTCTTCAGATATCGCGTCAGTGCCATATAGCGCATCATACAAGCTGCCCCAACGAGCATTGGCTGCGTTAAGCGCAAAGCGAGCATTTTTAACCGGCACTACAAGTTGTGGTCCCGCTTGCGCGGCAATTTCATGGTCGACATTTTCAGTGCTAATTTGAAAAGCCTCCCCCTCAGGAACCAAGTAACCTATTTCAAATAGAAAAGCTTTATATTTTGCAGGGTCAAAATCTTTGGTGGGATGGTCAATATGCCATTGATCAATTTGCTGTTGTAGTTGTTGTCTTTTTTCTAACAGCTTCACATTAACGGGAGAAAATTCGCTAATAATGTCCTCAAATTTTGCCCAAAAGGTTGCTGAATCAATGCCTGTACCTGGGCAAATCTCACTGTCGACCAATTGCCACAATTCTTGCGCTATGTGTAATCCACCTACTTGAATACGTGCTGTCATTTTATATCCCTACCTTAATTTCTGTACGTTGACCGTAAACTTAGCCTTAAATCATAGTCCTAAATCATTAGCCCCAAATCATTAGTCATAACTCATTAGTCCCAAATAACTAGCGCAAACTCATTCCACTGTTAACAGCTTACTGTTCATACGCAGTAATACTTCACTCTATATCAAAGCCACCTTATTTATCCAATTTATACTTACTATCATCACTATTCACCAAAGATATGGCGAAATGGTGTTTTTTGGTTAATTTACAACATATACGTAACTAAAAATCACAATGACAGTAAGATTAAACATCACCTCTATTTATCTCTTCTGCGGTTTTAGTGATAAGTTGTCGCATCCATTGATGCGCGGGATTATGTTGAAGCAAAGGGCTCCAAGCCATAGTCAATGCAATGGGTTGAATAATAAAAGGCGGCGGAACAATGCTCACCCGTTCATTATTGATGTGATGACGAGCCATCTTACTTGGTATGGTTGCGATCAAATCTTGTTGCTCAGCCAACAAACAGGCGGCTTGATAATGGCGTGTAAAAACGGTGATCTGGCGTTTCACACCAATTCGCGTTAATGCTTCATCTACCCAGCCCAAACGCTGAACATCATCTGGGTCCATCCCTACCCCAACACCCATCCCTGTTTTACTCACCCACACATGCTTAGCTTTTAAATAACTGTCTAAAGAAAACTTCTTTAAAACAGGATTACCCTTACTAATCAAGCAGCTAAAATCATCACTCCACAATATTTTTTGATGAAATGATTGCGGAATACTGTCAAAACGGTTGATCACCATATCGACTCTTCCTTGTTCTACATCAGGGAAACTGACATCACTTGGGGTCATGATATCTAAAATAATGTTGGGTGCTTGAGTACGAAGCTTAGCAATGAGCGGCGGAATTAACGTCGCTTCAGCATAATCACTTGCCATAACACGGAAGACTTTATCACTTTCTAGTGGATCATAATGGGCACGCGGTTGTACGGCTTTTTCCAGCCCAATAATCAGCTCACTGATAATGGGTTGTAATTCATTTGCACGTTCGGTCGGTGTCATACCCTGACTAGTGCGAATAAGTAAGGGATCATCAAACAAGTTTCGTAAGCGTTTTAGGCCGTTACTCATTGCAGGCTGACTGATCCCAAGCTGGTCTGCCGCTTTAGTAACATTTCTTTCACGCAATAAAACATCTAAATAAACAAGGAGGTTCAAGTCGATACGAGATACATTCATATGGTGAATACCGAAGATAGTAAGTATAAATTAGGCTTATTTAACCAAATCTAGCTATTATTTTCAACGTAATCAATTGCCGCTAATCTATTTGTTAAGGAATAAACACATGAGTCACTACAAAAATATTATCGATGAAGCTGCCACCTTAATTAATTCAGAAGGTAGTGCATGGAATGCCATCAACCCAGAGTCAGTCGCTCGTATGCGTCTACAAAATCGCTTTAAAACTGGGTTAGACATCGCAAAGTACACTGCCAAGATCATGCGTGAAGACATGGACAACTACGACAAGGACTCATCGCAGTACACTCAGTCTTTAGGTTGCTGGCATGGTTTTATCGGCCAACAAAAAATGATCGCGATTAAAAAACATCTTTTAACCACCAAGCGTCGTTACTTATATCTTTCAGGTTGGATGGTAGCTGCACTGCGTAGTGAGTTTGGTCCATTACCTGACCAATCTATGCATGAAAAAACCTCTGTTGCTGCGTTGATTAGAGAGCTATACACCTTCCTACGTCAAGCTGATGCCCGTGAACTAGGTGGTCTTTTCCGCGAATTAGATAATGCCAAAGAGTCAGATAAAGCCGCGATTCAACAAAAAATTGAAAACTTCGAAACCCACGTTGTACCGATTATTGCCGACATTGATGCCGGTTTTGGTAACGAAGAAGCCACTTACTTAATGGCAAAACAAATGATTGAAGCCGGTGCTTGTTGTATTCAATTAGAAAACCAAGTGTCAGATGTAAAACAGTGTGGCCACCAAGACGGTAAAGTCACCGTGCCACATGTTGAATTTTTAGCAAAAATTAATGCGGTTCGTTATGCATTTTTAGAGCTAGGTATCGATGACGGCGTAATTGTTGCGCGTACCGATTCATTAGGTGCAGGCTTAACTCAAAAAATTGCTGTCACTAAAGAAGCTGGCGATCTAGGCGATTTATACAATAGCTTCCTTGAAGTTGAAACCGTTGATGCTGCAAAACTTGAAAATGGTGATGTGGTATTCAAGCAAGGTGGCAAACTGGTAAAACCGGCTCGTCTACCAAATGGTTTATTTAAGTTCCGTGCTGGTACGGGTGAAGAACGTTGTGTACTTGACTGTATTACCTCATTGCAAAATGGCGCTGATTTATTGTGGATTGAAACTGAAAAGCCGCATGTATCTCAAATCGGTGGCATGGTTAACGAAATCCGTAAAGTTGTTCCTAATGCCAAGCTTGTGTATAACAACTCGCCATCGTTTAACTGGACGCTTAACTTCCGTCAGCAAATATTTGATGCGATGGAAAAAGCAGGACAAGACGTTTCAGCTTACGACCGCCCTCAATTAATGAGTGTTGATTACGATGGCACAGAGCTTGCTATCCAAGCTGATGAAAAGATTCGTACTTTCCAAGCTGACTCGGCACGTGAAGCAGGTATTTTCCATCACCTTATTACACTACCGACTTACCATACTGCAGCATTATCTACCGATAACTTGGCTAAAGAATACTTCGGTGACCAAGGTATGTTGGGTTATGTTGCCAATGTTCAGCGTAAGGAAATCCGTCAAGGTATCGCCTGTGTTAAACATCAAAACATGGCTGGTTCAGATATGGGTGATGCACATAAAGAGTACTTCTCTGGTGACCAAGCGCTTAAAGCGTCTGGTAAAGACAACACGATGAACCAGTTCTAAGACCACTTTTATAGTCTGATTTTATCACTGCTTTTATAAACAGTTTTATAAACTGATCTTGTAAACTGCTTGTGTAGAAAATGACCTACCCAAATAGTGACTAGCTTAAGTGATGTTTTTGAAGTGAACATGGCTAACAGCGAAAGCGAATACCGAAAGGCCTGCTTAAAATAAGCAGGCCTTTTTATGTGTTATTTTCAGGTCAAATGGTCACTGTGACGCTAACTCATTAAGATACACACTGATACAAGCCATTATTATGCAATGATATTTTTGACTACAGCAACAGCCCATTTCGCTCAATTGCGACGCTTAACGATTGATGAAAATTTCCACTTACATTATTGCCAAACTCGGAGTATATTAATCCAGCAGATTCATGGATTTAGAATTGCGGCCTATGACTAAGGCCACACCACGATCAAGGACGCCAATGACAAGTTTATCCTCCAGTTTATTATCAGTAGGCATTCTTCTTTCGAGCATGTTTGTCACCATTGGGGTGATGTTTGTTTTACTCAAACATCGCGACAGCACGGTAAAGCTACCCGTCGATCGCGACCAACTCCAACGTATCCCCGCTTTTGGTTTACAACAAGAAATACAAGACCTTCAAATCAATTTGATTGCCAGTATGCTAATGGGCGTATTAGTTGTGTGTCTGCCATTTGCCGTTAACAGCATTCAAGCACACATTACCGTCGGCAAATTTCCTTGGATGTTCGCTATAACCTCAATGCTCGGATTATCTTATTGTGGTTACAAAACGTGGAAAAACTTTTCCAAACTTACCAAATTACGTTTAGGCCACACAGCAGAAATCGCCACTGCGAATGAGCTAATCGGCCTACAAGCTTTGGGCTATCAAGTGTTTCACGACATACAAGCCGACGGCTTTAACATCAACCATTTAGCCATAGGTAAAAACGGCGTATTCGCCATCGAAACCAAAGGCCGCCATAAGCGACATAAAGACCATACTCAAACCAATCAAAACGGCGGCAAAGGCTTCCAACTTTTTTATAAAGACGGACGCTTATGCTTTCCATCGTGGACTGAAACTAAGCCAATAGAACAAGCCACCCGACAGGCAACATGGGTTAGCCAATGGTTAACTAAAGCCACAGGCCAGCCAGTGTTTTCCAGCCCAGTATTAGTATTCCCAGGCTGGTTTGTTACTAGCCAAACAAAGCCACCATTCCCCATCTTAAATCACAAACAGCTGGTTAAAACCATACCAGCGCTTAGATCGAATAAAGAAGTAACCCAAGCACTCACCCAACAACAAGTCGATGCGATTGTGTATCAAGTCGCGCAGAGATGTTTGAGTAAGAGTGAGGTGGGGAAATGATGATAAAACAGATTGCTTTGACCCACATACTAAGAGATGAATATGTTTCACAACAACACGTTAACTTCATTAAAGACCAAATTGCAAAATGACAATACTGTAATAGTCATAGTGCCAGACGGCTTCAATTTTAAATGGCATGGTTCATTTGATTTTGATGGTTTTGTTAATTTTTTTGACTGGTCACATACAAATGTAAGTGTAAAAATAGATTTAACAAAATGCCATAATGCGAATTATCAAGCTATTTCTCTATTAGTTTTATATGCATGGAAATTAAAATCTCAACGATGCACGGTAACGTTTATTGAATCTGATTCAACTAACGGTGCAAGTGAGATGTATCGAAGGCTTGGAGCTCGCGGTACTTTTACAGTCCTAATGCATGAAGGTAATAATTTTAACGGCAATCAATATAAACCATTGTTTGCAATGAGAAATACAAATGATTTCAAAAAGGTTATAGAAACAGCCCAATCCTATACTGATGACTTCAATGTTGAATTTACAAAGACTCTACGATATGTACTAAGTGAACTTTTATATAACACGTTAGAACATGGTCAATCACACTACCAATTTGGAACTAAAACACACAAAATCCCATCACTTTGCCAATTTTCTTATTTCAAAAATAAGAATGAAGTTTCTTTTATTATTGCTGATTCTGGGATTGGTATTAAACAACATTTAGAGCAAGCATATCCAGGGCAAGTTTCTCACGAAGAAGCCATACTCAAAGCTATGAAACCTCAAGTTTCTGGAACTTTTGGTCAAAACGACCCGTATAAAAATAAAAACAATGCTGGTATAGGTTTATTCCTATCAACTAATATTATACGTCGACTTAATGCTGATATGCACATAATATCTGGCAATGGTTTAGTCCACATATCTCCAAGAGATATTACTAATAAAAAAATGGAAGCTTACTGGCCTGGAACATTTGTACTAGTGACAATCAAACTAGACCCATCAACTTCAGTACAAAATTTGGAGCAAATGCTTAGTGGGTTCCGAGAAGAAGCTCTATCTGAACAAAGAAAAGCTGACGGTCGTGAAGAGAGTGAACGTTTATATATAAATATCTCAAATTATTTTGGATTTTTTGCAGAAGATAAAGAAGCAGCAATTAAATTCAGAAATGAACGTATTTTTCCTGCTCTTGAAAAAGGAAAAGTAATACTACTTGATTTTATAAATATCGAAAGCTCGCCACATAGTTTTTTAAGCGCACTATTAGCATCCCCTATAAAAACAACTGGGATGCGATCATACAAAGTATTTAAAATAACAAACGCGACCCCAGGAATAAGGGAGACGGTAGATTTTATCATGGATGAAAATACAGAATAAAACTTAACTTATCCAATAATCAGAAAGAAAGATTTATATGTTTCTTAAAAATTATTCCCAAGAAAGTTAAAAATCTTTAGAGGAAGTTAGGTGGATCTAAAAAGTAGACTTAATTGTAAAAAGAATAAGTAATTTAGAATAAATTGGGGCAGAATTTGAGAGGTCCCACTTATTAGAATTATTATATTTGAGGGTAAACAAGTGATTACAAGTATCGAGCTAGATAAAGTTGCAAGCTATAAAGCTAAAGCGACTCTGAAGACTAACAAAAAGGTAAATTTGGTTTATGGGCTAAATGGGTCAGGGAAAAGTACATTTTCAAATTACTTACATGATTCACAAAACCCTAAATACTTACAGTGTTCTAATGTTCGAAATGGCGAAATGGTTCTTGTTTATAATCAAAATTTCATTAACGATAACTTTTATCAACCAGATTGTCTAAATGGAATTTTTGGTTTATCTAAAGAGAATAAGCAAGCTGAAGTTAGTATCGCTAAAAAAACTGAAGAGCTTGAATCTATTACAAAAGACCAAGACGCACAAAACACAATAATTACCGAGCAAGAAAAGATAATTTCAGATGCTAAAACTGTCGCTATCGATAAAGTTTGGGAGATAAAGTCAATTTTCGCAGGGGGAGATAGAGTACTTGAGTATTGTTTAGAAAATTTGAAAGGGAATAAGACAAAGCTATATACCCATTTGAGATCAGTAGTTTTATCACCAGCTAAACCTACTAAAACAGTAGATACACTAAAAGAAGAACTAAACGCTATTGATGGTGATACTGCAACAAAATTGAGTACATTAAGCACCATATCGATTGATCCTTTAAGTGAAGCAAGTAGAAAGCTACTCAACGAGATTATTGTAGGTAATCAAGATAGTCCTGTATCTGGACTTATTGAAACATTAAAAAATTCAGACTGGGTTAGTACTGGTTTAGAGTACCTTGATAAAATTGATGGTGAAGAATGCCCATTCTGTCAAGCAAAGACAATCACTGATGAATTAGCAAAACAAATTACAGATTACTTTGACGAGTCTTATCAAGAAAAAGTTGAAGAATTAAAAAGCATTAACATTGAATATCAACTATTAATAGAAAACTTACCAAATTTAGAGAGCTATAAAGAAGCACAATATGCAGTAGACAATTTAGCAAAACTGACCGAACTCCACTCTGCAATCGTAAAAGCAGTTGAAGAAAACGAAATTTTAATTTTAAATAAGATTGCTAGACCAAATATAAAAGTAGAGCTAAAAATCCCAATACAGGATATTAAAGACTTTAATGACATCGTAGTTGAAATAAATAAGTCAATTACTGAGCATAATGTCAGAATTGATAATGTTGACACTGAAAAAAAACGTATTAAAAAAGAGTTTTGGGAGATTTTAAGATATGAATACGATCAAACTCTAACTGCTTTTGAAACTGCTAGGAATAAGGCAAATAAAATAATTGATGTGGCGGTAATTTTTATGGAGCAAAAATCTAGCGAAGCTAGTAGTAAAAAATCCGAAATTTTACAAGAGCAAAAATCTACGGTTAATATTGATGAAGCAATTGAAAATATTAAACAAGGGTTGGAAGATATTGGCATTACTGACTTTTCAATTGCAAAGCATGATAACCAATTATACCGAATAGTCAGGTCTGGTACTTCAAATGATGTTTTCACGACATTGAGCGAAGGTGAGAAAATGATCATTAGTTTTCTATATTTTAGAGAGTTATTTAAAGGAAAATTATCAGCTACAGAAGTTACGCAAAAAAAGATTGCTGTTATCGATGATCCTGTTTCGAGCCTTTCACATATTTTTGTATACAATATTGGCCGAATAATCGTGAATGACTTTTTCAAGTCAAATCAAGTTGAGCAGGTTTTTGTTCTAACACATAGCTTGTATTTCTTCTATGAGCTTACTGATACGAATAAAGATAGACGTAAAGACACTCAAAATTTATTCCGTTTGTCCAAAAATGACAATGGATCTTCTATTCAAGCTATGAAATATGAAGAAATTCAGAATGATTACCAGTCTTACTGGTCTGTAATTAACGATGATAAACAACCAGCAGCATTGATTGCAAATTGTATGAGAAATATACTTGAGTACTTTTTCAATTTTGTACAAAAACAAGATTTAAGTAATGTTGTTCAAATCCCCGCTCTGCAAGCCAATAAGTACCAAGCTTTCGTAAGGTATATTGGTAGAGAATCTCATTCACTCGGACAAAACATCATTGATTTTAAAGAATTTAACTACAATGATTTCAAAGAAGCGTTTAAGTTACTCTTTGAAACTGCTGGTTATCCTGAACATTACAAAAAGATGTCTAAAATTTAATGATGGGGCTAGTTGTAATAAATGGCTGAGGGATCCCCACGAATTTAATAGGATGCTTGTGGTTCCCTTACTAAATTTTGAAGTATCTTAATTGCTGACATCCAATACCATTTCAACAGCTTCAAATTCTTATCTTTGTAGGCTCTCAAGCCAATAAATTGGTTTGAGAGCACGTTGCGGTGCTTTATTGAGTTAGCTTGATATTGCCTGTGCTTATCAGCTGCTTTGACAGCCAAACCAAGCAGGTAAAGTATAAATTGTGATAAACAAGCTATGAGCAGGAGTACACCTAATTTATGTTGATCCCTTGTGTCGCTATCATTCATTTTTAGCCCTGTTTTAACATCTCTAAAGCTTTCTTCTATCTGCATCCTCGTCGCATAAATTTTAACGATTCTTTTAGCTGGAATAAGTGGGGTCAGACTCTGACCCCACTTATCAACAACAAAGCAATACGCAACATATTGATAACATTATGTTATTCAATATGAAAATATTACAATTTAATCAGAAATAAATACCGTTTTACGTTATCACGACCTCATTAAGCGGGTAAAAAACAAGCAGTGCCATTGGATATATATACTCTTCTCCCACCGTTACTCACAAAAAAGCATACGTAACCAATTGATATTAAATTATAAATATCAAAATCAGATAAATAGCTCTCTGTTACTTTTATAAAGTTGGCATCCGTTTTGTAACTAGTTAAATGTAGTTAAATGTATTTACGTAATTAACTAGGAGTACCTTATGAAAAATACGATTATTACTTTAGCTGGACTTATTTCGTTAGCCTCTTTTAGTACTTTTTCTCACGCTGATGACTTCAAGAAAGACGTAGCAGAAAATGGCGTTTATGTCGGCGCTAATTATGGTTACCTAAAAGTCGATGGCGAAGATGACTTTGACGACGACAATGATGTTCTCCAGGGCCTAGTCGGTTATCGCTTCAACAACTACTTAGCTCTGGAAGGTAGCTATATTGATTTTGGGCGTTACGGCAACAACTTATCTAGCGCTGAAACAGATGGTTATACCGCAGGCCTAAAAGTGACATTGCCAATTGCTGATCGAATCGAGTTGTATGCTAAAGGTGGTCAGTTGTGGTATTCCACAGATTATGACGTGGTTGGCTTTTCTGGCAATAAAGATGATGAAGGTGTATTTACCGGTGCAGGTGCAGCGTTTAAGGTAACAGATCGTTTTTTAATTAATGCCGAGTACACTTGGTATGATGCAGAAATTAATTTAGATAATGTATCTAATACCATTTACATTAAATATGTGATCTAATTGGTCGTCATTTCCTTATTTCAGTATCGATGAATAATCTTAATCTAGCAGCATTAGTTAAATCTGAGAAAAGCGCACGTAAACGTATGCGTTATCTCGCCTTACTTCATTTTACCGAAGGTCATTCTCGTACTGCTATAGCCAACATGTTGAAGGTCAGTAGAACCAGTGTAAATGCTTGGGTTACTCATTATTTAACTCATGGCATTAGCGGTCTAGATGATAAACATAATCCAGGTAGACCCGCTCAGTTATCGGCGAAACAACAGGTAAATCTGAAAGAATTTGTACAACGTCAAAGCTTGTCTGAGAGTGGCGGAAGATTGATGGCAAGAGATGTCAGTCTTTTTATTCAGTCTGAATTTGGCGTGACCTTTAAACAGGCAAATATCTACAGATTACTGCATCAATTAGGATTGTCATGGATAACGACCCGTTCTCGTCACCCAAAACAATCTCAAGATATTCAGGACGCTTTTAAAAAACTTCCAGCTGTCAACGATCCTTAACACCCCTGGTCATGTGGCGTTAGATCGCATTGATGTTTGGTTTCAAGATGAAGCCAGATTTGGTCAGCAAAATACCACGACCCGCATTTGGGCGACGAAAGGAACCCGACCACGAGCGGTAAGGCAACAACAGTTCGAATCAGCGTATTTATATGGCGCGGTGTGTCCGGCAACAGGCGCGACAGAGGCTATTATTGCCCCTCATGCCAACAGTGAATATATGTGGGAGCATTTAAAATTAATTTCAGAGGCTACCGAATCGGGTCGCCATGCTTTGGTCATCATGGATGGCGCAGGTTGGCATCAACAAGATCTGACTGAGGACTTTGATAACCTTAGTATCCTTAAGCTTCCGCCCTATTCGCCAGAACTCAACCCTATAGAACAAGTGTGGCAATGGCTTCGTCAGAATGAACTCGCCAATCGTTGCTTTAGTGGATATGACGATATTGTTGAGCAGTGTTCCATTGCATGGAACCGATTTATTGCAGAGCCGGAAAGGGTGATTCAACTATGTTCTAGACGGTGGACAAAACTGACCAATTAATTAATGTAAATGGTATAACGGTTCCGACACAGAAACAGACTTTAAGCAGGCTAGTATCGGTGTTGAATATCGTTTCTAGTGATAAGTAGAGTGCTTAAATTAACTACTTAAAAATAAAATCCAGAAGGGTGTAATGCAAATTGTGTTACACCCTTATTTTAAAATAACTGGGGCCAAATGGGGTCAGACTCTGCCCCCAACTTCCCTTTATACGTCAGTGGTAAGAGAGCTTTTCAATTGAGTATCGAATGTGCCACCTAATGCTTTACAGTCAATATCATTTGGTGAATCCCATGTCACAGCCGTGCCACGTACAACAGGTCTGATAAATTGCCATGGCCAAAAACCGAAACGATGGCCACCGTTGTAGTCAATGATTGCATCAGCACCTAAGGATTGTGCTTGTTTCACTATTATTGGCAGGACACTATTAATATTTCCATATCCATTTTTTGCATACTTTAACTGAGTAATCACGGTGTATTTTATATCTGATGAGGGCACTCCTGATATCAGGCAGATGGGATTGTTGTGGGATGTAGATTGATTGGCAACGATACTTGTGTTCGAAGCACATGATGTCAGCAGTACCAGACCGATTAAAAGTATTAGCTTATGCATTAATTGAAATCCTTTCATTTAATTTAATTTGAAGCGCGCTAGTCTATCTGTTTTTCGTATGAATGACATCATAGACAGAGGTAAATTAAATAAGTGGGGCAGAGTCTGAGGGATCCCCCACGAATTTAATAGGATGTTTGTGGTTCCCTTACTAAATTTTGAAGCATTTTAATTGCTGACATCCAATGCTATTTCAACAGCTTCAAATTCTTATCTTTGTAGGCTCTCAAGCCAATAAATTGGTTTGAGAGCACGTTGCGGTGCTTTATTGAGTTAGCTTGATATTGCCAGAGTGACCTTCTGCCTAAGAACAAATTCTCTAGCAGTACATTGAATGAATATTTTTTGGCTTAAATAACTTGAGAAACTAATTCACCGTTACGGCATTGGAATAAGGACGTTTGTAGCCAAGTTAACCACTCATCCATTCCAATTCTATTTTTTGCTGACAAGGTTAATATATTGGTCCTATCCGATAATTCATGCACAAATCGTTTTGCCTTCTCTATTGAAAAGTCATCAAAATGAGGTAACAGATCGACTTTGGTCAGTAATACAGTATCGGCTTCTCGGAACATTACTGGATATTTGGAGGGTTTATCATCTCCTTCTGTTACGGATAAAAGAACCACGTTTAAATGCTGACCAAGATCGAAACTTGCAGGACAAACCAGATTACCTACGTTTTCAATAAACAGAATGTCGACCTTTTCTAAATCAAGCTCTGTGATAGCCTTATCGATCATGTGGGCATCTAAGTGGCAAGCCATTCCGGTAGTGATTTGAATAACGGGAACACCATGTTTACGGATCCGATCAGCATCATTCTCTGTTTCCAGATCACCTTCTATAACTGCAACCCCAACACCGCGTTCTTTTAATGCGCCAATACTCGACTCCAACAGACGTGTCTTACCACTGCCAGGGGACGACATCAGGTTGATAACTAAGATATCACGCTCATTAAAAAAACCTCTATTATGCTCAGCTTGGTGATCATTCTCATGCAATAAATTTTTTATTACTTCAATTGATCTGCTTCCATCACTACAGTTAGCATACTCAGCTCCTTCTTGTAGGAGGTGACGATTGCCGTCAGTTATATTGCAGTCACACGTATTACACATAATTAACTCCGTTACTCTTAGCAATATTGTATTCAAGAATGGTGAGTTTGGATGGTATTTTCTGGTTCTGAATTAAGACTATCTATAGCTGTTGATAAAAATTCTCCACTGCATTTCATATGAAAGACTGCACTTTCAATTGTCTCTGCTAGTTCATTAAGCTCTTCTTCAATCATCTTTTCACGCCATTGATTAAGTTGGCTAATATGCTCATCGTTATGATGATTCCAATGGGGTAATAGCACTTTTAATCGCTCTAAAATTGTTTGATCAATTTCAACGTTGTCACATTCATCTTTTTGCATATTGATTCCAACCTTCATCATATTATGACTAATTATCTAGACTCGTTTGCTGTTCGAGAACCACGAGCCCTTCAAGAAAATCTATTAATACAGGTTTGTAGCCTGACAAAACCTTATCCTGTTCAAAAAAAGTGCTTACTAAGATGTCTGAAGTGCAAAATTCAATCTGAGTGACGTCTTTGATTAACTCTTCAGTATCATTGGAAATTAATTTCACTTTGATATTACACATGGTCTATCTCCAGATATTTATGCATTGTGGGTTTATTCATTAAGGAATTATCGAGAAAAAGCACCGAGTGCAGTCACAATATTCGAAATTTGAGTTTTGAATTCGCCTTGCATATCAAAGGCACAAGTTCCCTTTTTATCCGCTTCTCTAATTTCCTCACTTACAGAAAGATGTCCCAACAAGGTTTTATTCTGAAGTGACTCTTGTAGGTAAGTTAAATCAGAATTTCCTGCTACTTTACTGGCGATGAATGCTATTCTGGTTATACCAATTTCACCTGCCAGTTGTTCTATCTGAATCGAAGTTTGTAGGCTGCGGCTTCCAGGCTCAACGACTATAATGAGTACATCAACGGACTCTGCGGTCGCTCTACCTAAATGTTCTATTCCGGCTTCCATATCCATGATCAATACATCGTCTCTATCCAATAAGAGATGTTTCATCAAACTCCGCAGTAATGTATGTTCAGGACAAACACAGCCAGACCCACCATGCTCTACCGTTCCCATCATCAAGAGGCGGACGCCAGCATGTTCTACGCAGTGTCTATCAGGTAAATCATCTACTCTGGGGTTGAGCACAAATAGACCACCATTATTCTGATCCGCTCCAGTTCGCTGTTTGGCAAGGTTTTTCATTTTAGAAAAAGGCTGTAAACCCGCTAACTTTTGAGTCGGAATACCTATTGCAGATGCAAGATTTGCATCGGGATCGGCATCAATCGCCAATACTCTTCGTCCTTGCAAAGCAAATGACCGAGCTAATAATCCTGCAATAGTCGTTTTTCCAACGCCCCCTTTACCAGTAATCGCTATTTTCATATTGACCTCTTAATCACCCCCGGCGGTCGTATGAAGACTCGCCGGGGATGTTTTAGTTAAATACCTAGTTTTTGGCGTTTTTGTTTAATGACATCCACTAGTTTATTACCAGCAATTTTAGGATCGGTCTCGACAATGAAGTAGCCATTAAAAAGATCTTTAGCGCCTTCTTGCATTAGATCGGTAATCACATCAGAACCTGTTACCTGAGGCATAGTTCCAAGATGAGTAGGTAAGCCGATGGCAACGCCCCATGAAGCAATCGCAATTGCTTTTTCGGACATAGCCTCAGGTGCTGATGCCACTAAAGGTAAATCACTCAAATCAACACCCAATCTGTTAGCCAATGCCGTCGCCAGACTTACCGCTCGGCTATTATCAACACAAGATCCCATATGTAGCACGAGTGGTAATGGGCCCCCGAGTCCAGCTGCCAGACCAATTTCAGTTAACACGCTTTTAAGTGAGTCACCAGCATACAGTTCCGTCGCTTGTTGATTCATCAGTCCATGTTTAGCAAATGCTCCAGCACCACAACCCGTTGCAAGCATCAAAACGTTATTTGCTGCAAGCGTTTTAGCAATGATCTGATAACTTTCATCTTGCACTGTTTGGGTACTGTTACATCCAGCAAATAAAGCCACCCCCTGAATATTTCCGTTAACGATGTTATCAACCAAAGGTTTTAGTGGATCATCTGCATCGATTTTAGAAAGAGCGCCCATTACGGCTTCGCTACTGAAGCCCACTACAGCAGTTTGTTTAATATTGGGAATGTTGACCCTCTTTGGATCCCGGCGTGTATAGGCATTTATTGCGCACTGAATGATTTCCCGTGCAGTTTCCACTGCATTTTCTTCTTGAAAGCTAATATGACGTGCACCCTGCATCTTGTTTTCATCCATGGTCGTAATGACTTCGGTATGAAAACAACTTCCGATCTGAGGTAAAGACGGCATGATGCACTGCACATCAACCACCATCGCATCTAACGCGCCTGTCAATATCGCCATTTCTTGAGAAAGATAGTTGGTCGCTAAAGGCACACCATGGCGCATCATTACTTCATTACCGGTACAACAAATACCAACAATATTAATCCCTTTTGCAGCACCAACCCCTTTAGCTAAGTCATTCATTTCTCTAGCCATATCGCAGATAACTTCACTGAGCATGGGGTTGTGACCATTGACAGCAATATTGACAGCATTTTTATCTATAACACCGATATTGGCTTCGGTAACAACCGGACTTGGAGTGCCAAACATCACATCTGACAACTCTGTTGCCAGAGACATACCATTAAAGTCTGCTAAGGCGCCGCGAATACCGCCGAGGAACACATTCTTGGGTTCGGCATCACAACCTATGTGTGTTCTTGCCATAATCTGCGATACTGTGGCATCGATATTATGCGGTAGCACCCCAAGATGACTCAGAAGTTCAACCCGTTTCTTAGGCAGAGTCGCACTTATCCAATGACACCCTTTATGATGGTCTTGATTCTGATAGTCTTCTAGTGTCTTTGTCGCTACATCGTATGCTACTTCAAGCATTTCTTTGTCTTGTGTTTCAATATTGAGTAATGCGGCAATACGATACAGTTTGGCTTCATCACGTATCTGATAAGCAGGCAAAAGTCCCTTACCAATTTTCTGAAGAGCTAAGGCAACATGACGCCCATGTTCTGAGTGGGCTGCGGCACCAGCGGCCATCATACGAGTCACATTACGCGCTACAATCGTATGTTTATCGGCACCACAGATACCAGCTTGTGGACCATCACCAAAGGGATCAACTCGACAAGGACCTTTCCAACATATTCGGCAGCACAAACCCAAAGAGCCAAAACCACACTGAGGCTGTTGTGCCTGATAGCGATCAAATACAGTAGCAATACCTTCACTTTCAGCCACAGAGCATAGTGCTATTACTGCTGGATCACTTGTTTTAATTCTATTGTTCATCACAGTTTCCTCAGTGTCATATTCATATGTTTATGCGATTGAGCGAGCTCTTTAGCTCTAGCCTGTAGCAGTGCTGTTCGGTATTCATGCATCTTGATCAGGCTGATAGCCTTAGTTGGGCAAGCTTCAACGCATGCGGTGTCCTTTTTGTCATTGGCAGCACACCAAGATGTACAAAGATCACATTTAAGTGCGACGCCCTGGTTGGTAGAAGATCCATCATCTTTAAAACTATCTCTTCTTACTGTTATGGCTCCAAATGGACAAACCATGACACATAACTTACAACCAACGCAGTTGCTTTCAACAATCATCACCTGCCCATTTTCTTGGCGACAAGCTCCTGTAGGGCATACCATTGCACAAGGCGCATTTTCACATTGCCTGCATTGCATTGGCATGATCACACCATCGGCCTCCACGACTTTAATTCTCGGATGCAAGGGTTGTTTTTTTATTACTGCACCTATAATGCCCCCTTCGCCCCCATGTGCTACTGCGCACGCAAGCTCACAGCTATGACACCCGATACACTTTTGAGCGTCTGCATAAATAATTACATTCTCCAGCTCTTTCATAACGACGGCCTTTTAGTTTTACTCTACTTCAAAACTTTCAATAAATAGTTCTTCACCCTGTATAATATTAAGATTGGTATCATCACAGTCAGGGCAACGAAATTTAAATTTTGGTACTTTAAATTGCACTTGGCATCTTCTACAACGAGCAATAGGTGGAAGGTGTTCAATCACCAATTCAGCATTTTCGGCAATTGTGCCTTCGGTAAACATGTTAAAACAAAAGCTTAATGCCTGTGGCTCCACCGCCTTTAGCATGCCGATTTTAACGGTTACACGCTTCACATTAGACACGCCATGACGTGCTGCCTCAGCAAGTAAAGTCTTCACCAGTGCATTGGTAATTGTTGCTTCATGCATTTAAGTGCCCATAGTTAAGTAATTAATAACTTTTTAGCTTTTAAAAATTTTGCAGTAGGACCAACATAAATTCTGTCGGCCAGATGACACTCAAAGAATAAAATATGCATAATTGAGACTTAAGTATCGTTCTAGGTAAATATAGAGAGGTAAAAAGGTAGGAGTTTAATAACGAATAATATGCATTAATTTTTAAAAACAACTCTTCTAATAGCTTATGCTTTCGGTACTAGTTCCTTGATATTTAGACAAAAACTACACTCACGTCTGGTTTTACCCACCCCAATCACGTGAGTGAACTACCTAGATTCGCGATATCCCGCGAATCTAGGCTTAAGTAAACAAAACAAAATGAATGCAGATTTTTGGCCTCTTCCATGATCGGATTGATAAAGTCATTACTGCCGAAATCAGAACGGATTAGATATGACTTATGATCATTACAGGCTAGTGCAGTACTGTGTTATCTAATGTGTTAAGAACCCCATTAATCAAGACGTCGTGACATCGGTATGTCGTTCACGTTCTATTCTTTATTAATGGGTAGTGATTGCTAACGTCAAACATAGAGTAAGTCAATAATTTGTAATATAAGCATCTTTAGTACACAGATGCTTATCATTCATAGATAGTTATTTGATCATGAAGCTAAAAGCACCAAACCATTATGATAAACAATCTGACTTCCTAATATTACGGTTCCTAAGCCGATTAAACCTCTTAGGCTGTTGCTAAACTTGGTATTTAATTGCTTGGCCGTCTTTAAAAATGGCACTGCAATGACAACTGATAATGAAGCCATACCTAAAATAGAACCGAATCCAAATAAAGACACATAACACAAACCAATTAATGGAGAAGGAGTTGTTGAAGCCACTAATATGACTAAAGCAGAAGATCCAGCTAAGCCATGAGTCATACCAATAAATAAGGTGCGGATCGGTATTCTTTTCGGATGGGAATGTTCATGCATATTACGGTCATGTGATACCGAATCAAAGGCATGAGAGTGAGCATGAAGATGTGGCGCCTGGTCATTAGCATGATTGTGGATATGGATGTGTACTTTATTTTTAACGATCTTTGTGAGTACAGAAATACCTAGATAGACTAACATTATGCCTACCCCAAATTCTAATACACCTGTCATCGACTCGCTAAAGTTAACTCCAAGTAATACCGCTCCTCCGGCAAACAACATGAGGGTCAATGTATGCCCCACGCCCCAAATTGTGCCATGAGTAACAATACTGCGAATAGAGTTTTCACCTACTGAAATTGAAGATACAGCAGCTAAGTGATCGGCTTCTAGCGCATGTTGCATTCCTAATAAAAATCCGAGTAAAAGAATCGACGTCATATGTAATCTCCAATTTAATAAATTTAATAACAGTGCGTTATGTCATAAAAATGCGAATTCATATTTATTTCTTTGAAACTGCGTGTATAAACATGTTCTCTTTTAAAAAAAATGAAACAAATATATCATTTCTTTTTAATTTCAATACCTTGAATTAAAAACAACGTTCTATTTTGACAATAAAATAATGTTGATTTGCTGGTTTTATCGCACAAGTTGTTAATATAAAGCCATGCTACGAAATTTAATGACACTCTACTGTCAGCAAGGCGACAGATCCTCCCCCCTATCTGAATTAAATTTGTCCCGAATTATATTCACTCTCGAACAAATACAACGGGGAATAACATGCTTGATAATTCGATTCTAGCTTGGGTAGGGGCATTGCTTTTGCTGCTTGGCGAGATCTGGACATTAAGAAATGTCCAATGTCTCAAAAAGATGCTGTTATTTTCAACCGTTGCGGAACTTGGTTATGTGATGTTGGGTTTCGGTTTGGGAGATGAAACGGCTGAAATCGGTGCAATGCTACACCTTTGCTTCCAGGCTGGAATGCGAATGTTAGTATTTGTATCTGCTTGGTATCTTATTAAAAGAACGGGTTCATCAAACTTAAACCAGTTAGCCGGCAGTGGTCATCGAATGCCTGTCGTGGCAACGATTTTTGGTTTCGGACTATTCTCTGTAATGGGACTCTCTCCATTCAAAGGTTCATTCAGTAAGTTTTTGATTTTATATAGCGCTGTAGATCAGGGGCAGTGGTTGCTGGCTTTAGTTGGAACGCTAGCCAGTATGATTGCTTCAGTGTATTACATTATTGTTATACAAAGAGTATGTTTTGAAAAACCAGTAAATTCAGGTAATAAACCAAGCATTGACTTAACGATACCCAAAAACAGATTAGTGATCTTTGCAATGGCTTGCCTAACAGCTCTAACTATTTTTATGAGCTTATTTCCTGAGCCATTTCTACATTTTGTTGAATCGTTCTTGTCTGATATGAGTAACGTTGTATTACCTGAATTTGAATCTCCATGGCATCCATTAGTACTCACGCCCTATTTGGGAGCATTCTTACTATTTGCTGTAGGTCGTTATTCCACAACTTTGCGTAATGTCCTTGCTTTAGGTATTTCTAGTGCCACATTGATACTTGCTTTCAATGTCGAAGGCCTAGATAGCTTATCGTACTTGTTCGGATTAATATTCGCTTTTATTTGCTTTATTGTGGTGGTTTACTCGTTCTCATACATGCGTGGTAATGAACAATCTAATCGCTACTATTTCTTCTTGTTTTTGATGACTGGGTCGTTGCTAGGTGTTACCACAGCAACAGACTTTGGTAATTTCTATCTATTTTGGGAATTGATGACCTGGAGTTCATACTTATTAGTGATTCATGAACAAACCAATGAAGCATTAAAAGCAGGGAAAAAATACTTCCTTATGTGTGCCTCCGGTGCATATATCATGCATTTTGGGATTTTAGTTTTACATGCAAAACTCGGTAGCTTCGAGATGAATGTAATTAGTGAGGGGATTAATCAACTTACACCGCCTGTCGCACTAACGGTTTTAGCCTGTTTTATTATCGGTTTAGGGGTAAAAGCAGGGTTATTCCCAATGCATAGTTGGTTACCTGATGCACACCCTGTCGCACCATCTTCAATTTCTGCGCCTATGTCAGCCATATTAACCAAAGCCGGAGTTTATGGACTAGCTAAGGTACTATTTGTTGTCTTTGGCACAGGAGCATTAGCAAGTTTAACTCCTGCCATGGGAGGCCTTTCAATTGGTTTAATCATTTCTTTGTTGGGTGGAGTTACCTTTATTTATGGTGAACTAAAGGCCCTGAAAGAACAGAACCTTAAACGAATATTGGCTTATTCAACATTAGCTCAGGTTGGGGAAATTGTCGCAATTCTTGGGATTGGAAGTCATCTAAGTACTGCTGGTGCAATGATGCACGTGATCAATCATGCCATCTTTAAGAGTTTACTATTCCTAGCGGCTGGTTCCGTAATTTTCCGAATGAAAAGTAAAATGCTTGTCGATTTAAAAGGTGTTGGTCGTAAGATGCCATTTACCTGTTGTTGCTTCTCAATAGGTATCCTGGCAATTATGGGGCTACCTCCATTTAGTGGTTTTTTTAGCAAGTTTTTGATGGTCTATGCAGCCGTGCAAACAGGAAACTTACTTCTGCCAATTATGATTTTGCTCGGGAGCATTATTGGCGCAATTTACTATATTCGAATAATCAGAGTACTATTTTTTGAGCCATATAATGGCCCCGATATTACGGAAGCGCCAGCGTCTATGCGTCTTGCGACCGCCATACTGGCTTCATTGGTCGTATTAGGTGGATTATTTCCACAGATAGGGATGTTATTAGTGCAACCGGTAGTAGACCTTTTTGCAAGCCGAGGAAGCATTGAACAAATCGCCATACCCGATTTAACCCTGAATTGGTCTCTCAGTGCTCTCATAGCTTGCGGCGGGTCAATATTGGTTTACTTTGTAGGCAAAGCTGGTTCAACCCGTGCAGGGATCACTTCGATGATTGTAATGGCATTGGCGTTAGGTGCAGTGCTGTTTGAAGCCGAGCGTTACGATTTGCTTTCATTTTGGTTCGCGCTGCTTATTTCTGGTGTCGGTATCTTGAACCTATTGTATTCCATCGGCTATATGCAACATGGACACGCTCAGAATCGATTTTTCTTTTTCTTTATCTTTATGATTGGTGGCCTGTTAGGGGTAACTGCAAGTTCTGATTTATTCAATTTCTTTGCTTTCTGGGAAATTATGAGCAGCTGGACGTTGTACTTTGTCATTATCCATGAAGAAACAGAAGACTCTCTGAACGAAGGTTTTAAGTACTTTATTTTTAATTTTATCGGGGCCAGCTGCATGTTCCTCGGCGTTGTGATGCTGTCGGTCCGAAGTGGCTCATTTGATTTTAGTCAGATCGCTGAAGCGGCTCAACTAATGCCTTTGCCTTGGCTAGGTACAGCATTAGTGCTGATCTTGGCTGGTTTGCTAATGAAAGCAGCTCAACTACCTTTCCGTATTGATTTTCAAATGCACCCGCCAACAGCGCCTACACCAGTCAGTGGCTATATATCAGCTGTTTTGTTGAAAAGCGGGCCCTATGGTGTACTCAAGTTTTTCGCTTTGATGGGTGGTGCGGCTGTATTTGGCAAATTAGGAACAAGTGGTGAGTTATCAAATTTAATGTATGGCGTTGCAGTCATTGCATCGATCACTTTGTTGTATGCCGGTGCGATGGCGATGCTCCAAACAGGGATAAAACGATTACTGATTTATAGTACGGTCAGTCAATTAGGCTATGTCTTGCTTGGATTGGCCTTATCATCTCCCCTCGGCATTGCCGGTGGCCTGATGCATTTAGTCAATCATATGTTTTTGAAGAACATTCTTTTTTTGGCGGCAGGCTGTATTTTGGTCCAACTTCATGTTGAGAGCCTAGATAAGCTCGGTGGTCTAGGCAAAAAGATGCCCTTTACCTTTGGACTGTTTTTGTTTGCTGGGTTGTCATTATCTGGTGTGCCACCACTCAATGGATTTGCTTCCAAGTGGCTAATTTATCAGGCCGCATTTCAATCAGGGCACTATTTACTAGGGCTTAGTGCATTGATGTCGAGCTTGTTTACCTTAGCCGCCGTTTTAAAATTCACTCATGTTGCCTTTCTAGGACAAGCATCTGATGTTGCGCATAAGGTGAAGGAAGCTCCTTTCAGTATGTTGTTCCCTATGTTCATCCTAGCCGGAATAAGTCTATTGGTAGGTGTCTTTCCTGGCATTTTACTCGTACCTATCTCTGAAATAATGTCTTCCATGGGTCTTGGCAGTATTAATGTTACTTGGTTTGGGGGCTTGCCTGGTCTAGGAAGTTGGCACCCAATAACTCTAACATTGATGTTAATCCTACTCAGTATATTTGGCTGGCTCTTCTATCGTTTGAGTAACCAACAAATAGTCGATATCCATTTGCACAGTTGTGGTGTGACAGATATTCATTCAGCAGATGCCCATGTCGATGCTTCTAACCTTTATGAAGCCCCGAAAAAACTGATCCGAACCTTGCTGTTTAGCAAGAAACCGGCATAAGGAGACGATAATGTTAGAAGTTATATTTGAATCTGTCTTGGAACCTCTGGTGCTGTTTCCTGTAGCCACTGCCGTTCTGGTATTTGGTCTATTGCTAAAGGGAGCTGACCGTATAGTTGTGGCGAGACTGCAACGACGAGTTGGGCCACCGTTGTTACAACCCTTTTTCGACATTTTGAAACTGATGTCCAAACAATCAATGGTACCGATTGGCGCACCACGGACTCTATTTTTGGCTCTGCCTATGATTGGTGCATGCAGCATGTGCCTAGCGATAGCAATTGTGCCTATTGTTGGGGTGTATGAACCTAGTGGTCAGTTTGGTGACCTAATCGTGTTGCTCTACTTACTCGCGATACCAGCTATTGTCATTATGCTGGCCGGTTCGGCATCGGGATCAACTTTCGGAGCAATCGGGTTTTCTAGGGAAATGTCATTGATGCTTGCCTATGAAGGTCCGTTGCTATTGGTGTTGATATCAGTGGCGATGAAGACAGGTCTGGCTCAGGGTGATCTGATCACATTCTCCTTGATGGATATAGTGCATTACCAGCAGACCAATGGTTCATTTCTGTTTGATCCATGGATGTGGCCCGTGGTATTGGCCTTTCTGAGTATTATTCCAGCTAATCTTGGGATCCCACCATTTGATATTCCTGAAGCTGAATCTGAAATACTTGAAGGTCCCTTATGTGAGTTCTCAGGCCCCGCTTTAGCATTGTTTAAAATCATGTCAACAATGAAAACCATGGTGGTATTGGCTCTGGGGATCGTGATGTTTATGCCCGGAAATGCGACAGGGATGATGGCACTGATTGGATTTATATTGAAATGTTTAGTTTTGTTTTTATTGATTAAAAGTGTATTGCGAGCCTCTGTTGGGCGTATGCGCATAGATCAAGCTTTTCTGTTTTATTTCAAATGGCCTGAGTTGCTTGGCATTGTGGGATTATTATTGGTCGTATTTAAAGGATAGGGATGATTGCAAATGAGTTTTTTATCGAAAGTATCCGCACGTTCTCCATGGCTTTATCGGATCAATGCCGGTTCCTGTAATGGTTGTGATGTTGAATTAGCAACAACTGCACTTATTCCTCGTTATGACGTGGAACGTCTCGGCTGCCAGTATTGTGGTAGCCCTAAACATGCAGATATTGTTCTGATCACTGGGCCATTGACAGCCAAAATTAAAGATAAAGTACTGCAGGTATATCAGGAAATCCCTGAACCTAAAGTTACAGTAGCAGTAGGTATATGTCCTATTTCTGGTGGAGTATTTCGTGACAGCTATGCTATTGAAGGACCAATAGATAAATACATTGATGTCGATGTTAATATTCCCGGTTGTCCTCCTCGCCCCCAAGCCATTCTTGAAGGTATTGCCATGGCCATTGAGATCTGGAAGCAACGTTTGTAGGAGCCGGAGATGAAAATGCTAAAAGTATTGTTACAGAATTTACTTAAAGGTCCATCAACAGATCCGTTCCCCTTTGGTGACACTTTCACACCAAAGAAACTTCGAGCCCGCATCCGTTTCGATGAAACGGCATGCACGGGTTGTCGTATGTGTGAACATGTGTGTGCAGGAGGAGCCATTAGATTTCAAGAAACGCCTGATGGCTTAAAATTTACAATTTGGCACAACACCTGTGCTTTTTGTGGACTGTGTGAGCACTATTGTGTGCCTAAAGCGATAAAGCTTACTACGGATTGGCACCTTTCACATAAGCAAGAAGATAAATACGCCATGACAGATATCGGAACCGTAGCCTTGATTCGCTGCATACAGTGTAATAAGAAAATAATTCCGACCAGTCCACAACTCAATGCTGTTGCTTATAAGGGCTCAAATGAAATGATTGAGAAATTGGCACGAATGTGCCCTGATTGTCGTCGTGAACTGTCGGCAAAACTATTGATAAAAGGAGTGTCTGTATGAATGATGACATCAGCCGTTTCCAAACTATGTTAGAGACCTCGCTTCAAGATGATCATAGCCTGACAGTCAGCATTAACGATAAAGAAGTTCACACTTTATGGTGTAAGTTGAACAACGCAAAAGATATACAGTTAGTCGCTCAAATTGTCAAAGATCTTGGTGGCCGCCTAAGTACAATTACAGCCTATCAGCTGAAGGCGAATTTACCATCTGAGGACAATGAAATTGCCTATCACTTTGATATACATGGTGCTACGTTGACTACAACAATAAAGCTGATCGGTGACAACAAAACTATCTCATCCTTAACACCTATTTTCCGCAATGCTGACTGGAATGAGCGTGAATTTATGGAATTGTATGACATCGAAGTTGAAGGGCATCCAAATCCCAGGCGCTTGTTCATCGATGAGTCTATCGATCCGGCAGTCCTCCAACGCTTTATTCCTTATTCAGCCATGGTTAATGCCGCCAGTACCAAAACATTGTGGGAAAATATAATGGATAAGGGAGAGCAGCCAAATGACAAGTTATAAATTACCTGTAGGTCCAATACATGTTGCATTGGAAGAGCCCATGTATTTCAAGGTAGAAGTTGAAGGCGAAACCATTAAAGGACTTGAGATTACTGCTGGGCACGTACATCGTGGCCTCGAATACCTCGCAATGAAAAGAAACTTCTATCAGAACATCACTCTGACTGAGAGATTATGCTCGCTGTGTTCAAATAGCCATCCGACAACTTACTGCATGGCTTTAGAGGAAATTGCGGGCATAAAAGTCCCCGAACGGGGCCACTATCTAAGAGTTATTGCTGATGAAATAAAGCGAGTGGCGTCGAATCTGTTTAATATCGGCATCATGGCACATATTATCGGTTATGACTCACTGTTTATGCATGTGCTTGAGACTCGAGAAATAATACAGGATGTCAAAGAGACGGTTTATGGTAATCGGATGGACTTGGGGGCTATTTGTATAGGCGGAGTAAAATATGACCTAGACGAAGATGAGATAACCTACTTACTAAAACAAATTGAACGAATTAAGAAGCCAATAGAAGAAATTAGGGTGATCTACAATACCAATAAATTCATTCTAATGCGCACCAAAGGTATAGGGGTGATATCCAAAGACGAAGCATTGGATTTCGGTCTAGTGGGTCCTGTCGCCAGAGCATCTGGGATCATTTTAGATGTCAGAAAAGATGCCCCTTATGCCGCATATGATAAATTAGATTTTGAGGTTCAGAGTCGTCCAGATGGTGATGTGTGGTCTCGTGCAATGGTTCGATTTGATGAAGTTGTGGTTGCCCTATCATTGATTGAACAGTGTTTAAGGTCATTACCAAAGGGACCAATTAACACAACCGGATTACCAGTAATCCCCGCCGGGGAAGCGATTGCCAAAAGCGAGGCGCCTAGAGGTGAACTTCTTTATTATCTGAAGACCGATGGCAGTGATAAACCTGAGCGCATGAAATGGCGAGTACCAAGTTATCCTAATTGGGATGCATTACATGTGATGATGAAGGAGGAAAAAGTGTCTGACGTATCTTTGATTGTTAACAGCATTGATCCATGTATTTCCTGTACTGAAAGATAGGATTTCCTGTTAACACCTAACTTACTGGTCTAATCAATAAATGTAAAATGTATCAAATTAGACACAATTAAAACTGAGCATATAGGTGTTGATACTAACTATAAGGTACTTGTTGTGCTGAATACTACAATTTGAATATCAACAATTAGATAATTTATTGATGAATAAAATAAACTATCTGATTAGGGCTTTAACAGCATTTTCTTTCGCAAATAATATGGAGGTCACGACATGCAATCAAAGATGAGAATGTCACGAATGAATACGATTGAGAAACTTAAAGAGCCTAAATACGAAGGGTTTCTAGATGAGTTCAGATGTAAAAACCTTCCGAAAGGACAGCTATTTAGCATACCGAGTATGGGAAGCAATGAGGTATTTATTGTGCATTCGGGGCGGATACGCGTATATCTGTCTTATGAAGGCCGGGAGTTCACGCTCTGTTTTCTGGAGCCTGGTGATATATTCAGCACACATACTCGAGCTTTTTTGGAAACATGCAAGGATTCGACATTAATGCTTGTAGGGGCTGACATATTTCGCGATAAGATCACAAAATTTCCAGAGTTATCAATCGTGATGACAGGGATTTTAGGCGAAGCATTAGGTAGTACTTTGGATCTCATCGAGGGTTTAATATTCCATGATGCTAGGTATCGATTAATCGAGTTTGTGCTGTCATGGGGACAAACATCAGGTGAACATACAGCCGAAGGACTCCGATTTGAATGCGATTTAAGCATGGAAGATATTTCACTACTGATTGGGACTACACGCCAAACAACCTCTTCATTGATGAATAACCTCATTCGTAATGGATACTTATGTAGAGATGGAAGAAAAAACTTTATTATCAGTAGATTAGATGACATGAAAAACTTGTTAGATAGTAGCGCTAACGTTACCGAGTAAACTGAAACGTATTTTTTATAATCATCGACTTTACTGCCGACATATGTCAACAAGACATAAAAATGGCAACCATCACAGAGTGTTATGGTTGAATTAGCCTTTAGGCAGAACTTTTATCCATTATTGACAGCAAATAAAACAATATAGGTATCCTCTATGAGTACAATTGAATCAATCACCTTAATGCTAGCCTTAGTATATAGCACCAGCTTACTATACTGGGGTGGCAAAAAATGGGGCGCATTGGTCAGCGGGACATTATTGCTCGGTGCGACTGTTGCTAGTTTTTTCTGGCCGTTATTACTTATTTTGTTGGGCTCAGTATTAGTTGTTACCACACTCGGTCAATACCAACCAGCCTTTGCTAATGCAGAAGGCAGACCCAATAAAATACGCGAGATTTGCCAACACTTCTTTGCCCTTTCCATGTTATTGGTTGGCGTGCAATATGCCATTAATGCAGCTATGTTGTATGCAGGAGAAACCCCTTGGTTAATGCGACCAGATGTTGGTGATGCCTTTTTACCCATTGCTGGCGGTATTGAACTTAAAGCCATTTTAACTTTAGGCTTATGGGACCAAAATCATCCTGCTGCTGTGGTGATGCTGTGTGTTGTGTTATTAACAGGGTTAATTTGCAAACGAGCTTTTTGTGGCTGGGCTTGTCCGTTAGGCTTAGCTGGTGAATACTTCTATAAACTCAGGAAACGCTTTATCCCTGCTGAACTTCTGCCTCCAGCATGGTTAGACTGGCCACTGAGAATGCTTAAATACTTATTATTAGCCGCACTCGTTTATTTGGTCATTTCAATGCCAACGGCAAGTCTTCCCAATTACTTGACAGGCAACTACCACAAGGTAGCTGACTTAAAAATGGCAGTATTTTTTATGATGCCATCAATGATTGCTTTGATTGGCTTCAGCATCATCTTTGCGTTAGCCGCATGGCGTCGTCAAGGGTTTTGTCGTTACATTTGCCCTTATGGCGCGATGTTAGGCATAGTGAGCTTTTTTAGTCCGTTTAAAATTCGCCGTGATACACACCATTGTTTAATTGAAACTAAAGGTATGAGTTGCGATAAATGTACCCGTGCTTGCCCAGCAAATATATCAGTTCATACTCAAAAAAATATTCACTCAGACGAATGCCAAGCCTGTATGCGTTGTATGTCAGCTTGCCCTAAAAAAGAGGCGCTACAATTTAGTACTCGTAATGGCATTAAACTTTCTGCCAGAGGCTTAATGATTTTATTGTTTACTCTTATGTTTATGGTGCCGTTATTTGCTTATGTAAACGGTTACTGGCACAGCCAAACACCTCAAGATATAAAGATGGAACTGATACAAAAACTGGATCGTATAGGTCATTAGATTTAATCTTTAATGTCTATGTCGTGTCCAAATATAATTGGCCACGACAATTCCTCATACTGACCCCATAGCACTTACCCAACTGTGGTTGTCAAGAGGAATATCCCCTCACGATTCTGTTCCCGTCCAGTAGCTACAATGAGAGCTAGCAAAGAATTGGGCATAAATGATTGACCTACTCAGACATATTGCAGATAAGACGGAATCAATAAAAAAGCGAATCACTCGGTTCGCTTTTTTAATGCTTTTATTCAGATTATCGAACGAAGCCTACTACTACCATTATTGCGTCGCTGGCGAAGCTACTCTTACATAAGCAGCTCTGCACAGGCGAACCGAAGGCTCTAGCGCGGAGTTGGCTGGCAAAATAAATGAAAGAACTGCGGGGGAATTTCGATAAAACTAATTTTTTTCCTCGATTAACCACGTAGCATATTGTTTCGTATAGTAGCTAACAATTAGGTCAGCCCCAGCACGTTTTAACCCAATAAAAGTTTCAGTTACTACGGCTTTTTCATCGAGTGCGCCAGCAAGAGCCGCAAACTTAATCCCGGCATATTCCCCACCCACTTGATATGCAGCTAGGGGTAAATGAGTTTCTTGTCTTAAACGACAGATCACGTCTAAATAAGGTGTTCCAGGTTTAACCATAATAATATCTGCGCCTTCGGCCTCATCAAGCGATGCTTCAAGTAAAGCTTGACGACCATTGGCGTAATCTAGTTGGTAACCTTTCCTATCCCCGCTAAGTTCACAGTCTACAGCCGTTCTAAATGGACCATAAAAAGAAGAAGCGAATTTTGCCGAATGTGCCAAGATAGCCACGTCCTCAAAACCAGCTGCATCCAGTCCTAGACGAATGGCTTTTACTTGGCCATCCATCATTGCCGACGGTGCTAACATATCTGCACCAGCTTTAGCAGCTGTCACCGATTGCTTAACTAGATTTTCAACTGTCATGTCGTTACAAACTTTGTCGTTTTTCATGACTCCACAATGACCATGGTCGGTATATTCACAGAAGCAAATATCTGGAATAACCATCATTTCTGGTACGGCAGATTTTATTGTCTTGACCATACGAGCAAGTAGACCATTATCATTCCAAGTGTCGCTTCCTTGAGCATCTTTAGTGTGAGATATGCCAAAAGGCATAACATACCGTATGCCTAGCGCATAAAGCTGACGAATCTCATCGGCTAGGGCATTTTCGGGAATACGGCTGATACCAGGTAGAGTAGAAATAGGGACTGGTTGGTCGATATGTTCTTCGACAAATATGGGATGGATTAAATTGTCTAATAAAAGGTGGTTTTCACGCAATAGATCGCGCATAGCTTCTGAGCTACGTAATCGTCTCATACGACGTAATGGAGTGATATTCAAAATGGAGTTACCTATTCAGATATTGTTAGGGACTCAGTTTAAATAAATTTAAACCTTACATAATAAGACCTTAAGCTGTATGAAAAGTTCTATGTAATTATCGCTAAATATTTTATCACCATGACGATAGGAGTAGGCAAATTGAGTCAGGGTTAGAGTAAGCTTCATTTTATCAACAAAAAAGCGATCTTTCGGTCGCTTTTTAATGCTATTACTCAACATACTGAATGAAGCCTGCTACCACCATAATTGCGTCGCTGGCGATGATAAGACAATGAAGTTTGAGGTTTTCGCCGCGTAGTTGACTGGTGTCAAACTCCTTATTTCGAGCTATGCGAAAACTCTCAGCTGTAAATAGCGTTACTGCCGAAAGTAAGACAAAAAAGCGACCTTTCGGTCGCTTTTAAATTCTAAAACTTCAAATGAAGCTAACTATTACATAATTGCGTCGCTGGCGAAGCTAGTACAAGGCGAACCGAAGGCTCTAGCGCGGAGTTGACTGGTGTCAATGAGCACTGGAGCCGAGGTTCAACGCCGTAATAGCGAGACTAAGCAGCAATTATTCGTAGTCTGAAATTGGTACACACGAACACATCAAATTGCGATCCCCATAAACATCATCAATACGATTTACCGTTGGCCAAAACTTATTCGCCTTAACCGCTGCCGTTGGGAACACGGCCACTTCACGACTGTACGGACGTGAATCAAACTCTGGGTCCATAATATCCGCTAGGGTATGAGGTGCATTATGCAGTGGGTTATTGTCCACTGGCCACTCGCCTGCTGCTACCTTGTCAACTTCGCCACGAATAGACACCATCGCTTCAATAAATCTGTCTAGCTCAACCTTAGACTCAGATTCCGTAGGCTCAATCATTAAGGTTCCCGCTACTGGGAAACTCATAGTTGGTGAATGGAAACCATAGTCGTTAAGACGCTTAGCGATATCCATTTCGGTTACGCCAGAGATTTCTTTCAATGGACGCAAGTCGATAATACATTCATGTGCCACACGGTCGTTACGGCCGGTGAACAACACAGGATAGTATGCTGACAGCTTTTTCATGATGTAGTTAGCGTTTAGCAATGCAGTTTGAGTTGATTGCTTAACCCCTTTAGTGCCTAACAACTTGATGTACATCCAGCTGATTGGCAAGATGCTGGCGCTACCGTAAGGTGCAGCAGATACTGCACCGTTATGGTCGCTTTCGCGACCAGGCTTAACCACTACATGACCTGCCACAAATGGGGCAAGGTGTGATTTTATACCGATAGGGCCCATACCTGGACCACCGCCGCCGTGCGGGATAGCAAAGGTTTTATGTAAGTTTAGATGCGATACGTCTGCGCCGATAAAGCCTGGTGATGTTACCCCAACTTGTGCGTTCATATTGGCGCCGTCTAAGTAGACTTGACCACCATATTGATGGACGATTTCGCATATTTCACGAATTGATTCTTCGTATACGCCGTGAGTCGACGGATAAGTAACCATGATGCACGATAAGCTGTCGGCAAGTTCTGCCGCTTTAGCGCGTAGGTCTTCTAAATCAACGTTGCCTTGCTTGTCACACGCGGTAACCACAACCTTCATGCCAGCAAGCTGTGCCGATGCAGGGTTGGTGCCGTGAGCCGATTGTGGAATTAAGCAAATGTTACGGTGCGCGTCGCCGCGAGACTCGTGATATTTCTTAATGGCTAACAAGCCAGCGTATTCGCCTTGGGCACCTGAGTTTGGTTGAATACACACAGCGTCGTAGCCAGTGATTTTAACTAAAAACTCAGACAACTCATCGATTAACTGGGTGTAACCTTCTGCTTGGTCTAGCGGGCAGAATGGGTGCATGTTAGCAAATTCTGGCCAGCTGACTGGGAGCATTTCCACTGCTGCGTTGAGCTTCATGGTGCATGAACCTAACGAGATCATTGAGTGGTTTAAGGCTAAATCTTTGTTTTCGAGACGCTTGATATAACGCATCATCTCGGTTTCGCTTTGGTAGCGATTAAACGTTGGGTGAGTTAATACTGCATCTTGACGTACTAGCGCTTCCGGTATTGACTGGCTGCCATTGGCAAGGATGTCGGCATCAAGTGCTGCAACCTCTAAACCATGACCTGCGCCTAAGATAACGTCAAATAAGTCTGCGATGTCTTCACGGGTAGTGGTTTCATCTAAGCTGATACCAAACACGCCGTCTGCATCAATACGTAAGTTAAGTTGCGCGGCAATAGCGCTGGCATTAATGGCAGCTACGTCGGCACCTTTAACACTGATGGTGTCGAACCAGGTGTTGTTGGCTAAGGTTAACCCTTTTGCTGTTAAGCCTGCCGCTAAAATGTCGGCTAAACGGTTAATGCGTGATGCAATGGTTTTTAAGCCTTGTGGGCCGTGGAATACCGCATAAAACGAGGCCATGTTGGCTAATAAGATTTGTGCCGTACAAATGTTTGAGTTGGCTTTTTCGCGGCGAATATGTTGTTCACGCGTTTGCATTGCCATGCGCAGTGCACTGTTGCCACGGGTGTCTTTAGACACACCAATAATACGGCCTGGCATTGAACGTTTATGCTCGTCACGGGCAACAAAGAAGGCTGCGTGTGGTCCGCCGTATCCCATTGGTACGCCGAAACGCTGAGTGCTACCAAATACAACATCTGCACCCATAGAGCCAGGTGATTTAAGCAACAGTAATGACATGATGTCGGCAGCCACAGTTACAACCACTTTGTTGTCACGGAGTGTGGCAAATAGTTCGGTGTAATCAGTAATTTGGCCAATTCGGTTGGTGTACTGGAACAAGGCACCAAACAATTCGTAATTTACCGCATCCTTTGCAGGGCCTACGACCACTTCAAAACCAAAACATTCAGCGCGAGTTTTAACAACGTCGAGTGTTTGTGGGAATACGTCATCGGCAACAAAGAATATGTTAGCTTTTTTGGCTTTAGATACGCGCTTAGCTAATGCCATGGCTTCCGCTGCTGCGGTGGCTTCGTCGAGCAATGATGCTGATGCAAGGTCAAGCCCGGTTAGGTCCATTGACACTTGTTGGAAGTTTAATGTGGCTTCTAAACGACCTTGGGCGATTTCTGGTTGGTATGGCGTGTAAGCCGTGTACCAACCCGGGTTTTCAAACACATTACGCAAAATGACATTGGGCACTTGCACGCCGTAATAACCCATACCGATATAGCTTTTAAAGACTTTGTTTTTGTCTGCTATGTTGCGGATATAGGCGATACCTTCAGCTTCGCCACATGAGTCACCGATGGTTAGATCTTGCGGTAACAAAATTTTGCCTGGGACCGTTTGTGCGGTCAAGTCGTCTAACGACTCTGCACCAATGAAGCTCAACATTTGTTGCTGTTGCTCTGCACTTGGGCCAATGTGACGAGTGAGGAAAAGTTCGTGCTGTTCTAGTTGTGTCAGGGTTTGCTTGGTCATGTTAAACCTTGTTCCAAATCGACCAGTTCGGGCGGTAGGGCACAGAACTGGATTAGGTGAAAACGTGTAATACGTAAATAACCCATTACGGGTTTATTTGCCGTGCCCTCGCCCTTGGCTTTATGGGTGCCATAGGTTCGAGTGAGTCTGCACAGCTTTTTTTACTTTGCATAAACAAAGAAGCTCCCTAAGGAGCTTTTTGGGTTATTGACGATTATTCTTGGTCAATAACTTCTTGATAGCCGTCGGCATCAAGTAAAATATCTATTTCTGCTTCGTCAGAAGGCATTACGCGGAAGAACCAACCATCACCAAATGCGTCGCTGTTAACCAACTCTGGAGAATCTTCTAATGCTTCGTTTACTGCAATCACTTCACCAGAAATAGGTGCGTAAATGTCAGATGCAGCTTTAACTGACTCTGCTACGGCGCAATCTTCGCCAGCAGTCACTGTGTCGCCAACTTCTGGTAATTCTACGAATACCATGTCACCTAATAGCTCTTGAGCATGCTCAGTGATACCAACTGTGTAGCTACCGTCTGCTTCTTTACGGATCCATTCGTGTGAAGAGGCGTATTTCAAGTCTGCTAAGATAGTGCTCATTGTTACTGTTCCTTAATCAAATGTTCTAAGTACTTAATCAATAAATTCTTTTGGGTTAAAACGACTCTATTAAAGAGTGGATTTACCATTGCGCACAAAGCTTGGGGCAACAACTTTTACGTTGACGCGTTTTTTACGCATTTCAACTTCAGCGGTAGCACCTATACCATTGGGTACACGGGCCATGGCGATTGAATAGCCTAAGGTTGGCGAGAACGAACCACTGGTGATAACACCTTGATGTTCAACGCTCTCGGCGTCGGTAAAAAACACTGCCATATCATGGCGTAAAACACCTTTTTGTTCCATGACTAAACCAACAAGTTTGTCAGTTCCAGCCGCTTTTATGGCGGTTAATGCTTCGCGGCCAATAAAGTCACGGTCGCTAGGTTCCCATGCGATGGTCCAGCCCATGTTAGCGGCTAATGGATTAATTGACTCGTCCATGTCTTGACCGTATAGGTTCATACCCGCTTCTAAGCGTAAGGTATCACGTGCGCCAAGACCACATGGCTTAACGCCTACATCTAATAGTGCTTGCCATAACGCTTCGGCTTCGGCTTCTGGGACGATAATTTCGTAGCCTGCTTCACCGGTGTAACCTGTGGTGGCAATAAATAAGTTAGCTGATTGCACGCCAAAGAATGGCTTCATGCCTTCAACTGCAGCATTTTGCTCACTAGTGAATACGCTCGCCGCTTTGGCTTTAGCGTTAGGGCCTTGTACTGCAATCATGGCGAGTTCTGGACGTTCGGTAATCACAACATCAAACGCGGCGGCTTGTTTGTTGATCCACGCGAGGTCTTTGTCGCGAGTCGCTGAGTTAACCACCACACGGTAATGGGTGTCGGTTAAATAGTAGGTAATAAGGTCGTCGATAATGCCAGCGGTTTCGTCTAGCATTCCGCCGTAAAGGGCTTTACCTGGGACGGTAAGCTTGGCGACATCGTTAGCAAGTAACTTACGTAAAAAGGCACAAGCATCGCTGCCGGTGACGTCAACGACTGTCATGTGCGATACATCGAACATGCCCGCGTCTTGACGTACTGCGTGATGTTCTTCGATTTGAGAGCCGTAATTGATCGGCATTTCCCAACCGTGAAAATCAACCATTTTGGCGTTTGATTCTAAATGCTTGTTAAAAAGTACAGTTTTGCTAGCCATTATTATCCCTTTTTTTGAGGCCTTTCTTATGTAGGTTTTTGATAAAATGCGACCAAAATTATACTCCGCAGACCTAAATTGTATACAAAAAAATTTTCTAATCCGAGTGCGGTCGCATTAGTTTAGCTAATCCATTGTTGTAATTTTTTTACATAATTTTTTACAATAAAATTGCGGGTTTAACTGTATCTACTGATATTAAACAAGTTTCTATATTAGCTATTACGAAATTGGCTCACGACAAAGTTTAGGTAATGTCATTTTGTTACCCATAGCCTGTTTGATGAACACTGTTTTCAGCCCAGCGACATTATCAACTAGGGTTAATCCAATGTCTCGCATAGCTTTTTTAAGTGGATTGCTGCCAGCAAACAGTCTTTTAAAGCCTTCCATGGTGGCAATCATCTCCATGGCATCGGCTTTACGCCAACGTTCAAGGGCGCGTAAATGGCTATATTCGCCTAAATCTTTGCCTTGATCATGTAGCTCGGTAAAGGTGTCGATGATACTGGCTGCGTCTAAAAAGCCTAGGTTAACCCCTTGGCCAGCTAACGGATGGATAGTATGAGCAGCGTCACCGGCCAGCACCAAACGATGGCGAGCAAAATGGCGCGCATAGCGCATACGTAATGGAAATGACTGGCGCTCGCTTATTACTTGGCACATGCCTAAACGACCATCAAGCGCGGCGGTTAATGCTTTAGAAAACTCTGCTTCGTCTAAGGCTAATAAGTGCTGGGCTTGATCTGGCGATACCGACCATACAATTGAACATAAGTTGTCATCATATAATGGCAACATGGCTAATGGTCCGCCGGGTAAAAAGGCTTGTCTGGCGGTGGCATCGTGGCCGAGTTCGGTGCGTACTGTGGCGACAATAGCATGATGGCCGTAGTCCCAGAAAGTCAGTGGAATACTGCACTGTTGACGCACCCAAGAGTTTGCTCCGTCGGCAGCCACTACTACGGCGGCGCTAATGTTGTCGCCACTGGCTAAGGTGAGCCAAGCTTCGCGTTCGCCAAAAGCTATCCGTTCAAGGCGTTGACCTTCTATATGAGTCAAATTAGCGATTTCGCTAGCGCGCTTGGCAAGGGAAAAACTAATAGCATCGTTTTCGATAATCGAGCCTAAATAAGCTTCGCCAATACTGTTGGCATCAAATTCTATTTTGCCTAGGCCGTCTTTGTCCCACACCGCCATTTTTTGATAAGGGCTGATACGGCTGTCGTCAAGATATTGCCACGCACCGAGGTTTTCGAGGAGTTGCTGGCTGGCTTTATTAATGGCGCTAACCCGTAATTTAGGTTCACCGCTGACGGCTTGGGTTGCACCTGCATCGATTACCACCACGTTAAGATCGGCATTGGCTAAACCGATTGCGGTTGCTAGCCCGACCATACCACCGCCGACGATGGCAACATCATATGTTTGAGTTGAATACATGGTGGATCCTTACCTTGAAAGAGTTAACGCCAGCCCATTGCAGTGTGAGCAACGGGACGTTTAAGTGGGGGAAACCAAGACAATAAACGCAAACCGATATTGCGCCCTGCCACCAGCGGCCAATATTGATTGGAGAAACCACGGACTAAAAATTCAATATTACGCAGTGTGGTGTCACGGTCGTCTTGTCGCGCGGCTAAATATTGGTGCACTATGGCGCTGCTGCCGACATCGACTTCAGTTTTGTCATTGGCATTGGCTTGAGTTAATGCCGTTTCAATTACGTCTAACAAGCCAATGACATCACGTAAACCTAAGTTAAAACCTTGCCCTGCAATTGGGTGTAGGGTTTGTGCGGCGTTACCGACAAACACACAACGGTGAAAAATGGGTCTTGGCATATACGATAAGGTTAATGGATAACTGGCCCGCTGGCCGACATCAATAAAGCGACCAACACGATGACCAAAGGCTTGCTGTAGTGCCGCTAAAAACTCAGTTTTGCCGGCATGCTTTAGTTCATCCGCTTTTGCTGGCGGTACGGCCCACACCAGTGATAAACGTGATTGCGCAGAGGGTGCTGATGGCACCGATGTCATTGGTAACAGTGCTATTGGACCTGTTTGGGTGAAGCGCTCATACGCCCAATGTTGATGTGCTTGATTGGTGATGACATTAGCGACTATGGCGGTTTGGTCAAAATCGATTATTTCTGTGGTTTGTTGCAGCTGTTGACGTACTACTGAATGAGCACCATCGGCCGCCACCAATAATTGACAATGCAATTGCGTGCCGTCATCTAAGCTTACTAGGTGGCCGTCTTGTTGGGCTTGTATATCGGTGACTTTAGCAGGACAAAATAAACTGACTGATGATTTAGTCAGCTCATCAAATAACACCTTACCAACTTGAGCTAACTCGACCACTTGGCCTAATGCATCTAACCCAAGTGGCTTAGCGTTTAGCTCGGTCATGCCAAAGTGTCCGCGATCAGACACATGGATGTTTTCGATTGCCGTGCCAAGATGCTGCAATTTAGGCCAAATACCTAAACGGGTGAGTTCGAATATAGAACCTTGGGCGATAGCAATGGAGCGGGCGTCAAAACCTGGATGATTGTTGTTAGCAACATGGGCTTCAATTAAGGCGATGCGCAACGGACGCGACTGCGAGGCAGATAACTTAGCTAAGCCTAAGGCTAGCGTGGCACCCACCATGGCGCCACCCACTATGGCAATATCAACGGTAAGTGGTGTTGTATTTGTTTGTGCTGTGGTCATACGCTGCGTTGCTGCCTATACCAAAAATGTTAGTGAATATTTGAATGCTCGTCGGTGTCATTTAAAGGCATGTCTAAGCCAAACTCTGAATAACATAAAATAGCCGACATTCTGACAAACTCTTGCAGTTCTTCATAAGCAACTTCTGATTCTTCGTCATCACCGACATCAAATTCTACTTGGGCAATGTCTGCAAGGTCTTTAATCACTTCGCGTACATCGGGTGTTGCTTTGGCAAGTTTTGGTTGAATAATAGCAATGCCAGTTAAAAAGCTTTGGGTCCATAATGCTAACGCTTCAACGCGTTCACTCAATGGCACTTCTTCTTCTGGTAATAACAAGGTAAAGCCGAACTCAAAATCGGCTAAACGTGTGACAGTGTCTTGATACAATTCGATGATCAGCTGTTGCAATTTTGGCTCTAACGGCTGGCCGTCGTTCATTAACTCTACTAGCGGTTTTAACCAGGTAAGTTTTTCTTGTTTTACGCCACCACAAATGAGTCCAACAAGCATGCCGTGTACTTCTACGGGATGATGGCCGACTTCAGCGAAATCTAAGGCTTTTTTTAGTTTATCGATACATAACGAAGGTGGGATTGCCATGGTTTATTCCTATTAACGCAATTTACTGCTTCAATGCTAGCAGAGTTACTATGATGCTCCAAATGCAACTGCCTATTGTGGCTAAAATATGCATTGACTGTAGCGGATTTGTTCACACAAACAGCAAATAGTTAAAAAGGGATGTTGTTGCCTTGCTCTTTTAAATTCAGCGCTATATAGTTCGCCCATATGCTGAATATGGTTAACCACAGCTGGAATTAATAAACGGTTATTAAACGATCTTTTGTTCCACGATCTGCGTTACAATTGATTTTGCAGTCAACTTGCTATTGTCGCAGCTATTAATTTCCAAAAGAAATACTAGCAGGCGTTTTGTTAGCAAAACAAATGATAAGTTTGATATAAAATATACCAAGCTTTCTGATTTTCACTTGTTTACCCCACCTCTTAATCGGGTTGAGGTTAATTAAGGAACCGTGGCAACATTATGAGTAACAGTGCTGTTGATATTACCCTATTAGGACGCACCTACTCTATCGCATGTCCAAAAGGACGCGAAGATGCTTTGCGCACGGTAGCCAGAGAAGTAGAAAACCAACTAACAACGCTAAAGTCTCGTACCAATAACTTAAGCCGTGAAGAGCTTGCTATAATGGCAGCGCTTAACATTGGTAATGAATTGTACGAAGAAAAGCAAAAAAACAAACAATACATGGCGCAAATGGATGAGCGCATTTCGTTATTACAGTCAACGTTGGAAACATCGTTGGTTGAACGAAGTCGCTAGGAAGGCTAAACTAAGATTTCAGAATTAAGAATAACTTGATTCTACCCTGTTTTGCTCCCTGGGATATTTGCTCGTTGGTTAAGTCCCTGTGCCGATAATTACAAACCCAGGGTGAATGCTTTCGTTGACATTGTGCATGCTCGGATTATACCGAGAAGCCTTAGGAAATGAACATTTACCCGCCTTGAACCTACGGTTCAAGGGCTGCGCCAGCAGCGGTATTTTGGGGAGCATCCTAATTAGGTGTGTGTTACTGCCACTTTTAGCTAATACCTGTCGTCACCCAACCCATGTTTCGTTTTGTCTCAAGCCGTTTTTATGTCTAGGCGCTATTATCCCGCGCATTATTATTTCGAGCGCTATTCCTTATTCACTATTATTTCATCCATTACTCCCATGTTCACTAGATCCATGTGCACTATTAGGTCATCGATCATTTTCAAGCATTGAATCGATCTACAACTTGACATCCTCCCCCACCTCAAAATCCCCAAAAGGATTTTGCCGCTACGCGCAATGGAAGGGGATTCCTACGGCGCTAAGCAGTTTTCAGCTTAGTCGCTTCGATGGGTTCCTGCTTCACAGAGCGGCCTAAAGCTGCCGTTTCTCCACAGGCTAACAAGCGCTGCCCGCGCTCTAATATATTGATAGCGCCGACAACATCGGCGTTATTTTCGTAGTTACAATCTACACACAAAAATTGCGCTTGGGTTTTGCGATTATCCTTTGATACATGGCCACAGCAAGGGCAAGTTTGGCTGGTGTATTGTGCAGGCACGGCGAGCAAAACGCCGCCATTCCAAGCGGTTTTGTATTCCAGTTGTCGCCTAAACTCACCCCAGCCTTGGTCGAGAATGGCGCGGTTTAAGCCCGATTTTTGCGCTACTTTCTTGCCATGCTTTTCCGCCGTACCTTTTGATGATTTCGACATATTCTTAATCTGCAAGTCTTCTACACATACCAGCGCGTGGTTTTTGCTGAGGGTATGTGTGTGCTTATGCAGAAAATCCTTACGAACATTGCCGATATCGACGTGTATTTGTGTGACCTTGGCCTTGGCCTTTTTCCAATTGGCACTGAACTTCACTTTCTTGCTCATGCGCCGCTGATATTTAGCCAGCCGCTGCATCTGCGTTTTGAAGCTGTTTTTCGGCTCAATATAGCTACCGTCATTCATTGCCGCAAAACGCGCAATGCCCACATCAATACCTATGGCGCTTGTAGCCACTGGCACAATCTCAACATCGCGCCGTGTTTGAATCGACACAAACCACTTGCCACCTGATTGACTTACCGTGGCGTTACGCACTTCGCCCAATACATCTCTGCTTTTACGGTATTTTAGCCACCCCAGCTTGGGCAGGAAAATACGGTTATTGGCTTGGTCTAATTTGATTTGCTTGGGTTCTGGATAGCGAAAACTATCGCCACTGCCTTTCTTTTTGAAACGCGGAAAATCCGTGCGCTTTTCAAAAAACCCCTTGAAGGCTTTTTCTAAATCCTTGAGCGCATGTTGCAGCGCTTGCGAGGGGGAATTCTTAATCCAGTCGAAGCCCGCTTCGCGCTTCCACTTCGGCAGATCCGCCGCCATTGGCACATAGCCTATGAACTTATTTCCCGTTTCGTGGTTATCTTTCTGCAACGCCAACGCCTTGTTATAGACGAACCGACACGTACCTGCAAAGCGACGCATATTGCGCACTTGCTCGCCGTTGGGCTGTAGCTCGAATTTGAAGGCTTGTAGTCGTTCCATAGCCAAAGTATAGTTTGGCCTATGCAAACAAACAACGATATTCGACACGGTAGACATTGTGTATTCAATATGCACGTTCACTTGGTCTTTGTGACTAAGTATCGGCGCGAAGTATTCACCAAGGAAATACTCGATGAGCTTAAACCCATCTTTGCAGCTGTATGCGCGGATTTTGGGGCTGAATTGATTGAATTCGATGGCGAAGACGACCACGTTCACTTACTCGTTAATTACCCACCGAAAATAGCGGTATCGGCACTCGTGAATAGTCTAAAGGGCGTTTCCAGCCGCATGATTCGCAAGAAAAAATATCCGTCCATCACGAAAAAATTGTGGGGCGGCGCACTGTGGTCTCCCAGCTATTTTGCGGGCAGTTGCGGTGGCGCACCTATCGACGTGATTCGCCGATACATTGAGCAGCAACAAACGCCGCACTAAAGTCAAAACCGTGCCAGCTACGCTGCCAGTGCCTTACATCCCCGACCTGAAGGACGGGGTTTTACGGCGCGTCTGATAAACTTTGGTATAAGTCCTTCTGCTCAAATTGTTATAATTTGTGACCGTTTTTTATGCAAAACAGTCCCGATTTCACACTTTCAGGTTGTTACATTTGTTTACTTTATTGATAAGATTGTTTTACAAAGTATATTAATGTATAAAGTCTTCAATATTAACAACTTGCAATCATGACTTATGACAAGCTGCTCTATTCATCTCAAGGTTTACTGCACCATTTTAATTGTATTCATTTTCAGCTTATCTGGTTGTAAATCCACACCCGACCCTGTTAAACCTAGTTATGTCATTCCTGCTGCGTTATCTCATTTGCCTGCCGATGCGGCAAACCAAGGTTTAGATATCATTGATGTTCAATTGAGCTTAGGTGATCGCAATTTATATCTTGCCAACAATGGCAATATCAAAATGCTCTCGACCGCACAATGTCAGTTAGATATTTCGGCGCACCGTGGAGATTTTCGTCAACCAGAAAGTAGCGCGAATGCAATTTCTTCAGCCTTGAACGATAACTTTAACAGTGTCGAAATTGATGTAATGCTTCTGAAAGATGGCACTTGGGTGGATCATCACGATAGTCAAACCGGTCGCGCTACCGTGTATTACACAGGTGAACGTTTCAAACTAAATCGCATGAGTTTTCAGCAGTTCTCTAATCTGAAACTGCGAGATAAACACAGTAACAATTTACTCAATCAACGCCCAATAACGGCTGCAGAAGCCTTTAAAGTATTTGGCGCATATCGCGATCAAAGTCAGCGACTCAATGTAGAAATAAAATCTGATACCAATGGCCAAAAGCTGGTAGAGCTCGATAATATGCTCAGAAAATATATTGGCTTGGGTGGCTTTTATTATTCTGCGGCAGAACTTGATGTCCTCTATAAGCTACGCGGCATTAACCCATCGGTTTATTTAGGCTTTATTCAAGGTGGACACCCTACCAGCGTTGAAAAGTTAGCAGCAGATTTACGTAAAGGCGTAAAAAATGATGCCTATTACTTAGATAATCAACATAATCTCGAACTTGCTGGTCGCTACGGAACTAAACGTTACCGCTCGCGTTATAAAGACTACACCGCAAAATCATCATTAACCCAATTGCAAAAAAAGCTGGGTAGCAACTCTGGTTTACATTTAGACATTCGCAGTTTTATGCAGCATCCCAGCGTGAGGTATAGTGCTCACCAACTCGGAATGAAGGTTTATACCTATTCGCTTAATGGCAGTGATTATCATCAAACACAATTACTTAAGTTAACAATAGATCAGCTACCTGATGGCGCAATTGTAGATGCCACGCCTTACAAAATTTGCCAGCGTTTATTCAATGGAGCCAAACCTAAAAAACGTTATCAAGCATCGAGTAATGTGGGTCGTTATATTACCTCTTTACCCCAAGATGCTGACTTTGACCGCTTTGACGAAATGCTAGGTTATCAAACAGAAGGTTATTATCTGTCATTAGCTTCTGGCCTTAAAGCCATCCATAGCACTCCGGTTAACAAGGTACCTAACAACATACCTACGCCTTTGTTGGAACATGGTTTCCCCACTATTACCGATGAAATAATAGATACAGACACGGGTGACACCATAATTTTAAGTTTACCAAGTCGACAGGCTGACTAAATAAACAATTTTAATAAAATTTGATGGCTAATAAATATTACTATGACTGAGAAAAACAAAAGTCCATTTGCAACAAACTTGCTTAACACTGCCCCAACACACAAAAAAATGGAGTCCGCAGAGAAAGAGCTAAAGAAAACACAGAAACATCAACAATCAACGGCTGCTAAAGCTAAAAAACAACAAGCAGTAGAAGCCCAAATTATTAACACGGGTAAACCTTTCTGGTGGATGTTGTTGATGTTCATTTGTTCGCTAGTGTATTTGTTCCCTGAGGCTGTGTTTAATGCTGCGTTAACCGATGTTGCTGGCGGTCGTAACTCCAGTGCGGAAGACTTACGCGCAGTGGAATTATTTGGCCGCACTATTAGTGGTATTGGCGTTACGCTGCTTTTAGCTGACTTATTATTAAAAGGTAAGCAAGTGGCTAAAGCCACTCGCGCGTTGGGTTATTTTACGTTAATTGCTGTGATAGTTTGGCCAACCGTCTTTTTTGGTCAGAAGTGGTTGGTGGATCATTTTATTATTGATGCTTCAACTCCTGAAGAACGTCAACAAGCTTACTTGTCTCAAGTGCTTCGTAGCGCGTTGATTGAAAATTCAATCGCATTTGAAGGCATTGATTACGATCCAGATAAAAAACACAGCGCGGTCGAAAAAACGTTCTTATCCGTATTTGGCGGGCTGGTATACGCTGACGATAAATTAGTGGACGATTTAAAACAGAAAAAACGCCTGATCATGGAAAAATTTGTTCGTGACCGTGCTATGTCTCAATTTGATCAACACTACGCCAACTATGATAATTTCCGCCAAACGCTTCGCGATAAATACACTGAATATGCTGCTGGTTCTAATCAATATAATCAGGCTTTAGCTAGCGTACAAACACGATCTGACGCTTACTGGCTCGATACCCAAAATCAGGTTAAACAGGGCTGGGAGCAATACCAAAAAGGCACCAAGGCTTATGAAGCTAGGGTCGAATCACGTGCGCAAAAAATAGCCCCTAAATTATACGATTATTTTGAACGCCGTAATAAATGTGCAGAGAAGAAAAGTGGCAGTAATAAAGACCGTTGTTTCGAGCGACTGCAAACCGGTTATGACAAAGAAATAGCCAAATACAGCATGCCTTATATTCCACCTAATGATTGGTTGGTTCGTGAGGAAATTTCGACGTCTGAAAATGTTGGTAATTCCATTATTTCAGGGATTTTGACATTTGGCCTTTACACTGCAATGCAAGCCGCTGATGCCGTAACGGGTGGCGACGCGGGATTTAAAGATCATCGAATGGTGTATACCAACGATGTGAATCATTATAAAAACGTGTTGATGGTAAAAATGGAACCTGATTTTGTTAAAGAATCGGGTGGCTATCCATTGGGAATTAACTCAATCCATGAATTTAGAGTCAATGAACTTACCAGCATAAAAGTGAATAAAAAGCTGAAACAAAAAGGCTTAACCTTATCCCCTTCTTGGTCTCTGACCGATCGTAATAGCTTTGACATTGCAGTCGCTAAAAAAGTGCGTCAACAAGCAGATGCTGAGTGGCGATCGAAAATGAAAGCCAAGAACAGCGATATGCCACCAAACTTGAGCTGGCAAACCTTTCAACAACAAGGCGTTATTCAACAACGTATTCAACGAGAAATGAAAGAGCTTTACGTAAACCCTACGCTGGCTGATTGGAATAACCGTGAGTTTAAACAGAAAATCATTGAACCCAATATTCGACGGAAAACCACCGAGTATCTAAATGTACTCGAAGCCCAACAAGTTGAGTTTGCCGATGGCGGTTCTTTTGAATCAACAGGTAAATCGGCATTAAGATCAACGATTATTCCGCCAATTTCGATGTCGATAAGTTTGGTTCTGGTGCTATTAACCGTATTAAAGTTACCGATGAAAGCCGTGGAATTGATACAGGCAAAGGGGATGGACTCAGCGTCAAAGTCAAAGCCTAATCGTTTTATAAAACCGACGATATCAACATTATTATTAGCGTCTATATTTGTCGTGCCGCTATCCATGGGCAGTAATCAATACACAGCTAAAGGCTCTGCAGTACATTACTTTTTTGAACAAATGGAGAAGAATGACTCCGCCACTATTTCATTTACCCTTAAATGGTTATTAGTGACGCTGCCGATGGTGCAACCTATTGGTTCATCCATAGACCAGAGCTTATTTATTACGAAAGGATTTAATGCAATCAGTGAGCCGATTAACCGCTTTGACTTAGCGGTAATGCCTGTACATGATTCAACTAAAGTGGTTAAAAACGCGTCTAATAAAACGGCTTTATTACCCCTTAGCATCACAAGTAATATCGCCAATGCCAAAGTGTCAGTAATGAATATTAAACCCAAATATAAAGCAGGCATGATGTTACCTGCTGGCAGTTATGACATTAAAATTACCGCGCCTGGATATACACCTATTAGAAAATGGGTGTACTTAAAAGCCGATGAAACTGATTTTAATATCAATTTGTCATTAGCCGATTCGACCAAGCAGTCATAAAAAAGTAAACCATTCATCACGCATTGATTTATAGGAAGTATTACGTGAGTAAATTAGAACAATTCCAAGATTTTATTCGCCGTAACGGTAAAGAGCTCACGGGTGTCGATGTACCAATAAAATTAAGCAATGAACAAGAAAAGCTTCCTCAACTTAAGTTTACATTTGGGTGGACTATCGAAGTTGGGGTGAGTACACACGAACATGGAGGCTATTGTCCGTCAGGGATTAAATCTGGCACGGCATCGAATGCTCGGGATTGTGCCCATGAAAAAGCTAAAGAGTACGCTAGCGGACAGAACACGTTATTTAACGATCGCTTTTTAAAGATTCTTGGTCCTGATATATCTAGCAATTTCTTAATAAGGAATAAAGACCTAAAATCTGCACCAGAAACCTATGTAGGCAGTAAATTGTGTTACAACTGCAGTGGTTCTGGCACACAAAGCTGTTCTAGTTGTTATGGTTCTGGCAGTAATTCTTGTAATCGTTGTAGTGGCAGTGGCCGCGTTAGTGTGTCGCGTTACGATAGTTACAATAATCGCACGGTTTATACTACAGAATCATGTTCGTCCTGTTGGGGACGAGGTAAAACAACGTGTCATACTTGCGGTGGCTCAGGCTCGGTGACGTGTAATACTTGTAATGGTGGTGGTTATCTCTATTACAGTTACACCATTGACGGTGATGCAAAACGTAGCACTAAATGGGCTTATAACAGCAACGATTACCACGAATGGACCTCTGAGTTTGTTAAAAATAACGGTTTAAACTTGGTCTATCATTTAACTGAGATAACTGAAGTTGATGTTGAAGGCACCTTGGATGGCTGTACCTTTATCTTCGCTTTTACCGCTAAACTGCCAACGCTACAATTTACCGCTACGATTGATAAAGTCGATACCAAGATGTGCTTTGCAGGTAAAAAAGATACTACCCATAATGCTGGTGGAGTTTATGACCCAGCGGTTTGGAGTGTGGCACAGAAAATGGCTGGCGGCAGTCAATCGGCAGACAAAATGGCATTAGCAACGCCTGCTGTTAAAAACATTATTGAAGCCAATGTAACCAACAGCCAAATTGCACTATTAGATGAAAACTGGGTGTCTACTGAAATTAAAGACGCTGTAATATCTAATTACCAAAACTTAGTGACACAATTAAAAAAACACAGCGTTAAAGGTATTGCGCCAAACATGTTCTTGAGCTTGATTAAATACACTTATTTATTCTTTACTTTAGGGATGTTAATCGCGCTGCTATACCCTTCATTTGCAGTTGATTCAGGTAATCGCATGAGTGTGACTCAAATACCTGAATGGATGATGGCGTTATTGACGATGAAATTTGGCCTTTTCGGGCTACCCGCTTTTGTTAATTACGCTTTTGTACTTGGGTTACTGTGGTTAAGCTACCAAAGTATTAAAACCTGGTATTGGAAAAGTATTAGTAAAGCTAAAATATGGATTTTAGCTATCAGCATTACACTGTTGTTACCACATTTCGCTTTTACTCTTTATTACAACATAGTTGACCTGCTTAACCGTTCACCCACAATAGCGAGCACGCTTGTTAGTGGCTCATTACTGGTTGGACTTTACTTACTGGTGATTGGTGTAAAATGGCCAGAAAAGTGGTACAGCAAACTGTTTGGCTTGATTGCTGGCATTGGTATTTATTGTGCCCTTCAATATGGTTTTTTCTTCATTAACCCGACTTATGGTTTTATTGCAAACCATGCTAATTACGTTAGCGAAGTGGCTGTGTTATTATCATCTGGTTTAGATTTTATGGCGCATAATTTAATTGAGTGGGGCTTGTTATCAATCAGCTTTACTTACTTTTTAACACGTAGAAAATTTTGGTTAAAAGCAAAGACCATGGTGGCGGATTACGATAGTCCAGTGCTACTAAAATCAATGAATATGGATAAATAACACGCCAGTTTCCTTTGATTAAAACAATGCAGCATAATGTAATAAAATTATGCTGCATTTTGATTTGTTGGTTTAGTTTGATGCAAAATAATTCTACGTTAACCGACTATCAACCAGTGCTTTCATATCTTTTCAGAACGCGATAACCTACTTTGAGTTGTTTGTTGATTATCGTTTTTAATTTCATTTATAAGTGATGGAGTCCTCCCTACACATGAGTATCTCGCGTTTTATGACTAACAAGGATCACCGTCCTGTTACGTCAACCTCTTCGGCACGCATTAGCTACTTTGCCAAACCAACAGAACTTGAAGATCCATTATTTGATAGTACAGGCATGAGCCGTGATAATATCCGTCGTCATATCAGACAAGAACGTAATAGCCTCAGCTCTGAAGAACAAAATCAATTAGCGTTAATCGCCAGCCGTCATATGCTCGCCGAAATTCAGGCGCAGTCAGCTCAGCACGTTGCATTGTATTTTACCCAAGATGGTGAACTCGCCACCCAAAAACTCATTGAAGCATTATGGGAACTAGACATTAACCTCTATTTGCCATGCATTCATCCGTTTAGTAAAGGGCATTTACTGTTTGTGCGTTATGACCGAGACTCTGTGATGGTTAATAACAAATATGGTATTAGCGAGCCGCAACTGAATGTGCAACACATTATCCCTGTCGACAAGCTCGATATGATTATCACTCCTATGGTGGCATTTGATGAACATGGTAATCGCATGGGAATGGGCAGTGGTTATTACGATCGCACCTTGGCTCAAGTGGTTGATAACAAACCATTAGCCGTCGGGTTTGCCCATGATTGCCAACAAGTGAGCCAGGTTCCAACTGATTTTTGGGATATTCCTTTACCAGTGATTATTACCCCAACGAGAAGATTAGCTATTTAAAATAGCTACCGTTTCGTAATAAAAAGCCCCATCAATACACGCTATTGATGGGGCTTTTTAGTTACTGATTAGACTAAAAATGGGCTTACACAATTGCTTTCTCTAATGCTTGGCTGACATCGGCAATGATGTCGTCTATGTGCTCAATACCCACAGAAATACGCACTAAATCTTCTGACACTCCAGCTTTAGCTAATTCTGCCCCGCTAAGTTGACGATGCGTTGTACTGGCAGGATGACAAGCCAGCGATTTAGCGTCGCCAATATTCACCAAACGTAGCACCATTTGCAGTGCATCAATAAACTTACCACCAGCCACTTTTCCCGCTTCTGCGTTATCAGCTTTAATACCAAAACTAATAATACCAGAGGCTTTACCACCAGTGATTTTTTGGCAAGTTGCATGATGAGGGCTGTCTGGCAGTGCTGCGTAATTAACCCAACTAATATTAGGATGCTGTTGTAAATATTCAGCTAGCGTGAGCGCATTACTGCAATGACGTTCCATGCGTAAACTGAGGGTTTCTAAGCCTTGAAGTAACAAAAATGAACTGTGTGGTGATAATGCTGCGCCAGTATTACGCAGTGGCACAACACGGCAACGGCCAATGTAGGCAGCAGGCCCAAAGACGTCGGTATACACCACGCCGTGATAAGACGGATCTGGCTCATTAAGTATCGCAAAGCGTTTTTTGTTGGCAACCCAGTCAAATTTACCCGAGTCAATAATCACCCCACCAATGGTTGTACCGTGACCGCCAATGTATTTAGTGAGCGAATGGATAACAATGTCAGCACCATGATCAAATGCACGGCACAACACAGGCGTAGCCACAGTGTTATCGACAATTAATGGCACCCCGTGTTTGTGAGCAATATCGGCTAAACGTTGTAAGTCGACAATATTACCGGCCGGGTTACCAATTGATTCGCAAAACAGGGCTTTGGTGTTGTCATCAATTAGCGCATCGAGACCATCAAAGTCATCAAACGCAGCCATACGGACTTCAACGCCTTGACGTGGCAGTGTATGGGCAAATAAGTTATACGTGCCGCCATACAACTGGCTGGTACTGACAATGTTGTCGCCCACTTGGGTTAATGCTTGGATAGCATAAGTAATGGCGGCCATGCCAGACGCCACTGCAAGCGCACCGATACCGCCTTCAATTGCGGCTAAACGTTGCTCAAGTACGCTGGTGGTTGGATTCATTATGCGAGTATAAATATTGCCAGCCACTTTTAAGTCGAACAGGTCGGCACCGTGCTGGGTATCATCGAAGGTATATGAGGTGGTTTGATAAATCGGCACGGCTGCAGCTTTGGTTGTTGCTTCAGACTCGTAACCATAATGTAACGCCAATGATTCCAGCTTCATGTTTTCTGCAGACATAGTGACTTCCTTTCGATAATAGCGAGTGTGGATATTGATTAATATCTACACTAGCAACTAGCCGTCTAGAAGTCCATTATAAAATTGCGTCAACTTTGCAGCACACATTACCGCTTGTCGTTTTATGAATTATTTTAAATGTCTGCCACCATCGACAGCATAACTTCGACCCGTTACATAATGGCTGCCCAGTAGGTAGTCGACCAAAGACATGATTTCGGCATTACCAGCTTCTTTGGGCAATATGGCTTTAGCCAATGCTTTGGCTTTGTATGCCTCACCGTCATCTTCATTAAATAAAATCATTGCTGGGGCAATAGAGTTCACTTTGACATGCGGTGCTAACAAGCTAGCAAACGAGAGTGTCATGTTATGAAGTGCAGCTTTACTGGCAGCGTAGGCGATATGCTTTTTACTGCCCTTTTCGGCAACAAAGTCGGTCATGTGAATAATGTTGCTGGCACCAATACTGTCATCATTGGTTTTAGCTGCATTAATCAATAATGGTGCTAAAGCAAGATTGATTTGATACGGCGCTGAAACATGAATTTGCATCATTCTCGCCATAGTCTCAGCTGGACTTAAACCGCTGTTGTCGGGTAACCAGTCAGACGCATTATGAATAATGGTATCGAGGCTATCGTGATGTTGGTTGATATGATTGACTAATGCATCAATGGCAGTCGGATCGGTTAAGTCACATGAGTGCAAGCTTGCCCCCAACTTACCGAGCTGCTCAATACTGTCATAATGGGTGCGATAGGTGCCAATGACCTGATGACCTTGGGCCAAATAATATTTAGCCAGTGCATAGCCTATACGTTTACCTACGCCAGTGATCAGTATTGTACGTTCCATAATGCTCTCTTTATTTTTAGCTCGATACATTGAGCCTTTATCATAATAAAATTAGATGGTTATCTCGACGTAAACCATCCTACCGCCTAATAATGACAATCGATAGTATGTTCATAAAAAAAATGACTTCAATATGTGAAATCATTTTTAAACGCTGTGGTACTAGCCATTTCGAGTTCAGGCTGATTATGTCTAAACGTCATGTTAAAAGTTATGCTAAACGTTATGCTAGACCTTATGCTAGAAACTCGGCTCGGCTAGCGGGATTGGCCTTAAAGCAGCCGCCAAGCGCAGTGGTTTGTGTGCTTGATGAGGTGTCCATAATGCCACGAGATTTTACGCAATAATGGGTCGCGTTAATGCTCACGGCTACATCATTAGTCGCCAGTAACGTTTGCAGGGCCACTAAAATCTGCTGAGTTAACCGCTCTTGCACTTGTGGACGCTGAGCAAAAAATCGCACGATACGGTTAATTTTAGATAAACCAATAATATTATCTGTGGGTATATAAGCCACTTTGGCGAAGCCGTCGATGGTAATAAAGTGATGCTCACAGGTACTGACCACACTGATGTTGCTAATTTTAACCATTTCTTCAACACCCATTTTATTATCAATTTGGGTTATTTTAGGAAAATTAGCATAATCGAGACCCGAGAAAATCTCATTAACGTACATTTTAGCAATACGATGCGGGGTTTCAGCTAAGCTGTCATCGGTTAAATCTAGCCCTAATGTGGATACCACTTCGGTCATTAAGCCTTTAATACGCTGATACTTTTGTTCACTGGTCATATCATTTGGAATAAGTGGTGTTTCAAGTCCGTGGGCGACTAATGCTTGCTGTACTTTCAATGCTTCTGCAGACAACTCTGCGCGAGTTATGTCATTAATGGTGGTCATAATAACATCCTTAAATAATGATTAGGCTTGGTACTCTAAAGATAACGACACTGAATCGGCAAAACGCAGTGCATGGGGCTTATCGATGGTCACTCTTGCCAAGGTTACACTGGGGTGTTCACGACAAATATCTAATACGTCAGCAACCAGCTTTTCTAATAACAAGAAACGACCTTCTTCGACATGTTGGATCACTTTTTTGGTGATCACTTTGTAGTTTAGCGCGTCGGCAACGTCGTCGGTTTGAAACGATCGATCGGCTGGATAATGGATCTCAATGTTGATCACCACATCTTGTTGCTTGTCGCGTTCGTCTTGGTTAAAACCAATAAAGGTACGCAAACGTAAATTAGTGACTTTAATGATTGCTTGGCTTAATGGCATGATTCAGCCCTTATGATTTGTTTTTAAACTATACGCCTAGCTGAAATAAAAAGATCATAAACCGAAACGATTTGACTAAAATTTTGAACATACCAACTAAAGTAAACTGGCTTGGCGTTTGGGGCGTACAATGGTTACGATCTGTGTTCAATAAGTGTGTTCAATAAGTGTGTTCAACAAGCATTAGACATAAATGAGGTAAATGATGGAACTAACTATTTTTTACGATGGCACTTGCCCGCTGTGTCTTAATGAAATGAAGCAATTAAAGCGTCATGACAATTTAAACCGCATCGGCCTTGAAGACATTAACGCCGCTGATATTAATCAGCGTTTCCCTGACTTAGATGTCGTAAAAGCTAATACGGTACTACATGGATTACAAGCTGACGGTAGTTGGTTGTATGGCTTAGATGTAACAGCCAAAGCATGGGGTTTAACGGGTAAGCATGGTTGGATAAAATTATTACGTTTGCCGCTCATCAAACCTGTTGCTGACGTCGCGTATTTAGCCTTTGCCCGTAATCGTTACCGTATATCTTATTTGCTTACAGGTCAAAAACGCTGTGATAACGGTAACTGTAAAATAAAGTAAGGGCAAAGTGCATGAGCGATTCAACGACAACAGAAACCATTATTGTGATTGGCGCGTCATCATTCATCGCCCAAGCTTTTATTAACCAAGCTATATCAGAAAAAGAACACGATTTACCCTTGACCATTATCTCCGTGAGTCGTCAATCTTCACTGATAGCGCCTGCAATGACACGGCCTACACTTGCAGACAATACGCCCCAAAACGTCACTCACCATCATATTAGCTGTGATTATCAGCAAGCCTCTATTTCAACTTGTATTGCTGAGATGTCATCGATGGTCGGCACAATTACAAAAATAATCATCTGTAATGGCATTTTGCATTCTAAAACGACTAATAAACCCACCGATAACGAAAACACAGGCACAACTCATTTGATGCCTGAAAAACGCATTGAAGACATTAACAGTGATGCCCTACAGCAACTATTTTACGCTAACAGTATTGTGCCCATGTTATGGCTAAGCGCCTTAACTGAGTTACTGCTACAGCAACCTAATAAGATCGACAACCTCAAGTGTGTAATCAGTATTTTGAGTGCCCGAGTTGGCAGCATTTCAGACAACCGACTCGGCGGCTGGTATGGCTATCGCGCCTCAAAAGCGGCATTAAATATGCTAATCAAAACCACTGCGGTGGAATATGCCAGACGCCTTAAACGAGTAAAACTCATCGCGTTTCATCCTGGCACTACTGACACACCATTATCAAAACCTTTTCAGGCTAACGTACCCGCAGGCAAGCTTTTTACCCCTGAATTTGTCGCCAGCCAGCTGTATAACATCATGAGCAATATTGAACCCAACGGCGAAGCCAGTTACTTAGATTGGCAAGGCAAAGAGATAAGTTGGTAATGCTTCATTCAATTCATTAAGATTTTTAACAAAAAACCATTCACTATAAACATAGAGTCTGCTGCTATTGTTTTATAAATCCTCGATCGCCCCAAAGTATAAGCAAGCATATCTTTTCCTTATGGTACTAAGGTGCCAATTAAATAGTGCTGTAATTGTTTTATTCTGAAAGTACTAAATCAGATGTTAGTGAGAATATGCTGTAGACATGATCTCGCCATAAAACATGTCACAAAGGTTGATGACATACGCTGTCATTGCCGCTATTGAATTAAGGGAACCGATACTATGTCGACGTTACAAACTGGACTCAAAGGGAAAGTGGCGCTTATTACCGGCTCCACTAGCGGTATTGGCCTAGCGACGGCACATGTACTTGCCGAACAAGGTTGTCATATCGTATTGCATGGCTTAATGGCGCAAGATGAAGGGCAGACTTTAGCGACTGAATTTGCAACTCAATACCAAATAAATACCTTTTTTAGCAATGCTGACTTGAGAGACGCTAGCTGCATACATGCGTTTATGGAAGGGCTATCCATTTAGCGCCACCAGTGTCAATATGTAGTGATGAAAACTTCATCGTATTTATTAAAAGCGGGTGTAGATTACCCTACAAGTTGGGGCGAATTTGTTGATTGGTTTCATGATGAACAATCCTGCATTAGCTACCTTTACAAACTTCGTTGGCCAAACGGATTCATATGCCCAAGCTGTTCAAGCCATCAATCACCTTATCAGTTAAGTAATGGCAAGTTAAAATGTCATGCTTGCCGTTCTCAGTGTTCAGTAACATCAAGTACACTTTTTGACAAAACAAGAACCCCCATGAAAAGTTGGTTTGCTGCCGTCTGGTTTATTACAAATCAAAAAAATGGGGTCAGCGCTCTTGGAGTTCAAAGGTTATTAGGTCTTGGGAGTTATCAAACCGCTTGGTCATTAATGCACAAGTTAAGACATGCCATGGTTGATCCTGAAAGGGATAAACTGTCCGGCATCGTAGAGGTTGACGAAACACTAATAGGTGGCGTCGTTCCCCAATCATCTATTAAAAATCAACAGGGTAAGCGTAAGGCTGTAGTTTTGGTCGCTGTTGAGCTGCTATCACCCTCTGGATTTGGCCGGATACGTTTAAGGCAAGTGGAAAGTGCAACCAAAGAACATATCCATCAATTCATTCAAGATGTAATTGAACCTGGTAGTACAATTTGTAGTGATGGCTCTCAAGCATACAAACAAATAGACAAGAAAGGATATAAGCATAACCGAATAGTGCATTTAGGTTCATCTGTACCTGCACATGAAACAATGGCTGGGGTACATCGAGTCTCATCATTATGTAAAAGATGGCTTTTAGGTACATATCAAGGCGCGGTAAAGGCTAAGCAACTTGATTATTATTTAGATGAGTTTACATTTCGCTTCAATAGAAGAAAGTCAGATTCTCGGGGATTATTATTCTACAGGTTGCTTGAACAAGCAGTGCGTTCTAAGCCGATAACGTACCAATCAATTAAAAATCGATAACCACAACATATAGTGGTTGGTTGTGCTAAGTGGATAGCCCTTGTTTATGGACAGTGCAATTAGTGCATTAGGCAGTATTGATATTCTGATTAACAACGCTGGGATTCAACACACCCAAGATGTGGCAAACTTTCCGGTCGAAAAGTGGAATGACATCATTGCAATTAACTTGTCTTCCGCTTTTCATACCATTCAAAAAGTCGTGCCTGTAATGACGGAAAAAAAGTGGGGACGAATTATCAATATTGCCTCAGTGCATGGTTTAGTCGCTTCTGCCAATAAGGCAGCCTATTGTGCGGCGAAGCATGGAATTATTGGCTTAACCAAGGTGGTTGCGATTGAATGTGCTGAACAAGGGATTACCGTCAATGCGATTTGTCCTGGATGGGTTGATACGCCGCTTATCGGCAAACAAATTGACAGCATAGCAAGCGATAAAAACTTGAGTTATGAAGACGCTAAATATCAACTCGTGACAGCCAAGCAGCCGTTACCAGAAATGCTGGCACCGAGACAAATCGGTGAATTTGTTTTATTTCTTTGTGGTGGTGCCGCTCGAGGCATTACCGGTGCAGCTTTGCCAATGGATGGTGCGTGGACAGCGCAATAAACTGAGCTAAGCTCAGTTAAACACAAGTGTTAAGCAACAATTGTGCTTAACAACATCAACCCGTATTCACAGTGTGCATACGGGTTGTTTTATTTGCAAAGACAATAAGATTTGGCCGACTGATTTACTGATCAAGATAATGGTGTTGGATAAAAATAAGTACTCGTATTGGTGCGGGTATAAATATAAGTACCAATTAGATCTTGGCCATAAACTCAGCGATGTGTTGATAGGTTTCCATGCATTCATCTTTCACTAAATCGTGCAGCAACATATAGGCGTGGATCATGCCATCGAACGAATGATGTTCAACATCAACCCCAGCTGCAATTAATGCCTTAGCATAGGCTATTCCCTCATCCCTAAGCGGATCGCAGCCTGCAGTAAAAATAAGGGTTTTAGGCAACTTAGCAGACATAGCCCCAAACAAAGGTGAAGCCTGTTTAATGATATCGGCTTCAGTCGATTGAAAATACTGCTCGAAATACCACTTTATACGGGTTGTTTCGAGTAAGAACCCAGTGCCATTACTGTCTAATGATGGGCTATTTAAGGTGTAATCGACACTCGGGTAAATAAGAATTTGTTGGTCAATGTTAATCCGCTTATCGGTCAAACTTTTCATGCTTAAACTGGTGCAAATGGCGCCACCAGCACTGTCACCAATAATCGTGACATTGTGCTGATGCTTAACATCACCCAGTAACTCAGCGTAACGCATTAATACCTGTTCGCAGTCATCAATCCCTGCAGGATAAGGATGCTCAGGCGCGAGTCGGTATTCAACAGATATCACCACACACTGCGCTGCATTGGCAAGATGACGACAAATAGGATCGTAAAGCGCCACACTGCCACACATGTGCCCGCCACCATGAAAATGCAATAACACCGACAAAGCTTTATCTGGCGCTGGGCTATAAATCCTGACGGGAATAGTACGGTCGGGTAACGTCAATATTTTATCTGTTATGTAGCTCACCGCTGGCGAATCACTCATTAACGCGCCGAGTTTATTTAGATTTTCGCGTAATATTGTCGGTGTAAATTGGACATTATTTTGTCTAGCCAAGGCGATATTGCTGTTGGCTAACGCCAGAAAATCAGTGAGTTTAAGGGAAACGGTTCCTCGCATTATATTAACTCCTTTGGTTTTCCTGTTTCGGGTAGAAAATAGCTGCCAACAAACACGGTGCCGCTAAGTATGGTGATCATCACAAATGAACTGACATAACTGCCATCGTTTAAATCAACCAATTTACCAAACACCCACAATACGATCGTCGAAACCAAGTAGCTGATTGACCAAAACAGGCTAAACACCACGGTGATTTTTTGCCCTGTCATATCAGGGAGTTCGTGAGGAATAGACACTAATGCCGTCACAGGGAAAAAGATAAAAAAGCCCAATACGATAGCGCATGTTATTTGCAGCCAAGGCTCAGTACTAAAAGATAACCCTAAAATGGTGATAAAAATAATCAAACCACTTAGGCGAAGAATAGGAAGACGTAACGGATTTTTACGGCTATACAACATCCCCACAATGGTGCCGACAATACCAAAACCAATCACCCATTTGCTTTGGCTTATTCCCGCTTGAGGATAGAAAGTGAACAGACAAATATAAAACGAAAGCAGCCCAGAATAGGTAAAAGCATAAGCCCAATTAAATTTATCTTTTAAGCCCTCAAGATAACCGTATATTGCAGGCTCTGTTCCAGATGCACTATTCGTTGGCTGTGGAGCATCAAACTTAACCAGTAACCACAATATAGCCAGTATCAAGCTCGCAACTGAAAACAACACTAAGCTATTTTGCCAGCTGCCTGTAAGTGAATTAATACTGGTCATGCCCCATAAAATAATTGCCGTACCTACGTTAAATGCCACCGCATTTAAACCATTAACTACCGGACGGTCTTCAGGGGAAAACCACAGCATCACAATCGGATTAAAGTACACAATCATAAAGGCTCCGCCTAAGCCCATTAAAAAACGGCTAACCAGCAGTAACTCATAACTCGTCGCTAACGGTGTCACTATCCCAACAACAATTAATAACGCAGCTAACAAAAAGGCGTACTTTATTCCGAACTTTACCGCCACATATGCAGCACTAAAAGTTCCGACTATTTTAGCTAGCGTGACTGCACCACTGATAAAACTTGCCGACGCTAAACTCTCAATGTGCATCGATGCCATGATGTGATTCATGCTGGCGGTGCCGCCAACCCATGCCATGGCAAAGAGAACATAACTCGTAAAGACTAAACCTTCGACCAAATATCTATGGGTTATTTTCATAGGCGTTATCGGTACCTTAAATGACACTATTAGAGTTAATTCATGTTATCTGATGGATATGGATAAATAAGTACTACCTTAGTGCACCGCATCATTAAAAATCTTTATCAAACAGGGCGTCTAGTGTAGTTTCGCAAGGATAAACAATAAAAATAATTGGGGAATAACTTGCAGGCTTGGTTATCTATCGATACTTGGTTGATCAGTTCAATTTCGATTGCTTATCTTGCAATGCTGTTTGTGGTTGCACAGTGGGGGCAAAATCGTTCCATAAAAAAATTAACCCAAAAGCCGTGGGTCTATAGCCTGTCGTTAGGGGTATGCTGCACATCATGGGCGTTTTATGGCACAGTTGGACAAGCTGCAACAACGGGCGCATGGCTGGCCCCCATTTATATTGGTTCGATCATTTGCTTAGTATTGGCGTGGCCGATGCTAATGCGCACGCTGCAAATAATCAAAAGCCAAAACCTCACGTCTATTGCCGACTTTATTGCGTGCCGTTTTGACCGTTCGCCTAAAATTGCCGCCAGCGTTGCTATAGTGTCGCTACTGGGAACCATTCCTTATATCGCCTTGCAGTTAAGGGCCATCAGTACCAGCTTTGATTTACTAACAGGCACGTTTCAGTCCGGTATTAGCACCGCATTTGTGGTGACCATTGTATTAATTAGCTTTAGTATTTTGTTCGGCACCCGCCAACTGTCTGCCAGTAAACACAATCAAGGCTTAGTACTGGCTATTGCGTTTAGCTCTATCGTGAAGTTATTTGCCCTGACTGCCGTCGGTATTTTTGCCACTTTCTTTATATTCGATGGCTTTGGTGACTTACTGACTCAAGGCCAACATATTAAACAAACCAGCCAATCAGACTCGACTTACCTTGTGATTTCTCAAGTTATTTTGGGCGCTATTACTATCTATGCGTTACCGCAACAATTTCATATGATGATGATTGAAAACAATCATGACGAAGAGCTTAAATCAGCACGTTGGATGGTGCCGTTATACCTGTTATTGATTAATATTTTTGTATTGCCGATTGCATTAGCCGGACAGCTTAGCTTCCCTGGCGGCAGTATCGGCGCAGATACCTATGTCCTGACATTACCGCTTTTTTATCAACAAGCATGGCTAGGGATATTGGTTTATGTCGGTGGACTCGCAGCCGCAACCGCAATGGTTATTGTGGCGGCGATTGTATTGAGCACGATGATTTCGACAGAAATTTTAACGCCATTACTATTACGACTACCAAAATTTAGCTCTCAACAAACCCCGCAGTTATCAGGTATTTTATTAAATTTACGCCGTATCTCTATCGCGGTCATTTTATTATCCGCTTTTGCGTTTGAACGCTTTATCGATCAACAAAATCATTTAGCCAGTATTGGCTTGTTGTCATTTGTGTTGTTATCTCAATTTGCGCCCGCCGCAGTAGGCGCCTTATATTGGCGAAATGCCACCACCCAAGGTGCCTTTGTGGGGCTAATGATGGGCAGTACTGTCTGGCTTTATACTCTACTATTGCCGGCTACCTTTCCTGATGCACATTGGGTTAAATTTGGATTGTTTGATATTGCGTGGTTAACGCCGACAGCCTTATTTGGCTTAACCGGTTTGGACAATATTAGTCATGGTGTATTGTACAGTTTAGTGGCTAACATGGGCTGCTTTGTGGTGATTTCACTGCTTAAAGAACAAAGCGTTGGCGAGGTTTTACAAGCTGAATTATTTGTAAACAGAAAACAGATTCAACTAGAACGGTACTTATCCGTAGAGGATTTAGCCAGTTTATTAAATCGTTTTATTAACAAAGACGAAGCCGATGCGCTTATTGCAGAATCTAAAAAATTCGCAGGCAAAGATCAGCAGCAACAGCTCGTTGATTACACTCGCTTAAAACTGTCTGGCGTACTAGGCTCAGCCTCTACCAGAATGGTGATGAGCGCCGCATCTCGCAGCCAGCAGGTGCCACTAGAAGATGTAGTTAGCATTGTCGATGAAGCCAGCCAAATCTTTCAATTTAACCGTGAACTTTTGCAATCTGGCGTAGAGAATATTGAGCAAGGGATCAGCGTTGTCGACGCCGATATGCGCTTAGTGGCTTGGAATCAACGTTATATTGAACTGTTAGGTTACCCTAAAGATTACGTCAAAGCTGGCCTGCACATTGAACAACTGATTAGATTTAATATCGACAGAGGCATTATTGTCGGTAACGAGGCACATGAGCTAGTGGAAAAACGCTTAGCTCATATGCGCAGTGGTAGCCCTCATCATTTTCAGCGCACTATGCTAGATGGAAAAGTGCTGGAAATTCGCGGCCAAGCCATGCCAGGCGGAGGCTTTGTCAGTACGTTTGCTGATATTACTGCGCATATTGAAGCAGAAAAAGCCTTACAACTGGCCAATGAAACCCTCGAAAAAAGGGTTGAAAGCCGCACCCAAGAACTGGAAAAAGCCAAAGCGGAAGCGGAAGCCGCTAATAGCAGTAAAACCCGATTTTTGGCCGCGGCCAGCCATGACTTAATGCAACCTTTTAATGCCTTAACCTTATTTACTGAGATGCTAAAGCAAAGGGTTAAATCAACTGAACTGCATGACCTCGCAACCAATATTGAAGACTCATTAAATGTGGTGGAGAGCTTACTATCAGATCTGGTTGAGATATCTCGCTTAGACAGTAACTCGCTAAAAACCGAAACCAGCCAATTTGCGATTGATGATTTATTGTCAACATTAGTCAATGAATTTAAAGCATTATCGGTTCAGCAAGGTATTGATTTTAACTACCAAATATCTTCTTGTTTCGTAGAAAGCGACCAAAGACTACTGCGCCGTATTATTCAGAACTTTTTATCTAATGCGTTTCATTACTCCCCTTCTGGCAAACGTAATCAGCAAATAACATCCCAAACGTCTTCGCCTGACAATAAAGCAAATGGGCAGACTAGTAATACCGAGTTTGTCCCAAAAGTGTTATTAGGCGTTAGGCGGCTTGAGCACGCTTTATTCATACAAGTTTGGGACAATGGCCCAGGTATTCCGCTTGATAAACAGCAAGCCATTTTTTGTGAATTTGAACGCTTGGAGCTCACTCGTGAAATTCCGGGATTAGGACTAGGCTTGGCGATATGCGATCGAATTGCCAAGTTGTTGGATATCAACATATCACTGCATTCGGAAGTGGGTAAAGGAACGTGTTTTAGTGTTGAAATACCCCGTGTATTACAGCAGAAAAAGCCAGTTAAAGTGACTGAAACTGCCGAAGATGACATAAGCAGTGACAGCACTAATATCACAGTGATGGTTATCGACAATGACGACCTGATGCTAAAAGCGATCTCCACATTACTCAGCGATTGGGGATGTAATGTCATTACCGCTAAAGACCAACCCAGTGCCATACTGCAATTGGCAAATAACCCGCAACCCAAACTTATTATTGCTGACTATCACTTAGAAGATGATAAAAATGGTGTGGATTTAGTACAGTATTTATTAGCCAATCACCTGACGATGAACCGTAACCCACCCACCTGTGTTATCTGCTCAGCAGACCCTTCGGAAGCAGTTAGACAACACACCAGCAGTGCTCAATTTAGCTTTGTGCGTAAACCGCTTAAAGCAATAGCCTTAAAGCGAATCATTAAACAACTGACGCCTGAATAACTAAGAATTATTGACCACAAAAAATGCCTCACAATGAGGCATTTTTGAGTTAACTCTTTAGTCGCTATTATTATCAATCTTTAACCGCAATCAATGGTCATAACGATTCGTTGGTGCTACATCATGAGGCTTCTACATCCACCTGCTGGTTTTCAGTTGAAGTGATCATTAATTGTTGAAACACCAGCCCAGCTTGAGTGCGATTGTTGATTTCAAGTTTGAGTAAAATCGCTGAGACATGTTTTTTTACCGTGGTTTCTTTAATGCTTAAGTCATACGCTATTTGTTTATTTAGCCTACCATTGGCTATATTAGCCAGCACAGTGTATTGCTGCGGCGTGAGTTGGGCTAATTGCTTTGCTAAACGTTGATGTTCTGCAGCGGTGTGTTGATCGGCACTAATATTGGTGTGCTCTGGTAACCAAATATCCCCTTCAAGCACAGTATCAATCGCCGTTGATATTTGGGTTAAATTGGCTGATTTTGGAATGAAAGCACTGGCGCCAAAATTGATCGCCTTGCGGATAATCTCCGGCTGGTCGTCAGATGACACCATGATAACCACGATATCTGGGAAGTGATTTTGCAATAACGTCAGTCCGGTAAAGCCATCGTTTCCCGGCATATGCAAATCAATAAAGATAAGCTCAATATCTGAGTGCTGCTCCACTATGGCGATTAACTCTTGAAAGTTTTCCGCCTCTAGCACTTGTGCGTTATTAACACTTTTAAGTACGGCTTGGGTTAACGCTGCACGAAATAGCGGATGGTCATCTGCAATTGCCACTTTAATTTGAGACATCATTGGCTCCCTAACATTGCGCTGATATTATTATTTTCGGGTCGCGCATACTTCATATCTAAAAAGAATAACCGGTTCTAACGAGACCGGCTATTCTTCTTATGTCTATCAATTAAACAACGTTTTAGAACTTATAGCCAACGGTTAATGAAATCGTCTCCGGATCGCCATAGTAACCAATTAAGGTGTTATCGCCGCCTAGCCCTGGCGTAAAATCGCCATTACCTGTTGGCGTGACAAAGGCGTAGTTACCCACTAAATACTCTTCATCGGTGACGTTTTTCCAATGTAATCCAGCATTCCAATGGCCATCATTGCTATACCAATTCACACCAAAATTCAGTAGTCCGTATCCATCCTGACTCAATAAGTTATCCACTACCGCTAAGTCATAATCACTACGGTAATAGTAATTACCATTAATGATAAAGCTGCCAACGTCGGCTTCAATACTATAACTAAACCCTAGGTTTGCCGTGGTATCCGGAGTATTGGTAATAGTGTAAGTATCGCTAATATCGATTTTATTGCCAAGATCGTCATATGAAATCACTTCGTCAAAAGTGGCGTCAATTAAGCCAACATTAGCAAATAAATTAAGTGATTCTGTCGCAGCATATTCAACTTCAAGTTCTAGGCCTGTCGCCGTAGACTTACCGATGTTTCCTAAACGCTGATTAAGGTCTGAATCATCTTCTCCTGGTAACACTGTGACAAACTGACGGTCTTTATGATCAAGATAAAATAGCGTTGCATTAACACGAAGATTATCGTTCCATTCGCTCTTCACACCTATTTCATATGAATCAACTGTTTCAGGATCAACCGCGGGTTCCGCGCCTGTCGCTCTAGGGTTAAACGTACCCGATTTGAACCCTTGTGAGTAGCTGGTAAACACCATCATATCTTCATTTACTTGGTATTCTAAACCGATCCGCGGATTGAATTTAGACCATGTTTCTTCATCATCTAGCACTTTAGGAACTTGAGATTCAATTAATGCGTCATCGCGCACAAACCCAGGATACCAGTCAGTTTCTGGATAAATGCTATCGAATATCACGCCATTATAAACGGTGGCGTCTTTAGATTCGCGGGTATAACGGCCACCTAATGTCATCGATAGCTTTTCAGTAAAGTCGTATGAACCTTGCATATAAGCAGCATAGCTTTCGCTATTATTACAACCACTCACCTCACGCGTTAGTCCGCCATATGCTTTAAAGGCTTCTTCTAAAATAGCATCGAAAACACCACAAGAATCACCGTCAAAATAGTAAATTCCAGACACTATATTAAGATTGTCACTTTCGTAATTTACTTGGAACTCTTGGCTAAACTGCTCATCTTCGTAGATAGCTGGCACATCGAAAATACGTAAACTGGTATTATCAAAGTCGATGTTGGTTAGAGACTCGCCTTCACGCTTGGCTGAAACCGACTTTACGCTCCAATGTTCATTGAGATTATATTCAACCGTCGCGCTCCACCCTTCTGTTTCGACTTTGTTCCATGTAGGCATACTGGTGTAGGAGTCGTATTTGCTATCAGGTACTGGTGCGTCAGTTAATAAGCTAGGAAGTAGGCGATAGCCGCCTTTTGAGTTGGAGTCATCTTGGGTTTTATCATACGTAAAACGCATAAATAGATCGTCTGTTGGCGAGTATTCAACGCTTAAACGACCCGCCATAACATCTTTGTTATAGTTTTCGGTATCTTGGCCATCTAATGCCGAGGTTTTAAATTCACCAAAACCGTCACGGTTTAAACTCGCAAAGGCAAAACCAACATAGAGCTTGTCATCAACAATGGGGAGTTGCCCGGCCACTTTGACGTCCTTTTGCCCGTAACTACCAACGGTACCTTTAAGGCTTAATTCTCCATCGCCAGACATTTTTTTAGTAACATATTTAATCGCACCACCAATGGTGTTTTTGCCGTATAACGTGCCTTGTGGTCCACGAAGTACCTCAATACGTTGTACATCAAGAATGTCTAACACCGCGCCCTGCGGACGTGCAATATAGACATCATCAATGTAAATACCGACACCAGGCTCGTAGCCCCAAAGTGGATCTTCTTGACCCACGCCACGAATAAAAGCGGTAAGCGTAGAGTTAGTGCCTCGGCTAGATTGCAATGTGGTATTGGGCGAAAACTGCTGAATTTCAGTCATTACGCTGATGCCGTTTTCTGCCAACTCTGTTGCACTGACCGATGTCACTGCCACAGGCACATTTTGTAAGCTTTCGACTGTTTTACGAGCAGTCACTTCAATGCGCTCTAATACAGGTTGTTTGTCGACGCTGTTATTTTGTTCTTCTGCGGCAACGGCATACTGCGCGCTTAACACTGACGAAATGGCTAAGGCAATACAGCTCATTTTAATAGTATTCTGTTTCATACAGATCCCCGTTGTAATATTTATTATTAATGGTTTTGCTTACTACTAATTCTGGTTTACGACTGATTTTTATTTATTACTATTTGTTCACATATTGACTGTATAGTATTTTTAACAACATTGAATCGGTACTATAGTAGTATGTGTTTTGGTCTAGGCATTAAAAAACAAATAATTAATTAATAACAAAAACAGAATGTTATATGTTTTACTTTGATTAAAGCCCCCAAAGCTTAATCACTTCTATCACACTGCTTATTGGTGCCCTAAGCAGGTAATCACTTTCTTCACCTCCATGTTTTATGTCTGGATTGACGGCAATGCCGTGACCAAAATTTTTAATAGTAACGAGTTCGATTGACAGCTTATTCTGAGGATCTTTCCAGCGCGAAATACTGTAGCCAGATTCATTTGTTACCGTTGGCTTAGCGTTAGATTGAGTTAACACTTGCCATTGAGATGCGAGCATTTGCGCATTGTTAGCATTGACGACATTGTCACTGTCACCTGTCCAGATACTTAATGAAGGCCAACGTGTTTGTTGAGGATGTATTGCTTTAGCAAATTGGGCTAATTCTTCAACCGACTGCGCTGGCCCTTGCTTCATACAAGAGATGGCTTTGATCAAATTGTCGGCACAGGGATATGGCAACCCAGCGATGACTGCTCCACTTTGAAATAGATTGGGGTAATTGACGATTGCAGCGCTCGCCATGGCGCCACCCGCTGATAACCCGATGACATAAACATGCTTCGCAGCTAGTTTTTCTTGAGTGGTGACTATCATATTTTTTATCGATAACATTTCACCACTGTCTATCTGCGTATCTTGACTTGCAAACCAGTTGAAACAACCCTTTACGTTATTGTCATAGCTTTGTTGTGGCACTAGAACCGCAAAATGATGCTCTAACGCCAATGACGTTAGGCCACTTTTATTCGCCAATTCGACACCGTCTTGAATACAACCATGCAGTAACACCACCAAAGATAAATCCCCGGCATGAGAAGCATTTGAGGCTTGCGTCACAGGAAGATAAAAGCTTGTCAACGCACCGGGATTATCACCAAAATCGGTGAGTGGTAGATAAGGGGTTTCTGTTGCTTGAGCCGGTAGCATCGAAACAATCCAACCCAGTAAAAGAAGCGGCATGGTTAAGCTGTATTTTTTATTTCTCATTTCAGCGGTTTCCAAATTTAACATATTCATAACTTGCTGATTTTTGCTCCAAACTGCAATGGCACTTTAGATCCACATGGAAAACTTATACCTGTATGGCGAAGAAAGATTAAAGGGTAAGCCTGCTGTAATGAAGGATTATGAGGAGTAGACAATGTGAATGATGAAATAGGAATAAACCGAGATGCTAAATGCTAGAAGATAGGCTTTTAAACGAAAAAAAACGCGAAACCCAGAAGGCTTCGCGTTTTTTAGACCATAAATTTGTTAATTACTTAACAAATTCAACGCCTAATTTAATATCAGCTTTAAGGGTATCTAACATTGCATCACGAGCGTTAGCTTCGAATGCGCTGATTTCACCGTAAGGTAATACTTTTTCTACGCCGTTTTTGCCAAGAAGTACTGGCTGGGCGAAGAATGTAGCGTGCTCACTGCCGCCGTCAACATAGGCACATTCGACTACGTTAGCTTCGCCTTGAAGACCACGTACCAATGATAAACCAAAGCGACATGCAGCTTGGCCCATTGATAATGTTGCGCTACCGCCACCGGCTTTAGCTTCAACAACTTCGGTACCTGCGTTTTGAATGCGAGTTGTCATTGCTGCCACTTCTTCGTCAGTGAAAGTAACACCTTCAACTTGAGAAAGTAGTGGAAGAATAGTCACACCGCTGTGTCCGCCGATTACGTTAACTTTAACGTCAGCAACTTTTAAGCCTTTAAGCTCAGCGATGAAGGTTTCGCTACGAATAACGTCAAGTGTTGTGATACCGAACAAACGGTTTTTATCATATACACCAGCATTTTTTAATACTTCAGCAGCAATCGCAACAGTCGTGTTAACTGGGTTAGTAATAATACCCACTAATGCTTTAGGGCAAGTTACAGCCACTTTTTCCATTAGGTTACGCACGATACCAGCGTTGATGTTGAATAGATCTGAGCGATCCATACCAGGCTTACGCGCAACGCCGGCAGACATTAACACTACGTCAGCACCAACCAATGCATCGGTAGGATCTTGACCAGCAAAACCTTTTACTTCTACATCTGTTGGGATGTGACTTAAGTCAACCGCAACACCAGGAGTAACAGGAGCGATGTCATAAAGAGACAACTTTGAGCCCGCAGGCAGTTGAGTTTTTAACAGTAAAGCTAGAGCCTGGCCGATACCACCAGCAGCACCCAATACAGCAACTTTCATAATTATCTCCATCAATTTATGCAGTTTGTGACATAGATCTAAATTGTCGTGGCGTCACATTACTGCAAAGTCACAAAAATTTCAATTATACGTTAGTGGAGAGGTATAAATAAGTGAGCGCTAATTCACAACTTGATGGCAACAAGCTGAAAGCTATAAGCATTTGTTACTACAGAAATAATCTAAAATACAGCATAAATTGGTGTCTTGGTTATTTTGTAAGCAGTTTTATGTATGCCTTAGAAATTTACGATATTGAATAAAATTCATTTAGGTGTTTTATTTATCCTCATAATAACAATACCAAGTTAATTGAGTCACATTAAGGTGTTTATTTTACCGTGATTGAATTCTGTTACGAGATGCCATAATCATGCTTGGCCATGATTGCTGCCACTAAGCAATAAATAGAGTAAAAACGTACACATTTGCTGCCACCGTAAACCAATACATTTTACAAATGTCGCGGTATGATATTAACAAAATACCCTATAAAAACGAGAAATTCATGACAATTAGAATAGGCCAACATGCCGACCTACACGCCCTAGTTCAGTTTAACCAAGCCATGGCAATGGAAACTGAAAATCTATCATTAGACACAGAGCAATTGACTCGCGGTGTTGAAGGACTGCTTACCCATCCTGAACGAGGGGTATATTTAGTCGCCGAAGTTGATGGTGAAATAGCTGGCTCGTTAATGGTCACTTACGAATGGAGCGACTGGCGCGCAAGTAATTATTATTGGATCCAAAGCGTGTACATACGTCCGCAAAATCGTCGTCAGGGTATTTATGGCAAGCTTTATCAAGCGGTAAAAGACTTAGCAGCAGATAATGGTGGCACGGCAAGTTTTCGATTGTATGTTGAACATGACAATAAAATTGCCCAAAAAACCTATGAATCTCTGGGTATGGAGCAAAGCCATTACTTAATGTATGAAGAAAACACTAAGTAAGCGTAAGTTATTATAAGTAATTGTAAATTACACATAAAAAAGCCGGAAAAATCCGGCTTTTTTGTAGTTATTTTTCAAGAAATCTAAGGCGTTTAATGTAGGGCTAGGACAATAACTAGCCTGTGCGCAACGCAAGAATTTTATTGATATCTAATGGTGCAGTAAATTGGCTAAATGCTTTGTGCTGCTGATCAATCGCATGAATTGACATTCGGTCTGCCAGTTCATTACCTTCAATACCAATGTGCGCTGCAACATGCTGAAGCACGATATCGTCTTTCATTGCATCATATAGCTCATGAGCTTGTTTGATGATCTCCAGATTGGCGATTTCACCGGTTTTTCGAGTCCAGTTTTTGGCTTTCCAACCATATGCCCACTCACAAACACATTTAATTGAATACTGTGAGTCACTCATAATTTGCACTGTTTCACCAGCATCAATCACTTTTTTTGCCTTAATCAGTGCCTGATGTAGCGCATTGAGTTCGGCGGTATTATTGGTGCCATTAGGGTTATACAAACCAAACCATAACTCGGCTAACTCGCCTTTGTGGTATATCGCCATTCCAGAACCTGCTTTGCCAGGATTAGGTTCGCAACCACCGTCGGTGTAAATCACTACATCGAATTGGCTTAGTACCGTTTGATTAGCCGCAAGGGTTTTGGTTGATACTCCAACCCCAGCAGATTTAAGAGCTGATGAACCGCTGGCCGTTTTTGCGGGTGCACTTTTGCCTATACTGCTTGCTGGCGATTTAGCAAATGCGGCTTTAGCTTCCGTTTCTGTGGCAAAAGATTTGTATTTAGCTTGCGGGTACTTGTCAACGGAACGCTTAGTGACATCCCAACTGGTAAAAATGCCCGTTTCTCGACCGGCCCATACTACGTAAAACTTCTTTGCCATGATGCGACTCTAATTTCAATAATGCTAACTTCGCTGATAACGTGGTTGCATGATGCCATGATTAAACTCGGCTTTGAAACAAAAATGCATGTTGTATGTAACAGTTGCAGTTAACTTGAACATTTTAAGCCAATTACTTAAATTTGACTGGCTTTGCTGGGGATCAGTCTAGGCTCAGTGGTCCATCGATATTTTGATAATCAACACTACCAGAACCCGAATTAACAATGGTCAAACCTTTGGTATTAGCCACATCAATACCACCGGAACTATCATTTATCTTAACCAATCCAGAGACTTGTTCAACCTTGATTGAACCCGAACCATCGTCAATACTCACATCACCAACAACATTGTTAATACCAATAGACCCAGAGCCATCTTGTAATATTATGCCGCCATTAACGTCAGTAATATTGATAGAGCCAGAACCATCAACAAGTGACAATTTACCAGTATTATTCAACACGACACTGCCCGAACCATCGGTTAATACCAAGTTACCAATATTATTGATTACAATGCTGCCCGACCCATCGATTAACTCAATATCAGCACTGACATCCTCAATTTGAATAGAACCTGAACCGTCTTTAATATTGAGAGCTAACGTTGACGGCACTTTAACCAATAAATCGATAAAAGGTGACTCGCCAAAAAATTGGTCGCTGTGTATTTCTGATAACAAATAGGCTTTGTCACCTTTGCGGGTCAAACTGAGTTTAATTTCTATATCATCTTGATCTAATGACGGGGTATAGATGTCCGCATGGACTTCGACTTCTTTGAGACCTTCGACACCGACGACAGTTAACTTACCAGCCCCTGTTTTGGCGACTAATTCGGTTAATGACCCCGTATCAAGCTTCAATTGCTGTTGTACTAAGTTAAGATCTGGATGAGCTTGATCAGACTGTTGCGATAATGAAAATACTGACTCTGCTTCACTATGCGAAGCACCAAATATTGTCGCACCTAAAATAAGCCCGACCGTGACACTAATGGTTGCGATACGAATAGACATTAGATTAATTCCCTTTATGAGGATAAAAATAAGCTTAGCTCACTAAACAATTTTTATTAACAAGGTTAGCTGATGTTTGTATGAGTTAGCGGTAATTAACCATCAATTAGCATTTTTCATACCAACTAAACAAGTTATTATTTTACAATGGGTTAGCGTTATTATTAATAAAAGTAACTCAGCCATTAAACCAAAAAGGATTAAAATCCCATACAATGTGGTTAACTTCACCACTGTTATCATTACAGTTAACTAAAACAACAAAGAAAATAGCCCTATGCCGACGTCTCCAGCAATACCAAACACTTTAGATATCATTGTGGGTTCAACCAACCCAGTAAAAATAAGTGCAGCACAACACGCTATTGAACAATACTTTCCAGATGTTCAAATACGTTGCAGTGGCATGCATGCCCCCTCATTAGTGGCAGACCAACCCATGACCGAAGCAGAAACAAAACTGGGGGCTATCAACCGTGCTCAATTTTGCCAAGCTAATGCAACAAGCCTAAATCAACACGCTGATTTTTATGTGGCAATGGAAGGCGGTGTCGACCAGTTTGATAACGGACCAGCCACCTTTGCTTATATGGCCATTATCCATAACGACACATTATCAGTCGGCCGCAGTGCTAATTTACCTTTGCCACAGAAAGTGTTTAACGCCTTGCAAGCTGGTGAAGAGCTTGGTCACGTCATGGATCGTTTGTTTAACACCCATAATATAAAACAAAAAGGCGGCGCTATCGGTTTGTTAACCCGAGGTTTAGCCACCCGAGAAAGTATTTATACCCAAGCGTTAGTGCTGGCAATGGTGCCTTTTATCAATATGGAGTTTTTTAATGACTGATAATCATCCAGTAAATGCCACTAACGCTAACATGCATCCAAGCGTGATCCGCGAGCTACTAGCCCAAGACAATGCCGCATTAGCAGCAGTTATTCGTGAAGTGTCAGCAGAATACGGCTTAACCCCAGACAAAGGCTTTAGCGTAGCAGACACAACCCTCGACTGTTTAAGTGAGGTATATCAAGCTGAAGGCTCACAATACTGGGTGATTGAATACCAAGGTGAAGTGGTTGGCGGCGCAGGTATAGCGCCATTAGCAGAAAATGACGGCGTGTGTGAACTGCAGAAAATGTATTTTTCCCGCACTATTCGCGGCCAAGGTATGGCCAAGGCTATAACACGCCAATGTATTGAGTTTGCCCAACAGCAAGGCTATCAATCGATGTATTTAGAAACCACCGCCATATTGGTTGAAGCCCTGGGTTTATATGAAAAATTGGGCTTTATCCACTGTGAGCATTTAGGTGAAACGGGTCACGATGCCTGCGAAATCGCGATGATAATGAAGTTGTAGCGCATAAACTATTCTATTATTCTCCAAAAATAGCTGCACTAGATTGTTTTTTGAGCAGTTTCATTACGACTTTATTATAGCGCTTTGCAATAACCCAAAAGCTTGGTAGCCTCAAATTAAGCACATTCCATAGGAGGATCATAATGGAATATCAACGTATCGCGCATTCTAGCCTTGAGGTGAGTAAAATCTGCCTCGGCACCATGACTTGGGGTGAACAAAATACTCAAGCCGAAGCTTTTGCTCAACTCGATTATGCTATTGGTCAAGGCGTTAACTTTATTGATACTGCTGAAATGTACCCTGTTCCACCTAAAGCAGAAACCCAAGGTGAAACCGAACGCATTATTGGTAACTACCTCAAAGCACAAGGTAATCGCGACAATTTAGTGATTGCCACTAAAGTGGCTGCCCCTGGTGGTAAAGGTGATTACATCCGTAAAGATATGGCTCTCGATTGGCGCAACATCCATCAAGCAGTTGATGACTCATTAGCGCGCTTACAAATCGACACTATCGATTTGTACCAAGTACATTGGCCGGATAGAAACACCAATTTCTTCGGTGAAATGATGTATGAACACGACGAAGAAGAGCATTACACTCCTATTTTGGACACCCTTGAAGCCTTAGCGGAAATCATTAAGCAAGGTAAAGTGCGTTATATCGGCATTTCTAATGAGACCCCTTGGGGCTTTATGAAATACCTAAAATTAGCCGAAAAGCACGATTTGCCGCGTATTATCAGTGTTCAAAATCCATACAACTTGCTGAATCGCAGCTACGAAATCGCCATGTCTGAAATCAGTTATCGTGAAGATGTGCCGTTATTAGCTTATTCGCCGTTAGCCTTTGGTGCTTTAACTGGTAAATACGAAAATAATCAGTGGCCTGAAGGCGCGCGTTTAACGGTATTTAAACGTTTTGCCCGCTACAACAGTACCCCAATGGCACTGGAAGCGACGCAAGCTTATATCGATTTGGCCCGTGAGTTTAGTTTATCTCCCACCGAAATGGCCCTAGCGTTTGTAAATAGCCGCAAATTTGTCGCCGCTAACATTATTGGTGCCACCGATTTACATCAGTTAAAGCAAAACATCGACAGTCATAAAGTCAGCTTATCTGCTGAGTTGATGGGCAGAATTAACGAGTTATCGGCGTTATATCGTTTCCCTTGTCCGTAAGCTCACGTCATTAGGCTTATTGCCACAAAGCCTTGCATTAGGCATCAAGATCACTGAAGATCTTGATGCCTTTTCTTTTTAATACAGAAACCCTTATTTATGAAGCCTGCATCGTCATCATCGTCTGCCGTTTTATTTGATCATCAAGCATTGCGCGATCAATTCCCGGCACTTAAACAGACCATTGGCGATCATCCTTTGTGCTACTTAGACACCGCAGCCACTAGCCAAAAGCCGCAAGCGGTGATTGATGCGATGACCGAGTACTACCAACTCAACAACGCCAATGTGCACCGTGCAGCGCATCAATTATCAGCAAGGGCAACTCAGCAATATGAAGCGGTTAGGCAACAAGTGGCTGAATTTATCCACGCCCAGCGTCAAGACGAAATCATTTTTACCCACGGCACCACAGAATCGATCAACATGGTGGCCTACGGACTGACTTCGCAAATCAAGCCAAATGATGTGATATTAATTGATACTGCAGCTCACCACGCCAATATTGTTCCTTGGCAGGAACTGGCAAAGCGCACCGGTGCGGTGATCAAACAGATCCCGTTAACGTCAGATGCACAGCTAGATATAGCCGCTTTTGAGCAGCTATTAACCCTTAAACCTAAAGTGGTAGCCCTATGCCATGTGTCAAATGCCTTGGGCACATTAAACCCAGTCAATGAGCTAATCGCAAAAGCCAAAGCCGTCGGCGCGCTAACCTTAGTTGATGGCGCTCAGGCCATTGCCCATTTACCGGTTGATGTACAACAAATTGATTGTGACTTTTATGTGTTTTCAGGCCATAAAATGTATGGGCCAACAGGCGTGGGAATTTTATATGGTCGATTTCATCAACTCGATCAATTAACCCCAATGCTCACTGGCGGCGAGATGATCAAAACCGTGAGTTTTGAGCAGACTGAATTTGGTGCGTTACCTAATCGCCTTGAAGCTGGCACGCCCGCTATCGCAGAAGTCATTGGCCTAGGGGCAGCAATTCATTTTTTACAACAATTGCCCCGCGAACAACTGCTCGCCCATGAACAACAATTGATCCACTACTTACAACAGCAACTGCAACAACTTGGCGCTATTGAGTTGTATGGTATTGCCAAGGATAGTCACGGCGAACAGAAGCTCTTAACTGAGAATCACAGCCATAATGTTGGCGCAGTCGCTTTCAATCTACAAGGTGAACATCACCAAGATGTAGGAATTTTACTCGACCAACAAGCTGTGGCCGTTCGTTGTGGTCATCATTGCGCTATGCCGCTGATGACCAGTCTTAATTTAAGCGGCTGTTGCCGTGCGTCTATTGGCATCTATACTAATAAGCAAGATGTTGATCAATTTATTCATGCACTTAATACTGTAAAAGAGTTATTGTTATAGTGTTAAGGTACAACACGCGGCTCCTGATGTATCTTTTCTCTACAACCGAGGTTATTTGAATTACCATGTTAAACCCAAGCACTACACCTTCACCGCAGTTATTTTCGCCTTTATCGGTTGAATTAGTTGAAGCCGTTAGCCTCATTGAGCAAGCTAATAACTGGCAAGATAAATACCGTCAGATAATGTTATTAGGAAAGTTATTACCGCCACTCGCAGCAGAATTTAAACAGCCGGATGCACAAGTTAAAGGCTGTGAAAGCCAAGCATGGTTGTACCATTACATGCTAAATGGGCAACATTTTTATCTGGCTGATAGCGATGCTCGTATTGTAAAAGGCTTAATTGGATTATTACTGGTCGCCTGCCAAAGTAAAACCACCGATCAAATACAGCAATTTGATGTAAAACAGTATTTTGATCGTCTCGGATTAAGTGGCCAATTAAGTCCATCTCGTACCAATGGCTTAACTGCGTTAGCGAACGCCATCGTTACCTATACACAAGATGTTGGTACCTGAAACACCTGCCAACACTAAGGAATAATAATGACTCAAAAAGTCTGTAACCAAGCTCGCCGTCATATATTAAAAGGCCTTGGAGCAGCCACATTATTAAGCCCTTTAAGCTCATTTCCCGCATGGGCCGCTAAGCCACGTCGTTTATACATCGATGGTTTATCGTTTTTACCGACCGACATCAATGATGTTAAAGCCTCAAAGCTCGATGCCTTTATCGCCGATGTCTCGGCGATAGAAACCATTGAACAAGCTGATGGCACTAAAAATTATAAACGCACTTATCAAGCCTGCATCAACAGTATTACCCAAGCGGCTAACTCAGTAAAAGCCAATCCAGACGTGTATCTGCAAGGGCTTACAGGTACTGATATTAGTAAAGCTAGAACACAGCAACAAACGGCCGTATTTTTTCAAATTCAAGGCGCTGATTGTGTTGAAAATGACAGCTTAAGTAATGAATGGCAACAACTAGATAATTTGCATCAACAGGGTTTACGAGTACTACAGCTGACACACCATTATGGTAATCGTTATGCCGGTGGTGCATTAGATAATAATGGCTTAAATAGTTTGAATACTTCATTAACCGCCGCTGGGCGCGAGCTCATAACAGAGCTTAATCGGAAAAACATTCTTATTGATGTTAGTCACTCAAGCGCCCAAACAGCCCTTGATGCAGTTAAAACCAGCCAGTCTCCTGTAGTGCAAAGCCATGGTGCTGCGCGCACAATTGTAAACAATGCCCGTTGCTCACCCGATGAAGTCATCCGTGCCATTGGCGATAACGGCGGAGTATTTGGGGTGTTTATGATGAGCTTTTGGCTCACCAACAAGCCAATTCCAACGATAGAAGACTACATCAACCAACTCGCTTATATTGCTAAAGTGGGCGGCGTTGATTGCGTAGCAATCGCCAATGACTTCCCACTTCGTGGTCAAGAAAACCTATTAGCGTTAGATAACAATAATAGCGAAGGGATAAAAGAATACCTCGAATGGTGGCACAGCTTAGAAGACAAAAATGTATTAGGTTTTGACGTTGAACCAAAACATGTGGTGATCCCTGAACTCAACAATATCGACCGCATGAGCCGCATCGACGATGCCTTGAAAAAAGCTCGTTTCAAAGCCACAGATCGCGATCGTTTTATGGGTGAAAACTGGCAGCGCGTATTGAAGCAGGTATTACTGTAAAGCTCATCTAAACTAAACCGTTCTGGTTTATTTAGCCCCATAGCAAATCATTTTAGGCTTTGCCATAGTTAGCTTTTAATTAAACATACAGTTAATAGAAGCGCTATGACAAGCAAAAAACCACTATATTGAGCAACGACACAAGATATTGTCAGTGCCATTGTATGAAGAGCATTTACGCTAGTGCTAAGGTACTTAAGTACTTAGCCAATGGTATTCATCCCTTTGTAATACCAATACTCAGGCTTTCAATAATATTTACCCCTACCGACCGCTCAACCTTCAGATAATATGACGACGTTGGAACTGTGGTATATGAGTTCCAGCAGTTACTCATGGTTTTACGCTAATTCAATTAACCTGAAAGTAGTTTTATGCAGCGATTAATAAATAGTTTTCATCAATTAACTATAGATTTTTATGTTTAATAGGTGATAGGCATCAAATTTTAGCAATAAGAAGACTCAGATTTTATACATATTTGTATTTTCATGCCACAGGCAACAGTTTCTTTGTTATCGCTCATTTACGCTATGATTTATAAACTAATTTAGTGCGTAAGCCAATCATGATGACTCACTTAAAGACTCATGCCATTGACTGTATTTTTAAGACTAAGGGCAACTCATGAAAAAATTTCTTTCTACCTCAAGGTTAAACCTTGCCACAAACAGCCTTGACTGGGTGATGGGTCAAACCATAAGACAATCATTAAGTCTAAAAGATGCTGTCGCGCTTGATGAATTAGAGCAACTTAGTGTGCCAGAAAAGCCTATTGAAACGCTTTATATTCATATTCCTTTTTGCCATACTTTGTGCCGCTTTTGCTCATTTCATAAAATTAAATTTAATGAAGGTGTCGCCAAAGAATATTTCAAAGCATTAAGGCAAGAAATTCGTCAAGTCATAGCCCAAGGTTTTAGATTTAATCGGGTGTATATCGGTGGCGGAACCACCACGATCTTAGAAGATGAATTAATCAAAACTATTGAAATGATTAAGTCATTAACATCAATACGTGAAGTGTCATGTGAAAGCGATCCGATTTATTTTAAAGAAGGTAACCCTCATTTACTCAAAGGCTTGGTCGACCGCATGTCGATTGGAATACAAAGCTTTGATGATAGGATTTTAAAAGCCAGCGGTCGTTTTGAAAAATTTGGTAGCGGCTTGCAACAAGCTGAATACGTTAGCCACGCAATTGATATTATACCTACGGTTAATTTAGACATGATGTATGGCTTTAAAATCCAAACACCTGAAACCGTTGCCAGCGACTTAGCCCAAACTATTCGTTTAAATCCAGATCAAATTACCACTTATCCATTAACGATAGGTATTGGTAAAAATCGAAAAAAAGCGGGTGGACTGGCAGGCCGTCCAGAAGACTTATGGCCACAATTTTTAGCGGTAAAAGAAGCCATGAAAGAGCGTTATATTATGGAGTTCCCATGGACCTTCAGCCGCAATTTCGGTCAACCTGTTGAAAATAAATATGTACTTGATGGCGAAGACTGCTTTGGCGTAGGTTCTGGCGCATTCGGCCGCTTTGGTGAGCAATTTAGAATATCCAGTTTTGATATTCCAGATTATATCAACCGTATCAATACTGGGCACTCTGGTACTTGTTATACCAAACCATTACAAAATAAATCACTTTCACAGCATCATTTAATGATGATGATGGGTCACGGCTTATTGGATAATCAACAGTTTAAAGCCCATACAGGCAAGTCTTTGTGGCAAGCATTCCCATTAGAAATGAGCTACTTAATTTCTGCAGGAGCCCTCAATAAACAAGGTAATAATTACACCACTACCGTTGCTGGTCAGTTTATTGCCTTAAAAATGTTCTCAGGCTTTTTGGCTGGAATGGATTATCTACGCGAACAGGCTAGAGACTTGCCGTTAAACACAATAGACACGTCGGCAAGCGCATAAAAAAACTAAACGTTTGAGGTCATTATTTATTGATTAAAAATATTGTTGAAGGAATAGATTTGATTGCATTGCTCTCATTTATAAATATAAAATTTAAAGTAATTGGTGGAAATACTGAACACTTTCCATCTTTATGATTAAATTATAGCTTATTGATACTCCTTCAAAGGGAACATCAATAAGCGTCAAAGCCTCAATTTATTCATAAAGTACATTAACTAATATTGTCTAATAACAGCGGATTAAATTATTCGACTACAGCGCTTTTGCCACTGTGTCTAAATCTGTTTTTTGTTGAGCAGTTTTTTGTTGCGCAGTGACAGGATCAAACCAATTTAAGCTGTCCGCTAACTCAACAACCTCACCGATAATCATCAGCGCAGGCATCTGCAAAGCAGGATCAGCAGCTAATTGTGCTAGCTCACCTAACTTACCAATAAACCGCTGTTGAGATGATTTGGTTGCGTTAGACACTATTGCCACTGGTGTATCAGCACTTCGACCAACGTTAATCAAACCATCACTAATAATGTTGGCGTTTAAAATCCCCATATACACCACCAAGGTATTATTGGGATTAGCATAACCTTGCCAATCCATAGGGCGGCTGGCTAACTGGCAATGACCAGTAATAAACGTCACCCCTTGGGCATAATCACGATGTGTTAGCGGAATACCAGCATAAGCAGAGGTGCCACTAGCTGCGGTAATACCAGGAACAACTTCAAATGCGATACCTGCAGCAACTAAGGTTTGTAACTCTTCACCTCCACGACCAAAAATAAATGGATCGCCACCTTTTAAACGCACCACATTTTTGCGAGTGAATGCTTTAGTCACTAGCAGTTGATTAATATCATTTTGTGGCGCACTATGCTTGCCAGCACGTTTACCCACTGCAATTTTTTCCGCATGAGTTGGGATCAAATCTAAAATATCTTGGCTAACTAATGCGTCATACAACACAACATCAGCTTGTTTAAGAATGCGATAGGCTTTTAGGGTTAACAGCTCTACGTCACCAGGACCCGCACCAACTAACCATACTTTGCCTTTGGCTTGCTGCCCCGGCATCGATACTAATTCCATCACATTAACCTCAAGATATTTGACTATGCTCAAATATAGCGCTTTCTATATTCCATATATAATAGTTAATAGTTAGTTTTTATAACCAAATAGAATATGAAGTTATTTGTAAGCTGTTTAATCTATCTGACATGCCGATGTAGATTGAATGATGCGATAAATTGATAACAATTGATAACTTAATTCGACAAATCTCTATCAATTGATAACAATGAACCTCGAAAAGACTATTCACGACACCAAACCAAACTAATAATTATGCTGATGGATGATGCAATGATAAAAAGTACTCAATTTCTTGGACTCTCGTTGCTGTTACTACTAGGTAATAGTTCACTTGCTCTTGCCGAAGACTCATTGGTCGAAGCCCGAGTTAAAGATGAGCTGGCTACATCTGAAAAACGTTTTGTGCTCACCCCACACAAGGTAAATTATCTGTTACCTGTAACATACCAAACTCGCCCTAACTCATCACCCTTTGACATTAAATACCCAGATGAAGATTTTACCGTTGATAACTTAGAAGCTAAATTTCAAATCAGTTTTAAGTTTCCAGTTTGGTATAACGTTTTTGGTGATAATGGCCATTTGTATTTTGCTTATACAAATCAATCTTATTGGCAAGTTTATAACTCGAATGCATCATCACCATTTCGTGAAACTAACCACGAACCTGAGGTGTTTATGTTGTTTAATAATGACTGGAAAATTGGCGGCTTTACTAACTCGTTTTTAGGTGTCGGCGCAGTGCATCAATCTAATGGCCAAGCTAATCAACTATCGCGCAGTTGGAATCGAATATACGGCAGCGTGGTATTTGACCGTGGTCCGTTCGCACTCGGGCTTAAAGTATGGTGGCGTATCCCAGAAGATGACAAAGAAGATATTAATTCCGCTAAAGGTGATGATAATCCAGACATCAACCATTATATGGGTAACTTTGAATTAACAGGAGTTTACGGCTTAGATGAGCATCGCTTTACGATGTTATTGCGTAACAACTTACGTGCGACTAACCGCGGCGCGATTCAAATGACTTGGAGCTACCCGATTGTAGGTAATTTACGTATTTATACTCAATACTTTAATGGTTACGGTGAAAGCTTAATTGATTATAACCATCACAATCAGCGTATTGGTATTGGTGTTGCGCTAAACGACCTTCTATAGCTTTTGCTATAATCAGATAAAAATTACGTTGAAATGTGCTAATACAAAAAAAGGTGACCGTACTGGTCACCTTTTTTATTACAGATATTTCGATCAATAAGCGTTAGGGTTATTTTGCATTCGCTTTACTGTTTACGGTAGAGCCAATTACTATGCCTTTATCGGTGAAATCTACCGACATGTTTAGACGCATATTGTAGTCTTTTAACATCAACAGTTCTTCTGGCATAGGTTCACCACTCATTTCCACCATATCAATTAATGGGGTAAGCATTTTTTGATAATCTACCGAAAAGTTGAAAAAACCTGTAGGTTCGAGTAATTGTGTAGCAATAAAATCTGCGAGTTCAGTACCTCTGTCGCCAGTATAAGCCACTAATTGATTACCTTTTATGGCTAATTTTGCACTAACACCCCATTCTGGCGGTAACATTAACAGTGATGTGATGTCGACCGGATCACCATTGTCTTTTAAATCCACATCTACAAGTGGTGGATAAAAGGGCTTCATCATATCAACTAACATCATTGGTTTTTCAGCCGACACTGTAATAAGCGCATCTAACTTTTCAAAACTCGGCTCACCATTTTTTTCAGTTAATTTGTAATCACCTAACGTAATACTCACGCCTTTAACACCGTTTACCATACCTGTCATCATGCCAAGCATCGACGGATTTAAATCACTTAGCTCAGATTGCATTTCTGCTAGCGGAGCACATTGATATTCTGGTGTTTGTAGGTCGGTCCATATTTCACTCAATGCTGGTGCTAATTTGTTAGCATCAATACCCAGCGCAACCGATAAGATATTTTCATGAGAGTCACCCATAAATGACGGTACAAAACCCCGTATTTTATTCAATGCAGATAAAATGACTTGGTTGTTACTTTCAACCACGACGGCTGCATCAATGGTGCTTTCGTCTCGGGTAATAGAGTACGAGTTAAGCCCCATAACAGTGCGCGGCCAGTTGGCGGCAATGGCATTTAATTCAGTTTGACACACAGGTGTTTTCATTTCTGCAAATGGATCTTCACCTTCCATTGCAACCATTTTGGTCATTTGCTTGGCAAGCATATTACCGTCGCTAGATGTTAATCCTTTGGCCAATTCAACATGATTAATAAAGCTTATGCTGTCTTGCATAAAACCATGTTTCTTAGCAATGTCTTGCAGCATAGTGGTTTCACTAATTGGGTGTTCAACTTTCTTTTCACCCAATGCCGTTTCAAGCAATTCAGCTTGGTTAAATGACGTATTTAAAGTCACCGTTAACCAACCATCTTTTTCGGCAAATATGAGTTCAATCTTTTCTTTCTCGCCCGCATCAGTTAATGCGTAGCCGCGATAATCAACATCGCCAGACTTACCCATAGAATGAGTCAAGCCGCTTTCTTGCTCGGCACGATCGAGTTCGGCCCAAAAAGCAGTTGGATTACTCAGCTGGATTTTCATCACGGGTAATGCGCCGAGTGTATAAAAATAGCTCTTAAGTGAATCAGGTAATCCGTATGTTGATAGTAGGGTGTCAGGATCAGCCAATACAGTCATGTATTGCTTATATAAACTGATAAAAAAACGCTCTTGAGGAGATGAACTATCATCCAAAGACAGCATATTATCCGCATCGTAAGCTTGATAATTACCCTGGATGCTATACAGATAACTTTTTAACGGAAATGGCACTAACTGCCCAGAAAATGCCAACGTATCGGCAGGGATATAATCCAACATTGGGTCGTTTTTAACTACTGATGTTCCCTGCTGTGACAGAAAGTATCCGCCAGCACCTACAGCCAATACCACTGCAGCAATTGCCATTTTATTCATCTATAAACTCCAATTGATATGATTGTTAACTCTTCCATGACATGAGTTAGCATTAAAAATGTATTATTTCACGAGTAAGCATTGTTGATTACACCGATAAACTATGGATTAATTTAACATTAAATGTTATCAAACGCATTAGGATATGCCTCGTTGGATGTTATTTATTCCAGAAACCACACACCTAAAAAATCAATAAATGCGGATACAAGCAGCTTGGTATTAATGGGGTTAATAGGGTATGCATATTGTATGAGTAAAACAGAAGGGAAAATAGTGTGGGGATTTTGCGGGTAATTATACAACAACAGATTTCCCGATAACTCTATAGTGCAGAGTTATCGGGAATAACCAAATCGATTGCTTATACGCTAACAAGTCAATCAATGTGCTCGAGGTGCGAGCAAAGCTTTTGAAGGTACGTAGATTGCAAAAACAATCTCAAAACGTCGACAAAAACCGTCTACGGGAATGTCTAAATCTAGACTACTATCGGCACAGTTGCATAAAAATTTAAATAAAATTTAATTTTTTCTATCAAACTAACCAATTAATGACCCATAAACCAATGAATCGAGCTAACTCTCCCACCATCTTGCATCAATCAAGCATACCGATAACAAACTCACGGTGAAGAGATTAAATATCGAAGTGCAAACCACATTCTCGTTTTAAACCGTTAAAACGAGTTTCTTCTTCAGTCATCCCCAACTCAAGTGGTTTGCTTGAGTGAGTATCACCGATTGAAACATAGCCTTGCTCCCATAATGGGTGATATGGCAAGTCGTGTTCAGTTAGGTACATGTGCACGTCTTTATTGCTCCACTCAATGATGGGTAACAACTTAAAACGTTTGCCGCTAATGGCTAAAATAGGCAATGCTTCACGGGTACTAGACTGACTGCGACGCAAGCCTGCAAACCAAGTACCGACATTCAATTCAGCTAATGCACGCTGCATAGGCTCAACTTTATTGATGCGGTTATACTTTTCTAGGCCATCAATTCCCTGCTCCCACAGCTTACCAAAACGCGCTTCTTGCCACGCTTGGGTTTGACCCGCTTGGTACACTTTAAGATTCAGGCTTAAACGCTCGGTTAACTGATCAATAAATTGATAGGTCTCAGCAAACAAATAGCCAGTGTCGGTTAAAATCACTGGAATATCACTTTGTGCTTGAGTCACCATGTGCAACATCACCGCGCCTTGAATACCAAAGCTAGACGATAACGCATGATCGCCTGGTAAATATGCTAGACCCCAAGCCACTCGTTGTTGCGCCGTTAAGCCTGCTAAAAACAAGTTAATGTTTTCAAGCGCAGCGATTTGCTCTGCTTTAGGCGCTAATAATAACGCCTGCAGTTGAGCCGGAGTAACTGAATGATCGACGGCCGCGTCTGTTGACGCAGTCGTTACCACTTCATTAGGCATGAAAATCCTTAGCGGCGTCTATAACCGCCTTCACAACGCCAATGCGTACAGTGAAGTTACCAAAGGTTTCGCCCGCATCGCGCTCTGTGGCGTAGCGACCAAATAAGGTATCCAATTCTGCTAAAATCTCAGCTTCTTGAATGTTTTCTTTATGCATTTTATTTAAACGAGTGCCTTCAAAGCTGGCGCCTAAATACAAATTATAACGCCCAGGTGCTTTACCCACTAAACCAATTTCAGCTGCAAATGGACGAGCACAACCGTTTGGACAACCTGTCATGCGCACCACGATTGATTGCTCGCTAATGCCGTGTTTTGCCTGTAGTGCATCAATATGATCGATAAACTCAGGGAAGTAACGTTCCGCTTCGGCCATCGCTAATGGGCACGTCGGTAATGCCACACAGGCGATTGAATGCCCGCGAGTACCACTTAATACTTTGCCCAATAAACCATGCTTACGCGCTAAGCCTTCAATATCGGCTTTGTCTTGTGCAGCAACACCCGCAATAATCATATTCTGATTTGAGGTCATACGGAAATCACCTTTATGGATTTTGGCAATTTCACGTAACCCAGTCTGCAGGGTTTGACCGGGTAAATCTTTAATGCGGCCACTTTCAATAAATAGTGTTAAATGAAATTTATTGTCGATGCCTTCAACCCAACCATAACGATCGCCGCGATCACCAATGATCACATCACGCTTAGGCTCAAATTTAACGCCTGCACGTTTTTCGACTTCGGCTTTAAATGCCTCAAGACCATGATCAACAATGGTGTACTTTAAACGGGCACGTTTACGGACAACACGATTACCCCAGTCTCGTTGAACTGTCATCACCGCTTCGGCAAACTTAGTGACATCTGCTGTTTTAATAAATCCCAAGTCATCGGCTAAACGGGGGAACGTTTCAACTTCACCGTGGGTAGAACCCATACCACCACCAGCAACCAAGTTAAAGCCAATTAACTCTCCGGCTTCTGCTACCGCAATAAAACCAAGGTCGTTGGTATATACGTCGACATCGTTATGTGGCGGAACTGCGACAGCCATTTTAAATTTACGTGGCAAATAGGTTTTACCGTAAACAGGCTCAACCGTTTCGGTGCCTAATAACTTTTCTTCATCTAACCAAATCTCTGCATAAGCACGAGTGTGTGGTAACAGATGATCAGATAAATGCTTAGCAACGGCATACGCTTGCGCATGTAACTTAGATTCAACTGGGTTTGGGTTACACATCACGTTACGGTTTACATCACCACAAGCAGCAATAGAATCTAATGCGGCGCGATCAAGATCTTGGATCAAAGTTTTTAAATTACGCTTAGGAATGCCGTGGTATTGAAACGTTTGACGCGTAGTTAAACGAATGCTGTTTGAGGTGGTTAGCGTTGATGAAATTTTATCTACTTCTAACCACTGCTCTGGGGTACAAATACCACCAGGTACACGGGCTCGTAACATGAAGCTGTGTAAGGGTTCTAACTTTTGCTCTTTACGCTCGTTACGTAAATCGCGGTCGTCTTGCTGATAAAAACCGTGGAATTTGATCAGCTGCTGATCGCCATCGCTAAACGATCCTGTCACTTGGGTATCTAAACCCTCTTGGATATCGCCGCGTAAATAATCACTGTCGATTTTTAAGTATTCGTTTAACGCTAACTTTTGCTCACTCATGGCCAGGGCCTCTCTTAATTCTGTTCAATTCATTAGTGCGATTGGGTTGCTAGATTTGGACTCACAACCGGGTCGAAATTTAATACACGTCTTTTTGGTAGCGTTTGTCGCTACGAAGTGTTTCAAAGTAAGCTTCTGCGTCATCAGCGCTTAAGCCACCTTGTTCAACCGCAATATTCACTAATGCTTGGTGTACGTCTTTTGCCATGCGGTCTGCATCACCACAGATGTACACATGAGCGCCATTTTGTAGCCACTGCCATAACGCTTCAGCTTGTTCAGCAATACGATGCTGCACATACACTTTATGAGCTTGATCGCGTGAGAACGCCACGTCTAAACGCGATAAATCACCGTTTTTGAGATATTGTTGCCATTCAACTTGGTATAAGAAATCTTGTTCAAAGTGTGGGTTACCAAAAAATAGCCAGCTGTTACCCGACACACCGTCAGCAGCACGTTGCTGCATAAAGGCGCGGAATGGTGCTACACCAGTACCTGGGCCAACCATAATCACCGGTGTTTCTGGATTTTCTGGTAAACGGAAATGATTGTTTGGTTCAACATACACATTAACTTGTTGGCCTTCTTCAGCCGACGCTAAGAAATGCGATGCACCACCAAAGCGAGCTTGGCCTTGACGCTCATCTTCAACCAATGCCACCGTTAGGTGCACCTCGGCTTCAACTTCGGCTTGGCTAGAGGCAATTGAATATAAGCGAGGCGTTAATGGACGTAACATATCAACCAATTGCATGGCGCTAACCTTGGCAGGATATGCTGCAACTAAATCGGCTAACTGATGCTTAAGAATAAATTGTCTGGTTTGTTCTTTGTCTTCACAAATGGCAGCAAGTTCAGCATTACCACTCAACTCAGCCCATGACTTAATTAAACCTGGATATAACTGAGTTAATTCTTTCTTGTCAGTTAACGCAGCTTGTAATGATACTAACTGTTTCGATACGGTGACATTGTCATCTGCAGCTAAACCAAGCGCGGCGATCACTTCATCAACAAGCACTTCGTTATTACTAAACCACACACCTAATGCATCACCCACTTGATAAGTTAATCCTGACTCGCCTAAATCAATCTCGACATGGCGCACGTCACGATCAGAACCTCGACCGGTAATTTTTTGGCTCACCAGCACTTCTGCAGTGTAAGGATTTTGTTTAGTGTACTCACTTTCGCCAGCTGTCGATGTTGCACCAATTGACACGACATTGGCACTAGATGCTTGAATATAAGGTTTAACGGCCTCAACAACGCTGTCCTGCCATTGAGATGAAATATCTTCATAATCAACATCACATTCAACTAATGGTAATAACGACTTTGCCCCTAAGCCACTTAAACGTGCATCAAAGTCTTTGCCCGTTTGGCAGAAGAACTCATAGCTGGAGTCGCCTAGCGCTAATACAGCGTAATGTAAGTTATCAAGTTTAGGCGCACGTTTTGAGGCTAAAAACTTATGCAGTTCCATCGCATCATCAGGTGCTTCGCCTTCGCCATGGGTACTCACAACTAAAAACAAGATGGTTTCTTGCTTAAGTTGGCGTACATTATATTCACCCATAGAGATAATATTAACGGCATAACCTTGCGCCTGAGCTTTGGCGGCTAACGCTTTAGCTACGCCACGGCCATTGCCCGTTTGGCTGCCGTATAAAATGGTCACTGTTTGCGCGGCAGATGTTTCTGCTGCAGCGATGCCTGCGGTTTGCTCTTGGCTCGCACTTGCTGCCAAGTAGCCACTGACCCAGGCAAGCTGAACAGAAGTTAATTCTGAGGTAAATTGTTTTAGCTTGTCGACTTGTGCTTGTGACAGTGGCGAAGCTAAAGCTGAAAGTTCTTTTAACAACATAAGACGGCCTTATAACAGTGTAATGTTGACTAGCTTACTCCTACCAACAAAAACCAAAAAAGAATAAAAGATGATTTTTTATTCCATTTAGGAATATGCAAAGATGATTTTTTAAGCTACAAAAGTGTGGCACAGTTAAAAGTTTTTAAATAACCTTAATTTAAAACCAGTAATTAGCCTAAAGGCACTTGTACCGAACATGCTTGATGTCGCAAGCTAGGAGGTCCAGTTAACTGAAGAATAATTCTCAGGTTGATTGTTCTCTGAGTAAAACGACGTGCAAATATAATATAACTATGTCAGCGTGATGCCATTGACTAAATAGTTTACCCAACTTCAATGGCCACATGTTGCAATTTTGCTATCGTAAAAGTGCCCATGTGAGACAGTAATACTCTAACGGAATGGTCTATTGATGGGGAACAACAATAGACAGTCTTTTTTATTAACCATCAGGAAACAGTCATGCAGATTGGAATACCGAGAGAAAGTATCGAGGGTGAAACTCGAGTCGCGGCGACTCCGGCCACTGTGGTACAGCTAAAAAAACTCGGCTTTAGTGTGGCAATTGAAGCCCAGGCAGGTGTTAAGTCTAGCTTTGATAATGCTGCGTTTGAAGCCGCTGGGGCGGATGTTGTTGACAGCGTGTACCAAGCTGACTTTATTTTTAAAGTGAATGCGCCGTCAGATGACGAAATCGCCAAAATGAAACCAGGTACTACGCTAGTCAGTTTTATTTGGCCAGCACAAAACCCTGAACTTGTTGAAAAATTGGCAAGTCACAATATTACCGTAATGGCAATGGACATGGTGCCGCGTATTTCACGTGCACAGTCACTCGATGCCTTATCATCGATGGCCAACATTGGTGGCTATCGTGCAGTGATTGAAGCTGCACACGAATTTGGTCGTTTCTTTACTGGCCAAATTACCGCAGCAGGTAAAGTGCCACCAGCCAAAGTACTGGTTATTGGTGCAGGTGTTGCCGGTCTTGCCGCTATTGGTACCGCAGGCTCGTTAGGTGCCATAGTACGCGCATTTGATACCCGTCTTGAAGTGGCTGAGCAAATTGAGTCAATGGGCGGCAGCTTCTTAAAGCTTGAATTCGAAAACAAAGAAGGCGGTTCATCTGACGGTTATGCCAAAGTGATGTCAGAAGAATTTATTGCCGCTGAAATGGCACTATTCGCCGAGCAAGCCAAAGACGTCGACATTATTATTACCACCGCGCTAATTCCTGGTCGCCCTGCGCCAAAACTGATCACCAAAGACATGGTAGACACCATGAAATCTGGATCTGTGATTGTCGATTTAGCAGCGGCAACTGGCGGTAACTGTGAATACACCGTCACTGGTGAATGCTTTATTACCGAAAATGGCGTGAAGGTATTGGGTTATACCGACTTACCAGGCCGCTTACCTGCGCAATCGTCACAGCTTTATGGCACCAACTTAGTCAACTTGATGAAGTTAATGTGTAAAGCCAAAGACGGTAATGCAGAGCTCGATTTTGATGATGTTGTCATGCGTAACATGACAGTGACTCGTGGTGGCGAAATTACTTTCCCACCACCAGCTATCTCAGTATCTGCTGCACCGCAAAAACCAGCAGCGAGTATCGAGCCTAAAGCCGCCGAAGTTGACAAGGCACCATCAAAACTTAAATACATTTTAGGTGCATTAGGCCTTGCCGGCTTTGCCGCTGTCGCTTCAGTCGCACCTGCTGAATTTTTGTCACACTTCACCGTATTCATCCTATCTTGTGTGGTCGGTTATTACGTCGTATGGAATGTGTCGCACTCTTTGCATACACCATTAATGTCGGTCACCAATGCGATTTCAGGCATTATTGTGGTGGGTGCATTATTGCAAATAGGTCAAGGTTCAGCTCTCGTCACTGCGCTTGCGTTTGTCGCGGTGCTTATCGCCAGTATCAACATCTTTGGCGGGTTTACCGTCACTCAGCGCATGCTGAAGATGTTCCGTAAAGATTAAGGGGTAATATCGTGTCTCAAGGACTGGTTACAGCATCTTATATCATTGCCGCGGTGTTTTTTATTCTCAGCTTAGCTGGGTTATCAAAACAAGAAACCGCTAAAAATGGTAATTTATTTGGCATTATTGGTATGGCTATTGCGCTTACAGCCACCATACTCAATCCTGCCACAAGCGGCGTAGAATGGATTATTCTCGCCATGGTCATAGGTGGATCAATTGGTATTCGCTTAGCATTGAAAGTCGAAATGACCGAAATGCCAGAGCTAGTTGCTATTTTGCACAGCTTTGTGGGTCTAGCAGCTGTATTGGTGGGCTTTAATAGCTTTATTGATATTCAGCCACATGAAGTATCCGAAATCGTTGTGGTATTGGGACAAGATCTCAACACCACACTAGCAACTGCTAAAGCCGCCTTTGTCGAAGCAAATGCAGCCCAACAAGCAGAACACTTAACTGGTGCCATGCTTAACATCCACCTAGTGGAAGTATTTTTAGGTATCTTCATCGGTGCAGTCACCTTTACAGGTTCAATAGTTGCGTTTGCGAAATTGCGCGGACTAACTTCATCTAAAGCATTAATGTTACCTCACCGCCACAAGTTAAATTTACTGGCGGTAGTGGTGTCATTTATTCTTATGGTGATGTTCGTGCAAGCTGGCGGTGCAGTCACTCCACTCATTCTGATGACATTAATTGCATTCGCATTTGGCTGGCATTTAGTGGCCTCAATCGGCGGTGCAGACATGCCAGTTGTGGTTTCAATGCTGAACTCATATTCGGGTTGGGCAGCTGCAGCCGCTGGTTTCATGTTATCTAATGACTTACTGATTGTTGTGGGTGCATTAGTCGGCTCGTCAGGTGCGATTCTGTCTTACATTATGTGTAAAGCAATGAACCGCTCGTTTATTTCTGTTATTGCCGGTGGGTTTGGTAACGATAGCGTTGCTGCTTCAGGCGATGAAACCGTTGGCGAATATCGTGAAACAACTGCAGAAGATGTCGCTGACATGCTAAAAGCATCAGACTCAGTCGTCATCACTCCAGGTTATGGTATGGCGGTTGCTCAAGCACAATATCCGGTTGCTGAAATCACCAGAAAGCTACGTGAAATGGGCATTAAAGTTCGCTTTGGTATTCACCCTGTAGCAGGACGTTTACCTGGCCACATGAATGTACTATTGGCTGAAGCTAAAGTGCCATATGATATCGTGCTAGAAATGGACGAAATCAATGACGACTTTGCTGATACTGACACTGTATTAGTGATTGGTGCTAATGATACGGTTAACCCTGCTGCGATGGAAGACCCAAGCAGTCCTATTGCAGGTATGCCAGTATTAGAAGTGTGGAAAGCCCGAAACGTGATTGGCTTTAAACGTTCAATGAACACAGGTTATGCCGGTGTACAAAATCCATTGTTCTTTAAAGACAATACTCAAATGTTGTTTGGCGATGCCAAAGATAGCGTTGAAGCGATTCTTAAAGCGTTATAAATCAGCTTTATGAACAAAAAAATACCAGCAATTATTGCTGGTATTTTTTTTGTTCATAATTAGCTAAACTGGGTTCATTGGACTTTACAGGATTATTGATTATCCATGGCACAGCAGGATAACAGTACGCAATTTCAGCTCGAACGATATAAGCAAAGAATTAAGCAATTAGAGCATGAAAATAGCCGCCTTACCTTAATCAATAATCGGGTAAACGAGCTACTCAATGCAACGCTTGATGGCACGGGCTTATGTCTATGGGAACAGCATATTCCTAGCGGCAACTTGACGATATTTAATCAGCAATGGGGACAACTTCTCGGCTTTACTCGCGAAGAATTACCTGCGCATATCAACAGCTGGAAAAATAATCTCCACCCAGAAGATAAAGACTGGGTTATTGAAGCCTTTGAAAGTCATGTAGCAGGTAAAGCTGAAACCTATCAAGCCATTCACCGAATGATCCACAAAGATGGCAGTGTAGCTTGGGTATCTGACCGCGGTCGCATTATTGAATATGGCGCTAACGGTGAACCACTTCGTATTATGGGCACTCATATTGATGTCACCAAAGAAAAACGCTATGAAGAAGATTTAGCCAAACTTGCCCACCGAGATCCATTGACCAATTTGCTCAATCGCACCGCACTGGTTACTGCTTTCAAACGCGAAAAACAAACGCAATCAGCTCATCATTCAGGCGCATTATTTTTTATCGATCTTGATGGCTTTAAAATCATTAATGATCATTTAGGGCATCGCTATGGTGATAGCCTGCTTGTTCTTATTGCCCAAGATCTCAATCGCATATGCCAACAACTACTTTCCCCTGCAGATACCACGGCAAAACAGTATGGTTTTCATATCGCGCGTTTTGGCGGAGATGAATTTGTTATTTTAACTCAATGTGACAACACCAATGTACTAACTCAAATAGCTGAAAGTTTACTTGCGTTATATCGACAGCCCATAAAACTTGAAGGCGAAACCATTAACATTGGCCTAAGCATTGGCATTAGTTTATTCGACGAACTCGATGATTTTACTAACGTATGTGAACAAGCAGACAAAGCCATGTACAGTGTCAAAAAACATGGTAAAAATAACTTTTTATTTTGGTAGAATTTGCCTTACCCCCTCAGATAAGACGATATTAATAGTCGACAAATCATTCACGCTGACAGAATTTGGTATAATCAAATTGATGTTAATTTACTGTTCGACCTTACTGTTGTCAGCTTGAATTTTAATTAACGTTATCAAAGTCAAAATCCAACTCAACAGTTTGTATTCACGATAAATTCAATAACACACCCTGAATGTTCAAAACATATCATTCGTTTTCAATACAAAATTAAGCAATTATTTTTGTTTCAACTACCTAATCATCGTAATTTTTTGTTAAAAACACGTTAGTTTATAGTTAACAAAAATCAGAAAGCGATAATAATATTACAGGGGAAAGGTATGAGCAGAAGTAAGCTTTTTTTTCAGACGACACTCGCACTCGCCATTGCAAATTCATTGGTTGTCACAAACCATGCTTACGCGCAGGAGGCAGAGAATGCCGAAATGGAAAAGATCGTTGTGACTTCTCGCGGGCGAGTGGAAACACTGCAACAAATCCCAGACTCAGTCACTGTCATAAATGCTTCTGAAGTTGCCCAAGCAAGAATAGAAACAATCAAAGACTTTGCCGCCCTGACACCTAATCTTGATGTATCTAAAAACTTTCGCTCCGGTCTAAACTTCATCACCGTTCGTGGCTTAATTACCCCTCAAGTAGGCGAAGCCCCTATTGCCTATGTGGTTGATGGAGTTACCGTACCAAATTTAGAATTTATTAACCAAGGATTGCATAACATTGAGCGCATTGAAGTACTAAGAGGCCCTCAAGGGGCACTTTATGGAAAAAATGCTATCGGCGGAGCTGTTAATATCATCACTAAAGCCCCTACAGATGAAACTGAAGGTTCAGTACAGGCCTCATACGCCCAAGGGAATGAGGTTAAGTTAAATTCAGCCTTGAGTGGTGCAGTCATTGAAGACAAACTTTATTACCGTATATCAGCAAACTACCGTGATAGTGATGGACAAATAGATAATGCTTACTCCAACGAAGATGTCGACTTTGTTGACAGCGCATATGGCTTTCAAGGAATGTTGCACTATTTGATTACAGACGATACAGATATCACTTTTCGAGGTAACTACTCTAACAATAGACAGGGTAGTAATTATATGGCGAGAATTACCGCCGAAGAGTTAGAAGATTTTGATATTGAGAACGATAGTAATGCAATCGGTGAAGATATCTCAGAAATGTGGTTTTTATCCTCTAAACTGGAAAGCCAATTTGACCTCGGTAAATTGGTTGTAGTGCTTTCTGCTAATGATTCAGATATAGAGTTTTTTGCTGATGGTGATTTTACTCACTTCGAAGCAAGTGAAGAAAACTTTTATTTTCCAATAACACAAATCAATCCGATAAAAGAGAGTTCAGAGAATCTTGAAGTCAGATTTGTCTCGGAGAACAACGATGGATTTAGTTGGGCCTTAGGCAGTTTTGCAGAAACAAAAGACAGGTATGTTTCATATGACCAGGTTATTGATGTCACACCAACAGAACTTGTAACCTACAATGATGTAAAAGCACTAATGGCTTCAGATCCTTCTCTGGTATTAGAAGGTGAAAAAACAGTCCTAGACAGTTACGCCTATGCCTTTTTTGGGCAAGGTAATTATGATATTACCGATGATTTAGAGTTAACATTTGCGTTAAGGTATGACTCAGAAACACGCGAAGCATATGATGAACGCGATAAAGCGGCATCAAAAGCCGAACAAACCTATAGCCAACTCCAACCTAAAGCCTCACTTGCTTGGCAATATACGCCCGATGTTTTACTTTACACCACCTATTCAAAAGGCTTCAGAAGTGGTGGTTTTAATGAATACTCACCTACCGTCAATCGTCAATATGATAAAGAAGTGTCCGACACAATTGAAATTGGCTCTAAAACAACTTGGCTTGATGACACCATTTGGTTAAATCTAGCGGCCTTTAGAATTGTTCAGCAAGATGCTCAGTTTACGCGTTTAAACCCGTCTACTTTCACCCTAGAAAACTTAAATATCGATGAAGTGATCATTAATGGATTAGAACTAGAGTTATCTGCCAATGTGACTGAAGACATTAAAGTGTCTTTTGGGGCTGGCTATATTGATAACGAAATAACTGAAAATAAAGGAACTGACATCTTATCAGGGCGTGATTTACAAGAAACTGAAGGTGGTACAATGCCTTACGTCTCTAAGTTTAACTTTAATGGCTCTATTACTCATTACACAGAATTACATAAAGACTGGTTACTAAGCTCACGCTTAGCATTTAACACTGTCGGGCCAAGAAGTTTTGATATCTACAATGATGATACCGGAGAAACAGACTCTCATACCTACCTCAACGCTAATTTCACCGTCAATAATGAGTCGTGGTCAGTTTCATTGTTTGCCAACAATATCTTAGATGAGCAATCTCCAGAAACAGTATTCCTATACAACCCATTAATTCGCATGCAAAACAGCCCTCGACAAGTTGGGGTTCAAGCTAAGTATTCATTCTAGGTTTTAGGGTCGCCCATGTATATGGCGACCCTTTCTGATTTATTTAAAGAGATTATTATGACGATTAGAGTTGCGACGGATGTCGGTGGTACGTTTACTGATCTTGTTTACATTGAACAAGGCACAGTAAAAGCGGTTAAAAGTGATACTACCCCACCTAATTTTGAGCAAGGGGTGATCAATACTGTTGATAAAGCAAATATATCGTTAGCCGATGTCGACTTTTTTGCACACGGTTCAACCGTGGTTATCAACGCGATTACCGAGCGTAAAGGCGTGAAAACAGCGTTAATTACCACTCAAGGATTTCGCGATGTGTTAGAAATAGCCCGGGGTAACACCCCTGATATTTTTAACAATTGCTATCAAAAACCAACGCCTTTTGTTGAGCGCCATTTACGCAGAGAACTACCCGGACGCTTAGACCATTTAGGCCGAGAAATAACACCGCTTGATCTCTCATTATTACCAGAGATCTTAACGTACTTTAAATCCCTAGATATTCAGGCTATTGCGGTGTGCTTTTTACATTCTTATTTGAATAATGAGCATGAAAAAACAGCCGTAATAGCGATCCAAAAATACTGGCCTGAAGTGGATGTTATTGCCTCTTATGAAATTTCATCGGAGTGGAGAGAATATGAGCGAACGAACACCACAGTATTATCAGCATATGTGCTCCCACCCGCTCAGCAATACTTAAATAAACTGAATGAAAAACTCGCCGAAAAGGGATTAAAAAATGCCCCTTACATCATGCAGTCAAATGGCGGCATTGCAACCTTAAAGGCCGCCTGTAAAAACCCTATTACACTTGTAGAGTCAGGCCCTGTAGGCGGGATTTTAGGCGCTGTAGCATACGGTAAAGTTATCGGTGACGAAAACCTGCTAGCTTTAGATATTGGAGGTACAACAGCAAAATGCTCACTCATTAACCAAGGTGAAACGCGGATCACCACCGAATACATGCTCGAGAAAACACAGAGCACAGCAGGTTATCCCATAAAAACCCCCGTAATTGATATCGTTGAAATAGGTAATGGTGGGGGCAGTATTGCCTGGATAGATGCTGCAGGTAGTTTACATGTAGGCCCAAAAAGTGCCGGTTCAACGCCAGGACCTGTGGCTTATGGTCGTAATGGTACAGAACCTACGACAACAGATGCCAATCTTTATACGGGACGAATTAATCCCGACAACTTTGCGGGTGGAGAAATCAAACCAGCTCAACAAGCTGTGCATAACGCCTTCAAAAAGCTCGGTGATACGCTTGGTGTCACCGCCATGGAAATTGCACATGGTGTATTGAAAATTGCGAATTCAAACATGGTTAATGCCCTTAAGCTTATTTCGGTAAACAGAGGTTTTGATCCACGCGACTTTTCACTGATGGCATTCGGCGGCGGCGGGGCTTTACACGCCACTGCGCTAGCAAAAGAACTTAATGTTCGAAAGGTCATTATTCCGCCCTTTGCTGGGGTGTTTTCAGCATGGGGAATGCTGATGCTTGATTTACGTCGAGATTATATTCACACCCATAAAATCAGTATTACCCATGATAGCAAGACAGACATTGGTAAAGCTTTTGATGGCGTGATGACCAATGCATTAGCAGACTACAAAGAAGATGGTTTTAGTGAAGATAAAGTGATGTTAGAGCTTTATGTTGATGCTCGTTATCATGGCCAAGAACATACCGTAAAAATACCTATTCCTGCGTTATCACTTGATAATAAAGAATTTATTGATACTTTATCCCAACGTTTCCATCAAGCTCACAAGCAAGAATATACTTTCAACCTTGAAGATTCAGCGATAGAAATTGTTAACATTCATTTGGTTGCATTTGGTCTATTAGATAAAGCTGAAATTACCCCAGTAGCAAAAAGCGAAAGTGCAGATGCCTCTACTGCGATTATTGGCCAACGCGATGTCGATTTCGATGAATTGGGAACCCACAACACCCCTCTTTATAATCGTGAATTATTGACTCACGGTATGAAATTCTCAGGGCCAGCCATTATTGAAGAACCAACGACTACGACAGTCATTCTGCCCGACAACAAAGTAGAAATAGATGCTTTTGGTGGCATACATATCCACTTAACGTATTAAGTTAAAGGACTTTAAACATGACAATAATTCAAGCCAACAAGGAACCTCAGCAGCCTAAATCTGTTGATATTTTTACTATAGAAATCATTAAAAATGCCTTAATCGCGATTGGCGAAGAAATGTTTTTAGCGTTGAAGCGCAGCAGTAAAAGCCCCATTATTTATGAATCATTAGATTATGGTATTGGGGTAACAGATGCCCAAGGGCGATTAATATCACAAGGTAACGGTATTCCGGGTTTTATAGGAACACTCGACGCCGCAGTGCAGCGCATCATTGAAAAGTTTGATGCCAATAATATTTATGCCGATGATGTATTCATCTTAAATGACCCATACTCAGGCGGAGGTACTCATTTATCAGATGTTTGTATGATCCGTCCTATATTTTATCAGCATACATTGGTTGCATGGACGGCAAATAAAGCTCATTGGACTGAAGTTGGCGGCAAAGACCCTGGAAGCTACAGTGCTGATGCAAGCTCTATTTACCAAGAAGGCCTTCAGTTCCCGGGTATCAAAGTGTATGAAAAAGGCATTGCCAATCAATCGCTGTTAGATTTGATTGAAGCAAATGTGCGTTTACCGGAAATGACCTTGGGTGATTTAAAAGCCTGTGCGGCATCATTAAAAGTAGGTGAGCAGCGCTTTTTATCTTTGATAGAAAAATATGGACAAGAAACAACATTAACAGCAATTGATAAACTATTAGATCACGGCGATACCATGGTGTTTGAAAAGTTTAAAACGTTACCCAAAGGCGACTTTTATGCTGAAGACATTATCGACGAAGATGGTATGGGACACGGCCCCTTTATCATTAAAGTCAAAGTCACTATCACTGATGAAGAGTTTATTTGTGATTTTACAGGTTCGTCAAAACAAGCTCTTGGGCCAATTAATTGCACTATGGGTGTGCTTGTTTCGGCAGCGAGAGAAGTATTTATGGGCGTTGTAAAGCCCAATGCAGCGGCTACTGACGGTTGCTTTAGACGTCTTAGAGTAGAGTGTCCAGAGGGCACAATATTAACAGCCCAGCGCCCTGCTCCTGTTTCATCCTATTTTGAGTCGATGGTTTGTGCAGCGGATGTGATCCGTAAAGCACTCTCCTCTGCCATTCCAGATGTATTAACTGCAGGTCAATTTGGCTCTGTGTGCACAATAAGCTTATCGGGAATTAATCCTCTGACAAAAGAACCATTTTTGTTGGTTGAACCATTAGTCGGTGGTTGGGGAGCAAATATCATCAAAGATGGTGAGTCTGGTCAGTTCTGTGTTGGCAATGGCGAAACTAGCAATATACCCATAGAGATCACTGAAGAGCGTTATGGTGTTCGCGTTGAGCGCTATGAATTTAATCCAGATAGTGCTGGTTGTGGTGAATTTCGCGGTGGTAAAGGGGTTATTCTCGAGTATCGCGTATTAGGTGATGGAGCTGATATTTCGAGCTTTTTTGGTCGAGGGATCACACCAACATGGGGAACCAATGGTGGCCAGAACGGTTCTTGTAACTATATCGCGATTATTGATAGTGATGGCAATGAAAAAGCTAGATTCAGTCGAAAAAGCCGATATCCTTTAGAGAAAGGTGACTTAATACGCTTAGTCACTGGCAATGGTGGCGGTTGGGGAGACCCGTTAAAACGTTCAGCACAATCTATCACTAAAGATATTGTTAATGGATTTATTTCCGAACAGGAAGCTATAGAAATATACCAATATAATCAGTAACTTTATTGAATGTTAAGACTTCTAAAAACAAAAGGATTATATGTCTACATTACCAATTCATAAAACCAAAGATTTTGCATTTGGTTTAGCAGGCTTGTTAACCGCTCCAATTGGTTACTTAGTATTATTATTTTTGCCTGTATATTTAGAAGTTATTGCATTAACAATGAAGCTGACAAGTGTGCAAGTGGGGTATTTAGCCGCTACCGATGCGATGGGTATCGTGGTGGCTACCCTCGTATTTTCAACATTTGTTTCAAAGCTTAATTTCAGGAATATCGTCATTGCCGGAGTATTACTGAGTTGCTGTGCAAATTTGGCATCAGCCTATACCGGTGATTTTTTGGTGTTGTGCCTCATTCGAGTTATTGCAGGCATTGGTGAAGGTTTACTCGTGGCCGTTGGCATCACTTCAATCGGTATGACAACTAACCCAAATCGTTGGTTTGGGTTTTATACCGCTGTAGTCGTTGCCGTTCAAGCACTCGGGCTGGTAGCTGTTGCACCTATTTATCAATTTGCTGGGCTACAGGGGGTATTTGTAGCCATGGCAATATTTTATTTAACACCATTATTTGTCATCAACAATTTACCAAAAAACAGTCAAAGCTACAAAAGTAAGCTTACAAATGATGGCGATATAAACACAATTCCCACGCGATACTTTCTTATCGCACTTGCTGGTTTATTTTGTTTTTACATCGGTATAGGCGGTACGTGGAGTTACATTTCCTTTGTGGGTACGGATGCAGGATTATCTTTAGACTATGTTTCTCAAGCACTCGCCCTTGCTATGATAGCAGGCTTATTAGGAGCACTATTCTTTGCTTGGTTAAATATTAAAGGCAAGAGCACCTTGTTGCTACTGCTCTCTATTATATTGATGAGCGCTTGTTTAATTTTTGTGTCTTTTGAAGTCAGTGAATTTAAATATTTAGCTTTATTAAGTATATTCAGTTTCTTTTGGAGTATTGTGGGCGCAAGAACTTTTGCGATTATTTCAGATGCAGACCACTCAGGAAAATATATTACTGCAGCCCAAACCTGGGTTGGTGTCGGTTACATTGTTGGTCCGGTTGCGGCAAGTGAAATTATGTTAGACTTTAGCTACTTAGGGGTAAATGTAATGGGATCTATCTGTTTTGTTGCGTGTTTTATATTAATGATCCCTCTAGCTTACCAATCAAAATAAGGCTATCCCATAAACGAAATAGCCTTGAAATCAAATCAAGGCTATTGATTTTATAGTGATTTCGTTCTTAAGATATTCTTGTGGCTCTGCCTGTTCAAAAATACTTGTTAACGCGTCCATGCCGTCAGTAATTCGGCCAAAAGCAGCAAAACCAAGACCATCACTATAACGTTTACCACCATAATCAAGTTCTAATTGATCGCCAATACAGAAAAAGAAGCTACCATCAGCACTACCCGGTTCAAATCTCGCCATCGAGATGGTGCCATGAATATGTGAAAGCCCAGAATCTTTTGTTGACTCATGGAGTATAGACGGTAAAAGTAAGGGATGTTCAGGCGGTAATCCTGCTTGGATCACTTGAATTTTTGTATTGGCATCTTCAGGCTGCTCAGCATTACTTTCAGTGACAATTCGAAATATCGTCGAGTCATTGAATCGTTTTTGTTGGACATAATTTAAGAAGTTACTGACTGTTACGGGTGCTTTATCAGCGTATAGAGTAACGATGAGGTCGCCAATGTCAGTGTGTATTTTTACTTTTGGGTTATGTATCACCTATACTCTCCAGAAAATCATAATTTAATAATTATCATATATTTATTAAAAATTTTAATCGGAAATATGTTAACTATTTTGAGTTATTTGGTGAATAATGCCTACAAATCAGGTTATTCTTTTGCAAGGCATAAAAGGACAAGATGAATGATAAAAAAACCTGTCAAACTGGATAAAATAAATCGAAATATTCTTATTGAACTACAGAATAACTCTCGAATTAGTAATAACGAATTATCTGAACGGGTAGGTTTGTCACCCAGCGCATGCCTGCAACGAGTTAAAGCGATGGAAGATTGTGGCTATATATTACAGTATGTTATGGCGTTAGATATCAATAAACTCTGCGTTAATGTAAAAGCCTATATCAATATTAAGCTAAAGAGTAACACCTACCAAAACTGCTCTATTTTCGAGCGTTCTGCAAAAAAATACCCTCAAATTGTCGACTGCTTAAGAGTGAATGGTGAAATTGATTATATCGCTTTTGTCATTTGCACTTCGATTGAAGAGTTTAATCACTTTTGTGATGAGCTTTTACAGGCGGATTTAGGCATTGAAAATATAACCTCTCACTTCGTACTTGACGAGCCAAAGTGGTTTGGAGGATACCCATTGAATAACTTGCAATGGAAAGATGTGTAATTAGGGCCTAGTCATCGGGTGAGTTTATTTGAAGTTTTAAAGTACACTCTCGCTCAATTAACTATTTTATTAATAAATTGTTGCCCTAAAGCATGTTTGTTGCTGCATAATCAGTAACAAACCGCTGTGGTGCGACAGCAGACAACTGACCAATAAGAATTATTCTTTATGTTTTTATCACCTTATTTTACCAAGCAAGATCAAAGCGTGTTCATCTCTGCCCAGCAAGCCAGTGACTTTGCAAAGAAAGTTGCAGGCGATTTCAACCCTATCCATGATGTGGGCGCTAAACGTTTTTGTGTTCCAGGCGATTTATTATTTGCGCTTGTACTAACCGAGTACGGCCTTAGCCAAAATATGCAATTTAAGTTTGCTGGTATGGTAGGTGATAATGTTGAGCTTCACGTAGATAAAAGTGTCGGCGATAAATTCAGTATTTGTGACACCAAAGGTAAGGAATACCTGCACATTGAACGACAAGGTGAAGTGTGCAAATGCGATGTACAAACAGCGGCATTTATTAAAAGTTATGTAGCTTTTTCTGGCTTAAACTTTATCCATGTACTCGTGCCTATGATGAAGCAATACAAGGTAATGATTAACCCTGATCGTCCATTAGTTATTTACGAAAGTATGTCTTTTCATCTTGATAGCTATGACTTTGAAGACATCAGCCTGCATTTAATCGACCAGCAGTTGTTGATTAATGGCAAACGTGGAGATGTCACCTTAAGCTTCGAATTACGTCATAACGAACGAGCCATTGGAACAGGAAAGAAAACATTAGTCCTCAGTGGACTACGTGAATACCAAGAAGAGAAAGCACTGCAAATGTGTCAGAATTACGAGTCGAGAAAAGTGACGTTATAACCCACCTCAGTTACTTCAAATATCGCTTATTCCATTAAGAATAAGCGATATGTATAATTTACCTAAGGTCTATTTATCTTTCGTGGTTAACATTTATTGGATAAACAGGCCCTGATTTTAACAAACCCTACATCGAATGAAATTCATACAACTTTGGATTAAAGTGTACTTTCGAGTAACAAAAACGCACTATAACCAATCAGCTGATTAATACATTTCCCACCGTTATCACCCAACTCAGTTATCGCTATTTTTTTAGCAGTATTTACTGCGCTAAAATAAGTGACACTATTGTCATTTGTGCCACAAAGACTAAAAAACAATTTTAAAACCGCTTTATGCTCTTTATGTTGTAATGCTTTTCTCCACGATAATTCTAGTGATGCAACAGAACTAAAATCGAGTGCTTCAACAAAAAACTCTCCGATCCGTTGATCTAAACGCACTAAAAATTCTGTTTTACGTGGAAAATGATGACTAATACCTGTTCGACTAACTCCAATGGCTGTAGATAATGTCGTATACGACATCGCATCAAAACCAATTGTGAGTATTTGCTTAAAGGCTTCATCTAAAATTTGGTTAACAGTTAACTCAGTTTCAACTCGAGAACGTTTGGCCATAAATAGTCTCTCTAATTTTTTTTTAGTGCAAGAGCTTACCAGACCCCACTAGAAAATTCTGCTAAGAATTGGCACATTTACAACATATTTAACCGTACAATATCTAGGTAAACAGAACATTATCGCGATAATGATTTATTAACCCTTTAAAATCAAAGGTTATCAATAACTACAACCAAGTAATTTGTATATGCTAAAAATAATAATTAATAAACATTTACATATCACTTTGCTGTTGAGAATTGCTTTTTAAGCCATTGCTGTGATTTAGTTTTACCCATCAACTGTTTTAACGTCGGTGTCAGTACTTGAATTAACTCAGGTTGACGCCAAAACATATACTCAGGCAAAGATTGAACAGAGCTAAAAGTGCGCTGGACTAAACTCGAAAACTCCCCCATATCACGCGGTGACCACGCAGGCATTAACGGATAAACAGCCGTTAAAAAATCTTCATATCGAGAAAAATGCTGTAATTGTTGGACATCGTAATGACTCAGCACAATTTGAAGCTGAGGCGCACTCCAATGTGACAAATTACCGCTGTCATTAATCAGTGCAAGATTACGCCGATGGAACTGTTGCCATACTAAATCGAGTTGTTGGTATTGCTGTGCAACACACCATAACAAATACAAGTCTGCTAGCCATTCATGCTGATATTCTGTTATAGAGTAAGGTAAAACGCTGCCTTGTAATGAAATATTGTATAAATGTCCTATTTCATGCCACAAAGTTAGTTTTGTTTGATTGGTTAACGGCAACTGATAAGTTGTTAAGCCAATAGCACCACTTTGCTCAAGCATGTCTTTAGCTGGATTAATGATAATAACGCCCGCAATGCTGTCACTTTCAGCAACGAGCACCATCGCACTTTTACGCCCAATAGCGCGGCGAATATTGGCAACAGAAAAAGACGTTTGGTGTTGTAATGACAAAGGGAGTAACGCGATACACTTTTTCAATGCAGGTAAAGAACAGACTAGCGCTTGTTTCTTTGCTATTGGGGTAAAATAAGCTTGGCGAACATCATCATTCGCCAAACCATCTTCAACCATAACAGCTGTTGTTTGAACTTGATTTATGACTAAAGGTTGCGGCGAAATATACTGGCCAGCATTAACAAAGTGACCAACAAATAACGGTACACAAGCAACACTACAGCTTAATAACTTGAGTAATGACCGTTGCCAGTATCTACACATCAACTATTTTTGCGACATAATATTTTGAATAATCGCGGTAGTTGATACACCGTCCTCAAATCCGAGCACTTCAACCTTGCCACCAGCAGCAATCACTTCAGCACCACCAGCAATATCTTCCACTTTGTAATCGCCGCCTTTCACTAAAGAGTCAGGCAATAAACGTGCAATGATACGTTGTGGCGTGTCTTCAGCGAAAGGAACAACCCAATCTACTGATGCGAGTCCAGCTAAAACTGCCATACGGCGATCTACTGGATTAACAGGACGTCCAGGACCTTTTAAACGGGTAACTGAGTCATCATTATTTACCGCAACAATAAGACGATGCCCTAACGCTTTGGCTTGTTGCAAATAGCTTACATGGCCAGCATGTAAAATATCAAAACAACCATTAGTCATCACAATACGTTCACCTCGTAAACGTGCTTGCTCCATCGCATAAGCCAATTGATCCTCTGTCATCACCCCAAAACCAGACTCGCCATGATTCAGAGCTAATGCTTGTATTAGTTCAATGCGGCTTACTGTTGATGTGCCTAACTTGCCCACAACCACACCCGCAGCAGTATTGGCAATCGCACAGGCTTGCGCCAATGTAGCACCGGCAGCAATCGAGGTCGCTAAGGCAGAAATCACGGTATCGCCGGCGCCAGTCACATCGTGAACCTCACGGGCAACCGTTGGAATATGCAATTCAAGTTGGTCTTGCGACACTAACGTCATGCCTTTTTCTGAGCGAGTCACTAAGATGGCATCAAAGTTATGTAACTTAATCAGCTTTTGGGCTTTTTCAATTAAATCAGCTTCGCTAGTAACGGTACCGACAACTGCTTCAAACTCACTCATATTTGGGGTGATTAATGACGCACCATGATAACGGGCAAAATCATGACCTTTAGGATCAACTAAAACCTTTACTCCTTTGGCTCGAGCTTTAGCAATAAAATCCTTTGGCTCATCAATGGCGCCCTTGGCATAATCAGACAATACCAATACATCGACATTATCTAAAATCGCTTCACTTTGAGCAAATAACGCTTGGCTAGTTGACTTATCAAAAGGCTCTTCAAAATCTAAGCGGATCAATTGTTGATTACGTGACAAGACCCGTAATTTAGTAATCGTTGGCTTGTCTGCTACGGTGAGCCATTGCGGTTCAACACCAAACACTTTAACCCCTTGGGTAAGTGCTTGCGCAGTTTCATCTTGGCCAACAATACCCGCTAACTGGACTTGACCACCTAACGTAGCAATGTTTAATGCCACGTTAGCAGCGCCGCCGGGTCTATCTTCAATTTGGTTAATTTTAACAACAGGGACTGGGGCTTCAGGTGAAATGCGTCCCGTAGGGCCAACCCAATAGCGATCTAACATTACATCGCCAATCACTAAAACGCGCGCATTTTCAAAAGCTGGAAGAGAAACCTTCATAGTGTATTCGCTGTCTAATAAAAAATTAACCGTGATTGTACCTAATTTTCAGCAAAATATGAGTTAGAATAACAAATAATTTTTACGAACTAGACGAGTTATCTGTGGTCGAGAAAGCCGAATTTTCTTCTGATTTATATCATCCTAAACATTGGCCTATGTGGTTAGGCGTCGGTTTAATGCGTTTAACCCTGCTATTACCCTTATCTTGGCAAATGAAAATTGGTAGCAGTATTGGTCGATTAGTGATGAAAGTAGCTGGTGGCCGAACTCATACAGCAAAACGTAATATCGAGTTATGCTTTCCAAATATGACTGATACAGACAAACAGCAACTGCTTGAGCGTACTTTTGAAGAAACCGGTAAAGCATTATTTGACACCATTAATGCATGGTGGTGGTCTAACGAGCGCGTGCAGCAACACATGACCATTAAAGGCACTGAGCATGTTAGTCAAAGCCTAGACAATGGCAAAGGGGTGATTTTATTTGCCGTACATTGTTTACCACTTGAAATGGGCGCGCGAATTTTTGGCCAGTTTGCCCCGGGAATTGGAGTATATCGTCCCCACAACAATCCGGTGATGGAATACTTACAAGTCAAAGGTCGCTTACGTTCAAACAAAGGCTTAGTACCTAAGCGCGACGTGCGCCAAATGATCCGCAGTTTGCGCAGCCCAGACGTTATTTGGTATACCGCCGATCAAGATTTTGGTCGTTCAAGCGCTGTATTTATCCCATTTTTTGGCGTACCCGATGCTGCAACCATTACTGGTGCTACTGCACTAGCGAGACTAGGTAAAGCCAATGTGGTGCCTTTTTTTGTAGAACGTAATGCAGATGATAAGGGCTATACCCTTGAAATCATGCCGCCTATAGAGAACTTCCCCGGCGATAATGAAACAGACGACGCCATTCGTGGTAACCAGATTGTTGAACAACTGATTAGCCGCAACAAGGAGCAATATATGTGGCTACATCGTCGCTTTAAAACCCGCCCCACTGAAGACACGCCATCCTTATATGACTGATTTTATTTAATCGACAACTCGAATGTGGTTAATAAAAGAAAGCGCCATTAGGCGCTTTTTGGTTAATGTTAATCTGCTAATACTTTGGGTATACCGACGCTCAATCACTGTTAGAATCGATAATGTAATCGAGTGACAATACTGACTAGCCGAACCACTAATTCATTAAACAGTCTCTGTTATAAACATCACATAAAATCACAAATTTCATTCAATGTTTTTTTGTCGATCGCATGTTGTGGAATAGTCGCATCATCAGCCGGATACCCAGCAATAATAAGCATATAGGGACGTTCATTATCATTGTCACGGCCACACACTTTACTTAAAAAGCTCATCGGTTTTGGGGGGTGAGTTAATGTACCAAGACCAGCATGATGCAATGCTTGGATTAAAAATCCAGTCGCAATTCCCACAGACTCGTGTACATAATAATTACTTTTCTGCTCTCCTGCGGCTTCGGTGCGCTTTTTACTGAACACCGCAATCAGCCAAGGTGCATGTTCTAAGTAGGGTTTATCGGCATTGGTGCCTAACGGTTTTAATGCATCTAGCCATTCTTCACCTGCACGACCAGCATAAAATGCTTGTTCTAACGCTTCTGCTTGCTGACGAATTTGCGCTTTTATCTGTGGGCTATTAATTGCCACAAAATGCCACGGCTGATGATTTGCGCCATTAGGTGCCGTGCCCGCAGCTAAAATACATTGTTCAATAATGGCTTGCGGCACTGCGCGATCAGAAAATGCTCTTATAGAATGACGCCGCTTAATCTCCTGGTAATGATCTTGTGCTCGTTTAAGCATTTCATCAGTTGAGTACTCAATAAAATCTGTTAGTGGTAAATGCGCTTGGGTCATCGTTCATCCTTATTGTTGTTCTTTTGATTGTGCTTATAATGACTGTTCTTATGATGGTTATGTTGATTCGGCACTCATTTATTGTCATAACCCTAACGCTAACAAACACACTAAAAAATGCTATTAAAATATTCTTATTGAAACCATTAGAGCGACAGATTAGAGTCTATGCGAGTCAGTTTAGCTTTCTAAGGATTATATGATTGCAATAATAATGGGTGCAACAGGATTAGTGGGCAACGCCTTACTGACTCGCATCATTGAAAGTGAGCAATATAGTAAGGTATTGGTTGTTGGCCGCTCAATACCTAAATTGGTTGAGCATCAATTCGGTGCTGAAAAAGTGCAATTTATTCCCTGCCAACTTAATGAGTTACATGAAGTCATATTGGCAGACAAAGTTGATCATGCATTTTGCTGTTTAGGCACCACCATCAAACAAGCTGGCAGTGAAGAAGCCTTTATTCAAGTCGATAAATTAGCGGTGCTAGCCTTTGCAAAACTGTGTCAAACACAAGCAAATCCGGCGCTTAAATTTATGGTAGTTACGGCATTGGGTGCAGATGCTAAATCAAAGGTATTTTATAATCGGATTAAAGGTGAAGTTGAACAAGGACTTAAGGCACTACCACTGCCAGTACTTAATGTTTTTCAGCCGAGCTTATTATTAGGACCAAGGGATCATAGCCGTTTTATGGAAGATATTGGTCAAACTATTTTGGGTGGATTAGCATTTTTATTTATCGGGCCACTGCGTCAATACCAGCCAATTGATGCACAAATAGTTGCAGAATCTATGTATCAAGTTGCCTTGAAACCTCAAGTAGCTCCTACCTGCCAAATAATCACCAATGGCATGATGCACAGCTGTCATTATTAATAATACTACTCTCGACAATAGCGCAGCTTTATGACAAGTTAATACACCACAGTTGTTCAATACTAACGACATAAGACGAGTCAAAGTAACCATAACGCAAGGAGAATAGGAATGAGTGATAATAACGATTTAACTTTTAATGAAGTCTGTGAAATACTCGACAAAAGCCCTACGACGATTAAGCGTTATGCTCGCGAAAATTTGCTGTTCACGGAACAACACGGTGAAGTGCTTAGCTTTAACAAAGCCGAAGTGATGCGTTATTTAGCATGTTCTGATCGTTAATATATAGTTGAACTTATCGGCTAAAAAAATCCCCAAATAGTCAATGACGGTATGGGGATTTTTTTGTCCACTTAATTTATCTTCTTTAGCAACCTATAGTTCTGCAAAGGTCGAATGTGCAAAGGATTAGTCACCAAAGTCATCTAATAAGATGTTTTCAGACTCCACCCCTAACCCTTCCAACATCGCGATAACTGACGCATTCATAATTGGAGGTCCACACATATAAAACTCACAATCTTCTGGTGCTTTATGCTGTTTTAAGTAGTTTTCATACAACACGTTATGAATAAAACCAGTATAACCTGTCCAGTTATCTTCAGGTAAAGGATCAGACAAAGCGACATGCCAAACAAAGTTGTCATTGTCAGCGGCTAGTTGATCAAAGTCTTGTTGATAAAAGACTTCCCGAGTTGAACGAGCACCATACCAAAAGCTCATTTTACGTTTGGTTTTGACACTTTTTAGCTGGTTAAATATATGCGATCGCATCGGTGCCATACCTGCACCACCACCAACAAACACCATTTCAGCATCGGTTTCTTTGACAAAAAACTCACCAAATGGCCCTGAAATAGTTACCTGATCACCCGCTTTTAAATTAAAAATATATGACGACATTTTTCCTGGTGGCAAACCTGCTTTAGGCGGCGTCGCAATACGCACGTTTAGCATAATAGTACCCTTTTCATCAGGGTAGTTTGCCATTGAATAAGCTCGTAATACGTCTTCATCAACGGTAGACACTAAATCAAATAAGCCATATCGAACCCAGTCACCACGATACTCTTCAGGAATATCAAAATCGGCATAACGCACTTCATGAGCAGGTGCTTCAATTTGAATATAACCACCGGCTTTAAACAATACGTCTTCGCCATCAGGGAGCTTTAACAGTAACTCCTTAATAAAGGTCGCCTGGTTATTGTTTGAAATGACTTCACATTGCCATTTTTTAACCCCAAAGATTTCTTCGTCAATCTCAAGTTCCATGTTGTTTCGCACGGTAACTTGGCATGCCAAACGACAACCTTCTTTAGCTTCTTTTTTCGTAATATGATCCAGTTCAGTCGGCAAAATATCACCACCGCCAGCCTTCACTTTCACTCGACATTGACCACAAGTGCCACCGCCGCCACACGCAGACGGAATAAAAATATGTTGCCCAGACAAAGCACCTAATAACTTATCACCGGCAGGGGTTTGCACTGTTTTACTGGCATCATCATTAATGCTAATTGTGACATCATCTGTGTTCACTAACTTTCGTTTGGCGACTAAAATCACCATCACTAGCAAACTTACCACTATGGTAAACATGCCAATACCTATTGCCATTTCCATTAAATAACCCTTTTCTTTAATGCGTTATAACGTAATGCCCGCAAATGACATAAAGCCCAGAGCCATTAAGCCGGTGGTAATAAATGTGATCCCAATGCCCTGCAATCCGTCTGGAATAGCATGAAACTTCATTCGTTCACGAAGTCCTGCAAGTAACACTATGGCCATAGCCCAACCCACAGCAGAGCCCGACGCAAATACCACTGACTCAGTAAAGTTATAGTCACGGTTGGCCATAAAAATAACCCCAGCAAAAATAGCGCAGTTTACCGTTAATAATGGTAAAAAGATCCCTAATGACTGGTATAAGGCCGGAATATAACGATCTAAAAACATCTCCAAGATTTGCACTAACGCAGCAATCACCCCAATAAAAGTAATCAGCTGTAAGTAACTTAAATTAAGTTCAGCAAAACCCGCCCAAGCCAATGCGCCTGGGGCTAAAATATTTACGTAGATAACTTGATTTAATGGCACTGCCAGCACCATCACAACAATCACGGCAACACCTAAACCAAATGCTGTAGAGACCTTTTTCGACACGGCTAAAAAAGTGCACATACCTAAGAAAAATGACAGCGCCATATTGTCGATAAACGCCGCTTGGATAAATAAATTAATATAATGTTCCATGCTGTTTCCTTATCCGCGCTTGCGTTGAATGATTTTAATAACCCAAATCATCACACCAATTAAAAAGAACGCGCTGGGTGGCAAAGTGAACATCTCATTCGCCAAATACCAGCCGCCATTTTCAACGGTGGTCAATATGTCATGGCCAAACAAACTGCCACGACCCAGTAGTTCACGAATAAACGCTACACCCATTAGAATTAAGCCATACCCCATAGCGTTGCCTAAGGCATCAACCACGGCCAAATGCGGAGGATTTTTCATCGCAAAAGCTTCTGCTCGGCCCATAATGATGCAGTTAGTGATGATCAAACTGACAAATACAGATAACTGTTTCGACAGCTCATACGCCACATCTTGCAACACCATATCGACAATAATCACCAACGAGGCGATCACCGTCATCTGCGCAATAATCCGTACACTATTAGGGATAAAGTTACGAATACTTGAAATGATTAAATTAGAGAAAACCAATACAAATGTCACCGCAAGTGTCATCACCAATGCGGTTTGCATGGAGTTACTGACCGCTAATGCCGAACACACACCTAATACTTGTATTGCCACAGGGTTATTAGCCATAATTGGCGATGTTAGGATCTCACGAGTTGAAATAGCACGACTCATTTACTTACCCTCCGCAGCTAACGTGTGTAGATAGGTTTGGTATCCTTCCACGCCAAACCAAAACTCGACTAAGCGCTGAATACCAACACCCGAACGAGTCGCGCCACTCACACCATCAACACCGTGAATGTCGCCGTCTTTGGCGCCGCCTTTAATCACTTTAATGGCGATTTTACCTTGGTCATCAAATAATTTTTTACCTTGCCACTTCGCTAACCATTGTGGATCAGTAATAAAGTCTGCAATACCTGGCGTTTCACCATGTTCATAAAACACAATATTTTCGATTGTATTTAAGTCAGGTTTGATTGCCATATAACCATAAATAATCGACCACAAGCCTTTGCCATATATAGGCATCACAATGCTGGCAAGTTGACCATTAGTGTCATACACCTCAAATATGCGAATGTCGGTCGCCATGGTTTTAATTTTGGCGATGTCCTTTTTCGGTTTAGTAGAGGTTTCAGGGTTAATCGATGCCATGCGCTCATCAAAATCAAGTAAATTGGCTTTTTCGGTCACCTTGCCTGTCGCTAAGTTAACCATCTTAGGTTTCACTCGTTGGGCAAATAACTCGCTAAAGTCACCTTGACTGATGTCGATGTCCGCAGCCTTCAATACAAACTGTTGTACTTCTTCGCGCTTTTTAGCCAGCTTACGTTCTTTTAAAATCTCCACGGTACCGGTGATCATAAACGAACAAACCAAGCTCAAAACAATAATAAACACCATTGTTCCGGCGACTGAATCTTTCTTAAAGGCCATGACGTTTTAGTCTCCGTTTGATATTAGCTTGAGCGACTAGGTAGTCGAACAACGGTGCCCATAGATTAGTAAACAAAATGGCTAGCATAATGCCCTCTGGCATTTTGGCATTCAGTAAACGAATAATAATGGTCATAAACCCAATCATAAATCCGAATGCGAACTTAGCCTTATGGGTGTACGATGCGGTAACCGGATCAGTAGCCATAAACATCATTCCCAGCGCAAAACCACCGGTGACTAAGTGCCATGTCCACGGCATCGCCGACATTGGATTTCTGCTTGAACCGAAGTAATTAAATAGCAGCACAGTAATGATCATCCCCAGCATCACACCTGCAACCACACGCCAATCTGCAACACGGGTAAGCAGTAAAATACCGCCACCAATAAGAATGGCTAAAGTACTGGTTTCCCCTACCGCACCGGGGGTAAAGCCTAGAAAGGCATTCCACCAGCTTGTATCTGTAAATACACTAAACCAACTCGTATCGACGAAGCTTAATTTTTTGGCTACGGTAAGCGTTAGCGTGGTCGCGCCAGAAAAGCCATCTACAGCAACAAATTGGCCTAATGACACCACCTCGGTTGGATAAGCAAAATAAATAAATGCATAACCAGCCAGTGCAGGGTTTAAAAAGTTATACCCCATGCCGCCAAACATCTCTTTTGCCACTACCACTCCAAAACTGATGCCTAATGCCACAATCCATAAAGGTGTCGAAATTGGTAAAATTAACGAAAACAGTAATGCAGTAATAAAGAAGCCTTCATGCAACTCTTGGCGACGCACTTTAGCGAATACCACTTCCCACACTAAACTCACCACTAATGCGGTTAAGTAAAATGGCACATAAAAACTGGCACCATAGACAAATAAACTCATCAAGCCAGCACTTTCAGTGAGGGGCCCAAACAGTAAGTTATATATTGCTAATTGCCACGTTTCAGGCTGTGTCGCCCCTGCCATAATGGCAATTTGAGCCTGAAGCCCTATGTTATACATACCAAATAACATTGCAGGGAATAAGCACATACCCACAATGTGCATAGTACGTTTTACATCAATCGCATCGCGAATATGCACATGGCCTTTAGTGCTACGGCCGTTGGCAATCCACAAAGACCGAAGATAACTTCGCATTGAATTACCATGGGCGTAGTAACTGTCTTCAGTGCTTGTTTTTTTATGTTGCAGACTCATTAACCTTCCCTCTCGATAATATCTAAGCAAGCACGTAACTCTTTACCAAAGTCATATTTTCCAGGACAGACAAACGTACATAAGGCTAAATCTTCTTCATCCAACTCTAATGCCCCAAGTAGCTGCGCTTCATCGGTATCACGTACCACTAAATCACGCACTAATAAAATCGGCAAAATATCCAATGGCATCACCCGAGTAAGTTGGCCGAATGCCATCATGGCGCGCGACGAGCCACCAGCATGAGTGGTAAAATCAAATAATTTTTTGGTGCGACTAAAGCCTGACATCATGATGCCAGTTAACGAGAATTTACTGCTGTCGTGGCGAACCCAAGGCAATAATTCATGGCGATCATTTTCGGTCAGTACGCTGATTTGATTATGGAACCGGCCTAAATAGTCATAAACGCCTGTGGCTGTATGACCAGATAATAATGAACCCGAAACAATACGAGATTGTTGCTGATTAATTTCATCAGTAACCCACTCACTAAGCTTTGCGCCTAATTGAGTACGCACTAGTCGTGGTTTTAACACATTAGGGCCGGCTAATGAAACGAAGCGGTCTGTATACAGTTCACCACTTAAAAACAGTTTGCCAAAGGCTATGACGTCCTGATAACCCACATGCCATACCTGACGTTCAATACTCACGGGCAATAAAAAGTGAATATGGGTGCCAACGAGTCCGGCAGGATGAACGCCATTAAAGCGCTGAACGCTCACTTGCGATAAGTCATATTCGCTATCGGTATCAGCGACTAACGATGCACCGTCGTCTTGGCATAAAAACACCTTTCCTTCGGTTAAAAAAGTTAATGCTAATAATCCAGCCTCAAAAGCTTGTGGCTGAGAGGCAATAATGATGCGTGGATCGGGTGCTAGTGGATTAGTATCAATGGCAGTCACGAATATGCCAGCGGGACTAGCATCTAACTGGGGCACTCGTGAAAAAGGACGCGTACGCAACGCGGTCCATAAACCACTGCGTACCAAACTGTCTTTAACAATTTGAGTTGATAGCCCATGAATATCCGCAGGCTCAAAGAGTATCTCTGGTTCTTGCTTGGTATCACAATCAATCACTACCGACTGTAATACCCGACGATCACCGCGATTAATTGCAGCAACAATTCCACTTGCTGGTGCGGTAAATAACACACCAGGTGTTTTCTTGTCTTCAAATAGCACTTGGCCTTTAGCGACACGATCACCAACCTCTACCATCATAGTGGGTTTTAGACCTACATACTCTTCGCCAATTAGCGCCACTTGAGTCGTTTTTGGCGCGCCATCTATTTGCTGCAGAGGCTTCCCCGCAATCGGGATATCAAGTCCACGCTTTATGGTTATCACTGGATTTGAAACACCAACCATCACATTCACCATCTAAAAAAATTCGATGACTAATGTTATATGTTTGCAACTACTAATATAGTAATAACGATCACAATATTTGAGAGAAATGTAACTTTTCAACAATTTCGAATACTAAATATGTGAATTGGGTCAATTTATTGCGATTTAAGCGCGGGCCTGATGTAATTAAGTATCCAAAAGGCCGTTACATTGCGACGTTATTACCATTCTTTATCGATAAACATCAAAACAGTTACCATCATTTGTATTAACAATTCATTTACGTACGGCCATTGCGCCATCGCTAATATATTAATAGCTTATGTTAGTAGCTTATATTTTTATCATAAGCTAAACGTATTAATTAGCACGTAGTGTTAACTGTCCTTGTTGAAATAAGTAAACGGAATCCATTTGCTCTAATGCAGTCAAACGATGACTGATCATTAACAAGGTTTTGTGTTGGGCAAAATCGAGTAATACGTTGAGGATTTCTCGCTCGGTACGTTTGTCCAGTCCTTCTGTTGGTTCATCCAATAGTAGTAAAGGCGCATCACGTAATAATGCCCGAGCGACACCGATTCTGCGCTGCTCACCACCAGATAATTGCCTACCGCCTTCACCAATCCAACTGTCTAATGGTTTATCGCCTTGCAGTAAGGTTTGCAGACCTACTTTTTGTAACACCTCGATAAAGCGTTGATCATGGGTTTTCTTAGCTTCACCTTGAAGATAAGGTAACGCCAAGGCTAAATTGTCACGTAACGTACCAGAAAACAAATAAATACGTTGACTAACCACTGTCATCGCGGCGCGGAGATTTGCATCGCTATAGTCACTTATCGGCTGACCATCAAGCATAATCGTTCCCTGCTGTGCCACCCAATCACGGGTAATCAGCCCCAATAAACTTGATTTACCACAACCTGTAGGCCCCAATATAGCCACCTTTTCACCCGCGTTAATCGTAAGGTCGAGGCCTTGTAATACTTGAGAATGACTTTGATAACCAAAGTGAACGCCACTTATTTGGAGCGCACCGTGGTTGGCTTGCAAGTGGCTATGAGGATTAAATACTACACTTGGTGTTTGCTCGGTGATTTCAGTCACCCGCCGCGCAGCGAGAACGGTACTCGATAAGTGCTGAAATGCTCCCGCTATCGGCATCATCATTTCAAGACTGGCCATAGTAGCAAATACCATTAATGCCATTAATGGCCCTGGAGGAGTCGCATCTCCTACGCCTTGGCCAGCTAAATACAACATAAACACTACCGCACTACCATTGACAACTATCAACAAGGCTTGGCTTAAGCCGGTAATATTCGCCATGGTGGTTTGCTGACTAAATAAACTGTGCTGTGCTTGTTCAAGTTTATCCAAATAGCGCTTATTAGCACCAAATAAACTCAGCTCTGCTTGTCCTTGAATAATATCAAGCAGCTCTACTCGATATTGCCTTTGCGCCTGCATTAACGCTTGCCCGGGGGCCTTTCCTAAGTAATAAAATACCAGCGGAAGGATAAGCCAAGCAGCTAATAACAAGCCACATAAACTCAATGCTAGATGGTGATCAAACCAACCAAGAAACACCAGTAACACCCCTATCATCATTAAAGATGCTGCCATGGGGGTCAGTAAACGTAAGTAGAGATGATCTAAGGTATCAATATCGGCCACTAAACGATTAAGCAAGTCGCCTCTTCGCAAACCTTGTAAATTAGCCGCGCTAAGGGGTAACAACTTATTCCATGCCCAAATACGTAATTGGGTCAATAATTTAAAGGTTGCTTCATGAGTGGCTAACCGTTCGCCGTAGCGGCTTACGGTACGAACAATGGAGAAAAATCGAACCCCTCCGGCAGGAGTGAAATAGTTAAACGCTTGCGAGGTAATCACAGCTAAACCGGCGACCGCACTGGCAGATAAAAACCAACCCGATAATGACAGCAAACCAATACCTGTTAGTAAAGTGGTAAAGGTTAACAATAAACCCACTAACATCATCAACCATTGGCGACGAAACAAAGACACAAATGGACGTAAAACCTGTAACGAATTAGGAGTGTGTGATGAAGTATCAACTGGAAGTGACATTAGTATACCTCCTGTTGTTGGTTCTGTTGTTGATTGAGCAGTTGCGCTAATAATCCATCAGCTTGTTGTAAATCATTCACATGGCCTTGTTGTACTATCATCCCTTTGTCCATAACCAACACACCATTCATATTGTGTAAATCATCTAATTTATGGGTAATCGTTAATCCGCTTGTGGACTTCATTGCGCGGTGCAATGTAGCCAATACAGACTGTTCACTTTTTTCATCTAAGCTGGCTGTCGGCTCATCTAATAAAAATAATTTAGCAGGTTGTGCTAACGCACGAGCCAGCGCAAAACGCTGAGCTTGACCAACTGACACTCCTGTACTTTGATCGCTAATGATCAAGTCGAGTCCCTGTGGATGCTGCAATACAAAATCGCTAATGTTGGCCTGTTCAAGCAATGCCATAATGTACTCATCGGTTAATTGGGGGTTGGCCAATGCGACATTTTCTCTCACCGTGCCATGAAACAATTGCGGGTCCTGGCCTAACCAAGCCAAATGTTGACGCCACTGTGCAACATCAACATGGGATAATTCATGGCCATTGACCAATAATGAACCCTGATAAGGCAAAAACCCCAACAGGGCATTAAGCAAACTGGTTTTCCCTGCACCACTTGGACCAACTATGGCCCAATGTTCACCCGCAGGTAAGGTAAATGAAATGGGCCCGACTAAGCGTTGGCCGTCTAAACTAAATACTTCCAGCCCGATAGCTTGAATCATTATATTGTCAGCGAAAAATTCAACATTCTTCGCTACAGGCTGGATATTGGCTGGTGTGTTGACTTGATAGTCAAGCAGTTCAACCAAAGACTCTGCAGCACCTATAGCTTGTGCCTTAGCATGATAATGGGTGCCTAAATCACGCAAAGGCTGATAAAACTCTGGCGATAAAATCAACACAAACATGCCGGTAAATAAACTTATTTTGACCCCATAATGACCAAAATCGAGATGACCTAAATAACTAAAGCCAAAGTACACTGCGACTACCGCTATCGATACAGCAGCAAAGAACTCTAATACCGCAGAACTCAAAAAGGCTAAACGCAATACCGACATGGTTCGCTCGCGAAAGTCTTCCGAAGCCAGTCCAATATTAACCAACTCAGCTTCGCCACGATTAAACAGCTTTAAGGTTTGTAGCCCTTTAATTCGATCCATAAAATGGCCACTTAAGCGCGACAATGCTTGCATATTTTTACGGTTCGCATCCGCAGCCCCCATGCCCACTAAAATCATAAATAAAGGAATTAATGGTGCTGTCATCAACAAAATTAACCCAGCGGCCCAATTGATTGGAAACACACAGACCAATATAAGCAACGGAATAAAACCAGCTAACATCATCTGCGGTAAGTATTTAGCATAAAAGTCATGTAAATCTTCAACCTGCTCAAATACCAAGGTTGCCCATGCACCAGCTGGTTTCCCTTTAATAAATACTGGCCCGAGTGCGACTAATTTATTGAGTACAGCTTGACGAATGTCTTCACGTAAGCGTTTACCGGCCTCAAAACTTATCCGTTCACGCACTTGCGCTAACAAAGCTCGAATGATTAACAAACCAATAAGTGCATAAAACTCGATGCTTAATGTTGCTGGTGCAAGGTTGTCAATAATGACGCCCTGTAAAATCTGAGCAATAAAATAGGCCTGTCCCACAATAGCGACACCATTGAGTACACCACATAAAACAGATAATTTGAGAAAAATACCACAAGAAGATTGTTGGCTTTTAAGCCATTTGGCTAATGACTTTTCTAACGACTTGTCCATGAAGCTCCAGCAGAGTTATCGATGACCACTTTAATGGGCTAGTATCGCAGTAGTGGCAGCGAGTTAACACCTAAAACAGTGTAAATGTTAACTGATTCACATTTTACTAATTAAGCCTTATTTAAAGAGTCCATTGAGTAAAAATATGTTTGTTGGTATTCAATGCCACTGTGATGATTTAACGGCCCGATGAAATTGATTATTTAAGCCGAGATTAAATACTAAGACACTAACCACCAAAAAAATCAGACAGAGTAAAAGAAAAAAACTATTGTCAGTTAATCTTTATGGGGCGGTACTCTCGCCGTATTTAACCAATACGTGCCAGAGTAATTTTAGATCTTGCAGCTTTTTCGCGTGGGTACCACGCTCACTCCACGAAGCAGGCTGTTGTTGTAAATGATACGCCGCGCGGCCGATAATTTCAGCATTGATAAATTCATTTTCAGCAATACTTTGTGCCAAAGTCGGCATCGTTGGCCCACGAAAATCATCTGGCACTTGTGAAACATTAATTTGACGTCCCTGATGCCAATGCAACTCAATGCTATATTCGTCACACAAGGCGATGAATGAATCGCCAATGGCATTACCTTTAAATGATGGATCCGCAACTAACATAGCAACATCTTGATCGAGCGACACATCACCATGTATTTGCGCTTCAATGTAATGATCTAAATTACCACTTGGCGCCGTGTCAAAACGGCTACTGATATCATCGGTTAAATGTTGGCTAAAATGTTCAATTAACTTATTCGGTTTAAGCCCTGGAATACCCAACGCATATTGACGCTCAAAACTTTCACTTAATAATGCCGCTAAAATGGCATCAAAACATTTAATCGTGCCCTTTTCTTTGGGCTGTCGATATGAATCCATATAGCTGAAAGTGCAGCGAGACAATATTTGAGGGTGAGTGATAAAGTAACAACTGCCAAATCTTGGTGCAGGCCCTAACGAACACAAACCAAAATCCAGTGCACCATATTTAGGACGATGTTTAATCCCCGAATACGTATTACCAAACAGCTTATTTTCGAAATGATCACGCGAGCCACCTAACTCTGGCGACAAGTGCCCATTCGACACATGGGTTTCAAACTGACTTTTATATACACCATCGCGCAATAGACCATTAACCACGGTTAAACCACGACTATCAATTCTATCTGGATGAAAATGCAGAGCAACTCGACTGTGTTGCGCAAGCTCTCGCATAGCGAGTTGAAGTGACAAAGTAGAAATATTCGACATTAACAACACATTTTTGATCACGGCATGAGCATGATCTCGCAGCTCATACGCCATTTTCTCTATGTGTGTTTGTGCCGTTATTTTCATCAGTAAGTGACACCTTTTGTTAAATATACACAGCTAAGTAGCTGAATATTTAGATAGAAAACGGATTGTCATTTTATTGTATGTAATAAGTAGACTTTTAGCACTGATTCAAGTCTCAAGATTAACACGATTTCATTCAAATCCATCATTCAGGGTTAACCCTTTAGCTTTTTACACCACAAAACGTCGCGTTATTAATAACAAGCTCAACGGAAATATCGTTGCTCCCACAGGGATTTGATAGCACTTATAGCGGTTTTCAGGTAAGCTTCACGCCCGCCGTTATCTGGCTACCTTTTATTCAAAGCAACAATGCGTTGCCCAAAGAGATTTTTCTATGAGTTTTTCCTCACTTGGTCTGAATGCTGCTATTTTAAAAGCGGTTGAAAAACAAGGTTACGACACCCCATCTCCAATTCAAGCACAAGCAATTCCAGCGGTTTTAGCCGGTCAAGATGTCATGGCTGCTGCACAAACGGGAACTGGGAAGACAGCCGGTTTTACCCTACCAATTTTAGAATTATTATCTAAAGGTGAGCGCGCTCAACGTGGTCAAGTCCGTGCATTAGTGTTAACGCCTACACGAGAACTTGCCGCACAAGTACAACAAAGCGTTGCAACTTACGGTATCAACTTACCGTTAAAATCAGCAGTGGTATTTGGTGGTGTTTCTATCGTGCCGCAACTCGCAGCGTTGAGAAACGGAGTCGACATTTTGGTCGCCACTCCAGGTCGTTTACTCGACTTATGCCAACAAAAAGCACTTAGCTTCAATAAATTAGAAATATTAGTATTAGACGAAGCAGACCGCATGCTCGATATGGGTTTTATTCGCGACATTAAAAAAGTATTAGCAATGTTACCTGCTAAGCGCCAAAACTTAATGTTTTCAGCAACTTTTTCAAATGAAATTCGTGAACTTGCTAAAGGGTTAGTTAATAATCCGGTTGAAATTTCAGTCACACCACGTAACGCAACAGCAAACACTGTGACCCAATGTGTGTATCCTTTGGATAAAACACGTAAATCAATGGCGCTAATCGAACTGATTAAAACCAATGATTGGAAACAAGTGTTAGTATTTTCTCGTACCAAACATGGTGCAAACCGTTTAGCGAAAAGCTTAGAAGCCGCTGGTATCAAAGCCGCAGCCATTCATGGTAATAAAAGCCAAACAGCACGAACCAAAGCATTGGCCGATTTTAAAGCGGGTGCAGTACAAGTCATGGTCGCAACGGATATTGCCGCACGCGGTATCGACATCGATCAACTACCTTATGTTGTTAACTTTGACTTGCCTAACGTACCTGAAGATTATGTGCATCGTATTGGCCGTACTGGCCGTGCAGGTTCAACAGGCCAAGCGGTATCTCTCGTTGGTCTAGAAGAAGTTAAGTTGTTACATGATATTGAGCGTTTAATTAACCGAACCATTGAGCGTAAACAACTAGCGGGGTTTGAAGCGCCGTTTACTATCCCTGAAGCGAGTAGCAGATCTGGCGGCAATGGTGCTAAAAAACCAAATCCGAACCGCAGTAAACATGCTCAACAGAATGCTAACGATGGTGCTCAAGGTGATAAGCCGGCACGTAAATATGACTCTCGTCAGCAATCTCGTGGAAGTGATAAGCCAGCAGATCCTAAGGCAGAAGCGCGTGCAAATGGTAATAAACCACCACAACGTAATCGTCCACCACGTCGAAGTGGTACTGCGCCAGTTACGTCAACAAATAGCAATAATCCTTATGCTAACGCTAAAGTTAAAAGCTAATTATTCATAACACTAGCTCGCGATAAAGCATAAAAAAACCGGTGAACATTGTTCACCGGTTTTTTCTTACTATTTAACCTGAACTCGGGAATTTAAAAAGTTACATAAACCAAGCGCGGTAATTACGACCTTTTAGCTTACCTTTACTGATGATATTCATCGCTTGTTTAGATACATTGCTTTTTACTGCAACGTAAGCGCGAAAATCAGTCACTTTTATTTTACCAATATCGTTAAAATCTAAACCATTACCCCCCGTTAATGCACCGACAATATCACCAGGACGGATTTTTTGCTTTTTACCACCCTCTATTTGAATCGTGGTCATTTCAGCGGCCAGCGGTTGTTTATTCAGTGCACTCATTGGTGGTAAAGGTTCGCTCACCACATCTTTATTCATGGCTTCTTCAATCATCGCCATTTTGTAACCGTCTTCTTCACCAAAGAAAGTGTAAGCGGCGCCAGAACTGCCGGCACGACCAGTACGGCCAATACGGTGAATATGGACTTCAGTGTCATGGGCAATATGATAATTAAAAACCGCATCTAACTCATCAATATCTAAACCACGCGCGGCGACATCGGTTGCGACTAAAATACGCGCACTACGGTTTGCAAACTGCAATAACATTTGATCGCGATCGCGTTGTTCTAAATCACCGTGTAATGCTAATACACTAAAGCCAAACTCATGTAATGAGTCTGCCACTTGTTGGGTTTCACGCTTGGTATTACAAAACACTACCGAACTTTCTGGCTGTTTATCCAATAACAATAAACGTAATGCTTCAAGACGGCCTTGGTTATCTTCAATACGGTAAAAATGTTGATCGATAGTTAGGTTATCGTGCTTAGCTTCAACTTTAACCATTACCGGTTTATACAGAATTTGATCGGCAATCGCTTGAATTTGATCTGGAAACGTAGCACTAAACAATAGCGTTTGACGCTCACGAGGTGCAGCGGCAATAATTTGGTCAATGTGCTGTTGAAAGCCCATTTCTAACATGCGGTCTGCTTCATCTAAAATAAGCATATTCATGTTACTTAAGTCTAAACGATTACGATCTAAATGATCAACAATACGACCCGGCGTACCAACAATGATATGAGCGCCGTGTTCTAATGAGCCAACTTGCGGTCCCATAGGTACACCGCCACAAAGTGTTAGTACTTTAACGTTGTGAATACCACGGGCCAAGGTACGAATGTCTTTCGCTACTTGATCAGCCAATTCACGTGTTGGGCATAACACCATGGTTTGAATGCGAAAACGTTTTACATCCAGCTTATTCAGCAGCCCTAAACCAAAAGCAGCGGTTTTACCTGAACCAGTCATGGCTTGACCAATAACATCTTCACCAGCCAAAATTGGCGGTAAGCTTTCGGCTTGGATCTGAGTCATCGATTCAAAACCCATGGTTTGGAGGTTTTCAAGCAATTCAGGTTTTAAATTTAGTGATGCGAAAGCCGTGTTAACGGCCTGTTCAGTTGACTGACTCAAGGCGAATATCCTCTGATATCGAAAGCTAAAAAAGCAGACTAGTGCTGCACAAACAAATTAGCCAAGGTTATTAATATCTACGTATCAAATATCAACGTATCAATATTACCCTTGGCCATATGTGGAGTATTGTAGCAATTTTATTCATTGTACGCTGACAAATCTTTCTTTCAAATAATGGTTATTTTAATTCCAAAATTACCCTATTTTATCAAAGCGAACTTGCTGATAATCATCAACGGCTTGTTCAATCTCCGCTTGGGTATTCATCACAAACGGCCCTTTACGCACAATTTTTTCATTAATCGGTGTACCTACAAGCAACAATAATCCTGCCCCTGTCGATTCCGTTTGAAAGTGGCTCACGTCATTTGGATCTAAAATCAAAAGTTGCCCAGCACCCGCTGTTTCTCGTAAACCTAGAGCATCAATATAATGCAGTTCTCCACGATAAATATAAACACACACTGTTTGGTGCTCTGCTAAATTAAGCGTGCCGTGACCATACTTAGCTAACGTTAAATCAGCAATAGCCCCATGGCCAGCTAAACCTTGAATACTTGAGGTTATCTTGTGGGGTTGTTGATTGAACCCCCAACTCCCCGCCAATGCAACAAGTGTTGCACCGTGTTCATTATCTATACTCGGATTAACCTGTTTGCTCGCATCTTGATAAATAGCTGGGCGCATTTTATCTTTAGCGGGCATATTGAGCCAAATTTGGAACCCATGTAGTCCTTTTTTGGCATTCGTTAATGGCATTTCAGAATGTTCTATACCGCTACCCGAACTCATCCATTGCACATCACCGGCATGAATGGCTTTTACATTACCTAATTGATCCCTATGCTCAAAGCTACCTTCAGCAATATAAGTAAATGTTTCTAACCCCCTATGAGGATGGGGTGCAAAACCAGCGATGAAATCCTGTTGGTGATCCAATTTAATTTCATCAATCATTAAGTAAGGGTCAAAACGGAGCTGGTCAAAATCGGCAATACGATTGATATTCACACCATCGTGGTTCATCGCGGCTAACGCACTAAAACGCTGTAGTACTTTCATGAAAACCTCGACGATGAAAACAGTAATCTTTGAATAATAGCAGCCAGTTAACGAAATAAATATTGCATAATAGTATGATTTTCTTTCGATAAAATCGATTATGCCTTTTGAAATATAGGCTTAGTAGATAGTCATACTGCGTATATAAACTGACGATAACTGTCTTGAAAAACACCAATATTAATGCGTCATATTTCGAGTACAAAGACCCCCTTACACAATGAAAATCCTCAACTTAATTCCTGAAAAATCAATTGTTCAAGCATAAAACTGAACTTTACTTTCTATTAACAATCCAAAAAGAGACTGTTGATGATTATGTGATAATACAGTGCTGAAGTGCAGTAACAAAATGGGATAAGTCATTGGAAATAATAACAACATTCAGGGATGTCCAGCACACTCGTATCTTAACGAGTAATCCTGATGGTGCTCATTTTATTAAGCCTATTATGATCGCATTCATCATCCATGCAGTGCTCATTTTAGCGATAGCATGGTTTTGGTATCAAGACACGTCTCAAAGAAAAGCCAATTTTATTAGCTCACCTAAATCAGAGATGATTAAAAGTTACCTAATCACAGCGAAACAATACCAATCGATACGAGATAAATATGAGAAATTAAACAATCCTTCCTCTATAGCTAACCACGACTCATCAGTGTTAGTTGTGCCAAAAATACCATCACAAATAGTCACCTCGCAAACGACAATAAAAACCGTTAACAAACCAATTATCTCTAACAAAAATCAGCTTAAGCCTGTAAAAAATGTAAACAAAGATAAACCGCATCAACTTAACAACGCTGAATTAAGTACTAAACTAAATGCCAAACCTAACATTAAAAAGTCGATTTCCACGTCACAATCAATTCAACAAGCATCAACAAAATTCATCCAACAACACAATAACGATCAATTAGAACTGCTCTTCGATTCACAAACCGCATTACAAAATAAACCAGCTGGAACCATGAGTGAGATGGACCCCCAATTAGATTTTATTGTGTTATCACCAGAAGTTGATATAAGCCAACCTCATACATTTAACCATAAATTGGACCCTAATCGGATTGTGAAACAAGGTGATTACTGCTATCGAGTGGTAGAGCTACCAACACAAATAAACCCGCATGGATATGGATTAGGTTATGCAAAATTTTGTGGCGAAGATAAACAACAAAAGCTTTTAACAGAGTTAATTAATAATAGAATTAATAACATAAAATAATGACATTCATTCAGTGATAATAATTAGGCCCGGTTGATCTTTCAAGGTCGTTTTTGCAGCAAATTGTTGTTCCTGACTTAAACATGAGCTAAAGGCAGAGGCTTTGTAGTGTAATTATTCTACATTAGCAGCCGATAACGCAGTAGAAATGAACAACAAACGCTGCCCGTAGGGATCTGCTAAAAACAAGTGCAAACCGCTAACAGGTTAAGAATGTAACATTAGGTACTATGAGGTCAGTAAATACTCAAGTTATTAATAGTTAAGATCTTAATCGTCAGTTGGCGAGTGCGACAAAAGGCTTTAGCTTTTCATCGACCGATAGTGATGTTCTAATTAATTCAGGGTAATAGATACATTGCACTGACTTGTTGGTTATGGAACAGCCATAAGCTGGTGTAAGGGCTCTAAATTTATGAGTTCAAAAATATCGGGCTTTTATATAGGTAGAGATAAAAAGCAGTTACATAAAATCATTAACGAAATTGAGTGAATTTGAATAGGTATTTTTTGTTATCCAAACTCAGAATTAGTACAAAATCAGGAGTACCATTAACGAACAAAAAAATTAATATATAGTGAGAGTCTGACCTTAATAATCCAATGTCTTAATGTAACCCTATATTTTTCAGACAATTTTCTATAACACAAGTAAGATCAGTTGAAGGGGTATTGATTCTAGACATGCAAGCCGTCCCTTTTAGGGTTGTAAAAATGCACATTGAACACTCATTAGCCCGTTTATTAAGACCTAATGCAATTGATTCTGGATCCGTTAAAAACAGATCTACCCACATATTTAGAATGTCATTATCTGAATCAATCAACTTCTGTGTTGCTTCTGCAGGCATATTGTCACTATCCAGATCAGATTGGCATAATGTGACAAAGCAACCTTTGTGTTCAATAGAATCACATTGGCGAATGAGAATTGACATCATACAATTCCTCATTCTTTCACTTAAAGAAATATTTTCCTGATAAAGCAAACTGAAATTATTAGCGTCTCTATTGTTGAGGTATAAATCCGTAGCTTTAATGAATAGTTGTTCTTTATTAATAAAAGCATTGTATAAGCTTTGTTTTTTGATCCCCATGCTTTCAGTTAGGTCACTCATAGAGGTACCTACATAACCTTTTTGCCAAAATACTTTCATGGCAGAATCTAAAACAGCTGCTTCATCAAACTCTTTTTTGCGCCCCGCGGCCATAGAACCTCGTAAATTTAAGAATGTTGTTAATTTAAAGAAAACTCTTCGAGTAAACTTATCATTCAAGGGATGAGTTAACTGTGTGCTAAGTCAAATTAATCAGCTAACTTAAAAATCTAATATCTAATATTATTATAAACCAATCACTTTATTAGCAACAGCTTAAACAACTTAAACAGCTTAAATTCTTACACATATCTTCTTGTTTGAACGCTCATTCCAATAGATAAAATTGACACCTATCACTAATTAGGTATTCCACTCTACAATTTTGGAGCAATCGGTAAAAAATTAGGTTAACATTTCGTTAATTTAATTTAAGGTAATAAACAATATAAAACCAAGACACTTAATTTATGAGTCATTTAATTGAAGTTACGAAATAATAATTTATTAACTAGGAGAGTTTATGCTTATAAAAAGTCTAATTAAATAAACAGAGCACATATATAATCATAGCGAAAACAAATATAAACATTTAAAAAGAAATCATTCGATATTTATAACACCTTGAATATAAATTCTTATTCATAGGCGGGTTTACGTTAAGTAAATAATATCAAAGGATAAACTTTAGGATGAACAATGATGAATAAACGATTTAAACCTATATTGCTAACTACCACAATATGCCTCATATTATCAGCATGTGGTTCTGATAGTGATAGCGATACAGCTGTTATCGAACCAACCACTCCTACCACTCCTACGGAAAATAAAAGTCCTCAAGCATTCCCAGATTTAGCCACTGTCACTCAAGGCGAAACAATTACTATTGATGTACTTGATAACGATACTGACCCTGAAAACGATGCATTATCAATTGTCTCGGCTGAAGGTTTAGTTATTAGCGGTGACATTATCAGTTATACCGCCCCAATTGATGAGGTAGGTGATAAAACATTTAACTACACTATTAGCGATGGTTCATTGGAAGCATCATCAACTATCACGATTACCATTTTAGATAAAGCCGATGAAAATGCGGTAATTAGTCGCGGTGAATACGCTGGAGCAGAAACCTGTGCGACATGTCACCAAGATAAATATAATGATTGGAAAGGTTCTCGCCATGCCACAATGCTTAGAAAGCTATATATGGATGGCAATACTATAACTGCACCTTGGGGAACAGAAACTGAACCATTAACATTTACAGATAGCGGAAAACACCAATACACCTCGTTCATGAAGGACGAAAAATATTGGGTGACTATTCATGATGCTGTGGACAGTAGCAACGATCTTAGTTTTCAAATTGATGCTGTTGGATATAAAGCGACACAAATGTTTTTAAGCTGGGACGAAGCCAATCAAAACTATATTACTATGCCATTCATTTATTGGGATTGGGAAGCTAGTAATCCTAAAGAACCCTCTCCAGATAACCAATGGACCCCTTTAACCAGCGGTATTTTCTTCTTCAATTCCGATGGCAGTTTATTTACTGGCGACAAACTTGAGCTAAGTAAACGTGCATTTGGTTTTACTAACTTGTGTATAGAGTGTCATACCACAGGTTATGAAGTCACAAGCTGGGAAATTAAAGATACCGTATTTGGCAATCGTGTCATTCCAATTGATAATACGAGTAAAACGGTAGAGTTTGGTATTGCTTGTGAAAAATGTCATGGCCCAGGAGCAGAACATGCTCGTACTATGAGCCCTGATGACATTATTCAACCAACAAAAGATCTTACTGGTGACCAAGCAGGAGATGAATGTAATGTATGCCATATAGCACCAATATCTCTAAATAGTCCTGCGGCAATCCAAAAAGGTTATGGTTACAAGTTTAATGCTGACAATCCATTAGGCCACGGTATGTTCCCTAATCCTGGTGACAATATTGATGAATTCCAAGGTTCATCTTCTGATAATGTGAGTTATTGGCCTGGAACCACAATCAGACGTCATATTAGAACTCATGGTTTAGAGCTTGCAGAGTCAAAACATGGCAAATATGGAATGTCTTGTGTGACTTGTCATGATCCTCACTCACAAGAAATCAAGTTTGGTGGAGAAGATGATACAGATCTACTGTGTATAAGCTGTCATGCTGAAAAAGACAGTAGTGCACACAAACTAACATCACATACTTTAGCAGATGTGAAATGTGCAGATTGCCATATGCCATGGAATAAACATGCTGGTGGCCGTGGACATCGTTATGATGGTAGATCACATTCTTGGGATTTATTAACACCAACTGACTCATTAAAAGGATTTGACGAACTACGTCCTTATACTGAAGCTGGTGCAGATCCTGATGCACAATTAACGAAAGATTGGGAAAGTATTCAGGCGATTAAAGAGTTATGCTACGACAACTTCAATTACCCAATTAATGTTGTTGGCTGTGTTAAATTCGATATTATGCCAAATGCATGTTCTAGCTGTCATACAGACGACTTCCCAACTCCTGGTGTATTCACAGATGAAGAACGTGAAAAATTAGTGGCTGGTGAAAAACGTCTTGAAGCGTTTAAATTACTGAGTGATATTAATAGCGACAGTGATAGCGACAGTGATAGCGACAGTGATAGCGACAGTGATGGTGACAAAAAAGATTAATTCCATCAAATAGAAAAAAGTTAATATAAACCTAATACCACTCGCTTAAAAGCGAGTGGTATTTTTTACTTTACGGTAGGCACCAGCTTGCTAGATACTTTTTAGGTTTTCCAATATCACTTCTCGAACTTGATCGCAGACAATCCGTTATTATGACTATGATGCGGTACTTGATTATAGAAATGATCTTTATAATTGTACTATCATCTCTTATTCCGAGCTCACATGAGTTAAATATTTCTGAGCGTGCTTCATTTCTGGTTTCATGAACTTTTAACTTAACCCAGCCTTTTTCAGAAGCAAGAGGAAACTCACCGCCACAGCATTATCATGGCTGTTGACTCTTCGGCTCATACTGGCTCAAGGTTGTACTCTTTTACCAAGCTACACTAATTTGAACAGACATAGGAACCACTACGTTGGGTTCCAAGTATTTCGTCTTATTGATTATCAATGGTGATGTGTTGTCTTTCTGGCTTATCAAACTTGTTAATCCAGTAGTGCAAACTGTTGGAGGTGCCACCTTATCTATCGGTAACATTTACGATTTTATAACCATACTCAGAGACCAGTTTAACGGTTTCAATGTTGAACGCATCCAGATATCATTTTCTGCGTGTGTGACACCTCATATCTCAAAATCTATTATAACGCGATGAAGTATCTACAATTAAAGAGGGGTATAACATAATAATGTATTATCCATAGCCAACGAAACTGACTATGGATGGGATAGCAAGAATTCAGACTCGAGGAGTCGCCAATCAATATCAAGGGTTAACGTTAATCATTAATCGTCTAATTAAACTGCGATACCAATTCAGTTTGACGAATACCTTGGGCGCTAATCTCTTGGCCATGTATTGAAGCCTTGTGGCAATTTTTTTCAAATTGATTAATACCATCTTGTAGTACCATAGCATTGTCATGAATTTGATTAACAACAGCGGCTTGCTCTTCAGCAGCAACAGAAATTTGTTGCCCATTACTTTCGATAATCATCATCACTTCACTAACAGAATAGAGGCTTTGTTCGAGCATTTTACTGGAATCAAAACTCTTACTTGTTAACGAATGACTTTGTTCCATTTGTACAACAGCCTCTGCTGTCGTTCGGCTAAGTGTATTTATAATAGCGTGTATTTCATGAGCAGAGGCGGCTGAGCGGCTGGCCAAATTACGCACTTCATCAGCAACTACAGCAAATCCCCTGCCAGTCTCTCCAGCACGAGCGGCTTCAATGGCTGCATTGAGCGCTAGCAAGTTTGTTTGATCAGCAATACTTTCGATAACATCAACGACTTTATTCACATTTTGACATTGTTGATTTAAAGCAGAAATAGCAACACGAGATTCTTCTAATAATTTATTAATTTCGGTGGTGGCAGTTTGGCTGTTAACTAATGCCACTTTAGTAGCTTGCATTTGTTCAACTAGTTGGTGGATTTCCGTCGTTGAATTAGTGGTATTTCGGGCTATTTCAGTAACAGATGTACTCATTTGCCCGATTGCGCTAACAACTTGTTCAAGGTTCTGCGATTGCTCTACCAATTGAGTTTGATTAGCTTGGTTTTGTTGTTGATGTTCTTCTAAACCTTGTTGAAGCTCCTCGCCACTGTCTTTAATACGTCCAACAACAGCAAGTGTCTCAGCCTTTTGCATTCGCAGGCTTAACTCTAAGTGAGAAAGCTCATCGACATAACCAGTGTAAACAAATTGATTTAATGGATTATCATGTACTTTCTTACTTAGCTTAAGCATATTATCAAAGCGCTGCTTAAGCACATAAAGCGGGCGACAAAAACATATGATGGCGACAATAAATGTCAGGATCGTAAGGAAAGCACTAGAGTAAGGTAATGACAATAATAACCCCACAGACAGCAACCAGGCCAAAAATAGCTTAGTAATAATGCTAGCGCCAAACTTTGGTTTGGCAGCTTTACCTGCATTGACGGCATCGTAACAAGCTTGAGCACGGTCAGTGAGCTCAACTTCAGGCTGGGTTCTAACTGACTGATATTCGACAATTTTACCGTTGCGCTTAATGGGGGTAACATAGGCATTTACCCAATAATATTTGCCACTTTTACAACGGTTCTTTACTAACCCCATCCAGCTTTGCCCTTGCTTAATGGTATCCCACAAATTAGCAAATGCGGCTTTTGGCATATCAGGATGACGAATCACATTATGGGGTTTATTGATAAGTTCTTCTTTTTCATAACCGCAAACAGTAATGAAGTCATCATTAACATGGGTAATGATACTGTCTAAATCTGTTGTAGAAATAATTTTATAATCCGATGGATAGATTACTTCTTCATTGATAATGTTTTTTGCAGCCATGATGATAGATTAAATTCAGTCGAAAAACGAATAATATGATTATTAATCATTCAATATGAATTGTATGTGATGATTAACAAATTTAATTAAGTAAATCATGAATAACTTTTAAATATCCGAAGTAAATCACACTAATAGTTTTAAAATTCAGTTTGATATTAAATATTATTTTCCTTTTTTTTAGTAAATAAGGCCTGTAAATAATGTTACGATTTGTCTCGTGAGAGATAACCTTTTTGAAGACAATATCCTGCAGAAACATTAATACTCAATGGTGATACTAATTACTTATGTAGCTTTTATAAGCTATTAGCATAAATGATGTGTGCTAGATAACGTTAAAATAATCAAAGCGCAGTATAATCATGGTTAATTAATCATTAATGGAAGATATCGTGCTAACAAAAATTCTAGTCACAATATTAGTGATCGTTGGTGCTATCGTGTATTTACGCCGTGGTCGAGGCAGTAATGTGAATCGCAACACTGTGATGGCAGACATGCAAAGCTCACCTTTTTTCAGTCGGGTAATTATTTACACTATGATTGCAGTATCGATGCTAGCCTCAGCAAGCTATTGGGGGTGGAGTTGGTATGATGATAACACCATAGTTGACGTGACAATTTCATCGCCTGTTGAAGCGATGTCAGCGAGTTACAAAGTCCGTAAAAAAGATATTGAAGACCAGCGAATTACCACCGTTGACGGGATTCAAATCCGTTTATCTAATCAAGAACGCTTAACGGTTAAAGCGGTAGAAACACAGTAATATCCCGAGCTTTACATCATTCAAGTAGTCAATAACATTATTCGATTAGGGCTTAGGTACAGATTTCGCTCATAGTTATAATCGCGAGTTTAAAAAAGCGCAGACCTATCCACCCACTGTGATATTCAAAACGCTAACCAATGCTAAAACTCACACCATTTAAAAGCTTTACGAACCATTCAAGATAATAAAGCTAATAGAGCATGTCATTTAAACGGACTATTGTTTAGTCTCGTTGTTGTTCAATACCTTAGGGTTTGTTAATCTTTACTGGTTAAGTTTCGTTCGAGAAAAAATGCTTTTAGCCCCACACTCATTTCATGATGTTGTTAACATTAACCCCAACATACCAAGTGCAAACCCAAACACAGCCCCCATTGGTGGCGCCCAACGCTTTTCTAGTTTTACCTGAGGGGCTAAATCTTGAAATATTGAATAGAGAATACCACCGGAAGCGAAAAGCATTACTGCAGCAATAATTTTTGGCGACTCAGATAGCCATAAATAACCAGACACTGCCGCAATTGGACCCAGCACAGCCATTAAAGCAAACATGATGATAATGTTAAATGGTCTGTAAGTGGCTGTTGCACTTAATTCACGATAGGCGCTAAACCCTTCCGGTACGTTTTGCAACGCGATTAAAGCAGCAAGTAAAAATGCATAGCTATTCCCAGTGGCAAACGCCGCACCAAGTGCAATTGATTCCGGAATAAAATCAGAAAGCATGGCAATAAATTGACTGGCTGGGGTATTTATTTTTTTAAGATAAATATCAACAGCCATAAAGCTAAGCCCTCCCACCACTAACCATATACAAGCTGGTAATGGCTTAAGATTTGCGATTCCCTCTGGCACCAAAACTAGCGCAACAGCAGACAATAGTGCTCCGCCGCCAAAAGCCATTACACTATGCCTAAATTCTTGCTCAAGCCATTCACTGCCCACTTTTTCAAAACAAGCAATAACAGCACCTAACGGCATAGCCAAACCCGCGAGCAGTGTTGATACAATAACGGTTAACAACAGAGACATGACTAACTCCTTTGGAGGATATAACCTGGCGTAGAATTGTTCAACTTTCTGTAACGTGATAATGCCATAAACCGCCATAAACGTTGAATCGCAACTCAAAAAACATATGAGTGCCCAAAATCAATTAGCCATTTCAAGCAGTGCTTCTTATTAGATAACGATAGCTAATTTTAGCGTAATCCTGCAGTTTTTATTACAATAGGCATAAGCACTTAACAAACCGTAAAGTAAACTAACCAGATGGCAAAACCGAATAAGAAAGGTCCTTCTCGCACCGTCGACATCTTTTGTGCTAAGTGTAAAACTCAATTGTTTAAGTATCGCAAAGGGGGCAAAGGGGCCTTAATCAAATGCTTCAAGGAACGTATTGTTGAAGACTACACCAAAGCCCTGGGCACATGTCCAGAATGTAGCCAGGTATTTGCCCGAGATACGTTAGTCAGAGGCGCCCCAGCATTAAAAATGGTGGGTGGAAAAGTTACATTTAAATAATCCCATAGCATCATAGGTAACATAAGCATCATGGCACTCATGTGAACTTCCCCCCCCCAAAAAAAAGCCAAACATGGCAACCATTCACTAACAAAAAAAGCGGGTTCAGACCAGCTTTGCACACAATACATTCACAATACCGGCTTCAATGGTCTGGGTAACCATTTTTTCTATTCACTTTTACTGAAATAGTATCAGTAGCTAAAAACTTGATAAAACCCGCTCTTCCGCACTAAGCCTGTCATTCATATATGACAATAACCAACATCCTTATCAAGATCCAAATTGCATTTAGAGCATAAAAAATATCAATTAAATAAGAAAACATTATCAAAGCGGTTTTTCGACTTTACATCACATTGACACACGTTCTTAGAAAGTGTTAACTTACTTAGTATGTGGCATATGCCAATAACGTGGATGGTAAATGAGTTTTTTATTGGGATTTTAGGGTAATTAAGCTTTCACATGAATGTCGTAATTACTTTGACAGATAGTTCAATCCGACTTAACAATATAATGAGACTGCAATGAATAAGCTTTCCTGGCTGCAAAAAAATCTCGTAATAAGCATTCCTATCACTATGGTGATAGCCCTAATTTATGGTTACTTTAATGACGTTAGCTACCTAAAGAACTTGATCATACCGCTTACCTTCTTGATGGTACTGCCAATGATGATTAACTTACCCATTCGAAAAGTATTTGAGGGTGGCGACCTAAAGGTACAACTGGCTACTCAGTTTATTAACTTTGCAATCACACCATTTTTAGCTTTTGCCATCGGTTTGTATTTTTTCCCAGACAATCACTACTTAGTTTTAGGAATATTATTGACTGGGCTTTTACCTACATCAGGTATGACTATCTCATGGACAGGCATGGCAAAAGGGAATATACCGGCTGCAATTAAAATGACCATTTTTGGCTTGTTATTGGGTTCTTTACTGACGCCAATATATATCAACTTGTTAATAGGAGAAAATGTAGACATAGATATGATGAAGATGGTTCAGCAAGTCGTCATCATCGTACTCATTCCACTTATTATTGGTCACTTGATACAACGTGCACTTATTCATTTCTATGGTATGAGTCACTATCAAGAAAAACTCAAAAGTAAGTTTCCACCATTTTCTACTCTAGGCGTGCTGGGCATTGTGTTTGTTGCCATGGCGCTGAAATCTAAAACTATCATTGGCTCCCCTATATTACTCGGCCAAATATTGCTTCCATTAGTCCTGTTATATTTAGCAAATTTTTTACTTAGCACCATAATAGGAAAATTGCTGTTTAAAAGGGGAGATGCAATCGCATTACTTTACGGTACTGTTATGCGTAACCTGTCGATTGCACTAGCAATTGCTATGACCGCTTTTGGTGAAGAAGGCTCAGATATTGCGCTAGTGATCTCTCTAGGCTATATCATCCAAGTGCAAATGGGAGCTTGGATTGTCAAACTAACAGATCGTATTTATGGAAAACCAGCCCCTTCAGTGGCCGAAGATTTTGTTCATATGGGCATATTCTCACTGCATCAAGATGATACCTTAAGGCAAGCTATCCAGTTGCTTTCTGAAGAGAAAATACATTCCCTTGCGGTGCTTGATAATCAACAAAAAATACAAGGTTTAGTGTCGATGGAACAGATCATTGATTCCGTTGCAGACGGGGCTGATTTGGATAACCCTTTATCTGTTTTACCGTTAACAAATGCCCTCTTGGTTGACCTACAACAACCAATCGCTAGCATAGTCAATGATATGAAACGCACTCATACTTATAAAATTGTTGTCACTAACAAAAAAGGTGAAGTTGAAGGCATAATTTCTGGTTTAGATATTCTCGAATATTTATCACGGAAATAACCAAAGCACCTAATTGATTAACGTTCAACGGTAATTTGAATAGCCTCTCGAGGCTATTCAAATTCATCAGTAATACATCAAACAACCTACTCGCACATTGTTCCCCTCAACAAAACAAAATACCGAGAAAAATACTATGCCGAAGGCACAAAATAAACAGTGATAAAAAAGTGTGACCAGTAAACTGACTATCGCTTCTTCTGGCTCTGCTCTCTACCAATAAATAAAGGCAACTAAAGACTGGCTAAGTGATATGTGAACTTCTGTTTTATGAGCCTAGCGAGGGTTTATCTGCATTACGACTTTTTCTTTAAAGGTAGCATCTGAATAAAATTGAGTGACTAAGTTAGCAGCATCAATCGCAGTACGCTGAATTAACGGCACCGCGCGCTCAGAGGCGGTAACATAAGCACGAACATCATTATGGCGGACTAACAAAGGTTGAATAATATCTTTGTACATCACATCAGCAACTAAGCTTGCATAACCCTTTTTACGATGCTCAGGCATGGTAACAAAATGCACCACGCCCAAATCTTGATATAAATCACCCTCATACAAGGTAGTTTTATCCGTTCGGGCTTCATAATTTTCAAGTAAACCATAAGCAACCAGCTCTTTATTAATATACAGCTTTACCATTTCAGCCTGCGTACCATAACGTAATTGCTCATGTTCCGTGAGCCACTGAAATAAGTACCACATTTTCATATTCACTGGCCCTAAAGCAAGCAACTCTTCAGCGCAGGTATTAGCATTACAATATTCGAAGCGTTGCATTAGCGACCTATTAAATTTAAGGAGCTCAAAAGCTGAAACTAAAACTACGTTTTCGCCAACCAGAATCAGGAATCATGTTAACGTTAAATTAATTAGACCTTAGCTTGTCACTTATTAAGCGAAACGATCATCAGAAAGAGTCGTTTTGGGGTCAAAGCCTTGTTCATACCAGCCATCTTTGGTGTCTTTAATATTATCGAATGATTGGATATAGGGTTTGATATCAATGATCGGTGTGCCGTTAAGCAGATCAATCCCTTTAACAAAAACGCGACCTCCTTCAATACGATCAATTTCAACAATGCTCAGCCCAATAGGGTTCGGACGTTTTGGCGAGCGAGTGGCAAAAATACCGCGATGTTCAGTGTCTAAGAATGGTTTAACCTTCAAAGCTGAACCTTTAGCTTTGTGAATATGAAACAATACATAGATATGCGAGAAACCATGGAGATCATCCAGCCCCTCGACAAACTCTTCATGGATTATGAGTTCGGCAATATCATTTGAGATCCCAGCACTTTGTAAAGGTACATTGTCAATTTCTTCAAATGGGGTTTTAGCATAGCCAATGGGATGAAAAGTAATCATATTTTCTCGTTTTCCTGAAATGAAATCGCATATTGATACAGGCCTTCCGGTGCATGTGCACATCGGATGCTCATTAATAATCCACTTGCAATAATAACAGATGATTTTGGGATGTTATGAGATTATCAGCACTAATGGGGCTAAAAATACTCTGTCAATTCGCCACTGTAATGACTCAAAAACAAAGCTCAACGTGCCTCATAACTAACCCTGACATTCATTTTTATAATCATCGATAACTGTTATATATGGGCAAGTTTATTTCTAAAAATTTATTAATGAAACGATTAATATACAGAATAATAAAACGCGGAAAAGCCAAATGCTAACTCAATCAATAAATGAAATGTTAACGCAGGCCATAAGCTGCGAGTTTTAATCGTTAGATAAGACAATAAAGGCGAGGCGAAAATCATACCTACAGCTTCATAGATAGGTTTTTTAATGTGGAATAATACTTCAAAGATACACACAATAACGGTCATGATAATAGCGGCCGCCACAGGATTTATTTTGTAATGCTTGGTTAAACAATATTGACCACCACCCAATAAAAACCCGCGATGAAGGACTTCCCAGCCTATTATGGTCGAAGCGGTAAAAATCAGAAAACGCTGAAACTTACCTGCTTCTCTTAGCGCGTCTAAAGAGCGACCATGGCGATAGTGAGATAAATAATCTGCTGCAAAAAATTGTAGGTAAACAAATAAACAAAGCAAAAGACCAAAAAAGAAAGCCATCAGCAGCAGGTTTTCACGATTAATTGTAGGTTTAGAGAAATACAGTTGTTTTAACGGTATCGCCAGTAGAAAAACGAGAACAAATGGAAAGATTAACCGACTTATAATCCAATAACCTTTAACCCCTCCCGAAGCTAAAAAGCTATTGCTGACATACACACCAACCACCTGCAGTAGTAGTATTACTATTAATAATATGCAGAATGGAGCCGCCATTTTGACACTAATGCTCTGGTCTTGGTGAGGCATGCTTGTTATTTCCTATTATGCATTTGTATCGCATTTTTGGGGGGGGATATTGACGCCACAGTTTCTTATGTGGGCGTCCTTATTGTCAACAACATAAACTCATTAAGGAGACGCACTGCTTACTTATGTACCAACCATATTAAGTGACAAACTCTGGCTCTACGATGTTTTACCACTAAATATTCCATATTGCGTAAACGAAAGACATAGACTCACTATCATCACTGAGAACACCGTTAAATCACGATCCAGGCTCCCTCATAATATCCACTGTAACCATTAATGATGATAAGTAACGCCACAATTTTATTGGATAAAACCATCAAGCACTGTGGGTAAACCTAAACTTGCAAAACTTAAATAATCCGAAGCTAAATACGCCAGCGCCTACCAAGTTCCAGGATATTTTGTTTTATTAGCATTTACTATTATTTGCGAACTGGATCGACTTTTATAAAACTAAACTGCATGGCTTTCTTTTATTGTGCTAAATTTAGAACTCACCGTTCTTATTTTTACGTTATAGAGGCGACCATGGCTAATCGTTGGCAAATTGCAATTTCTGCAGGTTTTTTAGCGGCTGTTTGGGCTGGTCTTGCTGATGTATTTCAACTCGTGACATGGGTTGGCTTTCTCGGTTGCAGTACTTTTTTTGCTCAAACAGAAACAGGCGCCAAAGGGATGATAATGGCGATAATGACTAATCTTTCTGGTGTATTCTGGGGATGGTTAATTATTGCAGGTAGCGGAGTGCTGGGCTCGCCAATGATCAGCTATGCGTTAACAGGCATTGTTACTGCATTTATGTGTTTACAAGCCAGTCATAAAAACTTCGCTTTTATTCCCGGTACGTTTATTGGTTGTTGTATCACATTTGCCTTAAATGCCGATATAGCAGCAATTATTCCGCCGCTTATTATAGGTGCCGCACTGGGTTACAGCATGAGCCTACTCACAGGCTTATTGATAACGTTAACGGATAACACCACTGAATCGTTGAAAGATGAAACGGTAGAAGATATCTAAGCAGATTAGTTACCTACTGTTAATACAATATAAAGCTTGTTCAACATTCAATAACAACACAACTTCACTCGGCCTAACCTATTTGTTAGGCCCCTAATCTATTAGTTAGTCAATTGTTTAACTGGATTCATAATTTAATTAACCTTTTGAAAGTACTATTATAATAGCAACCAGTATCCCACCACCCAATGCAACAAAACTGTATTTTTTGTGTTCTTGTTCAGCTTTAGGTAAGAGGTGTGTTGCCCCAACATAAATGAGCGCACCCGCTGACAATGACAACAAAGCCCCCAACATTGGTTTATCAATTTGATTGATGAGTGGAAATGAGACAAGCATACCTACCGGGGTGGTTAATGCGGCTGCAAAAAAAGAAAGAATCACCGCTTTTCGTTCACTAAACCCTCCTTTTACCAATAAAAGATAGGTGATGATGCCTTCAGGGAATTCATGTAAAACCATGCCCGCAGTGGCGAGAAAACCAGTAAAAATACTCACGGTAAACGCAATAGAATAGATAAACCCATCGATAAACGAGTGAAAACCAATACCCACCATTGGTACAAGTCCAATGCCATATTGCTCTTTTTCAGGGTCTTTCTGGCATACAAATGCGGTAAGAAAACGATTAAATAAATGTAAGCCAAAAAATCCAACTAATAGATAAGGTGCTGCATTAGGGTTCATTGACAATGATTTAGGAATAATGTGAAGAAACGACGCCGATATTAATACACCCGCAGCAAAACACATAAAATAGGTAATATTGCGTTGCCCCCAATCTACATACTTACGTACTGTATATATACCGACTGTAGTAACAACAGCGGCAAGAGAACTCGTGGCAAGTGCCGTCCAAAATGTATTTTCCATGTTAACAACCTACTTACAGCATTGTCCGCGTCGATTTTGCTGTCCTCGACCGCCTCTCTCCACGCAACGCTGAAAAGCGGGAAGATGATTTTCTTTTGATGCTCTTTGTAATTGCTTTAGCACTGCTTGAATATCAGGATAATCTACTGTTAACTCAAGTAGCCTGTCATACATTTGTGCATTTTCAATTTCGTCTTCAACGCCCAATTGACATGCTTCAAGAATAGTTGCGGGTGTTTTTATGCGTGAATCCCAATCATCAATAGGAATAGCAATGTTGTATTTAGCAAACAAAGGTAATAAGGCATCAATATGACGGCCTTCGGCTGCGACTATGTTAATGAATGGCCGTATTTCACCAAATTTATTAATGACTGCACGGTATGTTGCACGTGATTTATACTCATCATTGATTGCTTCTATGAGTGCATTGTTTACATTTTCTGACATCGTTTCCCCCCGAAAGAGTAGATGAGATGATGTTGGAGCCTAATGCCTAGAGCTGACAAAAGTGGGCTTAAATGGAACACCCGCTATTTTTAGTCTCTGTTGATTTTCTTATTAGTTAACGATAACGCTAATAGCTTTTGAAATCCACATTCGGCTTTATTATGTTCGGTTTTAAAAATTGAACGCCACAATAGATAAGCCAATAACTATTCATCAAGTATCCAACTTTCCAGATGGACAGTAAAGCAGCCAACTAGTCCAAACCACCCATTTTAGAGTGCTGTTACCTGACAAACCAATTGGCTCATTAAATGCCAGAATTCCACCCTCTTGTGTGAGGTGTAGACTGTGAAGGTATACCTCCAATAATGAGCTGAAACTTGCTGGCGTTATTTTTATGTCTGCTAGGCAGCATAAGACCATCCATCAATAAATATGGGGAGCATGTTATTCTAGAAAACAATGTTATTTGCTCGCTCGTTTATGCTCCTCAATTGTTAGATAAAGCTTGTAAGGAAGAGATCTTATTACTGGTCATACAGATAAAAAGGTTGCATCACTGATAAATGAATTGCGTTTGGAAGAAGAAAAGCGATGAGTGATATTGAAGAGGATAAATACAATGAATATTGATACTGGAGACGGGATAAATGTTGATATCAGTAATATTGCAGAACAAAATCACCGCTATGCCATTCACCTGTCTACTTTTCAAAATGTGATTACTTACCATAACGGCACTTATGAAATTGCGAATATCGGTGAACATAGTCCTTTCGAAACGGTTGATGTCTGGCGTAACATTTCACTTGCCGCAGAGATTTTGCTCAAAGCTTGCCTGCTAAAGCATAATATCCTTTTTTTCAAAAAAAGGGCCCATGGTGAATATGGTGAATATGGTGAAAAAGTCACCGCTTTAAGTAATGCATGGTTGGATGGAATACTAAAAAAACTAGAGATCAATTATGTCGCACAGATCAACACAGGGACAATCAGTACGGCACTAAAAAATGCTGAAAATAAGCTTTTTAAACAAATACAGCTTCCTCCACAAAACACAAAACTGATCAGTCAGATGTTCTATGTCATTATCCGTACCCGGCGCAATCGCAATAGCCATTTCTTTTTCCCTAACCAAAGCCATATAAATATTGCCGAAGTAGAGATGCTGTTTCTACCGCTTTTAAATCAGCTTGAAGAGGTCTATGGCTTGCCATCGTATCAAGATGAAAAATAAGGTGAGTGTCTTTGTCATTTTATATAGATATTGCCGACGTTGAAATCTGCTTGAAGAAGTCTATTTTCCATCGGATCAATAAGAAGATTACGGTGGATGCCTATGTCATATTTACTTCATAAAACTAAACCATAAAACCAATCCTTATTAGAATATGATCTATTTTAGGCTGCGTCACTAGGCCCAGTACAATGAAAATGACTGTAGGTGTAGTCTTCTACATCAAAGTTATTTGAAGCCGTAATGGGGGTTGTGACACAGCCCCGAAGGGCGAATTTATCAGAGTGGTCTTCTTTGTTAGCCTTTCTTAACGTACGACTGTATGGATGCAGGAGCAGTTGCCGAGAACGACTATGCCTTCAAAAGGCTGCCTCGAATACCTCACTGATAATTTTCGCTAAAAGAGCAAATTCTAATGCGGATTGGTATAAAATAGCCACCAACAATTGTTGCTGACTACACTTTATTTGTTATTACTGGCTCTTGGTTGATCACTTTAGTGAGAAACAACTTTATTACGTCCTAATTCTTTCGCTTTATAAAGCCGTTCGTCAGCGGCTTTATAAACCTGCGATAACTGACTGCCATCATCGGGCCAACGTGCAACGCCAATACTGATACTAATATTGAGTTTATTATCATCAACAGTTGTAATCTTATCTATCGCAATGCGCAAACGCTCTGCGATTTGCTCAGCCTGTTGCAAACTCGTATTAGGAATTAACATGCAAAATTCTTCGCCACCAAAACGAAAAGCCCAATCATTCCGACGACGCATATCGTTGATTAATCTGGATACCTCAACCAATACCTTATCACCCACATCATGACCAAACTGATCATTAATCTTTTTAAAATAATCAAGATCAAGTAATAACATAGACACTGATTGTTGTTTATCAGGCAAACTTTGGCACAGCATCTCGAAAATAGAATCTAACAATAAACGATTATTTAACCCTGTTAACGGATCAACTGATGCCATTTGTTGCAAACGCTCTACTGCTTCCGCTCGCTTAGATTCATAACTAAAAGACAATGCCCAAATGGCCGCTAAACATAAAGCAATATTGGCAATAGTGATCGGATAAATATCAGCAATATTGAACAACAAAGCGTAAATCAAAATAGCCACACCTGTAGCCATATACACACTTGTATATATCGTTCCTAGCTTAATTCCCAATAATAGATATGACAAAACGGGGATAATAAACAACCAAGTAAACAACCCAGAATTAAATGAGGCACTATAAATACCAATTAAAATAACCGTATAGAGGGAAAATAAAAATACTGAACACCACAAGGTAAGATTAGGTGTACTCTTATGAATAACCAGAATACCAATACAAAGACACACCACAACTAGTTCAACCATGGCATACACTTTGAAACCGCTAAACCAGTTATTAACCACAAAAATACTGCCAGCTACAATAATGACGATTAACACTGCCTTTAACACTGTGCGACGATATTCAAGTTCACTTGCCCATAAATTAGAAATGCTCATTAATGTTGTATTCCAGTGTTGTGATTACAGCGACTAACACTCGTAGACCATGTGTTTGTCTAAATGTTGATAAAGAGATTTGAAAGATTAGCCCAATAATTAACAATTGGCTAAAATATTAGATAGTTATAACTTAACTGCGCATCAATCAACCATTTTGTTAACAACATCAATCCATAAAATCGAGACAATATCAGTATTAAAAAATAGTAAATATGCCATATATTAATAAATATGCTGCTCATTTTTTGGTATCAACATAATGCCTTTAAACTTGAAGTTGTACAGGCAATTAAAATTATCTCAATCGGCAGAATAGGCTAGATTACTTAAAAGTGCCTTATAAGCTCTAAGAAATAGCTCGATATGGCTTACCAAACACATCATAAGTGCATGATAAAAAAGTATAGGGTAAATTATGTTTTTTTAGCTTATAGCGTTGTGCATTACCAACGTTGGCAGTTTGATGCACCTTGTCGTCGCTTTCGCTCTAGATGTGCACAATATTCCGTTAATGCAAGCAAAGCCCCTACCGCACCTTTGAATAACGCGCTAAATTCTGTGGTTATTTTTAACCAGTTTTCAGCCGGAAGATTCAGCCTATTTAGAATGTCTTGGCTACCTGAGCTTATTGCACCGCGCTTATCTTCTCGAATGATACGGCCCATATCTTCCACCAGCATGATGTAGTCTTTGACATTGAACATTAACCCTTTAGGCATATCTTGACGCTCATTACCTACAAAAGGTAATAGTTCGGTAGGTTGTCCACCTTTTTCGCTGAGGTTATTCGCCGTTGTATACTGGTGTAATCAGAGGTTTCTGGTGTAGCTGCCATCTTGGCGCGAATTGGCCTTTCTATTGGTGAATAGATGTCGACATAAGCCATACAAGCTAATACAGCTGCTTCATCTAATAAGGCTTGAGATTTAAAACGACCTTTCCACAAATTTATCGGGAATCAATTTAAACAGCTTTAGCTGGCCCGAAGGGGGTGGCAGCGAATAGAAACGACCTGTGCATTTATCTTCTTTATTGGCCATTCTAGTTATTGGCTCACACAAGGAACGCATAAACCAACTAATATCCACCAAGCGTTGTCGGTATCGGGCTATGCCGTCATTAACCGTTTTATGCTCAAACTTGTTTAAGTCTTCACCTTTAACAAGCTTCGGCGTCAGTAATATCCCTTTAAAACCTTTATGCCATTGGATCAGAATATCTTTATCTGACCAGCCTTTTGCTTTATCTGCATCAATCTTCAAAACAACATGTAAGTGATTGTTCCCTGCTTATTAATAAGAATGCATAAGCACAAATATCAATGGCAAAGATGGTAGCAAATTCAAGTATACGAGAATCACCCTATTCACAACGATGTTCAATATTCTCGCCTGTCGAGTTATCAATGCCACACAGAAAAGCTTTACGCACAACTCGTGAGCAACAATGATAATAAGGTGTGTCTTCTAAGCTAACGATAGTTTGTCTTGGTCTGGCCATCTTAGGTTACCTGTTAGAGATAAAGGTAACTAAAGCCTAGTTGAGTCTTTATTATTTATCCAATTGGAATGGGTGGCCATGTGGCAAAATATAGGTGGTTAAAATAAGCAACGAAAGAGCAAAAACAACTGCTTTTTGTCCTGATTTAATGACTTTTTTTACGTTTTAACTTTGTACTGTTTGTTTTGATAGTTGTGCCGCCTTGGACAGAGCCCACCAACCTATAAATATGCTCATGATTATCCTAATTGGAAAATATAATAATGCAGGCAAATTAAACAACCATAAAACTACACCTTCAGGTAAAACGTAAAAGGCAACTTGCTTAACCCAGTAAATAAATTGAACATACTCTTTTAGGAACTCATTAATTGAAATATTTAACAAAGACCATTCGTTTAAATAATTAATCCAAAGTGCATATAAGCCAAGAGCTCCATCACCGAAACTCCCGATAACAGAAGACCAACCTAAAATTAATAAAAAAATTCTCATTAGCACTCCATACTAGAAAAAAGTGTAATGCTTGGTTCAGCGGCGGCTTCTCTCCGTCCGCTGGAACCGTTTGTTAGCTGCCGACAATTGGCAACACTAGGCTTGGGAATGCATCAGCCACCTGATGAGTCAGCAGGCGTATCTTGTTTAAACGGATTAACTTTAGCAGGTGCCGCTGCGGCATCTGGCAAGGTGCCAGGTAGCAGTTCAAATACCATAGTGAAAGTTGTCAGCATGTTTTTCAGTTCATCGTAAGGCTTGCTGTTTCCTTTTAACTTCGCTTTACCTTCCTTGATCTTGTCATCAAAGCTTGTTTTTCCCATCATCACATCATTAAGCTCGGAGCGATTCATGGTAATGGTGAGATCGGCTTTTGGTGACTGAATACCTTCAATATTGGTAAGTGTAGAATTGCTCAATTCAACCAGGTATTTCTCACCATTATCTGGGGTAATAAAGTTAATGATGAAATGCTTGTCTTCAGCCTTGCTGGTGTCCAGACGCACACCCATAAAGTCCAGCCATAGTGCAGTGGACATGCCACGAATCATATCAGGTCCTGACGCTTTGGGTGATGCACCGCTCGGCATTCCATGACGTAACTCGTAAGCTGCAGCAAGGAAACTGTTACGAACACTCGGGCTTTCTTTCTGATAACCGATCTGTTCATATACATCGGCCAACAAGTCTTTTGCGCCCTGGTTTTTCGGTTCGGCATAAACTAGCTTGTTTAGAATCTCAGTGGCGTGCAGATACTTGCCCTGATCGTAGAGTTCTTTGCCTTTATTCATAATTTTCTTGGCACCACCCATCATTTCAACATACAGCGGCGCTGAATCTTCAGGTGATAAGGGTGTCAGAGTAGCGGGGTTGGCATCCCAATATCCAAGATAACGATTAATAACCGCACGGCTATTGTGCTCTTCAGAGCCGTGGTAGCTGTGTGCTGACCACTGATTACGTAGGCTGTCGGGCAACTTGTAGACATTGTGAACTTGGTTAATAGTTACACCCTGGTTAGCCAAATGCAGAACCTGGTTGTTCAGGTGTGCATAAGTATCACGTTGGGTGCGCATCACCTCCTGAATACGTTCATTTCCCCAGCGCGGCCAACTGTGTGATGCGAACATCACCTCTGCATCCTGACCAAACTTGTAAAGCGCAATGTTGATTTGCTTGGACCACTCAAGTGCGTCACGCACCAGTGCGCCACGTAGGGTGTAAATATTGTGAATTGTGCCAGTGATATTCTCCGCTGCCCAGAAAGCTTTCATATCAGGAAACCAGGTATTCATTTCAGCAGGTGCCTCGGTACCAGGTGTGTTCTGGAATACCATTCTGACACCATCAACGGTCATTTCCTCGAAGTCTTTTTTAATGATGGTATTAGGTTCAATCAGCCCCAGGTTACCGGCTGCGGTGTTCTTGCCAATTGATTGGTCAACATGACCAAACGGACTGCGTGGCAGCAACACACCGTATTGAAAGAACATGCGACGTGTCATTGCATTACCGGCCATTACGTTCTCGGCAATTGCGTGGTGCATAAAACCTTCAGGTGCGATGATTTTTACCTTGCCGCTTTTAACATCGGCTTCATCGACAACGCCACGAACGCCGCCAAAGTGGTCTGCGTGCGAGTGAGAGTAAACAACAGCCACCACGGGTCGTTCACCAAGTTGTTGATTGATGAACTTGAGTGCGGCAGCGGCAGTTTCTTTAGCCGTTAGAGGGTCAAAGATAATCCACCCAGTATCACTTTTGATAAAACTGATATTAGCCAGATCGTAACCACGCACCTGATAGATTTTTCCAGGTAACACTTCATATAATCCATAGGCCATGTTGAGAATAGCCTGACGCTGTAGAGAAGGGTTGATACTGTCGAAGATCTGGCCTTCTTTGAGTAAAAATTCGTAGCTACCCATATCCCATGCTACGTTGCCGGCTTCGGCCATAATGTGCTTGTAATCTGGTGCTGCAATAAAACCTCTTTTCGCTTCTTCAAAATCACGTTTGTCTTCAAATGGCAGGCTTTTACGAAGCCCGTTTTGCAATTCAATAGTGAATTTAGAAGGTAATTTACCTTTTAGATCAAAGTGCTTGCTCGGGTCGCTGGTTACTACATCACCGCCACCTGCAGCAAAAGCAGTGGAAAACATGCCGCACATAAATGCAGATGTAATTGCCATACAAAATAATTTTTTTATCATGTATCTATCTCCTGTTTTGATGACTAAATAAGCTAACGTCCCAAGCAGCGGAAAACACGAACGCTTTGTCGCTGTCAGTGAGTGGTTTCCCGATGACTTAGCTTGTTAAGTATCACTTAACTATAGAACACGTAATCAAGAATTTTTAGGTAGATAACCAAATAAATTAGCAAGTAAATAATTATTAGGAAAATGCCTATTTTACTTATACCGGAACCAAAGTTCTCAATTCTACTTTTAACTTTGTCATTATTTCGAACGTTTAATAAATGCTCCCTGCTTATGAATAAGAATGTATAAGAATGTATAAGCACAAATATCAATGGCAAAGATGGTAGCAAATTCAAGTATACGAGAATCACCCTATTCACAACGATGTTCAATATTCTCGCCTGTCGAGTTATCAATGCCACACAGAAAAGCTTTACGCACAACTCGTGAGCAACAATGATAATAAGGTGTGTCTTCTAAGCTAACGATAGTTTGTCTTGGTCTGGCCATCTTTAATTACCATTTTGAAAGGGTAATTAAAGCGCTATTTGTTATTTAACCAATAATCTTGGGTGGTCATGCTTAGTGGTTTTTAATAAAATCAAGAATAATAACCATTATATTTTTCAATTAAATTCAATGATTTAGGTTTACTTTTAAAAACACTAACATTGACATGCTAAGCGTTATGGGACTACTGTATAAAATATATCGCGAAAGTGTGTGGTAAATATTTAACAGCGCAGAATTTATTCATGTGCTTTTTATGTAGCGATTAGTGCAAAAAAGCAAAACGACGTAAAAGAGCGTCATGGAAAATATTATGGAAAAAATAGTGATAAAAAACCTTTACAAGGTTTTTGGTTCAGACCCTCGTAAGGGGGTAAAATTACTTGAACAAGGGAAAAGCAAAGAAGAAATTTACGAACAGACAGGGCTTACAGTTGCAGTGCAAGGTGCCAGTTTTACAGTAAATAAAGGTGAAATTTTTGTCGTGATGGGTCTGTCTGGCTCAGGAAAATCAACTCTAGTAAGAATGCTAAACAGGCTCATTGAACCAACGTCTGGAGAGGTGTTAGTTGATGGTGAAAATATCCTCAAAATGAATAAGGATGAGCTGGTAAGGTTTCGCAGAAGTAAAACAAGTATGGTCTTTCAGTCCTTCGCTCTTATGCCTCACCAAACTGTGTTAGAAAATGCTGCATTTGGACTAGAGCTTGATGGTATGGATAAGAAACAGCGTGAAGAGCGAGCTCTAGACGCTTTAAAACAAGTCGGACTTGAAGGCTTAGAAAATGCATATCCCAAAGAGTTAAGTGGTGGTATGCAGCAGCGAGTTGGATTGGCGCGAGGCTTAGCGGTTGATCCTGATATCTTGCTCATGGATGAGGCATTTTCGGCGCTTGATCCTCTTATTAAGACAGAGATGCAGGACGAACTGCTTAAACTACAAGATCGTCATGAGCGCACCATCATTTTTATCTCCCATGATTTAGATGAAGCATTACGTATTGGTGACCGAATTGCCATTATGCAGGGCGGCCGAGTGATTCAGGTGGGGACGCCAGAAGAGATTCTGCAAAATCCCGCTGATGATTATGTACGAGCATTTTTCCGTGGTGTAGATCCAACTGGTGTTATCTCCGCAGGGGACATTGCCCGCGATACCCATCCAACGGTTGTTTGGCATACTAAAGCTGGTAGCCCACGAGCCACATTAGAAATGTTGAGTATTAAAGATCGCGAATTTGCATATGTACTCGACTCAGAACACCGGTTTTTAGGTGTTGTCTCTTCAGATTCCCTGCGTGACGCTATTGACCAAGGAAATGGTACCAGCAAACTTGAGCATGCTTTTCTTACAGAAGCAGAATCGGTTCAGGAAACCGATAGTCTTCAAGACATTTTACCTTTGGTAGCTTCTCATTCTTGGCCTATTCCAGTTGTAAACTCAGAAAATAGATATCGCGGAGTTGTTTCTAAAAATCTGTTTCTTCGTACCTTAAACCGTGCAGAGAAAGGGACTTATTTTGAGCAGTCAGCATCTTAGAATACTAGCTTCAGGAGTTTTATATTATGTTCAGTTTTGATGAAAGAGTTATTCCTTTAGATGCATGGATCACAAGTCTTGTTGACTGGTTGGTCGAAGGGTATCGATGGTTTTTCCAGATGATAAAATGGCCCGTAGACTTCATTTTATCTAGTGTGTCAGACGGACTTCTGGCAACTTCACCTCTTCTAGTTATTGCACTGTTTGGCGTCATTGCTTGGCGGGTGTCAGGTTTCAAACTTGCTGGTTTTACGCTTGCTTCGTTGATTCTCATCGGTCTGCTTGGTTTCTGGTCAGAAACCATGATAACCCTCGCCATGGTATTTTCATCTGTTGTGTTCTGCACCGTTGTTGGAGTGCCATTTGGTATATGGGCAGGACGCAGTGATCGTGTTAATAATATTCTACGACCCATTTTGGATGCGATGCAGACAACGCCAGCCTTTGTCTATTTGGTACCTATTGTGATGCTTTTTTCTATTGGCAACACAGCGGGTGTTCTTGCAACCATCATTTTTGCCCTGCCACCGTTGGTTAGATTAACCAGTCTAGGTATCAGGCAGGTACACCCAGAGTTAGTCGAGGCTGCGCTCGCCTTTGGGGCAACAAGCTCGCAGGTTTTACTTAAAGTTCAGATACCACTTGCTCTTCCGACCATCATGGCTGGCCTTAATCAGACCATCATGATGTCGCTCTCCATGGTGGTTATCGCCGCAATGATCGGCGCAGGAGGCCTCGGGGCACCTGTCGTTCTGGGCTTAAATACACTTGATATTGGTTTGGCCACGGTTGGCGGTCTTGCGATTGTTTTATTAGCAATCATTCTAGATAGAATCACCCAATCAATGGCAACTCCAAAAAATAAGGACGTAAAATGATACTTAAAAAAGTAATACTGGGTGCAGCTTTAGCTGCAATGACCATGACGGGGTCAGTAGCTCTTGCTGATACGCTCAAGCCAGGAGAAGGCATAACCGTTAAACCAGCTCGAGCGACATGGGACACCGGTTTTTTTCAGGAAGCGCTTGTACGACGAGGTCTTGAGACTCTGGGGTATGATGTTGAAAAGCCCAAAACTCTGGTCAATCCAATTTTTTACAAAACGGTCACTCTCGGTGATATTGATTATTGGACCAATGGTTGGTTTCCAATGCATAACGATCAACTACCGAAAAATTTTGATAAAAAAGCTGAAAAGATTGGTTATGTAATGAAAGCCGGTGGACTGGGTGGCTATTTAGTGTCTAAAAAAGAGGCAGATAAATATAACATTACTTCCCTTGAAGATTTTAAACGCCCTGAGGTGAAAAAAGCCTTTGATACCAATGGTGATGGCAAGGCCGATCTGACTGCCTGCCCTCCAGGCTGGGGATGTGAAAAAATAATCACCCACCATATGGACGTATATGGTCTCAAAGATGCTATCAATCCGGTGAAAGCGGCATATGCAGCAGGAATGGCATCTGCGATGGCGGGTTATAAAAATGGTGGACCAATATTCTTCTATACCTGGGCACCAAATTGGACCATTTTTAAACTGAAGCCAGGCAAGGACGTTGTCTGGATTAACGTACCTGAAATCAATCCTACCAAAGCGCAAAGTTCAGCTGTTGAACGAATGACGATAAAGGGGCTTGAAGGCGCAGTTTCTGACCCAGTAAAACTTGGTTTTGTCGCTTCTGACATCCAGATCGTCGCCAACAAAAAATTCACCAAACAAAATCCGGCAGCAAGGAAATTTTTTGAAGTCTTTACCCTACCGCTTGCCGACGTCAACGAACAGAATACTCGGATGAACGATGGCGAAAAGAGTGAACAGGACATTCAACGCCACGTAGATGAGTGGATTGCCAAAAACCAAGATCAATGGAACGGTTGGCTGACTGAAGCACGCAATGCTGCTAAATAGTCTCAACCTGCAATAGCTTATTGGTAACCCGGAGCACACATACAGTGCTTACGGGTTATTTTTTATCCAAAACCCCAAGTATTTCGTAAAACGTATGGCACCGCTTTCAAAAAAGAGGACAAAGCTGATAATGCCTTTAAGAGGGAATGATGTTTTTAACGGAACAAGCCTAAGTTCTTATCATATTTTTAAAAATGCTCTCAATTTCAACATATTAGTTAAAATATAACCTAAAAGAAAAATGAATGTGCTTATTTATGTCCAAAGGCAGAGATGTAATATTGGTAATTATTTTGAAGATAATGACCCAATCTATGGCAACAAAAAAATAAGGAACGAAAATGAGAATTAAGAAAGTAATAATGGGTGCAGCTTTCGCTGCAATGACCATGACAGGGTCAGCAGCTCTTGCCGATAATCACCAGCCAGGTGAAGGTGTAACAGTCAAACCTGCGCGGGCCACGTGGGATACGGGATTTTTTCAGGAAGCTCTGGTACGACGGGGCCTTGAAACACTTGGGTATGATGTAGAAAAACCTAAAGATCTGTCGAATCCGATCTTTTACAAAACAGTGACTCTCGGTGATGTTGATTACTGGACCAATGGCTGGTTTCCAAATCATGATGACCAGATGCCAAAAGGATTTTATAACAAAGGTGAGAAAGTTGGTTTTGTGGTTAAGGCCGGTGGCCTGCAAGGATATTTGGTGTCTAAAAAAGAGGCAGATAAATATAACATTACTTCCCTTGAAGATTTTAAACGCCCTGAGGTGAAAAAAGCCTTTGATACCAATGGTGATGGCAAGGCCGATCTGACTGCTTGCCCACCAGGCTGGGGATGTGAAAAAATAATCAGTCACCATATGGAGGTATACGATCTCAAAGATGCTATCAATCCGGTGACCGCTTCATATGCAGCAGGAATGGCATCTGCGATGGCGGGTTATAAAAATGGTGGACCAATATTCTTCTATACCTGGGCACCAAACTGGACCATTTTCAAACTGAAGCCAGGCAAGGACGTTGTATGGATCAACGTGCCTGAAATAAAGCCGACAAAGGCGCAAAGTTCTGCAATTGAACGGATGACAGTGAATGGAATTGAAGGCGCGGTTTCTGATCCGGTAAAGCTTGGTTTTGTCGTTTCAGACATCCAGATAGTCGCCAACAAAAAATTCACCAAGCAGAATCCGGCAGCGAGGAAGTTTTTTGAGGTATTTACATTGCCACTTAGTGATATCAACGAACAAAATACTCGGATGAACGAAGGTGAAAAGAGTGCCAAGGATATCCAAGGACACGTAGATGAGTGGATTACCAAAAATCAGGATAAATGGAACGGTTGGCTGACTGAAGCACGAAACGCGGCCAAATAGTCTCAACCTGCAATAGCTCATTGGTAACCCGGAGCACACATACAGTGCTTACGGGTTATTTTTTATCCAATACCCCAAGTGTTTAGTAAAATTTAATAAATAAAATTTAGCTACCCATTTTAATGATCAATTAACATCACTGCTTTTAATAAATAAAATTCAGCCACCCATTTTAACGATCAATTAACATCACTGCTTTTAGGTTTGATTGCGATAGCTTTCAGCACTATTTAAAATGTATAAACTAAATGGGAATCATCAACAAACTGAGCGTTATATGGAAAATGATGAACAATACGGTAGATTTATAAAATTCAGCCACCCATTTTAACGATCAATTAACATCACTGCTTTTAGGTTTGATTGCGATAGCTTTCAGCACTATTTAAAATGTATAAACTAAATGGGAATCATCAACAAACTGAGCGTTATATGGAAAATGATGAACAATACGGTAGATTTAAAGCAGCACTCGCGGCTTGATTGATATCAAGCTTGAAAGGAGGTTAATGTTTTTGTGTGGATTCTAGTTATAGAGATTAAGCTTTAAGCGCATAACCAGCGCTGGCAGTTTGATGCACCTTGTCGTCGCTTTCGTTCTAGATGTTCGCAATATTCCGTTAATACAGGTAAAGACCCTACTGCACCTTTGAATAATGAACCAAACTCTGTGGTGATTTTTAGCCAGTTGTCAGCAGGAATATTTAATCTATTGAGAATATCTTGGCTAGTTGAGCTAATTGCACCGCGTTTATCTTCTCGAATAATTCGCCCGGTATCTTCCACCAGCACAATATAGTCTTTAACGCTGAACATCAGTCCATTGGGCATATCTAGCCGTTCATTACCAACAAAAGGCAATAATGCTGTTGGTTGCTCACCTTTTATCGCTGAGGTTATTCGCCGTTGAATACTGGTGTAGTCTGAGGTTTCTGGTGTCGTTGCCATTTTGGCACGAATAGGGTTTAAATCTACATAAGCCATACAACTCAGAACAGCGGCTTCGTCAAGTAACGCTTGGGATTTGAACCGTCCTTCCCAAAATCTGCCTGTACACTTATCTTCTTTATTGGCCATTCGGGCTATCGGCTCACACAAGGAACGCATAAACCAACTAATATCAACTAACCTTTGTCGGTATTGGGTCACACAGTCATTAACCGTTTTATGCTCAAACTCGTTTAAGTCTTCGCCTTTAACAAACTTCTGTGTCAGTAATGTGCCTTTAAAGCCTTTATGCCATTGGTTCAGAACATCTTTATCTGACCAGCCTTTTACTTTATCTGCATCAATCTTCAAAACAACATGTAAATGATTGCTCATCACTGCATAAGCACAAATATCAATCGCAAAAATGGTCGCCAACTCAAGAATGCGCGAATCTACCCACTCTCGCCGATGTTCAAAGTTCTCACCTGTCGAGTTATCTATTCCGCAAAGAAAAGCCTTACGCACAACACGGGAGCAGCAGTGATAGTAAGGCGTATCGTCTAAGCTAACGATAGTTTGTCTTGGTCTGGCCATCTTCAATTACCATTTTGAAAGGGTAAGTAAAGCGTAGTTTATTGTTTGTTATTTAGCCAATAATCTTGGGTGGCCATGTTATTGTTTTGGCCATTCTGGCAATAGGCTCACATAAGGAACGCATAAACCAACTAATATCAACTAACCTTTGTCGGTATTGAGTCACACAGTCATTAACCGTTTTATGCTCAAACTCGTTTAAGTCTTCGTCTTTAACAAATTTATGAGTCAGCAATGTGCCTTTAAAACCTTTATGCCATTGGATCAGAATATCTTTATCTGACCAGCCTTTTGCTTTATCTGCATCAATCTTCAAAACAACATGTAAATGGTTACTCATCACCGCATAAGCACAAATGTCGATGGCAAAAATTGTCGCTAATTCAAGAATACGAGCATCAACCCATTCGCGTCGATGTTCAAAGTTTTCGCCTGTTGAGTTATCAAAACCGCACAGAAAAGCCTTACGCACAACACGGGAGCAGCAGTGATAGTAAGGCGTATCGTTTAAGCTAACGATAGTTTGTCTTGGTCTGGCCATCTTCAATTACCATTTTGAAAGGGTAAGTAAAGCGTAGTTTATTGTTTGTTATTTAGCCACTAATCTTGGGTGGCCATGTTATTATTTTGGAGCAGCAGTGATAGTAAGGCGTATCGTTTAAGCTAACGATAGTTTGTCTTGGTCTGGCCATCTTCAATTACCATTTAAAAAGGGTAAATAAAGCGTAGTTTATTGTTTGTTATTTAGCCAATAATCTTGGGTGGCCATGTTATTTATGAGGAGATTGATAAAGAGGGTATTTAGAGCTGACTTTACATAACACATAATCGACAAATCGAGTCCAAACCTCTTTTGGAGCATTAAATAGATATCTAGCTCTACACTCATGCCTATCATTTAACTCACTTGCAGAGGCAAAATAAACTTCACCACGTTTTAGCATCATTAAAGATAGAGGACTAACACTCTGATATTTGTATATGTACATCTGTAAACATCTCAACTTATATACATTTGAAAAAGCTAACGCCTAATTAACAGGCTAAAAATTGCGGGCTAAAATGGAGCGAAGCGAACAGCCCACTGTTTTTAGTCCTTGTTGAATTTCTTGTTAGATTTTTTCTTTCAGCTTTTTAATAGAGCTAGAAAGTACAATATCTTTTTCTGATCTCAGATGTTCAGGCATACGATCAATAATAATTTGTGGGGTAATACCATATCCTACAAACTCTCTCCCATCTGGGTATGTATCTCTTTTAGTACAAATTCTGAAAGACCCACCCCCAGGTAAATCAAAGAAAATTGGTTGCCCCGTACTTCCATATGTTTTTTCACCAACGGTAGTAAAATGCTTTAGCTTATCTGCATAGATTAAAAAATCCTCTGCTGCTGAGGCGGTATGCCTCCCAATCAACACGTAGGTAGGTACAATATGACTATTTTCTTTTGCTTTGAGCGATTCCATAGCTCCTGCCTCCCATGCATTATCTTGGGCATAACTTTTATATTTTTCACTATAGTTTCCCCATGCTTTAAACGCAGCAATATGTTTTCTGGTTTTCCAAATAGAGCCATCTAAATCTTTATTAGTAAAGTGGGATAATATTTCAGCTGCAATACTTGAATTACCGCCACCATTGAACCTTAGATCAATAATTAGTCCCCTAGCTTGTTTAACTTCATCATAAACTTCATTGAAGTCTTGCAGGATTTTTTCATCATGAAAACCATTAAGAGCGATATAGGCTATCTTACGATCCAACCACTTAAATTCAAATAACTCGCCATTCGATTTGGGAAGCTTTAACGACACTTTATCTATTTTTTGATGTCGTGCATTTCTAGTAAGAGTTAAGTCTTTGAACTCCCCTAAAGGAGTCTTTATAGTAAAATTAACCTTACTATCAGGTGATCCGTTTAATGTATTTCTTACACCATCGTTCCACAAAATATGCTCGGTTGAACTAGCAATATAAGGCATAATATTGGTTTTTAAATGAGTATCTAAATTAACACCTTCAACTGAAACAACGGTAGAGCCTAAAGGAATTTCAGCTTGAAGCTCACTTTTTACTTTAGTAACTACAGCTTGCTGATGAGCCTCTCTTAAACTTAAGGCTGGCCAGTCTACATACTTAGAAGAAAGTCCTTTTGGTAAGTAAATATTAGTATGTCCATCGTGCAGTAAAGCATTAAATTTCATTAGTTCGCGATAATACTCATAAGTTGTTTCAGTAGCTAAAACTTTGGGAATATATTCTCTATATGCGCTATCAAAATCTAAGTCGGGTACTTGGTCAAAATACGCAAAATTGTAACTCGCTTCTTTCCAAAATAATGACAAACCATATAATTTATCTTCGTTTGATAAATTATATGGTGGATTTCCAACCTCTTTGGCAGAAACAGAAATAGATGCAATTAACAAAGATGCTAATAATACTTTTTTAATCATTTAAACTATCCTTAGTAGCTTGAAACTCTGATGTAACCATGAAAAACATAACGCCTTAATAACAGGCAAAATTTGGCGGGCTAAAATACGAGCGCAGCGAGATAGCCAGCCGTATTTTGTCCTTGTTTATTAACTTGTTAGGCAATTTTTGAACGTTTATCCTTAGGGAAACGAATATATTTAGGATCTAAAAATTCTAAAAGCTCAATCAAAGCATTCTGCAATTTGACTAAACGAGCTGAATTATAGTTAGATGAAGTAAGGAAACTCGCAACTTTACTTTCAAGTTGCTTCAACAAAGGCTCTTCTTCGTCCGCTATAATTTTCAAAAATTTTGAGTAGCCAATACATTTATAGCGCCCGTCTTTTTCTTCTAGTATTAGTTCACCAATACCTCTTTGTTCGCCAGCTCATATACTCAACGAGTCTGTATATTCGGTAGATTGCCAAATAGAATATATTTCATCTTGTAAAGCCGATAACTGTTCAGATACAGTGCTTTCATGAAACTCAATAAATTGAATTTCCTTACGAATTATTTCTGTCCAAGCAAAGTATTGAGCAATGACATACATTGTATTTTTGATAAAATACTCTTTTTCAGAGCCATCTCCTCTTTCATTTACAAAATACAAACTAATCACATTTTGACAAACTAGATTAAAAATTCGACTTTGTAGGTCATATGCAGAATGAACAAGTGGACCTCTGTATCTGTCCATGGTTAGTTGAAGGTCAACTGAGCGTTCTTCCGCTCGTATTTGCACATGTAAATCTGCCTTGAGTTTCTCTAAAGCCTCATTATTTTCTTTAGCAACTTTACCCTTATAAGATTCTAGCTCACGCCCAAACCAAAATGAAACTAACTTTTGTCCAAGAAAAGCAACAACAGCTAATGCTGACACCGCTCCTCCCAAAGCCACAAATATAATATTGAGAGTTTCCAAACTTACTCCTATTGCCTAACGCCAAGCTAAGCGGCGCAGTTTACTGCGTCCAAAGCTTGAGCGCCTTGTTAAAAGTTGTTTAGTCGCCGAATGCTTCACTAGTACTTCCAAAAGCGTATTCATGTAAATTTGTTTCTTCATCAGACGTAATCAATTTACCCGAGAAGTCATCAAAGCTAATTCTAGGATTGAAAGATTTACCATCAACCTTAATTTCGCCTTGATCGTGTAACATCGAGAGATCAAAGGTGAAGTCCCCAATAATTTCTTTTGCTACGTCATCGGTAATACCATTCTTTTTAAGTTTCTCCTTTAGAAGCAATATAACCTGATATTGCCACTCAGTAGCTAGCTCTTCATATTCTTCAGTGACTTCAACTTCCATGCTTACCTCTAATGACTTTTAACGCTCAAAGCAGCGGTGCAAAGCATCCGCTGCCTTTGCTTGTTAGCACCTTTTTCTCAATCACAATCATTCGCCTCTCTAATAGAGTCTAGCTCAGCAATTTTTCGATCATAGGACATTTTGATCTCTTCAAATATTTTCGAAACCTTCTTGTCGTCAATCTCAGTAATTATTAGAGCTCCACTATTCTCCATGAACAACTCGTCGGTTAGATTTTCGTTAAACTTGTTGTGATACTCCATCGTAGATAGACCAGAATAGACATTTGTGCCATAAAGCATGGTGCCCTCAAACTCATCACACAAATACTTAAGTTTTGTTAGAAGGTCTGCATAATCTTGTATTCTCTTGAAATTGGATTTCAACACGCTTTTAGATATTGAAATGTCAGACCTTGAATCATCCCAATACTGAATATCGACTTCTCGATATTCATCAAATACTATCTCAGCTTCTTCTGGCTGCCTTAAATCAAATAGCCCTTGCCGAATAGAAGTTTCTTGTCGAAGAAACTCCTTATATAGAAGGATGACAAGGTTAATCTCATTGGTACTTGCCATCTTAGAAAGGATATAAGTCATTTCAATAAGCCCTTTATCGAACGATTCAATCCATCCTAAATTAGCTTTTATACTGAATCTAGAAGGGTTATTAAATGGATAGCTAGAGGAATAATACCCTCTTATTATTTTGTCCGATAAATTCTTAGAAATATGATCTGGCAATCCTTCTTTTATTTCGCTGAAGTGCTCTACATATTCCTGACGATGTTTATAGAAGTTAGAAAAAGTATTTTGCTCTGTGGCCTTTTCTATTTGGAGAGTTGTTTGAGCAGACCGATGAATAGCTGCTATAACACCCAAAATCGTAATACATGTAGCCAATATGGTTAGAGGGACTTTCGATACAGTAAAAAGACCGTAGTTAAAGCCTGTGTACGAAGGGTCAAGCTCTAAGTTTGAATTAGACACGATAATCACAAAGCATAAGAGAGCTAATGATGGAAGCACCGTTAACGTAACCCTAAATAAAGGCACTGAGCTAAGCCTGACATTCGGATCTATCTCAAAATAACTTTTTTTCAACCTATTCTCTCTCAGATGGTACTGGCTTAGGGTGCTAACGCCCATAATAACGGGCTAAAAATTGTGGGCTAAAATAGCGGAGCGATAGCGCACTGTTTTTAGTCCTGTTAATTTGTTTGTTAGCAGTGCGCTACACAACTGCTAGAATCCTCATTTATATAGCCGTAACCTTCAATGACAACTGATTTAGGTTTTAACCCATAAACTGGGATTGAAGTTACTACAATTGGAAAATTAAGCTTAGTTAAGTCAGCTTTACTTGGTTTAGAAATACCAAACCAAAAACCTACAACCTCATCTTTTACGAACATACAAGGTTGAGAATATTCAATCTCAGTTAAACCGTAATTTATAAAACCAACAAACTCAAAACCTTCTGAATCGATAAATTTAGCTTTGACGATAATGTTTGAATTAGGATCTAAAGCATCACTTTCACTTGCAGGAACAATAACGGTTTCATCAAAACTATCGTTTTTCCACATAGGAAACTGCCAGACACTATGATCCAATAAGTCTTGAACTGTGATTTCCCAAATTTGCTTGCTCATAACTTCCTTGTACTGCTAACGCCTAATTAACAGGCAAAAAATGGTTGGCTAAAATAAGTGAACGTAGTGAACAGAAAGCCAACTGTTTTTTGTCCTTGTTTAATTTCTTGTTAGGTGAATTATTCATCGTCATCATCAGGAGCCTCAGGTATGCCAAGAGCTTTGCTGATTGAGTCGTCCATTGTGCGATAATTTCCGAGTCCCCAAACACCTTCTAGTTCGTTTTCTTCAACTTGATTCCCTGCTTCATCAACGTGGCAACATTTAGGAAAAACGCTTAAGTAGCATGCCCCATCTATATTTTGACTAGACTCTACTGGAATGTTTCCAATAACGGGCATATACCCTCGAGAAAAACCTAGTTTATTTACAAACACAGGTGCAACTAACAAAGAGCTTTGAATTAAATCTTTCGGTAATTCAGACTGTTCGCTAATGATATTGTAAATATGGATCTTGATGCAATCAGGAAAGCCGCCAACTTCAGAGTCCAGGGTCATGACTCGACCGAAAATAAATTTATTATCGGGGTATTCAAGCCTAAAAACGTCACCAACCTTTAATCGCTTTTTATAAGCAACTTGATGAATCACATTGGTAGCGGGATATTCCATATTCACCTAACGTTTTAGTATTTATGCGTTGCGCTGTTTGCAAAGCATAAATCGCTTGTTGGACTTGGCCGATGCCACATCCAAATTAATCGGTATGTTTTATGCTATAGGAATTTGCTTTTTAACGGTAGTGGTATTTTGTACAACCTTTCGGCTAATCGTCTGTTCTGATTACACCTTTTAGGGTCGATTTTGTTGGCTTTCATCTTTTTCCATTACTCGATTATTGCCTTATTTACTGATTTCTCGATACCAAATCGTGTGCCATCGTCCCACCTAATCCAAGATTAGCTGAGCCTGCTTTATTTGCTGACATCCCCCCACTTAATCTGACTAACCTGACAGCTTCAACTTTGCTTCACGCGCTAACATCGTTAGCAGTGGCACCAGTCCCATAAACATTAGCCGTCCATTGGGGCACTGCGGACAACACCAGTGGCCTAATGTGTCAGTGATTGCTGCTGGGATATCTTTCGCTTTACTCCCCAGTTGCTCTCTAATTTTGGCGAGCCTTTTACGCCGACAGCTGTTGGCTAAAAAACCAAAATGCCTTATCCGCATCACCCCTTTAGGCAGTACATGTAATAAGTAACGCCTAATGAGCTCTTCAGGAGTCAGTTGCATGATTTTACGTTGGTTATTGACATAGTCTGTGTAGCTGATATCAACACGCTCTTTGGTGACCGCCTTAAGCCGTGATTCATGCAGCATGCCTTTTCGAGTGTAACGCCCGAGATAAGCCACTACGGTTTCAGCTTTATAAAGACATGCTTTACTGTATACGCACCACGCCTTATTGATGAGGTTATTGGCCTCGGGAATGGTCAGTTCACGCTGGCGCAGAGCAGCCAACATCTTAGCTTTGAACACGGTTGAGACCGCCTTAACAGGAAATAAATAGTCTGATTTAACGCCGCGCCACTGACCTTGCTCAGTGACCACTCCGCCTGGGATTAAACAGTGTAAGTGGATATGCTGGGTTAAGGTTTGCCCCCATGTATGCAGTACCGCTGTGCACCCTAACTGACCTTGTAAGTGTTTACGGGTCATGCCAAATCGGCTTAAGGTTTGCCAAACGGCTTCAAATAACGCGCTGTACACAAGCTTTGCTTGCTCATCGGTATGAGTGAGCGCGTTGAGCTCATGGGGCAAGGTAAACACCAAATGAAAATAGCGACAATGCAGTACTTGTTGTTGCTGTTTCTCTATCCATGCTTGGGTTTGTTTACCTTGGCAGCGTGGACAATGTCTGTCTCGGCATGAGCAGAACACGCTTTGCTGATAGTGACATTGATTACATTGCCACTGCTGTTGACCAAGTGCGGCTGTGCGGCAAGCCAAAATACGCTGACACACCAAACGCTGTTGCTGACTCAGTCGATGATGTTGCTGGTAGTGACCATAGTGGGTTTGCAATATGTCACTCAAGTGATAATGCGCCATCTCATCACCCCAAGTCAGCGAGTAAATCGCCCCCTTTATGCCCAAGCTCTGGCGACCAGTGCAGATATCGCTCTGTGGTTTTAATGCTTTTGTGACCCAGTTGATGTTGGAGTTGATTCAGTAACATGCCAGCGGCCAATTGATGTGTCGCATAGGCATGGCGCAAGCTGTGCGGGCTGCAAGGTTTGGTGATCCCTGCGGCTAACGCCGCTTTCTTGAGGGTTTTACGCACGCTTGATACATCTAACGGGTAGGTGTTGCCATGGGAATGCACACCAAACAGCCACGTTTGCGGATGATACTTAAGCCAGTAATGGCGCAATAAATTAAGCAGTGAGGGAGAGATGATAACTAAACGGTCTTTAGCACCTTTGCCCTGACACACTTTGAGTAACTGCCGCTGACCATCAATATCACTGACTTTAATATTGACCAGCTCACTGACGCGTAATCCACAGCCATAGCACAGCGCTATCATGGCGTGATATTTCTGATTAGGGCAGTACTGCAACAACTGACCAATATCTTGCTTACTGAGCATTTGCGGCAGTTTTTGGCTAGGACGAGGCAAACACACGTCAATTCTAAATTGACGCTTTAAAATGTGTTCAAAGTAAAAGTGAATACCGTTCAGTTGAAGCTGAATAGAGGCTCTTGATAGTTGCCTTTCAAGGTTTAAATAGCGGAAATAATCACTTAACTGCGTATCGGTAACAGTATCAACTGGTTGATGATAGTGTTCTGCCAGTTTAGTAATGGCATACAGATAAGCTTTACGGGTTCGCTCAGAGTAGCGTCTAAGCGTAATTTCATCATGGAATAATTGAGTGTGTACTAACATGACTTACCTCCTTGATAGTGGGAAATCCACTGAGGTAAGTGTGGTTCAAATCACGGGTCTTTGGGCTCCGCGCAGCGGCTTAGTTCAACAGCTTATTGAACGGCTCGCCCAATAAAGCCGACCGTTTAAGTTATTGATTTATATCATCCTACATTTTCTATCTCATTGATGTAAAGCAATTTAATGACTCTTAACCTCCGATATAAAACTTCGATTGCGCGTTAAAAGTGTCGAAATTAAATGCTAAAAAAATTAATTAAATAATATCAATAGATTAGGTTTTATCTGTTTATTCATATCTAGCACTTTAGATTGCTTTTTGTACACGTTTTATTGTAATTCATTCAAAACCCATTATAACTGTATGAATGCACAGTGCAGGTAACATAAAGGGGGAAGTGATGGCGGGATCGGGATATATAGAAGCAATTCGACAACAAATTCGAGTGAGGCATTACAGTTACCAAACTGAAAAATCATACCTTTATTGGAACCGTTATTTTATAAGATATTTTAAGTTTACTGCTGCAAAACATATTTTACCTACACACATTGAACAGTTTTTATGTTTTTTAGCAAACGAACGGCGTGCTTCCAGTAGTACACAACAGCAAGCCCTTTGCGCCCTTGTTTTTGCGTTTAAACATGTACTAGCCATAGATACCGACAATTTGCAGTTCCCGTATGCAAAAACACCAACTCGAATTCCGCAGGTTTTAAATGATGTTGAGGCCAAACAGGTCATTGATAATTTACATGGTAAATACCAACTGATTGGCTGTTTATTATATGGCGCGGGGTTAAGATTAACTGAAGCTTTAAGTATTAGACTTAAGGATATCGATTTTGAAAATCGCACACTTTTTGTATTTAGAGGTAAAGGTAAAAAAGATAGAGTTTGTATTTTACCTAAAATGACCATTGACCCCATACAACAGCAGATGCACCATGTGCGAGAGACTCATGCTCACGACTTATCTCAGGGATTAGGGATGGCTTCTTTGCCTTCTAGCTTACTCAAAAAGTTTGGAACAAGCGCCAAACAATTACATTGGCAATATCTTTTTCCTTCGATTCACTGTGTGTCACATCCAATTAATGGGTATATGTGTCGACATCATATTGACCCAACAACATTTAGAAAGGCATTAAAAAAAGCTGTTCAGAAAACGACTATCACTAAACGCATTACCGCTCATACTTTTAGGCATTCCTTTGCAACAAACTTACTGAGACGTGGTCACGATATAAGAACCGTGCAGGAATTGCTTGGCCATAATGATGTAAAAACAACCCAGATTTATACGCATGTTGCAGGTTTGCACCAAACAGGCGTACAAAGCCCAATGGATTACAGTTAGCAATAATAATTACTTAGTCCGAGATCAAACCTATTGAGTAAATACCTGTTAAATTTCACCCACAAAAAAGGCCCTTGCGAGCCTTTATATATACATTATTCGTTATAGCTTGGTGAGCGGCTGCCTACTACAGACTTAGCTTCGCAACCCAATCCCACGCGATATCAAATAGTACGCCAGTGTCCATAAGCTGACACAAAAACCAATCATAATTGCTATCGATAACGGTACGCTGAGGTCAGCAAATCCTAGAAAACCATAGCGGAATACGTTGATCATATACACCACGGGGTTTAACGATGACACGCCTTGCCAAAAAGGTGGTAATAACGATAACGAGTAAAATACCCCACCTAAGTAGGTGAGTGGTGTGAGAATAAAGGTCGGAATAATACTGATGTCGTCAAAGCTTTTGGCAAACACAGCATTAATTAACCCACCCAATGCAAATAACACTGAGGTTAAAAACATGGTTAACACCACCAAACCTGCATGATGTAGATTGATATTAACAAAGAACATTGCCACCAAAGTAACAATAAGGCCAACGCATAAACCACGAGCTACGCCGCCGCCGACGTAACCGGCTATCATCACGTAATGCGGTACAGGGGCAACCATGATTTCTTCAATGTTACGCTGAAACTTTGCGCTGTAAAATGATGACGCCACATTAGAGTATGAGCTGGTTATCACCGACATCATGATTAAACCTGGGGCAATAAACTCCATGTAGCTTACGCCGCCCATTTCACCGATGCGACTGCCGACTAAGTTACCAAAAATTAAAAAGTACAACGTCATGGTAATGGCTGGCGGTACTAGCGTTTGAATCCAAATACGGGTGAAGCGATTAATTTCTTTGGTTAGAATACTTTTAAAAGCCACAAAATACAGACTGTTCATTATTTCGACTCCTTGGCTTTTTCTACTAACTCTACAAACAATTCTTCTAAACGGTTGGCTTTATTGCGCATCGACAACACTTCTATATTGGCTGCTGTTAACTGAGTAAATAATTCATTAATGTTATTCGATTTGGCCACATCGACTTCTAAGGTATGTGCATCAGTTAAGCGGCAATTCATGTTAGTTAATTGCGGTGCAACGTCGAGGTCATTGCGTAAATCGAAAACAAAGGTTTCAACATCTAACTTACTTAGCAATGCCTTCATAGTGGTGCATTCCACCAGCAAACCATTATCGATAATACCAATGGTACGACACAACATTTCGGCTTCTTCAAGGTAGTGAGTGGTTAAAATAATGGTCACACCTTGTTTGTTGATTTGTTTTAAAAACTCCCACATTGAGCGACGCAACTCAATGTCCACACCCGCGGTTGGTTCATCTAAAATCAACAACTTAGGTTCATGCATTAGCGCGCGGGCAATCATTAAACGGCGTTTCATACCGCCAGACAGTTCACGGGCTTGAGCATGACGCTTTTGCCATAAATCAAGTTGTGTGAGGTACTTTTCTGCGCGCACTAATGCAACTGCTTTTGGCACCCCATAGTAACCCGCTTGATTAACCACAATTTGTTGCACGGTTTCAAATTGATTAAAGTTGAACTCTTGCGGCACTAACCCAATACATAACTTGGCATGTTCGAGTTGCTTATCAATATCAAAACCAAAAACTGACACCGTACCTGATGTTTTTTGCACTAACGAACTGATAATGCCAATAGTGGTCGATTTACCCGCGCCATTAGGACCAAGTAATGCGAAAAAGTCACCTTGCTTTACCGTTAAGCTAATCGACTTAACGGCTTGTACGCCACCTTTGTAGGTTTTTTTTAGGTTTTCGATCACCAATGCGTTGGCGTTATCGGCCATATTGACATCCTCAACTTACAATGAAAAAACTCCCACGATGATGAGAGTTGATAAAAGAGTTCTAACTTAATCTATCGGTACAACTTTAGCGATGTAAGGCAAGTTGCGATATTGCTCTGCGTAGTCAATACCGTAACCGACAATAAATTCGTCTGGAATAGTAATACCAATAAAGTCTACAGGTACGTCTACTTCACGGCGCTCTGGTTTATCCAATAAAGTGCAAAGCGCTAGGCTTTTGGGTTCGCGCAGTAACAACATTTCTCGCACTTTATTTAAGGTGTTACCTGAGTCGATTAAGTCTTCGACAATTAATACGTCACGGCCGGCAATGTCTGACTGCACGTCTTTAAGCACTTTGACGTCGCGTGAGGTTTTCATGGTATTACCGTAACTCGAAACAGACATAAAATCGATTTCGACATGGCCTTTAATACGACGACACAGATCGGCCATAAACACGACCGAACCTTTTAATAGGCCAACCATTAATAAGCGTTCACTGTCGGCGTAATGGGCATTAATACGCTCAGCTAACTGGTCTAGGGTTTTATTGATTTCTTGTTCAGAAATCATCATTTCAATGGTGTGCTTCATAAATCTCTCAATTGTCGTTGTCGTGTGACTGAGTATGTCCGTATCCCCAGCGACTCGTTAAGTCGTGTTCAATGCCCAAATGATCAAGTATTCGGGAAACCATGAAGTTTACCAGATCTTCTACCGATTGGGGATTATGATAAAAGCCTGGTGCCGCTGGCATGATGGTCGCACCGTTTCGCGTTAGGCTTAACATATGCTCTAAGTGTATGGCGCTAAACGGAGTTTCACGCGGAACAAGAATCAATTGCCCACGTTCTTTTAATACTACGTCTGCTGCTCTTTCGAGCAAATGATTACTCATACCCGTTGCCACAGCGGCTAATGTGCCTGTTGAACACGGGCAAATGACCATTTGCTTCGGCGCTGCGCTGCCAGATGCTGGTGGCGAAAACCATTCATCTTTACCTAAAACAACTAACTCACCTTTTAACGGTTCATCAGGATTATCAAATTGTTCAAGTAATTGTGCCTTGGCTTTGCCTGGATTAGCGCTTAATTGCAATCCATGCTCAGTGGCTAACACCACTCGCGCGGCACTGGATATCATTAAAAATACTTGGTAATCGGCCGCTAACAAACACTCAAGCAACTTAATACCATACGGCGCGCCCGATGCGCCTGTCCAGGCTAGGCTAATTGCTTTGGCTTTTTTGGCGTAGGCCATGTTGTCCCCTCTGTTCGCTAAAGCAGTTAAGCTAAAGCCTTTATCAATTTTTGGTGAATGCCGTTAAAACCACCATTACTCATAATGACCACGGTATCGCCTTGCTGTGCTGTATTAGCAACAGCAGTAATAATATCTTCAATGTTGTTGTACACAGTCACTGGGATCGGCGCATTGGCCATACTGGCACTAATGTCCCAGCCAATATTATCAGCCTGATACAAATAACCCACATCCGCTAACGCCATAGAATTGGCTAAGGTGTCTTTGTGCACGCCGCTTTTCATGGTATTTGACCGCGGCTCTAGTACCACGATAATTTTTCCGCTGGCATGATTGCCTAAGCCCACTTTGGCGCGTAGCCCTTGTAAGGTAGTGGCAATGGCCGTTGGATGATGAGCAAAATCGTCGTACACAGCAACACCGTTGACGGTATCAAGCAGTTCTAAACGACGCTTTGGTGGACTAAATTGAGTTAACGCTTCAATGGCATGATTAGGAGCTACGCCTACATGACGAGCTGCCGCTATGGCCATAATGGCATTTTCAATATTGTGTTGACCAATTAACGCCCAGTTTACTATCCCTTGCGATTCACCTTTAAACAGTACTTCAAACTCATGGCCATCGTCGGCAATCATACGCGACTGCCAAGCGTTGGGTTCACCTTGGTTGGCAGAAACATTAACTGAAGGCTTGGCTGAATCGGTCATTAAGCTTGTGGCTTTAGAATAAATTTCTTGTTCGCTCCAACAACCCATTTCAATGACTTGCTGTACGGCTTCAACGTCGCTTGGCCAAATTACCTTACCCTCGCCTGGCACTGTACGAATAACATGATTGAATTGGCGTTGGATTGCCGCGAGATCGGCAAAAATATCGGCATGATCAAACTCAAGATTATTGATCACTAGAGTACGAGGATGATAATGGACAAACTTAGAACGTTTATCAAAAAAGGCACTGTCGTATTCATCGGCCTCTACGACAAAAAATGCTGAGTTACCTAGGCGGGCTGACACCCCAAAGTTTTGCGGCACACCACCAATTAAAAAACCTGGCTCGTAACCACAGTATTCTAAAACCCACGCTAGCATGCTGGAAGTAGAGGTTTTACCATGAGTACCTGCCACAGCTAATACCCAACGGTCTTGCAAAATATGTTCAGACAAAAATTGCGGCCCAGAAGTGTATTTCATACCGCGGTTTAATACCGCTTCTACGCACGGGTTACCACGACTCATGGCATTACCAATAACCACTAAGTCTGGTTGATTGTCGCCTTCTTTACCTAACTGACTAGGGTCAAAACCTTGGATTAGCTCAATACCTTGCTGCTCAAGCTGGGTGCTCATCGGCGGATAAACATTGGCATCGCTGCCAGTCACTTTGTGGCCCATCGCACGGGCAAGTAGGGCTAAACCACCCATAAAAGTGCCACAAATGCCTAAAATGTGTACGTGCATACTCAACTCTAATTCGTCCGTAATATGGCGGTTATTCTAATCTATTGTGTAGCAGAATGTCAGTTAACAATGATTGAAATTAATCTAGGCGTATCTTGTTAATACAAAATAAAAAACAGTCCCATACTGAGCACGGTTGTGAGTAAGGTATTACGAGTAACATAAGCCAATATTGTCGCCACCAGCGCACAGGTTAAATATGGGTTATATATGCTAATGGCCAATTGGCCTTCAGGCACAAATACGATTGGCGCTAATATGGCGGTTAATACCGCTGGTGCTGAATAACTTAAAAACGTTAAGGTGTTCTTACTTAAGCGAATTGGCAACTTAGGTTCTAACAACAAGTGCCGACTGACAAATACCACTGCTGCCATTGATAAAATAATCAGCCAGGTCATACGTTATCTTCCTTTTTAACGGTTACAGTAGCTTGAGTTGAATCGGCATCGGTTGCCACGACACTGCCCTCATTGGTCAGTTTGGCGTAAAGCATTCCAGCTGCCATACCCGATATTGCCGCAATTAGCAGCCCTGCTTGGATTGCAAATACCGCGCACACCACCGCTAACATAAGCGACACTAATACACAGACTAGAATCGATGGCTTTTTTACGGTTGGCACAACTAAGGCAATAAAGGTGGCGGCGATGGCAAAGTCGAGCCCGAGTTCACCTAAATTGTCGATAGACTGTCCTGCGACAATGCCAAGCAAGGTGGCAATATTCCAACCGAAATAAAAAGTTAACCCACCGCCCAAAGCGTACCAGCGATCAAACTGATGTTGAGCTGGCGTATCGCCTTTATGGGTTTGATTGGCAATAGCAAAGAGTTCGTCGGTGAGTAAAAAACCCAGCCCTAAACGCCATTTAAGCGGTAACGGACTGATATGGGTGCGCATTGCCATGGCATACAGTAAATGCCGAGAGGTGATCAATAAGGTGGTGATTAAAATACTGCCAATACCAATACCGGCTTTTATCATCCCTAGGGCAACTAATTGCGCACTGCCCGCAAAGATAATCGCCGACATCGCTTGGCTTTCAACGGGAGTAAGACCTACCTCTAATGCAAACGACCCCGCTAGAATGCCCCAAGGGATCACAGCAATAGTCAACGGCATAACCGCTATTGCGCCAGCTAAGAATGATTTGGTTTTTGTAGTGGTTATAGAAGTTAACTCTGCGGGGTCCACGCTATATCCTTATTTACTGATATCGTCATTTTCCCAGTACATCGCAATGGGAAACAAGAAAATTAGCTTAACGTGAATAAGTTAATAAAGCCCCTGAAAAATGATCATCCATGTTACTAGAGCCTGTTGAACTTTGCTGGTTAAATTTTGTTCGAGATAAAAACGTTTTAATCGAGGCGAGAGGATCGTTGCCTAGCAATCTAAGCACCACTTGCTTAATAAAGAATCGCTCAACAAAGAGTAAAACGTTTTTAGCAGTAACTCATGATTCGATTGAATATACAAATATAACCATTATTCACGGGTTCTAAACAAAGCGTTTTGTGGATTAGTTAAGGAGTTGAATGCTTAGTATAACCAATACTCCGCTGACTAACACAGGCACTCATTTTTAATAACAAGACCAATAAAAATCAGCAAATAGAGATTATTAAATTGATGGCCAGATTGGTGACGGGTCATTGATGCTTTTTAACCAGTGAATAGTGATAATTGCCACAAAGTACATTAGCAAGAGCTTAAATAGCGTTTATGATAAAATGATTCACCTCATATTTTTTGATATAAAAAACGTTAAATATAGTATGTAGATTCTTATATTTATCATTTACATTTATCAAATATTCTTAATCGCGTCGATATCATCGCAAAAAATTTTATCTTTCTAAATTGCAATAATGCATATTTATTATAGTTAAATTTAGTATCGATAACGATGCAGCCTACATTATACATTTTTGCAATGAACTAAAAACCAAACGAAAATGGATTTTAAACCAGTAAATAATATACGTAAAAAGGAATTACATAAGATGTAATTCCTATACACATTAAATATGAGTTTATAAATAAGAGGGAAAAACTGGATGAAATGACTAACTAAGAATGCAACCAAGGCTGTCTTGCTCAATATGATTCAAAAAATACAATCTATCCAAAATTTAAAATATTTATCTATACAAAAATGACAACATCCACCTACTATAAAACAAATTTTCATTCAATAAGCATTAAACACAAAACAGCTAAAAAAGTTATACAAAAGCGATAATAAAATACACTCGTTAACAACAAAACATATATTTAAAATGCATTTATAGCTACAGCAAAAATTATGTAAGTTCTATTTTAAATAAGTTCACTGGTCAATTCGCGTATTTGCTGTTTTAACCAGGTAGCATCCTCATTCACTGCATTGGGATGAGTCACTAATACTAATTTTAATGGTTCGACAACGTCAAAAAGACGATTAACTTCGAACTCTGATAACTGGCAAGCATGTAAACCTGACTCTTCATCTATCATATCGTAAACAGCCTTATAAGGTGTTAGCGCCAATGACTGACAATCAGAAAGGTAATCAAATAAAGAAGATACATTTGTAATTGTCATTTCAGTTTCAAGAGGCAAATTTTTGATTTGACAATACTCTTGAAACGGATTGATTATCGGTGCTTGAGCGCCCATAAGCGTATTGATATACGGATACTCAGCGATACTTTCTAAAGTAATTTCTTGCTTTAAAAGGGGATGATTTTTACAGCATAACAAATACTGCGGCCCCATCTTAGCAAGTACTTCAACTTGTAGTTTTTGATCAAAACAATGGATTTCTTCAGGGCTTTTACAACCACACACGACAATATTATTAGGGTCGTTGGAGACACCTTCTAGAGCATGTTTATCCCAGTTGTTTACATTAATATGAATATCTTTATTCTGCTCTTTAATTGCATTCATTAATGCACGTGGATAGGCATGAGCAATCATTCCAGGCATCACTAACTCAAAATATCGACTATGTGACAATTCGGCACTATTCATCCGATTGAAATTTTTAGCACAGTCCACAATTTCTTTTGCTATAGGATAAATCCTTCCAGCATAGTCGTTAGGCACTAAGCCATATTTACGTCTAATAAAAAGCTCATCGCCAAATAGCAATCTTGCTGAATGTAAACAACGACTTATTTTTGATGCTGGTACATCTAATATTCTAGACACATGAGTCGCCGATTTGTTTTCGTACAAACTTACTAATATTGAGAGCGTTAATAAGTCTAATTTATCTAAATCAATCTTCTTCATCATAGATACTCCCTTAGAGGTATTTGATATAACATACTAACGATTTCTTCGAGAGTTCATATCATTATTTTTAATATTTGACGATTACTTATTCCAGATCATAAAAATGAATTATCAAAAACAACCTATTTCACAAAATCACTTAAAACTAGCTTACTATCAATGCTACCAAAATGACTATTATAGTTGTAATGCTTAATTAAAAATCAAAGTTTCAAAAACAAGAATTTCAGTTTCTGCAAAATCAAATTTAACATTATGAAATACTTAATTTTTAATTTATATATTAATATAACCAAATAAATGTATAACTTAATAAAACATATTAAAACAAACAATAAGATCTAAATCATAACTACAATCAAATAAATTATAATCACTGCAATTAATTGATTACGATCAATTTAAAATAAAAATATAAGAATAATATTAATCGTACGTCGACGACGTATGATTAATTAATAAAACAATAAGTTTTTTGGAGGTTGGTATGAACACTTCAGTATTTTTAAGTTATGCATTTATATACTCAGTTTTATTTATCGTTGTTCCATTTATATTAGTTGTTTTCACTATGACTTGTATAAAGTTCTTCAAAACTAATACAGAGGATCACACAGTTAAATTTAAAAAAATGCTTTTTGATACTCAAAGCTTTAACTTTTTAAAATCACTAAAAACGATGGTTGGTGGAAAATATGACGTTTGTTGTAACGTTCCAATCGATACCGTGTTTGAAATGGATGCACAAACTGCTGCCGAAAATCATACACGACTCGATTATGTTGTCATTGACCATGACTCGTCAGAAGTGAAATTAGTTATCTCTGACTTCAGTAATCAAGAAGATGCTAACTCAAAAAGTTTATTCGAAAAATTCAACATCAAATTAGTTGAAATTGCTCGAGGTAAACCTTACGACATGCAAATGTTAAAACAATCACTACCTGTATGACAACCCTATCGGGTGACGACAATGTGTTTTCACCCGATATTTTATTTTTTAAATTCTGATCGCGAGGATTCGTTATGTCCGTGAATAAATGGCTATTGCCACTCGGCATAGGATTGCTATCACTGTTTCTTAGCCAAGGCGCCATCAGTGATGAACTTACTGGCAAAATTAACAATGACTCATGCATGAAATGCCATAAACGAAATGGAGCAATGCTGGGCTACCATAGCCACGACTCTTTAAACATGAGTTGTAGTTCTTGCCATGGTGAAAAAGGCAATCATCCTAGAAAGCCTAATGATTTGATGGTGTTCTCTTCGGACAACGACATCCCTGTTAATGCTCAAAATGCCGTGTGCCTTAAGTGTCATACCCCGACAAAGTTAGCTGAAGCTGAATGGACACACAACGTACATGCGCAAAAAACGAGTTGTGCATCTTGTCATAAATTACACCCTAAATTAGATCCAATGATGGGGTTAACTGCCAAAGAACGCAGTAATCAATGCCGAAATTGTCACACGGTGCAGAGGTAAATAATCATGGAAAACTCAAGAAGGCATTTCCTTAAAAGTACCTGCGCATTGGTTGCAGGCGTATCGGTATATCCACTCAGTGGCAATAATGCCAATGCCGAAATGGAACCAGATATAAACAACATCAAGTACGCTTTATTATATGATGAAACCAAATGCATTGGTTGTAATGCCTGTGTTGAAGCGTGTCGTGAAGTGAATCATGTACCAGAAGGTGTCTCACGACTAAGCATTGAAAGAACAGGCCCATTTGGAGAATACCCTGATCAATTTTATCATTTTTCTCGACATTCTTGCGAACATTGTGAAAACGCACCTTGCGTTACAGTTTGTCCTACTGGTGCCTCCTTTATCGATAAAGAAACCGGTATTGTTGCAGTAAATGCGGATAGATGTGTGGGGTGCCTATATTGTATTGCAGCCTGCCCTTATGAAGTGCGTTTTATTAACCCAGTCACCAAAGCTGCCGACAAATGTGATTTCTGCCGTGAAACAAATCTCAAACAGGGTAAACAACCTGCCTGTGTAGAAATATGCCCGACAAAAGCGTTAGTGTTTGGCAATCTTAAAGATCCCGAGTCTGAACTAGTTACGCTATTAAAGGCTAATCCGACTGAGCGCTTTAAGCAAGATTTAGGTACCCGACCTAAAATATTTCGTATCAAAGCGAAACAAGGGGAGATTATATTATGAGTGCTTTCGAATTTGACACATTAGTATGGCATTGGCCCATTGCCATATACCTATTTTTAGCAGGGGTATCCGCTGGTGCTATGTTCTTTGCTGTTATGCTAAAACATGGTTGCCTGAAAGAGAAAGCATATCAATCTGGATTTGTTATAGCAGCATGTATTGTTGCGGCAATTTCGGTGTTAGCAGGCTTAGGCGTATTGGTATTAGATTTAACCAAACCCTTCGACTTTTGGAAGATCTTAGTGTTTTATAACCCTACGTCAGTAATGTCGATGGGTGTAATTATCTTAATGCTTTATCAAGTGTTTATGTATGCTTGGATTATAATAACATTTAAAAAACCTATTGATGATTTATGTAAAAACCGCTTCCCAATTGTTGTTAAATTAACAACTATAATAGCCCGTTATGAAGCTGGTATAACTGGTTTACTGGTCATATTCTCTGTGTCGTTAGGTGCTTATACCGGATTTCTATTATCGGCTCAGCCTCACTTCCCGATGTGGAATACTGGAGTATTACCTTTACTATTTTTAACTTCTGGTTTGTCTTCAGGTGCTGCGGCATCACTATTAGGTGGTGTGTTACTCAAAGGCAATCCCAATGGTGCTGAAGTCCGTTTCATTCATAAAATAGAGATCCCACTGATTTTAGGCGAGATACTCCTTATGTTCACCTTCTTCCTGGGTTTAGTATTCAGTGGTGGCCAAAGCAAGGTAGCGGCATTCAATGCTATCGGAGTAGGCTTTTGGGGGTTTGTATTCTGGTTCGGCATTATGGGATTAGGATTGTCGGCCCCATTAGCGATGAACTTATTTATGACCGCAACTTCAAAACGCAAGTTTTCCTATGTTGCCGGAACAGCATGTCTAAGTTTATTGGGCGTCATATTATTACGTAACTTTATACTTTATACCGGTCAAATGATAACAAGTTAATACAATTAACGGTGATAGCACGCGTTAGCAACCGTACTGTCACCGTCTATTCAACAAAGAAACTCAGCTTGACGTTGCCACTATTTAATCCCATTCTCAGTTAACTATTTTCTGCTAAGTGAATATAAGCAAATCATTAAAATCGAATAACTAATATTCAGTCACTAAAATCCAGTCATGTAAACTTAGCTATACTCCCTTCAATATTAGTCATTTCAATTACAGCTGAGTAAATTGCCTAATTAAATTATGATACACATTATGTAGATTATCTAATTCAGCACGATCGGTATTGTCAGCTTTAATTAAATTTTGAATAGTTTGATCAAACTGATACAAGGTTTGGCGTAAGTTTGAATCTGCCACCATACTTTGCATCCAAGTAATTGCTGCAATCCGCTGCCCTTTAGTGACCGCAGTGACTTTATGTAAACTGCTTGACGGATACACCACTGCGTAACCTGCCGGTAATTTAATTTGTTGTTGGCCAAACTCGGTAGCTATGACCAACTCGCCGCCGTCATACTCTTCGGGTTCACTCAAAAACACCGTCATGGAGACATCACTGCGGAGCACTTCCGATGTATTCGGGATCCGCATGATGGCCGCGTCGACATGATAGCCATATTCTTCGGTTTCGCTATAGCGATTAAAGCACGGCGGAAAAATCTTGTGCGGTAATGCAGCAGACACGATTTTGGGCGTTTCGCCAATACGCGCCAATAACTGGTTAGCTAATTGGCGCACACTGGCATCTTGTGCATCTGCTTGATTGTTATTTTTTACTGAGGCCGCCATTCCCATTGCGGTTTTGCGGCCATCGCCCCACGGACATTCTGCCAGTTGCTGACGATAAGCGCCGACGTCTTGTTTTGTGAGGATTTTTTCAATAACAATCATACAAACACCCTTAATTAAAACTCATATGTCATCGACAGTTTTGAGCTTCTTGCATCACCTAAGTACATAAATGAACCAGAACGATAAGCCGCAGTCCAGTACTCTTCATTCATTACATTGCCTACGTTTATGCGGAAAGTTAAGTCTTCGGTAGCATTGTAACTAGCAAATAAATCAACTACTTGATAGTTAGGAACCACAATGCTGTAGCGATTATTGGTACTATCAAAGCCCGCTGCTGTGTCTGGCTGTCCGCCATACATTTCGCTTTGATAAGTGTAGCTACCACCAAACACAAACGATTCAGTTAACTGATAACGTAATTGAAGGTAAGCACTCTCGTCGGCAAAATTACTCAGGACTAAACCAATGTTAGCTGGATCGTATGATTCTAAAATCTCAGAATCCATTTTAGCCGCTGAAAATTGTATGCTGAGTTGGTCGGTAATATTTCCCACCATACCAAATTCGATACCTCTAACACGGTTTTTACCCGTATTAAGTGTACCTAAGGTTGAGTAACTGTCGCCAACACTTTCCATGACATCGCTTTTAGTGATTTGGAAAATTGATGCTGAGAACATCATTTTGTCGTCAAACAACATCCATTTGGTGCCAAGCTCTAGGTTTTCAACGATTTCGGCATCTGCTTCCGAAGCTTGTTCTGTGGTACCACACACACCGCCATATCCACAGTTTCCGCCTAAGTCAGACTCGCCGCCATTGATGTTAGTTGCGGTGCTGTAGTTAGCATAAATGTTAGCATCTTCAGACAAGTCATAAACAAGACCGAAGTTGTAGTTATACATGGTGTCTGAGTAGGCATAATCTATTTCATCACCCCGGCTAACTGTATCATTGCTGTAGTCAAAGCTATCGAGTCTCAAACCGTAGAATAATGACAGTTGTTCAGTTAATGCAACGGTATCCATCATGTATGCCGATACTGTTTCGATGTCGTAAATAGCATCCGATCCGCCATCAACATAACTGCGCCCCATTAACTGATTAATGTTATCTACCGTATCGCCATTGCCGTCGATAATACAGTATGACTCAGAGACGCCACGACGTCCTTCGGTTGAACAATTTGTCGGATTATTGTTGGTAACGCTATACACACCGTTATCAACGTTTTCGTCTGTGTATTCCAAACCAAAAACAAGCTTATTGCTAAAGCCCAGTATTTCAGTATTCCAAAATAAATTGAACTGAGTACTGACGTAATCAACATCTTGATTACCTTGGTGAGTACTTAATGTTAGGGTTTTAACACCAGGCGCGGTTGCGTCGGTATCTGCGCGCGTGGTGCCGCCCATACCGGTAGTGATATAACCGTTTTCAGTGTGACCAACACGAGTAGCATTATATAACGTGATGCTGTCATTTAACTCATATTCGGTACGTAGGGTGAACGTGGTGACCTTAGAATTGAGAAAGTCACCATCTTGAGCATAAACAGGGATATCTTCAAGTGGCTTACGGGTGTCTTGATCAAAATAACTGCCTAAATCAGGCACGTCTTTGGCATCTAAATAATAACCATCGGCGATAAATGACAGTGCATCAGTGGCTTCATACACTCCCGATAACTGGACTCCTTGGCGTTCACGGGTAATCCCTTCGCGGCCTGGCTTATCTTCTTCGGCCGTTAAACCGTTAAGACGCACAGCGACGGTTTCTGATAACGGTAAGTTATAATCGATAGTTAATCGTCTATGTTCGTCAGTACCAATGCCTAAGTCGACACGGCCAAAATCATACGCAACAGAGGCCTTTTTGGTCACGCTGTTAATCGCACCGCCAGATGAACCACGGCCTGCAAATGTTGAACTTGGGCCTTTGGTAATTTCAACGCGTTCTGTTGCAAAACTTTCGCGAGTGGTCATGCCTGGGTCACGCAGACCATCAACAAACACGTCGCTACGCGCTTCGTGGCCACGGATAATATAGCGGTCACCAAAGGCGTTACCGTTTTCACCCGTACCTAAAGTGACCCCTGCTTGAGCTGACAAAATATCTTTTAAGTCAGTATTACCAGACTCTTGAATTTGATCTTGGGTTAATACGGTAATCACTTGCGGAGTATCAACTAATGCAGCCATACGGCGTTTATCGGCTGAGTTATTAAACATATAAACTGAGTTTTGTACCCCATGAACCCGAATTCTTTCTATTGATTCGTCTGTTTCCACAGGTTTACATTTTGCTAAGATATCCTTATCGCAAGTTTCATTACTGGTGTCTGCAGCATAAATTGCTGGGCTACTAAAGACTAATGCAGCGGCAACTGCCTGAGCACCTAACGATAACTTACTGTAACTATTAGATTTCATCTCTAACTTCATCCTATTGTTATTTAGCGTTTGCGAAAATTCAATTATGTGACGCACTTTACATAATTGAAACAAAGATCACAAATACAAATCATTATCATTCGTGTAAAGATTGACCTTACAAAAAGTATGAGAATGACTAAATAACTGCAGTAGAAGGTACAATTTGAATAAAAATAGGTTAGTTGACTTGATAAAGCTCTAAAGGCAGGCCGTCTGGATCAGCGAAAAAGGTATATTGTTTGCCGGTATATTCGTCGACGCGAATGGGTTCAACGACTACTCCGTTAAGTTGTAAATGGGTAACCACTTGAGCAATATCATCGACTTTAAACGCTAAGTGACGCAAGCCTTGGGCTTCGGGATAACTGGGTCTTAATGGAGCCTTGTTAAATGAAAACAGTTCAATTTGGCTACCGTCAGGCAATGCTAAATCGAGTTTGTAAGAATCGCGTGCTTTGCGGTAATGCTCGGCAACAACTTTTAGCCCTAAGACTTGTGTATAAAATGCTTTTGAACGTGGGTAATCGGCACAAATAATAGCAACGTGATGAATTCCATTTAGCATGGCGGCCCTTGTAAATAGACTATTGATAATTAAACTAATTTAAAAGAATAAAACCCTGATAGAACAAGTCTATCAGGGTTAATATACGCTTTTAAAGTCATAAAGAAGACTAGGGTCAGTTGATCTTTGCCGGTTAAATTTTATTCGAGATAAAAACGTTTTAATCGAGGCGAGCGGATTGCTGCCTAGCAATCTAAGCTAAATTCGCTCAACAAAGAGTAAAACGTTTTTAGCCGAACCCTTCGGGCAGCGTTTGTTGGTCATTTTTACTGCGTTATCGACTTTTTATGTAGAATAACTACACCACAAAGTCTCTGCCTTGTACAAATGACCAACAATTCGCTGTAAAAACAACCTTGAAAGATCAACAGGCCCTAAAGCAAGGTTAATACCTTCCTGAGATAGCAGCTTAAATTAAACGCCGATTTCACCACCGTCATCTTTAATAAACATCACTGTGGCAGCACGTGGACGAACCGTTGTGCCTGCAGGCGTTTCTTCATCCGCTCTATCAGAGTATGGCCAGTTGCCAGGATGCTGAATATTGGCAAACATAGCTGTGTAGTCTGGCGACATGGCAAAACCGGTCACTTCACAACCGTTAGGACCAACAAAGAAGCGCTTAAGTTGAGTTTGGTTTTCAGCCGTTACCACTTGTTGGTTACCGTCTGCACCTACCATAGTTGATGGCACAATCGCCAACATTTGATCGTTGGTTTCTTCTTTCACTTCAGACGCACCGTTATCGGTTTGCACCCACAAAATACCACGCTGATCGAACGCCAAACCGTCTGGACTAGCAAACTGGTTTAAGTCAGTTAAGCCAGATAAATTGGTTTCAACATCACCATCTGCAGGTGAACCAAATATAAAGATATCCCAACTAAATTCAGTTGCTGTATCACCTTCATCCCAACGGATAATATGACCAAAGTTGTTATTTAAACGCGGGTTAGCAGGGTTAGTGCTGTCGGTACGTTTACTGTTGTTGGTCAATGTAAGATACACAGTGCCAGTGAATGGGTCGACACTTGCCCATTCTGGGCGATCCATTGGTGTAGCACCCACTAAGTCAGCCGCGCCAGCCGTATTTAAGATAATTGCGGCTTGCGAGTCAAAGGTGCTAGCAAGTGTACTGCCATCAGTGGTTATGCCATCTAGTGTTAAGGGTAACCATTCACCTACACCATCTTCACTGAATTTAGCGACATATAAGGTACCGGCATTCATGTACTTATCACCAACGGTTAAGCGATTTGTACTGTTAGCATCGACAGGGTCCCATGCTGCGTCAGAAACAAACTTATACAAATATTCAAACCGTGAATCGTGGCCTGAATAGAAAGTAATTGGTTTGCCTTCTTCAAGCTTACCGAACACACAACCTTCATGGCGGAAGCGGCCTAATGCGGTACGTTTGGTGGCGCGAGAGTTAGGGTTATAAGGGTCAATTTCAACAATATAACCGTGGCCATTGGCTTCGTTACGGTAATCGTTAGTTGCACTTGAGCCCGTTGGCGTCACATCAAAACGAGCAAATTCGTCTAAACGTTCATCATCATTTCCGGCTAAGTGACTCCAGCCATAACGAGTGTCAGAAGTCGAAATACCAATGCGCGTTTGTTCTTCTGTTAGGGTACCTTTATTAACAAAGTAACCTGGCCAGTTTTCTTCACATGTTAAATAAGTGCCCCAAGGTGTATAACCATTACCGCAGTTATTTAAAGTACCGCGCGCTTGGCTGCCATCTGGCGAGTAACGCGTTTCAAGGTACGAGCTGTATGCTAGTGGGCCAGCGATATCCATTACTGTTGCACCGGTAAAACGACGGTTATGGCTGTCATTTTCGACCACTTGCCATAGTCCAGAAACTAATTTAATACGCACAACTGAAATACCATGGGCGTTGATTTCTTTGCGAATTTCATCAATTACAGTGCGCTTACCATCAGCATCAAAGGTTGGGCCTGTTGGGTGTAGAGCATCTTGGTCTATGTATTCGTGGTTGATACACAATAAGCCGTCATCTGCTGAATCATTCAGCGGGAAGAAATGCATACCATCGTGATGCATACCGACTGAGTTTTCCTGATCGATAGCAGTATTACTGCCATCCGCCTTCCACGCCGCAGCTTTCGAATTTAAAGGTGTTCCCCAAGGTGCTAACACATAAGCTGAATAACCAGCAGGAACCGCCACTGCATCGATTTTAGAACCGGCAATGGACTCAAAACCTAATTCAGCAGAACTCGTCGTTGGTGCTGTTGGCGTGGTAGCTGTTGGCGGTGTTGTTGGCGTTTCTGCAGCGGTATCATTATCAGAACCACAAGCACTTAATCCGAAGCCACCAAACGCTGTCATAGCACTAAGGCCTAAACCTCGCTTAACAAAATTACGACGTGATAGATGGTTCTCCATCACTTCATTGAAAGGGGTATTTTTACTGTTGTTAAAACGAGTTGGATCAAATGTCGCCTTGCTCATAAGTTGTCCTTAGATATGCTCTGAAAAAAACTGATCAAATATAGGTATAATTATTCGTCAGTTAAGATAAGCGTCTAATGTGACAACTCGGTTCAAACTGGATGACATTAATGTGGCAGTAAAAAGACAATCACCACACAGCCTTATGTGATGTGAACAATATAAGGCTCATTTTAATGGCGACGGCATGATGAGTTACACCCTGTTAGCGTTTTTTACCGCGTGAAGATGCCGCTAATGCCTTTTTACGAGCTTGTTGTTTTAATGCAGATTTAGTTGTTTTACGGGTAACTGGAGCAATTAAATCAAGATCTGGCTCAAAACCCGTCAGCCATTGCTGCGGTAAACGTCGGTCTAAAAAAGCTTCAAGTTTGGTTAATAATGGCTCGTCATCGATGCTTAATAAGGTAATAGCTTGGCCCGCTTTACCTGCTCTGCCCGTGCGGCCAATTCGGTGTACGTAGTCTTCAACTTGAAACGGTAATTCCATATTAACAACATAATGTAACTCGTTAATATCTAAGCCTCTTGCGGCCACATCGGTTGCGACTAACGCGGTCACCTCACCAGCTTTAAATGCTGCTAACACTTGTTCACGTACTGCTTGAGATAAATCAGCATGAAAAGCTTCAGCCGCTACACCAGCTTGCTTTATTTGCTTTACTAGCGCATCTGCACCTTGTTTGGTGCGGCTAAATATCAAGCTTTGTTGCCAACTTTCTTGGGTGATTAAATGGCATAGCATGGCGCACTTTCGGTTAGCGTCAACATTAAATACCCGCTCGACAATACTGTTGGCAATGGTATTACGCTGAGCAACTTCAATCACTTGCGGCGAGCGTAATAAACGTCGGCTAAAGCTGAGCATGCGGTCATCTAACGTGGCCGAAAACAATAAGGTTTGCCGTGTACTTGGCAAGCGCTTCAGCACCTCGACAATTTCATCTTTAAAGCCCATGTCCAACATGCGATCGGCTTCATCAAATACCAAATGAGTTAACTGCGATAATGACAGTGCACGTTTACGTAATAGATCTAATAAACGTCCTGGCGTTGCCACCAGAATATCGGTCCCTGCTGCAAGTTGTTTTATTTGCGCACCAATACTCACGCCACCATAAACCATCACGCTACTGACAGGGCTGCCGTCGGCATATTGCTCAATACTACGGTGAACTTGTTGGGCTAATTCCCGAGTGGGGACTAACACTAAGCAAGTAATATGAGTCTTTAATGATGTTAGTTGCGCAGATAAATCAGCTTGGTGAGTCAATATATAGTGCAGGATTGGCAAAGCAAATGCGGCCGTTTTACCAGTACCCGTTTGCGCCCCTGCCATGACATCTTTGCCGCTTAATATTACCGGAATAGCTTGTAGTTGGATCGGCGTCGCCTGCTGGTAATTCAGCTCAGCTAAACGACGAATAAGTGTGGGGTGTAATGATAAATCGGCAAAAGACATAGGGACTCCATTAACAAGAGGCATCAGTTTATCACGCTTCATATTGGGTTTATCAATGAATACAATGTGAGGCAAAACACACGGCGATAAAATACCCAGATAGCTTAATGGAAAGTACTTGACTAAAAAACTAGGACTAATACACTTTAAACATGCAAAATATATAGATGTTAATAGCGTTGATTGCGCAAGCCTATAGCTAAAGCCCGTTGTTAAAGTAGGTTGCTAAAGTAAGTAGCAGTAGTATTGTCACCAATGTTTTATCACGAGAGGTATTACCATGAGTTTTTCAATTAGCGGTATTTTTAAACCAGCCAAGCAAGCTAAATCTGTTAGTAATGTGGCACCTATTGCCAATGAAACACGTGCAACTGAAACTAATGCGCCTGAAGCAGAAACTACTGCAAAAACAGAAGGCAATGGTGGCAGTTGTTGCGGTCATTGTGGCGGCGGTAATCATTAATTCCGTTAGATGTGACCACGCTTAAATATGCGTAAATTATCTTTGCTAAACAAGGATACATATTGAGCTGTAACATCGACAAAACCATTAGACTGAGCCACTTTTAACGAGCCTTGGTTATGCTCATCGATATAGGCATAAACAGGGCTAGAAATATATTGTTGTAAAAACATTTTCACTGCCTTAGTGGCTATGCCCTGCCCCCAATATTCGCGACCAATCCAATACCCCATTAAACGCACTTCTGGCTCTACTTCTGTGGATAACTCATCATTAACCCATGATAAAACGTTACCAACTAAGACATTATCTAGCCAGATCCCTTGCGCCATAGCTTGCTCATCAGCAAAAATATTTTGATGCCAATGTTGGTAAAAAGCTTTTCGTTTACGTGCAGGAAAGTCTGCCATTTTATTGGCAATTGGGTCGTGCTCAAATTCAAACAATATCGCTAAATCTACCTCAGTGACTGGGCGAAGATATATATTCATTTCATGTTGACCTTCTCTATGCTGTCTCGCTGATATGCTTTATATTGTTTAGACACTTGTTTAAAAACTTGTTTATTTATACCCAATTGTAATAATTAACTGTATTAATATGCATTAAGGGGCACACAATGAAAAGCATTAAAACATGGCAATGGTTGGGTTTTGCGGGTCTATTACCTTTTATCATTCTCAGTGTGTTGGCGTTCAATCATAGCCTTTTAGCGCCCGAGCATACTATGTTGGGATTTGTTAGCTACAGCGCAGTCATTTTAAGTTTTGTTGCCGGTACGCTATGGGGAAAAGCGGTAATATTAGCCTTAGATGACAATATCGCTAAGCTACTTATTATTAGTAATATTATTGCTCTTGCAAGCTGGATTGCACTGATAACACCCTTTGAATTATCCGCGCTTATTCTGCTCGCCAGCGGTTATCTGTATTTATTGTATGTTGAATTTAAAGCCAAGCAATTATCAACTACCACCAGCTATCTGACATTACGCACAATATTAACCAGTGTCGCAGTGATATGTCATATTGTCGTTATGCTGAGCCTTTTTAGCGTTTAGTAAAATATTAACGGGCCTGTTTTGAAATGTGTTTACATTTTTATAGCCCTTTTTACAAAGACAAAGCCCATGCTTTATCGCATGAGCTTTGTGCATATCCCGCCAAATAAATAATTACAACCCTGTTTGACACTGCTCTTGTTGATTTATCATCGGTGATAAAATCGGCATCATACCTTTGAGTACTTGTAGTGGTAGTGCCGAGGTAAAGCTAAAATCATCGGCCTTTTCACCCGGGACAAACGCCGTTAATGTACCAAAATAATTATCGCCTAAGTAAAATACAAACGTAGCAGTTCGGTTAATGGCTGTTGAGGATACTTTACGACCATCACGAATTTCAGTCGCGATACGGTTGTCACCGGTACCGGTTTTCCCCCCCATAATGATGGCTTGGCCATTATTATCCAACAAGCTGCCTTTTAGCCTTCTTGCGGTACCATTTTCGACCACATTGGCTAACGCCCGTTTTAGTGCCCGCGCCACTTCCTGATGCATCACTCGCGTCACAGTTTGCTTATTATTAGCCAATGTCACCTCGTAAGGCGTGTCTTTAGCAAACTGTAATCCATCGATTCTTACCGTAGGATAACGATAACCATCATTTTGAATAATGCCCATGAGCTCAGCCAGCGCGGCAGGTCTATCGCCAGAACTGCCTAGCGCAGACCCTAACGACGGCACCATATATTCAAACGGATAACCCATTCTCACCCAACGCTGATGAATGCTTAAAAAGGCTTCGACTTCTAACATCACCTGAATACGCACATCACGCGCATTTTGATAGCGGGTTCTAAATAACCAACGATACACCTCTTGCAACTGCGGTTGCGCGTCGTCTAATACTTGGTTGAGATGCGTTTCTGGGTAGTCATTTAAATAACGTAACACCCACAACTCAAGTGGATGAACTCGTGCAATATAACCTTGATCAGCCAAATTAAACTTGTCTTCGCCATACTTGTTGTACAGCGCATTAACTTGTTTATCAGTGAAGGTTTTTTCCGGTAAACGCTGAGTTAAAAAAGCTTTTAATTCACGGGCACCGTCATAAGGTTTTAAATAACGATAAACGGCGGTTAACTTATGTTCTTGTTGTTGAATACCATCAAATAACACCTCGAGACGCTGCTCGGGTGCAAGCTGACGATACTTACGATAAAAGCGTTTTACAAACGAACTCCCCTCGCGTTTGGCAAAGGCTTTTAGGTATTCCTCTCGTCGCGGATCTTTATCATTACGTAATAACTGCGACACACTGCCTTCGCTGTTATAACTACTACTGTAACTAACAATATCTTGCATTAAGCGCACAAATGGCAAGTTTATTGACTCTTGTAAAGCTTGATATAACGTTGGTACCCGAGTGTTTTCTTTTTTATTAAAATTATTAAACACATGCAAACCGCCACCCGTAAAAAAGCGTTCATCTGGTGAAGCCGAATATTTTCGTAATAGTGCAGCATCCAACATTCGAGTTAAATTTCGATCACGGGTCGTAATTAAATAATCGACTACCCAGCGAGTAATGTGGTCTTTACTCTCTACATCAACTTGGCGTAAATCAACCACCGTCATAGCCGAAAAACGCTGCTGTAATTCGGCAATAATGTCTAAGTATGTGGCTAACACCCGCAATTTGGCCGTAGAGCCCAACTCCAATTTACTGCCTTCGTTAATATCAAACGGTTGATCAATGCTGTCAGTTTGAATTCGCACTCGGTTGGCACTGTCGGTACTTTCATAAAGCATAAAGCTGTATAGCACCTTGTCTAACTGCTGTGGTGACAGTAAACGCTCACCCAGCAATCCGATACGTTCAGCCGCTGACTCTTTAGCTAAACTACGTAAGTAATCACTCACTTGTTGCTGTAACTCACCATGAAACGTGCTGTTAACCGCTAGATCATAACGATCTAAATCATACAAACTTAACCCCAGCATACCTGCTGTGCGTATTCTTACCGCGTTAACCCCTTTATTTTTAGCGAGGTTAGTAGAGGCTAACTTACTGGAGTCAAAATGCAGTTTTTGTTCAAGTGCAGACACCATCAATTTGGTTTCAATTAGGCCATCACTACCCAATAAACGTAAATAGCTGTCCACTAAGGATTCTAAATCATCATGCCCTTGGCGTAGATAATACGATGGGCGACGCTGAGCAATCATTAATGCCACGATTTGACGAAATACCTTGCCACGCTCGGCAGCATTTTGTTGAGTATGACGACTTAATAAAAGTTGATTAGCTTGATTAAAATCGGTTTTAAACCAAGCCCATAAACCATCACCAATACCATGTACTTCACCAAACCCTGGCGCTGATGATAATGGTACTGTGTTGAGGTAATCCTGAACGATACGTTGACGAGCGCCAACAGTATTTTCACCTTGTTGATACACTCGCACAATTGCCGAACCAATTTGTAAGAGCTTATCTTTAATGCTTAAGGTTAACCCATGATTAGAATGTCTAAATTTTTCAATTTGAGTGGCTAAGGTACTGCCACCCGCTTTAGACATCTCAGCACCAAAGAGCCCTGCTACCTGGCTTGTAGCTGCCAGTACAAAACGCGGCCAGTCAACCACAGGGTTATATTTAGCTTCTGGACTGAGCATTTCGCGGTTTTCAATAAACAATAAGGTGTTAACAATTTGGTCGGGGATTTTATCTTGGTCTTGATAAACACGTTTAGGATAAGAGTAATCAAACACCGTCATGTCACGGCAATCTTTTATTGCTAAACCTGATTGTGCTTTTTCATGGTACGGCGGGAAAAAACCTACCTTGGTATAGTCCGTCAACATCGGCGAAAAGGCTACTTGCTGAGAGATCTGATAATTTCGCTCTATTAATCGGGCTATTTTTTGCGGTAATTGGCTATAACCATGACGATCATCAAAGGGGCCGTATGTAGGGTAAATAACCGAATTACTGCGATAATCACGTAATGTATAGGTTAATTTACTGGCATATTGATGCAGAAAATAAGATTGGTAATACGACGTCCGTACCTCGAACGCGACAAGGTAAGCCGTTGCTAACAATAATACGATGAATAACCAGCCTGCTTTACTGCGACGAACCGGAACGGGTTTGGCGGAAGATGTATTAGGTCGATAATTATCAAACTGACTGTCTGTATGTGGACTAGACACAAACTCTCCATGTAACGCATAAAATCACAATAACGCACCGTTTTACTTTTGGTTGGTATGTTCAACACATCGCATACCTAATTGTGATAATTTTATCAGATGGGTAAAGCGATTAGATATAGACAAAATAACTAAATATTGGTTTTTAGGTCATTTAAATCATTATTACGACAATATCGATATTTTTACATGAAACGCATTTATAAACTTAAGGATTATTTTGGATAACAGCACTTCAACATCCACAACCTATCCACCATTACGATTAGGTTTAGCCATGTGGTCACAAAACCAATGGCAACAAACAATATACGGCAATAGCCAAGCGTATCGGCTCGCGCGCTATGCCGAAATATTTAATACTGTTGAAGGTAACACCACTTTTTATGCCACACCGTCATTACAAAATGTCCAAAATTGGTATGCGGCAACTCATGACGACTTTAAATTTACCTTCAAATTGCCTAAACACATCACCCACGAGTTACAGTTACAGCATGCTGGTCCAGCTTTACATCAATTTTTTAAGGTAATGGAACCTCTTATCAATCGAACTGGGATATGGAAAATTCAACTGCCAGCCAGTTTTGGACCACAATCTTTGCCGCAACTGGCACAGTTTTTAACTCAAGTGCCACAGGGTCTAACCTATGGTGTAGAAGTACGTAACAGTGCCTTTTTTGCCAAAGGTGAAGCAGAACAAGCATTAAATCGTTTGCTTATCGACCACAACTGTAATCGGATCATCATGGATACAAGACCCGTTTTTGCTGCCCCGCCAACCTCGCCGGCGGTAATTGATGCCCATCAGAAAAAGCCCAAAGTGCCAGTGCATCCTATTGCTACGGCCAACAATCCGGTGGTGCGTTTTATTGGTCATCCACATACAGAGGCCAACGTACATTTTTTTCAAAACTGGCTTAAACAATTACCTTTGTGGATAGCACAAAACAAGCAACCTTATTTATTTATCCATACGCCTGACAATCATGAAGCGCCACAATTAGCCGTCGATTTATACCGTTTACTGCAACAACAGTTGGTACACAGTGAATCGACACTAGCAGACATAAATCTGTTACCTCAACACAACCATACCATTACCCAACTAGGCTTTGATTTGTGACACTAACCGATATGGTATAGGTAAGATAATAAACGGTTATCAAACAGCTCTTTGTCCTGCTATTTTATGATATTATCTGCGCCGATCCTGCCTGCCTTTGCAGTGCGTTTATATTGATAAAGGAACCACCATGAGTGAATCTGCAACCCGTTTAAATAAATACATTAGTGAGAGTGGTGTTTGCTCACGCCGTGAAGCAGATCGCTACATTGAACAAGGTAATGTCTTTATTAATGGTAAACGGGCCAAAATTGGTGACAGTGTAGAGTTTGGAGACAAAGTCAAAGTAAATGGTCAAGACATTGAACCCCGCGATGCAGCTGATTTAATCTTTATCGCACTCAATAAGCCCGTCGGTATCGTCAGTACCACCGAAGGTACTGAACGCGATAATATAGTCGACTTTGTAAATCACAGCGAACGAGTCTTTCCTATTGGTCGTTTAGACAAAGATTCACAAGGATTAATCTTTCTCACCAGCAATGGTGACTTAGTGAATAAAATTCTCCGCGCGGGCAATAATCACGACAAAGAGTATGTGGTCACGGTCAATAAGCCGATCACAGAAGCATTTTTACAAGGTATGCGAGCTGGTGTACCGATGTTGGGTGTCATTACTAAAAAATGTAAAGTTGAACAAGTTTCAACGTTCGTATTTAAAATTATTTTAGTGCAAGGACTTAATCGTCAAATTCGTCGCATGTGCGAACATTTCAACTTTGAAGTGACCAAGCTGGAACGTCAGTCAATTATGAATGTGTCGCTTAAAGGCTTGCCAGTGGGAGAGTGGCGCGACTTAGATGAGCAAGAACTCAGCACGCTAATGAAGTTAATTGAACATTCATCTTCAGAGGCTAAAAATGCACCTAAAAAAGCCAAGAAAAAGCCGACCCAAAGCTTACGAGATAAAATTGAAGGCCCTGAACATTTTATGCAAGGCAGAGGTGCCAAACCTAAAAAACCTGCGGCCAATAAAGGTAAGCCAAATCACTCAAGGAAACCTAAACGCTAGTTAAGATTACAGGAAAAAGGATATATTCAACAATATCCTTTTGCATAAAACTATTCATTTTATTATCTGTAATATCGCTATAATTATGTAAGATCATACTCGATTCATTAAACAAACAACGGAGTAAATATATTATAAACAATTAGTTATTTTATTTACTCCTTCGAATTCAACTCCGTAGTATGACCTGCCTACAATTAAATAATAAATAACTAGAATCCTTCATATTAGGTTATGAGATCAAGACTTAACCTCGATCTAAAAAAGCGAATTAACATGATGATAAAAAGGATTTATTTTTTATTTTGGTCTGACATGAGCTACAGTGAATGCAGGCTATAAAAGCTGGCTACACTCTTTTTATTCGGAGAAGAAATGGATAGTTTTTTCAGTTTAATGAGCAACGCCGTATTATTACTGGCACTGGTGGTCATTTACGACGCCATTACATTACAAAAAATAGCACCTAAGCAATATAGAAATATCTTGAGTGGGCTTTTTATTGGTGTGATTGCTATCAGCGTGATGAATTATCCTTGGGAGCTTCGTCCTGGGATTTATTTCGATACTCGCTGGATATTACTCAGTTTAAGCGGTCTGTTTTTTGGTTTTATTCCTACATTGATCGCCGCGATTTTAGCGGCTTGTTTCCGTATTTATCAAGGCGGAGTGGGATTATACGTTGGTACCTTAGTTATTTTTATCAGTTCAGCCATTGGTTTAGGCTGGCGATACTGGGCTCAAAGCTCAAACAAACAACTCAATTGGCAAAATTTACTGGCCATGGGGTTTGTCGTACAAATAGCGGTTATATGTTGTTTATTACTCATGCCAGTGGCAGATAAATATGACATCATCCTCAACATAATCCCGACCTTACTCACTGTCTATACTTGCGGCACCATGCTCCTTGGATTACTGCTTAAACAACATCAACAAAGACAACAATTAGCTCAAGAATTGCAACATCATAAAAATCTTCTCGAAACCGAAAAAAACCTGTTACAAAGCATTATTGATGGTATTCCCGATATCATTTTTTACAAATCAACCGACGGGGTTTATTTAGGGTGTAACAAAGCATTCTCGGAAGCACTAAAGCTCAAACCAGAACAGATTAAGTATCAAACGGACTATGACTTATTTGATCGTCAACAGGCTGACCTCTTTATCAAAGCCGATCGATTTGTATTACAAGAAAACCAGCCATGGATGAATGAAGAATGGATTACAACACCTGATGGTATCTCACATATTTTTAGCACCCAAAAAACACCTTTTATGAATTCATCAGGAGAAATTCAAGGTATTGTGGGTGTCAGTAGAGATCTGGCCGATCAAAAAAACATAGAAGCACAATTACGTCGCAGTGAAACAACTTACCATAACATTATCAGTACCGCTCAAGATGGCTTTGTCATTGCGTCTGTAGATGGCAAGATAATAGAATCAAATCAGAGCTTCGCAAATATGACAGGGTTCACTCTCGATGAGCTAATTAATAAGCCGATTAATCAATTTGAAACCAATGACAGATATCAATTCCCGAGCTCATATATCACTGCTGCACCACACAAAAAAGCCATTAACTTTACTTCTCGATACAAAAATAAACTGGGACACTTATTTGATGTTGAAGTGAATATCAGCTTTTGGGATGGTGATGATGGTATGTTTTTCTGCTTTATCAAAGATATTTCTGAACGGATTGATGCAGAACAAAAGCTATTACGCAGTGAATCAAAATTCAGGCAGATATTCGAAAAAATCCCCGCGATCTCAGTCCAAGGATATGATAAAAATCGAGAGGTTATATTTTGGAATCAAGCCAGTGAAAAATTATATGGTTACACAAAAGAGCAAGCCTTAGGTCAAAAAATTGAAAACCTCATCATTCCATTACCTTACAAAGAGCAAGTGGTGAACAACATCAATGCATGGATTAATGATGGTCCCCCTATTCCCGCAGGAGAATTACTTCTCAGACGAGCAGATGGAAGCCATGTCGCTGTTTATTCATCCCATACATTAATCAACAATACCGACAACGAAGCCGAAATGTATTGTATTGATATCGATCTAAGCGCTCAAAAAAAGGCCGAAGATCAAGCATTAACATTGTCACAAGCAATAGAGCAAAGCCCTATTTCAATGATCCTAACAGATACAGACAGCAGAATTGAGTATGTAAATAGTGCCTTTGAGAATATTTCTGGCTACAGCGAAAGTGAAGTCATTGGTCAGCCAGCCAGCATGCTTAAATCAGGTTTAACCCCTACCTCTTTGTATACCGAATTATGGGAGACTGTTTCAGCTGGAAAGGCATGGCAAGGTGAATTACAGAATAAAAGGAAAAACGGCGAGATTTTTTGGGAACATGCTCATATCGTACCTATTTTTGACAATACCGGCATCACTAAACATTATTTGGCATTAAAACAAGATGTAAACCACTACAAACAACAAGAAGAAAAAATCCTTTATCAAGCCCATTACGACAGCTTGACAGGGCTACCGAATAGATTGTTGTCTCTCGACCGATTAGCTCAAATACTTAAAGAAGCACATCGAGCAGGAACCCAAGTAGCAGTCTTGTTTTTAGATTTAGACGACTTTAAAAAGGTTAACGATACCTTAGGTCACTCTGTCGGTGATGAACTACTAAAACAGGCAGCGACTCGATTAAAGAATACCATTAGAGAGAGTGATATTGTCGGTAGACTGGGAGGTGATGAATTTATCATTATCCTGAACAATATCAACGGACCCGCTGAAGTAGAGACGATAGCTAATAAATTGCTTAAGCAATTTTACATGCCATTTAAGCTTGAAAGCCGTGAGCTGGTGTCAACAATTAGTATTGGCATTGCAATGTACCCGGATGACAGTTTGACCCCAAAAGAACTACTAAGACAAGCTGATTCTGCGATGTATCATTCTAAAGATCAGGGGCGCAATACTTACACATTTTATACTCACCAAATGAATCTCGACATGCATCGTAGGCTTAAGGTGGAAGAGCAATTACGCAGTGCGTTAAAAAACCATGAACTATCAGTCTTCTTTCAACCGTTTGTTGATATTCGAAGCCGTAAAATCATTGGCGCTGAAGCGTTGTTGCGCTGGAATAATGAGTTACTTGGCCAAGTCACTCCTGATGAATTTATTCCTATTGCGGAGCAAACAGGATTAATCATAGCCATTGGCCAATACGTTATCCAAACTGCTTTGACGGCAGCATCTCAGTGGCAAACATTCTTTAATCGTCAATTTAAAATTGCGGTTAATGTGTCACCGAAACAATTTAGAGAAAGCAATTTTGTCGATATGCTAAAAGTATCGTTAACCCAATACGACATTCATCCTAGCACTGTAGAATTAGAAATTACCGAAGGCGTGTTGCTTAACGGTGACCAAATTATCACTCATAATTTACAAGCGATTAATGATATTGGGGTGAGTATTTCTATGGATGATTTTGGTACCGGTTATTCATCGCTCAGTTATCTACGCAGTTACCCTTTCAACACCCTAAAAGTCGATAAAAGCTTTATCAATGACATAACTGTTGACCCTGGTGACTTAGAGTTGGTTGGCGCAGCAATTGCCATGGGGCATGGGCTAAATTTAACTGTGGTTGCAGAAGGCGTTGAAACAGAAGAGCAGTATCATCTGCTTAATGCACTGAAATGTGATTATGGACAAGGTTACTTATTTAGCAAACCTTTGCCCCAAGATGAATTTGAAGCCCTATTAGAGGCACAAATAAAAATAGAAGCTCAAACCAAACAAAACTAAATAGCGAATTAATAAAAAATAAACAAAGTCTCATTATAATGCTTTTAGAAAACTCTCCCCGAAAACGGCTAAGTATTGAGAATTTTAAACACCAAAACCAGCAACATGCTGGTTCTGGTATTATTTAATAATAAGATAATATCCTAATGAATAAGCGCTACTTCACTTTCCAATTCACTGTCTGACCAGCAAAGAATGGCACGATAGGATTCCCATTGGGCAAAATAATTTCTTCTGGCACAGTCCATTGTTGTTTCACTAACGTAACGGTACCGCTATTACGTGGTAAGCCATAAAAATCAGCACCATAGAAACTGGCAAAGCCTTCAAGTTTATCTATAACACCCAAATTATCAAATACTTGTGCATACAGTTCTAACGCGCTCCAAGCACTGTAACAACCCGCACAGCCACATGCAGACTCTTTACGATGTTTTTCATGAGGAGCAGAGTCGGTGCCCAAAAAGAATTTGTTTGAGCCTGTCGCCACAGCAGCTTGCAACGCATGCTGGTGAATATTACGTTTTAATACTGGTAAGCAAAAGTTATGCGGACGCACACCACCCACTAATAAGTCATTACGGTTTAACAATAAATGCTGGGGAGTAATGGTTGCTGCAACATTAGCTGAAGCATCCGCAACAAATTCTGCCGCCTCTTTAGTCGTAATGTGTTCAAACACCACTTTAAGGCTAGGAATGGCTTCAACAATGCGCGATAAATAGCGATCGATAAATATCTTTTCGCGATCAAAAATATCAATATGTGATTCGGTTACTTCGCCATGAACCAATAACAACATACCTTGTTGTGCCATAACCTCAAATATTGGAAACAACTCATCCAAAGCTTTAACGGCCGCATCTGAGTTGGTTGTCGCACCTGCTGGGTATAATTTACCTGCAACAACACCTACCGCTTTAGCATCGATAATATCTTGGGCGCTGGTATTATTGGTTAAAAATAAGGTCATTAGCGGTTCAAAGTCGCTGCCTTGTGGACGTGCAGCTAAAATCCGCTCCCGATAGGCAACGGCTAAAGCAGCGGTCGTCACTGGCGGAACTAAATTAGGCATAGCAATGGCGCGTTTGAACAACCGTGCCGTAGCAGGAACTGTCTCATTTAACATATCTCCGTCACGGAAGTGAAGATGCCAATCATCTGGAGTTGTTAGGGTTATTTGCGTCATGTGAGTTCCTTATTTACGACAACTTTTAATACGACTATTGTGCCAGAAATCGGTTTTTCTTAATAGGTGCATAATTTAAACGCAGACTTTGCTATATCAAAAAGTGATGTCACTTTTGCCAGTAAATTAAGCTAATTATTATCACTAATAAGTTGAACTATTAACGTACTGAGCAGTGAATACAACCAGCTATATGAGGCCATGCTATTATGTTAAAAGTATCTTTTTTATAAAGGAATTAAATTGTTAGCTAATGTCAGATTAAGATTTCTATTCGATGTTCGCTTTGTTATTGCCATCACGGTGTCGATAATGACTATCTCTGGCTGTAATCAAGCAGTGAATATAAAAAAACCTGATAATATTGAGCCACTGGTTCATGAGACACTTATTGACGGCGTATTGTCTAACGATGCCAGTATGGCGATCACATTAGGCAGAAGCCGAATATTATCGGTGTGGGATGTAACGACAAGCCAATTGTTGCACCAATGGTCTGACGATGATTTTGATGAAACCAATTATCTATTGGCATTGTCAGGCAACAAACAATATCTTGCGACGGCAGGCAAACATAAAATTTCTATTTTCAACCTTGAAACGGGCAAATTAGATATACGATGGCCCGCTCAGGGGTTTAATCCTGATGCCAGCATTTCTAGCCTTTTTCTGAGCCAAACAGGCAGCACTATTTTAGTGGGTATGAATGATGGCTCAATTACTGTGATCCAAAGAAGCAGTATGACGATGTCATTGTTTAAACAACACAGTGCAGCCGTTAATCATGTTGAGCTTTCGAATTTTGAACAACAGGTATTATCGACTGGGCTTGATGGTGATGTGCATATATGGGCAACTTATAGTGGTGAGTTAATCAATAGTTTTTCTCGTCCGCAACAGATATCCAGTGTGAGTTATGATGAAGCGAATCGTCGGTTGTTTATTGCCGATGCACTCGACAATAATGTCATTATCGATACCCAAACTGCACTGCCAGTGAGTAAGCTTGATTACCTTGAGCGTTATCGTTATTTTCGGCAGGCTTTATTCGTTAATCATAGCAACAACTTAATCACTGCAACGTCAAAACAAAGTGTTATTTATTGGGATACCTTAACGGGAAAGGAACTTTCTCATTGGGATATCACCGCTTATACCGCTGGAACAACTGTATTTTCAATGGTGCTCAAGCCTAATGGTAAGTTATTAACCTTAAGTTCAGACGGCGCGCTCGAGACTTGGAGTTTATAACCGAACCTCCGCTAAGATAATCAATATTTATCATGTAGCCCTTTAGTCCGCTTGATCTGGTGTAGTGATATAATTAACCTTGTAAATAGTCAATTTTATGTGTGAGCTCAAAGATCTGTTTATATATCAGACTAAGATAAATAATAATCTTGCATGTATGAACTAAATTAAGTATATATGGCATATGCCACAAATGAGGTGTTACATGGCGAGACCCAAAATCCCCCGAACCATATGTGGTCAAGCAGCCAACATCTGTTTTAAGCCCAATGGTATTCCGATGACCCAATTAGAGCAGGTGCCACTTGCTGAAGATGAAATTGAGGCAATGCGCTTAGTTGATGTACTCGGAATGCAGCAACAAGATGCCGCTAAGTCGATGGGCATATCCCGTCAAACTTTGGCTAATTTGGTTAAAGGAGCTAGGTATAAGGTGGTTGATAGTTTAATCAATGGCAAAGCATTGATGACCAAAAATATCAACTGAAGATAATACACTGGTAATACGTAATGACGTGTTTAGGTAAATCTAATGCAAGCAGTATTGAAAAACTCTGGTCTCAAAATAACCATTCAACGATGTAAATTGCTTGAGTATTTAACTCAAGTTGATGAGCAGCATTTAACGGTAGAAAATATCTATCAAGGATTAAATGCACAAGGGGAGACCATTGGCCTCAATACTGTGTACCGCATTATGGCGCATTTTGAGCAAGCGGGACTTGTTGTACGAAGACTTTTCGAGTCTGAGAGTGCTATCTATGAACTCAACAATAAGCCGCGTCATGATCATTTAATTTGTTTAACCTGTGGTAAGTTGATTGAATTTATCGATCCCCTGATTGATCTCCGCTTAGGGTTAGCGGCAGAACATCACGGCATGAGTATCCATCACCACAGTCTCAATATGTATGGTCATTGCTTCGATTGCCAAAAAATACTTGAGAACCAATCTGCTATTTATAAAAGTCAGCTAAGCGATAAATCATCTAAATAGTCGCTACATTTATATTACATTTTATTGGAGAAAATCATGACTAAGATAGTCATTATTGGTGGTGTTGCCGGCGGAGCATCCGCAGCAGCAAGAGCAAGGCGCGTATCAGAAACCGCTGAAATTATTATGTTGGAAAGAGGCGAGTTTGTTTCGTTTGCCAACTGTGGTTTGCCTTATCATATTAGTGGTGAAATTGAATCCCGAGACGCACTGTTACTGCAAACACCAGAAAGCTTCAAATCTCGTTTCAATGTTGATGTCCGAGTGTTCAATGAAGTCATTGCAATCGACAGACAAGCTAAGCAACTTAGCATACGTAACCTTATGACCAATGAAACGTATCAAGAGTCATACGACAAGTTGTTACTTAGCCCAGGTGCATCACCCATTAAACCTCCGATTAGCGGCATCAATAACCATTTTGTGTATAGTCTGCGCAATATTCCTGATATGGATAAAATACTGTCTAATCTTATGTTGCATAAGCCTAAACATGCCACAGTTGTGGGCGGTGGGTTTATTGGTTTAGAGATGGTAGAAGCGCTGCGCCATATAGGGTTGGAAGTCACCTTACTCGAACTCGCGGATCAAGTGATGGGGCCTGTTGATATTGAAATGGCCAACATGCTACATCAAAAGCTGGTCGATAACGGGGTCGATTTACGCTTAAAAACAGGCTTAACCGCAGTTAATGAGTGCCCAATTCCACTGACTGATGCAGATAATACCGATGATTATGATAAACCCGTAACCGCCCATAACCATCTCGAATTATCCTTGAGTGATGACAATATCTTAGGCACAGATTTAGTGATCCTCGCTATTGGCGTAAAACCTGAAACCAGCTTGGCAACTGAGTGCGGTTTAGCATTAGGTAAGCTTGGCGGCATTCGCGTTGATGCGCGGATGCAAACCTCTGACCCTGATATTTATGCTGTCGGTGATGCAATCGAAACAGCTGATTTCGTTACTGGAAACCCCTCATTGATTCCACTTGCTGGTCCCGCAAATCGTCAAGGACGCTTAGCGGCAGATAACATGCTTGGTGGTGACAAGGTATATCGTGCCACCCAAGGTACTGCTATCTGTAAGTTATTTGATATGGCCATTGCTTCAACGGGGTTAAATGAAAAAAGCTTACTAAGGCAAAGTATCCCATTTGAAAAAATCTATGTGCACACAGCAAGCCATGCCAGCTATTATCCTGGGGCTCATCCTATTACCTTAAAGCTGTTGTTCTGCCCTGAATCTGGCCGTATTTTAGGTGCTCAGGCCGCTGGAATTGATGGTGTAGATAAACGTATTGACGTATTAGCCGTAGCGCAACGCGCTGGAATGACGGTATATGATCTAGCTGATCTCGAACTCACTTACGCGCCACCTTTTGGTTCGGCTCGAGACGTGGTCAATCAAGCCGGTATGGTTGCCGCGAATGTGTTATTAGGTGACGAAGCTATTTGTCACACTCAAGACTTACTTAACTTGAGCGCGAAACAAATTATTGTCGATGTTCGTAATCCTGGTGAACTAACCGCTGTGGGTTCAATTGACGGCGCAATGAATATTCCATTGCCAGAACTTCGAGATAGACTGGATGAACTCCCTAAAGACAAAGAATTATTGGTATTCTGTCAAGTGGGTTTGCGCGGTCATGTGGCTTATCGCATGCTAGTCCAACATGGTTTTAAAGTACGCAACCTCACTGGTGGTTATAAAACTTACCAAATGGTAAATGCGCGCTTTTAATCAATCACTAGCGCTAAAAGAATAAGACCATCAAGCGCTCTTATTCAGTAAGTTATAAAACAAAAAACCAGCCCGCGGGCTGGTTTTGGTTTTATTAATGTCAGCGACTCAATAACAAATAGCCAACAAATGCATTTACGCTTGTGGGCGCATTGCTGGGAATAAAATCACGTCGCGGATAGTATGGGTGTTAGTGAATAACATCACTAAACGATCGATACCAATTCCTTGGCCTGCAGTTGGTGGTAAACCGTGTTCAAGTGCAGTGATGTAGTCTGCATCGTAAAACATAGCTTCATCATCGCCAGCATCTTTTGCGTCAACTTGCGCTTTAAAGCGTCGGTCTTGATCTTCAGCATCGTTAAGCTCACTAAAGCCATTAGCCACTTCGCGACCACCGATAAAGAACTCAAAACGGTCAGTAATAAAGTCATTATTGTCGTTACGGCGCGCCAAAGGCGAAATATCTGCAGGATAACCAGTAATAAAGGTTGGTTGCATTAATTGAGTTTCAGCAGTTTCGCCAAATATTTCTTCTAGCAGCTGACCACAAGTCCAGAATTTTTCTAGCTTGATGCCTAGGCTCTTGGCCAAATCGCGCATAAACTCTAGGTCTTTAACTTGCTCGTAAGTCATAGCCTGAATAGTCGCGTTGTCAGGATTGTATTTCTGAATCGCTTCTAACATGCTTAAACGGGCATAAGGACCACCAAAATCTACGGTGTGCTCGCCGTATGGCATTTGGGCACTGCCTAATAGATCAATGGCAATTGAACTGAGCATTTCTTCAGTTAAATCCATAAGATCGTTGTAATCAGCATACGCCATATAGAATTCCATCATGGTGAATTCTGGGTTATGACGTGGTGATAAACCTTCGTTACGGAAATTACGGTTAATTTCGAACACTCGCTCAAAACCACCAACAACTAAACGCTTTAAATATAATTCGGGTGCAATACGCAAGTACATAGCCATGTCTAACGCATTATGATGAGTCACAAACGGACGTGCTGAAGCACCACCAGGAATAACGTGCATCATTGGGGTTTCAACCTCCATGAACTCTTTTTTCATCATGAAGTTACGAATAGCAGAAACCACTTTAGAACGCATAATGAATGCGTTGCGAGAATCTTCATTGACAATCAAATCAACGTAACGCTGACGGTAACGCGTTTCTTGGTCTGTTAAACCGTGGAATTTTTCAGGTAACGGACGCAATGCTTTGGTCAGTAACTCATATTCTTCCATGTTAACGTACAAGTCGCCTTTACCAGATAAATGCAGCTGACCTTTAACACCAATGATGTCACCGATGTCTAAACCTTGATAACGTTCTTTTAAATCGCCTTGTACTGGCTTACCAGCATAAGCTTGAATACGACCAGACACATCTTGAATCACCAAAAACGGACCACGCTTAGCCATAACACGGCCAGCAATGCTGGTTTGAAAAGCTAATTCTTCTAATGCTTCTTTGGTTTGCTCACCGTATTGTGCCTGAAGTTCAGCCGCTTTATGGCTGCGATGCCATGTATTTGGGTGAGCATTAGCAGGACAGGTGGTGCGCATAAAGTCTAATTTTGCGCGACGCTCAGCAATCAGTTTGTTTTCATCTTGTACGTGTTCAGTCATGTTATATTCTCGCTTTTACCTACCATCATTACATGGCGGGAAGTATTAATTTTGATTAAAGTCCTGATTTTAGGCTGGCTTCAATAAACTTATCTAAATCACCATCCAGCACAGTTTGAGTGTTACGGTTCTCAACCCCTGTACGTAAATCTTTGATACGGGCGTCGTCTAATACGTATGAACGAATTTGACTGCCCCAACCGATGTCTGATTTTGCATCTTCAGCGGCTTGCTTGTCGGCATTTTGCTTATGCATTTCTAACTCGTATAACTTGGCTTTTAATTGCTTAAAAGCAGAGTCACGGTTTTTGTGTTGCGAGCGATCGTTTTGACATTGCACCACTGTATTAGTCGGTAAATGCGTAATACGTATCGCTGAATCTGTTTTGTTGACGTGCTGACCACCCGCGCCTGATGCGCGGTAAGTATCGATACGTAAATCCGATGGATTTATATCAATTTCAATATCGTCATCAATTTCTGGGTAAACGAAAACCGAACAAAAAGAAGTATGACGTTTACCTGATGAATCAAATGGCGATTTACGAACTAAGCGATGCACACCCGTCTCAGTTCGCATCCAACCAAAAGCATATTCGCCAGTAAACTTAATCGTAGCGCCTTTAATACCTGCTACATCGCCATCTGTGACTTCCATTAACTCTGGGCTATAACCATGTGCGTCACCCCAGCGTAAATACATCCGCAGAACCATGTTGGCCCAGTCTTGTGCTTCGGTGCCGCCAGAACCAGATTGAATATCAAGATAACAGTTTGAAGCGTCGCTTTTTCCAGAAAACATGCGGCGGAATTCTAAATCGGCCAGACGAGAGTCTAGGCTTTCAAGTTCGGTAGCGGCATCATTAAACGTTTCTTCGTCATCCTCTTCGATTGCCAGTTCTAGCAATCCTTCGATGTCTTCAAGACCCGTGTCCATATCATCAATAGTTTTAACAACGGCTTCTAATGCGGCGCGCTCTTTACCCAAGGCTTGAGCACGTTCAGGCTCATTCCACACTTCAGGGCTTTCTAGCTCTCGATTGACTTCTTCGAGACGCTCACTTTTGGCAGCGTAGTCAAAGATACCCCCGAAGTAACTCAGTACGTTCAGCGAGCTCTTTGATTTTGAATTTTACTGGATTAACTTCAAACATGAATATTCAACTTATATTTAGCAGTTAACAAAAGGTGCAACGGCGTATTTTACCCCATGACAGGTACTAAACCTAGACCAGAAGAGCGATTATTAACAAACTAATGATGAATATGTGCCAAGGGTATTGCACTCATCTCGATTGCGGATAAAACATAAAAAAATGAACCCTCTGAGGGTTCATTTTTATGTAGCTCTTACAATGGCAATTAGTTTATATCTTAAACTGCCCAACCAGCTCAGACAGCGTCTGACCTTCATTCGCCACCGTTTTACTCATACCAGAAGCATCTTGGCTAGCTGTTAATAACATATTCACAATTTCTTGTACTGAATTAATATTACGATTAATTTCTTCAGTTACTGAGCTTTGCTCTGTTGCTGCGGTAGCAATTTGAGTACTCATGTCGTTAATACTGGTTACGGATGAGGTAACAGCACCTAAACTCTCAGAAATAGCCCTTGAAGACTCAACCGAACTTAAACAACTGGTTTGGCTTTCGGCCATGGTTTGTACAGCCTTAGTCACGAGCTTATGCAATTCGGCCAGCATTTCGTTAATTTCAACCGTACTGGTTTGAGTGCGACTGGCCAAGTTTCTTACTTCATCGGCAACTACTGCAAACCCTCGGCCTTGTTCGCCCGCTCGTGCAGCTTCAATCGCTGCGTTAAGCGCCAATAAGTTGGTTTGTTCAGCAATGCCACCTATCACACCAAGTACGGTATTAATTTTTGTAGATTGCTCACTTAATGACTTAACATCTGCGGCTGCATTGTCGATTTGCTCCATTAAATGGGATACTTCGGTTAATGAGGTATCAACACAGTTTTGTGCTTTCGCTACATTGTCTGAGGCCGCATGGGTGGCTTCTGCTACCATATTCGTGTTGTGGGCCACATCATTGGCTGTCGCTGACATTTCGGTGATAGCGGTGACAATTTGATCCACCTCATTATTATGGTGGTTGAGTTGCTCAGACATCGACATGGTTTGCCCACTGATACTTTGAGCAGCATGTTTAACTCTGTCCGTAGCGCCGGCTACATCACCAATAATATGCTGTAATTTGTCAACAAACAGATTAAATGCGCTACCTAATTGGCCAATCTCATCTTCGCTGGATACGTCTAAGCGTTTGGTTAAATCCCCTTCGCCTTTGGCAATGTCATGTAACGAGATAGCCATATTTTTAATTGGCACTACCATTTTGTGTGCAATCAGCACCACGGCAAAGGCCGTCACACCAGCAAGTCCTAACGCGATTAATAAAAATAAAAATGCTTTCTGGTTCATCTCTTCAGTTTTATAAACTTCGTAAGCAGCAATAGACTCTTCAATATCATCAATATAAGCGCCTGAACCTAACATCCAATTAGTATTCGGTATCATTACTGCAAAACCTAATTTTTCAATAAGCTTGTCGCTACCTGGTTTTTGATAGTAATACGAAAAATTACCAGTACCCGCTTTAGCTGCATCCAACAATCCAACAATGATTTTAGTCCCATTAGGGTCGGTCATATCAATTTTGTTTTGACCTTCAAGTGCAGGTATAGTGGCATGAAAAATATTCACACCTGTATCATCATAAATATAAAAATACCCCGCTGTACCAAAACGCAAGTCTCTTAAAGCATTTTTGACATCACCTTCATCACCTAAAGCAAGTTGATATTCAACAATGCCTTGTGCAACCTGAACTGTTTCTTTAAGTTGATTTTTACGTTCTGAAATTAATTCACTGCGAAAAGTCTCAATATCTTTGGTCAATGATGCGCTTTCATTAACATAAAAAAGACTCAGCAATACGATAAGGATTAATAACAGTGGAATTAATGATAGTCCAAGTAGTTTATTGCGTAGAGAAGATCCCAGCATAATGGTTAGGCCTTAGTAGGTAAAATCTACTTATTATTATAGTTTATTTAATAAAAAACCTTCATAAATGCAGCACCATAGAGTGAAGCATGTCGCAAAAACAGACAATATAATAACCGTTTTACAACATTGGCAATCCACTACCGATTACTGCAAATCCAATCACCAGCCATACAAGCCCAGGCTTAAAGACTTTTAAGAGAGTAAAACCAATAATCACCAACGCCATATCCAACGGCATAGTTACCGCACTAGTGAACACCGGCTGATAAAGTGCTGTAAGCAACAACCCAACAACAGCCGCATTAACTCCCGCTAACGCACCAGCAATAGCTGGCCGCTGACTGATTGAATGCCAACTTTTTAACCCCACCAGCATTAATAAAAAACCCGGAATAAAAATAGCGAATGTGGCGACTAATGCCCCCTGAATAGGTGACTCTAACCATAAGTCAGCACCTAAAAAAGTGGCTAACGTAAACATGGGGCCAGGAATAGCTTGTGCAAGCGCGTAACCCGTTAAAAAACGGTCTGGGGTCATGTATTCGCCCACGCTGGTTTCAAGTAATGGTAGCACCACGTGTCCACCACCAAAAACCAAACTACCGACTTGGAAGAATTTTGCAAAAATTTGCCCAAGGCTATCGGGTTGATTAATGAAATAAAACGATGTGGCTAATCCGATAATAAATAATGCTAACCAATAATAATTAAGCTTGATAGCTGGAGCATCTGGGGTAATAGCCTCACCTCGAGTCAACAACATAACCCCGACAACAGCAGCCACTATTAACACCGCAATTTGCATTGATAATGAAGGCATTAATAGCGTCGCGACAGCGGTTGCGGCCATTAATACTTTAGTTGTTTTACGCTGGCAAAACTGGCCAAACATTGACAAGGTCGCATCAGCGACAACCACAACAGCCAGTAGTTTGAGGCCGTGAATAGCGCCCTCAACGGCTGTTAAATCTAACCATTGGGCACTAGTTACCGCAAATAAAAACATCAGTAAAAAAGACGGTAAAGTAAACCCTAAAAAGGCCGCTAACCCACCCAATAAACCACCACGATGGTAGCCAATGGCAAAACCAACCTGACTTGAGCCAGGGCCAGGCATAAACTGGCTTAAAGCGACAAAACTGGAATATTGTTTACTGTCTAGCCATTGCAATTCATCAACAAATGCTTTTCTAAAGTAACCAATATGTGCCGCAGGGCCGCCAAAACTAATTAACCCTAGCGCTAAAAAACGACTGAATATTTGCCACATAGTTCTGATACCTTTTTATGTTGATAAACAATACTATGACATTAAGATGACACTTTTATGATTGCATATCTTTAGAGCATGTCTTTAGACAATAGCGAGCCCCATCACATATGCGGTTTGTCACTCTGGGGGTTAATCAAGTGTAAACTTGCTTGGTGAACAGTTCCAAGGGTAACCATCTTGGCTTGTGTAAAATGCAGTTCCCGCTTAATACTGGCGCTAACCTTTGCTAACGGGTGAATATCAATAAAATAGCTTAACTGTTGTTGCAGTAAACTTATTGACTCAAGCTCATGATAGTTGAGTATTCATGAGACAATCATCATGCTCAAGTTCATCACATTTCACAATTACTCACCTCTCCAGAATTAAGCGCAATAAATGCTTGATCACACAGTTGCTTTAATTGTTGCAAATCTTCGATACTGCCACCGACTTTACAACGCATTTGCTCAGGAATAGTCAAGGCTTGCTGATATAACTGTTGGCCTTGCACCGTGACATGTAACACACGCACACGTTCATCCAACTCACTGCGTCCACGGGTGACTAACGCTTTATTCTCTAAACGTTTTAGTAATGGGGTTAACGTGCCAGAATCTAAATGTAATTTATCCCCTAAGGTTTTAACACTTATGCCTGGCTCTTTCCAAAGCACCATCATCACTAGATATTGTGGGTAAGTCAGCGACAGCTCATCTAACAATGGTCGATATGCGCGGATCATCGCATTCGCGGCACTGTACAAAGAAAAACACACCTGGTTTTCAAGTGCTAGCGGATTTTGTGCCGCAAGTAATTGAGATTCAATAAACGCTTTATTAGACATGGTTTTACTCCACTAACCAATATTATTGATTAATGATAACATTGGTTGTGCACAACCTATAATCAAAAATGCATCAAGCATTTCGATTCTCGGCCGATATACTATTACCATCCAACTTTATATTAAGGTTAACTATGTCAATTAGTGTTAATTCACCGTCTTCAATGCCTACAACGATTGATTCTGGCAGTAGCTTAAAAGTGGCCGTAAGGGCTAAAGAACAGCAACAGGTTGAAGGTAAAATGGCATTGCAACTCATTGAAGCAGCGCAACTACCTGCTCCGCAGCCCGTTGGCAACAGTGGTCATAATGTCAATACAACGGCATAAATTGTTATAACCCTAGGGAATATTTTCCTAGGGTTAAATACCCTATAACACCGCTAACGACACATGCACTACTCAAGATCCGCTTATAATGAACATCTGATTAATAGCGAAGCCATTTTAAGGCTTCATCTTGGTCTTCAAAATATCTAATTTCACCCGCAATAAACCAACTGCCAATTTTTGCCGACCACTCAAGCCAGTTTTTACGCCCCCAAATAGCCACTCTTTCAAACTCAGATTTATGTTTTAATCCAAGCTTCAAATCATCCCAAGCGGCATGTAAATCCCAGCCATCTAATTCTGTGGCATCAAAGAACAAACTCACTTTAGGTTGTGCTATTTGGTTCAGTGCTCCTTCTAACATGGGCGTAATGACAAGATAATCTTCGTGGGTTAATGTGCCAACGGCTTTCAATGTAACAAAAAACACATTTTCAATTCGGTTTATGCCTATTGATAAACCATGTCTCTTAATATCCATAACGTGACTCCATTATTATATTTTACATAATCAAATGTAGGTGCAGATTAGAAACGGTCATGTATATATTTTAAGCGTTTACGGGAGAAAATGTGTGGAAGACTGCACAAAAATGGTGTGAGTTGTGACGTTTTACCCGAGATTGATTGTTTAATGCCTTACGCATGTAAGAGTTTAGCGCGAAAACTAAGAATATAAAAAAACGACTTTGCCGCTATCGTTAAATAACCAAGGCTAATAGCATCGGAGTATGATGTGGATTGGCTCAACAAACACCAGGACATCTGCGGACAGTATCATGTAACTATGTACCTTAAAGTGCAATGTTATCTTCTGAATCCTTAACCCTTCGGCCAACATCTTTAGACAGTTGTGAAAAAATGGTCGCGGCTAACATCGCCATAATGCCAACAGTGACAAAAGTCCGTTGAAAAGCTTGCAGAACGGTCGTCATATCATCACTGCCAACTTCTGCACTGAAACCACCTAGCAGAGCACCAGCACACGCAACACCGAGACTTAATGATAACTGTCCCACCACAGACAACAGGCTATTGCCGCTACTGGCATTCACATCGTCTAAATCAATAAGAGTCACGGCATTCATTGCCGTAAACTGTAATGAGTTAATTGCACCAAGAATCGCCAACATGCACAACAACAACCAGTATGGCGTTTGTTCACCTACCAGCCCCATACTTGCAAGCATCAATCCCAGCGCCAAAGTATTAATCGTTAGCACCAAGCGATAACCAAACCATTCGATAATAGGTCGAGCCAGCGACTTAGCTATCATAGCTGCTGCGGCTAATGGCAACATGCTCATCCCAGCTTGAGAAGGTGAATAACCTAGCGCAACTTGCAATAATAAAGGCACTAGGAATGGCAATGCGCCACTGCCCAAGCGCGCAAAAAGATTACCAAAAATACCGATAGCAAATGTTCTTGTTTTAAATAATGAAGGCGAAAATAACGGATTATTTATTCGACCGGCTCGTAGCCAATATGCTATCAAACACGCCATGCCGCCAAATAACAACAACATCACCCGTAAGTGCGGCAGGTCCAGTTCCCCTAACCCTTCCATGGCAATGGTAATCAACAACATTGCACTGCCAAATAACAAAAAACCTAGACTATCAAAACGCGATTTTTCTTTGCCGCGTAAATCGGGAATAAACTTCCACACGGCATAGCAACCGACCACGCCGACAGGGAGATTGATCAAAAAGATCCAATGCCATGTCAGGTATTGCACCATCCAACCGCCCAGAGTAGGGCCGAGCAAAGGACCCAGTAAACCGGGAATGGTAATAAATCCCATGATCCGTACTAATTCCGAGCGTGGATATGCCCGCAGCACCACCAGTCTTCCAACAGGCAACATCAAAGCACCACCTAACCCTTGCACAACCCGAGCGCCAATCAGCATGTCTAATGAATTGGACAATGCACAAAGCAGTGATCCTAAACTGAACAATAAAATCGCACCAAAGAAGATTTTTTTGGTGCCAAAGCGATCAGCAATCCAGCCTGAAGCAGGGATTAACAAAGCAACCGTTAACATGTAAGCGATAATGACGCCTTGCATACGCAAAGGATCTTCGCTTAAATCGTTGGCCATCGCTGGTAACGCGGTGTTCAGAATCGTTCCATCAAGTGACTGCATAAAAAAAGCAATCGCGACAACCCAAGGCAATCCTCGGGCGGCATCACTATCAAGAACTCGGCTATTGGGCATTAAACCTCCTTTACCACATCAGCGTTGCCACACCGAGTAGTATAAAAATCACAGCACAGGTTCGATGAATAAGCTTCATAGGTAATTTATTTGCACTAAAACTTCCAGCCAATACAACTGGGACATTGGCAATCAGCATACCTAATGTAGTGCCGATGACAACCCATGTCAGTGCTTGATATTTTGCCGCTAAGACTACCGTCGCAATTTGAGTTTTATCACCCATTTCAGCAATAAAAAACAATATAAACGTAGCAACAAAAGCACCGAGTTTATAGAAGCGATTATCATCATCATCCATTTTATCGGGTATAAGGACCCATAACGCAATAGCAAAAAATGAACCCGCCACCAAATAGGTTGCCCATTGTGGGTCAATCCAGGCAATTGCCCACTGACCTAACCATGCCGCAAGAAAATGATTTAATAATGTAGCGAGTAAAATACCTGAGATAATAGCGGTTTTATTGTGAAATCTGACCGCTAGTAATAATGCTAATAATTGAGTTTTGTCGCCAATTTCAGCGATGGCAACAGTAAGAGTTGAGGCGAATAAAGCTTCCAATGTGATATTCCTAGGGGTAAATGACAACTAAGCACAAGCCACCACATACCCCTTAATGCAGTTACTGTGCTTAGGTCTTGCATGGCAAATCAATTAGTATCAATGATTTGCTGTAAGTACCATGGCATTTGGCCAAGTATGTTGACACTTACTCCTAATCACATCTTGTCGACGTGCTAGGTTAGCTACTCCCCTAAAACAAGCGGCATTATAACTTATGAAAAGATTTAATCAACGCTCACAATGCTGAAGCTATTCTGCGGTACTGATGTAATGCTACACTATTGCATAAGTCGAGTATAAAACAGTTAAGTATAATGTTATGTAATTGTTTATAAACACGGCTGTTAGCCTTTAACAATCAAAGATCCTTGCCTGCTCATCCCCCCTTCTGCTAATGTCCGACACAAATAAAATAATAATTAGACAGGACGTTTTCTGTGAATTTTAAAACTTTAGGCTCTATTTCAATCGTCGCTGGCACGGCAATTGGCGGAGGTATGCTCGCGCTACCATTAGCAACTGCAGCCTTGGGAATGATCCCCGCATTAATTTTATTAGTGATTATTTGGGCCTTATCGGCTTACACCTCGTTATTAATGTTAGAAATTAATCTTCACAGCGGTGTCGGCGATAACGTCCACGCAATTACCGGTAAAACCTTGGGTAACATCGGCCAGCTAATCCAAGGCGGTTCCTTTCTCAGTTTATTGTTTGCTTTAACCATGGTGTATCTGATGGGAGGCTCATCGCTATTAGAAACCCGCTTAGCCCCCATCGGTATTAATATGAGCAACCAAGTGGCGGTAATATTATTTACGGTTTTTTTTGGTGGATTAATTGCCATTGGCGTGAAATGGATTGATAAAGTTTCACGGATTTTATTCACCTCTATGGTGGTGTTACTGGTTATTGTAGTGGCATTTTTATTACCAGACGTTAACGTAATCAGCGCACTAAACAATTACTCAACTAATGTTGCTGAAGGAATGGCGCTACAACAATTATGGTTAGCGGCCATCCCGGTGGTATTCACCTCATTTGGTTTCCATGTGTGTATTGCAACCATTGTGCGCTACCTAAATGGCGATGCAGTGGCGCTCAGAAAAGTATTATTGATTGGCTCAACCATTCCACTAGTTTGCTACATTCTATGGTTATTAGTGACATTAGGGTCTTTAGGCGGAGAAACTGTTCATAGTTTTGGTGGTTCACTACCTAAACTCGTGACGGCTTTACAGGGCTTAGCCGAGTCACATATTATCAGCCAAGCAATTGATTTATTTGCTAACCTTGCGTTAATCACCTCATTTTTAGGCGTCACCATGAGCTTATTCGATTATGTTGCTGAACTCACTCGAGCCAAAGATGATGTTGCTGGGCGGGCTAAAACATGGTTAATTACCTTTATCCCCCGCTATTATGTGCGTTGTATTATCCAGACGGATTTTTCAAAGTGCTTGGTTTTGCAGCTATTCCATTGGTAGTCATGATTATTTATTTACCGATTGCAATGGCACTAAAGCAACGCTCAAAACAGCTTGGAGGATATGAGGTGTCTGGTGGTAACTTGGGACTTATTATTGCAGGCTTACTCGGCACATTGATTGTTGTCGCTCAGTTGATGGTGGCGTTGACCTAAATCATATATATCATTAATGGATTTGTAAGCGAGTTTTGCAAACGCTATTAAGATGATTAAACATTTGTTAAAGTCAGGCTTAGCCTGACTTTTTTGTTTCTGTGACTTCATCATTTTGATTCATATAATGAGACAAACTGGCACAATATTTATGACAAGCTCCCTCTTAAAATGGAATTCTATAATGAAAAAATGGTTATTAACTGTCGCAATAGCAGCCAGTTTTGGCGCTGCAGCAGATGAAGGTATGTGGCAGCCACATCAACTTCCCGCAATGGCGGATGAGCTCAAAGCAAAAGGCTTAGAAATAAGCGCTGATTCAATTTCTAAATTAACCGAATTTCCAATGAATGCAGTGATTAGCTTAGGGGGTTGCACCGCTTCATTTGTATCGCCTAAAGGCTTAGTGGTAACTAACCATCACTGCGCTTACGGCTCAATTCAGTACAACTCAACACCCGAAAAAAACTTGCTTAAAGACGGTTTCTTAGCAAAAAATTATGCCGAAGAATTACCTGCAACACCGGGTTCACGTATTTTTGTCACCGAAGCGGTAACCAATGTTACTGATAAAGTGAAAGCGAACCAAATGGATAAAGTGGGCAATGACTTTTATAAAGGCATTGAACTACAAGAAAAAACCTTAGTTGCTGAATGTGAAAAAGAAGACGGATACCGTTGCCAAGTGTATAGCTTCCACGGCGGCTTAGAATATTATCTGGTTAAGCAGTTAGAAATTCGCGATGTACGTTTAGCCTATAATCCAGCAGCAAGCGTGGGTAAATATGGCGGCGATATCGACAATTGGATGTGGCCTCGTCATACCGGTGACTTCTCTTTTTATCGTGCTTATGTATCAAAAGATGGTAAGCCTGCTGATTTCAGTAAAGACAATGTCCCTTACGAGCCAAAAAGCTTTTTAAAAGTATCAGCTAAAGGTGTTAGTGATGGCGACTTCGTCATGGTTGCTGGCTATCCTGGCCGCACTAACCGTTACCGCACTGCAGATGAAGTTAAAAATCAGTTTGAGTGGGCTTATCCAGAAGGAAAAGTACTACGCGAGCGTATGATTGAGATCATCAAAGAAACTGCGCCAGAAGGCAGTGATGAACGCATTAAATACGAAAGCCTCATTGCTGGCTTAGCTAACTATGCCAAAAACTTCACTTCTATGATCGAATTTTATGGTAAATCGACCATGTTGGCTGATCGCAATAAAATTGAAAGTGATTTAACTGCATGGATCAATAAAGATAAAAAACGTCAGCAACAATATGGCGAAACCTTGACCACCTTAGAAAAGCTCGTCGCTAAGAGTCAGCAAAATCAACAACGTGATATCTTATTAGGTTATATCGGTTACACCACTATGGTGACAACTGCACGTGACCTGTACCGTTTAGCCAATGAAAAAACCTTAGCAGATATGGATCGTGAACCGGGATATCAAGACCGCGACATGACCAACTTTACCTCAAGCATGGAGCGTATTGATCGCCGTTATGCCGCCAGCGTTGATAAGGCCATTCTAGCTGATTTACTAACACGTTATGCTGCATTACCTGCAGAGCAACGTTTAGCGTCTTTGGATAAAGCCTTTGGTATTACCAACAAGTTTGATGCTGAAGCACTAGCCAATACATTAGACAAGATGTACGCCAACACAACACTTAATGATCAAGCGACACGTTTAGCATGGATGAACAAATCTGTTGCAGACTTTAAAGCCTCTAACGATCCGTTTATTCAATTTGCTGTTAATACTTACGCGTCAGATATGGCATTAGAAAAAGCACAGAAGCAACTTACTGGCGACCTAATGAAAGTACGCCCACAATATATGGACGCCATCATTGCTTATAATCGCGAGCTAGGAAAGCCTGTTTATGCTGATGCAAACTCAAGCTTGCGTGTGACTGTCGGTAACGTTAAGGGGTATTCACCACAGGATGGTTTGGTGGCAGTGCCTTTTACCCGTTTAGAAGGCATTTTAGCTAAAGACACGGGCATTGATCCATTTGATGCACCAGCTAAAGAGCTTGAGCTGATTAAGCAAAAGCAATATGGCGATTACTATGTCAAAGCCGTTGATTCAGTACCGGTTAACTTCTTATCGACTTTAGACACTACTGGCGGTAATTCTGGTTCACCAACCTTAAACGGTCGTGCTGAATTAGTCGGCTTACTATTTGATGGTGTATATGAAAGTATCATCGGTGACTGGGGATATGATCCACAAACTAACCGTTCAATTCAAGTTGATAGCCGTTATATGCTATGGGTAATGCAGTATTTAGACAATGCTGACAACTTATTAGCTGAAATGGACATTGTTAAATAACGCTTATGTTAACTATTAGCCTAAATCAATAGCTTATGTGAACAAATGGGTTAACTATCTTGTTCACTCATATTAAGACTCAATAACTCTGCGGCCGTCACTGGCCGCATTGTTTTTTCTGCCAAATCATCAAGACACACATCCATCAACTGAGTGCGCAGTAAATCAATCACTTTATAGCCCAGCACCTGACACATACGGCGTATTTGTCGATTAAGCCCTTGAGTTAATATAATCTCAAACTTGTCTTCGTCCATCGCTAGACTTAATGACCGAATATCACAAGGGCGAGTGTGCACATCACCATAATGAACTCCTTGCGCCATCATCAATAAAAAATCAGCACTAATTGGTTTATTAACTTGGACCACATAGGTTTTTGGATGATAGTAATCCGAATGCATTAACGCTTGCGTTAATTGACCATCATTAGTGAGTAACAACAGCCCACGAGAGTCTTTATCTAAACGACCGGCAGGATAAAGCCTTGGTGACTCAGGCAATACATGTAACAGACTACATGGATCATCCGCTAATAAGCGGCAATCAATACCAACAGGTTTATGATACAACCAATATTGTTTATCTTGCACAGGCAAAATCGGTTTACCGTCTACTAAAACCGTTACGGTTTCAGCGAGGTTTATTCGGTCGGTATGCTTGGATATTTGATGATTAATACTGACTCGACCACTATCAATAAGTCGCGCGGCTTGGCGTCTTGAGGCCACATCACACACAGCCAAATAATGACTTAATCGCATTGAGGTCATAGACAATACCCAAGTAAGAATAGACAGAAATTAATGGGATTGGAGCAATTGATAATTGTTAATTTGTTGCGTTTTAATGGTAGTCCGCAGACTTAAACCAAGGCAAATACACCATAAAATATTTGCCTGTGTTAATGACCACATCGCTGGTGACACAATACAATACTGGGGGAAATCGACTGAGCAAGCGGTAAAATCCAGTAGTTCCCAATTAAACAGCGTTAACAATAATAACCCACTACACAACGAAATAATGGTTAGGGTTAGCATTCGCTTGGTCATCGTACTGCCCGGTTTGAAATAGTCCACAAAGCAAACACAGTGCAACAAAATAGCGCTAAATAAATAAAGGGTAGACACCTTACGATGCAAATCTAAAAAGTTAATCGGAAATACCCCCATTAACACAATACTAATGCCTACTACACCACCAATAATCGCAAGATAACGGCTCAATAAATCAGGATATGTATTAAACAGCGCCACCATGGCCAGTAAGAAACATGATCCCCCCGCTAATAATGATAAATTAAATACCACTGCAAAAGACGAGTTCATATAGTTGCCAAGGGTATCGGGACGGATCATAAGCATATCTAAATTTATGCTGTCCGCTTGTACAACAAGCGCACTTCCCACTCCCAAAGAGCAGATCACTGCGGCTGCCAATGACATAAATACAATCACTAGATGTAAATCATAATTACGGACTCTATTTGTCACTGGTCGATACTTAGTCAAAAATGGGATGTGAATATTAACGCGGAAAACAAAAAAGTAAAAGCCAATAACCAAAACAACACTGCGCAATAATAACGCTATCCAAAAACCACAATGCCCAATCATGAATGACAGGGTATTGTGGTAATAGACTATGGTTCAAATATCACTCATTAACTTTATTCGTTTCAACGTAAAAGTGAATAAGTTATTTACGCTTCGTCACATAAGCGTTACACACGTTTTCGAAAGATTACAATGGTCACAGCCGTTACGGCTAAAATCATACAGTACCAAGCATTTGACACTGCGGTTAACGGGCTAATGGTAAACACAGATGCGATTAATAATGCTTGGGCACCGTGTGGAATTAATCCCTGAATGATACACGCAAAAATATCAAGAATACTCGCAGCTCGTTTTGGTGGTACACCGTGTTTTTCGGCTAATTCTTTGGCGATATCACCCGTGACCACTATCGAGACAGTATTGTTAGCCACACATGTATTGGTCGCGGCAACAATGGCTGCCATACCTAGCTCCGCAGCACGGGTTGATGCTTCACCATTGGCTTTTGAAAAACGTTTAATTAAACGCTCTATCTGGTTACTCACAAAGGTTAACCCACCTTGTTGCTGCATTAATGCTGCTAAACCGCCCACCAACATCGACAGAATAAAAATCTCCTGCATATTAGTAAAGCCTGTATAAATGTCATTCCCAAATTGAATAAAGCTGTAGTCAGAACTCAGCACACCTGTCATTCCTGCGAGCACTATCCCTAATGACAACACCACAAATACATTTAACCCTGCCACCGCTAATACTAAAATGGTTAAATACGGTAAGACTTTTAGTATTTCAATATCCTGAGCAGCAATATCTGCATGCCCTTGACCAGCAAACGAGAAAGCAATCAAGGTCAAGATCGATGCCGGAATAGCAAACACTAAGTTCTCACGAAATTTATCTTTCATTTCACAACCTTGAGTACGGGTTGCCGCAATCGTAGTATCGGAAATAATCGATAAATTATCTCCAAATAATGCGCCAGACATTACCGCTCCGGCCATTAATGCGTAGTCAATTTGTGCTTGGTCAGCCACACCTAACGCCACAGGTGCAACTGCGGCTATCGTGCCCATTGATGTACCCATTGAAGTCGCGATAAAAGCGGCTATCACAAAGAAACCGGGTAATAATAAATTAGATGGAATAAATGACAAACCGAGTCCGACTGTGGCATCAACACCACCAGTGGCCTTAGCCACTGCAGCAAATGCGCCCGCCAATAAATAAATTAAACACATAGCAATAATATTGCTGTGGCCAATACCTTCAATAAATGTTTCTATCGCATTATTGATGTGTTGTTTGGACAACAACACAGCCAACACAATGGCCGGTAAAATAGCAATCACACTAGGTAATTGATAAAACGCATAATCAACATCTTGGCTTTGAAAGTATAAACCAGCGCCAATAAATAATCCTAAAAACAAAAATAATGGCAACAATGCCACAAACGATGCAGGGCTGTTTACTGCTGTCGGAACCGGTGAAGTAGCTTTGGTCAAAGTGATCTCTCTTTATCTTATCGAATAGGGATTGTCGGATGGAAAAAGCGAGTACAACTCAATCTCGATCATCGGTGGTTATCTAACAATGCATTGAGCATAGCCAAATATTGCAGTTACATCATAACAATTTGTGCCAAGAATAAGAGAACTCTTCACCACTGTCAACACAGACGTCTAGACTTCTTTGCTTCCGGAGTGATTTTTATTCTAAAACTTGAAAACTGCTACAAACAGTTTACATAAGTATCGACTTAACGCCATTTTTACAGCTAAAAATTGATTTGTATTAATATGAACCTATGGCCGATTTGCTATTGTAATAAGTGTTCACCGATCCCTCTCATGACCCTAAATCATTAAGCTTTTTTTGATAATGATAAGCTCAATTGTTACTCGAGGTGAAATATGAAACATAAACCCGACAGGATCTGTGCGATGAAACAACTCATTGCCCAAGCCAAACAGGCCTTTCCTTTAGACTCACCAGATATCTTTCGTTGTGGGTCCGGTAACAGTTGCGTGGGTTGTCCTAAAAAATTATTGGACTTGGTCGATTCGGAACTCAGCTATTGGGAAGCGGCTATCGCACAAGGTGTGATCCCCTCTTTAGGTGACATCAGTCGTTTTGGTAAATTATGCAAAAATGTCAGTCGAGGATTAACACGCAATAATATCCAGCTAAATTCATTTCATTAGTGGTATAAAAAAGCCCACACAAGTTGGGCTTAAGAAGATAAAAACAAATGACGTTACTCGTCAGCATCACCTAACGACAACAAGGTAGCATTACCACCAATAGCAGTAATGTTATTTGTGCGCGTTTTTTCGGTCACAAAACGAGTTAAATAATGTGGACCACCCGCTTTAGGTCCCGTACCTGATAACCCTTGACCACCAAATGGCTGTACGCCAACCACTGCACCAATTTGATTTCGATTAATATACACGTTACCCACATTGACTTTATCAGCAAGCGACAACGCATGCCCTTCATTACGACTATGAATACCTAAGGTTAAACCGAATCCAGTGCTATTGATTTCATCAATAACCTTGCCTAAGTCAGCCGCTTTATAACGGATAACATGCAAAATAGGGCCAAAATGCTCTTTTTCTAACATCTTTATCGAATTGATCTCTACCGCTGTTGGTGCGACAAAATGCCCCTTTTCAGTGCCCGCAGGTAACTCAAGCTTATTGATGAGTTTACCGACTTGGCAGATATGATCGATATGTCCATTTAAGTTCGCTTTGGCAGTGGCATCAATTACAGGGCCTACATCGGTTTTAACCGAACTAGGATTGCCAATCACTAATTGCTCCATAGCACCTTTCATGACTTCAATCACTCGATCTGCTATATCTTCTTGTAAGAACAATACTCGCAGTGCCGAACAACGTTGCCCAGCGCTGGTAAACGATGAAGAAACCACATCGTTTACCACTTGTTCTGGTTGTGATGTTGAATCAACCACCATGGCATTTTGACCACCGGTTTCCGCGATTAATGGAATAATTGCGCCATCACGGTTTGCCAAAGTGCGATTAATCAATTTAGCGGTACCGGTCGAGCCGGTAAAGCACACACCACCAATACGTTCATCAGCGGTGATTGCAGAACCAACAACAGCACCAGTGCCGGGTAAAAACTGTAATACATCGGTAGGAATACCGGCTTCATGTGCCAGTTGCACTGCACGATAACCCACTAAACAAGTTTGCTCTGCAGGCTTTGCAATAACGGTATTACCTGCAGCAAGTGCTGCTGAAACTTGACCGAGGAAAATCGCTAATGGGAAGTTCCATGGACTAATACACACAAAAATGCCGCGCCCTTGTAAAAATAACTCGTTTAACTCGCCTGTTGGGCCAGGAAGCAATTCTGGTTGAGCCATCATTTTCTTAGCTTGTACGGCATAATAGCGACAAAAATCTACCGCTTCACGCACTTCATCAATACCGTCTTGAATACTTTTACCCGCTTCTCGAGTACATAACACAATCAGCTCTTCACGATTTTCTTCCAATAAATCAGCTAATTTCTGTAGTGCATTAGCACGAGTCTCAACAGGTGTGCGTGCCCAACCACCAAAAGCCGCATCTGCGCCGGCAATGGCTTGTTCAATAGCGTTTGCATCTGCAAAAGCCACTTTGCCTACTATTAATGACGTATCGTATGGACTAACAACGGTTTGCACTTCACCCGTTAAGGTTTTACCGTTTACTAATGGACCCGCTGTCCATTGAGTATCGCTAAATTTGTCTAATGCTGCAAAAAATGGCTCTGATTCAGAAATAATGTTCATGTTTAGTCCTTTAGAGTTCTTACGTTCTGCACCAAAAATATCAGCAGGTTGAGCAATTTGATGGTTAGCTAACGATTTATAACCGAGTAGCGTCACTAATGGGTGAATGACCAAACTGTCTATTGGCGTATTAGGGTCCACCAGTTTATGCACAAATGAGGTATTAGCACCGTTTTCAAGTAAGCGACGGACCAAATACGGCAGTAAATCTTTATGAGCACCAATGGGGGCATAAATACGCACCGCTTTAGCACCGCTTTCAGCAAGCATTGTGTCGTAAAGCTCTTGCCCCATGCCGTGTAAACGTTGGAATTCGTATAACCTGTCGCCGGCCATCGCATCAATACTGGCGACGGTCTGCGCATTATGGGTGGCAAATTGAGGATAAATAGCGCCACGAGTAATATCTGACAACAAATAACGTGCACAAGCCAAGTAAGACACATCAGTGCCCGCTTTGCGGGTATAAAGCGGGTAACCGGCTTCGCCAGCTTGTTGTGCCCATTTAAGCTCACTGTCCCAGTAAGCGCCTTTTACTAAGCGCAGTGGAATTTCATCACCTTGGTCTTTTGCAAGACGCGTCAACCAACACAACACAGGTAAACAACGCTTAGAATAAGCTTGCACCACAATGCCTAATAAGCCCCAGCCCTTAGCGGCTTCTGACTGATAAAGTTGCTTAAATAATTTCAGTGATAACTCAAGACGATCGACTTCTTCTGCATCGATGGAAATGCCGATATTGAGTTCACGCGCTTGTACAATTAACTTAATAACAGTGTCGTACAATTCGCTTAGTACGCGGTCCTCGTTAGCAACTTCATAACGAGGATGCAGTGCAGATAACTTGATTGAAATAGTCGGTCTTGGCGAATCAGAGTCATCATATTGTTGGGCACCAATATCGCGAATAGCTTCGCTGTAATCCATAAAGTATTTTTGCGCATCGTTGGCGGTTAATGCAGCTTCACCTAACATGTCATAGCTGTGGGTATAACCTAGCTTGCGTTTAGCGTCGCTATTTTTAAGCCCTTCTTTAACATCGCGCCCTAACACAAACTGTTTACCCATAATCTTCATGGCCGCAAGCATCGCTTGTCGGATCATAGGTTCGCCGACGCGATTAACCAGACGTTTAAGCAAGTTGCTTGGCGTACCGTCAACGTTACGATCTAATTTTACAATTCGACCTGTTAACATTAATCCCCATGTCGAGGCATTAACCAGAAGTGAACCACTATGATTAAGATGTTCATCCCATTTAGCACCAGACAGCTTATCTTGAATAAGCGCATCCGCGGTTTCAGCATCAGGAATACGCAGCAAGGCTTCAGCCAAGCACATTAAAATAATGCCTTCTTTCGTTTCTAAGCTGTATTGCTGCAAAAATGCATCAATACCCACCATAAGACCTTTTTTCTCAAACTGACGAACTTTGCTCACAAGCTCATGGGCACGACGAGTCACTTGTTCAATATCTTGTTCTGACGAAGGCACAAGTTTAATTAATTCAGATAGGTATTGCTCTTCATCGACAATATAGTTGTTGGTCACTGCAGTAAACAGTTCTTCAAGAGTGGCATTGTCATAGCGACCGCCCAGTACTTCACTCGCTTTGAACATAGTTTTTACTTCCATCTAGGTCAGGTTAAGGATGGTTATTTTCGATGTTGAGTGGACACTGTATTCATCAATATTTTATTTTGTATACAATGTACGATCTGATTTTCGGCGATTATACCTTCAAAATGTGAGCTTGGACACCTTAGTCTAGACAATGCCATTAATCGTTTGATTAAGGTCACAGAATAGACTAAAGGTAACGTGCTAAAGCGTCTGTTATAAACCAAGAAAAATAACGGCTAAGTTAATGTTAAATAATACCTATTATGGATTTACAATTCTGTATAGACTTCATTTTTTTGATTCTGTAAAAAAGACAAAAAAAAAGGCCAACGTTTGAATAGTTGGCCTTTAAACGATCATTATTAATGACATAAGTCATGTCATTTTATCCGCGAAAATTTTCACTGTGAGTAGAGATATTACATCCAGCGACTTTTCTTACGACGCTGTGGTCTAGGTAAATACACCAATACAATACCAATCAAAGCGCCAATACCTGCAATTAATCCACCTTGCTGCCACATCTCATAACGTTGGTTATCAGCTACTTGTTGCACTTTTGACTTGGCGTCATCTCGCTCTTTAATCGCTTTTGCTAATGCCGCTTTTAACTCCGACACCTTTTGATTCGCCAGCGTTAAATATTCTTCGGTATTGTCAGTATTTTGAGTAATGTTATTTAATTGCTCATTAGCTTGTTTTAGTTGTGCTTCCATCTCAGGAAAACGTTCACGAAAACTAGGCTGATCTGAAACTAAACTGGTTAATACCCAGCCTTCACGACCTTTATGGTCAATGATTTGAGTAAAATCACCTTCGGTATTATCCAATAACGTGATCGGTTGACCTGCTTCAACACTACCGATAATGCGAAACTCGGTACCCGGTCCACCGTGAATATAGGTAAACACATCATCCGAAATAAAACGCGTTGGCGCTTCAGCAGCAAACACACCTATTGACACGAGTATAAATATAAAGATTGAAAGAACTCTAAACACTGTATTTATCCAAACTCAGAAAACTTATTGTCATGCTATTTATTAAATGCTCCGAATGCAAGAAGGAAGTCATATGACTTCCTTCTTAAATGCATTTAACGTTCACATTTTTACGATAACTTCATTACATCTTAGTTAAATTAACTAAAAATATTTTTGATAATGAAGAAGAACAAAATTGATAATGCCGCACCAGCGGGTAGCGTAACAACCCAAGACACAACGATATTACGTACAACACCAATATTAATTGCTGCAATTCCACGGGCCATCCCCACACCCAACACAGCACCGACTAAGGTTTGTGTTGTCGAGATAGGCAAACCAGTACCAGAAGCAATAACCACAGTCGATGCGGCAGCTAATTCAGCAGCAAAACCTCGGCTTGGGGTTAAATGAGTAATGTTTTTACCAATAGTTTGCATTACACGCTGACCAAAGATAGCCAGACCTAACACAATACCGACAGCACCAAGTGGTAAAATCCACCAGGCCAAAACAGCCTTCGCACCAATAATTCCGCCACTTTCAACCACAGAAACCACTGCAGCTAAAGGACCAATCGCGTTAGCAACGTCGTTTGAACCATGGGCAAATGCCATACAGCACGCAGTTACCACCATTAAAATAGCAAATACTTTTTCAACATTACCGTATTGGGTTTTTAGGTCAGATTTGTCGCTCATTTTTAATCGACTAATCGCTATTTTACCTAGTATACCGACTACGGCCGCCACTGCTGTAGCTAACAGATAACCTTCTAGAGCTGAAAAATGTATGCCAACATGCTTTAAGCCTTTGGTAATCGTCACTAGTGACATCACAAAGCCTGCTAATGCCATGTAAAAAGGCACATAACGTTTAGCGCTCGCTAACGGATCATCGGTATTAAAAATGAGCTTTTGAACACTTTGAAAAATGATAAAAGCAATAAAACCCGAAATAGCAGGTGTAACAACCCAAGAGCCAATAATACCGCCAACTTTCCCCCATTCAACAGCATCGGCACTAACTCCTACAGCGGCAAAACCAACAATAGCACCGATAATTGAATGGGTTGTTGAAACCGGCCAACCTAATGCAGACGCTACCACTAACCAAATACCAGCAGCGAGTAACGAACCAATCATGCCGTATACCAACAATTCTGGCGAATCAACAAAATAACTCGCGTCTATAATACCTTTTCGAATCGTACTCGTGACTTCACCACCGGCTAAAAAAGCACCGGAGAACTCAAAGATCATTGCAATAATAATCGCTTGTTTAATGGTAATGGCATTAGAACCCACAGAGGTCCCCATTGCATTGGCAACGTCGTTTGCACCAATTCCCCATGCCATCAAAAATCCAAATGCAGCCGCTATCATAATAAGTATAGGGCCGTTGGTGACTAATACATCAACCATGTTGTTTCCTTGAAAACTTTTGTGATTAGTTACGAGCTAGCATTAGCTCTAGGCGGGAACCGACACACTCAGCAAGATCTGCTAAACCTCCAACCCACTCGATAATTTTATACATGAACATGACATCTATCGGATTTAATTCAGATTCTAATGCGTACAATTGTCGACGCAATTGAATTTGTAAATCGTCAGAATCACCTTCGATAAGATCTAATTCAGTGATCATATTGGCAACTAGCTTAACTTCACGACCACGGAAACCTGTTTCGAGTAAATCATCAAGTTCGTTAATCGCTCGTTTAGCTAAAGACACTGCATCTAAACAACGCTTTAAATAAGCACCAAAGGCATCTTGCATAGGTTGAGGAAGTACTAATTGACGGCCGATAATTCGACCAGAGATGTCTTTTGCCTTATTGGCAATTTTGTCTTGTTGAGTTAATAACTCAAGCAAGTCAGTACGTTCAACGGGCATGAATAACCCACCAGGAAGTGTCAGGCGAATTTCACGTTTAAGTGAATCCGCTTCATTTTCCAGCAAACTAATTTGTTTGCGTATTTTGATCGCTTCATCCCAGTCGCCTGAATTGGTTGCGTCAAAAAAAGGAACAAGAAGTACTGCGCACTCATGTACTTTGTCGATATGCTGTTCTAAAGGTTTAAGAGGTGATTTTGCAAACACACCTAAAATAGAGTTTACTGGCATTGCCGTTTACCTATTTAATTAATTCCAGTTTGGAAAAAGCGGGCGCATGTTAACCCAAGCGTCCACATAATGAAACTGTGTTTTTTAATTTCGCACGACAGTTTCTCTGTTATCGTTGCTCAGTATATATGATGCGAGCGACGCTATCCTAAGAGATTTTTATTACAGCAATGTGACATTGTGAAGATAATATGACGCATTAGTGAATATTTAATGACAAGGCAAACATAAAGTCAATGGACGCAGAAATAGAGTTAAAACTATTCATTCAATCACAACATCATGATTTATTGAAAAAAGTATTGAATAACTACCCTAATTCGACCCCGCAAGGTCAGAAGAAACTCACCAATGGATATTTCGATACCGATGATTTACAACTGCGCCGTTGGGATATGGGATTAAGAGTAAGAGGATTCGATAATCAGCTCGAACAGACTATAAAAACAGCAGGTAGAGTTGTTGGCGGGATCCATTCACGCCCAGAATATAATGTCAGTATTGATCATAAAACACCGAACTTGTCACTTTTCCCTAAAGAAATTTGGCCAATAGGCAATGATCTGGAAAGTGTATCGACATCGTTAGCGTGTATTTTTGAAACTAATTTTCAACGTCAAACTTGGCATATTTTTATCAACGATAGTCTTATTGAAGTTGCATTAGATGTTGGTGAAATCATTGCTCAGGATAGAGTTGATCCTATATGCGAACTCGAATTTGAACTACTTGCTGGTGATACTTCTGCGTTGTTAATACTTGCTACAGAAGTGGCTAAATCTGTACCGTTGCGCCTAGGAAAAGCCAGTAAAGCACAGCGTGGGTATCAACTGGCAGGTAAGTCACAACCCGTCCGCATCGAAAATATTGATTATATCGCACTGTCTAAAGATAATAATTTAGCGCAAACATTTAGCACGATATTAGAAACTGCTCTTGAACGTTGGCAATTAATAGAAAATAACTTAACAACGGCAACGGATTTACAACAACAATCAATGCTATGGGGAAAATTACGTCGTTGCGTGCGCTTACTTAGGCTGACGCTAGATCAATTTGGATTACTCAATCAACACATTAGCCCATTATTTGATAAGCTTGAGCACGCACTACAATTCGTTGGCCCACTGCAAAGTTGTAGTTTATTGTTACGAGACGACGGCAATCAGCTTGGCAACATCAATAATAAGTCTCTCGTTTGCCAACAACTACAAAACCACATCAACTCAATGTCTATATCAACTCAACTAGGCGACATATGGCAACAACCTGAGTATGGTCAATTACAATTAGCCTTAGTCGACTTACTATTACGCACAGAAAATGGCCAACTTCAATGGCATGATTATCCTGAATTGAGCCTATTTGCCAACCAGTTGCAACAAGCCTCTTGGAAACGTATTGGTAAGTCAATGCCCATAACATCTGAAATGAACAGCGTAGATTACCAATATGTTGCAGAAGCTCTGGATGAAAGTATTTTAGTGGGGTTTGCTTATGGAGAAATGTATCAAGCTAAAAAGCGTGAGACTTTTCGGGCACCTTGGCAAGATTTAGCATTAGGGATTAGCACACTGTCTGCTTATAAAATATTAAAGACTCTTGATGAGCAGCATCAACTTAATATTGAGGCTTGGTTAGACAACAAAGAAACCAGTCTATTATTTGCCATGGAACACTCACGTAAAAGTGCCTTAAAAGCCCCGATTTATTGGTAAATATAAACGCTAAAGCACTAGCAAATTAAACGCTGTTACATCTACAAATGATTGATATAAAAACAGGAAGATAATGATTATCTTCCTGTTTTTTTTAATAACCCAATCTATAACGTTAACGCATAAACTGGCGGTTATGTTTTAGCAAAACAACTATTATTTGGCTAACGCCTGCTTCACACGTCGACCGTAATCAACATCCGCTTTAGTGAAGTGATCAACCATTTTTTGTTGAACATCTAGGGTCGTCTGACTTAGCGAACCCACAATTGTTTCTACTAAACGATTTTTCTCATCGTCACTAAAAATACGATAAAGATTACCCGCTTGAGTATAATCATCTTGGTTATAGCGACTATACCGTGCAGCTTCACCTTCTAAACGTAATGGCGGCTCGGCGAAATCACCGACTTCGGTTAATGGTGCCTGAGTATTTGGACCATAATTCACACTCGCATCACCACCAGTTTGGCTACCTTGGTAAGGACACTGTGTTCCTGCCATTGCCCCCGCACGTTGATGATGATTAGCTTTCGCGGCATGTGGGCAGTTTACTGGTAACTGATTATAATTAGTTCCAATACGATAACGCTGCGCATCAGCATAAGAAAACAAGCGAGCTTGCAACATTTTGTCTGGCGATGCCCCTACTCCTGGCACTAAGTTACTCGGGGCTAATGCGACTTGCTCCACTTCAGCAAAGTAATTTTGTGGTAATCGATTTAATTCCAGTACACCCACTTCAATCAATGGATAATCACTGTGCGGCCATACTTTGGTCAAATCAAACGGATTAATGGCGTAAGTATTGGCATCTGCTTCTGGCATAATTTGTACATTCACAGTCCAACGTGGGAAATTAGCATCAGTAATAGCGGCTACCATGTCACGTTGTGATGAATCAGGATCGATCCCTTTAAGTATATCCGCTTGTTCGCCAGTTAAATTCACTACGCCTTGCTGTGACTTAAAGTGGAACTTAACCCAAAAACGTTCGCCTTTGGCATTCCAGAACGAAAACGTATGCGAACCATAACCGTGCATTTGTCTATAGTTAGCCGGTATACCACGGTCAGACATCAAAATAGTCACCTGATGCATCGACTCAGGATTTAGCGACCAAAAGTCCCACATCGCTTGTGGATCTTTTACATTGGTTTGTGGGTGACGTTTTTGAGTATGAATAAAATCAGGAAACTTAATACCATCACGGATAAAGAATGTTGGCGTGTTATTACCGACAATATCATGGTTACCACGAGCAGTATAAAAACGTAATCCAAAACCACGTGGGTCACGCTCTGCATCAGCGGAGCCCATTTCGCCCCCTACCGTAGAGAAGCGTATAAACGTTTCTGTTTGTTTGCCTACGCCATTAAAATGATCTGCTATGGTAAATTCACTTAAATCTTTAGTTAGTGTAAATGTACCGTATACGCCAGTTCCTTTAGCATGAACCACGCGTTCAGGAATGCGTTCACGATTAAAGTGAGCCAGCTTTTCAATTAAATGCCAATCTTGTAAAAGCAGAGGACCACGTTCACCAGCCGAGATTGAATTTTGATCATCTGCTACTGGGGCGCCATTTTGGCTGGTTAAATAATTACCTTGATTCATTTGTTGCTCCTATGCGCGGTCTTCTAACCACTGCTCAATTAAGTCGTAAACTGTTGCCATGATGATTTTCCTCACTCAATTCATCACTCGATGGAGACATAATAGAAGCTCTGTTCAATTATTAAAAACGATTAAAATAGATAACAACAACCTAAAAAAGCGATACTAAATCTTATCAGTAATTGGAAAAACAGATTACGAGTAGACGCAGACAATAAAAAAGCCAAAATTTTCATTTTGGCTTTTTTAATAAACGGATTAATTACTCTGGTGGTGAGGGCGGATCACGATATAACTTAACCAAATAATAAGCATCAATTAACACAATAAAAAAGTTAACCAGTGCCACTGGAATAGCATCAATAGCCAAACCATAAGCCACAAACAACCCAGCACCAAGTAAGTTCCACCAGCGTAGTTTCTTTATGTTGGACATCATCAGCGAAATTGCTACAACCACAGAGGCTAAATACCCTACCCATTCCCAGATGTTGATACTATCCATGGATTTTCCTTATATTGATATGCTACATCCAATGCAAGCGAGTAACGTCGTTAAGCAAAACCAATTAATAGGAGACATAACTTTTTACTTAACGTATCTATAGACATATTCGAACGGACTAAATAAATACTTCGCCTTACATAGTACAAAATCAACAAGGTAAAAACGTTACTCTATCATTGATTATAAGGCTTATTTATTTCTAGTATCCATTATAGTTTATCGCTCAACCACTGCTGCAGTCATACGTGAAATACAACATAACTCACCAGCACTATTACGGATCAAAATTTCCCAAACCGAACTGCGTTTTCCTAAGTGCACTGGTTTAGCCGTTGCCGTTAACTCACCATTTCGCGATGCTTTTAAATGATTGGCGTTGATTTCTTGGCCTACACAATAGTAACGGTTAAAGTCGACCACAAAGTTAGCGGCATAACTGGCTACGGTTTCCGCTAAAGCGACGTTTGCACCGCCGTGAACTATCCCTAGTGGATTATGTACAGCTGGGTTAGCAGGCATGGTAGCAACCATATAATCATCACCAATTTCGGTAATCTTAATCCCTAATGTTTGCATTAAGGTGCCCTTTCCGTGCATCCCAGCATCTAAGCGAGCACAATCTTCTAAAGTGACAGTGTTAAACCAAATACTCATTATTAATATCCATCTTTATTATAGTTAGTCATCTCAGTGTACTAATTAGCTTAAGCTTTTAAAAGCTATACCAATCCTATTAAATATGTGCTATTCAGCTGGAGTTCAAAGTGCTGTAGGCAAAGCAGATGATTGAAGCGAATAGTGATTCTCGGTAACAAGCTCCTGCGTTACTCTACCTCCAGCATCTGACCGCCATGGAGGGTGGGAATGTCGTATTTTTTATGGAAAAAATAGACCATGCAGTCGTATTTTGAAAACATCTAACGAAGCATACAGGACTTTGAAACCCGCCAGAATGGAGTCTCTCAGGTATTCCACTTCGGTGTTGCATCGATTTAAAAGGGAACAACCATTTCTACATCAATGCGCCTTGAATTGAAAAACCTGAGAGACTCTGAACTGACCAGATATTTAATGAGATTGGTATTAGGGTCTGTTGATCTTTCAAGGTTGGTTTTGCAGCGAATTGTTGTTCATTTGTACAAGGCAGAGACTTTGTGGTGTAGTTATTCTACACAAAAAGTCGATAACGCAGTAAAAATGACCAACAAACGCTGCCCGTAGGGTTCGGCTAAAAACATTTTACTCTTTGTTGAGTCACTCTTCGTTAAGTAAAAGTAGCTTAGATTGCTAGGCAGCAATCCACTCGCCTCGATTAAAACGTTTTTATCTCGAACAAAATTCAACCAGCAAAGAGCAACAGACCCTAAACACTTGTGATTAGATTAACCGCTTAAAAAAAGGAGCCTAAGCTCCTAATGTCATTATTGGATAAAATATCCAACATGCTAATTCACTAATTCACAATGAGTTTGATAAGTTTGTGCCCATCGCAATAATTCTACGCGATTACGAGACTCTGTTTTACGGAAAATAGAGGAAATATGGGCTTTCACAGTATGTTCACTAATACACAAACGTTGAGCAATTTCTTTATTGCGTGCGCCACTGGAAACAAGTTGAATAATAGTACGCTCTCTGGTGGTGAGTTTTTGGAGAATAGCGACGGTATCGGTGGAAATGTCAATATTAGTGTCTAATTGTTGAATCAAACGTCTAAAAATTTTACTGATTAAAGGACGGTCATACCACAATTCGTCGGAAACCATTTTACGTAAACCCGTCAGCATTAAGTCCATGCGTTGATCACTGTACAATAAACCACGCACGCCTAAAAGCAGCGCTGATTCTTGGTCAAGTGACCCACGTTCAACTTGGTATAAGGCAACTGGGACATGTACCACTAAACGCGATACCAATAATGGAATACCCTTATTATCTAGGGCTGCACCTTTTTGTGAGACAAAATAAAAATTATTGGATTTTTTGTCTAGTTCAAGATCTGCGGCATGTTTAACGATTCGGGTTTTTAATCCGATAGATTCAGCCAAAATAGCTAAATGGCAAGGTGCAGCGATTTGGTGTACGAACACCAATTCATCAATATTTGAACTCATCACTCTTCTCCCTGAAAAGTACTTTCTTGCCCAACATACCTTGAGCACATCCTAAAGTTACCTACTACGTACACAAAAACTTGTTTCTAGCTTTAAAGCATTAGCTAATGCAGATAATGTACTTTTTGTTATTATATTTAGAGCGCTTTATTTGGATATTTATGATGCTCTTAATATCGTGAAGTCAATATCTGCATAAATGAACATGGCGATAAATCACTTCTCAATAACAGTTTTTATTATAAAAACTATTTTATACTGCAAGCATAGTAAAAATTTGCTAGTTGTTATGACTATTTTATCAGTCTAAAGTATTAATAGTAAATTTGACTGACGTTAAATAGACTTTATGACTAGCTTAAGACTGATAAGCTCATACTCTCTACTCGCTCAAACAATTATCTATAAAAACAACAATTCTATACAAACAAAAAATAGTCGAACTTATAACAACACAAGTTCAACCATTAACATCAAACGGAACTTTGCTTAATCAGCATTTTGGCCGCTATTTGCTTATTATGTAACGACGACAGCAAAAATACCCCACAGATCCCACCAATCAATGCTAAAAACATATCAGATTGAGTATCCCAAACATACCCTTGAGTGCCCAAAAACGCCTCAGCATTTTCGCCAGTAGCAATGGCTACCCACCATTCAACTAATTCATAAAAAGCAGAGAATGCCAACACAAAACATACCGATAAAAACTGACACCAAGCACCGATTTGTATTACTTGCTTACGGATAAAAATTTCTCGAGCCAATATAACAGGTACAAAACCTTGGGCAAAATGCCCTAATTTATCATAATTATTTCTATCACTGCCCATCACTTGTGCCAGCCAATCAAACAATGGCACTTCCGCATAGGTGTACCGAGCGCCCACAAATAGCACACAGCAATGCACTAAAATAAGTACATAGGCTAAGGTGGTCAGAGGAAAGCTTTTACGACTAAAAAACAATATTGGTAAGGCGATTAATGCGGGAATAGCTTCCAACCACCAAGTAAACATATCCTTTGGATTACTGACCGACCATACCAACACTAATAGATAAACCACGCACCATAACATCTTGTTATTCAATATAAATCCCTCATTTGTGATATTGTTCTAAATTTAGAATATTAACTTTAGCCATCTAGCCCTCCACAAGCGCTTAAAAAAGTGCTACTTTGATAATGCTTCGCAAGTCCGCATTTATATCATAACTATTGGCTAATGCATTAGTATTAGCATAAGTATCATTTAATGATAAGAGGGTACCCATATCATGGCGAAACACTCGCTTGACAAGGATAAGATCAAAATCCTGCTGTTGGAAGGCGTCCACCAAACTGCGGTTGATGTACTAGAACGAGCAGGTTATACCAACATTGAATATCATAAAGCCTCTTTAGGTGAAGATGCTTTACTTGCATCAATTAAAGATGCTCACTTTGTTGGATTACGTTCCCGTTCTCAAATTACTGCAGAAGTACTACATCATGCAGAAAAGCTGGTTGCCATCGGCTGTTTTTGTATCGGTACCAACCAAGTCGATTTAGCTACTGCTGAAAAATTGGGTATTCCGGTATTCAACGCGCCCTTCTCTAATACTCGAAGTGTTGCTGAATTGGTTATTGGTGAAATCATTATGCTAATGCGTGGCATTCCACAGCGTAATGCTATCTCGCATCGTGGCGGTTGGTTAAAAAGCGCAAATGGCAGTGTTGAAGTGCGTGGTAAAACTTTGGGTGTGATCGGTTATGGTCACATCGGCACTCAGCTGGGTATTTTGGCTGAAACCTTAGGTATGAGAGTGATTTTCTTTGATATTGAAGACAAATTGCCGCTAGGTAATGCTTCTCAAATTCATTCTATGGACGAGTTATTGTCTCAAGCAGATGTCGTCAGTCTGCATGTGCCGGAAACACCACAAACTAAAGATATGTTTGCTAAGGCTCAATTTGCCCAAATGCGTCAAGGCAGCTTTTTTATCAATGCCTCACGCGGTACCGTAGTCGATATTGAAGACTTAGCCCAAGCGCTAAAATCTGAACATCTTGCAGGTGCAGCGATTGATGTGTTCCCCGTTGAACCTAAATCGAATGATGATGAGTTTATTACACCATTACGTGGTTTAGACAATGTGTTGCTTACGCCACATATTGGTGGCAGTACAGCAGAAGCCCAACAAAATATCGGGATTGAAGTTGCAGGCAAGCTGGTAAAATACTCTGACAATGGTTCTACTTTGTCAGCCGTTAATTTCCCAGAAGTGTCTTTAGCACAACATAGCGGTACATCACGCTTATTGCACATTCACCAAAACCGTCCTGGTGTGTTGATCAAAATCAACCAAGCATTTTCAGAGAAACACATTAACATTGCCGCTCAATATCTACAGACCACTGCAGAGATTGGTTATGTGGTAATGGAAGTCGATTCTGATCAAGCTGAAGAAGCATTAGTTGAATTAAAATCCATTGAAGGCACCATCCGTGCGCGGGTATTGTTTTAAGTTGGCTGAGTAAACAATTAATTCGAATTAATGATGTTATTTAAAAAGCTATCTTGTTCACAAGGTAGCTTTTTTCTTGGTTTTAAAACCGCCCCCCCTGTTGAGCTTTCTATTAATCCGTTACACTCCAAACTATACCGTCTTATTCTCACGTTAGGGATAGTTATGACCATTTCAGTAAACCAACCAGATTGGGATTTCATCGCCACGTCTCCTGCATTAGTGCTATCTAGTTTGACTCATATGGGATTAATTGAAATCACCGGCGAGCAAGGCCGCAGCTTTATTCATGGCCAAGTCACCACAGACATCAGTTCATTAACTGCTGACCAATGGAAATGGGGCGCACATTGTGATCCTAAAGGTAAAATGCTTGCCAGTTTCCGTACATTTTCAATAGGCGATAGCCTATTTATGTTATTGCCAAAAAGTACCTTAAGCCTAGATTTACCTCAGTTACAAAAATACGCTGTATTTAGTAAAGCTGAGCTAGCGGATGTCAGCAATGATTATCAAATCATCGGCATTGCAGGAACAGAAGCCCAAGCCTTTGTTACCGAACATTTTGGTGATGTATCACAAGCGCTCAATCTTGTAGATCAAGGTGTGATTATTCGTGATGATGAGCGTTTTATTGCCATTATTCACAATGCGGCAGCAGAAACCATCATCAGCCAGTCTGGACAAACGTTGTTTGATGCCAGCACATGGCAAGCATTAGAAATTAATGCCGGCTATCCAAACATCGATGCGGCTCATTCTGGTCAGTACGTGCCACAAATGTGTAATCTGCAAGCCATTAATGGCATTAGCTTTACCAAGGGCTGTTACATGGGCCAAGAAACAATTGCTCGAATGAAATATCGCGGTGGCAATAAACGTGCACTGTATATTTTGTCTGGCACCACCAGCAAAACTATCAGCACTGACACACAATTAGAAATTGCCCTTGAAGACGGTTTCCGCCGTGGTGGTAAGATTATTGAGTGCGTCCAATATGGCGATAAAGTACTCCTTACAGCTGTACTGCCTAATGATACTGAAAATGGCGCTCAACTACGTGTTGCCGAAGATGAAAGTTCACAGTTATCAATTATTGAATTACCTTATTCACTCATTGATGAGTAATTAATTCACTGTTTTACTTTAATTAAGCGAGCCATTGGTTCGCTTTTTTTATTTTTGAACAAAAACCACTTATATCGCGTATATTATTGATAACATTATTCAGTTAAGTCAGTTTATTAAAAGATGGAGCGACTATGACAAGCATCGTCACCTTAGAGAACATCAGTAAAGGGTTTCGTGATGGTGAGTCATTTCATCCAGTACTACAACAAGTAAACCTTACCCTGCAGCAAGGTCAAACGATTGCACTCACAGGCCCTAGTGGCAGCGGGAAAAGTACTTTACTTAATATCATTGGTGGCTTTGAAACCATCGACAGTGGCGACATGTTGATCCGCCAAGGTGATAGCATGCGCTCGGTATCGCAATGGCAAGATAAACAGTGGAGCCAATATCGACGTCAGTCACTTGGGGTGGTATTTCAACAATTTAACTTACTTACACCATTAAATGTCCGTGACAACATTCAATTTTCACTCGCGTTAAATCAATTAACTTGGAGCACTTGGTGTGATGAATTATGCCACCAGCTCGGATTAACTGCATTACTCGACCGTAACGTTGAAAACCTCTCAGGCGGGCAACAACAAAGAGTGGCGATTGCCAGGGCATTAGCCCATAAACCGCAGTTAATTTTGGCAGATGAACCCACAGGTAATCTCGACCAACACGCTGGCATGCAGGTGATGCAATTACTCACAGACTTAGCCCAGCAAGCTAATTGTTGTATCTTAATGGTCACCCATAGCGAGCAATGCGCAGCGTTTATGCAACACCGTTGGCATGTTGAAAACCAACAGATAGTCGTTAACCCTATCGACAAAAAGCTGCAGGGTTAGAGCATGATGACCGATTCATCATCGTACTTCTCATCAATAAAGCGCTTAAGTTTATGCTTACGTTTATTCGCCAGTCATTACCGGCATGCACCGCTACAAGCCAGTGCCATTTTGTTAGGCATTATGCTGGCGGTAACATTATTGATTGGTGTTTATGCAACCAATGAAAATGCCAAACAAAGCTATGGCAATGTATCAGAGTTACTCAGTCAACAAGCACGCTTATCCATTAGCCACAGTACACAAAGCAGTATTGATGAATCAGTTTACTTTGTATTAGCTAACGCAGGCTTCAATACTATTGCCAGCATTGAAGGCATCGCAACCGACGAACAAGGCAGGCTATGGCGAGTTAATAGTAGCGATATTATTGCGGCAATCAGCAGTCGTAAGCAGCAAGATAATGACTCAAACTCATCGTATTCCTCTACCAAAATAACGTCGACTAATATTCCACTTGCCGAGTTAATCGGCGGTAAGCCTAAGGTATTGATGTCGACAAGCCAACGCGATCGCATTAGTAACGTCACCAATCAATCGAATAGCATAACCTTAAATGGCATGCCCCTTGAAATCATTGTCATCGATGATAGTTGGGGGCTGGGCTCGGCTTTGTTGGCTGACATATCACTAGCCCAACCCTTGCTTAATATGCAAGGGAAGCTAAGTTACATTGCCGTTTTTGGCTCTAGCTCCGCAGATACGGTTGAATCCGATGAGCAGTTTATCGCTCGGTTAACCGATACCCTAACTCAAGCTGGCATTGATACCAGCAAACTGAATTTCACTACTCAAACTCGTGAAGGTGAATCACTAACCGCCCTAACAGCCAGCTTTCACCTTAATCTTGATGCCATGAGCATGTTAGCCTTTGTGGTTGGATTATTTATTGCTTACAACGGGGTACGCTACAGCTTAATGAAGCGTCAAAAACTGCTGGTGCAAATCATGCAGCAAGGACTCGATAGGCACACGGTGATGCTTGCCTTAAGCCTTGAAATACTCATCTTAGTGTTTGTGGGTTGTGTATTGGGCTTTATTGTTGGTTTGCAGTTGTCGCAGTGGTTGCAACCTATGGTCGCGATAACACTTGAACAGCTTTATGGGGCTAAGCTATTACCTGGTATCTGGCAATGGCAATGGTTTGTTCAGGCGCTTGTATTGACCTTGTCAGCAGCCTTCGCAGCTTGCATTCCGATGTTGTTCAGCCTTATAAACACCCCATTAGCCCAAGGGGCTCAAAAACAGCCGCAAAACCAACGATTCAATATTATCCATTGGCGACAATTTGTTATCGCAGCGCTGCTATTATTGATCTGTACTGTCGCATTTGCCTTTACCGAGGAATATCGCCATAGCTTAGTGTTATTGGGTATTCTTTCAGTCGCTATTCCATTGCTATTACCACAATGTCTACATTGGGCGGTAAACGTACTCAGCCCATTGATGCCTAAAGGACTTTGGCAATATGTGATAGCCGAAACCAAAGAAATCATTGCCCCGCTCGCCCTTGCTATGATGGCCATGTTGTTAGCGTTGTGTGCCAATATTGCCATGAATACCCTAGTCGGTAGCTTTGAAATCACCTTGAAAAAATGGCTCGATGCCCGTTTACATGCCGATTTATACATTAGACCCAACCCTAATCAAATCGATGCGCTAACTATTTTATTAAAGCAAGATCCCAAGGTTGAAGCCATTTATGATCAATGGACTATAGATAGCCACCTTAATCGCATTACAACACCGCAAACACAAGTGCCCATTCACCTTGTTAGTCGTGACCATTTGTCGCTAACTGAAACAACCGTCTTTAAAATAACGGCCGATGATTTTTGGCCAACATTCACGTCTGGTGAAAGCGTAATGATCAGTGAACCATTATCGATAAAATACCAACTCGATATAGGCGACAAGGTTCAACTATCACAATTTGACCAACACCATTTAACCATTGGCGCTATTTATTACGATTACGGTAACCCTCAAGGCGAAGCCATTATTACTCAATCGTTATGGCAGCAATATAAGTTACCCGCCAAACCTATTAGTTTAGCGGTATCCTACCAAGGGGATATCACGTCACTACAAAACAACATTAGCCAGAAAATCAATTTGTCTTCCGCTTATATGTACAGCCAGCAGCGGATTAAAACGGAAGCGATTAACATATTTAATAAGACATTCTCAATCACTGTCGTGCTTAATAGCTTAACGTTACTGGTAGCGGCCATAGGTTTGTTCAGTGCCTGCATGATGTTGACACAAGCTCGACAAGCCCCTTTGGCACGCTTATATGCCTTAGGCGTCAGCCGTAATCAATTACGTTTAATGGTATTAGTACAAATGTTATTTATCGTGCTATTAACCTGCTTGGTTGCTTTACCCACTGGCGCATTACTTGGCTATTTATTAATTCATAAAGTCACATTACAGGCATTTGGGTGGAGTATCGCTATGGTGTGGGATTGGGGCGCATATTTTCAAGTGGTGATGATTACGGTAGTGAGTTGCTTATTCGCCGTGTGTTTGCCCTTATATTGGCAAACTCGAAAACCATTAATATCGAGCTTACAACAGGAAGCACTATGATCTCTTTTACATTCAAAAAGGTGCTCAGTTTCAGCGTGGTGGCTTTTATCCTGACGACCTTAGTATCAGCTTGTTCGCCGCCACAAGCGCTTGGTAAAAAACAGTCAACCATTAGCAGTATGTCAACAGGCTCTTCCGATGGTTATAGCAAGGTTATGGAAGGTAAAACGCTTCAATTTCCACAAGATCATTTAGCCCACGATGACTTTAAAATTGAGTGGTGGTATTTAACCGCTAATTTAACGACATCAACGGGTGAAGATGTTGGCGTGCAGTGGACTCAATTTAGGATTGCGCTTTCACCGCCAACAAACGCTCAAGCTCCCGCCAAAAACAGCTGGGCAACTAATCAGCTTTATATGGCCCATGCGGCTGTGACTACTAAAAGTGAACACTTACTTGCTGAAAAATGGTCACGCGCGAAGCTACAACTTGCCGGCGTAGACCCCCAGCCATTCCAAGTACATTTACAAAACTGGCAATGGTTAAGCCAATCAGACAAGCTGTTTCCTGCCACATTGAAAGTAGTGGGTGAACAATTTAGTTATCAACTTCAGCTTAATAGCCAACAACCGCTGCAATTACAAGGCAAACAAGGCTATAGCAGTAAAAGTGCAGATAAAAGCGTGGCGTCTTATTACTACAGCCAACCTTTTATTGATGTTTCGGGGGATATAACCCGTCACGGTATTACCGAACATGTCACTGGTAAAGCTTGGCTAGACCGAGAGTGGAGCTCACAATTTTTGACCAAAGCCCAACAAGGCTGGGACTGGTTTTCGCTGCGTTTAGACGATAATTCAACACTTATGATGTTTAGGCTGCGCGGAGCAACAAATCAGGATCACTTTTACAGTGGCAGAAGAATGTTTGCCGATGGCAGTGGCCGCAATATCAACAGTAAAGATAACCCTAATGATATATCCATGGAGCCAACCCAATGGCAACAAACCGCATTAGGCAAACATCCTATCGCTTGGCGTTTACGTATTAACAGCGAAGGGGTAGATGTAACAACTCAAGCACTGAATCCAAACAGTGACATGCTGGTATCAACCGCATATTGGGAAGGCCCAATTACCATTAAGGGCAGCCACCAAGGACAAGGTTATATGGAGCTAACGGGATATTAACCATACCTACAAAGATCCATCATTAATCAACATAACCAATCAATGATTCAATCTAGGTTAACCATATAGCCTAGATAGGTTTTCAATAAATAGAAAATCACACACTTCAGGCATAACATGCTTTACAAGCAACTTCTAAAACAGCATTTACCTAATTGTTAAAATGAGATTTATATCACATGGAAAAATGTGACCTTGCACAACTATTAATCACTATACCCATTCGGAGGTATACCCATGTTGATTGTAAGGACTAGACTCACTCTATCACGTCACCTCCAATGACTATCACGCACTAAGTAAACATTCTAAGAGTGAGGAACACCATGAGCATAAGCCGTCGCGAGTTTTTAAAAGCCAACGCCGCTGCCGCAGCAGCATCGGCAGTGGGTATCGCTATTCCCATCAACATAGTTCAAGCAGCAGAAGGCAAGAGCGATGTCACGTGGGATAAAGCCCCGTGTCGTTTTTGCGGTGTAGGCTGTAGCGTATTAGTGGGCACCAAAAATGGCAAAGTGATCGCTACTAAAGGCGATCCAGAAAGCCCTGTTAACAGAGGCTTGAATTGTATTAAAGGCTACTTCTTATCAAAAATCATGTATGGCAAAGACCGTTTAACCACGCCATTACTAAGAATGACAGATGGTAAGTATGATAAAGAAGGTGATTTCACTCCAGTAAGCTGGGATGTTGCTTTTGATACTATGGCCGAAAAATGGAAAGCCAGTATTGCTAAAAAAGGCCCTACTTCTGTCGGTATGTTTGGTTCTGGCCAATGGACAGTTTGGGAAGGTTATGCCGCGTCTAAACTTCACAAAGCGGGCTTTTTGACTAACAACATCGACCCTAACGCTCGCCATTGTATGGCATCTGCCGTGGGTGGATTTATGCGTACCTTTGGTATTGATGAACCAATGGGTTGTTATGATGACATCGAAGCCGGTGATAATTTTGTGCTTTGGGGCGCTAACATGGCAGAAATGCACCCAATCTTATGGGCTCGTTTAACTGACCGTCGTTTAAGCCATAAAGATGCACGTGTACATGTACTTTCTACCTATGAAAACCGCAGCTTTGATTTAGCTGATAACCCAATGGTTTTCAAGCCACAAACTGACCTTGTGATCCTAAACTTCATCGCTAACTACATTATTCAAAACGATGCAGTGAACAAAGACTTTGTCAGCAAACATACTAACTTTGCCTTAGGTGTTACCGACATTGGTTATGGTTTACGCCCAGAACATCCGCTAGAAAAGAAAGCTAAAAACTCTGGTAATGGTGGTTCTAAGCCAATTACCTTTGAAGAATATGCTAAGTTTGTCAGTACTTATACTGTTGAATACGCATCAGAAATGAGCGGTGTTGCAGTTGAAAACCTTATCACGCTAGCCAAAGTATATGCCGACCCTAAACAAAAAGTGATGAGTTTGTGGACTATGGGTATTAACCAACATACTCGTGGTGTATGGGCAAATAATATGCTCTACAACATCCACTTATTAACAGGGAAAATAGCCACCCCAGGCAATAGCCCGTTCTCTCTAACAGGTCAGCCATCAGCTTGTGGTACTGCACGTGAAGTGGGAACATTCTCACACCGTTTACCAGCAGATATGGTGGTTAAAAACCCTAAACATCGTGAAATTACCGAAAAACTTTGGCAAGTTCCAGCGGGTACTATTCCACCTAAACCTGGTTACCACGCGGTGCAACAGAGCCGTATGTTGAAAGATGGCAAGCTAAACTGTTACTGGACCATGTGTACCAATAACATGCAAGCAGGCCCAAATATCAATGATGAAATTTATCCAGGTTTCCGTAACCCAGAAAACTTTATCGTGGTATCAGATCCATATCCAACAGTAACCGCAATGGCTGCAGACTTAATTTTACCAACGGCAATGTGGGTAGAAAAAGAAGGTGCTTATGGTAACGCAGAACGTCGTACCCATTTTTGGCACCAGCAAGTCAAAGCACCTGAAGGGGCTACATCAGATTTATGGCAGCTAGTTGAGTTTTCAAAGCGCTTTAAAGTATCTGAAGTATGGCCTGCTGAACTAATTGCCAAGCAACCAGAAAATGCTGACAAAACACTTTACGATATCTTATTCGCCAACGGTGAAGTAAACAAATATCCTAAAGAACAGTGCAAAGGTGCATATAACGACGAAAGTGAACACTTTGGTTTTTATCTGCAAAAAGGTCTTTTTGAAGAATACGCTAAATTTGGTCGCGGCCATGGTCACGATTTAGACGCCTTCGATAACTACCATGAAAACCGCGGTAAACGCTGGCCTGTTATTGATGGTAAAGAAACCCTGCGTCGTTTTGTCGAAGGAAGTGATCCGTACGTAAAAGCGGGTGAAGGATTTAATTTCTACGGTAAGCCAGACGGTAGAGCGGTTATTTTCGCCCTCCCTTACGAGCCTGCTGCAGAAGAGCCAAACAAAGAATATGATCTTTGGATGTCAACGGGTCGAGTATTAGAGCACTGGCACACTGGCTCAATGACAGCTCGTGTACCTGAACTTCAACGCGCTTATTCTGACGCTCAAATCTTTATGCACCCAGAAGATGCAAAAGTACGAGGTTTACAACGTGGCGATGAAGTTGTCGTAGCGTCTCCTCGTGGTGAAGTTAAAACTCGTGTTGAAACCAAAGGCCGTAACAAGCCACCTAAAGGCGTAGTCTTTATGCCGTTTTTTGATGCGCGCCAACTAGTCAACAAGCTAATACTCGATGCTACTGATCCCTTGTCAAAAGAGACCGATTTTAAGAAGTGTCCAGTAAAAGTAATGAAGGCTTAATCAATACCCAAGTGCATAAATGGAACGCAATATCATGAGCAAAATTAATAGCAAACTAGCAAGTGTAAACGGTGTCAACCGTAGACAGTTTCTTGCTACAACGGCGAAAGCCAGTTGTGTAATGGGTATGGTCGGTTTGGGGTTAACAACTGTTTCCACTCAATCTCGTCCACTTGACCCATTTGCTATTCGTCCGCCCGGCGCATTGCCAGAAGACGATTTTCTCTCAGCGTGTGTTCGCTGCGGCTTATGCGTAGAGGCTTGCCCCTACGATACCTTAAAACTAGCACGCTGGTTTGATGGAGCCCCAACGGGTACGCCTTATTTTACTGCGCGTAATATCCCTTGCGAAATGTGTGATGATATCCCTTGTGTTAAAGCCTGCCCTAGCGGCTCGCTTGACCAAAAACTAGATAACATTGACGACTCAAAAATGGGAATAGCAGTCTTAATAGATGAGAAAAATTGTCTTAACTTTAGAGGTTTGCGATGTGATGTCTGTTATCGGGTTTGCCCGTTAATAGACAAAGCCATCACTCTAGTACTGCAACGCAATGAAAAGAGCGATCACCATGCGATGTTTTTACCTACCATCAATCCAGATTTGTGTACCGGATGTGGTAAATGTGAACATGCCTGCGTGACAGAACAAGCAGTGATAAAAGTATTACCAAGGCATATTGCAATGGGTAAGGCTGCTGCTCATGATACTTATCAACACACCGAAGAAACGACACTTGAGATGCTAAATAAGGGGCTATCATTATGAATATAAAACATAGCAATAGCCCAAAATCAGCAACACGTTTTGCCAATGCTGCAGTCAACGAACTTGGTTGGTGGGGGGCACATCGTTTCCTCATTTTACGCAGAATATCGCAACTGAGTGTGCTGAGCTTATTTGCCATTGGTCCATTTTTGGGCTTATGGCTCCTTAAGGGAAATCTCTCAACCAGTTTACTGTTGGACACAATTCCATTAAGCGATCCGTTAGTAACGTTACAAGTGCTTATGAGCGGCCACTGGCCCGAAATAAGCCTGTTACTCGGCGCGGTTATCATAGTCGGGATTTATGCCCTACTTGGCGGAAGAGTGTTTTGCAGCTGGGTATGCCCAGTTAATATTGTCACCGATTTAGCCAGCTGGATTAGACGGAAATTTTCACTGCCTCGCACCAGTGAAATACCAAAAAATCTGCGTTATTACATGCTTGGATTAGTGTTGATATTACCTATACTCACTGGTGTTACAGTGTGGGAATGGCTAAATCCAGTCCCCGTCGTCTATCGCGCAATATTATTTGGCGCAGGCAGCGGGCTATGGGTATTAGCGGTTATCTTTTTGCTCGACACCTTTGTGGTTGAACGAGCTTGGTGTAGCCACCTGTGCCCAACGGGGGCATTATTTTCACTGATAGGCAAAGTTAGCCCAATAAAAATAGCCGCTATTCGAGCTGAAGCATGCAATAACTGCATGGATTGTTTTACTGTTTGCCCAGAACGTCAGGTGTTAAAACCTGTGTTAAAAAAAGGCAGTATTCAGCCATTTATACTCGATAGTGACTGTACTCTTTGTGGCCGCTGTATTGATGTTTGTGCACCGCGCGTATTCCAATATACCAACCGATTTAATTCAAATAATTCGAACAGAATTCCTCTTAAGGTGGAGAGCAAGTTATGAAAAAATTAATCACTTTAGCAGCCGTGATGCTAGCGATTAGCGCTTACTCAGGTCAACAAGCACATGCAAACCCTGAACCCGTAAAACTATCTTCTCTTGCGGGTGACTCGCAAGTGACAGAAGTACGTCCTGCAGACGAGATGCCAGTTTACCCAACACGTGGTAAAGCAATTGAACGCACGTTTGTACATCAACCACCCATTATTCCACATAAAGCAACTTACTCAATTACGACTGATAAAAATGGTTGTTTAAGCTGTCACAGTTGGGATAAAGCTAAGCGCATGAAAGCGACTCCAGTCGATAAATCACACGTGATGGACGACAAAGGTACTGTAAAAGGCATGTATTATTTTTGCGATCAGTGCCATGTGCCTCAAGCTGAGAATAAACAGCAATTGGTAGAAAACACCTTCAATTAGTCAACTTCCCCCCCATGACTATTTTGGCCGCTTGCATTGTAAGTGGCTTTTTTTTACCTGCTTAATAGGGAAATTAGAAGATTGAATAAAAAGCGACAATAACACGTAGTGAGTATACCAATACTCCTCAAGCGAAGGTACATACAGACTAATGACAAGAGGGGTATAAAACAGCAAAAACCCAGCTTAAGCTGGGTTTATTGGTTGAGATTTTTGCTCAATAGGCTGTGTACTCGATGCAGCAGCTGTTTGTGACACATTAGATGATAACATCTCATGCTTCACTGGCATCGCCGCTTCCCATAATGCGCCAACCCATAAACTTGAAGTTGATTTCATTGCCATGGCTCCATTTCGTTAACGAGTTCAAAGTAATCCTTTATGCTTCATAGGTAAAATGAATAATCATAATAGACTGGATTCCATTTAAGCATGAACATCCCAATAAAGAACTTGCAGAGTTTTTTAACTTTAGTTGAAACCGAAAACTTTACCCGTGCAGCGCAAAAATGCTTTATGACCCAACCGACTCTAACAAAAATAATCCAACGTTTAGAACACGATGTGGGTGAACAATTGCTTGTTAGGAACAACCAAAAGGTTGAGTTAACTCAAGCAGGGCATCTCGTTGAGCAAAGTGCTCGAGAAATTTTAGGCCATTGGCATCGACTTCAAGAAGATATTAGTAATCTTAGTGGTTTAAAAACTGGACGCTTACGGCTTGGGATATGCCCAATGATGAGTAGTTTATTTATTGGTTTACTCACAACCTACAGAAAGCAATACCCAGGTATCGAAATGCAAATGTATGAATACGGTGGTTTTGGGTGTGAGCAAGCATTAATTAATAACAGCCTTGATATTGCCTTCACAGCGCTTCCAACGACTCACAAAACAGAGCTAGCCAATCAACTACTCATTAAGCACCCTATGCTTGCCTGCTTGCCTGAAGGCCACTCGTTAAGTGACAAAGCTGAAATCAGCTGGCAAGATCTCGAGTCTTATCCTTTTATTTTATATAATGAAGACTTTTCATTGGCTAAATTAATACGCCGCTTAAGTCGTAAAGCTGGTGTACAACTTAATATTGCTTTTCGAAGCGGTCAGTGGGACTTTATAGCAGCCATGGTTGAAGCTAACTTAGGCGTGGCTATTTTACCCGAACCCATTTGCCAACGATTAACCAATAACAAGTTAGTATTTAAACCGATGCAACCAGCAATGACATGGGACTTAGCATTAATATGGCGTGAAAACCTGCCGTTAACCCCACCAGCAAACGCATTATTAACACTTAGTAGAAACAGTCATAAATAATATTTATCCCATCAGTATTAAAGTCTAGTGCTGATATCATAAAATTAAGGCATAAAAAAACCGCTGCCTAAGCAACGGTTTTTATCAGCAAATCGAAACTAGAATTACTTCTTAGCTTCAGCAGCCTTACGCTCTTTAACTTGAGCAACTACTTTTTCAGCTACGCTGTTAGGACATGGTGCGTAGTGAGCAAATTCCATAGAGAATTGACCACGACCAGAAGTCATTGTACGTAATGAACCGATATAACCGAACATTTCTGATAACGGTACGTCAGCTTTAATACGAACACCTGTAACACCAGCATTTTGATCTTTAATCATACCGCGACGACGGTTAAGGTCACCAATTACGTCACCAACGTTGTCATCTGGGCTGAATACGTCAACATTCATGATAGGTTCAAGAAGTTGTGCACCGGCTTTAGGCATAGATTGACGGAACGCACCTTTAGCAGCGATTTCGAACGCGATAGCTGACGAGTCAACTGCGTGGAAAGCACCATCTTGAAGTTCAAGTTCAACGTCTAACACAGGGAAACCAGCGATAGTACCGGTATTCATCATGCTCTTGAAACCTTTCTCAACAGCAGGCCAGAATTCTTTAGGTACGTTACCACCAACAACTTTCGAGGTGAAAGTGAAACCAGTGTTTTGCTCGCCAGGGCGAATAACGTAATCAATTTTACCAAACTGACCAGAACCACCAGACTGTTTCTTATGCGTGTAGCTATCTTCAATTTCTTTCGTGATAGTTTCACGGTAAGCAACTTGAGGCTCACCAACAATTAGGTCTACGCCGTAAGTACGCTTAAGAATATCAACTTTAATGTCTAAGTGAAGTTCACCCATACCTTTAAGGATGGTTTCACCTGAATCAATGTCAGTTTCAACGCGGAAAGATGGATCTTCTGCAATCATTTTACCGATAGCAATACCCATTTTCTCACTTCCGCCTTTATCTTTTGGCGTTACAGAGATAGAAATAACTGGCTCAGGGAATACCATGGCTTCAAGAGTACAAGGGTGCTTAGGATCACATAAAGTGTGACCAGTTTGCACGTTCTTCATACCCACGATAGCGATAATGTCACCAGCTTGTGCTGATTCAAGTTCGTTACGTTCATCAGCTTGCATTTCAACCATACGGCCAATACGCTCAGTTTTACCGGTAAACGAGTTAAGGATGGTGTCACCCTTCTTGATACGGCCTGAATAGATACGTACGAAAGTTAATGCACCAAAACGGTCGTCCATGATTTTGAATGCTAATGCTTTGAAAGGCGCATCAACATCAACAATAGCGAACTCACCATTTTCGTTACCTTCTTCGTCAGTTAGAGGTTGTGGATCAACTTCAACTGGATCAGGTAAATAATCAACAACGGCATCTAGTAGTAACTGCATACCTTTGTTTTTGAATGCGCTACCACAATATGTTGGGAACACAGCCATTGTACGAGTACCGGCACGGATACAACGCTTAACGTCTTCTATAGATGGTTGAACACCTTCCATATAAGCTTCTAATAAGTCATCGTCTTGCTCAAGAGCAGTTTCGATTAACATTTCACGGTATTCTTCAACTAAGTCAACCATGTCAGCAGGTACAGGCTGAATTGTGAAGTTTTCAGGTAAACCAGTATCGTCCCAAACGTGAGCTTCGCGAGTTAATAGGTCAACAACACCAATGAATTCGTCTTCAATACCGATTGGTAAAACCATAACTAAAGGATTAGCCGCTAATACGTCTTTAGTTTGCTTAACAACACGTAAAAAATCAGCACCCATACGGTCTAATTTGTTTACGAAGATGATACGCGAAACTTCAGAATCGTTAGCATAACGCCAGTTAGTTTCTGACTGAGGCTCTACGCCGCCTGAACCACAGAATACACCGATACCGCCATCAAGCACTTTTAGCGAACGATAAACTTCAACTGTAAAGTCAACGTGGCCTGGAGTGTCAATAACGTTAAAACGGTAGCCTTTCCAGAAACAGCTTACTGCTGCTGACTGAATGGTAATACCGCGCTCAGCTTCCTGTTCCATGAAGTCTGTGGTTGATTCACCATCATGTACTTCACCGATCTTATGGATCTTACCGGTTAGCTTAAGGATACGCTCGGTGGTCGTGGTTTTACCCGCGTCAACGTGAGCGAAGATACCAATGTTTCTGTATTTGGATAATTCGGTCATGATTCAACTTTAATGATTAGTTTAAGAAGTAGACGGAGCATGCGAAAAAGAACCGACACACCGCACATCAGGTTATTAAGGCGCATATTGTAAATTGGAACCTTGCTGGGCGCAAATAGCTGGTGCAATATTTATTTATTTTTAGCTCAAAAAATCGATATTAATGACTAGAATTACATATAAAACAAACGACTAAAAATAATAGATTATTTTTTAGCCGTCACGTTATTTTACCCTGAAAATGTTAAATTTGAGGTTAAATACCTAAAATAGCATTTTTAGGTGCATTTTATGATGAATATGAGTTTGCCGCGATGCCCACTATGTTCTTATTATCGAATAAGACCAGTGACGAAAAAGAGTATACACATTAATCAAAATAATTTTATCAGGCGCTACAATATTGATTACGCCCAGACTGCTTGGCTTTAAACAAAGCCCCATCGGCACGTTCAAAACAAGCTTGAATCGGTTCATTGTCCTTCAATAGGGCAATACCATAACTACAGGTCACTTTGATATTATTGTAAAAATGGAAGTGGGTAAGTTCATCAGTAATTCGTTGGCAAAGTTCGGTAGCATCGTGCAATGCTACATGCTGACACACCACCACAAATTCTTCACCGCCCCACCTTGCAACAACATCCAGATCTCTCACCGATGCTTGTAACACTTGTGCAACTTGAACTAATATCTTGTCACCAACAGTATGTCCATGCTTGTCATTTATTGCTTTAAAAAAATCGATATCAATAACAACCAAACTAATATTATTGTTTACTTGTTTGTTCTGTTGAGGCTGCCTAGGATCATCTAAAAAGGTTTGATTAAAATATTGACGATTAAATAGTTTTGTCAATGGGTCGTGTTGAGCTAAAAAATCCAAATCGCTATTTTTTTGTTCCAATTCTAAATGCAATTGTTGTAACTGCTTATTGTTTTTTTCTAAGTGGACATTGTACTTACTCACACAAATCGTTCGATAAAGTAAGAATAGAATAAGCATCCCAAGTACAGTACCAACTTGGATAACAACACTATAATCAATGTCTTCAATGACGGTAATATTATGCCATTTTTTATAAATAGCATTATGATCAGCTTGAGTGATTTTTGCTAGACCAGCATTAATCTGCGGTAACAAAGTTTTTTTTGCCTTGATAACGCCTATGCGTAACTCATCTTCAGGACCACCCCAACCTGCAATTTTAAGTGATGTTAATCCCTGTTGCTGAATATACGCATTAACCGAAAACATCGATCCGACAAATACGTCTACCTCACCATTAGCGACTTTTTCTAATCCCTGCCGTTCATTACTGGTTAATATGGTGTTAAGGCTGGGGTAATACCGTTGTACATACTCGACTAAGCGATAATCTTTGGGGATGGCTAATAAGCGGTTGCCGATATTTTCAAACCCTTGTAAAAATGGTTGAGATTTTAGTGACACCAATACATTTGGTGATTTAAAAAAGACCTGACTAAAGGATAGATATTGGTCACGTTTAGGCGTTTGATTTAAAATGGGCGTTAGTTCGCATTCACCCTGTTTGAGTAATTCCAGGCTCTGTCGCCAAGACGAAGTGGGGACTAACACAAAAGTCAGATTGGTATAATGTGCTAATAAAGCTAAATAATCAGATGAAATTCCAGTATGACGACCATCAACAATGGCTTCATAAGGTAACCAATCAGGATCAACACAATATCGTACGACATTACTATTTTTTAAATTAACGATGGATTGACTATCCACCACCGAAGCATGAGCATGCTTAGTGTCGATTCCATTAATCAATATCCAAAGCGTAATCAATAATACTTTAGAGAAGCCAAGCCAACTCAATTCTCTCAATAGTATGATCCAACAATTCTAATAAAATAGTTGAACGAAAAAGTGTATACAATGTTGAGTGTATTACAACATACGAAAGTATGACAAAAAAATACCCACCAAAAGGTGGGTATTTTTTTAATAATCAATCTAACGTATTACGCTTCGACTGGCGATATAACAAACAGTAAATCACCTTGTGATACTTGCTGACCATTACTATTGAGAATACGTTCTATGCGATACTTTTGATCTTCAGGATATAACACACCTGTTTGACGATTAAAGCCTGCTAACGTAAGTTGAGAGAACATCTTCATCGCTTCCATCAATGCCAATGTTTGTTCAACCGTGACAATATCACCTTCTTTAACAAAGTCTGCTTCACCCGGTGCTGGAGATGTATAGAAAATACCTGCGCCTTGGGCCAATACTTTCAGTTCATTACTCTCACCAACACGTAATGATTCAGTATCAACGCCAATGGTTTCAGCAGCCGCTTCCATTTCAGCAATCAGTGCAGGAATATCTAACTCAGCCATTAAACGTGGTAAGTAGTTAGTGTCATACACACCTTCATTGAACGTTGGATCTTTAAGGATAAGCTTCAATAATGGAATGTTAGTCGCAATACCTTTAATCACAACGCTATCGAGGTACTCATACATTTTAGCTACTACGTCAGCACGATCAGTACCGCGTATGATGATCTGTGCGATCAAGCTATCATAGTATGGCGACACTTCTTTGCCTGTTGCTGCAATCGAAATAATTTCAACATCATCACGCTGAGGCAATACACATTCAGTAATGTTACCTGGATTAGGAATAAGCTGAAGAATACCTTGACTATCAAGCGCCGCTTTCTCTGCAGTCACACGCACTTCCATGGCGTAACCTTGGTCAACCGGTTCCAGTTTTTCAATTGAACGACCTGCAGCAATATCAAACTGCGCACTAACAATATCAATACCTGATGTTGCTTCAGTGACGGGATGTTCAACTTGAAGACGCGTATTCATCTCCATGAAGTACACTTCGTTTGCATCTAAGTTATAGATAAACTCAACAGTGCCTGCGCCCATATAATCGGTCGCCTCACCTAACGCACGAGTGTATTCCATCACACGTTGCTTAAGCTCTTCAGGCAACATAGTTGAACCAGATTCTTCAATCACTTTCTGGTTATTGCGTTGTACTGAACAGTCGCGTATACCCAATACTTTAGTATTACCAAACTTATCACGCAGTAATTGCACTTCAATATGGCGTAATGATGTAACGTATTTCTCTAAATACAAATCACCATTACCAAATGCAGCAGCGGCTTCTGTTGCGGTTCTCTGGAAGAAGCTAATCATGTCCTCAGGGCGTTTAACAACCTGAATACCTTTACCACCACCACCTTGTACCGCTTTTAATAGTACTGGATAACCAATTTCTGACGCTACGTTCACCGCCTGCTCGGCATTACTCAAAATACCGTGGCTACCTGGCACAACGGGTACGTTTTGCGCTTGAGAGGTGTGAATGGCATTAGATTTGTTACCCATTGTGGTCATTGAATACACACTAGGGCCAACAAAGTTAACTCCGTTGTTAACACATAACGCTGCAAACTGCGGGCTTTCAGATAAGAAACCGATACCAGGATGTAACGCATCAACATCTTCATATTCAGCTACTTTTAATACTGAGTAAGCATTAAGGTAACTTTCATCTGAAGTATTACCGCCAATACACACAAGCTTATCGCTATCTTTAAGCATGTCTGCAGGAACAGATGTCATGTCAGGATCTGAGGCAACCAATACAACATTAATATTGTTGTCATGTGCTTTACGGATTAATTTAACCGCCGTACAACCACGAGCATGTATTAACACTTTATGAATTGGCTTCATCAACGCACGAGGATCATCTTGTACAATGACTTTTTCTAACTCAACGACTTCAGGTACAAGAGTAGACAAGGCTTTACCGATCACTTCTTCAATCTTCATTGTCGGTAATGGCATAAGTGGGTCAATACCAGACAACTGAGTATCTAAGGTCTCGCAAAACGGATTATGAACTAACCCTGTCATCGCACCAGGTACTTTAGATAAGTAGTTCGATAAAGTTGCTGTTGACGGTAAGTACGCAGGTACTACCATTTGTCCAGCAAATGGCATATTGGTGCCTGACAAATAGTAAGTCTGCACTAAAGGGTGCGTCACGAAGCTAGCTTGAGCACCACCAGTACAATCACCAAAACCAAACATCAACACAGGTAATTCATTATCACGTATAAAGCGGGTAATACGGTCGTTTACAACAGCCATAGAGAATAGTGCTGCTGCACCTTCTTTAGTCTGCATACCACCAGAACTGATAAAGCAAATAACCGGTAATTTACGTTTAGCACATTCAATCAGTAGTGAACTGAATTTTTCAGCACTGGCCATATCAAATGCGCCGGCTTGGAAGGCCGTATTTGAAACCGCAACACCTACGCGTAACTTGCTACCATTATTATTAAAATCAGCTAGACCAGTAATTAAACCACAAGGACGGATCTTTTTATCGATAGCATCTTCAATTGATAAACGGAAACCAGGGAAGTTAAGCATGTTAGCTGACATTTTGTCGGCATCAATTTCATCAAACTTAGTAAAGAACTGTTTGACAACACTTTCCCAGCCCATCTTGCCTTTCTTTTTCTCTTCACGAAGTACTTTTTGGATCAGTAAATCCTGGTAACCCATCGTTAAACGGTTCCAGAAATCTTTACGACGGCCAATACGTACAGGGTTAATTGTCCCAGTGTACTTATCATGATCGTCTTCGCTATCAAAGTACTCAGGTAACAAGCGTTCAAAGAAGTAAGTTAGGATAACAAAAAGCGAATCGTTCAATTGTGGGAAACCCACACTCTTCCATTGCTCTACACGTGTTAACAGTTCGGCACGATTCGATTGATCCATAAAGTATTTAAGCCACTTATAGAACTTGTTCTTATCGTTAGCGTTATCACTGTTCGATATTGCGTTATCAATCGCTTTATGAAGTAACTTATCCACTGACTCGCGAGACAAACTTTTAGACATCATGGCTTCTTTGGAAATTGACGCCAAACTGCCCACTACATTGTCATATAACGCATTGAAGATAAGCACGTTGTGACACTGCCAAATAAAGTCTTCACGTAATTCATCATTAACAACAATGTCCAGCACAGTAAGCTGATTAAGTTCTGGCCATGGAGCTTGGGTCGCAGACTTAGGCAGCGACTCTAAATACTTAATTAAACCATTGAAGTTGTTAGCCGCATTACTTTTCCAACGATGATATAACGACCAACCGATGTTAAATAACAATGCTTTACGTGCTTTTTTGTAGTTCTCTTTAGGTTCACCCAAAATAAAACGCGTAATCACGTTACGTTCGGTAGAAATCTCTTTACGTTTAGTGCTAAACGTACCCCATAATTTATTTAACTCTTCATCGTAAACTAACTTATCAGGGTTAGTTAACCACGCTTGGAATACACGCTCTTGCTCTTGTTTAATACGCGCTAACAAATCACCTTCAGGCACGCTCACTTTTGACAAGCGACCATATTGGTCTTGTGTAATTGAATGAATACGACTGCGCAAGGTCAAGTAACGCAAATAACGATAGGCACTACCAAAAATATTGTGGTACATCGTTGGGTTATTGGCGACAGATAAACGAGTATTGTTTTCGAGCGTAAGTAAGTTAGCCGAAGGCGATAAGAAACGCTGCAAACTTCTATCGTAGTGCTCTTTTAAATCTGTAGAATCACGTACAAAATTCATCGCAGCGCGTTCAACAGCTTCAATAGAGCTGATAATCGCACGACGTAAATTATGCTGGCGTTCATCTTTATCTGACGGCGTAAAATCGATAATGCCGTCAATACAACCGGCGGTATACAACTCTTCTGGTGATACGCCAACAGACTTAGCACATTCTTGCCATGACAAGTTGTACTTACGCGCAATGCTTTGTAAGCCTTGTGGCTGGATAGTATTGAAAATACCGTCTCGTACAGATAGTAAAATGTTGGCGGCTGCTAATGGAATAGCGCCACCTGAATAGCCTGCACCAATCACAATACCGACAGTAGGCACATCAACGTTAGCACTTTCAGCAATGGCTTTAGAAATGGTATGCGCTTGGTTTTGACTATTGGCAACTTCACCAGCATCAGCACCAGGAGTATCAATTAAATATACGATTGGCATACACAATTCAGCGAAGTGACGAATTGCTTTACATGCTGCAAGATGATGCTCTGGCATCCAAGCACCGTTTGCGGTCGTACGCTCTTGCGCAATAAAACCGATACGGCGTGTACGAGTGCCAAAATTAAGTTCCACTTCAGCACGATAAAACGGTCCGATATGACTTTCGGCAATAATTTTGCCTTTTAAGTCAGCGATCATACGCTTCGCCCCTGGGCGGTTTTTATCCAACGTTGGTTGAATAACTTTATTGACATAACCATCAACGTCTAAAGATGCCAAACTTTTCAAGTTAGCTTGAATGGTATCTTCTGTTAATAGTCCTTTCACTTCTTCAGATAAACTCTGCTTGTTATGAGCAGGAAATAATGAAAAATCTTTAGCCAAGTGTTCAGCTTGTAAGAAAAGTGGGTCAGCCGATAGTACTTGGGTCTTGTTAGCGGGCTGCTTTTTGCTGGTCATCCTTAGATCCTCTGCTTATATAGCCTCTGAAAAATTTTATTAGCCCGTAAATATAACTTTGTTAATGGGTAAATTACCATATAAACTACGCTGGACGCTTTGTTCCATATTTGAGACAGTGAGGTTTGAATGCCCGATTTGAACGGTATGATGCTGTTTGCAGCCGTTGTTAGAGCTAGAGGATTCTCTCAAGCAGCACGAGAGATCGGACAACCTAAATCAACAATTAGCCGTAAAGTTGCTCAATTAGAAGAACAACTCGGGGTGCGATTACTCCAACGAGATACCCGAAATTTAAGTCTTACTCAAGTGGGCGCATTATTTTTTCAGCACTGTGATTCAATTAGTCATGAAATTGAGGCGGCCAAAGCCACGATAGAAAATACCCATAATGATATTTCAGGCTCATTACGCATTGCTATTCCAGTGTCATTTTCGCAAGATGTTATTGGCCATCTATGCTCTAGTTTTATGCGACTTTATCCCAACATAGAACTGGATATTCAATTTACAGACAGTGATGTAGGTCTTGTTGGTGAAGGTTACGATATTGCCATTAAGTATGGTCCGCTGCAGTCTTCCGATCTTGTGGCTCGATTATTATTTGAACGCCAACCTATTTTGGTTGCCAGCCCAGGTTATATTAAAAAATTCAGTAGTCCTGCAACACCACAAGAATTAACCCAGCACAAAGGTATTTTACTCGGTACGACTTTATCGGCCCCTATTTGGCCATTAGGGAAAGGCAACCGTAGAATCATGGCAACCTTTAAACGAAAAGTGCGAGTCAATAGTGCCAGTATGGTGAAGCGCTTAGCATTGGATGATTATGGTATCGCCATGCTGTCTAACACAAGTTGCAAACAAGAACTTGCAACCGGAAGCTTAGTACCCATTTTACAAGAATGGCCAATGGAACCCTTTAAAGTGTATGGGGTTTATTCAAGCCGCCGTCAGCTAGCCAGTAATATTAGTGCTTTTTTAGACTTCTTTACCAAGCGATATACCAGCCAAGAATCACTACATTCGATGATGAGTTAAGGCTAAACGACTTGTAAAAATATCGCCACCGCCTCTTTGTTATTGTGAATATTATTTAGTATTTAATATCAGAGCGATTAACGCGATAAATAACCTCAAATGGCCATATAATAAGCCTTTTGAGGTTATCTCGATTTAGAAACTTATAACGCTAAACTATCTGATCCGCACTAAAATCGATAAGGAAACCGCAAACTGATTTGGTAGTCAGGGGAGTCTTCTGTTAGTCCAGCACCCATTGATGTCACCATAGACAGATTAGGCGATAAAGCTAACGTAGCTCCAATACCTAAACTTGCGGTATTAGTGTCTGTACGAGGGATTTTCTCCCACTCCCCACCTTCTGGCCTTTGTTTGGTTTTACTGTAAAATCGCTGATTAAAGCTCATACTCAAACTCATTCGCTCAGACACCGCGAAAGCCAATCCCACGCTGTAATCCAGATAATCACCTAAATCAATTTCACCAGGGCTTAACCCTGTTGCACCAGATAAATCATCAAATGACTCTTTGAAGCTAACGCCATAATTCAGATTGAAAAATACAATTGCGGGATCAAACGTTTTTGCTAAGCTAAACCCTGTCGATACCCCCCAAACACCTGACCCTGTTGCCATTTCGGTCGGATAGGTCAAATTACCGGTTTCAGATGTTTCGAGCGGGATCCCAAACGGATCCTTTCCAGTTGGGGCACGAACTCTGACATTCCATACCCAATCGGGCCAATCTACTGATTCCGCATTAATTCGATAATAAACAGCACCACTGACATCGCCAATTTGACCACCACTAATTTTGGCGGTTTCATATCGTTGACTAGAATTCCCTTCACCCACCGAGTCATATTGAGTCCATCGATACAGATACGGTAACCCGAGCTCGAACTGCCAGTTATCATTTAACGTATAACGGGTGGTGAGATCCAATTGTGTAGTATTCGTGCGAATACGATCTAAGTTTAAGTTACCCAAAAAAATGGCATCAAGCGCTAAAAAACCTCTCAGTATGAGATCTTTACGGCTGTAGTAACTATAGGTAAATGAAGGTTCTACAGTAAATTTTCGAGAAAAAACATTATGTGATTCTTGTAATACATCATCAGTACTTCTTGCTCTGTCTGGCGCTTTTTTTCGCTTTGTAGTCTGGCTGGCAATTACTGATTGCTGGCTTGATTGAGCACTTGGTCGCTCTGTTGGTAGTGCGGGTGCAGATGAGGGGGTTGATGCTGGCTGTTGGGTTGTTAAGGCGACATCTTTGTTGCTGGCTTGTCTGTTTAATGCCTCTTGCTTAAGCACCTGTTGAGCCATCTGATTAATCGTTTGTTGCTGCAATTTAATTTGTTTATTCAACTGAATCAGTTTTTGTTTAAGTGCTGCAATATCTTGTTCCGATAAGGTTGATTGTAAGGCTGGTTGAGGATCAATATCTGCAGCATATACAGGTACTGCCAATATTCCAGGCAGTATCACTGCAACTGCAGAGGTCCATTTCTTATTCATATATACATCCTTGCCTTGTACAGAATGAATTAAAATCCGAGTGCGGTTAAATCACTGATTTGCCTACCAAGTATATTTGACTCAATTGGTCCAACAGGCATACCGTCATACCTTAGTGTTGACTGGTTTATCACGCCATGACTGAGTCCATCAATAAAAATGCTTTGAACTAACTGTCCATTACCATTTTGATAGCTAATACCTTGATTTGCCCTGCCTGAAGCCAGTTCGACCTGATAGCCAACGGTGTTACTGTTAGCCGAAAAAATAGTATTGCCATTATTGCTCACAAGCGTTGTCCCGACGGCAACATTGATTCCATTCAATAATGGTGCTAATCGACCTTGGGCCATGTCTAATTCATTTATGGCTAAGTTTTCATTGCCAGCAATTTGAATTCGTTGTTGTAACCCAGCAGTTTGTCCCAAGGTATCTAACTGAAAACTATTTTGACTAGCAACAACATTTGGATCGCTAATAGTAATATTTACCGAGGGTTGATTATCGACTTGAACAAATTCGATTTGCATGCCAACCTGTTGCTGGACGCCATTATCTTGAATAAACTGCGTTTGCATTTGTAATCCAAAATAATAATCTTGACCATTATTGATGTATTTACCTTTCATTGAATCAAGTTCAAAATCAGTCAATACTTGACTGTGTTGAAATATCGTCAATGAAGGAGAACTCGCCATCACTGGAGCTGATATAGCCATTAATAGCATCATGCTTGGTTTCATACCTTCCTCCTTAAAGCATATCTGAATAAGAAAAACCAAATTCGAGTAACTCAGCATCTGTCATCGGTGAGAGTGGGTCGAGTGCTTGAAACGTTAATTTTGCTCTTGGGTGCAATAAAGGATTATCGCGTTGATATTCTTGCCCAATAACCACAAATACCACCCCATTCCACTTTTCGGTAAACTCATCCACTGTCATAATCCGATTTCCTAACGCAGGGTCACCTAAATAGACGTCTCCATCATTCTGGCGACGAAAAACAACAAAATGGCTATAACCACCATCATTGAGCAATACAATTGCAGGGATTTTGAGCAATGACATTTCAGCTTCACCGACTTTATATCCCCGTCCCCTTAATCCTTGAGATTGCAGATACCGTTTCATATTAAGCAATGAAAAGCCTTGTTCCTTAACCATAGTCAAATCAGCATGCTCTAACATACCAATTAGCACTTTCTGCTCATCAATATCTTGACGGTCATAGGCATATTTCAACAAACTAGCCAAACTGGCGGCACCACATGAAAAATCTGTTTTTTGCTCTATAACATGTTCAAATTTTCTTTCACGTATACTCTGAATAGATTTAGAATAGGTTCCCATACCAGGCACAACCCCCGTTAACGGGATCTCGGCAGCATAATTGTAGTGAATTAAACTGAAAATGATCAATACACAGATAATCAATTGAGTAATGTTGCGCATAAGATGAATCAGGGGGCTAGCCCCCTGCCTTATTCATAAAAAGCTGAATAACACTATTCAGCACTTACAAGTGTCGAAGCAGCGGTAATGCTAGTTAACGCTAAATTATTTGACTGTAAGTTACCGGTACCACTTGCCAAGTTAACACTAATGTTACCCGATGCATTTTGGAAAGCTGTTCCTGCTAACAATGAGGAATTGTTGGTTTTTTGCACTTCAAGGATAACGTATGGCAATACACCGCTCACTGTTCCGCTCAACTCAACAGTACCAATCTCTTCAAAAGTCATCATACCGGGGCTACTTGGATTCTCAGCATCAAAATCAATATGACCTATTACTTGGCCATTACCATGAGCTCCATTACCGGAGATTACTTCTGGATAATAATTCTCAGCTAGAGTTGACGTTCCGCTCGAGGTTCCATCAGCAGTGAAAGAAAGTTCTATATTAGCTTCTCCCATTGTTTCATGCATGGCAGCCATATTCATCGTGCCGTTATAAGCAGTTTTTTGAACATTTGATACACTGGCTTCACCTAAACGTCCATTATAAGTGGATGCAGCCATATTATTGGCTTGAATATTATTGTTACCTGCAGCTACGTTGACGCCAATATTACCTGTGGCATTCATGAATGAAGCACCATTAATAGTAGACGTATTGGTTGAGGCATCATTCCACACTTCATTGCCTCCGCCCATTTGAGTACTGAAAATTTCAGCATCACCAGAACCAAAAGCAAAGTCGGCATCAATAGAGGCTAACGCAGCTGAGTTACTTTGAGCATTGAAATCACCAGCGGCCTGGTTTACACCAATATTACCGCTTGAGTTTCTAAATGCATCGCCAGTGATTTTGGCGTCATTATCATGATAAAAATTCTCACCATAGTTACTGCTTGATTCTTGTACATTTTCTATAACAGCCATGCCTAAGCCATTTGCTGTAATAGTACCTTCAATGGTGACCTTTCCTTTGTATTGAAGCTCTTTAGACACATCTACTTTTTTATTTAGCTCAACACTGCTGTCAGAATCGTTCATTCCATTGCCATGTCCATTTCCTGGTCCATTTGCATATGCAGAACCACTCATTATTGCTGCAATACTTAGCACTAGAGTTAGTTTTTTCATCTTCCATTCCTCCGATCGATGATTATTAATTCCCGCTTGGTAACTGCAACGAGAACTGGTTAATGGCAACATTATTGTCACCAGAAATTTGATTAACTTGCATCACGCCCTGCGCATCCAAAAAACTGTCTGGAGCGATGTCGGCCTGATAGTATGATGATTGATAGGATGCCGGTGTCATTTGGCCTGACACTTGAGTTAGTGCTTCATCATTTAACCCCTGCCCCATAATGGTTTCTAGGGTCGAGTCCATGGCAATACTGCCTATGTTAGCTTGTATGTTTTGCTCACCGCTGACTTGATTAATACTTGCTAAGCCTTGAAACTGAGCAAATGCTTGACAGTCTATTACTGCAGTAAGTTGCTTAGTGGATTCTGGTAATAATCTTGGTTGAGTTAATTGACTATAATCAATCGTTTTGATCGATGTGCGTTGGCCTAATGCATGACTGTTAGACTGAATATTAAAATCGCCAGCAGCTTGGTTGATACTTGCTCGACCTGCTCCTTGCATCACATGTGAACCAATGACAGTAGAATCATCAGCGTAAGAATGAGCAACCAGTACTAACACACTAAGTTGTATTCCTCGTTTCAATGACAATTGCAATAGGCTGCTATATGATCTGCTAATGATATCCATAAGATGTTCCTTCCATACTCGATATAAGGATATAGCAACACTTATGCCAACATATAAAGGTTATGCTTTTCAATTAGATAGATATTTTTTAGTGGGAGGGTATTCTCAAAATTAAGAATAAAAATTGCTAGGTTGTTGAAATAGCGATTAATTTAAAATAAAAGCTAAATCTTAATAATGAGACTGAATGTGCCAGCAATATATTTTTTGAAGCTTTTCAACTCAGATCAAGAGATAAAATGGATAGAATAGATAAATAAAAGTGGGAATAACTAATTTTAATATCAATATTGCGGTTTTACATCTCAAGCACATTTATCTACAATCGTTACGCATTGTAGATAAAAGAATAAACTTGCATTGGGTTACCTATTAGCAAGATTAAATTAGCTGTATGTGATGCTTATCCATGAGTCTATAAAAGGTTGCTCGAGAAATATCTAAATAACTTGCTGCCAATTCAACTTGCCCGTCGGCAATAAGAATAGCCTGTTGCAATGCTTGTTTCTCAGCATTGTCCTTTAAGGTTTTAAGTGATAATGCAATGTGACGTTTCTTGTCGATATTAGCTAACTCTAGATTTTGCGCAGTGATCTGTTGCGTGTCGCACAATACCACCGCTCGACGAACCCGATTAATTAACTCGCGGACATTACCTGGCCATGGATAATTTAATAATGCATGGCATGCAGATTGCGATAATGGTTTAGCCACTAGTCCATATTCATTCGAATACACCCGAATAAATTGATTGGCTAAACCGATTATATCATCACGCCTTTCTTTTAACCTTGGGGTATTAATGGTTATGCCATTTAAACGATAATAGAGGTCTAACCTAAAACGGCCCTGATCAATAGCATTTTCTAAATCAACATGAGTAGCCGATAAAATACGCACGTTAGCCGATTGCGTTATGCAGCCGCCCACTGAATCGAACAAACCTTCCTGTAAAAAACGCAATAAATTGACTTGTAACTCGGCGGGTAAATCGCCAATTTCATCTAAAAAGAGTGTTCCACCATCAGCCAATGCAATTTTGCCTTTTCTGTTACTTGTTGCGCCTGTAAAAGCACCTTTCTCATGACCAAACAAGTCCGACTGAATTAAGCCTGCCGCCATGGCACCACAGTTAACGGTGATAAAAGGTCCATCTTTTCTGGAAGATGATTGGTGTAATTGGGTCGCCACTAATTCTTTTCCAGTGCCAGATTCACCTCGAATAAGCACAGGAATATCTGTCGGTGCCACGCGCTCAATTTGCCTATATAGTTGCTGCATCGCTTCTGATTGAGTTATTGGGTGTTCCGGGTCATTACAAGGTAGTTCAGGTTGCGGAGTTTGATATTGTTGCTTTAATTTAGACAAACCAAGCCCATGGCCCAAACACTTCTCTAATCTTTCGGGATCTATTGGGCTTGTACAAAAATCCCAAGCAAATTGAGCAATAAATGTTGTAATTTCAGAGTTATCAAGCTGAGCTTTGTTAATCAGTACAATAATATGTATCCTCGGGTCCAGCTCTTTAACTAGGTAGTTGATTTCATTTATGACATTGTCTTTACGAAGGTCGATTAGGCATAAGGCACAATTGGAAGGGATTTTATTTTTATCATATTTATCAATGTAATGAAGTTGAAAATGTAATCTAGCAAGCACTACATTCAGTTCATTACACTGAAAACCTGCCATTAGTAATGGTTCCATGTTGATATCCTTTCTATACAGTGAACACAAAAGTGCTAACAAAAGGTTAGTCTGTGCATCTTATCTATATAGATATAACCGGATAATGTTACTTAAATACAAACTGGGTTAAGCTCATTTATTAGCCTATCTCATCGCTAACCCATTGCATATAGTATGTTGTTACTTATCAAAGGTATTTCATTTAAAAAAGTATAAACATACCTTACTTTTATATCATCTTAATATCGGTTTCTCTCCCCAGATTAACCGTATCGATGACTAACTTCAGTGCATTTTATCTCAGCTACATCTTATTATATGAACTTAGTATGCTCTAAAAGTGGCAATAGTATATAAAAAAAAGGAATTAAATTGACATATCTGCAACATTTAACGATTCGCCAAATATCGGCTTAAATCGGCGCTCAAAAAAGCTTACTGATGTTCAAGAATTAAATGTATTCTTAAACCACCTAAATAACTGTGTTATAAATATAACTTAGACTAGCCATTAGCCCAATTTATAGGCTGTAAAGTCATTAAACGCAACCCAAAGATAGATATCTAGGATCCTTAAGGAATCGTCATGAAAAAACATTGTTCTGTTCTAGCCTTAAGTTCACTGGCATTACTCACCTTATCCGGTGCTGTTAATGCAAGCCTGCTGCAAAAGAATGTTGAAGAAATGCGGGTAACCAAGGCTGAGCAAACCATGCCTGAAGTGGTTAATCGTTATCAAGCTATCAGCGATACTGTAGAGGTCAAGTTGGCACAAGCCACTGATGAATTGACCGTTACTGAAATGGCAGCGCATCAAGGACACAGATTATGGCAGCAAGCGGTGCGCGATATCCAATCGGGACACAGTGACGATCGCTCCTTGTACTGGAGCCGTTTAAGCATGCGTAATGTCCTGAAACAAGATAAAGCTGGATTTAATCTTGCTAATTGGCAACGTGATATTTTGGTTAACGCAGTTGAGAAGTCTTCTCGCGGTTTTAGTGATATTGAGTTTTCTCCCGATACACAAATTAATATTTTAGTGACCGGTTTTGACCCCTTTTTCCTTGACAGAAACATTGGTCAAAGTAATCCATCAGGTTTAGCAGCGTTAGCACTTGATGGTTATCAATTTGAGGTTGACGGTAAAAAAGCACAAATTGAAACGGTAATGATACCAGTTCGATTCAGCGATTTCGATAATGGCATTATTGAATCATTACTCACGCCTTTTTATCGTGATAACAGTGTCGACATGGTATTTACCATTAGTATGGGGCGTGAAAATTTCGACATTGAACGTTTTCCTGGACGTAACCGCAGTGCAGAAGCCCCAGACAATTTAAATATATTAACCGGTGCCAGTCACACAAATCCTAAAGCGCCATTATTTAATAATGGCGCCTCTACTGATGGTAAATTAAATGGCCCTGAATTTGTGAAGTTTTCACTACCCGTAGAGGCTATGACAGCAGTAAAAGGTCATTGGAGTGTCAATGACAATAATCAAATTAGCACCTTATCTCGGGGGCAGTTTAAGGCATCATCACTGGCAGAATTGCAAAATGAAATTTCTGTAGAAGGCTCTGGTGGCGGCTATTTATCCAATGAAATTTCCTATCGCAGTATTTTACTTCGAGATCAATTTAACTTGAAATTACCGGTAGGACACATTCATACTCCACGAATTAAAGGTTACGACTCACAAGTAGAGTCAGACATTGTTGAACAAATTCGTGCCATGATAGCTGCAGCTGCGAGCACACTGTAATGTCTGCAAACTTAAATTAAGAGGTCGATACTTTACTTGTCTGAATCTTTCATTAGTCATTCAAGCAAGTAAAGCAGTCCAACATGTTTAAAAGTATTTTCAATCTCACGCAGCGCGCGCACCAAGTGCTAACACCAGATACCCACACAAAGGAGTCTTCGTTATCAGCGCGACCCCACCAACCGGTGAATACTACCATTAGCGATCCGCTACAACAGCAGATCTTGGCCAAAGTCGAAACTGACTACCAATTAGCCGAACAACATTTCAAGCGTCAGTTTCCTCGTCCTAGTGTGCATTTCAGCTTACGTGGAAAAAGCGCAGGTACAGCGCATTTACAAACCAATAAATTACGTTTCAACCCGGTGTTACTGGCTGAAAATCCAGATATTTTCATTACTGAAGTAGTGCCACATGAAATTAGTCATTTAGTCTGTTTTCATCTATTTGGTAAAGTAAAGCCTCATGGTAAAGAGTGGCAAAGCGTTATGCTAACTACATTTAATATTGCACCAAAAACCACTCACCAACTCAATACTCAGTCTGTCAGTGGCCAACAATTTGAATATTTTTGCGGTTGTGGCAGCGTGCCGCTAAGCATAAGACGCCACAACAGAATTGTCCGAGGCCAAACTCAGTATCGCTGTCGCCGCTGCAAACAGACACTAACCCCTTTTAACCCTTAACATTCTCAATTAATTGCGTCATTGCATCTGATGGCTTAACATCAGCAAAAATGACAGGCTAAGCCTGCGCAGTAATGATGTTTTTATTAATTTTAGGGTTTATTTTGCGCTTATCATCCACACACTCATGGTTATTTGGGGTGTCGCTTCTTTGCGGCATTTTTTCATCCACTCTTATAGCAGCAGAACATCCAAGTAGTTTTGGTAAAGCCAAAAAAGTGGCCAAAAAGATTTACCAACAACACTTGCCCCTCCGTACCTTTTATTGTGGCTGCGATATCGCCATAGCTGGAAAATTATGGCAAGCGGACCATACTAATTGTGGTTATAAAGTGAGAAAACAAATCATTAGAGCCAACCGAATCGAATGGGAACATGTTGTTCCCGCCTGGGAGTTAGGTCATCAACTACAATGTTGGCAAGACGGCGGCCGGAAAAGTTGCAATAAAAACAACAAGAAGTTTAAGATAATGGCGTCCGATTTACATAACCTTGTTCCTGCTATAGGTGAAGTGAATGGTGACCGCAGCAACTACCGTTTTAGTGATTGGGGCGGTAAAACAGAACAATACGGGCAATGTGAAATGATTGTCGACTTTAAGGGCCGCAAAGCTCAGCCACCCGAACGAGCAAAGGGGCCTATCGCTCGCACTTACCTTTATATGCAACAAACCTATGGTTTAAAAATTAGTAATAGCCAACAAAAATTGTTTAATGCATGGAACAAAATGCAGCCTGTTACCACCATAGAATGTCAACGTGATACCTTAATCGCCGCGAACCAAGGTAATCATAATGATTTTGTATTCAAACAATGCCAAAATAACGGCTCAGTTCGTTAATTGGCAATCAAACTCCCCTTGAAGAATGGGTTAAATAAGGTCAACACTGATGAGAGTTCCACGTATTTTTCAGCCCCTAAACAATTTACAGCAAGGGCAAACTCTTCAATTAGATGAGGATGGTGTAGCCCACATTGGCCGAGTGTTGCGAATGGGAATGGGTGATCAAATCAGCTTGTTTAACGGTGACGGCAACGATTACTTAGCTGAAATCATTGAAACCAGTAAGAAATCGATCGCAGTCACTGTCTTAAGTTGTGAAGCGAACAATAGCGAATCACCATTAGATCTGCATTTAGGTCAGGTGATCTCACGCGGAGACCGGATGGAGTTTACGGTTCAAAAGTCCGTAGAGCTTGGCGTAACCACTATTACACCGTTATTTTCTGATCGTTGTGGTGTAAAACTGAGTGGTGAGCGCTTAGACAAAAAGCTGCAACAATGGAAAAAAATGGTTATCAGTGCCTGTGAACAATCTGGCCGCAGTATTGTTCCAGTAGTTCGTCCTGCGATGACATTGGCACAATGGTGTGAAGAATCCACCGAAGCCTTAAAACTGAATTTGCACCCGAGAGCCTCACACGGTATTAATGGTTTACAGTTATCCGGTCAACACCACAAAGTAAGATTATTAATTGGTCCTGAAGGCGGTTTGTCTGACGAAGAAATTACCATGACAGAAACCCAGCATTTTACCGACATTTTATTAGGGCCAAGGGTGCTTAGAACTGAAACAGCGTCATTGACTGCCATTACCGCATTACAAGTTAAATTTGGCGATATTGGGTAAACCGATATCTTCCCTGCACATTATTAAAGGATACACACATGATTAAGCTCGGTATTGTTATGGACCCGATTAGCGACATTAACATCAAAAAAGATTCGAGCTTTGCGATGTTATTGGACGCACAAGCACGCGGCTACCAATTATTTTATATGGAAATGCATGACCTTGCGATGGTCAACGGCAAAGCCATGGCCACTATGCGTGAACTAACGGTTAAACAAGACGCTAACCAATGGTTTACCTTAGGCGAGTCCGTTGATACCCCTTTGGCCGAACTTGATGTGATATTAATGCGTAAAGATCCACCATTTGATACCGAATTTATCTACGCGACTTATATGCTTGAACGTGCGGAAGAACAAGGTGTTTTGATTGTTAACAAGCCGCAAAGCTTACGTGATGCCAATGAAAAACTGTTTACAGCATGGTTTTCTGAGTTTACGCCTGAAACCATTGTGACCCGTGATGCTAAGCGTATCAGAGCATTCCACCAGCTCAAGCAAGACATTATTTTAAAACCATTAGATGGCATGGGTGGCACGTCTATTTTTAGAGTAAAAAAAGATGATCCTAACCTTGGCGTGATTATTGAAACATTAACCAGTTATGGTCAACAATACGCAATGGCACAAGCTTTTATTCCTGAAATCACTCAAGGTGATAAGCGCATTTTAGTGGTTGACGGTGAGCCAGTACCTTACGCATTAGCGCGTATCCCGATGAAAGGTGAAACCCGTGGTAATTTAGCGGCTGGCGGAAGTGGTGTTGCCCAACCATTATCGGAAAGTGATTGGAAAATTGCTCGTGCTATTGGTCCAGAATTGAAAAAACGTGGCCTTATTTTTGTCGGCTTAGACGTCATTGGCGATAAGTTAACTGAAATCAATGTGACTAGCCCAACCTGCATTAAAGAAATTGAAGCTGCGTTCGACGTTAATATTACCGGCATGCTTATGGATGCCATAGAAGCTCGTATTAGTCAGCAAAAATAGGATTAATCATGCATTTTTTATCTACCTACCAACGTCTAATCAGTAGGCTATTGTTGGTATCTAGCTTGATCGTAACGGGTGTAATGGCTGATGAAGTGGTTATGTCTCCTGTTGTGACTGACACAACAAGTAATAATGTGCCAACAACCGGCCCGTCTAGACCAACAAATATTATCATCATGATTGGTGATGGTATGGGACCAGCATATACCACTGCTTATCGTTACTATAAAGATAATCCTGAAACAGAAGAGATTGAACAAACGGTATTTGATCGCTTACTCGTGGGTATGGCAAGCACTTACCCTGCGCCAGTCAGTGGTTATGTAACGGACTCAGCCGCATCTGCAACAGCATTGTCTACTGGGGTTAAAAGTTATAACGGTGCCATTGCCGTTGATACCGAAAAACGCCCATTAACCACCTTAATGGAAAAAGCAAAATCATTAGGTTTATCTACTGGCGTCGCGGTTACCTCACAAGTTAACCATGCTACACCTGCTGCATTTTTGGCTCATAATGAAAGTCGTCGTAATTATATTGATATTGCCGAGGCTTATTTAACAACCGATGCCGATGTCATTCTTGGTGGTGGTCAGCAATATTTCACTCCCACATTGCTTGAACAGTTCAGTGCTAAAGGTTACCAAAACATCAGCGAATTCTCTGAGCTAGAATCAGTTACTACGCCAAAAGTATTGGGGCTTTTTGCTGATGTACAGCTACCTTGGGTCATTAACGACCAAGAAGCACATAAACTTAGTCATATGACCCAAAAGGCATTGGATTTACTGTCACAAAATAAACAAGGTTTTGTGTTATTGGTAGAAGGCAGCTTAATTGATTGGGCTGGCCACAGTAACGACATTGCGACCGCGATGGGTGAAATGGATGAGTTTGCATCCGCTATTGAAGTCGTTGAGCAATTTGTTCGCCAACGTAAAGATACTTTAATGGTTGTGACAGCTGATCATAATACCGGTGGCTTATCTGTTGGTGCACATGGGAAGTATGAATGGCATCCAGAAGTTTTGCATAAGGTCAAAGCGAGTCCAGATGTGATTGCTTCACAGGCGATTGCTGAAGACAATTGGCAGCCTTTAACTGCTTCACTCTTGGGTTTTACACCAAGCGAAACACAATATAGCCAATTGCAAACGGCACGCATGCAGGGAAATGAGCCATTGACTGTCGCATTACGTAAATTAATTGATATTGAATCTAATACCGGATGGACAAGTGGAGGCCATACCGCTATGGATGTGCAGGTATTTGCTGCGGGCCCTGGAGCAAGATTGTTCAGCGGCCATCAGGACAATATTGATATCGCAATCAAAATGTTTAGCTTATTACCGCAATCGGTACAAACACCTTAATGGCTGACTAACCTAATCCCCACCCGCTATTAAAGTGGGGATTAATTGAGTATTGCCGAATTTATCTTATCATTAGCATTATGGGCAACTTACGTGTTAACAAATCCTTCTCAAGCCTTAATCAGAAACAACAATTACTTTGCTCAACATAATGTATTAGTGCTCAATTACGAAGCTGATACTTTTGCGCATCAATGTCTTGAGTTTGCAGATAATGTCACTGCACTTGCGTTAGATTTTAATCACCACCTCACATTGTCACCCTATGAAAATGACAAATTACAATGCTATTTTGGTCATCAGTTGCCTGAGTCATTAGCAGAGAAAAAATTTGATAGTGTCATTATTTACTTTCCGAAAGCTAAACCGTTAATGGGTTATTTACTACAACTTGCGGCACAACATTTACGTATCGACGGCCAATTGATCATTGTGGGTGAAAATAAAGGTGGAGTTAAATCAATTGATAAACTCACACCTCATTATTATTCGCCACCAATCAAGCAAGATAATGCCCGCCACTGCCTAGTTTATGTCTGTTATTTAACCCAAGCAGCACCTGCGCTATTAATCAATGATTGGGTAAGCCAATATGCACTCGATACCCCACAGGGAACACTGCAAATATGTAATATGGTCGGTGTTTTTAGCGAGAAACGTCTCGATCAAGGTACCGAATTATTGCTGTCCCATTTGCCAGATAACTTACACGGCAGAGTGCTCGACTTTGGCTGTGGTGCGGGGGTCATTACGGCCGCATTGCTAAAAGTAAATCCTACCTTAAACATGGAATGTATTGATATTAATGCAATGGCATTAATATCTTGCGAATTAACCCTTGCAGCCAACAATATGCACGCAAAAGTCTATCCATCAGATGGATTTAATCAAATTAGCGGTAAATTTGATGGCATTATTTCCAACCCACCATTTCATGATGGCTTAATAAGTACCACAGATATTGCGACACTATTTGTCCAACAAAGTGCGACTCATCTAACATCAAAAGGATTATGGCTAATTGTAGCCAATCGTCACCTCCGATATTCCGATACCATTGCCACTCATTTTGGTAAAGTAAATACACTAGCAGAAAACAATAAGTACAAATTGTATCAACATCAATGCTAATGGCTTACTTTGCGGTTCGAATAATCTAGTGAGACTTATCGCTCATAAAGCTAGGTTACGACTGGAAATACAGATCGATATCAGCTAAATTGACTAAAGGCAAAATAACGCACATTTTTGAATCCATTTCATTGTTATTCTACTTGCTGCCATAATCTGAAATAAAAAAAATAAAAAAAACAAAGGATGTCATGTTAGAACCCTCAGTTGCCACATTAAGTGCAGATAAAACAAAAGTGGAATTACGCATAATTCCCAATACTCATGGCCCCGTGTCAGAAGACGATATTAACGCCTTACTCACACAACCTGCTTTTGCAATGCTATTTCCTATTGCTCCCACTATTCATAAAGCCGTAGCAGAAATCAATGCCATTTGTGGGCAGAACCCAGGAGATCATGAACTTTTTTTTGCTATTGCTGAGCGTAAAGATGGCGTCGTAAGTATCAGTGTTAGTGACAATAAAATGCAAGCCAGCATGACAATAACCTCAGCATGGGGTGGTAAAGAAATAACTCTCCCAGATGTACTAAATACTCTAAAAAATCAAAAAATTAAAATGGGATTAAGCAAACCCAAGATCATGGCATTAATGCAGCGCTTGTCGATATTGCCACCTGGAGAAGTCTGTGAAGGTATTATTGCCTGCGGTAAAATTGCAGTTAACGGTGAAAATGCCATCTTAGAGCGTAAAGTTGCTTTAGCTCGCGAACGCTTATTACAACCCCAAGAACGTGAAGATGGATCTGTTGATATGCGTAATTTAGGCGCATTAATTACGGTTAATCCTAATGATTTATTAATGATTAAAACCCCTGCCACTATAGGCACTCCTGGTTTTAATGTTCACGGGGATGTACAGCAACAAACGCCTGGTAAAGATAAACCGATGGAACCAGGAACTGGCACCAGTTTTCACCCAAAAGATCCAAATAAACTTATTGCCACCGTGTCAGGTCAGCCGGTTGAAAATAAGAAAGGTATGCAAGTTGACGATATGCTGCAAATTAAAGATGTTGACGTTCGCTTTGGCCACGTTAATTTTAAAGGCAGTATATTGATCACTGGTGATGTACATGAAGGCATGGAAGTCAAAGCCACTGGTGACGTAACCGTCATGGGCTTTGTTGAGTCTGCCACCATTGAAGCCCAAGGCGATGTCATTATCAGTAAAGGTGTAATTGGACGCTTGATTAAAGAACAAGAACTGAGCAATCACATAAAAGCAAATGGCCAGATATGTGCTCAATTCGTACAGTATTCTAACCTAGACGCTCAAGGTAATATCTTGGTGACTAAGCAGTTATTACACAGCCATTCCACTGCTGGAGACAGCATTACCGTAAGCGATGCCCAAGGGCGGCGTGGAGACTTAGTGGGCGGTATTGCCACGGCCTCAAAAGGAATTCGAGCCATCACATTTGGCGCCACTGCCGGCACCAAAACCGAATTATTTTGCGCTATGCATCAAGGTGAATTAAAACAGCAACTAAAAGCGCTAGATGACAGCATCAAAGCAATGGTTGTCGCGGACTTAGATTTAGAAGCAAGATTGCGAAAACTGCCTCCTAAGACAGAGTGGCAAAATGATGCAGGTATGATAGAGCAAGTTAAAATGATGCTCGACCAGAAAAAACAAATGGCCGAAGAACGCATTAAAGAAGAGCAAGAATACGCATTATTATTTAATGAATCTGAAGGCTACTTTGATAACTATTATATCAAAGCAGAGAAACACATTTTCATTAACGTAGAGTTACATGTTGGTAATGCATTTTATCGCGCGCAGCGTGAGCACAGTACATGTGCGGTTAAAAATGTTAATCAAGAAATTTCGTTTGATTACAGTAATCGCTAGTTGGTTTTGCACAAAATACATTGAGATACAGTTAAACTATGCAACACATTCATTGGCCGGCCATATTGCAGTTTGATCAAGATGATGAGCTAATGTATTTACCCAACTATCAAGACTGGTTAAGCTTTATTTGCGCTAATCAATACACTGTTTGCACGCAAGATAAACTTATCGATAGTACTGGTCACGTTTATCACATCCAAAAGCATCTGCCATTAGATCCATCAATTGATGCCAATGTGACAGAATTACCTCAGTTAATAAAACTTGATCAAAATATGAATGTATTACAAATGTTGCCGATTGTACGTCAATTCGGTCAATTTCAAGGACATTGTTGTAGTGCAAAAATTATCTTTACTACCATAGAGCAAGGTATCGCAACCGTTGCCGAGCTAGAACAACTGTATTAAAATTTAGATAACAAATGTATACCCAGCGTTTTAACCATTACCAACCTCAATTAAACGACTCATTACTCATTTATAATGATTTCATTCATGTTAATGCCACAGATTAACGTCAAAATTTATGAATATAATTGTCGAACCCATTGAGCAACATACATTGCTCTGGCAAAATGCCCCAAGCTCACCGCCCATAAACCCTGAGAATCCTTAATGGAACTACTAAATATTGAATGTCTTGGTAAACGATTACGCCTAGAAGGCTCTATTGCCGGTTGGCAGCAACTTTATTGGGACAATCAACTAGTATCACAAAAATCTGCTAATGCCAGTGATCAAGCGTTTTACATTCACTCGTTTGAACTCGCTCAACAATCAACTGCACCACTGAGTGAAACAAATAACGATAGTGGATCGACTATTGTTGATTCATGCAGTAAAGCAATTCCGATCCGCTTAGAAGTTGATGTTAATTGGCAACCGTTTCAACTCGATTATTGTTTGTTGGTAGAAGATGAACAAGTCACCCAAGGTCAGCGAACCGTCAGCGACATAGAAAAACAAACGCCGGAAGTGCCAATAGTAAAAAACCAAAAGCTAAGTGTTGTTGGTCTAGCATCGCTAGGATTTAAACTCCTTAAAAGCGCGAAAGTGGTTAAAGTACTATTTGCTGCTGCGAGCGTTGCTGCCTATTCGTGGTTATTTTCATTCCAGTTTGCTATGGCGTTAATTGGTTGCTTAGTATTTCATGAATATGGTCATATTAGAGCTATGAAACATTTTGGCATGAAAACCAAAGGGATTTATTTGATCCCATTTGTTGGCGGCTTAGCCTTAAGCGATGAACGAATCAATACCCGCTGGCAAGATGTGTATATATCCATTATGGGGCCCACATTCGGACTGATTTTATCGGTCATCTCTTTAGGACTTTATTGGATAACAGGAAATATATTTTTTGCTGGTTTGGCCAGCTTTAATGCACTGCTAAATCTATTTAATTTATTGCCTATCTTACCTCTTGATGGTGGTCATATTTTAAAAAGTATTAGTTTTTCAATGAACAGCCTTATTGGTCTTATTGCTTGCATAGCGGGCGCGGCTATCGGTGTGTTTATAAGCTATAGCTTAGGTCTTGCTCTACTTGGCTTTTTATTGCTTATTGGCAGTCTTGAGATTGTATTTGAGTGGCGTGGGCGGCATCAAAGTCATTTGCTACCACTGGATCGATACGGTCAAATATTTTCAACCGTGTGGTATCTGCTAACAGTAGCAAGCTTAGTTGGTATTATTTGGTACTTTGCCGGATCCGGTGATGAGATGTTAACCATTCCATTGCAGATTTTAGGCAGTTAATTGCAATTTACGCATCTACAAAACGCCTGCAATTGCAGGCGTTTTTGTTTTTACTTATCTAAAGCGGTTAATCAACTAGACTGTAAAGAAAACACATTAGTCATCACCTTATACAACTCTGTACCTTGATGCACAGATGCTGAGGCAAAGTGTAAAATAGGCACACAATCCATAGACAAACTAATGGCTTGGTATGCCTGTTCAGTACCATACAAATCTATGCGTAAAATGTTCACTAAAGGTTTGCCAGCTTTTAATGGTTCTCCAACACTCCCGCAATATTCAATTAAGCCAGCTTTAGGTGCATGAAACTTCTTATAATCCTTCAAGTAACACCCAAACCTTTCCATACTGGCTGGATTCACTTTTTCAGCAATAACACCACGATGGCTTAAATAAGCCAATATGCCTTTGGCATCCTCTAACGCGTCTACCAAATCAATTCGTTCTTGGCTGGCAAGTTCTAAGGTAAACGCTGACACAGGTACCAAAAACTCACGGCCCTGGCCCGTTGCATATTCAGTTAACTGCCACCAAGGGCAAAATATCGCTTCGTCCATAGCACCGCCAAAACTATTTGGGATAATCAAGGTATACGGAATGGAGAAAAGCCTAGCAGCATCAATATCATATTCAGGGCAGTATAAATGTTTGCAAGATTTAGGACCTGTATGAAGGTCAAGCACGATATCGGCTTGGTGCGCCATACTCTGTAAATTCACCGCTAATCTATGACCGGTTGTTATTCCAAAGGGATTAGTCATTCTAGCCTGACAAGCCTCAATCAACATCAAACGATATGCCTGAAACAACTCATCATTGGTTAAATGTTGGTGCTCTGTATACCAAGCTTTAACATCAACTTGGTGATCAAAATACTCTCGGTTCCAATTCACACCTGTAATAGGATCAAATCGTCCTAAGGTAAACTCACCACTCTTTTGATTAATCCCCAACGGATTGGCCAACGGTGCAAGAACAATGTCACCTAATACTTGATAACTTTCTAACAAAGTCATCAGTTGATAAATCACTGCATTTCCTTGCACTTCAGCACCATGGACATTGGCCTGAATATAAACACTTGGGGCTGAAGACTCGCTTCCAGAGAATGTATATAACGGAACCGTCAACGCCTGCCCTGTTGCCAGCTCTCCAACCCGTAGTGACGATTGTGTTACTTTAATCATATGATTACTCAAACAAGTTTTGGTGCAAGGCATTAACCACTTGCGCAGCTTCGGACTCAGCCACCAATACACATACATTATGTGGGCTGGCGCCTTGGCAAATCATCCGCACATTATGGTTTTCAAGTACGTTAAACACCCTGCTACAAATGCCAGCCGTGGATGCGATACGATTACCAATAATAGCAATTAGGGCTAAATTCTCTTCGACTCTGACCCGACAATGCTGCGATAATTCTTGTAACAAGGACTCACTCAATAAACCCTGACCACTTGAATCAGAGCCAGTTTTATCTAAGGTAAGTGATACGTTAACTTCCGAGGTAGTGATTAAATCGACTGATATTTTGTGTCGCGCTAAGGTCGCGAATGTTTCAGCCAAAAAGCCCTGAGCATGTAGCATTTGCAAACTATGTAAATTAAGTAAAGTTTGATCACGGCGCAATGCCACCGCTCTAAATACTGGGGTATCTTCAACTTGATGACGGATCCAAGTACCGCCCATTTCAGGTGCTTTACTTGAACCTACAAACACCTGAATTTTTTGTCTTACTGCCGGTAAAATGGTCGCGGGATGCAATACTTTAGCGCCAAAGGTAGCCATCTCAGCAGCTTCATTAAAGCTGATTTCAGCAATCGGGCGGGCATTAGGGGCAAGTCGTGGATCCGTGGTATAAATGCCTGCAACATCGGTCCAAATTTCAACTGCAGTAGCCCGAAGAGCTTCAGCAAGTAAAGCAGCTGAATAATCACTACCACCACGGCCTAATGTCGTCGTCAATCCCTCTTCATCGGCACCAACAAAACCCTGTGTGACGATGACATAATGCGAAAGTAATGGCTGTAAAAATTCGTGAGTAAGTGTGGCTATCACTTCAATCTGTGGTTCAGCACGACCAAAGTGGCTATCGGTACGCAATACTTGGCGAACATCAAAATGATCAGACGCAGTACCTTTTTCGCGAATAACAGCAGAAAATAAAATCGATGAACATTGCTCCCCGGTAGACAACAATTCGTCCATAACCGCTTTACTGCGATTCAGTTCTAACGATTCACTGAGTACCGACATCTGGCTCAGTATGTCATCAATAATGGCAGCCACATCCTGTGGACGACCTAGTTCATCTAATATTGCATATTGAATTTGTGCGATTTGCTTAAGTAGTACTAAGCGGCGCTCGTCATTAACGTTAGCTTGGGTCAATTCAACCAATAAATTGGTGACACCACTAGAAGCGCTAACTACCACAAGACGGGTGGCTTGATTAGACAACACAATATCTGCACAACGGCTCATAGAGGCATAATCAGCAACTGACGTGCCGCCAAATTTAGCAACGACTAATTCAGGAGTGTCAATTTCAGATTGAAGAAGGCTCATACTGATACCTCCGCAGTGTGCGAAAGGCTAAAAAGTAAGATGTGATTTACTAACATGATATACGCTCCGAACATACTACGTTCGAAGAGCCTGGTGCTAAGATAACGCACCCTTATAGAAGGGAAACAGCAATCATCACCAGAAGCTCTCCACCAAAAAAATAGGTGACAATCGTTAGGATTCAGCCTATACGACCGATATCAGTGTTTACCAAACAAACCGATACCTCGGCGTTAATCTCCATCATAAGTTGTCATCGGACTGGCATCCTCTCACTTACTACCTAGCTAACGCTCCTCTTCTGTTCCTCCCGAAGGAGGGAGTTGAAAATAGCAACAAATGCACTAACAAGTCAATCAACAAACGCAGTAAAAGCATACTAGTTTACTTTTATTCACCTTTTAATACGGCATTCATACCTACAATGTTTAACCCTTTATTGAGGATGTAGCATTGTTCGTAATAAAGAAAAAACCACCTAATTAATCGTAAAAAAATTAAAAACAACAAAATACCAATACAATACTACGTGTAACCAACCAAATAATGAGACAATAAGGGTAATTGAACAAATCATCCCTTAAACTAACCCTATAACGGTATTATGAACACTAAGTATCTGGGAATTCACTGACTAAACGTAAGCGATGGTTAAATGCCCCCATATCCACTTCCTCTTTAATCGAATCAACACAAGCAACTAAAGACAGCAAGCCTTTGTTGACATAATAAATAGCATGTTGATTAAACTCACGCCCCAGCTCAAGCGCTTGTTCTTTATCAATAAAAATCGCCCAGCTCTTTTCCATATGCGACAAGTCTGGAGCTGCTCCAATTAGGGATCGGTAAAGGCATTTATATTGTTGGATTTTAGATTGAAGCTGACGATCGAGTAAACGATTCTGACTGGGAGAAAGTAATAAACCGTGAGGATTATGGGCGGTAACAATAGCAAACGGGAGATCATGAGAAAGGCGTTGAGTAAGTAAAAAATGACTACTTTGGTACTCATCCCACAATGCATCGATAACATTTTTCATAATAAAATTTCGTCAATTAGGCCGAAAACAGTTTAACAGAAGGTAATAAAATCTCAAAGGCTTGTGATATTAGTCACAAGTATTGAACTTAAAATAGTATGATTATTAGCTACTTAACTGTATTAATCTTTCATATACTCGACAATTATATTAATTATTTAACATTTAATTTGTTAACAAATGCCTAAAACGAGTACAATAAACATCACTTACTATTAAATCACTATGACTAAGTCAATAACATTGATAGTAAAAAGGCAGCAGACAGCGTTTTATGGAGACTGTAGTAAAGTTTCATAGAAGTGTAGTATTTCACATTTTTATACGCTTAATTTACACCTGAACGATTTATGTTCTACATTTGATAAACATGAATAAGGTTAAATAAGTTTGTAACAAATGGAACTATCTTCTTAAATCGTATTCATAGTAGTTAGCCTGGTGGCAAAAAATTTAACTCATTAGGCATTAACGTGCATATTGCATTGGCGTAATGAGACTTAATCGACGCGAGACAACTCAGTAACCCACATTTTGCGTTACAGCATACGAGTTTATAAGAGTGTTTAATTCAGGGCAGACATAGATAAACACCAAAAAATACTGGAATATTCGCGTAAAAATAATGCGCTATTACAACTTACTAGCAACGTATCGCTAGAATCAAATTTTATAAAATTAGGTATATATCATGCAAAATCCGCATATTTTAATTGTTGAAGATGAAGCAGTAACTCGTAATACATTACGCAGTATTTTTGAAGCTGAAGGTTATGTTGTCACCGAAGCTAACGATGGTGCAGAAATGCATAAAGCCATGCAAGACAATAAGATTAACCTTGTTGTAATGGACATTAACTTGCCAGGTAAAAACGGTTTATTATTAGCACGTGAACTTCGTGAAATTAATAACATCGGACTTATTTTCTTAACGGGTCGTGACAACGAAGTTGATAAAATCCTAGGTCTTGAAATTGGTGCTGATGACTACATCACTAAGCCATTCAACCCTCGTGAATTAACCATTCGAGCTCGTAACTTATTAACTCGCGTGAATAATGCTGCTGCAGAAACTGAAGAAAAAGGTTCTGTTGAGTTTTATCGTTTTAACGGCTGGAGCTTAGAAATCAACAGTCGTTCTTTGGTTAACCCACTAGGTGAGTCTTATAAGCTACCACGCAGTGAATTCCGTGCGATGCTTCACTTTGTAGAAAACCCAGGCAAGATTTTAACTCGTGCTGATTTATTATTAAAAATGACTGGCCGTGAATTAAAGCCTCATGACCGTACTGTTGACGTAACTATCCGTCGTATCCGTAAGCATTTTGAAAGCTTGCCAGATACGCCAGAAATCATCGCGACTATCCACGGCGAAGGCTATCGTTTTTGTGGTGACTTAGAAGCGTAATCTTCTAACGTTAATCGCAATAAAAAAACCAGGTTAATCACCTGGTTTTTTATTGTCTTTTTATTTAACGAAGAAATCTAACTAAGATACCTAATTATGAAATCTTACTAAGCGATTATTTTAGCTGTTGGTCTAAAAATGCTGCCAATGTTTTATATAAATGATTGCGCACTTTCTCGCCACGCATTGAATGCTTAGATCCTGGATAATCCATCATTTGAAATAATTTTCCCTCATCTTGAAGTGCTTTATATACACGAGTGCTATTTTCAAACAATACGTTATCATCCGCCATACCGTGATACATCAATAAGCCTGACTGATAATTTTTCACATAAGGTAGAATGCTACTGGCATCATAACCTTTTTTATTGGTTTCAGGGTTGCCCATATAACGTTCAGTATAATGAGTATCATATAAACGCCAATCAGTAACTGGTGCCCCCGATATAGCGGCTTTAAAATAATCAGGAGCTTTAAACTGGCTCATCAACGCCATGTAACCGCCATAACTGTGGCCATAAATAGCGATGTTGTCACCATCAATAAATGGCAAACTACGCAAGTAATCAACACCTACTTTTTGATCGTTGACCTCCGCATCACCCATGTTCTGATAAATCACATGTTCAAATTGAGTACCACGATGGGCCGAACCACGGTTGTCTAACTGGAATACAGCATAACCTTGCTGTAATAAATACTGAGTAAAATAATCTGACTCGCTCCAACTATTGACCACTAATTGTGCATGAGGCCCGCCGTATACACGCACCACTACCGGATATTGTTTAGCTGCATCAAAAGGAACCGGTTTAAACAAACGATACATTAAAGGCTGGCCATCTTCTGCGCTTAATTGACCAAACTCTGGCATCTGCCATAAACCAGCAAGGTCATATAACGGATGTTCCGCATTAATTTCATTCTGCTCAACCCACGCCAATAATTGACCACTGTCATTGTGTAAGCTGATTTGTGGTGGCTGTTGTAAACTACTAAAGTAGTCCAAATAAACTGGCTTTTTATCAGCAAAAACAGCTTCATGCATACCTGGTTCTTGACTAATTCGCTCAATGGAGTCCTTGCCTTTATTAAGATTGACTCGATACAAATGACGCTCAACCACACTGTCTTTACGACCACTAAAGTACACCCAGCCTGTCGCTTCATCGACAAATTCAAGCGCGTCAACCGCCCAATCACCTTGGGTTAATTGTTTAAGCTGCTTTCCTTGTAAATCAAATAAATATAAATGATTAAAGCCGTCACGTTCAGAGCCCCAAATAAAGGCCGCTTGTTGCTTTAGGAAGTGCAAATCTTTGTTTAAGTTAACCCAAGCGTTACTGCGTTCTTCAATCACGGTTTCTGCTTGCTTCGGGTTGGCTATAGAAGCGATGCGTAAATCCAGTGTTTGCTGATCGCGGCTTTGCCATTGAAATGACACATGTTGGCTGTCTGGTAACCAATCAACACGTGGTAAATACATATCTTTTTGTTTGCCTAAATCAATCCAGTTTATATCGCGACTTTTTAAGCTCACCACTCCTAACGCTATCTCAACATTGGCCTTACCTGCATAAGGATAACGCTGCTCGGTTAATTTAATGCCTTCGGCATAAATTTCATTGCGTGTCACTAACTCAACACCCGTTTCATCAATACGCGTAAAAGCGATGGCCGACTCATCTGGCGCCCACCAATATCCAGTCATACGATCCATTTCTTCTTGGGCGACAAACTCAGCCATGGCATTTTTAATTGGCCCTTTACCGTCAGTAGTTAGGGCGGTAACGAGTTTAGTTTCAAGCGACAATACATATAAATTTTGATCGCGCACAAATGATACAAAGTGACCTTTTGGAGACAAACGCGCATCGGTGGCAAAACCGTCTCCTGTTGCTAGCTCTGCGACCTCATTATTAGCAACATCATATAAATACAGTTTACCCGCAGCAGGAATTAAAATACTGGCGCTGTCTTCAGACCAAAAATATTCCATGATCCCTTGACCATAAATACGTTGGCGTTCGCGGCGGGCTTTTTCTTCATCAGACAGCTCCCCACCTTCTAATTGATCTGCATTAATCAACATGCTGCGCTTGCCTGTGGCGATATCCATTTGCCATAAATCATAAAAATGTTGGTTATCAGATCGGCTCGATAAATAGGTCACCCTCTTTCCGTCTGGTGACAATGCCAACCCACGAGGACTTGAACCCGCTAATGCTGGCGATGCGTGAATGCGCTCAATACTCAAAGGCATAGTATTACCTTTGATCGCGGTCAGTGTTGCGGTGGTCGAAGAGTTCATGATGCTGCCTGTATGGGTTGTTGCTGTTGCCGAAAAAGTCGAGCTGGTAAAAAGAAGTGGAACGGCAGACAATGCCGCCAAAGCATGATGCTTCCATGTTGTTGTCATTATTATTAATCCTTGGGCAATTCAATCCGCCCACATTTTGCCTTAATTTGTAGCAAAACCAAAACCCAAGATAACAATCGCTGAAATTAGCTTCATTGTGGGGTATGATTTACACATAAGAATTAATGACATCGACCTTAACCTCAACCTCGCAAAATCTCATAGGAAAAATCATGCAGACTTTGGCACAAACCCTTAGCGCACAAGCCGTAAATGCGTCTTTAACAACATTACTGTTAACCTTAGCTGACACATCAAAAGCCATTAGCGGCGCCGTTCGTCACGGTGCATTAGCAGGTGTTTTAGGTGCGACTGAACATGAAAATGTGCAAGGCGAAACCCAGAAAAAACTGGATGTGATCACCAATGACATGCTTAAAGATGCGCTTAAAGCCGACGGCCATGTCCGAGGTTTAGCATCAGAAGAAGAAGATTACGTGGTTGAAGTGAATGCCCAAGGTGAGTACCTAGTGTGCTTTGATCCTTTAGATGGTTCTTCAAACATTGATATTAACTCTTTAGTTGGCACTATTTTTTCTGTGTTACCAGCTCCTGCAGGTGAGTTAAACGAGCAAAGCTTTTTACAAGCAGGCCGCAAACAAGTCGCGGCGGGTTATGTACTGTACGGACCATCTACCATGATGGCGTTAACCACTGGTAAAGGCACTCAGTTTTATACTCTGGATCCAGACAGCCAAGAGTTTTTACTGACCAACGATAACGTACAGATAACTCCAGACACAGCAGAATTTGCTATCAACATGTCAAATCAGCGCTTTTGGGAAGCACCAATGCAAACTTACATTGGTGACTTACTACTCGGTGAAATCGGTCCACGCGAGCAATCATTTAACATGCGTTGGATTGCTGCAATGGTGGGCGATGTGCATCGTGTATTATGTCGTGGTGGTATTTTTACTTATCCGACAGATAATAAAAATCCAAACAAACCCTTCAAATTGCGCTTAATGTACGAAGCGAACCCAATGGCATTATTAGTTGAGCAGGCTGGCGGTAAAGCGTCTACAGGTTATGAAACAATTTTAGATATTCAGCCAACGGCAATCCATCAGCGTGTTGCAGTGATTTTAGGCAGTACTAATGAAGTTGACACCTGCTTGAGCTATCACGGTATTGATTACAGCGAAGAGCCATCAATTGACTAATTAAGTCACCTATTTAGAAAACCGCCTTTTGGCGGTTTTTTAATTTTCCCCACTAACTATATATCAAAATAATTGAAATGATCATGAGCCGAAAACTGAAAAGGCCATCAACATAAACAACTTATAAATTGACCTAAATGAGCCTAATCAACACTATTGCAGCTTCATGTTATATAGTGATAGCACTAAGAAGCTTTTCTTTACAATAACTTAAATAACCACTAAGTTAATTTACTGGATAATAATAAAGGACTATAACGATGCCGCAAACTAAGCCATCGAATAAGAATAAATACATTGCGGCCATTTTAGTATTACTGCTTATTAGCATGAGTATTTATGCCTATCTGACGTTAGTTAAACCTACATCTTTGGCAACTGGCACAATTTTAGTACTTCCTGTAAACCTATCTACCGACATAACTGATCCGCAATGGAATCGTTACGCGGCAATGGATATGCTTATCAATCAGCTAAACCTAGATGTAAGTTATCCATTACTGCAAACAGAAGATATTCTTCATATCATTTCGCTTGCCGCTAATGACCACTCAAGCCAAGCTGTCGACATTACGCAATTAATGGCAGTATCTGGATCGGTAATGGTGATTGAAACTAGGATTACAGGCTCTGATAAACAGTACCAATTAGCATATACATTACATCAACAGCACCATACAAAAACCGGCGTTATTAACGCATCAAGCATCGAGAAAGCATTACTAGCAACATCAAACTTGATTACTCAGCAGATCAATCCACAACACAGCAAAACAACTACGCCATTCCATTCACGATATAGTTCACCACAGTTAATCAAGGCAATGGCACAACTGAAATTGGGTGACACCGTGGCTGCAGAGAAGCAATTATCTGCGCTCATAAATGTCACTCCCGATAATTTGGTTGCTCTGCGCCTACTTGCCAGTATTCAATTGCAGCAACATCAATATGAACGGCTTAATAACACTTTAACCGCTGCTATCGACCAAGCTAAACATAAACAAGATGAACACGAGCTAGCTAAGCTCAGATTGTTATTAGCGCAAAGCTACACTGAAACCAATAAGATAGAGCAAGCATTAGGTGTGCTGAATATCGGAAAAACCAATGCAGCTAAAGTGAAAGACTGGTTAACGCTGGGTTATATATCACAGCTTGCAGGTATGATAAATCAGCGTATAGGTCGTAATGATGAGGCGAGAAAACAATTTAAAAAAGCAATTGAGTATCATCAAATGATGGGCTATCCCGTTGGGCAAACACAGGCACTCAACGACCTTGCCGAACTTGAAGTGATTGAATATAACTACCCACAAGCTTATCGATATGTTAACCGTTCTTATGATTTAGTTGCCCATCATGGTTTAGATGATTTAGAAAAAACCACCTTCAAGCTCATGACTAAAATAGAAAATAAAATGCAGCATTAATAGCACCTTATACATTCGATACCACTGGTATCTTAAACATAAAACACAAAATGGCCTGTTTAACAGGCCATTTTTATCAGTACTGCTAAGCGAGTGTTATGCCTTATCAGTAGCTGTTTTTTCAACCTCGAGTTGATGTGCTTGTTCCGTTTGATCAACAATAGTTAATACCGCAGTGTCACCCACTACGTTACATGACGTTAATACCATATCGATAATACGGTCTAATGCAGCAACAATAACAAACGCCTCGACAGGTAATCCTAATTGATAAATCAATACGCCAATCATCACCATTCCACCGCCAGGTACACCACCAGCGCCCACTGACAGTAAAAATACACTGAATAACAACGATGGGATTTGATCATTGCTGATTGGCATACCAAATGCGTTGGCAACAAAGAAAATAGCGATAGTAATATAAATCGATACTCCGCCCATATTCATGGTCGCGCCCAGCGGCACACCAAAACCGGCAACCGCTTTACTCACACCAAGCTTGTCGGTTAATGTTCGCATTGTCACTGGGATGGTGGCATTAGAACTGGCTGTTGATAACGAGAATAAAATTTGCTCTTGGGTTTTGTCGCGAAAGGTTTTCGCTGAAATAGGGGTAAATAAGCTAACAGAATATGGGTATACGATAAAAATCCAAATCAACAACAATGCCAAAATAAGCACTAAATATTCAACCACACTAACAAAAATCTCAGGTTCTAAGGTCGCACCTAATTTAAACATTAATGCAAACACACCGTAAGGCGCTAGGCTCATAACCACTGAAATTAAACGCATCATGATTTTATTGGCTGTTTGAAAACCTTTAACCGCACCTTCAACCGAGGCACCCATTGATTTCATTACCCCGCCCATTAGCAGCGCCATAAAAATCACTTGTAACATATTGCCAGAGGTAAAAGCGGAAAATGGATTGTTGGGCACAATGCTAACAATTAACGACATTAAGTCGGGTAATTCTGTGGCGGTAATATCCAGTGAACTATTACTCGACATATCCACGCCTTTACCGGGTTCGAACACCATTGCAACAGTAAAGGCTGCAGTGATCGCCACCATGGTATTGATAATATAAAAGCCAAAGGTTTTACCGCCTAAACGACCAAAGCTTTTTAAATCTTGTAGCTCACACACACCGCAAACAATGCTGACGAACACCAGAGGCACTACGAGCATCATGATCATATTAACAAACATAGTGCCAATGCCGCTTGCAAAGGTCACTAATGTTCCGCCAAAAAAGCCATTATCGGCGAGGGTAAACTGGACAATACTGCCCAGTAAAACACCCAAAAATAGACCGATAAAGATCCGTGCTGAAAGTGATTTTGTCATGTACTAATTTCCCATTCGAAATGGCAACTTCTGTTGCTGATTATTGTTATACCAATCCTGGTGTTTATACTTTTCGATCGTTGAAATACTGAGACATAGCGCAACATATTTCAATCATCTTATTAACAAAAATGGTTACTAAATAATCGCTTAGTTTTTAGTGAATATAAAAACAATATATAACAAAAGGTTAAACCATTTTTTAATTCTTAAGATTGGAATTATTTGGTCAATAGAGTGACTCAAAATGCATGCGACGGAATGAGGTGGCGAGTAAAGAATTACTGGCGAATGTTTAACAAACTGAGTGGTAAAGAGTTAGCCAACATATGTTGCTGCTTAATACTGACATTATTACGCCCAAGCCAGTGAACTAACGTTAACCATTGCGGACAATATATTGTAGATGACGAGCTCGATTGCTGACTCGCAACCAATGTCGATGCAGACTGAAACAATAATCGATTAAGATAAGCCCATTGCTTGTGTTGTTTATGAAAGTCAGCCGTTAAATTTATTTGCGTTATCGCTAATAACTTCTCAGGCGATTCCAGTGCCAACGTCGGTACAAGCATGCTGTGGCAAGACTCAAGCGTATTGGCAATCATCAGCCCAGCGGGATCAAGGTCAGTAAAACCAATAATATTTATCGTAGATGAGCTAAGTTGGTGTAGAAAACGCTTTCGACCTGCTGGTGAATGATCATGACTACCGCGGTACAACACCACGCAATTTTTGATAATGTCCTGCAAATCCGTTGCAAATATATAATCAAAAAAATGATCAAAACTGTCGAGGTTTTCGACCACGACGAGGTTAGCGACATTGAGTTGCTGACAAAGCACAAGCGCATTGTCGACCTTTAACCGTAATGAACAGTGATGCACCGAGACTAAATCGGCCGCTAAGTCTGCCACTAGGCTTTGAGATACGCTAGGCGCCAGTTTAATTAATACATAATCAGCTTCTGGGCTGATATTCGCATATTTCTCATTGGCGCTAAGCTGCGACATTTGTTGGCGAGGCATACCAAAGTCAAGTGCCAGAATATCCAAGCCCGAATCAACTTGAGCCATATTACGCAGTAAAACATAATCGTTACTGGTTAAGTAAAGGTATTTCTCCGCGCCATCCGGCTCACCGATATCCCATAAGCGATACAACTTTTTCCAACTGGCATTAAAAAGTACTCGCGGCAAACGTTGCTTTGCCGCACGAGCGATGACCTGTAACTGGCTTTTGGTTAGGCTAGCCATAACTCAACATCATGAATAATAAAGTTACCGTTATAGACAGGATCAGGCTTACCGATGGGCTCTAGCTCAAAATAATTTTTATGCTCATCAGCCAACCCTTCATAACCGCCAATCACCTGATAAAGCCAACTTTCAGCATCCCACTTTAATTGCTTCTCAGTCAAATAACTCAGTGCCGATTGACGTAAACCAGAATCAATCACTTCGCAGAAATATTCATCTACTGCAATTTTGAGTGGGTTTTCTGGGATATCAAAATCTTCAGTATCGCCCATTTCAAAAGTCACATTTTGATCGCGAACAACCGACGGTAAAGCATCACGGCTAATGGCTTTCACCTGCGCGACTATGCTCATTAGTTCGAGCTCATGATGCGGATTACTCACATCCACACTCGCTGGTGCTAATAAGGCTTCAGCACAGTTAAATAAACTCGGAACCGCTTTATGACCAACATGGTTATCAACTTGGTAATCGGGATGCATGCCAGTGTGTAATAGCCAGCCTTTCAGTAATCTGGTGCGTCCTTGTATTTGTCTAAATCGGCCCAGTAATTCATATAACCGGCCTTGAACAATACTTAACTCTTGGGTGCACTGACTTAAGGTTTCTTGCAGACTGGTCATCAACAGTCGGCGCAATTCACGAATGTCACCGGCAATTTCACCAAGCTCACTAAATTGGAACATCTCTAAACCGTTGAGTAGATCCGATACTTGGCTTTGGGCTAATTCATTCTCGCGAATTTTGGCACTAATGGTTCCCACATAACCAAACTCGTTATTAATCCGGCTCCACAACACCCTTATTGAATAACGCAAACTGTCAGTAAAGCTGTAGACATGCTCGTTCAAGTCCGCCAAATAGGCTTCAGCGGCACTGTAATCAACATTATGACGCGCTTCTTTGTAATGATCGGCAAGGGTTTTAATGGTGGCAAGGGATGAGCCCACATTCGAGTCGATTTGACGATTACGCTCATCACTTAACGCTTCTTCAAGTAACGCTCTTACTGAACGCTTTAAGCGCAATTCTTGATCAGGTTCAGGGCGCCATAAAATGCCGCTTTTTTTTAGTTTTTCGATAACACCTGCATCATGGGTTGAATCACTAATCGATCCAGCCAAATACGCATCCATGATGACATCGGCATGCCGCCCGAGTTGTTTGAGCAGTTTTACCCCAGCTTGGTGTAAGTTGCTGCTCATATCAGATCCCTTTGAGTTGCCGTTTCTGCCTGCGCCTCAAGACTTAAGCCTTCGGTTTCATCAATAAAACGGATCACTTCATATAAATAATCAAGTTTACCGGTAGCAATATAAATCTGTTTTTCACTGTTAGGTTTGCTTAGGTAGCCCAGTTCAACCAAACGTTTAAAGACTAATTTAATTTGGCCATCGACATTATTACTTGTTGAACCAAATAAACGATATTGGCTCAACTTAGCCAATTGCTCTCTAAACGCTGGTGTGTCTTCAATACGTGCTTGTAAATCGGTTAAACGAATGGGCGCACCTTCACTTAATGGTGCATCTTGGCCGCTAGCTTCTTGTACCAGTACCAACCATTCCACCAGCGGAATAAGCGCCGAACAAATGTCTTTAAACTGCGATGAAATAACTTTGCGCTCTGCATCACCCAATTGTAAGTAACCACAAAAAAACACTTCACCTTCGCCGACGTTGGCCAATGTACGGTTAATTTGATTTAAGTAACTTTCTACTCTGTCGCGAGTACTGTTATTTTTCAGCGCGCGCCAGCCATCTTCATTGGTGACTCGGCAAATAAACTCACCGCGAAGCAATTGCTCTATTAACGCACTGGTACCCACTAAGGTTGTTTCATTTTCGCCTGACATTAGATGTGCTCCTTAGTCGTCTCTGCGTTCGCTATTTTTGCATTACGTTGCGATAAACGCGCCGCTAATGGATTGGCTTGGGGCTTCACAACTTGCAGTTTTTTAGTTTGTTTATTAATAATGTAACGGTTAGCAAATAAGTTGAGCACTTCAGATTCAGGGTTAGGGAAAGCACCTAATACGCTAATGTTATTATTTTCACAGGCGTCAAAAATCTTCTTCACATTGGTGTGATGCAATGTTCCCAACTCATCGATTGGCCAATGAATAGTCACGTCTGCCTTACCGCGTAATAAGCGAGTAAATGCTAATAAGAATTTACATAAAATCAAATACGCCATTCCGTGACTAGATGACTCGTTTAGCTGACGGTCAGTACGAATAATTAAGTCACTATTACCTTCTTTTAGCCGTAGCTCAATTTCGAGCAATTTAGCAATGCCACCGGTTAACGCTGCACGACCAATAATGTCTAAGGCGCGGCGCATTGAATTGGTGTAATGCTCGTCAGGGAGTTGACTAAAGCCGTCGGCTTTCCAAGCTTTAAAGGCTTTTACAAACACTTCCAGTTCAGGCCAAAACTCAAGTTCACTAATGCGTGACCGAATGCGTACGGCTGATTCAGACACGCCATCGAGGAATAACTCCTCACCTACTTCGCGAGTAATACGAGCACTTTGGCTGGCAATTCGGCGATCGATATCGGTTAACACGTCATAAAACGCGGTTAAATCAATACCAAAAATACGCCCTTGTTCGCGAATAGCCATTAACGATTGCGGCACCATGACATTCAGTAGTTGTTCAAGTTGTGGCACTAATTTGCGATAGTCGAGTAAGCGAATACCTTTGTCACTAACAAAGCTTGATTCATCACGGGCGCGCTCCCAAAACTCAGCTAAACTCGAGCCTGATTTACTGGCAATGACCGAATCAAAGTGCTCTACATATTGCTTAACGGAACCCATTAAATAGTCGCGTTTTAGCAATAGGTCTTCGCCTTGGCGCAGGCGCTCGCCTATGCCACCAATGGCTTCGTCGTTATTAGGTGGTAATTTAAGCTCAGCGAGTTTGCGCATTACCGCGCGCAGTTTAGTGAGGTTTTCTGACGCCTCAACTTGAGCGGCATCACAGGCTTTACGATCGGTTTCTAACGTGGTGCGGCGCTGTTTAATGTCAGCTGTTTTGGCTTTTAATTGTTGCTCAAATTCTAATGCGGCACGCTTGACTTCAGCAAGTTGAGTTTGCAGTTTTGGCTTACGGGTTAACCAAGTATGTTGATACCAATCATCAAAACGTAATACATCACTACGACGTTGTTCTGCTTGGCTAATTTTGGCTTCAAGATCGCGTATTTGCTTTTTAAGTGCCAAAATAGTGCCTTCATCGACACCGCGAGATTTAAGTTCGTTTTTATACCAAGTTTCACAGGCTTTTTGTTCGGTTTTAGCCGTCAATCGGCGCTGCTCTATATTGGCTTTAATTTGGCCTAATTGGTTATCAATGGCGCCAACCACTTCTTGCCAGTAAGCGTTTTTGTCCATGCGTGCTTCAAGTGCTTGCTCTTTTTGTTCTGCAAGCCATTCAAGATGCTGGTTATGAAGCTGTTTTAGTTCGTTATCGAGCTGTACTAATCGTTTGCCTGATTCGGTTTTGCGATCGGCTACGGCTTGGTTGATCTTTTGTTGTTCGCTGCGTTTTTCATCAAACAGGCGACGTAAATCTTCACGGCTGTTTTTATAGGCTGTGCGCGCAAATGTCAGCTCACGGGTAATCACATCAAGGGCGTTATTCATTGCTACCAGTTGATCTTCGGCTTCCGCATGCATTTCTTGGGCGCTTTTCAATGCCTCTTCCGCTTTAGCAAAACGAATACGCAAGTCTTGCTCTGTTGCAGCATATTCCGGCACATCAATGGCATTTAAATCTAGATTCACCCCAAACAAAGCTTCGCTACTGTCTTTAGCCAAACTTGGGTGTAAATCACTGCGGTGTAATAGCTCAGGAGCGATGACCTTACCAAATGACTGTTCCCAGCCTTGCGCTTCTTTGCGTAAAAACTCCAACAGTGTATGCGACTGTGGAAACAGCATATGATGCAGTTCTTCTTTGGTGTTTTCACGCTCGTTAATACGAATACTGGCAATGCGCAGTGCTTCATTAGCTTGGTCGCGTTTGGCTCGTTGTTTACGCTCTTCTGTGGTTAAGCGTTCCACTTTTTGGTTGCAGGTTTCTTGCTCTTCGTCGGCTAAGCTGATGCGCTCATCAAAAATGGCCAAACGCATTTTTTCATCTTCGGTGTAAGTCACACCGTCAACTTGATGCTTAAGCTCGGCAGCCGTTAACTTAAGCTGATATTCTTGCTCGCTGAACTTGGCTTTACCTGCGTCGGTTTGATCGCGCCATTGTTGCTCAAGTTTAGCCAGATCGTCGTTAGCTAACTCGCGCAGCTTGTCACGAGCTTCCCGTTGAGTGTCTTGTTCAGCATGTAATGTTTCGAGTTCGCGATGTAACTGTTCGGCAATTTTATTACGTCTGGCATTAAAAGCAGACTCAATATCTTGATGCTTTTCGGTTTGTAGCTTGTGACGCTCGTTAAGGTTTTCAACGTCGCTACGCCAATTGGGTAAATTGTCTAAATCCGCTTTAGCTTGTTCAATATCGGCATCTAAAAAAGCCGCATGCTGGTCTTCAATTGCATCAAGCTCATCCTCAAACTTGCCTACATCACCTTTGGCGGCAGATAATTCTTGGTTTAATTCATCACGAATGTCTTTCCATTCATCATCGAGTAAGCGCAATTTAAGATTGAGCTCTTTGCCTAGAGTTTGATTGCGATCTTGACGCTCGGCTTCAAGGGTTTCATCGTCTCGATAGCCACGGGACAAACTAGCTAAACGTAATTCTGCACTTAATAGTTGATTAAACTCTTGTTCAAGCTTGTCGTACTCCGGGCGTATTTGCTCAAAGCCTTGGACTAATTGACTCTCACGTATCCAAGTTTCAACCCGCTGTGGGTTCAGTCTAGACGTTGGCGGGTTAACCCCATCCTCTTCTAAAATGGCCGCGATCATTGATTTGACCGTTTCCATTTTACCTTCTTTAGAGTGAACCGCTTTAGCCAATTTTTCAATATGACGTAGGGAGTGTTCACCGTCGCATAATGAGAATTGTCGCGCGTATGTCCGCAGCTCATTACGATTGCTACCTGTGTTTAATAAGCTGCGATCATTTTGAATGATCGCACGAAACTCACGGGTATTAATTAAATTGGTATGAGCAATACCATCGCGTTTTACTTCGCGGCCTAATTCGGCCATCGAATGACAAATAATCGTGTCGCCATTACGGGATTTAATATAATGCTCTAGTTCAAAACCTCGGGCGATAAAACGGTAATTTACTCCTTTACCGTCACCTGCCGACGCTAGCACGGCTTGGTAAAGTAAACCGTCATCTTTTTGATACTCATAAATAATGTAGCTGGAGTCATGGGGTAAATACCAACGTTCGAAACTGTCACGTGTTGATGGCACTACGCGACTGGGATACTCGCCATAAAAAACGGGCACCAATCGTTGTAACGTTGTTTTACCAGACGCATTGGTACCACAAATATTGGTGTGACCCTTTAATAACAGTTCGACCACACCCGGTAGGTGGGTATTAATTAACACGATTCTAATCAAGCTTGGCATGATAATCCTTTTCCAAACAGCTCACATTACAGTGAAATATAGGCAAAATAACGCTGAATAACTGAGAGAAACCTTCCCGATCGAGTTAAACCAATAATATCCACTCTCTGTAAAAGCCAGATAATGTATACAAGTGGAATTAACATAAATCAAACACCGTCTTGAGGCAATTTTCAGCTAAAAAATTGTCTTGATAATACGCTATTTCGCTAAAAAGTGACGCCTAACATTACAACAATTAAGCACAATTGCTGTGATAGTGCTCAATTAGCACTAGAGAAAAGGAAGATAATGGAGAGCGAACAGTAAAAATACAAAAAAATGCCGCTTATTTGGATAAGCAGCACTTAATAATAACAGTTGTTAGCTTGGTAGAAGCTTCTATCTTAGGCGATTAAGCCGCTTTTGCATCAGTCTCTTCAGAGTGTCTGATTAAGTAATCAAATGCCCCCAGTGATGCCGTTGCACCGCTACCCATAGCAATAATAATTTGCTTGAACGGAGTATTAGTTACATCACCTGCGGCAAATACACCAGGGATAGAAGTTTGGCCTCGTTCATCGACAATGATTTCGCCGCGAGGAGTCATATCAACAACACCTTTTAACCACTCGGTATTTGGTACTAAACCAATTTGCACAAAGATACCTGCTAATTCAACGTTATGATTGTCGCCTGTTGCACGATCGGTGTAAGTTAAGCTAGTAACACGGGTACCGTCACCTTGAACTTCTGTGGTCATGGCTTGAGTAATAATAGTGATATTACCCATTGATTTAGCTTTTCTCTGTAATACTTCGTCAGCACGTAACTTACTATCAAACTCAAGCACTGTAACGTGTTCAACAATGTTTGCAAGATCGATAGCCGCTTCAATACCTGAGTTACCGCCGCCAATTACCGCTACGCGTTTACCTTTAAATAGTGGCCCATCACAATGTGGACAATACGCTACGCCTTTACCGCGATATTCTTGTTCACCAGGGACATTCATTTCTCTCCACCGTGCACCTGTGGCCAATACTACCGTTTTACTACTTAATGTGGCGCCACTTTCCAAGGTCACATCAAACAGACCATTTTTAGCGAGACTTAGCGCGCGCTGATTTTGCATAATATCGACGTCATAATCGTTAACGTGGGCTTCTAAATTGGCAACCAATTTAGGGCCTTCGGTTTTAGACACTGAGATAAAGTTTTCAATACCGACAGTCTCAGCAACTTGACCGCCAAACTTATCGGCCACAATACCGGTATTTAAGCCTTTACGGGCAGAGTAAATTGCTGCCGCCGCACCTGCAGGGCCACCACCAACCACTAACATATCAAAAACTGACTTTTGATTTAATTGCTCGGCTTGTCTGCCCGCGGCATTTTTATCTAATTTATTCAGTACTTCAACAACGCTAATAGCACCTACAGAGAAGGCTTCGCCATTTAAAAATACTGATGGAACTGACATGATGTTGCGATCGCTCACTTCCTGTTGGAAAAGAGCACCGTCGATCATCACGTTAGTAATATTGGGGTTAATAGCTGCCATCATATTCAGTGCTTGGATCACTTCAGGACAGGTTTGGCAACTTAACGAAATATAAGTTTCAAAATGGAATTCACCAGGCAATTGACGGATTTGTTCAATGATATCCGCATCCAACTTAATCGGATGTCCGCCGCTGTGTAATAGTGCAAGCACTAGTGAAGTAAATTCATGACCCATTGGCAAACCAGCAAAGGTAATTTTACTATCATTTTGTGGGTTAATCACACTCATGCTCGGTGTGCGTTTACCTTGTTGGTAAGTGACTGACACTAAATCAGATGAATCAATTATATCTTGGGTTAAGCTGGTTAACTCTTTTGCTTTTTTTGAGTCATCTGCAGATACGACAAGTTCAACTGGGCGCTTGAGGTTTTGCAGATAGGTTTTCAGTTGATTTTTTACATTCGCATCTAACATAACAACTCCTAATAGGGAAAATGGTGAATAAGTGTGGGAAGTGTTAGTCGGTGCAGGGGGAGCACCGACCAACTGGAGATGATATTACTAACCTAAGGGTGAGCTTAGTGGTTAGATTTTACCTACTAGGTCAATTGAAGGAGCGAGAGTTTCTTCACCTGGTTGCCATTTAGCTGGACATACTTCACCATCGTGTGTGGCAACATATTGTGCGGCTTGAATTTTACGAACAAGTTCTGAAGCGCTACGACCAATACCTAGGTCATGGATTTCAGCAACCTTAACTTCGCCTTCAGGGTTCATCACGAAAGTACCACGAAGTGCTAAACCGTCTTCTTCAATCATCACACCGAAGTTACGAGTGATTGCGCCAGTTGGGTCACCAATCATTGGGTAAGTAATTTTACTGATAGTGTCTGAACTTGAATGCCAAGCTTTGTGTGTAAAATGCGTGTCAGTTGATACTGAGTACACTTCAACGCCCATTGCTTGTAGCTTTTCGTAATGGTCAGCCATGTCGCCTAATTCAGTAGGACAAACAAAAGTGAAGTCTGCTGGGTAGAAAAAGACTACTGACCACTTACCTAATAAATCTTGCTCGGTAACGTCAACGAATGCACCGTTGTGAAATGCAGTTGCTTTGAATGGCTTGATAGTGCTGTTGATGATAGATTGTGTCATGTCATGCTCCATTGAGATTAAGATTAACGTTTAACCCGAAACCAATATGGTGTCGGTGATGTTGAACAATGTGTTCGTCATCTGATGTGAATCATAATAGCGATGGAGTGATATTAAGTATAACGGATAAAAACTATCATCCTAATCGTTTTTTATATTAAGCTAATTGTTAATCGATATAATCGAACGCCGGCCTTAAGCCTTCACTCATACCTCGAGTAATCAGATTAACTTATTAAGGTTATTCCCACGCACCAAACCGCGTTAATACACGGCTAATGTTGGTATCAAGCTTTTGCGATAACGCTTGTAATGCTTGTTTATTGTTAGCCGCGCCAAAGCTATTAATGCCATTGGTGGCATAAACAACCCAGTTACCGCCTCCGGTTAAACAAGCATAAACATGAGTAAAGTGACTATAAAGTGTGTCTCGAAGTTGTATATCGCGACTGTGTTCTTTCCAACAATTAAGCACTAAAAAACCATCAGCTTTAAGCAGTTGCTTTGCTTGACCAATAAATAATGTCGATAACTGCTGCTTGTCTACACCTTTGTTGCTGTATATATCGGCAAAAATTACATCGACTTTTTTGTGCTCTGCTCGTTGTAAAAATTCATTCGCATCTTGATGAACTAAGTTTAGCTTTTTACTCAAGGGTAATTGAAAAAACCGCTTGGCTACTTCTATTACGCGTTCACGTAATTCAACTGCAGTAATTTTAATTGCGGCATCAACATGTCGAAGCGAATGCACTAATGCTCCGCCACCTAAGCCTAAAATAATCACACTTTTGGGTTGAGTAAATAACAATACCGCAAGCATGGCTTGAACATAAGTATGTTGCGGCACGTGCGGTTGTGCTTTATACATTTTGCTTTGCTCGTCGTTATCACCAAAGGACAATAGTCTAAAATCACCATCGTCGAGCACACAAAAATCACCAACACTATCACTGTCGACATGCAATACTTTATAATCGGACATACTTTACTCTACGGGGAGGCTTGGCTAATTAAGTTAACCAACAACAAAACCGTATTGTACCCCAAATGAAAGTATCAAGTCTGGGCGTAATTACACCAATTAGCGCTATCGACTCGATTATTTCTATTCATTATCTGGCAGGGAATTAACATGTTTTATCAGTTGCTGATGTGTGTTTTATATTTAGCGGTATTCTTATTTGCACAGCGCCAAGTCAAAAATTGGATAAAACTGCATGCGCAAAAAAAGCAAGTTAACGAGGTACGCAGTCGTTTAGTCACTCGGCTTATTTCTTACTTTATGTTTTTTGTTACGCTGTCGCTTATGGCTGTATCACTGGGGTTAGGTTACCAAGACGTCTCACTATTTGTATCATCTGCTTTTGCCGTATTAGGTGTGGCCTTGTTCGCCCAATGGTCAATTCTCAGTAATATTACTGCTGGAGTGTTGATCTTTTTTGTCTTCCCGTATCGCATTGGTGACCGAATTAGAATTGTCGAAAAAGACGAGGATATGTCTGGAGTGATTGTTGAAATCGCATTATTTCACATTTTAATTAAACGCGAGTCTGGTGACGTGATGACATACCCAAACAGCCTTTTATTGCAAAAAGGCGTGGTCAAACTATCTAATGACCAACCGTTAAAGAAAAAGCCACTTGTAAGACGTGTAATACCTAAACGCCATAACTAATGTAAAGAGTTAATGTAAATAGCTAATGTGAACTACCCACCGACGCACTTCGTGTCGATCAATGGGCTTCTGCAATCTCGTTTTTAAAGACTAGGTTGCTTTTTTTTCTCAGTTCCCACACCAAACTTTGATTACTCAAAGATTTTCATTTTACAAGGTGATTTCTACTGAGATTTGGGCAACGCCCTAACTAATATCCCATTAGCTATTAACTCTTTTTCACCAGTATTGGCTACGGATTTAGCGGCCGCTAAATCTCTGCATTGCACCAACCCGCATTTTTCACACTCGAACTCTCTAATACCTAGACCCAATTTATGTTCGTGGGTGCAACAACTACAGATCCCTGATGATTTCACATATCGACCGATTTCATGATAAACAGCACCGTTTACTTCAGCCTTGTACTTGACCAATTCCGTGAGCATACCCATGACGTTATCATTCACCATAGCGCCGTTAAATTGCTGCATTCCTTTTACGTTCAAATCCTCAAACACAATGATATCGCTGGACTTGGCTATCGTACAGCTGATTTCATGTGCAAACGCTAGGCGCTGGCGAGAGATTTTTCCGTGAAGTGTGTTTAAGCGTGATTTTGTTTTGTGCCAGCGATTTGAGCCCTTCTTTCGACGACTTAACTGGACTTGAATTTGCTTTAATTTGCCAGAGGCCTTTTTAAAGGCTTTTGGGTTTTTTACGTACCATCCGTTTGAACCTACAACCGTCAGTTGGCTGTTAATATCATAACCAATAAGCGTTGATAATATTTTCTTAGCACTTTTGCATTTAACCTCTTGGGTCAGAGAGACATACCATTTTCCGTGGCGCATTTGGATGGTAGCGGTTTTGATTGCACTTGCCAACTTACGATGTAAAACCAACGGCACTTTGCCGATTTTAGGGAGACTCATCGCGCCTTTTTCTATCCGAATACAATTAGCGTTATTCACGCAACGAAAGCTGTCATCGTGGCGTTTCTTCTGCTTAAAACTAACCTTGAATGTAGGAAACTTCTGTAAACGTTTTTTGTTAAACGAATTCTTTAGTGCTGCATCAAGATCTCGCGCTACTTGTTGTGAGGCCGCTGAATCAAAAGCTTTTAACCAGGCAAATTCTTCAAACTGTTTTAAGTCCTTAATAAGTGCAGCCATTTCGTTGTAAAACAAAAAGGTTTTATCGTACTGATAGCGGCGCATGTTTTCAGATAACAACAAGTTCCACACGCCACGGGCGTATGAACCAAATTCCACTAGCTTGGCTTCCTGCTCTAGTGTCGGCTTGAGCCGATAGTTGTATCTGAGAGTCTTTTTCATACACTGTATAGACTACTGTATACGCCGAGGTTGTCAAGTGGAGTAGCAAACCAAGTCACATTGTAAACATCTAATTGCCCTACACTTAATTCTTGTTGTTAAATATCGAAAACAACTACTTTTGGGTGAGGTTGCCGAGTTTATGAAATTGAAAATAATGGACATAGCATCTCGGTCGGATTTCAAAGTAGAAGAGATCGAAGTTGACAAAGATCATATACACATTCTTCTCACAATCTCACCAACCATCTGTGTTTCGAACTATATGCGACGAATGAAACAGTCTACAACACAGAGTCTTTGGGCTAGGTACGAGTGGCTTACAAATCAGTTCTGGCGTGAAAGGGCATTTTGGTCAGATGGATATTTTGTTTGCTCTGTTGGAAATACTTCGGCAGAAACAGTTCGGAAATACATTCAAGATCAAGGTTAGTTTAACGATTCATCCCACCGACGCCACTTCGTGTCGATCAGTGGGTTTTCTCGACATTTTCGATAAATAGCAAGCATAAGCCATTAAATTAAAGGGTTTTAGGCATAAAAAAGGCGCAACATGTGCCTTTGGCGATCCATCTTGGTTGTAAGAATCAATTAAGTACCCGATGAAAAAATGCCACCGCCTGTAAATACATTTGCAAGGCTAAAGCAGCATCGTAACGTTCACCTTCATCTCGCATAAACGCATGCTGAGCATTCACCTCAAGCCAAGTAAAGTTTGCATTGGCCTGTTCAAGCTTTTGGTAAATAAGTTGACGTCCTTCTTTGCTGACATGTGGGTCTTGTTTGCCAAATACCATCACTAATTCACTTTTCATATCATTAGTACAAGTAAGAGAGTCATTACCTACATCACAAGGTAAAGTATTTGAATGAGTATCTGTGGGATATAAACAAAAAGCGCCACTAATGTCTGGATTAAGTGCCGCTCGATAAGCTAAATGCCCACCAATACATACACCCATTGCACCTAATTTATCACTGCAAAATGGCTGTGCACGAGCAAAATCAACTAACGCGCAAGTATCACTGTCATGATGCTCTAAAGGCTTAGCCCACTTGTCGGCATTTCCTTTATCTTTACCTGCATCATCATACGCCAACACGGTGCCGATAGGATTGAGTTCATGAAACACTTCTGGCACTAATACTACAAAGCCATGGCTTGCTAAAATAGCAGCTGAACGAGCTATTGGTGCGGTTTGCTGGAATATTTCTGAGTAAAAAATGATTGTTGCAAATTGACCTCTAATATCCGGACGATAAAGCGTGGTTCGCATTAAGCCTGTGGCCGTTTTAACATCGTGGATCTCAGTTGTTGTAATCATAATATTCCATTTATGTTTCACTAAATCTCAAACTTTTTAAGTTAGACCATAGTGTAGCGATTGTTTGTGCATAAGCACCCGTCTCAATATATATGATTTAAATTAGCTCATTTTTACAAGCTTGCCCAGTAGTCAATTGAGTTACATTAGTTAATGTGGTCAAGGCAATTGCGTTTAACGCTTCTTCCGTTAAAAAGGCTTGGTGACCAGTAAAAATTACATTGTGACAAGCTGACAAGCGACGGAAAACATCATCTTGAATAATTTCATTTGATTTATCTTCGAAAAATAACCCTTTTTCATTTTCATACACGTCTAAACCTAATGAACCAATTTGGCCGTCTTTTAACGCTTCCATGGCATCAAATGCATTTAATAATCCACCTCGACTGGTATTAATTACCATCACGCCAGGCTTCATTTTATGAAAGCTGATTTGATTGAGTAAATGTTGGTTATCTTTGGTTTGCGGGCAATGTAAGCTAATGATGTCGCATTGAGGATACATAGTCTCCAATGAAACATATTCAATGCCAAGATCAATAACCGCTTTGTTTGGATAAGGATCATACGCGAGCACTTTACAGCCAAAACCTAATAGAATTTTAATGGTTGCCAAGCCAATTTTACCTGTACCTATCACCCCCACTGTTTTACCAAACATGTTAAAGCCAACTAACCCTGTTAATGAAAAATTGGCGTCACGAGTACGTTGATACGCTTTATGAATTTTACGATTAAGCGTTAACATTAAAGCCACGGTATGTTCAGCAACTGATTCTGGCGAGTAAGCGGGCACATTCACCACTTTTAACCCTAACCGTTTTGCGGCAACTAAGTCGACATTATTAAAACCAGCACAACGCATGGCAATAATTTTTGTCCCGCCTTTTGCGAGATCGACTAACACCTCTTCACATAAGGAGTCATTTACGAATGCACAGACAATTTCATAACCTTCGGCTAGTTTTACGTTTTGCATGCAAAGGCGATAATCAAAGTATTCAATACCAGCATTAAAGCTTTCATTCATACGATTAAAGTGACGGATGTCATAAGGCTTTGCACTAAAAAATCCAATTTTCATAAGTATCCAAATTTGTTAATAACGGATTGATGAGCAAATCATCATGATCAGCCCATATATAGATTAATTGTATGTGAATTAACAGATATTGTCGCCAATATCACCTTGGATAAAGATGAAATTTCGATCTAATTTGATTCTGATCAATACCTATTTAGATAGATTACTTGGAGGATAAAAAATAAGCCTTTTGACTAAAATACATCACTATAAAGAACTCAAATCATCTTAAATATTGAGCTTAAATGACATTTTTATAGTGACATGTACTATCTTTGTGATAAAACCCAATATTGCCAAAGCAAACACAAATTTGGCTGGTGTGTTGATTAGCAGATTATCACCTCTCGCGGCTAAAAAAATAAAGCAACACTAAAGAATAAACGATAAGCAAAACTCTTCAATAAAAATCTTTGATATCATATAGCGTGAACATTACTCAATGCCTAATCAATATTGTCGAAGGTATAAATAAAGAAAAACTGTTGTACACATCACTGTTTGTACACACTAAAATTGTTAATTTAATGTAATTTCATCGACGAGTAAAAGTATGAATAATCAAAAGCAATCATCGGTATCAACCCGTCGATTTTGGATTGAACGACTAAGCAAAACCTCACTTAGAGCATTACATATTATCGGTGTTGTCGGCAGTGGTGGTGGTATTATCTTTAACCTAGACATGTCTATTTGGTTAAATTATTGGATTATAGCAATATGTTCAGGGGTGCTATTGATGAGTTGGGAGATAGTGCGAGACTGGCGCTGGCTTATCCAACTAAAGGGCGTACTCACTCTATTAAAAGTCATATTATTAGGTTCATTTATTCAAATAAGTGAATATAACTCTGAATTAGTCATCTTTATTATTTTATTATCTGTTATGGTGTCCCACGGACCGGCTGGATTACGCCATTACTCTGTAGTACATCGTAAAGTGATTCAAAGCCGAAAAGAAGTAAAAGGCTAACATGCCTTAGTAGATGATTTTAAGGATATTGGATGTTCCCTTACCCAGAACAATATCGCGTTGCATTACCCCCTATAACCACTGGATTTATGGTTATTTGGGCCATTCTAAGTCACGCTATATTTGTAGACGCAAGTCCTTTTGCTTTATACCCGTTACTTTGCTTATTCCCTGCCGCCATTGGGGTACATTTATATTTAATTTTAATCGCTAAAGGTATGAGTCGCCTTGACCAATGCTTTTATGCATTGGTCCATATTCCTCTCGCGTTTGTGGTGTGGACATTCACCATAATGCACGTCAACGGCCACGCTTTCTCTTAAGCGCATATACCAACACTTGCACATCGTTATCCCTAGCGGTATCGTTGCCGCAAATTGACACACGAAAGTAACCATGGCTGATTTTATTTACAACCCACCGACCACTCCTTGGCTTGATATTTTGTATCAAGACAAAGATATTATTGTACTCAATAAGCCATCAGGATTACTGTCGGTCCCTGGAAGGGAAGCCATTTACCATGACAGTATCTATTCTCGAGTATTAGCTCAGCACCCTAATGCACAAATAGTGCATCGTTTAGACATGGCGACATCAGGGGTTATTGTGGTCGCGTTAAGGCGCAATGCTGAGCGGGAATTAAAACGCCAATTTCGTGAGCGTGAAACCGCTAAAACCTATTTTGCTCGCGTAGCAGGTCATATGAAATCAACCGTATCAAAAGTCGATTTACCCCTGATTTGCGATTGGCCAAATAGACCTAAACAAAAAGTCGACCATACTGTAGGCAAACCTTCGGTGACATTAATTGAAGTGGTTAGTTATGGTTCTAAATCAACGCTAGTTAAACTCACTCCAATTACTGGACGTTCACATCAGCTCCGAGTCCACATGATGGCGTTAGGGCACCCTATCCTTGGTGATGGATTTTATGCTGACCCTTTAGCAAAAAGTTTATCACCGCGATTGTTATTACATGCAGCGGCATTATCGATAACGCACCCATACTCACAACAAGCAATGCACTTTGAATCTCCAGCCACATTTATGACCCCAATAATCGGACAGTAATGAAAAATTAAACATTGTTAATAGCCATGCTAATTTTAGTAGCTATTATGCAATGAAAGTCGTAGATTTATGGTCAATTACTGGTTTGGTAGGTTTAATATTGTGGATAGCTCATTTCAACGCGATGATTTAGATAATCAAATTCTTACTGCACTGATGCAAGACGCCAGAACACCTTTTGCCGAATTAGCTAAACGCTTTAGTGTGAGTGCTGGCACTATTCACGTTCGCGTTGAAAAAATGAAACAAGCCGGCATTATTACCGGCGCGCAGATCACTGTGAATCCAAAAGCACTCGGTTATGATGTTTGCTGTTTTATCGGCATTAATTTAAAAAGTGCAGGCGATTATCCAGCTGCTATTGCCAAGTTAAATGAATTAGAAGAAGTAGTGGAAGCGTATTACACCACTGGCAATTACTCAGTATTTGTAAAGGTAATGTGCCAATCTATCGATGGATTGCAGCATGTGTTGATTAACCGCATCCAATCTATTGATGAAATCCAGTCCACTGAAACACTTATTAGCCTACAAAATCCCATCGTAAGATCTGTAAAACCCTAATTATAGAGGGCTTCACCGCCCTCAAACACTTCCCAACCGTCAGAATTGTCAAACGTCACAACAAAACCTCGCGATATAAATCACAAATCTACACACACTTATTAACAATTATTTGCCACTTTTTTAAATCGTAGTGTTACTTTTGTTAAACCTTTGTGCTACAAATGCTATTGATGTGCCATAGAGCGCAACATAAAAATGTAAATATTATAAACATATCTCTTAATATTCATCGTGTTTTACACGGTTGGCTCATGTATTTAAGTGATATATAAAACAAGGAAGAAGTTGTGAAGACAAAACTAGCCATAGCCGTTTCGGCAGCACTAATTTCAAGTGTGACTTATGCAAATACACAATATACCTCTAACCATTCAGGCGTTGAGTTATTATCTATTGATAACAATAAAAAACCTGCTGTAAAGATTAACGACGTTAAAGCTCCTCAACGTTATATTGTTGAACTTGAATCTCCAGCTATTGCAAAATATCAAGGTGGCATTTCAACTTATAGCTCTACAGCCGTAAAAGATAAAAATAGTAAATTAGATATTCAATCGGCTCCAGTTCAAAGTTATGCTTCTCACCTTAAAGCCGAACAAGCTGCATTTACGAATGCACTTTCAAAGGTTGCTTCAAATGCTAAAGTTGAACGCCAATTTAAAACCTTATTTAACGGTGTCACTATTGTTGGTCAAGGGTTAACCGTTGAACAAATTATGGCTATTCCAGGGGTTATCTCTGTATATCCTGAAACGATGTATAACATTAACATGGATGCTTCACTCGAAGTAATCAACAGCGAAGCCATGTGGAATGCTGTTGAGGGCATGGAAAACGCTGGTAAAGGCATTCGTGTTGCTGTTATTGATGGTGGTATTCGCCCAGAAAACCCAATGTTTTCAGGCGACGGTTTTGAAGCACCAACAGCTATGATGCCTACAGATGACTACTGTTCTACTGTAGATAGTTCATTTTGTAATGATAAATTGATTGTTGCACGTTGGTCACAACCTACGTTCGCAGTTTGCCCAGATGAATACATGAGCCCATTAGGCTTTGGGGGTCACGGTACTCACGTTGCAGGCACGGCCGTTGGTAACCAGGTAGAAACAACATATGAAGGTGTTGACGTTACCTTGTCTGGTGTTGCTCCTGCTGCATATTTAATGGCTTACAAAGCACTTTATTCTACAGAAGACTGTACAGGCGGTAGTGGTTCTAACATCATGCTTATGGAAGCATTAGAACATGCTGTTAATGACGGCGCAGATGTTATTAACAATTCATGGGGCGGCGGTGCAGGTTCAGATCCAGCGAGCAGTCCATACAAAACAATGTTTGAAGCAGCTGAAGCGGCTGGTATTGTCGTTGTAAGTGCGGCAGGTAATGATGGTAATGCGGCTAAAACAGTAGGTTGCCCTGGTTGTATTGAGTCTGGTATTACAGTGGCTAACAGTACTACTGGCCGTTACTTTGCCAACAGTTTCAATACTGGTGGCGACGATTTATTAGCGATTCCAGGATCAGATACCGTCATTGACATGGACATATCTGGAACCGTTATTTCAGCACTTAGCATTGACGCTGAAAACGTTGAAGGTTGTGATGCATTTGCTGCTGATTCATTTAAAGATGGTATCGCATTAATTTCACGTGGTTCTTGTAACTTTAGCGACAAAGTGACTAACGCTGAAGATGCTGGTGCAACTGCAGTTGTTGTTTATAACAACCGCGCTGGCGCACCTATCACCATGTCAGTGCCAGGCGTTACATTCCCTTCTGTTATGATTTCGCAAGATGACGGCATGGCAATAATGGATTCAATGGGAGACACTGCAACACAGGGGACTATTGGCGCTGATATTAAACGTATTATGGCCAGTGGCCTTGCTGATTCTATCAATGAATCTAGTTCTCGTGGTCCAAATGGTAATGAAAATATCCTTAAGCCTGATTTAGCGGCTCCAGGAACTAACATTTTATCAGCTTTTTCACCTGATGATGGTGGTGAAGACTTTAGTATGATCTCTGGTACTAGTATGGCTAGCCCACATGTAGCAGGTGCAGCCGCGTTGTTAAGCCAGTTACATCCTGAATGGTCAGCAATTGATATTAAAACAGCTCTAACATCAACGTCTACAATGGATGGCATTTTAGATGACGACTCATCAACACCAGCGACACCTTTTGCTATGGGTGCGGGTCGAATGGATCTAGATGCTGCAGCAAAAGCAGTGTTAACATTTGACAAGCCTTCTATTGCTGCTGACTCTTGTGTAGGTGTTTGTACCTTTACTCGTACCGTTTACAACAAAAGTGATGAAGCATCTTCTTGGGCACTTTCTGCAAGTTCTGATGCTGCAGGCCTAATGATTTCACCGTCAACACTTGAATTAGAAGCGGGTGCATCTGCAACATTTACAGTCACTGTGGATTCTACCTTTAGTGAATATGGTGATTGGATCTTTGGTAATGTCATGCTATCCAGCACTGAAGGCAAGCAAAATGCACACCTTCCATTGGCTGTATTAGCTAAAGAGTCAAGTGATTCATCATTAATCTCTACCTTTACAACTGACACTGATATTAGTGTTGCTGACCCGTTCACAATAAAGTCTGTTGTTAACAATACTTTGTTCGAAAATACAGTCACTCTAACTGCAACAACACCAGAAGGCACAAAGCTCACATCAAAAGACGATGTTTCTGTCGCCCTTAATGGTGCAACGCAAAATGGTTTAAGTGTCGATGAGAATACTGGTGTTATCACTTGGGTTGGGTCAATGGACCTACCTGAAATGGTGACAACCAGTGGAACAGGTTCATACCCAAGTGTTGCGGCTACAATGTATACCCCTGTGTGTGCTGATGGTTGTGATGAAGCATCATTTGTATTTACAGTTCCAGCTTATAAGTACAATGGTGTAACTTATACTGCTATCACAATGTCAGATAACGGTATCGTTATTCCTGGTAATGCTTCAACTGCAGGCTCTTGGAATAATCAAGAATTACCAGATAGCTCAACCCCAAATAATGTTGTTGCTCCATTCTGGTCAGATTTTGATTTAAGTGATGGTACAGCTACCGATACTGGCGGCGGATCGGTTTCAATTGATGTTGTAGGAAATGATACAACCAGTTGGGTAGTTGTTGAATGGAAAGATGCACAGCTTTATGGCGACACATCTGGTGATCAATATAGCTTCAGCGTGTGGTTCCAAACTGGCGATACAGAAGAAGTCACATTTAATTACTTCGATATTCCTAACATGCCAGATTACGTCACTATTGGCGCAGAAAACATCGGTGGCAACATTGGTACAAGTCGTTACTATAATGGCGTAGGTACTTCTGTCACAAATGATGACTGGGTAGAAGTGAAATCGACCACAGCTGGTAGTGTTGAACTTGCTTATAAAGCGATGGTAACTGACTTTAGCTTCGGACAAGCCGATGCGCCTTCACTTGATGAAGATACTTCTATGGAAGGCAATGTATTAGATAATGATACTATACCAGACCAAAAAGTAGCTCGCACTCAAGTAACAGGTGATGGCATGACGGCTAAAGCTCAACGCTTAATCGATGTGTCTCCTGTTGGACAATTAGATACTGTTGTTCTTGTTGATGAAGTGACTAACGGCGAACTGACTTTAGCAGCAGATGGTGCATTCACTTATACACCAACAGCAGACTTCACTGGCACAGATACATTCTCTTATACATCGACAGATGAAGAGGGTAATTTGAGCACGCCTACTGAAGTTGTAATTACTGTTAATAACATTAATGATGCTCCAACTGTTTCTCCTTCTGGGATGAGCAGTGCTGGTGGTTTCGTGGTAACAGCAAAAGCTAATGGCGACGATATCGATGGTGATGCACTAACTTATGATTGGGTGCAAACTGGTGGTGCGAGCGTTAACTTTACTAACGGTGGTCCATCAATCTTATTTACTGCACCGGTAGGTAATGACAGCTTAATTTTCACTGTAACCGCATCTGACGGTGAGCTGACTAGTGAGCCAGGTACAGCAACTATTAAAATCACTGAGGAAGAAGAGCAATCTTCTGGTGGTTCTATGGGTTGGTTAACTGCACTATTACTGCCATTAGCTGCATTACGTCGTCGTAAGCACTAATTATCAGTAATTAATAATTTGGTAAGCCCAAATTAAACCTAAAAAACCAGCTGTTATCAGCTGGTTTTTTTATTGAATAAATAATACCAATCTAATTAAATATCTGGTCTATTCAGAGTCTCTCAGGTTTTTCAATTCAAGGCGCATTGATGTAGAAATGGCTGTTCCCTTTTAAATCGATGCAACACAGAAGTGGAATACCTGAGAGACTCCATTCTAGCGGGTTTCAAAGTCCTTTATGCTTCGTTAGATGCTTTCAAAATACGACTGCATGGTCTATTTTTTTCCATAAAAAATAAGACATTCCCACCATCCATGGCGGTCAGATGCTGGAGGTAGAGTAACGCAGGAGCTTGTTACCGAGAATCACTATTCGCTTCAATCATCTGCCTTGCCTACAGCACTTTGAACTCCCGCTGAAAGATCACATATTTAATAGGATTGGTATAAAACGTGATGATACTAGTTAACCTGAACTTGAGATAAGAGATAATAATATGGTAATAAAGATCATAAACCTAAAAGTTAACCACTATCAAATTTGTCATTTGTTTTACTAACAAGGCGAATTGACGCGTTAATAGCGGGTCTATTGCAAGCTCTTCTTGTGTGAAGAATAACGCAGTTAGTAAAGCAAAGAACTGTTTGAGAGTCGTTTGTTAACCCGAGCTCAGGTTAGTTATTCATTTTCATCTGACTCATCAGCATGAGCAGAAGCTTCAAATTGCTCTACATCGGCTAACTTTCCGAACCAAAAATCTGAGCTGATCATCTTAAACTGACGAGATAAGCCTTCACTTGATACTGATTCTAATTGCCACAAAATCCCTGTGGCTTCAGGAAATTGGGTACCTGTAAGTTGATCTTCATACAATCGATGTAATAACGCATCTGGAGATAACCCTGAGGCCAAAAGACGCACCATCGATGCATGCAATGACTTGTCAAAAATAGTTAAATCATCTGCATCTGTTGCAGTTACATTAACCGTAAATTCAACACCGGTAGGCTCGGCAAAAACACCATTAAATGCTTCTCTCAATAATGCATAAGCGCTAAAAAAACCTTCATGAAGTAGGCAATCAGAATATTCTTCCCATAACCTATCTCCAACCATATCGTTACTTACTTGATCAATTTTACCCTCTGTTAATTCAGTAAATAAATGAGTCAAAACGATTTTAGCAGCTTCATTTACCTCTAAATCATTAAGGGACATCATGCACATCTCTCTAAGCTCAGCAGCATCCATGCCTTCTAAACCATCATCTAAGCCCATAATTGCCATCAACTGAAGGTAATCTTCATTTGACCAAGCATTAGGGATTTTATTGATTTTACGAAAAGAACCAATTTGCACATTAAATTGCGTTTGCATGGAAACTCCTTCTTATAAGCGTCAAAACATGACTAATACAGATAAACCTAATTCCTCACTTATACAATCGCAATACTGTATAAGTGTGAAAACGGTATGTAATACATTACACCACCCCCAAATAATATTAATGGGTTGATAAATATAAATTTATTTAAAACATATAATATTAAGAATTACATTAAACTTTGTTTACATAATATGAATCTAGTCTACACATCAAACAAATCATATTTTGAATGACACAAACGCTGACAGAGTCGCCACTCTGCACATGCTGAAACTGCAATGATCCCCTAAGCAATTATTATGAACTTTTATTTTAAAGGTGTGTTTACCAATATAGGTTTTATAAATTGTGTTGCCTAAAATCACTTCACACATAAATTGCCAATATAGTATGTGATACCAATGCCAATAATTAACTGGTCATTCAGCGGGAGTTCTGCGCCTTCTAGGCAAATAATAAGATTGTAGGCATAGTTGTTCTCGACACAGCTCCTGCGTTGCTTTATCTCCTGCATCTGACTGCCATAGATGATGAGAATGTCTTACTTTTTATGGAAAAAATAGACCATGCAGTCGTACGTCAAAATAATGTTAAGCATCCTAGAATACTGCAGAAACCCGCCCTTCGGGAGCGACTCAGGCTTACCATTTCGTTGTTGCATTGTTTTACAAGGGAACAACCATTCTTGCAACAATGTGCCGCAAACTGAAATACCTGAGTAACTCTGATTGAACACCTAATTAATGGAATTGATATAAGATCGGCTTACTTGAAACTATTACCCGTTTGCATCGTAGCTAGAACACAACGCGCAGTAGACAAAGATTTTAACTCGTTGTAGTTTGAGGTCAGCCATTTTCTGTTAATTGATTAATCTTATGGCGGCCTATAATGATAGGTTGAGATCGTATTGATAAAGCTAGTAGACACAGAATCAATAAATTAGAGACATAAAAAAACCCTGTTCAATTAAGAACAGGGCTTTCAAATAATGGTACCGGTGGTCGGACTTGAACCGACACGACTTTCGTCAACGGATTTTGAATAAAGCGCGTCTTATATATTACTAAAATTGATTTTTTTTGCTATTATTTATCAATCACCTAACATATATTAGGCATCACTAATATACTACTTTGCAAATTCTTTGCAAAAACTACAGACAAAAACTATGAGCAAACAGGTCGAAAGACACAATATTTCCGACGAATTATATATCTATAAACAAGACAACAGTAAGCGTTGGTATGCCCGTATCAAAGTGATTGATAAATGGCACGCCAAAGCCACCAAACAAACAGAAAAAGAAAAGGCTATAGGCATGGCCTATCGACTTCAAATGGAATACCAATTTATGGCAGACCGCAATATTTTGGTTAGTTCAAAACGCTTTCGCGATGTGGCTGAAAAAGTGATTAGTACCATGCAAGAGGCTCTCGATAATGGAACTGGAACACTTAACGACAAGACCTATATTCAGTTATTGCATAAGTACCACATTCCTTTTTTCGACCGCACTTACATTACTTCTATTGATGCTGAAAAGTTACGTGAATTTAATAAATGGCGTGTTGAGCAATTTAAACGAGTCCCTGCTAAATCGACACTGCTTAATCACAATGCCGCCATGCAATTAGTATTCAAAGAAGCAGTTGAAAATAAATGGATGTTAGCCGCTCAAGTGCCTTCGCTGTCTACAAAAGGCGCGGAGTCACAGCGGCGAGCACATTTCTCACCAGAGGAATACGATAAAGCATTTGATGCAGTCTACCAACTAGAGCAAAACAGCAGTAAGAAAAAAACTCGCCTGATTCGTGAGCTACTCAAGGATTATATGGAGTTTGCAGTTAACACAGGCATTCGCCCCGGCACGGAGATGGAAGGCCTAACATGGGGTGATATTCATATAGATACCAATGAGCATAACGTCATTTTCTATATAACAGTCACCAAGGGGAAAACGGTCAAGCATACAGGTACTAGGGAGGTTGTCTGCCGCGATGAAATTTTTTCAAGTGTCCAAGAATTACGAGAGCGGTTCCCTGATAGAAAGCCCTCGGATAAACTATTTCGATTAGCAGATGGGTCAACCACGAATGAACTCAGTAGAACCTTTGATAAGGCGATATCTGAAGCTAAATTAAAATCGTCACCACAGGGAGTAAGAACGCTTTACTCATTACGCCATACTTACATCACATGGCAACTGATGTCAGGTAACGTCAGCATGGAGGTTTTAGCAAAACAGTGTGGTACCAGCATTGCCATGATTGAACAGCACTACAGCCATGTCACACCTAAAATGTACAGTAAAGAACTCTCAGGCGTAGACTTAGGTAAAAATGCTCCCAAAGCAAAAGTCAAAAAGACCTCTGGTATGAAACAAAATGAAGCAAGGCTTTCTGAACTATTTAAAGAATGGCAAGCTAACTATAAGCAGCATGGCTGTATTTAAGCTCACAGTAGGGCGTCTCAGTAATTTTGTACAACAAATCAAGCGTGATTCTCGTTTCAGCTTGCTCTACAAGGACAATATAACTGCGGTCAATATCAGCACTTAAAGCTAGTTGATCGGCCCCTAAATCTGTAAATACTTTTTACTTAGTAACGGTGCTATCAATAAATTTAACTGAACGAGATATTTCACATTGAATTTTATATGACGTCGGTGCGGGTCTTCCCTTAATAACAAAGTTACTAGATTGTCCCGGCTTAAGTTTAAAAGATTTCTTTTTTTTATCCCAATCTTTTTTTTTCATACCTTTTTTATAATATTTAAACTTAACTTCAATGGTCGCTGTATAAGTTGAATACGAACTAATATTTTTAATTACACCACTGTACGAATCACGATTGCACTGTCCCTGTCTAACGGAAATAGCATCTCCAGCGTCCATTGTGTTAACAGGCTTTTTTTCATCTTCAATGATTGGTCCTGAACTATCTAAAGACTTGAATGTCATGCTAGGTTGACTTGGTTGGTACAACCCTATTGATTCATTATCATTTTCACAAGGTGTTTGTGAATAGTTTGTAACACCGCCAATATCACATTTGTACACTGATGCGACTGTGTACCCTTGAACCATAAAAAGAAAAAGAGTTGTAACTATTTTATATTTAAACTTCATGAATATCCCTTTCTGAAACGAGTAAACAACAGTTAATTGAGCTTTCGTTAGGTTTATCCCATAACCTGTAATATAAATTATGTGACTAATAAATTTGCATAGCAACCTTAGTTTTATCTTTACTCATTTTAATTGGAAGCACTATACCAAACGAGAAATCAACTATGGGCCTACTGCTGTATCCAAATCAAATTGAACACTTCTCGTCTTCTATACACCAATGATAAGATGTGTAACTACGTTCAGGAGTTTAAAATGGCACTATATAAACGCGAGTTTGGTGAAAGCTTTAATTTAGGGTTTAATTTGGCAGACTACCCTTGGCTAACAGACAAAAGCTGGCACAACGATATGAGTCCTAGCTTTTTCTTTAAAGTGGGTATTCAGCACCTTGTCCTGTGGGTAGACTATGAAACTCCTGATGACCGCGAGCAATCAGAAGAACGTTATCTTGTGATGACAGCTATAAACGAAGGCACCGATAGTGAACCAGAAATAAACACAGGTGAAGAAAGTGAAGTCGTGTTTACAACAGAAAGCCCTTCTGAACTAGCGGCGTATCTAAAAAAATTAGCCTCTGCACACTAAACCCTAAGGATGACATCATGGATAACGACACAAGTACCTCTCTACCTTTTGAAGATGAATATAAAGGTTATGAAATATATGTTGAACCCAATCCAGACAAATACAACGAAGGTTTTAGCTGGTCAATCAGCAAGAATGATGAATGCCTAGACTCAGGCTTAGAGTTTGATATTAAAATGGCAATTGATACTGCCCACAACGCTATCAATGCCTTAGAAAACGAATCACACTAATCAACTAGATTCATTATTAACTAGCTCAATATGCAGCCTACGAATAAATTCTTCTGGTGTAACACCCAACGCATCAATCAACCCTTCAAGTGAATCAAGGGTTATGTTGCGAACAGAACGCTCTACTCCTGAAATATAAGTACGATCAATACTAGACTTTCTAGCCAATTGTTCTTGGCTTAATCCAGCTTCATTACGTATTTTTTTCAGCGTTAAAGCAGTCGCATGATTGAGATTCACTATTTTATGTCCAAGTTAAGATCGTCAAACCGATATTCGATGATTTATAGATATGAAGCAATGGAGTATAAGTAACATTCGCTCTTAAATAGCACAAAGCTACCTATACCATTCATGGGCTAATGATGAAGTTAGTCCCCAAAAACTACTTAATCGTACAACCAGAGCTTTTATATTTCAACAAGCAACTATAAGACCTAATCATTGTTGCATTAATTATTGATCGCTTATAAATAGATACGAAGCGATTCTGATGAGCTAAATGCTGCCATTACAACCTCTACCAAAAAAAATCTACAATCATATGATAAATAACTACTTTTCTAAGAATAAGCCTTGTCAGCACATAGCTAGAGACTAATTGTGAATTAAACCCTCAAGTAAACAGAAAAGACATTTCAAAGTTCAGGAAGTAAAATTGATATGTTGTTAAAAGTACTCAATGAGTATAAAATTCCGTATTAAAAACGAGAGCTATAATGAACACGATGGAGATCGTTCTAGCTAGAAAAGAGTTGAACCTTACACAATCTCAAGCAGCGAATATTTTGTATGTCAGTAAACGGACTTGGCAACAATGGGAACTTGGCCAAAGAAAGATGCATCCCGCATTCTGGGAGCTGTTTAAAATTAAAATGAATTATCAGCCTGAGAGCTTAAAAATGACACAGATTTATACTCAATATACTCCAAAAGATATTAAAAAAAATCACGAGGAGCTTGCTATTGAGACACACAACGAAGAGCAAGCACTCAGTAAAAATAAGAAATATAAATTTATAGATTTGTTCGCTGGAATTGGTGGAATTCGAAAATCATTTGAACAAATTGATGGTGGGTGTGTTTTTTCTTCGGAAATAGATCCTCATGCACAATTTACTTACTACACAAATTACGGAGTCATTCCATTTGGTGATATTACAAAAATAGAACCAGAACAGATACCTGACCATGATATTCTTTGTGGAGGCTTTCCATGTCAGCCATTTAGCCATATAGGGAAAAGAGAAGGATTTGAACATCCAACGCAAGGAACTATGTTCCATGAAGTACTAAGGATTATAGAACATAAAAAAACCAGAGTTGTTTTTCTTGAAAACGTAGCTGGTCTTGTAAATCATGATAATGGCCAAACACTGAAAATTATCTTAATGGAGCTTGAGAAAATTGGGTATAAGTGCCATTACACTTTGTTAAATGCAAAGGATTTTGGTGTACCTCAAAACCGAAAGCGCTTTTACCTAGTCGCTTTTTTAGATGACGTTGAGTTTTCATTCCCTGAGCCCCCGATGATAAACTCGGATATTGGAGACTTTATTGAAAAAGGTATTACTGGTTACTCTATTTCAAAGCATTTACAGCAATCATATTTGTTTAAAAAAGATGATGGCAGACCAGCTTTAATTGACCAGGAAACAAAAGGGTATGTAAAAACTCTAGTATCGACATACCACAAAATCCAACGTTTAACTGGAACATTTGTTACGGATGGTGAAACTGGAATAAGATTACTTACAAAGAATGAATGTAAGGCTATTATGGGCTTCCCTGAGAACTTTATTATACCGGTTTCCAGGACTCAAATGTATCGACAAATGGGTAATTCTGTCGTTATTAAAGTTGTAAGTGAAATAGCAAATGAAATTGATAAATCTTTATCAAGAATATCCTCTATTAAGAATGGAAAAGTATCTTAAATAAAATAAATTAGGAGGCTACTTGCCTCCTAAAGTACTTATCTATACTAAAATAGGTAATTTCAGCTGTATTCTAGAACCACATTGTTTCGATGGATATGTCCAACTGAGAGGAACTCCATAGACAAAATGGCTGTTATCAAAAAGCTCTCGAATATAAGACTGAAAGTCGATAAACCTTGTCACACCTGACTTGTTAATTAAGAGGTAATTTGATATTTGACTCTCGGGTTCAATAAGGTTGTAAGAATCATGAGCTCCCATTAATACCCATTCCATAAAAATTCTTTTGTAAGGTTCAAGTAATATTTTAAATTCATCTACTGTATAGCCTGATGGTAAGCCATTAACAAAGTTTTTATGAGAACCAAATTCTTGATAATAATGAAAGTAATTTGCAAGCTTAGTATCAGAAATATTTAAAACTCTTATAAAGTCATCAGCTTTGTAATCATGACAGCTAACCCTACTATGGATTGTATTTTTTATGGATATTGTTTGTACAACAACCCCTTTTACAGTATTTAGTTTAATGATTACATCCGTTTTAGCATTACCACCACCAGCTAGTTTTTTAACTGTATTTGTAGCTTCAACAGACATTATATCTTGAATGCAACATCCACAGTCAGAGGCCAATGTAGTAATTATTTGTTTATATAGATTATCAACAAAAGAAATATTTACTTTAAGAAAACGCAGCTGTTCATAGTCGTTAAGGATTCTGACAACTTCCTTCTCAAATGTATTTCCTCTCACGCCATAATAACTGCCATCTTTAACAACTGTTGTACCTTCTTCTTCTTCACGGGCTTTTTCTAACTCAACCGAAATCTTATGATTCTCAAGAAAATGAATTAATTCACTAAATCCTAAAATATGTGTCGCAGGGCTGTAGGCTATTTTATTTTGGACATTTCTACGATATAACAGCAAAGCAGTATTAGAAGTTAATTGCTCGTCTGGATAAAGGAGGATTGAAGCAATAATACGATCAGATATTTGAGCATGGCCCATTATCCCTTGAAAATCATACAAATCTTGTTTAACCCTGTCTTGTCTATAAGAGTTGCTGCTATTAATAATAATAATTTTTTCATCTAAAGTTTCTAAAATATAATTTGTTTTATATTGATTTCTATAGGTAAAACCCGTGTGATTAAAGTTACTTTTCCCCCAAAACCCCTTAATAACACCTTGCGCCTTAAGCTCCTGAAATTTAAGGGTTAACACAGCATCAAGTTCTTGTCCTGCTTGTTGCTTTAGTCGATTGGCTTCATTAATCATGTATTGTTCCATAAGAATTGACCTTAGAAATAATTTTTAAAGACTTTACCAAGCTTTAAAGTGATGAGCAATTCAAAGCTCAAGAGATAAAGAGTATTATTTTTAAAAATAAAAGACACAATTACGTAAAAATGACTTATAACTACTAGTTTCGCTGAATATGGCAATCACAATAGGTACTATCGGTTCTTTATATGCTGAACCTCCCCACCATTCAATACGTTTTAGAGTAGTACGTACGCATTTTACCCTTTTTATCTTTACACTTAACTAAAGGTTCAACCTGATTTAGTAAAACTAAATGAACGCCATCACAGTTCGGCACACGGCACACGCGATACTCGAAGAAGATGAATGGAAGGTGCTAATGCGGTTTAATAAACCTAGAGGGCATAAAGATAAAGGAGCACAGAGTCTGAAATGGTCGTATCAATCAATAGCAAAGCTGGGTGGTTTCACAGATACTAAACCAACAGGGATCGCAAGCTGGACAGCGGTTTGGGAAGGTTGGAGTACATTACAGTCTCATGTTGTAGGCTACCTAGTCGCGAAAGACATGATTGCTGATGACTAGAGCTTATGAGATCTGATCAAGATACAGGCCTTAATCCTTTTGTTATGTTTTTATAACCTAGTTTTTGAATAAAGGTGTAACGGGTGAGGTTATGCGTTTTCTGATGCTCAGTTAACAATGTTTTCAGTTCATTCATTTTACTTTTCTTATTATTTAAAAATACGTTGCATATATTTAAAATCATAAAAATAACGCTTTAGCAGTAATTTATCGCCCTGCAAGTTATTGGTTAAATAAGCGACTATCTAATGTTGTATTGGGTCTGTATTCCTCAAATAAGTAGGTATTAATTAACTTTAAAATTAAAATTGACGAATGTATATAGCTCATTAATTGATGTGGTTATTTCTTTCTCGGGGTAATTAACCAAAGGTGATTTTCTAATATTTTCAACTAAATCATTAAGTGGAATTATTGTTATATCTTCATTACAAAAAATCAAAGATTCTGCATCAATACCATCATATACCCACTTTTGATACAGCACTGGGTAATCACCAAACATACATTCAACTTGCGATGTAATAACCGTATCTTCATCTGTTTTAACTTGATTGAATTTCATAATTATCCTCATTGAGTAATTTTAACATGCTAGGAATATTTATATTGATTGGGAACCTTAATAAGGTTGAAAAAATGTCGTAAAGTTCATATTTACTTTTTAACGATAATACCTCTGTTCATTGGGCAGGGCAACCGCATTAGTGTTTAATTTTTATACATGTCGCTAAATCCCGTTTTTAAAACAGCCTCTAAGAAAGTTGGTTTCATCCATGCTAGTTTGCGTTTTGCACAGATTCTCCCTTTTGAAGACTCTGCCATGAGCATATTTAAAGAGAGTTGGCTTAACATTGCCCAATTCTCGGCACCGTTTTGTTGATGAATTTCGCATTGGTCTTCTCCCAAACTGACATGATGCTTTAGTTAAAGAATATGGCAATGATAAGGTCACTTGGGTCTCTAAAATCAGTGATGGTGATGGTTACGATATTAAGTACTGACTTGGTCAACCTAGTTAAGTTCGTTAAGCTACTTCTTTTAACGGCTTACCCATACACTCAAATTAATTGGGACTTTGGTTATCAAGGTATGAATGCATTCGTTTGCTGCTGTACCCCATTGTGATGTAATTCAGACATCCTGTTGTGCTACATATCGCGTCCGATAATTGCGCCAGTGAACTAGCTCCTGTTTCAAGCTGCCGAAAAAGCTTTCTACTACGACATTATCCCAACAAACATTCTTTTTTACTCATACTGCCTAAAAATCTATGTGATCTCAGTATTCGTCGATATTGATGACTTGTAGCAGTCTACAAAAATTGGCCTGCTTGATAGAAGCTATACGAATTACACTACACATTGCTGATTTGAAAAAATCTGCGCTTTAATAGTTATTAAAGTGCACTTTTAGAGCTTAATCGATAAGATTGCACATTATCGTGATGAACTGATGTAAATCTCAACTTATGCTGCTGATGGTAAAAAAGTGTTTATAAGTCTCAGGCCTTCCACCTTTATATTGGAATGGCTCTAAAATCGTGACCAATTTAACTTGACCACTAAAAATCCCCCTATTTTAAAGGAACTTATAATCTGAATTCTGGCTAATCTAATAAACATATCGGCAGAATCGGCATATTTTGGCATCTAGCTTAATTACTTCAGCACATTGAGGACATGTTTTGTCATTATGTGTTTCTTGTTTATTGTAAGTAACAGTTAAAGAGCCTTTCTTTGTAGAAATTACAAAATAAAAAACACCTATTAAAACAAAAGCAGCACCAATAAATAAGTTTATAAGTAATAGGATAATGCAAAGTATAAAATAAATTATGGCACCTGCACTCATTGATGTGTTTTCAGTCCAACGTTTTTCAGATACGATATATTCTTTCATTTTAACTTTATCGTTAATGAAAAGGTCATATGCATGCTTATGAGTGCCATTATAACGAATGACCAAAATATCTTTGTTAATGTCTTCTACAACAGTCAGTTCTGGCCGGTTCTTACCTATGAAAACATAACCATCTGATTCATAATTGTTAATTACTTGAATCGTTCTATCATTTCTAGTTTGCATTGTAGTATCAGTAAATATAGTCACAGCACTGAGGTCTGATGCGCAGCAAAGTTCGACCAATGCAATATTATCTTCATCGACATTATCTTTAACATTTCTTAAAACATTAGACGGATTATCAAAAGTGTTTAAAACTATAAACTTTTTTAGAGTTTCAGAAACGATAATTACTGTGTACATAAAATCCCTTATTAATAGATAAAATGAGCATTCCATAACTCATTAAAAGACTCGTTATTAACTTTTAGTAAAAAATAAAATAATATAAATCTAGCATTTTTCATAGAGCTACACCATAAAAAACACAAATGCATATTTTCCGACTGTTCTTCACCTAAATCAGAACGAATAGTACGATAACCTTAGTGCCTATCGCTTTCTAACCTACATTGTCGATGCGACCAATAAGTTTTTTATTTGTAATTTCACGCTGACTTTTAGGGACTTTTTAGGCATTCGAGTAGCCACTTGGATGTGCATTCATCCCTTGGCAGAGCACTCGTTAATTTAGCGCTAAAACACTTGAAAGTGCATATAAATAACTATTAAAGTGCACTTTTAGTTTGTTACACCGCTAAATTACTGGATTTTACGCATTATCGAATAATGTTAATTCTGTATCATTTATTTAAACTACACGAAAAGAGATTATTTATAACAACATCGACTTTCGATATCGCTGCTGCTATTCAATCCCTGAACTCTATTCAAGTAACCCTTCTTTATTTATTCTACTATAGAAATCAACAATTCGTTGTCGTCCTTCATTATTGTCATTATAAGTTTCATTCTGAAACTTAACATCCTCAACAACTGATTTAACCTTTTTCTTTAAGCTAGCTAATTCATCTTTAGGTAAATGCATGACAAAATTAACTAATGGTTTATTATTTTCAGTAACTCCACCTTCTATACCAGCCAATATATACGTGAAAGAATAAATCTGGTTATATTGTCTATAATGGTTAGGATGTGGGCTTATAGATAATGCATTGTAATAGCTAGCTAATGCCATATCGTAGTCATCTATAGCCATATATGAAGCGGCTAGATTTTCGTAAGTATTATCATCAGGTTTCTGATTTACCGCCATTGTCCCCCAATAAATTACGTCCTTGTTACATTTTTCATCACACTTAGAACCATATTTTTCCGCTAACATTTTCTGACTTTCATAATCTCCTTTTAATGCCAAATTTTTTAATAAACTTTGTACGACACTTCCATTTCTTTCATCTTTTTTTATGTATTTAAATAAAGGTCTACAACAAAAGTTCATATTTACTTTGATCAACAATTTTGTTGCTTCAACATTATTTAACTTAACCAATTCATTTAGAATAGCATATGCTTTTTCGACGTTTTGCGTAGTTGCAGCAGTACCATACTCATATAATTTCATAAGTTCTAGCATACTTTTTTCGTCTTTTTGAGTGGCGCCACTCTCTGCTAACTGGAATGCTTTTTCAAAATAAGAATATGCTTTAAGTGGATCAGGTGTTACTACTCCGTCAAATCCAGTTGTAAAAGCATTCCCTAACAACATATTAGCCCGTACACTAGAGCTGGCCTGTTCTAAAGACTTATCAAAAATATTTTTATTTAGTTTTTTTACCGTTTCTTTATTAGGTTCTAATAACAATCGATTTTTAGAATAGATGCTACTAATATCATTAACCCCAGTCTCATACATCATAGCTAAAATTTGAATTGCTTCAAGATTTCCCATAGCGGCAGATTTTTGTATGTATTGAATAGTTTTACCATAATTTTCTTTAGTACCTAACCCATTACTGTAAGCTTTTGCAACTTCAACCATGGCTGACGTATCCCCAGATTCTGATAGTAAAACATTTTTATTGAACTCAGAGGTAAGGGACAAGTCTTGTGAAGCATTTACTGTTCCAGTAACTAAAAACATGATTAAAAATATATAGTTTCTAAACATGAAATAACATCCTTTTTGTAATGTTCAGATTAATTATTCACCCATTTACTATTTAAACGAGTATCTGTTCTCTAACTAGCGGCTAGTGCGAATGAAAACTATCGTTTTTAGAGCAGTTCTAACACTTCCACAAACCACACTATGAATCAGTAAAATGACTTATCGAGATGAATATGGCAACTAAAAAATCCACAAAATTGCTGTGGACAACAAAAATTGGTCTGCGAGATAGAAATCATACGGATTAGATTGTACATTGCTGATTCGAAGAAAGATTTGCACTTTAATATGTATTAAAGTGCACTTTTAGCGTGTTTTAGCGCTTACTTTACGTGTTCTGCGCGTAATTGTGATAGATAGACACAAAATACAGTTTATGCACACATTACTGCATAAATAGTCACATTCCATCAATTTACAGCTACAAAGCACAAATCTGAGAAGAGTCAGCATAAGCACAGTGATTCAATCAAATTTTGAAGAATGCTACAGCGATAATGAGCAAACTTTCTCAAGCACTAGCTATACAGCTAAGTTTTTAATTTTGTTATCGGGATTATTGAACAACAGACTTTCTAGCTGGTTCGGTTCAGACTGAAACCAATAATGGATATAGCTAGCACCTATCAGCAAAGACATTCAATGGTGGTAAAGACTTCATTTATTCGTCGGTGCAGTTGTAAGGTGCATAGCATTATCACTGGAATAAAGAATACCTGCCATATACAGCGGTTCATTATCTTCATTACTAAACAGGTACTTTTGCTTCTTAGCGCCGCCTTCATCTCTCCATTCAAACCAACCAGAACAAGGCACTGGACATCGATTATAAGCAAAGGTGAGGTAAAGGTTTTTTGATGGCAACAGTCTCGGCTTGAGCATTGACTAACATCCTCTTAAACCATTCAGGCTTTATGCCCCAAGTGGCCTCTTGTTGATGCAGTGCGTCATTATGCATGACTATTGTCGTCACCTTTTCCGTGGGACGTAAATCTAGATTTTGCTGCGCATGAAAATCTAAGCCTAACCTGCTTAATACCATTGGGCTAAGCATTTCATTGAAGTTGAGCCTTCCCCATATAAGCATCTCTCACAGTAAACCGTTAATATTCTTGCTATGGGCCAGTCATCTTTAGCAAATAATAGCAAGCTGCCATAAGACTAATACCCAATGTCGATTTTAAGAAAACATGTTTTTGCTACGCAATATTGACAAAGAACAACTTCAAGCTTAACTTGTTAATTTATAATGTTTTAAGCTTATTTCTCATGCCAATGCTGGCTACAACTCATAGCTACCCTACACATTGCAGTTCTTTTGTGGATAGGACTGATAAAAGATAGGATTCTGGATGAAAGGTTTAAATGTATATGTTGGCGATGTTGCTCCAGCAAAAATAGATAGGCTTAATGAGTCATTTTTCCTCAGAAATAATTCTTGGGACGATTATTCTTATCAGACAACGTACCAGTTATTTTACATTGATAAAGAAAAAGAACTTTTAGAAATTGGTACTGTAAAGATTGCTACGTCAGACCTTAAGCACCACGAACGCCCTTTTTTGAATGGTTATATTAAAGACATATCAAAAAAATATTTTTCTCTGGGTCAAGATGAATCATATTATTCAACTTTAAGAGAGTTGCCAAATGAAGGCGGTAAAAGGCTTTTGGCAATGCTCAAGGATATCGCTTTTAATAGAGAAGTCTGGATTGAGAATAAATCATCACAAGCACTGGATTATTCTTTGCTAAGAAACGTAACTAATTTAGATGTTATTAGTTACCAAATGGTATTTAAAGGTGAAAAAGGAAAACTCGATTATTGCTTAACTATTAATAATACCCCCTCTGTTAGTTTTAAAATTAATCATAATCTACCATTTAAAAATTCTAACATTCATGCTGTAATAGGTAATAATGGAGTAGGTAAGACTACTTATCTAAAAGAAATTGCAAAAAAAATAGTAGATGATGACTTCGACTGTAAGATTCTAAGTGACATCAATACGGAGGATATTGACGATGGAATAAAAATTGATTACATAGAGAAGGTGCTTTTTATCAGCTTCTCAGCTTTCGACAACAACATTCCTGATATTAATGACAAGTATAAATTTGACTACTTAGGATTACATAATGGTGAAGGCGGATTTAAAAGCCCTGAATTATTAAGTAAAGAGTTTAATAGTTCATTAAAAAACTTAATTAATGGTAAGAAATTAAATTATATAAAAATGGTGCTAAAGCCATTAGAAAATGTTGACTATTTAGGTGAACATATAGATTACTTTTTTGAGAATATTGAAAATCTATCAAAAATTGTCAAAATGTATAGTGAACTAAGTTCTGGTCATCGGATTGTACTACATACGCTTGTATTATTAATGGATAGTTTACATCAAGGAGTTGTGACATTATTTGATGAGCCTGAAACACATTTACATCCACCTCTATTGGGCGCATTTCTTCAATCACTTCAAATAATATGTGATACGTATAATGGTTTATTGATATTTGCGACACATTCTCCAATTATCCTTCAAGAAATACTTACAGAAAACGTTTTAGTACTAAGGCGATTAGATGATAATGTCACTTATACTCGTCCAAATGTAGTGACTTACGGTCAAAATGTATCAAAACTAACTAGAACTGCATTTGGCTATCAAAATGTTGGGTTTCATAACACAATCAGCGAGCTTGTTGAGAATAAAAAAATAACGAAAAAAAATATCTCCACTTATAATCAAATAGGTTCAGAAGCTACAACATTAGCATGGGGTCTACTTTACGGGAGTGACGATGTTTAAGAATATTCACTCTTTAAAACCTGATGTTGTAATTGAATTCTATTTGGCAAAAAAAGGAGTTTCAAAAAAGCATAAAAAGAACATTAATAGGATTAAATCAGCTCTACTTAATGACACAGAAATATATAAAAAACTCGCTACTAAGGGTGATTTTCATAAGGTTAGTGGAAAAATATCTACTATCGACGATGATAGTATAAAGAGTCTAAAGATATTATATGACACGTATGTAAAAGAAAGTGGTGTCAAAAAATTAATATTTGAACAGAGCCTATATTGTGTTGGTTGTCAAAAAGGCTATGCTACAGACAGAGCAACTAAAGATCATTTTTTACCCTCTTCTATCTATCCTAACTTTTTTGTGCTTCCATGGAATCTTGTTCCGACATGTGGTGACTGCAATAGAGCTAAAAGTAACGTCAGCCCAAGAAGTAATATAGAAAACTTACCGCACCCTTATTATAACACTCATCTTTTCAAGAAGAATTGGTTAAAGGTTATGATAGAAAAACGTAAGCCATTAAAATATAAAATTACTTATGACGACTTACTTAGCCCGTCAGAAAAACAAATGGTAAAAAATCATTTAGCAGCATATAAACTAGAAGGAGTGTTTAAACGTCATATGTCTGTACTATTTGATGAATTGGAAGATGGACTTCGTGAAACTTTTGTTAATAATGGTTCGGCTAACCTAAGATTGTTTTTAGAGGGAGAGAGACAAAAAGCATTCGTTTCTCCATTAAAACTTAAAACTTACTGGCCTATTAATATTGATTACGTCTTTATATCAGGCTTGTATGATTCTGATTGGTTCTGTGACAATTACTATCGTTGATTAAATAATGCTTGGTGAAGTATAAAATACGTACTTCACCAAATATTATTACTTCGAAAAATTAACCACTGCCCACGTAATGCGGACAGTGTAGCGTTTTATTAACTCGTTCTGCATGTAATCATGACATAAAGCTTAGAATATATAGTATTTACTGCATTCCCAGTTATATTTAGTCATATTTTTATCAGTTTACAACGAAAACACATCTATCTGTGTCAAGTCAGTATAAGCACTGCAATAAAATGAAATACAGTACACTTAAATAGCCAACTGTTTTTGTTCAGTTTAATGTACTTGTTCAGTTGCTATTCGTAGAATGAACTATTGTCCAAGTACATTCCTTGTTCATAGAAATCTAGCTTAGTCACTTCATCGATTGGAGCGATTAATTTAAAAGTAAAAGGTACACTCTGATTCATAGAAAACGGATCATGCTTTGATCCATAATTTAACGTACATTCAACGTCACCATAACCAATGAAGATAACCTCTTCAGGTTTTACTTGTTCAATTTTATAATTATCCACATTTACGAGTTCTACAACAGTTTGTGATGACAATTCGATTAGAGCTTCATGAGACTCAAATGCTAATTTATTAAATACGATATCATGAACCTCCTCTTCAATAGCTTCAATCACGTGTTCTTTGATGCCATAAATGGTATCTATAATACTGGTAAATGAAGAAAGTAAATCTTTGAGGAAAGCGAGCGCTTCTGTTGGATTTGCGCCCATTGCATGTTCATTTATATGGGTGTATTTATTTAGCTTTTGATATAAAGCTAAATACTCTTTTGTCACTACTTTTGTTTCTTCCGTAATCCATTCAGGTACAGTGGCATCGGGAAAGTAACTCTGAGTACAGTATTTTAGTTGTTGTCTTCGATTAACGTCATGGAGTTCAGAAGCACGTTCATGCCAACTAGCTAACTTAACATCATCGACAGGAGCAAGTCGGTCAGTAACTCGAGTCAATAGTTCCCGGATTACAAAGGCGAAGTTATTGAACCGTATAGGGTTCCCCATGGAACAGTAATTGCGCAACGCAGCATCCAATACCTTTTGTTCAAAACCACTTTCAAGGCGAGAGCTCAGCATTACAACTTCGGGAAATGTTTTTAGTCGTTTTAACTTCATGTAGCCTCGTTATCAAAATACAACTTAACGCCTCGCTCTAGGGAATCCCCAGATAATTCTTTTAAATTTCAAAATAGTAGACACACATGGTGCTATCTGATCAAATCAATTTCGTCAAAAACTTATTAAATCTAGCACCATGCGTGATATCCATATACTACACGATTTGCTTAAAAAACAATGCCCCAAAATCATCAAAAACGTCCTAATTCTCTGATGGTTGCCACTGAGTCACTATTCGATGGAAATCAATTGTCACTCACTCAGCTTGGTCGCAATATTACAGGCTCTGTGGCGGCTAAACATAACATTAAACGTATAGATCGACTCTTAGGTAATCATCACTTAGCCCAAGATAAAATAACCCTCTATCAATGGCATGCTCGATATTTGTGTGGCTCAAATCCTATGCCTATTATCTTGGTCGATTGGTCTGATGTCCGTGAACAGCTCCGAATAATGACGCTACGTGCATCCATCAGTGTTCTAGATCGCTCTGTGACTGTATATGAACACACTTTTTTGTTCGAAGACTACAACGCACCTCGCAGCCATAATGCGTTTCTCGTTGAACTCGCCAATGTTCTACCTCAAGGCTGTTGTCCGCTCATCGTGACCGATGCAGGTTATCGTAATACCTGGTTTAGGGAAGTGGAGCGCTACGGCTGGTTCTGGCTTGGTAGGGTACGTGGCGATGTGGGCTTTATGCATCATGGAAAAAGCGACCTGGTTCTCGAATAAATCGCTCGACCCGAAAGCAAACTCAACCGCTAAATACATATGTAATGTCCAGCTTGCACGTAAATCACCACTAAGCTGCCATTTACATCTATTTGAGGCTAAACCCAAATTACGTAAAGATAAAAGCTCTTCAAAAGCGGGCCGAAACCACACAGCACAAAAGAGTTATCGCTTAGGCAGTAAGGAGCCTTGGCTACTGGCGACCAACTTACCGCCTGAATATTTCAGCTCAGCAAAAGTGGTTGAGCTATATGCTAAATGCATGCAAATTGAAGAAACCTTTCGGGATTTAAAAAGCCCGCAATATGGCATAGGGCTGAGGCAAAGTCGCAGTCGGTGTCCAAAGCGATATGATGTGTTATTGCTTATCGCAATGCTGGCAGAAATACTGTTGTGGTGCATAGGTATAGCCGCGAGGCATCTTGGCTGGCAGAAGGATTTTCAAGCGAACAGTATCAAACATCGCGCTGTATTATCCGTTGTAAGATTAGGAAAAGAAGTGCGGCGAAGGCCAACTGTATTTTGTCTTTTTAAGCGATTTGTTAGCTTTATGGAATATTCCAAAGCCATGAGTTCCCATTTTTGCCAACAACTGTTTGAGCGCCTAGTGTGTTTGTGGCAAAGTTTATTAAAAAAGCTAAGCAGATATGTGTGATCTTTATTATTCCTGAGCTTCAGAATCCCACAACCACCTTTTAGAAATATCGACTCTCTGGAGGTATTCAGAAACCCTGATGTGTTTCACCATCGCACGTCCAGACGTACTTTTGTAGCATTCTTCATTATCCAAACCTTCTTTCAGAGAAAATTTTAACTCCTTATTCCCATCTTGTGAATTATGATAGTTAATATCAGTTAGAGTTATATAGCCAAACCCATGCAACTTCCTCAATACTCCTGTTAATCTCGGCGGCGACATCGCAATATTTAAAGCATTACATATGACACTACTTAGTACTTGAATATTGCTTTTAAAATAAGTGTCTATGTCAGAAAGATGGCTTTTACGACTGTAAAACCTATCTTTTTCACCTAGATCAGCAAACGAAATCATATCTAAATCATATTGAGAAACAAGAAAAAACTCTCCCCGACCATACCTGTACTTTGCATATAGAAATAAAGCAATTCGTGATTCCACATAGTTGAGATGAGGATTTGAAATGACATTCAAGATAAATCTAGATTCATCACTTGTATGACCTAAATGACTTAAATTTTGTTCTATTCTCCCCAATGTAGTATGACCCAACAACTCATCACGAGGCCTATAAATTGCGTTACCTTGATTTGTTGGTTCATGAACTTCAGGAACCAACACTATTGGATTAGTTTCTGTACCAAACTTCTTCCCCATAAGTCACCTAGCAGCTTTTTGTATCATACCAAATCTGTAACTTGATAAAATTCTAAATTAGATATTTATAATACCCATGAAAACAACAACCTATTGATTTAAGGTTTCTTTTAAGTATTTCACCTTAATAATAGAGCCACCAAAAGCAAAAGTTACAAAAACAATATATAAAATAAATCTAATATTGATCACAACATTGTAAATGCTACTTGGTGAGGTCTTCTATTAAAATAACCGAATCAGCATAAATTACACTATAAAACCAATAAGTTAAACCTTAATAAATAACTTGTTAAAAAGGTTTTTTGTGATGTTTTTTCTTTCTTATTAAAAAAAAATGCGTCCGAAGGTTTCCCATTACGCCTGTAGTACATTTCCATGTACTCAAAAAGGAGACTAAACAATGTCAAAACCAACACTAAACACAACTAAATTTCAAGCAACTCGTAAGTCGAAAATAACGCCTAATAAACTAATTAAGAAGGAAAAAGATGCACCTTGCTCTGCAAGCGCTAACGAAACATTGAAATTTGATACCTCTCTGACTGTGACTAAAAAGACACCAAAAAAATCACCCAAGGTTTCAAATAAAAATGCTATACAGAAACCAGAATTCTCTATTACAGCCTTTACTGGACGTGTAAACGATCCCACTAAACCGCTTGCATTTGATGGGCTACTACCACAGATGGGAGTAAAAATGGTACGTACAGTTGCTGCAAGAACAGAGTCTGTTCCCGATTTCGCGGCTACTGCCTTGCTAGCAACCTTAAGCCTTGCCGTTGCTAACCGTTTTCGCATTCAACCAGATAAGAACAATACCGCATACATCATTACTCCTAACTTGTCAGGCATGATTATCGCTGATCCCGGAAGTCGTAAATCCGCCCCCGTTCGCTTGCTCACGGAACCATTCACTGACCTTGAAAAGGCTGCTGCTAAATCGCGGATGAAAAAAACGAAAGATGATACTAAACAGCTTTCAAAACAAAAGTTCAAAAACTTAGCATACGAAAAGAAAGCAAGATCGCTTTCAGCAGAGCTTTTAGATCACCCACCGACCTCTGATGAGTACAAAGACATAGAAAAGCAGCTCGATGATGCTCTGGAAAAGCATCAAGACATACCAAAAATAAAAGCACCAAAAATGTTAGTGGTGCAGGATCCAACCCTAAAAGGGTTACTGCAAATTGCTGAAGCTCAATCTGAGCCAGTATTGATTTATAAAGATGAGCTTGCTCCCTTTTTAGAAGAAGTCTATGCCTCAAAAAACAGTGGCTTCAGACGCTATTTGATCGAAGCAATGGATGGGAAGAATAGCTACACCAACGTCACTGCTCACAAGTCGATACAAACGGTTAAACCACCTATTATTTCGTTGTTTGGAACAACTCAACCAAGTGTGATTCTCAAAATCGTGGGTAAGATAGTGGCAGAAAAAGTAGCCGATGATGGTTATTTAGACCGATTCCAGCTACTTGCATTTCCAAATGCCAATTATGTGCTGGCACACTCGACCAATCTTGGTCACGTAGATGAACAATCAATAGAGTCTTTAATGGCACTTGTAAAGTTGCTTTATAAAAGCTCAAAAGAAACTATCAAGGTTACATTGAGCAATAAGGCCAAAAAACTGTTGGAAAGCTATAAAGCGACTATTAGTATCCTCCAGAAGTCACAGAATGTATCACCAAATGTAAAAAATAAACTCTCAAAATATCCAGATATGATGCTGAGTATTGCATTGGTTATTGCTGTACTTCGTACGTTTGAGAACGATCCATCCTCAATATTCACACTCAAAACACTCAAAAGCAGTGATCTTAAAATGGCGAGTAAATGGACTAAATACTACTTCCAACATCTAAAAAAACTGTGGGGTTCCAAAAGTATCAAGATGGAGAATGCGCTCAAGATTTTAGAGAACATTAAATCACTGTTAGATGAAAATAAGTGCTTCACCACTCGTGATATCACCCAACGCAACTGGGCAGGTATTAACAAGGATAATGATAAAGCACAAACGGCGCTTCAGGTACTCGTCGATGAAGGGGTTATTAAATCTGCAAATGATAACAAAAAAATCGGACGTAGATCTGAAAAGTGGCAGTTAATCGTCAAAATCATCGATTAATTGAGTTCCTGATGGGGAGGATGACCTCCCCTATATCTAGTAGTATTTACAGAGAGAAATACCATGAACAATAATCCAACCAAATCATCTATTAATAGTACTATGTTTAATAGTTATAAGTACTTAGATAACAGTAACAATGATATTCACATTACAATAGACAATTATCTAGAAGCTATTATTCAGTATCGTGTTAGCCATAACAAATTTGTACCAGAGTCTGAGTATCGACGTCTAGCCGAGCACAAAGCGCTAAACGTGATGGACACTAAAGCGCTCAAATACGCATTGCAACATGCCACTGTCGGAAATGTCACTGATAGCACTAAAGGTCTGCATTTTCAGAGTCTTTTGCTGGCATCTCAATTAGCCAACCCACAGGCATGGGCGAGTTATCCTATCATCGATAAGTTGCATATCACTGTGGATGTGGCAGAAGACGAGATTAATGACTTATACAGTCAATCTCATACAATCTTTAAAGGCAGTCAATTTAAGTGCTCTAAGACGAAGATTAAGCGCCAGAAAAGCCAATTTTATATTAACGTACTAACATTCTCTTTAAAAACAGATAGCAAGGCTAAAATACGCATATTCCTTGGTGATTACGCTAAAAATCGTAAAACCAAGCACAACAAGCTCAGAATTGAGTTTGTCCCCGCGAGGTTTACACATCAGCAGATTAAAGCGTTTTTCCGTGTAATTAAGCGCTCGAAGTGTATTGATAACTACGAAGAACGAATGGAAGCCGCGAACGTCACTCGCTGTGATCTTGCCATTGATTTGATGTGCATTCCTACCCCGCTGGTGATTGTAGATAAACCAGCGGTTAAGTATTTTAGTAACTACAAAGATCATGCACTAAAGAACATGCGCTTTGTCCAAACAATGTATATTTGCCTGTATAAAAAAAGCCATATCATCATTTACAACAAACCTGAGAAGCTATTAGAGCTTCCACCTCACAAGGCGAAAAATCGGTTACCCATACTCATTAACGATAATGGCAATCCACTAGCGGTAACACGCTACGAAAATGTCTATCGACCTCAGCAGTCAGGCAGCACATTATTACTACAAGACCTACACAAAATGAGCCACCTGTTTAAGTCTGTTGAAATATATAACCCAAACGTACTCAGAAACTTAGATGACACTGAAAGAAAGTTGGCGCTCAGAGATGGGTTGATGGTCTATATGAAAAAAGAGTATGAAGAAGCCGCCTTTATAGCTAGAAGTGAAATGCTTCAACGTTATGCGATGTTTATCAATCAGAGCGCTTTTAAGTCTATGCAGGAAAAGGTGCTACAGAAATTACAAGACTGCATAATATTGTCCCCCAAGGCTAAGCCCTAGCTAACCGTGTCAAAAACATCGGCTGAAATTTAGGCTCTAAAGTGATACTATGAACGTGTTTCTAGTATCACTTTTCCCTTCTAGCTCAACCCTCTAAATACAATTCAACTAATACACTTACTGGAGTTTTCAATGACTACAGCGACCCCGTTCGCGCTGTATTTGAGCCGTCTGTCTTCTAATAGTCAGCGCTCTATCAGCTCACAGATGCGCAGTATTGCGCGATTAATGCAATGGCAAGAAGACTGCCTCAACCACAAGCTATGCCAGATTGACTATCAACAAGCACTACAGATACGTGCGGTGATGACACATGCAAAATGGTCTGCTCGTTCGATTAACCGCGCCATGATTGCAATAAAGAATATCGTTAAAGTAGCCGCCTTAATGAACCAAGCTGAGTTATCGCAAGTTGCTAACTTGGAGACAATTAATCAGGTCAAGCATGGACAACATCAAGGTACACCGTTAAGCACTGAGCAAGTAACGGCTATACTCACCTATTTTAAAGATAAGAAAGGCACATTCGCTGCACGTAATCTCGCAATCTTTAGCCTGTTCTTAGGCACTGGACTTCGCCGCAGTGAGCTATCTACGTTAATGCTGCATGATTACGATGCTAATTTACACTCCTTAACGGTGGTTGCGGGTAAAGGTAATAAAAGTCGTACCTTGTTCTTACCTCAATGGGTAGAGCAAAACCTCATTTTATGGCTCAAGCTGCGCGGCAAACAACAAGGCTATTTGCTGTGTAAATCAACACTAACAGGTAAATTAAGACTGGCCGAACCAACAAGTCCAACGTCTTTGTATCGATTAGTGAAAGATACCCTCTATGAACTTGGAGTAGACAATGTATCGCCTCACGATTTACGCCGTACCTTTATTACCCGCTTGCTTGAGCAAAATGTCGATATTAATACGGTTAGGCAGATGGCGGGACATGCTGATATCAGCACGACCACTATTTACGATAAACGTGACCATGAGTTTATGAAACAAGCTGCTGAAACGCTCGACTACACCCCTCCAGAGAAACACCTTAAACGGGGGCGTGGAAGCCAATGATAAAGGTGAAGCCCAACAATAAAAAGTCGAATCATTGTTATTATCTGGCGACTCAAATTGCTGAGGATTTATTACTTTCAGCAGCAGATTACCGCTTCGAATACGTGCCTTCTTATGTCATTAGCTCACTGGTCGGGATAAAGCTGCAATATGGCATCAACTATGACATAGACAGCACGCTTGCACTGTTTCCGATTAGAGATAGTCACCCTGCTATGACAGAAACCGTTAAGCACAATGCCTTGTTTTTGTGTGACTTGTTTAAGCTTAATCATGCCATGCAACCTGTCATAGTGCTTATCATTGTGATGAATGCCAATCCGGGTTTAAAGGAGTTACTTAACCTATTAGCTGACTACGATGCCGATATTCTGATTCAGGCAATGGAACAAGATACAGGATTGGACTGTGATGCCATTCTTACGCAGCTCCAACCGCTGGTCGTTAATCGCTTTATTGAAGATGCCTTATTGCATTTACCACATGTATTGAGCATCCCAGAGCCGTTTCGTGTGTTATTGGTGAGTGAAAAAATCACTAGCCGAGAAGCCTTTCTTGCGCCGATATTGAAACGCAGTCCAGTAGCAAGGTTCACACTGAAACAGTTCGAGCATGTGAATGCTGATTTAGTGTCTCGTTATATGAAGGCCGCCAGTAAACAGCAACTCACAGGGGTTAATATTCTTCTCTATGGCGCTGCGGGCACAGGAAAAACAGAACTATCACGAACGCTAGCTAAAACGCTACGCCGCAATTTAATCGAAGTACAAAGCGTACAGTTTGAAGATGGCAAAGTGACAGGTGAATTTCTCAGTAAAGAACCAGCAAGCCTGCGTTTAACTTATCTGAACTTGATGCAAGGCTTGCTTGGTGGGTCAGATGAAAGCCTGTTATTAATTGATGAATGTGAAAGCGTGTTTAAGCATGCCGATGAGCATTACTCAAAAGAAGGCTTAATGCGCTTACTTGAAACGAATCCAGTACCTGCTATTTGGATAACCAATCATATATCCATGCTTGAACCCAGCTTTATACGCCGCTTTAAACTGGTAATGGAAATACCTGTACCAGATGAAGCGTTTAGCTTTGCCATGAGTAAAAACATACTCAAAGCATTAAAAGTATCGGATGAATTTAGACTGATACTGGCAAGTAAATCCAATGCCGCACCAGCGTATATAGCGAATGCGGCTCATGTTGCCAACACATTAACGTTGACAGGAGAGCAAGCTGAAGAGGTGGTACTAGATGTCATTGAAGCAACTCTTGATGCCTGCGGCGAAGAGTCACCACCATCTAAATACGAAGGCCAACTGATATTTGACCCAAGTTGCTTAAACCTTAACGCAATTGACGGACATAATGCACAAGCCTTAATTGAGGATATTGACAGTGCCATCGCCAATGGTTTACCTGTCAGGGTATTACTCAACGGCCCTCCAGGCACAGGCAAAACGGGTTGGGTACATCACTTAGCTGATACGCATGGTATAGAAGTGATGCACATCAAGTGCTCTGACGTTCTAAGCAAGTATGTCGGTGAAAGTGAGCAGAATATTGCTGCGTTGTTTCGTGAAGCGCACAGAACAAAGAAGCTAATGCTCTTTGATGAAGTCGATAGCTTACTGAGCAAACGTGAAAGCGCTCAAGCACAGCATGAAGTCCAGCTTATCAACGAACTGCTGTCTCAGCTTGAATGCAATACTCAACCTGTCTTCGCTGCAACCAATGCACTGACAGCTATCGACAGCGCTGTGATGCGCCGCTTTGACTTTAAGCTGACTTGCGACTATCTCACTGAAACGCAACGTCACACGCTCTATCGTCAAGTATTGGGTATCACTAAATTAACCAATGCAGAGAAAGACCGACTTCAAGTGTTACAACAATTAACGCCCGGCGATTTCGCCATTTTATCAAGACGCATGTTATTTCAGCCTAACCATAATCACAGAAGTACGGCTATCCCGCTACTCACAGAAGAAAACAACCGTAAACAAACACCACGCCACATCGGCTTTATCCGCTAAACCCACCTATCTAAGGAATGTAAAATGACAACATTATTGAGTTCTCTCAAGGTTATCGCTCGCCCTGTAATTGCCATCAAGCCACCTATTATCAGCAAGCGATTACGCTTAATAGAAAAGCTGGAACAACAATTAGACATGGCTGAATGCATGGTTCAAGGCAAAGAGTTTGAAGCCTACCGTGAAAAAATGGTCAAAGACCCTGAAACAGGAGAGCGTAAGAAGGTACGCCGACGCTATAACGTTCGCTCTTGGTATTATGATAATGAACAGTACTACTACCTTGAAGTCCGTATTAGCGGTAAACCTATCGAGTTAGTCAAAGATAAACCTGCTATTGATGTGGGTGATAAAGCCAAACTGCCCGACACCATCAAAATAGTTATTGATGCAGTGGAAAAAGGCGAACTAGATGAGTTTTTACTTGCACCGCCCTCTAAGTTTCCCAGTAAGAAGATGAAAGCCAAAGAGGCCACTAAGCCTGACATAGCAGTAAAACCCAATACAAAATAACAATGCTTGAGGGGGCTTCCCCCTCGACTTAACTTGCTTTAGTCAGAGGTAAACTCATGGCAATTATTCGCGAAATAAACGTTAAGTATCAATTTAGAGAAACCAGCTGCGAAAAAGCGGAAAAGACACTCACCAGCCCAGAGGAAACCGCAAAGATATTCGACTACCTCAAATATGAAACAAAGGAAGTCTTCATTGTCGCCAATCTTACTACCCAGCGAGCCATCAATTGCATTGAAGTTGTGGCGACTGGGTGCATAAACAGCATTAGCATGCGGCCAGCGGAAGTACTTCGAACCGCCGTAATACTGAATATGCCGGGGATTATCCTTGTTCATAACCACCCTTCAGGCGATCCAACACCAAGCACAAGTGACCTCAACTTTACCAATATGGTCATTGAATGCGCCAAGGTACTCAATATTGAAGTTGTAGACCATGTGATTATTGGCCTAAACCGCTTTACCAGCTTACGCCAAACACATCCAGACCTATTCTAAAACCTGTGAGATAAACAATGAATACCATTAACAAGGAACTGGCTTTGCCTGTTTCCGATAGCTTACTACTGCCACTAGAAAAGCTAATTAGTAACACCCCTCATGATGCTTTAACCATTAACTTCCGTGATCCCAATTACAGCGCAGAACATGGCGGTTTTCATCCCGTAGAAATGAGACTAGAAAGAAAAGCTGAACAGTGGACGTTGTGTTACATCACTGAGTTCTGTTTCGTTGGTCAGGGAAGCGGTTATTCGGAGTTGGTTAAAGAGTTGGATTTTGACTTCAGCTTTGGTGTATTTCAAAGTATTAATGGTGAGATTTTGATTGAGGCAGCGAAGGAGTTTTATCCGATTTGGGAACAAAACTTCGTGTGCTATTGGTTAGATCTAGAAATGTTTGAAGTTAGTATCACAGCAGATTAACCCTCAAAAGACTCAAAATTACGACCAAAGTGACATTCCAAAATAAACTAAACCAACTAGACTGATATTCAAGCAGGGAGTTGTCCTTGCTATGAATAGGCATATCGTAACTATAAAGGAGCTAAATAATGTCAGGATGGTATGAGTTAAGTAAAAGCACTAATGACCAATTTAAGTTTGTATTAAAGGCAGGCAATGGAGAAATCATATTAACAAGTGAACTCTACACTGCTAAGGCTGGTGCGAATAATGGTATTAGCTCGGTTCAAACAAACTCTCAAAGTGAAACTAATTTCGCGAAAGAAACAGCAAAGAACGATAAGCCTTATTTCAACCTAAAAGCGGCTAATCATCAAATCATTGGCACAAGCCAAATGTATTCGAGCACTTCAGGTAGAGATAATGGCATACGTTCAGTAATGGAAAATGGAAATACATCTACAATAAAAGACTTAACCGCTGGATAAAATCTATCAGCTCAAGCTTAAATGAATGCATTCGCACTCTAACGGCTTACAGCAACAAACTTGTATCACTTACCATTGAATTATAAGCATAAAAAAGCCCCGTTCGATTAAGAACAGGGCTTTCAAATAATGGTACCTGAGGTCGGACTCGAACCGACACGCCGCGAAGCAGGGGATTTTGAATCCCCCATGTATACCAATTTCATCACTCAGGCAAAGGCTTTCAAGCTACATTTAGCTTTGCAAAGAAATCTAAAACACCAAATATCTTTGCAAAACCAAACCAATTTCATCTTACTTTAATTATGTAATTTTAGCCTGTTTACAACCTATATTAGTTGGGAGGCATAAAATCTTATAATTCAAAAACTTTGCAAATCTTTGCAAGGATTTCGCATGTTAATTATCTAACATTAACGTTTTACTTCAACAACTTACTTATACCAAGCTAGTACACGCTGTGATTTTTGAATCCGTCGTGTATACCAATTTCACCACACCGGCAAAGACTTATAAGCTATATTTAACTTTGCAAAGTAATCTGATTTAGCCAAATATCTTTGCAAACGTATAATACAATTACTTAATTTACATTGTCACAATTAAGTGGTGGCGATTATACCTTTGCATGTAATAATCGCAAGCCCTTTACCTATTCTTTTCTTTAAAAAACACTCAATTGCTCAAAAGTTATTCATAGGAACAAATTAAGGTAGGGTAAAGACTTTTTGTGAGCTAATAGACAATTTTACAGAAAAATAACACTACCCAAGCTGAAAATTGATCAAGATCAGTATTACAACATAAATTCCCTTTTACTATGACCTTGATTTCACAATAACAGAGGATATGTAACATGGCATTTTGGTTAGATTTAATGTTTGGAAATCCAATCGGTTTACTGTCCATGATCGTTATTTTCAGCACGATAGGTATTATGTCTTACTTATCGTGGATGTTTATTGTTAAGTCTGCACCTACTAAGTGAGTCTCTTATTAGGCCAAGTTATTTTACTGCTTATTATTCATAGTTAATATGAAAACTTCCTTGCGAAATATACAAAGGCGACTAAACACTACGGTGTTTTTATAGCCGGATTTGGGGGGCTACTTTATTTGCCCCCAATTTTTTTATCCACATCAACCTAAATTCAAAATACAGCTAAAAATACTGCTAAGGTGGCTAATCGCACCTTATACACCGCTATACTGCATGCTTACGCGATTGAACCAATCCATTAATAAAATGTGGTCGCGTCTTTATCAGATAACTCATTTCTTCTGCACTCGGCTCACCTGCTGGTAAACGTAATACATCACGATTTAAATAATTACGTGCTTGCATGGAAATTTTGTATTCCGCTGTTGGTCCTTGTATAGCATAGTGACGCTCATTACCTAGCATTTCGAGGATGCTTGTCTGGACTAAATTCTTAACCGCTAATTCGTTTTGTGGCAGTGTTAGTATTGTTTGCCCTTGCAAAAAGAATTCTCGTAGCAAGGCTCTTTCAGCAGGATCAAGCAACTTCACTTTGGCTTCAATGGTTTCTACGGTACGTTTTTGACGTAAATAAATGATGGATTCATCGACAACAAAGGCGATAATTTGGCTTAAAAAATATGCCACACCAATAATTAACCCTAAGCCAATAAACTGACTGTATTGATTAACAAGTTGGTCTAACGATAAAACCGCCAATAAATGTTTGGGCACAAAGAGCAAACTTGTACATGTTACTACAATCCACGACATTGCACTTACAAACAAGTGTTTGCTATTCAATAACTTGATAGATCTAATTTTCATTTTCATTATAACTTACCCGCAGTGTCAGATTTTTGAACCTACTACGATAAAGCAATATATATGCCAGAAAAATAATAGATACATCCAACTTTATTGATGTTCATTCCTCTTTATCGGGTTTATCTGACTACGCCTGCACGTAAATGTATTCCGTTGGAAATAACGTCATATATTTAACATCTGTACTAAGGGTATTTAAGCCGACTTAGCGGCTAATTTGGTCAGCACACGACTAACCGCAACAAAAGCAAATGTGCCTGTAACCATTGTTATGGCACCAAAACCAGAAGCACAGTCCATCCGCATGCTACCTTCTGCCGTAGCCTTGGTGTTGCATACACTGCCGTCTGCTTGTGGATATACTAGATGTTGACTCGAAAACACCGCATCTACAGCAAAGCGACGTTGGAGGTTTTTGGTAAAATGATAATCACGACGAAGTATATTGCGCACTTTAGCCAATAAAGGATCTTGGACCGTTTTCGCTAAGTCAGTAACTTGAATTAAGGTTGGATCAGTTTGCCCACCAGCACCACCAATTGTCACTAATGGGATTTTATTGCGTTTACACCAAGCGATTAATCCCGCTTTAGGCTTTACGGCATCAATACAGTCAATCACATAATCGATGTTGCCGTCTTGCGAGACTGGCTTAAAATACTCAGCAAGATTATCTAAGGTAATAAAGTCTTCAATTTCATTAACTATGCATTCTGGATTTATGTCACGAATACGATTTGCCATAACTTCAACCTTCGACTGACCAATGGTTGAGGTTAATGCATGGATTTGACGATTGGTATTAGTGACACAGATATCATCTAAATCAATGAGGGTGATTTGACCAATACCACTTCGCGCTAACGCTTCTGCAGCCCAAGTACCAACACCACCAATACCAACAACAACAACATGAGCTTTAGAAAATGTCGTCAATGCAGCTTGACCATATAAACGGCCGATACCTGCAAAACGATGAGTATAAGATTCTGACAACATTTGGTTACGCCCTAGATTAACAACTATTTTCGCGACCAATTTTATACGATTTATCCCCAAAGCTAAATGCTTGTCACAACAGGTTTTATATGAATCTTGTTATTGTTAGTTTTAACTCAATGAGCTGCACCAAAACGTTACATTTTTGATTAAATTAATATTGATAATAAAACATCTATTGTCTCAATAATCTCAAGCAAAAATCATTTATCAAAAAACGTTCCAAATATGTACAATTTACGACCTTATTAGACTAAAGATATAAAATTTATCATAAAACATTCATAAAAGTTAAATTAACATGCGCTAAAATAGTGCGATGTAACTCACCTAGAGATAGCCTGCTTATTTAAAGTAAAATAGGAATACCCCTAAAGAGGTATATGCAACCCATATTGTCTCTTAATTATACAAATGGTCGCTGTTATCACAGATTTAAATACAAATTCTTAAGTAGGGCCAATTTATTTGATCTAGGCCACACTTTGAAGGTGTCAAATCTGTGAAAATCTGCACCAGATTGTTGCAGAATTTAATCTGCAATCAACTTCACTAACTAAAACCATGAAAAATGGAATATAGAACATAACGTTCTAGGGAGCATGAAAGATGAAAAAGACATTAATCTCTGCATCGATAGCATCTGTACTTACATTAGTTTCTTTCGCTACACTTGCTGAAGGCCCAAGTTTCTATGGTCGTCTAGATTTATCAGTATCTAACTCTGATGAAGGCGCTACGACTCAAAACGGTAAAGACGGTACAGTATTAGAAAGCAACTTTTCTAACTTAGGTGTGAAAGGTAGTGAAAAAATCAGCAACGGTATTGAGCTTTTATACCAAATGGAATTCCAAGTTGAAAACACTACTCAAACTAAAGACAGTAGTGGTGATAACGTGGTATTTAAAGCACGTAACACATTCTTAGGTTTGAAATCTGACGTAGGTACAGTATTAGTTGGCCGTAACGACACTGTATTCAAACAAACTGAAGGTGGTGTTGATTTATTTGGTAACACGAATGCCGATATGGACCGTTTAGTAGATGACCAAGATCGTGTAGCTGATGGTGTTTGGTACTACTCTCCAATGCTTGGTGGTTTAGTGACATTAAATGCAACGTATTTAATGGATGACAACTACGAAGGTTCAGACGAAGACCAATATGCATTAAGTGCTACAATCGGTGATAAAAAATTCAAAGCACACAACTATTATTTAGCTGCTGGCTACAACACCATTAATGGAACAGATTCTTATCGTGGTGTTGCACAAGCTAAATTTGGTGACTTTAAAGTAGGCGGTTTATTCCAAAATACTGAAAGCCAAATAACGGATCAAGAAGGTGATTCTTTCTTCGTTAACGTATCTTACAACCTAAACGGCGTAAATTTAAAAGCTGAATACGGTCAAGATGATGCAGGTTTTGGTAAATACTTCAAAAACAGCGTAGACACTATTGGTACTGACATTAATGTTACCCAAATTATTGTCGGTGCTGATTACCGCGTATCTAAGTCAACATTAGTTTATGGCCACTATGCAATGTATGAAGGCGACCATAAAGTTGAGTTAGCAAAAGTTGATTTAGAAGATGACAACATCTTCACTGTTGGCGTACGTTACGACTTCTAATCATTCTGGTATAAGCTTCGGCTTAACACCCTAAATGAATAAAAAATGCCAGTCTGTGTAGACTGGCATTTTTGTATTTATTATCTTATTAACATCTGTGTATATTTGCTCAAAAACGCTTAAGCAATTACCTGGTTAAATACTTCAACATGGTGCGACTCAACCAGCTCAGGCATGACATTATGAAAATAATGTGTAATAGCATCTTTAGCACAATGTTGATCGAACGCCTCACGACTAGCAAACTTTTCAACAAAGGCGACTTTATTATCGTCTTCAATACTGACATTCAATTCATAACGAATGCAGCCTAGCTCACGACGGGTATCGGGCACTAAACTTACCAACACCGCAATTAAAGCATCACGCTTGCCCGCTTTTGCCACAAATTGGGCCACGCAAACAATCTGTTGGGTGTTAATGGTATAATCTGGCATTATGTTTCCTTAGTTTTATACGTTAGCAGCATATCAAGATGTTCAATTCCGTCTTCAAGATACACATCAGAATTAACCACAAATCCAAGCTGTTGATAAAAATGACGTAAATAATCTTGAGCACCAATTTGGATATGGTCTTCAGGCCAGCGATGTTTGGCAATTGCTATTGCTCGCTGCATTAATTGATTTGCAACACCCTGACCTCGCGCCGATTTAGTAACAGCGACACGGCCAATACTCGCTTGAGGGTAACTAATATCGGGCGCTAACACGCGGCTATAAGCCTCTATATCACCCTGTTCATTCACACCCAATAAGTGCCTGGTTTGCGGATGTTTATCTTTTCCATCTAATTCAGAATATGGACAATTTTGCTCCACAACAAAAACATCGACTCGCAATTGTAATAACCCGTAAAGCTGTTCAAGCGTCAATTCAGAAAAACCAACGTCTAACCATTGTTCTGTCATCAAAAACCTTATTTATTTCTGCCAAACCCAAGCCATATTAACATGATTAATGAACTTCATTTGGTTCATCAGATGGGCTTTTTTCGGGTGGTTTTCGGATAAACAAAACCGCGATGACTGCAGTAAAAAGAAAACACGCCATGATAAAAAATACATCATTGTAGGCTTGAATATACGCTTGCTGTGACATATTTTTAGCAAGCAAGGCATAAGCTTGAGCATTAGCACTCACCGCATCAGAACCCGCAATTTGCAGTATCGAACTGGTATGTTCTATATAATTATACGCTTGTGAACTAACGGCGGGTAAAGTCTCTTTAATATGCGCCAGATGCCCTCTCGCGAGGTTATCAGTTAACGTCGCCACCATCGCGATACCAAACGCCCCACCTAAATTACGCATCACATTCAATACCGTCGAAGCAGAGGCATTTTCGTGCGGTTTAAGGTGCATTGTTGCTAAAATTCCAATAGGAACCAAAATAAACGGTTGCCCTAAAGCACGCACAATTTGCGAGGTAATCATTTGATCGCCAGCATAATCAATAGTCATATGGCTATTCATATAATAGCTCGTCGCAAATAACGCAAAACCCAGCGCAGCAAGATAGCGCGGATCAAATTTTTGCATTAATTTTGGCACAAATGGCAGCACTAATAACTGCGGAAAGCCCATCCACATAATCACTTTGCCAATTTCTAACGGGGTATAATCATGAATTTGGGATAAGTACAGCGGGATCATGTAAATGGCACCAAATAGGGCCATACCCAATAAAAAGTAAGCCACGGTGGACAACGCAAAGTCGCGCTGAGCAAGCAAACGGATATTCACTAATGGCTGCGCTTTACGTAACTGGATCCAAATAAATAAACTGATATTAATCGCGGCAATTATGGCGAGATTGCGAATAAGATCAGAGCCAAACCAGTCTTTACGGTTGCCCTCTTCTAACACGACTTCTAAACAGCCCATGCCCAATGCCATGGTGACAATGCCAGAGTAATCGGCATCTCTTAACTTATCCCAAATAATCGATTGGCGCTCTAAACCATAAGCCAACATCGCCATCACTAATAAACCTGGCGGAACATTGATGTAGAATAAATAATGCCAGCTAAATTGTTCGGTAAGCCAGCCTCCTAATGTTGGGCCAATAGACGGTGCAAATGTGGCCGTCACCCCAAACAATGCCATCCCCATGGCGCGCTTATTGTCAGGTAAAAACTCAAGGATCAGTCTAAATGCCAATGGAATTAATGCCCCGCCAAAGAACCCTTGCAAAGCCCGAAAAGCGATCATCGATTCAAGGTTCCAGGACATTGAACATAATACCGATGCGACAATAAAAGCTGCTGTAGTCCACAGTAAATAACGACGAGTAGATAATCCTGTACTCAACCAACCTGAGAGCGGGATAGCGATCATTTCAGCCACTAAATAAGCCGTGGCAATCCAACTACTTTCTTCTAGCGTCGCCCCCAAGCTGCCCTGAATCTCTTTCATCGACGCGTTGGTGATTTGAATATCCAAAATCGCCATAAACGCACCAATTAATCCACCAATAACCGCTACCCAAGATCGAAAACTTCCCCGCTGATAACCTGTCGGTTTGTTATCTAAGGTATTATTAGGTTGAACTTCAGAAGTATTTACCTCTGCAGCTGACTGGCTCATATTAGTGTCCTGCTGTCACAGGTGCTTGCTGGCCAACTGATGACTTAGCTAGTGCGTGTGATTGGGTCGCAGATTCAGTATCAACTTTAACCACGGCACTTAATCCAGGCAAAATACGCCCAACAGTTGATAATGGTTGATCGCGCTCAAGACGAATACGGACCGGAATACGCTGAACAATTTTAGTGAAATTACCGGTAGCATTCTCAGTGGGTAACAAACTAAATTTAGAACCTGACGCAGGTGCTAAACTGTCAATAAAACCATTAAAAACATCATCAGGATAAGCATCTAAACTGACTTTTACATGTTGACCAGGTTGCATATGCTCTATTTGAGTTTCTTTAAAGTTAGCCGTTATCCACACTTGTGAGTCTGGTACTAAACTGAACAGGGCTTGTCCTGGCTGCACATATTGGCCCACTAAGGCACCACGTTTACCAATAATGCCGGAAAATGGTGCCGTAATACGTGTATCAGCTAACTGAATATTAGCCAGCTCTACACTGGCTTGGGCTTGATCAACATCAGCTTCAACTTGCAACAACTGGGCATTAAATACCGACAATTCACGCTGCTTCGCCACAAGTGCAGCTTGCGCTTCGTCTACATGAGCAGAAGCCGAGTCAAAGTTGGCTTGCAGTTGATCCACATCATTTTGCGAGCTGTAATTACTGGCTTTTAGCTTTTGTGAACGCGCAAGTTGCTGTTTGGCAATTAATTGTTCAGACTGAGATGCCACAACAGCTGCCTTAGCTTGGTTAATTAATGCTTGTTGCAAATCAACTTTAGCTGCCAGAGTTTGTAAGTTAGCTTTCGAGCTGGCTAGCACCGCTTGGCTTTGTGCTAGCTTGGCGACAAACTGGCTGTCTTCCAGCTGTGCTAATAATTCACCTGCATTGACATGCTGATTATCAACCACAGTAGACTGCACAATATAGCCTGGTACTTTGACACTAATGTTAGAAATGTCTGTCTCGACATAGGCGTTATCCGTTGACTCGATATAACGAACTTGTGACCACCAATAAACGCCTGCAACAACTAACGCTAAAATAATACTTGGTACTAACACTAACCGCTTATTGATAGACATGTTTGACTCCTAATTTATTCTGCTCTAGTTTACTACTGTTTCCTCTATTTTATTAGATAGTAAAAATTCAACCTACTGTTCCACAGGTGTAACAATATGGATCTCAATCGTGTTCAAATATTCTCGCAAGTTGTAGAGCAAGGCAGCTTTACTGGTGCAGCTAAAGCACTTGGGATAACCAAAGCGACGGTAAGCCGTAAGGTGGCAGACTTAGAAGCCGATGCTGGTGTACAGTTGTTGTTTCGAACGACAAGGGCGTTAAAGCTCACTGAAGCTGGGTCGAGTTATTACCATCGCATCAATAAAATTTTGCAAGATTTACAAAATGCTCAAGATCTTCTCAGCGCTAGCCAACAAGACATTAAAGGCAATTTAAAAGTGATTTGTCCTATCGAGTTAGGCCAATTATTTTTAGGTCGTATTTTTGCTCGGTTTCTGGCGGCTTACCCCAACATTACCATTGATGCTGAACTGACAAATCGAAAGGTAGATGTAATTGAAGAAGGGGTCGATTTTCTGTTTCAAATTACTGAGCAACAAGACTCAAGGTTGCAAAGTTATTCACTTGTTACGGCCAGTCGAGTATTGATGGCAAGCCCGAATTACCTACAGAAACATGGCACGCCATTGGTTCCACAAGATTTAATACACCACACAGCAATAAAATTACAATCCGCCCATATTGATGGCGGTTGGCGTATTTTTGATGGAACTCATTGGCTTGACCTTGATCCGCCCGCACAGCTTAAAGTCAATAATGTCACTTTTGCCAGAGAAGCCGCTATTGAAGGATTAGGCATTACGGCCGTACCAGTATTTATTGCACAAGAAGCCATAGCTAATCAACAACTAATGCCAATTTTGGAAGACTTCCCAATGATGCAAACTAAAGTAACATTGAGCTTTCCTCAACGAGTATATTTACCTAGAAAATACCGCGTTTTTGTAGAGTTTTTATATGCTGCATTGTTTGATCGTTGGAATGAAGGAGTGCTTGAGGTTCCAGATTTTGTGACTCGCAAATCTCATAATTAAAAACACGTTTTTAAGCATAAAATAATCTATAGAATATATAGATATTTTTAACTAACTAGGTGCTATTATCAAATGTGTCGGGTGATTAATGTTCATCTTCTGGATAGGTTATTTCACCCCAGTATTCGCAATATCAATGATAAGTTTGGTTCAATAAATTGTTCAAATTCTAAGTGAGTATCAGGTGACTGATTAATAAGCACATTTGGTACTGATAACAAGAATTTCATTAAGTTAGTTACGCATTATGCATACTAGGAGTCATACAAATGAGCAAAGAACGTAATAATTCAAAAGAAGCGAAGAAGAAACCGGCAATGTCTTTAAAAGAGAAACGTGCAGCCAAGCACGCTAAACATGTTCCTGAAAATATTGCTAGTAATATCAAGTAGTTCATAAATAGTTTTTATAAAGATATTTATTTATAAAAAGCTTCATTTACACATTATAGCAACATAAAAATACCGAGCATTTGCTCGGTATTTTTGTTCGTACACCATTCAACAGTGATTAATTAACCAATATTAAAACTTGTACTTCACACCTACTTTAAGTTGCCAAGCAGACTGATTGATATCATAAGTGTTGTGATTACTGGTTTCGATACCATCTTGACCATAGGGTACTTTATAGGTGTAAACACCAGTATCAGCGTTATAATCATGATCAACCAATTTGGCCGTATTGTAGCTTTGGTATTCAACCACGCCCCAATCATCATTCACTAAATTAAGCACATTTTTGATATCAAAGTATAAAATACCTTTATGCTCATCAGTAAACCCTGGTAATTCTTGAGTAAAACGGAAGTCCAACTGGTGGATCCATGGCTGGTTGTCAGTACCTTTGGGAGCAATACTTCCAGCATATTGACTTAAGCCTATCTCATCAATGGCCGCTTTAAACTCTTCATAAGTTAATCCATCAGCATACTCAACGTTGGCATCATCAGCCCCTGTTGGAATATACGGTAAGTAATATGATGAACCAGAAAAATAGCTTTGGTCACCTAAATTACCATCACGATATGAACCTAGTGCCCATGTTACTGGACTGCCTTCTCTCGCCTCATAGAATAAATTAAAGCTTGAGTTGTAACCTGCGACAAACTCCACATCATAACCTAAGCTGAATGTGAAACGATGTGGTGTTTCATAATACCCAGTACCCATGGTTGTGCCATTACGGTCGAATTGCACTGGAGTATATTGGTAGTTAGATGTTGCTGTAGAAGATGAACCTTGGTTGCCTTCTTTAACTGAGTTATAAGCATAACCAGCACGCATGCTAAGGCCCATATCCCACTCTTTAGCAATAGAGAAGCTCAATGTTTTACTTGAACCATCATCTTCAGCATTAGTTAACATTAGGTCATAACGTTCAGTATTACCGCCAGCACCATTATTAGCTAATGGGTCCCATGTTTCATACACAACACGCCCAGTACCATCAACATTGATTTCGCGACGGGCTAAATCAACCCACGCCAAGTCATTTTCTTTTTGGATATATAAAAATTCACCGCCTACAAACCAATCATCACCTAAGGCACCTAAATCCCACGTACTGTCAAAACCAATACTTGCACGCCAGTCAGAAGGTAATTCAAAGTTAGGATCAATAGCATTGACGTTACCATCACCACCCACTAAACCCGTTTGAGCCTCAGTTGGAACATTAGCAAAATCAGGCGTTCCCCAAGTGTCATTCCAACCTTCGTTATAACTTAATAAGCTATTGCCATCATTTGAAAAACTATTTGAAATCCATACTGACGGAGAACCACCACTGTATCGACCCACACCACCGTATAAGGTCACATCATCACTTAATAAATATTTAAGTCCTACACGCGGTAACCAAATATCTTGTCCATCTAGGGTTTCGTTGTTAGCAAATCCATATCGACTAACAAAATTATCATTTAACGTAGGTGCGTCAGACATACTAATTGTTTCATAACGCATGCCGAACGTAAGTTCTAAATCTTCAGTAATATCCCATGAATCTTCAACAAACAACGCTAAAGTGTCCATGTTATAACTAGCACTTAAATCATTAACATTAGCAGAAATGGCATTTTGATAATTAAAATCACCTACCGCGCCATTTTCAAAGTCGTCAATAGAATCAAACTCCCAAGTACCCAGTACATCTTGAGCAAACAAGTTAAATACTTCAACGCTATTATATTGCACACCAAAGCCAATATCATGGTCACCTAAATAGTAGTCACCGACAAAACGTAGCTCAAGATTTTGATTATTTAATTCATTTGCTTGGCGAGAACGATCAGTGCCAAAAATTATGTTGTCACCTGAATCTTCGTAGGTTTGCACTGTCACCATACCAATGCCTAAATCATCAATTGTTTTCGATTTAGTAGTCGTATCTTTGTAAGCAATTTTGATTTCTGTACTAAAATCGTCAGTCCAATCGCTGTATAAATTTGCCGCGTAAGTCTCTAAGGTTTCTTCTTTGTCATACCAAGTGCTTGATAATTTTAATGACGAATCACTCGATGACATGTTGTTAGTTAAATTACCTATGGTCGATTGGTAAGTAAAACTGGCACGATGTTGGTCATTAATGTTCCAATCTATTTTAGCTAAGATCTTTTCATCTTTTTCTTGTGGTGAGGTGGTATAACCGCCAATGCTTTCAAGACCATAAACAGACTGAGCGATTTGTTGAACCTGAGTAAGTTCTTCTGAGGTTATATCTGACTCATTGGCAAAACCGCCGCCTTGTGGTCCCCATTCTGCCGACTTTGGCGCATCAAAATTCTCATATGAACCAAAGAAAAATAACGTATCTTTAATTAAAGGAAAGCCAACTGTTCCGCCAAATGTGGTTTCTTCAAAATCTTGGGTTAATGATTCGCCAGTGTCTTGATCTTTACCATCACCCGCCATGCTGTCATTGGTCGTTTCCCAAAAAACCGTACCGGATAAATCATTGGTGCCAGATTTAGTTACTGCATTAATTTGTGCACCGGTAAAACCACCACTGCGAGCAGAATAAGGCGATACATTAAGTGCAACACTCTCTACTGCATCAATAGAAATAGGTGAACGTTGAGTTGGATAGCCATTTGAATTAAGACCAAAATCATCGTTTTGTGAAATACCATCTACCACAAACGTGTTAAAACGGGGGTTCATGCCCGCCACACTCATTGAAATACCATCTGTACCCACAACCGCCATTGGATTTTGGCGCAACACATCTTTTAAATCGCGGTTAATACCAGGCGCGTTAGCAATATCTTGCTCACCAAAATCACTGTTACCGCCAGCGCTGCGGTGAGAAATTGCACTGCCAACGACGCCAACACGTTCCATATTGGTCACATTTTCTAGCGTCCGGTTAAAACGGAATGTTTCGCCCAATCCAAGGTATACATTATCTTCCTCGGTATCTGCAAATGCATCGGAGTCGACTTTAATAATGTAAGGACCGCCGACACGTAATCCTCGAGCGGTAAATTGACCCGAAGCACTTACTGGTACTTCAGTAACTGTGCCAGTTGGTTGGTGGATAATAGTAATTTTTGCATCGGTAACAGCATTGCCCGCAGGCCCGACAATATGACCTCGGATATCAGATGCGGTATCGGCCGCCATTGCTGGTAAAGCAATTCCCATAGCAAAACATGTCGCTAGCGCGAGACGACTCATCTTATGATTAAACAACATTTCAGACCCCTGAATATTTTTAGTGTTTAGTTACCCTTTTATCGGGCTTAGTAAATCAATAGAGCAAAAACTTCAGGGCGAAGCTTAGAGAGAATATGTTGCATTTTAATGTCATTTTTAAACGAAGTAAGTAACAGTAAAACAACCTTTGAATAACACATAAATGTCATATTGTTGGTATATAGTCGCGCCTTAAGTCTGTGTCACGGAACAAAAATCATTTTGTAAGCTGGCACATTAAAGACGCCGCTCTTGCCTTAGAAACAACAATGAATTGGGAAGTTTTATGAAATCGTCTGTTTTACTGAATAACATGTTACTGCTTGCAGGCAGTGTATTTATCAGCCTAGCACTCAGCACTCCAGTTGAAGCATTTGGTCAATTAGGCCATAGAATTGTGGGCCAAATCGCTCAAGACAATTTAAACCCAAAAGCCCAACAGAAAATAAACCAACTAACGGATGGCAAAAGCTTAGCGCAGATATCGACTTGGGCAGATGAAATTCGCTCCGATAAAACTTGGGATCGTGCGGCGCCATGGCATTACATTTCAATTGAAGACGACGAGACTTGGCAAAGCGTCAAACGCAATCCTGATGGCGATATCATCGAAAGTTTGCAACGTTTTGAAAAAGTATTAACAAATCCCAAAGCAAGTCAGCAAGATAAATGGCAAGCATTAGCATTTTACGTACACTTTGTTGGTGATATTCACCAACCTCTTCATGTTGGTCACAGCCATGATAAAGGTGGAAATACAATAAAACTCAAATGGTTTGGTGATGACACTAATCTACATACTGTGTGGGATAGCAAACTTATTGAACAACAGCAATTAAGTTATACAGAATACAGCCACTTTTTAAACCGCATTACAGATAAGCAACGCACGCAGTGGAAAGGAAAAAGCTATTTCCAATGGGCTGATGAGTCTAAACAACTAAGAAAAAGCACTTACCAATTAGAACAAAATTATCAAGGCGAAGATGACTTACGTTTTCACTATGTATTTATTAATACGCCGATTATCGAACAACGTTTACAGCAGGCAGGCATCAGATTAGCAGAAAAACTTAACGCGATTTTTGGCTAGACAAGGTTTGGTAAGGCTATATTCTCGTTAGAGAATAAGAACTCAACAAAAAAGCCAGTGAGGTTTATCACTGGCTTAATTAGATGGTCCGCCTCACCCCTAAGCTATACTTAGGGTAGGCTAATCAAAGAGGCGAACCATCATGTCTATTATTAAAGTAATTGGGATCGATTTAGGCAAATCTTCTTTTCATCTTGTTGGGCATGATCACACTGGTCGTGAACAATTTCGTAAACATTTAACTCGTTTAAAGCTCATTCAATTTCTGTCACAAACACCTAAAACAATGATTGCAATGGAATCATGTGGCGGTTCCCAGTGGTTGGCAAGAAAATGCCAAGCACTAGGTCATGAGGTTAAGCTCATTCCTCCCCAATATGTTAAGCCTTACGTTAAAACGAATAAAAATGATTATATTGATGCCGATGCAATAGCAGAAGCATGCACAAGACCATCGATGCGTTTTGTTGGTGTCAAAACAGAGACCTCACAAGTCATCAGCGTTATTCAGCGAGTTAGGTCTAGTTATATCAAAGAGCGGACAGCGTGTATGTCACGCATTGGAGCAATTTTACTCGAGTTTGGCATGAGCTTTCCTAGAGGGCATGCCAAAATGAAAGTGTTATTCCAATGGCTTGCCGATAACGGCGAACCGCTTCCAACCATGTTGATGCAAGAATTAATTGAACACCACGAGTATTACTTACTGCTTAATGAGCGTATAGCAGGGCAAGATAAAAAGCTTAAACAGCTTGTCGAGCAAGATGTGCGAGCGCAGCTATTAAAGACGATCCCTGGGGTGGGAGATTTAACCGCAGCTCAGTGTTTGGCCGATATCTCAGATGTCACGCATTTTAAAAATGGCCGTCAAATGGCCGCATGGATAGGATTAGTTCCTCATCAATATTCAACGGGAGGGAAGTCAACCTTGCTCGGGATAAGTAAGCGTGGAAATAAGGCGTTAAGAACGTTGTTTATTCATGGTGCTCGAGCGATGTTATCAAGGCCAGAAAAAGCGGTGGCCGTATTTGGAGAATGGATACTTGAGCTCAGAGCGAGGAAGCCATTTAATGTAGCCGTCGTTGCATTAGCGAATAAGTTGGTACGAATAGCGTGGTCGGTATTATCGACCAAGCAAGCATTTGAAATAAGAGTTTAACCCGAGTTTGCAGATGATAGAGAAGATGACAGAACGGTCAGACCACTAGATTGAAGACCTGACACAAAAAACAGCACCGAAAGTATGCTTTGGGCTTTTTGAGGACAATCTAGCGCGGAACTCATCGTGGAGCGGGTGGTAAAGCACCTAATGAAGACTCCGAATACATTAGCGCAAACCAACCTCGTTATCGAAAATATCATTTGCAATAACGAGGCGGACCATACATTTTGTTGGTGAGCACATATTGGTTAATCTATTTTGACTCATTCATTATGAGCAACAACTTTTTTCTTTATTACCTTTTGGGATCATGTCCCACAAGACTTTGGCCATTAACACAGCAAGCACGATGCCAGAAACGGCCACTACACCAGCTGGCAATAAAGCATGTTCTTCACCTATTTGCGGCATGACTTCAAAACCAAACGTGTCGACTAAGTAATTGACCAACATACCAAACACCAGTGACACCCCAATCACGCCCCCTAAATAGCCATACAATGCGCGTTTACCTAATTCTTTAGTTACCACGCCTAAGGTGGCAATATTGGTCGCGGGACCTGCCATCATAAAGACTAATACCGCACCAGGCGACACACCGGCTAATAGCAAACCAGCAGCAATAGGCGTTGAGGCAGTAGCGCAGATATACATAGGAATCGACACTAATACCATCACTAACATCGCCCAAATACCATCGCCCCATTTAACCAAAAAGTCAGTTGGCACATACGTTTGTACTAGTGCAGCAAAAAATAGTCCCACTAATAACCACAACGTTGTGTCTCTAACCAAATCGGTGGCTGCATAATGTAAGCCAGATAATACTCGACTAAACACGCTGTTATGCTTCAGTTCTGTTGCCAGATCTTGAGTTGAAGCGCAGCAACTGGCTTCGTCATTACTTTCGCTCGGCACATGGCTTACCACTTTAGCGGCACAACAGCTACTTGTGGGTGCAACTTCAGCTTGTGGGTCGGTTTTGCTACTGCAACAGCTTGATGTAACCGTTTCGACTTTTACTTTACTACTGCAACACGCTGAGGGTGTAGATTCAATAGGTTTATCAGTTGCTTTGCTGCTACAACAGCTACTCTGTTTCGCTTCTAAAACATTGCCAGTTAGCGAACTCGCTGGCGCCATTGGGCTCAACACCGATTCATGCTTAACTGCTTCTGGTTTAATCGCAGTCATTTTTACGCTAGCATTTTGCATGTTGCTAGTGGCTGTTTTACATGTTGATTTTATTTCAGAGCCGCTATCAGAGCTAGTAGTTGATTTGGACCCACAGCATGATGAAACCGGTTTGGCACTCGTTGTTGAATCATTTGCCGTTTGTGCTTTAACAGATGTTGACGCAGGAATACCATCATCGTCATCACGCCCCACCAATAAACCCGCTACTATGGCACTGGTAATAGCTGCAATAGGTCGCACTATGGCCATAAAAGGTCCAAGTAATACATACGACACAGTAATTGAATCAACTCCCGTTTCTGGTGTCGACACTAAAAACGAAGTCGTTGCCGCTTTTGAAGCTCCAGCGCGACGCAAACCTACTGCGGCTGGAATAACGCCACACGAGCATAAAGGTAAAGGTGCGCCTAATAATGCAGCTTTCACTACGGTTTTCATTCCATGCCCACCAAGTTGCTTTTGCATCCATGCCATAGGCACAAACACTTTAAGCAACCCAGCTAGCACCAAACCCAGTAATAACCATGGTGCGGATTCTAAAAATAAGTGCATAAAATTGGTCAATAACATAATTAGTCCTTATGACCTGATGAGGCAAAATGATGATGTTCTTTTTTGGCAATAATATGTTTATCTGACGACTCTAACGCTTCGAGTATTGAGCAATGCTCAGCACTATCAGGGCCGCCACAACAGGTATTCGATAAACTTTTCAGCGATGTCGCAAAATGTTGTAACTCAGCTAATTTGGCTTCGACTTGCTTAAGCTTGGTATCGACTACACCTTTTACTTCAGCGCATGCACGGTTAGACCTATCAACTTCAATAGACAATAACTCGGCAATATCATTAAGTGAAAAACCAACAGCCTTGGCGCGTAAAATAAATTTAAGTCGTTCAGAATCGCTGTGGTTATACAATCGATATCCGGCATCAGATCGACTTGATGGCGACAGCAAACCGTGCTTTTCGTAAAACCGTAATGTGTCAGCCTTAATGTCGTACAAGGCAGACAGTTCACCTATTCGGTACATATTTCAACCTCAGATAGAGATAAATTTTAGCATTAGGTACTCCAAATTATACATAAGTATAAACCTTAGAGTTACATCCAAGGTCAAGGGTTGTTCAACGATTATCTTTATGTATCTTTGTTCTTATTTCAATATTGTGAAATCACGCAGAAAAAACACCCAATAGAAGCGGTTTACGATAAAATACGCCCGCCGGAATCACAATGCAATCAGCCTAGAAGGTGTTAAACAATCAAAATACACCATGAGGGACTTTGGTAAAGCGGATTTTTGATAACTCTGTTTTACGAAAGATCCTTAAAATCTAACTAGTGGACCCTGTACCTACATGAATAATGTCAGACCAATTCGTCGCGCGCTATTAAGCGTATCAGATAAAACTGGAATCCTTGAATTTGCACAAGCGCTGCATGCACAAGGTGTTGAACTCCTATCTACGGGCGGTACTGCAAAATTACTTGCAGACAATAACATCCCGGTAATTGAGGTTTCTGACTACACTGGTCATCCAGAAATTATGGATGGTCGTGTTAAAACCCTACATCCAAAAATCCACGGCGGCATTTTAGCCCGTCGCGGTATTGACGAAATCGTCATGGAACAAAATGCCATTAACCCAATCGATTTGGTTGCGGTTAACCTATACCCATTTGCTGAAACTGTAGCAAAACCAGGTTGCACTTTAGCGGATGCAGTCGAGAACATCGACATTGGCGGCCCTACCATGGTTCGTTCTACAGCTAAAAACCACAAAGACACCACAATTGTGGTTAATGCTAAAGACTACAGCCGCGTCATCACAGAGATGCAAGCCAACAACGGCAGCACTACACTCGCAACACGTTTTGACTTAGCCATTGCAGCCTTTGAACACACCGCTGCATATGACGGTATGATTGCTAATTATTTTGGCACCATGGTTCCTGCACACAGCACTGACGAATGTCATGATGATTCAACATTTCCACGTACTTTCAATAGTCAGTTTGTAAAAAAACAAGACTTGCGTTACGGTGAAAACAGTCATCAAAAAGCGGCATTTTACGTCGACACGCAAATTGATGAAGCCTCTGTTGCCAGTGCTATTCAGCTACAAGGTAAGGCTTTGTCTTACAACAATATCGCCGATACCGATTCAGCTCTTGAATGTGTAAAAGAATTCGAAGGCCCAGCCTGCGTTATTGTTAAGCATGCCAACCCTTGTGGTGTGGCATTAGGCGCTAACTTGTTAGAAGCTTATGACCGCGCATTTAAAACTGACCCAACATCAGCATTTGGTGGCATCATCGCCTTTAACCAAGAGTTAGATGCTCAAACGGCACAAGCGATTGTTGACCGTCAGTTTGTTGAAGTCATCATTGCCCCTAAAGTCAGCCAAGCCGCACGCGATATCATTGCAGCAAAAGCTAACGTGCGTTTATTAGAATGTGGTGAATGGAACACTAAAACAACTTCACTTGACTACAAACGCGTTAACGGTGGTTTGTTAGTACAAGATCGCGATCAAGGTATGGTGAGTTTAACCGACGTTAAAGTGGTATCGAAGCGTCAACCAACCGCTGAACAATTAAAAGACTTAATGTTCTGCTGGAAAGTGGCTAAGTTTGTTAAATCTAACGCCATTGTTTACGCCAAAGATGGTATGACCATTGGTGTCGGCGCAGGCCAAATGAGCCGCGTTTATTCTGCTAAAATCGCGGGCATTAAAGCTGCCGATGAAGGTTTAGTGGTTGAAAACTCAGTAATGGCATCTGATGCGTTTTTCCCATTCCGTGATGGTATCGACGCAGCCGCAGCTGCGGGTATTAGTTGTATCATCCAACCGGGTGGTTCAATCCGCGATGAAGAAATCATCGCCGCAGCAGACGAGCACGGTATGGCAATGGTGTTTACTGGCATGCGTCACTTCCGCCACTAATAAACGCTAATATCAAATATAGGTATCGCTTATCAATCATGTTTTTGCTAAATGCTTTTGCAAACATAGATAACAAGCGATACTTTTTAAATTTTGTTTAACGAATTAGAGCATAGCTATAAAAGGATTAAAGATGCAGGTACTTATAATTGGTGGTGGCGGTCGTGAACATGCTCTAGCTTGGAAAGCGGCTCAGTCTGCTCAAGTTGAAAAAGTGTTTGTTGCACCCGGTAATGCTGGTACGTCTTTAGAACCTAAATTAGAAAACGTTGCCATTGATGTCGAGCAAATTGACGCACTTGTCGCCTTTGCCAAAGATAATGCCATCGCGATTACTATTGTCGGCCCAGAAGTACCATTATCGCTAGGCGTAGTTGATGCTTTTAATGCAGCTGGTTTAGCCATTTTTGGCCCAACCAAAGGCGCGGCACAGCTTGAGTCTTCAAAAGCTTTTACTAAAGACTTTTTGGCTCGTCATCATATTCCAACGGCTGAATATTCAAACTTTACCGACATCGTTCCAGCTAAAGCGTACGTTACCGAACTCACAAACAAAACAGGCTTTCCGGTTGTAATTAAAGCCGACGGTTTAGCTGCGGGTAAAGGTGTCATCATCGCTGCGGACCAAGCAGAAGCCGATGCAGCCATTGACGATATGCTAGCAGGCAATAAGTTTGGTGATGCCGGTTCACGTGTGGTAATTGAAGAATTCTTGAAGGGTGAAGAAGCCAGCTTTATTGTCATGGTAGACGGTAAGAATATTCTTGCTATGGCCACCAGCCAAGACCATAAAGCCCGCGATAATGGCGACTATGGCCCTAACACTGGCGGCATGGGAGCCTATTCTCCTGCACCCGTTGTGACTCAAGCGGTACACGACTGGACTATCGCTAATGTTATCCGTCCAACGGTAGATGGCATGGCCGCTGAAGGTAACGTTTATACCGGCTTCTTATACGCAGGTTTAATGATTTCACCAGACGGTAGCGCGAAAGTGCTTGAATACAACTGCCGCTTTGGCGACCCAGAAACTCAACCGATTATGATGCGTTTGCAGTCAGATATTGTAGAACTTTGTTTAGCCGCAACTCGTGGTGAATTAGACAAAGTAACTGCAGAGTTTGACTCGCGTGCAGCGGTAGGCGTTGTGTTAGCCGCTGGCGGTTATCCAGATGCTTATCACAAAGGTGATGTCATTGACGGCTTAACTCTTGGCGATACCAACGGTAAAGTGTTCCATGCTGGTACTAGTATTAAAGACGGCCATGTTGTCACTAATGGCGGCCGAGTATTATGTGCTACTGCATTAGGTAACACGGTGACCGAAGCGCAAAAGTCAGCTTACGCATTAGTAGATGCCATTCATTGGGATGATGTGTATTTTCGTACTGATATTGCCTATCGCGCCATTGCGCGCGAGCAAGCTAAAAGCTAATAACTGAATAGTTAATTTAGTTCGCTAAAAACCTGTGATGGCAACATCACAGGTTTTTTATAATCTGCATATGTATCAAAGATTAATTACAGTTTACCTTAGCTATAATTAACAACTTCTATGATTTAGATCACAAAAATAACACACTTCAAAGAGCAATCTAATAATTAGAAAGGAGTTTGGTTAGTTTAATGCTTCGAACTCCTGTACTTTAGATAACATAATCGAAATGATTATTGGAGGATTTAATGAGATTTAATAACAGCGACCTGATTTATCAAGGCGAAAAATCAGGGCTTCATAATTGGCACACCGCCAATGGCAACTCTTTCTATTGGCATACTGATTGGTTAAATATTGCAGAAGATATGACAGGCCATAAAGCCTTAGAAAAAGTTGATATCCCTAAAGGTAAAGCCACTAAAGCTGATGCAGAAAAAGCCATCTTGAAACATTTAAATAAATAATTGTTACGGCGTATTAAGTAATATTGACCTATAAATGCTAAAAAAGTCGCCCCTTTTAATGAGGATATCTCTGGTTACAGCGGATATCCTCAACCGTGTTTTTTCAAACTTATTCAAACTTATTCATACGATCTAGCTTCTTACGCATATATAACCAATAGAAATAACTAACTAATCACACAGTTCCATAATAGTCACCATATCCTTTCAAAAGTTCTCCCCTCAAAGCTAACAATGTTCGACTTATCACATCTTTTTATGTCAGGATGTGTGTCTGTTACAAATAAGTTATCAACTTATAAACAAAAAATCTCAGGTAGAGATATTCGACGGTGAACCATTCTCACTTTCAAATATTTACTTCATCTCTAGACCTGATTTGATATCAACAACAATTAATTAATAACAACTAACACCAAATCGCTTTATCGATATTGGTCAATAATAATGATAATAAAGGACCTTTCATGTCTCAAACGACACCCTCCGAGCACAAGCAACCCAGCTTGCTTGATGCACTAATCCCCGTTTTTGCACTTATTCTTATGCTCGCGGCAGCGGTTTATCTGTTTTCTTCAGACAGCTCATCAGGCGCCAATCAAATAGCATTAGTGTTAGCGGCATGTATTGCCATGATCATCGGTTATAAAAATGGTTATAGCTGGAATCAAATGGAACGGGGTATCGTCAAAAGTATTGGTGTTGCGACCGGTGCTTTATTGATTCTATTCAGCGTAGGTTCGCTCATTGGTACGTGGATTTTAGCCGGTACAGTTCCGACGATGATTTATTATGGTATGCAAATCCTTAACCCAGACTACTTTTATACTGCCTGCTGTTTATTGTGTGCGGTGGTTGCACTGAGTATTGGTAGCTCGTGGACCGTTGCAGGTACCTTAGGTATTGCCTTAGTGGGTATTTCGTCTGCAATGGGATTAGATGTCAATATTACTGCTGGTGCCATCATCAGTGGCGCGTATTTTGGTGATAAAATGTCACCCATGTCAGACACCACAAACCTTGCCCCTGCTGTCGCGGGTACAGACATTTTTAGCCATATCCGCCACATGACATGGACCACAGTACCCAGCATTATCATTGCCCTGATTGGTTTTACTTTTTTAGGCCTTACAGCAGAGGCTGCCCCGATAGAAAACCAACTCGCAGATACCTTGGCTTTATTGGATAAGACCTATAGCCCAGGAATACATTTATTGATCCCGTTATTAGTGGTGTTGTATTTAGCTAACCGCAAAATGCCAGCGTTTCCAACGGTCATATTAGGTACCTTAGCTGGCGCGGTGTGCGCGGCATTGTTTCAGTTTGATAACGTGATTGCCTTTGTACACGACGACACGCTAGTGCCGATTGTGGCGTTAGTAAAAGGTTTATGGATAGCCATGTTTGACGGCTATGTCGCTAACACAGGCGATGAGGTATTAGATAATTTATTAAGCCGTGGTGGCATGAGCAGCATGGTCACTACAGTGTGGTTAATTCTGTGTGCTATGGCATTTGGTGGCGTAATGGAAGTCACTGGATTATTGAATCGTATTTTAGAAAGTATTCTCACCGTAGTAACGGGTTCCGCTAGCTTAATTATTACTACTCTTGGTGTGTGTATTGGCGCTAACATCATTACTGCCGATCAATATATTGCCATTGTACTGCCAGGCAGAATGTTAAAGGTGGAATACACTCGCCGTAAGTTGGCCGCGGTTAATTTAAGCCGTTCACTAGAAGACTCAGCAACCGTAACCAGTCCGCTAGTGCCATGGAATACCTGTGGTGCCTTTATGGCCAGTACACTTGGGGTAGCGACTGTAGCTTACCTGCCCTACGCCTTCTTTAACTTAGTGTGTCCGTTTATTAGTGCATCTTATGCTTATTTCAATTTCAAAATTGAGCCATTAGACGAAACTAAAATAAGCACTGGCGAAGTAGTCGGTTAACTAAGAAGCCGCCTATTAACCTAGAAATGGGCGGTTAACCAAAACGATCTTTCAACCAACCATAATGATAATAACCCCATTGCCCAAGCCGTCTTGCTTGGGTGAAGGGGAACTTAGGCAAAGGTTGTTGATACAAAGGTAAGTTCGGTAATGTTTCCCCCGCAATACTTTGCGCTAATCGATATGCAGCCTGGCTACTAAAAGACACTCCAGCACCGCAATATCCTAAGCTGTAACCCACGTCACCTTTACTATACACATGGGGCATGTCATCCATGACAGCAGCAATCCACCCGGTCCAGTTATAAGCAATCGCTTTATTGGTTAAGCTTGGAAAGCACTTATTTAATGCCATTTTTAAGCGCTCGCCATAAACGGGATTAGCAGTATCTTTGCCCCACACCGCACCACGGCCACCAAACAATAAACGATTGTCGGGTAATAAACGGTAGTAGTATTTTAAAATACGAGTATCCATGGTTACTTGATGAGTATGTAAACCTGCCTCTGCAAGCTCTTGAGCAGTAAGCGGTTCGGTGACAATCACATTGCTTAATATAGGCAAAAACTTACCGTCTATACGCTGGTTAAACCGTTTAGGGGTATAAGCATTACCCGCCATGACCACTTTATTGGCAATCAGCTCACCTTCATCGGTAATTAAGCGGTGTTTACCGCCCTCTTCAATCCAATCTAATACGCAAGATTGCTCAGAAATAGTCACGCCTTGGGCTTGTACCATCGACTTATAACCCAGTAACAATTTAAGCGGATTAAGGCCAAAACCGTCTTTTAAACGAAGCGCGCCAAAAGCTTGATGATGATCTAAATACTGAGCCCTAAAATCTTGGCTTGAGATAAACTCGGCCCCTGAGTCTTGGCTACTGGCTAAGTGTTGTTGAATATACTTAGCGGCATTTTGCAGCGTAACTAATGCTTTAGGATTATGCGCCACCTTCAAGTAACCCGCTTCTTGTGGTTCACAATCAATATGGTGTTGTTTTATCAGCCCATCGACTCTAGCCACTGCTTGGGTGAATTCATCGTATATGCCCTTGGTCGTTGCTAAGTCCCAACGCTGAGTCATTGCGGCGTACCCTAAACGCCCCGAACCTTTTAATACAAACCCAGCATTGCGCGCACTGGCACCAAAACCAACTTGATTGGCCTCTAACACATGGCAATCTATATTGAATTCGGTTGCCAAATAATACGCTGTTAATAAGCCTGTATAGCCACCACCTACTATGGCAACATCGGTTTGTTGGCGGCCAGACAATGCAGCAGTTGGTGCGGGTAAGGCTTGAGTGCTTGCCCAATAGCTAGGGGCAAACGTTTGATTATTAGGATGCGAGTTAATCAGTGGATCGTACATATTGGTCTTCTTTTTTATTATTGATTTAGAGAGCAGACATTAAAATAACAGTAGCATTTCACTGGCAACGCAATGGCAGTCTTCATCGCATATGACGCAAATGTAATCATCACCCATATAACGTTGATGCCAGCGTTGTGGGTGTTGAGCAATCAATTTCCCTCCCGCCTTAGTAAAGTAACGCACCGCAGCATTATTAGGACTTTGCTGCCATAAATGGCTGACCCCCGCTTTAGCCCCTTGAGCAATAACCGCAGCTTTAGAGGCGGCTAATAGCTCCCCACCAAGCCCTTGACCACGGGTAGATTCTGCAATGGTGTTTGATTTGAAATAACACACATCTTCAAATTTCACGTACCACTTATCAACAGTACACCATTGATCTTGTGGCCATTGACCTGCGGCATACGTTAAGCGAAAACCAATAAGTTGATCATTTTCAAGCGCAACAAAATTGGCATTAATGCCATTTTTAATGCCTTTGTGATAAATCGCGGTGAGTTCCGCGGTGTCCATATAACCACTACCATGGACAATTTCACCGAGTGTGATTACCGCATCAAAGTCAGCGGGAGTCAGTTGTCTAATCATAATCATTGTTATTTTTGTTGGTTTGAACTCACTTTATCACACGTTATTATAGTCAAGTTAACGATGTTAACCTTTTGTGATAATTTGGCGATAAGTAGGTGAGATCACTTGTGCATACTGGCTGCAATTAAACAAAGGAGCTCGGTTATGAAACGTACACTAGTGACTGCAAGTCTTATGGCTGCTGGATTATTCAGCCTACCAACCTTAGCCGCTGATATTGAAGTCAGTGTGACCAATTTAACTCACGGAAATCACTTTACCCCTATTTTGATCGCAGCCCACGACGCTGACAGCCACCTATTTCAAGTCGGAACTGAAGCATCCGCAGCCTTACAAAAAATGGCTGAAGGCGGCGACATTGCCGACTTAGATGCTGCGGTAACCGGCAATGCAGGCGTCACATCAGCAAATCCAGCAATGGGATTACTTGCCGCAGGTGCAAATATTAGCGACGTAATACTTGATACTGGCGACAACACCCATTTATCTATTGTAGCCATGGTGTTACCAACAAATGATGCCTTTATGGGGCTAGATGGTTGGGAAATCCCTACCGAAGCGGGCACTTATACTATGTATGTCAATGCATATGATGCTGGCACAGAAGCCAATGATGAAATCATTAATGGCGGCGGTATGTCAGGCGTACCGGGTATCCCGGCAGCCCCTAGTGGTGACGGTGGAGCTAATGGCACTGGCGTGATGGATAACTCTGACAATAGCAATGTACATACGCACCCTGGCGTTTTAGGTGACATGGACCCTGCTGGTGGAATGAGTGATTTAGACAGTCGCGTTCATCGCTGGTTGAACCCTGTAGCCAAAGTTGTGGTGACAGTAAAATAAGGAGGTAGCCCATGAAACGCACTGACTTTACACTTAAGCCCAGCTTAATCGCCATGCTGGCAGCTGCAACCCTGCTTACTGCCTGTGGCGATGACAACGATGATGATACTGCTGTTGTTGTCACCCCGCCTGCGCCAGTGATGCAAACCTTCACGGTGACCGTAACTAACCTGACGGCTAACCAGCCAATGTCGCCGGTTATCTTAGCCTCTCATGCTAGTGATGCCATGTTATGGAACGCCGGTGAAATGGCTAGCGAAGCACTCGAGAAACTGGCTGAAGGTGGTGATACTGCCGACATAGCTGCACTAAGCGTGATCGAAAGTAGCATTAACGGCACAGGTTTATTAATGCCTGGTATGTCAGAAACGCTGACTCTGAGCTTAGATGAAGCCGACGTAGCTAGCATCAGTTTAGCCACCATGTTGGTTAACACTAACGATGCCTTTACCGGTATTAACAGTTACACCATTGCCGGAATGGAAGTGGATGCAACAACCGCGATGAAGTTTATGGCTTATGATGCTGGCACCGAAGCCAACAGCGAAGCCAAAGGCACTATGCCAGGACCTGCTGATGGCGGCGAAGGTTTTAACGCCAGCCGTGATGATGTCGACTTTGTGCATATTCATCCTGGTGTTATTTCAATGTACGACGGCTTAGCCGATTCAGTACTGGGTGCGTCGCACCGTTTTGATAACCCGGTGTTAGCTGTCACTATTATGCGTACTGAATAATCTTAATCGGTCGTGTCGATTGAATGAATTTCAACCCGATTGAAATTTATTCTCCTCAAAGCGGGTCTAAGTATTAATGCAATTACTGGATCTGCTTTGAGGAAGTCACCATGAATGGAACCGCGAAACATAATGGCCATGTTTGTCCGCAACATATTTTGCTAGTCGAAGACGAACAAGACTTGGCTAAGTTAATCATACTTAACCTCAAAGCACTCAACTACAGCGTCGACCACGCCACCACCTTGAAGCAAGCCATGCACATAATCGAGCATAAAAGGCTCGACCTCATATTAATGGACCGCATGCTCCCCGATGGTGATGGCATTATGCTGTGTGAGCAACTACGCCAAGACGGTAAGGAAGTCCCGCTGATGCTATTAACCGCCAAAGATTCAGAAGCAGATGTGGTACTAGGTCTTGAAGCTGGGGCAGATGATTATCTCGTCAAACCCTTTAGCGTATTAGAACTGCGCGCACGAGTAAAAGCACTATTAAGACGCGGAAAAGCCCAACATGAACAAACCCAACAAATTGAATTTAACAGCGTAACCATTAACTCCAGTACCCGTGAAGTTACCGCGTTTAATAAAGCGTTAACCCTCACCGCCCGCGAGTTTGATTTGCTGCTATTTTTAGCCAAGCACCCGCAACAAGTCTTTAGCCGCATGCAACTGTTAGAAGCAGTATGGGGTTATCACTACGACGGCTATGAGCACACAGTAAACAGTCACATCAACCGTTTGCGTAACAAGCTTTCTTTGTGCTCACCTGAACATGATCTTGTCAAAACCGTGTGGGGCGTAGGCTACAAATTTTCACCACCAGAGGTGCAAGCCCACTAATGAATCGCTTATTTAATCGGTTGTTTTTAGCATCAACAATAATCGTGTTATTACTGTTTGTAGCGTTATGGCAATGGTTGCAACTTAACCATGAATTCAGCCGTAATCAAATTCAGCAATCACTGCACCTACAACTTGCTGAACATATGGCACACATCAACCCTTTATTATCGCAAGGGATCACGTCAGACGCCGCGCTTAAAGAAGCCTTTCACGACTTTATGTTGTTAGGGCCAAGCTTTGAAATTTATACCTTAGACCCAGATGGTAAAGTGATTGCCTATGACGCCAAAGAAGAAAAAATTAAAACTCACCGAGTCGATACTACAATTATTCAACAGTTTTTAAATGGCGACAGCCTGCCAGTGCTTGGCACAGATCCGCGCAGCGAAGATACCCACAAGATTTTTTCCGCCAGTAAACTCATCACCGAAGACGGGCTTCATAGCGGTTATTTATATGTGATTATTGGCGGTGAAGATTACGACAGCTGGCAGGCACTTATTAATGCCGAAAACCAACCTAAAATCTGGGGCGCTACAATCGGTTTTTGGATCATTTTTGCTTTAGTGCTATTTGTGATTTTATTGCGCTATTTTACCCGCCCAATCCAAAAGCTCGCTCAAGACTTAACCGAACTTAAAAACACCCCGATGTCAGACAAACTGATGCTCCCCCAGCGCTATCGTGGCAGCTTAGAAATAAGCCAGCTCAGCCATCATATCAATCATTTATTGCAAGAAATCCAATTGCAGCAACAGCAAGTGAAACGCCAACAACAGGCCAAACACGACTTTTTACTGCATTTATCACATGACTTAAAAACCCCACTTACCGCATTGTTAGGTTATATCGATACTTGGTTGATATTACCCGAGCACGAACGGGACGAGGCGCTAATCCAATATGCTGCAAACTCAGGCCAAACCTTACAACAGCTACTGGCACAGTTATTAGAATTGGCCGCCCTAGAAAATGGTCAAATCGATGCACAACTGCAACAAGTCAACCTAAGCGAACTGCTTAGCGATATCGAACAAACCTTTACTCCTCGAGCAAAAAAGCTCGGGGTTCAATTAGATTTCGACATCAATCATGCCAGCCAAATCTATACCGACCCCGCACTAATGCGCCGCATACTGAACAACTTGGTCGATAACGCCCTGCGCTACACCCCCGCCGGTGGCAAGATTCAAATCATCAACGCACAACACAATGGTCAACAATGGTTAACCGTGCGCGACACCGGCGCAGGCATGCACAAGCATGAAGTTGACGCCCTGAAACAATTATCGATGACGACACTGTCGTTTGAGACTAATCAAAGTCTGCCACAACTCGGCGTCGGACTCGCCATCGTCAGGCAGTTATTAGGCTTATTGAAATGCAGAATTGAAATAGACAGCCAACCGGGCGTAGGCAGTGAATTTAAGATAGAGCTTGTAACGCAGAGTTAATCTCATTTTTGAATCGCAAATGATCAGCGATTTGATTCATGACCTCAGTAGTACTGACTCAGTTTTGTTTATCATTAAACTTCATGATAAACAAAATCAATGATATCTAAACAGAAGAATTAGAACTAAGTTCTAACAAAAAAATTGAGCTACTGTGAGTTGAAAGTATGGCCGCAGGCCATATCTATAAAATGACAGTCTAAGCACCATACTTCACATATCAATCCATTCAGCCGTTTACAACTTCCGCAACATCGAAAAACCTTAAACTGTTTTGTATCCAACTATTTGCACAACGGCACTGTCTCCTTGATGATATTTTCCTTCAGAAATATGTCTTTCTACTTCATTACCAATAACAAACTCTAACCCTTTCAGCTCAGTTTCCAATTCTTCCAAAGACATAAATAATTCTTTATTAGACGCTGGTGGCCCACCGACTCCGGCCATATGAATATGACGCTCAGTAAATGCTTCTAAAATAAATACGCCGTTATTTTTAAGCGCACTAACCGCTTGTCGATGGAGAGATTTACGTAATAAAGGAGGAACATGTGCAGATATTGACACTATGCCATCCCAAACATTCAAACCTAAGTCATAGTGACTCAAGTCCGCTACAACTGTTGAAATTTCTACGTCACATTTAGCGGCTAGGCTTTCTGCCTTTTTAAGACCCACAGCAGATTGATCGACAGCGGTAACTATGTATCCTTGTTTAGCCAAAAAAACTGCATTTCTACCTTCTCCTTCCGCCAAACAAAGTACTCGACCACCCTTTGGTATTCGGCAATACTCAGATTTTAAGAAATCATTAGGCTCGGTTCCATACACAAACCCGTCTTCGTTATACCTTTGATCCCACATCTGGGCTCCTATACTTGAAATGGTTCACAAGATTGTAGAATGGCTAAAAATGAACACTTAGTCTAATGCTTGGTTTAGAAGATGGTCATCAGTATGTGAATAATTGATAGGTATCACTCTGCAAACTTATTATGTACAACATAACTTACTGATAAAATTTACAATATAACGCCATACATCGAATGTTATGTGGGGGCGTAGCCACAATATTGTGGCTAAACGTCCCACTCGAGCATCTAACTAAACAGGATTATTTCTCGGTTTTACAACTTGATATACCAAAAGGTACATAAGCAGGGCACCATCCAATTGCAGCCGTAAGAATAGGAATAATCCCAACAGCTCCCCACCATGACTGATAGTAAACGCCAACTGCAATAACACATACTCCGAGTATGACCCTGATTATCCGATCTGTTTTACCTATATTACATTTCATATAAACCTCCATTTTGTGGTTTATGGTTATGACTAAAAACTAGCGCCGCAATGAGCTACCTTGCTTCAGTATGGTATTTCAACGATGCGGCTCACTTTTCTCGCTATCGTATTTGATCATCTACTAATGGCTTTAAGTGCCTCAAGTAGATATTTTGGATTATGAGTCGATTCGTACATAGGATGCACCTCCTTAACGGTATCAAACAAGCCATAAACTGCCATTTGAGCAGTTCTGACAGAATATTCAACGGTAAAAACACAATCTTTAGGGGCTTCTGCAAATTGGCCTAAAAAGGCAAAGTTTGTAGCCCCTTTGGGTATCACATCTGGTCTGTCACCCACATTTCTCGGCATAAACAAGCTATCAACAAACGGCATAGCAACAGGGATACAATTTACCTTTCCGGCTTTTGTTACTGGCTTCATCAACTCTTGAATATTCAAATGATAATAAAGCTCTTCTAACATTTCGGCACCAGTACACTCCGCCATTGTTTTATTAATATAATTACCTTTTCTATCAGGATAGAGCCCATAGCCCCAAAAAATCTTCACATCATCAGGTTGATTAGGAAAGTGAGGTTGGCGTGCTATTACAATTGACATCAGCCAGTTAGAATCGGTCATGGTGACAAGCCCGCCAGTTCCATCTACATTACCCGAGAAGTTCTCCATGTAATCGAGAAAGGTGCTGTCTTTCATTGTTGCCGTAAATGAGTACCATTTTTGCAAATCAATGTTGTCGCAAAATGGGCTTGGATTACCAAAAGATGGATCTTTTTTGGCTATTTTTTTCCACAACATCCAAGAACCAGACTCTTGCACGCCCTTCAATTTTGCGGGAGCATCCCAGCTGCCATTATCGGTACTTTCTGTTATTGACCCATTGGTGAAAAACACAAAATCATTTTCTCCAAGAACAATTTCAGTATTGTCTTTAAAATGAAGCATCGTAGCCGTTTTTTTATCTGCAGATAAGTCGAAATCAATATCTACGACCTCTTTGCCCATTTCAAATTTCACCCCTTTTGCTTCGAGGTATGTTTTCATCGGCCTAACCACTGAGTCATATTGGTTATATTTAGTCCGCATGACCCCACCCAAACGGGGCAAGCCATCCACAAGGTGCATGAAGCGTTTCATATAACGCCTCATTTCAGCAAGACTGCTCCATTTTTGGAATGCAAACATGGAAGACCAGATAAACCAAAATGTAGTATCGAAGAAGCTTTGATCAAACCAATCTTCTATTCGTTTATCTCCTAAGGAGTTTTCTGAAACATAGGTCAACTTGATAAAATCCATTTGTTGCTCAAAGGACAATCCATATGATGACACATCCAATTTTTTGCCTTGTTTTAATAAACGGGCTTGTCCATTTGACACAAACCGTTGATTAAACTCATACGACTCATCTCTTACTGAAACATTTGGGTCTTCCAGCGAAGGGATATGCGAAAGCAGTTCCCAATAGCACTCATAATGCATTTCGTGCATTCTGCCACCACGAACGACATATCCGTGTTTAGGATCGCCAGCACCATCTGTAGCGCCACCAGCAATGGAGTCTTTTTCTAAAATATGAATATTCTCGCCAGCAATGCCAGCATCTTTTTCTAAATACGCCGCACTCGCGAGCCCCGAAATGCCGCTACCAATAATGTACACTTTAGAATTTTTTTGATTTTGCCAGTTTTGGTTATTCATGTTTTTACCCCATTCTGAATATTTATTTCAATCACATTAATGATTTATCGTGCAGGGAAATTAGCTGGTTCTCGCGGTCGATTTAAACTTATTACTAGGCAGCCATCAGGGCTACATTTAGCAAATGCTTCACCTATGCCATCCATCCTTTGGCTAATTGACATAGTGTCTTCCTATTAAGTTAACAATATGCCTTTATGACTAAAAAAACAGCAAAAATATTGCTTTAAACAATTAATTTTTGTTCGATATTTAGTCGTAAGCATTAGGCTTATTCAATACAGTAGAAAGGCTTCCATCAATTAAGTAAAAGATGAAATGGCTAGTTAAAAAAACAAGCTCAATCGCCATGGAGATTATTTCATTTTGATTATGACTGTAACTGTGAATGTGTTTGTGAATATAACGATGACTTAGAAAAATGTTGCCGGACCGACTGAGTCCAATGAGGTTATAAACAGCAAGGCGTGGATGACTGTTTATCCCCTTTTAGCTAATGTGGGAGGAGCCTTACGATCTTAATCTGCTATGGTGGAAGATCATAAAAAAGATTCCTGTTTACAAGCATTGGTCAAATGACGAAAACAGAAAAAACAGAAACAAAAAAGCGAACCCGAAGGCTCGCTTTTTTTCAGCAAATACTGTTGGTTACTTGTGGTATTTACCCGATAACTCATGCACAGAATTGATAAATGCACCGGCATGTTCAGGATCAACATGTTGATGAATACCATGGCCTAAGTTAAATACATGGCCAGTACCTTCACCATAACTTGCTAGAATTTGATCCACTTCTTGATGGATACGCTCTGGCGTAGCATATAACATTGATGGGTCCATGTTACCTTGCAGCGCCACTTTATGGCCTACACGACGACGAGCATCACCAATATCAACAGTCCAGTCTAAACCTAACGCATCACAACCTGTTTCAGCCATAGACTCTAACCATAATCCGCCACCTTTAGTAAATAAGGTAACAGGTACTTTACGGCCGTCTGCAAAACGGGTTAAACCATCAACAATTTTTTGCATATAACGTAATGAGAATTCACGATAAGCGTGATGCGATAACGCACCGCCCCATGAATCGAATATCATTAACGATTGCGCACCGTTAGCCACTTGAGCATTAAGATATAAAACTACTGAGTCAGCTAACTTGTCTAATAGCATGTGCAATGCAGCTGGTTCGGCATAAGCCATACGCTTAATTTTTTCGAATGTTTTGCTTGAACCGCCTTCAACCATGTAAGTGGCTAAAGTCCAAGGTGAACCAGAAAAACCGATTAATGGAACTTCGCCATTTAGTTCGCGGCGAATGGTGCTCACAGCACGCATTACATAACCTAATTCATCTTCTGGATCAGGAATTGATAACTTTTTAATTGCATCGATGGTGTCAGTCGGACGTTCAAAACGAGGACCTTCGCCAGCTTCAAAATACAAACCAAGGCCCATTGCATCAGGCACAGTCAGGATATCTGAGAATAAAATTGCGGCATCTAAATCATAACGACGTAATGGCTGTAATGTCACTTCGCAAGCGAGCTCAGCATTACGACACAACGACATAAAGTCACCCGCTTGAGCGCGAACTTCTTTATATTCAGGTAAATAACGTCCAGCTTGACGCATCATCCATACTGGTGTGACATCAACTGGTTGCTTTAACAACGCACGTAAATAACGATCGTTTTTTAATTCTGCCATGTGGGCTTTCTTCCTAGACTGTTATGATTTCTGCTGGCGGGTAGTTTAGCACTTACGCGATTAATGTAACCTCTCATGGGATATTTATGTGAGCTATTCCTAAATCTTGCAGTTATTTTTCTAACATCTTGACTATCTTGCTCACAAAATACACAGGACTGGCGTATAAATCGCAAATTATTAGATTAAACGTTGCGTCAAGGTAAGTGGTTTGGTATAAAAAGTGTGCGCTAGCAAGAACAATCAAGAAGCCCGACATATCGAGCCTTTGAAAACTTAGTTACCCCGTGATGGTTCAGCCATCACGGGGTTTTTTATTGTTCTATTTCCTACCAGTTGTTCTTTTGCCTCTAAAGCTGATGGCTATATAAGCAAATAAAAATAAAACAGTTGATCACAATACACTTTGTCCAATACATTAGTTGATACATACAGACTGCCAATTAGGATAATACATGCTAACAAAACTCGAAAAAGCAGAAAAACGTTGGGGCGGTGCTAATAATTTAATCGATCAATGGCTTGATAACCGCCGAAAATTACTGGTTCAATATTTTATTGTTGCTGGATTAGCACCTTATTCACGTAGCGAAAAATCACTGCCAAGCATGGATCAAGTAAAACAATTTTGCGATCAATTAGTCGACTATGTCTCTGAAGGCCATTTTGAGGTGTACAACAATGTACTCAAAGCTTGTGAAAAGTTTGGTGAATCGAGCATCGAAACTAGCAACGCGTTGTTGCCGCTCATCAGTGAAAGCACCGACATAGCATTAGATTTCCACGATAAATATACCGATACAGCAGATGAACAAGTGTTGTATCAACTTGATAATGATTTATCTCATTTGGCACAAGCGATGGAATCACGATTCGAATTAGAAGATCAACTTCTTGAGATTCTTTACAAGCGTAATGCTTAAATGACAATACCCGATTAAAGAGTGTGATGTTGTTGCACACTTTTTATTCAAAGCAATAAAATACTTATTTCAAATCCTATTGCCGTTTATGCCAATTTTCAGGCAGTTCTACTTGTGACCATAAACGTTTACATAAATCTTGCGGTTGATGCCAATCACCCATTGTTAGCCACTCCACCAATGCATCACCTACTTGTGGATAAGCAATGGGTTTAGGTGATGGACTTTTCAACCAACGTTTAAGTACCATAGTATCTAAAGTCTGCATGCTTTCTGCTGCGGCCAATAATTGCAACGCTGCCACATTAGCAGATTGCTCAAACTGCCCCTGTAAAGGTTTAACCAATAATTTCTTACCTAGCGTCATCGCCTCACTAGCTAACTCGAAACCGGCATTGCCGATCACCCCGCCACATTGCGCCATGCGCTGTTTAAAACCTTCACGATTAAAGCCATGCCAATGAATATGGTCCGCTAATTTTTTCAAAGGCTTGGCGCTGTGATAAACAAAGAAATGGTATTGATCAAAAGGCGCTAAAAACGCCGCTATACGGTCGGCATCTTCAAAGGGCAAATAGACTAAAATCTGATGGCTATGATCCCCCTTATTGGACGACACCTCGACAAAAGGCGGCAAAATAGGAAAACCAAAGTGATGCCAATGACAACCTAAACCAATGTCGACAGGCGCAAAATGATTAAGCAAGAACTCGTTAAACCAGCTATTGCCTTGTTTAGGAACAGGATGCTGTAATGCTGCTTGATGACTAATGGCTATCGATGGCACATTTTGTTGTTTAGCAGCCCAGGCGCTAACGGGTTCAAAGTCATTTAACACTAAGTCATAACCCGTTAAATCTAATTGTTTAATCTCTGATAAAATGGGTGTTTTTAAATTACATTGGGCCGTTTTAACGGTATTCACCCGACCATTTTCAGTCACAAAAGTCATACCGTTACGTGTCTGATAATCTCCAAAACATTGCATATCAAAATAATGTTGCGGTGTACGGCCTGAAAATAAAAAATCGACATCGACATTTTGATGTTTAAGCGCCTTAGACATTACCCGCGCGCGGCTGATATGGCCATTACCTGTACCTTGGACTCCATACAAAATTTTCATATTGCTTTCATCCCTTTACAGCTGAATTAACACAATTAAACACACTAGATTTATTGCTTCATGAGTTGTCAAAAGATGAGTTATCACGACATGAGTTGCTCAACAAGTAATACCGATCCCATTCCTAAGCCTGCTCCTGCAATAATATCCAATGGATAATGCACTCCAAGAGCAATCCGCGATGAACCGACAAAACAAGCCCAAGCAAATGCTATTGGTGCTAAAGTCGGAAATACCACATTCACCACGCTGGCAAACACAAAGGCCCCAGCGGTGTGTCCTGACGGTAAGCTAAATTTATCTGAAGGTTCAAAACTAGATTCAAACCCTGCTAAAGCGTGACAAGGACGATGACGTCGAATGCTGTTTTTCAGCAGTAAATATAAAGGAAACTCAACCAAGAAACTGCCAAGAACTAAATTAAAAAAATGCTGCCCATTGGGATGAAAAAACAATAATGCGACCGATAAATAAACATAATAGTGACCATCACCGGTTGCAGACACGCGCTTAGCAGCTTGGTTCAGAGTATTCTCTCGGCTAAATTGTACGATCCAATAAAACACATATTTATCTAACTGGCTGATACTTATCTTCATGCTTGACTCCATGCCAAACGCCGGGAAAATCATTAACCCGATCAAAGTTATGTATTTGTTAACAGATTAAATAATAGTGAACTGGAATGAACGCGAGGTGACAGTTAGCCTAAAGTTTTATGACAGCCGAAATGAATTAATGATTACACATCAGAAATGAGCTATAGAATCGAAATGGCTAAGACGGTTAATCTTCCCTAGTTAATATATATTGAGCGATCAGTAGATACCAATGAATGCCCCATAAAAAATCCCCTCATACAGGTATGAAGGGATTTTTTAAATGTTGATTTTCGTAAATTAATCAAACTGATTCCACAAACGTTATGCCGTTTCAGGCTGTACGCCTTTATTACGATAAATCTTAATTAAGTGAAAAATGTTAATGCATGCGACAAAGGCATTCATGCCCGCTACTGGCCAAGCTTCGATTGCATATCCATATGCAACAAAAAAAGAACAGCCGATAAAATTTAACCATCTTAGTAAAATGATGTCTTTCATCATCAGTGAAATGGCGACCATAACTGATGCGGCATAACCTAAGATTTCAATAATATTGATATTTTCCATAAGAACCTCTATTCAGACCCTCTGCCTTCCGTGTGCGTAATGAGGGTTCCGTGCCCCTAAAGTTAGTATTTTTTTGTAAACTAACATTAATAAATCTACCAATATGCTAACAAACTGTTGAACAAAAATGTAATTAAAAAACGTATTAGGATGACTTAAATCAACATATATCAACTAATTAGTTCAATTTGAAAGAAAATTACTTCCAAATCTGATCTCTGTTCTGTATTTAGGTCAATGGCCATTTAGGGATAAAACGCAGCGTAAGTTGATTTATAACAATCCGGTGATTGATAAGGCTTTTATTTTCACAAAAAGCTCATATAATTCATTTAACTTTGCTTTACCCAGCAATTTACCGTTGCTGTCCAACAGGAGTGAATTATGGAATATAACACCTCAGAACTGTGCGACATGTATATAGATGTAGTCGATGTCGTCGAGCCGATGTTCAGTAACTACGGTGGTTGCAGCTCCTTCGGTGGCTCAATCAGTACCATTAAGTGTTTTGAAGACAACGGCCTGATTGCTGATGCCTTAGAAGAAGACGGTGAAGGTAAAGTGTTATTAGTCGATGGTGGTGGTTCACTTAGACGCGCTCTACTGGATGCTAGAATCGTGGAACTTGCCGTTGCCAACAATTGGGAAGGCATTATTATTTACGGATCTGTGCGTGATGTAGACGCCCTTGAAGAACTTGATATCGGTATTCAAGCGCTGGCTTCAATTCCTGTTGGTGCTGAAGGTAATGGTATTGGAGAAGTTGAAATTCCAGTGAATTTTGGCGGCGTAACCTTCCTACCTGGCGATCACATTTATGCCGATAATACCGGTGTTATTTTATCTCCAGAACCATTAGATATTGATTAACCATAACCAAGCCTGTGTCAGCTTATAAATGCCGGCACACTCGCCATAAAAAAACCAGCTATGCTGGTTTTTTTATGGCTGTAATATAGAGAACTATTATGCAGATTATATTGGCAAGCATTGTTCATGGCGTTACGCTCATTTATCTGAGTAATCCCCTGCATGATGCTACGTAGATGAACAAGCGGGTTATAGTGATGTAGGCCAATGACTTAGTGAGTTGATGCATGCTTATATTCAATGGCCATTAACTTGCCTAAAGTAGAATCGATAGCAGCTATTCATTAAAGACTCATTTTGTGCTCTAATGCAGGGAAAATTTTAGCCTTAATAGCTTATGCTTATTGGGGTTAGTCGACGTGAAGAGCATTGCCATGTTCAAGTTGATGTGAAATCTGTATCCAGCGTAAGGTAAGACAACTAATTGATTGTTGTCACACTCTAGCACCACGGCATTTCAGCAATCATTCGCAATGGCATACACTTGCTATTAATTATCGCACATTATAGGAATATACCGATGTCTGAAGGCGAACCAAAAAACACTCATTTTGGATATAAAACTGTCGAAGCTGATAAGAAGGCAGACTTAGTCGCTGATGTGTTTCATTCCGTTGCAGCAAAATACGACATAATGAATGACGTAATGTCTTTTGGAGTTCACCGCTTTTGGAAGCGTCACACCATTGAAGTAGCCGCTGCTCGACCGGGCATGAAAGTGCTTGATTTAGCCGGTGGAACGGGCGACTTAACCGCTAAATTTTCAAACTTAGTCGGCGACCGTGGTCAAGTTGTTCTTGCTGATATTAATGATTCGATGCTCAAAGTCGGCCGAACAAAATTACGTGACAAAGGCATTGTCAATAACGTCAGTTATGTTCAAGCTAATGCTGAAGCACTGCCGTTTCCTGATAACCATTTTGACATTATCACCATCGCATTCGGTTTACGTAATGTAACCGACAAAGATGCAGCACTGCGTTCAATGCACCGCGTTTTAAAACCTGGCGGAAAACTACTAGTACTTGAATTTTCAACACCTAAGCATGAATTAATGCGTAAAGTATACGACATGTATAGCTTTAAGGTATTGCCAAAAATGGGCGCATTAATCACTAAAGATGCCGACAGTTACGAATACCTTGCCGAATCTATTCGGATGCATCCTGATCAAGAGACTCTTAAGCAGATGATGATAGATGCAGGGTTTGAACAAGTTGACTACACCAATATGACCGATGGCGTTGTCGCATTGCATAGAGGTTATAAGTTCTAATGCTACCCAATCACTTTGCTTTATTAACCTGTGCTGCGATTGAAACCGCTTTTAACCAATTGCCCAAACAGGCTAAAGATGACTATGCTCGGCAGAAATCATTACACGGCAAAGTATTTTGTATCCAGTTGAGCCAGCTAAGCTGGCCAATCTATTTGGTATTTGCCAAGCAAATTCAAGTGCTCAGTTATTATGATGCTAACGTTGCAGTGACGGTTAAGGCCGATTTATCGACCTTATATCAACTCACTGAAGGCGCCAACTTAACAGAGTTAATCAAACAAGATAAGCTCAGTCTTCAAGGTGATATTCAATTACTGCAAACTTTGAGTCACTATTTACAGAATATTCATTTTGATTTTGCCGAACCATTATCACACTATATCGGTGATGCTCCGACACATAAACTGGTTACCACTGCGAGACAATTTAGCGATGATGTTAAGCAAGTGATACAAAAAACACGCTCGCATATCAGCCAACTGACAACTGAAGAATATCGTTTGGCACCACATAAAATTGAATGGCTGCATTTTCGTGATAATCTAGATGAACTCGTCAGCCAAACCGACGCAGTTGAAACCAAGATAGCCCAATTAAGAGATCAAATAACTCCATGACATTTGCAAGTATCAGGCGTGGTTACCATGTCATTAAAACCATTCTCCATTTTGGCTTAGATGACTTAATTCTTCGACATAAAAAGCCCTGGTATTTTTCAATCCTACGTAACAGCTTATTTTGGATCCGCAATAAACATAAGCAGAAGTCCCATGCCGAACGTTTAAAGTTAGCCATGGAAGATTTAGGTCCTGTGTACATAAAGCTGGGGCAAATGTTATCAACTCGTCGCGATCTACTTGATGACGAGTGGGCTTACCAATTAGCCATGTTACAAGACCAAGTGCCACCATTTGACTCAGCCTTGGCACGCCAAGCAATTGAAGCAGAACTAAAGGCACCGATAGAAACTTATTTTGATGACTTTAATGACACGCCATTAGCCTCCGCCTCTATCTCTCAAGTGCATACCGCCACATTAAAGTCGAATGGTAAAGACGTAGTACTGAAAGTATTGCGCCCAAATGTCGAACAGCAAATATTAGCTGACTTACAGTTAATGACTCAAACTGCCAATATATTAGAAGCTTTATTGGGTGAAGGTAATCGTTTACGTCCCGCCGAAGTGATTGAAGATTATCAAACCACTATTTTAGGTGAACTGAACCTCAAACTCGAAGCACTCAATGCCATAAAACTGCGTAATAACTTTATTGACTCAAAATCATTGTACGTGCCTTTTGTTTACGAGGAACACAGCTACAAACGCCTAATGGTGATGGAACGTATTTACGGTATCCCAGTGTCTGATACAGCAGCGCTGCGGGCCCAAGGCACCAATTTTAAACTGCTTGCGGAACGTGGCGTTGAGTTATTTTTTACTCAAGTGTTTCGAGACAATTTTTTCCACGCAGATATGCATCCAGGAAATATCTTTATCAGCCGTGAACATCCCGATGACCCATTTTATATCGGTCTAGACTGCGGGATTATGGGCACCTTAACCGATGTTGATAAGCGTTATCTTGCCGAAAACTTTTTGGCCTTTTTTAATCGTGATTATCGCCGCATTGCACAGTTGTATATTGAATCGGGTTGGGTTTCAGAACACACTGACGTTATTGCTTTCGAGCAAGCGGTTAAAGTGGTATGCGAACCAATGTTTAATAAGCCACTCGATGAAATTTCATTTGGACATGTACTGCTGGAACTTTTTAAAACAGCACGTCAGTTTGATATCGTGGTGCAACCACAACTTGTGCTACTGGAAAAAACGTTACTGTACATCGAAGGTTTAGGTCGCCAGTTATATCCACAATTAGACTTGTGGCAAACAGCGAAACCTTTTTTAGAAGATTGGATGTCAGAACAAGTTGGCCCTAAGGCCATGTATAACAAAGTAAAATCAAATGTACCTTTTTGGGCAGACAAACTCCCTGAGTTTCCTGAATTAATTTACGATAATTTAAAGCTAGGGCGTAAATTACTCGGCACTCAACAGCAAATGTTAGATAAGTATTTGCGTTATCAACAAAAATCACACAAGAGCAATTATCTACTGATCACTTCTGCTGTATTGTTGATCTGCGGCACAATTTTATTTACTCAAATAGCTACACTATGGCTAACGTATAGCTGTATTGGTGCTGGAATATTGATTTGGGCGATAGGATGGAGATCTAGGCCAAAGAATCGCAAATTTTAGCTAGCACTAATTTATTAGACGTTCATAATACTTAAAGAATTGGGTGGTATTATGGATTTTGAAATAATTATTTTACAAAACCATTTTTTATTTAAAGAGGATAATCTTCATGGGCGGCATCAGTATTTGGCAGCTTCTAATCGTAGCGTTAATTGTCATTCTATTATTTGGGACAAAAAAATTGCGTTCTTTGGGCGGTGATTTAGGTGGAGCAGTAAAAGGCTTTAAAAATGCCATGACTCCAGAAGATGAAACCAAACCTGTAGAAGAAAGCAAGTCTATAGAAGACCAAGAAAAAACAGCTGCGACTTCGCAACAGGCTGCAGAAAAGCAACCTGAATCTAAAGATAAACAGGCGTAATTTATTATGTTTGACGGTATCGGCTTTATGGAGCTGTTGCTGATCGGTATTTTGGGGCTAGTGGTACTTGGCCCTGAAAGACTTCCGGTTGCAGTACGTTCAATTACAGGTTGGATCCGCGCGCTCAAGCGCATGGCAAACTCTGTCAAAGATGAACTTGAACAAGAGCTTAAAATTGATCAGCTACATGCCGATTTAAAGAAAGCAGAAAGTAAAGGTTTAGCTAATTTGTCACCAGAGCTACAAGAGTCAATTGATCAGTTGAAGCAAGCTGCTGCGTCAGTGAATCGACCTTATAAGGTTGAAGACACGCCACCAGTTACGCCAACAAAGTCACCTGACACCTCGGCCCCTGTCGCTGAAGTTAAGTCACCTGAAGTGGCCAGCGAAAGCAGCTCAACCCCTAAATCTAACGGATAATTCATGTCGCAACAGCTACCGCTTATTAGCCATTTGCTTGAATTACGTAATAAATTGCTTAAAGCCATTGGCAGTGTATTACTGGTATTCATTGCTATTGTGTATTGGGCTAATGATATTTATCATTACATAGCCTTGCCTTTAATGCGTTCGCTTCCAGAAACTGGCAGCATGATTGCAACCGACGTTGCGGCGCCCTTTTTTGCACCATTCAAATTAACACTGGTGTTAGCATTCTTTATTGCCATCCCCTATGTTCTTTATCAGGTTTGGTCTTTTGTTGCGCCAGGTTTATACAAGCATGAAAAGCGCTTAGTCGTTCCCCTATTAACCAGCAGTACCCTGCTATTTTATCTGGGAATAGCTTTTGCTTACTATATTGTTTTTCCCGTTGTATTTGGTTTTTTTACCAGCGTAGTCCCAGATGGTGTTCAAGTTGCGACCGATATCAGCAGTTATTTGAGTTTTATTCTTAAACTGTTTTTTGCCTTTGGTTTAGCCTTTGAAATTCCTGTGGCCGTGGTTTTACTGTGTTGGGCGGGTGTCACTACACCTGATGAATTACGCAAAAAACGTCCTTATATTGTGGTAGGTGCATTTGTTATCGGTATGTTTTTAACTCCTCCAGATATTATTTCTCAGACTATGCTAGCGGTTCCAATGCTGTTATTGTTTGAGGGTGGTCTAATCGCCGCACGCTTTTACAGTAAAAAAGACGATGAATCAGAGAGCGAGCCAGAGAGCGAGCACGCTGATAACTAAACTTCAATGGTCTTACTCGGACCATTTAGTTTAGCCAGACAATATAATAAGGAAGAATCAATGCGTTTAAGTTTAATTGCAGCCGGCATCATATTGATGTCGACTAATGTCTATGCCAATTCGAATCTTGGTCAGCAGTTGTCTATATGTGCAGCCAAAACTGATAAGCTCGAGCGTTTAATCTGTTATGACGAATTAGCCGCTAACGCTAAACCTAGCGCACATATAATGGCTCCAGCATCACCTAAAGTTGTTATAGCTAAGCCATCAGTAGTAGCCCCTGTTGTTCGAACTCCTGTAGAGAGTGTAGATACTTTTGGCTTAACAAAGAAAATTGAACAGAAAATCAATAAAATTTATGCCGAAATTGCCTCAATTAAAGAAGCACCTCATGGTGAATTTATTGTTACGCTAACAAATGGTCAAGTTTGGAAGCAAAGCAGTCCAGAACGGTATAAAATCAAAAAAGGCCAACGTGTCTTTATTCAAGCCGGCGCACTCAGTTCATTTTTACTTGGTAGTGACGATCGCAACGCGACGACTCGAGTTAGACGATTAAAGTAACATTAGTTACTATTATTACATGACTCAATACATCGACATTGCCGTCAATTTGCTTAGCGACAGGCTCAAGCACGATATTGACAATATAATCAATGATGCGGCGACACAATATGTTTCGCCGTTAATTGTTATTGGCAGCGATCTAGATGAAAGTGTTAAAGCAATAACCCTCTGCCAACAATACCCATATAAACTCTACTGCACGACAGGTGTTCATCCACATAATGCCTCTTCTTGGGACCAACACAGCAAAATACGTTTAGCACTACTTGCTCAGCAACAAACTGTCGTTGCTATTGGTGAATGTGGGCTTGATTACAATCGTGATTTTTCACCACGCTCAGCACAACGAAAAGCATTTGCTGCACAATTAGAGTTGGCTTGTGAACTCAACATGCCGGTATTAATGCATTGTCGTGAAGCACATAATGATTTTATCGCCATTGTAAATGAGTATCGGGCAAATCTCCCTAATGCGTTACTACACTGTTTTACAGGCAGTAAAAATGAGCTAATAGAATGCTTAGCAGCAGATTTATATATTGGTATCACTGGTTGGATTTGCGATGAACGCCGAGGGCAAGAGCTCGCTCAATTAGTGCCGTTAATTCCTGATAACCGCATTATGGCAGAAACTGATAGTCCTTACTTATTACCACGCAATATGCGACCGAAACCTAAGTCGAGCAAAAACTTACCTCAGTATTTACCTTATATCGTTGAACAGATGGCAAATCTCCGTCAACAATTACCACAAACATTAGCACAGGCATGCTACAAAAATAGTTGTGATTTTTTCCAATTACCTGCATCTGAAAACATAAGTTGTCATTCATGAAAAATAATGCAACTTATCGTTTATCCTGCTGTTATCTTTATCATGCAAGCGTGATAATTGGGTTATGTTTGCTGTTCATTGGTCAACACAGTTGGGCGAGTACCTTCTCCCCTATGCCACTTAGACTGACATCAGATTCCATCACCAAAATTGAATTACAAGAATGGGTATATGCCAACCAGAGCAATGATATTGGAACTTTAACCCAACTATTACAACAGCCAGAAAATACTTGGAAAAAAGTCAATGCCACTCAACCATATCAAATAGGCATTAAAAACTATTGGGTAAGTTTTAGTATATTTACCCCCAACGACAACTTGTCACGCATCATTGCGTTAGATAATCCATTGCTAGATAGCGTTAAAATATATCACCTAATTAATGGTAGGCTAATTGGAACTGAAGTCATGGGTGATAGCCTGCCATTTAAACAACGTCCATTACAAAGTAATATATTTTTATACCCTGTCAACTTCGAGCCTGGTGACACCCATACTTTTTATTTTAAAATAGACACTAAAGGCAGTGTTAGCCTGCCATTGGTATTATGGTCTTCAAACGATCTCACCCAACTCACTGAAACTAAAAATTTATTTAATGGTATGCAAATTGGTTTATTGCTTGCCATTTGTTTATTCAGTTTATTCATCGCGCTCGCTTCTGGATCATTTAGCTACAGTTATTACAGTGGTTATGTATTAGGGCTAACATTATTGACCGCTACGATATATGGCGTCTCATTTCGTTATTTATGGCCTCAATGGCCAATTATTCAACAATATATTTTCCTCATTCTTATCCCATTGACATTAGCATTCTCATTATTGTTTACTGAAAAAGTATTACAGCTCAAATATCATAATTTAAAAATGTTACGAATTTGCAGAGTAATGGCAGGACTGTGTTTTGGTTTGACCATTATTATGCCGTTTATTAACTACAGTACGGCGCTTTATACCCTAGTGTTTGTAGTATTGACCATCAGTATAATATTAATGGCTTTCTCGTTGATCCAAGCCTTTGGTGGTCAACGCAATGCACCTTTATATGCCATCGGTCGATTTGGATTTATGCTTGGTTGTATCGTTACGGGGTTAATTTATATTGGTATAATTAGCCCCGGTTTTTCTCCACTAATACCCGTTATGATAGGGCTCACTTTTGAAGTGATTACCATGGCTGCGGTACTGGCATTACGCTACAACGACGAACGAAAAGCAAAGTTAAAGATCCAACAACAAGCATTAGAACAAGCCCAGCGGTTACGCGAAACTCGTGAAGAAGCGCTGCGCAATGAAGCAGAAAATAGCGAAAAGCTTGAGACAATGGTGCAAGAACGCACTTTAGAGTTAGAAGTTACTTTGCGTGAGCTTAATGATGTTAACCAAAAACTGACAGAACAAAATACCATTGATAGTCTTACTGGGGTTAAAAACCGCAGCGCATTCGATCGCCGCTTAATTGCTGAAGGGCGGATCAGCCGTCGCCAACAAACGCCTATCTCATTATTAATGATTGATATTGATAAATTTAAAAGTATCAATGACCAATTTGGCCACCTCAGCGGTGACTACACCATACAAACGATTGCCAAAACATTAAGCGAATATTTAAAGCGCCCAACAGATCTCGTATCACGTTTTGGTGGCGAAGAGTTTGCTATTATTTTGCCTTGCACTGATAAAGACGGTGCTTTACTCGTTGCTGAACAAATTCGTCAGGCAATCAGCGAACTCAACATTGTCCATAATAACCACTCGATGCCTATAACAATCAGTATCGGTGTAAGCACAGCGATTATCGACAGTGATGAGCATCCAATATTATTACTTGAACAAGCAGATAAATCCCTGTATCAAGCTAAACGCAGCGGCCGAAACAAAGTTTGCTACTACCAGCTAGAAACAGACCAGACCTAAACCAGGAGTCGAAATTGAATATTATTACTAGTGCTTTCCCACAGCGCAGAATGCGCCGCATGCGTAAACATGAATTTAGCCGTCGATTGATGTCTGAAAATACGTTAACGGTTAATGATCTCATTTATCCTATGTTTGTATTAGAAGGTTTTCAACGCTCTGAAAAAATTGCCTCAATGCCTGGAATTGAGCGCTTTTCAATTGATCTATTATTAAAAGAAGCCGCTGAACTTGTTGAACTTGGCATTCCGCTTATCGCGTTATTCCCCGTCACACCAGCAGATAAAAAGAGCTTACTTGCCGAAGAGTCTTACAATCCAGATGGGTTAGTACAGCGTGCAGTACGTGAGTTAAAGCAAGCTTTCCCACAGCTCGGTATTATGACTGATGTAGCTTTAGATCCGTACACGACTCACGGCCAAGATGGCATCATCGATGACACGGGCTATATTATCAATGACATCACTTCAGAGATATTAGTCAAACAAGCTCTATCACATGCTGAAGCGGGTGCGGATATTGTTGCACCATCTGATATGATGGACGGTCGCATTGGCGCTATTCGTCAAACCCTTGAAAGTAAGGGCTTTGTTAATACCCAAATAATGGCTTATTCAGCGAAATATTCATCAAGCTATTATGGGCCGTTTCGTGATGCAGTCGGATCAGCAAGTAATTTAAAAGGTGGCAATAAGCACAGCTACCAGATGGATCCAGCCAATAGCGATGAAGCTTTACATGAAGTGGCATTAGACATTCAAGAAGGTGCAGACATGGTAATGGTTAAGCCTGGCATGCCTTATTTAGACATAGTTTATCGTGTTAAAACAGAATTAGCCGTACCGACTTTTGCTTATCAGGTAAGTGGAGAATACGCCATGCACATGGCTGCAATTCAAAACGGTTGGTTAGCAGAAAAAGCCATTGTAATGGAGTCATTACTTTGCTTTAAGCGCGCTGGGGCTGATGGTATTTTAACTTATTTTGCTAAACGTGCTGCTCAATGGTTAAAAGAGCAAAATTAATAAGCATCACTCATTAAGTCATTATTAAGCCAATCAATTTCTGATTGGCTTTTTATTTTATAATGTAATATCACTTCCATTAATTATATAAGTAACCTGAGTGGCCCCAAGGGCGGATTTCTGTTCCTTTATGCTGCTTAATATGATTTTGACATACAACTGCATGGTCTATTTTATTCCATAAAAAATAAGAAGTTTATGCCATCCATGACGATCAGTTGCAAAAATAGAGCATCGCAGGAGCTGTTACCGAGAACGACTAAACCTACATTACTTACCTAGATGGCAAAGAACTCCCGTTGAATGACAAAATAATTATTGAATTGTTATAACTTAGTTGAATTATACCTAACTAAAATAGTGATCAATCCAACATAGTAGACTTTCACCACTTAACAGTATTGATTAAGCGTGTTTGAATGTTTTATTGCAGTATTCACTACTTAAGCGAGACATAATAATGCACAATAACGTTAGAATTTTATTAGCCACTACCGCACTCTTTTTTACGGCTCAAATGTTACCCATGACGGTATCGGCAAACTCAGGTTGCGCCTTTGAAAAAGATCAAGAAGGCTTTATTGCAACATGTGGCAAAGAGGAACAAGAAGTGATTTTAACCGGCGTAATCCAACCGCAAACTCTGACTACCGAATTACCTGGCTATGCCGAAGGCTTTGCTGATTATAAAGTAGATACAAAAGCAATAGATGCACTAAAAGCCATTACCGTACCAACAAATATTGTTGTTATTATTGGTACTTGGTGCCCAGATTGCCATCGTGAAACGCCACGTTTTATGCGCATTATCGAAGCCGCAGCTAACCCAAATATTCAAATTGAGTATATTGGTGTAGATCGTAACAAACAAGATCCTGATGGACTTGCTGCAAAATATGCATTTAATCGAATTCCGACCTTTATTGTTAAACAACAAGGTAATGAACTTGGTCGTATAGTTGAGCGCCCTACAACAACATTAGAAAATGATTTAGTTGAAATCTTAAAATAATGATTATCTAAATTTAGTTTAATGCTATTAATACGAACATAAAAAATAGGTCGCCAGAGCGACCTATTTTTTATGTTATTTCGGCCACAGCCATTATATTGATATTTTTCCTGCAGCAACACGGTCAGCTAATAGTTGTAATACACCTTCACGAAGTGCGCCACCAGCAAGATGTAAATGACTAATGGACAAGCTTTCAAACAATGCCATTAATATCACTACGCCGGCAGCAAAAGTCGGTGCTTGTTCTGCATTTAGACCTTTAATACTCGTAAGTTGACCATCCACTTGCGATAAAATCTCATTGCGAAATGCATACAAAATCTCTAGAGTAATAACTTCCGGACAATGTCTATGCTGTAATACTGAGACTACTGATTGAACCGCACCAGAAGCCCCAACAACACTTTGCCAACCTAAATCCAATAATTGGGTACGATGTTCGGCTAAAACAGTATTTACATAACCAACAGCCTGTTCAAAATCGACTAACTGCAGTGGAATTTTATTAAAGAAGCGTTGATTAAACAACACACAGCCCATTGGCAAACTGGCTTTAAACAATACTTGATTACCATCACCAACAATAAACTCGGTACTCGCGCCGCCAATATCAATAACTAAACGGCGTCCCTCACCTTGTGTTGTCGCAACCATACCTTGATAAATAAGTTCAGCTTCACGTAACCCCGAAATGACCTCAATTTGATACCGTAAAATAGGCATCGCACGTTGATGAAATTCATCTGCATTACGAATAAGCCGTAACGTCGCAGTAGCAAATACAGCGACATTATCAGTATCAATATGATGTTGAGTTAGCATGTCAGCAAACATAGCTAAACAGTCTAAACCACGCTGCATGACATGTTCAGACAAGATACCATCGTCGCCTATACCTTCGGCAAGGCGAACTTTACGCTTATATTTAGCGATAACGGTAGGCTTATTGCCTACCGTGTTAGCCACTAACATATTAAAACTGTTAGATCCTAATGTTATCGCCACATAGGGTTGAGATACAGTTAACAATGGCATTGACTATGGTCTACGAGTCCTATGACGTGGAGGGCGTGAATTGCTACCACCACTACGATGCACGCCTTTGCTTCCACCGTCTCGGCTACGAGAAGTTGGAGGCTTACGATGAATACGCACTGGAGGCGGAATATCATCTAAAAGTGCATCACGATCATAATTAGACACTGGAATTGAATGGTTAATATAAGTTTCAATTTCAGGCAAATTCAGTGCGTATTCTTCACAAGCAAAACTCACTGAAACGCCTTTCTGTCCCACACGACCTGTTCGGCCAATACGGTGGACATAATCTTCACAATCATCTGGTAAATCATAGTTATATACGTGTGACACATCAGAAATATGTAATCCACGAGCAGCGACATCTGTTGCCACTAAAATATCTATTTCACCTGATGTAAATTGCTCAAGAATGCGAATACGTTTCTTCTGAGGTACATCACCAGTTAATAAACCGACTCGATGACCGTCACCTTCCAAATAAGACCACAGTTTTTCGCAGCTGTGTTTTGTGTTCGAAAACACAATCGCTTTTTCTGGCCAATCTTCTTCAATTAGGCTCAGCAATAAACGCATCTTGTCTTCCATCGATGGATAAAAAATCTCTTCTTTAATATTTTTAGAGGTTTTTTCCAATGGTTCGATTTCAACTTTTTCAGGGTCGTTCATATGGTCATAAGCTAATTCCTGCACTTTCATTGAAAGCGTGGCAGAAAAAAGCATATTTAATCGAGACTTAGCATCAGGCATTCTGCGGAATAAAAAGCGAATGTCTTTAATAAATCCGAGGTCGAACATACGGTCTGCTTCATCAAGCACGACGGCTTGAATGTGGCTTAAACTGATCACACCCTGACGTACGTAATCGATAATACGTCCGGTAGTACCAATCAGAATATCAACACCTTTATCTAAAACAGCACGTTGAGTTTCATAGCTTTCGCCGCCGTAAACAATACCGACTTTTAATCCAGTGTGTGCTGCTAATAGTTTGGCATCTTTAGCAATTTGTATTGCTAACTCGCGTGTTGGCGCCATAATAATAGCGCGAGGTTCAGTTGCTTTACGCCCCTCAGGTGCAGCAACATTAAGTAAGTGGTTAAACGTGGCCACTAAAAAGGCCATGGTTTTACCTGTACCGGTTTGGGCTTGTCCGGCAATATCTTTTGCATTAAGTAAAATGGGTAACGATAACGCCTGAATTGGCGTGCAAAACTCAAACCCATTTTCGTTTAATGCCGCGAGTATTTCGGGCTTTAAAGGAAAATCGGCGAATTTCTGGGTCGACAAATGTGTTTGGCTCATAGCAAAAGCATACCTATAAGGGTTGCAAAAAAAGATTCGATCGTTTGAAATAGCTACATTACTAAAACGGTCTCTTGAAAAGCTATTTAACTGACCCAATATACATGGTAAGCCATTAATAAACTAGCAATGGAACCAAATCTGGAGAACAACATGAGCGATAAAATTGTATACCTAAGCGATGACAGCTTTGAAAACGACGTATTAAAGTCTGAAACACCAGTATTAGTCGACTTTTGGGCTGAATGGTGTGGTCCTTGTAAAATGATTGCCCCAATCTTAAACGACGTTGCTGACGAGTATGCAGATAAATTAATCGTTGCAAAACTCAACGTTGACCAAAATAATGTTTCACCAGCAAAATATGGCGTACGTGGTATTCCAACATTGCTAATGTTCAAAGGTGGCGAGCTAGTGGCAACTAAAGTGGGTGCACTATCTAAAACCCAACTTAAAGAATTCATTGACGCTCAAATCTAAATACACACTTAAATCTAGACATAAATTGTCTAGAAATGTTAAATGGCACAAGTTTTAAACAATTTGTGCCATTTTTAAATTTTATTTCACCTAAATTTCTGGACGCCTCCGCCATAAAGTGCTAATTTATTCATCAGATTTTTTCATTTAACTCCTTCTCGCTTATCAATCATAAAATTTCTTTCTACCTCGCTGATTGATTGCGGTAAGCTTCGTCGCGCAATACAAGACTCCCATACACATGAATTTAACAGAATTAAAAGACACGCCAATTTCGGATCTAGTTTCGCTTGCTGAAAGTATGAACCTGGAAAATATGGCTCGTGCCCGTAAACAAGATATCATCTTCTCTATTTTGAAAGCTCACGCTAAAAGCGGAGAAGACATCTTCGGTGGCGGTGTATTAGAAATCCTCCAAGACGGTTTTGGATTTTTAAGAAGTTCAGATGGCTCATATCTTGCGGGTCCTGACGATATATATGTTTCACCAAGTCAAATCCGCCGCTTTAATATGCGAACGGGTGACAGCATTTTTGGTAAAATCAGGCCGCCAAAAGAAGGTGAAAGATACTTTGCACTACTGAAAGTCAGTGAAGTTAACTTTGATAAACCAGAAAGCTCTCGCAACAAAATCCTGTTTGAAAACTTAACTCCACTACACGCTGAAGAACGTCTTCGTATGGAACGTGGTAACGGTTCAACAGAAGACATTACCGCTCGTATTCTTGATTTATGCTCACCTATCGGTAAAGGTCAGCGTGGTTTGATTGTAGCGCCGCCAAAAGCGGGTAAAACACTATTACTGCAAAACATTGCTCAAAGTATTTCCCATAACAACCCAGATGTGGTGTTAATGGTATTGCTTATCGATGAACGTCCTGAAGAAGTAACTGAAATGCAACGCCTTGTAAAAGGTGAAGTGATTGCGTCTACATTCGATGAACCAGCCAGCCGTCATGTTCAAGTGGCCGAAATGGTTATCGAAAAAGCAAAACGTTTAGTTGAGCACAAAAAAGATGTTGTCATTTTACTCGATTCAATTACTCGTTTAGCCCGTGCCTACAACACCGTAATCCCTTCATCGGGTAAAGTGTTAACCGGTGGTGTTGATGCGAACGCATTACATCGTCCTAAGCGTTTCTTTGGTGCTGCACGTAATATTGAACATGGTGGTAGCTTAACTATTATTGCTACAGCCTTGGTAGATACCGGCTCAAAAATGGACGAAGTTATTTACGAAGAATTTAAAGGTACTGGTAACCAAGAGTTACACCTTTCTCGTAAAGCGGCAGAAAAACGTGTATTCCCTGCGATTGATTTCAACCGCTCTGGTACTCGTCGTGAAGAAAAACTAACGACAACAGATGAGCTTCAGAAAATGTGGATTTTACGCAAAATCCTACATCCAATGGATGAGGTTTCTGCAATGGAATTCTTAATCGATAAATTGGCAATGACCAAAACTAACGAAGAATTCTTCACGGCTATGAAACGCGCTAAGTAATTTTTAACTTAACCGCAAAAACATTACAAAAATGCCGCTAATTTAGCGGCGTTTTTATATGTATATCACGGTTACTAACCAAAGCCATGCCTAGAATCTAAAGCGGACTTCGTCCTGATAGTACGCTTCGCTGCTATAAAAGCTTTAGCTTGTATGGCATCTAGCAGCGAAGCGCTCTAGCATCTCGTAGTCTCGAGCTTTTCCGCTATACTGCAGCCATTTTCCGGCGTAGATACGCTATCTGTTTCATATGCGGTAAATCTTTCGGACAAGTATCTTGGCAACCAAGTAACGTCATACAACCAAACACACCATCTTGATTACCTATCACATGGTAAAAATCATCAGCGGTGCGAGTATCACGACTGTCTAGTTCAAAGCGGGCAATTTTCATCAAGCCAACTGCACCGACAAACGTGTCACGCATTTGCTTAGTTGCACAAGCAGAAACACATACACCACACTCTACGCATCGTTCTAACTCATAAAGCTTGGTTGCTTCTTCTGGTGACATAGGTGTTTCAATGCTATGAATGTCATTGTCGGCACTATTAGGATGTAACCACAGCGCTAAACGCTCAGATAATTCCCGCATAAATTTACCGGTATTCACTGAAAGATCGCCAATTAACTCAAAGCCAGGTAATGGCATCAATTTAATGTGTCCATCTGGATAATTAGCGGTTAAGGTTCGACAAGCTAACGTAGGAAAACCATTGATCACCATCGCACAACTGCCGCAAATACCCGCACGACAAACAAAATCAAATTGTAGCGATGGGTCTTGTGTTTCACGTAGTTGATTCAACGCGATAAACACCGTCATACCGGGTGCTTCTGTTAAGCTGTAACTCACCATTTTAGGTTTGTCGCCAGGCTCTTGCGGATCATAACGAAAAATTGAAAAAGTTAACGTGCGTGCTTGGCTCATATTACTTTTCTCCAGACTCAGCGTCGGTTTTAGCTAAAGTATCAGTGAATCGTTGATTACGTGGTTGATATTCTTCAGGTAGCTCAAAAGGCATTAATGCTGCTTGCTTGGCATACCTATCAGCATCGTCACCTAATTCAGCTAAAATAGCTTCAACCTGTTGCTGACGTTTTTGGGTATCAGGATGAGCAATCGCATTATCAACACCATAGCCTCTATAACCAGGCGGCAATTCCATTCGCATCACATCAAGGGCTTCATAGCTCATTTCAGGTCGTAAACTATTAGCATCTGGCCAACTGGTTAATGTACGGTTCAACCAGTCTTGGTCATTACGCTGTGGAAAATCTTCACGAGAATGCGCGCCCCTACTTTCGGTACGAGCAAGCGCCCCGCATGCAACGGTCACAGCTACTTTCAACATCCGTTTGACGCGTAACGCTTCAACTAATTCAGGATTTGCATGGCGTTTTTTACACTTTAATCCGAGGTTTTTCGAACGTTCAAGCAGTTCAGTTAATTGGTTAACAGCCAGTTCAAGTTCAGGACCATTACGGAAAATTCCAACGTAATCCATCATAATTTTTTGCATTGCAGCTTTAAGTTTAAATGGATCTTCTGTTCCTTCACCCTCAATAAGCTGATCAACTTCTGTTTGTAACTGCTTACCAAACTGGGCGATTAAATCGGTATCAACGACCAAATTATTTTGCTCACCAAAGTCAGCAACATACTTACCGATAATCATTCCGCCAACAACCGTCTCTGCTAGGGAGTTGCCACCGAGTCGATTAAAGCCGTGCATATCCCAACAAGCAGCCTCTCCAACACTAAACAGCCCTGATAATTGCGGGCTTTCGCCATTGGCTTTAGTACGAATACCGCCCATAGAATAATGTTGTGTAGGTCGAACAGGAATCCAATTTTTAACCGGATCAATACCAAGAAAGTTCTCACAAATCTCTTTAACTTCACGCAAATTGGTATCAATATGCTTTTGACCTAATAAGGTAATATCCAGCCATAAATGTGGCCCATAAGGGCTATTTACGCCTTTTCCTTTACGCATATGTTCGGTCATTCTACGTGATACAACATCTCGCGAAGCCAGTTCTTTTTTCTCTGGTTCATAGTCGGGCATAAAGCGGTAACCGTCTTTATCACGCAGCACACCCCCATCACCACGGCAACCTTCGGTCGTTAAAATACCAACCGGAACAATAGCCGTAGGGTGAAACTGTACCGCTTCCATATTACCCAGTGTCGCGACGCCGGTATCTAATGCCAACGCTTGACCAATACCCTCACAAATAACGGCATTGGTTGAAACAGAATAGATACGTCCGTATCCGCCTGTTGCAATAGTGGTAGATTTGGCGATGTAAGCGCGCAATTCACCCGTGATTAGGCAGCGAGCTATGACACCATGGCAACGCTCACCATCATGAATAAGTGATAATGCTTCCATACGTTCATGTACCGGAATACCTAACGAAATAGCTTTATTATCGACTGCATACAATAATGAATGACCGGCACCGTCTGCTGTATAGCAAGTACGCCACTTTTTGGTACCACCAAAATCACGCGCATTGATGAGTCCATGAGCAGCTTCAGCTTCAGTGATAGTTACTTTTTCTGCATTAACAATAACTTGTCGATCGCCTTTGGTTACTCTTGTCCAAGGAACGCCCCATTGAGCTAACTCTCTTACCGCTTTGGGTGCACAGTGAGCAAACATTCGAGCAACATCTTGATCGCAGCCCCAATCGGAACCTTTTACCGTATCTTGAAAATGGATATCTTCATCATCACCAGCACCTTTTATGGTATTGGCTAAACTGGCTTGCATTCCGCCTTGGGCTGCTACTGAATGAGATCGTTTCGCAGGGATAAGCGATAATACCAAGGTATCAAGGCCACGCTCTTTTGACGCTATCGCGACACGTAATCCTGCTAATCCAGCGCCGACAACCAAGGTATCTGTATAAATAATTTTCATTTCAATTCCTTATAACGTCGACACGTATGGCACTACAGGTAATGATAAAGAATGGCCAATAGCAATATAAGTCAGTAAGCTCCCCACCCCCAATACCATTAAATATGCCAACAACACTTTAGCAAATTTGAGTAAGGCAAAACGTTGTTCCACTAAGCCCCATTTCACCACGACCCGATATAAACCAAATACGGCATGTAACGCAACTACAGGTAATAGCAACACATATAAAATCCATGCATTAAAGTGATATACCCGCTCAGCGGAAAGATGTGGACCAATTTCAGGATTAGTTATCATGGTGAATAAATGCGGTGGCACCAAAAAGAACAACAAAAAACCAGTGATCATTTGCCAAAACCAAATTTTGGTGTCTTCATGAGGTAAAAAACGCATTTGCTTGCGTAATGCGCGCCATTGGCCTATTTGAGTAGGGAAACGACGTAATGCAAATACCGCGTGAATAATCACGACTAATAATATTATGCTGGAAAAAATTTGTGTTATTAGCGGATAACCATGTCCCGTCTCACTAAATATTCCACCTTCAAGAATCTGACCCACCTGATAAAAGGCCTCTTTACCAATTAAAATACTCGACTCAAAATGCAAATGCATCAGCAAAAAGAGACCCAGTATTACACCCGACAGACTTTGTAACTTATCCGCTCGAGAAGCCCAAATAGGATTAGAAAACCCTTTATCTGTATTGACAATGCTGTCGGCTTTTTCTTGCATTGAATTCGTAGCCATAAATAATCATATCCTGTAGGCACAATAGTAAGGTGTAACCATAACAAGAGTTTTTAAACAGCGGCATTGAACAATAATCAAACCGTGATAGTCCTCACCCACTATTAAGCTGTTGTTAGAAGCTGATCACACAAAGAACAACATAAAAATTCAAACAAGATTAGTACTTAAGGAAATACAACGATGGCAAATCGGTAGATAATTCAATTTGAGGATAAAGACCATATTAAAACCAATAAACACTCACCGAGACGAGCATCTTAAAATAACTTGGGTATAATAAGCGTCAATTTGATATTACTTTTACCACAGTTAGGAAAATTCCATGGCTTGGATCCAATTACGAATTCACACTCATCGCGATAATGCAGATATGCTTGGCGACTTATTAATGGATCAAGGTTCTCTTTCCATCACTTACGAAGATGGCCAAGATGAACCGATTTTCGAACCAAAGCTAGGTGAAACCCCTCTGTGGCAAGACACCGTAATGATCGCATTATTCGATGCTGGTACAGACTTAGCACCAACAATCGAATTTTTAGAATCTATGCCATTCTTAGGTAAAGATTTTAGCCATAAAATCGAGCAAGTCGAAGATAAAGACTGGATACGCGAATGGATGGACAGCTTCCATCCAATCAAGTTTGGGCAACGTTTATGGATATGCCCTAGCTGGCGCGAGATTCCAGATCCGACCGCAGTTAACGTTATCCTCGATCCAGGATTAGCGTTTGGTACTGGCACCCATCCTACCACTGCCTTATGTTTAGAATGGTTAGACAGCCTTGAACTATCAAACCAAGAAGTTATCGATTTTGGTTGTGGTTCAGGCATCTTGGCCGTCGCAGCTATCAAGCTAGGTGCTAAGAAAGTCACTGGTGTTGATATTGACTATCAAGCCATTGATGCTTCAAAAGCCAATGCAGAACGTAATGATGTGGTCGATAAACTGTCATTGTATTTACCAGAAGATCAACCCGCTAATCTACAAGCAGATGTCTTAGTCGCCAATATTCTTGCCGGTCCATTAAAAGAGTTGGCACCATTGATTGCAGAAAAAGTGAAAATAGGCGGCAAACTAGCACTATCGGGTTTATTACGTGAACAAGCTCAAGAAGTATCCGATTTTTACAGCCAGTGGTTCATTATGGATCCCGTATGTAACAAAGAAGATTGGAGTCGCTTAACAGGAATACGTAAATAGCCTGCTCGCCCTCAAACGCACTCAATTCAACCTCCAATTGAGTGCGTAATTTCGCATTTACAAGCCATTAACATAGGGTGTTAGAACAGGTATATATAAAAAAGCCTCCCTACAACTCGCACCAGTACTCAAAAATAGTCAAAAAAATGTTATTTATTAGTCAAAGATGTGACGGCTAATAAAAGTCAAGCAAAAAAGTTGCATTTAGGTCATTTATTGACCTTTTCACAGCGGCAAAAAAGGGCTACTATAGCGCCCCTTTGAAGAGCAAGGTGAAGTTCGCAATGCAAATTGGCCCGTATCAACTGTCTAATCAGCTGATTGTCGCACCAATGGCAGGTGTCACCGATCAGGCCTTCCGGAATCTCTGTTTACGCTATGGCGCAGCTTTAGCCGTATCAGAAATGCTTTCATCGAATCCCGATGTTTGGGATAGCGACAAAAGCCGCCAGCGCATGACGCATTCTGGTGAGGAAGGTATACGCTCTGTACAAATAGCAGGTGCTGATCCTGATTTAATGGCTAACGCTGCCAAGTTCAACGTTGAACAAGGCGCACACATCATTGATATCAATATGGGTTGCCCAGCAAAGAAAGTGAACAAAAAGTTTGCTGGTTCAGCGTTAATGCAAAGCCCCGACTTAGTAAAAGAGATTTTACAAGCAGTGGTAACCGCAGTCGATGTGCCAGTAACGTTAAAGATCCGTACAGGTTGGGAGCCTGAACATCGTAATGGTGTTGAAATAGCCCAAATTGCTGAAGATTGTGGCATTGCCTCACTCGCCGTTCATGGCCGAACCAGACAATGCATGTACAAAGGCTTTGCCGAGTACGACACCATTAAAGCGATTAAACAGACTGTCTCAATTCCTGTTGTCGCCAACGGGGACATCGACACACCGGAGAAGGCCAAGTTTGTACTTGACTACACCGGCGCAGATGCCCTGATGATAGGAAGAGGTGCACAAGGAAGGCCATGGATTTTTAAAGAAATCCTACATTATCTGGAAACAGGTAAAAAGTTAGCGCCAATTAAGGCAGAAGAGCAATGCACAGTGATGCTTGAACACCTTAAGAAACTTTACAACTTATATGGCGAGTACAAAGGTGTCCGATTTGCTAGAAAGCATGTCGGGTGGTACCTAAACCTTGAGGAACAGCGCCAATTTCGTGCTGACTTCAATCGGCTTGAAACCGCTGCCCAGCAACATTCCCTCGTAGAATGTTATTTTGATGAATTAGTTTAGAATTTAATAAAGAGCAGAATAGAATGTTTGATCAGACAACTAACACAGAAGTTCACCAGCTTACCGTAGGCAAAATTGAAACAGCAAACGGCACTATCAAGCCGCAGTTATTACGAGACGCAGTAAAACGTGCAGTAACTAACTTCTTCTCTCAGTTAGACGGTCAGGAAGCTTCTGAAGTATATGAAATGGTATTGAGCGAAGTTGAAGCGCCTTTACTAGACATCATCATGCAACACACTCGTGGCAACCAAACGCGCGCTGCTAATATGTTAGGTATCAACCGTGGTACTTTACGTAAAAAATTGAAAAAATATGGCATGAACTAGACCTAGCGTCTAAGTGATTGTTATAAAACGGGCTTACCAGCAACGGTAAGCCCGTTTTACTTTCAAACCCAGTGATGATCCGACTCAATAATCCACTCAAGATCCTACGGTAAGCATTTTACTTACATTAGAAAATATCACCCCTCTACATATCTTTCACACACAAACCTAAGTATTGTTTGTCATCATCTTGGCTTTTAATGCTTGCATCTGTAACACTAAAAACGAATTAACCTAATTAAAAAAATAAAGTAACCTATATTCATTTTACTTTTATGCAATAAAGCATCATTCGCTCATTTAGCCGTTATTTACAATATTCACCCTCGACATTAAACCAAGGAAATATGCATGCTTCGTCCACTATCATTCGATTTCATGGCGTCAACATTGGGTCAAACTCAATGTCAGTCAGCCAACTCATTACTGAATCGATTATGTTTAGGACCTTTATTATTCGTGGGTGCAGTATTAAGCAGTTCTGCAATGGCCAATCCAATTAATGTTAACGCTGTAACTACTGTCCCTGTTATCACTAACGCTACCCTTACCAATTCAGTTAATCCAGAGACTATTGCTTCTTTACCTCAAGCTGTCAGTAATAATGCTGTTGCATTGGTACACAGCGATGACCAAAGCTATTTACTCAGTTTTATGGGTATTGGCCAAGGTAAAACCAACAAAGACGTTCATAACCGTGCCTGGGCGTTATTACTTAGCTCAGAAAGACCCCAATGGGAATCGATTGCAGCGGTTCCTCATGTCGCTCCTTTGGCTGGTCGACTGGCATCCATTGCGATTGGTATTAATGATAAAGCCTACATTTTCGGAGGCTACACTGTCGCCGAAAATCATGATGAAATAAGCACGGTAGACAATTATCAATATACTGTTAAAACTAACCAATATCAGCGTATAGCCGACATGCCTGTCGCGGTTGATGACACTAGCGCAGCGGCATATCAACATCGTTATATTTATCTGTTTGGTGGCTGGCATAATGACGGCAATGTTAATTTAGTCCAAGTGTATGACATCCAAACCAATACTTGGGCCCAAGCAAGCCCAATACCAGCACCAGCTGTATTTGGCCAATCTGTGGGTATGGTAGGCAATCAATTAGTTCTGTGTGACGGCGTAAAAGTGCAAGCAAACATTAATGCTCGCCGCAGTTACCAAGCATCGCCGGTTTGTTTGTATGGTGAGATCAATCCAGATAATCATTTACGTATTGATTGGCAATTGCTACCGCATTATTCTGTCGCCAATGACACCAAAACAAGCCAATTTCAAACAACTGAGTCAATCGACAACCAATCAAGCACAAACACAGCCGGATCAAACACGTTAACAACTGCCACGGCACATTACCGCATGGCAGCAATTGGGGTTAAAACAACAACTGGCGGGCAAATTATATTTTTAGGCGGTAGCGATAATCCCTATAACTATTCTGGCATGGGTTATAACGGTCGCCCTAGCGAGCCTAATTCATATGGTTTTCGTTTTGATTTAGCCACTAAGCAATGGTTAACACCATTTGAACTATCGCAACCGAGTATGGATCACCGTAGCGCAGTTTGTTGGCAAAACCATTTACTACGTGTTGGCGGCATGCTTGAGCATCAACACGTTAGCCAACAAGTGCTCACAACCCCACTCAATGCAGACCAGTCATGTACCCAATAAGATATAAATTCACGGATAATTTGTGAGCCAGCTAACATAACCTCTACGAGTAAATTGAGCTGAAATAAAGATGCACATAATATACATGTAAATTATGTGCATCTTTGGAATAACCATGCAAATCCCCCAAGCAACTGAACAGTTATCACAAATGTCACTGGTTGAATTAATCGATCATATTGAAGCAACCCACCATGCGTATATCCGTGAAACGGCGCCATTATTGATTGAATACACTGAAAAAATGGTTCGTGCTCATGGTGATGAACATGACGAAATCAAACCACTGGCGTTATGTGTACGCGAGTTAATTGATGAGTTAATACCGCATTTAATGAAAGAAGAACAGATCCTCTTTCCTGCGATTAAATCACTCAGCTTAGGTCAGCCGGTAAACGGCTGTTTTGGTCATATTGGCAACCCTATTAACATGATGCTGCATGAGCATGATAATGCCGACCTTATGCTTAACACCATTCGTAGCTTAACTAATGACTACACTATTCCGGCAGGCGTTTGCCACACATGGCAAGCTTGCTATCGTACGTTAGCTGAATTTGATGCCGACTTACAAACTCATATAGATGTTGAAAATACTTTATTGTTCCCAAAAGCTTTAGCACTATAACCCTCCCTATTTGCCCCCATTTTAGAAGCATCTTCGATTGACTCTCAACGGATTTGCTTCCTTTTTTTAGCAAAATTTCATACAGTAACACTGATACCTATAAGACAATATGGAGCTTAAATGTCAGCTGATTACTACCCAACATTTGCCCTAGACGACATAGCTAATTTGCATGAATCTGCCCAAGTAGAATTTAAATTAGCAGGTGGACGAGACGGTAATGGAACCTTACCCGAAGGCATGTGGGAAAGTTATAGCGCATTTGCTAACACCTTAGGTGGCGAAATAATTCTAGGAATAAAAGAGCAACAAGGGGATTTTACCATTGAAGGGATTGTAAATCCCATGCCGATGCTCAGTGAAATTTGGCAGATTTTACAAAATCCACAAAAAATCAGTCACAACATTTTAGCGCCAACGGACGTACAAATTATTGAAATAATGAGTAAAAAACTGATCCGTATTCATGTACCTTGCGTGGATGTAAAGCTCAGACCCATCTATGTCGGTTCAGATCCTTATAGCGGCACCTACTTTCGAGTAGGTGATGCCGATATGCATGCTAGCCGTGAGCAAGTAGAGCAAATGAGCTTAAAAGCCGGTATCGATCTCAAGCTAAAGCAACTGAAGCAGTAAATCCAATTGGTTAATCTCGATATGCGGTAATACCGATTGCGCCTTTTTATGCCGTTGCTGCATACATGGGTTTAACCACACACTTTGACACCCCGCCATTTTCGCGCCAGCAATATCAGACAATGGATGATCGCCCACATGTAATAAGGCCGACGGCCGAATATCTAATTGTCGACAAGCAAGAGTAAACATATCGGTTGAGGGTTTCATTTTAACCCCATGACCAGGATGTAACACAAATTGCATCACGTCATCTAAGCCAATACGCTGAGTGTCGACATTGCCATTTGTGATGCCAATAAGCGGATACTTTTGCCCTAAACGTCGCAGCAGCGCCATGATATTTTCATCCACAGTGAAATTACTACGATGATGCTGAAAACACTTCATCCCCTCTTGCGCCCCTTTGCTGGCTTCAATCTCACTATAGCCAAATTGTAAAAGAGCTTGATACAACATAGCATAACGTGCCGCAGTGGTGTCATGCGCTAACTCTGGGTGTTGCGCAAATAATGCATGTTTGAATTGCTGCCATTGTGTTGCATCCCATAAAGCCGTAGCGGGGTAAGTTTGATTGATTAACCTAAAAAGTTGCTCACTGGCATGCATTACATAAGGAAAGTTATTGTAAAGAGTGTCATCTAAATCAAAACTAATCGCACTAAACGGTTGTAAGCGTTGATACTGGATCATCGAAGCTTTAGGCAATGTCATTATTTCCCCCTGTTTTTTTTCGCTCTTGGATGCGCGTTATCGTACACTTTGGCAAGGTGTTGAAAGTCTAAACTGGTGTATATTTGTGTGGTCGATAAATTCGCATGACCGAGTAATTCTTGTACGGCACGTAAATCTTGGCTTGATTCAAGCATATGAGTTGCAAACGAATGACGCAACTTATGCGGATGAACTTTTACCGCCATGGCTTGTTCTTGCCCCCACTTAGCCATACGCGCTTGAATACTACGATGGGACAATCGTTTGCCTTGGCTGCTGACAAATAATGCATCACCCGCTTGAGTACACGATAATTGATTACGGCAATTTAACCAGCTTGCTAACGCATTTAACGCGAGCTTACCAATTGGCACAACCCGCTGTTTACTGCCCTTACCCATCACCTTAACTTCGCTTTGATCAAACTTGATGTCAACGCAATCTAAACTAGCTAATTCAGCTAAACGTAAGCCACTTGAATAAAATAACTCCATAATGGCTTTATCGCGCAAACTCAAAGGATCATCCCCCTCTATAGACAATAAATGGCTAATCGCATCCACATCCATATTTTTCGGTAATGGTTTATTTTGTTTTGGCGCACTTAACGTATGTGCAGGATTGACCGTTACGGCACCTTCGCGCAGTAAAAAATCAAAAAACTGTTTTAGAGCAGACAAACACAAAGATAATGATCGGGGACTCAACCCTTTACGATGTAAGGTGGCCAGTACAGACTGCAGTTGATCTCGGCTAACATCAATGAGATTGGTTGATTCAGTTAAAATAGCTTCAACTCGACGCAACTCAAACATGTAGTTACGCACAGTATAAGCTGAGAGTTGTCTTTCTGAGGTCAAATGTTGGCTAAAGATCGTTTGCCAGTCTTTAGGCTTCATCAAGGTACTCCCGGATTGTAATTAATCAGGCCGTCGCCATTTAAGCCTATTTAATCGGTGAAAAATACTGGTATAAAACACGACACTACGATGTTTCGCTTCGGGCTAAGCAAAAAAGCCTCCCCGAGCATTTGCATTACATTTTGATACCAAGATCTCAAATTAGAATGGCTGCACAGTGGTTACAAATGATTAAACTAAGCCATGTTTTCTTAGATAATACATATTTAGCTTTAACGATTACAATTGCGGCAACATATGGTCTAACAAACGACGTAATTGGCTAAATAATAACGAATCCATATCAGGATGAAAATGGGTGGGATCTTTACTGGCAATGGCAAATATGACTTGGCCATTTTCATCAGATAATTTAGTTAATGCCACCGACCCTACTTCACTACCAAACAAACGTTTGGATTCTGATTGGGTCAATCGGCCAAAGTAATAACCACTCTGGACTCGATGACGCCAAATATTAGCTAATTCGCTGTCGATATCGTGCACTGTAATCAACCTAACATGACTAAAGCCAAACTCAGTTTTTAATCCCTCAGACAACACTAAACGCAGCTCACCCAAATCTTGGCTAGCAAGCATTTTAAACGATAACTCAGTATTAAATTTGAATATTCTCTCATTATGAGTCGCAATATTCATTAGCGAGGTGATTTCTTCTTCGAGCTGGCTAACACGTTGACGCAACAGTTCTTGTCGGCGTTCTACTAATGATACAGCGCCACGTTCTGCATGCGGTATACGCATAGCCACTAATAGCTCGGGATAACGATTAAAAAAGTCGGGATTATCCAATAAGTATTCACGAATCAACATTTCATCAAATGGCGCTTGCTGCAAATTGGCCATCATGTCGACTGCCAGATCTTGGCCTATTGAATTAATGTCTTTTGCTTGTGCGCTACTCACCGTATCGTCAGCTGTTTCATCTGCTACTTTGTTTGTCAAACCGACTCCTGAGGTCATCTCACTCATAATTGTATTTGCCCGTCGTATACGTGTTCTGCCGGTCCAGTCATCCACAGAGGTTTGCCCTCACCTTCCCAATTAATCAATAGGCTGCCACCAGGTAAGTCAACTCTTACCTGTTTATTAAGCTTATCTTGTAATTGTCCGACCGCAGCAGCAGCACACGCTCCAGTGCCACAAGCTAAGGTTTCTGCTGCACCACGTTCATACACCCGCAATTTAATATGCCCAGGTGTTAACACTTGCATAAAGCCGACATTCACGCCTTTAGGGAAGCGTTCGTGACGAGTTAATATACTGCCTATTTCATCAACGGCCACGTTTTGCACATCTTCAACCTCAATAACACAGTGTGGATTGCCCATAGAAATGGCACCACACAAATAAGTTTGCATTGGGGTTTGTAGTAAATATGTTTTTTCACTTTTTTTAGCTTTAAACGGAATTTGGCTTGGTTCGATAATGGGTACGCCCATATTGACGGTCACGTTGCCATCACGCTCAATCCGTAAGGTAATTTTGCCTGAGTTTGTACTCACGCGAATTTTATTCTTTTGAGTTAAGCCTTTATTACGAACAAAACGTGCAAAACAGCGGGCGCCATTACCACACTGTTCAACTTCACTGCCATCGGCGTTAAAAATACGATAATGGAAATCTAAATCTGGATCGTAAGGTGGCTCAACCAACAGTAGTTGATCAAAACCAATGCCAAAATTACGATCGGCAAGACGGCGGATTTGCTCAGACGAAAAAAACACATTTTGTGTTACGCCATCAACGACCATAAAATCATTACCCAGTCCGTGCATCTTAGTGAAATGGATCACAAAAGTTTCCTTATAAAACATTATGCCGATAGCTTATTGCCTATGGCAATAACTGTTCGCCTTGCCAAAGTTGTTCTAGCGTTTCACGCTGACGCACAACCAAGTCTTTATTTCCATCAACCATCACTTCAGCCACACGAGGTCGTGAATTATAATTAGATGACATAGCAAAACCATAAGCGCCACTTGAACGAACCGCTAATAAGTCGCCTGTTTTTACAGCTAACTGTCTGTCTTTACCCAAAAAGTCACCAGTTTCACATACAGGTCCTACAATATCATAAGCAAAGGTTGGTGCATCATTTTGTTGTACAGGAATAATATTTTGCCATGCGCTATAAAGCGACGGACGAATAAGATCATTCATTGCACCATCAACAATCGCAAAGCGTTTATCACTGTTTTCTTTTAGGTAAAGCACTTGAGTGACAAAAATACCTGCATTAGCAGCAATGGCTCGACCCGGTTCAAAAATTAACTTCAACTTACGCCCATTTAAGCGATCGAGTAATGCTGCGGCATATGCGTCTGGATGTGGCGGGGTTTCATTGTTGTATGTCACACCTAATCCACCACCCACATCAAAATGTTCAATCTCAATACCTTGCTCGCCTAAACGGTCTATTAATGCAAGCATACGGTCCATCGCATCTAAGAATGGCTTTATTTCGGTAAGCTGAGAACCAATATGGCAATCCACACCTTTAATATGTAAATGGGCTAATTCGGCTGCACGAGCAAAAACCACTTCGGCCTCGTCCATGGCAATACCAAATTTATTTTCTTTAAGACCTGTCGAAATATAAGGATGAGTACCCGCATCAACATCGGGATTAATCCGCAATGAAACAGGTGCAACTTTACCTAAACGGCCTGCAACATCATTAAGCTGCTCAAGTTCAGCACTCGACTCAACATTAAAACAGTAAATACCAATATTTAGAGCCTGCTCCATTTCGGCAACGGTTTTGCCCACACCAGAAAAAACCACTTTTTTAGGATCGCCGCCAGCTTTTAGTACTCGTGAAAGTTCACCGCCAGAGACAATATCAAAACCACTGCCTAAACGGGCTAACACATTTAATACCGCAAGGTTTGAATTCGCCTTCACTGCATAACAAATAAGATGCGGATGCTCGGCCACTGCATTATTAAATGCATGCCAGTGGCGCTCTAATGTGGCACGAGAATAAATGTACAGCGGTGTACCGTGAGTGTTGGCCAGTTTTGCTACATCGCAGTCTTCTGCGAATAGTGAATCATTTTGATATGAAAAGTAATCCAAAATGCGGTCCCTTATAAATGCTATTCTTGTTGTGAAATTGACGGTTGAGAGTCGAACGCCTCAGTTTGCTTCGGCACATCAGTGCTGGCAGGTTGGGGGGCGACTTTATTGACCACAGGCTCTGGGGATTTATATAAAACCCCTTTTTGACCACATGCGGTTACGACTAGGCTAGCAAGCATAATAAATAAAAGCAGTCTCATTTTTCTCAACATCTGTGCATCTAATGAATAATGGTCTTATAATCGCATTCATAACGCAGAAAGCAAAGGATAGAAATACATGACTATTACAGATACTGAGTTTCATCGATTAGCCGATGAAATGTTTGGCGAGATAGAGAACGCGGTAGAAAAAGCGATTGACGAGCAAGATGCTGATGTCGATATCAATGCTAGTGGCAATGTTTTACAGCTGTCTTTTGAAGATGGTTCGCAAATCGTCATCAATAAGCAAGAGCCTTTGCATGAAATTTGGTTAGCGACAAAATCAGGTGGCTATCACTTTAATTACAATGATAGCAAATGGTTAGATACCCGCAATGGATTAGAGTTTATGCCTTTTGTGATTGATGCTATCTACAAACAAAGCGAAATTATGCTCGAGATAAACGCATAAAAGTCGTTATGAGTTAGTTTGTGATAGTGATTTATTACAGTGGTTGATATAGCCATTGAGATGATGATTGAGATTGGGCTTAAAATTCTGAGCCCATCTCGTCTACAGACAAACCAAAAGGTATTACCGTTAACACTCCGTCTATGTGTACCAGTTGAAAAAACTGCGGCATATTAAAAATGGGAGTTGATTGTTTTTTTGCGTCAAATACATATAAATGACTTTCTTTGGCAACAACTTCATTGATGTTGGTGTCTAAGTATTGTAAGTGCTCCAGCTGGTTATGTTCATCGGCAACAAATACATCAAGCTTTTGATTTTGTTCTTGTAAAAAATACTGTTTCGCCCCTTTTGCAATAAATTGCTGTATCACCGAAGGTGCACTCGAATAAGGATCCTCGGCTAAATTAGGCTGCGGTAACATGTAAGCTTCATGGCTCTTGTTAAGGGTCGTAGAATCATTTTTACGATACATCATCCCTAAAGAATTAAAATACATATTATATTGCTGATTACCTATTCTTATGGGGTGCATCAATGTATTTGTCTGATTGACCTTTTTCATTAACCCATAACAACGTAACAGTAGGGTTTTAAGCTGATTGAATATCTGCTGTTTTAATTTGGCTGAGCAACTAATAATTGATAAATCAACTTGTGCATTTGAACGCTTTAAACCCAGAATGATAAATGAAATCGCTTCTAATAATGCCGTACTGCCATGAAAACGATGGCTTTGCCATTCGCCCCAACTGTTTAAACTCACAATTGCAACCGATGACAACATACTTAACTTAGCTTTGCCTAGCGATAAAATATTGGTATTAACATAATCTAGTATCAATTCTTCGCCATGCCATTGAGCTGTAGGATCACCATCCATGTTCGCTATTAACACAATTTTTTGATAACACCATGGTTCACATAAATCACGTTTAGACACAGTAGGTACGTGGTGCATGATAGGAATCAATTTACGTGCAAGGTAGCCTAGTTTGTTTGCCCGCTTTTGACTGGCTCCTATTTGAGACCAAACAGTTTCTGCCGTGGCGACTCCATTCATTACCGCCCACGCAACTAGGCTACATATATTTTCAGCGTCATGTATAGCATGATTATCAAACGCATTTTGTTGATGACGACTATCAGCGTCAAACCGCTCCATCTTGTTATAAGCTTGGCGATATAAATAAAATCGTGATGTCTTTATGCAATGGCGGATCGTTAGTGATTTTTCAGCGGTTGATAAACTCCATAACCGATTAAGAGGCTGTAATAAATGGTCATCATCGCTAAAATAAGTGTGTAATTTACGTGCCAACAAACCTAATTCTTCAACCCGCATACGGTCACTTAGGGTTTGTTTAGAGGCAAATTTTAATAAATTTTTGTAGCTAACCAGCAACAATTCACAGAGTTGTTGGTTGAACCATTTCAACTGACCTGCATGCCAATTAGCATTATTGTCCAGTATTGAAATGAGCTCATGGCTCCATTCCCATTGTTTAACCAGGCTTTTTATTTTTTCAATCCGCCAGTCTGTCGAATTTTGAGATGATAAACACGATAACTTAACTCCAGACTTTAAGTAAAAACAACGTCTGATAATTTCTAAGCGATTATCATCTCCCTGAGCAATTAGGTAAGTTTCAATACGTTTAAAAAGCAATAAATAAGCATCGTTATCAACACTAAAATTTTGCTGCTCACAATGCTGCCAAATTTGTTGGGTTATTAGCGTGGTGTTGGGATATTCTGACGCATACACTTCTAGCAACAAGACTTTTAACAAGGCTTTATGAGGTTTATTTAGCCCCTTATAAAGTTGCCATAATGAAGCACCAAAATATTCAGTTGCGGGCAGAGAGTTAACATCACCAAGATAAAGTAAGTTGGCATTAGTCTCAGTAACTTGACTGTCAGCGCTAGGCCACCAAGCAACCACTTTGCCTGCCAACCTAATATGGGTACGATAAAACTCTTCTAACAATAACCAATGTTGGCTACTACCACTATTTTCTAATCCTACTGGTTGGCAATTATCAAATGTGCTGCACTCTCTAAACTGCATCGGATGCACAAGATAAATATTCACTTCAAATTCAAAACCTGCAAACCAATCACTGATAAGCTTATTTTTATATTCAATTAACTTAAGCTGCGCTTGAGTGAGGTTACTGTTATAAACCTGCCAGATATCGATATCACTTTGAGAGTTTTGTCCAAAACTGGCGGTACTTCCCATAGCATATACGCCTTCGAAAGCAGCAGCATTTGATTGAATAGCTTCTGGAATAGGTACAGACAAAGCATTACAAGCTGAAATTACCGCATTTGATAAGGTAAAACCGTGGATACCACAAGGCGTACTAGGATCGATAATTCCAGGCACATCTATCTGATTATAATGAATCAAAAAAGGAATAACGTGGAATAACTGTTGCTGTAAATCAGGCAGCACATCAAGCGTTCTCGCTAATCGAATGCTATTTAATTTTTTAGCTAAATCCTGTTGATAATTTACCGTTTTATCGGTCAAGACTCACTTCCTTTGCTCTTAACTACAACAAATACTTGCTGATAAGTATTATAAAAAATTTATTAAATATTAGCGTTAAATGACATTTTTTCCAATCTAGATCACACTTTATAAAAAATTGTGACCATCGTATCATCAATTTTTAATTTCGCCAGCCGTAAATCAACAATATCAATCTAAAATAAGGCATACAGACTTCAAACAATTAACATCGGCTTGTTACATCAAAGCTTAAGCGGTGATAGCATTAACTTAATAAGGCTATCTGACTTGGATCTACTACTTATGTCTGAAAATGTAATTCGTATCGCAACACGTAAAAGCCCACTTGCAATGTGGCAAGCTGAATTTGTTAAAGCCGAGCTTGAAAAAATTCATCCAGGGTTGACCGTTGAGCTATTACCAATGAGCACCAAAGGTGATGTGATTTTAGATACTCCTTTGGCAAAAGTTGGTGGTAAAGGCTTGTTTGTCAAAGAACTTGAAGTGGCTATTCTTGAAAATCGTGCCGATATTGCGGTGCATTCAATGAAAGACGTACCAGTTGATTTTCCTGAAGGATTAGGTTTACAGGTTATTTGTGAACGCGAAGATCCACGTGATGCTTTTGTATCAAACAGCTATAAATCTATCAGCGAATTGCCTCAAGGCGCTGTAGTAGGTACATCAAGTTTACGTCGTCAGTGCCAAATTAGAGCTGCTCGCCCAGATTTAATTATCAAAGATTTACGCGGCAATGTCGGTACTCGTTTAGCCAAGCTAGATGGTGGTGACTATGATGCAATTATTCTAGCTGCTGCGGGATTAATTCGCTTAAAACTTAATGAACGTATTGCAGGTTTTATCTCTGCTGAAGAATCATTACCAGCAAATGGCCAAGGTGCTGTCGGTATTGAATGCCGCACAGATGATGAACGCGTTAAAGCATTATTAGCACCACTTGAACATTTAGAAACTCGTTACAGAGTCCTTGCTGAAAGAGCAATGAATACCCGCCTTGAAGGCGGATGCCAAGTCCCTATTGGGGCTTTTGCTGAAATTAACGGTGACAACTTAACCCTACGTGGACTAGTGGGTAACCCAGATGGCAGCCAAATTATCAGTGGTACAGTATCGGGTTCAAAAACCGACGCTGTTGCACTTGGTGAGTCTCTTGCTGAAGATTTACTCAGTCGCGGCGCTAAAACTATTTTAGATGCTGTGTATGCCAGTTAATTTTTTGTCATTAAGCTAACAAGCCATGAAAGTCTTGCTAACGCGCCCACAAGGGCGCAATCAAGCAATGGAAGAGCAACTCTCATTTAGAGACGTTGCTTATCTTGTTACTCCGCTATTAACCGTTGTTGCAACCACTGAACAACTCGACCCAAACAGTTTAAACAACACCGACAACTTACTGTTTATTAGTACCAATGCGGTGGATTTTGCTGCGCAAATACTGCAACAACGATTTCCTACTCATTGCCGTTATTTTGCTGTAGGTCAGGCAACAGCCGACAACTTAGCTCAATATCAAATTAACGCTTTTACTTCGCCCGAAATCAGTCAAGACAGTGAAGGCTTATTGTCACTTCCTCAATTACAAGACGTCGATAAACAAACTTTTATTATTATCCGTGGAGTCGGTGGTAGGGAAACCTTAGCAGAGCAATTAACCGAGCGAGGCGCACAAGTTAATTATTGGCAAGTATATCAACGCACCACGCCAGCATTAGATAGTCACGATATTTGTCAGCAATGGCAAACCTTCGGTATTGATACCATTGTCGTTACCAGCGGCGAAATATTATCCAATTTAGTTGACCTTGTACCAAAAGAATCATTTGCATGGTTACGCGCATGTCATATCATAGTCCCCAGTAATCGCGTCGAATTACAAGCAAAAGCAATAGGGTTGAGCCATATTACCAATGCAAATGGAGCAAATACTCAAGCGATACTAACGAGTCTTGCGCTATAATTTGTTATTGTATTGTTATATTGCATCGACACGCATTTATTAATATTGCTTTTATTGGTTGTATTTTTGCTTTCAAGGACTGTTCATGGAAAACAATAAAAAAGATTCAAATTCGCCAGTACATCAGGACGAAAAAGTCATTTCTCCTACGCCAAGCCCAGTTGAAAAGCCAACTCAGGCTAAAAAAGGCAATGCGACCAACCAACAATCTGCTGGCAACAAAACGAATAACGATCAGTCAAATTCCTCTGAAAATGCTTCTAATCGTCGACGAAAAGCCAAACCTAGCTCTTGGTGGATCCGTCTTGGGGTATTATTCAGTTTAATTGTGGCAATCATTGCTGTTGGTGGTTGTTATTGGCTTTATTTACAGCTTGATCAACAAAGCAATGGCCAAACTCAGTTAGGACAAAATATCTCCGAGCAGGTAAAACAAAATAAAGCGCTAAAAAACGAGTTACAACAAACTGCCATAGCAACCAGTAAACGTATTACTACATTAGAGCAACAACAGTTAAACGATACTAAAGCTTATGCAAAATTAGCCCAGTTACAGCAATCCAATAAACTATTACAAGAACGTGTTGCTGTTATCGCCCAACGTAGCCCCAATCATTGGATGGCATCTGAAGCTGAATACCTAGTGCGCATGGCTGGCCGGAAACTATGGTTAGAGAACGACCCTCAAACCGCAATTGGTTTATTACAATCTGCAGATGAGCGTATCAGTGCGATGAAAAACCCGGCATTAACCGGATTGCGTAAAGCGTTAGCTAACGATATAACCAAAGTGAAGGCATTAAAAACCACCGACATCACCAATACCATTTTCGAATTAGATACCGTTATTGATAACTTAGTTTCGTTACCGTTAAATCGTGTTGATGAACATTTTGCTGAAAACAAAAATACTCAGCCAGTAACGGATTCAATAGACGATTGGCAACAAAACTTGTCACGTACTTGGCATGATCTAACTGATGGTTTCATTACTATCCGCAAACGGACGACTGATTTAGAACCATTATTATCGCCAGAACAACAATGGTATTTGGTTGAAAATATCCGCAACAAATTGCTACAAGCAGAATTAGCTCTGTACCGATTTGATCAGGTCAATTACAAACAGTCTATTGCGCTAGCAGACAAATGGTTACAACAGTATTTTGATTTAACAGATGCCAAGACTAAACAAACGATTGAAGCTTTAGATGAGCTTGCCAAGGTTAATATTGAGAAAATTACCCTTAATAAATTTCAAGCTTCACCTTTATTGCAGCAATTAGTCACCTATGGTGAAATCATGCCGACTGAGGAGCTTGCACAATGATTAAAACCTTAGTGTACGTATTATTGGTCTTAATGGCTTTATGCCTTAGCCCGATGATTATTGGCCAAAGCGGTTATGTGTATATTGCCATTGGTGATTATCAAATAGAAACCAGTTTGGTGACCGGAGTTGTCGGGTTAATTGTGTTTTATTTTGCCCTGCAGTTACTCGAATGGCTAATCATGTTGTTGTTAAACATCGTACTCAGTAGCCGATACCTCCCTGAACAGTGGCGCAGAAAAGCAGCTAAAAAACATACCTTAATTGGCGCTTTAGCATTAGCTGAAGAAGATTGGCCTGCAGCAGAAAAAGCCATGGCAAAAGGTGCTGAAAAAGGTGAAATCCCATTGTTAAACCTATTTGCTGCGGCAAGAGCTGCGCATTATCAAGATAACATTGCTGCTAGAGATCATTATTTAGCTCAAGCTGAGAAAAATCCTATAGCAAAAACTGCAGTTTATACTTCGCGTACTCGTTATTTATTAAAGCAAGGTGAACTGGCTAAGGCCCGTGAAGTACTAAATAAACTAAATCCAACAAGTAAAAGCAGTGCCCCAGTACTAAAGCTGGCGCAAGAGTTATACCTGCAACAACAAGATTGGCAGGCATTGAAATTACTGTTACCTACGTTGAAAAAGCGCCAATTATTAGCTGAAGCTCAGTACGACCAATTAAGCACTAAAACAAACAGCATTTTAATGTTGAATGCAGCTAAAATTTCAGAAGCAGAGTTAAATAAGTGTTGGCATTGGTTAAGCAAATCGGAACGTAAACAAGATGAATTGATATTGGCTTATGCTCATGGGCTGGTTTTATATAATCATAAAGAACAAGCAATAAAACTCATTAGTAAACAACTTATCGCTTCGCCATCGGCGGCTTTATTTTCGGCAATACCGGATGTAATTAACGCACAAGATCATGAAGTGCGTAAATTGCTAACCAAATTAGAAACCACACATGAAAATGATGCCGACTATCAAATGTGTCTAGCCAAACTGGCTATGCAACAACGTGATGCCAAGAAAGCCAAAGTTCATTGGCAAAATGTATGTCGCATAGCCCCAACGAATCAATCATGGCTAGCTTTAGCACAAGTTCAGGAACAATTAGGTGAAAACACTGCAGCATCTCAAAGCTACCGTAAGGCAGCTAATATAATGTAAACAATAAATAGTATTATTTCTGCATATGCTCAAAGCCTGCAATCTTGCAGGCTTTTTCTTCTTTTAGCTGTTCATCTTTTACAATCTATGCCGATACAACAATTACGTTACATTATGAACTATTTATAATAAAACTACGTATACCACATATGTAATCTTGTAATACTACCTCATTAAAAATCATATTTTCATAGAGTTAGCTTATTTCTGGGTGTCGTCAAAAAATTGACTACTTTATTGAAAAATGTTATGATTTTGGGCTGTCTCGAAATTTATTTTAATCTTAATACTAATGTTTGGTTAAATGAGTATTATATAAATTAATGTATTATTTTTTTAAGTGTATTAAAGCTGTTGGGAGCTTCAAATGGGATCGATAACAACGTCAAAAAATGGGATACTTTCTGCTTCAGAAGGATCTGTTTCAATAACGGTTAACAATGAAATTCAAGAACTTCAAATTGGTGAGGTTGTACTAGCAGGTGCAATAGTCAGCAGTGATCTTGGTTTCGTTATTACGTTTGATGACGGTACTATTTTTAATAGTGACGTTTTGCCGGATGACGAATCACTTACTGATGTTATAAATACAGCTGATATTGCGACTATTGATCAAGTCGTAGACCAAGAAGCATTAGATGAAATTACAGCTTTGCAAGATCTCATCGCATCGGGAGAAGACCCAACAAAAGACTTACCTGAAACCGCCGCTGGTACCCCAACTGCTAGCCAAGGTGATTCTGGTTATGTTGCAGTTACAAGAGATGCTGACGAAACTCTTGCTGATGCAGGCTATGACACAACAGGACAAACTGCTACCCAAACAGCAGTCATTCAAGAAGAAAGTATTGGCGAAAATGATACCCCTTCAGTATTAGTTAACGACAGTAATATCATTGCTGAAGACACCGTTGCCACGGGCAATGTGTTAGATAACGACAGTGATGTTGATTCAGATTTAAGCGTTGTCAGCTTCGACGTTGACGATCAAACCTATGATGCGGGTTCTGAAGTTGCCTTAGAAAATGGTGTGTTAATCCTTAATGCGGATGGTTCATACACCTTCACGCCCGATGAAAACTGGAACGGCCAAGTACCGGTCATTACCTATACCACCAATACTGGCATTACTGCGACGCTAACCATTGAAGTTACGCCTCTTGATGATGCTTCTGTACTCGTTAATGACAGCAACATCATTGTTGAAGACACCGTTGCCACGGGCAATGTGTTAGATAACGACACTGATGTTGATTCAGATTTAAGCGTTGTCAGCTTCGATGTTGACGGCCAAACCTATGATGCGGGTTCTGAAGTTGCATTAGAAAATGGTGTGTTAATCCTTAATGCGGATGGTTCATACACCTTCACACCTGATGAAAACTGGAACGGCCAAGTACCGGTCATTACCTATACCACCAATACTGGCATTACTGCGACGCTAACCATTGAAGTTACACCTCTCGATGATGCTTCTGTACTCGTTAATGACAGCAACATCATTGTTGAAGACACCGTTGCCACGGGCAATGTGTTAGATAATGACACTGATGTTGATTCAGATTTAAGCGTTGTCAGCTTTGACGTTGACGGCCAAACCTATGATGCAGGTTCTGAAGTTGCCTTAGAAAATGGTGTGTTAATCCTTAATGCGGATGGTTCATACACCTTCACACCTGATGAAAACTGGAACGGCCAGGTACCGGTCATTACCTATACCACCAATACTGGCATTACTGCGACGCTAACCATTGAAGTTACGCCTCTCGATGATGCTTCTGTACTCGTTAATGACAGCAACATCATTGTTGAAGACACCGTTGCCACGGGCAATGTGTTAGATAATGACACTGATGTTGATTCAGATTTAAGCGTTGTCAGTTTTGACGTTGATGGCCAAACCTATGATGCAGGTTCTGAAGTTGCCTTAGAAAATGGTGTGTTAATCCTCAATGCAGATGGTTCATATACCTTCACACCTAATGAAAACTGGAACGGCCAAGTTCCGGTGATCACCTATACCACCAACACTGGCATTACTGCGACGTTAACCATTGAAGTCACGCCATTAGCTGATGGAGCTCCAACCGTTATTATCAATACAGATATTAATGATGATGGGCTTATTAGTAATGACGAACAAGATGGTGCAACAGAAGTTAATGTAACCATTGGTTTAGATGATACGGGCGCTCAAGCTGGTGATACTCTAATTGTAAATGGTATTGAAATAATACTAACTCAAGATGATATTGATACAGGTAGTGTTAACCTTGACTTACCAGCTCCTAATGAAGGTGAGGAAATTGAAGTTGTAGCGGTAGTAGTCGATTCAAATGGAAATACTTCTCCAGAGGGAACTGATTCTGCGATTTTAGATACCACACCACCGGTTATTACAGTTGATGCTCCAGCACTAACAAACGACAGTACGCCAACCATTACAGGGACTACAGACTCCCCTGTCGGTAGCACAATCACGTTAACCATTACTGACAGTGAAGGTAATGAACAAACAATAACAACAACAGTAAATCCTGATGGTACTTACGAAGTCGATGTAATTGACCCATTATCTGAGGGTGACTATACCGTCATAGCTGAAGTCACAGATCCTGCAGGTAACACAGCAACAGATACAGATAACGGTGTTGTGGATGCGACCGCCGGTAACATCACAGTAGATCTTGTTTTAAATAATAGCAGCGAAACTGCCGTTATCAGCGGTACCACTACTGATGTGCCTCCTGGATCAACAGTCACCTTAGTGCTCATCGACGTGAACGGCAACCAAGTCATAGTGCCAAATGTGACCGTTGATGCCGACGGCAACTACAATATTGAAGGCGTGGACATTTCAACCCTCGTTGATGGCGATATCACCGTCTCAGCAACAGCTACCGACAATAACGGCAACACACTGAATGGAACTGATGTCGATAACTTAGATGCCACCGCCGGTAACTTAACCGTGGATTTGGTCCTCGATAACGCTAATGATCAAGCTGACATTACCGGAACCAGCCAAGATATTCCGACAGGCGGCACGGTTGATTTAGTCCTTACCGATGTCGATGGCAACACCATTGAAATTAACGATGTGGCCGTGAACGCTGACGGCAGCTACTCGGTCGATAACGTCGATATCTCAGCCCTGGTCGATGGTGAAATCACCGTTGACGCCACGGCAACCGATTCCAATAATAATCCGTTAACTGCTGATGATGCTGAAGAGCTCGATGCCACCGCCGGTAACTTAACCGTTGATTTGGTCCTCGATAACGCCAATGATCAAGCTGACATTACCGGAACCAGCCAAGATATTCCGACAGGCGGCACGGTTGATTTAGTCCTCACCGATGTCGATGGCAACACCATTGAAATTAACGATGTGGCTGTTAACGCTGACGGCAGCTACTCGGTCGATAACGTCGATATCTCAGCCCTGGTCGATGGTGAAATCACCGTTGACGCCAGTGCATCTGACAGTAACGGCAATCCGTTAACTGCTGATGATGCTGAAGAGCTCGATGCCACCGCCGGTAACTTAACCGTTGATTTGGTCCTCGATAACGCTAATGATCAAGCTGACATTACCGGAACCAGCCAAGATATTCCGACAGGCGGCACGGTTGATTTAGTCCTCACCGATGTCGATGGCAACACCATTGAAATTAATGATGTGGCCGTGAACGCTGACGGCAGCTACTCGGTCGATAACGTCGATATCTCAGCCCTGGTCGATGGTGAAATCACCGTTGACGCCACGGCAACCGATTCCAATAATAATCCGTTAACTGCTGATGATGCTGAAGAGCTCGATGCCACCGCCGGTAACTTAACCGTTGATTTGGTCCTCGATAACGCTAATGATCAAGCTGACATTACCGGAACCAGCCAAGATATTCCGACAGGCGGCACGGTTGATTTAGTCCTCACCGATGTCGATGGCAACACCATTGAAATTAACGATGTGGCTGTTAACGCTGACGGCAGCTACTCGGTCGATAACGTCGATATCTCAGCCCTGGTCGATGGTGAAATCACCGTTGACGCCAGTGCATCTGACAGTAACGGCAATCCGTTAACTGCTGATGATGCTGAAGAGCTCGATGCCACCGCCGGTAACTTAACCGTTGATTTGGTCCTCGATAACGCTAATGATCAAGCTGACATTACCGGAACCAGCCAAGATATTCCGACAGGCGGCACGGTTGATTTAGTCCTCACCGATGTCGATGGCAACACCATTGAAATTAACGATGTGGCTGTTAACGCTGACGGCAGCTACTCGGTCGATAACGTCGATATCTCAGCCCTGGTCGATGGTGAAATCACCGTTGACGCCACGGCAACCGATTCCAATAATAATCCGTTAACTGCTGATGATGCTGAAGAGCTCGATGCCACCGCCGGTAACTTAACCGTTGATTTGGTCCTCGATAACGCCAATGATCAAGCTGACATTACCGGAACCAGCCAAGATATTCCGACAGGCGGCACGGTTGATTTAGTCCTCACCGATGTCGATGGCAACACCATTGAAATTAACGATGTGGCCGTGAACGCTGACGGCAGCTACTCGGTCGATAACGTCGATATCTCAGCCCTGGTCGATGGTGAAATCACCGTTGACGCCACGGCAACCGATTCCAATAATAATCCGTTAACCGCTGATGATGCTGAAGAGCTCGATGCCACCGCCGGTAACTTAACCGTTGATTTGGTCCTCGATAACGCCAATGATCAAGCTGACATTACCGGAACCAGCCAAGATATTCCGACGGCGGCACGGTTGATTTAGTCCTCACCGATGTCGATGGCAACACCATTGAAATTAACGATGTGGCCGTGAACGCTGACGGCAGCTACTCGGTCGATAACGTCGATATCTCAGCCCTGGTCGATGGTGAAATCACCGTTGATGCCACGGCAACCGATTCCAATAATAATCCGTTAACTGCTGATGATGCTGAAGAGCTCGATGCCACCGCCGGTAACTTAACCGTTGATTTGGTCCTCGATAACGCTAATGATCAAGCTGACATTACCGGAACCAGCCAAGATATTCCGACAGGCGGCACGGTTGATTTAGTCCTCACCGATGTCGATGGCAACACCATTGAAATTAATGATGTGGCCGTGAACGCTGACGGCAGCTACTCGGTCGATAACGTCGATATCTCAGCCCTGGTCGATGGTGAAATCACCGTTGACGCCACGGCAACCGATTCCAATAATAATCCGTTAACTGCTGATGATGCTGAAGAGCTCGATGCCACCGCCGGTAACTTAACCGTTGATTTGGTCCTCGATAACGCTAATGATCAAGCTGACATTACCGGAACCAGCCAAGATATTCCGACAGGCGGCACGGTTGATTTAGTCCTCACCGATGTCGATGGCAACACCATTGAAATTAATGATGTGGCCGTGAACGCTGACGGCAGCTACTCGGTCGATAACGTCGATATCTCAGCCCTGGTCGATGGTGAAATCACCGTTGACGCCAGTGCATCTGACAGTAACGGCAATCCGTTAACTGCTGATGATGCTGAAGAGCTCGATGCCACCGCCGGTAACTTAACCGTTGATTTGGTCCTCGATAACGCCAATGATCAAGCTGACATTACCGGAACCAGCCAAGATATTCCGACAGGCGGCACGGTTGATTTAGTCCTTACCGATGTCGATGGCAACACCATTGAAATTAACGATGTGGCCGTGAACGCTGACGGCAGCTACTCGGTCGATAACGTCGATATCTCAGCCCTGGTCGATGGTGAAATCACCGTTGACGCCAGTGCATCTGACAGTAACGGCAATCCGTTAACTGCTGATGATGCTGAAGAGCTCGATGCCACCGCCGGTAACTTAACCGTTGATTTGGTCCTCGATAACGCCAATGATCAAGCTGACATTACCGGAACCAGCCAAGATATTCCGACAGGCGGCACGGTTGATTTAGTCCTCACCGATGTCGATGGCAACACCATTGAAATTAACGATGTGGCTGTTAACGCTGACGGCAGCTACTCGGTCGATAACGTCGATATCTCAGCCCTGGTCGATGGTGAAATCACCGTTGACGCCAGTGCATCTGACAGTAACGGCAATCCGTTAACTGCTGATGATGCTGAAGAGCTCGATGCCACCGCCGGTAACTTAACCGTTGATTTGGTCCTCGATAACGCTAATGATCAAGCTGACATTACCGGAACCAGCCAAGATATTCCGACAGGCGGCACGGTTGATTTAGTCCTCACCGATGTCGATGGCAACACCATTGAAATTAATGATGTGGCCGTGAACGCTGACGGCAGCTACTCGGTCGATAACGTCGATATCTCAGCCCTGGTCGATGGTGAAATCACCGTTGACGCCACGGCAACCGATTCCAATAATAATCCGTTAACTGCTGATGATGCTGAAGAGCTCGATGCCACCGCCGGTAACTTAACCGTTGATTTGGTCCTCGATAACGCTAATGATCAAGCTGACATTACCGGAACCAGCCAAGATATTCCGACAGGCGGCACGGTTGATTTAGTCCTCACCGATGTCGATGGCAACACCATTGAAATTAACGATGTGGCGTGAACGCTGACGGCAGCTACTCGGTCGATAACGTCGATATCTCAGCCCTGGTCGATGGTGAAATCACCGTTGACGCCAGTGCATCTGACAGTAACGGCAATCCGTTAACTGCTGATGATGCTGAAGAGCTCGATGCCACCGCCGGTAACTTAACCGTTGATTTGGTCCTCGATAACGCTAATGATCAAGCTGACATTACCGGAACCAGCCAAGATATTCCGACAGGCGGCACGGTTGATTTAGTCCTCACCGATGTCGATGGCAACACCATTGAAATTAATGATGTGGCCGTGAACGCTGACGGCAGCTACTCGGTCGATAACGTCGATATCTCAGCCCTGGTCGATGGTGAAATCACCGTTGACGCCACGGCAACCGATTCCAATAATAATCCGTTAACTGCTGATGATGCTGAAGAGCTCGATGCCACCGCCGGTAACTTAACCGTTGATTTGGTCCTCGATAACGCTAATGATCAAGCTGACATTACCGGAACCAGCCAAGATATTCCGACAGGCGGCACGGTTGATTTAGTCCTTACCGATGTCGATGGCAACACCATTGAAATTAATGATGTGGCCGTGAACGCTGACGGCAGCTACTCGGTCGATAACGTCGATATCTCAGCCCTGGTCGATGGTGAAATCACCGTTGACGCCAGTGCATCTGACAGTAACGCAATCCGTTAACTGCTGATGATGCTGAAGAGCTCGATGCCACCGCCGGTAACTTAACCGTTGATTTGGTCCTCGATAACGCTAATGATCAAGCTGACATTACCGGAACCAGCCAAGATATTCCGACAGGCGGCACGGTTGATTTAGTCCTCACCGATGTCGATGGCAACACCATTGAAATTAACGATGTGGCTGTTAACGCTGACGGCAGCTACTCGGTCGATAACGTCGATATCTCAGCCCTGGTCGATGGTGAAATCACCGTTGACGCCAGTGCACTGACAGTAACGGCAATCCGTTAACTGCTGATGATGCTGAAGAGCTCGATGCCACCGCCGGTAACTTAACCGTTGATTTGGTCCTCGATAACGCCAATGATCAAGCTGACATTACCGGAACCAGCCAAGATATTCCGACAGGCGGCACGGTTGATTTAGTCCTCACCGATGTCGATGGCAACACCATTGAAATTAACGATGTGGCCGTGAACGCTGACGGCAGCTACTCGGTCGATAACGTCGATATCTCAGCCCTGGTCGATGGTGAAATCACCGTTGACGCCACGGCACGATTCCAATAATAATCCGTTAACTGCTGATGATGCTGAAGAGCTCGATGCCACCGCCGGTAACTTAACCGTTGATTTGGTCCTCGATAACGCTAATGATCAAGCTGACATTACCGGAACCAGCCAAGATATTCCGACAGGCGGCACGGTTGATTTAGTCCTTACCGATGTCGATGGCAACACCATTGAAATTAATGATGTGGCCGTGAACGCTGACGGCAGCTACTCGGTCGATAACGTCGATATCTCAGCCCTGGTCGATGGTGAAATCACCGTTGACGCCAGTGCAACTGACAGTAACGAATCCGTTAACTGCTGATGATGCTGAAGAGCTCGATGCCACCGCCGGTAACTTAACCGTTGATTTGGTCCTCGATAACGCTAATGATCAAGCTGACATTACCGGAACCAGCCAAGATATTCCGACAGGCGGCACGGTTGATTTAGTCCTCACCGATGTCGATGGCAACACCATTGAAATTAACGATGTGGCCGTGAACGCTGACGGCAGCTACTCGGTCGATAACGTCGATATCTCAGCCCTGGTCGATGGTGAAATCACCGTTGACGCCACGGCAACCGATTCCAATAATAATCCGTTAACTGCTGATGATGCTGAAGAGCTCGATGCCACCGCCGGTAACTTAACCGTTGATTTGGTCCTCGATAACGCAATGATCAAGCTGACATTACCGGAACCAGCCAAGATATTCCGACAGGCGGCACGGTTGATTTAGTCCTTACCGATGTCGATGGCAACACCATTGAAATTAACGATGTGGCCGTGAACGCTGACGGCAGCTACTCGGTCGATAACGTCGATATCTCAGCCCTGGTCGATGGTGAAATCACCGTTGACGCCAGTGCATCTGACAGTAACGCAATCCGTTAACTGCTGATGATGCTGAAGAGCTCGATGCCACCGCCGGTAACTTAACCGTTGATTTGGTCCTCGATAACGCAATGATCAAGCTGACATTACCGGAACCAGCCAAGATATTCCGACAGGCGGCACGGTTGATTTAGTCCTCACCGATGTCGATGGCAACACCATTGAAATTAACGATGTGGCCGTGAACGCTGACGGCAGCTACTCGGTCGATAACGTCGATATCTCAGCCCTGGTCGATGGTGAAATCACCGTTGACGCCAGTGCATCTGACAGTAACGGCAATCCGTTAACTGCTGATGATGCTGAAGAGCTCGATGCCACCGCCGGTAACTTAACCGTTGATTTGGTCCTCGATAACGCAATGATCAAGCTGACATTACCGGAACCAGCCAAGATATTCCGACAGGCGGCACGGTTGATTTAGTCCTCACCGATGTCGATGGCAACACCATTGAAATTAACGATGTGGCTGTTAACGCTGACGGCAGCTACTCGGTCGATAACGTCGATATCTCAGCCCTGGTCGATGGTGAAATCACCGTTGACGCCACGGCAACCGATCCAATAATAATCCGTTAACTGCTGATGATGCTGAAGAGCTCGATGCCACCGCCGGTAACTTAACCGTTGATTTGGTCCTCGATAACGCTAATGATCAAGCTGACATTACCGGAACCAGCCAAGATATTCCGACAGGCGGCACGGTTGATTTAGTCCTCACCGATGTCGATGGCAACACCATTGAAATTAATGATGTGGCCGTGAACGCTGACGGCAGCTACTCGGTCGATAACGTCGATATCTCAGCCCTGGTCGATGGTGAAATCACCGTTGACGCCACGGCAACCGATCCAATAATAATCCGTTAACTGCTGATGATGCTGAAGAGCTCGATGCCACCGCCGGTAACTTAACCGTTGATTTGGTCCTCGATAACGCTAATGATCAAGCTGACATTACCGGAACCAGCCAAGATATTCCGACAGGCGGCACGGTTGATTTAGTCCTCACCGATGTCGATGGCAACACCATTGAAATTAATGATGTGGCCGTGAACGCTGACGGCAGCTACTCGGTCGATAACGTCGATATCTCAGCCCTGGTCGATGGTGAAATCACCGTTGACGCCAGGCACGATTCCATAATAATCCGTTAACTGCTGATGATGCTGAAGAGCTCGATGCCACCGCCGGTAACTTAACCGTTGATTTGGTCCTCGATAACGCTAATGATCAAGCTGACATTACCGGAACCAGCCAAGATATTCCGACAGGCGGCACGGTTGATTTAGTCCTTACCGATGTCGATGGCAACACCATTGAAATTAACGATGTGGCCGTGAACGCTGACGGCAGCTACTCGGTCGATAACGTCGATATCTCAGCCCTGGTCGATGGTGAAATCACCGTTGACGCCAGTGCAATCTGACAATAACAATCCGTTAACTGCTGATGATGCTGAAGAGCTCGATGCCACCGCCGGTAACTTAACCGTTGATTTGGTCCTCGATAACGCTAATGATCAAGCTGACATTACCGGAACCAGCCAAGATATTCCGACAGGCGGCACGGTTGATTTAGTCCTCACCGATGTCGATGGCAACACCATTGAAATTAATGATGTGGCCGTGAACGCTGACGGCAGCTACTCGGTCGATAACGTCGATATCTCAGCCCTGGTCGATGGTGAAATCACCGTTGACGCCAGGCAACGATCAGTAATGCAATCCGTTAACTGCTGATGATGCTGAAGAGCTCGATGCCACCGCCGGTAACTTAACCGTTGATTTGGTCCTCGATAACGCTAATGATCAAGCTGACATTACCGGAACCAGCCAAGATATTCCGACAGGCGGCACGGTTGATTTAGTCCTACCGATGTCGATGGCAACACCATTGAAATTAACGATGTGGCCGTGAACGCTGACGGCAGCTACTCGGTCGATAACGTCGATATCTCAGCCCTGGTCGATGGTGAAATCACCGTTGACGCCAGGCATCGACAGTAATAATCCGTTAACTGCTGATGATGCTGAAGAGCTCGATGCCACCGCCGGTAACTTAACCGTTGATTTGGTCCTCGATAACGCTAATGATCAAGCTGACATTACCGGAACCAGCCAAGATATTCCGACAGGCGGCACGGTTGATTTAGTCCTCACCGATGTCGATGGCAACACCATTGAAATTAATGATGTGGCGTGAACGCTGACGGCAGCTACTCGGTCGATAACGTCGATATCTCAGCCCTGGTCGATGGTGAAATCACCGTTGACGCCAGGCATCGACATAACAATCCGTTAACTGCTGATGATGCTGAAGAGCTCGATGCCACCGCCGGTAACTTAACCGTTGATTTGGTCCTCGATAACGCTAATGATCAAGCTGACATTACCGGAACCAGCCAAGATATTCCGACAGGCGGCACGGTTGATTTAGTCCTCACCGATGTCGATGGCAACACCATTGAAATTAACGATGTGGCGTGAACGCTGACGGCAGCTACTCGGTCGATAACGTCGATATCTCAGCCCTGGTCGATGGTGAAATCACCGTTGACGCCAGTGCATCTGACAGTAACGGCAATCCGTTAACTGCTGATGATGCTGAAGAGCTCGATGCCACCGCCGGTAACTTAACCGTTGATTTGGTCCTCGATAACGCCAATGATCAAGCTGACATTACCGGAACCAGCCAAGATATTCCGACAGGCGGCACGGTTGATTTAGTCCTCACCGATGTCGATGGCAACACCATTGAAATTAACGATGTGGCTGTAACGCTGACGGCAGCTACTCGGTCGATAACGTCGATATCTCAGCCCTGGTCGATGGTGAAATCACCGTTGACGCCAGGCAACCGATCCAATAATAATCCGTTAACTGCTGATGATGCTGAAGAGCTCGATGCCACCGCCGGTAACTTAACCGTTGATTTGGTCCTCGATAACGCCAATGATCAAGCTGACATTACCGGAACCAGCCAAGATATTCCGACGGCGGCACGGTTGATTTAGTCCTCACCGATGTCGATGGCAACACCATTGAAATTAACGATGTGGCCGTGAACGCTGACGGCAGCTACTCGGTCGATAACGTCGATATCTCAGCCCTGGTCGATGGTGAAATCACCGTTGACGCCAGGCATCTGACCAGTAAGAATCCGTTAACTGCTGATGATGCTGAAGAGCTCGATGCCACCGCCGGTAACTTAACCGTTGATTTGGTCCTCGATAACGCTAATGATCAAGCTGACATTACCGGAACCAGCCAAGATATTCCGACAGGCGGCACGGTTGATTTAGTCCTCACCGATGTCGATGGCAACACCATTGAAATTAATGATGTGGCCGTGAACGCTGACGGCAGCTACTCGGTCGATAACGTCGATATCTCAGCCCTGGTCGATGGTGAAATCACCGTTGACGCCACGGCAACCGATTCCAATAATAATCCGTTAACTGCTGATGATGCTGAAGAGCTCGATGCCACCGCCGGTAACTTAACCGTTGATTTGGTCCTCGATAACGCTAATGATCAAGCTGACATTACCGGAACCAGCCAAGATATTCCGACAGGCGGCACGGTTGATTTAGTCCTCACCGATGTCGATGGCAACACCATTGAAATTAACGATGTGGCCGTGAACGCTGACGGCAGCTACTCGGTCGATAACGTCGATATCTCAGCCCTGGTCGATGGTGAAATCACCGTTGACGCCAGTGCATCTGACAGTAACGGCAATCCGTTAACTGCTGATGATGCTGAAGAGCTCGATGCCACCGCCGGTAACTTAACCGTTGATTTGGTCCTCGATAACGCAATGATCAAGCTGACATTACCGGAACCAGCCAAGATATTCCGACAGGCGGCACGGTTGATTTAGTCCTCACCGATGTCGATGGCAACACCATTGAAATTAATGATGTGGCCGTGAACGCTGACGGCAGCTACTCGGTCGATAACGTCGATATCTCAGCCCTGGTCGATGGTGAAATCACCGTTGACGCCACGGCAACCGATTCCAATAATAATCCGTTAACTGCTGATGATGCTGAAGAGCTCGATGCCACCGCCGGTAACTTAACCGTTGATTTGGTCCTCGATAACGCTAATGATCAAGCTGACATTACCGGAACCAGCCAAGATATTCCGACAGGCGGCACGGTTGATTTAGTCCTTACCGATGTCGATGGCAACACCATTGAAATTAACGATGTGGCCGTGAACGCTGACGGCAGCTACTCGGTCGATAACGTCGATATCTCAGCCCTGGTCGATGGTGAAATCACCGTTGACGCCAGTGCATCTGACAGTAACGGCAATCCGTTAACCGCTGATGATGCTGAAGAGCTCGATGCCACCGCCGGTAACTTAACCGTTGATTTGGTCCTCGATAACGCCAATGATCAAGCTGACATTACCGGAACCAGCCAAGATATTCCGACAGGCGGCACGGTTGATTTAGTCCTCACCGATGTCGATGGCAACACCATTGAAATTAACGATGTGGCCGTGAACGCTGACGGCAGCTACTCGGTCGATAACGTCGATATCTCAGCCCTGGTCGATGGTGAAATCACCGTTGACGCCACGGCAACCGATTCCAATAATAATCCGTTAACTGCTGATGATGCTGAAACTCTAGATACAACACCAGCACCAATGCCTAATATTGAATTTATTGGTATGGGTGATGAAGGTATATACAGTGCGGATGAAATTGGTTCTGATAATTCAGTAACCGCTATTATTACATTGGAAATAGGCACCCAAGTTGGCGACACCTTGATTGTCACTGACGGTAACGGTAATGAATTGTTTAATGGCCCTGTCACGCAAGCAATGCTCGACAGTGGTTTCCCTGTGGAAGTCCCTGTGACGACTGGAGCCACCGATGTTGATGTCACCGCGCAAGTGATTGATCAAGCTGGTAACCCATCAACTATTGCTAATGATACTAAACCCATTGATCTTACGGCACCTTCCGCTCTATCAATTATTATTGTTGATGACGGAACACCCGGAGATGGTTGGTTAAATAATAATGAAATAGCTGCCAACGGAAGTGGGATACAAATTAAAGCAGATGTTGAAAATGCTGATTTAGTTGCAGGTGGTTTTGTTTCTATATCTATCACTGTCGATGGAAATGAAGTTTCATTTGATTTAAAACTCGAAAATGGTCAATTGGTTAATCTTGACGGCTCAACGCCTAGCATTGCTTTTGATTATAACAATGGTGAGATCACATGGACTGAAGATGTTCCAGGAGCAGGTGATCAAATCACAGTTGAAATAACACAAACTGATGCAGCAGGTAACGAATCAACAACCGCTACAGATACAGCAACGATAAACAACGTTGATGCTAATGATGATGTCCCTGGTTCAGCATATACTGTAACAACAGGCTCTAGTACATCTTGGGTGATTCCACAGTCTGATGGTGAGAACCTAATGACTATTTCAGCTCGTAATGCTGATGGTTCAATGGGCACAGTAAGCTATGAATCAGGTACGAATAAGCTTGGAGTGACAGGCTCGCCAAGAACTTCTGACCAAATTACCGGCCAAATTGAATATGATTCAGCGACTGGAACCTCTGAAGCAATTGTTATTGACTTTAATGGATTAGTAAATCAAGCAACATTCAGTGTTTCAAATTTATTCTCAGACGAAAATGATGGAGAACAAGGCGTTTGGAAGGCTTATTACAACGGTGAACTTGTTGCGACTGAAACATTTAGTACAACATCAAGTAATACCGGTACCTTTACTATCGATACTGGTGACATAGTATTTGATCAATTAGTATTTGAAGCTACGCAAACGATTAATGAGCAAACCAATGGAACCACATTGGCAGACTCGTCAGACTACTTCTTAACGAGTATCACTGCTGCGGGACCTGCAATTATAGGGACTTATCTCGTTGCGGAAGACGGCATATTAACGATTGCAAATGCATCTGAAGGTTTGCTCAACAATGATTCAGATTCACAAGGCAACACCTTTGCGCTAACAGAAGTTAATGACATGGTAGTGACCGACGGACAAGTAATTACACTACCAAGCGGTGCGTTATTAACCATTTACAGTGATGGTACCTATTCATATGACACTAATAACTCATTTGATTCCCTAACAGCTGGGCAACTTACTACGGATACCTTTACTTACACAGTAACCGATCAATACGGTGCAACTGATACTGCCACAGTAACCATTAATATTGTAGGCGCTAACGATACTGCTATTATCACTGTCGGTAGTGGCGATACCGATGCAGGTACAGTCACTGAAAATGGTGCTACCGATACCGACAACACCACCGTTGAGATGGTCACGGGCAGCTTAACCGTGACCGACGTTGATGCCGGTCAAGCAGTGTTCCAAACACAAACAGATGTCGCTGATGCCAACTACGGTAGCTTCAGTATTGATGCCGATGGTAACTGGACTTACACTTTAAATAATAACCACATTGATGTGCAGTCGCTTGCTGAAGGGGAAACCCTTACCCGAGATATCACGGTAACTTCAGCCGATGGCACTGCGACCCATACGGTCACTATTACCATTGTCGGTACAAACTCTACTCCAGGAGCAGCTCCTGATGCGTTAATCACAGTTGAAGGCGAGACGCTCGTATTCACTACCAATGACTTAGTTAATAACGATAGTGATGCTGAAGGCAATAGCTTATCCGTATTCAAATTCGCACCAGGGAATTCAAATAACAATAGTATTGATGCCACTCAAGCAGGAGAAAGTTTCACAACAACTCTGGGCGGCACTATAACTATCAACGCAGACGGAACGTACAGTTACCAAGCTCCTGCAAACCTTGATCACAGTAGTAGCGATACACTAGTTGATAGTTTCTATTATCAAGCAACTGATGGAACAGGAAATTCTGAGTGGACGCTAGTGTCAATTGATGTCAATGATACCGCCTCAGTTGCTGTTGATGACACTGATAGTATCGGCTTTGGTGGTTTAGCATATGGCAATGTGATAACGGCAGAGGGTACCGATGGTTCTGGAGTTGACACCTTAGGGGCCGACGCAACAACGCTGATTAGTGTTACCTATGACAATGTTGTTTATGACAGCTTTAATAGTAGTGGCAACCTCACTATAAATACTGATAATGGCCAATTAATAATTAATCAAGATGGTAGTTATAGTTATCAATCAACACAAACTGATACCACTATCAATAGTTATACATATGTTGACTTAAAGAGTAATAATACTGACATTGATTTATATGGATTCAGCTCCACTACAGCCTTCAACTTAAACAGTTTGGGGACATCTAATAGTAATGTTGGTTGGAATGAAAACCGTATTGGAGTTGGTACTGGGGATGATAAGAATAAAATCACTACTGGAGAGGCTCTTGTTATCGATTTAGGCTCACCAGCTGCAATTAATAGTGTTACTTTGAATTTAAGTGACGTGAGTACTTCCGAACAAGTTCTTTGGACTACTTATGATGCTAGTGGAAATGTTGTATCTACTGGAACATCAAACAGTAATTCATTAGTTATTGATTCTAGCAGTCCTTTTCAATATATCGTGTTATCTGCTGGTCTGAGTACTAATTATTCTCTTAATTCGTTAACAGCAACATCTATAGGAAACGGAACACCAATAACTGAAGAATTCACTTATCTGCTTGAAGACTCTGATGGTGATCAATCGACGGCTGTTCTAAGTATGTCTCAAGACTCCACACCTATCGCTGCAGATAATACTGCAGAAGTATCAGAGTCCGGTTTAGTTGCCGGTACCCTAGAAGGTACAGGTTCTAATATTACTACGGGCAATCTATTAGACAACGACTCTGGCATTAGCAGTACTACAGTCATAAGCAGCTTAGATGGTCAATCACCTGTTGATGGTATTATTACCATTACAACCGCTAACGGTATTCTAACCGTATATACCGAGGATACAGCTGACTTCAGAGCGGGCGATTATCAATATGAACTCACAAATTCTAATACTACTAGCGCTGATGTGTTAGAAGAATATAGCTACACCATTGAGAATGACTCTGGGTATAGTAGTGATGCGACATTAACGATATCCATTCATGACGATGTACCTGTTGTTCAAAATATTGAACAAAACCTTCAATCTAGTGCGGACCCTATCACCACAAACCTAACCCTGATTTTAGATATATCAGGCAGTATGGATAATAGTGCTGGTAACGGAAAAACCTACCTTGAAACTGCAATTGAATCACTCACTGCACTCATTAATGAAGTGGATGCAGCTGGCAATGTTAATGTTCAAATTGTGACCTACTCTTCTAGTGTTACAAATTCTACTTGGCTGATTGACGATATTGACACTGCGATAAACTATCTTAATGCACTCCAAGCAAATGGTGGTACTCACTATGACAGTGCTTTAAAGAATGTCATGGCGAATATAGACTTACCTGTTGCAGACCAAAGCTTTGTGTATTTTATTTCTGATGGTGTGCCATCAAGTGGCCATACGGTTGGCACTACTCTTCAAACACAGTGGCAAGAGTACCTAGATACTTATTACGATATTGCCTTTGGTATTGGTATTGGTAACGCCAGCTTAAATGCAATTTTACCAATCTCATATCCTGAAGTGAATGGTAATGAAGAATATGCTATTAAAGTTAATGATGCCGATGATTTAACGAATACCATTCTCGATTATTTTGAATCTAATGCAGTCACTGGTGGATTAGGCATTCTAGGAACCAGTTCAACTGGTGTATTAGTGGGTGCTGATGGTGGTAGTGTAGATCAGCTAATGATAGATGGGGTCACCTATAACTATGATACAAATAATCCTATTCAAATTATCACCACAGCATTAGGCGCAACATTCACCCTTGACTTCGAAACAGGTGAATATATTTACTTTATTGATTCAGGTGAAAATGTACTCAATAAACAAGAGACATTTGAAGTGACCATTATTGATAACGACGGCGACACTGGTACATTTGATCTGGTGATTAATGTTGATTACCACGCGTCATTAGATGCCAATGTAAATAATGTTATTACCAATCAAGCAGCAGGAAATAATCTCACTATTTCAACTGAATACCTTACTCATGGTGATGCTACGACTAATGATGCTGAAATCACGAGTGTCACCGGCAGTAATGCATCTCTAAACAATGGTAATGTTACAGTTACCGCTGCAAATGATGGCGATAGTTTCAATTATACTTTGAGCGGTAATGGGACTGAAGATAGTGCTGATGTCACGATTGATTATCAAGACTCTACAACCTTGATTGGTACTCATGAAAACGACATTATCATCGCCAATTCAACTGCAACAATTCCAGTAGGGTTAACCATAAATGCCACTGTCGCTTCAGGGAATACTTATAATAAAACCCAAAACCAATTCGGTTTTGAAGCCGCATTATTAACCACTGGCTTATCAATTACTCAGATACAAATTAACCTTAATGCTGGTAGTGATTCGGATGGCTTCTTTGATATAAGTGATTCAACTCTTACGAAAGGCAGTAATTCACAAGGTATTGACGATGACAATGCCGATATTTTTGCCAATATGACGGCAGACGGCGGCACGTTTACGGCAGTATTTTCTGAGGGAGATTTTACTAGTGGCGATCAATTCTGGTTCTCAATCGATACAGATAGTTTAGGTTCCGATACTGGTAGTGATTTAGCCTCGGCAGGTGCCACTTTCACTATTACTTTAAGCGACGGTAGCACTCAAACAGGCGTCTATATTTCAGACGGAGCGAGTGGTTCAACCGGTAGCATTTATTTTGCCGATGCGGTTCTTGATGGTGGGGCTGGTGATGACGTACTGATTGGTGGAGATGGTAATGATTTCTTGATTGGTGGCTTAGGTGATGACTTACTCAGTGGTGGTTTAGGTAATGACATATTAAATGGTGGTGAAGGCAACAATACCTTCGTTTGGCATGCAAATGAAAGTGGTACTGATACCATTACTGATTTTGACATCAGTAAAGACAGCATTGATTTAAGTGACTTATTGGTAAATGAAAACCTAACTAACTTAGATAATATGCTGAATTTCAGTGAGAATAACGGCACAACCACTATTGATATTGATGCTGATAACGACGGTGTATTCGAACAGCACATCATATTAGACGGCGTAGATTTATCTGATGTCTACGGCAGTAGTGATGATGGCGTGATTATCAACGGATTGTTGGACGATGGTGCATTAATCATCGACGATACTGATACCTCTGCAGAAAGTTTCGCATCGGTAGAGCCATTAAACAATAACCAAGATGGTAGTATTATTCCTTAAATACAACACTTTGTTGACGCTTCGTAGTAACATACGAGCGTCTGCAAACTGTTTAAAATATAATGATAATTATTAAGGATAAGTAATCAGTGCCTACAACTGCGTCTAAAATAAATGATCAATGGACGATTTCGGCCTCCCAAAAGGTAACGGTCGATCCGCTACTTGATAGTCTTGTGTTATTAACAGAACACTTTGGCAGCCCTTGTTCAATAGATTCATTAGCTGCAGGTCTTCCGCTGTCTGGCGCAGTTATAACCCCTGAGTTACTGCCACAAGCAGCGGCTAGAGGTGGTTTATCTGCCAAATTATCACGCAAAGACTTAAACCAAGTCTCAGACATACTCTTACCGTGCATTTTATTATTAAAAGATAAAAAAGCCTGTATTTTAAGAAAAATTGATTTAGATAACGATACGGCCATTATTCAACTACCAGAAACTGGCGGTGAAAATAAACTCACCATTGAAGCACTAGAAACCCTGTACGTCGGTTATTTATTTCTCGTTAAACAAGATTATCGTGGTGATAAAAGTTTTGATGTTCACCTTCATGACAACAGCACGCATTGGTTACTGCAAAGCATTAAAGACGCAGCCCCCATTTACCGTGATGCACTAATTGCCTCAGTATTGGTTAATTTATTTGCCCTTGTATCACCATTATTTATCATGAATGTGTATGACAAAGTGGTGCCTAACCTTGCATTTGAGTCACTTTGGGTATTAGCGATTGGAGCAGCAATTGCGTATGTTTTTGATTTTGTTATGCGTCAAATGAGAAGTTATTTGATCGATGTTGCAGGTAAAAAAGTTGATATTATTGTATCGTCAAAATTGTTTGCCAAAGCCATTGGTATCCCATTATCAAAACGATCTCCTAGCATCGGTGGTATGGCGAGGCAGTTAGGTGAATTTGAAAATATCCGCGAGTTTTTAACGTCTGCAACTATCACAGCATTAGTCGATCTCCCCTTTGCTTTGTTATTTGTCATTATTATCTATATTTTCGCTGGCGATTTAGCAGTTGTACCCGTTATTGGTAGCTTAATTATTATTGCAGCAACTCTCTATTTACAACCAAAACTAAAGCAAGCCATTGAAGAAAGTAACCGTTTTGCCAGTTTAAAACATGGCCATTTAATTGAAAGTTTATCGGCACTAGAATCAATTAAAGCTAACGGCGCCGAAGGCTTAGTGCAAAAAAGCTGGCAACAAATGATTGGCCACACTGCAAATTGGCAGCTCAAAACAAAAAAACTGTCTAATTATGTCGGTCATATCGCAAATTTTGTCGTACAGCTGACGGTAGTATCAGTGGTTATTTTGGGTGTATATCGTTTAGCCGATAACGAAATATCAATGGGCGGTATTATTGCAGCCGTCATGCTCTCTAGCAGAGCCATTGCTCCTATGGCTCAGCTAGCAGGCTTAATAACTCGCGGTAACCATACGGTTAGCTCATTACGTCAACTTGACGCCATAATGGGACAAGAAGATGAATTTGAAGATAAAGGACATTTAGCCAGTAAAGAAGTCTTTATGGGAAAAATAGAAGCTGACAATATCAGTTTCAGCTTCCCAGATTGTGAAAAACCAAGTTTGTACCCTCTATCATTACGGATCAATCCTGGTGAGCGTATTGCTATTATTGGCAGAAATGGCTCAGGTAAAAGTACCTTAGCCAAACTATTACTGGGATTATATAAACCTTCTCAAGGTAGCCTCCGTTATGATGGCCTCGATATAGGACAAATTCACCCTAGTGATCTTAGACGTAACTTTGGTTACTTACCTCAAGATGTCACCTTATTTCATGGTTCCATTCGCGACAATATTTTATTTGGATCTCGCCAAGTAACAGAACATCAGTTAATGAGAGCAATCCAGCTTTCAGGAGTAAGCTTATTTACCAATTTAGAATCTGAAGGTTTGGATCAACAAGTTGGTGAAGGCGGATTAGCGTTAAGTCGAGGGCAAAGACAAACTGTTGCGCTAGCACGAGCAACCCTAAATGATCCGTCGATACTCTTAATGGACGAACCTACAGCAAGCCTTGATGCTAGAGCGGAAAAACAATTTATTCGCTCGATGCAGTTAGTCAGTCGAGACAGAACCTTATTATTAATTACCCATAAAATGCATCTTCTTAACTTAGTTGATCGCATAATTGTGCTTGATAAAGGCCACGTAATGGCCGATGGCCCTAAAGATGAAGTTCTTGCCAAGCTCAACTCTGGTGCAATGACTGGAGGTCAGAATTCATGAGTAAGCATCTGACAACTGAAGATTTGGAAATGGTCGACGATGTGTACGGTGCTATGATGACCGATGCGCCAACAGGTCATCGGCTCATCATATGGTCGTTAGCTGCGATGATGGTGTGTTTTTTTATTTGGGCATATTTCTCTGAACTCGATCAAGTGACTACCGGAATGGGTAAAGTTATCCCCTCTTCGCAATTACAGGTTATTCAAAGCTTAGATGGCGGTATTTTACAAGAGGTTTACGTTCAAGAAGGAGCTATGGTCACCAAAGGACAAGCATTAGTCCGGATCGATGATACACGCTTTCGTTCTGATTATGATCAACAAGAACAAGAAGTCTACGGCCTACAAACCAATATAATCCGTATGCGGACTGAATTAGACAGCATAATTATTTCTGATATGTCTGCCGACTGGCGCCAACAAGTAAAAATAACCAAACAAAAATTAATTTTTTCCCAAAATATTATTGATCAAGAGCCTGAGTTGGTTAAACGCCAACAAGATGAGTATTCAATTCGACTCGATAATTTAAGTAATCAATTAGAAATTTTGGTACGTCAAATTCAGCAACGCCAACAAGAAATAGAAGAATTGGCGTCTAAAATCAGCACCCTAACTAAAAGCTTTCAACTCGTTTCTCGCGAGCTTGACCTAACCCGTCCACTTGCTCGTAAAGGTATTGTTCCAGAAGTAGAATTGCTCAAATTGGAAAGAACAGTCAATGATATTCAAGGCGAATTGCAATCTGTAAGGATCTTACGTCCAAAAGTTAAAGCTTCTATGGACGAAGCCATTTTAAAGCGCCGTGATGCTGTATTTGTTTACGTTACCGATTTACGGGCACAACTCAATGAGATGCAAACTAAACTATCTCGTATGAATCAGGCACAAAAAGGGGCATTTGACAAAGTCAGTAAAGCTGTCATCACCTCTCCTGTTATCGGTACAATTAAAAAAATAAACTTCAATACGTTAGGTGGTGTTGTACAACCTGGTGTAGATATTATGGAAATAGTGCCTTCAGAAGATAGACTACTAATAGAAACTAAAATTTCACCAAAAGATATTGCCTTTATACATCCAGGTTTGCCAGCCATAGTGAAAGTCACTGCCTATGACTTTACTCGCTATGGTGGACTCAAAGGCACTGTTGAACATATTAGTGCTGATACATCTCAAGATGAAGAAGGTAACAGCTTTTACATCATAAAAGTACGAACACAAGAATCTAGTTTAATGAAAGACGATGGCACGGAGATGCCTATAATCCCTGGAATGCTTACATCTGTAGATGTCATAACAGGGAAAAAATCGATACTTGAGTACATTTTAAATCCAATTTTAAGAGCAAAAGAGACAGCACTTAGAGAGCGCTAAAAGGAACCGGGAGGGTTTTTAAATGACAACAATAATGAATCGGCCAAAAAAGCTGAGTGCTATTGCACTCGCTGTAGGAATGCTGATTACACCAATAGCTTCAAGCCAATCACTTGAACAGGCTGTTGCGCACACACTGGACACAAATCCAGATTTACGTATAGCTTTTAACCAATTTAAAGCACGTGAAGAACAAGTTAACCAGGCTGTGGCTGGTTATATGCCAACTGTCGACATAACTGCGGGCTATGGCTGGGAACAAACAGATAGCCCATCGACTCGCCGTAAAGCTGGTCAAGGTGATGTCAATGATGACGGTATTATTGAGTTAGAGCGTGGCGAAGCTGGTTTTAGCATCAAGCAAATGATCTTCGATGGTTTTTATACCAGTAGCGAAGTCGATCGTTATTCATTTGAAGCCAGCGCCGATCAGTGGGCATTATTTTCTGCCGCTGAAGATATGGCATTGGATGTCACCAATGTTTACCTTGACGTCATCCGTACAGAACAAGTATTACAGCTATCTGAAAAGAACCTCGCAAGTCATAAAGAAATTTACGATCAAATAAAACAGCGAACAGACTCTGGATTAGGATCGATAGCAGATTTATCGCAAATAACCGGTCGTCTTGCCCGAGCAAATGCCAATGTTATTTCGGCTAAAAATAATTTAGAAGACGCACGAGCAGCCTTTATAAAAATTGTAGAATCACAACCAGATAACTTAATCTTACCGGTGCCTGATGCCGACATGCTGCCAGCAAGCTTAGCGCAAGGGATCAGTGCAGCAAAAGCAAAACATCCAGTGTTAAAAACAGCAGCAAATGACATTAATGCAGCTAAAAAAGAACGAAGCTCAGCCAAAGCCACCTATTTCCCACAATTAAGCCTAGAGCTTAAGGGTAATTGGAACAATGATATTGATGGTGAAGATGGCTACAGTGCAATTAGCAGCCAAAATGTTAATGGTTATAATAATGAGTTAGTCGGGATGGTTCAGGTAAAATATAACCTTTTCTCTGGTGGCAAAGACATCGCTAGAGACAGAGAGACAGCTTATAAAATCAATGAAGCAAAAGAGATTCAACAACGTGCTTATCGTCAAGTTGTTGAAGGCTTATCTTATGCTTGGAATGCCTACGAAATGTTAGCACCACAAAAACAATTCATTCGTGAACACGTTGTGGCTGCAAAACAAACTCAAGTGGCTTATGTCCAACAATTTAATCTAGGTCAACGAAGTCTTCTCGATTTACTCGATACCGAAAATGAACTCTTTGAAGCCCGAAAAGATTACTTACAGACTGAATATGATGAAATTGCTGCGAGCTATCGAGTGCTCAATGCAACTGGTGATCTACTAGACTCACTTAGAGTCACGCGCCCTGGAGAATGGCGTGGAGAGCGTGATTATGAGGGAGGAGTCCAATAATGAAATACTTAATGATTCTACTCACAATGTTGACCGCCACAGGCTGTGCAATGAATGATGTTGTCGAGTTAACTAAACACACAGAGCAAAACTTTAACTTAACAGATATGGATCGCGACGGCGTCATAACCGCTAGAGAACGTTGCACGGATACAATTAAAGGTGCAGAAGTTGATAATTATGGTTGCGGGAGCGTTAAAAGTATCAATGAACGTCAAGAATTGAATATATTATTTGGCAACAACTCTGACATTATTGATCCTCAGTATTATGACCAAATTGAAAAAATTGCAAATATACTAAAGGCTTATCCAAGCACTAAGGTAACGATTGAAGGCCATACAAGCAAACGAGGTAGCTATGAACTTAATTTAGCATTATCTCAAAAGCGAGCCAAAGCTGTTATTGAAGTTCTCGAAAATTCTTTTGATATTGATCCAAATCGTTTAAACGCCATTGGATATAGTTTCGATCGCCCTGTTGATGATACCGGTACGACAATGGCTGAAGAACATAACCGTCGAGTGATGGCACAAGTTACAGCAGACGACACAATGCCAGTAATGAAATGGAATATCTACACAGTAGATATACAAAATAACTAACAGACACACAAGGCATTTATTTTTTTGAGTCGTAAAGACCGCCAAATAAAAACATCGCAATATAAAAGGGTCTGTCATTTTTCCATTATGGCATCGGCTCTTTTAGTTTCATGTTTATATGCGGCACCGACTCAAGAATTAAATCAACAAGAAACTATTTCAGTGTTATCAAAACACTATGGCGATCGAGCAGGGTTACGAGCAAAAGCTTGGTTTAACATTCTCAATGACTCACAACAACTTGCAGATATAGACAAGTTAGAAAAAGTTAATCAGTTTTTTAACTTATTTCGATTTATTGATGATCAAACTTTGTGGGGTGAGTCTAATTACTGGGCATCACCGATGGAGTTTATTGGTGCCAATGGCGGAGATTGCGAAGATTTTTCAATCGCAAAATACTTCACCCTTCTTCAACTTGGCATTGATGAAGATAAACTCAGGATAACCATGGTAAAAGCAACATCATTGAATCAATATCACATGGTGCTTTCATATTATGAAAAACCAAATTCGATTCCATTAGTGCTCGATAATTTAGATAAAACCATAAAGTTAGCAACTAAACGTAAAGATCTTCTGCCTGTTTACAGCTTTAATGGTAAACAATTATGGTTAAACAAAGAGAAAGGTCGTGGTGTTTTAGCGGGTTCATCATCACGTCTTGAAAAATGGACTGACCTTAAATATAGATTGAGTGTAGACCGTTTACGCCAACCCAAACTCAACATGGAGTAGTCACAACATGACCCTGTTCAGGCAGATCTATGCGTTACTTTTCGGGCTTTTCTTGTTAACGATTGCAAGTGTTGCCTATGTGCAATTTTCAGAAACTCAACGTTTTTTAACAACACAAATGGAATCTGATCTCAATAATACCAGTAATTCATTAGGATTAATGCTGACACCCGTGTTAGAAGCTGGCGATGATGCCGGTGCAGAAACCTTGGTCAATGTTATTTTTGAGGGCGGTTATTACCAACAAGTTAAGTTAACTTGGTTAGTAGATGGTAAACAACAAGTATGGAATAATGCGATTCGAGTCGAAGATGTACCGCAATGGTTTATCGACTTAAATCTATTTAAAACCATAAGAAAAGAAACCACTATTACCTCTGGTTGGTTACAATTAGCAACATTAGAAATTACTGCTCACCCTGGTTTTGGCTACCATGAATTATGGCGAACCATTTCAGATATTATCATTCTATTTTCGATTTTATTTCTCATCGCTATCCTATTTGCAAGAGTGGGATTGAGTTGGATTTTAAAACCCTTAAATACACTTTCGATACACGCAAAAAAAATTGCCGACCGTCAATTTGGCCCCGATATGCCAACGCCAAAAACAAAAGAGTTAAAAGAACTGGTCAATGCATTTAACAGTATGTCTGCTCAATTAAAGCAAGTGTTTAACTCACTTGACGAAGAAGTCTCCGCGTTAAGAAAGAAAAATCTTGTTGATCAAGTATCCGGATTACCTAATAGACAGTATATGGTCAGTCGCGTTAATGGTTGGTTGAGTGAGCCTAGCACTGGCGCATTTTATTTAGTCAAAATGGATTGGTTAGAAGAAGTTCATAGCAAATACGGCTTCCAAGTTAGGGATGAAACCATCCGCATTCTGGCGGAGAAACTACAACATCATCAAGATCAAATATCTCCCTCTGTTATCGCACGCATTGCAGCTTATGAATTTGCCTTCCTTGTTGAAGACTGTGAACATGATCAATTAACTAAGTATTTACAAAGTTTAATACGGACGGTTAATAAAGAAATATCTAAATCCGGCTGTAAACCAAACGAACAGTTTTATATTGGTGTGGCAGAGCGTCTGGGACAAATGACCGTATCAGATATGTTGGCCCAGGCAGATAATGCTCTCCAACAATCTATTAAAGAAGGCAAAGTATTTCATTGGTTTGAGAACACTCAAAAGCAATTATTCACTCGAGAAGAGTGGCGCAGTAATTTGAATCATGCAATAAAACATAAAAAGTTCCAATTCCGTTGGCAACCGATTCAACTTTGTGCCAAAGATGAAATTTGTCAACGAGAACTATATTGCCAACTGCAAATAGACGATACAATTCTGCATGCTGGTCAGTTTATGCCCTATGTGGAATTACTCTCATTAGGCACAATGCTCGATCGCTGTTTAATAGAAACGGTAAGTGAGCACCGTTTATTGGAACGTAATTATGAACGAGTCGCTATTAACCTCACCTATCAAAGTATTAGTGATGCTGATTTCCATATTTGGTTAAAGCAATTTCTTAGAACCAATAAATATACTAATCGCATTTGTTTTGAAATTCCTGAAGCGAGTGTTTATAGCGATTTAGAATCTTGTGAAAATCTCTGTAAAATCATCCGAGATTCAGGAGCTCTCTTTGGGATTGACCATTTTGGCCGTCAATTTGGTTCAATGGCCTATTTACAAAGCTTGCGCCCACACTATGTTAAATTAGATCAATCATTTGCTTATATTGAACACAACCAACATAACAGTGAGTTATGCAGAGCGTTAGTCAACGTAGCCAAAGGCTTAGATATTCAAGTAATTGCGACGGGTATTCAAGAGAAGGAACAACTTACTCGCTTTACTGAATTGAGGGTTGATGCATATCAGGGATTTATAGTTCCGCCTATTAATGTGACGTTATAAATAATATTGACTGAACACTTAATAAAAAAACCACTCTTCGGAGTGGTTTTTTTATGCCATCGTTATTGACTCACCGAACATGATGACAAGCCCAATAGCTGTGTTGATTTCTATCAAAATGTTAACCAAGTGATTCATGCTTCAACACCTAGCTCGATTGAAATGTCAGGATAATACTTATTAAACAACTACCAAGTTTGTTCATATGATTGAGCGATACATTTACGGGATAGAGTCGGGTAATAAATTGTGGATACTATTAATTTGAAATGTCATGAGGTGACATATTTCATCTGTTTGTTTTTTATCTCATTTGATCCAGATTGAAATTAGTTAACCACAACAAACGTATCGATGTTACAGAGGCGCTTCGTTATAACAGCATACAGATTAATAAAAAGCATTAAACCTAGCACATAGACAGTACAAGCGCCGTTAAAGTGGATATAAACAATGTAATTGATATTATCCATTGTTAACGCTGGAATATTAGCAACAAAATGGACCATCGAAATGATTAATTGAAATGACAAAAACAAAAAAGCCACTCTAATGAGTGGCTTTTTTGTAAATTGGTCGGTGATAGAGGATTCGAACCTCTGACCCTCTCGTCCCAAACGAGATGCGCTACCGGGCTGCGCTAATCACCGAAATTTTCTTTATTTCTAACTGTAAGCTCATTAAAATAACTAATCAGAATACATAAATGTGGTCGGTGATAGAGGATTCGAACCTCTGACCCTCTCGTCCCAAACGAGATGCGCTACCGGGCTGCGCTAATCACCGAAAATAAAACTATATAAAACGACAAATTGAATGGGGTGACTGATGGGGCTCGAACCCACGACAACCGGAATCACAATCCGGGACTCTACCAACTGAGCTACAATCACCACTGACTTTCAATTCTACTAACCAATACGACAGAAACAGTACATGCCGAATGGTGCGCCCAGAAGGATTCGAACCTTCGGCCTTACCCTCCGGAGGGGTACGCTCTATCCAGCTGAGCTATGGGCGCTCGCCTTGGTTAGCGACGCATATAATAAGGATAAACCTACCTCACGTCTAGCCCTGATTTGCTTTTTTTAACTGACTGGTTAACTTTTGACTCATTTACAATAACTATTTACGAATTCATTATAATTATTAACTTTATACTTACATTGATTTAGCTTGGATCACATTAGTATTTATGGTAAATATAATGGTTGTTCAACAATAATTCTTCACATAATTAATAAGATAAGAAGAACAGGTAATATGGAAACGGATTTAAGCCTCTTAAAAGCATCTCAACGAGTCGAGCACCTACAAAAAAGGGTTGCGCGCTTGAAAGGTCTAGCCAAAAAGTATAAACGTTCTGAGATTATTCAGAATGCATTACTCGGCATTTCCAATATTGCAACTCAGGTCACATCTCTGGATGACTTTTATCAACGGGTTCATTTACATTTACAGCAACTCATTCCTGCAGAAAACTTTTTTATTGCATCTCAAAACCCAAAAACCGGACTGACAAGTTTACCTTTTTTTGCCGACCAACAAGATTCACACCCAACGGAACTCTACCCAGATCAAGAAATATCAGCATTACTCAATAGTGGTTTAACCGGTTATGTGCTTCGTAATGGCGCACCTTTATTATGTGACGATAATAAATTTGAGGAATTGATAGCCAGTGGTGATATTAAAAGTCTTGGCTCTCCTAGCCATCAATGGCTCGGTGTCCCAATTAAAAATCAAGATGTTGTTAGTGGTGTACTGGTAGTACAAAGTTATAATCCAGCTAATACCTACGGTGAATTAGAATTGGAACTGATGGGCTTTATTTGCCACCATATTTCTGGGGTAATGGAACGATTAGAGCACCATGAACAACTTGAACAAGCCATTATTGAGCGCACAAAAGAGCTCAGTGAAGCATATGACAAAGTCAAAATTGAAGTAAAAGAACGCGTAAAAGCAGAAAAATTACAAAAAGCGCTTTTTGAAATTGCAGATCTGTCTGCATCTAAGGTATTTCAACAAGATTTTTATTTACGGCTCCATACGATTATCAGTCAATTAATTCCTGCCAACAACTGTTTCATTTCTCTGATTGACGACGATAATATGCTGTCATTTCCTTTTTATGTGTCACAAAGGACTACTGAGTATCCAGCCTCACGCCCAATGCAAGATGGCTTAACTGAATATATTTTGCAACATAAGTTACCACAGTTATGGTCAGCAAAAGAGATTGCTCAAATGGTCACTGTGGGTGAAGTGTATGCAAAATCCCCAAGTTTGAATAAAACTCAAGAGATGCACCAATGGATTGGCATTCCGTTAATGATTAATGGCGACATTGGCGGTGCATTGACAATTTACAGTCTGGATGATGAACATATATATCAATTAAAAGACTTAGAATTACTGACTTTCGTGTCACAACACATCGCCAATGCAATTGAACGAAAGCAAGCAGTTGAATCACTCAAAAATAGTTATGAACTGCTAGAAGATAAAGTAATAGCCCGTACCCAAGCGCTGGCCGAATTAAATAGTAATCTCCAACAAGAAATAAACCAACGTCGAAAGATAGAGGCTCAACTGGTTCATGATGCACAACACGATGGATTAACAGGTTTACCCAACAGATGTTTTTTGATGGACCGATTGTCACAAGCATTAAAACATTTCCGACGCCATGGATTAGATCAGTTTTCGCTATTATTCATTGATTTAGATAGATTTAAAGTAATAAATGATACTTTTGGTCATTTAGAAGGTGATCGCTTCCTCATTGAAACCGCAAAACGATTAAAGTCGTGTATTCGCGATAATGATACCCTCGCACGGATGGGGGGAGATGAGTTTGTAATATTACTTGATTCAATTAATGCGACAGAAGATGCAAAAGACGTCAGCGAACGAATTTTACATTCCTTATCAATGCCATATCAATTAGCCAAACAAGATTTTATTTCAGGAGCCAGTATTGGTATCGCCTTTAGCAGCCATAATAGAATGATCACCAGTGAATCCATCTTACGAGATGCTGATGCCGCGATGTATCAAGCTAAAGCCAATGGCAAAGGTTGTTATGTCATTTTTGATGACAAACTCAGTCTACAAACAAAACAACAATATGACTTAGAGATTGACTTCAAAAAAGCTTTAGACCGACAAGAATTTGATATTTATCTCGTTGAAATCGTGGATTTTAGTAGCGGTGAAATTATTGCTATTGAGCCACAAATAGAATGGCACCACCCAGAACAAGGCAAAATTGAACATACCAAAATGAAGCATCTTGCTGCACGATACCAGCTCACGCTCGATTTAGATGGCTATATTTTTAGTTATTTGCAGAACCAATATCAATCACTAAAACAACAATATAATAAGGATGTAAGCTTGCATCTGTCGATTAGCAGTCAGCATATAAAAAATAAATATGTATTACGCAATTTAAAAAATACCATAAAAAGTAGCAGCATCAACGTCAACAAACTAATGCTATTCTTCAACGAAAAAGCCCTAGTGCAAGATATCGAAAACCACATCAATGGTTTCGAGCTTATCTCACAATTAGGAGTCAACATCGGTATTGATGGTTATGGAACAGGTTATAGCTCATTAAGTTGTCTCAGTTTCTTACCCATTAAGGCATTAAAATTAGATAATGATATCAGTAAGCACTTACTGAATGAGAAACAATTACAATTAGTGAAAGCTTATCAATTGACGGCTAATACACTTAATTTTGATATGTACGCCACAACCGTCGACACCCAGCAACAAGTCAGGCAGTTTTTAGAGCTCGGTTATGCTCGAGGTCAAGGACGAGCAATTAGCAAATTATTTACCGAAAATAAAATCAACATAAACCCTGAACTTAATCAATTAAATCTGAATGGTTAGGCTTATTTTTTAAACATATCACGTATATTGGCGATATGACTTTTACTGGTTTCCACGCGTTGCTCTTCCGTTTGTACTGGTTTACGGTTTTCCCAAATTAAATCATCTTGCGGTAACTCAAGTAAAAAACGGCTTGGCTCACAACGCATCGTTTCGCCAAACTGACGTCGCTCGCGGCATATCACAAACCACAACTCGCGCTGTGCCCGAGTAATACCCACATAAGCCAGACGTCGTTCTTCATCTACATTGTCTTCATCAATACTCGACTGATGCGGTAATATCCGTTCTTCAACACCCACCATAAACACAAAAGGATATTCCAATCCTTTGGAAGCATGTAAAGTCATTAATTGCACTTGGTCGCCACCTTCATCCTCGCTATTACGTTCCATCATGTCGCGCAGGGTTAATCGAGTAACCACTTCAGGCAAGGTCATCGGTTCATCTAATTCATCACCTTCAAGCATTTCGGTAACCCAGCGGTATAATTCTGAAATATTCTTCATCCGCATTTCTGCCGCTTTGGCGCTGGTACTGGTTTCGTATAGGTAATCTTCGTAATTTATTTTGCGAATAAGTTGCTTAATCGCGTCAACAGGCTCTCCACGGGTGGCGACCTCACCGGTATCAACAATAAATTTGCCAAACTGATACAAGGAGTTAACTGCAGCAGGCGCTAAATGATGGTTGAGCTCAACATCAAAAATCGCTTCAAATAACGAGATATGCTTTTGATTAGCAAAATTACCCAAGCGCTCCAGTGTCGCAGGCCCAATACCACGCTTAGGTAAGTTAACCACTCGCAAAAAGGCATTGTCATCATCAGGATTCACCACTAAACGCAAATACCCCATAATATCTTTAATTTCTGCTCGAGAGAAAAATGAGGTGCCACCACTCAGTTTATAAGGGATCCGGTTAGTCATCAGAGATCGTTCTAGCAAGCGAGACTGATGATTACCACGATACAAAATGGCGTAATCACCAAACTTAGTTCGCCCAACAAACTTGTGACGAATGATTTCGGCGACTACTCGTTCAGCTTCCTGTTCTTCATTTGCGGCAATTAATACCCTAAGCGGCTCACCATAAGCTAGCTCACTAAATAACGCTTTATCGTACACGTGAGGGTTATTAGCAATCAAAATATTGGCCGCACGAAGAATACGTTGGCTCGAACGATAGTTTTGCTCTAATTTAATCAATTTAAGTCGGGGGAAGTCAGTCCCAAGTAACACTAAATTTTGCGGTTTCGCACCACGCCAAGAATAAATAGATTGATCATCATCTCCAACCACGGTAAAGCGTGAACGTTCACCCACCAAAAGTTTAACTAATTCATATTGGCTGGTGTTGGTGTCTTGGTATTCATCCACCAACAAATATTGAATTTTGGTTTGCCAACGAGTTCGAACATCTTCATTCATGCGTAACAATAAGGTGGGAAGTAATATGAGGTCATCAAAATCGAGAGCATTATAGGACTTCATATGTTGAGCATAGCGTTGATACAACATAGCAAACAATTGGCTTTGTTCATCTTTTGCCATACTGATTGCTTGTTGAGGAATGATTAACCCCCCTTCCAATTTGAAATTGCAGATGCCAAGGATTTGATCAGATCTTTATCTTCATCGAGTTCATCTTCAGTCAACTCTTTTAATAATGCGAAAGTGTCTTGATCATCGAATAAAGAAAAACCCGCTTTAAGCCCAAGCACTTTATGCTCGCGTTTAATAATTTCGAGTCCTAAAGTATGAAAGGTAGAAATCCATAATCCACGAGCTTCTTTGCGCCCCATAGACTGTGCCACACGTTCTTTCATTTCACGCGCGGCTTTATTGGTAAAGGTGACAGCGGCAATATTGCGGGCTTTATAGCCACATTTTTCGACTAAGTAAGCAATTTTATTAATGATTACTCGTGTTTTACCACTTCCAGCGCCTGCGAGTACTAAGCATGGACCCGATACATAGTGTACCGCTTCATTTTGCCCTGGATTGAGTTTCATTAATCATTACACCTTACTTAACCTTAAACGAGGACGGATCATAGCAGAATCAACTGGTGACGGTTAACGAAAAATCACAGTTAAGGTTTGGAAAAACGCTTACCTCGGTTACAATTAACTCAATATCTCAGTAGGGAATCATTATGATTAATCCAAAGAAAATTGAAGAGCTCGCTAAACAACTTAGCGACAATCTGCCTAACGGTGTAAAGCAGTTTGCCGGGGAATTTGAAGAGCGCAGTAAACAAGTACTGCAAAACCAACTGATGAAGCTGGATGTAGTATCGCGCGAAGAATTTGAAGTGCAACAACACGTATTGCTTAAAACCCGCGAGAAGCTTGAAACACTTCAAGCACAAGTGAATGAGTTAGAAAAAAAGCTTACTGAGTAGCTCACCAGAATTAGAGATAATACTTGATGTTACTGGCTCTGAAATCGTTTCGATTAACTTTTCAGATATAAAAAATGACGCTATTTAGCGTCATTTTTTTACTTACATTAGCTGAGTAAACCTCAGTTCTGGTTAAGAGACTCTTCTAATGCATATACACAAATGGCGACGTTTTCACGACGAGCACTAAAGCCCATTAAACCAATACGCCATGCCTTACCCGCTAAAGCACCTAAGCCAGCACCAATTTCTAAATTATATTCTTCCAATAAATACTTACGCACGGCAGAGTCATCAACACCATCGGGAATATACACAGTATTAAGTTGTGGTAAACGTGATGCTTCTTCAACCACAAATTCAAACCCAAGTTTGGTTAATCCATCACGCAAAAATAGGTGCATTTTACGATGTCTTGCCCAGGCATTTTCGAGCCCTTCGTTGGCTAACAAACGCAAAGACTCGTGCAGTGCGTACAAAGCATTAACAGGGGCGGTATGATGATAACTGCGTTTAGCGCCTGCACCATTCCCCCAATAACCCATCACTAAGGTTTGATCTAAGAACCAACTTTGTACTTGAGTAGTACGGGCTTTTAACTTAGCAACTGCCTTAGGCGAAAATGACACAGGAGATAAGCCAGGCACACAAGACAAACATTTTTGACTACCCGAATAAATGGCATCAATTCCCCATTCGTCCACCAGCAACTCCACGCCACCTAATGATGTTACCGCATCAACAATGCTGATACAGTCGTGTAATTGCGCTAAGGTACACAAGGTTTTGGCATCAGACAGCGCACCTGTTGAGGTTTCAGCATGCACAAAGGCTAAGAATTTTGCATCAGGATGCGCAACAAGCGCAGCTTCAACTTTATCAGGGCATACTGGTTCGCCCCATTCATTGTCGACCACTACCGCAACACCGCCAACACGTTCAACGTTTTGGCGCATTCGCTCACCAAATACACCATTACGGCACACAATGACTTTCTCGCCTGGCTCGACTAAATTAACAAAACAGGTTTCCATACCGGCACTGCCTGGTGCTGATACGGCTAAAGTCATTTCATTTTTGGTTTGAAAGGCGTATTGAATGAGGCTTTTTAGTTCATCCATCATACCTACAAAAAGTGGATCAAGATGACCAATAGTCGGTCGAGCTTGCGCAGCAAGTACTTCAGGATACACATCAGATGGGCCTGGGCCCATTAGGATTCGGCGTGGTGGCATAAAAGCTTGAATTGTTGGTACGGGTAACATCAATGTCTCCTTAAAATGAGGTCTTATATGCTCGTATTACCAGCATATGGAAAAATTCACCCTACATATAAAGCAACCCCAATCGCATAATGCAATAACCGCATCGAGCATTGGCAGTGTTGGTACTCACCCACGAATATATTTTCGTTTTAGGCGCACTGACAATACCACATTGAGGCATTAAATTACCTCAGTATGGTATTTTTAATATCAATCATGCCTTAGCTTTAGTGCTATTCAAAAATAACTGATAAGCCGGACTATGAGTCTCTTCTTGATACACAAAACCTAAGTCTGTTAAAAACTGGGCAAATGCGACATCATCATTCGCAGGTACTTCAAAGCCTGTTAATACTCTGCCAAAGGCTGCACCATGGTTGCGATAATGAAATAAACTGATATTCCATTTACTCTGTAAAGTAGTTAAAAACTTCAACAACGCCCCAGGATGTTCAGGAAACTCAAAACTAAATAAGCGCTCTTCTAGTGGTTCTAGTGGATGACCACCCACCATATAACGCACATGTAATTTTGCGGTTTCATCTTGAGATAAATCTTGAACCTCAAAGCCTTCCGACTCAAGTAACGCGATAATATCCGCTAACTCGGTTTGTCCACCCGTTAGTCGAATTCCGGCAAATACCACCGCAATATCACGACTGCTAAAGCGATAGTTAAACTCGGTCATAACACGGTTATTCAGTAACTGACAAAAGCGTAAAAAACTGCCTGGTTTTTCAGGTATTTTGACCGCTAACACCGCTTCTTTTTGTTCACCTAATTCACAACGCTCAGACACATAACGTAAGCTATGAAAATTAACGTTAGCACCACTTAAAATAGCAGCCACTTTTTTAGGTGCATCGATGGCGTCACCCTGTTGAGCCATGTACTTTTTAAGCCCAGCAATCGATAAAGCCCCTGCGGGTTCGGCAATCGCTCGGGTATCTTCAAAAATATCTTTGACTGCCGCACAAATTTCATCAGAAGTGACAGTAACCACTCCATCAACGTATTCACGCGCTAATCGAAATGGCTCATCACCAATACGTTTAACGGCAACCCCATCAGCAAACAAACCAACTTGAGCCAGAGTGACTGGTTCATCGGCTTCTAACGCGGCTTTTAAGCAGGCTGCGTCTTCTGGCTCGACCCCAATGATTTTAACTTGTGGCATCACCGCTTTGTAATAAGCTGCAATGCCTGCTATTAGTCCACCACCGCCAACCGGTACAAACACGATTTCAATATCACGTTGTTGCTGCACCATTTCTTGGGCAATGGTGCCTTGACCGGCAATCACCGCTTCGTCATCAAACGGGGCGATATAAACACGCCCTTCTGTTGCTGAAAGGTTTTTAGCATAATCATTCGCTTGATCAAACGCTTGTCCGTGTAGCACTACTGTGCCACCCAAGCGCTTTACTGCATCAATTTTAATATCAGGTGTCGTACTCGGCATCACAATAACCGCATCAATACCGCGGCTGGCGGCTGACATTGCCACACCTTGAGCATGGTTACCCGCCGATGCACACACCACACCTCTATCACATTCATCTTGAGTTAACGCAGCGATACGGTTGTAGGCACCACGTAACTTAAATGAATGCACGGGTTGCATATCTTCACGCTTTAAATACACCTGACAACCAAATCGAGCAGACAATTTATTCATGCTCGACAATGGCGTCACTTTAGCCACATCGTAAACCGACGACAGCAAAATTTTCTGTAAATAATAATGAGCGAGATCTAATTGAGCTTTAGACGCCAAAGCCAACATATTACCCCTCCAGCTTAGAACGATCGCGTACAGCACCTTTATCAGCACTGGTAGCAAGTAATGCATAAGCTTTCAGTGCTAATGACACATAACGCTCACGGGAAACAGGCTTCCAACCTAATGGGCCTTTGGCATCCATCGCATTGCGACGACGAGCAAGCTCTTCATCACTGACATTAAGTTGAATGCTACGCTGAGGGATATCAATGGCAATTTGGTCGCCATTTTCAATTAACGCAATAGTGCCACCAGAAGCAGCCTCTGGTGATACATGGCCAATCGATAAACCAGACGTTCCACCGGAAAAACGACCATCGGTAATTAACGCACATTTAGCGCCTAAACCACGGGATTTCAAATAGGTTGTTGGATACAGCATTTCTTGCATTCCAGGGCCGCCTTTTGGGCCTTCGTAGCGAATAACCACTACATCACCTTCAACCACTTCGCCGCCTAAAATACCGGCTACCGCATCATCTTGGCTTTCATACACACGGGCACTACCAACAAAAGTTAAATTAGACTCATCAACCCCTGCCGTTTTCACAATACAGCCATCAACGGCAACGTTACCTGACAATACCGCTAAACCACCTTCTTGACTAAAGGCAAACTCACGCGAACGAATACAGCCATTTTCACGGTCGTCATCAACACTGTCCCAACGACAATTTTGACTAAATGCTTTAGTGGTTGGAATACCAGCAGGGCCGGCACTAAAAAAGCGGATTACATCCGGATCGTTAGTTTGTTTAATGTCGTATTTGGCTAATACTGATTTTAAATCGCCACCATTGTCAGCTGCCACATGTGGCACATCGTTATGTAATAAACCCGCCCGATCTAACTCACCTAAAAGACCCATTACACCACCGGCACGATGAACGTCTTCCATATGATATTTCGGTGTTGATGGCGCAACCTTACATAAATGAGGCACTAAGCGCGATATGCGATCAATATCCGCCATGGTAAAGTCAATTTCAGCCTCTTGGGCAGCGGCTATTAAATGCAATACCGTATTTGATGAGCCTCCCATGGCAACGTCTAATACCATGGCATTTTCAAACGATTTAAATGAAGCAATATTGCGTGGCAACGCTGTTTCATCATCATACTTATAATAACGCTCAGCCAACTTCATTACGCGGCGACCGGCTTCTAAAAATAATTCACGGCGATCTTCATGGGTTGCCAACATAGAACCGTTACCCGGTAACGACAATCCTAGGGCTTCAGTTAAACAGTTCATTGAGTTAGCAGTAAACATACCCGAGCACGACCCACAAGTAGGACAAGCACTCCGTTCAATTTGCTTACTATCTTCATCACTGACATTGGTATCAGCACCAGCAACCATCGCATCAACCAAATCAAGTTTAATAATTTGATCAGATAACTTAGTTTTACCTGCTTCCATTGGCCCACCAGATACAAATACTACTGGGATATTTAACCGTAGCGCCGCCATTAACATGCCAGGAGTAATCTTGTCGCAGTTAGAAATACACACCAATGCATCGGCACAATGAGCATTGACCATATACTCAACACTGTCTGCAATTAACTCGCGCGACGGTAAACTATACAACATGCCACCATGACCCATGGCAATACCGTCATCTACGGCAATGGTATTAAATTCTTTGGCAATTCCGCCAGCTTCTTCAATGGCACCTGCAACCAATGATCCCATATTCTTTAAATGTACATGGCCGGGTACAAACTGAGTGAACGAATTAGCGATTGCGATAATGGGCTTGCCAAAATCATTTTCTTTCACGCCAGTGGCACGCCATAGTGCACGGGCGCCTGCCATGTTGCGGCCTTCGGTACTGGTTGCTGAACGTAATTTTGGCATTGCTAATATCCTTGTTTAATGTGGTGCGTGTTATCGGTTTTCCCCAATAACAACTAAATAATATCTAATTGAATAGTACCTAATTGAATCGTATTTAACTGAATTGTAACTTACTCAATCGTTAGTGCTAGCCGTTGGCGACTTGATTTAGCGCTATCGCGGGCAGTACTTTACAATGCGTCACATCGATTAATTTATCTAACTGGTTACTGAGTAATTCAATTGCACGTTCAGCCTCAACCCATAAGGCAATAGCCATGCTGGCATCATCATTGATGTGTACCTGCATTTGAGTGACTTTAAATCCACGATGGCGAGTAACACGCAGTACGCGTTCGAGTACTTCTGGACGTTGTTGAACGGTTATTTCTAATGCATGCATCATGTTTGCTTCTCCATTTGATCCATCATCTCACTATTACTCGCGCCAGGTGGTACTAGAGGCCATACGTTAAAAGCATCATCAATCGACACATGCAACATATAAGGACCGTCACTGTTTAACATTTCGTCTAATGCTTGTTCGACTTGATCGGCACGCGTTATCGTTCGACCAGGGATATCAAATGCTGATGCCATAAGGACAAAGTTAGGATTATCAGATAAATCTGTTTCACTGTAACGCTCTTCAAAAAATAACTGCTGCCACTGTTTAACCATACCCAATTTTTGATTATCAATCAGTAAGATTTTTACTGGTAATTTACGACGTTTAATGGTGGTTAACTCTTGAACATTCATCATAAACGAGCCATCACCAGAGACTGTGACCACGGTAGCATCAGGTCGCGCAACTTGAGCGCCAATCGCAGCAGGCAAACCAAAACCCATAGTACCTAAACCTGCACTTGATAAATGATCTTCTGGACGACGGAACCACATATGTTGTGCGACCCACATCTGATGCTGACCTACATCACAGGCAACAACACTGTCCTCGGGAAGTTTATTGGCTAAACGACGTAACATCGCAGGGGCATAAATTAAATCACCAGGATGATGATAATCCCATTGGTGTGTACGAGATAGCTCTTCAACATTTGCTTGCCACGGACTAATATCAAGCTGTCCAGCTACCGCAGCGGTTAGTGCCGGTAACACTATGCTAAGCTCTGCAGCTATCGCTACGTCAGCTTGGCGTAACTTTCCAATTTCTGCGGCGTCTATGTCTAAATGTAATACTTTGGCGTTGCTGGCAAAACTGGCAAGACGACCAGTAACTCGGTCATCAAAACGAGCTCCGACAACCATTAGCAAATCGCATTCTTGCACGGCCAAATTAGCACCTTTACCACCATGCATACCCAACATGCCTAAATAACCTTTGGTGCCATGCGCAATGCTGCCTAAACCTTTTAAGGTGGCTACCGATGGAATGCCTGTGGTGTCGATGAACTGACGTAAATGTGCAACGGCACCAGCCATTCCAACACCACCACCGACATACAACATAGGCTTTTTAGCATGTTTAATTAGCGCTATAGCGACATCTAAGTCATCGACTTGTGGAAGTAATTCATCAGTAACGCTTTGAAGGGGTGTTTTGTATTCTAATGCTGCAAGTTGAATGTCTTTTGGAATATCAACTAAAACTGGACCAGGACGCCCTTCTGCAGCAACTTCGAAAGCACGATATAAGGTGGGAATAAGCTCATTGATGTCGGTGACCATAAAACTATGTTTTGTGCATGACAACGACATACCTAATACATCAATTTCTTGGAATGCGTCAGTACCAATAACACTGGTAGACACTTGGCCGGTTATGGCAACTAATGGTACAGAATCAAGTAAAGCATCGGCAAGTGAGGTAATTAAGTTAGTGGCACCAGGTCCTGATGTTGCAAAGCACACCCCGGTTTTACCACTAGCACGGGCATACCCTACGGCAGCAAATGCGGCACCTTGTTCATGGCGGCTAAGTAAGTGCTCAACAGGTCCACCATAGAGGGCGTCGTAGATTGGCATAATGGCCCCGCCAGGATAACCAAACACGGTCGTCACACCATGTGCTGCTAGTACTTTGATTACGGCATCTGCGCCACGCATTTTTTGTCCTGCTTCCATATTCTCGTCTCTACTTCGTCAATGTATCTGCTTGCTCTACTGATATGCTATCTGGGTATTGTTATTTACTTGAACTTAAAACTAAAAAACCCCCGGTCCTTTCGGAGCGGGGGTTTTTGCAATCTGTTTGACTTAAGTCAGTCTAGTTGCCAAAACGCCACCCCCGCTGTGATTTAATAATCACTACGGTAATAATTTCGAGAATGAGTATGGCTGAGTGGTTAAACATATTATCGACTGTATCCTAAGTATCTTCGCTTATTCATATCGTGGTATCTAACCACAACCTTCATGGTGTACTTAAAGAAGTACCATAAAAGAATTACCCAATACAACTAAAAAATCTACTTTGTAAAAAAAAATTCAGCTTCCCTGCCGAGACAATGCAAACAACAACAAAAACTTAACCCATGAATTCAACAAATATTTATTGTGAATTCAATTTAACCATTTGTTTTTTCAGCGTCCCAATCAATAAGATGAGGACGTTTCGATTGATGCCTGTCCGACAACGGGGCTTAATTTCAGCCAAAACTCTGAACAGGTACAACATCAGTTCAATTTAACGTTTAGTATTAACCACTAATAATTTGTGCTTAGCTAGCTTCCACAATACTTTTCATATCAGTCATGTAACCACGTAATTCAGCGCCGATAAACTCAACTTCTGTATTACGAATTTGATCATTTACATCGATTAAGCGCAGGTTATCAACACCAGTGGATTGATCCTTAAGACCGCCACCTAAATACTCAGATGACATTGAGTTTACGTATTCACGTAGCATTGGCACTGCCGCATGGTTAAACAAGTAACAACCGTATTCAGCTGTATCTGAAATAACGATGTTCATTTCATATAAACGCTTACGCGCAATGGTGTTAGCAATCAAAGGTGTTTCATGTAGCGACTCATAGTAAGCCGACTCTTCAACAATGCCTGCGGCAACCATGGTATCAAACGCAAGTTCTACACCTGCCTTGATCATAGCAACTAAGAAAATGCCTTTATCGAAATACGTTTGCTCATCAATATGATCAGATGAAACAGGCGCATTTTCAAATGCAGTTTCGTTGGTTTCAGCTCTCCAACGCAATAAGTTAGCATCATCATTAGCCCAGTCTTCCATCATAGTGCGAGAAAACTCACCACTGATAATATCGTCCATGTGCTTTTCAAATAGTGGCTTAAGGATTTCTTTTAACTCTTCAGCCATATCAAATGCTTTGATTTTAGCTGGGTTAGACAAGCGATCCATCATATTGGTAATACCGCCGTGCTTAAGCGCTTCGGTAACGGTTTCCCAACCTTGTTGAATTAACTTGCCGGCATAAGCTGGGTCAACACCGTCGGCAACCATTTTTTCGTAACCTAAAATAGCACCCGTTTGCAACATTCCACATAAAATAGTCTGTTCGCCCATCAAGTCTGACTTAACTTCTGCCACAAAAGATGACATTAATACGCCAGCACGGTCGCCACCTGTAGCGCTAGCATAAGCCTTCGCAATGGCCAAACCGTCACTGTTAGGGTCGTTTTCTGGGTGTACAGCAATCAATGTTGGTACACCAAAACCACGCTTATATTCTTCACGGACTTCTGTCGCAGGGCACTTTGGTGCAACCATAACAACAGTAATATCTGGACGAACTTGCATGCCTTCTTCAACGATATTGAAACCATGTGAATAAGATAACGTAGCACCTTGCTTCATTAATGGCATAACCGCATTAACAACGTTAGTATGTTGCTTATCTGGTGTTAGGTTTAACACTAAATCAGCTGCAGGAATAAGCTCTTCAAAGGTACCTACTTTAAAGCCGTTATCAGTGGCTTTTTGCCACGATGCACGCTTTTCAGCAATGGCTTGCGGACGTAAGGCAAAAGAAATATTTAGGCCTGAGTCACGCATGTTTAAACCTTGGTTAAGGCCTTGGGCGCCACAACCTAAAATCACGATATTCCAATCTTTAATATATTGGCAACCATCACTGAATTCAGTACGGTCCATAAAGCGGCATTGTGCTAATTGAGCTAATTGTTGACGTAAATTCAGAGAGTTAAAATAGTTAGCCATCTGATACCACCTATAAAATTTAATAATTCGGGACTCAACATCTTATTAGTCAGCGACCTTAAGCGTTGTGATTGAAGTCACTATAGCGCATGCATATGATTGCTTAAAATGATATATTCGGGATGTCACGTTGCAATTAATGCAACATTAAATGCTTAACCTAATATTAACTTACATTTGAGCTCTAAGGTGCTGTGATGGATATTCGTTCACTTAAAATGTATTTACACTTATGTGATAGCCTGCATTTTGCCAAAACAGCAGAGCAATCGCATGTCAGTCCATCGACATTAAGCCGTGCCTTACAACGTTTAGAAGAGGAAGTGGGTAGTAAATTATTTGAACGTGACAATCGCAGTGTCACGATGACCCATGCAGGTATTGAATTTAAACGTTTTGCCGAGCACACATTATCGGAATGGACTCAATTACGCAGTCGTATTGACCCAAGTCAGCAAATTTTACGCGGCAATCTTAATTTGTATTGCTCGGTGACTGCGACTTATAGCCATTTACCAGCATTGTTAGATCGATTTAGACGTGAGCATCCTCATGTCGATATTAATCTCCATACCGGAGACCCAGCTAATGCAGTAAACCAAATCCAAAAAAATCGTGCCGATATTGCCATTATTGCTTTGCCGGAAGTCTTTCCTAGCAGTTTGCATTTTACGCCGATTGATAAAGTACCCATTTCCGTCATTGCCCCAACAATACAATGCCAAGTACAGCAATGGGTAAACCAATCCCAAATTGACTGGGCTAAGTTGCCCTATATCGTACCGGATCATGGTCCCGGCAGAAAAAGGATTGATTTGTGGTTTAAGCAAATGGGCATAAAACCCAATATTTATGCCCAGGTATCAGGTCAGGAGGCGATAGTCTCTATGGTCGCGCTCGGCTGTGGTGTTGGTATCAGTCCAGAAGCCGTGCTCCTCAATAGCCCAGTACGTGATCGCATTCAAACTTTATCGTCACCAGTCGCGATCCCGCCATTTGAATTAGGCTGTTGCTGTAAAGAAAAACGCACCAATGATCCTATCATTAGTGCATTCTTAGCGATCATTTAATGACGCTGTTTAGCTTATCTAGGGAAATTGACTTAAGGCAGTGGTGGTATTTCAATGTCTATACGAGTCACCAGCAGTTGGTCAACTTTGTATGAATCAATATCGACCACTTCAAATTTATACCCAGCGTAATTGACAAAATCGGTTCGTTTAGGAATTTTGCGCAACATATACATCATAAAACCAGCAATAGTTTCGTAATTTTGATTATGCGGAAACACTTCAATATTAAACGCACGCATTACATCAGTAATAGGCGTCACCCCATCCACTAACCAAGAATTACCATCACGGGCAACAATTTGCTCTTCGCTTTCATGTAATGACCACGCGCCCATAACAGCACTTTGTAAATCATTGGTAGTGACAATGCCGACAACCAACGCATACTCGTTCATCACCACAGCAAAGTCGGAACGATTATTCTTAAAATATTCCATCGATTCAGACAAGGTTAACGTATCAGGGATAATCAAACAGTTATGTACTAACGTACTGCCTTTTAAAGTTATGTTCTCGCCGTTAATTACTCTAATTAGCAATTCTTTTGCATCAACAAAACCTTTGATCATATCCAGTTGACCATCACAAACTAAAAACTTGTTATGCGGATTTTTAGCAATTTTCTGTTTAATGTCTTCTTCGCTGTCTTGCAGTAAAAAATACACTAAACTTTCACGCGCAGTCATTGCAGAGGTCACCGAAACCGACTGCATTTCAAACACGTTTTCCATCATTTGCTGTTCGCCTTTATCCATCACCCCCGCTTCTGTACCTGCGGTCATCATGGCGTAAATATCATCATGGGTCACTTGGTCATTACGCGCAGTAGGTACTTGTAACAATTTAAAAATTGCATTGGCCAAGCCATTAAAAATCCACACAAATGGCTTTAATATTTTAATGCACAAAATTATTGGCATCACAAAAGTAACCGCGACTTGCTCTGGGATCACCATCGCAATACGTTTAGGCATCAAATCAGCAAATAGAATAAACAACGAGGTGACAGTCACAAATGAACAGACAAAACTCAGTTGCAAACCCCATTCATTGCCTAATAAAGGCAACAGTAATGCTTCAAAATGAGGTCTAAATGCCGACTCACCCACGATACCGCCCATGATCGCAACCGCATTCAGTCCGATTTGTACCACGGTAAAAAAACTACCTGGAAGAGCTTGTAGCTTCAACACTTTTGCGGCACGCAAGTCACCCTCATCAGCCATTAATTGCAAACGCATTTTTCGTGATGCCGCAAGGGCAATTTCGGACATAGAGAAAAAACAACTGATGCCTATCAGGCACAAGATGATCAATAAATTATCAGAGAGGCTCATAGTTTACCTTTACCTGAATACTAGCCAAAACATCAGGATTGTATGTACATATCATTGTTGCAAAATGGGCAAATGCAAGACCTTAGCCATTTATTAATATTCAAAATTAACAAGACTAATGATTCAATACACATAGAAATAACGAGTGTTGAAATATCATTATAGTGTTTCACGACAACAGACCTATTTATGATCCTTCCTTGTGTACTATAAAGCGACGGCATTCTACTCAACATCACTGATTTAAACTAGCTTATAAACATAACTTTATCTGACTTATTTAGCCTATATCACGCAAAAATATACATCGCTGCTAGACTATAAACATATCTTCACTTGTATATTATTCAAACAAAAGGAATTGTTAATGGCGATAGCCTGTGTATTTACTCGAGCAAGCTGCGGTGTAGAAGCGCCAAGAGTTACTGTTGAAGTGCATTTAAGCAACGGTTTACCCGCATTTAATCTAGTGGGATTGCCAGAAACCTCTGTCAAAGAAGCTAAAGAACGCGTTAGAAGTGCGTTAATTAATGCTGGCTTTGAATTCCCACAAAAACGCATTACCGTCAATTTAGCCCCAGCAGATTTGCCCAAGCAAGGCGGACGATATGATTTACCTATCGCAGTAGGTATTCTCGCAGCATCAAATCAAGTTCCAGCTAAAGCATTACATCAATGTGAGTTTGTCGGTGAACTGGCACTCTCCGGCCAAATACGCCCTTGCAGTGGATTATTACCAGCCATTATTGCGGCACGTAATGATCAACACCATTTTTTTATGCCCATCGAAAACCGCCATGAAGCTGAGCTGGTTGGCTATCATCACAGTTATTTTGTCGCCCACTTGCAGAACTTAGCGGCTTTTCTACACGGCCAAGCACAATTACCTCTGCTTGATACCTTACCTGAATGGATAGAAGAAGAGCCCCAAAGCCATTCATCGCTTTGTATGAGCGATGTCATCGGCCAGTATCAAGCCAAGCAAGGACTTGAAATTGCGGCGGCAGGAGGACACAACATGTTGTTCGTAGGACCTCCAGGAACGGGGAAAAGCATGCTAGCCAATAGAATCATTCCACTATTACCAAAACTCACTTACGATGAAGCCATTGAAGTAGCAGCTATTCATTCTGTCGCTGGATTACATGTAAAACCGCAAAATTTTCTTAATCGCCCTTTTCGCTCGCCACATCATACATCATCATCTATTGCACTGATTGGTGGTGGAAGTCATCCAAAGCCAGGTGAGATATCATTAGCGCACCGTGGGATATTATTTCTTGATGAAATAGCCGAGTTTCCGCGTAAAGTATTGGATTGTCTGCGTGAACCTTTAGAAACCGGCCAAGTTGAGATTTCACGTGCTGCAGCAAAATTGACTTTTTTGAGTCGATTTCAACTTATTGCCGCAATGAACCCAAGCCCTTGTGGCGATACAGAGCGCGCGCGTTCAACTCCTGATCAAATTCAACGTTATTTATCCCGTTTATCAGGGCCATTTTTAGACCGCTTTGATTTAACCGTGGATGTACCCAAACTTCCTGCTGGCACCTTAACCCAACAGCATCAACCCGGTGAGACCAGTATTGAAATAGCCAAGCGGGTCAAACAAGCACGCGATCAACAACTCAGCCGATCTGGGGTGTTAAATAGTGAATTATCCCCAAAACAACTCAAACAAGATGGTGCTATTACTCTACCCGATCTTGAATTTTTAGAGCAAAGCGTTGTGAGTTTAGGCTTGTCTGTACGCAGTTTTCACCGTATTCAACGGGTATCACGCACCATTGCCGACTTGCAGCAATCGCCTACCATCGAACGAGGTCACATTGCTCAAGCCCTTGGTTATCGGGCAATGGATCGATTACTGGCAAAACTGAATCAGCAATAAACCTAATTTAACCGATCGTATTGATTGAGCAAAACCGCGACTACTAGTAACATAGCCCTCCGTTTATAGGAGAGAACAATGTCGCTGCTGTCGAAAATCAAAGGTTCAATTGCATTCTTATGCTACTTATTTAATACCATTTTTTGGACCATTCCCATTTTAGCTTTCAGTTTTGTAAAGTTAATCCCCATTGGCATTATCCAAAAAATCTGTAGTTATATTCTCGATAATTGCGCGACAGCATGGATCAGTGTCAATACCGTGGTAGAAGCTATTTTTCATCCTATGCGTATTCATATCACAGGCGACCAATCCTTTTCTGAAAAAGAATGGTACATGGTAATAGCCAACCATCAGTCATGGGTCGACATCCTTATTTTACAACGGGTTTTTAACCGTAAAATTCCTTTTTTAAAATTTTTCCTAAAACAAGAACTTATTTTCGTACCCGTTCTCGGCCTAGCTTGGTGGGCATTAGACTTTCCATTTATGCGCCGTTACAGCACATCACAATTACGAAAAAATCCTAAATTAAAAGGTAAAGATATTGAAATAACCCGCAAAGCATGTGAAAAATTTAAGACAAAACCTGTCAGTATTATGAATTTTGTTGAAGGCACACGTTTTACAGCGGCTAAACATGATAAACAGGGTTCACCATTTAAGCACCTTTTAAAACCGAAAGCGGGTGGGATGGCGTTTGCACTCTCCGCCATGGGTGAACACATTAATAAATTGGTTAATGTCACCATATATTATCCAGATATAGTACCAACGTATTGGCAATATATTTGTGGCGGATTATCCGAGGTTAGAGTGGATATAAAAATTACTGATATACCTCAGGATATGCGTGGTGATTATATGAAGGATCGCGAATTTAAAATTAAGTTCCAAGAGCAACTTAATCAAATCTGGCTCGAAAAAGATTCGCAGTTACAGGCATTAGCCTCACAAGCAAAGCACGAGGTATAACACAATATGCTGTCTTTTTTACCTGGTCCGGTACTGTATTTTATCAGCCTATCATTATTGATTATCAATACTATTTTATGGAGTACATTGCTAACGATTGGCGGTGTGATTAAATTATTATTGCCTTTTTTACCGATACGTCGACTATTGACACGAATAATGAACCGTCTTATGTGGTCATGGGCAACATGCAATGGCGGTATTTTATATCTTATTTCTAATATTGAATGGGATGTAAAAGGATTAGAAAAACTCGACCCTGACGGCTGGTATTTATTGATAAGTAATCATGTCAGTGGCTTTGATATTGCCGCCCAAACTTACTTATTGCGTAACAATATCCCAATGTTGAAATTCTTTTTAAAAAAAGAACTCCTCTATGTACCTATCATGGGGCTAGGTTGCTGGGCGCTAGATATGCCATTTATGGACCGGACTAGCGCAGCTAAGTTAAAAAAGAACCCTAAATTAAAAGGTAAAGATCTCGAAACGACTCGCAAGGCATGTGAACGCTTTAAGCATTCACCAACATCCATTATTAATTATGTTGAAGGTAGCCGTTTTACTGAAGAAAAACGATTACGTCAGAATTCACCTTATCGTCATTTATTACGCCCTAAAGCCAGCGGGATTGCTTTTACACTATCAGCAATGGGCGAACAGTTTACAAGTCTGCTAAATATCACCATAGTTTATCCAGAAACTTCAGAAAAAGTGTTGGCTAATGTCATGCATGGACGCACTAAAAAAGTGGTGATCCGCATTGAGGTACTTCCCGTGCCGCGAGTCGACCCAGAAGTCTACTTTAAAAGCCCAGAAACTCGTGTCGAGTTTCAGCGATGGTTAAACCAACTTTGGTTCGAAAAAGATCAGCAAATCGATGACATTATAAAAATACATCAAGATCAAAACGCATAGATTGCTCCAAAAACGACCAATTATGGTTTTATATTGCTTTGTGCGCGTAAAATGGTCAGTTTTACACTAAAAAAGAGTTAGTCTGTCACTCAATTAATAAAAAATTTAACATCTGAGTTTGTAGTACTTAAGATAAAATTTTATTGTTACTATAACTAGACTATGAGTAGCAGCCTTTCCAATGTAACTTTTATAGGTGAAATTTGAATTTTCGTACATTTACGCTTTTAGTACACTATCTCATGTTAGTCATAACATTGAGTTTTTCGGTGTCTGTCGCAGCACAAAAAGACCGTCCTAATGATGGTCTAACCGAAGTAAAATTTGAACACTTTGATACAAGTAATGGCCTCAATCAAAACTCAATTACCCGCTTGTTTATGGACAGTTCGGGAATGTTATGGATAGGAACTCAAGATGGACTCCACAGCTACAATGGGGTTGAATTTAATTTATATTTAAAACAGCAACAAAGCAGCAATTCGATTTCGGGAAACTTTATTACCGACATATTGCAGTCGCCCGATGGGGATTTATGGGTCGGCACCTATAATAATGGCCTCAATAGACTCAATCTCACTGACGGAAAGTTTACTCAATTTAAACACGCTCAAGGCTTAAGCGAATTACAAGTAACCCAACTTGCCGTTATTGGCGATACTCTCTGGGTAGGTACTCGATCTGGTCTTTTCATTCTGTCACTAAAAACAGAAAAAATTATTCCCGTTAGTTTGGGTAATAACATCACTCCTAATGTGACCAGTATAGCCAATATTGATGATAAATATATTGTGGTGGGTACCGAGTCCCATGGAACATTTGCCATTGATAGTAATACTATTATTCGCCTCGACATTCCTGTAGACAAGACGGTTAACGACATAAAATTTAGCTCTATTTATTCCGTATGGCTTGCGATTGATAACCAAATTTGGCGCTACAATTTAGAGAGCCATCAAAAAGAACTCATTTGGTCGCGGGAAAATTATCATGGCGATAATAAAAAAATTGATCAATTTGTGGTTAACAATGCCAATCAATTATGGGTCATAGGTGATAACTCAGGGTTAACTCAACTCGATTATGATGGTACAAAGTGGTACAGCACCGTTTATAAACATAATTCACATGCACTAAATAGTATTAGCGCAAACAATATACAAACATTAATGCTCGATCCTAATGGTATTTTATGGGTAGGGACATTTTTTTCCGGTATCGATAAGCTCAATATTAATCATCAATATTTTAGTCACTTTTATGATAACCAAACTAATACACCTCGAATGGCAAATATGGTCCGAGCCATTTTCAGGGACAAACAACAGCGCCTATGGATTGGCACTCAAGGCATTGGCGCTAAATATCTCATTCCAGGCGATAATAAATACCATTACATCAACAATTTATTTAGCCAGCTATTAGCTATCCCAGAAGAGCAGCTTTCTCTCACTGTACAAGACATTGTGCAAGACACACGTGATTCACTATGGTTCGCGACCAATGTCGGCATATTTACCTTGGATAGCAACAACACTCTACAACAAATAAAACCAGTCAATGAACAACTCCATACGGATAGCATGTTTCGCAGTTTAGCCTTTGATGATAAAGGCCGTTTATGGATCGCCAGTAGCCAAGGGTTATATTCTATTTCACCAAATAGTCAAAAAATGGCCTCCTATAATTTTGATTTTCAAACAGAATACTCACCACTCAAACATCAAATTATTAAATTATATTTTAGCCAAGGTTACCTATGGTTAGGCACCATGGGTGGAGTAGTAAGACTTTCGCCCGATGAGCAAAAGCTAGACTTTCTAAGTCACGAGCCAAATAATCTCAATAGTTTAAGTGATGACCGCGTTCGGGATTTTTTACTCACTGAAAATGGTGACTTTTGGTTAGCGACTCATGACGGTATAAACAAGCTAACAATCGAAGATGGTGCTTTTAACTTTGAGCGTAAAGATGTTAATGCAGATAACAGTAGCAACACGGTTTATGCCATTTTAGAAGATGCACAACATGATTTATGGTTAAGCACAAATAACGGTGTTTCACGATTTACACCTAAAACGAATGAATTTATATCATTTAATCAATATGAAGGTTTACAAGCCAGAGAATTTAATGGCTCGTCTAAATTTAAAGACCGTAATGGTGATTTATGGTTTGGCGGCATTCGAGGACTGAATCGATTTAGCCCAGTCCTGATCCCAGAACACCGAGCAGAGAATAAATTAGCCTTAACAAAATATACTATCGGCGAAACAACATACCCAATCCTCGATTTAAGCCATGCACCTGACATTATTATGCCCTACGAAAAACAGTTAATTAGCTTTGAGGTTGGTTCATTAAACTATAGTTACCCAGGATTAAGTCGTTTCAGTTATTTTCTTAATGGTTTTGATACGGCTTGGCATCAGTTAGCGGATGGCAATAAAATTTCCTACACCAATTTACCCCCTGGGGAATATCAATTAATAGTACGCCATGCTCTTGGCGCCAACCAATACGATAAAAACACTTTAAATGTAAACGTATCGGTTGTTCCCCCGATATACATGACAAATTTAGCTTATGCACTATATTTTTCGGTCGCATTATTATTGATTATCTGGTTTATTGCCGCCCAGAAGAAAAAACACAGCAAACAGCGTGAATTCGATAGCAGTATTCGCGCCTCTGAAGAGCGCCTCAAGTTAGCACTGTGGGCTTCAGGTGATGGAATGTGGGACTGGAATATTAAAGAGGACAAAGTTTATCGAACCAATATGGTTGAGCCAATGAACTTCACCCAGAAAGATCAATTACTCATTAGTAGTATCCATTCTGAAGACCGTCCTAAGGTACAGAAGCTACTCAACGACCATTTAAATGGTGAGACAGAATTCTTTGAAGCTGAATATCGTGTTGAATCAACCCCGGGTCAATGGTCATGGTTATTAGACCGAGGCCAAGTTGTTGAGCGCGATGAAAATAATGTCCCTATACGAATGGCTGGTACTCATAAAGATATTACCAATCGTAAAGTAACTGAAAATGAGTTGAAGCTGTCATCACAAGTTCTGTTTAGTATGAATGAAGCGGTTATCGTCGGTGAGCTCGACTACCAAATTCGCTCTGTGAATCCCGCATTTAGCCGTATTACTGGCTTTAAACACCGTGATGTTGTCGGAAAACATTTTCTGTTTTTGACAATGGGCAAGCAATCTAGTGAGTTTTACAATGCTGTCGAAACTCAGCTATTAAGACACAAACATTGGGCTGGCGAGATCAACATTCGTACTCGCGACCGTCGCGGCATTCTTGCATGGCTCGAAATCAACCAAGTTATCGATAATAAAGGCGAAACAAGCCATTTCGTAGCTGTATTCACTGATATTACTGCGCGTAAAAAAGCTGAAGAAGATTTGCGAGTATTAGCTAATTTCGACCCTCTTACAGGATTGCCTAACCGCACACTATTCCAAGACCGCCTCAATCAAGCGGTCACTAAAGCACATCGCGCAAACAACATAGTGGCATTATTGTTCTTGGATCTTGACCGATTTAAGCATATCAATGATTCAATGGGACACCATATTGGTGACTTACTGCTTAAAGCTGTCGCTCATCGACTGCAAAACTCTGTACGTGATGGTGATACGGTTGCACGTTTAGGGGGCGATGAATTTACCATTATTTTAGAAGGTGTTGCCAAAACTAAAGCCGCAACAATCATTGCAGAAAAAGTCCTCAACGCATTCCAAACCCCCTTTTTACTTGATGATAAAATACTGACAATTTCACCGTCAATCGGTATCAGCTTGTATCCCGAAGATGCTCAAGATACAACGTCTTTAATTAAATACGCCGATACTGCCATGTATCACGCTAAATCTCTGGGGCGAAATAATTTCCAATTCTATACCGAACAATTAAATAAATATGCTACCCGCCATGTCCAGTTAGAAGCGGGACTTAAAAAAGCAATGCAAGACAATGAATTTTATCTGGTCTATCAACCTCAATTCGATGTTAAGACCGAGATGATTATTGGTCTAGAAGCATTATTACGTTGGGACAGTCCAGAACTAGGCTTTATTTCACCAGTTGAGTTTATCCCACTGGCAGAAGAAACCGGTATGATAAATCAAATAGGCAACTGGGCAATTAATGAAGCCTGTAATCAACTAGCAGAGTGGCACAATTTAGGCTTTGAACATATATCTGTAGCGGTTAATCTTTCTGCTAGACAGTTGAAAGCAGATATAATCTCGACGATAGAAGTGGCATTGGCAGTATCAGGTTTACCAGCAAGTGCACTAGAACTCGAATTAACAGAATCAATGATCATGGGTAACCCAAAAGATTCTGTCGCAGTACTGGCGAAATTAAAAGCATTAGGACTAACCATTGCCATTGACGATTTCGGTACTGGGTATTCCAGCTTAAGCTATTTGAAACGTTTCCCAATTGATACATTAAAGATTGATCGTGAATTTGTTCGAGATATTACCGAAGATCCTGACGATGCAGCCATTACGAGTGCCATTATCACCTTGGCCCATAGTTTAGAGCTTAACGTGGTTGCTGAAGGGGTTGAAACTCAAGAACAATTAGATTTCTTACGTGAAGGAGGCTGTGATCAAGTACAAGGCTTCTTACTCAGTAAGCCATTGAACACTGTTGATTGCCTGGCATTATTAACCAAAGAAAAAGCTGCCATTAATCGTTTTTAACGCAAAATAAAAGCTCCATAAAGGAGCTTTATTAAACAACATTAGCAGATAAAGTAACCTATGGAGCGACACGCTCAATACGTTTTACCCAACCTGTTGGTGCAGGAATGTTACCTTTCTGTAGGTCAGTAAAGACTTTATAAATCCGTTGGATATTAGGTCCAATTTTGCCATCACCCACGGTAATAATACGTCCATCTTCAAAAATATATGAACTCACAGGAGACACTACAGCTGCAGTACCAAAACCACCCGCTTCAATAATTTCACCAGATTCAATGTCCGCAATAAACTTATCCAACATCACCGTTTCTTGTCTTACTTCACAGCCTAATAAATCACCTAATTCAAGCATAGATTGAGAAGTAATTGATTTTAAAATGGTATCGGTGAATGTAGGAATAATCACAGTGCCGTCTTTTAAAATATGGAAATGATTCATTGCACCCGCTTCTTCAATTTGGGTGTTAGTAGAATCAAGATATAGCACTTGTGAGGCACCATATTCCGCTGCAGCTTTGCCTGCACGTAAAGATGCAGCATAGTTACCAGAAGCCTTAGATGCGCCTGTACCACCTGACACTGCACGGTGAAATTTTGTGGTGATCAATAAACGGATGCCACTGTCGACACCTGTAGCATAATAAGCACCAGATGGGCTTAACATGACACAGAAAGTGTATTGCTGACTTGGACTAACCGACAAACGATCTTCTGTAGCAAAAATAAATGGACGAATATACAAACAGGCACCATCTTGTTGCGGAAACCACAAACGGTCCACGTCAATAAGGGTATTAATAGCCTTCACTTGCATTGCTTCATCAATATTGGGAATACACACAATATCGGCAGAACGGTTCATCCGTTCGGCATTTTTGTTTAAACGGAAAGTATAAATCTCGCCATCTTCGTGCATAAAGGCTTTTGCGCCTTCAAATATTGATTGTCCATAATGTAACGTCATTGCACCTGGCGCCATTTCAAACGGACCATAAGGTACAATGCGCGGATCGCACCACTGACCATCACGATAATCCATCAAAAACATATGGTCAGTACGCAACTTACCGAAACCTACGTTGCCTTCAGGCTTGAAGGGTTCTGTACGGCGCTCTGACGCTGATTTCAAATTATATTTTATGTCCATTGCATACCACCTTAAAAACTGAGCTTGCAGACTATGGAGGCTTGAGATTAATGTCAAGTCGAAGCCATAAATCCTAAATCAAATTACGTAAAATGAACGTAACAAGCATCAATATATTTATTCATACAGCAACAGACAAACTGTCAGTGCATATCTCATTCTATCACTCGCTAATCGCAACCAATCAATGACTCTAATGTAACTAAACATGATTAGCCATGAATGGCTAACTTGCCATTGCTGCAATTACTGATATTTCAACTAAGTATTCAGGCTCGGCAATTGCTGTTTGCACACAAGCTCTTGCAGGGGCATGCCCTTTAGGTAACCAGTTGTCCCACACTTTATTCATAGCATCGTAATCGGCCATGTCTTTAAGGTAAATAGTGGCTGATAAAATATTTTCTCGTCGGCTTCCCGCTTGTGTAAGTAGAGTATCAACTTCTTCGTGCATCGACACAGTTTGGCTATTGATGTCGGTTAATTTGTCTTTTGCGACTTGGGCCACTCAAATAAACGTTATTATTGTGGATCACTATACTGCTCATACGAATGCCAACATCGAGTCTGCGGATTGTCATAGAAAGGTCTTTGTTGCCTTGGTTAGCAGATAAAAATAGCGCGATCTCAGATAAAGTACAATATCGAACGATTTATTGAATATATTTTAGCCACTTAGTTTTAAAGGCTATTCCTATAGGCCTTGTCACTGCTAGAATCGGGGTTCCATCCAGAAACGTATAGGACTGCCCCCATGAGCTTTGAATTATTGTCCCAACTGGAAACCAAAATCCAGGCAACACTTGAAAATATTGAGCTACTAAAAATGGAGCTTGATGAAGAGAAGCAAAAGAATGAAGCGTTGATATTAGAACAACAAGAATTGGCACAAAAAAACCAACAATTGCAGCAAGACCTAGACTCTTGGAGTGATAAGGTCAACGGCCTTGTTGGTTTATTGAATAACGAAATCTAAATGGATTGATACTGCTGCGATTGCGCTTCAATCAAGGCATTTAATTCACTGATCGCCTGCTTCACATGTGGCAGGCTTTTTTTCGTCTGTAAAAAGCGGCCTTTATCAAACTCAAGCAGTCCTAAGTCTTTTACCCAAATAACTCCACTCAAAAAAATTCGAGCATGCTTAACGATAAGTTTAGGGGCATAAACAGGGAACATTCTCATACGGCTTCCTCCAAGAAGATAACATCCACAACATGCATGGAATAGTTAACGATAAGCCGCGTGTAACCTAAATATACAAACGCCACAGCAAACTACTATCCACTTTTATTAAACGATAAACACAGTTTTATACTTGTCAAATTGGACAGCTTGCAGCCAAAAGAGTTTCATTAATTGATGATTATTTATTGCCCTACTAAATCAAATATTATAAATCGGCACTTTAATGTCACTTGCCAATATTTTGACGCCATGTTAATATCTTTACTGTTACTCAGGGTAAAAAAGAGTTATTTAACTCATCTCCGTATTGTCTTTTATAGGCATGCGGTTTTTTTTTGCCTTTTCACCGTTCAAGCCATCTTCTCGTAAATATGTCTCTTATACCATTTCCATTAATTATGTGACCAATCAGAGTCGCTCAGACTGTTCAGTTTGAGGCGCATTGTTGAAACAATGGTTATTCCCTTTTAAAGCAATGCAACAAAAAAATGGACTGTCTGAGCGTCTCCTGCAAGGCGGGTTTCTGTGCCTTCTATGCTGCTTAATAGCATTTTGACGTACGACGGCATGGATGCAGGAGGTAGAGCAACGCAGGAGCAGTTGCCGAGAGCAACTATGCCTACAATCCTATTACTTGCCTAGAAGGCACAGAATTCCCGCTGAATGACCAGATAATTAGTGGAATTGGTATTAGTTAGGCAACAAAAAAGGAGCCGAAGCTCCTTATTTACATAACCCATCGGTAGTGGATTACTTTTTATCTATTGATGTTAAGTAAAATGCGATATCAATTAACTCATCATAAGATTTAATAGAGCTGGTTTCGACGCGGTATTTACCGTTAACAACTAATGAAGGAACACCTGAAATTTTAGCATTTTCAGTATCACGCTTCATTTTTGCCATTTGTGCATTAACCATAAACGAGCTAGCTGCTGCATCATAAGCTTTAGCGTCGACACCATTAGCAATGAATAATGATCTGATATCGTCTGCACGTGTAAATTGTTGACGCTTATCGTGGATAGCGCTAAATAATGCAGGTTCAATTTTGTCTTTAACATTAAGTTGTTCTGCAATTGCAAAAGCACGAGACATTTCAATGCCCATTTGGCGGCCAATAAACTCTACGTGAGCTTGATTAAATTCGACACCTTCTGGCAAGTTCGCTTCAATTTTTGGCACAACTGTTTTAGAAAAATTAAAACAATGTGGACAAAAGAATGAGAAAAACTCAGTAATCTCTGGCTTGGCTGTTCCTGGGCCTTCATTAATCACAGTGTAATGTACACCTTCTTTATAATCAGCAGCCATCGCCACCATAGGTGCCAGTAGTAGTGCTACGGCCATCAGTAATGCTTTTTTCATTTTACTTCCTTAAATAGGCAAAATATAAATACGCTGGCTCTATCATAGTCTAGCGATAGCCTGTAACTCAATATCTAGCTAATTGTATTTGTAACTAAATACTATTAGGTAGTGATTATGAAATATTGTTAATTAAAACTGGATAAACTTAATGGTGGTTCATTCAGCGCAGAGAGCTGTTCTTTAAACGCCAACGTTTGTTGTTCCCAGTACTTAATATCACCAAACCATGGAAAATTCATGGGAAATGCAGGGTCCTTCCAGCGCTTGGCTAACCACGCATTATAATGCACCATCCTAAATGCCCTTAATGGCTCAATTAATGCCAACTGTTTAGCATCAAAATCACAGAACTCTTGATATCCTTCTAACAAAATATCAATTTGTAATAATTGTTGCTGGCGATCACCCGTCAACATCATCCACAAATCTTGTACTGCCGGACCTTGCTTGGCATCGTCTAAATCAACAAAACCTGGGCCATCGGGTGTCCATAAAATATTACTAGGGTGTAAGTCTCCGTGCAGACGTATCGAAGTAAAGCTGTGTTGCTGCCAAATTTGTTTCGCTTTATCCAACACCTGTTCAACAACGGTAAAAAATGCATCTTGCATCGAACTGGAAACCATACCACTTTCACGTAAATAGCGATAAGGCTCATCACCCAAAATAGCAGGTGTGAGATGTTCACGATACACGAAAGGCTGTCTTGCACCATATTGATGAATACGGCCAATAAAGCGACCAACCGATTCAAGTTGCTCTAAATTATCAACTTCAAATGCACGTCCACCAATAGAAGGAAATAACCCAAAACGATACCCTTGATATTCAAATAAGGTTTTACCCTCAATAACAACCGGAACCGCCATTGGTATCTCTTCAGCAGCCAGTGCCAAGGCATAAGCATGCTCTTCTTGAATTTGTTCATTGCTCCAGCGATGTGGTCGATAAAACTTCACCACATAGCGAATACCTTGGTCTGAACGGAATTGATACACCCTATTTTCATAACTATTTAATGCTAATAATCCCGTCTCAGGAAAGACACCGATGCTTTCGATGGCATCTAAAATGAGATCGGGTCTCAATGCCTGAAAATGAAACTCTGCGTCAGTACCGTTATCCATGTATGCCTTATTACGTCGTTTGAATATGTGGAGTCAGTAGCGTTAACAAAAACGCTAATACGTCTAAATCATTGGGATTATCAATGGAGATCCAACAACTATCACCATAAAATTCGTAATGTAACCATAAAGGGCAACCTTCAAAATTCAGTAACCATTGATGCCGATCTGCACCCCATTGGCGTTCACGAATTTCGCAGTCGAGTGCAGCGGCTAATGGTTCTGCAAATTGTTCAAATTGCTCAAAATCTACCTCTGCTTGTATAACCAAACTTAATGTTTGTGGATCTAATCGGGCTGACAATAAATTCATAAATTGACTCAGATAAAATAATTCAATTAACTGCTGCAAGACATAATTAAACCTTGCCCCCAATCTGGTGGGCGTTTGGCAAGGTCTTCCATCTCAGGTTGTTCATCATATGGACGACTTAACACTTGCTGGAGTTGTAATAACTTACTGTTATCACCGTTTTCTTCTATGTCGATAATGGCTTCTTGCGCCAGATAATTACGCAAAATGTATTTTGGATTGACACTTTTACGCTCACTTTGCCATACATTGACATCCGCCACCTTACCCATCCGGTCTTGATAAGCTTGATACCAAGTATCAAAACCAGCAAGGTCGACCATACTGTCACGTAAAACAGAATGTGAACTATTAGGGTCCAACTGGCCAAAGTTGCGTAAACTATTGCTGTAATCAAGCTGATTACTTTCAAGCAATACGGTTAATTGCCCAACCAAATGCAAATCCTGCTTATTTAGCTCAGCTTGGGCTGCTTCACTGAGTCCATTTGCATTGATGTTTGGTTGCGATAGCCCCAACTTAGCGCGCATAAGCAATAAATACTGCTTAACCAACTCGTCTTGATAAGTATTTAACGCAGCAATTAAATCGTCAGACTCAATAATTGGCGTTAATACTTGGGCCAAACACTTGAGGTTCCATAATCCGACTCCCGGTTGCTGACCAAATGCATAGCGGCCTTCATGATCAGAATGATTGCAAATAAAGCCTTCTTTAAATGTATCTAAAAATGAAAAGGGGCCAAAATCAAATGTATCACCTAAAATCGACATATTGTCGGTATTCATCACCCCATGAGCAAACCCGACAGATTGCCAATGGGCAATCATTATTGCGGTCGATTTCACCACCTCATAAAACCATTGTATATACCCTGCTGCATCTGTCGATAAATGGGGGTAATGTTGTTCGATAGTAAAATTAATCAATTGTGTCAGCTTGCCAGCATCACCTTTTTCACTATGAAAAAAATATTCAAAATGGCCAAAACGAATATGACTTTTGGCTAAACGGACTGTAATTGCAGCAGTTTCTTGGCTTTCGCGCCACACCGGCAAATCAGAACCAATGACGGCTAAAGCACGGCTGGTAGGTACGTTTAACGCAGCCAGCGCTTCTGACACTAAAAACTCCCGAACCGCCGAGCGCATTACCGCTCTGCCATCACCTTGGCGAGAATACGGTGTAGGCCCGCCACCTTTTAACGCAACATCCCAAGCGCCATTTGGCCCAATGGCTTCACCTAATATAATTGAACGCCCATCACCTAATCTTGGGGTATAGCCGCCAAATTGATGACCACTATAAACTTGAGCATAATAACTCGCACCAGGAGCCGCATGGTTGGCCGACAATTGCATCAGCAATTCATCATTAGGCTGTTGCAAACCAATCAGTTGAGCAGCGTCCTCGCTCCAACCAAGCCAATGAGGATTACTGATGGGTAAAGGATAAACTTGCGAATAAAAGCCTTCTAATTGTTCAAAATAATCTTGCTTAAATTGCATCACGCTCCGCCCCTACGGCTAAGCTTTTACACTGCAATTGTTCCTGTTCGTCTACCTGACATAACTCACCGCACACAAAAGCTTGCTCTGCTGGCACTGATGACAATTGTAAGTGCAACATCCCCGCGCCCTTTGCTTGGCATTGCTCAAGAGAGTCGTAATAACCTGTTATGTGGTCTTGTACAGCAATCTCTGTTGGTAATGGTGTTTGATCTGCAACATAAAACAAGGTCCATTCTGGGGTGCGAATACAACCAGAAAGTGAAACTACAGCTGCAGAAATTAGCAATATTTTAATCAATGTACGAGTCATTAATGTCATTTTAAACCTTGTAATCGTAAGGGTCTGTTGACCTTTTCTGGTTGAATTTTGTTCGAGATAAAAACGTGTTAATCGAGGCGAGTGGATTGCTGCCTAGCAATCTAAGCAACTATCACTTCAAGAAGATGCACTCAACAAAGAGTAAAACGTTTTTAGCCGACCCTTCGGGCAGCGTTTGTTGGTCATTTTTACTGTATTATCGACTTTTTATGTAAAATAACTACACCACAAAGTCTCTGCCTTATAGCTCATGTTTAAGTAATGACCAACAATTCGCTGCAAAACCGACTTGAAAGATCAACAGACCCTATATCTTAAGCAACAAAAAAGCGAACCAAGGTCCGCTTTCCTTTTGAATATCATACCTGATATCCATCCAACAGTATTGATTAGCCTGTTAGTTAGCTTTAGCTTTGGCTTTTTCGATACGTTTAATTCGCCCTTCAAACCCAGTGACAGTGCCGTCGGTTAACTGGTATTCAAGCGCTTGCTGGCAAACTTTAATCGCATCATCAAACTGACCAGCATCATTTAGCAAAGTCGATAACTGCATAAATACTGGCGATTTTATTTCATCAGTACTTTTTTGACTGACATATTGTTGATGTAATGCGCTATATAAGCCTAAATAGGTCAACTGCAATGCCGCACCATATTGGCAATAATCAGCCTGTTTACGCATTTTATAACAATGGTTTATCACACTGGCTAAGTCGCTGTGCTGGCTTTCAAGATCGCTAGCATTGTTAGCGGCGTCAACCTGTTGTAAAAAACTCTCACTGGCCCAATCACTTTCAACACGTCTAAGATTCAACGCTTGACCTTGATAAATTGGCTCTTTAACTGTTGATACACCAGCGACGCTTGCTTCAACGTTAGCCGTGTTTACTTCAACCTCTGAAATCGCATCTTTTACCACAGTTTCTGGTTCAGTAACCATTTCTGTTTGTGGACGATCAGACTCAGAGATTATTGCTGTTGTAGGTGCCTCAACGGATTCAGCAGTATGCTCTGCTACTACGTCATCTTCTGCGACTTTATCGATGACAGCATGCTCTGGATCTGCCACTGCAGTATCGTCAGCTACCATTGAAGGTTTAGCGATCTCATTAGATGATGAATGCGCTGCAGCATTGCTATCGGTTTTATCTTGTTCTTGTTTTGCCACCGCTTGAGTGCGTCTGTACAGATACAGAGCAATTGCAACCAATATGACAATTAAAATTACCTTCATTAGGCTTCACCTTGCTGATTATGTGCATAGCACATGATTTTATCTCACTCACAACAGTATTCGTCGTGAGGCAACGTAACGACATTCATACATAATAGTGCGTTGTTGTTTAAACGCTGTGCTTTTTTTAAGCACCGCCCATTATTATTTCAATGTACACTATAAAATCAAGTGTTTATCTATTTAAATCTGTAATAAGCCGTAGATCGCTCATCATTTATCCCTTGTTTGGATCATTTTTGCGATCCAAACCTCAGAAAAGTACGTTTTGTGTTTAAGTTCAAAGTTAAATAAGCTGAATTTGTCAGCTCATATTGCCAAGCTTACACTACTAATGTCCGACTATTTCACTAGGGTATTTAATCAGGAATAACACTATGGCCGATGTAGAATTATTAAGTGGTAAATTACTTTACGAATTTCAAACCATGCAAGCCATGGTCGAAATATATTGTAAAGCGCATCATCCCCTCAAACCATCCCATGGTGTTTGCCAGCAGTGTAGTGAATTTTTAAGCTATGCCAATACTCGCCTCGATCGTTGCCCCTACGGCCAAGACAAACCCACTTGCAATAAATGCCCTGTGCATTGTTACAAACCCCATATGAAAGAAAGAGCACGTGAAATAATGATGTATGCGGGGCCAAGAATGCTATTGCCTCATCCCATTTTTGCCATTAAGCATTTACTGGCAGAGCGTAAACCGGCACCGGGTTTACCACCGGAGAAAGCGTCAAACAGGCATTTACGTAAAGCTGAGCAAAGTTAGCAAGCAAAAACTATTCGGTTAGCAGGAAGTAGGTTAGTATTCACTATCGTCAAAGAGAGTGAAAATGAACCAATTTAACGATTTATTCATTCAAACATACTGGTGGCTCTCCTTACTAGGAGGCATTCATTGCCTTGGGGTAGGTTTGTATGTGCATTATATTTACCAAAGTACCACCCGCAGCCATAGCCTTCTGGCTGGAATATTTTTACTTATCGGTTGTTACTTCTTAACAGGTTTACTTACCCCAGAAACCACCCCAATCCCGATACATTTAACCCTAACACTGTTTATCCCGATCTATTTTTTATTAATGCCAATGCTGTATTTATATTGTAAAAGCAGCCTAACAGGACAAGATTATCAACCACTGTTAATTAAACATTTTGGCTTTGCCATTATCGTTGCATTAGTCACCAGTTCAACTGTTTTATTTCATATTGGTATTGATCCAAAAGCCTCAAGTAACACCATTGGGACACTCGATAAATTAAGCAGTATTAATCTATTAGCCATGATCTTACCCATATTATTAATGCTACAAACTGTTGGCTATTTCTGGGCGATTTATCGTTTATTATCCCACTACCGCCCTCAATATTTGGCCAAAAGGCAACTTAACTTACAAGTGATTCGATTTCGTTGGTTAAGTGTACTCACCATAGGTATTCTGATTAATTGGGTACTGCGGATTATATTGGTTTATTTACCATTTTACTTAGGTGACTCTGTTTCATTATTAACCCAAGGAGTTACCCGTTTAACGCTTTTACTGACCGTATACATATTTGCACTATATGGTATCCAGCAAGTCACGCGAACCGCCTATTTACGTGGAGGTCTCAACGCCAGCGACAAAACTACAGCGCCCCACAAAACACTCAACACTAACTCGTTACTAAACGATGAAGAAATGAGTTATTTGCAAGATTTAATGGTAGATGATGAGCACGATACAAGCGATAACGTAACCGAAACCAAAGACCACTCAAAAAAGTAACTCGCACCTATTTTGCATTCGCAGACAGCAACCAATAACACCCTGACACACAGCAAGTATAAATGTTTATTCATTAGTGCCATTTAAGGGGTATGCTACTCTATGGTGAGTTTTTACCATGACAACTTAGTCAATGAGGTTATTTATGAAACGTTCAATTAGCTTAGTTTTTTCCAGTGTTCTCGTGTTATTTAGCTTCGCTTTTTCAGTTCCAAGTTTTGCTAGCGATGAAGCTTACAACGACGCTATTACTAATTTCAAAAAGGCCGATGAAAGCCGGAGTTTATTTAATACGGCTTATGGTTATGCGATCTTCCCCAGCGTAGCCAAAGGCGGTATCGGTATTGGAGCCGCATATGGTAATGGTCGCGTATTCCAAGGCGATAATTACATGGGTGATTCCACGTTAACCCAGCTATCTATCGGTTTTCAATTAGGTGGACAAGCTTATAGTGAAATCATCTTCTTTAAAGATGCCAAAGCTTATAATGATTTCACCAGCGGTAGCTTTGAATTTAGCGCGCAAGCATCAGCAGTGGCAATTAATCTTGGCGCAAATGCTCAAGTAGGTACCACAGGTAATTCAGCTGGTGCAGGCCAAGCAGGCAGTAATCATGCCGCCGCCGCAGCCTATATCAATGGTATGGCGATATTTACCGCCGCAAAGGGTGGGCTAATGTTTGAAGCCGCTCTTGCAGGTCAGTCGTTTACCTTTGATGGTAAGTAACCACTGCTAGTTTGTATTTATGGCCTGCGGCCACTAACGTCGTGGTGCTTCGCCCACACCAGACATTTAAGAACGCAAGGTTCCACCCTGCACGGGCCAAAAGGGGATCAACAGCAATCCCCTCTTGGATCACCCCTGCCGTTCCGGCAACATTTTCGCTATTTAACCAAACAACAGCAGCGAAAAAATTGCGACGGAAATTTATCCAGCTTTTGGCTTCATTTTAGTGTTCCTCGGTCTTATTCGAAAATGCTAACGCTTTCGATGGTACATCTGATGTGAATGGATTCACGAATGTCGTGATGGCATGGTCTATGATGTTCCCGACATCATAATGACATTTCCCATATCCATATGGGTCTGATGCAAAAGAGCGACCTGTACCGCGAAAGCTAGCCCGTCATGCATGGCTAGCTCACGCATTCTTTTATAAAAAGTCTTCAACGGCCTCAAGTTCAGAGTTGAATTTAGGCATTTTCAATCATGGCTTCTGACTCACTTATGGACAGAAACGTTTTAGAAAATCCAGTGTTTCAATTTACTTTTCATAAAGTTTACCCTGACCCCACTAAATTTGACCCCACTAAATTCTAGCGGGAAATGAGCGCATCAAAAGCAACGACAAGAGTGAGAATGTTGTACAGAAAACTAGGGGCACAAAGCCTTCGGTGAGCAGAGTATTATCTTAACTCACCGGGAGCGTCCATATATGGCTAGTTTTTTCGTTGGTTTAACAAAGGCTGTCTAGGTTGTTTTACGCCGGTAACCAGTCGGTCTATTTCATGGAACATAAGGTTTGGGGAGCGACGACCGCAATGTTAGAACAGTTGATTCATCAGCTAGGTTTTGGCTCGGCGAGTAATCAGCTAAAGTAGTCTAACTCTATTGTGGCAATCTCCTTTCCCGCACCCACTACTATTGTTATCTCCTGCACATGGCGCTTCAAAAGCTCCTGATCAAGTAAGAAATATTCTAACTAGCTAACAAAAAAACCGTTTTTGTAGAGGTACAATAATTGGAAATATCCCCTGCGTTATGGAAATCACAGATGTCGTCTATTTATCAACAGTTACTCACTACAGCACCAACCGATCTACCACCAATCAAAGCAATCCACATTTGCCACGAAGAAAATAACCCAAGTGCCAAGTTTGGGGTTGTCGAATTAGAAGGCGGTACCATTGGCCTAACCTACGTAAAATTGGGCAACGCGTTTGAGCAGTTACAAAATGAATCGCTATACAGTGATTACATTGGTAAAGCAGTAACGGATTTAGCCCAATTAAGCGTGCTGCAACAAGATTGGCAGCAAGTGCTTGGCGCCGGAGCGCTTAATGCCATTAGCCAATATGTACTCAAACAACGTGGCTTTAACTACCACAACGAAGAAGACAGTTTAGAGCTGCTAGATATTCAACCTGGTGAGCGCGTTGGTATGGTTGGCTACTTCGCCCCGCTTATAGCCCAACTCCGCGAACAACAAACCCCTTTAACGGTGATCGAGCTGCGGGCTGAATTGGTTCAGGCCAAAGGCAATTTTGAAGTAACCACAGATCCAAGCAAATTGGCGCAATGCGATAAGGTACTTATTACTGGCACCAGCGTAATCAACAACACCCTAGAAGGCTTGCTAACGCATTGCCATAAAGCCCAAGAGATCGCACTGGTGGGCCCAAGCGTTGGCCTGTTGCCAGAGGTACTATTTGAACATGGCATCACTCGCATCGGTGGCCGCGCAGTAATAAACAGTGAACTGTTCCTTGAGCGTTGGAAAAGTGGCGAGAAGTGGAAAGAGTCCGTTACTCGTTACTCTTTGAGAAACAGCGACTACAAATAATTTCTCATATTAAGGGCGAGACATAACCGTGCGCCCTTTCATCCACCTATATAATCAGAAAAACCACGCCCATTTGTGGTGACAAAATCAGCAAACAAGCTTAACAGCGCTATGCTTGAGCTGTTCCATAAGCGGTTATCGTCAGTTTCTCTGAGACAGGCTAGTAACTGCCGGTGAGAATAACAATAGGATAAACCTATCAAAAACCTATTTATATCCCCAAGGCACTGGTGGTAACGCTACCGGTTGGGTTAAATCAAACTCGACTTTAAAGTCGCGATCCTCTCTGGTTAAACGATAAGTAAACCGATGGGCTTCAATCATCATCTGCCACTCGTTAGTAACCGATTGAGTTAAGCCATGTTGCTTAAAGTTGGCAATGGATTCGTCATCAACAGGAAAAGTCTGCATATTTGCAGTACCAGTATCGCGGGTATCGCCACCATACATAGTCACTTTATCTTCGCTACCATCTTTATGGCGATGATCATGCTTTAAACGCAGCCCAGTATCTGTTTGAGTGATAATCCACGTACGCGAATGATCTGCACCCACATGAAATGGGATTTTCAACTGCTTATCTGTACATTCTCGCACATGCATAACTAATGGTTTGCCACTAAAACCATCACCTTCAGCTCCACCAGCTGTGATTTTACCGGCAAAAGCTTTACCACAAAGCGCACTAATCGCTTCAAAAAATTGTTGTTGCTGTACCGAATTAGCAGCATAACTTGGGGTTGCCAATAACATACCGCCACACATTAACGCACTGCTGAAGTAACCACTTAGTCTAGACATTTTAGCCATGATGCTCATTCCTTGCTTATCATTTTTATTCAACACAGAGTACACGCTTTAGATAAACTAAACCCGCATAAATGCGGGTTTAGTTAACTCAAGTCTATAAAGGCAACCTGACTACTTTGCGTATTTCGATTTGGTTGCCCAACCCGTTTTTGCAGAATGTTTAGCGCCTTGGCTTTTGGGAGTTTGCCCTTTTGCCGCTTGGCCCGAAGCCTTAGACGAAGACTTACTGTTTTGCCCTGCAGGTTTGGCGTTGCCTTTATCTGCTTTAGTACCGCCTTTACGGTCTTCAAACTGATCGGCAGAAAAACGGGTCATTGCTTTTTGGCCGCTTTGCTCTTTTGTTTTAGCCAATGGCTTTTGGCCCCACTTCACTTTAGTTTGCTCGTTACGGGTTTCTGGTGGCACCAAATGATTTGGACCATTACCAATTAACGACTCTTTACCCATGGCCACTAAGGCTTCACGGATCATCGGCCAACCCATTGGGTCGTGGTAACGCAATAAGAATTTATGCAATTTACGCTGACGGCCTTTTTTCGGCACCGTCACGTGCTCACTATCATGCTTAACGTTTTTCAATGAGTTAAGTTCGGTATGATAAATCGTGGTCGCATTGGCCATCGGAGATGGATAAAAGTTTTGCACTTGGTCGAGCTTAAATTTCTGCCCTTTTAACCATAATGCCAAATTAACCATGTCTTCGTCGGTGGTACCTGGATGCGCCGAAATAAAGTACGGAATTAAAAACTGTTCTTTACCCGCTTCTTTAGAAAATTTATCAAACAATTCTTTAAACTTGTCATAGGTTCCCATACCTGGCTTCATCATTTTACTGAGAGGACCTTCTTCGGTATGTTCTGGGGCAATTTTTAAATAACCACCCACATGATGCTTAGCTAACTCTCTAATATATTCAGGGTTTTCAATAGCTAAATCGTAACGAACCCCCGATGCAATTAAGACCTTTTTAATACCTGGCACTTCACGTGCGGCTTTATATAAGTCGATGGTGTGTTTATGATCTGTACCTAAATGGCCACAAATAGACGGATACACACACGATAAACGTCGGCAGGTTTTCTCTGCTTTCACGCTGGTACAGCCTAAACGGTACATGTTTGCCGTTGGGCCGCCTAAGTCAGAAATAACCCCTGTAAAGCCTGGTACTTTTTCTTGAATATCTTTAATTTCTTTGATGATCGACTCTTGCGAGCGACTTTGAATAATGCGTCCTTCATGCTCGGTAATCGAACAGAATGAACAGCCACCAAAACAACCACGCATGATATTGATTGATGTTTTAATCATATCGTAGGCTGGAATTTTTTCTTGGCCATACATAGGGTGTGGAATGCGTTGATAAGGCAAATCGAATACTGCATCCATTTCATCAGTGTTTAATGGCCAAGCCGGTGGATTGACCCATACCCCACGGTTAGCATCATGTGGTTGAAACAGCGCACGGGCACAACCCGGGTTTTGCTCTTGGTGCAAAATACGCGAGGCATGGGCATACAAATACTTGTCTTCGCTGACCTTGTTATAGGCAGGAAGCAGCACATAGGTTTTTTCCCATGGCTTTGGACGAGGCGGTTGAACGCTAATGGCTTTAGGAGCCTCGTTATCAAAAATCTTTTCGTCTGTTGGACCTGATAAATTACTGCAACCAACGTCATCTGCACCATATGGACTAGGTAATGGCTCAATTTTATGTAATTGGTCTATTTTACGCGAATCCATACCACGCCAACCGGGCATAGGCTCTTTCCGCATTGTTGCGGTACCACGAACATCATCAATATCGCTAATGGCTTCACCCGCTGCAATACGGCGTGCCACTTCCATTAATGGTCGTTCAGCATTACCGTAAATTAAGATATCTGCTTTAGCGTCAAAAATCACACTGCGACGGACTTTATCAGACCAATAATCATAATGTGCAATGCGACGTAAGCTAGCTTCAATGCCACCAATCACCACAGGGACTTCTTTAAAAGCTTCTTTACAGCGCTGGGTATAAACGGTCACGGCACGGTCTGGGCGTTTGCCACCAATATCACCCGCGGTGTATGCATCGTCATGACGTAGCTTACGGTCAGCGGTGTAACGGTTAATCATCGAATCCATGTTGCCAGCGGTTACCCCAAAAAATAAATTTGGGCGACCTAGCTGCATAAAGTCTTCTTTGTTTGACCAATCAGGCTGTGAAATAATCCCCACTCGGTAACCTTGGGCTTCTAACATTCGCCCAATCACTGCCATGCCAAAACTAGGGTGATCAACATACGCGTCGCCAGTCACGACAATAATATCGCAGCTATCCCAACCTAAAATATCCATCTCTTTACGAGACATGGGTAAGAAAGGTGCTGTTCCGTAGCATTCAGCCCAAAACTTTGGATAATTAAATAACGTTGACTCAACTTGCATGTATATGACCTACATAAATGGGGAAAACCAGTCTCGCTGATCCGATGACAACATCAGCCTATAGCTGAATTTAACGGACGCGGAGTATAGCAGTACAGAGACACTAAGTGTGACTAAAAAAACACCACAAGTGAAATATTTTTATCCCTATATACCCTTATATAAAAAGCGGGAACATTGCTATTCCCTTATGATTTCAATGTTATAACCCAAGAAAGAAGCCAACATTAGCAACAGCTAAGGTTAATAATACAATCCAAGTAATTAACACACCGTAAAAACGACCAAAATGAAGACCTCCTTGACCTTGATTAAGTCCGATAGCATGCAATAAGCGCGCAACAATCCAAGCTGTGCCTAAGCAATGGATTAAGTACAGCGGCATACCGTTTAATTCTGCAAGCATCAATAAAATCAATACTATTGGGGCATTTTCAACTAAATTACCATGAGCTCTTATGGCAATGGTCAATCCTTGATGGCCGCCATCACCAATCCCTATTTTATTTGCACGACGAAATTTAACCACTTTGTAAGATAATGCTAGAACCAACAACGCCGTTAAGCCTGCATATAAACCCGATACCATCAATGTCATGTGTTATTCCTTGAGTCGACTATATTATTGTTTTAATAAGTTGATGTTATTTTGGATCAGTTTGGCTGTAAACACACGCCTTAATCGGTTAATATTCGCGCCAAAATAACTACCTTACCTTAACAAAAGTGACCATAGCCCAGTGGATAATCAGGATTTTTTAGAAAAACGCCGATTTATTATAAAGTTAGGAAAATACCTACATAAATTCGGTACTCCGGCGTATCGCTTAGAATCCCACTTACAAACCGTATCAACCACTCTGGGCATTGAAGGATATTTTTTAATATCACCAACATCGATGACATTTGTCCTCCAACATGACACTGAGCAAGAATACAATCACGTCGCACGCGTAAAACCAGGCGACTTAGATTTAGGCTCGTTAGCGCGTACTTTCGAGCTTGTAGAAGAACTCTGCTCTGGACAACGCACCTTACAAGAAGCCCTAGAACGCTTAGAAGAAATTGCCAATAAACCCAACCCCTATGGACATAAACTCACATTACTTGCCTTTGGTACCAGCGCGGGTGGTTTTGCGATGTTAATGGGCACTGGTTGGCATGATGTTTTTTGGTCTGCTCTTTTAGGCTTACTGGTATACGGCTTAGTTTTTTGGGCTGAACGCTCAAAACGAATAGCCGAAATGCTCGAACCTATGGCCGCGGTAGTGTGCGCGATTTTAGCGTCGGGGATTGCCACCCTAGACCCTAGTGTCAATTTACCGGTCACCATTTTGTCTGGGATTATTATCTTTGTTCCCGGCCTAGCACTTACACTAGGGTTAGCCGAGCTTGCTGCCCGAGATTTAATCTCTGGTACGGCACGCATTATGGATGCGGTGATGCAGCTGTTTAAATTGTATTTTGGCGCAGTACTTGGCATGACCGTTGGCAAAGCCATTTTTGGCGACGTTACTTATATTGACCCCATTCCACTACCTCGTTGGGCTATTTGGTCTGCTGTTCCCATATTATCTATGTCATTGGTGATTATTTTTAAGGCCCGTTTAAAAGACTCACCTTGGGGCGTATTTGCCGGCATTGTGGCATTTTTCTCTGCGATGCTCGGGGGATTTATTTAGGCGAATCTATTGGTATTTTTGTTGGAGCATTAGCGGTGGGAATTTATTCAAACCTTTATGCCCGTTGGATGAAAGCACCTGCATCCATTGCGCTACTACAAGGTATTGTTATTTTAGTGCCTGGCAGCAAAACCTATATTGGGTTAAATGCACTAATTTCTGGCGAAACCATGCTTAATCAAGCCCATTTAGGCTCCCAGATATTTCTTATTTTCATGTCATTAATTGCTGGGCTTATATTTGCTAACGTAGTGGTTCCGCCAAGACGCTCATTATAATCTCATCAGCACTATCAATTTAATCATACTTCTTATAAGGGCTGCATTTAATGCAGCCCTTATACTTTCTGATGTTGATTTAGTCTAAATAACCTAAATACTTGACTCTTTAACGATTCCAGTGTGTTATTAAGTGAAACCCCAACGCAAAGGCACCATTCCAATAACGCTAAATTAACATGTGTATTTCCTTAAAAATTATAACAAAAACAATAATAAGGACGAATTTATGCCAACAGTCTTACTGTCAGCTTGTTTTTTCGTCATCTTGCTTTTTCACACTAGCGTTAGCGCTAATGATGACGCTGCAGTAAGTCAATCTGAACCGTCAACTGTGAACAAACATGATGTCGATAGCGTTGCTAATATCGTCATTGTCAGTCACCCCATTTTTGATGAATCAGCCCCAGATGCTATTTTTTTGCATCGCTGGGCAAACTATTTACACATCAACACTAAAGAATCGACCATTCTAAACAGCTTGAGCTTTGAAAAAGGCGACAAAATCACCACCAAAAATCTTCTCGAGGCCCAACGCCTATTACGTTATGAGTCTTACATTCGTGATGCCGAAATTAATATTGCCAGAAAAGACCCATTAGCAGCAGACAACGTTGAAGATGTGGTGTTAGTTGAAACGTGGGATAACTGGTCATTATTACCAACCGTAAGCCTGAGCAAAAATGGCGGTGACACTAAGTACTCGTTCGGAATTAAAGAAGATAATTTGCTGGGTTTAGGGGTACAAACAAAAATAAAATACCAATCCAGTGAGGACCGTACTGGGTATAAAATTGCATTTGATGCACCAATAAGATGGGTAAAGCACGGTAATATTTCGGTAGATTTTTATGACAATAGCGACGGCCAAACCTCGTCTCTAGCGTTTAATAAACCTTTTTACTCATTAGACACCAAAGACATGTATACCGCAGCATGGTTAACAGATACTCGAACAGACACCATAAGACAAAATGGCGAAGACATTAACGAGTTTGAACATATTATTGATTACGCCAACTTGGGTTTTGGTTGGTTAGTGGATAAGCAAGATGATCAATTGCAACGCATTAGCTTAGGTATCACTCAAGACCAACATCAATTCAATAATATCGCTGAATATCCAGAGTCGCAGTTACCCTACGACCGTGAGTTTATTTACCCGTGGATAAGCTACGAATACCTAGAAGACCAATTTACGGTATTGAATAACATCCACCTGATAAATAACAACGAAGATTTTAACTTAGGCTGGCGCCATGTTGTCACTCTAGGATTAGAACTCAACGATGTGGCTGACAGTACAGCGTTAGGTTATCACCTCAACTTATTAACCACTCGAGGTTGGCAACAAGACAATCAATTACTACTGATGAGTTTAACTGGTAGGACAGATATTCAAACTGGGCAACAAGATTTTTATAATATCGGTTTAGCGGCAGAATATTTTCATCAAATTAGCCCTAAATGGACCGCCTACTCCAAAGCCAGAATTGCCACCTCACACAATAATTATCTTGACCAAACATTTGCGCTGGGTGATGAAACCGGTATACGAGGTTACCCTAATGACTACCAGCATGGCGATAATCAGTGGTTACTGACCAGCGAAATTCGTTATTACCCAAATATCAATTTATACCAATTGGCTGAATTAGGTTGGGCGATATTTGCCGATATTGGCCAAGCAACTGGCGGCACAGATGAGCTAAACGAGGTTAATGGCCCCATTGCGAGTATTGGCATTGGCGCACGTGTTTACTCATCTAAATCCAGTTACGGCAACGTGGCACACATTGATGTTGCAGTGCCAATGACCACTGGTGATGATACCAATGCTTGGGAGTTTCGATTCCAAGTTAAAAATCACTTCTAAATCTACAGATCTTTGTTACTACAGTGCCAAACCAAAACTGCTAACGAGTAGATGACAAAGACGAAACTCTCCACACTTCCAAGCAAAAAGATGATTAATCTTCATTTGATTTAGTACACAAAAACAGGCATCTAATTAATGTAAAAAATGTAAATAATCTGTATTCATTAATGATAATGAATATCATTACATACCATTCATTGTTTATTAATCGGTATACTTATGTTATTCAAGCCTAGCCAATTGGCTATAGCGACTCACTGTGCATTATTTTTATTGGTACTCCCCGCAACTAATGCCAATGCAGAATCATCACCACAATCCACGGACAGTAATGCCTCAATGGAGCGCATGATTGTTACTGGTAGTCGCTCATCTGAGCGAATAGAGGAAGTTCCTTCTTCCGTCACGCTCATTGAGCAAGAAACCCTCGCGCGCGATATGCTTGTCACATCCGAATTACAAAACTTACTCGCATTTCGTGTTCCTGGCTTGGCGCCAAGCACTGGCACATCAAGTAACTCGGGACAAAATTTACGCGGTCGTGCTGCATTAGTCATGATTGACGGTGTGCCACAATCTACGCCATTACGAAATGGAAAATTAGGCATAAGCTCCATTGATGCGGGAGCCATTGAACGTATTGAGGTGATTAAAGGTGCAACCTCTATTTATGGCAATGGTGCTTCAGGCGGGATCATTAACTACATCACTAAACGAGCCAGCGAAGACAAAGCACGAGTTAATGTTGGAATTTCCAGTAAATTTAGCGCGATAAAGTTACAAGACAGTGCCGGTTATCGAGTGGATACTTCGATAGATGGTACGATTGACAATTTTAGCTATGTATTTAGTGCCATTACAGAAAAAACAGGCGTGGAGCGAGATGCAGAAGGCGACGCTATCGGATTAGTCTATGGCTTATCAGAAACTAAATCCAACAACTATTTTACTAAACTGGGCTATCAACTTGACGACGATAAGTCCATTCAACTGACTTATAACTACTATGAAGCCCAACAAAACTCAGACTATATTGATGTTGCAGGTAATGCTAACACCGGTGAAAAAACTTACGCGATAGAAAACACAACTGGGGTAGCAAAGCTTGGCGTACCTCAAGGGCCACGCGGTAATCATAATCTAATGTTAAAATACGTCGATCAAGAAGTATTCACTAACACCCAGTTAACCGTTGATGGTTATCTTCAAAAAATTGAAAATATGTTTTTCTTTTCAACGGCACTAGCTAACCTAAGCGAAGGTTACGAAGGGGGTCAATCATTCATCAAGTCAGAAAAGAAAGGCCTACGCGTTAACTTTGCTACCCAAGTTGATTGGGATAATGTTGAATCAACTTTTATTTACGGTATTGATGCGCTGCAAGACATCAGTTCACAACCTTTAGAAGACGGCCGAATTTGGGTGCCTGAAATGGATATGCGTAATTTAGCGGTTTATTTACAAACTAAGTTTGTTATTGCCGATGATTGGGTTTTTAAAGCTGGTATCCGCCAAGACAGTGTCGATTTAACTGTTGATGATTATAAAACCTTAAAACTATGTCGAACGCCAAGTACTTGCTCAGTACCTTTTGATGTCACTGGCGGCGAATTAACATATAACTCAACCACCTATAATATTGGTTTACGTTACAACATGAACGAGTTATTTAACCCGTTCATGAGCTTTTCCCAAGGTGCAGATATTTCAGATATTGGTCGTCTTTTACGAACCGCCACAGTCGATGATATTGCATTAATCCGCACCGAATCATCCATTGTCGATAACTATGAAATCGGTTTTTCTGGTCAACTTGGTGATTTAAATTATGAAATTGCCGCCTACCGAAGTAAATCAGAATTAGGCACAAGTAACAGCTTTGATGCAACAACAGGCATTTACTTACCCGTACGCGCACCACAAAAAATTTGGGGCTATGAAGCGCAATTCGACTACCGTGTATTTGATAACCTCAGTACCGGTTTAAGTTATAGTTGGATTGAAGGGAAAGACACTGAAACCGATACTTATATAGATGGTGGTACCATATCACCCCCTAAATTAACCGCTTATGTTAGTTGGCAACCCGTTGAAGAAGCTAGTATCGGGATTAACTACATGTATGTTGGTGACCGAGACCGATTTGACCCGATCGATGGCGAATATATTGGCTCTCAAGGACCTATAGCAAATTATAACGTCCTGAATCTAACTAGTAGCTATCAACTCAATAATTGGCAACTATCGCTAGGTGTAGAAAACTTACTCAATGAAGATTATTTTTCTGCACGAGCACAATCTTCTACTAATGCGAGTTACTATACCAAAGCACTGGGTACCACCATTAATCTGGGCGTTAAAGCCAGTTTTTAAACCCGTTGTGAAATAATAAAAAAGGGAATAAACAATTAATTGTTTACTCCCTTTTTTATTAAAGAAGACCTTATGGGTCTTCCGTTAATAGTCTTAAGTTAAAAGTGATGTGATACCTGTAATACCACTTCTCTTGGCGCACCAGGGAAATGACCATTACGTTCAGAAAAGCCACTTACTGCATATTCTTTATCAAACAGGTTTTTGACATTTAACTGAAATTGGGTCTCTTGCCAGGTTGTTGTCCAGCTCATATCAAATACAGTATAAGGTTTAACCTTTTGCGCATCCGCACTGACTTGCTCACTGACATAATCAGCACCAAATGCAATAGCAGACTGTAAACTGTCGATATCATAACGAGTCCATAAACCGGCTTGATGTCGTGGCGCGTTCACAAATTTACTGCCATCTGCATAGGTATCGCCAATATCACCTTCAGTGACTCTGGTATCGTTATAAGCATAGTTTGCCATAATGGTCCAATCGGCGGTGATATCACCAACTAGGGTAAATTCAACACCTTTACTTTCTACTTGACCTAAACTGATTAAGGCTGCGATACCATCATCGTCACCGGTATAGTCAGGATTATTCATGGCCACGTCTTTTTTGTTAATTTGATACACAGCAAGCGTGGTCATCATACTACCGTCAAACCACTGGTTTTTAATACCAACTTCAACCTGCTCACCTATTTCTGGTGATAAACCACCATCAGCACTGGACTCTTCTTGATCACCAATAGATGTCGGATTAAAACTTTCAGAATAATTCGCATAAAAAGAGGTATCTGGAGAATACTTGTAAACTATGCCGCCTCGAGGTGACACATGATGATCGCTATACTCAAAACCAGTCTCTTTATCAAAATCATTAAAGTGATCGTAACGTAAGCCTATCAGCAGCAGCCATTTATCACTTAAACTAATTTGATCTTGAGTATATAAACCCATACGTTCAGTTTTACCACCATCTCGGTTTTGATCGGTTAAGTTGTAATCAGCCGGATCGCTCTGACCATAATTCAGATCAAAAATATTGAGATTAGCGACGCCATCGGCTTCATAACGAGCACGCCAATAATCATATTCAGTATCCACATGATGGTAATCTGCACCAAATAGCAAAGTTTGCTCAATGGCACTGTCTAAACGATACACAAAATCGGAGGTCACGCTCATTTCTTTATTAGCACGATACTGCTTACGGTACTCGCGCTTAATGGTTTCATCGTCGACGTTGGCTTCACCGTCGCCATTGACATCTACCCAGCCTTGGGATTCGTGATAGCCTTGAACGCGTTCATTATCAAGGTAACGAACTGTGGTATTCATACTCAAAGCATCGCTAAAGTGATGTTGTAAATCAGCTTGTAATATTGTTGCTTCAAGGTTTTGATAATCAGATTTTTCATTGGCGTTGTAACTTGGATCAACCAAAAAATTACCATCATCATCAACCGGAACACCACGTAAACGATTACCGCCTAAGTCTTGCTTAATGTAATCAATCGAGGTTGTTAGTGTGGTGTCATCACCAAGTTGAAATAATAATCCACCCGTTAACTCGGTATTTTTAGAATCTGCATTATTTCGGAAACTGTCTTTTTGTTCATAAAAACCACCAAGGCGATAAGCAATATTGTCTGTTAAGCCACCTTTTGAGTCTATTGAGCCACCCATACGGTCGTTATCACCCGCAGTTAATGTTACCTCGGTGTCTTGGACAAAACTCGGCTTCTTGGTAACATAATTGATCATGCCACCCGGTTCGCCACCACCGTATAATGCTGCGGCAGGACCTTTTAGCACTTCAACGCGTTCTATATTGAATAACTGTGGTACGCCAAAACCAGAAAATGGATCGCCTCTGACACCATCATAAAAAACATTACTGTCATCTCTAAATCCACGAAACGTTACGCCCGAATAACTGTAGGCACTCACTCCTGCAATAGAACGATATAAATCGGTAATTTCACGTGCGGCTTGGTCAACAATCAACTGCTCATTCAACACCTGCACCGATTGTGGCAAATCCATTATATCGGTTTCGACTTTAGCACCAACCGAGGTCGATGATTCTCGGTAAAATGTCTGCGCTCGACCCATTACGGTTATTTTTTCAATCGATTCACTTGGAGCTTTTTCGGTACCTTGTTCATTAGCACTGACACTCAGTACAGGTAACAGCAGGCTTAATATCCCAATATTAATCACGTTCAAATGCATAACAGCTTACTCATTAACAACAGTAAAATTTGGCCGTAATATAACACTAAACACTAATGATAACCATTTGTATTTAAGGGTTTACATTTATTATGATTTTGTTAACGATACAAGCACTTTGTGTTGATGTTTATCGGAAAACTAATTAAATATAAATGAATTAGGGGAAGTTTATCTTGTCGATCATTGAGATTACGACAAGATAAACTGTCATTATGGTTATATAGACTTGAGTTTTTGCGCATCGCGATAAAGGCGATATTCGGCCCCACTTAACGTGCTGTGAGTAGAATAAAAATATAATTTATCAATGATCTCCAACGAATCTTTCTCTATTTCGTCAATATATTCAAAGTTGCCTTCAATACTGGTGGCACAAATCAAAAACATGAAACAGCCGGATATACAATACATGCCTAAATGAATAGGTGATAACGTAAACATACCTAAGAAAATAGTAATACATAATGCTATTTCATAAAATGCTAACCCCTGCCTAAATTGATAATGTTTAGACTGAGCAATGTCAGTTCTTTCTTTAATATAGTGATCATTAATATAGTTTTTTTGGGCTTTTTTGTATTTAGCTGTACCTGGTTTTACACCAAAAATAGTGGTCTTTTTTGGTGGTTCAATATTAAAAACCTCAAATAACTCTGGTTGATTTATCGCGAATTCTTTGGCATAACGTGATGATAAATAGTGGTTACCATCACGGGATTTTTGCAAAATAATGCTCTCTGGGTTGTTTTTGTTAAATCCGTTTGAAATACCAAGGTCAACATAAACTCCAAGAGCCAATAGACTGAAACACACAACACCAATAGCCGCAATTGTTTTGGTCGCACCAAGTGATTCCTTACCACTTAATCGGATAAGCTTTGCCAGTAAACTACGCTGTGGCGTTATAATGGCAGCAATAGCAAACCACGCAATTAGTGCCAGCCAAATTGCCATTTCAATATGCCCGAACATCGCCATGAATATATCGAATGTATAAGGCGCTAATGAAGTGCTAAGCACTTGCTGTCCCATACCCAATACGTCTAGTAAGCGCACAAATACGAGCGGTGAAATTAAACTAAATAACGCTGCGTAACGTAGATAACTTAACCCCTTACGACCTGATTTTGCCGCTACCATAGCCGCTTCATTGCGCTGCAAAATAAGCGCGTTGACCTTATCATCCGCTTTTACGAATAAGCGAATATAGAGCACAATAATTGAAGTAATGGCGGGCTTAATAATGCCATGAAATAAAGACAAAAAGCAGGCAACAATACCGAATGGAATTAACGCCCAATTTCCCCCTCCCGTTTCAACCATATTATTTTCAAAAACATGATTAGATACCAGTAACACTAAAAAAGCCGTCAATCCCATGCCATAGTAATACACAATAGTTAAGCCATATTTATCAGCATTATCACCAATGGCTTTAACTTTTATGCTGTTTTTAAACATTGACCCCAAAATAACAACGGTTAGCCACAAGTACAATAACCAAGGAGCCCTTTCATAAAGCCAACCTAACGATGTAAAACCGTAGGAAAACCCAATAACAAAAGCGCAAAATAGTCCTATGGTGAACAAGAAAGCTAAAATAACCAACATTAGCGCGCCTAAACCGCCGCCATTCGATGCTTTAGGGCCACTTGCCCCAACAAATACCAGTCCCATAAATCTCAGGTAGTAAAAAAAACTGAGGATAAACTGCATCACACCACAAAATATTGGGATGGTAGACATCCAAAGATAGAGTTCATCATTAAACTTTGGTGAAATTAGTCGCATTGTCCAAGTACTACGTGGCTCAATGATTTCGTTACTCATAACGGTCCTTTTATAATCGACATTTATTTTCAATGTTGAAATTAATTAATACTCAAAAAAATACAGCGGAGTTATTTTTCTAAAGGATATATTAACAATGCATCTAGCCCAGAATTATTTAGTTTAATGATTAATAAACTTCATCATTTGAGATCTCGCGCTTATGTTAATACTCAGATCTCACATAAACCAATAAAAACTCAGTTGTTACTATTTCACTTTTTCTAAAATAGCGTAATTCCTTTCACCTCGGCCAAAGTTGTACACAATAATGAGTTCATCGTTCACCACATCAATACCAACCATATTTTGTTTATCGTTGAGCATTATAAAATCAACGTCGATATTAATATCCAAACCCAATTGCTTATATGTCGTCTTAGCATGAGCAAAATGCTCACGTTGATTTTTTCGCAACACAGAAAAATGTTGATACTCAAACAGTACAAAAGCATTAAGACCAACGACAACATTGTTTTGGTTGTAGTAATCAAAAACTAAGGTATTAGCTTCATTCTTTTGTACAAAGTCTTTTCGTAATGGCTTAGCACCGTTATAAATGGTGGATTCTTGAACACTATCAATATTCTCAGAGGTGTAATGTTTATTAATATATTCAAATTCATTTATATTATTTAGTAGCGCCTGTATTTTACTTTTACCTTGAGCCGCGACAATGGTTTCAAGGCGTAGTCCGGCGACTTTATTTTGCGTAATTCTGCTGTTAAGACTCTCTAAATCACCTTGGTAAATAGACACAATGTGAGGTTTTCTGTTGGCGAAATGAGTATATTTACCTTGCGCTTTTATCACACTCCATTGGCCACTAAAAAACTGACTATCAAATACTTTAGGGGTGTCGCCTTGATTCCCATGATAAGGGCTAACGTCACTCGAACATGCCGATACCAACATCATTACCCCAAAAATCACCACTTTACATATCGATCTATACATAATATTTCCCTTAATCTAGCGCCATAAGCAACAATCTTTAACCGAAATACCTTTGGGACGGCAGATAAGACGCTTATACAGACAGATATTTAATGATGAATAACACTCACCAAGCTGTCTCGTTTTTGTTAAGGGAATAATGACTGACGCAATGGGTTAGCAGTAGGTACGTATTCGCGAAAATTTTACGCAAAATATTTTTGCAAAGAAGTTATGTGAAGCGTTTTATCTTTAGGTAGGGAAATACTGCTCAAGGGATTAAAACGTTTGTGAATAATGCTAATAGTCTATTTTATTCAGCCACCCATTTTATATTGCAGCCGATAATCATGGGTAATGTTCTTTATTCAACTAACGTTCTTTTTATTTAATAGACATAAGCTTACTTTTAATTTCTGTTGCGAAGTCATGATACCCACCATTAATTCAAGCAAAAACAAACTCTTCTCAGTCATTCTTAAAGTGATTGTCATCACATTAGCCCATGATTGTGTTAAGCTTATCGCGACAACAATGTTGTTACATTAAGTCATAGAATTTAACAAACCAAGTTAATATCTAATCAGATGTAAGATCCAATACAAGTTACCGTCAAACATAAAGCAAGTATTCCTTTTATGCAGGAGGCATTAAATGCAAGACTACGTAGAACAAATCGATATTAATCAATACCTACCGTTAATAATTGATGTAGGGATCAATGTATTATTAGCTGCGCTAATTTTAATCGTTGGTCTTTATATTGCTAATAAAATGAGCTCAATCATCAATAAAATTGGTGAAAGTTACGATAAGCTCGACAACACATTATTCCGTTTTTTAGGCAGTGTAGCGAAGTACATCATTCTCGCTTTCGTTGCTATAGCGGTGTTAAATCGTTTTGGCGTGCAAACAGCCTCTATTGTGGCATTGTTAGGTGCTGCTGGTTTAGCTGTTGGTTTAGCATTGCAAGGAACATTATCTAACCTTGCTGCAGGCGTAATGTTATTACTATTCCGTCCTTATAAAGTAGGTGACTTTATTAGCGCTGCTGATCGATTCGGTAATGTTCAAGAAATCGATTTATTCACCACGATCCTTAAAACTTTTGATAATCAGCATATTATTGTGCCGAACAATCAAATTTGGGGGGCTCAAATCGTTAACCATTCTTTCCATGATATTCGTGGTGTAGATATGCACTTTGGTGTGGCTTACAAAGAAAATACCGATGAAGTACGCAAAGTTATTGATGCGGTATTGGCAGCTCATCCACATATTTTAAAAGACCCAGTGCCATTTGTTGAAGTTGAAACTTTAAATGACAGTTCAGTGGACTTCTTGGTCCGTCCTTTCTGTCATGGTGAACATTACTTCGACATCCTGTACTCAATCCCTGAGCAAATCAAAAAAGCACTGGATGAAGCAGGTATTGAAATTCCTTTCCCACACAGAAAGCTGATCATCGAAAAAGAGCAATAATCTCTATGTTTTGATGACAACAACGAGCAAGTGCCTTAGGGCCTTGCTCGTTTTTATTAGCCTATAAATCGCGTCTGTGTTAGCTAGCCACCTATTATTATGAAATCTTAATTTCACTCCTTTCATTTATTTTACGACTCTTATTTTTCGCTATTTTTAATTACTCAATTTTTTGAGCTTGTGGGGTAAGTGTAAACTTTATTTCATATCTTCAATCTGGCAATCAAAAACTGACTTATTTGTTCCTAATACAGCTAACATTATTAGTGCTTACAGCGCCTTGCTTAATCATAAACATAAGTTCGCTTATTAATATGCTCTCCACATTTGTCACAATCTATAGGTCACCTGCGTCAGGCAATTAGTCCGCATGAAGGTTTAGTATAAATAAGCTTGATTCCCCCTTTGGGGTAGGCAATGACGATAATCAATAATTTTTCATACCAACAAAAAAAGGCCTCGCATTGCTGCGAGGCCTTTCATGTAAAGAGGTGAGTTGGCCGATAAGCCGGGTCCTGTCGAGGACAGTTATTCATCTAGGCCTGCAATCGCTCACAGGCTCAAGCGACCTACCCGGTCCCAACGCGAGCAGCGCCATACGGGACCCTATTTGGTCTTGCTTCGGGTAGAGTTTACCTTGCTACGGACTATTGCTAGCCGCACGGTGCGCTCTTACCGCACCCTTTCACCCTTACCACTTTAGCCGAAGCCAAAATGGCGGTTTCCTCTCTGTTGCACTTGTCGTCGGTTCACACCGCCCAGGCGTTACCTGGTACCCTGCTCTTTGAAGCCCGGACTTTCCTCCCCGTACTTGCGTACGCGGCAACTGTCTGGCCAACTCGGCGCGGATTATAGCCTAAGCAGACCAACAAACCAATGCCAAAGCGACGGGCTTTTTATAAATCCAGTTCTAAACCATATTTATACAAGGCATTTTTCTTTAAACCGTGTATTTGCGCGGCTATTGCTGCAGCTTTTTTAAGTGGTAGTTCTTCACAAAGTAACTTCAACGTGGCGACAGCAACCGCAGGAATACCCTCTTCGTCTGTTAAGGTAAAGCCGTGGCACATAATCACTATTTCGCCTTTTTGCTGATTATCATCGGCTTCTACTAACGCTAAGACTTCTGCTGCAGTCCCAGAGAGAAAAGTTTCAAACATTTTAGTGACTTCACGAGCCATCACTATTTGTCTGTCTTCGCCTAACACCTCAACAATAGCGGCAAGACTATAAAGAATACGATGCGGAGACTCGTAAAATATCAATGTACGAGGATCTTCTTTCAGAAATTCTAATTTGTCGATACGGGCTTTTTCTTTTGAGGGTAAAAAACCTTCAAAACTGAATCGATCGGACGGCAAACCAGATGCACTCAAGGCCGTAATCGCGGCACAAGCACCTGGTAACGGTATCACTCGATGACCCGCTTGACGAACATGGTTAACTAAATGGTAGCCAGGGTCAGAAATTAACGGTGTACCCGCGTCGGAAATAAGCGCAATTGACTTTCCGGCATCTAATTGTTCAACTATCCATTGCACTCGGTCACGTTCATTATGATCATGTAATGCCGTTTTACGGGTTTCAATACCAAAGTGACTAAGCAGTCTTCCGCTGTGGCGTGTGTCTTCACAGGCGATTAAATCAACCTGTTGCAGCACCTCTATTGCCCGAGCGCTGATGTCGCCAAAATTACCAATTGGGGTGGGAACAATATACAGCGCGACCATTTGGTCCATAATTACCTCGATAATGAATCTACCTGATACTTTCGCCAAGCGTAAGAGCAGGTTAAACTAGTGCCAGCATCTTACCAGAGTATAGCCAAGTGTTAAAAAGACTGAATACTACAAAATTTGTGTGTGCGTTGATTTTCTCTGTATTGGTGGCCAGTTGCGCTACCCAAAAACAGCAAGATAACGTTGAAGCAAGTGCATCGCTCGTTGCCGCGGAGCATCCGGCTAAAATTTATTTGGCTCAAGCAACCAAAAGCAGTTTACCAGAAAAGCGCGATCGTTATTTATTACTCGCCGCTCACGCTTATATAAATGATGGTAATTTTAATGCTGCAACTAATGTTTTAACCTCAATGCAAAAGTCGATGGTGAATGTGCAATCACTTCAGGCTGAGCATATCTATTTGCGCGCTCGCATTGCGGAGAAAACCACTAACAGCCAAGCCGCTTTAGATATTTTACAGTATCCACCACATTGGCAGCTACCACGATGGCAAATGGCCAGCTATCACCAATTTAAAGCTAAATTGTATAAACATACCCAACAACCCATTGAGCAAGTTAAACAATTAAGCTTATTAAGTAATTACCTACCAAAGTCTGAAACTGCAGCCCTTAACAATGTTATCTGGAAATTACTCCAGCCATTGCATGAAGAAACCGTGCAAGCATTTATGCGCGATCAATCTAATCCTATTTTTTCTGGTTGGTTACAACTGACTTATATCGCTAAACATTATGCCGTTGAGCCGTCTCAACTAGTACGTTATTTAGGTGAGTGGCAACGTAATAATCCTTACCATCCAGCTGCGATGAAGTTACCTAACGATTTAGAAAAAGCACTTAATGCTAAACCCTTTAGGCCGCAAAATATTGCGATATTATTACCGTTAACAGGTCCACGAGCTGCGGTTGCAGAACCTATCCGCCAAGGATTATTATCTAGTTATCTATCTGACTTCGATAGCAATGTCTCACTTAACTTTTATGATACTCAGCAAGGTGTGACTGGCGCTTATCAGCAAGCTATTGCCAAAGGTGCAGAGTTTATCATTGGGCCATTATTACCCAATGAGGTTGAAGAGTTACAAAAAATCAACGACAAGCAAAAAACCACTGTACCTCAACTATATTTAAACCAAACTGATACGTTTACGCCGCAGGCTAATCTCTTTTATTTTTCATTGTCTCCGGCGCAAGAAGCCAGTGATGCCGCGCAAAAACTGTTTAACGACGGGGTAAAGTTGCCATTATTGCTTGCCAGTAATGATTCTATTGGTAAACGTATGGCTGAGAGCTTTAATCAGGCGTGGTTAGCCCTAACAAATAATACTGTTGAAGTGCATTATTATGATGCCGGCGACCAAATGAAACTGACCGTTCAAGAAGCCTTGGGCGTTAAAGACAGCCAAGCTCGCATCGCTAGAATGCGTGAATTGTTGGGCAGTCGTTTAGAGGCTGATTTCCGTTCACGTCAAGATATTGATGCAATCTACATGATTTCAGGTTCACAAGACTTGGCTCTACTTAAGCCGTTTTTAGATGTTAACTTTAGCGTATTCTCTGAACCAGTCGCCTTGTATACCACTAGCCGAAGTCGCCTCGAAAATGAGTCGGCCCAGTCATCGCAAGAACTGAATAACTTGATGATTAGTGATGTTCCATGGTTAATGCAGTCTAATGACGAAACTCAAATGGTGGCAGAGCTATGGAGTGGTTGGAATAACAGCCAAAAACGTTTATATGTAATGGGCTTCGATGCACTTGAATTGGTTAATCGTTTAGCGCAAATGCGTGCTTTCCCTGGTTATCAATTTATGGGGCGAAGTGGTGCATTATCGGTTAAACCTAATGGGGTGATTGATCGTCAATTGTCTTGGGGTCTATATACTAAAGGGCAATTAACACCACTATGAACCGTGGACAATTAGCTGAGCAACAAGCGCGAACTTATCTTGAACAACAAGGTCTGACGTTTGTAGAGGCTAATGTGCGTTACCCATTTGGTGAAATAGATTTGATTATGCGCCAACAGGATGTGTGGGTGTTTGTTGAAGTAAAATTTAGGGCGTCAAACCAATTTGGTGGTGCCTTAAATGCATTAACAAGCAAACAGATCACCCGGATAAGATTGGCGGCAGATCATTATTTACAACGACAAAAATTGAATCCACCTTGTCGCTTTGATGTCATTGCAATGAATAATGATGAAATAAACTGGCTACAAGGGTGTTTTTAAGCAACAACTGATTACCATAACTTTGATTTATGGCATTATATAGTCAAATTACTGAGTCTAACTGATGGATGCTCACAAAAAGCCCATCAGAGACATCGTAGATATAATTTAGCGTAAGGATTGTTGCATGTTAGAACGTATTAGAGATAGTTTCACCGAATCAATTCAGACTAAGATTGATGCTGCAGAAGCATTACCAGAGCCGATTGAAAAAGCTGCAGAGATGATGGTGCAATGTCTACTTGGCGGAAATAAAATTCTGTCATGCGGTAATGGCGGCAGTGCTGGCGATGCTCAACACTTCTCTGCTGAATTATTAAACCGTTATGAAATTGAACGTCCGCCGCTACCTGCAATTGCATTAAGCTGTGACACGTCAACGATTACCGCCATTGCTAACGATTATAACTACGATGAAATTTTCTCGAAGCAAATCTTTGCATTGGGTCAACCGGGCGATATTTTATTAGCTATTTCGACCAGTGGTAACTCTGGCAACGTTATTAAAGCCATGGAAGCAGCATTAAGCCGCGACATGACAATTGTTGCGCTAACTGGTAAAGATGGCGGCGCAATGGCTGGCTTGATGAGTGCGGGTGATGTAGAAATTCGTGTACCATCAAACGTCACTGCACGTATTCAAGAAGTCCATTTGCTGGTTATTCACTGTTTATGCGATAACATCGATCGCACCTTGTTCCCACAGGATGAACAAGCATGATAAAAGGGTTACTCATCATCACAACTCTAGCAATATTGCAGGGATGTGCTGGTGCAGTCATGGTTGGTGCCGTTAGCGGTGCCAAGATGGTTAATGACGAACGCAGCATGAGCACTCAAGTCAGCGATACTAATGCTGACTTTGTTATTGCCAGCGCATTGTCGAAACATGATGACCTTAATAATCAAACCCATATTGCGGCAATTGTGATGAACAATAATGTATTGATGATAGGTCAAGCGCCTAACTCGATGCTGCGCGATAAAGCCGTTAAAGTAGTGCAAGATTTACAAATCGGCGGCAAAATACATAACCAAATTCGTATTGGTAATCCCACCTCATTCACCACTCGCAGTAACGACACTTGGGTAACAACCAAAGTGAAAGGCCGTATGCTGAATGAGAAATCTCTCGATATTACTCGAGTGAAAGTGATTACCGAAAATGGTGAAGTGTTTTTACTGGGCTTAATTGACCACAAGCAAGCTGATTTAGCCGTAGACGTCGCTCGAAATACTGCCGGAGTTCGTAAAGTGATTAAGGTATTTGAATATACTGATTCTTAATCCAACTGTCCCACATTTTGTTAGCGGTATAAGATTCATCCAGCATTTTGCTCGATGAATTTTTTTTACCTTTATTTGTATCAATGGCATAAAGCAGAAACGGTAGTATCAAAAAGATTGTTCATATTGGATTTATCCAGCAGACCTTTTTAAAACTTTAATAAGCCCAACAACGCCTCATCAAATAATAGTCACCCCAGCAACCGTCAACTCAATAACTACATATTAAATAACCGCATATTAAATTAAACGTCACAAAAAAAAAGCCAGCAAAAATGCTGGCTTAATTAACGTTAATCCTTGATGGTTTATACGATAAGACCAATCTTCTCATAAACCTTTTTAATGGTTACGGCTGCACGAGCTTGGGCTTTTGCTGCACCTTCGGCCATAACTTGGTGTAAGAATGTCTCGTCAGCACGATACTCTTTAAAGCGAGCTTGTAATGGCTCTAGCATACCCACAACAGCTTCGCCGGTTGCCACTTTTAAATGACCATACATTTTGCCTTCAAACTCTGCTTCTAAAGCAGCGATTGATTGCCCAGTACAACCAGACATTAAGCTCAATAAATTTGAAACACCTGGCTTTTGCTCCATGTCAAAACGCACTACTGGTGGCTCGTCGCTGTCGGTCATGGCTTTTTTCACTTTCTTTAAGATCACTTTAGGATCTTCAAGCAAACCAATGACGTTGTTACGGTTATCATCCGATTTAGACATCTTTTTAAGCGGTTCTTGCAACGACATGACCTTAGCACCGTGTTCTGGAATGAACGGTTCAGGAATGGTAAAGGTGTCGCCATAGGCATTGTTAAAACGAGTAGCGATATCACGGGTCAGTTCTAAGTGTTGCTTTTGGTCTTGACCAACAGGGATTTCATTGGCTTGATAAAGCAAAATATCTGCCGCCATCAATACTGGATAGCCATATAAACCAACGTTGATATTATTGGCATGCTTTAACGACTTATCTTTAAACTGGGTCATACGATTTAACTCACCCATTTGGGTGTAGCAGTTTAATGCCCAACCCAACTGTGTGTGCTGCGGCACTTGCGACTGAATAAACACTGTACTTTTTTTAGGGTCAACACCACAAGCAAGGTATAACGCCAAAGTATCTAAACAGGCTTCTCGCAGCTTTTTTGGATCTTGGCGAACGGTAATGGCATGTAAATCAACAACACAATATAGGCAATCATGACTATCTTGCATGGCAACCCATTGACGAAGTGCGCCCATATAATTACCTATGGTTAATTCGCCTGATGGCTGTGCACCGCTGAGAACTATGGGTTTAATCATGTGTTTTATTGCTCCAGTTTATCTTATGAATAGTAAATTATTGTGGCAGTAGGTACTGACCAATATCAGCAAAATGTTCGCATACCGCATCCGGATGACTTAGACCGATATCTTCGCCGTAGTTGTAACCGTAGGTCAAGCCAATAGACATAACATTCGCGCCTTTGGCTGCAAAAATATCATTCTTTGAATCGCCGACCATGAGTAAATGCGATGCCTCTAACTTCCATTGTTTAAGTAGATGTTGTAATGGCATGGGATCAGGCTTCATTTTTGCCAATGAATCACCAGCAAGTACTTCAGAAAAAAAGCCATCAATACCAAAAGCCGTTAATAACGGTACCGTAAATCGGTAAGGTTTATTGGTGACAATAGCGAGTTTGAAACCCGCTTCTGTTAACTGTTGTAACGTAGCTAATACGCCCGGATACAAACGGCTATGCTTTTGTAAGTTTTCACCATAATTACGCAAAAATTGCGGCATAGTTTGCTCAAGCATCGCCTGCAGTTCTGGAGAGTCTTCTGCCATGGAAGAGGAATAACTTAGTGCTCGTTGTATTAACATTTTAGCACCATTACCCACCCAACTACGCACCAATGCATCTGTCACTGGTGGATATTGGCTTTGTGCTAAGGTGGCATTTGTAGCCACAACTAAATCAGGTACGCTGTCTATTAGCGTGCCATCTAAATCAAAAGCTATTGCGCTGATATTTGACCATTGCATCATGTAAAGTCCCACTGATGGCGAATAAAGATATTATGATACAGAAGCGAGTTCAGCACGCATTTGATCAATAACAACTTTATAATCTGCTTGACTGAAAATGGCCGAACCAGCGACAAACATATCTGCACCCGCTGCGGCGATCTCTGCGATATTATCGACTTTAACGCCGCCATCCACTTCTAAGCGAATATCAAAGCCACTGGCGTCAATAAGCGCACGTACTTGGCGAAGTTTTTCGAGTGTATGCGGAATAAATGACTGACCACCAAAACCTGGGTTAACAGACATCAACAAAATCACATCAAGCTTATCCATCACATGATCTAAATAATGCAGTGGGGTAGCAGGATTAAGCACTAAACCCGCTTTACAGCCAGACTCTTTAATCAATTGTAGAGTGCGATCAACATGCTCTGAAGCTTCTGGATGAAAAGTAATGATGGATGCGCCAGCTTTAGCAAAATCAGGAATAATGCGATCCACAGGTTTAACCATTAAATGCACATCAATATCTGCGGTGATACCGTAATTGCGTAACGCCGTGCAGACCATTGGGCCTATGGTCAAATTTGGAACATAGTGATTGTCCATTACATCAAAATGAACCACGTCTGAACCTGCATCTAATACGGCTTTAACATCGTCACCTAAACGGGCAAAATCGGCGGACAAAATTGATGGTGCAATTAAAAATGGGCGCATAATCTTCTCTATTGGCAGATCAAAGTGACGACATTTTACCCTTTGCGGCTGCAAGCCTCTAGTCTAGCAAGGGAAATAACCCATTTATAATGCGATTTTAGTCTAAAACTAGACCAGAAGTAGGAATTGTTATTTTTTACACATAAACCAGTGTTCAATAACTAAGCTATTTTGCTATACTCAAAAAAGTTGTTATCTTAAGGACTAAATTGTGGATTCACATTTGGTCTAGGATTTAATATTAGTCGTCACTTCAACCGATATATAAACCACGGATAAAGTAACCCTTATGGTTAAGCAATTACTTCGCAAACTTTCGAATCATGATGGCAAAATATTGCCAGCATCTGTTTATGCTGTATTTGCAACGTCAGCACTTGCATTATTATTAAGCCAAGTATTGATAGCATCAGAGATCCATAATGCCAGTGGCGAAACCTGTGTATGCAATAGCAACGCAAGTTACGACGCCAAACTACCAAGCAGTCATCCTAAAAATCGCTGCACAGAGCAGTCAAATGATGTCAGTTGGGGGAATTGGGTAGCAGGTAATAGCCGTTCAAGCCAATTTCACTTTATTGATTTACTAGAGTTGATCCATGGTCACAAAGATAAACCTTTGAATGATATGCCAACTTCTAGTAGTTCAAATCAGATCTTACACTAATGTCGATTTGGCAGGTGTTCAGTAGCACTGTTGCAGCTTTCTTTGGTGTGCAGACAGAGCAGAATCGCCAAAAAGATTTTAAAACTCAATCCCCGCTACCTTTTATTATCATGGGGATAATTCTCGCTATAGCATTAGTCATTTCATTGATATTAGTCGTCAACCAAGTGCTAAGTTAATCAGCAGCCGTGATACACACCCACTAAATCACCCGTTAATGCAGCTGTATTACCACTCTTCTTCGCGATAATGTTGGTCGTACAACGCCATAATTTCATCCACTTTTTTCCGTGAGCTGCCTTTTTGGCTAATATTACGTTGTACAGAAATCGTTGAGAAAGAGGCGCCACGATATAACTCTCGTGTTAATGGAATATCATGATTACTGATCAACACCGGAATATTGCGTTCGTGAGCAATAAGCCGTGAATGACGCGCGAGTAATGCTTGGTCGTCTAAACTAAAACCTGGCCCCACATATGTGGTAAAGCTGGCGGTCGTTGATAATGGCGCGTATGGAGGATCACAATAAATAACGTCACCGCTATTAGCTAAATCAAACGCCTGCTCATAACTAATGCATTTAAAAGTCGCTTTTTGCGCTTTTAATGAAAAGTGACGAATTTCAGCTTCTGGAAAATACGGTTTTTTATACGAACCAAATGGCACGTTAAAACCACCCTTGCGGTTATAACGACACAAGCCATTAAAACCATGGCGGTTCATGTATAGAAAATAAACCGAGCGAGTAAAAGGATCACGACAAAGATTGAATTCTGCTCGAATACGATAATAGGCTTCTTTATCATTCATTTCATCAACGAACATTGCCTTTGCCGCTTCGATATAGACATCCGGCTGCTGTTTAACAATTTGATATAGATTGATTAAGTCTTGGTTAATGTCGCATAACAAATACTCATCATAATGAGTATTGAGAAAAACCGATCCCGCCCCAACAAAAGGCTCAATAAGTCGATTTCCAGATGGAAGGTGTTTTGCTAGCTCATCAATGAGTTTATATTTACCACCCGCCCATTTAAGAAAGGCTCTATGCTTTTTTATCATGAATAGTCATTATGCCAGCAAAATTAAAGCACAAGATTGTACTCTGTTTAGCAACAATTATCATCGGCTAAAGTAGAATAATTGTGTCGAATTTTCATATTATTGACTTAGATAGCGTTGAATACAAAACACTTAATCTTGCCGTTTATAATCATTTAAGTCCGCCCACTTTCTTACCCAAGGTTCAGCCAACCCATACTTTTTCTGGAGCATTTTAGCTTTCGAGTTTGCCGCAGCTAAATCATCGAAATCGCCTAAAAATAAGATATAACGTTGTTTGTTGCTCATAATGAAAACCTGCGACTCTTGCGCAAGCTTTGCCAAAATAGGAGTGAGTGATGATTTATCATTTACGCTTGCGAGTTGCAGTGTAAAACCTTGTACTTTCACAAGCTGTTTATTATCTCTCTCAACAATATCACTTGGTTTATCTGCCGCTTTGATTTTTACTTTGGTTAATTCGCCTTCAAAGGACAGCCCTTTTATTGACGAACTCACCTTCACATCGGTGTAATTGTTTGCAGGCAATTCATTAGAGAAGGTTAAGTCATTATTCACAACCAAACTGCCGACTACTTTTTGCGATTCAACTAACAACATTGATGGGTAATTGTCACCAAATTCAGCCCGTGTTAGTCCCCGCAGAGAAAAGTATTTATTCAACGTATTATCTGCAAATTCAATTAGATATTGATGCGCGCTTTCACGTTCGATCGCTTCTTCGACCGTCAACGTTGGTTGCGGCGATGTGGCAATTGGTTGAGGTAATAGTGTACTGACCACGAAACCAATAGTGACACAAATTGATATGACAAATACAGTGATAGACAACTTAGTCGCGAAACGCCAAGGAGTTTTATCTGTTTGAGGCTCTTCTAATGCTAACGCTAACAATTTAACAACTTCAGCTGGTGTGCCTTGTTGTTTCTCTAATTGTTTATGGATAATTTCACGTGGGATAAACGGCGTTTGTCGACTTCTCAGTAATAAACTCTGATACAAGCCGTCACGTTCTGCAACCGATAAGGATTCAATTGTGACAGGTAATAACTTAGCGCGAGTATCATCTGTTAAGTCGGCGACTAAGGTTTGCCAAAAACTAGGCGTAACAGTCATCGTTACAGCAACAGGTTTACCTGCACAGTATATTTGACTCAGCAAGATGCATTCCGCCCAGATATCTTTCGGCAAGAAATCAGCATCATCAATAATAATATGTAATGGCTTTTTTAAACTGGATTGGATTCTGAGCACTGTGTCCATTAAAGGACGCTCATCATCGAAGATAGGGGCTGAGATTAATTGAACCAGAATTTTTCGGCGAATTTCCGCACTATCTGCATGTTGAGGACAAATGATTAATGCAGAATTATAGTCATCTAACTCACTTGCTAGTGCAGCCGTTAGCGTTGACTTACCCGAACCATTGTCCCCACAAATAACCAACAACTGCTCGCTATAGCTAGCAATGTGCTGCAAACGCTGAACTAGCGCTTCTTGAGTGGGTAGTAACAATAGCCCTGGAGTCGTCAAAGATTCACCACACTATAGTTTATAAGCCGCTAACAACCTGTTTAAGTAAGTCTTCACTAACTTCACTAAACACATCAGCTTGACCTATTCCTGTAGGTAACACTAAGCGAATTTTACCACCTAGGACTTTTTTATCGCGGCGCATATGCTTAATAAAATGTTCAAAACCCATCGACTCAGGAGCCGTTACAGGTAAATCAAACTCCAACATCAGTTGGCGAATACGCTCAACACTTTGCTTATCTAATAAATTAAGCTTATATGCTGTTTGTGCTGCAAGAATAGTCCCAGCAGCAACGGCTTCACCATGCAACCAGACACCGTAGCCCATTTCAGCTTCGATAGCATGCCCAAAGGTATGTCCAAGGTTTAATAATGCTCTTACACCTTGTTCTGTTTCATCTTGCTCAACAACATCTGCTTTAATTTGGCAACATTTAGCAATCGCATAGGTTAGCGCATCAGTTTGAAGCGATTTTAATGCTTCAACATTGGCCTCAAGCCATTGAAAAAAGTCTGCATCCCAAATAATACCGTACTTAATCACTTCGGACATCCCTGCAGCAAACTCATTTGCGGGTAATGTATTTAAGCAAAGTGTATCGATAATTACAGACTTGGGTTGATAAAATGCACCAATCATATTTTTCCCAAGCGGATGATTTACTGCTGTTTTACCACCAACAGAAGAATCAACTTGGGACAGTAACGTAGTGGGTACTTGGATAAAATCAATTCCACGCTGATAACACGCTGCCGCGAAACCAGTCATATCACCAACAACACCACCACCTAACGCAACTAATACAGAATCACGGGCAAAATTATGCTCAAGTAATCCGGTAAAAATATAATCTAGATGTTGTAAATCTTTAAATTTTTCGCCATCCGGCAAAATAACCGTTTCAACGCGCGCGCAAGCGCTCATCGCTTGTTGTATCTTTTTCAGATACAACGGAGCAATGGTGTCATTTGAAACAATTAAGGCTTTTTTGTGTGTTAGGTAGCGAGTAAATAACTCGCTGTCACTCATCAAATCCTGGCCAATGTAAATGGGGTAACTTCTATCACCTAATTGAACCTGAATCTGTTGCATGTTATTACCTAAAAGCCAAGTTGCTCGATAATTTGGTTTGCGACGATTTTCGCGCTTTGCTCATCAGTCTTAACGATAACATCCGCAATTTCCTCATATAAAGGATTACGGATCTCCGCTAAGCTTTCGAGCACTTCACGTGGATCATCTACTTGTAACAACGGTCGACGCTTATCTCGCTGAGTACGCGCGACTTGCTTGTCGATTGTTGTTTCCAAATAAACCACTATACCTCGAGCAGAAAGATAGTTGCGGATATCTTTACTCTGAACAGAACCACCACCTGTTGCGAGAACGATACCTTGCCTTTCTGAAAGATCACCGATGACTTGTGCTTCACGACGACGGAAGCCCTCCTCACCTTCAACATCAAACACCCAGGCAATATCTGCACCAGTACGTTGTTCAATCTCGTGATCTGAATCGTGGAAATCTAAATGCAGCATTTGCGCCAGATGGCGACCAATTGTGCTTTTACCTGCGCCCATAGGGCCTACCAGAAAAATATTGCGTTTTTCAGCCATTTCGTATACGTCTGAATCTTATATGGAAGAATGCCTTATCGACTTAAACTCAAGCCGACCTATAATTTAACCTTGCTCTAATGAGACTTGACGGAGGATTATCTCAGTTAAGGGCTACCGCTTGCAAGTCATCACGGCTATTTATAGTAATTTTATTATTGTTCATGATATTCCCAAGGTAAAAAATCCATAATAAATATATTAATATACAATTATAATTATAAATTTAAATGATAAATAACAATAGTTTAAATTAAAAAACCAGCTATAAAATAGCTGGTTTTTTACGATATTGCTGCTAAAAATTATGTTATAGCTTTTCGGTCACAATCTTGGGTGTAACGAAAATTAACAGCTCTTGACGCTCATTAGAGTCAGTTGAGTTTCTAAATAAGAAGCCCACTAACGGAATATCACCCAATATTGGCACTTTGCTGACCCGACTAATTAAGTTCTGTTGGTAAATACCACCAAGGACAATTGTCTCACCATTATCAACTAGCACTTGTGTACCGATGCGTTGAGTATCAATGGCAACTGCTTCCCCCGTTCCGGTTGATACTGTTGTGCCTTGTGAATCTTGAGTAATTTCAAGATCAAGGATCACACGGTCATCTGGGGTTATTTGCGGTGTGACTCGCAGCGATAACACAGCCTTCTTAAAGGTTACGGTTGTCGCCCCACTTGATGCAGACTCAACGTATGGGATTTCAACACCCTGTTCAATGTATGCCGACTTCTGATTAGATGTGGTAATACGAGGGCTGGCAATAATTTCACCTTTATTTTCTTGTTCTAAAGCGCTTAGCTCTAAATCGAGAATGGTACCATCTGCCAATTTAGCCACATGAAAAGCGATACTGGTCGCCGAACTTGCCGCTGCTGGTAGATTCACATTAAGACGATCATCTACACTAGGAATCGTACCATTTGCAATGCTGGTAGCACCTTCAATAGTACCGGAAGTACCGTCTGATCCTTGTTGGTCTGTTATACCCCAACGAATACCTAAGTCTTCACTGACATCGTCTTTAACTGTCACCATACGTGCTTCAATTAAGACTTGTTTAATCGGAATATCTAACACTTCAATTAATCGATGTACGTTTTCTAAAATCTCAGTAGTATCTTTTACTAACAAGGTATTAGTACGCTCATCGACGGCAACACTGCCACGGGATGAAAGCAGGGTTGAATCAGTTGTTTTAAGTAACTCAGCAATATCGACTGCTTTGGCATAATTTATTTGTAAGTATTCAGAATATAGCGGGGCTAACTCTTTCACTTCTTGTCTATTTTTTAAGTCATTGCTTTCTCTGATGGCAAGTTCTTCACTTGGTGCCACCATTAGAATGTTGCCTTCAATCCGTTTATCAAGACCTTTAGTTTGCAAGATCAGATCTAAAGCTTGATCCCAAGGTACATCATCTAAGCGTAAGGTAATATCGCCTTCAACCGTATCACTGGTGACAAGGTTGAAGTTGTTATAATCAGCAATAATCTGCAAAACAGTTCGAACAGAAATATTTTGGAAGTTTAAAGACAATGAGCGGCCATTATATTTTTTGGCTTCTTTCGCCATAGAAACTCGTTCAACTTTATCTACGCTGACCTTAAATACGTTGCCGTCTTGGCGATAGTTGTAATCATAGTTACCTTCTATATCAACCAAAATACGGGCAGTTAAGTCATCTTTAAATGTTTCAAAACTATTCACAGGTGTAGTAAAGTCTTGTACATCCATAACGTAAAGTAAGTCATTACCAATATCGGTGTTGTAGAGTTTTATTTCTAGCTTTGAACCAACTTGTTCTACATTCGCCGCGACTGAACGATTACTAAGATTAAATAATATTTCTCCACCACCAGTTTTATTGCGGCGAAAGTCAATACTGCTAATACTATTAACAAATGGGTTATTTGCTTCAACTGGGCCTGATACATCATCATTTATAGTTAAACGGTAGCTATTACCAACAATTTTACCTTGATATGGCTTTACTTTATTCATTGCAATAATGATTTGCAAATCGCTACCTTGTTGTTGTGCATTTAACACTTTTACACCAACAACATTTATCGGAATGGTATTTTTATTTAAATTTGAAATCGTGTCAGAGAAATTCAACATAATTTCAGCTGGGTCAGCCGATAAATCAACAGACGGTGACGCTATTGATGATTCAAAAACTAACTCTAATTCTAATTGATGATCAACCATTGAATGATATTTGACATCTATAAGACGGTTAGCAGCTATCGCACTAGGTATTAAACCCATTATTAATACTGCACCTAAAAGTGCTCTACTAAATATTAACTTTGTTATTGTTTTTTTCATCGTGGCAGAAGACTCCATTATTCCCTCATCCTTCGCACGTTATTTTCCTGATAGTTCTAAATTGCTGGATCTTTCTGCCCAACAACCTGAACCATCAGGGATAATTTCGATAATTTCTATAAATTGCGGTGTTACTTTAGCAATTCGGCCATGATAAAGTCCTAAATACTCACCCACTCCTACACGATAAACATTGCCATCACTAGACTCCACTAAAGCCCATATATCACTACCTTCACTCAATGTTCCACGCATTCTTAAATTATCTAATGCATAGGTTTCTAACCGACTTTTACGACGTTTCAAGTCTGGTTGCAAACAATCCTTGGATGTATCAATTACTTCTTCTGTTAATTCCCTTGACGGAGGAACAAAAGGGCTCCGCAATGATTCAACTTGATAAGCAAAATGTTCAAACTTCGGCGTTTGTTTTAATGGTGGTATACGCGCTACCTGTTGTGCTTTTGTAGTAGTAACAAATAGCTCTAAATCGCTGCGTTCGCCAATACAACCACTTAATAAAAACACCATTGATAATAATAAAGGCAAAAATTTCATTATTTCTGCCCCTTCTTAGCCGGTGGTGTTAATTCAGCCCCTTCTTTAAAGCGATACGTTTTAGCAAGAATATCCATGGATAGTCCACCAGTATCATTTTGCTTTATAATAAAGTCGTGCAAACTCACAATACGAGGTAGCTTTGCAACACCACTAACCATATGCCCCATTTGATGGTAATTACCTTCTACAGACATTTTTATTGGAAACTCAATATAGAAATCACGTTCAATTTCATTATCCCAATCTAAACTGTTAATTCTAAGGCCGGCATCAGTCGCAACAAAGGTTAAATCATCTAACAATCCTGGCATTTCATTTTCAGATGGTAGCATTTTAAGCAATTCAGCAAATTGTATTTCCATTTCAGCTAATTGTTCACGATACAATTTAAGGTTTACTGCTAAACGATATTTAGATTCAAAATCTTCACGCAGTTGAATTTCTTTGTGTTGTTCAGCTTCCATTTGATCAATCGAATCTGAAATAAATAAATAATAACTGGCACCAATAACACACAGAGACAAAAAAGTGGCAAAAACAATTTTTACCAACTTGGGCCAACCACCAATATTGTCGAAATCAATATCGTTAAATTGCTCTAAGTCGAGATTCATTTTCTCTCTCCTTGGCCCGAGTCAACATTCATTACTTGCGAATCATCACGAATAGTAATCCGTAATTTAAATCGCTGTAATTGCCTTAGCTCTTCGTTTTGCGACACAATAGATTGCATACTAGGATCATTTAGATAAGCAGAAGTTTTAACCTTTCTCATCATATTAGCGACATTGTTATTTGATTCACTTCGTCCTTCAATCAATAACACACTACCCTTTTTCTCTATGCTTGATAGATAAATACCAGGTGGTACTACTCGAACTAATTCATCTAAAACATGAGTCGGTAAATTACGTGACTGTTGCAGATTAAGAATAATTTCCGTACGACGTTCAATGTCTTTTTTACGCTCGGTAATTTTTTTAATTTCTGCTATTTGAGTATTGAGCAAGCTAATTTCAGATTCTAAATATGCATTGCGTTGACGTTGATCGTCTGTCACTACTTCTAAAAAACCCAAAAATAAATAGACTACAAGTGACGTAACTAAAAAAACTAACGAGAGAATACCGATAAAGTCGCGTTTTTGTTTTTCTCTAGCTTCTTCACGCCAAGGTAATAAGTTTATATTCGCCATTGAGCATAACTCCTTAGCGCAAGGCCACATGCCACCATATATTTACTTATAGTAGGCTGAAGCTGACTTTTTATTACATCACTAGAATGTAAACAACCTTGGAAAGGATCCGCAATAATCGTATGCGTACCCAATTCGTTGTTGAGTAGATCAACCAGTCCCTCTAACTTAGCTGTGCCACCACATAATACAATATAATCAACTTTCTCTCGCCCACTGGCGGTACAGTATATCTGTAGTGTTCGTTTAATTTGTTGTAGTAACTGCATCTGAAATGGTGATAATACTTCAAACATATAATTGCGAGGTAATTGGCCAGTTATTTTAGCGTGTTCAGCTTCATCACTAGGCATACCATAAAAGGATGAAATTGATTGCGTAAACAACTCGCCACCAAAAGCTTGCTCACGTATGAAGGTAGTTTCACCTTGTTCGACTACAGAAAAGGTGGTCATATTGGCACCAATATCAACCATAGCGATTGTTTTTTGCGTAGCATCTTCAGGTAACTGGCCATAAATTAATTCTGCTGAGCGCCCTAATGCATAAGCCTCTACATCAACCACTTTGACATCCAGTTCGACGGCATCCAATGAATCTACCCGTGAATCGATGTTTTCTGTACGGCAGGCACTCAGTAATACATCAACTTTTGTTGGGTCGGTAATATTTGGACTGAGCCTTTCAAAATCGATGCTGACTTCATCAAGTGAATAAGGAATGAGGTTGTCAGCTTCAATTTCAATTTGCGCTTCCATCTCTTCTTCACTTAACGAAACATCCATATAAATGACTTTAGTCATAACTGCAGAACCCGAAACCGCGACCGCTGCAAATTTGAGTGATTTAGGTAAGCCTCGCCTAACCAGCCTTAATGATTCAAGGACAGCTTCAGTGTCACGAATATCATGATCGACTACAGCGCCCTTTCTTACAGGCACTGCCGTATAATTCTGAATTTTATATCCATCCGCCGTCTTGCTCAACAATATGGCTTTAATTTCTTGAGACCCAATATCAATCCCGACCATTTGAGGTGCTTGACGCTTCCATAATTTTGAAAGCATAGTCCGTCATCATTCTATTTTTATTTTCTAAGAGATTAGCACATAATCAACTCGTTATAAGTATTTTGATAAAATGTTTAAACATTTTACAAATGCTTTTTAGTTATTTCATGTTTTACTTCACGAAAAAGCCTCCCGCTTATATACTACCGCCACTATTTCTAATTTTACTGGAATGATTGAGTGAAGTGGTTTAAACGTTTATTGATTGCACTTTTTAGTCTATCACTACTTGGCGTCGGCGCTATTGTTGCGGCTTACTTTTATGTGTTACCAAGTTTGCCGGATGTTAATTCACTAAAAACGGTCCAATTACAAACTCCACTGCGTATATATAGCAGTGACGGTAAGCTCATTTCCCAGTTTGGTGAGAAACGTCGTATTCCAGTAGAGTATGAAAATGTGCCTGTCCAGTTAATTAATGCGGTTCTCGATACCGAAGATGCACGTTTTTTCGAACATCACGGCATTGATCCTATTGGTATTATCCGTGCCGCGCTAATATTGGTCACGACAGGTAAAAAAAGTCAAGGTGCAAGTACTATAACTCAACAAGTTGCTCGAGGATTTTTCTTATCTAATGAAAAAACTTACATTCGTAAGGTTAAGGAAATATTTCTCGCTCTTAAAATTGAAAAAGCACTTTCTAAACAAGAAATTTTAACTCTTTATTTAAACCGTTCTTTCCTAGGAAATCGCGCATATGGTGTTGGTGCAGCATCTCAGGTTTACTATGGTAAGGAACTTAGCCAACTTACACTGCCTGAGATGGCCATGATTGCAGGTTTACCACAAGCTCCTTCTGCCGCAAATCCTATTAGAAACCCAGAGCGGGCGATATCCCGACGCAACTGGGTTTTGAGTCGTATGCTTGAAAAACGCAATATTACTCAAGCTGAATACCAAGTCGCCATTAATAGTCCATTAACCGCCAAATACCATGGTGCTGAAATTGATTTATATGCTCCGTATGTTTCGGAGATGGCACGAGATTATATGATCCAGAAATACGGTGAAGAAGCTGCTTATACCAACGGCTACAATGTCTACACCACAATCTCATCAGATCTACAATTGATGGCTCAGGAGTCTTTAAGAGATAATGTTTTTGCTTATGATCAACGCCATGGTTATCGTGGTGCTGCAGCTGAGTTATGGACTGATACACCGATAAATAATGAAGCGATTGTGGCTATTTTAAAACGTACACCTTCAATACAAGGCATTATGCCCGCGGCAGTCATCAGCGTTAAAGATCAACAAGCACAAGTTATTGATGACAAAGGAAAACTGATTACGCTTGAATGGAAAGGCTTAAAATGGGCTCGTAAGTTTATCAGTGATAAACGTCAAAGCTTACCACCGAAACTAGCGACTGATATTTTAACTGCTGGCCAGCAGGTATGGATCAGACATAATGGTAAATATTGGCAGTTATCACAAATTCCGCAAGTGTCTAGTGCGACGGTTTCGCTTGCGCCTCATGATGGTGCAATTGAAACCTTAGTCGGTGGATTCAGTTTTAGCCAAAGTCAATTTAACCGAGTAACACAAGCTAAACGCCAATTGGGTTCTAATATTAAACCTTTCATTTATGCCGCGGCATTAGAACATGGTTACACATTGGCCACGCTTATTAATAACGCGCCAATTAATAAACCTGACACTCGCCAAGGTACAGCATGGCGTCCTAAAAATTCACCTGATATTTACGGCGGTCCAACACGTTTACGGATAGGTTTGGCTCAGTCAATTAACGTCATGTCTGTTAGAGCGATGCGTCATACTGGCTTAGATAACACTATCAAAAAATTAGTGCAATTTGGTTTTGACCCGAGTGATTTACCTCGAAATGAATCGTTAGCATTAGGTTCTCCTTCGGTCACACCATTACAAGTTGCTACAGCATTTAATACTTTTGCTAATGGTGGTTATCTCGTTGAACCGTATTTTATTGATCGTGTAACTGACTCATACGACAACATGATTGAACAAACTATTCCTGCCATTGCCTGTAGTAAACCTGAGGTTGAAGAACCCATTGCCATTGATGATCCATTCGCGGCGATGGCTGAAGAGTTAACGCCGCAAACGGTAAATCCATCAGCGGACAATGCAGATGAAACAACCGAAGTTAATCTAATGACCGTTGAACAAAATATTTGTTCTAATCCGCAAGCGCATTTTGCTAAACGAGTCATTTCTGAACAGACTGCATTTTTAATCACAGAAGCACTAAAGAGCGTAATTTGGGGTGGCGGCGACTGGAGCAAAGGTACTGGTTGGAATGGAACTGCTTGGCGTGCATCTAAATTAATTAAGCGTCATGATATTGCGGGTAAAACAGGAACGACTAACGAATCTCGAGATACTTGGTTCAGTGGTTTTAACCCAACCCTTACGGCAACTTTCTGGGTTGGGTTTGACGATCATGGTCGTCAGCTAGGTCGCTCTAGTTGGATGGCTAATGGCGAACCCGATCAAATATCGGGTGCAGAAGCCGGAGCAAAAACAGCAGGACCTGGTTGGAATGACTTTATGAACAAAGCGCTTTCTGGTACCCCTGAAGCTTCAGTCATTCCCCCTAAAGGGATTGTGTCAGCACGTATTGATTTAGCTACGGGTAAATTAACACGTAAAACAGACTACACGACTCAGTTTGAATACTTTGTAGAGGGTACTGAACCTAAAGAATACGTTACCGAAACTCAACAAAATGGTGATATCTTTATTGATAATCCAGCTGAAGATTTATTTCAGTAAGTGGGATAACCTTTTACGTAATAAAAAAAGCCATTCACTTGAATGGCTTTTTTATTTCTGTTTCACTGCAGGCTATTTCGGCATCAATAACTGATGTAGCTCAGTGAGATTACGCACCTGATAACTTGGAGAGATACCACCACTCAACGGCTCGTCATGATGATTTAGCCAACAAGTGTCGATACCGGCATTAATACCACCTAGAATGTCAGAATATAAGTTATCACCCACCATCAACACCTGCTGTTTTTCGGGATTGCCCATTAAACTAAACGCATGATTAAAAATGGCGACATCAGGTTTTGCTTTACCAAGTTGCTCAGAAATAACGACCGGATTAAAGGCATCTTTAAAACCTGTGCGGCTCAAACGAACACTCTGCAATTCAGTAAAACCATTAGTAATAATACCTAGATTAACCTTGCCATTTAATGAATCAATAAGGGTTCTAGCCCCGGGTAGTGGCTGGCAAATATCGGCCATTGCCATTAGGAATTGGCTATTTAAATGTTGTGGTGTGACTAACAATTTACTTGCCCAATGATGAAAACGAGTATGCTGCAAATGGCTAGCACTAATCAATCCATTTTGATATTCAACCCATAATGGTTTATTGACCTGCTGATAGGCCGCAAAATCTTCTATATTAAAATCGACTTCAAAGCGCGAAAACATTAATTTCAATCCAGCAAAGGCGTCGAAATGAAATAACGTTTCATCTGCATCAAATAAAATCCATTGATATTTATTGATTATATGTGACATCAACTAAGGCCTTATTGGTTAAAATAATAGATGTTGTGATGACGACTATGAGTCGAATAATGGCATTAATTGGTTTTCTTGCTGCAACAGACTTTGATAAATCGTTAACTGATTAATGCCGCGATCCAAATTATGATTTGGATGCTTTATGCCAAAATAAATATCACCATTTACATAATCAGTTAAAAATCGTACCCCCAGCATTAATGGCATCACTTTAGTGCCTAGCCATAAACTGCGTTTTTCGAGTGGGGTAATAATATTTTTAAGAGACTGAATGTACGCGTTAGCAGCCGCGAAAATTATCTCCGATCGTGCATGCACATTGGCCAAGTTGGTTGAATCTTCAGCCTCGGGAGAGCAAAAGGCGCGAACCATATCACCAAAGTCATACATCAAATAGCCTTTCATACAGGTATCTAAATCGATAATGGCCAGACTTGTTCCATCTCGTTTATCAAAGAGCATATTATTGATTTTAGTATCATTATGGCATATTCGCATAGGCAAATCGGTTTCGTACTGTACCAATGTGGCCAATAGTTCTGTTTGCGCTAAACATAAGTCTACCCATTTTTTACAATGGATTAGTCGATTGTGAGCATCAGCGGCCTTTGCATCATGTAATTGAGCCATTCGTTGAGGTAAATTTAAAAAATTGGGAATAACATCGATAACATCATTGGAGGATAAATCACTCAATGCCGCCGCAAAGCGCCCAAAAGCCTCAGCCGCCAGCATAGCCTGCTCGGGAGTATTAACCACTTCAATTGTGTCACAGTGGGGCAAATAATCTATTGCCCGCCAAAAGCCATGTTCAGCTAAATCCAAATAAAGTTCACCAGCTACTGTGGCTATTGGGCTAACTACTTGTAGTGGATAATGCTGCTGTTGGCGCTTAGTCAGTAAATGTTGGCTTATGGTGGCAGCATTTTGTATGACCACCTTAGGTTCTGTAAATATTTGGGTATTAATGCGCTGTAACACCAACGATTTTGATTTATCACTCACCAAAAAGGTTTGATTAATATGGCCATTGCCCAATGAACTAACGGTACTGAAATTGTGACTAAAACCAAATTGAGGCAGTACATTTTCGCGGATAAAATTAATCAATCAAGAACTCCAATATCCTGTTTATCAAAATAAAGATAACCCCAAAAAATTATTTATTGGTTATCTACAAGATGATTATTGGCTTAGTATCATTTCAAATTGAGGGTTTTGCATTAACGTCGCCTGACTGCCTTTAAGACTAAACTCATAACCACACAACTTAAAACTGCCTCTAAGCGCGACATTATTCACAATGGCATTTTTATCTAGCGGAGTAAATCGGGCTTCAGTAGCACTATCCTGTAATAAATCAACCGTTATAGGCCGATAACTACTACCGTCATTAAACTCAAGATGACTACAGGTTTTATCACCTTTTGCGGTAGCTAAATCCCACAGCTTATGTGCATCACCACTATCACCTAACCACCTAACAATAAGGATATTATTGTCTAATGCTAACCAAAATCCATCTGGCAATTTAATGGTTTGTCGTAAGCTAGTTTGCTGCTCATTAATTGTATCTTCAGTCGGTTGACTTTGTTGCGCTTCATTGTCAGAAAAAGCACTGACTAAAGCGAAAACTAAATAAACAACAAGACAAACAGCCAAAATAGCAACGGCAATTTTACCGATAAGTATCAGTTTTAATCGATGTAATTTGGCCATATTAAGCCAAGTCTTTGTAAGCTCAGTAATTGACCCTGACTGTAACGCATTTTGGTCGACATACAGAGGTTGATGACTACGACTTGATGATGTTGTGAATGATGCAGATTGGTCACTCTCAACGGCCGAATCAGCTGAATGAGCTATATGCACATCATCTTGATCTATTATTGTTGGTTGCTGTAAATCATCTTTGAATTGATGCTTATCAACCTCTGCAGAATGTGGCACAGCCGAGTCAGTTAAGACGGCTTCATTATCACTCAATACTGGTGACGTAAATGAATGTTCCGACTCAGAATTAACAGGGGGGATTTGACCTTTCATTACGGGTTCTTGACGCTGGTGTACCGAACCGAAAATGGATGATTGTACTATGCTTGGTCCATTATACCCTTGCACATACCTAATCGAATTTTTAGCAGGTAAAAATGCAAAGTACCCACCACAAGCAAGGCCAAATAAAAACACCCCAGCTAATATCCCTACAGGCATCATAAAGTAAATCAATATGCCAAAAATCAATACTGGAACAACACAGATCATCGCCAACTTAATCGGTTTGTTGGCGTCATTTAAACGACGAATAGCAGATAAACCAACAATAGGCATGACCGCCAACATCACAATCCAATTAATTACACTCGCCGAAAATACGATCGCAGTGACCGTTAATAGCAAAAATGCTGCTAATAAAATTGCCATTAACCTTAAACCTGTGTCACGGCCTTCTCTGCACAGTACGGTTTTTAAAGACATCAATCATTCCTATTTATTTACAAAAATATCAAAAATAACTCGCTAGAAAACACAATTCGTTGATAATTCTACTCCGTTATATTGGCAATTATTGAATTGTTGTTAACACCATAATCATCAGTCACTGCTAATAGCGCAAAGCCTACAGAATTAATCCTATAAAGCCAGAGCCGACCTAGTTTTTTCGTTACTTTTTTACTGACTCTCTTGCAAGTTGCTTATGCCAATCATTGACTCACTTTAATTAATCCTATCACCATAATATACATCAGCAATCTCTATGATTGCGCTAGCATAACCTTACTGTTAGCGAGTATAATATTAAGCTTTCTTAATGAATAATTGGATGAGACTCCCTATTTATGAGCACTCGTGGAAATCTTTTTATAGTGTCAGCTCCTAGTGGCGCAGGTAAATCGTCACTTATATCAGCACTTTTAAAAGATAAACCCAGCGATAAACAGGTTTCTGTGTCGCATACGACCCGTAAACCTCGCCCCGGCGAAGTCGATGGTCAACATTATCATTTCGTTACTGTTGAGCAATTTAAAGCATTAATTAATCAAAGCGCTTTTATTGAATGGGCCGAAGTCTTTGGTAATTTTTATGGCACATCCAAAAGTGTCATTGAACAAACCTTAAATAAAGGTATTGATGTATTTCTTGATATTGATTGGCAAGGTGGCGAACAAGTAAAAATATTGATGCCTAATACCGTTGGGGTGTTTATTTTACCCCCATCTAAAGCCGAACTTGAGCGTCGCTTAACTGGCCGAGGCCAAGACAGCAAAGAAGTCATCGATGCACGTATGGCACAAGCCGTTTCTGAAATGTCTCATTACACTCAATATGATTTTGTGATTGTAAATGATGATTTTGATAGCGCATTAGCTGACCTAAAGGCAATTATTCGTAGTCAACGCTTAACCTGTGCTAGTCAGCAGTATGCTCAAAATGATATGCTTAATGATCTCTTGGCAGATTAATTGTCATAGTGTACAATTTTGCGTCATTTTTTCCCATAGATAACACTGGAGTTTCAACACATGGCTCGCGTAACTGTAGAAGACGCCGTAAATAAAATCGGCAACCGTTTTGATATGATCCTGGTTGCAGCGCGTCGTGCACGCCAAATCGCCGTGCAAGGTAAAGAACCTATGGTTGATGAGATGAATGATAAACCAACGGTTATCGCTTTGCGTGAAATCGAATTAGGTTTAGTCACCTCAAATACTTTAGATGCTGATGAGCGCCAAACTGTTCGTGAACGTGAAGCAGCAGAAATTGCCGCTGTCGCCGCCATTGCAGAAGGCCACGTTTTATAAGGAGTAGCGCCACTTGTATCTGTTTGAAGGTCTAAAAGAGTCAGCATCCAGCTATTTAGAGCCGGATCAAGTAGAATTACTCAAGCAGGCCTATTTAGTTGCGCGTGATGCCCACGAAGGGCAAATGCGCACAAGTGGCGAGCCTTACATTACCCATCCAGTTGCGGTTAGCCGCATCTTGGCAGATATGCGTCTCGATCACGAGTCGCTTATGGCTGCCTTGCTCCATGACACCATTGAAGACACCCCTGTTACCAAAGAAGAACTCACTGAGTTATTTGGTATTACAGTGGCAGAACTCGTAGAAGGTGTATCAAAGCTAGATAAAATTAAATTTCGCGATAAAAAAGAAGCTCAAGCGGAAAACTTCCGCAAAATGATGATGGCGATGACTCAAGATATTCGAGTTATTCTCATTAAATTGGCTGACCGAACCCATAATATGCGCACATTAGGCGCCCTTCGCCCTGATAAACGTCGCCGCATTGCTCGCGAAACCTTAGAAATCTACGCCCCAATTGCCAACCGATTAGGTATTCATAATATCAAAATCGAACTTGAAGACTTAGGTTTTCAAGCTTATTACCCTATGCGACATCGAGTAATACGTGACGTTGTCAAAGCTGCTCGTGGTAATCGTAAAGAATTAATTAATAGTATCGAAGTCGCTATCGAATCTCGCCTAGAAGATGTAGGTGTGCCCGCGACAGTGAAAGGTCGAGAAAAAAATCTCTATTCGATTTATCGAAAAATGCGCAGTAAAGAATTGCAATTTCAAGAGGTCATGGACATCTATGCGTTTCGCGTAATAGTAGACTCTATCGATACTTGTTATCGCGTCTTAGGTGCAATGCACGGTTTATATAAACCACGTCCGGGCCGTTTTAAAGATTACATAGCCATTCCCAAGGCCAACGGTTATCAATCGCTACACACCTCATTATTTGGCCCTCATGCTGTTCCTGTTGAAGTGCAAATTCGCACCGAAGAAATGGACCAAATGGCGGATAAAGGTGTTGCTGCACACTGGATGTATAAAAACAATGCCGATGCACCTCAGCAAAATACCACCCAAGTTCGGGCTAACAAATGGATGCAAAGCTTGCTTGAATTGCAGCAGAGTGCAAGCAGCTCATTTGAATTTGTTGAAAACGTTAAAACAGAACTGTTCCCTGAAGAAATTTATGTGTTTACCCCTGAAGGGCGCATTTTAGAATTACCTGTTAATGCTACAGCGGTGGACTTTGCCTACGAAGTGCATACTGATGTTGGTAATACCTGTGTGGGAGCTAAAGTTAACCGCCAGGCTTATCCTTTGAGTCAGCCGCTAATTTCTGGGCAAACTATTGAAATTATTACGGCTAAAGGTGCTCGACCTAATGCCGCATGGCTCAACTTTGTTGTAACAGGTAAAGCCCGCGGTAAAATTCGTCAGGTCCTGAAGAGTTTAAAAGGTGATAATGCAATTGCACTCGGCAGACGACTACTTAATCATGCATTAGGTGATACTAAGCTAGAAACGATACCTGTCGAATTACTTGAAAAAGTCATCAAAGAAACCAAACATAGTTCTTTAGACTCTTTACTCGCTGACATTGGTTTAGGTAACGCCATGAGTATCGTGATTGCCCAACGTTTATTAGGTCAGCAGTTAGACGCTCAAGATCAAAATAATGAAACGTCGCAAATGGCTATTCGTGGTGCAGAAGGAATGTTGGTTACTTATGCTAATTGTTGTCGCCCTATACCTGGTGATGCAGTCATAGCCCATGTGAGTCCAGGCAAAGGCTTAGTGCTGCACATGGAAAATTGTGCCAATATTCGCGGTTATCAAGGTGAGCCGGATAAATACATTTCAGTACATTGGGATAATGTAGAAGGCGCAGAATATCAAGCAAACTTACGCGTTGAAATTGTTAACCATCAAGGTGCGCTAGCTAAAATCACCTCAATTATTGCTTCTGCGGGATCAAATATTCACAATCTCAGCACCGAAGAACGTGATGGCCGAGTGTATTTGATTAATTTACGTATTTCAGTTAAAGATCGTGTTCATCTGGCCAACGTTATGCGCCGGATCCGTGTGTTACCTGAAGTATTACGTACCTCGCGTAACCGCTAATTCCTAACAACAATAAAGAGAGCACAATATGGCTGAAAAAATTATCATCACAACAGACAAAGCCCCACAAGCAATTGGGACTTATTCTCAAGCTGTTAAGGTTGGCAGTACGGTTTATCTTTCAGGTCAAATTCCACTTGATCCAAAAACAATGACTATGGTGAGCGATGATTTTTCTGAACAAGTCGTACAAGTGTTCGAAAATTTAACGGCTGTATGTGAAGCCGCTGGCGGAAACATGAGTGATATCGTTAAGTTGAATATATTCCTAACCGATCTATCCCATTTTGCGACCGTGAACGAAATTATGAGTCGTTATTTCCAGCAACCTTACCCTGCTCGTGCAGCTATTGGCGTCAAAGAGTTACCAAAAGGGTCATTGGTTGAAATGGACGGAATAATGGAAATCTAATAGTGACACTTCAATATGTCAAAGGCGCCTAGGGCGCCTTTTTTATTATCAGCAAACTGCCTTTTGTAGAGTATTTACTCAATACCTATTGTTTATTCAACCCATTCTGCTAACTTGGTTACAGTGTTACCTTGCACACATATTGTGCAATTGTTTGCGCCAGCGCACAAAAATGGCCATAATAAGTTTATAAATACCCACAATAACAATAATGAACATGGAAGCTTCGATGGAAAACTTAATTAAAACTCCTGTTGAGATGTTGTCTCATTGGGTTGATACACAAGGTGACAAAGTTTACCTTCGCCAACCGATTGATGGTAAATATGTGGATTTCACATGGCGTGAAGTTCAACAAAAAATGCACCAAATTGCAGGTTCGCTGCGTCATTTGGGTCTTGAGCGCGGAGACAAAATTGCCGTACTATCTAAAAACTGCGCCGAGTGGTTTATTGTCGATTTAGCGTTAATGTACGGTGGCTACATTAGTGTACCTATTTACCCAACAGCTAATGCTGAAACCATTCGCTATGTTGTTGAACACAGCGGTGTTAAAGCTATTTTTACCGGTAAACTCGATCATTGGGCAGAACAAGAAGCCGCTGTTGGCGGTGATATTCTTCGTTTGGCCATGCCTTATGACACCATGCCTGCGCAATACCATTGGCAGCAACTGTTAAAACTTGGTCAACCGCTTGTTGATGAACCTCTACCAACAGCCGATCAGGTCATGACCCTCATATATACTTCAGGTTCAACCGGTAAACCTAAAGGCGCAATACAAACCTTTACCAGTTATGGTTGGGCGTGTGAAGCAGTGATTCGTGACTTACAAGTTAATACCACTGACCGACTTTTATCCTATTTACCACTAGCACATATTACTGAACGCGTTGCGATTGAAGGTTCGTCATTTTATTCCGGTGCAACTATTTTTTTTGTTGAAGGCCTCGACTCATTTGTTGATGACATTCAACGCTGTCGCCCAACGGTATTTTTCTCGGTCCCGCGTTTATGGACTGTATTCCAATTAAACATTATCAACAAAATTGGCGAGAAAAAACTCAAAACCTTACTCAAGTTACCTATCATTAGCAGTATTGTTAAACGTAAAATTAAGAGCGGTTTAGGACTCGATCAATCGCGCTTAAACGGCTCAGGCTCGGCTCCAATCCCACCATCTTTGATTCAATGGTATAACAACATTGGCATTGATATTTGTGAAGCATGGGGTATGACCGAAAACAGTGCTTACTCAATTATCAACTATCCATTCAATGCCAAGAAAATTGGTACTGTTGGTCGTCCCGTTGAAGGCTGTTTAGTGCGCCAAACTGAAGAAGGTGAGTTGTTAGTTAAAAGTCCTGGCTTAATGAGTGGTTATTACTTACAAGATGAAGCCACCGCTGCAGCCTTTACTGAAGATGGTTTTTTCCACACAGGTGATTTGTGTGAAATCGACGAAGACGGTTATATCGATATTACCGGTCGCGTTAAAGACAACTTTAAAACCTCAAAAGGTAAGTATGTTGCACCAGTACCGATTGAACGTAAACTGGCTCAAGATTCACATGTTGATTTAATTTGTGTTATTGGGTCAGGTTTACCGCACCCAGTGGCTTTGGTACAGCTTTCAGAAGGTTCAAAACTACAACCTCGCGAAGAAGTCAGAACATCATTAAAAGAAACTCTGGATGGTGTTAATCCACATTTAGAATCGCACGAACATGTTGATGCCATTATCGTTGTCAACGACGAATGGACCATTGAGAATGATGTGTTAACCCCAACCTTAAAAATTAAACGTCACGTGCTTGAAAAAGCCTTTAGCGCTAAAGTAGACGGTATTCGCGGTGCCAAAGTGCGTTGGGAAGACGAATTATAACAAGCTATTTTTATTTGGTTTTACGTTCAAAAAAATACACGCTAATTGCGTGTATTTTTTTGACATATTCTGTCAATATACGCGAAATTTAAAAACCGCGCTGCTTGAGTGCGGTATACATCACAAGGCAGATACGGTCATGTTAATTGCGTTATCCATCATTGGTGGTTTTATTATTTTAACCTTTGGCGCAGAAGCTTTAGTCCGCGGGGCAAGTGCAATTGCGCTTCGCTTAGGTATTGCACCACTTATAATAGGCTTAACCATTGTCGCATTTGGTACCAGTGCCCCCGAATTGGCTGTCAGTGTAAAATCTGCACTTGCGGGTAATCCAGGCATTGCTTTAGGTAACGTTGTAGGTTCAAACATTGTTAACATTGGATTGATTTTAGCAGTTACTGCACTAATACGCCCTATCACTGTGCACTCTCAAATGGTCAAACGCGATATTCCAATCATGATTTCCGCTTCAATTTTTGTATGGTTTTTATTGCTTGATGGCGATGTCAGCTTTATTGATGGAACAATATTATTCAGCTTACTTATTGGCTATCTTGTATTTAGTTATATTAGCTCTAAAAATAATCCTGAAGAAGTAGACATAGACACAAAACCACAAAACCCGCTATTTTCAATTGCCCTCATTGCCGTCGGTATCACCATGTTAGTCGGAGGGGGGATTTTGTTTGTTAATGGCGCGGTTGATTTAGCCAAACAATTTGGCATAAGCGAAGTGATTATCGGCTTAACGATTGTAGCAATAGGGACCAGTATGCCTGAGCTTGTGACCTCGGTTATGGCCGCACTTAAAGGTCAAAGTGACATTGCAATTGGTAACGTTGTGGGTTCCAATATTTTCAACGTACTGGGTATTTTGGGCGCTACAGCGCTAATTCATCCAGTATCAGCTGAAGGCTTTAATGAAATTGACTTTATTGCCATGGTTATCTTTGCCATTATGGTGCTTCCATTCGCGTGGAGTGGATTTCGAATTGGTCGCCGTGAAGGTGCTGTGTTACTCGCAGGTTACCTTGGATATACCAGCTACTTAGTGATGCAAGTGGTTTAGTCTATTCGTCACACGACCCATTTTTGATAAATAAGACCGAATGTAAATTCGGTCTTATTTGCAAAGTACATGACATTTGTCACCCTATTTTGATGACCTTTGTGTCTGATAATCAATCATGTGTTTCTCCATACTAAGCCTATCCCAACAACTTGTTGGGCTAACTTACCCGGAGATAGCCATGAAGACCTTACTATTGATCACCAGCTTAACCTTAGTCAGCCATAGTAGCTTTGCAGATATCAGCGACATTGATGCTGCGGCTAACACCATGAACATTACCGAACTAAGCCAATATAGCGAAAACAGCAACGATTATGAAAAAGCTTATGCTGATTATCGTCTCGCCATTACAACCAACATAATGGGTCAACGTCAACTTGCTGCAGATTCATTAAACAATGCTCAGCAAACTCTCGAAAACATCTTGAACCAACACACTTCAGCTGACTCGCAAGCTTTGTTAGCGGCAGTATATGGTATGCAAATCGCCTTCGATAATACTAAGGGGGCGGAATATGGCATGAAAACAGCTCAGCTATTACAACAAGCCAGTGAACTTGAGCCCAACAACCCTCGCGTCAATCTTGTTAAAGCCATTAATGCATTTTATACCCCAAGTACATTTGGTGGTGGGCTGGATAAAGCACAAACATTAGCAAGCCAAGCTATTACTCAGTATGACCTACCCTGTGACACTATTTGCTGGGGACACGCTGAAGCTTACACATGGAGAGGTTTAGCTAAACAAGAACAAGGTGACTTAAGCGGTGCAATGCAAGACTGGCAAGCGGCATTGGATATTGACCCGCAATACGGTTGGGCAAATTTTCTATTAAACCAACAGGCTGTTAAACAGTAATGCCAATTGCTTTTTTCTTGAGTTAACGCGCAGTTACTCTATGATTAACTGCGCTGGGAGGCACAATGACAATTTGTTTATCATCTAATAATGAAAAAAGTTATGAGCAAAAAACCGCTTGGGTTTACCTCATAAACTTAGGTTTTTACTTTATTCCGCTATATTTCATGGGTGACCAATGGTTAACAATAACCTTGGCTATCTTGTTGCTGATCCCGTTTGTCATTGGCTATTTTTGGGCATATAACAACTCAACAGAACAAGCATTTAAACCCATTCTGCTCATGTTAATTATCGCTATTGTCTCTGGATTTTTAACCAGCGGCGCAATTTCATTATTCAGTTTTTGTTGTTTTTTTATTGGATTTTTTTACTCGCTTCGAACCGCTATATTGAGTTTTATAGGCATTAGCCTTCTACTTTTAGCCATTGATCTTTGGGTCGGTTACCCTGGTTACTTTTTTACATTTTACGGCATGGGGATCTGTTTAGGTGTTGGTGTATTTGGGGTTATTGAACAAAACCGCCAACAAATAAAGCGTCAGCAGCAACAGTCTAAAGATGAAGTAACCCACCTTGCTACGGCTCTTGAACGCGAACGTATCGCCCGTGATCTTCATGATGTGATGGGACATCATTTAGCCTCGATAGCATTAAAAGCCGAACTGGCAGATAAACTCATTAGTGCGGGTAAAACCGAACAAGCACAGCAACAAATTAGCCAAGTTAGTCAAATAACACGCGACTGCTTGAGTCAAATCCGTCAAACAGTCAGCGATTATAAACACCAAGGATTAAGCCAAACGTTAAAAACGCTAACGCAAACTTTGCGTGATAAATCCATTGCAGTCACGATAGAGGGTCAATGGCCTAAGCTTAATGAATTAACAGAATCACAACTGTGCCTGATGTTAACTGAGTTAGTAAACAACACCATTAAACATAGCCAAGCTGACCATTGCACTATTTTAACCCAAACAACAACAGACAAGGTGTTGCTTCAATACATGGAGAATCGAGCTGTAAAAGTCCTAACAGAAGGTAACGGACTAAAAGGGATAAAAGAGCGCGCTGCACTATTGAATGGCGATGTGCAATTCCAATTAAGTCCACAGTTTGTCGTCAGCATCACTTTGCCATTAATTGAGTCAACATGAAAATTTTATTAGCAGAAGATCAAGCCATGGTGCGCGGAGCATTAGCTGCATTATTAACATTGGCAGCCGATGACTTAAATGGCATTAGCATCACCGAAGTAGAAGATGGTGATAAAGCCATGACAATGCTGAAATCACAGCATTTTGATTTACTCTTAACCGACATCGAAATGCCTGGAAAATCAGGATTAGAACTAAGCCAATGGCTGCAACAACAAGCCAGTTCGACTAAAGTGATTATTCTCACCACCTTCGGTCGAGCTGGCTATATCAAACGAGCACTAGAATACGGTGTCGGTGGTTTTTTATTAAAAGATGCGCCTTCAGATGACCTCATCAACGCCATAAAGTTAGTGATGGCGGGCAAACGGGTTATCGATCCTGAACTAGCCTTTAATGCCATAGGTGAAATTGATCCGCTCAATGACAAAGAGCGACGGGCATTGCGACTGGCCAGTGAAGGTTTATCTACGGCAGACATTGCCAGCCAGCTATTTATCGCAGAAGGCACAGTGCGAAACTATTTATCAGAAGCAATTAACAAACTCAATGCCAGCAACCGAATCGATGCGGCCAGAATAGCTAAGCAAAAGGGTTGGTTGTAATTAGTTGCTTAATATTGCCTTGTATTCAAAGTCTGCTAAGATACCTTAAACATCTGTATATAATTAAGGGCTATCCATTTAGCGCCACCAGTGTCAATATGTAGTGATGAAAACTTCATCGTATTTATTAAAAGCGGGTGTAGATTACCCTACAAGTTGGGGCGAATTTGTTGATTGGTTTCATGATGAACAATCCTGCATTAGCTACCTTTACAAACTTCGTTGGCCAAACGGATTCATATGCCCAAGCTGTTCAAGCCATCAATCACCTTATCAGTTAAGTAATGGCAAGTTAAAATGTCATGCTTGCCGTTCTCAGTGTTCAGTAACATCAAGTACACTTTTTGACAAAACAAGAACCCCCATGAAAAGTTGGTTTGCTGCCGTCTGGTTTATTACAAATCAAAAAAATGGGGTCAGCGCTCTTGGAGTTCATAGGTTATTAGGTCTTGGGAGTTATCAAACCGCTTGGTCATTAATGCACAAGTTAAGGCATGCCATGGTTGATCCTGAAAGGGATAAACTGTCCGGCATCGTAGAGGTTGACGAAACACTAATAGGTGGCGTCGTTCCCCAATCATCTATTAAAAATCAACAGGGTAAGCGTAAGGCTGTAGTTTTGGTCGCTGTTGAGCTGCTATCACCCTCTGGATTTGGCCGGATACGTTTAAGGCTAGTGGAAAGTGCAACCAAAGAACATATCCATCAATTCATTCAAGATGTAATTGAACCTGGTAGTACAATTTGTAGTGATGGCTCTCAAGCATACAAACAAATAGACAAGAAAGGATATAAGCATAACCGAATAGTGCATTTAGGTTCATCTGTACCTGCACATGAAACAATGGCTGGGGTACATCGAGTCTCATCATTATGTAAAAGATGGCTTTTAGGTACATATCAAGGCGCGGTAAAGGCTAAGCAACTTGATTATTATTTAGATGAGTTTACATTTCGCTTCAATAGAAGAAAGTCAGATTCTCGGGGATTATTATTCTACAGGTTGCTTGAACAAGCAGTGCGTTCTAAGCCGATAACGTACCAATCAATTAAAAATCGATAACCACAACATATAGTGGTTGGTTGTGCTAAGTGGATAGCCCTTATATAATTACAGTGATTTAAAACTGACAGTTTGAAATCACTATGGTTTTTTACATCTTTGATAATCAATTTGGGTGAGTACAATTTGCTACGACTGGATCTTGTTCCGATCACCGACCTTAAAGGCGTTGCTAAAAAGGTTGCGGAAAAACTGGCTAAGTTAGGTATTAAAACCGTACAAGATGTACTGTTTCATTTACCGCTGCGTTATGAAGACCGTACGCAAATACATCCTATTGCCGCACTACCTCCCGGCAGTTATGGCACTATTGAAGCAGAAATTCAGTCGACTCAAATAATGCAAGGTCGGCGGCGTATGTTAGTGTGCAATGTCCGCGATCACAGCGGAATGATAAGCCTGCGATTTTTTAATTTCTCTATGTCACAGCGTAACGCCATGGAAAATGGCGCCAGCATTCGGGCGTATGGTGAAATACGCCGAGGCAATCATCATAAAGAAATTGTTCATCCAGAATATCAAATTATTCATCCTGGAGAATCAATTACATTAAGCGATACATTAACCCCTATTTACCCAACAACTGAAGGCGTTAAGCAAGCCAGTTGGATAAAATTGACAGAGCAAGCCTTGGCGATGCTAGACCAAGGTGGATTACCTGAGTTGCTGCCAAGTGCATTACAACCAAACAATATTAGTCTGCATGATGCGCTGCATATTTTGCACCGTCCCCATAGCTCGGTGTCCCCTTTTGAATTAGAACAAGGTCAACATCCAGCACAGCAAAGATTAATCCAAGAAGAATTACTGGCTCATAATCTGAGCATGTTGCAACTACGTCAGCGCAGTAAACAAGACGCCGCAGTGCCAATGGCTGCTACAGGGCAATTGTTAACCCCATTTTTAGCACAACTGCCTTTTAAGCCAACAGGAGCACAACAACGAGTTGTAGCCGAAATCAGCCAAGATATTCAGCATCCAACGCCCATGATGCGTTTAGTTCAAGGTGATGTAGGTTCTGGGAAAACTTTGGTGGCGGCACTTGCTGCATTACAAGCAATTGAAAACGGATACCAAGTGGCCATGATGGCACCGACTGAATTATTGGCTGAACAACATGCTGCTAACTTTGCAGCTTGGTTTGAACCACTTGGGCTAAAAGTCGGCTGGTTGGCAGGTAAACTTAAAGGCAAAGCGCGAGTTCAATCACTCGAAGATATCGCTTCTGGCGCCGCTCAAATGGTCATCGGTACTCATGCGATTTTTCAACAGGCGGTGGTATTTAATAAGCTGGCGTTAATTATTATTGATGAGCAACATCGTTTTGGTGTTCATCAACGCTTAGGGTTACGAGAAAAAGGCGTTAACCAAGGCTTTCATCCACACCAGTTGATTATGACTGCCACACCCATTCCACGAACTTTAGCCATGACAGCTTATGCAGATTTAGACACTTCAATTATTGACGAGCTTCCTCCAGGACGTACACCGGTCACAACCGTTGCTATTGCTGATAGCCGTCGTGAACAAGTGATTGAACGAGTGAAACAAGCTGCACTGCATGATAACCGTCAAGCTTATTGGGTATGTACGTTAATTGAAGAATCTGAGGTTCTTGAATGCCAAGCTGCAGAAGATACAGCAGCTGAACTCACTATTGCACTACCAGAACTAAAAATAGGCTTGATTCATGGCCGAATGAAAAGCGCTGAAAAACAGGCGATTATGGCGCAATTTAAATCAGGTGAATTGAACTTATTGGTTGCCACAACCGTCATAGAAGTGGGCGTTGATGTGCCTAACGCAAGTTTAATGATTATTGAAAACCCTGAACGATTAGGCCTTGCTCAATTACATCAGTTAAGAGGTCGAGTCGGCCGAGGTGCTGTCGCCAGCCATTGTGTATTACTTTATAAAGCGCCACTGTCACAAACCGCCACTAAACGCTTAGGGGTGCTGCGAAACAGTAACGATGGTTTTGTTATTGCACAAAAAGACTTAGAAATAAGAGGGCCAGGTGAAGTTCTGGGCACCAAACAAACCGGTTTGGCTGATCTTAAAATTGCAGATCTTATACGTGATCAACATTTAATTGCACCAACACAAAAATTGGCATCCCACGTTAACCAGCAAGTGCCTCAAAACGTAGATGCTATCATTCAACGCTGGATAGGTGATAGACAACAATATGTCCAAGCATAATACTGTTTATAATATATTATTCATTATCAGCAGTTATCACTAGACAAGTCTGCTGAATATTGCAAAATGGTATACCAATCGTATTCGTTATCTGATCATGCTGCGGAAATTAAAATTACTGTAATCAAAGCGAAGGTTTGAAAGCATAGCCGTTTTACGTTAAAGGCTTCAACGCAGAGTCAAGTAATTTGAAACCCGTTCTTCTGAAGCGTTTCAAGCATTCAAGTACTGCGTTGCATTAACTTAAAAGGGAACAACCATTCCTACATTAATACGCCTTGAATTGAAAAGCTTGTGATACTCAGAACTGTTCAGATAACTGTTGTGATTGGTATCATGCAGAATTTTTCGACTCCACCTAGATATTTATATCGATTAGCAATAACACCAAGGAATTGAAATGCAAGTTAATGAAGAAGACCGAATTACTCCACAAGCCTCTGAAAAGCCAGGGTCTAACATACTGTTAATCGCTATTGCGGTTATTGCGCTATTAGGTGCAAGCAGTTATTTTTATTTTACCAGTGATGACACTGAAGAATTTGAACCACTCGTTATCACTCCCGTTGAACTACCAGAATCAGTGCCAGAGACACCAATAGAACAAACACCTATTGAAGAACCTCAAAATATTGCTACTACTACTGATGATGTAGTTCCTATTGGAGAGCCAGAAACGACTGCCATGGTTGAACCACTACCGGCCTTAAGTGATTCTGATGATTTTGTTGAAGCAAAAACCTTAGCAATTGCCAATGGTATGAAAATCGCACCGATTATTTTGAAAAAAGACATCGCACGCCAATTTGTCGTATTCGTCGACAACTTAGCCCAAGGCGATTTAGTGCGTAAAGCTAGCCCGTTAAAAGGCCCTGATACTCAATTCTCCGTGAGTGAAATAACCAACAAAACTTATCTTAATCCAGATGGTTATCATCGATATGACGTGTATGCGAATTTTATCGCAGACTTAAGCGAAAAAGATTTATTATCGACTTACACTGAATTAAAACCGTTATTTTCCGAAGCATTTACTGAACTTGGCTACAATGATGTTGATTTTGATAAGCGCATGCAACAGGCTTTTAGCATGATTATTAACGCACCCATAATTGAAGATCCTATTGAGCTATCATCTATCAGTGTTAACTATAAATATGTTAACCCTAACCTTGAAGCATTACCCAATGCGCAAAAACTGTTGATTCGTATGGGACCAGAAAACACTCGTAAGATCAAAGCAGCGGTAAAGAAGTTACAAAAAAGCTTTCCAAATAAATAAGCTTGTATAGCAAACAACATTGTTATTTTATTTAACTACCAGCTACCAGCTATCAGCGCGACGATTATCGTCGCGCTTTTTATCTAAAAACCTTTTTTGTTCATTTAACCCCCAACTATAAGCCTTTTTCGTCTGCATGACTTCTTATCAGTATTAACTTAGGTGTACAATTAGTAAGGTTAACGAATTTTAATCATTAACATAATGATTGTTAACTCTTAGATAAGGATAGCTAGGCAGTTATAGAGGGAATGTAGTGCATTTAGTATTTGATCTTTTATCATGGGGCGCATGGTCACCTGACTTTCAAACAGCTGAAAGTTGGCAGCAATGGCAGCAGCCTAATAGCAACCTGTCGCCTAAGCCTGACTCACCAGCATTAAAGCACATTCCTGCTATGCAACGTCGTCGTTTTAGTCGCTTAACTAAAATGATGCTCACTGCCGCACATCAATGCCAACCAGATAACCATTGCCGGAGTATTTTTTCATCTCGTCACGGTGAACTCACTAGAACCTTAGGAATACTTAAGGACATAGCCCAGCAACAAGCTTTATCGCCAACGGCTTTTAGTCAGTCAGTGCACAATACGGCCAGTGGTATTTTTGGTATTGTAAATAATAATACTGCAGCTTCAACATCGGTGGCTGCAGGAGAACAAACTCTTATTCAAGCACTTGTTGAAGCCTACGCTCAATTAGCACAATCACCACAACCGGTATTAGTTGTGTTTGGTGACGATCCGGTTCCACCGGTATACAGTGAATTTACTCACGAAGTCGAACTCCCTCTAGCATTGGGTTTATACCTTGCACCGCTCAATAACGTCAGCGATCAAGTAGACAAGCAGACCACTGAAACCGAATACCAACAAATTAACCATCAAAAGACGACCCTTAGCATATCTGATCATCCACTCAATCTCAGTCACCTCGACAACCAACAAAATCAAAAAAGCCATAATGGCCAAAATGACATCAGCTTGAGCGAATTGATCCACCATATTGCCAACAAAACAAATATCCAAGGTAAATTGTGCCATTGGTATTGGTCACTCGAACATCATGACTAATCAACAACAAACAGCACAACCAGTTGATGCTATTGAGCAAAAAAATGCCATATCCCCAAAACTCAGCGGATTACGTTATATTCCCCGCTGGATTGGTGGTGTGCTTTGTTATATTGCTTTTGGTTTAGGTGGTCTGTTAAGTTCATTGACTATTTTACCAATATTACGATTTTGGCCCGGTAAAAAAACGGTACGAGTAGCACGGGTACAAAAAGCAGTAAGCAGGATGTTTAGAGCTTTTGTCGCCATGCTTAGTTTTGCTGGAGTTATTGCTGTCAGCACCAAGAATATTGAAGCACTACAGCAAACGAAGGGACAAATTATCATCGCCAATCACCCAACGCTGGTGGATGTTGTGGTATTAATTAGCCTTATGCCTAATGCGGGTTGTATTGTAAAACAAGGCTTATGGCGTAACCCGTTTATTCGCGGTGTGCTTGCCAGCGCAGGTTATATCCCTAATCGTGGCGCCGATTGGTTACTACATGACTGTCGACAAGTATTGCATACCGATACTAATTTAATTATTTTCCCCGAGGGTACCAGAACATTAACGGGTAATGTCGTTAATTCTTTTGCTCGTGGTGCCGCCAATATAGCACTACGCACCCAAACTGATATTTTACCTGTAGTATTGCGTACCGATGTTGCCGGATTAACCAAACAACAACCTTGGTACCAAATTCCACGGCAAACCATAAATATGTCAGTAGAAATTGGCACAAGCATGTCATACCTATTGTATGATGCTCAACAAGGTAATGAAGCCAAAATGGCTCGACAGCTGACGCGCGATTTGCAGCAGCACTATCTTGATACACTTAAACAGCCTATCAAATCATATTGATAGCCATACTTATAAGAAAGACAAATAATGAACTTACACAATCAAATTAAACAACTGATCATTGATTGCTTAGATCTAGAAGATGTTACAGTCGATGATATCGAAACTGATGCGGCCTTATTTGGCGATGGTCTGGGTTTAGATTCAATCGATGCGCTTGAATTAGGCTTGGCGATAAAGAAAGAGTTTGATGTCAAAATTGAAGCCAATTCTGATGCGACTAAAGCACACTTTTTCAGTGTTGCTAGCTTAGCTAGCTTTATTGAATCTCAACGTGTTTAGGAGCCAGCATGCAAAATCGTGAACAAATCCTTGAGATGCTTAGTGGTATTTTAGTTGAAGAGTTTGAAATAGAAGCGACAGATATCACTCTAGAAGCTTCTTTGTATGAAGATCTAGATTTAGACAGTATTGATGCGGTAGATTTGGTGATTAAATTGCAACAGCTGACGGGTAAAAAAATTCAGCCAGAAGCATTTAAAACCGTACGTTCAGTGAGCGATGTCGTTAATGCTATTGAAGGCTTAATTAAAAGCTAATGCGGTTAACTCTGCAGATTATTACGACCTTAGTGATTATTGCTTACCCTATAGCGGTATATTTTGGTTTGCAGTATTTACCACCAGGCACCATCGCTTTGCTGCTATGTTTGTTATTATTGATTAGGTTTGTGGTCACAAAGCAGCAAGTAAAATCCATGACACTGCCAATAGTGGTGGGCATAGGGTTAACGGCGGCCAGTTTCATTACTCAACGTAACGACTGGTTACTGTTCTATCCGGTGGTGATAAACTTGAGCATGTTGGGGTTATTCGGTTATTCACTGATTAATGGCCCAAGTATGATTGAGCGCTTAGCGCGCTTAAAAGAGCCTGATTTACCAGACTCAGCAATACCCTACTTACAAACCATCACTAAACTTTGGTGTGGGTTATTTATTGTAAATGGTGGTGTGGCAGCCTATACCGCCATAGCAACAAGCATTGAAATATGGACGCTTTACAACGGATTGATAGCTTATCTGCTTATGGGTATGCTGCTCAGTAGTGAATGGATTTATCGTCGCTTTTGGTTGAAAAAACATGAATAAACTTTTACTCAATTGGTTATCAACAGGCCCTGCCTCGCAGCAGCTAATCAGCTTTGACCATCATGACATCATGACGGGATCGTTGTTTTGTGCGCAAGTGGCCCACATACATGCTCAGCTGATTCAAAGTGACGCTCAGCGTTGGTTGCTTGCTGCCAAGCACAGTGACTTATTTGCCGCAGGTTTATGCGCAGCCTTGTTAGCTGGTAAGCAAGTGATATTACCTGCCAACACCCAAGATGGCACTTTGAGTCAGCTCAACCATGAATTTGATGCCATTATTGCCGACGCTCCCTTATGTGAAGTGCGTGAGTATATTGAGCTAAAAAAAGAATTAAGTTTACCCGCAGCAATTTGGCCCAAAACAAAGTCATTAGGTGAATTAGTACTATTCACCTCTGGCAGTAGCGGTCAACCCAAGGCAATCAAAAAAACACTGCAACAATTAGATGCCGAAGTCAGTATTCTTGAACAAACATTTGCTGAACATTTGCCTCACTGTTCAGTGGTATCGACAGTTTCACATCAACATATCTATGGTTTATTGTTTAAAATTCTGTGGCCTTTAGCCGCGAGCCGAGCATTCTTAAGTGAACAAATCGACTTTCCCGAAACCTTAAGCTACTACTTGGCCATCATGCCTAATTTATGTTTAATCAGTAGTCCCGCTCAATTGACCCGCTTGCCTGATGCTCTAGAAAATCAAAAACAACAACGTATCCCAAGCTTAATTTTCAGCTCTGGTGGTCCGTTAAATTTTGATGCGGCCCAAGCAGTTAAACAATGCTTTAATCAATTACCCATTGAAATATTTGGCAGCACTGAAACCGGCGGTATTGGATATCGACGCCAACAGCAACCCATGCAACCATGGCAAGCATTTACCCAAGTTAATGTTGATATGGATCCCCAAGATGGTGCTCTGATGCTGCAGTCTGTTTATTTAGACAATTCAACTCAATGGTTAAAATGTGATGACAAAATTGAACTGTTAACTGATGGCCAGTTCCGCTTATTGCATCGCCTTGATCGCATTGTCAAAATTGAAGAAAAACGCTTGTCGTTAGCGCAAGTGGAGCATTTACTGCAAACTCATCCTTTTGTCAGCGAAGCGGCCGTCACGGTTTTAGAACAACCGCGCACTATGCTAGGTGCTGCAGTCTGTTTAAGTGAATTAGGCCTGAAAACACTCAAAGCTGAAGGAAAATTAGCGGTTAATAATGCCTTAAAAAATCATTTATTAAGTCAGTTTGAACGTATTACCCTACCACGACGCTGGCGTTATCCTGCACACTTGCCACTCAATAGTCAGGGCAAGCGCACCCAATCAGAAATTGTAGCCTTATTCAGTCATGATTAAGTCAGAATTACCGCATATTGTTAGCCATGAAGGCGATAATAATCTCTACCAATGGCGTTTATTTGTCAGTGCAGATTTGGCCTTCTTTGATGGCCATTTCCCTCAGCAACCGGTGTTACCTGGTGTCACCCAATTGGATTGGGCGGTCAAACTTGGCTGTGAGGCATTTGGTTATTCAGCCCAAGTTGCCACATTAGAAGTGCTTAAGTTTCAGCAACTCATTTTGCCAAACACCTATGTTGATTTGGTTATAGAACATCAGCCCCAAAAAGCAAAAATGATTTTTAGTTATCGTGATCAAGATAAACGGTTTGCCTCAGGCCGCATTGCGCTTAAGCCTGCTGTAGTCACTACTGCGCCGACCGTCAATGAGACCGCCTCATGAAGCTAGCCTTAGTGATCCCCAATTACAATCATCATATTGCCATTGAACAAACCTTAACTGACTTGGCAAAATTTAATCTGCCATGTTATTTGGTTGATGATGGTAGCCAAGATGAAACCCGTTATATTTTGCAAGCCATGGCGGAAAAGTTTACTTGGGTAACGCTCATTAACCATCCTTTTAATCGCGGTAAAGGTGCGGCTGTGATCAGCGGGCTGCGTCAGGCTTACCGTGATGGTTTTAGCCATGTATTACAGGTTGATGCTGATGGACAACATAATTTAGACGATATCCCGTTAATGATATCAACTGCAGAACAACAGCCTCAGGCATTAATATCTGGCCAACCCATTTATGATGACTCTGTGCCTAAAGGGCGTTTATACGGGCGTTACATCACCCATTTTTGGGTATGGGTTGAAACCTTAAGTCTCGACATTCAAGATTCTATGTGTGGTTTTCGGGTTTATCCATTAGAGGCTACTGAGCAGTTATTAAGCCAGCAAGCATTGGGTGAACGGATGGACTTTGATATTGAAATCATGGTCAAACTGCACTGGCAAGGAACTCCAGTGGTTCATGTGCCGACCAAAGTAATCTACCCTGATGACGGTATTAGTCACTTCCAAGGCTTGCAAGATAATGTGCGCATTAGCTGGATGCACACTAAATTATTTTTTGGTATGTTGACTCGTTTGCCACAAATTCTGAATAAAAACAGTCCGCATCAACATTGGTCATCGATGGGAGAGCGTGGCAGTTATTGGGGCATAAAGTTACTAGCAGAAAGCTATCGATTAGGCGGCCACTGGCTTTGCCGAGCCATTATGTATCCGGTGATTGGTTACTTTTTTCTAACTGGTGCTTCCGCTCGTCAAGCGTCGATGAATTTTCTAGCCCGAGTGCAGCAACAAGTTCCTGAGCATCCAGATTTACATCAACCCACCCATTGGCGCGACAGCTTAAATCACTTTATTACTTTTGGTAATGCTGCTCTAGATAGAATTGATGCTTGGTGCGACCGTATCAAACTCAATCAAATCGATTTTAACGATCGTCATATTCTGGCAAACCAAGTGGCTTCTGGTCGAGGAGCCGTGCTGATTGTGTCGCATTTAGGTAATTTAGAGTTATGCCGTGCGATTTCAATCCACCAGCAGAAAGTGAAAGTCAACGTTATGGTGTTGACTCAACACGCCGAAAACTTTAACAAAGTATTACAACAGTTGAACCCACAAAGTAGCCTTAACCTTATTCATATCAATGAGCTTGATCCCAGCACCGCCATGCTGTTACAGCAAAAAATTGATATGGGCGAAATAGTGGTTATTGCAGCAGACCGTACCTCATCAAATAGCCAAGGTAGGGTAGTTTATCTACCCTTTCTCGGTCATGATGCTCCGTTTCCACAAGGACCATTTATTCTTGCTAGCTTGTTAAATTGTCCGGTTTACACCATGTTCTGCATTCGCCAACAAGGCCGCTATAAAGTACATGTCGAACACTTAAGCGATAGTTTAAAAGGTCCGCGAGCAGGGCGCATTGAACGCTTAACTGATGCAATGAAATTGTACAGTCAGCGCTTAGAGTATTTTGCCAAACAGGCACCATTGCAGTGGTTTAATTTTTACGATTTTTGGCATAAAGACGAATTGATTGATCGTCCGCTTTCACTCCCCGCTACTGCTTTTAATACAGGTACAGCACCTAATACTGGTAGTGCACTTAATACCGGAAGAGCACTTAATACAGGTGCTGCGTCAAATACAAATATGGCACCCACTAACAACACCACTTCAACTAGTCAGGATAACTAATTCAATGAGCAACACTTCTTCATCGCCATCATCTGCCGAAAACATTGTGCATTTAGGCCAGAGCTACCTGAGTCTTGAACAAGTGGTCGCTGTCGCCAAGGGCGCAACGGTCAAGCTAGCAGACTCTTCTGACTATGTTGAATATATTCAAAAAGGCGCCCGTTTCATCGACAGTTTGCTGCATGAAGAAGGCGTGGTATATGGCGTCACCACAGGTTACGGTGACTCTTGTACCGTCAATGTCAGCTTAGACTTAGTCCATGAATTACCGCTGCATTTAACCCGTTTTCATGGTTGTGGTTTAGGTGATGTATTTAGCCCAATGCAAGCCCGCGCGATTATGGCTTGCCGCTTAAACTCATTGGCTGTGGGTAAGTCAGGTGTCAGCTATCTGCTGCTACAGCGCATTGAATGGCTACTCAATAATGATATTACCCCTGTTATTCCTCAAGAAGGTTCGGTTGGCGCCAGCGGCGATTTAACCCCTCTATCTTATCTTGCAGCTGTATTAGTTGGCGAACGTGAGGTGATATACCAAGGTAAACGCCAAGCGACCAAAGATGTTTATCTGAAATTCGGCATGATGCCATTAACACTGCGTCCTAAAGAAGGCCTTGCGTTAATGAATGGTACCGCGGTGATGACCGCACTGGCCTGTTTAGCCTATGACAGATCGCAGTACTTAACTCGCTTATCAAGCCGTATTACAGCCATGGCATCGTTAACCCTTAAAGGCAATGCAAACCATTTTGATGAAATTTTGTTTGCCGCCAAACCTCACCCAGGACAAAACCAGATTGCCAGTTGGATCCGTGAAGACCTAAACCATCATGCGCATCCACGTAATTCTGACCGTTTACAAGACCGCTATTCTATACGCTGTGCACCGCACATCATTGGCGTACTGCAAGATGCTTTGCCCTTTATGCGTCAGTTTATTGAAACCGAACTCAATAGTGCGAACGACAATCCGATTGTCGATGCCGAAGGTGAACATATCCTCCATGGCGGTCACTTTTATGGCGGCCACATTGCCTTTGCCATGGATGCGATGAAAAATGCGGTGGCCAATATCGCCGACTTAATTGATCGTCAAATGGCCTTAGTCATGGACCCTAAATTTAACAATGGTTTACCGGCTAATTTATCTGCCGCAGAAGGCCAACGTCGCGCCATTAACCATGGCTTTAAAGCGGTACAAATCGGTGTTTCGGCTTGGACTGCAGAAGCATTAAAAAACACCATGCCTGCCAGTGTGTTTTCTCGCTCAACAGAATGTCACAATCAAGACAAAGTGAGCATGGGCACCATTGCCGCCCGCGATTGCATGCGGATTTTACAACTGACAGAACAAGTCGCTGCCGCCGCATTATTGGCCATGAGCCAAGGCATTCAACTACGCGTTATACAGAAAGAGTTAGACCCCAATTCACTAACACCATCACTTGCCAATACTTTGGCCCAAGTCAGTGAAAATTTTGAACTGCTTACCGAAGACCGTCCATTAGAAGCCGTGCTGCGCCAAACCGTAGAAAAAATTCAACTGGGCCTGTGGGAGGTATGTTAAATGAAAGGTTTATTACTCACAGAAATGGAAATGGTGATCCCGTTTCACGATGTCGACTCAATGGGCATTACTTGGCACGGTAATTACTTACGCTACTTTGAGGTTGTGCGTTGCCAATTACTGGATAAGCTCGGTTACAACTATCGCACTATGCTCGAATCTGGCTACGCTTGGCCAATTGTAGATGTGCAAATTAAGTACGTTAAAAGCAGCACCTTTGACCAAAAAATCAAGGTTATCGCTGCCATTGTTGAATGGGAAAACCGTTTACGCATTAACTATCAAATTGTTGATGCCGACACCAACGCACGCATCACCAAGGGCTATACCATTCAAGCTGCAGTTGAGATTGCTACCCAAGAATTATGCTTTGTTACCCCAGATATATTTCAGCAAAAAATTCACCCATTACTCGATGCGAGCCAAGTGTAATGAGTGCCCGCAGCAGAGTATTTGTGAGCCTATTTACTAGCATATTTATTAGTGTATTGGCGCGAGTAAGCAGCATCATTATGCTGTGTTGTCTGTGTATTGCAGCCTCCTCGGCGAGCGAACATCCACCAGCAGGCAATAATGAACCTCTTACTCAAACGCAACTGGCAGATATTCAGGCGCTGTATACTCAACCAGCCACCACAGAGGACCTCAGCGCGCTAGCGCAGCAACTGAATCTACAACTAGATACTCGTGGGAAGTTTGTTCAACTACGCCATTTACAGGTGCTTAAAAAGCCCTTACTCAGCCAAGGACAGTTTATATTTAGTCCAACCCAAGGGTTGGTATGGCAGCAGCAGCGTCCATTCAATACCTTGATGATGCTTAAAGATCAGCAGTTGATCCAACAAAACAGCCAAGGCAAAATTCAACACTTTAATGCTGGGGCTAATGGCAACTCGATTGCACAGCAATTACCGCGTTTATTACAAGCCATTATGGCGGGCGATATTGATGCCTTAAGTGCCGATTTCAACTTATTTATGCCTGCTGCTCAATCCGTAATTCAGCCTGCAACTAAGCCTGAAAATAGGTCATGGCAACTGGGCTTACAAGCTAAAGACCCACAAGTGCAATCGTCTATGGGTAACATTACCCTCAGCGGCGATACCCTTATACGTTCATTAATCATGACCAGTAACCAAGCGGATATTAGCGACTATACTCAAATTCAATTTACCCTGACCCAACAAGGGCCGCTGAGTGAAACTGAGCTGGCACTTTTTAGTCTTGGCAATGAGTCCGCTAAATAATGAAGCCCATATCGCTAACCACGTTGTTATCTCCCATTGGGCGTTTTGTCTTATGGGTATTATTGCTACTGACAATGTTAGCCACTGGCTTAATACAATGGCAACAGGGCGCGCATATTCAAACTGATATTTTGGCGATGTTGCCACATTTACAGCAAGACAAACTCACTGAAACAGCATTAAACAGAGTTGAACAGCAACTCGCAAACCAAGTGTATATTGCAGTAAAAGCCGATAATGACAACCAAGCTATCAGTGCCGCACAGCAACTGATGGATGTGCTAGATAAACAGCCACAACAGCCCTTTATTCACATGCGTAGCGGCGCGGATGATCATCTGCAAGACTTGGCTAAAGTGTATTTCGAACATCGCTTTACCCTACTCACCGCCGAGCAAGCTAAAGATATTGAAACAGATAATTGGCGCCAACTACTTAACGCGGCCCAAAATCAACTTTATAGCGCATTTGGTTTTGCCAACAGCCAGCTGCTCAGCAATGATCCGTTACTGATGTTTCCAGCCAACTTACTGGCGTTATCACCTAATAATACGCTACGTAGCCAACAAGGCATTTTACTGACCAATACCACCGAGGGTGTGGCTGCAATAGTCATGGCCAAAGGCAGAGATAGTGCTTTTAGCCCGACCGCTCAGCAACAGCAAATACAAGCATTAGAGTCTGCGTTTAGCCAAGTGACGCAACACTACCCAGATGTCAGTTTCCTTAAAGCTGGTGCACTTTTTCATGCGATTGCCGCCACCGAATCTGCCAAACAAGAAATTAGCCGAATTGGCTTAATTTCCATGTTGGGGATCATCTTATTAGTCTGGTTGGCCTTTCGGTCAATTATGCCGTTATTTGCCGCACTACTGACGTTAACGACTGGTGTGGTATTTGCGTTTGTCGCCACCTTAAGTATTTTCGGTGAGTTGCACTTACTGACACTAGTGTTTGGTACCAGCTTAATTGGTGTCGCCATTGATTACAGCTTTCACTTTTATTGCGAAAAACAAGCTCATCCCAATAACAACGCAACAGACACCTTAAAGCAGATTTTTCCGGCGCTCACTCTCGCCCTAGCTACTAGTGCCAGTGCCTTTATCGCCATTGGCTTTACGCCATTCCCGGGTATGCAACAAGTGGCAGTATTTTGTGCTGCTGGGTTAGTTGGTGCATACCTAACGTTGTTATTGGTGTTTCCATTACTGGGTAACCATGCGCTTAAACCGACGCCTGGATTAACCCTTGCCCAAGGTTATTTGGCGCTATTACAACGTATTTTTACCCCAAATCAATTGTGGCAAAAAATAGCTATAGCGGCTTTGCTCATTGGTTTGGCAACAATATTGTTTTTCGGTTTGTCACAAACGGATTCTAACGATGATATTCGTCAGCTACAGCAAAGCCCTGAAGCCATCACCACCGAAGAGAATCAGCTACGGCAACTCCTCAGCGGCGGCACCGACAACCAATTTATTTTAGTCAGCGGTCCCAATGAACAAACTTTATTGCAAACGTTAGAGCAATTGACACCAGTACTGGATAAAGCAGTCACTGATGGTGAGTTAGACCAAGCAATCAGTCTCAGCCGCTTTATACCCAGCATTGCCAAACAACAACAAAACTATCAGTTACAGCAGCAGCTTTATGAGCAACATTTAGACGAGATCATCAGTGAAATGGGCCTCGATGACAATATAAGCACTAGTCTGATGGCGCAACTTAATCACGCCGGATCACAATGGTTAACCCCAACCATGGTACTAGCCCAAGCCAATGATGATTTACAAACCTTATGGATTGGCGCGATTCAGACAACCGATCAAACCCAGCTATTTGGCGCCATAGTGTTACTCGGTGGCATACATTCGTTAGCCACTCTTGAGCAACGACTGACTGAACATAAATGGCCTTTGGGCCAAGTTCAGTTAATCGATAAAGTCGGCGATATATCCCATTTAATGGGCAAGTATCGCCAACTAACATTGCAACTCTTAATATGGGTATTTGCCCTAGCCAGCCTACTGTTTAGCATTAAATATGGCATTAAGTTGGCATTCGCTATCGTCACAGTCCCTGCTTTATCAGTACTGCTCACGCTAGCCTGTTTAGGCCTTGTCGGTTCAAGCATCAGTTTGTTTCACGCTTTAGCGCTTATTTTAGTGTTAGGCATTGGTATCGATTACAGCCTATTTTTTGCCGAGGCCAAGCAAACCAGTCGCGGAGTCATGATGGCAATCTTTATGTCAGCCTGTTCAACACTATTAGCTTTTGGTTTACTGGCACTGAGTCAAACCCATGCCATTCACTTTTTTGGTTTAACGCTTCTTTTTGGGATCAGTTTTTCATTTTTACTGGCACCGTTTATTTCATTTATTACTAGGAAAACACTGTAAATGCCAAGCAGTCATTCACATACAGTCAGCAACATGGACGTTGACGTTGCCATCATTGGTGCAGGCCCTTCTGGTGCCATTGCCGCAAGTCTTTTACGTCAACAAGGCCATCAGGTTGTTGTTATTGAAAAACAGCATTTTCCACGTTTTTCCATTGGCGAAAGTTTACTGCCTTGTTGTATGCAGTTTCTCGAACAAGCAGGCATGCTAGACGCCGTTAAGCAGGCTGGATTTCAATTTAAAAATGGCGCAGCATTTCAGCACCAAAGACGCTACACCACCTTCGACTTTACCGATAAATTTACCCCAGGCCCAGGTACTACATTTCAAGTTCAACGGGCAGATTTTGATAAACTCCTAGCCGACACCGCTATCAGTCAAGGGGTTGAGATCCGTTTTGGTCATCAAGTTGATGCGATTGATTTAACTAATAATCCTCGTTTAACAGTAACAAATGACCATGGGGCACAATATCAAGTTAATGCTAAGTTTGTGCTTGATGCCAGCGGCTTTGGCCGAGTATTACCGCGATTACTGAACTTAGAACAACCATCAAATTTAGCGCCACGCAGCGCCATTTTTACCCATATTGAAGACAACATTAGCGATCCCCATTTTGATCGTAATAAAATCTTAATCAGTGTTCATCCTCAACATAAGGATATCTGGTACTGGTTAATCCCTTTTAGCAATAACCGTTGCTCAATAGGCGTGGTAGCTGAGCCGCATTTACTCGAGCATTTATCCGGTAGCCTTGAACAACAATTGTTAGCGGTAATTAATGAAGAGCCTGAGCTACAGAAGTTACTGAGTAATGCCAATATTGTTCAACCTTGTGCGACACTCAAAGGTTATTCGGCCAATGTCACCACCTTAGCAACCAATAAGTTTGCTTTACTGGGTAATGCTGGCGAGTTCCTTGACCCAGTATTTTCATCAGGGGTGACAATTGCAATGCAGTCAGCATCAATGGCTGTCACCTGTTTACATAAGCAATTGAATGGTCAAACAGTCGATTGGGATAGCGAATACTCTGCACCATTAATGCAAGGGGTTAACACCTTTAGAACCTATGTCCAAGCTTGGTATGACGGACGCTTTCAAGATGTCATTTTCTATCAACAAGCTGACAACAAGATTAAACAAATGATTTGCTCAATTTTAGCTGGCTACGCTTGGGACATGAGTAACCCGTTTGTAAAAGAATCCGAACGACGCCTCAATACCATTGTTGAATTATGTCAGGAGCGAGAAACCGATGTTGCTTAATCGGCTGTGGCATTCTGCGGAGATAATATTGCCTCGCCTTGTTGCGCTGTTACTGTTAAGCCTATTAAGTGCTTGTAGTCAGCAAATCGAGCGGCAAACTTGTGTCCCACTCGCCAGTGAAGCACAATATTGCTTAAGCTCAGCCTCTGCGGTGTTAGCAACGTCACCGCAGCAAGACATCAGCTTAAGTCAAATGGTGAGCTTTACTCATGGACAAGAAAATCACGAGTTATTAACCCAGCTGGAGCTTAATTCACAACAGATGACGTTAGTGGGATTAGCGCCACTTGGACAAGCATTGTTCACGTTAGTATACGATGGGCAGACCCTGCAAAGTCAGCAAAGTCTGTTATTAGGTGAGCAATTTAAAGCAGAGTATTTAATGGCCATAATGCAGTTGATTTACTGGTCAACGGAGCAAGTTAATCAACATTTAACCGGCGGTCAATTAGTCACTATGCCGTGTGATATGCCGTTATGTAAGCAACTTAATGATGCCAGTGGTGTGTTAATAACGATAACCTATAGCGATATCGACCCGTGGTTAGCGCAAGTGAATGTAGACATCGACGCCGCCGATATTCATATGCAAATAAACCCTATTAATTAACTAATTGATTAACTGATTGATAAACAAGTGCACCAGCATAACCCAATAAACCGAGATAAATAGGCAATCAAACTAAACATGAAGAGTCGCATTGCAATAACTCACATCGGATTGTGTACTCCTCTGGGCAACTCGCCAGAAGAGGTACTGCCGCGCCTCATCAATGGTGATATTAGTGCCATGCAGTGGCGCGATAATTTATTGTTCGATGCACCAACATTAGTCGGTTGCGTCGATGATAAAAGATTAATAGAGATAGCCGATCATCTCAGTTTATTCGCTTGTCGTAATAATCGTTTATTAAACACTGCCGCCCAGCAACTTGCTCCGGCAATAGAACAAGCTAAACAGCGTTTTGGAGCGGATCGCATCGGGGTGGTATTAGGCACAAGCACTTCAGGTATTTCTAAAGGCGAAGCAGCGATAAAATATCAGCTTGAGCATGGTCATTTTCCTCCGAGTTATCATTACTCACAACAAGAACTCGGTAGCACCAGTGACTATTTAAAACAGTTATTTGAACTATCAGGCCCTTGTTATACTGTGTCTACAGCGTGTTCATCAAGTGCAAAAGTGTTTGCCAGTGCCCAGAGATTACTCAATGCGAATATGTGCGATATGGTAATTGTAGGTGGTGTAGACAGTTTGTGTCAGTTAACCGTTAATGGTTTTGCCGCATTAGAATCAGTATCCAAAGGCCATTGTAATCCGTTTAGTCGCCATCGTGATGGCATTAATATTGGTGAAGGGGCAGCCTTATTTATCTTAGAACGTGGCCAAAGTGACGTCATGCTTGCAGGGATAGGCGAATCTGCCGATGCACATCATATTTCAGCACCACATCCGCAAGGATTAGGCGCTATTGCCGCCATGCAACAAGCCCTAGTAGAAGCCAACATTACTGCTGAACAAATTGATTACCTCAACCTCCACGGCACCGCTACACCCAAAAATGACGCCATGGAATCGCGTGCTGTCACTGCAGTGTTTAGACATTCACTGCCAGCTTGCAGCTCAACCAAACCACTCACAGGTCATACTTTAGGTGCTGCTGGCGCGATTGAAGCTGCCTTTTGCTATTTATTATTAAGCCCACTTAACCATGATAAGCGTTTGCCGCCGCACATCTGGGATGGGCAGCAAGATGCTAATGACCCTAAAATCGCTCTCGTTAGCGCCAACAACAATACTGGTCTTAGCCAACTCAATTTTATTATGAGCAATTCATTTGCCTTTGGCGGCAGTAATGCCAGCCTGATTTTTTGTCGAAAGGATGCCTAGTTTCATGTCAATAGCCACTGCAACTCCGGCGATGTTAGCGCAAGAGATAAGTACGTTTATTCCACATCGGGCACCGATGATCTTAATTGATAATATCTTAGAACATCTCCCAGACTGCTTAATCACTGAAACCCATATTAGCTCCAAGTGTGCCTATTTCGACGCCCAACTCAATGGCGTGCCAAATTATGTTGGTATTGAGTATATGGCCCAAAGTATTGCTGCGTTAGCGGGTGTTGAAGCCTTACTGCGCGACGATGGTATCCGAGTCGGTTTTTTACTCGGCACCCGCAAACTGCAAATGCATATCGACACATTTACCTTAGGTGAGTCATATCGCACTCAGGTCACTCGGCTATACCAAGAAGAGTCTGGATTAGCGGTTTTTGAATGCCAAATTTATCATCACCAAACGTTAGTGGCGGAGGCCAATGTCAATGTATTCCAACCACAAGACACCCAGGCTTATATTGATGAAAGCCAAGTCGACGAGTAAGCATGATCAACAACCCTTTTGACACCCCTATTGGAGTTCCTCGAATCAATCACGGAGAGACATTTTGAATAACAGAGTATTAGTTACTGGTTCCAGCCGAGGAATAGGTAAAGCCATCGCGATTAAATTAGCCGAGAGTGGTTTTGATATTGCGCTGCACTTTCACAGCAATCATGCTGCCGCAGCGCAAGTGCAAAAAACCTTATTAGATCTTGGTGTTCAGGTTAGTTTACTGCAATTTGATATTGCCGACCGTCAAGCGGTCAAGCTGGCAATCGAAACAGACATTGCCGAAAATGGTGCCTATTATGGCGTTATTCTTAATGCGGGTATTAATCGCGACACCGCTTTCCCAGCGATGACAGAAGATGAATGGGACAGTGTGATCCACACTAATCTTGATGGATTTTATAATGTTATCCACCCTACGGTTATGCCAATGGTACAAGCACGTAAAGGTGGACGTATTATCACCCTAGCCTCTGTGTCAGGCATTGCAGGTAATCGTGGTCAAGTGAACTACAGCGCATCAAAAGCGGGAATTATTGGCGCAACTAAAGCCTTGTCGCTTGAGTTAGCTAAGCGAAAAATTACCGTCAATTGTATCGCACCGGGGTTAATTGAAACCGATATGGTCACAGATATCTCAACCGATATTGTCAACCAAATAGTACCGATGAAACGCATGGGCAAACCCAGTGAAATTGCCGGCCTTGCTAACTTTTTATTATCAGACGATGCCGCCTACATAACTCGCCAAGTTATCTCAGTTAACGGAGGCATGATATGAAGCGTGTAGTCGTTACCGGAGTGGGCGGTATTTCCGCATTAGGCCAAAACTGGCAACAAATTAAAGCCAGCCTACTAGCCAAACATAACTGCGTTATTCGGATGGATGAATGGGATCGCTACCCAGGTTTAAATACTCGTCTGGCGGCACCAGTGACTGATTTTACTCTCCCAGCCCATTATTCACGTAAAAAGATCCGCTCTATGGGGCGAGTATCCATGATGGCAACACGTGCCAGTGAATTAGCGCTTGAAGATGCAGGCTTGTTGAACGATCCCATCCTTAATTCCGGTCAAGTTGGAGTTGCTTACGGCTCATCAACTGGTAGTACCGATCCAATTATGGGCTTTGGTGACATGTTAAAAACCGGCGAAATGTCGGGGTTAACCGCCACCAGTTATATCCGCATGATGGCCCACACTACCGCGGTTAATATTGGGGTGTTCTTTGGCCTGCAAGGCCGTATTCACACCACCAGCAGTGCGTGTACCTCTGCCAGTCAAGGCATTGGCTATGCTTATGAAGCGATTAAATATGGCATGCAAACCATTATGCTCGCGGGTGGTGGTGAAGAGCTTTGCCCTACCGAGGCCGTGGTATTTGATACTTTATATGCCACCAGCACCCAAAATGATACTCCAGAGCTAACGCCACGACCATTTGACCAGAACCGCGATGGGTTGGTTATTGGTGAAGGTGCTTGTACCTTGATATTAGAAGAGCTTGAACATGCTCAAGCCCGTGGTGCTAAAATTTATGCAGAGCTAATTGGTTTTGGTACCAACTCAGATGGCCAACATGTCACTCAACCCAATGCTAACACCATGGAAGTGGCTATTCGTTTAGCCTTAAAGGATGCCCAATTATCGGCTCAAGACATTGGTTATATCAGTGCTCATGGCACCGCAACAGATCGCGGTGATATAGCAGAAACTGCCGCGACTCACGCAGTCTTTGGTGCAGAAACGCCCATCTCTTCATTAAAGAGTTATACCGGTCATACTCTAGGCGCTTGTGGTTCGTTGGAAGCGTGGACCAGTATTGAAATGATGAATGAAGGTTGGTTTTCGCCAACACTCAATTTGACTGATATTGACTCAGAATGCGCCCAACTTGATTACATCAAAGACGATATTCGACATATCGACACCAACTACATTATGAGTAACAACTTTGCCTTTGGTGGCATTAATACTTCATTGATTTTTAAACGTTGGCGTTAATTGCATAAAGGAGCACAAACCCTTTTTTGATCAACAAAATCATAAAGTAAAAAACGCTTAATGATCCTTTAAATGTCAAAGTCTCATTAAGCGTTAATTATTCGAATCAGTGGCTTTATATAAGCCTATGAATAAATTGATTAAAGTGTCATAGCATCAATAGCAAGTTTAGCTTGGCTAATGCCAGCTTCAGCAGCATCTGGGCCCATATTTAATGCTTCAGCATAAATAGTTTCAACATTATTAATCCCGATAAAGCCCAACAAAGTCGTTAAGTAAGGCACCACATGGTCTGTAGGGCCACCTTTATGTACTCCACCACGAGTGGTCACAATAATGGCGCGCTTACCTTCGATTAAACCAACAGCTCCGGTATCGGTGTAAGTAAACGTCACACCTGCACGGGCAATAAAATCAATCCAATTTTTTAGTGTTGTCGGAATTGTAAAATTGTACATAGGCGCGGCGATCACAATGGTGTCATGAGCTTTTATTTCAGCCACTAATTTATCAGATAATGCGAGCGCAGATAACTGACGCTCCGAAAGATTATCGCCACCGCGTAAACCTGAAGCAAGTTCGCCGTCTAACATTGGTAGTACATTTTCACCTAAATCACGCACTGTAATTTGCGCACCTTTGCTGTTCCATTGCTGATGTAAATAATCAACTAATGCTGAAGATTGTGAATAACCGCCTAGAATGCTTGATTTTAAAATTAATACTTTTGTCATTGTAAAGTCTCACCCATATGTATGTTGGGTCATATGGCTGTGTGCCTGACCAATGAAATAAGTATATTGATCTATAAAAAAGAATAAAAGCGCAATAAATCCGCAATTATATTCGATAAAAACGAAAGGTTATAACCTAGTCTGCATTAACAACTCTAGGAGGAAAAGATACATATTGGCCGGTAAAAGTGGCGCACATAATGTCATCGCAATACAATGCGACTTCTAAGGTAATCTTCACTCGGCGACCTCGAGTTAATGGGGTTAAATCAGTATAAGGCCAAATAACTTTGGCATAGGCCTGTTTAGAAATGGGTTTTAAATACCTTACCTTCGCATCAGCTAATACAATGTCACCATGTGCTTGTGACAATTGTTGCTGTAACCACACCATCCCCCAACCAGTCAACGTCATTAAAGTATAGATGCTGCCTGCAAACATGGTGTGATGTAAATTAATGTTAGGTTCAATAGGTGCTGTAACCTGTAAGCTATCTCCGTTGAACAACACAGGAGTAATATCCATAAATTTACTGACAGGAATAGTATTATGCCAAGTTTCACACAAAGTCTGTAGCAAGGCAGAGACCTTGGTATCCGATTGCGATTCAGTGAACGAAATATCAAGCATAGCGACATCCTTCCGATTGATGACTAGCTAATCTCAACTTGGGATAATAAACAGCTATAAACCAAGACGTTATACTTGCAGATTAAAGGTCACTGGACCATCATTAACCAATTCAACCTGCATATCTGCACCAAATTTCCCAGTTTCAGTAACAACTCCTTGTTGCCGACAATATTCTACAAAAGCGAGATAAAGACTATCGGCTTGCTCAGGGGTTGCCGCACTGGAAAAGCTAGGCCTTAAGCCTCTGCCGGTATCAGCAACTAAAGTAAATTGCGATACCACCAACAATTGCCCTCCGACTTGAGTCAGATTAAGATTCATCTTGCCACTTTCATCATTAAACACTCGATAATTAATGACTTTTTTAGCTAACTTAACCATTTTCTCACTATTATCTTCGCGTTCTACACCTAATAAGACTAACAAACCTTGGTCAATTTTGCCGACAATCGTACCTTCGACTGTGACTGAAGCGCGTTTAACTCGTTGAATTAATGCAATCATAACTGCCTTAAAATACTATTTTGGGATTATTATTGAATAAGATAAAACAAGGCCGTCATAAAGGACATACTGAACAACAGGTACTTGTTTCCCAGAGCTCATCAAAATTAGCGGTTACTGAATATGTTCACATATAATATTAAGATTTTTCAGAAGACGGACTGGACTTATCAGCCACGAGAGGATCATGCACATTATTGTGATTCTGGCTTTTAGTCTCAGTCTCTGTAAATATTTCAGCTTTGAGATCATCCGCGATAACCGCTAAACTTTCTAAATATTCTGGTAATGCCGCTGTAATCTCTGCACCTAACAACACAATCATCCACGATAAGTACACCCATACAAACAAAATCGGGATCACTGCCAGCGCACCGTATATTGCTTCATAACTCGGAAACTGGGTGACATAAAACGCAAAACCCTTTTTGCCTGCTTCAAACAATACCGCAGCAACAACAGCCCCTAACAACGCATGTGAAAAATGGATTTTCTTATTAGGTACTACCATGTATAGCAGTAATATTGATGCGACTGAAAACAGCAATGGCAAACGTTCAATAATCCAAGGTACTAATCCAGATAGATCACTCCCCGTCACCACCTCTAATGAGACCACATACGAGGTAGCCACCAAACTAGCACCAATGAGTACAGGACCAAGCGTTAAGACCATCCAATACATCGAAAATGACACCACATATGAGCGTTTTTCAGTAATCCGCCAAATATTATTTAATGCTTTATCGATAGCTGAAATGAGCATAATGGCGACAAACACTAACGCGATAATACCCACAAAGGTACCTTTAGACGCATTAGCGACAAATTCGTTAATATGCACTTGTACCGTATCACCCGCTGCAGGTATAAAGTTGTTATAAATAAACCCTTCAATATTACCGCGAATACCTTTAAATACTGGGAACGCCGATAACATCGACATAGTCACGGCTAACATAGGCACCAATGATAACAAGGTAACATACGCCAAATGCCCTGCACGGATATTAATTTGGTCTTCAGCTAACCGTTGTTTGAGGTGCAATAGAAACTGCCAAATCCCACTAAAAAAAGCCACAATAGGGCTGTAATCAAACTTTTTGGGCATAATAATCCTTATTTAATAGCGCGTTATTGGAGATAATAATTGTATTCACACGCTAACTTCGTACAATGTTATAACATATTAGTGATAAAAGAATGGAGAGAATTGATGTCACAACAAGGTTCAGCGGGTAATGTACTCGCAGCAGTAGCCAGTTTATTTTTCCCCGGCTTGGGTCAACTTTTACAAGGTCGTATTTTAGCAGCTTTGTTATTTTTCTGTATAACCGTCTTCTGCTATTTCTTCTCAGTACTGGTTTTTCCATTCATTATTGGCGCACTTTTCCATCTTTGGAGCATCATTGATGCAGCAAGATTTAAATCAGATAGTTAGTCCTTAACGAGGTAATTTTACGCCTCAAACAATAAAAGAGACACATTTATGAGAAAATGGATATCACTTGCGCTACTAAGTAGCAGTTTACTGTTGAGTGGCTGCCAAAGTGCCTATTACGGTGCAATGGAAAAAGTTGGCTACCACAAGCGCGACATAATGGTCGATCGCGTTCAAAGTGCCAAAGAATCCCAAGAAGAAGCGCAGGAACAATTTAGCTCAGCTTTAGAAGAAATGCAGGCTTTATTGGCATTTGATGGCGGTGATTTAGAAGATGCCTACAATAAAGCAAAAGATGAATATGAATCGGCGCAATCAGCAGCAGATGAAGTCACCGACCGCATTGGCAAAGTAGAAGATGTTGCAGAGGCATTATTTGACGAATGGCAGGCCGAAATAGAAGAAATAAGCAAAGCCAGTTTACGCCGCAACAGCACCAATAAACTTAATGAAACTAAGCGATCATATAGCAAGCTAGTTAAAAGTATGCGTCGAGCTGAAGCCAAAATGCCACCCATATTAACCGCGATGAAAGACAATATGTTGTATTTAAAACATAATCTAAACGCTCAGGCAATTGGTGCTATTAAGGGTGAATTTGCCAGTTTACAGACAGATATCTCTAGTCTGATTAAAGAAATGAATAAATCGATTGCCGAATCGAATAAATTTATCGAGTCAATGGAGCAAGGTTAGCCATTACCGCAAATATCGACTCAATGCCCTAAAGTGGTAACCTAAAAAATCGTTACACTAAAACGATCTAGGTGCTGCTTTGGGGTAATTAAAAATCGTCAGATATCCGTTATCTCGATATATAATAGACCGAGATACAATAAACCTAAAATTAGTCGATTGGTGATTCGTCCATGGGCAAAGCCGTACGGCTAAAAACTTGCCTTAATACCACAGTGGTTTCAATACTGGCGACAAACTTGAGGTTACCGAGTGATTTTTTGATAAAGTGTTGATAAGAAACTAAGTCTTTAGAGACTATTTTTAATAAATAATCATAAGCCCCAGTGACCACAGCACATTCCATCACTTGAGGGAGTTGCGCCATTGTTGACTCAAACAATGCTGTCGACTGATCTGTGTGTTCAGTTAAGCGTACCGATGTATAAACTACAACATTCAACCCGACTTTAAGCGGATCAACTTGCGCACCATAGCCCAAAATCACTTTATCTTGTTCAAGTTTTTTTACCCTGCGTAAACAAGGAGTATCTGACATATTAACCTTGTCGGCTAACTCAGAAATAGCAATTCGACCATGACGTTGTAAAATATCTAATAGTTTGAGATCTTTCTTATCCATTGAACATATCGCTTTTTAGTGAAAGACAAATGAGTGATTAAGCATATAAATATCATATTTATGAGTGAATTCCTCTACAAACTTATCATACTATTAATTTATTCAATGAGATGCCCTCTCACTAATTGCAATAAAGCTGTCAATGGTTGAAGCCTTAGAAGACTACGCAATAAAAAATGGAATGCTTAAATGGCATGTAAATCATGACCTCTACATATTCATAAGATAAATAAAATATTGTATTAATTGAAAATAAACCTATCCCAGTAATAGCCAAATATACTTTTAATCATCAAATAAAAAACCCGATAAAGACTTATCGGGTTTTTTTATTTACTTGCCCTGTATAAACTAGGGCACTACTAAGCTTAAGAATTACAAGCTGTAATACATTTCAAACTCAAGTGGATGAGTCGTACGTGAGACACGCTCACACTCTGCTGTTTTAAGCTGAATATAAGACTGAATAAAGTCTTCGCTGAACACGCCGCCTTTAGTCAAAAACTCATGATCCGCCTGTAGATTTTCCAGTGCGTTTTCTAATGACGTAGCAACCTGTGGGATCTCAGCCGCTTCTTCAGCAGGTAAGTCATACAAATCTTTGTCCATTGCTTCACCTGGGTGGATCTTGTTTTGAATACCGTCAAGACCAGCCATTAGCAATGCAGAAAAACCTAAATATGGATTTGCATGTGGATCAGGGAAACGCGCTTCGATACGACGGCCTTTAGGGCTTGGTACCACTGGAATACGGATTGAGGCTGAACGGTTACGTGCAGAATATGCAAGCATAACTGGCGCTTCAAAATGCGGTACTAAACGCTTGTAAGAGTTTGTACTTGGGTTAGTAAATGCATTCAATGCACGAGCATGCTTAATGATACCGCCAATATAGTAAAGCGCGATGTCACTTAGGCCAGCATATTTATCACCAGCAAATAAGTTAACGCCGTCTTTAGCTAAAGACTGATGCACATGCATACCACTACCGTTGTCACCTACAATTGGTTTTGGCATAAATGTCGCTGTTTTACCATAAGCATGAGCCATGTTATGAACAACGTATTTTAGAATTTGGATTTCATCAGCTTTCTTAGTCAATGTATTGAAACGTGTTGCAATTTCGTTTTGACCCGCAGTTGCCACTTCGTGGTGATGCGCTTCAACAACTTGACCCATTTCTTCAAGTACTAAACACATTGCAGAACGTAGGTCTTGTGAAGAATCAACTGGTGCTACAGGGAAATAACCACCTTTCACCATTGGACGGTGACCAGTATTGCCTTCTTCATAGCTCTTAGCAGAGTTCCATGATGCTTCTTTAGCATCAATCTTAACGAAACAACCTGACATATCCGTACCAAAACGGACATCGTCAAATATAAAGAATTCAGGCTCTGGACCAATTAATACGGTATCAGCGATGCCAGTAGAAATTAGATACTGTTCGGCTTTTTTTGCAATAGAGCGAGGGTCACGATCATAACCCGTCATCGTACCTGGCTCTAAAATATCACAACGGATAAGTGCTGTGGTTTCTTCTGTGAAAGGGTCTAATAGAAAAGTTGTTGCGTCTGGCATTAGCACCATGTCAGATTCATTAATGCCTTTCCAGCCTGTAATTGAAGAACCGTCAAACATTTTGCCATCTTCAAAGAAATCTTCATCTACTTGATGAGACGGAATAGAAACATGCTGTTCCTTACCTTTAGTGTCGGTAAAGCGTAAGTCTACAAACTTAACTTCTAACTCTTCAAGTTGCTTTAAAACTGATTCAACTGACATTCTAAGCCTCCGTTAGGGTAAAGGGTTGTCCCTTAATATAATTTTGTTATTCGCCAGATAATGCATCTGGAAAACGAATTTTGCATAATTATCTGCAGTAAAGCGATATTCATGCCACATCGCTAAGTAATTGATTTTACGCAAATGAGAAATACACTTCACACTCCGAACATACCAATTGCACCAATACAGTGCGCAGCGAGTTTACTTATGGTGCAATAGTCCATAATAGTGCGTCGTAATTATCTTGGTGTTTTAGCTCTGTCACATTTTAGTATCACACCTTTGTTATGTTTAATATATAAACGTTTCATATTGTTTTTTTTAGGCTTAGAAAGCAATATATTTACAGGTGTTCAAAAATAATCCTATCTACAAAAGCCGCTGTGAAGTAGAATGGCACGCTTTTTTACATTGGCTATAATAGATAGCTTTTGTTAGATCCTTTTTTTTATTTGCTGGTTTAGAGGTTTATCTGTGTTAGAGAATTTACGTAACATCGCCATTATTGCCCACGTTGACCATGGCAAAACAACCCTGGTTGACAAAATGTTGGCGCAGTCAGGAACCCTTGCATCTCGTGGAGAAGCTACTGAGCGGGTTATGGATTCTAACGATCTTGAAAAAGAACGTGGGATCACCATTCTGGCAAAGAATACTGCCATCCAGTGGAACGACTACCGTATTAATATCGTTGATACTCCTGGCCATGCCGATTTCGGTGGTGAAGTAGAACGTGTTTTATCTATGGTCGATTCAGTATTACTATTGGTTGACGCAGTTGATGGCCCAATGCCACAAACTCGCTTTGTAACCAAGAAAGCATTCGCTCAAGGCCTTAAGCCGATTGTTGTTATCAACAAAATTGACCGTCCAAGTGCTCGTCCAGATTGGGTTATTGACCAAGTATTCGATTTATTCGTTAACTTAGGTGCCACTGACGAACAATTAGACTTCCCAATCGTTTATGCTTCGGCATTAAATGGTTTTGCAACATTAGATCCTGATGTAGCAAGCGATGATATGACGCCTCTATTCCAAACTATCGTTGAGAAAGTATCTTTCCCTGACGCTGATGCGGAAGCGCCATTCCAAATGCAAATTTCTCAAATCGATTATAACTCATACGTGGGTGTTATCGGTATTGGCCGTATTACCCGTGGTAGCGTTAAGACTAACCAACAAGTGACTATTATTGGCGCTGATGGTAAGACTCGTAACGGTAAAATGGGCCAAGTATTAGGTTACATGGGTCTTGACCGTACTGAAGTGCCAATTGCAAATGCAGGCGACATCGTTGCAATTACAGGTTTAGGTGAACTTAAAATCTCTGACACTATCTGTGCAGTGAATGCAGTAGAAGCAATGCCACCGTTAACTGTTGATGAACCAACATTAACAATGACATTCCAAGTAAACACTTCTCCGTTCGCGGGTAAAGAAGGTAAGTATGTGACTTCACGTAACATACTTGAGCGTTTACAAACTGAATTAGTTCACAACGTTGCACTTCGCGTTGAAGAAACAGAAAGTCCAGACCGTTTCCGCGTTTCAGGACGTGGTGAATTACACTTATCGATTTTAATTGAAAACATGCGTCGTGAAGGCTATGAATTAGCAGTATCGCGTCCTGAAGTTATTCTTAAAACAATTGATGATGAGTTATGTGAACCATACGAAACAGTAACCGTTGACGTTGAAGAAGAACATCAAGGTACCGTAATTGAAAAATTAGGTGTTCGTAAAGGTGAAATGAAAGACATGCAGCTTGATGGTAAAGGTCGTGTACGTATCGACTTCATCATTCCTAGCCGTGGCTTAATTGGTTTCCAAACCGAGTTCTTAACTGCAACATCTGGTACGGGTCTAATTTATCATTCATTTGATCACTACGGTCCACACAAAGGTGGCGATATTGGTCAACGCGCTAACGGCGTATTGATTTCAAACGCAACAGGTAAAGCGCTAACTTTCGCTCTTTTTGCATTACAAGACCGTGGTCGTATGTTTATTGGTCACGCTGCCGAAGTGTATGAAGGTCAAGTTGTGGGTATACACGCTCGCTCTAACGATTTGACAGTAAACTGTCTTAAAGGTAAGCAGCTAACTAACATGCGCGCATCAGGTACTGATGAAGCACAAGTATTGACGACTCCTATCACATTGACACTTGAACAAGCGCTTGAGTTCATCGATGATGATGAATTAGTTGAAGTAACTCCTAAGAACATTCGTGTTCGTAAGAGATTCTTAACTGAAAATGAGCGTAAGCGTAATAACCGCGGTTAATCAATGAGTGGCAAATTATATTTGTCACACTTGAAACCTAAAAAGCCCAGATGCCTGTTGCATCTGGGCTTTTTGTTAGCGGTGATTTGGAATCAACATGAAAACATTTAACTAGATATTTTACCCAAACCTAGATAAATTCACGTAATATCAAATTTACTCATTATCTGGTTATATAATTAACGAGAATAGAATCATATCAATTGAAGGGGATTATATAAGTATGTTGCATCAAGTGAGTGTCGCGAAACTGGCCAATGTTTATTTTAACGGTAAAGTCGTCAGTAGAAGTGTAGTGTTAGCCGATGGCAGTAAACAAACTTTTGGCGTAGTAATGCCTGGTGAATATGAGTTTTCAACAGCTCAAGGTGAAATAATGCAAGTCATTTCAGGTGAATTTGACGTATTATTACCAGGCCAAACAGAATGGGTAGCTTACGCTACTGGTAGCCAGTTTCAACTTGCACCAAATGTGAGCTTTAGTATCCGAACAGAGCAAATTTCAGAATACTGCTGTCAATATATCTAATCATATTGAGTGCTCATCTCATTACCCACTTCAGCTTAAGCAGTTTAAGCTGATTTTTTCTATAAAAACGTCTACTCTATTGAAACGATTGTTTTATGGAGTGGATCATGCGCCTTATCATACTTATTGGTTTGCTATTATTGAGTAGCCAAAGCCTTGCTACTGTTTACCGTTGGGTAGATGACACTGGTAAAGTTCATTACTCAGATGAACCGAAAAATAATGCTGAAGTTGTTGATCTAAATGAAAACACCCAAAATAACATGACAATTAACACGCCTACAAAAATCAATACAACACCAACAACAGAAACCAAAATTAACTACAAAATATCGATTGTCTCACCTCGAGAAGATACCACAATTCGTGATAATAACGGTGCGTTTACGGTGTCAGTTAGCGCCTCACCTCAGTTACCTCGCGGAGTATTATTTACTTTACTTGTTGATGGAGTGACTACGGCATCACCTCAGGTATCCAATGAGTTTCAATTAACGGGCATCAATCGTGGTCAACATTCTATTGTTGTTAACGCTGTAACACAAAGCGGCAAAGTCCTTGCATCAAGCTCTCCTAGAAAGATATTCCTTCACCAAGCATCTGTATTTGGGCCGGCAAAAAAGCCTAAGTGATTAAGATAAAATCTAGCTTATTCATTGATTTATAAATTTATGCGTGACTATTTATCTTAGGAAGAGCTTGTGTGTTCCGGGTTGTGCGTCGCACCAAATCGGTGCATTATAATAGTGCAACCCTATACTAGGACGACTAATGGACACAAATAATCTACTAAATCATTTAGTCACAGCAGTGCTGGTAATCAATACCGAGCTCAAGCCGTGCTATGCCAATGCGGCAGCTGCACAATTATTGGGAGTCGGTAACCACAAAATACTTGAACAAACTTTACCTGAGTTATATCAATTAATGGGGGTTGAACCACAATTACTGCGTAATGCCATTAATGCAGGCCAAAGTCTTACCGTTAATACTGCAGCGTTAATTACCCTAGAGGGTCAACACCACACTATTGATATCACCTTAATGCCCATTGAAAATGACACCAATTTAAGCATTTTGGAGTTACGCCAAGTTGATCAGCAGCGTCGTATCCATCAGCAACTTAATATGGACGCTCAACAACAAGCGGCACAATTTTTAGTGCGTAATCTCGCCCATGAAATAAAAAACCCACTCGGGGGGCTTCGTGGCGCAGCGCAGTTATTATCACGCGAATTAACTTCACCCGATCTAAAAGAATTTACCAGTTTAATTATCGAACAGGCTGATAGATTGCGTAATTTAGTCGATCGCTTGCTTGGGCCACAACGTCCAACCCAGCATGCTGAGCACAACATCCATCAAGTAATACAAAAAGTATTGAAACTCGTTCAGATGGCACTGCCTAGTAATATTAACTTAACGCGCGATTATGATCCGTCGATACCCGATATTCAAATGGACCCAGAGCAAATGCAGCAAGCAATATTGAATATTGTGCAAAATGCCATTCAGGCTTTGGAGCATTGTGGCGGTGATATCGTCATTCGAACGCGTACCCAACATCAAGTCACTATTGGAACAAAGCACTATAAAGTAGTACTCGCCTTATCCATTATCGATAACGGCCCCGGTATTCCTGCAGAATTAATCGACACACTTTTTTATCCGATGGTCACGGGTCGTGACGAAGGTTCAGGATTAGGTTTATCCATTGCACATAACATTGCTCGATTACATGGCGGTCGCATCGATTGTGTCTCGGCACCAGGTCATACCGAATTTATTATTAACCTGCCATTACAATAACTAGCATGCCCTTTGTAGGCAGAATGAGGTAGTAACATGAACATTAGTGAACAAGTTTGGATCCTCGATGATGATAGCTCAATCCGTTGGGTACTCGAAAAAGCACTTCAAGGTGCATCACTGTCAACAGCCAGTTTTGCAGCTGCTGAATCCTTATGGCAAGCTCTAGAAGCATCGCAACCACAAGTCATTGTTTCTGATATCCGTATGCCTGGCACTGATGGGTTAACCTTGCTTGATCGCTTACAACTACATTATCCACATATTCCAGTCATCATCATGACAGCGCACTCAGACTTAGACAGTGCCGTGAGTGCATATCAAGCCGGTGCATTTGAATACTTGCCAAAACCATTCGATATCGATGAAGCCATTAATTTGGTCGAGCGCGCACTCACTCATGCAACAGAGCAAATACCACAACCTGTTATTGATACGACGATAAAAACACCAGAAATTATTGGTGAAGCCCCTGCAATGCAGGAAGTATTTCGTGCCATTGGTCGCTTATCTCGTTCATCGATTAGTGTCCTCATTAATGGCCAATCAGGTACGGGTAAAGAGTTAGTTGCAGGCGCATTACACAAACATAGTCCTCGCAAAGACAAACCGTTTATTGCATTAAATATGGCAGCGATTCCAAAAGATTTGATTGAGTCAGAACTTTTCGGTCATGAAAAAGGCGCCTTTACTGGTGCAGCCAACGTGCGCCAAGGACGTTTTGAACAAGCTAATGGTGGCACCCTGTTTTTAGATGAAATTGGTGATATGCCAATCGATGTCCAAACTCGATTATTACGTGTGCTTGCTGATGGTCAGTTTTATCGTGTTGGTGGTCATCAAGCGGTGCAAGTTGATGTACGAATTATTGCCGCAACACATCAAAACCTCGAAGTGCAGGTGCAAAAAGGCACCTTCCGCGAAGATTTGTTTCATCGCCTTAATGTGATCAGAGTGCATTTACCACCATTATCACAACGCCGTGAAGACATTGCCCAACTCGCCAATCATTTTTTAAGCACGGCAGCTAAAGAGATCGGTGTTGAACCTAAAATACTCACCAAAGAAACGGCCGTAAAACTGGCTAACTTACCTTGGCCGGGCAATGTTCGCCAACTTGAAAATACTTGTCGTTGGTTAACGGTGATGGCGTCCGGACAAGAAATTTTACCGCAAGATTTACCACCAGAATTGCTCAAAGACCCAGTAGCAAACCAGCAAAAACAAACTGGATCAAGTGATTGGCAAACCGCATTAACTGATTGGATTGATGAAAAGCTGGCTGCAGGTGAAAGTGATTTACTCACTGAAGTTCAACCTGAATTTGAACGTATTTTACTTGAAACTGCACTTAGACATACTCAAGGCCATAAGCAAGAAGCCGCTAAACGCCTGGGGTGGGGTCGCAATACCCTAACGCGTAAATTGAAAGAACTGTCGATGGATTAAGCACAAGTATTGCCATCATAATCGCAGTAATGCCTGTGTTGCTTTAAGGTTTGTTAAGTTTGACTCACTTAACAAACCTTAATCCAGTGCAGAATAAACCTTGTATCTCAAACAGCCATTTTCACGAGACTATGTTGGATGATCATCCAATCAGTTAGTTGTCATCCCACAAATCTGTATCCAAACAACCGCCAAATAATCAATTAACCCCGCGATAAAGGTTAATAAAAAGCATCGATCTCTATTCATCATTGATTAAACCGGATCTTGGTGAATAATCACTTCAGCATCATCAAATGCCGCTTTAATCGTAAACTCTGCTTTTTCTGCTATTTCATGAGCATCATGAAGTGATAGGTCACCCGCTAATTCCATGTGTAATTGAATAAACGTTGTTTTACCCGCTTGACGAGTACGCAAATCATGGACACCTTGAACCCGAGGATCTTGTTTAGCTAATGCTTTAATCTTATTGCGAGTATCATCATCGAGTTCCCGATCAAGTAAGCTTTGAATGGAACGATAACTCAAACCAATGGCTTGATTGCCAATAAACAACGCGATAAATACAGCAAATAGACCATCAGCCCACCACCAACCATATTGCGCTAATACCAAAGCTAATAAAACCGCCGCATTTAGTAACAAATCAGATTTATAATGTAATGAATCAGCTTCAACCACAGAACTGTTGGTTTTCACCAAAGCGTGACGTTGCAGTAACACTAAGGCAAATGTCAGTACTATCGCAATAATAGACACCACTATGCCACTCATTGGATTGGTTACCGGAACAGGGTTAATTAACTTTTCACCGCCATAAAGCAAAAGTAATGACGCAGAGCCTAAAATGAATGCAGCTTGGGCCAACGATGCTAACGGCTCAGCTTTACCATGGCCATAGCGATGATCTTTATCTGCTGGCACAATGGCATAACGAATCGCGATAAAATTCACAATCGACGCCAACGCATCAGCAAATGAATCTGTTAACGACCCCAGCATACTGGCCGAACCTGAATAAAGCCAAGCGATTAACTTAATGACAATAAGGCACAGTGCCGTAGCGATTGATGCTCGACTGGCTAACTTGACCCAAAAGTCATATTCAGAGGTTGTAGACATAGTGAAGTTATCAACTCTTTAGCTTGGTAATAAACAGCCTTTACTATAGCAAGTTCATTGCTTCATGAGGATAAAGTTTACTAAAGTAAGCGTTAGTTATATGCAATATGTGACCATTAGCAAACTTGCATAAACAAAAAAGCCGTTACCACAAGGTAACGGCTTTAAACGATTATACTTTATAACCATGCGCTAGCGATTAATCACGAGACTTATGGCCTTTGTCACCTTTACCAAACTGAAACTTATCTTTAAACGTTTGTTGCTGTTCAGGCGTTAATAATTGGTAAATTTCGTTTTGCATTTTCAAATGCGTTAGCATGCCCTGTAGACGTTGTTGCTGCTGCGCTTCGGCCATCTTAGTTGCTTTAGCTTCGTCAATACTAGTGCTAGTAATTAAGGCTAGCATTTCTGCACGGTGTTCAGAACGCTGCTCTTTAGTTGGGCGCTCTGGACGTTTGGCCTGATATTTGTCGAATATCGCTTCAACTTTCGCTTTTTGTTCATCCGTTAAATCCAGCTTGCGGAGCATTTTATGCATACCGTCTTTAGGACCATGATGTCTGTCACCTTTATTAGCACAGCGTTCAGTTTTTACAGTGTTGTCTGAAGTATCTGCGGCATATAACTGACCAGCTAATAATGCCGAACTTGCCACTAAGGCAACTAAACTCGTTTTGATGATTGATGATGTTTTCATTGTTAAGTTCCTCGGTTTAAATGGGATTCGATTTCTGCCTTAGCAGATTTGATACTCAGTTTACCGAATGCAATGTCAATGAGGGTTAAGACAGAGTAAACCTATGTAAAGAGTATTTTTCTTAACACTTTAGCACTATTATGACATGATCGATCTTGCATATTGTACGATAAGAATCCTTGTAATGAGAGCTAGTTAACGTTATTCATACTTGATCCTTACAGCAATCATATTAGGGCATAAAATCACTTTATTAGCGCTTTTATGGAATAAGTTATGAATAGATTGATTGGCCAATTACTGTTACTTCTTTGTGTTCTTGTCGTGGCTCCAAGCTCAATAGCCAGTACCACAGCATCAACAGATGACTCACTTTGGTATAGCCAGCAAAACCAACAGCCAATAGTTAAACTGCATTTCTTTTGGTCTAAAACTTGTCCACATTGTCGTGAAGCGCACCCTTTTATTGATGCTTTAGACGAACGTTTTGATTGGATAGAGTTACACGATTATGCCATTAACGAACCCGGCAACGTCGATAAACTCATGGAAATGGGTAAAAAAACGGGTGTTGAACCTAAATCAGTGCCCTACTTCGCCATTTGTGGTGAGGCGGTGGTTGGCTATAACAGTCATGATGTCACTGGGCGCTACATATTAGAGCGCTTAGTTAACTGCTACCAACGCCAAGGTGGTAAAGCAGACGTTGGTGATAAACTCGATGATTTTCTCGGCGCAACTCAAACCGTAACCCCCCCTTTATTTGAAACCTGTAGCGACAATAGTGACAACCCACAAGCCGAAGGTTCATGCGGCATGTCGTTTGAACAGGCCAGTGATATTGTCCCTGAACCAAGCGTTCAACCTGTCGACATTCCATTAATTGGTGCCGTACACCCTGAAGAAATGTCATTACCTGTACTCACCGTAGTATTAGCGGGTGTCGATGCCTTTAATCCTTGCGCCTTTTTCGTACTACTGTTTTTACTGAGCATTATGGTTAATGCTGGCAGCCGCAAACGTATGCTATTAGTGGGCGGGATTTTTGTATTTTTCTCAGGCTTTATCTATTTTATATTTATGAGCGCTTGGCTTAACTTATTCCAAGTACTTGGCGGTGGTGACGGTGGAATAATTATTACTTGTGCCGGTGTATTGGCATTAATCGCAGCGCTGGTGAATATAAAAGATTACTTTTATGGTCGTGGCGACGTTAGCCTATCAATGTCCGTTGAAAATCGTGGCTCGCTTATCAAGCGAATGGGTAAATTGTCAAAAGCCAGCTCGCTACCTGCGATGCTTTTAGGCTCAACCATTTTGGCTATTTTAGCTAACACCTATGAGCTGCTGTGTACTGCTGGTTTCCCGATGATTTACACCTCAGTGTTATCATTATCAGATATCGACACTATGCAACGTTACTTATACCTCATTGCTTATAACGTGGTTTACGTTATCCCACTTGCTGCCATTGTGATTGTATTCTCTATGACGCTAGGTAAACGTAAACTTACCGAAAAAGAAGGTGAAGTGCTTAAACTGATGTCAGGCATTATGATGTTAGGGTTAGGCAGTATGCTCGTCTTTAACCCTAGCTCATTGCAAAATGCAGTCTTTTCGGTAGGCCTGATCCTCGGATCTATTGTTCTTACCTTTATCATCGCCAGAATCAAACGTTATCTATTGAGAAATAAAGCTGGCTAAATGTAAAACAATGCAATGTTGATATGATTTAATCTTGGCATGCTATAAGCTTAATTGATCAAAAAATCTGTATGTTAACGTCAACATACAGATTTTCTTTGTGCCAGAGGACAGTTATGAATCGCATTCTACTTATCGACGATGATATTGGTCTATCAGACCTACTTAGCCAATTACTCGAGCTGGAAGGTTTTGCCTTGACCCAAGCTTATGATGGTGAGCAAGGGCTTATGATGGCGCAACAGCAAGACTTTGATTTAATCTTACTTGACGTTATGTTGCCTAAACTTAATGGTTTTGAAGTATTGCGAGCTTTGCGCCAGAGAAAACAAACGCCGGTATTAATGCTAACCGCTCGCGGCGATGAAATTGACCGTGTTGTGGGTCTTGAAATCGGTGCTGATGATTACTTGCCAAAACCCTTTAATGACCGCGAATTAGTGGCTCGAATTAGAGCCATCTTACGCAGAGCAAACACCACCCAACAAGACAGCCAAGCTAATGAAATGCTACTGTTTGGTGATTTACGCCTCGATCCTACCCGCCAAGAAACCTATTGTAATGAGCAACTGATCATTCTAACTGGCACCGAATTTTCTCTATTATTTAATTTAATCGAGAAAACCGGCGAACTGGTCACCAAAGAATCATTAAGCGAAAACGTATTAGGCAAAAAGTTAATGCCATTTGACCGCAGCTTAGATATGCATTTATCTAACCTACGCAAAAAACTACCAGAGCGTCAAGATGGCCGCCCACGAGTTAAAACCCTACGCGGAAAAGGTTATATTTGGATACCATAATGCTAAAAAACAACCCATTTAACAGACTGTTTTTTAAATTATTATTGGGATTTTGGCTATGCAGCTCCTTGATTATTGCCTTAGTGTCATTATTGCCGCTATTACAGCAAAGTCATGACCGTTCGCCTTTACCTCCTAGTCTTGAGCGCATCCTGAAAAATGTCGCCGAGCAGATACAAGAGGAGCCTCAATTACTTGAAAATAGAAACTTACAACGCCTGTTTCCTCGACGAAATCAAGATGAGCCCCGTAATAAGCATGAAGGCGGTCCTTTACGTTTATATTTAGCCGATGCCGAAGGCCAAGTATTAAATACTAAACGGATCTCACGAGGATTTAGACGTTTTCAACTCATGGCAGAGGAAGCAGAGCAACCAATTAGTCACCAATTTAGAGACGAACTTATTTTTGGCCCCTATTCATTTGAGGTCAACGGCAAAGCTTATCAATTATTTGGCCGTTTTCCCGATAACCATCCACAACCGTGGTTTTTCTTCTTTTCCGACAATAAGCTACTCACAGCAGCTCTAGCCACTTTATTATCGGGCCTATTATGCGGTCTGCTCGCATGGTATTTAAGTAAGCCATTACGGTCTTTAAGACAGAGTGCCAATGCCCTTGCCAAAGGAGATTTATCTAGCCGAGTCGATGTAGCTACCGTAAATCGTGGTGATGAAATGGGCCAATTAGCACAGGCTTTTAACGGCATGGCTGATGCCGTACAAACCATGATTAACAATCAACAAAGATTAATGGGCGATATATCCCATGAACTGCGCACTCCACTTACTAGGCTGCAATTAGCCTTGGCCTTAGGCCGTAAAAAAGGGCAGCAAAGTAAAGAGCTAGATCGTATCGGCTATGAAGCCTTACAACTTGAAGCGCTAATAAGCGAATTGCTAACCCTCTCTCGAGTAAGCTTAGCCAGCCATGAAAACAAATTGATGTTGGAATTAGCGGAATCTTTAAGCCAAGTATTAGATGACGCCGAATTTGAAGCCGAGCAGCAAGGAAAAAATTTACAGATTGATATACCAGAGGCGCTGAAACTTCCTCAACACCCGAAGACTCTCTCCCGCGCCATAGAAAATTTGCTACGTAATGCTATTTACTATGCCAATAGCCAGATAACCATAAACGCAGCCCTAGTGGGCAAGTACATATTGATTACAGTAAAAGATGACGGTCCAGGTATAGACCCAAAAGAGCTTGAAGCTATTTTTAAACCTTTCTATCGCCCCGACACTGCCAGAGACAGGCAAAGCGGCGGTTGGGGTTTAGGGCTGGCAATCACTCAAGCCGCCATTACATTACACCAAGGCAGTATAGTGGCAGAAAACCTTATCAGCCCAACAGGTCAGCGCCAAGGCCTTAAGCTCAATATCAGTTTACCAGTAAGCTAGCCGAACCCAAAAAGACGAAACTTAAGCAATGTAATTCTAATAGTCTCTGTAAAGGTGTTATTCAACTCCCTCTGAACACGCAGGGAATCGGTAACAGCAAGCTCACCTTCATAAGACCACACGGCTGTATCAACATTGAAAGCATTGACACGATAAACATTTAAGTATTAAGCATGTCATTGCTAGGTAAAAGTTACTCCTAACTGGCAATATTTTCCGATTAAGGCAAGCGGCCTGAGCCGCTTCACCATCAGGCCTAATTATTTTGGCTGCCACTATCGTTTGGCAATAACCCATACCGCGTGCACAATTCCTGGAATGTAGCCTAACAAAGTTAGAATTATGTTTAATAATAAGGTCTTGCTTAGCCCAACTTGCAGAAAAACCCCAAGTGGTGGCAGTAAAATTGCGATTAAAATACGTAATAAATCCATAATCTCCTCCATTTTTAATGTGCCGAGGTTAACGGTTACCCCAACGTAGATTAGCTGACTTGTATTTATTGGCATAAAGTAAGTAGCAATTACCAGACCACTATTTCAAGTATTGTTGTTATTTCTCTTAATGAGGATAGGATTTTAAGCAACAACAAAATCTCATATATTGGCTTATTAGTATGCTTTTAGCAGAGAAAAAGCCTTTTTAATATAATCCAAAAACATTAGGAGATAACTCTCACAACCTTTGGTGCCTTTGAAGGTTATTTGCTAGTATAAATTATGACAGGCCTATACCTTTCGGATAATCTTATGATTTGTAATTTTTTTTCACACAGTTTTTCTCACTGTTATCAAAGTGCATTCTCAAGATTAAGTCGATGGATTCTACTATGGGGTTTAGTCACTACTGTTGTTTGCCTTACCTGCTTTGTATCTACAGATGCTCAGGCAACGCCCTCGCCTGACACCGTTAAACAACTCATACAGATTACTGATCCAAACAGCGCAATAGACATTGAAATACAAGGCTCTGTGGTCAATCTAAGCGGCTCTGCCACGGAGCAAGCGAGTAAAGAGCGTATACTGCAAACCATAGCCGCTTTACCTGATGTGACTCAGGTTGTCGATAACATTCACTTGCAACCTATCAAGCCCTTATCTTTGACTCCCCTGCAACATGATGCTGAGCAATTTTGGGACAAAGCCTTACTATATTTACCGCGCTTGGCTTTAGGGCTGTCGATATTCTTATTCCTATTTTGGCTTTCACACCCTTTAGCTCGCTTATTCATTAGCCCCTTAGCTTGGGTAACAAAAAGTGAGTTGATTCGTTTAGTGATGCAGCGCAGCATCAGTGTATTGATTATATTGTTGGGGCTATATATATTCTTGCGTCTTGCGGGCTTAACTCAGTTTGCAGTTGCGATTATTAGCAGCACTGGTGTCATTGGCCTGATTTTAGGTTTTGCCTTTAAAGACATCGCCGAAAACTTTATTTCCAGCTTACTACTCAGTGTACAGCGTCCATTCAAATTAGGTGATGTAATATCCGTTGAGGGGAATTTGGGGGTAGTAAAGCAAGTCACAGCAAGGGCTACCACGTTAGTCGACTACGACGGAAATCATATCCAAATTCCCAATTCCACTATCTATAAAAACGTAATTAAAAATCTTACCGCCAACCCGAGAATGCGTGGCCATTTTGTGATTGGCATTGGCTATGATGCAAGTATCCGCAAGGCTCAGGATATCGCTATGGAGATTATGAGCGATCATCACGGCGTACTCGCAGATCCAGAGCCACAGGTGCTGATAAAAAACCTTGGTTCATCAACGATTAATCTGCAAGTGTATTTTTGGGTCAATGCTGAAACTCACAGTGTTCCAAAAGTGGCTTCAATTCTAATGCGCTTACTGGTGCGCGCTTATGAAGTGAATCAGATCAGCCTGCCTGACGATGCTCGCGAACGCATTTTCCCTCAAGGGATGCAATTGGTAACCAACGGACATCAACAAGATGAAACACCTCTGAATACTACACAAAGTACTGAACACAACACTGAGAAAACTCAAGAGTCATTAGAAGATACCCATAATGAGGTTAGCGATGACATAAGCAGCGATACCGATGATATACGTCAACAAGCTGCACAATCACGAGACCCTGAAAGTGGTGCCAATATTATCTAAGCTCTGATGTTGGTAGAGGAATAGTCATGGAACTTTTACTTCTCCATATGCTAGCTATACCGCTAAGGCGTCTATAAAATCACCAGTGTTTTATGCAACTGTTACAGCCTATATGCAAGTCTCTATTAGCAATTATCATCCGCACTGTATCGTTCATTTTGATAACGTCAGCATTGATAACGTCTCGCAGTTATACCTTGCTTAAGGTATAATTTGTCACTCTTTTTTTGCTTCGCACTATAAGGTTGCTATGTTTCATATTGCCCTTTATGAACCCGAAATCGCTCCAAATACCGGAAACATCATTCGTCTATGCGCCAACAATGGCTCACAGTTACATTTGATTGAACCGTTAGGTTTTGATCTCGAAGAAAAGAAACTTCGCCGCGCGGGCCTAGACTATTCCGATCTAACCACAGTGACTCGCCATAAAAACTATGCAGAGTTTTTAGAGGCCATGGCAGGTAAACGGATTATAGTCTGTACCACTAAAGGCAGCCGTCCTCACACTCAGATAGCTTTTCAAGAAAATGATGTGTTGTTATTTGGCCCCGAAACCCGTGGACTACCCATGGATATTATTGATGCGACGCCACTTGCACAGCGATTACGTATTCCAATGACCGCCAATAGTCGCAGTTTAAATTTATCAAATTCAGTCGCCATTATTAGTTATGAAGCATGGCGTCAACTAGGTTTTGTAGGCGCTGAGTAATGAAAAAAACGTTATCACCCGAAACCCAGCAAGATGCTTTAGCCATTGCCAAAGCAACTCAAAAACCTGGGCAAGCAAAAGAACAAACCAAGCTGATTGCGGCGGGGATTGAAAAAGGTATTGCGGAATACAAAAAACGTGAAAAAGCCAAAGCTCGCGATCGAGACAAAGCACGCAAACAACAGCAAAAAAACAAAAATATGTCAGTCAGCAATGATGACGATTCCGATACGTCTTATACAGAATCAGAAAGTAGATTCAACTCGCTAACGTGGTCACTAATGGGATTATTACTGTTAAGCTGGGCCTTATTTATCGCTTACTTTTTTTACCGCTAATCTGTCTTACAGCGAATCAGCTTTATCACTCGCGATAAAGAGTTTATTCAGTCGGTTGACTGGCCTCTACTGACTGTTTAAGTAAGCTAATGGCTCTAATGACTTGATAATTTTCACTGTCGTCATCTAAATAATGAGCGCTTTGTTGCCATTGCCACCCTTGAGTTAACGCATCGGCACCTTCGGTAATGGGATCAAACTGCAACTGCACTAATGCTGGGCGCTGATTTATTTCACCTTTACCTAAAAATGAATAACTGCCCGCTTGCTCATAGAGTGTCAACGCTTGGGATACGTCATCACTAACGCCATTGGCATACAGTAATAAAATATGATCGTGTTGTTGTCTAAACCACCATGTTTCGCTATTTGAAAAACGGCTACCACGACTAACACTAATGAATAAATTTTGTTTATCTGCCGAGCACATGACCGAAGTACTGACCTTTTTCGGCATCGCATTCGGATTGGCGGCGCTGCCTTGCCATTCACCATCTAATTGGCTACAAAACCTATCTAAAGTCACTTTCCCTGCATAAGCAGATGCTGAGTACATAAGTAACAAGCTGGTCGTGACCAATAATATTGAATAACTTTTTTGGCTAACCAAGCGTCTCCTCCTGCAAAAATCCTTATCTATAAAAATGGCCCACTAATGTGAGCCATTATACGATACCACCAAGCTACTAATCAGTTAACACTTACTGACCGAATCCTGTTGCCGTAATATCAACTTTAGTGACTTCACCATATTGCGCCGCAACTTCAGCAATTTTGTCCGCATTACCAATTAATACAAACTGTAAATTTTGTTGTGGGAAATATTGCTTAATCAAACGTTGAGTCTCTGCTAGCGTCAATCCGTCAACCTTGGCTTGAAATTGATTAATAAAATCATCATTAAAGCCATACAAATACATGTCTGACAACAAACCAGCTAACTGACCACTTGTCTCGTACTTAGGTGGAAATTGTCCTTTAACATAGGCTTTTGCAGAATCTAAAGTGGCCTGATCAATACCTTTTTCCCATAAACGCGCATAAGTTTTTAAGGCTAAATCAATCGCTTCTTTGGTTGTCGATAACTTAGTAAATGTACTGATTTTAAATACCCCAGATTGTGCATAAGGGTCAAAACCAGAACGGGCACCGTAAGTTAAGCCGGCATTAACGCGCAATTCATCATTTAACCATGAGGTAAAACGACCACCTAAAATAGTGTTAACAACGGTTAAACCAACATAATCAGGGTTGTCATAACGAATACCTAAACCACCAATTAAGAAGGTGGTTTCAATCGCATCAGGCTTGTCGACCAACAATACACGCGGCTTGGTTAATGTTGGTAAGTTTTGGCTTAGATCTGGCTGAATCACTGTTTCTGTTGCCTGCCAATCACCAAAGGCTTTATTAAGCTTAACGGTCATGTCGGCAACATCAAAATCACCCACTACGTTAATGGTCATATTGCTTGGTTGATAATAGCCTTTATGAAAAGCACGTAACTCGGCCACTGTAAGCTTAGCGATGGTATCGCTATTACCCGATACCGGATTAGCATAAGGATGCTCACCAAACACTAACTTATTAAAGTAGCGGCCAATTACAGCTCGAGGGCTTTCTTTTTGTTGTGACAAACCGACAATTTCACGCTGCTTTAACTTATCAAACTCAGCGCTATCAAAGTCAGGTTGACGCAATACATGACTAAAGATATCGAGCACAATATCAACATCTTTGCTCATCATATTGGCACGAATATAACTGCCTTCTAAATCGGCATTAGTATCTATGCTGGCACCGATAAAGTCTAACTGTTGCTCAATGTCGGCTTTAGCTTGACCCGCTGCACCTAACATTAAACTTTGTGAGGTGATATAAGCCATACCCGAAGTTACATCATTCACGGCTCCGGCTCTAACCACTGCATCAATGGTCACTAATGGCACTTCTTTTTGCACCATCAACTTAACGTTTAGACCATTGTCTAACGTAACCGATTGATAACTCGGCATCGCAAAGCTAGGGCTAGCAACAACATCATCAACTGAAGTTTTCTGCGTATTCGCACAACCACTTAAGCTTAAACTACATGCCAATGCGATAGCCGATAATGATATTTTAATACGTCTGTGAGTTATGGTTTTCATTTGTCAGACTCCTCAGTAGCAGCGAGCACACCGACAGTCCGATTCGCTTTTATTAAGTAGGTTTGTGCCACACGTTGAATATCAGACGGTGTGACTTGGTTATAGGCTTCAGGGGCATTGAAGAGTTTTGTATAGTCGCCAAAATACAGCTCATAAGTCCCTAAGGTATTGGCTTTACCGTTAATGGTTTCCATGGTTCTATAAAAATCCATTAGCTTAATATTTTTCACTTTTTCAAGTTCTTGCTGAGTGACACCTTGAGTAGCAATAAGATTGATTTGTTCAATTAAGGCTTGTTCTAAGGTTTCTGCATTCACACCAGCATTCGCCACACCTAAAATATAAAACAAATTAGGGTCGAACGACATCGGCATATAGGTTTCAGCCGCAACAGCTAATTGCTTGTCGACTAACGCCTGATAAAAACGCGAGCTATTGCCTTCACTTAACATCGACGCCAATAAATCCAATGCATAGTAGTCAGCGTGACTCGTTGCAGGCACATGGTAAGCCAGCATAATATTAGGTGTGCTCACCGACTCTTTTTTAACAAATACCCGGCGTTCACCTTTTTGCTCTGGTTCTATCGTACGTACCGCTTTTGGAGGAGCTTGAGCAGGAATAGGTGCAAAATACTGGTTAGCTAGCGCTTTCACTTCTGCTAACTTCACATCACCGGTAATCACCACTAGCGCATTGTTAGGGGCATAATAGGTTTTATGATATTGCTGTAAATCTTCTAAGGTCCAAGCCGCAATATCCGACTCATAGCCAATCACAGACCAGCTGTATGGATGTGCTGCAAAGGCAACACTTTTAAGCGCTTCTTGAATAGTGCGCCAGTTAGAGTTTTCAAGCCCTGTGGTACGTTCTGACTGCACCACGCCACGTTCGCTTTCAACCATCACAGGATTGATGTCTAAATTGGCGATACGATCGGCTTCTAAATCGAAAATCGTTTCTAAGCCATTTGCTGGAAACCAATCGGTATACACTGTCATATCTTCAGTAGTATAAGCATTGTTGGCGCCACCAGCGGCCTCCATCGTCCGGTCAAACATTTTCGGACCAAACTTTTTAGAACCATTGAACATCATGTGTTCAAAAAAGTGTGAAATCCCCGTAATTCCAGGCACTTCATTTCGCGAACCGACTTTCCAAAAAATATACATATTGGCATTAGGAATAGAGCTATCCTCCAATACCATAATCTTCATGCCATTATCCAAGGTAAAACTATTAATGTCTTCAGCTTGTGTCGCTGATACCGTAGGCGCATTTAATAGGCCTATGGTCATCAACAACGCTATTATCTTGCGTGTCATATCTAGCTCCTTTGAGCTCTTGTACTATGGTTTATAAAAATGGTTTATAAAAAATGGGTTATTAAAATAGGGTTATTGTGCTGCACTTAATGCGGTTAAGGCAACTTGTGTCATGGTTTGCACACCCACTTTTAGCGCACTTTCGTCTACATAAAATGCCGGTGAATGATTACTGGCAACCTGACTTGGATCTTGGTCTGCTGGCGTCACGCCTAAGAAAAAGAACATCCCTGGCGTTTCAAGTGCATAGTAAGAGAAGTCTTCTGCGCCAGTGATAAGTCCAGGTTCAATTAACATGTTATCACCCACCACAGAAGCAATAACAGGACGCATTTTACTGACTAACTGAGGATTATTAACCGTGACAGGATAACCAGGTTGGATCTCTGTTGTCGCTGTGGCACCAAGCGTTTTAGCCGCATTGGTGGCAATTTCAGCCAATTTGACTTTGATTTCTGCGCGCATATCTTGATCAAATGTACGGATAGTACCGATTAACTCCACTTCGTCAGGAATAATGTTCGAACGAATACCGCCATTAATAGCCCCAAAACTGACCACTGCAGGCGCTTTGGTAATATCTACTTGGCGGCTAATAATAGTTTGTACACTGTTGATAATTTGCGCTGATGCCACAATAGGATCAACTCCGCCCCAAGGACGTGAGCCATGGGTTTGTCTGCCTAGCACTTTAATGGTAAATGAATCTTCACTCGCCATAGCGGGGCCTGAACGTAAACCAATCATACCCGATGGCATGCTTGATGTGACATGCATACCAAACACTTGATCAGGCTTACGCTTAGCAAACAAGCCCTGCTTAAGCATTAACTCTGCGCCGCCTTCTTCGCCTGCTGGAGCTCCTTCTTCGGCAGGTTGGAAAATAAACATCACGTCACCTGCCAAGCTGTCTTTTACTTTTACTAAGTTTTCGGCAACCCCCATCAACATGGCCACATGAGTGTCATGACCGCAGGCATGCATGACTCCTACAGTTTGATTTCGATAAGTATCAGTGGCTTTAGAGGCAAAAGGTAAATCAACCACTTCCGTGACTGGTAGTGCATCCATGTCGGCACGTAAACCAATTAATGGCCCAGGCTTACCACCTTTAAGTATTGCCACAACACCTGTATGGGCAATACCTGTTTGCACTTCGAGCCCTAGTGATTTGAGGTGCTTTTCAATCACTTTACTGGTGCGAAACTCTCGATTAGATAACTCGGGATGCTGATGCAAATCTCGACGCCATGCAATCACTTTATTTTCGACTTGAGCGGTTAGCTCTGCAGCATTGGGCACGCTAGCCACGGTGGATGTGCTGTAAACGCTAGATGCAAAGACGCTTGTAAGCAGCAAAGCAAGAGAGGTTAGACGCATGATGAATCCGGTTTATTGTTATCAGTACAACAAAACTACCTTGAAATGATGCGATTGTTAAATATTTTAATGATTTGATAACAAGTCAATTGTATCTATTTATTAACACACGACATGTAGATTGAACTAGCAGCTAATTGATCAAGCATTAACTCAACTTTTCACTTGGCTATTTACACCGTTATTTACTCAGTTATTTACTCGGCGATTCACTCAGTTCTTCACTCAAGAGTGGGACATGAAAAAACACCACGTCACTGCCGATAACCTCAAGCTGCCAACCTTGTTGTAATGCAATCCATTCAAAGGTTTCTATCGCATAAAAATTGATGTGAGTGGGGTCAATTTTATAAGACCAATTTGTAAATGTATCTACGCAAGGTACTCTTTTGGTCATCACCGCCAATATGCCACCAGGTAACAATAATTGGCTTAATTGCTCCACTAACGACTGCGCATCGGCAATATGCTCTATCACCTCGGTTAAACAGACAAAATCATATTGTTGGGTGAGTACCTGAGGAGTTAAGTGATAAAACAAATCATAATTGGCTACGCTAATCCCTTGCTTAGCCGCCATTTGGCTTAGCACTGCACCTTCGCCACAACCAAAATCTAATCCTTTTGCGTTAGGGGTAAGCTGAGCTAATAACGGGGTTAACGTGCGAGATAAAAAATGTTGATAACCAGCATCGGCAACATCATTATTGTGGCAATCATAATGGGCTTTTTCAGCTATTTTATCTAAATAAAATGCTGATGGGACTGACACTAGCAAACACTGCGGACAGCGAACATAAGGACGTTTTTTATCTTGATGAAAAGCAACTGTTTCATAATGACATAAAGGACAAGATGACAAATGAGACTCCGACATAGGCGAGTTAAAAAGTGATATAAATACTGAGTCTATTCTGATAAAACGGGTTCTACCGTTTTGGGATCTTTGGGGATTTTGTGGGTTTGCTTAGCCGCATCTTGCGCCTGTTGTAAATACTTTTGCTGACGAGTTAAGCGCTCATCAGATTGGGCTCGGGCTTTTTCGAGTTGCTTCGCTTCCCAGTCATTACCTTGATGCTTTGCTAACACTTCTTGCTCACGCAACTTGGTCGCTTTGGCGGCATCACGGGCTTTTTGTAACTGTGTTTGTTCAAGTTCAATCGACTCAATTCGCGCTTGCTCACCTTTTTCAGCCAAGGTCATTTTTTTATGTGGTTTGTCAGCCGCAGTGGTAACAAATGCGAATGAACTTGCGGTTACCAGTATAACTAATAAGCTTATCAGCCGATTTTTCATGCTATCTATCCTTTGATGTTATCGACGTTATACCGCGCACGCACCTGAGCAGGCATAGCTGTTAACTTATGTTGCACCATTGCGTTAAACACTGCAAATATTGGTGTAACATCCACATTTGGATTTAATGCAATCAGCGTGTGAGCAGCCGCTTCCAAAGTTGATAAACTGTCACTGCGTTTCGCTTTACGAATGATATATTGCGACTCATCCTCGACCTCAAGGTGAAGCGACGGATAATCACCTAACCACGGATTAAGCTGTAACATTCGGTACGCCTTACGCCAAGTACCATCGACTAAAATAATAATGGCAGCCTCACTCGCGCCCGCCTCGGCCACTGTTTGGCTGTGCTCATTTGGATAAACCACATAAATTGGCTTGGTTTGCGCCGCTAAATAATGTTGCAGCTCAACAAAGTCCTCCGCCACCTCACCCACATAAATCCGGGTTTGCGGCATCGCCAGTTTCAATAACCTAACAGTATTCTTAGCATGACCCACTTCTGACGGGTGTTGCATTATCATCACTTCAGTTTGAGATGATACGCGTTTTAGCGCATAGCAAACACAGGCTGACTCTGGGTATTGGCAATGGATACAATAACTTCTGCTCATTTTTTGTCTTAAATTTTGTTGCAAATCTGTTGTTGCAAATATGTAAAGTTGAGTTCATTATACTTCGCTCTACACCATAATACCTCAAGGAAGAACCATTACTATGACTAGAACAAAGATGTCTGTGGCATTAATGCTCGCATTGGCCACAATCCCTGTATATGCAGCCCAAGATAATACCTATCACCACGAAGCAGAAATCGGTTTTTTAGACTCATCAGGTGAAGCGGATGGCCTAGTTAACGCCAATTATCGCTATTATTTTAAAGCGGTTGAACAAGCAGATAAGCCATACGCATTGGCGGGATTCTTTAATCAAGGCTCAACTGTTTCTGCGCGTTATGCCACCACTGACTTCCAAGATTTATATAACATCTCTGGAGAATACGTTTTTGACTCAAAATGGTTTTTGGGGGCTGGAGTCAACCAGTTAAATGCAGATGATGCTGTATTTGACATCACAACATACGAGATTAGTGCTGGATATTTTTTTAGCGAACACTCAAAGTTATCCTTGAACTACGCTACCAACTCAGAATCAGAATCTAACAATGGCGCATATCTAGAATATGAATTTGAATCATATTTTAGCCAAAACATTGATGCTATCACGTTAACTTACGAACATTTTATTCCATTACAATCAACCGCTGGAGTGTTTATAACTGGGGCTGTAGGTTATCAAAACCCACAATATATCAACAACGAAATGCTCACTCAAGTTGATGGCTCAACTCCGACTATAGTGCAAGATTCTAAAATAAACTTTGAAAATGACATTTATACTGTTGCAGTGTTTGCAGATTGGTATATCAATAACGCATGGTCAGTGGGTGCGACTTACTACCGGACAGATGTAAATACTGATTTCAGCAGCAGTAATATTGATTACTCAAATAAAAGTAGCCACAGCAACAACATCACTGAAACTGGTTTAAATACACGTTACTTCTGGCATTTTTCAGATGTATTTTCGGCTAAGTTTTCGCTAGAACATTATTTCGATAATGGTGAGTACAATAGCGATTCAGAAACTAATATTGGCATTGCCATAAATGCTCGTTTTTAAATAAAAATTAAAAAAATACCCGCTGAATGTGGTTAGCACTCAGCGGGTTAAAGGTGACATTAATCATGTCGTTTATTTAATCGTGTTGTAACTGTTCATGGTGTAGGTGACTTAAACGTTTCATTGCCATTATGATCAAAAATATCGCACTAAAGCCCCCCATAACAATTGATATTGCGTAAGGCGCTGGTAAATCAGTTAGTTGGATCAATGCCGTCAGTATTGACGCGCCACTCATCTGAATACACCCTAACATTGCCGTCGCAGTTCCTGCTCGCTCACCGAAAGCCGACAACGCCATACTGGTTGCTGGGCCGAGTAAAATGGCAAAACCAACACACAAAATCATCATGGGAGCCATAAATGCCACCGCGCCAGCTAATCCTTCATGGGGGCCAACAAAATACATCGCAGCTTCGACAATGGCGGCAATCAACATTAACGATAACGCCATCAGCACACCAGGTCGATTCCCAATACGCTTAATCAACACTGGAGCGGCAAAACAAGCCACAATATTTACCGCTGCATTAAGGCCAAATAAGCCACTAAAGGTCAGTTCTGAAACACCTAAATGTCCAATTATCCACACTGGAGCATAAGACACGTAACATAAAATCGATGCCATCGCGATCATGCAACAACTGGCGTAGAACATAAAATGAGGATCGCCAATAACTGGTTTATAGCGGTTCCAACGGTATAGAGGCCCTGAACTGTCAGTATTTAAGGGGCGGGTTTCAGGAAAGCGAAATCCTACAATAAACAATACTAAAACGGCATATAAAGTCATAAAAATAAATGTTGAGCGCCAGCCAAATTGCAGGGCTAACAATCCACCTAAGGTTGGTGCGAGGGCAGGAACAACACAAATGGCACCATTAAGATAACTGTACATCGATACACTTTGTTTACGATCATAACAATCACGAACAGCACTAAATACTACAATAGAAGTGGAACAAGCTGCCAACCCTTGAAAAACACGGGCAATCTGCAACCATTCAAATTCAACCGCATAAGCACCTAATAAACTACTTATGCCATAGAATACAATTCCAAATAATGCGACAGGCCTACGACCAAAACGATCCGCTAATGGGCCAATTAGAATTTGCCCAATACCCATAGCAAACAAAAACAACACTAAAGTAGACTGCACTTCACCGTTAGAAACACCATATTCCAATGCCATTGCAGGCATAGATGGGAGATAAATATCAATGGCTAATGGGCTTAACAGCACCATAAACATTAATAGTGGTAATAAATTACGACGCATGTATTTCTATCTCTCAAATTTTAAATGCACAAAGGTCACCCTTAATAGGGCGCTATAATAAGTCAAATGGAGGTATGAACAGAAATGATATAAAATCCTAAGTGAATTTCCATTTGAGAATATCACATGAATTTAGATAACCTTGCTAGAGTCGATCTTAATCTGCTAGTGATTCTTCAAGTTTTACTTGAAGAGCAAAGCGTTACCCGAGCAGCACATCGGTTACATGTTAGCCAATCAGCGGTAAGTAAAAGCCTTAATCGTTTACGACAAACATTAGACGACCCGCTCTTTCAACGTACTGCACATGGATTAAAACCAACCGCTCATGCAGATGCGTTAAGACAAAAATTACCGCAAATACTTCAAAACCTATATCAACTCACTCAACCCCCCACTTTCTATCCAGAAAACAGTAACCGCCATTTTTCTTTCTCAATGGTCGAAAGTGCCTATGAAACACTAATACCTTATTTTATCGGCCCCTTGTTACAGCAAGCCCCACAAATAAAGCTAGACTCTTATGTCTGGACAGAAAAATCGATGCAAGATTTACAACAAGGACAAATCGATTTTGGTATTGCTGGTCGAGACATCCATCCACAAACCGATAGCAATATTGACCAAGTACCAGAAGGTATTGAGTCTCAAGTCCTATTTAACGATCATCAAGTTTGCTTGGTGCGCAAAAACCACCCTATTTTACAAAAAGTAAACACTGGGCATTGGGATCAAACTCACTATCTTACTATGTCCCATGTACAAGTAAGATGTGAAGGCAACGATTGGTGGGCATTAGACTATCACTTAGCCAACTTAGGCTTACATCGTAACTTATCAACCACAGTGCCAGACTTTTATGGTGCAGCCAGCGTTTGTGCCAATACCGATTTAATTTTTACCTTGCCATCGAGCTTTGCTAACCATGCACAAAAACTATATTCGCTGGTATCCATTCCATTACCATTTGAATTTATGCCAATGGCGTATGTACTTTTATGGCATGAGCGAAATAATCAAGAACCAGGGCATAAATGGTTTCGAAATATGATTTTCAGTAGTGTCGAAAAAGCCATTGCCAATAATCGTATTGCTAAAAAAGGTCGTTAATATTTTTAGGGAATAAATAGTGCCTAATTTCACTATTTATGAACTTTTTGCCAATTAATTACTCAAAACCATTTAATGATAATACCCAGGAAAATCAAGCAAACCACATGAGCTAATGTGTAAGCTTAGCCTCACTTAGGGGTGAGGATGTTGAGATTAAATAGCATGCATAAATTCATTCAACGACTGAGAAAAATGCGCCCAATAGCTGTATTTACCACAGCGGTCACGATCCTATTAGCTTTTCTGTTGCTACTACCGTTAATACTCTTGTTTATTTTGGTTGGTTTCATTGGCATGACCCTATTAAGTCGCCAATACATGAAGCCCCATCGTTCAGCTTCATCATCGCCTTTTTTATCATCTCACTCACAAAATAATAAATATCATAACCTTCATCATGAACTTCTAAATCATGAACAAGAAAAAATCATAACCTCACGTCAAAATAGTAGAATAATTAACCTGTAGAGAATTAAGATTAACGCTTCTGATTTACACTAAATATATTCTTACCTATTAATAAAACATCCCGGCAGCAAAACCATTATAGATAAGTCAGTGACATAGACTCTTAAATTGCCGCTTGGCTTTAATTATCTAACGTCACCGTTTTTATTGCGTCCCCCTATTCAATATCTATTCAAGACTAAGCCTACTGGATTTTGATCACATAAATGAAACAATATTTTTACATACCTCTATTTATATACGATAGTAATAACACACTATAAGCAAGGTTATTTCAATGATATTTAAGGAATAAATGATGAAAATATTCTCTCTCATTGCCATATCTGCACTATTTGCAACCGTTACATTAAATGTAAATGCAGAATGGGATGAAGATAAAGGCTGTATGAGTTGTCATAATGGCATCGAACAATTTTCAGAAGTCGCTGGTATGGCCGATCTAACGTGTGTTGATTGCCATAATGGCGATGGTATCGCCACTAACATGAAAGCAGCGCACACGGATATGTGGGCCAACCCAACAGACTTACGAGTGATAGACAAAACTTGTGGCAGTTGTCACTCTGATGAAGTTGATAACGCGAAAACCTCTATTCACGCAACGATGGCAGGAATGATCTCAGGCACACGTTATAATTTTGCAAGCCAAGATCGCAATGCAATTTATGCCACCTATGATGTCAAAGCTCTGAAAACTGGCCGCGAAGGTACGGTAGATAGCCTAACTCAAATACCAAGCTACGACCCGACTAAGCCAGAGTCAAACACAAACTCCCCTGGTGATGATTACCTTCGCAACCAGTGTTTACGTTGTCATATATGGAGTGACGGCCATCAACGTGATGGTGATTACCGAGCATCAGGCTGCGCGGCATGCCATGTTGAATACAGTAACAATGGCACCTATGAAGGTGGCGATAAAGCCATAGATAAAACCCAAAAAGATCGCCCTCGCAAGCATCAACTGACAAAAAAAATAACAGTTGATCAATGTCAGCACTGTCATAATCGGGGTGGACGTACTGGTGTGAGCTATAAAGGTATGATGGAATCTGACGGTTATGGTACACCTTATACCGAAGACGGCGACAAGCAAGGTAAGTTGCATGGTAAACATTACAACTTCCTTGAAGCAGATTTGCACTATGATGCTGGTATGAGCTGCATCGATTGTCATACTAAAAACGAAATGCACGGTGATGGTTATTTATACACAAAAAAAGAGCATGCCTTAGAAATTCGTTGTGAATCTTGTCATGGTACACCTACTACCGAAGCCACATTAAAAACCTCACGCGACGTACCATTAAATAATCTTAAACGCGAAGGGAAAACCGTTACCTTAACCACTAAAAACGACGGTAAAAAGTTAGATGTACCGCAACTGAACAGCATAGAGCTGTCAGAGGAAGGCTATGTTGCTATGGTGAAAATTGCCAGCCACATGGAAAAAATGGAGTGTTCTACCTGCCACGCAGCATGGGCACCACAATGTTATGGTTGTCATGCTAAGCAAGACGTCGGTAAGCCTAATGGTGATTGGTTAGAAGGTACAGGTGATGATTTATCAAAACAAGGTAATAAAGGTAACCTTGCTAAAAATGCCTTTAGTTGGAGTGAATCTCGCTCTTATGTACGCTGGGAAACACCAGCATTAGGTATTAACCATCGAGGGAAAGTATCCACTTTTGTGCCAGGTTGCCAAGTATTTTTAACCCAAGTTGATGGCAAAAAGTCTATCGTGAGCAATAAAGCCTACACCACAGTAGATGGTACCAGTGGTATTTCTCATAACCCTATCCAACCTCATACGATGAGTAAAAAATCACGTACTTGTGAAGAATGTCATACCAACCCTAAAGTGTTGGGCTTAGGTAGCGGCGTATACGATATCAACAGAAACTTTCCTGATGGAAAAGCCCCTATCGATTTTGAACTAGAACGTTTTGTTGATGAAAATGGTAAACAACTTCAATCAACATCACATGAAGGGGCTCGTCCATTTAATAAGCAGGAAATGGATCGGATCAGTCGAGTTGGCAGCTGTTTAGCTTGCCATGGCAGCGATGAAATCGGTGCCACAGGTAAAGCGCCAGATGATGTCACTCATAATAAAGTGCTAAGGAAATTGGCTGAAAAAGAACAATAATCATCCAAATAATTGAGTAATTAGCTATATCCCAAAAGGGTAAACATAAAGTTTACCCTTTTTTATTGTCATTAACGTAATTCTCACCACGTACTTTAATTGAGCAAAATACTCAATAAATACGACGTTTTAGTTTTATCATCATTGCCCTGACGAAGATTCATCATTGTTATTTCAAGGATCAATCAAATGTAATGTTTATTCTGGGGTAAACATTAACCAGGTTTAACGTGACATATTATGTCTATATATTGCAAACTGTATTTTAAATAATCGTTACTGATGTATAGGTAACGTTTTTCAGGCACTCATTTTCAAGCTAAGTGCATTCAGGAGTTACTATGAAATTTAATCAATCATTCCACACTGCCAATTTAAAAAATCGGTTCTCGACTATGAATCCAATTTTGGCATTACTTATGCTATTTAGCATCGCATTCACCACCATTGTGCTACTACCATTTTTATTGATGTTGGGCTTATTAAGCTTTATTACCTTCCAACTTTTCGGCAACAAAATCTTGAGAAGTAAAGCCTTTGCCCAATCTGGTAATAACCAATCTCATTATAACCATTCAACTCATCGTGAATCACAGACTCAACAAGGTCACTTTTCCCAAAGTAACGCCAATGTGCAACGCGAAACAACAGCGCCTTACGCAGAGATGTTTACTCGAGCTAAAACCAATCAGTCTCAACACACCGGCCGTACTTTTGAACACCAAGCGGATTAACAATTACACTAAGCGCTGGATACGCTTAGTGTAAGATGAATGAGTAATCCACATTAACCAAATAAGCGACACTTGTAACCAAGTGCCGCCTATTTGTTTTTATACAGCTTTGACCACAGAATATGGTTCAACCCTCCGCTAAAGCGTGTTCTTTTATCCTACCCCTACATAGCAACCAAGACTGGTTGAAACCGATAAACTCTACTTCCATCACTCGTGTCCACTTATTTAAGTAAGTTTTTTTATCGGAGATATTAAAGTGTCGTCGCACTTCTGATTTCACATACGTCTTTATTAACATATTAGATTTTTTAGCTACTAGGAATCTGACGACCCATTGTTTCTCGTGAATATTAGAACCAAGGTTTACCCGAATTCATCACAAAAATCAGAGTCTCTATAAAATGGCTCACTACCGTTATGATTTAGGTCGTCTTACATTTTATATAAGAGGTTTTGAAATTTATCTGCCATTATAAATTGTGTAGACACTTATTGATGAAGATGTTTACTGATAAAGAAAAGTTACTGTCGGCCGATTTATATAGATATGATATTAATTATTCATGTCGACTAATAATCTATTTATTGACCTTTTTCGTACAAGCCTTACTTATACTAACCATATTTGTATAGGTAACATGTTTTCGCTATAAGAAAGTGAATAAATTGATGAATTTTAAATGGTCAAATACTCACCCGAATAGTGTTTTAAAGTGCTAGAGTGATTGTAATTACACCACTTATGCATGATATGACTATACTCGTTAATGAGATAACAACTCTGAGTGCAGATAACAGGATTTAAACACTTACCATATCTTTAAGTAACTGATAATAAATTGGATATGGTTATTGATACAATAAAAAGAGGGTGATTATGTTTTTAGCATGTAAAAAATGGATAACATTATCCTGTTTTTCGCTGGCCTTCTTTAGTGTATTTTTCTGCTCATCTGTATGGGCAGAAAATATTATCATTGGTGGTACAGGAAACGCGCTAGGTACAATGCAGATACTGGCCAAAGCATACCACGAACGTAATCCAGACATACACATTACTGTTTTGCCCAGTATTGGTAGTAGCGGTGCAATTAAAGCCGTGCCTCGTGGTAAAATAGATATTGGGTTAAGTACTCGCCGATTCAAAACAACGGAATTTACAGCAGAGGCTAGCGTAACTGAATACGCTCGTACCCCCACAGTAATTGCGGTATCAAATAATTTAGATGTTACCGATATCTCTATTGATGAACTTGTTGATATTTATAATGGCGAACAAACCGTATGGTCGAACGGAGATTTAGTTCGCCCAATCATCCGTCAACATGACGATGACAATACCAAACAACTGGAACAACTGTCCCCAGAACTAAAAAATGCTATCGACTTTGCAGAAAAGCGCACAGGGCTATTATTTGCATCTACCGACCAAGAAACTGTCGAAAAAATTGAACAAACTCCGGGTAGTTTCGGTGTAACAACCTTGGCATTAATCCTTTCTGAAAAAAGATCTATTCATGCATTAAAGCTAAACGGCGTAAAGCCAACAGCAAAGACTTGCATTGTAGGTAGCTACCCTATTATCAAACATTTCTACTTTATTCTTCCCAAAAACATTCCGGGTTATGTTGCTGACTTTATTAGCTTTGTTAACTCTCCAATAGGAAAAGAGATTTTGGAGAGCAATGGAAATTATATACCTGAATAGGTTGAATTAGATGCTATCTACTCAAGATACCCGACTGGCGAAGACGTTAACCCATTATGCACTGTTAATATCCTTACTGGTCGGTATTAGTCTGCCTGTAGGGTACGCGCTAACGGCATATAACGACCTAACAAAATCACTCAGCTTTAAAGCTAAAATAAAAGCCAATGCTCAGGCTGATTTAATCACAACCCTTCCAGACACATGGATGTATGCTGAAAACCGCTTACAAGGTGTACTCAGTAGAGAGCCAGTGCGATTGGACAACGAATATATTCAGATACTCGATCCAGAAGGAGAAACCATCACTTCATCTGGGACGGCTCTAACCGGTTTAACGGTGCAACGCAGCTATCCACTTTATGATATTGATAAAATTGTTGGAAATATCGTTGTTAGTGCATCACTTTCGACGCTATATAAAAATATACTGTTAGCAATCCTATTTGGTTTCGTCTTAGCCTTACTCATTTTACTTGTTCTACGCTTATTGCCTATCAGGGCACTTCAACAAATTTCAGACGAATTATATACCGAAAAAGAGCGGGCTGTAACCACGTTGCATTCTATTGCCGATGCAATATTACTCTCTGATATTAATGGCAATCTTATCTATTTAAACTTGCCAGCAGAGAAAATGCTTGGCAAACCATTCGCAGAGTTAAAAGGAAAGAGCATAGCAGATTATCTTCTGCTCACAGATATGCACACTGGATTTGCAATTGACAGCACCCTGCAAGAAACCTTACATTCTGGCTCTGTAGCGACTTGCAACGAACGTAGTATGCTCGAAATATCGGGAGACCTCAAAATCGCAGTCGAAGAACGGTCAACGCCTATTTTTGACCAGAGAAAGAAGCTTGTTGGGGGTGTTTTATGTTTGCGTGATGTCACTGTTGCCCGAGAATATCTTGAACGACAATCATGGGAGGCTACACATGATTTGTTAACGGGATTAGTCAATCGCCGTGAATTCGAAAACCGAGTGACAAAGGCCATAGATAATACAATTGACAATGGCCAAACATACATCGTTTACTACATGGATCTCGACCGCTTCAAAATAATAAATGATTCATGTGGGCATAGTGCAGGAGATGATGTGCTCCAACAATTATCTCGCATCATGTCCTCCAAAATACGTGCAAACGACACCCTAGCCCGTCTTGGAGGTGATGAATTTGGTTTAATTCTTGAGTGTTGTGATGAAACTAGAGGAAAATTAATAGCTCAAACGTTACTCAATGCCATTGAAAAATTCCAGATGGTCTGGGAAAAGCAAATATATACAGTTGGAATAAGTATAGGCTTTACCGAAATAGTGAATGACAGTTTTAGCTGCAAAGAAATTATAGGTCAGGCTGACTCTGCGTGCTATTGGGCTAAAGAGCAAGGACGCCATCAGGTATGCCAATATAAAGAGAGCGATATAGAATTAGCCGACAGACGAAGCCAAACTGGATGGGTAGGACGTATTAATTCAGCCTTGAAAGATGACAGATTCGTTCTATACCATCAAATCTATCGTTCCCTTACTTTAAATGATGAATCATGCTTACACCTTGAAGTCCTTTTAAGGATGGTATCGAATGAAGGTGAAATCATTCTTCCTGGTCATTTTCTTCCGGCTGCAGAGCGATACAATCTAATCACGAAAATTGATCGTTGGGTAATCAATAAGGTGTTGTCTGGATTCCACCTTTTGCAGAAAATTCATCAGAACAAGACATTGATAGTCAACATCAACCTGTCAGGATTGTCTATTAACTCATTGGATTTATTTGAATATATCAAACATAAAATTATAGAATATAATATCGAACCACAATGCCTTTGCTTTGAAATAACAGAAACATCAGCGGTGAAAGACATGCACTCTGCAATCGAGTTCATCACAGCATGTAAAGAAATAGGTGTTAAATTTGCGTTGGATGATTTCGGTACAGGCTCAAGTTCTTTTGGATACCTAAAAAATCTACCCGTTGATTATCTGAAAATCGATGGTAGCTTTGTCAAAAATTTAGAAAATGATGCGGTCGACCGAGCGATTACTCAAACCATTAACCAAATCGGTCATATCATGGGGAAAATTACCATTGCCGAATTTGCAGAAAATCAATCCATTATAGAAATACTTGATGAAATGGGAGTTGATTTTGCACAAGGGTACGGAGTATGTAGGCCTATCCCATTGTTTCCTGATAACGACTTAGAAAAGGAATAACTTAACCTTAGTAGCCTTAACCTAAATAATGGCCATTTAATACCAATCCGCATTAGAATTTGCTCTTTTAGCGAAAATTATCAGTGAGGTATTCGAGGCAGCCTTTTGAAGACATAGTCGTTCTCGGCAACTGCTCCTGCGTTGCTCTACCTCCTGCATCCATGCAGTCGTACGTTAAAAAAGGCTAACAAAGAAGACCACTCTGATAAATTCGCCCTTCGGGGCTGTGTCACAACCCCCATTACGGCTTCAAATGACTTTGATGTAGAAGACTACACCTACAGTCATTTTCATTGTACTGGGCCTAGTGACGCAACCTAAAATAGATCATATTCTAATAAGGATTGGTATAAGTGAGCCTTAAATTGAAAAGCTTGCACCACTCTTAATTGTTCAGAAAATTATTGAGCATGGTATTAACACCCTGAGCGTGATGTACTTCTAGACAATAGGAGGACATGCCATCGTTGAGGCAACAACATGGCTTATCCAAGAAAGCGTTTAGCTTGTTGTAAAGCAGCCAATTCCGCTTCTGTTGGATTAAGCGCAATCACACTGTCAATTTGCATCAATAATGACTGCCATAATGGTTCGATGACTTGTCGTTGAATATCATCAGCATGCAAGTTTGCTTGCTGTAATAAATACGCAGCTTGCACCACATCAATACGACCTAAAATTCCGTCAGCTAAAGCCACACTCAATTCAATCATTGCGGTGACATTACGGCCATACTTAATCACTTGATGTAAATAGTGTTCAGCCGTTTCAAGTTGTTGCTGACTGGCAGCGTCATCATGCAAAATATCACTACCACAGCGTAACATTGCATCTAATTGACCTTGCTCTGCGGCTTCTTGCATCCATTGCTGACTTTTAGTTATATCAACATTACAACCTTGACCTTGCTCCAACATTAACGCCAAATGATATTGTGCATGAGGATAACCCGTTTGTGCTGCTTTATTTACCCATAAGTAGGCTTGTTCGAATTGTTGATGTTGATAAAACAATACCCCAAGGTTTGACATTGCTTCGGCATTTTCCGCGTTCGCGGCCAAGGTTAGTAATGTTTCGGCTTGGTTAATGTCAACCTCGAATTGGTCACTTCCCACCAGATAGAAGAAACCTAACAAAGCCTGGGCATTAACCACACCTTGCTCCGCCGCTTGTGCAATAAACCGTTCACCCTCTGCTGAATTTACCTTACCGCTGTAACCATGTAGTAAGCTCACGCCATGTTCAAATAATGCAGTTTGATGTCGCCCTGATGCAAGACTAAACCAGTGAGCAGCTTGCGAAAATACATCCGCTGAGGTTTGCTCGCTTGCCATTGAAGCGTTTGAGCTTGAGTTTAAGGTTTTTGATATTGTTGAACTTGCATCGTCAATGCTTTGCGCCAAAGCATGTTCCTGTTCTTGCAACATCAAGCCTTTGGCTTTAAGTGACATGCCAACTAAATACTGGGCCTCGGAGTCATTCTGCATCACTGCGCGATAACATAAATCGCGACCAGCATAGGAGTCAAAAGCTTCAAATTGATAATGGGGTGCAGTGCAATGACGTAAAGATTGATACAGTTTTTCAATTAACTGCAAAATATGATGAATCGACTTTTCAGCTATATTAATAAGCTGAACTTGAGTTAAATGATATTTTTCAGGATGGGCGCCGCGATTACCGTCAGTGCGGAGACGGTGTAACGCCCGCACGGCTGCAACATCAATCACCCGCTGCTGATTTAGCTGTTCGATACGATCATATAAGTTTGCAGAGGTAAATGTTATATCGTGCAGTTGAGCCAATTGAGCGGCCAGCTTATGAGTAAAGCTCCTAATATAAACGAGCGCTTGAGTAGGAATATCGCGGACATAGCTTTTAGCTAAACGGTAATCATCACTCAACTCAGTAGAAAAACCATTAATAAACTCAATATCATTTAACAATGGCCTCTCCTTTTTGATCGTTAATGGAATACTTATCCTTCAGCGTTATCAACATCCGGTGTTTTACGATTAACCATATACAATCTAAACAAAGCGATATTAACAAACAAACCTAAGAACGAAAAAGTCACCTCAACCACTAGCTGCAGCGGAAAGCCAACTTGCATCGCAACTTGTGAAAACATACCCGCCAATAGAGACAATGGTACGTATAACATTAATACCGCAATGGTTTTAATGGTAATTGGCCCACTAAATTTAAAGCTACTCTTAATCGCTTCAAATGGCGTTAAACGCTCAACCACCACCATAAAGTTCACATAAGCTAAGCGAGAGAAAAGGTACAAGCTTACAACTAAGCCAATCAACCACAATGGACCAAATGCAGCAGAAATCATTACTGGCGCTAAAATAGCTAAGCCAGAAAATACCCCTGCCAGTAATAGCGGTGGTACAAACGGAAAGCTCGCTTTTAATATTTGTCCTGGCGCAAGATCATGGCCTTGAGAGCGTAATTCCAAATACAGAGTTAAAGCAGCAATTAAAAATGAAAAGACCAACAATAGCACCATCATTGCAGCAGCATGTATCGCGCCAAATTGCGGATTTTCGACATCAGCCTGGATCATTTCATTACCAAGCCAAAGTTGAATAGCGACTTGGATTAACAGTAATGGCAAAGTCAGTACGGCAAGCTGACGGATATGGTTTCGAAAAAAGTTAAATGCTTCAGTCAAAATGGCAAACAATGACATTTGGGTTCCAGTAATCTATTAACGGTGAATATGGCGCTTAGGATACCCAAAAAAAATCCATTTTGCACAAGTCTAATGAGTAAAAAGTGTGATCTGTTGTCGTATTTATATAAATCAGGTTAAAATGACGCCTAAGTTTAGCTATTAAAACACATTACAGGGCACGAATTATGAAATTAGCATCCGCATTACCGGTACTTGTTACCGTCTTGGTATTTTCTACACCAGCCTCAGCGGGTTGGTTAGACAGCGTGACTGAAATGACTAAAAAACCAGTAACAGAACAAGCTCAAACAACAGTGCAATCTGAAACCACCGAGCAATCAAGTGCCTTAGTGGGCAGCGTCATGTCACAACTTGGTTTGTCTCAAAACCAAGCAGAAGGCGGATTGGGGTCGTTATTGAGTTTAGCCCAAACCAATTTAGGTGTTAACGATTTTAGCCAATTAACCAGCAGTATTCCTAATGCAGACAGCTTACTCGCTGCTGTGCCTGCATTATCATCAGATAGTGGAATGTCAGGATTATTATCACAAGCGGGTGATTTAGGCTCAGCATTACAAGGCAGCGCCATGGTGTATGATGCTTTTGAAAAGCTCGGTATCTCAAAAGAATATATTACCCCTATGGTTGATATTGCTAAAAACTATCTACAACAAAGTGGTGGTGATGGCACAGTAGATTTATTAATGAAAGGTTTAGGTTCAGTCTTATAATCTTCATTAAGATGGCTAATCATTAGTGGCTCACCAGTAGCCAACAAATATTGCGTTAACATTATTTAATCCCAAGCCATTCGCTTGGGATTATCATTTTTGCTAGCATCAAAATGAACACGACTCTTTGACGGAATAATTATGATCGCCAAACTAAAACAATTTATCCAATTACATATGCAAGAAAGCACTCCTGAAGATAAGGTGATGCACCTCAATCTTGCAGCGGCAACACTATTGCTTGAAGTGGTATACGCCGATGAACACTTCGCAGAAGAAGAAGCGGTATTGTTACCCGAAATGCTGATTAATACCTTAGACATTAGCCCAGAAGAAGCCACTCAACTGGTTAACGAGGCCAAACACAGCCATCATAATGCGACATCATTGTTCGAGTTCACAGCTGAGATTAACAGTCAATTTAGCATTGAAGATAAGCAGAAGTTACTGCTTTCAATGTGGCGATTAGCTTATGCTGACGGCAAACTGTCAAAGTATGAAGACCAAATAATTCGCCGTACTGCTGATTTGTTATATTTAAAACACAGCGAGCTTATTCAAATGCGCAATATTGCGATTGAATCCAACGATTAAATATTTGCTGAATTAACCTTCGTTATTATTCAGTAAATATTTTCGAGTAAGATGTGCTTTTTGCCACCACATAAAAGGGGCTATAACCAGCACCAATACCAGTGCATAAATCATATTACTGCCAAGTGCGATACCTAATCCAATACAAAACAAGCAACCTGCAATAACTAATGGTAAATATCGCTTGCTGAGTAACTTAGCTGCTGACAACATAGCTAATAAGTAAATAATCACAAACACGCCATTACTCCAAGCAATTAAGTCTTCTAATTCATGTTTGCTATAAAAGGTCACTACAATGACAATTGCCATCGCGCCTAAAATGGCAAACAAGGCTCTAAAAGGCACACCGTGTGGATTTAATTTATCAAAATAGCGTGGCAAAATACCTTCTTTACTAAAACTCCATAACAAACGAGCTGCACTGGCGGCATACACGTTCACCGTGGCTAAACCGCTGGCTATGCCCAGTATTCCAATAATATTAGCGCCATATCCATTTAAAAAAGTATTTGATAATAAATAATCAAATGCCAATATCATCGCTAAGCCTTCACCCTCAATAGGCACCATGAGTAATAGAAATGTACAGGCTAAATAAATAACGCCCACCAGCACAGTGCCCATCATCATCGCGGGTAACAAGTCTTTTTGAGGTTGGCGGAAGTCACTGGCAAGATGGGTCATGGCTTCTATACCTAAAAAGCTCCAAAAACCAATCCCCATTGCCAGCATTACCCCACTAAATTGCGGATGGCTGCTATGAGCAAAGCTTTCCAGCTGATCCACATTTAATCCACTGGCGCCAAACAATATGGCCACGACAGCAACAATCAGTAAAGTGAGTGCAAACTGTAATTTTGCCGACACTTGAATACCTTTGATATTCAACAGTAGTAGTACCGCGACAATAACTAACTCTGCAATTAATTGCCCAATCCCAGAAATCGACACTAGCGCATCTAAAAATTGAAAAGTCATTAAAATGGCTGCTGGCGCACCAATAGGAATAACCAATAAAAAGATTAACCCAATGGTTCTTCCCGCCGTAGCACCAAATGCTTTTTCAATAAAGTAAGCGGGGCCTGCTGCGTGTGGGAACCGACTCGCAAGTAAACCAAATACTAATGCAACGGGGATAATCGCAACCGTGAGTAATAGCCACGCCAATAACGAGGCTGAACCCGCTACTTCAATGGTCATTTGCGGTAAAATAAACACCCCGGTTCCTAACAAAGTGGTGGCCATTAAACCAGCACCTTGCCAACGTCCTATTGTTGCTGTCATTTGATTCATTATCTTATTCTTACTGTGATATATTGCGATATTATAAAGCTAAACAAGCAAACATTCTGCGGGTTAATTCGTGCAACTTGTTTTGCAAAACCGACAAATTGACGGAAAGAAAGCAAATTACCGACAAAATGACTGCGCGTAGTGTTAGTACTCAAATAACAGGAAATGATTCATTGGATAAATTTGATAAAGCGATTATAAGCGAATTACGCCTAAATGCTCGACAGAGTATTTCGTTTATTGCCCAACAAGTAAATTTATCACGCAGTGCAGTCACCGAACGGATTAAAAAACTCGAACAAACAGGCATTATCCGCGGTTATCAGGTATTACTGAGCGAATCGCAAAAACAAAGCGTATCTGCCTATTTTGAAATTCAACATCGTTGTGCTCGGTGCGCTGAAGTTATTCATATTTTTACCACAATACCAGAAATCATTACCTGCCAAGGCATTACTGGTGACATGGATTTATTGGTTTATGTGCATGCCAATTCAATGCAGCGACTGCATGAAATACGAGAGTATATTGATGCTCAAGCTGACATCATCAAAATTAAAACCCATGTCGTATTAAGTGAGTGGATTAACAATCAACCATAACCACCGTTTATTTGCAGCTTTGCAATAAAAATCTGCGCTAAATCTTAGATATAACGCTAACTTGGCGTTACACTAATATTCGTTATTTATATAGGTATGAGCCATTATGCAACAACAGACCAGCGCCGATATGAATTTGTTATGGGGTCAATTGATCCTCGAAGAACTTGCACGCTTAGGCGTTAAGCATGTATGCATGGCGCCAGGTTCTCGCTCTACTCCGTTAACACTGGCAGCGGCTAGCCAAACCCAACTCACACGTCATATTCATTTTGACGAACGTGGTTTAGGGTTTATGGCCCTTGGATTGGCAAAAGCCAGCAATGCGCCAGTGGCCATTATTACAACGTCAGGCACCGCGGTAGCAAATCTGTATCCGGCTATTGTCGAAGCGTGGTTAACTCATGTGCCCTTGATTGTTTTATCTGGCGATAGACCGCCAGAACTGATTGATTGTGGTGCTAATCAAGCGATAATTCAGCCAGCCATTTTTGCTCAATATGCTAAGCAAATTAACTTACCAACGCCAGATCTCGGTTATCCCGCCAATGCATTATTAAGTACCATCGATCATGCGGTAGCCAATCAACATCAGCCAGTACACATAAACTGTATGTACCGTGAGCCGTTATATCCAACAGAATTGATGACATTAGCCCATGTTAAAAAAACGGCTAGCGTTACCACAGCAACCTATCTTGCACCGTTGAATCAGTGGTTTGAAAATACTAAACCATTGACTCATTATGCGGGCCTTAATAGAGCCGAGTTACCGACTACAGACGCTTTAATGCGTTTTGTTCATGGTAAAGGCGTGATAGTAGTTGGCACCTTAGCCCCTGAAGATAATCCTCAGCAAATTATCGCATTAGCCCAAAAACTAGGCTGGCCAGTATTAGTCGACGCGCAGTCGCAGTTACGCCAGCATCCTGGTGTCATCGGCCACGTAGACCAGCTACTGTTAAACCCTAAAGCCAACAAACAGCTTGAACAAGCCGAACGGGTGTTAGTGTTTGGTGGGCGTTTTATTTCCAAACGTTTAATTCAATTTTTGGCCCAACAATCTTGGCATAGCTACTGGCAAGTGGTTAAGCATGGCGATCGCTTAGATCAGAGCCACCAACCTAAATCATTATTTCAAGCCAGTGTGCAGGCAGTTTGCCAATTACCTTGGTCGCGCTCATCACAAGCCAACTGGGCACTGCAATTATTACCAATAAATGAATCACTGGAGTCGCTGTTTAAACAACAAATCGACCACACCACTTTCGGTGAAGCTCAAGTCGTGCGCACTATTGCTTTGGCTCAAACAGATAACAACATACTGTTTATTGGTAATAGTTTACCTATTCGGCTTTATGATATGTATGCGCCAATTGCCACCAATACTCCGGCAATTTATACCAATAGGGGTGCATCAGGTATCGACGGTTTAATTGCAACGGCATGTGGTGTTGCGGCAGGCAAAAAAGTACCCACCACTCTTGTTATTGGTGACATATCCTGTTTACATGATTTCAATTCATTGGCACTGTTAAAACAAATGACTCAGCCATTTGTGCTGGTTATTCTCAACAATGACGGCGGTAACATATTTAATTTATTGCCAGTACCGAATGAAGAACTTCGTAGCGACTTTTATCGCTTAAGCCACGGTTTAGAATTTGGTTATGGTGCCGCCATGTTTGGTTTAGCCTATCGCCAAGTCGATGACATTGAATCGTTTAATGAAGCTTATCAGGAAGCTTTTGAATTTAATTATGCCTCAGTGATTGAGGTCAATGTCAGCCCGACACAAGCAAGCGATCAAATAGCTCAAATTAACCAGTGGGTGAAACAGCACTAATGGTGAAAATTCGTCGTTTTGGCCAACCACAATTACCGGCATTGTTGATGTTGCATGGTTTTCTAGGCAGCAAAGACGACTGGTCTATTTTGATGCCAGAGTTAAGCCAATATTTTCATTGTATTTGTATTGATTTACCTGGTCATGGTGGCAATGTTGACACCCTCGACTCGCCTGGTTTGCACCAAGCAGCTGAGCTAATAGTTAATAAAATGCACCACATGGGCTATCAACAATTCCATTTATTGGGCTACTCACTAGGCGGTCGTATAGCGCTGCATATAGCAAATGACTTTGCAGACTCGCTACTGAGCATCACACTAGAATCAGCTCATCCAGGCTTGCAAGATGCCAAGCAGATAGCAGCTCGAGCCCAAAGCGATAATCTTTGGGCTCACAAACTCCAACATTTACCACTAACGGACTTTCTCGGCCTTTGGTATCAGCAGGCAGTTTTCAGAGACTTAACTGAACATCAAAAACAGCAACTTATTACTTTACGTCAAATAAATGATCCACTTCGTTTAGCAAATTGTTACCTAACAACCTCACTGAGCTTGCAACAAGATTGTCGCAATGTGCTGGAAAAGCTGAGCTGTCCATGTCACTTTATTTATGGTGTTGATGATAAAAAATTCGCCCAAGTCGCGACTGATTGGCAGGCGACACTCGCCGTTACTAGTTCTAGTTCAGCAAACTTACAGTTACACCCATTGCATGCTGCTGGACACAATATTCATAGCTTACATCCGCAATTATTTACCGACACCTTACTGACATTATTGTGCTTAGATCCAATAGCGACTCTAAAGGAGTAACGATGCCACCTTCAGACGAGTTAACAATAACAAGTTGTACGATTTATCAATATCACATTGATCTCAATCCTAGCTTACCTGTGGGGATACAACGGATTGATTCTCGAAAAGGTTTAGTGCTCTACATCCAACTCAATAACCATCAAACAGCTTGGGCTGAAATCGCGCCACTGTCAGGCTTAGATATTGATAACCAAGCAATAACCGGGTTTAGCCAAGAATCCCTTGATGAGGTGCAATCACAACTGCAACAATTATTAGCCTCTTTTATCGATCAACCCTTGGCGATATTAAATGATATTGCGAAACAAACGCAGTTACCCTCGCTAGCATTTTCCTTAAGCTTATTAGATGCAAAATTGACCCAAACATTGCCAGTTCGGATTGAAAATCCGCGGATTCAATCTGCTGTGGTGCCGTTGCTTTACGATGGTATGTCAACACAAGTCGTCAACCAAAAACTACTGACACAAGGCAGCATCAACAGCGTTAAAATAAAAGTGGCGCAGACCAGCATAGCAAGCGAGATCCAATTTATTTATCAGGTACTAGCTATCGCTCCACAGGTCACATTACGTTTAGATGCCAATCGTGGTTTTAGTCTTGAGCAGGCCATCGACTTTTTAGCCTGTTTACCAAAAAACAAAATTGAATACATTGAAGAGCCTTGTATTAACCCTAGCGATAACCCCCAAATATTTCGCCAACTAGGGATTAAGTTCGCCTTAGATGAATCCTTAAACTCACCAAAATTTGATCTTAGCTTAGCCTTACTGCAACCCGGATTAGGGGCATTAATCATCAAGCCAATGTTATTGGGTTCGCTCGAAAAATTACAACATATGATTAACCTGGCTCATCTTGAAGGTGTCCGCTGTATATTAAGCTCAAGCTTAGAAGCTGATATGGGCATAAACGACTTACGCTTAGTTAGCCAAGCATTAACTCCAGATGAATCACCAGGCCTTGATACCTTAAGCGCCTTTAGTCAATCATTGCTGTCAGCAAGCTGCGGATTAACGCCGCAATTAAACCATAAAGTATTACGTCAACTGGTCCATATCGGTCAAATACGTGATTCAAACAAGGTAGATGAACAATGACGTCTCCTTTGCATCAAGCTGCGATAACTTATCCAGATGCGATTGCGATTCAAGTCGCCACCAACGACACCACAACGGGTGTCAGTTCGCTAAAACGCCCTGTTAACTGTACTCAAATAAATTACGCCCGCCTAAGTTGTTTAGTCCATCATCTAGTGCAACAATTGCAAGCTCAAGGCGTTAAACAGGGTGATATTGTCGCGTGTGTATCGCACAATAATATTGAAATGATTTGCCTTTATTGGGCATGCATAGATGCAGGCTGGATATTTTTACCTTTATCACCGCGATTTGCCGATTTACAGATTAATCAGCTTATCGAACGATTTTCACTGCAATGGCTCTGGACCGATACACCAAAGCGCAAAGCGACAATTGACCATGTAAATTGGCTAGATATTGATCTCGCTAAAAATGTGCCTCAACCAAGTAGCCATAGTGTTGAGATATCACCCTATCAAGCTTCAAATATTATTCTCACTTCTGGTTCAAGTGGCACGCCTAAAGCTGCGGTACATTGTTTAATGAACCATGTGAGCAGTGCCAAAGGATCTGCAACCTTTATTGCTTTAGCAGCATCTGACGCTTGGCTATTATCATTGCCACTGTTTCATATTGGTGGTCTAGCCATTATTCATCGTTGTACACTCGCGGGTGCATGTATTGTACTGCGAAACCCGCAACAATCTTTGGCAGAGCAGCTCACTAACAGTCACATTACCCACGTATCATTAGTGCCAACCCAAGCAATACAGATACTGCAACAGTACCCCGCTGCCTTAGCCAATATAAGCGCGTTATTACTCGGTGGCGGAGTGATAGAACCGGCACTTATTGAGACATTACAACGCCAACATATTAATGCTTTTACCAGCTATGGTATGACAGAAATGAGCTCGCAAATTACCACAGCAAAGGCCAATTTATCAGGCCATCATGGTAAACCTTTGCCTTCAAGACAACTGACCTTGAAAGAAGGTGCTATTTGGGTAAAAGGAGATTGCTTATTTTTAGGTTATTTAACCGAGCAAGGATTAACATTACCGTTAGATGAACATGGGTGGTTTTGCACGAATGATAAAGGAAAGTTAGATACAGATGGCCAGCTCAGTATTTTAGGCCGCATGGATAACATGTTTATTTGTGGCGGTGAAAACATTCACCCTGAACAACTTGAAGCCGTTTTACTAACCCACCCTAATGTCACCCAAGCCATTGTGTTTGCAGTAGCCGATCCTATATTTGGTTACTTACCCGCTGCTATTATTGATTATGGTGTAAATTCTACTGAAACTTTGGATATTGAAAAAATTAATGGTCAGCTATGTAAGTTGGTAGAATCGGCTCTGGCACGCTTTAAACGACCAAGACAGTTTTTTACTTGGCCAAAAAATGTTGCCTATAGTGGCTTAAAAGTCCCAAGAAAAAGCATTATTGCATCGATTCAAGCCCAAATAAGTACCTCATAAACAGTACAATAAATTGGGTTATTATCTTCTACGATTTAGGCTAGTTTGAGTTGGATTATAATGAAGCAGTTTAGATTGGATTAATCTCAGATATTAGTTATAAAAAAACCTGCCGTAGCAGGTTTTAATCTCTCTAAATCGAATACGGTAGAGTGTTACTCCATACAAGATTTAAGCTTGTTCATGGCATTCTTTTCTAGCTGTCTAATTCGCTCAGCTGAGACTTCATAAGTCGATGCGAGCTCCTGCAAAGTCACTTTAGTATCATCTAACCAACGCGCACGTAATATATGCTGGCTACGTTCGTCTAACGTTTTGATTGCTGATAATAAACGTGTTTGAGAATCGGCTTCCCAATCGGCGTGTTCAACTTGATCTGCCACATCAGAAGAATGATCTTCTAAATATAATGCTGGGGCAAAATCATGGTGATCATCGTCGCTGTCATTGGTTAAATCGAAAGCAGGATCTTGGGCTGCCATTCGAGATTCCATTTCGGTTACATCTGCTTTCGATACCCCTAGGTTTTCAGCCACCATGGTCACTTCAGCGTCGCTGAACCAACCTAAACGCTTTTTAGACTTACGGATATTAAAGAATAATTTACGTTGTGCTTTGGTGGTAGCCACTTTCACGATACGCCAGTTTTTCAACACGTATTCATGAATTTCTGCCTTAATCCAATGCACTGCAAAAGACACAAGACGAACACCGACATTAGGATCAAAGCGTTTAACCGCTTTCATCAAACCAATGTTACCTTCTTGAATAAGATCTGCCTGCGGTAAACCGTATCCAGAATAACCTTTCGCCACATGTACAACAAAACGAAGATGCGACATAATTAATTGCTTTGCAGCTTGTAGATCACCATTTTCTTGTAAACGCTTGGCGATGTCATACTCAGTATCGGCGTCCAACATATTGATGCTGGTCACTGACTGGATATACGCTTCTAAACTGCTTGCATTATGCGGAACAGCTAGAGCCATTGATTGCGTTTGATAAGTCATTCGCTCTCCTACTACATTCAAAAAAATTATTTCAGTTAACTCAGTACGATAAGTAACCTTGTTAGGTTCACAACACTACAAGGTTCACTTGAATTAGCTGAAGAACTATCAACTATATGACATCATATGTCAAATAAGGTTCTATTTAACTAACATTTTTACCGCATACAAACAACAAAGCAAGTGAACAAACGTTCATTTTGCATCACCCGTTAATTATACACCTGCAATTATGACGGTTCAATGTTACGCAAGTGCTGGCGCACAGATAAATATGAGCCAAACCAACCTAAAAATGATGCCAGCATTACTAATTTAATCAGCTCCGAAAATGATAAACCCTTTATGGTCAATTCACTGCCATATAACCCCAACAACTCAGCTAAGGCACTGTCGAGATACCAGACTAAGATATTAATAATAAGCCAAGCCAAAATACCGCCAATGACACCGTACCAAATCCCGGTGTACAAAAACGGCCGCTGAATAAATGCTTCTGTCGCACCGACCAACTTCATGACTTCAATTTCTGTTCGGCGGTTCATAATCGCTAAGCGAATAGTATTGCCAATGACTAACACCACAGCTAGAACTAGCAAAGCGGCAATCGCGAGTACGGTTTTTTCAAGTAATTTAAGTAATGCTTGCAGACGTTCTAACCATTCAATATCTAAACGGCCAAAGTTGACTTCGGGTTCGCGTTCTAACTTTACTAATAATTCACGAGCACCAGTTGGACTCGAATATTTAACCGAAGGGGTTACGGTAACCACTGCAGGTAATGGGTTCTCATCTAAGTATGACAGCGCCTCACCAAAACCAGATAAGCGCTGAAACTCCTCTAATGCTTGATCGCGACTGATGTAAGTGACCGATTCAACTTCACGAAATGTTTTAATACGCGACAATAAACTTTGGATAGATTGTTCACTGCGACCTTTATTAATAAATAATGAAATTTCAGCGGCACTGTTCCAAGATTGAGTAATATTTTCGGCATTTTTAACAAGCACCTGCAATGCAGCCGGTAAACTTAAACTCACCCCTAAAACAGCCATGGTCATGACCGATGAAACGGGACTACGCCAAAGTTCGCCCATACTTGACATGCCTTGCTGCACATGACGAATAAAAAACATCACAATGCGGCCACTTAACGGTAATTTACTTTGAGTAATATTCGGTTTTTTACTCATCGTATATTCTCCCCTGCAGGCGCAGTGCTTTCGCTGCCGAGCATACGTCCTTGACGAAGGGTAAAAGTGCGATATTTCATTCGTGCAATTAGGCCTAAATCATGGGTGGCAATAAGCACGCTGGTACCTGAGTCATTAAAGGCTTCAAATAAACGTAAAATATCCATCGATAATTTAGGGTCTAAGTTACCTGTTGGTTCATCAGCCAGTAATAGCGGTGGTTTATTCACAATGGCACGGGCAATCCCGACTCGCTGTTGCTCTCCACCAGATAGCATTATTGGCAAATGACGCTCTTTGCCATATAAACCCACCATATCAAGCGCACCCGCCACCCGTTTACGAATTTCGCCATGGGTGAACCCTTCAATCACTAACGGTAGGGCTACATTGTCGAATACTGTTTTATCCATCAGCAAATGGTGGTTTTGGAAGATCACTCCAATATTGCGACGCAAATAAGGCACATGTTTTCGCCCTACGTTGGCAAGGTTATGTCCATTAATGGAAACCTTACCTGCCGTGGCACGTTCAATCACAGTAATGAGTTTGAGCAAGGTACTTTTACCCGCACCAGAATGGCCGGTTAAAAAGGCCATTTCACCTTGTCGGAGGTGAAAATTAACATCCATGAGGGCCTTTTGGCCTCCTGCATAGATTTTACTGACCTGCTCAAATTGGATCATAAATTATTGGTCCGTTTTATCCTGGCTAAATAATGCTTCAATAAAGTCATTAGCGTTAAAAGTACGCAAATCATCAATTTGCTCCCCAACACCGATATGACGAATAGGAATAGTAAACTTGTCGGCAATCGCAAAAATCACTCCACCTTTAGCGGTACCGTCTAACTTACTAATGGTAATACCTGTGACACCTACAGCCTCTTGGAATAGTTGAGCTTGGCTAATAGCATTCTGACCCGTGCTGGCATCTAAGGTTAGCATGACTTCATGGGGGGAATCTGGGTCGAGCTTTTTCATCACTCGCACGACTTTCTTCAACTCTTCCATTAAGTGGCTTTTGTTTTGTAAACGTCCCGCCGTATCAGCAATTAATACGTCGACCTTGCGTGCTTTAGCCGCTTGCAAGGCATCGAATATAACTGAAGCACTGTCTGCGCCAGTATGCTGCGCGACGACTGGAATATTATTGCGTTGGCCCCATACTTGTAACTGTTCTACAGCTGCCGCGCGGAACGTATCTCCAGCGGCTAACATGACAGATTTCCCTTGGCTTTGATACTGTTTAGCCAGCTTACCAATGGTCGTCGTTTTACCCACACCATTGACACCAACCATTAAAATGACAAATGGGCCATTTGCATTATCGGGAATCAAAGGTACAGCAACGGGGTCGAGCATTTTTTGCATTTCTTCACGCATTAAGTCATACAAGGCTTCAGCATTCTTAAGTTGTTTACGTGATGCATGTTCAGTGAGGCTTTTAATCAGTTTAGTGGTGGTTTCTACGCCCACATCGGCAATCAATAATTGTTCTTCGAGTTCTTCAAATAACTGATCATCAATTTTTTTACCACTGAATAAACCAATAAAACCTGAACCAATATTTTCACTGGTACGCATTAAACCGCGCTTTAACCGAGTGAACATGCCTTCTTTGTGTGGCTTAGCTTGAGGTTCATCTTGCAACTCTAAGTCAACAGACTCTATTGGTGTTTGTTGCTCGGCTAATTCTTGTGCAGCTAATTCCTGCGCGGCTAGTTGTTCTGACACCAGCTTTTCTGCAGCTAATGCGTCTAGTACTAATTGCTCTGCAGCAATACGCTCCGCTTCTAAACGAGCTTGTTCTTTACGTTCATGCTCTAATCGTTCAGCCTCTAAGCGGGCAGCTTGCTTTTGTTGCTCCGCTTGTTCGGCTGCGATACGTTCGGCTTCAAGGCGTGCTAATTCAGCAATTTTAGTTTGTTGCTCTATTGCTAACTGTTCTGCTGCTAACTGCTCTGCTGCCAGCTTTTCAGCGGCTAATACTTCTGCAGCTAATTTTTCTGCATCAATACGAGCTTGCTGCGCGCGTTCTGTATCAATACGCTCTTGTTCAATACGAACAGCATCTAGACGAGCCACTTCTTCTGCTTGTGTCTGCGCTAATTGTTCAGCCGCTAGCTTGTCAGTATTGACTTGTTCGGCTGCAACTTGCTCTGCTTGCGAATTTTCAGCTGCATGCTCTGTGGTGACATCAACATCATGGAGTTGTTCTTCAACTTCAGGGACGGGCTTATCTTTACGAAACCAAGAGAAAAAACCTTTCTTTGCCATATTTGTTACCAGTATTTATATGCTTAAAATTCAGATGACGCCGTTTGTTGCATCTCTAACCAGTAAAATGATGAATACTCACATTTAATCACAAGTTTGATATAAAATAACGACAGTTCAGATTGTGGCATAGTCTACCACTTTCTTTTTTCTTTGTTCAGGCAAAATGACGAGGGTGAGATGGCTAAAAAAAACACCAGTAGTGGTCAGGTGCGAATTATTTCAGGTCAATGGCGTTCTCGTAAACTGCCAATCCATGATCTCGAAGGCCTGCGACCAACCACCGATCGCGTTCGCGAGACCTTATTTAATTGGCTTGCTAACGATATTCGTGGTGCCAGAGTACTCGATTGCTATGCTGGCAGTGGTGCATTAGGCCTCGAAGCATTATCTCGTTATGCTAATTTTGCCACCATGATTGAGCTGCAAAAAAACGCGGCTAATCAGCTAAAACAAAATCTCGCCACACTGCAATGCCAAAATGCAGAGGTTGTAAATGCAGATAGTTTGCAAATGCTTGCTAAAGGCACAGCTACAGGTTTTGATATTGTGTTTATCGATCCTCCCTTTCATAAAGACTTGGCAGGTAAAACGGTTGAATTATTAATGACTCATCAGTGGTTAAACAATGATGCTCTTATTTATGTTGAAACCGAGTCAACATTAGCCTCATTCCAAGTACCCGCTACTTGGATTGCACTAAAAGAAAAACAAGCAGGACAAGTCCGTTATCGACTCTATCAATACCAACCAGACATCCTTGGACAATCTGCAGACGAATCTGTAGACGAATAAATGCCCATGTCTATCGATGATATTACCCTAATGGGAAAAGCGGCCACATTATCAATGTGGTGTGTAGTGGCTTATGGTTTATGTGTCTTTAGTCCAGAAGTGTCTGAAACCCTCAATTTGCTTGCAAGTATTACTGCGGTTATGCATATTTTAATGGCATTACTGACAGGTATCTTCTTGTCCCATAAAAATAAAAAAATCACAGATTACGGTGCAATTTTATTATTTGGGCTCTTTGCGATACTAGATCAATACCATAGCCAGAATGCTGATTAAAAGAATCTACAACGCCTACAATAAATCTATGATCCGATCTTCCCTCTAAATTAGAAGGCACTTATTAGTTGAGAAATTGGCATAAAAAAACCTCGTTAATATAACGAGGTTTTTATTTATCTAATTAACGCATTACTTTTTAGGGTAAGGATGCGCGACACCTTTATGACAATCGACACAAGTCTTTCTCTTTTCTGGTGCTTTCTTGAAATTCATGGTGTGCATTCTTACAGCCATTTTCTTCATCGTATCAGGTTGATCTTCATAAATACGAGTATGACAATGCTGACAGTTAGCTGAATCATTGCTGCGGAAATATTTTAACGCTAAATCCGCTTGTTCTTTACGATTTTCATCTAACCATTCTTGAGTCATAAAGCCATCAATGGTCATCAAACCAATAATATCTTTAGAAACAATGATTTTCTTCATTAGATATGCAAATGGGCCATGTGGTAAGTGACAATCTTGACATTGCACTGTAACACCAGCTCTACCACCGCCATGAGCTGATTCCATGACTTCTTTTCTTAACGAATGGTCACGGTGACATGTCATACAAAAAGCATCACTACTTGTTGCATGCAAAGTTTGTTGAGTTGCGAAATAACCTACGACACCCACAACTACACCCACAACAATAAGTGCAATAATTGAGTACTTCGCGCTTGGTTTAAATAGTGCACGCCAGTTCATTGTTCAATCTCCGTAATAGCAAAATGGAATTCTTAATATTTATATTGTTAGTTTAAGATTTTTTATAGTTAGAAAATTGATTCTAGTCGCTATTCTGATAATTGCTTGTCAAAAAATTATTGAAAATGAGAGGTGGATCGCTATTTTACTGATATTACAAAAAGAAAAGGACCGATTAATTTCTAGAAGATTTATTTGAACCCTACTTCTCTGATCAAAAGAGAAGATGGACCAAGCTGTTTTTTGGTATAAAGACATGCAGAATTGATTGATAAATGTCTGTTCAAATACAAAAATATACGGTTTAACATCTCCGACATCTTACTTGCCATCTTTTTACCACCAAGGCTCATAGAGTTGCTTATACTGCACTCAATAAGTCGCTCTTTTAATACTGTCTACATTAATGGGAAAATTCTCACTTTATGATGACCTTTAACGTTAACGAATTCAGGTGGGTAGCATTTTTAAATAGAGTAGGCGTTCTTTGTTTAAACGATTTGTTGAAATATAAATAATATCAACCAAGGTCCAGCAAAAACTCACTGGCTTTGGTGTTAGACTTATCTACATTAATGAAATGGAATGTGCATCACACGATTGATAACATAAAAAAGTTATTATCATCTGGGTTAACAAAATTATTTGAAAGATGTTTACTGATGTAAAGGTCTGTTAAGCTATCTACACACCACAAATTAGTTAAGGTTAAATGAAAGCAAAACTGTCAAATTATTGGATCATCACTATCACTTTGTTCGCACTTGTCGGACAGGGGTTATTGACTAATGACAGTTTAATGGTACCGATGGCCAATGCCCAAATGACCCAACTAACAATGTCTACTCAAACAGATGACGCAACTGACACCACGGTATCAATGTCACACAAGGCGATGATAAATTGCCACGATAATGTCTCGAATATTGTTAATAATATTGATGAATCAGTGACCTCATCACTTCCCAAAGCCAGTTGTTGTAATGGTTCAGGCTTTTGCAGTATTGATTGTAATCACTGTTTGACCATTTCTCTGGTAGCTAACCTTATCGATATTCAATTGCCGATAACCAACATCCCGCTTTTTTCGGCACCCATTACTATGGTTGTTAATCGAGTATCAATCGCCTTCCCACCAGCTTTTCGCCCTCCTATCGCTTAATTCAATTGATCATTATTGTGCCTTGAGCACATTCAACATTATTGTTTTTAGCGTTTATCATCATAACTTTCATGATGAATACCGAGGTCTCTATGAAAAAATTTACATTATCTAGTGTGCTATCAGGCGCGTTTGTCGGCATTATCCTCCCATTGGTTCTATCATCACCAATCGCTTATGCCGTCGAGCACGACCATGCCCAACATCAGTCACAAGCCAGTAAAACCTACACTTGTCCAATGCATCCTGAAGTGATTAGTGATAAAGAGGGCCGTTGCCCCATCTGTAATATGTTTTTGGTTGTCAAAGATGAGCAACAAGAGTCCGCCACTAAAGACACTATGCATCCAATGGTTAACATGCAAAGTGATATTCCAGTAGAAAAAAACCTAGCAGATTAAGTTCAATTGATCGCTATTGCGTGTTGAACATATCCAATATTATTATTTTTTAGCGTTTATTCATCATGACGATCGTCAGTATTGTCATGATGAATATCGAGGGTTTTATGAAAAAATTTCCACTCTCTAGCATGCTACTGGGCGCATTTGTTGGGATAACCATCCCAGTTGCTCTGACATCACCTGCCGTTTATGCTGCTGAGCACGACCATGCCCAGCATCTGTCACAAGCCAGTAAAACCTATACTTGCCCAATGCACCCTGAAGTTATCAGTGATAAAGAGGGAACGTGTCCCATCTGTAATATGTTTCTCGTCGTCAAAGAGGAGGAAGAAGAGTCCACCGTTGACGACACTCAACATCAAATGCCAAACATGCAAAATACGACCCCTGTAGAAAAAAGCCAAGCCGATAAGGTATTTAGTCAATCTAAACCGGCATTGCTGCCTACGGCAAATCAGGACGATAGCACCAATGTAAAATATGTCTGTCCAATGCATCCTCATGTGGTGTCCGATGTCCCTGGCACATGCCCAATCTGTGGTATGAACCTTGAGAAAGTCACCGTTGTTGATGCAAGCCAAGAAATTGTTGTTGGCGTTTCTGGCGGTATGCAACAAGCATTAGGCATGCGCAGTCATATCGTTGAAAAATCGAACTTATCTCGTCAAGTGAACACCATAGGTACAGTGCAATATAACGAAAATACTATTGGCCATGTGCATACCCGAGCAACCGGATGGATAGAAACGCTCATGGTGCATAATGTTGGTCAAAAGATAAAAAAGGGCCAATTGTTATATGAGCTTTACTCGCCTGAATTGGTCAATGCCCAAGACGATTACTCTCAAGCACAAGATTACCTTAAACAAGATAAAAAACGAGGCAGTAGTTTATTACTTAAAGCACGTAAGCGCTTAGCGTTACTGGGTGTTGATAATAAGGTGATTGACCGTTTAGAAAAAACCGGTGAAACCATTTTTAAAGTGCCTTTTTATGCTCCGCAAGATGGTTTTATCAGTAAGCTTACAATTCGTCCTGGTATGTATATTCAGCCAGGGGATACCCTATTTGAAATCGTTAATTTAGACAGCATTTGGGTTATTGCTGATGTATTTGAAAACGAGCAAAGTTGGCTGCAACAAGGTCGTAAAGTCACTGTGAGTGCGGCGGCTCAAGGGCTGTTTGATATTGATTCAACGATTGACTATATCTACCCCGAATTAGACCCCGTTACCCGAGCAATGCGAGTACGGATTAAGCTTAATAATCTTAATGACAAACTCAAACCGGGTAGCTTGGTTGATGTAACCTTATTTGGATTGCCTAAGAATAACGTGCTCACGGTACCGACCGAAGCGCTTATTCTCACCGGTCGCGAGAATCGTGTTGTAGTACAGCGTAGTGATACTAGCTTTGCTTCCGTACCAGTAAAAATTGGTATCATGTCGGGCGGTAAAGCTGAGATTTTAGAGGGGCTCAATGAACATGACAAAGTCGTCATATCAGGACAGTTTTTACTGGACTCTGAAGCCAGCATTCAAGGTAGTTTACAAAGGTTAAGCAATAACACTTCAACCAGTAAAAACGCCACAACCGATGCTCACCAGCACTAAGGAGCACGGTAATGTTAGCAAAAATAATTAGTGCCTCGATAAAACAACGTGTGATGGTATTAGTCTTCACCGTCGTTATCGCATTAGTGGGTTATCAAGCCATGCGCACGACACCGCTCGATGCGCTGCCGGACTTATCAGATGTGCAAGTCATTGTTAAAACGTCATACCCAGGTCAAGCACCACAATTAGTTGAAGATCAAATTACCTATCCGTTGTCATCAGCCATGCTTGCCGTGCCAGGAGCTAAAACGGTGCGTGGCTTTTCGATGTTTGGCGATTCGTTTGTATACGTCATTTTTGAAGATGGCACCGATATTTATTGGGCTCGCTCACGAGTTTTAGAATATTTATCGCAAACCCAAGATCAACTGCCAGCAGGTGTCACACCAAGTATTGGCCCAGATGCATCTGGTGTGGGTTGGATTTTCCAATACGCCTTAGTTGATCGTAACGGACAGTATGATTTAGCCCAATTGCGTTCGTTACAAGATTGGTTTTTAAAGCTCGAATTACAAAGTGTTGCTGGTGTATCAGAAGTTGCCACTGTTGGCGGTATGGAACAAACATATCAAGTGGTTGTCGACCCGCATAAGTTGGCTCTGTACCAAATAGATTTAATGACCATTAAAAATGCTTTAGATAATTCCAATAGCTCGACTGGTGGTTCAGTCATTGAAATGGCCGAAGCTGAATATATGATCACCTCAAGTGGTTATCGTCAAACCATTGCCGATTTTGCTGAAATTCCATTGGGTATTTTATCTGAAACTGGCACCCCAGTATTAATGAAAGATGTAGCCCAACTAAGAACCGGACCAGCGGCCCGTCGTGGTATTGCCGAACTGAATGGTGAAGGTGAAGTCGTCGGCGGCATTGTAGTGATGCGTTATGGCGAGAATGCACTTGAAACCATTAATAATGTTAAGCAAAAACTCAAGCAAATTAGTAATGGACTGCCTGATGGAGTTGAATTAGTCACCACTTATGACCGTTCAGACTTAATCTTACGCTCAGTCGATAATCTTACCCATAAAGTGCTAGAGGAAATGCTGGTTGTCGGGCTCATTTGCTTATTATTTTTACTGCATGCTCGCTCAACATTAGTTGCTATTATCACTTTACCTATTTCGATTTTGATCAGTTTTATCGCCATGAATCTCATTGGTGTCAATGCTAATATTATGAGCCTAGGGGGCATTGCCATTGCCATTGGTGCAGTGGTTGATGCGTCGATTGTGATGGTTGAAAATACCCATAAGCATTTAGAACATTATCGCCACAAGCACGGTAAGGCTCCCGAGGGGGAAGACCATTGGCAACTTGTAAAAGAAGCCTCTATTGAAGTCGGCCCAGCATTATTCTTCAGTTTATTGATCATTACCTTGAGCTTTACGCCGGTATTTGCCCTTGAAGCACAAGAAGGGCGTTTGTTCCACCCGCTAGCCTTTACCAAAACCTTCACAATGGCGGCATCGGCAATCTTAGCGATTACCTTAATCCCGGTATTAATGGGTTATTTTGTCCGCGGAAAAATCCCTGATGAACGTAAAAACCCCATCAGCCGAGTACTAATAGCAATGTATCAGCCATCACTAAAGTGGGTACTTAATTTTCCTAAAATCACCATAGGATTAGCCATCATTGTGTTGTTCAGTGCTTACTATCCATTAAGCCAAATGGGATCGGAATTTATGCCCACCTTAGAAGAAGGTGATCTGCTTTATATGCCGACAACGTTACCTAGCGTCAGTGCTGGCAAAGCAGCGGAGATATTGCAACAAACAGACCGTTTGATAAAAACCGTTCCAGAAGTTAAGCGGGTATTTGGTAAGGTCGGTCGCGCAATTACCGCTACAGACCCTGCACCGCTAACGATGCTCGAAACTACCATTATGCTCAAACCGAATACTGAATGGCGTGAAGGCGTAACCTTAGAAAGCATTATTGCAGAACTGCAAAAAACCGTGCGTATTCCAGGAATGACCAATGCCTGGGTGCAACCGATTAAAACCCGCATCGATATGCTATCCACAGGTGTTAGAACGCCTGTTGGCATAAAGATATCGGGTTCAAATGTTGAGGAACTACAACGCATCGGTGCTGAAATAGAAGCGGTTGTGAGCCAATTACCCGGCACGGCCTCAGCGTTTTCACAGCGCAGTAGCGGCGGACGGTATATTGATATAACACCCGATCTTAAAAATGCCGCACGTTATGGCATGACCTTAAAAGACATCCAAGATGTAGTCAAAATGGCGATTGGCGGCATGACTATTGGTGAGTCGATTCAAGGTCAAGAACGCTATCCAATCAATATACGTTACCCGCGAGAGCTACGTGACAACATTGAGAAACTCAGAAATTTACCTGTGATGACCAAAACGGGCAAGTACTTACCCTTAAGTTATTTAGCAGACTTAAACATTAGTGATGGCGCCCCTATGCTGGCCAGTGAAAATGGTCGCCTTATCTCGTGGGTGTTTGTCGATCTGAAAGATATTTCAATTGGTGAATACATCGTCGCAGCAGAAAAGGCTCTCAAGCAACAGATTTCCCTTCCGCCACGCTATAGCTATAGTTTTGCTGGACAGTATGAGTACATGCAACGAGTTGATGCAAAAATGGAAATGGTGATCCCATTAATGCTTGCAGTAATTTTTATGCTGCTGATGATGACATTTAGCTCAGTAACCCAAGCATCTGTGATCATGTTAAGTTTGCCCTTTTCATTGGTTGGTAGTGCGTGGTTGCTTTACGGGCTGGACTTTAATTTTTCAGTTGCGGTATCGGTCGGCATGATTGCATTAGCAGGGGTTGCGGCTGAGTTTGGCGTGGTGATGCAAGTGTACCTTAATAATAGTATTAAGGCCTATAAACAAGCCGATAACTACCACAGTAAAGCGGATTTAACAGCAGCATTAATTGAAGGAGCTGTAATGCGAATTCGCCCTAAAGCCATGACAGTCGCGACCATATTTTTTGGTTTACTGCCTATCATGTGGGGCAGTGGTACGGGTAATGAGGTGATGCAAAAAATTGCTGCACCTATGGTGGGCGGTATGGTGACTGCGCCACTATTATCGCTATTTGTAATTCCAGCGATATATTTACTGATATATGGTCGTAAACTGCCTAAAAATTAAGACATTACGAATGACAACATCCCTAAGCTATTTAATAGGTTAGGGATGTTTGTTGTCGGGGTGGGCAGGATTACTTAATCTGAACTCGGGACAGGAAATTAATTATATTTAGTCTTGTTGCTAATTGACTCATTAAGTCGATCCACTTCATCTTGTTTCTTTTTACGACACGCCACAATATCGTCAGGATGCCCATATTTGCATGGATCGCTGGTTAAAATTGCCCTAGGGACATTCAGTATCATGTAATCTGTGTCATTTTTATTGTCATCTGCATTACCACTATTACCAAGACGATATGCTTGAGTACCACTACAAGCTGTTAACAGCGTTAAACCAAACAATAGTATTAATTGAGCCATCAGTTTTTGCATTGTTGAATTATTCCTTGTTTTTCGCGTGCAAGATTTATCATTCTGAATATTCCCCACGCCATAATAACCCCTCCAACAATCAACATAATATTAATAATCATTGTGTTAGATAATATAGGTAAAAAGCCTTGGTCAAATCCGGCAAATATTCCGTAAAGCCCTAGGCCAAACAGTAATGTACCGGGAAAATCGATAATGGCCACTATCAGCATACTGCGATTAATTCGTGCTAATGCGGCTTGAGTTGTTTCTTGGGTCATAGACTCATCCTTTAAAGCCACTCACTATGACATGACTTGTTGCTTCAAATTCAAATTCTGACCTTTATTACCCGTGATTATGTTGTCGGATCCAATAACGTAATAATTGAGAAAAATCCGCCTTGTGGATCATTAAGAACAGAGAAACGACCTACATCAGGAATATCGGTCGCAGGCACACAGACAGTAGCCCCTAGACTTTGGGCTTTTGCAACTGAAGCATCGCAATCGTCGACAGCAAAATAATTCATCCAATGCGCAGGAGCATCGCCCCATTCGTCGGTCATTTCTAACATGCCACCAATAGCTTGCTCGCCGACATACCATTGTGTGTATTCAAACTCAGCCATGTCAGCTAGCTTGGTTTGGTAGCCTAATACATGGCTATAAAACTGTTTCGCTGCAGCGGTATTTCGACATGCTAACTCAACCCAACATAATGTATTGGCCTCTTGTGCCCGCTTGATACCAATGTGATCTTGTCCTTGCCACAATGCAAAACGGCAGCCTTCTGGATCGCTGCACAATGCCATAAGACCCGCATCACCAACAGAATGAGGGCCAGCTAATACTTCACCGCCACCTTGCTTAACTAACTCAGCTGACACATTGACATCGTCGACAGCAAAATAGATTGTCCAGTGGGTCGGTAAATCCTGCATATTCTCTGGCATGGGGTACATTGCACCAATATCATCACCGTTAATTTGCAACATGGTGTAATGCCCTTCTGGCATAGGCGTATCATCGGCCCCCAGCCAAATAATCCTTGGTAAAATGCTTTACCCGCTGCCCAATCGTGGGTTGCTAGTTCAAGCCAACATGGTTGTCCTTGTTGATATTGTTGTACTTTCATTGTGTTAATCCTTATAAAAATGACAACCTAAAATGCAGGCCAAAATAAAATGGAAAGTGAATAATGATTTGCGCTAAGTTAAGTAGATATTCGCTAAAAAGCAAAAAGCCTTCATACGAAGGCTTTTTAATCATCTGTTAGTCTATTATCGTAATTAGCGACTACTTAAATACCGGTAAAATATCCGCCATAGCCAATAAATGACAAGTTGCTGTAATAACACCAAATAATATCACAACAACAATAAGAGGTGTTCCACCTGGTACTTTAAAGCCTTTTGAATTTGGGTGTTGCTGCCGAATTTTGTAAGCTAATAATGCAGGCACAATCACCGCCCACACGGTTGCAGCTAATGCAGCAAAACCAATAGCAATAATAAAACCATTAGGAAACAATAATCCCAAAATAGTCGGTGGTATAAAAGTAACCGCTGCAGTTTTAAAACGCCCCTTACGTGAGTCATCAAAACCAAATAAATCAGCAAGGTAATCGAATAAACCCAATGTCACACCTAAAAATGATGATGCCACAGCAAGATTGGCAAATAGGGATAACATGTTATCAAGCCAGTGACTGGTAATCACTCCCGACAACGCAGCGACTAACACACCAATATTACCGCCTTGTTCAATGATATTAGTAAACTGGCTCCGAGGAATATTCCCCATTGTAGCCACTAACCAACACACATAAATAACCAATGCGATACTGGTGCCAACAATAATAGCCTTCACGATAGTTCGGGCATCTTTACCGTAATACTTTACTAGGCTAGGTACGTTACCGTGATAACCAAAACTCGCTAAGCCAAACGGAATTGCGGCAAGTAAATAAGGTAAATACCGCGACTCGCCATCGGGAGATGTTAGCTTTATCGGATCGATGTCGATTAATAAATTACCGATAGCCAAAAAGAAAGTAATGACCATACCACCGAGCATAATCGTTGTGATCCGATCGACCGCTTTGGTGCTGATAAACACCACAAGAGCCAAGACGACTGCAAATACCAAACCAGCCACACTCTGGGGTAAACTTACGCCAAGAGCAGATAAACTGTGATTAACAATCGACCCACCACCACTAATATATGCATAAGTTAAAATATACAACACAAAGGCAATTGATAAGCCGTTAACCACTCGCCAAAACTGCCCTAGAGTCACTCTAGTTAAGGTGTCAAAACTGTCGCCCGGTTCAAAATGCAGATTGGCTTCTAGTAACAGCAATCCCGACATCAACATGCAAAACCATACGCCTAGTAACATCGCTATTGAATAACCAAACCACATCCCGGCTCCAACTACGGGTAACGAAAACATTCCTGCACCAACCGTTGTTCCGGCAATAATCATCGCCCCGCCCAGTACAGATTTACCGCCGACACGATGCTTAGCTCCATTCATATGGTTAGCCATTATTATCCGTGCTCCGTTTGCACACTATCAACAATGGTTTGCCTTACTGAAGATCCTAGTAATTTATTAACATTATCTCTTATTCTGATTACTTCAGAACGATGTTCGTCACTGCTTAAATAACCCAATTCCTTCAGTTTCACACTCAAGGTGTTATACAGCTTTTTATCATAAAACTCTGGAGCAGTAATGCCATGTAATGCGCCTAATCTCTTGGCTAATAAATGACTATCGGTTTCAAGTTCTGAACGTTCCAGATCAGGCTTGATCGCCAGTAAATTGAAGATAATGGCATATCGCTGCAAGGTTTCATTTATGGTTTCAGCAAGAAGCAACACTTGCGTGATATGACGAGGTGTGATGACAAAATCATCTTCACCACTCAATAAACCTTGTTCAACCATAAATTCTAAAATGCTATCTATATGCGCAGGTACATCATCAATGCCCATAAAGAGCTCGGCTTTAAGTAACGGATATAAATCCATAACAACCGCATGGATGCGTTTACGATCGCATACATCATAGTGAGCCAAACAGCTGGCAATTAATGAAGGAAGCGCCATAAGGTGAATAATGTTATTACGATAGTAACTCATAGTAATAGCAATTTTCTCATCGACCGAAATAATTTCGCCAATAGGATCTTTGCTACTAACAAACTTATCTAACGACAAGCAATGATCAACAATCGATTTACCATTACCTTCTGCTACAGATGTGAAATCGGTATATGGCACGGTGTTAAGTAAGGCTAAATACAAATCAAGCTGACGTTCTAACTGGCCTCTTTCCAACGCATTTTGCTCTGATGCCAATAACACCAAACTGGTCAATGCCACCGAACTGGCGGCGGCTGCACCATTAATATTAGTCATCACGCGGTTAGCTAATGAATTAACCGATGGCGTAAACCACGACGGTTTTTGATCGGGATCTTTTGCAAGCTCAGCACGCCATTCCGGTGCCTGCTGATTTAAGAAGTGCTGTAGATTAATGGGTTCACCAAAATTGACATAACCTCGGCCAAAATTACCTAATCGACTAATTGCCCCAAATACCTGCCACACAGATTCTTTTTTCTTTTTCTTACCACTTAATTCTTTATGATAAGTAGCCACTTCCATAACATGGTCATACCCTAAATACACAGGTACTAAAGTCACTGGACGCTCTATCCCACGTAACACACTGTTAATAGTCATGGCCAACATACCCGTTTTAGGCGCCAGCAAGCGTCCGGTACGCGAACGACCACCTTCAGTGAAATATTCGACGGAATAACCCTTAGCAAACAACTGATCTAAATATTCACGAAAGACTGCTGTATACAGTTTATTGCCATTAAAACTACGGCGGATAAAGAATGCCCCACCACGACGGAACATCGGTCCTGCAGGCCAGAAATTAAGGTTAATACCCGCGGCAATATGTGGAGGAACCATGCCCTGGTAATACAAAATATACGACAGTAATAAGTAATCCATATGACTGCGATGACAAGGCACATAAACAATCTCATGGCCATCATGATGTAACTGTCTTACCTGTTCGGCACCTTTAATATTAATGCCACTGTATAATTTATTCCATAACCAAGTCAGAAAGCGTTCAGCTATGCGCACTAAGCTATCGGAATAATGAGCAGCAATTTCGTCAAGATATTCAATAGCAGTTTCGCGAGCTTTCTCCACCGAGACTTTTTTGCTTGTCGATTCTTCTTCTATCGCCTTCTTGATAGACTCAGATTTTAGTAAAGAAGCAAACAATACGTTTCGATTAGGTAACTGTGGCCCTGTCATTACCTTGCGTTGGCGGCGAAAATGCACTCGTGCAACACGGGTTAACTTGTGAGCAATTCTTTTATCTGTACCGTGTTCATCGGCCATATAACGAAGCGATAATGCATTAGAGAACTGGACAAAATTATGTCGTCCTAAAAATAAAATCATTAACCATTTACGTAGCCATGTTGGATTTTCTCTTTCAAATACAGCCGCTTTCATGCTGTCATCTTCTTTCCCTGGGGTACGTCCCCAATAAAGACAAACAGGAACCAACTGAATATCTAATTCAGAGTTCTCACGATGAAGAGATAATAGACTGGTAAAATAATTAATGAATTTTTCACCACTTTCGCGTTTACCAAATAATGGTTTGCGCCCCTCTAAACAAACAACTCGAGGCACTTGCAAGCCATCAAGCTTTAATGGTTCATAAGGACTAGGCATACCAAAGCCCTCTGTGATTTCGCTCAAGGCGGCAATATCACTAATAGATTCCGTTTTCATCAAATAAACTAAAGGTTTAGTCGGATCTATATTGAGGTCATCAAAAGGATCATGTGGTACAACAATCGTTTGCACCATCCATTTTTGAATCCACTTTAATGTTCGTAAAAATATTGAATCAGGTTTTGACATGGTTATTTTCGCAACATAAGCCACTATAATATTGTTGCATAGGATACCAGAAACAACCCCGCTTACACTATCTGGCTTATTTATCTTTACATTTTGGATTTCTTTAGAAGTCACACCCCAAAGTTAAAATATAAAATAACGTTTTATAACAGTAAGTTAAATCAATTTGTACAAACAAATAACAAAAAACAGTTGGTTAATACTTGCGCGAACAGAATCACTGTATATAATGACAGTCACTGTATAAAAAGACAGGAATTGTCATGAGACCGTTAACGCCGCGCCAAGCTGAAATATTAGACTTAATTAAAAACAATATCGCCGAAACAGGTATGCCACCCACTCGAGCTGAAATTGCGAATCGTCTTGGCTTTAAAAGTGCTAATGCCGCCGAAGAGCATTTAAAAGCATTAGCCAAAAAAGGCTTTATCGAGATCATTCCTGGTACCTCTAGAGGTATACGATTACCTCATGAAGAACAGATTGAAACCGGTCTACCACTCATTGGGCAAGTTGCTGCTGGGGAGCCTATTTTGGCCCAAGAACATGTGGAAAACTATTATCAAGTTGACCCCAATATGTTTAAACCTGCTGCGGATTTTTTATTGCGGGTTCGTGGTGACAGCATGAAAAATATCGGCATTTTAGAAGGCGACCTCCTCGCGGTACATAAAATGCAGCAAGCACGTAATGGCCAAGTTGTGGTGGCACGAATAGACGATGACGTCACCGTAAAACGATTTGAACAAAAAGGTAACGTCATTTATCTGCATGCAGAAAATGAAGATTACAACCCGATAAAAGTAGATTTAAGTTGCCAAAGCCTAACCATCGAAGGGCTTGCCGTTGGTGTTATCCGTAATGGAGATTGGTTATGAACAAACTAATGGGCATCGCCCCACGCCACCCTGGCTTATGGGTAGATTTATCAGACACAGAACTTCAGGGCAACCAAACCATTCAAACATTGCAAACGGTTACCCAAGGTGAAGCAGAGCTGAGTCAATTGTGTAGTCAACTAGCAACGTTAAGCCAACAAGGCCGCTGGATTGTACTCATTAGCCCACCTCACATTGGTTATAAACATATGCTGGCAAGTGCCGGAGTGAGAATGGATCGCATTTTACTGGTTCACACCAAAGATGAAGTCGAGACATTATGGGCCATGGAAAAAGCACTCACTAGTGGTACATCTAGTGCAGTAGTAACTTGGACAAGCTCACTTGATGCTCGCGATAGTCGCCGTTTGGAAATAGTAGCCAAAAGCGCACGTGCATTAGGGATCGTAATTGAAGATGTGAATACTCACTTACCTCACAAACATCAACTTGTTAGCCCGACCTTAGCAAATGGAACAAGTAATTTTTGCTCGTTTCACTAAGCACGAACCCTTAATAACCAAGCCCTGTATTGAATTCAGGGCTTTTTTTTCACCTTTTTCAGGCGATTAAGAAAAAAAGTGATCTTGATCAATCCTTAATCTACAAGTAATGTACTTAACAAGGATGAAACAATTTTTTATCTTTAATTTGACGTAAATGGCAGATTTAATAGTCATCGATGGGAAAACGTCAACACAAATTGATAAGTTCAGTCGTAGGTACAAGCGTGGTGCACAGCTAACAATAAAACCGTAGACCGTCTGTTTACAACCACCAAGGTACTTTGAGGTCATCAAACTTTTTTCGGGAACCGAAGAGTTTGCATAGAGCAGAGAATTACTGTGTGACTTTTCTTTGTAATTGCAATTTGCAATTAACAGAGGAGCAGTCTTGTGAAGCAATGGTTGTATTGTTTACTGGTTGTGTGTGTAGCACTTCCGCTTGGGGCAACAGCAATGCCCCTCAACATGACTCAAGGCGTGACAGATATCAGTGGTCAGGTTTATCACCTCCACATGACGATTCTTTATATCTGTTGTGCCATTGGGTTAGTGGTGTTTGGGATCATGATCTATTCAATGATTTACCACCGCAAATCAAAAGGCGCAGTCGCGGCCAATTTTCATGAAAGTACCAAAGTGGAAATTGCTTGGACCGTCATTCCTTTTATCATCTTAATCGCCATGGCTATTCCAGCCACCAAAACCTTAATTGCTATGGAAGATCCCAGCGATGCTGATCTCACCATTAAAATTACCGGGTCGCAGTGGAAATGGCATTACAGCTATTTTGATAAAGACATCGAATTTTACAGCTCATTATCTACCCCCAGAGAACAAATTGACGGTAGTGAGGCTAAAGGAGAACATTACCTCCTTGAAGTTGATAAACCACTAGTACTCCCCATTAACCAAAAAGTACGTTTTTTGATGACTTCTGATGATGTTATCCACTCATGGTGGGTGCCCGCTTTTGCCGTTAAAAAAGATGCTAATCCAGGCTTTATTAATGAAACTTGGACTCGTATTGATAAGCCCGGTATTTATCGCGGCCAATGTGCCGAATTATGCGGTAAAGACCATGGCTTTATGCCGATTGTAGTGCAAGCATTGTCGGAGGACGATTTTGATAATTGGTTAGTTGAACAAAAACAACTAGCAAGCAATGCCGCTGCTGCGGCGGCGGCATCAATGACCCAAACCCTGTCACTCGGAGATCTAACCTCACAAGGTGAACAAATCTATATTGCTAGGTGTGCTGCTTGTCACCAACCTAATGGTGCGGGTCTTCCTGGTGTATTCCCATCATTAATTGGCAGCCCTATCATAAAAGGCCCTGTTGAAGGCCATCTAAATATCGTCATAAACGGTAAACCAGGTACCGCAATGCAGGCCTTTGCAAAACAACTTAGCGCCCAAGAAATTGCAGCAGTGATTACCTTTGAACGTAATGCTTGGGGCAATAATAGCGGTGATCTTGTACAAGCTGCTGATATAGGAAAATTTTTAGGCAGTAACGAGGCAAAAACAGAAGCAAACAAAGCAGTTGCTGATGTCACAAGCACTATTGCAGCCACGACAACTGACATTACCGATGCGGTTACCGAGAAAGCCACTCAAGCTGTCGAAACCGTAGCAAAAGTTGCTCCAGCAGAAGATCTGCCCACGTTAACCTTGGAGCAATTAATGACCGAAGGTGAGCAGGTTTATGCCACGACTTGTGCTGCATGTCACCAAGCCACTGGCGCAGGTTTACCTAGCGCTTTCCCTTCACTTATTGGTAGCCCTGTTGTTAGCGGACCGGTTAGCGGACATATCGATATCGTTATGCACGGAAAACCAGGTACTGCAATGCAGGCATTTAGTAGTCAATTAAGCCCTCGAAAGATGGCGGCAGTGATTACATATGAGCGCAATGCGTGGGGCAATAATTCTGGCGAGGCGGTGCAACCTGCCGATGTCGCTAGCCATGGACAGTAAGGGAAAACAATGAGCACAACAACGCACGATACAATTGCAACCGCCCATGATGATCATCACGGCGCTCCAAAGGGGCTAATGCGCTGGCTACTCACCACTAACCATAAAGATATCGGATCTCTGTATTTATGGTTTAGTTTCATTATGTTTCTCACTGGCGGCGCAATGGCAATGGTCATTCGAGCTGAGTTATTTCAGCCTGGATTACAGCTAGTAGAACCTAACTTTTTTAATCAAATGACCACTGTTCATGGTCTCATTATGGTATTTGGTGCAGTAATGCCCGCTTTTACGGGCTTAGCTAACTGGCTAATACCTATGATGATTGGGGCACCAGACATGGCATTACCACGAATGAACAACTGGAGTTTTTGGATTTTACCTTTTGCCTTTGCCATGTTACTGGGTTCGTTATTTATGGAAGGCGGTGGACCTAACTTTGGTTGGACATTCTATGCCCCGCTCTCAACCACTTACAGCCCTGACAGTACCGCATTATTTGTATTTTCCATTCATATCATGGGCATAAGTTCAATAATGGGTGCAATTAATGTCATTGTCACCATTGTAAACTTACGTGCTCCAGGCATGACGTGGATGAAGTTACCCTTGTTTGTGTGGACTTGGTTAATTACCGCTTTCTTACTGATAGCAGTGATGCCGGTACTCGCGGGTGCGGTCACCATGGTATTAACCGATAAGTTTTTTGGTACCAGCTTTTTTGATGCTGCTGGAGGCGGTGATCCGGTAATGTTCCAGCATATCTTCTGGTTCTTCGGTCATCCTGAAGTTTACATTATGATTTTACCGTCATTTGGTATTATCTCCGCAATAGTGCCAACCTTTAGCCGTAAAAAGCTGTTTGGTTACTCTTCAATGGTTTACGCCACTGCCAGTATTGCCGTGTTGTCATTCTTAGTGTGGGCGCATCACATGTTCACGACTGGGATGCCGGTGTTCGCCGAACTATTCTTCATGTATTGCACCATGTTAATTGCCGTACCCACGGGGGTAAAAGTATTTAATTGGGTGGCAACCATGTGGCGCGGTTCAATGACATTTGAAACACCAATGCTGTTTGCTGTAGCGTTTATTATTCTGTTTACCATAGGTGGTTTTTCTGGCCTGATGCTGGCAATTACGCCTGCTGATTTCCAATACCACGACACCTATTTTGTAGTGGCTCATTTCCATTATGTGCTCGTCACTGGGGCAATATTTTCCATTATGGCAGCCGCTTATTATTGGTTGCCTAAATGGACTGGCCATATGTATGACGAAACGTTGGGGAAATGGCACTTTTGGTGCTCGGTAATATCCGTCAATGTATTGTTTTTCCCCATGCACTTTTTAGGTTTAGCGGGTATGCCACGTAGGATCCCTGACTACGCGGTACAGTTTGCCGATGTGAACCAAATTGTGTCTATTGGAGGTTTTGCATTTGGTTTGTCTCAGCTGATATTCCTCGCCGTTGTGCTCAAATGCATTAAAGGTGGAAAACCTGCTGGAGATAACCCCTGGGGAGCAGCCGAAGGCTTGGAATGGTCGATTGCCAGCCCTGCACCATATCACTCGTTTACCACTCCACCGGAGATTAAATGAGATGACACAGCCAACAAAATCAAATCGTAAGCTATTAATCATCCTGATTGCTGGGTCAATAGGTATGTTTGGATTTGGTTTTGCGCTGGTACCACTTTATGACGTGCTTTGCGATACATTGGGAATTAATGGCAAAACCCAAAATAGCGCCAGTAGTTATGAAGCGGTGGTGGTTGATAAAAACCGAACCGTAACCATTGAATTTGTCACTCAAGTTCAGTCTGGTATGCCATGGGAATTTAGTCCTAAAGTGAACAAAATAAGTGTGCATCCTGGTGAGCTAACTCATGCACAATTTTTGGTTAAAAATCTGTCGACACGTGACACCGTAGGCCAAGCAATCCCTTCGGTATCGCCAGGGCAAGGGGCGGCATACTTCAATAAAACGGAATGTTTTTGCTTTAATCAACAACCTTTGGCTGCAGCAGCAACAGCAGAACTACCATTGATTTTTTACGTGGATCCTGACTTACCAGCGTCCATTAACACATTGACTCTCTCTTATACCCTTTATGACATCACCGACAGACAGGCGACCGCCATAGAGCAAGGAGCATCAAAATGACGACAAAGTATCAAACTTATTATGTGCCAGCCCAAAGTGCTTGGCCAATAATCGGTGCTATAGGTTTATTTTTAATTGCGTTTGGCGCAGGAAATTATGTACAACAATTAACCACCGAAAAAACCTCTGGTGGTTACATTTTAATAACTGGTTTGGCCGTGATTATCTTTATGATTTTTGGCTGGTTTAAGACCGTTATTGATGAATCAATGGCTGGACTGTATTCACCGCAAATGGATCGTTCATTTAGGCAAGGAATGAGTTGGTTTATTTTTTCAGAGATTATGTTTTTTGGGGCATTTTTTGGCGCGCTATTTTACGCCCGCATGATTTCAGTACCTTGGCTTGGTGGCGCATCTAACAATGCCATGACCCATGAAGTGTTATGGCCTGCATTTGAGGCCATGTGGCCATTGGTGAAAACACCCGATGGTACTGCAACCGAAGCCATGCCATGGACGGGTTTGCCGTTAATTAACACCATTATTCTACTGACCTCGTCGGTTACCTTACACTTTGCTCATACCAACCTAGAAAAAGCCAACCGTAAGCCCTTAATAATCTGGTTAGCGTTGACGGTAATTTTAGGGGTTGCGTTTCTCTGTTTACAGGTTGAAGAATATAGCCATGCTTACCAAGAAATGGGGTTAACGCTCTCTTCTGGTGTCTACGGCAACACCTTCTTTCTGTTGACCGGTTTTCACGGCATGCACGTCACTATTGGTACCCTGTTTTTGATGATTTTATTACTCAGAATTGTGAAGGGTCACTTTACGCCCGATAAGCATTTCGCTTTTCAAGCTGGGAGTTGGTATTGGCACTTCGTTGATGTGGTGTGGTTATGCTTATTCATCTTTGTATATGTGTTGTAAATCAACACTAATAAGGTCTGGGATTTGGCTGAATGTAGCCAAGCCCCAGAGCCACCAGCAATACCATAATAACGACAACAGAAAACAACACGCGCCGGCCTAAAAAACGACTCATTGATTGTTGATGCTGCCCTTTAACCATAATAAATAAAGCTCTAGCTAAGTTAAATAATATGAATACAAGCAACGAGACTAAAACTAACTTAACGATGAAAGGTGTTGTCACAGGCAATCCTTTTTATAGTGTGAGTGTGTCTCGAGTATTATTGGTTATCATTACTTTGGTCGTGTTTAGCTTATTGGTCAAGTTAGGATTATGGCAGCTATCACGAGCAAGCTTTAAACAAGAGTGGCAAAGCACGCTACTTGAGCGCCAACAGCAACAAGCGCTTAGCTATGAAGCATTGTTGGCAATCGTTAAATCATCTGAAGCATCAACCACCTCTCAGCCAGAAGCGAGACTACTAACGGGTTATCGTCTATCGATTTCAGCCAAACCGGCAAATAACATGATGTTGTTATTAGACAATCAAGTGTATCAAGGACAAGTGGGGTATTTAGCTTACCAAGTGTTTGAAATCACTCCTGAGCAACCTTGGGTATTGGTCGAGTTAGGTTTTGTGCCAGCAAGCAAAGATCGCCGCATCCTACCCGAGCTAACACCGTTAAAAAATGCTTACTACAAATTGGTTGGGCGCATTTATCAAAAACAACCCAATCCATTAAGTGACCAACTTGATGCTGAACAGTCAGCCGATACACCAATACGTTTTCAAAATATGAATATCCCCGCACTAACGGATCTGCTTGGTCATGACTTAGCCCCTATTGTGCTGCAACCCGACAATGTTCCCAATTATCACCTACCCCAACCTTGGGTACCTATTCCATTGTCAGCACAAAAGCATCAAGGATATGCATTGCAATGGTTCACCATGGCAGCGGTATTTTTAGGGCTCATGGGCTGGATAGCATTTCGACAGTATCGACGTTAAACCTCGTCGTTAATCATTAACTTAACCATAATATTAAAATGATAAAGAGGAGATAGAATGAACTCCCAGCCAAAAAAGAGTAATAAAGCACTAATGGTCTTACTGCTGGTATTTATTTTACCGGTTGCCTTAGCCAAATTAGTGTTAAGCCTAGAACTATACAACGGTGGAGCAACTAACAAAGGGGCGTTAATCGCACCAGAAATTAACTATGCCAATTTAGCCATGGAAAACCCAAAACCTCATGCATGGCAAGTACTGTTTTTTCTACCCGAAAACTGCAATGAGCAATGCCAAGAACGGCTGTACATTTTACACCAAAGCTATATTGCCCTAGGAAAAAATCGGGATCGTGTTACACCTATCATTTTGGTCAATAGCCACAGTGACACCCAAATACTCAAGCAATTAAATATCGCTTTTGACCAAGCAAACGCCAATGACGCACTTGCTGCACTATTAACCAATCAACAACTCATCATTGTCGACCCTCTCGGAAGCTTAGTGATGCAATATGACAACGTGATAGGCCACGACGCTAATATTGCTCAGGGCAAAGCCATGATTGCTGACTTACGTAAAATGCTTAAGTTGTCGAGGGTAGGCTAATGGCAATACAGCGATTAATCAAATTCACCTTAGTGTTTACCTTAGCGGTTATTTTAATGGGTGCTTACACACGCCTGTCTGATGCTGGATTAGGTTGCCCAGACTGGCCGGGCTGTTACGGCCATTTAGCGGTGCCAAGCGCAAGCCATGACTTAGCCAAAATTGAAACTCGTTTCCCTGATGCTCAAATTGAGCCAGAAAAAGCGTGGCTGGAAATGATCCATCGCTATATCGCTGGTACTTTGGGCTTAATGGTTTTAGCGATTTTAATTTTATGCCTAAAACAGCCTCAAGCACCCAAAAAACTGCCCGTATTTATTGCTGCACTGATTGTGTTTCAAGCTGCGCTTGGCATGTGGACTGTCACGATGAAATTAATGCCAATAGTGGTGATGGCACACCTTATTGGCGGCTTTAGTTTATTTGCCTTATTACTGCTGTTATATCTGCGGCTTAAACCTTTAAGGATCCCCGGAGGTGATACCTATGCGCATAAGCTCATTCCGTTAGCATTAGCCAGTTTTGGTGTATTAGTCATTCAAATCATACTGGGTGGCTGGACCTCATCAAATTACGCCGCGCTTGCCTGTACCGCCCTGCCCATATGTGAAGGTAATTGGGTCGATAACTTACGTTTTGCCGATGCTTTTTCACCATTTCAAGGCGACCACCCCAGTTTTGAATTTGGCGTTTTGGACTATGCCACACGAATGACCATCCATGTCAGCCACCGAATTTGGGCGGTTGTCACAGCCATAACCCTAATTATCCTTGCACTAAAATTACGCTTCGCACAATCACATATTATGCGCAACAGTGGTTATTTATTACTGTTTCTCGTTATCGCTCAAGTCGGATTGGGGATTAGCAATGTAGTGATGAATTTACCTTTAGGCATAGCAGTATCACACAATGGAGGCGCAGCCTTGTTGCTGCTTACCTTAGTCTTTATTAATTACGCCCTATGGCGTAAAGCATGAGTGAGGATCGACCATGACAAAACCTCTAACAATGAGTCAGGTTCAACCTAAAATAACCCTGCAATGGCGTGCTTATTTTGAAATGACCAAACCTAAAGTTGTAGCACTTATGCTACTGACAGTATTGGTCGGTATGTGTTTAGCCGTCCCAGGTATAGTGCCACTCCAACCTCTAGTTGCAGGGATGGCAGGCATTGCAATGATGGCAGGCGCCGCGGCAGCGTTTAATCACTTAATTGATCGTAAAATCGATGGATTGATGGCCCGAACGTATAATCGTCCGCTACCTAAAGGCAAAATATCAACCACCAAAGCGACCACATTTGCGGTGTCGCTCGGAACGCTCGGTTTTGTGGTGTTATATACCTTAGTTAATCCCCTCACGGCTTGGCTGACCTTTGCCAGTTTAATTGGTTATGCCTTGGTGTATACCGCCTACCTTAAGCGAGCGACCTCACAAAATATTGTCATTGGTGGATTAGCCGGTGCGATGCCACCACTGTTAGGCTGGACAGCAATAACCAATGAACTGCATGGTTACGCTCTGTTGCTGGTTATTATTATCTTCACTTGGACCCCTCCGCATTTTTGGGCGTTAGCCATTCATCGCCGTAAAGAATATGCCAAGGTCGATATTCCAATGTTACCGGTTACTCATGGGGTTGAATTTACTAAAACCTGTATTTTGCTTTACACCATCTTATTAGCCATTGCTTGCCTGCTACCCGTTTTAGTCGGTATGTGTGGTCCAATATATTTGGTGGGTTCAACATTATTGAGTTGTGGTTTTATCTATAAGGCATGGCAGTTAAAGTTTCATGACTATCCAGAACTGTCCATGCAAGTTTTTAAATTCTCCATTTATCATTTAATGGTGTTGTTTATTGTCTTATTAGTAGATCATTACTTTTGGGTAACTGCTTAAATTAGAAAGGAAAAGATATTGAAAATAATGATAGCGGTGGGGCTAATATTATTAGCCTTGGCGGGGGGCGTTGTTTATCAACAGACGCAAACAGAACCTATGCCACTGGCAACCAGTTATGTATTTGAACAACAGCGCGCATTAGCACCGTTTACATTAGCAGACCAATACGGCAATGCGTTTACTAACCAAACGTTGCAAGACAAATGGAGCTTATTTTTTATTGGTTATACTGCTTGCCCTGATGTATGCCCGACCACGTTGAATAAACTCGCAGCGGCTTATCCACAACTGCAAAAAATAGCCAGCAATGTGCAAGTGGTGTTTGTGTCAGCCGACCCCAAACGTGACACTCAAGTTAAACGGTTAGATTACATAAACTTTTTTAATAAGGACTTTAAAGCAGTCAGCGCAGAACACACCGACTTATTTCCGTTTAGTCGTGACTTAGGCTTTGTATATGCCATGGTTGGAGACAACAACGATTACCAAGTAGACCATAGTGCATCGTATGTGTTGGTTTCACCTCGAGGGGAAAAAATAGCAGTATTTAAACCCAAACCACAGCCTGGTCAACTAGCACAAATTCTTAATGCTGAGCTGATAGCTGACTTTGGCCAAATCGTTCAATCTTGGCACTAGCCATCCATATGATGCAGTTACTCTTCAAGCCACTGACCATTATCTTGCGGGCGGATCCACGCTTGCGAGAACCAATAATAGCCTGATTTGGTTTTACTCGGTGCGGTGCAATTATAACGTGACCGTCCGGGGGCTAAGTCTGATGATGCCTGAATAGATAAGCGATTCTCACTCAACCAAGTAGGCTTTTTAGAACCTTGCCCTTGAATAAAGCACATTACTTGATGGGGATAAATATCCTGAATATTGAGGGTTAATATCAACTTAGGCCGCCATTTACCTGATACCAATAATGGATCGCTTATATTTTGCTTAATAACCGGCATCGGTAAGCTGGAAAACTTTACCATTAAACTCGCTAAATCCGCATAAGCATTAGCTACTGGGAAACGTGGCAACGCCGTTAATGATGAATATTCTCCCGCCGCACCAGATTGTTGACCAAAACCAACAAAACCATGTTTAGCCAAAATAGCTTCCAACTTATTAGTGTATTCACCATAAGGGTAGGCAAACATTTTTACGCTTTGGCCAGTATGCTTTAAGATCTCTGCCTCAGTCGATAGAATATTATCTTCAACTCGCGCCTGCCATTGGTCTTGGGATTCTTTGCCTTGACGACGAATTAAGTGTTCATGTCCCCAGCTATGGTTTGCAATCGTCACACCTTGCTCCGACAGAGTATTAATATCTTGCCAACTCATCATGCCTTTGTAACCCGCCTCAATGGGCGCTACAGAAATAAACACCGTATATGGAAATTGATGCGAAGCCAAAATAGGCGCTGCATTGTTAATAATGCTGTCATATCCGTCATCGAAGGTAATCACGATACGTTTATCTGCTATAGGCGTGTTATGCTTTATTGACTTAACAGCTTCAGTTAATGACATCACGGTAAAATCATTATCGGCCAAGTACTGCATCTGTTCGGTGAACTGACTAGGCGTGACACTAGTACTTTTAGGCGTGTTCTCAGATACGTGATGATATTGTAAAATAACCACCGCATTTGCATCATAATGCAATAGACTCAAACTGAACACTGCCAACAATAACGCTATTTTCTTAACCATGAATATTCATACCTATGTCTGTTAGCTCACTACTGTTAAACCGCCAAAAAAATCGTCAATTATTGGCATTAGCAACACCAATGATACTGTCTAATATCACCATCCCACTTTTAGGATTAGTTGATACAGCTGTAATTGGACATCTAGGGCAAGCTTACTACCTGGGTGGCGTGGCCTTAGGAAGTACCATCATTACATTGATAGTATGGCTACTCGGTTTCTTACGAATGTCTACTACAGGGTTAGTTGCTCAAGCCTATGGTGCTAATGATACCTCAACTCAACATCAATTACTGATACAAGGCTGTAGCCTAGCATTAATCTTAGGCTTAGCTTGCGTGATCCTACAATCTCCACTACTTAATTTTGCGCTCAGCTTGAGCGATGCCAGCGAACAAGTGATGTTCTATTGCCGCCAATATGTCAATATTCGAATTTGGTCACTACCGTTTGCTCTTGTCAATTTAGTATTGCTAGGTTGGCTGCTCGGACGCCAAGCACCAAAAGCAGCCATGTGGCAGCTGATTATCGCTAATAGCGCTAATATTATTCTCGATATTGTGTTTGTCATGGTATTTAAATGGAATGTACAAGGGGCGGCATTAGCATCAGTTATTGCTGATATCAGTGCATTTTCAGTTGGATTAGTCATGGTAAAGCGCCAACTGAAACTCACAGGCGAGCTGAATCTAAGCCACATGATTTCTCAATTAACATGGCGGGGATATGCTCGTTTACTCACCTTAAACCGCGACATTTTTATCCGTAGTCTGTGCTTGCAAGCTGCCTTTAGCTTTATGACTTTTTATGGTGCAGGCTTAGGCGACAACATTATTGCCGCCAACGCGGTACTGCTTAATTTATTGATGTTGATATCGTATGCGCTCGATGGCATAGCCTATTATGCAGAAGCTGAAGTGGGACGGGCATTTGGTAAAAAAGACCCCAAATTGCTTCATGAAAGCGTAGTGTTAGCTTTTTGCTGGTCTGCAATGGTAGCTGTTTTATTTAGCCTGCTATTTTGGCTAACAGGGCCGTGGATAATTCAGTTATTAACCAATATAGAGGCGGTACAAGATGCCGCAAACAATGATTTAATATGGCTGATTATTATGCCTATCTTGGCATTTGGTTGCTACTTGTTTGATGGCGTATATATTGGCGCAGCTCGCGGAAATATTATGCGTAATAGTATGATAATAGCTACATTTGGAATTTACTTTCCATGCTGGTACTTATTGCAAGGATGGGGTAACGATAGTCTTTGGGCGGCAATGTCGGTATTTATGTTATGCCGCAGCCTTACCCTTGGCTGGCATTATTACTATAGGCTCAGGTTTCAACTGCTGACCACGTAATAGTATTTGTGGATCACAATGGCTTCACTAAATGATCGCCCTTTTCGCTTTAAGGCTGATGAGAATTTCAATTATGTTTCATTGAAATTCAACCTTATAAGCAAACATAAGTAGTTTCGAAAGACTCGGCACACCAGTAAACTGTAAAAAATTAAAATGGTAATATTGCATAACCCAACTAGTCCATATTATTACAAACGAGAGTACCATGACCCAAGAATTGATTATCACAGATATTGAAGTTGGCAGCGGGAAAGCGGCCGTTAAAGGCGCATTAATTACTACTCGTTATAGCGGCCGATTAGCCGACGGAAGCCAGTTTGATGCTTCGGGTGCATTTCAGTGTGTCATCGGTACTGGCAGAGTCATTAAAGGCTGGGATCAAGGTATTATCGGTATGAATGTAGGTGGTAAGCGAAAGCTATCTGTTCCAGCTCATCTAGCCTATGGAGAGCGCCAGATTGGCGATCGTATCCCGGCAAACTCAGATTTGTTTTTTGATATTGAATTACTTGAAGTTCTGACACGGGACGACTAAATAACCTCAACTCGGTATAACAAACGCCGCTCAAACAGCACTCTACCTTGCTAGCGGTGTAAAATGAACTTGCAATAAGTTAGTCGGTTAATATCTAATCGATACGAACAAAAAAACGCGACCCCATAATAAGGTCGCGTTTTCGTTTATTAGCAGTAATTCATCACGCGATTAAGCGTAAGAATGTTCGCCATGCTGATGTTCTGTTACATCACGAACGCCAGTTAATTCCGTAGGGAACATATCTAATAGTTGTTTTTCGATACCATCTTTTAAGGTGATATCAACTTGAGAGCAACCGTTACAACCACCACCAAACTGCAATACCGCAACACCATCTTCGGTAATTTCTACCAACATAATATTACCGCCATGGCTGGCAAGTTGTGGATTAATTTCAGACTGAATAACATACTCAATGCGTTCAACTAATGGAGCATCAGCACCAACTTTACGCATTTTTGCATTTGGTGCTTTTAAGGTTAACTGCGAACCAAGCTGATCGGTAACAAAATCAATGCTGGCGTCATCTAAAAAAGGTGCGCTTTTTTCATCAACCATGGCACTGAAACCATTAAAAGGTAATTCAGTATCATCAGCTTCAACCGCATCAGGTGGACAATAAGACACACCGCATTCTGCTTGCGCTGTACCAGGGCTGATAACAAAAACACGAATGTGAGTGCCTTCAGGTTGGTCGGCCAATAATTTGACGAAATGGGCCTGAGCTGTATCGGTAATGGTGATCATAAAAACCTGCTCCGTCAGGGTATACCTGAGTAATTTAGTAAGAATTAGGCCTATGATACTCTGTGTTGCATTTGCTTTGTAGTCTAGGGAAGCCTAGATTTCGAAAAAATGATCTAGTTCAACTTTTTTTAACCCTAAAGAAACCGCAATACGCCATATACCAAGAGTTACAAGACATATTAATTAATTGTTTTTATTTATAAAAAAACTTGTTATTACTCAAATTAAATTAATCTAACCGCAACCTAGGTCAATCTATACTCAAATTGCTTTAATCTAACAATCCCGGCGCCTCTGCACGAGCTAGGCACCAAGTTTGCACATGGACAAATTGCGGCTTAAATAATTGAGCAATTTCATTTACAGTCGTCCCAGTAGTAACGACATCATCAATCAGAGCAATACGCTGATATGCCGTTTTTTGTTGTAATTTGAATGCATCATGACAGTTTTTGCGTCTCCGTTTACCCGCTAATCCTGTTTGTGGTGCTGTATCAATCACTCGGATTAAACAAGTGTCGTCAACAGGAATATCCATTAATAAACTGAGTTCCTTTGCAATTAACCAAGCTTGGTTAAAACCTCGTTGCCGTAAACGGTTTGGATGCAAAGGTACTGGAATTAACACTTGTGGCCGTTTAATAATGCCATGTTTAACTAATAATGCTATTCGGCAAGCTAATTGTTGAGCTATTGCTTTGAGCGGTGCGCATTGTTGCTGGTATTTAATCGCGGCAATAAGAGGCCCTAATCCTTGGTGATAGCTACAAGGTGCAACCACCCAATTGGGCTCTTGTTTCAAACACTTGCCACAATAAGTCTGCAGCAGAGCTATTTCGCGACCACAACCTAAGCACACTTCGTGCTGATACAAACTCGTCGCTAAACACACTTGGCAAACACCTGTGAGCACTTGATTAGGAAACAATTGTTGATATCCCGTTTGATCTATCCTTTGCTGGCACAGCAGGCAACGGTTGGGTAAACTGCCTAGTAAAATTACCCTGACACGCTGAACGCGTTTGACGCATAACGCTAATATATGGGTAATGTCGATTGAAATATTGATTAACGGCATTGGCTATTCATTCCATTAAATAGACTCAAAAGAGGTGTTAACTGTGAGTTTTCCTGCATTGCATATTGATACCGTAGGCTCACAAGGCCAAGATATAGTGTTATTACACGGTTGGGGGGTGAATAACCAAGTATTCAGTCCATTACAAAACGCATTGCACCAGTATAGAGTGCATTATGTTGATTTGCCGGGTTTTGGCTTAAGTCCCAATATCGATGGTGATATTAAACAGTGGACACAGGCACTTGCTACACAACTGCCACAGCAGGCTATTTGGGTTGGTTGGTCGTTGGGAGGATTAATAGCGAGCCAAGTGGCCATCGATTACCCTGAGTCTGTGGCTGCATTAGTCACTATTGCCTCATCACCTTGTTTTATGGCCCGCGAAAGTGTTATGACTCACGAAAAAGGCTACTCAACACCATCTTGGCCAGGTATCCAGCCTGAGGTGCTAGCACAATTTTCCAGCCAATTAAGTCGTGATTTACCTCGAACTGTTGAACGTTTTTTAGCCATTCAAGCTATGGGCAGTGATAATGCAAAATCAGATATTCAACACATAAAAAGCTTAGTATTAAGTAAACCATTACCGACACAACAAGGGCTATCCCAAGGGTTAGATATGTTAGCGCAGGTTGATTTACGCGCCTCGGTCACTCAAATACAGCAGCCATGGTTACGAATTTGGGGGAAATTAGATGGTTTGGTTCCAAGAAAAATTATCACGTCATTACCTAGCCGCGACAACATTGAAGATATGGTGATAAATAAAGCATCACATGCACCGTTTATTTCGCATCCAGAGGAGTTTTTAGATCGTTTGTTACCTTGGATCATAAAATACTGCTAAAAATAACTGAATAAGACTTTAGACTTGGATAGATATTGACTATAATTTAGCCAAGGCTTGGAATTGGCAGAGTCCACATGATAATTACCACTCATTATCCGCAAATACCGCTAGCAACTTCAAATGTTGCGACGGATCTTGCTCGAGTGGACAACCAACAAAAACCACCGATTATTCCGCCACAAGAACCCGCAAAAGGTCATCAAGAACGTTCATTAAATCCACAAAATGAACGCGCTTCGACTTATATCGTTGCAGAAAAAAAGCAGCAGCAAGAACAAGCTAAACGACAACAGCAAAGTACCACTCAACAATCGTTAGAATCTAAAGTCATTGCCTCGCCTGCAATTCGGCCTCAAGTGATAAAAATCTTGGCCAGCCAGACACCCGCACTGCAACGTAAAGATATTCAACTAAAAACCCAAGTAGCCACCGCTAAAACGACACCAGAGCCTCGTCAACGCCAATCATTAGACGCTGGTGAATCAAGTGCTATCTATCAACAATTTGGCCAACGAATTGGTCAATTTTATCAACAACAATCCGTTCCCGACAATCAATCGCAACTAAAAATACTAGCGTGATGCTTCGATTGCAGTAATATCAGCAATGGTCGGTTTAACCACTGTATTAGCCGAGCGATACAACATTTTATTGTAAGCTAAGCTACCCCACAATGCCCAACCTAAGGCCGTTTCCGCTTGTGTTTCATCCAATGTCGTCGGTGTTAATTTCTCGGTAGCAAAGTCATAATTGCAACTTTCGGCAGGTAATTCAGGCTGCAAAATAGTCATCTTATTTCCCTCTAGCAAACCAAAGTTTTTATCGTATTGCATCATCGCTCTACCAGGCCAAGAATCTGGCATTTTGGTTAAATCACGACCTAACATTGGATAGCTATCCGAAATACCCAATAACGAAATTAACGTCGGCGACATATCAATTTGGCTGACAACACGTGGGTCACGCTTCGCATCAATCCCATCACCTAAAATAAGCCCAGGGATACGGAAACGAGATACAGGAACTAGCGCAGCACCACCAACACGGCTGTCATGATCGGCAACAATCAAAAATAGAGTGTCTTTCCAATAGTCTGATTTTTTGGCTTTCTTGAAAAACTCACCAACGGCATAGTCGGCATATTTTACTGCATTATGCATGGTATATTGTGGCTGCTCATATAGCTCAATACGGTCATCAGGAAACTCATATGGATCATGGTTACTTGAGCTAAACACTAAACTAAAGAATGGCTTACCTTCTTTGTGCATCCGCGAAAATTCTTCATCTGCTCTAAACAATAAATCCTCATCAGACACACCCCAAGACGCCACAAACGCGGGGTCTTTGTAGTCGCCTTGATCAACAATATCGGTAAATCCATTGCCTAAAAAGAAGCTGCGCATATTATCAAAATGACTTTCACCACCATAAATAAACTGCGTGGTATAACCATGTTGTTTTAATAAATCAGCAATGGTAAAGAAACCTGTTTGGCTCTTACCTAGTTTCACTACGGCACGTGCTGGCGTAGGTGTAAAACCCGTTGTCACCGCCTCAATACCTCTTACAGAACGCGTACCAGTAGCGTATAAATTTTCAAAAAACCATCCTTGTTTAGATAACTCATCAATATTGGGTGTTAATGGTAAACCACCTAAACTCCCGACAAAACGCGCACCTAAGCTTTCTTGTAAAATAATGACAAGGTTCTTTGGTTTACCGCTATAACTGGCTTGATTAAATGACAACGTCGGTATGGTCGATGAGGTAAATGCACTCAGCGGCCGACCACTTTCACGGCGAACAATATCAATGACTTTATCATCGGCTAGCTTGCCATACACTTTCGATGCATCTTCTTCATTTCCCATCTGCTTAATCGCAAAAATTAATGAGAATGAGGAGTTAAGCACTAAAGAATTAATTAAAGGATCATCAGAAAATGCCACCAATGAAGGGTTCAGTGGTCTATGGCCTAACGATGAACGTGCACCCAAAATGGTAATAGCAATGATGATAACGCCCAATACAGGACGCCAATACCATTTTGGATAACGAATATTCTGAGTAAGCTTACCGCTAAGCCACCAGCCACCCCATAAACTACCAATAGTGATAAACGCAGAAAGGATAAGCTCGGCTTTGCGCCCAGCCCATAACATCGACAGTACTTCTTTGGGATAAACTAAATATTCAACGTATAAACGGTTAGGCCTAAAACCATATTCGGCTATAAATGAGGGAGATGATGCCTCAAGAAAAATAATCACCCACAACCCCAGAGTTAACCATACTCGCAATATTATTAGCCAAGCACGGCCCACTAAATGCTCGCCCGAAAATACTACAGTACCTAACGCTGCAATGCCCCATAACCAACAAACTGAAGCAAAATCAACGCGTAATCCTTGCAGGAAGATATAACCCCAACCTTGAGCATCACTAACACGATCTGCCTGCCATAAGGACAAACCTAAACGGCTCACAGTCAATATAATCAATGATATAACACTGAATATAATGATGACCTGGAGTAAACTTCGTGAAGTGTGCGATCTTGATGGCAACGAAGAACCTACGTTATGCCTAAAGGAATTTACAGCCATTTACCGCTCCAATATCATTATTATTTTTAGTATGAATTAACACATATTCAACAAGTTATGCCGAACGTAATATTTCTGTTATTTACAACAGATTAATGCTCATATCTTAAGGTGGAGTTACGTTAAAAAATATTGTCTTTACTATTTGATCAATCCAATCAAACTAAAATGTATATCCATATATTTATCAACAGACTAGTATTAGCACATTAGATAGCACACATAATAAGCAAGGCCTTGTACACCAAATGCTATCCGAGCATAAGACCCTGATTAATGATCAAAGTTCAGCAACAACAGACTTATATTAACGTTTTACTAACAAATTACGTCAATGGTTTATCACTTCTATGTGATCGACATTCAAATAATTAAATCTAACTGTCTACTGCTATTGGAATTTGCAGACTAAACATTATTTTATCTGTAGGTACCAACTCAAAGCCAAATTCAAAACCATTTACTTTGGCAATATTTTCAACAATGGCTAACCCCAATCCATGGCGATCACTATTTGAGCGCGACTGTTCAGCTTGAAATAACGGTAACGTGAGTTTTTCTAGATCATTAACGTTTATGCTGGTCACTAATTGGTTTTCAACACTGATCTTTAACCCTTGATAATCTGTGGCTAATCGTATTTGAATCACAGATTGTGGTGGACTGTAATACAGTGCATTGTCGAATAAATTGCTTAAAATAAGGTGCAAAGAAAACTCATCAGCAATACAACTAAGATCCGATGCTTGGTTATTGATATTCAAACGAGAATGAATAGTCGAATACTTAAATGCTAACTCTTCAATAACTTGATTCACTAAGGTATTAATATTGATATGTTGACGATGCAGGCTAATATTTTCAGACGAGGCTTGCTGCAATAATAATAGATTATTGACAATGGTCTTCATCCGTAAACTAATACTCAATACATCTTGTTTATAACTTGCACCAATACGCTGATCATCCGGATATCGAATATAAATTTCACTCAAACTAATCAACTCACTGATAGGTGTTTTCAGCTCATGAGCAATATCGGCAGTAATACGTTTTTCTGTTTGTAAGTATTGCTGGCTAATTTTGACAAACTTATTGAGCTCATTACGAATAGGTTCTATTTCAAGGTAACGTTCTGAATCGGTAGACAAAGGGATGTGTTTTTGGGTGACATCGACATTTTTTAGCGACATATTAAGGTCGTTTAATGGCGTCAAACCACGATGAATAACCTTCACTACAGCCCAACGGATCAACACAATCACCAGCAGTAAACCAATGGCTAGACTAGAATCAATGATCACTAATATTTGCGACAAATCTTCAGTAGTAATGGCTATTGTTAACCACATGGGTTCAACTTTACCCATTATTGAACGATTAACTTTCGGTACTTGCGGCTCAAAATACGACACCATCGCCCGACCATCTCGCCCATCGGGTAACACCACATCGGCAAAAAAGGTACTATTAACTGGTATGTCTTTTTTAAGTAAATCTACCCCCGCAAAAGCACGTAACGATTCGGAGCGTTCAAACACGTTCGAGCCTTGCCATAACTGGAAAAAACTCGCTTTGGTTGAAATACCAAATTCAGGCATAAATTCGCCAGAAAAATCAAACTCGGTGCCTTGCGGTGTTACTTTAACCAATGTTTTAAGATAGTTAGACTTATCAGTTAATGCGCTATCAAATTCAGCATCAACCCAGTTATCAATGCTGATATCAATAGCAAGAAAAACTATAATTAAAATAGCTGATACCACATAGGTCATAGTATTGACTAAATTAGTTGTTAACGACCTCATTAATGTTCACCCACAAAATAGCCAAAACCACGTTTATTTTTAATCGGTAACGTCGCGCCAACCGCTTTGGCTTTTTTACGTACTGACGATAAATGAGCCTCGATGGTATTTTTCGATAAATGGTTAAATGACCCCACTACCGCTTCACTAATTTGCTCAGGGTTGAGTATTTGCTTAGGATTATTAAATAAATATTCGACGATTTTAAATTCGTTTTTAGTCAAATCGATATTATGGCCATTAGCATGAAGTGACTTATTACTGGTATCGAGGACAAAGTCAGCAATACAAATCGATTTAACGTGTTGATTCAAGCCGCCACGACGGCCAAGGGTAATTAACCTTGCTTGTAACTCATCAAATGAAAATGGTTTGCACAAATAATCATCAGCACCCGATAACAAGCCATTAACCCGATCTTCTGCTTGAGATTTAGCGGACAAAATAATGACTTTAGCTTGATTGCCTAGCTTACGAATACTCTTAAGCAAACTGATCCCATCAACATTAGGCAGCATTAAATCTAAAATAATAAAGTCATACTGATTAGTTAGCGCCATGCTTAACCCTTCAGAACCATCGCCAGTTTCATCAACGGTATAACCTAAATGATCTAACCCCACTCTAATGCCGCGACGCAGTGCTTCAGAGTCTTCAATTAACAACACTTTCATTGAGTGTCCTTTATCATAATGATGCCTATATCCATATCACAATTGCCGCCTAAATGGAGAGAACTTAATGTTATTCCCTATGATGTGAGCACATAGATTATGCCCACAAAATAACCCACCAAACAATCGCTGCCATCAACATACTGACAAACACAAACGCCGAAGCTATATCTTTGGCTAAACCAGACATGGTATGAAACTCAAGACCAATACGGTCAACTACCACCTCAATTGCAGTGTTAACCAGTTCGGCAAACAATACAAATAGTAATGCCAGTACTAACAGAGCCGATTGCGGCGCGCTAATATTTGCCATACAGGCAAATACCGTTAACGGTATAAACAACAATAACTCTTGTTGAAACGCTGCTTCATTACTGCACATCCACTTTAGCCCATTAAAGGAATGTTTACAGGTATACAGCAAGCGCATAATGCCATGACGTTTCACCACAACTTTTGGCTGCTTAGCTGTCGCGTTCTTTGCCGTATTCTTTGTAACATTATCATCTGATGTAGAAGATGAAACTGAAATTGTCATCGGTGTATCCCTAGCTAATTTTACAATCGGTGGTGATATCTAACTTAGGGTCGCGCACCGAAGTGCTCACACCGTAAAGCCCTAGCAATGTATGGAACAAGTTGTCATGGGAATATTCACCATTCATTGCATGATCCACAATACATTTACGATCAACCGCTTTTGCTTCTGTAAAATCTTGCGGTAACCACATCAACCATGGCACATGAGTTTGTTGGCTCGGCGCAATGCTATAAGGGGTGCCGTGTAAATACATTCCACTTTCACCCAACGATTCACCATGGTCAGATAAATACACCAGCGCGACGTTATACTTGTCTTGATACTCCTTAAGCACATTGATGGTTTTGGCTAATACAAAGTCGGTATAGGCAATAGTATTGTCGTATACATTGACAATTTCTTGGTCGCTACAATTTTCAATGTCACTGCGACGACAAGCTGGGCCAAACAGCGCTTTATCTGCGGGATAACGTTGCCAATAAGTCGGTCCGTGGCTACCAATAGTATGTAAAGCGATAAATTCATTTTCTAAACTTTTTCCCGACAGTGCACTTGCTTCACTTACTTGTTGTAATTTTTGGCTGAGCTTTTCGACTAAAATCTCGTCGTAACAACTTAAGCCATCACACAATGGATTTGGCTCACTCGGCGAAATATCAATCTTATTAATGCGGGATCCAACGTCTTTATCACCACCATCATTTTCAAACCATGTCACATCTACACCAGCTGCTTTAATCACATCAAGTACGTTATTTTGTGCATCGGCAGCTTCACGATTGTAATTATCATGAGTTAAACTTGAGAACATACACGGTAACGAATGTGCTGTAGCGGTGCCACAAGACGACACATTTTGTAAGGCAATCATGCCTAGGTTTTCTGTATAGGGGTTGGTATTACGTTGATAACCGTTATAAGCCATATCTTGTGCTCGAGCCGTTTCGCCTACAACAACTACCATTAATGTTGGCTTGTCATTCATATTTACGGTCAACTGTGCATCTTGACCAATAGGATTAAAGGTTAATTTTTCAGTAAAGTAACGTCGATTTAAGTATTTAACCGTATTGTAAATGTGTGCAGGAATAATCATCTTATTTAGGTACTTATTGTTGCGACCCACTGATGCATAGTCCTTGTAAAAAAACAGCACCATTGCACCCACAATCGCTAAACCAACAAGCACAAAGCCAACACGACGAAACAGCGCTTTAGTGAACGAAGGAGAACTCGTTAATTTGGTGCGATACAACCATACAGAAGGCAATACGCCAAAAATGAAAATATAACCAATTGAAGACAAGCTTATGTATGAAATAGCTTCTCCAGAATTTGTCTCAAATATATTCTCAATCATGCCGTAATCGAACATGACATTATATTTCAACATGGCATACATTGCCGCTGACGATGTCAGTAGCAATAGAATCATCAATGGCTTAAATACGAAACGAAAAGCAAATAAACTGAATATCACCATAAAGCAACCACTCAGCAATAGGGCTGGTGACAAAGAAAATAACACATGACCGTCTGCTGATAATTGATAGATTTTACGGATTAACGGAAAATTTAATACCAAGCCAAAATAGACAGCGATAATGCAGGTCATTGCCTCGTAACTGATGCTTTTGGGGGTGAAACTGGATAATGTTTTCAGTAGTAATTTCAATTTTGCCACTCGCAATAAACTCGACTGGCGCTGATATTCAACCAAAACACTGAAGATTTACTGAATAAAAACTGAATTATTACTGTGAGGCTTTATTAAGTTTCAAAATATAAAAGTTAACTACAAAAAAGGCCCTCACATATTAGTGTAAGGGCCTTTTAATCAACAAATTAGAACATGTGTTTTACCACACTCTAATTTTTATTATTTTTTGAACTTAGCAAAAGCATCAGCAAACGCATTACCCATTGCGGCATTTTGTGGTGCTTTAACAGGCTTATTGGCTGGTTTATTATGAGCCACACTTTTGGTATTGGCTGAAGATTTACCTGCAGTAGGCTTTTTCTGGTAACTATTTTGTGGTTTACCTTGTGACTGTCTGGTCGCTTTTTCAGTATCTATTTTTTCATCAAGACGCATGCTTAATGCAATACGACGACGCTCAATATCCACTTCCATCACTTTCACTTTAACCACATCGCCCGCTTTTACCACTGTATGAGGGTCGCTGACAAATTTGTCGGTTAACGATGAAATATGCACTAAACCATCTTGATGCACACCCACATCAACAAAGGCTCCAAAATTAGTCACGTTGGTTACCACACCTTCCAAAATCATCTCGACTTTAAGGTGCTTCAACTCTTCTATACCGTCTTTAAAACTCGCCGTTTTAAACTCACCACGCGGATCGCGCCCAGGCTTATCTAACTCGGCCAAAATATCATTAATAGTCGGTACACCAAATGAGTCGGTAACAAAATCGGCAGCATTTATCTGTTTTAACAAATCACTATTACCAATCAGTTCAGTTAATGCTAATTGCTTAGCGCCAGCAATCGACTCAACTAAACTATATGCTTCAGGATGAACAGATGACGAATCTAAAGGATTATCACCATTGCGAATACGTAAGAAACCCGCCGCTTGTTCATAAGCTTTAGGCCCTAAACGTGCCACATTTAATAGTTGTTTGCGGTTAGTAAATTGACCATTGGTATCACGGAAATCAACTACATTTTTAGCTAAGGTTTTGGTTAACCCTGCCACTTGCGTTAATAACGGTGCCGATGCCATGTTTAAATCAACACCGACAGCATTAACACAATCTTCAACGACGGCATCGAGCGACTGAGATAACTGGCTTTGGCTTACATCATGCTGATATTGGCCTACGCCAATCGCTTTGGGTTCAATTTTTACCAGCTCTGCCAGCGGGTCTTGTAAACGACGCGCTATCGATACCGCACCACGAATTGACACATCAAGGTTAGGAAATTCATTAGCAGCAAACTCAGAGGCAGAATACACAGATGCACCCGCTTCACTCACAATCACTTTAGTCAATGTCGGGTTGGTTTCTTTTACTGCTGCAATTAATTCGCCAGTCAGTTTGTCGGTTTCACGAGAGCCTGTACCATTACCTATCGCAATAATTTCAACCTTGTGCATCGTCACTAAGTTACTCAAGGTGCGGATTGATTTATCCCACAAGTTTTGCGGTGCATGGGGGAAAATAGTGGTGTGTGCCACAAGTTTGCCAGTGTTATCTACAATCGCTACTTTCACACCAGTACGAATACCAGGATCAAGCCCCATAGTCGCTTTAGCACCAGCAGGAGCCGCCATTAATAAATCACCCAGATTACGGGCAAACACTCTAATGGCTTCTTCTTCCGCTCGTTCACGCATCTTAGCAATAAACTCGGTTTCCATTTGCAAAGCGACTTTAATCCGCCAAGTCGAGGTCACTACTGTTTTCAACCATTCATCAACGCTACTATTCGTTAATGCTAACGCAAAGTGATCGCTAATAATCACTTCACAATAACTGCCTTCTGTTGCTTGAGTATCGGGATCAGCGTTCATTGACAGGCTTAACACGCCTTCGTTACGACCGCGCAGCATGGCTAAAGCACGATGTGATGGGATTTTGCTCATCAGCTCATTGTGTTCAAAATAGTCGCGGAATTTAGCGCCTTCTTTCTCTTTACCTTTCACCATGCGGCTTTCAAGCACCGCTTGCTGTAATAAATGCTGGCGTACTTTACGTAGCAACTCTGCATCTTCGGCAAAGCGTTCCATTAAGATATAACGAGCTCCATCAAGTACCGCTTTAGCATCAGCAAATCCTGCTTGTGGATTAAGAAACTCAGCAGCCTTAGCATCTATATCGACTTGGCGATCGGCTAACACAGCATCGACTAGCGGCTCAATACCGGCTTCGATAGCTATTTGGCCTTTAGTACGACGCTTTGGTTTGTATGGCAGGTATAAATCTTCAAGGCGGGTCTTGCTGTCGGCATCATTAATCGCTTGGGATAACACAGGCGTTAACTTACCTTGCGCCTCAATACTCGACAAAATCACTTGGCGACGATCATGTAACTCTCGTAAATAGCCTAAGCGAGAAAACAAGTTACGTAATTGAGTATCATCTAAGCCACCAGTGGCTTCTTTACGGTAGCGCGCCACAAACGGTACTGTTGCACCATCATCTAAAAGCGCGATGGTCGCAGTGACCTGTTGTTCACGAACATTCAGTTCTTGAGCGATAATCTGGGCAATATTATGCATAATCAATCGAATTCGACATGGTTTAAAATAAAATTATGCCAAAGATACCATAAAGACCACCAGTTCGCTGCTAGTACGAAAGGCTTTATGATGTCTTTATAGATAATCGATAAAAAGAATGCATCATCGGGCATGAAGTGCTAAAACACAGATGTTAATATTACAGCTTAATATAAAACCTCACTGTTCTTTGACCACATTAAGAGTAAACCGCGTGAAAACTAAGTTAATCACTTTAGAAGGCTACAATAAGCTCAGAATTGAGCACGACTACTTGTGGAAAGAACAGCGTCCTGAAGTGACTAAAATTGTCACTTGGGCGGCAGGTTTAGGTGATCGTTCTGAAAATGCCGATTATCAGTTCAACAAGCGTTTATTAAGGCAAATTGATCGCCGTGTACGCTATCTACGCAAGCTGTTGCCCGAACTCAAGATAGTCTATTACGCTCCAGAACAAGAAGGCAAAGTGTTTTTTGGTGCCACGGTTGAAATCGAAAACGACACCGGTGACATAAAAACCTTTAAAATTGTCGGCCCTGAAGAAATTTACGACGAACGTAAAGATTACATCTCAATTGACTCACCCATGGCTCGCGCTTTACTCAAAAAACAAGTCGATGACGAAGCCGTGGTCAGTACTCCACAAGGCGACAAAACTTGGTATATCAATAAAATTACTTATATAAAAAAATAGAAGTAATCAGATGGTTGAACGATAAAATCAGGTCTAAAATTCGTTTTATGCACTTTGTCGATTCAAGCATCACAACCGTTATATACAAGCCTTATCGGCCAAAAACAATCCATCCTATTATTGGAGTTATTTTGACAAATACCAAAGGAAGTCTTTATATGGTTGCTGCAATGGCAGCCTTTGCCATTGAAGATATGCTCATTAAATCAGCGGCAGAAACGACATCTTTGGGTCAAATTCTCGCGCTATTTGGCCTAGGTGGAATGCTTATTTTTATGCTCCTCACTTGGCGTAAAGGCGAAAAGATTTTCCATCCGGCAATTTTATCTACTCCTATATTAATTCGTGCAACTTGCGAAGTGGTGGGTCGATTTACCTTTGCGTTGGCGATTACTTTAACCCCATTATCAAGTGCATCAGCTATTTTGCAGGCAACACCATTAATTGCCATGATAGGCGCAGCATTATTGTTCGGTGAACAAGTAGGGGTGAAAAGATGGCTTGCTGTATTGGTTGGCTTTATCGGCGTACTGATGATCATTCGTCCCGGACTTGAAGGCTTTGAAGCCACTTCTTTATTAGCGGTTATCGCAACCCTAGGTTTTGCGGGTCGCGATTTAGCCACCCGAGCGGCACCACCTGTATTGTCTAACATGCAGCTTGGTGTGTATGGTTTTTTTGTCCTCATCCCTGCGGGTGTAGCAATACAAATCTATCAAAATGAACCAGCCCAACTTAATACAACCGCGTCAATACAAATCATCGGCGCTATCATTTTTGGCGTTGCAGCTTATAACGCACTCACTATTGCTATGCGCGCGGGCGATGTATCGGTAATCGCACCGTTTCGTTATACCCGCTTACTGTTTGCGTTAGCCTTGGGAATATTTATATTTGGAGAGTCGCCCGATTTAATGACCTTACTTGGTAGCCTACTAGTGGTATTAAGTGGTGGCTACACCCTCACCCAAACGCGTAAAAGGTTAACGGTAACTACCATCAAAGATGGAACATAGTTTGGCTTGAGCTTGAGGTGAATCGCTTTCTGATTTGGACATCCCTTAACTAACTTGCTACTAGGATTATATTGATGCGTAAATATTGCGAGATTATCGCCTCAAATATGCAATAAGCCTCTGAATATTATTCCAATTATTTACCGTTAACATACAACCGTTTGTGTAAGCATTTCACAATACACGATTAATTTCCTTAAAAATAATACCTTGTAAAAAGCTAGATTTTTTCAGCGATCCGGTTATATCTCTGCAAAAGTTATTAATGCTAAATCATGTTATTGAAATCAACATTTTAATACTCAGCGTAATGAGTAGAACAGCAAATATTTTCTTTAATATTGATACGGGTAATTTATGTGCCAACTGTGCGCCGTAAGGGGCGGTGATAAAACTGGTAATAGAAATTAATAATACTGCGGGTAAATACACATAACCAAAAATGTAATCATTAGGTGAAGAATAGTGCCAACCATTAATTAAATAACCAACCGTTCCAGCAACAGAGATAGGCAGCCCAATAGCGGCAGAAGTACCGATTGCTTTCTTAATTTCAATATTCTGCCATGTTAGGTAAGGAACCGTTAAAGAGCCACCGCCAATTGACACCAACGCAGATATTGATCCAATGCCAAAACCCGCTGCAAACAAGCCTGTGGTTCCTGATAGTTCTCTTGATGGCTTTGGTTTTTTATTTAAAAACATTTGGCTCGATACAAATGCCATAAACAGCGCAAAAAAGATCCCCAGAAATAATGAGCTTAAATATGAGGCTAAAAACGTTGCTGAAAATGTCCCTAAAATAATACCTAAAACCATCCCTTTAACAGCCAACCATACCACTGCACCTTTTGCATTGTGAGAACGGAAACTTGAAAAAGTAGTGATTACCATACAAGCCATTGATGTGCCTAAAGCTAAATGCACAACATGATCAATAGCAATGCCATTTAATAGAAATATCGATGTTAATATCGGCACCAAAATGCCACCACCACCGATACCCAATAGCCCCGCCATGAAACCGACAAAAGAGCCTAATAATAAAAACAGTACTATCCATTCCGGTTGTAACATTATTACCTCATTCTCATCATTTAGTTATGTCTAACGTTTTCGTTTTTGCACTTTGCACTGTTTGAAAGCTCACTTTACTGGGTGAACAGTCACAAGGTAAAAATATTATTCGTTTGATGTTAGCTTGTAAGCAGATAAATACATTAAGCTCGCCAATTGACTGGCAGGAGCTCATCAATACTAAGTTAATATTAAACCTTAACGAGACCGCCTTTTAAACGATAATAATGAGAGATATCAGCATTAACCCTATGATCCAAAGAATAGGCAGAAATACAAAGCCAGTAACGAACTTTTTCCCTGCCTAAATGTATGCGATTGTTAGGTAATGTTGTCAGTTATAGCCGGCGTGTTTATGCGGAATGTACCTCTAAGTCATGACCAATATTCTTTAGAATACTTTTTGCATTTGTTATTTCATCCATAGAACCATGAACGACAAGAAGAAATTTATCACTCTTTATCGCGGTTTCATATTTGATGATACTGTCCTTTGGTATGCCGATGCTATAAAGGGCTGCGCCCAATGCATCTAGCCCACCCACTATAACAGCACCTTCGAGACCGCCAATGATCGTTGAAACAAACGGACCAGCAATCATAATGGGACCAAGTCCGGGAATAAAGAAAAAGGCTGAACCAAAAAGCAAACCGAATAACCCTCCCCAAAAAGCCCCGAATTTACCCCATTTCATCACACGGTCACCAGTGTTGTAATAACCAACGACATCTTCTTCTGTGTGATAATCTTTACCAATAATAGATAGTTTTTTCATATCGAAACCTGATTTTTGCAACTCTTTTACTGCTTCTTCAGCTTCAGTATGTGTGTCAAAAGTGATGATTCCTGCATTTTTCATTTTAAATCTCCTGGTTTGATGATTCCAGTCAATGTGCTAATGAACTTGATGATATTGTTGGCAGCGGTAAAGCATTAAAATCGATAGTAATTAACACGCCATCCACTTGTCTAACCAATAACATAGCCTTTTCAGCATTCATTGCGATAACCTTTTATGGTTATTCAAGAACGGGGTTTATTTATAGATTGAGACCTATAATAAACATGCTACCCATCCCTCTATTTAATAACATAATCCTATTCAGTATTGAATGCGATAGCCTTGTGAGCGTTAACAAATTCAACCTAGATGGGGTTTATCAATAGATTGATTCTTATTAGCAATATGATAATTAATTCTTTTCAAATTCGGCAATAACCTGCTGATATAAAAATAAAAATCAACATAACACCTAAATACTCACCACTAATGTTGAAAGGTTATTCTTAGAGATTAAACATGTTTAATTTTTAATCATTATGCTGGTTAAAATTGATCTATATCTAATTTTATTGCTCTACGCCCTTGTAGACTGATCATTCAATCGTTATCTGGAAGGCTATGTAAAGGTCTTCCTTATCTCATTATCAAAAAGGAGTCAGATATGTCATTACAAGGAAAAGTCGCGCTCGTCACAGGCGCAGGTCAGGGTATTGGACGTGCCATTGCACTTCGTTTAGCAGAAGATGGAGCAGATATTGCCATCGTTGATTTAAACGTAGACAAAATGCTCGCAGTCTCTCTTGAAGTAGAAGCCTTGGGTCGAAAATCAACTACTTTCAAAGCAGATGTTAGCGACCGAAAACAGGTATATGCCGCTATAGACCATGCAGAAAAAACCTTAGGTGGATTTGATATTATGGTGAATAACGCAGGTATTGCGCAAGTTCAAGCCATAGCAGATATTACTCAAGAAGAAATGGATAAAATCCAAAAGATCAACGTAGACGGAACCCTTTGGGGCATTCAAGCCGCGGCAAAGAAATTTATCGAACGTAAACAAAAAGGCAAAATTATCAGTGCCTCTTCCATTGCCGGCCATAATGGATTTGCTTTGCTGGGCGCATATTCGGCAACTAAATTTGCCGTGCGCGCGTTAACCCAGGCAGCTGCACAGGAATATGCTAGCGCAGGTATTACTGTCAATGCTTATTGCCCTGGCGTGGTCGGAACCGATATGTGGGTCGAGATTGATAAACGTTTTTCTGAAATTACTGGCGCACCAATAGGTGAAACCTATAAGAAATACGTCAAAGGCATTGCACTTGGTCGTGCGCAAACACCTGTGGATGTCGCCAACTTTGTTTCATATTTAGCAGGTCCAGATTCTGATTACATGACGGGTCAAGCACCGCTGATTGATGGTGGTATGGTTTACTGTTAACAATAACCAAATGCCCTCGAAATGCAGGATTGTGTATTTTGCTGTGTATTGGGTATATATGAGCTAAAAATTGTGGGCTAACATTGCGAGTAACAACATAGCCTGCAGTTTTTAGCACAACGATTAAAGTAATGTGAAAAATAGGCCGGATGCTAATCAGCACTCATCTTTGCTGGTCATGTCTATTGTTAATCAAGTTCCAAACGAAGGCTTTCTCCCGCTTAATCCCTGTTATGTTTTACTGTTAAACTTAATCGCCATTGTTCTCGAAAGTCTTTTTGAATTCGAGAATGAATAACAAGTGTAATCACCATTGCTATAAAGCCGCCAAGACTTGCCATTGCCATATCTTTATGTGCATCCCAAATATCTCCCTGTGTGCCTAAATATGCCATTCCTAACTCGCCACCAAATACCTCTGCAGCACCCCACTCAACCAGTTCATATAGCATGGATGTTGCCATAATAAGATTTAAAGGCGTTAAATAGCTCCAAAACCCTTTCACACCTGCAATCCGGCAATACAAATCTCTCACTGGGTATGCCAACAAAAAACCGTATGCAAAATGAATCAATCGATCAAAATTATTCCGGGTCCATCCCATATATTCATTAAGGCTAAAATTAAAATATGATGTTAAAAATGCATCATAGGGAACATTGGAGTAAGTATAATATGAACCAATTTCATGTAAGCTCATAAATACAAATATCAAACTATAAGAGAGTCGCGATAATGGACATTTCTTATACGTAAAAAAAATGAAGATGGCAGATAAGACAACTAATACATTCTCAAGCGCCCAATCGGCTCGATCATAAGGCGATATAGAAATGACTAAGCATTCAATACCAAAAATGATTGAAAGGATTAGAAAGTATCGTTTATGTACCATAGTATTTTTGGCCATTCTGAATTAACGCTATTTTTATAGGGACCCAAAAGTCAGCTGTAAATTTATTCTCATCCATAACATGTAGGGTTCAATCACGTCTAATCACACCACAAACGGGAGGACAACAGACGCCTACAACGACTTACAAATTCATTATTTTAGTCCGACTAAAATGCATTTATAGATTAATAATGAAGATAATACGCTTTATTTTTCTCCCATAACCCCATAAACAACATTCTCCCTATTTACTTCACAATCACGAAGTGAACTTACTTGCGCCCAAGTATTCTTAAAATACGAAGAAATAAGTTGATGATGTCCATGTACAACGCTGCCGCGCTATCAATAGCATTATCTATTGTTTTAGGTATTTGATTAGCCCGGCCCCAGTCATAGCCAATATATCCGCAGAAAATAAGCACCACTATCCAATCAATTATTCCATGGTGGATACCAAATACGTATATTTCAATAAGCTCCACCACAATGACAAGCAACAGAGCAATGGTGAGTGCACCAGCTATTTTTTTGAAAAAAGCGGGAAATAGAGACCCTAAGCACATCATACCAATAGTCACTAGACCTGTGATGCGTATAGCCTCAGATACAATAGAGGCATCGTAGCGACTTACCACCAAATTGATAATAAGACCAAACGGGATGACAACAAAGTTGTAACCTATAAAACTAACCAGTGGATTATTGGACTTATTAAAAAGATAAATACCAAAAAAGCATGAAGCGAAGTACCCAATAAAGAAAATCCACGGATTGATATCTGCAATTGATTGAGGATCAATGTTGGTCACCATTAACCAGTTTATTGCAAAGCCCCAGCAGAGGGTTAAACCGATGGCAAAATTATAGGCGGTAGCACTAATGATAGGGTCAGTGGTACTGCTTCGTTCAAATACACCTAATTCCATTTTTCTTCCTCGTTATTGTAGGTAAAGCACTTAATTTAAATAACCTCAAAGCATTACACTTTCCAACTAATTTGCTTGTTTGGAACAATGCTCCACAAGGTTTCAAGCTCAACTATGCTGCTGGATATTGTTTCTACGTAATCAGACGGGCATGCTTGTGGTCTCAATGTTAAAGACATATCCCTCAAGTATTGCTCATGGGCATTCTTCGACTCCCAATGGGATACGACCATGTAGTTATCCTCAAGAGTAATATGACGCCAAATATGAGCGCTTAACATTCCAGATTGCTGTAACCGTGGGGAATTCCAAATAGCCTCTTGATCTCGAGTAAACTTATCAAGGTTGGTAACACCAGAGCAGTAGATAATGCTAAATAATCCACCATGAGAAAAGTTTACATTTGAGCCAGAAATGATTGAAATTAATTCGAAGTAATCAACAGAACAACTGTTGTAGGTACTTTCCTGGTTATTACGTTTAAAGATCTCATCATGGATGCTTTTCATGAATTCACCCACATGACGTTGAGACTCCCAGAATCCTAGAATCGTCGCAGTGCTTGATGAATCCTCCCATCCGCCAGCTTGTCCACCAAATCCATCACAATTAGATAGTTGAGCCCACGAACATTGGCTTGTAGAGAAATCGCCTCTCTTGTCGCTATTTACATCACAAATAATCAATTTAGCAATAGTCAAATGTAACCCTTAATGTCTAATAACCATGCGAGCAACTCAATCAATAATTTAAGGCACGGTTGTTTTAGCAAAAAACAGACTAATACATTGTTAACTCAAATTGTATCGTTATAGGTTATATATTCCCAAGGCATAGCACTATGCCACCACCCCAAATATACTTCCCACTCCAGCCGTTAAGGCCATTGCTAGCGCGCCCCAAAAAGTCACCCTGATAGCACCTACAGAAATGGGGGCACCACCTACCCATGCAGCTATGCCACCAAGGAAAGCGAGAAAAACCAACGAAGACAATGCAACAGCAGGAATAAGTTGATCTCCCGGAATGACCCAAGCAAGTAATAATGGCAATGCGGCTCCTACGGTAAAAGTACTTGCAGACGAAAATGCCGCTTGAACGGGTTTAGCATTGCCAATAACGGTAATCCCTATTTCATCTCTAGCGTGTGCACCAAGCGCATCATGTGCCATTAATTGCACTGCAACTTGTTGGGCTAAAATAGGATCAACACCTCTAGTTTCGTATATTTTTGCAAGCTCATTTTTTTCAAATTCATAATTCTGCTCTAATGAATTTTTCTCAAGTACAAGATCTGCTTTCTCCGAGTCTGATTGCGAACTAACGGAAACATACTCACCAGCAGCCATCGACATAGCCCCAGCAACCAATCCGGCAATACCTGCGAGGATGACACCTTGGTGTGTTGTGCTAGCGGCTGCCACCCCAATAATAAGACTTGCGGTTGAAACAATACCATCGTTTGCGCCAAGCACTGCTGCGCGTAACCAACCTGCACGATGTGATTTATGTGGTTCATGATAAACCATAATATTCCTCGATAATTGATAGTTATTTTACAACTAACATTTTAGTCTTTATGCGTTGCGCTCTTTTCAAACTACAAATCACTTATTGAACTGGGTCGATGTCTTGTTCAGATTAATGGCTTTAACTTACGGATTATGCTTTTACTTTGGCGATTTTGTTGATGCTAGTTAAGAGTTTCAGAGCAAATGTCGATCAATTGATGATGGGGTATTGGTAAGTTTCTCATCGAAATCCCTTTGTCATCCAAGTGTTATATCATCCATTTTCGAGTCTAGCCCATTTAATAATTACACTCAATGAATGCCTAATTTAGCCCATCACAATGGCAAGAAAAAATTAAACTACATTCAAACTCATCGTTTATTAATACTTTTTAGAAACGAGCTAATTAAGGTTTCTCATATATAATGATTATCATAAACACATTCGAAATATTGTAATTGTGATTGGTTCGGTTATTTTCGACTTGGTTATTCACATCCAACCGAGATGACGATTAAGGCATTTTTAATGATGTAATTGCGAAAAGACCAGCCTATCCAGATTTAGGTAGAATGAAATCTCTGATTGTATAGTATTCTAGAGCAAACAGGTTGACGGGGTTCTCAAGCAAAAAAGCTTTTTGTTTGAGAACCCCGTCAACCTGATTAAACATAATTATTCAATTTACTGCGAGAGCGTTATGATCAATCAGCTACAGGAAAAATATCAACTGTCGTTATTGTTGCTACTCAGCGCTGTCGCTGTGCTAGGCATTTTTCCGTTTGTAGTTATACGTTATCTAGCGGGCAACATCGTCGCAGCCATCATTGATATGATGCTGATACTGGGCATCATATCGCTAGTTGCTTATGCGTATTACTCCAAAAAAATCCGAATTTTAAGCGCTGTAATAGCAGTATTTATTAATACCGGTGTAGTCATCATTGTTATTGCTAATGGAATAGATAGTTTTTTGTGGATTTATCCCGTCTTCGCAAGCACTTTTATTTTGGTAAAACCAGTTGAAGCCTTTTGCATTAATGTCGTTGCTGGCATTTCTTTCGTAGAATTATCTGACGTTTTTAACACCATTTCAGAAGAATCTTTCATTGTAACAACCTCGATGTTGTCATTAAGTGCCTTCGTTTATGCCAGCCATGGTTTGAAGCAGTTTCACTTACTGGAAACACTCAATACTGTGGACGCATTAACCGGTGCATTTAATCGCCGAGCCATGAGATCAGATATGACAGCGGCAATATCCAACGCCGAGCGTAACGGTATTAAGCATTTGTTAGCCATTCTCGATTTAGATTACTTTAAGATGGTCAACGATAAATACGGTCATGCTGTTGGTGACAAAGTACTACAAGATTTTGTTACGATTGCCACTTCGCACATTCGTAAATACGATCGGCTTTATCGATTCGGTGGCGAAGAGTTTGTGCTATTAATCCCTGAGGTCAGTGATCAACCTGATGTGTTTATTAATAACCTTAGAACGACAATAAAAAAAGAGTTAACAACACCGGATGGCAAAGAAATAACGGTGTCATTTGGTGTTGCTTCCTGGGTTCCAGGTACAACAGCAGATACTTGGCTACAACGTGCAGATGAAGCGCTCTATCTCGCTAAGGCTAAAGGTCGTGACTGCGCTGTCTTTAGCAACTGATAGTAGTATTTATTTATCAAAATATGTAACACCTATAAAAGATACAATTAAGTATATCGTCATGTATTAGACACATTTAATCCTGTCTGTAGTAAGCGTAAAGAACTTGTTCATAGGTAACGTTGACTAGTTTAAATATTCAGTCGAGGCACATGATTCTCACCTAGACTTTAATAATTTTTCAAATTCTATCGCTGGTAATGGTTTAGAAAATAGGTAGCCCTGCGCATAGTCACAGCCAGCAGCTATTAACAAGTCTCTTTGTTCTTCGTTCTCGACACCCTCAGCAACGACTTTCAAATCAAGTTTGTGTGCCATTACAATGATTGCTTCGCACAAAGCCAGATCATTAGAATGGGGCGCCAAATTATCCACAAAAGATTTATCAATTTTCAGATAATCAATATCGAGTTTTTTTAGTGAAGAAAGTGATGAATACCCAGTACCAAAATCATCTAGTGATACCTGAATATTTGCATCTCTGAAGTCAAATAATTTCTGGTCGATACTGCTTCCATATTCCATCAATGCTCCCTCAGTAATTTCAACCATAATGGCATCACCGGGTAATTTAAGAGCGTCTAAATAGTCAAGCCAATCTTTAGCGCTAAAAGCATCGTTCTTATATTGTACTGGCGAAGTATTGATACTAATTTGGAAACTTGGCTCGATGGCGGTGCGCCAGCGAGCCGACTGCTGAGCGGCCTCACGAAATACCCAATCACCGATATCAACGATTAATTGGGTCTCTTCTGCAATAGGAATAAATTCGATTGGTCCAACTAAACCCCTTACTGGATGTTGCCAACGAATGAGAGCTTCAGCTTTATAAATATCACCAGTGATTAAGTTTACGATTGGTTGGTAATGTAATTGGAATTGATTGGCTGCTATAGCTATACGTAAATCACTAATCAAAGACATGCGAGATACTGCGTTCTGCTGCATCGACGGGGTAAAATATTGGAAACTATTCCCCCCATTACTTTTGGCGGCATACATTGCCTGATCAGCATTTTTTAGCATTTCAACAGGATCAGAAGCATCTTGTGGATAAAATGTGATCCCAATACTAGTAGAAATATAAGCTTTATTTTGACCTAACGTAAAAGGCTCAGACATTTTTTTAAGTAAGTTACTCGCAATTTGATCTACACAACTTGGGCTATCAAGTCCGCCTATTATCAGAACGAATTCATCGCCTCCAAGTCGGGAAATGGTATCGACATCTCGAGTAAGATTGAGTAAACGTTTTGCCACTTCAACCAGAAGAATGTCACCAATATCGTGACCCATAGTGTCATTAATATCTTTAAAACCATCTAGATCAAAGAATAATAATGCGATACTTTTATTCGACCGTTTAGCTATTTTAATTTCTTTCTCGAGATCTAAACTCGCCATTTGGCGATTAGCTAATCCAGTAAGTGAATCGTAATGTGCCTGCTCCCAAATCAACTGCTCAGATTGTTTTCTGACAGTAATATCCTCACACAAAGAGGCTGCCCCAATCGCCTTGCCTGCGGTATCCAAGATTGGCGTATTATACCATTCACAAGCAATTTTTTTGCCGTCTTTAGTAATATTGTAATTACTTCTTCGCGTCCCTTCTTTATGTTCCAATAAGTCCTTATAAACCTGATCAATCTCTATTTTAGATGTATCGATTAGGATCAAATCTATGGGATGACGTCCCATCGCTTCATCGGCAGAGTATCCAAAAATCTTTTCGGCTGTTTTATTCCATTGGGTGACATTGAAGTTGATGTCCCATGCTATAGCTGCTAAAGGCGTATTCTGCAGATGATGTGATAGTCTTGATTCACTTTCTCTTAACGCAATTTCTGTGTTCTGGCGGTCATCCATATTTTTCAACAGTAAGCCTAGGAATGCCGTAGCCAGTGTAAAGATAACCAGTCGTGGGATGGCTATAGTTGATAGTATTTTCTCAAACGCGGTGGCAGGTAACTGGGTTGATATTATTAATACAATAACTTGTATTAATAAGCCAAAGAGTAAGAGTTGCACTAAGTTAATTTTTACCCAGTCTTTTTTAACACAATATCGATAAATTAATCCTAAGCTAGTCGATACTATGACAATACCTATGCCTACGTATAAACCGCCTCCACCTAGAAGTAATCGATAACCTGCTGTAATGGTGGCGGCAATAATTGCGACAACTGGACCACCGAAGAGACCTGCTATACCCAGAACCACGGACCGAGGATCGACAATAACCCCAGAGTCCATATAGATAGGATAAATCATACCGAAAATACAAATACCAGCAAATAATGCACCAGACAATATTTGCTTAGTCATTTTGTTCGCGTAAAAATAATTAACAATAAACCCATATAACAAACTCAGCGATAAGATAAGTGTTATGGAATAAATGAGGTTAACCGTCATTAAAGTCCCTCATTGTTATTGTTTAATCGCATTATTGAGTCGGGGTTTGGATTGTATGACCATCGATATTCTTCAAATAAGGATTCAATTGAAAACTGGATAGAAAAAACACTAACTAAAGAAGGGCAAATGAAGCTCAAGCCATAAAAGAATAAGAGCATAAAAAAGAATGAGTAAAAAATCACCAAAAAATAATACTCCCAACTCGGTTAGTTCAGCACCAACGTATTCCGTGTCTGATACGATGAAAGCGGCTGTACTTACTTTCTATATATGTCGTCCATGATGTAGCCTCATTTGCTATTTAAGATTTTCTCTGAGTATTTACAAGCATAAAAATCAGTCAATTCTTTTAAATATAAGGGCATTACTTTTCTCAGAATAAAACTAGTTCACGCTCTTTGATTAGCATTTCCAATTACCTAGCTTGCCTCTATCTGAATACACGCTTTAGGAATGCCACTACAAACCGTTTGATTTAAAATTCATAAATCCATATAGCGTTATTTAACCTAATCCATTTAAACAAAAAAAACTAGATTTAATAACACGTGTGATATCAATATACTACGATTTAATCAGAAAAACCCCCTGGATAATCTAAAAAAATCTCCAAAACGCTATAGTTCTCTGATGGTTACCTCGGGTTCACAACTCGAACGGATCTACTATCACTAACTTAACTTAGTCGAAATATCACAAAAAGCGTAACCCCAAAACTAACCTCAAACACATTAACTACCCATTGGTTCACCTACATATCACATCAGACAAAATGGCAATATATTAATGGTTCATTCGCAATTTTAATGGTAAAAATCTATTCCCGTCGATTGAGCTAATGCGCGTGAGCCGCTTCGAATAATAACCCTCGTACATCTGGTTAGTATATAAAGTCACTATGTGACCTTATACCAATCCTATTAAATATGTGATCTTTCAGCGGGAGTTCAAAGTGCTGTAGGCAAGGCAGATGATTGAAGCGAATAGTGATTCTATTTTGAAAGCATCTAACGAAGGATAAAGGACTTTGAAACCCGCCAGAATGGAGTCTCTCAGGTATTCCACTTCTGTGTTACATCGATTTAAAAGGGAACAACCATTTCTACATCAATACGCCTTGAATTGAAAAACCTCAGTGACTCTGAACTGACCAGATATTTAATGAGATTGGTATTATATACCGCTATACCGCACATATTGCTTTCATAGCATAAAAAAGGTCCAAATCGTTAAATTTGAACCTATTTACATGCTATCTAAAATAGATAATAACCTTAGCGAGAACCCAAATGACTTAGCTAGACGACTTAGCTAGATTGCGCAATACATAATGCAAAATGCCACCATTTTGGTAGTAACTGAACTCATTAGGAGTATCAATGCGGATTTTAGCTTCAAACGAATGATGCTTACCCGCTTTGTTGGTCACGGTCACTTTAACGGTTTTCTGGCCGGCACTCACTGCAGGAATACTGAATTGCTCTTCACCAGTAAGCTTTAGTGACTCAGCACTGTCATCTGGCATGAACTGCAGAGGTAAAATCCCCATTCCAACAAGGTTCGAGCGATGAATACGTTCATAGCTTTGCGCTATAACCGCTTTAACACCCAACAGCGCAGGTCCTTTGGCGGCCCAATCTCGCGAGCTACCCGTGCCGTATTCTTTGCCCGCTAATACAATACAAGGCGTACCTTGTTTTTGATACTGCATAGCGGCATCAAATACCGTCATAGACTCACCGTTAGGCATTAAACGTGTCCAACAGCCTTCGGTCCCAGGAGCCAGCAGATTTTTTAGCCTTACATTGGCAAAGGTGCCACGCATCATCACTTCATGGTTGCCACGGCGTGAACCGTAAGAGTTAAAGTCCTTAATGGCTACCCCAGCTTGCTGTAAATAGTCTCCAGCAGGGCTGTCTGGTGCAATAGATCCCGCGGGTGAAATATGATCGGTAGTCACCGAATCACCTAACTTAAGTAAACAACGGGCATTGTCGATAGCTTTTATTGTTGGAACCTCGGCACTGATCCCATCAAAGAATGGTGGTTGTTTGACATAGGTAGAATCTGGCCAGTTATATTTCTGGCTCTGGACCACTTCTAATCCTTGCCAGTCAGCATCGCCACTGTAAACATCGGCATAACGCGACACAAACATTTCGCTTTGCACGGCGCTGGCCATAACCTGTTGGATTTCCTGATTGTCTGGCCAGATATCTTTTAAATAGACAGCTTTGCCATTGGCATCTTCACCCAGAGGCTCGGTGACCATATCGGCTTTCATATTACCGGCCAATGCATATGCCACCACCAGCGGCGGCGATGCTAAATAATTGGCTTGAACTTCTGGATGGATGCGGCCATCAAAGTTACGGTTGCCTGATAACACCGAACACACCTTCAACCTGCCCTGTTGTATCGCAGCGCTAACGGGTTGAGGTAAAGGGCCTGAATTACCAATACAGGTGGTACAACCGTAGCCAACCAACTGAAAACCTAAGGCATCTAAATCGACATTAAGACCCGATTTTATTAAATAATCTGTCACCACCTGTGAGCCCGGTGCAAAGCTGGTTTTTACCCAGGGTTTAACCTGCAAGCCTTTTTGGCGAGCATTTCTGGCTAATAGTCCGGCGGCGATTAACACTGATGGATTGGAGGTATTAGTACAACTGGTAATTGCGGCTATCACCACCGCGCCAGCTTCGAGGATAAAGTCTTTATCTCGATAACGACAAGCGACACCAGTGCTACCATCGGCAACTGGCACTTGTACAGAGGGACCACCCTCGCTTGCCAGCTCGTCTTTACCTTCGGCGTCGATTTGGCTAACAGGGATCTGACTATCCAACCAATGACGAAAACTGATTCCGGCTTGATCAAGTGCAATTCTGTCCTGCGGTCTTTTAGGGCCAGCGATAGAAGGCACAACACTACTCAAATCTAATTGCAAACGGGCGTGATAACAAGCTTTGTTATCCGATGCGCTAGCCCACATGCCCATCTCGTTAAGATAAGCTTTTATTAGCTCGATACGATCAGGATCACGACCCGTAAGCGCTAAATAATCCAAGCTTTGTTGATCAATCGGGAAAATGCCGCAAGTAGCACCGTATTCTGGCGCCATATTGGCTATGGTAGCCCTATCGGCTAGGGTCAATTGATCGACACCAGTACCAAAAAACTCAACAAACTTACCTACCACGCCAAATGCTCGTAATTGTTCGGTGACCGTCAAAACCAGATCGGTGGCGGTAACCCCAGCAGGTAATTTACCTATAAACTCAAATCCGACAATCTCGGGTAACAGCATGGTAACAGGTTGGCCTAACATTGCGGCCTCTGCTTCTATGCCGCCCACACCCCAGCCCAATACACCCAAACCATTGATCATAGTAGTATGAGAATCGGTCCCAACTAACGTATCGGGGTACAATAGATTATCTTCATCCTCTTTGACAAAAACCACTCTCGCCAGATATTCCAGATTGATTTGATGTACGATACCGCGCCCTGGCGGCACCACTTTAAAGTTATCAAAGGCTTGCTGACCCCAACGCAAAAACTGATATCGCTCGCGGTTTCGTTGGATTTCAATGGCGGTATTTTTTTGTAGTGCATCGGATTCAGCAAACACATCAACCATCACTGAATGGTCAATGACTAGCTCCACAGGATTGAGTGGGTTAATAGCGTCTGCATTACCACCTAATGTCTCAATCGCGTCACGCATTGCGGCCAGATCGACCACCGAAGGTACACCGGTAAAATCCTGTAAAATAACCCTAGAGGGCACAAAAGCAATTTCAGTTTCAGACCAGTTATCTAGATCCCAGCGGGCCAAGATATCAATATCCTCAGGCTGAACAAATTCAGAGTTCTCATAACGCAGTAGGTTTTCTAATAAGATTTTAGCGGCAAAAGGTAAGCGAGATAAATCGTAGTGTTCGGCTAGTCGATCAAAGCTGTAATACTTGAAAGTTTTTCCGTGACTCTCAAGTTGTTTCAATAATTGCATAGAATTTTTCATTACTGATCTCCCTATAAACGTTTATTGGCACTTCATGCTAAGGTTACCCTAACATATTCGAATCTAAAATCGACCCGGAAAAAAACTATGAGCAAAATGCGTATAGAACATGACAGTATGGGGAAAATTGAGGTACCAAATGATGTTTATTACCAAGCGCAAACCCAACGAGCACTGAATAACTTTCAGTTTTCAGATCGGCGCTTTCCGACGCCAGCTTTACTCGCCCTACTCGACATAAAATCAGTGGCAGCACAGGCTAATAGCCAGCTAGATTTGCTAGATAACGCCATGGCCACCGCGATTCAACAAGCAATTGTCGCCAGTAAGAAGCTTGATTTTTCAAAACACTTTCCGCTAGATTTGTTCCAAACAGGTTCTGGCACCAGTTCTAATATGAATATTAATGAAGTGATTGCCAGCCTTGCCAGCGTCATTTTGCAGGTAAAAGTTCACCCTAATGATCATGTCAATATGGGCCAAAGCAGTAACGATGTGGTGCCCGCCTGTATTCACATCAGCACAGTGCGGCATTTAAAGGCTCAACTGTACCCTGTCATTACAGATCTAAGCGACAAATTGGCGGATTTGGCTATACAACATTCAAACCTGGTCAAAACCGGACGTACTCATTTAATGGACGCAATGCCAATTACCTTGGGGCAAGAGTTGTTATGTTGGCAACAGCAACTCAATGCTGCTCAGGCTAAGATCCAACAGGCGGAACTCAGCTTACTTAACCTACCTTTGGGCGGCACAGCGGTTGGCACTGGCGTTAATTGTGACCCGCGTTTTGCCAAGCTGGCTTGTGATTACTTACAACAGCAAGATCAGATCCCATGGCAAACGGCGGTTATGCCTGCGTTATATATGAGTAGCCAAGATCACACCTTAGCGATGGCTTCAGCGCTCAAAGGAGTAGCTGTCACGTTATTGAAAATCGCCAATGATTTGCGCTGGATGAACTCAGGCCCGGTTGCAGGATTACAAGAAATTAGCTTAACGGCACTGCAACCCGGCTCATCGATAATGCCCGGCAAGGTTAATCCCGTGATCCCAGAAGCTATAGCCATGATTGCCGCTGAAGTGATAGGTAATGAAGCCACCATAACTATCGCGGCTCAATCGGGTAATTTTCAATTAAATGTCATGTTGCCACTGATTGCCGACAAGCTACTGTCCAGCATTGATTTATTGACCCATGCCTGCCAAGCCATGACCGACAAAGTGTTTGCCGAGTTTACGCCCAATGCCGAGCATTTAACCCAAGCATTGGAGAAAAACCCCATTCTGGCTACCGCGCTTAATTCAGTGGTGGGTTACGATATGGCCGCTAAAATAGCCAAACGAGCAGATAAAGAACATAAATCAGTATTAGCTATTGCACTTGAAGAAACTAAGCTTGGCGAAGATGAACTAAAAGCAATACTCGATCCATTACATCTTGCAAAGCCCCATAAGTAACAGACCACAAACGAGAAAATAATGCGCAGGCTCTTATGACTAACAAGCATTAATAACGGGTTTATTGCACGTTAATGAAACACGGTTAGCAGGGCACAGAACGGTTTGATTACCATTTTATATTGCGAACTGAGGTTATTTAACCCCGTAAATCGACATATCACACTAACAAAACTCGTCGAGAGTATAAAAAAAACGCTATGCAGAGTAATCACTGCATAGCGTTTATTTATGAATCTAACTAACAATTCGCAATTAACGATTAACGCAACAATAGCAGTGGGATGCGGCTTTTGCTGATCATTTTGGTGGTATTGCTACCCACAAAAAACTCACGAATACGTGAGTGACCATAAGCGCCCATCACCATCAAATCTATTTGGTTAGCGACTTGATACGCTTCTAAAGCTGTTTGCACCTCGCCCTTACATACGGCGGTGATCACGCTAAAGTCTACGTTACTCAAAGAGTCTGCCGCTGCTGCCAGTTCAGTTGTCGCTTGTGATTGATTGTCAGACACCATCACCAAGTGGCATTCCAAGCCTTTTAGCATCGGACTCGTAGCCACTTGATTAAGGGCTTTTTTAGCTGTTGCACTGCCATCGTAAGCAAAAATAAATCGCTTTGGCGCGGTAAATTCAGCCATGACCACTAAAATAGGTTGCTTAAGAGTGCGAATAACACTTTCTAAATGGCTGCCAATAGCATGTTCTTGATGTTGTTCGCCTTGGCGACCCAACACGACCAACCTTGCTTTAGGTTCTTGCTCTAACAAGGTTTCAACTAAGTCACCATGTCGCTGTAGCGTTTCTACCAATGCTGTAGGTTGTTGCCCAACGACACGCTTTTTAGCATCTTCGAGCATAAACTTACCTTGCTCAAGTGCCAGTTTACTTCGGCGGCCTTCAAGGATAACCATCTCATCAAGTAGATGCTCACGCGTACCTAAACCGATGTTTCCCGATAAATCCAACTGTGTTGGGTAAAGCGATTTATCTAATACATGTAGTAGGGTCACAGGGGCATTTAATTGCATCGCCGCCCATCCACTGGCATCACATACCGCTAAGGTTGCTTTTGAACCGTCGATACAGGCAATCACATATTTCATCATTATTTTCCTTATATTGTGTTGCTCAGGGCTTAGTGACCAGACATCATTTTTTCAACTTCTTCAGGCTTATCGTGCACCCCGAATTTATCGACAATAGTTGAACTGGCTTCGTTAAGGCCGATTAACTCAACCTCGGTTCCATCACGACGGAATTTAAGTACCACTTTATCGAGTGCCGATACTGCGGTAATATCCCAAAAATGTGCCAGTGATAAATCAATAGTCACCTTCTCAACCACTTCTTTAAAATCAAATGAGTTACTGAACTTATCGGCAGAAGCAAAAAAGACTTGGCCAATAATTTGATAATGCCGGCCCGTTTCAGCTGTGGTTTCTGCACTTTTAACCACCATAAATCGACCGACTTTATTAGCAAAGAATAACGATGCCAGTAATACCCCTACAAATACCCCAATCGCGAGGTTATGGGTAGCAACAACCACCACAACCGTGGCCACCATCACAAGGTTAGTCGACATTGGGTGATGTTTAAGATTACGAATCGAATCCCAAGAGAAAGTACCTATAGATACCATGATCATTACCGCAACCAATGCCGCCATAGGAATAAGCTTTAACCAATCACCGAGAAATACGATCAAGATAAGCAAAAAGACACCCGCCGAGAATGTTGATAAACGTCCGCGACCGCCAGATTTAACATTGATAATAGATTGACCAATCATGGCACAACCAGCCATACCACCCATTAAACCTGCACCAATATTGGCAATACCTTGGCCTTTACACTCACGGTTCTTATCACTTGGAGTATCGGTTAAGTCATCAACAATTGTGGCTGTCATCATCGATTCCAACAAACCCACTACGGCAAGACCCGCTGAATAAGGAAAGATGATCATTAAGGTTTCAAGGGTTAATGGCACTTCAGGCCAAAGGAAAATAGGTAAGGTGTCAGGCAGCTGGCCCATATCACCTACGGTGCGGATATCGATACCCATAAACACCGCAACAATGGTCAGTCCGACAATACACACTAAAGGCGAAGGTAAGGATTTACCAATGACAGGAATTAACGGGAATAAGTAGATGATACCAAGCCCTGCTGCGGTCATGGCGTACACATGCCAAGTCACGTCAATTAACTCTGGCACTTGAGCCATAAAGATTAAAATAGCCAGCGCATTGACAAAGCCTGTGACCACAGAGCGCGAAACAAAACGCATCAAATTACCTAGCTTTAAGTAACCAGCAACTATTTGCAGCACACCTGTTAATAGGGTTGCCGCGAGTAAGTATTCAAGCCCGTGCTCCCTAACCAAGGTCACCATTAATAGTGCCATAGCACCTGTTGCAGCAGAGATCATTCCAGGACGACCACCAGTAAAGGCAATCACAACCGCAATACAAAACGAAGCATATAGGCCGACTTTAGGGTCTACCCCTGCAATAATAGAAAAGGCTATTGCCTCTGGGATTAGCGCCAGTGCAACCACAATACCGGCTAACAGATCTCCGCGTATGTTGGAGAACCACTCTTTCTTCATGGTTTGTATCATGTTATTCACTCTGTTTAAAATTAGTCATTTACTCCAACAACACCCGTCAACGCTAGACATATACATCTGCGCACACCAACAAAGGTTTTAATTCGTCAAACGACGGGATGCTATTGAGATTATGGGGTAAAGCAAAACAACCACCAAGCAGGTAGCCACTACAGATGGATCGTAGTGATCCAAGAAGGAAGGATTAACTAATGCGGCTTAATGTTCATTATAAAAAATAACCTCGTTAAACGCTAAAAAGCGTAAGGTTTGTTTTTAAATTATACAAGTACAACCTAAAACAGCGCAGAAGAATAGCGCTGAACGGGTTAAAAGTCAAAATGCATAAATAAATAACCACTACGCTGGCTATGGTCAGATTAGTCTTATTTATGACATAAAAGTCATTATATCCCTTGATTAATTGAGTTTTTTTTACGATAAACTGAGAGAAAACTTTATTTCGACTAAATAGGTAAAGGCAACGACTTTTTGGCAACCATAAATTTAACAACATGATTACTGGTAGTTTGTTATTTAATTTATCGTAAACACGCCAAATTATTATTTTTCGACCGCAATAGTATAAAAATGAAGAGTAACACTTTAATCAGATTAACTCAGCCTAACGTTGCTAACCTAGGGTACTGTTTAACTACATGGCTTACTAAGGCTATTACTCGTTAATATAAAGATCACTTTGCTTCAGCACATTCCGAATAAACTCTGGATCGGCTAAAACGGTTCGATAAATCCATTTATAAAAATACTTGGAGTTAGTCGATACCACCTCATTAGCTTTTTGTTTGCCTAGCAACTCTGTAAGTGCATCGTACTCCAGTAGACAAACCGCAAGATGTAAATAGGTTGAAAACACACCATCAGCACCTTCTGGTCCAGTAATTGGTGCATTGGGGTACTTTTGCTTCAATGTAGCAACCACCTTATTGACCTCTATTTGGCGAGAGTCTTCAAACCAATGAATTTGTTCATGCAAATATTGCGATAAAAATGAACCATCATCGCTTGGGCGGCTTACAGTGATCGTTAGTGTTGGGTGACTATATGGTCTTGTTGCCGACTCATCTATCAGTACCTTGTCTGTAAATGTCCATTTGGCTAAATCATATTGTTGAGTCACTCGTTCTAATTGTAACTGTTTCAATTTTTCTTTGTCTGTATGGCTAGTTAACTCAACATCTAATTGAGCGTTCGCCCCAAATGTCAGTAAAGATAAAAATAACAACAAATGATATTTCATGGGTTCTCCTTGATACCAAAATTTACCGCCCAAATTTAAAGACCATAAAGTGACTCTACATTAATCAATAAACGCTGCGATAAATGCATAAGCTATGCAAGCTAAAATACATTATCACTAAAAAGCCCTCATTAGCCGACAGAATTAAGTGCCACACATCACATTATTGTCGTTATTGGGATCTTTAATCGTAATAATGTGGTTAAACATGTAATATTTTAGTTAAAATACTGTTTCAATTAAGATTTATTTAATAATTTCATGGTTCCCCTAGCGTGATTCACTTCCAATTACTAGCCCCTTATTGTTATTCTCCTGCCAATGATAATTACTAGCTGGATCTGTTGATTCAACTGCCCACTCCTTTAAGCTCAGCCGGAAACGTTTGTTGAAATTAACCTGCTACCAATACCTTGCTAAGCCGCTTAATCGTGTCGCAAGGCTTTCCAAATTGAGTAAAGCACATTTAACCTTGTGTTTCGGGTTACTGTTGCTGCAGCCTTTAGCTGATTCATTATCTATGTCGATGGGACATGTTGTCGATATCAGTGAATTTATTGCCGTTATTGACACCTTATTAGCTGAAATTATGGGCGCAAGCTTACTAGGTCTACTGATATTAAATCCATTGGTTATCGACCAATTTTGGCGTTTATTCAACCTCAATTCTACATTTTGTAATCTCCTTGCACTTAGTTACGCGTTAAGTGCCTTATCTGTTGTTGTCCCTAAATCTCTTGAATATCCTGCCCACGGCTGTCGTGCTCCTCCTCTACAAGCTTAAATTTTTTAATTTAACTACATCATTCTCAAAATCGATATTGCCTTAAGACGAATGCCGAAATCACTGATAGTTGATTTGGGTTAGTCCTTTGGTGAGGTTATTTGCGTTCGATGATTATTCTGCAACTGCCGATCCTCCCCTATTGGCAGGGTAGTAAGCTTTTAAGGTGAGAGGAATCTTCCTTTGTTAATTCGAAATTTAAGTAAACTAGCGCTGGCTGCATTAGCATTTATGCTCGCGGGTTGTGAAGGCGGCGTGCTGGACCCCAAAGGCCAGATCGGCATAGATGAGAAGCATCTCATTATTGTGGCGACATTGCTGATGCTGATTGTGGTAATCCCAGTCATTTTCATGACCTTGTTTTTTGCATGGAAATATCGTGATGGCCGCGATGAAGAAATTTATGCGCCTAAATGGGCACACTCAACCGCGATTGAAGTTGTCGTGTGGGTCATCCCGATTGTTATTGTGATCATTTTAGGTGTTATCACTTGGAATTCGACTCACGATTTAGATCCCTATAAACCGTTAGTGCATGACGCTAAACCCGTTACCGTAGAAGTGGTGTCGCTGGATTGGAAGTGGTTATTTATCTATCCAGAATATGGCATTGCGTCGGTTAACGAATTGGCCTTCCCTGCCAATGTTCCAGTTAACTTCAAAATCACTTCAGACACGGCGATGAATTCATTTTTCATTCCGCAGTTAGGCAGCCAAATTTACTCAATGGCAGGCATGGCAACCAAGCTACACCTTATTGCTAATGAGCCGGGTACCTTTGAAGGTATTTCAGCTAACTACAGTGGTGCTGGTTTTACCGGAATGAAGTTTAATGCCATTGCAACTGCAACTGCAGGAGATTTTGATGCCTGGGTTGCTAAGGTAAAACAACAAGGTAACACCTTGGATGTTGAGCAATATAAGCAACTAGCCCAAAAAAGCGAAAACAACCCTGTTCAATATTATGGGTCAGTGCAACACGGCATGTTTAATTACATTGTTATGCAGTACATGCATCCAGACTCGAACATGAAATCAATGGGCAGTATGGAAGGCATGCACGACATAGGCAATATGGAATCAATGTCTGGTATGGATCATACCCAGCATATGCAAAATATGGAGCACATGACTGACACAGACGCTGAACCACATTCTGGAAAAAAACCTACACACTCAACCACAGAGCATTCTTCGATTGCTTCTGGGGAGGCGGAGTAATCATGTCATTTCTTGGAAAATTAACACTCGAGTCTATTCCGTATCATGAACCGATTATCATGGTGACCCTCGCGGCTGTCGCTATTATTGGTGTCATTATTGCGGCCTTAATCACTAAACATCAAAAATGGGGTGTGCTTTGGCACGACTGGCTAACCTCAGTTGACCACAAAAAACTCGGTATTATGTATATCGTGCTAGCTATGGTAATGCTGGTTCGTGGGTTTTCTGACGCGATTATGATGCGAACCCAGCAAGCTCTTGCCACTAATGGCGCAGCGGGTTATTTACCACCAGAACATTACGACCAAATCTTCACCGCCCATGGCGTGATTATGATTATCTTTATGGCGATGCCATTTATGATTGGTTTAATGAACTTGGTCGTACCGCTGCAGATTGGTGCCCGCGATGTGGCATTCCCATTCTTAAACAACTTAAGTTTTTGGCTCACTACATCTGGGGCGATATTAATCAATATCTCGCTTGGATTAGGTGAATTCGCCAAGACTGGTTGGGTAGCCTATCCACCCTTGTCAGAGTTGGCATACAGTCCGGGGGTGGGGGTTGATTATTATATCTGGGCCTTGCAGATATCCGGTATCGGGACAACCTTAACCGGGGTGAATTTTATCGCCACTGTGTTAAAAATGCGTGCTCCGGGCATGAAGCTGATGCAAATGCCCATTTTCACCTGGGCTTGTACTTGGGCTAACGTGCTAATCGTTGCGTCATTCCCAATTTTAACCGCTGTTTTAGGTATGTTGACCTTAGACCGTTATTTAGATTTCCACTTCTTTACCAATGATGGTGGCGGTAACGCCATGATGTACATCAACCTATTTTGGGCTTGGGGTCATCCTGAAGTATACATTTTGGTATTACCGGCTTTCGGTATTTTCTCTGAAGTGTTTTCAACCTTTACTTCGAAGCGCTTATTTGGTTACACCTCTATGGTGTGGGCAACGGGTGCCATTTCAGTACTTGGCTTTATTGTGTGGTTACACCATTTCTTTACCATGGGCTCGAGCGCTAACGTTAACGCCTTCTTCGGGGTGATGACCATGGTGATTGCGGTGCCGACTGGGGTAAAACTGTTTAACTGGTTATTTACCATTTATCGCGGTCGTTTACGCTTTACCGTGCCAGTATTGTGGTCCTTAGGCTTTATGGTGACCTTCACCATCGGCGGCATGACCGGAGTATTGTTAGCATTACCTGGCGCTGATTACGTACTGCATAACAGCTTGTTTTTAATCGCCCATTTCCATAACACCATTATTGGCGGTGCGGTATTTGGCTATATGGCGGGGTTTGCCTACTGGTTCCCTAAAGCAATGGGCTTCAAACTCAATGAACGTTTAGGAAAAGCATCTTTTTGGTGCTGGCAAATTGGCTTCTATTTGGCCTTTATGCCGCTGTACGTGCTTGGCTTTATGGGTATGACACGTCGTCTTAATCATACCGATAACCCAGCGTGGAACTTCTGGATTTATTTTGCGGTTGTGGGTGCCTTTGTCATTCTAGTCGGTATCATTTTACAGTTTGTGCAATTGTATGTGAGCTTCCGAGACCGTGAACAAAACCTTGATACAACAGGCGACCCATGGAATGGCCATACGCTTGAGTGGTCAACCTCTTCACCACCACAGTTCTATAACTATGCCCAGTTAGATCCCGTAACAGACATTGATGCGTTCACCGACATGAAAGAAAAAGGCACGGCCTATCAACGTCGTGAAACATACCAGCCTATTCATATGCCTAAAAACACCGCTAGCGGAATATTCATGGCAGCGGCTATTACCGCGATGGGCTTTGCTGCTATTTGGCATATTTGGTGGTTAGCCATTGTCGGATTTGCGGGTGCGTTTGTGTTGTTCTTACTGCGTGCTTACGACAATGATGTTGACTACTACGTGCAGCCAGATGAAGTCGCGCGTATTGAAAATGCACACATAGATAACGTAGCAAGGGGTCGATAATGAGTATTGCTATTAAAGCAGATTTACACGTGGCTCACGCTGCAGATCACCATGATGAACATGACACTAGTGGTAGCACTTTATTCGGTTTTTGGATTTATCTAATGACCGACTGTATTTTATTCGCTTCTGTTTTTGCGACTTATGCAGTCCTGTATATGAACACCGATGGTGGTGTGTCGGGTAAAGATATTTTCGAATTAGATTTCGTGCTTATCGAAACCGCCGCCTTGTTGGTCAGTAGTATTACATATGGCTTTGCCATGATTTGCGCTAAACACCAAAAGAAGGCCGCCACATTAATGTGGTTGCTGGTCACCTTCGCATTAGGTTGTGCGTTTATTTCGATGGAAGTGTACGAGTTTAGTCACCTGATTGAACACGGCAATGGTCCAGATCGCAGTGCCTTTTTATCAGCATTTTTTGCCTTAGTCGGCATGCATGGTTTGCATGTTACCGCGGGCTTAATTTGGATGCTGGTTATGATGGTTGAAGTCATCAAGTGCGGTTTAAATAATCGCAGCATCACTCGCCTAAGTTGCTTAAGTTTGTTTTGGCATTTCTTAGACATCGTGTGGGTGTGTGTGTTTACTGTTGTTTATTTGTTAGGAGTCTTGTGATGAGCAATGCACATTCAAGTCACGGCGAAGGCGATTTTGCCGCTAGCGTTAAATCTTATTTCGTCGGCTTTGTATTATCGGTGGTCTTAACCGGTATTCCATTTTGGTCGGTAATGACTCACAGCTTTACTCATGACACCACCTTATGGATTGTAGTCGTAGCGGCAATAGTACAAATCGTGGTGCATTTAAAATACTTCCTTCATTTAGATTTTTCTAAAGAAGGCAGAATCAATACATTCTCGTTCTTATTCACGGCCTTGATTATTGTCATGGTTGTGGGTTTGTCTGTGTGGATTATCTACGCAGCCAATGAATTGATGATGTAACCGACAGCTATCATGAATAATCAAGGTCAATCTATGTCAGCACAATTAACCTCACGCTTACGAGGATATGTTCAGGTAACCAAACCAGGCATCATCATGGGCAATTTAATTTCTGTCGCGGGCGGCTTTTTACTCGCGGCTCAAGGCAATGTTGATATGACCTTGATGTTTGCCACCATGATAGGTCTGTCTTTGGTGGTAGCGTCGGGTTGCGCAATCAATAACTGCATTGATCGCGACATCGACGCCAAGATGAAGCGTACTCGAAACCGAGTTACCGTTACCGGTGAAATATCAGTACAAGCGGTATTGAGCTTTGGTATTGGGCTAGGGATTATTGGCTTTGCCATGCTGGCGATATTCACTAATAGCCTAGCGGTGTTATTTGCCGCCATTGGCTATGTAGTTTATGTCGGAGTATACAGCCTGTATATGAAACGCAACTCGGTTTACGGCACTTTAGTAGGCAGTTTTTCGGGTGCGGTTCCACCCGTTGTGGGTTATTGCGCTGTCACAGGGCAAATGGACATGGGCGCGGTTATTTTACTGTTGATGTTTAGTCTATGGCAAATGCCCCACTCTTATGCGATTGCGATTTTTCGCTTTGACGACTACGCCGCAGCCAACATTCCAGTATTACCTGTGGCTGAGGGCATGGCTAAAGCAAAATTGCATATAGTGCTCTATATTGCGGTGTTTGCATTAGTGAGTGCGCTATTACCGTTAGCGGGTTACACAGGTGTCGCCTTTATGGCCGTTACCTGTGCCACCAGCTTGTGGTGGTTAACCATGGCGTTAAAAGGTTATCGTCACGGCATAAACCTGCAGTCTTGGGCTAGGCAAGTGTTTGGATTTTCCATTATTACCATTACTGCATTAAGCGTGACCATGGCATTGGACTTTCAAGTCATTCCACAAACGCCGTTACTGACATGGGTGCAATAAATTAATACTAAAAAATTAAGCCCGCCACATTATGTTGCGGGCTTTTTTATTTGATTAATTGGCGATTTTGACTAGGATTAGCTCTTATTAGATTTAGTACTCACTTAATTTAGTACCTACCTAATACTGCCGCTCACGGTGATAAAAATCGGAATTTCTGCAGCAAACATAAAAGGATCTTATGTTTATGGTGCCACATAGCAATCAACTCACATCGCCTTTGCTTACCACCTTTAAAAGCATCACTCTACTGTTAGCGCTGGCTTCTGGTTTATTCACGATCAACCCACTGCATGCGAACCACGAATTACAGGTAACTGAATCTACCCAAGCTATCTTTGGCAATTGGATAATAGACACGTCAGAGAAAATAACACTGTTGCAGTTAAATCCTGACCACAGTTACTTACACATCGAATTTAACTTGCTTGAACCACAAAATAGCGTCGCTGAATGGGGCCGAATAGACATAAATGCCTCAGGCATAAGCTTTATCCCAAGCTATAGTAATAATTCGCGACAAGGCCTTGTTGCATATCAAATGAACCATCCAAAACTACAAATGGCACTAACCCTAGAATCCGCAAAGTTAGTATTTACTATCGACACTAATGCTGACAGCGTGATGGATGAACAACATGACTATCAAGCCTACCCCATTCAATCAATCTACGGTGTATGGCACCAACAAATGACCTCAGCATTAAGCAGCTTGCTGTTACTCGACAATGGTTATTACGCCGTAGTGAATATTAACGTACACCAAGACCCGCAAGCCCATCCACAGTACACTCACTTACAATGGGGACACTTCGATATCCAACAACACCAACTTTTCATCAGTCCTATTTTTGATAACCATCCACAGCAAAGTGTTAGTCAACTCGGCATTATACCAAGCATTATTTATCACCAAACAAACCAACAATTAGCACTATCTTTTGACAGCGATAAAGACAACTTAAGTGACCGTTTCCAGCTATTTACGCGATAAACTTTCATTTACAGCTATTTAGTTACAATTTCTGCCACAATCAGCTATTCAAATTCAAGCGATTACACTTCATACTGAGTCATTACTTGTATCAATTTAGTGTTAAAAGGATATTTCATGGGCCAAGAAACCTCTAAGATTCTCGTTGTCGATGACGACATGAGATTGCGTTCATTATTAGAACGTTACTTGATTGAGCAAGGCTTCCAAGTTCGTAGCGCAGCCAATGCAGAACAAATGGATAGATTACTTGAACGTGAAAACTTCCATTTATTAGTACTCGATCTGATGCTGCCTGGCGAAGATGGCTTATCCATTTGCCGCCGTTTACGCCAGCAAGAGAACCCAATTCCAATTGTGATGCTCACAGCTAAAGGCGATGAAGTAGACCGTATTATCGGCTTAGAGCTTGGTGCAGATGATTATTTACCTAAACCATTTAATCCACGTGAGTTATTAGCACGTATTAAAGCGGTCATGCGTCGCCAAATTGCCGAAGTGCCTGGCGCACCAGCGCAGCAAGAAGAAATGATTGAGTTTGGTGAGTTTTCACTAAACTTAGCCACCCGAGAAATGTTTCATGGTGACGAAAGTATTGCACTTACCAGCGGTGAGTTTGCTGTACTTAAAGTATTGGTAAACCACCCTCGCGAACCTTTGTCGCGTGATAAATTAATGAACCTTGCTCGTGGTCGTGATTATTCAGCTCTTGAGCGTTCAATTGATGTCCAAGTTTCACGCTTACGTCGTTTAATTGAAAAAGATGCTACTAACCCGCGATATATCCAAACGGTTTGGGGCTTAGGTTATGTATTTGTCCCCGACGGCACCACACGAAAATAATCAATGAAACTTAAGTTAAAATGGTGGCAACGCTTCTTACCCAGAAGCGCCTTTAGCCAAACAGTATTACTTATTGGCAGCTTATTGCTGATTAACCAATTAGTATCATATTGGTCGGTCGCCGTTTACTTTATAAAACCCAGTTACGAACAGATAAACCAACTTATCGCTCGTCAGATTAATATTTTATTTGTTGATGGGGTTGATGTTGGCCGTGAACACCTCACCATGGTTGACGCCTTAAATGCCAAAGTTCGCGACGATGGCATGACAGTTTACAACTTAAAACAAGCTCAAGAAGCTGGGCTGAGTCGAGCCACTTATTACAGTTTTTTGTCTGAGCAAATGTCGGTTTACCTCGGCGGTGAGGCCGAAGTACGTTTTTCACAGGGCGAAAATCTTGATGTATGGATTAAACCACCGCAAGCGCCATCCTTATGGATAAAAGTGCCACTGACCGGCATTAATGAGTCGGACTTATCACCATTAACCCTCTATTTATTAGTCATTGGCGCGCTCAGTGTTGCCGGCGGTTGGTTATTTGCCCGTAGGCAAAACCGCCCGTTAAAAAGATTACAGAAAGCCGCGGTCGCGGTATCAAAAGGTGATTTCCCTCCACCGCTACCATTAAGCGGTTCTACCGAAATAGTTGAAGTAACTCATGCCTTTAACCAAATGGCCAATAGCATGAAACAACTAGAGCAAGACCGCGCTTTACTGATGGCGGGTATATCACATGACTTACGCACACCATTGACCCGCATTAGATTAGCATCTGAAATGATGGTGGAAGACGATCAATATTTAAAAGATGGTATCGTCACCGACATTGAAGATATGGATTCGATTATTAACCAATTTATTGCTTATATTCGTAACGACCAAGAAGGCATTCGCGAGCCGGATCAAATTAATCGCCTAATACAAGAAATCAGCCAACAAGAATCGCACCGTGAAGGCACTATAGAATTATCTCTAGCTGACTGTCCCGACATTGCCATTAATAGTGTGGCAATCAAACGGGTATTAAGTAACTTGGTCGAAAATGCCTTTCGCTATGGTAATGGTTGGGTAAAAATCAGCTCATATAACCAAGGTAATTACCTATGCTTTAGCGTAGAAGACAATGGTCCAGGCATTGATGAAGCCGAAGTTGAGCATCTATTCCATCCTTTTACTCAAGGAGATGCAGCTCGCGGTAGTGTTGGGTCCGGATTAGGGCTGGCGATTATTAAACGCATTGTCGACCGTCATCATGGCAAAGTTATGTTGTCTAACCGCCCTCAAGGTGGCTTAAAAGCACAAGTATGGTTGCCGTTAATCGATAAAGAACAATATAGCTAAGCTAGCTTAAAGAATACTTATAAAAATGGGCACCTAATTAGATGCCCATTTTTTACATTCGCAATCGATTACTCACCGGTTACTTACCGACGGATAACATAGATTACAGTGCAGCCATTACCACTTCAGCGGTACTCACGCCAAATGACTTACCTTCTTCAACATTCAATAATGTCACTACACCATTGTCGATGACCATGGCATAACGTTGTGAACGAATACCGCCAAAACCAGCAGTGTCCATCTCTAAACCTAATGCTTTAGTAAAGCTAGCATCACCGTCGGCTAGCATCATTAATTCAGAAGCATTTTGTGCTTCGCCCCATGCCTTCATGACAAATGCATCGTTAACGGCAACACAAGCAATAAGGTCAACACCTTTAGCTTTAAACTCGTCAGCAAGTACAACATAGCCGGGTAGATGAGCCTCTGAACAAGTCGGCGTAAATGCACCTGGCACAGCAAATAACACTACTTTTTTACCCGCAAATAATTCAGTCACATCGTGGTTAACCATGCCGTCTTTTGTCAGTTGGCTTAAGGTAGCTTTTGGTAAAGATTGTCCTGTAGCGATCATAATATTTCCTTGATTAATAATAAAAAAATAGCTTATCGTGGAGTTAAAACCCTACGACAGCCCATATATAAAATAGACAGTATTAATTCACACAACATCGACACTAATAGCCCAAACAGTAATCCTATGGCAATGGCATGTGGTTTCAATAAAATGACATAACTGTATGCCTGCCAAGCCTCTAATTGAATATCTTTTTGTGGGGCCAATATTATTTGCTGATAAGGACTATAACTATGTTGATGAAAACGGCCCAACGCTTGAGTCAATGATGTATAGCGCTGATAGAGTGATTCAATGCTTTCACCACCAGCACTGAATACTGGGTCGTTATTTTGTTGGTAGTGGCGGATGAGTTTACTTATATCACCAGCAAAAAATCGGTCGGCATCACGCTGAAACTCGGCCAAACTTAGCTTAGCTTCAAGCTGGTGTGCTTCGAGTCGTTGACCGTATTGATCGACAAAGCCGGGAACTTGAATACCAATTAATACGCCACTCACAAATAGTACCAAACGAATGTAGTCCATTAAACGTCGTATCATGATGTCATCGAAAAATCAGTTGTAAACGAATCGCCACAATATCACCAATTACGCAAGTAAGCATCTTGAATAAACAGATGTTAACTTGCGTAACGGGTATGCCTTTTTCAAAGCTTATGTGGCCCAGTAGTAAGCATCAAGGTTTTATTGATGCCGACTTAGCTCAACCATTATCTAGGTTTACTCAACCAGTAATACTCCTTTATACATCTGCATTTGGCAATGAAACGGATATTCACCTTTGGCTAACGCTGGCAGCGAAATTACCACAGGTTTATCAAGTGGTAACTCTTCGCTAATGTCCAAGTCTGGAAATAACAAACTTGCAGAGCACCCTGCTTTGTCTTGGCGTAAAAAAGTTAATTGCGTTGCAGTATTAGCCGGCACGGTTATTCTTGCCGGAGAGTAAACGCCGTCTTTAACCACAATAGCGTTATTTGCTTGATGAGTAGCGGCTTTGGGTTTATACAACCAAAACCACCAAACGATAAGGGCAATCAATGCCACACAAAATAAGTTAATTAATAGCATCATTCACTCCTAGTGTTGTTGGGGGGTAAAAAAGCGTAAACGATTGGCGTTGCTCACCACAGTTAATGATGAAAATGCCATTGCAGCACCAGCCACCACAGGATTAAGTAATACGCCAAACACTGGAAATAACACCCCAGCAGCGAGCGGAATACCCGCCGCATTGTAAATAAACGCACCCACTAGATTTTGTCTAATGTTGCCTAAAGTCGCTTTACTCACTGCTATGGCATCTGCTAAACCGTGTAGCGATCCCCGCATTAGCGTTATGTCGGCACTTTCAATCGCCACGTCCGTTCCGGTCCCAATAGCAAAGCCGACATTGGCTAAAGCCAGCGCTGGGGCATCATTAATACCATCGCCAGTCATGCCAACCACTTCACCTAAAGCTTGTAATTCGGCCACTTTTTTGGCTTTATCTTGTGGTAATACGTCGGCAAAAAAGTCATCTACACCCACTTTGGCAGCCACTGCAGTAGCTGTCGCATGGTTATCCCCGGTAAGCATAATCACCTTAATACCACTGCTTTTAAGCCTTGCTATGGCGGCAACAGAATCAGCTTTAATCGGGTCAGCCACAGCAATCACTGCCGCTAGTTCACCATCGATAGCAAAATACATTGGCGTTTTGGCGTCTGCCGCTAACGCCTGTGCTTGTTGCTGATAATCGCTTAAGGCAATACCTTTCTCACGCATTAATTTCTCATTACCAAATAATAACTGAGCCGATTGATACTGAGCTTGGACACCAAATCCTGCAATAGCAGTAAAATTTTCAACATTGAATAAGGTTAATCCCTTATCCGTTGCTGCTTGGACAACAGCTTGCGCAAGCGGATGTTCGGAATGTTGCTCAATACTCGCGGCCAATTGCAATACCTGTTGTTCTTCGCGTCCATTCACCACTATGATATCGGTGATTTTTGGTGCACCTTCGGTAATGGTGCCGGTTTTATCTAAAATCATGGTGGTAATAGTCGATGCCGTTTGCAGAGCTTCACCATTACGAATAAGCACACCAGATTCAGCAGCTTTACCGACACCAACCATCACCGACATGGGTGTTGCTAACCCTAACGCACACGGACAAGCGATGATTAATATTGTCATCGCCGACACTATGGCGTATCCCACTGAGGGTTCAGGCCCAAAATTGAGCCATACCATGGCGCTGATAATGGCAATAATCATCATTGCAGGAACAAAATAGCTCGAAATAACATCTGCCATTCGGCCAATAGGCGGTTTGGAGTTCTGCGCCCGCTTAACCATAGTAATAATGTGTGCCAAAGCCGTATCTTTACCAACACGTGTGGCGGTAAAAGTAAGTGACCCCAGTTTGTTTAATGTACCTGCTACCACATCATCATTAACGCTTTTTTCAACAGGAATAGGTTCACCAGTCAACATCGATTCATCAATAAAACTACTCCCCTCAACGACCACACCATCTACGGGAATTTTTTCACCTGGTCGAACACTGACTTTATCGTTTAATTGCACCAAGGCAATATCAATATCGACCGCTTTACCATTGCGCATCACCCTAGCCGTTTTAGCTTGTAAACCAATTAAGCGCTTAATTGCTGCAGAGGTTTTACCGCGCGCCTTGACCTCTAACGCGAGTCCAAGATTGATTAAACCAATGATCATCGCGGTCGCTTCAAAATAGACATGGCGCGCCATTTCTGGCAATAAATCTGGTGCAAATACCACCACCATAGAGTAAATCCAGGCAGTGCCTGTTCCGAGCGCAATTAAGGTGTCCATATTGGCACTATGATGGGTAAATGATTTCCATGCGCCAGTATAAAAATGCTTGCCGGAGAAAAACATTATCCCTAAGGTCAGCACACCAATTGCTCCCCAAACCAACTGTTGTATTGGGTTAGTAACGGTCATGTCACCAATAAACAAACCATAAATCATCAGCGGGATACCCACTGCCAATGCGACTATAGTGTGTTTTATTAGGCTTCTATAATATATTGCATCAGCCTGTTCTTTTTCATCGATGGCATCTGCACCACTTTGATCGTTAATCAAAATAGCGTGATAACCGGCTTTTTCAACGGCCTCAAGCAAACTAGCGACTTCAACTTCTCCGGTGACCATCACGCTACGATCAGCAAAGTTCATTTCAGCCTGCTCTACTTGTGCGACTGTTTTAAGGGCTTTCTCAATTTTGCCAACACAGCTGGCACAACCTGCACCCTCTATCAATAATTGGGTTGTTTGGGTATTCATCACAAAGTCTCCTTATCACTAGCTTGACAAGAGGTTTCATGGTTTGGATCAAATCCCTCGATCAAGTGGCAAACCATGGCACCAGTGGGCGCCAACGCTGGCAGATTTTCCCACTCGAGTACGGCTTTAGTTAGCCTATTACGTAACGTTAATGTTTCATTGAACAGTTTTTCAGTTTCGGCCAACTTTTGGCTAATGAGTTGCTTCACCATGATACAAGCGCTTTCACCATGATCCGTTTTAGAAAAGATCACTTTAATTTCATCTACCGAAAAACCTAAGTTTCTGGCACTCAGGATAAATCGCATTCGCGATACTTCTTTATCACGATAAAATTTATAACCATTGCTGGGTGATTTTGTCGGGACGAGCAGGCCGATTCGGGTATAAAAACGAATGGTGTCTGTGGTAACGCCCAATAAGGCTGCGAGTTCACTCACTTTCATAAAGACTCCTTGGGGTAACGACTGTATTGAATAATAAGATCTAGATAAATAAATCTACTGAGCATATGCAACGACTGTAAACCTATGTCTAACACCCATGTCAAGCGACCAATAACGGAGAATCAACAAAAAGCCAAAATGCATATTCATTTGAGTGTGACATCAACATCCTGACGTTGGTCATTGAGCTCGTTGCTTCGCTTAGACTTTATAATCCCCAATCGGCTTTAGGTAAATGCTCCACAAACCAGTCGAATGCGCGGCCTTGATGATCTTTATGCCAAGCAATATACAAACTTTGATTTTGTCTTGGAATTGAACAGGTTTTTTCAATCAACTCACCACTATCAAAAAAGCATTGCACCATATGTCTGGGTAAAAAACCAATCCCTAAACCTTGTAACTGTGCTGCTATCTTGGTTTCCATGGTGTTAACTTTAATCACTTGTTTGCTTTTAAAAAGACCACTACTGCGAGTAGGTAAAAGTTGTGATGTATCGGCGACCACCACCGAAATATAGTCTGTTAGTTTGTCGGCTTCTAATACGCCATCAACAAACGCTAATGGATGATGTGGAGCAACCGCAAACACAAATTCAATTTCGCCTATTTTATGGGTTTGAAACACACCTCTTGGTAACTCGCCAGACGCACCAATTACAATATCGGCGCGTCGACTATGCAATGCATCCCAGCCACCACCTACGGCTTCAACATCCACACTAATGTCGACCGAGTGTTCTAGCTGATTAAATTGTTCAATTAATTGAAACAACTTACACTGGGGGATAACCGTGTCGCGTGATAGCCGTATTTCACTTTCCCAACCAGATTCTAATTGTTGCACAGAATCAACCAACCGATTGGTGGCTAACAAAATCTGTCGTCCTTGCTCTAATACAATTTTACCTGCGGGCGTCAGTTGTGCTTTTTGCTTTGTACGGTCAAATAATGCCGTGCCCATATCATCTTCAAGTTTTTTAATGGTGTAAGTCAGTGCTGACGGCACTCGATATAACGATGCTGCTGCAGCAGCAAAACTGCCCTTACGTTCAATTGCATCTAAGGCGCGTAATGCGTCGATAGTGATCGAATTTTGCATCATTCCTCCATATTCAAATAATTTGAACTTTAACGTCAGTTTATTCCGATTTTTTATTCTATCAAGTCCCAATATACTTCTTATCAACCAGTGAGAGAGGCTCACTAGAAACAAACAATGTTTAAATTTATTGAGGATATATACCATGAAAGCACTCCTGAAACGCATCACAAACTCTACAGCAGGTTTTAGCACATTGGCATTACGTTTACCTGTTGGGGTTATTTTTATGGCTCATGGTGGTCAAAAGTTATTCGGATGGTTTGGCGGTTATGGCTTAGAAGGTACAGGGCAGTGGATGGCATCGATTGGCATTGAGCCAGGTGTATTAATGGCTTTCTTAGCGGGTTCAGCAGAATTGATAGGTGGATTGTTCATTTTACTGGGTTTACTTACCCGCCCAGCAGCGGCTGTACTCGCATTTACTATGATAATCGCCATTGCTAGCGTACATATCAGCAACGGTTTATTTATGGCAAACAACGGTTATGAATTTGCATTAGCACTGTTGGCCTCCAGTGTGTCACTCGCATTTTCTGGTTCTGGTAAGGTCGCAATCGATAACGCCATTACCGATAAATTATCTTAAATAAACCAAACGTCTGCTTAGTTTTTTAATTGTGCCTTAGGAGATAGTTATGATTACATTACGTCTTGCAAGTGAACGCGGAAAGGCCAACTTTGGTTGGTTGGACAGCAAACACAGTTTTTCATTTGGTAGCTACTATGATCCAGAGCAAATGGGCTTTTCAGCACTGCGAGTCATCAATGATGACAGCGTCACTCCTGGTGCCGGATTTGCCACTCACGGCCACCGTGACATGGAAATTATCAGCTACGTACTTGAAGGCTCTATCGCCCATAAAGACAGTGAAGGCAATGTTGAAGTATTGCCAGCTGGTGAGTTCCAATTAATGTCTGCTGGCAGTGGTATTACTCACAGTGAGTACAATGCATCGGCTACAGAACCACTGAAGTTTTTACAAATTTGGATCCAGCCAAATACCTTAGGTAATACACCTAGATACCAGCAAAAAAACTTTGGTCAAACAGTGGGTCTAACAACAATTGCTACGCCAACGGGTGAAAATGGTACCCTGAAAATCAAGCAAAATTCGACTTTGTCGCAACTGATTTTGGCACCGCATTCAGAGTTTATTTACACCGTAGAAGCAACACGAAAAGTCTATGTGCATCAAGTTGCTGGTGAGTTAGTCGTAGACACTGAAATACTCGCTGCAGGTGATGGTGTAAAGATAACTGATGCACAAACGATCACGTTGAAAAACAATCAAGACGACCAGTCTACTGCATTAATATTTGATTTACCGTAACCTAATAGCTATGTGAATACTGCTTTTGCCTGCGATAGATTATCGCAGGCAAAAGCAGTCACTGATAACACAAGCCAATTAGTTTACTGTGATTGCGTTTTCTAGCCGAGCGGTTTGATTGGTAGTAGTCAGTTTTACGGCAGTAAAAATACACACGGCAACCATTAATCCCATCCCAATCTGTACCCCTATGACACCATGGTATCCATTTTGCCATAACGCTAATATTTGCTCAGGAAACAATAACCAATCAGCCACAATCGTGATGATCAATATGCTACTTGTGAGCAACAGTAACTTGCTAATATGACGCTTAATATCATTCACTTTTAAGCTGCATAACATGACAGCTAACAGTGACGCGACAAAACACCCCACTAGCCATCCGCTTCGTCCATATAAGGTTGCAGGCAATAGCCGTTCACACAAAAAACCAACTGCTGTCGCCACAATAATGCTACCACAACCGCCAATCGTCATTGCTGTCACGATAGCAATACTGCGCGGTGAAGACTGGCGCTGAACACGACGTTTATCGAGCCATAACATGTTGCCCGCAACAATCATGGCACTGATCGCCATCGCCAAGATAAAGTACAAAATACGAATATCTACACCAGCAAAGTTACTGAAATGCAACGACACAAGCACATCTCGACCTTGACGAAATACATTATAGTTATCGGCGTTAACTTTATTTATTACGCTGCCATCTTGCACTCGATAAGTCACTTCATCACGTTGAGCAAAACTCGCTGTATCGGTACCACGCACTTGTACTAAGGCATTTTCAGCACCGTAATGATGGAAAATAATATTACGTAATTCAAAGTTAGGTTTCTGTTGAGTTTGCTCAATTAAATTGAACGCATTATCCATACCCAGTGGCGTTTCACTTCGAAGCTCAGTGGTACGATTAAAACCTGCATCATTAAACAATGCTTGTCGATCGCCCTGATAAATAAACACCACAAAAGCCAATTGAAACACTATGGCCAAGTTAAGGATCAAGCCGCTTAGCGCATACATCAAGGTAAAGGGAATGGTCATCACTCCTACTACGGTATGGAGATCGAGTAATTTATCCCGGCGCTGTTTATCGACTCGATACAAAAAGAAATGTTTCAGTAATTTACGTGCATGGATAAAAATTCCTGACACCAGTGCAAATAAAAATATCAACGCCACCATACCAATCAGGTAACTACCACCGGGTAGATCTAAGTTGTAATGCAGGTGATAAATAAACTGTGATAGATAAAAATCATCTTTACCCGCCACTGTGTCACCACTTTTAGGATCGACCAATATCGCCATTGAGTGACTATCAGACGGCGATTGTGCGCCAATAACATCTAAATAAAAGATATAATAAGGCACCAGTTCGGTAGGCATGTTAATCCGAAAACGACCATTATAATCAACCGGATATTCAGCCAACTTTTGCTCAACGAGTGTTGCTAACGGAATATCTACTTGGGTGTTATCGACTGGATGATGTGGCGTGATGGCCCATTGTGCAACTTCATCGTGAAACAAGGTCACCGCGCCGGCCCAAAATACCAAAAACAATAAAGGTGAAATAATTAACCCAAGCCAACTGTGGGCTTCGATAAGATTTTTAATGACTTTATGCTGTACGGGAGGATTAGATTTCATTGAGGTATTCATAACTTAGGTTTGAGAAAAAAATAACAACGCATTGATAAAGCTACTGGCCACAAGCCATTTTACGCACACGACACTCGCCGCCTTTGCGCTATTGCGGCTGTAACAGAATGCCATCACCCCAACCCACACACAAAAACCCAGCATTAGCCCAACAAATAGTTTTACATCTACAGCTGCGGGTAATATTCGAAAAACGATGAGTATTAAACTGATTGCCAGTAGTAATCCCCATAAAAAAGCGGCGAACGACTTGGGCCACATAATTATTTAACCCCAACGAGCATAATGCTGACAAACAACGCAAAGCCGAACGAGCTCACCCAAATACTGCGACCTTTATAATGCGACGCCACCAGCACCAGTAATATCCACATTGTCATCATACAAATTAGCACCATTAAACTGGCAACTAATAGGCTGTAAGTATGGCTAAACCCCCACACTGCAAATAGCACTGCTACACCACATAAGCTCCAAGCTAATAATTTAGGGAAAGGCAAACTCAAAAGCTGCTGTTTATCGGATGCCAAATAAGCAAACAAACAGCCAAGCCATAAAGAAGAGACACTGATAAGTTCCATCTGATACATTCCCAACCCATTTAACGCAAATGATAATGATTTGCATTAATTATCCCGAATGTAGTTGTTTAATACAAGCTGATTATGAACCAAGCTTATAAATAATATCCAATATGTGATCTTTTAGCCTTATAGATACACCTTTTGCAGTAGTCATGACTATCAATATTGATATAAAAGTCATTTCACCACATGCATCAGTATGCCGATGAGGCAATCAAAAAATAGCAAACGGAATGGCCGTTAATACTAACCTTAGACAACTAGGTTTACGGCAACATAAAAGCAACCTTAAAAACCTTTACTTAACAGTAAGCTAACTAAAGGTTCTTTTTTTACAATCCTCGTGTTACTCGTCACATTGCTGATGTATTATGTGACACTAAGACATAAATAAATGAGTCAATATCATTTCTGGACAAAGGCCTTCCCCTTGCTTAGGATTAATATTTGACCAATCATAATAATAATACAAAGTCGAACAGGGAATGTTAGATGAGATATTCCCTTCTCTTTATCATTTTTTATTTAAAATAAGGCAATGTAATATGCTAAAACGCATCGTTTACGGCGTATGTGGTGCAGCTATTGTTGGGCTTGGTGTATTCAGTTTATACGCTTGGCACCCTGCAATTGATCCCGTCGTACCCACTCAAACAGATTATTCTCCACAAGTTATCGAACACGGAAAAATCCTTGCTGCAGCAGGTTATTGTAGTACTTGTCATACTCCGCCAGGCGGTACGGCTTATGCTGGTAACTATGAAATGCACACCGACTTTGGCACCATTTATTCAAGTAATATCACCCCTGATGTTGAAACGGGTATTGGTAGCTGGTCACAAGCCGCTTTCGCTCGCGCCATGCGCACAGGTGTGAGCCGCGATGGACACCATTTATTACCAGCGTTCCCTTTTGAACACTTTAATAAAATGACCGACGATGACATTAACGCTATTTACGCTTATATCATGACGTCTGTTCCTGCGGTTAACCAAGTCAAAAAAGAAAACGGTATTCCATTTCCGCTTAACATTCGCTGGTTTCAAGCCGGCTGGAAACTGCTATTTGCTGACACCCAACCTTTTGAGGTCAACAACAAGCAATCTGCTGAATGGAATAGAGGTGCTTACTTAGCTGAAGGTATTGCTCACTGTGGTGCCTGTCATACTCCACGTAATGCTTTAGGGGGTGAAAAGTACGCACAAATGTACCAAGGTGCTGCCATCGATGGATGGATTGCACCATCGTTAACCTCTACTAGCACTTCACCAATTCCTTGGCGTTCACAAGATTTTTATGAATACCTCACCACGGGTAATTCTCCATATCATGGTAGTGCAGCAGGTCCAATGGCGCCAGTTATGCACAAAGGCCTGTCAGCTCTACCAGACAGCGATCTACAAGCTATTAGTGGTTATTTTGCCAGCCTTGCCCGCACCAATAATACCGATGAGCCAGACTCGAGTAGCACTTTACAAGCTGCGATAACGGCACAACATCAACAGCCAGATCAACGGCTTGATGAAGGTGCACGTTTATATGCTACAGCTTGCCAAGCATGCCACTACAGCAGCGACCAATTAGTTAAAGGCCGACCATTAATTACTATCGGTTCAGCGACCCATCTTGATAAACCAACTAACTTGATTAACGTAATACTGGATGGTGTCCGGAGCGATCAAGGAATTAGCGGTGTGGTAATGCCAGGATTCCGTGATGCACTTAGCGATGAAGACATTACTGCTATAGCAGCTTATTTACGTCAAGCAGCTGGGGAAAACACCTGGCCGAAATTACAACAACAAGTGGGCGAGATCCGCAATCAACCCCGATTTGAGCACTAATTCACTGGAGAAGTGACAATGGCAAAATTTATTTTAAACGGCAAACCGATGACTGCCGATGTAGAGAGTGATACCCCTCTACTGTGGGTAATTCGTGACGAACTCAACATGACCGGCACCAAATTTGGTTGCGGTATTGGTACTTGTGGTGCTTGTACCGTTCATGTTGGCGGGCGTGCTACACGCTCATGTATTACGCCAGTATCGTCAGTTGAAGGAGCCGAAATAACTACGATTGAAGGGCTTTCTGAAACGGGCGATCATCCATTACAAGTTTCTTGGCAAAAGCTCCAGGTACCACAGTGTGGTTACTGCCAGTCAGGCCAAATTATGCAAGCTGCAGCACTACTAAAAGATATTCCTGAACCTTCAGACAAAGACATTGATGCTGTGATGGGCGGAAACTTATGTCGTTGTATGACCTACGTTCGTATTCGTGGTGCTATTCATGAAGCCGCAAACGCAATTAAGGAGAGCAACGATGAGCAGAATGCCTAAACGTGGATCGGCTGGTATAACCCGCCGTGGTTTTTTAATTGCTATGACAGCGGTAGGTGTCAGCTTTGGTTTCCCTCGCCACTTGATGGCAGCGATGGATCCTGCCAGCCCAGACGGTAAAGTACTCCCAAGCGAAGGCGACATTTACGAACCTTCTTTATGGTACTCAATCGATACTGCCGGCAAAATTAAAGTCAACATTATGCGCTCAGAAATGGGTCAACATGTTGGTACTGCTATTGCGCGTATTCTTGCTGATGAGCTCGAAGCCTCATGGGATGATGTCGAAATAATTCATGTTGACACAGATCCTCGCTGGGGTTACATGGTTACAGGTGGTAGTTGGTCTATTTCACAAAGCTGGCCAGTGTATCGTCAAGCAGGAGCCGCGGGCCGTACAGCCTTAATTGAAGCTGCCGCTAAAAAATGGGGTATTGCAGCAAAAGACTGTACAGCCAGTAACGGTAAAATTATTTCAAGTAAAGGCGAGCTGTCTTACGGTGAATTAGTCACCATGGGCTTAACACGTCAATTTACTGAAGAAGAACTTAAAACCCTGCCGTTGAAACCGAATGCCGATCTTAAACTGGTTGGCCAACAGGTGACGTCTCTTGATATCGCCAACAAGACCAACGGTAAAACCATATTTGGTATCGACGCTAAAGTTGATGGCATGGTGTACGCCAACCCTATTTTACCGCCGACACGTTATGGATCTAAAGTGGTTAAGTTTGATGACTCAGCAGCAAAAGCTGTAAAGGGTTATCAGCAAACTATCGTACTAGATGATGCCAGTGGCAGTGTGCCAGGTTGGTTAATGGTTATCGCCAGCAGCTTTAATGCGGCGCAAAAAGCCTCTAAGCTCGTTAAAGTGACATGGGATGCGGGTAAAACGGCCAACGTGTCTGAAGCAGACATTATTGCTCATGGTAAGCAATTACTTGGCGACCAAACCAAAGGCAGTATTTTAGACACTGGCAATACTGACACTGGTCCAGTATTTGCGAGTGCGAATAGTACCATTGCAGAAGAATATATCACCAGCACAGTACTCCATGCGCAAATGGAACCGCTTAATGCTTTGGTATTTAAAAACCAAGACGGCATTTGGGAAGTGCATTCAGGTTGCCAGTGGCAATCACTAACCCTCCCCGTATTAGCCGCGGCATTAGGTGAAGAAGAAGCGAACATTGTTATTCGTACCTACATGTTAGGTGGTGGTTTTGGCCGCAGACTTAACGGCGACTATACCATTCCTGCTGCGTTGACCTCTAAAGCCTTAGGTGGTAAACCGGTTAAAATGGTGATGATACGTCCACAAGACATGCTATTTGACAGTGCGCGTTCTGCATCTGTTCAACAGTTAAAAATGGCATTTGATGACAAAAAAGCAGTTACCGCAATGGAACATCACGCCACTGCAGGTTGGCCAACTCAAGTATTAGCGCCAGGGTTTATGCCTAAAGGCACCAATGGCGAACCGTATGATCCGTTTTCGATTGCCGGAGCAGACCATTGGTACACTGTTGGTGCTCAAAAAGTACGCGCGGTATCGAATGATCTGGCTATTGCGACCTTCAGACCAGGTTGGTTGCGTTCTGTTGGACCGGGTTGGACAAGTTGGGCAGTTGAAAGCTTTATGGATGAAGCTGCCCATCACGCGGGTAAAGATCCATTGCAGTTCCGCCTAGACATGCTTATTGCCGAAGGCCGAAATGCTGGTAGCACACCCGTTGCTGAAGGTGGCGCGGCTCGCCAAGCCGCAGTATTGAAAAAAGCTGCTGAGATGATTGGCTGGGGCACTCCGCAAGCCAAAGACACAGCGCTTGGCATTGCATCAACCTTTGGTCAAGAACGTGACATGCCAACATGGGTATCGTGTGCAGTACAAGTTCATGTCGACAAAAGCAACGGTATTGTCAATGTGCAAAAGCTTTATATTGCCATCGATGCCGGTATTATTGTTGATCCTAATGGAGCTGAAGCCCAATGTCAGGGTGCGGCATTGTGGGGATTATCGATGGCCTTGTATGAAGGTACTGAACTGCTTAATGGTCAGTATAAAGACTCAAACTTCGATACCTATACCCCACTGCGCTTAGGCCAAACTCCAGACGTTAAAATCGAGTTTATCCCAAGTAAAATGCCACCATCTGGCTTAGGTGAACCGGCAGTAACCCCTGTTGCTCCAGCTATTGCTAATGCAATCTACAATGCAGTCGGTGTACGTTTACGTAAAATTCCGATGAAGCCTAGCGACGTAAAAAGCGCGTTAACTAAAGCGTAATTTATCTGCTTTAACAGCCCAGTCTTAGTGATAATGACTGGGCTTTTTTATGTCTGCTACACTTGGTCGCTGTCATTCCTTAGACTGAGAAATAAATAATTTTATTTCTTCCTACTCGATTTTAAAAACGTCAATAAAAACAGTAGCCAAGCTTTATTCCTTCAGCAACAGAGCAATCGCACTGGTTAGTTTATTACCAAAAAGTAATGTTTTTCCCTTATAATTACGCCCAAGTATTGTCACATTGTTGAGTATCTTATGCCACACCGTCCACCTGTCAATTTAGAATCCATACTGCTAGAAGGTATAGAAGTCACTCCAAATTGTTTAGGTGTAATCAATAGTGATAAAGAAGTTATCTATTGTAATCAGCATTATGCTAGTATTTTTGGCGTCACTAAAGAACAAGCCATAGGTAAGAAGTCGAGCGACTTATTGCGTCACGCTTGGGAAGCCAAGCAAGGTGTAGTGATTAATACCAACGACTTTGAACAATGGCTTGATAATCTTCATAAACTGCATACAGAAAAAGCTCTCAACCAATATGAAACCGATTTATTAGACGGCCGCTGGTTTAAAATGACTCGGATTAATTTAGATAGCGGTAACATTATCATTATGGGTGTCGACATCACGCTGTTAAAGCAAGCCCAAAAATCATTAGAAAATGCTCATCAGCATATTGAAAGTTTAGTTAATACGGACCAATTAACAGGCGTGCATAATCGTCGCTCATATAACCAGCTGGCAAAACAAGAATGTGCCAGAGCCATAAGGTTTGACCAGCCGTTATCATTATTGGTTATCGACATAGATTACTTTAAAGTGATTAATGACAATTTTGGTCATGATGGCGGAGATAGCATACTCAAACAATTTTCCCAAATATGCACTGATTTACTGCGACAATCGGATTCTTTATACAGAATAGGTGGTGAGGAGTTTACCATCATCTTACCGATGACCGACGATGAAGGTGCAATGATCATTGCTGAGCGTGTTCGAGATCATATTGCCAAATACTCATTTCATACCACTCAAACAAATAAAAACATTAACGTTACAGTGTCTATAGGCGTAAGTTCATTAAGTGCCGGAGACAACGTAATACAAGATCTTTTTAGCCGAGCAGACAAGGCCATGTATTGCGCCAAACGTGGCGGGCGTAACCAAGTACAACTAGCGCAAGGTGAATAACCCCACACTATGACTTAACTATGGCAATCCGCCACGCATGCCTCAGACACTAAGGTTAATGTCCTTCAGCAAACAAGTAATTTAACCAGCCCTGCATTCTTAATAATACCTTTCGCATTACCGCGACATGGCTAAAATGATCGGTATAAATTGCTACTTGTCCTGCAACACCAGCGGGTAACGATTGTCTGATTACATCATCTTCGAGCTCAATCAACACCAACACTCGACCGCGTTGAAACAACATATTTGATGACTGTAAATTACCACTAAACTGGATCTCACCTTCTGCCATTGCGGGTAGGACTTTGGCAACTTTACCTTTAAACACTTGCCCAGGCATGGCATCAACTATCACTTCAGCTTCATCACCTTCTTTAAGGCGTAACAATGAGTTTTGCCAAAAAGCGCCAGCAAAATATCTTGTCTCATCAGGAATAAACGTCAGCGCGGGGCGTAAAGGAAAAGGCACAGCCATAGCGCCTTTTCGTAGTGCTAACTGAGTCACTACACCATCGGCTGGGGCTCTGACAACGGTTTGCTGTAAGTCATACTCAGCCTTGGCGAGTTCAGCTTGTAGACCTGCCACTTTCGTATTAACACCGTCAATATTTGACTCATATGCCAAACGAGTCCGCAGTCCCTCTGCTAAAGCTGCATCAAGTTGCGCAGATGAAGCTATATATAACTGGCGACGATTGTCGAGTTCAAGCTCAGTAAACGGTGAATTACGCCCTGCTTTTTTGCGACCGTCTTCATAGCGACGATAGACTGATTCAGTACGATCTTTATCTGCTGTTGCTTGTTCAACTTTAGCAGCAGCTATTTGAAAAGCAGCTTCCAGTTGTGGTACTTGCAGCTCAGCTTCTTTTAGAGCCGCTTGTTTTTGCTTAACTATTGAAAGGTACGGTGTAGGGTCAATTTTAAATAACACCTCACCTTCTTTCACTGGTGTGTTCGGCTTAACATTGACTTCTATCACCAATCCTTTAACTGCGGGCACAATTGGAATGGTGACAAAATACTCGCGAGCAAATCTCGAATAGGGATGGTTATAATTCATTAAAATTAATAAAGTACCAATTAATACAATTCCGCCAAGAATGGCCGTAGGCACAGTCCATTTGGTTAACGGAATTTTAAATACTTTAAAAACTGCGATACAAAATGCGGTATAAGTCAGTATGAGTAGTAAGTCCATGTCTATACCTCTTGTGAGTGTTCATCTGAAACGGGAGGAGCTGTGACGGCAGAACCTTGCTCTAATAGCGATAAACGATCCGTTAACAATGCGACGTCATTCATTAGCTCTTTAACTTCACCTTCGAGTATTAATTCTCGCTTTCTCGAATCACTAAACCCCCAACCTCTATCTTCGCGGTATAACGTGGCCCAAATCCATAAAAATGGCCAAATAGCATGCAACGTAAACAAGCTTACCCAGCCAGCAATATGCAACGCATCTTGCTGTGGATGATTGCGTTTTTTAGCGATCTCGTAAGGGATATCATGAATCGCAATAATTCCGTAAAAAATAAATATCACTACAAAAAATATAATCCCTAACGCAAAATAATCTAAAAACATATCTCCTCCAAATTTCGAATTATCGTTATCAAAGTGCATTGTCTTAAATAAATAGTGAAACCAATTTCAGTATAGAACTGATTACAAAAAACACATTGAAACTGTTGAAACAATTAAGAAACCAAGCGGATTATCTATTTATAGTCATTACCTCTATTACTTATTTGCACGAATTAATGCTGTAAACATAGCTATTTTGAAGTTATTCACGCATAAAAAAGCCCTCGTTATTGGCTAACGCGGGCTTTAGATAATGTAAGCAACAATGGTTAAACCCTAGTCTCCTGCCATTTCTTGCAAAAACTCAAGTCGCTGCATTTCTTGTTCATCGGGTTGCCATGGCTCATCAGATAACGACTCAACAGCAAAGTCACCTAACTCGTAGGCAGGTTCCTCACTGTGGCCGTACTGAGTTAACTCACCGGGTACTGCTGGACGGCGCTCCAATACAAATGTACTCAGAACATAAGGACCTTTATATTGTGCTAACACCCCTTTATAGGCTTTAAGGTCCAGCTCTACAGAGCCTTCCGTCAACTTGTCTGAACCTGTTAGCAGTGCAATCGGCTGCTTATCTGCTGTATATAGATTGGCACGTAACCGATAATAACCGGCTTGCTCAACGTCCAATTTAACCGGGATTAACATATCACTGCCTGCTGCGCGTATATCCCCGACTCCGGTTATGATTGCCGTAGGGTGGCTATATTCTATGCCTGTTTTTAAGGTTTGTTTTTTACCCTTAGCACTAAAGGTAACACTGACCTCCATTGGACCATTCCAATCCTCTTCAGCATTGAGTTTTATAGTCCATTTGCCATTATTGCCTAGCATGGCTTCGCTAATTAATGCATCAGACCCACCAGCAAGTTCACTGTGTAGCGCAGCACTTGCCCCAGTAACAACTAAGCCATTAACCACAAGATTAATGACCACAGGTTCAGGGAAACTAAAACGATACTTGGGCAACACAATACTGGCATTGGCTCCATCTTGAAGCTGCACCGGTTGAGGAATATAAGCATTTGGGTTAAGTAAGTGCATATCATTAACCGATAATGGCATTGAGTAAGACGGCAACTCAAGTTCGCTAGCATAAGCCTCTGCCATGAACTGAAAACTGTCACTGATCGATTGTGGAAGCTTTTCAACCTCGGTCATCGTTTTAGCTTGCCTGTGTTTTACCACGTTAGGCTTGGTCGGCACAGTATCTTCCTGCTCGATAACAGCCGCACTCTGAGGCGGCTGAAGTGCCGACTCAGAAGTGTAAACCCAAAATCCTACAACCGTAGTAATTAGGGTTATCGTTATAATGGTTTTTTTATATTTCATATACGCTTAGTTAGCTGCCTGATACACAAGTGCTGACATACTGGTTTTATTTGAATTATTAACCACTCTATAACGTGAACTAAATATCCACCAGCCACGTTTTTCATCATAAGTAGTAAATTGTAAGTCATCGCCATTGAGATAACTGGCACTACTATTGGCAGATGTCACCTCATCTTTGGCGCTATTTAAAATGGTGTCGCCATGGCTATAGCCTTCACTCATCAACATTGGGTAGTGATAAGGCATAAATCCGCTCGGGCCATTAGTCGAGGTGAACTTGCCATCAAATTTAACACTGCGCGAACAACTGTTGTAACTGCCAACGGTCGCAGCACCACAACTAGAATGACTGGCAACAACGCCATCATCTTCGCCGGGTAAAAATGCCCCCGTCACACCGAGAAAGTCAGATCCGGCACCTGCAAAACGTAAACGCGGAACGCGGCTGTCGGGAAGTGCTGCCAATTGGCGTGCAGTATTCACTCGTAAGTCATTCAACACCCCAATATTGGATGACGACGGCAGTTCACCTAACCATAAAGATACTGCTAATTTTAATGTGCTATTAATTAAACCTGTACCACTGGCAACATTAACCGCTAAATCAGCCAATTCGACCCCTCCACCCGCGCCAGAAAAGTCGAATGTGGTCACAATATTAAGCGGAGTTAAACCGGTATTTTGTAACCATAATGCTTGATTATCGATAATATAACGCATCACTAAATCGCCGGTGGAATGGGTCACAAACACACAACCGCTGTCACATGTCCCTGCACGTGACAATTGTTGTAGCTTAGGCCACACATATTCGCTAGTAATATTACTCGCAATCCGTTCTTGCGACGGCCAATCAATCCGCTCGTCTGCACGGTCAAGCCAATACTGTGCCCAATATTCAGCACCATTTTCGCTCACCATCTCCCCAGTTGGTTTGCTTTGTAAATTATCAGGTTGAAAGCCGTGCACTAATACCACTGGATAGCCGCCAACGGCAGCCTGTGTTGCGCCACTAAATAGCCCTGCTAACAGTAATAACATTATTTTATTCATGGGTTGCCCTCATATTTATTCGCTACATCGGCTCGCGCCCGCGGTTGTGTTTTTTGTTTTTTGTTGCCGAATTGATCTATTTTGTTACAACTCCAGCTTCAAGATAGAGCAGAAAAAAAACAATGCAACCCTTAAAAACTCGGCTTTACAGGCCACAAATAGCCTTGGTGTTTGAATCAAGTTGAGCGGTCTGTGATAAGGAACATGGGATATGTTTACAGGCAGTCACTCATGCGGGTATAAGCCGAAAAGGAGGAATTAACACGTATGTTTTAAGCTTTTACTCCAATATTGAATAAAAACTTATTTAAACAGCCTTTACACAACAATATATGGCGAAAGTATTTGAGATGACATTCAGAAAAATCATGCGGCAACCTTAGAGGCTATTAACACTAATAACATAAACGCTATGCATAATCGGTCTGAGTGATTAAACACAAAAGCCCCATCGACTAATATCGACAGGGCTTTTATAGGCATTCATTCAACGCTTAATTATACAAATATGTACTTAACGTCAATTATTATCTCATTTCTTAACCCAAGCTAAGGATAATTAAGATTTTTTAGCCGCGATAACAGCTTGCACTTGATTGATGGCGGTGCCACCTAATACATCACGTTTTTCTAAACAGGCTTTAATGGTTAAGTTAGGATAAACATCGTCACTAATCACTTTAGCAAACTGTTGTAACTCAGCTACGGTTAAGTCTTCAATTGGCTTTTGCTGGTCAATGGCAAATACCACCACTTCGCCCACCACATGATGCGCTTCACGGAACGGCATGCCTTTAGCGACAAGATAATCAGCTAATTCGGTTGCATTAGCATAACCTTGTTGAGCGGCTACCAAGGCTTGTGGACGATTTACTTTTAAGCCAGACAATACTAGTGCCGCCATATCTAAGCAAATAGCCCAGCTGTCGACCACGTCAAATAAGCCTTCTTTATCTTCTTGCATGTCTTTGTTGTAAGCCAATGGCAAGGCTTTCATTGTGGTTAAAATTCCCATTAAGCTGCCATAAACACGGCCGGTTTTACCACGAATAAGCTCTAACGCATCTGGGTTTTTCTTTTGTGGCATCAGTGATGAGCCAGAAGTGACTTCATCGGCTAGTGAGATAAAGTTAGCTTCACCAGAGTTGAAGAATATTAAATCTTCGGCCATACGGCTTAAATGCATCATGCTGATTGACGCAGCGCTGCATAATTCAACTACGTGGTCACGGTCCGACACACTGTCTAAACTGTTTAAGGTTGGTCGAGCAAAGTTTAACGCTGATGCTAACGCATGGCGATCAATCGGATATGCTGTGCCCGCCAATGCGCCTGAACCTAACGGACATGAATCGGCACGGCTTAATGCATCTTGCAGACGGCTAATGTCACGCTCATACATTTCCACATAAGCTAACGCCCAGTGACCAAAAGTAACCGGCTGTGCACGCTGTAAATGAGTGTAACCCGGCATAACTGCATCGACTTCACGCTCGGCTAATGCAACTAACTCAGTATGTAATGTGCCTAAACGAGCAAGTAATGCTGCACCTTCTTTTTTGCACCACAATTTTAAATCAGTCGCAACTTGGTCATTACGTGAACGGCCCGTGTGAAGTTTTTTACCTAAATCACCCACTTTGGCAATCAGCTTTTGTTCCACAAAGCTGTGAATATCTTCAGCGCCGTTGCTAATAATAGCTTGAGTATCGTTACCTACTTCCACCAGCAATTCGTTTAATGCTGCTTTTAGATCAGTACATTCTTTGGCAGTAATAATACCGACGCTAGCAATGGCGTCAGCCCATGCGATAGAACCGACAACATCTTGTTCAAATAAGCGATAATCCACTGGCAGTGAGTCATTAAATAACTTGAAAAGTGCACTGGTTTCGCCCTGAAATCTTCCGCCCATAACGCCATGTCGGTATCCTCTGTTTTGAAAACTGTTTTAAGAACTGGGTGTTCAATAATCTAGGTGTAGGTTATATTCTCTTTCTTGTAATGACTCTCTGTTTGTCAAAAGTCATTATAAGAAAGGCGCTTTGCAGCGCCTTATATCGTTGGCGTAAAATCTATTTAGTGTTTAGCGCGCGAATACGGCTCGCTAAAGAATACAAACGGATAAAGCCTTCTGCATGTTTTTGATCGTATACGTCATCTTCACCAAACGTTGCGAAAGCTTCTGAATACAAACTGTTTGGCGAACGCTTTTTAACGGCTGTCGCTTGACCTTTGTAAAGCTTAATCACTACATCACCATTAACGGATTCAGCTAATGACTCTGACGCTGCGATAAGTGATTTACATAAAGGTGTAAACCAACGACCGTCGTATACTAGGTGCGACATTTGGCCAGCAATTTGCTCGCGCCAAGTGCGGCTGGTTTTATCTAGTACCAATTCTTCAATGGCACGCAGACCTGCAAACATTACTGTGCCGCCTGGTGTTTCATAACAACCACGAGACTTCATGCCCACTAAACGGTTTTCTGTAATGTCGATACGACCTACACCGTGCTTGCCTGCAATGTCGTTTAGCTTCATGAGTGCAGCATAGGGTGATAATGCTTCATCATTGACATGGGTCACACGACCATTTTTAATCGCTAACGAGACATATTCAGGCTCGTTTGGTGCATCTTCTGGTGCAACTGTTAGTGTCCACACGCCTTTTGATGGTTCATTCCATGGATCTTCTAACTCGCCACCTTCATGCGAAATGTGCCATGCATTGGCATCACGGCTATAAATTTTGGTCGCTGATGCGCTGGTTTTAATATTACGCTCAGCAAGGTAATCGAGTAAGTCTTCACGGCTACGCATTTCCCATTCACGCCAAGGCGCGATCACTTTTAGATCTGGTGCTAATGCGGCAAAACAACCTTCAAAACGAACTTGGTCGTTACCTTTACCGGTGCAACCATGACATACCGCATCGGCGCCAACTTTACGTGCGACTTCTACTTGCGCTTTGGCAATAATAGGACGCGCCATTGATGTACCTAACAAGTAAGTGCCTTCGTAAATGGCCCCCGTTGCGATTGTTGGGTAAATATAATCAGCAACAAACTCTTCTTTTAGGTCAACGATATGGCACTCAGAAGCGCCTGAAGCTAAGGCTTTTTCAGTTAAGCCAACTAACTCTTCTTCGCCTTGGCCTACATCGGCACAAAATGCGACGATTTCGCAGTTGTCATAGGTTTCTTTTAGCCACGGGATAATAGCTGAGGTGTCTAAACCACCCGAATATGCCAATACCACTTTTTTAACACCGGTTTTTTTCACTGCATTAGACATGTTTATTTCCTAGAATCAATTACGTATATGGTCAATTTCAATAACGCCATCGGCACTATTTTCTTAATCTTTTGAATAACTTAAATAAGGTGACTAACTTAATAAGGTCACTAGTACTGCATTTTGCGCATGCATGCGATTTTCTGCTTGATGTAAAATCAATGAGCCTTCGCCATCCATCACTTCATCAGTCACTTCTACACCACGATGTGCTGGTAAACAATGCATAAAGAATTTGGCGCCAGCTTGAGCCATTAGCTCACTATTAACTTGGTACGGTGCAAAACGGGCTTTAATATCGGCAAGCGGTGTTTCATCACCCATGGAAATCCATGTGTCAGTGTAAATTGCATCATGACCCTCTATGGCATTAATGTCAGCACTTAGGGTTAATTTACCACCATTCTTTTGTGCTAATGCCTGAGCTTCAGTCACAATAAGAGCGTCAGGAAATGCGCCTTCTGGGCAAATCACTGTCATGGTCATGCCTAAAATCGCAGCGCCATAAATCAATGAATGCGTGACATTATTACCATCACCAACATAAGCTAATTTGGCTTGGCTGACATCATCAAACTGTTCTGATAGTGTTAAAAAGTCAGCTAACGCTTGGCATGGATGATACAAGTCAGATAAAGCATTAATGACCGGTACGCTGCCATGTTGAGCTAATTTTTCGATGGTTGTGTGTGAATATGTTCTGGCAACAATGGCATCGGCCCAACATGAAATGTTTGTCGCAAAATCAGCAACCGTTTCACGTTGTCCCAATGCACCATTTTGTTGGTCTAAGTATAAGCAGTGACCACCTAATTTATTAATGCCAATGTCAAAGCTGACTCGGGTGCGCAGTGATGGCTTTTCAAATAGCATCACAACGCTTTTTCCATCTAAGGCACGACGGTACTCAGCGGGGTTATTCTTAATTTTTTTAGCCAGATCAATAATGGCTAAAAGCTGAGATTGAGTTAACTCTTTTATCGACAATAGGTGCTGCATATTCTACTACTCCATTAAGGTTGTATTTGAGTCCCGACGGACCCACCTTTAACTAAGGTTTTTAACTGTTCGGCGTCGCGCCATGAAGCTACTTGCACAGGTTTTCCCATCCATTGAGCAACTTCCAAAGCGGCTTCCACTTTAACTTTCATGCCTTTCTCAATCACCCCTTGGGCGACTAAGTATTCAATTTCACTTTTGTTTAAGCTACTAATTAGCTGGCCTTTAGCATCTAGCACACCCGACACATCGGATAACAGCACTAGCATACCGTTAACTAATTTAGCTAAGGCTGTCGCGGCTTGATCTGCGTTAACATTTAACATTTCACCTTGACAGGAAATTGCAATCGAACTGCAAATTGGCATCCAACCTTGGCTTAATATAAAGTTTAAATAGGTGGCGTCTTTGGGTTCAACTTCGCCCACTAGCCCTAAACGCTCATCTTTAATTTTAGCCGTTACCGTGTTGCCATCGCCTAAACTCATGCCCACACTAATAATGCCAGCTTTGGCTGCCGCAGCTTGTAAAATTTTGTTCGAGGTACCCGCTAATGCACCCACAATAATAGGAATTTGATCTTCTGGCGTAACTCGTAAACCATCTAATTTAACCGTTTCTTTACCATTAGCCGTTAATTGTTCGTCGACCAAACAACCACCACCATGCACTAATATCACTTGTTGACCCGCAGCAAGCATTTCTGCTGCAGCGGTCATTAAACGCGCCATACCCATTTCACATTGAAGTAATGCGCCACCGACTTTTAACACTAATACTGATTTTGTAGCCATTATTGTTATTCCTTTGCTAATGCAACTCGATTACACACCGAAATGGATTTTCATGCACTGTAGCCCTTGGCTAGCAGCACCTTTCATTAAATTATCAATTGCACTGGCGACCACTAAATAACCACTATTAGCATCATACTTCCAACCTATATGACAATTAGGTGTGTGCACCACATCATCAACTTTAGGGAACATATTGTGTTTAACTGTCACTATTGGCTCGCTGTCATATACGCTATAGGCTTTTTCTACGTCAGTTTCGGTAGTACCCGGTTTTAGCTGCACGGTAATAGTCGCCAAAATACCACGCTTAAAGTTGCCTAGATGCGGCGTGAAAATCACTTCTTGACCCAAATGAGTCGCTATTTCAGGTTGATGTCTGTGACCTAATACACCGTATGGTGTTAGGCTGACTTCGCAGAAATTAGTGTGCAATTGTGCTTTACGTCCTGCACCAGTGACGCCACTAACGGCATTGATAACCGGATACATAGAAGTTAAAAACGGCTTGAGTGGTTTTAATGCCAATAAAGATGCCGTTGGGTAGCAACCTGCTACGGCAATCATTCTGGTTTGTTTAATTTTTTCGCGATTCCATTCTGCTAACCCATATACCGCTTCAGCTAATACTTCAGGATGAGTATGTTCAAAACCATACCATTTAGGGTACTGAGCAACATCGGCAAAACGATAAGCTCCGCTTAAATCAAATACCGCTAGCCCTTGTTGATAAAACCATGCCGCAAGCTCTAAGCTTACTGAATGCTCAGTCGCTAAAATCACTGCATCGGCTTCGGCAACAATCTGCTTTTTTGCTTCATCCGATAACGGCGATAGCGTATAAGCCATATGGCTATAAGTAGGATATAGATCTGCTAATTTACGGCCTTTATCTAAACTGTTTTCCGACACATACAACCCTTGTACACTGAAGTGACTGTCGGCATTAATCAACGAGGTAATTTGTGCGCCGGTATAACCACTAGCGCCAATAATTGCGATGCTTTTCATAAGTTTGGTTTCTTTTTGATAATGATTGAGAGAAAGTGTCAGCATAGCCTATTTAGACGGGAGCCGCCTAATATTTAACTATCGTCGCAGGAAGTTCGCGTTGATTATTGATATAGTGGTTTTAGCAGTGTGAAAGCACATATTTATTTTCATTTCTAACGTTCTATTTATGGTGTCGGTTAATGCTGTTTGCTAGACTACCACAAGATATTAATTATGCAATATATGTGAATAAGTATTTTACACATTATTTTTTAAGGTAACCCATGAGCACACTACCAGATCTAAAAAGTTGTTTTACACAGCTGATTGCAGCTCCATCAATCAGTGCACTCGAAGCTGAACATGATATGAGTAACCATGCAGTTATTAACTTGTTGCAAAATTGGTTCAGTGAACTTGGTTTTGAATGTGAAACTCCCACGGTTGCCGATTCGCGTAATAAACAGAATCTAATTGCTAGAATTGGCTCAGGCAGCGGTGGATTATTGCTTGCGGGTCACACCGACACAGTGCCTTTTGATGAAGGACTATGGAGCCAAAGCCCATTTGAGATGGTAGAAAAAAACAATCGTTGGTATGGATTGGGTACGTGTGACATGAAAGGTTTTTTTGCTTTAGTACTTGAAGCATTAAAAGACATGCCACTTGATCAATTTAAACGTCCATTGACTATTTTTGCTAGTGCTGACGAAGAAACAACCATGAGTGGCGCCAAAGCATTTGCGGATTCAAAGGTTGTCGCCCCTGACTTTGCCGTTATTGGTGAACCCACCAGCTTAAAGCCGGTATATATGCATAAAGGGCAAATAGCTCAAGGGATCCATGTCATTGGTCGTAGCGGTCATTCATCAGATCCGGCCCGCGGCTTAAATGCCATTGAAGTTATGCATAAAGTGATTAGTCAATTAATGAAACTTAAGCAGCATTTAAGTGAAAACTACCGCGAAGATGCATTTACAGTGCCTTACCCTACCATGAACTTTGGTCATATTCATGGCGGTGATGCAGCTAACCGTATTTGTGGTTGTTGCGATTTGCACTTAGATATTCGCCCATTGCCCGGTATGGAGTTAGCTGAACTCGAATTAATGGTACTGCACTACTTATCAGATATCAGTAAGGAGTATCCTGGTAGCATTAGTGTCAGCACCTTGTATCCAGGGGCTGAATCATTTGCTGGAAAAGCAGATAATCCATGGACTAAATTAGTGGCAGAGCTGTCTGGTAACGAAGCCGAAGTGGTGAATTATTCGACTGAAGCACCTTATATAAACAAGCTAGGTTGCCAAACTCTGGTTCTCGGCCCAGGAAGCATTAATCAAGCCCACCAGCCAGACGAATTTATTGGCTTAGAGTACTTAACACCAACGGTCGATTTAATTAAGAAAATGATTTATCACGCTTGTATTAAGTGATTGTTGATTTAGGTTTTATGTCATTACATGAATGTAACATTTTTACGAAATAAAATTACCAAACAGTCAGTTCGTGTATTGACCAATATTAATACGCTGAGTATTGTTATAAGTAAGCTATAGGCAAAATCGTTCTTTTTTCGGGAGTAGGTATGACAGAGCAAACGGCAGATATGTATGCGTCACTTCGATCAAATGTGGGGCATTTAGGCCAGATATTAGGCGAGACAATGCAGAATCATTTAGGTGATGCATTTTTAGAAAAAGTAGAACAAATTCGTATTTTAGCGAAAAAATCTCGTCAAGGTGACGAAGCGTCTCGAGAGCAAATGTTAGCGTTATTAACTTCCTTACCCGATGAACAACTGGTTCCCTTCGCTAAAGCTTTCAACCAATTTTTGAATTTAGCTAACATTGCAGAACAATTTCACACCATTAGCCGCAATTGCGATGAATTAGTTTGTGTGCCCGACCCAGTAGAACAACTTCTTGGACGCATGCTTGATACCGATTTAGATAAAAAAGATGTTATTAAGAGCTTAAAGAACTTAGACATTGATTTGGTATTAACCGCGCATCCAACAGAAATTTCTCGTCGTACGTTAATTCAAAAATACGCTGCGGTAGTAGATTGCTTAACTGAGCAAGAAAATTCTCAACTGACTGATCGCGAGCGTAAACAAAGTACCCTGCGCCTTCGTCAGCTTATAGCGCAAATTTGGCATACCAACGAGATCCGCAGCGAACGCCCAACCCCTGTTGATGAAGCACGTTGGGGTTTAAGCACTATCGAAACATCATTATGGCAGGCTATTCCTGATTTTTTACGTCAACTCAATGATCAACTTGAGCAAAAGACTGGTCAACAATTGCCTATTGATGTCTCTCCAGTAAGATTTTCAAGCTGGATGGGCGGTGACCGCGACGGTAATCCTTTTGTGACGTCAACCGTCACCCAAGAAGTGTTAGACCGTAATCGTCATGCTGCAGCAAGATTGTACTTAAAAGATATTGTTACTTTGCTTGGCGAACTGTCGATGGATCAAGCTAATGCTGAATTATCTGCATTAACAGACAACAGCAAAGAACCATACCGCGAAGTATTGCGTAAATTACGTTGCCAATTACGAAACACTATCGATTACCTTAATGCTCGTCTTGAAGGTAAAAAACCTGACGTTGATACCCGCGAATTAATTTGGCACAAAACAGATTTACTTGAGCCACTTGAACTACTTTATAAAAGCTTGTGCGATTGCGGTATGAAGCTGATCGCCAATGGGCTGTTACTCGACATTTTACGTCGTTTAGCGTGTTTTGGTATTCACATGCTACGCCTAGATATTCGCCAAGATGCAACTCGCCACAGCGACGTAATAGCCGAACTCACCCGTTATTTGGGGATGGGCGATTACAATCATTGGGACGAGAATGAAAAACAGGCGTTTTTACTACGAGAATTAACCAATAAGCGCCCATTGATCCCAACACATTGGCAACCAAGTGATGACGTAGCAGAAGTTGTGAGAACCTGTAATTTAGTCGCCCAACAACCCGCCAATGCTTTAGGATCGTATGTTATCTCTATGGCGAGTAAACCATCTGATGTATTAACCGTATTATTACTATTAAAAGAAGCTGGCTGCACTAACCCAATGCGTGTAGTACCGTTATTTGAAACCCTAGCGGACTTAGAGGGTGCCGCCGATTGCATGACTTCACTACTGAATATTGATTGGTATCGAGGTTACACTAAAGGCATGCAAGAAGTGATGATTGGTTACTCTGACTCAGCTAAAGATGCTGGTGTAATGGCTGCGGCTTGGGCGCAATATCGTGCTCAGGAGCAGTTAGTTGCAGTGTGTAAAAAAGCCGACGTTAAATTGATGCTATTCCATGGCCGTGGTGGTTCAATCGGCCGTGGGGGCGGACCAGCTCATAAAGCCATTTTATCGCAACCACCAGGTTCGGTTGATGGTCGTATCCGCGTAACCGAACAAGGCGAAATGATCCGCTTTAAGTTTGGTTTGCCAAAATTAGCGGTACAGAGTTTAGCGCTATATACCTCAGCCGTATTAGAAGCAACTCTATTACCGCCACCAGAGCCCAAAAAATCATGGCGTGATTGTATGCAACGCATTGCTGAAGAGTCTGTAAAGTCTTATCGCAGTATTGTTCGTGAAGAGCCTGACTTTGTTGAGTACTTCAGAACAGCCACTCCCGAAGTAGAACTCGGGAAATTGCCTCTTGGCAGTCGCCCTGCAAAACGTAAGGTCGATGGCGGTATTGAAAGTTTACGTGCTATTCCGTGGATTTTTGCTTGGTCGCAAAACCGCTTAATGTTACCCGCTTGGCTTGGTGCTGGCGAAGCCTTGCAAGCCGCTGCAGATCGAGGTGAGCTTGAACTACTTCGTGAAATGGAACAGCAATGGCCATTTTTTGAAACCCGTATTTCAATGCTAGAAATGGTCTACACCAAAGCAGAGCCTCATCTAGCCGCGTATTACGAACTATGTTTAGTCAAACCAGAGCTACATCATTTAGGTGAAAAACTACGTCAGCGCCTGCAATTAGGAATTGATGCGGTATTATCATTAACTCAGGCTACAGAGTTAATGGCACACACTCCTTGGAGTCGTGAGTCTGTTAAATTACGTAACCCATACATCGACCCACTTAACTTCTTACAAACCGAGCTATTAGCCCGTACACGTAGAGAAGTTGAGCCATCTGCCGATGTTCAACTAGCACTTATGCTGACCATTGCCGGCGTAGCAGCAGGAATGAGAAACACTGGATGATAACCTTGGTTAAAACCCTTAGACTTGGTTTGTTATTACTACTGACTGGCTGTGCCAGTCAGTACAGCATCACCGAGTCAGAAATAGAGCAATATCTTAATAAAGATATGCATTTTGAGGTAAAACAAGGCAACAGGTTAATTGGAGTCTCGCTTAAACTAAATGATATGCAGGTAGTATTGGGCGCCAAGCCAAATACTATGGCGGTGACAGCAGCAACAGTCATCACGGTGAATAACCCATTACTCCCGATACACGCCAAACTAAAAACGACATTTGAAGCAGTGCCTTGGTATGACAGTAATACTAAAAGTGTTTATCTTCGTCAGCTAAACTTAGTCAAGGTTGAGTCAGAACCTGCTGATATTGAACGTTACATCAGCCAAGCGACGCCACAATTAATGGGCTTTTTGCGTAATTATCTCGAAAATCAACCAGTGTACACACTTGACACTCGAGACAGTAACCAAGCATTAATGGCTAAAATGACCAAAGAGATAGCAGTGCAAAAAGGTAAATTAGTAGTGAAGTTTTAACGTTTATCGCAGCAATTAAAAAAAGCACCTTAAGGTGCTTTTTTTATTATTGCTCAGTAATGTCTAAAAATTCTGTACAGGTTCGATGACTAAAATGCTATTTTGCTGCGGACTTTCAGATTGCTCATATAAATCCCAAACCAGCTTATAGTCGAGCTCTAATTCGGTGACATAAAATCCATCCACGGGGTACGTTTTAACGACTCGGGCACCTTTAATCAACCCAGAAACCAATATTTTTGTATCACTGCTTTTCATCGACCAATCACGAACCGCTGTGCTGGAATTAAGCTGTAGGCCATATACTTGTTCAGCTAACTCTCGGTAAGCCAAAATCTTTGATGACTCCATTGCCATTAAAATTTGCTCAGAGCGAAGTTCTGCTGGTTGACGATCTATCGGCGCATAACCCACCGCTGTTAACACAGGGAAAACACTAGGGCGATACTGACTGGACTCACCTTGAAGTAAGTTGCACCCCGAAATAAACAAGCACAGTACGATTAGATATTTTATCATTGATAGCGTTCGCTCATTTTAGTTTTATTGAAATATAACTCAGCACAAAACGGCAGATAATCTCAGCCCATCCGTATTATTCTAGGGCTGGTATTAATGGTTGCGGAGGCTAACTGTCGTCTTGCTCATCGGTTAATGATAAAAGTAATCCGGTATCGGCAACGATGTCTTTGGTGTTATAGCCCGTTAAATAATTTAGCCCCATTTCAACCGCTGTAACACCCACTCCAATCGCACCAGAATAGAGCATACTACCCACGAGTTTCGATACCGGACTTATGTCGGTGTCTGTAGAAATTTGATAGATATCAGACACTATAGGAATATGATTTAACACATTAATGGAATCAAAAAAATCATTTTGGTCTAATCCATCCTCGCCAAATGTAAACGTATAAATGTCATCTAAAACACTTGAATCGCTAATCTCTTCTACCTGTGGTGTTGTGGTAATGCCTTCGATTGATTCTGTTGACTCAGTCGTTGAAGATGGTGACATTACAGAAGTATTTTTTATCATACTTGTCTGCAAGGAAGATAATAACTCTTGTTGCATTTGAGAAATCAGATCGTCGGATACATTTAATGATAAAAGGTTTGCATCACTGAGCCCAGTTTCAAGTAGTAGTTTACTCTGAAAACTATCGACAGGAAGAATGTCAAAATTAGTGAGTGATGTTAACGATGTACTGATGGTATCTGCACCAGATGATAACGATTCAAGTATTGTCCCAAAACTGTTTTGTTCATTACTTGAATCAACAGCCGGCTGCGACTGACTTATAACATTATTGACATTACTTGTTGTCGTATCTAAATTATTAACTAAGCTCAATTTTATTATCTCAACTAATAGAAATCATAAATACAGCACTGCAACAGCGTATATTTAATGCACTATAATATGTAAAAAGGCTAATATAAAACATCGAGTATTAACCTTAAGCATTATAATAAAAAATAACTTATTAAAAACTGACTACTTAAGTTATTATTTTACTAATATAATTTTTAGATTTATGGTTCTAACTTAATATACAACCCACATCAAAATTAGGCGAACCGCATTTTACAAAACCATATAAATCAGTCAACGCCTGAGAGAAAAATAACGATTACAAACTGATATTGAATTAAAATATACCAACCACTCTTATCAAAAAAACGTATACCAAACAGAATAATACTGACTATTAATTATACTTGCCGGCCCAATACAGCAATTACAAAATAGATTCTACAATCAAGATCACAATATACAACTTCATAATATAAATTTAGTAAAACTATATAGAAAACATCTAAGAATCAACTAATAATGTATGATAATCAAATAAAAGTAAATGTATGTAAATATGAGTAAACCCAGGTAAACCCAAGTAAAAATAAAGAAGAATTCAAATAATTCTTAGGAAATACGATAAAGTTAAATATAAAATGAAGCCACAATAATCTCACTTATAATCATAATGAAATTTAAAATAATTATATTTCCACTATTTCTAACTTGTATTTCCGCTTGTTCAACGACAGAAGTAGCTGAAATAAAAAGCCCCGTAAAAGAAAATACTACTATGAATGTAGTAGAAAATAGTGAGGAAGCGATTAAAGGAGATCCCCAATTCCGTCCTGTTCGAAATAATAATATTCAACAAGTCCCTCAAATTACAGGATCACTATTTAACCCAAATAATATATACAGTATCTATCAAAATAATAATCGCTATGAAATTGGCGACATGATCCTCATTAGATTAAATGAAGAAATGACATCCAAAAAATCTGTAAGCTATCAGAGAGATAACTCTAATGAGTTTGCTTTATCTCCTTCAATTACAGCGGGCAACATTAACATTAATACTGATAATCTAAGTGCTGATTATACGCAAGAAAAAAGTTTCGACAGCTCATCGGAAAGTAATCAAAATAACTCTTTATCTGGAACCATCACGGTTTCGGTTAGAGAAAAACTGCCTAATGGAAATTTAATTGTTGCTGGAGAAAAATGGCTCAAACTCAATAAAGGTGATGAGTACGTTAGGTTTTCAGGTGAAATCAGAATAACCGATATTGCATCAGACCACTCAATTAACTCAAATATGGTGGGCAATTCAATCATCGAAGTCAGCGCTAAAGGTGAACAACAAGACAATCAAGACCCGTCATTGATCAGCAAACTACTCAACATATTTGGGTAAAGACATGACAAAAATTCTATTACTTATAGTAATATGCCTCATGCCATCAACCTTGTATGCTCAATGGTACACAGGACAAGCATCATCACCTATTGATGGTAAAGATTACAATGACATACGAAAGAAAGTTATCCAACAAGCCATTGAGAATGCTTCATTACAAGCAAGCAGTTATATTAAAATTGAAACCACGGTTTCTGATGGGATCTTGAGTAAAAGCACCAGTAATATTCAATCAGAACACCAAATTAGTGAGATAAAAATTCTAAATGAGTCTGTCACCAATGACACACTAACGATTAATGTTAAGGTAAATCTACAAACGAGTTTGAATTGCACTAAAGATCAATATCAGAAACAACTGGTTATTGCTCAATTTCCATTATTAACACCAGCACAAGCGGCTGCAGGTGATATTTATACACTCCCTTTTCATGTCGTATCACGCTTTAAAAATGAGCTCATCAATCAACCCAATGTGTTCGTCGAAGAACTCATACCTCAAATGGTGTTTAAACCAAATTCCAGCATGGATACAGTCAATTTACGGTCCGTTAATCGTATATCGCATGCACTAAGCAGCCAATATCAGAGTCAATATCTAGTGTTTGGTTATCTACGCGACATAGGATTATTTAATGAAACCAAATCAGGATTACTCAATAGCACAACATCACCTAAACGTAATTTTACGATGAAAGTCTTCATGTACGATAGGATCAGCGACAGTATTGTATTAGAGAATGAATATCACGGAGAAGGAGGTTGGAGTTTCAATTCATTTAACCGAGTCGATTTATCTAACAGTCTTTTTTGGCGAAGTGAATATGGACAAACCATTGTTGATACGCTCTTCAAGGCGGCAAAGGACATTAATGAGACGCTGAGTTGCGAGGCGACAAAAGCCAAGGTAATTAATAAAGATGATGCATTTATCACCATTAATATTGGTACATTGCATGGGGTAAAAACAGGCGATATTTTTAAGCACATTAAACTTAAAAATATCCCATTGAATCAAAGTATTTTAACTACATTGATGCCACCAAATGAAGCAACATATTTAGAAGTTGTCCAGGTAAGTAAGAAAATAAGCCTATTAAGAGTGCCACCTAAACAGGACCTAAATGGCATGAAGCAACATCAAATTGACCTTTATGATGTTGTCACTACAGTCCCACAATAACATCGGCGTGATGACCACTGGCATAATGAGTGAACCAGGTGTCTTTATCCAAGCGAATATGCATTAAGTGGTTGTTATCTAAAATATTAATATCCTCGCAATATTACTTATCTAAAGTATCCGCAAGTTTGGTCATTAAATCTAACTTGCTTACTCTCAGGGCAAACAAGCTAGACAAATATAGATTTACTTTGCGAACCGAGGAATTGACGGGTAATCAACAATAACGGCTTCTTCAAACAATGCGCGGCGAAGCATATCGTAAGCGATTGCCGTACTCATGCTCCTCACAAGCTGACGTGACCGCTTTGGCAATTTCACCATTTGGCTGTATACCCCGTGTTTAGTTGCCAATGCTATTGCAACGGTCCCTACAGGTTTGTCATCGGTTCCTCCATCAGGGCCAGCAATACCGCTAGTGGCTAACGCAAAATCACTGTCTAAGATCCCTCTTACACCTTGTGCCATTGCTTCAACGGTAGGAATAGACACTGCACCATGATCATCTAAAATCTGTGGATTAACGCCTAATACCTTCACTTTAGACTCATTACTGTAAGTCACTAATCCATGATGCAAGTATGATGAACTTCCGGCAAAATCGATTAATTGACTGGTGATCATGCCACCAGTACAAGACTCTGCCACACTAAGACTTAAACCGGACTGGTATAAACGATGATGGATCTCTTCAGACAATGTTGCTCGATTCTCAGCAACAACCGCACAGCCCAATAAGGCTTTAACCTGCTTGGTTACATCTGGTAATTGACGTATAGCTTTATCACCACGTGCGAATATCTTAATTTCAATATGTGGCATTGAAGAGCGATAGCCTAACTCTATCCCTGCCGGTAAAGTGATCTCTGACAGTGTATCGGCTAATGATGACTCGCCATGGCCGATAGTCAGTAGTTTTTCTAAAGCAGACTTTTGTTGAATACCAAACTCTTCTGTAATAAATGGAATAAACTGCTCGGTAATCATGTGCTTTAATTCAAATGGCACACCAGGTGTAAAAAACAACCAAGCATTATTCAGCTTTACTCTAAAACCACATGCGGTACCTACAGGATTATCAACCATTACTGCAGAAGCGGGTAACCAAGCTTGTTTTAAATTACTTTTGGCCATAACGCGATTGTTTCGACTAAACCAGTCTTCTAAATGTTCACGCCATTCAACATTCTCAACAAGGTCTTCACCCTTAGCATTAGCCATGGCTAATGCGGACATATCATCGCTGGTTGGCCCCAAACCACCATTTACAATAATTACATCTGCGTGCTTACTGCGTTCTTGAAATACAGCAACCAGATCATCCATTCGATCACCAACCGTCACTCGATATTGCATTTCTATACCCAATTCCATCATGGTATTAGCAACCCAAGCTGCATTAGTATCGACTATCTGGCCAGACAAGACCTCTTCACCAGTGCAAATCATTTCTAACTTCATGTGTGCCTCTCAACAATAATATATTAAGCAAATAAATAAAGAGTATCCTAAATATCATCAGCTTAATTCTTAAAGCATATTCAATAGCTGCTAACTTAAGTAACTTATAAATCAATAGCAAGCATAAAGGTATTTTTCAACACTAAACCTGTCATAAATTGCCATAACTAATCACAAAAACAGACTTGGACACTTTTTATCAGACAATGAATACCTTACAGTCTTATCTGTCCCTCAACATATTCTTTCGTAGATTAATTTTTTGGAGATTTTTCTTAATTGGTTGTAAGACCGAAGCTTTAATCAATGTATGGAAGAAGCTGATAAAGCCCTTTAAAAAGAAAAATAAATTATTAAAAATCAGATACGTACATAAAATATAACGATACTCTCTTTATGAGAAGATCCTTACATAACATGCTAAAAAGGAGATAATTTATTAATTAATTTAAAACGCTAATATGGGGACAATTAAGGTTCAATCGAGGGTGTAACTCTGTAAGACAAAATAGCCACAGCTTAAGACAAGGCTTCGATGTAACTGGCCGAGGTAACATGGCGCTAACCCGAGTGCTTTGCACATATGAGTTAAGTCGCTTGGTGATAACTAAAAATGACTCGGCTAAGCTGATACCTTGTTTATTTCAGATACAAAAAAGCCTCGTCTAATGACGAGGCTTCGATGTAATTGGCGGAGCGGACGGGACTCGAACCCGCGACCCCCGGCGTGACAGGCCGGTATTCTAACCAACTGAACTACCGCTCCTTTAGCAAATTGCTTACGCACGATGCTAAATACTTTTTAAGTCGCTAACGTGTCATGGCTAGGAGACTCGCTTCATATTGAAGCTACTCTTTCGAGTTATTAGGCGCCTGGAAATGACCTACTCTCACATGGGGAGACCCCACACTACCATCGGCGATACTGTGTTTCACTTCTGAGTTCGGAATGGGATCAGGTGGTGCCACAGCTCTATGGTTTCCAGACAAATTTTGCTTATCTAACGCATTTTTCTTAATGCATTAAATAATAATTCGGAAAGCTGATTATGCTTTATTAAAGCTTACTTGAGGTCTCGCACTGCTTAAGCGCTCTATTCTAACACTAAGGTCAGTAAAACCCATCTGGGTTGTATGGTTAAGCCTCACGGGTCATTAGTACAAGTTAGCTCAACGCCTCACAACGCTTACACACCTTGCCTATCAACGTAGTAGTCTCCTACGGCCCTTTAGAGAGCTTAAAGCTCTAGGGATGACTCATCTTAGGACTCGCTTCCCGCTTAGATGCTTTCAGCGGTTATCGATTCCGAACGTAGCTACCGGGCAATGCTATTGGCATAACAACCCGAACACCAGCGGTTCGTCCACTCCGGTCCTCTCGTACTAGGAGCAGCTTCCTTCAATCATCCAACGCCCACGGCAGATAGGGACCGAACTGTCTCACGACGTTCTGAACCCAGCTCGCGTACCACTTTAAATGGCGAACAGCCATACCCTTGGGACCGACTTCAGCCCCAGGATGTGATGAGCCGACATCGAGGTGCCAAACACCGCCGTCGATATGAACTCTTGGGCGGTATCAGCCTGTTATCCCCGGAGTACCTTTTATCCGTTGAGCGATGGCCCTTCCATTCAGAACCACCGGATCACTATGACCTACTTTCGTACCTGCTCGACGTGTATGTCTCGCAGTTAAGCTGGCTTATGCCATTGCACTAACCGTACGATGTCCGACCGTACTTAGCCAACCTTCGTGCTCCTCCGTTACTCTTTGGGAGGAGACCGCCCCAGTCAAACTACCCACCAGGCACTGTCCCGAACCCCGATAAGGGGCCGCGGTTAGAACATCAAAACTACAAGGGTGGTATTTCAAGATTGACTCCACTCTGACTAGCGTCAAAGTTTCAAAGTCTCCCACCTATCCTACACATGTAGGTTCAATGTTCAGTGCCAAGCTATAGTAAAGGTTCACGGGGTCTTTCCGTCTAGCCGCGGGTATACGGCATCTTCACCGCAATTTCAACTTCACTGAGTCTCGGCTGGAGACAGCGTGGCCATCATTACGCCATTCGTGCAGGTCGGAACTTACCCGACAAGGAATTTCGCTACCTTAGGACCGTTATAGTTACGGCCGCCGTTTACCGGGGCTTCGATCATGAGCTTCTCCGAAGATAACCCAATCAATTAACCTTCCGGCACCGGGCAGGCGTCATACCGTATACGTCATCTTGCGATTTTGCACAGTACTGTGTTTTTGATAAACAGTTGCAGCCACCTGGTATCTGCGACTGCCGTCAGCTTAGGGAGCAAGTCCCATCACCGACAGCAGCGTACCTTCTCCCGAAGTTACGGTACCATTTTGCCTAGTTCCTTCAGCCGAGTTCTCTCAAGCGCCTTGGTATTCTCTACCCGACCACCTGTGTCGGTTTGGGGTACGATTTCTACTAACCTGAAGCTTAGAAGATTTTCCTGGAAGCATGGCATCAACTACTTCATCACCTTAGTGACTCGTCATCAGCTCTCAACCTGTACATTTAAGTACGTATTCCCGGATTTGCCTAAGAATACAGCCTACTACCTTAAACGCGGACTACCAACGCCGCGCTAGCCTAGCCTTCTCCGTCTCTCCATCGCAGTTAGCAAAAGTACAGAAATATTAATCTGTTTCCCATCGATTACGCCTTTCGGCCTCACCTTAGGGGTCGACTCACCCTGCCCCGATTAACGTTGGACAGGAACCCTTGGTCTTTCGGCGAGGGAGTTTTTCACTCCCTTTATCGTTACTCATGTCAGCATTCGCACTTCTGATACGTCCAGTGTGGGTTACCCCTTCACCTTCAACCGCTTACAGAACGCTCCTCTACCGCGCACACCTAATGGCATGCACCCGTAGCTTCGGTGGTATGTTTAGCCCCGTTAAATCTTCCGCGCAGGCCGACTCGACTAGTGAGCTATTACGCTTTCTTTAAATGATGGCTGCTTCTAAGCCAACATCCTAGCTGTCTAAGCCTTCCCACATCGTTTCCCACTTAACATACACTTTGGGACCTTAGCTGACGGTCTGGGTTGTTTCCCTTTTGACAACGGACGTTAGCACCCGCTGTCTGTCTCCCGAGTAGTACTCATTGGTATTCGGAGTTTGCAAAGGGTTGGTAAGTCGGGATGACCCCCTAGCCTTAACAGTGCTCTACCCCCAATGGTATTCGCTCGAGGCGCTACCTAAATAGCTTTCGAGGAGAACCAGATATCTCCGAGTTTGATTGGCCTTTCACCCCCAGCCACAAGTCATCCGCTCATTTTTCAACATAAGTCGGTTCGGTCCTCCAGTTGATGTTACTCAACCTTCAACCTGCCCATGGCTAGATCACTCGGTTTCGGGTCTACGCCTTGCAACTAAACGCGCAGTTAACACTCGGTTTCCCTACGGCTCCGCTATTCGCTTAACCTCGCTACAAAACGTAAGTCGCTGACCCATTATACAAAAGGTACGCAGTCACGGTCTCAAGAACCGCTCCCACTGCTTGTACGTACACGGTTTCAGGTTCTATTTCACTCCCCTCACAGGGGTTCTTTTCGCCTTTCCCTCACGGTACTGGTTCACTATCGGTCAGTCAGGAGTATTTAGCCTTGGAGGATGGTCCCCCCATATTCAAACAGGATGTCACGTGTCCCGCCTTACTCGTTTTCATCTATGGTTAGTTTTCATGTACGGGGCTATCACCCTGTGCCGCTGTGCTTTCCAACACATTCCACTAACACCCCATAGACTTAAGGGCTAATCCCCGTTCGCTCGCCGCTACTAGGGGAATCTCGGTTGATTTCTTTTCCTCCGGGTACTTAGATGTTTCAGTTCCCCGGGTTTGCCTCACTACACTATGTATTCATGTAGTGATAACAGCTTATGCTGCTGGGTTTCCCCATTCGGATATCGTTAGCTCAAATGCTTATTACTAGCTCGCCAACGCTTTTCGCAAGTTATTACGTCCTTCATCGCCTCTGACTGCCAAGGCATCCACCGTATACGCTTAGTCACTTAACCATACAACCCAAATGAGTTTCACTTGCGTGAACCACCTGCGTTATATCGCAACTAGCTGGTTTTTACTTGTCTCACCTCCAGGGTAGGAAGTGGACTCGCCTTAGTTTTTAGAATATTCAAGACACTTAAACAGTGTTTTGAGAACTCAAGATACTGATGCTTTCGCATCAGTAATATTTTTCGCACTAACGTAATCACACAAACGACAACGAATTATCATCTATGCGCCTTTAGTTAGTACTATCAGCTTTCCAAATTGTTAAAGAACAATGCTAACCGGCTCGCGGCGCATTTCACTCTACTTCCGAAGAAGTTAACAAGTAATCTGTGTGAACACTCACATGCATCTCTGCACTTTTAGGTATTGAGTTAGTCGTATAGGTAAGGAGGTGATCCAGCCCCAGGTTCCCCTAGGGCTACCTTGTTACGACTTCACCCCAGTCATGAACCACAAAGTGGTGAGCGTTCTCCCGAAGGTTAAACTACCCACTTCTTTTGCAGCCCACTCCCATGGTGTGACGGGCGGTGTGTACAAGGCCCGGGAACGTATTCACCGTAGCATTCTGATCTACGATTACTAGCGATTCCGACTTCATGGAGTCGAGTTGCAGACTCCAATCCGGACTACGACGTACTTTGTGAGATTAGCTCCACCTCGCGGCTTTGCAACCCTCTGTATACGCCATTGTAGCACGTGTGTAGCCCTACTCGTAAGGGCCATGATGACTTGACGTCGTCCCCACCTTCCTCCGGTTTATCACCGGCAGTCTCCCTAGAGTTCCCACCATTACGTGCTGGCAAATAAGGATAGGGGTTGCGCTCGTTGCGGGACTTAACCCAACATTTCACAACACGAGCTGACGACAGCCATGCAGCACCTGTCTCACAGTTCCCGAAGGCACACCAGAATCTCTTCCGGCTTCTGTGGATGTCAAGAGTAGGTAAGGTTCTTCGCGTTGCATCGAATTAAACCACATGCTCCACCGCTTGTGCGGGCCCCCGTCAATTCATTTGAGTTTTAACCTTGCGGCCGTACTCCCCAGGCGGTCTACTTAATGCGTTAGCTTGGGAGCCCAGTGACTAAGTCACCAAACTCCGAGTAGACATCGTTTACGGCGTGGACTACCAGGGTATCTAATCCTGTTTGCTCCCCACGCTTTCGTACATGAGCGTCAGTCTTTGTCCAGGGGGCCGCCTTCGCCACCGGTATTCCTTCAGATCTCTACGCATTTCACCGCTACACCTGAAATTCTACCCCCCTCTACAAGACTCTAGTTCACCAGTTCTAAATGCAATTCCCAGGTTGAGCCCGGGGATTTCACATCTAGCTTAATGAACCGCCTGCGTACGCTTTACGCCCAGTAATTCCGATTAACGCTCGGACCCCTCGTATTACCGCGGCTGCTGGCACGAAGTTAGCCGGTCCTTCTTCTGTAGGTAACGTCACAGCAGCGTGCTATTAACACGCTACCTTTCCTCCCTACTGAAAGTGCTTTACAACCCGAAGGCCTTCTTCACACACGCGGCATGGCTGCATCAGGGTTTCCCCCATTGTGCAATATTCCCCACTGCTGCCTCCCGTAGGAGTCTGGGCCGTGTCTCAGTCCCAGTGTGGCTGATCATCCTCTCAGAACAGCTAGGGATCGTCGCCTTGGTGAGCCATTACCTCACCAACTAGCTAATCCCACCTAGGTTCATCCAATCGCGAAAGGCCCGAAGGTCCCCTCCTTTCCCCCGTAGGGCGTATGCGGTATTAGCAGTCGTTTCCAACTGTTATCCCCCTCGACTGGGCAGATCCCTAGGCATTACTCACCCGTCCGCCGCTCGTCAGCAAAGAAAGCAAGCTTCCTCTCTGTTACCGCTCGACTTGCATGTGTTAGGCCTGCCGCCAGCGTTCAATCTGAGCCATGATCAAACTCTTCAATTAAAGTTTTTTGAAATACTCTGTTAGGAATATCTCGGCTCAATGAATTCTGATTTACACCTTATAAACTCGGAAGAATCTATAAAATGCTTGTTACATATTGCTATGAACATTCATCGTTGCATTGAGTTGAAATTTTTTGATTGCCAACATTCCGAAGAACAGAAGACAATTTCGAATAACTCAATACCTGTGAATGTCCACACAGATTTCTTGTTTAGATTGTTAAAGAACGTTGCTCACTATGAAGAAGTTTAAGTCTTTCATGTTAGCAGCCTAAGACGCTAGGTCGTTGGCTTGGGGTGCGTATTTTACGCTTCCCCGTGTTGGCGTCAAGTGTTTTTTCAAACTTTCTTTTCGCTGCTGAACTCAGTGTTTTGAAGCACTTAATTCAACCTAACCCGGTGACCGCTTGCGCTGTCTGCCGTGTCAGTGGATGCGCATTATAGGCAACACAAGATTTAGTGCAACCCCTTTTTTAATAAAAAAGGATCGCTTGGCGATCTTTTCACCAATAGCGATCCTTTTATTCTTTTTAATTTTATTTTTGCTTATTTATTGTGCTTTTTATACTTTGTGCTGAATTGAGACAAAAACGTTATGGCATTTTCATCATCCCAATCAACGTATGAACGAACATAGGCCACCAGCTCACCTTGCTCATTTAAGATAAATGTTGCAGGTATTGTGTCGAGTGGAAATACATCACGTAGTTGTTGGTGTGGATCAAAGTAAGAATCAAAAGCCGATAAACCTAAGTCAGCTAAAAATGGCTGTACAATCTTTGCCGCTTCAGCATCAATTGAAATCGGCACTAATGCAAATTGTTCAGCATTGAGCGTTTGATTTAAGCGATGTAATGCAGGGAGCTCTCTAACACATGGAGGACACCAAGTAGCCCAAAGATTAACAACTACCACTTTTCCTTTATATTGCTCAAAATTGACAGACTCACCTACGAGGTCAGTAAAATCGACTAAAGCAACTGGAAATGGCTGTGGTAGTACATTAATCCGCTCAAGGGTTGATTCAGAGGTTTGCTCTGCGGCAGCCTGCATACCAGGGTATGCATTAGCCACGCTTATAATACCAATAAGAAAGAAGCTACTGAAGATAATTGCAAACCACTGTTTCAAGGTTAATACTCCATTGTTTACTTAGTTGTCTTATCATTATTTAAAAGTGCATCCAACTCAGCCTGCTGCTCTGTCGATAAGGTTGTTGATTCAGATTCTTGGATACGTTGTTTCCGTACAAAGATAAAACCAATAAAAAGACCCAAAATAAGTAAACCGAATGGACCAAGCCATAGAATATACGTTTCAGAATCTAACTTTGGTTTATACAAAACAAAATTACCATAGCGACTGGTCATAAAATTGATAATTTCATCATCAGATTTCCCGCCATCAACCATCTTGTATACTTCAAGACGTAAATCTTTCGCAACTGGAGAGTTTGAATCGACCAAGTTTTGATTCTGACATTGTGGACAACGTAATTGGTCCGAGAGTGCCAATGCTCTTTCCTGATTCTCTACAGATTTAAACTCGTAAGTATCTACTGGTGTAGCCATAACAGACCCAGCAAATAATAGACTCGCGCAACCGAGTAAAAAATGAGTGATAATTTTCATTACGATGCTCCATCTATTTTAGCTTCAGCCTGTAATTGCTGAATCATCGGATACAAAGTTTGTGTCCAAACCGTTTGATCTATTGGTCCTGCATAGCGATATCGAATAATACCGTTATGATCAACAATAAATGTTTCGGGAGCACCATAAACTCCAAGATCTAAACCCATTCGACCATTTACGTCAAAGAGGTTCATGGTATATGGGTCGCCTTGAGTCCTTAACTCTTTTACCGCTAATGCACGCTCGTCGCGGTAATTGATGCCGTAAATAGGCAATATGTTACGTTTAGATAACATCAGTAAATAAGGATGTTCATATTTACATGCTGGACACCAAGTCGCCCAAAAGTTCAGCATAGACACTTTTGCTGGAAGATCTTTCTCAGTGACAAGTTCACTAGGCACTTCTAAACGCTCAAGTTGGAAAGCCGGTAATGGCTTTCCTTCTAATGCAGAATCGAGCACCTTAGGATTAAGAAATAACCCCTGGTATAAAAATACACCCATAACCAAAAATATGACCAAAGGTATAAACAGAACTAACTTCTTCATAATGTCTCCGAGTTAATTAAGCTGTCGCTAGTTTTTCTTTTACTGCATTTACTGTAGCGACTTGCTTCACACGATAGCGCTTATCTGACGCTGCGAGGAAGCCCCCAATCATCATAAAGATTGAACCAAACCACAACCAACGAACAAAAGGTTTGTAATTAAGGCGTACTGCAAACTCAGTTAAGCTAATCGGATCACCCATAGTGACATAGAGATCTCGGAATAATCCCCAATCAATGCCAGCTTCGGTCATATCCATAGTACGTACGTTATATTGACGACGGTCAGGCTTTAATAAAGTGAGTAATTCATCATCTTTATAAACCTCAATCTGACCTTGCTTCGCAGTATAGTTAGGACCGACAACATTTTTAGTTTCTAAATACTTAAATGTATAACCAGCCAGTTCCTGACTAATACCAGGTCCCATACGTACGCTTTTTTCGATTGAATAATTAGACACCATAGTGGCACCTAAAACAGAGACGGCAATACCAAAGTGAGCGAAGAGCATCCCTAATTGGCTGCGTCCCATTTTATTAAGACTGATGCTTCCGTCTTTATTACTCACCATATTATAAGCTGCACGTAGAGTAGCTAGCATTATCCACGTTGTCGCACCGACACCACACATTACCCAAGCGTTAAACTCGCCGCCTGCAACAAAAGGAGCAGCAACACCCACAACTAACGCTATGATAGCTGGGACAAGTAACTGTCTTTTGATTTCACCAGGTTTAGATTTCTTCCAACGTATAATTGGACCAATACCCATAAAGCCAAATAAGACTAATACAATAGGCACAAATACGGCATTAAAATATGGAGGGCCAACCGAAATCTTGCTCATACCCAATGCATCAATAAGTAGTGGGTAAAGTGTACCGAGTAATACGGTACCCGCTGCAACAGTCAGTAATACGTTACAAATCAGCAGCAAGGTTTCTTTCGATTTTAGTTCAAATCGTGCTGGACTACTCATTTCACTGGCACGGAATGCAAATAGTGTTAACGATCCACCAATAGCAATACCCAATAACAATAGGATGAATAAACCACGACTAGGGTCAGCAGCGAATGAATGCACTGACGTTAACACGCCCGAACGTACAATAAAGGTACCAAGTAAACTTAATGAGAATGCGAAAATAGATAGCAATACAGTCCAGTTACGGAATGCACCACGTTTTTCAGTCACAATTAACGAGTGCACGAGTGCAGTACCAACTAACCAAGGCATAAATGAAGCATTTTCAACTGGGTCCCAGAACCACCAACCGCCCCAACCTAATTCGTAATACGCCCACCAAGAACCTAATGAAATACCACCGGTTAAAAATATCCAAGCAGCTAATGTCCAAGGACGACTCCAACGGGCCCATGCAGAGTCAAGTCTGCCACTCATTAACGCTGCAATAGCGAAAGCGAAACAGACAGAAAAACCTACATATCCTAGATATAGCATCGGCGGATGGAAAATTAAGCCAACATCTTGCAACATTGGGTTTAAGTCTCGCCCTTCTAGAGGTATAGGGAATAGTCGTTCAAATGGGCTTGATGTAAGTATCATGAATAAACTAAAGCCGACGACAATCATTGCTAGTATTGATAATACCCTAGCAGTAAATACTTCTTCTAAACCTTTACTGAATAGTGCAACAGATGCTGTCCATACAGATAATGCGAAGACCCAGAATAACAATGACCCTTCATGACCACCCCACACAGCAGCAATTTTGAAGAATATAGGTAGTTCGGAGTTGGAATGATGTGCAACATAAGCCACAGAGAAATCATCAACAGCAAAGCTGTATCCGAGTGCGATAACCGATAGAGTGATGAAGAAAAACATTCCATATGTCAGTGGCCAAGCATAACGAACGAGATACTGGTCTTTACGAGCGGCACCATATAACGGTACGGTCGCTAACAGTAGGGCAAAAGCCAAACCGAGAATTAGCGAGAAATGTCCAAGTTCTGGGATCATGGGTATTCCTTAGTCTAAAAGATGAGCGGATTTGAAACAAACAAATCACGGCAGTACTAATTTATGCGATGAAACTAATATACGCACATTAGCTTAAACGAATTTTAACGCATTCTAAAACTTGCTATGGCTTCTGTCTGCCATTTTCGTACAAAATTGGGTCACTAGTCTCATTATGAACATCGATTTGATCAAAACAAAAACTTTTAACTACCTATCTGACAAATTTACCTCTGTAAAGTTTAACCATTAGTTAGACCAAGTATTCAATATGTGAACCAGTACGCAACTCTCAGGATTTGGATTCATATCTTTTCTTATATTACTGTTCAATGAATAATCTTTACGTATAATCAAGTTTCCAAGCACGGCGGTATATACCGTTTTCTCAGTTAACCTAAAAGTGAATATTGACACCATGACCACATTTTGGATTTTTATTGCGCTTGTCGTAGTTATCGGCCTAATCATGATTTGGGTTCCGCATTTTCGCCAGACAAAGCTGTTACAAGCTGAAGAGTCTGGCGTTCGTAGACAAACTAACCTTGAACTATATGCAGAACGTTTAGCTATACTTGAAAAAGAATTACACAACGAACATTTAGATCAAGTCGAATTTGATGCATTAAAAAAAGAGCTTGAAATAAATCTGCTTCAAGACATGCAACAGAAGGGGGATGACTCTCTTGATGTCGAAATGAAGCCTAAAAGTGCTTTGTGGCCTGTTTTTATGACCTTTTGCTTGCTAGCGATATCTGGTTATTTATATCAACAACTTGGTGCTTACGACGAATTAGCTAATCCACCACAGGCAAGTAACCCGCATCAAGGTATGGACGCGGGGCAAATTATGTCGCAACAAGTACAGATGATGGAAGCCAAAGTGCAAGCGCAGCCAGACGATAGCCAAGCTTGGTTTAGTCTTGGTCATGCTTATATTTCTGCTAACCAATATGATAAAGCGATTTCTGCATTTGATAAAGTCATGGAACTCGTGGGCACTCAGGCTGAACTTCTCGGGCCTAAAGCAACAGCTTTGTATTATAAAGCTAATCAACAGATGTCACCGGCGATTCAAGCTATAATTGATCAATCTTTAGCGTTAGACCCACAAGACCCTTCTACACTACTTCTCGTAGGTATGGATGCGTTCTTTACCGCAAACTACAAGAAAGCTATTGATGCTTGGCAAATGATCTTAGACAGTGACCGTGATGATGTTGATAGAACTGCATTAATGAACGCAATTCAGTCTGCTAATATGCGCCTTGGTGAAGATTCAAGTGCAATGCCTAATGATGCCAATCACAAATCTGTTATAGCTAACAATGAAAAAACTGTAGCCATTGAAATATCTATTTCACCGGATTTAGCTGATAAAGTAGCAGATACAGATACGGTCTTTATTTTCGCTCGTTCAACTCAAGGTCCGAAAGTACCATTAGCTGCAACTAAGATTAGTGCAAGTAGTTTACCGATGACGATTACTCTAGATGACAGTACCTCAATGGGTGGCGATGTAACACTAAGTTCAGCACAAGAAGTAGAAGTCATTGCTGTATTGTCTAAGAATGGCAGCGTTAAACCACAATCAGGCGATTTAAAAGGTATGGTTAAAGCTGTCAAAGTGGGTGGAAATGCTGTACTAATACTAGATACCTTAGTACAGTAACAACGATCAATATGAGTGATGTTATAGGTTAACATTACTCATATTTCCCCATAAAAAAACCGGCTATTAAGCCGGTTTTTTGATCTAATTGAAAATTACTTGGACATAAACTGAATTGCGTTTTTGTAATCTTCATCAGTACAGTCAGTACACATACCACCTGGTGGCATTGCATTTAAACCAGACTTAACTGAACCTACTAAGGTATCTAAACCTTTCGCTAGGCGTGGTTCCCATGCCGCAGCATCATGAGCTTTAGGCGCACCGGCCACACCCATTGTATGACATACTTGACACGCTTTATTAAATACAGCTTCACCTTCTTGAGCAAATACATTTGCAGACAAAGTTAGTGCAGCTACTGCAGTCATTGCTAACAATTTTTTCATGTTTAACGTTCCTAATTGCAAATATACAAAGCTTAACGCCGCCCTTTGATTTAGAAGGCAGACTCATTTTAGCAACACTAGGTTACTACAAATAGCAAAAAAACTCATCTTTTTGTGATAACAATCTCAGCTTAGTCCCTAAATTAAGACAATCTGTGTAGTTCAGGTAATATATTAGTAATTGTTAAAAAAGTTCAAACTAGATTCATTATTTTGGAACCATATCAAATTGCTAACACTTAATCAGTAGCAACACTAAACCGATAAAAGTGTTTGTGTTAATATCTTTTTGAATTCATCCTCACGCGTAAATTAAGAGGGATAAGTGACTATATCAAACCAATCACAAGTACTATTAAGTGCCAACGAATTAACCTGTATTCGGGAAGAACGCATTTTATTTGATGAACTTAGTTTTAATATCAATGCCGGTGATATTGTCCAAATTGAAGGTCCTAATGGTGCTGGAAAAACCAGTCTATTGCGTATTATTGCTGGTTTATCACGCCCATATGCAGGTGAAGTTGAATATAATGGCGAAAACATCAATCGATGTAGAGACGAATTTAATCTCGACCTTTTGTACCTTGGACATTTAGCTGGAGTAAAAAGTGAGCTTACAGCGGAAGAAAACCTTAATTTCAATTTAAGAATTAGTGGTTATGATGATTTTGATACCACAGAGATTTTAGAGAAAGTGAATTTAGCGGGTTTTGAAGAAGCTCTTGCGGGCCACTTATCTGCGGGGCAACATCGACGAACTGCATTAGCAAGGTTACAGCATAGTAACTGTAAGATATGGATCCTCGATGAACCATTTACCGCGATTGATAAAAAAGGTGTTGAAGAACTAGAACAACTTTTTATTCAACACGCCCAATCGGGAGGGTGTGTGGTGTTAACCACTCACCAAGATATGGGCATTATTAATGATGCCATATTACGTAAAATCACTCTCGACTATCGCTTTGTATAAGGTATTTGAATGAAACGAGGAATCAGTTACACCAACGCATTCATGACGCTTTTGCAACGTGACTTAAGAATTGCAATCCGACATCGTGGTGATATTTTTAACCCACTGTTATTTTTTATTCTAGTAGTCACTCTTTTCCCTTTAGGAATTGGACCAGAACCTCAAGTGTTAACTAGAGTAGCACCAGGGATAATTTGGGTAGCGGCGTTATTAGCTTCAATGTTGTCGTTAGAGCGATTATTCAAAGCGGATTACAATGATGGCAGCTTAGAGCAAATGCTTCTGAGCCCACAACCATTAGCATTAATGGTATTAGCAAAAGTACTTGCGCATTGGATACTCACAGGCGTTCCGTTGATTTTAGTTGCACCATTACTCGCAGTACTATTACATTTAGACGACAATAGTTACGGTGCATTAATGTCAACACTAGCATTAGGTACACCAATATTATCATTACTAGGTGCAATAGGTGTTGCACTAACCGTTGGACTCAGAAAAGGAGGAGTGTTACTAAGCTTACTCATTCTACCTTTATATATACCTGTACTGATTTTTGCCACAAGTGCAATTGATGCTGCGGGACTTAACATGGCTTATAATGGTCAGCTTGCGATACTTGCAGCGATGTTGATCGGTTCTTTAATCTTGGCACCTTTCGCAATTGGCGCCTCTTTACGTGTGAGTACAAACTAATGTGGAAATGGCTTCATACATATGCAGACCCAGAACGAGCATACAAATTATCTGGCACTCTATTGCCTTGGTTTGCCTGTCTAGCAATCGCGTTAATTGGTTTAGGGACAACATGGGGGTTATTGTTTGCTCCTATGGATTATCAACAAGGAGATAGCTTTCGCATAATCTATATCCATGTTCCAGCAGCATCTATGTCAATGGCAGCTTATATGGCGATGGCATCAGCTTCATTTGTTGGTTTGGTGTGGCAAATTAAATCTGCTGATTGGGCTGCTGCTGCAATTGCTCCTGTTGGTGCCATCATCACCTTTATCGCTTTGCTCACGGGCTCTGCTTGGGGAAAACCGATGTGGGGTACTTGGTGGGTATGGGACGCACGTCTAACATCTGAGCTAGTATTGTTGTTTTTATATCTGGGTGTTATTTCACTCTATGCATCATTCGAAGATAAAGTTCTTGCCGCTAGAGCTTCTGGCATTCTTGCTATTGTAGGTGTAATTAATATCCCTATTATAAAATACTCTGTTGATTGGTGGAGTAGTTTACATCAACCATCTACTATTAAAATTACTGAAAAATCTACAATGTCGAGTGATATGTTGTACCCATTATTAATTAACATGGCTGGATTTGGCCTAATGATCGGGGCGATTACCCTCATTAGATATAGAACAGAGATTCTTGCTCGAAATGGAATGCGTCCATGGGTGAGAGACTTAGCAACCGTAGAGGAGGCAAAATAATGCAATTTGATTCATTCAAAGATTTTCTTGATATGGGCGGTTATGCATTCTATGTTTGGCTATCCTATGGTGTAACGTTTGGCTGTTTGGCTGTTTTAATCACTCTTAGCGTTAGACAAAAACGTAAGGTTCTGATTGAAATTGCTAAAAAGATAACCCGCGAACAACGCTTGAAAGAAACAAGAGGTAATAACCGTGAATCCAAGACGTAAAAAAAGATTAACGCTGGCAGTTGGATTAATTGGAGGCGTCGCAGCAGTTGCTTCATTATTGCTGTTCGCATTAAATTCAAATTTAAATTTGTTCTATACACCGTATGAAATTACTCACGGAAAAAATGATACAGGTGTAATGCCTGAGGTGGGTCAACGGCTTAGAGTTGGTGGCATGGTAACTATTGGTTCAATGAAACGAGATCCAGAAAGTTTGCATGTTGAATTTGCGGTACATGATTCAGCGGGCGGAACTGTGTTCGTAACATATGATGACTTATTGCCTGACTTATTTAGAGAAGGCCAAGGTATTGTTGCCCAAGGGGTACTTGTAGAGTCAGGTAAGTTAGAAGCAACAGAAGTGCTTGCTAAGCATGATGAAAATTATATGCCACCCGAAGTTGCTGAAGCTATGGGACAAAAGCATGAAAAGCCGGAATATTCAGAAAAACAAGCTGAAGGTTACAAGTATCAATAGACAAATTTAGACAATCAAATATCTAAAATGACGAATGCCAATCTTATGATTGGCATTTTTATACCTATAAAACACTCTTAGCATCAAAAGAATGAAGCCATAGTTACATGTCAAAGCATGGATAAACGAATTTATTTGATTAACTATGTGGGTTGTATATTTATACCAATCCTATTAAATATGTGATCTTTCATCGGGAGTTCAAAGTGCTGTAGGCAAGGCAGATGATTGAAGCGAATAGTGATTCTATTTTGAAAGCATCTAACGAAGGATAAAGGACTTTGAAACCCGCCAGAATGGAGTCTCTCAGGTATTCCACTTCTGTGTTACATCGTTTAAAAGGGAACAACCATTTCTACATCAATGCGCCTTGAATTGAAAAACCTGAGTGATTCTGAACTGACCAGATATTTAATGAGATTGGTATTACTTTGCTAAAGGCATATGCTTGAAAATAACCACCAACTCTGGCCGTATTTGACTCTCATTTCTTGACCCTGAAAATAGATCTCATTAAGTTACAGTTATTGTCGTCAGTTTATTTATAAAAAATAAAATCTAAGCACAGCATCACAACGATTTATAATTAGCTAACCTTACCGTATAAACGCATGTCCCAATCTTCAATACTTTGCAGGTCAATCCGTCTTTGTAATGAATTAACCCAACTTTGCGCTAACCCATCACAATCAAGTAAAATCTTATATTGCGCTATATCAAATTCCGCTGAAAAATATATCTGCATCGCTTTAGCCACACTGATATCTGTTTTTCTTTCGAGCAATAATATTTTATTATTTAAGAAGATATCTCCTTCTGATAAAACCCGATAAAACCAGCCACACATCCGACTTTCTTGCATAGCTAAAGCAAACTTAGGATGACCAAACTGTAAATTTAACTTAAAACAAGGTGACCGAGGTTGAGTGACTTGTAATGTAACATCTCCTATCTGTACCACATCACCGATATTCACTTGTGTCTCGTTAAGACCAACAGTGCTTATATTCTCACCCATTGACGGTGCATCACCAAATGTCGTTATTAAATCCCAACGTCGATATTGACCATAATGCTCCCTAGGGAAATGATGCAGTACTCTATCAAGGCCGCCATGATGTTTAGCGTCAGCCTCATCATTACCGAGGACACTGTCGAATTGGACCGTTAACTGACTAACGGCATGTTTATGATTGATAGAACTACTGACTCCATTATGCATTTGCACTTGGTCACCTAAATACAAACCAGAAATATTATTAACCAATTGCTTAATCATCTGACCGATCCTTGCCTAAATATTATTACATACCGTCAATATACCTAATTTGTGGGCAAAAAAAAGCCTTACGGAGTGAGAGTAAGGCTGTAAATAATATGGGAGATAACACAGTAAAAATAATGGTTAACAATAATATAAACCATTCCATGCTACATACTTGTTCAGACGCAGTTATAATAAAGGCTGATAATGACATTGGTGTGACAAAAATGCTGTTCTAGTTATGTGTTTATAAAGTTACGATAATCCAACATTATTAAGATCAATTAAAATTTTTAAGCCACAGAGGTTTATCATAAAACATCAAAGCGTTGTCATCCAAAAATTCTAGAAACTATTGTGCGCTATTTAATATTTTACATTGAGAGGCATCAAATTACAGACGTAAAAAAACCCGCTATACAATAGCGGGCTATTTCACGACTCTTTCAAGTCAATTAGGCGCCTGGAAATGACCTACTCTCACATGGGGAGACCCCACACTACCATCGGCGATACTGTGTTTCACTTCTGAGTTCGGAATGGGATCAGGTGGTGCCACAGCTCTTTGGTTTCCAGACAAATTTTTCTAGGACATACACTAGTTTATTCATGGTGCTGATACCCAGAATCGAACTGGGGACCTCATCCTTACCAAGGATGCGCTCTACCGACTGAGCCATATCAGCAAACTCGTATTGCTTTGAGCTTATTAGGCGCCTGGAAATGACCTACTCTCACATGGGGAGACCCCACACTACCATCGGCGATACTGTGTTTCACTTCTGAGTTCGGAATGGGATCAGGTGGTGCCACAGCTCTATGGTTTCCAGACAAATTTTGCTTATCTAACGCATTTTTCTTAATGCATTAAATAATAATTCGAAAAGCTGATTATGCTTTATTAAAGCTTACTTGAGGTCTCGCACTGCTTAAGCGCTCTATTCTAACACTAAGGTCAGTAAAACCCATCTGGGTTGTATGGTTAAGCCTCACGGGTCATTAGTACAAGTTAGCTCAACGCCTCACAACGCTTACACACCTTGCCTATCAACGTAGTAGTCTCCTACGGCCCTTTAGAGAGCTTAAAGCTCTAGGGATGACTCATCTTAGGACTCGCTTCCCGCTTAGATGCTTTCAGCGGTTATCGATTCCGAACGTAGCTACCGGGCAATGCTATTGGCATAACAACCCGAACACCAGCGGTTCGTCCACTCCGGTCCTCTCGTACTAGGAGCAGCTTCCTTCAATCATCCAACGCCCACGGCAGATAGGGACCGAACTGTCTCACGACGTTCTGAACCCAGCTCGCGTACCACTTTAAATGGCGAACAGCCATACCCTTGGGACCGACTTCAGCCCCAGGATGTGATGAGCCGACATCGAGGTGCCAAACACCGCCGTCGATATGAACTCTTGGGCGGTATCAGCCTGTTATCCCCGGAGTACCTTTTATCCGTTGAGCGATGGCCCTTCCATTCAGAACCACCGGATCACTATGACCTACTTTCGTACCTGCTCGACGTGTATGTCTCGCAGTTAAGCTGGCTTATGCCATTGCACTAACCGTACGATGTCCGACCGTACTTAGCCAACCTTCGTGCTCCTCCGTTACTCTTTGGGAGGAGACCGCCCCAGTCAAACTACCCACCAGGCACTGTCCCGAACCCCGATAAGGGGCCGCGGTTAGAACATCAAAACTACAAGGGTGGTATTTCAAGATTGACTCCACTCTGACTAGCGTCAAAGTTTCAAAGTCTCCCACCTATCCTACACATGTAGGTTCAATGTTCAGTGCCAAGCTATAGTAAAGGTTCACGGGGTCTTTCCGTCTAGCCGCGGGTATACGGCATCTTCACCGCAATTTCAACTTCACTGAGTCTCGGCTGGAGACAGCGTGGCCATCATTACGCCATTCGTGCAGGTCGGAACTTACCCGACAAGGAATTTCGCTACCTTAGGACCGTTATAGTTACGGCCGCCGTTTACCGGGGCTTCGATCATGAGCTTCTCCGAAGATAACCCAATCAATTAACCTTCCGGCACCGGGCAGGCGTCATACCGTATACGTCATCTTGCGATTTTGCACAGTACTGTGTTTTTGATAAACAGTTGCAGCCACCTGGTATCTGCGACTGCCGTCAGCTTAGGGAGCAAGTCCCATCACCGACAGCAGCGTACCTTCTCCCGAAGTTACGGTACCATTTTGCCTAGTTCCTTCAGCCGAGTTCTCTCAAGCGCCTTGGTATTCTCTACCCGACCACCTGTGTCGGTTTGGGGTACGATTTCTACTAACCTGAAGCTTAGAAGATTTTCCTGGAAGCATGGCATCAACTACTTCATCACCTTAGTGACTCGTCATCAGCTCTCAACCTGTACATTTAAGTACGTATTCCCGGATTTGCCTAAGAATACAGCCTACTACCTTAAACGCGGACTACCAACGCCGCGCTAGCCTAGCCTTCTCCGTCTCTCCATCGCAGTTAGCAAAAGTACAGAAATATTAATCTGTTTCCCATCGATTACGCCTTTCGGCCTCACCTTAGGGGTCGACTCACCCTGCCCCGATTAACGTTGGACAGGAACCCTTGGTCTTTCGGCGAGGGAGTTTTTCACTCCCTTTATCGTTACTCATGTCAGCATTCGCACTTCTGATACGTCCAGTGTGGGTTACCCCTTCACCTTCAACCGCTTACAGAACGCTCCTCTACCGCGCACTTCTAATGAAATGCACCCGTAGCTTCGGTGGTATGTTTAGCCCCGTTAAATCTTCCGCGCAGGCCGACTCGACTAGTGAGCTATTACGCTTTCTTTAAATGATGGCTGCTTCTAAGCCAACATCCTAGCTGTCTAAGCCTTCCCACATCGTTTCCCACTTAACATACACTTTGGGACCTTAGCTGACGGTCTGGGTTGTTTCCCTTTTGACAACGGACGTTAGCACCCGCTGTCTGTCTCCCGAGTAGTACTCATTGGTATTCGGAGTTTGCAAAGGGTTGGTAAGTCGGGATGACCCCCTAGCCTTAACAGTGCTCTACCCCCAATGGTATTCGCTCGAGGCGCTACCTAAATAGCTTTCGAGGAGAACCAGATATCTCCGAGTTTGATTGGCCTTTCACCCCCAGCCACAAGTCATCCGCTCATTTTTCAACATAAGTCGGTTCGGTCCTCCAGTTGATGTTACTCAACCTTCAACCTGCCCATGGCTAGATCACTCGGTTTCGGGTCTACGCCTTGCAACTAAACGCGCAGTTAACACTCGGTTTCCCTACGGCTCCGCTATTCGCTTAACCTCGCTACAAAACGTAAGTCGCTGACCCATTATACAAAAGGTACGCAGTCACGGTCTCAAGAACCGCTCCCACTGCTTGTACGTACACGGTTTCAGGTTCTATTTCACTCCCCTCACAGGGGTTCTTTTCGCCTTTCCCTCACGGTACTGGTTCACTATCGGTCAGTCAGGAGTATTTAGCCTTGGAGGATGGTCCCCCCATATTCAAACAGGATGTCACGTGTCCCGCCTTACTCGTTTTCATCTATGGTTAGTTTTCATGTACGGGGCTATCACCCTGTGCCGCTGTGCTTTCCAACACATTCCACTAACACCCCATAGACTTAAGGGCTAATCCCCGTTCGCTCGCCGCTACTAGGGGAATCTCGGTTGATTTCTTTTCCTCCGGGTACTTAGATGTTTCAGTTCCCCGGGTTTGCCTCACTACACTATGTATTCATGTAGTGATAACAGCTTATGCTGCTGGGTTTCCCCATTCGGATATCGTTAGCTCAAATGCTTATTACTAGCTCGCCAACGCTTTTCGCAAGTTATTACGTCCTTCATCGCCTCTGACTGCCAAGGCATCCACCGTATACGCTTAGTCACTTAACCATACAACCCAAATGAGTTTCACTTGCGTGAACCACCTGCGTTATATCGCAACTAGCTGGTTTTTACTTGTCTCACCTCCAGGGTAGGAAGTGGACTCGCCTTAGTTTTTAGAATATTCAAGACACTTAAACAGTGTTTTGAGAACTCAAGATACTGATGCTTTCGCATCAGTATTATTTTTCGCACTAACGTAATCACATCAACAACAACGAATCGTCATCAATGCGCCTTTAGTTAGTACTATCAGCTTTCCAAATTGTTAAAGAGCGGGCTTAAAAAAGCCAAAGATAAAATTTCATTTATCTTTGGCATCTCTAACCTATGCATATGCTTATCATCATGATAAGTGTAAATGGTGGAGCTATGCGGGATCGAACCGCAGACCTCCTGCGTGCAAGGCAGGCGCTCTCCCAGCTGAGCTATAGCCCCATTTACATGCAGTGAGATTTTACGTTTACCTTCTAAGAAGGTCTTACCAAAAAAGATTTGGCTTGCCAATCGTTTCTAATCAAGGCGGTTTATCATGACGTTTAGTACACTAAACGAGTGATTAACCCACGCAGAGTAGGAAAGATTGGTGGGTCAGAGTGGACTTGAACCACCGACCTCACCCTTATCAGGGGTGCGCTCTAACCAGCTGAGCTACAGACCCAACGTAATTTCTCTTTCTTTCTATCAAGTAATCTGTGTGAACACTCACATGCATTGCTGCACTTTTAGGTATTGAGTTAGTCGTATAGGTAAGGAGGTGATCCAGCCCCAGGTTCCCCTAGGGCTACCTTGTTACGACTTCACCCCAGTCATGAACCACAAAGTGGTGAGCGTTCTCCCGAAGGTTAAACTACCCACTTCTTTTGCAGCCCACTCCCATGGTGTGACGGGCGGTGTGTACAAGGCCCGGGAACGTATTCACCGTAGCATTCTGATCTACGATTACTAGCGATTCCGACTTCATGGAGTCGAGTTGCAGACTCCAATCCGGACTACGACGTACTTTGTGAGATTAGCTCCACCTCGCGGCTTTGCAACCCTCTGTATACGCCATTGTAGCACGTGTGTAGCCCTACTCGTAAGGGCCATGATGACTTGACGTCGTCCCCACCTTCCTCCGGTTTATCACCGGCAGTCTCCCTAGAGTTCCCACCATTACGTGCTGGCAAATAAGGATAGGGGTTGCGCTCGTTGCGGGACTTAACCCAACATTTCACAACACGAGCTGACGACAGCCATGCAGCACCTGTCTCACAGTTCCCGAAGGCACACCAGAATCTCTTCCGGCTTCTGTGGATGTCAAGAGTAGGTAAGGTTCTTCGCGTTGCATCGAATTAAACCACATGCTCCACCGCTTGTGCGGGCCCCCGTCAATTCATTTGAGTTTTAACCTTGCGGCCGTACTCCCCAGGCGGTCTACTTAATGCGTTAGCTTGGGAGCCCAGTGACTAAGTCACCAAACTCCGAGTAGACATCGTTTACGGCGTGGACTACCAGGGTATCTAATCCTGTTTGCTCCCCACGCTTTCGTACATGAGCGTCAGTCTTTGTCCAGGGGGCCGCCTTCGCCACCGGTATTCCTTCAGATCTCTACGCATTTCACCGCTACACCTGAAATTCTACCCCCCTCTACAAGACTCTAGTTCACCAGTTCTAAATGCAATTCCCAGGTTGAGCCCGGGGATTTCACATCTAGCTTAATGAACCGCCTGCGTACGCTTTACGCCCAGTAATTCCGATTAACGCTCGGACCCCTCGTATTACCGCGGCTGCTGGCACGAAGTTAGCCGGTCCTTCTTCTGTAGGTAACGTCACAGCAGCGTGCTATTAACACGCTACCTTTCCTCCCTACTGAAAGTGCTTTACAACCCGAAGGCCTTCTTCACACACGCGGCATGGCTGCATCAGGGTTTCCCCCATTGTGCAATATTCCCCACTGCTGCCTCCCGTAGGAGTCTGGGCCGTGTCTCAGTCCCAGTGTGGCTGATCATCCTCTCAGAACAGCTAGGGATCGTCGCCTTGGTGAGCCATTACCTCACCAACTAGCTAATCCCACCTAGGTTCATCCAATCGCGAAAGGCCCGAAGGTCCCCTCCTTTCCCCCGTAGGGCGTATGCGGTATTAGCAGTCGTTTCCAACTGTTATCCCCCTCGACTGGGCAGATCCCTAGGTATTACTCACCCGTCCGCCGCTCGTCAGCAAAGAAAGCAAGCTTCCTCTCTGTTACCGCTCGACTTGCATGTGTTAGGCCTGCCGCCAGCGTTCAATCTGAGCCATGATCAAACTCTTCAATTAAAGTTTTTTGAAATATTCTGTTAGGAATATCTCGGCTCAATGAATTCTGATTTACACCTTATAAACTCGGAAGAATCTATAAAATGCTTGTTACATATTACTATGAACATTCATCGTTGCATTGAGTTGAAATTTTTGATTGCCAACATTCCGAAGAACAGAAGACAATTTCGAATAACTCAATACCTGTGAATGTCCACACAGATTACTTGATAAATTGTTAAAGAGCGTTGACCGTTTAAGTAGGTCAGGGGTGCGTATTTTACGCATTCCCTTTATGGCGTCAAGTGTTTTTTCAAACTTCTTTTTGCCTGTTATCAACACTACTAAGTAGTTGTTAATAACACTAACCGGTTTTGCTTTCGCTGTATGCCGTGTCAGTGGATGCGCATTATAGGCAGCTGAAGATTTAGTGCAAGTGATTTTGTTCAGAAAAATGATCTTTTTATGATCTTTTATGCTTTTCGCTAGTTAACAACAGAATACACACTATTTACCCCCAAAGTTATCCACAATAGTAAATTTATCAGTCAGTTTTGAGTTATCAAAAATAAAAAAGGTAGCGATTAATCGCTACCTTTTTTACGTCATATCTATCGTTAACTAAACGTTATTTCAGTTTACCATGGCATTGCTTATATTTTTGACCAGAACCACAGGGACAAGGATCATTACGTCCTATCTTTTCCCCTTCGCGGATCACGGTCTGAGGAGCCTCAACTGACTGCTCATCATTATTACTTAATGCTTCTGATGATGCGTGTTGATAAGCAAGCTGGATCTTTGCTTCTTCTTCACGGCGACGTTGTTCCATTTCGTCTACATCTGACTGTGCTTGAACTTGTACTTTAGAGAGTACACTTATCACGTCATTTTTGAGTGTTTCAAGCAATTGTTGAAATAACTCAAACGATTCACGCTTGTACTCTTGCTTCGGATTTTTTTGTGCATAGCCCCGTAAATGAATACCTTGACGCAAATGATCCATAGCCGCTAAATGTTCTTTCCATAGTCCATCTAATGTTTGTAGCATTACCGCTTTTTCGAATTGGCGTAAAACTTGTTCACCAACCATTTCTTCTTTAGCTTTATATGCATCACTCCATGACGTAACAATACGTTCACGAAGTGTCTCTTCATGTAAGTCTTCTTCTTTATCTAACCATTCTTGAATCGTTAGCTTTAAATTAAACTCATTACCAAGACGTTGTTCAAGTCCTGGGATATCCCAGAGCTCTTCAATTGATTGCGGTGGAATATATTGCTCTACAATTCCGCTGATAACATCTTGTTCGATATTTTGGATAGTTTCTTTAATGCTTTCAGCATCCATTAACTCGTTACGCTGCGCATAGACAACTTGACGTTGGTCATTTGCAACATCATCGTATTCAAGTAATTGCTTACGAATATCAAAGTTTCGAGCTTCTACTTTACGTTGGGCATTTTCAATTGCACGAGAGACCCAAGGATGTTCGATAGCTTCACCGTGCTCCATTCCTAACTTTTTCATCATCCCTGATACACGGTCTGATGCGAAAATACGCATTAAGCTATCTTCCATAGACAGATAAAAGCGCGAAGAACCGGCATCCCCTTGACGACCAGCACGACCACGTAACTGATTATCGATACGACGAGATTCATGACGTTCAGTACCCAAGATATGTAAACCACCAGCCTCTAGCACTTTGTCATGCTGAATTTGCCAATCAGCACGAATTTTAGCAATTTGTTCATCGGTTGGATTGACTAGCGCTTCAATGTCAACTTTCCAATTACCACCGAGTACAATATCTGTACCTCGCCCTGCCATGTTGGTTGCAATTGTTACTGCACCGACACGGCCTGCCTGAGCAATAATTTCCGCTTCTCTTTCGTGGAATTTGGCATTCAGTACATTGTGTGGAATTTTAGATTTTTTAAGTAATTCAGCTAAAATCTCAGATTGCTCAATTGATACGGTACCAACAAGTACAGGTTGACCTCGTTCGCGGCAACCTTCTATATCTTTAATAATGGCGGCGTATTTTTCTGGGGCAGTAAGATAGACTAAATCAGCCATATCATTACGCACCATTGGACGGTTTGTAGGAACAACAACGGTATCTAAACCATAGATATGTTGAAATTCAAATGCTTCCGTATCTGCAGTACCAGTCATGCCCGCAAGTTTTTGGTACTGACGGAAATAGTTTTGAAAAGTGATAGAAGCCAGAGTTTGATTTTCATTCTGGATTTTAACACCTTCTTTCGCTTCTACCGCTTGATGTAAACCTTCTGACCAACGACGACCAGGCATAGTACGACCTGTATGTTCATCGACGATAATAACTTCATCATCTTGAACAATATAATCGATATCTTTTTCAAACAAGGTATGGGCACGAAGTGCGGCATGAACATGGTGCAATAATGAAATATTCGTAGCTGAATAAAGCGAGTCACCTTCGTCTAACATGCCTTTTTCTATTAAAAGCACTTCAACCTTCTCTTGACCACGTTCAGTTAAATTAACTTGTTTACCCTTTTCATCAATACTGTAATCACCTTCGCCAATATAGTCTTCTGTGTCTTCTTTATCTTGGCGGATTAGACTTGGGATTAATAAATTAATTTTAGCGTACAACTCGGAGCTGTCTTCAGCCGCACCTGAGATAATCAACGGTGTTCGGGCTTCATCAATTAAAATTGAATCGACTTCATCAATAAGTGCGTAGTGTAATGGTCTCTGAACACGTTCTTGTGGAGAAAATGCCATATTGTCACGAAGGTAGTCGAAACCAAATTCATTATTGGTACCGTAAGTAATATCAGCCTCATAGGCTGCTTTCTTTTCGATTTGACCAATACCAGCGATATTAATACCGACACTTAAGCCTAAAAATTCAAACAATGGACGGTTATTTTCAGCATCACGCGTTGCTAAGTAATCGTTCACAGTAATGACGTGAACACCTTTACCTGTTATCCCGTTAAGATATGCTGGTAACGTTGCAGTAAGCGTTTTACCTTCACCGGTTCGCATTTCCGCAATACGATTACTGTCTAATACCATGCCACCAAGAAGTTGGACATCAAAGGGACGCATATCGAACACGCGCTTTGAAGCTTCACGAACCACGGCAAATGCCTCAGCCATGATGCTATCTAACGTTTCACCATTTTCTAAACGGTTATGGAACTCAGCGGTTTTCGCTTTAAGTTCTTCATCAGAAAGTTTTTCGTAATCAGCTTCTAATGCATTAATTTGAGTAACAATTTTTCCAAGACTTTTCAGGGTGCGGTCGTTGCGACTTCCGAATACTTTTGTCAGTAGTTTGCCTAACATCTTAATCACTTATCTGTTGTAGGTTTGGCTCAATTGAGCGCATTAACCGTTAATATTATTAACTTGCTTTGCGGTAAACGTATTTCTGTGGATCTATTTGTTGTTTACCGCGCAACACTTCGTAATGCACATGGGGGCCGGTTGAGCGGCCTGTGCTTCCCATACTGGCAATTTTATCGCCTTTGGCAACGACGTCACCTACGTTTACTGACAGAGATTTATTATGGCCATAGCGAGTGCGAAGACCATTACCATGGTCTATTTCGACTAACTCACCATATCCAAGCATGCTTCCTGACCATGTTACTACACCTGCTGCAGTCGTAGTAACATCTGCCCCTTCTTTACCCGCAAAATCAATACCTTTATGCATTGTTCGCCGGCCGCTAAAAGGGTCATTTCGTAAACCATAGGGCGAAGATAACCAACCTTTATCGATTGGTCGCCCTGATATATAACGCTCTTCATCTATATGGAGATTAGATGCTACTGTTTCAAGTAGTGATAGCTGAACATTATTATTATCAATTCTAGATGCTAGCTTATTCATGTCATCAATAAGCTGACTTAATTCGACACCACTGCCTATTTCGCTTAAACCACCGATCCCAACTTCTGTAGAGAAATCAAATTGATCATCAAGGAGGTTATTTTGCGCTACTTGCTGCCCAAGGGCTTCAAGTCGGGTGATTTTGGCTTGCATCTTGGCCACATGTGCAACCAAGGTAGATAACTGGATTTCAGTTGCCGTTTTGAGTTCGAGCACTTGTTGTTTTTGCTGTTGGCGCAGTTGTTTATTTTGATCAACTTTCGCTTGTTGGTTAGCAAAACGCTCAGTGCTGTATTGATATATTCCTGTGCCAGTAGCCATTAGAATAATAGGTAGGAGTAACCAACGCTTACTAGGTTGCCAGCGCGTTACACCATTTCGACCTTGGATAAAAACTGTTACACTCATAGCCTAATTCAGCCATCTTATTATCATATGAAAAAGCCCCCTCAAGATCTCAGCAATTTAGTCCATGTGTCTGGGAGACTACCTGAACTGGCCGAGAAAGCAGAACTACTCAATAACCTGAATCGTTATGTAAAACAGACATTAAATGGTCCTGTGGCAGAGCAGCTAAAAGTCGCTAATCTCCGCCAGGGTGTTCTTGTTATTGAAACGACCTCTGCAGCATGGGCTGCGAGAATAAACTTTCAAAAGCAGAAGTTATTAAAACAACTTCAAACTGATACACTTCCGATGCTTACCGCTATTGAGGTGAAAGTCAATCCTGGACTTGCTTTAATGAAACCACAATCTCAACTTAACCAAAATGTGATCAGCACTACTGCAGCTCAACATATTGAAGCATTAGCAGAACATGTCGATGGTTCTTTAGGTGAAAAACTAAAACGGCTGGCTGCATTAGCCAGCCGTAATAGGCAATCTTAACCGGTTACGCGTGCGCTAACGCACCCGGAACCATGAAGCTGACAGGTGCATCAGCCTCTTTGTCAAAACTCACTAGCTCCCATGCATCTTGTTGCGCAAGCAATGCGCGTACAAGTTGATTATTTAATGCATGACCAGTTTTGTAAGCTGAAAACTCACCGACTATCGCATGACCAGCAACATATAAGTCACCAAATGCATCGAGAATTTTATGCTTTACGAATTCGTCTTCATAACGCAGACCATCAGGGTTTAATACACGATATTCGTCAAGCACAACGGCATTTTCCATGCTGCCACCTAGTGCGAGATTATTAGCACGTAGGTATTCAATATCACGCATAAAACCAAATGTTCTGGCACGACTAATGTCTTTTACAAACGCTGAGGTCGAAAAGTCCATCACCATGTGTTGTTGACTACGAGCTATTTCTGGGTGATCAAAGTCAATTCTAAAATCAACTCTAAAACCTTTAAACGGTTTTAACTCTGCCCATTTATCGCCATCTTCAACACGCACAGATTTGGTAATTTTCAGGTATTTTTTCGCTGCAGCTTGTTCTTTAATTCCTGCACTTTGCAGTAAGAACACAAATGGACTTGCACTACCATCCATAATCGGGATTTCTGGTGCATCAACTTCGATAATAGCATTATCGATGCCTAAGCCGGCAAGAGCTGCAAACAAATGCTCAATCGTTGAAATTCTAATACCAGCATCATTTACTAGGGCGGTACACATTGTGGTTTCACGAACCATATCAGCCTTTGCTGGAATAGACACAGCGGGGCTAAGATCGGTACGCTTAAGTACAATCCCTGTATTTACTGGTGCGGGCTTAATGCACAGAGTCACCTTGTTGCCAGAATGCAATCCGACCCCAGTGCTCTTCACCATTTTTTGAACAGTTCTTTGAAAAATCATTCAGTAGCCCATAAATATCAATATTAAACAAATAGTTACTTTGACAGCCTTAGGCTATCATGCATAACTGGTTTAGCATTCTACCATAAGTTTGACTTTTGACAAAAAAATTGCCCAACACATAGTAACCTGCAAACCTAATTTACAAAATAACCCTTCAGCACATCACACTCATTAGTCACGCAAAAACATATGTTTTATTTATGAATTAATCAGCTTGTTTACGCAAAAATGCTGGTATATCAAGATAATCAGCATCGGTACGCTGTACAGGTTGAGACTGTGGAACAGCATTACCTTTTGGCACGGCATAACTTTGTTGTGGAATAGCTTCATCTACAGGTTCTGGACGAGGTTCTATTACCGCGGGTTCAGGACGAGCAACAGGCTTAGACACTAATTGGATGTCTGGCTTTTTCTCGGCACCAATACCTGTAGCAACAACAGTTACACGTAATTCATCACTCATTTCTGGATCAATAACTGCACCCACTACAACGGTTGCGTTATCTGATGCATAAGCTTTAACGTGGTTACCCACTGTTTCAAGCTCTTCAATAGTGATATCCATACCTGCAGTAATGTTCACTAACACACCACGAGCACCCGCTAAATCGATATCTTCAAGTAATGGGCTGGCAACAGCAGCTTCTGCCGCTTCTTCAGCGCGATCATCACCACGAGCGACTCCGGTACCCATCATGGCATTACCCATTTCAGACATAACGGTTTTCACGTCGGCGAAATCGACGTTGATAAGACCTGGGCGAGTAATTAGCTCAGCAATACCTTGCACAGCACCTAGTAATACATTGTTGGCTGCTGCAAAGGCATCAAGCAATGATGTTCCGCGGCCAAGTACTTTCAATAATTTTTCGTTGGGAATAGTAATTAACGAATCCACATGCTTTGCTAGCTCAGCGATACCAATCTCTGCGTATGCCATGCGTTTTTTGCCTTCAAATGGAAACGGCTTAGTTACAACAGCAACGGTAAGAATACCTTCTTCACGAGCTATTTCTGCCACGACAGGAGCTGCACCTGTACCGGTACCACCACCCATACCGGCAGCGATAAAGATCATGTCAGATCCCTTTATTGCTGCACGAATATTCTCACGGTCTTCTTCTGCTGCTTGACGGCCCACATCTGGGTTTGCGCCAGCACCAAGACCTTTGGTCACATCACGGCCAAGCTGGATAGTTGAACCTGCGCTTGATTTACGTAATGCTTGTGCATCTGTATTTGTGACGATAAATTCAACACCTTCGATGCTGTGTTTTACCATATGTTCGACAGCATTTCCGCCGCCGCCACCGACGCCGATGACTTTAATCACCGCTTCGTCTGAATGAGTGTCCATGATCTCAAACATTGTCTGATCTCCATTTGTCTGCGTTATTAAAATTCACCTTTAAACCAACTTTTAACCCGATTTAAAAAGCTGGTAACCCCTTGACGCTCAGGTCGCTCGAACTGACGTTCGATAACTCGCCTCGCACCATAATGAAGCAATCCTATTCCGGTTGAGTAAATAGGTTGATCCACATATTCGTATAACCCTTTTACTGGCAATGGTGACGCCACTCTAACTGGCATACCAAACGTTGCCTCAGCAATCTCAACTGCACCCGATATTGAGGACGTGCCTCCAGTGAGTACTATACCTGCTGCAATTTGATCTTCTAGACCACTATCTTGTAACTGCTTGAGAATAAGCTCAAACAATTCTTGGTATCTTGGCTCTACAACTTCGGCCAGTGTATGACGAGACATACTGCGTGATGGACGCCCGCCCACTGACGGTACTTCAATACTGTCTTCACGGCTTACTGTTGAACTCCTTGCACTGGCAAACTGCACTTTAATTTGCTCGGCATGTGTTAATGGTGTTCTGAAAATTTTAGCAATATCACTAGTGACTTGATTACCCGCAACAGGGATCACTGCACAATGACGTAATGCGCCGTTGGTATATACAGCAATATCGGTTGTTCCACCACCAATATCAACAATACAGACACCTAAATCTTTCTCATCATTTGTGAGCACAGAATCTGCTGATGCAATACCGGCAAAAACTAAATCATCAACTTTTAAGCCACAACGCTCGACACTTTTAGTAATATTTTTTGCCATATCATTAGCACACGTCACAATGTGCGCTTTGGCTTCCATACGCATTCCCGACATGCCAATTGGGCTCTTAATCCCATCTTGAACATCGATAGAATATTCTTGTGGCAACACGTGTAAAATACGACGTTCTGTCGGGATCTTGACTGAGCGAGCCGTGTGGATCACATTATCGACGTCTTCTTGGGTGACTTCTTCGTCATTAATGGACACCATGCCATTCTCATTTTGGCAAGCTATGTGCTTGCCTGAAATGCTTAAATAAACCGATGAAACCTGACAATCAGCCATTAACTCAGCTTGATCCAAAGCGCGTTGTACACTGCGCACAATAGAGTCGAGATCATTCACGCCGCCTTTATCCATGCCACGAGAAGGATGATTACCTAAACCAATCACACTAATTTCACCATCAGGTAATACTTCACCAATGATCACTGCGACCTTGGATGTCCCTATATCTAACCCCACGATGAGGTTTCTTTCCTGATTTTTGGTCATTTATTGTCGACTCTCTGTGTTGAATCACCCCAGCCTACTGCAAATCCGGTATCGTAACGTAAATCAACGGTTGCAACTGGTTTATTACTTTGTTTCAAAGTTGGATACACATTAATAAAGCGTTGTATCCGTGAAATTTTATCTTCTCGTCCAAGCTCAATTTCAATCCCATTGGCCAGTACGGCGTGCCAAGCATGGCGTGGACTTAACCGTAAACTTTCCAACTTAAATTCGTTTATTGTCAATAAATCATCTAACTGCTGATAGCTGGTTAATACTTCTATTTCGGTCCCTTCTGGACCAGATAACATCGGTAATGCATCATGCTCAGAATGCGCTAATGCCTCAAAAACCTCACCGTTAATATTGAGCCAAGATACTTGATTCCAATGTGCTACAGCTTGTTGCTCTTGCAAGGTTATCTTGAACTTTGCCGGCCATTCTCGCCTAACTGATGCATGGTAAACCCACGGTAAAGCTTCTAATGCTTTTTGTACGTCCACCACGTCGGCACTAAAAAAACTACTTAACATTAATGACTGTAATGCATTTTTAATCTCATCATCAGTGGTATAGGTTCGCTCACCTTTAATGGCAACAGCTTCAATTGGTAGTGCATCAGCATCATTTAGCAGAACATGCAGCTGCACGCCAGCCCAGACGACGGTACCAATCACGCTGCATAAAAACACTACACCCGTACAAAAATACCAGTTTACTCGAGCCAGTTTATTTTTTAGTTGCCGCCCTTTATCGCTCCACGACACCTTAAATCCGCCTCTGACGTTGTTTCGGTCTTAGCTCCAAAAGATCGGTCATTATATAGACCAACTCTGCAGGATTAAAGCTCGATTTTCAAACACAACAATTGATTTAAAAATCAATTGCTTCCTTGTGGTTTTTCCCAGTTTTTAAATCCTAATTCGCTCTGGGCCAATTGTTTCGATAATGCCCCAATATTACCTGCACCTTGAGTCATAAATAAATCCCCATCCTGCAATACATCCGGTAATACCGTTGCAAGTTGATCTGGACTCGCAATAAAAATGGGGTCTATTTGACCTCGAAGCCGAATTGAACGGCACAAAGCTCGTCCATCAGCACCAGGAATTGGCGCTTCACCTGCAGCATAAACATCTAACAACAACAGGCAGTCAACTTGCGACAATACATCAACAAAGTCTTCATATAAGTCACGAGTACGGCTATATCGGTGTGGTTGATATGCCATCACTAATCGTTTATCAGGCCAACCTGCTCGCGCCGCTTTGATCGTTGCTAACACTTCACTTGGATGATGACCATAATCGTCTACTAACATCACACTGCCATTAGGTGTATCAAATTCACCTAAGTGCTGAAAACGACGGCCGATACCTTCAAATTCTGCTAATGCTTGCACAATCGCATCGTCATTGATGTCATCTTCAGTCGCTACAGCAATCGCAGCTAATGCATTTAGAACGTTATGTCGTCCAGGCAAATTCAATACGAAATCTAAATCATCTTTACCATGACGCTTCACAGTAAAACTTGATTGATAGCCATTTTGGACAAAATTAATTGCCTGTACGTCGACATCATCACTAAAGCCGTAGGTCACTACATGACGACCAATACGCGGCATAATTTCACGGATGACATCGTCATCAAGACACATTACTGCTACGCCATAAAATGGCAAATTATGTAAGAAGTCGACAAAAGTAGTTTTCAATTTTTCAAAATCGCCACCATACGTGTCCATATGGTCGGCTTCAATATTGGTGATCACACTGACCATCGGTTGCAAATGTAAAAAGCTTGCATCACTTTCATCGGCTTCGGCAATAAGATAACGACTAGTGCCTAAACGTGCGTTAGTGCCAGCACTATTTAGCAGCCCACCAATAACAAATGTTGGGTCGCGGTCGGCTTGACCATACACGCTTGCTATCAAACTTGTAGTCGTAGTTTTTCCATGAGTACCCGCTATGGCAACCCCATGACGATAACGCATCAGCTCTGCGAGCATCTCTGCACGACGAACGATTGGAATACGCAGTTCTTTCGCGGCAAGAATCTCAGGGTTTTGCGGGTTAATGGCTGTAGACACGACAACCACATCAACCTGTGCAACACTTTGGGCCTGATGACCAATAATGATTTTTGCACCTAAACTCGCTAAGTGTTCTGTAACACTATTGATAGCGATATCTGAACCAGTTATTTGATAACCTTCGTTCACCAGCACTTCTGCAATACCGCCCATGCCAGCACCACCAATGCCAACAAAATGAATGCGCTTGATCCGTCTCATTTCAGGGATCATGCTACGAAGGTGTGCGTATCTTTCTGTTTTTGTCATTTCAACCCTTTGTGGCAAATGAGGCGCAAATATCTGCTACTCTTTGTGTTGCATCTAATACCGCAACGCTTCTTGCTTTATGACCCATTTGGGTTAGTTGTTGTCTATTTTCAGCAAATAACTGCAATTTTTCTGCAAGATTATCAGCATTTAAAATCGTTTGCGGCAATAAGAAGCTTGCCCCTGCATCGACTAATACCGATGCATTTATTGTTTGATGATCGTCAACAGCGTGAGGATACGGTACTAAAATACTCGGTAATCCTACCGCTGCAAGTTCTGATACAGTTAATGCACCAGAACGACAGACCACTACATCGGCCCAACGGTAAGCCGCTTCCATATCGTCAATAAACTCAGCAACGTTGACCGTGTCTAGCTGGCCTAATTGCTGATAACTGGCTTTCACCGCAGTCTGGTTGTTTTTACCCACTTGGTGCCAAACCGTCAGTGAATGATGCTTACTTAAATGGGCAACCACGGCAGGCATTACATCATTCAGAACCTTTGCACCTAAACTGCCACCCACCACTAGCACTCTTAATGCATCTGCTTGAGGTGTTTTAATTTGTTCGCCTAACTCTATCAATTCTTGACGAATGGGGTTGCCCACAACCTCAACATTGGCCACGTTACTGGCAAAGGTATTGGGGAACGCACACAACACCTTTTTCGCAATCTTAGATAACAATTTATTGGTCAAACCTGGAATCGCATTTTGTTCATGCAACACCACTGGAATACCAGATAATTTTCCTGCCACGCCACCAGGGCCGCTGGCAAAACCACCCATTCCTAAAATGACATCAGGCTTGAAATCATCAATCACAGCTTTAGCTTGAATGATTGAACGGATAATCTTAAACGGAGCCGCTAACTTACGAATAAGTCCATTACCGCGAACACCTTTAATGTCAATAAATTCAATATCAAATCCATGCTGAGGAACAAGACGAGCTTCCATACGATCAGCAGTACCTAGCCAACGGACCTGCCAGCCATTTTTGGCTAAATATTTTGCCACCGCCAGAGCAGGAAAAACATGTCCACCCGTACCACCAGCCATAATTAATATTTTAGGAGAGTGACTCATATTACTGTTCATTAACTGGTTCTCCCTTTCACGGCTTGTACCAGACTAACTCGCCGTTCATGATCTATTCTAACGAGCAGCATCACCGCCGCAGTCATAATCCATAAACTACTGCCACCGTAACTAATAAACGGTAGAGTCAGCCCTTTGGTTGGTAACATACCAATACTGGCGCCTACGTTAACAACGGTCTGAAAACACACCCAAATACCCACACCATAAGCAACATAGCTTTCAAATGGACGCTGCATTTTCAAACATAAATTGCCTAATCTAATAGCACGAATTGCAATGAAAAATAGTGTTAATAACACCACAATGATACCGATAAAACCAAGTTCTTCACCAATGACCGCAAAAATGAAATCTGTGTGAGCTTCGGGTAAATAAGCTAACTTCTGAATACTGTTACCTAATCCCTGACCAAGCCAATCACCCCGTCCATAAGCCATTAAAGATTGCGTCAATTGATAGCCGCTACCAAAGGGATCTTCCCATGGATCCATAAACGAAGTAACTCGTCGCATACGGTAAGGCTCAAACAATACCAGTAATACGAATGTAGCTACGCCAAGTAACACCAATACCATAAAGTCAGTAATGCGTGCGCCAGCTAAAAACAATAAGCTTACCGTACACACAAACAGTACTACCACAGTACCAAGGTCAGGCTGCAATAAAATCAATACAGCAAACAAACCGTAAACCCCAATCGGTTTGTAAAAACCTTTACGGTTTTCGCGCAATTCACCATGACGACGAACTAAGTACCCCGCCATATAAACAATAAATATAAACTTGGCCATTTCGGCAACTTGAATCCGAATAGGGCCGACAGACAACCAACGACGGGCACCATTAACCGAGGTACCAATAAACAACACGGCTATCAATAAAACCAGCACAGCTAACATCAACATGCCGCTGTTTTTTTCCCAATAGCTGACTTCAAATTTAAGTACCACATATGAAATTATCACGCAGCCCACAAGGTAAAGCACATGACGATACATAAAATAAAATGGATCACCCGTCAGTTTGGTCGCTTCGGGCATCGAAGCTGACATCACCATGATAAAACCAAAACACATCAAGCCAACAATCGCGACTAAAAAACTACGGTCGTACAACGGCATGCCAGGAGCATGACCGTCCGATAGCAACGAGGGTAAAGACCAATTAAGTCCCCGTTTAAACAAGCTCAGTTGCTGCTCGTTATTCGCCATCGTCTAACGACTCCACACAATGCTTAAAATCATCACCACGCGCCATAAAGCTTTTATACATATCTAAACTGGCACAAGCTGGAGACAACAATACAATGTCTCCAGAGGTTGCCAATTCAGCCGCTTTAGCCACGGCTTCAGCCATGCTAGTGACTTGCAATGAACCCGCTTTTAATTTGGCTATTTTAGGCCCGTCTCTGCCTAGCGTAATCAATTGAGTTATGTTCGCCAATGGTTCAGCAAGCGGGCTAAAATCACCGCCTTTACCATCACCACCAGCAATCAAATATATATCGCCTAAATGTGAACTAAGCCCTTCAAGTGCTGCTACTGTTGCACCAACGTTGGTTGCTTTAGAGTCATTGATATAAGACACACCTTGTTTAACCGCAATCAACTCACAACGGTGACTTAAACCAACAAAGCTTTTGGCTACTTCAATCATGGCTTCTTTAGCTACACCACAAGCATCTGCTAATGCCATTGCAGCTAATAAGTTTGCATGGTTATGACTACCAATTAATTTCACTTCACTTAAATTAATGATCTCACTGTCACCATGAAAAATTTTGCCATCACTTAATCCCCACTCATCGCCTTCTGGTACACCCAAACCGAAATTATTTTGATTCATTGGCTCTAATGGGTAAGTCAGTTGATCGTCACGGTTATACATCACAAAACGACTTTGAGGATATAAACGTAACTTGGCTTCGCGATAGGTATTCAAGTCACTATAACGATCCATATGGTCTTCACTAATATTAAGACACGTTGCCGCAATACAATTTAGTGAATGGGTTGTTTCAAGTTGAAAGCTTGATAACTCAAGTACAAAAATATCTGCACCTTGAGGCAATAAATCCAGTGCTGGCGTGCCAATATTGCCGCCAATCGCTACCGACTTATCGGCGGCAAGCAACATTTCGTAAACCAGTGTCGTCACGGTAGACTTACCGTTTGAGCCAGTAATTCCCACAACACAAGGTTTACGGTCGGCAATTTCGCGAGCAAACAGCTCAATATCGCCAATTACCTCAATGCCCATATCAATTGCCGCGCGTACTTCAGGAGTATCAATGGGCACACCCGGGCTAATAATAATCTGACTTGCTTGGACTAAATAACGGCAATCAAACCCACCCGCTAATAACTCAATATCGGCAAACTCTTTTGCTAACGCCTCTGCACCTGGCGGTTGACGTCGACTGTCCATCACTAAAGGTTTAATCCCTTTAGTTGCTAAAAAACGCACGATCGAGAGCCCTGTGGCCCCTAAACCTAAAACAATGTGCGTATATTGAGAATGCATAATACTGACCTTTCTTAATTGTTTAGCGTAATTTCAATGTCGCGAGACCCAATAACACTAAAAACAACGAGATAATCCAAAAGCGCACAATGACACGCGGCTCTGGCCACCCTTTTAACTCATAATGATGATGGATAGGTGCCATCCGAAAAATACGTTGGCCTCGTAATTTGTACGAACCCACTTGTAAAATGACAGACACTGTTTCCATTACAAAAACGCCACCCATAATCACCAGTAAAATCTCTTGGCGAACTAAAATAGCAATCACACCTAATGCAGCGCCCAATGCTAGTGACCCCACATCACCCATAAAGACTTGTGCTGGATAAGTGTTAAACCATAAAAAGCCTAAACCCGCCCCAACGATAGCAGTACAAACAATCACTAACTCACCCGCTAATGGCAGATGTGGAATATGCAAATAACTGGCAAACTGCGCATGACCAGACAAATATGCAATTAATGCGAATGCCGCTGCCACCATTACGGTAGGCATAATAGCTAAGCCATCTAAACCATCGGTTAAGTTCACCGCATTACTGGCACCCACAATGGTGAAGTAAGCTAAAACGATAAACATCATGCCAAGTTGAGGCATGATATCTTTAAAAAATGGCACCACTAATTGAGTTTCTCCGGGCAAGCTTGCTGTACTATACAAAAACACAGCTACAACTAATGCCGCTATAGACTGAAATGCATATTTCCAACGCGCAATCAAACCCTTAGTATCTTTTTTCACGACTTTACGATAATCATCGATAAAGCCAATAGCACCAAAACTACCCAATACAAATAAGGTGACCAACACATAACGGTTGGATAGATCACCCCATAACAGTACGCTGATAAAAATACCGGCGAGGATCAGTAGTCCACCCATTGTTGGTGTACCACGTTTGCTAAAATGAGATTCTGGACCGTCATCTCGTACCACTTGACCAATTTGCAACATTTGCAAACGCTTGATCAAAATAGGTCCCCACCACAAACTACACACCAGAGCAGTTAACAAGCCTAAAATAGCCCGAAACGTTACGTATGAAAAAACGTTAAACCCTGAATAAAACTGGGTCAAATACTCGGCTAGATAAACCAGCATCTACACTAACTCCCCACGCCCATAGGCATCTAATAAACTGTCCACAACTCGCTCCATAGCAGCGCTGCGGGAACCTTTAACTAAAACGGTGATATAACCTGTAGTACTTGCTAACTGTTTTTGCAGTGCTACGATTAATTGCTCTTGAGCACAAAAGTGTTCACTGCCAAATGCTTCACTGGTATTTGCCGACAACGGGCCGCAACAAAATAGCGACTCTATGTTTGCATTCTTAACCTGCAAACCAACACTCGCGTGCAAAGGGGCAGCATTGTCGCCTAATTCACCCAAATCTCCCAGCACTAAACAGCGATATCCATCACGTTGTTGCAACCAATTAATCGCTGCACTTACTGATGTTGGATTTGCGTTATAACTATCATCAATTAATAACACCCGACCAAGAACATGTGGTTGCATTCGTCCCTTCACAGGTTTTAGCAATGCAAAGCCTTGCGCAATTTCAACTAGCGACAACCCTAAAGCTATACACATCGAAGCCGCCGCAAGCGCATTACTCACTTGATGCAGACCAGCCAAAGGCAACTGCACCGCTTCTTGCTGAGTTTTAAAACCTAAAGTAAAACGGTAACAACCATGAATATCGACTTCGATATCAGTGGCTTTTACTTCGGCATCTACAGCTGTTTGACAAGAGAAACACAGTTGCTTGTGCCCTTGAGAACGCTGCAACATAAAACCGGCAAACTTGTCGTCTGCATTAATAATCGCAGTGCCATCTGGTGCGAGATGATTAAAAATTTCAGACTTAGCCTGAGCAACACCTTCCAGCGAACCAAAACCTTCAAGATGAGCATTGCCGACATTGTTAACCAGTGCGACACGGGGCTGAACTAATGATGAGGTGTAATCAATCTCACCTCGATGATTTGCCCCTAGTTCAAACACCCCATACTCATCACCTTCACTTAAACGCAGTAAAGTTAATGGCACACCAATTTCATTATTAAAATTACCGGCAGTAAACAACACCTGATGATGCTGCGACAAAATAGTAGCCAGCATTTCTTTAACGCTGGTTTTGCCATTAGAGCCAGTAAGGGCAACACAAATAGGGCCAACTTGTTGACGTACAAGTGCGCCAATGTTACCCATGGATTTTTGTGTGTCGGTTACAATAATTTGTGCCACATCAAAAGGCAGTAGATGATCAACTAAGAGGGCTTGTGCGCCATTTTTTATTGCGGTTTCAGCAAAGTCATGACCATCAAAACGCTCGCCTTTTAAGGCGATGAATAAACATTGAGATTCAATTTTTCGACTATCAGTGCTAACAGCACTAATTACCTGATCATCACCTGTTAATGTGCCATTAAGATGTAGCGCTAAAGCAGATAAAGATAAACGGATCATAACGCCTCCTTAGACAGTCTAAGGGCTAGAGCTCGTTCATCATAATCAATACGTCGACCGGCTATTTCTTGATAGGTTTCATGGCCTTTACCTGCAAGTAATACAATGTCATCCACCTTTGCTAATGCTGCGACTTGGGTAATAGCTTGAATACGATCGACCTGGGTTAGCACACTTTGAGATTGGCTAATACCCTGTAAAATATCGTTAATAATGTCTTGTGGATCTTCACTGCGAGCATTATCGCTAGTGATCATCACTTTGTCTGCATATTGTTCAGCTGCTTGTGCCATTAATGGTCGCTTACCTTTATCACGGTCACCACCACAACCAAATACACACCAAAGAGTGCCATTACAATGAACTCGCAATGCTTTTAAGGCTTGTTCAATGGCATCCGGAGTATGAGCATAATCGACGACTAAAGTGGCTTTATTAAGTGATGAGAATCGTTCCATACGACCCGCTACAGGTATTAATTTACACACAACCGTTAATATTGAAGCCATTGCAGTACCTTGTAAATACAAGGCTGCAATAGCCGCAACAAGATTGGACAAGTTAAATGCACCTAATAATGGTGACTGAATTTGTGCTGATAATTGTCCATGTCCATTTAATGCTGGATAGTGTAATTGAGCGGTCACACCTGCATCATGATATTCAATAGCATCACAATAAAAATCGGCTGAAGTATCACCTTCAATGCTGAAGGATTTGTTTTTCCCATCGGCCAATTCGGTCAGCCATTTGGCTCCGACATCATCATCAATATTAATAACACCATGTTTTAGGCTAGGAAATTTAAATAAACGTTTTTTGGCAGCAGCGTAAGAATCTATATCGCCATGGTAATCAAGATGATCACGGCTTAAATTGGTAAAGACTGCAATCTCAAATGGGGCCGCCTCAACACGCCCTTGCACTAAGCCATGGCTTGATACTTCCATGGCACACAACTCTGCGCCTTGGGCAGAAAACTCGCTAAGTTGACGCATTACAGTCACAGCATCAGCCGTGGTGTTACCACTATCAACAAGTTGTCCCCATAAACCATTGCCTAACGTTCCCATCACAGCGGCTTTATGCCCGAGTAAATGTACAATTTGAGCAATAATTTGGCTTACTGAGGTTTTGCCGTTGGTACCGGTTATCCCAATCAAAGATAAGGATTGGTTGTTTGATAAATAAAACTGCGCCGCAACGGCCGATAATTGACGGCCTAATTGGAAAAAATAGACTAATGGAACGGCATATTGAATACGATCGACTATACCGTGCTCATCAGGATTATCGGTATGCACCAGTATTGCCGTCGCACCCGCATCAATAGCTTGGGAAATGAATGCTCGGCCATCAACGTTATAACCTGGCAAGGCTACAAATAAACCACCCACTTTAACTTCACGGCTATCGAGCGTTAATCCATTAATAGATTCGCGACCAGAGTAATGGAACCATGGCGCTAATAGGTCATTTAATAACATTATTCAGCGCCCCCTGCGCAGCGGCCAATTGAACAGCCTCCCGCTCTGAAATCGGTTCAACATTAAGCATTTGTAAGGCGCCGGACATTATTTTCGCAAACGCTGGACCCGCAACATCACCACCGTAATATTTATCACCTTTAGGTTCATTAATCACAACCGAGATGGCTAACCGTGGGTTATGAACAGGTGCAACGCCTGCAAATAAGGCAACATAGTCATCTCCATAACCACCTGCAACGGCTTTGCGACTAGTACCGGTTTTACCTGCAACAGGATAACCATCAATATGTGCTTTGGTTGCTGTTCCTCCCGTTTCAGTCACGCCAACTAGCATTTCCATCACGTCATGGGCCACTTGAGATGAAATAACTTGTTCACCTTTAGGTGCTTGTCTCAATTTTAAAATCGACACAGGATAAAGAATACCGCCACTGCCTAACGTCGCGTACATACGTGCAATTTGTAATGGTGTTGCGGTAAAGCCATAACCGAAAGATAAAGTCGCACGCTCAAAATCGGACCAGCGATGACGATTATGAATTAATCCCGCGCTTTCACCGGTTAAATTAATACCCGAATAATTACCTAAACCCATTGATTGGTAAGTGCCTAACAACTGTTCTACCGGTATCGATAAGGCAAGCTTACTAATACCCACGTTACTAGACTTAACCAAAATTTTAGCTAATGAGATTTCACCATAATTATGAGAATCACGTACTTGGCGACCACCGATGCGCATCCAACCAGGTGATGTCGAAATCAATTCATTTGCTTTCACTTTACCAGCTTCAAGTGCAGCCGCTACAACGAAAGGTTTAATGGTTGAGCCCGGTTCAAATGTGTCAGTTAATGCACGATTACGCATCCGATGCGGCTGTAAGTTATCGCGAGAATTGGGGTTGTAAGAAGGAGTGTTCGCCATCGCGAGTACTTCACCAGTATGAACATCAATGACCACGACAGACCCAGAGGTCGCTTGGTATATTTCGGTAGCACGCTTTAGTTCGCGATATGCTAATTGTTGAATACGCTGATCAATGCTTAGCACTAAATCATTTGAGCTTTCGCCTTGTTGCACAATATCTAAGCGTTCGACCACACTGCCATCACGCGATTTACGTACCTTTTGCTTCGAAGGCGTTCCCGTAAGCCAAGTATTATAAGTATTTTCAATCCCCTCAATCCCCACATCATCAATATTGGTAATACCGATTAATTGTGCGGTTATTTCACTTGCGGGGTAATAACGCCTAGATTCAGATTTAAGGTAAATACCACCAATTTTAAGCTGCTCAATGTAATCAGCAACAGCAGACGGCACTTGACGTTTAAGGTATACAAAACGTTTTTTAGGATTATTTTTGACTTTATTAACTAATTCTTCGACGGGTTCTTGCAGTACGTCAGCAAGCGCTTGCCAACGGCGCATATCTTTAAATGCATCTTGATCATGAGCATGTTTCGGATCAGCCCACACGGCTTGTACAGGAACACTGACTGCCAGCATATCGCCATTGCGATCGGTTATTAAGCCTCGTTGAACTTGGTTACTGGTTGTGCGCAATGTCCGCATATCACTTTCGTGACGCAGTTTATCTGGCTCAATAATTTGAATATAAGCAGCACGAGCAATTAGACAGCAAAATAACAGCAATACGAATCCCACCACAACGTATAAACGCCATGGAATCAGTTCGTGACCTAATTTTTTCTTTGCTTGTCTAGCCATATTCCCTATGCTCACTGGACTCGAATGATAACTTCCTCCTTAGGAAGCGGCCGAGACATATTTAATTCTTTGGTTGCCATCCGAGTCACGCGACTGTGTTCAGATTGCGATTGCTCTTCTAATAATAAATTTCGCCATTCAATATCTAAGCGATCTTGCTCTTGCAGAAGTTGATCCCATTGAGTAATCAACTTACGTGTTACATGGCTGGTATAAACTACGGCTACACCATTCAAAACAACCAGTACACTCAACAGCAATACCCACTTATGGTGCCAAATGTCATGTAACACAATCCGAGGTAAATTTAATGATGATTGGCTCACATTAGCCTCAGTAGTTAGTAATCCAGACGCTCAGCAACTCGTAATACCGAGCTACGTGAACGTGGATTTTGCTCTATTTCCGCATCAGAAGGCTTCATCGCCTTACTAACCGCTTTTAATTTACGGGATTTATTAATCTCAGCTTCGGTAATCGGCAAGCCATGTGGCACACTTTCACCTTGACTATTGCGACGAATAAAACGCTTCACCATACGATCTTCAAGCGAATGGAAACTGATCACCGATAATCGCCCTTGAGGTGCTAATACCGCTAACGCGCCTTCGAGTGCTTGGTCTATTTGTTCTAACTCACTGTTGATATAAATACGAATAGCCTGGAATACACGCGTCGCCGGATGTTTATTACGTTCTTTGTTTTTGGTAATACGCGCAATTAAATCGGCTAAGTCTTTGGTTCGTAAAAATGGTGTTTTCTCACGATCGGCAACAATACAACGGGCGATGTGACGCGAATTTTTTTCTTCACCATAGGTTTTAAATACCCATGCCATGTCTTCAATTTCAGCACGCGCTATCCACTGAGCTGCAGTTTGACCCTGGCTATTGTCCATACGCATATCGAGTGGACCATCACGTAAAAAACTAAAACCACGCTCTGCATCGTCTAGCTGTGGTGACGACACGCCAAGATCAAGTAATACACCATTGATTTTGCCAGTTAATCCAAGTTCCTCGACATACTCAGCTAATTGACCAAAGCCACCGTGTACGATTTGAAAACGTGGATCATCTGCAAACTGTTTCGCCGCTTCAATAGCTTGTGGATCACGATCAATTGCAATTAAACGACCCTTTTCACCCAAGTGGCTTAATACATGACGCGAATGCCCACCACGGCCAAAGGTGCCATCAATATAGATACCATCACTTTGAATATTGAGTCCTTCAACGGTCTCATTCAGTAATACAGATAAATGGGCAAACTCTTGGCTCATTGGGTTCTTCTAACCTTTTTGGTCACTACAGTGAAAAGTGTGCCAGACGTTCATTGCTGGCTAAATCTTGGCTTTGAATGAGCGTATTGCCATCATCCATTTGTTGCTGCCAAGCACTCTCTTCCCATAGTTCAAATTTATTCAGTAAGCCCACCAGCATAGTTTTCTTTTCTAAACTGGCGAAACTTCGCAATGCCGGCGGAATAACAATACGTCCGTGGCTGTCTAGTTCGCAATCTTGTGCGTGGCCTAGTAATTTTCGTTTAAAGGAACGTTCAAGTGGATCGGTATCTGAAAGCAATCTTAGCTTTGCTTCAATTTGCTCCCATTCATGTAATGGATAAATCAACAAACAAGCAGCTTCAATGTCAACGGTCATAATCACAGTTCCAGCATGCTCCACACGTAACGCATCACGGTATCTCGCTGGAATAGCGATCCGCCCTTTAGCATCCATGTTGATTGCACTGGCACCACGAAACACGTTATTTAGCCCCTTTTATTAACATTCGATCCACAATGATCCACTTTATCCCACAAATGCTAAGTTTAGGGACTCTATGCAAGTGTTGTCAAGGGATGGACTGATATATTAAATCCAGACCCCAAGCGGGTTAGCAGCAAATTAATATCAAGTAGGATGAATGACTGAGCTATCTGTAGAAAACAGCTAAAAATCAGGGTAAATGAGTTAAACCAGAGACATAACGGTCACTTTATCGGCTAAAATAGTCTCGCAATCTTTTTAATTAATTATCTGTTATCGTTCGAATACACCATATTCAGGGGCAATACAGCCAAAAAACTCAACATTAATTGTATTAAAAATCAATAAATAATCGACTGAGTCAACTTTTAGCCATTTAAATACCGCTTTATATTATATTTTTGCATGCCCTTATGGCCCATCACAGCATTTCAAAAAGGCTTAAACGGTGTTTTTCAAGATAGTTAGCACCTTAATACACATCATCGTGCCTATTAATATCCAGTCCACCACACTATCTAAGTCATTACCCGCTAAATATGAGCGAGAACGCGTCGCTAAACAACAGAGTGCTAGATATGATATTAATCATGTTAAGGGCAAGCATTTTATCAACTCAACTCTCAATCACAGTTAATTATTCTTAATGCCTCAAAAGGAAAAAAGTGGCGATCACACAATTTAAATACTTAAAAGCAATATGATAACCAAAGAGAAAAAGAACAAATTGATAGGGAGTGACTAACCTTAGATCAGAATAATAGCCGGATAGTGAACAGAATTTTAATCCAGCTACAAGTAGCATAGTCTAAGTAAATTGCGGGTAAAGCGCCGTGATATTGATATAGTTCAGTTAGCTTGGGCTAACAGATTTAAAATAACTATTCATAATCAAAAAATAAGCATCATTACTGATGACCACTTTCAGCGAGAAACGGATGTGAGGCCATTAACCGCCAACGGAAATATCAACCAGACGACTCGCAACCTAAAAAAGATTAAATTTTAATCAAAAAAGGTCGATAAACAGTTATGATGATAACAATCACAGTTTTTCACAGCCAAAGGAGCACAACATGAGTATTGACAGCATTTATGCCATGTTAGCTCGGCCTGTACAGGCCGTGAGTGAACATAAACGTATTGTTAAACAGGTCAGCAATGTGAGTCCAATTAGTGCGGACAGTCACGAAGCGCCTCAATCACAATTGCCACCGAGCGTTAGCCATAAAATAGCCATTCAACGTCAAGACGCACCACGCCAAGAAAGACGAGCCAAACCGCGAACCGTCAATGATAAAAAAAACATCGGTAGCCGCATTAGACGAATGAAATCTGATGATCGATTCTCTACTCGCGGAGAAAGCTCGAGTCAACATATTGATATTGAAGTCTAATTAATCTTAATACTCATTGAGTTATGCATTAGGGCTTACTTGCGCTACCGCTTTTTTCCAACCAAGATATAACTTTTCGCGGGTTTCTATATCCATTGTGGAAGTAAACTCACGCTCAGTAGACAGCATAATTTGTAATTCATCGGTCGACTCCCACACGCCAACTGCCAAGCCAGCAAGAAATGCCGCACCCATCGCGGTGGTTTCAATCACTCGCGGACGAATAACAGTTACCCCTGTAATATCAGCTTGAAATTGCATTAAAAAGTCATTAGAAACTGCACCACCATCGACCCTAATTTGTGTCAGTGGCACGTTAGAATCTTTACTCATGGCATCAAGTACATCACGAGATTGATAAGCAATCGCTTCTAATGCTGCACGGATAATATGGTTGCGATTAGCACCACGGGTGAGCCCAACAATCGCTCCTCGAGCATCTGCATCCCAATAAGGCGCACCAAGTCCCACAAATGCTGGAACCAAATAAACACCGTTGGTATCTTCTACTTTATCAGCAAAATATTGGGTATCACACGCATCGTCAATTAACCCTAACTCATCGCGCAGCCATTGAATAACCGCGCCACCCATAAATACCGAACCTTCTAAAGCATAATTTACCTTAGCGTCTGCACCAATGGCAATGGTTGTTAATAACCCATGAGTGGACTCTACGGCTTTGTCGCCAGTATTCATCAATAAGAAACATCCTGTTCCATAAGTATTTTTTGCCATCCCAGGTTCAATGCACAATTGGCCAAATAATGCCGATTGTTGATCCCCAGCCATCCCAGCGACAGGAGTGTGATTACCTGCAAGTTCGGTATAACCGTATATTGCACAAGAAGGTTTCACTTCAGGTAGCATTGCCCTAGGTATATTAAACAGATCGAGGAGCTCTTGATCCCATTGTTGATCATGAATATTAAATAACATTGTCCTTGAAGCATTGGTCGGTTCGGTCACATGGACTTCACCTTGCGTGAGTTTCCACACTAACCAAGTATCGACAGTGCCAAACAATAAATCCCCAGCTTCGGCTTGTTCACGCGCGCCTTCAATGTTATTTAAAATCCACTCAATTTTGGACGCTGAAAAGTAAGGGTCTAGTACCAGCCCAGTTTTCTGACGAACCATCTCTTCAGCACCCTGCGCTTTATGATGTTGGCATATAGTTTGGCTACGACGACACTGCCATACGATCGCATTACATACTGGCTTACCTGTGTGTTTGTTCCAGACTATTGTCGTCTCACGCTGATTGGTAATGCCAATCGCAGCAACCTCACGATGACTGATCCCCGCACGAGTCAGAACCTCAATGAGAACTGAACTTTGTGAAGACCATATCTCCATCGGATCATGTTCTACCCAACCCGCTTGCGGATAATGTTGCGTAAACTCACGATGAGCAACCGCTACAATATTTACTTGATGATCGAACACAATAGCACGAGAACTTGTAGTTCCCTGATCTAACGCAACAATGTATTTTTTAGCCACCATCTGATGCCCTATATCATTTTTATATGATTATTTTATTTAATCATAATAGTATCATTTCCTACATAGACATCTAAAATTACTGTAAACAATGTTCCTCTTTGAGCATCAATTTCATATTAAAAGGCCCCGCAATTGCGAGGCCTAGTTATCAATAATATTGAACTACATTTTATAGCTTAACTGTACACCAGCGAGCCAAACATCACCCGTCGCTTCACCAGTAAACCCAACTGATGCGATACCCAATAGATCTTGTGTCTCGTTAATCGGGGCATCACCATGAGTGCGAATATAAGTAACACCTACATCAACATTCAAATTTTGGGATACTTGGTAACCAGTACCCACACTAAACCATAAACGGTCAGTGTCGGGGATAGTCGTGGTGCGATCTTGATCGTCAACAGCCGTTTTATCAAGCGCCATGCCAGCACGAATTGTCCATTGGTTATTTACCAAGTACGTTGTACCAATTGCATAACGCCAGTTATCTTTAAAGTTTTCTTCTTTTACTACATCAGACTCTAAGTCACCAACAGGCTTTACGTCACCAGTGAAATGCGCCTCTAGTTTGTCAAAAACGCTCCATTCTGTCCAATTGATACTGGCATGCATAGCCCAATTTTCAGTTAACTGATGATAAGAAGCAAGCTCAGCAAATGCTGGTAACTCAATAGGCAAGTATGCATCAATCTCGCTATCTTGATCACCAGTATAAAGTAGCCCTGAAACATGACCGTCTAATTTAAGGTCGACACCACTATGGTAAGCCAAACCAATACGGTTCGCCGAATTAACCTGCCAACTGGCACCCGCTTTCCAGCCATAGCCAATATCATTACCTTCCATTGACTTCAAACTCGTACCACCATCGGGTAAAAGTTCACTGATGCTTTCAGGTACATTAGCATTAGATTTAATTGAATCCATCCAACTCGGCGTAGTCGCATCCAGTTCACCTTCACCATATACAATGCGTAAACCAGCACCTACGGTAAATGTCTCATCAATACGGTAAGCAACACTAGGATTGAACTCTACAGTGGTAACCGACGTCTTGCTGCCAAAAATAGCGGCGGCATCCGATACTGGAACATCGGTCGCTAAACCATAATTAGAATTCACCGCTAGACCCCAAGTCCATTGGTCATTCAATTGATTAGAATAGTAAAAATTAGGCACAAGTGCATTGTCTGCTACATCATAGGCATCAGCATTTATAACTAATGGCTCTGAACCTAACAAGGATGAAGAAAGGGCAACATCACCAACAACATCGACATTTGGCATCACATAGATACCACCACCAGACAATTGGCGGCCTTCTAAATATGACAACATGGCTGGGTTTCGAGCCTGAGCAGAAGCATTGTCAGCCATCGCGGCTTCACCAGCAAATGCACGACCTAGGCCTGTGGCTGAATATTCTGAAAGCTGAAAGCCAGCTGCGTTCACTTGAGTTGTTGCCCCAAAAACAATGGCGCTAATCGCCAACGTTAACACTGTTTTTTTCATTATGATTCTCTGTGTTTTAGTTTCAAACTGCATAAATCGACCTGCATAGAGTAAAAGCTCGATTTAAATGAAGCTGTCAGTTTACCGATCAAAAGATGCTTTGCAATACCGTGGTAGGGCTGAATAACCTGTGAGTCATTCAATTTTAAATTGTGATCGCGATCAAATTTTTAACTTTCATTAAGTAAACTGACAGTAAAAACAGATATGACTGTAAACTTAATCAACTAAATTTTTAGGCAATATTACAATTTTTAATTTAATTACAATCAATTAAAAAAATAAATTTCAATACAAAGGTGTGCTTATTGGATTAAGTGCAATCGTTTGGCATTTGACTGATGGCTATCCATACACAAATTGGTCACATAAAAATAATTACAATTAAAAAACGAAAAAAACCTCTTTATGACAACATAAAGAGGTTTCAAACAAAGAAATAACACTGTGTTTACAATGCGATATCACATCACATTATGCATACCAAGCTGGTATATGCGTTTCATAATCACTGATCTGTTGTCCAAATGACAAAGTTAATCCGATAGCATCAAGACCATTCAATAACTTGTGCCTTGCTGACTCGACAATAGTGAAATCAAACACACTACCAGAAGGTGATGTAACAGTTAACGCTTGTAAATCTACCGTAATCTGCGCCCCTTCTTTAGCGGCGACTTCATCGATTAATTGCTGTACTTGAACTGAAGTTAGCTTAACGGGTAACAAACCATTATTAATCGAGTTACCGTAAAAAATATCGGCAAACGTCGGCGCAATAACCACTCGAAAGCCAAAATCAGCCAATGCCCATGGCGCATGTTCACGCGACGACCCACAGCCAAAATTTTCTTGTGCCAATAAAATAGAAGCGCCTTTATAACGAGGCTGATTTAAGCTGAAATCAGAATTAGGCTTATCGCCTGCATCATCTAAATATCGCCAATCATGGAACAAATGCACCCCAAAACCATCACGGGTCACTTTAGACAAAAACTGTTTTGGAATAATCTGATCAGTGTCGACATTGGCACTATCAATGGCTACCGCTAAACCGGTATGTGCTGTAAAAGCTTGCATAAAATATCCTTGTTTAGCTAATTAGTAAGGTTGACGAATATCAACGAAATGACCCGCAACAGCAGCTGCCGCAGCCATAGCAGGGCTGACCAAATGGGTACGACTGCCACGGCCTTGACGACCTTCAAAATTACGGTTACTGGTTGAAGCACAACGATCGCCTGCTTCTAAACGATCATCATTCATGGCTAAACACATGGAGCATCCTGGTAAACGCCATTCAAAGCCAGCTTCAATAAAGATTTTGTCTAAACCTTCAGCTTCTGCTTGTAACTTCACTTGGCCAGAACCCGGCACCACAATAGCGACAACACCATTGGCTACTTTACGGTTTTTAGCGTGCGCAGCAGCTGAACGTAAATCTTCAATACGTGAGTTAGTACAAGAACCAATAAACACTTTATTGATGCTAATGTCTGTCATCTTAGTGCCCGGTGTAAGGCCGATATACTCTAATGCTTTAATCATGCTGGTGCGGTTAGTGCTGTTAGTTTCAACATCAGGGTTCGGCACCACGCCATCAATAGCAACCACTTGACCAGGGTTAGTTCCCCAGGTTAACTGCGGTGCGATATCGTTAGCATCAAATACCACTTCGGCATCAAAAACAGCATCCGCGTCAGTGTTAAGCTCAGACCATGCTGCAACAGCTTGCTCCCACACATCATCTTTGGGTGCAAACTCACGACCTTTTAAATAATTAAATGTGGTTTGGTCAGGCGCAATCATGCCAGCTTTAGCGCCCATTTCGATGGCCATGTTACATAAGGTCATCCGACCTTCCATGGTTAATGCTTCAATGGCTTCACCACAAAACTCAACCACGAAACCTGTACCACCATCCATGCCGAGCTTGCCAATAATCGCTAATACGATATCTTTAGCCGTAACGCCATCGGTTACTTTGCCACGCACTTCAACTTTCATATTCTTGGCTTTTAACTGGCGTAAGGTTTGTGTAGCCAACACGTGTTCAACTTCGGATGTACCAATACCAAATGCTAATGCACCAAATGCACCATGAGTTGCGGTATGGGAGTCACCACACACAATAACAGCGCCCGGTAAGGTAATGCCTAATTCAGGTCCCATTACATGGACAATACCTTGATTAGGATGGTGAATATCGTACAAACGCACCCCAAACTCTTTACAATTTTGCGCTAGAGTTTCAACTTGAGTACGCGCCATAGGGCTTAACGCATCTAAACTGGCACTGCGAGTAGAGGTATTATGATCCATAGTAGCAAAGGTTTTTTGTGGTGCACGTAGTTTGCGGCCTGCCACCTTTAACCCGCTAAATGCCTGCGGCGAAGTCACTTCGTGAACTAAATGGCGATCCACATAAACTACTGGCGCTTCTCCCTCCGGAGAGGCGACAATATGGGCATTCCACACTTTTTCATATAAAGTTTTACCTGTCACTTGGACCATTACACACCTTCCTTTACTGCTTGAGCGATAAAATCACCCATTTGTGCTGTCGATTTAGCCTCACTGCGTTTATCTGCAGCAAGTAACTCACCCGTTAAATAACCACTGGATAGGGCTTTAGTCACCGCACGTTCAATGGCATTGGCAGCGTCTTCTTGCTGTAAACTATGACGTAGCATTAATGCTGCTGATAAAATCTGCGCTACCGGGTTAGCAATACCTTGGCCGGCGATATCAGGCGCGCTGCCACCAGCGGGTTCAAATAAGCCAAAGCCTGTACTGTTCATGCTTGCCGAAGACAATAACCCCATAGAGCCCGTTAACATGGCAATTTCGTCTGATAAAATATCGCCAAACAAGTTAGAACATAACATCACGTCAAATTCATCAGGACGACGCAATAACTGCATAGTCGCGTTATCAATATAGATGTGCTCTAAAGTGACATCAGGAAAGTCTTTAGCAACTTCTTCAACCACTTGGCGCCATAATACAGAACACGCTAATACGTTTGCCTTGTCTACCGAAGTCACCTTATTTTTACGTCCACGCGCGGCTTCAAAAGCAATACGGGCAATACGGCTAATTTCGCGACGGCTATAACGCATGGTATCGAAGGCTTCTTCATCATCACCTTCACCTTGGCGTCCTTTAGGCTTACCAAAGTAAATACCGCCTGTTAATTCACGAACACACAACACATCAAAACCACGAGCGGAAATATCACTGCGAAGTGGTGACATATGCTCTAAGCCGTCATGTAATTTGGCTGGGCGTAAATTACAAAATAACTCAAAATGGCCGCGTAATGGCAATAATGCACCACGTTCAGGCTGATCATTAGGGGGTAAATGCTCCCACTTAGGGCCACCCACACTACCGAATAAAATGGCATCTGCCGCTTCACAACCTTTTAAGGTAGCGTCAGGTAAAGGGCAACCATGGTTATCAATGGCAATGCCGCCAACATCGTATTCGGTATAGTTAATATCTAATCCAAAACGAGATTCAATCGCACCCAGCACTTTACGTGCTTCTGCCATCACTTCAGGACCGATACCATCACCCGACAAAACTGCTATTTGATAACTCATACTCCACCTAACTCCCTATTCTTATGGATCTGTTGTTTAAAATCAGCGACCTTATCTGCGCGGTACACTAAGTTCATCACATTCACGAGTGCTTGGGCTGACGCCTCAACCACATCGGTGGCTAAGCCGACACCGTGGAATCTTTGCTCATGATATTTAGCTGTTATATCAACTTGTCCTAAGGCATTTTGACCTTCACCTTTGGCACCTAATTTATAATTAGTAATATTGATTTGACGACCAGTCGCTCGCGCAATGGCATTATAAGCAGCATCAACAGGTCCATTACCTGTTGCGGCTTCTGTAATATCTTGGCCATCAACCGCAATACGCACCGTCGCAGTTGCCACACCTTCAGTGGAATCAGAATGTACCATCATGTGTTTAAGTTGATATTTATCATCATCTTGTGTTTTAGACTCCATAAACACTAAGGCTTCTAAATCGTAATCGAATACTTGGCCTTTCTTATCTGCCAAGGTTAAAAACTGCTCGTATAGGCTATCCATATCATAATCGCTTGGCTGGTAACCCATTTCTTCCATGCGATGTTTAATCACATGACGTCCCGAACGCGAGGTCATATTCAAGTTATTACGATTTAAGCCAATACTTTCAGGCGTCATGATCTCATAAGTATTTTTGGCTTTTAGCATGCCATCTTGGTGAATGCCCGACGAATGAGAGAATGCATTTGCGCCAACTATTGCCTTGTTAGCTTGAATAGGCATATTACATAATTGGCTTACCAATGATGACGTACGGTGAATTTCTCTAGCGTTAATGCCACAATCTATATCAAGTAAATCTTTGCGGGTTGCCAAAATCATGGCAATTTCTTCTAATGAACAGTTACCAGCACGTTCGCCAATACCGTTAATGGTACATTCCACTTGACGTGCGCCCATCTCGACCGCTGCAATAGAATTAGCTACTGACAAGCCCAAATCATCATGACAATGAACCGAGATTACGGCTTGGTCTATATTCGGAACCCGATTAAATAGTGTTTGAATAATGCCACCAAACTCACTTGGTACTGTATAACCGACGGTATCTGGAATATTAATGGTTCGAGCACCTGCTTTAATGGCTTCCTCAACCATACGGCACAAATTATCAATTGGCGTGCGGCCCGCATCTTCGCATGAAAACTCTACATCATCAGTAAATCGTCTAGCATACTTAACCGCATTAACGGCCATCTCTAATACATCATCAAAAGAGCGTTTTAATTTACTTTCAACATGAATAGTCGAGGTTGATATAAAGGTATGAATACGAAATTGATCGGCTACCGATAATGCTTGAGCTGCGGCATCAATGTCTTTTTCAAGTGCTCGAGATAACGCACACACTCGGCTATTTTTAATCGTTTTTGCAATGGTTTGCACCGATTGAAAATCACCAGGAGAAGACACCGGAAACCCGACTTCCATGACATCAACACCTAAACGTTCTAGAGCCAAGGCAATTTGCAGCTTTTCTTTAACCGTTAAACTTGCGGCTAGTGCTTGCTCGCCATCACGTAGGGTAGTATCAAAAATTATCACTCTGTCGGACATCGAATTTCTCCATCGACCATCATGTATCTATTTACCTAACTGCAAATATCACAACTGGTACATTTCAAAAGGGCTAGAAACAAAAAACCCCGCGGCTATCAGCGCGGGGTTTGTGTATGCTTAATGAATTATTTTGCATGTGACACAAAGGACTCCGCGCAGGATATGCGTGAGAGGAGAAGGAGTCCGAGTAGAATCAATTTTGTGTTCATAACGTTAATATTCACTTTAAATAACTAAATATGCGATGCATAAAATATGTCTGTGCTTAATAAATAACGCGAGCAGCCTTCTGTGTCAACCCTAATTTGGTCAAGATGAAAAAGATGATGATGTACTAGTGCTTCATTACAGTGATAATAACATTTAACAGACTAAATTTAATGGCTGCCAGTTAACACTACGTCATTTCGATATATACAAATAAACTCAGACCTAAGTCACTGCATCAATTATATTATTATGTCTCACGACAGAAATAACCGTATACTGACATTCCCCATATTGAGTAGACAAATGACGATGACGTTAGCGAAAAAGAACATTAATTATAACTTTAGTCTCATTGTCGCTTTGCTCATGGGGCTAACGCTATATTTTGTGACCTCTTCTGTTTTTGCTCAACCATCTCAACGTTTATTACTACCAGACGATATTATTGTCCAAACTCAACAGCTCAGCACTCGCGAACAACTCGATGTGATCAACAATATCAATACTCAACGATCTGCAGAAGCCAAAGTACTTATTGATTCACTTGTTCAACAACATGCTCGGCAACCATTAACCAATATTGATGCGCTACGATTAAGCCTATTACATTGTTTTAATTTATTGGAATTTGGTGAATTTAATCAAGCTATTATTTTGGCAAAACAAGGTGAGATTAATGCTCGACAATATAAGTATGACACCGCTCGTCCTTACTTTATTCAATGCCAAGCAGAAGCACAACAAAACTTGGGCAATGTGCTTCAAGAACAAATTCTTACAGAGGAATCATTGAGATTGGCTAATCTTTATTCAGAGAAGCAGGCAATCGTGAATAACCTTTACGATCGAAGTAGGCAAAATACTAGCCTTGAAAATTTTAATTCTGCCATTGAAGACTTACGTTATGCGTTAGCTATTTTTGATGAGGCACAAACACAATTTCAGAATTGGTATTTATTACCGAAATCATACCTACAATCAGAAATAGCCAATGTATTTTTCTCAATGGGAGATATTGAAGAGGCATTATACTTTGCAGAACTAGCTTATAAAGAATCATCGACCTTTGGTAAACTTAACTTTGCATTTGCGATTAACTTAGCGCGAATTAATATGGCACTGAAAGATAGAGCACAAGTGTTATATTACCTCAACAAGGCAGAAACTGAAAATAACAAAAACACATCAGAAAGAGATTTCGCAACCGGTAATGCCTTACTAGCTAGTATTCATTTATATGTTGGCGATTACGATGTCGCCGAACAACTAGCAAGCTCAAGTATTGTACTTTTCAGTAAGTACCAAGAACCTATCTACGTCATGCGCATCAAGCGTACATTAGCTAAAGTATATTTTGCACAACATAAAGACAATCAAGCATTATCGTTACTGAATGATATTATTGAACAAGCCACAGAGCTTAAACAGTTTTCGGATTTAGAAGAATTTAACCAGATAATCAGCCAATACTATGCCGAAAAAAATCAATTTGAATCCGCTTATCAATTTCAAGTGCAGCGTTTTGATGCTGCAAAACAAGCGGCTGAAAAATTAAACAATGCTCATTTTATGCAATACAAAGCTAAAATAACGGCACAAAGTGAGCCTATCGATCCGCCTGAAAAGTCTAGTAACATTAACCAAAGCTTGATATTAACGGCACTCATCATCCTAATAATGTCAATTGGATTAGTGATATTTATAACCAGAAACCCTCGCAACACCAACAACGTTAAGAATAATATTGAAAATCAACAATTAAATATCAATAACATGTTAGATAATGCTAAGCATGGACATTATCAACTAAGCATGTTGCTTATCGATATGAGCCATATTCTTACTACGGATATGCCGTTTATTACTCCTAGGCTAAAAAATACCCTTAGAGAACAAGACCAGTTATTCCACCACAGTCCAAATGAACTGATTATCCTGTTACCACATACATCGCCAATTGGAGCCGCAAGAGTGGTAAGCCAAATAGAGCATGTGCTCGAAGAATGGCAAACTGAAGGTAAAGTAAATATTGGTGTAGCCAGTTTGCACCAACTTGATAGTTTTGATGCATTATTGAAAAAAGCGGTATTAAATCAATTAAACAAAATAAAGTCCCAAGAACATAATCAGAAATTATAATAAATGTTGATGGTTAGCCTTGTGTCAGATAATCAGATATTTCATCTAAAAACTCGCCGCCAAATCGGTCCAGTTTAATCTGTCCAACCCCATTGACCGCAAGCATCTCACCCGGACTAGTGGGTAGCATAGCCGACATTTCTGCTAAGGTTGCATCGTTAAACACTAAGTAAGGTGGAATGTCGTTTTTCTCAGCAAGTTCACGACGCAATAATTTTAAACGCGCAAAGAGTTTACGATCGTATTGCTGCGGCGCACGGGAATTTGGTTTACGTTTAACATCAAGCAGTTGAATCCGCGGTACGGCTAACATAAGCGATAACTCAGCTTTCAATATCGGCCTTGCGGCAGGATTAAGCTTAATCGCAGATCCCCGAGTGATGTCCTGACTCATTAAACCTAAATGAATTAATTGGCGGATCACACTGAGCCAAAACTCGGTGGACTTATCTTTACCAATGCCCCATGTCGATAATTTATCATGACCTCTATCGACCACATTAGCCGCTTTAGACCCGCGCAAGACTTCAATAACATGATGGATACCAAAACGTTGCTGTAAACGATAAATACAAGACAGCACTTTTTGTGCGTCTTCAGTTCCATCATATCGCTTAGGTGGATCAAGACAGATATCACAGTTACCACAAGGCTTTGATGCCACTTCATCAAAATAATTTAGCAACACTTGGCGGCGACAAGTTTGCGCTTCTGCAAATGCTGCCATGGTATTCAATTTATGAAATTCGACTTGCTGCTGTGGCCCTGGTTCAGATTGTTCAATCAAATGTCTAACGCGACCAATATCGGCAGGGTCAAACAACAAATACGCCTCAGCATCCAAGCCATCACGACCAGCACGGCCTGTTTCTTGGTAATAAGCTTCAATACTTTTGGGAATATCGTAGTGCACCACAAAACGCACATTTGATTTATTAATCCCCATGCCGAATGCCACAGTTGCCACCACAATATCAACTTGGTCTTTTAAAAACTTATCTTGAACATTGCCACGTTCATCCTGGCTTAAACCGGCATGATAAGCTTGGGCATTAAATCCCTGTAAGCGTAAACGCTCAGCAACCTCATCCACTCGACGTCGGCTACTGCAATACACAATTCCACTGGTGCCATTTTGGATAGTTAAAAACTGACGTAATTGATTAGCCGCATTAAGCTTTTCAGCCACGGTATAACGAATATTAGGGCGATCGAAACTTGATAACAAAGTATAAGGCGTCACACCTAAACGTTCACAAATACTTAAACGCGTCGCGTGATCGGCTGTCGCAGTCAATGCCATTAAAGGTAAATAGGGGAAATACTGTTTTAACTGCCCTAATGCCGCATATTCAGGTCTAAAATCATGACCCCATTGACTAATGCAATGCGCTTCATCAACGGCAAACATAGAAACATCAACTGATTGAAGGCGTTCAATAAAGTCAGGGCGCAACAAACGCTCCGGTGACACATATAACAACTTAATCTCACCAGCGTGAAGCTTACGAAGTACCTCCGCACTTTCCTCGCGCGGTAAAGATGAATTGAGATAAGCCGCCGATACCCCACTTTGTATCAAACTGTCGACTTGGTCCTTCATCAACGAAATTAATGGCGACACCACCACTGCCACACCAGGCAACACAATAGCAGGCAATTGATAACATATACTTTTGCCGCCACCCGTAGGCATAATAACTAAGGTGTCTTGGCCTTGTAAACTTTGCTCTATAACTTCTCGCTGCCCTTCACGAAAGGCACGATAACCAAAAACTTGCTGCAAGCTAGTGGCAAGCACATCTTGCTCTGTCGTCAACTCATCTGAGGTCGCAATATTGGCCGAAATCGGAGTATCCATTCACACTACATTATCATTCAAGGGGCACTCATTTTAAAGCACTCAGTCACAGAAGTCTTGAACCAAAACACTTTTGCGATGTTTTCATTCAAGATAGAAGTTTGAGTTGAGGTCACTTTAGGGTTAGATTAAATACTCTATGGCAGCAAGCTGCCTTAGAATTAATAAAATAATAATAATAATGACCGACAAGGATTGCTCATGACCACCACCATTAAAACTCAGATTTTACAGCAAGTTGCAGATATTTTTGACCAACATGTTCCATTCCATAATCTGCTTGGTTTAGATATAAAACATTACGACATCAATGGGGTTGAAGTCGTGATAAAAATGAAGCCAGAACTCATCGGTAATATCCATCAAAATATTCTTCATGGCGGTGTCACCGCAACAATACTTGATGTTGTTGGTGGACTTACGGTTTTTGCAGGGCTAGTTGCCAGTAAAGAAGATTGGACCATAGAAGAGTTACAACAGCGTCTTACAACCTTGGGCACGATCGATATGCGGGTAGATTTTTTACGCCCAGGTCGTGGCGAGATTTTTACTGGCACAGGTAGTGTTATCCGTTCTGGTAACCGGGTATCAGTGTGCCGAATGGAATTACATAATGAACAAGGTGTCCATATTGCATTTGGCACAGGAACTTATATGGTGGGTTAACAATAAAGATCTGTCTTGCAAAGCTAACAGCCATACAATAAAAGAATTCGCTTAATCACTTGTGTCATCCAAAATGGCGACCTACAATCGCCATCTTCTTCTCGTTACGCCCATTATTGATTGACTATGCCTGATTTAGAATACCGTAAAGGAGTTTTACTGGCAGTTTGTGCTTACACCATTTGGGGTATCGCACCACTGTATTTTAAACTTTTGCATCATGTCCCCGCGACAGAAATATTAATGCATCGTGTCATATGGTCATTTTTATTTATGATCATTCTGATGCAATTTATAGGTGGATTTGGTCGTCTGCGCCTTGTTCTCAAACACCCAAAACAACTCGCGGTACTCTTTGTTACATCAGTTCTTATTGCAGCAAATTGGCTCATTTTTATTTGGGCAGTCAACAACGACCATATGCTTGATGCTAGCTTGGGTTACTTTATCAATCCACTGTTTAACGTTTTACTTGGAATGCTGTTTTTAGGCGAACGTTTGCGTAAATTACAATGGGTAGCGGTAGGTTTAGCCAGTGCCGGCGTACTGGTTCAGTTAATCTCTTTTGGCTCCATTCCGCTGTTGTCATTAGCCTTGGCCGCCAGTTTTGGCTTTTATGGTTTATTACGTAAAAAAGTTAATATTGATGCTAAAACAGGGTTATTAGTCGAAACAGCGATCTTATTACCGATAGCCTTAGGATACTTGCTCGTCACCTTAGAGACATCCTCAGTAAGCATGCTAACCAATAGCTTGAATCTAAACTTACTACTGATTGCAGCAGGTATTGTCACTACCATCCCATTATTATGCTTTGCAGGATCCGCAGTAAGAATTCCATTCTCTATCCTAGGGTTTTTCCAATATATTGGCCCTAGCATCATGTTTATCTTGGCGGTTCAATTATTTAACGAGCCGTTTGATATTGAAAAAGGCATTACCTTCGGCTTTATTTGGGGTGCACTGGTTATTTTTATTGGCGACATGCTAGTGCAACGCCAAAAACGCAATACATTAGCAAAAGCCCAAGTATGATTAAGCTGACTTTTTATTAATCAGATTGAAGAATGATATTAGTATATTTATTCATCCATAAAAAATGCCGGATTAATCCGGCATTTTTTATGTTGACCCTATCGTTACGGTTATAAATCTAACGCAAGGATCTTCGAGCGACGATGATAGTTATAAAGCTGCTTTTTCTTATTAGGTAACTCATCGACATCCACAATGCTAAAACCATGCTCTAAAAACCAATGAATACTGCGCGTAGTGAGTGCAAATAAACGCGAATAACCACGTGTACGTGCTTGGCCAATAATATTATTTAACAACACACTACCACGGTCAGCATCACGATAATCTGGATGCACAACCAAACAAGCAAACTCACCAGCGTTATCTTCTTCAAACGGATACAAGGCCGCGCAGCCAATAACAAGGTTATCGCGCTCAACCAGCATAAATTGCTCAATTTCCATTTCAAGCTGCTCGCGAGAACGACGCACTAAAATCCCCTGCTCTTCTAATGGGCGAATAAGGTTTAGGATCCCGCCAATATCGCCAATCGTAGCCCGACGCAAACGTTCTGCGCTTTGCGTGACGATTTGGGTACCAATTCCTTCTCGTGAAAACAGCTCTTGTAACAGTGCTCCGTCTTCTAAATAACTCACCAAATGACAACGAGGTACACCTCGGCGACAAGCTTCGACGCTTGCTTTTAAAAAAGCAATTGTCGACACTGAAGTATGGTCATCGTCAGCCATACTTTGAAGCATTTCTTCAACTTCATCTGGCATTAACTCAGCAATCACCTCGCCTTTTTTGCCAATAATTCCGTTAGTATCACTAAAACCAATAATTTTATCGGCTTTTAACTTAATCGCGACTTGGGTTGCCACTTCTTCAGCGGTGAGATTAAAGCTTTCGCCCGTAACAGAAGCGGCAATAGGTCCCATTAACACAATACCGTTATTGTCTAACTGACGACGTAATCCTAGCGCATCAATACGACGAACTTTACCACTTAAACAAAAATCGACACCGTCATCGACCCCCAACGGTTGGGCAATTACAAAATTACCACTCACTAAATTGATTTGGGCATTTTGCATCGGCGTATTACCTAAGCTCATTGACATCCTTGCGGTAATATCAAATTGAGTGGCTCCTGCAACCTGTTTAATAATCTTTAAGGTTTCTTCATCGGTAATACGAATACCATTGTGATAAGCCGGTTCAATTCCAGCAATCTTTAACCCTGCATCTATTTGCGGTCGTGCACCATAAACCAATACCACCTCTATCCCAAGTGAATGCAACATCGCCACATCATTTAAAATGCCGCGAAATTGTGGATGTGCTAATGCCTCGCCACCTAACATGACGACAAAAGTTTTACCTCTATGAGCATTAACATAAGGAGCAGAATGACGAAATCCATCAACCAATTCAGTGGTTCTCACAGGCAACGTTACCTCGGTATTAAATTTGATGTTCAATAATGGCTATGACAAAACATGTCACATGACCGGTTGTTTTATTCATTTGGTGTACCCAAAGATATTATTGCATTTTAATTCACTTTTAAAGCATTTTATTTCACTTATGATGAAATAAATTATCTCATTTTTATATTAAAAAATCATTACAGCCAAAAAGTTAGCTCGATTTAGCACTTAATCATATTTTACGTATTTATTTATAATATTTGCATTACACAAAAATCACACATACTCAGCAATATGTAAACATTATTACACGTTAACAATACGAAAATAATGTCTATTAAAATACCATCAGATTAATGCGGTACTGCATGAGTAAACTAACTGAACATATTTATGATTCAATTAGTTAGAATACAACTTCACAAACATATTAATCATTCTATTCAGTATAGACTACTTTTAAACAGGCATAAAAAAAGCCCCAATTAAGGGGCTTTTTTAAGAGTCAAAAATCAATTACTTGATTTTAGCTTCTTTATAGATAACGTGCTGACGAATAACTGGATCAAATTTCTTGATTTCCATTTTCTCAGGCATGTTACGCTTGTTCTTTTCAGTAGTGTAGAAGTGACCAGTTTTAGCACTAGATACTAATTTGATCTTCTCACGATTACCTTTAGATTTAGCCATTTTCTATTATACCTTCTCGCCACGGGCACGAAGTTCAGCAACAACAACTTCAATACCTTTCTTATCGATAATACGTATACCTTTAGTAGATACGCGTAGTTGTACGAAGCGTTTTTCTTCTTCTAACCAAAAACGGTGGTTTTGTAGGTTAGGTAAAAAACGACGACGAGTCGAATTTTTAGCGTGCGAACGGTTGTTACCAACCATTGGCTTCTTGCCAGTTACTTGGCATACTCTTGACATGTCAATCTTCTCCAAAAACAAATTTTTAACGCTCGAGCATTAATGTGCCTCGTATGGCCGTCGCCCGAGGCACAAAGAGGGCGCATTTTATACACGATTGACCATAGAAGATCAAGCAGTGTTTATACAATCCATCCTCGCTCGGCAAAGGAGACTATCTCCTGATCACCTACAACCATATGATCTAACAAAGAAACATCTATGGTTGCCAATGCATTTTTTATTCGCTCAGTTATTCGCCGATCAGCCTGACTTGGCTCTGCAATGCCAGACGGATGATTGTGACACACTATCACCGCAGCGGCTTTTTTCTCCAAAACAAGGCTAACTACCTCGCGAGGATAAACAGAAGCGGAATCGATGGTGCCACGAAATAATTCTACAAATTGAATGACTCTATGTTGGGTATCCAACAATAGTAAGGCGAACACTTCATAGGATCGGTCAGCTAATTGTCTCATTAAATAGTCCCGAGTTAAATCAGGATTTGTCAAAATTTGCCCTCTTTGTAGATTTTCATGAGCTATTCGCTTAGAAATTTCGGCTGCGGCTTGTAATTGAGCATATTTTACCGGTCCAACACCGGCTAATTTGCATACTTGGGTTTTCGATGCGGTAAGTAAACTACGCAAACCGCCAAACTGATTTATCATCTCTCGGGCCAAATCCACCGCATTTTGCCCTGCTAAACCATTGCGAAGTAACACAGCGAGTAATTCAGCATCGGAAAGATGCCCAGCACCTTTAAGCAATAACTTTTCTCGCGGCCCTTCTCCTTGTGGCCAATCTTTAATCCCCATGAATGTCCCTTATATTCAATGTGAAACGAAAATACACGCATTAAATCGGCTCTATTAACAAATACAACACCGGATGAGCTACCACTTGACCATTAACGGGTTGTTGCCTTTTTCAAAAACAGAGTTCGAATTGATTACACAGTATGGTCGATATTTTTGAGATTGGATCGACGCAACTTGTCACAAGTTTGTGATATTGTTAGCCGCAATTATATTTGAGTCGGATAATGTGCATCATGCTGACAAATAAAAAAGTATTACTTGGAATTGCAGGCGGCATTGCCGCATACAAAAGTGCGGACCTAATCCGCCGTTTAAAAGAGCGCGGTGCTGATGTGCGCGTCATTATGACTCAAAGCGCCATGGAGTTTATTACTCCACTCACCATACAAGCGCTCTCAGGCCATCCTGTAGCCTCTGATATGCTCGATCCAGCTGCAGAAGCTGCTATGGGTCATATTGAGCTAGCACGCTGGGCTGACGTTGTTCTACTCGCACCTGCTACGGCTAACTTAATGGCGCGTATCAATGCAGGTATGGCAGATGACTTATTAACAACAACGTGTTTAGCAACCAGCGCTCCCGTCATTGTCTGTCCTGCGATGAATCAACAAATGTACCAAAACATCGCCACCCAAGAAAACATGGCTAATTTAGCTCGCAAAGGTCTCACTATTTGGCAGCCAGCCTCAGGTAGCCAAGCCTGTGGCGAAGTTGGTCCTGGGCGTATGCAAGAACCTGTCGCCATTGCCGAGCAACTAGTACAATTTTTTGGTCCTAAAACCTTGCAAGGTCATCAAGTCCTGATTACAGCAGGCCCAACGCGCGAAGCCATAGATCCTGTGCGTTATATTTCTAATCACAGTTCGGGGAAAATGGGCTTTTCTTTAGCCCAAGCAGCGGCAGAAATGGGTGCCAAGGTAACATTAGTGTCTGGCCCAGTTAATTTAGTCACACCGGCTGGCGTCACCCGTATTGATGTTGATTCAGCACAACAAATGCTCGACGCAGTGATGGGACAGGTTGAACAACATGATATTTTTATTGGCTGCGCCGCAGTCGCAGATTATCGAATTGCCGATGTTGCCCAGCAAAAAATCAAAAAGTCAGCGGAACAAATGCAGCTTGCACTAGTGCGTAATCCTGATATCTTAGCCGCGGTAGCCCAGCACACTATCCGACCTTTCACTGTCGGTTTTGCTGCTGAAACTAACGATGTAGAGCAATACGCTCGCGGTAAACTGCAACGTAAAAAGCTTGATATGATCGCCGCGAACGATGTCTCTATTCAAGGCTTAGGCTTTAATGCCGATAGCAATGCATTACAGGTTTTTTGGCAAGATGGCAGCCAACAACTGCCCGCAACAGATAAACTGACTCTGGCGCGCCAATTACTCACATTGATAGAACAACAACTAAAAAAATCATGAAAACACCCATTGAACTAAAAATTCTCGACTCGCGTATTGGCAGTGAATTTCCATTGCCAGCTTATGCTACCCCAGGTAGTGCAGGCATGGACTTACGTGCTATGACCGACACCACCATGGTCATTGAACCAGGCCAAACCGTATTAATTCCAACAGGCATAGCTGTTCATGTAGCCGACCCAAGCCTTGCAGCGGTGATTTTACCGCGCTCAGGTATGGGTCATAAGCATGGCATCGTACTGGGTAACTTAGTGGGTTTAATTGACTCCGATTACCAAGGACCGTTAATGGTGTCATGTTGGAACCGAAGTGATAAGCCATTCACACTCGAAATAGGCGATCGTTTAGCCCAATTGATGTTTGTACCCGTTGTACAGGCAACATTTACCCTAGTGGATGAGTTTAAAAGCTCAGATCGTGGAGAAGGCGGATTTGGTCACTCAGGAACCAAATAACCTTTTCAAGTAGTCACTGAGCCAAGGAACACATAATGGCTGAAAGCCCTAAAATAAATCGCCGCGAGCATATTTTACAATGCTTGGCACAAATGCTTGAAACCAGTCCTGGTCAACGCATTACCACCGCAAAGCTTGCCGCTGAAGTTGGTGTATCAGAAGCCGCGCTATACCGTCATTTCCCAAGTAAAGCGCGGATGTTCGAAGGCTTAATCGAATTTATTGAAGATGCGATATTATCGCGCTTAAACCTCATCATGGATGAAGAAAAAGACACCATGGCCCGCTGTCAGTTAGTGCTGCAGTTATTACTGGTATTTTCTGAACGTAATCCAGGTATTTCCAGAGTATTAAATGGCGATGCATTACTGGGTGAAAATGAACGTTTACGTAGTCGTATTGACGCATTATTTGCCAAAATTGAAACTCAAATAAAACAAATCCTACGTGAAAAGACCTTACGTGAAGGTGTAGGCTTTAACATCGACGAAGCCATACTAGCCAACCTATTGTTGGCCTTTGTCGAAGGGCGTATTTCACAATTTGTTCGTAGCGAATTCAAACAAAAGCCAACACTACACTTTGATGAGCAATGGACATTTATTCAGCAACAATTGCTAAGAAGCTAAATTATTTAGGGCTGTATGACAATTGCCATATGGCCCTACATCTTACATCATCTAAAGACCATATCTGCTTAATTCAACTGAATAATTAACCTGCAACTGTTGCTCATAAAACCCAGATAAAATACAATGCCGTTACATTTTTAACATTTATTACACGGACTGTAGTCATGCTGCGTATTTTATATCTTACTTTTTGTTTGCTTATTCTATTAACCTCTCAAACCTTTGCGACTCCTCAAATCAAAGACTTCAGTGCCGATTCAGAGTTTTCTGAAGTTAAAATTTCACCCGACGGTAAACACCTCGGCGTTATTTTGATTGAAGATGAAAAGCGCACTTTACTAATTCTCAATCTCAAAACGATGAAACCGACTTATGCTGTCAAATTCAATGGTGATGAAGAAGTGGGCCGCTATTATTGGGTCAATGATGAACGGATTGTATTACAAAAACTCTATAAGCACGCCCAGCGTGAAATGTCAGATTATTATGGTGAGTTACTGGCTGTAAATTATGATGGTAGCAAATCTAAATACTTGTTTGGTTACAACAGTGATACATCTGCAAGTACAAAAATAAAAAGTAATGGTGGCATTCAAGCTAGTGCATTCGTACTCGATACTTTACAGAATAGTGCAGATGATATCCTTGTGATGGCTTATCCTTGGAATAAGCAAAATTACGCATATACAGAAGTTTATCGCGTTGATGTTTATTCAGGCAAACGCAAACGCCTTACCACTTCACCTATCGCAAATGCAGGTTTCCTTGTTGATAATAAAGAAGACGTTCGCTTTAGTTTTGCAAGAGATAAGAAAAACGATGATCAACTGTTCTACTATGAGAATGGTGAATGGGTTGATGCAGAAAGAATTAAAGGCGGACTAACCGATTTCTACCCTATTTCGTTCACAGAAGACAACAAATCAATTTATGCTATAGCTAATGGTGAAGGTGCTACTAGGGCTATTTACGAAGTCGAACTGGCAACAGCTAAACATAAAAAAATCATCCAACATGATGTTGTCGACCCATTCAAAACATGGGTAAGCGATCAAACAAACGCCCTTTACGCAGTAGAGTTCGAAAACGGATATCCTGAGTATCGTTTTGTAGACACAGAAAGTGCTAAAGCCAAAGCATTACAACAGCTAATGGCTGCTATTCCAGATCACCGTATTCGTATTGTCAGCGAAACCATCGACGGCAATACACTTATCGTTGTTGCGATGAACGACAAAAACTCTGGTGACTACTATTTATTTAACCGCAAAGAACTCAAATTAAAATTCTTGTTTGCTGAAAATGCTGCGCTAGATCCTAGTGAAATGTCAGAAGTGCGTCCAATTAGTTTTACTAACCGTGATGGCGTCACTATTCATGGCTATTTAACCCTACCTAGCGGCCTTAAAGAGCATAAAAATATGCCTCTCGTGGTTAATCCACATGGTGGACCACATGGCCCTCGCGACTTATGGGTATTTAATCCAGAAAACCAACTATTAGCCCAAAATGGCATCGCCGTGTTACAAGTTAACTTCCGTGGTTCTGGTGGATATGGTAAAGCGTTTGAAGAGTCTGGTTACCTCGCTTGGGGCAGCAAAATTCAATACGATATTATCGACGCAACTCAATATGTCATCGATCAAGGTTATGCCGACAAAGACAGAGTATGTATTTCTGGTGGCAGCTTTGGCGGATACTCAGCATTGATGAGCCCGATGTTAGCGCCAGACATGTTTAAATGTGCCGTTGGTGTTGCCGGTGTTTATGATTTAGAGCAAATGTATAAAACGGGCGATGTACCAGACTCTTATGGTGGTGAGGCATACCTAAAAGACGTATTGGGTACAGATATCCAACAACTACGTGCAATGTCACCAACACATAACGTCAACAAACTTAAAGCTAAAGTGCTATTAATTCATGGCGAAGAAGACGAACGTGCGCCAATCGAACAGTTTGAAGCAATGGAAAAAGCCTTAGAACAAGCTAACTATCCATTTCAAAAACAGATTTGGACAAAAGAAGGCCATGGTTTCTTTAACGCAGAAAATCGGGCTAAGTATTACGATATCATGCTCACATTTATCAAAGAGAACTTAAACGTAAAGTAGTTATCACTTAAACGTTTACACACAAAAAGCCGATACCCGACTAAAGGGGTCGGCTTTTTTGTTACCTGCAGTATTAATTTACAGCAAATCGCGCTATTCTCCTCGTCCCTTAGCGGTCGCCAAAGTGGGTTTTAACGTACGCTAACACAAACAGTAATGTCGAGTAGTTGGAGGATTTATGGCACTCAGTGAAGCCGCAATAAAAGTACAAGCCGCACTAAAAGATCTCGGTCTTGAAACCCCAATGCTGCCTAAAACGTTCACGCCTGAAGAACGTAAAGTCAAAATTGAACATCACATGCGTGAAATTTTGACCCTTATGTCACTCGATCTAAGCGACGACAGCTTGGCTGATACTCCACGCCGCATTGCAAAAATGTATGTTGATGAGATTTTCTCGGGGCTTGATTACGAAAACTTCCCTAAAATCACTGTTATCGAAAATAAAATGGGCGTTGATGAAATGGTGCGTGTACAAGACATCAGTCTTACCAGCACCTGCGAACATCACTTAGTAACCATTGATGGATTCGCGACTGTCGCTTATTTACCCCGCACAAAAATTATCGGTCTATCGAAAATAAACCGAATCGTGCGATTTTTTGCCCAACGTCCACAAGTACAAGAGCGCCTAACCCAACAAGTGTTAGTGGCACTGCAAACCTTATTAGAAACCAAAGACGTAGCGGTAAAAATGGATGCGGTGCATTACTGCGTTAAATCCCGCGGCGTGATGGACTCAACCAGCTCGACTACCACCACTGCATTGGGCGGTATTTTTAAATCAAACCCTGCAACCCGCGCTGAGTTTTTACATCTTGTAAAATAGGTTTGAATCATCGCGCAAGCCAATAAAAAAAGCAGCCTCTAATTTAATAATCTAGAGGCTGCTTTTTTGTTGATAATGATTAATAAGAAAAATAATATAAAATATTAAATCCCGTATTGCTCACGATAAGCACTAACGGATGCTAACTCTGCTTCCATACCCGGCTTTTCAGACAGATAATTAATTAAATCGGCCAACTTAATAATCGACACAATCTGACAACCAAAATCACGTTCAACTTCTTGAATCGCCGACAACTCACCCTTGCCTTTTTCTTGGCGATCTAATGCAATCAACACGCCTGCAAGCTGAGCATTGTGAGCATTAATGATTTCCATCGATTCACGAATAGCCGTACCGGCGGTGATCACATCGTCCACCAGCATAACTTTGCCTTTTAGCTCGCTGCCCACCAAACTGCCACCTTCACCGTGAGTTTTGGCTTCTTTGCGGTTAAAACAGTATGGAATGTCTACATCGTGATGATCGCACAAAGCAACGGCTGTGGTTGTCGCAATCGGAATGCCTTTATACGCCGGACCAAACAATAAATCGAACTCAATACCCGAATCCATTAATGCCGCAGCGTAAAAGCGACCTAAACGCGCTAAGTCTTTACCGGTATTAAATAATCCAGCATTAAAGAAGTACGGACTCGTACGGCCAGATTTAAGGGTAAACTCACCAAAACGTAATACTTGGCGGGCTAAGGCAAACTCGATAAATTCGCGTTGATAGGCTTTCACGGTTATTCCTCTATAATCAAAATTTAGCTTAAAAAAAAGGACCGTAATCGGTCCTAATTTTTCAACAGCATATTAACTTAATGCGGCTTTCTGTACATCGACAATTTCGCGAATACTGTTTTTAGCTAACACTAACAACTCAAGTAACTCTTCATGGCTAAAGGGTTCGCCTTCTGCAGTACCTTGAATTTCAATAATTTTACCGGTTTCAGTCATCACTACGTTCATGTCTGTTTCTGCAGCACTGTCTTCAATGTATTCTAAATCACTGATCGCTTCGCCATCAAAAATACCAACGCTTACTGCGGCAATTAAAAACTTAAGTGGGTTAGCTTTAATAATGCCTTTACCACGAGCCCAATTAAGTGCGTCAACCAATGCTACACAAGCACCAGTAATAGCAGCAGTACGTGTACCGCCATCAGCTTGAATCACATCACAATCGATAACGATGGTGTTTTCACCTAACAATTTCATGTCTACAGCGGCACGTAATGCACGGCCAATTAAACGTTGAATTTCTTGGGTACGGCCAGACTGCTTACCACGAGCCGCTTCACGGTCCATACGGCTATGGGTTGAACGCGGTAACATACCATATTCAGCAGTGACCCAACCTTGGCCCTGACCTTTAAGAAAACGCGGTACGCCTTCGGTGAAACTGGCAGTACATAATACTTTTGTGTCGCCAAACTCAACTAAAACAGAGCCTTCAGCATGTGCAGTAAAAGAACGCGTAATAGTGATAGGGCGAGTTTGAGCTGGTGTACGGTTACTTGGGCGCATGAAAAGTCCTGTAGTCGATTTTAGATCATATTTGAGCGCATATTATAGAGCTTCATGCCGTGAGATGCCACGACAAACCCACGCTATTCTCTATCTGTTGCTTAAACAGTTGTGCTTCAACACTCGATGTAATTGATATAGGCCAAGATAAGCAATAATTCTATCGACAAATCCTTTAATCTGACCACCTAAAACAGCTATAATCAACCCACATTCGCGAAATAATATAATAGGACACTTCATGATCCAAAGCATGACAGCCTACGCTCGTATCGAGCACAAAGCACAATGGGGCACCGCCTCATGGGAAATCCGTTCAGTTAACCAGCGCTACCTAGAAACCTACCTGCGCCTACCTGAGCAGTTCCGCAGCTTTGAACCTGTCTTACGCGATCGTCTACGTAAACGCCTTAACCGTGGAAAAGTAGAAGTGAACTTGCGTTATGAACTCGCCGATAACAGCAGCAACGAATTACAACTAAACCAAGACCTAGCCAAACAATTGCTTAATGCGGCCAACTGGTTAAAGCAAGAAGCAGGTCAAGGCGAACTCAGCCTAACAGACGTATTACGCTGGCCTGGCGTGCTAGCCTCAGCCGAACAAGACATGGACAGCATTGGCGCAGAGCTAATGACAGCGTTCGACAGTGCTATCGATCAATTTATCGAAGCCCGTGGACGTGAAGGTGAGGCCATTAAAGACATGCTACTGACTCGCTTAGACGGCGTAATGGAACAAGTGAACATTGTTCGTGAGCACATGCCAACCGTAATGAAGTACCAACGTGAAAAACTCACTAACCGCTTAGCAGACATTGCAGGCGAGTTAGATCCTGCTCGTATTGAACAAGAAATGGTATTACTGGCGCAAAAACAAGATGTCGCCGAAGAAATGGACCGTCTTGAAGCCCACGTAGTAGAAGCTCGTCGTATTCTTAAAAAAGGTGGCAGCGAAGGCCGCCGCTTAGACTTTATGATGCAAGAGTTTAACCGCGAATCAAATACTTTAGCCTCAAAATCAATCAGTGCAGAAATCACTTCAGCAGCGGTAGAATTAAAAGTATTAATTGAGCAAATGCGCGAGCAGATCCAAAACGTTGAATAAGATTTAAGTTTGGACCTAGTAATATTAAGCCCAGCATTGCTGGGCTTAATTGTTTGTCTGAGCGAGTGGATTACATCTTAGTTTGTATCACGCTTTCTGGGGTAATCCGCTTAGCGCTTTCAGTCAATCCATCTAATATTGAATCCCGTATATAAATAGGAAAATCATGCGGTATTTGTGCTATTACTGTCTTTATCACCGCGTCAATCTGATTAACTGTTTCAAGCAAAATAGTATTCATAGTATCGGCATCAAAACCCACCGCCTTGGCGGTTTGAATAAAGTGTATAGGGAAGATTTGTGCAACGTACCCTTACACGCTATAGCCGTAAAAATACAACTTACACGCTTTAACGTGTAAAACACTCACATAACAACTTCCTCTTGCTGTTAATTATAGAGACCTATCATAACCAGCGAGATGTACTCTAATATAAAATTCGACCTACAATGGCGAGTTATCCTCGTGTTTTAATTCGTTTACCGCATTCAATACAGTACGTAATGCGCAAGTAAATGAGTTATCTGACTTATCAAATGTAACAGCCCTCCATTTAATATTTAGCTGATTTAACACAACGACTGCATGCACTGTTTTATTTAATCAACACTATTCTATTGCGGTTAGTTTCTACTAACTCGAATAACATGAACCCGTTAAGTACGTAATTCAACAACCTAGTGAACACGTGAACATGAGAAAACGTGATGGTTTGTCATATTGTTCACATTTTTAACATTAAAAGAATATGTCACTCAATAGCTTGAATTGAGTCACTAACCAAAAATACATTGTGATATATCTTTCAATGGCTAAGTCCTGAAAATAATACCTAAATCCATTGGGAGAAATACTATGTTTTATGTACACATGCTGCTGTTATTAGCGGTGATATTTGTAGGTATACGCCATGGCGGTGTCGCCTTTGGTTTACTCGGTGGGTTAGGAGTTTCGGTACTCGCTTTCGTATTTGGCATCGCGCCAGGTACACCACCTGTCAGTGTAATGTTAATTATTCTAGCGGTTGTAGCTGCCTCTGCGACATTAGAAGCCACTGGTGGTTTAACGCTGTTAGTAAAGTTTGCCGAAAAACTGTTACGCAAACATCCTGAACATATTGTCTTTTTAGGCCCTCTTTGTACTTATACGTTAACGGTATTAGTTGGTACAGGCCATTCTGTTTATCCACTACTTCCTGTTATTTACGATGTATCGTACAAAAAAGGTATCCGTCCAGAGCGTCCATTGGCAATGGCAACTGTTGCTTCGCAAATGGGTATTACAGCCAGTCCAATTGCCGCTGCAGCCGCAGTAGTACTAGCAACCGCTGTTGATAACAATCTTGATATTAACTTACTTGATGTACTAATGGTGACCATCCCAGCTACCTTAACAGGTTTGCTAGTGGCGTGTACTTGGAGCTTAAAGCGCGGTAAAGATTTAGATAAAGATGAAGATTTTCAGGCGCGCCTTATTGATACAGAGTTCCGCGAAGCATTAACAGACCCAGCAGCTGACAAGGTTCAAACACCAGAAGCGAAGTCTACGGCGAAGAAAGGCTTAATCATATTCTTACTCGGTATTTTTGCCGTTATCATGGTAGCGATGTTTAGTAAGCAAGTTCTGCCTGCTGGCGTGAAAATGTCGGTCGCGATTCAGTTTATGATGTTGACCGTCGGTGGTTTGATATTGTTAGCCACTAACGTTTCACCGAAAAAAATTGTCACCAGTAATGTGTTTACAGCCGGTATGACCGCGGTCATTATTATTTTCGGTATTGCGTGGATGAGTGACACCATTATTACTCACCACAAAAGCTTTTTGATTGCTGCCGTAAGTGACCTTGTGAGTGTTTATCCATGGACATTCGCTATCGCGATGTTTGTGTCATCAATATTCTTAAAAAGTCAGGCTGCGGTATTAACCATTATGTTGCCATTAGGGTATTCATTAGGGATCCCAGCACCAGTATTAATCGGTGTACTACCAGCGTGTTATGCCTACTTCTTCTTCCCATTCTACCCAAGCGATTTAGCGGCGATTAGTTTTGATAGAACTGGCACAACTCATATTGGTAAATATGTACTTAACCACAGCTTTATTATTCCTGGATTTATCGGTGTAGGTACTGCAACTGTTGTTGGTTACTTCATATCAATGGCAATTAACTAATCTCAACTTATGTTTTGATTTGAGCTTTGAATAAAGCGATAAACCGCTAGTGACTCACTAGCAACCATAAAAATGGCAGCCACAGTGGCTGCCATTTTTGTTTTTAATTATTGAGAAGCCAAGTTCTAAGACCTATAAAACTAAGATTATCTTGCGAGTTAACGGTAGGTTTATTCGTTAATCCGCCCACCATATGGTCCTCTGCAACACGCCGTAAACCCATCCATGGGGCTTGACGAAAACATCCTGTTTTCAACAGCAGCAGGTGCCAATATGGTTAGCTTTAGAGGGATCAAATAATCCTAAATAATGGTAATACCACAACGTTGTAGGAAATCGAAAGTGTCATCATAAAACTCAGACAGCCTTGTTTTATCAGAGTCATCTCCACTAGGAACAAAAATAACCATCCCTTGCCTCGATCTAGTCAGAAGAACTCGGTAAGCATTCTCTAAATAAATTTGAGTTTGTTCTTGTTGGCGCTTTTCCCATTTACTCCCGCGAAATCGCCAATGTTCTTTCCCTGTAGATTTAAATCGGAAATCACCGTCCCAAGCAACTAAACACCAATCTAGCTCTAAGCCCTGAACATCAAACTCGGTCGCAATATCTTCCAAGAAATGAGATGAACGAATATCCTCCGGCGGACCTAAAAACCAATCTTTAGGCTCAATTTTGTTTTTTACAAAAATACCTTCCGCTTTTAAACGTATCGCATTGGATGAAGCAAGCATACCGAGACTTTCAGTAGCTCGACTCTGCGATTTTATCCACTTCTTTGCAGCGTCTAAATCTCGAGTCACTTTAATAGGATATAAGTGCGAGAACGTAGTAAATAATTCACGGGCTAATCCGCTATCACCATTAATCAAATAATGAACAAAGCTTGATAGTTTTTCCGCCCTGAATGACCGCATCGAAGTTGCTAAATGCAAACACGGTAAGACTGTTCCTTTTGATAAATTGCTAGCGGTTAAATCTGATGCAACATATTCCCCAGTTAGTAAATCTGCAGAGTAATAAGCATCCCAATGACTAAATTTTTCGTCTAGTGCATTAAGCCAACCTAACAACCCCACCTCTCCGGTATTAATTTCTTGTCCTCCACCAATCAGCGCAATAATTACGGCCCAATCTTCGTGACGGTCCATAACTTCTATTAGGTATTCAGGCTCAGATTTATTAAATCCTACTTGGTTACGCTTTGTTTGCATGAACTTACTAGTTTGCTCTTTATTCCAAGCTCTTTGTGCCTCATCGAATATTGCGACCTGCTCAGGCGGAACACCACCCAATAAAGAATCGTCCCTAAACTTATGGATATTTTGAATAAACTGTTCTGTCTCTCGTCTACAAGATGCCAGTGTATCTCCAGTTCTTACTTTTCGATCACGTGCTAAGGCCTCTTGTAACACCGAAACTAAAGGACCATTACCACTCAAGAATACTGAGTACTCTTTCTCTTTTGGATTAGAATGAGTGCTCGCGATGTTCAATCCAACGAGTGTTTTGCCAGCACCTGGGACGCCGGTGACAAAACAAATCACTTTGCGTTTTCTTTCACGGGCGTCGTGTATTAGCTGCAATAGTTGTTTGCTTGTTTGGCCGATATTTTGAGTATCCGCTTCACTTTTAGCAATATCCTCAACGTTATGTTGAGCATAAAGAGCTTGTGCAGCTTCGATGATTGTTGGAGTCGGTAAGTAACCAGATGCTGCCCATTGATTAGCATCAATCGCAACTTGCTTTAAAGATGTTGTAATTTGATTAATTGCGTTAAGTATCTGACCTGAATGAATAGCAATCGGAGAAGCCACGCTATCAAATGCAAAGTCTAATTTGAATAATTCTTTCTGCTTTGTTGATTTAGCTAAATCCGTAGCAATTAAAATGGGTACGATAAACTTATCATGACTGCCACTATGAAAGTTTTTTAGATCGAGTGCATAGCCATGAGCTTGCCTTAAATCGGCATGATTAATTTGTTGTGCACCAACTTTGAATTCGATAACAAAGATGACGCCTTTCACCACGAGAACAACATCAGCACGTCGTCCCATTCTCGGGATCATAAACTCAAAAAAGATATGTGTATTATTAGCATCACATAATTTGAGTTCTCTTTTGAGTATATCTATTTCAGCCCCCCAAGCTCTAGATTGCTGATGTTGTAGTTGCTGAGTATGAGCCGCGGATATTTCACCACTTATAGACAAGGCGTTAGCAACTAAAAACTGCTCGAGGGTAGCGGAATAAAATGCTCTGTTAGACATATTTATTCCTTGAACTTAAAGTCAAGAAGTTGCTTAGGAGGTAACCCCAAAGCTTCTGCTAACTTGACAATATTGATCAAACTAACATTTCTTTTCCCTCTTTCGATTCCACTGATATACGTCCGATCTAAATCAGCTTTTAGCGCAAGTTGTTCTTGTGATAATCCCTTTGAAAGCCGTAATTTTTTAAAGTAGGCACCAAATGAAACTAGTATCAAATCTTCCATGAAAAATCCTAAAAAAAGGTTTTCATGATGATGCGAACATGTAGACAATGAGTCTACGGACTATGAGTCACATATTAAGATTGTTATGATATTAAATTCACAACACCAACACATACCTTGTGCTTCTTCCGCCCGCACCGGTTTTAACCAAACATTGTTATTCAACTAGTTGAGCTAAATGGCGGGTTGCGGTTGCGCGGCTGACTTTAACCACTTTTTGATATTGGCTACTGCTGATCCCATCACTAAAATCACCATCCAGCAGCCGGTTAAGAACCTTAACTTGTTCTGTTGTTAACGCCTGAGTGAGTAAGCGTCGATCGACACAAAGCCAGAATTGGGTTTTCGTGATGGTTTGTTCAATGCTATTAATAGCAAGTTAATGACATCTAAGCTGACTGATTTATCTGTATCACCACATCTTACGAGCTCTAAACTAACGTTGAAAAGTAAAAAAACTTAGTTTGAAAAACTAAACTTTTACGGCAATGATTAACGTGTAAATGACAAAGTTTAAACTTTTATAGATAATAAAGTTTGAATAATGAACAAAATACGTCAATAATCAACGTATATTTAAGCCTAATCAAACCAGATGCGATAGTCGAACATGCTGAATACTAAAGCCAGAACACAACTACAGAATGCACTGCCTTTGGATATGGTAGCCACAAAACCATGGCTTGAAGCACAAGGGCTCAGCCTGCACTTTCTGGACAATGCTGTACGTAGCCGAACTTTAATTCCCCTCACCGCTGGGTTTATGTAAGACTGGAGGCAAATCTCTCCTGGAAAGGTCTTGTTGCTTCTGTACAACGTATGTCAGATAGTCCTATTCATGTGGGAGGCTTAACAGCGTTAGAGCTTGAGGGTTTGGGGCATTATGTGTCTATCGGCGATAAACCTAAAATACAGCTTTATTCTAATTCCGCATTACCTCGCTGGCTGGACAGAATCGATATTTCAGCAGAGTTTGAATGGCATGGCACAAAACGTATATGGCCAGAAACACTGATGCACAATAGTCAATATCTACGACAAAACACGTGGAGAGAATCACTCCCTCCGCTTTTTTATTCTTGTCCAGAAAAAGCGATTCTTGAGCTCTTAACAACAGTGCCCCAACACACTAGCTTTGAACACGCGGATCAAATTATGCAGGGGTTGAGCAATCTTTCACCACGTAAGTTGGATGTCTTACTTAAAGCCTGCTGCAGCATCAAAATTAAACGGCTGTTTCTTTGGCTGGCAAATAGACAACAACATGCCTGGCTTAAGTATCTGACACCTGAACAATATGACCTAGGCACAGGCAAGCGACTTATCGCACAAAACGGCAAACTAGAGCCAACTTGGCAAATCACTATACCCAAGGAGATGTAACCAAGATGGATAGAAAAAGCCATTATTATCGACAGGTCCAACTGTTACTACAAGTTATTCCCTTTGTTGCCCAGCACGATTGTTTTGCTCTTAAAGGAGGGACTGCAATCAATTTGTTTGTTCGTGACTTTCCAAGGCTTTCCGTTGATATTGATCTGGTATTCCTGCCCATGATGGCAAGGCAACAAGCCTTACTGACAATTAAAGAGAACTTAGCTACATTGGCTTCATCCATCATAAACAGCATCGATAACACCCGCGTTATTCGTTCATACCAAGATAAAATTGATGCGCTACGTCTATTAGTAGAACGAAATGGTGTTCAAATTAAAATAGAGCTTTCTCCAGTTCTACGTGGGACGGTTTACGAGTCAAAACTCATTTCTGTAAATGAAGCTGTTGAAGATGAATTTGGTTTTGCTGAAATGGTAGTTGTGAGTTTTGCCGATCTGTATGCGGGTAAGATTTGTGCAGCGCTCGATCGCCAACATCCAAGAGATCTTTTCGACATAAAGGCAATTACTTGATAACGAGGGACTTACCGATGAACTACGTAAAGCACTACTGGTATATATTATCAGTCACCCTCGTCCAATCGCCGAACTACTAAATCCTCATTTTAAAGACATCTCAGATGTGTATCGAGGTGAATTTATTAACATGGCTGAATACGATATCCCACAGACAGAGCTTGAGGCAGCACGGGAACAATTAGTGAAAATAATAAACATCTCGCTAACACGAGAAGAACGAACATTTTTATTGTCATTCAAAAACCGATCACCCAGCTGGTCATTGCTTGGACTTTCCGGTGTTGAACAATTACCCGCCATACTTTGGAAGCAGCAAAATTTAACTAAGATGCCTCCAGATAAGCATGCATTTGCTTATGACCGGCTTAAAAGAGTGCTTGCTGCCAAGCCCGCAACTCCAGTTTAATTTAAGCATTCAATTTGTGAAAATAGCAATTTATTCGCCTCACCAAATGAGGCGAATAACATGGTTAATTGCCTCATGGCTCCTACTAGCAAGCTCGATAACACCTTGGCTGGCATTTCGGTATAATCATTTATTGATTCAATAACCTTCAATTTTTATAACTCAATGCGACTGTAATTAATGACACCCAAGCCGACTGAACTATCAACAACGCCACAAGCCGATATGCCTAAACCCACTTTGACGAACAAGGTGGCTAATAAAGTGTTTATTATTGGCCTGCCGCGTACCGGCACTACCAGTGTGAGTGTGGCCTTGCTTGAGCAAGGATTAACGGTTGCCCATCAGGCCTTTACTAAACAGGCATTTATGTTGGCCGATGCGGTATCTGATGCGCCGTGCTTTAGTGATTACCAACAATTAGATACGTTATTTCCCAACGCCAAGTTTGTGTATTTAGATAGGCCGCTAGATAAGTGGTTGCCGTCGATGCAAATGCTATTGAGCAAAATGTTAGTACATTTAGATAAAGACAATGGTCGCTTTCATCCAATAATGAAACGCAGCTTTAATCATTGCTTTGATATATGGCAGGTTGAAGATGTGTTTGATGACGACCATTTAACGGCTTGTTATCAACGCCACCAGCAGCAAGTGTTGAGCTATTTTGCAGGGCGAGATGACTTTATAACCATTGATATCAGCATTGCTGGTAGCCTTGCTACGTTGCTGCAGTTTATTGATATAGCGGCTCCTGATACGGCCGAACTCCCGCAACTGAACTTTCCACCGTTAAACTTTCCACCGTTAAACTTTCCACAATTAAACATGGGCCGCAATGTGGCCAGCTGGGATGAATATAAACACCCAAATAAAATTAGCGCTAATGCTTCTGGCCCAGATAAACGTAAGTTTTTTGATTATCGACTGTAACGATTTAAATTTAGAATGAGCCACTTAATACAGCACTACTCGCGCGGCAGTAGCAGCTTTTAACCGTTCATATATCTCGTAGCGGTTATTTAACCTGAACTCGGGATCAGGAATGTGTTGATGACTTTACAAAATCAATACTTTAACTAAAATTCACTTTCAAGCTTGTCATTTGTTTTACTAACAAGGCGAATTAACACGTCAATAGCTAGTCTATTGCAAGTCTTCTTGTGTAAAGAATAACGCAGTTAGGAAGGCAAAGGGCTGTTTGAAAGGCATTTATTATCCCGAATTCAGGTTATTTATCTTTATTGCGCTTTTTCTTAGCGACGGTTAGCCAGTCTAAGCTAACGCCTGAAATGGCATTAAAGCCACGAATACGGAAAATAAGTGTCAGTAATTGAGGCCTTGGACGAGTTTTGGGCTCGACCGAGCGTGGAATAAACCACAATGCCATTAACGACCGCATACAGGTTGATACAATAAACACCACAAATATTGGACTGCTTAACCAAGCGTCCAACCCTGACCAAATTAGAAATGCTTCAGAATATGAAGCAATTACGCCACCGACCATAGCACCAACAAATACAAAACCGGCACTTAAGCCTGCTTGTAAGGCTGCATAGATGGCAAAGTCACTGCGAAAGGGGCGAATATCGTAAAGATAATTAGCGGTGCTTAAGGTAAAGCCGCTCCAACCAAAACCGGCAAATGCTTGAATGGCAAGAATGTATAAATAATTATCAGAGAACAACCATAATAATGGCAAACTCGGAATTAAACAGCTGGTGATAATCATCACTAACCGATTGCCATATAAATCGCTAAAGCGGCCCCAAAATCTTAACGTGATGAACTGAGTAAAAATAGAAGCTACGCTTGAAAGGACGAATTCAAAATAGCTAAATTGCAGATCGTCCAACATATACACAGCAAAAAACGGTGCCGAAATTGCTACCATGCACTGCATACCCGCCACAAATAAACTGTAATGCCGGAAGGTTCTATCTTTCCATGCTTGGCGAAAGTTATATAGGGTTTGAGTAAACACCCCTGATGCTTTTGCCACTCTCGGTTCTGGGTCGTGCATTTGCAATAGCAACCAAGCAGATGCAAAACGTCCCATAGCAGCAATCGAAAACAGTAAGCTAAACCCTAACCATGCCATTTGTACTGAGTCGGTTAGCGTTAATATGCCACCGCCGACAAAGAACACACTCAGCGATGCCATCATGGTTAAGCGGGTGCGAGAAGCAAAAAAGGCTCCACGACGACGCTGCGGCACTATCATGCCCATCCAAGCACGCCAGTGCGGTTGAATGAGATTGATAAATCCTTGATATAGCACCGCCAAGCCAATAAATATCCACACTGCATTATCTGGTCTAAACGCCGCAAGTGCGCCCATGGCCAATACCACAACGGCCTGCAAAACCGCACATGCGACAATGAACTGCCGACGGCTAAAATGACTCGCCAACCAAACAGACAACAGCTGTGTCATGGCACCAAACAGCTGCGGTAAGCCCGTCACCCAACCCATTTGGCCTAGGCTTGCCCCTAAGAATATGGCATAAGCATTAAAAAAGTTATCACTGGTGGCAGTCATGGTAGACGACGCCACCGCCTCTTGCTGGCTGCGGCGCAAGGTACACCTCAGCCACGACAATCTATCGCGACTGCGTGAACAAGCATTAGCGGAACTAGATGAATAATCTAAAGCCATAAGAGGTATGAATACACGCCATTGATAAGTGAGTGACTAAGGATACTGGTTAACGTAACGGATTAACGTCACGAGTTAAAATTATGGCCGATAAGTGCCCAGCTCACAATCTATAGCGATCACATAATCCGCTATTGTCATTGTAAGTTTAAGTGCGTACTGAAAGCACCATAAACACAAAAGCCCTGTCGATATTCATCGGCAGGGCTTTTTGCACATCAATACTAAATTAAACACTCACCTAACAAAAAGACACTATGCCTTCGGTGACATATTGCTCGGGCAGCTTTTGTAACTGTTTTAGCAATAAAGGATTGCCCAGTAAATACGCTAACTCTTGGCGCGTAAATAGGTCGGTAATACTATATTGGCATTGTGCTTCTTGTACTTTTACTCGAGTAATGGCTTCGAGTGACTCAACCGCAGAACCGGGTAAACGGTGTGGTCTTTTATCAATAATGTCTAAATGAAGCGCCATTAACTCTGGGTCTTGCAACAACCTTGATAAGGTCCACGGTTGAGCAATGGCATTACTATATTCTTCACGACGTGATAGCGACTCAAGGCTAAGCTTTGGCGGGCATATCTCTTCAGGAGTGGCCAAAATGTGCATACGCTTGACCCACAACCCCAAACGTTCCGAACCTGTCATGGCAGAAAGCGGCACAGCTAGCCATAAACCGATTAGCGCTGGGCTCATCCAAGCGAGTAAAGTAAGCGAATCCAATACAGCCGCGTAACCTAATAGCACTCCAATTAACATATGCCAACGATGGCGATAAGTCAGTGTTAACCAAGGTAAGCTGCCATCGTCACGCCTCTGTGGCGCCCAGCCACTGTCGCGTCCGGCTAAAATCGATATTACAGCGCCACAATGAATAAGCATCATAATCGGTGCGATAAGTGCCGATAAAATAACTTCCACCACAACGCTAATTATCACTTTATCCCGACCGCCCAATTGCCGGCTCATCTGGCTATTTTTCAGTAATAACAACACGCCAAATATTTTGGGGCCAAATAATATTCCCATGGTGATGTAAAACAAGCGTAATGCACGGTCTGAGTCCATTACTGGCCAAGTGGGAAATAGCGAAAACTGATCAGTAAAATATTCTGGGCGAATAAAATGTGCCTGCAATGCCAGCATTAACCCAGATAGAATGAGCAATAACCAAAAAGAAGATGACAAGTAGGCCATAATCCCAGAGAGCAAATGTAAACGGCTCACCCAATGCAATCCTTTGGCAAACAATACTCGCGAGTGTTGTAAATTTCCTTGGCACCAACGACGATCGCGCACCGCTAAATCGATAATAGACGGAGGGCATTCTTCGTAAGATCCAGGAAGATCAGCTGCAATCACTACGTTCCAACCAGCACGTCGAATCAACGCAGCCTCAACAAAGTCGTGGCTCATGATATGACCGCCAAAAGGCGGTTTTCCTGCAAGATTGGGTAAACCCGCAGCGCTCATAAAAGCCTGTGTACGGATGATGGCATTATGGCCCCAAAAGTTACCTTCTTTATCCGCCCACCAAGACAAACCAGTACCAATAACAGGACCATAAATACGTGCAGCAAATTGCTGTAGCCGCGCCATTAAGGTGTTGCCATTGATTAAATACGGAATGGTTTGGATAAGCCCTGCATCAGGATCGGCCTGCATACGCTGAGCTAAACTAACAATAGTGTGGGTTTCCATTAAACTGTCGGCGTCTAGCACTAACAAATGGTCGTATCGGGCGCCCCAGCGTTTACAAAAGTCACCCACATTACCGGCTTTACGGGCATCATTTTTACGACGGCGACGATAATAGACCCGCGCATCTTTGCTCACTTGATGACGCAATATTAAAAATGCCTGATCTTCCGCTAACGCAATATCGGGGTCGGTAGTATCGCTTAATATAAACCAATCAAAAGCATGTGCTTCGCCCGACTCAACCAATGCCATTGCCATTACCATTACTTCGACCGCAGCAAAAACGCGATCTGGCGATTCATTATAAGTTGGCATTAATATCGCGGTGCGGGTATGTAGCTTTATGCTTTCGGCAGTTTTTGTAGAAGGCTTTTTGAGTAACATAATAAAGCCGGCTATGCCGCCACTAAATGCCAATGCAATCCAACAAAAGTTAACCGCAAACAAGACTAAAACAATGTATTCCAGCGGAGTTACACCGCCGACATTAAATACCGACACCATTTCATAAATAGCCATTACCGACATAATAGCAGCGCTACCAACCACTAAAAGGCGACGTAATCCGTCTGACTTTACACCATTGGCGATAATACTTTTACGTGGCATGCCTTCTGACAACGCACGTAAACTTTGCGGCTCCATTGGGCTTGGTCGTTCTAACGGCATAGCCGTACCGCCAACCAGTGTGGTTTCAATGTCGCTAATAGTAGATTCAGTCTGCATCATGTTTGCTACTATTTAGTCCAACGATAAAGCCAGGTTTCTACATCGCGTGGGCCAGTAAACTTAAGCTCAGCACGTAGTTCAATCAATTCAGCATCTTGTGGATCCATTTCAAATGCCAAACGATAGCCATTAGTTTTAGGCTGACGAGATACCACCACATTGGTCACTTCACCCGCAGAACTCTGCACTTTGGCCACCGGAATTTCATCGTTATTGCCTTCTTTAACTTGATAGTCGATAACAAATAAACGTCTCGGTGTCGCTTTAGCGAGATCTGCTCGACCACTGGCAGTTCGGGCAACAATTACGGTGCCGTCGTCAACTTCGGGCTCGTTGCCCCAAATTAATCGATAAGTAAAATGAAACTCGCTACCCGCTGCAATAGGTTGTTTAGGTTTCCAGTAACTGACGATGTTGTCATGTATTTCAGAGTCGGTTGGTATTTCGGTTAACACCACTTCACCCGCGCCCCAATTTCCGACCGGTTCAACCCATAAACTTGGGCGACGCTCGTAGTGGGCTTCGAGATCTTGATACGCATCAAAACTGCGTTCCCGCTGAATTAAGCCAAAACCTTGAGGAGAGTTGTCCATAAAGGCACTCACTTGCAATTGCTTTGGATTAGCTAATGGACGCCATAAACGCTCGCCGCGACCATTTAAGATCAATAGCGCATCAGAATCATGTACTTCTGGTCTAAAGTCATCGGTGTTTTGACGACCATTCATTGAATGTAAAAACATACTTGTGCTTGGTGCTAAACCGACTTTAACTAACTCTTTGCGCGGAAATAAGGTCGCTTCCACATCAATATGAGTGTTTTCGCCAGGTCTAACTGAAAATCGATATGCCCCAGCAACACTAGGGCTGTCTAACAATGCATGCACCACAATTAAGTTACTGTCGGTGTTTGGGCGTTCAACCCAAAAAGCACGAAATATAGGAAATTCTTCGCCTTCAGGTTCAGCGGTATTTAACGCTAAGCCCCTTGAAGACAAGCCGTAATCGTTGCCTTTACCCAATGCACGAAAATAACTCGCCCCTTGAAATACCATAAGCTCATCAAAATACGCTGGGGTATTTAATGGATAATGGATACGTAAACCAGAATAGCCAATATCTTGGGTCGGCAAACGCTGACTCAACACATCACCTGCAGTAAAAAACTCTGAGTTATAGGCTAAGTGGGTGGCTTGCTTACCTTCAACTAGGGCAATTTCAATCAAGTCTTGGAAATAAAAACCCCGATGGAACAATTGCATTTGATATGGCAAACCTTCGGCTTTCCAAATAGAAGCTTCTGGCTTAAAGCGAATGTCGCGATATTCATCGTAAGATATTTTAGCCAACCCAGGCGGTAAAGGGTCCTTAAGATCCACATAGGGGTTTTGCGCTAATTTGCGCGCAATCTTAACCACCGAATCAGAGTCAAAGTTAGCCGTTTTAGCAAAACGAACTTTGGTTTCTGTGTTCAAATTATTAGGTGATTTCACAATCGCTTGTTCATCTACATAAGTTCGCTGCGGTATGGTCACGCTAGGCGATGTTGGTGCAATGATCGGCGGAGTGGGTTCTTGTGCAGCAAGATTAAAACAAAACCCTGCAGCTATAGCTAACGACAAACACGTTAGTGATTTTTTGATAGTTTGAGATGAGGCCGAAGTACGACTACTCAGTAAGCTAACCATAATAGGCTACCTAAAAAATACAGCGTTAATATGCGAGTTCCAGAGCGGTTATTGCGGCAAAATGTCTTGGTACACAACCCTATGCTCTATTTCGCGAACGATATCAGAACGTCAAAATTTTGCACAACTATTCATCAATAAATACCATTAGTACCTATAACATTTTAATCTATTGATATATCGAAATAGCACAAAAGGGGGAGGAAAAACTACCGCATTGTTATTTATCAGATTTATAGGCTATTCATTCCAATCGTAATGAATATATTAACTGTGCTATTAATTATTAATCCTCTTTAAATGCAATAAGTTACTCTAAGACCAAACCAATAGAAGCACTCTCTATTTAAGATAAAACGAGTTTGGGTGAATTGTTCAGTTATCAATTTCATTTCTGTATACAAGTTCATTCACATTGACAATTTACTGAAAATTTACATCTACAAAAACAAGGTATCTAAAATAGCTCATGCTAATGATTTTATTGAATAAATAAAGATGGAGTAACTTATTAAAATAGGGGTTTTGTAGTAACTACACCATAAGTACAAGTACGAGTCTTGACTGCTACGCCATAAATGAGAATAATTATCAAAATCAATACCGACATATACTTTGATCATTATGTTTACCTCCAGCTTTATCGCCACCAGCCCATTGAAATTAGCTCCCAATAACCAACAAGCTATTTTGGGAATCGAAAACTTAACAATTCCTTTCTCATCAGAAAACACTCCTTTTTACGTCATCGATAACACGCCTAAACAACAAGCTTATTTACACCGAAACATTTTTGATTGCTGAAGATAGAGGCATGAACTTTAAAAGCCAACTTATCACTTTAAAACAGACCAAACAAACATAGGAAATATGCATGTTACCTGAAAAATCCAGATTCACTTTGACCACCATTGCGGTGGCCATTGCAGCCAGCCTTGCTAGTTCAGCGGCATTTGCTGACGACAAAAGTCAGACAGAAGTCAAACCCGAAGTCATTGTGGTGACGGGGAGCTTATTGGGCAATTCTGAAGTTGCTGATTTAAAAACCTATACCGGTAACCGCTCAATTATTACCTCTGATCAAATAGAGCGCACTGCAGCCAGATCAATTGACACTGCATTACAACAAGTCCCTGGGATTAAAATTAAAGATGAAACTGGAACAGGGGTTTTACCTAACATATCAGTACGAGGTTTAGACAGCAGCCGCAGTGGCTACGCCCAAGTCTTACTCGATGGGATCCCAATGACACTTGCGCCATATGGGCACACTGGCCAGTCATTATTCCCTGCCACCTTATTCATGATAGATAGAATTGATGTAGCACGCGGTGGAGCATCGATTCAATATGGCCCTAACAACGTTGGCGGCGTAATAAACCTTATTTCAAAGCCAATCCCAACAGACTGGGAAACCAGCCTTAATGAACGCATGACCTTCTTTGGTGACAGTAATACCTTATTTGATACTAACGTCAGCACTGGCGGCGCGGTTAATGAAGATTTTTCGATGCGTTTCGATGGCAACATCACCAAAGGGGAATCGTTTCGTGAACACTCCGAAACCGACATTAAAAACCTAATGTTAAAGACCCTATGGAATATCGATGGGCAAAACAGCTTAGACGCCACGCTTCAATATTACGATGCTTTTTCTGAGCTACCGGGTGCCTTAAATACCGCCGCATATGAAGCTGATCGAGAACAATCTCTACGTCCTAATGATGAATTTAATGCCAATACTAAACGAGTGTCATTGAAATATAGCCATGTTCTCGATGATTCGAAAATTATCGATTATGGTGAGATTGATCTCAGAGTATTTGGTAATAAGAGTTCACGTAATTTTCAGTGGGATTTTTATGACTCAAGCAAAGACACCGACGGTAATTTAGGTACTAGCTGGAGTGATACTACGCAAGAAGCCACTCATCTGCGTAACTCTCCACGCGACTTTACCGTGTTTGGCATTGAGCCAACTGCAAGTCTGCTTATTGATGGTGATATTAGTCAGCACATTATCGCTGGTGCTCGTTATATTAATGAAGACATTAGTTACCAACTAAACCACATAGAAAAATCGACTCAAACTGCAACTCGTCCGCGCGACTGGCAAATGGATACTAATGCCATGGCCTATTATGTGAGTAATAAAGTGGGATTCTTTGACGACACATTTTCGATTACCCCTGGCATAAGATATGAAGATGTCCGCATGACCTTTACCAATGTTGGACAAGGTTATAGCCAAGATAATCACGTGACCGAGTGGCTTCCTGGCATCACTTTAGGTTACGAATTCAGTTCAAATTGGTTTGCGTATACCAATGCTCAACGCTCATTGAGAACGCCGCAAATTTCACAATTATGGCCTAAAGATCAAACTCTAGAATCAGAGCTATCGTGGAACTATGAAGCAGGCGTACGCTTTACCCCAACAGAACGCAGTAACTTAAGTATTGCGGCTTACCGTATCGATTTTGAAAATAAAATAGAGTACGACGGTGACGTTAGTCTGTTCGTCAATATTGGCCAAACCCGTAACCAAGGTATTGAGCTAGAAGGCACTTACTCACCTATGTCGCTACCAGATCTGGTTCTAACGGGTGCCTACAACTATTTAGATACTGAACAACTTGATGGAGAATTTGCCGGTAACGAATTGGCTTATGTGTCTAAACATCAACTTTCTGCCAGTGCTTTATACAGTATTAAGGATGTTGATTTAGGATTAATGGCCTTTTATTACAGCAAATCATTTTCCGACCTGGCTAACACAGTTGAAGAGAATGTATCTGGTACATCGGGAGAAGTGCCTGCGTATACCGTGGTTAACTTCAATATTGGTACTGAGTTTTTCAAACAAGATAGTCACGGCCTAAAAGTGGGATTATCCGTCAATAATCTATTTGATAACGAATACTACTTTAGAGGCTTAGATGTATCGCCAGCGGGACGAGTGCCAGCATCGGGTCGTTCACTGAGCTTAGATGTCGGTTACACCTTCTAACTGACATCCGTTTCTAAGAGCGTATTGTTAGCTCAAATTGAAATGTATACATGCCCTAAAAAAACAAAGCCTCAACAAATATGTTGAGGCTTCTTCATTATATAAATACAGACTGACCTAATACTTCACGGATAAATTAACGCCGTTTTAGCCTTGGTCAAAAAGAAGATTATGGTTGACCGTGGTCATCATAAAACCATGATGCTAGGGTGATGCTAATAACAATCCCCAATTAATATTAAACAATCAGATCTTTCATCAATTCTTCCAACACATCAGCCTGACGACTCAAACTCTCAATTTCTGTTGCTGTGGCATTAACTAAATCCATCACTTGAATAGAACTGCTTCTGACAGAATCAACATCATTAGCAATATTATCAGCGACGGCACCTTGCTCTTCTGCCGCGGCGGCAATTTCCAAACTTCTGTCAGAGATATGTTGATTTTGCTCAGCAATTTCACTCATATTTTGGCTTGCATCTGTCATAAACTGTTCGCTGGTCTGAGCTTCTGTTACTGTTTTCGCCATCACGCTCATCACACCTTTACTATTGGTTTGCAGCGTCTCAATGATTTTTTGAATCTCGACGGTAGCAGCTTGAGTTCTACCCGCTAAGGTTCTTACCTCATCTGCAACAACTGAGAATCCACGACCCTGTTCACCTGCTCTTGCAGCTTCAATAGCAGCATTAAGGGCGAGTAAGTTGGTTTGCTCCGATATGGCATTAATTGTTGATATTACATCACCAATTTTAGTGGTACTGGTATCGAGTTCGGCAACAGCAACAGAGGCACCACGAACGTCTCCCGCGAGTTGATTAATCTCAACCAAGGTTTTTTGGATTTGAGCTTGGCCTTGAGTTGTTTTTTCCGTTGCTCGCGATATTTGTGTAGATGACTCATGAGCGTGACTAGCAACCTCTCGAATCGACACGGCCATTTCCTCAGTGGCACTCGCTAGCGAATCAATACGTTCTTGCTGCACACTAGCCAACTGGGTATTTTCATCGCTACGAACACGCAATTGAGCACTAATCTGTTGGATAAGCGCAATGGTTTCTTGGGTAGCTTTCACCAACTTATGTTCACGTTCTGAAACCCTATCCACCGTTCTTGCGATCAAATTAAATTCATTTCGTGACGGTGCATAGCCGATACGAGAAGCAAGGTCGCCCTCAGCTAGCTTTCTCAATGCATGATAAATATGGAATAAACCACCACCAATAAACGTCTTAATATAGTGAGAGCAGACAATCATCAACAACAAACTCAAACTAATGGCCATGATGTGCCATAAACCTAATCCACTTACAAAGCTATTGCTATCGACATAACTCAATGAATAGTTCTGCCCTGACACCTGTGCTGAAATATCAGTATTATTACCAATGTTAATCGGGGTGTTTTGCAACAGTGGTGCTAATTCAGATGAAGATAATTGTGTGGAGGAGGCTAATTGAGCAATCAAGTCCACTTGTTGCTTTGCCTCTCCGGTGCGTTGTGAAGATGCCGCATCGATGAAACAAATGCCAATAACCACAATGGCAAGCACGGCAGTAAAGAAAAGAACAAGAAAATTCTCTTGCAGTTTTACGTTGATTAAGTACTTGTCTATCCAACGAAATGCAACTTCTTTCACGATGATATCTCCAAAAATGAGCAATGATTATTGAGGTCAATAAACACTCATTTAACCGATTATACTAATATAACAACACACACATATAACAACACACACAATTAGGTGAATAATATATGACTATTTGTTTAAAGAGTCTTTAAATTACAAAGTTGACGTTTAGATCACGTAAAAATACCATAAAAGACCGTTATTGCTACTGCTTAAACACAAATGGATAACGTTAACTAAAAGGCCTTTGTGGTATCAAGAAACACCGAATGCTGAAAACACTGCACTTGAAGCGATAGCTGACAAAAACGCATTAAACTAACAAGACAGCTTAATTAATCTTGTCGTTGCGTGATTAAATATACTTTAGCTAAAATTGAGGTTATTGATTGATCTTCTGATAGTTGGGGGCCAGCAAAAAAGCCCTCATTAACGTGTATCCGGGTAACACGGCCAATAAATACAAGGCTTCTTTTAACGAAGTATGATGCGCTAGCACACCAATAATAACGGGGCCACACAACAAACCTCCATAGGTAAATGTCGCGACAAATGCAATCGCAACGCCCGACTTGTGCTCATTAACAGAAGCAGCTTTTGAAAACACTAGCGGCACAATAATAGAGTAACCTACCCCCATAAATGCGAAGCCAAGCAGAGCAATATAAGGTGATTGCACCAATATAATCATCATCACCCCCAAAAGACTGAATAATGCACATCCTCTAACGACTAAAGTGACACCATATTTATCAATAACGGTATGACCGAATAACCTTGCAAGTACCATAAAGATTGAAAATATTGCGTATGCCCAACCTGCAAAGCTCATATCGGTAGCAAACTCTTGGCGCATAATAACCGCACTCCAGTCGGCTACAGCCCCCTCGCCCAAAGCACAAAACATCGCAATCAACCCTATTGAAACCAAAAATAGCTTAGGTAACTTAGTGTTGTCATCAACAACACCTGTAGCACTCTGCACGGTTGTTGCGGTAATAAGTTTAGGTTGACGAAGTAACATGTAAAATGGCGCGAAAAAGCCACAGATAATAATAAAATGAACTAAGGTACCGATATCAGCCCACATCAATAACACCGAACTGGCCGCTCCAACCCCTGCACCTAAACTGAACATGGCATGAAAGAAAGGCATCAATTTTTTATTCGACAATCCTTCTGTTTTGGCCGCCCAGCTATTCATCACCACATCCATCCCGCCGTGCAAAAAGCCGAAACAAAACAATGCGACCGCGAGACAAATAGGATTATTGCTTAAGGCTAACCCAATAAAAGGAATGGGATACAACACATAAGCCAGTTTTGACATAACTTGTACACCCAGCTTATCGCTTAGCCTTCCCGCCAACGGAAATGACACCACCGCACCGAATGCCAGTAATAGCAAAAACAGCGATAATGTTTGTTCATCTAAGGCAAATTTCTGTTTGAAAAATGGCACTTTTGCCGCCCACGAGCCAAACAAACAACCATTAAAGATAAATAACAATGACACTGCATAGATGTTATTTTTGAGTGAATGCATAACCGCTCCAGCTTCCAGTCTATTGGTGAGATATGGCCTTAAGTGGGTATTAACTAAAAGCTTAGCCAGAGTAAAACAAGCTACACATAACAACTACCGACGGTAGTTGAGCTAAGCAATAGCGGCTAACCATTGATACAGATTGAGTCATAGTCCCATAATGAAAAAGTGACGATTACAAAAAAGACTATGACACACTATTAAATGACCAATTGTCTGAGTTAACTTGAACAATTATGCTAAATACCGTTTTAATGCATTTCCGGGGATCGAACTTTGTGTCGCCACAGCAAAAGATGCCCACAACGCGCCTTCATGCATCGCATCGGTAATCGACATATGTTGGCATATACCATGGATGACCCCAGCGGCATAAGCATCGCCCGCCCCTGTCGTATCAACTACATCAGCAATAATGGCCGGCACATGCTGTTCATCTGCCTCACTATAAACCGTGGCACCTTTTTCACCATCTGTGACAATAAAATACGCTAATGTATCACCTGCAATGGCTTGAGCAAACGACCATGGGTCTTGGTTACAGCGGCCTTGCATATCGGTAATTGAAGCTATCAACACATGGCAAGGTCGGTTGCGTTCATCTTTCGCCAATTGTGATATCACTTTGCAATTAGGATTAGACGCTATAGCATTCGCTGCCCAAGCACCCGCACCTTTTGCAGAAGAGTTAATATAAAAAACATCCCAATATTGCCAATCAGGTGGTGCAGGCAGTTCAAATATAGGCCGTTGTGGACGAATAATAGTGCGCTCACCATCAGGTGTCATGACCAATAACATTTCGCAAGTATTACCATTAAAACGATGCACTAGACGGCAATCGAGTCCTAAAGTACTCGCTTTTGCTAAAATCCAGTCACCTATTTCATCACTACCGACCTCACTCACCAATGCCACATTGTGTTTAGCCCACACTAAACCCAACCCGGTATTAGCACCACCGCCGCCTAAACGCAGCCCACCGTCTTGATAATGAAATCGACCACCGGTTTGCAGTGGTTTATCGAGACGTAAAATTCGGTCGCAATTGATATTGGCAAGCAAAAGAATATTGGCCATGCAACTCACCCCAAAAAAAATATACCTAAAAAGAACCTTGAGTATAATACCAATCAGGTTAATTATCTGTACCGTTCAGGTAGATTCAGGCTTTTCGATGCATGAGAGTAAAATATAAGAAGAAGATGAACACTTGAATAAAAGATAATGACTACCATTGACGCAACAAAAAGGCCGTGATAATCACGGCCTTAAATTGCTCATCACAAGACAAGGTTACATATCTGCTTCGGCAAGTGGTTGACGTAATTGGGCGCGCACATTGTCCATGCCAGAGTAAAACTCTTTCATCATCAATAACCCAATCATTTTGCCGTTATCAGTCACAATCAATTCGTCAGGATTAACAGGGTCATTTTTAAGTGCCCCCATAGCTTTCATTGAAGACATTTCCTTGAATAAGGCGGTGTCTAAATTAACGTTAAATGTGTCGCGGAAATATTTACGCGATAAGCGTCCAGAAAACATCCCTAGTAAAAAGCGATATTGCATCACTTCTTTTAGCTGATATTTTTTCTGTTGCTCAACAGCCATGCGGCCTTCAGCAATGCGTTGTTGGTATTTTTTCAGTGAAAATGTATTCACATACAAGGTGTCATTTAAAAAACTAAACGAACCAGAACCTATACCTAAATACTCATCATAATCAATAACGTACTCATCAAAACCTTCGTCATTGGTTTTACCAAATGCCCACGCTGACAGTTGTGTATATTGTCCTGTTAAGTGGTTTAAAATCTGGCGATATTGATTAACCATTTCACCTTGGGGTGCTGCTAAGCTGCCTTTAACACTTTTACGGGTTTGGTGGGTAATCATTAACGGATAGGTGGTAATTTGGCGAGGATCAAGTTTAGATGCCATTTCGAGATCGGATTGGATAATCTCATCAGTTTGACCACGAAAACCAAAAATCATATCAACGTTAATAATCGGAAACAGTTCTTTAGCCGCCATAATACGGTCAAAAGTTTGTTGTCCTGAACCAAACTTGTCTAAGCGATCGGTCATTTTTAAAATGCCATCATCAAAGCTTTGTACCCCAATCGACATTCTGTCAACTAAGCCTTTTAATTGCTTAAACTCAGGGTTAGCTAAATGCTGTGGATCTGACTCACAAGACACTTCTTTAATCGTTGGAAATAACGTTTTTGCCAGTTCGATGGTGCGGGCTAATTCATCTTCAAGCACGGTTGTGGTACCGCCGCCAATGTACATAGATTGGAACTCATATCCCAAATCTTTAGCCATTTGCATTTCTTTACGCAGAGCAACAAAGTATTCGCGCGCTTTGTCTTCGCGGAATAAAAATCGGTGAAAGGTGCAAAAAGAACACAAGGTATGGCAAAACGGAATATGTGCATACAACATGTATCTTTTGCCTTCGACAGGCTTTGGCATACGGTCAGTAGAGATGGTGTCGAGACGCAAATTTTTATCAACATAAAATTGCATCACCTTCTCCATAGAGCTGATCATCCAATTGGGTACCGTAATATTAGACTGATAAGGTTTAATCAACTCTTGACTGGCTGATTGAATAATTGGAGACATAAAAAATCCTAATTGAATTAAGCCCTGAGAGCAAAACCATTGATAAAAAGCGCACAATAAAAGACGCGTACCATAAGCAGAAAAACAAAAATATCACTTTAGAGATAGCTAAAATGTGAACTAGCCAATAAATATACAAACTAACATGCTTATCTCTACCTATTTGTTAAGCAGATCATGTTTTAGACACGGCTGTTTTATCTTAAAAAATTTAATGACTCATCAATAACACAAAGCAAGCGGCACGGGCTGCCAACGTTGGACGCGTATGGGAATAAAGTGAGGGAGATTAATTATTAAGCTATTGATAAAAATTATTAAACATCAACCAATTTAAATGAAATCATGAATAAGGTTTGCTGATTAGGATACACAGTTTGGATTAACTGCTTTAACTCAGCTAATGGTAAGCTTTCTTGAGTAGCATGAAACTCATTAATGCCATCAAACCTTAATGGTTCCACCGCCAAAATGATAATGTCGCACACCTTTGTATGTCTTTCGAGGGTGAACACTTCAACTTGGCTACCTGGTAAATAATGATTCTCGCTGGCATCGCGGATAGTAATCGTTTTTTGCCCTGATGCAACGAACGGCGTTAAAAACTCAAAAAAGGTTATTTCTGTGGGTGCAGTAATCATTAGCAACCTTAATTAATGATTTAAATTAATGATTTAAACTAATGATTTAAATTAATAATATAAATTAACGACATAAAGCGCCACGTCAGCGCTAATGACTCAAGCTAAAATCAGATTTATAACCTCGCGTACTCGCCCGGGCTTTGATTAAAGTAACGTTTAAACTCGCGACTAAATTGGGCGGTACTTTCATAGCCCACCTGAGTTGATACCTCTTTTACCTTTAAATGTTGCAGTTGTAACAACGCCTTAGCTTTGTTCAGGCGAATTTTCTTTAAATATTGTATAGGTGATGAAGCGGTAACTTCTTTAAAACTACGATGGAATGCCGACGGACTCATATTAACCAAGCCAGCTAATGTGTCTACTTCAACCGACTCACCATAATGTTTATGGATGTAATTAAGGGCTTTTTCCACCCTAGATAAACGAGTATGACTTAACGACAACGCAAAAAGCGGTGCCGCATTGGGCGAATCTAACAAGCGATATAACAACTCAAGCACGAGCGCTTCGCCCATTACTTTAGCCTCTAATGGCGACTGCAATGCTTGTAATAGTCGAATAACGCTGCAGTCCATGTCTTCAGTGTTATCGGCAACAAAAAAACCACTCTGGCGTGACCCGTTTAAATCTTTGGGGATTTGATGATGTTCGTCCATCAGTCGAATAATGTAATTAAGTTGCACTAAATCGATATCCACCATCAATACCAATACTGGCTCTTCAATGCTGGCAAAGGTTTCACATTCTACCGGCAAGGGGACTGTCATCACTAATGAGCGCTGGCGGTCATAGTCGAAAGTTTGATTGTCTACATAAACCCGCTTTTTACCTTGGCCAACAATAAGCACTCCCTGTGAATAGCACAATGGCCCGCGTGCGCCATATTGTGAGCTGCGAAACACATGCACGCCAGATAAATGAGTATCATTGATCCCTTCTTTTGGGGCTAGCTGTGCCATTAATGTTGCTATCTCACTCATATCCTTCGCCTCAGAAAAAATCATGAAACCGATACTAGCAAAAAAGCAGTAAAAGGTATTAAATTTATCAAAAAACCATCATATTTATACAATAAAGATAGGAATAGGCATGAACGCGATAGTTCTGTGTATGTTTATTTTGACTCAAAGGGCTATCATAGCCACATGATTTATCCTTGCTGTTATGTATAAGAAATCCATACATCAACAAGTTGTACATGTACTCTTTATATACAAACATCAGCCAATTATTTGTTTCACCGCTAAACCAAAAGGCACCAATTATGCTTAATTTTGATTATCGTAACCCTACTCATGTTGTTTTCGGTAAAGACCGTATTGCAGAGTTAGACCAACTTGTTCCAGCCAATGCGCGAGTATTAATCACTTACGGTGGCGGTAGCGTGAAACGTTTCGGTACACTCGATAAAGTGAAAGCCGCATTAGGTAATCGTACAGTATTTGAATTTGGTGGCATTGAAGCCAACCCTAAATACGAAACACTGTTGCAAGCTGTAGACGTTGCCCGTAAAGAAAAAATCGACTTCTTACTGGCTGTTGGTGGTGGTTCGGTTATGGACGGCACTAAGTTTATCGCACTGGCGACTCAGTTTGATGGCGACACAGCAAGTCTATTACATCACGGCTTTACACCGGTTCCAGTGGCTAATGACAAGGTTATTCCACTTGGCGTTATTGCTACCCTACCGGCTACGGGTTCAGAAATGAACGCCTTTGCAGTCGTCAGTTATCAAGGCGGTAAGTATCCAGTAAACCACCCATGTGTGTACCCAACATTTGCCATGCTTGATCCTGAATTAACCTTCAGCTTGCCAAAAATTCAAGTGGCCAACGGTGTTGTCGATGCGTTTGTGCATGTGCTTGAGCAATATGCAACGTATCCTGTTGATGCCCGCGTACAAGACCGCATGGCAGAAGGCATTATGCGCACCTTAATCGAAATTGGCCCTATCACTGTTGAAGAGCCAACTAACTACGATGCCCGCGCTAACTTAATGTGGAGCGCTACATCTGCCCTAAACGGCATGATAGGTACAGGTGTGCCATTAGATTGGTCAACTCACATGATTGGACATGAGCTAACCGCACTATTCCATATCGACCACGCACAAACCTTAGCCGTAGTATTACCATCGCTATGGCGTGTGTTGAAAGAGCAAAAACACGCTAAATTAGTACAATACGCAGCACGTGTTTGGGATATCACAGAAGGTGACGAAGACAGTCGCGTAGATCAAGCCATTGACAAAACTGAAGCTTTCTTCAAGCAAGTAGGCTTACCTGTACGTTTACGCGATCACGGTGTAACGCAAGATCAACTAGGTCTAGTAGTCGATGCTTTAGAAGCACATGGTATGACCGCATTATCTGAAAGTGGCAAAGTAGACTTGGCCACCAGCCGCAAGATTTTAGACATGGCGTGGTAATAGTGCTTATCACTAAACGATGAACTCATTCATCGTTTAGACTTGAGTGACTATCTGATACTAAAAAAGGGCTTAACAATGATTTTCATTGTTAAGCCCTTTTTTGTTTAGCCAAAGGCGCTGCACATTCGTACTATTGGTGAGACATGATGACGGCTAGCTAAATTTTAACAAGCTTGATTCGAAAATTGAAAACTCAACAACATACTAATGCGGAGTAACGCTTGAGAATAGGTTCATTACCACAACACCAGCGAGAATTAACGTCATCCCCACCAGTGCACCTACATCTAATTTTTGTCCATACATCACCCAAGCGATAACTGTGATTAATACAATTCCAAGCCCAGCCCAAGTGGCATAAGCGATACCAACAGGAATGTTTTTTAACGCTAACGATAGAAAGTAAAAAGACAATACATAGCCAACCACCACCACAAGTGAAGGTGCTAATTTTGAAAACCCATCGCTTGCTTTAAGCGCTGAAGTGGCAACAACTTCAGTTAAGATAGCCACACTTAAAAATATCCAACTTTTCATTTTTACTTTCTACGAAGACAAAACAGCCGCGCAGTATAAAGACTAAACAATAAAAAACCAGCCTTCGATATTAGATTTGTTACTTCGCGCTATACATTACGAATCACTACTATCCCTTGTATTTACATTGACTATCGGTTTATGTTGTTAATATGTTAACTAACATTACCTATATTGAACGGGGTAATATGGGCTAAAATAATATTGATGATCAAACTTGGTGGCGGAGTGCATAGACTTACAGCAATTTTTCTATTTTTATTGTTATCGCAATGGTCGATTTACATGCCAGTGACGGCGGCTAATTTAACTGTTCAAAAAGAAACTAAACAACAAGCCAACTTAGCATTAGTACAATGTAAAACCCGTATAAAACAGGTATCGCCCCAAGCCAGTTTACGTTTTTGTGACAAAAAATTAAAAATGTTAAACACAGAGAAGCACCCTCTTATCGCAGCAAAATTACAACTCACCTTATATGACATTTACCAAGAGCTAGGTGATAGCTCAGCCGCTGAAAATAAGCTTATTGACGTTAAAAATAGTAAAGCTTTCAACCAGTATGTCGAAATTCAATATCTGTGGCTACGAAAGAAGGCTGCTGAACAACTCTATAAAAAATCCTACCTAGAAGCTAAAAGTTTATTTGAGCAAGCTTTTAGCATTGCTAACGCCCAAGAGTCCGATATTTGGTTGGCAAAAAGTTATAACGATTTAGCACTAACTGAACAGTATTTGAATCACTACGCCAAAGCTTTGGGTTACTACCAGAAAAGTTTGGCCATTAAAGAAGCCTTAGGTAATGACTTTTATACGGCGATAACCTTAAGTAATCTCGGGCTTATTTATAAAAAACTCGAAAAATACACCGAATCTCAACGCTATTTTGAACTCTCTCTTGATCATTACTTACGCTACACCAGTAATAACTTAGATATTCATGCCATCGGTTATATGTCACACCTCTATGGTAATCTTGCTGAAATATATAATATAAACAATGAATTCAATAAAAAGAACTTTTATAGCAACAAGGTTATCGAAGCTTATAACGATAACCTTGTTGGCGATGATAAACTTTCAGCGTTAATTAATTTAGCCACCATCCATATTAATGCTAATGAATTTTCTCCCGCCCTAGAGGTAGCTAATACATTATCGGAATATTTAACCCGCGATGACCATTCATTTCATGATGTAATTTTCTATTTAAAAGCCCAAATAGCAACACACCAAAAAGATACGACTCAAGCAATAAAATTTATCGAAAGCGCAATGGATTATAGTGATACAAAACAAGATTCACTGCAAAAAATGAACATCTACCGCTATGCCAGTGAGTTGTATTATGACAATGGTCGCCCCTATGAATCCCTCGTATACTTGAAGAAATATCAAGTATTGCACGAAGCATTACTTGAAAAAAAATACAGTGAGAACATTAAGGTTATCCAAAGTGATATTGAAAATGAACGCGTACAACGCGCATTAGCAGAAGAACAGATTACCAGCCAACAAAAGAGCCAAAAAATAGATAAATTGCTTAATTTAATCCTTGGTATCACTAGTATGGGTTTACTGGTTGGTTTTATTGTGAGCTTTTATATTTATAGAAAACGTAAAGCTCAGCAGCATTTAATGACCATAATAGAGTCGCATAAGCAGCAATTATTTTTATTATCTAATGATGATAAACAAGAGCAAGGCGACACCCAACAGCAGGAATCTATGCAGTTATCACCTTTAGAATTAACGGCTTCTTTTGCGGAGTTATTGGTGAATACCATGATTGATTGCATCAGCATTTGGGAAAAATGCACGAAAACCAACAAAGTCGAATTAGCCGATAGGAGTAAAATTTGGACTATATCTATCGACTCAGGCCGCCTAAGAACACGCTCTTTAGATAAATATTTACATGTAAAAAAGTTACCCAACAATCCACGATGGCGCAATGTAGTTAAAACATGTCACTTCATTTTATCAGAGTGCCATCTGTCTAATGATGATAGATCATTACTGACCTCGCATCTTGACCGCATTATGCAAGTGATCAAGAGCGAGTCTTTAGACGCAAAGTAATTTTTTACCTTCGCTGCTTACCCACCTTTTTTGAGTAATGGTTGCTGTCTTTTAATGTCGTGCACACTGTCTCTTACCAAGGGCTTTTTAATGTTTTTATACACACAACTAAACTTTAATCCTTGGGACAATCGGTAATCACTTTGCTGTGCTGTCGCAGGATTTATTCCCACTAAAAAGCTATTGGGTGCTATAAACTTAGGCATTAGATTATTATTTTGATCTTTGATATTAATCGAAGCATAAGCATTACACATCGACACAGCCACAAGCCCTGCAATGTTAATTCTATTTGTCACGCTATTAAGATCGGGGGAATTAACATTATTGTCTTGTAGCTTCGTGAATGGGTCTATCACACCGTGAAAGCCACCTAATTCATCGATTTCAACTTCCGGCTGCTGCATTTGACGAGTGTTCATCGACTGCTGTGCACCATTTGATGCTGCTGTATGATCATTATGTAATGTCAGTTGTTTATTCATCATCCACTTTTCAATATCAAAGTACTGAGCACGGTAATGATACTGTTTAATCATATCCATCTCGCTCAGTTCAAAAGTGATTTCAGTTTTAATCGCAGTGCTAACTGGTGTGAGTTCATTAAATGCAAGTTGATGCGCAGATGCGCTACCAATACAACTAAGCAGAGTCACTAGGGGAAGTATATATTTCATAAAATATCCTTTTTAGAATGAATGCATCACCTTAGACGCTATGCATTTCCTTTTTTATAGTCTACTAAATATTAGGGTAAATTTGGGTAAAACACAAAACACCCCCTTTTTAACCCTCTAACTTTACTGACTTTTTCACCTTAACTGTTAGTTTTAACTCAGCTTAAGTCATTAAGCATGATTCAAAAAACTTACTAAACCAGAATAAGGAAAGTCAGGATGAGTATACTCAAAAAAACATTAATCAGTATGTGCCTAATTAGTGCATCAGGTATGGTTGCAGCCACTCCGATTACAGCAAACGTTACCGCAGACAATGATTTCATTGTGGTACATTCACCAGGTAATGGTAGTTCACCTACGGTGGTATATCGTGGTGCGAATGGTAGCCAGTGGAAAAAAATAGAATCATTCAAGTTCGACATCGATAGTAGTCCACAATCATTAAAGACCTGTTCGGTGAGTGTGATTGCGTGGGGTGATGGTGCGGTGTCACAAGGCATGGCAGCTATCTTCAAAGGTGACAACACTATTTATACTGGGTCTGGCCACTTCAAAGCATATCAGTCAACGATTCCATCGTCTGGCTGGGCGCAAACAGGTGGACCTAATGCGAGTCAAATTAATAGTTTGATTGCTGGATCGTTATCTAATGGTCAGTCACCCTATTTATTCCCCGGTTCTGTCGCTGGCGGAACTTCACCTTGGGGGACGATGAGCTTTCCCCTTGCCAACAATGTTAATAGCAACAATTTTCGCTGGGCATGGTCGACGAATAATCTCGCAAAAAGAACTTATTCGGTATTTACTGCGGCCTGTGGTGATATCGTTAAAGAGATACCCGTCGCTGTCAATATGCCAGGGGAACATTTCCAATGTTATGGGGTGCGAAAAGCAGATAAACTTCGCGAAGAAACCATCATGATTGAAGATCAATTTGGTAAAACCCGCGCAGTGTTAGGCAAACCCGTATTGCTGTGTAATCCGTCAAGCAAAATCCATAACGAAAAACGCTACAAAATTCGTAATGAAAAACGCCATTTGGTGTGCTACGACTTTGTAAAACAAAATAAAGTAAAAAACCACAATCTTGAGATCAATAATCAGTTCGCACCCGATGAACTAATGAATGATCAACGAGAGCTGTTCTGTGTACCTTCTAGTAAGAAGCACTTAGGCCCAATTAAGCCAAATAAACCTGGTAAGCCGATCCCACGAGAAATGCAAAGAGCAGAAATGAAACCATTGAAGCAGCGATAAAATAGGCATTAACAATGGATAAAAAAATCAGTGGGTAACCCCACTGACTTTTTTAACAATATAACAAGGATAAATAGAAGCCAGAACTAAAACCAAACTATCGCTAATATTACACGCTCATCTCAATGGCTTTTTTAGGGGTAAAGCTGCTGCCTATAGATGCGATAATAACCAACCCGATGGCAGACCACTGCAATAAAGTCAGTTGTTCACTCAATATAATAAAGCCAGCTAATGCGGCAATCGCGGGCTCTAAACTCATTAGCACACTAAAAGCCTGTGTTGGCATATTTCTTAGGGCCACCATTTCCAAAGAATAAGGTAAGGCACTGGATAACACACCAACCAATAACCCAAGAGGTAATACTTCCCAACTAATTAATACCAATCCTTGGCTTACAGCACCAACAGGTACCAGCACTAACGCCGCCACAGTCATGCCTAAAGCAACGGTAATACCACCCGATCCTTGCTTGCCAGTACGGGTGCCAAACAAAATATAACCAGCCCAACATGCTCCGGCACCCAGTGCCATTAATGCACCGCCAAGGTCAAGTCCTTGTTCACTGGATAAATTAGGCAGCAACAGCAAAATCCCAGCGATGGCGCAAACGACCCAAAAGAGATCACTTTTTCTCTTCGAGCTAAATAAGGCTACAGCTAATGGGCCTGTGAACTCAAGGGCAACGGCGATCCCTAAGGGTATACGTTCAATGGCGAGATAAAATAAAATGTTCATCCCACCTAAACATAAACCATAAATAATAATGCTCTGCCATTCTTTGCCTTGAGGTAATGCACGCCAAGGACGGAACACTAACCAAAGTACAGCTGCAGCAAAACCTAAACGCAAAGCTGTTGTGCCTTCAGGCCCAACGATAGGGAAAAGTTGCTTAGCTAAAGATGCACCAGACTGTATGGTGATCATAGCCAATAAAACACAACCTACAGCCATTAGCAGTCCACGATTGATTTGCATTAAAATATATCCAAAAATGAAAATACAAGAGGAGGCATTCTACCTGAGACAAGTGAATCCCTGCAGTAATTATTATCATCCACAATCTAGATTGCAGTTAAGCAATAAAGACATTCAAACGACAATATATTTTACTCTGGTTGTTGTGATGATAAATATTTTATAAATTCAATTTTACTATTAGTAATCGAGCCATTATTTTCATAACCACAAATTTGATAACCACTAGCAATAAGCATTTGCAGCATAGCCGGAAACTGATTCATAGATTTAACCCTAATAGTGTTAAAACCATTTTCAATTACCCATGATTCCTGAAGTAAACGCAGTTGAGAAGCCACTTTCATTTTTCGATGTTCAGGTGCAACACCGCCTAACCAACTGTAAAACAGAACATCAGTTAACTCGTAACCCAATTTAAAACCAACAGGAACGTTATGGTACCGAGCAATTAAAATGAGATGTTTTTTCTCTGCCAGTCTCTTTTCAATGATGTCTGCAGATATTTCAGAACCCAATTCAGGTACTTGCGCCAATACAGATACAATGTCTGATATCGTTCCAAGATCGCATTTATATTTCATAAAACCACCCATTACACGTTTTAATTACTTTGCATTATTTTCAATAAAAAAAACACCTTGTTAGTGACCTAACAAGGTGTTTTATTTATGCAGTTAACAAGTGTGTTTACACTCGTTTTACCCGTTTATTCTTTGTATTTTAACGTACCATTAGCTTTGATTTCGTCGTACCACAAGTTGTGATGCTGTGAAGCCCAGTTTTCGTCGCAATAACCTGAAACCATACATTCCATACCGCCTTCGCTGAGTACAGTTGCCATCCAAATATGCACTATGGTAAACGCGACAATAACCACTGCGCTAACACCATGTATAAGCAGAGCGAGCATTGACCAAATGCGAGGTAAATCAAGCATAGGGAAAACTAACATAACCCCAGTGACACTGATGCAAAAACCAAAAATAGTTAAACTCCAGAACCACATTTTTTCACCCGCATTGGCAAAACCACTGTCTGGGTGTTTGCCTTTAAACGGACCAAAGTTAATGTAACCACCAACCACTAAAAACCATTTTAAATCATATAGTTTAATAGTTTGTAACGGCATCCACTTAATAACACACACTAACCAAGACACCATAAATATAGGGCCTGACCAATCATGACTAAACTTGCTGAATGCAATTGTTGCCGCCCAAATACCGTCTCCGACATAGGGGGCGATAAAATGCCGTCCAAGCATAATGACTAAACCGGTTAACATCAAAACTAAGCACGATATGGCCAGAATCCAATGTATCCACAGATCAGCTTTGCTCCAACGAAATACCAATTTACCCGAAAAGCCTTTACTCAGCGTAGCTGGGCCATTCACAAAGTAAAACACGAGAAAAGCGGCAAAAACGCCGACAAAAGCGAAAGCGAATACAGGCTTAAGGTAAGTATTTCGTAATTCTTTACCTTCGTTACCTGCAACGTTTACCAACACACCTGCGTCTACGCCTTTATATGTACTATAGCCAGCTTTACCCGCTTTTATGTCACGCCAGAGATCTGCATCTCCAGTCATCGACCTTGCTTGTTCTTGACTTGATTTTTCATCGGCGGCATACACCGACGATGTAGCAAATCCCAATCCCATACACAGAACTAATAGAGCAAATATTCTGCGCAATGATTTGTTTAACGTTAAAGTTAACATTGTCACTCCTTTATATGGCTGCGAACAAAGTCGCAGCCCATGCTCTAATTAGACTGATTCACCCGTTTTAGGATCGTAACCCCAAATGGCATTTGGATTACCACGTGTAGCCATGCGCTGACGATAAATGTCAGACACGATATTGGCGTCGCCCGCAAGCAATGCTTTAGTCGCACACAACTCGGCACACATTGGTAATTTACCTTCCGCAATACGGTTAGAACCGTATTTTTGGCGCTCAGCTTCGGAATGATCTTCTTCTGGGCCACCAGCACAGAAAGTACATTTATCCATTTTTCCGCGACTACCAAATGCAGTCTTTTTAGGGAACTGTGGTGCACCAAATGGACAAGCATAAAAACAGTAGCCACAACCAATACAGGTATCTTTGTTGTGTAGCACTATGCCGTCTTCGGTACGGTAGAAACAATCGGCCGGACATACAGCCATACATGGAGCATCAGAACAATGCATACATGCGACTGAAATTGACGCTTCACCAGGAACACCATCGTTTAATGTCACCACGCGGCGACGTTGAATACCCCACTCTAAAGCAGAGTCGTTTTCGTTTTTACATGCGGTGACACAGCCATTACATTCGATGCAGCGCTTGGTATCACATAGAAATTTCATTGTAGCCATTTTGGCAATTCTCCTCGCTTAACTGCAATTACGCTTTTTCAATCTGACAAAGCGACGCCTTGGTTTCCTGCATTTGAGTCACAGGGTCATAACCATAAGTCATTGCAGTGTTCGCTGATTCACCGATAACGAAAGGCACTGTGCCTTCAGGGTAATTAGCCGCTAAACTTTCGCCGTGCATTACACCAGCAAAGTGATATGGCATCCAAGTCACACCAGGCTTAACGCGTGGAGTTACCATCGCCTTAATCTTAATGCGTCCGCCTTCAGCACCTTCTAACCATATTGAGTCACCATCACGCAAACCGCGATCAGCAGCATCTGCAGGGTTCATTTCAACAAACATTTCTTGTTGTAGTTCTGCAAGCCAAGGGTTAGAACGCGACTCTTCACCACCACCTTCATATTCAACCAAACGACCAGATGTCAGTATTAATGGATATTTAACTGAACTATCATGCTGTTGAATTGTTTTATATAAAGTTGGTAAACGATAAACTCGCATATCATCGTAAGTTGGATATTTACTCACTAAGTCACGACGTGGTGTATACAGTGGTTCGCGGTGAATAGGCACCTGATCAGGGAAATTCCACACGATACAACGTGCTTTAGCATTACCATAAGGAGTACAACCATGCTTAACAGCGACACGCTGAATACCACCAGAAATATCGGTTTTCCAGTTATGACCTTCTGCGTGTTGTTTCTCTTCGGCCGTTAAATCATCCCACCAGCCAAGCTGCTTAAGCATGTCTGCAGTGAACTCTGGATAACCATCTTCAATTTCAGCACCTTTAGAAAAGCTGCCGTCTGCTAACAGATTCTCGCCTTGGTATTCAACGCCGAAACGGGCACGGAAGTTACCACCACCCTTTGACACATGTTTACTTGTGTCATACAGAATTTGTGTACCTGGGTGTTTCTGTTCTGGCGTACCCCAACATGGCCAAGGCAAACCATAAGTTTCACCTTTAACTTCGCCACCAGGAGCTTCCAACGTTTTATTGCTGAATAATCCCCAGTTTTGGGTGTGCAATTTAATACGCTCAGGGCTTTGGCCTGTCATACCAATAGTCCACATACCGCGGTTAATTTCGCGAGTCACGTCTTCTATCACTAGCATGTCGTTGGCATCTTTAGCGATACGCTTGGTGTACTCTTTATCAAAGCCAAGCTTTTGCGATAAGCGGTACATAATTTCAAGGTCAGTTTTCGATTCAAATAATGGCTCGATCACTTTTTCACGCCATTGTTGGCTACGACCAGAGTTAGAGACTGAACCCTCTGTTTCGTATTGAGTCGTTGCAGGTAACAAGTACACGCCATCTGTACGACGGTGCATAACGGCTGCCATGGTTGGGAATGGATCAACTACAACCACAGTGTCCATCTTGTCTAGTGCATCACGAACATCATTCTGGCGGGTTTCGGTGTTAACTGACTGTCCCCAGAAGAAACCCATACGAATATTGTCTTTTTGAGTTAAATTCTCAGCGCTTTCTAACACACCATCATGCCAGCGAGAACATGGAATACCCGGAGTGTTGATTGGCAAACTGCCTAAATATTCGTTTTGATCAAAGCGTGATTTAACCCAATCTAAATCTAGGCTCCAAACATTGGTCCAATGTGCCCATGCTCCAGAAGTTAACCCGTAATAACCTGGTAAATTATCGAATAATAAACCTAAGTCAGTCGCGCCCTGCACATTATCGTGACCACGGAAAATGTTAGTACCACCACCTGATACACCCATGTTGCCAAGTGCAAGTTGTAAAATACAATAAGCGCGAGTGTTAGCATTACCTACGTGATGCTGAGTACCACCCATACACCAAATAACAGTACCTGGACGGTTATCGGCCATCAGTTTCGCAGCTTGGTAAACCTCTTCTTCGCTACAACCTGTGATACTGGCTACTTCTTTTGGTGGGAACTTCTTGGCTTCCGCACGAATAGATTCCATTTCGAAAACACGTTCTTGGATAAAGGTTTTATCTTCCCAACCGTTTTCAAAGATGTGCCATAACATACCGTAGATAAACGGGATGTCAGTACCAGGACGTAGGCCACAATGTAAGTCTGCATGTGCAGCAGTACGAGTAAAGCGTGGATCTACAACAATTATTTTAGCATTGTTTTTCTCTTTCGCGATCAAGATATGTTGCATTGCAACTGGATGCGCCTCGGCAGGATTAGAACCGATAAAAAAGATTGCATTGGCGTTTTGAATATCATTGAAAGAGTTGGTTTGCGCACCGTAGCCCCAAGTGTTAGCAACACCGGCTACCGTGGTAGAGTGACAAATACGCGCACAGTGGTCGATATTGTTCGTACCCCACATTGCTGCAAATTTGCGATACATATAGCAGCCTTCGTTCGAAAACTTAGCACTACCCATAAAGTAAATTGAATCAGGACCAGACTCTTTACGAATATCCAACATCTTGTCACCCACTTCGTTAAAAGCTTGCTCCCAAGATATTTTTTTCCACTTGCCGCCAACCAATTTCATTGGGTATTTAACGCGTTTTTCGCCATGGCCATGTTCGCGTAATGCAGCACCTTTGGCACAATGTCCGCCAGCATTGAATGGATGATCGAATGCAGGTTCTTGGCCTGTCCACACGCCATTTTGTACTTCAGCGTATAAACCACACCCTACCGCACAAGCACTACATATAGTGCGCTTGATTTCTGTTGGTGCATCGTAGGGTACATCTTTCGCTTCAGCACGACGGATCATGCCTGTGCCCATCATTGATGCAGCCGCAATACCACCGGTAGCAATACCCATTTGTTTTATAAATTGACGACGATTAATACCAAGCTTACTTGAAGCTTCATTGGTAGGAGCCGTGATTGACTTGCGAGTTAATTTCATCGCTTAAATTCTCCTAAACTAGCCGCGTAAGCTATCGTAATAACTGTTGATGTGGGCCGTTTCTTGATAGCCATTAGTGTGCGAAGTGCTAGCACTTTTCTCAGTTGCTTGGGCAACCTTAATGCCTGTTACGGCAATCGCGACACTTGCTGTACCACCAAGAGTGATAGCTTTCAGCAAAGATCTACGATTTAAATCAGGTTGTTGCTTACTCATTTAATCTCCCATCGAAAACGATTGTCTTCTGCCGCACCTCATAGAGGTTGCATTTTTGTTGTATAATATTGAATAAATACTACTTCATAGTAGGTAGTGATTATTTTCGGAGCCATAGTAGAAACAATGGAGATTTGTTTATTTGATCTACATTAGAAACTCAGTAGTTAATTAATAAAAAATCTAGAAATGTCAGTTAGATCACACTGGGGATGGTTTGAAACCAACCAAGATCACCAATCCAGCTAACGAATTTCTTCATCAAACAGCGGGAAATCAAATAGGGTTAATCAAAGGCAAGCTTTTAAGACAATGTTTTGTTCAGTAATGACACTTAAGTTGGTTTATATTTGGTGTATAGACTTACCCTAAGTCGATAGCTTTAGCGCTAAAGAACTTGATTTTGGCACGTGCAACAGAATCGATTTATGCATTCCACTGCAGCATTGAATTCATTAAGATGGCAACCACCATTTCGATATTAATTCACCTTAAGCAACATGCGTAATGTGCTCTTACTGAACAAATAATGAATGTAATGGGTATTGGTTAATTTAAGATGTAGAGAGGCCGTTGAATCTGACTTATCGATTTTATTAATGTTGTGTTTATTTTATACCTGACATAAAAAACACCCCGAGGAATAACCTTGGAGTGCAGTTCTAACGTTAAAGGCGTCGGTAAGTATTTATATTTCTCGCTGTCATCTGGTTAAGAGGCAATGAATAAAATAAAACACTCACTGGCCAACAAGCTACAGATAATCTGTTTGGGTATTTATTATTTATCAAGCGCCTGATGGAATGCTTTTATAAAAGCATCATAGTCTTCAAATTGCGGCATGTGACCTAATCCTGGCAACTCAATAAGCACTGAGCCTTTAATCAAATTATGAGCATTAACGCCGAGTTTTTGATATTCGCCTAATTGTCTGGTTACACCTTCTTTTAACCATCCTCTACCTGGGCCGGTTTTATCTCTGGTGCCTATAATCAGCACAGTTTCATTGTTAATTTGTGAAAACCTATCGACAATGTTTTCTGAGAAAATCGGACCATAAGTTAATGCATTATTCCAAGCTACGATCTTCCAATCATCACCAGCAAGCATGCCTTTCAAAGGCACTAAAAGTTTCTCGTATTCGCTTGACCACTTGCCATCATAATAATTTTTCTTCTGATAGTTTCTCGCTTTGTCGAGTGTTTTAGCGAGCTCATTTTTATAAAAAAAGTTAACATCTTTAAACTGCACATATTTGCCGTAATCTTCTAAACCAATAGGGTTAATCAGAATCAATTTATTCACGGCATTAGCATAGTTAGCCGTAAATGTAGTCGCTAACATGCCACCCATTGAGTGACCAACAAGATCAAATTTTTTGATATCCAAACTGTCCAATAATAACTTGGTATTTAAGGCTAATTGGCCGAAACTATACTGATAAGCCTCAGGTTTTGAAGATTTACCAAAGCCGATTTGATCTGGAATAATGACTCGGTAGTTTCTTTTTAGCAGGTCGTTTGCCACGCGGTCCCAATAGTAGCCTGAAAAATTTTTGCCATGTAATAATACGATGACTTTTTCTGCGCGTTTATCGCCCACATCCATGTAGCGCATTTTTAAATCTTTATCTTGAGAATTAAAATTAAATGTCTTAACGTCAAATGGATAATCAAACCCATCCAACTCTTTATCATATTTAACGGAATTTGCCGCATATGCCTGTGTTACCACAGCAAATAGGGCAAATAATACAACACAAAATTTCTTCATATTAATCTCTCTTAAATCAATCGAAAAACAGCCACAAATGAACCATGATAGCCAATTTGATATTAAATCTACATTTCTTGCTTAATTTGACCGTAGGCTAACATCGCAAACAATCCTGTGCCGCCAATAATATTCCCTATTAACATTGGTCCAATATGGTGTGACAGCGCAGTGATAAAATTCATTTCCCCATTGAGCACAAGGCTAAATATCTCATTGGAGCCAGCAATAACATGGGTAAACTCTCCCGCTGCGATTAGCCATGTAAACATAATGATAACGAGTACCTCAGAGCCTTTTGCTGAGGGCAACATCCACACCAAAGAAGCAATAAAAAATCCGGCTGGTATGCCACGCATTAATGTCTCTGAAGGCGTTAACTCTGCAACATGCCGTGATATCTGCAAAATAGCGCTCAGGATCTCTTCTGTCAGTATGCCACCGTGAACGAAAATAGCCGCGGTGAGAAATGTACCAACAAAATTGGCCCCCAGCACTATGGCCCACAGGCGTGCGGTACAAACGAGACGACGTTGAGTGGTATTCGCTAGCAGTGGCAGTACCACGGTTATAGTATTTTCAGTAAAAAGTTGTAGTCTTGCTAGAATGACCAGCACGAAACCGAAAGTGTAACCAAGGCTTTCAATAATCGACAAATACGGGTGTTCGGAGCCTATATTGCTGCGGATGATACCTTCAGTCAAAACCGACGATGAAATACCGATACCAGCAGCAATCCCAGACCACCACAAAGACCTCAGCGGTCGTTCCAATTCTTCCAGGCCTTCACGCAGAATAATTGAATAAACAGTAAGTGATGACAGACTACCGTGCTCGATTACCGCATCACGTTCCGAACCTGTCAGCGCTATCTCTGTTGGCGTTGGTTCATTCTCCCGCGCCTCACGCATTTCAACCTTATTGCTAGACTGTTCATTATCATTGCTGGACGATTTGGTTTTGTCGGCCTGGTCAGGTCCATTCTGTGTCATATTATTATCCTTTCGGTCTTTAACCTGACTTAAACAATAGACGGCTTATATCATCAATTCAACAGGATCGGTAAGCCACTATGATGCTTAAAAATACTATATTAATAGTCGGCAATATACTATGGCAGCATGGTTATTTAACATTAACCTAGGTTAATAGATGGGATAAGCAAATCAAAATCAGAATCTTTAAGCTAATTCATATCAAGCTTGTCATTGGGTTTGCTAACTGGCACATTGACGGGCTATTGCGAGTTAAGAGTAAATCAGTGCGACACCATTAACGGAGCAAAGAACTTTATATCCCATTCCTAGGTTATTTATTACCTTTTTTAGGTAACGAATTGTAAGCGTTCCTTACGGTATCATATCCATAAATACGTTCTAGTTTTCGTACAATAAAATGCCCTCTCGCCATGTCTTGGAAATGATCAATAAATAAAGTATTAATGATTGCACCACCTGCGGCACCGACAGCCGGTACGGCTTGTGCAGCGGCTTTTTGGGTCACTTGAATACCAAATTTTTCTGCAATTTTAGTAATTAACTTAACTAAAATAGGCGCGGCCTCATCTGTCATACCTTTTTTTACCATAAATTCAGCCGCTTCTGAGACTGATTTTGCCAAGGCTGCTCTTACTGCAAAATATCCAGATTCACTACCATCATCTAAATCACTTTCGCCTCCTAAAGCAAACACCTCTAAACAAGCCATTTTGGTTTCCAGTGTGGTAATCAACTCGCCTTCACTACGAGCAATATCAGCGATCGAGCGCAACATAATTGATGTTGAAATAGGAAGTTCAACCGCTATTGCAGCCAAGCCAAAGAAACCACCGACACCACCACTCACTGCGACGCCTAATTTGTGCCAAAGATTAGACGACTCTTCTCCTGGAATATCTTTCATAGTAAATATCGCCGCTTCTGACGCTTTAATTAGCGATTTCTCGGTCACTTTCGCGATATTTTTATTCCAGTTATCAGGTAGTAACGCTAAGCCTTTTTCAATAGGAGTCCCTATAAGATTAGTCATTTTTACCGCGAGTCCAGGGTTTTCTAATAGTGATTTGGCAACTAAAAGCTCTTTTTTATGTGATTCTGAAATATTCAACTAAACCCCTTAGTGGTGAAGCAACGCACCTGAGTTATTTTACATCTAGCAGACAAAACTAAAATCAATTTTAAACAAAATGCCACGTGTGGCAAATAAACTGGAAGCGTTTACTCGAGTATATTCCTACTAAGCTGTCCAATTTCCTAATGAAATAACATCGTTTGTTTCAACATTTATCACAATGCCTTTTAATGCATAATTTATATGCAAAAAGTGAAGGTTTTTTATCTATAAATAGACTTCCGATCTCGAAATATTAGGTGTGTGGTTGATGTAAAACGGCTGAGGAAACTGACTATTAAACAAGAAATGATTTCAAGTAACGAAATGATAGATAAAAAATAGCTTGGTATTATTTATCGATAGGAGGTAAATACCCACGACCATTTTTAGTTAAATCACTCACACCTTCTGTTGCGTCATTTAGCGCGCGGCCATAATTATCACGACAGTGAATACAAGGGCTCATCTTATTCACGAAGCGACCTTTTTTTGTATACTTCCTCAAATAGGCATGTGAAATCACTACATTACCTTGATGTAATTCAATAACATCGGCTAATTTATTCCTTAAATCAGTTACAGCTGCATCTTCAGCACACATATTGTCATTTGCACGGCCCCAGCCTATGACTTGTTTACTGGGATCGGAATGTACATATTTGGCCGCCACCCAAGGTCCACTATGGTAACCCGTTGATTTTCCATCAGGAAACTTAGAGGGCCTATTTGCCAATTCATACGCTATGAGTTCAAGCTGATCTGTTGGGGCTCTGTCACACAGGATGTCATGAAATACAGGACGGCTAGTGGTGACAAAATAATTATGATTGTGGCTTATTTTTAAATCGTGATTATGGCGTGAATGTTCAACTTTGTTTATGTTTTCTATTTTAGCGATGGCATCACTACAGGCCAGTATTTTGTCACCAATCTTCAGATCGACAGCCTTTATCCATTCCTCAGCAATGAGATAAAATTGATGTTCTTCCACCACAAGCATCAAGGTTGTTAATTCACCAATGGAATATTTAATCTCTAGCATAACGTCAGCAACACTTCCAAGTAGTTGTTAAATTGGTGGTCGTTAAGCACCTTAGACATTGAGAAATCTAACAAATAACATCAATAACTTACCAGAACAACATATCAATAGAGACAGTTAAACCACAGACTAAACCTAAAAAACCAATTCTAATCATCATTACCGACAATAAAGCTTAGGCTAATGTTCATTCTTTAGTGACGGCTCAATACTTTTAGTCAAAGTATAAAATGAGTTACCGTTCCTTATTCTTCGACTTCAGCTTTGTTCTTTTTCGCATTGCATTCCATAACTTGCATTTCTTTCTCGGCTTTTAGGCGACAAACAGCCAATTGCTCTAAACGCATAGTTTTAACTGTCGCGAGTGGATCATCAACTTGATTGCCTCGCTGTGACATATCGTACTCAATGATATCATCATCGGGTATATCATCATTATTTTTAGCTGTCATTATTACCTACCTTTTGTGCCACTTTAAAGCCATCTTAAAGCCATTTTACTTATTAAAAGCCCATTCTAAAACGATAGTCGCAAGTAACATAGCCACCTATTTTTATCATCAGCAACATATCGTCTTTTAAAGGTTATAGCGATAGTCTTTGATTATCCCTGTACATACATTTATCAGCGATATTGAATTATAGGTATATTAAAAACCAATAAAAAAACACCTTGTCAGTGACCTAACAAGGTGTTTTATTTCTGCCATAACGAGTGTGTTCACACCCGCGTTACAGGTTTACTCTTTGTATTTTAATGTGCCATTGGCCTTGATTTCGTCGTACCACAAGTTGTGGTGCTGCGAAGCCCAGTTTTCGTCACAATAGCCAGAAACCATACACTCCATACCACCTTCACTGAGTACTGTCGCCATCCATATATGCACTATGGTAAACGCGACGATAATCACTGCGCTTACACCATGCACAAGAAGTGCGATCATTGACAGCTCACGTGTTAAATCGAGCATTGGGAAGACTAACATTATCCCAGATACACTGATGCAAAGACCGAAAATGGCCAAGCTCCAGAACCACATTTTTTCACCCGCATTAGCAAAACCACTGTCTGGGTGTTTGCCTTTAAACGGACCAAAGTTAATGTAGCCACCGACCACTAAAAACCATTTTAAATCGTACAACTTAACGGTTTGTAATGGCATCCACTTGATTATACAGACTAGCCAAGACACCATAAAAATGGGACTAGACCAGTCATGTACAAACTTGCAGAACGCGATTGTTCCCGCCCAAATACCGTCACCGACATAGGGAGCTAAGAAATGGCGCCCGAGCATAATGACCAAACCGGTTAGCATCATGATTAGGCACGATACGGCCATAATCCAATGTATCCAAAGATCAACTTTGCTCCAACGAAATACCAATTTACCCGAAAAGCCTTTACTTAATGTAGCTGGACCATTCACAAAGTAAAACACTAAAAAGGCGGCAAAAACACCTACAAAAGCTAAGCCAAGTGCGGGTTTTAGATAAGTATTTCGCAATATTTTGCCTTCATTACCCGCTACATTAATCAGCACATCAGCATCAAGGCCTTTGTCTGTACTGTAACCAGGTTCGCCAGCTTTTACTGCGCGCCAGAGATCTGCATCACTGGTTTTTGACGTTGCTTGTTGCTGGCTTGATTGTTCATCAGCGGCATACACCGGCGATGTAACCAACCCCAATCCCATACACAGAACCAACAGAGCAAATATCCTGCGCAGTGATTTGTTTAACGTTAAAGTTAACATTGTCACTCCTTAATACGGCTGCGAACACGTCGCAGCCTATGCTCTGATTAGATCAACTCGCCTGTTTTAGGATTGTAGCCCCAAATAGTATTTGGATTACCACGTGCAGCCATACGCTGACGATAAATGTCAGACACTATGCCTGCATCACCGGCCAACAATGCTTTAGTTGAACAAAGTTCAGCACACATTGGTAACTTGCCTTCTGCAATACGGTTTGAACCATATTTTAGACGCTCAGCTTCAGAATGATCTTCTTCTGGGCCACCAGCACAGAACGTACATTTATCCATTTTGCCACGGCTACCAAATGCAGTCTTTTTAGGGAACTGCGGTGCACCAAATGGGCAAGCATAGAAACAGTAACCACAACCGATACACGTATCTTTGTTGTGGAGTACGATGCCGTCTTCTGTACGGTAGAAACAATCGGCCGGGCATACAGCCATACATGGTGCATCGGTACAATGCATACATGCGACTGAGATTGACGCTTCTCCAGGAACGCCGTCGTTAAGTGTCACCACGCGGCGACGTTGAATTCCCCACTCTAAAGCAGAGTCGTTTTCGTTTTTACAAGCTGTGACGCAACCGTTACACTCGATGCAGCGTTTGGTGTCACACAGAAATTTCATGACTGCCATGATGGCTTATCTCCTCATCAAGTGTTATTAGGCTTTGCTTATCTGACATAAGCTGGCTTTGGTTTCTTGCATTTGCGTTACGACGTCATAACCATAAGTCATGACAGTATTGGCAGCTTCGCCAATCACGTAAGGCACTGTACCTTCGGGGTAGTTTTTGGCTAAACTCTCGCCTTCAAATACACCAGCAAAGTGGTATGGCATAAAACATTCACCCGCAATAACACGCGGTGTCACCATCGCCTTAACAGTAATTTTGGCACCTTCTGGACTGTGAACAAACACGTCATCACCATCACGTAAACCGCGATCTGCAGCATCTGCTGGGTTGATCTCGATAAACATTTCTTGCTGTAATTCAGCAAGCCATGGGTTACAACGGCTTTCTTCACCACCACCTTCGTATTCAACCAAACGTCCGGTTGTTACCGCTAATGGGTAGTCGGTAGCAAAGTCCTTGTCTTGAATAGTCTTATAAAGTGTTGGTAGACGAGCCACCATACGGTCTTCATAAGTTGGGTATTTAGCCACTAAGTCACGACGAGGGGTATATAACGGTTCGCGGTGTAATGGAATATCATCAGGGAAGTTCCAAACAACACAACGCGCTTTAGCGTTACCGTAAGGAATACAACCATGCTTGATAGCCACACGTTGAATACCGCCAGAAATATCTGTTTTCCAGTTTTTGCCTTCAGCTTTAACTTTCTCTTCTGCTGTTAGGTCGTCCCACCAGCCAAGCTGTTTAAGCATGTCAGCGGTAAACTCTGGGTAACCATCTTGAATTTCAGATCCTTTTGAGAAAGAACCTTCAGCAAGAATGTTAGTACCATTATGTTCAACACCATAGCGTGCACGGAAGTTACCACCACCATCTTTAACTTCACGTCCAGTACGATACAAAATTTGCGTACCTGGATGTTTCATTTCTGGGGTGCCCCAACATGGCCAAGGTAAACCATAGGTTTCGCCTTTAGCTGGGCCGCCGGGTGCTTCAAGTGAATTAACGTCGAATGTGCCCCAGTTTTCTTGGTGCATTTTCAAACGCTCTGGGCTTTGACCTGTGTAACCAATAGTCCACATACCTGAGTTAAACTCGCGAGTGATATCTTCAATCAATGGCTCTTCACCATTAACTTTAATATGCTTACAGAATTGGTCAGCTACGCCCCATTTTTTGGCCAGTTTATACATGATGATGTGATCAGGTAATGACTCAAATAATGGTTCGATAACTTGTGTACGCCACTGTAACGAACGGTTAGAAGCTGAAACTGAACCATAAGTTTCGAACTGAGTTGCCGCAGGTAATAGATACACACCATCTTGGCGTTGATGCATTACACCAGCCATAGTAGGGAATGGATCAACAACAACCACTGTGTCCATCTTGTTTAGTGCTTCACGCACTTCACGACCACGAGTTTCGGTGTTAACAGACTGACCCCAGAAGAATCCTAGACGAATATTGTCTTTTTGGGCAATTTTGGTTTTGTCTTCTAACACACCATCGTGCCAGCGTGAACAAGGAATACCCGCTGATGTTTGTGGTGATTGACCTAAGTATTCACCTTGGTCAAAACGCTCGGAAACCCACTTTGGTTCAAGATCCCATACATTAGCCCAATGGTCCCATGCGCCAGAGGTTAAACCGTAGTAACCCGGTAAGTTATCAAATAACAAACCAAAGTCAGTAGCACCCTGTACGTTATCGTGACCACGGAAAATGTTTGTTCCGCCACCTTCGACACCCATGTTGCCAAGAGCAAGCTGCAAAATACAGTAAGCACGTGTGTTGGCATTACCAATATGATGCTGAGTACCACCCATACACCATACAACAGTGCCAGGCTTAGTTTCGGCCATCATTTTAGCCACACGGTACATTTGCTCTTTTTTAACACCAACAATGTGTTCGACTTCTTCTGGAGGATATTTTTTCACTTCTTCTTGGATACGTTCCATGCCGTATACACGTTGGTCGATGAAAGTTTGATCTTCCCAGCCGTTTTCGAAAATGTGCCATAACAAACCATAAATATATGGGATGTCAGTACCTGGACGAATATGGACATATTCATCTGACTTAGCTGCTGTACGAGTAAAGCGTGGATCGACTACTATGATTTTGGCACCGCGCTCTTTTGCCGTCAGAATGTGCTGCATCGCTACTGGATGAGCTTCACTTGGGTTAGAACCAATAAATAATATACATTTTGTTTTACGAAGATCGTTAAACGAGTTCGTTTGCGCACCGTAGCCCCAAGTGTTAGCAACACCGGCTACCGTGGTAGAGTGACAAATACGAGCAGAGTGGTCGACGTTGTTCGTGCCCCACATTGCCGCTAATTTGCGATACATATAAGCTTGTTCGTTTGAAAACTTAGCACTACCCATAAAGTAAACAGAATCTGGACCTGATTCTTGACGAATCGACTCCATTTTGTCGCCCACTTCATTAATAGCTTGTTCCCAAGATAGACGTTTCCACTTACCGCCTTCTAGTTTCATTGGGTACTTTAAGCGTTTTTCACCGTGACCATGTTCACGTAGTGCAGCACCTTTAGCACAATGTCCACCTTGGTTAAACGGGTGATCGAACGCAGGCTCTTGCCCTGTCCATACTCCATTTTGAACTTCGGCATATACACCACAACCCACTGAACAATGTGAACAAATAGTTCGTTTAATTTCAGTTGGCGCATCGTATGGTACATCTTTGGCTTCAGCACGACGCATCATTCCAGCACCAAGCATTGAAGCCGCGGCAATACCACCAGCTGCCAAACTGGCAGACTTTAGGAATTGACGTCGGTTAAGGCCTAGGCTCGACTTTTCAGCTTTGACGGCTGTGTCTGTTTTGCGGGTTAATCGCATCACACACTCTCCTCTGTTATTTGGTTAACGAAGCATAGTAGTTACGAATATGCTCTGTTTCGCGATAATTACTGCCCGTAGGCTCTTCTGTAGACGGTTTAGTGACTTGGGCAAGTGCGGGTGCACTGACACTAGCCACAGCACCTGCCGCACTGCCGAGCGCTAATGCTTTTAGCATTTGGCGACGACCCATGTCGGAAGCTTGCTTCTTCATATTGTCTCCTTGTTGATAAAAAGATGAGGCTGGTAAGCCATCATCCGATTTAGTTAATTTGTACAATCTCGTCTTCAACCGGATCTAAGTCAGCACTGCCTGGACAATTCACCGGAATATCTAAACTCAGCTGTTCAAATTCATCTGCTTCAGCAATAAAAAATGCTTTAGCTAGTTGCGCGACACTTAGGTAAAAACGGGCACTTGGCGTTTTAGCTAAATTGTCACAAAAACGTATAATCCAACTTGCCATATGGCGTTGATAAAATGCCAATTGACGATAACCTGGCGCCTCTAAAATCAAGCAACCCATTACTTCGCATAAGGCAGCGACATGATCCTCTGGTTCTTTAACGTTATCTTCACGTTCAAAACCCAGTTGCATTAGGTCACTACGCAAGGCCGCTAAAGGCTTATCCATTAAAGAACCGGTCATAAACCAACTGCCATAAGGCATAATTTGACCACTGCCAACACCTAAAAATATATCAAAATATTCATCTTCTAAAGTATCAGTATCACTGTTTGCGGCGGTCTCTTTTAACGCAATCCATGCATGGCTCATGGTATTGCCATCCTGGGCTTCTACCTCTAAATTAGCTAAAAAAGCTAATAATTCAGTACTAGGTTGACGGCGGAGTAATGCAGCTAATAATTGATAGATATCGGCTCTTAACTGATCATTCTCACTTATTTGTCTTACTGTTTCTGTCATAGCAGATCTCTTATTGCAATTGCTTTTCTGGATCGTCAAGGATGTCTTCAAACATGTCTTTTACACGGCAATCGCCACACATTTGTAAACGCTCAATATTGGCGCTAAACGCGCTATGTGTTCCCACCATCTCAATTATTTTATGTATCATTGATTGGGTCGCAAACTCACTACCACATCGAATACATTCAAATGGAGGCTCTTCCTTTAACATTTGGACTTGTTGTCTTGCTGATTGATTAAAGTTGATTTGTGGTACTAAACTAATCACTTTTTCAGGACAGGCAGATTCACATAAGCCACATTGAACACAATCTTGCTCAACAAACTTAAGTGCCGGAGTATCACCGCCATCCATTAACGCTTGGGTTGGACAAGTGGCAACACATGACATACATAATGTGCACTTGTCGCTGTTTATGCTTACCATACCGTATGGAATATTAGCCATTGTTAACACATCATCGACTGCTGCAGCCTGGCTATTAAGATGATCGATAGCTTGGAATACAATACTGCGTTTTACATTGGTATTAGGTTCGATAGCATTTAAGGTCATTGGCATGATTACTGGCCAAGCTATGCTAACGGCTAAATTATTATCTAATTGGTTTAGCTCTGACGGGGTAATAAGACGTATCCGTTGTGGTTGGCCCATTTGGTCAAGAATACGATTCGCCAATGTTGACTCACCTTTCAGCATTTGCAGCAATGTAGGTGCAGTTTGAGGCGTTTGTAAGATTAAAATTTCACGCGCACCATAAGCCAGTGCAGCCAACCAATGATCAATACTTGCTACGGTGATTTCTTCCATTGCAACAGGTAACACGTCACCGCTTAACTGCTCAGTAACCAATTCTGCACCCGCTTCGTTATCATGAAATAAAATAACTGGAGCGGTTTGCGCTTCTTGGCGATAACGACTGACTAACTTTTCGAGATAGGTATGCAGTGATGCTGGGGTAGGTAAATCGTAGCTTAGCGCCCCTGTTGGGCACACATTTGTACAACTACCTGCACCATGGCAAAGATAAGGATCGATTTCAATTTTATACGCTACGCTGCTAATGGCATCCGCAGGGCAAAAATTTAAACAACGGTTACAACCGCTTAGACCATGTTTGTCATGGGCACAAATATCACTGTTCACCCTTACATAGCGCGGCTTATCAAACTCACCAATTAAATCAGGAATATTGGCAATGGCGTCAGCGAGTAACGCTGTGTCTTGGCCAACATAAAAATATCCTGGAGGCAGCATTTCGAGGTTGATACATGGGCTATGGCTTAAATCGAGCACAATATCAAAATGCGCTTGACGAATGGCAACAACACTTAAGTCTGCTATGCCATTTTCACCTTCAATTTTGACTTGAAATTGTCCTAGAAACCCTTTTACGCTAGCCAACTTGTTGTAGTAACTTTCAACATCAGTGGCCGCATTCATCACAGCTTCAAGGTGGGCTTCATCTTGGCTAGTGATCGCTTCATTAGCTAAAATGACTCGGCTTGCCATAGTGGACAATTTGTCTGCCGTTAATCGCGCAAGATCTTCAGGCCCAATAATGAGCACATGTCCCTTGGTCGTATAGCTGACAGTTGGTGGTATTAAATTTTGCAAAATCTGCGTACTTGCCATCACCTGTTGTCGTGCTTGTTTCAGCTGTGGCTGGTTTTTTCTGATACTCATTGCGTTCCCAATTCTCGGTTTTTATACCTCATTAACAGTGATAGCTCAGTTCACTGTTCACGCTTATTGCTCGTCATTAATTGACAATAACTCTTTCTATAATCTTTAAATAACGATTTTATCTAGGTCACATTATGAGTGACTGTCGTTATTACGCTTTCGCCTCATCACTGACGGCAGCTTGCTTTATCAGGTCATCATTCTGACTAAGCGGTTGTTCTTCAGGCGATATCGCCACAATCTGTTGTTCATTTTCATCAGCTAACACGTTTAGCTCTTCATCTACTTCTAAATCGGTTTGCTCATCGATCTCAGCTTGTGCTAACTCCGTTGAACTTAAATCTGTTGGCGCTAAGTCAGCTTCTAATTCTGGCTCAGGCAGTTCTTTTTCAACAACATAGCGAAATACTTTACTGGCTAGTTCGGCTGAAACATCCGCTGATAATAACGGCTGATTGGTATAATCCAGCGCATATTCGATTAGCCCATCAATGTGACCATATTGCGGCTGCTTCCATAACGCTCTTAGTGCAGCAGCTTTAGTCGTTGGATCAACACTTTTAGCCATAAAACGAGCAAAGCTGCCGCCGACTTCTATGGTACTTGGATCGGGTAATGGTTCAGACTCTAAAGCTTCATCAGACTTTAAGTCTATTGTACTAACGTCTTGAGTCGACTCTGTTGTGGGAGTGTTAATTTCATCAGCGTGTGCTTGTGCTTGCTGTAGCAATGCTTCTTGCTCAGCCTCTTCAGCAACCCGTTGACGCCTAAGTTCCCAACGATTAAGAAGGCCCTCAGATTTATCATTCATTGTATTTTCCCTGTGCGGTTTGCGCTCGGGCCTTCATTTTTACGACGGTTAACATGTTTACGTCGATGGGCGCTAATCTCAACCTCGCCATGGCGGGTGATGAAGGCTTCGATCCAACAAGCTATAGCGCTAGGCATTGGAATATTGAGTACTGGAGTATCTGACTCAAGACAACCCGCGCTAACGTGTTGGTCGGCAGAAACCATTGCCGGAACCCATGTTCCATCAATCAGTTCGTCACACACGATAAAAAGCGTTGAATTATCCATATCCAGGTTAATACGATAGCTACCACGTTGATCTTTGTATAATTCCAATGGAACTAAAACCGAATTTTCTGGCTGCTCTTGTGTTGCTGGAATCATTTGGTCAAGCTCCCAACGGACTGAAGTCCAGCGTCCTACTTGGGTTTGCACTTTTTTTAGTGAAACATACATTGGCCAAAGTGTGTCGGTATGTTGCATGGTGATGCTTACCTCTGACATGAATATGTGTATTGGAATACACTCTAATGGTTAATAGCAGCAAAATTGATGCCAACTAAAAAGTAAAACTAACTTTGAACTAGATCCCGAAACACCTATTAAGAATAGGACAATATGTCCATAGTGCAATACTAGGTGGGACATATATACACGTCAAAAACGCTGAGTTTAACAAGACTTGCGTCAGATCACGCTTAGGTAAGTAGTTTACAATTTAGGGAATAATAATTGCTATGCTATTTAAGTGATCAAGTAACTCAACACACCTATTATTACCATCAATAAATACCTATTAGAGGCTAAGCTGTTTATGACTCAATCTGTTTCTGCAACCGCCAAGCAGCACAACGCGATAAAGTTTGTTAAAACCAATACTCAGGTACCACTTACCATTCCTGTCAAAGCCATAAACGAGCAAGGTCAGGTAGTTGATAAATTCGTTGCTTGTGAACGTCCCTTAACCTTGTATTTAAATTGGCGCCCTATCGTGACGTTAATGACATTAGGTGCAAAACCAGAGTCACTGACTCTTGGTTATTTAAAAAACCAAGGGTTTATTAGTGATTTAAGCCTATTAGAGTCCGTTATTGTAGATTGGGATGTCAGCTCCGCTGCGGTAATTACCAAAGAGGTATCAGAGGATATTGAACAACAACTATCTGAAAAAACTGTCACATCCGGTTGTGGTCAGGGTACGGTTTACGGAGGTTTTTTACTCGGATTAGATGATATTGATTTACCAACACCATCACTTAAGCAATCAACCATCTATGCCTTGCTCAGTAACATAAGCGATTACAACGAAACCTACAAAAATGCAGGAGCTGTCCATGGTTGCGGCATATGCCAAGACGAAAACATTTTAGCTTTTGTTGAAGATGTAGGCCGTCACAATGCAGTAGATACCTTAGCAGGTGATATGTGGTTAGATCAACAATCGGGACATGATAAGATTTTCTACACCACGGGTAGACTTACATCAGAAATGGTCATTAAAGTCGCCAAGATGGGAATACCCGTACTGCTGTCGCGCAGTGGTGTAACCCAAATGGGTTTGGACTTAGCTCAGAAAATGGGAATAACGATAATCGCTCGTGCTAAAGGTCGACATTTTTTGATATACCACGGTAGTGAAACCGTCACTTTTGATGTAAAAAAAGATTAACTCCGCAATGTGGCCCACTTTTGACGCAATGTTGGGGTTAAAAAACTCCAAGCTAAAATGCGGGTCACTTTATTTCCTTGAGTCATCTCAATGGTTTTCACCTCAACTGCGTTCACCTGTTTAAGTAATTGATAACAAGGTTTGAGGTTTTCTGACTTTGATATTAATGAGGTGAACCATAACACTTGGTTTGCATACTCATGGCTTTGCGTGATCATGTTAGCCAAAAATTGTTGCTCGCCACCTTCACACCATAACTCCGCTTTTTGACCACCAAAATTAAGTGTCGGTTGAGTATTACCTGCTATCAACTTTTTCGATTGTTGACCATGTTTTTGTTGCTGACTTTTAGCTAAGTTATTGGTTTTTCGCAATGAGCCCATAGATGCTTCAGCGAGTGAGCGATGAAATGGTGGATTACACAAAGTGACATCAAATCGTTCATCTGGCGCAATGATCCCCTTAAAAATATGTTCTGGTTGATACTGTAGTCTTAGCTGCAATTTAGTCGCAATATTAGGATTGTTCTGCGCAATTTTGGCTACATTATTTATCGATATAGAGTCAATATCTGACGCAACAAACTGCCAACCGTAGGTTTGGATACCCAACAACGGATAAATACCATTGGCACCAGTACCAATATCTAATCCACGAATTCTTGTCCCTTTAATCACTTTGCCTTTAACAGCCAACAAATCAGCAATGTAATGTATATAGTCTACTCGCCCGGGCACTGGTGGGCATAGGTACCCCTCAGGAATATCCCAATCACTAATATGATACTCACTCAACAATAATGCCGTATTGAGGCTTTTTACTGCTTTAGGATCAGCAAAATCAATCGATGGATTACCATAAGGGTTTGGCCGTACAAAAGTCGCGAGTACTGGCATTGCTCTGATGAGGGCAGCAAAGTCATACCCTTGTTGATGAGCATTACGTGGATGTAATGCTTTTGATAGCACAGGTTTTACAGCTGCCGATTTATTTGGCAAGCGCTTAGTGACGTTATGCTTTGCTCGCACTGGCGTGGTGGTTGAACGGGTCATTAATCGTATAAATACTTAGTAAATAATAAGTTAACCACAACCGAACGTCCTACTTCTTTTTCCATAAGAAGATTAAGCGTTTTATAACATTCACGGCGAATTTCTTCTCGCCCAGATAACGATTTCACTTTATCCTCAGATTGATTACCTAATATTTCAACTATCGCCGAACGTAATAAAGGATCATGATGTTCTAAGATAACCAAATCATCGGGATTTTTTACCATCAATTCAATACTGATCTTAACAAAACCTAACTTTTTGCGGTTTGAAATATAATTAGTGACAATGTCTGGCTCAAACCCATAGTATGCGTAATCCTCGGTCACTTGTTTTTCTGCAACTTTTTCATCTGAAACTTGCTTCTCTTCAACTTTCTCATCTGCTGCATAAACACTAAATGCGAAACAGCACAACATAACTAACGTTGAAACCAATTTTTTCATAGTGAGATAAACTCCGTTAATGTGGAACGTTAATTAAATAAGCCATGTAGTTCACCCCCTTAGGAGTGTTTGATCATCTTTGCCATGATAGACTATTGCCGTTGAGATATATTGTAACGAGTTTTAGATGAACGTGACCAGTATTAGCTTTCCTTATGGTGAATCAATTCATTGGTTTTCGCCACAAAAAATCGATTCTTTGCCCCATAGTCCGCTTAAAGAATGGTTATTAGCCACAGGAAGTTTAACCCAGCGCCTCAAGACACACTGTAAACACTTTGAAGTAAAAGTGTTAGGTGAGCATTTACTTGCGCCTCTAGCGGATGAATTTCCTACCCAGACTGATCCTGTTTGGATCCGCGAAGTATTATTGTGCCTTGACGGTATTCCGTGGGTATTTGCCCGTACACTCATCCCACAAACAATTTTAGGAGTTCAATCCCAGCATAACGATTTTACCGGCCTTGGCACTCGACCTTTGGGTGAATTGTTATTTAGCAGCCCAGATATAACTCCTGGTAACATTGAAGTAGCCCAATTTGAAACCTGTGGCCGTTTGGCGGCATTAGCCAACAGCTTAAATCAGCAAGTGAATCATAGCTTATGGGGCCGGAGACGCTACTTCAATGTATACAACTCACAGCTTATTGTTAGTGAAATATTTCTACCTGCAGCTGTCGAGTATATTAATAAAAGTGCCTAATCTAATGTATTAAGTTAATCCAATCTCGTTAATAAAATCTTGTTTACCTAAAACAAAAAAAACGCCCTTTAATGGGCGTTTTGTTATTACATCCGTGGTATTAAATCCGTTTGCGGTAATAGCCGAGTAAACCAAGCATCAGCACACTTAACCAGCCTATACTTCCTCCGCTACTATCGTCATTAGTTTCAGTTGAGGTTTCAGTAGACGTTGGTGTTGTCGCAATAACTACACTTACGCTTTCTGTCGCTGTCACCGTATTACCCGCACCATCGGTGACTAATACACTGACGTTATAGTCACCTGATGCGGAATATGTATAGCTTGGTGCAGCATCTGTACTGGTTGCATTAGCTTCCCCAAACGACCATGCGTAAGTGTAATTACTGCCACCACTGACAACCACACTAAAGTTCACATCAGCACCAGTAACTTGAGCCGTAATGTCAGCATCAAGAGTCACGGTTGGTAATATGCTACTGTCAGCCAAGGCAAATTCAACCGTCGCGGTACTACTGTTGCTGGCTTGCTCCGTCACCTGCATGGTAAAACCTAGTTCAGGCAATATCATACCTGCCTGTGGTTTTAATGGCGCACTGTAGTCAGTACTATCATCAAATAGAGACTCCGCCCCCAAATAACTGTCACCGAAATAAGCACTTTGAGGGTATAAACTAAATGCAGCATCGCGAATTTGAATATCGGTTGACTGAGTACCAATCAAATTTTGGTCAGCATCAATTACACCAATCAAACCTTCACCTTCATGTTCTGACACATTGTTATCGGTATAATTAAGGTTTTCTAACCACAGTAATACTCCAGGTTCGTAATTATCAGAAACCAGCCCCGCATCTACACCTTGATGACTGCGTAATTGCACAATATAGCGTCTTGCTTTACCAGGAAAGCTATCTTGAATGCGGCTAAAACCAGCCAAGGTAGCCATTCCGTCAGTTTCGGCTCCATCGCTATAAAATACAGTGTCTTGGTTGGTTAATTGAATATTATCGATCGCCATGCCGTAATCACCAACGGCTTCATCAGTTTTGTATACCACACTGATCTGCACATCACGTCCCGCATAACTACTCAAATCGAAGCTCATCCCAACCCAATCATCATCACCATATGAGGTACGAATATCACTCGACTTACCGCTAATAAAGTTTTTAACGGTTGGATAAATAGAGTTGGTTGTAATTGTGTGATCGCCAGGTATCGCCACACTGTCCACCATGACTTGGATATAGTCATAATCGTCTTCAATATCCCAGTGAGCTTGGAAAGATAATGCTAACGGCGTATCTAATGGCAATGTCACATCAAATGACATGGCATTATTGATCAAATCGCCTTGACCTGAGTAATACTGATATTGACCCGTTAATGGTGCTGTAAATGTAATATCCGCGGCGGGAAGCGCTATTGATAACTGATTAACGGCATTAGCGTTAATGGCATGATTAAGCGCTACAGCCGTACCGTTACTGGTTAAATCAGCCAATGAAACATTTTGCTCATTGACCCACTTACCTTTGTACTTTTGTTGTAAAAAAGATTTTGCATAAGGGCTAAAGCCACTTGGCTGGGAGCCTGCTGGACTGCCACTCCAGCTACCGCCTGACATCAAAGACCAAGAGCCTACAGGTGAACCATCACCACTGTAAGTGGTGTCATATTCATCTGGTAGACCCAAATCATGACCGAACTCGTGAGTACATACGCCAACCGCAGAATCGATAGGTTGAACGGTATAACCAAATATTTTAATACCGTGGCCAGGAATTTCATAGCCATTGGTAGTTGAATCTACATAGTAACGATGCGACCAAATGGCGTCCGTACCTAATACTCCGCCACCAACTTCTTCCCCTATACTAGAATGAAACAACATAACATGGTCAATAATGCCGTCTGCCTCATCGTAATTACCATCATTGTCTAAATCGTACGGGTCTTCAACATCAAAGCTTTCTAGCTCAGCGTCTGTCATACTTGCAACCGCTTTGGTAACCGCTTCTTTAACTAGTTCAGGTACTGCTTGGTCATTGTCGTCAGCATCATTAGCACCATAATAATCTGCATTTTTGTCTGCAGTAACCCAATCTTGTACATCACCAGTGAAAAAGAAACTACTACCCGATACAGCTTGGTAATATTGATAAGCTGATTGTAAGGTTTGATTGCTTGGGCCTGTATACCCAGTTTCTGAAAATAGCATCTGCTGATAATGCGACGCAGGATAGCTGCTGTAATACATTTCAGTATCACGCACCTCTAGTTGGTTGGCATCATGAGGTAAATCAGGAAAGTCCACTAGTACAGCCAAAACCTTGACCGTTTTAGTGATATCTTGATCGGCTAGAACGTTATTATTTGCAGAAACATATTGAGCACTTGCAGTGCTTTTTTGCTCAACTTGTTTAATGCGCATTTGTTCCGCTTTGACTTCGATCGTTGCGGGTTTATAGCTTGCATGATTACCTCGACGGATAAAGGCATCTACAGCGGCTTGTTTAACCACATCTGTGGCGTCTGCAGCAACTTCACCACGTTTGATCAACCAATATAGCACTTGTTCTTGATTGATCAGCGCGCCATCAGCAGGAGTGCCCGTTTGTGGAGCTGCAAATGCAGCCATACTACAAGAGGTAAGCAACAAAGCTGATGCGGCAAAACCTTGAAATTTAGTCGATTTACTCATTACTACTTACCTATATTGGGTGTTGGCTTATGGCATTTTTCAAATGCTTTTTGGCGTTTAGCGATGTAATCAGCAACAATTTTATCAATTTGTGCTTGATCCATATCCGCGGTGATTAGCCCTTGCGCCCGCAAATTTTCAGTTAATTTAGTCCGATCTCGTAAAGGCGGCATCCCACTAGGACCACAATCTTTAAGTAACGGCTTGGTTACCACTTCGGTGTCTGTTTGCTCGTCGACCTTCGATGCCGCGGACTGATTTTGGCAACCTTGTAAGCTCATAAAAGCAAGTCCCAACATGACGATAAGATTTTTCATAATTCATCCCAATAAATAACTACACAACATTAACAGCTGTAACCACTAGGCTACAATTAAATTAGACATTATTTAATGTAAATAAATCTGCTCAATTAACATTTAATTAAACATTTATTAAGCTAGCTTGAAAAACCGACTCTGCTGAACCGGTTTTTAACCTACATTAGGACAAATCACATGTTCAATCAGTTAATATTCAAGGTTGAAGTCACTTCGTATAATCCTTGTTTAATAGAATTGGTTTAGATCGCAGCAGCTGTTTTAAGATAATTTGAAATGCCATCAAGTAACATTTGCACCGCTATCATCACCAATACCATGCCCATTAACCGCTCTACCGCTATTAAGCCTTTTTCACCGAGTATCCGAGTAAACAACTTATAGAACATTAAAATAACAGCACTCATAGCCCAAGCAGAGACTAATGCGATAGTCCAATCCCCCATACGATCACTATCGGTATGCGCCAATAATATCAACGCAGCTAAAATAGACGGACCCGCCATCAATGGGATTGCCATTGGGACAATAAAAGGCTCTTCACCCGCAGCTAATCCCGCGACACCACCTGGTGAAGGAAAAATCATCTTAATCGCAATTAAGAACAGAATAATGCCACCCGCAATACTGACCGACTCAGAGCGTAAGTTTAGGAAATTAAGAATTGCTTCGCCGGCAAATAAGAAGGACAACATAATAACCAATGCAAATAGGAGTTCACGGATTAATACTTGGCGACGCTTTTTGGGATCGATATGGCGTAAAATGGAAGCAAATATAGGGAGATTACCCAATGGGTCCATAATCAAGAACAACATGACGGCTACAGAAAAAATATCCATGAACAACAATCTTTTAATTAACAAAATATGAGTTACATTGTATACCAAAGGTAACAAAATAAGCGATATGAAGGCTAACTTATTCATAGCTATAGAAGCACAATACTAAATAATTATGAACAAGTTCGCTTCATTAAGGATCGATAAAACAATTGCCTCGTCGATAATCTCAAAAATCTGAACCCCGTTTCAATGTCTACGTTATATTTACCACCTAATGCTATGTAAATTATGCAGCTTGAGATGTTCTCACGCTACAATGTTGAATAAAAATTGTTATACTACGTTGTTTTTTCCGATTTATTTTCTGGATAATATGCTCTATCTAATCTCTAGCTGTATTGCATTACTGTTTGGGCCAACTTTTTACCGCTTCTTTTCATCAGGTAGCGGGTTGCAAAAAGGCTTGGATGGATTTATTTTCGTCTCTCTTGGCGGATTGGTGCTCATTCATATTTTGCCAGAACTACTGGAACATGGCGGATTTATAACGCTATTGTTTGTCATGCTTGGCGTTTGGGGTCCAACAGCCAGCGAAAAGCTATTTCATCAATATTCAGATATCACCCACAACATTACGCTCATATTAGGCACTGGCGGTCTGTTACTGCACACTATTACAGATGGTGGAGCAATGGTATTGGCTCAACAAGATGGTAATTCTACACTCCTTGCCTTAGGTGTGATTATGCATCGTTTACCAGTTGGTGTTGCTATTTGGTGGTTACTCAAACCTCAAATTGGTACCCGATGGACCAGTGCTGTACTCGCTGCAATGATGATATTAACGAGCATAGGTTACTTTGCTGGCGAACATTTACTGGCTCAGTTAAGCCTTGAAAACACCGTTTATTTACAAGCCTTCGTAACGGGTTCTATTTTGCATGTAGTACTACATCAGCCTCATGTTCATCCCCAAGAAGATAAGCAAGGTAAATATCAATACCAAGCAGGGATTGGCAGCCTATTAGGCTTAGGATTATTGGCACTGCTATTATTAATGGAAACTGGCGGTCACGAACATGCTCATCCAGAACATGGTTCTGAACAATTCGTCAGCTGGTTATTAACCATTTCCCCCATCTTATTAGGTAGCTATTTTATTGCTACCGCTAGGTTTGCATTCGGGCTTAGACCTGCTAATGCTTCCTTGGGACTGCGTTGGCTACAACGTTTAGCGGGTCCAGAAGCATTGTTAATCACCTTATTACTGCTAGGGCCTTGGTTTGCGCTTTATCAAATAATCGGCTTATTAGCCATAGGGTTATTAATGACATTGACTCAAGTCAATCTGACTGATCCCCAACCAACGGTATCTGAATCACCATGGCGTTTTGGCTTTAACCAATTAATCGACCGTAGTGCGCCGTGGATTATTCTTAGCTTAGTATTAGCAAACCTTATAGGTCATCCATCCGTTCCATTAGAAAATCCGGCATTACAGGTATTTATCTTATTATTAGTATTTTTGCCAATGCGTTTTTGTAATCTAGGCACTGTAATTTTAGCCCTTGCTTTGGCTTATAGTGGTTGGAGTCAGATAGCTGTGGCCTTTACCTTATTAGCCGCTCCAGTACTTAATATTGGCCAATTGAAATTAATGAATTGGAAACAAGGGCTCATGTTAGGCGGTATTTTATTCGTAGGCTTAATGGTGGCAGATCAATTAACACTGGTCTCATCATTGACATTGCAACTGCCCGAATCGGTCAATATCGTTGGCTTAGTGGCGATAACCTTATTATTTGGAGCCAGTTTATTGCGTCTTGGACCTAGGAAGTTTTTAAGCCGTTTAATGGTCAACTTAAAATCAACGCAGCATACTCATGATCACACCCAAGATTCAGAGACAAAGACTTCACATCACCACGATTCTGCACATAAACATCATCACTAATTGGTGAGCTATTGATTTGTGATGCTGGTTGGTTAAGTCGCTATATTGAAGGGGAAAGAACAATGTGTATTTTATTTATTGCCGTTGAGGCACACCCAGATTACCCCTTAATCGTTTGTGCTAACCGCGATGAATTTCACCATAGAGCAACAGCCCCAGCTTATCGTTGGACAACAACTCCGCCTATTTATGCCGGACAAGACAAACAAGCAGGCGGCACTTGGTTAGGCATGAATGAACAAGGCCAGTTTGCAGGACTAACTAACATCCGGGTAACTGAACAGCAAGAGGGTGTGCGCAGTCGTGGCGAATTAGTCGTCGATGCACTCACTAAACACCAGACCAATAGCCAATGGTTAATTGAACACTCGGTAAATTACAATCCATTTAATTTGGTCTTTGAACAACACAATCAATTGTTTTGCTTTAACAGTAAAACATCAACGACTACCCAGCTTAAGCCTGGTTTTCATGCCGTAAGCAATGGCGCCTTAGATGATATATGGCCTAAAATGGCTAAAGGCCAGCAACAGCTGCAAAACTATATCAAACAAATGCAATCACCTTGCATAGACCGACTACTTGATATCATGCGTGATACCTCTCAGCCAAAAGATCAAGATTTACCCCAAACAGGCATTAGCCTTGAATGGGAACGACGTCTATCCTCTATTTTTATTCAACATGAAGAATACGGCACCCGCTCAACCAGCATAGTATTGAAGCATCGAAGTGGTAAGGTGCAATTTACTGAAGTGAGATACGATGGCAAGGCACGTAATTTAGGTATGCAACAATTTACGATTAATTAATTCATTCGCTTTGACAGTGTGACTTACTGAAGACTTTCATACAACATATAGCAAACTGTGACTTACACCTCATTCCCAGTAATATCTCATATAAGACACAGCTAAAGTGTATTTATTCCTGTAGGCAACATTCATTTTTACAACCTAGATCAAGGTTATTTGGTTATGAACATAGCATAATTCGGTTGTTGCTAATTTACCCCCTGGAGGACACGCCTTGAAGCAGCCCACTCAGATTAGTTGGGATCAGTCGATGATCGAAAAATACAATTACAGCGGTCCCCGTTATACTTCTTACCCGACTGCATTAGAATTTGACGATGCTTTTACTGAACAAGATTTACTGACATCAATTAAAAATAGTAAATCCGATAAACTATCGTTATATGTACATATCCCTTTTTGCGCCAAGCTTTGCTACTACTGTGGCTGTAATAAAATAATTACTCGCCACTCACATAAAGCTGATCAATATATTGAGTATCTGGCCACTGAAATTATTAAACGAGCCCCATTATTCAAAAATTACACCGTAACCCAAATGCATTGGGGCGGAGGAACACCCACTTTTTTAAGTCCAGAACAAATTCTTAAATTAACCACTCTGATTAAAGAGCATTTTAATTTTGCCGAGGTGGGTGAATACTCAATTGAAGTTGACCCTCGAGAAATCGAGTTAAGTATGTTGGACACCTTAAAAGAAGCTGGGTTTAACCGAGTATCTATAGGTGTTCAAGACTTCAATAAAGAAGTACAAATTGCCGTTAATCGAGAACAAGACGAACAGTTTATTTTCGACTTAATTGCTCGAGCAAAAGAGCTAGGTTTCGTGTCGACTAACGTTGATTTAATTTACGGTTTACCACTACAGACGCCAGAAACCTTCGCTAAAACGATTGCGCGCATTATTGAACTGTCGCCAGATCGCTTGTCTGTATTTAACTATGCACATTTACCATCACGTTTTGCTGCACAGCGTAAAATTAAAGAACATGATATGCCTGCTCCACAACAGAAATTAGATATGCTGCGCCAAACGATTGAATCGTTAACAGGTGCGGGCTATCAATTTATTGGTATGGACCACTTTGCTAAACCTAATGACGAATTAGCCAAGTTACAAAATGCCGGTAAACTACACCGAAATTTCCAAGGTTATACGACTCAAGAAGAGTGTGATTTACTGGGGTTAGGGGTATCTTCAATCAGCCAAATTGGCGATTGTTATGCTCAAAATCAAAAAGATATTCGTCCTTACTATGAGTCTATTGATGCCGATGGACATGCACTATGGAAAGGTTGTAGCTTAAATCAAGATGATGAAATTCGTCGTGCGGTAATTAAACAGATTATCTGCCATTTTGATTTAGACATGAACAAAATAGAGCAGAAGTTTGCGATTAACTTTGATGAATATTTTGTTGAAGATCTCAAACTGTTACAGACATTCATTAATGATAAATTAGTTGATATCACCGATCGCAAGCTAACCGTTAGCACGACCGGTCGTCTACTAATTCGTAATATCTGTATGTGCTTTGATGTCTATTATCGTCAAAAAGCCCGTCAGCAACAGTTTTCAAGAGTGATCTAGTCCACTAGTTATTGAGCACTACATAAAAAAATAGCCAGCATTTGCTGGCTATCTTTTTAACTAAGACATGCTATTTACTGAGCTTTTTAGCATATAGGCTCTTACGGTCACTGTCTGACATAAAGGCCATTTCAACACCATTACGTTGTAATGTTGCCAATTGAACATCGCTAAAACCCATTTCGTTTTTCACTACTCTATATTCATGGGCGATATCAATCGCACTCACACCTGGATCATCAGTATTTAAGCCAATTAATACACCAGCATCCATAAATTTACGCAGAGGATGCACTGTATAATCTTTAACTGTTGAGGTGTGTAAATTACTGGTTGGGCATGACTCAATACCAATTCGATGTTGAGCAAGGTATTCCATTAACTTAGGATCATGAATAGCATTAACACCATGACCTATTCGCGTTGCACCTAATACGTTGATGGCTTGCCACATGCTTTCGGCACCAGCAGCTTCACCGGCATGAGCGGTGACTTGTAGCCCAGCATCTCGAACACGTTTAAAATGTTCGGAAAACAAATCGCCAGGAAACCCAAGTTCATCACCAGCTAAGTCCATCGCGACGATACAATCACGATGAGCCAAAATACCTTCAAGTTCTAAACGACATTTTTCTTGCCCAAATGATCGCGACATAATACCAATAAGATTAATCTTAATATCATACTCTTTCACTCCAGCACGGACACCGTCAATAACAGCTTCAACAACACCTTCAATGGGTAAATTATGATTCATCGCCATATAATAAGGACTAAAGCGTAATTCAGCGTAATCTAATCCTTGTGCTGCAGCATCGATAACATTTTCATAAGCTACACGCTTCACTGCGTCAAGATCGGCTAATACAGCAACCATCCAATCCAGTTTCTTTAAAAAATCCACTAGGCTATTTTCTTTACCTTGGATCTGCACAAATGGCGCAAGCTCTTCTAAAGAATTAGCAGGTAATTTAATGCCATGTTGATGGCCTAATTCCCAAATAGTTTTTACATTAACATTACCGTCTAAATGCCGATGTAAATCAACCAGCGGAATAGTTGGATCTATCATAATTAACCCCTATAAACTTACCCTGCCATTTGTATGGTTTTGTTGGTCAGAGAATAAATGTCAGTTTAACATGTATTTAAATAAATTTTGATGACCTATATTTTTATGGGATCTAACACACTAAAAACACATGCTAATTTGTGATGTGTTTTTTGTACTTAAATCGGGCATACTCTAATGCTGACAAAACAGATAAAGTTATAAAGGACTATCGATGCGCTTGCTGATCCTACCTACACTGATAATGTTAAGTTTACCTGCTTGTAATAGTCATATAAGTACAACTCAGATTGATAGGCCAATCACACGTCAACAAACGCAAATAGACAGTAATTTACAAGCTATTATAGACCAAAGCTGGGCTGTCAATTTAGCTTACTCACCAGAGCTAGCGGCCAGTTTAGGCGATACCTCAGCGGCAGGGAAACTTGATGATTTATCAGTTGAAACTTTAGCGCAAAAAAATAAACAGACTCTTGCTATCCTTAATAAGCTCAAACGGCTTGACCGAAAGTACTTGTCAAAATCCGATGTCATCAATGCCAAAATACTGCAAGATCAGCTGCAAAATAAAGTTGATATGTATCGTTTTCATGATCACTATTTACCTATAACGGCAGAAAGTGGTTTTCATGCCTACATAGCTTCTATTGCCAAAGGCCGTTTTAATAGTGTTGAAGATTATCAACAATATTTAGCTAAGCTAGAGCAATTACCACGTTATTTTTCCCAACAAACTTATTGGCTCAAACAAGGTTTAGCCAATGGGATAACGCCAGCAAAAATCACTTTAAGAGGTTTTGAAGACAGTATTAGTGCTTTTATTGTCCCGATAGAAGACAGCGGCTACTTTACTCCATTTACCCACTATCCAGATTATTTTACTGCAGCAGAAAAAAAAGCATTAACCCAACAAGGTCGATCTACAATAGAGCAAACCGTATTACCTCTGTATCTACAGTTTTATGATTTCATGACTCAAGAATACATCCCAAACGCACGTATCCAGATTGCAGCATCATCTTTACCCAATGGCTCTGAGTTTTATCAAAACAGAGTGGAATATTACACCACACTGCCAATGACAGCTGAAGAAGTCCATCAACTAGGTTTACAAGAAGTTGCTCGTATAAAAACTGAGATGGAACAAGTTATTAAAGAAGTTAATTTTAAAGGTAGTTTTGCCGATTTTTTAAGTTTTTTACGCACTGACCCGCAGTTCTATCCCAAAACAGCCGATGAATTACTAAAAGAAGCAGCATTTATTGCAAAAAAAGCCGATGCAATCTTGCCTAAGTATTTCGGAAAATTACCACGAACACCTTATGGCATTGCGCCTGTTCCAGCAGAAATAGCACCTAAATATACTACTGGACGCTATTCAGGTTCAAACCGCGACGATGAACCCGGCTATTATTGGGTTAATACCTATGCTTTGGACAAACGACCGCTCTACGAACTTGAAGCACTGACCTTGCATGAAGCCGTTCCTGGGCATCATTTACAAATATCACTTAATAAAGAACTTACAAACTTACCCAATTTTCGACGTTACAGTTATATATCTGCATTTGGTGAAGGTTGGGGTTTATATTCTGAATATTTAGGTTTGGAAGCTGGATTTTATAAAGACCCATATAGTAACTTTGGTCGATTAACTTATGAAATGTGGCGTGCGGCACGCTTAGTCGTCGACACTGGAATGCATGCTAAAGGTTGGAGTCGCCAACAAGCAATCGACTTTATGGCCAATAATACGGCACTTTCAATGCACAACGTCACAACTGAAATAGACCGTTATATTTCATGGCCAGGCCAAGCGCTATCATACAAAATTGGTGAATTAACCATAAAACGCTTACGCGCTAAAGCAGAAACGTCGCTTGGAAAAGATTTCGATATAAGACAATTCCATGATGCTATTTTAGAAAATGGATCAATTCCGATGTCAGTACTAGAGCAAATGGTTGATGAGTTTATTATTCTTCAGCAAAAAATGATAAAAGACGAGAGTAACGTATAGTAGTTCGATTCATACTTAAGCATAAATAATTTTAAGATTTTAACTATTTGGCATACAAGAATGCATTTCATGAAATTTTCATCAGAATTAAAGCTTGATACTATTGAACAGCAATGTTTTTGGCAACAAGTACAGCAATCGAGTTTTTGTGCCTATGACGGTATCAATATTGCCTATGCGATGATCCAACATCCAAATAATCAACGCGCCATAGTGATTAGTAATGGCAGGGTAGAATCCTATATCAAGTATCAAGAATTGATGTTTGATTTATACCAACAAGGATTTAGTGTTTACGCTTTAGATCACCGAGGTCAGGGCTTATCCGACAGGCTAACGCATAACCCACATCAGGGTTATATTGATAAGTTTACTGATTACACTGCAGATTTTACTCAATTTATTAATCAAATAGTATTTCAACAGCAACATGATGAGTTATGTCTAATTGCCCACTCTATGGGCTGTGCCATCGCCAGTGATTATCTTAATCAATACCCTCACACATTTACTGCTGCGGTTTTTTCTGCCCCAATGTTTGGTATAAAACTGCCTATCGCACAATCAGTGATACGTTGGTTAGCTCAAAAATTAGATCATAATCGTCTTGAAGCAGGTAAAATTCACAGCAGGTTTGTGTTAGGTGGAACGCAATATAAACCAGATAGCTTTAGGAGCAATCGGCTCACTCACAGTCAACAGCGTTACCTACATTATCGAGACTTATTCGACAGAACACCTGCGGTGCAATTAGGATCTCCGACCAATCATTGGTTACTTGAAGCAATGTCTGCTGCTGAGAAAAGTATCAACTATGCTAAATACAGTGAAACGCCGATACTCATCTTACAAGCTGAAAAAGACAGTATCGTTTCTAATGAGGCACAAAACCAAGCATTGAGTATCAATTGCCATAAAGTGGTCATTGAAGGAGCATCTCACGAAGTGTTTATCGAAAGTGATACGATGCGTAATCTAGCACTGTCTTACACCATTGATTTTATCGCACAACACTCAACGATAACTGCGTTTTAATTAATTGTATAATATCGTCTTGATTTAATGGTCGGCTAATAATATAACCTTGGAACCAAGTACACTTAGCATGAGTCAGTAAATTGAGCTGTTGTTTATTTTCAACTTGTTTCGCGACGACAGGAAAATTTAAGTTAGTAGCAAACTCAACAACGGCCGTCGCAATATTAAAGATTTCCGGATTAAACTCAATATCTTCCAGATAGACAGCGGCTAACTTCACCTGCGAAAAGCCAACACCTTGTAATAGATGTACGGCACAAGACCCACCACCAAAATTATCCATCGCGATATTGACCCCATATCGTTGTAATTCAGCAATTTTGCTTCTTGCTACCTTAGCGTTCACAACAAATACATCTTCAGCTAATTCAAATTGAAATAATTTAGGTGATATTTGTGCTTTATTAATTCGATTAATAATTACATTTGCATAATGTTCTTGGTGAAAATGGCGCGAAGATACATTTAATGACATCAGTGGGACTATTTCATTTTGTTGCTGAAGTTGTTTAATCAAATCACAAACCTGATCCAGTGCCCAAAGTTCTAATTCAAAAATACAGTCAGACAGTTCCGCGGCTGCAATAAACTTGCGAGGACTAATATACCCATGTTGCGGATGATACCAACGCATTAATACTTCTACGCTGTTTAGTTGTCCAGCCTGATCAACAACGGGTTGATACATCAATGACATCTGGCGGTTATCAATAGCTAGTTTTAACTCATTTTGTAACTTAAATGGTTGAATTTGATCCTTATCTAATTCGGCTTGGTAAGTGGCGCAACCATTAGATCGGCTATCTTTAGCCTGCTCTAAAGCACTATCAACACGAGCTAACAATATTTGAGGTTCTAATGACTCTATGCCATCAAAAATCACTAGGCCAATTCTCGCTGATATTGACAAGTGTTGATCTGAAATAGTAAAACTACGACCAATTAATTGCCTCACTTCACTCGCCAATGCTAACGCTCGTTTATTGGCTTGATCAATATCATGACCAAAGTTCTTTGCTAAGATTACAAATTCATCAGCACCCAACCTAGCGACAAGACCGGCACTCGAGAATGTCCCAGAAAGTCTGGCAGCGATTTGCATTAGCAGCCGATCACCTAATTGACGACCCAAGGCATCATTAATTAACTTCAAGTTATCTAAATTAATCATTAACAGTGCTGAAAACTGGCCTGTCTTACGGCTAAATACTTGTAAGTCATATAGCTCATCAGCAAGGACTTCGCGGTTAATTAAATCTGTAAGCCCGTTATTATTTTGTTTTTCATTTGTTATATGTTGATTTTTAACATCGCCAGAAACGTCTGTTATTGTCCCAATAATCCGTAATGGTTGACCAGACTCATCCCACTCAACTATTTTGCCACGATCTAAGATCCAAATATAACGCCCATCTTTATGCCGCAAACGGTGAACGCTTTCATAATATTCATGTTGATTATTAATGTAATTTTGTAAAGTATTTAAAACTTGCGCCTTATCATCACGATGTAAACGTGATTCCCACACAGAATAATCATTATCGAGCTCATAGGGTTTATAGCCTAATATGTCTTTCCAGCGGTCAGAAACAAACACATCTCCAGTAGCAATACACCAATCCCAAATACCATTACGAGCACCTTCAACAGCAAAAAGCCACCGTTGTTCAGCATCATTTAGACGTTTTTTGCTTCGACATAAACGCCCGTTTACCTGATTAAGATAATCACGTAGGTTAATCAATTCGGTGGAAGAGCATATAATATCGGTATTAAAATCTGGTGAGTCTATATTTTTTGCAGCTAAGCTTAATTGTGTTATTGGCCTAATAAGCAAGTAATGCAACATGACACAAAATAGCGACAATAATAAAGCACCAATCCCCCATACTTCCATGAAACGCTTTAAGAGACTGTCAACGGCTTCAGCTAAGGTATTTGCAATGTCATACTCTAAATAAATAAGCTCAACTGAGTTAGAGTAACTATAATTTGAATTTGAGTTTGAATTTAGTGGATAATAAACTTGGATGGATAAACGGTCGAAGTTTACTTTTAGATAGAGTTTATTACTGGTAATGACACTTCTATGCAAACTGGCAGAATAGCCTTCCAACACATTCGTCGCATTACTTTCGCGCCAAATAATATGATTCGCGAAGCGAATTTTACTTTCGGCATCAAGTATGACGTACACCATCATATTTTGGTCTGTTGAAACTAAAGCCACTTCCTGTTCAAGTCGTTCATAATCTTGAGTTAACATCGATGATTCAACTACATGACGCATTCTGAACAAGTCTTTCTGGATTTGTTCTGACTGTCTGGATGCAAGTTGTTCATTGATTTCTGCATGCTCATAGACATACTCCCCACATACCAAACCAAGGTAAAGGATAAAGATAGATACAGGTACGAGAATAGACAAAGAGAGTGTTGGCAAACGAGGCAAAATAAACCCACCAAATTAAATATACAAAGATATGCTAACTGTAATCTTATCAATAAGTAAAGGAATAGTTATGAAAGCTAATAGCATAAAGAACATCAAAATGTAGTATTTATGAATAGCGATAAAATAATCTAAGCATTTCAAAATGTGATAAGACTACTTTACCTTGTTTAGCTTAGGAGTGTAATTTTATTTACATATACTATATGGCTGATTCAAGCGTTGATCGCTATATTTACGTGATATAAATAGCACTAATAATTGTCCAATTTCACTTATCCCATACGCATAAAAGATAATTGTAGATGATTTCTCTTAAACATAATCAGACAATTAACCATATTTGGCAATTTTTAAAATGCTGCAATTCATCGATTGACTAAAACACTTCCTCTTAAGTATTACTTATTTATTGAGAGTAATGAAGTAATGGAGTAATGGTCAATAATTATATTTTGTTGATCTATCAAAGCGATTTCTAATGATAGCCCCCCCACAATTGTACTTAATAATTAACAGACATTGATAGTGTAAATAGTATGACTGGAATGATTATTTATAACTGATTTGTGGCGTCATTTGTTACCATTTTTATGTGTATTAGGTAACAAAGGTAATTGGTATTATTAACTAATTCAAATTTTGATAACCAAACACCCTCGCATGATTGCAGAAACTTTCAGTGAACGGCGCATATCAGATAAATATAAAACCTTGATGTACAAGGCAGACCACGATAATTTAGTCATAAATTTAAATCGCTATGATGGAAATAACTGACGTTCTATCCAACTGATTTGTTCCATGATGTGAAACAAATAATCTCGTCTATCTAATAGCAAGGCTTCGATTTGACTGGTGGATGCTAACCTACATCTGTCCAACATACGAGATGGGCCACTTTATGTACCATTTCGTTGTTGCATTGTGGAATAACCATTCTTTTAACAATGCACCTCAAACTGAAACCTGAGTGATTCTGATTGATTGAGCACATAATGAATGGAACTTGTATAACGGAAAATTAATAAGCTAAGCTGTTATCTTGTTTATTTCAGATACAAAAAAGCCTCGTCTAATGACGAGGCTTCGATGTAATTGGCGGAGCGGACGGGACTCGAACCCGCGACCCCCGGCGTGACAGGCCGGTATTCTAACCAACTGAACTACCGCTCCTTTAGCAAATTGCTTACGCACGATGCTAAATACTTTTTAAGTCGCTAACGTGTCATGGCTAGGAGACTCGCTTCATATTGAAGCTACTCTTTCGAGTTATTAGGCGCCTGGAAATGACCTACTCTCACATGGGGAGACCCCACACTACCATCGGCGATACTGTGTTTCACTTCTGAGTTCGGAATGGGATCAGGTGGTGCCACAGCTCTATGGTTTCCAGACAAATTTTGCTTATCTAACGCATTTTTCTTAATGCATTAAATAATAATTCGGAAAGCTGATTATGCTTTATTAAAGCTTACTTGAGGTCTCGCACTGCTTAAGCGCTCTATTCTAACACTAAGGTCAGTAAAACCCATCTGGGTTGTATGGTTAAGCCTCACGGGTCATTAGTACAAGTTAGCTCAACGCCTCACAACGCTTACACACCTTGCCTATCAACGTAGTAGTCTCCTACGGCCCTTTAGAGAGCTTAAAGCTCTAGGGATGACTCATCTTAGGACTCGCTTCCCGCTTAGATGCTTTCAGCGGTTATCGATTCCGAACGTAGCTACCGGGCAATGCTATTGGCATAACAACCCGAACACCAGCGGTTCGTCCACTCCGGTCCTCTCGTACTAGGAGCAGCTTCCTTCAATCATCCAACGCCCACGGCAGATAGGGACCGAACTGTCTCACGACGTTCTGAACCCAGCTCGCGTACCACTTTAAATGGCGAACAGCCATACCCTTGGGACCGACTTCAGCCCCAGGATGTGATGAGCCGACATCGAGGTGCCAAACACCGCCGTCGATATGAACTCTTGGGCGGTATCAGCCTGTTATCCCCGGAGTACCTTTTATCCGTTGAGCGATGGCCCTTCCATTCAGAACCACCGGATCACTATGACCTACTTTCGTACCTGCTCGACGTGTATGTCTCGCAGTTAAGCTGGCTTATGCCATTGCACTAACCGTACGATGTCCGACCGTACTTAGCCAACCTTCGTGCTCCTCCGTTACTCTTTGGGAGGAGACCGCCCCAGTCAAACTACCCACCAGGCACTGTCCCGAACCCCGATAAGGGGCCGCGGTTAGAACATCAAAACTACAAGGGTGGTATTTCAAGATTGACTCCACTCTGACTAGCGTCAAAGTTTCAAAGTCTCCCACCTATCCTACACATGTAGGTTCAATGTTCAGTGCCAAGCTATAGTAAAGGTTCACGGGGTCTTTCCGTCTAGCCGCGGGTATACGGCATCTTCACCGCAATTTCAACTTCACTGAGTCTCGGCTGGAGACAGCGTGGCCATCATTACGCCATTCGTGCAGGTCGGAACTTACCCGACAAGGAATTTCGCTACCTTAGGACCGTTATAGTTACGGCCGCCGTTTACCGGGGCTTCGATCATGAGCTTCTCCGAAGATAACCCAATCAATTAACCTTCCGGCACCGGGCAGGCGTCATACCGTATACGTCATCTTGCGATTTTGCACAGTACTGTGTTTTTGATAAACAGTTGCAGCCACCTGGTATCTGCGACTGCCGTCAGCTTAGGGAGCAAGTCCCATCACCGACAGCAGCGTACCTTCTCCCGAAGTTACGGTACCATTTTGCCTAGTTCCTTCAGCCGAGTTCTCTCAAGCGCCTTGGTATTCTCTACCCGACCACCTGTGTCGGTTTGGGGTACGATTTCTACTAACCTGAAGCTTAGAAGATTTTCCTGGAAGCATGGCATCAACTACTTCATCACCTTAGTGACTCGTCATCAGCTCTCAACCTGTACATTTAAGTACGTATTCCCGGATTTGCCTAAGAATACAGCCTACTACCTTAAACGCGGACTACCAACGCCGCGCTAGCCTAGCCTTCTCCGTCTCTCCATCGCAGTTAGCAAAAGTACAGAAATATTAATCTGTTTCCCATCGATTACGCCTTTCGGCCTCACCTTAGGGGTCGACTCACCCTGCCCCGATTAACGTTGGACAGGAACCCTTGGTCTTTCGGCGAGGGAGTTTTTCACTCCCTTTATCGTTACTCATGTCAGCATTCGCACTTCTGATACGTCCAGTGTGGGTTACCCCTTCACCTTCAACCGCTTACAGAACGCTCCTCTACCGCGCACACCTAATGGCATGCACCCGTAGCTTCGGTGGTATGTTTAGCCCCGTTAAATCTTCCGCGCAGGCCGACTCGACTAGTGAGCTATTACGCTTTCTTTAAATGATGGCTGCTTCTAAGCCAACATCCTAGCTGTCTAAGCCTTCCCACATCGTTTCCCACTTAACATACACTTTGGGACCTTAGCTGACGGTCTGGGTTGTTTCCCTTTTGACAACGGACGTTAGCACCCGCTGTCTGTCTCCCGAGTAGTACTCATTGGTATTCGGAGTTTGCAAAGGGTTGGTAAGTCGGGATGACCCCCTAGCCTTAACAGTGCTCTACCCCCAATGGTATTCGCTCGAGGCGCTACCTAAATAGCTTTCGAGGAGAACCAGATATCTCCGAGTTTGATTGGCCTTTCACCCCCAGCCACAAGTCATCCGCTCATTTTTCAACATAAGTCGGTTCGGTCCTCCAGTTGATGTTACTCAACCTTCAACCTGCCCATGGCTAGATCACTCGGTTTCGGGTCTACGCCTTGCAACTAAACGCGCAGTTAACACTCGGTTTCCCTACGGCTCCGCTATTCGCTTAACCTCGCTACAAAACGTAAGTCGCTGACCCATTATACAAAAGGTACGCAGTCACGGTCTCAAGAACCGCTCCCACTGCTTGTACGTACACGGTTTCAGGTTCTATTTCACTCCCCTCACAGGGGTTCTTTTCGCCTTTCCCTCACGGTACTGGTTCACTATCGGTCAGTCAGGAGTATTTAGCCTTGGAGGATGGTCCCCCCATATTCAAACAGGATGTCACGTGTCCCGCCTTACTCGTTTTCATCTATGGTTAGTTTTCATGTACGGGGCTATCACCCTGTGCCGCTGTGCTTTCCAACACATTCCACTAACACCCCATAGACTTAAGGGCTAATCCCCGTTCGCTCGCCGCTACTAGGGGAATCTCGGTTGATTTCTTTTCCTCCGGGTACTTAGATGTTTCAGTTCCCCGGGTTTGCCTCACTACACTATGTATTCATGTAGTGATAACAGCTTATGCTGCTGGGTTTCCCCATTCGGATATCGTTAGCTCAAATGCTTATTACTAGCTCGCCAACGCTTTTCGCAAGTTATTACGTCCTTCATCGCCTCTGACTGCCAAGGCATCCACCGTATACGCTTAGTCACTTAACCATACAACCCAAATGAGTTTCACTTGCGTGAACCACCTGCGTTATATCGCAACTAGCTGGTTTTTACTTGTCTCACCTCCAGGGTAGGAAGTGGACTCGCCTTAGTTTTTAGAATATTCAAGACACTTAAACAGTGTTTTGAGAACTCAAGATACTGATGCTTTCGCATCAGTATTATTTTTCGCACTAACGTAATCACACAAACGACAACGAATTATCATCTATGCGCCTTTAGTTAGTACTATCAGCTTTCCAAATTGTTAAAGAACAATGCTAACCGGCTCGCGGCGCATTTCACTCTACTTCCGAAGAAGTTAACAAGTAATCTGTGTGAACACTCACATGCATCTCTGCACTTTTAGGTATTGAGTTAGTCGTATAGGTAAGGAGGTGATCCAGCCCCAGGTTCCCCTAGGGCTACCTTGTTACGACTTCACCCCAGTCATGAACCACAAAGTGGTGAGCGTTCTCCCGAAGGTTAAACTACCCACTTCTTTTGCAGCCCACTCCCATGGTGTGACGGGCGGTGTGTACAAGGCCCGGGAACGTATTCACCGTAGCATTCTGATCTACGATTACTAGCGATTCCGACTTCATGGAGTCGAGTTGCAGACTCCAATCCGGACTACGACGTACTTTGTGAGATTAGCTCCACCTCGCGGCTTTGCAACCCTCTGTATACGCCATTGTAGCACGTGTGTAGCCCTACTCGTAAGGGCCATGATGACTTGACGTCGTCCCCACCTTCCTCCGGTTTATCACCGGCAGTCTCCCTAGAGTTCCCACCATTACGTGCTGGCAAATAAGGATAGGGGTTGCGCTCGTTGCGGGACTTAACCCAACATTTCACAACACGAGCTGACGACAGCCATGCAGCACCTGTCTCACAGTTCCCGAAGGCACACCAGAATCTCTTCCGGCTTCTGTGGATGTCAAGAGTAGGTAAGGTTCTTCGCGTTGCATCGAATTAAACCACATGCTCCACCGCTTGTGCGGGCCCCCGTCAATTCATTTGAGTTTTAACCTTGCGGCCGTACTCCCCAGGCGGTCTACTTAATGCGTTAGCTTGGGAGCCCAGTGACTAAGTCACCAAACTCCGAGTAGACATCGTTTACGGCGTGGACTACCAGGGTATCTAATCCTGTTTGCTCCCCACGCTTTCGTACATGAGCGTCAGTCTTTGTCCAGGGGGCCGCCTTCGCCACCGGTATTCCTTCAGATCTCTACGCATTTCACCGCTACACCTGAAATTCTACCCCCCTCTACAAGACTCTAGTTCACCAGTTCTAAATGCAATTCCCAGGTTGAGCCCGGGGATTTCACATCTAGCTTAATGAACCGCCTGCGTACGCTTTACGCCCAGTAATTCCGATTAACGCTCGGACCCCTCGTATTACCGCGGCTGCTGGCACGAAGTTAGCCGGTCCTTCTTCTGTAGGTAACGTCACAGCAGCGTGCTATTAACACGCTACCTTTCCTCCCTACTGAAAGTGCTTTACAACCCGAAGGCCTTCTTCACACACGCGGCATGGCTGCATCAGGGTTTCCCCCATTGTGCAATATTCCCCACTGCTGCCTCCCGTAGGAGTCTGGGCCGTGTCTCAGTCCCAGTGTGGCTGATCATCCTCTCAGAACAGCTAGGGATCGTCGCCTTGGTGAGCCATTACCTCACCAACTAGCTAATCCCACCTAGGTTCATCCAATCGCGAAAGGCCCGAAGGTCCCCTCCTTTCCCCCGTAGGGCGTATGCGGTATTAGCAGTCGTTTCCAACTGTTATCCCCCTCGACTGGGCAGATCCCTAGGCATTACTCACCCGTCCGCCGCTCGTCAGCAAAGAAAGCAAGCTTCCTCTCTGTTACCGCTCGACTTGCATGTGTTAGGCCTGCCGCCAGCGTTCAATCTGAGCCATGATCAAACTCTTCAATTAAAGTTTTTTGAAATACTCTGTTAGGAATATCTCGGCTCAATGAATTCTGATTTACACCTTATAAACTCGGAAGAATCTATAAAATGCTTGTTACATATTGCTATGAACATTCATCGTTGCATTGAGTTGAAATTTTTTGATTGCCAACATTCCGAAGAACAGAAGACAATTTCGAATAACTCAATACCTGTGAATGTCCACACAGATTTCTTGTTTAGATTGTTAAAGAGCGTTGATACCGATTTTTCAGGTATCGCCATAAGACGCTAGGTCGTTGGCTTGGGAGGCGTATTTTACGCGTTCCGCTTGCTGCGTCAAGTGTTTTTTCAAACTTTCTTTTCGCTGCTGAACTCAGTGTTTTGAGGCACTTAATTCAACCTAACCCGGTGACTGCTTGCGCTGTCTGCCGTGTCAGTGGATGCGCATTATAGGCAACACAAGATTTAGTGCAACCCCTTTTTTAAGGTTATTTGTTATTCTAGGCTTGTTTGCGGATAATTTAGCCTGACCAGCTAGTTTTTAAGCATTATACTGTCCCAAACAACGAATATAAGGATTGTTATGTCTACGAATGTAAGAACTTACCAAGGAATACACCCCGATTTAGCCGATAACGTCTATGTTGATGAGTCTGCAGTGCTTGTTGGTGATATAAAATTAGACCGTGATGTGAGTATTTGGCCATTAGTGGCTGCTCGCGGCGATGTGAATAAAATCCGTATCGGTAAACGCAGTAATGTTCAAGACGGCAGTATATTGCATGTAACCCGTAAATCAGCAGCAAATCCTGATGGCCATCCATTGATCATCGGTGATGACGTAACTATAGGTCATAAAGCAATGTTGCATGGCTGTAAGGTTGGTCATCGGGTGTTAATAGGTATGGGATCTATATTGCTTGATGGTGCAGTTGTAGAGGATGACGTGATTTTGGGTGCAGGTTCATTAGTGCCACCGAATAAGGTTTTGCAAAGTGGTTACTTATATGTAGGAAGCCCATGCAAACAAGTTCGGCTTTTAACAGCCGCAGAGCGCGCTTTTTTACCTCAGTCTTCTGACAATTATGTCCGTTTAAAAAATGAATACTTAGTGGATTTACAGCAGTAATCATAATGTAGAATCGCACGATGGACCAATTCCACATTGGTTCATTTACTTTAAACCTTGTCAAATGTATCCATCTATACATACCTTGAAAAAATTAACACCATGCTTCTAATGACTGATATTAATAGATAGTCATTAAATGCACTATAGTTCCAAATTTTTGCTGGCACATTAAGGCCACGATGAGTTTGTGGCTTTATGTTATGACCCAATAGAGACTTTAGAGCAGCAAATTAAGTTATTGGCATAAACTTTAACAGCATACTCACCGGCCATTCGATTTAACTATGGTTTTGCACAATATGATCAAGATTTGACAATTGTATTTAGAAAAGTAGATAACAATATGTACTCCTAAAAACGACAAAAAGGTTGAAACCAACAGCACCTCAAAACAAGTCGATAGTATTAAATCTATTATTTAATACTAATATCGCCCTTGCCATTAAACTGCTCTTGCTCAATCAAGAGTTCTGCTTTGTCTTCTAGGTCAAAACGACACTTTTCAAACATATTTATAACGTTATTTTCACTCACTAGTTGATCATCACAAAGTTCGCTAATAACAGCAAAGCTAGCAAAGCAATTAATATTCATCCCCTGTTGTTGAGCAATAAACCTTACTTGATTTGTTTCAACATAGAGTTGGTCACTAAAAATGACGCTTTGATTCATTAGTCTGATACCTCTTGTGCCAATAACTCTCGTAATTTACGCATTACAGGTCCTTTATCAGGGGTGACACCTCTCCATAGCTTAAAACTTTCCGCAGCTTGACCAACCAACATCCCTAACCCATCTGCGGTTTTACGAGCATGCCGCTCTTGCGCCCATTGATTGAATACCGTGGTATCTTGACTGTAGGTCATATCGTAACAATCTGTGGTTTCATCGACGATAACGTTAGGTAAAGTAATGAGCTGCCCGGATAGTCCTGCTGAGGTTGAGTTAATAACTAAATCAAATGGCGATAGTAATTTTTCAATGGGTTGAGCAAAAAAGTTGCCGTATTCATTAAATAAGTCTTGGAGTTGCGCTGCTTTTTCATGAGTCCGATTACAGATAATCAACTGAGCCACATTGTGCTGCAATATAGGTAAAATACAACCTCTTGCCGCGCCACCAGCACCCACCAATAAAACTCGCTTACCTTTTAGTGAACCAAACAGCATTTCTAAATCGTTCACCAAACCAACACCATCTGTGTTGTCACCACCAATTTTACCATCAGGTAAATTAAACAAGGTGTTGACTGCGCCAGCGAGTTTAGCGATTTCACTGAGCTCGTCGCACATAGCAAATGCTTGCTCTTTAAATGGTGCAGTGACATTGGCACCTTTTCCGCCATCGGCAAAGAATGCCGTTAGCGAAGTTTCAAATTGATCAACAGGGGCGAGAATGGCTTCATAGCTTAAGTCTTGCTGAGTTTGCTTAGCAAACTCAGTATGAATAAATGGCGACTTACTTTGCGCTATTGGGTTACCAAATACAGCATACTTATCTGTCATTCGCTTCATCTCTTGGTTAACGATTTAGGGATACATCTCACATCCATCGTGAGATGTTAACGGCTATATGCTTTTGGCATAGCTGTTTTTTGTAAATAGCGATCACGTAGTTTGTCTTGACGGCTGTCAGTACTTTGCTCTTCACCAGCTATCCACATCTTTTTTACTTTACTACTAAACTCGAAAGGGTCGCCACTCCATAAAACTAAATCAGCAGGTTTCCCCACGGCTATTTGTCCTGAATCTAAATGAAAAATATCAGCTACATTTGCTGTCACAGCAGCCAGTGCATCATCATAATCCATCCCATTAGCAACGGCATTTCCGGCACTAAAACGTAGAGCATAAATACTATGACTATCACCAGGCAAGGCAATGGCCACTTTCACTCCGGCTTTAGTTAGCTTACCTGCATTTTCAAGTGAGTTATGTAATGAATCAAAACTTTCTGGCAAGTTACGCATGCTGTCGATAACCACTGGGATTTTCGCTTTCGCTAACTGATCTGCCACTATTATGGCATCGGCTGCATTAACCAAAATGAGATCAAGGCCAAATTCCTGTTTAAGCTTAATTAAATGCAAGATATCACTGGCACGGTCAACTGAAACGATTAATGATTTCTCGCCCGCAAGCACTGCGTTAACAACACTGTCTTCCCGACTAGGTTCATCCTTGGCTTTAGCGGTCTTTGGTGTTTTTTTCACTTGGGCTTTTTTAGCATCTTCGAGCTTATTAATTAATTGTTGCATACCTGTCGCACGGGACCCCTCTTTCGAGGCTCCCAAAGCAACCACCAATCCCGTATTAGCTGCCAGTAGGCTATCCCAATTACCACTTAAATCCACTGTGAAAGTTTGCCCCAAAAAAATGCCTTCGCCACCACCAGATGATACGATGTTGCGGGTTATGCCACCTTTGCGAGCAAATGGTACGGTAGAAGCTTTGGGGTTATAAGCTAAGCTGGGGTCAAAAATAATATCGGCTTCTTTTTCGTAAGTATCACGTGATGCAGATACGGCACCGATCTCTACTAGCCCCAAGTCATTCATGCTAGCAATAAAGCCTGGTGTTAATATTGCGCCTTTGGCATCAATAATGGTATCGGCAGTGGGCGATTGTGGATTAATGGCCACAATCGTACCGTCTTCAATCACAACTGTGGCATCGGTTAATACACCTTGATCAGTCACTGTATGCACGGTTGCATGAATAATGGCTACACTTTCAGCTTGAGCAGCACAACTTAACGCAAGGCTGAATGACAAGCTTAATGCAATCACGGATTTATTGAATAGTGTCATTATCTTGCTCCTTATTGCTGACCTAACATAAAGTCACTTTGTGCCTGATAGGCTGGGTCTTGACGGTCATATACTTTCGCGCCATCGATAAATACTTGTTCCGCTTGAGCATAAACACTAAACGGGTTGGTATTCCACACCACTAAATCAGCATTTTTACCTTGCTCAAGAGAGCCGGTTTTATCGCTAATCCCCAATGATTTTGCCGCATTAGCGGTAAGCCAACCAATCACGTGTTCTTCTTTCAAATCAAATCCGTTTTCATTAGCCCTATGCATTATTTTGGCAGTTTCTTGATTTAAGCGTTGAATCGTTACACCTGAATCGGAGTGTACTATTGCGCAAGAGTTTTTAACCGCATCAACCATTGCAACATTTTCAAGCACCATGTCATAAGCTTCTAATTTAAAGCCCCACCAATCTGGCCACATAGCGGCACAGTTACCGTTTTCAGCCAGTAAACCTGCAATTTTATAACCTTCTACAGCATGGTGGAATGTTCCTGCGTGATAACCAAATTCTTTGCCTAAGTCGATCATCATTGCCATCTCTTCAGCTTTATAACAATGATTGTGAATAAGAATGTCACCTTCAAGCACACCTTTTAACGTGTCTTTCATCAAGTCTCGTTCTGGTACCTCAGGATTTTTACCAGCAGCATAATCAGCATCATATTTGTCCCATGCCCGTTTATATTCTGTAGCCTGAATAAATGCAGTACGGTAACCCGCCATATTCCCCATACGTGTCATGGGTAATTCATTACGGCTTCCATAAAGGTTTTTAGGGTTTTCACCGCAGGCCATTTTTAAACCGTAAGGGGCATTAGGGAACTTCATAGCTTGCATGGTAGTAGCGGGAACATTTTTGAGTGTCACGCCTCGGCCACCAATAAGATTGGCAGAACCAGGTAAGATTTGTAATGTTGTAATACCGCCTTCACGGGCACGATTAAAACCAGGATCTTGTGGCCACACACTATGCTCAGCCCAAACTTCAGCGGTAACGGGATTCGTCATTTCATTACCGTCATTATGTGACTCGGCGTTCGGGCTTGGATATACGCCTAAGTGCGAATGTACATCAATAATACCCGGAGTAATCCACTTGCCTTTAGCATTAATAACCACAGCACCTTCAGCAACTAACTGTTTTCCTACAGCACTAATTTTACCGTCTTTAATTAACACATCAGCCTCATCAATACGTTTACCTGTACCGGTTAACACAATGGCATTTTTAAGTAGCGTGGTTGAATTGGGCAGCACATGGTAAGTACTTGGATACGGGTTAGCATTGATTGTAATTTTTTGATCTTGTTGTTCTGCAGGGCTACAACCTATTACTGCGGTTGAAAAAGCTACAGCAACCAATGAAGGCATCAGTTTTACCATTGGGATCTCCTTTGTTATTTGACCTCCAATCTAACTAAGATAATTATCAAAATACAGACTAATCGTTAAATAGTTGGTATCAAAATGTTAACAAAAAAGAATCACTGTATCGGTAATGATTTAGATATAATGAAGCCGATATTCTTAATGGCAGATAATATGAACTGGTTACGTAAATTATTCACCAAACCTCAAGCCGATATTAGTAGAGACACAAGCCAATCTAATGCCTACGACATTATTGGTGGAGATAAAGTCATCCGCGCAATTGCTCATGACTTCTACCAACAAATGCAACAACGCCCTGAAGCCCAAGCATTATTAGCCATACATCGATCGCCAATTGCAGATTCAGAACAAAAACTGTATGAATTTTTAAGCGGTTGGTTAGGTGGGCCGCAACTGTATCAACAAAAATATGGTCATCCAGCTTTGCGCGCGAGACACATGCCCTTTGCGATTGATGAGTCGATGCGAGAACAATGGTTAATGTGTATGCGTGCAGCCATTAAAAACACGATAAAAAAACCTGAACATCAACAAGTGATTATTCAGGCTATTTCGACCCTAGCAGACAACATGCGTAACCGATGACTCAATACAACAGCGTACTAAGTACTAGAATTTAGCTAACCAGTCTTGTGGTTTTAAGTAGATGTCATACAATTCAGCTTCAGGGCTATCCTCTTCTGGAGTATATCCATATTCCCAGCGCACCAATGGCGGCATCGACATTAAAATAGATTCAGTGCGCCCACCCGTTTGTAAGCCAAACAAGGTACCTCGGTCGTAAACCAAGTTAAACTCAACATAGCGGCCACGACGATAAAGTTGGAATTGACGTTCATCATCACCAAATACCAATTCTTTGTTGCGTTCGACTATTGGCTCATAAGCTTCAATAAAACCATTACCAACCGCTTGCATAAACTCAAAACTACGTTCAAAACCAGGTTTGTTTAAATCATCAAAAAAGAGTCCACCTACACCACGCGTTTCATTACGGTGAGGTAAGAAGAAGTACTCATCACACCATTTTTTGTATTTAGGATAAACTTCTTCGCCAAATGGATCGCAAATATCTTTAGCCATTTGATGCCAGCTGATCACATCTTCTTTAAATGGATAGTATGGCGTTAAATCGAATCCACCACCAAACCACCACACAGGGTCGGCCCCTTCTTTATGAGCAATAAAAAAACGCACATTGGCATGGGTTGTAGGAATATAGGGATTATTAGGGTGGATAACTAAAGATACACCCATTGCCTCAAAACTACGGCCAGCCAATTCAGGACGATGCGCAGTGGCTGAGGCAGGCATAGCATCACCCATCACATGTGAAAAATTAACTCCAGCTTGTTCAAATACCTTGCCTTGGGTTAATACCCGACTAGTACCACCACCGCCTTCTTCACGCTCCCATGAATCAGCTTTAAAAGTGGCTTTGCCATCGAGTAGCTCTAAACGCTGACAAATATTTTGCTGCAATACGAGTAAAAATGATTTTACTTTTTGTGCGTCAGGCACTTGAGAAAGATTGTTTGACATAATATTAACTTCCAGTACGAAGGATCTGACCACTACGGGCATCTATAATAGTTGATGGCTGACGTTGTTCGCCCAGCTGACCTAAAATCAATGCCTCAATTTTATCGCTAAAATCAGTGATGATATGTTGCGCATCGACTACTGGTAACTCACCAGCTAAATTGGCACTTGTCGATACTAAAGGTTTATTGAGAGTATTGCACAACTCACGCACGACGGGATGAGCTGAGACACGCACGGCGATAGAGTCAAACTCACCACAAAGTAATTTAGATACATGCGCTTTAATAGGCATGATAAACGTAAATGGTCCAGGCCATTTAGATTGCACAAACTGCAATTGCTCCCATGTTAGTTGAGTGATATCAATATAAGGAACAAGTTGCTCCAAAGAACTGGCAACTAAAATTAACCCTTTTTGCCAAGGACGCTGTTTAACTGCTAACAATTTTTCGATAGCACTGTCGTTGTCAGGATCACATCCTAAACCAAATACGGCTTCAGTAGGATAAGCAATCACTCCACCTTGGTTTATAATGGCGGCGACAGCAGATGGCTGCAATTGCAACATTAAATTCCCTTGCATCAAATTAATTTTAAAACGAAAACTATAAAGCTCGCTTATATTTACAGGATTTTTGCGGACACTCGACTCGACTACCAGCCGCCCCTTTTCGTTCTACTAAAATTCCGAAGCCACAATCAGGGCAAGCTTCATTATATGGAGGATAGTTTACGATAAACTTACATTTTGGGTAGGCACTGCAAGCAAAAAAAGTTTTCCCATATCGACTGGTTCGAGACTCAAGGTGGCCTTTAGCGCACTGAGGACAGGTAATCTGTTCAGCTTGATTAGTATTATCGTGTTTTTCAATATGGGTACATTCAGGATAATGCGTACAACCGATAAAAATACCAAAACGCCCCGATTTAACCGCCAGTTCATTACCACATTTAGGGCACACTGAACCGCTGATGACTTGAGTTTCTATCGACTCATGTTGCACTAATGGACGAGTATAATCACATGTTGGATAATTATTACAACCGACAAAGCCACCATGCTTACTATGTCTAACCGACAACTCAGATCCACAAGCAGGACAAAGCTCAAACTCTTTATCTAATGCATGCTCGTGGACATTAAACAGCTGTGGATCAATTTTCGACATGGTGTTCTCAATAAATAATATTTTAGAGTCCTAAAAAAGGAGGCCAAGCCTCCTTTTTATTATGAGTGTAATCGCCCTTCTGGCTGATCGAAGATTAAATCTTCCATTTGCTCATAAGCAGACTCATTTCCAGGCACATTAAATAGTACCATTAATACCACCCATTTAAGATCTTCTAACACCAATGTTGGCTCATCTAACTCCATGACACGGTCAATGACCATTTCGCGAGTTTCAACACTGAGCACTTGGATCTGTTCTAAAAACAGTAAAAAACCACGGCTCTCAACATCTAATTTAGCCATTTCCGCTTTGGTATAGATACGGAATGAATGTTGTGCATGATTGCACAAGTACGGTTTATCGCTTTCTTGTAGATCAGCAAGGTGCTCTAACCAAGAAAGTGCTTTTATAATATCTACTTGATGAAAACCCGCACGAGTTAACTCTTTAGTGAGTTCATCTTCATCAACTAATAGTTCAATTTCACTATGAACATAATTTTCAAATAAATACATGAGGATATCAAACATGGCTAACTCCTCTTTAGTCTGACGTAACCACCGGGCACTGCTGCAACCCACCCTTGTAACTCGAGTTCAAGCATTTGTATTAACACCAGATCTATTGTCTTCCCACTATCCTCAACCACAGCATCTATGGCTGTCGTTTCATATCCTACACTAGCTAACAGCGGAGGAAATGGCAAATTACAAACTTCATTATCCTGTATATGGTGCCGTTGATGCAATTGTTCAAGGTGATAATCCGATAAACAGCCTAATTCTTCTATTATATCGGCAGCAGACTCGACAAGTTTTGCTCCATTTTTAATTAAATCATGACAACCTTGGCTATAACCGCCTAATACAGACCCCGGAACAGCAAACACCTCACGGTTTTGCTCCATAGCCAGCCGAGCACTAATTAATGAGCCACTTTTACGACTTGCCTCAACGACTACGGTACCTAAACTTAAGCCGCTGACAATACGGTTACGTCGAGGAAAGTTACCAGAGAAAGGCCCGATATTTGGCCAATACTCACTGATGACACAACCCGTATTGATAATATTGTGATACAAATTTTGATGACGTTTAGGGTAAATACACTCGGCCCCAGTGCCAAGAACCGCAATTGTCTTACCATTCGCGTTTATTGCCGCTTTATGTGCAGCACCATCAATGCCAGTCGCCATACCACTAGTAATAGCAAAGCCTTGGTTGGCTAACTGATAAGCTAGATCGGCTGTCATATCTAAGCCACCACGAGAGGCATTACGGCTGCCAACCACCGCTATACTAGGCAAAACTAGGGACAATATCTGACCTTTAACAAATAACACTGGTGGCGGATCGGTAATCTGAGAAAGTAATGGAGGATAAAGTGGATCAGAAAGAGTCACAATATAGTGATTTGGTTGCGAATCAAGCCATGCTAAGGCTTGCTCCACTTTGTTAAAGTCTATATGGCACTTAGCCAACAGGTTTGCCGGCAAGGGCAAAGCCTGTGGTTCAAACTCTAAACGTTGACGAATTTCTTCAACGTCAATCTGAGTTAATAATTGTTGAACCCGGGCCGGTCCTAGCCCAGATACTGCACAAACAACTAGCCAGTCGACCAGTTTATCTGAAATTATTCACCTTTAATCGTTAATGGCTCTGGTTTAGATAACTTATCACCCACTCGAACAGGGCGGCCACTAAACATAATCAATCCTAAACTAGTTTTATCAAACACTTTAAAGACCATTAAATTACCATGGAAAACATCAGGCATTTTATAAGCCGTCTCTTCTGAAAACTGTGCAAGGACTTTATCGTAAGTTGAACTATCAAGGGGACGGACAGGATTACCATCGTTATCAATGACAATGTTTTCACCATCGCGGAACATTGAAAAAACATGACCAGTCTTGACACCATCATCTGCACCACGATCAATATATACCACGTCAAGTTTACCCGCTTCACGAATATTGCCTATAGTAGCAATAATTGAGGTAGGCACACTTAAGTCTGCGGCTTTAGGAATAAAATATGCCGACATTAATGCTTCATCCTCAACAGGTGTCACATGATAGCCACCTTTGGTTTCGCGTAAACTGCTGAGCAGTTCAACTTTCGACACAGTCCCAGATTCAATAACTCGGCCTGTTGACGCTAAAATAATTTCTCGCCCTAATAACTCACCACTCTCAGGGGAGAAAAACTCACGGCCAGTTTGGTAAATAGCAACTTTAAGGCCTTGTTCAAGCATTGCATTAACATATACAACGTCATTGACGACATGATGAATCGAAGGACTCTCACCGCTCATAACAATTGGCTGCCCATCTAACCATCCAGGATCAACCACCCTATTCTGTACCAAATAGGGCTTAATTAAGGCAAGATCTACAGCTGGAACAGGGCCATTTTTCGATATAACACGACCTTCAGGGCTCTTTTTGATGTGTTGCTTAACCACTAAACGAGGTTGACCATCAATAAATTCCAAAGTCAGTCGATCACCGGGATAAATTAAATGCGGATTCGCAATTAATGGATTATTTCCCCACAATTTAGGCCAACGCCAGGGATCATTTAAAAAATAGCCAGAAATATCCCATAACGTATCGCCTTTTTTAACGACATACGTATCTGGATGACCAACTTTCAGTGTTAATGTATCCGCACTAGCCAAAGAAAAATTTAAACATAGAAAAACAAGTAATAATAAGCGTTTCATGGTGAAATCCATGTTGTTTAGCTCTTTATTAGAGCTTTTTACTGTTATTGATAGCCCGTAAGGATTAAAATTACCCTAATTACAATTGCCAGTATAGCTTTCTGGTTGAAATTTAACAGACTTGTTAAGAGTTTATATATGCCAATACTTAATGTTTTACGATTTCCAGATGAGCGTTTACGTACTATAGCTCAACCAGTAACGGATTTTGGTCCGCAACTACAAACACAAATAGATAACATGCTCGAGACCATGTACCTAGAAAAAGGTATTGGCCTAGCCGCCACGCAAGTCGATTTTCATCAGCGACTTATTGTGATGGATTTACAAGATGAAGTTGATCGTCCAACCGTTTTTATTAATCCTCAAATAATGGCCAGTAGTGGCGACTTGGCAAATGAAGAAGGTTGCCTTTCAGTACCGGGGATTTACGCCAAAGTTGATCGTGCAGAATATGTCACTTTAAAAGCGTTAGATCGCCATGGTAATGAATTTACTGTTGAAGCTGACGAGTTATTTGCCATTTGTATTCAGCATGAAATAGATCACCTTAATGGCAAGTTATTTGTCGATTATTTATCGCCATTAAAACGCCAGCGCATTAAAACTAAGCTTGAAAAAGAAGCTCGTTTAGATGCTAGAGAAGCATAGGAAGTCATTTGAAACCGTTAAAAATCATCTTTGCCGGTACTCCGGATTTCGCGGCTAGACATTTACAAGCACTCATCGATTCTGAACATGATGTAGTAGCCACTTATACTCAACCAGATAGACCCGCAGGACGAGGCAAGAAACTCACAGCTAGTCCAGTAAAGACCTTGGCTTTAGAGCATGATATTGCGGTATTTCAACCAGCATCATTACGTAAAGAAGAGGCTCAGGCTGAGTTAGCACACCTTAATGCAGATATTATGGTGGTAGTGGCTTATGGATTGATTTTACCGAAGATAGTGCTTGATACTCCGCGTTTAGGTTGTATTAATGTTCACGGTTCAATTTTACCTCGTTGGCGCGGAGCGGCTCCTATACAAAGAGCATTATGGGCTGGAGATGCCGAAACGGGTGTCACCATTATGCAAATGGATATAGGCCTAGATACTGGCGATATGCTATTAAAAACATTTCTACCTATCGACAATACTGACACTTCAGCGAGTCTATATGAAAAGTTGGCAGTTCAAGGCCCACAAGCATTAATTCAGGCCTTATCAGGATTAAGCGAAGGGACCTTAACCGCTAAAAAGCAAGATGAAACACTCGCAAATTACGCAGAGAAACTATCAAAAGAAGAAGCTCGTCTTGATTGGCATAAAAGTGCTAAGCAATTATGGCAAGACATCCGTGCGTTCAATCCTTGGCCAGTCAGTTATTTTGAACATCAACAAAGTACCATTAAAGTCTGGCAAGCTGATTATTCCGATGAGATATGCACCGAGTCACCGGGAACGATTATTGCTGCAACTAAACAAGGTATTGAAGTTGCGACAGCGGACGGCAAGTTAATTATTCAAACCATGCAACTGCCTAACAAAAAGCCCCTTAATGTGGCTGACATTCTTAATGCTCGTAGTGATTGGTTCGCTGCTGGTGTGTGTTTAAACCAAGAGGCTAACTAGCATGAATGTGCGCGCACTGGCAGCTAAAGCGATTTATGAAGTACTCGAAAAAGGTACGTCATTATCAGTAGCGCTACCCGATCAACAACAACACTTAGAAAACGGCAAAGACAAAGCCTTACTGGCAGAGTTATGTTACGGCGTAATGCGTCAATTACCACAGCTAGACAAATGTGTAAGCGACTGCCTAGCTAAACCGTTTAAAGGTAAGCAGCGAATATTACATCAACTATTGATTGTTGGTTGTTACCAACTTTACTTTACTCGCATTCCTGCACATGCCGCTATTTCTGAAACAGCGGAAGCCTGCAGACAGTTACGTTTCGATGGTTTGGTCAAAGTGGTCAATGGTGTATTGCGTAATATTCAGCGCCAAGATGCCGCATTAAATACCGACTCAGATACATTACGTTTTAATACTCCGGCTTGGTTTATTAAGCGTTTACAACAAGCGTATCCAGAAAGCTGGCAAGCCATTATCGAACAAAGCCACCAGCGTCCACCAATGTGGCTCCGAAACAATCAACAATCACAAACACGTGAGGTCTATTTAGCAGCACTAGCCCAACATGATATTCAAACCCAAGTTGGTTTAAGCCAAGATGCTATATTGCTCGAAAGCGCAAAAGATGTCGCAGCGTTACCAGACTTTATGGAAGGCGCAGCATCGGTGCAAGATGGCGCAGCACAATGGGCAGCAACCTTACTTGCACCAACAGCAGATGAACTTATTTTAGATGCTTGTGCCGCACCAGGTGGCAAGAGTTGCCATTTACTAGAGCTAGCTCCCAATATCAATTTAGTCGCTGTCGACTTTGATCAAAAACGGCTTGATCGAGTACAACAAAATCTGGACAGGTTACATTTAAAAGCGCAACTTATTCACGGCGATGCAGCAGACATCCCATCATGGTGGCAAGGACAGCAATTCGATCGAATATTACTTGATGCACCTTGCTCTGCCACTGGGGTAATTCGCCGTCACCCAGACATAAAATGGTTACGTAAGAATAGCGATATTGAAGAGTTAGCTAACTTACAAAAACAGATATTAGATCATTGCTGGCAATGGCTTAAACCGGGTGGCACCTTATTATATGCAACTTGTTCTATTTTGCCCCAAGAAAATAGCCAGCAAGTTGAACAGTTTCTAGCTCGTACGCCTGATGCGAATTTAGTACCGATAGAGCAACAAACTCATCGCGATGATATCGGTTGGCAAATTTTGCCAGGGCAAAATAATATGGACGGCTTTTATTACGCGCGCCTAGTTAAAGCACTTTAAGGATGTACTTCAAGCCATGAAAATTATTATTTTAGGCGCAGGGCAAGTTGGTGGCACATTAGCTGAAAACTTGGTCGGTGAAAATAACGACATCACACTAGTCGACAGTGATAGAGCTCGATTAAGATTGTTGCAGGACAAATTTGATTTGCGTGTTGTTGTCGGTCATGGCGCCCATCCAAGTGTATTAAAAGAAGCAGGAGCAGAAGATGCAGACATGCTCATTGCAGTAACCAACAGTGATGAATGCAACATGTCAGCATGCCAAATCGCTTACAGCTTATTTGGTACACCGACAAAAATTGCTCGTATTCGCTCAGAAGCTTATTTGGAGCTTCAAGATAAACTATTTATCAGTAGCGAAATTAAAAGTGGTGATGCTAAGCCCCGTGGCGGTTTTATTATTGATGAACTCATCGCACCAGAACAGTTAGTAACCACTTACATACAAAGATTAGTTGAATACCCAGGAGCACTTCAAGTACTTGAATTTGCAAAAGGAAAACTCAGTCTCGTGGCAGTTAAAGCTTATTACGGTGGTCCATTAGTCGGCAATGCGTTAGCGACATTACGTGAGCATATGCCGAATATTGATACCCGAGTCGCGGCTATTTTTAGACAAGGCCGACCTATTATGCCGCGCGGCACCACGATTATTGAAGCCGATGATGAAGTATTTTTCGTCGCTGATAGTCGTCATATTCGTGCGGTAATGAGTGAGATGCAAAAACTGGATAATTCTTACCGCAATATCATGATAGCTGGTGGCGGTAATATTGGTTTTGGTCTTGCCCAAAAACTGCAACGCACTCACTCGGTTAAATTGATTGAGCACCGTCAAGAGCGCGCCGAGATGTTGTCGGAAAAACTCGTAAAAACTACGGTGTTTTGTGGTGATGCATCAGACCAAGAATTATTGCTTGAAGAACACATAGATCAAACCGATGTATTTATTGCCGTCACCAATGATGATGAAGCCAATATTATGTCTGCACTTTTAGCCAAACGCATGGGCGCTAAAAAAGTCATGGTGTTGATCCAGCGTGAAGCCTATGTCGATATTGTGCAAGAAGCTAACATCGATATTGCCATATCCCCTCAACAAGCCACTATTTCAGCTTTATTAACTCATATTCGCCAAGGTGATATTTGTAATGTTTACTCATTACGTCGCGGCGCGGCAGAGGCTATTGAAGCTATCGCCCATGGTGACTCAAGCACTTCAAAAGTTGTGGGGAAAAAAATTGGCGACATTAAATTACCGCCGGGCACCACCATTGGTGCCATTGTACGTAATGATGAAGTATTAATGGGCCACGATAAAACGGTAATAGAACAGGGTGACCATGTCATTTTATTTTTAGTAAATAAGAAGTTTATCGGTGATGTAGAAAAGTTGTTCCAACCTAGTGCGTTTTTCTTCTAATTTACAATGTTTAATGTAAAACAGATTGTTTTCATTCTCGGTATTTTCCTCTCGATACTGACAGGATTTATGTTAATACCAATGGGTTTTGCGCTATTTTATAGCGAAGAAACCATTGGTGACTTTATGATATCTGGTTTATTTACCGGTTTGATTGCTATTTTGTGTATTCAAAATGGCCGTAACCATCATTTTAATCTCAATATTCGTGATATGTATTTACTCACCAGTATCACTTGGTTTGTTGTCAGTCTATTTGCCGCACTGCCCTTCACTCTTTATCACGGTATTAATTATACAGATGCCTTTTTTGAAACCATGTCAGGGATCACCACTACCGGTTCAACGGTACTATCGGGGTTAGACACCATGGACCACAGCATTTTAATCTGGCGTTCGTTACTTCAATGGCTTGGCGGTATTGGTTTTATTGTAATGGCAGTAGCAATCTTGCCATTTTTGAATGTGGGAGGAATGCGCCTATTTAGAACGGAATCGTCAGATTGGAGCGACAAGACTACGCCTCGAACCCAGCATATGGCCAAACACTTATTTCTTATTTATGTCGTATTAACGCTGTTATGCGCATTGTCCTATCATCTTGCTGGCATGCATTGGTTTGAAGCAATTAATCATGCAATGACCACATTATCAACAGGAGGATACTCGACCTCCGATCGTTCGATGGCGGCCTTTTCACACTCGGCGCATTGGGTTGGTATCGTGTTTATGTTAGCCGGCGGGTTACCGCTACTAATGTTTGTGCAAACCATTCAACAAGGCAGTTTGCGCATATGGAATGATCAACAAGTAAGAGGCTTTTTAACCTTGGTATTACTGGTGTCATTTTCATTGGCATGTTGGTTGTGGCAACACCAAAGCATAGATTTTTTAGATGCATTTAGGTTATCCAGCTTTAATGTGATTTCAGTTATCACAACCACAGGTTATGGATTAACGGACTATCAATCTTGGGGGGCTGTCGCTAGTGTCGTATTTCTATTTTTAATGTTTATCGGCAGTTGCTCAGGTTCAACCTCTGGCGGGATAAAAATATTTCGTTTTCAAATTGCCTTCTCAATAATGCGCCAGCAAATTAAACAACAATTCCATCCTAATGGTGTGTTTAAAGACAAATATAACGGCCATAGTATTCGAAATGATATCGTCCGCTCAATCATGGCTTTTTTTATGTTGATGGTTATCGTTATATTAACACTTTCAATTATTCTGGTACTGACCGGATTAGATCCTATGACCAGCTTTACTGGTGCTATTACAGCAGTAGCCAATGTAGGACCAGGCCTTGGTCCAATTATAGGTCCAGCCGGAAATTTTGCTCCCCTTCCCGATATTGCTAAATGGGCATTGGCATTAGGAATGTTATTGGGGCGCTTAGAAATACTGACTGTTGCAGTGTTATTTCATCCTAAGTTCTGGCATTTTTAATATCGATATATAGTGATATTTATTTGATACATATAGACTTTACTACTAAAAACAACAAAGATAATATATTAAAAACCAGTTACGTAAGTAAGCGGCTAGGAGAATTAAGTACTAAGGATAAATGTTGATTCCCCCTGACACAGATCATTTATCAGGAGGTTGAGTTGGTACAACAGCGACTACGCAGGTACAGCCGTCGCTAATTCGACAATATGATCACCGTAAACCTTTACATCTTCCCAGTCGGTATAATCAATAATTGCGGTGGGGTCAGTAGGACCATCAGTCATTTTCATGATTAGACGGATCATAAAACTGTCATACCAAGGCCATGAAGGATAATCGACTTTACCAGCAATAATTTTAACATCCTGCGGTTTCCACTCTGACAAGGTTAAAAACTTTTGCAAATAGGTATTATTTTCTGGAATTCGTTTTTCTGGTTTACGAGCCACAACGCTAACGCAAAAAAAACTATTTGGTATTTGTGATAAATGCTGCTTGTTTTCGCGAACAAACTTAAATACTGATTTATGATATGAGCCATATAACACACAAGCACCTAACGCAACGGCTTGGTATTTAGACCATTCAATAGTCGCTTTATCTTGAATATTAACAACATCACAATGATTACCTTTGGATTCAATTTGCTGTGCAATTACTCGGCTAATATGTGCCGTATGACCACCTCGGGAATAATATAACACTAAAATATTGGCCATTTTTTAATTCTCATTATTGGATAATTTGTCTCATTTTGGCAATAAAAGCGATTTTAAACCCCTGCAATGATCACAAATTAGAAATAGCTCATATATTTAATAGTTAAAATTGAGATCTCTGTGATGCAGCAGTATGATGATACAAGAAATTTAATAGCACTCACCCTCTACGTAATTACAGGTCATATATAAGGACACTCATGAAGCAAGATATTGACGTTGCAACAATGCTAAATAATGCAGAAACGGCAGCACAATGGCTAAAAGCCATTGCCAATCCTTACCGCTTAATGATTTTATGTTTATTGTTAGAACAAGAACTAAGTGTCACTGAGTTAAATGAAACGGTTCCTTTGAGCCAATCGGCATTATCACAACATTTAGCGGTATTACGCACCCAAGATTTGGTTAACACTCGCAAGAGTTCACAAGTGGTTTATTACACCCTGAAAAATGAGCAAGTCACTGAAGTTATTTCTATTCTTCATCGCCGCTACTGTGCTTAAACAACACTGAAGTTTAGGCCGCTACATTGGCCGTTAACAAGCTCTGGGATAATAAATGTTTATCAAACTACCATCATCCCGTTACCTTTGGTTGGTTTGATTTGCAAAAAATCTGTTATTAACACGTAAAAGTGCTTGGTTCGCACAACAAATGGTAACTTTGATATTACAGGTGTTAAATAAAGCCACTTTACCGAGTTGTCCCTACTGTTATACCGAGAAGGGATTAATCGTGTTAACTAAAAACGCATTAAATTTACTACAAATATGATGAGGTTATTTTTGCGCTGCGATTTGTTTAGCGAACTCGTCTACTTTACCCCAATCCGTAAACTCGAACGTTCCCTGAGTATCTGTCGGTCCTTTCGTCATCCACATGATAAATCGAATCATGAACTTATCAACAAAACGATAACGAGGATAATCAATCTTGCCCGCAAAAACGCCTAATAGCTTAGGTTTCCAAGCCGATAATCCTAAAAACTTTTGCATATATGGATTGGTTTCTGGAGTATTTTTTTCAGGCTTTCTTGCGACGACATTGACGGTAAAAAAACTATTTAACTTGGTATCGAGTATCGCTTGGTGTTGCTCAACAAACTTGAACAATTCAGGTCGATGTTTGCCGTATCGAATACTGGCACCTATAACCACTTTGTCCACAGAAGCTAAATCATTAACATCAGCAGCCGCTAAATTAACTACACTTACTTGCTCACCTTGTTCAGTTAGTACTTGCTTAATTTTCTGACAAATTGCCAGTGTCTGGCCATCAACCGTTGAATATAAAATAACTGTATTTAACATTAATTTTTCCAAAACGTAGGAGTGAATAATACCAGTAAGGTGAATACTTCTAATCGACCAAATAGCATTGCCATTACCAGTACCCACTTAGCGCCGTCTGTAATACTGGCATAATTAGAGGCGACGTCCCCGAGTCCTGGTCCCAAGTTATTTAAACTTGCTGCGGTCGCACTAAATGCTGTGATGGCATCCATATCCATGGCCATTAATATCACCATACACACAACAAACACCAACGCATAGGCAGAAAAGAAACCCCAAACGGCATCAATAACTCTATCTGGCAATGCCATTGTTCCAATTCGAATCGAATACATTGCTTTAGGATGGATTAATCGTTTCATTTCACGTGAACCTTGCAAGATAAGCAAAATTAAGCGAATCACTTTCATACCACCACCAGTAGAACCAGCGCAACCACCAATAAAGCTAGAAAAAATTAATAGAATAGGTAAGAACAACGGCCAAGAATGGAAGCTTTCAGTACCAAACCCCGCAGTTGTTGAAATAGAAACGACTTGAAAAAAAGCATAATCGAGGGTTTTCTCTGGAGAATCATAAATACCAGACTGATATAAAGTCGTAAAACAAATTGCCGTAAGCAACAGCTGAACAGCAATTAACACCTTAAATTCGGCGTCTTTCAAATAGACTTTAACGTTAATACCGCGGCGAGTAAATGCGGCAAAATGTAAGCTAAAATTAACCGCTGCAATCAACAAGAAAACCGCACAAATAACGTTAATCAGCGGACTTTCAAAATAACCTATACTGGCATCGTGGGTGGAAAAGCCACCAATAGCAATGGTCGAAAATGAATGGCAAATAGCATCAAATGCATCCATGCCAGCAAAATAAAATGCCAATGCACAAGCGGTAGTAAGTAAAAAGTAGATGTACCATAACGCTTTCGCTGTTTCGGCTATTCGCGGCGTAACCTTGGTATCTTTCACTGGCCCAGGTACTTCTGCTTTATAGAGTTGCATACCACCAATACCCAGTAGCGGTAAAATAGCTACAGCCAGTACGATAATACCCATCCCCCCATCCATTGTAGTAAATGGCGATAAAACAATATTGATTTAGGGAGGTCATCTAACCCAACGATGACCGTTGCTCCCGTTGTTGTTAAGGCCGAAAACGATTCAAAAAAACTATCAGTCCAACTTAAATCTGGATTATTAGAAAAAATAAATGGCAGTGCACCAATTGATCCTAGTACTGTCCAAAACAGCACTACAATCAAGAAGCCTTCGCGAGTTCTAAGATCACCTTTTTCATGACGGTTGGGATACCATAATAAAAAGCCTAAAAAAATACTGACAGAAAAGGCCTGAATAAAAGCGGTACCGCCACCATCTTTATATAAGATAGCCACTAATGCTGATGGCAACATGGTGATTGAAAATAATCCCATCAGCAAACCGGTGATTCTAATAATTGTTTTATATTGCATTAAGGATTCTGTTTAAGTTGTACTGCGTCGAATTTAACAATTAAGTGACATTTTGGCATAAGTTAGTCATAGCTCAAACTGTAAACTTTACTTGTAGCTGACCTTGGGTCAGCGTCGCTAATGCTTGATTAAAAGCCAGATGATGCGATTTAGCCAATTCAAAGTGTATTTCTACAATCTCGGAAAATACTTTATCAACAATCTCACCATCATGCAGAGCCACTAAATACTCAACATCTGTTAGTTTGGAATAATGACACACTAAGCTTACAGGGTACCTTATATGCTTAACTTGAGTTTGTATTTGAGTTAATCCTTGCTTTATACCCGAGGTATAAGCACGCACTAAACCACCAACGCCCAATTTAGTACCACCAAAATAACGCACTACAATAACCCCTAGCTCGCCAATGTTTGCGCCTTGTAAGCACGCTAGCATGGGTTTGCCAGCGCTACCTGATGGTTCACCATCGTCACTGGCGCCCATGTCAATGGTATTTTCAGGGCTACCAGCAACAAATGCATAGCAATAATGGCTTGCTCCTGGGTATTGCTGTTTCATGTTGGTAAGTACTAACTTCATATTACTAGGTTGCGGGCAATGAAATAACAAAGAGATAAAGCGGCTATACTTTATCTCTTCTTCTATCAATATGTTAGCTTGTGGTATTAAATATGACTCAATCAACTAAACCAGACTCTCTTGTCATATTTTCATTACAATTATGATGAACAATGACATTGTCTTCGATACGAATACCACCAAATGGGCGAAGCTCATCAATAGTATTCCAATTAATCGCTTGTTTAGCTGATATTGATAATTGTTCAAGTAAGGTATCAATAATGTATAAACCGGGTTCAATCGTTAATACTTGATTTGGTGCTAACACCCGAGTACAACGCAAAAATGGGTGATCGCCTGGTGCAGCAATATTGGTACCACGTTCATCATGAGCATATCCCCCATATCATGAACTTGAAGCCCTAGCATGTGCCCTAATCCATGAGGGAAAAATGCTCGAGTAATACCTTGCTCAATTAACTGCTCAATACTGCCTTTTGCAATATCAAAATTAATTAGTAATTGTGCAATATGTTGATGAGTCGCAATATGCAAGTCAGTGTATTTAACTCCGGGTTTCATAGTATCAATAATGGCTAACTGTACCTTATTGAGTGCGGCAATTAACTCACAGAAACGGTTTTTTTCAAATGCATAAGTTCGAGTGATATCGGCAGCATATCCGTGATAGCTAGCCCCTGCATCGATAAGAAACGATAAACGTTGTACAGGATTTACATGTTCTAAAGCAGTGTAATGCAAAATGGCCGCATTTTGGTTTAAAGCCACAATGTTGCCATAAGGTACTTCGTTTTCACCCTGACCAATTTCAAGTAAGTACTGCTGTTGGATTTCAAATTCAGTCGCACCATTATAAAAGGCATTTTTAGCGGCTAAATGGCCCTTTACCGCAATTTGGTTGGCTCGGCGCATACACTCAAGCTCATACTGAGTTTTATCTGCACGGTGATAATGTAAATAGTTCATTACCGCATCCGGATTCCGAGCGGTAAAACCTAATATATCAGCCACGTCTAAATGCTCACCTATATAAGCCCATGATGTCAGACTTTTAGGCAAATAGTCAGCAATACGATCAGGCTTAGTCAGTAACTGAATATCAAAATGTTCAGTCCAAAAAGCTTGTGGTACGTCGTTGACTTTATGCCAAAAGTCGACCGGACGATAAAAAACTAAAGTCGGTTTATCTTGGCCATTCGCAATTAACCAACAATTAGCTGTATCCAAAATAGGTAACCAAGCTTTAAATTGTGGGTTCACTTTAAAGGGATAGTTTAAGTCATCTAAAAATTGTCGATGAGGTTGTCCCGAGTGAATCACTAAACCCGATATATTTTCACGTTGGCAAATTTCAGCAACACGACGATTTAGCTCACCGATGTGTGCATGATATAAATGGGCTAACTGATCCATTGACTATCCCTTTTCATAAATATTAACTTATTGAGTCTATCACAAAGATAAAAACTCCTCGCTAAATGACAATAAATTAAACGGCCGTTTAAATTGGGTGTTGTAATTTGTCTCATTTAGTCGCACACTGATATTTAGTTGGTCAAGAGATGGCCTAAACTACTGTGATTCAAGCTTGATAACTGCACAGTAAATAAGATGTGGAAGTCGCTTTTAAGCAATAAGGAAGCAAGCAATGATCTACCAAAGCCCTACTATTCAGGTTGAGTTACTTGAAGATAATATTGCCAAGTTGTGTTTTAACGCACAAGGTTCGGTAAATAAATTTGACAGAGAAACTCTAGCCTCACTTGATGCAGCCTTAGATAGCATCAAACAAAACACCAAGGTTAAAGCCTTAATGCTGACATCAGCAAAAAGCACCTTTATCGTTGGCGCAGACATCACCGAATTTTTAAGTTTATTTAAGCAAGATGATGCAACACTGCTCACATGGGTTGAACAAGCCAATGCAGTATTCAACAAACTTGAAGATTTACCTTTTCCAACTATCTCTGCCGTTAACGGTTTTGCTCTTGGTGGTGGTTTCGAAACTATTTTAGCCACTGACTTACGTGTTGTTGATACCAATACACGTATTGGTTTACCTGAAACCAAACTAGGTATCATTCCTGGCTTCGGTGGCACAGTGCGTTTACCTAGAATTATCGGCGCTGATAATGCACTTGAGTGGATTACCTCAGGTAAAGATCAACGACCAGCAGACGCATTAAAAGTTGGCGCTATTGATGCCGTTGTAGCTCCAGAAGATTTAGAAGCTTCAGCAATTCAAATGCTGAAAGAAGCACTTGATGGCAGCATCGATTGGCAAGCTCGTCGTACCCTAAAGCAATCACCATTAATGCTACCTAAACTAGAAGCCTTGATGTGTTTTAGCACAGCTAAGGGGATGGTATTCTCTGTTGCAGGCAAGCATTATCCAGCACCTATGGCTGCTGTGAATGTTGTTGAACAAGCTGCAGGTTTAGGTCGTGATGATGCATTAAAAGTGGAAGCTCAGGCTTTTATTAAATTAGCTAAAACAGAAGTTGCCCAGGCATTAATTGGTATTTTCTTAAATGACCAGTACGTTAAAGCTAAAGCAAAGAAAGCGGGTAAATTGGCTCACGATGTTAACCAAGCAGCTGTATTGGGTGCTGGTATAATGGGTGGTGGTATTGCATACCAAAGTGCAAGTAAAGGCACGCCAATCGTAATGAAAGACATCGCTCAACCTGCGCTTGATTTAGGCTTAAATGAAGCAGCGAAGATATTGACAGTACAAGTAGCCCGTGGACGTTCTACACCAGAAAAAATGGCTAAAGTTCTCAACCACATAACTCCTTCACTTGATTATGCTGCCATAAAAAATAGCGACATTGTAGTAGAAGCGGTTGTTGAACATCCGAAAGTGAAAGCCACTGTGCTAGCTGAAGTTGAACAATATGTATCTGAAGATGCCATTATTGCATCTAACACTTCAACTATCTCAATCAACTTATTAGCTAAAAGCCTTAAGAAACCAGAACGTTTCTGCGGTATGCACTTCTTTAATCCAGTGCACAAAATGCCATTAGTTGAAATTATCCGCAGTGAGCACAGCTCTGAAGAAACCATTGCCACTGTTGTAGCCTATGCAAGCAAAATGGGTAAAACCCCAATTGTAGTAAACGACTGCCCAGGCTTCTTCGTTAACCGCGTATTGTTCCCTTACTTTGCAGGCTTTAGCGCTCTACTCGCAGAAGGCGCTGATTTTGCTGCTGTCGATAAAGTCATGGAAAAACAATTTGGCTGGCCAATGGGCCCAGCTTACTTACTTGACGTCGTTGGTTTAGATACAGGTCATCACGCGCAAGCAGTAATGGCAGAAGGCTTCCCTGACCGCATGGGTAAAAACGGCAAAGATGCTATTGATATAATGTTTGAAAACAAGCGGCTAGGTCAGAAAAATGCTAAAGGTTTCTATGCTTATTCTGTTGACCGTCGTGGTAAGCCGAAAAAGGACATTGATCCAACAAGCTACGAGTTATTAAGCGCTGAGTTCGGTGAATTAAAAGCATTCGAGTCAGATGACATCATCGCTCGTTGTATGATCCCGATGATCATCGAAACGGTTCGTTGTTTAGAAGAAGGCATTATTGCATCACCTGCTGAAGGCGATATGGGTCTAGTTTACGGTATTGGTTTCCCTCCATTCCGTGGCGGTGTATTCCGTTACTTAGACACCATGGGCGTAGCCAACTTTGTTGCCCTAGCAGACAAATACGCGCACCTTGGTGGTTTGTATCAAGTAACCGAAGCGATGCGTGAACTTGCAGCCAACAACGGTAGTTACTACCAAGCCTAATCAGTGGGAAAGGAATTAAATCATGAAACAAGCTGTTATCGTAGACTGCATTCGTACCCCAATGGGCCGTTCTAAGGCAGGGGTATTTAGAAATGTACGTGCAGAAACATTGTCTGCAGAATTAATGAAAGCACTGATGGTGCGTAATCCACAATTAGACCCTAACGACATTGAAGATGTTATTTGGGGTTGTGTGCAGCAAACTCTTGAACAAGGTTTTAACATTGCGCGTAATGCTTCATTAATCGCTGGCATTCCAAAAACGGCTGGTGCTGTTACCGTAAACCGTTTGTGTGGTTCATCAATGGATGCTCTTCACCAAGCGGCTCGTGCAATTATGACAGGCCAAGGTGACACCTTCATTATTGGTGGTGTTGAGCACATGGGTAGCGTACCTATGAGCCACGGTGTTGATTTCCATCCCGGCATGTCAAAGCGTGTAGCAAGAGCATCTGGAATGATGGGCTTAACTGCTGAAATGTTAGGTAAAATGTATGGTATAACTCGTGAACAACAAGATGCATTTGCAGTACGCTCTCATCAGCGTGCCCATGCCGCTACAGTTGAAGGTCGTTTCGCCAAAGAGATTTGGGGAATCGAAGGTCACGATGCAAAAGGTGCCTTGATAAAAGTGTTGACCGACGAGGTTATTCGTCCTGAAACATCACTTGAATCACTTGCGACTTTACGCCCTGCATTCGACCCAGTTAATGGTACTGTTACGGCGGGAACATCTTCTGCATTGTCAGATGGTGCTTCTGCAATGTTGGTTATGGAAGAATCTAAAGCTCGCGCCTTAGGTTTACCAATCCGTGCACGTATTCGTTCTATGGCCGTTGCTGGTTGTGATGCTGCAATTATGGGTTATGGCCCAGTACCAGCAACCCAAAAAGCATTAGCTCGCGCAGGTTTATCGGTTGCCGATTTAGACCTTATTGAATTAAACGAAGCCTTCGCAGCACAGTCATTACCTTGTGTTAAAGATCTTGGCTTGCAAGATGTCGTCGATGAAAAGATTAACCTTAACGGTGGCGCAATTGCATTAGGTCATCCATTAGGTTGTTCTGGTTCGCGTATTTCGACAACACTGATAAACTTAATGGAAGAAAAAGATGCAACACTTGGTCTTGCCACTATGTGTATTGGTTTAGGCCAAGGTATCGCAACTGTATTCGAACGCGTTTAATGGTTATAAAACCAAGCTGATACTTTTCATTTATATCAACTGAGTTGAAAAAAACGAGCCCATAAGGCTCGTTTTTTATTTTTTTAATTTGTCTACTTTGGCTAATGTTCCACGTGAAACATGTTTTATGGAAAATAAAAAATCAATTAAAAACTAAAATAACATTAAGAGTGAAGCAAACTTGGCAAGATTAAATGACAAGAGTAACATTAGCGATAATTAGATTAGTAATATAGATAGCATTCAATGACCGATATTTATACTCAAGCACAGCACCACTTAGATGCTCTTGGCCTACGCTGCCCAGAGCCCGTTATGATGATCCGCAAAACGGTACGAAAAATGGCTGATGGAGAGGTATTACTTGTCATTGCTGATGACCCTGCAACGACTCGAGATATTCCGAGTTTTTGTGAATTTATGGATCACACGTTAATTGCCAGTGATACCAGCAAAACCCCTTACCAGTACTTGCTTAAAAAAGGATTGTAATTAATGACAATTACATTGGACGCTATCGCATATAAAATAGCAAAGCGCGGCATAATGAAACCAGCCTTTTGTGCCAATGTAACATTAGAGCGAGGTGTCGAAAATGATGTTTTTGGCCGACCAAGTAAACGTCAAGTGACCGTGATGTCAAAACAACAATGGCTAATGGCCTGTCAGCAAATTAATGTAGACCTTGACTGGTTAACTCGTAGAGCAAATTTATTAATTAGTGGTTATGAATTTAGTGCCACTGATGTAGGTAAAATTATTGAGATTGGAACAGAATTACAGTTACAGATTACTGGCGAAACTGATCCGTGCAACAAAATGGAACTAGCTCATCCCGGCCTAGAGCAAGCATTAATGCCAGATTGGCGTGGCGGTGTGACCTGCCGCGTGATTCGAACTGGATTAATACAACTAGATGACTCAGTAAAAATAGATTAGTAAAACCGATAAATCATTTTCGTTTAAGCCTTTCATAATAAAATCTAACACTATAGCACTCATTGTCTATTAATCGATAACAGACATATGTGTTAATGTCTGTCATTAATTGATACAGATTTGTTGTACACCTTATTGGTAATTTATGCGATAAAGGAACTATTCAAACCGACAAACGCAGTAAAGCCAAATACTCTTTAGGTCATCTAATCAGGCAAAATGACATTTCCTAAACGGGTATTGGGCTTGATTAAATCCACTGAAAATAAAAACGACAACGGATAATCTACTCTATGTTGACTCAAAAACTCACTCCACTTTACACGGCAATGGCACTTACTCTAGGTATGTCTAGCTTTGCCTATGCCGAAGATGACAAAGTAAAATGGCATGTAAATGCTCCAGAAAATGCGCCATTAAGTAAAATTGATATCAATGTAACCGAAGGCACATGGATGAACGTCAATGTATCACCAGATGGTGAACACATTGTATTTGATTTATTAGGTGATATTTATCAAATACCGATAGCAGGAGGCGAAGCCAAACCACTGGCAAAAGGTATAGCTTGGCAAATGCAGCCAGTATATAGCCCAGACGGTAAGTATATAGCTTTCACCTCTGATGAAGATGGTGGCGACAATATCTGGATAATGAATGCCGATGGTACCAATCCACACCCTATCACTGCTGAAACATTCCGTTTACTGAACAGCCCGGCCTGGAGTCCTGATTCACAGTATTTAGTGGCACGTAAACATTTTACCGGCACCCGCAGCCTTGGAGCTGGTGAAGTGTGGATGTTTCACGTTGCTGGTGGTGAAGGAGTTAAACTAACAGAGCGCCCTAACGAACAAAAAGATTTGGGTGAACCGGCCTACTCGCCAGATGGTAGATATATCTACTTTAGCCAAGATGCGACCCCAGGCAAGACCTTTCATTACTCAAAAGATTCTGTCAAAGGTATTTATAAAATTAAGCGCTATGACACCCAAACGGGCGATATTGAAGTATTAATTGAAGGAACTGGTGGTGCTATCCGCCCAACACCAAGCCCTGATGGCAAAACGCTTGCTTACATCAAACGTGATGGATTCCAATCGACACTATATTCACTGGATTTAAAGTCTGGTGAAGAAACTAAGCTGTATGACAAACTCGATCGTGATATGCAAGAAACCTGGGCAATTCATGGCGTGTATCCAACAATGTCTTGGACCAAAGACAATAAGCACATCGTATTTTGGGCTAAAGGTAAAATTAATAAACTTGATGTCGACAGTAAAAAAATATCTGACATTCCATTCAGTGTTAAATCTCAAAGAGATATTCAGCCATCAGTCCGCTTTACTCAAAACTTAGATCAAGATGAATTTGATGTAAAAATGCTGCGTATGGCACAAGTGTCACCTGACGGCGAAAAAGTGGTATTTGAAGCCTTAGGTAAAATTTGGATTCGTGATGTTAAAGATGGTAAACATAAACGATTAACCCGTTTAGATGATGACATCAATGAGCTGTTTCCACAGTGGTCACGCGACGGTAGAGACATTGTATTCACTACCTGGAATGATCAACAGCAAGGTACTGTCAGTGTCGTTAGTGCTAGAGGCAGTAAAGCCAAGGTATTGACCAACGAGCCCGGCAAATATGTTGAACCGACCTTTTCGCCTGATGGCGAATATATTGTTTATCGAAAGGCTCGCGGTGGATACATGACACCACGCACTTGGTCACAAGAACCCGGTTTATATAAAGTGGATGTCAAAGGCAGAAAAAGTACTAAGCTCTCTGCCAGTGGTCACCAACCACAATTTGGCGCTGATTCAGACCGTGTTTATTTTATGGATTTCAATAAAACACCAGAGTTTGCTTCTATCGGCATGAATGGTTTTGAAAAGCGTACTCATTACACCAGCGACCATGCTACCGAGTTTCGTTTATCTCCAAACGGTGAACACTTGGCTTTTGCAGAGCGCTTTAGAGTGTATGTCACTCCTTTTGCTAAACATGGTGAAACCGTCGCTATAGGACCTAAAGCAACCAACTTACCAATAACTCAACTAAGTGCTCGTGCAGGTGAAAGCATTAGTTGGAACGGAAAAAACAACCAACTATATTGGACATTGGGCCCAGATTTATATCAAGCTGAAGTCGATACTCAATATGCAAAAGCTGAAACCAAGGTCGATCCTAAAATCACTTCAATTGGTTTTAAAAATAAAGTCGATGTTCCACGTGGAACAGTGGTATTTAGCGGCGGTAAAGTAATCACTATGGAAAATGACCATGTCATTGAAAATGGTGTCGTTATCGTTACAGACAATAAAATTGTCAGTGTTGGTGATGCTAATACCGTTATACCTAAAAATGCCCAAGTTATCGATATTAGCGGTAAAACCATTATGCCAGGATTATTTGATGCCCATGCACATGGCGGCCAAGCAGATGATGAAATTATTCCACAACAAAACTGGGCCTTATATTCAGGCCTGTCACTTGGGGTAACGTCTATTCACGACCCATCAAATGACACTACCGAAATTTTTGCAGCTTCTGAACAACAAAAAGCAGGCAACATTGTTGGTCCGCGAATTTTCTCAACAGGCACTATTTTATATGGAGCCAACTTACCAGGTTATACCTCGCATGTAGATTCACTGGATGATGCAAAGTTCCACTTAGAGCGTCTTAAAAAAGTAGGTGCATTTAGCGTTAAAAGTTATAACCAGCCACGCCGAGATCAACGTCAACAGATTATTGCAGCGGCGCGTGAACTCGAAATGATGGTTGTGCCTGAAGGTGGAAGTTTACTGCAGCACAATTTATCCATGATAGCGGATGGGCATACAACAGTAGAACATTCGTTACCTGCTGCTTCAATTTACAACGACATTAAACAATTCTGGAGCCAAACAGAAGTTCACTACACACCAACTTTAGTTGTCGCTTATGGTGGTATTTCCGGCGAAAATTACTGGTATGACAAAACGGATGTATGGGCTCACCCTCGTCTAAGCATGTATGTTCCACACGATATTTTAGATGCGCGTTCAATGCGACGCATTACTGCGCCTGATGAACATTACAATCATTTTAATGTTGCCCGCGTAGCTAATGAGTTAAACAAAATAGGCGTTAAACCTAATATTGGTGCTCATGGTCAGCGCGAGGGATTAGCTGCGCATTGGGAGATGTGGATGTTTGCTCAAGGCGGCATGAGTAATATGGAAGTTTTAAAAACAGCAACTATTAACCCTGCTACTACCTTTGGTATGGACCATCAACTAGGTTCTATTAAAGTCGGTAAATTAGCAGACTTAATTGTGATTGATGGCGATCCATTAACCGATATAAGATCGACAGATAAGGTCACCTACACCATGGTCAATGGTAAGCTATTTAATTCAGAAACCATGAATCTACTCAATGGTGATAAACATAAACGTAAACCTTTTTTCTTTGAAAAAATCTAACGCTTAAACTTCCAATAAAAAGGGTGTTTCACGTGGAACACCCTTTTTTATCCTTAAAATCAATACTGACCGTAACAATGGCAATCTGTGGTGTGATCATTCACCATGCCCACAGCTTGCATAAAGGCATAACAAATTGTCGGGCCAACAAAATTAAAACCAAGCTTTTTTAACGCTTTAGACATAGCTTCAGACTCAGGTGTTTGTGCAGGTACTTGGCTTAAAGACTCGAATTGATTAACGATAGGTGAGCCACCAACAAAATCCCATAAAAAAATAGAAAAATCATTACCCTGCTCTACAAATACCATATACGCTTTAGCATTTTTGATGATCGAGTTAATTTTAAGGCGGTTACGCACAATGCCTGGCTCAAGCATTAATGCTTCAACCTTATCTTGATCAAACTCAGCAATAACACTTGGTTCAAAACCGAAAAACAGTTGCTCGTAGTTTTTTTGCTTTTTTAAAATGGTAAACCAAGATAAACCGGCTTGCTGCCCATCTAAACAGAGTTTTGCAAAAAGATGTTTAGCATCAAAATCAGGCCGTCCCCAAACGGTATCATGGTAATGCTGATATAAAGGATCTTCACTTACCCAGCCACATCGGTTAACTTGCATGGTACGGTTCCATTAACGTTTTTATGAATACGTTAAAAAATAACCTACATCTGCCTTGCTCTACAAGGTATAATCACTACCATTTTCTATTAATAGCCTGACAGTAGTAGACATGACGACGAAACACGACGTAAAGACATTTCAGGGTTTCATACTAACCCTTCAGGAATATTGGGCGCAGCAAGGTTGCGCAATTGTTCAACCTCTCGATATGGAAGTTGGTGCTGGTACTTTTCACCCGCAGACGTTCTTACGTTCATTAGGCCCAGAGCCAATGAGCAGTGCATACGTGCAACCGTCTCGCCGTCCTACTGATGGACGTTATGGTGAAAACCCTAACCGCTTACAACATTACTACCAATTCCAAGTAGTGCTAAAACCATCTCCAGATAACATTCAAGAGCTTTATTTAGGCTCACTTGAAGCGCTTGGCATTGACACGTTAGTGCATGACATTCGTTTTGTTGAAGATAACTGGGAATCGCCAACATTAGGTGCTTGGGGCTTAGGTTGGGAAATTTGGCTAAACGGTATGGAAGTAAGTCAGTTCACTTACTTCCAGCAAGTTGGTGGTATTGAATGTAGTCCCGTTACAGGTGAAATAACCTACGGACTTGAACGTTTAGCCATGTATATACAAGAAGTAGACAGTGTTTATGACCTTGTATGGACAGATGGCCCATTAGGTCGTGTGACTTACGGTGATATTTTTCATCAAAATGAAGTAGAACAATCTACCTATAACTTCGAACATGCCGATGTCGACTTTATGTTCACCCTATTCGATCAATGTGAAAAAATGTGCATGCACTTACTTTCACTAGAAAAACCGTTACCACTGCCAGCTTACGAGCAAGTAATGAAAGCATCGCATGCTTTTAATCTACTTGATGCTCGCCATGCAATATCAGTCACCGAACGTCAGCGTTATATTCTCCGCGTTCGTACTATGGCCAAAGGCGTAGCAGAATCTTATTATCAAGCACGTGAAGCGCTTGGCTTCCCATTGTGTAAGTAGAGGTAACGAATGAATTTTGAAAACTTACTCATTGAGATTGGTACTGAAGAGTTACCGCCAAAATCATTACGCACTTTGGCTGAATCATTTTTAGCTAACTTTACCGATGAATTAACCAAAGCAGATTTACCTTTTGAATCTGCAGTTTGGTATGCCGCGCCTCGTCGTTTAGCCATTAACATTATTGGCTTAGCGCAAGCACAGGCAGATAAAATTGTTGAAAAACGCGGTCCTGCGGTAAGTTCAGCATTTGATGCAGATGGTAACCCGACTAAAGCAGCACAAGGTTGGGCTCGTGGCAATGGTATTACCGTTGAACAAGCTGAACGTTTAGTGACAGACAAAGGTGAATGGTTAGTTCACCAGGCTAAAGTGGTAGGCGTTGAAACTAAAAGCTTAATTGCTGACATGGCGCAACGCGCACTCGATAAATTACCTATTCCAAAACCAATGCGTTGGGGCAGCAATAAAACCCAATTTATACGCCCTGTTCACACGGTTACTATTCTACTGGGTAGCGAATTAATTGACGCTGAATTATTAAGCATTAAGTCAGCACGAGTTATTCGTGGACACCGCTTTATGGGTAAAGCTAGTTTTGAACTAGACCATGCTGACAATTATTTAAGCGCACTGAAAGAGCAAGGCAAAGTGCTTGCTGACTATGAATTACGTAAATCACTGATTAAAGCTGATGCAGAAGCTGCTGCGACTAAATTAGGCGGTGTAGCAGATATTCAAGATGATCTGTTAGAAGAGGTTGCTTCACTGGTTGAATGGCCAATTGTATTAACAGCTAACTTTGAAGAAAAGTTTTTAGATGTCCCTTCTGAAGCATTGGTCTACACCATGAAAGGTGACCAAAAATACTTCCCAGTATTTGATAAAGCAGGCAAATTGTTACCCAACTTTATCTTTGTCACCAACATTGAATCTAAAGACCCGCAGCAGATTATTTCAGGTAACGAAAAAGTGGTTCGTCCACGTTTAGCTGACGCTGAGTTCTTCTTTAATACCGATAAAAAGCAAACGCTTAAATCTCGTATAGCCAGTTTAGAGACCGTTGTTTTTCAAAAACAACTTGGTACGTTAAAAGCACGCGTTGAACGTATTTCAGCGTTAGCAGGTTTCATTGCAACTCAATTGAATAACCACAACGTAGACACCAACAGTGTTGACGCTAGCCGTGCCGGTTTATTGTCTAAAACAGACCTTATGACGAACATGGTGATGGAGTTTACAGATACTCAAGGCACAATGGGCATGCACTACGCACGCTTAGACGGCGAAACAGAAGCCGTTGCAATTGCACTTGAAGAACAGTACAAGCCTAAATTTTCTGGTGATACTGTACCAACGGCTACAGTGTCATGTGCTGTTGCACTAGCAGAAAAATTAGATACGTTAGTCGGTATTTTTGGCATTGGCCAGGCACCAAAAGGTGCAGCAGACCCATTTGCACTTCGCCGCGCGGCTATCGGTATTTTACGCATTATTGTTGAAAACAATTTGCCACTAGACTTAGTTGACCTTATTGCTAAAGCGCAGGCATTACACGCGGACAATGTCAGTAACGCCAATACTGCCGATGACGTGCTTGAGTTCTTAATGGCCCGTTTCCGCAGCTGGTATCACGATAAAGGCATTCAAGTTGACGTAATTTTGGCTGTACTTGCTCGTCGTCCAACACGTCCTGCTGATTTTAACAGCCGTGTTAAAGCCGTATCACATTTCCGTAGTTTAGAAGCCTCTACCGCCCTTGCTGCTGCAAATAAACGCGTTTCTAATATCTTGGCTAAGGTTGAAGGTAAATTGCCTGAAAACATCAACCAAGCGCTATTAACGGAAACAGCAGAGAAAGCCTTGGCAGATAAACTTGTTCAATTGCAGCCTTTGTTAGCACCATTATTTGCAAACGCAGATTACCAACAAGCATTAATCTTATTGGCAGACTTACGTGAAAGCGTCGATCAGTTCTTTGAAGATGTGATGGTAATGGCTGATGATGAAGCATTAAAAAATAACCGTTTAGCGTTATTAACCAATCTTCGTGAACAGTTCTTGCACGTTGCTGATATTTCACTACTGCAGTAATGAATACTAACCAAAGCAAAAAAAGCGCCTTTTAGGCGCTTTTTTATTATTAAAAAAACTACAAAAATTAATAACAGAATAATATCTAGAAATTGATGAGTTGTTGATGCAATTCGATAAACTGTTCTTCGCTAAACTCTACTTGAGCTAATAAAAGGGCTAAAGCTGGTTTAGGTAATTTATCCGCTTGCAGCAACATCGAACATTCACTAATAATATTGGCTTTCCAAATCAGCAATGCCATATCATCGTCAGGTTTAATATTAGTATTAGCAAGTAACGTTAGCGGTGTTTCAAAGTGTCGAGGTAATTGCCAATGACGAGCAAGAAGCGCACTTAAGGTTAACGACTTAGTGGTCATTACCTGCTTAAAAAGCATTGAGTTAGGTTGCTCTCCAGGTTCAGCTTGATAAAAAGAGTCCACCAGCATTTTAAAAATCGCAATTTTCCCTACATCATGCAGTAATCCCAAAAGAAATGAGCTATCTCGTTGATCTGGACTCGATAACTCACTGGCCAAAAAAGCGACCTGCATTGAATGACGCCAAATTTCAGCGCCAAAACGCCTGAAATAAATCGGTTTTATATCAATTAACTCTCGCGCTAAACACACTGTAATAAATTGTCTTAGTTGTTGCCTGCCAACTTGAACTAATGCTTGCTTAATACTATTAACATCACTATCAGATCGTTTAAACGCGGGGGAATTACACAGCTTGAGCACGTCCACACACAACAAAGGATCTTGTTCAATAAGTTGAATTAGCTCTTGGGTTTTAATCCCGTCATCGCTAAGTTTTTTATCGAGCTCGAGTATTTTACTCGGTAGCTTTAAAACATTTTCCGCAATTGCTTGTGGTGAACTTAATGCCTGTTCAATATTTTGCATTACGTTACGTTCAAGGTTATTAGCAATACCTGTAGTCGTTGTGGATGGCGTTGCAAATAATAAACTATAAAATAAAGCCGATAAATCTAACTGTGATTCAACAGCTTGCTTTTCTGTTACCTCAATGACTGGTGCTTGTTGCTTAGCTTGTTGACGTTTTTCTACTGCGGTGACACCTGTAAATTTGGCTTGTTCATTGCGGTCACGAATATTAAATAACCTTTTAAAGAAATCTGTCACCACGATTGAAAGCCTTATGAGATCTTGTACCAATCAAATTAATTGATACTTTCTTTATAACCATAGCAATAAAAACAAAAATGGGCGCCCTGAGGCGCCCATTATTTATCTAAAATGTCTTATACATCTAAGTTTGCGACATTCAGAGCATTGGTTTCAATAAACTCACGACGTGGTTCAACTTGATCGCCCATTAAGCAGGTGAATAATTGATCTGCAGCAACCGCATCATCAATAGTAACTCGTAACATACGACGTGATTCTGGATCCATTGTAGTTTCCCACAATTGCTCGGGGTTCATTTCACCCAATCCTTTATAACGTTGAATATACAAACCACGTTTAGCTTCGCTAATCGTCCAATCTAGTGCTTCTAAGAAGCTTTCAACTTCTTTAACACGTTCGCCACGTTGTACATAACCACCTTCTTCAATCATACCGTGCAATGCCGCACCTAACTTGGCAATACGGTGGTAATCAGCTGAATTGAAAAAGTCATAACCAAATAAATAGTTAGTATCAATACCATGCTTACGGATCGTCACGCTAGGAGTGTAAACTTTACGCTCAGGATCAAGCATGACATTGGCAGTAAAAATAATACCACTGCTTTCACGCTCAACTAAATCAGCAATAAAAGTATTACACCATGTGAGCATTTGTGCTTCATCACTCAACATCTCTGCTGTCACTTCTGGGTGATATAGCATGCGGTCGAGTAAGTTAGCAGGGAAACGTTTTTCTAAGCGCGTAATAATACGTTCAACTTCACGGTACTGCGCCACTAAACGCTCTAAAGGTTCACCAGACATACCTAGAGCACCAGGGCTTGGATAAACATTGGTACCATCGAGTGCTTGAGTGGTTAAATACTCAGTCAATGCAGGTTCATCTTTCAAATACTGCTCTTGTTTACCTTTCTTCACTTTGAAAAGAGGAGGCTGAGCAATATAGATATAACCACGCTCAATAAGCTCAGGCATTTGACGGAAGAAGAAGGTCAATAGCAAGGTACGAATGTGCGATCCATCGACATCAGCATCGGTCATGATGATGATGTTGTGATAACGAGTTTTATCTGGATTGTATTCATCGCGACCAATACCACAACCTAATGCAGTAATCAGCGTTGCCACTTCTTGTGAAGATAACATCTTGTCAAAACGCGCTTTTTCTACGTTTAAAATCTTACCTTTTAGCGGAAGAATCGCTTGGTTTTTACGGTTACGTCCCTGCTTAGCTGATCCACCAGCAGAGTCCCCTTCCACTATGTATATTTCAGAAAGGCCAGGATCTTTTTCTTGGCAATCAGCAAGTTTTCCTGGTAAACCACCTAAATCTAATGCGCCTTTACGACGAGTCATTTCACGCGCTTTACGTGCAGCTTCACGCGCACGGGATGCATCAACAATTTTACCAACAATTAATTTAGCATCTGCTGGGTTTTCTAATAGGTAATCGTTTAACTGCTCACCCATTGTTTGTTCAACTGCACTTTTCACTTCACTAGATACTAGTTTATCTTTAGTTTGTGAACTGAACTTAGGATCAGGAACTTTTACCGAAATAACTGCCGTTAAGCCTTCTCGCGCATCATCGCCAGTAGCATTAGTTTTACCTTTTTTGTTAAATCCTTCACGTTCCATGTAGTTATTCAAGTTACGCGTTAGAGCACCACGGAAACCGGCTAAGTGAGTACCACCATCGCGTTGTGGAATATTATTGGTAAAACAAAAAATATTTTCTTGGTAACCGTCATTCCATTGCATTGCCACTTCTACGGTAATGCCGTCATCTCTTTCTTGAGAAAAATGAAATACGTCTTTATTAATTGGAGTTTTGTTACGGTTTAAGTAATCAACAAAGGCACTAATACCACCTTCGTACTTAAAGAATTCATCTTTATTTTCAATCTCGTCAACCAAGCGAATGCCCACTCCTGAGTTCAGGAATGATAGTTCACGTACGCGTTTGGCCAAAATTTCAAAATGGAATTCAACGTCAGTAAACGTATCTGTGCTTGGCCAAAAACGAAGTTCGGTACCTGTTTTAACCGAATCACCAATTTCTTTAATGGGTGCATCTGGTATACCGTGAGTATAAAACTGCTCGTATATTTTACCGGCACGACGAATAGTTAACTGCAGTTTTTTCGATAAAGCATTAACTACCGATACACCCACACCATGAAGGCCACCGGAGACTTTATAAGAGTTATCATCGAACTTACCACCAGCATGAAGTATCGTCATAATAACTTCTGCAGCGGAGATCCCTTCTTCTTCATGTATCGAAACAGGAATACCACGACCATCATCTTTTACTGAGACAGAACCATCGGAATGAATGGTAATGGTGATTTCACTACAATGGCCGGCTAAAGCTTCATCGATAGAGTTATCAACCACTTCGAATACCATGTGATGAAGACCTGTGCCATCATCAGTATCACCAATGTACATACCAGGTCTCTTACGGACTGCATCAAGGCCTTTTAATACCTTGATACTCGAAGAATCGTAACTATTCTCTGACATATTTATCTCTCATTGTTATTCAATAACCGTTACTTGCCCTTGTTCCACATGAAACATCTTGCTTGGAGGGCTAGATAACGAATCGACTATTGCTAGCGGATCGATAGCAGTGACAAAAATTTGTGCACCGGTTTCGGTTAACTGCTTTAGCAATAGCTGCCTATGCTGTGCATCCAACTCTGACGGTAAATCGTCAACCAGATAAATACTATTTTTATCTAGCTGTTGTTTGAGCAACTTTCCCTGTGCAATACGCAGTGCACAGACTAATAATTTTAATTGTCCACGGGACAACGCATCTTGCGCTGGTAAAGTGCCCACACGCAAACGTAAGTCTGCTTTATGGGGGCCACTGCCCGTATTTCCAGTGGCTAAATCTCTTGAGTATTGGTTTTCAAGTAATTGGGAATAATCCGTTTTACTGTCCCATCCTCGAGTAAAAGAGACCTTAATATCAATCTGAGGTAAAAACACTCCGATTATACCCTTAAGTAGCACATTTAACGAGTCTACATATTGATTTCGTATCTCGGTAACCTGTTCAGCATACCGTACCAACTCCTTATCCCAAAATTGTATTTGGCTATAGGGAGCTTGATTTCTAAGTAATTGATTGCGTTGCTTTAAAACCTTTCTAGTATTGACCCAAGCTTGATAAAAATGTGGCTCAGAATGAAATGCCCCCCAATCGATAAATTGACGTCGAGCTTTAGGCCCCTCGAACAATAAAGAAAAACTTTCTGGAGTAATAACTTGGATAGGTAAAGTTTCGGCTAACGTTGATAGGCGCTTCACTTTTTCACCATCAATTTTAACTTCTATCTCACCACTTCGATGGCGACGTAAGCCAATTTTACAGTCTGTATCTGCTGTAATTGAATGTGCGAATAAAGTAAGTTTATCGTCATCATGGTTAATGACACGCTGTGATAAGTGGCTTCGAAATGAGCGCCCCATACCCAAAAAGTAAATAGCTTCGAGGATACTGGTTTTGCCACTGCCATTTTGGCCGTAAATCAAGTTTAAGCCATCGCAAGGCTGCAATGACGCAGAGGTAATATTGCGGAATGAACCAATGGTAATACGCGATAAACTCATGAAAACCTATTGTGATAAATGCAGTTAATAATCCTATACAGACAAATAAGGTGCCTTACAGCACCTTAATAAACAATAAGCAGATAAACCGTTACAGACGCATTGGCATCACTACATACATAGAATCTTCTTCTTTGTGGTTCTCTATCAAAGCACTAGAATTACCATCAATTAAGGTAATACGCACTTCATCGCTGGCTAAGTTATTTAGCACATCAAGAAGATAACTAACGTTAAAACCAATTTCTAAAGCTTCAGAGTTATAATCAACATCAATAATCTCTTCTGCTTCTTCTTGCTCGGGATTATTGGCAGTTATTTTCAATAAACCAGGCTCGAGCTGAATACGTACTCCACGGAATTTTTCATTCGACAGAATAGAAGCACGAGTCAATGCCTGTTTTAGCTGGTTACGACTGGCTATAACGACTTTATTGCCACCCTTAGGTAATACACGTCGGTAATCAGGGAAACGACCATCAACAAGTTTACTGGTAAACACGGCTGAACTAGTTATGGCTCGAATGGCATTATCACCAATGGCAATAGTAATGTCTTGCTCATCACTGTCGAGCAAGCGCGCCATTTCAACAACACCTTTACGAGGCACAATGACTTGTTTTTCAGGTAATGAAATATCAATAGTACGATGGCTTAATGCTAAACGGTGACCGTCGGTGGCAATTGCACGTAATACATTACCTTCTGTTTCAAATAACAAACCGTTGAGATAATAGCGAACATCTTGGTTAGCCATTGAAAACTGAGTAGAATCAATAATCGATTTCAACACACCTTGCTTTAAGTTAAATTCAATATCTGCTTGAAACTCTTCAACGTTAGGGTAATCTTCGGCGGGTAATGTTGCCAATGAAAAACGGCTGCGACCTGAACGCAATAACCATTTATTGTCTTGTTGTTCGACTTTTAATTCACTTTGCTCTGGTAATGATTTAACAATATCCAATAGTTTTTTAGCCGGAACAGTCGTACGACCAACAACAATATCTCCATGAATTGCCGCTTGGCCGACCAACTCAACTTCTAAATCAGTACCTGTAAGCTTAAGTGAGGACTCACTAACTTCAACGAGCAAGTTGGCTAAAATAGGTAAATTGTGTCTGCGCTCTACTGCGCCGCACACTAGCTGCAATGGCTTTAATAGGGCATCCCTATCAATTGAAAATTTCATCGTGTCTACATTCCCTGAATTACGAAGACAAAGTTCTAATCAAGTTAGCATAATCTTCTTTAATGTCATGACTTTCTTCGCGTAATTGCGCGATTTTACGGCATGCATGTAAGACTGTCGTGTGGTCTCGACCACCAAAAGCATCACCAATTTCCGGTAAGCTTTGGTTTGTAAGTTCTTTAGATAGCGCCATTGCCACTTGTCTAGGTCTAGCGACACTACGAGAGCGACGCTTAGACAGCATATCTGCCATTTTTATTTTGTAGTATTCAGCAACCGTTTTCTGAATATTATCTATAGTGACTAATTTTTCTTGCAGTGCCAAGAGATCTCTTAATGCTTCACGCACAAAATCGATAGTGATCGGACGGCCAGTAAAGTTGGCATTGGCAATCACACGGTTTAGTGCACCTTCTAATTCACGTACGTTTGAACGTAAACGCTTGGCAATAAAGAATGCCACTTCATCAGGTAAATTAATGCCACTTTCTTGTGCCTTACGCATTAAAATCGCCACGCGGGTTTCTAACTCTGGTGGCTCAATAGCAACCGTTAAACCCCAACCAAAACGCGATTTCAAGCGATCTTCTACCCCGTCGATCTCTTTTGGATAACGGTCAGAAGTTAAAATAATTTGATGATTGCCTTCAAGTAATGCATTAAAGGTATGGAAAAACTCTTCTTGTGAACGATCTTTATTGGCAAAAAATTGAATATCATCAATAAATAATGCATCTACGCTACGGTAATAACGCTTAAATTCTTCAATGGCATTATTTTGTAACGCTTTCACCATGTCCTGAACAAATCGTTCAGAATGCATGTACACCACTTTAGCATTGGGATTATTTTTAATAATCCCATTACCAACTGCATGTAATAAATGTGTTTTACCTAAACCGGTGCCACCATATAAAAATAATGGATTATAAGCACCACCTGGGTTTTCAGATACTTGTAACGCCGCCGCTTTACCTAATTGGTTCGATTTACCTTCAACAAAGTTATCGAATTGGTATGTAGGATTAATATTGCTACGGTGATTGGCATTAATAATGGGTTCGGCCTGAGTATTAAAAGATGTCGTTCCTACTTGGGCTTTTGTTTGACGATTAACAGGCTTAGCTGCTACTGGAGCGGGTGCAACAGGACGTGCAGAAGGACGGCTACCAATATCAAAACGTAACATAGGTGCATTACTGCCCATTTGTTCAGTAAAAAATTGATTAATGATATTGATGTATTTATCGCGTACCCAATCGAGCACAAAACGATTTGGCGCATACAAAACCAATGTATCACCATCCATTTCAGCCTGTAACGGACGGATCCACATACTGAACTGCTGCGCTGATAACTCGTCTTGCAGTCTGCCGATACATTGTTGCCAAAGTGAAACCGCCACTTATTTATCCCCAATATCTTTAATCAAAGGAGGTGTATTCTATAGTGAGATCACAATGATCGCTATCCTTAAAAGAATAATTATCCCCAACGGGATCATTCTGTGTATAGATCAGTGATCATCAAAGATCAAATTCGATCCATTATTTGTAAAATTCAAGCAGATCCAGCTTTATTAACCGATCCAACTTGATCTATAATAGCGATTCTTTGATCTATTAATACGAGTAAAGATCCACAAGATATAGTGTCTGTACACAGACTTATCCACATCTTCTGGTGCTTAATCGATAGTAGCTCAAAATAAAGTTTGGCAGAAATTTATCATATAAGTACTTTCGTTATTGACGGTAGCATTTAAAGTGATTACAATTCGGCCTCTTTTTTGCCCTTACCTCTAATTTTGGAGCTAAGGTAAATTCACTAACAAAGACGGATTGCCATCATGAGTAAACGTACTTTTCAACCTAGCAACCTGAAGCGCAAGCGTTCTCACGGCTTCCGCGCTCGTATGGCTACTGTAGGCGGCCGTAAGGTGCTTGCACGTCGTCGTGCGAAAGGTCGCGCTCGTTTATCTGCGTAAGTAGATAACTAGGTGACTAGCTATACCTTTTCGCGGGAGTTACGTTTGTTAACTCCCGCGCAATTTAAATCTGTATTCTCCAATCCAATCAAAGCATCCTCTGCTGAAATAACTCTGCTCGCAATTCCAAATTCAGAGCAACATCCTCGTTTAGGATTAACTGTGGCCAAACGTTTTGTTAAACGTGCAAACCAACGTAATCGTATTAAGCGTGTGATAAGAGATAGTTTTCGTTTACATCAACACGACATCCCAGATATCGATATCGTTGTATTAGTCAGAAATGGCGTGATGGAAATGGAAAATGCAGAACTACACAAATTAATAGAAAAGCTATGGCGCAAACTCAATCGCCGTTACAATGGCTAGCAACTACGGTTATTCGTGGTTACCAAATTATTATCAGCCCTTTATTGGGACCGCGGTGTCGGTTCAATCCAACTTGTTCTTATTACGCTATAGAAGCAATAAAAACTCATGGAACAGTGAAAGGTAGTTGGCTTGCTATGAAACGCATATTAAAATGTCACCCTTTACATCCCGGCGGTAGTGATCCCGTCCCCCCTAAAAATGACAGGTGTAATAAATAGGCTATGGAATCTCAACGCAATATATTGCTAATCGGTTTACTGTTTGTCAGCTTTTTAATGTGGCAGCAATGGCAAACAGATAAAGCACCACAACCAGCAGCGACTCAAACTGTTAGTCAAACTAACGCGGCATCGCAACACAGTGCTGACGTTCCTGAAGCAGATATAACTGGAGTACCAGTAGAATTACCTGCAACTAAAAACCTTATTAGCGTTAAAACTGATCAGCTTGATATTAAAATCAACCCGATTGGTGGTGACATTGTTTATGCAGCATTAGTGGCTCATAAACGCGAAATAAACAGTAATGATCCATTTGTCATTTTAGAGCAACACAACGATTTTACATATATAGCTCAAAGTGGACTCATTGGTCGAGATGGTATAGATAGTAGTGCTAATGGTCGTGCAACTTATAGTGTTCAAGCTAATTCATATTCGTTAGCTGATGGTAAAGACACACTAACAGTGCCATTAACTTATACTGCAAACAACGGTGTTACCTACATAAAAAACTTTACTTTTACACGGGGTCAATACGATGTAAAAGTTGATTACAGTATCAACAATACCTCTGCAGCACCTTTACAAGTGCAAATGTATGGCCAAATCAAGCAATCGGTTAAAGAATCAGAAAGCAGCATGATGATGCCAACCTATCGTGGTGCAGCATTCTCATCTCAAGATACTCGTTATGAGAAATATAACTTTGACGATATGGCTGAAAAGAATCTCAATAAAGTCACACTGGGTGGTTGGGCTGCGATGCTACAACATTACTTTGTGTCTGCTTGGGTTCCACCAGCAACAGATTCAAACACCATTTTCTCAAGTATGAGTGCTGGTGGATTAGCTAATATTGGTTTCCGTGGCGCGGTATATGATATTGCACCAGGTACAGCAAAAGAAATTAGCTCACAGTTTTATGTCGGCCCAAAAAATCAAAAAGCACTTTCAGCTATTTCTGAAACCTTAAACTTGGTTGTTGATTACGGTTTCTTATGGTGGTTAGCTATTCCAATCCATTGGTTATTGATGTTCTATCAATCATTTGTGGGTAACTGGGGTGTGGCTATTATTTTGATAACACTCACCGTCCGTGGTGGTCTATATCCGCTTACGAAGAAGCAATATACCTCTATGGCCAAAATGCGTAATCTCCAGCCTAAATTGGCAGAGATGAAAGAACGTTTTGGTGATGACCGTCAAAAGATGGGTCAGGCTATGATGGAGTTGTATAAAAAAGAAAAAGTAAACCCTATGGGCGGTTGCTTACCTATTCTGTTACAGATGCCAATTTTCATCGCATTATACTGGGTACTACTAGAAAGCTATGAATTACGCCATGCGCCATTCATGCTTTGGATTACTGATTTATCGGTTCAAGATCCATACTATGTATTACCATTGTTAATGGGCTTATCAATGTTCTTGATGCAGAAAATGCAACCGATAGCGCCAACAATGGATCCAATGCAAGTGAAAATGATGCAGTGGATGCCAGTTATCTTTACCGTATTCTTCTTATGGTTCCCAGCAGGTCTAGTACTTTACTGGTTAGTGGGTAACTTAGTTGCAATCACACAGCAGAAAATTATTTATGCAGGCCTTGAGAAAAATGGCATAAAATAAGCCTAAGCTCAATGTGGTATAACTGATTAAAAAGGCGGCTGATTAGCCGCCTTTTCCTTTATCAATTTTATAGGTAATACCGTGACAACAGACACTATTGTGGCACAAGCCACCGCCCCAGGACGAGGTGGCGTAGGTATCATTCGTATTTCTGGTGATTTAGCCACTAATGTAGCAAAAGCGATTATTGGCCATGTGCCTAAAACTCGTTACGCAGAATATTGTGACTTTAACAATGCAGACGGTCAGGTGATTGATCAAGGTATTGCGCTATTTTTTAAAGGACCAAATTCATTTACTGGCGAAGATGTCTTAGAACTCCAAGGCCATGGCGGCCAAATAGTACTTGATATGCTAATTAAGCGAGTAATGGAAATAGACGGTATTCGTATTGCTAGGCCTGGTGAGTTCAGCGAACAAGCCTTTATGAACGATAAACTCGACTTAACTCAAGCAGAAGCCATTGCAGACTTAATTGATGCCACCAGTGAACAAGCAGCAAAAAGTGCGTTGCAATCACTACAAGGTGAATTCTCAAAAGAAGTTCATGAGCTTGTCGACCAAGTCACCAATCTACGCTTATATGTAGAAGCCGCGATTGATTTTCCCGATGAGGAAGTCGACTTTCTATCCGACGGTAAAATTGCCAACGCGTTATATAAAATCATCAGTAAACTAGACACTGTACAAGCTAGCGCCAAGCAAGGTTCAATCATCCGCGAAGGAATGAAAGTTGTGATTGCTGGGCGCCCTAATGCCGGTAAATCAAGCTTACTTAATGCATTAGCCGGTAAAGAGTCAGCCATTGTGACTGAAATTGCAGGAACGACTCGCGATGTACTTCGCGAACATATCCACTTAGACGGTATGCCACTGCACATTATCGATACGGCTGGGTTACGAGATACACTCGACACTGTTGAACAAATAGGTATCGAACGCGCATGGGCAGAAATAGCCAGTGCCGATAGAGTCTTGTTTATGGTCGATGGCACCACAACCGAAGCTGTGAATCCTCACGAAATTTGGCCCGACTTTATCGACCGTTTACCGGCAAAACTAGGGGTAACCGTAGTACGAAATAAAGCAGATTTAACGGGTGAAACCTTAGATAAAACCGAAGAACAAGGCAGTTGTGTTTACCGGATATCAGCTAAAACAGGTTTAGGTGTTGATGAGTTAAAGCATCACCTTAAATCATTAATGGGTTATCAAAGTAACTTAGAGGGTGGCTTTATTGCCCGTCGTCGCCATTTAGAAGCTCTCGACTTAGCCGCTAATCACTTACAGTTGGGCAAAGAACAGCTTGAAGTGTATTTAGCTGGAGAGTTACTAGCAGAAGAACTGCGCATGACACAAATGGCCTTATCTGAAATCACCGGTAAATTTACTTCAGATGATCTATTGGGCAAGATTTTTGGCTCATTCTGTATTGGCAAATAGGTGTAAATTGATGAAACTCGCTAACCAAGTTGTGGTGCTCGATTTTGAAACCACAGGATTATCACCAGATAACGGTGACCGAGCCATAGAAATTGGTGCGGTTAAGTTAGTTAATGGTCAAATAGTCGATACTTTTCAGGAATTGATTAATCCTGGTCAGCGAGTCAATAGCTTTATTGAGCAATACACAGGTATTAGCAATGACATGCTCAAACATGCCCTAGTATCCAAACAAGTTATGGGGCAGTTTTCCAAGTTTATTGATGGTTTTAATTTGGTGGCACACAATGCCAGCTTTGATAAAAAGTTTCTCGATGCTGAATTTAGTCATAGCAAACTGCATTACAATGGTCAGTTTGCTTGCTCGTTATTATTGTCTCGACGTATTAGCCAAGAAGCCCCCAACCATAAGCTTGGCACGCTTGTAGATCATCACCAGTTACCTAACGATGGTGTGTTTCACCGAGCCTTGGCTGATGCCACCATGACCAGCCATTTATGGTTACATCAAATTGATGTATTACAGCAGCAACTGCCCAAGCAAGCTATTACCATTGAACTAATCAATAAAATATCCAGCCTTCCAAAAGCTCAAATTGCACGTTATTTGCGAACGATGAGCTAGTTACAACTCTTGCGATAACTTATCGACCAGCAATCTGACTTTGGGTGATAAATGGCGATTATGCGGATACAAAGCCCAAATACCTTCTTTAGGTTGTTGAAAAGATGCCAGCAATACTACTAACTGCCCCTCTGCTATAGCATCATTGACGTAATATCCTGGTAACTGCACAATCCCCAAACCACATGTAGCTGCATTCAATAAACTCAAGCCACTGCTACAAGCTAAAGATCCATGCACTTTTACCGTCTTAGGTTTACCTTGCTCAACAAAATGCCAATGAGACTGACTGCCGATTAAACAATTATGCTGACTTAACTCCGATAACGCATAAGGCGTACCGTATTTAGCTATATAACTCGGGGCTGCGCACACATATTGGCTTCGACTAGTAAGCCGCTTTGCCATCATAGTTGAATTAGTTAACCGCCCTAACCTAATAGCCAAATCATAACCACCATCAACTAAGTCAAGTTGCTGATTAGTCAGCTCACAAATTACTTCAATGTCAGGATACTGCTGCATAAAATCAATCACTATCGGCATGATAAACTTTTCACCGTAAGTCACTGGCGCAGTAATTCTAATAAGTCCTTGTGGCTTATCTTTTAAACTTGAAATGGCTCGTTCTGCTTCATCAAGACTGTTTAATACTTGGCGACAATGCCGATAATAAACCGAACCTTCTTCGGTTAACGATACTTTACGGGTGGTGCGATAAAATAATTTGGTGTTTAAACGGTTTTCAAGCTGACTGATTTGTCGACTTACTTGAGCTGTTGAAATGCTCAAACGTTTACCAGCCACAGTAAAACTGTCAGTTTCAGCCACTGCCACAAATTCGAAAATGCCTTCCCATTTCATCATTATTACATTCTCGTAAAAGTCATTTGCGAAATAAGCTGATTATCATTCTATGATAAACAAATACAATAACTAAATACACTACACTGTAGTAATACCTCTTAACCATGTTGACCATGGTCGTTAATGTTAAGGAAATCATTTATGTCAGCACAATTTATTAAATCAAAAGCCGCTATTGCTTGGGGACCTGGCCAGCCATTATCGGTAGAAGAAGTCGATGTAATGTACCCAAAAGCGGGTGAAGTCATGGTACGTATTGTGGCATCTGGGGTTTGTCATACCGATGCATTTACGCTTTCTGGTGATGATCCTGAAGGAGTATTCCCAGCAATTCTTGGTCATGAAGGTGGCGGCATAGTTCATATGGTCGGTGAAGGGGTTACCAGCGTACAAGTAGGCGATCATGTTATTCCGTTATACACAGCAGAATGTGGGGTATGTAAGTTCTGTACTTCTGGTAAAACTAACCTTTGCAGCGCAGTACGTGAAACTCAAGGCAAAGGTTTAATGCCAGACGGCACCACGCGTTTCTTTAAAGATGGTGAGCCCATTTTTCACTACATGGGCTGTTCAACATTTTCTGAGTACACCGTATTACCGGAAATATCATTAGCCAAAGTCAGTAAAGATGCGCCATTAGAAGAAGTGTGTTTATTAGGCTGTGGCGTAACAACAGGTATGGGCGCAGTACTGAAAACAGCTAAAGTTCAAAAAGGTGATACTGTCGCTATTTTTGGTTTAGGGGGTATTGGTTTATCGGCAATTATTGGCGCCACCATGGCTGGCGCGAGCCGGATTATTGGTATTGATCTTAATGAATCTAAATTTGAACTTGCCAAAAAATTAGGTGCAACCGACTGCATTAACCCTAAAAACTTTGATAAGCCTATTCAAGAAGTGATTGTAGAAATGACCGACGGTGGTGTCGATTTCTCATTTGAATGTATTGGTAATGTCAATGTAATGCGCAGTGCATTAGAGTGCTGTCATAAAGGTTGGGGCGAGTCAGTCATTATTGGTGTAGCAGGTGCAGGCCAAGAAATATCAACCCGTCCATTCCAGTTAGTCACTGGTCGCGTATGGCGTGGAAGTGCATTTGGTGGCGTTAAAGGACGTAGTGAATTACCGGGTATTGTTGAGCAATACTTAGCTGGCGAATTTAAACTTGACCACTTTATAACTCACACTATGGGGCTTGAAGGTATTAACGATGCATTTGATTTAATGCACAACGGTGAAAGTATTCGCAGCGTGATCCACTTTGCCAAGTAACGTTTAATTAATCATGACAGGCGCAGTTAAGTGTAAAACCACTTAACTGCGTTCTGACAAATAAGGACACATCATGACCATTGAAAGTATCAGCAGTACCAAAGCATTTGGTGGTTGGCATAAACAATATAGTCATCAATCAAGTGCACTTAATTGCACCATGCGATTTGCTATTTACTTACCACCACAAGCCGAAAGCCAAAAAGTACCGGTTTTATATTGGTTGTCAGGGCTTACCTGTACTGATGAAAACTTTATGCAAAAAGCAGGTGCACAGCGAATAGCAGCAGAGCTAGGCATGGCTATTGTCGCACCCGATACCAGCCCACGAGGTGAAAATGTCGCAGATGATGCTGACGGCACTTATGACTTTGGTTTAGGTGCAGGCTTTTATCTAAATGCCACTAAACCACCATTTAGTCAGCATTACCAAATGTATGATTACGTGGTAAACGAATTGCCAGCATTAATTGAAGCCCATTTCCCAGTAACAGATCAACGCAGTATTAGCGGTCATTCAATGGGTGGACATGGCGCGTTAACTATCGGATTAAAAAATCCGCACAAATATAACAGTTTGTCAGCATTTAGTCCTATTTGTCACCCAATGGACTGTCCATGGGGCATCAAAGCATTCCGCGGTTACTTAGGTGATGACCAGCAACAATGGAAACAATACGATAGCTGCGAGTTAATGGCCAATAGCCAACAATTTGTGCCCGCGCTGGTGGACCAAGGCAGTAATGACAATTTTTTGAATGAGCAATTAAAGCCACAAGACTTAGTTAAAATAGCAAAAGACAAAGGTTATCCGCTTGAGCTAAGAATGCAGCCTGGTTATGACCACAGCTATTATTTTATCGCGACATTTATTGAAGACCATTTGCGTTTTCATGCAAAGTATTTGTCATTAAGTTAGCTATTCAAATAATACTGCAGTATTAACCCCATATCAACGAGCCTTATAAGGCTCGTTTTTTTATGCTAAAAACATTAAAAACTCATGTTAACCGATGAACAAAGCCTAAATAAAAGCACTTAAAACGCCTAAATCACACTTATTTACACCGTTATCCCCCTTTATAAACACAAATAAGCCAACATTAATCGCAATTGAACGAGTAAAATAGCCAAATGCATCGCCCCACAGCGATAAAAATAGGTATGCAATAATGAAATACACAGATAATTTGGAGTCAAGATGGCAAAAGTAGCATTATTAGTAGGCACAACATTAGGCGGTTCAGAATATGTTGCCGATGAAATGGCGGCTAAACTTGCTGAGTTAAACCATCAAACAGAGGTCTTTATTGATCCCAATATAGATGAATTAGCAGATTTTTCAGTGTGGATTCTTGTCTGTTCTACTCATGGAGCAGGCGATCTGCCCGACAATATAGTACCGTTTCATAAGCAATTAATGATCGAAATGCCCGATCTTAACCATATAAAGTTCGCTTTATGTGCAATTGGTGACTCTAGTTACGATACTTTCTGCCAAGGACCAGAAAAAATAACCTCACTACTTTTACAATATGGATCTAAGCCTATTGTGGATAAGATCCAAATAGACGTCCAACGAGATCCAATACCTGAAGAACCTGCTCTAGCGTGGTTATTGCAATGGCAACATCTTATCTAAGCATATATAGGTCAGATCATTTTCTGCATAAATCATGATCAACCCACAGATTAGATCATACTTATCCACAATATGTTACTTCTTAGTATAACTTTGTGGATAAGCTATTATTTTTAGCGATCATAACTCTGTACTATTCACAGTCCGATCTGCTCAATGATCACCCTTGTGGATAACTACCCGATCTATCCCCATGTTATCTTGAGTTTGATCGCGATCAGATCACAGGTTAGTTTTAACTTTACCATATGATTTTAAAACAAAATTAAAGTTATCAACAGAAAAGTCCGATCCTAATAATAAACATAATAAAAAGATCTATATAAAGATCTTAAGATCTATTAAGCAAACCGCATCTTGATCAATCAGTGAAAAATGATCGTTCACGTTCAGACAAGCAAGTGCTAAAATGATCCAATCGAAAAAAGATTAAATTCGAATTTAACTTTCTTAGCTATCAAAGGTCAGATAATGCATTTTCATGAACGGTTTGATGTAATTGTTGTTGGTGGTGGTCATGCCGGAACTGAAGCAGCACTTGCAGCTGCAAGAATGGGCTCAAAAACATTATTGTTGACCCATAACATCGACACACTTGGGCAAATGTCTTGTAATCCTGCTATTGGAGGAATTGGCAAAGGGCATTTGGTAAAAGAAATTGATGCCTTAGGTGGCGCAATGGCAACAGCCACTGACTTTGCAGGTATTCAATTTAGAACGTTAAATTCCAGTAAAGGCCCAGCAGTTCGTGCTACACGAGCCCAGGCAGACAGAGCGTTATATCGTCAAAAAATCCAGCATATTTTACAAAATCAACCTAATTTACGTATTTTCCAACAAGCTGTTGATGACCTAGTTGTTGAAAATAATAAAGTTGTTGGTGTAGTAACACAAATGGGTTTGGCTTTCGAAGCACCAGCAATTGTATTAACAACGGGTACTTTCTTAAGCGGTAAAATCCATATTGGTATGCAAAATTACAGTGGTGGTCGCGCAGGTGATCCACCGGCAATTGCATTAGCAAATCGTTTACGAGAATTAAATATCCGTGTTGGCCGTTTAAAAACCGGAACCCCACCACGTATTGATGCTAATACCATTGATTTTTCACAAATGACCGAGCAAAAAGGTGACACACCATTACCTGTAATGTCATTTATTGGTGATGTAAGTCAGCATCCAAGACAAGTTTCTTGTTTTATCACTCATACCAATGAGAAAACCCACGACATTATCCGTGGAGGACTAGATCGAAGCCCTATGTATTCAGGTGTTATAGAAGGGATCGGACCACGTTATTGCCCATCTATTGAAGACAAAATCCACCGTTTTGCAGACAAATCGTCGCATCAAATATTTATTGAGCCTGAAGGGCTAAGCACTAATGAAATTTATCCAAACGGCATCTCAACCAGTTTGCCATTTGATGTACAGTTAAATTTAGTTCGTTCAATAAAAGGCATGGAAAACGCTGAAATTATGCGTCCTGGCTATGCCATAGAATACGATTATTTTGATCCACGCGATCTTAAAAACTCATTAGAGACCAAAGCCATTGAAGGACTGTTTTTTGCTGGTCAAATTAACGGAACAACAGGTTATGAAGAAGCCGGAGCACAAGGATTACTTGCAGGGATGAATGCATCATTGCAAGTACAAGGCAAAACTGCTTGGTGTCCTCGTCGTGATGAAGCTTATCTAGGTGTTTTAGTTGACGATTTATCTACATTAGGTACAAAAGAACCGTACCGCATGTTTACTAGTCGTGCAGAATACCGTTTATTACTTCGTGAAGATAATGCTGATTTACGCTTAACAGAAAAAGGCCGTGAACTTGGATTAGTTGATGATAATCGCTGGGAATCATTTATTATCAAAAGAGAATCGATTGAATTAGAACTTCAGCGTTTACGCAGCCAATGGGTTCACCCTAATTCAGCTTTACTGGGCGTACTTAATCCAGAATTAAATACTCCTATTTCACGTGAAGCATCATTTGAAGATTTATTACGTCGTCCAGAAATGGACTATGCAAAATTGATGTCATTAGAGGGTTTTGGTCCTGGACTCGAAGATAATCAAGCTGCTGAACAAGTACAAATTCAAGTTAAATACTCGGGTTATATACAACGTCAACAGGAAGAAATTGATAAAGCTATCCGCCATGAAAATTCATTATTACCATTAGATCTGGATTATCAAGAAGTGCCGGGGTTATCAAATGAAGTGATTGCCAAATTAAATAGCCATAAACCTGATACAGTAGGACAAGCATCGCGGATCTCTGGAATTACTCCAGCTGCGATATCAATCCTGTTAGTACATATGAAAAAACGCGGTTTATTGCGAAAAATAGCATAAATTTAGCTCTTTTTTCAAATCAATAACACGAGGGAAGTCATAAGACTTCCCTTAGTGCTTCTACGGCTTCATAATAACTGCCGTCTTTATCATGCAACCTACGAGGCTTTCTGTGTTATCTGCCCAACTAAAAACCTATTTAGCTGAAATGAAAATGTCAGCCACTGAATTACAACAAAAACAATTAGTGGGTTTTGTTGAAATGCTCGATAAATGGAATAAGGCTTATAACCTCACTTCGGTTCGCGATCCTGAGCAAATGTTAATTCGTCATGTTATGGACAGTTTGACTGTTTCTCCTTACCTTGAAGGGCCACGTTTTATCGATGTAGGTACAGGTCCTGGATTACCAGGGATCCCATTAGCTATTATGAATCCAGATAAAGAGTTTGTACTACTTGATAGTTTAGGGAAACGGATCCGTTTTCAAAAGCAGGTTCAGTTCGAATTAAAAATTAAAAACATTACTTCAGTTGAAAGTCGTGTTGAAGCATATGAGCCAGAGATTAAATTTGATGGTGTGTTAAGTCGCGCATTTGCATCAATACAAGATATGCTTAGTTGGTGTCACCATTTGCCGACTGAAAAAGGCACTTTTTATGCGTTAAAAGGCCAGTTAAATCAACAAGAATTACAAGAGATACCAGCAGGTTTTTCGTTGGTAGAAACCATTGTATTGCATGTACCAAAGTTAGATGAACAGCGACATTTATTAAAAATTGCTAAGCAATAAAGCATATTTCATTTGCTAATTAAGCTAACCGGACATCAATAATTATTCAGATAGGATGACATTGTGGGTAAAATCATTGCCGTAGCCAATCAGAAAGGTGGCGTTGGAAAAACAACAACTTGCGTTAATCTCGCCGCATCACTTGCCGCCACAAAGCGTAAAGTATTATTGGTCGATTTAGATCCTCAAGGCAATGCAACAATGGGTAGTGGAGTCGACAAATATGATGTAGACAACACAGCTTATGATTTATTGGTCGAAGAAAAACCGTTTGCTGATATTGTTATTAAAAATACTATTGGTAAATACGATTTGATCGCAAGTAACGGTGATGTCACCGCTGCTGAAATTAAATTGATGGAGTTTTATGCCCGTGAGATCCGCTTACGTAACGCATTGGCGCCGATCAAAGATGATTACGATTTTATTTTTATTGACTGTCCACCATCGCTCAATATGTTAACTGTCAATGCAATGTCTGCTGCCGATTCTGTACTTGTGCCAATGCAATGCGAATATTATGCATTAGAAGGCTTAACTGCATTAATTGACACTATTACTAAACTCAGTGCCATGGTTAATCCAACATTAAGCATCGAAGGTATTTTGCGTACAATGTACGATCCGCGTAATCGTTTATCTAATGATGTATCGGATCAACTCAAACAGCATTTTGGTGAAAAAGTGTATCGTACGGTCATACCGCGAAATGTTCGTTTAGCTGAAGCACCTAGTTTTGGTGCCCCTGCCATGTATTACGACAAATCAAGTGCTGGAGCTAAAGCCTATTTAGCCTTAGCAGGTGAAATAATCCGCCGAGCAGAACAGCTAACTCAACCCAAACAAGCGTAGGATACAAAAATGACGTTAAAAAAACGCGGTTTAGGTAAAGGCTTGGATGCCTTATTAAGCCACAGTAATGCCGCTAGTCGTAAAAATGCTCAAGCAGAAGAACAACAAACAACAAAACAAAGCGACTTAATTTACCTTGAGCTTGATTTATTACAGCCAGGTAAATATCAACCCCGTAAAGATATGTCGCCTGAAGCATTAGAAGAACTTGCGGAATCTATTCGTGCTCAAGGTGTTATACAACCAATTGTTATCCGAAAAATTTCTGAAACTAATTATGAAATCATCGCGGGTGAACGTCGTTGGCGTGCGGCTCAATTAGCTAAACTTAATAACGTCCCGTGTATTGTTAAGCAAGTTGCCGACGATGCTGCAGTTGCCATTGCTCTCATTGAGAATATTCAACGTGAAGATTTAAATGCAATGGAAGAAGCTATAGCATTACAACGATTACTTGAAGAATTTGAGTTAACTCATCAACAAGTGGCTGATGCTGTAGGAAAATCACGTGTTAGTGTGTCAAATTTATTACGTTTGAATAGTCTAAATGAGCCTGTTAAACGTTTGTTGGAAAATGGTGATATCGACATGGGCCATGCCCGTGCACTATTAGCGTTAGAGGGTGATGAGCAGACTAATTTGGCTCGATTAGTGGCTTCAAAAGAAATGACTGTTCGAGAAACTGAACGATTAGTCAACAAAGCCTTGAATCCGGCTAAAGAGGCCGAAACACCAGCTAAAGATCATGATGTTAGCCGTTTAGAACAAGAGTTAATTGAAAGACTCGGTGCCAAGGTTGCGATTAATCATGGCAGTAAAGGTAAAGGCAAAATTGTAATAAATTACCAGAATCTTGCTGAATTAGACGGAATTTTGAGTAAAATTCGATGAAATATGAATTAAAGCAATTTCATTAGTAAGTTTGTGACATAGCTCTTATTTTCGTTTTTGATTATTTAGCGCTAAATCGTGTGCATAATCGTTGTTTTGCTATCATCAAAGTTGCAAACAAAGCGCGAAAAGGTATACTTTGCAGGCTTTTTGAATCTTAAGGCTAGTTTAATATATTAAATTTAACATTAAGACCGCGAAAGGCATTAATGCGGAGAGATGAAGTTGAGTAATGTTTTAGCGCGTCGTGGCAGGTTAGCAGCCTATAAATTAGTGCTGGTACAAGCGGCAGTCGCGAGTATTATTTCAATATTTTTTTTCGTTATGTGGGGAGCACAGTATGGTCTATCTGCACTTGCAGGTGGAGTTATCGCTGTACTTCCTAATTTTGTATTCGCAACCCTAGCTTTTTCACATAGTGGAGCAAGCTCAGCAGCAAAAGTGATTAAAAGCTTTTACTGGGGGGAAGCGGTAAAGATGCTATTAACCATTGCATTGTTTTCGTTAGTGTTTATCAATTTAAAAGTCGGATTCATGCCACTTTTTAGCTGTTATTCGTTAGCGCTAGTAGTACATTGGATAGCACCTTTATATTTCAAGCAAAGTTAAGTGGGATGAATCATGTCTGCAACTGGTGAAGCGTTAACACAGCAGAGCTATATCCAACATCACCTTACCAATTTAACTGTTGGTGAAGGGTTTTGGACTTGGAACATTGATTCATTGTTCTTTTCGGTTGGGCTTGGAATGTTGTTCTTATGGCTGTTTTACAGTGCCGGCAAAAAAGCGACAACTGGTGTTCCTGGCAAATTTCAATGTTTTGTCGAGATCATTGTTGAGTTCGTTGATAGCAGCGTGAAAGAAACTTTTCACGGTCGCAATCCTGTTATTGCACCTTTAGCGTTGACAATTTTTGTGTGGATTTTCATGATGAACTTCATGGATATGCTCCCTGTAGATTGGTTGCCTTGGGCAGCTAGTTTCATAGGTATACCATACCTAAAAGTTGTTCCAACTACCGACGTTAACATTACCTTCAGCTTAGCTCTTGGTGTGTTTGTGCTGATTATTTACTACAGCATTAAAGTCAAAGGTGTTTCAGGTTTTGTTAAAGAGTTAACACTTCAACCTTTTAACCATTGGGCAATGATACCCGTCAACTTATTATTAGAAACAGTGACTCTAGTTGCGAAGCCTATTTCATTGGCTCTACGACTATTTGGTAACTTGTACGCTGGTGAGTTGATATTTATCCTTATTGCATTGATGTACGGTTCTAATGTGGCGTTATCTGCTCTAGGTGTAGGATTACAACTAGGTTGGTTAATATTCCATATTTTAATTATTACTTTACAAGCATTTATTTTCATGATGTTGACCATTGTTTATTTAAGCATGGCTCATGAAGATCATTAAGGGTAACCGAAAATTTTTTGACCTAAATCATTAATAACAAAGATTTAGAATATTGGAGATAGATATGGAAACTGTATTAGGAATGACGGCTATTGCTGTTGCTCTACTTATTGGTATGGGTGCATTAGGAACAGCTATCGGTTTCGGCCTTTTAGGTGGAAAGTTTTTGGAAGGTGCTGCTCGTCAGCCAGAAATGGCTCCTATGTTACAAGTTAAAATGTTCATCGTAGCGGGTCTATTAGACGCCGTAACTATGATCGGTGTAGGTATTGCGCTATTTATGCTATTTACTAACCCATTGGGTGCAATGCTTTAATTAATGCTTCTGTCTTTAATCTAACTAGGAGGCTGTTGTGAATTTCAACGCTACCCTATTCGGTCAGACGGTTGCCTTTATTCTCTTCGTGTGGTTTTGCATGAAGTTTGTATGGCCTCCGTTGATGAATGCCATCGAAGAACGCCAGAAGAAAATTGCTGATGGTCTGGCAGATGCCGGCCGTGCAGCAAAAGATCTAGAGTTAGCACAAATTAAAGCTACTGAGCATATTAAAGATGCGAAAGTTACTTCCAACGAAATTATTGAGCAAGCTAATAAGCGTAAGGCTCAAATCGTTGAAGAAGCAAAAGCTGAAGCACAAACTGAGCGAGCTAAAATAGTCGCACAGGGTCAGGCAGAAATTGAAAACGAACGAAATCGTATGAAAGATGATTTGCGCAAGCAAGTTGCTTCTTTAGCCATTATTGGTGCAGAGAAAATTCTAGAACGTGCGATTGATCCAGAAGCCCACAGTGACATTGTTAATAAACTTGTTGCTGAAATTTGATTAAGGGAGTTGAGTTATGGCTGAATTAAGCACCATCGCTCGCCCTTACGCAAAGGCAGCTTTTGATTTTGCTGTTGAGCATAAAGCAGTAGAAAGTTGGACAGAAATGTTAACTTTCGCTTCATTGGTAAGTGAAAACGAATCAATAAAGCCACTGCTTAATGGTACTTTAGCGAGTACTGAACTTGCCTCACTATTTATAAAAGTATGTGGTGAGCAAGTCAATGAGCAAGGTCAAAACCTGATAAAGGTAATGGCTGAAAACGGTCGTTTAGGGATACTGTCAACAGTATCGCTACTTTTTGCTGAATACCGTAATGAGTGGACAAAAGAAGTTGAAGCCGATGTGGTTTCTGCTACTGAGTTAAGCTCTGAGCAACAGCAGCAAATTAGTGTTTCTCTAGAGAAACGTCTCGCACGCAAAGTTAAGCTGAATTGCAGCATCGATGCATCGCTTATTGGCGGTGTAATTATTAAATCAGGCGACCTAGTCATTGATGGCTCGGTAAGCGGTAAATTATCGCGTTTGTCTGATAAGCTGCAGTCGTAATTGGGAGTTTGAGCATGCAACTGAATTCCACTGAAATCAGCGATCTGATTAAGCAGCGGATCGAGCAGTTCGACGTCGTTAGTGAAGCTCGCAACGAAGGTACAATCGTTGCAGTAAGTGACGGCATCATTCGCATTAACGGCCTTGCCGATGTAATGCAAGGTGAAATGATCGAACTGCCTGGTGGCTGTTTTGCAATCGCGTTGAACTTAGAACGTGATTCTGTCGGCGCCGTAGTAATGGGACCTTACGCTAATTTAGCTGAAGGTGATAAAGTAAGAACCACTGGTCGTATTCTTGAAGTACCAGTGGGTCGTGGTCTACTTGGCCGCGTTGTTAACACTCTAGGTGAGCCTATTGATGGAAAAGGACCTATCGACAACGATGGTTTCTCTCCTGTTGAAGTGATTGCACCAGGTGTTATTGAACGTAAATCAGTAGATCAACCAATTCAAACTGGTTATAAAGCCGTTGATGCCATGATCCCTATTGGTCGTGGTCAACGTGAATTGATTATTGGTGACCGTCAGACTGGTAAAACAGCGATGGCCATTGATGCAATTATCAACCAGAAAGATTCAGGCATTAAGTGTGTCTATGTAGCTATTGGTCAGAAAGCTTCTACCATCGCTAACGTAGTACGCAAGCTTGAAGAACATGGTGCATTATCTAACACTATTGTTGTTGTTGCCTCAGCTTCTGAAGCTGCAGCACTGCAATATTTAGCACCATATTCTGGTTGTTCTATGGGTGAATACTTCCGTGATCGCGGTGAAGATTCTTTAATCGTATATGATGATTTGTCTAAGCAAGCAGTTGCTTACCGTCAAATTTCATTACTATTGAAGCGTCCACCAGGACGTGAAGCATACCCAGGTGACGTATTCTATCTACATTCTCGTTTATTAGAGCGTGCTTCACGCGTAAACGTAAATTATGTAGAAAAATTCACTAAAGGTGCAGTAACAGGTCAAACCGGTTCGTTAACGGCTTTACCTATTATTGAAACCCAAGCTGGTGATGTATCAGCGTTCGTACCGACCAACGTAATTTCTATTACAGATGGTCAGATCTTCCTTGAGACAGACTTGTTTAACTCGGGCTTACGTCCAGCTGTTAACCCAGGTATTTCTGTTTCTCGTGTTGGTGGTGCTGCGCAGACAAAGATTATCAAGAAACTGTCTGGCGGTATTCGTACTGCACTTGCACAGTATCGAGAGCTTGCTGCTTTCTCACAGTTCGCATCTGATTTAGATGATGAAACACGTGCTCAACTTGAGCATGGTGAGCGTGTAACCGAATTAATGAAGCAAAAGCAATATGCTCCTATGAGCGTTGCTGCCCAGGCTGTGTCTATTTTCGCAGCTGAAAAAGGCTACCTTAAAGGTGTTGCTTTAAATGAAGTCGGTCGCTTTGAGGCCGCTCTGCTTTCATACATGAACAGTCAACATGCTGACCTAATAAACACCATCAATGCTAGCGGCGATTATAACGCTGATATTGAAGGTGAGTTAAAGGCGGGCATGGACAAGTTCATTGAAACCCAAACCTGGTAATAATGAACACGGGGTGTCATTAGGCACCTCTGGTCCCAGATTGGAGAGTAGAGATGACCAGCGCTAAAGAGATTAAAACTAAGATCGCGAGTGTTAAAAATACTCAGAAGATCACTTCTGCTATGGAAATGGTAGCCGCTAGCAAAATGCGCAAAGCGCAGGAACGCATGGCAGCGAGCCGTCCATATGCTGAAAATATGCGTAAGTTGATCGGTCACGTAGCGCAAGGTACTCTCGAGTATAAACACCCCTATTTAGAGGTGAGAGATGCCAAGCGGGTTGGTTATATTGTTGTAGCAACCGACCGTGGTCTTTGTGGTGGTTTGAACGTCAACCTCTTTAAAAAGGTTGTGTCAGACGTTAAAAAATGGAAAGAACAGGGCGCCGATATTGAGTTTTGCCCAATTGGTGCCCGTTCTGTTCAGTTTTTTAAAAGCTTTGGTGGTGAAATATCCGCCCATGCATCAGGTTTAGGCGATGCGCCAAAACTTGCTGATTTAATTGGCACGGTACGTGTCATGTTAAAAGCTTACAACGAAGGTACACTGGATCGTCTGTACATTGTGTTTAACAAGTTTGTTAATACTATGAGCCAGACTCCTGTGATCGAACAGCTGCTACCTTTACCTAAGTCAGATGAAGAAGTAGCGAGTTACCCTTGGGATTATATTTACGAGCCTGATCCAAAAGAAGTTTTGGATTTACTGTTAACTCGTTATATAGAGTCTCAAGTGTATCAAGGTGTTGTTGAAAATATTGCCTCTGAACAGGCTGCCCGTATGGTAGCAATGAAAGCGGCAACAGATAACGCTGGCGAAATGATCGATGATCTGCAACTCGTCTATAACAAGGCCCGTCAGGCTGCGATTACGCAAGAACTGTCGGAAATTGTATCAGGCGCTGCAGCGGTTTAGGTTAGGTAACGAAATCAAGTTTAGAGGATTAATCATGAGCACAGGTACTGTTGTCCAAGTAATTGGCGCGGTTGTGGACGTAGAGTTTCCACAAGATTCTGTACCTCGAGTATATGACGCTCTGAAGATCACTGGCGAAGGCGCCTGCAATGGTTTGGTGCTGGAAGTTCAGCAGCAACTAGGTGGTGGTGTAGTTCGTACCATCGCTATGGGTTCTTCTGATGGTCTGCGTCGTGGTCTAGAGGTAGCAAACTCAGGTTCACCAATTTCTGTTCCGGTAGGGGTTAAGACCCTTGGCCGTATTATGAACGTATTGGGCGAGCCAATTGATGAAGCGGGTCCAATCGGTGAAGAAGAACGATATGAAATTCACCGTGCAGCTCCTTCATATGAAGATCAGTCAAATTCAACCGAGCTATTAGAGACAGGTATCAAGGTTATCGACCTTGTTTGTCCTTTCGCTAAAGGTGGTAAAGTTGGTCTGTTCGGTGGTGCTGGTGTTGGTAAAACAGTTAACATGATGGAACTGATTAACAACATCGCTAAAGCCCACTCTGGTCTTTCTGTTTTCGCTGGTGTTGGTGAGCGTACTCGTGAGGGTAACGACTTCTACTACGAGATGGAAGATTCAGGCGTATTAGACAAAGTAGCCATGGTTTATGGTCAGATGAACGAGCCTCCGGGAAACCGTTTACGCGTAGCGTTAACTGGCCTGAGTATCGCTGAAAAGTTCCGTGACGAAGGTCGTGACGTATTGTTGTTCGTGGACAACATTTACCGTTACACCCTAGCTGGTACTGAAGTATCTGCACTATTAGGTCGTATGCCTTCTGCAGTAGGTTATCAGCCAACACTAGCTGAAGAGATGGGTGTTCTTCAAGAACGTATCACTTCAACTAAGTCTGGTTCGATTACTTCTGTACAAGCAGTATATGTACCCGCGGATGACTTGACTGATCCGTCACCAGCAACAACCTTCGCTCACTTAGATGCGACTGTTGTATTGTCTCGTCAAATTGCTTCTTTGGGTATTTACCCAGCGGTTGACCCATTGGATTCGACTTCACGTCAGTTAGATCCACAGGTTGTTGGCCAAGAACATTATGATGTTGCAAACGGTGTACAAACTGTATTACAGCGTTATAAAGAGCTGAAAGACATTATTGCTATTTTGGGTATGGATGAATTGTCAGATGATGACAAAACCATGGTATTCAGAGCACGTAAGATTGAGCGTTTCTTGTCTCAGCCTTTCTTCGTAGCAGAAGTCTTTACTGGTTCTCCAGGTAAGTACGTTTCTCTTAAAGACACTATTCGTGGCTTTAAGGGTATCTTGGATGGTGAGTTCGATCACATCCCTGAGCAAGCGTTCTACATGGTTGGCTCAATCGATGAAGCTGTCGAAAAAGCTAACAAAAAGAAATAACTAGGCCGTAAAGCTTAGTTCTTTAAGGAGAACTTGATGGCAGCCAAAACAGTCCAACTTGATATTGTTAGTGCAGAAAATAGCATCTACCACGGCCAAGTTAGCTTTTTAGAAGTTACTGGTGCTGAAGGTGAGTTAGGTATTATGCCTAACCATGTTGCGTTACTGACAAAAATCAAGCCTGGTATGGCGCGCTTTATCAAGCAAGATGGCAGTGAAGAAGTGTTGTATCTATCAGGTGGTTTACTTGAAGTGCAACCGACTGCAATTTCAGTGCTTGCTGATGTAGCATTACGTGCCGATGATATTGATGAGAAAGCTGCTTTAGCAGCCAAAGAACATGCTGAGCAAGCAATTGCTAACGCGGGATCTGACTTCAATTATGAAGCTGCAGTAATCGAGTTAGCCAAGTCTATGGCTCAATTACGTGTTGTTGAATGCATCAAAAAAAATATCACCAGATAATCTGATTATTTGACGCTTAAAAGGCGACTCTTTATGAGTCGCCTTTTTTATTGGTTAAATCTCCAGCTGTGTTTTCCCTTTGGTTGATATTCCGTTAAAATGTCAGCAAATCTCTATCGGTTCATTAAAGGAATGCTCAATGTCGTTAAATGTTGTGATTTTAGCTGCAGGTAAAGGAACTCGGATGCGCTCAGATCTGCCTAAAGTGCTGCATCCCATCGCCCACAAAAGTATGGTTCAGCATGTTATCGACACTGCTAATTCACTTGGTTCGCAAGCTATTCAATTAGTATATGGCTATGGGGCTGATAAATTACAAACGGCTTTAGGTGAACAACCATTAAATTGGGTATTACAAGCTGAACAACTGGGTACTGGCCATGCGGTTGCTCAAGCAAACCCGAACATTAACGACGATGATACAGTATTAATTCTTTATGGTGATGTACCACTTATTCAGCAATCAACTCTAAAGGAATTATTGGCAGTACGCCCAGCTAATGGTCTTGCAGTATTGACGGTGAATTTGCCCAACCCTACTGGTTACGGTCGTATCGTACGTGAGCAGGGTCGCGTAGTTGGAATTATTGAACAAAAAGATGCCAACGATGAACAGTTAGCCATTAATGAAGTAAATACTGGCATTATGGCTGTACCAGGTAAGCAGTTAAAAGAATGGTTAAATCGTCTATCTAATAACAATGCTCAAGGCGAATACTATTTAACTGACATTATTGCTATGGCTAATGCCGATGGTGTAGAAATTACCACCTCACAACCACAATCAAACATTGAAGTTGAAGGGGCTAATAACCGTGTTCAACTTGCGCAGTTAGAACGAGCTTACCAAATCCTCCAAGCAGAAAAACTCATGTTAGATGGGGCTAATTTACGTGATCCTGCTCGTATTGATATTCGCGGCGACGTGACGGTTGGTATGGATGTGATGATTGATGTTAACGTTATTTTTCAAGGTAAAGTGACCTTAGGCAATAACGTCATAATTGGTGCTGGTGCGATTTTGATTGATTGTGATATTGCCGATAATGCCGAAATTAAACCTTATACTATTGTTGAAGGCGCTAAGCTTGGACAAGCTGCCAGTGCTGGGCCTTTTGCTCGTTTACGCCCTGGAGCAGAGCTTAAAGAAGACGCTCATATTGGCAACTTTGTAGAAATTAAAAAGAGTGTATTAGGTAAAGGTTCTAAAGCAGGCCACTTGGCTTATTTAGGCGATGCTGTTATTGGTGCAGGCGTTAATATAGGTGCAGGTACTATTACCTGTAACTACGACGGTGCTAATAAGTTTATTACTACCATTGAAGATGGCGTATTCGTCGGTAGTGATACTCAGTTAATTGCACCTGTTACCATAGGCAAAAATGCTACTTTAGGTGCTGGTTCAACTATCACCAAAGATGTTGCTGAAAATGAACTGGTGATCACTCGTGTTAAACAGCGCCATATTACCGGTTGGCAGCGTCCAGTAAAAATTAAAAAGTAAATTCAGATTTAATTAAAAACTAAAAACGTCAAAAGCCTCTGCTTATCACAGAGGTTTTTTTATGCTTTTATTTCAAATTCAGGTCATAAAAACTAGATAAAGTTTCATTTGGTGCTAAAATATCTTTCGTTTTGAAACTTATGTGAAAGATATTAAGCTTAATGACTAAACGTAATACCCAACAACGTCGCCATTCGATCATTAAATTGGTTAATGAGCAAGGTGAAGTCAGTGTCGATGAGCTGGCTAATTTATTTGCCACTTCAGAAGTCACTATTCGCAAAGACTTAGCCATGCTTGAAACCCATGGGCTATTGTTACGACGTTATGGCGGGGCTGTTCCTGTTCCTCAAGAAATGACTCAAATTACCAATGAGAAACTGTCTTTAAACAAGCAAGCGATTGCTGCTAAAGCTGCTGAGCTTATTCGTGATCATAACCGAATTATTATTGATAGCGGCAGTACTACTTCTGGTCTTGTGCAGCAACTTAATGATAAGCGCGATTTAGTGGTGATGACTAATTCATTGCAACTGGCAAACGCCATTCATGAACTTGAAAATGAGCCGACATTATTGATGACCGGTGGCACCTGGGACCCTCACTCAGAGTCTTTTCAGGGCCAGGTAGCAGAGCAAGTATTACGTTCATATAATTTCGATCAATTATTTATCGGTGCAGATGGCATCGATTTGGATCGTGGTACCACCACATTTAACGAACTAACCGGCCTAAGCAAAGTGATGGCTGAAATGTCTCGTGAAGTCGTAGTGCTATTAGAGTCGACTAAAATTGGCCGACGGATCCCTAATCTAGAATTACCTTGGGATGTGGTTAATGTCTTAGTTACCGACGACAACATCACTCAAGAATCCGTTAACACTATTTCAGCACATGGTGTAAGAGTCATACTCGCGCCATACGCTAAGTAAACAAAATTAAATTGAAACAGTAAAGGAAACTAACATGTGTGGAATCGTAGGCGCTGTGGCGCAAAGGGATGTTGCAGAAATTTTAGTAGAAGGCTTACGTCGTCTTGAATACCGTGGTTATGACTCTGCGGGTATTGCAGTCATCAATAATGGAGAATTAGCTCGAACTCGCCGAGTCGGTAAAGTTCAAGAGTTGTCTTTAGCACTAAATACCACACCACTCGCTGGCGGCACAGGTATTGCTCATACTCGTTGGGCTACTCATGGTGAACCTAATGAGCGCAATGCACACCCTCATTTATCTGAAGGCGATATCGCGGTTGTTCACAACGGTATTATTGAAAATCACAATAAACTACGCGAAATGCTAAAAGGCTTAGGTTATGTATTTGCATCAGACACCGATACTGAGGTTATTTGCCATCTAGTCCATCATGAGTTAAAAACCGCAGCCAGCTTATTAGCTGCAGTACAAGCGACAGTTAAACAGCTTGAAGGTGCCTATGGCACAGTGGTTATTGACCGTCGTGATAGTGATCGTATGGTGGTTGCTCGAAGCGGTAGCCCATTAGTTATTGGTTATGGCTTGGGTGAAAACTTTGTTGCATCAGACCAATTAGCATTGTTACCCGTCACTCGTTCATTCGCATTTTTAGAAGAAGGCGACGTAGCTGAAATCACTCGTCGTGAAGTTAACATTTTTGATGTTAATGGCAACGCTGTTAAGCGTGAAAAGAAAGAGTCTGAAGTTGTACATGATGCAGGTGACAAAGGTGAATACCGTCACTACATGCTGAAAGAAATTTATGAGCAACCTACTGCCATAGCACATACTTTAGAAGGTCGTATTGCTGGTGGTAAGGTATTAGATTCTGCCTTTGGTGAAAAAGCATCTGAATTGCTAAAAGATATTAAACATGTGCAGATAATTGCCTGTGGTACCAGTTATCATGCCGGTATGGCTGCTCGCTATTGGTTAGAAGATTGGGCTGGTGTCTCGTGTAACGTCGAAATAGCATCTGAGTTCCGTTACCGCAAGTCGCATCTGTTCCCAAATAGCTTGTTAGTCACTATTTCACAGTCTGGTGAAACCGCTGACACTTTAGCGGCTATGCGCCTTGCAAAAGAAATGGGCTACAAAGCCACATTAACCATCTGTAATTCAGCTGGTTCATCATTAGTACGTGAATCTGACATGGCTTATATGATGAAAGCTGGCGTAGAAATTGGTGTTGCGTCAACTAAAGCCTTTACCGTGCAACTTGCTGGTTTATTAATGTTAACAACGGCTATTGGTCGTCATAACGGCATGACAACTGAAATGGAAGCTGCGATTACTCAAAGCCTTTTATCAATGCCTGCAAAAGTTGAACAAGCATTAGGTTTAGACGATGCTATTGCTGAAATAGCAGAAGATTTTGCCGACAAACAGCATGCGTTATTTTTAGGCCGTGGTGATCAATATCCAATTGCCATGGAAGGAGCACTAAAGTTAAAAGAAATTTCATATATTCATGCTGAAGCTTACGCATCCGGTGAGTTAAAGCACGGTCCATTAGCGTTAATTGATGCTGATATGCCAGTCATCGTGGTTGCACCAAATAATGAATTACTCGAAAAGCTAAAATCAAACGTTGAAGAAGTTCGTGCTCGTGGTGGATTAATGTATGTATTTGCAGATGTTGACGCTGAGTTTGAGTCAGACGACACCATGAAAGTTATCCAAGTACCACATTGTGATGAATTTATGGCACCGTTGATCTACACCATTCCATTACAGTTATTGTCGTACCATGTGGCATTAATTAAAGGTACCGACGTAGACCAACCGCGTAACTTGGCTAAGTCTGTAACGGTAGAGTAAGTTTTATTTTTTAATAAAAAAGTGTGGGAGTTAAATAGAGTTCGAAACTAGTCATAAAGATAGCTACTAACTGAAAAGTTAGAAACTAAACAAGTTCGCTACTGTGAAATGTTCGAAACTAAAAAAAAGCGACAGACTCATTGAGTGGTCGCTTTTTTTTTAAGATAAAAAGTTATGTTAATACAATCTCATGGGTAGTTAAACTCCAGGACAATAGCGTTTGTAACGCAAAACTATTTACCCGGTTTATGTTTATGAGTATCTAAACTAGGATGTTTAGACTTGTTCTCAGGGGTAACACTACGTCTTTGATCTGTTTTACCTGTAGATTCAGCTTTTGGCTTAGGGCCTGGTTTTATGCTCATTCCGCTCACCTTATTGATAAATTTATATAGGCTATTATTTTAAGGTGTGTAGTTTGTTGCTTCGCATTTAGGGCAAGGAGGAAGTGTATCGGAGTTATCATCTAAAATGACTTTTTGTCCACATTTTGTGCATGTATAAACACCTTTCCCTGGTTTTTCGCCTGTGCTCAACATAAATATATCTCCTTGAATCCTATATTGGGTCAAAAAAAGAACAATGCAAGAGTTATTTTTAAGCAGATTCTTAATAGAAATCATTCCAATGATTATGCATTAAGGGCATCATCATATTTCGTTTGATACTAAACTTTGTTAAAACGTTTTTGCCCCATTCCTTACTAGGGATGCCAATTCGCCGATTTCAACTTACTGAATAATTTTCAGTCTATTCGGGTAATAAAGGTTTGCTCGTCATCCACAAAAGCTACAAAGCCGCCGTGATAGATAAATACCCGACCATGCCCTTCAACTATGCAGGCAAGCTGCGGGTTCAAATCTTCTTCGTTACCCTGTCTTTCATATGTGCCGATATCGGTGATTACGCCGCTGAGAGTAGGCAAATATCTATAAGTTAGCTTTGCTTGATCAACGAGGTTCAATTCGCTGGCGGTAGAGAAGCAAGAGGGTATCGTACCGGCGTCTTCGATAAACATAGTTTTCAGTTCTTCAAAAGCTGTGATCACTAGCCAGTCGATGCCGTTAACATGATGGATAAACATTGAGTTTCTCGGTAATTCTGATGCGGAGATTTTAACATTATCAGGGGCAGAACGTAGTAGAGATTTAGTAATTCTGTGCAATTTATGTGTCAGCAAGGTACATTATGGAAAAGGCTGTACGAAAAATAACTACCGCAAAAAAACGAATTCCTATAGCATCTTATGTTGAGTAAACGTTACCGATTATATGGATGTGGCATCGGCCAAGTTAACAAGCGATTTATGCCTTGCAAACAACGCATAAACACTTGAACGTTTTATTTGAAATAAGGTTCATCACTAATTTATGAATGTAGAGCTGCCATCAGGAGCAATAGAGAACTTCAGGAGTCATTTGCTAAGTGGTTTCTCTTCTATGAAACTAGCTTATAAATTATACGCTGATGAAGCGATCTCTCGAGATAATGATTTTGCGGTTTCATTTGATGATTTTTTTCATGATTGGGCTCAGTCAAATTGGGAATTACTTGTCGAACGCGTTGTATGCTCACCACAGGAAAGTCTAGTGGTTTATGGTCGTGGGAGCGACTATGAAGTAGAAGCTCATAGCCGTGTTTTCTTTCAAAAGTTAAAGCCAACGCATGAGGTAATATGTCTAGCTAAAGAATCGGCAATAGATTTTCTTACTGGTGCGTCTATAAACCTATCAAAATTTGATTTCGATGGTTTTGTTTCGGTTGAGGGTGGGCTATATAGTATCGATTGTCCACTTGACCATATTCTCTTCAGCGAAAAAGATAGTACGTTTGATTATAAAATAGTAATTATACCTATTGACCAAATAAAGTGGAGCGCGAAGGCTATTGAAATATAATAAAAAGCTAATCTCAGATTCTATTCCCATACTGTTCCCAACACCAATAGCCTTTTTTAGAACTTTGGCTCTAGCACGCTTTTGTCCAGGTACGATTTAGAGTGGCCACTCTAAGCAGTTATTGCCCCTTTATTCGTTAAAGTGTAGTAAATGCACATTCACATGCTGTTAATGTGCATTTGTCATACTAGTTATCTGAACTCAGCTCCCGACGAATTAATGCATCTCAGTGTCGTATCGAGATTATTACGCTTTTTATAATCCGTAATCTTTCCGTACAAGTTGAATGTGTTCAATGTTTGAACTATAATCTCTGTCGTTACGGAATATGTCCGTACACTGGAGGAGTTATGGCAACAGCACGTTTAGATATCCGTCTTGATGAAGAGATAAAAGCGAAAGCAGAAAAGGCATCAGCATTGCTTGGTCTGAAAAGTTTAACTGAATATGTAGTTAGGCTTATGGACGAAGATGCAACAAACGTAATTGAGAACCACGAAGGTATCGTGGTTCAAGATAGTGTCTTTGACGCATTTATGGCTGCTTGTAACAAAGCAAAATCGCCAAATCAAGCTTTGTTGAATGCTGCAAAATTCACAGATGAGAGCGGTATCAAGTGAGTTGGGGTAAAGAGTTCGTAGAACTTAGTAAATCATATCACGACCGCAACTCATTCGACTGTGGTGAGCAAGAGCTAAATACATTTATCAAAACTCAAGCAGCAAAGCATATGGAAGCAGGTATTAGTCGAACAATGATTCTCCCTAGTGCTCAGCCATTGCTTAATCAGAAGTTTGCAATATGTGCATTTTACAGTGTTGCGCCTAGCTCAATCAATCGAGAAACCTTACCAGAGCAACTAGCAAAGAAACTTCCTCGATACCCAATTCCAGTGTTTCTTTTAGCTCAGTTAGCTGTGCATAAGGAATTTCACGGCTCTGGGCTAGGAAAAGTCAGTTTAATCCGTGCTCTGAAGTACCTTTGGGAAGTTAACCACCATATGAGGGCTTATGCTATTGTCGTGGACTGTCTCACTGATCCAGCACAGGCATTCTATACAAAATTTGGCTTTGAAGTATTGTGTGAACATAATGGACGCATTCGCATGTTTCTACCAATGAAAACGATAGAAAGACTTTTTAACCAATGAGTTAATAATTAGGCAGTGCTTAATCCTGTTAGCTCAAAAATGTCCAAAAGTGAGAGGGAAAATGATCAAGCTTTATTATCAAAAAACGACATTCGTTCTCAAATTAATTATCAAAGTTTTGGGTTGTTACCGTTGATGATGACATAAATTTTTATCAAACTTTAATATGGTCGTTCAAAGGCTTCTTTAGAAGCCTTTTTGTTGTCCTATTTTTGATTATGATACAAATGAAATAAGACATCCCATTGAAATATTATTAAATTTTCGATTTTAGTTATGAACCATTAAAAATGACAACATACTATGACAAAGTTATTAAAGGATGATTGATTTAACTTAAATGTGCTGGTAAGCTACTGAAAATATTAAATTTTGTGTTAACTAAGGATATTTAGAGTATTTGTCGATATTCTGCTAATATCCAGTTAATTATTTATCAATAACAAGGAAGGTTTTTAATGGATTATTTTGTAGGCGCATTAAAAAAGTATGCTGACTTCACTGGTCGGGCGCGAAGAAAAGAATATTGGATGTTTATACTTATTTATACCATTATCAATGTAATTTTGGCCGTGCTTGGTTTAGATACCATTTCAGCGATAGTGAGTCTCGGATTATTAGTTCCAAGTCTTAGTATTGCAGCTAGAAGGCTGCATGACACTGGTCGTTCTGGATGGTGGCAATTAATACTATTAATTCCAATTATTGGTTTAATTGTTCTGATTGTTTTCTTAGCTCAAGACAGCCATGGTACGAATGATTACGGCGTTAACCCTAAATTAGGTGTCCCAACATAAAATCGAGCAAGATATTGTGGTGATGCTAATAACAGTTAAGTTGTCTTGAACACGTTTAAATTGTGTGGCTGATATTATTAGCACTATAATTCATAGAGCTTGCAGCGATTTTTAATCAACAAAAAGGGAACAAATATTGTTCCCTTTTTACTATCTGTTATTTGTTAATTTACCAAACCCTAGCAACCAAACCTTTGAGGTAATAACCTTCAGGGAATGCGCTGCTAATGGGATGATCGCTGGCTTGGTGCATACGCTCAATAAACTGAACTTCACGTTTTGCATCTAGTGCAGCATCGGCAACCACTTTTTGGAATAGGTCAGACTGCATTAAGCCTGAACACGAGAACGTTAGTAATATTCCGCCGGGATTCATCAATTGCATCGCAATCATATTGATGTCTTTATAGCCACGACATGCGCCATCTAACTGTGATTTATTATCAGCAAATTTAGGTGGGTCTAGTACGATAACATCGAAGGTTTTACCCTCATCTCGGTACTGGCGTAACAATTTGAACACATCGGCTTCGTTATAGTTCACGTGGTCATCATTAAAGTTGTTAATGGCCATGTTATCTCGAGCAGTTTGTAGAGCAAGCGCTGATACATCAACGTTTTCAATACTAGCCGCCCCCGCTTTAGCTGCATATAAACCAAATGTTCCTGTATAACAAAAACAGTTAAGTACCGATTTACCTTTAACGAAACGAGCTGCCATGGCGCGGTTATCTCGTTGATCCAGATAGAATCCTGTTTTATGGCCTTTAACAACATCGACGGCAATCTTAATACCGTTCTCTTCGATAATGATAGGCATTGGAGGCAACTCTCCGTGGAGTAATCCTACAACTGGAGTTAGACCCTCTTTCTTTCTTGAGTCTACATCTGAACGCTCATAGACAGCGCAGTCTGGATACTGAAGTACCAGTTGCTCAACAATCGTGTCGCGCCACTTTTCAGCTCCAGTACTTAATAGTTGGCAAACGAATACGTTGGCATAACGGTCTATGGTTATACCAGGTAAACCGTCCGATTCTGCCGCGATTAAACGATAACCCGTTAGACCCTGTTCGCGGATAAGATTACCGCGTCCTGCTTGGGCTCTTTTTAACCGTCTGGCAAAAAAATCAGCATCGATGGTTTCTTCTTTGTCGAAGGTCCATATCCTCACTTGAATTTGAGATTCTGGCGACCAGGCACCGCGTCCGAGCCAATGTCCGTCATGTGCCACGACTTCAACCGTGTCGCCAGCTTGCGGTTTTCCGCCATTGACGTTATGAATACCGTTGGAAAATATCCAAGGGTGGCGTCGCTCTAATGAACGTTCGCGGCCAGGTTTAAGTTTAATTCTGATAGCCATGGTATTGCCTAATGTAAAATGTAAAGGGGACTAATATTCACGTCGCAGTCGTTAAAAGGTGATTGTAAGCCTTTATTTCGACTTAGTTAGAGGTATGCATGCCATCAATTAATTGTTTGTTTCAAAAAATCGGGATGACGAATGGAGATCATAGCCTTTTTTTAGCTTAAAAACCTGACAAATAATTAAATGATTGGCTTGGTGTTAGATTGTTATCATCATAATCAATAACAAATGGGGAAGATCAGCATATTATTTAGTTCTAACATGATGGCTGTGACTGCTGTTTATCAAGCCATTAATTTTGGGATCACTCGAAGCCCAAACTTAGCTGATAACTTTGTTTATGACTAATTATCAGCTTTAGACTGCGTTTATTTAATGTGCCTAAAATGTACATTAAATAGGGATTAACGGCTTGTTTGTGGTATTAATACGGGCCAATATTCTTAAGTGGCTTTTTGTATTGGTAAAAAACATTCTGATAATAGTTTTACTGACACTAATTTCATTTTCTAACGCTCAAACAACTCAACTGTATTTGTTAATTTACCAGCAAGAGAATTGAGTTCTAAACCTGCTTCACTAATTTGATGATTACCAACAGATACCGTTTCACCTAATAACCTAAAATCTTGCACTTTAAGCTTAACTGTATGCGCTTGCTGCTGTGAAGCTTGCGCTAGCATGGCAGACTCTTGACTGACGGTGGCGAGTGATAGAATGAGTTGGCGGCTCTGTTCAAGAGTTAACACTAATTGATTTGCTAATGATACTGAGTGTTGTGCTTTTTGTTGGTTTGAAGCCATATTATCGACTGCAGATTGAATTGAATCGACAATATTGGCGAGCATTGTATTTATTTCTACAGTTGAATTATGTGTGCGTAAGGCTAGCGTTCTAACCTCATCAGCAACTACCGCAAAACCTCTTCCTGTTTCACCGGCTCTAGCCGCTTCAATGGCTGCGTTCAATGACAATAAATTAGTTTGAGAGGCAATATCGGCAATGGTTTTTACCACAGTTGCCACTTGTTTACCTGAATTTTGCAGTGTTAGTAGCATGCTGGCAGTCGTTTCAATGTCTTGAGCCAGTACGCTAATGCTTTCTGCTGTTTGTTTAACTTCTTTTTGCCCTTCAACCATGCTCTGCGCACCCTGTTGAGCAGAATCTGATGCACTTTGAGAGTGTTCTACACTTTGTTCCATTTGTTGTTCAAGCTGCGACATTACATCTACTAAGCTCACAATGGTGTATTGAAGTTCATCAACAGAGGCTGATGATTTTTCAGTGGTATTGCTCAGTTGAGCTACTGTTTGGCTAATACTGGCAATCGCGTCGTGTACATCATTCATACCTAGGCGGAATACATTAATTAAACCGTTAACGCTGGTGGCAACATTACCAATTTCAATAATACATTCATCTGATAATTTTGCTTTTAGATTACGATTTTGAGCAATACTAGTCAGATCGTTTGATAGTTGTTGTATAGGGTTAGCAATTTGTTTTTGAGCGGCTAAGAAAGCACCTATTGCTACTAGTACCATTAATCCCACGAGTACATATATCAGTAAGGTATTGTCGCCAAGTTCTTTTTGAATGTTTATAGCATTTTGATTGGCTTGGTTTGATATATCTTGCGCTAGTGTATCTAGGCGATCTTTTAATTCATTGGCGCTATTGTTTAGACTACTTAACTGCTCGCGGGCATTATCCCAATCAACTGACGATTTGCTCATAGTGGTTTCAAGTGCCGACAAAGCAGTATTTAATGCATCTATTTGTGGCATTAACTGTGTCGATGTGACGTCACTTAATTGTTGGTACTGTTTGTTCAGACTTTGGGTTAATGTGTTTTTTTGTTCGCTAAATTCATCAACACTAATCGTTGTGCCATAAAGTGAATACCCCATTAATACTAATTCTTTGGCATGGCTTTGCACTTTGGTAATGCTATTAAGTGCGGGTAATGTCCCATCAATAAATCCGGCGACTTCATTCTTAACGGTTTGATTGCTACTGCTTAGTAAGCCTGCCGCAACTAAGGTCATTATCAAAATGGCGGCATATCCCAATAGAATACGAGCTTTGATAGTATTAAAAGCATTAAGCATGGGTAATTACCTTACATTTTTTGTCAGAATGAATAAGACCGGATAAAAATAGTTTTCTATTCAAGTTATTTTATTGTATTCATTATAGATGTTAGCTGAACATTAGCTTGAATCAATATATCGGCATTTTTAATGATTTCTTTAAGCAAAAGAACAACCATCCAATAGAAAATCTATTTTTTACCAGAAAAATTAAGCATTGTTAGCTTTATTATTAAAAAGGGGAACTTTTAGTAAGAATCAATCGCTTCTAATAATTTTATTTTTAAATGGATTATTAAGATTAATTTCGTCAATATTTTTAGTTATTTGAAAATAAGTGTTGGCAAGAGTAGTGAGGACTAGCTTATGGAGTAAGTGTCATCGCGTCTTATCATGACAGTAACTATACATTGGTTAGCGATTAAACTCCCAGTTGGTTACTGACGTTAACCTATGATGTGTTTATTTGCTATAGCGTTAAGTTTCTTCATATAACCTAAAGACGTGCGTTTTATGTTGCTCGGTCATGATATTTACGTATTTAGCTATTCTAGTTACTCGCAAACGGTGGCTAGTGAGTTCCAAGGCCAATACGTATTAGGTTGTACAAGTTTTGCTGCTTATAATGTTGCTATCGTTAAATTCGCATTGTGTGACTGCAAGCATATGTTAGTTAGTCGTTAGATTCAGGTCATCAATGTGGCCATGATCTTAGCGTTCAAACTATACTGACACTGTTGTTATCTCAGTTTGCTGCATTTTTTTTAGCTCAATGTTTTTCCACACTTTGTCATGGAAGTAAAACACTACGGTATTAACTGCTGGCTCAAGCAGGGCTATGGTGCCACCGATAATAATACTACCGGTTAGTAAGTAAGTAATCGTAAATGCGACACTAAAATGTAAAATGGCAAAGCTAATAGTCTTTTTCATGGTGGACCCCTATTTGATTTATATAAATGATAACAGTTATCATTATCATGTAAAGAGGGTTGGTTAGATTATTGTAAATGAAAATATCGATTAAGATTTTTTTCCTAATTATAAAAACAGTAAAAGCCCTTTAAAAGGGCCTTTATGTTAGCGAATAATATGAATCAATTCAGGCTAGTAATGCCAAGGGAAACGAGAAAAGTCTTGATCTCGTTTTTCTAAAAATGCATCTCGGCCTTCTTGAGCTTCTTCACTAGCATAGGCTAGGCGTGTTGCTTCACCGGCAAACAGTTGTTGGCCCACTAAGCCATCATCAGCCATATTAAAGCCATATTTAAGCATACGCATGGCTGTGGGTGATTTAGAGTTAATCTCTTTGGCCCAAACTAATGCTTCTGTTTCCAATTCAGCATGTGGAATGGCACGGTTTACCATACCCATATTAAATGCCTCTTCTGCAGAGTAATTAAACCCAAGAAAGAAGATTTCGCGGGCACGTTTTTGGCCGATCATCTTAGCTAAGTAAGCACTACCATAACCCGAATCAAAACTGCCTACATCTGGGTCGGTTTGCTTGAAAACAGCATGTTCTTTAGAGGCTAATGTTAAATCACAAACCACATGCAAACTATGGCCACCACCAACCGCCCAACCGGGTACTACAGCAATCACCACTTTAGGCATAAAACGAATCAAACGCTGCACTTCTAATATATGCAAACGCCCCATACGAGCAACATCGGGCTTACCGTCTTCAGCCCCCTCGTATTTATAACCATCTTTACCACGAATTCGTTGATCACCACCTGCGCAGAATGAGTATTGACCTTTTGCTGATGGACCATTACCTGTCAAAAGTACACAGCCAACATCAGACCATTGTCTAGCGTGGTCTAAAGCCATAAAGAGCTCATCTACTGTTTTTGGACGGAATGAATTAAGGCAATCAGGGCGATTTATGGCGATACGGACAGTACCTTGAGATTTTGCGCGATGATAAGTGATGTCTTCAAAGTTGAATCCTTCGACAACATCCCATAAGCTAGGATCAAAGATGTCAGATACCGATTCAGTTTGTGTTTGTGTCATAAAAAAGCTAGCCCCTGTTGTAAATATTACACAAAGGCTAGGCTTATTTGATACTTAGGTCAATTTGTTACCAAAAAATAGTTAACGAACTCAGATCTTATCGCAAATAAATTGTAAGTTATCTTTGGTAAACACAGGGTGACGAGCACTACTATGACAGTATTGGTTTTTAAACTCGCTAATAGCTTCATTACTAGTAAATACACCATCTAGTTCGCGGATCTCAATGGTCGACAAACGATCATCAATTTCTGTTTTTATTTGTGGTATGTGTTTATCAACTCGGATAATTTTGGTACCCGTCATCGAATCAAGTTTTCTATCTGCCTTATTAAACATACTTTTAATATCATTAATTGGCTTATCAAGTTTATCTGTTTCAGTCGCGAAGTAATAAATACCCCCCGCGATTATTGCTAAAATAATCCAGCCTCTCATTTTTCTATCCAATAATGTGTTATTACCTATATAATAAGCTAGTTATCGTTCAATATTAAAGCAGTAAGGCTGTAAAATGACGAAAGAATCTAACCCCAAGGACTTTTCCAAGCAACAGCGTATTCAAATCCATCAACCAGATGCCAGTAAAGCAGACCGTTTTAATCCGCGCAACCGTATTTACGTAAGAGCTGTCGATGGCTTATGGACATCGATACGCCGTAAGATGGGTTGGATTGCCATGTTATTCTTCTTACTTTTGCCTTGGATACCATGGGGAAATAGACAAGCAGTTTGGTTTGATCTTGCTGAGCAAAAGTTTCACGTGTTTGGTTTAACTATTTGGCCACAAGATTTAACCTTGCTCGCTGCACTATTTATGATCGCCGCGTTTGGGTTGTTTTTCGTTACCACTTATTTAGGTCGAGTGTGGTGTGGTTTTACTTGCCCACAGACAGTATGGACCTTTATTTTCATCTGGTTTGAAGAAAAGTTTGAAGGTGCACGTAATAAACGTATAAAGCTTGATCAAATGCCATGGAGTGTTAATAAACTCTGGCGTAAAACAGCTAAACATACCGCTTGGTTATTTGTCTCACTATTAACGGCCACTACGTTTGTTTCGTACTTTGTTCCAAGTCACGAACTCTATATCAACTTTTTTACACTTAACGCCAGTGGCGGGATTTATTTTTGGGTCGTATTTTTTACGGTTGCTACTTACGGTAATGCCGGGTGGATGCGTGAGATTATGTGCATCCACATGTGTCCTTATGCGCGTTTTCAAGCAGCAATGTTTGATAAAAATACCTATATAGTAGGGTACGATAGCCAACGTGGAGAAACCCGTGGCCCACGTACCCGCAAGCAAGATCCTAAAGAAATGGGGTTAGGTGATTGTATAGACTGTGATTTATGTGTCCAAGTGTGCCCAACAGGAATTGATATTCGTAATGGCCTGCAATATGAATGCATCAACTGTGGTGCCTGTATTGATGCATGCGATAACACCATGGAACGGATGGGATACGATAAAGGTCTCATTAGTTACACAACAGAAAACAAGCTTGAAGGTGTGCAAGAAAAGGTGTTGCGACCAAAGTTAGTTGGTTATGGCGTGGTACTGACGGTTATGATCCTAGTCTTCGTCTACGCTAGTGCGACCATCGCCCCAGTACGTATGGATGTCATTAGAGACAGAAATTCTCTTTATAGAGAAAACAACCAAGGCAACACAGAGAACACCTTCACCATTAAAATTCTGAATAAGACTGAGCAGCCGCAAGAATATGAGCTAAGTGTTGAAGGCTTGCCTAATGCCAGATGGATTGGCCCACAACATGTATCAATAGAATCGGGTGAAGTTTTGACCTTACCAATTAGTATCGCTGTTGATCCTATCGAGCTTAAGAGAAGTATCACCAAAATCGATATCAAAATCACTGCACAGATAGACGGTAATCCAATAGAGATAAAACAGGAAACTCGATTTTTCGGTGATTAGAACCGAGTGAAATAGCCATAAAAGGGACGAATAGTCCCTTTTTTGTTCTTTTCGTTTGAAAAAACACCTGTTAGTCATGTTTATCTAATATTTAAGCTTTTTATGCTTGCACTAAATCCTGTGTTGCCTATAATGCGCATCCACTGACACGGCAGACAGCGCAAGCGGTCACCGGGTTAGGTTGAATTAAGTGCTTCAAAACACTGAGTTCAGCAGCGAAAAGAAAGTTTGAAAAAACACTTGACGCCAACACGGGGAAGCGTAGAATACGCACCCCAAGCCAACGACCTAGCGTCTTAGGCTGCTAACATGAAAGACTTAAACTTCTTCATAGTGAGCAACGTTCTTTAACAATTTAAACAAGAAATCTGTGTGGACATTCACAGGTATTGAGTTATTCGAAATTGTCTTCTGTTCTTCGGAATGTTGGCAATCAAAAAATTTCAACTCAATGCAACGATGAATGTTCATAGCAATATGTAACAAGCATTTTATAGATTCTTCCGAGTTTATAAGGTGTAAATCAGAATTCATTGAGCCGAGATATTCCTAACAGAGTATTTCAAAAAACTTTAATTGAAGAGTTTGATCATGGCTCAGATTGAACGCTGGCGGCAGGCCTAACACATGCAAGTCGAGCGGTAACAGAAAGTAGCTTGCTACTTTGCTGACGAGCGGCGGACGGGTGAGTAATGCCTAGGGATCTGCCCAGTCGAGGGGGATAACAGTTGGAAACGACTGCTAATACCGCATACGCCCTACGGGGGAAAGGAGGGGACCTTCGGGCCTTTCGCGATTGGATGAACCTAGGTGGGATTAGCTAGTTGGTGAGGTAATGGCTCACCAAGGCGACGATCCCTAGCTGTTCTGAGAGGATGATCAGCCACACTGGGACTGAGACACGGCCCAGACTCCTACGGGAGGCAGCAGTGGGGAATATTGCACAATGGGGGAAACCCTGATGCAGCCATGCCGCGTGTGTGAAGAAGGCCTTCGGGTTGTAAAGCACTTTCAGTAGGGAGGAAAGGTAGCGTGTTAATAGCACGCTGCTGTGACGTTACCTACAGAAGAAGGACCGGCTAACTTCGTGCCAGCAGCCGCGGTAATACGAGGGGTCCGAGCGTTAATCGGAATTACTGGGCGTAAAGCGTACGCAGGCGGTTCATTAAGCTAGATGTGAAATCCCCGGGCTCAACCTGGGAATTGCATTTAGAACTGGTGAACTAGAGTCTTGTAGAGGGGGGTAGAATTTCAGGTGTAGCGGTGAAATGCGTAGAGATCTGAAGGAATACCGGTGGCGAAGGCGGCCCCCTGGACAAAGACTGACGCTCATGTACGAAAGCGTGGGGAGCAAACAGGATTAGATACCCTGGTAGTCCACGCCGTAAACGATGTCTACTCGGAGTTTGGTGACTTAGTCACTGGGCTCCCAAGCTAACGCATTAAGTAGACCGCCTGGGGAGTACGGCCGCAAGGTTAAAACTCAAATGAATTGACGGGGGCCCGCACAAGCGGTGGAGCATGTGGTTTAATTCGATGCAACGCGAAGAACCTTACCTACTCTTGACATCCACAGAAGCCGGAAGAGATTCTGGTGTGCCTTCGGGAACTGTGAGACAGGTGCTGCATGGCTGTCGTCAGCTCGTGTTGTGAAATGTTGGGTTAAGTCCCGCAACGAGCGCAACCCCTATCCTTATTTGCCAGCACGTAATGGTGGGAACTCTAGGGAGACTGCCGGTGATAAACCGGAGGAAGGTGGGGACGACGTCAAGTCATCATGGCCCTTACGAGTAGGGCTACACACGTGCTACAATGGCGTATACAGAGGGTTGCAAAGCCGCGAGGTGGAGCTAATCTCACAAAGTACGTCGTAGTCCGGATTGGAGTCTGCAACTCGACTCCATGAAGTCGGAATCGCTAGTAATCGTAGATCAGAATGCTACGGTGAATACGTTCCCGGGCCTTGTACACACCGCCCGTCACACCATGGGAGTGGGCTGCAAAAGAAGTGGGTAGTTTAACCTTCGGGAGAACGCTCACCACTTTGTGGTTCATGACTGGGGTGAAGTCGTAACAAGGTAGCCCTAGGGGAACCTGGGGCTGGATCACCTCCTTACCTATACGACTAACTCAATACCTAAAAGTGCAGAGATGCATGTGAGTGTTCACACAGATTACTTGTTAACTTCTTCGGAAGTAGAGTGAAATGCGCCGCGAGCCGGTTAGCATTGTTCTTTAACAATTTGGAAAGCTGATAGTACTAACTAAAGGCGCATAGATGATAATTCGTTGTCGTTTGTGTGATTACGTTAGTGCGAAAAATAATACTGATGCGAAAGCATCAGTATCTTGAGTTCTCAAAACACTGTTTAAGTGTCTTGAATATTCTAAAAACTAAGGCGAGTCCACTTCCTACCCTGGAGGTGAGACAAGTAAAAACCAGCTAGTTGCGATATAACGCAGGTGGTTCACGCAAGTGAAACTCATTTGGGTTGTATGGTTAAGTGACTAAGCGTATACGGTGGATGCCTTGGCAGTCAGAGGCGATGAAGGACGTAATAACTTGCGAAAAGCGTTGGCGAGCTAGTAATAAGCATTTGAGCTAACGATATCCGAATGGGGAAACCCAGCAGCATAAGCTGTTATCACTACATGAATACATAGTGTAGTGAGGCAAACCCGGGGAACTGAAACATCTAAGTACCCGGAGGAAAAGAAATCAACCGAGATTCCCCTAGTAGCGGCGAGCGAACGGGGATTAGCCCTTAAGTCTATGGGGTGTTAGTGGAATGTGTTGGAAAGCACAGCGGCACAGGGTGATAGCCCGTACATGAAAACTAACCATAGATGAAAACGAGTAAGGCGGGACACGTGACATCCTGTTTGAATATGGGGGGACCATCCTCCAAGGCTAAATACTCCTGACTGACCGATAGTGAACCAGTACCGTGAGGGAAAGGCGAAAAGAACCCCTGTGAGGGGAGTGAAATAGAACCTGAAACCGTGTACGTACAAGCAGTGGGAGCGGTTCTTGAGACCGTGACTGCGTACCTTTTGTATAATGGGTCAGCGACTTACGTTTTGTAGCGAGGTTAAGCGAATAGCGGAGCCGTAGGGAAACCGAGTGTTAACTGCGCGTTTAGTTGCAAGGCGTAGACCCGAAACCGAGTGATCTAGCCATGGGCAGGTTGAAGGTTGAGTAACATCAACTGGAGGACCGAACCGACTTATGTTGAAAAATGAGCGGATGACTTGTGGCTGGGGGTGAAAGGCCAATCAAACTCGGAGATATCTGGTTCTCCTCGAAAGCTATTTAGGTAGCGCCTCGAGCGAATACCATTGGGGGTAGAGCACTGTTAAGGCTAGGGGGTCATCCCGACTTACCAACCCTTTGCAAACTCCGAATACCAATGAGTACTACTCGGGAGACAGACAGCGGGTGCTAACGTCCGTTGTCAAAAGGGAAACAACCCAGACCGTCAGCTAAGGTCCCAAAGTGTATGTTAAGTGGGAAACGATGTGGGAAGGCTTAGACAGCTAGGATGTTGGCTTAGAAGCAGCCATCATTTAAAGAAAGCGTAATAGCTCACTAGTCGAGTCGGCCTGCGCGGAAGATTTAACGGGGCTAAACATACCACCGAAGCTACGGGTGCATTTCATTAGAAGTGCGCGGTAGAGGAGCGTTCTGTAAGCGGTTGAAGGTGAAGGGGTAACCCACACTGGACGTATCAGAAGTGCGAATGCTGACATGAGTAACGATAAAGGGAGTGAAAAACTCCCTCGCCGAAAGACCAAGGGTTCCTGTCCAACGTTAATCGGGGCAGGGTGAGTCGACCCCTAAGGTGAGGCCGAAAGGCGTAATCGATGGGAAACAGATTAATATTTCTGTACTTTTGCTAACTGCGATGGAGAGACGGAGAAGGCTAGGCTAGCGCGGCGTTGGTAGTCCGCGTTTAAGGTAGTAGGCTGTATTCTTAGGCAAATCCGGGAATACGTACTTAAATGTACAGGTTGAGAGCTGATGACGAGTCACTAAGGTGATGAAGTAGTTGATGCCATGCTTCCAGGAAAATCTTCTAAGCTTCAGGTTAGTAGAAATCGTACCCCAAACCGACACAGGTGGTCGGGTAGAGAATACCAAGGCGCTTGAGAGAACTCGGCTGAAGGAACTAGGCAAAATGGTACCGTAACTTCGGGAGAAGGTACGCTGCTGTCGGTGATGGGACTTGCTCCCTAAGCTGACGGCAGTCGCAGATACCAGGTGGCTGCAACTGTTTATCAAAAACACAGTACTGTGCAAAATCGCAAGATGACGTATACGGTATGACGCCTGCCCGGTGCCGGAAGGTTAATTGATTGGGTTATCTTCGGAGAAGCTCATGATCGAAGCCCCGGTAAACGGCGGCCGTAACTATAACGGTCCTAAGGTAGCGAAATTCCTTGTCGGGTAAGTTCCGACCTGCACGAATGGCGTAATGATGGCCACGCTGTCTCCAGCCGAGACTCAGTGAAGTTGAAATTGCGGTGAAGATGCCGTATACCCGCGGCTAGACGGAAAGACCCCGTGAACCTTTACTATAGCTTGGCACTGAACATTGAACCTACATGTGTAGGATAGGTGGGAGACTTTGAAACTTTGACGCTAGTCAGAGTGGAGTCAATCTTGAAATACCACCCTTGTAGTTTTGATGTTCTAACCGCGGCCCCTTATCGGGGTTCGGGACAGTGCCTGGTGGGTAGTTTGACTGGGGCGGTCTCCTCCCAAAGAGTAACGGAGGAGCACGAAGGTTGGCTAAGTACGGTCGGACATCGTACGGTTAGTGCAATGGCATAAGCCAGCTTAACTGCGAGACATACACGTCGAGCAGGTACGAAAGTAGGTCATAGTGATCCGGTGGTTCTGAATGGAAGGGCCATCGCTCAACGGATAAAAGGTACTCCGGGGATAACAGGCTGATACCGCCCAAGAGTTCATATCGACGGCGGTGTTTGGCACCTCGATGTCGGCTCATCACATCCTGGGGCTGAAGTCGGTCCCAAGGGTATGGCTGTTCGCCATTTAAAGTGGTACGCGAGCTGGGTTCAGAACGTCGTGAGACAGTTCGGTCCCTATCTGCCGTGGGCGTTGGATGATTGAAGGAAGCTGCTCCTAGTACGAGAGGACCGGAGTGGACGAACCGCTGGTGTTCGGGTTGTTATGCCAATAGCATTGCCCGGTAGCTACGTTCGGAATCGATAACCGCTGAAAGCATCTAAGCGGGAAGCGAGTCCTAAGATGAGTCATCCCTAGAGCTTTAAGCTCTCTAAAGGGCCGTAGGAGACTACTACGTTGATAGGCAAGGTGTGTAAGCGTTGTGAGGCGTTGAGCTAACTTGTACTAATGACCCGTGAGGCTTAACCATACAACCCAGATGGGTTTTACTGACCTTAGTGTTAGAATAGAGCGCTTAAGCAGTGCGAGACCTCAAGTAAGCTTTAATAAAGCATAATCAGCTTTTCGAATTATTATTTAATGCATTAAGAAAAATGCGTTAGATAAGCAAAATTTGTCTGGAAACCATAGAGCTGTGGCACCACCTGATCCCATTCCGAACTCAGAAGTGAAACACAGTATCGCCGATGGTAGTGTGGGGTCTCCCCATGTGAGAGTAGGTCATTTCCAGGCGCCTAATTGACTTGAAAGAGTCGTGAGACAGCCCGCTATTATATAGCGGGCTTTTTTACATCTGTAATTTGTTGTGAAATGGTTAGCGGATAAACAGGAATAAAAAACCGAGAACAACAGTTATCGTCATTCTCGGTTAGTAATATGAGAGTTAATAATTTAAATACTCACTTTACCGCATGGTAACGAACTCTTCAGCGCCCGTTGGGTGTATCGCAACAACTGAGTCAAAGTCGGCTTTGGTTGCGCCCATTTTCATCGCTACGCCAAAACCTTGAAGTATTTCATCCATTCCAAAGCCAATACCGTGTATGCCGACAACAACCTCATTGTCACCTGCACAAACTAGTTTCATTTTACAGGCTTGACGATGCGAGGTTATCGCAGAGTACATAGAGGTGAATGTTGAGGTATACACTTTAATGTTTTCTTTTCCGTATTTATCAGTAGCTTCTGGTTCTGTTAAACCCATAGTGCCAATAGGAGGATGGCTAAAGACTACGGTTGGAATTAAGCTGTAATCCATTTTGGCATCTTGCATGTTACCAAATAGCCGCTCAGACAATAACCGACCAGCTTTAACTGCTACAGGGGTTAACTCAACACCTCCAGCCATAATGTCACCAACACAGTAAATACCTTTAGCCGTAGTATTCTGCTGTTCGTCTGTAATGACGTAGCCTTTTGCATCTAGCTTCACATCAGTATGTTCTAAGCCGATGTTGCCAGTAGATGGTGAACGGCCAATGGCCCAAATTAGACAATCAACAGTTAACATTTTTTCATTTTCAAGAGCTAAAGTTAGGCTACCATCGGTATTTTTATTGACTGATTTTGGCACACTATTAGTGTGCAGCGTAGGGCCATCAGTTGCCATTGCTTCAACTAAAGCGTCTGTCAGAATAGGGTCAAAGTTACGTAAAGGAGCATGCTTACGTACCAATAGATGGGTTTCGCTTCCTAGCGCATGTAATACGCCAGCAACTTCTACGGCAATATAACCCGCGCCTATAACGGCAACACGTTTAGGTTGTTCGCGTAAGGCGAAAAAACCGTCAGAGTCTATACCATATTCGGCACCAGGAATATTTGGAATGCTTGGTGCTCCACCCGTTGCAACAACGATATGATCTGCTGTGTAATGTTCGCCATCGACTTCAATTGTGTTGTTATTGACGAATCGACCATATCCATTTAATAAGGTGACTTTATTACTTGCAAACCCACGACCGTAAGCATCATGAATACGGCTAATATAAGCTTCACGATTGTCGACTAGAGTATTCCAATTGAATTTATTGACGGTAACATCAAAGCCATAGTCTTTAGCGTACAAATTCAGTGCTTCGGCGACGTGAGCACCATACCACATGACTTTTTTAGGTACACAGCCAACGTTAACGCAAGTTCCGCCAACTTGTTTTGCTTCAATAATTAATACTTTCGCGCCACGCATTGCTGCACGGTTTGCTGAGGCTATGCCGCCACTGCCTGCGCCAAGCGCGATATAGTCAAAATGTTGAGCCATGATGATCTCCATTACGGTTAATGCCACCATTGTAAGGGGGTTTGTGTTTGCAATCTAGTCGTTAAGTTATTGCAAACATGGCAAAGCTTAGCGTTTGGGCTGGCAAATGCTGCGATCAACATCCGTGGGACCAGTGCTGGCGCACTTAAGGCAAGTGAATTCTTTTTTTCTAATATCAATTTCATCTTGATAATGACTAAATTGATTATTTCTTGTCTGGTGTAGTTTCTTTTGCAGGTGTTTAAGGCGATTATCGAGCCAGCGACAACTTGGATCATTGGCTATTGTGGACCTTGATGAGCGATTATTTGTTTGTTTTGTTATTTGGCTTTTAAGACTAGGTTTAAGGTAAATATCATCTGATTTATATTCTAACCCAGAGCGTGGTTTTTCGGGGACAATGATAACCTTACCCAGATGATCACTAGCATGTTGCGGAGGTAGTGAACTAGCATTATCATTGGTTAGTTGTGTATGTTGATTACGCTCTTTTGTAATGAGATCAGTTAGCTCGCCAGCTATTAATAGCTTACTTGGGAATGTTAATAACACAATAAATAAGCTAGTTGAATTTCGGGTAAGTGACGTTAACATAAGCTTCCTTGCTTGAGTAAATTGGGCTTCCTTTTGCTCTTAAGTTTAGCCTTGAAACACTCAAATGCCAGTGAACTATGTTAAAAAGTTAAGTTTAAATACACTCCTGCATAAGTTTGATCTAAGCTGCCCTGAACACCATCAGCACTAGCTTGCTGTTTAATGTCTTCTTGAGCAATACTGTGGCTAATGTGTGCAGATAATGACATCGAATCACTGATTTGATGTTCAGCTTCTAACCCAAATTGAAAATGATTAGCACCATCGTGTTGTTCGCTGCTGTATTGAAAGTCAACACCTTGTACTACATAGGGCGTTAACGTGAGTAGTTCATTAATTTCCCATGGGCTATGCAAACTCAGTTCAACAAAATAACCGCCAGCCTCAGTAGCAAATGTGTAATTAATAGCAGGAATAAGCCAGCTAAAACCGTTATAAGTTAATGAACTGAAAAACTCATTGTCGGATGCGCGCTCATCACCATAAAACTCTAAACGTTGATAGCCAATAGTGGCGTCGACGTCATCATGTAAATGTAGGGTGTATTCTATACCAGCATTCCATTCAATATAATGCACTTGGTCTGCTCGTCCTACTAAGGCATAAAGCGCCACATCGTCTTGTTCAAAACTGACAACTCCCCAAGCAATACCACCTTCATTTAAATTATTCCGACCTTCTGATATGTAATGATTGCTCCAAGCTATATCAAATCCCATAATTGGTTGGTTATCTGTTGTGGCAAGTGCTGGTATTGAAAACATTAAACTCATAACTGCAACTAAAGAAAGAAAAACAGTGCATTCACAATTTTTATTGCTAAAGATGGAAGTATAAAAGGTCATATTTGTTATGCTCGTAGTTAAAATGTAAATAAGTATGTCTTAATAAAGCGTATGGTAGTCTATTTATAGAAAGTTTAAATGATAATCAATTTTGTTTGGGATCTATCTGTCAATATTAGTTTTGTAAATTAATTGTAAACTGAATTTGAGATGTCGATCACTTTAATTGCCTAGTAATTGAGCTAGGAAGAAATGGCTTTGTATTTAGTTAAAATGATACAGTCAAAAATGGTTATAAAAGGCTTATGTATCATTTAGAAAGGCCAGTTATGTTTGTTGGGGAAATTGTTTCAACGCTTGAAAATGACATCAGGAAACCCAATATAAGGTAGATACTCTCAGCCCGGGATCTGAATAATAAAATCCCATCTTTTAACCCAAATTGAGGTTAAATACTCACGAGACATATTTCGAGGAATCTTTATGAGCAATCCATTGCTAAGTAGCGCAGAATTACCAGAATTTTCAAAAATTAAACCTGAACACATTCAGCCTGCGGTTGAGCAAGGCATTGCTAAATGTCGTGAGACCATTGATGCACTGTTAGCTAAAAATAGCCAATACACTTGGGATAACTTGATTGCACCTCTAGAAGAGGTTGATGATGAATTAAGTAAAATCTGGTCGCCTGTGTCACACATGAATTCGGTGATCAGTAGCGATGAATTACGTGATGCCCATGATGCTTGTTTACCACTACTGTCAGATTACGGCACTTATGTTGGACAGCATCAAGGTTTGTACGAGGCGTATAAATCGATCCATGAATCGGCAGACTTTGCACAACTAACTCAAGCGCAAAAAATGGTGGTTGAACAAAGCTTACGCGATTTTGAATTGTCAGGTATTGGTTTAGATGACAAACAGAAAGCACGCTATGGCGAAATGGTTAAGCGTTTATCTGAGCTAACCAGCAACTTTTCTAACCAATTATTAGATGCAACTCAAGCATGGACCAAACTGATTACTGACGAAGCCTATTTAGCTGGTTTACCAGAGTCAGCCATCGCAGCAGCAAAAGCCATGGCAGACGCGAAAGAGCAAAAGGGTTGGCTATTTACCCTCGATTTTCCATCTTATTTACCTGTGATGACTTATAGTGAAAACCGTCAACTACGCGAAGAATGCTACCGTGCATTTGTAACCCGCGCGTCTGATCAAGGCCCTAATGCTGGTGAATTTGATAACACCGACAATATGAACGAAATTATTGCGCTGCGTCATGAGTTAGCAAATCTACTCGGTTTTGCCAACTATGCTGAAAAATCGTTAGCGACCAAAATGGCCGAGAATCCAGCACAAGTATTGGGATTTTTAAATGAGTTAGGTGAACGCTCTGAAGAACAGGCAGCAACTGAGTTAGCCGAGCTACGCACATTTGCTAAAGAGCACTATAACGTCACTGAAATGGCGTCGTGGGACTTAAGCTTTTATGCTGAAAAACTACAACAACACAAGTATGAAGTATCGCAAGAAATATTGCGTCCGTATTTTCCTGAAAACAAAGTATTGTCGGGTTTATTTTACACCGTAAATCGTTTATTTGGCTTAACCATTAGTGAACAAAAAGGTGTAGATACTTGGCATAAAGATGTTCGTTTTTTCAATATTCATGATGCCGATAAAGTGCATCGTGGCAGTTTTTATCTCGATTTATATGCTCGTAGCGGTAAGCGTGGTGGCGCGTGGATGGACGATTGTCGCGGTCGCCGTGTAACCTCTACCGGGCTGCAAAAACCAGTAGCATATTTAACGTGTAACTTTAATGGCCCGGTGGATGGCAAACCTGCGCTATTTACCCATGATGAAGTGACTACATTGTTTCATGAATTTGGCCACGGCATTCACCACATGTTAACCAAGGTTGATGTGGGCGGTGTATCGGGTATTAATGGAGTACCATGGGATGCGGTAGAGCTACCAAGTCAGTTTATGGAAAATTGGTGCTGGCAAGAAGAAGCGCTAGCGGAAATATCTGGCCACTATGAAACGGGTGAGCCATTACCAAAAGAGTTGCTTGATAAAATGTTAGCGGCCAAAAATTTCCAGTCGGGCATGATGATGTTACGCCAACTTGAGTTTTCATTATTCGATTTTAGAATGCACCATGAATTTGACCCTAAAAAGGGTGTCGATATTCAGGGGATTTTAGATGAAGTTCGTAGTCAAATAGCGGTATTAACACCGCCAAGCTTTAATCGCTTTCAACACGGGTTTGCCCATATTTTTGCGGGTGGTTATGCTGCAGGTTATTACAGTTATAAGTGGGCCGAGGTTTTATCTGCAGATGCATTTTCACGTTTTGAAATTGAAGGCATCTTTAACTCGGAAACGGGTAAAAGCTTCTTAAACAACATTCTTGAAATGGGCGGTAGTGAAGAGCCTATGGAATTATTTAAACGCTTTATGGGACGTGAACCAAACACTGATGCTTTATTACGTCACAGTGGTATAGCGGTGTAAACTAACGAATAGTAATCGTTAAAAAGTTGAAAGCATAAACGTGAGTTTATGCTTTTTTTTGTTAAATCGAAAGTCAGTATCCCTATTTTGCACCAAATTCATCATTGTCAGTAAACTACAGCATCTACTTTAGGTATTAAATTCAACAAACTGATCTTGCTGTTCACGTTATATATATCGTTACGACAAACTTAAAAAGTATCGTTTATCGATAATTTATTGCTGATAAAAGGTTTGTGTGTTAACTTCAGTTTAACATTAACCAGCTTAGAATGATCATGGATAGAATTGTCTCGTTAAGTAAATGGATTAAATTGCTGATTGTATTTTTAGCTTTATTACAAGTCACTAGTTATAGCGGCACTATGGTGTTCGGAACATTCCAAGCGGGTGAATATGTGTTAACCATTGACTGGTGGGGTTGGTTTAGCAGCTATCTAGCCGTCGACTTTGGTACACCTTGGCAAGCACTCGCTCAAAGCCTTTATGATGCGGGATTTCATCCTGGGATCATTCTGGGCAGTGTTGAAATTCTACCTTACCTGTTTATTTACTATTTTCTCTACCAACTTTTTGGTCTGTATCAGCAAGGTGATGTGTTTACTCCAAGTAACTTCCGTTGCTTGAGCCGTATTGCCTTAGTATTTTTAGTCTGGATTTTACTCAGCCTTTTCTACCCGATGATCATCGCATTTACATTGCACTTTAGCGGTACATCTAGTGCGGTACCTGTTTATTTTAGCCTTGGCAGCCAAGAATTAAAGTATGCACTTTTCGGAATGGTTTTTTACTGTGTGGCATGGGTAATGAAGCATGCAACTGAGCTTCAAGAAGAGGCGGAGTTGACAATTTAATGGCCATAATTATTGAGCTGGATGTGATGTTGGCAAGGCGAAAAATGAAGTCCACTGAACTGGCTGAATTGATAGGTATAACCCCTCAAAATTTGTCGGTGCTTAGAAGTGGCCGCGCAAAAGCGATTCGATTTTCGACACTAGACGCTATTTGCGAGCATTTACAATGCTCGCCAGGTGACATTTTAGTCCACAAGGACGATGAATAAATTAAGGACAATAATATGCAAAATTTGCTTAAAAAAATAACCACAGTTGCAATGTTAGGCACCACAATGCTGGTTACTTCAGGGTGTACTATGCGCCTAAGTGAAAGCACCTTTATTGCCAGCGATGAAGTCCCCGCAGCCTTTACCGCTGAGTTTACTCAACAATTACAGCAGGCGATGCCTAATCATTTGATTACCCCAGTCAGCTTAGAGTCAATTGATCACGTTAAGTTAAATGGTTTTTATATCGATAACCCCAATAGCCTTACAACCTTGGTTTTTTATCAAGGCAACGGCATGAAAATCCAACCACATGGCCTGTCGGTACTGACCACATTATCAACGCTCAATACCGACATTTTAGTAATGGATCGTCGTGGATTAGGGGCAAGTGAAGGCCAACCAAGCATTAACAATATTATTGCAGATGCACAGCAACAACTGGATTATTTACATCAGCAATATCAGCCTGAAAAAGTGATATTGCACGGTTACTCATTAGGCAGTTTTATTGCCGCTGATTTAGCAAAAAATAATAAAATAGATGCGCTGGTTTTACACGGTTCAGCAACTAATGCCGACGACTGGGTTGATGAAAAAACACCGTGGTATATGGCACCGTTTATGACTTTGGAAATGTCAGAAGATTTTCGTAAAACAGATAATAAGCAAGTGGTAGCGCAATATTATCAAGGGCCATTATTGGTGATTGCGGCAGAAGATGATGAAGAAGTCCCGCCTGAACTGTCTGAAAAACTGTTTGTAGCTAGTCAATCAGCCAATAAGCAGTTAATTATGGTGCCCAACGTTGGCCATCAAGGCATGTTAGACGATGCCAATACCATGAGTCAGTATCAGGCATTTTTGAAAGGATTGTGATTTAGTTTTATCCAAGATAATTTCACATGGATGTGGACAGTGTTGCTATTGATCTAAAGGCGGCTGCCATAACTCGACTTTATTACCTTCAGGATCGATGACCCACGCAAACTTGCCGTATTCAGATTCATCTATTTTATCGAGGACATTACAGCCTTCTGCTTTGAGGGCTGCGACGACAGCGTGAAGGTCTTCAACGCGGTAGTTAATCATAAATGGGGCTTGGCTTGGGGAAAATTGGTCGCTTTTATCTGAACTTACCGCCCAGATAGTGGTTCCACCAGTGGGCTTGTCATTTGAGTCGCTCCAAGAAAAAGCCGCGCCGCCCCATTCCTGAACATCAATGCCGAGATGACGCTTGTACCAGGCTTGCAATGCAGGAGCATCTTTTGCTTTAAAAAATATGCCGCCGATACCAGTGACTCGTTTCATGTGAACCTCCGATGTTATCTTCTTAAAATTGATTTACTTATATTAATATGTTGTTTTTTTATTTGCATTAGTTAAGTTCAAATCAACTCTTTCGTTATATCTTACCCGCCACTATAAGGTTTTAACTAAGCAGTAAGTAATGTGGCCTTTTGGGTATTCTGGCAATTCACCAAAGACCTTATAGCCGAGTTTTTCGTAAAATACCTTGGCTTGAAAGTCGAGTGTTTCAGTGCGAATATATTGAAAGCCTTTTGACTTTGCATACGCTTCAGCTTCATGCATCAGTTTAGAGCCGAGTCGATGACCACGGGCTTCTTCGGACAGCCAGAGTAATTCGATAATGCAGTAGTTCCAAAATGCATTAGCGCGAATACCGCCAACAACCTGACCCGCTTCGTTTCGAGCAAATACCGCAAAACGAGTATCAGGCTCAAGCACTACCTCGGTTGGCATATGCTGTTGATTAAATTCTTGAATGCCTTCGCTGATTGTTTTTAGGTCGTCCGATGACGGTGAGGATGCTAATTCAATTTTCAAGTGAGGCTCCATTTTTCGTAAGACAGCACATTAAGTAAGTCATTATCTACCTGTGATGTAAAGGCTTTCAATTTTTTATGCATACTAGTTTGGTTCAAATTAAAGCCGATGGGGTGATGCTGCTGTAATCTTCTGTTTCAGGAGGGGAACCATCGAGCTGTCATGGATGGCGAATAGCGAGTCAAACAAGCATTAATTCACATGGTTTTATTGTTTACAACCACCATGATTTCAAGCATAAAAAAGAGGTGCTTTGCATAATGCCGTTCACTTAAGGTGAGCGGCATTTTTTCTTTTTGCCACAGGGTACTTGTTTTTACTGACTTTTAAGCACCTTGGATAACTTCTTTCTCGTTTACCCTCCAACTTAAACTGTTTGGCATTTCTCTCTATATCTAAAATGAGTTTGGGGACATTGCCTGGTGCATATAACGGCATATGGGTGAGTTTATTAATAATATGAGATGAAGCATCTCGAAAACTGAGCTGATTTGGAAATACGCTTTTAAGGGATTTCGCCATTAATATCATTTTATAACGTATTAAATTATAAGCTAATAATAACCCCCATAACTCCTGGTGTATCAGCTCTGGAAGGTTGCTTCTCAGCGTAAATCGAGTTTCTAGCATATATTGCTTCATTTCTCGATAACCCAGCTCTATCTCCCAGCGATGGGCATATAAATCAACAATCTCAGCACTCGGATAGGCCATAGGATCAAGCATTGAGCTAAGGACACTAACCTGTTTACCTTTTATCTGACGAGTGGTTAATCTGGCTTCGATTGTGACTGGCAAATCAGGACGTTTCTTTCTCGATTGGGGCGTTGTACTTAGCCTGACAAGCTTATCGTGCTTACCTAAGCTGCGAATTTCCTCATATTGAGTGCCTTTTTTTAATGGCAATAACCAGTGAGTATTGACACCTTTTGACTGCCAATCATGTAATAAACCGAGCGAATAAAAGCCCTTATCAAATAAGGTCAAACTGTTGTCAGGCACACGTTTGATAAGCTTAGCGGCTAAGTTCATTTCATTTTCAGCAACACTGTCAAAGGCGCTATCTACGAGTAAATGGCTACTGAGCTCCATCATGCAAACCATTCGAACTTGCGGGTAACCTGACTCACTTGCTTTGTTTGCTGTACGCGCAAAAGCTGCGCTATTTTCTTTCGTTTCAGGCGTTCGCCATACCACGCCATCAACACCAAAGAGGTTCAAACCACACCAATGAGGATGTTCAGCGCGTTGATGCCAAGTGGCGGCTGAACGATAGAATATATCGCGCACCACATTACTATCCAACTTTTTTCTAGCCTGTGTTACAGCACTTCTAGCGACATAATCAACTTCTTGTGGTAGCACAATATCAAGCTTGTTAATCAATTGACGAACGGATTCATTGCGAAATAAAGACATACCAATAACAGCCCAAACCATAGCATCCATGGGGAGTTTTCGTCGTCTTAATGTGGCAACACCGTTGGAGTCTAGACAAGATTGAATAATATCGGGCTCAAGGACATCAGCAAGGCATGAGAATTCAGTCTGGCGGTTAATTGAAGTGCGGGCAAGAGCTTCTGAAAGTTCCATAAAAAAATCCGATAATGAAGATTATCGGATTTTGGCAGACTGAAAAGATCGGTCAAGAGATCGGTTTATTTTTTTATAACTTCAGTTCTTAACTGATCGGCATTAGTGCTTTGCACCTCTTTTTCGTGTCATTTCATGTTGATTCGCAGCCGATAAATATCTCGCGATGAATGACGCCTTGGTAACACATTACGCCAATTTTAAATCGTACTGATTGCGGTACATCACCATGTCTTCTATGGTCAATACGGGCATATTATGTTTGCGACCAAAAGCGACAATTTCTGGCGCTTTGGCCATAGTGCCATCTTCGTTGGTTAATTCGCATAAAACACCAGCTGGCATTAATCCTGCCATTTGCATTAAATCAACCGTGCCTTCCGTATGGCCACGGCGAGTCATTACGCCGCCAGCGCGAGCTCGTAATGGGAATACATGCCCTGGATGAGCTAAGTCAGAAGCTTTAGCGTCGCGGTTTGCCGCTGTTTTAATCGTGGTAACACGATCTTGAGCTGAAACACCTGTTGTTACACCAAGCTTTGCTTCTATAGAGATGGTAAAGGCGGTTTGATTGGCACTGTTATTATTAACAACCATCGGTGGTAATTGCAGTTTATTCGCGTGCTCGTCGGTTAAACATAAACACACAATGCCGCTGCATTCGCGGATCATTAATGCCATTTGGACGTTGGTTAAATGCTCTACTGAATAAATAACGTCGCCTTCATTTTCGCGGTCTTCATCGTCTAGTAATAATACGCCTCGACCTTCTCTTAATGCGGCTAATGCGTTTTCTACACGAGTGATCGGTTCGCCAAATACGGCAAGTAGTGATAGCTGATTCATGGTTGTACTCCTAAAATGACCAGAATCAGGGCTTTAGTAAAGAGGGATATAAATCCAAAACAAATTGCACCTAAAAGCCGAAGCTTATCGATGTATCTCTATTCTCTCTCATCCGGACTATAACCGTCGGCTCTGGACTGTTAGGCTTTACCCGTTTAAGAGTTATAGCCTATGTCACCAGATCTGCTGACCTCGACGAATCGAGCGCTCGCGGGCTCACTTTTTCAAGTATACCGCCGGTGGGGAATTGCGCCCCGCCCTGAGAATTATAAACAATAAGTTTGTGTTAAATAATGGGAGCTTAAAGTGTGACTCCCCAAAATACACGCAACTATGGTAATCAGTTCAGATTAAGATGAAAAGGGGGATCGGTCGCATTAATGTAATAAAGCATTGCTAATGACTGTTTTATGAGAGGAACAATACTATTTCTCACTCACTTCAAGTATGACCTTGGCATATTATGTGTCGAATGAAGTGAACGTGCTTGCTCGCTGGTATGACCTTTGTTAGCCTATTGCGCTTACATTAGGAGTAAATTGTTCATGAACCTGTATTTTCGTTTTATTTGGTTGTTTTTATGGCGAATAGGTCATTGTAAAAAAGTAAGTTTTTTAGGTACTAGCCGCATTGATTATCGTGTGTTGCCGTTAGATTGTGATATCAATTTGCATTTAACCAACTCTCGTTATCCTGCTTTTTTTGATTTAGCACGAACCTATTTGATTGCCGAATTAGGCTTGATGAAACAGTTTTTAAAAAATAAATGGTTACCCATAGTCAATGCTGCAGAATTTACTTATATCCGCGATATCAAACCGTTTGAAAAATTTACCATCGAAACTAAAATGGTCGGGTGGGATGAAAAGTACTTTTATATTGAACACCGTATTCTTACTAAGCGTGGTCTGCATTGTATTGCCCACGTTCGCGGGGTATTTATGTGTCGAGGCAAGCAAGTTCCTGTTGAAACCTTAATTGCAGCAGCAGGATATACTGATGACATGCCTGAAATGCCACCAGAAGTCGTTAAGTGGAAACAGTTTTTACAACTTAAAAAAGAGCGTAATATTTAATCTCCGAAAGTTGAAATATATTCCAAAGTAAACTGAATTGCTGGCTGTAACGTATCTGTGGCTCAGTGTTGATATATTATTTTGCCGTGTCGTTGATTTATTGTGAGGATATTGTGTGGCGAAGCTAGAAAAGTTTAATGATATATGGTCGCGCGCTTGTGAACGTAAAGGTGGTCCAGAAGCGGTAACGTCATTATTGCCAAAAACCTTAATGGCTGATGATATTCGCGAATATTCAGATGCCATTTTATTGTCAGCGCTCAGTAAGCAAGTCTTTCAAAGTGGCTTTGTTTGGCGGGTTGTGGTCAACAAATGGGCTGCTTATGAAAAAGCCTTTTTTGACTTTGAGCCGATGAAGGTTCTAATGTTATCACCTGATCAAATTCAACAACGTGCTAGCGATCCTGGATTAATTAGACATCAAAAGAAAACCCAAGCCATTGTTGATAATGCCTACATGATCCAACGTATTAGTGAAGAGTATGGTAGTTTTGCGGAGTTTATTGCTCAATGGCCAACGGATGATATTACCGGTTTATGGCAATCACTTAAAAAGCGTGGCACTCGTTTAGGCGGTAATACCGGGCCTTATTTTTTACGTACTGTAGGCAAAGATACTTTTTTACTTACCCAAGATGTACAGGCATATTTAACAGGGCATAAAGTGGTAGACGCGGGTTTTACATCGCAAACAGCTTTGCGTCAGTCCCAAGCGGCGTTCAATCAATGGCAACAAGAATCGGGCATGAGCTTGGCGCATATTAGCCGAGTTATTTCGCTTGGTGTTGGTGATAATCGGGTATAGCTTAATGTACTTATGCTTGATATCGAGATAGGAACATAACAACGATGGACGAAGCTACCTCATCTTTTTGTTGGTCATTTAATGGTTTTTCTATTTGAAATATTAAAGGCCAAAAACATTGACCCTTAATCAAGCTTTGTAATTCTGCTTGGGCTTGTTCAACACTAGTTACATTTAATCGAGCATCTTGAATTGCCGCTTTTATCCAACGAAAAGTGGCCGTTTCTTCCTTGATTATTTTTTGTATTTCTTCTTGTATTTCAGTCGTATAAAATAAATGTCCAATCACCATTCGTGATACTTCAATGTGTTCTTCTGATTGAATGTAATCAATATCTATTCGCACCAACTGTTGCAGTTGATCCGCCAAAGATTGATGTGAATTGTATACTAAAGAAGGTTGAGCTAATGCTTGCTTCCATAGGTCGGTCATTAAGCTTATGACCAAAGATTCTTTTGTCGCAAAATGATTGTATACCGTACGTTTAGATACCCCAGCCACTTCGGCTAATTTATCCATACTAGTAGCTGTAACCCCTAATTCTTTAAAGGTTGTTCTGGCTGCTTCAATAATCGCGGCACGTTTAATTTGGCTACGAGTTTGTTTTTCTGTATTCATGATAATCACGACAAAGGATTTATTTGATATATTTTACACTGAGCAGTTTACTTTTCAATGGGAGATTATTAAACTACACCGTGTAGTATACTTGTTGGTGCCAAAATGAAGGTTTTATCAGGTGTTATCATTGTTTTTATGGTGCTCGCAGCCATTATTTGGTTAACAAAAATTGGGACGGCAAACAAAAAAAATAAACCATTTACCAATAGCGAAAAAGCATACCAAGCTGGTTTAAGTAGTATATGGCCGATTGCCAAAGCTTATTGGAAAACGCAACGTCAGGCACCAGCCCCTAAAGATGCCGTTCCTTTGATAGCATTAACAGCAGATATATTGGCACAATCGACAGAAGATGCAGTATATCGCTTAGGCCATTCAACATTATTGATGCGTATAGACGGCGAATACTTATTAATTGATCCGGTATTCAGCGAACGAGCATCACCCGTACAGTGGGCTGGTCCAAAACGATTTCATCAATCACCCATTAGCATTGCTGATTTACCGGCGATAAAAACCGTTATTATCAGCCATGACCATTACGACCATCTTGATAAAGCTGCAATTGAACAATTGGCTGCTAACGTTCAGCATTTTGTGACGCCACTTAACGTCGGTGAATACTTAACCGCTTGGGGAGTTGACCCTATTCAAGTGACCGAACTGGAATGGTGGCAATCTGTTGAATTAAATGGCCTAAGTATTACTGCAACCCCGGCACAACACTTTTCTGGCCGCGGCCTATTCGATCGTAACCAAACGTTATGGGCGAGTTGGGTGATCCAAGGGTTAAAACACAAAGTATTTTATAGTGGTGACAGTGGCTATTTTAACGGTTTTAAACAAATAGGTGAGCGTTTTGGCCCCTTTGATCTGAGCATGATTGAAACGGGGGCTTATAATGAATTATGGAGCGATATTCATATGTTGCCAGAGCAGAGCTTACAAGCGCATATTGATGTTAAAGCCAAAGCAATGATGCCCGTTCACAATGGCACGTTCGATTTAGCATTACATGATTGGTTTGAACCATTTGAGCGCATTAATCTGCTAGCCAAGCAGTATAATGTCACCTTACTAACACCAAAATTTGGTCAAGCAGTCATGTTGGCCGACCCACAAGCTAATGAGCTGTGGTGGCATGCCATTATGGTTGATCCTAAAAAGATGGATGAATTAAATGAGGTTGTCACGAGTAACCACTAAATTATTATATTCATAGTGCATACAATTAAGTTGTGTGAGTCAAAAACGATTTTACCAACATGTTATTAAACAGTGAATTTAATGAGGTGTTCGGTCTGGTTTGTTTGATTATTTATTCAGATATCACAATCAATTAACAAATTAACTATAGATAACGTAAACTTATTATTTATTTACAATTTAATATCTATTGTTAAGTTGTTTGAATTTTATACCTATGCGATAAAGAACCCAGAAATTTTTATAGATTAATAATTAGCTATTATCAAATAAGCAGCTCAAAATTAAGCATGCCATATTGATATAAATCGGAGTAGGAGCAACCATGCATAAAGCATTGAAAGTCGCTGCAGTAATATCTGCAGCATTATGGATTACCGCTTGTGGTCAAGGGGATGAAAATGCCCAGGCGCAACAACAACGTCCACCTACTCCAGTTGGTGTGATGACTGTTGAAGCAGTTTCACAAGCTATTAAGGTTGAATTACCTGGCCGTAGCCGCGCTTTTTTGGAAGCCGAGGTGCGCCCACAAGTATCAGGAATTATTACTAAACGTGCCTTTGTTGAAGGTACCGAAGTAACACAAGGTCAGTCACTTTATCAAATTGATTCTGCCACTTATAAAGCTGCATTAATCAGTGCCGAAGCCGATTTAGCCAGTGCCAAAGCTTCGTTAGCATCAGCTAAAGCTAAAGCTGCTCGTTATGCACAATTGATTAAAACTAATGCAGTGAGTAAGCAAGATTTTGACGAAACAGAAGCGGCTTACAAAGAAGCACAAGCAGCAGTGACTGTGGCTAAAGCAGCCATTAATACAGCAAAAATTAATCTTGAATATACAGAGGTAAAAGCACCGATTTCTGGTCATATTGGTAAGTCGTCTGTGACTGCTGGTGCGCTAGTTACCGCAAATCAAAGTACAACACTCGCGACCATTCAACAGCTTGATCCGATTAATATCGATATTGTTCAGTCAAGTGCGCAACTATTACGTTTAAAAGCCAATTTGCGTTCAGGCCAGTTATTGAAAAGTGACAATGCTAAAGTGACCTTAATGCTTGAAGATGGCAGTACTTATGAGCATGAAGGTATATTGCAGTTTGCCGAAGTTAATGTTGATGAAACCACTGGTTCAGTCACATTACGTGCCGAGTTCCCTAATCCTGATGGCACATTGTTACCTGGTATGTACGTTCGTGCGATATTAAATGCTGGCCAAGACCCTCAAGCTATTTTAGTACCACAGCGCGCTATTACGCGTAATAGTAAAGGTCAAGCCGTCGCGATGCTCGTTGATAAAGACAATAACGTTGAAATGCGCGTGGTAAAAACCGCCGAAGTAATTGGCAATCAATGGCGTATTGTTGATGGCTTAGCTGCGGGAGATAAATTAATTGTCGAAGGGTTACAAAAAATTCGCGCAGGCGCACCCGTTTCACCACAAACATTAACGGCTGACCAACCACAAAAGTAGGGATAAATTATGGCTCGCTTTTTTATTGATCGCCCTATCTTTGCTTGGGTGATTGCATTATTAATTATGCTCGCAGGTGTACTAGCCATTAAAGGCTTACCCATTGCACAGTATCCGAGTATTGCACCGCCAACCGTGGTGATCAGTGCTTACTATCCAGGTGCTTCGGCTAAAACCATGGAAGATACGGTCACTCAGGTGATTGAACAGCAAATGACTGGCTTGGATCACTTACGTTATATCTCCTCCACCAGTGATAGTTTTGGTAATACCAAGATTACCTTAACGTTTAATGCAGAGGCCGATCCTGATATTGCCCAAGTTCAAGTTCAGAACAAGCTACAAGCTGCTACACCATTGTTACCGACTGAAGTTCAACAACAAGGCGTAAAAGTTAACAAGTCCAGTTCTGGGTTTTTAATGGTATTAGGTTTTGTGTCTCAAGATGGTTCAATGGGAAAAAGTGACATTGCTGATTATGTTGCTGCCAACATTCAAGACCCAATGAGTCGCGTACCTGGAGTGGGTGAACTCACGCTTTTTGGTGCGCAATATGCTATGCGAATTTGGTTGGACCCGCTTAAATTAACCCAATACAACTTAACCAGTATTGATGTTACTACGGCGATTGGTGAGCAAAATGCGCAAATTTCAGCGGGTCAGTTAGGTGGTGCGCCATCGCTTGCTGGTCAAGAACTTAACGCGACAGTGACAGCTCAAAGTCGTTTACAAACACCTGAGCAATTTAAACGTATTATTCTTAAATCTGATTCGTCAGGGGCAAATGTTTATCTTGAAGATGTCGCTAAAGTTGAACTCGGTGCAGAAAGTTACGCTGTCACTTCTTATTATAATGGTAAACCCGCGTCAGGTTTAGCTGTTAAATTAGCTACCGGTGCCAATGCACTGGACACAGCTACAGGCGTTAAAACCAAAATTAATGAGATGAAAGCATTTTTCCCGCAAGGGCTAGAAGTCGTTTATCCCTATGATACTACCCCATTCGTAGAGCAATCAATTGAAGGTGTTGTGCATACATTGATAGAAGCCGTTATATTGGTATTCTTGATTATGTATCTGTTCTTGCAAAACTTTAGAGCAACGCTTATTCCTACTATTGCTGTACCTGTGGTATTGCTAGGTACGTTTGCTGTGTTATCAGCAGCAGGTTTTACCATTAACACGCTCACCATGTTTGCGATGGTATTAGCTATTGGCTTGCTGGTGGACGATGCCATTGTTGTCGTAGAAAACGTTGAACGAGTCATGTCTGAAGAGGGCTTAAGTCCTGTAGAGGCCACTCGGAAATCAATGGATCAAATTACCAGTGCCTTGGTTGGTATCGGATTAACCTTATCGGCGGTATTTGTTCCTATGGCCTTTATGTCGGGGTCCACAGGGGTAATTTATCGTCAGTTCTCCATTACTATTGTGGCCGCGATGGCTTTATCAGTATTTGTGGCAATTGTACTGACACCAGCATTATGTGCCACGATGTTGAAACCCGTTAAAAAAGGTCATACCTACGCTGAAACAGGCTTTTTTGGCTGGTTTAACCGTAAGTTTGATGCTCTTACTGTACGTTATGGGAATACTGTAGGCGGTATTATTAAGCGTTCATTCCGTGCCATGATGGTTTACGTTGTGTTGGTTATCGCAGTGGCTTGGATTTTCTTACGTATGCCAACCGCTTTCTTACCCGATGAAGACCAAGGTATCTTGTTTACCCAAGCTATTTTACCTACTAACTCGACCCAAGAAAGTACTGAAAAAGTGTTGCGAAAGGTGTCTGACTATTACCTAAATGACGAGAAAGACATTGTTAGATCAGTGTTTACCGTATCCGGCTTTAGTTTTGCGGGTTCAGGTCAAAACATGGGTATCGCGTTTGTTGGCTTAAAAGATTGGTCTACCCGTGAAGCGCCTGGTGAAGATGTGAAATCGTTGGCAGGTCGAGCAATGGGACGCTTTATGCAAATTAAAGAAGCCCTAGTATTTGCTTTTGTACCGCCATCAGTTATTGAGCTGGGTACCGCAAATGGTTTTGACTTGTATTTAAAAGACTTGAGTGGCCAAGGTCATGAAAAGTTAATTGAAGCTCGTAATCAACTGTTTGGCTTAGCAGCGCAAAACCCGAACTTAGTTGGGGTAAGGCCTAACGGTCAAGAAGATGCGCCTATGTATCAAATTCATTTAGATCATGCCAAATTACGTGCATTAGATATTGATATTAGTAATGCAAACACAGTGTTGGCAACTGCGTGGGGTGGCTCTTACGTCAATGACTTTATTGATCGCGGCCGCGTGAAAAAAGTCTATGTGCAAGGCGAAGCCAAATACCGCATGCAGCCAAGTGACTTAGACTCTTGGTATGTGCGCAATAGTAATGACGAAATGGTACCATTTTCGGCTTTTGCTACTGGCTCATGGGAGTATGGTTCACCACAGCTACAACGTTTTAACGGTGTTCCAGCGGTTAACATTCAAGGCGCAACGGCACCCGGTTACAGTACTGGTGATGCTATGGATTCACTTGAAGAAATGGCTAAACAACTTCCGCCTGGATATGCTTTAGAGTGGAATGGTTTATCCTATGAGGAACGTTTATCGGGTAACCAAGCGCCAAGTTTATATGCTTTATCGGTATTAATCGTGTTCTTGGTGTTAGCGGCACTGTATGAAAGCTGGGCAATACCATTATCCGTTATTTTAGTGGTTCCTGTTGGGGTTATCGGTGCGCTAGTGGCCATGAGTAGTCGCGGCTTATCTAACGATGTATTTTTCCAAGTGGGCTTGTTAACGACAGTGGGACTGGCAACTAAAAATGCTATCTTGATTGTTGAGTTTGCGAAGGAATACTACGAGAAAGGGTCTGGCTTATTTGAGGCAACCTTACATGCAGTTAGAGTGCGTTTACGTCCTATTTTAATGACCTCACTGGCATTTGGTTTAGGAGTTCTGCCGTTAGCGCTTAGTACGGGCGTCGGTTCTGGTAGCCAAAATGCCATTGGTACTGCTGTAGTGGGCGGTATGCTATCGTCGACATTCTTAGGTATTTTCTTTATTCCGGTGTTCTTTGTGGTCGTTGAAAGTATTTTCAGCAAGCGTAAAAAACCGACCGAGGAAGAAGATGAAATTGTTGATAACGATAGAAAGTCGGTTTAATTTGTAAATTCGATTAAGAAAAAGCCCAGTTTTGCTGGGCTTTTTTGTGCCAGTAATAACAATATTAACCTAAGCATTAATAAACTTATTAACAAGCATTAAGTGATCATTTCAAAAGAGTATTTTGTTCATTTATAGTAACGAAACTTAAATAGTGTTTAAAAAACACTCATGAAAAATTAGCATTAGGCATTTGAAAAAATTGACTATTAAAATTTTAGCTGTGTATTTAATACCCTAATACTCATTATTATTTATGTTATGCTTAAAATCTTAATTAAAACAGATTTTTAACATCTTTTTGAACATGGTAAGTACTTTTGTGGTTACTTTTTAGCGAAGATATCGCTGATAAAGATGAACTTTTAATTAAATTATGATTATTATAGTGAATAACAAGAATAAAGGATGACACCATGCCGGCGCTGTTTATTAGCCTTATTTTAGCCGCTATTCTGGCTTATCTTTGGTATGCCAGTTTACTTAAAAAACGCACTTCAGCCATTGAAGCGCTAAAAGTGATCGACTCAAAAATTGATAAAAGACTGACATTGTTTACCGAGCTATGTCAGGAAAAACCTTCTTATCCACGTCCTTTGACAGATGACCAACAAGCCCAATTACAGCACCTGAAACAGCTACAACCTCAGTATGATTGGGATCAGCCTATTGATGAATCAAATGTGGCTGGTGGCTCCTTGTCTGTATCGATAGCAGCTTGGCAACAAATTGACCAAGGTTTAGAGGCATTGTTAACCACTGTGAACAAAGACAAATTGTGTGCCGACCAGCTTGCCGAGTATATCCAGTTAGAGCTCGACTTTGTGCATGCGGAAGACTTTTATCGCAAAGCTGTAGAGGAGCTAAACAGTGGTGTAAAAATTTTCCCTGGTTCGGCAGTTGCTAAATTTGCTCATATCGCGCCGATGCCGATATTTGATCAAGTGAAGGAATAACCTCATGAAATGGCGTAATCGACAGACGCTATGGGGTATCGCTACGTTGCTGGCTTGCGTTTGTGTACCTATGCATGTACGAGCCAAGCAAGTGATTTACCCTGCCGTGGAAGACGTTGAAAAGCCGCAAATCAAAGCTAAGTATATTCCTGAGCAAGCTGCAGTAAAGAAACAGTTGTCGTTACAGCAATCTCAAACTTCCACCGCTGAAAATCGCCTCGTGCCAACTATTGATACATATAACGTGTTGAGTCGCCGCAACACTGAGCCAATCGATGAGCAATCAATTAATGATCAGCTGTCGTTGAATGCTGGTTATGTGGGCGATAAACAGAAACCGCGTACCTTAACCAACAATTATTCGTTAATGAAAACAGGCACAGTATCGAGTAAGCCTCGTGTTAAGGCCAATTATTCTGAAAATGGTATTGTCAGTGATTTAGGCGTTGAAAAGCGTAAAGTGTTTCAATACAAACAAACCAATGGGGTGATGGTGTTTAGCGATCAGCAACCGCTGGATGCAGACTATCAAGTGTTATTGTATGAATGTTTTGCTTGTCGAGTCGATTCTGTTATCGATTGGTATAAGATCCCACTATTTACCTCACATTTTGCTACCGACGTGGCTTTAGCTGCGCGGCAGTATCAGCTTGACCCTGCGCTCATTCGAGCTGTAATTCATGCAGAATCAGCATTTAAAATCGGCGCTTTATCCAAAGCTGGAGCCCAAGGGTTAATGCAATTAATGCCTGGTACTGCTAGTGATATGGACGTCGATGATCCTTTTAATGCTCAACAGAATATTCGTGGTGGCAGTCGTTATCTTGCGCAGTTATTAAGCCAATTTAACGGCGACATTGACCTTACTTGTGCGGCATACAATGCCGGCCCAACGACGGTTATGCAATACCGCGGTATACCTCCCTATCCTGAAACACAAGCTTATGTGAAGCGGGTGAAAATATTATTAAAACGCTACCAAAAAGCATTAGCCAGTTAATTTAAGGTATTTATTAATGAACCATTTAATTCATAAAGTACAACCTAAACGCGTTAAACTCAGTCGTAATAACGGTTATTGTTTAGCTGGTATGGCTGGGTTGCTGATATTGGGCGCTGTAACCGTGCCAGCATTTGCTGCAGACAAATCATCGTTTGTTGCCCCATCACAAGAAGATGTGCGTTTATACGACATTGCTATCGCACCACAAGCTAAGCGTATTGAACAAGATATTCGTACTTTAGTCGGTTTTGGTACTCGGCATACCTTGTCTGATACAAAATCTGACACCCAAGGTATTGGCGCCGCTAGACGTTGGATTGAAGCTGAGTTTAATCGTATATCCAAAGAGTGTGGTGGTTGTTTAGACGTGGTGACGGTTGGTGACACCGTTCAAGGCAAGCGAATCGCGAACCCAACAGAAGTGGTTAACGTTATCGCTATTCAGCGCGGTAAAACGGATCCTAACCGTGTAGTGATGATGAGCGGCGACATTGATTCGCGAGTTAGTGATGTGCTGGATGCCACCTCAATTTCTCCTGGTGCTAACGACAATGCATCGGGTGTAGCTGGGGTATTAGAAGCTGCACGAATATTATCAAAATACCAATTTAACGGCACTATTGTTTATGCTGCATTGTCGGGTGAAGAACAAGGTTTGTATGGCGGCAATATTTTAGCTGACTATGCCAAAGCACAAAATTGGCAGGTTCAAGCAGTATTAAATAATGACATGATTGGCAATATATCTGGCATTAATGGCGTGATGAATAACAGTAGTGTACGGGTGTTTTCTGAAGGTGTACGTTTTGCCGAAACGGCAGATGAAGCCAAAGAAAGGTATTTTAGTGGCGGCGAAAATGATTCTGCTTCACGTAATTTAGCTCGTAAAATTAAGTCGCTAGCCGACCAGTACATGACTAATTTAGAGGTGATGCTCGTGTATCGACTCGATCGTTTTGGTCGTGGTGGACATCATTTACCGTTTAATCAGGCTGGTTTACCTGCTGTGCGTATTATGGAAACCAACGAAAACTATAATCGTCAGCATCAAGATATTCGTGTCGAAAACGGCATTGCTTATGGCGATGTGATTGAAGGGGTGGATTTTGACTTTACTGCCAAATTGACCTCGCTTAATGCGATTAGTTTAGCGTCACAAGCATGGGCACCAGCACCACCAACTAAAGTAATTGTTGCAGGGCAAGTATCACCAAGTACCAAGTTAAGTTGGGCTGATAGTGACGATAAAACGGTCGTTGGTTATCGCGTATATTGGCGATTAACTACTGTACCTGAATGGACTCATAGTCGTTATGTCGGCAAGGTTAATCAGTTCACGCTAGATAATATGGTAATCGATAATTATTTGTATGGTGTCGCGAGTGTCGCCGCCAATGGCAATGTTAGCCCTGTAGTGTTTCCGGGCGCAGCGGGTGCATTCTTTAAATAAAAGCTATTGAAACAACAAACAAAAATGCCCAAACCGTTTCTGCGGTTTGGGCATTTTTTATATCAGTAATCATTACACTGCTGAAATAAATATTAGATAGGGTAAATTATTCGCCTACTTCCCATTTTACGCTAATGCTTCCATCGGCACCGCCTAGTAAAGGCGCTAAATAATCCAGTGTTTCTTTGGCGAGTTCATCCAATTGCCAAGGCGGATTAATCACCCATAAACCCGCTGCTGTCATACCAAACTCGTCACTGTCAGCACTAATCGCTTGCTCAATACGCAGTTGTTTCTTAATGCCACTATTTTTTAGCAGGGTTAACATTGCTTCTGTTTGCTCCCGTTTAACCACTGGATACCATAAAAGAAATGTGCCTGTTGCAAAACGTTTGTGGGCTTTTATGATAGCTTGAGCCACATCTTGATAGTCAGTTTTCATTTCATAGCTAGGGTCAATTAATATTACCCCACGGCGCTCTAATGGCGGTACCGCGGCAATTAATCCCTGTAAACCATCACCTTTAATCACTTTGACTTGTTTGTCTTCAGCAAAATAGTCTGCTAGCAACTCATGGTCAGTACCATGCAGTTCGTGTAACACCATACGATCTTGTGGACGAAGCTCAACGTCTACAATCGCCGGTGAGCCTGGGTACACGGTTAACTCGCCATCAAACTCAGCGTTAAAGTGCTGCACTGTTTCAACATAGTTGGCCAATGCAGTGGGTAAATTAGTGTGGTTCCATAATTTGGCAACACCCTCTAAATACTCGCCAGTTTTTTGCGCAAACTCATCGGTTAATGAGTAGGCACCTGCACCTGCATGAGTATCGATATACACATAAGGTTTATCTTTTTTCTGCATCGCTTTTAATACTTGAATAAGCATTGAGTGCTTAAGCACATCGGCATAATTGCCTGCATGATAACCGTGACGATAACTGAGCATGGGTATTTCCATTAACTAATGAGACAGCAAAACTGTGTAATCGCCACATTATAAGTGGTCTAGCGCGCGAGGTATAGGTGTTCACTAGTGATGGCTTTTGGCATAATGGTGTAGTTTCTTATATTGGCATGGTAATCATCTTGTTGCAGACACCTATCTTCTTTAATCAGCAGTATCCTTCATTAGTCGACATCGCCCAGCGTTGGCAGCTTGTGTGGGACAAAGACGCCGCGTTTGAATTGCGTTTTGAGCAAAACTGTTTAAGTTTGCATAAGCGAGATGAACCTAAGCTCGACGGTATTAGTGTTGACTTTGTGTTTGGAGCTGTGGCGCATCGTCGCAAATTTGGTGGTGGTCGAGGTCAGTCTATTGCCAAAGCGGTTGGGCTAAAGCAAGGTGTCACACCTACTGTAGTTGATGGCACAGCAGGGCTTGGTCGAGATGCTTTTGTATTGGCCAGTTTAGGTTGTAAGGTCATTATGGTTGAACGTCATCCTGTTGTGGCTGCATTGCTTGAAGATGGTTTACGCCGAGCTTATGAAGACGCCGAAATAGGCCATTGGATGCGCGATTTGATGAGCTTATTTCATGGCTCAAGTATTAGTGCATTAGCCGACGCCGCTCAGTCATCTGGCACCGAGATCGATGTCGTTTACCTCGACCCTATGTACCCGCACCGTGAAAAATCAGCCCTGGTTAAAAAAGAAATGCGCGTGTTTCAAACTTTAGTCGGTGCAGACTTAGATGCCGATGGACTGTTAGCACCCGCAATAGCACTCGCCACTAAGCGCGTGGTGGTAAAACGCCCTGATTACGCTGAAGACTTAGACGGTGTTAAACCTAGTATGGTTATCGCAACCAAGAAAAACCGCTTTGATGTATATGTAAAATCCGCAATGAAATAGCTTTTTGTAAAGTAGACTCATTTTTATTAGATACTACTGTCGCTGAACCCATACATTGACAAATTCTTGCATGTTAGCACACTAAACGTACTTGAATTGTTCAATTTTTATCGAAAATATGAGAGATTTACGTAAACCGTCACCTAATAAAAATATATTTAAAATTGCCCACGTTCTTAACGGCTACATTAATGGAAGTGTACCGACACGTTATCGAGAGGCGAGTGAGTTGTATGATATCCGAATCATTATGCCTGAGTCATAGTTACAGTCGCGCCCTGATGTTGAAAATATCTTTATAGCCACGCCTTCTGGTCATTATGTGCACCTTAAAGACGTAGCTAAAGTGACCGCAGCAACAGGTCCTGTTGAAATAATTAGAAAAAATCAGATAAAACAAATGATTGTACGTTGTGATCCGTCAGCAACGGATCTTAACTCAGCAAAAGAGTTGGTCACCAATATTCTTACAGAGACAACTTAGCCTACGGGATACACTTATTCGATAGGCGGTAAGGCATTGCAAATGACGCAAATGCAAACAACAGTGCAAAGTCTTCTGGGCTATGCAGTATTTTTTTCCTTCATTGTCTTAGCTGTGCAATTTAATAATCTTCGGCTTCCTTTGGTGATCCTGTTTGCCTTACCGGTATTGGGTATGGGCTATTCTTCGCGAGCCAACCTTTTGGAGCTACCGAGATCATTGCGGCTATGATAGTGCTCGCAGCTAATGTTATTGATGGGGTGCTACTAATCCAAACTGCTGAACGTCAAAAACAGCAGGGTATCACTTTGCACAAGGCTACATTCGATGCAGGTTTGAGCCGCCTTCGGCCTCGATTGATGACGATATTACCCACAGTGTTGGGATTTATGCCGTTAGCATTTGCATTTGAAGAAGGAGGCGAGTTATTGCGCCTGATGGCAGCCGCTACCATCGGAGGCTTGTTATTATTCCTAGTGCCTGTTTTGTATACTTTTATGGCATCTACGCCAGAACCAACATCCATAGATGTTGCTTAAGTTTTAGTCTGGTTATGAATGTGTTCATTAGGTAAAAAATGCCTGCAAAACTGATAGTTTGCAGGCATTTTCGATTCTAGAGCCATTTAAGGCGCAATCTTTACACGGAATGTTATTGAGCGACTCTCTGCCCATTGGCATCAATCACTACTTCACCGTCTTCCTTAGTAAAAGCGCCCAGTTGGGGATTAGGTAAAATATCCAATACCTGTTCCGAGGGGCGGCACAGGCAAGAGCCTAATGGCGTAACGACGATGGGGCGATTGATTAAGATGGGGTACTCAAGCATAAAATCGATTAATTCACTGTCGCTAAACTTATCTTCACTTAAGCCTAATGTTGCAAAGGGCTCGACATTTGGCCGCAGTAAACTGCGCACCAAAATCCCCATATCCGCAATCAGTTGTAACAGCGTTTGGCGATTTGGCGGCGTCTCAAGATAGAGAATAATGGTTGGTTCAACCCCTGTATTGCGGATAAGTCCTAAGGTGTTACGCGAGGTGCCACAGGCTGGATTGTGGTAAATCCTAATGCTGCTGTGTGTTTCAACGCTTTGTTTTTCAGGATGGTTGTCAGTGATATTAGCCATAAAATGTCTCTGATAAATAATCGCTTATATATTTATCCATAGGCACTAAATGGATGATTAAGTGCCTATGGCCATAGATCAGAAGGAGAGGCGCAGTGCCAGTGCCGCTAGGGTGACAAACAGCACTGGTACTGTCATCACAATGCCGACGCGGAAATAGTAACCCCAGGTTATATTGATATTTTTCTGCGCCAGTACATGCAGCCATAACAGGGTTGCTAAACTGCCTATGGGGGTGATTTTTGGGCCTAAATCGCTGCCAATCACGTTAGCGTAGATCATGGCTTCTTTAATCACGCCGGTTGCATTGCTACCGTCTATCGACAGGGCGCCGACTAACACTGTTGGCATGTTGTTCATGATGGAAGATAAAAATGCGACCAAGAAGCCCGTGCCCATAGTGGCCACCCAAAGTCCTTGTTCTGCCAAGCTGTCCAACACGTTAGATAGATAATCCGTTAAGCCGGCGTTGCGAAGACCATAAACCACCAGATACATACCCAGTGAAAAGATCACTATCTGCCATGGCGCGCCGCGCAGTACCTTAGTGGTATCTATCCCATGGCCTTTCTTGGCGACTACGAACAGGATAAGCGCGCCTACGGCAGCGACTAAACTCACGGGCACGCCTAGGGGCTCTAAGCCAAAAAAGCCGACTAAGAGTAAGACTAAAACTCCCCAACCGGTTTTAAAGGTATTGGGATCGCGGATAGCAGCCTTAGGCTCGCGCAGTTTTTCTAGGTCGTAGGTGGCTGGAATATCTTTGCGGAAAAACACATGCAGCATCACTAATGTGGCGCTAATCGCGGCAATATCGACGGGCACCATTACAGCGGCATATTCGTTAAAACCTATCTTAAAGAAGTCCGCCGAAACGATATTCACTAGGTTAGAGACAATTAACGGCAAACTTGCAGTATCGGCAATAAAACCTGCGGCCATCACAAAGGCTAAGGTGGCTCCGGCGCTAAAGCCCAGTGCCAGTAACATCGCAATCACGATCGGGGTGAGGATCAACGCCGCGCCATCATTCGCGAATAAGGCGGCAACGGTAGCACCGAGTAACACTATGTAAGTAAAGAGTAAACGGCCACGACCTTTACCCCAACGGGCCACATGCAGCGCGGCCCATTCGAAAAATCCTGACTCATCCAATAATAAACTGATGATGATCACGGCGATAAAGGTGGCGGTCGCATTCCAGACGATATTCCACACCACGGGAATATCCCCTAACTGCACTACGCCTAATAGCAAGGCCAATACGGCGCCCAAGGTGGCACTCCAACCTATGCCTAAACCCTTAGGTTGCCAAATCACTAACACTATGGTGAGAACAAAAATCGCCCCTGCCAACCACATAAAACCTCCAAAAAGGGTAGCTACTGCCTGTCCATAATCATAAAATAATGCCCATTGAGGCACATTAACGCTATTTTGCCAATTGGCTTAATCGTTTAATACCAATGGGTTCTTCTTCTTGCAGTGGGATTAATGCCAATCTAGAGGCTAAACCCTGTTGTACTTTGTCGATTTGTGCCACTTCATGGCGAGCGCGCACTTTTAATAGTGGCGAGGATGTTCTCGCAACGGCGAGGCTGTTATTGATAAGCCATGCCCAAGGCTCGATCCCTGCACGGCGCAAATCTTCTTGTAAATTAGCGGCTTCGAACACGGGTGTTGTTTCGGGTAGGGTGACTAATAACACCTTAGTGCGCTCTTTGTCCTGTAACTGCATCATAGGGGTTGAATAGTGAGTCGTTTCTCCCATACGTTTGGCGACTTCACGGTGGTAGGCTCCCGTGGCATCGAGTAGCAATAGGGTATGCCCTGTGGGCGCGGTATCCATGACGACAAAGCGTTTACCCGCCTCGCGGATAATGCGCGAAAATGCTTGAAATACAGCGATTTCTTCGGTGCAAGGTGAGCGTAAATCCTCTTCTAGCAAGGCCTTACCTTGGGTATCTAATTCTTTGCCTTTGGTGGCTAACACTTGTTCACGGTAGCGAGTGGTGACTTCAACAGGATCGATTCTGCTGACTTGCAAATTCGCTAATTGACCATGAAGTGTGTGTTCTAAATGCGCAGCGGGATCTGAAGTCGTCAGATGCACATCTAAACCGAGCTCCGCCAATCTCACCGCAATTGCGGCCGCTAAGGTGGTTTTACCGACACCGCCTTTGCCCATCAACATGATAAGGCCATGGTCTTGTTTAGCGATTTCACTGATGAGGTTATCTAGTGTTGGCACTTGGGGCTGGCTATCTTGATGAGATTGCTCATGCTCATTAATGTTAAGTAAGTCATTGGGTTGCGCTGGCAGCAAGAGTTGGCGTAATGGTGCAACACCCACCATGTTCATGGATTGCAACGGCAAGCTTTCATGGGGCAATGCCGCGAGAATGGGGGATAAATTGGTGAGTACAGTTTGTTCTCGTCCGTAGAGCGCATTGGCAAGGGGATCATCAAGTGCAGCGTTTTGGGGTAATACGCCGTTAATCACTAGATATTGATTTTTAAGGCCCACTTGACGTAATTCTTGGTGAGTGCGCTCCACTTCAATCAGAGTGGATTGCTGTGGGCGCGCAACTAAGATCAAGCGTGTCTTATCGGGATCGGCCAGTGCTGTTAAGGCCCGCGCGTAACGCTCCGCCTGTTTTTCGAGGCCAGCTAATGGGCCAAGACAGGATGCCCCCTCGGGGTTAGTCTCGATAAAGCTGCTCCAAGCCCCTGGGAGTTGTAACAGCCTAATAGTATGTCCCGTTGGCGCTGTATCAAAAATAATATGATCGAAATCTTGCTGTAATGAATCATCGGTCAATAAGCCAGTAAATTCATCGAAGGCGGCAATTTCAGTAGTACAGGCACCGGAGAGTTGCTCTTCAATACTGCGAACCACATCAGGCGGTAAGATCCCTTTGACGGGATCGACAATTCGAGCACGGTATTGTGCTGCGGCGGCTTGGGGATCAATTTCCAGAGCAGTGAGTCCAGCAACGCTATCGATAGGGGTAAGTTGATTACCTATAGCTTGCCCAAAAACCTGGCCCACATTGGAGGCGGGGTCGGTACTGACCAACAACACTCGTTTTCCTTTGTCGGCTAAGTTGATTGCAGTGGCGCAGGATAGCGAAGTCTTACCCACCCCGCCTTTACCGGTAAAGAAGAGAAATGCGGGCGGATTCTGAATAAATTTCATGCTTTTATCCTTAGTTCGTTGATTAGCAGCAAGCGCTCTTGCCACTGCAACAAGACGTCGTTTCTTTGGCCGGTGCTTCGATAGTGATTTTGGCCCAACGGGCCAGTTCCTGCCGACTAGGATAACGGCCAGCCAAAAGCATCTCGCCATTCAGTAGAATCACGGGTAATGACTCAGCACCTGAGGTGTCTAAAAAGCGTTTGACCAGAGCATTTTCAACAAAGGCCATAGGCTGTTGGGATAAGTTGAATCGCTCGACGGTAATGCCTTGTTGTTTCAGCCATTGGCAATCCGCGGCAAAGGTAACGAGTGTTTGATCAACGTCAGTACACATACGCCAGTGCTGCAACATAAAGCAGGATCGAATATCGAAAATTGAGTCATCGCTGTTCCTCGTAAAAAAATTTTGATTTGAATAGGAGGCGATAAATGGAGATAGACACCTTAAAAAATCACCTAGATAGTATATATGAAATTTCATATATACTATACGCTTCAAAAAATCAGAGTCAAATCCCCTAGGGATATTCAGCGCTCAAATCTAAAAAATCTGAAGTTGATCATCTCTATACCAGAAAAAAGTGACATAACTCCTATTTGTTGCTGATCACATTTTTTATTTTTTTCAACTTGGTTTCACAATTGTAAATTTTAGTAAAGATAAAATGTTTGTTAATTGATCTAAATCGCAAACATATACCTTAAACCGTATATATTAAATTTCATACCTTTATAAGGAGTGTGGAAAATGAAAAATGAGAATCAAGTGAACTTGGGGCGGCGTCAGTTACTCAGGTCAACGGCTGCTGGCACGGTGCTAACAGGTCTAGGTGGGACGTTATCGTTTACACCCATTGTCGAGAGTATTGCTGCAGAATTACCAGCACCTTTGCTACGAACAGGTACCGGAGAATGGGTAGCCACTACCTGCCAAGGCTGTACTTCATGGTGTGCAAAACAAATTTATGTCATGGATGGCCGAGCGGTGAAAGTTCGTGGTAACCCAAACTCTGGTGTACATGGCATGTCGAGTTGTCCTCGACAACACTTGAGTCTACAGCAGGTTTACGACCCTGATAGATTGCGTACGCCAATGATGCGAACCAATCCTAAAAAAGGTCGGGGTCAAGACCCTAAGTTTGTGCCTATCTCGTGGGATAAAGCGCTCGATATGTTGGCCGATAAAATTATTGCGTTGCGTGAAGCTGATGAGTCACACAAATATGCACTCCTTCGTGGTCGTTATTCACATATCAATGATTTGCTTTATAAAAAAATGACCCATTTAATTGGTTCACCTAATAGTATCTCTCACAGTGCGGTATGCGCCGAAGCACATAAAATGGGGCCATATTATTTAGACGGAAACTGGGGGTACAACCAATACGATATTAAGAATGCTAAATTTATTTTGTCATTTGGCGCAGATCCTATAGCAAGTAATCGCCAGGTGTCTTATTACTCACAAACATGGGGCGATGCACTTGATCATACAAAAGTGGTTGTCGTTGACCCAAGATTTTCAGCTTCTGCAGCGAAAGCACATAAATGGATACCAATAGAGCCCGGCCAAGATAGTGTATTGGCTTTGGCTATTGCACACGTAGCCTTGGTAGAAGGGTTGTGGCACAAGCCTTTTGTTGGTGATTTTGTTGACGGTAATAATCAGTTTAAAGCAGGCCAACATGTTAAAGATGAGAGTTTTAAAGAAACTCACACCTATGGTTTAGTTGCTTGGTGGAACGAGGCACTTAAAGATTACACGCCTGAATGGGCGTCAAAGATTACCGGTATCGATCCCAAAACCATTATTGCTATTGCTAAAGATATGGGAGCCGCAGCGCCTGCTGTACAAGTTTGGACTGCTCGTGGTGCCGTCATGCAAGTGCGCGGAACCTATACCTCTCTAGCTTGCCATGCATTAAATGGTTTGTTTGGTGCGATTGATAGTAAAGGTGGGTTATTTCCGGGCAACAAAATACCTTTGTTAAAAGAATATCCAGACGAACATGCTTACATGGATGACATCGCTAATAAAGGGGTCAAGTATTCAAAAATAGACCACAGCGGCCGACTTGAATTTCCAGCATTAAAGAAAGGAAAGTCTGGTGGTGGAGTGGTGACTGCAAACGTGGCCAATGGTATTTTTAATGCCGACCCATATGATATTAAAGTCATACTCGCGTACTTTAATAATTTCAATTTCTCCAATCCAGAAGGTCAGCGTTGGGATGAAGCGTTAAGCAAAGTTGACTTTATGGCACACATTACCACTAACATTTCGGAGTTCAGCTGGTTTGCAGATGTGTTACTCCCTGCAAGTCATCACATGTTCGAAAAGTGGGGCGTATTAGATTCTATCGGTAATGGTGTTCATCAGGTTTCAGTACAACAACCATCGATTAAGCGCTTATGGGATACGCGTATTGATGAGTCAGAAATCCCTTATATGCTGGCTAAAAAAATGGCTGAAAAAGGTTTTGATGCGCCATGGCGTTATATTAACGAACAAATTGTCGATCCTGAAACCGGTAAACCGGCAGACAATGAAGTCGATTTCGCTAAAGTCATGGTTAGATATATCACCTCTCCTTTATGGCATGAAGATGCATCTAAATATGGCGACAAACTGGCTTCTTGGGATGACTTTGTCGAAAAAGGCGTCTGGAATAGCAGTGATTACAAGCTCGAATCTCGTTGGGGCAAATTTAAAACTGAAACTCACAAGTTTGAGTTTTACAGTAAAACATTAGAAAAAGCCTTACAAGGCCACGCCGATAAACACAAAGTTAGTATTGATGACGTCATGGAGGTCTGTGAATACCAGGCTCGTGGCCAGTTAGCCTTTGTACCCCATTATGAGCAACCTTACCGCGTTGGTGATGAAGCGCAATTCCCATTATTACTAGTGGATCAAAAATCTCGTCTTAATAAAGAAGGTCGTTCAGCAAATAGCCCATGGGTTTACGAGTTTAAAGATGTCGACCCTGGTGATGTTGCCAATCAAGATGTCGCTAAATTTAATCCCATTGATGGTAAAGCATTGGGGCTAAAAGACGGCGATGATATTCGGATCTCAAGCCCTGTTGGCTCGCTTACCTGTAAAGCCAAGTTATGGGAAGGGGTGCGTCCTGGCACGATTGCAAAGTGCTTTGGACAAGGCCATTGGGCCTATGGTCGTTACGCCAGCGCTGAGTTTGGGGTTACCGCTAGAGGTGGTTCAAATAATGATCTTATTGCTGATAAATACGACCGGTTAAGTGGTGCGTCGGCATTTTATGGTCATATCCGTGTTCGTGTTGAGAAAGTATGAGGTAATCCATTATGAGATTAGGAATGGTAGTTGACCTACAAAAATGTGTAGGATGCGGTGGCTGCAGTTTAGCCTGTAAATCAGAAAACAACACGAGTGATGGTATTCATTGGTCGCATCATATTGCGACTACTGAAGGGATTTTTCCTGACGTAAAATATACCTATATACCAACATTGTGTAATCATTGCGATGATGCCGCTTGTGTTAATGTGTGTCCAACTGGCGCAATGTATAAAGATGAACGTGGCCTAACATTGCAAAATAATGATGAATGTATTGGTTGCAAGAAGTGTATGAAGGCTTGCCCATACGGCGTGATTAGCTTTAACTCCTCAACACCGCATCGTCGTTGGCAGGATGACTCAGAGGTGGTCTCGAACGGCACTGTATCTCCACTTATGTTACTTAAACGTACAGGGGCTACGGCAACACCTAATGAAAACCCAGAACGGGGTGATACCTATCCGATGATACGGCCAAAGCGCACTACAGAGAAATGTACTTTCTGTGATCATAGGCTTGATAAGGGGTTAAATCCTGCCTGTGTTGACGCTTGTCCATCTGAAGCGCGGGTGATTGGTGATTTAGATGATCCGCAGAGCAAGGTATCCCAGTTGATTAAATTGCATAAACCGATGCAGTTGAAACCTGAAGCGGGAACGGGTCCAAGGATATTTTATATTCGCAGTTTTGGTGTTAAAACCGCTTATTAATCATATAGGTTAATTTGTTAGTGAAAGCCACTGGTGAGATTCTGTGGCTTTTTACTTTATACGCGCCCTGTTAATCGCTAAACATCAGCGAATCTAATACCCCTTGGCCGCTGTGAACACCGCCCTCTGTGACTTTGGCGGATTTGCTGCGAATTAAATATCCCGCATAACTGGGAGTTCTGTGCGGTGACAGGGCGCATTTCACCGAGGCGTGACCACGCTGGCTTCTGGCTGAGTTAATCCAAACAGAGTTAAGGCTTGTTCATCCATAGTCGAGAGCAGCATTTGCATTCGTTTACTGGTTGCCAACTGCTGGCCTAAGGCCGCATTGAGAGCGATACAATGTTGTTCAAACAACACCCGGATCCCCATCAGGGCTAGGTAACCCCTGTTACCATTGATGTCGACGGTTGCATAATCTGCAAATTGATAGCCTGTACGCAGATAGAAGGTATCAATAGTCCCCACGCCTTCGAGTATTAGCCTTTGTCGTGCGCCGGGTCTGTATTCTTTTTTGTTGCAGCGCGAGTTCGAGCAAATGCTGATCAAACACATTGTCTTCATTTTCTTGCACTATCATCAAAAATCTTGCCGGTCCTGAATCTTCAAATTCCTGTTTTATCTTAAAGGTTGCGGTTGCTATGCCGACGGATAATTGTTCAATGGCATGATTTTTAACCAGCTCTCCCTTAGGCTGTATAGACTATTGCTGCTGTAAATAGCGATGAAGTTGATGGGCCCGCTGCCCAAAGGGGCTCATGCCAGCCGCTATGCCATTAAACTCCACCAGTTTGGGTCCTAAGTCCCGATCGTTCATAAAATCGCTACGTATAATAAGCCGTGGCATTCTTGGGGCTTGGGTGCCAGAGCTATTTGTAGAGCTATGTGCAGAACCATGCAACTGTTGATGCGCTTTCAATAGCGCAACAAAGAAGGGATCGCTTGTTGTAATAGGTTGAATAGCATCAACTAAAAAGGCATGTGCTTCAGACACATAATGGATAAGTTTACCCTGTGGCTCCACCGCACGTTTGAGATATTGATAGTGTGCTTTACTGATTAAACTGGGCGTTAGGGTAAATGGAGCGTGGCGGGCGGAATACGCGGTTTCTTTAAAGGCCATCCCATGGGTTAGCGCCCATTCTATGGCATCATCTTTGGCTGCTAGTGGCACAGTTAAACTCATGTTGATTCTCTTAAACTGACAGCGATTATTGGCAATACCCGTTTGTGCATTTGTAGGGTAGACCCTAAGGCACTCACTTTAAGGGCATATAGTGAGTGCCACATCGAACTAGATCACTATTTTGTGTATTAGCTAAAGAGATAGCTATACAGAAACACTGCACCCACAGTCATGCCTAAAATAACGCTGAGAAATGCGGCAATCATCTGACCTTTAAAAATGGCTTCAAGTAATATGACTTCGGTCAAACTTGCTCCGGGGCTCCTTATGATCAATGTCATTACTGAGCCCATCGCCATGCCTTTTGGGATTAACGCGGCGCTGAGTGGGATAACCGCTTCGGCGCGAATATAGAGTGGGATCCCAATTAATGCGGCAATGAGGATCGCATACCATGTGGCTTCTCCAGCATACTGAACGATTAACTCCGTTGGCATAAAACCGTAGATCATTGAACCCAATAGCACACCGATAAACAGATAAGGCAGCACTTGTTTGAAGTCCTTCCAAGTGACGCGCCAAACCTTTACCCTGCGGCTCTGAGGTTTGTTTTGCGGCACGGTTTGGGATGGGCAACACGAAGTTGTAATAGGCTCAGGTTGAGTAGCGCGACATAAGGTCACCGCGGGTGCGGTTTTACTATCACAACATGTGCTGGCAACGGGGGCAGGGTTTACATCGCAACCGCTACTCGCAGTCGGTGACGGTTTAGTATCGCAACATGAAGAGGCCGTGGCTGTATCTGCCTGAGCATAGGCCTCATGACACACATATTGTTCAAATCCGAGTTTTTCCAGCAAGTAACCTGCTATTACAGATACGCCCATAGCGACCGTAAAATAAAATAGCGTGACCTTAAATCCAAAGGTGACCACAAAAAGCCCGATAATCACTGGATTAAGTAATGGGCTGGCAAATAGGAATACAATCATAGGGCCAAATCCCGCACGGGCTCTGAACCAGAGCCGATAGACGAACAAACCTTATATGTTTTGCAGAAAAATAATCTAGACACGAGCAAATTACGTTCTAAATCTGTCAGTGAATTCAGTGGGCAATCCTTTGATTTTGTGATCAGCCTCTATGAAAAATCCACGCAAGAATGCCAGAGTTTTCTCTTAGCAGATAAGATTATTGCTTGGGATTATCCCGTTCCTAGAATAGAATCGGACACTCGTGGGTTTGAACAAACTTTTAGAGAACTCAACGAAAGAATAAAAATGTTTGTACTCGTTTAGTCTAAGGATCTTAATGATTAATCCTACACAATTTTTTAAATGTTTAGCCGACGAAACGCGCCTGCGTTGTTTGATGCTTATTCAGCACGAGGGTGAGCTTTGCGTCTGTGAGTTGACCGAAGCGTTGCAGGAAATTCAACCCAAGATTTCACGGCATTTAGCCCAATTACGTAAGTGCGGATTATTAGTCGATCGCCGTCAGGGGCAATGGATTTTCTATAGTATCAGTAATGATTTACCCGAATGGAGTAAATTAGTTTTGAGTGAGGTTACCAGTCACAATCCGGTATTTCTAGAAGAAAATATGCGAAATCTATGTAAGATGGGTGGCCGCCCCGAGCGTGCTAGAGCCTGTTGCTAAAGATTGTCCGTAGCAAATAAATAAAAAATTTAATCCAAAATATATGAAATTTCACATATTAAGTCGCCAGAGGTTGATATGGCACCTGCTATACAAGTGCTCTTTCTATGTACCCACAATGCCTGTCGTAGCAGTTCATCTCTAATCGACGGAGCAATAAATACCAAAATTATTATTGATGCTCCAGCTGTTTTTATATCGATTCTGACTGTTAAAGCAGGAGCTAGCTTCCCTAACTTGAAAAATAATTATATTTTCCAGCTAATGGAGTTAGTACATATCGGATTTCTATAATTTCCCTAATGCTAATCGACTCTTTAATAGTTTAAGCTCTAACGTTTATGTTCAAAAGTTTGTTAGATAGAACATAAGCCATTTTGCTTTTCGTAAGAAAATAACATCCTCCCATAGATGTCTATTTTTAAATGTTCCGATTTGTCAGACTATGGGTTTATTTTATGTCAAAGTATGGGTTAATCATTCAGCTAAGTGATTGTTATTTTATATGCGGTTATGTCAGTGTTTAGGTTCAGCGACAATTACAGATTAAATTCAGATTTGTAGTAGCCGAGGCCGACCAACATACTTTGTTCCATTCTGAATTTGTGCTGTTTCTGCTGATAAGTTTTGATGCCCTTGACCAAGATTACCTAATGGGGGCATGTCCCATTATGCTGAAAAATAAACATTACTCGGCATAGCCGTTTCTAATCAATGTTTATCATTTTTTATGTCTTGAGTACTTCAGCTCTATAACAATGTCTATGGTGTTCTGTTATATGACAATGTTGTCATATAGGTTGCGGGTGCGATGCGTCAGGTGAGATACTTTTAAGTGTTTCCCAAGGATAAAACTCAATGAACGTATTGCTTGTCGAAGATGAACAAAAAATTGCAGATTTTATCTGTGAAGGTTTGCGTGCCAAACATTTCAACGTCACTCATTGTGCCGATGGCAATCAAGGTTATAAGGCGGCAAGCAATAATACTCATGATGTGATTATTCTCGACATTATGCTACCGGGCAGAGATGGTTTGGATATTCTTCGTTCGCTGCGTCAACAAGGTGTCGATACGCCCATTATTCTGCTTACGGCACGTAATGAATTGGGTGATCGCGTTCAAGGGTTAGACATGGGCGCTGATGATTACTTAGCAAAACCGTTTTATGTTGAAGAGTTGCATGCTCGGATTCAAGCCTTGCTTCGACGGCATGGCGGCACACAACAGCATGTCGTTGAGGTAGGCGCGTTGCAACTTGATTGTATTAATCGAAGCATTAATTGTCAGGGTCAATCAGTCGAACTCACTAGCCGAGAATTTAGCTTGCTTGAACACTTAATGCGTTCACCTAACCAAGTATTAACCCGGGGCAGTTGTTGGAGCATGTTTGGGGATACGACTTTGATCCTTGTACCAATGTTGTTGATGTGTGCATTAAACGCATCCGCAGTAAAATGGCTTCATTAGAGAAGGCCGGAAAAATGGTCGGTGCCATTGAGTCGATCCGCGGCACAGGTTATCGCCTGAGCATTCGATAAGGTTTTAATATGTATTTTCGAACTCGTATTTTTGCCATATCAATTTTAACCGTGACAGCTGTGCTTGCGTTGGTTATCAGCTTAAGTTGGTCGCGTATTATGACCGTAGAATTGACTAACCTTGATTCTCGTCTTTGTATGGAAGCAAAACGCTTAATACCCAAACGTACATTGCTTGATGTAAATAACTCCGCTGACAATATAAGTAATTTACGCGATACTTCGCTTTCTGGTAGCCGGTTAATGACTGATTTAACGGACAAGTTGCGAGTTAGTTCACCTAACCAATTAATGATCTCAGTAGGCTCTGTGGAGCAAGGGTTCATAACCGCGTCAACGGGGGGAGACGTACAAGATGTTATAAGTCGCTTACATTGGGTGAGCGCTGAGCCACTAGCGTTAACCGATAACAATAAAGCCAACGCTGTTTGTCAATTTGCCTTTTTTGAACATCAGCAAAACCAATGGCGAGCCAGTTTATTTCAAGCATCAAACCAACAAAGCTTTATTGCTGTGGATGTTGCTGCTACCACTAGCCAGTTAACGAGCACCTTGCAGGCAGCGCTGATTGTGGTTATTCCTTTTTCTCTACTGCTCAGTATTCTAGGGGCATGGTTTATCGCGACCAATACGATTAGACCAATAAATAGATTACATAAAGCAATGGATAAGGTGACCCAAAAAGATCTTAGTCACCGTTTACCTGAGCATAAAGAAGACAAAGAGTTCAAAATGTTGATTGATGCATACAATACGATGCTCGATCGCTTAGAGGACAGTTTTCGACAAGTTTCTCGTTTTACTGCGGATGCAGCTCATGAGCTAAAAACACCACTCACAGTGCTAAGAGGCAAGCTTGAACAAGCTGTATTGTCTGAAAACCCATCGCAATTAGATCTCAATGCCATTCTTGATGAAGTGGGGCATTTGTCAGCCATGACCCGTAAATTGTTGCTGCTATCACAGGCGGATTCTGGCTCTATGGCGTTGCATTTTGAGCCGATAAACATTACTGAATTAGTCGATGAGTTGATTGCAGATATGAGCTTGCTGTCGGATGAACTGGAGCTTGATTGTGCGATTGAGAAAGATTTAATCACTAAAGGCGATATTGTGTTGTTGAAGCAGCTGTTAAATAATCTGCTCGTAAACGTAATGCGTTATAGCCTTACTCACAAAGTTGTGACTATTCACGCCCGCCAAAACGAGTCTGTTATAGAGGTGGTGATTAGCAATTTTTGCCTTCCGATATTAAACGACGTTAGGGTCAAACTGTTTAATCGTTTTTACCGCGGAGAACCCGCTTATACCCAAGGGATATCAGGCAGTGGTTTAGGGTTAAGTTTAGCCAGAGAAATTGCTCGCGCACACGGTGGCGATCTTACGCTTGAGCCCAGCGAGAGTGAGGTTGTGACTATGCGGCTGTTGTTACCCATCGTTAAATGACAACATTGTCATCCATCAGCGAAGCCTAATCGATACAATTAAGTTAACTCATTAATCGTTAACTTAATTGCTATGGAGATTAGGCCATGAAAACCCACATTATTGGCTCCATTTTATCTTTGACGCTGCTAGCCGCAACGGCCGTTAATGCCAAGCCGTCGCTTGAACTCACCAGCCCTGCATTTACAGATAATGGTACATTGCCAACTGAATTTACCTGTGAGGGAGAGGGGATCTCACCGCCATTAAGCTGGCAAGGAGTACCCGACGGAACCCAATCATTGGTGATGATAATGGATCACATGCCTGATCATCACCCCACCAACAATGAACAGGGCACACCAAATCCTTACTTGAATGATAATAAACACGACACCCCACCTCAAGTTGACTCTCGGGCTCCTAAACCAAACCAGCCTGAAGAACTCAAGTGGTATTGGACTGTCTATAATATTCCTGCGCAAGCTTCTGGCATTGATTCAGGTAGTAAAGCAAAGCAATCTGTTGGCTCGTTTGGCAGCAATACAGTGAATGATCGTAACGAGTATGCACCCCCATGTTCCAAAGGGCCCGGCCCCAAAATTTACACCTTTCATCTTTATGCACTATCCAAATCGTTAGAAATAGATCCGTCAGCCCCAGTTTCAGCCCCTGTGTCTGCAATAATGCTTCGACAAAGCATGCAAGACTTTGTACTAGACTCGGACTCTTTGACAGTGAGTTTTGAACGACACTGTCAAACGCCGCAACGGGCTCATTCACCACAAGCTCATTCGCAAGAATTTCATCCGGAACAAGCACAGCCACATAATGACAACATGGATCCGCTGTCAACATTGCCATTGTGTAAATCAACGTTGAATACGACTTCTGCTGTTATTGATAGCAAGTAAATGCAAAACCGTTATTACTAGATAATTGGCGCAAATTCAGTCACCGAAAAGACATCAAGAGATCCGTATGAAAAAGAACATTAAAAACACCTTGCTGCTTCTTATCCTTGGCGCAACGGTTGCTGTTGTAGGATACAAGTACACTCAAGTACAACAGGATCAACCTATCTTTACCACCGATGTGGTCCAACGCGGCAATATTGAAAAAGTGGTACTCACAAACGGCGTGCTTTATCCGTCTAAATTAGTCAGTGTCGGCGCTCAAGTGTCGGGGTTAATCGAAACAATGGACGTGAATGTTGGCCAAAACATAAAACAGGGCGACTTGATTGCTCAAATCGATAACTTAACTCAACAAAATGCCCTTAAAGAAGCCCAAGCATCATTGCAAAGTATTGATGCGCAATATCGGGCAAAGCAGGCTCAAATAAAAGTCGCACAGTCTGAATATGCTCGTAATAAAAAGATGCTAGTTAATGGCGCTGCGTCGGTATCAGACTTTGACTCGGCAGAATCGATATTGGCGGTTTATCTGGCTGAGCTAGATGAACTCAGTGCTGAAAAAGACAAAGCAATCATCAGTGTCGATAGCGCCAAGCTCAATTTAGGTTACACAACTATTCGTTCCCCCATTGATGGCACAGTGATTTACGTGTCGGTAGAAGAGGGGCAAACCGTTAATAACAATCAAGGTACCCCCAGTATTATTGAGCTAGCGCAATTGGATTTAATGACGATTAAGGCGCAGGTTTCTGAAGCTGACATTATCAATGTGAGTGCAGGGCAAGCTGTTTATTTCAGTATTTTGGGGGCGACAGCGAAAAAGTACCGGGGTGTATTACGCACCATTGAACCAGGGCCAACATTGCTTAGCGGGGACGACAGTTCGTTGTTGATTGGCGATGATGAGGCGATTTATTACAACGCTCTGTTTGATGTTGAAAACCCAGGCAATCAGTTGCGTTTTGGCATGACGGCACAGGTATCGATTATTTTAGCCAGTGCGCAAGATGCGTTGATTGTCCCATCACAGATATTGATAACAAAAACGGGGCCAAGTGCTTCGTATCAAGTGCCAGTGATAGTAGACAACCACATTGAATATCGCGATGTTGAAGTGGGCATTAACAATAAAGTCTACGCTCAAATCCTCTCAGGGCTTAACGAAGGTGATCAAATCATGCTTGGTCAAACTTCAGCTAATGACGATGCGATTTCTATGACCGGCTTATCTAAGGGCAATATGCTCGGACAAAGTGTACCAGGTCTTGGTAAAGGAACGAGGTAATAACCCATGGGAGAAGTTCTGTTAAATATTGTGGATGTCAGCCGCTCTTTTATTGCCGGAGAGCAGGAGTTGACGGTACTAAAAAACATTAATCTGCAAATCTGTCGTGGTGAATTGATTGCCATTATTGGCGCTTCTGGTTCGGGTAAATCAACATTAATGAACATCCTTGGCTGTCTGGATAAACCCAGTGCAGGTAGTTATTTCATTAATAGTCAGGACACATCCCGTATGGATGACAATGAACTAGCCGCACTGCGACGTGAATACTTTGGGTTTATCTTTCAGCGCTATCATCTTTTAGGTGATTTAACTGCGCAGGGTAATGTAGAAGTACCGGCATTATATGCCAATGAGGGGGTGCAAACCCGACACGAAAAGGCAAAAAAACTACTGACTCGTCTGGGATTAAGCGATCGTTTAGATCATAAGCCAAGCCAGCTAAGTGGTGGCCAACAACAGCGTGTCAGTGTCGCCAGAGCTTTAATCAATGGCGGTGATATTATTCTGGCCGATGAGCCAACCGGCGCGCTTGATAGCAGTAGCGGCGAAGAAATGATGAAGCTCATTCAAGAACTCAATCGCGACGGTCACACCATTATTTTGGTGACACACGATCCGCATATTGCCGAATTTGCAGATCGCGTCATTGAGCTAAAAGATGGAGAAATCATTGCCGATAAACAAAAGCGTATCCCCGTAAAAGCAAACCAGCTAAGCACAGACCAACAAGCTTCTAAAACGAGTAAGAAAATAAACTGGTCGCGTTATCTTGAAGCGTTAAAAATGGCATTAATTGCAATGTCCAATCACCGTTTGCGTACGTTTCTGACGATGCTCGGCATTATTATTGGCATTGCTTCAGTGGTGTCTGTTGTCGCGCTAGGTGCAGGTTCGCAGCAATCGATTTTGGACAATATTGCTTCAATGGGCACTAATACTATTGAAATAAAACCAGGCACAGGGCGTGGCGATCGCCGGTCTGAACGGGTTAGGTCGCTCACGGCAGACGATGCAAATGCGCTTAAAATATTGCCCTATGTGGACAGCGTAACCCCAACCGTTAGGACCAATGTTGCCATACGTTATGCAAGTGAAACCGTCACAGGCTCAATTCAAGGCGTGGGTACTGAGTATTTTCGCGTTCGTGGTTATGCGTTGGCCAAAGGACAATATTTTGCCGATGATAGTATTGATACGTTAGAGCAGGTTGCCGTCATTGACGCCAATACCGATCAGACTCTTTTCCCTGACGGCAATGCGTTGGGTAGCGTCATTTTTCTCGGTCGTCTACCTGTTCGTATTATTGGCGTAACAAAGCCAATTCAAAGTGTGTCCGACAATAGTGATGAACTGAATGTTTGGTTGCCGTACACCACGGTGTCCGGGCGTATTTTTAGGCAAAATTATGTTAACGATATTACCGTAAGGATAGATGCGAATGTATCTAGCGATGCGGCAGAACAAGGCATTATCAGCTTATTGACTATGCGCCATGGTACGGTTGATTTTTTCACTATAAATACAGATACGATACGAAAAAGCATCGAAAAAACATCTGAAACCATGACACTACTGATATCAGCTATTGCGTTTATCTCTTTGTTAGTTGGCGGGATTGGGGTAATGAATATCATGCTGGTATCGGTAACAGAGCGAACGCGCGAAATAGGTATTCGTATGGCTGTTGGCGCTAGACAAACCGATATTATGCGTCAGTTTTTGATTGAAGCAGTATTGGTGTGTTTTTGTGGTGGTGCATTGGGGATCGGACTTGCTTATTTTATCGGCATGATATTTACCTACACAGGCAGCAGTTTTCAGATGATCTATTCGAGTACGTCAATTGTTGCAGCTTTTGCTTGTTCGACGTTAATCGGGATTGTGTTTGGTTATCTGCCAGCTCGAAATGCGGCTAAGTTGAATCCGGTAGATGCACTCTCAAGAGACTAAAATTCAGGTGGATAATAAATGGTGACATTGTTTAGCCCAATAGAATTGCTACAATTTACATAGACAATATGGGGGTAATCGCGACGCCTAAACTCACGCCAATTCGTTTGGATTAAATCAATAAAAGCTTCAGGTGATAAAGAGCCTGTTTACAACCTCTCTGAATGACACTTGTACAATATCTTTCTAACAAGGTGGTGTGCAAATAGATATCTCGCTAGTGAGGTATCTATTTTTTCTCTTTATGGTAAATCAAATTGCACAGATAATATTTGTCGCATAAATGGCAATGAGAATGGCTTTTTCACCGTTTACTATTGCCTCAATTACCTTATTTGATGAACTCTAACAACCGGTAGTGGTAAGACTATAAAATGTTGGTTCAGCCGGATCCGATGAACTTGCCAAATAACGCAAGCTACAGTCAGCAAAAGATGTAAATCCCTTAGGATAAATAGATACAGATGGATTCGTTCCTGAATTATAATACACAGCCCAATCGGCAGTAATATCAGTCTTCGATGGGTCTGCTACCACCTCAAACGAACCATCAAGCGCTTTTGCAACATTATCAGCTAAAGGCGAAATATAACCCAAGGTGGTACTAATCGTTTCCCCATTCAATGTCACCGAACCCGGATCGAGCTTTTCTTGACCAGACAACACGGCTTTTGAATACACTAAGGTATTGGCCGACTTCAATACGCCTTGTAAGCCATTCAAATTGGCAATAAGAGCATCGCTTTTCAGGTTAATAAACTTGGGCGCTGCCACTACAGCCAAAATCCCTAAAATAATAATCACTACCACTAATTCAATAAGGGTAAAACCGCGCTGTTTATTCATGCGTATGTTCTCTCATGCTATGCTAAAACCTAGCCAGTGAAAAATATTGTCGAATCAAGCGCAAATTTATGTGGCTCACCCTCTGGTGGGGCTAAGTGGTTAATAAAGTCCGTCGAAACCAGCTAATGAACTAAGTGACTGTTTGATAACCGCTTACTATCCTGAACAGAAAATACATTGTAATGCATAATCAGGCGTCATCGCTGTGCTAGAAAGCAATTTTTTGAACAGTTACCGATATATCAGTATACGATTTTGTGAACGTCGATTTTTTTGTTAGATTGTGCGCATATAATTGCATTACTGCATTTACCCCACATAAGGGAAAGTTAACCATGAGCAAAGCTAAAATCGGCATCGTAACGGTTAGTGATCGTGCTAGCGCTGGTATATATGAAGATCTGTCTGGTAAGGCGATCATTGATGTATTAACTGAATATCTAACCTCGGAATGGGAACCTGTTTATAAAGTCATCCCTGATGAAGGCGATGTTATTGAAGCCACATTGATCGACTTAGCTGATAACCAAGATTGCTGCTTAATTGTGACGACTGGCGGAACCGGTCCAGCAAAACGCGATGTGACCCCAGAAGCGACCGAAGCGGTGTGCGATAGAATGATGCCTGGCTTTGGTGAGTTAATGCGTGCTGAGTCATTAAAATTTGTGCCTACGGCTATTTTGTCACGTCAAACTGCCGGACTGCGTGGTGATTCATTGATTGTAAATTTACCCGGCAAGCCTAAGTCTATCCGCGAATGTTTAGATGCAGTATTTCCTGCAATTCCTTACTGCATTGACTTAATGGATGGTCCATTTCTAGTCTGTGACGAAGCGGTGATAAAACCGTTTAGACCTAAAGCGAAGTAATAACAGACTTGATTAAAAATGCCGTCTAAATTTGACGGCATTTTTATTTGACCTGATTGATGATACTTCAGCATCAATACTACAGCTGTTTAAACTGCTGCTTTAAATCAAAATCACTGTCGGTAACCAGTTTCTCTAACACTTGCACTCGTTCAATCAACGCTTGGTTTTGTGCTTGTAGATCACTGACACTGCCCGTGTCAGCTTGCTGCTTGTGCTTCATATAATACTTGAACATTTCAGATGCCGTGGTGCCAACCACAATAATGAAGACCAGCGCGATAATGGCAATATCGTTTTCCATAATGAGTCCTTATTAATGCTCTTTTGTTAATAGATTTGTGACTTGCTCTTGTTAAAAGCGCTAGCTAATCTCTCTTACTAATAACCCCAGTCTTATCTCTACTCGATAAGGCTGAGGCTCATCGTTATAAGCTAACCGTTATAATCCAAAGACAACTTTTTCACTCTTAAGTGATTTTTCTAAGCCTGCGGCTAATGCTATCGCAATGATCAGTGTGGTCACTGATGAAATAATTAACTGCATCATTGGAATTTCACGACCTTTAATAAAGCCCATTAATGCTTGCTGCTGGCCAGATACTGGTAACCACTGCAATACGTCTGGGGCAATGTTGTAACTGGCTGCCATTGACAATGCCAGTGGCACAAATAACACCATGGTTAAGTATGATTGCGCCTCTTTAAAGGTTTTGGCCATAAACGACACATACAATTGTAAAGTGGCGGCCATCAATGCGACGGGAATGCCTACGAGGAACATTAAGCCCATAAAGTCTTGGCTAATGTTGATGGTAAAGCCGATTTCTTGCCACGGTACAAAGGGATAAGCCACTTTTGATACCAGCAAAATCAAGATTAATCCGAGCAGAGCAAAACACGTAACAGCAATGATTTTACCGATGACTAATTCGCGGGTGCTCATTGGGTGGCTTAACAATAATGCTAGTGAATTACGCTCACGCTCACCGGCACTGGTGTCGATAGCGAGGTTCATGCCGGAAATAAATACCGAGTACATCATGGTGAAAATGGCGATGCCTAAAATCATTCCACCTTTAGAGTCTGGTGTGGCTTTATCTTCGATATTAACCTTCAACGGCTGGGTGATACGTGGATTAATACCGCGTGCAATTAAGCGAATACTGCCCATTTCTGCGCTATAGGCTTGCAGTTGACGCTCTAGTCGACGAATTGATTTTTGCAGCTTCTCATCTGAATTGTCGGCTATTAATATCACTTCAGCTTGTTTAGCTTTGGCCATGTTGGCGGCGTAATCGTCACTAATCGTTAAGATTATTTTATTCGCTTGTTCATCTTCACCATGGTTGATGCCGTTATTACTTAAGTAGCGCACTAAATCTGGAGCGTTATCGGCATTGTTAATATTGATATTTAAATCTTCTGGGCTAGACAGTTGGCCAATTAATACCATAAACATGCCGCACATGATCAGCGGCGTACCAATGGCATAATATAAACCAGCCATAACCGATCGTTTATCTCGTGCGGCGTCGATGAGTTCTTTGCGCACCATTGCGAGTATCATTTTCATTATGCTGCAATCCCTTCGTCAGTACCGATAAGTTCGATAAATGCATCTTCTAGCGAGTCTTTACCTGTTTGCTGACACAATTCGTCAGGGCTACCAATAGCAACCACTTTGCCATTAGCCATTACGATTACTCTGTCACATAAGGCGGCGACTTCTTGCATCACGTGGCTTGAAAACAACACACAATGACCTTCAGCTTTGAGTTGCAATAAAATGTCACGCAATAAACGGGTACTCATGACATCAAGTCCACGAGTGGGCTCGTCTAATATGATGTTACTTGGCTTGTGTACTATCGCTTGTGCTAATGCCGTTTTCATTCGTTGGCCTTGGGAAAAACCTTTGCAGCGACGGTCGCTAATGTCTTCAAGCTTGAGCTGTGCAATCACATCGGCAGTGGCTTCTTTAGCTTGTTTACGCGACATGCCGCTGAGTTCAGCAAAAAAGGTAATGTATTCACGTGGGGTAAGGCGCTCGTACAAACCAAAAGGGTCTGGGAATAAACCTAATTGCTTTTTGGCTCCTATTGGATCGACAGCCACATCAATATGATTGACGGTGGCAGTGCCAGAGTCTGGTTTAAGTAAGCCAAACAAGGTACGTAAACAGGTCGTTTTACCGGCACCATTGGGGCCGAGTAAACCCGTAATTTGACCATTTTCAGCGCTAAAGCTTAAATCATCTAGAGCCTGCACATCGCCAATTTTTTTAGTTAAGTTTGCAACAGTAATCATGACTATTCCTTATCCGCAGCGGTATTCGCTGGTGCTGTTGTTTCTATGTCTGTGGCCGTGTCGACAACCGGCAGCACTTCTACGGTGTTAGCGTTGAGATAAAAGCTACGACGCACATCTTTTTGTAAGCATTCTGCATCGATATCTTTTACTGAACCTTGTTCGACTAACTGGGCCACTAAATCATTGCCACAGCTTTGTCCCGCTACACCATGGGTTGCGTAAGGTGCGATGAAGTGTTTTGAGTTGGTGAGTTTCTCTTGTGCTAAAGCGCCCCAATTGGGTGGAGTAGCTGGGTCTAATTCGCCAGATAACAATAAAGTGGGTAGATCACTGTGAATGGGTTCACTAAAGTTGTCATCAACAGGCTGTATTGGCCAAACCTGGCAGGTTTTTTCTAACCCTTCTAACATGTTGCCACTGATGTACGATTCTTTCGCATCTTTACGCATTTGATCTGTAATGCGGTGAATGTCTTCGCCACACACCACGGATGCATGCATGCCCATAGCAATACCTGTGCTGTCAGCTGTTAAAGCGTAAATACCTAATATTGGTTGGTAATTACCTTGTGACGCTTGATGAATAGCATGGGGGATCAGTGCACGGATGTTTGCCATGTACATCGCCATTCTAATTGCGCCGCTAAACTTACCGCGGGTGAGTAGAAAGTCGCTGAGTTCATCTGTTTGGGGGTCACGTACTTGTTGGTTTATCGGTGCGGTGGCGAGCAGTTGGTCGACTTTATTGTATTCGTCAGCTAAATCAGGAAACTGTTGCTGGCAAGCGGGTGTGCTTTTACAGTCGCGCCATAACACATTTAAACCACGCTCTATTGAATCACCAATGGCTACAACACTTTGTTGTATCGGTACCACGCCATCTAATGTCACGGTTAGTAAGGCTTCTGGGTAATGACGCATATAAAGCTGTGCCATACGTGTTCCGTAGGATATACCGTATAAATGTAGTTTTTGATAACCTAAATATTCGCGTACTGCTTCGAAATCTTTTAACGCGGTATTACTACCGTATTGACTTACATCTGCATCAATTTGACCTAGGCATTTTTCTGTCATGGCGATGATATCGAGGTCGTCATCATTAATGCTAAGCATCACAGAGGTATCATCGTCGCAAGATAAAATGTTCGACTGACCTGTACCGCGTTGGTCAATCAATAAAATATCACGCTGCTGGCGAACTTTGGTCAACATGCGATTAAAGCCAGCAGCATTTTCAATAGCAGATTGACCTGGACCACCAGCAATGGCGAGTAAAGCTTCATCTGGATGAGTATTTTTAATCGCAGGTAAAATAGCAAAATGAATATCAATTTGCTTACCGTCTGGTAGCTTAGGGTTTTCTGCTACCGTTATTTTACCGCATTGTAATTGCTCATCTAAACCGTCTAAGTAACAAGCGCTGGTTTTAGCCGGTTCGACCACATTGGCTTCCGATGTATCAGCAAAGCTATTGTTGGCAAGTAAAATAGCAATAGCAACCGCGAGCCATCGACTAGTACGCGTTGCCGATTGGCATAAATCTGGACGAACAATCCGCTTGGCTATGTCGGTGTTGATAAACTTCCTGTTGATCATCGGAACGTTTCCTTTTTGCATTTCATGACGATTATGATACCTTAGCATCTAGTGTATGAGTGTATCAATGAATTAATACAGTTGTTAAAGGCTAATGTTAGAATTAATAAATGTCAACCCCAGCAGCGGCGAACCCATTTACCGACAGTTGCACGATCAAATCGTGCGCTTAATTGTCGGCGGGCAATTGCACCCCGAAGATGTTTTGCCATCAGTGCGCCAACTTGCCGAACATTTAGCGGTAAACCCAATGACGGTATCACGAGCCATGCAGCAACTTGTCGACCAAGGTTGGGTTGAGCGTCGTCGTGGTCAGCCGTCACGTGTGGCTGCTAGAACCGCAGCTAATAATGATTCTGGCAGCAGTTTACTGGCTCCACAATTAACTGCATTGGTTGAGCAAGCACGACAATTAGGGGTCGATTATGACCAGTTACAAGCATTGTTGGAACAATTTTGGAATAAAGAATAGCGATTGCAGAGCTAATTTTTAAAGACATCATTTAGGAAGTCGATATGGAAGCCGAAGATAAGCCCGTTTTATGTTTTAATCATGTGAGCAAAACCTTTGCCAGCAAAGATAAATCTGCAGCAGGTCAAACTGTGTTGGCTGAACTGTCGATGACACTTTATCCTGGCATGGTAGTCGGATTATTAGGTCAAAATGGTGCGGGTAAATCAACGTTAATGCGTTGTGCGTTAGGTATTCTCGATATCGACAGCGGAGACATTACAACATTAGGAGAAACACCTGCAACCTTGTCAATACCAGCCAAAGAATGCATCGGTTATGTGCCACAACAGCCTTTTGGTTATGAAGGCTTCACTATAGATAAAGCGTTAGAATTGCACCGCAGCTTCTATCCAAATTGGGATATGGCACTCGAACAAGATTGGCTTAACCGTTTTGATTTGGATGTCACTCAAGCGGTGCAAAAATTATCAGTGGGTCAGCGTCAGTCGCTGGCATTGATTATGGCCATGGCGTATCGACCAACCTTATTATTACTCGACGAACCCGTTGCTAGCCTTGACCCTATTGCCCGGCGTCAGTTTATGAGTGACTTGTTCGATCTCGCACTCGATTCGGGTTCTGCTGTGTTATTTTCATCGCATATCACCTCAGATTTAGAACGTGTTGCCAGCCATGTTGCCCTGATTAAAAAAGGCCAACTGGTACTGTTTAAAGAAATCGACGCCCTGCGTGAAGAGGTTAAATTACTCAACTTAACCGACAACGCTCAGTTACCGTCACATTATAAAATATTGAGCCAAACCGGACAAAGTGTGCTGGTGGATACTCAAGGTAACCCATCAAATATTACGGGTGTGCAGAGTGAAAAATCACTCAACCTAGAACAGTTATTTATGGAGCTGCATCGATGAATCAATCGCTGCAAAATAGCCAGCTTTCATCATGGCGTAAACCTTACCGTGGCATGTTGCGTTTATGGTTATATGACTTAGGCTGTGTCAGCTTTATTGCCACAGCAGGGCTTGGCCTTGCGCTAGGAATTCTGTGTTTAGTCATAGGTAAAACTGATATTGTCAGTTTAGTTTTTTCAATGGCCACAGTCTCTACAGCGGCAGCAATAGCGTGGCAATTAAATCGTTTAGCAGCATCCGAGCTGACCGGTCTAATACCTAATTATCAACAGCTCGTACTCGTTCAGGCGGTTACCATCGCAGTGGGTATGTTATTGATACAGCTATTGGTCTGTATTGCTTTTGCTGCTTATGATGTCATCCCAAGATTGCTGCTAGGGATAGTTGTTAGTTTACTGTTTATATGGGCTTGTTTATGGCGCAGTAACAGTTTTCATTTATCGTTTTTACTCTTCGTTTCCGTGCCGTTTATCGATAATCTCGCGTTTCATATTCCAACCTGGCTAATGTTGGCAACGATTGCAGCTCTGTTGTTTAGGGTGATTCCCTTATGCCGCCAACTCAGCTGGAATAATGAGGCGCGCGTGGTGCACCTCAATGCAGTGCAAATGGGCTGGATGTGGCTGCCAAGTATAAAAAGATTCACTTGGATTACTCGTGTGGAGAGGCTGTTTCACCCAATGAACTTTTTTATCGGCCCAGTGTTAATGGTTATGTTGTTGTGTTTGCCATTAATCACCCTCGGATTAATGTTGCTGTCGTGGCTGTTTGATATTGATGTACCGTCATTATTTCTATTGGCGCAATTTAGCGTGATCAGTTGTGCCATTGTACATTGGAGCCGAATTCAACGTTGGCGAGCCGCTGAAACACTGTTTTTATTGCCTAGTTATAGTGGTCTGAGTGGATTGCGCAATGCATTTTATCGTAGCCAATATCGTTTTATTGCTGTGTTAGTGGTGATGGTAAGCGTGCTCTGTTTTATAAATAGCTTAATTGATCCTCAATATGATGGGGTATTTATACTGCATTTAGGGCTAAGCACTTTTTGGGGCTGTGCGATTATGTTGGGCATAGGTTCGGCAAGTCGTAATAGCCTGCAAGCCACAGCGGCAATGCTAATAGTGTTAGTTCATTCTGTTGTGGTGTCGTTGAGCTTTGCCGCTTTAAGAGATGGTAACAGTATTTTTGTGTGGCTAGTTATTGATGCGGCACTGGTACTTATTGGTATTGGCGTATTAGCGTGGGGCAAAAAACGTTTGTGGATAAATGGTATTACTACACCTTAATTCTGTTGGTTAATTTAGCGGTTTATGGATCTAGCAGCTTATCAGTTTAGTATATGAACGTGACCTTTAGCTCAAAAATAGAGCAAAAGCTCTTATGATTTGTCGCTGCTTAATGTAGAATACAAAAAGCGGAACACTTGTAAGCTAAAAAGGTCACTGTTATATGTTACTAAATCAATATCACGTCGTTAGACTTCTACAACAACAAAGCCAATCTTTAGGTGGTAATATTGCCCTTGAAGGCTTTGATATGCCTGCTCCTTGGCATACGGTGACGTGGGGTGCATTTAATACGATTACAAACTCTGTCGCACAGTTGTTAATTGAATTTGGTTTACAAGTGCAAGATAAAGTAGTCATTTTAGCCCAAAACTGCCCGCAATGGACTTGTGCCGATATCGGTGCCCTTAAGGCGCGTAACGTGGTGGTGCCTGTGTATCCCACTAGCACGATTGATCAAGCCGTATTTATTGTTAACGATGCTCAGGCAAAATTAATTTTTGCTGATAACCAACAACAATATGACATGGCATGTGCCATTGCCGCACAAGCTGAATGTGTGCAACACATTGTTGTGTTTGACGCTAATGTGACCCTGAATGCCGATAATCATGTGTATTTTGATCACGTATTAACCGCGCAATTTAATCCCCTTATTACGGATGAACTCAATACCAGATTAGCGAATACCAGCTTAGATGATTTATTCACGCTGATTTACACCTCTGGTACCACAGGTAATCCCAAAGGTGTGATGCTCGACTACCGTAATTTTGCCTCCATGATTAACCAACATGACAGCGAGTTACCTTTCACTCCGGGTGATGTATCATTAGCCTTTTTACCGCTAAGCCATGTATTTGAGCGCGGTTGGAGCATGTATGTGTTATGTCGTGGTGGCCATAATGTGTATTTAAATGATACTCATCGCATTAAAGAAGCTCTAATTGCGGTTAGACCACATAACTTATGTGCCGTGCCGCGATTCTTAGAAAAGATATACAGCGCCGTACACGATAAAGTCAGTAAAGCCTCTAAACCAAGGCAAGCACTTTTTGCTTGGGCGATGGCAGTAGGTAAACGTCAGTTCGAAGTTAACCAAGGCCGTGCCTCTGGAAGTTTATGGTTAAGTGCACAGTGGAAGTTGGCTAACAAGTTGGTTTTTAGCAAGCTACAGCAAGTATTGGGTGGCCGTTTAAAGTTTATGCCTGTCGGTGGTGCTGCACTGGATGTTAATGTGGGCAGCTTTTTTCACAGTATTGGTGTTCCAGTATTGTGTGGTTATGGCATGACAGAAACCTGCGCTACGGTAACCTGTAATACTTTAGATAATCGTGTGCCAGGATCAAACGGTAAACCGTTAGATGCTATGCAAATTAAACTAGGCAAAGACGACGAAATTTTGGTGCGTGGCGAAACAGTGATGCGTGGTTATTACAATCGCCCTGAAGATACCGCTGAAGCCTTTGAAGACGGCTGGTTAAAAACCGGTGATGCTGGTCGTATTGATGAGCAAGGTAACTTATATATTACCGATCGTATTAAAGAATTAATGAAAACCTCTAACGGTAAATATATTGCTCCGCAACGGGTTGAAGGTAAGGTGGCATGTTGTCCGTTTATTGAACAAGTTGCTATTGTTGCTGATGCGCGTAACTATGTATCAGCGCTAATTGTACCCGCTTTTGAAGCTTTAGAAGCCTGGGCTCTGGCCCAAGGTATTCATGTTGAAAACCCAATTGAGTTGTTACGTCACTCACAAGTGGTAGCGCATTTTGAGCAGCGATTGAAAGAGTTGCAGTTTGAATTAGCCAGTTTTGAACAAATCAAAAAATTCACCTTATTACATGAAGCATTTTCGATGGAAGCGGGTTTAATTACTCCCACATTAAAGTTGCGCCGTAAAATGATTTACAGTAAATATCATACTGAAATTAACGCCATGTATGGTCATTGATATCGAGTGATTTAATCATAAAGGGATGCCACATGGCGTCCCTTTTGTTATTGAGAGATCGCTAGGATTCACAGAAATGTCATCTGTTTGTCTTATGCTCCAATCAGTCTTACCTGACCGATAACATCAATGTGAAAAAGCTCAAACGCTACCAATATGAACGTTATGCGGTGTTGTGCAAGGTAACGTATCAAACCGACTTTGATCCGCAATATTTAGGGTTCTCACGCGACAATTATGTCGAAATAGCCAATCGTTGGGGACATATCTGCGCGCGAGTGTTGTGGCGTGATGATCATCCTGAAGTGCTGGTGGTATTTCGTGGTTCGCAAACTGTACATGAATGGTTAATCAATCTGCTCTGCCTGCCTAAAGTGAAACAGTTTGACGACTGCTATTATCACGTCCATTACGGTTACGATTATTTATTGGAACAGCTTAGCAATCCTATATCACCAGAGTATCTGGATGATAAAAGTATTTTCCAGCAACTGTATACCATTGTTAATCCACTTATTTCATTGGGTAAACGCATTACATTGACTGGACATTCGTCTGGCGGCGCAATGGCTATTTTGGCGGCTGATAGATTAGAACGACAGTTTCCAAAATCGATTAAACGGGTCGTGACCTTTGGTCAGCCGGCACCAGGATTTCGGAATTTCCAACGTCAATATTTATTACATCGGCGAACCTACCGTATTTGCTGCGGGGTAGATATTGTCACGTTTTTACCACCATTCCCGGGGCTTTTCTGCCATGTTGGGCGAATGCTGTGGCTGCATAATGAACGTATATACGACAATATTTCCCCACTAAAACGTTTTTTGCTCAGCTTTACTAGTTGGTTGTTGTCACCATTTGTATCGCACTACATGCATAAATATATCCGCGATAAAGATTTTTTTGATGACCTATAACAACTTGAGTCGTTAGAATGGGACAAAGGTGTTTTATCCATCAAGACTAACGTCAATGGACTTATAGTCATCATATTAAAATAATAATAAAGGAATTTTTGTGGCAGATACTCAATTTAGCATGAACTTAAAACCACGTTTTTGTGAAACCGATGCGTTAGGACACATTAATAACACAGTGATCCCTGTGTGGTTTGAAGCCGCTCGTGAGCCGATTTTTGAAATCGTTAACCCCGGGCAAGACCTAACCAAGTGGAACATGATTATTGCCGGTTTTACCATCGCCTTTACTGCGCCAACGTATTATGGCGAGGAGGTAATTGTAAAAACGCACATTAGCCGTTTAGGTAACAGCAGTTTTGATATATTACAAAGCTGTTGGCAGCACGGTAACAAAACCGCCGAAGCGACTACCACCATGGTGCATTACAATTATCAAACCGAAAAAAGTGAACCACTTGCTGACGATGTACGTCAACAATTGGCTGCATTAACAGGCACAGTTTAAGCGTTAACGTAAAAACTTGACCACATAACTGCAGCTTGCACTAACGTTAAGCTTATACCAATCCTTATTAGAATATGATCTATTTTAGGCTGCGTCACTAGGCCCAGTACAATGAAAATGACTGTAGGTGTAGTCTTCTACATCAAAGTCATTTGAAGCAGTAATGGGGGGTGTGACACAGCCCCGAAGGGCGAATTTATCAGAGTGGTCTTCTTTGTTAGCCTTTCTTAACGTACGACTGCATGGATGCAGGAGGTAGAGCAACGCAGGAGCAGTTGCCGAGAACGACTATGTCTTCAAAAGGCTGCCTCGAATACCTCACTGATAATTTTCGCTAAAAGAGCAAATTCTAATGAGGATTGGTATTAGCCCAAGCCAATCCTGTTCGCACCAACTTTTCGGCAATGCCTTGGCCGCGTAACGTAGGTGGTACAAAGGTGCGGTGGAAATCGATATTTTGACCGTCTAAGCGATATTCAAGCATGGCTTCGACGCCTTGAGTGACAACCACAAAACGATGTTGGCTAGCTTGGTGTTGCACTGTCACGGTATTCTGGTCACTCATAGACGTGTCCTGCTATTTTCGCATGATTAATGTATGTATCGTATGTGCGGCGCTATTCATGTTGTTTTAGGGCTTCAAGTAATTCTGGGGTTAATTTGGCTTTTTGACCCGTTTTAAAATTAAACATCACCACTTTTGCCCAACCGATAGTGGTAACCGCTTGCTGTGCTTTGCTGAAAACGGTGTAATGCATAACAAAGCGGTCTTCACTGATATCGCTGATCTTAACACCAACAATGATGGCGTCCGGAAACGTTAGGGGACGCTTAAAGCGGGCATTGGTTTCGCTAAGTACTGGACCTACGCCAGTAGATTTAAGATCGCCAAGTAAGTTAATTTGATTAAAGAAATCGAGACGAGCGGTTTCAAAGTAATTAAAATATACAGAATTATTAACATGTTGCAGTGCATCCATTTCACCCCATGCAACTTGTATATCTGTGCTGATAGAATGTTGAGCTAAAAAGTCATTCATGGCGGTTCTCTGTTATGAATTAATAAATTAAACGCTTGTTTAAATCTTATCTGTTAATTTAACAGTCTGGCTGATGAACAGCAAGGGACAGTGGCTATTTGCAGTCGGTGTAGCCAGTAACCTCATAAGGATTTTCACCTTGGGAAAAGAGACTTTTTTAACAACATCAAGTTTATGGATATCCTCGTGTTGGGCGGTGTTTTGTTCACGGTTTACCGAGTTACAAACTAAACTGAGTTTTCCGCAAAAATTATACTTGGTGGCAATCATATTACTGTTCACTACTGACTCTGTTGTGTGGGTCGCGATGATAAGCGTGATGGCGATGTCGATTGAGTTTTGGCATTTGTTTGAGCGCATGTGGCACAGTTTGGCAGGCAAAGCAGTGTTATTACTGTTTTATGCCATTGTGGCCAATTTTGCCTTGGCTAGCTCAAGCTCAGTGGTTAACGATGTGGTTGGCGTAGCAGCCAGTAGTTTTAATTACACCCATAACTTCGCCATTTTGCTCTACATTCCTGCATGGAGTGTGGTAATGAGCTGTATTGTACTGTTATTACTACAGCTTGTTTTTCCGTTAATGTTTGGCATTTCTTTTATACTCCGTCCTTTTGGTGTGAAAAACTTTCGTCTGATTAATCACGTACATTTTCATCGTACGACTTTTTGGGTGCGAGTTATTCTTGCGGCGGTGGTGTTGTATCACCTTGCTATGCTGATGGACCTTTATGGCCAAGTTGAAAAAGCGTTGGCTGATCCGCAAGTTGTACAATTAGTTGAAGCAGAAACCGAAGAGGAAATACTTGCAGATGATGGTTCTACCTTAGCGGTTAAAGGTCAAGACAAGGACAAAGATGAATCCATCGACAAAAAAGCTGAAGAACCACCAGTCATTAAAACGGCTGACGAGCTAGTTCGCGAGCAAGAACTTGAGGCAATTGATGAGATAGCAAAACAGCCTTATAACCATTTACGCAGCCAGTATTTTACCAGTGTACGTAAAGCTATTGCGTTGTTCGCCTTTCAATTAGAGGCTAATACCAAATCACGGTGTAAAAAATTACCTTTGTCGCATGTGGTTGAGCTTAATGATTATGAAATCCTGGAGATAACTCCCGATATCAATGCTGAATACGGTTATCATTTTGAAGTAAAAAAATGTATCTCACCTGCATTCCCCAGTTAATAGATTTGCTACAGACATAAAAAACGACCTGAAAAGGTCGTTTTTTATGTTGAGTAGAAAAGTATTAATCGAAAGTTAATTCGCTAAAACTGCTGATTTTTCTACATTTAGCTTGGCGTTGATCTGCAAAACGGACCATTTGGCAAGTCGTCATTCCTGCGGCTTCTGCGGCTTTTAGCTCTTCAGCGACATCTGACACAAATAAAATTTGCTTTGGCTTCAAACTAATCGTATTACAAATATTACAATAGGCTTGTTTGTCTAATTTATTACCGGTGCGGGTATCAAAATGACCATTGAAAGACAGGGTTAAATCACCTGACTCGGTATGGCTAAAAAGCAGTTTTTGCGCTTCAACAGAGGCAGATGAAAAACTATAAATGCGAATACCTTTTTCTTTGATTCGTTCAATGCTGTCAATAAAGTCAGGATAAATGTGGCCAGTAAACTCTGCGCGGTTATAACCCTGTTTCCAGATGAGTCCTTGCAGTGTTTTTAAAGGAGTAATTTTACGGTCTTCATCGATCCATTGTTGCAGAATCTCAGTTACACGCTCGAGTGTGGCATCTGGCTCTAGGGCAATATCTTTAATATCGCTGATACAATAATCAACTATTACGTTATGTTGATTTTGTTCAAGAAAGTTAGCCATCTCTTTTCGTGAGTAAGGAAATAACACATCTTGAATAAAGTTAAGATCGGTAGTGGTACCGGCGGTATCAACGATAATAGCTCTAATACTCATATGATTTGTTACTCCGAAAACAATTAATTAGCTTAATGATGATCCTAAGCTTTATTGACGGCTAAGGCTAGTGCTATTCGTGATATAGCATCGATACAAGGTGACTTTTAGTGCAAGGTGTGAACTATATTAGGTAATGTTAAATTGCCTTGTTTAGGAAGGTCTGTTAGGTTCGAATATTGCTCAACGCTTAAGTCTGACAAGGAAGCTAGTATGCTAAACATCGGGACGGGTCGTTTTTTAAAATGGCCGAAAGTATCGCGCCAAAGTATATCTATATACACGTTATTACTGAGTTTTTTTCACGTTAGTCTAGTGTTTGCTACAGATGTATTGCCGCAGCAGACTACCGAAACCCTGACCGTGAAATCCATTTTATTTAGCGAGCAAGTCGATTTTTTGGTGACCTTGCCAAACAGTTATACCAAGCAAACCGATAAACGTTATGTGGTGTTATTTGACTTACATCCCCGCAGCCATTTGTATTTAGCGGGCATGCACGATTGGATGAGCCATAACGGCGGCTGGCCGTGGTTAGAAACCATTATTGTTACCGCGCCCGACGGTCACCAAGGCTTGGGAAAGTTAAAACAGGGTGCGATAGAGCAGCAAGGCGATCAAGCACTATTGGACTTTTTTGAGCAAGATTTATTGCCCGCAATTGATAAACGTTATCGCACCAATGGCTTTCGTATTTTTAACGGCTTTACTGGCAATGCAGGTTTAGTGCTCTACAGCTTAATCAATCGTCCTAGTTTATTTAATGCCTATATTGCTGCCAGCCCGGTGTTATCAACAGACTTTGCCTATGTGCTCAATGATGCGTCTAAAAAGCTCAAAAACATGCAAGGCAAACCAAGATTTCTATTTATTAGCACCAGTGATAGCGGCTTTGAGCAAAGGCAGCTGGATTCGTTTGCTAAGCTTGAAGATATTATTCAAACCCATGCCAATCATAAATTGAACTATCAAATCAAACGTTTTGACGGCAGCTATTATATGACCCAACCTATTTTGGCGACGGCGTTGGGCATCGAGATGATATTTAACGATGTTCACACTGTTTTAGCGGCTGATTCAGAAGTATCTCAACAAGGAACGAAAGCGATTCTAGCCTACTATAAACGGTTGTCTGATGAGGTTTATGGCTTTGATGTGCCAGCAATTGATTCGCTGTTAGCCTTAGGTAATAGTTTAGTTAAAGCTGCACCACAGCAAGCGATTGGGGTTTATCAAGATACGCTGAAAGCCTACCCTAATGCACATTCGGCCTACCATGAGTTAGCCAGTGTTTATGCTGCTACAGGTAAAATGACTCAGGCTATCGAAGCTGAACAACAAGCGTTAGCGAGTACCGACCATCCGTTTTATCAAAACAAATACACTAAGCAATTAGCTGAGTTTCAAAAATAAGTATTTCAAAACTAAGCGTGTCAAAATCAAGCTAAACCAAACGATAAAAATGATAAATGACAATAAAGCCACAGTACGAGTGTTCGCCCTGTGGCTTTATTGTGTAACCTGCTCAAACACTATTATTCTGAGCTGAGGTTTAGTATTCCTAGTCGAGATTCATTACGCAGCAATTTCGCTGGCTAACCACTGATTAATTTTTTGCTCCATTAAATCTAATGGCAAGGCGCCATTTTCTAATAAGCGATCGTGGAACACTTTAATATCAAACTTATCACCTAAAACTTGTTTGGCTTTTGCGCGTAGTTCGATAATTTTCAGCTCACCTAACTTATAGCCGAGTGCTTGGCCCGGCCAAACGGCATAGCGTTCAATTTCGCCTGTGGCTTCCGACAAATGAATACCTTCGGTAGCAACAGAATAATCAATGGCTTGTTCACGGCTCCAGCCTTTGGCATGTATGCCGGTATCAACCACAAGGCGAACCGCACGATGTAGCTCTGACTGCAAACGGCCAATGTTGTCGATAGGATCATTTGCATAAATGCCCATTTCGGCGGCTAAACGCTCGGCATATAAGGCCCAACCTTCGCCTGCAGCATTGGAATAAAATACTGTACTTAGTAGCGGCAGTTCATCAGATAAGCCAATAATGGTTTGTAAATGATGGCCTGGATTAGTCTCGTGGTAGGTCAAGGTTTGTAATGAATAAGATGGCAGTGATGCTGTGTCATACAAGCTGATCCAGAAGGTGCCTTTGCGTGAACCGTCTTGTGATGGTGCATCATAAAATGCACCACTAGTCGAAGCGGCGCGACTTTCTGGTACCGCTTCAATGGCCACATCTTGATTAGGTAAACGCCCAAACCAGTCTGGTAATTTTGTATCAACTAAGGCTAAGTCGGCTTGAATATCGGCCATTAGCTGTTGTTTGCCTTCTGGAGTATTAGGGTAAAGATATTGTGGGTCGTTGAGTAACACTTGCATGCGCTCACCGACGGTACCGTCAACATAACCGACTTTTTTGAGTAACCCGTCCATTTCGGTAATAATACGGGCCACTTCCGCTAATCCGAGTTGATGAATTTCATCAGCAGTTTTGGTCGAATTGCCTAAATGTTGGATCAGCGATTGATATAACTTCGCCCCTTGGGGTAAACGACCAATTCCAGCTTCATGAGTTGCTTTTGGGCGCACCGCTTCTAACGCTGCAATCAGTTGGCGGGTGGCGGCATAGTATTTAGTGTCAACTAACTCGGCAGCAGACTTTACCAACGTATCGCTATTATCTACTTTGGCTGCGTTAAGTTTAGCGTTAAAGCTGGTCACTAAAGGATGGCTGTTTGCTGGGCCACTGATTTGAGCTTGTAACCCGCGTAGGGTGTTATCAATGACAAAGTCTGGTGGAATGACGCCCATCGATACATCGTGATTTAGTTTATCGACCAATGTGCCCATAGCGGCAGGGTACATGCTTAAGCGAGTTAAATAAGCCTCGGCTTCGGCAGTATTGGTGACGGCAAATTTGTCTTCCATATAACCAGGGAATTCAATTTGTAAACCAGATAAGTGGTTAACGGCATAGGGTAAAAACCATACGCCGTATTCACCTAACACGTTGCCATAATTAACCACTTGAGCTGGTAATAAAGCGCCTTTCACTTCAGACTTTATCGCGTTTAAGCTGATTATTTCTGAGGGAGTTAAGCTTGCTTCATCAATATCGTTGAGTTGGCTCAGTATTGATTTAAGTCCTTTGCGACGGTGGGTTTCACCAGATGGACTGTAGTCGGTGAGTTTAGACATCACATTGGCTTTGATACTAGTATCACTCACGCCGTAGTAAGTGGCAATTTCGGGCCTGAGTAAAAAATAGTCTTTAGTGATTGATGCGACTTGTTGTTTTAGACTGAGCTTGGTGGCTGTTTTGCTTGCAGTGCTGTCAGTGGCTGTAGAGTTTGAATTATTGTCAGCGGTGGTGGAGTCTGTGCAAGCGCTAACGAGCAGGCTCAACATAATGACATGGATAATTTTTTTCATTAATTACTCATTAAGTTTACGTGGCATTCAGGTTGGAATATGGTTATATCCTAACAGTTCTTAAGATTAAGCTCTTACAGTTTTTATGAGCATGTATTGTGAAGTAGTAGTGTCAGTTTGACGATAGGGTTCAAATATGGTCTAACGGGCTTAAGTTTAGTATGAAAAGGAGAGGGTTATGTTAGGTGAAAACCATGCGTTATTAGTAGATTTTCCTGAGTATCAAGACAAAATTAAATCGTTAACTGCTAGTGATGCTGAGTTCGCAACTGATGCGAAGCGGTATCATGATTTAGATACTGAAATACGTAAGCTGGAGTTACAGAATACGCCAACAAGTGATGAGTTTATTGAAAAAGCAAAGCTTGACCGTTTGGTATTAAAAGACAAACTGTATGAGCAGTTTACTCAAGCTTAATTCGTTTATTTAGTCTTTTTTGGCCATGTGATCATCTAGGTGGTGACGTGGTCAATTTTTGCTGCTATCTCAGTAACTCTTGTTTGTTTTTTTATCTTTGATTTATGGCCTACGGCCACATCAGCTTTTTCAAACTTCGTTTGAATTAAGGTCGCAAGGTTCCACCCTGCACGGACCAAAAGGGGATCAACCGCAATCCCCTCTTGGATCACCCCTGCCGTTCCGGCAACATTTTCGCTTTTTAACCAAACAACAGCAGCGAAAAAATTGCGACGGAAATTGATCCAGCTTTTAACTTCGTTTTAGTGTTCTTCCGCCTTATTCGAAAATGCTAACGCTTCCGATGGGGCGTCCCTTCCCCTCGAAAGCTAGCTGGCCGTCCATGGCCAGCTCACGTCATTTTCTTCAACGGCCTCAATGTAGTAGGAACATGAAGAGATATAACTGCTTTACATCGAAGACATAGCAAATGTAGGATGTATATTAATCAATAACTTAAATGTCCAACTTTATTTGGTTAGCAGTTCAATAAGTTGTTAACAGTAAAAGGAGTTTACATCTCGTGAAGTATGCAATTATACCTCTAGTTCTTGTTTTAGCTGGTTGCGCTCAAAACTCAGGTATCATTCCAATGGGCGGTGACACTTATATGGTTTCTCGTCAAGCCGCTACAGGTTTTACTGGTATGGGTACGCTAAAATCAGAGGCTATGACAGAAGCGTATGCACAGTGTCAAAAGTCAAAAAAAATGGTTAAGGTTCTAGAAACTATTGATGCAAAACCGCCATTTATATTTGGTAACTTCCCTAAAACTGAAATTCGTTTTAAGTGTATTGAAGAATCATAATCTAGCAAATTACTGTTAACAATTTGATGAATCAGGACAAATAACAGTTGGATTTTGCTCCTACGTCGCTTATTTTAGCCAACATATTATTTTCCTCTTAATGAGGCGTTGGTATGTTCACTAATAAAGGAATATTTCGTGGAATCAGAATTTCAAAACCAATTTTGTTATGTATCTACGCTAGAACATCAAAGTACATTTTATGGAAAGTATATTTATCTATACACCGACAAAGGTCAGCTTTCGCTTACAGATGATGGTTTAGAATACCTAGGTAAAAAAATTAATTATTCCATTACTCGTAGCTCAATAAAAAATATTGAAATATCTCACTACTCTCGGGTTGCAAAACCTTTTAAGTTAAACTGTATTAAGATTAGTTATATAGTTGATTCAGTTGAAAATACTATTTATTTAACACCAACAGGTTCAGGTTTTACTCCTATTTATAAAACCAATCAGTTAGTAAAAAATTGGTTCTCTAAATTAATGGAAATTATGCCTGAGTTACAAAATACCTAACAAATATGAGCTCCCGCAAGTCTTTAGGTATTAGCCTTAACGCGTTTCCCCTTAAAACGCGTTAGACCAATTCTACTTGTCTTACTTATCAACCAACCATTCTCAATGTTGTTTACTCTTGTGCAAATACCTTGCGGCCGTTTACCCAGGTGGCGATGACTTTGTTTTGCCAGATCTGTTGTGGGTCGATTGTAAAATAGTCATCTTCGACTAGGATAAAGTCTGCTTTTTTACCGGGTTCTAATGAGCCTAGTAATAGTTCTTGATGGCCTGCGTAGGCGGCGTCGATGGTGAAGCTTTTGAGCGCTTCGATGCGCGAGAGTTTTTCAGTGGCGAGCCAGCCGTTTAGTGGTTGGTTTACATGATCTTGGCGAGTGACTGAAGCGTGCAATCCAAAAAATGGGTTGGGTGATTCTATCGGAAAGTCTGAACCATTGGCGATGACAGCATTGGCGTTTAACAGTTTGCGCCACGCATAAGCACCAGCTAGACGGGCTTTACCTAAACGGTTTTCGGCCATATTTTTGTCGCTGGTGGCGTGGGTTGCTTGAATCGATGCGATAACCCCAAGTTTGGAAAAACGCGGTATGTCGGCTAAATCGAGAATTTGTGCATGTTCAATACGATGGCGTAATGCTTTTGAGTCTGTTGCTGCAATGGCAGTTTGGTATTTATCGAGTACCACTTGATTAGCATTGTCGCCAATGGCGTGGGTGTTGACCTGAAATCCCGCTTTCATCGACAGTAAAATCAGTTTGCCGAGTTGATCGTCTGAATACAGCATTAATCCTTTATGGCCGGGTTGATCTGAATATTCTTTGATTAACGCTGCGCCGCGGCTGCCAAGCGCGCCATCTGCCGATATTTTTACACTGTCGACTTTAAACATGTTATCGGCAGTGGTGATGTGGCCTTGTTTTAAAATGGTTGTAAAGCGAGGGTCTTCAACAGACAGCATGCCATTTACGCGTACGCTCATGGCATTGTTAGCTGCTAATTGTTGGTATGCTTTGATGTTGTCGATGCTGATACCAGCATCGTGCACACTGGTGAGTCCGTATGACGCTAGGCTGTCCATTGCGAGGGTTAAAGTGGATTGTAGTTGCTGCTGGTTAAGATCGGGGATGATGTTAAATACCAAGTTCATCGCATTGTCGATTAACACGCCGGTAGGATTACCTTGCTCGTCTTTAACAATTTCACCACCTTCAGGTGCCATAGTTGTTGAGGAAATTCCCGCGAGTGCTAACGCCTTGCTGTTAACCCAAATGGCATGACCGTCAACTCGGCCAAATGACACTGGGTTAGCACTAAAGGCTTTATCTAGGCTTTCTTTCGTTGGGAATTGTTTGCTGTTCCATAACTCTTGGTTCCAGCCACGGCCCATTAGCCAACCGTCAGTCGGGTTGTTTTTACCAAATGCTTGTGCTCGTTCTACGGCTTGTTGTTCGCTACTGGTGTTGGATAAGTCTGCGGTTAACAAACTCAAACCATAACTCAGCACATGGCCATGAGCATCGATTAATCCGGGCAGCAGGGTTTTACCTTTGCCATCAATTGAGGTGATATCAGTTGCACTAGGTAAGGCTTGGTTTAAGGTAAATAGTCGATCAATTTTGTCGTCAGTAAATTGGATAGCATTAAAGGTTTGCAGTTTCCCGTCAACGAGCGTGTAACCATTAACGTGATGCACCAGTGTGGTTTGTGCCATGGTGTTTGCGCTTACACTAGCAAAACATAATGCCACTGATAGCGCTAAATATGCCTTTCTCATTTGTTTTCCCTTTTAATGCGATGATTAATCTACATTCATTAAATGTTAATTAATCGTTAATGGCAAGGGGCAGTGCAAGTGGTCTTGAGGGGGAATATTGATACAGCAGTGGAGGAGGCCATATACAGGCCCTAATTCTGTTTACATTTATCGCCCAGCATTGGCTGGGCGATAATCGTTAAGACTACTTAAATTTAGCTAAAGTGCTGGCGAGTTCATTCACATCCAATACGTTGTAGTCTGGTTGTGCTGCTAGCGGAAACAACACCTTGCCTGGGCGACGAATAAAAGCGGTTTGTAAGCCTGCTTTATTAGCACCATCAATATCCCAACCGTGTGCGGCAACCATTAATGCTTCATTTGCATTAACGCCTAAATCTTTAATGGCCCACTGGTATGTTTTTAAATACGGCTTAAATACCCCAACAGATTCTATGCTTAAGTTGGCATCGAAATACTGGCTTAAATTAGCATTTTTAAGCTGTAAGGTTACGCCCTCTAATGATGAGTTAGTTAAGGTCACTAGTTTGTAGCCTTGAGCTTTTAATTTAGCTAAACCTTGTGCTACATCTGGGTGAGCTGGTAATGAACGAAGTGGTGTTAAAATGGCGGTTTTAGCTTGTTCTGGTGTGATGGCAATACCGTTGATTTCGGCAACCATTTGCAGTGAGGCAACGCCAATGCTGCCAAATGTTTGGTAATCGCCAGTGGCTGATACAACTAACGAGTGGTGTAACATGGTTGAGAACCATAAAGGCAGTAAATCTTCACGGCCATTAAGCGCTGCGCCAACTGATTTACGCATATTTTCAAGATCTAACAAGGTTTCATTTACATCAAAAATGATCACTTTGGGCTTAGTTAGCTGTGGCGTTTCGGAGTTAACAGATTCATTAGCAAACACAGTGCTGCTATGGAGCAGAACAAATGCAGTAGCAAGCGACATTAAAGTGCGGATTTTCATAATACCTCTGACAATTTGGGTTAGGTCGAAATGGAGAAGATAAACTTGAGCAATACGACTACTCAAACAATAATCAATAACAAAAACATTTTGAACGTTCGTTCATAATCCGTATAGCCTAAATGAAATTGATCTTAAAATCACCATATTATTGATTAATTTATTATTGAAGAGGATTTAACAGGGCTGTTGAGTGGAAATGTTATGACTACAATTTCGTTGTTAGTATGTATATAGCGCTAACAACGAGTAGCAGTTAATCGGGCTGATTAACGAGGTAATGCAACTACTTGACCATTTTTTACTACCGTTTGACACGGGTTAACCCCGTAAGCATAGGCCAGTTGCGCCGGTGTTGTGATGTCCCATAAACAAAAATCTGCTTGCATGCCTGTGGCAAGATGACCCACATGATTATTAATACCTAAGGCCTTGGCGGCATTTATGGTCACACCTTGTAAGGCTTCTTCTGGGGTTAATCTAAATAAAGTGCAGGCCATATTGAGCATTAATAAGGTGGAGCAAATAGGGGATGAAACAGGATTAAAATCGGTGGCAATTACCATTGGTACCTTGTATTGACGCAACAAATCTATTGGCAGTAATTGGTTTTTTCGTAAAAAGTAATACGTTCCTGGTAACAAGGTTGCGCAGGTACCACTTTCGCTAATGGCTTTAACACCTGCTTCGTCTAGACACTCAGCATGATCGACCGATTTAGCCCCAAGCTTGGCCGCTAATGTGCTGTCACCCATATTGGTTAATTGCTCTGCATGCAGTTTAATATGCAGGCCAGCCCGTTTAACCGCCGTTAATACTTGCTCAGTTTGCTCAAGATTAAAGGCGATATTGTCACTAAATACATCAATCGCATCCGCAAGGTTTTCGGCGATTACCGCTGGAAGCATGTCGTTGATGACCAAGTTGATATAGGCGTCGGTGTTGTCTTTATATTCTGGCGGAATAACATGTGCGCCCATAAAGGTGGTGCAGACATCAATATGATGATGCTCACCTAATTCGCGTGCGACCCGCAGTAGCTTAAGCTCGGTTTCAGTGTTTAATCCGTAGCCGGATTTAATTTCAACCGTGGTGACGCCTTCTCTGGCTAAGGCGTTTAAGCGTTGCCGTCCCAGTTCAAATAATTCGACATCGTCTGCATCGCGACAAGCGTTAACTATCGAGGTAATGTCGCCAACTGCACAAGCTATTTCGGTATCTGTCGTGCCTTGTAAACGTTGTCCAAATTCGTTGGCGCAATTACCGGCAAAGACTAAGTGGGTTTGTGAGTCGATAAGCCCTGGCGTTATCCAGCCGCCTTTTCCTCTGTAAACTGGGGTTGCCAGTACATCAAATTCGGGCAGATCACTGCGTGGGCCAATCCAAGCAATTTTTCCGTCTTTGATTGCTATGGCCGCTTGATATATTTCGCCATAAGCTCCTTGTATATTGGCATCCATGGTCGCCACGTTTATATCAATCCACACTTGATCCCACGACATAACATTCCTTACAAATCGGTTAATGTAAAACAATACTGGTATATTCAAGCTAGGATGAATGATGTGTTTTTAAACAGCAATGTCTTTGTTATTTAAAAAATGAGAGTGGTTGATAAGTTGATGATAAATTCGATAATGGACTATAAGATTGTTTTTATTATCTTGTCTCATCCATAAGTAAAATGAAGGTTTGTATTATCTGTTATGGGTATCATCCCACAGCGCTTAACAGTTAACATCATAGTGAAAATAGAGGCTTGGATTTATATTTAGCCTATCGGCGGATAGTGTTGATGTTTAGTTAACGTTCTCTATCAACACAGGGCATAATGAGCTACGAGTGTTTGATTATTTTTATGCGGTTTAATTTAAGTCTCTTGATTGTGTAAGAGGCAAAAGTGGCTAAGGATTTGTTTGTGAATACAGAAGTGCGGATTGAAATTGCAGCTTGGTTAACCCGATTAGGTGTTAATAGCCAGCCAACAGATGGATTGGCGACCTCAATATTGATTTTTGCCTGTTTACTGGTTGCGGGTATTAGTTATTTCATTGCACATCGATTTGTGGCACATGGGATTAATATGATGATCCGTCGGTCCTCGGTGAAGTGGGACGATATCTTTATGCACTTTAATGTGTTTGAACGAGTCGCCTTACTTGTGCCTATTGGGATTCTTGATTTACTGCTACCTATCGTACTTACCTCACATGATGTTGCCAGTATGGTTATTGATCGCTTGCTGAGCTCATTATTGGTGTTGTTTATTTTACGAGCGATTTATAGCGCACTCAATGCTGCTGATAAAATCGCTGATATGAATCATATTAATCGACGTTTACCGGTAACTAGCTTTGTTCAATTAATTAAGTTATTTCTATTTTTTATCGGCTTAATTATTGTATTTTCAATTCTAGCCGACCGGTCACCCATATATTTCTTTAGTGGCTTAGGTGTGGCTACTGGTTTGGTCATGTTGGTGTTTCGTGACACTATTTTGGGCTTTGTCGCTGGAATTCAACTTGCCGCCAACCGCATGGTGAGCAAGGGGGACTGGATCCAAATGGATAAATATGAAGCAGATGGAACAGTGGAAGATGTTACTTTAACGACGGTCAAAGTTCGTAATTGGGACAATACGCTTACCATGATCCCCGCTTACGCCTTAGTGTCGGATGCCTTTAAAAACTGGCGTGGTATGTCTGAATCAGGTGGTCGACGGATAAAGCGTTCTATAAATATTGATGTAAATAGCATCCAGTTTTTAAATGATGCTGAACGTATTCGCTTAGGTAAAGTGAATTATTTAAAAGAATATTTACCACAAATATTTAGTGAGATCAGCGCTGCTAATGCCAATATTAGCGATATTGATATGAAGGTAAATGGTCGTCATTTGACTAATATCGGGACATTCAGGGCGTATTTACAAGAGTACCTACGTCGCCATGATAAAATACACAAAGACATGACATTGATGGTGAGGCAACTAGCCCCCACTACGGAAGGTCTACCCATTGAATTGTATATTTTTACTAATGATATTCGTTGGACTTTTTACGAAGCGATTCAAGCAGATATTTTTGATCATATTTTTGCGATATTACCTGAGTTTGGTTTACGGGCATTTCAAATCCCGACAGGCACAGATATTCGCAGCATTAAGCACTGCGAAGAGCAACACGCGGAAGAACAACATTAATAAGAGGCCCTAGATAAACCATTGGCGCTGGTGTCGTTGTTTTGGGCGATACCAGCGCAAGCTAATTGGTAACGCCTATGCACACTAACCTTGGGTGATGGCAATTTGTTAGCTGAGAATAGCTTGGGGAATATACTTAACGTATTAAATCCTCAGTTGCGTTCTGGTGTGGACCTTAACAGATATATAGGAATAGCTTTTGGATGGCAGCCTTTAATCGTTCGATAAAAGTCCATTAATTGATTTATGTCGACTTCGATATTGCCCGTGGGTACCATAGGCGGTGCCAGCACTATGGTTTTTCGACCAAAGTCTAAACCAACAGGCACAATATTCACTTCTGATTTCACTGCAATATGATAAAAACCGCTTTTCCAACGATTGACCGGGCTGCGGGTTCCTTCGGGTGCTAACGCTAATTTGTAATTCGGATTTTGTTGAAAAAGTTGAGCCGCGGCATCGACCAAATTGTTGTGTTTTCGTCGATCAACAGGGCTGCCACCCATGGCACGAAACAACCATCCCCAAGGGGCGATAAACAATTGGTGTTTACCTAAAAAATGGATTCTAGTGTTTAAAGCACTGCGGGCAAGGATCCCAATGACAAAATCCCAGTTGCTCGTGTGTGGCCCAACAATCATTACGCAGGGTTGAGTGGTATCGAGTTGGCCTTCAAATTTCCAACCCATAACGCGAAGTAATCCTGAACAAAGTGTATAGAACATATTTTGCTCCCAATCATTGGGCGTTAACGCTTCTTGTTATTTAAATTTATACTGTAAAAGGTAGGAAGTAATCGATGAATTCATCATGTAATCTAGGCATTATTTAACTGCACTTAGCAAACTGCTTGGAGATGATTTGGTTTAGACTTTTTACAGTATTACTTGCAATGTTGGTCTTTGCTTATGACATGTGGATAACGTCAGCGTTAATGAGTCATTGGTTTATCAAATTCAGCAATGTGTTTTGTCTCGTCTAAAATAAGTTGTTCTAATGCTGCTTCTGATTTCATACGTTCTAAATCAAACTTCATCCGTTGTTGCTTAGGCAAGTCTGTTCGCGCTTCCATGATGGGGTGATTTCGAATCAATTCATAATGGGTAAACAGATTAGGGAAGTCTCCCATAACTTGTTCCGACATAGATAATACGTCAAATAACTTCCCTATGCGCATAACGCCTTCTGACAGCTCACAGCGCTCTTCTAACATCGCAGCAGCAATGTAACGGATATCTGTCAGTATTTGTTGTCTACGCTTGTCGGCTTTAGCCTTACGCTCTGCCAGTGCTTGTTGATTAGCTTGTGTTTGACGTTTAAGTGTTAACAGCAAGTGTGTTGCATAGCTTGCAAGACCAATAATAATGAGTAGAGCAATAATGATGACAGTTGTAGACACAATTTATCCTTTTTTGAATACAAAACTGGCGCCATATGCGCCAGTTTTTAAACATCAAACCAAGAAATAGCTTGGTATTACTTTATCGAGAAGATTAATCTTTCTGCTGATAATCTTTGAGCAAATCTGCACCTGATTCAAAACGATTTAATAGTTCATCATCAGTCTGTTGCTTTTTAGGGCTTTGAGTTGGCGTGTCATCACCTTCACTAAGGCCTAAATTCAGCATCAGTTGTTCAATCTTGTCTAATTGAGTATTTAACCATTTTTGGTCGGTATCAGACAAGTCACGACCTTCTTCAAGTTGGTCAAGTAATTGATTCAATCTTGGGTCTTCTTCAAGTTTTAACAACTTTTGTTCGTCAGTCAATTTAGGCTGTTTAGGCTTAACTACCAACGGTTTGGTAATAGATGTCGGTAATGTTAACGCTACAGGCTTTTTACTGCCATGACGTGCATCTTTACTCTTAACCGATGTAGTACCTGAAGCTTGTTTAAGCAAAGCTTCATTATGACGGCTGCCAGATTTATGGCCAGCTTCTGATTTTTTACCATCAACCGCGTTACGATCAACTTTTTTTACTCTTGGGGCAAACTTAGCGCCGTTTTCGCCGCCTTTGCGAGTTTTTTTACTGCGAGCCATGATGTTCTCATTAGGTTTTCTAAACACGTCCTTGCAGAGTAATTTCTACAAGGCACTAAATAAGGATGCGCTTTATATCAGATTTTGATGCTTTTTGCATCAAAACTAGATCTTTCGATGCAAATAATAGCTCAAAATCACTATTAAATGCTAAATATTCGAATGTTGCCTGCTGATAAAAGCTGACATGAGTTGGATTATTCTTGTAATGCCATTTAGCAAAGTGGTCTTTATCTGTTAATAAGGGAGTGCTTATGGCTAACCAACCGCCGGGTTTAATCAGTTGATTGAGTAACATCCATTCTCGGTGAGGATGACGAAAGTGTTCAAAAACACGGTAGCAACAAACAAAGTCATAATATTGCTTTAGCACCGACTGATCTGCTGCAAAAAAAGGATCGTACTGATTAACTAAGTTACCAGTGTTTAAAATAGTTTGTTGGCTTTGCTCATCGAGCACTCGGCCAAAGTTCAAGCCCTTTAGCGTACCGGTTTGTTGCAGAGAGATTTGATCGAGTAAAGGCAAAATAAATTGTGTTAATTGTTTTTGTTTGGATTTTTTTTGTGCTCGACCATAATGTTGACGCTCTAGGTTAGGCATAAGATATGATTTGGAGTCAGCAAAAGTTAAGCCGCATTGCGGGCAGGCATAGAAGGCTCTTTTTTTGTCTTGAACAAAAAAATCAGCACAATGATTACAAAGCGGGCATACGTTCATCAAATACAGCGGTACCTAGGTATTACTTGATTAACGATTATATAGCGAATGCGGTTAAATAATACCAAGCATTTGAAAAATACCAATATTGGTATGATTTAGACATAAAAAAAGGTGGCAGTATAAACTGCCACCTTGTAAAACAGTGCTTAACGCACCTTATTCTGATTCCAAGTATCCGTACTTGCTATGTGACTATCCCGGTCAGATCGTTACTTTTTTGCTATCCGTGCCGTTTTTAGTTGTTATTGGTCATCAATGACGCTTTTTTATATTCTGTTGCCGTCCTGACTACAGCTTCCGTAGATGGTCTTCAATGACTCATCGATATCTTAATTGTCTTCAATGACAATAGTTAACCATCCTTGTTACATTGTACCTTCGAGTGGTAAAAACTTCCTGTGGATGCATCCTCAACAATATGTTGGTTTTGCTGTTATTTGAATTATTCAAATAACACCTAAGGGTCACTCTGTTGTGTAAGGTAGTGCTAAATAGCATGTCGACCAATCGGTCTATTCCTTACAAATTTTACGACCAGTATTTCAAACTGAAATATCGACTCATGTTGTTATTATTAGTGAGCGGTCTCAAATTATTATTGTTATTAATTTGCTTTATTCTTATATCTTAAATGTATTCGTCCGAAATCTGCTTGATGTTGTTAGATTTATGTTCCAAACAGTTGGGTTCATCTCGGTACGGGGTGTATTTAACGATAAAAGTGTGAACCTTGTCAAGTAAAACATAAGAAGTTGACGTAAACGTTAACTTGGTAAGTAAAAAAATGGGCTCGAAAGCCCACTCTTTAATAAATAATATTCAGTACTATTATTTATTAAGACTTGAAATATATTTAGATAATACTTCTATATCAGCATCAGATAGCTTTTTCGCTACATCTTGCATCATGCCATTTAAATCATTGTGACGACTAGCATCACGGAATTTGTTTAGCTGAATTTTGATATAGTTAGCGTGTTGACCTGCGACAGCTGGGAAACCTGCAGCAGCTGCGCCATGACCTTCAGGTCCGTGACACGCAACACATGCGGTAATACCACGAGCGGCATCACCGCCTTTATACAAACTTTCACCAGCAGCGGGTACGTCAGCAACATCGGCGACAACTTTGACTTGGCTAGCAAAGAATGCAGATATGTCAGCGATGTCTTCATCACTTAGACCCATAGACATACCGATCATGATTGGGTCCATACGACCCTCTTTACCGCCGGTTTTAGCGGCTAATCTGAATTCTGTTAATTGCTTTTCAAGATATTCAGGGTGCTGGCCTGCTAATTTAGGGTACATATCAATCATGCTATTGCCGTCAACACCGTGACAGGCAGAACATACGATTGCTTTAGTTTTGCCTACTTCAGCATTACCTTCAGCCATAACTGATGATGACATTAAGGCGACTACAGACAGCGCAAGAGCTAACTTTTTCATGGCGTTCCAACTTCTAGTTAATTTATTGTCCTGAGCTTACTAGGAAGACCCGCAAGCGTGGTAAAATGTTTTTCCAAGCGCTTTAATGCTGTTTGTCATGCTCGAATAGAGCAAAATCATTTATAACGACATCACACATATCAGCGTTGCTTGGGTATATAATGTGATCAAGCTAATATTTTACACGAAAATGTGCAAAAGTAAGCAATTGTTAAAAATTTATGGTAATGCGTTGTCTAGAAGTAATTTAATTGGAGTGTAGAGTGACTGAATCTCGTATCGATTTCCGTAGGGCTAAGTTTTTAATTAGTGCGCCAGATATTGCGCATTTAGATCAGTATCTTCCTGGGGATGTCGGGATTGAGATTGCGTTCGCAGGGCGTTCTAATGCCGGTAAGTCTAGTGCGTTAAATGCGCTTACAGAACAAAAAAGTTTAGCCAGAACCAGTAAAACACCAGGTCGAACCCAATTGATCAACGTTTTTGAATTAGATGATGATCGTCGTCTAGTCGATTTGCCGGGTTATGGTTTTGCACAAGTGCCATTAGCGTTAAAAAATAAATGGCAAGAAGCGCTTGGTGAATACTTACAAAAGCGTGCTTGTTTAAGTGGCGTCGTAGTATTAATGGATATTCGTCATCCTTTGAAAGATCTCGATATGCAGATGATTGAATGGGCTGTATTAAGCAATATTCCTGTCTTAGCGCTATTAACAAAATCTGATAAGTTGACTCAAAGCGTCAAAATGAAGACGGTTAATGATGTGCGTGCAGCCTTATCTGATTTTGGTGATAAAGTGCAAGTGGAGACGCTATCGTCGCTAAAAGGAACTGGTAAGCCTAAAGTGCTGAGTATTTTAAATGACTGGTGCCATCCTGAGTGGTTAGCCGAGCAGAAGGCTGAGCAAGCTTCAGACTCAGAGTAATCGTTAGGGTGATATAGCAGATTACTCATAAGCACTAAATAGCCGGCATTTATGTCGGTTTTTTTTCGTCTGTGATAAAACTGTGGTGATTTTTAAGCAAAAAAAACCGATAACCAAACGGCCATCGGTACAAATAAATTAGCTCTTTTGGGGAGAAGCTAAATTCAACAAGACTCAAGCGTCATCAACTCAATTTGATGACTCTCAATAACCCTATAATAACCGTTTTTTTTTAAACATTAAAGTATTTACTCTAAATATTTTTAATGGTCAAAAAAAACCAAAAAAAAGCCCCAGCAACCTAAGTTGCTGGGGCGCCGAATTTGGCTAGTCACTATCGCTAGTGAAATAAAGGTTTGAAAGATTGAACATCTTAACCTCTGTACCCTACGAAAATTATAATAGCTCATACGCCTTAAAATGAAAAACTGTTTTTCATATAAAGATATAATAACTGTGATATTTGAAACAAATTGGTACTTATTTGTTAACTCGATCGATAAATATGTTGTGGTATTTGAGTCGTATTGTTTATCGATTGCTATGTTTAAGGGGCTCTCGCGGTAAAAAATACCCGCAAAAAAACGCCGTATTCCAATGAATACGGCGTTTTGTGTTTTCGTGACTGACACTATGCCAATTCAACGTAGCATAAACCAATGATTAGTGGGCTTGATCCCAATTGTCGCCAATTCCAGCCTCTGCCAATAGGGTTACGTCTAATGATGCCGCTTGTGCCATTAAATCGCACACTTTGATTTTGAGCGCTTCAGCTTGAGCTTCATCCACTTCAAACACTAATTCATCGTGTACCTGCATTATCATTGTAATTTCACCTTGAGTCTCTTGGGTGATCCACTGATGAATGAGTATCATGGCTTTTTTAATGATGTCAGCCGCCGTACCTTGCATTGGTGCGTTAATTGCCGCTCGTTCGGCCGCTTGGCGACGCATTGCATTACGATCGCGGATTTCTGGTAAGTATAAACGTCGTCCGAATAATGTAGATACATAACCTAACTCAGCTGCGATGGCTCGAGTTTCTTCCATGTATTTTAGGACACCGGGATAGCGTGCAAAATAAGTATCTATGTAGGTTTGCGCTTCGTTACGTGGAATATCCAATTGCTTAGCTAAACCAAACGCAGACATACCATAAATTAAACCAAAGTTAACTGCTTTGGCGCGACGACGTTGTTCTGTAGTCACTTCTTCAAAATGTACCCCAAAGACTTCAGCTGCAGTAGCTTTATGAATGTCTTTACCTTCAGCAAAGGCTTTAAGTAAACCTGCATCTTGAGACAAATGAGCCATGATCCGCAGTTCAATTTGTGAGTAATCGGCTGCTAAAATCTTACGTCCTGCCGGAGCGATAAAGGCTTGGCGAATACGGCGACCTTCTTCAGTACGGATTGGAATATTTTGTAAGTTTGGATCGCTTGATGATAAACGCCCGGTGGCAGCATTAGCTTGGTGGTAACTGGTATGAACTCGACCCGTCGTAGCATTGACCATAAGCGGTAGCTTATCGGTATAAGTGCTTTTTAGTTTGGCTAAACTACGGTGTTGTAGGATGATTTTAGGTAAAGGGTAATCTAGTGCTAGTTCAACTAACACTTCTTCTGATGTTGATGGTGCCCCTTTTGGGGTTTTCTTCTTTACTGGATAACCTAGTTTTTCAAAAAATAGGGTTTGCAACTGTTTAGGTGAAGCTAAATTAAACTTCTCTTCCGCTATTTCATAGGCTTTGTTTTCAAGATCATCCAGCTTTTTGGCTAATTCAACACTTTGTTGGCTCAGTAACATTGAGTCGATTAATACACCTTGGCGCTCAACGTCGGATAATATTTGAATTAATGGTAGTTCTAACTCATTAAATACACTGGCTAACTCTGGTTCTTTTTCAAGCCTTGGCCATAGATGTTGATGTAAACGCAGAGTGATATCGGCATCTTCAGCGGCATAAGGTCCGGCGACATCAAGGTGAACTTGGTTGAAAGTGAGTTGTTTTGCGCCTTTGCCAGCAACATCTTCGAAGCTAATGTTTTTGTGTCCAAGGTATTTGAGGGCTAAACCGTCCATATCGTGACGTGATGCCACTGAATTAAACACATAGGATTCGAGCATGGTATCGAAACGGACGCCTTTAAGGGTGATACCTGCGTTGGCTAAAATACTGATATCGTATTTTAAGTTTTGTCCCACTTTTTGTGGAGTATCGCTTTCAAGGATCGGGCGCAGTTTTTCAAGAGCAATGGCTTTATCAATTTGCTTTGGTGCATCTAGGTAATCATGCGCTAACGGTAAATAGGCAGCTTTGCCAACTTCGGTTGTAAATGATATACCGACAAGTTCAGCTTCCATGTAATTGAGACTGGTGGTTTCAGTATCAACAGAAATAAGTTCGGCGCTACTGAGTTTTTCAATCCATTTATCGAGTGCTTCTACAGTCAGGATTGTTTCGTATTCAGCTTCAATGATAGGTGATACTGTGATCTCTTCATCGCTATCTATACTGATGGTGCCGTGAGGTTGTTTATTATCTAATACTTCAGCTAACCAACGTTTGAACTCCATTTCAGAATAACATTTAATCAGTTCATCTCGATCTTGGGGCTTAACGTTAAGCTCATGCCAATCTTGTTCTAATTCAACATCGGTTTTGATGGTGGCGAGTTTGTAAGACAGTTTTAGCATGTCGGCGTTGTCGATAATTTTAGCCGGCATGGTTTTTGAGCCTCTAAAGCCGACATCAATGACGCTTTGCGGATCCGCTAAGATATTTTCTACACTTCCCATGCCGGTGAGCATGGCTAATGCGGTTTTTTCACCGACGCCAGGTAACCCTGGAATATTGTCTGATTTATCACCCATTAGTGCTAAAAAGTCGATTATTCTATCTGGGCTGACACCGTACTTCGTTTTGACCTCTTCAGGGCCCATAATGGTGTCAGTCATAGTATTGATTAATGTGACATGCTCATTCACTAGTTGAGCCATGTCTTTATCGCCAGTACTGATTAGTGTCGCACGGCCTTCTTTACTCGCTTGAAGGGCGATGGTGCCGATCACATCATCCGCTTCAACACCCGAAATGCAGATCAAAGGCAAACCCATTGCGTGAATGATTCTGTGTAATGGTTCTATTTGAGTACGCAAATCATCAGGCATCGGTGGGCGCTGGGCTTTGTACTCACCATACATATCGTTGCGAAAGGTTTTGCCTTTCGCATCAAAAACGACAGCAATATGACTAGGACTATAACGGCTTAATAAGCTACGAAGCATATTAACAACACCATAAACCGCGCCTGTTGCTTCACCTTTTGAATTAGTTAAATGAGGCGGCGCATAATAAGCGCGATAAAGATAAGATGAGCCATCAACAAGGATGAGCGGGTTATTAGGAATAATTGGCATAATTAATATTCGTATTCAGTATTTTGCGAGACTAATAGAATGACATTATACCCACAGCACCTCAAGATGCTTGTGAGATTGCCAATTATTTACTCAAGATAGTGTTTAATTACTGTAAATTCTGACTAGTGATGGATTGAGTGAGGTTTAGTGGGTGTTTTTATAGAGAAAAGCCAACAATCAGCCACAGTAATATGCTCTCAGCCTGTGGATAAGTCTGTGAGTTAATTAATCAACGTTGCGGGATAGATTTTCTTACGACTGGAAACGAAAATTATAACCTGTTGAATTATATGTTTTATTTTTATTTTTGTGAGCTGAATATTAATTCTAATAAATATTACTAATTTGTGGACTTTTTTATTGATGTCAGTTAAGCCACAATGGAATTTAGTGATGATTTATGGAGAAAAAACATGCAACTCCTAAATTCGACGTTCTAAGTTAGCACGATTTTTAATCAGATCAACCGTTTTGTTGGTTTTTTGTTGTAAATTTTACATTAGTAATTAAAAGTTAAGGGTGGATGTCATGAAAAAGATTGCTGTTTTATTAAGTGGCTGTGGAGTTTTTGATGGAACTGAGATTCATGAAGCTGTATTAACCTTGTTGGCGATAACGCGGGCGGGTGCACAATATCAATGCTTTGCTCCGGATATTGCCCAAATGCATGTGGTGAATCACTTAACTGGAGAGGTCAATACGGACGAAACTCGTAATGTATTAGTTGAGTCTGCTCGGATAGCTCGAGGTGAAGTCCTTAATGCCAGTATGTTAGATGTTAGTCAATTTGATGGTTTAGTGATCCCTGGCGGTTTTGGTGCCGCTAAAAATTTATCTAACTTCGCTACCACGGGTAGCAATTGCGACATTCAGCCTATTGTAGAGAGCTTTATTCGTGATTTTGCGTTAGCCCATAAACCTGTCGGTTTTGTGTGTATTTCACCTGTGATGATCCCTAATATTTATGGCAAAGGAGCCATTGGTACCATTGGGACTGATGCTGAAACTGCTCATGCATTTTATGAAATGGGCGGTAAGCATAAAAATGCCCAAGTAGAAGATATCGTTGTTGATGAAGTGAATAAAATCGTCAGCACGCCAGCTTATATGTTAGCGACATCGATTTTAGAGGCACATATTGGTATTGAAAAACTAGTCAATAAAGTACTTGAAATGGCTTAAGTTCAGTTTATAAGCATCATAAATATAAGTCGGTCAGTGTTCAAAACGAGGGTGAATAATGGTGCCAAATAGAGTGGCACCATTATCGGATGTCGGCTAAGTGGAATATGTTATTAGTGGGTTTTAACCCGTTGTGACTTTCTGCTATCAAACAACGCTTGAGCTAGACCGATACAAAGCCCGCCAATATGGGCTCCATTTGCAATAGGCATTCCCAGCACATCGGTAAAACCAAGTACTAGCCAAATGAGCATAAATCCCATGTAAGATTGCGGTAAATTAATACCACAACTGGGTTTTCGAATACCCATTAACCAAGTGTAACCAACCACAGCATAAACGACACCTGATAGCCCTCCAAAATTAGGCCCGCTTATGTAAAATTGCACGATATTAGGTATCGTGCCAGCGACGAGTAATAAGAATAGCAAGGGGCGAGTGCCTAAATTAGTTTCAACTTTACCGCCTAAATACCACCACCACAGTAAATTAAAGATGATATGCATAGCAGAAAAGTGCATTAGGCTTGGCGTGAATACCCGCCATACTTGGCTGAAGTCACTATCAGGGACTGCACTAAAAAAAGATAATTTACTGTAGATGGCATCGGCAAAACCTAGGTTCATACCTGCGAAAACGGCAACACAAGCAAAAAAGCACATCAATGTAAGTGGGCCTGCTCCTGTCATAAATTGTTGAAATAACCCCTTGGTTCCAGGACCATAGTCAAATTTGGTATCTGTCGCACCGTTATCCCAAGATGCCTGTAAATACTTATGATGATATGGATTTTTAGCAAACTCAATTAACTCGGCTCTAGCTTGGCTTTCATCGGCTGGGTTAACAATGACTAGGCCAACACCTTGAGCATGAGTCACGGCATGACATTGAATATTTAACCCTTTTAGGTAATCAATAAATGCTTGTGCAGCACGTGCATTAGGTAGTTGGCCAATTTCTATCATGAGTTAGCTAAGCTCCAGGCACTATAACCACCATCGAGACTGTAGATGTCATCAAAGCCTTGTTCATTTAAGTAGCTAGCTGCACTTTGGCTGCTCATGCCGTGATAACACACCACCACAAGCGGTTTATCCATATCAGCATCTGCAATAAAGTGGGCTAAGTTTTCATTATTCAAGTTAACAGCGTGCTCAATATGACCTGCAGCAAAACTGGCGGCATCACGAATATCGACAATTTGTATATCGCTTGATTCGCTGGACATATGGATAAGCTCATTAATAGACAGATGTTTAAAACCAGACATGATATTACCTATAAAAGTGTTCTAATAGCGATTGGCTAAACGCCAGTTTGCAACAAGGGGTTGTATAAATACAACCCCTTGTTGGTGTGCATAAGCTAGATCTTAATGATTAATCCCAGTTTAAGATGACCTTTCCAGATTGACCTGAGCGCATAGCATCAAAACCTTGCTGGAATTCATCAATACTAAAATGATGAGTAATGATAGGAGACAAATCTAGACCCGATTGGATTAAGCTTGCCATTTTATACCAGGTTTCGAACATCTCACGGCCATAAATACCTTTGATGATTAAACCTTTAAAAATGATTTTACTCCAGTCAATGGCCATTTCACCGCCAGGAATACCTAACATCGCAATTTTACCGCCGTGGTTCATGGTATCTAACATGGCGTGGAATGCCGAAGGCACGCCTGACATTTCTAAACCTACGTCGAAGCCTTCTGTCATGCCAAGCTCTTTCATGACATCTTTCAGGTTTTCTGTAGCGACATTAACTGCGCGGGTTGCCCCCATTTTACGGGCAAGATCAAGTCTATACTCATTAACATCAGTAATGACAACATGACGAGCACCGACATGTTTACATACTGCTGCAGCCATAATACCAATTGGACCTGCGCCAGTAATCAATACATCTTCGCCGACTAAATCAAACGATAATGCGGTATGTACAGCGTTACCGAATGGATCAAATATTGCTGCTAGGTCATCTGAAATATCAGCAGGGATCTTGAAAGCGTTAAAAGCGGGTATTACTAGGTATTCTGCAAAAGCACCATCACGGTTTACACCAACACCAGAAGTGTTACGGCACAAGTGAGTTCGGCCTGCACGACAGTTACGACAATGACCGCAGGTGATATGACCTTCACCTGAAACGCGATCACCAACGCTGAAACCACGAACTTCTTGGCCAAGGTCGACGACTTCGCCGACATATTCATGACCCGCAATCATAGGAACAGGAATGGTTTTTTGTGACCATTCATCCCAGTTATAAATATGGACGTCAGTACCACAAATAGCTGTTTTACGAATTTTAATTAACAGATCGTTATGACCCATTTCTGGTTTTGGTGCATCGACCATCCAGATGCCTTCTTCGGGCTTTAACTTACTTAATGCTTTCATGTTGATGACCTATTTTTAGTCTGAGCAATCTTTAGCCTGAGCTAGCTTTAACTTGAGCTATAGCTGCGCGATGCTTAATTTATTTATGGTTCAATGAACCTAAGATAGATTAGATAATGCCCATTTCTTTACCAATACGAGTAAAGGCATCAATAGCATGATCAAGTTGTTCGCGAGTATGTGCCGCCGACATTTGGGTACGAATACGCGCTTGGCCTTTAGGTACTACTGGGAAAGAAAAACCAACAACATATATATGTTCTTGCAATAAACGGTTGGCAAAATCACCAGCCAATTTAGCATCACCAATCATGACGGGAATAATGGCATGGTCTGCACCACCTAAGGTAAAACCTACAGCAGACATTTGTTCACGGAAATAACGGCTGTTTTCCCAAACGGCTTCACGTAAGTCTTGACCAGTTTTTAGCATTTCAAGCACACGGATAGAGGCGCTAACAATCGAAGGTGCTAATGAGTTTGAAAATAGGTAAGGGCGAGAGCGTTGACGTAACCATTCAACAACTTCTTTTTTTGCCGCGGTAAATCCGCCTGATGCACCGCCTAAAGCTTTACCTAGGGTACCAGTAATGATATCGACTCTGTCCATCACGTCACAATATTCGTGGGTTCCACGACCATTTTTCCCGATAAAACCTACAGCATGAGAGTCATCGACCATCACCAATGCACCGTATTTATCCGCTAAGTCACATACGCCTTTAAGGTTGGCTATTACGCCGTCCATTGAAAATACACCGTCAGTGGCGATTAAAATATTACGTGCACCAGCAGCTTGAGCAGCAATAAGCTGAGTTTCTAAGTCGGCCATGTTGTTATTGGCGTAACGGAAACGCTTAGCTTTACATAAACGCACGCCATCAATGATTGATGCATGGTTAAGGGCGTCGGACACAATAGCATCTTCAGCATCTAATAGGGTTTCAAATAAACCAGCATTAGCATCGAAGCAAGACGAGTACAAAATGGTGTCTTCCATGCCTAAAAATTCACTTAGGCTGGCTTCTAATTGCTTATGAATGTCTTGAGTACCACAGATGAATCGTACTGATGCCATACCAAAACCGTGACTATCTAAACCGGCTTTTGCTGCTTTAATAAGTTCAGGATGATTGGCTAAACCTAAGTAGTTATTAGCACAAAAGTTAATCACTTCTTCACTGTTAACCTGAATGGCAGTTTGTTGAGCTGAAGCTATGACTCGCTCACTTTTGTATAAGCCATCGGCTTTTACATCGGTAATTTGCTGGTTAATTCTGTCGTAAAAAGAGGTAGATGCCACCGGTGTTCTCCTAAATATGGTTATTATGCTTATCCAAATCACGCAGTAAAACACCGCTATAAGTGACAGGGTGCTTTGGAGTTGTTGGCATTCTAACCTTTATTTTTGCTGCTCTACAGCGTTTTTTTAAGTCGTCAGACCAACATGAATTAGTTTAGGGCTATTGGCTTATTCACATAATAAAAACTAATCGTTAACATAGTCGGTAGCTGGATTTGAGCTGTGAGAGGAAACCCTAAAAAAATCCGCTAATAACCGATTCAATAGTAGTGGGTTATTAGCGAGTTTAAAAATGTGTTACTTGAGCGCAATTAACAGTATTGGCAGCATTTACTTACTCAGCTAGATGACGTTCTTTACTGGCTATGTCTAAATAATGTTGTTCTAAACGGGAGAATGTTTCGCTTGACGTAGGAGTCTCATAAGCCTGAAAAATCATTAATATTCTTAATAAACCATCATATAAGGTGGCTTTAGTAATCGTTGATGTGCTTGATTGAGTTAATTGATAGCTAATCCAAAAGCTGACCATCATTTTAATAGTGTCAGCAAGCGCAGTGACTTTATTGTCATTTACATCAAGAAAACCGTCTTTTTTTAGTTTGCGTAAAATATTGCTTGAACGGTTAAGAACTTGTTGTTGAGCATGTAAGTAGCGAGTTTTTAGCGCATCATCACGGCTTAAAATATCTGCTAGATTGGAATACATAAATCTAAACTGCCATAAGGTATAGAACATGGCATCAAAGTAACCCATTAATAATTCAATGGTGATCGGGACATCATCATAAGGATTAAAGCCTGATTCTAAATGACTTTCATATAGGCTGAAAATGGAGTTGATTATGTCTTCTTTATTACGAAAGTGATAATACAAATTACCCGGACTAATGCCTAAATGTGCTGCAATATGGTTAGTGGTAATATTTCGTTCACCACGTTCATTGAATAGCTCTAAGCTGGCAAAAATGATTTTATCTCGGGTTTTCATGTGATTTCCATATTCATTATTGACTTATTGTCGCTCAAATAATTCCTTAAGCTGACTTAATACGAGTATGTTAACATTGTGCTTATCTGACAAGCAAAAATCGATGACTCTTCTTACATGAACCGTATTGTTTATTCTTTCTTTCTATATTTAATGTTTCCGCTGGTTATCCTCTATCTAGCATTTCGGGCGATAAAAAGTGTCGACTATCGTCATCGTTGGTCTGAACGCTTTGGTTTTACCAAGTTAATGCCAACAGATGTGTTGATACACTGTGTTTCTATGGGAGAAACGCTAGCGGCTATTCCGTTGATTAAGCAACTTATGACTGCACACCCTGATGATACATTTACGGTTACAACAACCAGCCCAACAGGGTCTGCTGAAGTGCTTAAAGCATTTGGCGATACGGTGCAACATTGCTATCTACCATTTGATTTCTCTTATGCTATCAAAGGCTTTTTACGTCAAATACAGCCTAAAGTGTGCATTATTATGGAGACTGAATTGTGGCCAAATTTAGTCTACTTTGCCGCGCGACAACAAGTGACATTGATTTTGGCTAATGCGCGCTTGTCACAAAAGTCAGCAAATAAATACGCTAAAAAACGTCGTTTGGCTGTGCCAATGCTAAACAAGCTCAACTTGATTACTGTACAAACTCAGCGTGAAGCAGAACGGTTTATTGATTTAGGTGTGGAAGCTCAACGTATACATGTGTGTGGTAGTGTAAAGTTCGATCTTACTATTGACCCTATAAAGAAACAGCACGCAATAGCACTTCGTGCAGAGTGGCATCGCGTTAACTCTCCTATTTGGGTTGCGGGTAGTGTTCATCCCGGTGAGTTTGAGGCTATTTTGACCGCCCATAAGCAACTATTAAGTCTTTTTCCTGATGCATTATTAATTATGGCACCACGACACCCAGAGCAATTTAATTTAGCCGCTATTACCGTCACCCAGTCAGGGTTGACGTTAGCTAGGCGCAGTATGAATGATGAGGTGAATGCGAAAACTCAAGTATTGCTTGGCGATACTATGGGAGAGCTAGTGATGTTATATGGCGCTGCAGATCAGGCATTTATTGGCGGCACATTAATTAATAATGGTGGTCATAATCCACTTGAACCTGCCGCGATGGGGCTGCCTGTGTATGTTGGTCCCAATCATTGGGACTTTGCTGAAATCACACAATTACTTGCTGATGCGGGTGCATTAACCTGTATTAGTTCTGCAGATGAATTAGCGCAAGAATTACAGAATAAGTTTACCGATAACAATATGTACCAATCAGCATCTACAGCGGCTCTGGCTGTGGTTGAACAAAATCGAGGTGCATTATTAAAGCAATTCACACTGATTAATAAGCTTATTGTTTAATATTTTGCAGCCAGCTATCTAAAAATAGACGCAGATTAGCGTCTATTTTTATAACCCCTCAATACAAAAGTTCGCCTTAGATTGGGTTTACGCTTTGGTAACCGGCAAGTAATTGCTGCCAATGCTGTTGACTAAATTGCAGCGTAGTCAGTTTAGCGTGTTCCTTTTTAAACGAACGTAGCAAACGATCTAAATTGGCTTGCTGCCATGTAGGGTGTTGCGTACGTAATTCACCTCTATCAAAGTCAATTAAATAGAATTTTCCGTGCGCAAGTAAGATGTTTTTTGCATTTAAATCGGCGTGATATACCCCACGTTGATGGAATTTGGCAATAGTTTCGCCTAATAAATACCATTGTGACTCAGTCATTGGGTTATGGCTTAAGTAAGCTACTAAATCATTTGCACCTGCAACATGTTCAATAATAATGTCGGCACGATACCATAAACCAAATCGTTCAACGTTAGCTGCTATGGGACGAGGAACGGCAAACCCTTCTTGATATAAGGTTTCGAGTATCGTTAATTCAGCCACCGCGCGAGTTCGTTTTAGGCCTGTATAGAGATAGGCATCTCGGCTGAATTTTTCCATCATCCCACCGCGCCAATAATGACGTAACACCCATGTTTGCGATGAGTCCGAGTTAGCAGTTTTGACAAACCATGTGGTGTAACGGCCCTTAGACTGACCCACAACGGCATTGTTGTCCCGCCAACCATCGACCGCAAAATCTTGTGGTGCTAATTGCTGGGCAGTGGTTTCACACCATGCGACATGGCCAAGTTGAGTGGTTTTTATTTGCATCTAATTATCAATAGCATTGGTTAGATTGTGGATCGAAATAACATTATACCTTAAGATCACTAACTTGCCTTAATCGCCTTATTCTTCACTCAAACATATTGGATTATCAATGAAAGCTGACTTTAGTTCGATAGGTTCATTATGTTTACTGCGTTTGTCTGCCATTGGTGATGTTTGCCATGCGGTGGCGATGGTGCAGGCTATTCAAAAACAATATCCAAACCTTAATATTACTTGGGTGATTGGTAAGGTTGAATATCAATTACTCAAGCACTTACCTGGCATTCAATTTGTTATTTTCGATAAGTCTAAAGGCTGGCGTAGCTATGTTCAGTTGCGCCGTGATTTACAAGGTCAACATTTTGATGTGTTGCTGCATATGCAAGTAGCACTTCGTGCAACCATAGCCTCATTAATGATTAACGCACGAGTGCGAGTCGGATTTGATAAGGCTAGAGGCAAAGAGGGTCAGTGGCTGGTGACAAATCATGCTGTAGAACCCTTGGCGAGGCCCCATGTATTAGATGGCTTTATGGGCTTTGCTAAAGCCATTGGTGTAGAAGACTTAACGCCAAGCTGGAACATTCCTGTACCACAAGCCGATACTGACTTTGCCAAACAATTAGTGGGTGATGATAAGGTATTAGTGATTTGTGCTGCGGCCAGTAAAGCTGAACGCAATTGGCTACCAGAACGTTACGCTGCAGTGGCTGATTATGCTGTTGTTCAAGGTTATCGGGTAATGTTGTGCGGCGGTCCAACCGCGTTAGAAAAAACCTTAGCCGATGTGATTCAATCCCATAGCCAGCAACCATTAGATAATCAAGTAGGCAAGACATCTTTGACTCAGCTACTTGCAGTGTTAAAACAAGCCAAGCTAGTGCTCGCACCTGACACCGGACCTTTGCATATGGCCGTCACTCAGGGAACACCGGTTATTGGCTTGTATGCTCATTCAAACCCCGGGCGAACTGGACCTTATTTTTATCGAGATTATACCGTGTCGGTTTATGACCAAGTCATAAAGCAACAGGTTGAAGGTGATGTAAAATGGGGGAAACGAGCCAAAGGCTCTGATTTGATGCAGATGATCTCAGTAGACATGGTCATCAATGTTATGGCTAAATTACAACAGAATGAAAAAGCTCGCTAAACATAGCGAGCTTTAGCTATTAATATTTGTGTTGAGGGTGGAATAAACCAAATACAGCACTTAAAAGTGGAATAGGTAATTTAGTTTTTCGGTATTGCTTCAACATGTACCAATGCCAAGCTTGTTGCTTAAATTTCAAGATTTCTGCTTCACTCAAGCTGTCTTTAAACATGTCGCAATAATCTATGATGTATTTTAGCTCTCTCATTGGCACTTTTTGGCGGTAGCCACGGCCTGAATAATGAATGAAATCTGCTTTTTGATAATCATCGTGCCCTAGAAGTTGCATACGGTTAAAATTAGCTTCTACACCGACGCTTTTAATGTTATCTCTTCTTATCAGATAGTTGATATAGGTTTGATCATAAAATTTAACCTCGTTGCAAATAGCCTGCATTTCTTCAATATTGGCTTTATCAAATAAGCCAGTTTCTTTTGAAACAAGGAACATTCCTGAATTGTAATAAACAATCTGATTGGATTCCTTTGGCCAGTTTACATCACCTAATACAGCATTTATTTGAGTAACCTGTTCACTACGGTCGCGATGAAGTCCCTCATTAAACATATAAACGGTATCAAGATCTGGATATTTAGAAAATATGTCCCTTGCCCATGGCGTGACGATAATATCAGCATCTAAATATAATACCCGGTCATATTTTTTGAGAATTTCAGAAATATAAAGTTTTTCTGACCAAGCCGGACTCGCATCAAATTTAGGATTGTTGACATGAATTTTATAGTGTAATTGATCCGAAACTATAACATCGGCACCTATTTTTTTTCCATAGACTTTGAAGCTTTCAACTGCTGCGCGATACATTGGATTGTCACCAATGGCGAGAGTAAAAATAGCTTTTTTCATTCCTGTTACCTCAATCTCATATCTGAGCTGTATAAAGTATTTGTGGTGACTTCAGCTTTCTATGTCAGGTGCTGAGATTCATTTTTGTATATTGTGCAAAGACGCTATCAACTGAAATATTTTCAATATAGCCTTTTCCTTCAGTGGCATACATTACATGAGAACTTGCACTTTCAGGTGGGGCCCAATACGGCTTCTTTTGACGCATCATAGCAAGCAATGGACGTTTAGCGGCAAAAGCAAAGTGTAAAATTGCAGTGTCAACTGTAATAACAAAGTCTGCATGAGCGATAAGTGAAGGAAGTTCGAAAAAGTGTTCATTAACAGTAAAAACAGCTACCTGTAAACCTGTGTTTTTAACAAACTTTTGGGTCTCAATACAGACTTGATCATAGTTTTCTGGAGTCACATTGATAATATATCTTTGAGTTTGGTCATTTTTGGATATGTTAACTATTAATTCAAAAAGTTGTGATAATTTCCAGTTTTTCTTCTCACTAGTCGATAAATGGTTGAGAAATAGTAGCTTACCTTGTTTTTTTGTATCACTAAATTGTGCTTGTAGCCAAGTACTGGTGATTGGCTCAATAGAAGGTGGCACTTTTAGTGTTGGCATTAACTGGTTTTTATTTAATGCTAATCCTGTTATTTGATTAAAAATCAAATTGTACCTATCTGTAATATGATGTGATTGTGATAAATCTTTCTCATCCAGTACAAAGGTATAATCAGAATGACGAAAAAATAGATTATTGAACCAGCCAAAAGAAGCACTTTTAGGAATACTAGAAACGATAAAGGCATCTTTACTTATTGTCCGAGCTATTTGAGAGTATTGACGACTCTTGCTAACCGTATGGCAAAAAACAATATCATATTGTCTCTTTTTAGCTTGTTCGATGTGACTTTGCATCGCTAATCTTGAATCAGTGCAACCATAAGTGATGTTAAATACACCCTCCGTCTCCATCCACTGTTGCAAAATTTTGCTACGTGATAAACGCCAACCATCAGTATTGCAACGGTTGTCATCTAACCATATGTCGAGTTCAATATGGGAGTATTGTTGCTTTAATGCAATTAAGAATGTTTTTAAATAAAGAAAATCACCTAATGCTACTGGTGATATAAATAAAAATCGTTTACATGCTTTTAATTGCTCAGTAGTAATAATCGACATAAATTAAGGGTTTTGTTAGTATTTATAATTGATAGGATACCTTGAAAAACCCTATTTTTGAATCAATACCGTAACAAATTCACTGTCAGTTTTTCATATTGTCAGAATGTTTGCTTAGATGGTTGAGATAATGATGAAGTTTATTGTTATGTGATATTATCTATCCCATTAATTCAGCGTTTAACTAATAGGAATTGATTTACTGTGATTTGTTTTGATGTTCTGCATCCATATTATTTACCACAATATCTTCCCGTCGCTGAAGAGTTACAGAAACGTTCGATACCTGTCACTTATGTGGTATACAAAAGTGTCGACCAGCAATCAGTTTTAGTCTCTTTAGTAAAGCAACATCAGTTAGATGTTGTATGGGTAGATAATGAAGCTCAGGCGCTTGAATATTATTTAGATGCCAAACCATCTTGGGTTATTTTTGGCAATGCGTTCTCTGGTGCATCCCGATTAAAAAACGTCAGTAAAACGGCTCTAATGCAGCACGGAGTTGGACCGAAATCTATTTACTATACTGTTTCTAAGGGGATATAGATGTTCGTTTCGTTGAAGGCCAGTATCGTTTAAATCGCTTGCAAGAGATGTTTCCTGAGAAAATATTTGTGGATACTGGTTACGCAAAGCTCGATCCTATTATTCAAGGTGTAGAGCGTGGTTTGGATTTAGTTGCTCTTGGTATGGACCCTAACAAAAAAACATTGTTGTACGCTCCGACATTTTATCCTAGCAGTATTGAAAAAATGGCCAAGAACTGGCCGGAACAGTTTGCTGAGTATAATATTTTGCTTAAACCTCATTACTTCTCTTTGAGTAAGCCGAATTATAAGAAACAAAAAGACTTATTAACTCATTGGGCTAGTTTCAGTAATGTATACCTAGCACAAGCTGAAGAAGCTAATTTATTACCTTTTATGGCCTCTGCAGACGTGTTAATTAGTGATGCATCTTCTGCCTTATTTGAGTTTGCCGCTCTGAACAAGCCCGTTGTATGGTGTGACTTTTATCATTTACGTTGGTCATATAGAGGGATTTTCAGATTTAGATTTGAAAATCGGGTCGATCAAGATTTATACAAATATGCTGATGTGGCTGCGCATGCAAAAACATTTAGCCAATTAAAGCAAGTGGTTGATCAACAAGTTACCTCACCAGATCTATTTGCCACACAAAGAGCCAAATATACAGCGGAACTTGTTGGGGCTGTTGATGGTCTTTGTAGTCAACGTATTACAGACTATTTATTAAAGTAAAAGGTAAATATGAATATTATTACATTTGGCACTTTTGATATGTTTCATATTGGCCATTTAAATATTTTAGAAAGAGCAAAAGAACTGGGTGATAATGTGATCGTTGGCGTTTCATCTGATGCATTAAATTTTAGTAAAAAACAACGAAACCCTATCTGTGATGAAAGAGATCGAATGCGAATTGTTGCGGCATTATCATGTGTAGATGAGGTTTTTCTTGAAGAGTCATTAGAGCTTAAAGCCGAATACATTCAAAAGTATCAAGCTGATTGCCTCGTTATGGGAGATGATTGGGAGGGGCGTTTTGATCATCTTTCTCATCTCTGCAAAGTCGTGTACTTACCGAGAACACCTGCTATTTCTACAACAATGTTGATAGAGGTAGTTAAAGAAATTAGATAAGTATTGCTATTATCTCGATGCAAAAAATAATGCTATGAATATGATCATATCCATAGCATTATTTCAATTCGTTAGGCGTGTTAGAACATTTTATTGGCCAATAAAATGTTGAGTTTTAAGCCAATCTAAATATTCTGGTACAGCTTGTTCAACCGTTTTAAATTCACCTTGATAACCAGCAGCTCTTAACTGAGTTAAATCTGCTTGGGTATAACTCTGATAAGCACCTTTCAATTTGTCTGGGAAAGGAATGTATTCAATGTGTCCTTTACCATGGTAGGCAATAACTGCATTGGCAACATCATTAAAGCTTTGCGCTTGGCCTGTTCCGCAGTTATATATGCCAGATACTGATGGGTTTTGCCATAGCCATAAATTGACTTTAACCACATCTTCGACAAATACAAAGTCACGAAGTTGCTGACCATTTTTATAACCATCAACACCTTCAAACAAACGACACACACCATTGGTGTTAATTTGGTTGTTAAAGTGGAAAGCCACACTGGCCATGCCGCCCTTGTGTTGTTCGCGTGGACCATAGACGTTGAAATAACGTAACCCTGCCACTTGGCCGATGAGTTTTTGCTGTCTTACATATTGATCAAATAAGAACTTAGAGTAAGCGTAGACATTGAGTGGTTTTTCAAGTTCACGTTGCTCAATAAATTTTTCGCTGCCACCGTAAACTGATGCTGAAGAGGCGTAAATAAATTGGCAGTTATTGGCTTGGCTGTAATGTAATAATGTTTTTGAATACTCGTAGTTATTGGTCATCATAAACTTGCCATCCCACTCAGTGGTCGATGAGCAAGCGCCTTGATGGAAAATCACTTCAAGTTTGTTATCAAAATCGCCCGCTTGGATTTGCTTGATGAAATCATCTTTATCGAGATAATCGGCAATTTCACAATCGGCCAAATTGAACACCTGGGTGCCGTCTGTTAAATCGTCAACGGCGATAATGTCATTTCGCCCCATGGCATTAAGTTGTTTAACTAAATTACTACCAATAAACCCTGCTGCGCCTGTCACAACTATCATATTCGTATTTCCATTATTGTTGCTCGCGATGAGCTTAATTTAACACACTGCGACAATCTAAGATTGTTTGTTCAAAAAGTCGGCTATGTCATTCGATGCCTGATCAAAATTGATTAACGCCATATTACGTCCCGTTCTTTTTCCGACTGGAGGCGTGTAAGCAAACCGCTTACTTGGTTCAGATAATGTTCCCCATCTTATATGAGGTGTTGAGCGTCTTCCGGCGTAAAACCCAACTGTTGGAACATTATGTAATCCTGCGATATGCAGCGGACCTGTTGAGCCAGCAATAAACATATCTGCCGCGACCAATGACTCGGAAAAATCAATTAAGTTATCTAGCGGCTTAGCTAGCGACACTTTAATTGCGGTATTTGCCAATAAAGTTTTAATTTCTTTGGCTAGTTCCAGTTCACTTCCATTAAACGTTAAAACAAAGTGGCATGCTGATAGAGTCAGTTTATCAATATTTATCATTAACTGAACTAGCTTGTCTACGGGTACGCAACCAGAAGAACCGCCTGTACCTGGATGAATAAAAATCAGTTTTTCATTGACTAATTTTTGATAGTATTCTTGCCAATGTTCTTTGCGAGCACTCATATCCCAAAATCTATCAGGTAGTTTAGGGATAGCATAACCGTGATGAGTTAAAAAGTGCTCTACCAGCATGCATGCACCTCGCCAGCAACCTTCACTGTTTAAGTATTCATTACTTGCCCGATGTTTATATAAATACTGATACCAATTATGTTTAGGTACTAATTTATATGGAATATTGCTTTTATTAAGGATTTTATAAATTCGAAATTCTGATAACAGAATGATCACTGCGTCGTAATTTTGCTTCGCAATTTGTTCTGCAATGCTTGCATCATCTTTTGAGTCGATAATGGTGTTATCAACATATGGGCAGGCTTCAGCAAAGGACTCCACAACTGGTGCGACAAATACATCAATTGTAGCTTCTGGCATGGCTTTTTTTAACAGATAGAATGCAGGCCATGTCAGCACAAAATCGCCAATTTTATCGTGTTTGATGACTAAAATTTTTTTCATATGATTGTCTGAAAGATAAAATATTAACTCAATTCCATCGGATGATGGGGCTCATTGTATTGTGACGTTTAATGGTTTTCTCAACGACCATGATAATTGGCGTAAGAGTTGCCACTGAGTATATCAACTCAAGACCGTTTGTTCATCGTTTTGCATTAGGAATTGATCAAGGGTCAACGAATGAAGATTGCTCTTGTTAAGCCATCTGGTGATTAATAAGAACTTTTTTGACAACAAGCTAAAGCGAGATTATTAGTGATATACTCTTGAACCTCTCGCTGTTAAAAGTGGTGAAACGGATGTTCGTCGTGAAGTAGTGATTGTGATAATTATAAGTTGTTTTTGATTTATTCAATGGATTAAATAAAATGTCACTAACAAAAGTAACCTAACTATAGCTTCGAGCATTTTATTCGGTAGATTATTAATAGTACTGAATATTCTAAGATTAAGTCTCAATAGTTACACATGACTGGAAATAAGTGTTTAGGTTAGTAATATATGAATTTTAAAGTTTTTCTCATTAATTTAGATAGTAGTACTGAACGATTTACGTTCATGGATGAGCAGCTAAAACAGTTAGGTATTGAATACCAGCGTATCTCTGCCGTTTATGGTAAAGAGCTATGCGATGCCGATATTGCTAAAGTATATGATCCACAAAAAAACCTCCAAAAGTATGATAAAAAGCTCAATTTGGGTGAAATTGGCTGTTACCTCAGCCATGTCCAATGTTGGCAAATGATTGTCGAACAGCGGTTAGATTACGCCTTAATTCTTGAAGACGATTCCGTTTTGGATCCCTCAATAATGAATGTGATAAAACATATTAATAATCTGTCTGCTGATTGGGATTACATCAAGCTGTGTCATGGGCGTAAGCAAAAAAACATTGTTAAATCGATAATGCTTGATGATCGCTTTAGCTTATCGACGTGTTTAAAATTGCCGGCTTCTACTCGTGGCCAATGTGTGTCATTGGTTGGAGCACAAAAATTATTGGCGACGGCATATCCTATTGCCCGTCCAGTGGATATTGATATTCAGTACTGGTACGAAAAACAGTTGCGGTGTTTTGTGATCAGGCCTTTTCCAGTAATTGGGACCGATTTAGACAGTGATATTAATCGACAAGGTAGACGTAAAAACGTTGAGCGACATCATTTACTGCGTATTTGGCAAAAAGTGAAATTCGAGTTTGATTTATTGAAGAATAAACAACAACTTCCACCACTTCCAAAAATACAAAAATACAAAAATAGTAATGTAGACATGTAACATAACATTACCCAATGTTTAAAACAGATGATGATTTATTCTGGGATAGAAGTAGCTAAACTAACGACTATTAAGATGATGTAAAGGCGATATATTATGCACAGAAGAGCAATTTATCCAGGTACCTTTGACCCTGTGACTAACGGTCATGCTGATTTAATCGAACGTGCAGCACGCTTATTCAAACACGTGATTATTGGCATCGCATCAAACCCTTCTAAGCAACCTCTGTTCTCTCTTGAAGAGCGAGTCGCTCAAGTTAATTTGGTGACGGCACATTTAGGCAATGTTGAAGTCGTCGGTTTTACTGGCCTATTGGTTGATTTCGCCAAAGAGCAACATGCGAGTGTGCTCGTACGTGGTTTGCGGGCAGTATCCGATTTTGAATATGAATTTCAGCTGGCAAATATGAATCGGCGTTTAAGTCCTGATCTTGAGAGTGTTTTTTTGACACCTGCGGAAGAGAATTCATTTATTTCTTCTACACTGGTGAAAGAAGTTGCTTTACATGGAGGAGATGTTAGTCAATTTGTTCACCCACAGGTCGCCGCTGCATTAAAGAAAAAAGTAGCGCAAAATCAAGCTAATAAAAAGGTAAAGTAATTTCATGACAAATGGATTTAGTTGGTTAACTAAGGTAGCCACCGCACTAGGTTTTAGTGCAATGATGATCTGTAGCAGTGTTCAAGCCGCACCATGGGTTGACACTTCAGATATTTATTTACGAGCAGATATTCAAGCTTTAGCGGATGCGGGAGTGATTAGCGGCCCTATTAATACTTTTCCATTGATGTGGTCAGGTATTGGAGCTGATTTAGCTCAAACTGAGCCTGCTTTACTAACACCTGATTTAGTGGATGCTTTTGCACGAGTTAATTTTTACTACCAAAATGCCGTTGGTAATCGTGGTAACACCAGTATAAAGGTGGCTGCGGCAACAGATGCGGCACGTTTCCAGCATTTTGGTTCTGACTATCGTGAAAAAGGTGAGCTACAAGGTTCACATGAATACACTGGTGAGCGTTTTTCTTATAAAATTTCAGCCTCTGCAAACTATGATCCAGCGGATGAAAAAGAAATTCGCTTAGATGATTCATATGTTGCAATGGTGCTAGGCAATTGGGTTGTGACAGCCGGGAGTGTTGGCCAATGGTGGGGGCCAGGGTTTGACTCTTCTCTACATAAATCAAACAATGCCCGACCAATGCCATCTTTAATGGTCAGCCGCAACAATTCACAAGCGTTTGAAACGCCTTGGTTGTCATGGGTTGGTGATTGGAGTTTAACGGGTGGCATTAGTATGACAGAAGAAGAGCGTTATGCTCCTCATACACTGTTATGGAACCTTCGTGGTGCTATTAAACCATTCAAGCAGTTAGAGATAGGGTTGTCTTGGACAACCCAGTTTTGTGGTGAAGGGCAAGAATGTAGCTTTAATACCGCAATTAAATCAATTACTGGTCAGCGAGACTGTAGAGCAGATAATGTTGATGAAGTAGGCTGTTCAAACTATGGCAATCAGATGGCGGGCTTCGATGTTAGATATGCTGATACATGGTTTAATGTGCCTGTGGGCTTGTATCTAGAACGTACCTGCGAAGATTCAAAAGGCGATCCATGGCAAATTGTTGATTGCGGTAAAATGGTAGGTGCCGATACCCGTTTTAGTATTGCCAAACAACAATATAAGTTATTTATCGAGTACACCGATACTATGGTGTATTGCGGTGAAGACAAAGATCAATTTAACTGTTTTTACGAGCATTCAACATACCAAAGCGGCTCACGTTACTATGGTCGTGCTTTTGGCAGTACCTATGATAGTGATGCCAATGTTTATGCACTTGGTTTAATTGGTCAATTCGATAATAGTCATGGTTTTACTTCTATTCTTCGCTATGCTCAACTGAATAAAGATGGTGCTAATACTAATAATGAATGGGCACCGCAACCTTTAAAAGAAGATCTCATGATGCTTGAGCTGTCATATCGTTTGCCAATGTTTAATGGCATGTTAACGTTAGGTGGCAGTGTATCTAATTCTGAATTCGAAGTGCTAGACGATGATACTCAAGGTACTGCTTTCTCTACTTATGAATATCGATTTTAAGCGTTATAGTTGATTAACCCGAGTTGAGGTTGATGATATGAGGGAGCCAAATGGCTCCCTTTTTATGGGTAAATTGAAATGCGATTTAGGCGTTATTTATCCGACTAACGCTGTTGGCACACACCACAAAATACCGTAGTGCGTTGGCCCAACTTTATCTCACTTAATAAATTGCCGCAGGCGGTACAGGTTTCGCCACCACGGCCGTAAACATGCAGCTTTTGGGAAAAATAACCTGGTTTACCATCGGCATTAGTAAAATCTTTTAAGGTAGTACCACCTTGCTTAATAGCGAGAGCCAAAATTTGTTTTACTTCACTGACGAGAATTGTTAACCGTTCTATATCAATACTACCAGCTGCTGCCTGTGGGTGTATTCCTGCAGCAAAAAGCGCTTCATTAGCATAAATATTACCGACACCCACCACAATGTGATTATCCATTAAGCACTGCTTGATGGTCTTTTTTTTGCCAGTCAGTGTTGCTTGTAATTGTAATGGCGTGAAATGAGGGCTTAATGGCTCCGGGCCGAGCTTTGACAATAACGGATGGGCTTCTTCTGGTAATTCGTACCATAACCAAGCACCAAAGCGTCGAGGGTCGTTAAAACGCAACATACGACCATTTTCGAGTACTAAATCAATATGGTCATGTTTTTCAATTGGGGTATTACACGGTAAAATACGTAAGCTGCCTGACATGCCTAGATGCACTATTGTCATTCCGGCATCAGTATCAATTAATAAGTACTTAGCTCGCCTGCGGACATTGGTAATACGCTGACCAACAATATTTTGAGCAATAGCTGGTACAGGCCAACGGAGTGAGCCATTACGGACAATTAATTCACTAACAGTTTGGTCAATGAGATAAGGACTGATCCCTTGTCGGGTCACTTCAACTTCTGGTAATTCAGGCATAAAAACTCTTATTTTGATTGAGAAGGTACAGCAAGAATAGGTTGTAACTCGGCGCGTAAACTTGGTGGTACTTGGTACCAATTGTTATTAGATGATTGCAAGAGGCCTTCGTTTGGAAAGTAACGCCATTTTTGTGCCGCTTGCATATTGTTGATAGCAATGGTTAGTGTTTGCACCTTATTATCGTGTGAAGGTTCTGTGCTTAGTGGTGAGACCTTAATGGTTTGCCATGCTTGGGCCCATTTATGGCAATTGAGGACTTGTGGCTGGCACTGCCATTGGTCATTGTGCAGCGTTAACCAGTGATCATTAAGTTGCAATTGCTTCAACGGTAATTGCTGATCAAATAAGGGGACGGCGTCACTGGGTACCTTGGCGGTTTTGTCATTAATTAAAGACAGCACCGCAATCATAAATAGGCTGGCACCCATAATGATGTAGTTCCATTTTTTACGTGATAGGGCCATAAACCACCTTAACTTGAATAATTATATCGCCTCAACTATTGAGGAACGCGAGCAAATATTGACTGACAAGACGAATAATTAATACGTTATGTTGTCAGTCAGCATCTGTAAATTATGATTCAAGTGTATCATTGACGATACCAAAAAGATTTAGCCGCCAGTGGCATTCATAAAGCGCAGAATTTGTGTGCCATTGTCGATGTTAAAATCATGAGATTGAGGTTTGTGTTGCATTCCATCAGTAATGGCTCGTTTTAGGCGTTCTATGTCGGCGGGGAATTCACGAACAATTGCTTTTAAATCAATGGAATTTTCGTTGCCTAAACACAAGAGTAATTGACCTTCTACCGTCACTCTAACGCGATTACATTCATGACAGAAATCGTGGCTGTGTGGCGATATAAATCCGATGCGAATAGAGCTATCGGCCATTTTTACATATCGAGATGGTCCGCCAGTACGCTTAGTCGACGCGATTAAAGGATAGCGCGTTTCGATAATGCGACGGACTTCATCACTTGAACAATGACGCTTGCGTTGACGTTCATCCATATAACCGATAGGCATTTCTTCAATGAAAGCGATATCGAGTTGACGTTGACGGCAGAACTCCACTAAATCTAATACTTCATGGTCGTTTTGACCGCGTAAAATCACCGCATTAATTTTGATGTTATGAAAGCCAGCCGCTATTGCTGCATCGATCCCAGCAATGACACGATCTAATTTTCCATTACGTGTTAGCTGTGCAAAAACGTCTGGGTTTAACGTATCTAGGCTGATATTCAATCGATTAAGGCCATTTTCAAACAATGGCTGAGCCAGCTTAGATAGTCGTGACCCATTAGTGGTCATTGATAGCTCTTCAAGGCCAGGCAATTGCTTTAACAATTTGACCAGTTTGTCACAATCGGTGCGCACTAATGGTTCACCGCCAGTTAAGCGTATTTTTTTTACTCCAAGCTCAGTAAACGCTTGGGCAATCCACGACAACTCTTCCAAACTCAGAACATGTGATTTCGGTAAAAAAGTAGGATTTTCACTCATACAATACACACAGCGAAAATCGCAACGATCGGTGACCGATAAGCGTAAATAATCTATTTTTCGTTGGAAGCCGTCGATAAGTTGGGTCATATTAGCCTTTATAGTAAATTAGCAAATGGCTGAATAAAAACAGATTCACCTGCTGGTATCGTGGCAATATCATCACCAATAACGATGAGGCAATTTGCATCAACCATAGAACTCAACATTCCAGAACCCTGAGCGCCCGTGGTGCTAACGTGTATTTTGCCATCAGACCCAATCGTATAAATACCACGTAAAAACTCAGTACGAGCTGTTTTGCTACGTAACGGATGTTGCGCAATAGCTGGCATAAACTGCGGTTGCCAATGAGATTCGCCAGCAAGTTTACGAATAGCAGGCTGCACAAACTGTAAAAATGCCACCATGACAGCGACAGGGTTACCAGGTAATCCAAAAAATAAGCTTTGATCAATTTTTCCGACAGCTAGTGGACGACCGGGACGCATATTTATGCGCCAAAAATGAGTGTCACCGACATTGGCTAAGGCCGTTTTAATGTAATCGGCATTACCCACGGATACGCCCCCAGAACTAATTACCACATCTGCTTGTTTTGCAGCACTGCGCAATGTGTCTGTGAGCGTTTGTTCATTGTCTTCAATAATGCCTAAATCGATAACCTGACAGCCGAGCTTCTTCGCCATTGATAATATGGTGTAACGATTTGAGTCATAAATGCAGTTTGGTTTCAGTGGTTGTCCTGGTTGACTTACTTCGTCACCCGTTGAGAATACCGCAACGACAGGACGTTCTATAAGGGGTAATTGGTTAAATCCAAGCGAGGCCAACAAACCGAGTTCAGCGGCGCCCAAACGTGAACCTGCTGCGAGTGCAACGTCACCTTCAGCAATGTCTTCTCCAGCCAAACGAACGTGTTGACCTTCTACAACTTGTCCAGGTTCAAGTATGGTAATAATACTATCTTGTTCAGTGACCAATTCTCGCGCTTGAATGGTATCGGCACCTTGAGGAACCGTTGCCCCAGTCATAATGCGAACCGCTTCTCCTGCTTGTAATGTGGCAGAATAATGATGACCCGCAAGGACTTCACCTACAACTTTAAAAGATTGTGATTTTTTGAGATCTTGGAAAATAAAAGCATAACCGTCCATTGCCGAATTAGTTTGTTGTGGCACATTTACGGTAGAAATAATGTCATGCGCCAATACTCGGTTATCAACATCAATTAGGTTAAGTGACTCATTGCGGTTAATCGGAACAACTTGAGCTAATACGTTGGCAATACCTTGTGAAACAGAAAGACCATGTTGATCGTTAGGTGTTGCAGCTTGTTGTTCGCTACTGTTTATCGGTAACTGCACCGCAGCTGGCTGCCATGTCTGTTGGTAATTTTGTACAAAATCGGCAATCTGCGCCACGTTGTTCAAATCAAGGCGAGTTAATGAACTTGGCACTTTGGTCTCATCACAACACGCGATAGCGACAATGTTGTCATCGTGAATGTGGATTAGCGGTTTATTATGTGCAGCGCGATGTAATTCTATTTTAGGTAATGCCAGTTTTTTAAAACCTTCTACCAGTACAATATCTACTTTATCGGCTTCAATTTGACGCAGTAAGTGTTGCAATTGCGGGTCATCTTCAACGAGATCTTCAGTCATTAACGCCCAACGTACATGGGACGCCACTAATACTTGTCTTGCTCCAGCTTTACGCATTTCAAAGCTGTCTTTACCGGGAATATCCACATCAAAATTATGGTGGGCATGTTTAATGACCGCCAAGCGTAAACCACGTTGGTTCAATAACGGGATCAATTGTTTCAGTAAGGTAGTTTTGCCGGTGCCACTGTATGCACAAAAGCCTAAAACCGGGATCGGCAATGGATTGGTAAATAATGTTGTCATGAAGTACCTCTACTGAATTACTTAGCGATTTTTTCTGCTATCCGGTGTTTCTGTTCTAACGTATTGATATTCACGAATGCATTGGGTTGATCGGCAAAACTCTCTACCACCACTTTATGTTGGCTATACCATAAAAATACTTTGCGATCGCCTCCATCCAAGAAAGCTTGCATCGATGGCGCTAGATGGGGTTTTAACAGTAATACTACCGGTTGTTCATATTCACCATCACTTGCAATAGCAAGGTCGGCCTGCTCTCGCTCTAAAGCAGCTAATAATCTTGCTACTAAGTCATCCGGTAACATAGGACAATCACAAGGTACAACAAGAAGATAATCTGCTTTAGTTTGCTTTAAAGCTGTAACCATTCCAGCTAAGGGTCCTAAATAACCACTATCTAGATCGCTAAGAACAGTATATCCCCATTGTTCATACTGTTCTTGGTTACGGTTGGCATTTATCATAATTCCATCGACTTGGCTTGTTAGCTTATCGATAGTGTGACAAATCATGGCTTGGCCATTAAGATCCACTAACCCTTTGTCATTGCCGCCCATTCGCCTTGCCATGCCGCCAGCTAAAATTACTGCATCAATTTGTGGTGCCATAATGAAATTCCGTTGTATTAGTCTGATGCACTGCCTCTACTGTAGGAACATGCATGCTGGTGTGAATGGTATTTTGTTGAATGTGCCAGCGTTGTTGGCATAACGCTGTTAAGCCACAGGTTTGATGGCTACTGATCAATAATCCTGTGCCGTCTTGCTTTAATTGATTAATCATCGCAACAACTAAACTCTGTGATTGTTTATCCATATTCGAAATTGGTTCATCAAGCATTAAGAGTTTTGGTTGCGCAATCCAAGCCCTTGCAATAGCAAGCCTTTGTCGCTCTCCGCCAGACAAATCAGTGGCGTGGTGGCTAAGTAAGTCTGTTAATTGGGCCATATTAATCGCTTGGTCAATACGTTTTTTTCGTTGTTCTGGCAATAACGACCGTTGATCTAAAGCATAAGTTAAGTTGTACTTTACCGAACCTTCAAAAAGATAAGGGTGCTGATGCAAATAAACTGCCTTACCAAGAAGTGATTGAGTTCGCCACCAAGGGGCCTGCTTAAAACCATGACTATGAATTTGGCCCTTGCTTGGTGAAAGCAACCCTGCAAGGAGTTTCATTAAGGTGGATTTACCTGAGCCGTTGTCACCCTGTAGATAAATAACATCACCCTGACTAAAGCTAAGTTCATCAGCGTGAAATAAAATATTTTGATTAAACTGCATCAGGATATTCTTAGCCTGAATACTGACTGGCGATTTAACTGAATGATTAGCTGATGGCATCTTAATGACTCCTTGGGAGGGCCTTGCCTCGCAATGAACCCAAGATGAAGTTTAACACTAAGGCTAATATTAGTAACACTAGTCCTAAGGCAATTGCTTGAGCAAAATCACCTTTACTGGTTTCAAGTGCTATTGCAGTAGGGATATTACGAGTGACATTCATAATATTGCCACCTACCATCATAGAGCAACCCACTTCAGTCAAAATTCGACTAAACCCAGCAACAATCGCTAATAAAAGTGGTACTCGTAATTCACGGCATAATGTCCAAACCGCGTGTATCCATGAGGCGCCTAAGGTTCGTGATGTTTCCCAGGCTCGGCGATCGACACTGGAAAAAGCAGCTTGTGATAATGCTATCAATACTGGAGCACATATTAACATTTGGCCTAAAATCATTCCTTTTTGGGTAAATAGCCATTTTAAATCACCCAACACACCATTACGAGTCAGCAATAAATATACTAATAAACCGATCACTACAGTAGGAATAGATTGTAACGTTTGTACTAAGTTTGTGACTACCCAACGGCCTCGGAAATGGCTAAAGGCAAGGATGAAACCTAAGATAATCGACGGAATAATAGTGATCAATAACGCGACAAAAGACACCGAAAATGAGATGTTAATAATCGCCCATACATGAGGGTCAAAAGAGAGCAGCAAGCTAAATGCTTGCTGCAATAGGACTAACCAACCGTCACTCATTTTTTATAAGTTGCCTTAAACAATTGTTCTCCTTGTACTTTGTAATTATTAATCATAGTTTGTGTAGCTGGACTGATAAACCAATCGCTTAATGCTCTTGCACCTTTATGATTTAATTCTGGGTATTTTGCTGGGTTGATCAACATTATTTGGTAAGGGTTGGCTAATTTAGCGCCGCCTTCAAAATCAATATTTAGGTCTAGTTTAGCTTTATAGGCAATATATGTTCCGCGATCCGTTAATGTATAAGCTTGTAATTCATTTGCCATTAACAAGGTTTTACCCATGCCTTGGCCTACTGAAGTATAGCCTGCAAAATCAGGTGTAATTCCTGCCGCTTTCCAAATGATCAACTCTTTCATGTTGGTGCCAGAGTTATCACCACGAGAAACAAATTTACTTGGCTTATTAGCTATTTTACTGAATGCTTCTGTCACGTTTTTGCTAGACTTTATTGCTGCAGGATCATTTTTTGGTCCTAATACAACAAAATCATTTTCCATAATACCACGAGGTTCAATGCCGAAACCGTCAGCGATGAACTTTGCTTCTGCGTCTGGAGCATGAGTCATGACTACATCAACATCTCCCTGACTTGCCAGCTTTAATGCTTTACCAGTACCAGTAGCGATTACCTGTACAGTATAGCCTGATTCGGCTTCAAATTTAGGTAAAAGTGCACCGAGTAATCCTGAGTTTTCAGTACTGGTTGTCGTTGCTAATTTGATGACTTCATTTGCGAGTGTAACAGGGCTAAACATTGCTCCACTAAGTACTGAGGCCGCTAGCAGAATACTGACGCTTGTTTTTAGTTTTAACATTACCGCTCCTTGAGATATTAATAATCATGATGTTCATATTTAATCAATGTATAAAACTTAAGCTTGCTTTGCTTAATTGTTAATGCAATAAGCAAGTTAAATGCCAAACCGTTTTATTGCAAATACTGTTCACGCATAAAATCGAAACTGTGAACTTGCTCCCAAGCTGTGATAATTTATTCGAGACAAATTGTCCCACGATCACTTTTCTATGGTTCATAGTGACCTAGTCATAGATATTCGGTGATAGAGTGTTAACAAAGTACGTCAAAATGTCCAAATAAGAGTCCCGTTATGAGTCAAGATGAACATATTAACCCAGTAACTAAAACCACAATGTCAGTGCTTATTGTTGATGATGAACCTGGTATGCGGAGTTTTTTGATGAAAGCCTTGGCAAAGAAATTTGCACTGGTTGAAACCGCCTCCACAATTGCTCAGGCCGAAGAGTTACGCAGCCATGGTCATTTTGATTTATTGATTGTGGATATTCGTCTGCCAGATCGCTCTGGTATCGAATGGCATGAAGCACTTAATGAGCCTGACAGACAGTCTGATATTATTTTTATGACCGGCTACGCGGATATGGATGTGGCAATCAGAGCATTACGTGCTGGTGCATCTGATTTTATTATGAAACCGTTTCATTTAGAGCAAATGATAACCGCAGTTGATCGTTGTATTGAAAAACGTTTGCTTAAGCGCGAAAACTTTATGTTGAGGCGTGAATTATTACATGGACAATCATCCACTATTATCGGCAACAGCGAAGCCATTCGTGATGTCAAAGAAGTTATCGAGCGTATAGCACCCACAAACGCTGTCGTATTAATTGAAGGCGAATCTGGTACAGGCAAAGAGCTGGTGGCCAGACAATTACATCAGCTAAGTGGTCGAAGTGGTGCTTTTGTACCAGTGAACTGTGGCGCTATTGCCCCAGAATTACTGGCCAGTGAGCTGTTTGGTCATACCGCGGGTGCATTTACTGGCGCAAAAGGTAATCGTGAGGGATTATTTAGTTATGCCTCTGGCGGCACTATCTTTTTGGATGAAATTGGCGAAATGCCGATGAATATGCAAACTGCCTTATTAAGGGTGCTTGAACAACGGGCTATTCGCCCTGTGGGAAGTGAAAAAGAAATCGATATTAATGTGCGAGTTGTAGCAGCAACCAATCGATTATTAATTGATGAAGTAGAAGCTGGCCGCTTTAGGCGTGATTTATTTTACCGACTGAATGTGTTGAATATTGTTATACCTTCATTGCGATCGCGTCCAGAAGATGTCGTTGAGCTTACTCATTTTTTTACATTGCAATTGTCGCAAGAGCTGGGTATTAAAGATGTTATTTGGAGCCACGAAGACCTACAAGTACTGCAACAGTATGATTGGCCAGGTAATATTCGTGAACTACGCAATATGATTGAACGTTGTATTTTATTGGGAAAACCTCCTGCAGAATATTGGAAAAAGCCCGCATCCGTTGCTGTAAGCGATATTATGGGATACCCGTTAGATTGGCCGTTAAAAAAAGTAGAGAAGCAACATGTGACCCAAGTTGTTGATGGTCATAATGGTAATAAATCTGCCGCAGCACGTGATTTAGGCGTGTCTCGAAAAACGTTAGATCGTAAATATAAAGATTGGTTTAATACTGTAGAAGAACACTACGAGGATCAATAAACGTGGTGAATTCTACCAGTCTTTTTACACGCGTTTTTGGTATTAGTTGGCAGCAAATGCAAGCCAAAGTGCGCTATCGAATTTTATTCTTAACCTTGTTGCCGATATTATTAACCTTAGTGAGTCTAGTGTTTATTACTATTTATTGGAATGTAATATACACAGGTAACCAACTGTTTATGAAAGTAAAGGCAGATTTGGTTGTGGCTAACAGTTCTTTGTTGCAAGTGCAAAAACAGCAACAATATCAATTAGCGTCAATAAGTGAGTCATGGGATTTTCAACATGCATTTCGGATATTAAAAAACAGCGAGCAGCAACCAAATCCTGATGCGGTTAATACGATAAATATTCTATTATTACAACAGCAACAAGCGTTAGGATTAGATTTTTTACGCTTAATTAGTGTTGCAGATGCCGCAGGCGATCCAGACTTACGAGGAATGCTACATCAAAGCCAAAAGAAGGCATTTTCAGGGCTAATGGTATTGCCTGCAAAACGCCTTGAACGGATCAATGCCAATTTAGTTAAACAAGCCCAAATTACAATCATCCCAACACCGCATGCGCAACAGCCCAGCCAAAAGCTTGAAACGCGTGGTTTGCTCAGCCGAACCTTAGTACCAATAGCTGACCTGTCTGGAAATGTGTTTTGGTATTTAGATGGTGGAATATTATTTAATCATAATACTGTCATCGTCGACCATATTCGTGACTTAGTGTACGGAAAAGGCACATTACCTGAACGTTCAATCGGAACAGTGACAGTGTTTTTGGATAAAATCCGCATCAGTACTAATGTGCTGATGGAGCCATTTCCTAAGAATACTCAAAAACCTAACAGGGCGCTTGGTACATTAGTATCCGATAACGTTTATCAGCAAGTGCTCGTTGAAGGCCAAACGTGGATAAATCGTGCTTTCGTACTTAATGATTGGTATATATCCGGATATCTGCCTTTACTCGATGTACATGGAAAAAGGATTGGGATGGTTTATGCGGGTTTTTCAGAGTCTCCTTTTTTGCATAATTATTTACTCAATATTATCGAGCTAGGTACCATTTTAGTTTTCGTGTTGCTAATTTCAGGTTTACTGGTTTATCGTGGCGCCAATAGTTTACTCCAACCTATTGAATATATTCACCAAGTTGTTACCGCAGTACAATCTGGGCGTAATATCAGAATTGGTAAGTTAGGCTTAAATAGAGATAACGAACTGACCAAATTAGCAGAGCAATTTGACAGTATGCTTGATCAGTTACAACGACGTAATGCCCAAATTCAAGCGGCAGCAGAGCAACTTGAAATTAAAGTCGAACAGCGAACCCGCAGCTTACAAGATAAAACCGAAGAACTCGAACGCAATGTGGCCTTGTTACACGCGACAAGACAGCAACTGGTTACGAATGAGAAATTGACTGCGTTGGGAGAGCTTATAGCGGGTATTGCTCATGAAATAAATAATCCTACCGCCGTTATTCTGGGAAATATGGAACTACTTAAATATGAACTTGGTGACAATGTTGCAGTAGTTGAAGAAGAAATTGAATTGGTTATCCAACAAGTGGGCAGGATCACCACTATTATTCGTAGTTTGCTGCAGTACAGTCGCCCTGGTGAATTTAATGCACCTATAACATCACAACCCGTGACGCCGATTGTAGAAGAAATGCTGTTGTTAGCACGCCACTCTATTGAACAACAAGAAGTTAAGTTGATTAAGGAATTTACCGCAACAGGCTCTGTTGAAGTCAATCGACCTCAATTATTACAAGTACTGATTAACCTAATGGTTAACGCTGCCCATGCGATTGAAAATAAAGGTCGAATTTGGTTACGAACTTACGACTGGCTGGAAGATGGCAAAACTATTGGGGTAAAAATTGAAGTTGAAGATGAAGGTATGGGGATTACTAAAGACGATTTGAGCCGTATCTTTGATCCATTTTATACCACACGTAAAGATGGTACTGGCTTAGGCCTGTCTTTGAGTTATGGAATTATTAAACGACTTGGTGGCACAATTGAAGTGAACTCTACCGTCGGAAAAGGCACCATATTTACTATCGGACTTTATTCTAAAGCTAAAGATGATCAGCAGCTTGGGCCTTATGAAGGGCTACATTTTGGTGATAAACAGTCATAACTAAAAAATAGGCAAAAAAAAGCCGGGTGATTAACCCGGCCACAAAGAGTGTGTGAGCAATGTCGTGCTTGCGAACTCTGAAAACCAATTAAAGGTGATGAAGTCTTTAATTACTAAACCGAGTTTTGGAACGCCAGATAATAGTAATCATTCTCATTTGTATTTGCAAGTATTTATCAACATTAATCTAATCTTTACATTAAACAGGCTGTAAACAATTTTTACTATCTGATTTTAATGGGAAATATAGAGTATCGTGTGATGTATTTTGTGAGGTGTTGACTTAATAATGTAGGATGTCAGTTTTTTAAGGTCATCATAACGATGTCAAATCTTGAATTGTAACGAGCAACAAGGCACATCATTCCAGTGGTTAATACGTCCAAGCTATAGAGCTAAGTTGTCAATCGAGTTCTAGTCCTCATGTTATGAAGATCGAATGAGCAAAACACTGCGACAACATACTTATTGGAGCTAGCAGTTGCTTTGCTCATCCACAAATCATCAAACCGTATTATTTAGATACTTGAATGACAACGTTGTCATTATCAGTGGTGGCACTCAATAAAATTTTGTCTTGCAGAACTTTCAATAGCACACCATACGCAGGTAAAAAAAGTCCCAGACTAACCAAAAGCTTAAAGGTGTAATCAACGCTGGCTATTTCTGGCCAGTGAGTCGCCATAAACGCATCATTTGAGGCATAAAATGCAACACTGAAAAACACTAAGGTATCGACCAAGTTGCCTATTAACGTAGATGCGGCCGGTGCAACCCACCATGCTTTTGCCTGACGCAATTTTGCAAATACCGTGATATCCATTAATTGGCCAATTAAGTAAGCGACAAAGCTGGCAAATGCGATACGAAATACAAAGCTGTTCCAGTCAGTTAAGGTTGATAAAGATTGTAATTGGCCTTGATGAAATAACACGCCCACTAAATATGATACGACCAGTGCTGGCACCATAGCTTTGAGGATAATGCCTCTAGCGGCTTGTTGACCAAAAATTCTAACGGTTAAATCAGTAGCTAAATAGACAAACGGGAAGCTAAATGCACCCCAAGTTGTATGGAAGCTAAAAATCTGGAAGGGAAGTTGAACAAGGTAGTTACTTGCGCAAATAATTAATATATGAAAACTGACTAGTAACATCAGTGCACGGCGATATTTCGCCTGAGTTAACATCAACATATTGTGGCCTTTTTAATTGGGTTAGCACGGGGTGAGGGAACCCGCTATTGATTAATAGAGCAGTATTAGATGTTATTAAGCAAACTGCTTAGTGTGCTAATAAACATGCTAGTGACTGCCACAGAGAATATTATTTTTATTTTAGTCGAGCTTGTTTATCAATAGCGCTTACCTAAAATGCACCTTTTAAGGGTTATTTTAACCAGTAATCTTTGGCTGGAGTAAACGCGGGGCAGGATGATAACACTTGTGTTATCCAAGCGAAAGCAGTACTCGATGTTTTGATATGACCTTAAAGGGCAATGCCTATAAGCTGGGATGATGTTAAAAATCGATTAAAATAGACAATACTGTCGCGAGTTTATTTTCCAGCTCTTGCCATTCTTCTTCAGGGTTTGAACCTGCAACAATCCCGGCACCGGCAAATAAATTGATTCTTCTTGGTTCGATTAGTGCACTTCTAATAGCAACTGAGAATTCAGATTCATGGTGATTTAAATAACCGCAGGCTCCCGCATACCAACCTCTAGCATAACCTTCGCGTTGACGGATAAAGTTCAGTGCTGCATGACGTGGTAATCCCCCTACTGCAGGTGTCGGATGCAGGGCGCGTAACAATTCAAAGTCACTTACGCCAGGGTTTAATTGCGCTCGGATAGAACGATGTAAATGTTGAATATGATTCAACTTAAAGATTTTTGGTTGCTCATCTGCACCCACGTACTGACTTAATGGAGTCAGTGCATCGACAATGTGTTTTCTGACAAGTTGGTTTTCATGGCTGTTTTTGCAATCGTCCAATAATGCTTGTGCCAGTATATTGTCCTCATCCGGATTTAACCCGCGGACAGTCGTTCCTGCTAATGCTTCAGTAAATAGCTCTTGTTGACGGCGTAAATATAATCGTTCAGGAGAGCAGGAAATAAATGCGCGCTCAGGGCTAAACTGAAAGCCAAATTGAAAACTATTTGGATTACGACCTTGCCAACATGCTAGAACAGCCCAAGGATCAATATTATCATCGACATCAATTTGGCTGTGGCGCGACAATACGACTTTAGGTGTTGATTGTATAAAATTGGCCTGAGTGACCTGTTCTACTAATTCTTTCCAACGTGAATAATTGGGTAAATCACTCCGGCTGATTAACGAGAGTTTGTTAAGCGGAGATAAAGGCTGTGGCTTTTGTATTGTTGCGATGGCATTTAACGCCGCTTGAATTTCATCTTCAAGATCATTATTTTCAAAGTTAAGATTCACTAATATCCTAACCTTGTTTCCATTACGGCGTAATTCAATTCTTGGCAGTATAAAATGTGCACGACCAAATTCTGGCCAGCACTCAACGCTGCGGTCAAACGCTAAGCCACCATAATAACGAATGTCTTGATGGTTAGTTTTATTACGTTGTTGTTGATAAATATTTGCCAGGGCATTGTCGTCAACTTGGTCTGCAAAATAAAATGATTTGCATGAGCCTATGGCGGCGATATCTTCATCTCTATCACGTCCGTGCCAATAGATTTTTGGGTATAAGGTCTGAGCGCTTAACCAAGATATTAAAGGCAGTGCAGGCCCCTCAACAGACAGTTGCACTATGGGTTCACAGATCGGTACTAGGCGAAGTTGCTCAAGCTTAGCAATTAGCTCGCTAAATTGTGATGAAAAAAAGTGACCTGTCAATCTGAACCTCTCGTATAACAGCTGAGGGCTAACGTTAATAAACCAGTGAAATTGTGTCAATTGGTAAGATTAAAGCGTGTGATCTTAATTGCTAATATAGCTTACTCTTTACTGACATGGATGTATGGCAAATAACGTAATTATAAATCATCCCATTTTAAGCAATAAAAGAGAAATAATCATAGTGATTATTTCTGTTTAAAGTTTCATCAGACAAATTGAGTAAAAATGTGATTATATGGTCGTATTCAAGTAATAAACATAGATGAGTAGCTTAAAATAGTACAAAATATGACGAGTAGTACATGACAAATATATTATTTTTGATTTTAACGTAGAGTAATTTATACAATGAGTGATTCTGTAGAATCAAGCCATTTAATTAAAATCCCCACAGATAAACTTGCGTTAGGCATGTTTGTGACAGCAATAGATCATCAACAAAGTAAAGTCGCTATTCGCAATCCCGGACAAATCAAACATCGTGATGCCATTTTAAAACTGAAAAAAAACAATATTCTGTCTGTGTGGGTTGATGTTGATCGCTCTTCAGATACATGTGGATTAAAAAATACAGCGAGATCCAGTTCTGCGAGTAGCCTACTTGTGCGTAAAGCGACCGTCACTCGAGATAGCCAACAAACTCAGGCCAAAAAACTGCTTGCGGAAGCTAAGGGATTAATCAAAAAAGTGATGTCTGAAACTTTCGGCGGTAAAGCTATTGAAGTTGGACAAGTTGAAAATATCGCAGATAAAATGATTGAGTCAGTTATGGACGATGCGGATGCATTTAAGTGTATTTCTGCATTACGTACCAAAGATGCGTATTTACTTGAACATTCTATTAATGTGGCCTTCTTGTTGGTTACTTTTGGCAAGCACCTTAATCTTGAGCGAGAACTACTAAAGCAAATGGCTGTTGGTGGTATTTTGCATGATATCGGTAAAATTCAAGTCGACAACGAAATATTGCACAAGCCAGGTAAGCTAACCCCAGAAGAATTTGAACATATGAAATTGCATCAGAGCTATGCAATTGAAATTATGAAAGAGACAAAAGGCTTATCACAAGTAAGTAAAGATGTGTGCCTAATGCATCATGAAAAACTTGATGGCCGCGGTTATCCTAACGGCTTAAAAGACGAAGAAATTCCACAACATGGACGTATGAGCTGTATTGTCGACATTTTTGATGCATTAACTGCAGCTCGTTGTTACAAAGAAGCCATGAGCCCAGCGGCAGCATTTAAAATTTTAATAAGCCTAACCCCATTTCATTTAGATCAGAAGCTTGTATATGAATTTATTCGTTGTGTGGGCATTTATCCTGTTGGTTCCATTGTACAGTTATCGGATCAACGAGTAGGGATTGTCTGGGACTCAAAAGGGCGTGATGCACTGAATCCTATTGTAAAATGTTTTTATTCTATTAAACATAAGCGCTATACCGAAGTCACAATGGTTGATTTGCTTAAATCTGAATTACATATTGAGAGAGGCGTATCGCCAGGCTCGCTCGATGTCGATCCTAGCCCATTTTACTAAGAAATCTATTTGATCATATTAAGATGTGCCGAATGGGTAAAGTCACACGGCTTGCTCAATCCCATCTACCATTACGACTCCATCATATTTTTATGTATCAGTGTAAATGTCGGTAGCACATGCGTGGGCTAACGCTAACTATAGTACTGTTAGCGCACATTTTATCGTTCTGTTATTTCATAGTTAAATTTAATATTGGCGTAAGAGATCACTTTTCTTGAATAATATAAGAGATTTTTATGATTATATTGGAGGGAAAATGACAGAGTATTTCTTGTTACGTCGACTTAAAATAGCGGTTATGATCACTTTATGTATCATAGCAGTGATCGCATCGACTCAAACCGTCGGACTCACACGAGCATTGATTGAGTTGCTCGCATTTGGTGGGCTCATTTGGCTGGCGTTAACCAAACCCGATATGCCGCAAAATGACGCTTAAGCATTTTTGTTAACCCAAGCATCCGCAATGCTTCTAGCAAATAAACCCCGCAGTCTGTCTCTCTTCGTATTAGCTAAAATTGACGATATAAGTTAACGAAGCCCCACCAATAGCAAGCCAAAGCAACACACCTAACAATAGTGGCTTAGGTCCATTAGCGCGTATTTTTTTCACTGTGATTGCCGCACCAATTAAGAATAAACACAACACTAACATTTGTTTAGACACAGTAAATAGAAGGCTATAAATCGGCTGACCTTGTGGTACAAAATAAGCGATGAGAATTGCGATGCAATAAAACACGATAAACAATGGAATAGTAATTTTTCTTTTATCACCACCAAAGGCAATGGCACTGATTAATGCAACAGGAATTATCCATAAAGCTCTTGCCAACTTGATCGTTGTGGCGGTTTTAAGCGCTTCATCCCCATAAGAGGCCGCAGCCCCAACAACAGATGAAGTATCATGGATGGCAATTGCACTCCAAACACCAAAATCATATTGTGAAAGCTGCAATGCATGCCCGATGGTAGGGAATACAAATAACGCGATTGAATTAAGAATAAACACACAAGCTAAAGAGACTGCTATTTGGTCGTTTCTCGCATTAATAGCTGGCGCTACCGCAGCGATGGCACTACCACCACATATCGCAGTACCACAACTGATTAAATGACCTGTTTTGATTTCTAAGCCCACTAAGCGTGTTAATACAAAGCCTAAGGTTAACGTGAAAAAGATTGATCCGATAATAAGTCCGAGATTATGGCTACTGGCTGCAATGGCTTCAGGTAAATTGATACCAAATCCCAAACCGACAATAGAATAAGCTAATAGCTTTTTAGTCCATTTACTTAAATCGATACTCTCAGGAACCAATCCTACACTCGCTAAGGTAAAGCCAATAAGCAAAGCTACGGGAGAGGAGATTAATGGTGTGAGACAAACTAAGCCGATGGCGACAAATAACCATAATTTTACTGTTGTAGTTGATGGATTTGGCATGAGAGAGCACATCTAAAAAACAATGCAGTATTGTATCAAGTACGGTCCTTTCAAACGATCTTTACAACGGAGGTTTTTCTTCAATATCATCCAATGATCACAAGTTTTTACCTTGATTACGATAAAACAGGCAGACCAACTGCACTATTCGTTGATGGTTAATAGCCTCAGAAGTGAGCGAACTAGCATCATTAGCCATCAAACACTGCAATTGTGGGTGATGAAACTTCAAAAATTTGAAAATTCAATCCTTGTAGAATCTATTAATTAGAGATTGCAACACTCACGAGTCTTTTGGCCATAATCTTCAAAGCTTAACACTCATTACAAACACTTTGTTGCAACAGCTTATTGTAATAATGAATGCACGACGAAAAACGAAAAGGCTTCTCACATATTAAATGGGAGAAGCCTTTTGATAATTATTAATAGCGAAGGTTATTGTTATAACCTATTAACGTAAATGCAATGCATAGTCGCTACCATCTTTAGCGGTAAACACTTTACAGTTGCCTTCGATTGGCTGACAACCTGTATGGATTAAGCTAATCCACTGCTTGTATGGTGTTGGTAAATTCTTAATTGGAATCGCAACCTGAATGTCTTCAATATTGGCCTGGTCTGTGCTGCCCATTTCTCCTTGACGGTCGAAGCAAATCTCAACATGGGTATCATTATTCTTTAATACAACAGATGTCGGTTCACTTTTATGACCAGTCAATGCCACAAATTGACATGGATTTTGTAAGCCACACTGAGTGCCATCTTTTAAAAATGCGAGTAAGTGGGTGTAGTAAACCACATAACTACCTACATCTTGGTGTGAGCCATTCGTTAATGGAAATTGTGCATCCAAAAAGTCTTTTGCATTTGCAGTGCGATCCTGTTGATTGGTCGTTGCCACAAATTGCTCACCAATGAAGCGGTTAAGGTTTTGGGTTGCTGTATTGCTTGTTTGAGTAGACATATTCATAGCCTTATTCCTCTTCGTATTGTCGTAGGTCAGAAAACATTTTTAATTATTGTTTATCATTAAGTCTTGTTCGCAGCTTGATTTTTAGTCTATGCTATTTTTACAAACAATTTCACAATAAAAATTTTACAGTGTGAATTATACAAAATGAGAAATGAAAAAAGCTTAATGCGAAAGACCCATTTTTTGGGCACAAAGATAAGAAACTTGCGTAAACGCAATAACTTAACAATGGAAGACTTGTCTGCCCGCTGTGTACGTGTCGACTCAGGAAATGCACCGTCTGTGTCATACCTGTCGATGATCGAACGCGGAAAGCGAGTACCAAGCGCCTCTATGTTGGCGGTAATCGCGGCCGTTTTTCAAAAAGAAGTGGACTGGTTTCTGGATGATGTGCCAGACGATGAAGCAATTACACCCGAAAAAGGCAACAAAGGTGGCATTAGTGGTATGCCGCTTGAGCCAAGTTTTTTGTTTTCTAATGACATTCTTCAAATTGCCATTCCTGAAATGTTGTCGCAAACTGGCACCAGTGGGCGTCAATTTGCCCATTTGCTTATTCGTGCACACCAAGAACATCATCAAAATCATTTTCCTGATTTAGAGCGCGCTGCCGAAGAAGTTGGCTTAAAACGCATGCCACTTGCTACCGAAGATATTTTAGATATTGCCAAAGGCGTGGGCTTAAAAATTAAATGGATCGATCGTGTTCCGCAAGAAATTATCAACGAAATGGGCATAAACTCTAAGCAATTAGTGACCTCATTTTTTGAACCGCCGGGTACCATCTATATCAGTAATGTCTTGAAAAAGAGACCCAGCAGGTTGAAATACGATTTAGCTGTGCATATTGGCCATTGTGTTTTACACAATAAAGATGGCTTAAAAAGTGTGATGATGTCGGGCCGACGTGATGACTTTGATGATGCGCTCATTCCTCAATCTAACACCCTGAACGCGCAAGATATTTTGCATGCGTGGCGCGATTTCGAATCAAGCTTTTTTGCGGGTGCCTTATTGTGCCCTAAAGTACCATTTCGACAATTACTCGACCGTCATGGTTATGAAATTAGCGTGCATAAACAATTGCAAGTGTCGGCATCGGTTGCTATGCGCCGTATGACTGTGGTGTCACCTTACCCTCATTGGCATTATTTTGATGCCTATGCACCTGGCAAGTTAAAAGCGGTTTATCGTGGGAATGGCATTCCTTTGCCTTGGGGCAATATGCGGTTAGTGGAAGACCCTTGTCAGCATTGGGCTGTGTTTAGAATGATCAGCGAACCTGTCGAAGGCACCTCTGCGCAAATATCGATTTTAAATGTGGGTAATGAACCGCGGATTTATTGCTGCGAATCAATAAAAGTCGATGACTCAGCGGGTAATCCGCATGTGTTATGTGCTGGCATAGATTTAAATCCAGCCATTGAGGCGCAAGGAAAGGATGCCCAATCGATTGCTAATGATCTTAAACAGGCCTGTGTCACAGGCGGCGGGGCTGTCGCTATTCCTAAGCACATTCAAAAAGATCTTAACAGCGTAGCTAAAATTCTTAATATTAACTGGATTGAGCGTGGCATTAAAAAAGATGCGCAGTTAATTTGCTCGCGTGGGGCTGTGTGTCCGCGTCAACCAAGCTGTTATGCAGCAGGGCGTAATTTATGCGAAGACAAATAGTTTTTGGGGTTCAATAGTGACTTGTTTAAGCCGCATCAACACTAGTTGATGTGGCTTAAAATAAGTATTTTCAATCTAATTTAATACTTTAAATTAGTAGGTTGCACTATATTACCTGCTTTAATTAACTTACTCAGTTAATGGTAAATTAATACCATTGCGCATTAACGCACAACACTGCCAACGATAACTCTCCCCACGTAATAATATGCGGATTATACCCATTTTGATTTAGATTAATGTTAAAGATGTTCCGTGTCTGAAAAATTCTAGGTTAACAATCTAAGTCACTAATAATTGCCTTAATTAACATTTTGGACAGCAGTCCAAAATCCGTACCTCACAACAAATCTCTCTAATATTATACCTATAATTGATTGCTTAACATCGGTTCGTTTTTTCATCAAACATTAACAATAGTTCCCATTTTGGAATTGATTCCAAGGATATGATGAATCGTCAATTATATAAAAAGGGGTGATAACCTATGAGCAATATAGATCTATTAGGGCGCCGTAAGTTTATTGCAGGTCTAGGTATTGCTGCTGGGGCAGCGGTAGTAGCACCAGCAATGGCAATGTCTGAAAAGGCTGACGGTGTTAAATGGGATAAAGAAGTCGAAATACTCATTATTGGTTCTGGTTTTGCAGGTTTAGCGGCCGCAATCGAAGCCACTAAACTGGGTGCAAAAGACGTTCATATTTTTGAGAAAATGTCATATTTCGGCGGAAACTCAGCGATTAATGGTGGGCTTTTTGCTGCGCCAGGAACACCGATGCAAAAGAAAGAAGGCGTTGAAGATTCTGTAGACAGAATGGTTGCTGACCAGATGTTATCTGGTCGTGGTGTCGCTGATGAGGTTTTATTGCGTCATATTGCATCTCACGCAGTTGAAGCATTGCAAATGACCTTAGACGCTGGTGCAGAATATCATCCATACCTACAACAGTTGGGCGGGCACTCGGTTGCACGTACCTATCAAACCGCAGTCAGTTGTGGTGCTGGTATTACCCAGCCAATGTATAAAGAGTGTAAGCGTATTGGCGTTAATACCCATAACCGTTCAAAATTCGAAGGGTTCCTCCTTGGCGATAAAGGCGAAGTTGTGGGCGTTAAAATGCGTAGCAATTACCACTTTGAAGAAGACCAGCCTGGTAAAGTGATGAACATTCGCGCTAAGCGCGGTGTGATTATGGCTACTGGTGGCTTTGCACAAAATGTTGATTTACGTATGGCTGAAGATCCGACCTTAACTGCTGAAGTGGGTTGTACCAACGCGCCAGGCGCAACTGGTGAAGGTATGCTTGAAATGTTCCGTTTAGGGGCTATTCCTGTGCATTTGGCATATATTCAGTCAGGCCCTTGGGCATCACCTGATGAAGGTGGCTTTGGTTACGTGTCTAACTATTCTATTTTCAACTTCCCACATTCAATTGCGGTTAACCGTTTAACCGGTAAGCGTTTTATGAATGAAATTGCCGACCGTAAAACTCGTGCAGATGCTGAGTTAAGTTGTCGTGATGAAAAAGGTAATGCATTACCGCCGATTTTAATCACCAGTTATAAAGATTCAAAAGTGCATCCCAATACCGAAAAAGTTATTAAGTACAATGTCGGTTGGAAATTTGATTCTGTGGAAGCATTGGCGAAACACTTTGATGTACCTTTAGAAGCATTAAAAGCACAAATTGCAGAATACAATGGTTTTGTTAAAACCGGCGAAGACAAGCAGTTTGCTAAAGATATGACTATGGCTAAAAACAAAATGATCGAAGCGCCATTTACTGTCGTTCGCTTATGGCCAAAAGTACATTACTGCCAAGGTGGTGTAAAAATTAACACTAAAGCCGAAGTGAAAGATAGTTTAACTGGTCAGTCGATTCCAGGCCTTTATGCCGCAGGTGAAGTCAGTGGTGGTATTCATGGTGTGAGTCGTTTGGGCAGTTGTTCTATCCCAGAATGTATGGTGATGGGCATGACCGCCGCTAGAAGTCTTATGAAAGTATAACTAGACCAGTGAACAAGAGGAATCATTAATGAAAAACTTTAATATCATACTTGGACTGGTACTACTTGGATTAACCAGTTTATCAGCGCAGTCAGTTGAAATCCGTGACTATCATAAAGACGTTATCGGTAACGACTGTAAAACTTGCCATGATAATGGCATCAAGCAGTTCCCATCAGACGAAGCCTGTTTGCAGTGCCATAATGTCGATGACTTAGCGAAACAAACTATGCCTGCTAATGAAGAAGACAAGTGGCAAAATCCACATAACAATCTTCATTACGGTAAAGATGTACCTTGCCAAGAATGTCATGGTGAACATACACCGAAAAAACAACCGTTATGCAATACTTGCCATACGTTTAAGTTTAAGGGTTATAAGGGATAAATTAGGTCATTTTGCTTAATTTTTATCACAAAATGCCAATCCTTGATTGGCATTTTTCATGTGAAATATATTGGTATAAACTTAAATTATTGTTTCGTGTTTTCTTTTCTTTGTCATCATGTTTCTTCTTTATAAAGTCTGCCTGTAATAATCAATTAATCTGTGCATCATTCAGTAAATTGATCCATGTCTATATTCCCTAAAGCTTAACAAGCTAGTATTCCGCTCTGGCACTCTGCTGGTCTATGTTCTGCAATTTAAAAGCAGCAAATAACGTTTAATATTGAGTTTATTTTATGATGATTTTAGAAATAATCATTGTACTAGGAGTTATTTACTTCGGTGCAAGAATGGGCAGCATGGGGATTGGTTTCGCTGGTGGTGTTGGGGTATTAATTCTCACTGTAGGACTAGGGTTAACGCCTGGGGCGATCCCTATCGACGTTATGTTGATTATTATGTCCGTTATTACCGCCATTGCAACAATGCAAGAAGCGGGGGGGATGGAATATTTAGTGTCGATAGCGGAAAAGTTTCTCCGAAAACATCCCAAACACATTACTTTTTTAGCCCCTGTGGTCACTTATTTAATGACCTTATTTGCCGGTACAGGCCATACGGCTTTTTCTACCTTACCTGTGATTGCCGAAGTAGCCAAAGAGCAGGGCATACGTCCTTCTAGACCATTGTCTATTGCTGTTGTCGCCTCACAAGTTGCCATAACCGCTTCACCTATTTCGGCGGCAGTGGTGTTTTTATCAGGGATATTAGAACCTTTTGGGGTGGATTATTTAGTGCTGTTAGCCGTGTGTATTCCATCGACGTTTATTGCTTGTTTAATTGGTGCTGCAGTGGCGTCAATGTTTGGTAAACCGCTGGCACAAGATCCTATTTATCAACAACGTTTAGCCAGTGGATTAGTCAAAATACGGGGCAAAACTCAAGTTACACTTCAGCCTAGAGCCAAACAGTCGGTAGTGATTTTTTTAGTGGCGATTGTGGCAGTGATGTCTTATGCCACCGCGATATCTGACAAAGTGGGGTTAATCGTCAATCCTGTATTGTCACGAGATGTGGCCATTATGCTGTTTATGTTGTCAGCCGCAGCGGCAATAACGTGGTTTTGTCGTATCGACGCCAGTAAGATCTCAAATGCGTCTACATTTAAGTCGGGTATGTCTGCATGTATTTGTGTGTTGGGTGTGGCATGGCTAGGCGACACTTTTGTGTCTAACCACATTGATGAAATTAAAGACGTTGCAGGAACGTTACTTCAAAGTCAGCCTTGGTTGTTATCTGTGGCGTTATTTTTTGCTTCAATGTTGTTGTATTCGCAAGGTGCAACCACCAAAGCGTTAATGCCTGCGGCGTTAGCCATTGGAGTGAGTCCATTAACTGCGGTTGCCTCATTTGCGGCGGTGAGTGCATTATTTGTATTACCGACTTACCCAACTTTATTAGCAGCAGTCGAAATGGACGACACGGGTTCAACTCGCATAGGTAAGGCAGTATTTAATCACCCATTTTTAATACCAGGTGTAGTGACCATTGCTTCAAGTGTGTTGCTGGCATTTTTGTTTGGCAGCTTCATGCTGTAAGGCATTATTGAACGTATAGGTTTTGAGGTTGGGCTAGTAGAGCTTATAGCCTTTGCGTTCGACATTGGCTTTAATTAAGTTAATTAATTGTATGGTTGCAGGTGTTTGAGTGTCTGGATTGAGGTAAAGCGACTCGTTAAATACAGGCAGTGGCGGTAAGCCGTACTCAATAGGATCTAAAATCTGCATCTGGTCACTAATTCTAAATTCGGCTACAGGTGCAACCACTAAATCATTCTCGACCGCCATGCATAAAGCCTCTGGTGATGGCGTGGACAGCAATACTTTAATAGGACGCATAGACAATTGATGATTAGCAAATACTTGGGCTCGAATAGGACAGTTTTCTGGGTATAGTCCTACCGGAATGGTTTTTCTCTGGTGGGCTTTCCCGTCAGATGCCGCAACCCAATGAAAGCGACGGGTAAATAGCAGTTCGCCGTTTGTTGGTAATTGCCAGTGAGTCGCCACAATGACGTCAAATTCACCTTGATGCAGTCGTTTGAATAAATTGCCACTCACGTCGGTATCGATAACTAATTCTATACTTGTAAACTCACGTATAAACTCTAATAAAAAACTATTTAGATAGCACTTTATAAAATCGGTAGGAACACCAAAGCGGATCACCTCATGATTTTGACCATCTTTTAACTCATCGAGCGCTTGCGAGCTAAGTTGCATCATTTTATAAGCATAGTTAAGCAGCGTTTCACCTGACTCTGTCAAGGTGACACCTTTGTTGTCTCTTATTAGTAAAGACTGGCCGACACTTTCTTCAAGTTTTTTAACTTGTAGACTGAGTGCTGATTGGGTTCGGCAAATTTTATCGGCTGCTTTGGACAAGTTGCCACATTCAGCGATAGCGATAAAACTTTCAAGTAATTCAATTTTTAACATGGGCTATTGAATAAGTTCATAGTGGTATCAGTATTACTCAATTTGCGCTATCCACAAAGCTTGCTATGGTGTAAATGTGAAGTTGAAAAGATTTCATCTAAAGCTTAATGGAGTCGAGTATGAGTAGCTGGGAAAAACGTGGTAATTACTTAATTGAAGTGTCGCAACGTTGCCTTAAAGGCCACAAAACCTTTGATTTGTATCGCTCGCATTTAGTCCAAGCCAGTCAAATATCTAAAGGCACTATTTATAATCATTTTACCTCAGAGGCCGACTTAATTGTGGCCGTTGCTTGTGCCGATTACCGCCGCTGGTTAACTCAAGCAGAACTCGATACACAGCAGTATAAAGATCCCTATTTACGGTATATTTTTCATCATTGCCAACGTTTGTATCACATCTTACTTGAGCAATCTTTTGTTATTGCCAGAGTTATTCCTAATGAGTCAATATTAATCCAAGCTGGCGATTATTACCGTGATCGTTTTGATCGGGTGCTTAAGCAGTATCAACAATGGAATGCACAAACCCTGACAGAAATTGGTGTGGTGGATGGATTTAATCGTAACGAGTTGCTTTGTGACTATTTGCGTGGTGCGATGATTAACAGTGACGATGCACAAAAACATTACAACGATGCCGAAATGTATTATCAATTTAGCTACGCCATGACCCAACTAATGGGTCACTCTCACAAACGTATGCCCACAATTAAAGTATTTGTACAGTGGCTTGCTGATAAACAAGAATCGAAAGGTTGAGATCAAAGGTTATTCTCAAATAGAAATATGAGTTCTAATTATTAAATATCAATATAATGTTGATATTTAATAATTTACATCGTCAAATCAAGTTTTTGTTATTGGTACTGTTCTATATTATCTAAATTAGAACGAAGATAACTTGGGATGATACCCCCCAATCGATCGTTGTTACTTTTGACGCTTTAGTTACATGATTCTATCTTGTGTAGACGCAATATATTCCCGAGTCTGATAAATCAAAACCACCATTAACATTGCGATAGGTATTGACTAGGGCATTGTAAACTTGCGGCTTTACTGCCATTAATCTACATTAATAACCAATTAGGTTGCCTGTCACACACCAAACTATGCTATTCCTGAGGTAAGGGTTTACCAAATAAGTAACCTTGGAAGTTACTACATCCCATAGCCTTAAGCAGTTCATGTTGCTCTATATACTCAACACCTTCAGCGATAGTACTGAGGCCTAAATTAAGAGCGAGTTGAATGATTGTACGAGCGATAGCGGCATCTTTTTGATTATTGACGATTCCATCTACAAACGATTTATCAATCTTCAAGGTATCTATGGGAAAATTCTTCAAGTAGCTTAATGAAGAGTAACCCGTTCCAAAATCATCAATCGCTAATTTTAAGCCTAATTCTTTGAGTTTAAACAGCAAAGGGATAGCTTCCTCAATATTACTGATGATGGCTGATTCAGTAATTTCAAGCTCAAGTATATTGGGTGCTAAATCTGTCTCAAGCAGGGCATTTGTTACATGCTCTAAAATATTTGCATGATTGAATTGTAAGGCAGATAGGTTGACAGCCATTCGCTCAAAGTGCACATCTGTAGAGTGTATTTTTTTTGCTTTTTTACACGCTTCAAGTAAAGCCCATTCTCCAATAGGGATAATCAAGCCGCTACTTTCAGCAATCGCAAGAAAATCTATCGGCGATAACAAACCTCTTGTTGGATGGTTCCAACGTAATAATGCTTCGTATCCAATAATTTTTCCATCAACTGAATTCACTTGTGGCTGATAATAAAGTACCAGCTGATTACCTAAGGTTACGGCTTCTCGAAGTTCAGCTTCAAGTTTAAGTCGATCCATTAATGTTTTATGCATCTCATGTGAGAACAGTTGGTAACTATTTTTTCCGTTATTTTTGACTTGATACATGGCGGTATCTGCATGTTGCAATAATACATCGCCAGTAGCACCGTCATCTGGATAAAAGGAGATACCTATGCTTGCCGAAATAAACGTTTTCTGCCCCTGAATAAAGAAGGGCTTGGAGAGTGAATCAAGAATTCGCTGAGCAATAATAGCAACGTTTTCAAGCTGCTCTAATTGACATAAAAGCAGCGTGAACTCGTCACCACCCAAACGTGCAAGATGATCATTTTCGTATTCTAGGTGACTTCCCACACTGATTTGATCAGAAATACGTACAGAATCTTTAATACGTTGGGCTGCTTCACATAATAATTGATCGCCAGCTTGATGCCCCAAAGTATCATTGATTCTTTTGAAGTGATCTAAATCGATAAACAGTAATGACAATTTGGTTGATTGCCGTTTGGCTAAAGCAATAGCGGAGTCCAATTGCATAAGAAACTTACGTCTATTGGGCAGATCCGTTAACGTATCATAAAATGCATAATAGGCTATTTCTTGCTCTGATTTTTTTCTATTGGAGATGTCATGTAATGTGCCGTTAAGACGTGGTTCACCAAAATGATAAGTGATATCTGTTCTATCATGCAGAGTAATGACTTCGCCACTGCTATGAAAAATACGATACTCTATATCATACGGTTTTTTGGCCTTTAAGGCTCCCATGACGGTGGTCTTTAAAAACCCCCGATCATCAGGGTGAACAATTTCTAGCAAATAAGGTAGTGTAATTTTCACTTCTTGAGGCTTTAAACCAACCATACGATAAACTTCATCAGAACAGTCTAATGAATCGGATTTAAAATCCCATTCCCATGAGCCCAAGTGAGCAATGCTTTGTGCTTTGGCTAGCTTGTTTTTACTCTTAGTTAACTCCTTTATGGTCTTATTTGCTTTAAGAACATAATGGATTCGATGACTAAGCAGCGGCCACTGAACGGGTTTTGTCATAAAGTCTGTAGCACCAACATCGAAGGCTTTTTTAATGTCTTGAGGCTGATCTAAGGCGGTAATCATAATAATGGCGACATTATCCCCTCCGGGTAATGAGCGAATGACTGAACAGCATTCAAAACCATCCATCATATCCATCGATACATCGAGTAGTATGAGATCAGGCACATGTTTGGAAAACTGTTCTATGGCCTCCTCTCCACTGCAGGCTTCAATAATATTACCCACGGACTGACTCAATGCTCGACGCATTAGCAGTCGAATGACGGGATCATCGTCGACGATTAACACCACATCTTGAAGAGTATTTAATTCCATTAGACATACCCCTCTAATTTTAGCAGCAATGCTTCTGTAGTTTGTTCAAATGCCGGTAACAAGGAATCTGAGATATTATTAGCATCACTCAATTGATCATTACGTGCAAATAACTCTATTTGACTCGCTAATGCCTGAATCTTTATCGCCCCTAAATTGGCCGAACTAGACTTTAGTGAGTGTGCAGATTTAAATACCTGATCTGCATTATTATCTGCTAACCCTTTAATCATACTCTTGATTAATTCTGGAGTATTTTGCAAATACATCTCCACGATACTCTTCACCAGATCTGTTGAGTCATCTGGAGAGATTTGATAAATGTCATTAAGAGGACCATCAATCAACACTAACGCTTCCTCATCATACATTGCATCGACATTTACGGGGAGACTTGCCGGTTCAAATACCCATTTATTCAAGCATTCTGATAAATTCTGGCGGGTAAAAGGTTTTAAAAGTGCATCTTTGGCACCAGCTTGACGAAATAACCTTTTAACATTGGGTTGAATATCTGCTGTAAGGGCTATGATAGGTGTTTGATGATTAATACAACTTTCACCTAGCTTAATGATCGCTTCCGTGGCAACAATTCCGTCAACCACTGGCATATGATAATCCATAAAGATTAAATCAAATTTTTGCTCTTTCGCTCGGGCAATAGCTTCTTGGCCATTATTGACAATTTCACACTGATGCCCCAGAGACTCTAACAAGCTTTTTACTACCAGTTGGTTGACCACATTATCCTCTGCAACAAGCACTGTCGATTTTCGATATACCCCTTCTACGCTATTATTAAGTATGATCACTTCTTCAGATGAGTGTGAATTGTCTACAGGTACAAGTGGGATGCTAAACCAGAAATTACTGCCTTCATTTAGGGTACTTTCGACGCCATAACGCCCATTCATTAATATAACTAACTGCTGGCAAATAGCTAAACCAAGGCCCGTTCCGCCAAACTCACGCGTTATAGAGTTATCCGCCTGCATAAAGGGAGTAAAAATAGTCTTTAATTTGGATGTTGCTATGCCAATCCCAGTATCTTTAATCGTAAACGTAATAAAAGTATCTGAAGCTTCAACGTGTTCGCTCACCTGCATAATAATAGAACCTTGACGAGTAAATTTTATTGCATTTGAGATAAGGTTATTAATAATTTGTCGTATTCTGAGTGAGTCGCCTAAGTAATTTATGTGGTTTAGTGGCGATATGACAACATCGAAATCAAGACTCTTTTTCTGTGCTGTAACTTTATGAGATTGGCATGTAAAGGTGACAAAATCAGTTAAATTAAACTCTCTGATGTCTAAATCTATTTTATTGGCATCAATCTTAGAAAAATCCAGTACCTCATTTAATAACACCAGTAATGTTTGGGCTGAATCGTTGATCATTTGAACTGTATTAGAAACCTCTTTATTCAATTCAAAAGATGTAAGTAGATCTGAAAATCCAATAATGCCATTTAGCGGTGTTCTGATCTCATGACTCATTACGGCTAAAAATTCAGATTTTGCATGATTCGCTTTTTTGGCAAGCTCGAGTGTCTGTTGTAATTCAAAGGTGCGCTCTGAAACACGATTTTCTAAATCATGATTGATGGCTTCCAGTTGTCTACCTCGAGCATCCACTTCGGCGATCATTACGTTAAAACTTTGCGCTAGTTGAGCGAACTCATCATGAGACTTGATGCTAACGCGCTGGGTATAGTCTTTTTTATTTGAGATTTGCTCAATGACATGTAAAAGCGTATTGAGCGGTTTGGTGAATAAAGACTGTAACCAAAACATAACCAATAAACTTGCAAAAAAAGCAAATACACTTGTGGAAACAACCAGAATTAAATAATCATCCAGTTGCTGGGATTGTGAGTTCATATTATCGGTGATTTGTAACACGCCCACTATCTCGCCTTCAGAGAGCAAAGGGGTATAAGAATAAGCACTATCACGGTTAAATTTAATCAACTTTTTCTTAGAAGATACAATGTTGATTAATTCCTGCCGATCCGTTTCTACTTGGTAAGTATCACTACCTTGATATAAAGCAAATTCGTTACCTGTAAGATCATAGATAGCCGCATGGACGATATCGGGTTGTGCAATGAGTGCCGATAAGGTTTTTTCAGCTGAAACTGGATCGTTAAAAATAACCGCAGAGAGGCTATTGCTCGCGACAATATCACTCAACACTGCCAAGCTTTGTTCCGCCTTCTCTTTAGTGATGACATATTGCTTAGTGATTAAAGATGTAGAGATGATGATGATGACAATAATAGCGATCGCTAGCATTGAAAAAATCAACTTTGTTCGAATTGATGCAAAATTCATTATTTTCATTGCTTAACCTCGAGTGCTAATTTTAATACTTGTGAACTGATGTTTAAGCCTGATGCCTCTAATACCTTACTATTAATATTGAAATATAATCGCTTATCTTGCTCAACGATTTCAATCATGCCTCCTTGCACCGCAAAGCCGGAAATATCCGACACCGTTAAAATAGATTTATTATCGACAGCCAAGAATAAACGACGAATAAAATCTCTAGAGTTTGCGTCAATAAATACCACATCACACAGTTCTATTTGGCTTGTTTCTAATAACGCAATAGCCGTGATTGGCTTATTAGCCAATGTTTTATTCGACAGTTCCATAAAACTGTCGCGATATTGATTACCAAAGAAACAAATTTTCCATGGCGATTTTTCATTGAGACGCGATTCTGGCCACTGAGTAAATTTAGCGAAGTTATAGGTAAACGCCGCTTTTAAATCAAACGAGTCCTGGGCTATAGAGGTATGCGGAAGCAGAGCAAATATAGCTAATAATGAATACAGTAGCTGTCGACTTAAATTAAATTTTTTCATGGTTTCGACCTTAAAAGGTTAAGGTCGCTTTGAGGTAGTAACTTGGCCCTACCCGATAAGGAAATTGAAAGGTTTCTCCTTCATACTCAAGGTGGGCAGGATGAAGTAAATTTTTGCCGAATGCAGATAATATGATATTAGGATCGAGTTGCCAATGTAAACCAATATCTACGCCATAGTAACTATCAATAGTCTTATTACTAAGGTCATTTAGGTTTAATACGTTAGCTTCATCAATAAAACGCCACACGAGGTTAAGGTCAACATCATCCGTAATACTCCAATCCATCAGTGTCGATAACATATGCTCTGGCGCATCAGTATTTTGACTTTGACTCTTATCAAACTCATTTTGTGTGTAGCTATAATTTAGTTTTAATTGGATCGCATCAGTTGCAGTCCATATGGAGGAAAACTCGACGCCATAGTTATATCCAGCGAGATCATTATTAAATGGAACATTTTGCGAAATGTAATTGGGAAACGTACTGAAATCTGTTGTGCCATACAGAGAGCTGCGTAGTTGATCATAATTGTTATAAAATATTGTGGTATCAAAAGACCATTTTTGTGCAGGAATAAATCGATAACCTAACTCATATGATGTCATTTCTTCAGATTGATAGTTATCGTTACCAATCACCCATGTTTTGACCAGTGGAATACCTGCAGAGGGCGATATATTTAGCGCATTAACCGAAAGATTATTTTCTGATCTCGATGGCGTTCTAACTGCACGTGCAATAGAGGCCCACAGTTTGTTTTTTTCATTCAACTGCCACATTAATCGAGCATTAGGTTGGATTTCAAAACCAGTATAGTCGTTGTGTTCAAAACGTGATGCTAAAGTAAGCCACAATTCGTTGTCTACCAACGTCATCTGGTCACTGATAAATGCACTCCACAAATGGGTTCGTGTCGATGCCGAACCATTATTTTTCATAACAGAGCTTTGGTCAAAATTGTCTTGTATGTAACGATAGCCTAATCCCCAAACCATATTATGATTTTGACCAACAAGCAGCTGATGCTGAAAATCAATATCAAGGGTTTCACTGCGAAAGCCATACACGTATTCATCTCTTTTTGCATAATCGTAATAAGTTTGCAGACTATATTCTGAGGTAGGTGATAATGCTTTGGTGTATTTTGATAATAGATTAAAACCATCACTTTTTATTTTTTGAGTGTTAAATTCACGATATAACGGACCAACCATGGATGCAATATGGGAAGCCTGTTGCATCTGAGTGCTATAAAAGTCACTGCTCAACATGAGGCTTGTGTCTGTCTCAAGCTGTATATCCACACGCCCCCCGAATTGAAGGTGCGTCCAGTCGTTATCTTTATCAACACTTGCAGAAGGCTCCACCAGAGAGCTATCAAGATCTTGCGGATAATGTTCAAGAGAGTCTCTACTTTGACCTTTTAAATACACTCTTGATGTTGCGTTGTCCGCGAGTGTTGAACCATAACGAAAGCCTGCAAATCCTTGCTCAACATCTCCGGCACCTAGTTCCGCATAGCCCCCTAAGGTGTCAGCTGTGTGTTTGGTGATAATGTTAATCACGCCATTTACCGCATTGGCACCCCACATAGCAGCGCTAGGACCGCGGATAACTTCGATGCGTTCGATATCGGCCATGAGTGTGTCTTGAACTTCCCAATATACACCTGAAAAGATAGGAGAATAGAGCGTTCTGCCATCCATCAACACCAATAATTTGTTGTTGTAGCGACCATTAAAACCTCGACTACCAATGGCCCACTTTTGTGAGTCAATTTGCGCTACATGAAGTCCTGGTACATCGCGAAGAGCCTGGGGGATTGAGGTAGCCCCAGAGCGACGAATACTTTCGCTTGTGACGACATAGATTGCAGCGGGTGAATTTGATAAAGGCTGTTTCTGTTTTGACACTGAAGTAACTTCAACATTCATTAACTCTTGCAGACTGAGATCCAGAGAGTTTGACTCGGTTGCGATAGCAGTGAAACTGACTATAAAAACGAATAGTGTAGCCAAAAAAGTATCTTTCAACTTTAACATTTTTGAATGGTTCCTTCATAAATCTAAGGGGATACATGTCAATTGATTAACGTATCAAAAGCTACACAATGAATTGTCGCTACAAAGTTAAAAATGGTATGCCGTATGGTAAGATTATGTACTATTTTTAGATGATTCAACATTAAAACAATCACCAAATTGATCCGTTTGTAAACTTATATTCATTTTTGAGAACATGAGCATGAATATTGGCACCATTGAGCTGTGTACGTTCTCATCATTTAAGCCTAAAGGTTAGCTACTTCCGTGAGTATTGTTCTTTTGGGTATAAAATTGTAACGTTATTGAGGGAGATTTAGATGGCTAGAATGAGCTGATAAACAATAATTTTATTAGTAAGATAACTTTCCATCATCGTTTAACTTCGAGTGCTAATTTTAATACTTGTGAACTGATGTTTAAGCCTGATGCCTCTAATACCTTACTATTAATATTGAAATATAATCGCTTATCTTGCTCAACGATTTCAATCATGCCTCCTTGCACCGCAAAGCCGGAAATATCCGACACCGTTAAAATAGGTTTATTATCGACAGCCAAGAATAAACGACGAATAAAATCTCTAGAGTTTGCGTCAATAAATACCACATCACACAGTTCTATTTGGCTTGTTTCTAATAACGCAATAGCCGTGATTGGCTTATTAGCCAATGTTTTATTCGACAGTTCCATAAAACTGTCGCGATATTGATTACCAAAGAAACAAATTTTCCATGGCGATTTTTCATTGAGTCGGGATTCAGGCCACTGAGTAAATTTAGCGAAGTTATAGGTAAACGCCGCTTTTAAATCAAACGAGTCCTGGGCTATAGAGGTATGCGGAAACAGCACAAATATAACCAATACTGAATACAGTAACTGTCGACTTAAATTAGATTTTTTCATGGTTTCGACCTTAAAAGGTTAAGGTCGCTTTGAGGTAGTAACTTGGTCCTACCCGATAGGGAAACTGCAAACTTTCTCCTTCATATTCGAGATGAGATGGATAAAGTAAATTTTTCCCTTGCGCTGATAATGTGACATCAGATGTCACATTCCAACTCACTCCAATATCCACAGTGTTGTAATTCTCTATTGTCTTCATACTTGTGCCATTTTGGCTTATCAAGTCAGTGTCATCGATAAAACGCCATACGAAGTTAACATCAACATCATCGGTAATATTCCAATCAATTATTGTTGACAACATATGTTTTGGCGCATCGGTATTCTGATTTAAATTGTCACCAAATTTACTTTGAATAAAGCTGTAATTGACTCTTAACTGAAACGCATCCGTTATAGCCCACAATGAAGATAGCTCGACCCCATAACTATACCCATCGTAGTCATTCTCAAATACGGTATATTGCGAAATATAACTAGGAAATGTACTGGAATCTGTTGCACCAATTGAAATACTTCGCAGTTTGTCATAGTCGTTATAAAATACTGAAGTATCAAAAGACCATTGGCTTACCGGAATAAACCGATAACCCACCTCGTAAGAGATAATTTCTTCTGATTCAAAATTATCGTTATCCGATAACCACACTTTTACCAGCGGAGAGAGATCAGAAGGCGGTATATTGAGAGCATTAACCGAAAGATTATTTTCTAATCTTGATGGAGTTCTTATTGCGCGAGCGATAGATGTCCATACATTATTTTTTGCGTTTAACTGCCACATAAGACGAATATTGGGCTGAACTTCAAAGCCCGTGTAATCATTGCGTTCAAAACGCGAAGCCAAAGTAAGCCACAATTCGTCATTTACCAATGTGATCTCGTCACTGATAAATGCACTCCACAAATGGGTTCGTGTCGATGCCGATCCATTATTTTTCATTACAGAGCTTTGACCAAAATTGTCTTGTATATAACGATAACCTAATCCCCAAACAATATTATGATTTTGACCAATAATTAGCTGATGCTGAAAATCAATATCAAGGGTTTCACTACGAAAGCTATACACGTATTCATCTCGGTTGGCATAATCGTAATAAGTTTGAACGCTATATTCAGAGGTTGCCGATAATGCTTTGGTGTACTTTGATAATAGATTAAAGCCATCACTTTTGACTTCGTCAGTATAATACTCTCGGTATAGCGGAGCTTCTGTTGATGCAATATTCGGTGCTTGCTGCATTTTTGACGTGTAAAAGTCGCTGCTTAAAGTGAGACTTGTGTCTGTCTCAAGCTGAATATCAATGCGCCCACCTAATTGCAGATGCTGCCAGCTATTATCTTTGCCAGCATCAGCAAATGGAACCAGTAAATCACTCTCAAGATCGTTTGGGTCAAGCTCAAACGAGTCTCTTTCAAAGCCCTTTAAATAGACTCTCGACGTGACCTTGTCAGACCATGCTGAGCCGTAACGAAAACCAGCAAAGCCTTGTTCATAATCACCCGCACCTAACTCTGCATAACCACCTAGTGTATCGGCGCTGTGCTTAGTAATAATGTTAATCACGCCATTTACCGCATTGGCGCCCCACATCGCAGCGCTAGGGCCGCGGATAACTTCGATGCGTTCAATATCGGCCATGAGTGTGTCTTGTACTTCCCAGTAGACACCTGAAAAGATAGGAGAATAGAGCGTTCTGCCATCCATCAACACCAACAATTTGTTGTTGTAGCGACCATTAAAACCACGGCTACCAATGGCCCACTTTTGCGAGTCAATTTGCGCTACATGAAGTCCTGGTACATCGCGAAGAGCCTGGGGGATTGAGGTAGCCCCAGAGCGACGAATACTTTCGCTTGTGACGACATAGATTGCAGCGGGTGAATTTGATAAAGGCTGTTTCTGTTTTGACACTGAGGTAACTTCAACATTCATCAACTCTTGCAGACTGAGATCCAGAGAGTTTGACTCGGTTGCGATAGCAGTGAAACTGACTATAAAAACGAATAGTGTAGCCAAAAAAGTATCTTTCAACTTTAACATTTCTGAATGGTTCCTTCATAAATCTAAGGGGATACATGTCAATTGATTAACGTATCAAAAGCTACACAATGAATTGTCGCTACAAAGTTAAAAATGGTATGCCGTATGGTAAGATTATGTACTATTTTTAGATGATTCAACATCAAAAGAATTACCAAATCGGTCAGTTTGTAAACTTATGTTCATTTTTGAGAACATGAGCATGAATATTGGCATCATTCAGCTATGTACGCTCCCATCATTTAAGCCTAAAGGTTAGCTATTTTCGAAGATTTTGTTCTTTGGGGTATAAAATTGTAATGTTATTGAGGGATATTTAGGTGGCTAGAATGAGCTGATAAACAATAATGTTATTAGTAAGATAACTTTCCATCATCGTTTAACTTCGAGTGCTAATTTTAATACTTGTGAACTGATGTTTAAGCCTGATGCCTCTAATACCTTACTATTAATATTGAAATATAATCGCTTATCTTGCTCAACGATTTCAATCATGCCTCCTTGCACCGCAAAGCCGGAAATATCCGACACCGTTAAAATAGGTTTATTATCGACAGCCAAGAATAAACGACGAATAAAATCTCTAGAGTTTGCGTCAATAAATACCACATCACACAGTTCTATTTGGCTTGTTTCTAATAACGCAATAGCCGTGATTGGCTTATTAGCCAATGTTTTATTAGAAAGCCCCATAAAACTGTCGCGATATTGATTACCAAAGAAACAAATTTTCCATGGCGATTTTTCATTGAGTCGGGATTCAGGCCACTGAGTAAATTTAGCGAAGTTATAGGTAAACGCCGCTTTTAAATCAAACGAGTCCTGGGCTATAGAGGTATGCGGAAGCAGAGCAAATATAGCTAATAATGAATACAGTAGCTGTCGACTTAAATTAAATTTTTTCATGGTTTCGACCTTAAAAGGTTAAGGTCGCTTTGAGGTAGTAACTTGGTCCTACCCGATAGGGAAACTGCAAACTTTCTCCTTCATATTCGAGATGAGATGGATAAAGTAAATTTTTCCCTTGCGCTGATAATGTGACATCAGATGTCACATTCCAACTCACTCCAATATCCACAGTGTTGTAACTATCGATTGTCTTTTCGCTTGAGCTTTTTTCGCTTATAACAATCGTGTCATCGATAAAACGCCATACAAAGTTAACGCCAATATCGTCAGTAATATTCCAATCGATTATGGTCGATAACATATGCTCAGGTGCATCAGTATTCTGCGATAAGTTGTCACCAAATTCGCTTTTAATGAAGCTATAGTTAACCCTTAACTGAAGTGTATTGGAGGCAGCCCACAATGAAGATAACTCGACCCCATAATTATACCCATCGTAGTCATTCTCAAATACGGTATCTTGCGAAATATAATTAGGAAATGTACTGAAATCTATTGCACCAATTGAGGTGCTGCGCAGTTTGTCATAATCGTTATAAAACACTGAAGTATCAAAAGACCATTGGCTTACTGGTATAAAACGATAACCCACTTCATATGAGATAATTTCTTCTGATTCAAAATTGTCGCTACCTGATACCCACACTTTTACCAATGGAGACACATCCGAAGGCGGTATATTCAGCGCATTTACTGAAATATTATCTTCTAATCTTGAGGGGGTTCTTATTGCGCGAGCGATAGAGGTCCATACATTATTTTTTGCGTCTAACTGCCACATAAGACGAATATTTGGCTGAACTTCAAGCCCAGTGTAATCGTTGTGCTCAAAGCGCGAAGCTAGAGTCAGCCATAATTTGTCTTTAATAAGCATTATTTCATCGCTGATAAATGCACTCCATAAATCAGTATTCGTTTGTGTTGACTCGCTACTGGTTAAAAAAGTGCGCAAACGAGAGTCAACTTCATCTTGTATATAACGGTATCCTAATCCCCAAACAATATTATGATTCTGCCCAATAATTAATTGATGCTGAAAATCAATATCAAAGGTATCACTGCGTATATCATACCTATCTTCTTTTCTACTTGCGTAATCGTAATAAGTTTGCACACTATATTCGGAGGTTGCAGAGAGCGCTTTAGTGTATTTTGATAATAAGTTAAAGCCATCGCTGTTAACTTCGTCAGTATAAAACTCGCGGTATAACGGCGCCTCTGTAGATGCGATATTCGATGCTTGTTGCATTTTAGTGGTGTAATAATCACTGCTGAAAAAAAGGCTGGTATCGGTTTCTAGTTGTATATCAACACGTCCCCCTAGTTGCAGATGCTGCCAACTATTATTTTTACTCACACTGTCTAATACACTATGCAAGCTACTATCTACATCACTTTGGTTAAACTCAAATGAATCTCTTTCATGACCCTTTAAGTATATTCTCGAGGTCACTTTGTCGGATAATGTAGAGCCATAACGAAAGCCAGCAAAACCTTGTTCATAATCTCCGGCACCTAACTCAGTATATCCCCCTAATGTATCGGCGCTGTGCTTAGTAATAATGTTAATCACGCCATTTACCGCATTGGCGCCCCACATCGCAGCGCTAGGGCCGCGGATAACTTCGATGCGTTCAATATCGGCCATGAGTGTGTCTTGTACTTCCCAGTAGACACCAGAAAAGGACGGAGAATAGAGGGTTCTGCCATCCATCAACACCAATAATTTGTTGTTGTAGCGACCATTAAAACCTCGACTACCAATGGCCCACTTTTGTGAGTCAATTTGCGCTACATGAAGTCCTGGTACATCGCGAAGAGCCTGGGGGATTGAGGTAGCCCCAGAGCGACGAATACTTTCGCTTGTGACGACATAGATTGCAGCGGGTGAATTTGATAAAGGCTGTTTCTGTTTTGACACTGAAGTAACTTCAACATTCATTAACTCTTGCAGACTGAGATCCAGAGAGTTTGACTCGGTTGCGATAGCAGTGAAACTGACTATAAAAACGAATAGTGTAGCCAAAAAAGTATCTTTCAACTTTAACATTTCTGAATGGTTCCTTCATAAATCTAAGGGGATACATGTCAATTGATTAACGTATCAAAAGCTACACAATGAATTGTCGCTACAAAGTTAAAAATGGTATGCCGTATGGTAAGATTATGTACTATTTTTAGATGATTCAACATCAAAAGAATTACCAAATCGGTCAGTTTGTAAACTTATGTTCATTTTTGAGAACATGAGCATGAATATTGGCACCATTGAGCTGTGTACGTTCTCATCATTTAAGCCTAAAGGTTAGCTACTTCCGTGAGTATTGTTCTTTTGGGTATAAAATTGTAACGTTATTGAGGGAGATTTAGATGGCTAGAATGAGCTGATAAACAATAATTTTATTAGTAAGATAACTTTCCATCATCGTTTAACTTCGAGTGCTAATTTTAATACTTGTGAACTGATTTTTAATCCTGATGCCTCTAACACTCGCATATTAACCTTGAAATATAACCGCTTATCTTGTTCGACAATTTCAATCATCCCGCCCTGCATTTCAAAGCCCGAGATATCTGAAACCGTTAAAATCGCTTTGTTCTCTACTGCTAATAACAAACGATGTGTTAATCCTCTAGAATTAGCATCAATAAATACCACATCACACTGTTCTATTTTACTGATGTCTGATAATTGAATAACAGTGACCGGCAGAGTGGCCAATTTTTTATTAGAAAGCCCCATAAAACTGTCGTGATATTGATTCCCGAAGTAACAGATTTCCCACGCAGATGTTTCATTGAGTCGGGATTCAGGCCACTGGGTAAACTTAGCAAAGTTATAAGTTAATGCCGCTTTTAACTCGAACGCATCCTGCGCCATAGAGGTACGCGGAAGCAGAATGACTCCCATCACCCATAATGAAAACAACAACTTTCGGCTAAAGCTCGTTTTTTTCATGATTGCAAGCTTAAAAGGTTAAGCTTGCTTTAACGTAATAACTAGGCCCAACTCTATAAGGGAATTGATAGTTCTCTCCTTCATACTCAAGATGGGCAGGATGAAGTAAATTTTTTCCGAACGCCGATAGCAAGACATCAGGAGTCACAGCCCAGTGCAACCCAATATCTAAACCATGGTAGCTATCAATGGTCTTAGTGCTAAGGTCATTGGTATTGATGACATAAGCATCACCCATAAACCGCCACACTAGATTAAGATCGATATCATCAGTAATACTCCAGTCCATCATTGTTGACAACATATGCTCTGGCGCATCAGTATTTTGACTTTGATTTTCACCAAACTCATTTTGAATAAAGCTATAGTTCAGTTTGAATTGGAGAGCATCGGTTGCTGCCCACATAGAAGAGAACTCGAATCCATAATTATGTCCTTTAAGATCATTCTCAAATGTTAAGTATTGCGAAATGTAATTGGGAAACGTGCTGAAATCTGTTGTGCTGTTGAGAGCACTGCGAAGCTTATTATAGTCGTTATAAAATATTGTTGAGTCAAATGACCATTTTTTTGCAGGAGTAACACGGTAACCCAATTCATAGGAAATAATTTCTTCAGATTGATAATTCTCGTTACCAGCCACCCATATACTGACCAATGGCGACTCAACCGAAGGCGATATATTTTGTGCGTTAACAGAGAGATTATTTTCTACCCGCGATGGTGTTCTGATTGCACGTGCAACCGAGGCCCACAAATTATTTTTTTTATTTAATTGCCACATTAATCGAATATTGGGTTGGATCTCAAAGCCTGTGTAGTCAAAGTGTTCAACTCGCGTTGCTAAAGTAAGCCATAATTCATCGTCTATTAACGTCATCTCATCACGAACAAATGTGCTCCACAAATTAGTTCGAGTTGATGCTGACTCACTACTTACAATAATAGTGCTTGGGTCGAAATCATCCTTTATAAAGCGGTAACCTAGTCCCCAGACAATATTATGATTTTGGCCTAAAAGCAGTTGATGCTGGAAATCAATATCAAGGGTTTCACTACTAAAACCATACCAATCATCGTCTCTTTTTGCATAATCGTAGTAAGTTTGCAGACTATATTGAGAGGTTGGCGATAGCGCTTTGGTGAACTTTGATAACAGATTAAAGCCATCACTGTTTACTTCGTCACTATTATATTCAAGATATGACGGACCAACTAATGTCGGATAATAGGAAGTTTGCTGCATTTGAGTGCGATACCAATCACTGCTCAACATAAGGCTGGTACCTGTCTCAAGCTCTATATCAACGCGGCCGCCGACTTGTAGATGCGTCCAGTCGTTATCCTTATCAACACTTGCAGAAGGCCCCACAAGGTAGTCACCGAGATCTTGTGGATCATGCTCAAGAGAATCTTTACTATGACCTTTTACATACACTCTCGATGTTGCATTGTCCGATAATGTCGAACCATAACGGAAACCAGCAAATCCTTGCTCATAATCACCAGCGCCTAGTTCAGCATAGCCACCAGAAGTATCAGCACTGTGTTTGGTAATAATATTAATCACGCCATTTACCGCATTAGCCCCCCACATAGCAGCACTTGGGCCACGGATGACTTCAATACGTTCAATATCGGCCATCAGTGTATCTTGCACTTCCCAATAGACACCTGAAAATACAGGAGAATAGAGGGTTCTGCCATCCATCAATACTAATAATTTATTGTTGTAGCGACCGTTAAAACCACGGCTACTGATCGCCCATTTTTGTGAGTCAATCTGGGCTACATGCAGGCCCGGCACATCGCGAAGTGCTTGCGGAATTGAGGTAGCCCCAGAATTATGAATATTTTCGCTTGTGACAACATAGATTGCAGCAGGTGAGTTTGACAAGGGCTGCTTTTGTTTTGATACCGAGGTCACTTCAACATTCAGTAACTCTTGTAGACTCAGATCGAGAGAGTTTGATTCGGCTGCAATGCTATTGGTACTCGCAAACACCCCTAATAATGCAGTATAAAAAGTAATATTCAACTTTAACATTTTCAACAATTCCTTCACTGTTCTAATAGCAGGCGTGTCAATCTAATGATTAAAGCATCAAAAATTACACTATGAATTTACACTATATAGTTAAAATAGTATGGCGTAGGGTAAGATTATGAACTATTTTGAGGGAATTCAACATCAAAGGAATCAACAAATCGATCCGTTTGTAAACTTATGCTCATTTTTGAGATCATAAGCATGGATATCGACACTATTCAGCAACAGATAAGTTCATCACCACAGCACAAAATTTATGGGTTATTCTTTTTTGCACATTATTGTTGGATATCGATGCAGGATAGGTATTCTCGAGTATATTTTTGATTATCATGGCAGGATTGTCATGGTCGATATATCAAGCAGAACCACGTCAAAATGACGACGTTGTCGATGACCTAATTACCACCATTAAGCCTGCATTTTTTGTGACTGATATATAGGTTGAGGGCGGGCAGTAAATCACTTCATTGAAGGTTAATTAATTGCTGTATTCTAAGCGTGGAACGTAATCACTCATTTTTTGATAATTTTTTAGTTTAATTACATCATTCTTATTAAAAAACAACTAAACAGCCAATCCAGCCGCGACACCAGATGACCACGCCCACTGAAAATTAAACCCACCTAACCAACCACTTACGTCCATAACTTCACCAATAAAGTATAATCCAGAGACCTTGTTCGCTTGCATGGTTTTTGATGACAATTCATTAGTATCGACGCCACCTAAAGTCACTTCGGCAGTGCGATAGCCTTCTGTACCGTTCATAACAATAGACCAGTCGTTTAAATCATTAGCCAGCTTTTCACGCTCGCCGTGCCCGAGTTGATTTAGGGCTTTATCCAGTTGAGACTCTTCAAATAGGGCTTCAACCAAGCGTTTTGGTAACCACTGGCTTAGGGTGTTGCGTAGGCTTTGTTTTGGGTGATGTTTCAGTGCAAATTCAATTTTATCTAATGCATTTTCACCGGGCAGTAAATTGATTGAAATCGCTTCACCTGGATGCCAGTAATTTGAAATTTGTAACACAGCAGGGCCAGATAGACCACGATGAGTAAACAATAAGGCTTCGCTAAACTGGGTGCCATCTTGTGCCGTGATAGTGGTTGGCACTGCAATGCCTGATAATGGCTCAAACCGGATTTTTTGATCGCTATGCCAAGTAAAAGGCACTAAGCCAGCGCTGGTAGGTAATACTTTTAAGCCGAATTGTTCGGCAAGCTTGTAACCATAAGGCGTAGCACCTAATTTCGGCATGGATAAACCGCCAGTAGCAATCACTAATGATTCACAACTAAAGTCGCCATTTGACGTGCTTAAATTAAAGCCTGCTTCGGTCTTGCTAACAGAGAGCATTTCAGTACGTAGCTTTACCTTAACACCGGCCCATTCGCATTCGGTCATTAACATGGTAACGATTTCTTTGGCAGTGTCATTACAAAACAACTGTCCATGTTCGCGCTCATGGTATTCAATGCCATGACGTTCAACCAGCTCAATAAAATCGCTCGAGCGATAGCGCGCCAATGCCGATTTTACAAAGTGTGGATTGCCGCATATAAACTGATGTGGTTCAACTTTTTGATTGGTGAAGTTACAACGGCCACCACCACTGATAAGAATTTTCTTACCCGCTTGTTTGGCGTTATCTAATACCAACACATCACGACCTCGGTAGCCCGCTGTAGCAGCACACATTAATCCTGCCGCACCGGCGCCGATAATGATTACATCATGATGTTCCACGCTATACTCCACACGTTGAAATTGGTTGTTTTGTGTTTAATGGATAAACATTAAATGCAAAAAAGGATGCTATTTTAGCATCCTTTTTGGTATCTACTCACGGTTAAGTTAACTGATCTGTTGCATTATTTCTTGAGTGTTTCAGACTTTTTGTCTCGGCTGAGTAACTCTTTTGCTGCTTCAACGGGTGCTTTGCCTTGATACAACACTTGATAGATTTGCTCTGTAATCGGCATTTCTACTCCGAGGCGTTTAGCTAGGGTAAACACTTCTTTAGTGTTGCGGTAACCTTCGACTACTTGACCAATTTCTTCTTGCGCGGTTATGACATCTTTACCTTGGCCCAATGCCAGGCCAAAACGACGATTACGCGATTGATTATCGGTACAAGTTAATACCAAATCACCTAAACCAGCCATACCGATAAAAGTTGAGGCATCGGCGCCGAGGGCGACACCTAAACGGCTAAGTTCGACTAGACCTCGGGTAATTAATGCTGTACGTGCATTAGCACCAAAGCCAATGCCGTCGGACATACCGGCACCAATCGCAATCACGTTTTTAACCGCGCCACCGAGTTGAAGGCCGGTAAAATCGTCATTAGCATAAACGCGCAATCGTTTTGGGCTGTGGAGTAACTCAACCAAATCATTGGTAAACTGCGGGCAAGTCCCTGCAATAGAAATGGCGGTAGGCAAACCGGCAGCTAACTCTTTAGCAAACGTAGGGCCAGACAATACCGCTAACGGATATTGTTCTCCAAGTTGCTCGCGTGCAACATCTTGTAATAAACGACCTGTTTCAGGCTCTAACCCTTTGGTCGCCCACACAATCCGGGCATCTTTGCGTAATAATGGCTTAGCTTGTTTGAGTACATCACCAAATACATGGCTTGGCACGACCACTAGGATATTTTGGCTTGCTGCGAGCGCTTTACCTAAATCCGGTTCGATTGCTAAACAATCAGGAAACTGAATGCCGGGTAAAAAACGCTCGTTACAGCGACTATCTGCTAAAACTTTCATGCTTTTAGGATCGTGACCCCAAAGCAACGTTTTATGGCCGTTACTGGCTAAAGAAATAGCGAGGGCGGTGCCATAAGACCCCGCCCCTAATACCGTAATTTCGGCAGCGTTATTCATAAATTACGCAGTAGCTTCTTCAGTTGCTGCAGTTTGACGCTGTTGAACGTACTGAGCAAATAGAGCATCAAAGTTAACTGGAGCAAGGTTTAGTTGTGGGAAAGTACCACGACCAACTAAGTTACCCACTAATTCACGTGCGTATGGGAACAATACGTTAGGGCAATATGCGCCTAAAGAATGTGCAAGTTGTTGTTCAGTTAAACCAACAATTGAGAAAATACCCGCTTGCTGAACTTCACATAAAAAAGCGGTATCTTCGCCATTTTTAGCCGTAACCGTTAACGATAAGATGACTTCATATGTGTCGTCAGACAGCTTGTTGCTGCGAGTATCTAAATCTAATTTTACTTCTGGGTTCCATTCTTTCTGGAAAACAGCAGGGCTGTTTGGTGTTTCAAAAGACAAATCCTTTGTATAAATACGCTGAACGTTGAACTGTGGTGCTTGTGCTTCGTTGTTTGCTACTTCAGCCATAATTTCCTACCTATCAATGTTATTTAGCTTTTCTGTGAAGCTAATTGTGTTGGGCTGTTACGCCTAATGAAAAGAGTTAATCTAACATTAGTGCAATCCCGTAAAGTTGATCCAGCTCGATAAATGATAACGAACAAAATCTTGATAATAAGCCGTGTTAACGGATATCTACATTCATTAACACCGCATACCATTAAGTCATAATATTAACGTTTGCTTTTAACTACGGGTAAATTTGCACTCTGCCATTCAGCCATGCCGCCTTTAAGGTTAAACATGTTTTCAAACCCTTGTTTAGTAAGAAGTTGAGCTGCTTGTGACGATGTCATACCTGAGTTACATACTAATATAATGGGGCTAGTTTTGAACTTTTCAAGGCTAGTGACTTGATTATTTTTGATTTCTGTTAGGGTCACATTGAGCGCATCAACAATATGGCCTTTTTTAAATTCTTCTTTACTACGCACATCAACAACTTTGGCATCTTGCTTATTTACCATGAGTGTTAACTCTTGATGACTGACGTTTTTCACTTTTGATGTGCTAGATTTTATGACACTAACAACAAGTGCTACAAACAAGCCGACCCACGCTAAGCTTAACATTGGGTTTGCTTTAAAAAATTCCATATATTCTTGCATAATTATTGATTTCTCTGACGATGACTAAGATGAGATGGCCCCGAGTATATCGGTTTGCTCGGCAGTTTTCATTAAAGAAACACCTAAAATAAACGGTTTAAGTCGAGTTATTTGCAACTGACCTATTGTTATCCGTTGCTTTAGTTATATCTTCAAACCTATATGCCTTTTGCACACTATCGATAAGTAGTAATATTAATTCAATTGAAATTTTCTAACACTTCTATTTTTAACTTAAAAAGGTATTTGCAAAATGACAAAGAAACGTCCACTCGCATTACTTATTCTTGATGGCTGGGGTTACAGTGAAGATACGCAATATAACGCGGTTTTTAGTGCCAATACTCCTGTTTTAGATAAGCTTAATGCACAATATCCTCATAGTCTTATTTCTGGTTCTGGCATGGACGTCGGATTACCCGATGGTCAAATGGGTAACTCTGAAGTAGGTCATATCAATATTGGCTCTGGCCGAATTGTGTATCAAGAGCTTACTCGTATCAGTAAAGCAATTGCTGACCATGAGTTTGAAAAAAATCCTGTGCTTTGTGATGCAGTAGATAAAGCTATCGCAGCAAAGGGTGCTGTTCACATTATGGGGTTATTGTCCCCTGGTGGTGTACATAGTCATGAAGATCACATCGAAGCTATGTGCCGTATGGCCGTTGAGCGTGGTGCAACCAAAGTGTATTTACACGCTTTTCTAGATGGCCGAGATACACCTCCTCGTAGTGCTAAAAAAAGCTTAGAACATTTTGATAAGCTATTTGCCTCATTAGGTCATGGCCGTATTGCATCTATGATTGGCCGCTACTTTGCGATGGACCGTGACAATCGTTGGGATCGCGTATCGCAAGCCTACGAATTAATTACCGAAGGCAAAAGTCAATACACTTACACATCGGCGCCAGAAGCATTGGACGCCGCTTATGCTCGCGATGAAAATGATGAGTTTGTTAAAGCTTCTGCAATTGTTGATGCTCAAGGGGACGCTGCGGTATTAAACGATAACGATTCGCTGATTTTTATGAATTTCCGCGCTGATCGTGCTCGTCAACTTACTCGTAGTTTTGTTAATCCTGATTTTGACGGTTTTGTACGTAATAAAACACCAAAAATCAACTTTGTGATGCTAACAGACTATGCTGCAGACATTAACGCTCCGGTAGCCTATCCATCGAGTGATTTAGTCAATACCTTAGGTGAAACCCTGCAAAACCTGCATAAGACTCAGCTGCGCATTTCAGAAACAGAAAAATATGCCCATGTGACCTTCTTTTTCAATGGCGGCAAAGAAGAGCCATTTGAAGGTGAAGATCGTATTTTAATTCAGTCGCCTAAGGTCGCTACATATGATCTGCAACCTGAAATGAGCTCAGCAGAATTAACCGATAAATTGGTCGCCGCAATAGAGTCTACAAAATATGATGTGATCATTTGCAACTATCCAAATGGTGATATGGTAGGCCATAGTGGGAACTTTGATGCCGCAGTTAAAGCCTGTGAAGCGGTTGATGCATGCATTGGCCGGGTCGTCGAAGCGTTAGCGAAAGTTGATGGTGAATGCTTGATTACAGCCGATCATGGTAATGCAGAGAAAATGAAAGATCCTTCTAACGGACAACCATTTACAGCTCATACCAGTAACTTAGTGCCCTTTATTTATGTCGGTCGTGACGCCACTATAAAAGATGGTGGACGTTTGAGTGATATCGCGCCAACTATGTTAACCTTAATGGGCCAAAGTATCCCGAAAGAAATGACTGGACGCTGTATCATTGACCTTAAAGAGTAAACATTAACTCGTGATAACTCGTTTATTTGTAAAAGCCAGCATTATAGCTGGCTTTCTAATCTTTTCACTTACAGCGAATAGCGCTGATTTGTCTTCACGCCAATCGGCTTTGAAGTCTATTCAAGTGCAGATAAACCAGCAGCAAAATTCACTGAAAGACACTGCTAAGCAACGAGAGAAGCTGATTGCGTTACTTAAAAGTGATGAGCAAGCGATTGCCAAAGCAGCTCAAAAAGTGAATCAATCACAAACATCTCTCGCGACCGTTAATACCAAACTTCGCGAACTCGACAAGCAACAAATCGAACTCGCCAGCCTCAAAACTAGCCAACAAGAAACTTTATCAAATCAGTTGTCGAGTGCTTATTTAGCCGGTAATCATGATTACACCAAAATGATGCTTAACCAGCAAAAACCTGCCGCCGTTGAACGTATGCTAGCTTATTATCAATTTTTGAATAATGCCCGAATTAAGGCCATTAAGCAGCTCAAGCAAACCAGTATCGATTTAGATACCGTTAAGCAACAGCAAGTCACGGCTCAACAAAAACTCAATGCGTTAGTCATAGACCAAAAACAACAAGCACTGCAATTAACTAAAGAGCAAGGTCAACGCCAACAAACATTGACTCAATTACAACGAACCTTATCCAGTAAAGGTGCGGAATTAGAACAACTGCAAATAGAAGAGGCGAGTTTAAAACGTATTGTGCAGCAAGCCATGCTGGCCGCAAAGGCCAACCCAACAATGGACGGAATAGCAAGCCAGAAAGGCAAATTGAAATGGCCAACTAACGGCAGAATAAGTAAACGCTTTGGTAGTAGCCGCTCTGGACAAATTGTTTGGAAAGGTGCGGTACTTGCTGCACCAGAAGGGCAAAATATCAATGCTGTGGCATCAGGGAAAGTGATTTATGCAGACTGGTTACGTGGTTTTGGTATGGTATTAGTGATTGACCACGGCAAAGGCTATATGAGCCTCTACGGTCACGCCCAAACGCTATTAAAGCAACCTGGTGATATGGTAAAAAGCGGTGAGTCTATTGCACTTGTTGGTCGTTCAGGCGGGCAACGTGAGCCTGGTTTATATTTTGAAATTCGTAATAAGGGTAAAGCGGTTGATCCCGCATATTATTGCCGTTAAACATGAGAACCCAACAGTTAATTCGCTCATTATTTGTCACTTTTTAGTCCCTTACCGCGCCAGTTAATAAGTAAGACTGCCAATTAGCACTATATCACTGGCTATAACTGTGCTTATAATTATGCAGAGATCAAAAAAATAACAATTACTCACTTAACCAAAATAAGTTAAATTTGTGCCAAAGCTATTATTAATCCTATTCTTACTCAGTAGCATCATGCCTGCTACCGCCGCTAAACTTGCCATCATCATTGACGATATTGGTTATCGCCTAACTGACGAAGCGGCATTGTCATTACCACAGAATATTACTTTATCGGTGCTTCCTCATACTCCCTTGGGTCAGAAACTGGCCACAGATGGTCACAAAAAAGGCCATGAAATTATGTTGCACCTACCAATGCAAGCCTTAAATGGTAAAGCGTTAGGACCTGGCGGATTAACTAATGATATGAGTGAGGCACAAATTAAACAGCAATTACAAAGTGCATTTTCTAGTATTCCGTTTGCTAAAGGGGCAAACAATCACATGGGTAGCTTATTGACTCAGATGGATGAACCGATGTTATGGGTAATGCAGAGTTTAAAGCAACAACAATTGTTTTTTGTCGACAGTGTTACCACTAAATACACCCGAGCCAGCAACCAAGCGATAAAACTGGGCGTGCCATTACTCAGAAGGCAGGTGTTTCTAGACAACGATATTAATGAAGATGCATTAGAGAAACAATTTCAACAGATAATAACGCGATCGAAACAGCAAGGCAGCCTTGTTGCTATTGCTCATCCTTATCCTGAAACCATTCGATTTTTAAATGCTAACTTAGCTCGTCTAAAAGAAAATGGCATCATATTAGTGCCGACATCTCAATTATTCGATGAAGTTGGTATTGCAACCGCTGGCCAGCCTAATCCAACTGCAACACTGAAATAGACAAATCCGGTAAAGTAGACAATATATCGGTTCTATTAGCGACAATATCGGTTAGAGTATATTGGTCTAGTACTGCCAAGTAAGCCGCAACCGCTTGACCTAAAATGCCTTTTAATCGACAGACTGTCGTAAAACGGCAATAAGGCGACTCACAATCGATTGGCGCTAATGAGTGTTCTAAATCGCGAACTAGTTGTCCAAGCAGTACATCATCAGCCGCTTTTGCTAATCTAAAACCACCGCTTTTACCTCTAACTGTGTGTAAATACCCCAGCTTCCCTAATTGGTGGATAATTTTGGCCACATGATTTGAAGAAAGATCAAATACACTGGTCACTTCTGCAATTCGAAACAAGCTTTCTCGTTCGGGTTGCACCGCAAGATACATTAAAATGCGGATACCAAAATCTGTATATCGGGTTAGTTGCATGAGCTAAAAGATCCAAGGTAAATTAAGTTAGCACGTTAGCACGTTGAAGATTCTAAATCAGTGATCAACCATAAAGCTTGCTGATTTGTTGTGCCACATACATCAATGCTTGCACTAAAATCAGCGCAAACATCGGGACGATCAGAATGACCAAATATCATACACAAATTATCATCATCTAGCTGAATACAGCGTACTCCAGCAGGTTTACCATTTGGCATACCTGGAATCGCACTTGTAATAGAAGGTGCGATACAACAAGCACCACAACCTAAACGACAATCCATACTCTTCTCCACGCTTTCAAACAGAAAACACCCATTATATATGAGTCAGATAAGCGCTATTGGAAAAAGCTGCAATTAAGTCGCACTGTAAATGTTATGTCACTGATAATATGTGTTTTGTTTACATAATTATTTTTTATAACATTTGAAACACGTATCAGACTTCAATTGCCTTAAGTGAGTTTATATTAACTGCATTCAATCGCGATGAGTTGTCTGCTTAATCTTGATATTAGATCACATTTTTATCGTTTAAGTATGAATGCTCTGCTCACCAAGTGATACATTAACCGTACATTCGAATAAGGCTATTACCTATGAAACGTCCCGTTATTCTCGATTGCGATCCCGGTCATGATGATGCTATTTCACTTATTTTAGCACTCAGTTCTGCTAAGCTCGATGTGCTAGCCGTAACAACCAGTGCAGGCAATCAAACTCCGGAAAAAACCCTCAATAATGCACTGCGGGTATTAACATTACTCGGTCGTCATGATATTCCTGTTGCGGGTGGTGCACCTAAGCCTTTAGCGCGAGAATTGATCATTGCAGACAACGTACATGGCGAAAGTGGCCTTGATGGTCCAAAACTGCCAGATCCTGCATTCGCTCCAGTGGCACAAAGTGCCATTGAATTAATGGCCGATAAAGTTAGAAACAGCCAGCAAGCTGTCACACTGGTTCCTACTGGCCCATTAACGAATATTGCACTGTTTCTTGCTGCACATCCTGAACTTCATAGTAACATAGACAGTATTGTCTTAATGGGTGGTGCAGCTGGCGTTGGCAATTGGACTCCTGCTGCGGAGTTTAATATTTTTGTCGATCCAGAAGCTGCTGATATGGTGTTTAAATCAGGTATTCCCATTGTCATGTGTGGCCTAGATGTTACTCATGAAGCACAAATTATGGATGAGGATATTGAGCGAATTAGAGCGATTAACAACCCGATAGCTAAATGCGTTGCCGAGCTACTCGACTTTTTCATGATTTACCATCGCGATCCCAAATGGGGTTTCACTGGGGCGCCATTACATGATCCTTGTACTATTGCGTGGCTGCTCAATCCGTCGCTATTTACTGCCATCGATTGCTGGGTAGGTATCGAAACCAAAGGTGAGCATACCCAAGGTATGACTGTGGTTGATCGTTATCAATTAACCGGAAAACCGCACAATGCCAAAGTATTGTTTAATATTGATCGCTCTGGTTTTGTTGATTTCATCGTTGAGCGTTTAAACGATTACTCGGGTCTGTAGATCTTTGCCGGTTAAATTTTGTTTGAGATAAAAGCGTTTTAATCGAGGCGAGTGGATTGCTGCCTAGTCATCTAAGCACCACTCGCTAATCAAAGAATCGCTCAACAAAGAGTAAACCGCTTTTGCTGAACCCTTCGGGCAGCATTTGTTGATCGTTTTTACTGTGTTGTCAGCTTTTTATGTAGAATAACGACACCATAAAGCCTCAGCCTTGTAACTCATAATTTTAATTATGGACCAACAAATTCGCTGCAAAAAAAACTTAAAAGATCAGCAGCACCTAGTTAACTCATGCCATGCAGTTCTTGCATGGCAACTAAGGATATCCATGAGTACTTTATTAGTTGTTGGTAGTGCCAATGCCGACCATGTTTTAACATTTGATGAATTACCCCAAGCAGGGCAAACCTTAATCAGTCAGCAATATCGACTAGAATTGGGCGGAAAAGGCGCAAACCAAGCGGTTGCAGCGGCACGATTACGTAATGCTGACCAAAATATCTATTTTATCAGTGCTCTTGGTGACGATAGCAATGCAGCAACAATGCGAAAAACTTGGGCCGCTGATGGTATCGATTTAAGCGGCTGTTATGAGATTGCCAATCAAAGCACTGGCACAGCGGTGATTTTTGTTAACCAACATGGCGAAAACAGTATTGGGGTGGTTCCTGGCGCTAATGCCTATTTGTCTGCTCAACATATCCAGCAACAACAAGCATTATTTGCTCAAGCTGATTACATGTTGATTCAACTAGAAACGCCTATTGATAGTGTGCAGCAGGCATTAACACTGGCCAAACAATATCATTGCACAACCATTCTAAACCCCGCACCCGCAGCGACACTTAGTCATGTTGTATTGAGCTTAATCGATATTATCACCCCTAACGAAACAGAAGCTTTGGCATTAAGCGGAATTGAGGTTGTCGATCAACAAAGCGCATCAAAAGCCGCAGAGTATCTTCATCAACAAGGTATCAATATCGTCATCATTACGCTTGGCAGCAAAGGGGCTTACCTAAGCGAACAAGGCCAAGGGCAAATTATTCCCGCTCCCACTGTCAGCGCAGTTGATACTGTAGCCGCTGGAGACACTTTTAATGGCGCATTAATGGTGGCATTAGATGAAGGAAAAAGCATAAAAGATGCCGTCGAATTTGCCAATAAAGCATCATCTATTGCCGTCACACATCATGGGGCGCAAAGCAGTATTCCATATAGAAAAGAATTAATTTAATGACTATTTGTGGATTGACGACAACACACTTGTTGCTATGTTTTATGGTCTTAAATCAAACATAGCATTTCCGTTTAATATTTCAGTTTGACATGAAATAGACGGTTTTATTGCCTGTATGACAATATCTGTTACTTTGGCATATAGGTAATATTGATTAACCCCAAATAGGTGTGATGACAACACGATGAGTCTGCAAAATGTAAAGCAAATAATAATAACATGCAGCGACGGTGAATCACTTGCTGCCTCCGTTTATCAGCCCACTAGCACAGTGAAAGGTGCGGTGATGATGGCGCCTGCTACAGGGATTAAAAGACTGTTTTACGCTAGTTTTGCTAACTACCTTGCTAATAATGATTATGGCGTTATTACGTTTGATAACCGAGGTATTGGTGGCTCATCAACCGGGCCAATTGCTCAAAATGCTGCATCGTTGCAGTGTTGGGGCGAAAAAGACATGCCAGCGGTGCTGGAATGTTTACAACAGACATTTCCGCAAACTAAATACCATTTGGTGGGCCACAGTGCTGGTGGCCAACTAATAGGATTAATGCATAATGCGACGGACATTAGTTCAATGTTCAATTTTGCATGTTCTTCTGGCCAGTTAACAAATATGAAGTTGGCCTATTTAATTCAAGCGCATTTTTTTATGAACTTTTTTATTCCGTTAAGTAATGCGATGTTTGGTCATACTAAGTCTCAGTGGCTGGGTATGGGAGAGCCACTGCCAAAGAGCGTTGCCAAACAATGGCAGCAATGGTGTAACGGCCAAGGTTATGTCAAAACGGCTTTTGGTAAAACGGTGCATCAACATTGTTATAACGAACTGACTTTACCGTCATTGTGGGTGAATGCGGTGGATGATGATATTGCCAATAATGCCAACGTAGCAGACATGATGTCGGTGTTTCCTAAACTTAATGGTCAAACCTTAACCCTAACGCCAAGTGAACATGGGTTATCAGAAATCGGTCATATGAAGTTTTTTAGCAGTAAATCTCAAGCCTTGTGGCCATTAGCGTTGGATTGGCTAGATAAGCATTAATGCTAGTTAATATGTTGATACTCATATGGGGTTTCAACATAGTTGACCACTAAACTACTTTTGTCGATTAGAGTTTTGGTAATGATAATACAGCCAGACAATACTAGTTTATCTGAATGGGCAAGGACGGTATGCCTTCTTAGATGGCTTATTTGCTATTATGCCTAGCTAAGATTGTGTTGAGTTAGTGTATTTATGATGCTTTTCCAGTTTGGGTATTCTATCGATCCAAAATGTATGACTTGCCCGTCAAACTTATCTTGTCCTCTGCCACTTAATTGGTCATCTATCAATATATCCCCTTTTAGAAGACTTTTATTTGCGCAGATAATTAACTTTTCAGTGAAGGCGATACCAAAATATTTTTCTATCCATACTCGTTTTTCTGTATATGACAGTGGATTTTTGTTCGATGGGGCAGTGAGAATATAAGGATCAAATTTATTAGATTTGATCAGGGTATTTACACTTTCGACAGCACCTATTATTGGCGTTAGGTTTGCGTAAAAACCATATTGTGACTGCGGGAATGCAATGGATGGTGTCAGGTTAATTGCTTGATGAAAAGCGGTGGTATAATCACAGAGCACATCATCCATGTCGATGTATATAAGCACTATTTGATCTTATCCTTAAGCACTTAAATTACGTTCGAAATTAACAATGTCTACATCCGGTTTTATTTTGTAAAGTTGAGCTAAACGGCCACCTGATTTAACTTTTTCATCTATTGTTGCAAACATTTCAGATGCTTCAATACGGCGAATTAAGCTTTTTCGTTGAATGGTTTTTTCAATAATGGTCTCGATAACTGTTTTAAGTTGGCCAACGGTAAAATATTCTGGCAAGCAGTAAACGGGTACCATTGAATATAATGCTTTTTGTTGGAGGCGTAGTTTCGCTTGCTCAATAATGTATTGATGGTCAAAAGCAATAGATAAGCTTTTTAATTGATTAACATCAATCCACTGCACGTCTTCAACCGTGTCTATATGCGACGACACATCTTGTTCAGCAATTAATGCAAAATAAACCAAAGTAACGCTGAAGCCTCTAGGATCTCTATCTTTGCTTGAAAATGCTTGTAATTGTTCAATGTACTGCGGCTCAATACTGGTTTTCTCTTTGAGCTTTCTCAGTGCGGTTTTATCCGTTGTGTCATCAATATCAATATCAACAAACCCGCCAGGTAACCCCCAACAACCTATAAATGGTTGGTTAGCACGCTTTACCATAAGCACTTTTAATGCCGTATCTTTTACGGTAAATAGCACACTATCTACGGTAAATAATGGGTTTTTGAACTGGTTGATATCGTATTTTTCAGTCATTTCTATTTATCACAACCTCTTTATGTCTTTACGACACATTAATGATTCATCAGACTTTCGTCAATTAAAAAATAAGCATTGACATGATTGTGTCTTTGGGACAACAATTGATTGTGTCAAAGAGACATTAACTGGAGGTTGTTATGTTTGGTTTAAAATATATAAAAGCAGATCCATCTACACACTTGATGCTATTTAAAAAAGGCAATGTTATTCAAGAAGGCGTAGGAGTCAGTTTTTTCTACTATGCGCCAAGCTCATCATTGGTTGCTATTCCAAGTAATAGTAAAGAACTCCCTTTTGTCTTCAGACTACAAACGGCAGACTTCCAAGAATTAAGTCTTCAGGGACAAATTACTTATCGGATTGAAAAACCACGTGAGGCAGCAAAAATGCTCAATTTTACTATTGAGCCTACAGGGCAGTATGTTTCTGATGACCCTAAAAAATTAGACGAACGTGTTCAGCGAGCTGTACAAGTGTTACTGCGTAATCATATTGAGTCTATGACGTTAAAAAATGCATTAACATGCGCTCGACAACTGACGTTAGACCTTAAACAAGGACTGGGTAGTATTGACGCTATTACGAGCCTAGGGGTTGGGATTACAGATGTATCACTAACCGCAATCAAACCAACGCCAGAAACAGGCAAGGCACTGGAGGCGGAAATCAGAGAAAGTTTGTTGAAAGAAGCTGACTCCGCAATTTATGCAAGGCGTCTAGCCAGTATTGAGCAAGAAAAGAGTGTTAAAGAGTCTGAGTTAGAGACAGAAAAAGCGATTCAAAAGAAACAGCAGGATCTTGAAACATCGAAGTTAGAAGCGGCGCGACTTCGAAAGCAACAACAATTTAAAATTAATCAAGAAACCATCCAAGCTCAAATAGAAGATGAGAAGCAATTAGAGCAGTTAGTTACCATTAATGCTGCAAACGAAAGAGCGCGTGGAGATGTGCAAGCCTATAAAATACAAGTGCAGATGCAAGCCTATCAAAATATTGATATTGAAAAGCTTAAAGTCATGAGTATGAGTGGCATGAAGCCAGAGCAATTGATTGCGCAGGCAATCGAAAACTTGACTCAAGGGGACAATAAGGTTGGCAATCTAAATCTCTCACCTGATTTATTATTGGCGTTAACTAATCGACAAGATGGGAGTCGCGGATGATTTCAAACCGAAAAATGGTGGTAGTGACTCGCAAAACTAGACTTGAAGAACTTAAGCAAAAATATTGTACTTTAGGCCAAGCTAAGTTTTATCTTGAGCATTTAGGTGAATCATTTACTGACTACGAAGAAGAAAACTACCTATACACCAATGTTATCAATATTGCTGTTGATTATCTTAAAACGATTAGCCGCGTACAATTGCTTGAACGAAGTGTATTGTCTACTTACCTATTTTCACCAGATGACATTGTTATAGTGATTGGACAAGATGGTTTGGTCGCTAATACTTTGAAGTACCTTAATGGGCAACCTGTTATTGCAATTAATCCAATGCCATCAGTGTATGAAGGTAAACTGCTACCTTTTTTGATAGGGGAGCTGAAAGATATTGTTTTACAAACCTTAAGCGGTGTTGTCACCACTGACAACATTTCCATGGCTGAAGTGAACACCAATTTAGGTCAGACTCTATTAGCGGTAAACGATATTTTTATTGGTCCCAAAACACATTCATCCGCACGTTATACATTATCCATTAATGAGCAACATGAAGAGCAAAGTTCAAGCGGTGTGATCATTAGTACCGGATTGGGATCCACTGGTTGGTTTAAAAGCATTCTGGCAGGCGCAAGGGGCATCGCAAAGCAGCCTGTACATAATGAGCTTACAGACGGTTTTCCGTGGGCCAGCCCATATCTCTATTATTCCGTTAGGGAGCCATTTCCTTCAGTTAAAACCGGTTGCAAACTCGTTTTTGGTCAAATTTCAAATCAATCCTGTTTTTCTATGGCATCAAAAATGCCTGAAAATGGAGTGATTTTTTCAGATGGTATTGAGCAAGATGCAATTGAGTTCAATGCTGGCGTGATTGCCTATATTTCAATGAGTTCGCGTGTCGGTAATTTAATTAAAAAAGAGTAAATTTTTTATTATCAGTTAGTTGAATTAGCTGTTACTTTTTTTCTTAAACAGTAATAAATGTGTCCTATTGACACAAAGTTCTTGTTTAAGATTAGAATCTTTGTTACATTATATAGTGTCCCACAGACACTATATTAAAAGGAGTTAACATGAATGTATTTAGTCACGATTTATCAGGAAATAAAACAGTATTTAACTACGACACTTTTACTTTTTCTGGCGGCGAAGAGCACATCCGCTTTAATATAGAAGAGATATTAACGTCAGTAAAAATCGAAATTTTTGCTCGTTTAACCAGTTCATCTCAAATTGTAAAATTAATGGTGGCGGTAGACGCATTAAGAAGACTGTCAAATGACAGCATCCCAATTGAATTAGTCATCCCTTATTTCCCTTACGCTCGCCAAGATAGAGTATGTGTCGAAGGAGAAGCATTAGGTGCTTCTGTTATGGCAAACTTCATCAATCAACTTAATTTTTCTAAAGTCACAATATGGGATGCCCATAGTGATGTTTCTCCAGCGCTGTTACACCGAGTTGTCAATATCCCCCAATTGTCATTGCTTATGCGTTACGAAGAGCTATGCCAACGCTTAGCAACGGGAGAGTTAACACTTATCTCTCCTGATGCCGGAGCCAGTAAAAAAACGATTAAGATTGCCGAAGCATTTAAGGGTGAACCTGAGGTTATTCAAGCTCAGAAAATTCGAGATCTTAAAAGTGGTGACATCATCAGTACCGAAATTATAGGGGACGTTCAAGGCAAAAAAGTGCTGATTGCAGATGATATTTGTGATGGCGGTCGTACATTCATTGAATTGGCAAAAGTCCTTAGAGCTAAAGGTGCCATCGAAATATCATTATTTATTACCCACGGTATTTTCTCAAAAGGCCTAGATGTTCTTGATGGGTTAATCGATACGATTTACACCACAGATTCGTTTAAACCTGCAGCAGAGTTTACAAAAAATAAAAACATTAATTTACACATCATCGAGATGTAAGGAAACCCTCATGACTATTACAGCAGCAAGTATGCAAAAAGATGTTTATAAAGAATTTCATAGCCGTGCTTATCATCCAGATGTCACTGAAGTATATGCAAACTTCACTTCAAGAAGCGGTAAGTTAAGTAATGTTGAGAATAACGACAAAGTTGCGTTTGTGGGTTTACAGTACTTTATTAAAAGTTATTTACAGGACGAATGGGCCGAATTTTTTAACGTGGATAAAGCCTCTGCTGTTGCCAATCATAAGCGCATTCTGAGTGCAATGTTAGGCTACCCTGTTAATGTTAAATACTTAGAAGATCTTCACGATTTAGGTTATTTACCACTCAAAATTAAAGCGTTACCTGAAGGTTCGCTAGTTCCTTACTTGGTTCCACCGATCACTGTTGTCAATACCAAAGAGGGTTTTCAGTGGTTAACTAACATGATTGAAACTGTGTTGAGCTGTGAAAACTGGCCCATTCAAACAAGTGCAACAACGTCAGTTGCCTATTTGAAAGTATTCAAAGAGTTTGCAGAAAAAACCGGGTTACCAATGGATTTTGTGCCTTTTCAGGGGCACGACTTCAGCTTTAGAGGTATGTTTGGTAAACAAGCTGCGGCAATGAGTGGTTTTGGCCATTTGGCGTCAGGTCTAGTTGGAACCGATACGATTCCCGCCGTACTATTTGCAGAAAAGTATTATGGTGCCAATGTGGATGCTGAGCTAGTGGGGTGTTCAGTTGATGCCACGGAGCACTCGGTGACATGCTCTTGGATCATGGAAGGTGAGATAGCGTTTTTTAGATATTTAATGAGAGAACAATCTCCTAAAGGTATATTGAGTGTCGTGTCAGACACTTGGGATTTTTGGACGTTAGTAACTGAGTATCTACCGCAATTAAAACAAGAGATTATGGCTCGCGAAGGTACCTTAGTTATTCGCCCTGACTCGGGTGATCCAGTAAAAATTCTGACCGGATATAAAGTCTCTCCAGTATCTGATTATGCAGAATTGTTTAACAGTCAGAATGAGGCTGAAAAAGATGCTAATACCAACGGTTATGAAGCTTATCGTTGGAATGGGGAGTATTTTGGTTTTGAAGAAAAGCAAACCATTAGTTTAATGGACTTTGAAGTCAAAGGGCTTATTGAGTGTCTTTGGGATATTTTTGGTGGCACTACTACAGACAAAGGTTTTAAGTTACTTGATGAGCATATTGGTGCCATTTATGGCGATGCAATTACTCTACCGCGCCAACGTCAGATATTACAGCGTTTAATGGATAAAGGCTTTGCGTCTAAAGTGGTTTTAGGAATTGGTTCTTATAGCTACCAGTATGTCACCCGTGATACCCATGGTTCAGCAGTTAAAGCTACTAGTGTGGTTAAAAACGGTGAGCGAGTGGCGATATTTAAAGATCCTAAAACAGATACTAAGAAAAAATCTGCTAAAGGATTACTCAAAATCGAGCGAGTTAATGGTGAGTTTGTATTGTTTGATGATGTTACTGAGCTCGAAGAATCTCAAGGTTTACTTGACGTGGTTTTTGAAAATGGACAACTAGTTAAAGAAACGACTCTAGCGCAAATACGAGAAATGATTAATAGCCAGATTTCATGCTAAATTAACTATCGCGTCGTAGCCGATGGTTAACAGGCACACAGACAAAAATAGAAACCTATTTACAGATCAGTAAGTAGGTTTTTTTTAACCCGAACTTGTATATATAAACTTTCATATATATACTTAGTCGTATATTTTTACTTCTTGTTTATCCGTTATGAAAAAGAAAACTGTGTTGTTTCTATGTACTGGCAATTCGGCGCGTTCGCAAATGGCTGAGGCGTTGTTACGCAATAAAGCGGCTGATCAATTTGATGTGTTTAGTGCTGGAACTCACCCTGAAGAAGTCGATAGCCGAGCCATTGATGCTATAGCGCGTTTTGGTGCTGATACCCGAGGTTTAGTGTCTAAAAGCGTGCAAACGTTTAACGGTAGACAGTTTGATTATGTGATTACCCTTTGTGAAAAAGCTAATACTGAATGTCGAAGTTACCCTGGTGCTGGTAAACAATTGGCGTGGGATTTCCCCGATCCTAAAACCCGTAAAGGCAATCATCCATTTTCAAGCACCATGACCGAGCTTAACAATCGTTTGTCGATGTTTTTGCTGGTGGAAAATAAAGTCACTTCCAAGGCCTCTAATGAGATTGCCATCGAGACAAAAATCGAAGATCACAATCAATCTGTCCCAGAACGATTAACCGATTTCGATCCTATTACATTTTATAAATGCCTTACCGATGACATTCGCTTAAAAAGCATCATGTTAGCCCATTACCACGGTGAACTGTGTGTGTGCGAGCTGATGGAAGCGTTGAATGAAGAGAGCCAACCTAAAGTGTCGCGCAATTTAGCCTTGTTAAAAAAGGCGGCAATTATTAGCGACAGAAAACACGGCCAATGGGTGTTTTATCGTATCAATCCTAACTTACCTCTATGGGCCAAATCAGTAATAGCAGAAACCACTGAAAACAATCTTGGGTTGATTATGTCGCCATTAGAGCGGTTAGACATTATGCAAAATAGACCGAACAAGGTGAGTTTTTGTCGTTAATGCTGTGTTGTAAAAAACATGATTAATATTTTTGTGTTGTACCCTCATTGTTTGGAGTCTTGCTATGGGAATGTTTGAACGGTTTTTATCGGTATGGGTTGGCTTAAGTATGTTGGCTGGGGTGTTGTTAGGTTTATGGCAGCCCGATATCTTTCAAGTTATAGCTAACCTTGAAATCGCCCACGTTAACTTGGTGGTAGCGGTGTTTATTTGGGTGATGATTTACCCAATGATGGTGCAAATTGATTTTTCTTCCATAAAAGATGTTGGTCGAAATCCCAAGGGACTATTACTGACCGTGGTTATTAATTGGTTAATTAAACCCTTTACCATGGCGACATTAGGATGGTTGTTTTTTAAAGTGTTGTTTGCTGACATGGTTGACCCTGCATCTGCCCAAGAATATATCGCAGGGATGATTTTATTAGGTGTTGCGCCATGTACTGCGATGGTGTTTGTGTGGTCACAACTAACCAAAGGAGATGCGAATTACACCTTGGTACAAGTGTCGGTTAATGATGTAATTATGATTTTTGCCTTTGCGCCAATCACTGCATTATTACTTGGCGTGAGCGATATTCAGGTGCCTTGGGGAACCTTGCTGATCTCTGTGGTGTTGTATGTGCTATTGCCTCTGATTGCTGGTGTGACAACACGTTACTTGCTTAATCGCCGCCATGGATTAGCCGCAGTTAACTCATTTTTGGCCACCTTAAAACCATGGTCGATTATCGGTTTACTTGCCACAGTGGTGTTGCTGTTTGGTTTTCAGGCCAAGGTCATTGTGTCAGATCCTAAAACCATTGGCTTAATAGCTGTGCCTTTGATTATTCAAACTTATGGCATTTTTATTATTGCGTATATAGCAGCTAAATGGCTTAAATTAAAACATAACATTGCTGCTCCAGCCTGTTTGATTGGTACCTCTAACTTTTTCGAACTGGCTGTGGCCGTGGCGATATCACTTTTCGGGCTGCATTCAGGAGCCGCGTTGGCTACAGTGGTTGGGGTATTAGTTGAAGTGCCAGTGATGTTGTCGCTAGTGGCCATTATTAATCGAACTCAACATTGGTTTAACCACTGATTTAGTCGTTTTACGAGTTCAGTTTTATTAATCAATTTATTGAAAATTTTTTAAAGTTACTTTTCGGAGTTAACCATGCAACCTCATCCTTATGATGTTTTAACGTTAGAAAATGGTGCTAAGTTAATTTTTACTCCGTGTCCAGGCACTAAAGATGAAGCCGTCGAGGCATCAATTGCCACATTGAAGGCGGCTGGTACAAAAATGCTAATCACTTTGATGTTCGATGATGAAATAGTGCGCAATGAAGCGGAGGATTTACCCACAGAATGTACCATACAGAACATTATCTGGGCTCAACTGCCCATTGCTGACGATGCAGCGCCAGGACAAGAGTTTGAAATTCAGTGGTTAGCTCATAAAACCCAGATTATTAAATTGTTAAATGACCAAGGCACTATAGCAGTGCATTGCAAAGGTGGTTCGGGCCGCACGGGGTTGGTGATTGGTCTGATATTAGCAAGCTTAGGCTGGCCTAAAAATAAAGTCATTAATGCAGTGCAAGCTCTACGACCCAAGGCGTTGGCTCATCCAGTTCAACGTGAATATTTTGATGCATTTAATGGTTAGTATTTAGTGACTAGCCTTTGATATTACGACTTAAAAATGAGAGTAAGCTTAGGACAATATTATGACGATAAAAATAGGCATTAACGGTTTTGGCCGTATGGGACGTTTATCAATGCGCGCGGCGTATGATTGGGACGATGTAGAAATTGTACATATTAACGATCCTGCTGGTGATGCAGCCACGCTGGCACATTTAATGACTTTTGATTCAGTCCATGGTCGTTGGCACCATGAGGCGACACATGATGGTGATGCCATTGTGATTAAGGGTAAAGCTATTCCTTGCAGCCGTAACATGGCCACCCAAGACACCGATTGGTCAAAATGTGATGTGGTGATTGAAGCCTCTGGCAAGATAAAAACTAAAGCCTTACTACAAGCTTATTTAGATCAAGGTGTCAAACGGGTTGTGGTAACTGCGCCAGTAAAAGAAGACGGCGTACTCAATATTGTGATGGGCGTAAACGATGATTTATACGACAAAGCCATTCATCCAATCGTGACCGCAGCGTCGTGTACCACCAACTGTTTGGCACCAGTGGTAAAAGTGATTCATGAAAAGATAGGTATTAAGCATGGCTCAATGACCACGATCCACGATATTACCAATACTCAAACTATTCTAGATGCTCCCCACAAAGACTTACGTCGCGCCCGTGCGTGTGGCATTAGTTTAATACCAACCACCACTGGTTCGGCTACCGCGATTACCCATATTTTCCCAGAGCTAAAAGGCAAGTTAAACGGCCATGCGATACGGGTGCCGTTAGCCAATGCGTCACTGACCGATTGCGTATTTGAAGTGGCTCGTGGAACAACGGTTGAAGAAGTAAACCAACTATTGAAGCAAGCTGCTGATACTGAACTGCAGGGCATTATGGGTTATGAAGAACGACCATTAGTGTCGGTAGATTATAAAACCGACCCGCGTTCAAGCATTATTGATGCCTTATCAACCATGGTGGTGAATGACACCCAAGTGAAACTGTATGTGTGGTACGACAATGAGTGGGGATATGCCAATCGTACCGCTGAGCTTGCCCGCAAAGTCGGCTTAGCAGATAAGGAATAATGCTTATGGGGCTGGATTCATTGCGTTCCTTATCACCATCGATAAAACAGTACTTATTGATTACCGGTAATTACTGGGCATTTACCTTAACCGATGGCGCTTTGCGTATGCTGGTGGTGTTGTATTTCCATCAATTGGGTTACAGCCCGTTAAATATAGCGATGTTGTTTTTGTTTTATGAGATTTTTGGCGTAGTAACTAATCTTGTTGGTGGTTGGTTAGGCGCAAAGCTTGGCCTAAATAACACTATGAATATTGGCTTAGGTCTGCAAATAGTGGCGTTAGCTATGCTTACCGTACCCGCAGACATGTTGACTGTCGTTTATGTTATGGCAGCGCAGGCCTTGTCGGGAATTGCCAAAGATTTAAATAAAATGAGTGCCAAAAGTGCCATTAAAACGCTGGTGCCGGCAGATGCCGAGGGTAAGCTTTACCAATGGGTGGCGTTGTTAACGGGCTCTAAAAATGCCTTAAAAGGGATTGGTTTCTTTTTAGGTGGCGTATTGCTCACAAGCTTAGGATTTAGAGGCGCCATTATCTTAATGGCTTCACTATTAGGCATTGTATGGTTATGTAGTTTAGTGACCTTAAAAGATGACTTAGGCAAAGCGAAAAATAAACCAAAATTCAAAGATATTTTTTCTAAAAGCCGGGCTATTAACTTACTGTCGGCGGCGCGAATGTTTTTGTTTGGCGCCAGAGATGTATGGTTTGTGGTGGCATTACCGGTATTTTTAGCCACAACCTTTGGCTGGGATCATTGGTGGGTCGGCAGCTTTATGGCTAGCTGGGTGATTGGTTATGGTGTGGTGCAATCTGTTGCACCTTATTTCACCGGTAAACGACAGGGCAAAGTACCGAGCGGCCGAGCTGCATTTGCATGGGCAACTTACTTATTGCTCATTCCCGCCGCGATTGCAGTGGCGCTACATGCAGATTTTTATGTGCTGGAAAGTGTCGTTATCGGCTTATTAGTGTTTGGTGTGGTATTTGCGATTAACTCATCACTGCATAGCTACCTAATTGTTAGCTATGCCGGCAGTGATGGCGTGTCGCTGGATGTGGGCTTTTACTATATGGCTAATGCCATGGGGCGGCTTATTGGAACTGTACTGTCTGGTTGGGTGTATCAAGCCTATGGATTAGAAGCCTGCTTGTGGATATCCAGTGGCTTTGTAGCACTGGCAGCTTTAATTTCACTTAAGTTGCCTCATAAAGGGTAAACCATTACAGCCACTAGATGCATTTTTGTTTACTTATCGATATTTCGCATTGGTGGCGTGGTAGCCTGAAACTCTTACCGTATCATCGGTAAAAATTGCCTGCTCGTCTATGGCGTCCTCATTACTGATTTTCTTACCTTAAATTTAAAATATCTAAAAATCATGGTCTTATAACGTTTTGTTAAAGTTGGCACGATGTTGGCTTTAACTAATACATAGTCGTGGTGTGAATCGTTCGTTTTTACGATGGAGATAAGATATTTGTATAAATCGTCAGCGTAAATTCAACGCACATCACAATGTAAACCGTACACCAAGGAGGTTTTTATGTTGGGCTGGACATTAATGTTTTTAGTTATAGCCGTTATAGCGGGTCTATTTGGTTTTACCGGTATTGCAGGTGCAGCAGCAGGCATCGCGAAAATTATTTTCTTTATTTTTATTGTGTTGCTAGTGATTTCGTTAGTAGCCAATGCAATTCGAGGAAAAGCTCCCCGAGCATAGTATTTACCTCATCTCTTAATCAGAGTTGAGGTTACTTAAACAAGTTTATTCGATTACAACCATCATCCTGGAGATGAATATGAAATTATTAAAATTACTAACAATGGCAAGTTTAATGGTGTTTTTAACGGCTGGTTTATCAGCATGTTCAGATAACAAAGCTGAAAACGCAGGCGAGAAAGTGGATGAAATGATCCAAGATGCTGGTAATGCAGTTGAAGATGCATGTGAAGATGTTAAAGAAGGTATGAAAGCAGAAGATCCTGACTGTTAAGCATTATACCAATCAAATTAACTATTTTATTCGTTGAAAGTCGTTAAGTTCTCTATTGAAAATGCATTAATATCGTTAGGGTAATGCCTATATAAATCAATGCAATTCGAAGTGAAAAGTTTGACTGATTGCTGCGGAGTAACCAGATAGTTATTAGGATATGTATTAACCTAAGCAGCACGCATGTGCTGCTTTTTTTCAACAGGAGGACCACCATGCTAACCCGTATTCATATTAAATATTACTATACTGTTGGCGCGTTATTGGCTTTGTGCTTTTGTGTGGCGCTTCCTTATATATTACTTAAGGTTATTTTTGCTTGGATTGCATTATCCTTGGGGCTGGTGAGTTCAGCTTATTGGTTTAATAGCGCAGGCATTTTCCGAAAAAGCCAAGATGGCAGTATTCCTTGGTATATCAGTTGGAGTTTTATTCCATTTTTAATGGGTTCCCAGCTGTATAACGCTTGGGCGAGAAAACACGACAAAGTACCCGCAATCCAAAAAATAGATAAGCAGTTGTATTTAGCATGCCGATTGTTTCCCAGCGATATTGATCAACTTAAGCATGAAAACATTGACGCAATTTTGGATGTTACTGCTGAATTTGATGCACTTGAGTGGACCTTGATGGATGAAAATATTGCCTATTTAAATATTCCTATTTTAGATCACAGCGTGCCGACCGTCGCGCAGTTAAATCAAGCCATTAATTGGTTACACAGCCAAGTCAGTAGCGGTAAAAATGTAGTGGTGCATTGTGCGTTAGGAAGAGGGCGTTCGGTGTTGGTGTTAGCGGCTTATTTAGTGTGTCGTGAGAAAAATCGGGATGTTAATGATGTGCTTAAATCCATCAATAGTATTCGCCAAACGGCACGATTAAATAAATGGCAATTGGCCGCTATAGAAAAAATGCATAGTCAGCAAAAAATTAATATTCACAAACGTGCTTGGTTAATTGTTAATCCAGTATCGGGTGGTGGTAAATGGCATGATGAAGCTGACCACATAATCCAAACGTTGTCGGACTACTTTCAGCTTGAAGTCTTGTATACCACTAAAGATAAGTCTGCGGTGCAATTAGCCGAACAAGCCAAGCAAAAAGGCGCAGATATTATAGTGGCCTGTGGCGGTGATGGTACGGTAAATGAAGTGGCATCAGTGATTGTCGATACTGATATTTACTTAGGTATTATTCCAATGGGAACCACCAATGCATTGAGTCATACCTTGTTTGGCATAACCAGTAAATTTGTACCTGTTGCACAAGCGCTCGATATTTTAATTCAAGGTCATCATCAACGTATTGATACGGCAACCTGCAATAATAACTTAATGTTATTGCTGGCGGGATTAGGTTTTGAGCAGAAGATGATTCAAAAAGCAGACCGTGAACAAAAAAATAATTTAGGACAATTAGCCTACCTTAATGGTTTGTGGGAGGCTATAGACGAAAATCAGCCATTATCGATGAGAGTACAGATCGATGGTGGTGATATTCAGGTGATTAACACTACAAGTCTGGTGATTGCTAATGCAGCACCTTTTACCAGTGTGTTAGCGCTAGGTAATGGTGAACCCAATATTAGCGATGGTTTGTTAGATATTACCTGGATTGAATCGAGCGAGACATCGCCACAACAGTTATTAAGTATGACCGAGTTATTATTTGCAGGATTAACTGGAGATCGTGAAGGAGAAGACAGTCAAGCGAGTCGAATTCATCATAAGCAAGCGAAAACAATCTATTTAAACACGGATTCGACATGCCAGTATGTGATTGATGGTGAGTTATTTGAGTCGGAAGATCTGTGTATTAAAGTCAAACCCACTTCATTAAATGTGCTTGTTCCAGAAGCGAACAAATACGTTTAATGAATGGGTATTTAGGGCTATGGCTCGTCTGAGTCAGTTTGGTCTTCGTATTTACTGAGTTTGTTATAAAGGGTTTTAACGCTAATACCTAGCTGTTTAGCTGTATCATTTTTATTGCCCAATGAGTTGTCGAGCGCTTGATAAATAGCTACTTTTTCAAGTTCATCTAAGCGCATACCAGCAGGTATTTGTACGTCGTCATCTAAAGGCTCTGTTGATGGTTCCTGAGGTGTCACCGTGATGTGACTCGGTAAAATAGTATCTTCTGCCAAAATATATGCACGTTCTATTGCGTGTTTTAGTTCGCGAACATTTCCGGGCCATTTTTGTTGTTGGATAAGTTTAAGAGCATCATCCGAAAAGGTTTTAGTGAGTTTTTCAGCAGTATTTCGGTAGGCTAAAAAATGTTGTGCTAGGCCACTGATGTCATTGCTACGATCGCGTAATGGTGGCACGCGGATAGGAAAATGCGCTAAACGAAAATATAAATCTTCGCGGAAACGCCCAGCATCGATAGCCTCAGTTGGATCGCGATTTGTGGCAGCAACAATGCGAACATTGGCTTTTTTAAACTGTTGTGAGCCGACAGAGCGATATTCATTGTTTTCGAGTACGCGTAACAATTTTACTTGATGTTCTAGCGGCATTTCGGTGACTTCATCAAGAAATAAGGTACCGCCTTCTGCTTGCTCGAATACACCACGGTGATCACGATGAGCACCGGTAAAAGCGCCTTTTACATGGCCAAACAGCTCACTGTCGACCAGTTCAGGGCTTAATGCACCACAGTTAATGGCGATAAATGGTTGGTTGATTCGGTGACTGGCCAGGTGAATGGTGTTGGCTACAAGCTCTTTACCCGCACCGCTTTCACCGACAATAAGTACGTTGCTTTCGGTTACGGCAACTTTACGAATAGTACGATACAACTTGTGCATTGCCCGCGATGAGCCAACCAACAAACCGTATTGGTCTAGTTCACTAGAAAATGGCTGTTGTTGTTTCGTCGATTGTGATTGCAAGTCTTGGGCAAAGTCTTCTAAGGTATCGTTGATTACATCGGCATCGTAAGGCTGACGAAAATGGTAACCAGCACTTTTTGACATTAAATGATCTAAGTTAGGATTCGGTTTACCTTCGCTTAAGAAGATGAACTCAATATCCGACATTAACGCACTGTCAGTTAACTCTGCGTATTCTTGTTGGCTTAATTGTGATAATTCAATGATCGCAACATCTATCGAGTTACTGTGTAGTTGGTCTAACCAAGGCTGGTCAACTGAACTAGCAATCTTATTAAAGTGCTGACAACTCGGCAAGGTAAGGAGTCGTGCTTCACCTTCTTGACGACGGTGTAAATGATAAAAAAGTGTTGGACGTGGCATACCGATTCACTCCCTGCGGTGTTAAGTCTAATGTTTACCAGTGATGCCATGTTGACAATCACAAGTGATCATTCCGTGTAATTAGGTAATTAAATCAGACCCGGACAAATTATAATAACTTTTACAAATATAAGGTTAATTAATTTTTTCCCATGTACATGGAGCACTTATGGTTTAGATTTTGCTTAAATTAGATATGGTGTACCCGGAAATGTTACACAAACCAGATAACAAAGTGCCAGTTAAATGATCAAATGCAGGAGGATTTACATTGAAATCATATACTCGAGACGAACAGGTTGAGTCCGATGTATGGCTATTGCATGAGGCGATTAATTTATGCCAAGAAGGACAACAATTTTATGTCCAAGCCACATTAGGGGCTGACGATTACAACATCAAACGGATTTTTATCCACATGGCCGACATTCGAAAATGTATGCTGGATCGTTTAACACCATTGTTTAGTGTGGTGCGTTCAAGCCAAGCAAGGCCAATAGATAGCCAAACTTATCATCAACAATCCTCACGTCGCCACTATGCTAATGCTGAACAAGTTATACAGGATGAGCCGTTACCCCAAGCGATAGCGGTATTGGTTGAAACCGAACAACAGGTCTTGGTTCATTTAAAGCAAACTGCTATAAAAACTAAAAACCAGCGTGTTGCTAGCCAACTTGCCGAAGGTATTGCTTGGCTACAAATGAGCTGTGACACCATGAAAAATCTCTCTTTTGCTCATACTTAGCCATCGGCGACACAAAAAAGCTTGTGCCAATCAATATTGGCACACGCTTTTTTTGTGTGTTTTAATTGATGTTAATTTTGGGTAGTGCGTGCTTTATCTGATTGACGACATAATAGCTTTTTGGCCTACGGCATTAGTCATCTTTTCATTCTCTGGAGAGCTGATTCAATGCTAGATCGGGTTTATACCGCGAATGCAATTGGGAGTGATTAATCCTCATCGCGACGATGAAAAATTTACCTAGCGTCGGTAAAAAAGTCCGATATCGTCATCTATCAGTAAGATGAAAATAACCATAAATACTTGTTAGTTCATTATTAACAGCTGCTTATAACAATTGGCATGGTTCACGCATTGTATTCCTTGAGATTAACAACGGAGGAAAACTTTATGAACAAGACCACATTATCTGTAGTAATGATCATTATGTTGGGTTCAATGGCATTCGGTGCAAATGCAGCACAAGGTTGGCAAGATGATGCAAAAGATGCGTGGATCGATGGTAAAGCTGAAACTACACTTTTGTTAAATGCAAATCTGAACTCATTTGATATTAATACCGACGTGCATGATGGTAACGTGACCCTAACTGGTAAAGTCGACAGCAGTGTTGATAAGTCACTTGCTGGAGAGTTAATTAAAAGCTTAGATGGTGTAAAAGACGTTAACAATGAGCTTTCGGTGATGAAGCAGCACAGTGAAGAAGACAGCAAGGATTTAAGTGACTCACTCACAGATTCTAAAGTCGCTACCGTAGTTAAAACCCGTTTACTCTTTTCGGCTGATGTATCGGGCACCGATATTGATGTTGATGTAGAAAGCGGTGTCGTGACCTTAGAAGGTACAGTGCCGAGCGATGCTGAGCGTGATTTGGCTGTGACCATTGCCAAAAACACCGACGACGTGAAAGATGTCGTGAGTGAGATCCGTGTAGCCGGGTAATTTATTCGGTTATACTACTAACCAGCCTTCGGGCTGGTTTTTTTATGTTCAAACCACGGGATAATGTTAACTATGTTGAGCGTCCTATTACAAAAAAGAGTGTGTTTGTCTATGGTATTGGTCGCGACTTGTGGGCTATTTTTAGGTGGTTGCAGTAGCATGTTATGCCAAGCCCAAACAGATAAAGCCACTGATCCGCTAATGAAATATGAGCAACAAAAGCAGTGTGAAGAGTTAGTTGATCAGCATATTGATAATGAAATAATCAAGAAACGCGCTGAAAATCAGCAATTGCTCGATGAGTCAATTAAGCAAAATACTCATTAACTTTCCAACCAATAATCGTCATTTAATGTTGTTTTATCATTAAAATCAGCCGTTGCAGGCGTAATCGACTAGAAATATATAGGCGACTGGTCTAATTTTGTTTATGGTAGCGCCAAAATGGGAGAACCTATGAACAAAAATACCACTAGTAAGCAGTCGATTTGTGCTGTCGGTGAAAAGCTATTTGCTCTGCATGGCTACAGCGCAGTTGGCATTAAACTCATTTTGGATGAAGTGGGTATTCCAAAAGGATCGTTCTATCATTATTTTGCCAGTAAAGAAGCCTTTGCTGCAGAAGTGGCTGAATATTATTTTCAGCAACGTATTGCGCCGATTTCAATGGATCAGAATGCCAATTTTAAAGCTAATGTCACCTCGATGTTAGCTGGGTATCATCAACTGATCGACTTTTTGTTTAGCGACGATAAGCCGCGCGGCTGCTTAATGGGTAACCTAATGGTTGAAGTCAGTCCACAAACGAGTTTGTTACATCAAACACTTAACGGACTTTATGAGCAATGGTTGGGCTTGTTTTGTGGATTAATCGAGCAAGGTCAGCAACAAGGTTTTATTCGTAAGGACTTAACCGCAACGGTATTATCGAGCATTTTTTGGTCAAATTGGCAGGGCACTATGCTACGCTGTCAAATTAAAGCTGACAAAATGGCTGCAAAACGATCAATCGTACAGTGTATGCAGCTTATTACGCGTTAATTTTTTAATAAATTTACAATAAATTACAGCATGTTTTAATAGCGTATTGCGATAGTTAGCTTGTATAAACGTATTTATATTTTGGTGATGTATCGGGTCTGGAGTGGGTCGAATTGGTTAAAGGATTATTATTTGCTTGTTTAATGGTGCTGTTGTCTGCGTGCACGTCGAACCCGCCAGTCGTTGTCGCCCATAAGCCCGTGGTGGTTCCTCCCATGCTTAAGCCTGCGCCACCAACATGGAGTGAGTCAAACTTATTGAGTTTTCACGAGCAATGGAAAGGGACTCCGTATCGTTTGGGCGGTTTAAGTCGAAAAGGCATTGATTGTTCTGGTTTTGTGTATTTAGCTTATCTTGATATTGTCGGTGACAAATTACCTCGTACTGTAAATGCACAGCGCATTTTGGGTAAAGAAGTTCCTCGCAATCAGCTTATCATCGGTGATTTGGTTTTTTTCAAAACAGGCCGAACCACACGTCATGTAGGCATTTACATGGGCAGTGATCGTTTTTTACATGCTTCGACTAAAAAAGGGGTCAAAATTTCAAGTTTGAATAATATCTATTGGAAGCCACGTTTTTGGTTTGCCAAACGCTTAAATCATTCTTCATCACAACAAAACATGTCAATAACAAGCGTAGTTGACTACGTTCAACAACAAGATAATTTATAATTGTTTCAGCCTAATCCGTGACCAACTTTATAGGCTGGTGCCGTTTACTTTTCAATACTAACTATGTGATATCAAATACCTAGAACATACTGTAGCTCTAGAGCTTCATCAATACATTTTCTGCATTACCTAGTAAAGTAAAACAAAACCACGTTTAGGCATAAAAAAGAGGTCACCCTAGGGGTGACCTCTTTTTTGTTGTCATTGAATCAATAACGTAGTTAATCGTGTGCTATGGCCGGTTCGGCTAACTCGGCTTTATGGTTACCGCGCTTAGCAAGGGCATAGTAAAACAGTGGTGTGAGTAACAAACCAAATATCGTTACCCCAATCATACCAGCAAATACCGCCACACCAATCGCTTGGCGCATTTCTGCCCCTGGCCCGCTGGAGAACACCATAGGTACAACACCCATAATAAACGCGATAGAGGTCATTAGAATGGGGCGTAGACGTAAACGACCCGCTTCAAGAATTGCCTCTAATGGTGTTAGCCCAGAGTCTTGTAAATCTTTAGCAAATTCAACAATCAAGATGGCGTTTTTGGTCGCCAGCCCCACCAGAACAATCAGTCCTATTTGGGTAAAGATGTTGTTGTCGCCACCGAAAAGTAATACCCCGCTTAATGCCGACAATAAGGTCATCGGAATAATTAAGATAATCGCCAATGGTAAACTTAAGCTTTCATACTGAGCCGCCAACACCATAAAGACTAATAGGATGATCAGTGGGAAAATATATGCACCTGCATTACCTGCCAAAATCTGTTGATAAGTAATATCAGTCCACTCGTAACTCATGCCATTAGGCAAGGTTTCAGCTAAAATCTTTTCAATTGCAGCTTGCGCTTCACCACTGCTAAAGCCTGGAGCTGCACCGCCATTTATCTCTGCTGTTGTGAAACCGTTATAGTGCATAACGCGATCTGGACCTGCAACATTGGCAACGTTAATAAATGAACCAATAGGTACCATTTCACCATTATTGTTACGTACTTTTAATTGAGATATTTGTTCAGGTGTTTGTCTAAACTGCTCATCTGCTTGCACTTTTACTTGATAAGTACGACCAAATTGATTGAAGTCGTTAGCGTACACAGAACCTAAATAGCCCTCTAATGTTGAAAATAGTTCGTCCAATGACACCGATTGCTGTTTAGCTTTAGTACGGTCTATGTCAATTTCAAGTTGCGGTACATTGACTTGATATCCAGAGAAAATCCCCGCAAGCTCAGGTGTTGCTCTGGCTTTTTGTACCACTTGCATGGTGACTTTATACAATTCTTCATAGCCATAGTTTGCTCTATCTTGAATTTGTAATTTAAAGCCGCCAATAGTACCTAAACCGCGTACAGGTGGTGGTGGGAAAATGGCAATAAATGCGCCATCAATAGCGGCAAACTTTTGGTTTAATGCCGCTGCAATGGCTCCTGCTGATAACGATGGATCTTTACGGTCAGCAAAGCTTTCTAATGGAGTAAACAAAATCGCACTGTTGGTGCTGTTGGTTAACCCATTAATGCTGAGGCCTGGGAAGGCAACTGCATGAGCCACACCGGGTTGATCTAAAGCGATACGTGACATTTCCTTCACGATAGCGTCAGTACGATCCAACGATGCTGCGTCTGGCAGTTGGGCAAAAGCGATTAAGTATTGTTTGTCTTGCCCTGGTACGTAACCAGTTGGGGTATTGGCAAATTGTAAGCCCGTTAAGCCAACTAAGCCGATATACAACACGCCGGCAACCACACCAAAACGAATGACTTTTTTTACTACCCAACCATAACCGTCTGATAAGCGCGCAAAGAAACGGTTAAAAGGAGTAAATAACCAACCGCCAAGCATTTTATCCATGCCGCGGGTAAGGAAGTCTTGTTTATCGTCATGGCTTTTAAGCAATAATGCCGATAATGCAGGGCTTAAGGTTAGTGAGTTTATTGCTGAAATAAAGGTAGATATGGTAATGGTTAAGGCAAACTGTTTATAGAATTGACCTGTTAAGCCTGACATAAATGCCGTAGGAATAAATACTGCTGCTAGCACTAATGTTGTGGCGATAATCGGACCGGTGACCTCTTTCATTGCCTTTTGGGTCGCAGCAACAGGAGATAAACCGTCAGAAATATTTCGCTCAACGTTTTCTACAACAACAATGGCATCATCGACCACAATACCGATGGCAAGCACTAAACCAAACAGCGATAAAGCATTAAGCGAAAAGCCCATTAAGTGCATAAAGGCAAAAGTACCTACAAGCGATACCGGTACTGCAACTAAAGGAATGATGGATGCGCGCCATGTTTGTAAAAACAGCACTACAACCAATACCACCAGTAAAATGGCTTCAATTAAGGTTTTAACTACAGCTTCAATTGAGCCTCGTACGAACACGGTAGGGTCGTATACTATGTCATAAGTTAGGCCTTCAGGAAAAGCAGCTGATAGCTCCTTCATTTTGGCTCGTACATCATCAGAAATTTGAATTGCATTCGAACCTGATGCTTGGAATACAGGTAATGCTGCAGCGTCTTTATTGTCTAACATGGAACGTAATGCGTAACTTGCTGCGCCTAATTCAACACGGGCGACATCTTTTAAACGGGTAATTTGTCCCTGCTCACCCACGTTAATGATAATTTGTTCAAATTCTTCAACTTCAGTTAAACGACCTTTAATATTGATCAGTAATTGAAAGTCACTAGTGCCACTTGGTTGAGCACCTAAACTGCCTGCTGCCGCTTGTTGGTTTTGCTCGCGAATGGCTGCAACGACATTATTAGGAGACATTCCAAGTGTTGCCAATTTATTTGGGTCTAACCACACTCGCATACTGTAGTCACCAGCGCCAAATACGCGTACAGCACCCACACCGTTAATTCGCGCAAGTTCATCTTTGACTTTTAACACCGCATAGTTGGACAAATACAACATGTCATAACGGTTATCTGGTGAGGTTAAATGCACTACCATCGTTAAGTCTGGAGACGATTTCTCGGTAACAATCCCCAAGCGCTGTACTTCTTCAGGTAAGCGGGGTTTTGCACGTTCAACACGGCTTTGTACTTGGGTTTGTGCTAAATCAACATCTGAGCCAATAGCGAAAGTGATGGTTAATGTCATGCGGCCATCTGAAGTGGCTTGAGATGACATGTAAAGCATGTTTTCAACGCCGTTAATTTCTTGTTCCAGCGGTGATGCGACCGTTTCAGCAATGACTTTTGGGTTTGCGCCAGGGTAGTTAGCGGTAACAACAATCGTTGGCGGCACAACTTCAGGGTATTCGGTGATCGGTAATTGCCAAACTGCTATAGCGCCACATATAAAAAATAATAACGACAAAACCGCAGCAAAAATCGGTCTTTTAATGAAAAATTGAGACAACATTGTGTGTATTCCTTAGCCTTGACTAGCGTCATCAGTAACTTGTGCTGTAAGTGGCTGGTTTTCGAATAGAAGTTGCGCTTGTTGTATCGCTTCTATTTGACTGCGTTCAGCCATTTCGATCAATTTAGGGGAGATAGTTACGCTAGGGCGTACTTTTTGTAAGCTGTTAACCACAATGGTTTCGTTTGGTTGTAAACCCGCAGTAATAATACGCAAACCTTGAATTTTCTCGCCTAAGGTTACGCCGCGATATTCAAGGGTGTTTTGAGCGTTGACTATTAATACATACTTGTTGTTTAGGTCAGTAAAAATGGCTTTGTCATCAATTAAAATGCCTTGATATGAGGCACTACCGGCAATGCTGACACGGGCAAATAGACCAGGTATTAATAGATTGTCAGGGTTAGAAAATGTGGCGCGTACCCGGATAGTACCTGTTTGCTGATTGACTGTATTATCAACAAAATCGATCACACCTTGATGAGTAAATTCCGTTTCATTTGCTAAGGCCATCAATACGGTGTTGTTACCTGAACGTGGGTCTTGGCGTTTTGTTTCACCTGATAGCGTTGCATATTTAAGGTAAGTTTGTTCATCAATATCAAAATACGCATGCATATTTTCTGTCGATACTAATTTCGTTAATTGAGTTTGACCTGCTGTAACATAATTGCCCGCAGTTTCATTAGCAAAAGATACCCGTCCAGTAATCGGCGCGGTAACTTGGGTGTATTCGAGATTAAGTTTAGCGCTGGTTAACGCCGCTTTTACTGAGGCCACTGCCGCTGCGGTTTGATGCATGTTGCTTCGACGAGTATCAATTAACTCTTCTGATACTGCTTGTTGATTAAACAACTTGTTAGCACGCTCAAAGTCATTTCTCGCTAATTGATTAGCCGACATCGCACTGGTTAATTCTGCTTCAAGACGTTCCGCTTCAGCTGCAAATACCTTTGAGTCAATAGTGAATAACACATCTCCTTTATTCACTAAAGCACCTTCTTTAAAGTTAACAGACTCAATATATCCAGATACGCGCGGAACTAAGGTCACTTTTTCAGGTGCTTGTAGGCGTCCAGTAAATTGATCCCATTCGGTAATGCGTTCATTGATTACGGTAGCAACACTCACTTCAGGGGCAGCAGGCGCACTTGCTTGTTGCTGTGGGGATTGTTGCCCACAAGCGACGAGTAGTAATGCCGTTAGGCTTACTAACAAAGTGGATTGAATTGATTTATACGTATTCATGTTGCTGTCCTCTAATCAATAGCTTTTATATTATTTAACCGGCTATTGGGTGCGTTATTCTTGTCTTTGGCTACATTTCTATACCGATTGGTATAAAATGTTCTGTACCAAACGGTAATATATAGATTAAAATAACCCTGTCAATGGATATTGTACCGTTAGGTATGAAATTATTTTGACCAGACGTTCAATTAGCGGGTTGATAAATTAATATCACAGTGAAATAGGGTGATTAATTACAATTAAATAGCGTTAATTAATGCTTGAACATTAGTCTAAGTTACGACTAATCTGCATGTTCTTAACCCTATATGGCTTAATAATATGCTAAAATATGCGGATTATTCATCATGAAACTTATATTTAAGATTATGATAAATAAAGGTTCGTTAATATAAGAGGTACTATTTATGACAATAACAAAAGCAGCTTGTGTTGGTCGCCCTCGAGGGTTCGATATCGACTTAGCATTAGAGCAAGCGCTTAATGTATTTTGGCGTAATGGATATGAAGGTACTTCGATAAACGAATTAACTGAGGTCATGGGAATTAAAAAACCCAGCTTATACGCCGCATTTGGTAATAAAGAGCAACTATTTTTAAAAGCCATTGAGCTTTATGAAAACCGCCCAGATTCTTTATTTAATACCGCTTTTAAACATGAACATATCGCTGATGTTTTCCGCGGCTTATTATTCGGTGCGGCAGCCAAGTTTACTGATTGTAGCCACCCGCAAGGTTGTGCATTAATCAACAGTACCCTTTCTTGCACTGAAGCAAGTGAGTCTATTAAACAAGCTGTTATGGTGCGAAAAGGGTTGCACAGACAACAATTGATTGCTCGATTTGAACAAGCCAAAGATCAAGATGAGCTAAATACAAATTGTCAGCCTGAAGTCTTAGCCCGATTCATTAGTATTTTACTTCAGGGCATGTCGATACAAGCATCGGAAGGGGCAAGCATTGAAGAGTTGCAACAAGTTGCCAGTATGGCGGTTGACGGTATGTTAGCTTTATACGTTAATCACTAAGTCGCCCGTTAAGCCGATCACTATGTAAATTAATTGATATGGTATTTTACAGTATCAATTTTGTTTGAATTGCTACTATTTCTTGGTTATGCGCTTCTACCTGCTCTAATAACGGTGTCTAGTGATACCGTAATAAACATCCACAGTATCGGAATTGAATGCTTGTACTTTGTTTAAGGATTTAAACCGATACGATCTAATTTAATGCTATTTTCCCTGTTACAATAGCGTCATTATTTTCAAATGTAACCTTCTTATGTCTATCTCTCTGGCTGTATTTAATACCCTTGGTCTTCAGCAGTCTTGTAGCTCGTTTGTTGAAGTCACTCATAAAGCAGAATTAGTAGAAACTTGTAAGGATCTATATCAGCAACAGTTACCCATGTTAATTTTGGGCGGTGGAAGTAACATCGTATTTACTGATGACTTCGATGGCACTGTGGTAAAAGTTGCAACAAAAGGCATACAGGTTACTGAAGACACTGATTATTATTATCTCAGTGTTCAAGCGGGTGAAAATTGGCATAACCTTGTTGAATTCTGTTTGAATAAGCAGATTTATGGTCTAGAGAATCTTGCGCTTATACCGGGTACGGTAGGCGCAGCTCCGATACAGAATATTGGTGCATATGGCGTTGAGTTTAATCGCTTTTGTTATCAAGTTGAATTTTTGCAGCTCGACACTGGAACATTGAATCATTTTGATAAAGATCAGTGTCATTTTGGTTATCGAGATTCTATATTTAAACAACAGCTTAAAAATTTAGTGGTCATTACTGAAGTGACTCTACGACTAAATAAACAGTGGCAACCAATAATTAATTATGGACCATTACAGCATTTTGATCCGGCACAGGTCACCGCAAAACAGATATTTGATAGTGTGTGTAAAGTTCGCCAAGCAAAATTACCCGATCCAAAAGTATTAGGTAATGTGGGCAGTTTTTTTAAGAACCCTATCGTGAGTTCAACTTGTTATGAGTTACTGAAGAGTCGTTATGCGGAATTGGTCGGCTATAAACAAATTGATGGACGTTTTAAAATTGCTGCAGGTTGGTTGATAGATACAGCGGGTTTAAAAGGTTTTAATATTGGCAATGCTGGCGTGCATAAGGATCAAGCATTGGTATTAGTCAATCTAGGGAATGCGACTGGTGCAGAAATATGTCAATTAGCGCGACATATTATCCAAGAGGTCTATGACACATTTGCTGTTATATTAGAACCCGAGCCTAGGATTATGGGCTCAGTTGAGGAGATAGAAATACAATGAATGGACATTGGCTACGCAAGCGACAAATTTTAGCGTGTTTAAGTCATCAACACTTTGTTTCTGGCGAAGTTATAGCTCAACAGTTATCTCTTACTCGTGCAGCAATTAATCAGCATATTGATGCGTTGAAAGACTATGGTATTGAAATATACAGTGTAAAAGGCAGAGGTTATAAGTTAGCAAATCCCATTTCCTTAGTTAATGAATCTGACCTTCTTAACGGTATTGATGGACGCTGCTTTTATTTTGATGAAACGGCCAGCACTAATGCATTTATGCTGGGTCATGCCACGGAACTGAAGTCGGGTGATATTTGTATTGCCGAATATCAATCAGCGGGTCGGGGGAGAAGAGGAAGGCAATGGCTCTCTCCTTATGGACATCATATTTATGCTTCAATGTTTTGGCGTTTAAATAACGATATTAGCCATGCAAGTGGATTAAGTTTAGTTATTGGCTGCTCTATTGTTAAAACATTAGCAGATTTTGGTGTCGAGGGATTGGGACTAAAATGGCCAAATGACATTTACCTCGATCATAGTAAATTAGCTGGAATTTTAGTTGAAATATCGCAGTCCTCTGCGAACCAAACTGAGCTGGTTATTGGTTTTGGTATTAATATGAGTATGTCTGTGGAACAAGGTGAGTTAATCGATCAACCTTGGAGTGATCTCTCTAGCTTAAAAGAAATACCCGATAAAACGGAACTATTGATTAAACTGCATAAAACGCTTAAGGCTGATTTACAACTATTCGAACTGAAAGGTTTGGGGGCTTTTTTAGAACGCTGGAATGAGTATGATTTATTTGTAAATCGTGAAGTTTCACTCCTAATGGCACCGAATTCTGTTAGTGGCATTTGTCGTGGAATTGATCAGCAAGGGGCTTTACTGCTTGAAACTGAGCAAGGTATTAAGCCCTATATCGGTGGTGAGATTAGTCTTAGAGCGGCAATCTAGGAAGTAACAATGAGCCTAGCAATAGGCTCATATAATGTTATTTTCTAAGTAAAACTCGGTCCATTAAGTGGTTTGGACCCTTTTGTAAAATGAGGTTTGCCCGCTCACGAGTGGGTTGAATATTAAGTGATAAATTGGGGCCATTAATCGTATCCCAAATATTTGCTGCAATAGTATTAGCCTCATCATCAGTTAGACATGAATAATGATGAAAGAATGATTTCGGGTCACTAAATGCACCTTTCCTAAATTGTAAAAACCGCTTTTTATACCAATCTTTTAATAATGACTCATCAGCATCAACATAAATCGAGAAATCAACGAAATCGGATACAAACGGTCTTCTAGTATCGATAGGTGAATCTAAACCTGTTTGAAGTACATTTAAGCCTTCTAAAATTAAAATATCGGGTTGATGTATGACTTGATGTTCATCGTGACATCTATCATAGGTAACATGGGAATAAATTGGTGCAAGAATTTCTTTATTACCTGCTTTAACAGCTGAGATAAATTCGACCAACATTTTCATATCATAACTTTCAGGAAAACCTTTACGTTGCAGTAACCCTTTGCGCTTAAGGTCAGCTAGTGGAAATAAAAAACCATCGGTGGTGACCAAATCTACTTTAGGGTGCTCAGGCCAGCGCTGTAGTAATGTTTGCAATATACGAGCAGTGGTGCTTTTACCCACGGCGACGCTTCCTGCTATACTAATAATGTAGGGACTAGGGGAAGGTTTTTGTTCGAGAAAATTGTCTAGAACGAGCCCACGTTGTTGTTTTGAGCCGACAAATAAATTCAGTAAACGACTGAGAGGAAGGTAAATGTCGGTGACTTCGTCTAAAGACAGCTTCTCATTCATACCACGCAGGTTTTCTAATTCTGCCTGACTCAATGTAAGTGGCACTGATTTTCGTAATTCAGCCCAATGCTTGCGCTGAAAAGCAAAGTAGAGTGCATCTTGTATTGAGTTAATTGGATTCATAACCATTCCTCTAAGTTGGTCAGGCACATTACACTATCGAATAAATGGCGACAATAGTTTGGTCTTCATTTGTCTGCATCGCAATTACATTCGTCTAGAAATCACACTTTCCGGCTAAAATGAGTGCAAAAAAGCGTCATTTGAGACTTTTTTTAGGTTTTTTATCATTTGCCTATTGCACTCGGCTCCACATTTACCTAATATCCGAACCCGAAATGATACGCCGGCATAGCTCAGTTGGTAGAGCAACTGACTTGTAATCAGTAGGTCCCGAGTTCGACTCTTGGTGCCGGCACCATTTTCTGGAGGGGTTCCCGAGTGGCCAAAGGGATCAGACTGTAAATCTGACGGCTCAGCCTTCGAAGGTTCGAATCCTTCTCCCTCCACCATTTTCTAGGTAGTTAGGTAGCCTAAATAGGTTGCGCGGATGTCGTATAATGGTATTACTCCAGCCTTCCAAGCTGATAACGCGGGTTCGATTCCCGCCATCCGCTCCAAATTTGTTCGCTGATATGGCTCAGTTTGTAGAGCACATCCCTCGTAAGGGTGAGGTCGGCAGTTCGAATCTGCCTACCATCAACAGCACTTCATGAATGAATTACCTAACCCTAAATAATCTATTCGATGTCATTTTATGCATCGGATTTTTACTATACGTGTTTTCATCACCAAGATACTTGGACTGAGGCTATACCATGGCAAAAGCTAAATTTGAACGTAACAAGCCCCATGTAAACGTGGGCACCATCGGTCACGTTGACCATGGCAAAACAACCTTAACAGCAGCAATTTCAGCTGTTTTGTCTAAGACATATGGTGGTGAAGCTCGTAACTTCGCTCAAATCGATAATGCTCCAGAAGAGCGTGAGCGCGGTATTACAATTAATACTTCTCACATCGAATATGACACGCCAATTCGTCACTATGCGCACGTAGACTGTCCAGGTCACGCGGATTATGTTAAAAACATGATTACTGGTGCTGCACAGATGGACGGCGCAATCTTAGTTGTTGCTGCAACAGATGGCCCAATGCCACAGACACGTGAGCACATCTTGCTTTCACGTCAAGTAGGCGTACCTTTCATCATCGTATTCATGAACAAGTGTGACATGGTAGATGACGAAGAATTACTAGAATTAGTAGAAATGGAAGTGCGCGAGCTTCTTTCAGAATACGACTTCCCAGGTGATGATTTACCAGTAATTCAAGGTTCAGCTCTTAAAGCCCTAGAAGGCCAGCCAGAGTGGGAAGCTAAAATTCTTGAGCTTGCAGAAGCACTAGATACTTATATTCCTGAGCCAGAGCGTGACATCGATAAACCATTCCTACTTCCAATTGAAGATGTATTCTCAATTTCAGGTCGTGGTACAGTGGTAACAGGTCGTGTTGAACGTGGTATCGTTCGCGTATCAGACGAAGTTGAAATTGTTGGTGTTCGTCCAACAACTAAAACAACTTGTACTGGTGTAGAAATGTTCCGCAAGCTACTTGACGAAGGTCGTGCTGGCGAAAACTGTGGTGTGTTATTACGTGGTACTAAGCGTGATGATGTTGAACGTGGCCAAGTACTAGCTAAGCCTGGTTCAATTAACCCACACACAACTTTCGAATCAGAAGTTTACGTGTTGTCAAAAGAAGAAGGCGGACGTCATACTCCATTCTTCAAAGGCTACCGTCCACAATTCTTCTTCCGTACAACAGACGTAACAGGCACAATTGAGTTACCAGAAGGCGTAGAAATGGTTATGCCTGGTGATAACATCAAGATGGTTGTTACTCTGATTTACCCAATCGCGATGGACGACGGTTTACGTTTCGCTATCCGTGAAGGTGGCCGTACAGTTGGTGCAGGTGTTGTAGCTAAAATTATCGCGTAATAGCGAGTTTAGTGAACACTAAAAAAGGAAGCCTAGGCTTCCTTTTTTATTTTTAAAGCAAAATTGGTACTAAAAATTGATTTTTTAGTTAATTTGTTAACCTTACTTTACCTGTATTGTTGCGAACAAAGCTGAATAAGAATACAATCTATGGCCGATTTTTGACCCTGTGCTTATGCATTTTCTGGGAATGTTCGGAAATGCGGATTTGGTAAATATGTTGTTTACCAAGCTAAGCCCAGGTCGTAGTGAGTAACGGAATTAACCGATGACAACAAATACTGAAAACCAGAGTAATTCTTTGGATATCGTTAAGTGGGGCGTAGCAGCAGTGCTAGTTGCTGCCGCTGTTATAGCCAATCAATTTTATGCAGATGCTAATGTAGTCGCTCGTGTTGCTGGGGTAATTATTGCCTTCGCTATAGCTGGTATCATTGCGCTGCAGACAAGCAAGGGTAAGCTAGCGCAATCTTTTGCTAGAGAAGCACATATTGAAGTGCGTAAAGTCGTTTGGCCAACTCGCCAAGAGGCGTTAAATACGACCTTTATTGTACTTGCAGCTACTGCAGTTATGGCATTAATCCTTTGGGGATTTGATGCTGTATTGTTAAGAGTTGTCAATTTAATTACTGGCGTATAGGCATCTGAAAATGACTGAAGTTACAGAAGCGAAAAAAAAATGGTATGTGATCCAAGCCTTTTCGGGCTATGAAGGCCGTGTTCTTAAAACACTGCTTGAACATATCAAAATGCACAATATGGAAGAATACTTCGGTGAGATCTTAGTTCCTACCGAAGAAGTTGTTGAAATGCGTGCAGGTCAACGTCGCAAAAGCGAACGTAAGTTTTTCCCTGGTTATGTATTAGTCCAGATGGAAATGAATGACGATAGCTGGCATTTAGTCAAAAGTATCCCACGTGTAATGGGCTTTATTGGTGGTACATCAGATCGTCCAGCACCTATTTCTGACAAAGAAGCTAATGCTATTCTTCAGCGTCTTCAAGATACTGTCGAGTCTCCAACTCATCGTGTCATGTATGAACCAGGTGAAGTTGTTCGTGTGTGTGACGGTCCATTTGCTGACTTTAATGGCACCATCGAAGAAGTTGATTACGAAAAAGATCGCATCAAAGTATCAGTGATGATATTTGGTCGTTCTACACCAGTAGAATTAGATTTTAATCAAGTTGAAAAGAGCTGATTAAAATAACTACAAATAAACATTGTTTGCGGGTGCGGATTTTTATATAATTCGCACCCGTTGTTTTCAGGGGAGCGTATTGGCATGTCGCCAACATGCGTTTGAACCCAAATTGAGGAAATGTCGACATGGCAAAGAAAATTGAAGCTTATATTAAGCTACAAGTAGCAGCCGGTGCTGCAAACCCGTCTCCACCAGTTGGTCCTGCTTTAGGTCAAAAGGGTGTGAACATCATGGAATTCTGTAAAGCATTCAATGCTCGTACTGAAAAGTTCGAAAAAGGCATGCCAATTCCTGTTGTTATCACGGTATTTAACGACCGTTCTTTCACTTTCGAAACTAAGACTCCACCTGCATCTTTCCTACTGCTTAAAGCAGCAGGTCTGAAATCAGGTTCTGGACGTCCTAATACTGAAAAAGTAGGAACAATAAAGCGTAGCGCTGTTCAGGAAATTGCTGAAACTAAAGCCGCTGATATGACTGGTGCTGATATTGAAGCGATGACTCGTTCAATTGAAGGTACTGCACGTTCAATGGGTTTGGTAGTAGAGGATTAATATAATGGCAAAGCTAACTAAGCGTGCTCGCGTTATCCGCGAAAAAGTTGATGTAACAAAAATGTATGACATCAACGAAGCTGTAACACTTTTACAAGAATTAGCGACAGCTAAATTTGTAGAGAGTGTTGACGTTGCTGTTAATCTAGGTATCGATCCTCGTAAATCAGATCAAAACGTGCGTGGTGCAACTGTACTGCCACATGGTACTGGTCGTGACGTTCGTGTTGCTGTATTCACTCAAGGTGCAAACGCTGAAGCTGCTAAAGCTGCTGGCGCTGAACTTGTGGGTATGGAAGATTTAGCTGCACAAGTTAAAGCTGGTGAAATGAACTTTGACGTTGTTATCGCATCTCCTGATGCTATGCGCGTTGTTGGTATGTTAGGTCAAATTTTAGGCCCTCGTGGTTTAATGCCTAACCCTAAAACTGGTACAGTAACGCCTAACGTTGCTGAAGCAGTTAAAAATGCCAAAGCGGGTCAAGTTCGTTACAGAAATGACAAGAATGGTATTATTCATACAACTATTGGCAAAGTAACTTTCACTGCTGAACAGTTAAAAGAAAACTTAGAATCGTTGATATCTGCACTGAAAAAGGCTAAGCCTGCAGTTGCAAAAGGTATTTACATTAAGAAAGTTAGCATCTCTACCACTATGGGTGCAGGTGTTGCTATCGACCAGAGTTCTCTGGAAGAAGCTAAGTAATATACAAAGCGCGCGTATTAGTCTATAATGCGCGCACTTTGTGGGTTGAAGCCGCTTTTATGTAATCGTTTTCGAACTTTTACATATTAGAGTCGGTTTCCGTCCAAGACCGCAGGTGTTAATCGCGAGATTAACTTAATTTCCAGCGTAGACGGTGTCAGGCCCCAGCTAAATTTTTTTACTGGAAAATCTGCACCGTAAGTAATTAAACACATAAGTGTTTAATTTGGTAAATACTAGGGAATTCCCTAGGTAGAATCCAGGAGTAAAGCCAATGGCATTAAGACTCGAAGACAAACAGGCAATTGTTGCTGAAGTCAACGAAGCTGCCAAAGGTGCACTTTCTGCAGTTGTTGCCGATTCACGTGGCGTAACTGTAGGTGCTATGACCGGTCTGCGTAAAGCTGCTCGCGAAAATGGTGTGTTTGTACGTGTAGTACGTAACACTCTTGCTCGTCGTGCAGTTCAAGGTACAGCTTTTGAGTGCCTAGCAGAAACGTTCACTGGCCCAACTTTAATTGCTTTCTCTAACGAGCACCCAGGTGCTGCAGCGCGTCTATTAAAAGACTTCGCTAAGGGACAAGATAAATTTGAAGTTAAAGGTGCAGCTTTCGAAGGGATGTTTATCCCTGCAGCTGACATTGATCGTTTAGCGAAACTACCAACATACGAAGAAGCACTAGCTCAGTTGATGATGACTATGAAAGAAGCATCTGCTGGTAAGTTTGTTCGTACATTGGCCGCCCTTCGCGATCAAAAACAAGATGCCGCTTAATTTTAAGCAGGCAGCTTAATAAAATTGAATTCAGAACAATAGGAAAAATTTCTAATGTCTATCACTAAAGACCAAATGTTAGAAGCTTTCGCAGCAATGTCTGTAATGGAAGTTGTTGAACTAATCGAAGCTATGGAAGAAAAATTCGGCGTTTCTGCTGCTGCTGCAGTAGTTTCTGGCGGTGGCGATGCTGTTGCTGCTGAAGAGCAAACAGAATTTGACGTAGTACTTACTTCATTCGGCGAAAACAAAGTTGCCGTGATTAAAGCACTACGTAGCGCTACTGGTCTTGGCTTGAAAGAAGCTAAGACTATGGCTGAATCTTCGCCAATCGCTGTTAAAGAAGGCGTAAGCAAAGAAGAAGCTGCTACTCTTAAAACTGATTTAGAAGCTGCAGGTGCTTCTGTTGAAGTTAAGTAAGCTGTAATTTAGCTTGCATCACCCAAGTAATTGGGTGAAGGCTGGCGGTTTTTTAACCGTCGGCCTTTTTTGCGCTCTATGCGCAGGCGATTTTTTTTCACCGTTTGTCGCCAGTTTTAGCAGTCCCTAGCAGAGATTACTGGTTAGGTTCTTGCCATCAACGGTGATAGGCAAACGTGCTGATTTAATTATATTATTTCAGTCTTGGTCACATCTCGTAAGCAGAGGAAACCCATGGTTTACTCCTATTCTGAAAAGAAGCGTATTCGCAAAGACTTTGGTAAGCGTCCAAAAGTTTTGGATATCCCTTATTTATTGTCTATCCAGTTAGACTCTTTTAAGAAGTTCACCGATCAAGACCCTACGGGTGAGCGTGGCTTAGAAGCCGCATTCCGTAGCGTTTTTCCTATCAAGAGCTTTTCTGGCTACTCTGAGCTGCAATATGTCAGCTACAAGCTAGGTGAGCCAGTTTTTGATGTGAAAGAATGTCAGATCCGCGGTGTAACTTATTCTGCACCACTTCGCGTTAAATTACGCATGGTGTTGTTTGACCGTGAAGCTGCTGCTGGCACTGTTAAAGACATTAAAGAGCAAGAAGTCTACATGGGTGATATACCTATGATGACGAATAACGGTACTTTCGTTATTAACGGTACTGAGCGTGTAATCGTGTCTCAGTTACACCGTTCTCCAGGTGTGTTCTTTGATCATGACCGTGGTAAAACCCACTCTTCTGGTAAGGTGCTGTATAACGCACGTATTATTCCTTACCGTGGTTCATGGCTTGACTTTGAATTCGATCCTAAAGATGCTTTATTCGTACGTATTGACCGTCGTCGTAAATTACCGGCAACGATTATTTTACGTGCACTTGAATACTCTACTCAGGACATCTTAGATTTATTCTTTGAGCGTATTCAATTTAAGATCAAGAAAGATTCGTTAGTTATGGCACTTGTGCCTGATCGTTTACGTGGTGAAACTGCAGGCTATGACATTAAAGATGCTGAAGGCACTTTATTAGTCGAAGCTGGCCGTCGCATTACGGCGCGTCATATTAAGCAACTTGAAAAAACCAACACTACTGAGCTTGAAGTACCAGTAGATTATATTGTTGGTAAGTATGCTGCTCAAGACTACATCGATGAAGATACCGGTGAAGTTTTAGTGACAGCAAACAGTGAGATTACCTTAGAAGATTTAGCTAAGTTATCACTTGCTGGTATTAAGGATATTGATACGTTATTTATCAATGACCTTGATCATGGTGCTTATATTGCGGATACATTACGTATTGATTCAACAACTAATCGCTTAGAAGCGTTAGTTGAAATCTACCGTATGATGCGTCCTGGCGAGCCACCAACCAAAGATGCTGCTGAAGGTTTATTCCAAAACCTATTCTTCAGTGAAGAACGTTATGACTTATCTAAAGTAGGTCGTATGAAGTTCAACCGTCGTCTTGAGATTGCTGAAGATGAAGGTCGCGGCGTGTTGTCTAAAGATGACATCGTTTGCGTTATGAAGAAAATCATTGAAATCCGTAACGGTTATGATGAAGTCGATGATATTGACCACTTAGGCAACCGTCGTATTCGTAGTGTCGGTGAGATGGCTGAAAACCAGTTCCGTGTTGGTTTAGTCCGTGTTGAGCGTGCTGTTCGTGAACGTCTATCTTTAGGCGATTTAAACGAGCTTATGCCACAAGACTTAATTAATGCGAAGCCAATTTCAGCAGCAGTGAAAGAATTCTTTGGTTCTTCACAGTTGTCACAGTTTATGGATCAAAACAACCCGCTATCAGAAGTGACGCATAAGCGTCGTATTTCTGCGCTTGGCCCTGGTGGTTTGACTCGTGAACGTGCAGGCTTCGAAGTCCGTGACGTACATCCAACTCACTACGGTCGTTTATGTCCAATTGAAACCCCTGAGGGTCCAAACATTGGTCTAATCAACTCATTAGCAAGTTTTGCACGTACTAACTCGTATGGTTTCTTAGAAACACCTTACCGCAAAGTGGTTGATGGTGTGATTACTGATGAAGTTGAATACTTATCAGCAATCGAAGAAGGCCGTTATGTTATTGCACAAGCAAACATCGAAGTTGATGCTAATGGCCGCATGGTTGAAGAACAAATTGCTTGTCGTCATAAAGGTGAATCTACCTTTATGCGTGCTGCAGATGTTCAATATATGGATGTATCACCACAGCAGATTATTTCTGTTGCGGCATCATTAATTCCGTTCTTAGAACACGATGATGCTAACCGCGCATTGATGGGTGCAAACATGCAACGTCAAGCAGTACCTACTTTACGTGCTGATAAGCCGTTAGTCGGAACGGGTATTGAACGTACTCTTGCTGTTGACTCTGGTGTGGTTGTAGCTGCAAAACGTGGCGGTGTGGTTGATTATGTTGACGCTAGCCGTATCGTAGTTAAAGTAAATGAAGATGAGCTACACGCAGGTGAAGCTGGTATCGACATTTATAACTTAACTAAATATACCCGTTCAAACCAAAACACTTGTATTAACCAACGTCCTTGTTGTTCTGTTGGTGAGCCAGTGGTTCGTGGTGACGTATTGGCAGATGGTCCATCAACCGATTTAGGTGATTTGGCTCTTGGTCAAAACATGCGTATCGCGTTCATGCCTTGGAACGGTTATAACTTCGAAGATTCGATCTTGATTTCTGAGCGCGTAGCGCAAGAAGATCGTTTCACGACTATCCATATTCAAGAGCTTTCTTGTATTGCTCGTGATACTAAATTGGGTAGTGAAGAAATCACTGCTGACATTCCAAACGTAGGTGAGTCTGCTTTATCTAAATTAGATGAGTCAGGTATCGTTTACATTGGTGCAGAAGTGAAGGGTGGCGACATTCTTGTGGGTAAAGTGACACCTAAGGGTGAAACACAGTTAACTCCAGAAGAGAAACTACTCCGAGCAATTTTTGGTGAAAAAGCTTCTGATGTTAAGGACAGCTCGTTACGTGTTCCTAACTCAGTGAAAGGCACCATCATCGACGTCCAGGTATTTACCCGTGACGGCGTTGAGAAAGACAAGCGCGCGCTTGAAATCGAAGAATTGCATGTTCGCCAAGCTCGTAAAGACTTAGGTGAAGAGTTCAAGATCCTTGAAGAAGGTGTATTGGGCCGTGCACGTAACTTGTTACTGTCTGTTGGTTACTCAGAAGCTAAGTTAGCTGAGATCCCACGTAAAGATGTGTTAATACAAGTTATCGATGACGAAGCAAAACAAACTGAATTAGAACAGTTGGCTGAACAGCACGAAGAGCTAAAAGCTGATTTTGATAAGACGTTTGAAATCAAGCGACGTAAGATCACCCAAGGTGATGACTTGGCACCTGGTGTATTGAAGATTGTTAAGGTTTACCTTGCAGTTAAACGTACTATCCAGCCTGGTGACAAGATGGCGGGTCGTCATGGTAACAAAGGTGTTATCTCGAAGATTTGTCCAGTTGAAGACATGCCATACGATGAAGAAGGTAATCCTGTAGACATCGTACTTAACCCATTGGGCGTACCATCGCGTATGAACATCGGTCAGGTACTTGAAGTCCACATGGGCGCAGCGGCGAAGGGTATCGGTAATAAGATTACCGCTATGCTTGAAGAGCAGCGTGAAATTGCCGAACTTCGTGGTTACATCAAACAGGTTTATGAATTAGGTGATGACGTGCTTCAGCGCGTTGATATCGATTCATTCACTGATGATGAAGTTGTACGATTGGCAACTAACCTTAAAGGTGGTATTCCAATTGCAACACCAGCATTCGATGGTGCTAAAGAGAAAGAGATCAAGCAAATGCTTGCTCTTGCAGGCTTGCCTGAGTCTGGTCAGTTGACATTATGTGACGGCCGTACCGGTAACGAATTTGAGCGTAAAGTAACTGTTGGTTACATGTATATGCTTAAATTGAACCACTTAGTTGATGACAAGATGCATGCCCGTTCTACAGGTTCATACAGCTTAGTTACACAACAACCATTGGGCGGTAAAGCTCAGTTTGGTGGTCAACGTTTCGGTGAGATGGAAGTGTGGGCACTTGAAGCATACGGTGCAGCTTATACTCTACAAGAAATGCTAACAGTTAAGTCAGATGACGTTAACGGTCGTACTCAGATGTATAAGAGTATTGTAGACGGTAACTATCAGATGCAACCTGGCATGCCTGAGTCTTTCAACGTATTGTTGAAGGAAATTCGTTCACTCGGTATTAATATCGAGTTGGATCAAGAGTAAGCATCGCACTTAAGCAATGTTTGGTAACCAAGGGTGCTTTGCATCAGCAAAGCACCTGGTTTAACTCCTTCAGGAGAGAAACGTGAAAGACTTATTAAAGTTTCTTAAGCAGCAAAGTAAGACTGAAGAATTTAACGGTATAAAAATTGGTTTGGCCTCGCCAGATCTAATCCGTTCTTGGTCTTTTGGTGAAGTAAAGAAGCCAGAAACCATTAACTACCGTACATTCAAGCCTGAACGTGAAGGTTTGTTCTGTGCGCGTATCTTCGGTCCGGTTAAAGATTACGAATGTTTGTGTGGTAAATACAAGCGTTTGAAGCACCGTGGTGTTATTTGTGAAAAGTGTGGCGTAGAAGTTACCCAGACTAAAGTGCGTCGTGAACGCATGGGTCACATTGATTTGGCAAGCCCAGTCGCCCACATTTGGTTCTTAAAATCACTTCCGTCTCGTATCGGCTTAATGCTGGACATGACGTTACGTGATATTGAACGCGTACTGTATTTCGAATCATTTGTTGTTATCGAGCCTGGCATGACCACGCTTGAGCGCGGCCAAATGCTAACCGAAGAAACGTATCTCGATGCGTTAGAAGAATACGGTGATGAGTTTGAAGCTAAGATGGGTGCAGAAGCAGTTCTTGAATTGCTACGTGCTATCAACTTAGAAGAACAGATCGAGCAAATGCGTGAAGAGTTGCCATCAATTAACTCTGAAACCCGTCGTAAGAAGGTCACTAAGCGCCTTAAGCTGATGGAAGCATTTTTCACTTCTGGCAACAAGCCAGAGTGGATGATCTTAAAAGTATTACCGGTTCTTCCACCTGATCTACGTCCATTAGTGCCGTTAGATGGTGGTCGTTTCGCGACATCAGATCTTAACGATCTTTATCGTCGTGTTATTAACCGTAACAACCGCTTAAAGCGTCTGTTAGATTTAGCTGCGCCTGACATTATCGTACGTAACGAAAAGCGTATGTTGCAAGAGTCAGTTGATGCGCTATTAGATAACGGTCGTCGCGGTCGTGCTATTACCGGTTCTAACAAGCGTCCGCTTAAATCTCTTGCTGATATGATCAAGGGTAAGCAAGGTCGTTTCCGTCAGAACTTACTTGGTAAGCGTGTTGACTATTCAGGCCGTTCGGTAATTACCGTAGGACCTACTTTACGTCTGCATCAGTGTGGTCTTCCTAAGAAGATGGCACTTGAGTTATTCAAGCCATTCATTTACGGCAAGTTAGAAGGTCGTGGTTTAGCGACTACTATTAAAGCTGCTAAGAAAATGGTTGAACGCGAACAGGCTGAAGTATGGGATGTGTTAGACGAAGTGATTCGTGAACATCCAGTAATGCTTAACCGTGCACCAACACTTCACAGACTAGGTATTCAAGCATTTGAACCTGTTTTGATTGAAGGTAAAGCAATTCAATTGCACCCGTTAGTTTGTGCGGCATATAACGCCGACTTCGACGGTGACCAAATGGCGGTTCACGTACCATTAACGCTTGAAGCTCAGTTAGAAGCTCGTGCGCTGATGATGTCAACCAACAACATTTTGTCACCAGCTAACGGTGAGCCTGTTATTACACCGTCTCAAGACGTTGTATTAGGTTTGTATTACACTAGCCGTGAATGTATTAATGGTCTCGGTGAAGGCATGGCTTTCTCTGATGTATCAGAAGTAGAGAAAGCATACGCCACAGGTGTTGCTGAATTACATGCTCGCGTTAAAGTGCGTATTACTGAGACTCATATAGCTGAAGATGGCGAAAGAACGAAAGCAACTCGTATCATTGATACTACAGTTGGTCGTGCTCTTTTATCATTAATTCTGCCTGAAGGCTTATCGTATGATTTGGTTAACCAAAACATGGGTAAGAAGCAGATTTCTAAGTTGTTGAACACCTGTTACCGTCAACTAGGTCTTAAAGATACTGTTATCTTTGCTGACCAATTGATGTATACCGGTTTCCGTTTTGCAACCATTTCTGGTGCCTCTGTTGGTATCGATGACATGGTTATTCCAGACGAGAAATACACCTTAGTTGCAGAAGCTGAAGCTGAAGTGCTTGAAATTCAAGAGCAGTTCCAATCAGGTCTTGTTACTGCCGGTGAGCGTTACAACAAAGTCATCGATATTTGGGCAAGTGCTAACGAAAAAGTCTCTAAGGCTATGATGGAAAACCTGTCTACTGAGACAGTGATTAACCGTGATGGTGTACCAGAGCAACAAGCATCGTTTAACAGCATCTATATGATGGCTGACTCGGGCGCTCGTGGTAGTGCAGCTCAGATCCGTCAGTTAGCGGGTATGCGTGGTTTGATGGCTAAGCCTGATGGCTCAATCATCGAAACCCCAATTACAGCAAACTTCCGTGAAGGTCTAAACGTACTACAGTACTTTATTTCTACTCACGGTGCGCGTAAAGGTCTTGCCGATACCGCATTGAAGACAGCTAACTCGGGTTACTTAACTCGTCGTTTAGTAGACGTTGCACAAGACTTAGTCGTTATTGAAGATGACTGTGGTGTTGAACATGGTCTAACAATGAAACCACTTATTGAAGGTGGAGATGTTGTTGAGCCATTACGTGAACGTGTTCTAGGTCGTGTTGTTGCTCTTGACGTTATGAAGCCTGGTACAAATGAAGTGCTTGCTCCACGCAACACACTTCTTGATGAAGCCTGGTGTAATACGTTAGAAGACCACAGTATTGATGAAGTGATAGTACGTTCTGTAATTACCTGTGAAACAGACTTCGGTGTGTGTGCAGCGTGTTACGGTCGTGACTTGGCTCGTGGTCATATTATCAACCACGGTGAAGCTATTGGTGTTGTTGCGGCGCAGTCAATTGGTGAACCAGGTACACAGTTAACCATGCGTACGTTCCACATTGGTGGTGCGGCATCTCGAGCTTCTGCAGAAAACAACGTTCAAGTTAAGAACGCGGGTTCTCTGAAGTTACATAATGCTAAGCATGTTTCAAACATCGACGGTAAACTTGTTATCGTATCTCGTTCTTCTGAATTAGCCGTCATCGATGAGCTAGGTCGTGAGAAAGAACGTTATAAAGTACCTTACGGTACTGTATTAGAGGTATTGGAAGATTGTGACGTTGCAGCTGGGCAAATTATTGCTAACTGGGATCCACATACTCACCCAATTATTTCTGAAGTTGCAGGTAGTGTTAAATTCGTTGATATGATTGACGGTGTCACCATGACACGTCAAACAGATGAATTAACAGGTTTATCTTCAGTCGTTGTACTTGAGGTTGGTGCGCGTACTTCAGCAGGTAAAGAACTACGGCCTGCAATACGCTTAGTTGATGCTGATGGTAATGACTTAAAGATCCCTGGTACAGAAGTACCAGCTCAATATTTCTTACCTGGTCACGCGATTGTGTCAAAAGACGATAACGCGAAAATCAACGTTGGTGACGCATTAGCACGTATTCCACAAGAATCGTCTAAAACACGCGACATCACCGGTGGTCTTCCACGTGTTGCTGACTTATTTGAAGCGCGTAAGCCAAAAGAGCCTGCAATTCTTGCAGAAATCTCTGGTACTATCTCGTTCGGTAAGGAAACTAAAGGTAAGCGTCGTCTAGTGATCACTCCAGCTGATGGCAGTGAACACTATGAAGAGATGATCCCTAAGTGGCGTAACTTGAACGTGTTCGAAGGTGAAAAAGTCGAACGTGGTGAAGTTATTGCAGACGGCCCAGAAGCGGCTCATGACATTCTTCGTCTTCGTGGTATACACAACGTAGCAAACTACATTGTGAACGAAGTACAAGATGTTTACCGTCTACAGGGCGTTAAGATCAACGACAAACACATCGAAGTTATCATTCGTCAAATGCTACGTAAGTGTTTAATCACTTCAACAGGCGACACTGATTTCTTAGAAGGTGAGCAAGCAGAAGTTGCACGCGTGAAGATTGCTAACCGTGAGTTAATCGCTCAAGGTAAGACTCCTGCAACGTTTGAGCGTGAATTACTTGGTATTACCAAAGCATCTTTGGCTACTGAATCATTCATCTCAGCAGCATCGTTCCAGGAAACCACTCGTGTGTTAACTGAAGCGGCCGTTGGTGGTAAGAGCGATCCATTACGTGGTCTTAAAGAAAACGTAATCGTAGGTCGTTTGATCCCTGCTGGTACAGGTTATGCTTATCACATTGCCCGTAACGAAGAACGCGCCAAAGCGGCAAGTTCTCGTGGCAAAGTGGCAACGACAACTGTGACTGCAAGCGAAGCTGAACAGAACCTAGCAGATCTCTTAAACTTGGCTGGTAGCCAAGATTAAGTTAATGTTATGTTAACAAAAGGCGCCATTGGCGCCTTTTTTATTGGAATTTGCATGAAAAGTTGGCTATTTCTTGACAGATAGCGATTACCTTTCTAAAATTCCGCGTCCCACCATTGTGGGATATAGATTTTTCACACCTAATTGTTGAGTTTAAATCAACTGTCGGAGCTATACATGGCAACTGTTAACCAGTTGGTACGTAAGCCACGCGCGCCAAAAGTCGAAAAGACTAATGTGCCTGCGTTGAACGCGTGCCCACAAAAACGTGGTGTTTGTACTCGTGTGTACACTACAACACCTAAAAAACCTAACTCTGCACTACGTAAAGTAGCTCGTGTGCGCCTAACTAACGGTTTCGAAGTAACTTCGTATATCGGTGGTGAAGGCCATAACTTGCAAGAACACAGTGTAATCCTAATCCGTGGTGGTCGTGTTAAAGACTTACCTGGTGTGCGTTACCACACTATTCGTGGCGCATTAGACTGTGCTGGCGTGACTTCACGTCGCCAAGGCCGTTCTAAGTACGGTGCTAAGCGTCCTAAGTCTTAACGTATCCCGTTTAAGTAAGGCCAAGCTAGTATTTATTTGACATTCCAGTTTTGGAAATACCTGAAGCATACGGAGAATTAATATGCCAAGACGTCGCGTTGTAGGACAACGTAAAATCCTACCAGATCCAAAGTTTCACAGTGAGTTGTTGGCTAAGTTCATCAACGTCATCATGCAGGACGGCAAAAAGTCGACTGCAGAAAAAATTATTTACAAGGCACTAGATGTTGTCGCTGAAAAGAAAAGCGAAAATCATTTAAGTATCCTTGAAGCAGCTCTTGATAACGTTCGCCCATCAGTCGAAGTTAAATCTCGTCGTGTTGGTGGTTCTACTTATCAAGTACCATGTGAAGTTCGTCCTGTGCGTCGTAACGCACTAGCGATGCGCTGGTTAGTTGAAGCTGCTCGCAAACGTGGTGAAAAATCTATGGCTTTACGTCTAGCAGGTGAAATGCTAGATGCGTCTGACAACAAAGGTACTGCGGTTAAGAAGCGTGAAGACGTGCATCGCATGGCTGAAGCTAACAAAGCCTTCGCCCATTACCGTTGGTAATATGATGGAGTGGGCTTCGGCCCACTCCATATTGTTGATATTGCTAAAACTAATCGTTTTAGTTGAGAGGGTATAAATAGTGGCTCGTACAACCCCAATTGAGCATTATCGAAATATCGGTATCGTTGCTCATGTGGATGCAGGTAAAACTACCACAACAGAACGTGTTCTGTTCTATACCGGTATGTCTCATAAAATCGGTGAGGTGCATGACGGCGCCGCCACGACAGATTGGATGGTACAAGAGCAAGAGCGTGGTATTACTATCACATCTGCTGCAGTAACAGCATTCTGGCGCGGAATGGATGCCCAATTCGCTCTACACCGAATTAATATCATCGATACTCCTGGTCACGTAGACTTTACTATTGAAGTCGAGCGTTCATTACGCGTTCTCGATGGAGCTGTAGTTGTATTCTGCGGTTCGTCAGGCGTTGAACCACAATCTGAAACAGTATGGCGTCAAGCGGACAAATACCACGTTCCGCGTATCGTGTTTGTTAACAAGATGGACCGTGCTGGGGCAGATTTCGACCGCGTTATAAAACAAATTCGTAACCGCCTTGGTGCAACTTGTGTCCCTATTCACTTGAATATTGGCGCAGAAGAAAGCTTCAAGGGTGTTATTGATTTAATTAAGATGAAAGCCATTAACTGGTCTGAAAACGATCAGGGAATGACGTTCTCTTATGAAGACATTCCTGCACATCTGGCAGCAAAAGCTGCAGAAATGCATGAGTATCTCGTGGAAGCAGCAGCTGAAGCCTCTGATGAACTGATGAATAAATACCTTGAAGAAGGTGAGCTATCTGAAGCAGAGATTAAAACAGCGTTGCGTCAGCGCACAATTAACAATGAGATCGTGCTCGCTACCTGTGGTTCTGCCTTCAAGAACAAAGGTGTGCAAGCGGTTCTTGATGCGGTAATCGATTTTTTACCCGCGCCTATTGATGTCCCTGCAATTAAGGGTCTTGATGAAAACGATAAAGAAGTTGAACGCCCATCAGATGATAAAGCCCCTTTTGCGGCTCTAGCATTTAAAATTGCGACTGATCCATTTGTTGGTACATTGACCTTTATCCGTGTGTATTCAGGTGTACTAGAATCAGGTGCTGCTGTTTATAATTCTGTTAAGCAGAAACGTGAACGAGTTGGTCGAATTGTGCAAATGCACGCAAATGACCGAACAGAACTGAAAGAAGTACGTGCTGGTGATATAGCGGCTGCTATTGGTCTTAAAGATGTAACAACTGGTGATACTCTTTGCGATAACGATCACAGAGTGATTCTTGAGCGCATGGAGTTCCCAGAACCCGTAATTACCATTGCCGTTGAGCCTCGTTCAAAAGCTGACCAAGATAAAATGGGTATTGCGCTGCAAAAATTAGCAGCAGAAGATCCATCTTTCAAAGTCGAAACTGATGAAGAGTCGGCACAAACACTCATATCTGGTATGGGCGAATTACATTTAGACATTATCGTTGACCGTATGCGTCGCGAGTTTGGTGTAGAGTGTAACGTAGGTAAACCACAAGTTGCCTATCGTGAAACAATTCGTTCTAAAGTGGAAGTGGAAGGTAAGTTCGTACGTCAATCTGGCGGACGTGGTCAATTTGGCCATGTTTGGTTAAGGATTGAGCCACTCGAAGAGGGTGCGGGCTACGAATTTGTTAACGAAATTGTGGGTGGTGCGGTTCCTCGTGAATTCATTCCTGCTGTTGACAAAGGTATTCAAGAACAGATGAAGAATGGTGTATTAGCCGGCTATCCTGTTCTTGACGTGAAAGTCAGTTTGTTTGACGGTTCATATCATGATGTGGACTCAAACGAAATGGCCTTCAAAATTGCAGGTTCTATGGGCTTCAAAACGGGTGCGCTTGAAGCAACCCCGGTGTTGCTCGAACCTTGTATGAAAGTAGAAGTAACTACGCCTGAAAATTATATGGGCGACGTTGTTGGTGATTTAAACCGACGTCGTGGCATAATTGAAGGTATGGATGATGGCATCGCAGGTGTTAAACTTGTCCACGCAGTAGTACCTCTATCTGAAATGTTTGGTTATGCGACTGATTTGCGCTCTGCATCTCAGGGTCGTGCTTCATACTCTATGGAGTTTTTGAAGTATGCAGATGCACCGCAAAACATTGCAAAAGCGATTATAGACTCTCGTAACTAATATTGGTTACGGCATCAATGTTATATTGCTCGAACTAATCGAGCACTTCTGAAAAGAAAGGAATATATCGTGGCAAAAGCTAAATTTGAACGTAACAAGCCCCATGTAAACGTGGGCACCATCGGTCACGTTGACCATGGCAAAACAACCTTAACAGCAGCAATTTCAGCTGTTTTGTCTAAGACATATGGTGGTGAAGCTCGTAACTTCGCTCAAATCGATAATGCTCCAGAAGAGCGTGAGCGCGGTATTACAATTAATACTTCTCACATCGAATATGACACGCCAATTCGTCACTATGCGCACGTAGACTGTCCAGGTCACGCGGATTATGTTAAAAACATGATTACTGGTGCTGCACAGATGGACGGCGCAATCTTAGTTGTTGCTGCAACAGACGGCCCAATGCCACAGACACGTGAGCACATCTTGCTTTCACGTCAAGTAGGTGTACCTTTCATCATCGTATTCATGAACAAGTGTGACATGGTAGATGACGAAGAATTACTAGAATTAGTAGAAATGGAAGTGCGCGAGCTTCTTTCAGAATACGACTTCCCAGGTGATGATTTACCAGTAATTCAAGGTTCAGCTCTTAAAGCCCTAGAAGGCCAGCCAGAGTGGGAAGCTAAAATTCTTGAGCTTGCAGAAGCACTAGATACTTATATTCCTGAGCCAGAGCGTGACATCGATAAACCATTCCTACTTCCAATTGAAGATGTATTCTCAATTTCAGGTCGTGGTACAGTGGTAACAGGTCGTGTTGAACGTGGTATCGTTCGCGTATCAGACGAAGTTGAAATTGTTGGTGTTCGTCCAACAACTAAAACAACTTGTACTGGTGTAGAAATGTTCCGCAAGCTACTTGACGAAGGTCGTGCTGGCGAAAACTGTGGTGTGTTATTACGTGGTACTAAGCGTGATGATGTTGAACGTGGCCAAGTACTAGCTAAGCCTGGTTCAATTAACCCACACACAACTTTCGAATCAGAAGTTTACGTGTTGTCAAAAGAAGAAGGCGGACGTCATACTCCATTCTTCAAAGGCTACCGTCCACAATTCTTCTTCCGTACAACAGACGTAACAGGCACAATTGAGTTACCAGAAGGCGTAGAAATGGTTATGCCTGGTGATAACATCAAGATGGTCGTTACTCTGATTTACCCAATCGCGATGGACGACGGTTTACGTTTCGCTATCCGTGAAGGTGGCCGTACAGTTGGTGCAGGTGTTGTAGCTAAAATTATCGCGTAATAGCGAGTTTAGTGAACACTAAAAAAGGAAGCCTAGGCTTCCTTTTTTATTTTCTGAAAACTGACAATCTATACAGGAATGAATATCTGCATGCTGAGAAATCAACAGCAATTGATTGTAGAAAGACTTTATGAAGACTATTTACACAATAGGCTTGATCTACGAAAGAAGATCTGTATAATTGCCCTCTCGCTGACTAGTGCAGCGTAAATTATAATGTTTAGCCTGTTAGGTTACTCATTTACATAGCGACTCCGATTGGGAGTCGAACGGTTAAATCATCTCGCTCTGCGTTCCTATAAGGAAGATGCTAGAGGGTGATTTTTTATATGTCCATTTTAGGAGCTCTGGTCAATGCAGAACCAAAGAATCCGTATCCGCTTGAAAGGCTTTGATCATCGTTTGATTGATCAGTCTACAGCGGAAATCGTTGAAACTGCTAAGCGTACTGGCGCGCAGGTACGTGGTCCTATTCCACTACCAACTCGCAAAGAGCGTTTTACCATTTTGATCTCTCCGCACGTTAATAAAGATGCACGTGACCAGTACGAAATTCGTACCCACAAGCGTTTAGTTGACATCGTAGAGCCAACAGAAAAGACAGTAGACGCATTAATGCGTTTAGATCTTGCGGCTGGTGTCGACGTTCAGATTAGCTTAGGTTAATTGAGATCCTTAGAAGAGGTTTGAGAGATGGCTATCGGTCTTATCGGTCGTAAAGTGGGTATGACCCGCATCTTCACTGAAGATGGTGTGTCAATCCCAGTAACAGTAATTGAAGTTGCTGGCAACCGTGTTACTCAAGTGAAAACTTTAGAAACTGACGGTTACCGTGCACTTCAAGTGACTACTGGTACCAAAAAAGCCAATCGCATCACTAAAGCTGAAGCAGGTCACTTTGCCAAGGGCGGCGTAGAAGCTGGTCGTGGTTTGTGGGAAATGCGTTTAGCAGATGGCGAAGGCGAAGGCATTGTAGTTGGTGCCGAACTTAATGTTGATATTTTCGCAGAAACTGTGAAAGTAGACGTTACCGGTCAATCAAAAGGTAAGGGCTTCCAAGGCGGTGTTAAGCGTTGGAATTTCCGTACTCAAGATATGACTCATGGTAACTCTTTGTCACACCGTTCGAATGGTTCTATCGGTCAGAACCAAACGCCTGGTCGTGTATTCAAAGGCAAGAAGATGTCAGGCCATATGGGTGCTGTACAAGTAACAACTCAAAATCTACACGTTGTACGTGTTGATGCAGAGCGTAACTTGTTATTAGTACGCGGCGCTGTTCCAGGCGCTACCAATGGTGACTTGATTATCAAGCCAGCAGTTAAAGCTTAAGGTCTGAGGAGATAGTAATGGAATTGGTATTGAAAGACGCGCAGAGCGCTCTTGAAGTTTCCGAAACTACCTTCGGCCGTGACTTTAACGAGGCATTGGTTCATCAGGTAGTTGTAGCTTACGCTGCAAACGCACGTCAAGGCACTCGTGCCCAAAAGACGCGCGCGGAAGTAATTGGCTCAGGCAAAAAGCCTTGGCGCCAAAAAGGCACAGGCCGTGCTCGTGCCGGTAGTGTTAAAGGCCCGATCTGGCGTGGCGGTGGCGTAACATTCGCTGCTAAACCACAAGATCACAGCCAAAAAGTTAACAAGAAGATGTACCGTGGTGCTCTTAAGAGCATTCTTTCTGAATTGGTACGTCAAGAACGTTTAGTTGTCGTCGAATCTTTTGGTGTTGAAGCTCCTAAAACTAAAGAGCTGAAAGCTAAATTGAAAGAAATGCAACTAGAAGACGTTCTAATTGTTACTGCAGAAGTTGATGAGAATTTATTCTTAGCAGCTCGCAACTTATACAAGGTTGATGTACGTGACGTAGCGGGTCTTGACCCAGTAAGTCTAATTGCATTCAACACTGTTCTTGTTACTGCTGATGCAGTGAAGCAAATCGAGGAGATGCTAGCATGATCCGCGAAGAACGTTTGCTAAAAGTGATTCTTGCTCCACATATCTCTGAAAAGAGTACTGTGGTTGCTGAGAAAAACAACACTGTAGTTTTCCGCGTAGCTATCGATGCGACTAAAGCAGAGATTAAAGCTGCAGTAGCGAAGCTATTTGAAGTTGAAGTCGATTCAGTTCGCACTTTAGTTAACAAAGGCAAAACCAAACGTACCGGTGGCCGTGTAGGTCGTCGTAGCGATTGGAAAAAAGCTTATGTTACTTTAGCGGCTGGTGCTGATATTGATTTCGTCGGCGGCGCTGAATAAGCAAAGGAGAATTATCATGGCAGTTATTAAGTGTAAGCCAACCTCTCCAGGTCGTCGCCACGTAGTTAAAGTGGTGAATACGGACCTGCATAAGGGTAAACCTTTTGCTGGCCTGTTGGCGAAAAAATCTAAAAGTGGTGGCCGTAATAATACTGGCCGTATCACTGTACGCCACATTGGTGGTGGACATAAGCAGCACTATCGTATTGTTGACTTTAAACGCAACAAAGATGGTATCCCTGCGAAAGTTGAACGTCTTGAATATGATCCAAACCGTACAGCGCACATTGCGTTAGTATTGTATGCCGATGGTGAACGTCGTTACATTCTTGCTGCAAAAGGCATGAAAGCTGGCGACCCAATCCAATCTGGCTTGGATGCAGAAATCAAGACTGGTAACGCTATGCCGTTACGCAACATTCCAGTAGGTAGTGTTGTACACGCTGTTGAGATGAAGCCTGGTAAAGGCGCTCAGATCGCACGTTCAGCTGGTGCTTATGTACAAGTTGTTGCTCGTGATGGTGCTTATGCAACTCTACGTCTTCGCTCTGGCGAAATGCGTAAAGTTCCAGTAGATTGCCGCGCGACATTTGGTGAAGTTGGTAACGCCGAGCATATGCTACGCCAGTTAGGCAAAGCAGGTGCTAAGCGCTGGAGAGGCGTACGCCCTACAGTTCGTGGTGTTGCAATGAACCCAGTAGACCATCCACATGGTGGTGGTGAAGGCCGTACTTCTGGTGGACGTCATCCAGTGAGTCCATGGGGTGTGCCGACTAAGGGTTATAAAACTCGTAGCAACAAGCGCACTGACAAGTACATCGTACGTCGTCGTAATAAATAGTAAGAGGATTCGCCATGCCACGTTCTCTCAAGAAAGGTCCCTTCATTGACCTGCACTTGCTGAAGAAGGTAGAGAAAGCGATGGAAGCGGGAGACAAAAAGCCTATTAAGACTTGGTCTCGTCGCTCAATGATCATCCCTAATATGATTGGGTTGACCATCGCTGTCCATAATGGTCGTCAGCACGTACCTGTGTTCGTAACTGACGAAATGATCGGTCATAAGCTTGGTGAATTTTCACCAACTCGCACTTATCGCGGCCATGCTGCAGATAAGAAAGCGAAGAAGCGTTAATACGGGAGGAATAAGATGGAAGTTTTAGCTAAACATCGTTTTGCTCGTACGTCTGCGCAGAAGGCCCGTCTAGTTGCTGATCAAATTCGTGGGTTGCCTGTTTCTAAGGCTCTCGAGATTTTGACATTCAGCCCCAAGAAAGCCGCCGTACTAGTTAAAAAAGTACTTGACTCAGCTATCGCAAACGCCGAACACAACGAAGGTGCTGACATTGATGAGCTTAAAGTTGGAGCCGTCTTCGTAGATGAAGGCCCAACAATGAAGCGTATCATGCCACGTGCTAAAGGCCGCGCTGATCGTATCATGAAGCGTACCAGCCACATTACTGTGGTTGTAGCAGATCGCTAGGAGAAGAGAGCAATGGGACAGAAAGTACATCCTAATGGTATCCGTCTGGGTATCACTAAGCCTTGGATCTCTACCTGGTACGCAGATAAGTCAGACTATGCAAATAATCTGAACAGCGACTGGGAAGTGCGTCAATATTTAACTGAAAAGTTAAAAGCCGCATCAGTATCTAAGATTGTCATTGAACGCCCAGCGAAAAGCATCCGCGTTACTATTCACACTGCCCGTCCAGGTATTGTGATTGGTAAGAAAGGTGAAGACGTTGAAGTATTACGTGCATATGTGTCTAAAATCACTGGCACTACTGCTCAAATCAACATCGCTGAGATCCGTAAACCTGAATTAGACGCTAAGCTCGTCGCTGACTCTATTGCTCAGCAATTAGAGCGCCGTGTTATGTTCCGTCGTGCTATGAAGCGCGCAGTTCAAAACGCAATGCGAATTGGTGCTCAAGGTATCAAAGTTCAAGTCAGCGGCCGTTTAGGTGGCGCAGAAATCGCACGTGCAGAATGGTATCGTGAAGGTCGTGTACCTTTGCATACTTTGCGTGCTGATATCGACTATTCAACTGCAGAAAGTCACACTCAATATGGTGTGATTGGTATTAAAGTTTGGATCTTCAAAGGCGAAGTTCTAGACGGTTTGGTACCTGCTATTGAAGAGCCTAAGCAGCAACCTAAGCGTAAGCCTCGTGGTAAATAGGAGAAACTTTTATGCTGCAACCTAAACGTATGAAGTTTCGCAAGATGTTCAAGGGCCGCAACCGTGGTCTAGCGAACGGTACTGAAGTTAGCTTTGGTACTTTCGGTTTGAAAGCAGTCGGCCGTGGCCGTTTAACTGCTCGTCAAATCGAATCTGCACGTCGTGCCATGACACGTCATGTTAAACGTCAAGGACAAATTTGGATTCGAGTTTTCCCTGACAAGCCAATTACCTCTAAGCCTCTTGAAGTGCGTATGGGTAAAGGTAAAGGTAACGTTGAATACTGGGTATGTCAGATTCAACCTGGTAAGGTTCTTTATGAGATGGGTGGTGTTCCTGAAGCGTTGGCTCGTGAAGCCTTTGCTTTGGCAGCTGCCAAGCTACCTCTGAAGACTACCTTCGTAACTAAGACGGTGATGTAATGAAAGCGAGCGAACTAAGAGAAAAGAGCGTTGAAGATCTTAACGCTGAATTACTTGGTCTGCTGCGTGAGCAGTTTAACTTGCGTATGCAACACGCTACTGGTCAGTTGAGCCAAACACATCAATTGAAACTAGTGCGTCGTAACATTGCACGTGTTAAGACCATTATTACTTCTAAGGCAGGTGCCTAATGTCTGATAAAGCCCGTACTTTGCAAGGTAAAGTGATTAGCAATAAAATGGACAAGTCTATTACTGTTGCTATTGAGCGCCAAGTGAAACATCCTATTTATGGGAAGTACATTAAGCGTACAACTAAGATCCATGCACATGACGAAACTAATCAGTGTAATGAAGGGGATTATGTGGCTATTAGCCAGTGTCGTCCTCTATCTAAGACTAAGTCTTGGACACTAGCTGAAGTAGTGACAAAAGCCTAATTTTTATTAGGTTAACGTAAACGGCTCCAGTAATTGGGGCCGTTTGTTTTTTTTGCTATGCATTCTAAATATGTGGTGTTATACTTGCGCGCCAATTTTAGGTAAAGTATTACTTAAATTTGGTTCAAATATAGTCCCATAGTGGGATTGTGTAGTAACGATAGCGGAGCACTTGAAATGATCCAAATGCAATCGACTCTAGACGTCGCATGTAACAGCGGCGCACGCAGAGTTCAGTGTATTAAGGTCTTGGGTGGCTCTCATCGTCGTTATGCCGGTATCGGCGACATCATCAAAGTTTCTGTTAAAGAAGCAATTCCTCGCGCTAAAGCGAAGAAAGGTGATGTATATAACGCGGTGGTAGTCCGTACTAAGAAAGGCGTACGTCGTCCAGACGGTTCTGTCATTCGCTTCGATCGGAATGCTGCGGTTTTGCTTAACGCAAACCTTGCACCGATTGGTACTCGTATCTTTGGCCCAGTGACACGTGAATTGCGTAATGATAAATTCATGAAAATTGTCTCGCTGGCACCAGAAGTACTGTAAGGAGCTTCAAATGGCAGCTAAAATCCGTCGTGAAGACGAAGTAATTATATTAGCAGGTAAAGACAAGGGTAGCCGCGGTAAGGTTTCTCAAGTTCTACCTACTGGTAAGTTAATTGTTGAAGGCCTAAACCTTGTTAAAAAGCACCAGAAACCAAACCCTCAATTGGGCGTGACTGGCGGCGTTATCGAGAAAGAAGCACCGATACAAACATCAAACGTTGCGATCTTTAACCAAGCCACAGGCAAGGCAGATCGTGTTGGTTTCCGATTTGAAGACGGAAAAAAAGTCCGTTTCTTTAAATCGAACAGCGAACTCGTTAAGTAATTTGGAGTAAACGATGGCGAAACTGCATGATAAATATCAAGAGACTGTAATCGCTGAACTAGCTAAAAAGTTCGGTTATAGCAGTGTCATGCAAGTCCCTCGGATTGAAAAAATCACCCTAAACATGGGTGTGGGCGAAGCTGTTGCAGATAAGAAAGTTATGGAGCATGCGCTCCGTGACATGACTGCAATCGCTGGCCAGAAGCCAATTGTAACTGTTGCTCGTAAATCAGTTGCTGGTTTTAAAATCCGTGAAGGCTACCCTATTGGCTGTAAAGTGACCCTACGCGGTGAGCGTATGTGGGAATTTTTAGAGCGTTTAGTTGACATTGCAATACCACGTATTCGTGATTTTCGTGGCTTAAGCGCTAAAGCGTTTGACGGCCGTGGTAATTACGCAATGGGCGTGCGTGAGCAGATCATCTTCCCAGAAATCGATTATGATAAAATCGATAAAATTCGTGGTATGGATATTGTTATCACTACTACTGCGAAGAATGATGAAGAAGGTCGTGCTTTGTTAGACGCTTTTAACTTCCCATTCAAGAAATAAGGGTAGCATAATGGCAAAAACATCTATGAAAGCACGTGAAGCAAAGCGTGCACAGCTCGTAGCTAAATATGCTGAAAAGCGTTTAGCACTTAAGGCTATTATCAGCAGCCCTGCAACTTCGGAAGAAGATCGCTGGGAAGCTGTACTTAAGTTACAAGCTCTACCACGTGATTCTAGCGCTGCGCGTCAACGCAACCGCTGTAATCAAACTGGTCGCCCACATGGTTTTCTACGTAAATTCGGCTTAAGCCGTATTAAATTACGTGAAGCTACCATGCGTGGTGAAGTTCCTGGTCTGCGTAAGGCCAGCTGGTAAGCACTTGTCACGGAGTAAGCTAATATGAGCATGCAAGATCCTATTGCGGATATGTTAACCCGTATTCGTAACGGCCAAGCTGCTAACCACGTATCTGTAAAGATGCCTTCAGCTAAGTTAAAAGTAGCAATAGCGAAATTACTTAAAGATGAAGGTTTCATTACCGACTACGCCGTAGCAGATGAAGCTAAGCCTGAATTAGAAATTACGTTAAAGTATTTTCAAGGCAAACCAGTCGTTGAGACTATCCAGCGTGTAAGTCGCCCTGGTCTTCGTATTTACAAAGGTAAAGACGAACTTCCAAAGGTGATGGGCGGGTTGGGTATCGCAATTGTGTCCACTTCTAAAGGCTTGATGACTGATCGTGCTGCCCGCCAAAATGGCTCGGGTGGCGAGGTTATCTGCTACGTAGCGTAAGGAGCTATAAATGTCTCGTGTTGCAAAAGCACCAGTCACTGTTCCTGCTGGCGTAGAGGTGACTTTAAACGAACAGACTCTTACTGTGAAAGGCAGTAAGGGAAGTCTGACTCGAGTAATCAACAATGCGGTAAATGTTGTTATTGAAGATGCGCAAGTTAAGTTTCTTCCTGTCGAAGGCGTTGCTAACGCTTGGGCACAGGCTGGTACTGCACGTGCATTAGTAAACAACATGGTTGTTGGTGTATCTCAAGGTTTTGTGAAAAAACTTAAATTAGTTGGTGTAGGTTACCGTGCAAAAATTGCTGGTAGTGACTTAGATTTAACGTTGGGTTTCTCACATCCATTAGTACACAAACTGCCCGCAGGCGTTACTGCAGAGTGTCCTAGCCAAACTGAAATCGTGCTTTCGGGCGTTGATAAACAAGTTGTTGGCCAGGTTGCTGCTGAAATTCGCGGATATCGTCCACCAGAGCCTTATAAAGGCAAGGGTGTTCGCTATGACGACGAAGTAGTACGCCGTAAAGAGGCTAAGAAGAAGTAGGTAACGCGATATGGATAAGAAAACATCTCGCTTACGTCGCGCGTTACGTGCACGTAAGAAGATCCAAGAGCTGGGCGTGAATCGTCTGGTTGTACATCGTACACCGCGTCACATTTATGCTCAGGTAATCAATCCTGAAGCTCAGGTGTTGGCAGTTGCTTCAACCGTTGAAAAAGCGGTTAAAGAACTACTAAAGAGTACCGGTAACGTTGACGCGGCTAAAGCAGTAGGTAAAATTGTTGCTGAGCGTGCGATCGAGAAGGGCGTAGCAACAGTTGCGTTCGACCGTTCTGGATTCAAGTATCATGGTCGTGTTGCTGCATTAGCAGATGCCGCTCGTGAAGCTGGCCTGAAGTTCTAAGGGGTTATAAAAATGGCTAAATTAGAAGCTCAGCAAAAAGACGATCTGCAAGAGAAATTAATTGCAGTTAATCGTGTTTCTAAAGTAGTTAAGGGCGGTCGTATCTTTAGCTTCACAGCACTAACAGTAGTGGGTGACGGTAATGGTAAGATCGGCTATGGCTATGGTAAAGCGCGTGAAGTTCCAGCTGCTATTCAAAAAGCAATGGAAAAAGCCCGTCGTAATATGGTAACCGTGGAGTTGAATGCAGGTACTTTGCATCACCCAGTTAAAGGTCGCCATACTGGTTCTAAAGTTTATATGCAACCAGCATCAGAGGGTACCGGTATTATTGCCGGTGGCGCAATGCGTGCCGTATTGGAAGTAGCAGGCGTTCATAACGTTCTGTCAAAAGCATACGGTTCTACTAACCCGATCAACATCGTTCGCGCAACTGTCGATGCGTTGGTGCACATGAAGTCACCAGCTCAAATCGCAGCAAAACGTGGCCTGAATGTTGATGAAATTCGGGGGTAATGCACCATGGCTACTAAAACTTTAAAAGTCACACAGACTAAAAGCAGCATTGGTCGTTTACCAAAACACCGTGCAACCTTAACCGGTTTAGGCTTACGCCGCATTGGTCACACTGTTGAAGTTGAAGATACACCTTCAGTTCGCGGTATGATTAATAAAGTGTACTACATGGTTTCGGTGGAGGAATAAGATAATGCGTCTAAATACTCTATCTCCAGCAGCAGGTTCTAAATCTGCTCCTAAGCGTGTAGGCCGTGGTATTGGTTCAGGTTTAGGTAAGACAGCGGGTCGTGGCCATAAAGGTCAGAAGTCTCGTTCAGGCGGCGGCGTTCGCGTCGGTTTCGAAGGTGGTCAAATGCCACTTAAGATCCGTCTACCTAAGTTTGGCTTTACCTCGCGTCGCGCTTTGGTAACAGCTGAAGTTCGTTTACTCGAACTAGCAAAAGTTAACGGTGATGTTGTCGATTTGAATGCACTGAGAGATGCGAACGTTATTACTCGCAACATCCAGTTTGCGAAAATCGTTCTTTCAGGTACCATTGACCGCCCAGTGACTGTAAAAGGTCTCAAGGTAACCAAAGGTGCTCGTGCAGCTATTGAAGCTGCCGGTGGCAAGATCGAGGAATAATACGTCGATGGCAAAACCAGGACTTGATTTAAAAAGCGCGAAAGGCGGTTTATCAGAATTGAAAACACGCCTTCTGTTCGTGATTGGTGCGATTATCGTCTTTAGAGCCGGTTCGTTTGTGCCAATTCCTGGTATTGACGCAGCTGTATTGGCAGATTTGTTTGCCCAGCAAAAAGATACCATCCTTGGCATGTTTAACATGTTCTCGGGTGGTGCCTTAGAGCGTGCTTCTATCTTCGCATTAGGTATCATGCCGTATATTTCGGCATCGATCATAATGCAGTTATTGACTGTTGTGCATCCTGCACTCGCTGAATTGAAAAAGGAAGGCGAATCAGGACGTAAGAAAATCAGTCAATACACTAGATATGGTACACTCGTGTTGGGGACGCTTCAATCTGTCGGTATTGCAACCGGTTTACCAAATCTTATGCCTGGCCTTGTGGCCAATCCAGGATTTGGTTTCTACTTCGTTGCAGTTGTTAGCTTAGTGACAGGAACTATGTTCCTTATGTGGCTAGGTGAACAAATTACCGAACGTGGTATTGGTAATGGTATCTCGATTTTGATTTTCGCAGGTATTGTTGCTGGTTTACCATCGGCCATCGGCTCAACAGCCGAGCAGGCGCGCCAAGGTGACATGAATGTATTAGTACTACTGTTGCTCGCAGTTATCGTATTTGCTGTAACTTATTTAGTGGTATTTGTGGAACGTGGTCAACGTCGTATCGTCGTTAACTACGCTAAGCGCCAACAAGGCCGCAAGGTTTTTGCAGCGCAAAGCACCCATTTACCTCTAAAAATTAATATGGCAGGTGTGATTCCACCAATTTTTGCATCCAGCATAATTTTGTTCCCAGGCACACTGGCTCAGTGGTTTGGTCAAAATGAGTCTATGTCATGGTTAAGCGATTTCGCTTTAGCTGTGTCTCCAGGACAACCGCTGTATTCATTATTGTACGCGACAGCAATTATCTTTTTCTGTTTCTTCTATACTGCGTTGGTATTTAACCCTCGCGAAACAGCAGACAACTTGAAAAAGAGTGGTGCATTCATTCCTGGGATCCGTCCCGGAGAACAGACTTCGCGTTACATTGATAAAGTCATGACACGTTTAACCTTAGCGGGTGCGTTGTACATTACCTTTATCTGCTTAATTCCGGAGTTCATGTTAATTGCGTGGAAAGTACAGTTCTATTTTGGCGGTACTTCACTACTTATTATAGTAGTCGTAATCATGGACTTCATGGCTCAGGTTCAGACCCATATGATGTCTCATCAGTATGAGTCTGTGATGAAGAAAGCCAATCTTGTTAACAAAGCGAATTTAGATCGTTTTGGTAAATAAGATTTGTTTTACGGAGTGATGAAATGAAAGTTCGAGCTTCCGTTAAGAAGATCTGCCGTAATTGCAAGATCGTCAAGCGTAGTGGTGTTGTTCGTGTTATTTGTATTGAACCTAAACACAAACAGCGTCAAGGCTAGAAAGAAGTTTGGTCAGCTCAATAATGGGCTGACCAAAATATTGTTTGCAAATTTGTTGTCTGTCGAGTATCCTTTCGGGCTTTTCGCAGATAGCCTTTAACTTTAAGGAGTGCATAGTGGCCCGTATCGCTGGCATTAACATTCCTGATCAAAAGCATACAGTCATTGCTTTGACTGCTATTTTTGGTATTGGACGTACACGCGCTAGAGCAATCTGCGCATCTACTTCAATTGCTGAAGATGCTAAGATCAAGGAATTGAGCGAAGCTCAAATAGATATCCTACGCGAAGAAGTCGCCAAATACACCGTAGAAGGTGACTTGCGTCGTGAGATTTCAATGAACATCAAGCGTCTTATGGATCTTGGTTGTTATCGTGGTCTCCGCCATCGTCGTAGCCTGCCCCTTCGTGGGCAACGTACTAAGACCAATGCGCGCACGCGTAAAGGTCCACGTAAGCCAATCAGAAAGTAACGGGAAGGTAAACCAAAATGGCTAAAGTTCCGTCACGTTCTCCGCGTAAGCGCGTACGTAAACAGGTTGCAGATGGCATGGCTCATATCCATGCGTCTTTCAACAACACAATTGTCACCATTACAGATCGTCAAGGTAATGCGTTGTCATGGGCTACCTCAGGTGGTTCTGGTTTCCGTGGTTCACGTAAATCAACACCATTCGCTGCGCAGGTTGCTGCTGAGCGTGCAGGTATTGCTGCTCAAGACTACGGTGTTAAAAACCTTGAAGTTTTCGTGAAGGGTCCTGGTCCAGGTCGTGAATCAGCCATTCGTGCGCTGAACGCTGTTGGTTATAAAATTACCAACATTACCGATGTGACACCTATCCCTCATAATGGCTGTCGTCCACCTAAAAAGCGTCGTGTATAACACTGCGTATATAGGATAGTTGGAGAAAGATCATGGCAAGATACTTGGGTCCCAAGCTCAAGCTCAGTCGCAGAGAAGGTACAGACCTTTTCTTAAAAAGCGGTGTGAGAGCAATCGATTCGAAGTGTAAGCTAGAAACTGCACCTGGACAACATGGCGCACGTAAGCCACGTTTGTCTGAGTACGGTGTACAGCTACGCGAGAAACAAAAAGTTCGTCGTATTTATGGAGTGCTTGAAAAGCAATTCCGTAATTATTACAAAGAAGCTGCACGTCTTAAGGGCAATACCGGTGAAAACCTATTGCAACTTTTAGAAGTCCGCCTAGATAACGTTGTTTATCGTATGGGTTTCGGTTCTACTCGTGCAGAATCACGTCAGCTAGTAAGCCATAAAACTGTTATGGTTAACGGTCGTGTTGTTAACATTCCGTCATTCAAAGTGTCTGCGAATGATGTTGTAAGCATCCGTGAAAAGTCACGCACTCAAGCTCGTATTAAAGCGGCTTTAGAAGTGTCTGGCCAACGCGAAAAGCCTACATGGGTAGAAGTCGACAATGCGAAAATGGAAGGTGCTTTTAAGCGTATTCCAGAACGTAGCGATTTGTCTGCGGATATTAACGAACAGCTGATCGTCGAGCTTTACTCTAAGTAAAGCTAACAAACAAGAGAGGACACAATGCAGGGTTCTGTTACAGAATTTCTTAAACCGCGTCTCGTTGATATTGAGCAGGTTAATTCAACTCGCGCCAAAGTTACACTAGAGCCACTAGAACGTGGTTTTGGCCATACCTTAGGTAACGCGTTGCGTCGCATCCTATTGTCGTCTATGCCCGGCTGTGCAGTTACTGAAGTCGAAATTGACGGCGTACTGCATGAATACAGCAGTAAGGAAGGCGTACAAGAAGATATCCTTGAGATATTGCTCAATCTTAAAGGATTAGCAGTGACCATCGAGGGTAAAGACGAGGCTTTGCTTACATTAAGCAAGTCCGGCACAGGCCCTGTTACAGCAGCAGATATCACGCATGATGGTGATGTTACCATCGTGAATCCTGATCATGTTATCTGTCACTTGACAGGTAATAATGATATCAGTATGCGTATCCGCGTTGAGCGTGGTCGTGGTTATGTGCCAGCTTCGGCTCGTGCACAGACTGAAGACGATGATCGCCCAATCGGTCGTTTATTGATTGATGCTTCATTCTCACCTGTAGCTCGCATTGCTTATAATGTTGAAGCTGCTCGTGTTGAACAGCGCACTGACTTAGATAAACTTGTGATTGATATGACCACAAACGGTACTATCGATCCTGAGGAAGCAATTCGTCGTTCTGCAACAATTTTAGCTGAACAGCTAGATGCGTTTGTTGAATTACGTGATGTTACTGAGCAGGCTGTTGTAGAAGAGAAACCGGAGTTTGATCCGATTTTGCTGCGTCCTGTCGACGATTTAGAGCTAACTGTACGTTCGGCTAACTGTTTAAAAGCCGAAGCGATTCATTACATCGGAGATCTGGTACAACGCACTGAAGTTGAGTTGCTTAAGACCCCTAACTTAGGTAAGAAATCTCTTACTGAAATTAAGGATGTTTTAGCATCACGCGGACTGTCGTTAGGTATGCGTCTAGAAAACTGGCCACCAGCTAGTTTGGCAGACGACCTATAAGTCTCAGGTTAGTACAGATTTAGGTTATAAGGATTAGGTCATGCGCCATCGTAAGAGTGGTCGTCAACTAAACCGCAACAGCAGTCATCGCCAAGCTATGTTCCGTAACATGGCTTGCTCAATAGTTCGTCATGAGATTATCAAGACAACTGTAGCTAAAGCGAAAGAACTGCGTCGCGTTGTTGAACCTCTAATAACACTTGCTAAAGTTGACAGCGTTGCAAATCGCCGTTTAGCTTTCGCTCGTACCCGCGACGCTGAAGTTGTAGGTAAGTTATTTACTGAATTGGGTCCACGCTTCCAGGAACGTCCTGGTGGTTACACTCGTATTCTTAAGTGCGGTCTACGTACCGGTGATAAAGCCCCAATGGCTTACATCGAGTTAGTAGGTCGTCCTGAAGCTGCTGAAGCTGTTGAAGTCGAAGCTGCTGAGTAATTAATTACTCACCGAAAAACCGAGCCTAGGCTCGGTTTTTTTTTAACTTTAATAATTGGATTTTCAATATTACCCTAAACTTTTTTGAGCTTTCACCTATGTAATATTAAGTCGTTGCCATTGATTTCATATTGCTTTTTTCCCCTATAGTTTAAAACGTCTTATCTCCCTCTTTTAGAAACCTTATCTATCCAACATTCTTTACTCCCCAAAACCATAAAACTATCAATCACATAATAATTATTCTTTGCAGTTTCTTTTAAGGTTTTCTTGCTTTTTAGCATTAAAGACTTTTATTCAACAATAAAATTGTTCTTAACATCATTGAAGTCTTAGCTATTGTTGTTGCTTTTTATCAGTCAGATTCCGTGACACTAGATATTTATTGTCAATTATTGGCGATAGTCTTTCCTATGCTAGTTACGTATATCTACATATATTTATCTAACCATTCATCATGTATTCAATAATATATTCATCAATAAAAATCAGTGTCTTTTGCTACAGAGTGGTTTTGCTTGAAGCAAGCTGTGTATTAAATAACAACATTGGCATAATGGATAAATAGCACATGTTCAAATTCTCTTTCGAGTACATAACTTGATTGTATTCCTGTATCAAAGACATTGGTCAAAGTGCAGACAACCGTCGCACGTTCGTCATATGACCAAATACCTACGTACAACCTAACGTTATAACCCTCAAGTGATCAACCAGGCTCTCATGCACGTCATGGCGATAGCATCCGACATTCTAATTATAAAAACCTACAGCCATGGAAACATCAAGATGGCTAATTACCATGCAAGGTTCTGTAATTCGTCACCGATATTGTCTTGTTCTCATATTCACTATGTTTAAGTGATGTATGTTTTATTTTATCGAAAATGTCGAGCAAACCCACTGATCGACACGAAGTGGCGTCGGTGGGATGAATCGTTAAACTAACCTTGATCTTGAATGTATTTCCGAACTGTTTCTGCCGAAGTATTTCCAACAGAGCAAACAAAATATCCATCTGACCAAAATGCCCTTTCACGCCAGAACTGATTTGTAAGCCACTCGTACCTAGCCCAAAGACTCTGTGTTGTAGACTGTTTCATTCGTCGCACATAGTTCGAAACACAGATGGTTGGTGAGATTGTGAGAAGAATGTGTATATGATCTTTGTCAACTTCGATCTCTTCTACTTTGAAATCCGACCGAGATGCTATGTCCATTATTTTCAATTTCATAAACTCGGCAACCTCACCCAAAAGTAGTTGTTTTCGATATTTAACAACAAGAATTAAGTGTAGGGCAATTAGATGTTTACAATGTGACTTGGTTTGCTACTCCACTTGACAACCTCGGCGTATACAGTAGTCTATACAGTGTATGAAAAAGACTCTCAGATACAACTATCGGCTCAAGCCGACACTAGAGCAGGAAGCCAAGCTAGTGGAATTTGGTTCATACGCCCGTGGCGTGTGGAACTTGTTGTTATCTGAAAACATGCGCCGCTATCAGTACGATAAAACCTTTTTGTTTTACAACGAAATGGCTGCACTTATTAAGGACTTAAAACAGTTTGAAGAATTTGACTGGTTAAAAGCTTTTGATTCAGCGGCCTCACAACAAGTAGCGCGAGATCTTGATGCAGCACTAAAGAATTCGTTTAACAAAAAACGTTTACAGAAGTTTCCTACATTCAAGGTTAGTTTTAAGCAGAAGAAACGCCACGATGACAGCTTTCGTTGCGTGAATAACGCTAATTGTATTCGGATAGAAAAAGGCGCGATGAGTCTCCCTAAAATCGGCAAAGTGCCGTTGGTTTTACATCGTAAGTTGGCAAGTGCAATCAAAACCGCTACCATCCAAATGCGCCACGGCAAATGGTATGTCTCTCTGACCCAAGAGGTTAAATGCAAAAGTGCTAAGAAAATATTATCAACGCTTATTGGTTATGATATTAACAGTCAACTGACGGTTGTAGGTTCAAACGGATGGTACGTAAAAAAACCAAAAGCCTTTAAAAAGGCCTCTGGCAAATTCAAGTCCAGTTAAGTCGTCGAAAGCAGGGCTCAAATCGCTGGCACAAAACAAAATCACGCTTAAACACACTTCACGGAAAAATCTCTCGCCAGCGCCTAGCGTTTGCACATGAAATCAGCTGTACGATAGCCAAGTCCAGCGATATCATTGTGTTTGAGGATTTGAACGTAAAAGGAATGCAGCAATTTAACGGCGCTATGGTGAATGATAACGTCATGGGTATGCTCACGGAATTGGTCAAGTACAAGGCTGAAGTAAACGGTGCTGTTTACCATGAAATCGGTCGATATGTGAAATCATCAGGGCTCTGTAGTTGCTGCACCCACGAACATAAATTGGGTCTAGGTATTAGAGAGTTCGAGTGTGAAAAATGCGGGTTGGTGCAATGCAGAGATTTAGCGGCCGCTAAATCCGTAGCCAATACTGGTGAAAAAGAGTTAATAGCTAATGGGATATTAGTTAGGGCGTTGCCCAAATCTCAGTAGAAATCACCTTCTAAAATGAAAATCTTTGAGTAATCAAAGTTTGGTGTGGGAACTGAGAAAAAAAGCAATCTAGTCTTTAAAAACGAGATTGCAGAAGCCCATTGATCGACACGAAGTGCGTCGGTGGGTAGTTCACTATTCGGATTTATTGGTAAGTCAAAAATAATTATAGGCAAATAAAAACCACTCAAAGGAGTGGTTTTTTATTAGTGCTAAATATTAACTCATTACACTTTAAAGCGGGCCACTAGAGTATCAAGGCGTGTTGCCAACTCATTCAATGATTTACTTGCATTGGCTGCAGCATGTGCGGTATTTGCTGTACGCTGAGTAATATCGTTGATGTCGGTTACATTGCGGTTAATGTCTTCGACTACTGTTGACTGCTCTTCTGTAGCCGTTGCTATTTGAATGTTCATGTCGCTAATCTCAGCAATTCGTTCGCTAATACCACTCAACGAATGGCTGGCTTCATCTACTGCTGTAACCCCCTCATGTGAGCGACTACGTGATTGCTCCATTGCACTCACTGCACGAGTGGTTTCTGACTGAAGCTTATCTATCATAGTTTGTACTTCGTTGGTAGAAACCGCCGTACGAGATGCTAAGTTACGTACTTCATCAGCAACAACCGCAAATCCTCGTCCCGCTTCACCTGCTCGAGCCGCTTCAATTGCCGCGTTAAGTGCTAAAAGGTTAGTTTGTTCTGAAATAGCACGGATTACATCTAAAATACTACCAATTGATTTAGTGTGCGTAGCGAGTGACTCAATCACTTCTCCAACCTGTTCGACGTCTTTAGATAATAGGTTAATGGTTGAACGTGCGCGCGTGACGACTTTCTGACCTTCCATTGATTCGGTATCAGCATCACGGGCTGTGACAGCGGCTTGAGCTGCATTGGACGCAATCTCATTAACCGTAGCACCCATTTCGTTAATCGCGGTCACAACCTGGATTGTGCGATCTTTTTGTAACTGGCTATCACTTAACGTTTGATTAGCTTGGTTTGAAACATCAACGGCTGATAGACCTAGTTGTTCGCTGGTGTTGGCAACTTCGACTACCGTATCTTGAATTTTGCTAATGAAACTATTAAAACCACGAGCAAGCTGAGCTATTTCGTCATTACCATTAACGGGTAGTCTTTGACGTAAATCGCCTTCGCCTTCACCAATATTACGAAATAACTCTGCAATATGGGCAATAGGACGACTGACAGACCCTGCAACAGCAATCGAAATGGCAATAAATACCACAGCAATGAGTATTGTCCACATTAATATTTGATAAGCGGATTCTTGTAATAGGGCAAATACCTCTGCTTCAGGCACTTGCGCAACCAAGTACCAATCCATCGACTTGATGTAGCTACTGGCGATCAACATTTTCTGGCCATCTACTTCTGTTTTAACCAAGTTAAAATCGCTTTTATTCAGTAATTGGTTGGTATTTGCATTAGGATATAAAGTGCTGAGCTTGGCTTTACCCACCTTTGTAGTGTCTTGATGCAGTTTGACATCACCGTTAGTATCAACTAAATAGACAAATCCAGTGTCTTCTATTTTAAATGAAGCCAGTAAATTAACCATATCATCTAATGATTTGCCTAAACTCACCATGCCACGACCATTAGGTTGTTGGTAGGAAATATAAAGTTTTACCTCACCATTGGCTTCAGTAAAGACAGTCAACATCCGTTCTTGTTTACTATCTCGGAAATCAAAAAACCAAGCATCTTGTTCTTGGTTTAATATGCGTAAAAAACCATTCTGGGTATAGTAAGCTCCGGTTTCGCGGTCTGTGTAAGATGCTTGAGCCAAATCATATTGATCTTTCATATCATTGAGCTGTGCGGTGACTAGGCTTTCTTGGTCGGTAGGACGACCATTTTGAAGCCATCCAAGTAACATACGACTCTTCGCTAGCTGCTCCCCAGCATTGATCAAGCTACTAATTTGAAGATCGACTTCATTACGGATTTGCATCACTAAGCTGGGCATTTCCGAATTTAACATCCGTTGTTCGACGATTTGCTTGGCACTTCGTTGACTCAATAATCCGACTAGGATCGTTGATAGCAGTACTGCAATGGTCACGGTCAGTAATATTTTTTGTTTAATGGTAAACGTATTCATCTACAACAGCCTCTAGGGAGTATCTTTAAGATATATCGGAAATAATGGTAATAAATTGATAACTATTTTGCGTTTAAGTTAATTTAATAAGCAAAATAGTCTTTTGGCGTAGGTCGTTTTGATTTTATGTGGATAATGATAGTCGATAAAATAAAAAAAACGCACTATTATCTTATGTGCGTTTTTTGAGGCTAGCCAATAAATTAGTTATTGAGTGGCTATTTGGTTAGCTTACATATTGGGGTAGTTTGGTCCACCACCACCTTCTGGTGTTACCCAGGTAATATTCTGGCTTGGGTCTTTGATGTCACAAGTTTTACAGTGAATACAATTTTGACCATTAATCACAAATTTCTTGTCACCCGCGTCTTCAACTATTTCATAAACACCCGCTGGACAATAACGTTGTGCTGGTTCATCAAATTTAACTAAATTGACCGAAATGGGAATACTTTGGTCTTTTAAACGCAAATGACAAAGCTGATCTTCTTCGTGGAAAGTATTCGATAGATATACTGAAGATAACTTATCAAAACTTAATTTACCGTCAGGTTTAGGATAATCAATTTTATTATAGTCGCTGGCTAATCCCATTGTGGCGTAATCAGGTGTGTTATCTCTGAACGTTACCGGAAATTTACCACCGAACCAATTTTGATCTATAAAGTTGAATGCACCACCAAGTAAGGTGCCAAATTTGTGCAATGCAGAACCAAAATTGCGCGAGCTATGAAGTTCTTCATGTAACCAGCTTTCTTCGAAACGCTCTTGGAAGCAATCAAGGTCTTTGCCACCTTCCAAGCCAGCAATTAAGCCTTCGCCTAAGGTTTTGGCAGCAATAATGCCGCTTTTTATTGCAGTATGAGTGCCCTTAATTTTAGCAAAGTTAAGGGTACCGGCATTACAACCAATAATTAGACCACCAGGGAAACTCATTTTAGGTAATGAATTTAAACCGCCTTTAGCAATGGCTCTAGCACCGTAAACTAAGCGTTCTCCGCCTGCTAATGTGTTGGCTATAACGGTATGAGTTTTGTAGCGTTGAAACTCATCAAATGGGCTGAGGTGAGGGTTTTTATAATTTAAATCAATAATTAATCCCACAGCGACTTGGTTGTCTTCCATGTGGTATAGGAAACCTCCACCAGATGAGCCATTGACAAGTGGCCAACCACCAGTGTGAACAACTTTACCTTCTTGATGTTGTTCTGCAGGTATTTTCCAAATTTCTTTAAAGCCTAAGCCATAGTGTTGTGGGGTTTTACCATTATCTAAATGGTATTTTTGGATCAGTTGTTTACCTAGGTGACCACGGCAACCTTCTGAAAAGACTGTGTATTTTGCATGTAACTCCATACCTGGCATATAACTATCTTTGTGTTTACCATCTTCGCTAACACCCATGTCACCGATTAGAATGCCTTTAACACTGTTGTCTTCATTAAACAGTAATTCACTTGCAGCAAAACCAGGGAAAATTTCTACTCCCATCGCTTCTGCTCTGTTGGCTAACCAGCGTGATAAATTGCCGACACTAATAATATAATTACCATCATTGTGCATTGTTTTTGGCACTAAACTGTTTGGCATTAAGCGAGATTTTGTCTCTGAATTTAATAAATAGATTTCGTCATGAGTGACTTTAGTATTCAGAGGAATATCGGAGTCACGCCAATCATTAAATAATTCGTCCAGAACATCAGGTTCAAATACCGCCCCCGATAATATATGCGCACCAACCTCAGAGCCTTTTTCTACCACACAAACAGTGATTTCTTTATCTGCATCTTTAGATATTTGCATTAAACGACAAGCCGTTGCTAAGCCTGCAGGGCCTGCACCGACAATTACAACGTCGAACTCCATTGACTCGCGTTCCATGTTCTCACCTTTCAAAGTATCCCGTTCATCGCGGGTTTATTGTTTTTTTATAACGATATGTAAACGATCGTTTATCCTTTTACTTACCTTACCGCAAAATTTGCTTTTGTCACAGTAGCAAACACAATCTTGTCAGCGTGAGTCGAGTCACAAATAGTAAACGATATAATCTTTTTAGCTAAGATATTAACCTAAAGGGGTATTTGTATAATGGTATTTAGGCCTATAATCAGATCTGACGGTTCTCCGAGCTTTTTGTCCTACGTCGATGATATGGACAGTTAGCCGTGGTAATTTTGCCACCGGGGTGAGTAAAGAAATGCACTTACCTCCCACACTTGGAAAGGTTAACATGTCCCAATTACAAGATAGTTTTGGTCGACGTTTTCATTATTTACGAATGTCAGTGACTGACGTTTGTAACTTCAAATGTACTTATTGCTTGCCCGACGGCTATCGCCCAGACGGTAAGCCTACATTTTTAACTCTCAACGAGATTGAAAATTTAGTTGCCGGTTTTGGTGAAGTCGGTACGCAAAAAATTCGTATCACTGGTGGCGAACCTACACTTCGTAAAGACTTTACCGACATAGTGCGGATTGTTGCCGATAACCCTAATATTAATACTGTAGCCATGACAACTAATGGCTATCGCTTACAGCAACATGCCAAAGAATGGTATGACGCCGGACTGCGCCGCATTAATGTGTCAGTTGATAGCTTAGATCCTAAAATGTTTTATCAAATTACGGGTGAGAATAAATTCGATCAAGTGATGCGTGGTATTGATGCCGCACTTGAAGCTGGATTTGAGCGAGTAAAAATTAATGCGGTACTATTGAAAGGCTTAAACGATAAAGATTTACCGCGTTTTTTACATTGGATTAAAAACACACCCATTGATTTACGTTTTATTGAGTTGATGGAGACGGGTTTAGGTCGCGATTATTTTAATGCACACCATTTAGCTGGAGTGGACATTAAAAAACAACTTGAACGAGAAGGCTGGTTATATGATCTGCCTGATGTTGATGATGGTCCAGCACAAAACTTCAGTCATACAGATTACAAAGGCCGTATTGGGTTAATCATGCCTTATGCAAAAAACTTTTGTGCCAGTTGCAACCGTTTACGTGTCTCTGCAAAAGGTAAATTACATCTATGTTTGTTTACTGAAAATGGCGTGGATTTACGTGATTTACTCCAAGATTCTTCTCAACGAGATGAATTAATTAGCCGTTTACACGGTCAATTAGCTCAGAAAAAAGAAACCCATTTTTTACACCAAGGTATTACTGGCGTGACTCAACATCTTGCCTCAATTGGTGGTTAAGCTATTTTAAGACTAATCAAACTGATACGACACCCACAATGTCAGTGACGCTCAGTCGATAGACATTGAATTTTAATAAGGCTGTAAAAGTATGAGCAATCGTTTTACCCATATTAACGCCGATGGCAATGCCCATATGGTCGATGTTACTGAAAAAGCGGTCACCGAGCGTGAAGCTCGTGCTGAAGCCTTTATTGATATGGCACCAGATACCTTAACCATGATCATGAGTGGTAGCCATCACAAAGGTGATGTGTTCGCTACAGCACGTATCGCGGGTATTCAAGCCGCAAAAAAAACATCAGATTTAATTCCTTTATGTCATCCACTAATGCTAACTAAAGTAGAAGTAGATCTAGAGGCTCAACCTGAAAATAATCGTGTTCGCATTACCAGTTTGTGTAAGCTGTCTGGTAAAACCGGTGTCGAAATGGAAGCCTTAACCGCAGCGTCAGTGGCGGCATTAACGATATACGATATGTGTAAGGCTGTGCAAAAGGACATGATTATTTCTCAAGTCCGCTTGCTTGAAAAACGCGGTGGTAAGTCTGGGCATTTTAAAGCCTAATCAGTTAATTATCACTAGCGTAAATTTAAATACGTTTTATGAATAAATACGTTGAGAGACTACTATGATCCAAGTGTTATTTTTTGCCCAAATCCGTGAACTATTAGGTACCGCTAAAGTTGAACATTGTGCCGACAATATAGATACCGCCGAAACGTTACGCGTAGCGCTTGCTGCCACAGATGATAAGTGGGCAAAAGTGTTGGCATCGGATAAATTATTGGTCGCGATTAATCAAACTATGAGCCAGTGGGATTCGCCTGTAAACGATGGTGATGAAGTCGCCTTTTTCCCTCCAGTCACAGGAGGTTAATATGCAGCAACAGATCAATCAAATTATCATACGAGTTCACACTGAAGACTTTAGTGTCGCCGATGAATATGCATTACTGGCTTGCGATAATCAGGATGGTGCAGTAGTCAATTTTGTCGGTAAAGTACGAGACTTCAATGATGGCAGTGCAGTAACTGATTTAACCCTAGAGCATTATCCTGGGATGACAGAATCAGTATTAATGCAGATTAGCCAACAAGCTTGTGAACGCTGGCCATTAAACAAAGTGACCATTATTCACCGTTTTGGTACATTGGCACTTGGCGAACAAATTGTATTTATTGGAGTGACCAGTGCCCATCGTAAAGCCGCTTTTGCTGCCTGTGAATTTTTAATCGACTTTTTAAAAACCAAAGCGCCTTTCTGGAAGCTTGAAGCAGGTGACGCTGGTGCTAAATGGGTTGAAGCGCGTGATAGCGATCAACAAGCAGCTAAAATGTGGCAAAAGTAATTTTCCATATTGCTCGTAAATAGCGAGGGTAAATCTTCAATGTATTTCATCAATACCATGATTCATTTTTTTAATCGGCTTTCGTTGAAGTTTTATACTGGCGGTATTTCGGCGTTACTTGCGATTATTAGTTTAGTTGGATTTAGTTCAGCAAGCATAGCCAGTGACACACCAGCTATTGCCGCCGCTGCAAATATTCAGTTTGCTGTGGCTGAAATTGCCACACGCTTTCAGCAGCAAACGGGGCTATCTGTAAGACTCAGTTATGGTTCATCAGGCAATTTTGTCACTCAGATTAAGCATGGTGCTCCTTTTGAATTAATGCTCAGTGCTGATGAAGATTATATTGATATTCTGCATCAAGCTGGCTTGACTCAAAATAAAGGCATTATTTATGCCATTGGGCGATTAGCATTGGCTGCGCCTAAATCATCACCACTCATTTTGGACCCTGAATTAGTTGGATTAACGCAATTAATCAACGATGGTAAATTGTCGCGGTTTGCGATTGCCAATCCTGATCATGCTCCTTATGGTGAGCGTGCCCGAGAAGTCCTTAAAGCGAAAGGTTTATGGGATGCGGTGCAGCCTAAATTAATTTTAGGCGAAAATGCCTCACAAGCCGCCCAGTTTACCATCAGTGGATCAACTCAAGGAGGAATCGTACCATTATCATTGGCGCTAACGCCTGAGTTTATCAAGCGTGGTAACTATGTCGTGATCCCCGATGCTCTGTATCAACCGATCAATCAACGTATGGCATTAATGCCCAATGCTTCTGAAACGGCAGAACGTTTTTATCAATATATGCAATCACCTGATGCACAGGAAGTTCTCTCTCAATTTGGGTTTAATTTACCCGTACATGTTGTTAGTAAGGTGGATTAATGGATTGGCAAGCTCTGTGGTTGTCGGTCAAATTGAGCTGTTTTACGGTGATTTTACTCATTCCACTGGCCATTTTTGTCGGCCGCGAATTAGCTTATCGCCAGTTTAAAGGTAAATCATGGCTCGAAGCCTTAATCATGGTGCCATTAGTGTTGCCACCTACGGTCATAGGTTATTACTTATTGGTAGGTTTAGGTAACCAGAGCATTATCGGTCAATGGGTTGAGCAGTTAACTGGGCAACAACTGGTATTTCATTTTTCTGGCTTAGTGATAGCCTCTATTATCGTCAATATTCCCTTTGCCGTTCAGCCGATTCAGCGTGCGTTTGAAACCATTCCTATCGATATTCGCGATGCAGCTGCGTGTTGCGGCATGAGCCGATTGCGTATCTTTTTCCGAGTAGAACTACCCATGGTTTGGCCTGGTGTATTAACGGCCGTGGTGCTATGTTTTTCCCATGTTTTGGGTGAATTTGGTGTAGTGTTAATGTTGGGTGGAAACATTGCAGGTGAAACCAAAACCATCTCAATATCGATTTATGATAGTGTGCAGGCATTCGATTTTGATTCGGCTGGAATGATGTCTCTGGTTTTATTAGTGTTTGCAGTGAGTGCGTTGGCACTGACCACCAGTATGTCGAGGCGTTTAGGAGGGCATCATGGCGCCTCACAACGCTGATCTTACATGTGATATTTCACAAACATTTCCCATCCCTCTTGAAGCGCACTTCAGTTGTCGGGCTGGTGAAGTGTTAGCTGTCGTTGGCCCTTCTGGTGGAGGTAAAACGACCTTGCTTAGAATGATTGCCGGTTTAACCTTACCTCAGTATGGTCAGATTCATTGTGGTGATGCGGTGTGGTTTGATGAACAACAATCTATTTCTTTGACCCCTCAGCAAAGGCATATTGGCTATTTGCCGCAGCACTTTGGTTTGTTCCCGCATTTATCAGCGTTAGATAATGTCATTTCTGGGCTTGACCATATACCCAAAGCATTACGTAAACCGCGTGCGCTAGATTGGTTAGATCGTGTCAACTTACATGGTTTTCCTAATCGTTTACCTGCTCAATTGTCTGGTGGACAACGCCAACGTGTAGCACTCGCTCGCGCACTGGCTCGAGAGCCTGCTATCTTGCTGCTTGATGAACCTTTTTCAGCAGTAGATAAAGAAACTCGTGAGCGCTTATATATTGAGCTCGCTCGCTTAAAACAACAATTATCTATTCCCGTAGTTATGGTCACGCACGACACCCATGAGGCCTTGTTATTGGCCGATAAGATGATATTGATTAGTCAGGGAAAAATGCTCCAGCACGGGGAGCCGTTTGAGGTGATCTCTCATCCAAATGACGAAGCGGTGGCAAGGCAAATGGGCTTGAGAAATATTTTTGACGGTCGAGTGATCGAGCAAGACATGGAACGTAACATGACTACGTTTACACTGGGTCATGAATTGATTGTTAGCGACAGTGCCCCAAAATTAACTATTGGGCAAACTATTCGCTGGGTTATTCCAAATCAAGGCATCCGCTTTAATACCATTAGCAGTGGCCGTTTATGTAAAAGCATAAATAAGTTAGAAGTGCTGATTGAGTCGGTGCTGATAATGGGTGAGTCTTCGAGAGTAATGGCGTCGGTGATCGATGTCGGATCAATCATCAATGCCGATGTGCCTACACATCTAGTCCGTAAGTTAGCGCTCGAGGCCGGAGTGAAAACGACTATTGCACTAAAGTCCGATCAAATTCATATTCTGAACCCGTAATATCGAACGATCACATCATAAAATGGTATTTATGATCAATTATTAATCTTAGATTTCTTGGGACTTTGGCTGCTCTTAGGTAGAGTAGGCGTGTGATAACGTTTTCAATTATATAGAGGCTTGTGATGGTTCGGTTGCTGCTAGCAATATGCTTTCTTCCTTGTGCCGTGATGGCCACACCATCTATGCGCACATTATTGACCAATGGCGACTTTTTGAAGCCAATAACGGTCATGGAACAATTAGAACAACAAGACGAAGGCACAATAAGTGACTTTGATGTTGACGTTGAAGAAGGTTTGTTAGTATATAAAATTTCAATGGTTAACGTAGATAAACACCAGATCAGTAAATACCAATATCGCGCTTTAGACGGTGCTTTGTTAGCTGAAAAGTCGTCTGCTTATGTCTCTGATGACATTGGCCAAGTGAATGCAGCAAAATTGCTCCAAGCTAAGCATATGAAGTTTTCTGAACTTGTGACTCTGGCGATTAAAAATCAACAAGGATATTTAACGCAGGCGGAATTGGATCACGATTTATCAATTAGTTATCTCGAATTAAAATTACTCAATCAAGATAGTAAAAATACCATTGCTTTCGATATTGAAACTCTACGTCCACTACCACTGCTCAAATGGGATTAAAGACTCTATGACTATGCGTATTTTATTGGTTGAAGATGATGCTACTACATTAAAGTATGTAGCCGATGGATTTACTGCTCAGAATTATCAAGTTGATAGCGCGACGGATGGCCAAGAAGGTCTCACGTTAGCGAAGCATAACCAATATGATTTACTGATCCTTGACCGCATGTTGCCAAAACTTGATGGCTTAACATTATTGTCAGCTCTGCGGACCAGCGGTAACAAAACACCAGTGCTAATTTTGTCGGCTTTAAGCCACGTTGATGAACGTGTAAAAGGTTTGCGCGCTGGTGGTGATGACTATATGACTAAGCCATTTGCCTTTACTGAATTATTAGTGCGTGCGGAGAAGCTTGCACAACGTAATGTCGTTGAACCTGCAGCCACTGATATTGAAGTGGGCAGTTTAAAGATGGAGTTATTAACGCGTAAAGTCACCCTTGATGATAGCGAGTTAATGCTACAACCTAAAGAATTTCAATTGCTTAAATATTTAATGGAACATCCTAATCAAGTGATTAGCCGAACATTATTATTTGAAGCGGTATGGGACTATCATTTTGATCCTCGTACCAACGTGATTGATGTACACATTGCCAAGTTACGTCGCAAGTTTGAAGAACTTGGCCATGGTGAATTAATTGAAACGGTTAGAGGGGCAGGATATCGCCTTTGTAAAAGGCATTAAGCCTTACCAAAGTAGTGCGTGGCGTATCACGCTTATCTTCTCGACATTAGTAACAATACTGATTGTTATGTTGGTGCTTAGTCTCTATCGACAGTTAGTTATTGAGCAACAAAATCAAGTAGACAAACACCTTGCTGCAGAAATGCAGCGCTATCAACAGTTAGCATTAACGGTAAACCGTCGCAGTTTTGCGGCTCAAATTCGTGCGGCCGATCCAAAAACGGCACTGATTGCCTGGCGTAATAGTGTCGATATGGTGGGCGCGTTGACATTTTTACCCGAAAACATGCCACAACTGCCTGAAACTAAAGATTTCCCTATTTTCACGGGCGGCCCAGATAAGCTGCATATTCTGACCGGCGGTCTGGTTATTACCCGTTATGGCCCTGTGCTGATCGCCACCCGAACCGATCAGCTTGCAACGTTAATTGAGAAATTTATTAATGCGGCATTTTGGGCGGTGGCGTTTACCTTGGGGCTTACACTCGCGTTGGGTTATATTTTCTCAAAAGCAATTCTTAGACGATTGGTCGAATATAACCGCTTAAGTGAACAAATTGAAGCCGGACATTATGAAACGCGTTTACCTGTCAGTGAAAGCCAAGACGAATTTGATATGCTTGCACGGCAATTTAATTTGGTACTGGACACTTTAGAGCTAAACCTTCGTGCTGTTCGTGGTGTGACCGATAACATTGCTCATGATTTACGTACGCCATTATCGCATTTACGTATTGGTATTGAGCTATTGTCGCAAAAGCCAGCCTCTGAGCTTGCAGACGCCACAGCTGAGTTACTTGAAGAGTTAGATCATTGTCTTGGGACTTTTGATGCAATGTTGTCGTTAACACGCATTGAAGAAGGGCAGCAAACACTTGATTTGCAGCCTGTGAGCTTACAGCAGATTTGCCAAGATTTATTTGAAATGGCTGAGGTGATTGCAGAGAGTCGCGATCAAGTGCTGAATATTAGTCTAGAAGATGATGTTTACGTGAATGGCGATAAATATTTGCTATTCCAAGCACTGTTCAATCTAGTGGATAACGCGATTAAATATTCCCCTGACGGTGCAACAATCAGTATTAAACAGCAGGGTAAGCATATTCAAATTAGTGATAACGGGCCAGGTATTATTGACGAAGATAAAGAGCGGGTATTCGATCGTTTAGTCCGCTTAGATCCTAGCCGTCATTATAAAGGAACCGGTTTAGGGTTATCTATGGTTAAAGCTATTTTATCTCGTCATAAAGCGACCATTTCATTACACGATAATCACCCCGGTTTGTTGGTGAGTATTCACTTTAAATAATCTTGAGAAGCTCCCCTATACTCTTTGCCGGATAAGCTATGTATCAAATGATCAGCGATCAACCCGATTTTATTATCATTAGCAAGTCAGCTTATGTTCATTTTCATAGTCAAGATGGCAGTGCGGGCGTGATAGCGCAAGCTGAAGCTGATTTAGGTTATAAGCTTTACCCGGTCCATCGGCTTGATACCCCTACATCTGGTTTGTTGATTGTGGCAAAATCTTCTCAAGCAGCAAATGTGTTTACCAAAATGTTTACTGAGCATAAAGTACAAAAATATTATTTGGCGATTGCTTGCGGTAAACCTAAAAAGAAACAGGGCTGGATTATTGGCGACATGGCTAAGTCGCGTCGCAGTATGTATAAATTATTGCGAACCACTGAAAACCCAGCAGTAACTCTGTTTTTTAGTCACAATATCAGCCAAGGTATGCGGATGTATTTACTTAAACCGCTCAGTGGCAAAACTCATCAACTCAGAGTGGCTTTGGCCAGTATCGGCGTGCCTATTTTAGGCGATCAACTTTATGGCGGTGAGTTGAGTGATAGGTGTTATTTACATGCTTACAGTTTGCATTTTACTTACTTAGAACAAGACTATATTTTCCAGACTCCGTCGTTATTTGGACGCCAGTTTATGTTGCCAGAATGCCAACAATTGCTCGTTAATCAATGGCAATTACCCGATGATTTACCATGGCCTAGTAAACACTAACTGACTATTTAGCTGCCATCCTATCGCACCAGCGATAAACCCAACAAGATAGTCATCCCGGCAATAAAAATGTGCGAATAGCTAAATCTCAGCATGTTGAGTGTGAGTTGATATGCTGTGAGAAATGTTGGTTTAAGAAAGTATCACCTTAAGTTTTCAGCACTATGGATTAAGAGAATCAATGATTGCGAAGCTCCACACCATTTAGCTAAAAAATGGTGCGGTAATAATACCTATTCCAATAATTATCTGATCAGTTCAGAGGCGCTCTGGCTTGGCACGATTTGGCTCACTTTATGGTTGATGGGTATCGTGCTCGGAGAAACCGTTTCGTCTACGGTATTAAAAATCACAATAGAATCACAATGTGTTTATTATGTTAACAAATTGTATAGTATACTATTTTGTATCATAACGCGGGTTAAATTAATCAATTTATAAAAGGTAACTAAAATGGATTCTAATAAATTACTACTAGTGATTCTTGCAATTTTACTTCCACCAGTGGCGGTGTTGCTCAAAAAAGGTATGGGTAAAGACTTATTAATTAACATCCTATTATGTATTTTCTTTTTTATACCAGGGCTTATCCATGCTTTGTGGGTAGTATTACAAGAATAACGCTATACGCGATTGATATTATTTGGTCACAGAGAGGCTGGAATTAATAGGGTTTTAGCCACTTTGATATTATAATTATTGGGTATAAATAATTTCAAGTGACCAATATGAATCGTAAAAAGAAAATTAATCAAACCCTTAAAGCAAAAGCAAAAAAAGCCAACGCTAAGCTCCATGCTGCCAATAAATCACCTTATATTGCCAAAGCGGAACGAGAAAAGCTTGTTCAAGCGGCTTTGGTTGTTGCGCCAACAGCTGACTGAGCTGTCAGTGCATTAAGCGACTCTGGCGTTACACACTCGCCAGCACATTAGCACCATAACTATGACATTAGGGATGTGGTTTTATCTACGGATTAACACTGCAAATTTTGCAGTGAGGTTGCTTAGGTAAATACATTTGCCTAAACTCCATTGTCATCGCATCAATCATTAACAATTTACCCGTTAAAGCTTGACCAATACCAGTGATGACTTTTATTGCTTCAGTTGCCTGAATACAACCAATCATGCCGACCACTGGCGCAAGAATACCCGCTTCGACACACGTTAATTGTTGCTCACCAAATAAAGCACTAAAACATTGATAGCAAGGGCTGTCTTGTAAGTAGTCAAATACTGTTACAGTGCCTTCCATTCGAATGGCCGCTGCCGACACTAAGGGCACTTTGTGTTCAAAACAACTCTTGTTAAGTTGTTCTCGCACTATCATGTTATCTGTGCAATCAAGAATTAAACTATGTTGGCTCACCAGCTCATTAATCTCATCATCATCTAACAGAGCGTTAATGGTATTGATGGTGGCTAAGGGATTAAGCTGTATAAGCGACTGTTTAGCTGATTCTACTTTTGGATGGCCAATATTGACATCATAGTGCAATACTTGACGCTGTAAATTAGACAGTTCTACAGTATCAAAATCAACTAAGGTAATTTCACCCACCCCCGCAACAGTAAGGTATTGGCTTGCTGCACAGCCTAAGCCGCCAGCACCGATAATTAATACTTTGGCAAGCTTAAGCTTTTCTTGGCCATCAATATCGATAGCTTTAATGGAGATCTGACGGCTATAACGCAGCATTTCATTGTCAGTGAGTATCTCTTGATCGAGTGAGTCCATAATATTCCTAACACAATACGTTGTTAAATGGCTCTACGGTGACTTGAGTGCCCTTGGGGGTGTTGCCTTGGGCTTGGTCTAATATCACAAAGCAATTCGCTAAACTCATTGATGTGAGCATGCCTGAACCTTGGCTGCCTGTAATGGCAACTTCAAGTTCGCCGGCCTCATTACGACTGAGTATGCCGCGTTGATATTCGACTCTACCAGGATATTTGTGTATGTCGCTCAGTAACCTTGCTTGGCAACTTAATGGTGTGACAGGTTTGAGTCCCTGCATTTTATTTAAAATAGGTAACACCAGCTTATAAAATGTCACCATCGAAGAGACTGGATTTCCGGGTAGGCCGCAAAAAATAGCATTCCCTATTTTGCCAAAGGCGAAAGGTTTACCTGGTTTAATGGCAAGTTTCCAAAAGGTAATCTGGCCTTCTTCAGATAAAATCTGTTTGGTGTAATCAGCATCACCAACCGATACTCCGCCAGATGTTAGCACCATATCAGCTTGATCCGCAGCTTCTCTAAACGCGCCGCGAATGGCTTCCTTATCGTCTGCTATGACACCTAAATCAATCCATTCAACGTGGCTTTTACTGAGTAACCCTTGAATTGAATAACGATTTGAATCATAAATCTGCCCTAAAGCCAGTTCACTTCCTACTGGGCGTAATTCATCACCAGTGGAAAAGAAAGCCACTTTCAATTTACGTGTCACTTTCACTTGGCTGATGCCGATGGTGGCGAGTACGCCCATTTCCGCTGCGCGAATAATGATGCCACGATGCAATACTTTGGTGCCAGCAAGGAGTTCTTCACCACGCTTGCGTACATTTGCACCTAACCGATGTGGGTGTTCAATGCTAATGTGGTTTTCATCTATTACTTGGGCTTTTTCTTGCATTTGCACAGTGTCAAAACCACTAGGCAATGGGGCACCCGTCATAATACGAATACAACTATTGGGTACCGCTTGGCCATTAAAAGTGTGCCCCGCAAAAGAGCTACCCACTAAGGTGAAGGTTGTTTTATCCTGTGAAGTCGCTAAATCAGCAAAACGGAATGCGTAACCGTCCATTGATGAGTTATCAAATGGGGGTAAATCAATACTCGATGCGAGATCTTCTGCTAGTACTCTATCGATAGCTTGGGTTAATGCTACTATATCGGTATCTTGGGTTGCTTCAACTTGAGCTAACAGTTGCTCGATCGCTTGATCGGGATGAAGCAATGCTGGTTGAGCGCAATGGTCTTGAGTATTGGACATCAGAACTTCCTTAATGAATAACGAAAATACATTAGCAGTATTTTAGCTGAAATTGGTCTTCACTTTTTAATGGTGCTTAGTATGCCATGATGGCACGAAAAATTTATGATCACGTTTAAGGTTTTTATATTTTATGTCGCAAAAAAACACATGTTCAGCTTGGTATTTGTACATTATTCGCTGCGCTAATTCACATTTATACACCGGCATCACTACGGATATTTCTCGCCGTTTTTCTGAGCATCAAGCGGGAGGTGCCAAATCGGCTAAATATTTAAAAGGTAAAGGTCCGCTAACCTTGGTTTATACAGAACAATTAGCCGATAGAAGTGAGGCATCAAAACGTGAAATAGCCATTAAGAAACATTCTCGTCAACAAAAACTACAATTGATTGAACAGTATTCACAAAGGCTTGACTCTGCAAGTGACAACATTCTTGTAGAGTCATGAGCTCACTACTTAGAAGCCCGCAGCACCGGATACTTCATGTATTCATTATCGTAGTAAGGGCTGCGTTGATAAAACCAACGTAGTCGTGCTTTGCTATCATTGGCAAAAGCCTGATCCTTCAGCGCTAGATCAAATTCAGCTTGTAGAGCCGGGTTTTCGAGTAACATTTTTGCTGCTAAAGGTTCTACTGCGTAGTCCTCAATATATTCTGTGCGGGTAAAAATAGTGTTGAACATCCCCCAGTAAAACAAAGAATCTTCTGCTTGAGGTTCAAGCAACAGCATGGCTAAATCCCCTAGAGGCTGGTCGGTTGGAATACGTACAGTACCCGTAGGAAGTGTGGCGTTTATTTTATGGATGGAGGTTGCCGCTATTACGGTTTGATGACCTTCATAATCAGCACTTGAGAATAATGGGTCACTGAATTGATATTGCTGAGTTGTTATCGTCCTTGGTTTTTTCAATCTCGTCATTCTAATGCCATGTAAAGATAAGCGTTCAATAACGTCAGACCATTGTGGTGGAATATAATAGGCTACAGGTCGTGTTACTGTGATATCTGCTTTTGTGTTAGCCACAATGGGTAAGTTTTTATATAACTTAGGTTCACCTGTCCAGCGGACTACTTTGCCACCACTAATTGGGCTTTGCTCAATATGGTAATCAATACCTTTAAAGTCTCTACCTTCTGCTAAGGTTTCACTTTGCCAGCTAATGGTTAATTTACTTGGGTTACGGTATTTGTCTTCATTAATCGCAGACTTTAGCTTAGTGCTATTTTTTGCCACCGTTTTAAGGGTTTGTTCAAGCATCACATAAGTGCCAAGCACTCGTTGTTTATAGGGTTTAAGGCTGTGGTTTTCAATTAAAATAGTCGGTAAATGACGAGCATCGCCATAGCCGTTGGAAAACCGTGGGCTAGGGTTCCAAAGAGACAAGCCTTTAGTCATATCAGTATTATCGTTAGCAAACACTAATTGGCCTGGTATGTGGCCTTGTTCGCTTAATGCGTTTTCAACGGCAGGACGATAAATAGACTCTAACCATGCAAAAATACTTGGGCTATACCCTTGTGCAATGTTGTAACCAAAGGTCACGTCATATTGGTAGTCAATACCGTCGGTTACGTGGATATCAATGTATAAATCTGGCTGCCAAATATTAATCGCACGGATAAGGTGCTGCATTTCTAATGCATCTGCCTTAGCATAGTCACGGTTTAAATTAAGGTTGTTGGCCGTGGTGCGCCACCCCATATTGACCGGTCCTCGCTGATTGACTCGGTTAAATTGGCTGCTGCGTTCGTGGGCGTCGACACTGAAAATAGGGATAAACAGTAAGTTAACATTTTCAAGTAACTCGCGTTTGTTGCTATGACTGATGTCACGCAGCAGCATCATGCCTGCATCTTTGCCGTCTATTTCACCAGAATGAATGCCCGCTTGCACAAGTACTGTCGCTTTACCATTATCACTCAATGCTTGTGCCGTAGATTCTCCGTCTTGTGATGCAATAATCATCCATATATCGCGTCCTTGGGGACTTTTACCAATACTGATTTTTTGTAACACGTCGCTGCTGTCGACAAGTTTGTCTAACCATTCCATGGTGTCGTGATAGTTTGGGCTTGAAACATAGCCTTGTTGCTCAAATGGGGTTGCCCAAGGCTGCTCCGCACTTAACAGTAATGCTTCACTTGCGCCAGACCAGGGATGAATTGGAGGCAATATGCTGTCGTTTTCAAATAGTGCTATTTGTTCTGTTGCGACGATGAGCGGCGAAGGTTCAGTTGCGTGAGCGAAAGTGGAATTGATGAGCAACGTACTAGCCATTAAACCTGTGAGCAAAAAGCGGCGCATGAATACCTCTAGAATGATTTGGAAACGATAACAGTAATAACATCATAGCATTGCCTCGCAACAGTTTCAGAGGCTTTTATATGATGAATATTGACATTAAGACGAGCGGAATACCCAACAATGAAAAATCCCAACCGAAGTTGGGATTTTAGAGGCGACATCACATTAAGTGAATTGCGAAGAGTTGATAGGTTGTTTACACGTTAGGGCCGGCACTTTTAATAGCGTCAGACACTTGGTATTTTGCAAAATTATCACTGAACTCTTGTGCTAGCTGTTGAGCATATTTGTCATACTCTGCTTTATCAGCCCAGGTATTGGCTGGGTTTAATAACGCGGTATCTACACCAGAGACACTAACGGGGACATTTAAGTTCAGTTTGTCGATATAAACCGTTTCAACATCTCTTAGTTCACCACTTACAATCGCATCAACAATAGCGCGAGTAGTTGGGATATCAAAACGTTTACCCACACCATGCGGACCACCAGTCCAGCCTGTATTAACAAGATAAACTTGGCTACCAAATGACTCAATGCGTTTCATCAACAATTCTGCATACACGCCAGCAGGACGTGGGAAGAATGGCGCACCAAAACAAGTAGAGAAGGTTGACTGGATTGCAGACGTCGAGCCCATTTCAGTAGAGCCCACCTTAGCGGTGTAACCCGATAAGAAGTGATATGCTGCTTGTTCTTTACTCAGTACCGATACCGGTGGTAACACACCTGATACGTCGCAAGTTAAAAACACTACGGCATGAGGTTCTGCACCGCGATTATCTTCTTTACGTTGAGCGATATGCTCTAAAGGATAAGCCGCACGACTGTTTTCAGTCAAACTGGTATCGTTATAATTCGGAACTAGGCGTTCATCAAGAACGACATTCTCTAATACTGTACCAAAACGAATGGCATCCCAAATAACTGGTTCATTTTTTTGGCTTAGGTCGATACATTTAGCATAGCAACCGCCTTCAATATTAAATACACCACCGGGTGCCCAACCATGTTCATCATCACCAATTAACAAACGCTTTGGATCGGCAGAAAGTGTGGTTTTACCGGTACCCGATAAGCCAAAGAATAACGTAGTATCACCATCGTGGCCGACATTAGCCGAACAATGCATTGGTAACACACCTTTAGCAGGCAATAAAAAGTTCTGTACTGAGAACATCGACTTCTTCATTTCACCTGCGTACTTCATGCCAGCAAGCAGTACTTTTCGTTCGGCAAAGTTAATAATAACGGCCGCTTCAGAATTAGTACCATCGCGTTGTGGTTCACACACAAATCCAGGTGCATTGATAATTTGCCATGTTTGTTTGTCACCGCGATTAAAGGTTTCTGGATTGATAAATAAATTACGTGCAAAAATTTGATGCCAAGCATATTCAGTCGTGACTTTCACTGGAATGTAATGTTCGTCATCAGCGCCAACTTCTAGTTCAGATATAAATAATTCTTTGTCAGCAAGATAAGCTTCTACACGGCTCCATAGCGCATCAAATTGACCCGCATCAAATGGTCGGTTTACTTTACCCCATTCAATATCGGCTTCTGTATTTTTCTCTTTGACGATAAACCGGTCATTGGGTGAACGACCCGTTCTTTCTCCTGTTTTGGCCACTAAGGCACCATTTGCGGTGAGTTGACCTTCTCCACGAAATAGTGCGATTTCTACAAGCTTTGCGGTTGTGGGGTTAAGGTGAACTGGGTGTGATAAATCCGCCATAGTGTTGATCTCCTTCTCTTTTAGGTCGTATTTTGCTATGAACTGCTATTGGGTTTATTTATTAATAATTAGCTTGATATTATTGTTGCGCGATGGCTATAAACTAATGTAGGCGATTGTAGCGTAAGTCGGCGCGAGGGTAACGAACAGTTTGGTAATATTTGTGAAAGTTTTTAATGGAAAGTCGTTTTTTAAACTGTATTAGGTACAAAAAAAGCGCTTTACGCGCTTATTTTTGTAACTTGGTTCGTAATTATTACATGCTCAATTACTGTTTTGATTGGCTGCTGTGACTTCCTGAATATAGCGCTGCAATATCTATCGCGTCAAAAGGGTATTTTGCGGTGCAGTATTCACAATCCATTTCAATCTTTCCTTCCTCAGCTAAAATGGCTTCAACTTCAGCTTGTGGTAAGGTTTTGATCGCTGCCGCACTGCGTTCACGTGAGCAGCTACATTTGAATGTAACATCCACAGGATCAAATAATCGCACTTCTTCTTGGTGATACAATCGATGTAATACTTGTTCAGCATCAAGGGTGAATAACTCTTCTGCTTTAATGGTCGCTGTGAGTGTTGATAAATGTTCAAAATCATCATTTTGTTCAGACTTTGATGGCAACACTTGTAGCAGCATACCTGCAGCTTGTTTACCGTTAGCAAATAACTGAATTTGAGTCGGTAACTGTTCTGATTGATTAAAGTATTCTTCTAAACAGGCGGCTAGGTTCATATGATCTAATGACACAACACCTTGATATCGCTCGCCCTCATCAGGTGTTAACGTGATCACCATGTAACCTTTACCCAGCATTTCTTGCAAGCTTGCATCAGCCGTAATATCGCCATTCCAACGAGCAACGCCACGTAATACTTGTTTATTGTTGCCATTAATGACGGCTAAAGAAACTGGGCCATCGCCCTGCAACTGTACGCTAATGTCGCCCGTAAACTTGATGGTTGCCGTTAACAGTGATGTTGCGGCCATTAACTCACCGATTAAGTTCTGTAATGCAATCGGGTAAGCATGTGCAGAAAGCACTTCTTGGTAACAATTTTCTAATTGAACTAGCTCTCCACGCACATCGGCATTATCAAAAATGTAGCGATGTAAAATATCATTTTTCATTTGTATTCTCTTACTATCTGGGCGCCTAGTAATCTTTTAAGCGCATAATCTGTCGTCTTTGTTTTTTATCCGGTTTATGATCGGGTGACGGGTTATTCAAAATATTTAGCCGTCGTGCTTCAACGTTAATAATCCGTTTGTTAATACTCTCAGGTGTTTCTTGGTATAGGGTTTGTGCTACATTTGCGCTTTGTCTATGACCTGATAATTGAAGGACAATAATTTCTTTATCATCATTGCCTTGGCGAAGACGGATAGTTGCACCGACTTCTGCATTCTTACTGGATTTAGTTCGTTGGCCGTTGTAATGTACTTTGCCGCCATTGATCATGTCTTTTGCGATAGCGCGAGTTTTATAAAATCGTGCTGCCCATAACCATTTATCAAGCCGGATAACGCTTTTTTCGGACTGAGTTTGAGACAAAAGACCTCCAAAACAGGGATGATTTCACAGACTGGGTAACTTAACTGCCATACAATACGAGTATTATTGCGGTAAAGGGCAACATTATGACTGTTTTTAGGGTGCAAATTTAGCATATTCGGTGAAGATTCGCCAATCAATATACTCTGGGGTTGTTGCTTTATCCTCAGTGGGTTAGCATGATGCCTACGCATATTTTAACGTATTTATTCACAACTAGAACAGAGACCTGTACCAAGACGTATAGAGGGTCCAATATTATATGGTTTTATTAGATAAATTGATCATCAGCTCAACAAAAATACCACACAAGCTATTGAGTGCTATTGTATTTTGGCTTGGGTTGATTATTGTGCTGCTATTAGCTGCGCAGATTACATGGAAGTTAATGCCTGTATCATCGCAATCTGCTGTGTGGCAGCCAACCCCAATCTCAGCAAGCACTGCCAAGCGTATCGAGCTTGCTGGTGTTCGTAACCTATTGCTTTTTGGCAGGTTAGATAATAATAACAATAAGCCCAAAGCTGAAGTCGTAGAGCAAATCACTGATGCGCCCAAAACAAACTTGTCTATTCAATTAACCGGTGTAGTTGCGTCAACTGACGAAGCTCAAGGTCTAGCTATTATTGAGTCTAGCGGTGAACAAGCAACCTATAGCTTAGGCGATAAAATTAAAGGCACTTCTGCTTCTTTAAAAGAGGTTTATGCCGACCGAATTATTATCAGTAACAGTGGTCGTTATGAAACCCTAATGCTTGATGGGCTTAAATACAGCACCCAAAGTGAAGTTAACTCGCAACTACAACAAGCAAAAGTAGACCGACAGGTCACTCGAGTTGATCGCCGTGAGAATGAACGTTTTTCTGAAGAGTTGTCTGATTCTCGAGATGAGATGTTAGCTGACCCAAGCAAAATCACTGATTATTTAGCTATTTCACCAGTACGCAATGATGATGAATTAGCCGGTTACCGTTTAAATCCGGGTAAAGATGCTGCATTGTTTAAACAAGCTGGTTTTCAAGCTAATGATTTAGCTAAATCAATAAATGGATATGATCTGACCGATATGGGTCAGGCATTAGAAGTGATGGCACAACTGCCTGAGCTCACTGAAATGGCTGTCATGGTTGAGCGTGAAGGACAGTTGGTCGAAATCATGTTTAGTTTGCCAGAATAATTTGGCGTTAGAGGATTGAGTATAATGAAAAATAAAGGGATCCGACATAAGATTATTGCTGGGATGCTGGTGGGGGCTGCGATGATAGCGGCGCCGAGTGCGTGGTCGGAACAATATGCCGCCAATTTTAAAGGCACAGATATTCAAGAGTTTATTAATATTGTCGGTAAAAACCTCAATAAAACCATTATTGTAGATCCAACGGTACGTGGCAAAATTAATGTCCGTAGTTATGATTTGCTAAATGATGATCAATATTACCAATTCTTTCTTAACGTACTCCAAGTCTATGGCTATGCCGTAGTTGAAATGGAAAACCACGTTATTAAAGTGATTAAAGACAAAGATGCCAAAACCTCAGCTATTCGTGTTGCGGATGATAAATCTCCTGGTTTAGGCGATGAAATGGTGACCAGAGTGGTGCCATTATATAATTCTGAAGCTAAACAGCTCGCGCCGCTATTACGCCAGTTAAATGATAATGCTGGTGGCGGTAACGTGGTTAACTACGACCAAGCTAACGTATTAATGATTTCTGGCCGTGCGGCGGTAGTGAACAAACTGGTAGAAATTGTTCGCCGAGTTGATAAACAAGGTGATACCGCAGTACAGGTAGTGTCCTTAAACTATGCCTCTGCAGGTGAAATAGTACGTATTGTTGACACGTTATATCGTTCAAGTGCCAACCAATCGCAGTTGCCAGGACAATCACCGAAAGTCGTAGCCGATGAGCGTATGAATTCGGTTATTGTCAGTGGCGATGAAAAAAGCCGTCAACGGGTGGTTGAGCTAATTAAACGTCTTGATGCGGAACAAGCAAGTACTGGCAACACGAAAGTGCGCTATTTGCGTTATGCCAAAGCAGAAGACTTAGTTGAAGTGTTAACTGGGTTCGCAAAAAACTTAGAAGACAGTAAAGACGGTACTAGCACCAAGCAAAGCGGCTCAACTCAACGTCGCAGTGATATCAATATTATGGCTCACAACGATACCAACTCGCTGGTAATTAGTGCTGAACCTGATCAACTTAGAACCATTGAAAGCGTTATTAATCAACTGGATATTCGTCGAGCTCAAGTATTAGTTGAAGCTATTATTGTTGAAATTTCCGAAGGCGATGACGTTGGCTTTGGTGTGCAATGGGGTAGTACCGATGGTGGCTTAACTCAGTTTAACAACATCGGCCCGTCGATCAGTGAAGTTGGCGCAGGTGTATTTGCTGCACAGGAAGAAGACGGTACTACCGTTACCGTGACTAACTCTGATGGTGGATCTACTACAACCACTAATCCAACGTCAGATGGTGATTACACCTTAATTGCTGAAGCATTAGGTAAAGTCAATGGTATGGCATGGGGTGTTACGACAGGTAACTTTGCCGCGTTAATTCAAGCTGTATCAAGTGATACTAATTCAAATATTTTAGCAACACCGTCAATCACCACCTTAGATAATCAAGAAGCATCATTTATTGTCGGTGATGAGGTTCCTATCCTTACCGGTTCAACTTCCAGTTCAAGCAATGACAATCCTTTTCAGACTGTTGAACGTAAAGAGGTGGGTGTTAAGTTAAAAGTTGTGCCACAAATTAACGAAGGTTCTTCGGTTAAATTAACTATCGAACAAGAAGTCTCAGGAGTTAATGGCAATACTGGTGTAGACATCAGTTTCTCAACTCGCCGTTTAACCACAACTGTGATGGCCGACTCTGGTCAAATAGTCGTATTAGGCGGTTTAATTAGCGAAGATGTACAGGAAAGTGTGCAAAAGGTCCCTATCTTGGGTGACATTCCTTATTTAGGTTGGTTATTTAAATCTTCTTCAAGCAGTACGACCAAGAAAAATCTGATGATTTTCATTAAGCCAACCATCATCCGAGACGGGATGACAATGGAAGGTATTGCGGGTCGTAAATATAATTACTTCAGAGCATTACAGCTTGAACAGCAAGACCGTGGTATTAACTTAATGCCCAATACTGAAGTTCCTGTGCTTGAAGAATGGGATCAAGAAGCTTACTTGCCAGATGAAGTGAACGACATGCTTGACCGCTATAAAAGTCGCAAACGCTTGAGTACTGATGTGCGTGATTCTGATGCGGCTTTAAGCATCATTAATGAAAGTATGCAAAAGGACAAGGCTGAAAACAATGACTGATAGCGTTATGGCAGAGCCATTAGCCCAAGTTTCTAGTGATGTCGCTATGGAAGTTGTCGAAGGAGATGAAGTTTTCCACTCGAACAGTAAAGAGCGCCTGCCATTTGCGTTTTCACATCGTTTTGAATTGGTGTTGGCCAAGGAGAATGAGCAACTGTGTTTATTCTATACTGATAACACCCCGCTAGATGCCATGCTTGAAGTAAGGCGTTATGCAGGTGTCGAGTTGGCCGTTATCAAGCTTGACGTGGCTAAGTTTGAAGCTAAATTAACTCAAGCCTATCAAGCTAACTCTTCAGAAGCACAGCAGCTAATGGAAGACATTGGTAATGAAATGGACTTGTTTACCCTTGCCGAGGAATTACCACAAACTGAAGACTTACTTGAAGGCGATGATGATGCACCAATCATTAAATTAATTAATGCATTGTTATCAGAAGCCATTAAAGAAGAAGCATCAGATATCCACATCGAAACCTATGAGAAACAGTTAATTGTTCGTTTCCGTGTTGATGGGGTATTAAAGGAAGTCTTGAAACCGAATCGTAAATTATCGTCATTATTGGTCTCGCGTATTAAAGTGATGGCACGTTTAGATATTGCCGAAAAACGCCTACCACAAGATGGTCGTATTTCGTTACGTATTGCGGGTCGTGCTGTCGATGTGCGGGTATCAACCATGCCATCAAGTCATGGCGAACGTGTAGTAATGCGTTTATTGGACAAAAATACCGGTAACTTAGACTTGCAACAACTGGGTATGACACCGAGTATTCGCGAAAAATTTGATGAGTTAATTCGTAAACCTCATGGGATTATTTTGGTGACCGGTCCTACAGGGTCAGGTAAAAGTACCACCTTATATGCTGGTCTAACTGAAATTAACTCTAAAGATACCAATATTTTAACGGTAGAAGATCCAATTGAATATGAATTAGAAGGCATTGGCCAAACTCAGGTTAACACTAAAGTAGACATGACCTTCGCACGTGGATTACGCGCAATTTTACGTCAAGATCCCGATGTGGTGATGATTGGTGAAATTCGCGATTTAGAAACCGCACATATTGCTGTCCAAGCTTCATTAACTGGTCACTTAGTGATTTCAACGTTACATACCAACACCGCCTCCGGTGCGATTACTCGTTTACAAGATATGGGTGTCGAGCCGTTTTTAGTCTCTTCAAGTTTACTTGGAGTACTGGCTCAGCGACTTATTCGGACATTATGCCCAAGCTGTAAAGAAGCGCATGAACCCGATGAGCGCGAACGTGAATTGCTAGGCATTACCGCAAACGACCCCCGTATTATTTATCGTGCCAAAGGATGTAAAGCATGCGGCCAGAATGGCTATCGTGGTCGAACCGGCATACACGAATTACTGATTGTTGATGACAATGTTCGTGAACTTATTCATGGCGGTAGAGGCGAATTGGCCATTGAAAAATATGTGCGAAAATGGATCCCCAGTATTCGCCATGACGGTATGAGTAAAGTGCTTGCTGGTGTGACAACGCTAGAAGAAGTATTACGCGTTACACGCGAGGAGTAATCAATGGCGGCGTTTGAATACAAAGCCCTTGATAGTAAAGGCAAACAACAAAAAGGTGTGATTGAAGCCGATACCGCTCGTCACGCTCGAAGTCAATTGCGAGAACAGCGTCTTATGCCGCTGGAGCTTCAACCCGTCAATGAAAAGGAAGCTCGTTCACAACGAGGTGGATTTAATCTAGCTAATTTGTTTAAGGGACATATCTCTGTCGCTGAACTGGCATTGATTACTCGCCAAATCGCGACTCTGGTAGCGGCGGGATTACCCATTGAAGAAGCGCTAAAAGCGGTAGGGCAACAATCAGAAAAAGACCGCTTAGGCAGTATGATTATGGCTGTGCGTTCTCGGGTTGTTGAAGGTTATAGTTTGGCAGATTCGATGGCCGAATTCCCGCATGTGTTTGATGATTTATACCGTTCAATGGTGGCTTCTGGTGAGAAGTCGGGCCATTTAGAAGTGGTGCTTAATCGACTAGCCGATTACACAGAACGTCGCCAACAACTCAAATCAAAGCTAACTCAAGCGATGATTTATCCAATTGTTTTAACCGTAGTGGCCATTGGCGTTATTGCCGTGTTGCTTGCTGCTGTGGTGCCAAAAGTGGTCGGGCAATTTGAACACATGGGCCAAGAATTGCCAGGCACAACCCAGTTTTTGATTCTTGCTTCTGATTTTGTACAGCATTGGGGCATTGTGGTCGTTATGCTTATTTTTGCTGGAATAGTGATGTTTCAGCGTATGTTAAAGAATCCTGCTACGCGGATGAAATATGATACTGCTTTATTGAAAATGCCTGTGATTGGTAAAGTGAGTAAAGGCCTAAATACCGCAAGATTTGCACGAACCTTGAGTATTTTATCTGCCAGTGCTGTGCCATTACTTGATGGTATGCGTATTGCGAGCGAAGTGTTACAAAATGTCAAAGTGCGTGCCGCTGTAGATGAAGCAACTGCCCGAGTCCGTGAAGGAACTAGTTTAGGCACTGCGTTGACTAATACTAAGTTATTCCCAGCGATGATGTTGTATATGATTGCATCGGGTGAAAAAAGTGGTCAGTTAGAAAATATGCTTGAACGTGCGGCAGATAACCAAGACCGAGAGTTTGAATCGAATGTCAATATTGCCTTGGGGGTATTTGAGCCCATGTTAGTTGTGAGTATGGCATCGATTGTATTGTTTATCGTGATGGCAATTTTACAGCCTATATTAGAGTTAAATAATTTGATCAGCGGTTAAGTTTACACTTACGCTTATATAAACTTGAAAGACCAAAAGTATTAATCAAGAATGACACCTGTTTTGTGTGATTCTATAAGATTTTTTAGAGGAAATAATCAATGCAACATAATAATAAACAACGTGGTTTCACCTTACTCGAAGTAATGGTGGTGATTGTTATTTTAGGTATTTTAGCGTCAATGGTAGTACCCAATCTTATGGGTAATAAAGACAAAGCTGACCAACAAAAAGCCATATCAGATATTGTAGCCTTAGAAAATGCATTGGATATGTATAAATTAGATAACAGTATTTATCCCACTACAGAGCAAGGTCTCGATGCGTTAGTGCAAAAGCCTAATTCGTCTCCAGAACCAAGAAATTACCGTGAAGGCGGTTATGTAAAGCGTTTACCGCAGGACCCATGGCGCAGCGATTATTTACTACTCAGCCCTGGTGAAAATGGAAAACTTGATATTTTCAGTGCAGGTCCTGACGGCCAAGCTGGTTCAGAAGATGATATCGGTAACTGGAATTTACAAGATTACCAGTAATATGACCCAACATCGCCAAGCCGGTTTCACCTTACTTGAGGTGTTAATTGTAGCATTGCTAATGGGATTGGTTGCCTCTGCGGTAACCTTATCCGTTAGTGTTGCGGGGCCAGAACAAGAGCTCAAGAAGCAGGCGCAACGCTTTATTACTGCCACCGAAATGGTGCTGGATGAAAGTGTATTAAGTGGCCAGTTTATTGGCATTGTGATTGACGAAGATCAATATCAGTTTGTGTTTTATAAAGAAGGCCAATGGCTGCCTGTAGATCACGACCGGTTATTATCGGCAAAAAAAATGGACGAGGGCATAACCTTAGATATTGTGATCGATGGCATGCCATTGGTGCAAGAAGACGAGCAAGATGAGTCTTGGTTTGACGAGCCTTTTATTGACGAACAAACTGAAGAAGACAAAAAGAAACACCCCGAACCACAAATATTGTTGTTTCCCAGCGGGGAAATGACACCATTTGAACTGAACTTTAATACGATTAATGACGACAGTCAGCCAGTCAATGTGCTGGTTGTTGGTAATGCATTAGGTCGCTTAACAATAGGGCGTGTAGATGAATAAACAGACATCATTTAAACGCCCTAATGATTTAAGCGTTAAAAGTCCCACGTTTAACCGCTTAGGTATAAAAAGCTTTCGCGGTAAAAACGCTGGCATGACCTTACTAGAGGTGATGGTTGCTTTGATGGTATTTTCAATTGCTGCGGTATCGGTTACCAAAAGTTTGGGTGAGCAAATGGCGAATATGCCCATTTTAGAAGAGCGAACCTTAGCCCAATGGGTAGCAAGTAACCAAATGGTCGATGTGCGTCTACCTGATGCGTTTCCTGATATAGGCCAAAAAACCGGCCAAGAAGAACTCGCAGGACGAGAATGGTATTGGCGCCGAGATGTTATTAAGACCACAGATGATAAATTTAGAATGATCCGTATTAGCGTCAGCGACGATGATAAATTTAAACGTATTGTTGCTCAGGTAAGTAGTTATGTGCATAACAAAGCCTAAATATTTTAGCGGCTTTACGTTACTGGAAATGCTTATCGCAATTGCGATTTTTGCCATGTTGGGGATTGCAGCTAACTCGGTATTATCGACGGTGATGAAAAATGATGAAGTGACTAAAGAGTTTTCCGATCGGCTTAAGTCATTGCAACAAGGTTTTGGTGCATTAGAACGCGATTTAGGTCAAATGGTTGCGCGAACGCCTCGGTTGTTTGACGGCAGTCGCAGTAGTCAATTTTTTCAAGTGGGCGATAATATTCTCGATTCAGAAACCGAAGCATTGATGTTTTACCGTTTAGGTTGGCTAAACCCAGATGGTATGCTGCCTCGGGGCAGTTTACAGTCGGTTGCTTATGTTGTCCAAAATGGCCGCTTAGAACGCTGGTATTATCCTTACCCTGAGCCAATATCGGGTGCTGAACCACTAAAAAGTATGGTTATAGACCATGTGCTATCAATTGAATATTCGTTTTACATTGACGGAAAATGGCAAAAAGAAGCAGATGGAACCGTGATGCCTAGAGGGATTGCGATGGAGATAGAATTAGAAGGTTTGGGTAAAATTCAACGTCGTTTTTTGTTGCCTAAAGGTGCTCCGGCAACTAAGTCTAGCTCAGACAGCTCAGACAGCTCAGACAGCTCAGACAGTTCAGACGATGATGGGAAGTCATAATGGGTGGCCAAAAGCAGCGTGGTGTAGCACTTATTGTGGTGATGTTGATTGTTGCCATGGTAGTGGTTATTGCGACCAATATTAGCAGTCGTAATCAGCTTTCCATGCGGCGAACGCTTAATTTAGCCCAATATGATCAAGCCTATTGGTATGCGCTTTCTGCAGAAGAGCTTGCAATGAAAGTGCTCAAGCAAGACTTTGAAGATTCAGACGGAACGGTACATTTACAGCAATACTGGGCTTTAGCTGATGTCGTTTTCCCAGCTGAATATGGTCAGATTGTTGGTGAAATACAAGATATGCGGGCATGTTTTAATGTTAATGCTGTTGGCCAAGAATCAACAAAAACTGAAAATGGCCAACCTAAATTGACCGTTGCAGCACAACAGTTTCAATCGTTACTTATCAGTTTAGGTGTTGATGAGTTTGGCGCAGAGCAGTTTACCTATATGCTTAAAGATTATATTGACGAAGATACCTTGGCTGGTTCTTATGGTGCTGAAGATGCCGAATATGAATCGCGTAATGTGCCGTATCGTGCCGCTAATACCTTGATGCAGCATCGCAGTGAATTACGGGCCGTACTAGGGTTTAGCCAAGATGTATATTTAAATCTATCACCTTATGTGTGTGCCATACCCGGTGAAAATAGCCAGTTATTAAATGTGAATACCATTAAGGTTGAGCAAGCGGCTTTACTTGCTGGAATGCTAGAAAATAAGATTTCGGTCAGCGAAGCTGAAAGTATTATTAACAGTCGGCCTGGTGATGGATACGAAAAAATTGAAGAATTTTGGGAAAGTTCGTCACTCAGTGGTGTAACACTGGACGCGGATGTAAAGTCGAGTTTTGTAGTAGACAGTCAGTATTTCTCATTAAAGGCTGGCGCCAAAGTCGATAATGCAATATTTCGAATGGAAAGTGTACTTAAGCGCAATGGTAACAATTTAGATGTACTCACCCGTCAGTATGGTGGTCAACAATAATAACAAATTCATTACGTAACAATACGTATTGAGATTGGTGGAGAATAACAGTGTCTGAACGGCTATTTATCCGGTTAGGAAAAACATCAGAACACCCATGTTCGTGGCTAGTATGGTCAGAACAAGAGCAAGAAATCATCGCTTCTGGTGAGTTATCTGATGCCGCGAGTCTCAGCAGTTTAACTGAGCGGGCGGGTAATCGTCCTGTTGATGTACTTGTGCCAGCGGCCAATATGACATTGACACAAATTATGTTACCCGAAAAAGGTCAACGCCAAGCATTAATGGCATTGCCATACATGTTAGAAGAATCACTAGCAACCGATGTAGATAAAATGCATTTTGTTGTCGGGCCTCGTGAAGGGGAGCGACTCAATGTGGCAGCTGTGGCGCATGAACAAATGCAAATATGGCTAGAATGGCTACATCATGCTGGCTTAAAAGTGAAACGTATTGTACCTGATTGTTTAGCCTTGCCTTTAGAGCAATGCCGTTGGGCGGCAATGAGTGTCGGCAGCGAATATTTAATTAGAACCTCAGAAGGTGGCGGCGTTAGTTTACCTAAAGCATGGTCTGCATTTGCACTGCCGCAGTTACTCACGGCGGCACAACCCAATGACGATGAACCTATTAGCGTAGCAAGTTATAGTGACGATATTGCATTTGAAGGTGTGGAGATTAATAACAAGCCGCTAGATTTACCTATGATGGTATTAGCAAAAGGCATTTTGAATGCCCCAATCAATTTGCTCAGTGGCATTTATAAACCTAAGCATGAATACAGTAAACAGTTATTCATCTGGAAAAACACTGCTATTGTCTTGGTGATTGCGATTGTTTTAGCCTTGGCGAATAAAGGCTTATCCATTCATCAACTTAATAACCACACCGCAGAGCTGCAAGCTCAAAGTGAATTGATTTTTAAGCAAGCCGTTCCGGGTGTAAACCGCATTGTTAATATGCGCTCACAGATGGGCAGTCAATTGCGCAGCATGCAAGGCCAAGGTGGTGGCGCGGTATTTTTTGAAATGTTAGACGGTTTAAAACCAGCGTTTAGTAAAGTACCAGAACTCAAACCGAACTCATTGCGTTATGAAGCAAATCGTAATGAATTACGTATGCAAGTGACAGCAAAAACCTATGGTCAAATCGATAAGTTTAAAGAACTTGTTGGCAAAGACTACCTGCTCGACGGTGGCGCCATGAACAGTAACGAAGAAAGTGTTACCAGCACACTGACGTTAAGGATTAAATAACATGGAAAACATGCGTAGTTGGTGGCAAAGTCTAGCCATTAGAGAGCAACAACTTGTTGGATTTTGTGCTGCAATATTGGTTATTGGTATTGTTTATTGGGGCATTTGGACACCGATTTCGAATGCTCAAGAAACGGCCGAGCGTGATAACAGCGCAGCACAGCAAACGTTAAATTATGTTAAACAAACCGCTAATAAAATCGCCGGTCTGAAACAGGCGGGTGCGCAAGCTAAAGTTCGTGGAAGTTTAAGTTCTGTGGTAAATCAAACGGCTGGTCAATATAAATTAGAGATCACTCGTATGCAGCCGCAAGGCGATAAAATACAACTATGGATGGATGACGTGCCATTTGATGCGTTATTAGGTTACTTACATGACTTAGTAGAGCAAAAAGGCTTAACGTTGGACAGTGTAGACCTAACCGAATCAGACGTTGCTGGTTTTGTAAAAGTAAGACGTATTCAGCTTTCTCAGTAAGGATTTTTTGTGAGCTTATTTTCAAAAATAGTCATTGGCGTCATTATTTACCTAGTGTTTTTATTGGTTTATTTACCGGCAAACTGGTTAGTCAGTATTGCTCCATTGCCGAGTAATGTGGCTATCAGCGGTGCTGAGGGTACGCTTTGGCAAGGAAAAGCGGCATTAATCACCATTGATAAAAAACAGATTGAACAGGTTAGCTGGAAATTAAGCCCGTGGGGACTATTAGCTGGTAAAGCTAATATCGATATTAACGTCGGCAGTCGTGCTACACCTGTAAATGGTAAAGGCAGTATTAGTTGGTCATTATCAGGGCTGAGTGCGAAAAATATCCGTATTGATCTACCCGACAGCTTTTTATTAGCGGATGCTCGCTTACCTTTTAAAACTAAAATTGATGGTGACGTGAGCTTAATGGTTGAAGCCTTAAAGCAAGGCGAGCCATGGTGTGAGCAATTAAACGGTAAATTATTTTTAAATAATACAAATGTTAAAAATCAATATGGTGTGTACCCATTGGGCAATATCGCATTGGGGCTCAGTTGTCTTGATGGCCAATTACAAATCGCCACTGATGAAACCCAAAACGTATTAGGCTTAACGGGAACCGCGACTCTAGGCGAGTCAAACTTGGTTAAGGTCAGTGCTAAAATTAAACCGACCGATGCTCAGCCTAAAGATTTACGAGACTCGTTATCATTCTTAGGTCGACAAGACAGCCAAGGGTATTACCCTATTAACTATCAAGGTGTTGTGCCTGGACTGTAATCAATAAGTCTCCTTGAATAATTAACGCCTTGATATCACTATCAAGGCGTTTTTATATTCGTGACCATGTATTTGTATTCTTGGTATTAGTTAAGATAATGTCCCTTGTTTACCGTAGTTTCAAATACCATAGTCGTTTCTATTGCTTCAATAATGGCTATACAGATTGAAGTGCCAGTGATAGTGGCTGGTAATCGGTAATTGCTGGGAAGTCGGCAAATTCAATATGAGGTTTTTGGCTATCTGGGTTTTTAATTCCGAGCTGATAACCTACGCCTGCCTTTTTTGATGCTGCTAAAATTACTTCGCTGTCGTCTATAAATAAGCATCGAGCAGGATCTAACTTAAATTTATCAAATGCATATAGCCAAAACTGCGGATGTTCTTTAGGGTAACCGCTCTCATGACTCGATAACATATCGTCTAATCCATGGGCTAAATTGGTATGAGTTAGCTTAAGCGCTAAACTTTGCGGATGGGCATTGGTAAACAAAATACGTTGCTTACTTGCTCCAGCCAAAGCCTGTAAAAAAGGCATGCTGTCTTGGCGAAGTTTAATTCTTTCTGCGGATGCATGGTGTAATGCCAATATGTCGAGTTGTAAGTAGCGTTGCCAGTAATCAAGACAATACCAATCTAAGGTGCCGACCACATCGTAATAAGCTTGTTTGACGAGTGTATTGGCTTCATCCAAGCTTATTTGGCGTTGAATGCTTAATTGTTGTGGCACGAGATGTAACCAAAAGTGGTTATCAAAGTGTAAATCTAACAAGGTACCATCCATATCTAGCAGTACTGTGTCTATGTTATACCAAGGAAACATATAAATTCCGGTTGTAGAATATACCTAGCATAGTAAGATTGTATCCTGTATCTATTAATTCGTCACACGAGGCTTCAATGACACATCGGCAAAAAAAGCCGGAGACCCTGCATAGCGAAATTGTTGCCAAAAGCAGACTGTTTCAAATTGAGCAGGTACACCTTAAGTTTTCTAATGGCGTAGAACGTCAATATGAACGCATGAAAGGGAGCAACAGAGGGGCTGTGATGATTGTTCCCATTCATCAAGGTAATTTGTTACTCGCCAGCGAATATGCTGGAGGTACTGATAGTTATGAGCTAGGCTTTCCTAAAGGGTTGATTGACCCAGGTGAAACTGCAATGGAAGCTGCCAATAGAGAGCTCCAAGAAGAAATCGGTTTTGGTAGTTATCAATTGACCCATTTAAAAGAGCTATCTCTTGCGCCAAGTTATTTTTCCAGCAAAATGCACATTTTTGTAGCAGAAAAACTGTACCCTAGTCGTTTAGAAGGTGACGAGCCTGAGCCAATTGACGTGATACCTTGGCCATTATCTGATTGGCAGTTATTAATCGATAATGTTGATTTCTCCGAGTCTCGCAGTGTAAGTGCCCTTTTTTTAACTCAACAATATTTGGCTGGATCAACTCATCAGCTTGCTGATGAAAAATAGCTGAAGTTGAAAAACGCTAAATAGGTAACTTATTTTGGCGTATTGAATTCACCATGTAATCGCACATAGAATAGGCAATAGCCGTATTTATTGGTGTCCTTGTCAGGTCATCTTTCTCGAATCCAGTAATTGGAGTAGTAATGAAGCCAGAAGATGTAATTGAGCAAGTCATAGACATTGCGACAGAAGCTGGACAAAAAATTCGTGATATTTACCTAAAAGGTAACTTTAAACGCGAAATTAAGTCAGATAACACCCCAGTGACGTCTGCTGATTTAGCTGCCAATGATATTATTTGCAGTAAGTTAGCAGAGCTAACACCCGATATTCCTATTTTAAGTGAAGAAGCCGCAGATATTCCATTAAGTGTACGTGAAACATGGAAGCGTTATTGGTTAGTTGATCCACTTGATGGTACTGGCGAGTTCATTGCTGGAAGTGGTGACTTCTCTGTCATTATCGCCTTGATTGAACATAATCGTCCAATTATGGGGGTGGTTTATGTGCCGATGACTAAGGTGTGTTATTACGCAATAGCTGGACTAGGTGCCTATAAACGTGATGGTAAGAACGAAATACGTATTACCAGTAAACAATTAACCGGTGATGAACCAGAACATTTACGTTTAGCGGTAAGTCGTCGTCAAGATCCTCAATCGGTATTAAAGTTACTTAATAAACCGAACCATTGCGAATTAGTGGTGATGGGCGGAGCAGCATTAAAAAGTTGTTTAGTCGCAGAGGGCAGAGCAGACTGCTATGTTCGCTTAGGACCAACTGGTGAGTGGGATACGGGAGCTGCACAAATTATTATTGAAGAAGCTGGTGGTGCGCTAATTGATATAAATTTACAGCCTATGACCTACAATGAGCGTGAAACGTTAGAAAACCCCAATTTTATTGTAGTCGGCAGTGCCAACTTACCGTGGGATTCGCTGTTAACTAAATGATTTTCATATAGTTAATTCAATTTTAATAAATGTTTTACGGTGTGTGTTTTTTGAACGCTGGTGAATCATTCATTGAAAGTGTTAATCATCCGTTTAGGTTAGAGGAGTTAAATATAGTTAACTTATATGCTGAAGGTACCAGACATTATAAAGCCCTCATCATGAGGGCTTTATAATGAAGTGCTTTATGACTTATGGTTATCTAACCATTGGTGTATGGCTTGTCTATTACCTTGAAATATGACTCTATCTTTTTTCTGTTCAAGTTGATACTGGTACATTGGGTCATAATAAATAGTGAGTAACTGGCTTATCCAGTCTAGATGTTTACTGGTATCATTTTGATTCTGTTGCGCACTAAGTGCTTTATCTACTAAGTCTTGCAGTTCTTGATGTAGTTTACCGCCTAAGCGTTTACGGATCCCCAGTAAACTTTGAGTCAAATAAGCAGCAAATGCATCGAAACCAGCTTGTTTACCCAAGCGAGACTCATAATCAGCAAGTTTTCCCTCTACATAGTCATGCAATAAACGCGGTAAACGTGCGTCTAATGGTTCATCGAGCACAATAATTTCAGCTTGTTGCATGGCGTGGTAAAAGCTGTGTGGCAGGGCAGAGCGACCAATCAGAATACTTTCATCTTCTAACAGTAAGTGATTATGTTGCTGTTTTTGATGTTTTAGTAATGAAACAGCTAAGTTATTTTCGAAGTTAATTTGACTGGGCTGCGGGTCAATATTTTTGCCAAAGCTCGATCCGCGATGATTTGCTATGCCTTCAAGATCGACAGACTCATCTCGCTGATTAATCACTTCTGTCTTACCGCTACCCGTTATGCCACTTAAAATGAGCATTTTGGTTTGGCTGGGGGTTTGTTCGATAGCATTAATTAAAAAAGTGCGCATGGCTTTATAACCCCCTTGAATATAAGGGATGTTTAAGCCAGATTCTTTAATCCATTGCTGTGATAGCTGCGAACGTAAACCGCCACGGAAACAATATAAGTAACTGTCTGGGTGTTGAGACAATTGAGCTTGCCAAGCATCGATACGCTGTTGTTTAACTTTACCGGTTACCAGCTCATGGCCTAATGCGATAGCAGCGTCCTGACCATGTTGTTTATAGCATGTTCCTACCTTCTCGCGTTCACCGTCTTGCATTAACGGTAAATTAATTGAATGGCTAAATGCACCTTTGATAAATTCGACAGGTGCACGCACATCAATTAATGGACGACCTTCTAATAGTATTCTGCCATATTCAGAACTGGGAATAACCTCGCTCATTAGCTTAATTCCACAAGAACATCATGGCCATCAGAACTCGGTTTATAGGTATTGAGTCTCCCGATACAAATAGCTTCAATTCCATTGGTTTCTAATAATGCTTTAAGTTCATTTTCCGCTTCAGCACTCACTGCAACTAATAATCCTCCACTGGTTTGTGGATCGCAGAGAATGGCTTTTTGATCATCAGTTAAAGGCGGTAAATATTCGCCATAGCTGTCAAAGTTACGATGAGTTCCGCCAGGAATACAGCCAAGAGCCAAGTAATCACTTACTTTTGGTAATAAAGGCACTTGGGATAACACTAAGTTAGCTTTAAGTTTTGCGCCTTGGCAGACTTCAATTAAGTGGCCGGCCAGTCCAAACCCCGTTACGTCTGTTAATGCATTAACACCAACAATTTTAGCAATATCGATACCAATCTTGTTGAGCTGACACATCGCATCAGGCGCAATTAGACTATCTTCATCACGGAGTTTTTTCTGTTTCTGTGCTGTTGTCAGAATACCAATACCAATCGGTTTGGTGAGGTATAAACGATCGCCTGCTTTGGCGGTATCGTTTTGTTTTACTTGTTCAAGCGGAATTTGCCCTGTTACGGCTAATCCAAAAATAGGTTCAGGAGCATCAATACTGTGACCTCCAGCCAACATAATACCGGCATCGGCACAGGCTTGACGTCCACCATCTACTACTTGTTGTGCTACTTCTGCGGGTAATTTATTAATTGGCCAGCCTAAAATGGCAATCGCCATTATGGGAGTACCACCCATAGCGTATATATCACTGATGGCATTGGTGGCTGCAATTCGGCCAAAAGTAAATGGGTCATCCACAATGGGCATAAAAAAGTCTGTGGTACTGATAATGCCAGTTTGTTCATTTAGCTTATAGACAGCGGCATCGTCACGGGTTTGATTACCCACTAATAAGTTAGGATCAGTAAATACGGGGAGTTGTGATGCAAGAATGGTGCTTAATACTTTAGGGGAGATCTTACAGCCGCAGCCTGCGCCATGGCTATATTCGGTTAGTTTGATTGCTTGCTGAGACATATTAGTTGATCTTTCGATGGCGAATTGAGCAGCAATTATAATCATTATTAGGCAGAATATCTTGTGTTTTAGTCGTTTATCAAACTTAGTCGATCTTTTTTAAAGCTATAAAAATATTATTATGAACATTAGCTTATTTTATTTTTAGGTCAATTCAATGTATCGCTAATGTCATGCGGCAGTTAGGTGAGCATGGTGGTAAGGAGTAAAGGTAATATACGCGAACACATGTTCAGTGAGTGTTGCACTTAATTGATTGTCGTGTGAGCCAATACACATAGTTGCTACAGCAACGAACGACAGACCTCTATTTTGGGGTCGTAGAAAGAATGAATTGTAAAACGGGGTATATCTTAAGTTGAGGGTAATAGTGGCATTATTTGGGATTGCTCAAAATAAAAAAGGTCACGTATGTACGTGACCTTTTAAATAGTTAAGCATTAGCTTTACTGTGCATAGGCTGCTGTTAAGCTTTTCCAATTACGTTGTTGCTCAAGAAATTGATTACGTAATAATTGTACCTGCTGTTTGAGGTTATGGTCAGTTAGTTGCTTACGTTTTGCTTCTAACAAGCTTTTTTGAGCTTGATAATATTCAACTAAGTGTTGCTTCATTAGCTCATACTCTGTTTGAAATTTTTCAATTATTTCATCACAGTTAGGTAAGTGAGCAACCTGATTTTGAGCCTCTAAAAGCTGCATTTGCAAACGGGCACTTTCAATACGTTCTTGTGGAACTTGACGTAAATTACTGGTTAAGCCAAACCAACTCATTAGCTTGATTAACCATTTGGTTGGATCGTAATCCCACCATTTAATACCGTTACGGTAATCATTTTCGAAAATATGATGAAAGTTGTGATAACCCTCTCCATACGTAAACAATGCTAAAATGGCATTATCTTTAGCTGTATTTTTATCTGTGTACGGTTGTTTACCCCAGATATGAGCCAATGAATTGATAAAGAAAGTACAGTGATGTACTACCACTAGACGCAATAAGCCTGCCATTAATACCATAGATAGAATATCGCCATTTAACCAACCGATAAATGCTGGCAAACCAATATTCATTAGTATCACTAAAGCTAAATAGTGTTTGTGTTGCCACATAACGATACGATCATTTTGTAAATCACGTACATTGTTATAATCACTATAACGACTTGCCTGATACTCGCGCAGCATCCAACCGATATGACTATACCAAAATCCCATTTTTGCGGAATATGGATCTTTATCATTATTATCAACATGTTTGTGATGAACGCGGTGATCACTACACCAGTGTAATGCACTGTTTTGAAGTGCGAGCGCCCCACCTAGTGCGTATAAAAAACGTACCGAAGAGTGAGCTTTATAAGCTTTATGAGACCATAATCTGTGGTAACCCGCAGTGATCGATAGACCACTTGCGTAAGCAAAAATAACAAACGAAATCCATTCAATGCCATCAAAGCCATGGGTAATACCACGCCAAGGGACTAATACTAGAGCGCCAATAAAAGTAATGGCAAATAACAGTGTATTAAGCCAAATGATTGGAGGTTTTTTCATTTAATAGGGTTCCAATAAATAGGTTTAAAAGAAGGTTGAGCGTACAATTGTACGCTAATTTAACTTAATGAGCTAGCCATGGTCAAGTTTAACAGGGCTGTGTTTCTGTTTTAAAAACGGTATTATCTGTGAATTAATAGTGATTGAATGGATTAGTAATGGGTGTTAGAGCACAACAAAAAGAAAAAACTCGTCGAGCATTAGTTGATGCTGCATTTAATCAGCTTAATGCTGAGCGAAGTTTTTCTAGCTTAAGCTTACGTGAAGTGGCTCGCGAAGCGGGTATTGCACCAACATCTTTCTATCGTCATTTTAAAGATATGAACGAACTGGGTTTGACCATGGTTGATGAAGGTGGATTAACCCTACGTCAAATGATGCGTAAAGGGCGTCAACGTGCTGAAGCGGGTGGCAGTGTAATCCGTATTTCTGTCGACACTTTTATGGAAGTCTTGGAGTCAAATCCGAACGTATTTAGAATACTGTTACATGAACGTTCTGGTACCTCTGCAGCATTTAGAGCTGCCGTTGAGCGTGAAATTGAGCACTTCATATCTGAACTTGCTCATTATACTGAAGCACAGACAAATCGCACTCCTGTGTTAGCGCGTGCTCAAGCTGAAGCTCTCGTTATTTTAGTCTTCAATGCGGGCGCATCAGCGTTGGATTCAAAACGTAGTGAACGAAGATTATTAGCCGATCAATTAGTACTACATTTGCGTATGGTTGCTACTGGGGCTGAAGCGTTACAACATAAAATAGACAATCGAGCCTAATCGATTGTCTGTTTTATCAAACGAGGCATAACTTTTTTGCCCCCTGTTTGAATAGCATCTTTTAATTATAAACGTTCTAGCAAAACGCCAGATTCCATATGGTCAGTGTAAGGGAATTGGTCAAATAGCGCGAAGCGAGTTATTTTGTGGGTTTGACTTAACGTCAGTAAATTATCATTGAGGGTTTCTGGGTTACACGAGATATATAAAATCCGCTCATAACCTTGGATTAGCTTCAATGTTTCAGAATCAATACCTGCGCGTGGTGGGTCAACAAAGATAGTATTGCAATCGTAACTGTCTAAATCGATACCCTCTAAACGTCTAAATTGACGTTTTTTAGCCATAGCATCACTAAAATCTTCTGCCGACATACGAATAATTTGGACGTTAGTGACATTGTTGATATCAATATTGTACTGCGCAGCGTCAACAGAAGGTTTAGCCAACTCTGTTGCTAATACTCGATTGAAGTTTTGAGCGAGTGCAATCGTAAAATTGCCATTACCACAGTACAGTTCAAGTAAATCACCTTGGCTGTTCTTAGTGGCATTAATCGCCCATTCCAGCATTTTTACAGACACTTTCGCGTTGGGCTGGGTAAAACTGTTCTCAATTTGTTTGTAATGCAATACCTGTTCATTAACCGTTAAGGTCTCAACCACAAAATCTTTATCTAAATCGATTTTCTGCTTACGCGCACGGCCAATAATATTAACATTGAATTGGGCACATAATTTTGCTTTTAATTGAGTCGCTTGTTCACGCCACTCTTCATCAAGCTGGCGGTGGTAAAGTAAAGAAACCAGTATTTCACCACTTAATGTCGACAAAAAATCAATTTGAAATAGTCTGTGGCGTAACGCCGGATTGGGTCTTAATTCTTCAATCAAAGTCGCCATCATTTGATTAATCAATTTACCAGCAGGTAAATATTGATCGCAACGCACTTTTGCATTCAGTGCTTTATCAAACATGTAGTAATATAGGTCATCGCCTTCGTGCCACATTCTAAATTCTGCACGCATACGGTAATTCGCTACTTCTGAAGCGAATACCTCGAGTGCGGGTGGGTTGAAGCTGGCAAAGGTCTGCTCTAGCTTGATGCGCTTTTGTTGTAATTGTGCATCGTAGTTTTTAGGGTCCATTGCAGCTAAATTCATATCGTCCACCTAAGGCTGTAAAAATGGGCGCAAATATTATACTAAATGACGCTCATGTCTAGTATTACGCGCCTAAGTATAAAGTTACATGATGATTAATGCTGAGCATATACATATTTGGAGCCCATATTGTCTGGACCTATTTTAGTGTTTGATTCTGGTATCGGCGGATTGTCGGTTATGAATGAAATTAGAAAACTACTGCCACAGCATGATTATTGCTATTTATTTGATAATGCACGTTTACCCTATGGAAACTTATCAGAGCAAGAATTAATCGTGGGCTGTGTTGCATTGATAACCTTTCATGCTAGACGTCTCAATGCCAGTATTGTTGTTGTGGCGTGCAATACCGCCAGCACTCTAGTGCTACCCGAATTACGTAAGCAATTATCGATCCCTATCGTCGGTGTGGTTCCGGCAATTAAACCTGCTGCGATGCTATCAAAGAAAAAACACATTGGTTTGCTGGCAACTCCAGGTACAGTAAAGCGAGATTATACTCAGGCATTAATTAGCCAATTTGCAGAAGGTTGTAAGGTTGAATTGTTTGGTACGTCGGAGTTAGTCCTACTAGCAGAGCAACATGTTGCGCAGATACCGATAGACTTAATCGTATTAAAACAACTGCTATTGCCTATTATAGAATCAGATATCGATGTGCTAGTGCTTGGTTGTACACATTTCCCCATAATCGCGGCGGAAATTAGTCAATGCTTAGGAAGTGATGTGGCATTACTGGATTCAGGAGAGGCAGTTGCAAAGCGAGTGAGATTTCTATTAAGTAAAGAACAGCAAGGGAATAAGCACTTACAAGCTTGTTACACGAAAGGTATTAGCGAGGGATTAAAAGGAACATTAGTCGATTATGGTTTTGGTGATTTTTCGCTGGTAACCATAACCGACTAACAACACTGCTTAAATTGAACAGTGATAAGAATCTACTTTAAATAGCAATTAGCTATTATCTGAATCAGATTCTTGTGATTTAGCTTCTCTTACCTTTAACGTGCGTTCTTGAAAGCTGTAGTCGTTTAATTTCGACATTGCTTTCTGTGCGCCCGCTTCAGACATCTCAACAAAACCAAATCCTTTACGACGTCCTGTTTTACGGTCTCGCACTAAACGAACTGAGTTAACCGGTCCGTATTCGCCAAACAATGCCTTTACTTCTCCTTCATGAACACGGTAAGGCAAATTGCCTACATATAGTGTCATGGTAGGGCCAACATAAGGTTCATCAGAAGAACATGAACCGCTAGATGGCATAAAGGTGAAAATTAACGTCGCAACGACTACACCAGCAATAAACGCTACCGAAGATGGTGTACCGCCAAACTGAGAAAAAACAAAAGCGCCAAGAAGCGCCGCAATCAAAACAATCACGAATGATTTCTGCATAAAATAATCTCTAATGAATATAAAAATGATAAATAACTGTTAAATACTATTACATACTAATTAAAAATTACCAGATAAACCAGACCGCTGTTGAAAAATTGAGCTTAAAAGTCACTTAAATATCAAAAACAAGCATTTCCCATTTCATTGAAGATGGTTCTTTAAGCAAAAAAGCTAAAAAAGAATCGATCTGCATAAAAGTTCGACGTTCAATACGTTTCATCAATAAAAGCGCTTGCACTAAATCTTGTGTTGCCTATAATGCGCATCCACTGACACGGCAGACAGCGCAAGCAGTCACCGGGTTAGGTTGAATTAAGTGCCTCAAAACACTGAGTTCAGCAGCGAAAAGAAAGTTTGAAAAAACACTTGACGCCATAAAGGGAATGCGTAAAATACGCAGCCCAAGCCAACGACCTAGCGTCTTACGGCGATGCATGAAAGATAGCATCAACGCTCTTTAACAATTTATCAAGTAATCTGTGTGGACATTCACAGGTATTGAGTTATTCGAAATTGTCTTCTGTTCTTCGGAATGTTGGCAATCAAAAAATTTCAACTCAATGCAACGATGAATGTTCATAGCAATATGTAACAAGCATTTTATAGATTCTTCCGAGTTTATAAGGTGTAAATCAGAATTCATTGAGCCGAGATATTCCTAACAGAGTATTTCAAAAAACTTTAATTGAAGAGTTTGATCATGGCTCAGATTGAACGCTGGCGGCAGGCCTAACACATGCAAGTCGAGCGGTAACAGAGAGGAAGCTTGCTTTCTTTGCTGACGAGCGGCGGACGGGTGAGTAATGCCTAGGGATCTGCCCAGTCGAGGGGGATAACAGTTGGAAACGACTGCTAATACCGCATACGCCCTACGGGGGAAAGGAGGGGACCTTCGGGCCTTTCGCGATTGGATGAACCTAGGTGGGATTAGCTAGTTGGTGAGGTAATGGCTCACCAAGGCGACGATCCCTAGCTGTTCTGAGAGGATGATCAGCCACACTGGGACTGAGACACGGCCCAGACTCCTACGGGAGGCAGCAGTGGGGAATATTGCACAATGGGGGAAACCCTGATGCAGCCATGCCGCGTGTGTGAAGAAGGCCTTCGGGTTGTAAAGCACTTTCAGTAGGGAGGAAAGGTAGCGTGTTAATAGCACGCTGCTGTGACGTTACCTACAGAAGAAGGACCGGCTAACTTCGTGCCAGCAGCCGCGGTAATACGAGGGGTCCGAGCGTTAATCGGAATTACTGGGCGTAAAGCGTACGCAGGCGGTTCATTAAGCTAGATGTGAAATCCCCGGGCTCAACCTGGGAATTGCATTTAGAACTGGTGAACTAGAGTCTTGTAGAGGGGGGTAGAATTTCAGGTGTAGCGGTGAAATGCGTAGAGATCTGAAGGAATACCGGTGGCGAAGGCGGCCCCCTGGACAAAGACTGACGCTCATGTACGAAAGCGTGGGGAGCAAACAGGATTAGATACCCTGGTAGTCCACGCCGTAAACGATGTCTACTCGGAGTTTGGTGACTTAGTCACTGGGCTCCCAAGCTAACGCATTAAGTAGACCGCCTGGGGAGTACGGCCGCAAGGTTAAAACTCAAATGAATTGACGGGGGCCCGCACAAGCGGTGGAGCATGTGGTTTAATTCGATGCAACGCGAAGAACCTTACCTACTCTTGACATCCACAGAAGCCGGAAGAGATTCTGGTGTGCCTTCGGGAACTGTGAGACAGGTGCTGCATGGCTGTCGTCAGCTCGTGTTGTGAAATGTTGGGTTAAGTCCCGCAACGAGCGCAACCCCTATCCTTATTTGCCAGCACGTAATGGTGGGAACTCTAGGGAGACTGCCGGTGATAAACCGGAGGAAGGTGGGGACGACGTCAAGTCATCATGGCCCTTACGAGTAGGGCTACACACGTGCTACAATGGCGTATACAGAGGGTTGCAAAGCCGCGAGGTGGAGCTAATCTCACAAAGTACGTCGTAGTCCGGATTGGAGTCTGCAACTCGACTCCATGAAGTCGGAATCGCTAGTAATCGTAGATCAGAATGCTACGGTGAATACGTTCCCGGGCCTTGTACACACCGCCCGTCACACCATGGGAGTGGGCTGCAAAAGAAGTGGGTAGTTTAACCTTCGGGAGAACGCTCACCACTTTGTGGTTCATGACTGGGGTGAAGTCGTAACAAGGTAGCCCTAGGGGAACCTGGGGCTGGATCACCTCCTTACCTATACGACTAACTCAATACCTAAAGTGCAGCAATGCATGTGAGTGTTCACACAGATTACTTGATAGAAAGAAAGAGAAAGATATCGAAAGGTATTTTTGAGGATTTTGATTCTTAATCAAGGCACTTGATGAGTCTCGCAGGGAGTGTGCTTTTAGCACATGACTGAGAAACGAAGAAAGTAACGCCGAGTAAGGGTTAAAAGACCAAAAAGAATGGGTCTGTAGCTCAGCTGGTTAGAGCGCACCCCTGATAAGGGTGAGGTCGGTGGTTCAAGTCCACTCTGACCCACCAAATCTTCATTTTATCTGCGTTAATTAAATACTCGTTTAGACTCTTGTAATAAGAGTGGAAACGTCGCATTGAATTAACTTGTTAAAATTCGATTTGGCTTCGCCAATCTTATGATTGGTTACTTGATATTAATCTCACTGCATGTAAATGGGGCTATAGCTCAGCTGGGAGAGCGCCTGCCTTGCACGCAGGAGGTCTGCGGTTCGATCCCGCATAGCTCCACCATTTACTTGTTGGTTCAATTAGTTTGATCAAGACGCTATAAAAGCGGTTCGATCCCACTCACATTGCTCCACCATTTAGATTTATCATAATGATAAATACATGCATAGGTTAGAGATGCCAAAGATAAATGAAATTTTATCTTTGGCTTTTTTAAGCCCGCTCTTTAACAATTTGGAAAGCTGATAGTACTAACTAAAGGCGCATTGATGACGATTCGTTGTTGTTGATGTGATTACGTTAGTGCGAAAAATAATACTGATGCGAAAGCATCAGTATCTTGAGTTCTCAAAACACTGTTTAAGTGTCTTGAATATTCTAAAAACTAAGGCGAGTCCACTTCCTACCCTGGAGGTGAGACAAGTAAAAACCAGCTAGTTGCGATATAACGCAGGTGGTTCACGCAAGTGAAACTCATTTGGGTTGTATGGTTAAGTGACTAAGCGTATACGGTGGATGCCTTGGCAGTCAGAGGCGATGAAGGACGTAATAACTTGCGAAAAGCGTTGGCGAGCTAGTAATAAGCATTTGAGCTAACGATATCCGAATGGGGAAACCCAGCAGCATAAGCTGTTATCACTACATGAATACATAGTGTAGTGAGGCAAACCCGGGGAACTGAAACATCTAAGTACCCGGAGGAAAAGAAATCAACCGAGATTCCCCTAGTAGCGGCGAGCGAACGGGGATTAGCCCTTAAGTCTATGGGGTGTTAGTGGAATGTGTTGGAAAGCACAGCGGCACAGGGTGATAGCCCCGTACATGAAAACTAACCATAGATGAAAACGAGTAAGGCGGGACACGTGACATCCTGTTTGAATATGGGGGGACCATCCTCCAAGGCTAAATACTCCTGACTGACCGATAGTGAACCAGTACCGTGAGGGAAAGGCGAAAAGAACCCCTGTGAGGGGAGTGAAATAGAACCTGAAACCGTGTACGTACAAGCAGTGGGAGCGGTTCTTGAGACCGTGACTGCGTACCTTTTGTATAATGGGTCAGCGACTTACGTTTTGTAGCGAGGTTAAGCGAATAGCGGAGCCGTAGGGAAACCGAGTGTTAACTGCGCGTTTAGTTGCAAGGCGTAGACCCGAAACCGAGTGATCTAGCCATGGGCAGGTTGAAGGTTGAGTAACATCAACTGGAGGACCGAACCGACTTATGTTGAAAAATGAGCGGATGACTTGTGGCTGGGGGTGAAAGGCCAATCAAACTCGGAGATATCTGGTTCTCCTCGAAAGCTATTTAGGTAGCGCCTCGAGCGAATACCATTGGGGGTAGAGCACTGTTAAGGCTAGGGGGTCATCCCGACTTACCAACCCTTTGCAAACTCCGAATACCAATGAGTACTACTCGGGAGACAGACAGCGGGTGCTAACGTCCGTTGTCAAAAGGGAAACAACCCAGACCGTCAGCTAAGGTCCCAAAGTGTATGTTAAGTGGGAAACGATGTGGGAAGGCTTAGACAGCTAGGATGTTGGCTTAGAAGCAGCCATCATTTAAAGAAAGCGTAATAGCTCACTAGTCGAGTCGGCCTGCGCGGAAGATTTAACGGGGCTAAACATACCACCGAAGCTACGGGTGCATGCCATTAGGTGTGCGCGGTAGAGGAGCGTTCTGTAAGCGGTTGAAGGTGAAGGGGTAACCCACACTGGACGTATCAGAAGTGCGAATGCTGACATGAGTAACGATAAAGGGAGTGAAAAACTCCCTCGCCGAAAGACCAAGGGTTCCTGTCCAACGTTAATCGGGGCAGGGTGAGTCGACCCCTAAGGTGAGGCCGAAAGGCGTAATCGATGGGAAACAGATTAATATTTCTGTACTTTTGCTAACTGCGATGGAGAGACGGAGAAGGCTAGGCTAGCGCGGCGTTGGTAGTCCGCGTTTAAGGTAGTAGGCTGTATTCTTAGGCAAATCCGGGAATACGTACTTAAATGTACAGGTTGAGAGCTGATGACGAGTCACTAAGGTGATGAAGTAGTTGATGCCATGCTTCCAGGAAAATCTTCTAAGCTTCAGGTTAGTAGAAATCGTACCCCAAACCGACACAGGTGGTCGGGTAGAGAATACCAAGGCGCTTGAGAGAACTCGGCTGAAGGAACTAGGCAAAATGGTACCGTAACTTCGGGAGAAGGTACGCTGCTGTCGGTGATGGGACTTGCTCCCTAAGCTGACGGCAGTCGCAGATACCAGGTGGCTGCAACTGTTTATCAAAAACACAGTACTGTGCAAAATCGCAAGATGACGTATACGGTATGACGCCTGCCCGGTGCCGGAAGGTTAATTGATTGGGTTATCTTCGGAGAAGCTCATGATCGAAGCCCCGGTAAACGGCGGCCGTAACTATAACGGTCCTAAGGTAGCGAAATTCCTTGTCGGGTAAGTTCCGACCTGCACGAATGGCGTAATGATGGCCACGCTGTCTCCAGCCGAGACTCAGTGAAGTTGAAATTGCGGTGAAGATGCCGTATACCCGCGGCTAGACGGAAAGACCCCGTGAACCTTTACTATAGCTTGGCACTGAACATTGAACCTACATGTGTAGGATAGGTGGGAGACTTTGAAACTTTGACGCTAGTCAGAGTGGAGTCAATCTTGAAATACCACCCTTGTAGTTTTGATGTTCTAACCGCGGCCCCTTATCGGGGTTCGGGACAGTGCCTGGTGGGTAGTTTGACTGGGGCGGTCTCCTCCCAAAGAGTAACGGAGGAGCACGAAGGTTGGCTAAGTACGGTCGGACATCGTACGGTTAGTGCAATGGCATAAGCCAGCTTAACTGCGAGACATACACGTCGAGCAGGTACGAAAGTAGGTCATAGTGATCCGGTGGTTCTGAATGGAAGGGCCATCGCTCAACGGATAAAAGGTACTCCGGGGATAACAGGCTGATACCGCCCAAGAGTTCATATCGACGGCGGTGTTTGGCACCTCGATGTCGGCTCATCACATCCTGGGGCTGAAGTCGGTCCCAAGGGTATGGCTGTTCGCCATTTAAAGTGGTACGCGAGCTGGGTTCAGAACGTCGTGAGACAGTTCGGTCCCTATCTGCCGTGGGCGTTGGATGATTGAAGGAAGCTGCTCCTAGTACGAGAGGACCGGAGTGGACGAACCGCTGGTGTTCGGGTTGTTATGCCAATAGCATTGCCCGGTAGCTACGTTCGGAATCGATAACCGCTGAAAGCATCTAAGCGGGAAGCGAGTCCTAAGATGAGTCATCCCTAGAGCTTTAAGCTCTCTAAAGGGCCGTAGGAGACTACTACGTTGATAGGCAAGGTGTGTAAGCGTTGTGAGGCGTTGAGCTAACTTGTACTAATGACCCGTGAGGCTTAACCATACAACCCAGATGGGTTTTACTGACCTTAGTGTTAGAATAGAGCGCTTAAGCAGTGCGAGACCTCAAGTAAGCTTTAATAAAGCATAATCAGCTTTCCGAATTATTAAATATTGGTAATTAGACGCAGGAAATTGTTTGGCTGACAAAGCCGTGACGAACGAAGCGCGGAGTGTAGTTCACTACATGAGCACTAGAGTGAGGAGACAATGCCGTCAGACGGATAATTAACCAGTCTTTAAACAAATTTGTCTGGAAACCATAGAGCTGTGGCACCACCTGATCCCATTCCGAACTCAGAAGTGAAACACAGTATCGCCGATGGTAGTGTGGGGTCTCCCCATGTGAGAGTAGGTCATTTCCAGGCGCCTAATTGACTTGCAAGAGTCGTGAAACAGCCCGCTATTATGTAGCGGGCTTTTTTTCGTCTGCAATTTGTGAAAGGGTAAAAATTATTGCAGCAGAATCTGGTGGCTTAGTGTTTTTATAAATTTAACGTTAAAAGCTTATCTACAATGGGTTTATTGGCTTCAGGGAACTCATATTTAGAGATGGTTTGTAGTTCAACCCATTCTATTTGTTGTCCTTCAACGCCAGCGGCTTGGCCATTGAAATCTGTCACTAAGTGAATATCAAGCCTAACAAGCTTATCTGGGTAGTCATGACAGATGTCCATAAATTCTGTGGTGCTGCTAACATCAAGATTAACTTCTTCTTTCAATTCGCGAATTAGCGCTGCGGTTACCGTTTCATTTTGTTCGACTTTACCGCCTGGGAATTCCCATTTTCCACCTTGGTGCAAATGGTCATGACGCTTAGCTAATAAAATTTGCTTATGTTGATTTATGATAACGCCGACGGCAACATGTACTCTTTTTTGCATGATTAGGGCCCTTATTCTTTAAAGAAGTCGCCTTCATCAAAACCAATATCATCAAGCATATCTGGATCGATACTATTCTTAACCGGAATTGCGTGTTTCTCGCTAGCCCAGTCACCAAGGTCGATGAGTTTACAACGCTCACTACAAAATGGTTTAAATAGAGATTCGTCTTTCCATTCGACTTTGGTACTACAAATAGGGCAATTTACTACTGTTAAAGGCATAATTGTTCTTAGTCATTAATGTTGTTACTGATGGTAAAGTGTTTAAGTGCAGGTTGCTAGTGAGAATTCAACAGATTCATTAGTATGACGTTGTAAATTAAAATCTACGAAATGGATAGCATAACGATTTCGATGGCCACTAATGGTGGGATAACAATTTTGATTGGAATTTATTTTAACTCGGATTAACGACAGTGATTGCGAAGAATCACCTTGAAAAAACCCTCCTTGCGCATGGCATAAAGTAAAGTCAGCAGTAGATCTGATTAATTCTAATAATAGGGATATTGGTGCCAGAAGAGGCTGATATTGTACTAGCCAGTTTTTAATATCTTGTTGTCTATGTTGCCAGTCCTGACCTAACCAAAAATGCAACTGAGGCAAATCAAAGTTACAGTACGCTCCCGTCATATTTGATCGTTGTCGTAATGCGGTAATAAATTTATCTTGTTTGAGTCTACAACCAATTCTTTCTTGTATTTGTAACGGTGACTTTAATGCGTTGAGTCTTTCTGTGAGTAGATCTACTTGAGCGTTATCAACATTAGCATATGTACGCCAATTGGAAATTAGCTGAATTTGTTTTTCGATATCTTTTAATATGTCGGTGCGATAATCGCAACGTTCAGTGAGCTCTGCAAGAGAGAAAAGCGAGGGGAAACATTGATGTTGATGATCTTGTGTGGCATATAATTGCAACTGTTGGCCAAGATTATCTATGCGTAAATAACTACGTATTTTTTCATTTAATGGTTGTTCGTAGATTAAATCAGTCATTGAGGTCAGTTTCTAAATCAGCAGCCTGTTGTAAATATTGTTGGTGCAGACGACATACTTGACTGCGCAACAGTTCATTTTCTCCTTGATTATCAATAATATTATCAGCTTGAGCGACACGTCGTTCTCGGGTCATTTGACTCGCAAGAATATGTTCGACTTGTTGTTTACTGACACCATCACGTTGTATCGTCCTTGAAATTTGTAACTCGGGTGCAATGTCTACAACCAAAGTGGTATTCACTAAACTATCTAAATGGTTCTCAAATAGCAAGGGTGCAACCATTATCACGTATGCTGACGTTGATGCTTGTACTTGAGTAAGCATCTGGTGACGGATCATAGGATGGAGTAAATTATTAAGCCATAAACGTTGTTGAGGGTGATTAAATACGTGAGTTCGTAAAGCCGCTCTATCAAGGCTGCCGTCGGTTAATAAAATAGCCTTACCGAAATGCTCAGTTATTGCTTTGAGTCCATCTGAGCCTATTGAGACAACCTCTCGAGCGATAACATCTGCATCGACTAAGTCTATGCCGTATTCAGCAAATAAGTTAGCTACAGTGGTTTTGCCGCTTCCTATACCACCAGTAAGTCCAACAACAAACTTGTTTTTAATCATAAGGTACTTAGATACCAGTTAAGAATATCTTGCCCCCAGACCAACGCTATCCAACCCGCTGCAGCGATATAAGGACCAAAAGGAATTGGATTACCTTTATTGAGCTTTTTAGCGATGATCATCGTTATACCTACCACAGCACCAACCAGTGAAGATAATAGAATAATTAATGGCAGCATTTGCCAACCTAACCAAGCACCGAATACCGCTAACAGTTTAAAGTCGCCGTATCCCATGCCTTCTTTGCCGGTAACCAGTTTAAATAACCAGAATACCGACCATAAACTTAAATAACCTGCAGCAGCGCCAATAATGGCATCTTCAGGGCTAGCATAAATCCCTTTAAGGTTAATAATTAACCCTAACCACAATATTGGTAATGTCAGTTGGTCGGGTAATAGCATTTCGTCTAGATCTATTCCTGTTAATGCAACCAACACGAACGTTAAAATACTGGCATACACAAACTGCCATGTTGGGCCAAAATAGAAAGCTAAGGTGGCGATTAATGCCCCAGTTAATAGTTCGACAATGGGATAGCGGCTTGAAATACTGGTTTTGCAATCGGCGCATTTACCCTTAAGCATTATCCAACCTAATATGGGGAGATTATGCCAAGGTTTAATATTGGCTTTGCATTTTGGGCATGCAGAGCCGGGTACCACAATATTGTATTTTACTGGGAATTGATCGATAGGTTTATTTAAGCGCTCATTACCCACCTGTTTAACAATATCTGGATGGTATTCATTGAGGTAGAAGTTACATTCACTTTGCCATTCTCGTTTCATCATTACTGGTAAACGGTGAATCACCACATTGAGAAAACTGCCAATGGTGGCAGCAAAAATAAAGCTAATTGCGATAAATACCCAATGGTACTGGTGCATTGTTGTTACAAAAGTTGAGATAAATTCAGTCATTTTGTTCTTATTTTTGGTTTTTTATTTAGCCAACAATATTACCCATGTCAAAAATAGGTAAATACATACCGACGATCAAACCGCCGACTAGAGTCCCAATCACCACCATCATAATGGGTTCGATTAAGCTTGATAACCCATCAACGGCATCATCCACTTGCATTTCATAAATGTTAGCGACTTTGTTCAACATTTCATCTAAACCGCCGGACTCTTCCCCAATCATCACCATCTGAATCAGCATGTCAGGAAATAAGCCTGTGGTACGCATGGCCACATTCATTTGCATACCAGACATCACTTCCTGACGTACCTTTAATAATGCTTTGCGATAAACATAATTACCTGATGCCCCTGCGGCGGACTCTAAACCATCTATTAATGGTACGCCCGCCGCAAAGGTGGTTGATAAGGTGCGGGCAAAACGTGACATCGCTGCCTTATGGAGAATATTACCAATTATAGGGATTCTAAGTACCATTTGATCGATTTTATCGCGAAAATTTTGAGACGTACGATGCGCTCGTTTAAACAGCCAAATACCAATAACAATGGCTATAACAAAGAAATACCATGAAGCTTGCAGCCAGCGAGATATACCAATAATGAGCTGAGTAAACGCGGGCAGTTCAGCGCCAAAGCCGTTGAAAATCTCTTCAAATTGCGGTACTACAAATAATAGTAGTAGCGAAGTTACCAATATTGCAACAATTACTACCGCAGCGGGATAAAACATTGCTTTTTTGATTTTTGACTTTAATTGTTCGGCTTTTTCGCGATAGGTAGCTATGCGGTCAAATACTGCATCGAGTGAGCCTGAATGTTCGCCGGCTGCCACTAAATCTACGTATAAATCATCAAAATAGCGTCGGTGAGGTCTTAATGCATCTGAAAGCGGAATACCTGATTGGACGTCGGATAAAATGGTACCTAATAATTCGCGCACTTTGGCTTTTTCATGGCCCCGGCCAAGTAATTCGATAGTTGTGACCAAAGGTACACCAGCAGCCAGCATGGTAGCTATTTGGCGAGTGATCATCGCAATGTCCATTGCGGTGATGCTTTTTTCAGATTTAAATAACGGTGCGGATTTCTTGCGTACGCCTTTGGGGGTGACACCCTGGGCTTTTAACACACTGCGAATTTCAGCTATAGTTGATCCTTTCAACTCACCCGAAGTGCGCTGACCATCGCGGTTAATGCCTTTCCATTGGTAGGTAAATACCTTAGGTTGGTGTTTAGTGGTTTTTTTTACCTTTGACTTTGGCTTTCTTTTAGCTGTTGTTGTGGCCATTTAGCCAATCCTTTTATTTTTCGCTGCACCACGTTAACGCATTATTGTTAATAGAGAATAATCAATTAACTAGTTGATTTACTATCACTGATTTGACTATAGCTGAATTAAAAGCTAGTGACACGGTTAATTTCCGCGATACTGGTTACACCGTGGATGACTTTGAGCAACCCAGATTGACGTAAATCACGCATACCTTGCTGCTTAGCGAGGGTTGCTATTTGCAGTGAGTTACCCCCTTCCATAATAGTACGGGCAATTTCATCACTCATTTTCATTACTTCGTAAATGCCGACTCGGCCTTTATAACCGCCAGAGCATAGCTCACAGCCTACAGGTTTAAATACGGTAAAGCCTTTGGCTATGTCAGCTTCAGCAAATCCTAAACGTTGTAGTTCTGCCACTGGGATTATTTCTTCATGTTTACATGCTGGGCATAAGCGTCTGGCAAGTCGTTGAGCAATGATTAAGTTAACGGAACTGGCAATGTTATAACCAGGCACCCCCATGTTGATTAAACGAGTGAGGGTTTCTGCTGCAGAGTTGGTGTGCAGCGTTGATAACACTAAATGACCTGTTTGCGCGGCTTTAATGGCGATTTCGGCGGTTTCTAAATCACGAATTTCACCTACCATCACCACATCAGGATCCTGACGTAAAAAAGAACGTAGTGCAGAAGCAAAGGTTAAACCTGCTTTTAAATTAATATGGACCTGATTAACCCCTTCGAGGTTAATTTCAACCGGGTCTTCTGCAGTAGAGATATTACGCTCTTCGGTATTAAGAATATTCAGCCCAGTATACAGGGAGACTGTTTTACCCGAACCTGTAGGGCCGGTAACTAAAATCATCCCTTGGGGTTTAGCGAGCATTTCTTCATAGAGTAAACGTTGATCATCTTCATATCCGAGCTTTTCAATACCGAGTTGTGCGGATGATGAGTCTAAAATACGCATTACGATTTTTTCGCCCCAAATGGTGGGCAAACTACTGACACGAAAATCGATAGATTTGGTGCGCGACAGTTTCATTTTAATGCGGCCATCTTGTGGCACTCTGCGCTCAGCAATATCCAGCTTTGACATGACCTTTAAGCGGGCTGAAATCCGGTTGGATAGGTTGACTGGTGGCTCAGATACTTCGTGTAATATTCCATCGATACGGAAACGGATCCGGTAGCGTTTTTCATAGGGCTCAAAATGTAAGTCAGAGGCACCTTTACGAATGGCATCGGTGAGGATTTTATTGATATAAATAACAATTGGGGCATCATCACTGCTGTCACCCGTTGGTTCATCCCGCCTTTCATTATCAGTGACTTCCATATTGGCAAGCGCTTCTTCGTCCACACCGGCTAAGTCTAATCCTGAAATATCATCTTCAATGATTTTTTCAAGTGCTTTTAATAGCTTATCATCCTCAACGAGAATAGCTTCCGCATGCAAACCTAAACTAAATTGAAAATCTTCAAGAGCGGCTATATTTGTCGGATCTGAGGTGGCAATATAAAGGCGATTACCCCTTTTAAAAAGTGGTAAACATTTGTGCTTTTCAATGAGTTTTTTGTTTAATAATTCTTCTGAAATAGAGACAATATCAAATTCGTTTAAATCTAGGAGAGGTGTCCCGTATTCTTCATAACATAATTCTGCAATTTCACGAGCAGACAGAAGTTTTGCTTGAATTACAGTAGTGACGAGTGAAACTTTTGTTTTACGAGATTGCGAGATTGACGTTGCGACTTCTTCTTCTGTTAGTAGACCTTTTTTGATAAATAAAGTTGAAAGGCCAAGATTTAATCCTGCAGTCGACATGTTTATTTACCTTGCTAATATACTTATATTATTGATTATGTCATAAATTGCATTTCAGCCAAATACAAAAAAGGCAGCATATAGCTGCCTTTTTTCTCTAAAATATTAGGTACACTTACCTGGTTTGAACTTAGCATCTAAGTTAGACGTACAAGCCCATACTCCTGTGGCAGCAGTACGAGTTAAAGTAATTGTTTTTCCATTAAAGGCAGTAGCATTACCACCTTTTGTTGTACAAACAATAGTCGTTGCCGTTACTGCTAAACCACAATAAGCAGCACCTGTTGCAGTTTGTCCAATATAACCAACCTCAGTTGCGACTAAGCTAGGTGCTTTACCTTCATTAGTTACTATTTCAAATTGTGTTTTGACAGAATTCACTTCAGACAAAGCTGAGCCTGCTTGGGACTTAACTGTGTAATCCTGATATGCAGGCAATGCGATTGCTGCAAGAATACCGATGATCGCGACTACGATCATTAATTCGATAAGAGTAAAACCCTTAGCGTTTTTGATTTGGTTGATACCTTTCATTTTTCTCTCCGTTTAATAGGCTGGGGGCTAGTCTCTATCCTAGATGACTACTCATTTAGTTGAGTGGCATGGTCTAACGACTCAATCCATTAACTAACTGTAGTAGTTGGCATTCCATTTGCCCAAACCGTTAAGCACAATTGTATGGTGTTTAAGCACCATGATTTTTATAGTGTTAACATTGTTACATTACCCTTGGTTATCTTGTTCTACCTTACAATCCATGCAACCAATCCATGCAACATAACGGTTATATGTCATGTTTGATATCACATCGAAAACCAAGTTAACTGCAAAAATGCTTACAGATTTTGTTTACTTAATAAGACGTTTCGGCTGAGTGGTAAGACTAGAGCAAATACGTCAATCTTTACAGGATGGCAGATTAACACTTACATATTAATTTACAATTAAATGTTAACTAGGTGTTAATTGATCGTTATCCAGCAAGAGCGGTATTTACTCAATATTTTACCCTACATGGCCGAAAGGCCAACTCGCCTACGACAAACGTTATTATAAACTGTTATAAAATGGAATAGCATTCGCACACAAATTGAAAATAAATGTCTAAAAATGCACTGATTTCACGTTATCCGCACTTGGTACGATAAATTATTTTTTGACATTAGCGATTAATAAATGTTTTTTTGACAAAAATGCAACAAAATTGATTTTTTGGCGCTTTCTTGATGATGGATGACACACTTTTTGAAGGGAAGCTTACGTTGAGATGGTGATTGCTTGAACTATGCTGGTGCAAAGGTAAGCAAGATTAACTTGTCCGGTCGTTCATGATTACAATTAATAGCAAATTGATAACAACGATTAATCATAATGATTGATCACAAGATCGATAAAAAATTATATTTGCTCAGCATGAGCTAATTCATTGCTAATTCATTGCTAAGTAATGGTTAGCTCATGCTTGGGTGTAATCAATATTTAATGTTAACTATGTATTACGCTTTTAATCGTAACGACAAGTCTAGCGCTTTAACGTGTTTAGTCAGTGCGCCCACAGATATATAGTCAACACCGGTTTGTGCAAAACTGGCTAGTGTGTCTAAGGTGACATTGCCTGATACTTCTAATTTGGCGCCTTTACCTTGGTCTTTATAACGATTATTTAGGCTAACGGCATCAACCATCATAGTGACATCAAAATTATCTAACATGATGATGTCGGCGCCGCCGTCGAGAGCTTGGGTTAATTCGTCAAGTGACTCTACTTCAACTTCTACTGGTTTTTGGCTGTCTAATTGACGTGCTGCGTTAATGGCTTTTGAAATGCCACCACAAGCCATGATGTGATTTTCTTTAATCAAAAAAGCATCGAACAAGCCAATGCGATGATTATGTCCACCGCCACAGGTGACAGCGTATTTTTGTGCAGTTCGAAGGCCCGGAATAGTTTTGCGGGTGTCGAGCAATTGAGTATGAGTGCCAGCAAGCTTGTTGACGTACAGTTTGGTTAAGCTGGCAACGCCTGACAACATCTGAATAAAGTTCATTGCAGTGCGCTCACCCGTTAAAATGGCTCGTGCCGGACCAGAGAGTTCACACAAAACTTGATTGGGAACCACTAAATCACCGTCGTCAACATGCCAATGGAGTGCGACTTCACTACCCAACTGATTAAATACTTGTTCAGCCCATTCTTTGCCACAAAAAACGCCTTCTTCGCGAGTGATGAGCACCCCAGACATATGTTTATCTTCAGGAATAAGTTGTGCGGTGATGTCGGCAGTTAGCATCCCATGAATGGTATTGTGGGGTGTGTATCCTAAGTCTTCATCTAAGGCAGTTTTTACAGCGTGACGAATGTCATTTTCTAACATAAGCAAAGTCCTTGCTAACATAGCGTGATAGGGCAAAACGGTATCCGCATTCAGTAGAGAGTTTATTGCCGAAAGCAGCTATTAAAGATTAACATAATTTATCGCTATACTGACACAAGCAAATAGGTAATTTTTAGGATTGGTATTGCTGTTTAATACTGTTAAATTTGAACTCATAATGGTTTGGTAGTGATGTTTAAGGATGGATATGCCACAAGGCTTAATGGAACAAGGTTGGTTAACCAAGGCTCGAAAGTGTATATCGCCACATTTTAACGCTCGCCCCAATGGCGAGGTGAGTTTATTGGTGATCCATAATATTAGCTTACCCGCGGGGTGTTTTGGCTTACCGCACATTGATGAACTATTCCAAGGTTGCCTAAATGTAGATGCTGACGACAGTTTTACTGAGTTAGCAAGCTTGCAAGTTTCAGCGCATTTTCTTATTCGCCGTGATGGTGAAGTGGTTCAATATGTGGGTTGTGATGACAGAGCTTGGCATGCTGGCGTCTCTGAATTCAATGGGCGTGAGGGTTGTAACGATTTTGCCATAGGTATAGAACTAGAAGGGACAGATAACAGTGGGTATACCGATGAGCAATATGATCAATTAATCCTGTTAACATTGGAGTTAATGGCGCAGTATCCTATGATTAATGTAAATAATATTGTCGGCCATTGTGATATTGCGCCAGGACGTAAAACAGATCCCGGTAGTGGTTTTGATTGGTCTCGATATAAGCAAGCCATTCCAGTTGTTTAGGTTAGCACTTAGAGATTACGAACTTGAAACACAACACTTAGCGCTTAAAATAGCACTTACAGACTTTGCTGATGTTAGATGGTACTTATCAATATAGCCCGCAAAAGAGCTGCTTATTAATGCTGGCAATAACTGAATAGAAGTAAAAAAGGATTTTCATGGCGTTATTTTCATTGTTAATGGCAATTTTAGTAGAGCGTTTGAAACTTCTGCCCAGTGGTTGGCAGTTTGATAGCGTTATAGCGCGTTACCAAAAATTATTTTGGGATAACCAATCGCTTAAATCCGAATTTGGTGTTGCGATGGCAATTGTGTTGCCTGCTTTATTGGTTTTGCTGATTAGTTTTCTGCTCGATGGTATTTTTTATGATTTATTGAGTTTGTTGTTTTGGGTGCTGATATCCATTATTTGTTTTTGCCACCAGTCATTACGACGGGTGTTTAAACAGTATATTCAAGCGGCATGTCGGGGCGACATACAAGCTTGTTATCGATTGGCCGGAGAGTTGGACTGTACTGAACACTTGCATGTGGTTGATGAGCAAGATTTAGGTCGTAAAGTGGGGCAAATAACCGCTTGGATTAATTATCGCTATTACGGCGCAGTGGCATTGTATTTAATATTTTTAGAACCCGTTGGCGCTGTTTTGTATTGTACAGTACGTTTTTTTAGTGATTACAATAATAAAAATAAGCTTGAGATGCCATTAGTTGATCGTTTGCTGATGCTATTGGATTGGCTGCCAAGCCGTATCTTTAGTTTTGGCTATGTATTAAGTGGCCAATTTAGCACTGGTTTGAGTGCTTGGCGACAATATGGTTTAAGTGGCAAAACCGATGCGAAAACAATCGTAACTTACACTGCTGTCGCGGCAGAATCTTTACCTGAAGCAGGTGATGCGCCGCTGAGTATACGGTCGACATTGGCATTACTGGCATTGAGTAAGCGTAATTTTGTGTTATTGCTGACAATGGTTTCGGTATTAACCATTTTTGGTGTTGTTAGTTAGACTCTAGGGTGGACTACGTCCTACTAGGACAGCTTTGCTGCTGAGATTTTATAGCCTCTAGCAGCGAAGCGCTCTAGTTCCTAGGGCGGCTTTATTGTATCCAGCGTTGAGGTTAATTCGAGTAAATGGTCTGACCCCTTGAGTGTTAATATCAGTTATGCTCTTGGCTCGAACGTTTTAAACGAATACGGTGTTCTATTGTCGATATGCCGATAACTAGACATGGCTTGTATGATTTGATAAAGTGCGCTATCTCATATTAATTGGTCAGACCAATTGACAATTGCTTGTTTAGGGAGCAGGGCGCCAGATGGCTTATATTAAAATTAACCAGCCAAAAATTTCTGATGTGATCATGGAGCAATTAGAGCGAATGATCCTCGAAGGCAGTTTACAGCCGGGTCAGAAACTACCTCCTGAACGCGAACTCGCGGTACAATTTGAAGTGTCTCGTCCTTCTTTACGTGAAGCGATTCAAAAATTAGAAGCTAAAGGGTTGCTGATGCGTCGTCAAGGCGGTGGCACCTATGTAAAAGAACAACTTTGGCAAAGTCTTGCCGATCCTATCGTTGAATTAATGCATAACGATTCTGAAAGTCAGTATGACTTACTTGAATTTCGTCACGCTACTGAAGGCATGATGGCGTATTTTGCTGCATTGCGCGGTACTGATGCGGATATGCAAAATATTAAAAACCGAATTAATGAAGTAGAAGCCGCAAGCGGTATTGAAGAGCAGGCTGATGCAATTGTACATTTTTATCGTGCAGTGGCAGAGGCGTCACACAATGTTGCAATGCTTCATCTAGTATTAAGTTTAACCCCTGTACTACATAAAAATGTAGAACAAAACTTGGAACTTTTAAGCCGACGCGAAGAAGCTTCCACCATGGCAAATGATCACAGACGAGCTTTACTCGCTGCGATTGTACGTCGGGACCCAGACGCTGCGCGTGAAGCTTCTAATGAACATTTAAGCTACATCGAAGAAGTCATGTTGGCAGTAAGAGAAGAAGACAGTCGGTTGCAACGTAGTTTGCGCCGTTTAAAGAGCGGTGTGTAGTACTTGTCACTTTGAATAAGAATACATTTTTGCTGTGTCAACAAGCAGCAACTAAAAGCCGAAATATAACCCGTATATAAAGAAGGACTGCGAGATGTCTGAAGATATGCTTCAAGATTTAGACCCACTAGAAACCCATGAATGGGTTGATGCTTTGCAAGCTGTGTTAGAGCATGAAGGGCCTGAACGTGCACATTTTTTACTCGAAAAATTAATTGATAAAGCACGTCGTAATGGTACTCACTTACCTTACAATGCCACTACTGCCTATTTAAATACTATTCCAGCAGGCCAAGAGCCTAATATGCCTGGTAACCAAGAAATGGAACGTCGTATTCGTGCGATTATCCGTTGGAATGCCTTGGCAATGGTATTACGTGGTTCTAAGAAAGATTTAGAGCTTGGTGGCCATATATCCAGTTTTGCTTCTAGCGCGACAATTTATGATGTGTGTTTTAACCACTTCTTCCGTGCACCAAATGAGCAAGACGGTGGTGACTTGGTGTATTTTCAAGGTCATATCGCACCGGGTATTTATGCGCGTTCTTTCCTTGAAGGGCGTATTACTGAAGAACAAATGGCTAACTTCCGTCAAGAAGTCGATGGCAAAGGCTTGTCTTCTTACCCGCATCCTAAGTTAATGCCAAGCTATTGGCAGTTCCCGACGGTATCGATGGGTCTAGGTCCTATTCAAGCCATTTACCAAGCACGTTATTTAAAGTATTTAACTGACCGTGGTTTAAAAGATTGTTCTAAGCAAACAGTTTACTGTTTCTTAGGTGACGGTGAGTGTGATGAGCCAGAAGCTTTGGGGGCAATTGGTTTAGCTGCGCGTGAAGAGTTAGATAATTTAGTGTTTATCGTTAACTGTAACTTACAACGCTTAGATGGTCCTGTTCGTGGTAACGGTAAGATTATCCAAGAGCTTGAAGGCGAATTCCGCGGCGCAGGTTGGGAAGTGGTTAAAGTGATTTGGGGTCGTTATTGGGATCCTTTATTGGCTCGTGATACCAGTGGTAAGTTATTACAGTTAATGGAAGAAACCGTAGACGGTGAATACCAAAACTGTAAAGCCAAAGGCGGTGCATGGACTCGTGAGCATTTCTTTGGTAAATATCCTGAAACCGCAGAAATGGTGGCTAATATGTCAGATGATGACATTTGGCGTTTAAACCGTGGTGGCCATGATCCTGTAAAAGTTTACGCTGCACTTGAACATGCACAGAAAACCAAAGGTCGTCCAACGGTTATTCTTGCTAAAACCGTTAAAGGTTATGGTTTAGGTGATGCGGGTGAAGGTAAAAACATTGCTCATAACGTGAAAAAAATGGGCATAGAGGCTATTCAACACTTCCGTAACCGTTTCAATATTCCGATCCCTGATGACAAGTTAGAAGATTTGCCTTTCTATCATCCTGGTCCTGACTCTGAAGAAGTGAAATACCTGAAGAGCCGCCGTGAAGCGTTATTAGGTTATTTACCGCAGCGTCGTGAAAAGTTCACTGAAGAGTTAGATATTCCTTCATTGAAAATTTTCGATTCGATTTTGAAAGGTTCTAATGGCCGTGAAATTTCGTCAACAATGGCGTTTGTGCGCGTATTAACTGCATTGTTAAAAGACAAAGGCATTGGCAAACGTATTGTGCCAATTATTCCTGATGAAGCGCGTACTTTTGGTATGGAAGGCTTATTCCGTCAAGTGGGTATTTACGCTCACGAAGGCCAAAAATACGTACCACAAGATTCTGATCAAGTGGCGTACTACCGTGAAGCTAAAACTGGCCAGGTTTTACAAGAAGGTATTAACGAATTAGGCGCAATGTCATCTTGGGTGTCAGCTGCAACCAGTTACTCAGTCAACGACATGCCAACGATTCCGTTTTACATCTACTATTCTATGTTCGGTTTCCAACGTATCGGCGACATGGCATGGGCTGCTGGCGACATGCGCGCACGTGGTTTCTTGGTGGGCGGTACTTCTGGCCGTACAACATTGAACGGCGAAGGTTTACAGCATCAAGATGGTCACAGCCACGTATTGGCTAACACTGTTCCAAACTGTATTTCTTATGACCCTACTTACGGTTATGAAATTGCGGTAGTTGTACAAGATGGTATTCGTCGTATGTATGGCGAAAACCAAGAAGATATCTTCTACTACTTAACCACAATGAACGAAAACTACGTTCAGCCAGAAATGCCAGCCGGTGCCGAAGAAGGTATTGTAAAAGGTATTTACAAGCTTGAATCAGTTGCTGGTAGCGGTAAAGGCAAAGTGCAATTAATGGGTTGCGGTACGATTCTTGAAGAAGTTCGTAAAGCCGCGCAAGCATTAGCCAAAGACTTTGGCGTAACTGCAGACGTATTCAGTGTGACCAGTTTTAATGAGCTAACTCGTGATGGTCAAGCTGCTGAGCGTTGGAACATGTTGCATCCTACAGCAAAACCTAAGCAAGCATATATTAGCCAAGTATTATCTGCAGATGCGCCAGCGATTGTGGCGACTGACTACATGAAGATATACGGTGAGCAATTACGTGCATTCGTGCCAACTGACTATAAAGTGCTAGGTACAGATGGTTTTGGTCGTAGCGATAGCCGCGCAAACTTACGTCATCATTTTGAAGTTGATGCCAAGTTTATTGTCATTGCGGCGTTGAAGTCACTTGTTGACCGTAATGAAATGCCAGTGGATGTGTTGACTAAAACCATCGCTGAATATGGCATTGATGCTGACAAGATCAACCCACAGCTCGCGTAAGGGGATACAAAATGGCTGAATTAAAAGAAGTTTTGGTTCCTAATATCGATACTGATGCTGTACAAGTTATTGAAATTTGTGCTGCAGTGGGTGATTTTCTTGAGAAAGAAGCGTCAATCATTACAGTAGAAAGCGATAAGGCAACCATGGATATTCCAGCACCTTTTGCTGGTACCTTGGCAGAATTAAAAATTGCTGTGGGTGATACAGTGTCAGAAGGCACGTTAATTGCGATGATGAGTGTTGCTGATGCCGCGCCTGCCAAAGCAGACGTTGCAGCACCAGCGCCTAAAGCTGAAGCTCCAGTCGCACAAGCTGCGGCTCCTGCACCAGTGACGCCTGTTGCCGCACCAAGTGCTGGTGCCTCTGAAGTGATTGAAGTGAAAGTGCCAGATATTGGCGGTGATACAGATGTCTCTGTCATCGAAGTGTTGGTTGCTGTAGGTGATAGCATTGATGTTGATACAGGTTTAATTACCTTAGAAACAGATAAAGCCACCATGGACGTACCGTCACCTAAAGCGGGTGTGGTTAAATCAGTGAAAGTGGCCGTTGGCGACAAAGTATCTGAAGGTTCATTAGTTATTACGCTAGAAGTTGCTGGTTCTGAACCAGTAGCACCAGCAGTGTCAGCGCCACAAGCAACAGCCCCGGAAGCTCAAGCCGCTGCACCTCAGGCTGCGGCTCCTGTTTCTCAAGCAATGGCAGAAGTAACGACAAGCCAAGTACAAGAAATTCATGTACCTGATATTGGCGACGCTAATGATGTCGATGTTATTGAAGTGCTGGTTGCTGTTGGTGATGAAATCACTGCAGATCAAGGTTTAATTACCCTTGAAACTGACAAAGCGACCATGGAAGTACCAGCACCATTTGCCGGTAAGTTAGTGTCGTTAACGGTTAACGTGGGCGATAAAGTGTCTCAAGGTAGCTTAATTGCGACTATTGAAACGACTAGTGCCGCACCTGCTCAAGCTGCTCCTGTTCAAACGGAGTCTGCTCCAGTAGCGCCTGCACCAACAATAGCTGCCAGTCGTCCATCGACTCCGCCGGTACCGTATCACCCTAGTGCTGCGGCACCTAAGTCTACCGGAGTTGCTTACGCATCACCTTCAGTGCGCCGTTTAGCGCGTGAATTTGGCGTAGATTTAACCAAGGTTACTGGTACTGGACGTAAAGCGCGGATTTTGAAAGAAGACGTGCAAGCATTTGTGAAATATGAGTTGTCACGCCCTAAAGCGACAGCTGCTACGGCGGTTGCTGGTGGTGCAGGTGGCTTAAGTGTGATTGCTGCTCCTAAAGTTGATTTCAGTAAGTTTGGTGAAGTGGCAGAAGTACCACTAAGCCGTATCCAGAAAATTTCTGGACCTAACTTACATCGTAACTGGGTAACGATTCCGCATGTTACCCAGTTCGACGAAGCTGATATTACTGAGATGGAAGCCTTCCGTAAGCAGCAAAATGAGCTTGCAGCGAAGAAGAAAGCAGATTACAAAATCACGCCTCTGGTGTTTATGATGAAAGCTGTCGCGAAAGCATTGGCTGAGTTCCCTGTGTTTAACTCAAGCTTAAGCAGTGATGGTGAGTCGCTGATTCAGAAGAAGTACTTCCACATTGGTGTGGCTGTTGATACGCCTAATGGCCTAATGGTTCCGGTTGTACGTGACGTTGATAAAAAAGGCATTGTTGAACTGTCGCGTGAATTAACTGACATTTCGATCCGTGCTCGTGACGGCAAGTTAAAGTCGGCTGATATGCAAGGCAGCTGTTTTACGATTTCAAGTTTAGGTGGCATTGGCGGTACGGCATTTACGCCGATTGTTAATTACCCTGATGTGGCGATTTTAGGTGTGTCTAAATCTGAAATTAAGCCTAAGTGGAATGGCAAAGAGTTTGAGCCTAAATTAATGTTGCCATTGTCATTATCATACGACCATCGTGTGATTGATGGTGCAATGGCCGCACGCTTTAGTGTGACATTGTCAGCCATCTTATCTGACATTCGTACCATGATATTGTAAACAAATATGGCCGCTCTAATAGAGTGGCCTTTTTTATGTCGATGATTATCACTAATGTTTGATTGTGATCGTTATCAAACAAAGGGTAAAATGCGGTCAGTTATCACAATCTGACCACATTGATTGTTGAATCGGTTTTGTTCGCCAACATATGCAAAGAATAGAGGAAAACATGAGTAACGAAATTAAAACTCAGGTAGTTGTATTAGGATCAGGCCCTGCAGGCTATTCAGCAGCATTCCGTGCAGCTGATTTAGGTTTAGATGCCATTATCGTTGAACGTTTTAGCACCCTAGGTGGTGTATGTTTGAACGTAGGTTGTATCCCATCTAAAGCATTACTACACATTGCTAAAGTGATTGAAGAAGCTAAATCAGCTGCGAGTCACGGTGTGGTATTTGGTGAGCCAACAATCGATTTAGAAAAATTACGCGGTTTTAAAGACAAAGTTGTTGGTCAATTAACGGGCGGATTAGGCGGAATGTCTAAAATGCGTAAAGTTAACGTGGTTAACGGTTTTGGTAAGTTCACTGGCCCTAATAGCCTAGAAGTGACTGCTGAAGACGGTACTGTTACCGTGGTTCAGTTTGAGCAAGCTATTATCGCGGCAGGTTCTCGTCCAATTAAACTGCCATTTATTCCGCATGACGATCCACGTATTTGGGATTCGACTGACGCACTTGAATTGAAAGAAGTACCAGGCAAGTTATTGGTAATGGGCGGCGGTATTATTGGCCTAGAAATGGGTACTGTGTATTCATCTTTAGGCAGTGAAATTGACGTAGTTGAAATGTTCGACCAAGTTATCCCTGCTGCAGATAAAGACGTTGTTCGCGTATTCACTAAACAAATTAAGAAGAAGTTTAACCTTATTCTTGAAACTAAAGTGACAGCTGTTGAAGCTAAAGAAGACGGTATCTATGTCACAATGGAAGGCAAGAAAGCACCTGCTGAACCTGTTCGTTACGATGCCGTATTAGTGGCAATTGGTCGCTCACCTAATGGTAAGTTAATTGCTGCTGAAAAAGCGGGTGTAAATGTTGATGAGCGTGGCTTTATCAATGTAGACAAACAATTACGTACCAATGTGCCACACATTTACGCAATTGGTGACATCGTTGGTCAACCAATGTTAGCTCACAAAGGTGTGCATGAAGGTCATGTAGCGGCTGAAGTAATTGCGGGTATGAAGCATTACTTTGACCCTAAAGTGATTCCATCGATTGCTTACACTGATCCAGAAGTAGCATGGGTTGGTCTAACTGAGAAAGAAGCCAAAGAGCAAGGTATTGCTTTTGAAACGTCTACTTTCCCTTGGGCTGCTAGCGGCCGTGCAATTGCATCAGATTGCAGTGAAGGTATGACCAAGTTAATATTCGACAAAGAGACTCATCGTATTATCGGTGGTGCGGTTGTTGGTGTTAACGGTGGTGAATTATTAGGTGAAATTGGCCTAGCGATTGAAATGGGTTGTGATGCTGAAGACTTAGCACTAACGATTCATGCTCACCCAACCTTACATGAATCAGTTGGTTTAGCGGCTGAAATGTATGAAGGTTCAATTACTGATTTACCTAACCCTAAAGCGGTTAAGAAGAAGTAATTTACACTGGCAATATAGCGATAAAAAAGCATTCCATTTAGGGGTGCTTTTTTTTACCTGTAGTTTGATTTTTAGACTAGTGTTATAGGTGAGTATTACTTTCTCTACTAAATAATGTTAAAACATTAATAATGTTTATAAAATTACTCGGAAATACCCTAAGAATAGTTGGTTAATTGTTATTTTTTTGTGTATGAATGATTATACTGTGACTTCTCTTTACTGGGGTATGAAACCACTGTATTGGTTAGTGTCGGTGTTATTGTGTTTATCAGTAAGTCATGGCAATTAGTAAACATATTATCTTTTGAGGTATAGGTTTTATTTATGATCAGAGCGGTAATCTATTGGTTCGTCTGTATGGGGTTTTATCTACTCGCTGCTATACCTGCTAATGCAGGGGATGTAGTACAGCGGGTATTTACTGCGCGAGATGGATTAGCCAATGCCAGTATTCAAGATATTAGCTTTGATCATTATGGTTTTGTTTGGCTGGCGACTCAACAAGGCTTGTATCGGGTTAGCAATAGCAAAGTAAGACGTATTGATAAAGTCGGTTTTGATTCGGTTCTTGATGATGAATTTATCACTACAGTGGTTAATTCGGGTCAAGATCATTTGCTTGTTGGCAGCAATACCTCGCTATATTTATACAGTATTTTAAATAATCACTTTAGTTTATTGCTTAAGCCTAAAGATAATGACGTCACTAATATCAACAACAGTATTCGTGTAGTGGCTACTCAACGTCAACTCGATGGGCGATTACTTATATTAGCCTATTCGGGACAAGTTTATTATTTTGATGATGTTTCTCAACAATTGTCTTTATCTGCAAGCCACTCATTAGATCATCAACTGCCTTGGCGCAACGCGCTAGAATTACACTCATCTCAATATCTATTTTCAACCGATCATTTATTGGAACTTCATCAGGCTGATGGGGCGTTTATTGGCGCATTTCCATGGACAGATAAAAATGGTTCGATTAGAGAATTGTTCCAAGATAAACAACAGCGGATATGGATGTTGACTTCTAAGGGGTTATTTCGCGTTGATGTCGAAAATTTACGTTTACAACCTGTGAATAACATCTCTTATTACGTAGATCAAATGGAACAAGATCTTGATGGAAACTTGTGGATATCGAGTCGGGCAGGGCTTATTTTTTGGAATCCATCTAATGATAAATTTACGATTTATCATGATGAACTTAAACAAGATGCCAATATTGATTATATTCACGACATGGCTGTTGATGCCGACGGTCTGTTATGGGTTGGTGGTTCTGGTGATGGTCTTGCGGTCATTGCTGAAAAACCTAAGTTTTTAATTGAAGAGTACTCTAAAGCACCACCTTATCAACTGGATAATGAAATGGTGTGGTCAATATACAGTGAAGGTGATCAGCTGTGGATGGGTACCGATGGTGGTTTGTCTGTGGTCGATACTCAACACCAAACGTCAACAATGATCACTCCACCAGGGTTTGAGCTTAATGACAGTATTTACCGAATTGAATCCCTAGACAAAGATCATATCGTATTAGCCTCATCAAGCGGGCTTTATGTGGTGAATAAAATCACCAATGCCAGTTCTAATTTTGCTGACTGGAGTGGTGGTAAGGAGTCACTGAAAGATAAAGTGGTCATTGGTATTTATCATGATGACTTTTATCGCGATGTGATTTGGTTTGGAACTAATCATGGATTGTATTATTGGAAAGAGGGTAATTCAGAACTACAGCTACAAGAATTATCCAATGGCGAACAGTCACTCACAAATACATTGTATAAAGCCATATTGAGAGACGATGCCGATCGTTTATGGCTCAGTGGCAGTAAACATTTTGGCTATTTAACCGCGGCGGGTGAATACGTTTCAAAATTGGAGGTGTTTTCTGACTTTACTAACCTCCCTACGATGAATAGTTTTATGCAAGTGGCACCAGACATTATGTGGTTGGGCACTTCCCAGCATGGTATTTATCAATTCAATACTAAAACCGATGACATTATTTCGCTTGATCAACAATGGAAGATCAATTGTAAAGTGGTGTTCTTTCTTCAAGATACGATTACTGACCACATTGTAGGTTGTGCTACTGCCATCATTAAAGTAAATAAAAAGTCTGGTAAGGTCAGTTCGTTTAGTCATCAAGATGGATTAATTTCCGATGAATTTAATGAATCGGCAAAATTTTATGATCCTAACAAAGGCTTTTTCATTGGTACGCCAGATGGGGCAATGTTAATCAATCTCGATGAATTAGCGTCTCGCACAATCAGTGACAAAGTCATACTCGAGTCAGTCTCTGTGTTTTACGAAAATAATACCGCAGTTTATTTAATTCCAAGCGAACTTACTCAAGTCGAGCCGGGCGCTAGCTTAATTAGTTTTCAAATCGCATTACTCGATTATCTTGATGATAAACCCATGGCCATACAGTATCGGCTCGTTAAGGATGATAATGCGGCAGGAAACTACGTGTTATTAGAAGGCCAGTCACAAATTAATATAACAGGGTTAAGTGCTGGGGCGTATGTACTTGAACTTTTGTATAAAAGAAATGGTATTTGGTCGAGTGAACCATTCCAATATCCATTTGCCGTAAAGCAGCTTTGGTGGCGCACTCAGCAATTTGAAGTTGCTCTCATTCTTATTATTTTGTTAATTGTTTCTATTATATTGTTGTTTAGACAGCGACAAGTTCATCGCTTTAAACAAATTAACCATGCATTAGTTGAAAGTGATGAGCGCTTACATCAAGCCTTAAAAGGCAGCGATTCTGATTTATGGGAGTGGCATGATTCTACTCAAATGTTGTCGCTAGATAACCAGAGTGGTGTGTTAGGGCCAGAGCAAAATATTAGTGTCAAACTAGACGATATACCCATACACGTAGATGATATTGATCGGATGCAATCTGTGTGGAAAGACCTTATAACAGGTCAAGAAGAAATGATTGATGCCGAGTACCGATATCGCAATCAGTATGATCATCAATGGCATTGGCTACGGATTAAAGGCCGAGCGATTAAATTTGATCCCAGTAGTGGTCGCGTGACTCATGCTGCGGGTATGTATACTGATATATCGCAACAGCGTGAGTTGGAAAGCGAAGTTAATTTATTAGCTCAGGCATTTGAAAATACTTCCGAAGGAATGCTGATATTAGATGATAATAAAAATATTAAAATTAGTAATGCTGCCGCTAATTTAATTTTAACCTCTAAAAGAAGTGATTTAGCAGGTAAGCATTTTGCCGATTTGGTGTTTGCAGCCCCAGAGCCGTTCGATATGGAGGATGTGTTCAATAAAGAGCATTTTTGGACTGGGGAATGTGAGTTTAACTGTATTGATGGTAGCCGCTGTCCTGTTTGGATAAACGTATCGACAATGCTCAATGCTAATGGTACGGCATTGCATTATGTGGTGGTTTTTTCTGACATCACCGAACGTAAGCACAATGAGTTGCATTTACGCCGTTTAGCTAACAGCGACACGTTAACCGGTTTGGCTAATAGGGCGATGTTTTCGCGTCGACTGGGCGAAGCAATTGAAACCGCTAAAAAACACAAAGAAACCTTGGCACTGCTATTTTTAGACCTCGATCGCTTTAAACATGTTAATGATTCATACGGCCATAGTATGGGCGATGCATTATTAGTTGAAGCCGCTAATCGGCTTCAGTCTTGCTTGTCAGAAAAACATTTATTATGCCGTTTTGGTGGTGATGAATTTGTGCTTTTACTGCGTGACGCAAACGATGTCGATACTATTAATCACATAGCAACACAATTACTAAAGCAAATCGAAATGCCATTCAAACTGTATGGTAGAGAGTTTTTTATCTCGACCAGTATCGGAATTAGCATTTGGTCTGATGATGATCAAACCCCTGAAACCTTAATTAAAAATGCTGATTTAGCCATGTATCATGCTAAAGAAGAAGGCCGTGGTAATTTTCAATATTACTCCGCTGAGCGTAACGCAGAAGCCTTATATCATTTACGCTTAGAAGCTGATTTGCACCGAGCAGTACAATGCAACGAATTTGAATTGTACTATCAACCTCAAATTGATGTTCAGCAACAAAATCGTTTAGTCGGTGTAGAAGCATTAATTCGTTGGCAACATCCAAAAGATGGCATGGTTAACCCCGATGTATTTATTGGGATTGCAGAATCGTGCGGCCTAATTGTTGAGATCGATCGCTGGGTGTTAACTCAAGCTTGTATCGATGGAGCTTACTGGCATCAACAGTATCAAAGTGAGATAAAAGTATCAGTTAACGTATCTGCTATGCACTTTAGACAGACTGATTTTATCGACTTTTTGACTGCGACATTGCATCAAACTGGCATGCCCGCTCATTGCTTATCGATGGAAATTACTGAAGGTGTATTGATGAAAGAAATTGATATTGCCAGTCAGCATTTGCTCGCTTTGAAACAGTTAGGTATTGATGTTGCCATAGATGATTTTGGGACTGGTTACTCCTCTCTTGCTTATTTACGCTCATTTCAAGTTAATGTCTTAAAAGTTGATCGATCCTTTTTAATTCATATTGATACTAACAAAGCAGATCAAGCTATCTTGAGCAGTATTATTGAATTAGCACGTAATTTATCCCTTGAAGTGATTGCTGAAGGGGTTGAATCGGAACAGCAATTGAATCAAGTTGTTCAGCGAGGATGTCATATTATTCAAGGTTATTATTTCGCTAAGCCTATGCCCAAAAGCGAGATTGAACATAAAATAAAACAACAAATGTTGATTGATAAGTCACGCGATGTTTAACGATACTGATTGTAATATTGTTGTTGCCATTCACTAGTATAGGTATTGGTTAAATTTTGTTAGAATGAGCCGTTTTTACTTACTTTCGGAATGATTTATGCAACAAATTTTGCGCCTTAACTTGTTTACTTGGTTTTTGGCTAGCTGTATTTGCTTTAGCTTGGTAGTACAACCTGTACATGCGGCTAAAAAAACGGCTAAAGAAAGACCTACCATTGGCTTAGTGCTCAGTGGTGGTGGTGCAAAAGGTGCTGCACATATCGGTGTGTTGAAAGTATTGGAAAAGTATCATATCCCAGTAGATTATATCGCTGGTACCAGTATTGGTGCATACGTCGCCGGTATGTATGCGCTGGGCTATAACGCTGATCAAATTGAAGAATTAATGCTTAATGGCCAATGGTCAAAAGGTTATTCCGATACCATTCCTCGTGACAAATTAAGTTACCGAGACAAGCAACAGCGTGATCAATTTAATATCCCTCTTACGGTTGGTTACAACGATAATCGCTTAACGTCGCCAAGCGGATTGTTGCGTGGACAAAGCATGTCGCAGTTACTGCGTCATTCAACGGGATTAGTTGAACAGTTTGGCGACTTTGATGAGTTGGCTATTCCTTATCGGGCTGTAGCAACTGACTTAGCAACCAGCGAAGCGGTGGTATTATCAAGCGGCAGTATAGTACAGGCAATGCAAGCCTCTGCCACTGTACCAGGCGCATTGCAACCAGCATTGATTAATGGTCGTTTACTCGTTGATGGCGGGATTGCTAACAATATGCCTATTGATGTAGTGAAAGCCATGGGCGCAGATATTATTATTGCAGTTGATATTGGTTCTGCATTGACTAAACAAGAAAACTTAGACAGTACCATTGCTGTGCTAGAACAACTTTCGACTATTTTGACTCAAGCCAGTACCGCCCGCCAAAAAACCTTACTGACGTCTGGCGATATTTTAATTCGTCCAGCCATTGATAGCTTAAGTACTACCGATTTTTCAATCATGCCATTAGCACTTAAATTAGGTGAAGATGCCGCCATATTAGAGTTGGTGAAGTTAGAGCCGCTTGGGATTAGTGAACACGATTATTTGGCTTACCAAGCGAGTAAATTACAACAAAGTTTATTGTGGGTAGATCCTCTTAAAAAACCCATTTATAAAATCGCCTTTGATAACCAGTCAAAAGTCAGTGAGAAATTATTGCGAGATCGCTTAGGGATTGTCGAAGGGGTTGCACTCAGTAAAGATGAATTAGATTCCGCCCTTAATCGAGTGTATTCGCTGAATAAATTTGAACGTGTCGATGCCGAATTTGAAGATGTTGAACAAGGCCGAATTTTAACGATTACCACCAAAGCAAAATCATGGGGTCCGAATTATTTCCAAGCAGGTTTTAACTGGGAAGATGACTTCACTCTCGACTCAGCGATTACATTAAGTCTAGCGTATACCATGACCGACTTAACTGAAAATGGCGGAGAGTGGCGTAACGAATTAGAACTAGGGTTTAAAAAATTAGTCGCGACGGAATTTTATCAACCATTAGATCGTGATCAAACATTTTATAGCCTAGCGAGATTCCAATATGAAATGAAAGATTGGGATTTGTTTAATCAAGATGGCAGTTATGTTGAGCTCGAACATAATGTGGCTCAAATTGTTTTAGGTACGGGTTATAATTTTAATTCAGATGGTATTATCGAACTAGGCTTTATTGCGGAAGATGGACGTGTCAGCAGTGAGTTTGGTTCGGTTGATTCACTTAGTTATCATTCAACCGGCGGTTATTTTAAAATTGCCTATGACAATTTAAACAGTATTAGTTTCCCAACAGAAGGAAATCGAATTACCTTTGTCAGTTATTTTCGAGATGAATCGTACAGCGGATTAACTAATGTCGATACAACCTTTAGTGACGATCTCGCTTGGCAATTTGAGGCGGATTGGAAGGGTGCATTAAAACTCGGCAACCATGCCATTGTGGGCAAAATGGAGTTGGCTACTGTTGAAAATGATGGTGACTTTACCTTACACGTTGCCGATTTAGGCGGGTTCTTAAACTTGTCTGGTTATCGTAAAGATACCCTAGCAGGCGCTCATAAAGTATTTGGCGCAGTGATTTATCAATATGATCTTGGCCGTGACGTATTGATCACCGATTTACCTTTGTATTTAGGCACAAGCCTTGAAGCTGGTAATGTGTGGTTTGATCGTGATGATGTGGATTTAGACGATTTGATTTTTGCCAGCAGTTTGTATTTAGGTACTGATACTGACTGGGGCCCTGCGGCATTAGGGTTTGGTTTTACTGACAGCGGTGAAACAGCATTCTACTTATTTGTTGGTAAGAATTTTTAGGCAGTCTATCTAAGCCAAAAGCCCAGAGGCGTACGAACTAAAAAGCCTGGTGGCTAGAGCGCTTCGCTTCTAGAAGCTATACAAGCTAAAAACTAGGACGCTGCAGAGGCTATTTAATCTTAGCAGCGAAGCTGTCCCAGCGACCTAGAACCTAGCAGGACGCAGTCCGCTCTAGCAGCGAAGCGACCTTGTTAAGCAGTGCAGGCAATAATCCTGCGTGAGCAAGTTGATTATGCGCAATAATCCATTTGGGCTGATTAACGGTATGAGGTGTAGGAATCGCCACGGTTTGCATACTGGCTGCTCGTGCGGCAATTAAACCATTAAAAGAGTCTTCAATAGCGATGCATTGACTCGGTGGCACGCCAAGCCCTTTAGCACAATTCAAATATACCTCTGGATGTGGTTTGCCATACTCTAGATTTTCAGCAGATTCAATCGCATCAAAATAATGGCCTATGGCCAGTTTATGCAGCACAGCTTCAATAATTAATGACGACGAAGATGTTGCTAACCCTATTTTAAGCCCTAAACGTTTACAGGCGTCTAGCGACTCAATGACACCTCGCATCGGTTCACCATTGGCATGGATTTGGGCGATAACTTCATTAACAATTTTATTTGCCGAGGCTGTGTTGTCGTAATTTGGCCAAGGAAAACGTTGGTACCAATAGCTAACTACATGATCAATGCGCAAGCCAGTAGTTTGTTCTATTTCTTCGAGGCTGAGATTTAACCCAAAACTATTTAGTACAGTTTGCTCGGCTAACTGCCAAGCGGGTTCGGAATCAATTAATACTCCATCCATATCAAAAATAACGGCTTTTATTTGGGTTGACACAATACTGGCTCCATAAACGGCATAACCTTTAGTGTTAATTATTACTTTGTTGCTGATGAGACACAATCAAAACACACTTTTTTAAAAAATATTTCATTTAAAAAAGTAGATATTTCATTGTGTATAGTTTAATCAGTAGGTGTTGTGTAAGTTAATGTATTTAAGTGTTTTTTAGGCTGTTTCAAACTATTGTCTAATTTTAATTTATTTAACTTCCCGCTAAATTGATTGTTAGGTTGATAAATCGCGTTGATTTCATACCGCTAATAGTGTGAGCTGATTCATACTTTTATAAAGCTGTAGTATACTGGTGGTCGGATTTCAAGCCCGAACCAGTGGAATTATCAGCGTAATCATAATGACGTTGAGTTTCGCCGTTAGGCGTCAAACAAAGAGGAATGTTGCCGTGCTAAAAGCATATCGTAAACACGTCGCAGAACGTGCTGCAGAGGGTGTAGTCCCTAAGCCATTAAATGCACAACAAGTGGCTGAACTGGTTAAGTTATTTGAAACACCACCAGCAGGTGAAGAGGCATTCATCCTCGACTTGCTCGAAAATCGTATTCCACCAGGAGTAGATGAAGCTGCCTATGTAAAGGCTGCTTTCCTTGATGCTGTCGCTAAAGGCACAGTGTCATCTCCAATATTAAGCACAGAACACGCTGTTAAACTGCTTGGCACTATGCAAGGCGGTTACAACATTGAGCCGTTAATCGACCAACTAGACAATGCTAAATTGGCACCTTTAGCCGTTACAGCACTGTCTAATACCTTGTTGATGTTTGATTCATACCACGATGTTGTTGAAAAAATGCAAGCGGGTAATGATTTTGCTAAGCAAGTGGTTGATGCTTGGGCCAATGCAGATTGGTTCTTAAATCGTCCAAAATTGACTGACAAAGTTACATTAACTGTTTTCAAGGTGTCTGGTGAAACCAACACTGATGATTTGTCTCCTGCGCCAGATGCATGGTCTCGTCCAGATATTCCACTACACGCATTAGCAATGTTAAAAAATGCGCGTGACGGTATTGTGCCTGATGAATCAGGTGTTGTGGGTCCAATCAAAGAAATCGAAGCGTTAAAAGGTAAAGGTCATCCTTTAGTTTACGTTGGTGATGTTGTCGGTACGGGTTCTTCACGTAAATCTGCCACTAACTCAGTGTTATGGTTTATGGGTGATGACATTCCTTTTGTTCCTAACAAGCGTGCTGGTGGCTTCTGTCTAGGTAACAAAATTGCGCCTATTTTCTTCAACACCATGGAAGATGCAGGTGCATTACCGATCGAACTAAACGTTGATAAAATGGATACCGGTGATGTTATCGATATCTACCCTTATGAAGGTGTTGTTAAACGTGGTGGCACTGATGAAGTCATCTCTACGTTCGAATTAAAAACTGAAGTATTGTTAGATGAAGTTCGTGCTGGTGGTCGTATTCCGTTGATCATTGGTCGTGGCCTTACTGACCGTGCGCGTGAAACCTTAGGTCTTGAAGCATCGAAAGTATTCGTTCGTCCACAAGATATCGCCGCTTCTGATAAAGGTTTTACTTTAGCTCAGAAAATGGTTGGTAAAGCATGTGGCGTATCAGGTGTTCGTCCTGGTCAATACTGCGAACCTAAGATGACTTCTGTTGGTTCACAAGACACTACCGGCCCTATGACACGTGATGAGTTAAAAGACTTAGCATGTTTAGGCTTTAGTGCTGATTTAACCATGCAGTCATTCTGTCACACTGCGGCTTATCCAAAGCCTGTTGATGTTACGACTCACCACACACTACCGGATTTCATTATGAACCGTGGTGGTGTTGCTTTACGTCCAGGTGACGGGGTTATTCACTCGTGGTTAAACCGTATGTTATTACCCGATACCGTAGGTACTGGTGGTGATTCACATACTCGTTTCCCTATTGGTATTTCATTTCCAGCCGGTTCTGGTTTAGTGGCATTTGCTGCTGCAACAGGTGTTATGCCTCTTGATATGCCTGAGTCAGTGCTAGTGCGCTTTAAAGGCGAAATGCAACCTGGTATTACCTTACGTGATTTAGTCCATGCTATCCCATTAAAAGCAATTGAAATGGGTCTGCTAACGGTTGAGAAGAAAGGCAAAATCAACGCTTTCTCTGGCCGCGTATTAGAAATCGAAGGTCTTGAACAGCTTAAAGTTGAACAAGCATTCGAATTATCTGATGCATCTGCTGAGCGTTCAGCGGCAGGTTGTAGCATTAAGCTAGACAAAGAGCCTATCATTGAATACCTCACTTCGAACATCGTAATGTTGAAGTGGATGATTGCTGAAGGTTATGGCGATCGTCGTACTATTGAACGTCGTATTAAAGCGATGGAAGAATGGATTGCTAACCCAGAGTTGATGAAAGCTGATAAAGATGCAGAATATGCTGAAATTATCGAAATCGACTTAAACGACATCAAAGAGCCAATCCTTTGTGCACCAAACGATCCTGATGATGCAGTATTATTATCAAGCGTTGCACAAACTAAGATTGACGAAGTGTTTGTTGGTTCTTGTATGACTAACATCGGTCACTTCCGTGCGACCGGTAAGATGTTAGAAAAGTTTGCTACAACATTACCGACTCGTTTATGGATTGCACCACCAACTAAGATGGACCGCGATCAATTAACTGAAGAAGGTTACTACGCCATCTTCGGTCGTGTTGGTGCTCGCATTGAGATCCCTGGTTGTTCTCTATGTATGGGTAACCAAGCACGTGTTGCAGAAGGTGCTACTGTAGTATCAACTTCTACACGTAACTTCCCTAACCGTTTAGGTACTGGTGCAAACGTCTACTTAGCATCAGCTGAGTTAGCAGCAGTAGCAGCGCTATTGGGTCGTTTACCTTCAGTTGAAGAGTATCAAAACTACGCTAAAGAATTAGATGCAACTGCAGCTGATACTTACCGTTACTTGAACTTCGATCAAATCGATTCTTACACTAAGAAAGCCGATAGCGTGATTTTTCAATCTGCTGTATAAGCTTGAACTAGTTAATAGTTGATCAAAAATGCCAGCAGAAATGCTGGCATTTTTATTGGTGTAAAATCATGTTGTTGGTAACTTATTTTTAGACAAAAGTGTATTTAAGATATGGCCGCAGGCCATATCTTAAAAAAGTTTTTGGCCTGTGCAGGGTGGAACCTTGCGATGTTAATCTGGTGTGGGTGAAGCGCCACGACGTTAGTGGCCGCAGGCCATTGTTAAAAATAATGAATATTAAATATTCATCGATAATTAACCATACCCATTATTTAAAAATGCCAGCAAAATAGCTGGCATTTATAGTAGAGTCATTTAACGTTTTCGAATAATGACCACATCCTTTCTAAGAACGTTATCAACATTAACGACGCGATATGCCGCTGGTTTAACAACGACCACTTTAGTTACTGCCGTCTTATTCGTCAGAGCTTTGGCATGTCCATGGTGAAATAGTGGGGCGCAAGCACTCAAGCTTATCATTGCGAATCCCACCAATAGCATTTTAATCACCGGAAATTGAATTGACTTTTTCATACACACCTCGGTACAAGTGAAGGTTACTACTTAATATAATCTTCTCAATGTCAATTGCCGATCGTGATGCGTAAAGTTATGCAAATATGGTGTTGAAATGAACGTCTATCGTTAAAAAGTAACGAATTATGAATACTTAATATTCATATCAATCAACGCTTCTCTTGAACCCTTTTCCGCACGCAATCTTGCTAAATACTGTTGCCATAATTCAGCCTGATTACTGCACAAGTTATAAAGCACTTGCCAAGAATACAAGCCTGTATCATGGCCATCATCAAAGGTGATTTTTACCGCGTAGTGGCCGACAGGTTCGAGTGCTTTAATATTAACGGCTTTCTTATGAGTCACTAATATTGGGTCGCCATGACGCTGTACTTCTGCAGAGGGCGAGAACACCCGCAGCATTTCACAACTAATGTTGTAAGTCTGGTCGTTGTCGAAAGTCACTTCGAGTAACTTAGATTGGCGTTTAAGTTTAACGCCAGTCACGTTAGGTGTTGCTTGTGTCATTGGATCACCTATAAAAAAAGGATTAACGCTAAATCGCAGATTATCATCATACGCTCGTTAATCCCATTTTTGTTATACCAGTTCGTGATATCCGCTGGCGATTTCTAATGGCCATTTATCTGACATAAATGGCCATTGAATCGATTATAAAATAAAGCGGCTTAGATCTTCATCTTGTACCAAGGTATCTAGATGGTCGTTGACATAATCTGCGTCAATTATATAAGTTGAACCTGATTTTTCAGAAGCATCATAGGAAATATCTTCCATTAATTTTTCCATCACGGTATGCAACCGGCGAGCACCAATATTTTCAGTACGCTCGTTCACTTGCCATGCGGCTTCTGCAATGCGATCAATACCCGACTCAGTAAACTCTATAGTCACACCTTCAGTGTTCATTAGTGCAATACTCTGCTCAGTGAGTGAGGCAAATGGCTCTGTGAGAATACGCTTAAAATCGGCAGCGGTAAGGGCGTCTAATTCAACACGAATAGGTAAACGACCTTGAAGCTCTGGAATTAAATCTGAGGGTTTAGACATCTGGAATGCACCAGAAGCAATAAACAGAATATGGTCGGTTTTCACCATGCCGTGTTTAGTGGTTACGGTACAACCTTCCACTAATGGCAATAAGTCACGTTGTACCCCTTCACGAGATACATCGGGGCCTGAACTTTCGCCGCGCTTACAAATTTTGTCAATTTCGTCTAAAAACACAATACCATTTTGTTCAACTAGCTCGATGGCTTGTTCTTTTAAGTCTTCTTGATTGACTAATTTTGCCGCTTCATCTTCAACTAACTGCTTATAAGCATCTTTAATTTTAAGTTTTTTACGCTTAGACGTGCTCTGACCTAGATTTTGAAATAAACCTTGTAGCTGATTGGTCATTTCTTCCATGCCTGGAGGCGACATAATTTCTACGCCAATCTGAGGCGCAGCAACGTCGATTTCGATTTCTTTATCGTCTAACTGGCCTTCACGCAATTTTTTACGGAAAACCTGACGGGTGGTTGAGTCGTCTTTTTTGTCGGTTTCCCAGTCATCTTTTGGTTTTGGCAATAAGGCATCTAAAATGCGTTCTTCTGCCATTTCTTCGGCGCGATGACGGCACTTTTTCATTTGCTGTTCGCGGGTCATTTTTACCGCTGACTCAGTCAAATCTCGGATGATTTGTTCAACTTCTTTGCCCACATAACCGACTTCAGTAAATTTGGTGGCTTCGACTTTAATAAAGGGTGCGTTAGCTAATTTAGCTAAGCGACGCGCTATTTCAGTTTTACCGACACCAGTAGGGCCTATCATTAGAATGTTTTTCGGCGTGACTTCATGACGAAGCTCGGGCTCTAATTGCATGCGGCGCCAGCGATTTCGAAGCGCGACTGCAACTGAGCGTTTAGCATTTTGTTGGCCGATGATATGCGAATCTAGTTCGTGAACAATTTCACGAGGTGTCATTTCAGACATAACGGTTCCTTTCTTTACGCTCGAATTAGTAGTCTAACTTTTCGATAGTTTTAAATTGGTTGGTAAATACACAAATATCGCCAGCAATCGTTAATGATTTTTCGGCAATCTCTTCTGCGCTTAATTCGGTATTTTGCAGTAATGCTAAAGCTGATGCATGGGCATAGTTTCCGCCAGAACCAATCGCAATTAAGTCATGTTCTGGTTCAACCACGTCACCATTACCGGTAATAATTAATGATGTTTCAGGGTCAGCAACGACCAGCATAGCTTCGAGCTTTCGTAGCATTTTGTCGGTACGCCAATCTTTGGCAAGTTCTACGGCAGATTTTAATAGATGGCCTTGATGCATTTCGAGCTTGGCTTCAAAAAGCTCAAAAAGAGTAAATGCATCGGCGGTACCGCCAGCAAAACCAGCTAATACTTTGTTGTGGTAAAGGCGACGCACTTTACGCGCATTACCTTTCATTACGGTATTGCCTAAAGACACTTGGCCATCACCAGCGATGACAACTTGATTATTACGACGTACAGATACGATAGTAGTCACGGTAAATCCTCTTAACTAATACATCAACGGGGTCATTAGGGTGAATGCAATTGTTGATTGTTAAAAAGGATATGGGGTCAAAATGGCAGATATCAAGCGATGCTTAATAAAAAGCCCTGTTCAAAAGAACAGGGCGATGTGATTTATGCATTACGACTATAATAGATTGTTTATTCCCATAACCAAATGAGACAACCATTTAAACCTGCGCTCTGCATTTTATGACGATTGGTTTCGGCTTCACGCTTGTTTGGGTATGGCCCTAACACCACGCGATACCATACGCCATTGGTTCCTTCACTGCGACGCACTTGCGCCTCTGCACCTTGGAAGGCAATTCTGGCTTTCATTTCATTTGCTTGTGATTCTTGCCTAAATGAGCCACATTGCATTTGATAGATGCCGCTAGACACTACACCAGACTGAGGCACGTCGACTTCAACTTGCATATTTTCAAGTTCTTTTAAATAAGTCCATTCTTCCTGCGGTTTCGGTGGTAATGCATTTGGATCTTTCTTTACGGTTTTTTTCGGTGCTTCAGCGACCACAGCTTGTGTTGTTTTCTGCTTCGGTTGTTGAACCGGTTCCGTTGTGGCTGATGAGTCTGAGCTGCCATTAATGGACCATAAAAAATAGCCAAAACCGATGATCAATGTGAGTACCACAAAAACAGCCAGATATGGAAAAGAGCGCTTAGGGGCTTTTTTCCGTTGTGGCGCGCGGGCTTTAGTACCCGAGCGAGGTTTGCGATTTGCGTAGTCACGACTCATGATTACATCCGCTCTAGGGTTTCAATGCCGAGTAGCGACAAACCCGTTTTTAAGGTTTTGGCAGTGAGTTGCGACAGTAATAAACGGCTCTGCTTTTGCGCTTCTGATTCGGCAGCAAGCACTGGACAAGCTTCATAGAAACTTGAAAACTCACTCGCAAGTTCATAAAGGTAACCACACAATACATGAGGTAAACCCTTGTCGGTCATGCGGGTTAATACTTCACCAAATTGTGCCAATTTTGTGCCTAAGTCTTTTTCTTTTTCATGTTCGAGCACAATCTTAGCTTGGCTAAGATCAATATCTGCTGCACGTTTGAAAATACCTGCCACGCGGGTGTAGGCGTAAAGTAAGTAAGGGGCAGTATTACCTTCAAAACTTAACATCTGTTCAAAACTGAAAATATAATCACTGGTTCGGTTTTTAGATAGATCGGCATACTTAACAGAGCTGATACCAACTACGCGAGCGATTTCAGTCAGTGTTTCTTGGTCCATATCTGGGTTTTTACTGCGAACCAGTTCAAGTGCGCGAACATCGGCTTCGTCAAGTAAATCAACTAATTTAACCACACCGCCTGAACGGGTTTTAAATGGACGACCATCTTCACCATTCATGGTGCCAAAGCCAGTGTGCTCCAGCAACATTTCAGGGCGAACAAATTTAGCCAATTTGGCAAGGCTAAACACTTGTTGGAAGTGTAAGGCTTGACGTAAATCGACAAAGTACATGGCGCGATCGGCTTTTAATACGTTTGAGCGGTAACGCATGGCGGCAAGATCTGACGTTGCATATAAGTAGCCACCATCCGCTTTTTGAATGATAACCGGTAGAGGCTCACCTTCTTTGGTGCGATATGCTTCTTGGAATACCACTTTAGCGCCATTGCTTTCACTTAACAGGCCTTGGGCGTCTAAATCTTTAACCACTTGAGCTAGGTCGGCATTGTAGGCGCTTTCGCCATGAACATCGGCGCGGGTTAAGCTAACCCCTAAACGCTTATATACATCATGACAATGGCTTAAAGAAATGTCGTTAAATTCGCGCCATAATTTATTACAGTATTCATCACCTGATTGAAGCGCGACGACTAACTGACGGGCACGCGTAGCGAATTCGGCCGATTCGTCAAAACGTACTTTAGCGGCACGATAAAAACTCTCTAGGTCAGATAATTCCATCTTGGCTTGTTCGCCATTGGCAGCACGTAACTCTTCCATTAACGCCAGTAGCATACCAAATTGAGTACCCCAGTCACCTACGTGGTTTTGACGAATGACGTTATGACCTAAATATTCAAGTGCGCGCACTACGCTGTCACCAATGATGGTTGAGCGTAAGTGGCCTACGTGCATTTCTTTGGCTAAGTTTGGCGAAGAATAATCGACAACGATGGTTTGTTTTGCGGGTAATACCACACCTAAATGGTCATCGTTAAGTGCTTGTTGTAGCTGGTTGGCTAGCGCATTGTCATCGATAAAAAAGTTAATAAAACCTGGGCCAGCGATTTCTACTTTGGCCACATAAGATGATGCAGGTAAGGTGTCGATGATCAGTTGTGCTAATTCGCGCGGGTTCTTTTTCGCTACTTTGGTCAGCATCATTGCAAGGTTAGTCGCTAAGTCACCATGACTTTTATCTTTAGTGCGATCGACCTGAATGCGAGCTTGAAAATCAGCCGGCACAATTCCTTGTTGTTTGAAGGATTCGATGGTTTGTTCTAGTAAAGATTCAATATGTGATTTCATGGGCGTTTGCTTGCACTAATTCGTTAAATGAATGACATGACGGAACCGCATATTTTAGCCGTTTATGGGGGGTAATTGCTATCTGCTTTAGCGGAAATATCGGTTTTTTATGCTGAATATTAATCTAAGTGAAGTTTATGGCAGCTTTAAGCTTGATTGGCTTGCCCGTAATACGGCTTCATTACATTAAATCCTGCGGATCACGATCGATATTCCAACGGCATTTTTTACCTTCCGGTATTTGCTCTATTTGGCCTAATACTTGTTCAAATTCGGTTTGGAGACGTTGACGGCTTTTAGCTTGGAGTATTAATTGGCGTCGGTATTTTCCTGCTTTTCGATCAAGAGGGGCTGGAATTGGGCCAATTACTTCAAAGTCTTTATCTTGTGGCAATAGCTCACTGGCGCGTGCTAGAAAAGCATCGGCATCTTCAGCTAAATGTGCTTCTGCACGAATTAATACCATGTGCCATGCGGGCGGTAATAATGCTTGCTGACGCTCTTTTAGCTGACTACGAGCAAACTCACCGTAACCGCGTTTCAATAAATCACGTAAAATGGGGTTATCACTTTGATGGGTTTGTAATAGCACTTTGCCGGGTTTGTCAGCTCGACCTGCACGGCCTGATACTTGGGTGTATAGCTGCCCAAAACGTTCAGGGGCACGAAAATCTGCACTGAACAATGCGCCATCTACATCAAGTAAGCCGACTAAGGTGACATCTGGGAAGTGGTGGCCTTTGGCTAACATTTGGGTTCCAACCAGAATTTTATATTTCCCCATATGAATACCTTGCAATTGCTGCTCGAGTGAACCTTTGCGACGAGTTGTATCGCGGTCAATACGGACAACAGGATAATTGGGAAATAACTTTATTAATTCAAGTTCCAGCTGTTCGGTACCTAAACCATGACCCATTAACATGGTGCTGCCGCATTCGTGGCATTGGCGTGGGATAGCGTATTGATTGCCGCAATGATGGCAACAAATTTCATTTAATCCTTGATGTACGGTGAAAAATGCATCGCAACGGTCGCATTCATGCAAATGACCGCACTCATGGCAAAGCAAAGCAGGGGCAAATCCACGACGGTTTAAAAACAGCAGCACCTGATTCCCCGCGTCAAGATGCATGCGCATTTCGTTAATTAATGATGTCGACAAGCCTGCTTTAAGTGGCTGCGAAGTAATATCGATAATACCTTGCTTAACTTTTTGGGCTGCACCTGCTCGTTCACTGAGTTCAAGGTGGTGATAACGTCCAGATAGTGCATTTTGTAAGGTTTCTAAAGATGGAGTCGCTGAACCTAATACCACTTGAATATCTTCAAGATGACCGCGCATAACTGCTAGGTCTCTTGCGTGATAACGCACCCCTTCTTGTTGTTTAAAGCTACTGTCATGCTCTTCGTCGAGAATAATTAATCCAGGAAAGGCCATAGGAGTGAAAAGTGCTGAACGAGTGCCTATGATAATGGCCGCTTCACCCACACGAGCTTGGCGCCAAGCCTCAAGTCGTTGGTTGTCGGTTAGTCCTGAATGGATCACGGCAACATTAACTTCGAAGCGACGTTTGAAACGATTAATAGTTTGCGGCGTTAAACCTATTTCAGGCACGAGGATCAGTGCTTGCTTACCTTGTTTTAAAATGGTCTCAAGCAAGGTTAGGTAGACTTCGGTTTTGCCCGAGCCAGTAATGCCTTCTAATAAGGTGCAATGGAATCCTTGCTGTTGAGTGAGCACAGCAACAGCGACAGCTTGCTGTTTGTTGAGCTTATGAGGTGACTCATTCATGACCAACTGTTGACGCCAACTTAAATCATGGCTGAGTGGTTTTTGTTGCCGCTCAATCCATTGTTTTTGCTCTAAAGCTTTTAGCGCTGGTTTGCTTAATGCCTGAGTGGTGAAGTTATCTTGGGTAATGGGCCCAGCAAGCAATAGCTCGTAAAGTTTTTTCTGTGCCGGAGCTCGTTTGAGTACGCTTGAATCTGCACTGCGTCCTTGCTGGCTTAAATGGTATTCAATCACTGCTTGCGGCGCTGCTTCAAGCCCTTTTCTTAATGCAACAGGTAGCGCTTGGCTGAGCATTTGTCCTTGAGATGTAAAGTAGTATCTGGCTGCCCATAATGTTAATTTGTATAGCGAGTCAGGTAACAATGGGGCATCATCTAATACAGCGGTAACCGATTTTATTTGTTGTGGTGCTAAGTCACAGCTATCGGTGATAGCGGTAATTAAGCCGATGAGTTGTTGTGGTCCAAAAGGGACTTTAACTCGAAGACCAATTTGTAATCCCGTTTGCTGTTCGTCTTTTACGCGATAACTAAAGTTTCTGCGTAATGGAACGGGTAAGGCAACTTCAACAAACACGGGCATAAGACTTCATCATTTTCAATTTTATAGTGGATTGTGGATTAGTTTACCTCTAAGTGTCATCAAAGAGATAGGGCAACATATATGCGTAAAGGACTTATTGAGGTCATCATCTTAGTCTTTGGATTATTGGGTTATGTGACGGCGGCAATGGCTCAAGTGAATCATGTCAGTATCAATAGTCGTCAGTTTGATTTGAATAGTGTACCGCAATTAAAGGTGAATATTGTGGCACAAAATGATGATGTGTCACGGTTAGAATTTTATATTCGCCAGTTAGATGATGGCCAATTTCAACAGCAAAAATTAAGCGTACAGAGTATTAACCGATTTTTACTACAACTAAATGGCACCGATGTCATTAATGATAGTAATGCACAGCTGATTATTACCGAAGCTACTGCCGCAGGAGCTATTACGTTAGCGGCAATCGCCTTATTTGATGCCCCCTACTCGGTGAATAGTGCAACCTTAGTATCTAATGTTGATACGCCTCGAGTATTGCCAGTAACAAAAGACACCGCTAGTACTGCTAGTGCAAAAACTAGTGTAAAAGCATCCCAAAGACGCCAAGTTGATGGCCGTTTAGATCAGCCGTCATCATTATCAGATATACAATCTGCTCCATCCCAAGCCGAATCATCTCAACAGGTGGGATGTTTGCTTGAACGAGATAATAGTGACACATTATGGCGTATCGCTAACCGTTACAAAGAACAATGGCATACTAGTGTTTATGGTGCGATGTTAGCAATATTTGAGACTAACCTACTGGCTTTTTCCAAGCAAAAAATTCACTTATTATTAAAAGATGTTCCGTTGCATTGCCCATCAACTGCTATTTTGTCTGAATACAACAATAAAGGGGTAGATAGAAAAGTATTTGAGGTTATTGAAGCAAAGCATGCGGCTAAATAAGGTTTTTTATCGTAATTAATGATAAACAGTAGTACTTAACTGGGTATTTACTTTTGTTTATCAGTAATTAGTTGCAGCTAGTTATGTTAGTTTATATAGTTGCGACGGTTAATACTTATTATTTCGCTCGATGAGAAGATTAAAAAAGTAAACAATAATAATAAATTACCACCTGATGAGCTTAGCTTTAGCATTTTATTTGTCAGTGTATAAGTGCATTTAACATCATTATTTTTCAGCGCGTTTTGCGCTGTGCTGAAGCGGTTTATAATCGAAAGGATTGATTTAATGAAAAGCTTTAAAGTGCTAGCAATATTAGCATTATTGGCAGTTGATAGTATTTCAATGGTCATTGCACAAGTCAGTCATATCAGTATTGATACTATTCCATTTGAAAGCGGACAATCTCCTCGGTTAACCGTGAATATTATAACCGATCAGCATGACTTATCGCGACTGACATTTTATTTACGCCAAATTTACCAAGATAATATTGTGTTAGAAAAGCTTGAGGTTGAACAGCGTGATGGTGATGTCTTTGTATTAAGCGGTACTGAAAAAATACGCGATAAAGATGCGGCGCTCATTGTTTCTGAATACCGTAATGCTAAATGGTTACAATATTCACCAGTACCTTTATTTACCCACCCAATGACTCAGAGCCAACATCAACCAGTCGCAATTAAAACAATGAAGTCAGCTTCGGCATTGTCGACTTCTATATCAACACCAATAAGTCGCAAGGCTAGTGCTATACCTCAGTTAACGACAACACAAAAAAATCTGAATGATTGTAATATCAATCAGTTGCCTAATGATACTTTGTGGAAAATAGCAGTACGTTATCGTAAACAATGGAATTCAAACATTTATGGTGCAATGCTTGCGCTTTATCAAACGAATCCATCAGCATTTTATCAAAATAAAATTAGTTTCCTGGAATTAGGTAGCTCGTTACGCTGTCCATCAATGGCGACTATTTCGCGCTATCAAAATGTCGCTGTAGATAAGATTACATTCGAAAATTTAGTGGCGAGCCAACGCGGTGAGCCCCAAGTAGTATCAACGCAGACTCCACTAATAAATGCACCCGTTCCCGCTATTTTGCCAGTATCAAATAATGGCTCAATGAATGATATGGACAGTAAAAAATCTGAAAGTAATGAGTTATTGGCAGCTATTCATGAAACGAAAATGTCGCCTCAGCCAGTGCCAATCAAGAATATAGCCAAGACATCTATACCGATTAAAATAGATACACAGACTTATGGGCAAGATAAAATCTGCTTAATTGATAAATCTCCACAAGATACGTTATGGCGAGTTGCCGATCGTTATTATCAACAATGGAAAATCAGTCGATATGGCGCAATGCTCGCGATTTATGATGCAAATCCGAACGCATTTGTGAATAATAAAATTTACTTACTGATGTCTGATAGCCGTTTGAAGTGCCCATCCAACCAAATATTAATGCAATACCAGAATCCCTCTAAAGCCCAAGAAACTTATGAAGCGTTAGAACGTTTACAGCGGAAATTGTAGTATCGTTTAGAAATTCTACTTGTTTGTCTATATGAGACCTTGTATTATGTCGCGCCTATAACGTACCGTTATTAACTACATGTGGTGCTCAGCTTCGGGTTGGGAGAGCGACATGGCCTTCAATTTAAGGTAACTCCAAATGAAAAAAGATATACACCCAAATTACGCTGAAATTACTGCAACTTGTACTTGTGGTAACATCATTAAAGTAAACTCAACTGCAGGCAAAAACCTACACTTGGACGTATGTGGTGCATGTCACCCATTCTACACTGGTACTCAGAAAGTTGTTGATACTGGTGGTCGTATTGACAAGTTTAACAAGCGTTTTGGTATGGTTGGTAAAAAGTAATTGTTATTCAATTACTCTAAAAAGGCGCCTTTGGCGCCTTTTTTGTGTCCTAAATTTAAATAACTTCAGCTAGACGTTGTTAACAGTATCGAACCTGCGCAGAGTTGACTTTAAAACGTGAGCTATTTTGATTTTAGTTTACTTATCCCATCTCGAATCCCGTTTCAAAGGTAAATAATCGTCAACGAGTATTGTGCTGAGAAGAAAACTAATTTTTTAGTCATAAACAATGCCAAAAACCATAAAAGACACTTTATTGTAATTTAGACAAAATAAACCGCAAATAACGTCATCTACATCCGATTGCTAGTGTAAATCTTGTTATATTCCTACATTTTTAACTTGTTGATTTATATATATTCATGTTGGTTTAGTTAGTTTTATAAAACGTAGCCTATGTTTTGACTTGCAACGGGTTCTATTATTAAGTTTTTGATTTATATCGTCCCAGTATTAGCGTATTGTTGTTAAAATTTTCTATGGTGATCAAGTTCACAACTAATGTGTACTGTTGACCATATCTTTCTTCAATATAGCGCATTTCAGGATGTATAAAATGTCAGATATTCGTCAACAAGCTCTCGACTATCATGAATTTCCAGTACCAGGGAAAACGGCTGTTTGTCTAACAAAACCCGCTCAATCAAGCCATGACCTTGCTTTAGCATATAGTCCAGGCGTTGCGGAGCCCGTTAGAGAAATTGCATTGAATCCTGAAAATGCATATCGATATACCAATAAAGGTAATACTGTTGCGGTGATTACCAACGGCACGGCTATTTTGGGCTTGGGTAATTTAGGTCCATTAGCTTCAAAGCCTGTTATGGAAGGCAAATCACTGCTATTTAAGCGTTTTGCTAATATCGATTCAATTGATATTGAAGTGAAACACCGCACAACTGAAGACTTTATTAATACCGTTGAATCTATTGCTGATACCTTTGGCGGAATTAACTTAGAAGACATCAAGGCGCCTGAATGTTTTGAGATAGAACAAGAGCTCATTAAGCGATGTAATATACCCGTATTTCATGACGATCAACATGGTACTGCTATTGTGACTGCAGCAGGGATGTTAAACGCGCTCGAAATCCAAGGTAAAAAAATTGGTGATGCAGTATTTGTTTGTTTAGGTGCTGGTGCCGCTGCCATTGCGTGTATGACGATGATTGTTAAATGTGGTGCATTACGTGAAAATGTTTATATGCTCGACAGACAAGGTGTTATCCATACTCGTCGTGAAGATATCAATGAGTACAAAGCATTATTTGCCAATAATACTGACAAACGTACGTTGCAAGACGTGATTAAAGATGCCGATGTATTTTTAGGCTTGTCGGGAGCGAACTTATTAACCGCTGACGATATTGCGTTAATGGCGCCTAATCCTGTTATTTTTGCTTGTTCAAATCCAGATCCTGAAATTAGACCCGAATTAGCCCACAATATCCGCAAAGATTTAATTATGGGTACCGGTCGTAGTGATTATCCCAATCAAGTCAATAATGTATTGTGCTTTCCGTTTATTTTTAGAGGTGCACTAGATGTTCGTGCATCGGTGATTAATGACGAGATGAAGTTGGCTGCTGTATATGCAATCGCTAATCTTGCCAAGGAGCCGGTTCCTACTGAAGTGCTTGCTGCTTATCCTAACGTGTCATCTTTAAGTTTTGGTCCACAATATGTGTTGCCAAAACCAATGGATCCAAGATTGTTATCGATTGTTGCTCGCGCGGTGTCACAAGCGGCAATAGACTCCGGAGTGGCAAAAATAACCACATTGCCGACTGAATATCAGGTATAGAATATTGGAAATAGATAAATCGATTCGTTAATTCAAATATAGATGGGTTAGCGAGATTGCATTTCAACAAAAGGGGCTTTTGCCCCTTTTTTTATGGCGCCGGATATAAAGTGAATAAAACGCTTAGTGAAGTTGTGGAGTACAATCGTTATACTAAATTACATTGGAGACATTAATAAAATAAATAAATCCAGCAGGATAGCGGATACATGAAACACACCAAGATCCTTACTAAAAAAATGACCAGCTTTTGGTTGCTTTCATTGGCCGCAGTTGCTTTTGTATTTTTGTTGTGTGCAGTGATGGGTTTTACTCAATTAACCTATAATTTTCAGCAACAAAAAGTCGCTGAATTAGAGACCATGTTAATCGAGGATTACCAGCAACATGGCAGCAATCAATTTTCAAGTTGGTTACCCCCATTATTGACAGCTTATAAAGCGGTCGATTTTTCTCTGTCTAATGAACACCAAGTCGTTTACCAATTTCATCGAGAACAAGTCGATACCACTCAGAGCAACTTGACGGTATATCAAACCCAGTTGAACCCTGGTCAATTATCCATGAAGTTGGTTATGCCACCGCCTTTTTCTTTGTATGATTTAGGCTGGCATGAGCTGATTATTCTTTTTATCGGTTTTATTAGTATCGGGATTTTTGTTTGCTTTGGTTATGGTTGGTATTCCAGAGAATTAGATGGAGTAGAGCAACTTGCACTGCGGAGCAAACTTATTTTAGACGGTAAATTAAAGCAAGCCGCCGAAGTGCCTACCAATGGTAAACCACGCATGATCAATCGTGCGCTCAGTAAATTACTCGCCGATCTGGATGATGCTCATAAAGAACGTGGTCGCTTAGATCAGTTTATTCGTAAAGATACTTTTTTAGATAAACAAACTCAAATTGGCAATCCTATATTTTTTCAAAATCGTCTAGATGCGCTAAGCCATGATCAAAAAATGATGGCTCATGGTGTATTGATGTTTATTGAGTTTGATGATGTTGATTTAGTTGAAAATGAATTCGGTGAAGGTGGCATGAAGGCGATGCTATCACTAACAACAGAAGCGATTACTGCAGCGTTAACTCAATATGAAGACAGTATTTTTGCCCGACGTAGTTATTCTCAATTAGCCATAGTCGTCCCCCAGTTATCGCTTATAGAAGCCGATCAGTTAGCCCAGCGAATACTCAAAACCTGTCTCGCATTACCTTTTTATGGCATCGGTGATCCTGATAATTTTTTCCACTTAGGCTGTGCATTTTTTAAAACTGGCGATTTACAAATTAAACTTGTTGAAGAGGCTGAAATGGCACTTCGAGCTGCACAGCTGCAACGTGTTAATAACTGGTTTATGTATGATAAAGGTGCATTAGATGAAGAAATTGCCAAAGGTTCTGTCCGTTGGCGCAGCTTTCTTGAAAATACGCTAGTATCAAAACGTTTTTTTACCTTACAACAAGCGATTGTCGATAGTGATGATCAGATCTTACATTATGAAATCTTTAGTCGTGCTAGAGATTTACGCGGTAACGATATTCGCGCGACCTTGTTTATTCCAATGGCTAACAAATGTGGCTTGATGCCACAGATTGAGCGGCAAATATTGGAGCAAGTACTCTTTAGGCTAATGAACGATAATACACTCATTTATAGCATCAATTTAAGTCTTGATAGTTTAATCAGTAGAGCATTTGTTCGTTGGATACAATCGTCATTACTTGAGCATCGTCCTTTAGCATCGCGGCTTATTTTCGAAGTGTCGGAAGACATTATTGTTAAAAATCAAAAGAATACCTTATTGCTTAAAACCTTAGATATGCTTAGGAAAATGGGGGCGAAATTGGCTGTCGATAATGTTGGTCAGTATGTTGTCGGGACTCACTATATTCAAGAATATCATTTTGATTTAGTCAAACTACATCGTTCTATCGTACGGCAAGTGCATCAACGACCGGAGAATCAACTATTTATTCGCAGCTTAATTGGTGGTCTTTATCGAGCGGAAGTTAAAGTGATTGCTGAAGGGGTTGAATGTTTCGAGGAGTGGCAAACGTTAAAAATTCTAGGTGTGAGTGCTGCGCAGGGCGATTTCTTAGGGCAAAGATCTGAAGTTTAACGATTTTAGTGCTATGTTTGTTTTAATACACTAATGTTAAAGCTTATTTATCAATACATTAACTTTTATCTTAAATAAATATTCGGTATTTTTATTGATTAGTTATAGAATCGACGCATTAGTGCTAAGTTTAATCGCGACATATTTTCCCCAAAATAAATATGGATTCCAAATTGAATCGCCTTGATGTGTAGTGATGATGTGTTGAATTAATGATCCTGTTGATTTGATAATGTACCATTAGCCAGGAATCTAAAATAATTAATATGTCAGCGAATATGGGCCACGCAATGGATAATGGTTTTTTGAGTAAACTAGCCTTTTGGCAGACTTCCAAATCAATGGGAGATTTAGGCGTATTTGTCGCCGATAATTACCTGTGGGCGTACAAGCCAAAGCAAGAGCATTCGGCTGCTGTTATTAGTCAGTTTTCAGTAAATAAAAACGATTGGGATCAAGCTTTTGAAGCACTAAAGCATCAGTTTGGTCGAGTTAGAGTACAATTGGTACTGTCTCATCAATATTATCAGCTAGTACAAGCTGACAAACCGAATGTTGAACCTACTGAAGTGACTCAAGCATTGATTTGGTCTGTTAAGGACATGGTGTCAGAGCCTGTCGCTAATATTCATCTGGATTATTTTGAGTCTAGCCTTATTCCTAGTTCAAAAGTGAATGTAGTGGTAAGTAGTCGTCAATTTTTAATGCAGTTAGCGGGTGCTTGTAATGCTAGCGGGTTAGAGGTTGCAGGGATAAGCATTGAAGAATTGGCGTTAAGTCATTTATTAGCCCACGATAACATGGCACATATGTTGGTTGCTCACCTACCACAACAGGAATTATTGTTACTGGTTGTTAAAGCAGGCGAAGTGTTAATGCAACGTCGAGTACGAGGATTTAATCAACTGAATCAGGCAACTTTAGAAGAATTAAAGCTAGGTTTAGCCGATAATCTCAGTTTAGAGATTCAACGGTCTATGGACTACTTCGAAAGTCAGTTTCGTCAAGCTCCAGTAGCATCGATTAGTATTTTGGTTGAAGGCGATAGTGCTTCATTGGCCAATCTTGTAGCGGCCAACTTTAATCAAAAAGTGACAGCGATTACTCATGATGGTGTATCGAGTTTACTCGCTCAGTTGGCACTGCAAGAATTAACGCGAGGTGAAGTGTGATAAAAACCGGCGTTAATTTATATACAGCAGATTTGTTGCCTAAAAAGCAAAGACTGACGTTTTCTGGAATGATAATCGCATTAGCCTTATTTATAGGATGCAGTGCGCTACTTTATTGCGTAGGACTTTGGAATACCGATGAATTGCAGGCGCTCAACCAGCAGGAAAACAGCAAAAATAATAGCTTAACTGAACAAAAAAATCAGTTAGAGCAACAGATTGCTGAACGTAAACCCGATGCTAAATTGGTCGCAAAGGTTGAACTTGAACAGCAACGTTTAGACCTTAATAAATTATTAAAAGATAAACTTAGTCAAATGGATATGCTAATTAGCCAAGGTTACTCGCCAATGTTGACCGATTTAGCTGCCGTTGCCGACAATAGTTTGTGGTTGAGCCATATTACAATAGAACAACAAAGCAATGATGTTCAGCGCATTGAATTTGAAGGCTATGGACGTAACCCACAAAGTATTCCCCTTTGGATAGATAAACTTAAAAACACTGCAACATTAAAAGGGTACGCGTTTTCGGCTATGACGATGGACCGCGGCGAAGCGCAACCGTTAGCATTTAAATTAATAAGCCAACCTAGTGCTAAGGAGTTAGCACAATGAAACAACAATGGTTGATATGGTCTGAAAAATTTAATGAATTAAGCCAGCGTGAACGAGTATTGATTGCTGTTGCTTTATTTGTAGTAGCGGGAATGTTGTTGTTTATGCCTTTTGAATCACTTTGGAAACAACAGCAAAGTGTGACAAATCAATTAAAAGGGCTACAGCAAGAAAATTCGATTTCCATGCAACAAGTGGCACTTTATGAAGAGCGATTGCAGCTAGATCCTAATCAAGATTATCAACAGCGATTACAATTAATTACTGAACAGATGCAATTGATCGATGCTGATTTAACCAACCAAATGGTTGATATGGTGCCAGCTGATTATATGCCAACGGTATTAGCCAATTTGTTAGGTAATGTGAAAGGAGTCTCGCTCATTTCATTTGCCTCAATTGCTCCTCAAGCCTTATTGCAAGTTGGAGATGTTGATAAAATTAATCTCTATCGTCACGGCATTAAGTTAACCTTAAAAGGTGATTACTTTTCTATTTTAGCGTTTATTAAGGCTGTCGAAAGTATGCCTGATAAATTGTATTGGAAACGGTTGGACTATCTTGTAGACGTTCATCCGGATGCCTTAGTTGAATTAGAACTTTACACACTGAGTGTGAATAAGGACTTTATCAGTGTTGCAAAACAAAATTAACACAGTGGCATTTGCAGTGAGCCTAATGATGCTGCTAATGTCCGCGACTAATGCACAAACTTTACGTGATCCTACCCTACCTAGTCAGGGGTTTCTTGCTGTTAAGGCCCTTGATGATAATCAAGCTTTGGTGCTAAACAGTATTGTTAACGGTCAACATGCCTATGCGATTATTAATAATATTATTCTGTCGGTGGGTGATGCAGTTAACGGTAGTGGATTACGAGTATCAAAAATTAGTAAAGACTATGTTACCTTGTCAGATGGAAGAAAACTTCAGCTTTTTCAGTCGATAACAGAGTGATAGGATAAGAATAAAAAATGAATGTGATTAAATATGTTACTCCTTTGATGTCGCTGTGCTTAGTTGCTTGCCAAACAACAGATAGACCGGATCCACAAATTGCTAAAACAACCTTGAATGAATCAAGACAACAAGCTGAACAAAATCAAGTTACTACGCCACCTTTAGCCTCGATGCCGGAAGATGTTCAGCGTGAACTAAATGGTAATAGTATTTTAAATCAATCCGTGAGAGCGTTACCAGCGGAACGCCGTTTTGATGTATCAGCAAATGAAGTGGATGCCAGAGTCTTTTTCCCCAGTTTAGTGAAAGATACCCCGTTAAGCATTGCGGTACATCCTGATGTACAAGGTAAAATCTCGTTATCTTTAAAAGCGGTAACCTTGTCAGAGGCCATCCAAGTTGTTGAAGATATTTATGGTTACGAAGTTAATCGTGAAGGACGTATTTTACGGGTATTCCCATCGGGAATGAGAACCGAAACGTTTCCGTTGAATTATATCTACATGCAACGCGAAGGCTTGTCATTAACTTCAGTCAACTCTGGGCGTATTTCAGATCAAAATGATAATTCAAGTAGCAGTAGTAGCAATAATAGTTCGAGCAATAGCAGTAGTTCGAGTAACAGTGGAAGTGGCAGTAATTCAAACAGCAGCGATAATACTAATGGTACTTTTATTCGCTCAACAACCAAGACAGATTTTTGGGGTGAATTACAAACTACACTAATGGCTATTATGGGTGAAACGGGCGGCGGACGCCAAGTTGTCGTAACGCCTCAAGCGGGTTTAGTCACTATTCGCGCTTTTCCTGATGAGTTACGCCAAGTTCGCAGCTTTTTAAAAATAGCGGAAAGTCATTTACAGCGCCAAGTTATTTTAGAAGCTAAAATTATCGAAGTCACCTTATCAGACGGCTACCAACAGGGGATTCAATGGGAGAATGTCTTAGGTCATGCTGGCAATACCAATATTAATTTTAGTACATCAGCAGGACAAGGTATAAGCGATGCGATTACAACCGCTATTGGCGGCGTAACCTCAATTAACTTCAGCGGAAGTGATTTTAGTAGCATTATTAATTTACTCGATACTCAAGGTGATGTTGATGTGCTTTCAAGCCCTCGAGTTACCGCTTCAAATAACCAAAAAGCGGTTATTAAAGTGGGTACTGACGAGTATTTTGTGACAGATGTGTCGACGACCACCGTTTCATCAACGACCACGGTAACAACTCCAGATGTTGAACTGACACCATTCTTTTCTGGTATTGCATTAGATGTCACTCCTCAAATAGATGAAAATGGCAATGTAATATTGCATGTTCATCCTTCTGTTATTGATGTGAAAGAACAAACTAAAGAAATAAAAATAAGTGATTCGACTTTAGAATTACCTTTAGCGCAAAGCGAAATTCGTGAATCTGATACGGTGATCCGTGCAGCTTCTGGTGATGTTGTCGTTATTGGTGGATTAATGAAGAGCGAAAATATTGAAACGGTTTCCAAGGTTCCATTGTTGGGTGATATTCCTTTCTTGGGCGAAGCCTTTACTAGCCGTTCTAAATCAAAGCAAAAAACTGAATTGATTATTATGTTGAAACCAACCGTCGTTGGTGGTGATACATGGAAAGGCGAGTTAAAACGCTCACAAGATTTAATTGAGCGCTGGTATCCTTCTAAGTAGGCCCGTTGATAATGATAGTTGTCAGATAATATAGGCGGTTGATAGTTGAAAATGGATAGCCAGTAATTATGTATTTGGAGCATTTTGGCTTAAGTCAGTTGCCTTTTACACTTACCCCAAATACAGGTTTCTTTTTTGGGTTATCCCCGCATGTGGAAGCATTGCAAGTATTACAAACCGCCTTACAAACAGGTGAAGGTTTTATTAAGGTCACGGGTGAAGTGGGCACTGGTAAAACCTTGGTTTGTCGCAAGCTGTTGAATGACTTACCGACTCAATACCATTGTGCTTATTTACCTAACCCATATTTAAACCCAAAAGAATTACGCTGGGCAGTGGCGGGAGAGCTTGGTTTAGCATTGCCAAATAAAATAGATCAACAACAGTTAACTCGGCTTATTCATGAGCGTTTACTAGAGCTTAATCATCAAGGTTTTCATGTGATTCTTGTATTAGATGAAGCACAAGCATTACCAGATGACAGTATTGAAGCATTACGATTGTTTACCAATTTAGAGACCGAAAGCCGTAAGCTATTGCAAGTGGTGTTGTTTGGTCAGCCCGAATTAGATCAACGCCTAGCACAACCCAAGTTCAGACAATTAAGACAACGTATTACCTTTAGTTATAATTTACGTCCGTTAACCTGGGATGAGATACAGGCTTATATTCATTACCGACTCGCGGTAGCTGGTTATAAAGGGCCTGATTTGTTTAGTGCATCAGATATTAAGCTCATTGCCAAAGCCGCTCGAGGTATTCCGCGCTTAGTGAATATATTGGCACATAAGAGTTTATTATTATGTTACGGCCAAAACAGGCGGAAAGTGTTAACTCGCGATTGTCTGGCAGCAATAGCGGATACAGAAGATATTAATGTACAACATAAAGTGCAGTTCTCTCGTGTCAATATGTTGCTCATTTTATTGCTGGCAGCAATGATGTTGTTTGTTGGATTAAGCGTTGAAAACTGTTGTGGTGAATGGATGGCGCAAATAGGCGAGCTTATATGAGTGTGATTATTAAAATGCTGCAAGATTTAGAGCAGCGCCAACAGCCTGGAGCAGAAATTCCACCACAAAACCTTGCGGGAGAATTTGTACGCCCTGAAATTCAATATCACTCAGTTGCTAAATCCCGTTCACCCATTATTGGTATTATTGTGGTAGCGGTGCTATTGCTCCCGACATTGTGGTTTGGTGTATCAATGTATCGTCAAGCCAGTATTGAAACAGCTAGTGAGCCAGCAACAATCAAGGTTTCCGCTAATGGTGATATTGAGTTGTTGAAAAAACAGCCATCATCAAACCATGAAGGTGTTGTGCAAGCTAACTTTGATGTAAAATCAATACCCGCCGAGGTGATAACGGCTGTGGCAGATCAAAACATCAATCCAGTAGTGGATCAAACATCTACAATCGAGACCGCACAAACAACTATTACAGCTGTTAACCATACTGAGACGAATGATAAGTCGCAAATAATGGTGACGCAAACGAGTGATAAAACGTCTGATGCCATCCAAGCCCAAGCATTGTTAACCACAAAAGTAGCCACAGGCAACCCCAAAGCAGCAAGTCTTAACAGTATGACGTTAAATCAGATGACTCCTTCTAACACTTCGCCGAATAACGCGTTGGCAAGTCCGAGTGCTTCAAATAACTCCGAGATCACACAAGCTATTCAAGGCTCAACCTCACCAGCCCCTATAAAAGTACAAATAGCGCGTAAATCAGAACCTGCTCCAGCCGTTAAACAAAAGCCTGCGGAAATGTCGATAAAAGAGGTGGTATTGACCAAGGCGCAAATGGCACAGTTACAATATCGTAAAGCGATAGATGCAGAGCAAGCTGAGCGCCTTGATGATGCCGCGGGATATTTTTTAGAAGCCATTATTCTACAACCTAGTTTACATAAAGCCCGTAAACAATTGGTTGATATTTATTATAAACAAAACAATCCAACTACAGCGATGCGATTATTGGAAAGTGGTATTGGTATGTTTCCGCAACAATGGGAGTTTTATGTGATTTTGGCGCGAATTCAAACCGAATTGAAATCCTATGATGCAGCACTGTCGACATTAGCGATGATCCCAGATAACTCCTCGTGGGCTCGAGATAAGTGGGTTGCTCAAACTGAATTGGCGCAAAGCTCAAAAAACTTCTCTTTAGCAGAATCAGCTTATCGTCACTTATTAGTTTCCGAGTCGACTCAATCTCGCTGGTGGATGGGCCTAGGCTATGCACTTGATTCCCAGAAAAAATATTCCCAAGCAGCTCAAGCTTACCGATCTGCATTAAGTTATGAAGGATTATCCACTTCCGCCATGTCATTTATTGAAAAACGTTTAGTTCAGTTAGGGGAAAACCGATGAAGCCTAAGTTAAAAATGCGGTTAGGGGATCTTCTGGTTCAAGAGCTGATTATTTCCGACGAGCAATTAAAGCAAGCCTTAACGGAACAACGTAACTCAGGTAGAAAACTCGGTCGCACCTTAATTGACTTAAAGTGTATTACTGAAGATCAGTTACTTCAGTTTTTGTCGCATCAGCTTAATTTACCCTATCTTGATATTAGCCGCCGTCCGATAGCCGATGACGTGGTGAATATTCTCCCTGAAGTACAAGCAAGACGCTATCGAGCCTTGGTGGTGGAAAGTCACCCCGATCATGTGCTTGTTGCCATGAGCGATCCTGCAGACTTGCAGGCGATTGATAATATAGAAGCACTAGTTGCCCCTAAGCAGTTAATGCTCGCGGTGGCGCCAGAGCAACAGTTACTCGATGCATTTGATAATCTTTATCGTCGTACCGGACAAATAGCCGAAATCGCCGGCAAGCTTGAAGAAGAATATGCCGCAGATGACATGTTCGATTTAGCGAGCCTGACTCAAAGTGATAGCGATAATGAAACCACAGTGGTTAAGTTACTGCAGTCTATTTTTGAAGATGCAGTGCAAATGCGAGCGTCAGATATTCATATTGAACCAGGCGAGAAAGTCCTGCGGATCCGCCAGCGTATTGATGGTCAATTACATGAAAATATTTTAAGTGAAGTTAATATTGCTTCGGCATTAGTATTACGACTTAAATTGATGGCGGGCTTGGATATATCAGAGAAACGTATGCCACAAGATGGCCGTTTTCATATAGAAATAAAAGGTCATCAAATCGACGTGCGGATGTCAACCATGCCCATTTATCATGGTGAATCTGTGGTAATGCGTTTGTTAGATCAAACCACCGGCCTGCGTACCTTAGATGAAACTGGCATGCCACCCAATATTGTGGCGCGAATTCGTAAACAAATTAAGCGTCCTCACGGTATGTTGTTAGTGACAGGACCAACCGGTAGCGGTAAAACGACAACCCTATACGGGATTTTAAATGAGCTTAATACTGCGGATAGAAAGATTATTACCGTAGAAGACCCGGTAGAGTATCAATTACCGCGAATTAACCAAGTTCAGGTTAATCACAAAATTGGTTTGGACTTTTCTAACGTACTGCGTACCACGCTTCGTCAAGATCCCGACATTATCATGGTGGGGGAGATGCGTGACCAAGAAACCGTAGAAATTGGTTTACGAGGTGCATTAACTGGTCACTTTGTATTATCGACTTTACATACCAATGATGCCGTTACCAGTGCACTACGATTACTCGATATGGGCGCGGCGAGTTATTTGGTTGCCAGTGCATTGCGCGTCATTATCGCTCAACGTCTTGTTAGGCGTGTTTGCCACAATTGTGCAGTGGATTATCAGCCAACCGCGGCTGAACGTAGTTGGCTTACGAGTGTGACTAAAAGAGATATTAACAGCGCAACTTTTAAAGTGGGTAGTGGTTGCCAAACCTGTAATGGTTCTGGTTATCGTGGTCGAATTGGTATTTTTGAAATACTCGAATTAGACGAAAATATGATCGATGCCATGCGTACAGGTAATCCGCAAGACTTTGCCCGGGCAGCGCTACGCAGCCCTCATTTTATTCCACTCGCGCATTCTGCCATGGAGTATTTATTCCTTGGCACCACAACACTAGAAGAAGTGTCCAAGCTGGTGGAAGATGTCAGCGAATCAACAGTTGCCTTGTCTGAAGATCTTGTTAGTCAACAAGATATTGGGTTGTAATCATGCCTATATATCAATATCGAGGTCGTAATTCACAGGGGCAAGCTGTCAGTGCACTACTTGAGTCTGCCAATGAAAGCTCTGCGGCCGATGCGTTGCTATCCCGCGGCATTATTCCGTTAGAATTACGTGAAGTGAAAACCAAGCAATCGTTTTCGATGAGTTTGTTTCAAAGCAAAGTGTCGCTTGAAGAGTTGCAAATTTTTAGCCGACAAATGTATTCATTAACTCGCTCTGGCATCCCTATTCTAAGGGCAATAGCGGGTTTGTCCGAAACCACTCATTCTGAACGAATGAAAAATGCTTTAGATAATATTTCAGAACAGCTTACGTCAGGTCGGTCTTTATCATCGTCAATGAATCAATTCCCAGATGTATTTGATTCATTGTTTGTTTCAATGATTAACGTGGGTGAAAATACCGGTAAATTGGAAGATGCCTTTATTCAATTGTCCGGCTATATAGAGCGAGAGCAAGAAACTCGACGCCGAATAAAAGCCGCTATGCGTTATCCTATGTTTGTTTTGATCGCCATCACTATCGCGATGGTTATTTTAAATATTATGGTGATTCCTAAATTTGCCGAAATGTTCTCTCGTTTTGGTGCTGAATTGCCGTGGGCGACAAAAATATTAATTGGTACTTCGAATCTGTTTGTTAATTTTTGGCCTCATATGATCGTGGTATTAATTGGTGTTGTGCTCGGTATTCGCTATTGGCATCACTCTGAAAAGGGCGAGAAGCAATGGGATTTATGGAAGCTGCACATACCTGTTATTGGATCTATTATTGAGCGCTCAACCTTGTCACGATATTGTCGCTGTTTTTCGATGATGCTCAGTGCGGGTGTGCCCATGACACAAGCATTAAGTTTGGTCGCCGATGCGGTCGACAACGCTTATATGCATGACAAGATAGTGGGCATGCGCCGTGGTATCGAATCGGGTGAATCAATGCTGCGGGTATCCAATAGCAGCCAACTGTTTACCCCGTTGGTATTGCAAATGGTTGCTGTCGGTGAAGAGACCGGCCAAATTGATCAGTTATTAAATGATGCCGCAGATTTTTATGAAGGTGAAGTGGATTACGATTTAAAAAACCTCACCGCAAAGCTGGAACCTATTCTAATTGGTTTTGTTGCTGGTATTGTATTAATTCTTGCGCTAGGTATTTATTTACCGATGTGGGATATGCTAAACGTCGTTAAAGGTGGTTAAATTAATCATGTTTGCGGAAAATTGGACTACTTAATGAAAAGCCAGCAAAAAGCAGATGATGACTTGCTTAAAGTGTATGGCAAAATGATGGCTATTCTAGTGCTGCTTATTGTATTCGCTATTTTAGGAGCTCGTTATATGAGTACTATCCCTAATTTAACCAAACAAGGTTTAGCATTTGAACATAATCGACTTTTAAATGTCTTAGCTATGGTGCGAAGTCAATGGTTAACTTCGGGTAGACCCGACAAGATGTTATTATCTTGGTACAATGTGGCACCAAATGTGCTTGATGATACTAGTGCTGTTGAAACGTCAAAAAGCAGCCAATTAGAAAATAGTACTTTACATCGTGCCCAAGATAAAGCTGAAGCCGAGTTAATGGGTGCTAACAACTGGATTACATTGTCATCTAATGGATGGCCGGTTCTAGATACTGATGACGTAAATGGATGCAAAAAACTATGGCAACAATTATTGGCATCAAAAGTTGAAGAGTTAGATTTGACCATAGAATATCAAGCTGAAACAAAGGTATGCCGCTATTATTCAGATGATAAAGCCAGTTTAAGTTATCAGTTGCAAACTGGCCGAGTAATATTTTTAACAGGTGAGACGTAAATCGTTTATTACAGATGTTAAACCTATAATAAACTGCTAAAATCAGAAGATTATATAAAGACGCTTATAACAGAATTAACAGCTTTCCTGTTATAAACACTATAAAAAGAGTGAGGTATTATGAAAATTAAACAACAAGGTTTTTCATTAATCGAGTTGGTCATTGTAATTGTTATTCTCGGCTTATTGGCCGCTACGGCAATCCCACGCTTTTTAAATGTGACAGAAGATGCGCAAGATGCCAGCGTAGACGGTGTTGCTGGTGGCTTAGCAACAGCGGTAAGCTTTGTGCGTGCACAGTGGGAAGTTGATGGGCGTCGTAATGACAGTGTGTTATTAGATGGCACTAGTGTGTCATTAGATACTCGTTTTGGTTTTCCTACTGGTACAACAAATACTAGTGTCACTGCGATGAATAACGCTAGATGCCAAGAAGTCTTTGAATCCGTTTTACAAAATGCCCCAAGAAACGTTCTGATTAACCAAGATGCAAGTGATGTACGCTATATCGTTAGTGTGCAAGACGGCGCGGGTGGTACAGCAACGAGTATTGATGGTGTGACAGTAAATAACCTTGATGTATGCGTATATCATCAGGTTGCTTCATTAACATTAGACCAAACATCGGGTGTAGCAACACCCACCCCTGATTTATCTACATCGGGTGCTAAAGGCGTCACATATAACCCAGGTACAGGGCAAGTTGTTGCCTTTACCAATGATTAATTTATTTAGCAACCAAGTCGATTAGTCCATTAAGTAATGGATAGAGATTTATTTTAATAGAGGTTTTTTAATATGCAAAAGCAACAAGGTTTTACTTTAATTGAATTAGTGGTTGTGATCATAATTCTTGGTATTTTAGCGGTAACAGCAGCGCCTAAGTTTATTAACTTACAAGGCGATGCTCGTGCGTCAGCGTTACAAGGTTTAAAGGCATCTATTCAAGGTGCGAACACGTTAGTTTATTCAAAAGCCGCATTAGCTGGTGAAGAAAAGGGGGCTGCTGCTGATGGTACTGCAACTATCGATATTGGTTCAGCTGCTAATATAAATATTGTTTACGGTTATATGGCTGCAGATCAAGCGGATATTCAAAATGCTGTTGATGTTGCATTTGATGTAGAAGCGGATCCACAAACAGGTACTAATGATTGGATTATTCAAGCAGATACACCTGCAGCAGGGCAAGTAACGATTTATCAACGTGGTGCACCAGATACTTGTACCTTGATTTATACCCAAGCTACTAACGCAACAACTATTCCAACTTATGTAGCAATAACAGATCCTGATCTTTGTTAAAGCGCTTTTTATTGAAAATAAGAAGCCTGCTTTAAGCAGGTTTTTTTATAAATTTTATTTATAGCAATCAGATCTGACATTAGAATAAACAGACAATATCACCTATGTTTGCGATACTGAATGCGTTAATATAAGTTATTGACACCATTATGGTTTAATGAATATTGAACGTTATTAATGTTCATCAGGTTGAATGAGGACATCATCATAGTGAATCGACAACATCATATTCAAGCCGGCTTCACCTTGGTTGAATTGGTTACCACCATGATTGTGATTGGTATTATAGCCGTGGCGGTGTTGCCACGCCTGTTGTCTGATTCATCCTACAGTGCCTATACCTTACGTAATGAATTTATTAGTGAATTGCGCCAAGTCCAACTAACAGCAATGCAAAATACCGATCAGTGTTATCAAATCGATGTTGATAACGCAGGTTATACATTGCGTTATTTTAGTGATCGCAGCGGTAATAGCTGTAGTAATATATTTCGCGAAGAACAACCCCAAACCTTTAGCGGCGGCGCGTATATCACCCTAGCCAGTAGTGCCAGCCAAGTCTTCTCGATTACTTTTGACAGCTTAGGTCGCATGTTATCTCCGGCGTGTTCAGGTCATTGCTTTAATGCTGTAGCAGATGAAACCTTAGCCATTGCGGTTGAATCTGAGGGGTATATATATGCTCTGTAAATCTCAACCTGCTCACTTATCGCAGTCTCATTCCCATGGCGGCTTTACCTTAATCGAACTTGTCATCGGTATGATGGTGATCGGTATTGCGATTGTCATGCTCACCAGTATGTTATTTCCCCAAGCAGACAGAGCCGCGGCCACGCTACATAGAGTGCGTTCTGCTGAGTTAGCGCATTCGGTAATGAATGAAATTTGGGGCAAGCGATATGATCAAAATACCAATCCTAATGGCGGCGTTCCTGCGTGTAATGCTCCATCTGGTTTAGCTTGTTCTGTATCATTAGGTAATGACGGTGAAAGCCGTGACAACTTCAATGATGTTGATGATTATAATGGTTTAGATCAAACCGCCAACATGCTCGACTCAAGCCAAACTTATGCCCAAGCCTATCCTAATTATGAATTACAAGTGTCGGTAACGTATTTAGATTCAGCAACGAAGGTACAAAAATTAATTACTGTAGCCGTGACAACACCTGCCGGTGAAGTGATCACTTACAATGCGATTAGGAGTAATTACTAATGCCTTTTCGCCCTGTAAAAAATGCTGGTTTCACCTTGATCGAAATGGTGACGGTCATTTTAATATTAGGCATTGTCGTCGTTGGCTTGAGTAGTTTTGTGATTTTTGGCACCCGAATTTTTGTTGAATCGAGTGCGGTTGATCAAGTGCTAAGTCAAAGTCGTTTTGGGATAGAACGGATGACGCGTGATATTCGCCGCGCAATACCAAATAGCACGCGACTGCTTACCGCAAGCGATGCAAGTTACCAATGCTTGGAATTATTGCCCATTAGCACCAGTACATCGTATCTTGATGCACCATTTTCGCCTCAAACTGGGCAAAACAGCTTAACGGCGATTAAAAGTATTAATTCAATTGAAGCAGATCAATCAGTCGTTATTTATCCATTAACAGCCGATGAAATTTATAATCCTCAAGGGACAACGGCTAAACGATTTATTGTACAAAGTGTTGCTGAATCTGATGATAAACTGACTATCACCTTAACTAAAACCGGGCGCTTTACTGAGGCATCACCTCTGCAGCGCTTGTACGTAGCCGATAGTCCATTGAGTTACTGTTTTATTAATACTGTTAATAATGTTGAGCTGCGCTTATACCAAGATTATGGTTATAAGGTTAGTCAACCGTCGCCAACCGAAATGGGCAATGGCGTATTAATGGCGCAAAACATTACCAATACGTTAACGGTTAATCCCGCTATTATTGTCACTCCATCATCATTAGTGACCAATGCGATAGTGCATTTACAACCAGTATTTACCGTCAATGGTGAAACATTTCAATATAACCATCAAGTACAGGTGATGAATGTTCCCTAAGCTGAAATTAAGCCAACATTCGCAACAAGGCAGCGCACTGATTATCGGTGTTTTTGTGCTGACGGTAATGTTTCTCATTGCTGCGAGCTTAATTCGTATTGTTGGCGATGCTGATGAGTCGGTTAATATGGAAGTGTGGGGTACGCGAGCATTGTTTAGTGCAAATAGTGGTGCAGATGCTGCGTTAGCTGAGCTGTTTCCCGTTGATGGATCTGCTGCAACTTGTACTGATGTGAGTTCTACATGGGCGCCGCCTACAGGGGAAGTCGGATTTCATAATTGCACTGTATCAGTTAGCTGTAATACTGCTACTGCGGATGGTGAAATTCAATATCGAATTAGCAGCTTAGCGGTATGCGAAACCGGTAATTGTGCCGGCGACTCTAACAGTTCAACGTGTTTGCGAGTCAGTCGCCAAGTGGAGGTAGAAGCGCGTGGGAATTAAAACAGTCTTTCGATTATTAACTAATTTTTGTGTAATTATAAGCTTATTTTCTATTAAAGCATTCGCATTTGATATTGATGAATCTGTAGTTTGGCCTAATGTCGCACAAGGGCATCATCAAGATAACAATAATAGTTGCCACCAAATTGATAAACCTCAATTAACCATGCAAAGTGGCTCTAGAATAAATGGTACTTTGGGGGAGGATTTAGCTTTTTGTTCTAATAATGAAGGTTCAGGATTACCCTCTGATAGCTGTGATACAGCTTCTAATGGTGATCGTTATTGTAATGTATCTGGTAGTGATATACGTGGAATAAAATTAAACGGAAACAATAAATTTCAAGATAGTGACGGTAAAAGCGGTGGAGTGGGGTCCTGTTCAGCGAATGAAAACATTATCTTAGGTGATAGTGATTTGAATCAATTTGATACTATCAAATTATATTCTACATGTACTTTAACCATGTCTTCCTTACAACCAGAATATTATTTTAAAGAAATAGAGGCAGGGAATGGGGCTAAGTTAGTTTTCCCAGCTGGTGATTATTGGGTTGAGTCTTTGAAGTTAGGTGGAGATTCAGAAATTGTATTGCAGGGTGATGTAAGGTTATTTGTTAATAAGGATGCCCAATTAAATAATAATGCCAAAATTAATGTTGAAAATACTCACTCGTTACAATTGATAACTTATGGAAATTTAACGTTAAATAATGATTCCGTAGTGGGTGGCAATATATATAGCGATGAGACTTTGACTCTTAATAATAATTCAATCATTAATGGTCGAGTAACATCTAAATACTTAACAATAAGCGGTGGCGGTCAAATCAATGACACATCATCACCCCCTCAGCCGGAGTTCCATATTCAATTCGGTAAAGCAACGGCAAATAACATCACGTTTGACAGCGCTTTTCCTGATGATGTCACCCCGTTAATTTTCTTAATGCCGACCATCGAAGACGATAACAGTGATGGCCCCGCATCAGTATTGCTTAAGAGCGTATCGGCACAAGGTTTTACTTGGTCTCCAAAAGAGCCTGCTTCACCCAGTAACCGCTATGTTAAACCTATTGAAATGCCGGAAATACATTGGATTGCGGTTACTGCGGGTAGCTATGACCTGCCAAATGACATCACATTAATTGCTGGTTCGATTGATTATGATCAGGCTTTATTTGGTTCCAGTGCCCCTTATACCTCTGTTACTTTACCTGCTACCCAAAATGTGGTGTTGAATCAGATCCAAACTCAGAATAATGATTGTTGGTTTACGAGCACATCAACATCCAGCGGTTCAGTGCTACAACTCGCGTTGGATACCTCTGAGGTTTATAGCAATAGTCAATGCCAACCAGGTAATTTGAACAACGATCAAATTCAAAATGAAACCATAGGTTACTTATCGTTAACCGCGGCTAGCGGTACCATGACCTTAAATGGTGTCGACACTAATTATCACTTTGGTCAAGCACAAACGTTTACTGATAGTGGTACTAAAGATGTAAGTGATCAATGTAGTTATACCACACCTTTAATTGGTTTTAAGGATGCCCCCATATTAGTCGCGGGTAAAAATAGCCGCTTAGGTGGCGATGGCGGCTGGCTTCGACGTTGTCAGTTGACTAACGATAAAGTCAGCATGGTAATAGATGAAGATACTTATAAAGATAATGATCGTAAACATCGTTGGGAGAATTACAGTTTTGTGGCTTTTGAGAAAAAATCAGACACCTTGACCTGTTTTCTCGATGATTTTGATCGCACTGATTTGGGTGATGATTGGGTTGTATCAAATAGTCGAGGTAGTTTTACGCCCGCTATTGTTAGTAATCGCTTACAAGTCACTCAAGCGAAATCAAATCAAGCAACCTCGTCAACTTACCAACGCTTATTTCCAGCCAAAAACAATTTAGTCACCATAGAATTTGATCATTATGCTTATGGTGGAAGTGGGGCTGATGGTATTGCTTTTGTGCTGTCAGATAGTGCTATTACACCTCAAGCTGGAGCTTATGGTGGACCACTAGGCTATGGTGCTCGTACAAATGAGAATGGTTTTTCCGGCGGCTGGTTAGGCTTTGGTATAGATGAATTTGGAAACTTCTCAAGGGAAGGTGGCTCTAGTGGGTCTGGGTCAGGGCCAGGGCGTCGCAAGCAATCAGTTGCGGTTAGGGGGTCGGGTTCTGGAACGGCAGGTTATCCGTATTTACATGGTTCGTGTAATGACGGTACAACTAACACGAGTGGTGACTGCTTATCGCCAACTATTGATAAAAATAATGTCACTCCAGCGCATCGATATAGGATCACTGTTGACTCACAAATTGCGAATCAATCGTTAGTAAAAGTTGAACGAGATAGCGGTAGTGGATTTGTTGAAATCATTTCCGAATTTGATGCTGCGTCTTTCGATAGTCAAGCTGATTTACCAGACAATTTTTTATTGTCCTTGACAGGTTCTACGGGGGGAGCAACGAATATACATGAAATTGATGGGGTCAAAATATGTGCATTAAATTCAAGTCCCATAGGTGTTCAAATCCACCATTTTGAGTATTCGTATTCTGATGTAGGATTAACGTGTGCCCCTAAAACCTTATCTATTAAAGCTTGTGCTAATGCCGATTGTACTGCCACTGTAACCGATTCTGTTACTGCAATTTTAAGTCCGGAAACCATTACCGATGGCGGTGGTTGGGTTGGTGGCAATGTGGTGACATTTAGTGGCGGAGAAAAAACGGATTTACAATTAAGGCGCAATACTCCTGGCACCGTTAGTTTGGGTGTTTCAGGCTCAACGCCTAGCACCATTGCGTTTAGTAAAACCTTGTGCCGTATTAATGGTGGTGCAGCCAGCGAAAATTGTAATCTAACGTTTGCTGACAGTGGTTTTATTTTTGACGTGCCAGATAAGCTAGCGAACAAACCAACTGACAAAATTACAATCCGTGCAGTGAAAACCTCAGATGTTACTCAACAATGTATACCTCTATTTTCTCAAACCACTAAAAATGTCGATTTTTGGAGCTCTTATATCGATCCCATTACTCCAATTAATGGTCAATCGACAACGGTGAATAGTAAGGTGGTGAGTAAACAAGAGAGTGCAGCTACAACGCTTGAGTTGGCATTCGATACCGATGGTAAAGCTGAGCTTATTGTTAACTACTCTGACGCAGGAAAAATGCAGTTAGATGCGAAGTACACTGGCACAGGTGATGAGCAGGGATTGATCATGTTAGGATCTGATGAGTTTGTCAGCTTTCCGGTGGGCTTGTGTATTGCACCAGAAGATAGTAATGCAAAATGCGCTGCGGATAACAGTACTTGTGATGTGTACAAAAAAGCTGGCGAGTCATTTAACTTAATTATTCAAGGAAAAGCTTGGGAGTCTGACGGCGATACCAATTTTTGCGATAACATCAATACGCCCAATTATGCTCATGACGATATAGTATTAGGACATCAATTAATAGCGCCATCGGGCGGTGTGTTAGGCGCGGTTGGGGTTAGTGAGTATGATCACATTGCGCAAACCACAAACACCAATACTGTGTCACAGTCAGTTACCGAAGTGGGGGTATTTAAATTTAGCGCCAATCCGCCAAATCTTTATTTAGGTTCGAGTTTCTATGATATTCCATTGGCTGAATCTCCTAGCATAGGTCGTTTTGTGCCAGATCGTTTTGTTGTGAGTAGTTCAAGTGTGCTGCAATCTTGCGGTAGCATTACCTATATGGACCAACCTTTTGATTTAACATTAACATTAAGCGCGCTGAATACCGGTACTTATGTCACTCAAAATTATCAAGGTGATTTTGCTAAAGCCACCGCTAGTTTGGTGGGCGAAAATGCCAATGATGGTATTGAGTTAAGCAGCCGATTAAGTGCTTTACCTATTGATGCGAGTTATTGGGTTTTGGGTAAGGCGAGTGTAGGGTTAACTTACCAAGCAAACTTTAATCGCACTGTTGCCCCAAATGCAGATGGACCCTTTAATCAATTAGATATTGGCGTACAAGTTTTTGATAATGAAGCAACAAGTGTTTCATTTGTTGCTTCAGCAGATATGCGTCCCGACACCACTGATAACTGTGTTGATACTAATGATTGCACGGCAAAACGTTTATCTACTCAAGATTTACGTCATGGCAGGGTGGTGATGGACAATACCTATGGCCCTGAAAGCGAAATATTACGCATGCCAATGTATGCACAATATTGGAATGGCAGTAACTGGGTGACCAATTTCAATGATAGTTGCACTCAAGTTACCGCAGCGCTGGATGGTTCTGAAAGTTATGATCCGTCATTAACAACCAATCAAACCGTTACCCGAAGTGACGGTGGCAGCATTGTTAGTGCTGGTCAATTGAACTTATTATGGCAAAACACCGGTTCTAAAGCATATCGAGGCCAAGTGACAGCACCGCTACAAGTTGATGATTGGTTAAAATGGTATTGGAATTGGGAGCAAGTAAGCCCCACAACACTTTATGACCCAAGAGCAAGTGCGTTCCTTGGTCGCTACCGAGGCCATGATAGAATTATTTATTGGCGCGAAGTGAGTCAATAAACTGAATAAAAAAGCAGCGGTTTTATGGTTTTTAGGATTAAATTTGAACGATTGGGATTTATTTAAGCATTTTTAGAAAAAAAAATGCCAGATTAGCAATTGTTAACCTGTTCGGTATTGTAGAATGGGGGTGTCATTGATAGAGTTAGCTGATTTTTATTCTTCTGACTTCACAGAATACAGGCCTGATACATGTTCAAAAAGTTGCGTGGCATTTTTTCTAACGACCTATCCATCGATTTAGGTACGGCAAACACTCTTATTTATGTTCGCGATGAAGGCATCGTACTGAACGAACCCTCTGTGGTTGCCATTCGCGGCGAACGCAATAGTAATGGTCCAAAATCAGTTGCTGCTGTGGGGACTGATGCTAAACAAATGCTAGGTCGAACACCAGGTAATATTCAAGCTATTCGTCCGATGAAAGATGGCGTTATTGCTGATTTCTATGTGACCGAAAAAATGCTTCAGCACTTTATTAAACAAGTACACAACAACAGTTTCTTTCGCCCAAGTCCACGAGTATTAGTCTGCGTGCCAGTAGGCGCAACTCAAGTGGAACGTCGTGCTATTCGTGAGTCGGCTATGGGTGCTGGAGCGCGTGAAGTGTATCTTATTGAGGAACCTATGGCGGCGGCTATTGGTGCTGGTTTACCGGTATCTGAAGCAACAGGTTCTATGGTTGTTGATATCGGTGGTGGTACCACTGAAGTCGCGATTATTTCGTTAAATGGTGTGGTGTATTCTTCATCTGTACGTATCGGTGGCGATAAGTTTGACGATGCGATTATTAATTATGTTCGCCGTAACTACGGTAGCTTAATTGGTGAAGCAACTGCTGAACGTATTAAGCATACTATTGGTACCGCATATCCTGGTGACGAAGTGCTTGAAATTGAAGTGCGTGGTCGTAACCTTGCAGAAGGTGTACCAAGAAGCTTTACGTTAAACAGCAATGAAATCTTAGAAGCATTACAAGAACCGTTATCGGGTATTGTGAGTGCGGTTATGGTTGCTCTTGAGCAGTCGCCTCCAGAGCTAGCTTCAGATATTTCTGAGCGAGGCATGGTATTAACAGGTGGTGGTGCTTTATTGCGTGATTTAGACCGCTTATTAATGCAAGAGACGGGTATTCCGGTGATGGTCGCTGACGACCCACTGACTTGTGTTGCTCGTGGCGGTGGTAAAGCGCTTGAAATGATTGATATGCATGGTGGTGATTTGTTCTCCGAAGAGAACTAATTATTATTAGCTGAGCGGCTTTGTTAACGTTATTCACTGGGTTAACAAAGTTGCGAACAATTTATGAAACCAATTTTCGTTCGTGGCGTTTCCATTCAATTTAGACTAACACTGGCAATTATTTTGTCGGTGGTATTACTTATCACTAATCAACGCCTAGATCCTATCCGCCAATCCTTATCCTCGGTGTTAAGTCCCCTGCAGTATTTAGCCAATGTTCCAGGTGTGATGCTTGACTGGTCCGCAGAAGCATTTGCGACTCGCAATATGCTCGAAATACAAAATAAAGAGCTGTTACGCCAACAACTGGTCATATCTGAGCGGTTACAACGTTTTGAGTATGTTCGCCAAGAGAATGAACGTTTACGTGCATTGCTCGGTTCGCCTGTGTATATGGATTCTCGTAAAATGGTGGCCGAAGTCATGGAAGTTGCCAGCGATCCTTTTCGACAATTTGTGGTGTTAAATCACGGTTTACAAACGGGTGTCTATGTTGGTCAGCCTGTTGTAGATGCTAAAGGTGTTGTGGGACAAGTCGTTGAAGTGAGTGAGTTGACTAGTCGGGTGTTGATGGTCTCAGATACTAGCCATGGTATTCCTGTACGAGTGACGCGCAATGACGTGCGCGCTATTGCTAACGGTACCGGTGACATTGATCAAATTGAATTACGTCATGTGGCTAAAAGCACGGATATCATCGTAGGTGATTTATTAGTGACCTCAGGGTTGGGCAATCGTTTTCCTGAAGGCTATCCCGTTGCTCGGGTTATCAGCGTATCGCGTGATGACGGCCAGAACTATGCAGTGATTACCGCCCAGCCCTTAGCTGCGCTTGACCGTATTCGTTATGTATTACTTATTTGGCCTGATGAAACCAAGCCTTTTACGCTTCCTGCTGATGTACAAGGGGCGCTCGAGAATACCGCCGATAAGGCTATTGTCACTGAAACAAAACCTGCTATCAGTGAGGTAAACCAATGAGTTCGCATATTGCCAATGGCCGTTTAGTGGTCTGGCTGACATTATTTATTGGGATGATGTTTCAGATTATGCCGCTACCTAAAATGGTAGAAGCTTGGCGACCTGACTGGCTATTAATGGTGATGATGTATTGGGCGATGGCGTTACCGCATCGTTACAACATTCTTACCGCGTGGATTTTAGGGGTAATGCTTGATGTGTTATTAGGAGCCCATTTGGGGATCCGATCATTAGCATTGTCGTTGGTTATCTATATTGTGGTGTTGTTATGTCAGCGATTGCGAAATTATCCACGCTGGCAACAATCAATCTTAGTGGCTTGTTTTATCTGTATTTATCATGTGGTTATATTTGTGACTCAGTTTGTGGTGGTCGAGTCTACGCCATTTGATGTTGAAATGTTTTTGCCTGCTATTTCAAGTTTATTTATTTGGTGGTGGGTCTTTTGGGTGTTACGTAACATGCGCCGTCATTATAAAGTTCGTTAATCTAACGCAAAACCTGAGTATGGTTTTAATGTACACTAACTAGAGTAAATATCAGATGACATGGGTACTGGCTTCTACCTCACCAAGAAGAAAAGAATTATTACTTCAAGCAGGCTTTAGCCATCCGGGTTTTTCGTTCGAGTTAGTTGCACCCGATATAGATGAAACACCTCAATCGACCGAAACTGCCACCCAATATGTATCCCGTTTAGCGCTCGAAAAAGCCCAAGCTGGTTTAGCACTTAGTAAGCATTTTTTTGCACCTAAAGTGTTGGGCTCGGATACGATAGTAGTACTGAATGACCAGATATTAGGAAAACCCGTCGACCAAGATGATGCCAAACGCATGTTGAGATTGCTGTCCGGTCAAACTCACGAGGTGATGACTGCAGTAGCATTAACTGATGGCGAGCAAACGTTTAGTCGATTGTGTCGGACTCAAGTGACATTCTGTGACTTATCTGTAGCCGATATAGAGGCTTATGTTGCTTCTGGTGAGCCTATGGATAAAGCGGGTGCTTACGGTATACAAGCTCTGGGTGGCTGCTTTGTTAAATCAATTATAGGCAGTTATTCTGCCGTTGTCGGTTTGCCCTTAGTTGATACTCGTGAATTATTAGCCTGCATGATGCAGTACTCTCAATAAGATATTGCTTCGACGGTTAACTACAGGTGGCGCAACTACTGTCACTATTATCATTGGAGCATGACCTGAATACTGGTGGCTTATGAATATAAAAGCACAACGTAAAAAAGGCACAGAATTACTTATCAATGTCACGCCAACAGAAGCGCGTGTTGCATTAGTCGAGCATGGTGTGTTGCAAGAGGTGCATATTGAACGTCGTATGAAGCGAGGTTTAGTCGGCAATATCTATAAAGGTAAAATCAGCCGTGTACTTCCTGGCATGCAAGCTGCGTTTGTTGATATTGGCTTAGATAAAGCCGCTTTTTTACATGCTTCCGATATTGTTCCTCATACCGAATGTGTTGCCGATGTCGAGAAAGGCAACTTTGTTGTACGTGATATTGCCGAGCTCGTGCGCCAGGGCCAAGACATCATGGTGCAAGTGGTTAAAGATCCACTCGGTACCAAAGGTGCCCGTCTAACAACCGACATTACCTTACCTTCACGATATTTAGTCTTTATGCCTGGTTCTAGCCATGTGGGCGTATCACAACGCATTGAGCTCGAAGAAGAGCGTCAACGTCTTAAAAATATTACCTTGCCTTATGTTGATGATGACGGCGGTTTTATTATACGCACTGCGGCTGAAAATGTGGGTGAAGGCGAACTCGCCCAAGATGCGGCTTTTTTAAGGCGAGTGTGGTCAAAGGTTAGCGAACGTCGTAAGCGCAAAGGCGTTATTTTACTGTATCAAGACTTGGCATTGCCGGTGCGGATTATTCGTGATTTTGTGGGGGAAGAACTTGATCATATTCAAGTTGATTCACGTCGTACCTATGCAGAATTACAACAGTTTGCTCAAGAGTTCATGCCTGAAATTGCGGATAAAATTGAGCATTATGCAGGCCCAGCACCTATCTTTGAATTGTATGATGTCGAAAACGAAATTCAGCGGGCTTTAGGCCGCAAAGTGGAACTTAAATCTGGCGGTTATTTGATTATTGATCAAACCGAAGCCATGACCACAGTTGACATTAATACCGGAGCGTTTGTTGGCCATCGTAATTTAGAAGAAACCATTTTCAATACTAATCTTGAAGCCACGCAAGCGATTGCGAGACAACTGCGGTTGCGTAATTTGGGCGGAATTATTATTATCGACTTTATCGATATGCTCAATAATGAACACCAAAAGCGAGTGCTCGAAAGCTTAAATGCCGCATTAGCGTTAGACCGCGTTAAAACCAGTGTTAGTGGTTTTTCCGGTCTAGGTTTAGTCGAAATGACTCGTAAACGTACCCGCGAAAGTTTAGAGCACGTGGTGTGTGGTGAGTGTCCGTCTTGTAAAGGCACCGGCACCATGAAAACCATTGAAACCGTGTCATATGAAATTTTTCGCGAGATTATTCGTTTAAATCGTGCTTATAAAGCCGATGAATTTTTACTGTATTGCTCACCAGCTGTGTATATGAGCTTTAGCGGTGATGAGTCTCATTTGTTGGCAGAGTTAGAAGTCTACATAGGTAAGCGTATACGTTTGCAAAATGAACCCTTATACATTCAAAGTAAATATGATGTGGTGATGATGTAGTGTCTATAAACCGGGCTGCAACTATTAATAGATTATCTTGGCAAATTTTGGCTATCACGCTAGTGTTATTTGCATTGGTTGTTAGCCTTATTCGCGGGTTATTGCCTCATATTCCTGAAATACGCACCGAATTAGTTAATTACCTCAAAAGCGAATATCACCTAAATGTACAAATGGATGAGCTCAGTGCTGAATGGCAAGCATTTGGCCCAGCACTGACCGTTAAAAATTTAGTCATACCGCCGCAAGATAATCTACCTATTACTGTTATTAGCGAAAATGTACACATTAAACTCGATTTTTGGCAGTCGCTTATTTCCTTACGTCCACAGATTGAAACCGTGGTATTTGATGGGGTTAAAGTAGCGTTAAATCTCGATCAATTATCCACCACAGATGAACATGCTGAAACGGATAACAATGTAAATCTAGATTGGTTGTATGGCCTATTATTAGAACAGTTGGGACATTTTTTGATCACAGATGCATCACTCCAACTGATTAGTTCACAACATGATTATCGACCGATTTTTATCGATAACCTGTTGTGGCTAAACACTGAAAATCATCACCAAGCACAAGGCATGATCCATGTTGATCAGCTTGAGTCGCAGCAAGAGCAACTAACTTTACGCATTGATCTTAAAGGCGATGGCTATCAACCTGATACTGTAGAAGGCCAACTTTATGTTACTGCTGATTCATTGGATTTGGGCGAATGGGCTTCCAGACAACATACTGCGCAGCAAGATACTGATAATATTGAATTCCAAGGCGTGATAAATCTCGATGCATGGATGACATTCAAGCAGCGCGAAATTAGTGATGGCATCTTAGTTTTTAAACCTAGCTGGTTACAGTGGAGTGATAGTGACACCCAACAAAAGTTCGCTATTAATTCAGGTGCATTGCGGTGGACCCCACAACCTAGTGGTTGGAAAATTGAGAGTCAGGATCTCGATTTATCAACTAACGATCAAACTTGGCCATCGTTGAAGATAGCGGTTGGCACTCATGCGGGTGATTTTTTTGGTTATGTTAATCAAATCATTCCGTCATACCTCAAGCCTATGTTGCCGTTAGTTCCTGGATTAGGTAAGCAACAAGTGAGCAATTGGCAGCATCTCAATCCTCAAGGGGAAATCGGCCCAATTAGGCTCTATAAGCCCGCAGATAAATCGATGATAGCCAAAGTCGACATTCAACAATTACAGTGGCAACCCTATCAGTCGATACCAGGAATAAGCCCTATTGATGCCAACTTAACGTGGGCCAATAATCAGCTTGAATTTAGCTTGCCAGAGCAGGAATACAAACTCGACTTCAGTGATGATTTTAGCCAACCATTAACACTTAATGGCAGTGCTATTATGGGCCGTTATGATTTTGATCTGCATCGACTAGCCATCCCTAATATTGAATTGGTCAATGATGATATTACACTGCAAGCGGGCTTGAATTTAGCATTTTCTGAGCAGCCTTTTATGGCGTTAGCGGCGAATCTAACTATTAATGACGTTGCCCATGTGGGACATTATTTTCCTCTAATGGCCATGAGCCCCCATTTAGTCGATTATCTTAATGATGGTTTGGTTGCTGGGAAAATCAATAATGCACAGCTTGTGTGGCAGGGTGAATTAAGCGGATATCCTTATCAAGATCATAGCGGAATATTCCAAGCGGGTTTTACCCTTGATAGCGGCATCTTTAAGTTTCAACCGAATTGGCCAGCTGTGAGTGATTTAACCCTTTCTGCACTGTTCGAAAATGACATGATGGATTTGCTTATTGAGCAGGGGAAACTCGACAAAGTCGCTGTTAACGGGGCCCGAGTGTCTATTGCGCATTTAGGTAAAGACTCTTTATTAAAAGTGGTAGCGGATATCACCACAGATGCACAAGCCGCCACTAAAGTGATTAATGCCTCTTCGTTGCAAGACTCCGTTGGTGCAACGTTAGATGTGGTGCAAATTCAACAGCAAATTAATACTACCTTGGATCTTGCTATCCCTTTATACCAAGGCGGTGAACAACTAATAAAGGGCCAAGTTAATTTAACTAACAATCCGATTTTTATTACGACTCCAGGACTCGATTTACAAAAAGTGACTGGCCAAGTGACTTTTAATAATCAATTGATTAATGCTAAAAATATCAAGGCACAGCTGTTTAATCAGCCGTTAACATTTAGTGTGGCGACGGCTGATAAAAAAGGTAATTTAGCCTTAAATGTCGACATGGCTGGACGCTGGGATCTCGCTAGCTTGCCGAGTCAATTAACTAATCCGATGACCGGTACCTATAACGGAGAACTTAATTGGGACGGTGGATTGACCATGATATTTGACCCTAGTGGTTACAGTTTACAAGTCTCGGTAAAATCTGATTTAGTTGGAACCTCTCTCGACTTGCCTTCGCCCTATAAAAAATCTGCTGTCGAGCCTCAAATACTTCGAGCCGATCTCATTGGTGATAACAAACAATCATCTCTAAGCATCAAGCTAGGTAATAATGTTGAATTTTGGGGTGGGTTTAATGCTGAAAATGGCAGCCAACTTGCTTTTTATGACATTATGATTGGCCGTCATTTTAGGCTTGGCGATACATTAAATAAGCAACAGGGTCACTTGCATCTGGATTTGTCAAAAATAGAGTTAGCGCAATGGCTACCACTCATTAATCGATTTAGTACGGCTACGGAACCTCAAGTTGTCACATCGTCAGTACGCGATCGTATTTTATCCGCACACGAGTTGCCTGATGCCGTTATACCTGCAAATACTATCGCTTCGACTGAATCGACAGTCGTGGCATCGGAATTCCCCAAATTATTGGGTATTCATGCCGACATTGCCCAATTAAATGTATTGGGTCAGTCATTTGATAAATTGCACTTTGATGCTCAACCTACAGAACATTTATGGCGGGTTGAAGCTGAGTCACAACAGTTTGATGGTCGTATCGATTTTTATCCAAACTGGCGCGATCAAGGGATTAAAGTTGTTGCCAAAAAACTGCATTTATTCCCATCACTGAGTAGCATTGAAAGTGTTGAATTGAGCTCGACATCGATGCAACAACACCTACCGACATTAGCGGTAGATGTTGATGATTTTAGCGTAAATAATTTATCATTCGGGCACTTAGTACTGCAAGGTTTGCCCAATGATCAAGGTTATAAATTTCAAACGATTTCACTCACCAAACCAACTGTAACATTACAAGCTAATGGATTATGGTCTGTTGACCATGGGAGTGATAAAACCTTATTTGATGTCAATTTACATGCAGACAAGTTTGATGATTTATCGACGATATTAGATATAAACCCAGGATTGAAAGATGCTCCGCTTGATCTTACTGGCCAACTATCTTGGCTAGGCGCGCCTTATCATTTCGCGCTTGAGACTCTAAACGGTCAGTTAAAGTTTGACTTAGGTAAAGGCCATTTATCGGAGATAAGTGATAAAGGTGCGCGGGTATTTTCGTTATTTAGTTTAGATTCATTATTACGTAAATTATCGTTAGATTTTTCAGATGTATTCGGCAAAGGTCTGTATTTCAATACCTTTAATGGCAATCTTACAATTGATAATGGGGTGGTTAAAACCACCGATACCGAAATGGATGCTATTGCTGGCGATATGCGTGTTAGAGGTTACACCGACCTAACTACCCAAAGCTTAAATTACGACATTCGTTTTGTGCCACAACTTGCGTCCAGTGTTCCAACCGTAGTGTTACTCAGTACCAGTGCGTGGACTCTGGGTTTAGGGGCATTTGCACTGACTAAAGTATTAGAGCCTGTTATTGAAGTTATCTCAGAAATTCGTTTTCGACTCACAGGTACTATGGAAAATCCACAACTAGAAGAGCTTGAACGTAAGAGTAAAGAAATCGAAATCCCTAAGGCCATTTTACCTCAGGACGCTGAAACTGATGTAGGAACCGATTCTGATGCTAAAGTAAAAACAGATGATAGTAGTAATGAAACTGATATTGAGAGCAAGGATCTCGCAACCGACGCTCAAGACAGTGCTGCGCTTAATACTACAAAATACATTGGTACAACGCCATCAAGCATAATTATTCCTAGCATCAATAATCTTTTTCAAACCGCACAAATACAATCCACAGATACACGAGAACGTTTAATTAAACGATCAACTTTTGAGCCATCAACTAATGTCGTTATGCTACAAGGAGTGAGAAATGCAAATCAGCTTATTGCAATGCCAAAGCAGTCGCGATGTCAAAGCCAATCTCGCATTTGTCGACTCGCAGCTTAAAGACTTACCTCGAGATGCTAATGAACCACAATTAGTGGTGTTACCTGAGTGTTGTTTATTGTTTGGTGGCCATGAGAGTCAACAACTTGAATTCGCTGGCAGTCAGCATCAAAGCGATCTTAAAAATGCGTTAGCGGCAATGGCAAAACAATACCAAGTGTATTTTATTGCCGGCACTATTCCCATGCGTGCCGATGATGGTAGAGTCTTCAGTCGTTGTTATTTTTTTGATGATCATGGCATCACCCTAGGGCATTACGATAAACTGCATTTATTCGATGTTGAAGTGAGCGATGGCACCAAAACCTACCGCGAAAGTGATACCTTTCATCCAGGAGATCACATTACTATCGTCGATACCCCCTTTGGCAAAGTGGGTTTAGCCATTTGTTATGATATTCGCTTTGGCGATATGTTTCGGGCTTTGCGTTTAGCGGGAGCAGATTATATTGCCCTACCTTCAGCATTTACCAAGGTGACTGGTGAAGCGCATTGGCAAGTGTTATTACAAGCTCGAGCAATAGAAACCCAATGTTACTTGTTAGGTGCTGGCCAATGGGGGCAACATAATCAAGGTAGTAGAGAAACATGGGGGCACAGTATGATAGTTGATCCATGGGGTCGAGTGATTGCTGAGCGAGCCACTGAATGTGGCTGGGTACAAGCTAAAGTTGATTTAACGGAACTACGCCGTATTCGTCAACAAATGCCGGTGATCGGCCATAATCGATTTATAGCGCCACAGTTGAAATAACACTGAATGAGCCCTGACTAACACTGAGTTCACAGTAAGCGTTACCAATTAAAAAAGAGAGTTTTAATGCCATTTTTAGCCCAAGTAGAGCAGAGTTTATTACAAGATGGATTAACCTTAGATGGACTGCAAGGTTACTTAAATACTATTCATCAGCACAATATCGATTTTTCAGACCTGTATTTCCAAGGTAGCCGCCATGAGTCTTGGGTATTAGAAGATGGCATTGTTAAAGAAGGTAGTTTCCACATTGAACGTGGGGTAGGCGTACGAGCCATTAGTGGTGAAAAAACCGGTTTTGCTTATTCTGACGAAATTAGCCCTGTAGCCCTTGATGCAGCAGCAAAAGCGGCCCGTGGTATTGCCAGTGTAGGTGAGCAACAAAAGGTACAAGCTTTTAAACGTCAAACTGCACATAAACTGTATGACAGTGCTGATCCGATTGCTGCTATGGATGAAGTTAAAAAAATTGATCTTCTGAAACAAGCCGATGCTTATATTCGTAGCCTAGACAGTCGCATTATTCAGGTGGTTGTTAGCCTATCAGGGGTGCATGAAGAGATATTAATCGTCGCGAGTGATGGCACATTAGCCGCCGATATCCGTCCTTTAGTGCGTTTTAACTGTAGTGTTATTTTAGAAGATAACGGTAAGCGCGAACGTGGTAGTGCTGGTGGCGGTGGTCGTCATGATTACAGCATCTTTTTAGCTACCGATGACGCAGGCTTACCACTAAGCTTTGAATTTGCCCGTGAAGCGGTGCGCCAAGCACAAGTCAATGTTAACGCTATTGATGCTCCAGCAGGTGAAATGCCAGTAGTATTAGGTAATGGCTGGCCAGGCGTATTACTGCATGAAGCCGTTGGCCATGGCTTAGAAGGTGACTTTAACCGTAAAGGCAGCAGTGCTTTTAGCGGTAAAATAGGTCAACAAGTGGCGTCGACATTAGTGACAGTGGTAGATGATGGCACCATGGAAAACCGCCGTGGCTCATTAAGTATTGATGACGAAGGTGTACCAAGCCAAAAAACGACCTTAATTGAAAACGGTATTCTAAAAGGTTACATGCAAGACAAGTTAAATGCTCGCTTAATGGGACAAGCTCCAACCGGCAACGGTCGTCGTGAGTCTTATGCGCATTTACCTATGCCTCGAATGACCAATACCTATATGAATGCAGGAGAGTCAAACCCTGCCGATATTATTAAGTCGGTTAAAAAGGGCGTTTATGCACCGAACTTTGGTGGTGGACAAGTCGACATTACCTCGGGTAAGTTTGTATTCTCAGCTTCTGAAGCCTATTTAATTGAAGATGGTGAAGTCACACATGCCATTAAAGGTGCGACATTAATTGGCAATGGTCCTGAAGCGATGGGATTAATTTCAATGGTCGGTAATGATTTAGCCTTAGATAAAGGCGTCGGTGTATGTGGTAAAGACGGCCAAAGTGTACCTGTCGGCGTCGGCCAACCTACATTGAAAATTGATCGACTGACCGTAGGCGGTACGGCTTAACATTAACCCGCTATTGTAATAATACCATTCCGCGTTAATAAGTGATGACTCAGCGAGAGTTTAAAAGGGCTTAAATAAGACGCATGACTGAATGAATAGTGGTTCTCTTTCGAAGTCATGCAACGCAGTGTAAGCCTTTTTAAAACTCGCCTGAAAGGAATGCCCCAGCAGCTTTTGCTCTGCGTTCTCGCTATTTGAAAGGGAACAACCATTACTACATAGCGACGCCTTAATCAAAAACCGCTGGACGCATTCTGAGTGGTCACTTATTAATGCGGATTGGTATATAACGGCTTGCTGAGTATTTATGCTTAGTGAGCCGTTTGCTATGGGGTGATGGCCTAACATTGAATATTCAATGTGTTGTAGTTGGCAATAGAGGGCATTAATTAACTGAAAGGGTTATTTTTATAAGATATGTCGCTGTGATAATAACCATTTTGGGTTATTATCCACCAAGAAATTAGGGTGTTAACTCTTGAGGTTTTTATGGTTCCACAACGTAATATCAATACGCATAGTTGGAGGCGCTATCGTCTTGGCCTGTGTTTGAGTATTTCTTTATTAAATTTGAGTGTCTTAGCTGAGCCTATTACATTCAGTCATGCTTGGCAGCAATTAGAGCAAGTGAGCGATCAGCTTCAAGCTAAATCCCAGCTTGTTAATCGTGCACAAGCGGAAGAAGATGCTGGAGATGCGTTAAATTACCCCTCTATCAATATTGCTGGTAGCTATACCCGCCTCGAAAAACCGCTTGAATTTGATGTTCAAGATTTAGATTTAGATCTTAGCTCATTGTCCAGTACCATTATGGATGTATTATCAACCATTCCTAGCTCTATGTTTGTCACTCCGTTAACCGAACAAGATGTGTTTCGTGCCAGCCTACAAGCTATGTGGCCAATTTATACCGGCGGTAAAATTACGGCTGCTCAAGGGATACATGCGGCACAGGTTTCCGAGACCGAACAAGAGTTAGCACTGGCTCGGCGTGAGTTGTTTCTCCAGTTAGTTGATCGTTATTATGCGGTATCGGTAACAAAAACCTTAGTTGATACCCAAAAGCAGCTGGTGGATTCATTAACTGTACATGTGACTCATGCAAAAAAATTAGAACAACAGGGACAAATCGCCAAGGTTGAACGCTTAAATGCCCAAGTAGCATTAGAAAATGCCAAAGTTAATTGGGGTAAAAGTAAGCGCCAATATGAAATGGCCGAAATTGCCTTAGCGCGAATGCTACATATACCCAGTGTTGATCCTATCTCGGCACTTTTTTTACTAGAACAACAGCCATCTTTACCACGCCTTAGTCAGCTGACGCTAACGCAGCACCCCGCGTTAAAACTACTAGAAGCGAAAGAAGCACAAGCCAATGGTTTGGTGGATCTAGAAAAAGGCAGTTATTACCCTACAGTGTATTTATACGGTAATTATACCTTGTACGAAGATAACAGTTTATTTGCTCAAGTAGAGCCCGATTGGATGGTCGGTGTCGGCATGAGCATACCGCTGATTAGTCGCGATGGCCGCAGTGGTAAAGTACAAGCGGCGAAAAGTGCTTTATTGCAAGCTCGTTATACCAAGGCACAAACCAAGCAAGATTTAAGTTTACTTATTGATCAGAGTTATCGGCAAATGTTGCAAGCCAAAGAAGAAGCGGATGCGCTAGATGTTTCATTAGCGCTAGCGACAGAGAATCTACGTTTACGAGAATTATCTTTTAACCAAGGTTTATCTACCTCAATTGATAGGGTAGATGCAGAGTTAAGTCTCACCGCGGTTAAAACCCAGCAATTAGGCGCTAAATATCGTTATATTCAAGCCTATGCCAAAGTGATGGCCGTTAGTGGTCAAGTGGATGAATTCATTAACCGAACACAAATTCAGGGAACAGCTTATGCGGGCTAATAAGATTATTGCGGTTGTGGTGTTCGTGCTACTTATATTGCTACTAGGTTATGGCGTAAAGCTGGCTTTTGTACCTAAGCCTGTGGTGTTGCAGGGGCAAATAGAAGCGCGTGAATATAATATTTCGTCAAAAGTATCTGGGCGGATTGAACAAGTCTTAGTCAGAAAAGGCGATCGGGTTGATGTTGGCGATATTTTGTTTGCCATTAGCAGCCCTGAATTAGATGCCAAGTTAATGCAAGCCCAAGGAAATCTAGATGCCGCAACGGCTATGCAACAACAAGCCAATAATGGTGAAAGACAGCAAGATATCATGGCAGTTGAAGATCAATGGTTAAAAGCTAAGGCCGCGACAGAACTGAGTGACAAAACCTATCAACGTATCGAAAACCTTTTTGATGAAGGCGTTGTCGCACGACAAAAACGTGATGAAGCTTATACTCATTGGCAAGCTGCCAAATATACCGAACAAGCAGCTTATGCTAAGTATCAAATGATCCAAGAAGGCGCTCGAGTTGAAACCAAAGCCGCAGCTGCTGGTAAAACGCGTATGGCCGAAGGTGCAGTTAATGAGGTTAATGCGATTTTAACAGACAGCCAAATGCGCTCACCTAAAAAAGCAGAAGTGAGTGAAGTGCTATTGCATGCTGGTGAGTTGGCACCAAGTGGTTTTCCGGTAGTGAGCATTATTGATATGAGTGACTCGTGGGCTGTGCTACAAGTCCGAGAAGATCAATTGCTGCAATTTAAGCAAGATCAATCCGTAATGTTAGAGATTCCAGCATTGCAGCAGCAAGTTGAGTTTACTGTTACTCACATTAGCGTGATGGGTGATTTTGCCACTTGGCGTTCAACTGAAAGCGGTCACGACTTTGACATGCGTACCTTTGAGGTGGAGTTAACCCCAAAGCAGAAGATTGCCGATTTACGCGTAGGAATGTCGGTATTGTTTCAAGCAGATCAGCATGAAGAACGTTAATAAGGCTTACTGATGAGGCATTTATTCAGACGTGAGTTTACAGCCTTATGGCATTCACCATGGCAATTAGCCTTGATAAGCTATATTCCTATCATTGGAATATTGGGCTTATGGTGGTTATTCAGTGCCGGAATACCAAGGCAGTTACCTGTCGCTGTGGTTGATTTAGACAATAGTCAAATCAGTCGGATGCTAGCGCGAGAATTGTCAGCTAACCCATCAGTTACACTACATTCATATGCCAATGAAGTGGCGGCGATCAATGCCATGCGTCAATCACAAGTGTATGCGTTGGTTATTTTTCCCTATCAACTCAAAAAAGACTTATTAACATCTAAACGCCCGATAATTGATATTCGCTATAACAGCCAATATTTATTAGTGGGAAGATTATTGTCTAGCCAGCTACAGCGAAGTCTCGCACAAGGATTGACTCATTTCGGTGAAGTTAATCTATTGCTTAAAGGTGCCAATAAAGCCACTGTCGATGTGAGTTTATCGCCTATCAGTAATCAAACCACGGCTTTATTTAATCAAAACGTTAATTATGTCAGCTTTTTAGTTCCGCCAATATTAATTGCCTTATGGCAATTGCTAGCCATGCTGGTTTTTGTTAATAGTGTTAATCGTGAGCTTATCCCACATGGTAAACGTAACTATTTAGCTCACGATATTTGGTCTAAAGTGTGGGTGAAAATGGTAATTTACAGCCCTATCATGCTTATCCATGGTGGTTTTATTCTATTGTGGTTATATCAATATTTAGCGTTACCCGCTTCAGGCTCTTTATTGCTGTTGGTCTTAGCACAAGCGGTTATGCTCATTGTATTGTGGTTATTAGTGTTGGTTATTTTTATGCTTGTGCGTGATCGTGCGCGAATCGTTAGTTTTTGTACCGGATTATTTGCCCCAGCATTTGCATTTATGGGGATCACTTTTCCGGTAAACGACATGTTCATTGTCGCTAAATGGTGGCGATTACTCATACCTTCTAGTCATTATATTGATTCGCATATTAGTGTGATTAGTTATGGTGTTGGTTTGCGACAAGTGTTGGTCCAGATGGGATCTTATTGGGGCTTTTTACTGTTACTGCCTTTGCTTTATGTGTTAGGGCGCTATGCACAAAAAATCCCTGAACAGGCTCAAGTCGATGTTCTAATGGATCCAGAGGTGAATAGATGAACTTCTGGCAGTTAATCGTTGCAGAATGCAAAGCCATATTGACCGATAAAGCGATTATGACGACATTGTTTGGCGGGGTATTATTTTACTCAATACTTTATCCATCACCGTATTTATACGAAGTGCCAACAGAACAACCTGTTGTGGTGGTTGACCAAGATAATTCTTCACTCAGTCGACTATTGATCCGTCATGCCGATGCCAGTGCAAAGATAAAAATACTCACTAATGTAAGTAGTATTGCTCAAGCTCAAACGTGGATTGAAGAGGGTAAAGCGCACGGTTTATTGGTTATTCCGCCTAATTTTAGGCGGGATTTAATGTTAGGCAAAGGCGCAACATTAAGCTACGGCGGTGATGCAAGTTACTTTTTAATCTATGCTGCCGTTGTTGAGGGATTACTTAATGCGGGTATTGATGCAAGCAAACAAGTGCAATTAATCGGTTTACTGGCCCGAGGGCAAAACCCCGAGCTTGCCCAGCAGGCTATTAACTCTATTAGTCTTAACTCTGTACCCGCTTTTAACCCAAGTTTGGGTTACACCCCCTATGTGGTACCGGGTTTGTTTTTATTAATTCTGCATCAAACATTACTCATTGGTACAGGGATTTTGGGTGCCAGTCAATGGCGTAAACCTGGATATTGGCAACAAGTGCGCCCAGTGACTTTGGTTCTGGCAAGGCTGAGTGTTTTTATGATGATTTACGCGCTATTTAGTAGCTACTACTTAGGTTATTGCTTCTATTGGTACAAAGTCAACGTGGTTGCCACTGTGCTTGAAGTAGGTCTTTTTATGTTGCCTTTTTTACTCGCAACAGCGGCGTTAGGTATTTATCTCAGCAGTTATTTTTACCGTCGAGAATTACCCACTCAATTGTATTTGCTGGTGTCGATGCCGATTTTATTTGTGTCTGGATTTGTGTGGCCAGTTGAATTAATACCGCAACCATTAGTGTTAGCTTCTCAGGCTATTCCCGCTATTCCCGCTATTATGGGCATGATTGAACTCGGTCAATTAGGTTCAGGATGGTTGGCTGTAATGCCTAAATGGTTACAATTATGGGGATTATTTGCGGTATTTGTTACTATGGCCATTATGGCCATTTCAGATAAACAAAAAGACTTTAAGATTGAATCATAACATTTCAGTAAGAGTGTCTAATGGGCTATATCATAACGAAATAAGTATGAGTAAAGTTACCTTATAAATAACAATAGACAGGTGTGGTATTCATTTACCTGTCTATTGTTCGCACTGACTCGAGTGCTTTGGGGGATTTTGTTGGTTGATTAGCGTTAACCATAGTGGTTTTTTTGTCTAAATCCAATTACATCATTCCATTTTGGTCGCTATTTAATGCGGCTTCTAAACGTTCAACATTATGTTGATATATACCATTGTTATCGACTTCTGCGGCATGTTTAAAGTCTGCTAATGCTCCTAAGCTGTCATGACTCATTAACTTCATCACACCACGATTGTTATAAGCATAAGCACGAACTGTCATCGATGGGATTGCTGGTTGAGTACGCGCACTTTTCACTGCTGCACTACAGGCTTTTTCAGCTTTTTCCATGTCAGCTAATTTTATATATCCTGCGCATAAGTTCACATTGCGAGAATACTCATCCACAGCAAATTTACTGGCCGATAGTGTTGCTGTTAGTCCTTCTTTAACATCACCAAATTGTAATGCATCAACGCCAGGCACATCTTCAATTAATACCATCTTGTAGGCATTACTCGTGGTTTTCGAAGTTTGTTCGTCAGCCATAACACTTGTTGATGCTGTCAGTACTAATGTGGCACAAATTAGGCCATTAACGATGCTCTTTTTCATGATGTCGATCCTTAAGTGATTGAGGTAGCGCCGCGCTACAGGTGAACTTTAGTGAAAAGGGCGACAACCGACAAACGATATAAAACGCATTAATGGGTTAAAAAAATTCACTTATGAAATATGAGGTGGTTATTTATCCCTATCGAATCCGTATGCAAACATTGGTACATACACTAGGGTGAGTAAGGTACCTACGATAAGCCCGCCGATGGCGACATCTGCCAGTGGTGATAAACGTTCTAGGCCAACGGCTTGTTCTAGTGCAATAGGGATCATACCGGCTATGGTGCCAAAAGCAGTCATCATGACTGGACGAAATCGGACGCGGACACTTTCAACGGCACTTTCAAATGGCGATTCTTTTTTCCTAAAGTCTTGATAGAAATCGACCAGTAATACTGCGTTTTTAATGATGATCCCAAACAGCAGTAAGATACCGATTAAGCTTGGCATACAGCTGGGTTTGTCAAACAATAACATGCCCCATGAGGCGCCGATGAGGGATAGTGGCAAGACCACTATCATGATTAGGCCGAGCCCAACTGAGCGATAAATGACGATAAGTGTGATGGCTAAAATAACGATACCTGTTGCGATAGCTTTGATCATACGGGTAAAGCTGTCATTTAAGGATATAATGTCGCCTTGCTGGGTAACATTGTAACCAGCTGTATTCACAGTTTTTAGTGCTTCGATGGCATCGCTAGTAATATGAGTTACCGGGCGGGTTGTGCGGAATCCATTAACATCGATGCTGTATAACATCTGGTCACGTTCTATTTTTGCCTGGGTCAGATTATTACTGATTGTCGCTAATGCTGTTAGCGGTAATTCATCACCAGCGGGTGTTTGGATCAACATCGATTTTAGACTTTGGATATCCTCACTAAAACTTCCTTTAAGGTACAAGCGAACGTACTGAGTTGACATTGATGATAAGCTGCCGCTCATAGATAATATCCGACCGTTGATGGGTATTTGTTCGGCAATGGCTGCCGGTGTTAGCCCATAACTCAGTGCTTTATTGGTATCTATATCGACTTTTAATTCATTAAAATCACTTGCCCAGCTTTGGGTAATACTGGTTAATCCTTTTATAGGCGCCAGTGCTTGTGCAACTTTCTCGGCCATTTCGGGTAAGTTTTCAAAATCACTGGATGTGATACGAACGTCCAGTGGCGCTTTAATCGAACTCATAGGCGTTGCACCAAAATCATAAACTTCGACGGTTTTAATGCCTGATAAGGTGTGTAATTGATCGCGGATTTCATCTTCGATGGTCCATAGGGATTTTTTGCGTTGGAACCGATTGACGCAGTTAATAGTGATGATGGCTTCACTTGGTAAATTACCACTGCCTAATGATAATACCCCTGTTTCAGAACCGAAGGCGACTGAACTCATAGTGACTTCTGGTTGCTGATGTAACCAAGTTAAAAAGGGTTTCATTTTGGCTTCTGAGTCTTCTACGCGGTCATTGGCGCTGAAGACAATGTGGGCTTTGATAATCCCAGTGTCCATCGGCGGCATAGTGTCTTTGCCGATAATGGGCATAATGTTTGACACACTAATAATCAGTAAGGCCAGTACACCGACGGTTAACAATAGTTTGCGCCACACCGCGTAACGGCCATTGGTAAAATGCAGAATACTGATATAAGGGGCGACTAAGCGTCCGAAAGAGGCTTGGTAAAGTCGTTCAAAAAATTTTTCGATACGATTTTTTTGAGTACCATTTTTATAGAGGTATAACGATAATTTTGGAATAAAGGTTATTGATAGAAAATACGAAACGAGCAGTGCGATGATCAGTGTTGATATTAAGGGTCTAAAGATATGCTGCGGGAAATCACCGACAAACATCAGCGGAAACATGATTACGATGGTCGCGACGGTGCCGGAAAATATCGGAGACAGAACTTCTTTGGTACCTTCTTCAATCGCGGTGTTTAAATCCTCTTTGACCTCGCTTATATGCCGTTCGATATTTTCAAGAACCACAACTGCATCATCCACCAACATGCCGAGTGCTAAGATGATGGCGGTATAGACCACAATATTCAGCTCTCCACCGAATAAGTAAATAATGGCTATGGTGCCAAAAAAGACCAGTGGGATCGATAAGCCTGCAGCAATAATTGCACGGAAGTTACCGAGAAAAAACATCATTACAATCAGGGTATAAATAACGGCATCACGTAATGCTTCCAGCATATTATCGTTTGCGGTTTCGATGAGGTCGCGTTGAGTATCACTAATTTGAAATTCGATATTGGGGTATTGTACTTTTAGTTTTTCAAGTTCGGTCCGTGTCGCCTTGCTAACATCGAGTACACTGCCACCGGGAGCTCGTTGCACTGCCATGGCGATACCTTCTTTGCCGTTACCCATATAACCACTAAAGCGTTTTTGGTAACCCCATTTGACTTTGGCAATATCTTTTAAATGAACATTAGGCGCAACAAATATGTTTTTTACACTATCAATATCGGCATAATCGCCGTAATAGGTCAGAGTAAAAAAGCCATTTTTACCTTTAAGAAACCCTAGCGGCATATCTTTGTTTGTGGCAGTAATAACATTGGCGACTTTGTTAAAATCTAAACCATATTTTTTAGCTTTAAGTGGGTCAAGTTCGATATTAATCGCACTTTGATAGCCACCAAAAACTTCTACATTACCAATATCAGGTTTACTTAGAAGATAAGGCTTTATAAAGCTGTCGGCTATTTTACGTAAATCGGGTAAGGTCAAATTACTGTTTTTTGAAGATAATGTAATCACTTCGACAGGCCGAGTAAAAGCACCAGAAGTATAAATTGCTGGGTTTGCGCCAGCGGGTAATTTACTGCTTGCTATCGATAGTGCATTGTTAACATCAACCGCAGCAGCATCTAATCCTTTTTCATATTCAAACTCACCTTTAACAATAGAAAAGTTTGCCACATTAACCGAGCTAACTTCGCGGATCATTGCAAGCCGAGATATCTCCTCTTCGATGGGTTTGGAGACCGTTGATGCCGCAACCTTTGCTGTGGCGCCTGAGATTTGTGTGATGACGATAATGGTAGGACGATCTGAATCTGGGAATAGGTTTTTCGGCATGGAAATTAATCCCATTACGCCGATAATAAACAAAGCGATAATCAGTGCAAAAGTCAGGTAAGAACGGTGATAAAAATAATTAAACATTTTATAACCCTTTACGAATTAGCTCGGATAATAGAGATGCCCGTGAGCAGCTTAAGTAGAATGTCGGGTTTAGCAACGACATATTCATCGCCCGCTTTTATGCCGTCTACCAATAATCCTTCACTGCCTTCTGCGATAATGGTTACCTGGTGAGCCACCGCTGTATCGCCTTCGACAAGAAGAACATATTGTTTACCATTTTTTTGCAATACGGCATTTGTGGGTAATAGAATATTTTTACCGCGATACACAATCAGTTTTACTTCAACTCGGTTACCGGCCGATACGGTTGTTTGCAACTGGCAACTGTATTCGTTTAAGCCGTTATCAGTGCTGTTAAGTGAATGTACTGGGCAGTTTTGTTGTTGGTAAATAACGGCGCTAGGAATGACTTTATCGGAAACGCGCACCAGTAATCTTTTTGTGTTGCCACCGGATAAACTTAATAGTGATTTGCCACCAGTGGCAATGCCCCCCTCGGCGATAAAGGTTTTACTTACCACGCCATCTATTGGTGATTTTATGCTGGTATAACTGAGGTTGTCATCGATTTCACGAATATTTTGTTTTAATGCGGCCACGTTGTTTTTCATGCCTGCGATTGTTGATTCCATGCTCTCGATATTGGCATTATCAGTATCAATTTTGTCTTGTGAAACCGCTTGAATATCGAGCAGTTTCGTATTGCGTTTATAGCTAATTTGTAAACTTTTAAGATCGGCTTGTTTAGCTTTAATCTGATTGCCCATTTCTGCTATTTTAAATTCAAGACTTTTCTTTTGCGCCAATAGATCTCCCGCATCAAGTTCTGCCAGTAGATCACCTCGTTTAACATTGGTGCCACTGGTTACGATCATTTTTACACGTGACGTGACCTTTGAAGCTAAATCAACATTACTATCACTTTGTACCTCGGCTAAATAAGGCAAGGTTAGCACCACGGTTGAAATGCTGGCTGTGTTTACCGGCACCACCAAGCCATAAGTTTTAGCAGGAGGAATGGATTGCATCGCTGTTTTCTTATGACTGATAATGGTTACACCAGCAATAATCAAAGCAATGACAATGAGCAAGGAGACAATTGTTTTTATTGATATGATTTTCATAAGTCTATTGTTCTTTATTAATTTTGTTGCCTATAAGTTAGTCACATTCGTATATAGCGGGCATCTTATATAACGAGTCAGTGAAAACTGAAATGAAGCGAATTTAAAAAATTAACAATTATTGAGTGTTAATTAAGTTAAAAAACAAATATTAACGCATGTAATTTTGATTTCATCACGCATGTTAAGCTCCTAATATTTAGCTTGTTCTGCACTTTGCTTTTGACTCGCGTCGACTTTGGCATGAAATACCAAGTGATTGACAAGAAATTTGTTACGATCAAGTTTCAATCCGACTTAAAATAATTTTGTAAGTTTTGCATTATTATTCCTGATGACGTTTCTTATCGTAAGTTAAGGCGTAAAAAACATAAAAAGGATGCAAATTTTTAATTTTTAGTATCGGATCAACTGAATGATTTTATCCTGTTAGGAAATGTATATTATGTTTGGAGTTCACATTCTTGAAAAGAAAGACGATTCTCTTGGTATTGTTCTGATTTTATATCAGGTAGAAGTAATGAATCGGCATTAATAGGGCGTTCGGGCGGGGGGAGTTTATTTGTGGGTTATAAATAATCTTCAGTTAACAGAATACTAAATGCTTTTAATTTTTCTTTATTAATGAAATAACACACTTTAGGTGGTGTCGATTCGGCACGAATAAGGCCTGATTTTTTTAACACGCGAAGATGTTCTGAAACGGTTGACTGAGCCAATCCGATATGGGGAACCAGTGCGCCATTTAAACAACCTCCCTCCCTGTCATCTAATTTTATTAGAATTTTTAAAATACGTAATCTAGCTGGATGCGATAATGCTTTAGCAATGAGGGCGAATTGTTGTTCTCTTGCCCGCTCATCCTCTGTGGTACTAAACATATCATTGGATAAATTTTGTTTAGACAGCATTTCGTTTTCCTCCGTAATTAGATGACATCATCGTTAAAGTACATTGAACATTATAAAAGTATGGCTTACAACTTACTATTAGACTTGACAAAAATAATGCTCAGGCGCTTAATAATCGTAAAATAACGATTAATAAAAGGGGTTGGGCTTGATGAAGTCTCAAGAGGTCGTTCAACAAAAACCTTCTAAGTTAAGAAATTTTGCAGTGATGTTATTTTCTTCAGTAATGGGGCTTTCTGGATTAACGCTGATGTATTTACGTGCCACGACCGTATTACATTATCCTCAGATTATTGGAGAAATTTTAGCAGGTGTAACGATACTTGTTTTTGCGTTGGTATCTATTACTTTTTTAATTAAATGTATTGTGCATAGAGATGCTGTGTTGGAAGAGTTACGACATCAAGTTAAATCAGTATTTTTTGGCGCTATTGCAGTTTCATTTCTGTTGATTGCCACTATTTTGGGTAACTTAGACCTCCCTGGGGCGTCAGTTATCTGGTGGATAGGAGCGATATTAGAGCTTTTTGTGACTTGTTATTGCTTTTCTTTTTGGATGAATAACGATATGCAATTACAACATGCAACACCCGCGTGGATGATCCCTATAGTGGGTAATTTGATTGCTCCCTTTGGCGGTGTCGGCATTGTACCTATTCCCGTATTGATGTTTTTCTTTAGTGTAGGGATATTTTTTTGGATTATTTTGCTGCCTATACTGATTAATCGTATTATTTTTCACGGTCCTATTGCAGAGCAATTTATTCCAACACTGTTCATTTTAATCGCACCGCCAGCGGCGAGCTTGATTGCATATTTAAATATAAATGGTAATCAGTTGGATTTTTTTGGGACCATGCTTTTTAATATCGCACTCATTTTTACCATCCTGATTTTCAGTATGTGTAGAAGCTTCTTGGGTAAAAAGTTTTATATTTCTGCTTGGGCCTATACTTTCCCTTTAACGGCAATGGCAGTAGCAACACTGGTTATGTTTGCTCAAACTGGTTTTGTTTTTTATGCATATTTAGCACAAGTGATGATTGTTGTTTCTACAATCATCATTGTTTGGGTTTTTTACCAAACATTAATACGTGTTTTTAATGGCAAACTATTTAGCCTGCCCCAGGGTTAAGAGGCGATAATTAATGGCTTTCATCATGAAAGCTTTTAAGGATCCAATCTATTAGCAATTGCACTTCTGGTCGCTGCTGTTCATTGGTGTGACGGGTGAGGTAATAGCGGTCATGGCTATAAAGTGGATGGGGAAATAATGACTGAAGGGTGTTGTTATCAAACCATGCCTGGCTAATGGGAAGCGGGATTAATGCCACTCCAAGTCCTTGTTCTGCCGCGCGCGCGACACTAAACATACTGTCTAATTGGATAATTTGTTTCGGCTGAAAACCATCAAATCCGACACTTTCAGCCCATTGATGCCATGCGTGTGGCCTAGCTTTATGCAATATTAATGGCACTTGAGTTAATGCTTTAAAGCCTTGCAATGATAACTCTGCATGGACTGATGCATTGCACGCCGGAATATAGGTGATTGGAAATAAGTCATACACATCTGCACTAGGCTGTTGCTTACCAGAGAGCATAATTGAGACGTCAGTATGCTTGATGGTGTCGATACGTGACTTGATGGTTTCTAATTTAAGATTGATGTTGGGGTATTTGGATGACCAACCAATGAGTTTGGGCATAAATAATTCACTGGCAAAAAATTCTGGCATCGAAATACTAACTTCTAACATGCGTTCTGATTGGCTAAATTCACTTACCGTATTCACCAGTTGCTGCATGATAGGTTCAACTTCTTGATAAAAGCGGATGCCGACTTCGGTTAATATTACTGCACGAGTTTGGCGAATAAATAGGGCTTGGTTTAATGAGCCTTCCAACTGCTTAATTTGATGGCTTACCGCTGAGGGAGTGAGGTAGAGTTTTTTAGCGGTTTCTTTAAAGCTCAAGCATTCTGCTGCAACACAAAAACAACGTAGGCCGCGCATAGATGTGTGTAAAGGGATCATTCAATTCTCAACAAGGGCTATTCATCAAGTCACTCTAGTAACGTTTACATAAAAGTGATGACACCAGTAATACACTCGATTAAGTGCTGACGAGCGGTAAGGTTATAATACTTGTAACAGCAAAGATTAGACCATACTGTAAACTATAGTTAAAACAGTCTATTAACTCATTTGTTATTTGAGCATTGAATTAATTTAGTGCCTTATTAAATAAGAGGTGCACTATAACAGTGCGAAGTTATTTGTCTTATAGTTTAGCAAGGAAGTAAGCAGGGCTAGCGCTTAATTAATGTGTCTAACTAGAAGTACAGTGTTTCTTGCTTGGTGCCATCGATAAAGATGTCGCATTTGTCTGCAGTGCTCGATTTTGCCGATTGAACAATGCTAGCAACAATACCAAAGCTTCCACCCTGATCTCCGAGTACCGAACCAAAGTAACAATCACCTTTAAACTTCATATCTTTAAAGTTGGCATTAAGGTTTTGAGTAGGAGTCATTGGCGGGAATCGACCCTGCATGATCGGATCACCATTGGCGGTCAGTTGCAGTTTATTTTTTTCTTTATCATAGGATCCACCAAGCACGATAGTTTGGTCATTGACGACAACCGTTTTGTTTTGAGCCACGATGGGTGGTTTAGCTGCACAAGCGGTGAGTAGTACGCCTGCTGATAAGATAGAAAGTAGAGAAATTTTGCGCATTATTATTCCTTAGTATGCGTCGAGAGTCATAAATCGGTCCCTCGAAATAGTAAACTAGCCCTGTTTACAGATGCTATTGATGATATCGAAACGAAGGATGTTGTGCACTATTTACTAGTTGAACAATTTGTAAACTGAACATAAGGTCAGTTAGGGAAATAGCTCTTTATTTCAACAAAGTATCGATTTAATACCGTATAACATATCTTATTGTATCAACATATTTGTTAATGCCAAGTATAAAAAAGCCTGCTTAAATAGCAGGCTTTAAGAACAATCTTTTGTTTATGACAAGGTTACATAAAACTTCAATTCAGTGACCACACCTTTAGGCGTCGTGGTTGTCAGTGTGACGTGGCTGATACCAGCATTTCCAACATTTTCCAAGGTAAATGAAGTTGATGTTCCACCGGTTGCAGTCTTATTAGGCACAGTATAGCCGGAGAACTGCAAATCACCTTCGGTGTTAGTAACGGCTAAGGTTGTACCAAAAGGTAATATTTGATTAGCGCTATCTGTGAGTACTACATCAAACTGAGCAGTTTCATCTAGTGCGATAGGCTGAATATCAGTGTCGTAATCATTAATGACAGTGCCATTTTGACTCACTACAAAATTGGCGTTAGAGCCTGACATTGTTAATACCAACGCTTTACGGATATAAGTGGTCATGGCATCGCTGTCACACAAGCTACCTTGGCACTGTGGGCCGTTAAATTTACTATCAGCCGCTTGGTATGTGTCACTGGCTTGAATATTAAAGTAAGGTTCACCTGATTGATGTGTGCCTGATTCATTATCATCTCTAAAGGCATCGGGTAAATCAACGAAGCCGCCGTCATGGTAGGTTTCTACATCCATACCATTGCCACTACACTCTACAGACGTTGTACCGCTTAAGCAGCCATTAACCACGCCACCATCGTCATCATCAAATACATTATTGCCATTGGTATCAAAAAAGGTTTCGTGTCCTAAGGCATAAGCTAAAATGGTGATGCGGTGATCGCTCACCCGAGGTGATGCAGAGGTCCAAGTGACTGAACATGTTCCGTTTACTATGGTACACGATGGCTCAATTTGGCCACCTTCTGCGGTAAAATTGATGGTGGTATCATCTGGTGCTGGGTTAGCAAAGCTGTCAGAGGCATAAGCTGTAATGGTGACTTCTTCACCATTGTTATCGCCAGCTTCTGGGTTACCGATTGATCTTGAAAGACTAAAACCTAACTGTTGCGGTAAACCGGTATTGACGGTCAATAGTTCAGATTGGGTTGTAATAGTTTGGTTTGCGTCAGAAGTTGATGCCATTACACGTACTGGCGTCGGGACAGTACCCGCTTGTACTCTGACACTCACCAAACCTTCTGAATTGGTGGCACTACTATCTGTTATTTCACCACTTATAAATTTTAAGTCGCCAACGGAGGTATCTAAACTAAAGTCTACTTTCTGTTGTACTGCAGGTTGACCACTCGCACTTGTCACTAAAAAAGTCACCAAAGAAGATTCTGTAGTACCCGTTCCGCCAGCACCTTTAATGCGAATTTGGTTTGGTTCAGCAGATACAAAACTGATATTTGATAAAGTTTGAGGCGCCAAAGTAAAAGGCAAACTTGCGCTTATGCTAGTGCCATTAACTGTTGCTGTTGCGATAATGATGTCATTGCGTTCACTGTTACCACTGCAGCTGATATCTAAAAAGGTTGAGTTGGCAGAACCTGATAAGCTAGCTACTGGGGAATCGAGTGAAGCATTATCTGTGGTAGTACAATCTGAACTAAAGCTAATACTGGTTGGGCTTTGCAAGCGTGTAACTGTGCCATCAGAGCTTTCTGTTATTAGAGTTGCTGTTACTCCAAATGTGCCACCTGAGCTAATGGTATAATTACCATTGGCATCTGCAATAAGTGTTGTCGCTAATTTCCCTTCAAGAAACTCGTCATTTTCATCATACGATCCTATCCTCACTATGCCATCAGTGGCAATATCGTTACTCGCTAATACTTCATAAGCACTGGTGCTAGTGAGGGTTGTGTCTTCGTATTCGGTTGTAACAGTCAGTAAACTTGCACCCAGATCTGAATCTGACGGCGTAAAGTTAAGGGTGGCTATACCCGACGTTTGAGTGAGTGCTGTGGAAGGCGATAATGTGGCACTACCTGCATTGAATGTCACTATTTGGTTGGCAATACCTTGATTATTACTGTCGGTAAGTAATGCCGTTAGTTGAACTGAATTATCGACATTAAATCGAGTAATTGGGCCCGTCGCATCGTTAATAGACGCTGTTAAGTTAAGTGCTTCAACTGGCGCTGTGGTGGTATATTCTTTAAATTGATAATTGCGACTGTCGGTAAAAGAGTCGTCATCATCTGATGTGTAGGTTGCCGTTAAGGTATCCGCTTCTGTGCTGGTGGAGCTAACTATAGTCGTCGCAATACCAGAAGATGAAGTTAATACAGAAGATTGGCTTAAGCTGGCATTGGTAGTGCTAAATTGGATCAGTGCACCACTAACATTCGCACTACCCAATTTTAGCTGTGCCACTGCACAAAAGCTGTCATCGAGATCAAAAATGAGTTCATAGGTGCTAGCATCACATTGGCCATTGACCACATTTTGATAACTCACCGATAAACTATAAGTGTCATCTGATGTGTCTAAATCACTGCCGTCTGCGGCACCGTTACAACCTGTAAAAAACACCATTGAAGTTAATGATAACAATAGTGTGCGAATTACCATTTTCAGCCGCATTAGCAACATCCTTATTCTCTTTAAGCCGTATTTAGTCTTTAATTTCAGATCGTAAGTATTTGAACAATTCTTTTGACGATTTTGATTCCGTCCCTTTAGCCAGTTCTTTATTGGCTTGGCGGATCAGTTGACGCAATTTTTGACGTTCAAATTGTGGATGTAGATCCAGTAATATTTGAATTTCATCATCACCATTAGTCAATAAACGCTCACGCATTTTTTCGAAAATCTGTATTTGAGCGGCTTCATTATTGTTTTTGTTTAACACTTTATCGAGTGCTGCTTCAATAGGCTCATGCTCAAATCCGCGCATCAACTTACCAATGTATTGCATATGACGGCGATAGGCTTCGGTTTTTTGTTTAATCAGTTTTGTTTTTAGAATAGCATCGTATAGAAACTCATCTAAACCCATTTTGTCTAATTGAGTTTTGCTCAGGGCAATCAAACGCATACCAAGTGCTTGAGCATCCTCACTTTCTTTTTTTACACCTGTTCTGCTGACATAGTTGTCATCATTATCATAGGGTTGTTGAAATAGCTCTGAATCGCCAACAATTTTCATAGTCATAAACCTCAAGTCAATATGCACTAATGATAACATTTATTTGGCCCAGAATATGCAGAATTTATTGATGAAAGGTTGTGATATAAATGCCCTGTTATCAATCGCCAATTGAATTTGATATGCTAGCGTCAATTAGACTAATCAAAGAGTAAATTTGTGGCTTCTCATCCTTCTTCAGCGCCTAGCGCAAGTGAACCAACACCTAGAATTGATTCTGAATTATCGGCGTTAAAAGACGCTGTATCTGTTGCATTAGAATACGCCAAAGCGTTAGGTACGACAGCCGCTGAGGTGGCCATTAGTAAGCAGCAAGGTTTATCGGTTTCGACCCGTGAAAAAGAAGTTGAAACGGTTGAGTTTAATAAAGATGGTGCCTTAGGCATTACTATTTTTAGAGATGGTCGCAAAGGAAATTCATCCACATCAGATTTAAGCCCTGAGGCTATTCGCCAAGCAGTGAAGGCGGCTGACGGTATTGCAAAATATACTTCAGAAGACCCTTTTAGTGGCTTAGCCGATCCGGCCTTGATGGCGCAAGATATTCGAGACCTACAGCTATACCATCCGCAAGATATTGATGCAGAAGAGTTAGCTCAGTTAGCGATACGTGCTGAGGAAGCGAGTTTATCGGTTGATAGTCGGATCCGTAATTCAGACGGTGCGAGTGCTAATGCGCATACTGCCGCTAGAGTTTATGGTAATAGTCATGGATTTTTGAATGGCTATTGTAGTTCGCGATACAGTTTAAGTTGTGTTGTTATTGGCGAAGAGTCTGATGGCAATATGCAACGTGATTACGATTATACCGTTGCCCGTAAATACCAAGATTTACTGTCACCTGAAACGGTAGGTTTACAAGCAGCCAACAAAACCTTAAGTCGTTTGGATGCGCGTAAAATTGCCACTGCGAAAATGCCGGTATTATTTGCCCCTGAAATTGCTACAGGTCTAATGGGCCATTTAATTGGTGCAATTAGTGGTAGTAGTATTTATCGTAAGTCGAGCTTCTTGATGGAAGCACTGAACACCCAAATATTCCCAGACTGGTTTAGCATTGAAGAACAACCACATTTAATTGGTGCATTAGCTAGTGCCAATTACGACAGTGAAGGTGTAGCGACTCAAGACCGTCGTATTATTGATCGCGGCCAGCTAGAGACTTACTTGTTAACCAGCTATTCCGCTCGTAAATTAGGTATGACCAACACAGGCCATGCAGGCGGTATTTATAACTGGACCTTGAGCCACACCAATCAAACCTTTGATGACTTAGTGAAGATGATGAATACCGGCTTAATTGTTACAGAAGTGATGGGCCAAGGTGTTAATGGCGTCACCGGTGATTATTCTCGCGGCGCGGCAGGTTTTTATGTTGAAAACGGCGAAGTGTTATATCCCGTAGAAGAAATTACCATTGCTGGCAATTTAAAAGACATGTTTATGGGTATCCAAGGTGTCGGTAAGGATCGCGATTTACGTTCATCAATCCGTACTGGTGGTATTTTACTGAACGAAATGAAAATTGCTGGTAACTAAATAGGCTAAAAAACCTAGCTTAAAAAGAGTTAACTTAAGCCAGATTTCCAAATGATTAACCTCTTATCTGCTGATAAGAGGTTTTTTTATAACCAAAATAGTCAATCTTGACGATCTATATATTTACTTTACCTTTCTTGACAGTTGTTGACGCATATATGGGGTCATAATATTGCAAATGTAACTTAGTGGTTAATGGAGTAATTATGTTTAACAAGAAAGCAAGCCGATTGATAATTTTGTCAGCTGTTGGGGCCTTATTATTCGGCTGTGGATCGGATGATAGTAGCGATAGCAGTTCTGACTACGCTTATGTGCAATATTATAATGGATCGCCTAATAGTACTTCTACATCACTAGTACTTGACGACTACTCATATACTTCAATCGATTTTGCTGATGCGATGCCGCGTTATGGCTACAGCTCGGGCGATGCAGATTTAGAAATTTATGGTCAAGATGAAGATGGTGAAACGGTATCTATTTACAGTGATACTGTTGACATGGATAACGATGATAACCATTTATTTGTGTTGTATGGTGATTATTTAGATCCACAATTACTGGATATTAATTACAATCGTGAAGATATGGATGATCTTAACGCAGATGATGATTATGAGTACAGTAAAATGCAGGTACTTATTGCCAACGTAGCAACTGATGAAGGCACATTTGATGCGTATATTTCACTTGATACTCAAACCATTGATGACGCGGTAATGTTAGGCAGTGTAGGGTACGGTAGCTACAGTGATTCAACCATTCTAGATACCGAAGATTACATTGTCTATCTGACCGACACAGGTACTAAAGATGTAATTTATACCACTGGCAGCATGGATCTAACCACGGAAACGGTTTATAAATTGGTTATCCGCAATAGCTTTGGTGCTGGTGATATTAAAGTGAACATCGACAGTGTTGACTCGACCACTACGGTAGATAATTATGCTGCGTTGGAAGCAACAGCAGACTATCGAGTATTTAATGGCCTTGAATCTCAAAGCATTGATGTTGATATTGCTAGTCAGCAAGAAACTCAGTATTTATATGATATTTCGCCGTTTACAGTATCTGATTACCAATCAACTTCGTTTAACGATTACGGGATCACAGCAAAAGATGCTACAACCAAAACGCAATTATTTAATAACTTGTTAGTGACGTTTGAACAAGATGATGTGAAATCTTTGCTTGTATATCAAAACGAAGACGGTTCAGTGGAAGGAATGGAAATTACTCAAGACCTTCGTCCCCGTGCTTATGAATACAAAGTTGACGTAGTCAATTTATCTTATGACTATGATGATCTGAGCGTGTATTTTGTGCGTGCTTCAGAAACGATTGAAACCGCAGAATATACCTTGACTGACTTAGACTTTGTTGAAGAACAGAGTACAACCTTACCTGAAGATTTTTATGAAATTAACATAGTGTATGAGGCTGATAATGGCACTCAAACACTCATTTATCAGTCTGATTCTTTAGATATAAGTGGCGACAGTAATTTTACCTTTGTACTGACGCCAGACAGCACAAGTGCATTAGGTCATAGACTGACATCCCTTGAATAATGCTGACGTTCACTGAATAGAGGTGTGAAATACACTTCCTTTCTTTGAGGTAATAAAGCATCAAACGGCCGTTATCATTTATTGATGACGGCCGTTATTTTTTGTAGGGAAGAGAGTCTCTCGTCCGCATAAAAAAACGACATGATATCGAATGACATCACGTCGCTTTTCACTTAGTGCTGATTTGTAACTAAACACATATACTGGCAAATTAATTGGTGCGGTATTGGCTTAATATTTTGCCCAAATCAACAGATGCTTTCGATAATGCTTTTACACCATTTGAAGATTGTTGAGATAAGCTTCTAATAATATTAGATTTCTGTCTTATGTCAGTCAGCTCTTTGGCAATATCATTGGCCACAGCACTTTGTTCTTCTGATGAGGTTGAAATTTGGAAACTCATGTCCATAATCGAACGTGATGAGTCAGAAATCGCGTTAACATCGGTACCAATATTAGTGATTAAATCGCTGCTGCTTTGTGCTTGCTTGACAGTATTTTGAGTAATAGTGTCAATATTAAGTGTTTCACTTTGCAGTAATTCAATCATTTTATGAATTTGAACCGTTGCTGCTTGAGTACGTCCTGCAAGGGTTCTGACTTCGTCAGCAACCACTGCAAAGCCACGACCCATTTCACCCGCTCGTGCCGCTTCAATGGCAGCGTTTAATGCCAGTAAGTTGGTTTGATCTGAAATGCCATTAATGGTGGTGATGACTTCATTAATATTAGTTGCGTTGATTTTTAATGTGTTAACCGAGCTCGATGTCTGTTCAATGTAGGTCGATAGCTGCTTAATTTCATTAATCGCACGCTTAACTCTATCATAGCTTTGACGCGTGTATTCTGAATCTTGTTCAACACGTTGAGTTGAATTTCGGGCGATATTCGATACTTCAGCAGCTGACGCTGTCATCTCTTCCATTGCCGTGGCTACCGAGTCAAGAGAAGCATACTGTAAGTCAATTTGTTCTGCACTTTGTACAGCTTCATTAGCAAATGAGCTGGAGGTCGTTTGCAATGTCTCGGCACTTTGTTTCACCGCCACAACAAGATCGGTTAATGTGTCCATTGCTCTATCGAGTGCACAACCAATGGTGCCAAATTCATCGCGACCAGGGTGGAAACCTAAACGAGAAGTTAAATCACCTTTAGCTATTTTTTCCGTGGTATCCCATAACACCCATAAGGCGCCGCCAATGAAGGTGGCATTCCAGTAAAGTACGAGGCTAAAAGGCAGTATCCATAGGAATGATAGCAACAACGACGTTAATGCAGCTTGTTTAGCATTGGCTTCTTGATCATAGACGGATTCAGTCAATGTATAAAATTTACCGTCTAATCCATAAACTGCAGTAATGGTATCTTGTTGCCGTGAACTGTTTTGAGAACGTGCAGATACTTGTAAGCCTACGTTAGCAGTTTGATCTAATTGATTAGTCGTATCAAGAGCCTTGACGGTAGCGGCGGTTTTTTGCTCTAAAACATGCAGTGATTGCTGTTCAATATTGTCAATTTTATTAAGGTAACCACTAATCGATACACTTGATAAAATGATAAGAAACAGTCCGAAAATAGCCCAAAATTTATCATTAATGGACATTTTGATGAAGAGTTTATCGATAGTTCTGAAATCAACTTGTTTCATGGTTGCATACCTAAACCTGTTAATACAATAAATGGCAAATAACGAGATGAGCTTTTAGTTTGTTGATACTAAATAGTCAGTTAAAGTGTCTTTTGCGGTGACCCAATAATATTGATGTATGATCAATATCGACAATAAACCTAATGTCTTAAGTGATTTTACCGTTTTTTTTATGGGTGGCTTTTCTAGCCTGCTATACAACGTTTATATTAGCTTAATCATTTGATAAAATCCTGAAAATTTTTGTAACGACATGATGGGGAATAATCTTATTAAACAGTACGTTGTATTTTTATCAAGATTTTATATATGCTTGTTTTTATCTTAACGTTTGTTTCTTAAAAGTTATTTTGATGTTTGTTTTTCGCTGTTCATTTTGATGTATTATTTTGTAATGTTAATCAATGGGATAGCTATTTTCTTTACTTCATTTATGTGATCTATGTGCTGTTTTATGTAAACAGATTTTGGGACAATCTCGCCGAATTTTACAAAAAAATAGCATTTTTATTACAAATATGGGGTTTATAAATGAAAGGACTAACTAAACTAACGGTGGTTTCACTCGCCGTTGCCGCAGCATTGCCAATGATGGCTAATGCTGATGCGTTGATTTCGTCGGACACAGTAGCATTTACTTGTGATGGTGCCACACTGACCAATATTTATGATGTTCAAGGTGCTGGTGAGTCAAGCCCATTAATTACTGATGGCAGTTTTGCATCGGTTAACGAAGTGACAGTAAAAGGAATCGTTACTGCTAGAAGTGACAGCTTATACAAAGGTTTCTTTATTCAAGATGTTGAAGGTGATAACTTGCCTTATACTTCAGACGGTATTTTTGTCTACCTAAACCAAGCTGCGCCAGATACTATTCAGCCAGGTACTGAAGTGTGCGTACAAGGTAAGGTAAGCGAATATTACGGCTCAACCCAGATTGACCTTGAAGCAGATCAAAAAATTGCAGTAGGCGCACTGGGTGATACTCCTGCCGCGGTTGAATTTTATGTCGCCGATGGTGAAACCTTGGCACAAGCATTAGAGCGTGTTGAAGGCATGAAAGTGAAACTGGATGCCGGTAGCGAGATGAAAGTCACTCGTACTTTTAGTTTCGATTATGATTCATACCGAAACAATATGGTGTTGTCACATAAAGCACCATTAATGAAGCCAACCCAAGTGTTTGAACCCAATTCAGCAGAGGCTATTGCCTTGGGTGAAGCTAATGCGGTAAACCAGTTATTAGTCGAATCTGATTATAAGGCTAGCAACGGCGAAGTACCTTACTTTCCTGATTTTAATGCCGAAACGGGTTACATCCGTGTCGGCGACCAGCTAACAAACCTTGAAGGTGTGATTGGTTATAGTTACAACGCATACCGTATTTTAGCGACTAACACGATAACCGCAGGTGATTTTATTCGTGTTAATGATCGTACCGATGCGCCAACGGTAGCTGACAAGGGGGATATTCGTGTCGCTAGCTTTAACGTATTGAATTTTTTTAATGACGTGGTTGGCGGCGATGCAAATCCAAGCGACAGTAATCGCGGTGCGACAACAGAAGATGAGATGGTATTACAGCGTACTAAGATTGTGACTGCGCTGGTCGCCATGAATGCTGATGTTGTTGGCCTAATGGAAATTGCTAACAATGGTTTTGGTGAACTCAGTGCTATTCAAAACCTGGTTGATGCTCTTAATGCAGAGCTAACCGATGAACAAGCGTATCGCTTTGTTGAAGTTGAAGACGCCGACAAATATGAAGGCAAATATATCGGTAGCGATGCGATTACCGTCGGTATGTTATATCGCCCTGCTCGTATCACCGTAGAGGGTGCTGCAAAAGTGATTGTTACGCCAGAGCAACATGCAGCAGAAGGTGCAGCGACTCGTGAGCAAGATGGCGTGGTTGAGTTAAGCCCTAGCTATGATAAGTATCAACGTCACAGTCTATTACAAACTTTTACCATTAATGATGAAAAACTGACTGTTGTGGTTAATCATCTTAAATCGAAAGGTTCAGGTTGTATTGAAGAGTGGACTGACTTTAACGAAGATTCAGAACCTGCTGACATGCAAGGTAAGTGTAACGCGTTCCGTGTATCTGCTGCCAAAGTATTAGGTGAGACACTCAAAGATGTTGATGGTGATTTACTGGTTATTGGTGACTTAAATGCATACGGTAAAGAAGATCCTGTCGCAGTATTAACTGACTATGATGCGTCAACTACTGACCATGTTATCCGCACCGCGTCTTGGACAACCTTAAACGGTAAAGTTTACGAACGTGAAGGCAGCGTGATTGATAAAGGCTATGGGTTAATTAATTTAAATACTCAAGCACATGGTGCAACAACTTACTCATATAGCTATAGTGGTGAGTTAGGTAACTTAGACCATGCTTTAGCCAATGCTAGTTTAGCCGCTAAGTTAGTCGATATTGACGATTGGCACATCAACTCGGTTGAATCAAATTTATTTGAATATGGCAGCAAGTACACTGGTGATCTGGTTAAATCAGAGAATGCATTTTCTGCTTCAGATCACGACCCTGTGATCATAGCATTAAGCTATCCTGCGCCAGTAACTCCTGACCCAACTCCTGAGCCTGTTCAAGACAGTGATGGCGGTAGTTTAGGTTACTTTGTGTTGATGTTATTAGGTGCATTAGGTTTACGCCGTCATAGCTAATTAGCGCTTACAGTTAAAAGTGTAAAAAGTTCTCACTGGTTAAAAGGATGACAGTTGTCATCCTTTTTTGTTTAAATCTATCATTAACAAGGGCATTATACGTTGATAATTTGCTGACGACGATTTTGGGCCGATTTGACTCGTTGTTTTCGACGGTACCAATACAAATAAAGTCCGGTGAAAGCCAATATCATTGGCATTAAACCCACAACACACCAAATTAACCGCGTGAATAAGCCACCAAAATAGCCAAAATGCAACTTACGAAAGCTGTCTAAAAATACGGTTAAATTGTCTGCTTGACGAATATCTTGTTTCGCGAGCAGTTTGCCACTTGTTCTATCAAAACTGACGAAGCTAGCGTATTCACTATTAAACGGGTTGCTGCTTTCTACTTCACCATAAAAGGTAATATCTCTGCCTGGTTCAAATGGGATGGTGAGATAACCTGCTTTGTAGCTGGCAATTTCGACTTCGGTTTGTTGCATTAACGTTTCAAATGAAATCTCAGGGCTATAGCGTGGCGCGCTAATAAGATAGTGCTCATCTTGTGAATGTTCGTTGAGTTCATGTTGAATACCGATAAAGTTCCAATAAACCCCTGTCGCGGCCACAATAATTAATACGGGCGAGCTTAAAATACCAATAAATTTATGGATATCGCTAAACAGAATACGCGAGACAGCGTTAAAGCGTAACGTGAATAATTTAGCCCAAAAGCGGCGATATAATATGATCCCGCTGATCCCCAAAAATAGCATAATAGAACCGGCGATCAGCGCGACACTGGCACCTGCAATGTGGAATAAAAAGCTGTAATGCAGTCCTAGTATCCAGTCGGTAATATAATGCTCTAAAGATTGCGGTTCAGATAATAACTGGCCGTTATATTGGTTTACATACACTTTTGACCAGTCTTCGGTGCCGCGTTTAATAATGTATCCCGCATCTGAGCGAGATTTATCATCAAATATTTCCCAACCACCTAGCTCAAAATCAGGATTCGCAACCAGTAATGTTTTCATCAATGTGTCTAAGCTGACTCTTGGCGTTGTTGGTGCTGCCTCAACTAGCATATGTGCGGGTCGAAGTAGGCTGTCTATTTCGACTTTAAAAACCAAAATGCTACCGGTTATTGAAATGATCAATAACGGTAGCATGGCAATGAGGGCACCATAGGAGTGCCATTTAAATAAGGTTTTTCTCATAAGGATTTCATTTTCATTGTTGGATGAAAAAGTGAGATAGCTACACGCGACTACGACTATCTCACTTTGGCAGGAATTGGCTCAACTGAGGATAATTACATTTTCCATGTTAACGTCGCGCTGTAATTGGCTGGCGCACCGTAATAACCTTGGGCCCAATATAAACTGTTGATGTATTTCTCATCGCCGACGTTATTGGCATTAACTGCTAGGCCTAAATTTTCGCTGATTTGATACTTCGCCATTAAATCGATAACTGCATATGCATCTTGTTCAGTAACGATTTCAGCACCTGCATTATCAAAACCGACAGCTACCACGCCTTGATCGCGTGAGATATCGTCTTGCCAACGCATGTTCATACCAACAGAGAATCCTTCAATGGTTTCAAAGTTATAGGTAGCTGCAAATTTGAATAATTTACTCGGAGTATAAGCCGTAACCGTATCATCACCTTCGATATCAAAATCGGTATAACCAATGCTGACATTGAGTCCTGAATAAATCTCACCCGCAATATCGATTTCATAACCTTTGCTGCTAATACCTTCTGAACCATAATAACGCTTCAATTCTATCGGCAGATCCGCTGTGGCAGGATCAGGCAGAGCAATATTGTTTTGAATCACGTCAAAATACGCGAGGCTGGCAATTAGGCGACCATTAAATAGCTCACCTTTAATACCTATTTCGCGGCTTTCACCCGTAATAGGGTCAAGAAACACACCGCTAGTGTCTGGATCTGTTTGTTGAACAAAGGTTTCGGTATAACTGGTGTAGGCAACTAATTCAGGCGTAAAACGATATACCGCACCTAAATATGGAATAAATTTTTGGTAGTCGGCATCTTGATCAACTTCATAAGAAATCCCTTCGGCTTGCCAGTCGTTGTAGCGACCGCCAACAATGACGTGTAAATCGTCAACAATGCTAAAGCGGCCAGTAAAATAAGCAGCTTGTTGTTTGCGTTCTACATCACTACCACGTAAACCGTCGGTAAAAGTTGGCTTAGGAGTATTACCATCCCAGGTATTGAGATCGGGCATCGCAGGGAAGCCATTACCTGTGGTGTAGTCGTAAAGTGAGCTGTCGGTATAGCTCATTTTTGAGTAATTTACTCCAGCAACAAGCTGATGTTCACGACCAAATAAACTGAAGTTACCATCAATATAAATATCAACTAAGTCGCTTTTGTCATCAAAGTCGTATTCACTTCCATAACCTGTTAAGCCAAGCTCAGTGTCTTTATCTGGTGTGCCATATACATAAAACAACTCGGTGTCTTCATCGGTGCTTTTATGAGAATAAGTGGCACGTAAACGCCAGTCATCATTAAAGTTATGACTAAGCTCTAAAACGGTATTATTTTTGACGACTTGCCAATTTGACCAATCTGCCGAAGTATTGGTTGAACGATCATAATTGGTCGCACTGCCGTCTGAGTAAAATAACGGTAACGCGCCCCAGTTATTACCCGTTGCATCATTATTCATGTAGCTGTGGCTTAATGACAGGCTGGTATCGTCAGAAAGGTTTGCTTCTAAAAACACATAGAAAATATTTTTTTCAGTTTCGTAGCGGTCTAAATACGAATCTTTACTTTGAGTGACCGCAACCGCGCGTGCTGCAAAGGTGTCATTAAGTTGAACTGAACCATCTGCTTCTAAGCGGGTATTATTAAAACTACCATAGGTAGCATTAACTGACAGTTGGTTGTCTGCGGTTGGGCGTTTACGAATAAAGTTGATTGTGGCAGAAGGATTACCTACACCAGTCATTAAGCCGTTTGCACCACGGATCACTTCAATACGGTCATAGATAGCGGTATCTTCGTCGGCATGATTATTACCCGATGTTAGCGGTAAACCAATACCATCGATTTGGAAGTTGGTGATGTCAAAACCACGCGCGGTGTAATAGGTGCGGTCAGTCTCAATGCGCTCAACGTTAACGCCTGTTGCGCTGTCGAGTGCTGAGTTAATGTCGTGCAGTTGGAAGTCTTGTAGTTGGGCATCGGTAATAACTGAAACCGATTGAGGAATATCAATAATATCCAAGTCTAATCGTGATGCGCCACTGGCTGAATGAGCATTATAACCCGCGATATAACTGCCAGTGACTTCGATTGTTTCGATGTTTTCTTTTTTGTTGCTTTCATCAGTGACTGTGTCGGCTGCAACAGCCTGTTGACTGAAGCTAATAGCGCATAATATTGCTAAACTAATTTTATTTAATTTCATGGTGTTATCATCTTTAACTGCTATGAACGAATCCATGTTCTGTGTGTTATGAGTGTTGGTTTTTGAGTATCAATTATTTAACAGTCAGGATAATACAATTGTTTCAAATGAAAATCATTATCATTTACATTTGTAGGTTTTGTAAATTATCTCAATTGCTGGGAATTTTTTGCTAGGTGATACAGTCGTCGATGATTAATGCGACAAAAAAGATTGTTAAGTTGTGCTGAGGCTATTTTATGGGGAAGGGGATTTTCTCTGCGTTCATGCGCATAGCATGTCATTGATCTTGATTAATGAACATAAAAAAAGGCGCCTAAGCGCCTTATTATTAAATCTAATCAGTCTTATACTATTAAATCATACTGTTCACGTAATACGTTAATAATGTCTGCTTTTGGGTTAGTAGGTAATGGAATACTTGCGCCAGTCACTTTTTCTGCAACACCTGTATAAGTCCGCGATACGTTCATCATGGCTTCTAACGGTAAGTCGTTATCACGGGCAAGGACTTCGCGCTCTGGCATTCTGTCTTTGTTTAATAAAATGTCCGCATCGTCGAAATGGTTGAGTAAGAATTGACGGAAACCTTCTTTTGAATTTTCAACAATTTTACCTTCGCGATAAGCTGCGCCATCCCAAATACGCGATGAATCGGGAGTACCCACTTCATCCATGTAAATCAGTTTTGACTGGCCGTTTTTATCGTTTACATAACCAAACTCAAACTTGGTATCGACAAAGACTTGATTAAGCTTTGCTAGTGCATCTGAAATCACCTTGAAACCTTGTTTGAGCAGCGTTTCATATAGGTCGATATCCTGCGGCTTTTCAAAGCCGAAAGCTTGGTAGTTGGCTTCAATGTCACTGCGACTAATGTTAACGTCATCTTGCGCTGGTACGCCAGGGATACCGGTTAAAATACCTTTAGTTGACGGGGTAATTAGCAACTCAGGCAGTTTTTGATCTTTTTGTAAGCCTTCTGGTAGTGTGATACCGCAAAAAATTCGCTCGCCTTTTGAATAAGCGCGCCACATGGAACCAGTAATATACTGACGGCAAATGGCTTCTACTTTTATGGGGCGGGCTTTTTGAACTATCCATACAAATGGGTGTGGAATATCTAAAATATGGCTGTCAGCTAAACCATTTTCGGCAAATAAACCAAACCAATGATTTGAAATAGCATTCAGTGCAGCGCCTTTACCAGGAATACCTTGCAAATTACCTTCGCCATGGAAAATACAATCAAAAGCGGAAATTCTGTCGCTGATCACCATAATTGCCAGCGGCGTATTTTCAGGCACATCGTAACCTTTATCACGGATGAGTCGACGGCTATCTGCATCTGTTAACCAATACACACTGCGCACTTTGCCACTGTGGACAGGTTTGTCGGTACGAATAGGTAAATCATTGTTCACGGCAAGAACGGAATCGGCAAGACTCATGCGAGTGTTCCTTAGGTTATATGGCATATAGGTTTTTTATGGCCGCTATTTTACCTGCATTAACGGGATTTGCCACGTAAAAAGGAGGTGCTGAAATAGGCTTTTTTGTTCTGCGAACAATCATTGGTTAGTTGAGTAAAATCTTGGTCAAGACTTTGCTCGGTTAATCAGGCAAAATTCAGCCTTAAATAATTATGGACCGAAAAAAGTGAATAGTGAACAACAGAGTGCCAATACCCGCATGGGTCTTATCTTTGTATCAATAGCAGTGTTTTTCTGGGGTATTTTGCCTATTGCGCTAAAATTATCTGGCGGTTTTATTACTCCAGTTACATTAACTTGGTTCCGGTTTGTAATGGCGTTAGGGGTGACATTATTGATCCAATGGCAACTAGGTGCATTACGTCAATTTGTTGGACTTCCGGCATTAATATGGTTGAAATTACTGTTAGCGGGCGTGTTGCTGATATGCAATTACGTATCGTTTGTTTATTCGCTGGGGTATTTAGCGCCAGGCACTGCGCAACTCAATTTTCAAACCGCACCATTTTTCTTGGCATTTGGCGGAGTATTGTTTTTTAAAGAGCGCTTTAATGGGTTTCAATTAAGTTGTTTTGCCACCCTTGCATTAGGGATGCTGATGTTTTTCCATCCGCAGCTCGATTTAAACCAAGCAAGTGATCATCAAGTATTGCTTGGTATTATGATTGTGCAGTTTTCGGTGATGTCGTGGACCAGTTATGCTTTATTGCAAAAATCGGTAAGTCAGCGTTTATCGCCCAGTAATGTGTTGTTATTTATTTATGGATTAGGGATTGTGGTCATGGCGCCATTTAGCCACTTTAGTCAGTTTGAAACGATGACATTAGATCAATGGTGGATTGTGCTTTTTTGTGGTGCTAATACTTTGATTGCTTATGGCTGCTTTGCTCAAGCTTTGCATTATTGGCCAACAGCGCAGGTGAGCGCGATGTTATCGTTAACTCCAGTATTGAGTTTTAGTGTGACTGAGCTAGTGGTCTGTTTAGGCTGGTGGAGCGGGGTATTTACCAGCGTTAATATTGATGCGCTGTCATTTATGGGAATAGTGCTGATTGTGTGTGCGGTGTTTGTAGTGCAAATTGTGCCCATGTACCAAAAGCGCAAACAGAAAAAAGCATTCCGAACTGTGTTGTAGTTATTTGAATTGAATGTAAGTTAGTGCAGTGACCGTATGAGTGTTATTGATGCGATTAACTGTGCTGTGCGAGGTAATAAAGCGTTAATCCAAATGTGCCAAAAAATGTGCAGCCAATTATCATCATCCACAGTAATGTTTTATCTTGTTTAGCGGATTGAGCTAGATCCAAAGGTGACGAGCCACCAACTATCTGTAAAATGAACACTAAAAAATCCATTTAGGTTGCCTATTGGGTGAGTTAATCCATTAATGGTCAGTGTCGCCAATATTTCCGTAGTAATCAAATTAATTAGTGTTATTTGATTTTATCATTCTTAGCTTATAAATAATGGGTTTAATCAAAAGCAGAAAACAAAAATGGAGCCATTAGGCTCCATTTTTTGTGTCATTCAATTGAATGATTAGCCGTTGTCACGTGGCTTACGTGGACGATCACCTGCAGGGCGATCACCACGAGGACGGTCACTGCGAGCACGATCGCTACGTGGGCGACGTGGAGCACCTGCGCCACGAGTCGTATCAGCAAATACTTCATCACCAGCTTCACGAATGTTTAAAGGACGACCACATACACGCACTTTTCTTAGGTGCGAAAGGATGTCTTTAGGCATTCCGTCTGGTAAATCAACCGTTGTCACTTGATCGAATAATTGAATTTGACCAATGAAACGGCTATCAATGTTTGCTTCGTTAGCAATTGCGCCAACGATGTTACCTACACCAACACCATTTTCACGACCTACATCGATAACATAACGATTCATTTTCACGTCTGGGTTATCTTTTAAGCCTTCCGCGTCACCAAAACTAGTTGGTGCTGGACGGTTACTACGCTCACTACGTTCACGACGTGGACGGTCGCTATTACGATCACCTCGGTCACCACGGTCGTTACTACGATCGTCACGAGAATCACGTTGACGCTCGGTAATTGTTGGTAACTGAAGCGGACGCTCTTGTTGTACTTGTTGTAATAATGCAGCAGCCAGTAAGTCAGTATCAACTTCAAGTTGTTGACATAATTCAGCAACGGCATTCTTCATGAAATCTAGATCACCGTTAATGGTTTCTTGGATTTGCTCACCTAAACGAGATAAACGACGCTCTGCAACTGTTTCAGGGCTAGGTACTTTCATTGGCGAAATACGGCTGTTAGTAGCACGTTCGATAGTGCGCAACATACGCATTTCACGATTGGTCACAAACAAGATTGCCATACCAGTACGACCAGCACGACCTGTACGACCTATACGGTGTACATAGGCTTCTGAATCATAAGGAATATCATAGTTTATTACGTGTCCAATACGTTCAACGTCTAGACCACGTGCCGCAACATCAGTTGCGATTAAAATGTCTAACTTACCGCGTTTAAGCTGCTCAACTGCACGCTCACGTGCTTGTTGATTCATGTCACCATGTAATGGTGATGAAGCATAACCACGGGCTTCTAATTTTTCTGCTAATTCAACACAGCTGTTACGAGTACGAACGAAGATGATAATACCTTCAGTATTTTCAACTTCTAAAACACGTACTAACGCTTCTAGTTTATTGTGTTGTGATACTTGCACATAACGTTGGTCGATAGACTCAACAGTTGTCTGGCTAGACGCTATGCTGATATTCACTGGGTTAGTTAAGTGCTTAGCTGCAACGCGCTTAATTTGCTCAGGCATAGTGGCAGAGAATAATGCAAGTTGGCTATCAGAAGGCTTGTGCTCTAATACCCATTCGATATCATCGATAAAGCCCATTTTTAACATTTCATCGGCTTCATCTAATACTAAGGCTTTTAGATTATCTAGCTTTAACGTGCCACGACGCATGTGATCCATTACACGACCTGGAGTACCAACAATCACTTGTGGTCCACGCTTAAGGGCGTTTAATTGTTGTTGCATGCTTTGACCACCGTAAATCGGTAGTACGTGGAAGCCTTTTATGAATTTGGCATAACTGCCAAATGCTTCGGCAACTTGAACCGCTAATTCGCGGGTTGGTGCTAACACTAAAATCTGTGGAGCATTGATTTTCATGTCGATTTTGTTTAGTAAAGGCAGGGCAAACGCGCCTGTTTTACCGGTACCGGTTTGTGCTTGACCGATAATATCTTTACCAGCCATAAGCGGGTCGATACTAGCAGCTTGAATTGGAGTTGGTTTTTCATAACCTAACTCGTCAAGCGAACGCAACAAAGACTCAGACAGGCCGAGTTCGCGGAAAGTTCTTTCAGATGACATTGATTTGTAGCCTTGTGGATGCGCACGAAGTTCGGAAGCTCGTGCTAAAGTTTCACAGACAGAAAATCAACCCCGTGTCGATTTCCCGCGCCGATAAGGGGGCGTATTATAGCAGCAACTCTGTGAGTTGACCACGTAAAAACTGAAAATAAACCTTAATTGGTCTATTCTAGGTTAATATTGGCCTGATTCTTGATTTTTAACATATCTCAATTGATTGAAAAGTGAACATTTGTTGGTGTGGGAAAGGCTATTTAGGAAGCTTGGTCAATTTATCGATACTGAGCATTTGATACACGGTTTCTGCTACTGCGACTATAAAGTCAATATCTAGGGTGTTTATTGTGTCGTCTGGCGTGTGGTATTGCGCATGTGGTGGCACGCCAAAATACACCCAAGCGTAACCCGCTTTATGGAATGGATAATGGTCTGATGCTCTAAGCCAGTCGCTTTTTCTCATTCGTCCACTTAATAAGTTTGTATGATGAGTCTTAATGCATAATTGAGTCTGTTGCATTAATAGAGGCTCAATCGACTCAAAATTTTCAAGATTGTCTTGCCCCTCTAGGTAGATAGCCCTGCGGCGATCAGGATGACCTATCATGTCTAAGTTAACGCTGAGTTCTATGTCCATTTGCGGCTGTTGCTGTAATGCTGTCACCAATGCATAGCTACCATATAAACCAGGTTCTTCGGCATCAGTGGCAACAATCATTAAATTAACATCATCTAGTGGCGGAGACTGTTTCCAGCGTTCAGCAATGGCTAGCATGCCAGCAATGCCTGAAGCATTATCATCTGCACCTGGATATATTTTGCTAGCTGTCTGGCCTAAGTGATCATAGTGCGCGGTAATCACTCTCCAGCGATTTGAGTTGTTTTTTGCCGCAATGGTCGCAATGATATTGACCCCAGAAACGGTCGAAAATTGATGTTGAAAACTGAACGGAACTGCAAACGTTGGCTGCCAGGGTTGTAATCCCATCTCTGTAAATCGTTTGATTAAATACTCTCGACTAAGGCGGGCGCCTTCGGTGCCTGTCTTGCGGCCTTGAAATTCAGCGGAACTCAGTGTGGTGATATCTTGAGTGATTTGCTGATGTGCGCGAGACCAATTGGTTATAATATCTGACGAGCATTGGCGAGGTATTTGGCTGCAAGCACTGAGTAAGCCGCATACAAAAAACATAACTAACACCTTAAGGTGAGTTTGAGTCGTAAACATAGTGTGTTATCTCCTCTCATTCACCTAAGGTTTGGTATGTGATCTCTGCTTGTTATTTGACTTTTTTCGCCTTTACCCGTTTGTTGTGTAACGCCAACATCGGCTTTAAGAATCTAGCGGTATGAGACTCTGGGTGCTCTGCTACTTCTTCTGGAGTGCCGGCAGCTAAAATCATCCCGCCACCTGCGCCGCCTTCTGGGCCTAAATCGATAATCCAGTCTGCCGTTTTAATGACATCTAAATTATGCTCAATCACTACCACAGTGTTGCCGTGAGATTTTAAGCGATGTAATACTTCTAACAATAATTGAATGTCAGCAAAGTGAAGCCCAGTTGTTGGTTCATCTAATATATACAAGGTTTTACCTGTGTCACGTTTAGACAACTCTTTAGCTAATTTCACCCGCTGTGCTTCACCGCCTGATAACGTCGTCGCACTTTGACCTAAACGAATGTACGACAAGCCCACATCCATTAAGGTTTGCAGTTTACGGGAAATTGATGGAATAGCATCAAAGTAGCCTCGGGCATCTTCAACTGTCATTTGCAGCACTTCGTGAATGTTTTTACCTTTGTATTTCACTTCTAAGGTTTCGCGGTTATAGCGCTTACCTTTACACGAGTCACAAGGCACGTAAACATCTGGCAAAAAGTGCATTTCAACTTTAATTAAGCCATCGCCTTGGCAGGCTTCACAACGACCGCCTTTCACGTTAAATGAGAAACGCCCCACTTGGTAACCACGGGTACGTGATTCTTGGGTGCCAGCAAAAAGCTCACGAATAGGGGTGAATATACCCGTATAAGTGGCAGGGTTAGAGCGTGGCGTACGGCCAATAGGACTTTGATCAATATCGACCACTTTGTCACAATGATCCATACCTTCAATGCTTTTGTAAGCCGCGGGTTCATCAATTGTGGCGCCATTGAGCATCCGATGGGCTATTTTAAAGAAGGTATCATTAATTAGCGTCGACTTGCCCGAACCAGACACACCAGTCACACAGGTAAACAGTCCCACTGGAATGGTTAAATCAACATCCCTTAAGTTATTGCCTGATGCGCCAAATAATTCAATGACTTTCTTTGGATTAATCGGGGTGCGTTCATCATTAATGTGGATTTGCTTTTTACCCGAAATATATTGGCCAGTGACTGATTCTTCACAGTTAAGAATATCTTCTAGCGTACCGTCGCAAATCACTTCACCACCATGTACACCAGCACCAGGGCCAATATCAATAATGTGGTCAGCAAGGCGGATAGCGTCTTCATCGTGTTCAACCACAATAACGGTATTACCTAAATCACGCAGGTGGATTAGAGTTTGTAATAAGCGTTCATTATCGCGTTGATGCAAGCCAATTGATGGCTCATCCAGCACATACATCACGCCCACTAAACCAGCACCAATTTGGCTGGCTAAGCGAATACGTTGCGCCTCGCCACCGGATAAGGTTTCGGCTGAACGCGATAAACTTAAATAGTTGAGCCCCACATTGACCAAGAAACCAAGACGTTGGCTGATTTCCTTTAATATTTTGTCAGCAATCTGGGCTCGCTGGCCTTCAAAAACGACCGTGTCGAAGTATTCTTTGGCTTCGCCAATCGACCACATTGTTAGCTGCGGTAAATTGAGATCGCCAATAAACACGTTACGGGCTTCTTCACGTAGACGTGAACCACCACAACTATTACAAGGCTGCATATTGATAAATTTAGACAGTTCGTCGCGTACCGAATTACTTTCTGTTTCGCGGTAGCGGCGATCCATATTATTTAAAATGCCTTCAAACGGATGGTTACGCACCACCACATCGCCTCGGTCATTAATGTATTTAAAGGCAATGCTTTGCTTACCCGAACCATACATCACAATCTTTTTGATTTTATCGCTAAGCTCGGCAAACGGCTTTTCAACGTCAAACTTATAATGTTCAGCAAGTGAACAGAGCATTTGGAAATAATAAAAGTTACGTCTATCCCAACCTCTAATGGCACCACCGGCTAATGACAATTCATCATTAGTCACCACTCTGTCTTGGTCAAAAAACTGCTGTACGCCTAAACCGTCACAGGTTTGGCAAGCCCCGGCCGGATTGTTAAACGAAAAAATACGCGGTTCAAGTTCGGCCATTGAATAGCCACAATGCGGACAAGCGAAATTTGCCGAGAATATCAGCTCTTCAATACTGTTATCTTCCATGCTGGCAATTTTTGCGATACCACCAGATAGTTCTAATGCGGTTTCAAACGACTCAGCTAAGCGCTGTTTCATGTCTTCGCGAACTTTGAAGCGATCGACAACCACTTCAATAGTATGTTTGATGTGTAAATCTAATGTTGGTGGATCGGTTAAGTCACATACTTCGCCGTCAATTCGAGCGCGGATGTAACCTTGTGCCGATAACCCTTCAAGCAGTTTAACGTGTTCACCTTTACGGTCATTAACCACTGGCGCAAGCAGCATTTGACGACTGTCTGCCGGTAATGCTAATACTTTATCAACCATTTGGCTGACAGTTTGCGCCGACAACGGCTGATGATGTGTCGGGCAGCGAGGCTCACCCACACGGGCAAACAATAAGCGTAAATAGTCATAAATTTCGGTAATGGTCCCAACCGTAGAACGAGGGTTGTGGGAGGTCGATTTTTGTTCAATAGAAATGGCGGGGCTTAAGCCTTCAATATGATCAACATCGGGTTTTTCCATTAAGCTCAAGAATTGACGCGCATATGCCGACAAGGATTCGACATAGCGACGTTGCCCTTCTGCATACAAGGTATCGAAGGCTAATGATGATTTTCCTGAACCAGATAACCCGGTAATGACAATAAGTTTGTTTCGGGGGATGGTGAGATTGATGTTCTTCAGATTGTGGGTTCGGGCACCGCGTATTTCAATTTTATCCATCTCTTCACTCTATGACTTATGTAAAACAAAACAACAATTAGTATCGCATAGTTTGTTGGGCGACTTCATATCAATTTTGACTATCTTGGCTTTATCCCCAAACTACTTGAACTAAGCATATTCAGCTAGCTTAGGTTTATGATACGCCCAGAACAGGATAAAAGTTTAACATGTGCAGATAAAACATCTTATACCAAAACTGTGATTTCCTTTTGAGCTAATTAATGACGGTGTGGTAATATGCGCAACTTATAATATTGTTGAATAACTTATCAAAGGGCAACAGCATGGCCAGTAATGGACTGTCAGGTATGGAAAAAAAGGTCGCATTTTCGTTAGCCGGTGTGTTTGGTTTACGAATGATGGGACTGTTTATGATAATGCCTGTCTTCGCGCTGTATGGTCAGCATTTAGAAGGCTTTTCACCGTTGTGGGTAGGTATTGCCATTGGTGCTTATGGATTAACCCAAGCTTTTTTACAAATCCCTATGGGCATTTTGTCTGACAAATACGGACGTAAACCGATTATTCTCGGTGGCTTAGTCTTATTTGCGATTGGTAGTTTAATTGCCGCATCATCTGATCATATTTACGGCGTAGTATTTGGTCGTGCAGTTCAGGGTATGGGGGCCATTGCCGCGGCTGTATTAGCGCTTGCTGCCGATTTAACCCGAGACGAGCAACGCACTAAAGTTATGGCGATTATCGGCATGTGTATTGGTTTTTCATTTGCATTGTCATTATTGGTCGGGCCGATAGTGGCACAGTATCTGGGGTTAACAGGACTCTTTTTGCTAACCGCAGTATTGGCGGTATTAGGCATGTTGATTGTGCAGTTTTTTGTCCCCAACCCAATTAGCCAAGCGCCTAAAGGCGATACGGTAGCCACACCAACAAAACTAAAACGTATGTTGTTAGACCCACAATTATTTCGCTTAGATGCTGGCATTTTTATTCTACATTTGGTGTTAACTGCGGTGTTTGTTGCATTGCCGCTAGATTTGGTTGATGCCGGTTTAGCAAAAGAAGAACATTGGATGTTGTATTTCCCAGCTTTTGTAGGCGCGTTTTTCTTAATGGTGCCGCTAATTATCATTGGGGTTAAACGTAACAACACTAAAACCATGTTCCAAATATCATTGATGATAATGATGCTATCGCTTGGGATGATGGGGTTTTATGCTAATAACATTTGGGTACTCAGTGCTGCCGTAGTGTTATTTTTCACTGGGTTTAACTATCTTGAAGCATCATTGCCGAGTTTGATTGCTAAGTTTTGTCCTGTCGGTGATAAAGGTTCGGCTATGGGTGTGTATTCAACTAGTCAGTTTTTAGGCGCATTCTGTGGCGGCATGTTAGGCGGCGGAGCTTATCAACTCGTCGGCGCATCTGGCGTGTTTTTTGTTGCTCTTGGATTAATGTGTGTGTGGTTACTTTTGACCATCGGCATGCAAAAACCTGTGTTATTAAAAAGCTATACCCTTGAAGCAACTATAAAAGATAAATCCGAAGCACAAAATATGGCCAGCAAACTTTCACAGTTAATTGGTGTCGTTGAAGCCATTGTGGTGCTCGAAGAGAAAGTGGCTTATTTAAAGGTCGATGATAAATTCAATTTAAGCGAAGCGCGAGCTGTGTTAGGCTCTGTGAATTAGATCGTTTTGATCACGCTTAGTATTCAGATAAAGTAAATAGACAAAAATTTCAGGAGATTTCGATGGCCAGTCGTGGTGTGAACAAAGTAATTTTGGTAGGTAATTTAGGTAAAGATCCTGAAGTTCGTTATATGCCAAATGGCAATGCTGTCGCTAACTTTACCGTAGCGACAAGTGAATCGTGGAAAGACCAGCAAGGTCAAACACAAGAGCGTACCGAGTGGCACAATATTGTGATGTATCGTCGCCTTGCAGAAATTGCTGGCGAGTACTTAAAGAAAGGCTCTAAAGTTTATTTAGAAGGCAAATTGCAAACCAGTAAGTGGCAAGATCAGACTACCGGTCAAGACCGTTATAAGACTGAAATCAATGCTATGGAAATGCAAATGTTAGATAGCCGCAATTCAGGTGATAATGCCGGTGGTGGTCAATATCAAGGACAAAATGCAGGGCAACAACAGTCTCGTCCTGCACCAGCAGCTCAAGCTCGTCCGCAGCAAGCGCAATATAATCAAACTGCGCCAGCCGCAGGTAATGCTGCTTACCAAGCACAGCCAAATGCTGGCCAACAAGGTGGTTATCAGCAACAAGCTGCGCCTGCGCAACAAGCTGCACCAGCATATGCACCAAAGCCTGCCGCTGCACCACAGGGTAATTTTCAACCACAAAATGCCCCAGCACAGCGTCCAGCACCACAGCCACAACAAAACTTCACTCCAGATTTAGATGAAGGCTGGGATGACGATATTCCTTTCTAATTTACAGTAAAAGTACAAATGTTAATTTTGATGATTTAAATCAATAATAACAATCACTAAAGCCCTAATTTATTAGGGCTTTTTGTTTTCAAAACGCTAACGAATTATTGCTAGCAGCGTCATATGTTTGGATAGATAATGAGAGCTGAACTAAGATCGAAAATTATTGAAGTATGTGATAGAAAAATCGCGCTGAAAGGCGATAACGTTGGCTTATCTTTTTATGCCTTCTTTGCCAGTGAACTACCCACCGACGCACTTCGTGTCGATCAATGGGCTTCTGCAATCTCGTTTTTAAAGACTAGGTTGCTTTTTTTTCTCAGTTCCCACACCAAACTTTGATTACTCAAAGATTTTCATTTTAGAAGGTGATTTCTACTGAGATTTGGGCAACGCCCTAACTAATATCCCATTAGCTATTAACTCTTTTTCACCAGTATTGGCTACGGATTTAGCGGCCGCTAAATCTCTGCATTGCACCAACCCGCATTTTTCACACTCGAACTCTCTAATACCTAGACCCAATTTATGTTCGTGGGTGCAGCAACTACAGAGCCCTGATGATTTCACATATCGACCGATTTCATGGTAAACAGCACCGTTTACTTCAGCCTTGTACTTGACCAATTCCGTGAGCATACCCATGACGTTATCATTCACCATAGCGCCGTTAAATTGCTGCATTCCTTTTACGTTCAAATCCTCAAACACAATGATATCGCTGGACTTGGCTATCGTACAGCTGATTTCATGTGCAAACGCTAGGCGCTGGCGAGAGATTTTTCCGTGAAGTGTGTTTAAGCGTGATTTTGTTTTGTGCCAGCGATTTGAGCCCTTCTTTCGACGACTTAACTGGACTTGAATTTGCTTTAATTTGCCAGAGGCCTTTTTAAAGGCTTTTGGGTTTTTTACGTACCATCCGTTTGAACCTACAACCGTCAGTTGGCTGTTAATATCATAACCAATAAGCGTTGATAATATTTTCTTAGCACTTTTGCATTTAACCTCTTGGGTCAGAGAGACATACCATTTTCCGTGGCGCATTTGGATGGTAGCGGTTTTGATTGCACTTGCCAACTTACGATGTAAAACCAACGGCACTTTGCCGATTTTAGGGAGACTCATCGCGCCTTTTTCTATCCGAATACAATTAGCGTTATTCACGCAACGAAAGCTGTCATCGTGGCGTTTCTTCTGCTTAAAACTAACCTTGAATGTAGGAAACTTCTGTAAACGTTTTTTGTTAAACGAATTCTTTAGTGCTGCATCAAGATCTCGCGCTACTTGTTGTGAGGCCGCTGAATCAAAAGCTTTTAACCAGGCAAATTCTTCAAACTGTTTTAAGTCCTTAATAAGTGCAGCCATTTCGTTGTAAAACAAAAAGGTTTTATCGTACTGATAGCGGCGCATGTTTTCAGATAACAACAAGTTCCACACGCCACGGGCGTATGAACCAAATTCCACTAGCTTGGCTTCCTGCTCTAGTGTCGGCTTGAGCCGATAGTTGTATCTGAGAGTCTTTTTCATACACTGTATAGACTACTGTATGCGCCGAGGTTGTCAAGTGGAGTAGCAAACCAAGTCACATTGTAAACATCTAATTGCCCTACACTTAATTCTTGTTGTTAAATATCGAAAACAACTACTTTTGGGTGAGGTTGCCGAGTTTATGAAATTGAAAATAATGGACATAGCATCTCGGTCGGATTTCAAAGTAGAAGAGATCGAAGTTGACAAAGATCATATACACATTCTTCTCACAATCTCACCAACCATCTGTGTTTCGAACTATGTGCGACGAATTAAACAGTCTACAACACAGAGTCTTTGGGCTAGGTACGAGTGGCTTACAAATCAGTTCTGGCGTGAAAGGGCATTTTGGTCAGATGGATATTTTGTTTGCTCTGTTGGAAATACTTCGGCAGAAACAGTTCGGAAATACATTCAAGATCAAGGTTAGTTTAACGATTCATCCCACCGACGCCACTTCGTGTCGATCAGTGGGTTTTCTCGACATTTTCGATAAAACAAATGATGATTGATGGTGTGTAATTAACGCTAATGTTCCTTAGGCGGCGAATGAGCTGCGACCAAGTGAGTATTTTAAAATAGATTTAATCTATTTTTGTCGCCACTTCGTATCTACACGTTATTAGTCATATCACCTGAAAATCTGTGACGTCGTATTGAGATCATTTTATGTAAACATTTAGTTGATTTTATTATGGTATACGTTATTTTTGAACGTTCAATCAAGATAGTATTAAGGCTTTCATTGCTTTAATGATATATTTTGACCCTTGAGCACTGTTAAAATATTAAATGCTGGGTTAAATACCGATATGGCGAGTATAAATTTTTCAAATAGAAGCTGGAGGAAAGGGTGAACATAACTGGTCGACTATTAATTATTGTGGCCACTCTGCTATGTTTTAGTGGATGTGCGAGTACTTCCACGCCAGGTGACCCATTCGAATCTGCTAATCGAAAAAGCTGGGATTTTAATTACAAGATCATGGATAAGCATGTATTAAAACCCGCAGCAAAAGGTTATGAAAAAATCCCTCAGCCTGTTCGAAAAGGTGTGTCTAATCTGTTATCGAATTTAAGCGAGCCTCTTTACGCGGTAAATAACCTCCTACAGTGGAAAGTCACCGACAGTGGCAGCAGTATTTTACGTTTTGTGGTCAACTCAACAATTGGTCTAGTGGGTATTTTTGATCCTGCTACCGATATGGGATTACTACAGAAACAAGAGACCTTTGCACAAACCTTTGGTGCTTGGGGGGTCGGTAATGGGCCTTTTGTTATGTGGCCTGTTTATGGTGCCAGTACTGCGCGTAATACGGTGGGGGATTTTGTCGATGTTTTTGTCTATCCTTTGTCACTGCTTACGTTTGAACAAAGATTAGGTAAATTTACGCTTGAAGGTTTAGATAGCCGGATTGAATTTCAGCAATATGAGCCCATGTTAAATGGTTCGTTAGATCCATATGGTTATGTAAAAGATGTTTATCTGCAAAGAGATGCGTACTTGGTTAGTGACGGTAAAGTAAAGAAAACTGAAGCTGATACCTTTGATGAAGAGTTCGATAATGAACTACTCGATGATGAACTCTTAGACGCTGAGCCGCTAGATGATCACACTTTAGACGATCAATCATTAGAGGCTAAACCATTAAGTGATAAAAAAAGTGATACCAAAAAATAGACAATAAAACTGATATCAAGAGAACGGACTAGCCAATGTCAAACATCAAAACGTTTTCATCTTGTACAAGTGAATTAAAAAATATTCGCGGATTTGTGGTAGATGCATGCCGCGACTTTCCTTTTAGCGAAGATAAAGTCAATGAAATCGTATTAGCGGTCGATGAAGCTTGTGCCAATGTTATTCGTCATGGTTATCACATGTCGAACAAAGGCTGTTTAGAAGTAGAGATAAGCAGTGGTGATGATCATGCGCTATTTGTGATAAAAGATGTGTGTTCGCAGATTACAGGCAAGCAATTAACACCTCCTGAAAACGATTTATGTGAGCCCGGTGGACTAGGCCTTTGCCTCATTTATCATGTGGCTGAAACGGTAAGGTTAATACCCCATAATGGCAAAGGTAATTGGCTAGAACTGATGATAAAATTTGGGTGACATGAAATGAATATTGAAATTGAAAAGTATAATAATTACCAAGTGATTAAACTTTATGGCGAAGTTGATTTGAGCAACTCGCGTAGCATTAAACTCGACATTATAAAATTAATCAAAAGTAAAAATAACATTATCGTCGATTTTACTCATCTGCAATATATCGACAGCTCTGGCATGGCGTCATTGGTAGAAGCGTTTAACGAAGCCAAAGAAAACGATACTGAATTTCATATTGTGGGAGCCAATGGTTCACCGCTTCAGGTACTGCAATTAACCCGTTTAAACACAGTGTTTAACCTAGCTGATTCAGTAGAAGTTGTGGGTAACAATGGTTAAACCTATCATTACTGTAGAGCATTTATTTGCCCAATATGGCGATACCCAAGTACTCAAAGATGTCAATTTAGAGGTCAACACCGGAGAGATCCTGGTGGTGATGGGCGGATCTGGCTCAGGGAAAAGTACCTTACTCAACCATATGCTGGGGCTTAAAACGCCAACATCAGGCACCATCATGATTGATGATGTGAATATTTTTAAGGCTAAAAATAAGCAATTACGCAACTTGCGTAAAAAAATGGGTGTGGCTTTCCAAGGTGGCGCGCTGTTAAGTTCGTTGAATGTGGCAGACAATGTCAGGCTACCTTTAGAGCACAATACGTCGTTGGACACCCAAACCATTGATATTATGGTGCGGATGAAGCTTGAATTAATGAATATGGCTGACACGGGTCATCTCATGCCCTCTGAACTATCAGGCGGTATGCTAAAGCGAGCTGGTTTAGCTCGAGCTGTGATTATGGACCCTAAGCTACTGTTTTTTGATGAGCCTTCGGCAGGGCTCGATCCTACTACCGCAGTAGAATTGGATGAGCTTATTTTAACCCTTAGAGATGCCATGAACATGACTATAGTCGTGGTGACTCACGAGCTTGAAAGTGTGTTTAAAATTGCCGATAGAGTTGTGGTTTTATTTGGCGGTGAAGTGGTAGCCAACGGCACTGTTGATGATATTAAAAATTCACCAGATGAACGAATTCAAAACATGATTAATCGTCAACCTAACACCCACAGAGATGATGGTGAGGTTTACTTTAATCGTTTATTAAATAAGGACAAAAATTAATGGAAACCTTATTTAATTCGATTAGTAAATTAGGTGCAGCGACTCGAAAAAATATTGATGGTTTAGGCTTAGCGACATTATTTTTATTACGAATTGTTAGTAGCCTATTCACTGGACTAGTGTCATTTAAGCAAGTGATTAAGCAAATATACTTTATTGGTAATCGGTCTTTAATTGTCATTGTTGTGGCTGCATTATTTACCGGTATGGTAGTGGCTTTGCAGTTTTACGATACCTTAGTGCGATTCGGCTCGGTAGATTTATTAGGTTCGGCGGTTGCCTTGAGCCTGATTAAAGAATTAGGTCCGGTGATGACCGCATTAATGGTGATTGCACGAGTAGGCTCTGCCACCTGTTCCGAAATTGGCATTATGCGCAACGAACAACAATTTGATGCGCTGGATTGCATGGCTATTAATAGTTACCGCTATGTCATGTTGCCACGACTACTAGCGGCATTGATTTGTGTGCCTATTTTAACGGCTTTGTTTGACTTGGTGGGTATTGGCGGTGGTTATATTGTTGGTATCCACATCCAAGGCGAAAGCCCTGGTGCATATATTCAAGGGGTATTAGATACGATTAGCTTTAAAGATGTGCTGGTCGGTCAAATAAAGTCGATGGTATTTGGGTTGTTTATTATGTGGATACCTTTATATTACGGCTATTATTTACACCTAAACCAAAAAAATATGGGCGCAGAAGGCGTCAGTAATGGCACCACTCAGGCAGTGGTAATGAGTGCAATTATAATGTTGTTTAGTGACTACATCGTTAGCTCATTAGCGCTATAACTAGAGGTAACAATGAAAAATAATTACGTCAATTTTCTCGTCGGCCTGTTTGTGTTATTCGGGATTGGGGCCTTGGTATTTATGTCTGTTACCATTGGCGGGGCATCGGTTACCAATAGTGGTAAATATACCTTAGTGGCTAAATTTGAAAATTCTTCAGGTTTAAAAGAAGGTGCTTTTGTTGAAATGTCTGGGGTACGCGTTGGATTAATTCAATCAATTAATTACGACCCTAAAGCGTATGAGTCTGTGGTTAAAGTGTCATTAGATAATACGATTACGGTACCTGATGACTCGGTCGCCTCTATTCGGACATCTGGCATTATCGGTGACAGATTTCTTAAAATATCTAGCGGTGGTTCAGATATTAATATGGAAGATGGTGATGAGTTTATTGATACTGAATCATCTATCAGCATTGAAGAGTTAATTAGCAAATATATGTTTAGTCAGGATAAATAATGAAATCGATAATTTTTTTACTTATGATGTTAGTGATGCCGTCTTTAGCTTTAGCGGCACAAGAACCGACCGAACGCGTTAAATTGGGCGTGGCAGATATCATTGGTATTGCATCAGATAGCGCATTGTCAGTTGAACAGAAAAAACAATCACTCAGTGATGTGATTGAAAAGCATGTAGATATACAAGCTTCGGCACAACGCGTATTAGGTAAGTACTGGAGACAGGCTAGCGATACTGAAAAACGTCAATTTATGGTGTTATTAAAAGGGGTGTTAGTCGATACTTATATTGTATTGTTAGAACAATATGATAATCAAACGGTTGATTACACCAGCGAAACCATTAAGAAAAAGGTTTATGCATCGGTAGATACTGAAATTCATACCAAAGAAAATACCATTCCGGTTTCTTATCAGCTTTATCAACGAAATAATGAATGGAAAATTTACGATTTTGTTGCTGAAGGTTTATCGATGATCCGCACCTTTAGCAATGATTACCAAAGCACCTTAAAGAAAAGTGGTGTCAGTGGCTTAAACGAAGCCCTTACTGCTAAATTAGCTCAAGGATAAGGTTGCCCTTGAAGATTGATAGAGCGTTAGCTAACAGCATCATAGATGAAACGTTATGGTTTAAAACGAATTTAGCCCTCACGCTAAGTGAATATAATTATTACTTAATTAAAAAAAATGGCCAAATTAGCTGTAACTTTTCATCCTTATGCGATGAGCATTACAGTAAGCTCTATAAGCAGTTTCAAACCTTGCGATTACAGCACAATATTGCTGAAATATTGCCATTAAATGATGATGGCAAGATGTGCTGGGGGCTGCCTTTTGGCACAGAATCGACCTTATATGAGTGTATTATCCTACTTGATTCACCCTCAGGGCATGAGTCACACCATATTAGCGCTCTGTATTTCAAGTTAATGTATCAGTTAAAAAGCTTCCAGTTTTCTGAAGTGTCTTCCCAACTCAATGCGGCTCAAGTATGGATCCGTGACGAGATAGAGGAAATTTCGCGCTTACAACAATTGATGTTACCAGACAAAGGTATTGAGCTTAGTTCTGTCAGAATGGCTTATACCTATAAAGCAATGAAAGGTGCGGGTGGTGACTATTTAGATATAGTTGATATTGGTAAAAGTCGTCCAGATTCCCAAGGCGATGTAGGAATGATTATTGCTGATGTATCAGGGCATGGCCCTGCTGCTGCTGTAGAAACGGCGATGATAGATGCTATTTTACGTACTTTTGAGCCTAAAGATTTAAACAGCACATCTTCAGAGGTGCTTAATTATATTAACCAACACTTTTTTACTAAAAAGCCCCGTGGCAGTTTTTTAACTGCCACAGTGTTGCGTTATAATTTCAAAGAAAAAGAACTTATTTATGCTAATGCCGGCCATCCTCATGCGTATTTGAAAAAAGCTAATAGGCTGGTAGCCCTAGATCAAGGTGGAATTCCGATTGGGGTACTGCGTGAGCAAAATTGGGATACTTACCGGGTTAGTGTTGATGTGGGTGATATCTTGTTTGTGTATACAGACGTGGTCATCGAAACACAAAATGCCCACAAAGAATTATTTGGTTTCGATCGCTTAGAAAAAGCAATCAGCGCAGCACCTGATGAACCCGAGGCGATGCTGGAGTTTCTAGAGCAGCAAATGAAACAGTTTTGTGGTTTTTCTGAATTTCAGGATGATTTGACCATGTGCGCTATCCAGTTTATTTAAGCTTAACTCACTCGACAATGTTTATAATTATTGGGATAACGAGTGGGATGATGATATGCCGTTTTAAATGATTGAATAAGATTAATTCTACCGGTTAATAAAAAGCCCTGACCTAATGGTCAGGGCTTTTGCTTATTGGGCTATTAAGCGGTTAATGCTTCAGATGGGCCAAAGAATTCATAATGAATTTGGTTTTCTGGTACACCTAAGCTGGTGGCGATGGCCAATGCGGCTTTCATAAAACCAGTCGGGCCGAGCAGGTAGAATTCTACATCGCGGTCTGCAGGTAACTGTTCTGCAATGAGTGATGCATTAATAAACCCTGTTGCATGGGGTTGGCAACCTTGTTCTGGCTGGCTGTATATGTACAGCGGCTTAATGTGGTTGTGGGCAGTAGAAAGTTGATCGACATGCTGTTTAAACGCATGGACATCGCTATTAATGGCCGCATGAATAAAGCGAATATCGCGGCCTGAACCTGCTTCAGTATTCAGCATGCTTATCGCAGGAGTAATCCCTACACCGCCAGTGAGTAAAATTAACGGTTTGGTGTTTTTACGTAAGGTGAAATCGCCACTTGGGGCACGTAATTTTACTTTATCGCCTAACTTAATATTGTCATGTAAGTGATTAGATACCACACCATTTGGCTCACGTTTAACGCTAATTCTTAAGTAATCTTTACCGGCAGCATCAGACAAGCTGTAGTTACGACGCATCGATACACCGTCAATATCGTCAAATACTAGGGTTAAAAACTGTCCGGCTTCAAAGCTGGGTAAGCCGTTATCATCAGCGGGTTGGAAGTAAAAAGAGGTAATAACCGAACTTTCATCTACACGTTTAACTAATGTGAAGTCACGCTCGCCGCGCCAGCCACCGGCTTTCTGTTCGTTATCCGTGTAAATTGATTCTTCGGCAGCAATCAAAATGTTGGCTAATTGGCCGTAAGCTTTGGCCCAAGCGTCAAGGACTTCGTCTGTTGCTGCATCACCGAGTACGGTTTTAATTGCCTGCAATAAACAGCTGCCAACAGCGTCATATTGTTCAGGCAAAATACCCAATGCCACATGTTTTTGAACAATTTTACTGACAGCTTCACTCAAATTACCTAATTCATCAATATTGGCACCGTAAGCGATAACAGCGTTAGCAAGTGCTTTAGGTTGAGTGCCTTTGCCTTGGTTAGTTTGATTGAAATAAGGCAATACTTCTGGATGCTGTACAAACAGTAATGGGTAAAAATGACTGGTGATATCATTAGCGTAAATTTGCAGTGCTGGCACGGTAGCCTTAATAATTTGAACAGTTGCAGTGTCTAACATTCATGATTTCCTTTTTGAATATAAAATAGCGATAAGCTTCAATCAATTACCTTGTATCTCTAGACATTACACATAACGTGCCAATGTTTATCAACCTGATTTATAAAGGATAAAATCTCTAAAGGTTAATTTGACCTAGATCAATAAGTATGTCAAATTAACCTAAATTAGGTTGATTTGACTTGTTATGAATATTGTTCCCTTTATAGACATTGTAGAAGACTTAAATCGTGACCTGATAAAATCGGAACGATACTTACGGCTGATTTTAGCGATTCAGCGCGCTATCCCATGTGATGTGGTGGCCTTGTTGAAACTTAAACATGACCACTTAGTGCCAGTAGCCGTTGTAGGGTTAAAGCAACAAGCTCTCGCCAGACAGTTTTCGATTAACCACCATCCACGTTTACAGCAGATTTTGGCTAACCCACACATTACCCGCTTTGATGCTGAATCGACACTGCCCGATCCCTACGACGGTTTAGTCGATGATGGTAGTGAACAATTACACGTGCATGATTGCATGGGCAGTACCATTTTTATTGATGGTAAAGCTTGGGGCGTTTTAACCCTAGACGCGATGAAAGCGGGTAGCTTTGATTCGCTTAACCCAACAGAAACCCGCGCTTATATTGCTGCTGTGGCTGCTGCTATTAAAACCAGTGAACATATTGAAGCGTTAGAGGTTCAAGTTGAGCGCAACCATCAAGTGGCTCAACACATGTTAGCCACAACGGGACCGTCGACTATTATTGGTAATAGTGCCGTCATTACGAATTTATTGTCAGAGATAAATACCGTTGCCGCCAGCGATCTATCGGTATTAATTACTGGTGAAACTGGTGTGGGTAAAGAGCTGGTTGCCAAAAGTATTCATCAGCAATCACGTCGCAGTGAGCAACTGCTAGTGCAAATTAACTGTGCAGCATTGCCAGAAAGCATTGTTGAAAGTGAACTATTTGGCCATGTAAAAGGCGCATATTCTGGTGCGGTAAGCGATCGTCGTGGCCGCTTTGAATTGGCTGATGGTGGTACGTTATTTTTAGATGAGGTGGGTGAGTTACCACTTGCGGTACAGGCTAAGTTATTACGTGCATTGCAAAATGGTGAAATTCAACGTGTCGGTAGCGACAATATTATTGTGGTGGATGTCAGAATTGTGGCCGCAACCAACCGTAATTTACAGCTTGAAGTCAAAGAAGGTCGCTTTAGGGCAGACTTATATCATCGCTTGAGTGTATACCCTCTTCCAGTGCCGCCATTACGTGAACGTGGTAAAGACGTTATTTTGCTGGCGGGCTATTTTTTAGAAAAAAGCCAACATCAGCTTGGGGTCGCTAAACTAAGATTACAACAAACAGCAATTGATCAGTTAACGCAATATCATTGGCCTGGTAATGTGCGCGAGTTAGAGCATGTGTTAAGCCGTGCTGCACTTCGTGCCACTAGTGAGCAAGGGCGTCATGCCAGTATTATTAGTATCAGTCGTGTTCATCTCGGGTCAGAGTTCGTTGTGAGCCATTCTGTAGCACCAGCGATAGCCGAGATTGATAATACCAGCGACACTAATGCCGCTGCCGCATTATCGCAGGTATTAACTCTTGGACTACGAGATTCAACCGATGAGTACCAACGACAAATCATACAAACAGTGTTAGCGAACGAACGAGGTAATTTAGCCGCCGTTGCCAGGAGTTTAAAGCTAGACAGAAGTAATTTAATCCGCACCATGCGCCGCTTAGGACTTGACCCCAATACGGCATATTAAGAGTGAAGTATCCAAAACAGTGGCGTGAGCGGTTAATCACCTCATCTGAAGTCATCTCGTTCAGAAGTCATGACGATTTGAGATTAATTAGAATATTTTTTATTCAGAAATTAGTTCCAGTAAATCCAGGTCAATATACACTGGGTTAATTAGAGTTACATAAAGGATTGATGTGATGCAAAAAAGTAATATAGGTAATATCGCGCTGATTGTTGCCATAGTCGCTGTATTGGTTGCTGCTTTAATGGTGTTTGGCTCTTCACTGGGATTGTGGGAGCCGATAGTCGGCTTTATAGCCAGTCGTAATTACAATAACCTGTTGGGGTATGTGGTAGTGGTTGTCGCACTGGTAGCATTGGTTATCACTCTTGTTACTAACAGTGGTACTAAGGGAAAGGTTAAGTCGATTGTGGCATTATTACTTGGCATGGGCATATTGTCGCCAAGCATTATCGCAATGGTGGGCAACCCTGTTAAATACCCACCTATTCACGATATTACTACCAATATTCAATCGCCACCGCAATTTGAGTTTTTAACTGACAGCCGGATTGGAGCGAGAAATACTTTGGTTTATGGTGGAGAAGATATCGCCGCGCAGCAACGACAAGTTTTCCCTAATATTCAACCTATTACGTCAGATTTATCGGTTGAAGCGGCTTATCAAAAGGCATTAGCTGTCGCGAAAACCATGGGTTGGACGATTGTCCATCAAGACCCAAAAGCACTGCGCTTTGAAAGTACGGCAACAACGCCTTTTTTCAATTTTGCTGACGATGTTGTGGTTGTTGTGTCTACATTAGAACGGGGCAGTCGCATTAATTTACGCAGCGTGTCGCGGATTGGCAAAGGCGATGCGGGTGTTAACGCAAAGCGAATTCAAGAATTTAGTCAACTTTTCAGCCAATGATTTAGCGTTTGTGTTTCGCGCTAGAATATACAGATTGTTATCTATAAAGGGAGCGTGAACGCTCCCTTTTGCTTTAATCTGTTGAGGTTTATTAAATCTATTTTGCAGGCTGAATGATGTATACAAAATTATGATTTATCGAGACTAAATGACAAGGCTAAATCATTATTTATTGAATATGTTCCAAAATAATGTGGACTAACTTTTCGTAATCACCCGAAAAATGGTGTCCGCCTGACATTTCGACAATATGAAAGTTTTCAGGGTTTAATTGGCTACATGTGGTGAGTGGTTTCTCATCGATACCGTACACACAAAGAATATTTTGGTCGGTGAGTTTCTGCATTTCTGGTATCACGGCTAACTCAGTATCATGATTATTTGCCATTAGCCAGTCGCTAACATGAAATTGAAAATCGACAGTTTTCGACTGGCCAAGTACCACCATTTCTTTTACCAGGTTTTTCTCGCTTATGGTTAATCCATTTCTCATAAAAGGTAATACATCCGCTCCCCTAGAGTAGCCAATAAGTATCACTTGTTTTCGACTCCATAGGTTTGTGTAGTATTTAATAACATTGCCAAGATCTAAGGCTGCTTGTTCGGGTGATTTGCGATTCCAAAAATACTGTAATGAATTGAAACCAACAACCGGGATCCCTTGTTTATTGAGGCTTTCACCAATTGACTTATCTATACCAGCCCAACCGCCATCACCGGTTAATATAATCGCAAGTGGCTGGTTTTTATTGCTGGTGGTCGGTAATTCAATGAGGGGTAAATCATTTAAGCTGTCTGGCTTAATAGTGGCATCAGTTTTCAATTCTTTAGCCGCTAATTGATTAAATGCTTGCTGAAATTGGGAAAACCAATTTTCTGTAACCGCAAATCCATGGCCAACTTTGGGTAACATCACTATGTTTCCATTACCGACTTTTTCAACGTAATCTTTGGTGATTTGAGCATTACAAACTTGATCATTCTCTCCTTGTAACGCAAACCAAGCACTCGGTAACTGCTTATTGATATCGAATAAGTAGTTATTTTTAAGTTTAGGGTCCTTGCGCCATGAAAGACTTCCATTGCCTTGACATAGCGGTTTATCCAGCAGCAAGTCAGGGCAGAATCCTAAACTAATTCCGCCTTGAAATGTGTTTGGAGGTGACTGAGCCAGTACGGTATAAACTAATGTTGCACCAGAAGAGTACCCAACTAAAACGGGGAGGGAGTATTGTCTAAACTGATATTTTTGCTGTAAATATTGGCTAAGTGATTCAAAGTCTGCAGCGGGATAAGAGCATTTTCCTTTTTCATTACCAATGACTTTTAAGTAATGGGTAATATCAATCGCTGCAACCATTGCCCCAGTTGTGGCTAACTGTTTTACCATATCGATAAAACCGATATCCCAGCCACCATCGCCGGACACAAATAACACTAACTGGGTTGGTTTTTGATTATGATTGTAAATATGGATGTCGCCAAACCCACCGTAATTAACGATTTCCTGTTGTTCTGCTTGCACCGCACTAGAGATTATTAATATCAGTATGAAAATCAGTTTACTCATTTCTTCAACGCTCCCATGAATGTTCCACCAGAGATTAAGCTTGTTATGCTGAGCATTACCGGCAGTAAACTTAAGCTGTTTGGTAATGCTAAATAGCGAGATTCCCAAGTAGGGTCAAATTTTTCTTTATAACGACGTAATCCTTCAAAGTTATATAATTCACAGCCGCTTTCGAAGATAATATGGCCAACTTTGTGCCATAGCGGTGCTAATTCATGGGTGTCTAATCCAGATAAAGGTGCCATGCCCATATTAAAGTGTTGATAGCCTTGCTCCTTGCCCCATAGCATCAATTTTATGGTTAACCACTCCATCACGCCTGTAGGTGCCTCATCTGTGAAACGCATTAAATCGATGGATAACTCATTTTTATTGTCTGTTTGCCATAAGTTAGCAAAGGCCACAATGAGGTCATCTTTTTTTACAACGGCGCAAGGAGTTTTTACAATGTAACTTTCATTGAAAAATCCCAGCGAAAATTGTTTTTCGTGGGTCGATTTATTTTCTAACCATTGATCAGAAACGTTTTTTAACTCCACTAAATGTTCAGAAACCTGCGAGCAATTTAACACTTCAAAACTGATATTTGACAGTTTTTTCATCTTATTATCGGCTTGGCGTAAACGACTACGGGAAGAGCCTTCTAAGCTAAATTCAGTAAGATTTACCTTACCTTCTTCTCCTAGTTTGATGATCACTAATCCCATGTCTAAATAAAAAGGTAGGTTAACTTTAGATATTTGATAGCATGCCAACTTAGCCGATTTTTTATCCGCCATATCTCGTAACTGCCATAACAGATCTTGTTGTTGTATTGGGCAACCGACTGGATCACCCATGACGATCCAATATTTAGCCGTCACGCCATACATTAGAAACGATTGGTTATCCTTACCGATTAAAATGAGTTTATCGCCAAGTAAGGCTAAGTGAGGGTTAGTGTCATTGGCGCCTTTTATTAGAGGCAACAATGTTTGAAGCAATTCTGGACGAGGGGCTACATATCTAGCTTTGGGGCTACGCAATAATTTTAAGGCTATATAAGCGATTAAAATAGCAATAATAATAATGCTTGAGCGCAAAAAGCGTGATACGTCGTTACTAAATGCAAACTGCCACCATAATCTATTATGATATTCGACGTGTTTAAATGAAAAAAAACCGATCCAAATTGTTGATACAGCTATCAGTATTATAAGAATAAACCACGAGTTAGAAAAGGCGGAGTCGATAAGTGTAGACTCTCGATAAAAATGTGATCGCGTGGGTAACATCAACAATAACATGGTGCCAATAATGAGTGCTTCTTGCCAATCGCCTCCTTTAGTTAATGACAATATAACGCCGGCGCAAAGTAGTGTAATAGATGCATAGTAAGAGGCATTTACGCGCCGTCTTACAGCCCCAGCCAGCAGTAATAACAACATCCCCACAATACTGTTTAATATGTATGATATTTCAACCACAGAAAGCGGAATAATTTTTCGCAATCCATTCATCACTTGGCTATCACTTGGCGTCGCACCTGAAAATAGCATTATTCCGCCAGCAAGCAGCATCAATAACCCAAAGACTTGTGGAGTATTTTGGGTGATTAGGCGTGATGCATTTCCGACAGCACTATTGATGTTTTTCAAGCGGACAGAAAACTCAAAACAAAGAATGGCAATGCCAGATAATAACAGTGGTATGAAATAATAAGTAATACGATACAAGATCATCGCTGATATTAATTCTTGGGCAGGGAATGCGTGGCCTAATAAAGAGATAAATACCGCTTCAAAAACGCCCAAACCTCCGGGTACTTGGCTATACAAACCTACAGCCTGAGCGATTAGAAAAACCAATAAAAAAGTAATGAAAGAAATATCAATGTGTTGGTGTAGAAAAATAAACAGCACGCTAGAAGCTAAAATCAAATCTACAGCAGCAATAGCTGTTTGAGCGAGTGTCATGTTGATGCTTGGTAAGGTAATTTCAAAACCTTTAAAAGAGAAAGGTGTTTTTTTTGTGAGTATCAGCACCCAATATGCAATGAGACTTACCGCCGCAAGATAAATCACCCAGTTAACCGCATTATTGGTGGTTATTGTAACAATATCCTGATTAATCAGTATTATATAAGCAAGCACTGCGAGTGTTAATGTGCCTAAAAAAAACATGATACTAATAAAAATGGATAGTTTTATGAGTTCAATACCAGTAATGCCTAATATGCTATAAAAACGATAACGGACTGACGGGCCTGAAATAAGGGCGTGACCAATATTATTACTAATTGAAAAACCAATCATCGACGCTAAAACCACTTTGCCTTTAGGGAGTTGTTTACCTAAGTACTTTAACCCTAAAAAATCGTAACAAGTAAGGGTTAAATAATCGATTAAAGTGATGAAGAGGGCCAATAAAAATGTACTGAGATAGGTGAGGTTAATCGTTGAAACTATGGTGGCATAGCTCACGTTATCAAGCTCATAATGGACAACAAGTATCGCTACAATAAATAAAAACACACCTAAAAATGGCATGATTTTTTTAACCAGTTGTAACATTTTGAGCACCTGTAATAAGTAGTTTGCTACTGCCCTCAAAAGACTTTACCAATTGGCGTATTAGTATCTATTCATACCCAACGGTTGGTATTTTGCTAGCTTATTTAAGCTAGATTCTGTTATTTTGTTAACACTAAATTTTGTTCAAAACTGGTTTCATTTTTTGCATGATATAAGCCAATTTTTACTTCTGCATTTTACGTTACGCCTTAAGTTATTTTTGTGCTAATTAATTTTAATTCAGCAATTATTCTCGTTCAGTACAGGCAAAAATAATGCTAATTAACTTAATGCCATTCGCTTAATAGTGAATGACATTTTATCGTCTGTTTGAGTACCGCCTTCGGATAAAATTTTCTTTTCCTTTGTTCAAGTAAAATTAGCCATTTACCATTTCATCTCATTATCTTGAGATTTTTAGGGATTGTTCCTAGGCTTGGGCCATCACTGAAAAATAAACTCATCTGGAATTAAGTACAATGCATTGATAAAGTATATTCACAACGGTTCGACTTTAAGTTCTGTTGCAATGGTTGCCATTTCTAAACGTATTGTGTTGTAGGAAATCAGTATCAATACTAGCAATCTCATTATTGGAATACTGTAGCTTTCAATTATCTATATGGGATGTTTATCGTTTAACTGCAGTAAGTCCCAAAGATTGCCATACAAATCTTCAAATACAGCTACTGTGCCATAGTCTTGTTCTTGAGGCGGGCGCACAAACTTAATCCCTTCAAGTTGCATGCGGTTATAGTCGCGCCAAAAATCGTCAGTATTCAAAAAAAGAAATACCCGTCCGCCAGTTTGGTTACCAATAAAATTATGTTGCTTTGGTGTAGATGCTCGAGCTAACAACAGAGACACCCCGTTTGATCCTGGAGGTGACACCACGACCCATCGCTTGTCTTGTTCTGCTTGATAGGTGTCTTCAATCAAATCAAACTTCAATTTATTGACATAAAAATCGATGGCTTCATCGTAATCATTCACCACTAGCGCGATATGAACTATAGACTGTTTCATTATTATCCTTTGAAATCGAAACAAGTTAACCAGAACGTTTATTCGAAAACTCACTCTGCCATCGATGGTTAATTAATGCGATAGACATGAGGACATTTATGAATAAAAAAGCCACCACGCTTGGTTGTGGCTTTTGGCTATGTGATTAATCGTACCTTTAATTATCTCCACTTAATCATATGGTTAGCCAGTAAGAATATTTATTAGCAGTATTTTACTGTTTCTTTATTGGCTATTTGCGATGCCTAACGATATTACGCAGCAAGTTTTATAAGTCACTTAACAGCATGGCACTGATGGTATATAGATGCTGCTTGCTGGCGGAGTTCAGTCCAGCACCAACAATGGAGTAAAGCAGCCAGCTGAATATCCTGTTCAAAGAAAAAATAGCAATTGGGATTATGACCAAATTGAACAAGATGTAGCAGCATCCGTTGCAAGCATAATTATTTTTGTAGTCTTATTACATTTTGTCTAAAAAATATTCAGCTATCAGAAAGGCTTATACCAGTAATGCTAATAATATTCACTACGGCCTCTTTCATTGTGAGTTAGTATGAGGCTAATATCCCTGCGCTGTTTCGCAGTAGTGTGTTTTCTCAAATTTAAGGATGTAGAAATGAAAGGCGCTGATACTCGAGTGGTTCCTGGGTTGATCTCAATTGCAATTATCTTATTGCTTTGGTTTATTGTGCCTCCCCCTGAAGGGGTGACAGCAAATGCATGGCATTTACTGGCGTTATTTATTGGTACTGTTGTGGCCATTATTGGCAAGGCTATGCCAATTGGTGCTATTGCCATTTTGGCGATCACTTTAGTAGCACTAACAGGGGTAACAAATGATAACCCTTCTGATGCGATTAAAGATGCGTTAAGTGGTTTTTCTAATTCATTAATTTGGTTGATTGGTATTGCGATTATTATCTCTCGTGGTTTGGTTAAAACCGGTTTAGGAAATCGCATCGGTTATTACTTTATTTCACTATTTGGTCGAAAAACCATTGGTATTGGATATGCATTGGCGCTGTCGGAACTCGTCATTGCGCCGGTAACACCCAGTAACACCGCTCGAGGTGGCGGGATTATTCATCCCATTATGAAGTCTATCGCCACCAGTTTTGGTTCATCTCCAGAAGAAGGCACATCGCGTAAAATTGGTCATTATCTTGCTTTGGTTAACTACCATATAAATCCTATTACCTCGGCGATGTTTATTACTGCGACAGCGCCCAATCCATTAATCGTTAAGCTTATTGCAGATGCTACTGGATCTGATATCAGTATTACTTGGGGAACATGGGCGCTTGCAGCACTTTTACCTGGTTTGGTTTGTATTGGGCTAGTGCCGTTGATTGTATATGCCGTCTACCCGCCAGAAATCAAAAGCACCCCAAACGCAAGAGACTTTGCTAAGTCTAAATTAACTGAAATGGGGCCTATGTCCTACGGTGAAAAAGTCATGATTAGTGTTTTTTCACTTCTGTTGATTTTGTGGGCGGGTGTGCCAGCAATGATATTGGGCGCTGATTATGCGGTTAATACTACCGCGGTGGCTTTTTTAGGCTTATCTATTTTATTAATCAGTGGTGTTTTAAATTGGCAAGATGTGCTTAAAGAAAAGTCAGCTTGGGATACCGTTGTTTGGTTCTCAGCATTGGTAATGATGGCGACCTTTTTGAGTAAGTTAGGCTTAGTGGCATGGTTTTCTGGGGTTGTTGAGAGCAATATTGATCAACTTGGTGTTGGCTGGATGGTGTCTGCGATTATATTAGTGGTGGTTTACTTTTACGCGCATTACTTCTTTGCTAGTACAACGGCTCATATTACTGCAATGTTTGCTGCCTTTTATGCTGCCGGTTTAGCGCTAGGCGCGCCGCCATTGTATCTTGGTTTGCTATTAGCGGGTGCCTCATCGTTAATGATGTCATTAACCCATTATGCTACAGGTACTTCACCGATTATTTTTGGCTCTGGTTATGTGTCGATGGAAAATTGGTGGGTAATGGGCTTCATTATGAGTATTGTTAACTTAACCGTTTGGGGTGTGGTTGGTGGGCTTTGGTGGAAGGTGTTGGGATACTGGTAATTTACCTATCAATTTATAGCATTATATAAACAGTTAAAAATGAAAAGGTCACCATAGCGTGACCTTTTTTATATTCCATTTCCGCATGGTATTAACGAAAAGGAGAGTAACCTTTCTCGTATGTTAATACGCTTTGAATTGTAAAACCTCAGATGTTCTGAGCTGCTCAAATCAGTAATGTGATAGCGACAAGACTTATTTATAAATTATGAGGTATAAAAAAGCCACAGCGCTTGGCTGTGGCTTTTAGTGGTGTTCGTGATAACACCTTTGAGGAACTTATCTACACTACTTTACACATAATATGTTACTAGTCAGTAAGTTAGTCTCTAAAGAAGATTAGTTCTTTTTAGAGTATTTAGCTGCTTCTTCACCCGCTAAGCGACCGAAGGTGATGATATCTGAAATGGCATTACCACCTAAGCGGTTAGCACCATGAACACCGCCGGTAACTTCACCAGCACCATATAAACCAGGTATAACCTGTTTCTTAGCATTCATCACTTCTGTTTTAGTATCGATCATCACGCCACCCATAGTGTGGTGAACACCAGGAGTCACTTCGATTGCATAGTAGTTACCTTCGTTTAGTGCACGAGGTAGGTTAGGACGCTCAAAATCAGTGTCTTTACCACTAGCAACTAAGGTGTTGTAACGCGCAACGGTTTCAGTCAATGCTTTACCGTCAATGCCTTCCATTTTGCCTAATTTAACTAAACTATCAGCAGTTGGTGCAACACCTAAACCAATATACTTATCAATTTTAGACAATGATTTACGGACAGAATCATCGAAGATTAAGAACGCTGATTTACCAGTTTGTCCTAAGATTGCTGCAGATGCTTTATCGCGAGTAGTGATTTCGTTAACGAAACGCTTACCTTCACGGTTAACCAAAATGGCACCATTACCACGTACCGCTTCAGTGACCATTACGCCACCTTTAACAGATAGTGTTGGGTGAGCTTGGATATACTGCATGTCTTTCAATGCGCCACCGGCATTTTCAGCAACATCTAGACCATCACCTACCGCACCAGGTTGGTTAGTAGAGATAAAGCCTTTCAATTTAGGATCAAGTTTAGATACCCGCTCGTTATTTTTAGCGAAACCACCTGTTGCTAATACAACAGCATCGGCTTTCACCCAGTAATAACCTTTGTACATACCTTTAACGAGGAGACCTTTAACTTTACCGTTATCATCTTTAAGGACTTCAATACCACGAGTGTTCATGCGTAAGTCGATATTGCGTTTAACAGCATTATCATAAAGCACTTGAACAAGATGAGCACCAACGCCAGCACCACCAGTTGGACGGTGTGCACGGTTAACTGATGCGCCACCCATACGGCCAACATCATTTAAATCGGCGCCCATTCCAGTCATCCAATCAACAGAAGCTTTAGAATGTGAACTTAAAATTTCAACCAATGCTGGATCGTTTAAGTCGCGACCACCTTTCATGGTGTCTTTGTACATTAACTCTGGGCTATCTTTAATGTCTTTCGCTTTTTGTTGGTCAGTCCAAGCCGCGTTCATACCGCCAGCGGCCAATTTAGCATTACCACCAATAACTGGCTCTTTCTCAATAAGAATAACTTTAGCGCCATTATCAGTTGCAGATATTGCAGCAGAGAAACCTGCGCCGCCAGAACCGACAATCACTACGTCAACAGTATCGTGAGGTGCGCTAGCAAGAGCAGCCTGACGTTCTGATTTATCTTTGGCCAATTCAGCAATTGTAGGTTCGTTACGTTCCCACTTCTTAGCATATGGCATGTTGAAATCGAAGCTATGGCAAGAATCACAGTAAACCATAGATTTTTCGTGAGCGCTGTGGCATGTAGTACATGCTGGCTCGGCAGGAAAATGGGATGCATGAGCATTATAATGTTCATGTTTGGTAGACTCTGCTACTTCAGCCAATGTGCCATGACAAGAAACACACTGTGCATTCTCATAGGTTAAGCTATCATTTGATAATTCACCATCTGGCTGGTGACAGCTATCACACTCTTGGTTTTGTTCATGGAATTCGGCTAAATTATCAGCCGCAACAGCATTGCCCATTAGGCCTGCTGTGCCCATTAATGTGGCAAGACAGACTGCAAGTTTCATCTTTTTCATTTTTGCTCCCCCTTCTATAGTTAGTGACGCTTAGTGCATTAACTATAGAAGCACTCTCGTTGTTATACCAAGGTGAAATGACAATCACTTCACTTTAAATAAGGTGCTGTCCAAATTAAGTATCGATTTGATCAGCTATTACTTTTGCTCACAAGCAGTTTTACCTATGGTGTTCATACCCGCAATAAGATAACCACAAAGAGGTGCGGAAATGGCGTCTCAATCACAAGCATATAAACAGTCCATGCAAAGATGCATAACTCTAAGGGGGTATATGCAATTTTGCATAGCGTAGGTAGAGCTAGATCACATTAAGTTAGTGTTATAGGCAAAACGTACTTAACGATTTGCTAATTCGAGCAATGCAGCACAGTTTCACCTGAGGCTGGTGTGTATCATCTCTCCATGAGATTTTTATTCCTTTTACTTATCACGATATCCTTACCGGTGCTGGCTCAAGAAAGCATCGTATTTGGCGTGCATTCAAATACCGCACCATTAGAGTGGCGCAACAACGGCGTGGACCAAGGCTTTAACGTTGAGTTGATGAATAGAATTGGTCAACTTACTGATAAGCGGATCATTGTTCGGCGCAAAAGTTTTCAGCAGTTAGTAAAAGATGTTCATAATCCTAATAGTGATATTGACGTTATTGCCGTTGTTAGCCCTGTCAATATAGACCGCCAATTAGCGCAGTCAGATCCCATTTATGCCACCCATGCTAAAGCGTATACCTTACAAGGTAAGGCACTCATTAATAATTGGGCAGATCTGGTGGGTAAGCGGGTTGCCATTAAAAAAGGGGCTTTTGTTGAGGTTTTTTTATCAGATCATCTGCAAAATTTTGATCGTGTAGATGTAGACTTATATGAAACGGGCTTTAAATTACTCACTAAAAACCAAGTCGATGTGGTTATTGCCGAAAGCTTTGTTGCACGACGTTTACTTCCGCTTTATCCGTCAGTTCGTAGTTCAAGTGATGCATTAATTTATGGTGCATTTAACTTTGTCGCTAATGGTACAAAAGCCAAACAGATGTACCAAATTAATGAAGCGCTTAGACAACTAAAAATATCAGGTGAATACGACCAATTGGTTAACAAATGGTTTGGCACTGGGCGTGAAAAAGTGGATTTAACATCTACCGATAATCGCTTGTTTGCTTTCGTGATATTGGTCGCCATTATTTCGGCTGTAGGCTTGGTATACACAGGATTTATTAGCGCCAGTTTACGTCGCCATACAAAAGCGCTCGATGCTGAATTAATTCAACGTAAGCGTATTGAAGCTGAGATATCCGAATTGTCGAAGCAGTTCCAATCTGTGCTTGATGGTATCCCCGACGGAGTAACCATAGTCAATAAAGAGCTCCAGCATTTGTGGAGTAATGATAACAATATCCATTTGTTAGTTTCTGATGAATTTTACTATATCGATCATGATGTTTTTATACTTAGAATGGCAGTGCTTGATGTGTTAACTAGCCAAAAATCACTTACTGCTGATATGGTGTATCAACAACAATTTTGGCAATTACAAATTCACCCTATTGCTCAAGAGCAGGTAGTTATTCTACTTGCCGAGTCAACAGAGCAGCATCGATTGCGACAAGCCAATGAAGAAGCCAGCCGTTTAGCCTCGTTAGGTGAGTTGTCTGCGGGTATTGCCCACGAAATCAATAATCCAACCGGCTTAATTGTACACGCGGTATCTCTTTTTACCGCCGCAATAAAAGATTTAACCCCAGCGGCATCTCATTACCAGAAACAAAATCCTTTCTGGCTTATTGCAGGCTTACCCCCAGATGTCGCTATAGATGAGCTGCAACATAGTTGCGGTACTATCGAAGAGGGCTCTAAACGCATCAGCCGAATAGTTAATGATTTAAAGCGTTATGCCATGCCTCATATTGCTGATGAATATACTCAAGTTTGTCTTAATGATGTGGTTCAAGTCGCCCAGCGTCTTACCGCTAATCAAACCAAATATCATCAAATTACCTTAAAGCTAAGTGAATCCAGCCCTATGATTAAAGGCGACGCTCAACAATTACATCAGGTGTTAATTAATCTTATTCAAAATGCCTGTAATGCCTGTCTTGCAGAGCAAGGCGCGATAGTAATCGAGACAAGTATAGAAGACGATATTGCCATATTGAGTATTAAAGATAATGGTTGCGGGATGAACAGTGCAACGTTAAAACGTATAACTGAACCCTTCTTTACCACTCGGCGAAACGAAGGTGGCAGTGGCTTAGGTTTATCGGTATGCAGTAAAATAATTAAAGAACACCATGGAGAAATGCAGATACAGTCGAGTATTGGCAAAGGTACACAAATTCGCCTGACTTTCGCATTGGTACAATAGGATAATAAATGAAACTCGCTAGAAATATTCTCTTAGTCGACGATGAAGCCCCTTGGTTACGCACGCTAGCGGTGACCCTTAATCGTTTGGTTCCCGAAGCCGAGATTGACACCTGTGTTGATAGTCGCCAGGTAGAAAGTCGCTTACAAGTGGGTGATTATGCGCTAGTGCTAGTTGATCTCACTATGCCATTTCACTCTGGTGAAGAGTTATTAGGCATGATCCGCAGTAATTTCCCCAATACTCGCGTCATAATTGTCACGGGGGTTAATGAGGTTGATACAGCAGTACGTTGCATTAAAAATGGTGCCTACGACTACTTTATCAAAACAGATAATGTCGATGACCTTGCACGCACAGTACGCCGAGCACTTGAAGTTGTCGGACTTGAAAGAAACTACCTTTATATCAAAGAGAAGTTTTTAAGTCGCACTTTAGATAACCCACAAGCATTCAATAATATTCTTACTTGCGAGCCACAGTTATTAGATCAATTCCGTTATCTTGAAGCAGTATCATTTAGTTCTGAACCGTTATTAATTTATGGTGCTAGCGGCACAGGTAAAAGCGAATTTGCTCGATCTTGCCATGCACTTTACAGCCCGAATGAACCCTTTATTAGTATTAATTTAGCGGGCATTAGTAGCGAGGTGTTTGAACAAAAAATGTGTGGCCAACTGTATCACCATAATAATGGTGAATTAGAAGCCGTTGCTGGGTTATTACATCAAGTGGGTAGAGGAGTGCTTTATCTTAACGAAATTGGCGCCTTGTCACTTGATGCCCAAGTTAAGCTTTTAGATGTGTTTGAAACTAGAAAATATTATCCTCTAGGTAGCGACACTGCTTACCCAGTAAAATGTAAGTTTGTCGTATCGACTCAAGATGATTTACTAAAACTTCATCAAGCAGGTGAGTTTAGGAGCGATTTACTCTACCGTTTACGCGCCCATAAAATTAAATTACCGCCATTAGCTGAGCGCAAGTTAGATATCTCTATGTTGATCAATCATTTTATCGCTTTAGCAGCAGCTGAAATGAATCTACCTGCGCCAATTCAACCGGCAGATTTAGCCTCTAAATTAGCTAACTATGACTTCCCCGGCAATCTACACGAGCTAAAAGGAATGGTATTTGATGCCGTCAGTCGCAGCGATGGCATAGCACTTAATACCTCAGCTTTTATGGAAGCCATCAACGAACACAAGTCATTGACTGAACCCCCACAAGACAGAATTATCTTTCCTAAATCCTTACCCACAATTGCACAAATGAATCAGGCTTTAATGGACGAGGCAATGAGTCGAACAGCCAATAACCAAACCGCAGCAGCGCAGATACTCGGTATCAGTCAAAGTGCATTGAGTCGGCGGTTGAAGGGGCATTAGAGCAAAAATGCCCTTTATTAAGAATTAACGCCGTTTTTTGCGGTTCTTTAGTGTATTCAATAGAGAACTGCTCAGTGATCTTTGCTGAGTTGTTCTAAGGTGATCCGTTCGAGTTGATGAACATACCACTAGAAAGTGGTCCATGTTGCAAACGCTTATTCAAGAGAAAGCTTATCCCCACCTTAACCTCGTCTTAACCCACTCATCTGTATGCTGTAGCCATTATTGTGCAAGACACAAGTTTGGAGAGGTATTTGATGAAAGCAAAACCCGCTGTACAACAAGCAATGCTTGCACTATTCGTGGCGAGCTTATTGGGCTGCAGCGCTGTCGATAATGTCAATTACGCCGACCAAGCCAGTCAAAATCAAACCGATATTAGTCAACGCTTAATTGAACAATTATTGGCGACATCAAATGCTAACGAGGTACCAGAGCAATCGCTAGCACAACTTACTGACTTGGTTAATGTGCCTGAGTTACAGCAATTTATTACTACGGCGCTAGAGAACAATCCTAGCTTGCAACAAAGCGTGGTGGCATTAAATATGGCTTATGCTCAACACGGTATTACCTCTGCAAGCCGCTTACCAACAGTGGATGCTAGCTTTAGTGGATCGTCAACAGAAGATAGTGATGACAGTTACACTACTGATATTACCGTGAGTTGGGAGCTGGATTTATGGCAAAAAATAGCTGACAGCAGCAACGCTGCATTAAAAGACATTGCCAGTACGCAAGCTAGTCTACAAAGTGCGCAAGACTTAGTGGCTGCCAACGTGATGCGCAGCTGGTTAGACATTAGCCTTAAGCAACAACTTGTGGCGATTGAAACCCAGCGTTTAGCGGTATTAGAAAACAACCAAGCACTGATTTTGGCGCGTTACCGTGTTGGCTTAGGCAGTTTAGAAGACCTTGATAATGCCAATACCAGTGCTGCCAGCACAAAAGCAACGTTAGCGGACTATCAAGAACAACTCGCCCAAAGTAAGCGTGATTTAACCTTACTTACCGGACAATGGACCGGTAACGATTTAGCCGTAAATATTGCCGCAGCATTTCCTACTGTATTAAATCCTATTAGCTCGCTGGGGCAACAAAACCTGAGTCAACGTCCTGACATTAAAACCGCATTTTACAATATTGAAGCCGAAGCATTACGTACTGATGCCGCCTATAAAGCCATGTTGCCTTCGATCAGTTTGTCGGCCAGTTTAACCGACATGGCCGAGTCGCCAAGTGATGCTTTATTAACGGGACCATTATGGAGTGTGCTTGGGCAGTTATCTGCACCTTTGTTTCAAGGAGGAAAGTTAACATCACAAGCGGAGTTAGCGCAGTTAACTACTGAGCAGCGTTATTGGGTATACCAAGAAACCTTATTAAATGCGGTTAACGAAGTTGAAAACACCGTTGGCCAAGAGTACTCCCTTGCTAAACAACAACAGCATTTAACCGACGCTCGACTCAGTGCTCAACGTAGCTTTGTGAGTTATGAGCAAAAGTATCGCCAAGGCTTAGTTGATATTTTTGATTTACTTACGGTACAGCAACAAACCTTTGATGTTGAAGCACAGCTTGCCAACACTATTTATAACCGTCTTATAAACCGAATTGATTTAGGCCTAGCGTTGGGCTTAGGGGTATCGCATGAAGCTTAATCGTCTAAACGTTATTGTCACTGTATTATCATTGGGCAGTATTTTTGTTGCAGTAGGGTATACCGCATCGCACTTACCGCCGTCGCCTAATCAAAAAGCGCCAGAGGTAGAGAAAATTGAAAAGCCAGTAGCCACAACTACAGCGGTATCATTATTACCACAAGTGGGTGTAGTGGCTGTAAGTGGACAAGAATATCAAGCTGAAGTGATTGGTTTTGGTGAAGCAACACCGCGCTATGAGCTAACCTTGAGTGCCGAAATAAGTGGCAAGATTGACAGTGTTTCACGTCAGTTTGAATCCGGTCAGGTTATTAAAAAAGGCACTGTATTAGGCCAGATTAATGACATCAGTTACCAACAAGCTTTAACCCAAGCGCAAACCGATGTTGCTCAAGCTGAACTTGATTTATTAGAAGAACAACGTGAAGGGGAGCAAGCTAAATCAGAATGGTTACGTTCAGGTTTGTCTGGCGAGCCAGCCTCTCCATTAGTACTAAGAACTCCGCAACTGGCTCAAGCCACCGCAGCATTAGAAAATGCCAAGTTAGCGCTTAAAAAAGCCAAGCAAGACGTGGCGTACACCAACATTACCGCACCGTTTGATGCGCTGGTGGTGAGCCGTGATATTCAACCTGGCAGTTATGTTCAAGCAGGCACTCAGCTTGGCACCTTATACAGTATTGCAGAAGTGGAAATTAATGTCCCATTGTCTGATTTACAATGGCAAAACCTACCCGATTTTGATAATGCTGAACTGGCTAAAACCCCTTGGAATGTCACCTTGTACAGTGCTAATGGGCATAACCAGTGGCAAGGTTATATTGAGCGTGTAGAGCAACATTTAACCCAAACCAGTCGTCAACGGTCATTAATTGTGGTGGTTGATAATCCACTTGCACAACAAGCTGACTTATACCCTGGCACCTTTGTAAAAGCACAAATCAACGGTAAAACATTAAGCAATTTATGGCAATTACCTTCATCGGCTATTTCGCAACAAGGTGATATTTGGTTTGTCGATGATAATGGACTTCTTGCTAAATCAGCGGCCGCCATTGCATTTGAGAAAGAGGGTTTTGTGTATGTGTCACCTATCGCTAACGAACAGCAAACCCAGTCAGGCTTAATGCAGATTATTAAGCGCCCTTTAAGCAGTTTTAAAGTGGGCATTAAGGTGCTTGCTAAGGTTGAGGTGTAAGTTATGTTGGACGAGCAATCAACACATACTGGGGCAATATCTTGGTTTGCTAGAAACTCAGTTGCGGCTAACTTGCTGTTAATAGGCATGATAATAGTAGGCTTGTTTTCGTTAACCAGCTTGCGCAAAGAAGCATTTCCTAGCTTAGAGCCCGACAGAGTTACCGTGTCAGTCACTTACGACAGTGGTGATCCTGTGCTGGCAGAAGAAGGCATTGCGATTAAAATTGAAGATGCATTAGAAACTGTCCCAGGTATTAAACGTATTACATCAACATCTAATGCCGGTGGCAGTAGTGTGATGATTGAGAAAACCAGTTCTTATGATTTAGACACCTTGTTAACCGACATTAAAACCAATGTCGACGCTATCTATAACTTTCCAACCGAAGCGGAAAATCCCGTTATCGATAAAATGCGCATGCAAGATCATGCCTTATGGATTGAAATATACGGTGATGCCGATCGTGCAACTTTGCAAGCGTTAGCCGAACAGCTTAAATCAGACTTATTAAGTCAGTCTGCTATTCATGATTTAGAAATTAAGGCCAAAGCTGAGCCAATGATTTCTATCGAAGTTGACGAAGCTAAGTTGCAAGCCTACGGACTCACATTAACCTCAGTGTCTGATGCTGTGAATGCCGAATCGTCAGCATCAATTTCGACCAGTTTATATAACGATGACAAAACCGTACGCTTAAAAGTATCAGAACAAGCCTATGAATTAGAAGATTTTATGGCTATTCCGATTATCAGCAATAGCCAAGGTTCGCTTATTACTCTGGGTGATATTGCCACCGTTAAAGACGAATTTGCCGACGACACCTTTGTATTGTCGCGATACAACAAAGCTAATTCCAGTGCGATTGAAATTGTTATGGATGAAAACGGCGATATTGTTGATATTGTCGATCAAGCAAAACAAGTTATCGAAAAATGGCGTAATTCAACAATGTTGCCCGCTAATGTGAGCATCGCTTCTTGGCATGACAAAAGTACTCTTATTACCGAACGGTTAAGCTTATTGGTTAAAAATGCCCTAAGCGGTATCGCGCTAGTGTTTATCATTTTAGCGTTATTCTTAAACTTACGAGTGGCATTTTGGGTTGCAGCAGGGCTACCGTTTGTATTTTTTGGCACCTTATTTTTTATGACCAACAACTTTGCCGGCTTAACCCTAAATGAAATGACCACCTTTGGCTTTATTATGGCGCTGGGTATTGTGGTCGACGATGCCGTGGTGGTGGGAGAGAGTGTTTACAGCACCAGACAAAAATACGGCGATAACATCAATAACACCATTAAAGGCACGTTAAAGGTGGCCACGCCGACTATATTTGGTGTGCTAACGACGGTAGTGGCTTTTGTAGCTTTGGCTAATGTTGAAGGTCGTTTAGGGCAGATTTATGCCCAGTTTGGTACTGTTGTTGCCATTTGTTTAATGTTGTCATTGATTGAGTCGAAATTTATTTTACCGTCGCATTTAGCCCATATTGATACCAAAAAACGGGTTGAAAAGTCATGGTTTAATCATATTCAACATGCTGCCGACAGTGGCTTAAAGTGGTTTAGTCGAGAGATTTATCAACCATCAATTGAACTTGCACTGCGTTTCCGTTACGCAGTCGTCATGCTGTTTATTACGGTATTTATTGTCGTTGCCAGTATGCCGATTACGGGTGGTGTGCGGGTAGCGTTTTTCCCTGATATTGCTGGTGATACTGTGGTGGCAGATTTTTCGATGCAAAACGACGCCAGCTTTGGTCAAACCTATAAAAATTTAATGACCTTAGAAAATGCCGCTAAGCAAGTTGATGCTCAGCTTTCAGCACTATCATTGGCGCAATCATTAGCACAGCCATCGGTACAACAAAATGATGATGACAACAAAGACAGCTATTTAACCAGTTTACATGTGATGGCAAGTAGTAGTGACTCAGGCCAAGTTCAAGTTGAGCTTGCCAGTAATAGTCCGTATACCCTTAAAGAATTCACCACAAAATGGACCGAGCTAGTGGGTCAAATGGAAGGCATTAAAAAGCTTAAAATCTTGTCGAAAAAAGAGATGCTCGATAACTTTAAAGTGGAAATTAAAGCGAGAGACAGTGAATCTGTTTTTGCTGCTGGAACCGAGTTAAAAGCTGTATTAGAAGCAATGGATGGTGTTAGCGGCATTGACGATAACTTAGATTTTGGCGAACCACAGTATCGTTTTGAATTAACTAAGCAGGGCCGCGCGTTAGGTTTTGATACTGAAACTTTATCTGCTCAAGTATTGCAATCATTTGGTGGCGGCGTTGTGCAACGTTTTCAACGCGGCAAAGATGAAGTGAAAGTTCGGGTGCGTTACCCAGATGCAGATCGTCAAACCATAGAAGATATTCAGCTTGCCAATGTAAGAACCATCGACGGCACCATAGTGCCATTAAGTCACGTTGCGGACATTTTTAATGATTATCAACCGTCGAGTATTACGCGCATAGACAGCCAACGGGCTGTGTATATTAGTGCAGTATTAGACAAAGACAAAATTGCTTCAAACGAGCTTGTTAGTCAACTTCAGCGCACAGTAGTGTCACAGTTAGAGGTGCAATATCCTAGTGTGAGCTTTAACTTTGCTGGTGAAGCAGAGCAACAAGCGGAAACCACAAGCTCAATTGAATCAATGTTTGTGTTAGCGTTAATTGCCATATACGCCTTGTTGGCAATCCCGTTAAAGTCGTATGTGCAACCTATGATCATTATGACCGCCATTCCGTTTGGTATTGTTGGGGCTATTTTAGGCCATTGGTGGAATGACTTAACCATTAGTATTTTATCGTTAAACGGTATTTTGGCGTTAAGTGGTGTCGTGGTAAACGACAGCTTGTTGTTAGTATCGCGCTTTAACGAGTTAATTAAAGAAGAAGGATTATCGGTACACGATGCCATTGTAGAATCATGCACAGGGCGACTTAGAGCGGTATTGCTTACCTCGGTGACTACCTTTGCTGGCTTAGCACCATTACTAGGTGAAACTTCACTGCAAGCGCAGTTTTTAATTCCTGCCGCAGCAGCGCTGGGGTATGGTATTTTATTTGCCACAGTTATTACCTTGTTGCTAACACCGTCATTGTTATTGATTCAATGTGAAACAAAAGACTTTATGACTAAAGTTATGAATAAATTACGCCCGAATCACGACGCGACAGCGCCAGTATAAAATAAGGAGCCCGCTCGATGACAACCGATAAATTTCAGTTACTACTGGTTGAAGATGATCTCGATTTAGCGACGGCGGTGATTGAGTATTTAGAACTAGAAGATATTCTTTGCGATCACAGCGCCAATGGACTGGCAGGGCTTGGCTTAATTCAGAAAAATTATTACGACGTGGTCATTTTGGATTTAAATTTACCTAAGATGAATGGCTTGCAAGTGTGCAAATCTTTACGCGCCGACGGCATTGATGTGCCAGTATTAATGCTCACAGCCCGCGATACGCTAGATGATAAACTTAATGGTTTTGCCAATGGCACTGACGACTACTTAATTAAACCGTTTGCCATGGAAGAATTGATTGTGCGTATTAAAGTGTTGGCAAAGCGCCGTAGTGGCCAAGTGCAAAAGCTTACCGTCGCCGACTTATCAATCGACTTACAGCAAAAACAGGCTTATCGGGCCAATGTGGAGTTAAAATTGTCGCCAACAGCGTTGAAAATTTTAACCGTGTTAATGAATGCTAGCCCTAATCCAGTATCGCGCGAAAAATTAATGCAAACCGTGTGGGGCGACGAACAACCAGACAGTAACAGCTTAAAAGTGCATATTTTTAATTTACGTAAACAAATTGATGCCGAGCATGAACATAAATTGATGCACACCATTAGCGGTTATGGTTTTGCAATAAAGGAACCTCATTGCTAATGAAAATAATCCCCAGTATTCGATTATATGTACTGCTGGCTATGTTGATCACCGGTATCAGCACTATTTTGATCCTGTCGATTTTAAGCCTACATTATTTTATATCTGGCATGGATTCGTCAATGCGGGTTGCTATGTATGCCCAAGGACAGCAACAGGTTACAGATGGTAAGCCTTATCAGTTTGAAGTCTTTACGGTGGCTTCTCGTTGGCAAGATCTACCCGAAAGCGTAAAGCAAATAATGGTTGAGCCGCCAAGCGAGTTAAATGTGCTGAATAAAAAAATTGTTGGCGGTAATTTTATAACACCACCAGACGCTGGTTATTTCGTTATGAAAATGAAAGTTGGAGATGAAATACGTTTTGTATCAACGGTATTCGATCGCAATAGCCACAGTATGTTTAAGGGTGATGGGCCGCCGTATTTTCTCGTCATAGTGTTAACTGGCTTGCTAGGTATTTTGGCGTTTGCAGTGGTACTCATTTTAGTGATGCGCCGAGTGACGGTTCCGGTTGAGAGATTGAAGAACTGGGCTAAAGGACTCAATACTCAAAAACTTGAGCAACCAATGCCAGACTTTCATTACAGTGAATTAAATATCTTAGGCAATATTATTAAAACCAGTTTACGTTCTGTCCAAGACAGTTTAGCCCGCGAGCAACAGTTTTTAAGTTATGCCAGCCATGAGCTGCGTACACCGATTGCGGTTATTCGAACGAATACAGAATTATTGCAAAAACTGATAAGCAAAGGGGCAAGTGCAGAAAAACAAGCTCAAGTAGTTCATCGCATTGAGCGTGCAGGCCTGACCATGACAGATCTTACTGAAACCTTACTATGGTTAACAAGACATGAAGATCAAAGCTTACCTATGGAAGAAGTCAATTTAGGCCAGCTTATCCGTCAATTGGTTCAAGAGTTGAGCTATTTAACCAAGGGAAAAGATATTCAATTAAGTATCGAAACAGATGACTCAATTCATCAATTACCAATAACGTTATGTCGAATTGTGTTGAATAATTTAATCCGTAATGCGCTGCAACACACCATTGAAGGTCGTGTCATTATTAAGCAATCGACAACATCTGTTAGCATGATTAATGAGTCTGATTCTGGTCATCATCACAGTGAAGAATTAGGGTTTGGTTTAGGGCTTGAGCTAACCACTCGTTTAATTAACCATTACGATTGGGATTACCAAAATATAGAAACTAATAGCGGCCGTAAAGTGACCATTAACTTTAGCCGTTAAATTAGGATAACGATAGTAGCCACCTATTATTAGGTGGCTTTTTTGTCGGTAGAGTTTGGTGCCAATATTGGGTTATTGAAATGCAGAAAAACATTATAATATGATGATAATTAAATTATCACTTAATGCTAATTTAATTTGATTGTACTGTGAGGCAATCGGCCTATAATGAGGGGTATCTTTTCGACCTACTTGGTTATGGGATCGCCTCAATGAAATACCGCTCACATTTATTTTCACTTCGTATTGGCAATGCGCTTAGAGAGTCTTTTAAAGACGCCCCTTACAAAGCCAGTACTTTTTCTAAAGATTTATTAGCTGGCTTAACGGTTGGCATTATTGCTATTCCCTTGTCGATGGCGTTGGCCATTGCCATTGGTGTTGCACCTCAATATGGGTTATATACCGCTATTATTGCCGGGTTTATTATTCCATTATCTGGTGGTTCTCGTTATAGCGTATCGGGTCCTACTGCCGCGTTTGTGGTGATTCTATATCCCATTGTTCACCAATATGGCCTGTCTGGTTTATTGCTTGCCAGTATTTTATCTGGAATTATCTTGATCATCATGGCGCTGTTTCGGCTAGGGCGATATATTCAATATATTCCAGAGCCAGTCACCTTAGGCTTTACCGGCGGTATTGGTGTGGTGATTGCGGTGTTGCAAGTAAAAGACTTTTTTGGACTAAGTATTGAGGAAATGCCCGAAAGCTTTGTGGGTAAAGTGGTGGCATTATCCCAAGCGTTACCTGAATTGTCGTTACCAACAGTGGTTGTGGGGGTAAGCACATTATTGGTGTTTATCATATGGCCTAAATTTAAGTTGCCCGTTCCAGCCCATCTTCCTGCCGTTATTGTTGCTAGTCTTGTCGCCTTGGTATTGAATCAGCAAGGCTTTAATGTGGCCACCATAGGTTCCACTTTTAGCTTTACCTTGGCCGATGGCACCACTGGGGCGGGTATTCCATCAATGTTACCCGATTTTCAATGGCCTTGGTTACGTACTCAAGTCGACGACGTGCCATTGGTGTTCAGTTGGCAATTAGCCAGTGATTTATTGTCTGCAGCGTTTGCCATAGCCATGTTAGGCGCCATTGAATCATTATTATGTGCAGTAGTGCTAGATGGTATGTCGGGGCAGAAACACAGCGCTAATAGCGAATTGCTCGGCCAAGGTATTGGTAATATTATTGCACCGTTTTTTGGTGGTATTACCGCTACGGCGGCTATTGCTCGTTCGGCTGCTAACTATAAAGCCGGTGCGGTCACGCCATTTGCGGCAATGATCCATGCCATTGTGGTATTAGTGTCATTGTTATCTCTTACTACTATTTTGGCTTATATTCCCATGGCTGGTATGTCAGCATTGTTGCTTATGGTGGCATGGAACATGAGCGAAGCACCTAAAATTGTTCATTTAATTAAAAAAGCCCCTTCAAGTGAAATACTTGTTTTAATGGTGTGCTTGTTATTAACGATTTTCTTCGACATGGTCATCGCGATAAGCTTTGGGATTATTTTGGCGTCATTATTGTTTATGAAGCAAGTGGCCGATATGACTCAGGTGCGTGATATTAGCGAACATAAAAAGTTGGTTAATGTCACCTTACCGCCACGCTGGAAAGTATTTAAAATTAATGGTCCATTATTTTTTGCCGCAGCAGATAGTGCTTTTGGCGAATTAGGCTATTTAAGTACCGACGAAGATGGGGTGATTTTATATCTTGATGGGGTGTCTATACTCGACTCTGGTGGCGTGTCTGCTTTATATAAATTTATCAATAAATGTCAGCACCATAATACTAGGGTATTGCTGGCCGACTTTCAATTTCAACCGCTTAAAACCTTAGCTAAAGCAGGCTTTAAGCCCGATGGTGTACAATGTGTGACTTATTCTACCTTAGCTGACGCCCTCGATGCTGTGGCGGTACCTGAGCCCAAATAGTTTACCCCATAAGGTTAGATAATCGATGGATAACAGCAGGATATAAGTCTGTTTGATAGCCGTTTATTATCACTAGTGGAATTGGTATGAATGACTAACTTACAAACTCACACGCAGCTATGCGTGTGAGTTTAAATGGATAGAGTCTTTCAGCCATGCAAGGTTAAGAGTTACTTTGCCACTTCAACGTAATGCCAATTTTCGCCAACATGTAACCTGACAGAATTCACTTTTTTGTCGCGCTCAACATTTATATGATTAACTTGCTTTGACCACAATTCTTGCAAGGTGGTCATTTTTAAATAAAACCCTTCCATGTCAGCCGTTATCGGTGTTTCTTGATAAACCCATAAATACTTACCTTGTAATTCCGTACCTACATAGGTCAAGGTTAATGGGTGTTGTTGTTGATCCTGCATCGAAAACGTTGAAATAGCATAGTAAGCAAAAGCTTCGCGGCTAACGGGATCGCTAATAATATCGGTATTTTTATCAATCACCTGTTGCGCCGCATGTTCAGCATCATGCAGATAAAACCGATGCTGAATTTCAAGCATTCCACTGTGCTGATTAAACACGATACTGGTATAAGCTTCTTTTTGCTGGTGGGCATTAGCCGCACCAGCGAAACATAATAAACCCACCAGACTGAGCCAAAATAATATTGAAATACGCATTATTTTTTCTTCACTTTAATGTCAGGGTCTTTTAACGCTTCTTTGTTATCGTGCATGATATCGCGATACTTATTCCCTTTACGCTCCTCTTCTTTAAAGGCTTCAATGCGCGATGGAATAATTTGTCTAGGATAATAGTTGTTTTCAATGTCTACATCGGCGGTTTCACCACGACGATCGACTACCGCAGACACCAATATCTTATCTTTGTCAGTCACAATCAGTTTGTTGACTTCAAACGGTGAACGACGCCAAATTTCAGCCGGAATCATCATGGACTCAGTATCACCATTTTCAAAAGTGAGATCGAGTAATATTGGCATCACCAAACCGCCAAGATTACTAAAGTTGAACACGTAATAATTTTTATCTTCTTTTAATGCTCGTGCCAGAGCTTGTTGCTCCCATGGATCGAGTTCCGCGTGCTTCTTGTTGTACTTATTACGTTGTTTATTGGTGACACTAAATTGATCATGCTGATCATGATAATCGGTATTGTCAGCATTTAATTCAACCCAAGTTTTTTGACCACTTTGCTGATTATGCTCAACAGACAATGGCATCGGTTTTTCTTGGTATGCCTGACGACGGCGTTCAAAATCAATATCAGGATTATTCGTGTCTAAACGTAATTTGTATATACGGTCGAGTGAAATATCCACATGATCTGTGGTGTAAAACCAGCCACGGAAAAACCAATCTAAGTCGACTCCTGAGGCTTCTTCCATGGTGCGGAAAAAGTCGCTTGGTGTTGGACGCTTATTCATCCAGCGGCGGCTGTATTCTTGAAAGGCAAAATCAAATAGCTCACGGCCTAAAACCACTTCGCGTAAAATGTTTAATGCCACCGCAGGCTTAATATAAGCATTTGGCCCAAGCTGTAATACACTGTCTGACTGGGTCATCACAGGCACTTGTACGTTAGACTTCATGTACTCAAGTACGTCACTAGGCTCACGTCCCCACGATAGGTTAGGGTCCCATTCGCGGGTTGCTATGCCGTCTAAAAAGCTGTTTAAGCCTTCGTCCATCCAGGTCCATTGGCGCTCGTCTGAGTTTACAATCATCGGGAAATAATTATGGCCCACTTCATGGATCACCACGCCGATTAAGAATTGTTTTTCAGACAAGGTATACGTGCGGCTTTCATCTTCATGCCAAATGGTGCGCGGACCATTAAAGCTAATCATCGGATATTCCATGCCGCCCACTGGGCCATTGACACTGTTGGCCGTAGGGTAGGGATAGTCAAAGGTAAAGCGTGAATAGACCTTTAATGTGTGGATTATGGATGCGGTTGAATAACGTTGCCACAGTTCGCCGCCTTCTTTAGGGTAGAAGGACATCGCCATTACTTGCGGATTACTACCACCTTGCTGATAGCCTTGCGCGTCCCAAATAAATTTTCGTGATGATGCCCAAGCAAAGTCGCGCACATTTTCGGCTTTAAAATGCCACGTTTTAGTACCTTTTTCTGTACTGGATTCATTGGCTAGCGCTTCGTCTGCCGAGACAATAAATACTGGTTTGTCGGCTGTTTTAGCCTTATCTAAACGCTGTAGTTGTTGAGATGAAAGCACTTTTTTGCTGTTTTGCAAAACGCCAGTGGCGGTGACGATATGGTCACTGGGTACTGTCATGCTGACATCGTAATTACCAAACTCTAAGGTAAACTCACCACTGCCTAAAAACTCTTTGTTGTGCCAAGCTTCGTAGTCGGAATAACTGGCAACACGAGGAAACCACTGCGCCAATAAGAATATGTCATTGCCGTCTTCACGCTCGTCATCAGGGAAATGCTCATAACCTGAACGCGCGCCTACAGCATCTTCTTCTAAAATATTGTACGCGTAGCTAATTTTTAATTTAGTGGTGTTTTTGGCTTTTAGTGGTTGCGGTAAATCAACCCGCATTTGCGCACCCACTATGGTGTATTTTAATGGCTTGTTACTTGTGTCTGTCACGCCATTGATGCGATAGCCCATTTCATTATCGGCTAAAAATTGTTGACGACGTAGGGTGTGTAAATCTATTTTAGCAAAGGCGTTATCACCATATGTATTACTGGCATTAACACTATCATCTACACCTGTAAAGGTAGCGCTTCGTTCAGCTATAGAGTCTGACTTAAAGCGATTTTGTTCTAGTTGCAACCACAAATATTTAAGCGTGTAAGGTGAGTTATTGTGATAAGTAATCACTTGTTCGCCACTTATACTGCGTTGTTGTTCATCAAGAGTGACCTTGATTTGATAATCCACTTGTTGTTGCCAATAATCTTTACCCGGCTCGCCAGCGGCATTACGGTAATCATTTGGGGTGGGCAGACTTTCTTCAAGTTGACGAAACTTGTCGTCGAAATGGCCTTTACTTTGCACTATTTCTGAAGCCAAACTTGAAAAGATAACTGAACTGGTTAATACCAATAACAGCAGTTGACGATACGCGCGCATAAACACTCCTTTGACAGCAGAAAACCGATGCCAATAAACCCAAAATGATGATTGTTATCTTTTTTAGAGCAGTGTAACTAACTTGCTAAGGTTATGCAGTGAGAAGAGTGTTACGAAGTTTTACACCTTGCTGTCAATTCCGTATGGCATAACAACAGCAAGCAAGATTAATTAAAGATGGGCAGAAATTTTTGCAGATTACTGTGGCTGGCTTTGTCAGAGGTTGCATCAGGTAATACTTTGTATTTCGAGATTATTTTTTGATATTCACCATTGGCTTTTAGCATGTTGATGCCATTAGTAAAAGTGATTGAACCGGCCTTGTTTTGCTGATTAAAACCAACATATAAGGGGACCTGTTTACCCATGGTGCCCGCATAGCGAAGTTGCTGACTTAAGTTTAATTGACTTGTGGTGTACTCAATGACATTTTTGTTGCCGACAATTACCGAATGGCGACCTTTTACTAGACGTATAATGTTCATTGCTAATGGATCGCGACCTGTAGCAAAATAAGTATTAGTATGAGCATTAAACCAAGCATCTAGTTCTACGCCATAACTATAACCGCTTACGACTGCAATTTGTTGAGATTGATTGAGGTCGGTAATTTTCCCGAATGTTTCATTACTACCAACAAGGGTATAAAAGTCGGTGCTTTTATAGCCCACAATCACATCAGCATTTATCAACTGATTTTCGGTAATGGTGTGGGGCGTCAATGCTAATACAGCATCAATGTTGTTTTTTTGTAGTTCAACTAGGGCGCGTTTATAAGGAATTGTTTGGAATTCAACTGATTGACCTTGAATTTCAAAGGCTCGACGAGTGAGCTCTACAACGTAGCCAGTTTGATTTTCGCAGATGTATGGACACCAAATATCTGAGGCGATACGGATAGGCGTAGCATGGGCTTGAATACTGAAAATAGACAGTAAAACCAACAGGTACTTTAGCAAGTATTTTGCTCCATGTTTTGAACGGGCGGGTATAGTAATTGTTTAAAATGTATAGGCAACCTTTTTAGGTTAAAAAATGCTCTACTTTAGGCTTTGCTAACAAACTGGTCAATATTGTGAATGAATATTGCGAAAAACCAACAGAACGTTAACGCTAGGATCTTACCTTTAACAATTAACCGAGATAATATTTTATGGCAACATTAAATAGACAATTTACCCATGTGGTTGTTGAGCAACCCGGTGAACCGAATGCTATGACCATGACACAATCAACCCTTGCGACACCAACCGCGGGTCAAGTGACGATTAAGGTCTATGCCGCAGGCGTTAATGGTCCAGATATTAAACAGCGTGCAGGGGCTTATCCACCGCCGGCAGACGCCAGTCCGATCCTTGGTTTAGAAGTAGCGGGTGAGATTGTTGATGTGGCAGATGATGTTACTCAATGGCAAGTTGGCGACAAAGTCTGCGCTTTAGTGCCAGGTGGCGGCTATGGCGAGTTAGTAAACACTTACGCAGCTCATTGCTTACCTATCCCTACAGGCTACAGTTATGTTCAAGCTGCCGCTCTTCCTGAAACCTTTTTTACTGTCTGGGGTAACTTATTTATTCGTGGCGGACTTAAAGAAGGTGAGACTGTCCTTATTCATGGGGGGTCTGGTGGCATTGGCACTACCGCTATTCAAATGGCGAGTCGTTTAGGTGCAACGGTATTAGCAACCTCTGGCACTGCAGAGAAATGCCAATACTGTCTTGACCAAGGTGCTATCGTAGCGATTAACTATAATGAGCAGCACTTTGTTGAACCAATCTTAGCCGCGACAAATGGCTTAGGTGTTAACGTCATTATGGATATCGCAGGTGGCGACTTTATTAATGAAAACCTCAAAGCCATTGCCACAGATGGACGCATGGTGTCGGTTTCTACGGCTCGAGGTCCCCAAGCCACTGTGGATATTTTCCGAATTATGGCCAAACGGGTTATTTGGACTGGTTCAACCCTACGACCACAAAGTGTGGACAGTAAAGCCCAAATTGCTTATGGCTTAGCGGAGTATGTTTGGCCATTACTCAATAGTGGTGAAATGAGTATCCCTGTTGATAGCGTATTTGCTTTTTCGCAGGTGGTTGAAGCACATAAGCGAATGGAGTCGGGACAACATAAAGGCAAGATTGTATTGGATCTGCAAGCCTAAATGATGAATGGTTGTTTCTATCTTGGTTAACACCCAGATGCTAATCGCGATATATTTTGATAAAAAACTTGAAGCTTGTTTTTTTTAAGCTAGAGTCTTGATGAGATAGTCTTGAAGATAACGTCTTGATGAGATAGTCGTTATCACACAGTCATTGGCTAAAGATGGTCAATGACTGTTGTTAGGACATTATTTTGTAAAACAAATGACACGGAATCGTTAAAAAGTGCTCACAACAGACATTTTTATGCATTTTCGCAAAATTTCATCATTTTAGGCATTGATTCTCAGAAATATTCTGTTTAAATACTCACAGAAATACAGAACAGATATCGTGGTGCGGTATGAAGCTATTATCTTCAATAATCCTGCATTATTTTTAGAATATGTGTTGATTTAAGGGCGTTAGCATATATGTATAACACTGCAAAAAAACAACTTTGGTTTGGTGAATTAAGAACATCGAAAGGCAACACTATTGTTGTTCATGATAACCAGCTACCAGATGCGTCACCAGGACGCATCTTCTTGTATAACACCATCCGTAATACGATAGTGGAGTATGTAGAAGACATCGTTAAAGTTAACTTACACGACTTGGATGATGAGCAAACAAAAGCAGCAAAAGCTGAGTATAGCGGTGCTTGGGAGGCTGCACGTGCTGAGTTTATGTTAAAGCACCAATCACGTATCGATTTGTCAAAAGTACCTGACACAGCGCCACCACGTAAGGCAAAACCCGTGCCAGAACCAGATGACATAGTTGACACAGATGATGATGACATTCCAGAATTAGATGATTCAGATGATGATGAAAGCTTTGATGATATGGGTGAGAATGAAGATGATTAATGGTGTTAATAATATGAACTCACCAACTTAATATTCACTGTACACACTTCATCTATTAACCTAGTTTGTCGAGCTTAATGTTAGTCGAGCTTAATTAATCGTCTATCAGTATTGATGTTAATGACATAAAGAATCATTCGGAATTCTTTATGTCGTTTATTCTTTATCGAAACTGTCGACGATAATCGCACCCATAGACGCGGGCATCGCGATTAAAATAATCCGCTTTAATGCTAAAATGGGATCGTCCCATAACGGTAATTTATTTAACGCCAATAGCACAACTCCCACCACTAATAATGTCAATATGTACGCCGCAATTACCCGTAATAAAAACGCTTGTTTACGCTTAACGATATTTGCCTGAAATACACTTTGGTAAGCAAATAAGGTAATAAACGCCAACGACAATAGCACTACAAGTACTAAGTTTACTGTCGGCAAACTGGCAGATAAACGCCATGCTTCTTCAGAAAACGCAATCGGCACCGACATGGCAAAAGCCCCGACGGCAATTTGACCAATATCTTCAGCATTAAAAGTGGTTTGTTCTGGCTTATTATTTAGCATCAAACTGGTATCGAGTTATGTGGTGATACAACTTACCAGGTGTTAGCCATACATCGCCGGGTAAATCCGGCTGATTAGGCGAGTCTGGTAACATTTGAGGTTCTATACATACAGCTTGATGGTCGTTTAATACTCGTTGCTTTTTGCCTATAGTGCCTTGTAAAAAGTTAGCGCCGTAAACTTGAACCCCAGGTTGATTGGTGTAAATCGTCATACTGCGACCACTTTGTTCACTGGCTAAACAACCAAACCTCTGTAAATCAGCCCCCGGATTATCGAGCACATAGCAATGGTCAAAACCTTTGGTGGCAGCTAATGCCGCGCGTGAAGTTTGTACCGACATAGGTGTGGGCACTTTCATGTCTAAATCACTGCCAGCAGTGGGTTGCATTGCGGTTGGTATGCCAACATCATTCATGCAGAGGTAGGTTTTTGCATCGACTTGTAAGGTATGTTTAGCATTGGTGTCACTACGATTACCGTCTAAATTAAAGTAGCTGTGTTGGGTTAAACTAATTGGGCAAGCTTTGTCTGTACTGGCGAGCATTTCAATATACAAATTGTTGCCCACTAAACGGTAGTCTAATTGCACGGTGCAATTACCTGGGAATCCCATGTCACCATCTGGACTTTTTAAGGTTAAGCGTACGCCGTCACTTAAGGTCCCTAGCTGCCATAATTTTCGATTAAAACCTTCTGTGCCACCATGTAAACAATTGGTCGCTTGGTTAACACTAAGTTGGTATTGCTCGCCATTATATTGCATTTTACCATTAGCAATTCGATTACTATAACGTCCGGCAATGGCACCTAAATGGGCTTTTTGGGCTAAATAATCTTCGGCGCTGTCGCAACCTAAGACAATGTTTTTGCGTTCACCATTACGATCTGGAGTCCATAACGAGCGAATAATTCCGCCTAAACTTAATACTTCAAGTGCGATGATGCCATTATCAATTCTAACCCGTTCAATCTCACCACCACGGGGATCTTGCCAAGGTTCCAACACACTAAAACGTACCATTTATGCCTCTCTAATCTGTAACGTATTAACCAATGCGGCCGGCACCGCCACTGGCTGCACACAAGTGAATAGCTGCTTCGATACCCGTTTGTTTAAAAAATTGATTTTCGACTAAATTGATCACTTTATCGGTGAGGTCATGGTTAACCAACGCCAACACACAACCATCACTCATGCGTACACCGCCTTGCTCACCGATAAGTGTCGAAATCATGGTGACTAAGATGTCTATTTCAGGCGTGATAATATCAAAGTCATCGCGCATAGATATTTGAGATTGCGCCATTAACTGGCTAAATCGAGGGATATTATTTTGTTGTAACGCTCGAGCTGTATTACTGGTGCGCTGATTTTCACTGATGATATGACGAGCACGGCGGAATTGTTCATCGCTGAGTAGTTCTTTATGTTGAGTTAATAAGCTTAATGACAAGTCACGTAACGAATCGAGTCCAAGCAACTTAGTGATTTGCCTGCATTCTTGTTTACGCTGTTCAAATTGTTGCATAAATCCGTGACGGTCTTGTTTCAAATCAATTACGATTAAGCTTAGTTCTTCTGGCAATAACACCGGTTCACTTTCTAACTCTAAAAAATCAATCAGTAAAGCATGATCAGGTACGGCCATAGCACTGATCATTTGGTCCATCATACCGCAATCTAATTGCATAAATTGGCTTTCGCCACGTTGAGCTAATTGGGCGATGGCCATAGGTGATAAGTTTAATTGACTGGCATAACTGATTGCTGTCCCAAAAGCGATTTCAAGCGCTGCTGATGAAGATAATCCTGCGCCGAGTGGCACGTCGCCAACAATAGCCAAGTCTAAGCCTTTTGCGCGTAAACCTGATTGGTTCATAGCCGCTGTCACACCTTTTAGGTAATTAACCCAATCATCATCTGCAGCGACTGCACCTTCTTCACCAAATTGCCATTGTTTGATTTGGCCAGGAAAAGCAGTGGTGACGGCACGAAATAAATGGTCATCGCGATGTTTAACGGCAATAACAGTATGAAAGTTAATTGCTGCGGGCAGTGCGAGACCTTCGTTATAGTCAGTATGTTCACCCATAATGTTCACTCGTCCGGGTGCTTGGTATAAGTCGTCAGCTTTAGTACCAAATGTTTGAACAAATAATTTAGTCGCGCGTTGAGCAGGGTTTGACATACTTCAAAAAATCCAAAAAAGGGTGACAAGAAAAGTCTTATTAATGAGTTATAGCATGACTTAACTGTGTCTGTAACTGAGATTTGTTTATCCGAAGTAAAATTGAAAATACTTTGTAGTAAACAAAAACGCCTAGAGTGTTATCTAGGCGTCTGTATATAACCATTAGTTTTATAATGGTGTTTGAGGTTGCTCAATATCTGATACATCAGATTCTGCCGTATTGGCAGAGACGAGTTCGGGGTTCAATTCTGGTGGCGAATCAAGTAACTCTTTAATGACATGATCAGCAAAACCAGCGCCTGCGGCTTCATATAGGTTGTATACAGTGTTCACGCCAGAATCTTTTAATGACTCGGCATCTTCTGAATATTGCACTATCGCACTGATTTTTCCTTCGTAATTAAGCTTTTTCAGTTGTTGCACCGCAAATAAATTACCGACGTGATTTGGCATCGCCAGCAACACTAATTCTAAATGTGGTGCTCGTTCAAGCTTTAACCAAAAGTCAGTATCGCCAGCGTCACCTTGTACGACATGACGGTCTTGGCTGCGGTGGAAATCAACTAACTCTTGTTTATGCTCAATTCCTAAAATTTCGCCAGTGTATTTTGAACGTAACTCATCATAGGCACCGGAGCCAATTCGCCCCATACCTAAAATTAAAAAGCGCGGATTACCAATAGGAATTTGCCTGTCTTCAGGGTGTAAAGGATGGCGCTCTAGCTTTTTTAGTTTGGCTTGGTAACGCAAATAAATCTTTGAGGCGCTTTTATTGAATGGTGCCGCAAATAAGAAACTAATGCTTAAGGCGACCGCGATAATGATTAGCCATTCTGGTGGTAACCAGCCTTTATGTGCAGCAACCGCCGCAACAATCAAACCAAACTCACTGTAGCTTCCTAAGTTAAATGAGGCGAGTAATGAAGTACGCGAACGAAGTTTAAAACGAGTCAATAGGTAAACAAACATCAAAATCTTAGCGGGTATTAGCACCACTAAAATAGCGGCTAAACCAATGTCAGCTAAAGTGGGCAGTCCGTTTAAGCCAATAGTTAAGAAAAAGGCGACTAAGAATAGCTCTTTAAAGTAATAAATTGACTTGGCCAGCTCAGACGATTTTGCATGCCCAGCCAATAAAATACCGATAATCAATGCACCTAAATCGGGTTTTAGCCCCACAGCTTCAAATAACCATGCCCCCACCACCAATGCCATGACTAAACCAAATAATACCAGCATTTCACCGTGACCAACGCGGTCGAATATCTTATAAATAAGTGGTCGGGCTAATGGTAGTAATAATAAGCCAAAGGCCCAAACGGAAGGAATATTACCTTTTGAAATAGTCAGGAACACCACCGCAAAGATATCTTGCATAATCAAGATACCAATCGCCACTCGGCCATAAAGTGACTGCATATCACCACTGTCTTCGAGGACTTTTACAGCAAATACGGTACTGGAAAAACTGAGTGCAAACGAAATTAACATCAGCTGGTTAAAGCTAAATCCGTCTAGCTGTTCGATACCTAAAAAGCCCAAAAGCTTAAGGATTGGTACAAAAAATAGAATCGAACCGATTAAGTGTAAACTTGAACCGGCCCATACTTCGGCTTTAAACAGACTTCTAAGGTCAAGTTTTAGGCCAATAGAAAACAACAGTAAGGTGACACCTAAGTCAGCAAGTTGCTGCAAAATAGGTAAGCTAGTGTCTTCAATGCCTAAGGTGAATAATACAAAACCAGCTGCAAGATAACCAATGAGTGGCGGTAAACCTACTCGGCTGACAAGCATTCCGCAAAGTAGGGTGATAATCAGGATAGCGGGTTCCATAAAGCGCCTTGAATGAGGGATATAAAATCATATTGTATAAGAAAAAAGTTAACTTTCGATGACTTTAATGCGTTAAATGCAAAAACAGCATCTTTAGTCGCTAAAGATGCTGTTTTACATAATGTTTATTGAGTGTTGTTTACATAGCGTTTTAGCCAATGAACCCGCTAAATATCGCTCGCTAACTTACTTTGCTAATAGCAAATCTAAATGAGCTGCAAAATCTTTTGGGCCCATAAAACCAGTTACTCGTAGGTCTTCACGTTGTTTACCGTTTTGATCAAACATCAATAACGTCGGTAAACCCAGTACGCCATAGTGTTCAAGTAAGGCAATATCAATGTCGTCACTGGCGGTGACATCGGCTTGCAATAACACCATTTGGTTCATACGCTTGGCGACTTCATCATTTTTAAAAGTAATGGCTTCAAACTCTTTACAGGCCACACACCAGTCGGCGTATAAATCTAGCATCACGGTTTTACCGCTAACACTGGCTTTATCCAATTCAAGATCTAAGTCTTGTAGCGACTTAATGCGGATAAAGTGATTGGCTTCGGTATTGGCTTTGCCATCTATACTCGTTTGAGTCATGTTTGGGTTTTGGTGACCAAAACTTGTCATTAATGCTTGGAAGCCATATGAGAAACTTGCCATCAACGCCAGTAATAACAATACCCCACGAGTACTTTGTTTCCAGTTAAATTCTGACAACCGGTTTTGATGCATTAAGTAAGCGATTAAGCTTATTGCCCATACAGACCAAAGTAAATCGGACACTAAACCTGGCCAAATACGACCAATCATCACAATCGATACAGAAATCAACAAGAAGCCGAAGATGGTTTTAATAATATCCATCCAAGCCCCAGCTCGCGGTAATATCTTACCACCCGAAGTACCAATAATTAATAACGGTAAGCCCATGCCCATGCTTAATACATACAGGGCTAAAAAGCCTTGCAGTAAGTCACCAGACTGCGCCACGTAAATAAGCACGCCAGATAACGGTGCCGTGGTACAAGGTGAGGCCACTAAGCCCGAAATCACTCCCATCATAAACACGCCAATAAGGTTGCCACCTTTTTGGTTGTTCGACATCGAGTTCATTTTTTCTTGCCATTTTGATGGCAATTTCAAGTCATACATGCCGAACATCGACAAACTCAGCAGTACAAACATAACGGCCAAAAATATTAAAATGGCTGGGTGTTGTAAGGCCGCTTGAAACTTAAGTCCGGCAGAGGCAACTACTAATCCTAATAAGGAATAAGTAATTGCCATTCCTTGTACATAAGCCATTGATAGCGTGAAAGCTTTAGCAGTAGACAGCTTTTTGCCTTGGCCAACAATAATACCCGACAAAATAGGGTACATCGGAAACACACAAGGCGTTAATGCTAAGCCAATACCTAAACCAAAGAAAATCACTAAGGTCCATAATAGGCTATCGTTTTGTAGCATTTGGTTTAAGGTGTCTTGTTGAGTAATTGGAGCGGTTGCGGTATCTGTTGCTTCAGCTTGATCCGCAGCGCCAATCACTTCTTTATTGGTTAACGTGCCATCATTTGCAGCAATGGCGGTTAAAGTGACATCGTGTTTGGTGGGCGGATAACACAAGGTACCTTCCGCACAACCCATAAAGGTAACGTGAAACACGGCATCGGCTTGCGCTTCTTTAAAAGCAATCGGGATTTCTACAAACGAGTAAAATACCTCTTGGTCGCCAAAATACTCATCATGATGGTTTTTACCATGAGGTAATTCAATATCACCTATTACCGCACCATCAACAGAAAACTGCAATTTGTCGCGATATAGATAATAACCTTCGGCGATGACAAAATTGATTTTGAGCTGATTACCTTGTTGTTGATAATCAAACACAAAAGCATCGTTAACCTTCATTAACTCCGGTTCGCTGCTTAAAAAGCTGAATTTACTGCTCGACGAATTAGCACTGTGTGCCACTGGTGAGAGTATGATTGATGACATCAGTAAAAATGATGTCAGGCAAAGTGCGACGATTTTTTTCATGATGGTGAGTTGTCTTTTATCCATTGTAAATAAGGGCCAAAACCACCGATAATCGGAGTGGCAATGAATTCTGGTACTTCATAAGGATGCATTTGGATCACGAGTTGTTCAATGGCATGATAATCACTCGTCATACATTTTATTTGCATTGGTACTTCATACGACTGACAGATGTTATTGTCCCATCGATAAACTGATTCAACGACTTGGCCAATTTGCACACAAGCCGCTAATTTCGCCTCAACCAATGCAGCTGCAATGCGTGACGCTGTTTCTGCATCTGGGCAGGTGGTTAAAATGAGCAGCTGTTCAGGTTTATACATAAGTTGTCTTAAAGTTTACTTAAGTTAACGGTGTTAGAGTGAGCACAGTACGATGTTTTACGAATATTTTCATTAAACGGGGGCGATATTCGTGACGCGTCTTGAAAAGAGACCCGTTAACCCCCATTAAAGTTTCATCGGCAACAGTTATTTTATCGGTCGCCACTCTGTTATCTTAGTAAGTCGTCACTCTATCAAAAAGCGATCCTTAGAGGCCAATATGTTTTTTATTTTATTGTTAATATTTGTTTTAGTTCCCGTCATTGAGCTCAATGTACTGATAGAAGTTGCGGGTTCAATTGGCTCATGGGCAACTGTGGGCTTGGTACTTTTTACAGCCGTTGTTGGTGTGTCACTGGTGCGCAGCCAAGGATTAAGTACCTTAATGTCGGTGCAAGAGAAGTTAGCCCGTGGTGAAGCACCCGGACAAGAAATTGTTGAAGGCATGATGTTAGCAGCCGCAGGAGTATTATTACTTATTCCAGGTTTTGTTACTGACTTTATCGGTTTAGTGTTATTAACGCCGTTTACCCGAGCGCCCATTGCTGCATTTTTATATAAACGTATGCAACTTCGCGTTATCGCAAATGGTGGTTTTCCTCCAGGATTTGGCGCTGGCGGTGGGCAGAGTCCATTCGGACAATCAGGCCCATTTGCAGGTAAAGGCCCATTTGATCAACAGGGAAATACGTTCGACGGTGATTTTGAGAGTAAAGATGAACAACCGCGCAGCCATCAAATCGAGTATGACAATGCCGATGCCGATCGCGATATTGACAAGGATGACGACATTATTGATGTTGAACCGACCCAGCCTAAAGATGACAACAAACCATCGTAGTAACCTGAAGGCAATTCGATTTCGGAGCTAATGCCGCTATTAGGCTATTAGTCTATAGAGAACACAAAACAGCCGACTGATGCTGATGCACTACTTGATCACTACAATTCGGCTGTTTTTGATTCTGATTGGAGTTGAAGCTGCTTGTCTTGTTGAGCTCCGAGCCAAATTGCACTAATAATGCTGAGTCCCCAATTGGCTAAAAATATCCAAGTGAGTGTTGCCATGCTTGAGCTGCCAGTGTCGAGTGCGACATTAGAGACTGCCGCATAAATAGAGCCTAAATCATTGCCAATATTACCTGCCAAAATTTGCTCTGCAATCACTTGGGCGCGGCTAATAATTTGATTCATTAATACTAAAATACACACCACACTGACACTGATAAATCCCCAGCCGAGTAATTTTTTACCTAACCAGAGTTGACCACTGCCAGGGCAAATAATGCCAGAAAGCATGGCGGCATAAATGGATTTTTTCATCGTAAAGTCACTGTACTTGCCATTAAGGTGCTGCTATTAATCCCCCGACACTGCTTAAAAAGCAAGTGTGACGGGCATTATTAACACAGTTTAATATTCGCGGAGATGATGAGTCATGGAGTCTTTTTCATCGGCTTGTTGGTTAGGTTCATCAGTATCAGTCGCTTTGGGGTAAGGCACGGCATGATTCATGTTTTGTGGTTCGCTAATCTTGGTCGCTAAATAGTAACAAGCAATTCCCATTAAGGTATTGGTGATAGGCAATGCAAGTAAAATACCTTTTACACCGCCCACATAAGAACCCAGCAGCGCCAGCGGTAACATTAATAATAGTAAGCGACACAAGTTAATCACCAGAGAACTCAGCGGTCTGTGGTAAGCATTTAAGCTCGTCGCAAAAATAATTAAAATACCCAGCGGCCCATATGCGGCAGGCAACACCATAATATAAAAACTCAGCCACTCAATAACCAGCGGATCGTGAGTAAACCATCCGGCAATTATATCAGCGGAAAAATACAGTGGAATAAACAATAATGTTTGAAATACAAACGCAAATCGCAACGACATTAATAAGGCTTTTTTCGCTCGGTCATGTTGGCCAGCACCTAAGTTTTGCGCAATAAACGGCATTAAACTCGACGACAAGGCCATCACCACAATCAGTAACACTGACTCAAGGCGAATACCCGCACCAAAGGCGGCCACACCGCTATTATCAATACGGGCTAACATCGCCATAATAATGCCGTTAGCAATAGGGTTAATCACATTCATTAATGCTGCTGGGCGGGCGATATGGGATAACACTTTAAAATGCAAAATCAATCGACCAAAATCAAACTCAGCAAACTTCACCAATTTACGTTTAACTACAATCAAGTGACCCGCTAATGACATTGCCACCACCCAAGAGAGTGTTGTTGCAATGGCAGCGCCTTGGATTTCTAAACGTGGAAAAGGGCCAATGCCGAAGATAAGTAATGGGTCGAGGATCAAGTTTACAATGGCGGCTAGCATCATAATTTTAGCCGGGGAATGAGTGTCTCCCGTGGCACGTAATGCCTGATTACCCACCATTAATAATACCAATGCAGGGGCACCTAAATACCAGTACCACATGTAATCATTAATTAATGGCAAACTGGCACTGTTAGCGCCCAGTAAACTAAAAGTAGGTTCAATGAAGACACAACCGAGTATGGATAAGCCCCAAATAATCACCAAGGTTATCCATAAGGTGTCATATAAAAACACTCTTGATTCCGGCGCATGCCCAGAACCAATTAAGCGACCAAGATTGGTCGACACGCCTGCACCAATACCAATACCTATACTGGTAATCACTAAGGTGACAGGGAAAGTAAAGCTCACCGCAGCCAGAGCTTCAGTGCCTAACTTACTGATAAAAAAGATGTCTACCAGACTGCCACCAAGAATGGTCATAATGCCAATCAAGTTAGGCAACGTCATGTTTAGCAGCACACGACCAATAGGGGCGGTGAGCAACCCATGTCTGTCTTTCATCTATTCTCGGTTTAAGTATTTCAAAGGAATAGAATTCTATCAGGATTAGTGCGCCATTAATAAATCAGACTTAAAAAAAGTGGAGTTTTTTTTAAAATTCCCCTTGGATCTGTGATCAATCACCCCCATATCTCATGCACAAGGGAAAAGCCCTTTTATGTTAGTTAATAGCCTCGTTTTTTGGGCATCAAATCATTAGGAGAGTTCATAGATGAATATTCGTCCATTACATGACCGCGTTATCGTTAAACGTTTAGAAGTTGAATCTAAATCAGCAGGCGGTATCGTGCTTACAGGCAGCGCAGCTGAAAAATCAACTCGCGGTGAGATCCTTGCTGTAGGCAACGGTCGTATTTCAGAAAATGGCACAGTTACACCACTTGACGTTAAAGTGGGCGACGTGGTGATCTTCAACGAAGGTTACGGCGTGAAGAAAGAAAAAATTGACGGTGAAGAAGTCTTAATCCTGTCAGAAGCTGACCTGATGGCAGTAGTAGGCTAAGCCTCACACATCAACTCGACTTTCCAATTAATCATTAAATTTAAAGGAACATCAAAAATGGCAGCTAAAGAAGTCTTATTTGGTAATGACGCACGCGTAAAAATGCTTGCAGGCGTTAATATCCTAGCCAACGCAGTTAAAGTAACCTTAGGCCCTAAAGGTCGTAACGTTGTTTTAGATAAAAGCTTTGGTTCACCAATGATCACCAAAGATGGTGTGTCAGTGGCGAAAGAAATCGAACTAACAGACAAGTTCGAAAACATGGGCGCACAAATGGTGAAAGAAGTTGCTTCTAAAGCCAATGATGCAGCCGGTGACGGTACCACTACTGCAACAGTATTAGCTCAGTCTATTGTTGTTGAAGGCCTAAAAGCCGTTGCAGCGGGTATGAACCCAATGGATCTTAAGCGCGGTATCGACAAAGCGGTTATTGCAGCCGTTGCTGAACTTAAATTGCTTTCTCAAGAATGTTCAGACTCTAAAGCCATTGCTCAAGTTGGTACTATCTCTGCAAACTCTGATGAGTCTATCGGCGAAATCATTGCTACAGCAATGCAAAAAGTCGGTAAAGAAGGCGTTATCACAGTTGAAGAAGGCCAAGCGCTTGAAAACGAATTAGACGTTGTTGAAGGTATGCAGTTTGACCGTGGCTACCTATCACCATACTTCATCAACAAGCCAGAAACTGGCAGCATTGAATTAGACAGCCCGTTCATTTTATTAGTAGACAAAAAAGTCTCTAATATTCGTGAATTGCTACCAATCCTTGAAGGTCTAGCTAAAACAGGTAAGCCATTGCTTATCGTTGCAGAAGACGTTGAAGGCGAAGCATTAGCAACATTAGTTGTAAACAACATGCGTGGCATCGTTAAAGTGGCTGCTGTTAAGGCTCCTGGCTTTGGTGACCGTCGTAAAGCAATGCTTCAAGACGTTGCTATTTTAACTGGCGGTACTGTTATCGCTGAAGAAATCGGCCTAGAGCTTGAAAAAGCGACGCTAGAAGATTTAGGTACTGCTAAGCGCGTTATCATCACTAAAGATAACACCACCATCATTGATGGTAGCGGCGACCAAGCGCAGATTTCAGCACGTGTTTCGCAAATCAAACAACAAGTTGAAGAATCAACTTCAGACTACGACAAAGAAAAACTTCAAGAGCGTATGGCTAAGTTAGCTGGCGGTGTTGCAGTGATTAAAGTTGGCGCAGCAACAGAAGTTGAAATGAAAGAGAAAAAAGCGCGCGTAGAAGATGCATTACATGCAACTCGCGCAGCAGTTGAAGAAGGTGTGGTCGCCGGTGGTGGTGTAGCCCTTGTTCGCGTAGCAAGCAAAATTAAAAACGTTGAAGTGATTAACGAAGACCAAAAACACGGTGTGGTTATTGCCCTACGTGCTATGGAAGCGCCTTTACGTCAAATCGCAACTAACGCTGGTCAAGAAGCTTCAGTTGTCGCTAACACTGTTAAAAACGGTGAAGGTAACTTCGGTTACAACGCTGGCAACGACACTTACGGTGACATGTTAGAAATGGGTATCCTAGACCCAACTAAAGTAACTCGTAGCGCGCTACAGTTCGCGGCATCTATTGCAGGCTTAATGATTACTACAGAAGCTATGATTGCTGAAGTACCTCAAGACGCTTCTGCTCCAGATATGGGCGGAATGGGTGGTATGGGCGGTATGGGCGGCATGATGTAATCTAGCTTGTCTAAATCGGTGATAACTGCGTTGCTTCACCACTCGTTTATGAAAAACTAAACGTCGTGGTAAAGCGCCTTGTTCTAACCCGATTTATCCTGCGCTATATTGCTTGTCGTTCTAAAGCCTAGAAGCTTAGAGCTGAATTTATTGTAAAAGAAAAGAGAAAGCCTCGATACCTAACGGTATCGGGGCTTTTTAGTTGTAGAGCTTCAGAATTAGTTTACTCTGAAGCCATTAATTAATCGACGCTTACCAAAGAACCTCACTTACAGTAATAATCACTCTATCAAGCTGATGGCGATACCGTCAGCAAAACCACAATATACCTAACGTACTTGCAATCCTTAAGTTGAAGCGTATAATTTAAGCACAAAAGAAAATAGGCAGTTAGATATGGAAAGTAACTTCAAAGATATTAAAGCTGTTAAAAGCCAACGCCAAGCTCGTTATGCGAGTAAGGTGAATTCTGGATCATATTCGCTTTCTAGTCGTATTTCTTTGGTTGGGTCGCGAAAAGCCAAAGTTAAGTTAGTTGTACCTATTTTCTAAGTAAACACAGATTTAAATGTTTTTTTCGATATAATAAGCCTCTTTTATAGAGGTTTTTTTGTGTCTTATGAAAAAATATTTACTACCTTTAGAGCAATTAGAAGCTCTCAACGCCGAGTTGCTAAGTATTGCAGATTCACTCGCTAATCCGGTTATTATTGTGGGTGGGCAGAGCGTATCGTACTGGTATTCATATTACCAAGAAAGTATTCCGCATTTTGACATGATCCCGCTTGCAAGCGTGGATATTGATTATATCGCACAAAAAGACGATATAAGTAAGATTGTAAAAGCATGGAATGTCGATGTGCAAATGGCCGGCATAGATGTTGGTCCACCCTCTATCGCTATTGCATATCTTAAAGATAAAGATACCCAACAGATCAAATCGATTGAGGGATGTAATTTTATTGATGTAGATGAAATGGAGCTTGGTTTTGATGAGCCAAATTTAGTTGATTTTATAGATGCCCCTGCTGGTTTTAATATTCAAGACGTGAAAGATGTTCAAAAACGAAAATTTCTCACATCTCTCTTTCAATTTTCAACAGCTTTCGATATTCAACCAAACGAAAAAATATTAATTTTAAATCCGATAGGTTGTTTTAAAAGCAGAGTAGGTAATTTGTTTCATAGCCCTAAGCAACAGGGTATAGAATTAATACGAATCGAAAGTCTTAAATATCCTCTAGTTTACTTTTTTCAAGACTTAGCAGCAGAGGAACCATTTCGAAAAGTAAGAAAACATATCACCGTTTTACACAAGTTATTACTAACAGAAGATTCAATACGATTGTTCACAGAATACGATGTTGATTATAGATCTGTTTTTGCTAATATTGTTCTGAAGACGCCAGGCGGCAGTGAAAAGTATTATGAATTTGATGGTCCCAATCTTATTCGTTCATTAAATAAGAAGTATGAGCAAAGGAAAAAAGTGAAGAAAGCTTTCTTGAATAGGAATCGTTAGGTTAATCATTTCTAAGATTTAGTTAGGTAAGAATTAACTTTTTATCCTTTAAATAATCTGCTTTTCAAACCCACAATCCACACAATTCAATGTGTAGGTTTCTTTGCGCTTAGTGACTTTGGTATTTTTACTCTGGCATTGTGGGCATGGTTGTTTCATCGATGTATTTTTGCTGCATTGGTTACAGTTGATGTAGTAACCGAATTTGCCATGCATCGGTGTATATAGTGTTGATTCACCGCAATATTTACAGCTTAGTATGGGGTGTTGGTCTGGTGCTAATGCGGCTACCGGTGCAAGTATTGTGGCATTAGATTGAGCTAGATGATTAGTCGGCGCTAACGCTGATTTAAGCTCTGGTCTTTTTGGTATCGGCTGGATTTGTTTTAGTTGTGCCGGTGCACCGTCAACTTGCTGAATATTTGAATCGATATGTTGGCTAATAAGAAATTGGCCAATTGAATCGAGTTCTTGCTGACTAAAGTCTGGTCGAGTGTCGGTGACGCTGACCAAACGGATCAGTTTGTGTTTAAGCTTCATGATATTTTTGAGTTCATCGACCAAAAATTCGGTTTTATACAGTTTGTCCGAAATCTCTTTGGGCATGGTTTTCCGGTCGATGACAGCATTACTGGATACTGCACATAAATAGTGCCAACAACGTCCATTGAAGCCTTGTTGTTTTATACCCAGTAACTTGCTTAATATTTCACTCTTATGATGCATGAGCATTTCTTTCAACAAGGCTTGTTGCAGCTCAACTTGCTTAATGGGCGAAGACATACCTGACCATTGGCTGTTATAGCTGCGTGTCCATTCGCCTTGGTTGTTTACTTTAACGTGACCTTTTATGCTTTTTGATTCAATTAGCACGAAGCCATAGGTATACACGATCAAGTGATCGATTTGAGCCGTTTCATCGTTAAAGCTGAATTTGAAGTCGTTGATAACCAGAACTTCGGGATGATCTTTAAATGCGCGACGTAAGAAGAAGGCCACATCCTGTTCTTGTTTTTGACCCGCAATCGTTTGCGGTGTTTTGGTCATTTGCAGTGTTTTAGTTTTAAGAATCATTTACCAACAGCATCCATTCATAACTTGATAATAATCAATCTCATAATATCTATGATGCTGATAAAAAAGCCAGTGTTATTTTTAAAAGCAGGGTGCAATTTTACACCTTTACTTGTGACAATATGGTAAATCACAATAAAGTGTAGGTTGTTACACTTTTCTGTTGAGATATAAAGCATTCATAGCTAAAGTGTAGCAAAATGCACTTTGGACTGACGTTATGACATCTCCACTCAATCAACAATCCTTGGGTTTACTCATTAAAGAAACCAGAAACAACGCGGCATTGACTCAAGATGTGGCGGCGATGCTGTGTGGCGTGACCAAAAAGACGTTAATCCGTGCCGAAAAAGGTAATGATGTTTATATCTCGACAGTGTTCAAAATTCTTTATGGTCTGGGGATTCGTATTAATGTAGAGCAGAATAATGACGCTGATCCTAAAGTGTGGTACTAATCAATGGTAAACAAAAAGCCTTGATGCTGTATCAGGGCTTTTTATTTGTAAGTAGTGGGGTCAGTGTAAACTTTCTGTCTGGGAATTCAGTGATTTCACAAATAGTTTATAATGCTACTATTTTGCTCTACTTCCAAACATCAGGATTTTGATATTTTTTATTAACTGGTTGCTCTATATCGCCATGTTCTAGTTTGTGTAATTCATTAGAATAGGCTTCCTCAATTTTAGTCAACTCTTCTTCTGTACATGGCATTAGTGAGCAACCACAGTAGCGACACTTTTTAGCCTCTACTTTTATGCCTTCAGCACATTCAGGACAAATACGGCATTTTTGTACTGTAGATTTTGCTAAATGTAGGTCGTTCTTCTTTTTATTGTTAAAAACAGCCTTCATAGCGAAATAAATAACAGCAAATAATATTATCCAAAAAAACATCTTAATAACTCCTAAAAAACTTAATATCAGCAGGGACTAGTTCAACTTTATTACCTGCTTATTTAACCTCTATATCAACTGATACTCGTAATCATAAGTGGCATAAGTGGGGCCAGAATAAACTTTCCCCCACTATTCATCTATGTCGTCAGCACAACTCAATCAGTTATTACTTGCGGGTAATTTTATCCAGATATCCCATGGCGAAGGCCGATAATACAAACGTGATATGGATGAGTAGATACCACATGATTTTGTCATTTGAGACATTTTCGGCATTCATAAATATCTTAAGTAGGTGAATGGATGAAATCGCGACAATTGACGCTGCTACCTTGTTTTTTAGCGAGCCTGAATCCATCTTGCCCAGCCAGTTGAGTTTTTCACTATTTTCACCCACATCAAGCTGTGATACAAAGTTTTCATAACCTGAAAACATCACCATGATAAGCAAGCCACCGACTAAAGTAATGTCGATGAGTGATAGTGTGATCAGTACTAAATCTACTTCACCTATCGTGAAGATATTAGGTAGCACATGAAAAATCTCCTGGAAAAACTTCACGGCTAAGGCGAATAAGATTAGGCTTAATCCTAAATAAATAGGCGCCATGATCCAGCGCGATGCATACATCAATCGTTCAAACACTTTTTCCATAAAAAATTTAACCCTTCAGATAAAATACGTTATAAATCAATTGATCTACTTATTTTAATATAATAACAAAATGAACTTTAACTGCACTAAGATACTGTGGCAAGCTTGATGATGTGCCATCTGTATACTTTGTATGATGTATAGTGGTCAGAATAACTAAATTGCTATTAAAATAATATGTTGTCTATTTGTCTCGGCAATTTTTAATCTAGGCCTCAGGTTGGTTGACTACACTGTGTTGCTTGGTTATGTAATTAAACATTTAAAAGGAAGACCTATCATCATGGATAAACATAAATCAAACGCGCCTCGTAAAATGCCTTGGATTACGATAAGTGTCATTGCAGCCATAGTGTTGTTGTTTGGACTGCTGCTAACTATGATGCCCAAGGGGTTTCAAGCGACCCACGAACAAATCGGTACGGGTAAACCTGCGGTGGTATTTGTTTATGATCCTAACTTTGTTTCGAGTATCAGTCAGACTGAGCAGATGAATGAAGCTCGAGATCATCTTGGCGATAATGTGTTTTTTCTGCTTGCACGTGTAGCGACTCCTGAGGGAGATGCGTTCATTGCTAAACATCGTGCTGGTGCTGCAGAGCTATTATTGTTTGACTCAGCGGGAACCCTAATTAAAAGACAGCCTGCGGTGATAGATGCGAATGAGCTTATGCGATGGGTACGTTAGTCATTTTAGCGTGATTGCTATCAGTGATTAGGTGAGCGATTCAGTGATTTAGTAAGTGAGAACCCACTTTTATTGGGTCGACATCGGTGATAATTGCGTTGTTTTGCCCCTCATTTAAGAAAGCCCCGATACTTAATAGTATCGGGGCTTTTTAATACCTGCAGCAGAAAATAGTGTATGAAGTTACACTTCATGGTTGGTTTGAGGCTTATTCCCGCAAAAAGTGTATGTTGCTACACTTCTACATAGTGGTTTATACGACAGAACATGCGGAGGCAGAATAAATTATTTTCTAATTTGTTTAAGTCCTTATTAGTTGCTAGCGATTTCTCATTCCGGAATCGTGCGTTTTGATATATGATGCGCCACCCTAAATTTGCCTAAGCCTTAGATTCAACTTTATGTCTACTAATGCCCTTTATACCGACTTGTCCGGTTATTACGATTTAATGTGTCGCGATATTAACTACCAACAACAAAGCAATAGCGTAGCGCGCTTACACCAGTTTTTGGGAAACAATGGTAAACAACATTTAGATTTAGCTTGTGGAACTGGGCCACATGTTAGGCATTTTATCGATTTAGGTTTTCAAAGCAGTGGGCTCGATATTAATCAGCCTATGCTTGATATTGCTATGCGTCGTTGTCCTGAGGCGCAGTTTAGTTTACAAAATATGACTGAGTTTTATGTTGAAGAAAAACTCGATTTGATTACCTGCTTTTTGTACTCCATTCACTACTCTGCGGGAACCGAGGCACTTAAAGCTTGTATTGCCAGTGTGCATAACGCATTAAATTCTGGCGGATTGTTTTGTTTTAACTCTGTTGATAAACATAAAATCAATAACAAGGCGTTGGTGAAACACAGTGCCGAATTTGATGGTAGTCAGTTTGTGTTTGAATCGGGTTGGCATTACAGCGGTGAAGGTGACATGCAATCGCTCAATTTAAGCATTGGTAAAACCCAGTTTGATGCAACGCAGTTATGGCAAGATTCTCATGCGATGGTTGCCACTAGCTTTACTGAACTTAACGCATTGTTAAGTCCGTATTTCGATATTCATATATTTGAGCACGATTACGACAAAATCATCCCGTGGGATCTGGATTCTGGCAATGCATTGTTTGTGTGTGTGAAACGCGAGATTGAGTGATTAGGTTTTTGCGATTAGCCGCAGAATAGGGCAGAGTAAACTCATTTGAATAGCCATCATTATTAACAATGGCTGTTGATGGGTTTTACTCTTCAGTAGCAGTAAACTCTGCTTCAATCTTTTCTAATTCTTGCTGGTTTTTAAGCTCAAGTCGTTCTTGGGCTTTAACCTTTACTTGTTCTTCAAGTTCTATTTTTCTTTCTTTAAAGCTGTGTTTTTCTGTCTTGGTCAGAAACTTAAACGCTTTATCATTGGCCAGTGCGTATGCAACGACATCTTCGCCTTTTACTCTACGCTCATCAACACGCTGTGAAAAACGTTCGTTATCTCGAGCTTTACGCTCTTCGGCATTTAACTTACTCATTGTTGTATCCTCATTAGTTAATCACGGTAGGGTTCACTACGCTCAGTCAAACAAATGAGTGTTAATGCACATTTATAAAGCTGATCGGCGCATTTTAGCATAAGTTGGCTTGTTAGCCTGTAATACATGGCGTCGGAGTAAACTTTATCTTCTGTTGGCAAGTTATAGAGCCGGTTGTGCTTCCCGCTACTTGTTACGATTAATCATTAAAGCTGTTTAATGCCATAGCTATATTATGAGTGGCTTGTTTGGCGCGCGCGCTGAGTTTTGTGATTGAAATAAAGCCATGCATGCAATCATTATAATGCTGGTGTTGTGTGTTGATGCCTGCCGCTTTTAGGCGCTGCGCATATGCAATGCCATCATCCCTTAATGGATCGTAACCTAGGGTTAGTATGTAGCTTTTTGGCGATTCGCTAATGTCTTTTGCTAGTAGTGGACTCACTAATGGCAGAGTGACTTGGTCGAGAGAATGTAAATAATGCAGCCTGAAATAATCCATTAAATCGCGGGTGAGTATTAACTGCTTATTGAAACGGCGATAAGACTCGGTTAAGCCTTGTAAATCTACCATTGGGTAGATTAAAAACTGAAATGCAGGTTTTACTTTTACCTGTACTGGCAGTGATGTTTGCAGTGAATGTAAACCGAGAATACACGCTAGATATCCACCTGCGCTGTCACCTCCTACGCCTATGTGTTGTGGATTAATATTAAGTTGTTGATGATTGGTATTGATATAGTTCCACGCTTCGATGGCATCACAAATCGGGATTGGAAATTTATGTTCGGGGGCCAGTCGGTAATCTACGGAGATAATGTTCATGTTGCTATGTTTAGCCAGATAGCGGCAAAAGCGATCATGGGTGTTAATGCTGCCAATAACGCCGCCGCCACCATGAAAGTACACTAAGGTTTTTTGCGGTTTGTTGGCGCTAGGATGGTAGATGCGAAGCTTTATTGTCGTATAGCTGCTGCTATCGCTGGTGTTTTGAGTGCTCATATTCGACGTGCCAGTGCCCACTGGAACCGTTAAATTAATCACCTTATCCATTTCAATTTTAGTCAGCCCAAGCATTCGGTCCATGGCTAGAAATACATATCTGAATAATGTTACAGGCAACTGGTATAACGGCGCTAATGACAACAACTTGGCGGCCAGTAATTGTTTAGCTTCAAGCTTAGGCGCTTGTAGCTGTTCGCCTTGTAGTTGTTCATCTTGTGCTGCTGGCTTGTTGGTGTTGTCCATTATCTATGGCCTTTTTAGTATCTTATTAGAACCACATGCTTTATCGACTTAAAAACTTCATCGCTAGGCGATTAATATAAGCCGGTGACACATTGCTTAGGCGATGCAATAACCCATAGACCATACTGACCGTTCTATGGGTTTTAGGGTGTTTTACTTGCTTATCAATTACTGTCACCACGTGCTCAGCGGTGATATTAACGCCGAGTCGTTGCATGACGTTAGCGGTGTTTTTCTGTGACTTAAGCATATTGGTTGCCACAAAGGGAGGCATAACATCACATACTTTTATGCCATACTTTTTCCACTCTAGTTCCAGTGCTTCGGTCAGTGCTTTTACGGCAAATTTACTGGCGGAATAGCTGGCCAATTCTGGTACACCGTAATCGCTGCTGGCTGAAGACATATTGATAATAGTACTGGTGTCATTATTTTTTAAATATGGCCATGCAGCATGACATAGATTCATCACACCGATGACATTGACACTTAACGTGCGCTGATGATGCTCGATAGAAATTTCTTCAAAGGGACCTATTTTCAATATGCCGGCATTATTAACTAATACTGCCAAGCAACCATTATGTTCAGCACAAAATTTAGCCATAGCGTGTTGTACTTGTGAAAAATCACTGACATCTAGCTGAAACAACCGTACTCGAGTTCTATCCCATATTTCGGTGGCTTGTGTTAATTGCGCCAAATTGATGTCGGCCATGCCGACCCAGTAACCCTTTTTATGAAAGTGTTTTGCAGTCGCTAAGCCAATGCCGGAAGCTGCGCCGGTAATAAATATAGTGTTTTTATTCATCATAAACCTGGTTATTTCTAGTATGAGTTAATCAGTACGGGTGAAAAGGTGGATAAGCCAACTAAAATGAACGGGTAGTAAAGTGTTCCATTTGCGGTTGTTTCATTTCATCAACCCATTGCTGCCAGGTATAGGGCCATAAAATTGGGTCGCCATCGGCATCTAAATACCAACTTTGGCATCCACCAACCCAACTGGTGCCTTTTAACCCTTCCTTTACGTAGGCATTAAACTCGTCAATGGCTTGTTGCTTGGCTTCAAACTCATCAAATTCATGGTCTCGCCATTTATCAATCAATTTGATCACGTAGTCAGTTTGAACCTCGCTCATGGCGATAACGGAGAAGTTACCAATAGGTGTGTTGGGGCCGAGCATTAAAAAGAAATTGGGGTAATCGCTAAGTAACATAGACCGATAGGCTTTGATTTTATGGGCCCAAGCTTTATCAATATGCAGATTGTTGCGGCCAATGAGATTCATGGGGCGCATAAAATTAAATGCATTAAAACCTGTCGATAACACCAACACATCGAGGTCATGGTGTTTACCGTCTTTAGTGATAATGCCCGTTTCAGTAATGCGCTCTATACCCTCTGTTATTAACTCTGCATTGGGTTTTTGAATACCTTTATAAAAGGTGGTGTTGATAATGACCCGTTTGCAACCCACTTGATAATGAGGTCGCAGTTTTTCGCGTAAGGTTTTGTCTTTAATACTTAATCGTAAGTTGGCTTTACATAAAAAATTTAACACATGCTTTTGGATAAAGTGTCCAGTGACGGCTTTGGTAAAAAAGTGTTCTAGAAAAAATTTACCCGTATTACGATGAATTTTGGTAATGATAGGAAAGCGAGTCATCAGTTTTCGGCTGGTTTTTGAAAAGGTAAAATCGGGGAGGTGCATTAACCATTGTGGTGTGCGCTGAAAAACCGAGACCTTAGCACCAGTCTTAATCAATTCGGGTATAGCTTGTGCGGCCGTTGACCCAGTACCGATTACCCCAACCCGAGTTGAGGCCGATATGTCAACGTTATGGTTCCATTGGGCAGTATGAAATGTAGCGCCTTTAAAATCGGTTAATCCGGGAATATCTGGAAATTGCGGATGATGCAAAATACCGGTAGCGCACACAATAAAATCGGCGATGTAAGTTTGCTGTTGGCTGGTTTTTACCGTCCATTTGCCATTGGCATAGTGTGCATCGGTAACTGCTTCGTTAAAACGAATGTCTCGTTTAACATCATATTTATCTGCCACGTGTTCGAAGTATTGTTTAATTTCGGGTCCATGGGCAAAAAAACGGCTCCAATTTGGGTTGGGTTCAAATGAATAGGTATACATGTGAGCAGGTACATCGCAGGCCGCCCCTGGATAGGTATTTTCTCGCCATGTGCCGCCCACGCAGTCTTTTTTCTCCAGCACGACAATGTCAGTAATACCGGCTTGACGCAGTTTGATGGTCATTAAGATACCCGTCATACCTGCACCAATGATGACAACTGAAGGGTTTCTTTTTATTTGGGTCATAAGGCCCTCAATTATTGTTAACAAATTGTTTACCTATCCAGCATAGGAAATAAGGCTTGATTGATCTACGCGCTAAATAGACGTATATTTGTGATTTTAAGACATGGCAGCCGTAGTAATGACATTTCGCAGTATTAGCAGTGTGCAAATTATTGTTTCCTATGGCATTGAGCAAGGTATTATCGAAGATGTTTTGCTGCAAGGGTCAGGATTGGCGAGTAGCCAATTAGCCGATCACGAGCAACAGGTTGAAGAGAAACAAGAATTACAGATATTAAATAACCTAATGCTGAATACTGCATGCCCATTCAAGGTCGGTATGGAATTAGGTTGCCGTTATCACCTGACCAGTTATGGCATCATGGGCTATGCCCTACTGGCGAGTAGCACAGTGAGAAAGGCGCTTGAGCTAGGACTTCGTTATTTAGATTTAACCTATGTTTTTTCGCAAATAACACTCACTGAGCGTAAAGATGATTTATCCTTAAGGTTTGCATGCGACATTCCCGGAGAGTTAGGCGAACTGGTATTAGTCAGAGACATGTTGGGCGCTGCCATGATCCAACGAGAAGTTTTTGACAGTAACAACTTGCCGATAAAATTGCAGTTTACGTCGCCTCAGCCAGCAGGTTTGTTAATCGAGGATATAAAACAAAAGCTTGGTGCTGAGATCCAATTCAATGCCAGCTATAACGGCTTTTCTGGATTAACCCCGCTATTAGATTTGCCTTTAATAAAAGCCAATGAAGCCACCGCCAGACTATGTGAAGCGCAATGCAACCAGCTACTGCAACAAAAGCAAAATTGGAAACCTAACGCTAAGTTAGTAAAAGACACCTTAGTACATTTAGGTTTAACAGCATCAATGGAAGATATAGCACATCATTTAGCTCGCACGACTCGCACCTTGCATCGCCAACTAAAACTAGAACAAACCAGTTGGCGCCAAGTGCGTGACGATGTACGTTTTGGTATTGCAGAAGCGCTATTATTAACGCCGATGCAACTTGATGAAATTGCGCAGCGCTTAGGCTTTAGTGATGGGGCTAATTTTAGCCATAGCTTTAAGCGCTGTAAAAATATGACCCCAAGCCAGTATCGTAAACAAGAAAAAAACAGTTATAGCCACTGGTGTAATATAGGTAAAGGCTCGCGATAACCTCAAGCCTTAGGCCTAGAAGTCTAAAGACTTATACCAATAATTTAGAACAAGCGGCTGTTAAACCAGAATCTGTTTTCAATGACTCCATTCTTTAATATTTATTTATTGAACTGCATTTCGCACGGAATTCCGTCATGATCACCGTCCATTTTTGTGCCAGGGCAGTTACGGTTATAAAAGGTTGCTTCTTCATATGAGCGCATTTGGCTGCAGTGTATTTTACCTGCTTCACAACGAAAGTTCTGCTGTGTTGAATCAGGCTCTTTGGTTCGCCAAACTGGTGTATATTGCACATCTTGCTCGGTTTCCCGAAAGACTTCTCGAGTCGTCTCGGGTTGCTGTATCGGGGCAGTGGTCATTTTCTCATATTGTTTATAACCGAAAATACCAACCCCAAGCAGGATTATCAACATGAGTAAACGGCCGAGTATTGGGCTGCTGGTGCTATGATTATTATATCTTTGGCTGCGTCTATGCGGGGAGCTAGTGGTGTTATTTGTTGATGAGTGTTGACGATTAGCAATAACGGCGACACCTTCAATGCTGGCTTTTACGGCTTTGACTTTGCCATCGGGCTGGTTCTCGCGATGAAACAGTATCTCATCGCCAACAATGGGCTTTCTTGCCATGTGTTTTAGGGTTGAAATATGAATAAACACATCTTGATTATTGCCGGTTTCTGGTTTGATAAAACCAAAACCTTTATCATTGTTCCAGCGGACTAAGGTGCCTCTTTCCATGGCGATATTTTTTCCTTGATGGTAATTATGGTGAATAAAAATCATGCTTCATAAATCGGCTCTATAATAACTATTTTTGCAGTATTTAAGCTAGTTATTTGATTAAGTTAACCATAAGTAGGATGATAAAAATTGGCTAACGATTAACTCAATTAAGTAAGCCTAGTGAGTCTATATCGGCCAAACTCAAAGCCAGTTTTTAGGGTGATATAGGCGTACTTAATTAGGCCATTATGTCAGCTGTTTATTTGAACCTGAAAATAAAGCGATAAGTTATTGCTATAAAAAATCCTTTAGCAACTTGGCTACGTATAAAGAGATCGACTATTTATCAAAAGGACTTAACCATGCGTTTTTTAATAATGATTACCAGCTTATTGCTGCTGAGTGCTTGCAGTACCAGTTATCCTAATCAGGCTATTACGGGACAAGTTTTTCCGTCTGTGTCTGGCCAAACTCTTGAAAAAGAGTCTATGACCTTGCCTGATGACTTAAAAGGAGAAATGGCGCTATTATTGATTGGTTACAAGCAAGATTCACAGTTTGATATTGATCGCTGGTTGATTGGTTTAGATATGACCCAAACTCAAGTAGCGGTTTATGAGGTGCCGACAATACAGGGATTGTTTCCTAGAATGTTTAGTACCTTGATTAATAATGGCATGCGTGCAGGCATACCTAAACCACTTTGGAAAGGCGTTGTTACTGTCTACCAAGATGGCGAACAAGTACAAGCTTTTACCGGCAATCAAAATCCCAATAATTCTCGAGTTGTGCTCATAAATGCCCAAGGTAAAGTAATTTACTTTTATGACCAAGGCTTCTCTGTTGATGCATTAAATAAGTTAAGAGCCTTGCTTTAATCGCGAAAATGTTGAGTATAAATCGGTCGAGATATGAATTATGACAGCCTTTTTACTGTCATATTTGAGGCCAGTAAGTTACATCTTGAAAAAATATGACCTGATAAATATCAACAATATGATGGCCTGTAATTATTTGCTAAGTGTGTTGTTGAGTTTGCCCCGTTGTAGTTTTGTTGGCAAAAGTCTCTGGGCAGGGTTTAATGGTCTAACGAGGCTTAAATAGTGCCAATTAAGTTGTCATTTTGTGCGTTATCACTAACTATCTAAGCGCTGCTAATTTGCAGCTCTCATTGAGGACTTTGCCATGCTGTACGATTTAACTGTAGTGCAATTCAGCAAGATGCTGAATAATTTAAATAATATTCTTGATAAGGCCGAGGCATTTGCCGCTTTTAAAAAGGTCGACATGGCTGTATTGCTGAACTCTCGCTTAGCGGCAGATCAATTTAATCTTATTCGTCAGATCCAGATCGCCTGTGACACGGCTAAAGTCGGTGTTGCCAGATTAACAGGTCAGCTAGACACTATGCCTAAGCATGATGACACTGAAATGACGCTTGAAGAGTTGCGCCAACGCATTGCTTCAGTCATTGAGTATCTTAATGGTTTTAGCGAGGCCGACTTCGCTCATGCTGCCACTATCCATGTGTCACAACCTCGTTGGGCAGGTAAATACTTAACAGGTTATGAATTTGCTATTGAGCATGCCATTCCTAATCTCTATTTTCATATCACTACGGCCTACGCGATATTACGCCACAACGGTGTTGAAGTGGGCAAAAAAGACTACTTAGGCGCGATGCCTTATAAAGTCCCGGTGATTTAACAAAGATACCCATTAGCGGCTATTGAGGATAAATAAGCTTATATAGCGTTTTTATCCTTTTATATCTGTGCCCAGAAGCCACCGTTTAAGCAATATATTGACCTGCTTTTTACGTTAGCTTTTGGGCATTGTTGTTTTATTTCATTGTCTATGATTCTGCTGAATAACCACTTTTTTATTTAATCTTAACGGCATTCGATGTGATAATTCTTTGGCGTAACAACTGAATTAATGTTGGCGCGATAGAGGCTAAAATCATTCCGCTCATCAATAAATATTGATTTGGAGTATATGATTCCCCCATTAATACTAGGCCGCAGACTATGCCCGCTATCGGGTTGGCAATGCCGCCAAAAGTGAAGTCGACTACTGACATACGTTGCAGTAACCACACATACATACTGTAACCCAGTACAGTGTTGAGCAAGATTATCCAGCTAATGCCGAAACCATTAGTCAGACTAAATTGGCTGACAACATTGATATATTGTTCCGGTGAAAATAGTGCCTGAACTCCAGAAAAAACGAATAGTAATATGCCGCCGATAATCAATTGCCAAGTGAGTATCGTCCACCAATGAATGCGTGAACCTAACGCTTTAGTCATTGTGCTACCGATAATAATGCAACTGATTGCAGCAAGCATTGCGACTAATCCAATGGGATTTAAGCTGATGGATCTTGGGTCAAACAGCATCCAAGCTAAACCAATTAATATCACTCCAGAAAGTGCTTGTAGCAGGTTGGGGCGTTTTTTACTGACTATCCAATGAAATAACATCGCGAAAACTGGCACTGAAATCATCCCTATTCCAGAAATAGCAGACGGTAGCGTTAGTGCCATGATAAAAATTAAACTGAAAAATATGGCAATGTTAATGGTGCCGAGCTTAATCAAAATCGACCAGTCAGCTTTATTCGGTAGGCTAGGTTTAATTGCCAGTAAAATCAGCCCTGCAGGCAGCGCACGAATAGCACCGAGTAACAATGCTGGCCACTCAGGCAAGGTTAGCTGAGTCATCGCATAAGTGGTACCCCAAAAAAATGCAGGGATCATGGCAAGTAAAATATTCATAAAAACCTTAGCGTTCTACCTATTACATTTATTGTCTTCATTTAAAGATAAATGCAATTTTTGAAAATAATCAATAACGATAGTTGGTAGATAGATTAAAACGGCCAGTGTCTTTTAAGACGCTGGCCGTTTTTGTGCGTGTATTATTCAATAATGTCGTCTTATTTTCGTAGTAACACTTTTTATCATAATTGTAATTATGGTTGTAACTATGGTTGTAACTGGGCTTTTGCTGCTTCAACTTTTGAAAAATCTAAGCCAAGTTCTACAACAGCTTCTTTGATTAAGGCAGGGTTTTGCATCGCCATGCCCATCAACTCTTGTAATTTATCCGCAGGAATGCCTAATTGACCAATCGTCGCCATTGCTGCAAATGGGTTTTCAGTTAACGTCTGGAACAGCTCATTAATTTGTACGTCACTGATATTGTGTTCTTTGAAGATGGCAAGAATAGGATTCATTACGTTACCTTGTATGGTTGATGTGAGAAACGCAATATTTTATCACGTTTTGCACTCTATGGTGCAAGATGGCTGTCGTAGTTACTCTCTGAATTTAAGCCATTGATGTTTGTACGCATCTCGATATAGTGCATTGCTGTATGTTTGGTTAATTTACCCGGATTTTTATATGGATATTGTCACCCTTTGCATTGTTCTTATTATTTTGCAGCTGATAATTGTGTATTTCGCTTTTTTCAAAAATATTGCTGTTACCACTAAATATAACGAATTTTATCAATCATTTCTTGTACTTCCTCCTAGCTTGTCTTTATTTTACACAGACCAATATTGGTCTGCGTTAGGCTTGTTGATTGGGGTGGCTCTCGTTGGTATTGTGTTGGCCAAAATGATTAATCATAAGGCTAATCCCCCCATTGCTCTTGGTGCTTTAACTTCATTAACGGTTTCATGGTTCATATTGGTTGGTTTTGGTTATCTTGTGGCTGACGCTTTTTCAAGTTCTACATCGGTTGTATCAATCTTTGACATAATCACATCGCCAAAAGGGATTTATTCTGCGTTGTTAATGTCATTTTATTATTTAGCCGCGATGTTAGTGTTGATATTCGTCCGCGTATTAGAGAAAAAATTTACGCCAAAGGAAGAGCTTAGTGGGGTGTTGCTACTTATATTAAGCTTTATTGGTGGCGCGCTTCCCGCGATGGCGGATTATTTTGTGTTAAGTACTTTTCTCAATGTGTTTATTTTATATCTCAGTAGTGGTGTGATAATTCGTTCTGATGATGATAGTTCTGCTGGTGCAATTGGTTTTATGTATGCCTATTTATTTACTATGGGTGTAGGGGTTTGTTTGTTGTATCAAGGTGGCATGTGGCTTTATCGTGTTGCGGGCTAAAGGTGCGTTGTAAACCATCATGTTAACGAAAAAGGCCAGAGCACATATTGCGATGTGTTCTGGCCTTTTTAATTGTGTTTATTCGCTGTTAACTATTGTTTTTCAACCTTACAGCGTGTTTGCAATAAGGTTGTGGTGTTGCCGCTTTGTACATGGCGCAACAGGCAGTTGTCGCCTTGTTTTAACATCTGTATTGCATCAGGCATCTCGGTACTGCGCCCCATGATCAATAAGCCATTAGCATCTTTGTGCGGTGCACGTTCAATGACCTCTTGGCTGTATTGAGTAAAAGCGTTGTCGGCAATGATGACACCGCTGGCACTGAGCAAGCTGGCTATTGCTTGTTGTAATTCAGCATGGGTTTGACTATTCGGGTTTGTTAGCGTTGCAGCTTGCAATGGAGCTTGTGCCTCACTTTCGGTGGCAACACAGCCCGCTATAGTCAATATGCTTATGACTCCCATTAACCGTTTAAGCATTATTGCTCCAAAGCCGATGGCGTTAGAATACGGTTGTTTTTTAACACATTTTGATTACGTATATCTTGTAACATAAAGCCTGGGTCAACAAAGGTGTTGCGTGCTGGTGCGCGCGCTACGGCGGTTGCCGTCGCCGGGCAGCTGTTATTGTCGCGATAAAATAATGCTGCACTTAATAATCTTTCGTTGGTATCGCCTAATGCGTGTTCAAAGTCGTCTGCTAGCACACAACCTGGAACCTCGCTGTCGACTGTTGGATTAGTCGAAGGCACAAATCCGTCAGAATATTCACCAAAGCCTTTGTCGTTTACGCCTTTAAACTGAATGGTAAAGTACGTAGTATTGCAGTTATCTGTAGGATAAAAACCGTAAGGTTTACCGCAAGTCGTATCGCCAAGTTGAATGACCTCAATATCAATACCGCGAAGGGCATTCATTAAGGCTTCACTGGCAGAACAAGTACCTGGAGTGGTTAGCACAAATACGCGTTTAAGATTTAATGTAGGCAGTGATAACCCGCTGCGCAGTAATGAAGTATTAAATCCGATTGATTCAGGGTAAAACGGCATCGGCGTTAATGCCTCACCCGTAACCGGATTAATTGTCGAGTATTTGTCGTTAAAGCTGGTACGTTCAAATATGTGGTTATTTGTGGCTTCGTCACCAGCAATCATGTAACCCAATTGACTGGCAAGGGCTAATAAACCACCGCCGTTATAACGAATATCTAATACTAAATCGTCAACTTGTGCGTTGCTGAGTGTCGTGATGGCATCGTATAACCCTTTTTCCGCGGTAGCTATGTGTGAGTTAAATTGCAAATAACCTACTTTACCGTTAGCTGTGTCAATAGTTCTGGTATTTTGTACTGGCGTTGACACGACAGTGTCTGCTGTTAGCGTTACGGTACGGTCAGTTTGGCTATCCAAATCACGAACAATAAACTCGGTTTGCTTGCCACTGATACTTGGGAATAACCCCGCATTTAAGATTGCAATACTGTCAGTGTCATTGGCATCTTCTACGCTAACACCATCAACAGCAATAATAATGGCTCCACGACTAACATTAGCATCACTGGCTGGCGTATTTGGTTCGTTATATGCCACAGTCACTAGTCTTGTTACACCGCTAGAAGCATTTCGTAAACTTAAACTCATGCCATAGCCAACTGAGGCGCCTGAGCCATTAAGTGATTCCCATTCTTCTGTCGACATTGAGAAATGGAAGTTGTCTTTGAGGTTACCAGTGTCAGATAGCTCATCCGTTTTAAGTAATTCAAAATATTCTGCCACACTATATGGTGCAGGATCGCGATCAATAATTTCGTCGTACCAAAGGTAAGTATCATTGCTCCATGATCGTAACCATAGCTGTTGGGTTAATGGCACACTGCATTGTTCGGCTAAGGTCGAGTAGCTAGCAAATTGGCCGGCAACCCATTGAGGTGAGCTAGAGCTATCATCTGGATCTGATGAACTGGTGCTATCCGATGAACCACCGCCACTGCAGGCCGTTAACAATAGGCTAGCGCCAATAATGAATGGAGTTAAGATACTGCTTGAGAGTAACTGCATTAATAATCCTTTATTTTACTCTAAATAAACGGGTTGGTTTATGTACTTTTGATTGACAACTTTATTACAATTGACTCAATTTGTAACTCAATTTTTAACCAAATGTGAATATTTTCTCATGTTAATATTTAGAACTTCATTGCCATGAAATAGAACATCATCGGTTATGTCTTTACGTTTATATTTGCTGTTTTACCCATGAGGACATTACCATGATGAATAAACATAAAATAAAAAGGGCAGCCAATGCTAGCTTCATTAAATAATCTCTCCACGCCGCATCGTCTGCAGGGTGGTGCATCTGGGGTCAAACTGTTGTTGATTATTTTAGCAACCATGCTGGTAACTGTGGGATTAACTTTTTTTATTATCCGCACTTATATCTTCCCGTCACCGCTTACTCCGGTCAGCTTAAATGCTAAAGAAGAGCAAAAATTGGATCAAAAACTGTCTCAGTTGGGCTGGCAAGTTGAACCACGCTCTAGGATAGCAGCATCAAGTGGTCGTGATGGTTCTGGCAATGCTGATCATGCTAATGTCGCCGGTGATGATTTAACCCCAGAAGCGTATCGTGAATTTGATGCTGATCGGCAAGTGACCTTTAGTGAGAAAGAAGTGAATTCGATGATAGGTCGCAACCCTGATTTTGCTCAACGTGTCGCAATTGATTTTTCTAATAATTTAGCCAGCGCTAAAATGTTGATCCCTATACCAGAGGATTTCCCCTTCATGGCTGGGGAGATTTTACGAGTTAATACCGGGCTTGATATTCATTTAGACGCTAATCGTCGTCCCGTTGTCGCGCTAGTGGGGGTGAGTTTAATGGGCGTGCCGATCCCAAATGCATGGCTAGGAAACATGAAAAATGTCAATTTGGTCGGTGAGTTTGGCGATCGAGGCTTTTGGAATGCGTTTGCTGACGGTGTGGATGATATTCAAATTCGTGATGGCGAGCTGTCTATTAAATTACGAGAATAAATCTTTAAACAGTGGGCTTGATATTAAGCCCATCTTCAACTCACCACAGGGTTATTCTTGTGCTATTACGTCTAAGTTTGGCTCATCGTAACGACAACTGGTTTAGGTTCAACTTACTCCGAGTAACACTTAATTCAAACAATACGTATTCAAGCAAAACGTCTTCTACGTTCGATTGATGTTAAGTGCGGTAGAGCACTTTTACCACATGCCAGCCAAATTTGGTTTTGACTAAATGCGGGGTAATTAACTCGCCATTGAAACAGACTTTGTCGAATGGTGGCACCATTTGGCCTTTTTTGAATTCACCTAAATTACCACCACTTTTGGCAGACGGGCAACTAGAGTGCTTTTTAGCTAACACATCAAATTTTGCGCCGTTATTAAGCTGCTTGATGATGTCTTCAGCTTGAGTCTGGTGTTTCACTAATATGTGTAATGCTGCTGCGGTTTTGGCCATGATGTAAGTCTTTGTCTCACTGTGATTAGCCAATTATTATACCTGCTTCGCCAACAAAATTGGTAATAGTTGCTATTTAGTTATTATTAACTCTTTTAGGGGCTGGGTTTTGCAATAAATCCTTGATCCAAAAAATTAATTGAAAACAAAGCACTAGGGTAAAGGGGATTGCGCCAACAATAGCAATTTGTTTATTAAGATTTACATCGTTAATACTCACAAGTGCGATGGTGATGGCAATAAGAATAATGCTCCATAGCAGTTTTGAGTTACGACTTTCGCTGCCCGTGAGTAAACCAGCAATGTAAATTGAAGAGTCGGCGCTGGTGATTAAAAAGGTGACTAATAGCAACAATGCTGCGCCAGATAGCCAACTGCCCATGGGTAATTGATCAAAGAAACTAAATAATCCCAAAGTATATTGCTGGTTCACCGCATCCATCACTCGTTGTGCATAAGGTTGAGTTAGCACGCTACCAGCAAAACCCGAAAACCAGATAATTGAGGTCAACGTTGGCAGCAAAATGGTGCAACTTAAAAATTGTCTAATGGTTCTACCTTTGCTGATCCTAGCAATAAAAGGCCCCACAAATGGCGCCCAAGCAATCCACCATACTAAGTAGATTACCGTCCAACCTTGGCTCCATTGTTCTGGTTTTCCCATACCAAATGACATTTTCGGTAATAGTTCAACGTAAGTCACGGTCGAGTCAAAGATTAACGTTAAGGTTTGAATAGGATCAACCAGTGCTATCACCGCGATGAGTAGTGCGATCATAAATAACGAATTAAATTGGCTTAAGTGTTTAATGCCACGATTCAATCCCGCTAAGGAAGAAAGTGTAAATAAGGCTGCGATAATTAAAATCATTCCTATGCGAAAATAAATCGAGCCAATGTCGAACCCAAGTGACTGCACCACACCAGTCTGGATTAAGGCGATAGTGTTAGCAAAGGTGCCTGCAATACCAAATACAATGGCAATAACCGCCATTAAATCAAGAATATTAAGCCACTTAGGTTTATCTGCACTAAAACTGGCACTGACTCGTAAACTGCGTTGTTTGTTATAGGCAAACCATGCCATAACTAATCCGGCCATGGCATAAATGGCCCAAGCATTTAGCCCCCAATGAAAGTAAGTAATAGCTAACGAACCCGATATTGAGGAGAAATTTTGTTTTAAAAATTCAGGTGGATTAACAAAATGATATACGGGTTCTGCAACACCCCAAAAAATCAATCCAGATCCCATGCCCGCCGTAAATAGCATTGCCATCCAACTGATAAAGCTAAACTCAGTTTTTGCTTGTTCGCCGCCTAAGCGAATTCGCCCAAGAGGGCTGACACTAATGACGGTTGCCAGCACCAATAATAAACTTGAAAACTGAATAAACTGCGAACCAAAGTGTTGCAAAAAGAATTGAGTAAACGCACTGAAAATAGCTAAGGTGTTATAGGGAAACATCAATAATAACGTCGCAATTATTACCACCGGAAAGTAAAAACCATATTGAGGTTTAATCCAGCGCTGCAACTTAGTTTTACGCATTGATAAAGTATTAGTCAGGGTATTTAGCATGGATATTTAGGCTACTGAATAGAAGCGTTTACTATGCCGCACTTTGGCGTTAGATAACAGTACTGAGATTTGTGTCACTGCAGGTTTTTGAAGGCAGAAATGCATAGAAGCTAGGGTCGCGATGATTATTATTTGGTGAAATAGTATGATTATCAATCGTATTGCTCACCTAAAAAAACTGAAGTGTTACTAAGTAACTCGATCATTAGTCAATTGGGCAGTAAATAGATTACAGTATTAGCAAGTTTATAAAATACCGCGAGCAAATAACGAAAAGGGAATTTTAATGCTTAAGCGAATCATACCTTTATGTATAGCGAGTGCGATGACTATGGCAGTACCTGTTCATGCAGAAGAAGATAAATTTATTTGGTTAGAAGATGTCGAAGGCGTCAAGCCTATGGAATGGGTTAAGCAGCAAAATGCATTGTCTGCGGCTCACATTAAGGCTTATCCAGGGTTTGATCATCTGGTGTCAAATAGTCTAGATATTCTAAATGATAAAGCACGTATTCCGTACGCCTCCCGTATTGGCGATTTTTTGTATAACTTCTGGAAGGACGAGACCCACGAACGTGGCATTTATCGTCGTACCACGTTAGCGGAATACGCTAAGGCCGAACCTGAATGGGAAACAGTGCTTGATATCGATGCCCTTGGAAAAGCCGAAGGCGTTAACTGGGTTTATAAAGGCATGAACTGCCAGTATCCACAAAATGAGCGTTGCTTTGTGTCCTTATCTCGCGGTGGTGCTGATGCGGCTGAAGTACGCGAATTTGATTTAACGACTAATACTTTTGTTGGCAACACTCAACAACCATTTCTGTTAGCTGAGGCTAAGTCAATGCTAAGCTGGATTGATAAAGATACTGTGTTTGTAGGCACTGATTTTGGTGATGCGCAAAGCATGACAGATTCAGGTTATCCGAGTGTGGTTAAATTGTGGAAACGTGGCACACCTTTGTCTGCAGCCAAATTAGTGTTTAGAGGCGATAAAGCGTCTGTTGCAGTGTCTGGCTACGTGATGTTTGATGATAAAACTCCGTTGAATATCGTTACAGAAAGTTTAACTTTTTACACTGCTAAACATTATGTTTATCAAGATAGTAAGTTAGTGTTGCTACCTATTCCCAAAGATGCCGAGTTAAAAGGTTATTTTAAAGGTCAGTTATATATTGAGCTAAAAAGTGATTTAGTCACCCCAAAAGGTACTTTTAAGCAAGGTGCCATAGTCTATACCCCAGTTGATAAACTGATTGCGCAAAAGCCAGAGTTTAGTGAGTTGGTATCGCCAACGACGCATGCCTCTATTTCGCAAGTTTCATTTAGCCAGAATGCTATTTTTGTGACCTGGCTTGATGATGTAAAAAGTAAACTTGTACGTTACATGCAAAACGACAAAGGTGAGTGGCAAAGTAAACCAGTACCATTTGAAGCCAATGGCACTTTAAGTGTGTTTGATGTTGAGCGTGATAGTGATGATTTTTTTGTTAATTACACCAGTTTTTTAGAACCAGCCAGTTTATATCGCTTAAATGGCGCAAGTCTAAAAGCCGATAAAATTAAAGCGATGCCGCAGCAATTTTCAGCCGATAAATTTATTACTCAACAGTATTTTGTTAAATCGAAAGATGGCACTAAAGTGCCTTATTTTGTGGTAATGGCTAAAGATATCAAACTTGATAGCAGCAACCCTACATTACTCTACGGTTATGGCGGTTTTGAAATTTCTCTTTTGCCAGCCTATTCGGCCACTATTGGTAAAAACTGGTTAGAGCAGGGCGGTGTTTATGTACTTGCGAACATTCGTGGTGGTGGCGAATATGGCCCTGCTTGGCATCAAGCAGCGTTAAAGCAACATCGTCATAAAGCGTATGAAGACTTTGAAGCCATCGCAGAAGACTTAATTGCCCGTAAAATTACTTCAAGTAAGCATCTTGGTATTCAAGGTGGTAGTAACGGTGGTTTATTAATGGGCGCTGCATTTACTCGTCGGCCTGAGTTATATAACGCCGTAGTGTGCCAAGTGCCGTTGTTAGACATGAAGCGCTACAATAAGTTATTAGCCGGTGCCAGTTGGATGGGTGAATACGGTAATCCTGATATAGCAGAAGAATGGGCATACATTAAAACTTACTCTCCGTATCATAATTTAAAATCAGGGGTTAACTACCCTAAAGTGTTCTTTACTACCTCAACGCGTGATGACCGAGTTCACCCTGGGCACGCGCGTAAAATGGTCGCTAAAATGGAAGATATGGGTATTGATGTGTTGTATTACGAAAACATTGAAGGTGGTCATGCGGGTGCGGCAGATAATACCCAAGCAGCCGAGTTAAGTTCGATGGCGTACGCATATTTAATGCAGCAACTTCGTTAAACATTGTTTTGACTGATGAATAAAAAGGGTTTCAGCAGTGCTGAAACCCTTTTTTGTATTTCCACACAATCATTAACAAATACGTTGTGTTTTTAGTCTTAAAAAAGAGCCGCAGTATGAAACTGCGGCAAATCGTACTAAGTTAATGAGCACAAAGTATCTCTTGTCGTCATTAGCCGGGGGGAGGCTGGATGACAATTAATTTGCGTCAACTAACTCAATTTCATTACTCGCAAGCGTGCCATTAATTTGAACCGCGACTTTGTAAATCATATCAGCATCATCTGACGCTTTACTTTGTAAGTCGAGATCACTCACATTAAAAGTATATGCTCCTTCGGTATCAGTGGCTGATAATGTCCCTGTGCATTCATCTGTAGTTGCACTATCGCACACATAGCTTTGAGTGACATGCCAGCGTTTCCAAGCCTTAGGTTTTACAGATGGTGAGGCAGGGTCGGGAAAGCCGAAATAGACAATACTGTAATTGGCTGCATCTGTGAGCGCTTTACCTTCAGTATTAGCTAGGGTGAATGACAAGGCTCCTGTTACGGCATCAAATGAGTCTAGTGACACTACCACGCTGCTCGCTTCATCAATTTTAACCGTGTCAGTTACCACTACAGGGTCTGTAACAACAGGATCAGTAACAACAGGATCAGTAACAACAGGATCAGTAACAACAGGATCAGTAACAACTACTGGATCTGTGACAACGTCATCATCATCGTCACTACTACAGCCAAACATTAGCAATGAGCTGGCTAATATGGCGCTAAGATATTTAAGTTTCATCACGCGCTCCTTAATTGAAGTGTCCAGTATGGCAAGTGGTACATTCCATATCGCTTTTAACACTGGCTGCAGAACCCATAGTTGAGCTTACACCATGACATGATTGACATGCTTGTGCTTCAGCTGATGGTTTAGCTTCAGGTAATATAGAAATGTCTTCACCGGCATACGCGCGGTTTAACAATTCAACAATTTTAAGAGTAATACTGGCAGATAGGCGTTTACAACGTTCACCTTTAAGTGCAAATACTTTACCTGATGCCGCAGACCAATTACTAATTGAAGAGTGACATAATGGGCTGTTGGCAATTGAGGTTGCGCCTACTTCTAATGATTTCTCATCAGTGGAACCAATCCCTGCAACAAATTCAGCTGAAGACAAAGGTAAATCTGTGCTTTCATAGTAGCGGAATGAGGCACCAATAATGGCACTGTTTTGGCCATTAATATCATCAAGAATGTTAATTAACATACCTGCGGCATTAAGGTTGCCACATAAAGTCCCTTGTCCAACAACACCTGCCCAACCATAACCTGCTAATGCTGTTGGAATACTAGCAAACTTGCTGGCATCAGCACTGCTAGATGCTGCAAGCATTGTGATAATGGCATGGAACACTTGGTGCATACATCCGCCGCCTGTTTCATAAGCTAGCTTAGCGGTTGCCATTGCATCTAGTGGCACATATTTAAGTGCTTCTCCTAATTCTAAGCGATAGTTACCATCTGCATCTGTAGCAGCAAATGCTGATGTACCTAATAGTGTAGCCCCCGCCGCAGCGGTGCTTAATCCAATAATTTGTGTCAATGCTTGACGTCTATTCATGCTCATGGTCATTACCCTCTTTGTGTCATCATTATTTTAGTATTCAAGCGCTCATGCTCTTGTTGGCTAGGCTTGCTTTGGTATTCGCTGCTAGATAAAAGCACTAGCAACTCGATGACTTAACGATAATAAATGAGGAGATTAAAAGTGTGATTTACAACAGATAAAACTGTTCTTTAAAAATAGCTAAATTGGCTGGGTATATACGGCATAGGAATAGAGTCTATAAATACTAAAAACAGTTTTTGTGTGAGGTGGATCTTATGATTTATAAGATTTATACGTATTTATCAGTGTATTTATTAACATTATTATCATGAAATAGTGTGACTTAAGTCACAACTACACTATTGTTAGTCATTACGCCTTACAAAATGTAAGGAATAAAAGCCTGAAGATATCAGGATCACAGATTTCATAAGATTTTCTGCATATACTTTAAATATAATGATGATGAGTATTGGGGCCGTTGACATGCAATTGGGGCATTGTAGGTTTGATATAGAGAAAGGAGATTTGATTAATCTCGACAATGGTGAAGTTTGGCACCTTCCTAAGGCTGAACTGCATGTACTGAGCTTATTAGTTGAGTATCAGGGGAAAGTTGTTGCTAAACCCTTATTAGAATCTGGCTATGGTGATAAATCACATTTAAGTGGCGCTTCGGTAGCGCGAGCAGTGTTTACATTACGGTCTTTTTTGGGCCCACAACACGAATCACTTATTGAAACGGTAAAAGGCCAAGGCTACTTATTAAGGCATCACCGCACTCGAAAAGTCACTGAGACCATATTACCATCAATTAACCGTCGGTATGCTGGCTTGATCATCATAACGATAATAGTGTTGATCATTGCAAGTGTAGTCGCTGTGAAAGCAATGCAACCTAATGTCGTGCCTACTCAACCGTTGAGTACCAGCACAGTTACATTGTCATCGGGAAAGACTGTAGAGATACTGCTATTTTCACCCTCAAAAACCAACAATGAATTACTTATTGAACAAGGGCTACAAATACAACAAAGTTTTGCCGATTGTGATGTGAGCAGTTGGCAGTCGGTATTTTTATCACTGTCTCACGACAAGCAAGTGTTGAATATTACTATGCAAGGGGAACTCTTAGGTCAGTCTCTTATCCGTAATCTGAAAATCAGTGACTTACGGCAACCTAAACAATTTGTTAATCGTGATTGGCTTAAACAGGTGAATATTTGTGACACCATAAGTGCAAAGTCAGGCCAAAAAAATCAGCGGTTGGAGTAATTATCTTATGTCTAGAAGCAGATTGTGGGTCGTCAATATCATTATTTTAGTCTTACTACTCAGTAGTGTGGCAATTATTTATAGACTCACTATACGTGTACCAAGTTTTATGCTCAGTTGCAGTTCTGAGCTGTTTCACCACCAAACGGCAGAGCAAGATCGTCGTCATTATTTATTAGTTGATTTGGTATCTAATGATGGACAAGCGCAAATTAACTATCGATATTTTGATTATGAAGGTAATTTAGCTGGCACATTATCAATGACTGGAACAGTGGATGATATTGATACAGATAATCAAATATACGATATATCGGTGACCACTAAAGAAGAATATCTATCGAGTAATCCTCAAGATATACCAGAACATTTGTCCTATTTGTCTTATGTAAGCAGCCTGAATCTGAACGAAAAAGGCTTACATTCACTAAGACTTCAAGTGCTTAAGCGAGATGAAGCAAAAGATTATGCGGTGGTGTTATTTCAACCGAGCAATACCGTGTGTGGTTGTCGTCTAGTGCATTAATTTGGTGGGTTAAATGAGTGTCTTTGTTGCGTTACTAAGGTTGATGAATGGCATCGACCTTTTTATGTTAGATACTTATTAAGCTAAATTTACTTATGTAGGAATTACGCTCATATTGTGTTGAATATGGCTTAGTGTGGTTCTAATGCAAGATTAAAGCACGACTATTTATCCTCAACTAAGTTGTTCCAAGGCTTGTTGTGTTAGTTTTTCGGTGTAAGGATTTATCTTCCAATGTTCAGCACTCCATCCTTTTATAAAACGCTGAAAGTCGGCCCAGGCTACGCAATATAATACACGCCATTGCTGTTCAACATCTTGGGGTGATATTTGTGGATGATACTCCGTCAATCCTTGCGTTAGAGTGATAAAATAATGATTGAGATAATCATTAATTAAGGTTTCTGGCTCGTTATATTCCAGCACACTGCTTAATAGCATTACGACATCTTTCATGCCACAGCCTCGGCCAATATATTGAAAATCAACCGCGGCAGCGTGATCGTTAGGGCTAAAACAAAAGTTAGCTAATTTTGCATCACCATGTACCAAGGTTTGGTAGTGGCATTGATTTAGTGTTTGGTCTATTAGACTGGCTGCCAACTTGAGTGGGCCGTGGGGTAGAGCAGCAAATTCGTCTGGGCGTGTATCTAAGTGCCAGTAAGTACCAATTGGCCATAGCCCTTTTGGGGTGGTGTGCATGTATTGAGCGTGAAAATGCCCCAACCAGGTTAAACAAGCGTATACCGTGGCAGGTGTGGCGGTTTTTCTGACTTGGGTAAAACCTATGGTCTGCAAGTCTTGCAACACTAATAGTATTTCATTGGCTTGTTGCTCAACATGCAAACATCGCGGTAATGGGCTCATTGAGTGTTTACTATGATCGTTAGCATAGTGTTGATACCAATTGACTTCAACTTGGTACGACTGCAATTTACGTTGATGCGACAGTGGGGTGTTCCAACCTTTAGGATGTGATTCTGGTTGAGGTAGGCAGATGTATTTTACAATGACAGATGAATACGGTTTACCTGTTACATAGGCTCGAAACAATTGTCCATAACCACCCCATAACGGTTGGATTAACTCAATATGAGTTAAGGTTGTCGCCCCAATAACTTGCTTTACGCGTTGTAAAATACTGTCTGGAATATTCAAATGCATCTCGTGGTGGTCATAATCTTGGTTTAATAGTAACAAAGTTTGTGAGTATGTTTGAGTTAGGGCATCTGTTCATTTTTATTGGTAGTAAGTGATAGGTATGAATCCAACAAACGCTGCTCGAAGGGTTCGACTAAAAACGTTTTTATCTTTGTTGAGTCACTCTTCATTAAGTAAAAGTTGTTTAGATTGCTAGGCAGCAATCTACTCGCCTCGATTAAAACGTTTTTATCTCGAATAAAATTTAACCAGTAAAGATCAGCAGGCCCTAGAACTTTCCAATATATTAAGTTAAGGAGTCTATTCACTGGTGAATAAACGAGAAAAATTCATAGTATTGATATCGCGAAAATGCTGGAAGCTAGTATAGCTTAAGCCTGTTAACGGATGAGTAGAGTATGTTCATTTTATATGTGAGTTTATTTGCGCCGGGTGAATTTTGTACAATTTTATAAAAATAATTTATGGTGGATTTCTTTTGTAATAACGATACTAGAACTGACATAAAAGTAATGTTCACATCTTGTTTTAATTATTAACCTACCTTCTGTTTTAAAACATTTTTTTAACATTTATAGGTTTTAATCACGAATGATTAGTGTCAAAAATGTGACCTATGTAATGTTTGTTAAAACCGAGCAATACTCAACTTATTGTTTATATTAAAATTGCTATTTTTAGCTCAATCATTGAATAGTCATTAAATTGACGGTACTCTGTGCGCAAAATGTAACAAAGTTTTACAAATTTGTTATCGAATTCGCCAAATTTATCCAGGAGTAATCATGGCTACTGCAAGGACAACCATTTTCAAACTGAGTACACTTTCTGCTGCTATTTTATTGAGTGCATGTAGTAACTTGTCGCAACCCGCTAAAGTCTCTGTTTACAATGCAGAAGAATTAGAGCAACGAAACAGTGCTTTACTGGAAAGAGAAAAAGCCGTCGCAGAGCGTGAAGCGAAAGCTCAAGATGTGTTAATTGGCAAAAGTAGCCCTGAAGGTGAATTACTACCACCTAATGCTAAGCTTGGTGAATGTTATGCACGTGTATGGGTAGAACCAACATATGAACATTACACTGAAACAGTACTGGTAAAAGAAGCTAGCGAAAAAGTTGCTATCATTCCAGCACAGTATCAGCAAACAACTGAAACCATTGAAGTGCAACCCGCAAGTTTTAATATGATAGCAGTGCCTGCAACTTACGACGTTGTTACTGAGCAAAAGTTAGTTCGTGAAGCTGGTTCACAATGGTTAGTTGACTTACGTAAAGGCAGTGCACCAGCAAGTGCTGAGTTACTAAAAGCGGCAGCAGACCATGGTATTAACCTTAATAATGCCACTGCTGGTATGTGTTTCCATGAACATTATCTACCTGCACGTTATGAGCAAAAAGGTGAGTCAGTGCTTGTTGCTGAAGCTTATGAAGTCGTTGAAACTATTCCAGCTGAATTCCGCTGGTTAGAAAAGCGAGTTTTAGTTAAAGAAGCCAGTACACGTATGGAGCAAGTTGCTGCTCAATATGAAACAGTGACAGAAGAGGTTGTTGATGTACCAGTTCATACTATCTGGAAAAAAGGCGTTGGTCCTATCCAGAAAATTGATGAAGCGACTGGCGAAATCATGTGTTTAGTTGAAGTGCCTGCCACATATAAAACCCTCACTAAGCGTGTTTTAGTGTCGCCTGCCACGTCTCGCACTGTCGATATTCCCGCTGAATATAAAACTATTCGAGTTAAAGAATTAGTTAGCGAAGCTAAGGAAGTTCGCACACAGGTTCCTGCTAAATATAAAAATGTGCAAGTTACCCAAAAAGTGGCCGATGTGGAATTTTTATGGCATGAAGTTCATAATGATGAACACCCTAAAGCCACTCGCACAGGTAATAAAATCTGTTTAACCGCGACACCTGCAGAGTTTGAAACGGTTAACCGTAGTGTAGTAGTAAGCCCTGCATCAACTCAGCGAGTGGATATAGCTGCTAAATATGAAACCATGGATGTGACTAAGTTGGTTTCAGCCGCGAAAGAAATGCGTACTGAAATTCCTGCAGAGTTTGAAACCATTTCACTTAGTCGTATTGATAAAGATGGCTTTATGGAATGGCGTCCAATTTTATGTGAAACTAACATGACCCGTTCAACTATTACCGAATTACAACAGGCTTTAGCTTCAAAAGGCTATAATCCAGGTAAAATAGACGGTGTAGTGGGTGTTGATACTATTAAAGCGGTAAATGCTTTCCAAAGTGATAATGACTTACCAACCGATAAATACATCAATATCGAAACAGTAAAAGCATTAGGCGTTAACCTTTAATTTAAGGTCTAATCGTTAACATAAAGCCCAAAAAATAGTCTTAGACAGACTGTTACTTGGGCTTTTTTATTACCTCAAATTTGTATATATAAAAATATTAAATTTAGTATTTTCTAAATTTGGTTAAATTCAAATCTAAATAAGACAAGTATATGAAAACTAGTTTTATATCAGCAGTTTGCGTAATTTTATTGGTATTGGAATTCTGACCTGAAACAAGAAAATTTAAAGCTGCCATTGGCAGCCTTATTAATTTTACGTTTATAACGTAGGACGATTTAAGTCAAAACGTAACTCGTCTGAAATACCATAATAAGCAGATGGACCGCCAGCTCGTAATACTGGTTCGGCTAATGCCGTTTGATAAATACCTTCATCACTTAATAAATGCTTTTCAATGTGTACAGCGACTACTTCGCCAAGTACTAACCAAGTATCTATTTTGTCACCATTAGCAGCTGTCAGTTGAATACATTGAGATAGCTTACATTCGAAGTTGACAGGGCTTTGTGCAATTCGATCCGCGTTAACAATGTTACCCGCTATTGGTGTTAAGCCAGCAAATTCAAATTCATCTGTACCTCGGGGTAATGCTGCCGAGGTTTGATTCATTTGTGCGGCTAAACTGCGAGTGGTTAGGTTCCACACAAACTCGCCAGTTTCAACAATATTGGCGACACTGTCTTTCCATCCTGTGCTGGCAAACCCTATGATTGGTGGATCATAATTAAAGCAATTAAAAAAGCTGTAAGGCGCAAGATTTCGTTGACCTTGGGCATTACGTGATGAAATCCACCCGATAGGCCGCGGGCCAATTATGGCATTTAGCGGGTTATGTGGCAGACCGTGGCCTTTGTTTGGTTCATAAAAATAGCGATTATCTTTATTCATTGGATTACGATCCTTTTTTAAGGTATTACGAAGATATAAAAGCGGTCCACAATAAACGTAAGCCAACCACTATCATTAAACTAAGAATGATTTTTTTAAATTGTCTGTCGTTAACTTTATCTTGGATCCGTAACCCTAATCTAACGCCTATCCAAGCGATAGGGGCGAGCATGGCTGATACGGTTAAATTACTGAGGTTAATTTGCCCCAGCATAGCGTAAGGGATCAGTTTTACGGCATTAACAACTGCAAAAAACATCACCGCAGTGCCTAGATACTTAGTTTTATCTAAACGTAATGGAATTAAATATGCATTTAATGGTGGTCCGCCGGCATGTGCTACAAAGCTGGTAAAGCCGGCAATGGTGCCACAAATTCGACCAATAAGAGGTGACGGTTTACGTTGTGACCATTCACCTAAAGTTAGTCCATATAAACCAAAGCCAAATGATATTATCCCCAAAATACCCCGTAAATATTGTTCATTAAGGTGATCAAATAACAGATAGGCCACTATGATACCGACAATGGCCGAGGGTAATAAAATCAATAACTGGCTGTTACTTTGTTTATTCCACCAAGATTTTACGTTTAAAAAGTCCATGTAAACAAGCAAAGGTAACATGACTGCCGCGGCCGCAGCAGGACTAATCGCCAGAGCCAACAGCGGCACTGTTAATCCGCCAGCACCACCGGCAAAACCCGACTTAGACATACCAGTAATTAGCACTGCAGGAATAGCCACTAACCAAAATAATGGTTCTGTTAACACCGAGACTCCCTATTATGCTTATTCAGTTAACGATTAGCTGATAGCTTATTATTTATAGTAGATAGTGTATTGATGGTTGATCACAAGTAAATGGGCCAGCAATGACAGCACTGCCGAGACTAATCAGACTGTAAATTAACAGGAAAGTTAAGTCACTATATTAGTGAAAACTAAGTGCTGGTGGCGGGGTGAAATTAAGAATTAGCTGAAGATAGCAACGCGGGTGAGTCTTGTTCATCTGGGCGGCTCAACAGTCTTTGTTTTAACACCTCAAACTCAAGTGGTTTATCAAATAAATATCCTTGTAAATAATGGATTCCTAACGTCGTTAAGGTTGTAGCTTGTTGTTGATTTTCAACACCTTCAGCGATTACTTGGTAGCCCAGGCCATGAGACATCACCATAACCGCTTTAACGATATCAATGCCATTAATTTGCAGGTTGGTGATGAATGAGCGATCAATTTTTACGAAATTTATATCTAAATCTTGGATTACCGATAATGACGAATAACCGGTACCAAAATCATCAATCGAAATCATAAAGCCCAAAGCTTGTAGCCCTTTGACCATGTTAATTAATTTAAGCTTATCTTTTGAAAAGAGTGATTCAGTTATTTCAATATGAACGTCTCTTGGGTTTATATTATGTTGACTGACAATATTGTGTACCTTATTAACAAAATTGATGTCTTCAAATTGAATTATCGACACATTAATGGATATTTTTAATCCCTGATTTAGCTCATGTAATGCAGATAATTTACGCATTGACTCTTCTATTACCCAATAGCCAATTTCTTTAATAGCACCGTTTTTTTCTGCCAACGGAATGAACACCTCGGGTGAAATTAATGCGCCTTCAAAATCCCATCTTAGCAATGCTTCGACACAGGCTATGTTACCTGTGCTAGATTCAATAATCGGTTGAAAAACAAGGTGTAACAGTTTATCGGATACGGCCTGGGCAATGCCTTTACTTAAATGTATTTCATATTTTATTTTTTGTTTTAATTGGCTACTAAACATCACATAATCGCCTGCGCCACCCTCTTTACGGCTGTACATGGACTGGTCTGCCAAACTGATTAAATCTGATATTGATTGACCGTGTTCAGGGTACATGGCTATTCCAATAGAGCAGTCCATATCAATGACATGTTGAGAGGTTAAAATTGGTACGTTGATGCATTTTTTTAAAATGATGGCTAATTCTTCAAAGCGATAATGTGAAGTTTGATATGCCATGATAATAAATTCATCCCCCCCCAACGGCAGATAATTTCATCATGCTGACAAGCTTGTTTAATTCGCTTTGCGACCTCAATAAGAACTTCATCACCGGCATTATGGCCAAAGTTATCATTAGCCAGTTTAAAACCGTCTAAGTCGAGGAAGAAAATAGCATACTTAATATCGTATTTTATTTGTGTAAACTGATGATTGGCGGCCTCAAGAAAGGCGCGCCTATTTAACAAATGGGTTAGAGGATCATGTTGGCTGAGCTCAATAATTTTGTGAGTTCTTTGTATGACCTGTTGTTCCATACTTTTTAATAATTGATTATGTTCATTCCGTAGCTTAATAGAATGTTCAGTAAAATTAGCCGCAGTCTTAGCTATTGAGAACATAACAAAGGCATAGGCGAGGCCTAAATAGCCTAACATTTGATGGGCCGGATTTCCGCCAACGATCATTTGAATTGAAAAGGGAGCCAACAACAATAAGGTGTATGTTTGTGATACGAGTTTATTGCCCGATAATATTGTGGCTGCACCGCCCGCCATGGCCGACACAATGACCAAAGCAGAAAATAATTCTTCGATACTTAATTTAGTGTAAAAAAATAAGCAATAAAATGCCCAAAAACATGCTGTGAGTATTGCTCCGACGCTATAACGATATAAGTCATTTTGACTTCCTAATATATCTTTATTCGCTCGCTTCAACCAAAAGAAAGTATCAACACTACGTAATAAAATTAATCCAGATAAACACAACCACCACAATAATTTATCATTAGTTGCGGAATGATTTTCAAATCCAAAAGCTAGACCAGCAGATGCTACTAGGGTAACGGCAATGCCAGGGATTGCGCTACGGTATAATAACTTTAGATGGTCATTCAGTATTTGCGGATCTGCTTGTGCAGTCATGAACATGTATACCGTCAGCATGATTGAATAATGATCAGTATACTTCCCATGCTCAAAAATACTACGTTTATAGTATTTTTTAAGTGGTGGTCACTTTGTTTTGAGACACTACGCAATAATTTAAAACAAAAATTGATATAGATAGCCTGCCAACATGGCCATGTACAAAATTACGATAAGAAATGTTGTGACTAAAGTATTTTTAAAAATAGATTTAAGTAAAACAACCTCGGTTAAACTGGCGCCCGCGCTGCCAATAATTAATGTCATCACAGCGCCAAGCCCCATGCCTTTAGACGCTAATGCTGCACTTAATGGAATAACCGCCTCTGCACGTATATATAGAGGAATACCAATAACAGCCGCAACGGGGATAGCAAATGGATTATCTTTATTGGCATATTGAATAACTAACTCAGTGGGCATAAAACCATAAATTAACGAGCCAATAGCAATACCGCCAATTAAATAAGGCAGCACTTTTTTAAAGTCTGTCCAAGTAGTTTGCCAGATTTGTGTCCACTTACTGACAGACTCTGTTTGACCACAACATGATGTTTTACAAAATTTTGTTGCAGGCACGATGAAAGCTTCGGGTTTAATATATTTCTCAAAGCCGAGTTTTTCTAAACTGTAGCCTGCAATAATAGATACTCCCATTGCCAAGACAAAATAAAATACCGTTACGCTAATACCAAAGGTCACCGCAAATAAGCCAATAATAATCGGGTTGAGTAAAGGGCTAGCAAATAAAAATACCATCATGGTGCCAAAGCCTGCTTTTGCTCTTAATAAGCCTTTTAAAAACGGGATTGTTGAACAAGAACAAAAAGGCGTGATCGCGCCTAAAAATCCGGCGACAATATAGCCTTTTCCATGTTTATCACTGAGTATTGATTGGATTCTCTCTGGCGGAATATACATTTGTAAAACACCGACTAAATAACTAATTAGCAGAAATAGCGTAGTTAACTCTAACGTTAAAAAAACAAACATATTTAATGTTTCTTGTAGCATATTATTGGTTATCATCATATAAACCTATATTTCTAGAATTACCGAAATATAAATGTGTTTGATGGCTTAATCAAGATATTTCTAGTAATATCGAAATATAGAGTTAATTGGGATGTTTTTATGGATATTGAAGCGATTGCTAAGGCATTGAAAGAACTAGGGCATCCGACTCGCTTGTTGATTTATAAGTCGGTAGTACGTGCAGGGTATCAAGGTATTGCTGTTGGTGGCTTACAAGAAAAGCTGGCAATACCCGGCTCGACATTATCTCATCATATATCTGGTTTAGTGTCTGCTGGTTTAATTTCTCAGCGCCGCGAAGGGAGAACACTTTTTTGTATTGCCGAATATGATACTTTGCAAACCGTGATTGGCTTTTTACAAGATGAATGTTGTGCAGATGAGCAGACCCCGACAGCATGATTAGGATAGCGGATTAAAGGAATAACGTCACAATGATAACATTGAGTGAATGGCAGCAACAGGGACTATTCGAGCAGATTAACGGTCAACAAATATTTACTCGTCAGGCGGGAAGTAAACAAGCGCCAGTGTTATTGCTAATTCATGGTTATCCTAGTGCTAGTTGGGATTGGGAAGGTATGTGGCATACGCTCACTCAGCACTATAACGTTATCACCCTTGATATGTTGGGCTTTGGTTTATCAGATAAGCCTAAAGATGCGCTTTACTTGATAAGTCAGCAAGCCGATATTTTTCAGGCATTTTTACATAAGCTTGGTGTCAGCGAATATCATATTTTAGCCCATGATTACGGTGATACGGTCGCACAAGAGTTGCTAGCAAGACAAGTTGATGACAATAGTCATATGCACATCGCAAGCGTGTGTTTTTTTAAATGGTGGCTTATTTCCTGAAACCCATAAGCCGCTATTAATCCAAAAACTGTTGTTGTCACCGTTAGGCTTTTTGGTGTCTAAATTGATTAACAAACAGAGATTCTCCACTAGTTTACAGCGTATATTTGGGCCGTCGACACCACCAAATCCTGAAGTTATCGATACGTTGTGGCAGTTGCTAAACCACAATAACGGATTGGCAATAATGCATAAACTGATTAGTTATATGACTCAACGACAACAACATCGTGAGCGTTGGGTGGGAGCAATGATTAACAGTACTATCCCCATAAAGCTGATCGCAGGCGTGCAGGATCCTGTCTCAGGGCAGCATATGATTAACCGTTATCGTCAATTGATACCTAATGCTAATATCTGTGAAATGGCAACGTTGGGCCACTATCCACAAATTGAAGATGCAGACGCCATTAGCACGGCTTATTTGCAGTTTAGACAGAGTATTGAGTAAGCTAACGTGACAGTAGAGATCAATAAAGTTGTCATACTTAATTGATATTATTATTTCCTAATTAATTTTACTATTGAGACAAACATCATGCGCGCCTTTGCCATCATCTGTGTTTTTGCCAGCGGATTATTTTCTAGCATTAGTTGTTTATCTGCGGGTTCAATCCCTACAGTAGCAGAAAAACCTTATGTATTATTGGTTTCTATAGATGGTTACCGTTTTGATTATAACCGCCTACATAATCCTAAGCATCTAACTGAATTTGCTAAGCATGCTGCCAAGGTTCTTCATTTTATACCGTCGTTTCCCACCGTAACTTTTCCAAATCACATTACGCTTGTTACTGGATTGTATCCCGCTCATCATGGCATAGTTTCGAACCATTTTTATAACCATGCTCTACAACAGCCCTATAGTATGAAGATTAAACAAGCAGTGACCGACGGTCGTTTTTACAATGGGGTGCCATTGTGGTCATTAGCGGGTCAGCAAGGATTAAAAAGTGCGACTTATTTTTGGCCTGGATCGGAAGCGAAAATTGCAGGCCAACGACCTGATTATTGGCTGGCTTATAATAACGATGCACCGAATAATGAAAGAGTAGATCAGGTTTTACAGTGGTTTAATTTACCCGAAGCTGAGCGCCCACAGTTTGTGACTTTGTATTTTTCCGATGTGGATACAGCAGGGCATCATTTTGGCCCAACATCGAACAATACCTATCAAGCAGTGCAAGACATTGATCAAGCTATTGGACAATTATTGGCTGGAATACAAGCGCTACCGTTTAAGGTCAATGTGATAATTACTTCCGATCATGGCATGGCTAATGTTTCGGGGTTTCCACGCTTATATACCGATAAACTATTTGCTGGTAATGAAGCTTTAAAAGCCAAATTTAGTTTTAATAATGATGCGGCATTTTCATTAGTGAGTGCCCTTGGTGATAATAAACAACAAGATTTAGCTGTTTTAGAAGTGCTCACTAAAAAAGTCCCTGGTTTGCAATTTTATCGTCAGAAAGATATTCCTGCTTACTTACATTTTAGTGACAATCAATCGATTGAGGATGCCGTGTTAATCAGTAATCAACATTATATTACTAGCACTGATGCAGGGGCCGGAGTGACAGGTAAGCACGGTTATGATGCCAGTGTAATAACCGACATGAACACAGTGCTATATGCTCAAGGGCCTGCGTTTAATCAGCAACATATCGACCATGCCGACAATATTCATTTGTACCCACTCATCGCCCATATTTTAGGATTAACGATAACCGAACCTATTGATGGTCAGTTAACTGTGTTAGCACCTTTATTAGCTCAATGATGGTAGATGATGATTGTGGTTTAATACTCGCCGCAATATTTACTCACAAATGGTCAATAGATTGTAAAAGTTGTGTAATATAAAGTGAATGGATTGTCATTTTTTGTTGGCCAGTATGCCTATGTATTTATGGTTGTAAATTTGATTTTTTCGAGGTGATTAACACCTTCAATACCGCCAGTACCTGGTGTTATAACGAACTATTTTTCTCTCAATGCAACGTCCAGTTTTAACGATAAATTTAAATGAAATAATAGGGTTAACTGAATAGTCCTATTAATATAAAGGTAATGTGAACCATGACTACAGCAATAGATTATTATTTTACCAGCCTTTCTCCTTATGTTTATTTAGGCCACAGCACTTTTACCTCGTTGGCTAACAAGCACAATACTACCATCCACTATAAGCCGATAAAATTAGCCAAACTGTTTGCCGAATTAGGGGTGTTACCCGTCAAGCAACGCCTACAAGCTCGACAAGACTATCGTTTAATTGAACTCTCTCGCTGGTCTAAAAAACGTCATTTACCCCTTAATCTGCAGCCCGCTTTTTTCCCGGCAGATCCAAGTTTGGCCGACCGATGCGCTATTGCATTACAGCAAGCAGGGCAAGATGTCAGTGAGTTTCTTGGGCATGTACTGGCCGCATGTTGGGTACAAGATCAAAACATTGCTGATGAAACGGTTATTCGACAAATATTAACCTCGCTTAATGTCGACACCGACAGTATTGTACAGCAAGCTTTATCAAGCGAAATTGATGAAATATATGAAGTAAATACAATAGAAGCCATCGAAAAAGGCTTGTTGGGCGTCCCAACTTACGTGTACCAAAATGAACCATTCTGGGGGCAAGATAGATTGGACTTGCTCAATGATAAGTTGAGTGAGTAAGGTTATTAAGTGATGAGTTAACGCAAAGTAATCGCGACCATTAATGGCATTTTTACAGCGTTCTTTAGATAATAGTGATAATAAGCGCGATTATTGGGTTTGATTTGTCGGACTAGGCTATTAATGAGCGGACAGCACACGTAGGTTATGTTGCACTAAATCTGAGTTTTGGCATAAAGGGAAATGATTATCCTTGAATGCTTTGCTCAGTATTTAATGACAAGATATTTACTTTAACCTTGTAATACCAATTAATACGCAAATAATTCCGCCGGCCATTCCAGCCCACGCTTCGATAGGGGTATCACCATTTAATGCCCTGGTTACTTGAGAACTGGCTGCATCATAAATATTGTAGCCCCACAACGCTAAAAAAATACCCGCAATAACAAGTACAATCCCAATAATTTTACTGTTCATTTTTACTCCAAACGTTGGTGAGACAACTGTTGATAAGACCATAATTGATGGACCTAAAATTAACGAGGTTAATCAAATTAATAATACCTCGTGATAAGAAATGCCTCGTTAGCATTACTGTTAACTTCCAAATTATTGATAGCTTTTATCGAGTCCATTTTAGCTAAAATGGCATTAAAAAAAGCTATCGTAATATTGTGATTATCAGTCTTTAAAGTGGTTTAAATGCGTTAAATTCGTGTCTAATTTTTTCTATTCGTTCACGATTAACCCCAAAATCTGAGCGTCCAATACGTGAAGCCGATCTAACATGTATGGTTATTTTATCGGATGCTGTTGCTGGAAAATAAAACTCTACATCATCAACAAAGCGCATTATCTGAGAGGTAAACTCAACGCGAATATAATTGTCCTCGACCACAACGATATTTGCTCGCTCTGCAGCTTTTAGTATGTGTAAAAGGCGCACTTGCGCTTTTTGCTGTGTTCCAGTGAAATCGATCGGTGCGATAAAATGCTCTTCATCTGCAGCTTGTTGACTATTAACACAGTTTGGTGATTCAGGACACGGTGTTAATTTGTCATTATTGACGCCCAATGTAGGCACAGTGCCAGAGCAACCCATTAATAGCATCATGCTAAGTGTTAATATTGAAATTTGCTTGTACATTATTCAGATCCTTTTATTTATTTTCGCTGTGACCGTAACTTAATACGCGAGTAATTTTCCATTTGTCGTCTACTTTACGCCAAACCATGACAAAGTCAGCTTTACCTTCGCATTGGTTGGTTTTATTTTGACAAAAGATATGCACCCCTTCGGTAATCGCACCAAAATCTTTAATCGAGTGGACGTTAAAAGAGCCTTCAACCAATTTTCGGGTGTACTGACCACAGGCATTGTTTTTGGTATTGGCAATCATGCTCTCACGGTCCCACGTTACACCACCATTATCATGATAAAACTCAACGTCAGTTGCAAAAAAGCTCGAGTGCTTATCAAGTTCTTCAGTTTTTTGACAATGATTAAATGAGTCAAACACTGCAGTATCAAGGGCTTTCATTGTGTCAGTCAAAGCCTTGCCATCAGCCAGTGATGACATTGAGATCAAGGCCAATAAAACCAAACCGATTGTTTTCATCGTTTTAATTCCTAATGTGTCAGTGACAAGGTTAGGTGGTCAAAATTAGCGCACCATTTCAGAATTAGGAGAAGATCTCTAAAGATTGTGGCAGGTTTTGAATTACTGCTCTAGTCTTTAATTATCTTTTAATTGGTTTGGTGGTAAATGATGTTTAAACCAAGACGAATTATCGAGGATTTAGAAAATACCGTCACTTTCCATTACCTCTCATCTTCGCAGTACAGAACTTTATCATGCAAAGTTGATGATATGACGAGAGAAAACCTGTTATATCAACATAAGTGGGTTAGGTTAGGATATTTTCAGCGAGCTCTTCACTTCGCTTATCAAATATGTACTTCAGCATGCTTACTTATTGGTAGGCATATACATCTAATAATATTTTTCACAATGATTTATATGTTATTAGGTTGCGGAAACTCTAATACGAGTTCAACACAAGACCCCGTGGTATTACCAAACAGTTATTATAGTGACTTATATTCTTGGAATATAAGTGGTGGCCTAAAACAGACACAATTAGGTAGAGGAATTAACGTAGGCAATTACTTAGAGGCTCCTTTTGAAGGTGATTGGACTGGTGGTAAGGTCTTGATTGAAGATGATTTTAAAATAATTGCCAAAGCAGGTTTTAAAAATGTACGTATTCCTATTCGCTGGACTGCTCATTCAGATAAAACCTTTCCCTATACTATTGATTCTGCATTTATGAATCGTGTTAGAGAGGTTGTAGGTTGGGCCAACAACTCAGGTCTTAAAGCCATTATCAATGTGCATCACTACACGGAGTTGATGCGAGCTACTGAAAACGAAAAAATGACACACATTTTACGTTTAGAAGGTATCTGGAAACAAATTAATGAGCAATTTCCGCTTTCTAAGTATTCCCGAACGGATCTAATTTTTGAACTACTAAACGAGCCGCAAGACAGTATTCACTACAATGATTGGAACGACATTATCGAACGATTATTGGCGGTCATTTGGGGCGATACAGATATCCCACATACAAATAATGCTCAACGTATTGTTATGGTAGGTACTGCTTATTGGAATGTACCTGATACCTTACTTAAACTGTCATTGCCACACTATGCAAATAAATATAATACAATTATTACAGTGCACAATTACAAACCCTTTCATTTTACTCACCAAGGAGCTAAATGGGTTAATGGTTCAAACAAGTGGATCGGGACTAAATGGCTAGGCACTGAGAGCGAAACAGCACCGTTAATCACGTTATTAGATAATATGACTCGTTGGAATTCAAAAGCTAATCGTAATTTTGAAATCTATTTAGGTGAATTTGGTGTCTATTCGCGCTATGCCGATCCCCTGCAGCAAAAAGCATGGACGGCTTTTATTGCACGTGAAGCAGAAAAACGGAATATCAGTTGGGCGTATTGGGAATACTCATCGAGCTTTGGTGTATACGACAAAAAAGCTCAGCAATGGCGACCACATTTGATAGAGGCATTAGTTCCAGTACAATAATAATATTGATTCACTGAGAGCGTCTTAACTCAATGACCGAACGTCAGAAACAAAGACGATCCGTTATATGTTTAGTCTTTTGCTTTTGATGTGCAGAAGGGATAGCTTGCTTGTAATAAAAAGGAACCCTTGGGTTCAAAGTCCTATCTTTCGCTCAAATAAAAAGGCCTTATCTTTGTCGATTTGGCATTTTGTCTTGAATCTTGAGGAGGGATAGAGATGTTTTATAAAAAAGAACTCAATAAATCAACCTCAACCTCAAAATAAAACTAAAATTCATTATAATCAATTGCTAATCGAAAAATCACATCTCAAAAAGTGTACATTCTTAGTCTATATATGGCATTTAAGTATTTATAGATTAAATTGTAAATGAACGCCATGGTCTTTTGTCAGAATTTTATACTTTCATCAAATTTCTTCACCGTAATTGTATCTTTTCCTTCATCCTTTACAAGAATCCATCTAGCCATAATTTTGATTTTAGGATCTAGGAAACGAAACCTTGTACCTTTTGGTGTTTTTCTAATTAACGGGCTATTGCCACTTGCAAGTTCATTTAAAATTGCGGGTATATTTAGAGTTTTTCCATAGGTACTATCAGGAAACCGATTTCTTAGCGAATCTTCGACTTCTTGAGCTGAAAACTCATTGCTTGATATCAGACCTATGGTGAATATAACTTGATTTCTTCTAGCGTGTTTTGTGGCTTTAGAATTAAGATGTGCTTCCATTCGGGTATTTTCACTAACCAGTGCCTCTTGGACCCAATTACGCAGACATTGGGTGTATAATTCATTTGTAATAATGTAATTGTTTGCTTCAATCTCAAGAGCTAATTCTAGGCAAAGTTCATGAATATACTGGGGAACATTTGCTGAGAACCAAGATATAGCATTAAGTAAATATCCTTCATCAAAACCTTTGGCAGGATCAACTAAACATTTAGCCTTTAGTAAATCAAAAAAACCTCTTTTAACTAATGCTTTAGCATCTGCAGATAACAGTACGGACACTTCAGGAATTTCTTGAGTCCTGTTTATAATTGTTTGACTAGAGTCTATCTTAGAAAAATAATCCCTTAAGTTACTTGTAGTGCCTACGAGAATAATTCGTATTTTATACTTTGCATATTCGCTATCATCCAAATACATTAAAATTGATGACAACTCTCGGACTAATTTTTCATCTTTAACAATATGCTCTAAGTTTTCGATAACTAAAAATGAGTCGTTTGCCCCCGCATTCCTATATAAAATGCGGATCAACTCAAGATATGGTTCTAAAGGTAAAGCGTCATATTTTCTTGTATGCTGCAAATCACCTTTTGCAACACCAACACTTGCCGTAGCCCCTTTACGCTCTTCATAACTTTTGGTTTCGAAAGGAGTTAAACGAGCAGTTAAAGCCCTAATTGCATTAGAAATTGATCCTGCAGTATTAACGGTTGCGGCATTTAGTACTTCATATTTTATTTTTCTTTCTGCTAGAATTTTTTTATAAAGCCATGTCTTACCACAGCCACTTTCGCCATGAACAATTATGTGTTTAGGTTTACGTAGGGCTTTTATGAAAGCAGTTTCTAACTCGCTTCGAGGAACATACATTTTTTCGTTTACAGAATTGCCTTTAGGAGTAAATATACTTTCTGCTTTTAATCTTCTCATTAACATTTCCAACAATAAGTACTCAAAAAATAGTCTTTATGCGTTGCACTGTTTATAGCATAAGCCGCTTATAGAACTAGGCCGATACTTAGTTCATGTAAAACTGAGCTACCCATTATTTGAACAAGTAACATAGCTCGTTTTCATTGCTTTGGCGATAGGGGAAAATTAATTAAATTAATTATGACATCCATAATTAATCTGCAATGCCTGATGATACTTTTTCGTGTTGTTCTTGGTTCTTGCGGAGGGATAGCTTGCTTGTAATAAAAAGGAACCCTTGGGTTCAAAGTCCTATCTTTCGCCAAATAAAAAGGCTCATCATTTCTGATGAGCCTTTTTATTTGAATGTGGCGGAGGGATAGGGATTTGAACCCTAGAACGGGATAAACCGTTGCCGGTTTTCAAGACCGGTGCATTCGGCCACTCTGCCATCCCTCCGAACGGGGTGAATAATAAGGGTATTGACGAAAATGTAAAGCCTTGATGTGTTCAATGGCGCAACAAATGCACAAAATCACCTAAAACAGCTCACGATCGCATAATATTTATACTTATCACACTATTCATTTATTTGAATGTCGTTTTAGATTGCCAATGGCCTCTTTCATTGACTAGTAGTCTAACGAGAGAGGCCATGACAAGAATAACGACTAGTTAACCAAACCACGACGCTTTAATAAGGCATCAGTCGATGGTTTTTTACCGGCAAAGTCGATGTAGTCTTGCATTAGGTCTTGGCTGTTACCTTTTGACAAAATAGTGTCGCGGTATTTTTGGCCATTCTCTAATGTTAATCCACCGTGTGACATCATGAAAGAGAATGCGTCAGCAGCAAACACTTCAGTCCATAAGTACGCGTAGTAACCCGCTGAGTAACCGCCACCAAAGCTATGGCTAAAGTAAGTGGTTTTGTAGCGAGGAGGTACTGGAGTGTAATCTAAACCGTGTTTTGCTAAGGCTTGCTTTTCAAAGGCGGCAACATCGGTAATTTCAGTACCCGCAGCTATTGAGTGCCATTCCATATCCAGTAATGCAGCCGCTAAGTATTCAACGGTGCCGAAACCTTGGTTAAAGGTGTGCGACTTTAATACTTTTGCAAGTAGTTCTGCTGGAATAGGTTCGCCTGTTTTGTAGTGTTTAGCGTAGTTAGCTAGCACTTGTGGGTCGATACTCCAGTCTTCGTTTGCTTGTGATGGAAACTCAACAAAGTCACGTGCGGTAGCTGTGCCCGCTAGACTAGGGTAGTTAACTTGCGAAAATAGTCCGTGGATAGCATGACCAAATTCATGGAACATGGTGCTCACTTCGTCGAATGTCATTAACGTTGGTTGACCTTCGGCTGGCTTAGGAATATTTAGCGCGTTATACACTACTGGCTTGGTGTTTTTCAAGAATGACTGGGTAACCAGTTCGTCCATCCATGCACCACCACGCTTACCTTGGCGAGCATATGGGTCTAGATAGAATAAACCAATGGCACTGCCATCTTTGTTAAAGACTTCATATGCCGATACGTCTTTGTGCCATACAGGTAAGTCTTTACGAGGTTTAATTGTGATGCCGTAAAGCTTGTTCATGGCGAAGAATAAGCCGTCGTTAAGTACGGTATTCATTTCGAAGTATGGCTTAACTTGGCTGTCATCTAAGTCATATTTGGCTTTACGTACTTTCTCTGCGTAGTAAGCCCAGTCCCATGGTTCAAGTTTGAAGTCTTTACCGTCTTTAACGATTTCAGCTTGAATGTCAGCGGCTTCAATTCTGGCTTTAACCAAGGCTTTTGGCGCTAGATCATCAAGTATGCCGTAAACTGCTTCTGGGGTTTTAGCCATTTGATCGCCTAGGCCATAAGCCGCCCATGTTGGGTAACCTAATAGGTTGGCTTTAGCTGCACGTAGTTGGGCAATTTTGATGTTTAAAGGCGCGTTAGTGTCCATGGCGCGATAAGCAGAGGTTTCCCATAGTTGCTTACGAACATCACGATTTTTAAGGCTAGACAGCAATGGTTGGGTGGTGGTGTTCACTAATGTGATCATGTAACCCGTTTTACCAGCATCTTTTGCCGCTGCTGCCAATGATGCGATGTCGCTGTCAGATAAGCCGTCAAGTAGGGCTTTATCTTCAATAACAATCACGTCATCTTTAAATGATTTTAATACGTTCTGTGAAAAACTGGTTTCCAGCTTGGCTAATTCACCATTTAGTTCACGCATTTTTGTTTTGTCTGCAGCAGATAGCTCTGCACCCGCGCGCACGAAACGGTCGTAATACACTTCAACTAAACGTAAATCTTCGCCAGTTAATGCGGCTTTATTTTTATAAATAGCTTGAATGCGGGAAAATAGTTTCTGATTCAGGTAGATATTGTCTTGATGTGCGGTTAATTTTGGGACGATTTGTTCTTCAATACTAGTGTAGTTGTCGTCTGAAATAAGCCCTGAAAGATTGAAAAATGCACGTTGAGTACGGTCTAAGATAGCACCGGTTTTTTCTAACGCGACAATGGTATTTTCAAATGTAGCGGGTTCACTGTTGTTAGTAATCGTAGCGATTTGTGCTTTTTGTTCTTGCATGCCTTGTTCAAAGGCCGGTAAATAATCGCTGGTGTTAAGCTTATCAAACTGTGGCGCCATAAAAGGTAATGGACTGGCAGTTAATAATACATTGTCGACAGTGTCAGCTGCTTTAGTCATTGTTTTTGAAGCATCTTCAGTTGTTTTACTGGTCATTGCGGTATCTGCTGATTGCTCTGAACATGCACTGAGCATCAAGGCCGCACTGACGGCAGTGGTAATAAGAGTTTTGCGCATTGAAATATCCTTGGGTCTGGGCCCTTTTGGGGTGTTTTTATGCCTATTCAAAATGTTGTTGTTACGTAAAGTAGAATAGTGACAATAAAAATGTAATGTCATAACGCTAATACAATACCAAGCCTATGGCTTATCGCATAGGTTAATGCTATTAACTTAGATTAATTATTGTAACTAAAATTGCCAATAGTGATGTTTGTTAGATTTTAGAACCTTTTGGCTGCAATTGTAGTGGCAATTTGTGGATATTCGCGTAGCTTAATAGTCATAGATACGTACGATGAGGGTGATAGATGAAAGCGGGTAAACACGATACAAAACTGCTCAAGCTCGCGATGGAGATTGGTGTGGGATATGCACAAAAGCGTGGTTTTGATGATTTTGGTAAAGGCATTTCGCCAAAAGATAAAGTGGAATGTATTTATCGGTTATTAGTGCAAGACAATTTAATCCAACCGTTAGCCGAAGATAAAGATGATGGTCCCAATCGTAAACATAAATTGATTTTATGGATCAGTAAACAATTGCCTAAAGAGCATGAGTTACTGAACTAACGTTACTGACGTGAATAATGAATTAAGCCCAAATGAAATAGCATTTCACTTGGGCTTTTTTGTCTTTAGCGTCTGTCTGTACAGTCGCTAATATTGATTTTATTAGCGCGACTCTATTTCAATAATTTTTAAGCTGATTAACTGCTTTTGCCATTGTTGCTTATTAATACCTTCTACCCAAAATGGTGTTGTTTGACGGTGCTGACCTTTGCGTAAATAGGTTTCTGGCATACGGAAAATAGCTTCCCACGCTTCTATGGTTTCGGTTTTGATTAAACCGCCTTGATCGTCAAAAAAACTGGCTTCAACATTGACGACGGTAACGTGATCGTCACTCGTGCTGTCAAAATCAAACACAAGTCCGAGTTTGTCGCCTTTCCATTGCGTGTTAGCTAGAGTCACTTTTATGCCGTCTTTAGCTGTGCTGCCAAGTAAGCTGGGTTGTGCCATTGCTGCAGCGGTTAAGCGTGTTGTGGCGATAGCTGGGGAAATTGAAGGTTCAACTGGTGTTTTAGCGCTAACTGTTGGCGTGTTTGCTACTGCAATAGGTGCAACAGCGGTTGCCGTAGATGATACTGATTTTGCCATTACAGCGGGCGAGGCCGCTACTTGAGTCACTACAACAGGTTGCGTAACCGTTTCGGTGATGATGTATTCCCAGGTGAAGTCGTCTTTTAAGCGAACATTGGCGCCATTTTCCAACGTGATCACTGCAACATCAGCTGCCATTGCTGCAGGGGCAAATAATAACAATAAGGCTGATGCAATCGCATTAAATTTGGTTTTCATCTATTCATCCTGATTGAGAGTCTTTAATCGCTTAATTCTACGTGTTTTCATGAATTAAATGGAAAATATTTTGATGGCAAGCCTATCGACTCATGCTGGACGTTATAACGTCGCTTTTTTGGGGCATTCAGTTTTAACATTAGTGTAGCTAATAACCAGTTATATTAGCGAATGCTGAAGGTGATATGGCTCATAAAATACAACATTGGCAGCAAAAATGGGTTTTGATTTACAGAGTAAAGAGTAAACTCATTCATAACATGTAAACTTTATACATGAATAGCATTTGAGGAGTAGAGTTATGTTTTGTGTGCAATGTGAGCAAACCATTAGAACACCAGCAGGTAACGGCTGTAGTTACTCGCAAGGTATGTGTGGCAAGTTAGCGTCGACGTCTGATATTCAAGACTTATTAATTTATATGCTGCAAGGTGTGTCTGCTTACGCAGTTAAAGCCCGTGAGTTTGGCATTGTAGACAGCGATATCGACGCATTTGTCCCTAAGGCCTTTTTTGCTACTCTGACTAACGTAAACTTTGATGATGAACGCTTAATTGATTATGCCTATCAGGCACAAACCTATCGTGACCAATTAAAAGCGGCGTATATCGCAGCGTGTAAAGAAAAAGGCGTAGAGCCTGAAATGGTTAGCGCACAAGGTGAACTATTACTCGCCACTTCAAAACCTGAAATCTTAGCTCAAGCGCCAGTTGCACTGCTTAATCGCGGTGACGTACATGAAGACATTCTGGGCTTACGTTTATTATGTTTATACGGTTTAAAAGGCGCAGCAGCTTATATGGAGCATGCGCGCATATTAGATCAAACTGACGTTGATGTGGCCGCTGAGTTCCATAAAATCATGGCATTCTTAGGTGAAGATTCTGTTGATGCTGACAAACTGTTTGCTTGTTCAATGGAAATCGGTCAATTAAACTATCGTATTTTGGCTATGTTAGATTTGGGCGAAACTACCTCATTTGGCCATCCTGAGCCAACTCAAGTGAACACCAAGTCAGTTAAAGGTAAGGCCATTTTAGTGTCTGGCCATGACATGAAAGACTTAGAGCTTATCCTTGAGCAAACTGAAGGTAAGGGTATCAACGTCTTTACTCATGGCGAAATGTTACCTGCTCTTGCTTACCCAGCGTTTAAAAAATACTCACATTTAGTGGGTAACTACGGTGGCGCTTGGCAAAATCAGCAAAAAGAATTTGCCACTTTCCCTGGTGCAGTAGTGATGACATCAAACTGTATTATCGACCCTACGGTGGGCGAATACTCAGACCGTATTTATACCCGTAGTATTGTGGGTTGGCCTGGTGTGACACACGTTGAAGGTGATGACTTTAGCGAAGTGATTAATAAAGCACTTGAACTTGAAGGCTTTATTTACGATGAAATCCCACAGATGATCACTATCGGTTTTGCTCGCAATGCATTAATGGCAGCAGCACCTACAGTTGTTGAAAACGTTAAGAATGGTTCTATTAAGCACTTTTTCTTAATTGGTGGTTGTGATGGCGACAAATTAGAGCGTAATTACTTTACTGACTTAGCTAAATCAGTGCCTGACGATTCAATTATTTTGACTTTAGGTTGTGGTAAGTACAAATTCAATAAATTAGAATTTGGCGACATTAATGGTGTGCCTCGCTTATTAGATGTGGGTCAATGTAATGATGCTTATTCTGCCATTCAGTTAGCGTTAGCGTTAAAAGACATTTTCGAATGTGATCTTAACGATTTACCTTTGAGCATTGTGTTGTCATGGTTTGAGCAAAAGGCGATTGTAGTTTTGTTAACCTTATTATCTCTTGGGGTTAAAAACATTCGTACAGGGCCAACAGCTCCAGGGTTCTTGTCTGAAAACTTAATGAACATTTTAGAGCAGCAGTTTGGTTTACGCGGCACTACTGATGTTGAAACAGACCTAAAAGCTATGATTAAAGTAGCGTAATTTGTCTGAACTATAGTGCCTTTAAGTCCAACTTATAGGCACTATTTCGATTAAAGACGGTATGAGTTTCTTCATATCGCCCCTCTCTTTTTTACTGTGTTAAAGGTATCAAAATGAGTAGCTCTCCCTCTGTTGGTTTTTCTTTTTCTCAAGCACTTTCTGCCCAAGCCGCTAAATCACCTGCCCCTGTTAGTGAGGCTCCGCCAAAGGTTGAACCAGTAGCTTTGACAACCCCAGAAGCCCTTTTGGCTGCCGATAGCTGGCAACGAGGAGAGGTGCAACTGCGCTGTGTTGAAAAATGGAATGAAACCCACAATGTGGTTAGTTTTCGATTTCAAGGATTAACACCGGTTAAGTTTCATTTTAAACCGGGGCAGTTTCTTACCTTTAAGCTAGATATCAATGGTGAAAAGGTTTACCGAAGTTACACTATTTCATCTTCACCTTCTCGGCCTTTTTCGCTGGTTGTCACAGTGAAAAGAATCGCAGATGGTTTGGTGTCTAATTATTTGGCCGACACCTTAAATGTGGGCGATGACGTTACCGTCACAGGCCCAGATGGTATCTTTAATTTAGTCGACATTGTTGCCGACAAATATTTGTTTTTAAGCGCAGGCTGTGGCGTTACGCCTATGCATTCAATGTCTCGCTGGCTTTGCGATACCACTACCGATAGTGATATTGCCTTTGTACACAGCGCAAAAGGTGTCAATGACATTATGTTTGCAGATTCAATGGCATCAATGGCATCACGAAGCCAAAAATTCAATCTTAATTATATGCTTAAGTCAGATGAAAATAGCCAAGTACTCACTGATAAACATGAGGCTACAGGCTTTGGCATTGGTCGCTTAAACTTAGAAAGCTTAATCAAATTGGTACCAGATTATCAGCAGCGTACGGTATTTGTGTGTGGCCCTGAATCTTATATGGCCGACGTAAAATTACTGTTAGCAGCCGCTGAATTTGATATGAGTCAGTTCAATCAAGAAAGCTTTGGTGAAAGCAGTGCCATGGGTGTGAAAGCTGCGCTGGAAAGTAATCCATCAACCGAGCAGTTTATGTTGAGCATTGGCGATAAAGACATTCCGTTAACGGGCGATCAAACGTTATTGGATGGCATCGAGTCTGCAAAGTTACCGATTATCGCTGCTTGTCGCTCTGGCGTTTGTGGCGCGTGCAAATGTCAGGTTGTGTCGGGAACAGTCAAATCAACCAGCCAAATGGCGTTAACACCTGACGAAATAGCAACAGGTTTTGTGTTGGCTTGTTCAACTAAAATAACCTCGAATGTGCAGTTAAAAATGTAGTAGACGTTAGATTTTGGACGCTAAACAATAAAAATCCCTTAGTGGTTAGGCTACTAAGGGATTTTTTATTGTCAGTAGCAAGCATGAATTTACTATCTGCATACTAGCCAGATTTTAGTGATATCTCGTAACGATTGAACGTAAATTCACCATGTTGATATTGTGAGTGGTAGGTCATACCAAGTTTGGTGGCCACGTTTATCGAGGCACTATTGGCATTTGCAACATCGGCATAGACTATGTCTAAATCCATATGCTGTTTGGCATAGTCAATACAGGCTTGGTTAGCTTCTGTAGTTAACCCTTTTCCCCAATAATCTGGATGGAGCCGATAACCAATATCGACGGCATTAATGCGGGTTTCATTTTTAAATCCACAAAAACCAATCACAGTATTGGTGTCTTTAAGCACCATCGCCCAACGGCCAAAACCGTATTGTTGATATTCCACCAACCAAATGTTGCCAATGATGTTTTCGGCATCGCTTAAGGTATTACATACGCCTGCATCGCCAGTGTAACGATTGACTTGCTCTGGTGTATTAAAATGCAATACTGCTGGTGCATCTTCAAGGGTAAATTCTCGGATAATCAACCTTGGTGTTTCAGTAATGATTTTCATTATTTTCCCTTGTTATTGTTTTTATATCCCTATTGATTTAATCACTTTATCCCTTAATTCGAATTGAGATTACCTAAAACGAATTACAAAGTAGCTTAAGCTTATGCTAGGTTAACTACTCAATTCCCGACAATTAAGAATAACAATATGATCTGCTCCCGTGCTGCATACCCCTTATTGGCGTTAGTGTTTTCAGCTTCGTCTTTATCATTTAATGCTATTGCAACACAGAGCGATCTTGATCAATCTGTTACTCAAGCGTTACCTAAACTTGAAAAGTTATATCTACATTTGCATCAACACCCTGAGTTGTCTTACCAAGAAAAAGCCACCAGTCAGCGGATGGCGCAAGAGTTAGCACAATTGGGGTTTGAGGTGACAGACAATTTTGGCGGTTACGGTGTGGTTGGCATATTGCAAAATGGCAAGGGGCCAGTGGTGATGATCCGCGCTGACATAGATGGATTACCCATTATAGAACAAACCGGTAAATCTTATGCGTCCACTGTGACAACGCAAGATGCCAACAACAATAAAGTCGGAATTATGCACGGATGCGGCCACGATATTCATATGACTAGTTTGATTGGTACAGCAGAGCAATTAGTTAAACATAAAGCCGATTGGCAAGGCACCTTAATGATGGTTGCCCAACCAGCAGAAGAAGTGGGCGGTGGGGCTAAAGCGATGCTTAAACAAGGGTTGTTTAGCAAGTTCCCAACACCGGATAGTATTATTGGTTTGCATGTGAGCGCGTCAATTCCTGCGGGTAAAGTGGGCACGGTAAGCGGTTATGCATTGGCGAACGTTGATTCTGTCGATATTACGATTAAGGGTAAAGGCGGGCATGGGGCTTATCCGCACTCAACTATCGATCCCGTGGTACTTGCTGCACGCACTGTACTTGCGTTGCAAACCATAGTTAGCCGTGAAGTGTCACCGTTAGAGCCTAATGTTGTCACTGTGGGGTCTATTCATGGCGGATCGAAACACAATATTATTTCAGATGAAGTGAAGTTGCAGCTGACATTACGCTCGTATAATCCTAAGGTTCGTGAACAACAAATAGCGGCGATTAAACGTATTACTACAGGTATTGCGATCAGTGCTGGTTTGCCAGATGATTTCATGCCTGTGGTGTATGTGCATGACGATGAAACGATCCCTTCAACCTACAACGAGCCAACATTAGCCGCTAAAGTGAAAGCCAGTATTGAGGCTGAATTGGGCAGTGATAATGTGCTGGTGGCACCACCGGTAATGGCGGGTGAAGATTTTGGTTTATATGGACTCACACCAGAGAAACGTCCTATTACCTTATTTTGGCTCGGCGCTGTTGATCCTAAACAGTATCAAGCAAGTGTTGCATCTGGCGAAACCTTGCCGTCTTTACACTCTAGCCAGTTTGCGCCAGATTATCAGTTAACTATCCGTACAGGGGTTAGGGCAATGACACGCACAGCGATGGATTTATTTAATCAACCAGCGCAATAAACTTGAACGTTTACATTCAAATCAGTTTGCACCCGTTTATCTATGCCGTTAACTATCCTTACTGGGGTTAGGGCAATGACAAAATCCGCGATGGATTTATTTAATCAACCAGCGCAATAAACTTGAACGTTTACATTCAAGCCAGTTTGCACCCGGTTATCTATGCAGTTAACTATCCGTACTGGGGTTAGGGCTATGACAAAATCCGCGATGGATTTATTTAATCAAACAGCGCAATAACAAAAAATGTATAGAAGGGCGTTATTTCGTTATCAATAAGTGTAATAGTCGTATAATGGTGGTTATTGTTACTTTTGGAACTCCTTACTTATTGGAACATGGGCATTATATGATTATCTTTAGCACTAACCTTGGCGATTTTACTGTAGAGCTTGATATGGAACATGCGCCAGTCACGTCAAAAAACTTTTTAAAATACTGCCAAGATGGTTTTTATGAAGGGACTATTTTTCATCGGGTCATTAAAGGTTTTATGGTGCAGGGTGGTGGCTTAACAGCCAAAATGAAAGAAAAGCCAACTCGCGATCCTATCACTAATGAAGCCAATAAAGGCTTAAAAAATGTAGTGGGTACTTTGTCTATGGCGCGTACTGATGCGCCGCATTCGGCTACAGGGCAGTTTTTTATTAATGTTGCCGACAACGATTTTCTAGATCATACAGCAACGACCAATTCAGGCTGGGGTTATGCGGTGTTTGCAAAAGTCACCGCGGGTATGGATGTTATTCAGCAAATGGAGCGAGTCAAAACCACTACAATAGCCGGACATGATGATGTGCCTCGTGAGCCTATTGTGATTGAGAAAGTGACTATTATTGATGAGCCGACTATTGCATAGAGCTAGCTTAAAACTAGCGCAGATTTGCGGGTTAATGAGTTGCGTTTCGTTACCCTTTGCTACCTTTAGCTAATCAAGTAAAAGTCAGCGCAATAAAAAAGGTTCGACAGTAATGTCGAACCTTTTTTGATCAGCAATTAAACTGGATTAAAGCGAATAACGAATACCAAAGGCAACGCCGTCATCTTCAGACAGTTCCATTCTGGCTTGTTGGTCTTTGTCGCTGCTAGTGAAGTCACTGTAATCTCGGCGAGCTTCTAAATAAACAACGGTTTCAGGGTTAAACACATAATGTAAACCCATGACCACAAATTGGCGTTTAAACACATCATTTGGATCGGCATTGTAGTTAGGCTGAATAACATAATCACTGCCAGCATCAAGGATGTTATATGACACAAACGTACGGATGTTGTTGTCAAACATATACGAGAACAAGGATTCAACACCGACGGCTTCATCAATTAAACGGCCGATATTGTCGGTGTCATGATTTTCGTTTTTGTTCACGTTGGCGGCGGCATAAAAGCCATTTTGATCAAAGTTACCCCAAGTGATACCCATACCGTAAATGAGATCAATGGCAGTGGATGCGCGACCGTTACCAAAGGTCACATCAAACTCACCACGGTTAATACCCGCCGTTAGGACTAATTTTTCAGTCGCTTGGTAAGTTACTGCACCACCATAGGTATAGTTATATTCAACTTGCTGAGCTTCTGCTGAACCTGTTGTCCATAAATCTTCACAAGCTTCTTGAGTAATGTCTTCAATATCACAGGTATAGAACTCACTGTTTTTTAGCTGAACTTGTACAGCGAAGCTAACATCGCCAAAACTATTACGATACTGGACGGTTTTGTCACCACGACCGACACCGTTTACCGCGCCATCATCTTTGTTGTAAGTGTAAACACCTGCCGTGTTACCGTCCCATACAAAACCATAGTTTGTGCTGTAGACCACGTCATACCAAGCACCCCACTGCTTGCCAATTGTGATACTACCGTAAGTGTTATGTGCAAGACCGACATAACCTAAACGGTTGTAAAAAAACTCATCTTGAATTGACTCAAAGCGGTTGTTATAAACAATGTCTGTGCTGCCCACAGGGTTTACACCCCATTCTAATTTTGCATACGCTTTCCAACCATCTTGTAATTGACGATCAAAACCAAAATTAATGCGTGACGCGCCGTTAACGACTTCAGTTTCACCTTGAGTATTGATCACTCGCGCATCGACAAAACCGCCAATGCTAACTGCGTTCACATCATCTTTAAAAATTTCGGTGGCTAATGCCGAAGGTGTTACCAGAACAGTTGAAATCAACGCTGCAACTAAAGTTTTATTCATTTTAATCTCTTGTCTTGTTGTTTGGATAAGCACAGCTTAGTTCATTTAACATTCTTTCTATTGAGTCGACGGAGAGTAGCAAACCCTCCATCCACTCATAAAGTGAAATATGTTCACAAAAGGCGATATATATCATAAATTTCATCGTTCAATGGTTTAGCAAACTTTTTTGTTAATAATTAGTTTGTATTTTGTTGGTTATTGTAAGGAAATGTTGATTTGTGGTTTATTATGCACTTAAAGTGATTTTTTATTGCGCCTTAAAAAACAAATCATTTTTAGCGGTTTACTTGATGTAGATCGTTACATTATTTCACCAATGTCCTACGCTTAATTTAGGGCCTGTTATTGATTTTATCGAGGGTGACATTATGAACATGACTTTGCAGTTTCACGGCGCAACTCAAGAGGTTACTGGATCTTGCCATTTACTCACAGTCAATGGGCAGCAAGTGTTGCTTGATTGTGGATTAATTCAAGGGAGTAAAGCTGACTCGTTACGTAATCACGATCCCTTTCCATTCGACGCGTCAAAAATTCATGCAGTGGTGTTAAGCCACGCACATATTGATCATTCCGGTCGTCTGCCTTATTTAATTAATCAGGGGTTTACTGGCCCCATTTATACTCAAAAAGCCACCGCGGAGTTATGTGATGTCATGTTACGTGATGCGGCCATGTTGCAAGAGAGAGATACCGACAGACAAAATAAAAAGCGTGCAAAAAATGATTTAGAGCTGCTTGAACCGTTATTTACTGAGAAAGATGTCGATCTCGTGATGGCGCAATTTGAGGTGGTTGATTACGGCCAACGCGTGCAGGTTGCCGATGGAGTAGAGGTTTGTTTATCCGATGCAGGACATATTTTAGGCTCTGCTGTGGTTGAGTTATGGTTAGGCAATAAACCCGAACAGAAAAAACTGGTTTTTAGTGGTGACTTAGGTCGTGCAGGTATGCCGATTCTAGGCGATCCAACGTTTATCGAACAAGCTGATTTGGTGCTAATGGAAAGTACTTATGGTGATAGGTTACACCGAAGCTGGCAAGACACATTGGTTGAACTGAAATCAATTTTTAAAAGCACTATTCATGAAGGCCGCGGTAATATATTGATCCCCGCATTTTCTGTCGGCCGCTCACAAGAGCTACTTTATCTGTTTCATTTGTATGCAAAAGAGTGGGATTTATCGCGTTGGCGTATTTGTTTAGACAGCCCAATGGCGATAAAAGCGACAGAAGTTTATGTTAATAATTACCCATTAATGGATGAAGACTTTAAACGTTTTACCCGTCAATCTCCGGGACAACATCCGTTATTATCTTGTGCTGAATTCATTAACAGTACTGAAGAATCGATTGAGCTAAACGATATTCATGAAGGGCTGATTGTGATTGCCGGTAGTGGTATGTGTAATGGGGGTCGTATTCGTAATCATTTTGTACATAACTTATGGCGCAAAGAAACTGACATTATTATTTGTGGCTTCCAAGCGATGGGCACACCCGGACGATTATTAGTCGACGGTGCAGAAGAGCTGACCATTCATGGTCAAAGTATTAAGGTTGCTGCAAGTATTCATACTGTAGGTGGTTTATCTGCCCATGCAGACCAAGCCGAATTATTGTCTTGGTATCGTCATTTTGAGCAATCACCCGCGGTGATATTGGTACATGGTGAACCAGAAGCACAGCAAGTATTGATTGAAGCACTGAATAAAGACCCCGCGACTAAACCGAAACATAGCGCTATTGCCAAACGAGGAGATTGCTTAGACTTAAATGCTTTACCTCAGTTGGTGTGGCTTACTACGGCAAGTGAATCCAATGAGCCATCAGAACGTTGATTCAAGTGAACGTGGGACTAGTGGAATAATAATTAGCTGCGGGCTAAGCATCAATTTCGTCTTGCAGCTTTTCAATATCATCTAAAATACGCATAAACTTTTGCCCAAATTCAGTTACCTCGTATTCCACTCTAGGGGGGATCTCGGGATAGTTGATTTTATGTAAAATGCCGAATTCAATATTTTTCTTCAAGCATTGATTCAACACTTTGGTGCTGAGACCTTCAACGGATTTGACCATTTCACCAGGACGATTAATCTTGTTCGCCAATAGCTGATACACAGTTAAGGACCATTTACAGCCGTAAATGGTTTCGACCATGCGGGCACTTTTTTCTGGGGCCGATTTTCGCGCAAATAATTTTTCGTTTGTATTCATTAATATGTACCTAAAAGTACCTATGCAACCGATTTGTACTTACTATTCAATCGGATAGTTTGCCAATAAGCTTACCACACTTACTCTTATATTAGGTGTGAACAAATGACGAAGTTAACTCAAGAAACAGCGCTTATTATTGGCGGTACAAGTGGTATTGGTTTTGAAACTGCCAAGCAATTAGTTGCTCAAGGTATTGATACCATTATTGTTGGTAATAAAGCGGATAAGCTCAACGAAGCTGTGATACAACTGTCAGCACTAGGCCGTGTAAGTGGATTTCAAACTAACTTATACGACAGCCAAGATCTTGCGCGTTTGATCAATATGATCGACTCAACCGATAACAAGATTACGTATTTAGTTAATGCTGCTGGGTACTTTAGTCCCAAGCCATTTTTAGACCATCAAGTGAGTGATTACGATATTTACATGGAGCTTAACAAAGCTATTTTTGTTATTTCTCAAGCTGTTGCCAGAAACATGGTTAAACATCAAGGTGGCAGTATTGTGAATATTGGTTCTATGTGGGCTAAACAAGCCATTAAAGCTACGCCATCAAGTGCGTATTCTATGGCTAAGGCCGGTTTGCATGCACTGACACAACACATGGCAATGGAATTGGCTGCACATAATATTCGTGTCAATGCAGTATCGCCAGCCGTGGTCAGTACGCCAATTTATCAAGCCTTTATTGAACCTCAAGATATGGCTAGCGTACTTGAAAGCTTCAATGAATTTCATCCTATCGGACGAATTGGAAATGCTACCGATGTGGCAAACAGCATAGTGTTTTTATTATCAGATAAAGCATCTTGGGTGACGGGTGCAATATGGGATGTTGATGGTGGCGTGATAGCTGGCCGTAATTAATAGAGGCATCTATTTTTTTGAAGTATGAATGTTTGGGGAGCGATCTTCATCGCTCCTTATTATCAGCTAACTTACCCCCAGTAGACTTAATCACACTTAATAAGCGTTAATATTTCATTCTATAAATCGCTATGACGCGTTAAACTATACGCAAATAAGTGATATGAGCTGCGTGATGAAGTTAGTTAAAATAGATAAAACCCGATACCGTTCGAATAATAACCAGATGCAGATAGGCTTGGTCGCTATATTGATTATTTTGTCACTAGTATTTGGCCAATTGATGATTTATTTTTTGGGCGTAAAACCGATAGCGGGCGCTGAATCGACGGGTAATTTTCATTTGAATTTTGGTGGGGTTATTTTAGCCGTAATGGTGTGTAGTTTATTGGTGCGCAACTTTCGTCACAAACCCAAGTTTTACGAAGTGTATTATGTATGGCAACTCAAGCAATTGCAGAACAAAATCTACCGCAAACTAAAAGCGATTCAACAAGCCGCCAAAAATAATGATCGCGATGCGTTAGTGATATTGAGTTTTTATTATCAAAGCTTGGCGTTAGTATATGACTTAGATAACAACACCTTAACCATGTCGAACGTAAATAATGAGTTAGATAAACTGCAACAGCGCATCGATGCAGCAGGGTTTACGATTGATGTGGATGAGTTTTCTCCCGAGATGCTACAAGCCTTTTAGTACAACCTATTCATACCTTAAATAAGGAGCCATGATGTCAATACTGGCAGATATTCCTTTTTCATTACTCGAACTCGCGCCGATGCGTGAAGATTCAACCGTATCAGAAACCCTACAAGACAGTTTACGTTATGCTCAACATGCCGAAAGCCTTGGAGTAAATCGTTTTTGGTTAGCCGAACACCACAATATGCCGGGCATTATTTGTTCTGCTACATCCATTTTAATTGGTTACATTGCTGGTGGCACAGCGCGAATGCGTGTTGGTGCTGGGGGAATTATGTTACCCAATCATCCACCGTTAGTGGTTGCTGAGCAATTTGGCACGTTAGCCTGCTTGTATCCTAATCGAATTGATTTAGGTTTAGGCCGTGCTCCGGGGAGCGATCCGGTGACCAGCTTAGCACTCAACCGTGATAATAAACGGGCGGAACATTTTCCTGATGAGGTAAGCGAGTTGCAATCGTTACTTGGCCCACGTGAACAGCGCCAAGATACTAACTATAAAGCGGTGCGAGCGATCCCTGGCGAAGATACTAATGTGCCAATTTGGTTATTAGGTTCTAGCTTGTTCAGTGCACAATTAGCAGCAGAACGTGGCTTGCCATATGTGTTTGCAGGCCATTTTGCACCGCGTTTTCTGTCAGAAGCTATCGCACTTTATCGTCGTGAATTTACCCCTTCTGCAGTGTTAGCTAAACCTTATGTCATGGTCGGCTTACCTTTAGTTGCTGCACCAACAGATGAAGAAGCTGAGCATCTTAGTACTACCTCTAAACAGCGTATTTTAGCGTTAATTCGTGGTCAAGAAATGTGGCTTAAACCGCCAATCGCTAGCATGAATGGTTTGTGGAGCGAGCAAGAAAAGAACTATGTTGATAGCTTTTTAAGTTTGTCTATTTGTGGCGGCCCAACAACCATTAAGCATCGATTAGAGATGTTTGTTGAGGAGCTTGGAGTAGACGAATTGATGTTTACTAATGACTTGTATGACAACGAGCATCGTTTACGCGCCTTGGATATTTTAATGAACGTGAAGCAATAACGAAGCCAAAGTCAGCTAGTTTATTGAGTAAGTGCTAAGTTGCTAGTTACTTAAAACATAAAAAACCAAGACTGATGTCTTGGTTTTTTTATGTTTACATCAGCAGAATTAACTCAACAAACTTAAATAGCTTGGCCATTTACAGTCAGTTTAACATCGATGTTGCCACGCACTGCATTTGAGTATGGGCAAACTTGATGAGCTGTTTTAACCAGTTTTTCAGCTTCTGCTTGGTCGAGTTCAAGTTCGACAGCAAGTGCAACTGTGAGTGCAAAACCACCTGCGTCATTGGCGCCGATACCTACAGTCGCTGTGGTTGGAGCCGATTTGATAGCCATCTTAGTTTGACTTGCTACATGTAGAATTGCGTTAGAAAAACACGCAGCATACCCTGCAGCAAATAACTGTTCTGGATTAGTAAACTCACCGCTGCCACCCATTTCTTTTGGGTAACTTAATTGTAAGTCGACTTTTTTGTCTTCAGTAGAAACTTGGCCATTACGACCTGCTAGTGCTGTAGCTGAAGTGGTGTATAACGCTTTCATAATAGACCTCATAAAGTATGTTAAAGATGTTGGTTGTATCAATTCAGTCGATTGCTATGGCTTATATCTAGATGCAGTAGACTTCATCATCAATCAGTTTAAGTTGCGCACAATCTAATTGTGTTTACTATAACGCTAGATTCTTATTATGGCAACTAAATTGTGTACAATTTAATTTGTGTGAATTTGTATTTACAGTCACCTGACGGTGTTGAACCTTTATCCGTAGCTCAATATCATTTTGATTAGCTTGTCATTCTTCTGTCACCTTTATGTCATCATTAGCTCTCACAATAGCGTCTCATTAGACCTCTTAGGCTTTGCTAAGCACAGCCATATAAACAATTAATGATATAAAGGATAGGCTATGAAACGGTTTGTGACTCGTCGTGATTTTCTTGCAATATCAGCCAAAGGTGTAGGTGCTGTAGTCGTGTCGTATGGATTAATGGGCTGCAGTAGTGATGATGACGATTTAGTATCAGGCCAATTTTTACAAGGTGTCGCCAGTGGTGATCCTGCAACTGATGCAGTCATTTTATGGACCCGAGTGACACCCGATGTAGAGGGTGATATTACCGTGTCATGGGAAGTTGCCACCGACAGTGATTTTAGTCAGTTAGTGACTAATGGCGAAACTGTTACGAACCAAAGCCGAGACTATACCGTTAAAGTTGACGCGGTAGGACTTGAAGCTGGTCAACGATATTACTATCGCTTTAAAGCTGGTGACACAGTATCGGAAATGGGCCAGACTCGTACATTACCTGAGGGCAGTGTTGATTCGGTAAAGTTAGCGGTAATGTCATGTGCTAATTTCCCAGCAGGCTATTTTAATGTGTATGAAATGGCTGCGCAGCAAGATGATTTAGATGCTGTGGTGCATTTAGGTGACTATTTATATGAGTATGCTCGTGGTGAATATGCCAGCGAGCATGCCGTTGAGTTAGATCGTGAAGTGTTACCAGAAGGCGAGTTGTTTTTACTTGAAGATTATCGTACTCGTTACAGCCAATATCGTAGCGATTCAAGCTTACAAAAACTGCATGCTAAAGTGCCGTTTATTACCGTATGGGATGACCACGAAGTAGCAAACGATACTTGGAAAGACGGTGCCGAAAATCATAATGACGGCGAAGGCGATTTTGATGAGCGCAAACAAGCTGCACTACAAGCTTACTTTGAATGGCTGCCAATACGCCCTTGGAGTGAAGGTAACCATGAAGAAATTTACAGAAGTTTTAATTACGGTAACTTGGTTGATTTGCACATGCTCGATACTCGAGTATTGGCTCGCGATAAACAGCTAGAGTACGGAAATTATATTGACTCTGCTACAGGATCATTTGACAGCTCGACATTTGCAGCTGATGTGACCGATACCAACCGTACATTACTTGGGCAGACTCAGTTACTGTGGTTACAGCAAACGTTATTGCAGTCTACAGCTAAATGGCAAGTGCTAGGTCAGCAAGTTTTGATGGGTAAAATGTTAATGCCTGCGGCTATTGCTACTCAACAAATGAGTATTCCACAATTTGCTGAGCTTGCCGGGTTAGCTCAACTAGCGGCTCGTGCACAAGCGGGTGACTCAACATTAACGGTTGAAGAGCTTACGTACTTGCAAGCGAATCAAGACAAGTTAACCCCAGAGGTGATAGCGCTATTACAATTGCCTTCAATTCCATACAATTTAGATGCGTGGGACGGCTATGCCTATGAGCGTGAAGTGATTTATGCAACGGCAAAATCGCTAAATCAGAATTTAGTCGTTATTGCTGGTGACACCCATAACGCTTGGGCAAGTGATTTAACCGACATCAATGGTGATGTGGTTGGTGTTGAGTTTGCCACTAGCTCTGTGTCATCACCTGGGCTTGAGTATTACTTAGGCTTAGCTGATGATGAAATGCCAGCAACAGAAGCGGCGATAGTGAGTTTAATTAGCGATCTTAAATACGCAAATTTAAAAGATCGTGGTTATTTATTACTGACATTTACTCAAGATGAAGTGCGCAGTGATTGGCAATATGTCGACACTATTTTAGATAAGACTTTTACTCAGTTAGATGCCCGTGGTTACAGCGCCACGAGTACCGCAGGTAGCCCAAAAGTCACGTCGGTGTCTTAATGCGTTGATGTGAATTCGCCGATACAATTCAGCCACCGTAAAGGTGGCTGAATTGTTTATACACATAATCAAATCATTAACGTTAATCTATAGTCAATACCACGATTTTTAATGGATGATTGTCATCAAATGCGGGAAAGTCTGGATGGCAAGCTAACCATTGAGTCGCGGTCACTTTACGGCCTTGTTTTTCTACGCAGCGTACAAGACTGTCGTACCATGCTTGGCGCTCAACTTTAGCGACATTATTACAACAGACAATTTTACCGCCAACTTTTGTTGTTAATACTGCTGGTTTAAACAAGCCTTGGTAATCATTCACTAAGTCGACAATCCCGAATGCACTTTTAGCAAAACGTGGAGGATCTAAAAACACTAAATCGAATTGAGTTGCGCGCAGTTTAGGGTATTTAGGCAGTTTTTGATTACGACGACCACCAATGGGTAAACCCGCTAATTGACGTAATGCCGGAAACGCATCACTTTGCACAAATTCACACACATCGGTGACATTGTTTAGCTCAGCATTTTTTTGCCCTGCAGCCAATGCAAATGATGAAAAGTCGACATTCATGACTCTACGAGCACCGCCCATTGCTGCAGCAGTGCCAATACCGCAAGTGTATGAAAACAGGTTTAATACCGTCTTGTCTTGGCTATTGTCGCAAACATATTCACGGCCGATACGCATGTCTAAAAATAACAGTGGGTCTTGACCTTCATGACGCAGTTTGGAAGTAAAGGCAATGCCATTTTCATGGATAACTTGTTCTGATTGTGAGTAGTCTTGGGCTTCATTTTCGACATTATTTACCACACGAGAATGACTGCCTGAGCGATCGTTGTAAACGATATGGTAGTCTGCGTGGGCGGTAAGTATGCTTGATATGTCTTCAAGTTGTTGCGCCGTTAATGTTTGATGAAAGGTTTGGATTAACCATGCATCACCGTAACGGTCGATATTTAGGCCATTCTCACCTTCAACAGTGCCATGAAATACCCGATAACAATCGGTGTTATTTTGTTTTGCTTGCTCAATAAAACTCGCACGTTTGGCTAGTGCTTCGGTTACAACAGCTTGAATCGACATGGATGCTCGTTAAATGGTGGGGCAATTGGCGCGGATTATAGCAAACATTCTGGCTTAGTGAAGTTGCTACAGAGACTATTAGAGGGGCGCAATTAATCTGGTAGATGCACTTTAAAGGTTTTGTCGGCAATAATTTTGCCATTTAATGTTAGTGTCATGCGCCAATTACCCACTTTGTAAATACCAATCCGCATTGAAGTTTGTTCTTTTAGCGAAAATTATTAGCGTGGTATTCGCGGCAGTCTTTTGAAGCCATAGTTGTTCTCGGCAACTGCTCCTGCGTTGCTCTACCTCCTGCATCCATGCAGTCGTACGTCAAGAAAGACTAACAAAGAAGAGCGCACTAATAAATTCGCCCTTCGGGGGCGGTGTCACAATACCAATTACTGCCTCAAATGCCCTCGATGGAGATGACTACACCATCAGTCATTTGAATTGTACTTGGCACTGTGACAACGCCTAAAATAGACCATACTTCAATAAGGATTGGTATATTGGCGCCCAGATACAATCGCCCAGATAAAAGCGCCAATCATTTTCTTTGATATAAACTTCGCCATCAAATGGTGGGCGGATATGGCCGTTGTCATCTGGTATATCGGGATGATAAATACAGTAACTGAGTACTTGGTTTTTGGCTTTTTTGATCCGAGTAATAAAGCCAAATTCGGTGTCGATAATCGCGGGCACATGAACGGTTGCCTGTAACAAACGCGGCAAGTCATCACTTTGAGTGTCCCATTGACTGAATATGCCGCTGTAAATAATACTTACATCGGCTTTTAACTTACTCAAATCTTATCCTTTAGCGTTCTCTTTTAGGTATTTAATTGCCGCTTGCAGCGCAAAGTCATACCCTTGTGCACCGAGGCCACAGATAACACCTTGGGCTTTATCAGAAAAATACGAATAATGCCTAAATGGCTCACGGGCATGTACGTTAGATAAATGCACTTCAATAAACGGAATAGCTACGCCGAGTATCGCATCACGCAAGGCTACACTCGTGTGGGTAAACGCGGCAGGATTGATAATAATAAACTGTGCATCGGTAGCATGAATCGCATCAATAAGCTGGTGTTCAGCATTTGACTGAATGTGTTCTAAGGTTACGCCAACTTTACTAGCCGTTTCAGTGAGATCGCTCACTATGGTGGCTAGGGTTTGATGGCCATAATGCCCAGGCTCACGGCGGCCAAGCAAATTAAGATTAGGGCCGTTGATAATTAAAATTTTGGCTATGCTGCTCATGATACTTCCTGTGTGGTGGGCAATAAACTAAACACCTTCATTCTTACTGAAGATAACCGTTTGGTAAACCTCAAAATCTTCAGCTACCAAGGAAAATTAATAGTCTGACTTATTTTGACGCATGGCTTTGGTGGCACCACGTTGTTTTTTTGTTTCAATACGTCGCGTTTGGCTGCCTTTTGTTGCTCGAGTAGGTATACGGGTTTTTTGCACAATACCGACACTTTTTACTAACTCGATAAATTGTTCTAACGCGGTTTGGCGATTAAAATCTTGGCTACGAGATTGCTGACATTTAATGATGACTTTGCCACTTTTAGTAATACGGTGGTCAGCTTTGGCTAATAGCTTTTGTTGATAAAACTCAGGCAAAGACGATGAGGCAATATCAAAACTGAGTTGGGCTGCGGTCGACACTTTATTGACATTTTGACCACCAGCACCACTTGAACGAACAAACTGCCATTCAATTTCATTGTCTTGCAGTATGACTCGTTGGGTAATTTGTATCATTTGGTTGTGGTGGTTCCCTTAAATTAGCTATTAATTTTTCTATAGCATGAGAATTTATTCTATCTTTCTAATATTTATTTTACCGTAGTCTCAGAAATTTTTCAGCCTTGTCTTGTGTTGGCATTTTGTCGTGATAGATCCGTGATGCTTGATATAAAAAGTCTGACTAGGATCTGAGATATTAGATATTTAATGAAATGAATAGAATAGTTTTGTTATCATACGACCATTGCTGCTTTACACGATAACATCACCGTATAAAGTCTATTCTATGGCCTGATCACAAGGCTGGAGTTGCCGTTATGTTATGTCAAATACCTGATATTACCAAAGGTGTCATTAGTTTATTTGTCAGTGGCCGTTTATCGGCACACGATTATCGTACTCATTTACAACCCGCCATTAAGAGTTACCGAAAAGACTGGGACCAAGTGTGTCTTTATATTGAAGCCGATGTGTTATTGGAAGGCTGGGAGTTTGGTTCGCTCACTGGCAGTGGTGAAGTACAGTTACCCGAGTTTGATGCTTTAGTATTTGTTGGCGGCCCCGATTGGGTCGGCAATGCAGTTAGGCTTATGGGGCCGTTTATGCAAGGCGAAGTTGCATGGTTTTCATTAGAGCATAAACAAGATGCGGTAGCTTGGATTGCCAAACGCTCTCATCGCTAGAAGCAACTTAATGGCTTATTTACTACGTTATTGCTTATTTGGGTAAAAAACTACCTATTATAAGCTCCACTTTGTAGTAAATTGTCACTAACTACTGCAAAATTCATCTCGAAAGGTCAACTAACTCTAATGTTGATTTTATTATTTTAGGAAAATAGCTTATGTCATTATCAAAATTGTTTGCCGCATCAAGTGCGTTATTGTTAACCCTTAGCTTAACGGCATGTGCACCAGAAGTGGGCAGCGATGCTTGGTGTAAGCAAATGAAAGAAAAAGAGAGTGGTGATTGGACTGCCAATGAAGCAGCTGATTACGCCAAATACTGCGTATTTAAATAATATCATTTTCTCTGTGATGGTTAATATCGCTGCACATCTATTACAGGTTGGCCACTGCAACGAAGAACAAAATAACTATCGACATAAAGCCTACTCGCTAGGTGATACTCAATTTTAAGCCTAATCATCCGATTAGGCTTTTTCATTTTAATTAGTAAATTGCTTAAAAATAACACTTGCTTATTTAAGATTACAACTGTAATTTAAATGAATGGATTACATCTGTAATCCATTTTTAGCCTAACAAGTTCTAACAACAAATGAGCGGTATAGCATGAAAGAAATCAGCAATAGTGAATTAGTCGTGTTGCAACAGCTTTGGCAACATTCACCATTAACCTCGAGTGAAGTGGTTGATGCGTTAGAGAAAAGCCATGATATGCATGAAAAAATGGTTAAAACCTTGCTTAATCGTTTAGTCAAAAAACAAGCCGTCAGTTTTGAAAAACAAGGCCGAGTTTACCATTACTCACCATTAATTGCTGAGCAAGACTATACCGTTAAAGAATCGCTTTCTTTTGTGGATCGCATGTTTGCTGGCAAGTTAACCCCATTGGTTGCCGGTTTTGCGCAGAAGAACAAGCTGTCGGCAGAAGATGTCGCCGAACTGCAAACCTTACTTGATGATTGGCAAAAGGAACAAAAGTGATGATTAATTGGTTTATGGAACAAACCATCTCATTGAGCGTGGTGTGTTTAACCTTGCTGGTAATGCACAGGTTGTTATTGTCTAGATTTGGAGCGCACTATACCTACTTTATGTGGATATCAGTGCCACTATTAATCATTGCAGATTTACTGCAAATGATATTGCCTCACCACGTTAACTGGTTTGGCAGTAATAACGCAGCCTCAATCATCCAGCAATATTATGTGTTTGCTAGCGATACCGCTGCGTTGTCGGCAGGCTTACTTGACCTGTTATACCTGCCTTATCTCTACGGTGCCGTTATCACGTTATTAGTCGCTAATATAGTGATGGAATACGGCTACCTGCAACGACTAATCCAGCGTGGGCGTCAGCTAGATATTCCCTCTACAAAGCTTAAGGTATTAGTCCATCCAGACATTGAATCACCTATGCTCGCAGGGTTTATTACTCCCAGTATTTTGGTGCCAACGAGCTTTATACAACTAGATGAAAGTCAGCAGCAAGCCATTATTCAGCACGAGGTTTATCATTATCAACGTGGTGATTTATGGGCAAATGCCTTGGCTTATGGATTAACCGTTTTGTTTTGGTTCAATCCGTTGATGTGGTTGAGCTACCGCCGATTTAGACAAGATCAAGAATTGTCATGCGATGCGCAAGTCACTGCCGACATGAAAGCCCAAGCTAAAATTGCCTATAGCAGAACACTATTGGCCTATTCACAGCATGCGCCGTTGAGCATGTTACACACCCATTATGGGGATAAAACCATCTTAAAAGAGAGGATCTTACAGATGAAAAAACAACATGGAAAAAGCACCTTAGCATTGATTGGAATGACACTTGCTATTGGTGTTAGTGCCTTTATGTTTAATCAGCAAGTATTTGCAGGCAATAATCTTAGCGTTGAAAACAAAGCCGAAGCTATGGCAATGCCTGTGATAAGAATTGAGCCTAGCTATCCAATTGATGCTGCTAAAGAAGGGCTTAATGGTTATGTTCAAATGTCATTTGATATCAGTCAAAATGGAAGTGTGAACAATGTTAGGGTGACTAAGTCGTCGCCGAAACAAGTGTTTGATGCATCGGCTGTTGAGGCGCTTGAACAATGGAAGTATCAACCCTCTGCGAATGGGTTTAAAGACCTACAAGTACAGTTAGACTATGTTATCCATCAGCCTGAGAAATCAGTTGAGAGAATCACTGTAAAATAACTAATATTAGAGATGCTGAAAATGATTCAATGCCTCATTGCTATGGGGCATTGAATCATTTTTATAGATCAGGCTTTTTGGGTTGCAGTTTTAGCCCTAGTTTATTGGCGAGCGGCTCAATTGCGGTACCTTGGATGATGACCGAGAACAACACGATGAAAAATACCATGTGGATCATTTCACGGGATCCCTCTACGCCAGCCGCTGCGGGAATAAGCGCAAATACAATTGGGGTTGCACCTTTTAATCCGATCATAGAAACAAACAAACGCTTGCGCCAATTGGCTTGTCTAAATGGCAAGTAGCACAGCTGCACAGCTAATGGGCGTGCGACGACAATAAGTAATATGGCAGGTAGCAGCGATGCTATAAATACAGGCAATAATTGCTGCGGGAATATCTGTAAACCTAAAATGATAAACATTAATGACTGAGCTAACCACGATAAGCCATTAAAGAAATGCTTACTGACTTCGGCGCCCTTCTTTAAATAGTTACCGATTATCACCCCTGCAATATAAACCGCAATAAGTTCGTTACCACCTAATATTTCGGTGCTTGATACTGTGATGGCAAAGCTGGCTAAAATAAAAACGGGGATAAGTCCAAATTCAGGCAGTTTAATGTGATTAAGTGCCCAAACGGCCATTTTACCCATTAATAATCCAATAATTGTACCTACACCAATTTGTTGTCCTAGAGTAGAAAGTACCGACAGAACCGTGGGTGTGGTATTGGCACTATTGATAATATAGTCGGTTAGCATGACTACCATTACTAATGCGATGGGATCGTTGGTAGCCGATTCGAATTCTAAAATAGTGCCAGTACCGTGTTTTAATTTGAGTTTTTTTGACTCTAAAATAGAGAATACTGCCGCCGCATCGGTAGATGACACTACCGCGGCAAACAACATGCAAGTAATGAGGTTAAAGTCGAGTAACGCATTCAAGATAAAACCAAAAATAATGGTAGTAAGGATCACGCCTGCAGTAGACAACATTCCGCCTTCTTTCCAGGCAAAACGAATGTGTGTCATTGGGGTGTTCAGACCACCAACAAATACTATGGTGTTTAACGCGAGGGTACCAATGAGTGAGGTAAGTTGAAGATCATCATATACAAAACCAAATTCACCATTGCCAAAAGCAAGGCCTACGGCCATGAAAATCAATAATGAAGGTAAACCCAATGTTTTAGACGGGTGATGGAGTAAAATGCCAATCGCAATAAGTATGGAGATCCCTAAAATAATGATATCTGGTGGCATATGGGCACTCCTTGTGTGATGAAGATTGTACTTAATGGCTATTTTAGCATTAAATTAGCCCAACTACGTTTTATAAGCATTTTTTAATTATTAATCTCTAAAAAGTTAAGAAATGAGATAAGTAAGCAGAAATCAAAATATTTGGCTTATTTGCTCTCTCGGTTAGTTATTGGGTCGGCATTGTTATTTGATACCGATAATGCTTAATACAACATTGGTGTTTGAAGTATAAGGTAAATTGTTGTTAGCTGTTGTTAGTAGTTGCCGTGATTTGGTTTGTGCACGGTATACCAAGTACCAGTTAACTGCTCTGTGCTATTTGCTCTGTGTGAATCATCCTGTTTTGTTATATAAACAATGATAACGTTATTTTTTTGTCTATTTTGTTAAAATATTAAGCCTACCAAAACGCCTTCTAAGCCGCAGCCGCATTAAGTTTGCATATTTCTGCAATGTAAATGAAATGTGAGTGTCACATAAGCGCAGTCTTTTTGTCATTTTCGCAGGTTAGTTTGTCATCCAGCCAACTAACTCACACGCTTAAATCCGTCTTCGGAGATGACAATGGAACTGAAAAACATTTTTAAACTTACTGCGCTTTCTACTGCCCTTGCTGCAACATTAGGGCTTGCTGGTTGTGGTGGTGATATTAATATCAATGCGGGTAGCGATACTGTTACACCTACTACGCCAACAACTCCAACTACACCAACTCAGACAGATCAAGAAAAATCATACAGTGGCTTTGCAACTAAAAGCACTGCGATTACTGCTGTGGATGGAAAAGAAGTTTGGATCTTAGAGGGTACGTTAGCACCTTCTACTGAATCATCAACGATTACCACCGGTGGCCAAGATGGCGACAAAATTGTATTGGGTAATGACGTTGTATGGCAACTTGATGGCGCAGTAATAGCGGGTAGCGACAATGCCGATGCTGTTGAGTTATCTATTTTACCAGGCACCAAAATTTTAGGCGGCAGTGATTCATACTTAGTGGTTAGTCGTGGTTCAAAAATCATGGCTGAAGGTACTGAAGCTGCTCCAATCGTATTTACTTCTGTTGAAACCGCTCTAGGTGAAGAAGGTAAAGCTGGCCAGTGGGGTGGTTTAGTGTTGCTGGGGAATGCGCCAGTCAATACATGTCCTGATTTAACCAATTGTTCAGCGTCTTTTGAAGTGGGTAACCACAGCTACGGCGGAAACGATACTGAAGACAGTTCAGGTTCAATTAAGTATGTACGGGTTGAGTTTGGTGGTTTCAAAATCAATGACACCCAAGAAATGAACGGCATCAGTTTTGCCGGTGTGGGTGCGGGTACTGAAGTTGACCACGTACAAGTTCACATGAATAACGATGACGGTTTTGAATTCTGGGGTGGCAATGTTTCAGTATCAAACATCGTATTGACTGAAAACTTTGATGATTCGTTAGATTGGACAAACGGTTGGCAAGGTAGTGCACAGCACGTTTATATTCGTCTGGCTGATAATGCTTCTAACCGTGGTATTGAAGCCGACAGTAACAGTGATGCCAGCGCAGTGCCTATGTCAAAACCGACGTTAGCTAACGTTACTGTTCAAGTGGCTAACGGTACGAATAGTGGTGGTGACGATGCAGAAGGTATTTTATTCCGTAAAGGCACGGGCGTTAATGCTTATAACATCCTAGTTAAAGGTGATGTTGATTCTGGCGAATGTTTAGAAGTTAACGATGACAATACTGTTAACAACGCCAACACTGCTGAATTAACGATGCAAAACAGTTTAATTGATTGTGTTGAGCCATTTAAAAATGCCTCGGCTGATGCTGCTGAAGGCCGTACTTTAGCACTAGATGTAGAGGCTTGGTACAAGGGGCAAGACGGTAACTTAGTCGCGGCTGCTGATTTAACTGATTACATGCCTAACTCATCTTCAGTTGCATTAACAGGTGGTAAAGCAGATTTAGCTAACTTAGATGATCGCCTAGTTGATGCCGAATATATTGGCGCATTTGACGGTACTAACGATTGGACCACAGGTTGGACTACGGCTATTCATGATGACGTAGACCCAGTGGCGACAGAATTACCAGTATTGACGTCTTGCCCTGTAGGCACTACAGCTTCAGCGGCTACAGAGGGTTTATACAAAGACTCATCTGTTACGCTAATTTGTACCCTTGAAGGTAATGTGTTGAGCAACACTACCTTGCTTGCTGGTCAAAACGTAATGTACAAAATTGATGGTGGCGCAGTGCTTGTCGGTGCTGACAAAACTACATCTGCAACATTAGCTATTCAAGCGGGTACTAAATTATTTGCTACATCTAACAGCTATATTGCCGTTAGCCGTGGTTCTAAAATTATGGCTCAAGGCAGCGCTGAACATCCAATCGTAATGACTTCTGAAGAAGACATTATTACTGGTGCAGAAGGTGAACGCGGTCAGTGGGGTGGATTGGTCATTCTGGGTAATGGTTTAACCAATACATGTCCTGATCATAATGCCTGTTCAGCGTCGTTTGAAGTCGGTGACTTCCCTTATGGCGGTAACGACAACGCAGATAACAGCGGTCAAATCAGCTACGTAGTGATTAAGTATGCTGGCTTTAAAGTGAATGATACTCAAGAAATGAACGGTATCTCATTTGCTGCAGTAGGTAGCGGTACCCAAGTTGACCATATCCAAGTACATGCTAACGGCGATGATGGCGTTGAGTTCTGGGGTGGTGCAGTTAACTTGAAATATGTCTACCTAACTGAAAACTTTGATGACAGCTTAGATTGGACTAACGGTTGGACAGGTAAAGCACAGTTTGTGTACATCACCCATGAAGATGGCAATGCAAACCGTGGTATTGAAGGCGACAGCCATAAAGGTGCCACAGATACGCCAGTATCAGCACCTATGTTAGCTAACTTCACTATTTTACCTGGTACAGACACGGCTAACGGCAGTGGCGATAAAGGTGAAGGTATCTTGCTTCGTGTTGCTACAGCAGGTGAGTTATACAACGTGCTAGTACAAGGTCGTAAAGGCACTACTGCTGAAACAGAGTCTGGCGAGTGTTTAGAGCTAGATGGGACTTATGAAGGCTTGGTTGATAACGTAAACAACAGCACCCTGACTATGTCTCACTCAATTATCGACTGTAACGAGCCATTTAAATACAGCTCAGATAATGCCGCTACAGCAGATGCTGTAAATGTAGAAACTTGGTTCTTAGGCCAAGATGGTAACTCTACAACAGCAGTGACTATTACTGACGGTATGCCAGCAGCAACGGATACAACGCTACTGGGTAATGGTAAAGACTTAAGCACAGAAGATAGCTTCTTCGAATCAACCAACTTTATTGGTGCATTCGATGGCCAGACTGACTGGCGTCAAGGTTGGGCTTACGAGCCAGAGTAATCACCTCGATAACGTAAATCTGTGACCTATTAATAGCCGCTCGAAAGGGCGGCTATCTCTGAACCGCATACAGGATAGTATAAGTATGAAAACCAAGCCGAGTTTTACCGTTAATAAGTTAAGCCTTGCCATTCTCTCTGTTATTTCTGCGGCGACATTATTAACAGCTACCCCCGTATACTCGCAAGAACCAGAACCTGCACGTGACCCAGGTGAAGTGATTCCAATTGAACCGATTGAAGTGATATCAGTCACAGGACGTTTACGTAGCTCAGCTTCAGAAGCTACCGAAGAGCGTCGTGAACAAATTGCTGTAGCCGATATTATGGGCTCAGAACAAATTTCAAGAACCGGTGACGGTGACGCAGCCGCAGCGCTTCGTCGTGTTACGGGTTTGACCTTAAAAGATGGCAAATTCATTTATGTTCGTGGTCTTGGTGAGCGTTATTCAAGTACCTCGCTTAATGGCGCGACAGTGCCATCACCGGATCCAACCCGTAATGTTGTACCACTAGATATGTTCCCTGCATCGATTATTGAATCGTTATCGGTGCAAAAGTCAGCGTCTGCCAATTCGCCAGCGGCCTTTGGTGGCGGACACGTTGATATTCGTACTAAATCTATACCTGCGGACTTCTTTTTTAAAGCGTCAGTGGGCGGTCGTTATAACACCAATGACTCAAATGACAGCTACACCTATAACGGTGGTGGCGATGATTGGACTGGCCAAGATGATGGCACTCGCAGTATGTCGAGTAGTATTAACAACACCATCAACCAATATGGTGGTATCAGCCCAATCGACATGGTGAGTGGCTCAAATGGCGGTTTAGATTATTCCGCAGCACAACAAGTTAACCGTGAGTTGGCGTTAGATATGTATCGCGACATGACGATACATAGCCAAAGTACAGACCCCGCAATGCGCGGTGATATCGCCATTGGTGATCGTTGGGACATTACCGACGACATTATTTTTGGTGCGTTATCAGCTGTGTCATATAAAAAACAAGCTGAAAACTATACCAAACGTGAAGTTGAACTTGACGGCGACAGTAGCCAAGTACAAGTTGAAAACCAGAAAGACATCGTGGGTACAGACTCAATTGTACAAGTGTCTGGTATGCTTAACTTGGGTTTAGAGATTGGTTACAACCATAAAATTGAAACCTTTACCACTTACTTGCAAGACACCTCTGATGATGTCTCGATAGGACTTGAAGAAACCATTGATACATTGGGTGAGCCTAATGCATTGCAAGTTTATTCAATTGACTATGAAGAGCGCACTTTAATCAGTAATCAGATTAAAGGTCATCACTTTATTGAGTTGTTAAACGACGCTGAATTTAATTGGAAGTTTTCTGATGCACGTTCAGAACGTTATGCGCCTAATGAAGTGTCATATACCTATAACGTGATTTTAGATGATAACAACCAGTTATTATCACGTAATCTTAATACTCAAGATGCACCAAAGTATGTTTACAGTCGCTTAGAAGATGACAGCCAAAACTATGGTTGGGACTTTATGTACCCAATTAATTTAGACGGCGCAGTGGTTAAGCTGACTACCGGCTATGAATACTTTGAACGCACTCGTGAAAGCTATGCCACTCGTTTAGGTTTTGATGTCGATTTAAGCCCTACTGATACCAATGGCGCTATTTTATCCGGTGATTTTAATGATATTTTCTCTGATGAAAACATTAGCAATAACACCTTAGGACTGGAGCTTAAAGACGCATCAACTGACACGGAAGACTACATCGCCGCAGAGAAAAACGATGCTGCGTTTGTGAGCATGGATATCGATTTCGACGATGTTTGGCGAGTCTATGCCGGTATTCGTTATGAAGACTTCCGTCGTGTGACATTACCGATTGACCCAGAAGGTGAAATATCTGATGAAGGCGGTCGTTATGATCTTACTGACTATGTGATCGCTGAAGATGGTTGGTTCCCATCGCTGTCATTAACCTGGAAACAAACCGATACCACTCAATGGCGTTTTGGGGCGAGTAAAACTATCGTTCGTCCAGATCTTCGTGAAGTATCACCGGTTCGATTCCAAGATCCGGTTACTGGTTTTGACTTCTTCGGTAATCCAGAACTTGAAAGCTCAGACATTCTCAATCTTGATTTACGTTGGGAATACTATTCTGATACTGGCAACAACTTCAGCATGGGCGCATTCTATAAAGATGTAGATGCACCGATTGAACCGATTCAACGTATTTCAGAAGCGGGTCGTCAGCTTAAGTTTTATAACGCCGAGTCTGGTTATGTGTACGGTCTGGAAACCGAGTTTCTACAAGAGCTTGAGTTTTTAGGCGGCGAAGACAGCATTTGGCAAGACTTCTTTATAGCGGGTAACCTAACGGTTGGCGACTCAGAAATTGATATTGCTGCCAATGGTGAAATTGACCCGACTAATAACACTCGTCGTATGACTGGCCATTCACAATGGGTAGCCAACTTACAGTTAAGTTACGACTCGTCAGACAGTTATCACAGTGCCACATTGGTGTATAACGTGTTTGGTGAACGTATTGCTTATGGCGGACGAGGTGGTTTGGATGATGTATTTGAAAAACCGTTCCATAGCCTTGATTTTACCTATACTTTATTCCCGAGCACTAGCACCACAGTGAAGTTAAAAGCGAAGAATATTTTAGGTGAAACCACTGAGTATCAACAACAAGATATTGAAGTTTATGCCAAAGACCCAGGTACAGAGTTCACCTTGCAGTTTAGTTATGAGTATTAATACACTTAAACAACAAGGTTGAAAAACGTACCTTTTTAACGGTATGACTCATTATACCAATAGCTAAAAACTGATAAGGCCACTTTCTTCGCAACAAAGAAAGTGGCCTTTTAGTGTGTAACTTCAGTCATCCCATAGGTTGTGAGTCTTTTAGTTAAATCAATCTTTTTGAAAACATTGTTGTTAGAATACGCCTACTTTTTTGTAAACAGCAGTCCGAGTTAATAACCATTATGTTTAAACGTTCTTACCTGTTTTTATACTTAATATTGGCTATTTCGACCAGTGCGTGCGCTATGCCGACAGGCATGACTCAAGCGGGTAGCATTACTGCTCCGTCTATTGACGAAGCCAGCGGATTAGCTGTGTCGCGTATTAATGATCAAATATTGTGGCTGCATAACGACAGTGGTGACACCGCAAGAATTTTTGCCATCGATACCCAAGGTAATCCGCTGGCGACAGTCAACATTACTGGTGTAAAGAACATTGATTGGGAAGATATCGCCTCGTTTGTTTATCAAGGTGAATCGTATTTATTGATCGCCGACGTGGGTGATAACCAAGCGAAACGATCGCAGTACCAATTACATCTAATCAAAGAACCTGATTTAAGCCAACTGAATGGACAAAAAACACTGTCGGTGAAACCCAGTTGGAGCATGACTTTTACTTATCCAGATGGCGCACACGATTGTGAATCCGTAGCCGTTGATCTAGCCAAGCAAAAAATATTGTTACTGACTAAACGCGATAAACTGCCAATATTATTTGAGCTGCCATTAATAGCTCCGTCAGGGCAAAACGCTTCAAATAATTCATCGGTTGAAATGGTTAACAAGCAAGCCAAAAGGCTGGGTGAAATCGCGCCATTACCCACGGCTATGCTCGATTACGCCAGTATTTATACTTGGATTGGTTTTGCCGGCAAGCCTACAGCAATGGATATATCAGCTGATGGTTTATCGGCTGTGGTATTAACTTACACCCACGCGTTCTATTTTACTCAACCACAGCCCAGCGATTGGTTAAGCTTGTTTGCTACACAGCCGCAACAGATAATGTTGCCAAGCATAAAGCAAGCCGAAGCGGTGGGTTTTAGCCAAGATGGCCGCAGTATTTTTATCACTTCGGAACGACTGCCAGCGCCATTGTATAAAATGGATTTGAACAGTGCTGGTACGCTGCAGTAGATAACGTTATTTACACAGGCACAGAAACAGAAACAGACCAGATACAGTCACAGACAGGGCATAGCTTTAAGCTATAATCCCGAATGCTTAGATTCCCGGTTTTTTAAGCGTTGCCTGGAGAGCGCCAACTCTTTCTTTGGATTTTTTCAATCTGGCTATTGAGTTTGATACTGCTGTTTTGCGTCTTCTATCAGTTGTTGCCACTGAGGATATTCAGCAAAGCTTTGTTGTAAGTCGCCCCAAGGTGTTAGTGCTTCTGCCATCGTCGGCGCGTTGATTTGGCGAATTTGGTATAAATAATAAAATGCTGATGCACGATAATTAGCCGCGCAATGCACTAGCACCGGTGCGTCGCCATTTTGCTCCATCAGGCTAAAAAATTGCTGTAGATTTTCTTGGGTTGGGTGCTGCCAGTCCACGCTAATATTGTGATAATTCATACCGAGTTGAGTGACGATTTGCTGCTCATTTTGTAATGCATGCGGATTGTCATTAGGAATAAGATTAATCACTGTTTTGATACCTGCTTGAGCGAGTTGTGCAAATTGCAGCTCTGTGGGTAAGCCTGCGGTAATCACTTGCTGGTTATTAAATTTAATCGCTTTTATGTTGCCAAGTTTACTGGTGTCAATGTTAGCCGCACTCTCCGCACTGAACACACCCACACTAAAAAAGACACAACACATTAATATGCTGGTGGACAGTAGGTTATAACGTTGCAGTATATTCATGTGATTCCTTTGGATTGAGCTGATACGTGATAACGCGTGATGAGTTTTTTACTCTGTTCAAGTTAACGGCGCCATTAATGATAGTCAAATGTGATGAAAATTTTGGATTGGCTGCTAACCAGTAAAGTTTATTCTGACTCCATTAATTTCAAACGAAAATGAACACAAAGCGCTTTGTTGCGTACCACTGGAAGCACGCCGTTCGTTTGCTAGAAACATAAAAATTACTCAATGTGTGTGGGTAAAATCGCTTCTATATATACCCCTACCGTCATCACATCCCCCTTTATGTTATCCATACTGTTTTTATATAAGGGCTATCCATTTAGCGCCACCAGTGTCAATATGTAGTGATGAAAACTTCATCGTATTTATTAAAAGCGGGTGTAGATTACCCTACAAGTTGGGGCGAATTTGTTGATTGGTTTCATGATGAACAATCCTGCATTAGCTACCTTTACAAACTTCGTTGGCCAAACGGATTCATATGCCCAAGCTGTTCAAGCCATCAATCACCTTATCAGTTAAGTAATGGCAAGTTAAAATGTCATGCTTGCCGTTCTCAGTGTTCAGTAACATCAAGTACACTTTTTGACAAAACAAGAACCCCCATGAAAAGTTGGTTTGCTGCCGTCTGGTTTATTACAAATCAAAAAAATGGGGTCAGCGCTCTTGGAGTTCAAAGGTTATTAGGTCTTGGGAGTTATCAAACCGCTTGGTCATTAATGCACAAGTTAAGACATGCCATGGTTGATCCTGAAAGGGATAAACTGTCCGGCATCGTAGAGGTTGACGAAACACTAATAGGTGGCGTCGTTCCCCAATCATCTATTAAAAATCAACAGGGTAAGCGTAAGGCTGTAGTTTTGGTCGCTGTTGAGCTGCTATCACCCTCTGGATTTGGCCGGATACGTTTAAGGCAAGTGGAAAGTGCAACCAAAGAACATATCCATCAATTCATTCAAGATGTAATTGAACCTGGTAGTACAATTTGTAGTGATGGCTCTCAAGCATACAAACAAATAGACAAGAAAGGATATAAGCATAACCGAATAGTGCATTTAGGTTCATCTGTACCTGCACATGAAACAATGGCTGGGGTACATCGAGTCTCATCATTATGTAAAAGATGGCTTTTAGGTACATATCAAGGCGCGGTAAAGGCTAAGCAACTTGATTATTATTTAGATGAGTTTACATTTCGCTTCAATAGAAGAAAGTCAGATTCTCGGGGATTATTATTCTACAGGTTGCTTGAACAAGCAGTGCGTTCTAAGCCGATAACGTACCAATCAATTAAAAATCGATAACCACAACATATAGTGGTTGGTTGTGCTAAGTGGATAGCCCTTTTTTATATACAGTTATAATGGGTTTTGATTGAATAACAACAAAACGTAATTGAAAATCGAACTAAAGTAGTACGGTGAGAGAAATAGAATAATTCTAATTTATTGATATTGTTTAATTTAATTTTTTAGCATTTAAATTCGACACTTTTAACGCGCAAACGAAGTTTTATATTGGAGGTTCAGAGTCATTAAATTGCTTTACATCAATGAGATAGAGAATGTAGGATGATATAAATCAATAACTTAAACGGTCGGCTTTATTGGGCGAGCCGTTCAATAAGCTGTTGAACTAAGCCGCTGCGCGGAGCCCAAAGACCCGTGATTTGAACCACACTTACCTCAGTGGATTTCCCACTATCAAGGAGGTAAGTCATGTTAGTACACACTCAATTATTCCATGATGAAATTACGCTTAGACGCTACTCTGAGCGAACCCGTAAAGCTTATCTGTATGCCATTACTAAACTGGCAGAACACTATCATCAACCAGTTGATACTGTTACCGATACGCAGTTAAGTGATTATTTCCGCTATTTAAACCTTGAAAGGCAACTATCAAGAGCCTCTATTCAGCTTCAACTGAACGGTATTCACTTTTACTTTGAACACATTTTAAAGCGTCAATTTAGAATTGACGTGTGTTTGCCTCGTCCTAGCCAAAAACTGCCGCAAATGCTCAGTAAGCAAGATATTGGTCAGTTGTTGCAGTACTGCCCTAATCAGAAATATCACGCCATGATAGCGCTGTGCTATGGCTGTGGATTACGCGTCAGTGAGCTGGTCAATATTAAAGTCAGTGATATTGATGGTCAGCGGCAGTTACTCAAAGTGTGTCAGGGCAAAGGTGCTAAAGACCGTTTAGTTATCATCTCTCCCTCACTGCTTAATTTATTGCGCCATTACTGGCTTAAGTATCATCCGCAAACGTGGCTGTTTGGTGTGCATTCCCATGGCAACACCTACCCGTTAGATGTATCAAGCGTGCGTAAAACCCTCAAGAAAGCGGCGTTAGCCGCAGGGATCACCAAACCTTGCAGCCCGCACAGCTTGCGCCATGCCTATGCGACACATCAATTGGCCGCTGGCATGTTACTGAATCAACTCCAACATCAACTGGGTCACAAAAGCATTAAAACCACAGAGCGATATCTGCACTGGTCGCCAGAGCTTGGGCATAAAGGGGGCGATTTACTCGCTGACTTGGGGTGATGAGATGGCGCATTATCACTTGAGTGACATATTGCAAACCCACTATGGTCACTACCAGCAACATCATCGACTGAGTCAGCAACAGCGTTTGGTGTGTCAGCGTATTTTGGCTTGCCGCACAGCCGCACTTGGTCAACAGCAGTGGCAATGTAATCAATGTCACTATCAGCAAAGCGTGTTCTGCTCATGCCGAGACAGACATTGTCCACGCTGCCAAGGTAAACAAACCCAAGCATGGATAGAGAAACAGCAACAACAAGTACTGCATTGTCGCTATTTTCATTTGGTGTTTACCTTGCCCCATGAGCTCAACGCGCTCACTCATACCGATGAGCAAGCAAAGCTTGTGTACAGCGCGTTATTTGAAGCCGTTTGGCAAACCTTAAGCCGATTTGGCATGACCCGTAAACACTTACAAGGTCAGTTAGGGTGCACAGCGGTACTGCATACATGGGGGCAAACCTTAACCCAGCATATCCACTTACACTGTTTAATCCCAGGCGGAGTGGTCACTGAGCAAGGTCAGTGGCGCGGCGTTAAATCAGACTATTTATTTCCTGTTAAGGCGGTCTCAACCGTGTTCAAAGCTAAGATGTTGGCTGCTCTGCGCCAGCGTGAACTGACCATTCCCGAGGCCAATAACCTCATCAATAAGGCGTGGTGCGTATACAGTAAAGCATGTCTTTATAAAGCTGAAACCGTAGTGGCTTATCTCGGGCGTTACACTCGAAAAGGCATGCTGCATGAATCACGGCTTAAGGCGGTCACCAAAGAGCGTGTTGATATCAGCTACACAGACTATGTCAATAACCAACGTAAAATCATGCAACTGACTCCTGAAGAGCTCATTAGGCGTTACTTATTACATGTACTGCCTAAAGGGGTGATGCGGATAAGGCATTTTGGTTTTTTAGCCAACAGCTGTCGGCGTAAAAGGCTCGCCAAAATTAGAGAGCAACTGGGGAGTAAAGCGAAAGATATCCCAGCAGCAATCACTGACACATTAGGCCACTGGTGTTGTCCGCAGTGCCCCAATGGACGGCTAATGTTTATGGGACTGGTGCCACTGCTAACGATGTTAGCGCGTGAAGCAAAGTTGAAGCTGTCAGGTTAGTCAGATTAAGTGGGGGGATGTCAGCAAATAAAGCAGGCTCAGCTAATCTTGGATTAGGTGGGACGATGGCACACGATTTGGTATCGAGAAATCAGTAAATAAGGCAATAATCGAGTAATGGAAAAAGATGAAAGCCAACAAAATCGACCCTAAAAGGTGTAATCAGAACAGACGATTAGCCGAAAGGTTGTACAAAATACCACTACCGTTAAAAAGCAAATTCCTATAGCATAAAACATACCGATTAATTTGGATGTGGCATCGGCCAAGTCCAACAAGCGATTTATGCTTTGCAAACAGCGCAACGCATAAATACTAAAACGTTAGCAGTACAAGGAAAGTTATGAGCAAGCATCTCTGGGATATTACTCTTCAAGATTTATCAGAACATGCTGTTTGGCAATTTCCGATGTGGAAAGATGATAGTTGTGACGAAACAATTGTTATTCCTGCAACTAAAAATGATGCTTTAAATCCTAACTCTCAACTGATCGTTAAGGCTAAATTTATTGATGCTGTTGGTTCTGAGTTTGTAGGTTATATTAATTACGGTTTAACTGAAGTTGAGTATTCCCAGCCTTGTATGTTCGTAAAAGGCGAGGCAATCAACTTTTGGTTCGGTATTTCTAAGCCTAATGAAGCTGATTTAACTAAACTTAATTTTCCAGTTGTAGCCACTTCAGTTCCTATTTATGGTTTAGTGAGTCAATCAGTAATCATTAAAGGGTACGGCTATATAAACAAAGACCCTAGCAGCCGAGTAATGTACTGCTAACAAGCAATTCAACAGGACTAAAAACAGCGGGCTGTTCGCTTCGCTCCATTTTAGCCCACAATTTTTAGCCCGTTAATTGGGCGTTAGTTGCAAGACTATTAAAAGGAAGTTTTATGAATAAAATAACTAGATTCTTAATCCTCGCGGTATTAATTTTTGCCGCACTAAGTTCATACAGTTATGGTAATGCAACTGGAATATTTGTGTTTATAATTTTAGGCGTAATTTTTGAAAGCTTATTTTGGATAGGATTATTTCGTAAAAATAAGAAAAAAATATAATCAATTTACTGTTGCAACTAACAAGTTGCTCAAACGGACAAATAACAGTTTGCTGCGCTTCGCGCATTATAGCAAACCATTATTTGCCCCTTAGCAAAGCGTTAGAACTACTAGGTAACTGCAATGGATCTTGTCAAGCTCAAGGAAGAAAATGAAAAATATTTAGTTTCTTTGCAAATTGAAACAAATCTTAATCTCCCAACAATTGAGGGACTATCTGAGGTCAAACCTAAATCCTCTCGACAAGTCGCCTCAAGAGCATGTGCAATCGGTTACGTCGTTGGCTTAATTTATGATGCAGATAGGGAAGACCTTATTGAACAGTTAGAGCAATATCAATTATGGGGGAAGTCTGTAACCAGTGCAGAAAAGAGATCCCTTAAAGTCGAACAAATTAGCGATAAAGTTAAAAATGAATACTCTTGGTTACCTGAATCAATTCAAGCTTTGGCTTGGTGCCTTGGACTAGTCGAACTAGATCATTTCAATTACTGTGATGAGGATTTAGCTGATAATTTTCCACTTGGCAAAGATCCATCCAACTTTATTAAAAGTGCAGAGTTACGACCGATTGAAGAAATACAAAGAGAGTGCGATTTACTCTATCGACTGCATTGGTACACAAAAAAATGCTATCGAGAAGGTGATGTTAGCAAGCTTGATCTAGGAGTTATCGAAGCAAGGCGTAAAGCTATAGATTGGGTTTACGGTGTAGAAGATAATTGGGATGAGGTACAGTTGGATACGTAGTTCTAACAAGTTTATTAAATATCGTTACGGCCAAAAAGCGGCCTTCACTGGACGCGCAAAAAACGCGCGCCATTTATAAAAAGCGTTAGGCATTAGGAGATGTTCAGTGAATTTTAGTAAGAAAGCAGTTGTAGGTGTGATTCTGGCACTTATAGTTGGTGGTTTAGGGAACGGCATATGGAAGTATGTTTTTGAACCTGTATTTGCATGGAGTATATCTGCGACGCTAAATGTTGCCACTTTGGGGGTGGAAGCATTCAAAGATGATTTATATAACGAAATAGCGAAAGGTTTTCACGAAGCTTCAAGTCTTACTTTGGCGAATGATATCTACTATTGGGTTGGGGTGGCAGTTGCTTTCGCTTTTTTCCTTTTTACCAGAAAAACAAAGGATTTAGTGTCTAATGTTACTTCTATAGATAAAGAGTTAGATGACATTGAAGAAGCAATAGATAGTGAAGACAATAGTTCGAATGAACCTGAAGAGAGTATTCACGAACGTATTTCTAGACTACGTGCGAATAATTCAGTGACAGCAACTAAAGCCAGCATTTTGAATAAAACCGCATATGCTTGTTTTGCTGTTGGTGTTGCTTTTTATGCGTGGATGACTATTAGCTCAGTTAAGGCAACCTATATTAATTCCGCTATAACTCATTATGAGCAGTCACTTTCCATCATAGCGCCTTTGGCTACAGATAAAGAATTAGTAATTATGCGTTCTCGCTTTTCACAAATTAAGTCAAAAGATGACTATGAAAATATTGTTTTTGACATTGCACAAATTGGGAAAAGAGAAAACATTGAACTAAAAGAGTTTACAGTGTGGTAAAAAATGCCTAACAAGAGACGCTTAAACGGAACTAAAAGTGGGTTACGTTTCGCTTCGCTCCACATTTTAACCCACTATTTGAATCCGCTTAGCGTGGCGTTATGCCTCTAGAGAGAATATGTTATGAATCCAGAAAAATGGTGGAAAAACTTTGCATTAGGTACCGAACTAGATGCATCAGGGACTTTCATTTATAACGGAATTAAGTCACTAGATGAGTTGAATTCTTTCCAATAAAAACATGGCCACCCAAGATAGTTGGCGAATATTTAAGCATTGGTCTAGTCTTTAATTATCTTTATTTACTTGTAGGTAATGAATGATGGCCAGACCAAGACAAACTATCGTTAGCTTAGAAGACACTCCTTTTTATCATTGTTGCTCGCGTGTAGTGCGTAAAGCCTTTTTGTGTGGTATCGATAACTAGACAGGGGACAATTTTGAACATCGACGTGAATGGGTTGATTCTCGTATACTTGAACTTGCTACCATCTTTGCTATTGATATTTGTGCTTATGCAGTGATGAGCAATCACTTACATGTCGTCGTTAAAGTCGATGCAGATAAAGCAAAACACTGGTTAGATAAAGATGTGCTGATACAGTGGCATAAAGGTTTTAAAGGTACCTTACTGACACATAAATTTGTAAAAGGTGAAGACCTGAATGAATTTGAGTTAAAGACGGTAAATGACTGTATCAACCAATACCGACAACGCTTAGTCAATATCAGTTGGTTTATGCGCTCCTTGAATGAACCGATTGCCAGACAGGCCAATAAAGAAGATAAGTGCACTGGCCGTTTCTGGGAAGGGCGGTTTAAATCGCAGGCTTTGCTTGATGAAGCCGCCGTTTTAGCTTGTATGGCTTATGTCGATTTAAATCCTATTCGTGCCAGGATGGCTACCACCCCTGAAAACTCAGGCTACACCAGTATTCAACGACGTATAAATTCAGCGATTAAAGGTGAGCAACCAACAGAACTATTACCGTTTGTGGGTAATGAACGACTAAACATGCCTAACGGGCTAATGTTCAGTGTGAAAGATTACATAGTACTAGTCGAAGATACCGGTCGGATTATTCGTGAAGATAAGCGAGGCGCTATTAGCGCAAGTAGCCAAGACATTCTTAATAGATTAAATATTCCTGCTGAAAACTGGTTGAAAATCACCACAGAGTTTGGTGCATTATTCAAAGGTGCGGTAGGGGCTTTGCCTGCCTTAACCGAATACTGTGAACATCTAGAGCGAAAGCGGCGACAAGGCGCTGCAAATTGTCAGCGTTGGCTGTGTGCTTAAGCATTAATTCCTCAAAATCATAATTCAACTTATCCTTGATTGCTATCAAGATTTTCTGATGTGCTTAATTCCGCGAATGTCGGATAAATCACTCATTTAGCGTTAATGTTTTAGCCATATCGATTGAAATTGATCTGTTGAGTAAGTCAAGCAGAGCTCTCGCCAAAGAAATGAAAACGAGCTATGTTACTTGTTCAAAAAATGGGTGGCATAGTTAACAGTCGTCCATATCCCAAGTGTTAACCATGCCGCCCACCGATAAATTTCTGCCACCCACAATCCATTAGTGCGTTATTTAAAGGCGCTGTTGGTGCATTACCCGCATTAACTGAATATTGTGAGCATTTAGACCGAAAACGACGACAAGGTGCTGCAAATTGCCAGCGCTGGCTGTGCGCTTAAGTCTTAACTTCCTCCCCCAAATTACAATTCACCTTGAACTTGATTAACATCAAGTTTTTCAGCTGTGCTGAATTCTGCTGATGACGAATAAACCACTCATATAACGCTAATGATTTAGACATATTGATTGAAGTTGATGAGTTGAGTGCATTGAGCTGAACTCTCGCCAAAGCAATGAAAACAAGATATATTACTTATGCAAATTATGGGTGGCATGGTTTTGTTGGTTATAGTTTTAGCAAACAATGCTAAAAGCCACGTCTACACATTGAGTGTTAGGCGGGTGCTATCTACTTCACATATATAAAAGGAATTTTCTGTGTATTCTAATATTAAAATAAATTTCACTAACTATTTTCTCATTAGGTTCATCATTTGCATTGCCTTCGTAACATTGTACGGTTGTGGCGGCACTTCTGAAGTGGAAGACGAAAGTATAGCTCCTCCCATTGTTTCTGTGCCTATTGATGATACATTCGACCTTACTGGTTCATGGTTATCAAATTGTGGCGAAAGGAAAAATTTGGCATATTATACAAATGAATTAGTCATAAATAGTGTCAATTTAGAAATAATTCAACATAAATATGATACCTCTGATTGTGCAGGAACCCCTGTAGAATCTATTTCACAAACAATTAATCCCTACAGCTATCCCGAATCGAATCGTGATACAAATGATAAATTTATTGTTGTCGAAGTTTTTCAAGAGCCTCTATGGGAAATGACTGTAAACGTAGAAATTTATAATAACCTTTTGTATTTATCAAATAACTTATCAATTACCTATGAAGGCTATGCTTTCGAGTCAAATCATACAAGTGAAATTAACTATGTTAATTATTTAACAAAGAAAGAATAATTTTTTGTACAAGAAGCCATTAAAGCAGGACAATAAATATTGATCGTTCACTACTTATTTTAATCGCTTATAAAAGTGGTAAAAGTAAATTTAAAGGTGAGTTAGTGGGGGCAGGGTAAAGGCGTTAAACCATGCCACCCACCGTTAAATTTCTGGAGCGAGCTGTATTTTGAGTACTTTTCTAGGCATTTGTTTACTGATGCTGCCATTGATCTTTTTTGGCATTTATTCAAATCATGAATTCGATTTATCGCTTTCGGATAACTTAAAAAAATGGAAATGGGGTAAGTATTTTGCCGTAATTCTTGTACAAATATACATAGTCTATTTGCTGATGTATGGGCACAGTTACGTTGTAATGGGTGTCGATGAAACAAGCACGTATTTAGAAGATTGGGTGCTGTATTATCTTGTGCCAGGTTTATGCTTAGCGGCAGTAATATACTCCAAACCGGTAGGTTACTTTTTTGGTGATAATAGCTCAGAGTTTGGCTCATAGATTAAAGAAGATGTTGCTTTTATGCTTGGCCTTCTGTGGTTGTTATTTTTTACTTGGCAAATATTCTTAGAAAGCTTGTAAACGACACGAGTTAATCATGGCATCCGTTGTTAAATTTTTACCTAGCCTTTTAAAGCCAGCTAGTAAAGTGAAGCTAGACTGTTCACCCTTTACTATGATGAAGTGCGACGCAGGCCATAAATGCAAAGAATAAACACCTGGATTCCGGCTCAACCGCATTGCCGGAACGACGGTGAAAAAGTAGGGTTAATCTACTTGCATCCAATCGACTTGAACGCCTGCTTGCTCAAACATATCTTGGCTGACTTTAATCTTATCTCCCCAGCGCGACAGGAAATCTTCGTTGGGTTGCGGGCTGTGCACAGTGCGCAATCCAGTTTGGATAATCTTGGCGGCGCAGTTTGGGCAAGGAAAGTGGGTCACCCAAATCTCACAGCTACTGAGATCTCGTTTGGCATGCAATATGGCGTTTTCTTCTGCATGGAGCGTTTTTAGCAGTTTCATTTCACGGTTATCGGTTTCAGCACTATCTGATATTCCGTGAGGATAACCATTAAAGCCTAAAGAGACGATGCGGTTGTTTTCGGTGATTACCGCGCCAACTCGGGTGGAGGGATCTTTACTCCAAGATGCTACGAGCTCGGCCATTTGTAAAAAGCGTTTCGCCCATTTTGTCATCATCTTATTGCCGTTCCTATGCTTTATGTATCACGTTAACTATTATTTCAATTAGGCGCTATTCTCTATGGAGAACAATGATAAATCAACCTTCAATATTCTAATCTTAAACTCACTTACCCTTTGTTATATAAGTAGGGTCGTAGTGCGCCTGTATAGCAGAATTTGACTGCCCATTTTTTAGGTTGCGTTTACTTATTCCAATGAGATAGCCCAGGTTATTCGTTATTACCTACTCTTCATTACTAAGAATAAAGTTGCTAATCGCTTTTGAAATTAGGTCTTTTTTCATTGAAGTGCGGGTAACGGGTTGGTTAAACCAGAAACTCATTGGTTGATCAAAACCGATACCGTGCATGTAGTTGTAGATTGCTTTACGCAAGCCTTCGCCAAGCATTTCATGATCTGTACCGGTTGGATCGGTGAAGTCGACATCGTTTTCAGCAAATAAAATCTCAGGGCGTTCCGCAAGGGTGATACCAAATTGCTCTGGGTTTATGCCAATCGGGCTGTGAATGGTGGCGACAAAACGATGCCAGTAGGCTGACTGGAAACAACCTTGCTCCATCATTTGTCGCACCATTTCTAGTGAGTCTATGGTTTCTTGCTCTGTTTGTGTTGGGAAGCCATACATCAAATAGGCGTGAACCATAATACCGGCATCACTAAAGGCTTTGGTAACATGGGCGACTCGCTCAACACTCACGCCTTTTTTCATCAGTTTTAATAGACGATCCGACGCGACTTCAAGGCCGCCGCTAACCGCGATACAACCTGAGTCTGCCAGTAATTGGCAGCGCGCCGGGCTAAATGTCCGCTCAAAACGAATGTTGCCCCACCAGCTGATCACTACGCCGCGTTCAATGAGGCGTTTTGCAAACGCAAATAAGGTTTTTGGCGGTAAGGCTTCATCGACAAAATGGAAGCCAGTTTGTCCGGTTTCTTCAACCAGCTCTACAATGCGGTCAACCAAGGCATCAGCGCCAGCGGTATCGTAGCGGTCGATATAGTCCAAACTGACGTCGCAGAAGCTGCATTTACGCCAGTAACAGCCATGGGCTATGGTCAGTTTGTTCCAGCGTCCGTCACTCCAAATGCGGTGCATCGGGTTAAGCATTTCACATAAAGACAGATAATCGCTCAGTGGCAGGCCATCGTAAATGGGTGCGCCAACTTCACTTTGTGGAATATCGTGTAGCTCGGTATTTTGATTGAGGTGAACATAAGGTTGGCCATTTTCATCTTCTGCCAAAAAGTAAGTACGTACTAGCTCATCGACTTCACGTTTGCCTTCAAAATATTCCAGCAGAGTGATAAGCGGGCGTTCGCCGTCGTCCAGGCAGATAAAATCAATAAACTCAAATACACGAGGATCTTTTAGTGCACGTAGCTCGGTATTAACAAACCCGCCGCCGATGACGATAGGAATGTCTGGGTTAATGGCTTTACAGGTTTGCGCAATACGTAACGCGCCCAACATATTACCGGGAAACGGCACGGTTAATGCGACGACGCTAGGTTGCGTGTCTTCCAGATACATTTCGACCAACTGCTCCAAAATTTCAGAGCTAAAACTTGGTTCACCCATTAAGGTGTCGTAAAGGTTGTCAAAGCTTGGGTTGGCCGCGGCCAATTTCTCGCCATAACGGCTGACTTCAAAGTAGGGATCAACACCTTGAGTTATGACGTTCGACAGATCGTTAATAAACAGGGTGGCCAGATATTTGGCTTTATCTTGTACGCCTAAATTACCAAAGGCCGCTTGCAATACGTCACCAGACACAGCCTCCATCTCAGCAATAGCATCAAACGCTGGGCCTTCGGGTAAAAAGCGGCGGGTGTTAATCCGCATTGCAAGGCTGGGGTCTTTGCCCTGTAAAAAGCGAATGGCAGGTTCTACGGTGAGATGATAACGCTCAAATTCAGCCAGAAAATTAAAGATAACATCAGGCAGTTCATCGTCTTCAAAATGTTCGAAGTTTTCTTCTACGTGCTGACGAATAATGTCCAGCGCAGGTGCTGTCATCATCTCAAGGAAAAGCTCAATCGCAGGATCTCGTTGAACCGCCTCATAGCCTCGTGAGCGTAAAAAACCGGTTAAATACGCTGTTGCTGGATACGGTGTATTCAGCTGGGTCATCGGTGGAGTCATTAGAAGAACGGTCATAGCCTGCCTTGATCGTAAAAGCGGATAAAAATGAGGTCGTATTCTAACAGTAAAAACGCTGCAAAGCCCTTTAATTCCGGCTTTCATCAGGCTTACTGCTTGGCATCATGTCTTTCGGTGTGTGATGACTATTGCAGGGAGAATGTATTTTTTGAGCAATATAAGAGGCTAATTGCTTAACAATGAGCAATGTTTTTCTCATGTCAGTATGGGGTTTAGCTCGAGTAGTTATTGCCCTTAGAATAGGGCGATAGCTACTCGTATGATATTGCCGTTAATTGGCCAAAATAGACTTTAGATAGCCAGAGCCAAGTTGGCGCATTTGCTTTTCACCCCAAGCCACTCTTTGGCGCAGGTATGGGGTTAAATTGTTAGGGTTTCGGTTGCGTGGACTCGGCAATAATGCCGCTAACCGCGCAGCTTCGTTGTTGGATAAATAACGGGCCGATTTATTAAAATAATGTTGGCTAGCCGCCTCTACACCATAAATACCTTTACCAAATTCAGCGACGTTTAAATACACCTCTAAGATACGTTTTTTACCCCAAATAGCTTCGAGGCTCACGGCCAACACGGCTTCTAATCCTTTGCGAACAAAGCTTCTCCCCGGCCAAAGTAACAGGTTTTTCGCGGTTTGTTGGGTGATGGTACTGGCGCCACGAAGGCCCTCGCCATCGTCGTATTGGTTAAGAGCTTTACTGATGGAGTTAACATCGACCCCGAAGTGTTCGGGAAACAACTGATCTTCTGCGGCAACCACGGCTAATGGCATGTGTGCTGGCAGTTCATCAATGCTTATCCAGTGCTGACTCACCGGATAATCACTTTGCAGCATAAATGACGTCGTTGGTGGTGGCACAAATCTCAGCAGCAGTATCAATAGCGCCAGTAATAGCAAAAAACGCCACATGACAAACCATGCCCAACCGAAAAATCCTCGTTTACGATTTGTCATTCACTGCCTCGTGTTTAGTTTGCTTTTGGGGTTTTGTTGGCAAGAGTATAGGATATTGGGCGTTAAGGCCAAAGGCTAATCAATGGATGAACAAAGTCTCAGTTGATATAGCCTTTTTTGTGGATTCTTTATGAAGAATTAGTGTTCAGACAACACGGCCTGAATATCTGCCATGCTGGTTTGCCATTGATGATAGTCAAGCGTGATGGGGTACGCACGATTATCAACCACTAATACTAATGATGGAAATCCTTGGATTGGCAGTTGACGGGTAAAGGCTATTTCTTGTTGTAACTGTTGATCAATATCTTCACTGAGTAGTTGCTGTTTAAACATTGCTGCATTCATATCCAAGGATTCAGCTAATGTACACAATACCTCAATATCAGATGGGTTTTGTGCCTGTAGGTAATAGGCCTGTTGAATGGCACTGATCATTGCACGTTCTTGACCAAATTGGCGAGCAATAATACTGGCTCGGCAAGCTGGGTAAGTCGAACGTTTTGGCTGACAACGTTGCCAAAAGTCATGGTTAAATTCAGTTCCCAGTTGTTGTGTAATATTTTTCCAGGTTTGTTGTAACATTTGCTGCATCGGTTCTGGCATAGGTTCAGTAGAATCAGGAGCTAAACCACCGACCAAATACTGTAGGCTCAATTGCTGGCCAAACTGTTGTTGTAGCTGAACTTGTAAGGCATTCCAAGTGGGGCGATATCCCCAGCACCAACTGCACATTGGATCATGAACATAATACAGTGTCGGATTAAGCATAGTTGTTTGAGTTGATTCAATTGTCATATAAATTCGCTATTTCATTCATATTCAGTCCGTAGACTATGCCATATAAACAACAAGTTATCATTCTTGACTAACATCAAATCATTAGCATAATAATATGGAGCAATAACATGACAGGGAATACTAGGGCTTTACTGAGTGTGGCGTCGGTAATAACGTGCCTAATATGTTTATCAGCCTGTAATAGTAACGATAGCGATAATACAACGTCGGTAGATATTGATAAAAGTATTAGTGCTCAAGTTGGGCCTAGACCATTGTTTTTAATTGATCAAATGCAAGATAGTGAGTTAAAAAATCAATTAGCTCAATGTGCTTCAAATTCATTCTATCGTACTGACTTTTCAATTGGCCATCGTGGTGCGTCAATGCAATTTCCTGAACATACCAAAGAAGCTTATCAAGCTGCTATCGATTCGGGCGCAGGTATTGTGGAATGTGACGTGACGTTTACCGCAGATAAAGAGTTAGTTTGCCGTCACTCGCAGTGTGATTTAGCGACTACCACTAATATTTTAGCTATTCCTGAACTTGCCAATAAATGTTCAGTGCCTTTTTCACCAGCGGATGCCGCCAATGGCGTTAGCGCGACAGCAACCTGTTGTACGAGTGATATCAGCTTAGCTGAATTTAAAACCTTAAAAGGTAAAATGGATGGCTTTAATCCCAATGCCACCACAGTAGAAGAGTTTATGGATGGCACGCCAAATTGGCGCACCGATTTGTATGCAGGTAATGGCACCTTAATGACTCATGCTGAGAGTATTGCCTTGTTTAAAGCTGCTGGAGTAAAGATGACCCCAGAGCTTAAGTCGGCCAGTGTCAGCATGCCATATGATGGATTGACCCAACAAGATTACGCGCAAAAAATGTTAGATGAATATGCTTTGGCTGGTGTGGATGCATCGCAGGTATTTCCGCAATCGTTTAATTTAGACGACGTAAAATATTGGATCGCCAATGCTCCAGAATTTGCAGAGCAGGCGGTATACCTTGATGATCGTTATGATCTGAGTGGTTTTGATCCGCAAAATAGTACAACTTGGTCACCAAGCATGGATACTTTAGCCGCTGATGGAGTAAAGATTATCGCGCCACCGTTATGGATGCTGGTGACCTTAGATGCTAACAAGGCCATCGTGCCTTCTGAATATGCTAAAGCGGCCAGTGCTGCAGGGTTAAAAATTATTGCGTGGTCATTAGAGCGTTCGGGTCCACTTAGCGAAGGCGGTGGCGGTTGGTATTATCAAAGTATTGCAGATGCCATAGACAATGAGGGTGATACTTTTGAACTGCTAGATGTACTGGCAAAAGATGTTGGGGTAATGGGTGTGTTTTCTGACTGGCCAGCTACAGTGACTTATTACGCTAACTGCATGGATATGTAACGGCCAACAGTATTCTTGTCTATTATCTGACAAGGAACCAGTCAAATACTTAAAGAAGGTGCCGACATTGTTGGCACCTTTTTTATGCTAATCACTATACTCAAGAATGAGGCGTATTTATTGTTCACTCAATCGAGTTATAAATTAAGTTTATGAGGGTGTTGGTGATGATAAAAGCTAAGGATGCTTTTGAGGGAATTAGCGAAGTTACTGAAATAGTTTGGAAAAAGATATTTTAACGCTGTTATTAGCCTTTAGTCTATATAGATTGCCTAGGATGTCAGTGGTAGTGTAACAACACAATAAAATTCATAATCATATAAAAAATAAGGATATTGTAAATGAAATTAACCAAACGATTTTGCATGATCGGCGCAGCAGCTGTGTTATCTATCAGTACCGCAGTGATGGCAGCACCGACCTTTATTAATATTCTCACTGGTGGCACTAGTGGCGTTTACTATCCTATTGGTGTCGCTTTATCTCAACTTTACAGCAATGGCATTGAGGGCTCTAAAACCTCTGTGCAAGCAACCAAAGCATCTGTCGAAAACCTTAACTTATTACAAGCTGGTCGCGGTGAGTTAGCGCTTGCGTTAGGTGATTCTGTATCGGCTGCATGGAAAGGTGACACAGAGGCTGGTTTTAAAAAGCCGTTAGACAAATTACGTGTTATTGCGGCAACTTATTCTAACTATATCCAAATTGTCGCCAATAAAGATGCTGGTATTAACAGCCTTGCAGATTTAAAAGGCAAACGTATTTCTGTCGGGGCGCCTAAGTCAGGTACTGAACTCAACGCACGTGCCATTTTTGCAGCCGCAGGGTTGAGTTACGACGATATGGGTAACGTGGAATTTCTACCTTATGCCGAATCTGTTGAGCTGATTAAAAATCGCCAACTGGATGCAACTTTACAATCATCTGGTTTAGGTATGGCAGCCATTCGTGATTTAGCCGCAACAATGGATATCAACTTTGTGGCTATCCCTGCAGATGTTGTGGCTAAAATTAATAATCCTGCTTATCAAGTTGGGGTGATTACGGCTAATACTTACGAAGGCCAAACAGAAGATATCAGTACGGTAGCAATTCAGAATTTGCTTGTAAGTCACAGTGGTGTATCGGACGAGATTGCGTATCAAATGACTAAGTTGATGTTTGAGAACCTAGACCGTTTAGGTACTGCACACTCGGCTGCGAAGGCTATCAGTTTAGCCACGGCGGCCAAAGATCTGCCTATTCCATTACACCCTGGTGCAGAACGTTATTATAAAGAAGTGAATGCGCTATAGAATATGAGTCCTTTGATTGGCGCTTGTTTGGTAACCCAGCAAGCGCTTTTTGTATTGGTTGTATTTTTTATTCTTTAACTTAGGATAATAAATAGCGTTGCTCAATTAAGGCCATTATTAATCGTTTACTTATTTTTTCCCAAAGTTGAGATTATTTAGTGATATAAGTGTAGAGGCATTTCATGAACGATCAAACCAATAACCTGACAAACGAGCATGAGCAAGGCCTTAGCGCCGACACTCGTAATTGGCCAAAAGCCTTGTTTGCTGTAGCACTTATTTTTTCTATTTTTCAAATTACCACAGCGGCATTTCATCCTGTTTCGACCCAAGTATTACGCGCCGTGCACGTGGGTTTTTTATTATTAGTGGTGTTTATTAGTTATCCAGGCATCGGCAAGAGTCAGCCATGGCAACCATTGGCGTGGGTGCTCGGTTTAGCGGGGATGACAACCGCTGTATATCAATGGGTATTTGAAGCAGACTTAATTCAACGTTCTGGTGACTTAACTCAAAATGACATGATAATAGGTGTCGTATTGGTCGTGTTATTGTTTGAAGCAGCAAGACGGGTGATGGGGATTGCACTGCCGATCATTTGCGGTTTGTTTTTGGCTTATGGGTTGTTTGGTGAGTATTTGCCTGGTGAATTGATGCACAGAGGCTATGGTTTTGACCAAATTATTAACCAGTTGGCCTTTGGTACAGAAGGCTTATATGGTACACCAACCTATGTATCTGCGACCTATATTTTCTTGTTTATTCTGTTTGGTGCCTTTTTAGAGCAGGCTGGAATGATCCGCTTATTTACCGACTTTGCTATGGGCTTATTTGGCCATAAAGTAGGAGGGCCTGCAAAAGTGTCGGTGGTGTCATCGGCACTCATGGGTACCATTACGGGTTCGGGGGTGGCCAATGTAGTGACAACTGGCCAGTTTACGATTCCATTAATGAAGCGTTTTGGTTATCGCTCTGCTTTTGCGGGGGGAGTAGAAGCCACATCCAGTATGGGCAGCCAAATTATGCCGCCGATTATGGGTGCCGTAGCCTTTATTATGGCTGAAACCATTAATGTGCAATTTATTGAAATTGCTAAAGCGGCGATGATCCCCGCAGTATTGTATTTTTGTTCGGTGTTCTGGATGGTGCATTTAGAAGCTAAACGCGCCAATTTATCTGGCTTACCCAAAGATCAATGTCCTGATCCGTGGGCGGCAATTAAGTTGCGTTGGTACTTACTCATTCCGCTATTTATTTTGATTGGTTTGTTATTTTCCGGTCGTACACCGCTGTTTTCTGGCATGGTTGGTTTAGCACTCACTGCGATTGTGATTTTAGGTTCAGCGATTATCCTTAATCTATCATCAGCCGCAATGCGGTTTGCTTTTTGGATAGCGCTAGGGGTGATATGTGCTGGCTTTTTTCAGTTAGGCATTGGGGTAATGTTTGGCGTTATCGCTATGCTTGTGGTGATTTGTTGGTTTGTTAAAGGTGGTAAAGAAACCCTAACCTTATGTTTGCACGCGTTAGTTGAAGGTGCTCGTCACGCTGTGCCTGTTGGTATTGCGTGTGCATTGGTTGGGGTGATTATTGGGATTGTGTCACTTACGGGTATAGCATCTACGTTTGCAGGTTATATTTTAGCCGTCGGGCAAGATAATTTATTTTTGTCTTTATTGCTGACGATGGTGACGTGTTTGGTATTAGGCATGGGGATCCCAACCATCCCTAATTATATTATTACCAGCTCCATTGCCGCCCCAGCATTATTAGATTTAGGTGTGCCGTTGATCGTGTCGCACATGTTTGTGTTTTATTTTGGCATTATGGCTGACCTTACACCACCGGTTGCATTGGCGTGTTTTGCGGCGGCACCTATTGCGAAAGAAAAGGGTTTAAAAATAAGTTTATGGGCTATTCGAATTGCTATAGCAGGGTTTATTATTCCGTTTATGGCGGTATATGATCCGGCATTAATGCTTCAAGGTGGCGGCATACTGGATACCATTTTTGTGGTACTTAAAGCGGCGGTTGCGATTGGCATTTGGGGTGTGATATTTACAGGGTATTTATTACAAAACCTTTATTGGTGGGAGCGTGTTTTAGGTTTTATTGCTGGTGGTTGTTTGATTATGGCGACACCGTTAAGTGATGAGTTAGGCTTTGGTTTGGTCGTGGCGTTTATTTTACAACATTTATGGCGTGCTCGTAAGTTACAACGTTTAGCACAGGATAAATAATGTTAGGTTTATGCCTAGGGCTAGCAGGTTCAATATGGGCTCAAGTGCCTGCAGAGCAAATGACATTGTCGTGGACTCATACTATTGAAAAAATTCGTTGGGCGGAAGATTATCGCTTAATTAACGAGGGGTTTATTTTAGAGCAAGCAAGGGTTAAAGGCAGTGGTGCCGGGATGGAAATTCCTGCCGATGCGGTGTTAAAAGACGGCAGCTGGCATTACAAACCGCATTTACCCGTGTTGCCAATGCTAAAGTTAGGCCGCACCCCAGAAGCAGGCGATTATCAGTTATGTGTGTCATCGACTCAGACCGAGCAACAGTGTCATCCAATGAGTTATTGGATTGGCGAGCCAACGGCAAAGCAACCATCAATAGAGCTATGGGGTTGTGATATACCTGAATAATGAACGGTAATGAGACAGATTAATGATTGGTATTAAAGTATAAAAAAGCTGAATCAATTGATTCAGCTTTTTCTTTTTTTCAAGACGTTCACAACGATTTACTTTGCAAACACATCTTGTAGTGCAGGTACCACTTGTTTTTTACGGCTTAGTACGCCGTCTAGCCAAACACGACCGTTGACGGTAGGTTTACCATAAGCACGCTCAGTCAAGTCTGGTAAATCAGAAACCACTAACATTTCTGAACCTTCTTTCATGATGTCGGTTAGCAGTAATAATACGCTGTGGCGATGACCTTCGACTTTTAATTTAGCAATATCTGCTTCTAAGTCAGCTTTGATATCGTCAAATACAGACAAATCGATAACTTCTAATTGGCCAATACCGACTAAGTTTCCGTTCATGTTGAAGTCTTTAAAGTCACGCATTACTAGGTCACGCGCAGGGGTGCCTGCAACTGCTGATTTTACTTTAAACATCTCCATACCGAGAGCTTTAAAATCTTCAATACCAGCAATTTTAGCTAAGGCTTCAACACAACGAATGTCAGCGGTGGTACAGGTTGGCGATTTGAAAATAACAGTGTCACTTAAAATGGCACACATCATGATACCAGCGATGTTCGCAGGGATTTCTACTTGGTAAAAATCGTACATCATTTTGATGACTGTGTTACTGCAACCTACTGGACGGATCCAACATTCTAGCGGAGTAGAAGTGGTTAAATCGCCTAGTTTATGGTGGTCAACAATGCCCACGATAGTTGCTTGAGCGATATCATCTGGCGCTTGAGTAATTTCTGAATGGTCAACAATATAGACTTCTTCACCCGCGTAACTGGTTTTGTATTCTGGCGCTTCAAAACCAAATTTCTCTAAAATAAATGCGGTTTCTGGTGATAATTCGCCTAAACGGGCCGCTATTGCTGGCTCACCGATTTGGTTTTTTAAATATGCTAATGCTATAGCACCACAAATTGAATCTGAATCAGGGATCTTGTGACCCACTACATACATTGCCATTGAAAGACTCTCCTATAAAGTTGCCCTGATTTTAACAAGGATTGATCTTCATCGCATTAAAAAATACCACTTCAAAGGTTCAACTTACCATATGAGTGTTATCAATGATGATATGTGTCTGTAATTGACAAAAAAAGCCCTGAGCGGAGAGTCTCGGGGTTTTTTCTATTTTACACAGGGTAAGTGTATATTTGTCTTTAGCTTGGGGGCTACAACGCTATTGAATTATCTATTCAGTAGTCTATTGAGTCCATCTTAAACGCTCTATCTTAAGTGCTAATAGCTCTGTATAGGTGTTTATTGTGCTTGAATACCGTGCTCGAATTAACTTTAGTAGGTTTCATTCAAATAGCGATTTTATTGCTCATGAATATTGTTAATGACTTATTGCTAGTGGTTTAGCCTTAGTACTGAATATTTGTCATTGATTAAAATGGCATCGCTATACCCGTACTTTTATCACCACTTTACGAACTTGCTGAGGTTTAGCACTAGTGCCCGGCATATGGATGTCACCAGGAAAAAATAAAGCAAACATGCCCGCTTTTAGAGGAATAAACGCCGCATCATGCCGGTTAGATTCATAGTCGTATTCTGCATAATCATGCTTGTCAAAATAGGGCTTAGAAGGCGTTTGATTAGCTAAGGGCAGATAGCCAAACTCTTCTTCGCCACTCACCACATATTGCACATCAATATATTGTTGATGCACTTCGAATGGCTCTATTTCTTTAGGTTTAGTCTCATAATCATTAACGATAACGAAAATATCTTTACCTTCAAGTGAGTAACTTCCGACTTCAAGCTGGCTAAAGTCTGTGCTCGCGAGATGGGCTAGAGCTTTGGCTAGTCTCGGGCTCAGTTGAGTGTATAAGTGACGATTTGCAAGAGTATCAACAATCATAAAAATTCCGTAAGATAAAAATCATAAAAGCATGCTAGCGTATTAACCCTAAAGCATACCTTTTTACCAAGATAACAGCATTACAAATATAATAAGGATTGTACATTGCCTGCATTACGTTTACTTGCTGGACCAACAGCTTACGAACAACTCGAAGCGAATGGCTTAGACCAATCATTATTTACGCAAATTTTTGCGGCCTCTGGTGGCCCTAAGTGGCTGGCCATCGCAGGCTTAGATAAGTATTTATTCAGTGAATTTTTTCAGGGACGCGAAGACCCACTCTATACCATGGGTGCGTCATCGGGTGCGTGGCGTTTGGCCTGTATGGCGCAACAAGATCCACTCGCGGCTTATGCAAGGTTAGAGCATTTTTATATTCATCAGCGCTACGATAAAAAGCCTTCCCGAGAGCAGGTTAGTGCCCAAGTATTGCAAATTGTGGATGGTATTTTAGGTGAGCAACAAGGTGCGGATATTATTGCTAACCCATTAATTCGTCATCATATGGTGGCTTGTCGTGCTCGCCATTTAAATCGCATTCATGCCAAGTTTGCTTTAATGATGGGCTTGTCGATGGCGGCGATAAGCAATGTGGTAAACCGTAAAAGTTTAGGCTGGCATTTTGAGCGGGTGATATTAAGTCATAAAGACGATGCGTCACCTTTTAGGCGATTGAAAGATTTACCCACTAAACAGGTTAAGTTGACCCAAGACAATATCCGCCATGGTTTATTGGCTAGCGGATCGATCCCGTTATTGCTCGACCCAGTTAACGATCTGCAAGGATCGCCCAAAGGTCAATATTACGATGGGGGAATAACCGATTATCATTTTGATATGCCATTACCTGCAGCAACTGGGCTAAGTTTATATCCGCACTTTTATCCTTATATGAGCCCTGGCTGGTTCGATAAATCCTTGTTGTGGCGTAAAGCGAAAGCCAATTACCACAATGGATTAATTTTAGCGCCGAGTAAGAAATTTATTGCCAGCTTACCCTTTGGTAAAATTCCTGATCGTGAAGACTTTAAGCATTTAGATACCGAAAGCCGGATTGCTTATTGGCAGCAAAGTGTACAACAAAGCCAAGTATTAGCCGACGAATTTGCCAATATTGTCGCTTCTGGCACGATAATGGACCGTATTGAACGTTTATAAATTAGCGTAGTAATTGTATGTTTTTTGCTCTTTTTTGAAATGTAGTCGTATAAAATAAGGTCTATTAAATAGAACCTAGTGTAAACAGGCCCTAGTGTAAGCAGTGGTGATGTCGGCAATCTGTGTTATTTACATTTTCTCAAGTTGTTGAATTATTAACCACTGCTACACTTGTTTTATTGATTTGACTTTAGCTCAGTAACTTCACCTTTGGTGTCGGAGGCTGTTATGCGAACAAAAGAAGTGGCATTATTTATTCAAGATGCAGTGCTATTACCGGGTGGACGACTTGAAATTAGTGTCGTGACTCCCAGTGATTTGTGCGTGGTTGCCGATGTGCTAAAAGGTTACTATGAGTTAGCATTTGCCCCCTTAAAAGTGAATAGTGATTTACCTTGTTATATTGCGGCGACTCAATGCAATATCATTGATTTTAATCAGTTAGATAACGGTTGTTTAAGTATTATTATCGAAGGGTCACAACGCCTTAAAATCTTATCGGCGGCAAAAAAACGTAATGGTTGCTGGATAGCTCGCGCACTACCTTGTCCTAATTGGACCCAAGAACCCATAGTGGGTGAGTTTGAAATAATTAGCGCCGCACTGGAGCAATTTTATCAAGTGAATCCTAATTTACTGGAGTTATATTCACAAACTCATTTAGAAGATGCTGCGTGGGTCAGCCAACGTTGGTTAGAGGTTTTACCTATGTATAATCGTGATAAGCTGATTCTAGTTGAACAACCTAACTGTCATAAAACCATGGATTTTGTGTTGCACTTACTTAAATCCTATGTGGATGTGTAGGTTTTTTTATAAAGAATGCTACCTACCGATACACGCTAATACAGATACATTTATAGGCTAGCCTGATAACATAGTGATATTGTTTTTTGCATCTCATTTCCTTAATAGCCCTTTTATGCCGAATTTATCAAATCCGCACGATCAATCATTGTCTTCAACTACCGCTATTGCAGCGCAACCATCGTATGTCGTGTTGCCGCGCGTGAGTGAGTTAGCGGGTAAGCAATACCACACGGTACTTGAATTTTTGATAGAGCATTTTAAGCAAATTGATGCCAGTGTTTGGTTGCAACGGATTGAAGCTGGCAAGGTGCATTGGCAAAATGGTGAGTTAATTACTGCAGACAGCATCTATCAAGCCACTGCGCGGGTATATTATTATCGTGAAGTGCTGGCCGAAACGAAAGTACCGTTTGCTGAGCAAGTGTTATATCAAGACAATGACACCATTGTTGTTTATAAACCGCATTTTTTACCTGTAACCCCTGGTGGTAATTACGTTAATGAATGCTTAGTGCATAGATTACGTATCGCAACTCAAATTGATACCGTTGCACCAGCCCATCGGCTCGACAAAGATACTGCTGGGGTAATGTTAATGACATTAAACCCGCAAACTAGGCATGCCTATCATCAGCTTTTTTTAGATGACAAGATCACCAAGGATTATCAGGCTATTGCTACATTAACGCCGCAGTTGCTGGCTCAATTAGCGGATAACACAGTGATACTGCCAGTGCATTGGACGGTTAAAAATCGGATTGTTGCAGCAAATCCCAGCTTTACTATGCAGATAGTTGAAGGTGAGGCCAATAGCCATTCAGAAATCAGTTTAGTGGCGGTAAAAGACGGCTTTGGTTTGTTTGAGTTAAGCCCGATTACTGGTAAAACTCATCAATTAAGAGTGCATATGCAAAGTTTAGGTATGCCGATTTTACATGACCGATTTTATCCAGTTTTACAGCCTAAAGGGCCGGATAATTTTGATAAGCCATTACAGCTATTGGCTAAACGATTACGTTTTACCGACCCTATTAGTGGTATTTCGCAAGATTTTCAATGCCAGGGGTTGAATTTTTAGTTTGTTATTTATCCCGAATTCAGAACATTTAGTTAATAAAAAACCGCCATCGTAAAAGTTGATGGCGGTTTTTTTATTTTACACTAGTCGTTTACACTAGTTGCTTATAGCATTGTTATTTAGCTTTAGTGTGTTTAACACCTTTGCGATTTTTCATTGGATCACCGTCATAACCTAGGGCTTTCCAGTCTAAACGCTCACCTTTATTGTGGCAGTCATTACACTGTAACGCCTTGTCTTTTGGTGACACCATGTGGTTGATACGCCACCACATCTCAGTTTCAACAAAACCATGCTTACCACTGTATTTGAGTCCTTTTTCTACCATGGTTGGGTTAGCTTCCATTCCCAATTTGGCTGCTAAGTCCCAATCAAATTCAGTCCAGTAACCACCTTCACCATAAACTTTAGGTGTTAGTAAGATATTGAGTTCGGTGTCATAGATTTGCTTACCTGTATGCACTTTAAAAGGATAAATCTTAGCTTTAGGGTCGCGAATATCTCCGAGTGGGAAGGCAAGTTTAAGCACTTTAGTCGGGTCCATTTTGTCGCCAGGCATGTAAGCATCGGCGCGGCCATTAAACCAAGTGTATTGTGGTATAACGTCTTTTTCCCAAATAAAGCTACCTTTCTTTTTATTGAAAGTGTGCTTGCCGTATTTATCTGTCGTGTCAGGTAGATCTTGTCCGGCTTGTGACCAATCCCAACGCATTTTTGTTGGTTCAACTTTAGAAAATGTTGGTATGTGACAAGTTTGGCACGCTACTGTTTGTGAGTGTGTATTGAGCGTTTTATTTTTGTGAGGTGCTGCGTCATGGCAGTTTTCACAACCAATATTGTTTTCTCCTCCAGGTGATACGCCCATCGCATTACCAGTAATCTGGTGATTTTCGGTGACATGACACGTTTGGCACTGGAAGTCATTACCGTCTGCGTCCATATGGACATCGGTAGCTTTGTCTGGATAAGACATTGATGAGTCTAAGTCGCCATGTTTAACTGCATCACCACCGCCACCATAAAAGTGGCAAGTACCACAGTTATCACGTACGGGAGTACCCACATTCTGTGCTACGTTGGCTAAGTTGACTGTGGCAAATACTTCGCCCGCAGCAACAGGATCTTTAATGTAAGTTCCTGTTGTGTCGTGGCAGACTAAGCAATCCACTTTGGTCATGTCTTTAAAATCAAATGTAGAATCTTTCCAGCCATAACCTGCATGGCAACTAGTACAACGTGGTTCGTTACCCGCTATTGCAACACAAAAGTTATTGATACTGTTCTTTTTACCGCGCATAACTGTGCGGCCAGGTAATTTTTGCTCTAATTCCCAAGTCCAGTGTGAAGATTTCATAAACTCTTCGGCATGTTCCTTGTGGCATGTTAAGCATTGTGTCGTCACTTCAGGGCCATTAGCAAAAGGCCCTGGCAACGCCTCTTTGTGGTTAAAGGCAGCCTGTGCGCTACTGCTTAATATCAATAATACAGCCAGTGCTGATGATATTTTCATGATAATTATCCTCACCCCTGAGCTTGCACTCAGGGGCACTAAATTAGAAGTTCAAGTTAGAAGTTAACTGTTATTGATGCATTGACGTCATAGGCTGTGTCGATCACTGGTAACATTGAGTATGCAGTACCGGCAATTACATCATCAACTTTCTGTGGTGCACCTACTGGTGAGCCACTTCCGGTATATTCATAGTCGTAATACAAACCTGCTAACTTGATGAACATCTTAGGATTGATATCAAAGATATAATACGCTTCGGCAACATGACCGCGAGTAGCTAACTTACTGCCAATAGGGTCGTCTTGCGCTTGGGTGAAAGGACTCCAGTATTTTGAACCGTAGTTATATTCCAAGCCGAATTTTCCGTATGGAGCAGGTACTTGTATACCCATATACACGCCGTAACCATTTTTAGTGTCATTATCAACTGTTTCTTTTGGCACCATAATGATTTCAGTAGCAGTGCTATTCAACTCTGCTTCAAATACTGCATCGCTTAACATACCACCGAACAAACCTGCATTACCGCTAGGTTCAGCACGAGTCCAACCAAGTGAAGCAAACATTTTTAAATCGTCATCAGTTTCATAGGCATAACCTAATCCACCTAAGTACATATCACCAATTACACCACTTGGTTGTACACGAGTAACGAAGTTAAAGTTTTCAAACTTTTGCATGTCTTGATACATTGTTGGGGCAAAGATACTCGCGAGTTGAGTAGGGAATGCCATGGTGCCTGTAAAGCCATCATTAACATCTTTAGCACCGAACAAAGTTAATTGTAGGAAGTGGTTACCGTCATTGATGACGTCGATATTAAACCCGCCTAGGTGAGTGTCTTTGGTGATAATGTCACCGAACAATTCGCCATTTCCGTATTGAGATTCAAAGCCTTGACCATAGCAGAAGCGTACCGTTTGGCCTTCAATACCCGTGATATCACCCAAATTGTAACCTAGGGTTAAACCGTCGAAGTTGAAATTGACTAAGTGACCTGATGGTGTGCCGCCTCGTAGCTCATTTTCACGATAATGACTTGGTGGACCATATGTTGAAGGGCGACGTCCGATAGAAAGGTAAGTGCCGCTGCCGTTAATGTCTTTCCAGTTAAAATAGGCACGCTCTACTTTTAACTCATCACCACTGGTGCTGCCACTACTTGTGCCGTCCATTGTGAATGAGTTCCATGAATCAAATACTTTAACTCCAGTAGAGTCTCCCCAGCTCTTAAACATGGTTAAGCGTCCGGCAAAGCTGACGTTGTCCCATACTTTTGCATCAATATTTAGGCGTAATCGAGTGGTGTAAAAAATATCATTATCAATATCTTGTTGAGTTTTTTGACCTAACACCATTGGCATCACGCCCTGTAGCTGGCCGCTTTGAAACGCGGTGGCTAGATCAGGGTTGGCCATCATCATTTGGCCTAATAACGAGGTAGAACTACTCGGGTCACCAAATACACCTGACATGGCTTTTGTAGCGAAGTCAGTAAAATTGACATTCATGGCCGGGTTCCAAGTGACATTTTGGTAATGTAATGAATGTGCTTTGGTTCTAAAATCACCAGTAATGGATATTCTGTCTAACGCAGTGTGACGCTCGGTTTTGTCAACTCGTGAATTTAAATCATCAAGATCTTCGTTAATAGTCGCGAGTTGTTGTTTTAGATCGGCAATCTTTTGTGCATCTGTGTCTGCCGCTAGGCTAGCACCACTCATAAAGAGTGCATTTGCAACGAGTATTGATATGAGAGTTCTCATAGTCTTGCTCCCCCAATTTGCCAAATGAATTAACTCAATCTGGCAAATTTTTGTTGTAAAAGTCCCTGAGGCGAAGCCCCAATTTTTTAGATTGTTTATTTGCTTATGATTTACTTAGAGCGAAAGGCTCTCAGCTTTTATGATTTAGCCACAAGTTGCTGGCTGATCAGAATCGGCTGCGTGGTCATATAAAAACTGTTGAATGTCTTTCAAGTCTTTTTCTGATAGAGCCTCAAAAACGGCAGGTTTAGCTTTATGTTTATCTCGAGAGAAAAAGCGATCCCATTGACTCATAGTTTTAGCCATAGGAGTAAGTTCTGGGCCTTCACTATCGGCGCTGTGGCAAGCTTTACATTCTTTTTTGTAAAGATGTTTGCCTTTTTTAGGGTTACCACCTTCGGCTGCCATTGCTTGGCTACCTAGTGATAATGCAATAGCGAGTGCGATACCAACTTTAACGTATGTGTTCATCATTTTATCCTCTATTGGGCTTCTTATTAGTGGTGCGTTTGCAATTTATGTTTATTTCTTTGCTGTGAATAATGTTACCTAAAAGTGAGTAGTGTTAATTTGAAGTAGATCATGTTCATGAGAAAAATCTAATTGAAAAAAAGTTAATTGAAACAAATCTAATGGACTTATGTGATGTGGATCTCTTTCGTGACAATATTCAATTTGCTATTGGGATAAAAAATTTCGCAGTGGATTTGGAACAACAATTATGGATAGGGAAAAATAATTTGGTGTATTACTTGGGTGGAAGTCTTTAGGAGAAAATTTTTTGGGTAAGGTTTAATAACTCATAATGAGAGAATAGTTAGCTCATTATGAGTTACTGGGTTGATTAGTTGATTAGTTGATTAGTGCGCTGGTCGATTTAACCACTAACAAAGTCGCACTGATACTACATAATATTAAGGTCACAATGCGGGTTTTATTTTTATCGACATGGTTAATTAACAATCCAGAGACCAAGTAACCGGTAACAACGGAAGGGAATAACATTAGCGACAACCACAAATGTTTCATCTCAACCAAGCCGACTATGGCTAGAATAGCTAAAGCAATCAGTGAACTGAGTACGAAGAATGCAGACAGTGCAGCTCTAAATTTACTAGGATCTTGGCCTGCAAGTAAAATCGCCATAGGTGGACCACCAATGGCGGCGATGTTGCCAAATATGCCCGAAAATACCCCCGCGATAAATAAACTGATGCGATTGATGGGGGCTGTAATGCGATAAATACTTAATATCACAGCAATAAATACAATAGCGGCAATCACTAAACCTAATATGGCTTGTGGTGCAAACAGTAATAACCCAGCGCCTAAAAATCCGCCGGGGATCCGCCCGAGCAAAGCATATTGTAAACCATTAAATTGCAGGTGGTTGCGTTCTCTAAATAAGGTCATTGCAGAAATGGCAAATCCCATTGCAATAATTGGTACTGGCACTAGTTGAGGGTTAACAATATACAGCAGGGGACTAGCAACAACGGCTAACCCAAAACCAATTAAGCTCTGGGTTAACGCGCCTAAAAAAATGATAATTGATGCCAGTATCAAGGTTGTAGGATCGATAAACGACATCATATGTTCTCTTTTAAAACAAGACTACTTCGTATTAGGGTAGTTTCCAAGTCGATGACGTTGTCACTAACCTGTGGATTATTCCAGCTCTTCCCATTCGATGCCCATATCATCCATTATCTTTTTAGCTTCACTTGGAATGCTGTCCGGTTCATCTTTTGATAAATCACCGTCATAAGGTAATGGTTGACCTGTATATGCATGCAAAAATGCTTCACATAGCAGTTCACTGTTAGTTGCATGACGCAGATTATTGATCTGACGTCTAGTGCGTTCATCTGTTAGTATTTTTAATACTTTTAGCGGTATCGAAACTGTAATCTTTTTTACTTGTTCATTTTTTTTGCCATGTTCGGCATATGGGCTAATATATTCGCCATTCCATTCAGTCATTAACTTACCCTTAACGATAAATACGGTGCGGATTTTAAACCGTTACAAGCTCTAGTCAAATTATTGCGACTATTTAACCTCGATGCAAATAGATTTCTTGATGTTTAGACGTCTACGCGTCTATTTTGTTGACGGATGCAGAACTTTTCGGTAAATTTGGACGTCTAGACATCTACTTGTGTGTTTGTGACATTTTAGGAATCAATTATGACAAAACATAAAAGCGCCACATTGGCCGTTCGCCAAGGTATTGAAACAGACACACAACATGGTGCAATTGTACCGCCTATTTATTTATCGACTAATTATTCATTCGATGGTCATAATAATCCTCGTGAGTTTGATTATAGTCGTTCAGGTAATCCTACTCGGTGTATTTTAGGGGAGGCACTCGCCAAACTTGAACAAGGTGCTACTGGTGTGGTGACCTGTACTGGTATGGCGGCGATTACTTTAGTCACCAGCTTACTTGGCCCTGATGATTTATTGGTTGTACCGCACGATTGTTATGGTGGCAGTTATCGTTTATTTACTAATTTGGCGAAAAAAGGCCAATTTAAGTTGTTAGTTGTTGATCAAACAGATAGCCAAGCATTGAGTAAAGCCATTGCCCAGAAACCTAAAATGGTGTGGTTAGAAACCCCCTCAAATCCTTTACTTAGAGTGATTGATATCGAAGCAGTCAGTCATGCTTGCCATGACGTTGGCGCGTTGGTGTCGGTAGATAACACCTTTTTATCACCGATATTACAGCAACCTTTATTATTAGGTGCTGACATAGTGATCCATTCAACCACTAAATACATCAACGGTCACAGCGATGTCGTCGGTGGCGCGGTTGTGGCTAAAGATCCTGAATTAGGTGAATTATTGCATTGGTGGTCAAACACCCTTGGGTTAACTGGGTCTGCGTTTGACAGTTACTTAACACTGCGTGGCCTACGAACGCTTGCTGTGCGAATTCGTGAGCATCAACGTAACGCGCAAAAGATTGTTGAGCTACTTACCGCTAGTGATGTGGTTACCAAGGTTTACTACCCGGGTTTAAAAGATCATCCAGGTCACGACATTGCGGCAAAACAACAACAAGGCTTTGGCGCTATGTTAAGTTTTGAATTGCAGGGCGGTGAAGCCGAAGTTGTTGCATTTTTACAGGCATTGTCTTTGTTCAGTATTGCTGAAAGTTTAGGCGGAGTGGAAAGTTTAGTCGCCGTTCCGGCCACTATGACCCATAGAGCAATGGACCCACAAGCAAGGCAAGAGGCTGGTATTAAAGAGACTTTATTGAGACTATCAGTCGGTATTGAAGACGCTGAAGATCTGCTTGCCGATCTGAAAGCTGGTTTAGCTGCCGTAGCGGCAATTAAATAAGCTTAATTTGAGTTTATGTTAGCTGTGGTTTGAGTAAAATAACAAAATATGCATTTGTGGCACGATTAAAATGCAAAAAAGAGTTCATTGCACCACTATTTATTGCATAAAGCATTAATTGCAACAAGAAGCCGTCGCAATAAAAGTCGTAGTTGTTTAAGGAGTCAGTAATGGCGCGAAGTCATTTACATAAGTTTGGTGGTTCTAGTTTAGCGGATGCAGACTGCTATCGCCGTGTTGCACATATTTTGCTTACCCACGGTCAAAGTGATGATCTTGTGGTGGTATCCGCCGCCGGTAAAACGACTAACTTCTTATACAAATTACTGAGCCTTCGTGACAGTGGTCAATTGTGGCAAGAAGAGCTACAAGTACTGATTAGTTATCAGCAGACGTTAATTGAGCAATTACTGTCAAATGAACAAGCACGTGATTTACGTGAACGTTTGTCGACTGATAAATCTCAGTTAGTCAGTTTGTTGTCCTTAGAACAACATAATGATTACCAATTAAACCATGTGGTGAGTTTTGGTGAACGTTGGTCCGCTCGCCTAATGGCTGCATTGTTACGAGAAATGGGCGTAGCAGCCAGTAATGTTGATGCATGTTCTATTTTAGTTGCTGATGAAGGTGCTATTCCTAATATTTTAGTGGCGCAATCGCGTGAGAAAGTGCAAACCTTATTAGCTCGACATCCACAAGAGCGTTTAGTGATAACGGGCTTTATTTGCGCAAATAGTCATGGTGATACTTTATTACTGGGCCGCAATGGTTCAGATTTTAGTGCCACATTAATTGCCAGTTTAGCGGACATTGAACGTGTGACGATTTGGACCGATGTTGAAGGGGTCTTTAATGCCGATCCGAATAAAATCAATGACGCTAAGTTGCTCAAGAGTATGTCTCTAGCAGAAGCCGACCGTTTAGCGCGTTTAGGCTCACCCGTATTACATTCTCGTACATTACAACCATTATTTAATACCCACGTTAGCCTTGCTGTGCGCTCAAGTTATGCCTCGCATACCGATTTTACGCTTATTGCGCCGCAGAGTTCATCGGCCAGTGCTCCTGTTGTGACTAATTTAAACGAAGTGGTATTGATTGGTTTTAAAATGGGCTCTGCTCTTGCACCTTTACTGACTATATTTAATGAGGCAGGGCTAACGCCATTAGCCTATTGGGAATTAGCTCAACATAAATTTGAATTAGCATTTACCCTCGAAAGCCAAAAGCAACTGTTGGCATTATTGGCTCTGCATGGCAATGAACTATTGATTGACGACGTCACAGTGCAAACCGACTTAGGCTTAGTGGCATTAGTCAGTGCCGATGCGCATCACTTTAGGCGCAGTTTTGCCCGCTTATTAAGTCGTGATGCTAAGCCGGTTTATCAGGATGCACTCAGCTTAGTGACTTTGGTCCCACAAGCACAGGTCAGCTTACTGACTCAAAAGGTTCATCGTCGTTGTGCAGGACCTAGAATGCGTATCGGCGTGTTACTTTTGGGTGTCGGTAATATTGGAGAAGCATGGATAGAGTTATTTAAGCGTGCACGACCAACTTTAGATCTTGAATTAGAAGCCTCAGTTGAACTAATCGGTGTGGTAGGTTCGCAAAAAGCATTGATTTCAAATGACGCGATTGACCTTGATAACTGGCAACAAGATTATCAAGCCAACGCCATAGAGTGGAATTATGATCAGTTATTTGAACAGCTGGCACAATTATCTTGTGACGAAATTGTCGCGTTAGATATCAGCGCTAGCGCCACATTAACACTGCAATACCCACAATTATTTGCTCGTGGTATTCACGTGGTTAGCGCCAATAAATTAGCAGGCTCTGGGCCGCTCCCTTTTTACCGAGAACTAAAACAACAGTTGAGTAATCGTCGCTTATTTTGGCGTTATAATGCCAGTTGTGGTGCTGGGTTACCGATACAACATGCGTTAAATGATTTGCGAAACAGTGGTGACACTATTGAAGCTGTCGGTGGTATTTTTTCTGGCACCTTATGTTGGTTGTTTGAAAACTATGATGGTACGAAACCCTTTTCTGAATTGGTACTAGAGGCTAGGAGCTTAGGGATAACGGAACCCGATCCTCGTGATGATTTGTCCGGCCGAGATATGCAGCGTAAGTTACTTATTTTAGCCCGAGAGATAGGTTTGTCGGTTGAGTTAAACGATATTGGTCTTAACTCGTTAGTACCTAAAGCGTTAGCCGAGCTATCATTAGAAGACTTTTTGCCTCGTATTAGCGAGTTAGATGATGATTTATTACAGCAGTATGTTGCAGCTGCCGAGCAAAACAAAGTGCTGCGCTATGTGGCTTCATTAGATAAAATCGAGGGGAAAATGCAAGCTGAAGTGAGTTTGCAGTGGGTTGATAACAATCATCCTTATGCTAATTTAACCCCGGGCGATAATGTGTTTGTTATTCGCAGTGCGTTTTATCAAGGCAACCCATTGATTATTCGTGGCCCTGGCGCTGGGCGTGAGGTGACTGCAGCTGCGGTGCAATCGGATTTAGTGCATATTTGTAAAGACTTACTTCAAGAGTAGTTTTGTTGAAAAAGGCCATTATTAATGGCCTTTTTATTGTTTAGGTTTTATGGCCTGCGGCCACTAACGTCGTGGCGCTTTATCCACACCAGACCAATAGAAAACCAACGGCTGTCTCTCTTGATTCTTGGTTAATAAATTAACTCAGTCACCCGCAACATTTTCCTTATTTGCGTAAACAACAGAAGCGAAAGGGTCGCTATGGGGATTTATTCAGCTTTTAACTTCATTTTTTCCTATCTGATTTTCATCAAGTTTTTTGGATTCTGAGCTTGTTCTATTGATTAAGGTGCAACTATTCCTTGATAACTGTTTCCTCTAGGGTTAGCAATGGTCATAAGTATAAATAAAAATTATTAATTTGATAAATTATGATAATTTTTATTTATATTTTGTTCGTCGTAAGATGGCTCCATCGAAACAAATGACGAATCAGTCAATAGTATTTTTGGAGTTAGTTATGAAAATGAATCACGTAGGTTTAATGGTTGGCGATATGGATACAGCGGTTGAGTTTTACACTAAAGCGCTGGGTTTAAGAGTTGTAATGGGTAACACTAAGGTTCAAGAAGAGCGTGAGACTGCTATTGGCAGAATGTGTGTGGCTGTATTTGGTGAAGGTTTTAAAGGCTTTAACATTGCCCACCTAGTGACGAGTGACGGCATTGGTGTTGAAATGTTTGAAATGAAAGAGCGCCAAGAACGTCATGAAGTTGATTTCACACGTCTTGGTATCTTCCACTTTTGTTTGCAAACAGATGACTTTGAAGGGGCCATTGCGCGTACTGAACAATATGGCGGTAAAGTGCGTATGGATATTATGCGCTACCATCCAGAAGACGACAGTAATCTAGCGCAAATGGTGTACTTGGAAGACCCATTTGGCAACTTGTTTGAGCTTTACTCACACACTTATGAAGAAACTTACGCTACTGATTACGAGTAAGTTTATCTGGTTACACATTAATTGAAAGCTACCTAAATGGTAGCTTTTTATGTCTGGCGATACATTTTCTAGGTTGCTTTGCGTGACCTTTCTGCTTTAGACACTCAGTTCACTTTAGCCCATCAAACACCTTAGAAAGCTTAGTCAAGTAACGCTTAGCTTCCAGTCAGTCGCATACGAAATTCCCGTTGTTAGCTCTATGGTTTATTGCTCGGTTGTTTGGTCACGATTTGCCTATACACGTTGGTGTATCCGTAATTCAATTGATTGGTTGTGCACTCAAATGAATACGATGAATAATTTACTAGATGCATAGTGGTTCAAGGGATTTTGCTGGTTATTTAGCACTATCTTTATTGTTTGTTGTTTAGGCGTAGACTTAAATTAGTCTATTGGTGGTTTTTTAGCTTGACTTAGGATGCAGTTAAACTAGTATATGGACATATAGACGTCCAAACGGCTAAATTACTTAAATTAAGTGAGTTAAATTAGTTGATTGGTATAGACTCCGCAGTTTTACAGAAGTTGAAGGAATACATTATGGCTTTTCATCATGCGCAACATGCCCAGTCGTTAAATCAGAGCTTGTCTGAGCTGAATGATATTAATGTGTCTTTTGAGTTTTTCCCGCCTTCAACTCCAGCAATGGAAGAGATCTTGTGGAATTCTGTTCGTCGTTTAGAGCCATTAAACCCTAAATTTGTCTCAGTGACTTATGGTGCCAACTCAGGAGTGCGAGATCGTACTCATAGCGTGATTGAACGTATCCAGAAGGAGACCAATCTAGTTGCTGCGCCGCATTTAACCTTGGTTGATGCCAGTGATGAAGAGTTAGTTGAACTGGCAAAGCATTATTGGAATTCAGGCGTAAGAGACATAGTGGCTTTACGTGGTGACTTACCTGATGGCAGCCCAAAGCCGACTCGGTTTGCTAATGATTTAGTGCGTTTATTACGCTCAGTTGCCGACTTTGATATTTCGGTTGCGGCTTATCCTGAAGTACATCCCGATGCGCGTAATGCTCAAGCGGATTTAATCAACTTAAAGAAAAAGATTGATGCGGGAGCTAATCGCGCCATTACCCAGTTTTTCTTTGATGTTGAATCATACTTACGTTTTCGTGATCGCTGCGTGACAGCAGGCATTGATGTTGAAATTATTCCGGGGATTTTACCCGTGACTAACTTTAAGCAGACTAAACGTTTTGCTGACATGACCAATGTGGCTATTCCGCATTGGTTACATCGCCAGTTTGAAGGCTTAGATGATGACCCCGCGACACGTCAGTTAGTGGGCGCAAACGTTGCTATTGATATGGTGAAAGTATTGTCCCGTGAAGGCGTTAAAGATTTCCATTTTTACACCCTTAACCGTGCAGAATTAACCTATGCGATTTGCCATACTTTAGGTGTGCGTCCAAAGTAAAAAACACCAAATAGTTACCACCTAAAAAAACCATTAATGAATATTTTAATGGTTTTTTTGTTTAACGATTCGACATTTTGGGTATTCTTTTTTGAACATTTTAGGTCTATGGTGGTAGAACAATAATTAATCAATAAAGAGGTGTGATGATGAAAACATCCTTTTATATGCTCAGTGTATTGGCAGGCCTAACAATGTGTAATGTTATGGCAGCTGAAGCCGCAGAAATATCTCCCCCACAACAAGCTACTCCAGCCGCCGCTCAGCTATGTACATCCTGTCATGGTGCTCAAGGTCAAGGCATTGGTATTACCGGCCCTCGTTTAGCGGGGCTATCAGCCGAGTATATCAACAATCAACTTAAGTTATTTCACGTAGGTAAACGTCAAAACCCTACCATGTCAGCAATGGCTGCTACGGTTCAGGGAGACAATATTGCTGTGGTTTCACAATATTTTAGTCAACAGCTAGTTGCAGATATTCCGCTACAATTTCGTGGTGACAAGGTTGCCATTAGCGATCCTTTCGAAGCATTAGCCTTTCAAGGTGATTGGTCGCGTACCATTCCAGCTTGTACTAGTTGCCATGGTCCATCCGGAGTAGGTGGTGGTCAATTTCCTCGTTTAGCGGGCCAAGAAGTCAGTTACCTTAAAACCCAATTATTATCATGGCAAAATGGTACTCGAAAAGGCGATGTTGATAACATGATGGGCAATATAGCGGTGAAATTAACGGCTGCTGAAATTGATGGTTTATCTCAGTTTTTTGCCAATATAAAATAAGGACATAGCGATGAAATTATTATCGATATTGAGCATTGGTATCCTGTGTAGCTTGCCCTTACAGGCCAATGAATTATTAACTGACATTTCGCCTAAGCCTGCTTCGGTAAAATCGTCTGACTCTTCAACGACACTCCCCGATCGTCAAGCTGCGTTGCCCTCAGTCGAGAAAAAAACAACTGATGAATATTTACAACTTGCGTCATTAACTGATATTCCCGCGGGCGCGTTTGGCGATAAAGTTCGTTTAGGTTATCAACTGTTTGTGAATACTCAACAACTTCGAGATAAGTATGTTGGCAATGATCTTAATTGTGTCAATTGTCATATGAATGCCGGAATGAAAGCGAATGCATCGCCTTTATGGGCTGCATATTTTGCTTATCCTGCTTATCGCAAGAAAAACGATAAAGTAAATTCTTTTCAGGAGCGGATTCAAGGCTGTTTTACTTATTCGATGAATGGTAAAGCGCCAGCATCAGGCTCACCTGAGTTAGTGGCAATATCTGCGTATTCATACTGGTTAGGTATGAGTGGATTAATGACGCAATATAATGTTGCAGGTCCAGTGCCTGAATTGTCAGATGTTGAGTTAGTTAAAGGTGCAAAGCGAGATGATTTTCCTATGCCTGCAGCCATCGCCAAACATCAAGATATTACAGCATTAAGTCAGCTTCCTGGACGTGGTTATCCGAAAACTCCGCAACCAGAATTAGCATATTCACCAGTTCGTGGTATGACCGTGTATCAAACACATTGCCAAGTGTGTCATGGTGAAGATGGCGAGGGACAAATGATTGCTGGTGTCGCCGCATTACCACCATTATGGGGACCACAAAGTTTTAATTGGGGGGCGGGAATGCACCGAGTGAATACCGCTACTGACTTTATCTATGAAAATATGCCGTTTGGTAAAAGTATCCAGCTCACTGTTCAGCAAGCTTGGGATGTCGCAGCATACATTAATTCGTTTGATCGCCCGCAAGATCCTCGTTTTGAAGGTGATGTCAGCAAAACACAGGCAACCTATCATAAGCATCAAGGGTATTATGGTCAGTCTGTGGCGGGTAAACCTATTTTAGGTTCTGAGTCTTATCCGGTTTTTCCGCTTAAAAATACCGTTAAACAGTGATGTTTTTTCTATAAAAGTAATGTGATTAAAAATACCCATCGAGTTATTGCTTAATGGGTATTTTTTAAGATTATTTGGTTTTTATTACAATATAGAGCTTATTTAAGATGGTGAAGAATGTCGGATCTCGGAGTTAAATTCGGGATTATCTTTATATATTAACTTTGTCTTTTATTTACCATCTGTTAATTAGAGTAAATTTAGTGACGATATTGACTCATCTATTTATTTTATTAGAGGCTAGGCTATGACACTACTAATCTCCACAGCACAAACTTGTCCACTCTGCCAACAAGCGAATGATTGTGCCATGGTACAAGGATTAGACATAAGTGCATGCTGGTGTGCTAAGCAACCATTGCACATGCCATCAGTTATTGCACAGAACAAAACCATAAATTTTTTGGCAGGCTTTCCCGACAACCAATGTATCTGCCAGTCATGTATGCTGAAATTGATGCAACAATCCGATATAGATTCCGTCGAAATATATATGCCATAACTAAGGGCCTAAATTAGAACCATAGCCATCATTTATTAGGGAAGTTTCTATGCCTGCGAAAGTCATCAATTTCAACGATAAGTTTACGCAGTTCAGCGATCATTGGTCTCCTCGTGTTATTGCGGAAATGAATGATTATCAATTTAAATTGGTCAAGGTTGAGGGTGAGTTTGTTTGGCATGATCATCCCGACACAGACGAAGTGTTTATTGTTATTGAAGGAACCTTAAAAATAGCTTTTCGTGATAAGGAGGTTACGCTGCGAACAGGTGAAATGGTGGTTATTCCTAAAGGTGTTGAGCATAAACCAATGGCGAATGAGCAATGTAACATTATGATTATTGAACCTCGAGGTGTGGTCAATACCGGCGAGATTGGTAGCGACCTCACTGCATTAAATGATCAGTGGATATAGTGGTGACTGATACAATTATTGGAGACGGGCTTTGACTAACATGATTGCAATTTAGCGCGACTGCTTGTTGGTACTTAAGCGTGTTGTTTTATAGGACATTACTGTTAATTCTATGTTAATTTTTTATTGTTAGCCTGTCGTTAGTCGGTATACTGAGAATATTGTTTTTTGGCAAGTAAGCCTAAAGCACGAGTAGATACCTTATCTATACCAGAGGATAGTAATGTTAAGAAAAATTCTTGTTGTCGTGGTCGCTATTATTGCGATCCCTTTTGTCGTGGCTCTTTTTGTTCAAAAAGACTATTCAGTCACCCGCACGATTACCATAGATAAACCCGTTACTGAGGTTTTTGATTATATTAAACATCTAAAAAATCAAGATAACTTTAGCAAGTGGGCACTAATGGAACCCGACATGGTGAAAACCTATCGTGGTACCGATGCGACATTGGGGTTTGTATCTGCATGGGCAAGTGAAAATCCCGATGTAGGTGTAGGCGAGCAAGAAATTATCGCCATAGATGAAGGCAAACGGATCGACTTTGAATTACGGTTTATTTCACCTTTTGAAGCGAATGAACCTGCTTATATGACCACAGCAACAATTAACTCTAATCAAACAAAAGTGGATTGGGGTTTTAGCGGTCATTTTGACTACCCTGCAAATTTAATGTTTCTCTTTTTCGACTTTGAAACCATGATAGGTTCTGACTTACAGCAAGGTTTGGATACGTTAAAAGTAGTATTAGAAAAGTAGTCTATTTTACGTTGGCGAGGATAATTTATCGAGGAGATGAATTATTAGGTCTTAGCTTGTCTTGCCATGATTGACTTAATCGGGGTAACCTAAAAATTAAATAGTTGCAATGGAGTTGGGCTGTTGCAGCTGTAATAAAAATAACCAAAATTATAATAATAACTAAACATTTAATAATAACTTCGACATTAGTCATTACTCATTATGAGGTTTTACATGGAAGCAGTCACAAATTTTGTCAGCATGATCAACAGTATAGTGTGGGGCGTCCCCATGTTGGTTATGATTCTAGGCGTCGGACTGTTTCTGTCCGTTGGCTTAAAGTTCATGCCTATTTTAAAGCTAAATAGAGGCTTTAAATTATTATGGTCGGGTCGTCAGGTTAATGATGAAACAGAAAAAGGTGATGTCAGTCCGTTTAATGCCTTAATGACATCGTTATCAGCGACCATAGGTACTGGTAACATTGCAGGTGTGGCGACAGCGATTTTTATTGGTGGTCCAGGAGCGCTATTTTGGATGTGGTGTACTGCATTGGTTGGTATGGCAACCAAATTTTCCGAAGCTGTACTGGCAGTGAGATTTCGAGAAAACGATGCTAACGGTAATCATGTTGGCGGCCCGATGTATTATATCAAAAATGGCTTGGGCAGTAAGTGGGCTTGGTTAGGCACTGCATTTGCAATTTTTGGTTCGATTGCCGGTTTCGGTATAGGTAATACCGTGCAAGCTAACTCAGTTGCCGATGCTATGAGCAGTAACTTTGGGGTGCCCAATTGGGTGACCGGCTTGGTGTTGATGGTGTTGGTTGGCGCGGTGTTAATGGGCGGGATTAAGCGCATTGCTGAAGTGGCTGGTAAGCTAGTGCCATTAATGACAGTGTTTTATATCACCGCGGGTTTAGCCGTATTGATTGTTAATGCTGCACAAGTACCTGCTGCTTTTATGTTGATTATTGAAAGTGCCTTTAACCCTGTCGCTGCCCAAGGCGGTTTTGCTGGTGCGGCGGTATGGGCTGCAATTCGTTTTGGTGTGGCGCGCGGGGTGTTTTCAAATGAAGCGGGTTTGGGTAGTGCGCCCATTGCTCACGCTGCCGCGCAAACTAATAATCCGGTTAAGCAAGGTTTAGTGGCCATGTTAGGTACGTTTATTGACACGCTTATCGTCTGTTCTATTACTGGTTTGGCTATTGTGGTTTCCGGTGCGTGGACCTCTGGCGAAAACGGCGCGTCATTAACCTCTCTGGCGTTTTCTCATGCTTTACCTATGGGTAATTACATTGTGGCCATTGCATTAGCCGTGTTCGCCTTTACCACTATTTTAGGTTGGAGTTTTTACAGTGAAAAGTGTGTTCAGTATTTATTAGGTGATAAAGCTGTAAAACCATTCCGTCTTATTTGGACCTTGGTTGTGCCTATTGGCGCAGTGAGCTCATTAGAATTTATTTGGTTATTAGCCGACACATTGAATGCGATGATGGCGATTCCAAACTTAATTGCCTTAGTGCTATTAAGCCCAGTGGTCTTTAGCTTAACCCGTGAGTATTTTATTAAGCAGCGGGCATTAAAAGTCAAAGCTTAATTCTGGGAATAGTGTGCTAGTTTCACAAAGCAGTAACGATGTTAAGTATATTCATCCACATTGATGAATATACTTTTTTAAAAGGGATTTTTATGAAACACACTTTTTTTGCAGCATCAATCTCAGCACTATTAAGCGCTTTGTTGTTGTCTGGTTGTTCTAATTTATCTTTACGAACTAATGCTGGTGAAATAGCAATTGGCAACGCTACAGTAAAAGATGTCAATACTTATACTTTGTCAGAAATGTCGAATTTCAGAGCGCGGTTTTTAGGTGATGTGACGACTTCATATTGCGAAACGTCATTAAACCCCGATACCTTGAATGATATACCGAGCCTTTCCTCCTTGACTCAGTCATTAAAATTACAGGTAGCTCAACGCGGTGGTAACGCTATCGTGATGAAGCAATGCGGTAAAGTCAGTTATCCAGTTTGTAGTGTGTATTTGGAGTGCAACGGTGAGGCATATGTTATTGACCGCGGTTTTTAATTTAATGATATTGGTATAAATTATTGAATTCGCCTATTCAGATCTGCAATAGGCGTTAATTTATTTTATTAAGCTAATAACAATACTTTTGCCAATATTAGCTTTAGAAGAACAATAGGGCGCGCGACCCTTTATTGAAGCTTGCCACTTTTGATCTGTTCGGTTAAGCCGAACATTCTATTCGAAGTTGTTATCAAACTCTGAATCTTCAAATAAATCGACCGCAAAGGTTGGGGTAACATGTTTGAATTGGCGAGCAAAATGACGCTGCACGCCTTTAAGATCGATATTGCCAATCCCTGATGCAAAGCCAAACCAAGCATAAAGACCGCTAATATCTGCAAACATTGGAGGCAAATATTTGGGTTGAGCAATAATGCCTTCTTGGCAGGCCTGATACAGTACAGGAATATCTTCAATGGCTAATTTTCCGAGAAATAGCATTGGGATTAGCTCAGGTAACCCAGTGCTGATGGCACTACGAATAAAGTTAATGTTTTCTACATAACCGCGCACATAAGAAATGTCTTTGGTAAAAAAGCTACCTCCGCCCACCATGCCACCACGAAATACTCGTTGAGTAACACGATAGCTTTCTTTTGAGCTGAGATTAAGGTTTCTAAAGTAGCGATAGACTTCAATAAAATCGGCACCTTGTTCAGCCATATCAACCGCGGATACTCGGTCGCTAATACGCCGAGCACGTCCTGGATTAGAGCTTAAGGTGAGCATTTCCATTAACACTGCTAATCCTTCTTGTGAAGCGGTCACTCGTGGTGAGCCAACACTTAGCCAAGTTGCATGGGGTTGGGCACGACCATTGAGTGTGGTGCCCACATGGACCCAGCCTTCATGTACTTCATAGACGTTAAGATCGGATTCACTGAACATGGCACGGGTGTTAATTTTGACAGTATCTCCACCTACGGCGGCATCTGACACAATACCATCGCTTAACTTTACGTGAATTTCATCGTTATGAAAATACTTCACTAAGCGCTCGCTGAGTACATTTACCGCTTCTGGAGCGGTGATAATCTTAGGATGACGGTGACTCATGTGGCGCGCTGCGGGCAATGAAAATATATGGCTTAAGCGATCGCCAAGTTGGCGTAGTGTATGACGATCACCGTGTAATTTGTGGCTTGCACTGCCGTAAAGTTCTTGGCTGAGTTGACCAAACATGGGTTTACCGCGATTGTGGAGCATGTCTATCACGATCCGATATTGATCAATGTTTGCCAGTAGAATTTTGGCTAATTTATCGCGTTTACCTAAGCCTCGCTCAATGGCACTTTTTAAGCTTAGTAGGTCGGTTTGGGTTTGCTGTGGGTTAAATGATAAAGGAATAGATTGATAAAAGTCATTACTAATACTGGGAAGCTGTTTGTTCTGCTTTGCTAAAAAATCCTCTTCAATTTGCCTAGGCCACTTTATCGAGTCTAGGATTTTAATCGGAGCTTGAATACGGATTAATTCATCAGAAAAACGACGAATATCTTGTTGATAACGCGATAAAGAGTCAGACATTGTTTTCCCTAATCTAGATAATGTTGTCAGCAGCACTGGCATTCATGTTAGCAGATGTTGAGCATAAAACAGCAATGAAAAAATGCAGTGTTATAAGCACTTTTTTAGTGCAACGCATCACTTTACATCGCAATTCTTCATAAGTATTTTATTTAAGTGACTTAAAATGTTGACTTATTTTCTTGGCATTAAAACTGCTTTGTCTAAAGTAGGTATATTTGAAAGGAACATTTATGGCAGCGATGAGCTATTTAAGTGTGATTGAGCGTTATCATGAATATGAACACTTAGTGCATGAATTATTAGAATCTATTTTGATTGGTGTGGGTGATATTAATTTATTCGAGCAACCTATTTCAGCAAAAGTTTTTGAAGACATGGCAATAAGCTATCCTTTTGTGGAGCTCATTTATTTGCTTGATGAACAAGGAATTCAGGTTTGTCCAAATATCAGCGTTGTTAATCAACAAGTAAAGTTATTAGCCTGTGGTCATCATGCAGATCGAAGTCAGCGACCTTATTTTACTCAATTAACTGCACTCGATAAAGTCCACATTACTCGACCGTATTTGTCGAACGCTGGTGGAGGCCTGTGTTTGTCTGCATCGCAAATGATTAAATCGACCTCTGGGCAAGTTGTTATTGTGGTTATTGATGTCAACCTAACCCGATTGATCGAGTTTATGATGGGTGACAGTGCTAGGCGTAAAATGTCTCCCTTTTTTAAAAGTATTTATGCTGTAATTGTCATCTGCCTTTTTGTATTAGTGAGCGTATTAATGTCGACCGTCATTCGTGATATTTATACTTTATTTAGCCAAATAACCGAGACTCCTAATCCGCTGCAGCCGTTTGGTATTATCATTTTTCTTACGCTAGCATTAGCGATTTTTGATTTGGGCAAAACCATTTTGGAAGAAGAAGTGCTAATGCATAAAGATATCTTCCGTCACAGTTCGACCCGCAGAACTATTACTCGATTTATTTCGACTATCTTGATTGCGATTTCAATTGAAGCTCTTTTAACCATGTTTAAAGCATCGCTTGGAGAGAAACAATACATTGAACCGGCAATTTTAATGATGTTAGCCGTGGTGGGATTATTAGTGGGTTTGGGGGTATATGTTTATTTAGGTGCTAAAGCAGAGCTACTGCTCACGCAAGCACAAGCAGGTAAGCACACTCGAATAGGACAAGGTAAAAGCGAGTAACAGTGACTTTAAACGCTTAACAATCACTTTAGACAACTGATTTTAACTAGACAGGGATAAACGATATGTTCGTTTATCCCTATTTTTTAGAAAAAGTCGTCGTCGCCAATTGCTTTACGTAATTGAGCTTGCTCGAGAAAGTCTTCTAATCTTCGTTTTACTTGACGTTTATGTAGCAATGTTTCTGCGGATTTAACGTTTCTAGGCGCTGTCATCGCGTCAATTTCTGTGTCATCAGGCACTCTATCTGTAAGATTAGCCATGCGCGATACCCTCATGTTGAATAAAAACGTGGAATTAATTCAATGAGCATTTTTTAACTAAAAACTGATCAATTGGAAAGCAAAATATTTTGTCTCTATTGGACAGCTATTTTTACCTTTCTACTTTAGCTTAGCAGTAAATATATTTCTTGCTAGTAAAGCCGTAAACCCGTGACTTAGAGTGTGTTTGGTATCAAATATCATTGATGTTTTGATGGTGAACGTTATAAATTCAGATAAAAAATGCCACCTTTCAAGAGGTGGCATTAATAAAGTTATATCTAACTTGAGGTTGTGTTAATTGTTATAGACTAAATCCATATGAATAGCCTAAAACAATTTTTGCATCACTGTCTGGCAAGTCTGTGTCAGACGCCATAAATGATACTGTACCCAAATCTGTTTCAGCGCTTAATGTAACGTTGTAGTCTGCATAAGTATCACCAAATAAATCTTCTACAACATCACCTTGTGAATAACCATAATGCAGTGCAAGGCTAAGTTTTTCTGTTAACGGAAAGCTGGCGTTGGCTTGAATATAGTTCCAGTCTGTTTCGTCACTTGCACCAGAGACATCAGAGTCAGCATTGATTACTTGAGAATAACCAACATCCAACCATTTCCATCCAAGTACTAACGCAACTTCACCAAAATCAATGCTGCCACCTGCATCTGGATAAGCATAATAAAGATAGCTAATGTCGTAAGTGAAATCTTCATTAAAATTACCACCGTAACCACCATAAAGGTCTAATTCGTAGCTAGTCTCGTCACCGAAATCGACATTAGATGCCCAAGTACCCGCATAAAAACCAGATTCATGAGCATAATCAATACCACCTTGAATGGCTGCTTCATTACTGGTTTGCGTAGTACCACGCCATAAATAGTTTGATGTCGCGCCAATATTGCCAGTGACTTCTGCAAGGGCTGAGGCACTTAGTAGTAAGCCGGTTGATAATGCAATTGCTTGATATAGTGATTTTTTCATCTTCATCCCTTAACGTTTTATTATCACTGAACATTCATTTATAAAATGAACTCAATGTTAGTTTGTTTGGAGAATAATTAGCGAAACTCATGCCAGTTTGGTTTTTTCTTAATAATTAGGTGCTTATATATATCTAGAACATTTTGTTATGGTTTTGTTGCCGCTTTATGATGCATGGCTGCACTTTTTTTGTGCAACAGTAATGTATGCTGAGATATTGGCTTAAGAGACGGTCAGGCTTTTATTGGCTTGATACACTTAAGGTAAAGTTATTGTTAATTTAAGTGTCAGAAGAAGATTAAAATACAGATATAAAAAAACCTCCACAGAGGAGGTTTTTATCAAAAAAATTATGCGCAATAATTAGTTAACGCTATCTTTTAGGGTTTTACCCGCTTTAAACTTAGGCACTGTCGCTGCTGCGATTTGGATTTCTTTGCCAGTTTGCGGATTACGGCCAGTACGTGCAGCACGTTGAGTGGTTTCAAATGAACCAAAACCAACGATAGAAATTTTGTCACCGTTTTTCATGGCTTCAGTTACCGTTTCTTCAAAAGATTTTAGTGCGCGGCCAGCTTCAGCTTTGGTTAGTTCTGCATTTTCTGCGATTTTTGCAATTAATTCACTTTTGTTCATATTGATATTCTCTGCTTTCCATAGAAGTGTTTTTAACATGATTAACATGCCACAAGCCATGCAGGTTTAAAAGCACTTTATCTTATAAATTCAGTATCGGTAATAGTTTTAAAGCAAAAAACCTACAAATATTGTCTTTCTTTACCCTTTATTTACTCTTCTAGCAGTTGGTACAGAATTTTCTTTACTAACTGTGGTTCGAAAGGTTTATCACATAAGGCGTTAACCCCCGCACTAAATACATTACTTAGGTGGGTGTCGTTAGCTTCAGAAGAAACCATCAAAATAGGAATATGCGATTGCTGACTATGATTTCGGATATATTGAGTTAATGCTAATCCATCTACCGATGGCATGTTGTAGTCGGTAATCACTAAATCGTACATGTTTTCTTTCATCAGGTTTATCGCTTGTTCACCATCAACAGCTTCTGTAATCAGTTGCATCCCTAAATTGCTAATAGTGCGTTTAATCACATTACGTGCCATGCGGCTATCGTCAACGACTAATACTCTAATGTTATGCACGTCAAAATGGCTTAAATCCATTTCGTCATTGCTGAGGAAGTCAATTGTTGAGTTAAGTGCCGTGGTTAAGTGATCGGCATTAAATGGCTTAGGTAAAATAGCAACAACGCCAGATTGCCTGAATATTTCGAGTTGTTCACGACGGCATTCACTAGACACTAGCATAAATTGAATGTCGCTTAATGAGGGTGTGCTTTTGATGTACTGCAGTAGCTCTGTCGCTTCACCATCTACAAAATGCAACGCACTGGCAATTAAGTCAGGTTTATGGCGTTGAATTATTTGTTTTGCTTCAGCAATCGTTGCGGCAGTTTGGATGCTTGTTACACCTTCTTGCTGAAGACGAGTAATAATAATTTTACGTTGAGTTTCAGAAGGCTCAAGTAATAAGATTGATAATTCACTTGGAGATAAACTAGTCATAATTCTCGTCCCACAGACGTGTTGATTTTTTGTTTTCTAAATGTTGCATATTGTCAGATTATACACTAAAAAATACTTTAAAAATCACATACCGACCGCGTAATAGTGGCATATGTTTATTTTTCAATAAGATAATCTCTAGTGGCGATCGATAACCCTACCCACCATTGAAATACCACCAGGCTTAGCAGCAATAACCATAACGGGAACAGTGGAATGTTATAACCCTGAAAGACAAGTTTTACGTCATCAGGAGTGATTTGATAGGCAATCATGGCTGTTGTAGTGATGGCGGCAAACCCAAGAGTTTGTAATCCTGCATAGCTGAGTAATAACACTTTTGTCCATGGGGCACGTTTAACTAAACCAATTAAGGCAGGTATCACCCCCAGCGTTATTAAATCAAACGCTTGAAAGGTGCTTGCTCGCCAAATTGCAATAACGGAGACTACAACATAGAGTGATATAAGAAGCATCACTCTAATTGGCATATTGGGTTCATTGTTTTGATTCATATTGGTCATCGAGCCGGATAATTTGAGGTAGAATATCTCACAAAATCGAATGATGGGTATATTTTGATGACAGAAACACATTTTTGGACGTTAGTGACACGTGATAAGCCCGAGCAGTCTTCTGCTGAGCTTGAATTGCGTTTACGTGAAACATTGCAGACTTTAGACGATGAGGCACTCAAAGCATTTGATAAAATGCTAGGCCAACAATTACGCCGCAGTTATTTATGGTCGATTTGGGGGGCGGCATACATTGTTACAGGCTGCGATTCCGATTATGGTTTTGCTGAGTTTAGATGTTTTTTATTGTCACTAGGTCAACAATGGTACGACAAAATTATTGCCAACCCTGATTGTTTGGGTGAGTTAGAACAATGGCCGTTAGTGGATGATTACGCTTACCCATTTGTGGAAGACTATGATTTGATTGCTGGTAAAATTTACGAAGACCGCACCGGACACGAACTGCCATTCGTACCCTCAGGGCTAAACTCGCCAGTTGGCAAAAAATTTAGCACCAAACCGAAGGTGATGCGCCAAACTTATCCATTACTGAGCGCACGGTTTCCTTTTTAGTTGTATGAAACATATACTACTGGGAGGGTTAAGCGTTGTTTTAGCTTCAGCGCGTTATAATCATTGCATACAATGTAGTACTGATTATTTTTTATTTTACGACAATGTATTTCGCGGCATGAAAAATTGCTCGAACAACTTGTCACTACCGACATCACGGTTTGATTAGGTAGCACTGCAGGTATTTTAAACCCTTTGGAGGTGTATTATGAACGTAAAATATTTACTGTTAGCGTCAATATTTTTTTGTTGTGTAGCCAATGCAGAGGAAGAGGTAACAGCTAATCCTGTTATCGAAGTTGGGGTGGTTAAAATTGAATGGCAAAACCCAAAAGATTTCAGTGATATCAAAACCTCTAATGAACTCCAATCACGTTTTGAAACTCGGTTATTTGAAACTTTAACCAATAATATTAACAAACAAGCTGAAAAAATCTTAAAACCAAATCAAAAACTGGAAATGATTGTGACCAACTTTGATTTGGCAGGTGATATGCGTCCGACCTTTGGTGCTACACCAAGCGATCTTCGTGTGGTTAAAGATCTCTACCCACCCAGAGCGACATTTAGTTATACCATTACTGAGAACGGCAACGTTATTATTGCCGGGGACGAAAAAATAACTGACATGAGTTTTATGTACAACACTCGTCGTTTAAACAATAAACCGTTTCAATATGAAACGACTTTGTTTGATGATTGGTTGAACAAGACCATAGCGCCTAAATTATAAAATCGCGCTTAAATTATTAATTAGTGTTTTATTTTTCGTCAAGCAGGTAAAACCCATTCAACGCAAGTTTTGCCTGTTTTTTTGCTTGAGAACTCAGGGTTGATAATTGGTATTCTGTTGCTTGTTGTTTCACTTGTGGTGGTAAAGAATACCGATGGAAAACAACCCCAAAGGATACAGCTTCTATAGACTCTTTTTCGATAATACTGTCAAGTTCGCTTACGAGCTGTATAGCCGTAATTTATTGTTCTAGTTAGACCAATTATCCAGCAATATTACGTTCGGTATTGTTGCTACAAAGAAACAAGTCTATGACGAAATAATGACAAGATTATGCCATATTAAGCAAAGCCCTCATCTTCAAGTATTGGAGGGCTGAGCATGTCATTATTTGGCAAGTTTAAATATTTGCAGGGTTTGCAGTAATGTTGCTAGCTTTTTAACAAAGGCTTCAAGTGTTTCTGGGGCAACATGAGTGCTGTTTTGCATTTCATCGAATTCTGCTACTAGTTCCTGAACATAAGGTAGAAAGCGGTTGCTCTGTTGAGTAAAACCTTGTTCTTCAGTAAAAATCGCGACAAATTTCCCGTGACCTGCTTTACGCAGTTCATCTAGGCGAGCGTCTGAATCAATGGCTTGTCTATAGGCTATTTGCAGGTTTTCTTTTATTTGTAGAAAAACATTGGTGTACGGCATAATTGCCTCATAGTGCATGTATTAAGAATAAGGCTAATTATAAGGAGCTGTTATGCCGGCAACAAGGAAAAGTCCGCTTATTTTCAATATCAGTTTGATTTATCGTCATTTACAACGTGATTGCTACGGGTTAGTGGCACTTGCATTGTGTTTTGTCTCTGCCCCTGCAGCAGCTGTTGACTCTCCAGTATTTTATAAAATTCAATATCAGCAACAGCAGGCTTATTTATTAGGTTCCATACACATTGGTCGTCAAGATTTTTACCCATTAGCGCAGCATATTGAATCAGCATTTACACAATCGGACGCATTGGTGGTTGAAGCTGATGTTAGCCAAGGTGATACTGGCGCATTATTGCAGCAATATGGAGGTTTATCTGCTCATATTGCCGCAGACGTAGATGCGACTAGAGGTATTTTTTGTCAAAGTAATCAGGCCTTGTGTCAAACGTTAGCACCTTATGCACCTTGGTTGCAGTCAGCGCAAATTAGTATAGGCCGTTTTGCGCAATTAGGTTACAGCGCCGAGCAAGGGGTGGATGCTTATTTTATGGCAAATCGCGGTGATAAAGCTTTGATTGAACTTGAGAGTATTCAGTTTCAGTTTGAATTGATTTCGTCATTTTCAACGGCGACTCAGTTACAAATGCTCGACGAATCGATAAATGCGAGCGATGCTGAAATGCTAGATTTAATCTATGCATGGCGACAAGGGGATGACAGTGCGCTGGCGACAATTATGGAAGCACAAGCAGGCGACACTGATGAATTACTTGAAAAGTTACTTTGGCAACGTAATCAAACCATGACACACAAAATCATCCAGTTGTTACAAAATAAAACCCAAAAGCAATTATTCATAGTTGTAGGAGCGGGCCATATTGTGGGTCGACAAGCCATTCCTGATTTACTGATACAACAAGGTGCAACTGTCACTCGTTGTACCATCTTGCAGTGCTAATGTTGGTTCGCTTAGGTGTGGTTTTAGTCTAACAACTTAATTTTTAGTGATAATTTACCGCCCGCGTCAGCAATGCATATTGTGATTTGCAAGATATTATCTGTGTTAGAGACGTGTTGTGAAAATATGGCTCGCGGAATCCACTCTTCGTTGCAACGTAATTATTCTTAGTAGAAACGTAATTATTATGCAAAAATTTTTTGATTGAAATTATCAACATTTCTATGTTGCATCATATTGGCTAGGAAAGTTAAGTTAGCTGTTTTATATCAGTTGCCGGGATAGTTGCGTCGAGCAATGATGTGCTGGTTTAAGCAATCTCATTGGTAACGACATACTGTTTTAAACGTATTCAACAATTAGCGGTTTAGCAATACCAAGACTCTAAGGTATAATGATCTACTAACCGTTTTGCAGCACATACTTTTTGCTGCCTATTTAAGGTACAACATTGTGAGCCACGACTACGCTATCGAATTAAAAGCGATGCCTTCGCTTTTGTCTTTGTATCGCAAAATCCTGTTTGGGCGTAAACCGGGATGGGATCATCAACCGCTTCCTAATATTTATGTACAAGCACCAAATGTGATCTTGTCTCAAGATAAAATTCGCCAATATGCTGAAGTGTGTGGTTTCGAATACGATGGTGTAGTGTTGCCGCCAACGTATTTGTATGTCTGGGCATTTCGTTTACATGCAATGATATTTATACATAAAGCAGTTACTTTTCCGTTGCTTGGAATGATCCACTTAAAAAATAGTATCAGTGTATTTCGCCCCGTGAGAGCGGATGAAACCTTGACTGTACAATGTGAGCTTGCTGCAAGCCGCACCACTGATGCCGGACTTGAGTTTGAGTTAGTCTCTAAAGTGTTTGTCGGCGAAGAATTGGTGTGGCAAGCGCTATCAACTTACTTATATCGCATTGGGTCAGCTGGACGTCGAACTCGTCCACCTAAAGCCTCTGAGATGGCATGGGAAAACGTACAGCAATGGCGTTTAACTGATGATTTAGGTCGTCGTTATGCTAAAGCATCGGGTGATTATAACTTAATTCACTTACACCCTTTATTATCAAAACGCTTTGGTTTTGATCGAGTGTTGGCGCATGGTATGTGGTCTAAGGCGCGTGCCTTATCTCACTTAATGCCGTCTATCGGTGAGAGACCTTTTCAAGTGGATGTCGAATTTAAGCTGCCGGTATTTATGCCATCTGAAGTGACATTTGCATTCGAAAGCATTGAAAATGGTAAGCGTTTTGAAATGCGTGATGTTAAAGGTCGTAGACCACATTTACAGGGCAACATGACTTACTTATAAGCATACTACCCTCAGTTCTGGAATCAATAATCTTTGTTTCGCCATCAGCTTAGTGCCGACTGACAATAGGCATATTGACGCGTTAATATGCCTATTGGGTAAAACATATGACAAGCTTGATATTGTAGACTTGAATTAATTCTATTTTTAATGAGTGACTCTATCTCATTAGAATGAAAATGAGTTAAATTGCCGTGGCAGAACCGCTCAGGTTAATTACCTGAGCTTTTTTTATGGCTGTTTAAGGTACCGCATGGCCCATTGCTGCTTGCCAAATACTAAACCATTGTTGGCGGTCTAAGTGGATGTTGGCTGAATTTACTGCGCTGGTTATGCGTTCTAGATTACCACTGCCGATAATAGGCGCAGGGCAACTAGGATGCATACGAATCCAAGCGTAGATCACTTGGCTAATGTCTTCTGTTCCGACTTTTTGTGCGACATCGTGTAAGGTGTTGCGAATGCGCAGTGCTTGAGGTGTGTTCGAGGACAATAATTCCCCACCTCCCAAACAAGACCATGCCATAGGTGTTATACGGTGTTGTTGACATTGGTCGAGCACTCCATCATGCAAGCTTTGCATGGCCAAAGGCGATATTTCAACTTGATTTGTGATCAGCGGAGCTTGGAGTCGTGATTGTAATAAATTAAATTGGTTAGTGGTAAAGTTAGATACACCAAAATGGCTGACTTTACCTTGGGCATGCAATAACTCAAAAGCTTCTGCTATCTCGTCTGCGTTCATCAATGGATCGGGACGATGAATCAGTAGCACATCTAAATATTCGGTTTTTAATTTGGTGAGAGAATTTTCAACACTTTGAATAATGTTTATTTTACTGGTGTCATAATGATTGACGTAGCGACCATCATAACCATTAAATTCTGGTTTAATACCACACTTACTGATTAGCTGCATTTGTTGACGTAATTGCGGTTTTAGCGCTAAAGCTTCACCAAATAGGGTTTCACATTGATACACCCCATAAATATCGGCATGATCCATGCTGGTTACACCAAGTTCAAGATAATGCTCTATTAAGCCAAGGCGTTGTTGTAATGACATATTCCAAGAATCAATCCGCCAAAAGCCGGCTATAAAATCTGAAAACATAAATGCAGGTGAAGTCATGATTAGTTACTTATTATCGAAGGTCATAATACTTTAGCAGATAAGAAAAGCTAAGCCAGATAACATACGAATGCATCTGACTTAAATCGATAACCCCTTGAATTATTTTTGGTAAATATGCACATCGCGTTGCGGGAATGGAATACTAATACCTTCAGCATCAAAGCGCATTTTAACTGAACGAGTGATATCCCAATAGACTTCCCAATAATCATCTGGATTAACCCAAGGTCTAACAACAAAGTCGACAGACGATTCGCCCAATGTATGTAGTTTTACAATGGGCAGAGGCTCTGCATGTACTTTTGGATGTTGCTCGACAATACTTTGTAAAATAGTTTCAGCATGTTCAATATTGTCGCTGTAACTAATGCCAAAAATCATATCAACTCGGCGCTGGTGTTCAGCGGTGATGTTGTTGATGGTATCACCCCAAATCTTATTGTTTGGTACGATAAGGCGTTGGTTATCTAATGTTTTAATGGTGGTTGATACAAGGCTCATGTGGCTGACTCGGCCAGTCACTCCTGCAGCATTAATCAAATTGCCCACATCAAATGGACGATAGACTAAGATCATCATTCCCGATGCGAAATTTGACAAAGTATCTTGTAGCGCAAAACCAATAATGACACCAGCAATACCAAAACCAGCAAGTAGCGGGCCGAGTTCAAAACCGAGCTGCGACAATGCGATTAACAAACCTACAGCAAAAACAATTTTAGCGGACAACGAGATGAAAAAATCTTGCAGTAGTTGGCTAAATTGTAATTTTGATGCTCTTACTGTTTTCGCGATAATTTTAGTGGCAACTTTTGCGGCTAAACTGGTGACAAATAGGATTAACAAAAACACCAGAATTTTAAATGTCAGGCTAGGGCCATTATTGATGGTTTGATCTTTAAGCGTTTTCCCCCAACCTTGTAGCAAGTTAGACGCAACGCTGAAATTCAATACATCTTGAGTAATATCACCCGATACACTAAACAATGTTTGTTTAAACTGCGATACATCTTGGTCTAGTGTTTCGAGTATTCCAGCAGAAACCGCTAAACTCGAGCTGCTTTGCTCCAAGCGCTCTTTTAATGCTACAACCTGGGATTTTTGTTCAGCGCTAATATCTGCTCCAGCACTTTCGGCTTCAGCAACGGCTTTTTGTAACTCATCTTGAGTGTAATGCACAAAACTATTGAATTTGTCGGCTCGTTTGAGCATAAATTCAGTCAGTTTTTGCTTCTGGACACTGACATCCATACTCAAATTTTCAGCCCATTGCAGAGTGGTAAATTGCGCCTTGAGATAATGATCGCGTTCAACTTCACGTTGTGAGATAGCTAAGATAATCTTATTACTATCTTCTTGGCTTACGCCAAGACGCATGTTCATAATTTGCTGGTCTAAGTAGTGACTAATATTTCCCAAAAATGTCATTCGGTTTTGCACTAAGTTCTTTAGGTATTGCTTATCAGCATCAGGTGAAGCAATTAATTGGCCAATTTTATCACCTAATTCAGATGACTTGTTCTTAATGCGATATTCAGTAAATGTACGAAGCTCACCTTTCTCCTTTAACAATAATTGAGTCTCTTGCTCGATAGTATGTTGCAAGCGAGTAATTTGCTTTTGAGTCTCTGTTAGCTCATTACTAACAATAATCGGGTCCACAGAATCTTGTTCAGCATGAAGTGATGGCGATATAAATGTCGCGGTAAGTAATATTAAGGTAAGTAAAATTCGGAGCATGTAAGGCCATCCTGTAGTCTTAAGTTGGGCATATGATAGTGGAAAACCCCTGTAAGCACCAAATACAGCAATCTGTAGGGTAATTTGTTACACTTGTCGTCATTACGGAACCGAGGAAATAACCATGTCGCTGCAATGTGCCCATTGCTATAAATCTTTTTCAATTGCCAAGGTGGCTGATAGTCGCGGTAAAGGTTTGTCAGTAGAAGTGCAATGCCCTCATTGTGCAGCGTGGCTTGGACATAATAAATTTCTATCATTTGCCAAAATGATTGGGTTTTATGGTGGTGTAACCGCCGCAGCAATAGGTTACTTTGCTGAGGATGTGACGTTTATTACCACTCCTGTGGTTATATTAGCCGTTATAATGATTGGTTTATCGCACATTATGGATCATTTACAGCTTATAGAATCCCCTGAAAATGATCCAACTACAGAAACTAACGTTAAATAACTATTGTTACTTAACTTCAATAACTTGGCCTGCTAGTGACGTTTCAACGTAGTAAATCCCGCCTAGTACGACAATAGCAACGATGATCATCACTAAAATAACCCCGATATTTTCACGAATAAATTGTGGCATGTTTTACGTCCTGTACTGATGGAACACTAATGTTGTATAGACTAATGTTGCCATAATATAAATGACAACTTAAGCCTAGCTTAAAACGAGTTTAATTGATTGTCATGTATGCGTTGATCTCAATTCATTTTAATGTTTCATAAAAAATTCATGAATTGTCACAATCTATTGATTGCATTTCAGCTACGGTCTTTTACACTTATGCTCACTTTTATTAACTTACTGGAATAGTGTACTTGAAAGCCCGCATCCAAATAAGACAAACTATTGCAATCTGGCTTAGTGCCATTTTGATTGTATTGTCTATTGCTGCGTCTGCGCATTCTGTACGACATCTTAATGATGGTGTACAAAATCATTGTGCCCTGTGCTTTCATCAACACCAGCTTAATAAAACGATTCATTCTTCCAATATTGTGTTTGTTGTTACTAAACAAACCTTTGAGCGTCAGCAATATACGCTGCCTTTTTCATTTAGCGTATTTAAAGCTTATTACCAAAGTCGTGCCCCTCCTTTATCTCGTTAGTCCAACACATTAATTAATTATTTTTCCGTTATCTGTTGGTTGATATCAACCCCAGGTAAACGGCTACTTGTTGTATTTTGGAGATATCATGTCTGCGTTAAACACACGTGTTTCGTTATTGGCACTGGCTTGTGCTGTAAGTTCGTATTCTGCAATGGCGGAAGATTCTAGTTTAACTAATCCCAGCATTAGTGCGGTACTCGATGGTTATTATCAAACAGGCGATCGCCCTATGGCTGAAAGAGAAGAGGGTTTTGGCTTAGGCGAAACAGAATTGGCATTAAGTGCCAATATTGATGAAATGTTTTACGGTAAAGTCACTGCAGTTATTGAGTTGGAGGATGGTGAGACAGAATTGAATTTGGAAGAAGCCTTTATCCAAACCCTGGCGTTACCAAATGGGCTTTCTGTTCGTGCTGGCCGGTTTTTATCTGATATTGGTTATTTAAATAATCAACATAAACATACTGATTCGTTTACTGAGCGACCTGCGGTATACCGTGCATTTTTAGGTAATCACTATTTTGATGATGGTATCCGCTTAAGCTATGTTGCACCAACAGATCTTTATTGGACTATGGGTGTTGAAGCGTTTGGTGGGGATAGCTTACGTGCTGCAGATGAGCACGGTGAGCGTGATTTTGATGATGTTGGCGTGTATACCGCGTTAACCAAGATTGGTGGTGATATTGGTATTGAGAGTTCTTGGCAACTCGGGTTCAGTTATTTACGTAATGAAAATGGTTTAGCATATGCCGAAGAGCACGAAGATGAAGAAGAAACGGCTGATGAACATGCTGAACACAGTCACAGCGCATCATACACAGGCGAAAATACTTACATTGCTGACTTTGTTTATAAGTGGGCCCCTAATGGTAACTACAAATATCAAAACCTTACCTTAAGTGGTGAATACTTTAGAGTGACAGATATTTTTGGCGAAGAACCTGGGCACGTTGATGAAGTCGATGACATGGATGATCATGAAATTAGTGATGATTATCATGAAGGTTGGTACTTAAGCAGTGTTTATCAATTCTCTCCTAGCTGGTCTGCAGGGTTGCGTTATGGCCAAATAGATACGTTTGAGATCCATGAAGATCATCTTGATCCTCAAAAGTTAAAAGAAACCGAATTCAGCCTTGCTTGGCACAGCAGCCATTTCTCGACAGTGCGCTTGCAATACACTCATCAAACCGGAACCAATTTTGATGGTTTTGAAGATGATAATATTTTCACTTTACAATATGTTATGTCATTAGGAGCTCACGGTGCGCATCAATTCTAAATTGCTTTTAGCAGTGACTTCAATGTCGTTGCTGTTTACCGCGACAGCCAAAGCGGAACTGAATGTATTTGCCTGTGAACCTGAATATGCCGCATTAGCGCAAACCTTAGCACCTGATGCGAGAGTGTATTCGGCAACTACAGCGATGCAAGATCCACATCAAGTGCAAGCACGACCTAGTTTGATTGCTAAAATGCGTCAAGCAGATTTGGTTGTCTGTGCTGGGGCTGATTTAGAAATCGGTTGGTTACCTATGCTACAAATGAAGTCGTCTAACCCTAAGGTTAATTCGACCGATAAAGGACTGTTTTTTGCGGCCGACCAAATCGATACGCTAGACAAGCTAAGCCATGTCGATCGTTCCATGGGTGATGTGCATGCAAAAGGTAACCCTCATATTCATTTAGACCCACAACGTATGTTAAAAGTGGCCAAAGCCCTGACATTGAAACTGACCGAGATTGATCCAAATAATAATGGTGAGTATCAACAGGCTTTAGCTGATTTTAGCCAACGCTGGGAAGCTAAAATTCCTCAGTGGCAAGCAGAGGCGAAAGGCTTAGCGGGTAAAAAGGTCATCGCTTATCATTCTAGTTTCCGTTATTTATTTAATTGGATTGGAATTGAACAAGTGGCAGATCTTGAGCCAAAACCAGGTTTAGCACCAACCAGTAGTCATTTAGCATCATTACTTACACGCGCTGAAAAAGGTGATGTGATGGCGGTGATAGTGGCGTCATATCAAGATGAACGCGGTGCTAAATGGCTTGGCGAACGTGCAAATTTACCAGTATTAGTTTTACCTATGTCAGTGGGTGGCAACGAACAGAGTAAAGACTTATTTAGTCTATACGATAGCTTGCTTAGCTTGTTGAATGGAGTGAAATAATCCTATGTTTGATGTCGAGCTATTGTCGATTTTGCTGCCAGCATTAGCGGCAGGGTTATTGGTGTTATCAACCCATGTGTTGTTAGGCCGACAAGTCCTTAAACGTGGAATTATCTTTATTGATTTAGCCATCGCTCAAGTTGCTGCGTTAGGAGCGATAGTTTCGCACATTGATCATAGGGTAGACAATTTACCGTATGCCCACGTGTGGATGCCAGCATTATTTGCATTGGCCGGTGCAGGCGTTATTGCTTGGATGGCAAAGCGATTAGTGGGTGAACTTGAAGCCTTTATTGGTTGTTTTTATGTACTCAGTGCAGTAGCTGCAATGCTATTGTTAGCCAATGATCCTCATGGTGCTGAGTTATTAAAGCAATTAATGTCTGGTCAAATATTATGGGTAAGTTGGTCTCAATTGGTATTACCTGCAGTCGTTTCTGCTGCAATTATTGGGATCATTGTCTTTAGACCAAGTGTGTTAGATGGCGGAGGTTTTTACTTCTTATTTGCATTAGTCATTACTTTGTCGGTAGAGCTTGTTGGAGTGTATTTAGTGTTTAGCACCCTAATTTTACCGGCTTTGGCATTAAACAAATATCAAGGAAAAGCTAAGCTTGCTTGGGGTTATGGGGTAGGAGTGGTTGGTTATATCGCTGGGTTAGTGTTATCTGCTAGCTTTGATTTGCCCAGTGGTGCTGCCATCGTAGCAACATTAGCGCTAAGTGCTTTGTTATTCAGAGTGTTACTTAAACTGCGCTCATCTGCTTCAGCTTATCAATCTACTAATCACTAAGCTGTCACATAAACTATGTTATTCTGCCCCATATCATAGGGGCAGAATATTTCAGCGTACATATGTAAACAAAACGTTGAGTCCATAGACCTGCATCGTTATACTATCGCCAATTTTATTGCAGGAGTATGCTGTGCTGCTTATCGCTCGTTCAATCATTCTCGCCGTGCTTTTGTTTTTACTCTTTGTATTTTCAATTGTTTTTTGCCTTATACGCCCAATGCATCGTAACAATGTACACGTGATTGCCAATATCTTTGGTTCTGTTGCACCAATATTAGGCATTAAGGTCATTAAACGTGTTCATCCGGTAAGTACTTCGTCGGAGCCTTGCATTTATCTTGCGAATCATCAGAATAATTTTGATTTATTTACTCATACGTCAGTGGTACCAAAAGCGACGGTTAGTTTAGGTAAAAAGAGCCTCGCGTGGATGCCGTTATTTGGTCAAATTTATTGGTTATCTGGCAACATTCTTATTGATCGTAAAAATCGTCACAGTGCCTTCGATACTATGGCTAAAACCGTAGAGAAAATGAAGAATAAAGGACTGTCGGTCTGGATATTTCCTGAAGGAACTCGTTCTCGCGGTCGCGGATTGTTACCGTTTAAAGTGGGGGCATTTCATACTGCAATAGCCGCTCAAGCTCCGATAGTACCTGTATTAGCTTCGTGTCAGAGCCACATTAATCTTAATCGTTGGAACAACGGTGTAGTGATTGTGGAGATGATGGAACCGATCCCAACAGCTGGCTTAGATAAAAATGATGTGAAAGCTTTAAACAATAAGGTACATCAATTGATGTCGGCCCGTTTGGTTGAGTTAAATAAAGAAGCTGAAGCGTTAACCCTGAAAGCTCGAACATAACCACTAATCACTAAACATCCTAGCAAGCTCGCAACTTGTGTCAGTTTGGGTATAATTGATTAAATTTTTATGAGTCCTATTTACGGAGTTATCCATGTCTGTTGAGCGTCAGTTAAAAGAGCAATTTGCTGAGAATCTCGAAATTGTTGATGCCTTACTTGCTGATGGTTCAGAGCCTGATGCGGAATATACTTTTGAACATCATTTTTCGGCGACTAATTTTGATCGCTTAGAAAAAGCAGCTGTTGATGCATTTAAGCTCGGTTTTGAAGTGAACGATGCTGAAGAAATGGAGCTTGAAGATGGCTCGATTATTTTCTGCTTTGATGCCATTGCTCAGCATAAGTTAGAAGCTCCTTTATTGGATAAAGCCTGTGAACAGTTGATTTTATTAGCCTCCAAGCAAAAAGTCGATTATGACGGTTGGGGAACTTATTTTGTCGGTGACGATGTTGAAGGCGAAGAAGGTGAAGATGATGATGATGATGATGATGATGAAGATGAAGATGATACATTTCACTAATTCATAGGCAGTCTAATACCATAAAAAAACGCGCATCAATGATGAGCGTTTTTTTATGGTCGATAGAATGTGGTTGGTCGCCGGTTATTGATGAATAACGCTTTTGTTACGGCCTTCTTGCTTAGCGATATATAGTGCTTTATCTGCACCAGATAACCAAGTTGAGCTATTGTCTATTTGGGAGTCTAAATCGTTAATTCCAATGCTTACAGTGACTTTTATAAGGCGATTTTCGAACGAGACTTCAGATGCTTCAATACGTTTTCTCAACCGCTCAGTAAAGTTAAGCGCATCTTCTGCTGTCGTTTTTGATAACACTACGCCAAATTCTTCACCGCCATAACGGCCAGCAAAGTCAGTGTCGCGCAATGCTTGCTTTAATAAATAGGTCGTATGTTGAATGACTTTATCGCCAGCAGGGTGACCATATTTATCGTTAATAACTTTAAAGTTATCAATATCAATCATCACCAATGATGCAGTATCACCATAACGAGCATAGCGATCAAACTCTTTTTCCATGCAATGTTGCCAATGGCGACGATTATATAACTGGGTTAATCCATCTGTTTGGCTAAGTAGCTCTAGTTGTTCATTAGCGGCTTTTAGTTGCAGTTTGTTAACGGCTATATCAGTCACATCGTACACAATAATACTAATATGAGTGATTTTACCCGTTAGCGAGGCTAATGGTAATAAGGTGATATTTTGATACATATAATCGGCTCGACCCGTTACTGGTCGATAATTTTTAAACTGGAACACGTATGGACGTTGTTCCCAACTAATAAAAGTACGGTTTTTAAGTAAAAAAACCGATTCCATTTTTTGTTTTAACCATTTAGCAGGTAAGTCTGGAAACTTTTCAAACAGATTATCACCTTTAATTGAATTAGGTGACACACCACTGTGGTTTTCCATAAAACCATTCCAAAGTTGGATATTATAGTCGCTATCAATCACGACTAAGCCCACCTCTATGGTTTGTACCATATCGATTAGCCAGTGTAGTTCGTTCATCGCACTTTGGTCATTTGACATAAAGGGTTATCCAACGTTAGTCGAGTAAGTAGCCAAGCTTGTAATTCAGCGTTGCAATAGATTCTTCAGTAAACAGCAGCAGAAGATCACATTGAATATTGTAATCCTCTATTCGATAGTTAATTTCCATCGCAAGCGTTCGTTGCCATTTTGCCGAGTTGTCGTGAATGAGTTCATTGACACTGCAATGCCTGCCTAGCACGACCGGATGAGATTGACTGAATTTCATATCGAGTTGCTCAGAAATACCATTTAAAAATGCACCGATGAGCACATTACCTGTGTCCATCATCACTTCTATTTCGGTATTATTGTCTTCTGGGTTTTCTAATCCCATTAGCTTTGCCATATCTTCAAAGCTAGAGTCATGGAACAATAATAACGCTTCACCAGCGATACCAGCACCAATAAATCCTTGGCAAAGACCTGAAACTGTTGAATTTCGTTCAGTGGCTTTTAGGGCCATGGTTAATTCACTGACTTCAAGCACATTAACGTTTGGAATAGGTAATAGTACAAATACATCAAGGAGTTTAGCGAGTAAATCAGCTGCTCTGCCCATTGCGACGTTGGCGATTTCTTGACATGCGTCACGCATATCAACTCTCATCATTGGAGTGTCGTTTACTTTATTACCCTGGGTAAGGGTTAAAATGCCGTACTCTTGCAAAATATGACTGATAGCATCTGCACTCACTGGTTTTTGTATAAAATCCAGAGCACCTAAAGCTTTGACTCGTTCGTGGGCTTTAATTTGAATATCGCCAGACACGACAATAATTAATGCGGGCAAATCTTGTTGCTGTACCGCTTGGAGGACCTCATAACCATCCATAACGGGCATATTGAGGTCAAGGAAAACAATCTCTCCTTTACCTGCACGAATGACATCAAGGCCTTCAGCACCATTGGTGGCGTAGCTGATTTCAACATCCCAATCTTTGGGAAGTGTTCTTGCCATTTGTTTTCTGGCGAGTGCTGAATCGTCGCATATTAGTATTGGAATGGTCATTATTGCCAGTCTGCCTTGTTTCGCCTTTAAGAACACACACTCATTCATGCAACCGCGAGTGGTACTAGGCGGATAGTAATGATAAGACTTTTTACAGCGATTTCTGTTTGTTAGTATATTATATATATTTGCTAATAATATTGTTAACTTAATTTTAACATTCAAAGTGTTATTGCGTTTATTTCAAAGTCATCAGTATTACATAAAGCCGATATTTCCCTTTGCAGAGGTGCATTAAGACTAGATAGGAATGCTTATATCGATAATGAGTAATGTTAGCATATCAATGATATTTTGTTCAAAAAGCACATGACAAAATTTTGACCTATAACGATTTTTTGTCGTGTTATGTCTGTTAGACAGAGAGTGTAGATATGTTAGTCTACAATCTGGACAGACCAGTAACGGATATTTCATGGAAACAGAATTAATCAAGTTCACTGTAGACAATGGCATTGCCCATGTTTGCTTAAATCGACCGAGTAAAATAAATGCGCTTAATGTTGAGATGTTTAACGCGATAGATCGGGTGATTAAGCAAATCCGTGCGAATAAGGACATTAATGCAGTTATTTTATCCGGTGCCGATGGAAATTTTTGTTCAGGTTTAGATGTAAAGAGTGTGGCTAATTCACCCGTTAATGCACTAAAACTGTTATTCAAGTGGTTGCCTGGCAATGCAAACCTAGCTCAACGAGTGTCTTTGGGGTGGCAGCGTTTACCTATTCCGGTCATTGCAGTGTTAGAGGGATGTTGTTACGGCGGTGGAACTCAAATCGCCCTGGGCGCCGATATTCGTATTGCAACGCCTAGTTGTAAGTTATCGATAATGGAAGCCAAATGGGGATTAGTACCCGATATGGCGGGACTTGTTGCATTAAGGCAGGTTATGTCAAAAGACAAAGCATTGATGCTGACTTATACCGCGGATATTTTAACGGCTGAACATGCACTTGAGTTGGGGTTAGTGACTGAAATAAGTGAGACTGCCTATGAGAGTGCCACCGTGCTGGCGCAAAAAATAATTCGAACTTCACCGGATGCCAATGCAGCAATTAAACGCAGTATTAATCAGAATTGGACCGCTTCCGTGCGCAGTTTATTGGCCCGTGAGTCGCTGAGCCAAGTTAGGTTGTTATTAGGAAAAAACCGTGTAATAGCGGCGATAAGACAAACCAAAAATCCAGATAAAGCCTATCGTTCTCGTCAATCTTGGTGGTAAACAAACGGCTTACTGCAATGGTATAGACGCATCCCATTATCTACCGATAACCGTTCTGGAAAAGCCTTCGATTTGATTGAGGGCTTCTTCCCATCCGCTTGGACTGCTTAAATCTAAGCTCATTTGGTATTGGCGGTAATATCGAGCGGGTTTAACTTGATTGTAATTAAGCCGAGTTGATGCTTGTTCAATAGAATTTGGATTCGCATCAGCAGATTGAATATCAAGAATGGGAATAGACATAGTGACTAATTGTTCGGCAATTGATTTACGCTGACTTTGTGGATCAATTAAATACTCAAACTCACGATAAGGGTTGACGATGACCAACACATCAGGCGTCGGAATTTTTTTGTCATAAAGAAGATTAGTGACCATACCAGCACTATCATCAATAACAATCAGGATGTTTCCACCAGGGAATAAACTGATGGTTGAGGTTAATTGATTCAGCGCTTCACTTAGATTACTTTGTTGAAAATTTCTCAGTTCAAGTAACTGAGGTGAATCATATTTTGGCGTACTTTTATTGCTACTTAATTGCAGTTGTTCGGTACCTGCTTTAGTGATTTCTTCAGGCTTTGTTGCATAGTTAGGGCGGTATAGTCCTTTTGCCGGCGTTAAGCTAATACTCGCCCAGCCACGTTGATTAATATTGGTTCTGAGGTAACTGGCTAAGCCTGCAGCATCTGCATCGGTGTCAGAAGCGGCAATAATAACGGCGGAACCAAAGTGTTTTTTGCTCTCCCAAGACCTAACGAGAACTTCGGTTTGTTTACCATCAATAGTGATAAATTTGATTTCATCAGCAGGCAGGTAAGCATAGGGTTGCTGCGCTTTTACGCTAGGCGCTGCCAGCAATATGCTTATCGTTACGATTAATAACTGACTAAGTCGTCCTAATTGCACTCTAACCCCTAAGTGAAATACATCATAATGTGATTAGCTTAATGTATAACGATGACTAAAAACAATGCCCTGATATACAGGGCATTATTTATTCAACATTATTCACATTACTTATTAGCCGTTATACGTGACTGACAAGCACCATACGTATTGCATCAAGCTGCAATTGACTGTTGTCCATGTAGCCTGTTAACTCAGCCATTTGATTACGAATATGCTCTATCTCATCTTCACGAATGTTTGGATTGACCGCTTTTAAGGCTTCTAGTCGTTCCAATTCGCTAGTTAATTGTTGAGTCATTTTGGCGCGAGCATCCACGACTAACTGCGTTAGCGATTGTTTTGCATATTCTTCACCTTTAGCCAATAACGGGTGCAAAATAGGTTGAGAGGCGTTTACAAGCTTGCTGGCGATATGACGGTTAACTGCACTGAGCTGTTTATCAAAACTGGCATAATCGACTTTATCAGCCATATTTAACCCGTTTTTATCCAGCAACACTCGAATAGGCGTTGGTGGTAAATAACGGTATAACTGAGTCGATTTTGGTGCAGAGGCATCGGCCATGTAAATCAACTCTAAAAACAAAGTACCAGCAGGTAGCGCCTTATTTTTTAGAATCGCCACACTAGTGGTGCCTGTTTCTGAACCCGTGATTAAATCTAAACCGGTTTGTACCAAAGGATGTTCTTGGGTGATAAATGCAATGTCATCACGAGACAAAGCCGTTTCACGATCAAACGTCACAGTAATACCGTCTTCATTTAACCCAGGATAAGTAGGAAACATCATGTGTTCACTAGGGCGCAGGATAATCGAATTTTCACCACGATCTTCTTGATCTACACCAATAATGTCCCATAAACGAATGACTGAACCGATGAGATGAGTATCGTTATCGCTTTCTGACAAACGCTTAATTAAGGCATCGGCACGTTCGCCGCCGTGAGAGTTTATCTCTAACAGTTTATCTCGGCCTTGCTCCATTGCCTGTTTGAGTTCTTTGTAGCGATGCTGGGTATGATTCAATAGTTGAGTCATCAGATCTTCATCAGCATTACACAGTACGTTAATCAGTTCGTCAGCAAATTCGTTGAACAACACATGGCCAATTGGGCAGGTGAGTTCGAACGCATTGAGTCCTTGATGATACCAACGCATTAATCTTTCTTGAGCGGTATCGCGCAGATAAGGTAAATGAATTTGAATGTCGTTTTGTTGGCCAATGCGATCTAAACGCCCTATCCGCTGTTCTAATAAGTCAGGGTTCAGTGGTAAATCGAATAATACTAAGTGGCTCGCAAACTGGAAGTTACGCCCTTCAGAGCCAATTTCAGAACAAATTAATGCCTGGGCTCCACCTTCTTCTTGAGCAAAATAAGCACCCGCTTTATCGCGCTCAATAATTGACATATCTTCATGGAATACCGTTGCTTGAATACCTTCGCGGGTACGTAGTGCTTCTTCAAGGCTTAACGCTGTTTCTGCTTGGCTGGCAATAATCAGTACTTTTTTACTGCGATGAGACTTTAAAAACTCAATTAACCAATCCACTCGTGGATCAAATTTCCACCAACTAGCACTGTCGCTTTCAAAGGCTTGATACAGTTTTTCAGGGCTTAATGCCTGTGCAGCTTTTGCCAACGGTGGTTTAGATCCACCCATCATGCTGTTAACACGATCTGCGGTAATATATTGATCAGGCATTTCTTGTGGGTATGTATTAAAGAAACGCTTCGGAAAGCCTTTTACTGATGCGCGACTATTACGATATAGCACTCGGCCTGTACCGTGACGATCGAGTAGTTCTTGAAGTAATTCTTGGCGTGCAGCCTGCTGTGCTTCGGCATCTACATCTTTTGACTGGATCAAGCGAATGCTTGGTTCTATGTCTTTTTCACTAAGCAACTCGGTTAAACTGTTAATGGCACTGTCGGGTAACTTTTTATCCTGACTCAATGCTTCAGCTGCTTCTGCCACATCTTTGTAGCTTGCTTCTTCAGCTAAAAAGGCATCGTAATCATAAAAACGATCCGGATCGAGTAAACGTAAACGGGCAAAGTGACTTTGATGACCGAGTTGATCTGGTGTAGCTGTTAATAGCAATACACCAGGGACCACTTTACTTAAGGCATCAACGATTTGATAAGCTCGACTTGGTGCATCTTCAGACCATTCTAAATGATGTGCTTCGTCGACAACCATTAAGTCCCAATCAGCATCTAAAGCTTGTTCAAGACGTTTTTTCTTTCGCAATAAATCAAGTGAGCAAATGATCAATTGTTCGGTGTAAAACGGGTTGTCATTGTCGGCATAGGCTTCTACACAACGATCTTCATCAAACACGGAGAAACGCAGGTTAAAGCGGCGCAACATTTCAACTAACCACTGGTGACGTAAGGTGTCAGGCACTATCACTAAAATCCGTTCTGCACGACCAGTCAGTAACTGTTGATGAATAATTAAGCCTGCTTCAATAGTTTTACCTAGACCAACTTCATCAGCAAGTAATACTCGTGGCGCATAACGACGACCAACTTCGTGAGCAATCCATTGTTGATGGGCAATCAAACCGACGCGCGGGCCTTGTTGGCCGAGTAAATCTGAGGTGGCTAATTTGTGGCGCAATAACTGACATTGATAACGCACACCAAAGCGTTCTAAGCGGTCAATTTGTCCAGCAAATAAACGATCTTGTGGCTTGTTAAAGCGAATGTTGTGGCTCAGCATTGTCTCACGAAGACTGACTTTTTCTTGAGTTTCGCTATGGATACCATGATAAATCACCAATTGATTTTTTTCTTCAAGCTCTTCAATGGTAATACTCCAACCTTCACCGCTTTCGACAGTGTCACCTGGGTTAAAGATAACCCGAGTTAAGGGAGCTTCACTGCGGGAAAACATCCGGTTTTCTCCAGTGGCAGGAAATAGCAGCGTAACCATGCGGCCTTCAACTTGAACGACTGTCCCTAATCCGAGTTCTGACTCGGTATCACTAATCCAGCGTTGACCTAAGGCAAACGGCATTTTCTACTCTCATTTATTTCGTGAAACAAAAAAAGGGGGCGTATGTTAAACCAAACCCATCCAGATTGAAATTCTAGCATTGATTTATCGTTCACATGGTCGTTTTTAGACCATATTGACATGTGAATGTCACATTGACCCCATAGTGTGGAACAAAGGCGATGAAGATGGCATTGAATTTTGTTCGACTTGTGCCATATTTTATTGAGCAAAGCATTGCTAAATGCAATGGCTTGTTATCAATAGAGACTTTGTTTATCCCTTTAATGTTATACGTGTAGCTAAGAGATACTGACATCTAATCATTGAGAGCACTCTGGAGGCGCCATGCAACAAAACGACAAAAAGTTGTTTGTACTGGATACCAACGTGTTACTACATGAACCTTTAGCGATATATTCGTTTAAAGAGCATGACGTAATTATTCCCATGACTGTGTTAGAAGAACTCGACAGTATTAAGGATCGTAAACGGGATGTGAGTCGCGATGCACGAGTAGCCATACGAGGATTAGAAGATATTCTTGGTGGCCCCACAACACCAGAGCAAATCTTAAAAGGCGTTGCACTACCGATACACCAAGAACATTCTGAAGTCTCTGGCCATTTGTCGATTTTCCCAGATCACCAAATTGACTTTATTATCGGCTCCCTGCCTGGCGATAATAACGATAACCGCATCATCAACACCGCCCTACATTTACAAAAAATCCATTTTCCTCGTACCGTCGTGTTAGTCACTAAAGACATTAATATGCGCTTAAAAGCCAAAGGTGCAGGTATTGAGCGAGTAGAAGATTATCGTACCGATCAACTGATTGATGATGTGCGTTTTCTTGCCAAAGGCTTTTATCAATTCCCCGGTGATTTTTGGCAAAATGTTGACAAGGTATCAACTGACCGCAAAGGTTTGCATACCGTTCATCAAGTGCCACTGGAGCATCTTGGTAATGAAAAATTCTATCTTAACCAGTATTTGATTGATGATAGTTCTGACTTTTGTGGTCGTGTTATGAGTACAACGGATCAACATTTAGAGATGATCGATCGCGGACGTGATCGTTTATTACATCATGACGCATGGGGCGTTACCCCTAAGAATATTTATCAAGGTATGGCGCTCGATGCTTTGCTAGACCCTGATATTGAACTGATTATTCTGACCGGTCCTGCTGGGTGTGGTAAAACACTATTAGCCATGGCTGCAGCATTAGAGTTGGTAGTTGAACGTAAGTTGTATGACAAAATCATTGTTACTCGTAACACACCCGAAATTGCAGAATCGATAGGTTTTTTACCGGGTAGCGAAGAGGAAAAAATGACCCCTTGGCTCGCTGCGATTACTGATACGTTAGAAGTGTTGCATAAAAATGATGTTAACCCTACTGGCAGTGTTAATTACATTATGGAAAAAGCTAACATTCAGTTTAAGTCGATAAACTTTATGCGTGGCCGTTCTATTCAAAATTCCGTGGTCATTTTAGATGAATGCCAAAACTTAACCGCATCACAAATTAAAACCATGATCACTCGTATGGGTGAGGGCACTAAGTTGATTTGTAGCGGTAACTTAGCCCAAATTGATTCAACCTACCTAACGGCTGTAACTTCTGGATTAACCTATATAGTAGAGCGTTTTAAAGACTTTGAAGGCAGTGCCAACATTTATCTTAATGGGGTGGTGCGTTCTCGGTTAGCAGAATTTGCTGAGGAACATTTGTAGTATGTTCACTGCTTAAGCGAGTACGCACAAGGGCATATATATCCCGTTACATAAATAAGGTTACATTGCGTAACCTTATTTATTATTCATTGACTAGAATAAGTTTGTATCTTGGTTTTATGTATCTTGCTTTTACATATTAGGCAGGTTGGACAAGTGCCTTTGATTCTATTAATACATGTGCTTGAGCTTATCTTCCTGATATCATAATCATTACTGTTTTTACTGCCGATTTTTTTTGGTGTTAATTGTTCGACAGCGAGTTTGTTTTACGCTGTATCAAGGGTGTTAATGAAACCGACTGAGCCAGATTTACAACTAAAATCTCCTATTCAACGCAATTATAACCGTGCGGTGTTTTACACCTATATTGGGGTAATTGTGATGGCTCTGTTGTCGGCGGGCATAATGTTCGAACGCCAAAAAGAACAGCAAATTCAACAGCGTGAAGAGCAAGTGGCACGTCATGTGATGCAAATCGATTTATTGCTTGAGTCAAGTATTCGTGCGGTGAAAAGTTTGCGTGATGTGGCGGTTGACCATTTACGTTTAGGTGAATTTGTTCGTAAAGACAGATTGCCTGAGTATGAAAAATTTAATGAAGATGGTCAATATTTTACCCTTGAGCCCAACTACGCCAAAAGTGGCATTCCGTTTACCAACATGGGGCGGATTACTGGAGCTGGCTCATTAGATAACCGCAGCGAGAGTTTCTATCAAGAGCTAGAAATGTTGTTTGAGCTGTCATTGTCTTTTCCTGTCGCTAAAGAAGCAGCGCCCAAAGCCTCGTCGATTTATTATATTTCTAAGCGTCGAATGATGTCGTTTTATCCTTGGGAAGATAACGATCTGCGTTTTAGAGATGAACTGCTTAATAAAAAACAGTTTCAGTTAGCAACGCCTTCAATGAACCCGCAACGTAGCGTATTTTGGAGCGAAGCATATATTGATTCGGCTCATCAAGGCTTGATTACCACGCTTGGCTTACCTGTCTATTTAGAGGACGAGTTTATTGGTGCGATTAATTTAGACATGACCTTGTCGTCATTGGATAAACAAATTCGTACCTATTTTAAAATGCCGGGTACAGTGATTTTGCTTGATCAGCAAAATAATATCTTATCCCACAGCGATTTTGATTCCAGCGAAATGAATAAGGTGTATCACATTAGCCAGCGTATTCCGGCTGAGTTACATTCATTATCTGAATCTGAATTGTTCGATGCCCACGACGGCATGTTACGTAACGGTTATTATATTCATAGTGTTGCACTACATAACGCGCCCTGGCGGTTACTGTATCTACAAGATGAAGATGATTTATTTAAGGATTCGTGGGACAAGCTACAACTGAGCTTTGTATTAGTGGTTTTGGCCTTATCACTGCTAGTGACCATTGTGCATTGGCAGACTCGCCGTGCGTTCGTCAGCCCTGCTTCACGCTTGTTAACGCATCTAGAGGCGTGTTCACAAACACCTATTCGACCACCAGAAAAAATTACCCATGGTTGGGAGCCTTGGTTTGCGTTAGTTAGCCGTATTTTTGAAGAGAACCTCCAATATACACATCATCTTGCTGAGCAGAATAAACGCCTCGACAACTTAGTTGCCCGGCGTACTCAACGATTGCGTGAAACCACTGAGCGTCGCGAACGAGAATTTGCGCTATTACGTTCATTGATCGATTCGATCCCAGAAGCCATTGTGTTTAAAGATAAAGAAGGTAAATACTTGGGCTGCAATAAGTCAGCAGAAAGAATGCTGGGTTATAACGAAAATGAGATTATTGGCTTAACTTCATCAGAAGTCGTGAGTCCAGAAAAAGGTGAACGCATTGGTGAAGAAGACAAGAAAGTACTGACCCAACAGCATTCGTTACGCTATCAAGAACGGGTGAATGTTGAAGGTAAAGTGGTATTGCTTGATACCTTTAAACTGCCTTTTTATAATCGCCGTGGTGAACTATTAGGCTTAATTTCTGTATGGCGAGATATCACTCGAGAATTCGATGCCGCAGAACAATTACGTTTATCTGAGCAGCGTTACCACCTTGCTATGGATGCAGTAGAAGATGGTTTATGGGATTGGTATATCGATTCAGAGCAAATTATTTGTAATCCCGCTTTTTATTCCATGTTGGGTTATCAAGCCAATGAGTTTCCACCGTTAATAGAATCATTTGATGAATTGTGTCATCCAGATGATCGTGATCGGATGCAAGAATATCGTTCTCAATATGTTCACGATCCAGTAGGAACATATGAGATAGAATTTAGAATGCGCGGGAAAAATGGCGAGTATTATTGGGTACTATCTCGTGGCCGAGCGGTCGAATTTTCTGATGACGGTAGCAGTAAGCGGATGCTCGGTACTCATAAAGATATTACCCGCCAGAAAAGTAACGAAGTGGCCTTACTTGAAGCTAAGCAAGAAGCTGAATTAGCCAACATGTATAAAAGCGAATTTTTGGCCAATATGAGCCATGAAATTCGCACTCCAATGAACGCTATTATTGGTATGGTGCAATTGGCTCAGCGGACTAACTTAACCGCACAACAACAGGATTATCTTAGTAAAGCTGGGTTTTCAGCACAATCCTTGCTGCGAATTATCAATGATATTTTGGATTTTTCTAAAATTGAAGCTGGCAAGTTAGAGTTAGAGCGTGTTGCATTTCCACTCGACAAAGTGCTTGATCATGTTATTGATATTAATGCTATTAAAGCGCAAGAAAAAGGCGTTGAGCTACTGCTTTATGCCCCAGTAACAGCAGGGTTGATCTTAAATGGTGATCCACTGCGTTTAGGCCAAGTATTGGTTAATTTATTGTCTAACGCTGTCAAGTTTACCCAAATTGGTGAAGTTGAACTTGGCTGCGAAGATGTGGGTGAGCGCGATGACCGCATTACCCTGAAATTCTGGGTACGTGATACTGGTATTGGTATTAATAAAGATCATCAAGCCATGTTGTTTGATGCATTTTCCCAAGCCGATGGTTCAACTACGCGTAAATATGGCGGCACAGGTTTAGGCCTGTCAATTAGTAAGCATTTGGTGTCAATGATGGGCGGCACCATGCATGTTCAGTCACAGCCGGATGCTGGGAGTACCTTTAGTTTTACGATTAGTTTTGAAATTGCAGAAGAACAAGTGGTCGAGCCGTTAGTGGTGCCAGATCAATTAAATAATCTCACCACACTAGTGGTTGATGACAATCCAAGCGCATTACAAATTTATTCTACATTGATGAAAGACTTTAGCTTTGGTGTGAACACCGCTGACAGTGGTCCAAAAGCACTGGCGATGTTACGTAACAAACCAGTAGATCTATTGTTGTTAGATTGGATGATGCCAGAAATGAATGGCTGCGAAGTGATTAAAGCTATTGATGAGATGGTTAAAGATGGCAGTTTAGCCAAACGTCCTATCATTATCTTAATGACCGCTTATGCCGCAGGGCCGTTAGATAATGAACTAGAGCGAACATCCGTTCACGCTGTGTTACAAAAGCCATTTAAAGCGTCGGCATTATTTGATGAAATTATTAGTGCCTTTGCCAAAGCACCTAAACTAAATGTTATGCCAGTTGTTGTTGAAGCAGAACCCACAAAGGCATCTGGTTTGGTCCTACTGGTTGAAGATAATTTTATTAATCAACAAGTGGCAGCTGAATTACTGAAAAGTGCAGGATATGAAGTGGTGATAGCCGATAATGGCCAAATCGCATTAGATTTGATTGATACTAAACCGTTTGATGCGGTGTTAATGGACATTCAAATGCCGGTAATGGATGGCTTAACCGCCACCGCTGAACTACGCAAACGTTACAATACTGAACAGATGCCAATTATAGCCATGACTGCGCATGCCATGTCGGGTGATAAAGAAAAAAGCTTAGCCGCAGGCATGAATGCACACATTACTAAGCCAATTGTGCTTACTGAATTATTTGAAACGTTGTCTTATTGGATTACCTATAAAAATAATCATAAAGACAGTAATACTCCAGATAGCTGAATCCTGAATTTTTAGGCGATTTGGTTATAGTATTTATCGATAATAGGATATTAACAACAGGGAGATTAATTATGATCCGCCGTAGTATTTCATTGGCATTGTTGCTGGTAATTACGCCCGCAACATTACTTTCTAATGCAGCATTAGCCGCAAGCGATCCAGCCCAAAAAATAATTAACAATGCTGAAGCAGCCAAAGGCTTTATTAATCTGTTTTATGACACAAAATCCGCAAACTTATACCTGCAAGCCAATAAGCTTAACCAACCCTTTTTATTACTTACAAGTTTACCTCATGGTGTCGGTTCAAATGATATAGGCTTGGATCGTGGCCAGTTAGGCCAAACTCGAATGGTACAGTTTGAGCAACACGGTCCCTACTTAATGTTGAAGCAGCTTAATACTCAGTATCGAGCGACCAGCAATAATGTTGCAGAGCGTCAAGCGGTAACACAGGCCTTTGCCGAGTCGATTTTATGGCAGGGTAAATTGGTCGAAGGTAAAACGGCAATAGTCGCAATTAACGATTTAGTGATTAATGATTTACATGGGGTTTCTGCGGTATTAGCGGCAACTAAGCAAGGTCAGTACAGTTTAGATAGTCATCGTTCGGTTATTTTACCGCTTGGAATTAAATCCTTTGAACGTAATGCCGACATAGATGTTAATTTAACATTTAACGCTGACAAAGCGGGCAAGCAAGTTGCAGAGGTCACCCCTGACGGTACAGTTATGTCTGTTCGTGTGCGTTATTCGTTTGTACAACTTCCCGACGACGGCTATGAGCCTCGCAGTTATCATCCCATGAGCGGTTATCTTTCAGATCAGTATGCCGATTACTCTACCGCGGTTGATCAACCACTTACTCAGCGTCATTTATTGCGCCACCGATTAGAAAAAGTGACTCCAGGTGACGCCCCCAGTAAAGTGGTTAACCCTATTGTGTATTATCTTGACCCAGGGGTGCCAGAACCTATTCGAAGTGCATTATTAGCAGGGGCTCGCTGGTGGGAAAGTGCATTTACCGATGCGGGCTTTATTGATGGCTTTAAAGTTGAATTATTACCTGAGGGTGCAGACCCTCAAGATATGCGTTACAACATGATTCAATGGGTACATCGTGCCACGAGAGGCTGGTCATATGGCGCTGCAGTTACCGATCCTCGTACTGGTGAAATAATTAAAGGCAATGTCACGCTTGGTAGCTTAAGAGTTCGTCAAGATCATCTCATCGCTCGCGGACTGACTGCTGGTTGGCCAGACAGAAAAGCCGCAGATGATGCCGCGATGGCGTTATCACTTGCACGTATTCGCCAACTGGCGGCGCATGAGGTTGGCCATACGTTAGGGCTAGATCATAATTTTGCCGCCTCAACAAACGACAACGCTTCAGTGATGGATTATCCACATCCATATGCCAGTATTGAAGGTAATTATATTGATATCAGTCATCCATATCGTGAAGGCATTGGCGAGTGGGACAAATACACCATAGCGTATGGTTATGGTGATGCTAAGCAGGCTGATGCATTGTTAACATCGACCATAAGCAAGGGCTTTCGTTATATTGGTGAATCCGACTCACGTAGTGCAAGCGCCAGTAATGCGTACGCCAGTTTATGGGATCGCGGTAATGACGCTGTCGCAGAATTAGTGCGCTTAGAAACGGTGCGCCGTAAAGCCATTGACGATTTCAATTCAGATGCTTTATTGGCAGGTGAACCTAATGGTGAACTAGCCGATGTGTTTGTGCCTATTTACTTGCTTACACGTTTTCAAATAACCGCGGCAGCTAAATGGATTGGTGGCACGGATTATAGCTACCAACAAGTTGGCGCAGGCGTTCGTTGGAATTATGTTCGTCCTAAAATGCAACTTGCTGCTGTTGATGCCCTTCTGGCAAGTTTGCAAACTGAAAGCTTGTTAGTGCCCAATAACGTGTTACAAGCGTTAGTGCCTAAAGCAGGAAATTATCGTAAAACTCGCGAAAGCTTTGGCTCTAATTTAGGGGTAATTACTGATCCTGTCGCGATGGGTGAAGTGATGAGTCGTCATATTGTGTCACAGTTATTAGCTCCAGAGCGTTTAAACAGAGTCAGTCAGGAATATATGGAAGACAGTCAGCAGCTGTCGGTGGTTAAATTAATCGATAAACTTGCTGCTGCCACCTTATATCAAGATTTACCCAGTGGCCAAGGTCTAGCATTGCAAATGCGAGTCAACACTGTGGTTGTTGATAGCTTATTAGCGGCTTATCATAATCCTACAACGGCTCCTGAAGTAAAAGCACAGTTGGCTGCAAGAGTTGATTATATTATTAAGCAACTTAAACGCCGCAGTAATCGTGGTAGTGATTATCAATCAGCACATTATGATTGGTTGTTCCAAGGCATTACCAAAGGCATGGATGATGCAACTTATCGATTAATCACCAAACCGATTGAAATGCCACCCGGTTCACCAATATAAATGCAACTTATGTTCAGCTCATTAGATTGAAAATACGCGACCTTAATAGGTCGCGTATTACTTTGTATCGAACAGCGGGCATCGTTATCATTTGAGCATTGGAAGGACTGTATTTCTATCTTGGTTTATCTTGGTTCACTACTCATGATTTTAGGATTTTTTGGATAAAAATGATCTGCTTTGCGATCGATATGATTAAATTGGCGAGTGTTTTTGTAAGGCAATTTCATAAATCCTGAAATACCATAACCTTGAATTTTATTCGCGTGAGCAATAATGCGATCCAAACTCGCTCTAAATGAAGCCTGTTTACGTGGGTTTAATAAACGTAAGTAACTGTGAATTTTTAAGTGATTAGGTAGGGCTTCAAAAATAATACAACCAGTGTGATGGATTTGATTTAACGAAGCCAGTTCAGTCATTATTTCTGCTGGGAGTTCTAGGTTTTCTTCAGGATCTTTACCATCTTCAAAATATGAATGTAAGCGGGATTTATCTTCTAAATTCGGCACATCACCGACTTCAAATGGCAGTTGTAATTCTCCAGTTATTTCATATTGGTGTTCAGTACTTTTTCGTTCAAGATGTAAGGTGTCTTTGGCATTAAAGAAGCAAGCTTTAAATACCCCAATTCGTTTAATGCCCCGCGCCATAGTGACCATATTATTTACCGCTAATATTAATGGTGCTTTACTGTCTGGATCGTAAATCGCTAAGTTTGAGTCAATAAACACCCCTGACTCTCGCCAATGGATCACCAGTCCGCCGACGATAGGGTATTGTGCCAAACGACCTACTGCGGCAATAAAGCCTTTTTCCGTGTCAGCCATACCCACCATAAAATTACGGTAATATTTTTCTAGTTGCACATCATCCATTTTGGCGATGGGATCTTGAGTGTTGTGCTCTTTTAAAAATGATTTACGCGAGCTGTAACTCACGGTTTCGACGGTTTTAGATCGCGGTTGCGCCCACACTGGAATGTCGGGTTTCAATGGTGAGGTATGCAGAATAGGTAAATGCATCCTATGGCTGTGCCGAAAGCTTTTAAGAAAATAATCACCAGCAAGGTTACGTTTTTCAACATCATCACTGAGCATTGCGTCGAGTGTTCTTGCCAACTCAATGGGTAAGCCGATGCTGGTGGCTGGAATGACTTTTGTGCCGAAACGACTGATTTGTCCAGATGCAAGTGCATATAAGGTAGCTGCAGCACCTTGCTCGTCAAATCTTGGGCTTGATAACGCACCGCTCAGTTGTTCATCACCAATAAAATACACATCGCCCATACGCGCATTAGTGTGTTGTTGATCGCTTGATAATAAAGACATGACATTGTCATCAACTGCGCGGTTGTGTTCATCTCGTTGAGCAAATACTGCCGACCCCCAATCGATCAATGATAACTTGTCGGCATCAATATCATAAACTAAGTTGGAGGGCTTAATATCGCCATGTACTAAAGGTTTACCCTTGCGAAGATAATATAGAATATTCGCCAATTGCCTCGCTATACTCACTATCATTACTGGTGGTAAAGCGCCTAATCGTTGGCAAATTTTGTCGAGATCTTCACCTTGAGCTCGCTCCATCACTAAAATACCTTGCTTACCAACGCGCTCAAATTTAATTGCTTCTGGGATGTTAGGGTGCTTCACTTGACTAAGCATGTAGGCTTCTTCTTCAAGCCTATCCTGGACACTTTGGGGTAAATTAATTCTGGAAAATTTAAACACATGTGATTGGTTAAATTCATTGATACCCGCAAATACAAAACCATAGGCTCCTTTACCAATAAATTCTATTTGTTGATATCCCAGCTTACTTAACTGCTGCTTACACAAGCGGATCCAAGCTTTATGCTTACGTGCATCATTGGCACTTAGCAAGTAGATAGACTGCTCTTGATTGATATAAAAGTGTTGCAGCTGCGGTGTTTGCAAAGGTAAGTCTCCGTTTGTTAAGTTCATTAAACCTTGATTAACCTTACTGCGGCAAGTGCTTCTTATTTAAAATAAACCATTTTATTCATGCATCAACGTGATTTATTTAAATTTGATATCTGTTTCGCTAAAAATCACCCTAATATCTCTTTCTAATCAGCACATATTATAAGCAAATGATAGCTTCCTATCGAAAAAAATCTGATATGTAAACCTTGACCTATATCAAATCAAAATGAATCAACATTCGGTACTATGACAGTAAGAGTTATTTAATGGTTTAACCAGAGGTTATTATGCCCAATGTCAATAAAGCTGATTTAATTCCGCTATTTAGGTTCCCGCGGCAGCGAATTTTACAATCAATGGAAGTGACCCATTGCCCACATGCGGTGTTTTTTAACAGTAGTGATGAAGAATGCATTACTTGTCATCAAGGGGAAGAATGTTTATGGATTAATCGTAATGATGAAATGGTTGCTCTTGAGATGAAATCTGTTGATGAGTTAAAACAGCAATTATTAATTGCTGTAGATTATATCGATTCTAATTTAAGTCCGCATCATATGTCACGTCGACAGTGTCAATGTGAAAATTGTCGTTGGTTAAGGCTGGTACAAATGACCTTGGACGGTAAAGCCTAGTCGGCTAAACAGCAAATCTTTATCGGAGGTTGCATCCATTTTTTTTAGTCTTTAAAGTAGCTTGTATCTCAATAGCAATTAGACTGAAGAATAGCATTATGGAACCCAGCTTTTGGCATGAAAAATGGAAATTACAACAAATCGGTTTTCATTTAAACCAAGTGAACCCTTTTTTAGTAAAATATTGGCCGCAGTTAGGCTTAACTGAAAATAGCGAGGTGTTCGTTCCTCTATGTGGTAAATCGTTAGACATGTTTTATTTGGCCGAACAACGTCATACTGTGTTGGGCTGTGAATTAAGCGCTATTGCTGTTGAAGATTTTTTTACAGATAATGAACTTGCTTATCAAGTGACTCATATTGATGATCACGCGGTATTTTCTGCCGATCAAGTTGCCTTATATCAAGGTGATATCTTTACTTTACCTTCCAGTTTAACATCCTCTATTAGTGGTTTTTACGATCGTGCGGCGTTGATTGCGTGGCCTGAAGAAATGCGTCAACAGTATGTTCACGCGCTAGCTGCGCTGGTTCCTGCTAACGTGAGCGGATTATTAATTACCCTTGATTACCCACAAGAAACCCTAAAAGGCCCACCATTTGCTGTCAGCCCAACTTGGATTGAAACCTATCTAACGCCATATTTTAACGTCGAATTACTTGAATGTGTCGATGTGTTGGCTGATAACCCAAGGTTTGTGAATAAACAAGTTCCTTGGCTTAATGAAGCTGTTTATAAATTAACTCGAAAGTCATAAATTGAATCTAAAGCTTACTGAGGAAATAAGTAGATTTTTATAAAATATCATAAGGTTGAATGGATTTTTTAGACTTCTAATGAGATTCTCTAAGGGTTATTTTGGGGCGTAAATCGACTTCTCCGTCGGCATAAATAGCAGCAATATCATCTTGCTGGCAAATGACGGACACTGGCCCTTTAAGCATATGGCGAACAAACAATAATCGATACCCATAGCGATGCAAGTCATATAATGCGAGTTTTTGATCTGCTGTGGTTAAATCCCAATACTCATCATGATGAAGTACATCCTTGTTACGTCGATTATTTATTTGGTATGCAACTTGAGTCATAAGTCTTTTCACCTAAATCTTTTGAATTGTATATTTATTGTTAACTACATGACTATAACAATAATACTTTTGAATGATAGTTTTTTGAACATTTTTTGTAGTAAAAAAAATCGAATTTCGTTAACTAACTCACATTATCATCAATTTGGACACTCGGATGCTTAATTACATTGAACCAGTATTTCGCCCTCCTTCAGAGGGGAAGTCATTAATTTTACAGGTTAGCAATGGCTGCAGCTGGAATCAGTGTAGTTTTTGCGATATGTACACCCAACCGCAAAAGCAGTTTAGAGCACAGAAACTTGATAAAATAGAACATGATATTATTACTGGTGCAGCTTCTGGTTATCCGTTTCGTCGTGTTTTTTTAGCTGACGGTGATGCAATGACATTACCCTTTAATCGTTTGAAAGCTATTTGCGAATTGATTAATACTCATCTGCCTCATGTCACTCGGATCAGCAGTTATTGTTTGCCGCGCAATCTTAATAATAAAACCGTTGAGCAACTTTCTGAATTACAAAAAATGGGTTTATCCATTTTGTATATTGGCTGTGAAAGCGGTGATGATGAAGTGCTTGGACGAATTAAAAAAGGCGAAACGTTCGTCTCATCTTTAGCTGCGCTACAGAAGATTAGCCAAGCAGGCATAAAATCATCAGTGATGATTTTAATGGGATTAGGTGGTGTGCAGCTATCTCATCAACATGCTATAGCGTCGGCTGAATTAATGAATGCTGCTAAACCGGATTATCTATCAACACTGGTGGTAACGTTACCATTGGGAACTGAGCGAATGGACAATGTTTTTGATGGTAAGTTTGTATTGCCTGATCAAACCGGTTTACTGACAGAGATGCACACTTTATTGAGCCACCTTGAACTCGATAAAACGATCTTTCGTTCTGATCACGCATCAAATTACCTAGTGTTAAAAGGTGTGTTAGGTAAAGATAAACCAGCATTAGTCGCTCAAGTAGAACATGCATTACAAGGTATTATCCCACTAAGGCAAGAATGGCAACGCGGCTTATAGTTACCTTTAAAATATACATCTGACACGTTACTCTAATGGGTAAATTAACAGGCCTGGGTTAATGTTGAATAATGACAGACTGTGTTTTATTGCTCATCTTCAAAGATACTTTCAATCGGTAACTTAAATAAACGTGCGGCTTTAAAAGCCAATGGCAGGCTGGGATCGAATTTACCCGTTTCGATCGCATTAATCGTCTGCCTAGAGACATTTAGTAAATCAGCAAGCTGCGCTTGGGTTAGACCTTGTTCTGCTCTGAGTACTTTTAGACGATTCTTCATTGGTACTTCCTATGACCTAAAATAATGCCAACTAGGTAAGTCAGTCCCATGATGATGACCAAGTGTGAAATTTCAGCGCGACCTGTTATTAGGTTTGTGGTGTCTAAATTTGAATAACTCAAGCCTACAATTAATCCTACCCCTAAGCTTAATCCCATCGCGTTTAATTGAATTTTTTGCTGCAGTTCATCTAAACCAAGTAGTTGACGTCGGTTAGCTAAAATCATCCCTATACCAAGAATAAAATTAATACCAATTGCCACTATGGTGAGTGCATCTTGTTGCCAAATAAATAGGGGACCAAAGTTAGCGATAGCCATACTTATCAACCAAGCTAAGGTCCATTTTGCTAAACGAGCAGTATTGTGTTTGTTGGTATTTTTCCAGTTTTGATTGCGTGTTAGTGGCGACATTATCAATATTCCCTTAGTCGTGATTAGTCAGGCTTAGTTGTCATTATGTCAGCTAAGCTTGACTTTAAGTTATAACAATCCATTAACACTTGTCAGGTAAGCTTTACTTTTTCGAGATATTGTAAATTAACCTCAACTCGGTTTAGGAGGTGGGATATGTAAGGAAAAATGACAATATTCGGTCTATTGTATAACCGTTTATTATCCCGAACTGAGGATAAATTAATGACTGAGACAAAATGATTGTATTGGTGCATTGCTTTGCTGTTAATAAACTAACTTATTGAGCTAGTTTAGGTGAGTGAATGTAAATGATGGCAAGACTAAGCTGTAGAGTGAATTCATTCATTTAATGCTGAAATGAGCATCTTTGGTTGTTTAATAATGCCCCGTTATCGCTGATGTATTCGCCATAGTCAGTTGCACACGTGTAAGTGAACCATTATGTTCACTTACAGATAAAAGTTTGATGAGCAATCACACTTCTGTCGGTGCTATTTTTGTATAGTGCCAAGGGCTTTAATGAGTCTCAGTTTGTTTGTAGCAGTTGCTAATCATCTTTGAAAATCTTGTAGATTTACTTCGAAGGGTCTGTGAGTATCGCCGCAGGATATTTAGGAAAACCTTATAGTGTACCGATTCACTAAATTAAGTAGGACAGTGAACCCCATGAAAACTAAAATTATATTAGATACCGATCCCGGAATTGATGACGTATTTGCCATTTTGTTTGCCGAAGCGCATCCAGACATTGAGCTAAAAGCCATCACAACTGTTTATGGCAATGCAACCATCGAAAATGCGACCCGTAATGCCCTCTATATTAAGCAGAAATATCAATTAAAAGCCGATGTTGTTACTGGTGCGAGTAAGCCCATTATTCGACCTCCAGTTGGACCCACAGTGGTGGTTCATGGTGAAGGGGGTCTTGGTGATGTGATTGTACCTGCAAATGTTGAGGGCAAAGCAGACCTTCGTCCTGCATATCAATACATCATCGATGCTGTGAAGGCTGAGCCTGGGGAAATCACTTTGGTGGCTATTGGTCCGTTAACTAACCTTGCTCTAGCGCTTCAGGCCGATCCCAGCATTGTCGATTTGGTTAAAGACGTCGTTATTATGGGCGGCGCCTTTGGTGAGAATAATCACCACGGTAATGTGACTCCGTTTGCAGAAGCAAATATTCATGATGACCCTCATGCTGCAGACATTGTGCTCACTGCCTCTTGGCCTGTGGTGGTAATTGGTTTGGATGTGACCGAGCAAAGCTTTTTTACTCGCGAGTACCTTGACCAATTGCGTGATGATGCAGGCGAAGTAGGCCAATTTATCTGGAATATCAGTCGTTATTATTTGAGGTTTTATAGTGAGAAAGTGGGCTTAGAAGCTTGCCATGTGCATGACCCATCGGCTATTGCTTATGTGATTAATCCTGCATTGTTCACTCTTAGAGAAGGACCAATAAGGGTTGTTACCGATGGCGTAGCTGAAGGAATGACTATTCAGAAATGTGGTAGCCGTATTTATCCGCATGATGCATGGAAGGATAAAACACCACAAAAAGTTGGCGTTGCGGTGAACGATACTGAGTTATTGGCATTATATCGAAGCAGTATTATTGATTATGCTGCTAGTTTAAAATAGTCAAAATTAGGCAGAATAACGACAAATTTACTCATAACAGTATGTTTGATGATGGTTTTATGCTTAAGGTAGCTGCCGTTAAAGGACCGTGATAGATTTTACTGCCCCCATATAAGCTAACGTTATGAGGGCAGGACTATTAACACTAGAAATATTACACTCGTGAAGATTAGTGTTGTAAATGAATTTCCTTTACTGGACAAGGAATAGTTATGTTTGCTGCCGTTAGCGCTTTAATAATAGCTAGGTTGGTTTGATACTTTTCTTCAAAATAACTTGTTGTAGGCACCCAATAACGCACGCCTATTTCCATGCCGATAGAATTAAACCCATTGATTCCTACCAATGGTTTCTTGTCTTTATAAATTGCAGGAGCTGCAGCAAGTACGTCATTAACTAATTGGATAACATGATCAGCATCAGTTTGATAATCAATATTAAATTTGTTTTCAACCAGTTTATAAGCAAATGAGTTATGTAAAATCTCCCCGACAATGTGCTTATTGGGGATACTGATTTGTTCGCCTTCTTCATTGGTTAAAATGGTTTGCCCTAGTTTAATGACTTCCACTACGCCGCTGACATCCTTTACTTCAATGGTGTTTCCAACCACAAACGGACGAGTCACAATAATCGTTATACCAGCTGCATAGTTAGATAACATACCTTGTAATGCTAAGCCTGCACCGAGTGAAGCGGCGCCAATAGCGGCAACCATAGGTGTCACGCTAATACCAAGTTTACCTAAACAGATCACTACGACCATCACAATAATAATGATTTTAATTAAGTTGGAGGCAAAGTTACTGAGGGTGATATCAATGTTATGCTTTTTTAGTTGTGCGGCGACAATGTTGGCGGCTTTGTTAGCAACCCAAAGCCCCAATAAGAAAATAATAAGTGCACCAGCAATTTGAAAGCTGTACTCAACAACAAACTCAGTGATGACGCTATAGACATTTTGTAGTTGTTGGAGCTCTTGATCTAAACTGGGTTCGTTCATCTATATTCCTTGTTGAAGCATTTTTAGTTGTTATCAATTTGGATGATAACAACTTTTTACACATAGGGGAAAATCTTAGCCTGCAGTTAAGAGTCATTAAGCTGAAAATATTTTTTATCAACTTAACACGCATTTTTATTGTTGATGTCTATACTTTATTGCGGATAGGCGAATTATTGATACGGGTAATTAAGTGGATAATATGCAGAACGTCACAGAATTTTATTGAAGAATAAAAAAGTAAACTTTTTGCATAAAAACTCATTGCGTATTGTTTAAAAATATCGTTTACTGCGCGTGTTCTTACAGATTCGTAATAACACTTTTATCACCCCACTAACTGGAGGCACCGGCCTAATGAGCCAATTTCAATCGATTGATGTTGCAGATTATTATGACAAGGACACGTTTGACCGCATTGAAGCATTTGCTAAAGATAAGCCAACACCATTTGTAGTTATTGACACCCAAATCGTTGCGAAACAATACGATGATATGGTTAACAATTTTCCTTTCGCCAATATCTATTATGCGGTTAAGGCAAATCCGGCCAAAGAGATTTTAACCTTATTGCGAGATAAAGGTTCAAACTTTGACATAGCCTCTATTTACGAACTTGAAATGGTAACGTCTATAGGTGTTTCAACTGATCGTGTTAGCTATGGTAACACCATCAAGAAACGCGTAGATGTGCGTTCGTTCTATCAACAAGGTGTGCGTATGTATGCTTCAGATTCTGAAGCTGATTTACGCATGATTGCTGAAGAAGCTCCAGGTTCAAAAGTGTACTTACGTATTTTAACTGAAGGCACACATACCGCTGATTGGCCTTTATCACGTAAGTTTGGCTGTCAAAATGAAATGGCATACGACTTATTAGTATTGGCTAAAGAGTTAGGCTTACAACCACATGGTATTTCATTCCATGTCGGTTCACAGCAACGTGATATCGGTGCGTGGGATTCTGCCATCGGTAAAGTGAAAAGTATTTACGACCGTTTAAAAGAAGAACATGGCATTGTGTTAAAGATGATCAATCTAGGTGGTGGTTTTCCTGCCAACTATATAGACAAAACCAATGAACTGGGTGTTTATGCGCAGCAGATTAAACATTTCTTGGAAGAAGATTTTGGTGATGAATTACCTGAAATCATTCTAGAACCTGGTCGTTCATTACTTTCAAATGCCGGTGTACTTGTATCTGAAGTGGTATTAATTTCGCGTAAATCACACACAGCGTTAGAGCGCTGGGTATTTACTGATGTAGGTAAGTTCTCAGGTTTGATTGAAACCATGGATGAAGCGATTAAGTTTCCTATCTACACTGAGCGTAAAGGCGAGTTAGATAAGTGTGTTATTGCCGGCCCAACCTGCGACAGCGCTGATATTATGTATGAACATTACAGCTATGGTTTGCCGGTCGATTTAGCCATTGGCGATCGTTTGTACTGGTTAACTGCTGGTGCTTATACCACTACATACTCAGCAGTATGTTTTAATGGTTTCCCACCGTTAAAAGATTATTACTTGTAATCCATCAGTATTGAGTAAAAAAGGACGCTTAGCGTCCTTTTTTGTTATTAACGGCATGACTAATACCCCACCCAAATTTGTTAAGGTTAATTTGATGTAAATCACGTTAATCGTTTTTGATTTAGATAAATAGCTTGTTGTTTTTACTCCCTCTCAACTATGCTGAAAGCTGTGTATTTGGTGGGATTTTGACATATATTAGTAATAATTTAACGAAAGCATATTAACTATTATGAATTTATATGTGATCAAGTTAACCTTATGCGCCTAAAGACTCAGTTAAAGTCTGGATTATAAGAATTTAATATTCAAAACTGAAAGGGGTTTTCATAATGTCCGATGTATTTCACTTAGGATTAACTAAAAAAATGTTAGATGGCGCTACCTTAGCAATCGTACCTGGTGATCCAGAACGTGTTAAGCGTATTGCCGAGCTAATGGACAACGCAACGTTCTTAGCCAGCCATCGTGAATACACCAGCTATTTAGCTTATATCGATGGCAAACCTGTTGTTGTTTGTTCAACGGGGATCGGCGGACCATCAACATCTATTGCAGTAGAAGAGTTAGCACAACTGGGTGTGCGAACTTTTTTGCGTGTCGGTACAACGGGTTCAATTCAACCACATGTGAATGTGGGTGATGTCATTGTCACTCACGCATCAGTGCGTTTAGACGGTGCCAGTTTGCACTTTGCTCCGTTAGAGTTTCCTGCTGCTGCTGATTTTGTTTGTACTACAGCAATGGTTGCAGCGTGTAGAGATGCAGGCATAGAGCCACATGTCGGTATTACTGCCTCTTCTGACACCTTCTATCCAGGCCAAGAACGTTACGATACTGTTTCTGGTCGCGTAACTCAGCGCTTTGTTGGTTCAATGAAAGAATGGCAAGCAATGGGCGTGCTGAACTATGAAATGGAATCATCAACACTATTTACTATGTGTGCAACTCAAGGTTGGCGTGCAGCGTGTGTAGCGGGTGTTATTGTAAACCGTACCGAGCAAGAAATTCCTGATGAAGCTACAATGAAGAAAACTGAAGTTAGTGCAGTGTCTATTGTTGTCGCAGCAGCGAAAAAATTGCTAGCGTAAACTCATGCTGTTGGCCATCATATTTTAACAAGCGATTTTGTTATAACAGATTGAGTTAACACGTAAACATTAAAAAAGGTGCCTAGGCACCTTTTTTGTTATCTAATTTTTATAAGGGGCAGCCTAGATTAGAAATGATATTTCGCAATGATTGAGTAGGTACTTTGGTCAATGCCCGCAACACCATATTTACTTTGCCAATAATCATATTCAATACCCACTAACAGCTTGTTTTGTTTGTGATCGCCAAATAATGATTTGCCTAAGTCATATTTTATTTGCGGATTAAAGTGTAGGTTTTCGTCATAGCCGTTGTTGTCTGCAGAAAATACCCAATCAATATAGCCATCGATAATAATATTGGCATTGCCCACTGGCACGTCGATTCTAAATACTGGAGTAAACTGCCAACCATCGCTGTTGTTGCCACTACTAATAGCGTCACGACGGTATGTGTTCAGTTGTAAGTAGCTAAAAAATGGCACGTCAAAGTCTAAACCGATACCATAAAGCATACTGTTAACAGGGCCTTCACCTTCTTCGTAAGTGAGTGCTAAAGAGACATCTTTTACCGCACCAAAGCTAACAGGCTGACCCAATATTTTACTCGCACTAAACCGAGGTGAAATTTCACCATAATTTGTGCTATCAACACCGTTATTATTACCATTAAAATTAATAAAATCTTGAAATACAAACCAATCGCCATACTTCCAGGCACCAGCCGTTTCTAGGGTAATCGTTGTTTGTCTTTCTGATGGTGCTAAGTCATAGTTTTCACCATGCAAGACAGTCGCGCTAACATCCCACCATTGAACTAAATCGTCAGCAAAAACATTTGGTGAGAGGATAAGTGTCGCTAAAAGGTAGATTCTTTTCATGTTTCTTCCGGTTAATTAAGTATTCAGGTTGATCAGTAGTGACAGTTTAAGCGTAAATTTTAAATCGATCGAGTACAACTTTGAGATCTATTATTCTGGATCATGCACAATGGGCGAAATATATTCAATATTTTGCCAGATCACAATTAAAACTGTTAAGAATGTGACGATTTCATTGTTTTCATGGTCGATATAATCGCCAACGCGAGTATATAAATTGTCAATGTGATGCAAAGCATAACGGCTAATGTGGGCTCTGTTATGTTATAAATGTGGGTAAATATCCTCTATCACTTAACGAAAATGTCGGCGTCATTAATAATGACGCACTGTTTAGATCATGTAAGTCGATCAAGCGTTTATAACGCAGAACATAATGTGCATGTTTGACATAATATGTCGCATTAATAAATAAAGATGTTATAGTGAATTAAAGGACATTCTCATATTATGGGGGAGTATATGGAGCTTTCAAACCCGCTCACTGTTTGGTTAGTGCTAGGACTGTTGTTGATGTTAGCGGAAATAATTATTCCGGGTGGCATTGTGATTTTATTAGGTGCAGCATGCCTTCTTGTCGCATCTGCACTGGCTGTTGGCATTATCGATGGATTGGTACAAAGCCTGACATTATGGTTTATGGCCTCAATGGTACTATTACTGAGTTTTCGTCATATAACCCAACGGTTAGTGGGCGGCGACTCCCATGTTGATAATACCGACGAAGAAACCGATTTGTATAACCAAGTCGCCATCGTTAAGCAAACCATTGGTCCTGGACAACAAACGGGGCGAATTAGCTGTTTAGGTTCAGATTGGACCGCTTTGGGTGATGGATCAGTAATAAAAGAGGGCACTAAAGTGAGAATTATTTGTCGGGATAATATTGCTTTTGTTGTTGAACCCATTATTGATTCGGTATAGTGATAATCTGGTATTATTATAAAAACAATTTATTATCAATGCTTTAAAATAGTTTTGTTAGGATATTAGGTAGTGATTACCGTCCAATGTTATTTAGGAAAGTCAGTTTAAAAGGGAGTAGATATGTTTGTGTTAACAATCGTTTTTTTATTTGTAATGTTTATTTTGTACAAACTCATGTTAATTGTGCCAATGCGTGAAGTGCATGTGATTGAGCGTCTGGGTAAGTTTCGTGTTGTGTTACAGCCAGGTTTTCATTTTCTGGTTCCTTTTGTTGATCGTGTTTCTTATCGACACGACACTCGTGAAGAAGTGCTTGATGTTCCGCCACAGAGTTGTATTTCAAAGGATAACACCCAATTAGAAGTTGACGGTTTGGTCTACCTTAAAGTGATGGATGGTAAATTGGCCAGTTATGGTATCGAAAATTATCGTCGTGCGGCAGTAAATCTGGCTCAAACAACAATGCGCTCTGAAATTGGTAAATTGACCTTATCACAAACATTTTCAGAACGTGACAGTTTGAATGAGTCGATAGTCCGTGAGATTGATAAAGCCTCCGATCCATGGGGAATTAAGGTGTTACGTTATGAAATTAAAAACATTACGCCATCGCGTAATGTTATTCACACCTTAGAAAAACAAATGGAAGCTGAGCGTCGTAAACGTGCGGAAATTACCTTAGCTAATGCAGAAAAAGCCGCGATGATTAATATGTCGCAAGGTGAGCGTCAAGAGGCGATTAATCTATCTGAAGGCCAAAAGCAAAAACGAATTAACGAAGCAATCGGTACCGGACAACAAATTTCAATAGTTGCTAATGCCAAAGCAGAAGGCATGGCAATGATTTGTAAGGCATTGACCATCAATGGTGGTAATGATGCGATGAACATGTTGCTCAAAGAGCAGTTTATTGGGCAAGTGGGCAAAATTCTATCCGAATCTCAAGTGTCTGTGGTGCCAGCTGAAATGGCTAAACTGGAAGGTTTTTTTGAAGGAATGGAACAAGTGACTCATGCCGTAACCAATTCATCAGTAAAAGGAGCACGCTAATGTTGATTAACGGAATTGATACTGATTTTATTGTTATGGTTATTTGGGGCGCTATTTTTGCCATTTTTGTGCTCAAATTATTTCAGTCTATTCGCCTCGTTCCAACTAAGTCTGCTTATATCGTTGAACGGTTAGGCAAATATCACAATACCTTAGATGCTGGCTTTCATGCGCTGATCCCTTTTGTTGATAAAGTCGCTTATATTCATGACTTAAAAGAAGAAACTATCGATGTGCCACCGCAAGAGTGTTTTTCAAGTGATGAAGTGAATGTCGAAGTTGATGGCGTGATTTATATTTCGGTAACCGATCCAGTAAAAGCCAGTTATGGCATAACGGATTACCGTTATGCAGCCATTCAATTGGCGCAAACTACCACTCGTTCAGTGATTGGCACGTTAGACCTTGACCGTACTTTTGAAGAGCGTGATTTAATTTCGGCCAAAGTGGTTGAGGTGCTTGATGAAGCGGGTTCAATGTGGGGTATTAGGGTTCACCGCTACGAAATTAAAAACATCACCCCTCCTGAAACGGTTAAAAACGCCATGGAAATGCAGGTTAATGCCGAACGTGAACGTCGGGCATTATTAGCCAAAAGTGAAGGTGATAAACAAAGTAAAATTAACCGTTCAGAAGGTGTCATGGCGGAAACCATCAATCGTTCTGAAGGTGAAATGCAGCGTCGTATTAATGAGGCTGAAGGTAAGGCTCAGGAAATTCTAACGATAGCTAAAGCGACATCTGAATCAATAGAACGATTGGCTGTGGTTATTTCGTCAGAAGGTGGACAAAGTGCTCTGCGGATGCAACTTGGTGAACAATACATGAAGCAGTTAGATGGTTTAAGCAAACCTGATAGTCGTATTGTGTTACCTGGTAATTTAGTTAATTTTGAATATTGGATGGACAGCATTGGTTTAAAAGACGATAAGAAATAAATCGACTTTTATCCAACCTGTTTTTCTGGGTTGAGGTTAATCATTAAATAGGCCAGCATTGCTGGCCTAAATGTTACTTACTTATCCCGAGTTCAGGTTACTTAACCATTTGGGTTAAGTGTTCAATAAATGCTTTAGTCGCCGCCGATATGATGTGGTCTTTAGGATAAAGGATATTAATATCTTTGAATCCGGCACTTAGTTCGGGTAATACATTGATTAATTGTTGGTTTTCAACAGCCGCGATTGCAATGACTTGAGGCAATAACGTAATCCCAGCACCGCCTAAACAAAAGTGGTACAAAGAGTTGTAATCACTGCAAATGACTTTATGATTTGCGCTGATTTCTGTATGTTGAAATATCCAGTTATCTTCTAATATACCTTCTGCAGACCGATAGCCCAAAAGTGAGTGATAATGTAAATCATCAATGGTTTCAATAACCGATGAATTTTCAAGATAAAGTGTACTAGCATACAATTTTCGTTCAAAGGTCATCAGCTTTTGGCTATGGATATTCCCTTTACTGACCTCACCGACATTGAGCATGAAATCTAGATCTAAACGTTTTAGATCTTGAATTTGCCCCGGCACAATAAACACTTCTAACTGTACTTGTGGGTAAGCATGAATAAAATTGGCAATGTGTTTATCCATCAGCTTATCAACAAAGGGTTGTAAGCCTATTCTTAACTTACCTTGTACATCGTCGTGACGATGTTTAAATACGTCTCCAGCATGTTTGAGTTGGTTAACTAACGGTGTTATTTGGCTAAGGTAACGTTGGCCAGAAGTGGTTAATTTCATTACTCGGGTCGTACGGGTAAACAGCGGTGCGCCGAGCTGTTTTTCTAAATCTGCAATGCGGCGACTTACTAGTGCTCGGCGGGTATCAAGTGATTTAGCCGCTTTGGAGAAGCTGCCTAGTTTTGCTACGGCAATAAACAGCTCTAAATCTTTGATATTCAATATGACAACCTAAGTAACTATCTTAATTTGTATAGTAATTTTCATGCGTATCTTTGTCAATTTAGGCTGATAGGGCCACTAAGACATTCAAAATATGCTGTTGTTATTCTAGCGAACCCTGCTACCTCTCTGCAAACGTATACGGTAAACCTAGCAAGGATCTCAATTAAACTTGTTTTGCTCTTTATTGTATGGAATATGGCTAAAAGTTGCATGATATATTCTTAAAATACCAGGTGTCACATATTGCACCATGATTAATAAGTGTTTATTTAGAACCATATCGGCCCACGAAAGGTAAACAGACCCTCGCTATTTGATATATAATGCAATGCAGATTTCTGGGAGGAAAAATGGACGTATCATCATTATTAGACGGCCTAAACGATAAGCAGCGTGAGGCAGTTGGCGCACCACTTTCAAATATGTTGGTGTTAGCGGGTGCCGGCAGTGGTAAAACCCGAGTATTAACCCACCGTATAGCGTGGTTAATGCAAGTTGAACAACAAAGTCCATATTCTATTTTGGCAGTCACCTTTACCAATAAAGCCGCGGCAGAAATGCGTGAACGGGTGGAAAAGGTCGTGGGTACTAACATGGGACGCATGTGGATAGGTACCTTCCACGGTTTAGCCCATCGGTTATTACGCACTCATTATCAAGATGCCAATTTACCGCAAAGCTTCCAGATTATCGATTCTGACGATCAGTTGCGTTTGTTAAAACGTATTCTAAAAAGCCTTAATTTAGATGAGAAGCAGTATCCTCCGCGTCAAGCTCAGGGTTATATCAATGGTAAGAAAGATCAAGGTCTTCGCCCTAAGCATATCGATGCAGGCGGGTTTCCGATTGAGCAAAACTTACTGAATATTTATAAAATCTACCAAGAATCTTGTGATCGTGCAGGTTTGGTCGATTTTGCTGAAATCCTATTACGTGCGCATGAGTTATGGTTGAATAAACCGCATTTATTGGCACATTATCAAGAGCGTTTTCGTCATATTTTAGTAGACGAGTTTCAAGATACTAACGCGATACAATATGCGTGGATCCGTGTGTTAGCGGGCAAAACGGCTAATGTGATGATTGTCGGTGATGACGATCAATCCATTTATGGCTGGCGTGGTGCGCAAATTGAAAACCTCCATCGTTTCTTAAAAGATTTTGACGGTGCAACAACGATTCGTTTAGAACAAAATTACCGTTCAACGGCTAATATTTTGAATGCCTCTAACGCTGTGATTTCTAATAACCCAGATCGCTTGGGCAAAGAGTTATGGACTGAAGACAAAGATGGCGAGCCCATTTCTGTTTATTGCGCCTTTAATGAGACGGACGAAGCCAAGTTCATTGTGGGTCGCATTAGCGATTGGCAGGAAAAAGGCGGTAGTTTGAGCGAGTGCGCGATTTTATATCGTTCAAATGCGCAATCGCGAGTATTAGAAGAAGCCTTTTTACACAAAGGGTTAGCTTACCGTATTTACGGTGGTCTGCGCTTCTTCGAGCGTCAAGAAATTAAAGATGCAATGGGCTATATGCGTCTTATCAATAATAAAGATGATGATGCCGCATTCGAACGTGTGGTGAATACCCCAGCTCGTGGTATTGGTGATCGCACTTTAGATATTGTGCGCTCAACAGCCAGACAGCAACAGCTAACACTTTGGCAAGCCTGTGTGCATTTAGTTGAAGAAAAAGTACTAGCTGGGCGTGCAGCTAATGCCATCAATGGCTTTATGGAACTGATTATCTCGATGCGTACTGATACTGCAGATATGTTGTTGTATCGGATGGCTGATGATGTGATTGACCGTTCAGGTTTGCGTACCATGTACGAGGCTGAAAAGGGCGAAAAAGCCCAAGCGCGAATTGAAAACTTAAATGAGTTAGTCACTGCAGCGCGCAGTTTCGAAATGCCTGAAGAACTTGAAGACATGGGCGAGCTTAATGCCTTTTTATCTCATGCAGCATTAGAAGCTGGCGAAGGTCAGGCTGATGCCTTTACCGATGCTGTGCAATTGATGACGTTACATTCGGCCAAAGGACTTGAGTTTCCAATGGTGTTTATGGCGGGTGTTGAGGAAGGATTATTCCCGAGCAAGATGGCACTAGATGAAGGCGATCGTTTAGATGAAGAGCGTCGTTTATGTTATGTCGGAATGACCCGTGCAATGCAGAAACTGTACATCAGTTATGCTGAGTCCCGTCGTATTTATGGCCGTGAAGATTATGCTAGCCCATCACGATTTATTAACGAAATTCCTGAAAAATTCGTTGAACAAATTCGCATACGTGCTCAGGTGAAGCCATCCATCAGCAAACGCTTCGCTGCTCGCCCTGCGACGGTCACTACCAAGCCGAATGGTTTTAATGATACTGGTTATAGAGTTGGCTCTAAAGTGAAGCATTTTAAGTTTGGTGAAGGCAAGGTGATTAACTTTGAAGGCTCTGGTGAAAAAGGCCGTGTGCAGGTTGATTTTGTCGATTTCGGCTGCAAATGGTTGTTGGTGTCGTTAGCAAAATTAGAGCACTGTTAATCTGTATAACTTGCTAAATCATGGAGATACGACACCAATGTCATTGCAAGATAAGTTGCGTGCATATGCACGATTAATGCGGATTGACAGACCCATTGGCACCTTACTTCTGTTATGGCCTTGTTTAATGGCATTGGTGTTAGCCGCTCATGGTATGCCTGATATCAAGGTGTTACTCATTTTCATCGTGGGAGTGATTATTATGCGGGCTAATGGCTGCATAATTAATGACTTTGCTGACCGTAAATTAGATGCTCATGTCGAGCGTACGAGTATGCGACCGTTGGTGTCGGGTGAAGTGTCTGTTAAAGAGGCACTGACTCTATTTACTCTTTTAGGGTTGGCTGCTTTTAGTTTAGTGTTATGGCTTAATCCTCTCGTGGTGCAGTTATCTGTAGTCGGGATAGTATTAACTGTGATGTACCCGTTTATGAAACGGGTGACCAACATGCCACAAATGTTTTTGGGTATTGTGTGGAGTTGGTCAATTCCGATGGCCTATGCTGCTCAACTTGGTGAAGTACCAGTTGAAGCTTGGTGGTTATTTATGGCTAATTGGTGTTGGACGGTAGCGTACGACACCATGTATGCCATAGTCGATCGTGACGATGACTTAAAAGTTGGCATTAAATCAACCGCTATCTTATTTGGCCGCTTTGACCGACAGATTATCGGCCTATTTCAACTTGCTGCGTTAGGGTGTTTTGTGATGGCTGGGCTGGTGGCCGATCGAGGGGTTATTTATGGCTTGGGTATTATCAGCTTTATCGGGTTTGCGATGTATCAGCAACGATTAATTTTCCATCATGAACGTGCCTCATGCTTTAAAGCCTTTTTAAATAATAACTGGGCAGGGATGATACTGTTTATCGCACTTGCACTGGATTATATGATTTAACGTTTGTGGTTTATTACCATAGGGCAGGGATGCATGAAAACAACTTATTGGTTGTGCTGCGCGATAATATGTTGTTGGTTCCCCATAACCAATGTGTCAGCTAACCATGATGCTGTAATAGCTAGTTTACCAAGCAGCACTGTAGATGTGTATTCTACAGCTGCGGTTGTCAACATTCCTCGTACCCGTCAATTTATACTCAAAGATGGCGATCGTGACTATAAAGTGATGATCAAGCTCCCCAAAAAATACCAGCAAAGTAGTTCACATCAATATCCAGTGATATACATGACTGATAGCATGTACAGTTTGCAAGTGGTGTCTGGTGCAACGCGATTTCCGATGAACAGCAACATAATGCAACAAGCTATTTTAGTCGCTATTGGCTATCAAAAGCCAAGTAAAGGCTCTGCGAGTAGGATTAGAGATTTCACTCCAAGTCACGATCCGAGTTGGAAATTACCGACGGGTGAGGCTAAACGACATGTTAGCTTTATAAGTAATATTGTTATGCCCTTTGTTGAAACGAATTTTCGGGTAAATAAGCAATATGATACTTTTATGGGAAATTCGTTAGGTGGCTTGCTGGGTGCATATATATTGTTAGAACGACCAAGGCTATTTGATTATTATGTATTGGGTAGCCCATCTCTGTGGTTCGATAATAAGCAATTGTTGCAGCAGTTTTCTCAGCGTTTTAGTCACACACCAGCAATATCTGCCAAGGTTTTTATTGGTATTGGCGAATTAGAAAAGCCACCTCATACTAATGGTAATCATCATATGGTGGCAGACGCTCAGGCTTTTTATCAAATACTTCAATCTCATCCATCTGCTAAAACCGGCGCTTTACAACTCAAGCTGCTGGTGATCCCAGAGGCCGATCATTCGATGGCTTTCCCAACTACTGCAATTCATGGTTTAACTTGGTTGTTTAAACGCAGTATTTAACTCAAATCACCTATTAGCCCTGTAAAGCCGCTTAATTATAGTGCAACTCTTTGTCGTGTTGCGTGATAAAGCTATATCAATCATTTCCTGTAACAACTTTTGAGCTAATCAATTTCCATAAGACGTATTTTTGCTGATATGTTAATAACTTGTTTTATTTTTATCTGCCCCACATCCATTTCTACAGTGCGTCAATAATTGAATAGAGATTACCCAAGGAAGAGTATTGAATGAGAGCAACAGTTAAATATCGGTTAGTCTTTTTAGTCTTAATGATATTCAGTTTTGTTATCGGTGTTCAGTGTACGCCTGAGTCGTTAACGAGCGATGCTGATAAGTGGTCGTTATACCTTATTTGTGTAGTGTATTTTTTGTTACTGCCTCTGAGCTACTGGTATTGCATTATCAAAATGGGCGCTCAGAAACTGTGGAAATTGATTATCGTTTTCAGTTTAAGCAGCCTGGTTGCTCGGTTAAGTTTCCCTGCCGAAGTCGCGCACTATTTTGAGTTTGTTGCATGGTTACGCTATCCGATTATTGCAGTGTTACTGGTTATTGAATTGTACTTGGTGGTGAGTGTTGTTCGTGGCTTGATTAAGGTGCGAAAGCTTAAGGGCGATCCTAGAGTTGGTGCGGTAGAAACGTATCGGGATGGTGATGAAAAAAGTTTAACTATCGCACTTATTCTGGCCAGTGAAGCGACCAACTGGTTTTATTCAATCCCTTGGTTTTCACGTCATCATCCTGCGGCCATCGCTAATATCAATCTCAATAGTGCAACGCGCTGGCATGTATGGCTAATGCTAATGGGTTGTATCACCGCATCTTGTAGCAGTTATTTATTATTGGTCTCATGGAGCGAGTGGTTGGCAATTATTGTCTCGAGCATTATTGCCTATACCTTGATGTCTATCGTGGCTAATCATCGGCTATCACGTTATTACTCTTTGTATTTAATCAGAGATAACTTAGTGATCAATAATTCATTGTGGGGATTTATGGTCGTGAACATTGCGGATATTGCCAGTGTTGATAATCAAGAATCAGCTGAATTAAATAAAGATGAACCAGAAACCATTATTATTGGTCGTGGGCAGAGTAATGTCACTATTACGCTAAATCGTCCGGTCATTTATCATGGTGGTATGGGCCAGTTACCGGAACCCATGAAAGTGATTCATTTGAGTGTGGATGAGCCGCAGCGGTTAATTCAGGCGCTGAACAATAGCAAAATTTCGGTGGTTGAATAACTGAAAGCAGTCATAAAAAAATGCGCTAATGAAAGCGCATTTTTTTATGAGTAAACCAGTACTACTAAGTAAAAATCGAGTAGCTGATTTACTGATTAATCTCGCACTAACGTGGTTAAGTCTGCAGGGCGATAGTAAACGGATTTTAAGACTTTGCCTTGGCGTACCACTTTACCTGCCATATCAACATCTTTAGCGCACTTGGCAATAATAAACTCACCTTTAGTGCTACCGACTATTTCAACACCTTGTTTAGCGTAAAAGGCGATGGTTTCATCTAACTCTTGTTGATTTCGGCACACTTTACTCATGTTGCTTGAGTGCACCTCATCCCAGCATTGGATAAAGTCTATTTCGCGGTTTTTAGCCACGTTTAGCAATAAATCGATAAGGTAGCTGATCTCTAGACTATCACTTATCTGGGCTGCACCTAAGTGCACTAAGCGGCCCATTAACACATAAACTGAGTCAACAATGGCATCAGCTTGTTCAATACGCGAGTCGGCTTCTGCAAGCTCGGTCATTTCTTCAATAATTAATGATGTATGCAAAGTGTCTGCTTTATCGTCTAGGCTAGCACTATCGTTAACGGGCAGGTCAAAGGTGTTGCGAAACTCAAAAATGTCGCGGTATAAATGATCGTAAATGGATTGGGTTAATTGACTGAGTTTCATTGGAATACCTTAATAATAAATGTGGGTTAATTTTAAAGAAATGAGCCATGGAATACAAAGCAATCAATCGATTTACCTATAAAAAAACCGGCAAGATAGCCGGTTTTAATCGTTTTTATTGAGAGAGCTTATTTAATAAATGCGAAGGCATCACCATATAGGTGGTCCTCTTCTACTCCAAGTTCACGGAACAACTCTCGTGCAGCTCCAACCATGTCAAAACGACCAGCTATATAGATGTCGTAACCATTTAAGCTGACAAAATCCTGCTTAATTTGCTCTAGTAAATTAGCTTGTTTACCTTTCCAAGTGCTATCTGCAAGTTCAACGACAGGAATAAACTCTAACCACGAATGATCGCTATGCCATTGCTTGGCGATGTCTTGGTAGTACATTGCGTCTTCATTGCGACAACCCCAATACAGTTTAGTGTGGATGGTTTCGCCATTAGCAATTTGTGCTTCAACGATACTTTTTATGTATGAGAAACCTGTGCCACCCGCAATCAAAATACGGGGCCTGTGGCTATCGCTACGCAAAAAGGCATCACCTGCGGGCGCTTCTATATCGATATGCTTTGAGGTTTGTAGACGTTCCACAACCTGCATAGGGTAGCTTTCGCTGACCGCTGCACCAATGTGTAACTCAATCAATGCTGCATTAGGAGCTGAAGCGATAGAGAAAGGACGTTTGTCTTTTTCACCCATGACCACAGATAAGTATTGGCCGGCTTTAAAATCGAAAGCTGCTTCGGGTTTAAGAAACACTTGATACACAGCGTCATTAAACGGGGTGATTTTTTCAATCTGACAACGAATGGTTTTCATCTAACGTCCTTTAAGGCCTTTTTATTTTTATCAATGAGTTAATTATAGTGACTTGCGTCCTAATTTGATCATCGTGGTTATAATGTTGGAATATCGTCTATGCCGAGATCATCCCAAATTTGATCAATTTTTTGTTTAACTTCGGGATCCATCACAATAGGTGTTCCCCATTCGCGAGTGGTTTCGCCTGGCCATTTGTTAGTGGCATCTAAACCCATCTTAGAGCCTAAACCGGCAACAGGTGAGGCAAAATCAAGATAATCAATCGGAGTATTATCTACCATCATGGTATCGCGAATAGGATCCATGCGGGTGGTAATTGCCCAAATAACATCTTGCCAATCACGGCAATTAACATCGTCATCAACAACAATGATAAATTTGGTATACATAAATTGGCGTAAGAATGACCACGCTCCCATCATTACGCGCTTAGCATGACCGGGATATTGCTTACGAATTGAAATCACTGCCATGCGATAAGAACAACCTTCAGGCGGCAGATAAAAATCAATAATTTCTGGATACTGCTTACGTAAAATGGGAACAAATACTTCGTTTAACGCCACGCCTAACATAGCTGGCTCATCGGGTGGACGGCCTGTGTAGGTGCTATGATAAATGGCATCTTTACGGTGAGTAATATGAGTCACAGTGAAAACTGGAAATGAGTCGGTTTCGTTATAGTAACCAGTATGATCGCCGTATGGGCCTTCTACTGCGGTTTCATCAGGGTCTATATAGCCTTCAAGAATAATTTCGCTGGTAGCTGGTACTTCAAGATCGCAGCTAATCGCTTTGCAGACTTCAGTGCGCTCACCACGCAATAAACCAGCAAAAGCGTATTCACTCATTGAATCAGGTACGGGGGTCACAGCACCTAAAATGGTCACTGGATCGCTACCTAATGCTACCACGACCGGATAACGCTCACCTGGGTGAAGCTGTTTAAAATCTTTAAAATCTAAGGCACCACCGCGATGATCAAGCCAGCGCATAATAAGCTTATTTTTGCCTAATAATTGTTGGCGATAAATGCCTAAGTTTTGTCTTTTCTGGCGAGGTCCTTTGGTGATGGTGAGTCCCCAAGTGACTAAAGGAGCAATATCTCCAGGCCAACAATGTTGGATAGGCAATGATGTTAAGTCAACTTCATCGCCCGTTTTAACCACTTGCTGACAAGGTGGATTACGCACTGTCTTTGGTGGCATATTTAATGCCTGCTTAAACATGGGGATTTTAGCAATGGCATCTTTAAAGCCACTCGGCGGCTCAGGTTCTTTCAAGAATGCCAACAACTCACCAACCTCACGCAGCGCTAGTGGGTCGTCTTTACCCAAGGCCATTGCCACACGCTTAGGTGTGCCAAATAGGTTAACCAGTACTGGCATAGTATTATTAGTAGGATTTTCAAATAGCAGAGCAGGGCCACCCGATCGTAAAACACGATCAGCGATCTCCGTCATTTCTAAGTGAGGATCAACAGGGTGCTTAATGCGCTTTAATTCGCCATTTACTTCTAAATGATCGATGAAGCTGCGTAAATCTTTAAAACTCATGCTTACCGCCTGTAAATCAAATCCAAACCCTTATGAGGCGCACTATAGCATTTTTCTAATATAGGGTTAAGCCATTTGATAGACCTATATTGTTGATATCGACTTTGACCTTGCTTAGCGTAAACTGATGGTTGAATACCATGTTGTGGAGGTAACTTATGCGAATAAATAAACACTGTGCTTTATTGCCAATTCTAGGGCTTAGCGGGGTTGTGGGTTTAACAATGGCGAGTTTTGTCAATGCTCAGCCGCCATTATCTAATGAGTATTCACATCGTGTCTCACACTCTGTTGGCTCTCAACATAATACTCATCATCAACATAATACTCATTATCGAAATATAGATCCTTGGCGTTGGGGTTTTGGCTGGGATCAAGGTTGGGGAGTTAATCAGCGTTGGGGGTCAAGCATTGGGTTTAGTTGGAGCAATAGTAACAACTGGCGATATGGCTTGGCATGGGGAAATAATGATTATAATAGAAGTCGTTATGGTTTTTATCCTTATCAAAATCAGTTGAGTACAGAATACCGGTCACGACAAGTTGAGCGTGTTGACACTGTTGTAGTTACACCGCCACAGCGTACTACAACCAGTATTCAATATGCTTCTGGTTTACGTCATTTACCTGAAAATGCCAAAGTTATTCAACGCGACAACGGTACTGTTTATGAATGGCAAGGTGTCGAATATTATTTTGATTGGAACACTCAAACCTATAAAGTGGTTAAAGCAGATTAGCCATGATAATAGCAAAACTCAATACTATTATCGGCTTTAGCTTGATACATTGCTGTATCTGCAGCGCTGATAAGCTCCCGGCTAGTTAGACCATTTTTAGGTAATATACTAATGCCGATACTCGCTCCAACGTGCAAGGTGTGTTGATCGATAATAATGGGGTGTTTAATTGTTGCTAATAGTTGATGTATTTTTTGTTCAATATCGATTGGCTCACTGAGCATATCAAGCCAAATAATAAACTCATCTCCACCCAATCGACCTACAATATCGGTCGATCGTAAATTTTTCACCAAACGCTTCGCTATGACAATTATCACTTCATCACCAATGCTGTGACCTAAGGTATCGTTAATATCTTTAAATTTATTAAGGTCAATGAATAATAATGCGGCTTGATTGGTTCCGCGTAAATCCCTGGCAATGGCAGAATCAATTTTTTTTATAAATGCTCGACGATTGTAAATACCTGTTAGATCGTCATGTTCGGCTAGGAAGATAAGCTTGTCTTGTTGTTCAAATAGCTTACGGGTTTGGCTATCGACTTCTTGTTTTAGTTGTTCTTTTTTAATGGTTATTTGAGCTAGTGACTGTTTCATCTTATTAAAATTTTCAGCCAGTGCCGATAATTCATCAGTGTCTTGGATATTAATTTGACTGATTAAATCTCCTGCAGCCAAAGCCTTCATCCCCTGATTCAGTGAGGTAAGTCCTTTCTTAAAGCGAATGAGTGTCATAAAAGACCAAACTGTTACCAGAGTTGCTAACAGTAGTAACACCAAGCCTATCATGGCTAATAATCGTTGTTGTGTTTGGTTTGCTTGCTTAATTGATAATTGATGAAGATGAAACATTTCTTCGGTCATTTCTTCAATAATCATACTATATTTGGCTTTAAATAATCGTTCTGCAGTGAGTGTTGATGAAATATTGACTTGCTTATTGTGGAAATTATTTTGGGTATTAATTAATGTTCTAACATTAGTATTAAGCCTATTTAGGTTTTCAATGACCAAATTTTGCTGTGCGTCCCAGTTGATTTGTTGAGAAAGATCTTTGGCCAGTTCTGCTTGGCGATTATTGAGTTCAGATAACCCTTGGTCGTCGGTATATTCCTGATAGAGCCACAGCTGACTTCGTAAGCTATCGATGCTAATTTGCAATTTCATTGAATAATTAAGTTGGTGATATATTTTTTGTTGATAATAGTGAGCTTGTATTAAGGAGAAACCAACAATGAGCGTAAGCAGTGAACAAAGTGTAGCAGTGAGTTTAAGGCGCTTTGATAACATCATAAATTACCATCCAGCCTCTAAATTCATGAATTTTTCAAGTAATTGTCTATCGAAAACCTGTCGAAAATCTAAGCTGTTTTGTTCAGCAACTAATTGGTTGTCGATAGCCCACTGACTCTGGGTTTGAATGTTAGAAAAGAGTGCATTACTGAGTGATAACCGAAAAGTATAATCATCCCAAGAATAATGCAGCTGAGAAGGCTCGATAAGTAAAGTGTTACTGATGATCCCTTGAGCAAGTTTTGAGTGGCTGTGAATATAATCTGTCGCATCGTTAATGGCTTTTAGTATCGCTAATTTTTCAGTTGTTGTTAAAGATGTGTCTTTTAGTTCGAGTAAATTAAAGGATAAATGATGTAAGCCTCGGCTATTAATCACTTGTGGATTTGAGGATATTTGTTGTGTTAATAAATAACCGAAAGGTTCCCATGCCGAAATCATATCCACTTGATGATTTAATAGTGCTGGAATGAGTTGTTCTGCAGGTAAATATACTCGTTCAATAGGTTGCTGAGTTTTATTATACATAATCAATAAACTATCAAAAAAGAACTCACTGGCGCTACTTTTGACTATACCTACGCGGGCGTGGGCTAGATTATCCAGTTGATGATATTTTTGCGGGGTTAAGCTTAGTAATTTGAGATCATTATCTGATTCGACAAAACTGGCTAATACGGTAAAATTTGCTTGTTTAAAGCTATTAAACATCACAACTGTTTCTGATGCAGTAGCCAAATCGACTTGTTTATTCTTAAGAGCGTCAAAGCATTTTACCCCGCTGTCAAATCTCACTAGTTCAACATTTAAACCATTTTTTTCAAAGTAACCTTGCTGCTGAGCAATAAAAAAGGGTGATGAAAGCGGGGTGCCAGATACCGCTATTTTTATGAGATCCTTTTGAGCGGAAGTGGTAAATGATTGGCTTGCGCCAAGATCACAACTGGTAACCCCAATTAACATAAAAGCCAAGAGAAAAATGTTCAACACTTTGATCATAAAATACTTCAATAAAGATATTTAGTAATATCAATTGTAGTGAATGTATATTTTTTTGGATAAAAATTTAGAAAAAAACGCATGTTTTAATCGTATTAATTAATGAAATCAGTACTAAGGTATGACATTAGAGTGTAATTAACCTATTAAAGTGATGAACGTTAACCGAAACCAAACGTGATTTAATAGGCTCTTATTGATTTAGATGGTTTTCTGACTCTAGCGATTGTAACTGAATTAATAAGGGCAATCTCTGTCAATAATTTTTCTTCTTATGGGAGTTTTCATTGGTTTAATTAAAGTGATAATAACGTTATATGAAGTGGGGCAATGAGGTCGATATTTTTGGCTGTTTTCATAAAGGTTTTGTGGCATTCATATTGTTTTTATTGGATTTATTACTACGCAGAGTGTGTTTGTTAGTTATACCCGTACCCAGATAATACTAGCGGATCATCGTGGCCCATATTCTGATACATTGTGATGTTTTGGGGATCCTCGCTGCAGCTAGGGCATCACCTATTATCTAGAGAGTTCTCTTTCTTCTATAGAGATATTGCTAAATGACTATGGCGATGAATAATTATCATAGTGAGTTAGTTGTCTGGATTGTTATTTTTTTAAGAGTAATTTCGTTGATCTATTAACATAATTATTCATATTTATAGCAACTAATTTGGTATAAAGTCTTTATATTAGGTATTATTTTATTTAATAGCATCGCGAATGTTGATGATGCGCCTCGTTATCCAGACATGTAAATATTAACAAAGCGATTATAAAACGGATATCAGTTACATAAGCTCAAATTAAATGGATGTTATGTATTTAAAAGTAAAGGAGTTATTTTGCTATGTTGTTATCAGGCTTAACCAATACCGTTTATAAAATTCTCATTATTGATGATAATATCCAAAATATTTTTGTACTAGAAGATATTTTGTCTCCTCTTGGCAATGTTTATTTTTCCGAGTCTGGCAGTAATGCATTAGCGTTAATCGATAAAATTAAGCCGGACGTGATTTTACTCGATATTGAAATGCCTGATATGGATGGTTGGGAGGTGTGTCGTACACTTAAGGCTAATCCGTTATTTAGTGATATTCCTATTATTTTTATTACTGGTCACACTGACCCAGAATTTGAAAAGCTTGCTCTCGAAAGTGGCGGGGTTGATTTTATTACCAAGCCTTTTAATGCCTCTATTTGCTGCTTACGAGTTCATACGCAGCTAAAATTTAGACAGCAAAATCAATTAATTATTAAAGCCAAGGAAGAGCTACAACAATTAGTCAATCAAGTTCCTATGCTAGTGACTTATTGGGATGATCAAGGTCAAAACTTATTCAGTAATGATAACTCTGGTTTGTGGTTTGATAGTTTACTCGGGGATGTTAAAGGCAAACATATTTCTACTATTTTCCCCAATGAACTCAGTAATGCAATTTTAAATCATCACCGTCATATTACTTCTGATGCATTGAAATATATTGTCACCGTACCTCAAGGTATTGGTGCGAGCTTCTATGAAGTCTTTCAATCTAAAATGAAATCAAGCGCTGGAGTCGATGGGTACTTGGTTACTGTCGTTGACGTTTCTGAGGTAAAACATGCAAGACAAGCGTTGTACTCCGAGAAAGAACGTTTGCGGGTGACGCTTAATTCAATTGGTGATGCTGTTATTGCAACCGATACTAAAGGAATGATTACCTTTATGAATCCGATTGCTGAGCGTATGACTGGCTGGCGTTTGAAAGAGGCATTACATCAGAAAATTGAAAATGTGATGTTTTTGACAGATTCAAATACCCAGCAGAAATTATTAAATCCGTTATATTTAGCATTACGAGAGCATCGAATCGTCGCGATGGCACTTAATAGTCAGTTAACATCACGTGGCGGCCATGTTTTTTTTGTTGAAGATTCTGCTGCCCCGATCCGTAATGAAAATGGTGAAGTCATTGGTGCCATTATGGTGTTTCATGATGTGAGTGAAGCGATGGCAATGGCGATGAAAATGAGTCATTTAGCCAACCATGATCAGTTGACTGATTTACCTAATCGAATTTTACTTCAAGATAGACTTACCGTAGCGTGTTCGGCAGCCAAGGCCTATGACACTAAAGCGGCGGCGTTGTTAATTGATATTGACCACTTTAAATACCTTAATGATTCATTAGGCCATCAATATGGTGATGAATTGATTTGTTTGATGGCGAAACGAATACGTTCATTAATACCCACATCGTATACATTAGCCCGACTAGGCGGTGATGAATTTGTCATTTTAATGAGCGAGACTCGCTCTGTTGAAGCTTCGTCAAAATTAGCCTCTAAATTAGTTGATGCAATGCACGAACCTTTTGCTCTAGATGGTCAAAAGTATAATGTATCCGTTAGCATTGGCATTAGTGTGTTCCCCAACGATGCCACAGATGCTGAAGAGTTAATGAGACATGCCGATGTAGCTATGTATCGTGCCAAGCAGGAAGGTCGTAATCGTTTTTGCTTTTTTTCGCATGATTTAGAACATTCTATTATGGAGCGCCATCATTTAGAAACACGCTTAAGAAAAGCGTTAATCAATGATGAGCTATTTGTTCATTACCAGCCTAAATTTGATTTACGGACTAACGAGATTGTGGGTGCTGAAGCACTTGTTAGACTCGTTAATGATGAGGGCGAGTTTATTTCTCCAGCAGAATTTATCCCATTATCGGAAGAGTCCGGTTTGATTATTATGTTGGGTAAGCAAGTGCTAAACAAAGCCTGCGCAGAAGCTAAACGTTGGTTGGATAAAGGACATATTATTCCTATTTCTGTAAATGTCGCCGCGGCACAGTTTGCTGACCCTGATTTAGCCTGTGTGATCAAAGAAGCATTATTGAATAACGACTTTCCTGCTCATTTACTTGAACTCGAAATTACTGAAACAGCATTAATGATTGATGCTGCTGATATGCAAAACAAATTGAGCGAATTAACCTCATTAGGTATTAAGATCGCGATTGACGATTTTGGTACTGGCTATTCCAGTTTGGCCTATTTAAAGAAATTTAATGTTGATGTAATGAAGATTGATATGTCTTTTGTAAAAGATATGCTCAATAATAAACACGATTATGAAATAGTTAAAACTATAATTTCATTGGGTAAATCGATGGGATTAGTATTAATTGCTGAGGGTGTTGAAACGGAAGCGCAACGCCACGCATTAATCGAACTGGAATGTTTTATGGGCCAAGGTTATTTATTTAGTCGTCCTTTAAGTACTAGTGATTTTGAAACATTTGTCATACAAAAAAAATTACAAGGCTAAGGGCTGTCGAGCAACAATAGTTTATTGAATTATATTTTTACCAATTCATCTTGATAAAAAAGCCCCATTGCATCCTTTGCGTTGGGGCTTTTTGTTTATATTATTTATTGTTATTTTGAGTTTTTCAGCCAAAGGCTTTAATAAAAATGACGTTATTAGATAATAGATTTGGGGATCCAATAACGCCTTAACTTTGATGTTAGCGGCCTTCCTAATTGCTAACGGTGGAGCAATAAAGCAGCAAGGATGCAAGATATTTTGCGCTTATTATTAGAATGTTTGTTGCTGTGTGTTATCAATTTGCTGGGGAACGAGTCGATAACACGGTCAAACATCCTTGCCAAAACGGTTTTGATATTTAGCTCTGTAAATGGTGACAGTAGCGCCGTCAATGGCAAAAACTATAATACCTTAATAAAAATGACGGTATTGGATAATAGATCCTGGGGATCCAATAACGCCTTAACTGTAATGTTAGCGGCCTTCTTAACGGCTAACGGTGGAGCAATAAAGTGGCAAGGATGAAGATATTTTGCGCTTATTATTAGTATGTTTTGTTGTTTGCTGGTATTTATCTCATCACTGGGGAATGAATTAATAAAACGATCAAACATCCTTGCCAAAACGGTTTTGATACTTAGCTCTGCTAAGGGCGACAATCGCGCCGTCATTGCGAAGTTAAAATACCTTAATAAAAATGACGGTATTGGATAATAGATCCTGGGGATCCAATAACGCCTTAACTGTAATGTTAGCTGTCTTCCTTACGGCTAACGGTGGAGCAATAAAGTGGCAAGGATGAAGATATTTTGCGCTTATTATTAGTATGTTTTGTTGTTTGCTGGTGTTTATCTCATCACTGGGGAATGAATTAATAAAACGATCAAACATCCTTGCCAAAACGGTTTTGATATTTAGCTCTGCTAAGGGCGACAATCGCGCCGTCATTGTGAAGCTAAAATACCTTAATAAAAATGACGGTATTGGATAATAGATCCTGGGGATCCAATAACGCCTTAACTGTAATGTTAGCTGTCTTCCTTACGGCTAACGGTGGAGCAATAAAGTGGCAAGGATGAAGATATTTTGCGCTTATTATTAGTATGTTTTGTTGTTTGCTGGTGTTTATCTCATCACTGGGGAATGAATTAATAAAACGATCAAACATCCTTGCCAAAACGGTTTTGATATTTAGCTCTGTTAAGGACGACAATAGCGCCGTCATTGCGAAGTTAAAATACCTTAATAAAAATGACGGTATTGGATAATAGATCCTGGGGATCCAATAACGCCTTAACTTTAATGTTAGCGGTCTTCTTAACAGCTAACGGTGGAGCAATAAAGCGGCAAGGATGCAAGATATTTTGCGCTTATTATTAGAATGTTTGTTGCTGTGTATTATCAACTTGCTGGGGGACGAGTTGTTAACACGGTCAAACATCCTTGCCAAAACGGTTTGATTCCCTAACTTGCCATTGTGTGTAACTGTTGGCTGAGTTGGGTGATTTTTTGTTGTAAATGCTCTATTTCTGACACGATAGCGCTTTTACTTTCGGTTTTGTGAGCATCATTATGTCTTACCCATTTGTAAACGGTTTTAGCTGATACACCGTATTGCTTTGCTACGTCAGACAACAGTCTATTATGATTTTTGACTTCATTAATCACTTGTTTTTGTAAGTCTATTGGATACTGTTTCGCATTTGATATATTCATTAGAAACACTCCCTATTGGTTATTGATGCTTACCTGAACGAGTTTCTACTTCATCCCATTGACTACAACCAAGATGTGCTAAGAAAAAAATATTTTGACGACACTGTTTAATGACATTTTTCGCCATGAAATGTATCGACTTAATGTTACTATTTAAGTTTATCTTATTCATCGCCATCTCCTACAACTACTCTGATTGCTCAAAAATTAAACTACTACTTAGTGGGTATATATTCTTATATGGAAAGCTTGTGCCAACTTTATGAATTAATTTTACTTGTTGTTTATCAGTGCTTTATAAAATCCTATGAATTCATGATTTTATTTTGTTTATCTTGTTTGGTGCAATTGCACTAATTTGGTGAAAAATATTATTTTAAGCATTACGATGTCAACACAATTATTGGCTTGGAGTATGGATGAGAAATATGGCAAAAATAGGTCATGTTAATGACAATATGGGGACAAGGGTTATTAGGTTAATAGGGTACCAATTATTAACGGTTCAAAAACAAGATTTACACTGGTTTATGCATGACATTAAGTGTTTAAGCTCAACTCAGCCTAATAAAAATGAGTTCAATAGCTGTTTACTTTGCTAACAGTTCAGGGGCTGTTGTTCTTTCAAGGTTGTTTTTGCAGAGAATTGTTGGACCATGACTGAAACTGTGAATGACAAGGCAGAGGCTTTGTTGTGTGGTTATTCTACATAAAAAGTCGATAACACTGTCGAAATAGTCAGAAAATACTGCCCGATAGCCTCAACTAAAAGTGTTTTACTCTTTGTTGAGCGAGTATTTGTTAAGCGAGTGGTGCTTAAATTACTAGGGTGCAATGCACTAGCCTCGACTAAAACACTTTTATCTCGAACAAAATATAACCGGCTAAGATCAACAGATCCTAGTATCGGCTGACAATAGTCTCGTTATTAATGCGGCTTTTAATCGCTGAAGTAGCATTGTTAGCAAAATAAATGACAATCTTTACCCTGCTTACTTTCAAGGTTTTGTATTTATTTATCCTATCTCTTACCTCTAATTGAGCTTGATTCAGACTTCAATAGCAGCGATTGAAGTCTGAAATACCGCGACAGAGCATTTCATATATTGGACTATAAGCTCTAGTGTATTAAAAACAGTGTGGCTAGACCTAAAAATGCAAATAAGCCAACTACATCTGTCACCGTGGTGAGTACCATGCCACCCGCCAGTGCAGGATCGATGTTTAACTTTTTCAACATTATTGGGATCGTGGCACCAGCAAAGCCGGCTACCGTCATATTAATCAGCATTGCACTGCCGATTAACCCGCCTAACACTATGTCATCTTTCCACAACCATACCGCAATAAATACCAATATAGACCACATTAAGCCGTTTAATAATCCAATACTTAATTCTTTACCTATCAACCAACGGGAGTTACTTTGACCAATATGTCCCAGTGCAATACCACGGATCACCAGTGCTAAGGTTTGATTACCGGCAACCCCACCCATACTTGGTACTATGGTCATTAAAATCGCAATGGTGGCAAATTGCTCTAAGGTACCTTCAAACATGTTGCTAACTGATGAGGCAAGCAGTGCAGCGAATAAGTTAATCATTAACCATAGAGAGCGTCTCAGGGTACTTTTAAGCACTGGGCCAAAGGTATCTTCATCATCATCCATCCCCGCCATGCCCATCATTGAATGTTCGGCATCTTCACGGATTACATCAATAATGTCATCGATAGTGATCCGTCCAAGCAATTTTGCTTGTTTGTCGACCACAGGAGCAGATATCCAATCGAGTCGTTCAAATTTCTGCGCTACGTCTTTATCAGACATTTCAACGGGAATGCTTTCTAGTTCGGTGTCCATAATACTGCGGACAGTTACACTGGGGTTACATGTTAATAAATCGACCAACCTTACTCCGCCTAATACATGATCTTGGCGGTCGACCACATATAAAGTATCGGTAGAGTCGGGGAGATTTCCTCGTTGACGTAAATAGCGTAATACCACTTCGATATTGACATCTGGTCGTAACGTGACTGTATCGGTATTCATGATACTGCCAGCGGTATCTTCAGGGTAACGCAGTGCTTGTTCAACTCGATCTCGGTCTTGGCTTTTCATCGACTTGAGTACTTTTTTGTAAACCGTGTCAGGTAAGCTACGAAGAATATAGGCGAGATCGTCGGTGTCCATGCCGATTGTGGCTTGAGCAAGCTTTTCTGGAGTCATGTTGCTAATAAGTGAATCTTTTAGCTCTTCACCTAATTCGTCAAGAATTTCGCCTGTATGTTGCTGGTCAATTAATTGCCATAGCACTTGTCTATTTTTTGGCGGAGATGATTCAAGAATAAGGGCGACATCATTAGGCGACATGGTATGTAACATGTTGCGAGCGTGGACAAACATACCGCTGTCGAGTGCTTGGGCAAGTTGATTGAGGCGTTGTTCGGTAATTTCATTGTCTAGGTACTCTTTACCCATATATCTACTTCCTATTCATCACACAGCAATCATTTATTTCTCTGATTTTTCTGGCTCAAGTTTATTAGTTACAAAGTTGAAACCTATGCAACGAAAAATGGAATGCCTGAAGGTTTCTGTTGGGCGGGTTTCTATATCGCCGTATTATTTAATTAAACAATAGAGGTGTGCTTTCCGGATATCAAGCAACACCGGAGGTTACTAAAACGGGTATATTTTCGTCATCTTAAGCGCTAAACATTCACAGAGTAAAACAATACTTAATGTGATGGTATTGACTACCTGAGGTAAACATAAAGGCTATTCTTGTGAGGTGAATATGTAAATAATATTGTTGTGGCTACTGCGTTAGTATGAGGCTGAGGAGTTCAGGGCGCAACATCTAATATAGGCATATGGTTTGTGAGCATTATAGAATAGAAGCTAGTGTTACTGACATATTTAGCGCTAATCTTACATTTTGCGACTCTCTATTGCCGAGCTTCTAAGCGTACAAATTTAGCAACATTCATCAAATTTGGCATTAATGAGATCGCACACTGCGCTTAGGGCCGCTTCTGCATCTGGTCCTTCAGCTGTCACTGTGATCATTTTTCCAATTCCACTTTCGAGCATTAACAACCCTAGGACACTTGCTGCACTGGCACTTTTTTCATCTTGAATTAAGGTTATATTGGCATCAAAATCAGCTACTAGAATGGCTAACTTTGTCGCTGCGCGGGCGTGTAAACCTAATTTGTTTGAAATACTAACTTGGCGTTCAAGTTTGATCATTGATTCGATCCTATGTTCACTTAGCTGTTACTGCCATTTAAATCTAATTCTCTGTGGCGAACATTCACTGTATGTTTACTGCCTTGTCTAAATCGTTTTGCCAATTGATCGACAATATACACTGAGCGATGTTGACCACCAGTACAGCCAATGGCGATAGTAAGGTAGCTGCGATTGTTACGTTCTAAGTGAGGCATCCAAGTTTCGAATAGGTTTTCAATTTGCCAGATAAACTTATTAACTAATGGCTGGCGCCCTAAAAACTCTTGTACAGGTTCGTCTAAACCAGTAAATGGACGCAGCTCTATTTCCCAGTGTGGGTTGGGCAAAAAGCGTACATCAAACATAAAGTCCGCTTCTGTCGGCATTCCGTGTTTAAAGCCAAAAGATTCAAAGTTAATCACTAACTCTTTATCAACACTGCCTAGTAATATTTGCCTAACCTGGTCACTTAATTCGTAAATATTCAGTGCTGATGTATCAATATAATGGTCAACAATTTTTGCGATTGGTTCAAGTAAGCGTCCTTCTAGTTTGATCGCTTCTTGCAGTGAAATATGATTTTTAGATAGCGGATGTAATCGACGAGTTTCACTATAGCGTTTGAGTAGAACTTTATCATTGGAGTTTAAAAAGAAGCTGATAATTTCAGTGTCGTGCTCAAGCAGGGCTAATTGATTTTGAAGCACTTTACTTTGTTCATCAATGTTGCGTACATCAACACTGATTGCCACTAAATCATTACTACCTTTGAGCTGGGCTAATAATGTGCCAATAAGAGCTAAAGGCAAATTATCAACACAATAATATCCTAGGTCTTCCAATACTCTTAAGGCTACTGATTTTCCTGAGCCTGAACGTCCTGATACTATGACAAGTTTCATGCAGTGATAACCTGATAAAGTTCTGTTGAGTCGTGAGTTTTACGAAGCTGTTTCAATATTTGCTTGTCACTTAGTTTTTGGGCCATGTTCGATAACGTGCTTAAGTGTTCTTGGCACTGATCTGCCGGCACTAATAAAGCAAATAACAGATCAACTGGTTGGTTATCGATTGCATCAAAGGCAATGGGTTCTTCACACTTAATAAATATGGCAATGGGCTGATCGATAGACGTCAATCGACCATGAGGTATCGCGATGCCATTTCCTATACCTGTGCTACCCACTTTCTCTCTCGCTAAAAGGCTTTCAAAAACCTCTTGCGAAGATAGGGGTGGGTACTGGGCAGCGACTAAGTTGCTGATGAGTTCCAGTACTTTTTTCTTACTGCCCGGGGTGGCACAGGTAGTGCACTCCGGTCGCAGAATGGTACAAAGTTCCATCGTTAGTGTTGTGTATACTTCTGTTGGTGTTTAATTACCTGACGGTTGAGCTTATCGATCAGGGCGTCTATTGCAGTATACATATCAGTACATTCTGACATGGCAAACATCACTATGCCATCTGTGATTTTACTGGCTTTTGATCTTTGTTGTAACTTTTATACATTGAGCGCAACGTTTGCATTATGGCTCTGATCGGAGTGTCGTTCAAGCTTTGAAAATTTATCATGAATATATTCCGTTGCCTTGTAGGTTATAAACTCTTACGTTGGTTAGACGGTGGAATCATCATTGCTTCACGATATTTTGCAATGGTACGACGAGCAACGTTTATGCCCTGTTCAGCCAGAAGTTGGGCCATTTTACTGTCACTCAGCGGTTTTTGCTGGTTTTCTGCAGCAACTAATTTTTTGATAAAAGCACGAATTGCAGTAGATGAACATTCACCGCCATCGTCAGTGCTGACATGGCTAGAGAAGAAGTATTTTAGTTCAAACAGTCCTCGTGGGGTGTGCATGTATTTTTGGGTAGTCACCCGTGAAATGGTTGATTCATGCATTTCTACAGCTTCAGCGATATCATTTAATACCATTGGTTTCATGGCTTCTTCGCCATATTCAAAGAAACCTTGTTGAAATTGTACAATGCAATTGGCCACTTTGAGTAATGTGTCGTTACGGCTTTCAATACTTTTAATAAACCATTTAGCTTCTTGCAAGTGGCCTCGAATAAATTGACTATCCGACGGATTTTTACTGCTTCGCGCCATGGCGGCGTATTGTTGATTAACGCCAATTTTTGGCATGTTGTCAGGATTTAACTCTACAACCCATCGGCCATTTTTCTTTAGTACCGTAACATCGGGTATGACGTATTCGTCATCTACGGCAGTAATTAATAAACCTGGACGAGGATTAAGTGACTGGATTAGGGTGATAGCGTCACGCAACTCGTTTTCTTTTAGCTTTGTTTTACGCATTAACAATCTAAAATCACGCCCGGCAATTAAATCTAAATAGTCTTTAATCAGCAGACGAGCATTATCAATATGGGGGGTTGTGTTGGCATATTGCGCTAATTGGATGAATAAGCACTCGCTTAAATCTCTAGCCGCTACACCAACAGGATCAAAGTGTTGAATGCGCTTTAATACGGCTTCAACTTCATCTAGTTCAACGGTTTCATCGCCCATTGCTTCGAGAATATCTTCGGTACTTTGGGTTAAATAACCTTGTTCATCAACAGCATCAATGATAGCGGTGGCAATTGCTAAATCGGTCTCAGAAAAGGGAGTAAGATTTTTTTGCCATTCTAAATGCTCATACAGACCTTCGGTGGTTTCACCTTGGAATGGCATGTCATCGTCGCGCATGCTCGCACTGCCTGAACCTGACATTGGGGAGGCGGTATACACTTCGTCCCATGTCGTATCCATGGCTAGATCATCCATGGTTTCTTTGGTTATAGACTCTGCAGTGTCAACTGTAGAGGTGTCTTTTTCTTTATTAACGCTGCTGTTGTCACTAAAGTCGGTATCAGCTTGGTCTCGATTTTCTTTTGCGGAGTTTTTTGCTTCTGAAAACTCATCTTCTATTTCAAGCAATGGGTTTGAATCCAATGCTTGTTGGATTTCTTGCTGTAGCTCCAATGACGATAATTGCAGTAAGCGAATAGCCTGCTGCAATTGTGGGGTCATGGTTAAGTGTTGACCCATTTTGAGTTGGAGTGACGCTTTCATTTACCGCTTATCCCTAGATGATTTCCATAAAAATGACAATCTAAAATACTGTATTGATTGTTACATACATCAATGACATTTAACGTTATTTAGTTAACGTTCAACAAAACGAGTTAGATAGTTTAAAAGACCCGTAACTTAACTATAGCTTGAATTGTTCACCTAAGTACACAGCTCGAACTTGTTGATTGCTCAATACTTCATCAGGTGTACCTTCAGCAATTAAATTACCTTGGCTAACAATATAGGCCCGCTCGCAAACATCTAACGTTTCACGAACATTATGGTCGGTAATTAATACCCCTAAACCGCGACTTTTCAGTTGTTGGATAATTTTTTTAATATCAATAACTGAAATAGGATCAACACCAGCAAAGGGTTCATCGAGTAAAATAAATTTTGGATTAGCAGCTAATGCGCGTGCAATCTCAACGCGACGACGTTCTCCACCCGACAACGACATGCCTTGATTATCGCGAATGTGGGTAATGTGGAATTCTTCTAGCAAATGCTCAAGTTGTTCAATTCGTTGGTCGTTGTTGAGCTCTTTGCGAGTTTGCAACACGGCCATAATATTGTCGTGTACAGTGAGCTTACGAAAAATGCTGGCTTCTTGCGGTAAATAACCAATACCTTTACGGGCTCGAAGATGCATTGGATCGGCGGTGAGATCGTCATTATCAATTAAGATCCGACCTTTATCGCTTTTTACTAAGCCGACAACCATATAAAATGTGGTTGTTTTACCCGCCCCATTAGGGCCTAAAAGACCCACTATCTGGCCAGTTTTAACCGTTAAACTAACATCTTTAACAACTTGACGAGCTTTATAGCTTTTAGCTAAATTTTCAGCGGTTAAGGTTATTTGGGTCATTGTTTGTTCTGCTTGTTAACAGGGATTTCAGGGAGTTTTTGCTTCGGCGCGGTTTCATCTTGGAAGTTTTCAGGTTGAATAATCGTGATGACCCGATCTTGTCCCTTACCTGTACTTTCAGCTATCAACTCTTGTGCATTGATATTGTACTTAATTTTGTTACCAGTAACTTGGCTTCCTGATTGCTCAAGCTTGGCATTGCCTATTAATGTGAGCGTGGTGCTGGCAAGATCATAAGTAATTTCGTCGGCACTGGCGGTACCTATTTGGCCGTCATCTAATTCTTGTGAAAACGTTGCCGGCGAACCAGTGGCGATAAGTCTTTTACTGGTGCTGTTTTCGGGGGTAAATGCCCGCAGCTGATCAGCATTGATATTAATCGAGCCTTGAACAATGGTAACCGGGCCATTAAAGACAATTTGATTGTTTTTAATGTCGGCAGACTGGCTTACTGCGGCAATTTTTAACTCCTGCATAAGATCACCTTGTTTAGCCATGGCAGGCAAACTCAGTAGGCAAAGTATGCTACTTAATAACATAACATTGGCGCGAGTGTGGAGACGATTAATGTGGCTCATATTTCCCTTCTACCTGGCTGAGTAGCGATAATTTTTGCGAATTCAAGTCTGCATGTAGGCCTAAGCCTTGAATAATAAACCCTTTTCCTTTGATATACACCATCTCCTGCGAGGTACCTATCATAGTGGTTAAATCCACAGTAATGGCTTGGGTGCTCAGTGATTGTAGGGGTTCTTCTATATCAATAGCATCAATAATAACATTATTTTCTAATATGACTTTGCTGGTATTTTTATTTAATCGTCCTCGGTCTGCACTTAATTGCCACTGTGCTTTACCATTTTCAGGATAAATGAGGTAGATAGGTTTGGTAAAGTGAGTGACGTCAGTAGAAGCATAATGTTCCATGTGCTCGGCACTGACTCGACTTTCTACAAAACCGAGTTGATTAAATTCAGTGGTTTGAAGGTTATTTGCAATAAAATCTGGACGCTCAATTCCGCGAACTTTCACGGCCTCCATTTCACTGCGCTTTATTTGTGCTTGCCAGTATAGTATTAAAGCAAGGCCAAAAAAAACTACAATACCTAGCGTGACTCTATTCATATACTCATACCATGAGCAGTGGCAAATTTATCTTGGCTTAATAGTAATAAGTCGGTCAGTTCACGTAGTGCACCGTGTCCGCCATTTAGGGTCGTTGTCATATGGCATTGTTGTTTTACAAACGGATGGCCATCACCGACACATACTGCTAGTCCTACGGCTTTCATCACGGGAAGATCAACCATGTCATCACCAATGTAAGCGACTTCGTCGGCGCTCACATTATACAAAGACATAAGTTGCTCAAAAGGTTCGGATTTATTGTCAATCCCCTGGTAAATATGCGTAATACCTAATGCCGTCATGCGGTTTTCTACTATTTTGGATTTACGCCCAGTGATCACAGCTACATGAAATCCACTTGTGATGATAGAACGCACTCCGTAGCCATCGCGAGTATGAAAGGCTTTCAGTTCTTCGCCAGCATTACTGAGGTAAATACGGCCATCGGAAAATACACCGTCGACGTCACAGATTAATAGTTTAATTTTTTGAGCGCGTAACCACACATCATTACTGATGGGACCGTATAATCCTTGGCGAAACGAGGTTGATTCTGACATGATTAAATGACTCCAGCTTTAACCATATCGAGCATATTTAATGCCCCGATCGGTTGGTGTTTTTCATTGACGACAATCAATCCGTTGATGCTTTTTTCATCCATAATTTGCAGTGCTTGTGCAGCTAAAATACCAGCAGGACTGGTCACACAGTTTTTGGTCATTACGTGTGCTATCGGAGTGGTTCTCAGGTTCACTTCTGCATCGATGACACGACGTAAATCTCCATCGGTAAATATACCCACTAGCTTATTATCATTATCGACGACTGCGGTCATGCCAAGACCTTTTTTGGATATTTCGTAAAGTGCTTCAGTAATACAAATATCATTATGGACTATGGGTAAATCATCACCTTTATGCATGACATCATCTACTTTCAACAATAATTTTCTTCCCAAAGAACCGCCTGGATGTGACAAGGCAAAATCATCACGAGTAAATCCTTTTGCTTGCAATAATGCAATGGCTAATGCATCACCCATTGCTAACGTTGCAGTGGTACTTGAGGTTGGTGCTAATCCAAGTGGACAAGCTTCTTCTTGAACCTGAATACATAAATGGATTTTGGATAAACGCGCCATGTTGGAGTCTGGCTTGCCCGTTACCGCAATAACCGGAACCCCCATGCGCTGTATCACAGGCATCAAGGTGAGTATTTCACTTGATTCACCAGAATTGGAAATGGCGAGCACAATGTCATTTTTTGCTAATGCGCCCAAATCACCATGACTGGCTTCTCCTGGGTGTACAAAAAATGCCGGTGTACCAGTACTGGCAAAAGTTGCTGATATTTTATTACCGATATGACCCGATTTCCCCATCCCCATAACAATGATTTTGCCATTGCACTGTAGGATGAGTTCACACGCTTGGCCAAACTCAACTGAGTCCACGTATTGATATAAATTATCTAAAGCAGCTTTTTCAATATCAATGACTTTACGGCCCCATTGACGAAATTGAGTTTGATTTACCATGTGAATCTCTCTTTTAACTTAATACTTTACCTTAATGCTCCAATCTAATGAGATTGAAATACAACAATTTGGTACGCAATAAAGGTGATTAATAATAGTGCACCATGCCAACGGGTTAGTTGTTGTTTGGCACCACTAGATAATACTAAAACGGCTAATGCAGTACTGGTACCTAAGACCATATAGAAGTCTCTTCCACTGGCTGAGGCATCTATTTCACCAGGGGAAATTAACCCTGGCAGTGCCAACACTGCAAGAATATTAAATAAGTTGGATCCAACAATATTACCAATGACGAGGTCGTCTTCTTTTTTTAGCACCCCAGCAATACAGGCTGCTAATTCTGGAAGGCTTGTTCCCACTGCAATAATGGTTAGGCCGATGACCAGATCAGATAACCCATAAAACGTTGCAATACCCACAGCGCCATCTACCATCCAACTGGCTGAAACCGGGAGTAATATAATACCGACAGTTAGCCAAATGATAGCATGAAAGGTTGGAACATTTTTAGGGATCTCAGATTCAAGTTCTGTATCTAAGTTATCGGGTGTTTTATCTTTAATCGCTTGCCATATGAAATATCCCATTAGCAGAAAAAGTAACACGATGAGCATGCTACCTTCTGTACGCGTGAGCACGCCATCATGTAAGGTGTAACCAGCGAAAACTGTGGCCGCTAGCATAAGTGGTATTTCACGTTTTAAGGTTTTTGATCCTACGCCAATAGCCCCAAATAAGGCCGTTAATCCTAGAATTAAAGTAATGTTTGCAATGTTGGAGCCCAACACGTTACCAATAGCGGTATCACGCATGCCATCCATTGATGCGGTTGCGGCGACAAACATTTCGGGGGCAGAGCTGCCCATTGCAACAATAGTCAGTCCAATTAACATAGGCGGCAAGCCTAAATTGCGTGCAAAAGCGGCTGCGCCGTAAACAAATCTATCTGCACTCCAAACTAAAATAGCAAGGCCAACAATTAACATTAGGATATTAACTAGCATGTGATTCCGATTGTGGTCATTAATTGCTGAGTATTTTCGCTGGATTTTTATCAAATTGAAAGCATTGAGCAGTAATTGTTCTTGTAATGATATGTCGTTACATGGATATAGTTGTCGCTTAATCGACAATTACAGTACAATTTGCGCTTCAACTTAATTCAAGGAAGGCTGTTATCTCCTCAACGCCAATGTCTGATATGAGTAAATCAAATGAAAAACCTTTGGTAGAGGTTAACCATATGGCCTTTAGCCATGGTTCCCGTGTGATATTTAAAGATATTTCTTTATCGATCCCTAAAGGCAAAGTAACAGCAATCATGGGGCCAAGCGGTATAGGCAAAACTACGCTATTAAAATTGATTGGCGGACAGTTAACGCCTAGCAGTGGACAAGTATTGTTTGATGGTCATGATGTGCATAAGCTTAAGCGCAAAGACCTTTTTCAATTGCGTAAACGTATGAGTATGTTATTTCAAAGTGGTGCAATGTTTACCGACCTTAATGTATTCGACAATGTCGCATTTGCGTTGAGAGAACATTCTGGATTACCAGAAGAGATAATCCGCACCATTGTATTGATGAAGTTACAAGCCGTAGGACTTCGAGGTGCGGCGTATATGATGCCGAGTGAGTTATCTGGTGGAATGCAGCGCAGAGCTGCATTGGCAAGAGCGATTGCGTTAGAGCCTGAAATGGTGATGTATGATGAGCCATTTGCGGGACAAGATCCTATTTCTATGGGAATGTTGGTAAAACTCATTCGTAAATTGTCCGATTCGCTAAAGCTCACTTCTGTAGTGGTTTCTCACGATGTAGATGAAGTATTGGGTATTGCAGATTATGTTTATGTGATAGCAGATAAACAGGTCATTGCGCATGGAACACCAGATCAATTACGCCAGTCTGACAATCCACAACTGATCCAGTTTATTCAAGGCGCACCAGATGGCCCTGTGCCATTTCATTATCCTGCTGAGGATTATCAAGAGGAGCTACTTCGTGGGTGTAATTGATTATGTTGCCGATATTGGGAGTTATGTGCTGAAATTAGTGTCGGGTTATGGTCGAGCTGGCATTATGTTATGGCGTGCAATTGTTCGTGTTCCAAACATCAAAAAAGGTACACCATTAATTATTAAGCAGGTTTATGTGCTTGGTGTGCGTTCTATGGTTATCATTTTAGTATCGGGTTTGTTTATTGGCATGGTATTAGCCCTACAGGGATATAATATTTTAGTCGATTTTGGTACTGAAGAAAGTTTAGGCCCAATGGTGGCCTTAAGTTTATTACGTGAACTTGGTCCTGTTGTTGCTGCATTATTATTTGCTGGTCGAGCGGGCTCTGCATTAACGGCCGAAATTGGTTTAATGAAATCAACAGAGCAATTGTCGAGTCTAGAAATGATGGCGATAGATCCGTTAAGACAAATTATTGCACCGCGTTTTTGGGCTGGTGTTATCAGCATGCCATTACTGGCGATAATGTTTAGTTTAGTGGGTATTTGGGGCGGCTACTTAGTGGGTGTTGAATGGAAAGGTATTGATAGTGGTGCGTTTTGGTCTATTCTGGAAGCATCTGTTGAGTGGCGAAAAGATATTGTTAACAGTTTGATAAAAAGTGTTGTTTTTGGTGTGGTGGTGACATGGATAGCCTTGTATAGAGGTTATGAAGTTCAACCAAACCCAGAAGGCATTAGTCGTGCGACAACCTCAACGGTTGTGCAGGCAAGCTTAGCTGTTTTAGCGTTGGACTTTTTGCTTACGGCAATCATGTTCGGAAATTAAGATTTTTTCATTGTTTAGATTAACTAAAGTGGTTTAAGAGTATGTTGACACGGAAAGTAGAATTATTGGTGGGCGTGTTTTTATTGTCAGGTTTATTGGCATTTTGCGTATTAGTATTCAACGTAGCTAATATTGAAGTGAAATCTAATGACCAGACTTATGCATTAGTGGCTGAGTTTAATAATATTGGCGGCTTAAAAGTACGTTCACCCGTCAAAGTCGGTGGTGTAGTGATTGGTCGTGTGACTGATATTACCCTTGATAGTAAGAAACTAGAGCCGATTGTAACCTTAACAATAGACAAACGTTACAATCAATTCCCCGAAACAAGCAGTTTAGCTATTTTGACTTCTGGGTTGCTTGGGGAACAATTTATTGGCTTAACACCTGGGTTTATGGACGATGACATTTCGATGCTTGCCGATGGGGATAAAGTAGAAGACACACACGGAGCATTGGTTTTAGAAGATTTAATTGGTCAGCTTTTATTTAGTATGTCGTCTAAAGGTAAATAGGAACGCTATTATGAAAACGTTTTTTTGTCGTGTTATTGCTTTAGGTCTATTTGGCAGTGCTGTTATCAGTCAAGCTGCGGTAGCGGCTAATGATGAGGTGAACACTCATGATCCTTATGTCATGATCCAGCAAGTCGCGAATATGACTTTTGATCGATTTAAAACAGATAAAGAATTAATCAATAATGATTTAGGTTACCTAAAAGTCATTGTTCGTGAAGAGCTTATGCCTTACGTTGATTATAAATATGCTGCTTATAAAGTGATGGGGCAGTATTTAAAAGATACTACTGTTGATCAGCGTAATCGTTTTGTTGATGCATTTGAAGGATATTTAGTAGCAACCTATGCGCAGGCATTAACAGAATACACAAATCAAACTGTCGCCTTTGATCCGTCAAGTGACTTTAGTAATGAAAAAATTGTGGAGGTTAACGTTCAGGTTATTGAGCAAGGGCGTCCACCGATTAAAATTCAATTTAAAACGCGTCGTTTGAAAGACGATTCTTGGAAAGCATTTGATTTAATCGCAGAAGGTGTGAGCTTATTAGCCACTAAACAATCTGAGATATCTAATTTAATTCGCCAACAAGGTATTGAAGCTGTGATTACCATGCTGAATGATAAAACCCAGCAGAAAATTGATCGCGAACCAAAAAAAGAAGCTGTGGCGGCGTGATTACCTTTAATCAACAAGAGCAACGTTGCATCGTCAGCGGCCGTTTAACGCAAGATGAGGTGAAACAATTGTGGCCTAAACGTCATGAATTGTTTACTGCATCAACTCAAGTGATAGACTTATCATCCTTAGAATATGCTGACAGTGCAGGTGTTGCATTGTTAGTCGCGTTTATCACACTACATGTTTCAGATGGTCATGAAACAAGTGTGTTACGTCAATTGGTAAACCCAAGTGATCAGCTCAAAAAAATAATTGAGCTTTATGATTTAAGCGCTTTTTTTAACTAAATTTTGTATCGAATAGTAAAGGTAATTGATTTCATGGAATGTAACGTTATTGAACAAATTTTAACAGAAGCATTATCGCTTACTGAAGCGCATGTGACCACAGATGGCAGCCATTATAAAGTGGTTGCCGTTGGCGAATGTTTTGACGGCATGAGCCGCGTAAAGCAGCAACAGGTGATTTATGCCCCTTTAGCTGAACAAATTGCCAACGGCGAATTGCACGCATTAACGATTAAAACTTTTACGCCGACTCAGTGGAAGCGTGAAAAACTTTTCAATATGTAACAACAGAGACTCACTGTGGATAAATTAACTATAAAAGCCAGTAAGCCTTTAACTGGTGAAGTCGTGATCTCTGGTGCAAAAAACGCAGCATTGCCTATTTTAATGGCTGGCGTACTCGCGGAAACAGATTTTATTGTATCAAATGTACCTAACCTTCGTGACGTGATCACCAGTTGCGAATTACTACGTTGTTTAGGTGCTGAGGTTGAAGATTTAGGTGGGAGCCGTATTCGCATTTCAACCACTAATTTAAATGAATACTGTGCACCTTATGATTTAGTTAAAACAATGCGTGCTTCTATTCTTATCTTAGGGCCTTTGCTTGCTCGTTATGGCACGGCAGATGTTTCATTACCTGGCGGTTGTGCTATTGGTGCACGTCCCGTTAATCTACATTTGCACGGTTTAGAGTTAATGGGCGCTAAGATTGAAGTCAAAGAAGGCTACATTAAAGCCCGTGTTGATGGCCGCCTAAAAGGCGCACATATCTTTATGGATATGGTTAGCGTAGGTGCCACTGAAAACTTGCTTATGGCAGCAGCATTAGCAGACGGCACTACGGTTATTGAAAATGCTGCTCGCGAGCCAGAAGTCACAGATTTAGTCCACTGCCTAATTGCTATGGGGGCAAAAATCACTGGTGTAGGTACAGCAACATTAAAGATTGAAGGTGTAGAGCGTTTAACGGGGTGTGAATATCGTGTGATGCCTGATCGCATCGAAACGGGTTCATTTCTTGTTGCTGCTGCAGTCACTCGTGGCAAAATTCGCTGTGTATCTGCAGATCCAAGTGCATTAGAAGCGGTTTTATCTAAGCTTGAAGATGCCGGCGCGGAGATAACAACGGGTGACGATTGGATTGAACTTGATATGAAAGGTCAACGTCCAAAATCCGTTAACATTAAAACTGCCCCTTACCCAGCATTTCCGACAGATATGCAAGCGCAATTTTGTGTGTTAAATGCACTTGCTGAAGGTACGGGTCGTGTTACTGAAACGATTTTTGAGAATCGTTTTATGCATGTACCTGAGTTAAGCCGTATGGGAGCTAACATAGAACTGGAAGGGAATACTTGCATTATTCATGGGATTGAACGCTTAAATGGCGCACAAGTGATGGCGACAGATTTACGTGCTTCTGCCAGCTTAGTTATTGCTGGCTTAGTAGCGGATGGTATTACAACTGTTGATCGTATTTATCATCTTGATCGTGGTTACGAGCATATAGAAGCTAAGTTCCAAGGCTTGGGTGCTGAAGTCGTTCGAGTCAAATAGTTGTATTAAATTGTTCGAGTGAAATAATCATCACTATTGATTATGACTAAAAAAAGCCATTCAAATGAATGGCTTTTTTGCTATTTTTGAGGAGGTATCTACTCTGGCATAGTGACTTTTTCAGTAATAATCACTGGCAGTATTTGTTGTTTACCTTCACGTATAATGGTCATATTCACCTTGGTGCCAGGTGTTGTTTCTGCAATTCTGTCCATTAACATTTCAACACCAGGAACATCTTCATCATTATATTGAGTTATAACATCTCTAGGCATCAAACGTGCGCGAGCAGCCGGTCCGTCAGGATCAATACCTGTTACTAATACCCCTTTCAAATCCGGAAGGTTGAGTATCTGCGCCATTACAGGATTTAATGGCTCGCCTGAAATACCTAACGCACCACGGATAACCCGGCCATGCTTAATCAATTTATCCATAATACTGTGGGCTAGCTTTATTGGGATCGCAAAGCTAATTCCATTACCGCCATTATCTCCACCTACCTGAAATGCCGCAGTGTTGATACCAATTAATTCACCACCGGTATCGATTAATGCACCACCTGAATTGCCTGCATTAATGGCAGCATCTGTCTGTAAGAAGTCTAAATAGCCTGAACTTAAGCCGCTACGTCCTGTTGCACTGATAATTCCTTGGGTAATAGTTTGGCCAATATTATACGGATTACCAATTGCTAATACGACATCACCTACTTGAGCTGGTTTATCTAGGTTAACGGGTACGATAGGTAAATTGTCACCTTCAATTTTTAATACGGCTAAATCAGTTTCAGGATCGGAACCAACGACTTCAGCAGTAAATTTACGTCCATCTTGCAGCGCAATAACAATTTCATCGGCTTTTTTGATCACATGGTAATTCGTCAGCACATAGCCTTCTTTACTCATAAGTACTCCAGAGCCTAGACCTTGGAGTGAACTGGTATTAAGTGGGTTACGCTGATCAATACTAAGGCTATAAATGTTTGCTACAGCTGGGGCTGCGCGGCGAACCGCCTTTGCAAAAGATAATTCTGAGCCACTATTGCCCACATTTGCTAGGTTATGATTGAACGACGAGTTTTGTGTCAGAGTGGTGATGACGAGAAAAACAGCAGCCATGATGAGACCAAATACCACAGCTTTAATTATATAGATGGACGTGTCTTTTAGGTTCATGGCTTGAATAATTGTTAAAAAAAATGGACGCTATATTAACATAGCTCAAATAAATAAGCACCGACCAAAGGTTGATCGATGCTTGATTCTATAACTGATATCACATTCAATAATATGATGATTATCGTAATGCATACCCTAGTAGATTGACAATATTAGCGTAAAACAAGGTAGAGCAAATTGTTGTCACGCAATATCTTAAGTGCTACTGAGTTTTTATTTTCTTTCAGTAATTCTTTTAATGCTTTAAGGCTCGAGACCTTGGTACGGTTTAGTCCCACAATTAAATCACCTTTTTCTAAGCCGCTCATTGCAGCTGGTGAACCTTGAGCAATTTCAGTAATCTCAATCCCTTTTTTGCTGTCTTCTAATGTGGCACCTTGTAACATAGGATGCACGCTACCCGCTTCAGCTTCGACTTTATCAGCTTCCCCTAAGGTCGCTTTAATGGTCTTTTTATCACCGTCACGAATAATACCAAACTCCACTTCTGCTCCAGCACCCATAGTGGCAACTTTGGCACGTAATTCTTGGAAGGTTTTAATATTACGGCCGTTAAGACTGACAATAATATCACCTGCTTTGAGTCCAGCTTTGTCGGCTGCACTTTTCGGCATAACTTCATTTACAAAGCCACCATGTTGAGTATCTAAACCAAAGGCTTTGGCTAGTTCATTATCAAGATCGCGTCCAGATACTCCTAGTACTCCTCGTCTCACTTCACCATGTTCAATAATTTGCTCAACAAGGTTATGCACCATATTGGCTGGGATAGCGAAACCAATACCAACGTTACCACCATTAGGGGCGACAATTGCGGTGTTTATTCCGATTAGCTCACCTTTTAAATTGACTAATGCACCACCTGAGTTGCCGCTATTTATAGCAGCATCTGTTTGGATAAAGTTTTCCAGCATTTCAATGCCTAAGCCGCTGCGGCCTAATGCACTAACAATCCCCGAGGTCACTGTTTGACCAAGTCCAAATGGGTTACCAATGGCTACTGCAAAATCACCAACACGTATTTCATCTGAATCGGTTTGTTTAATAGCGACTAAATTTTTGGCTTCTATTTGCAGTAATGCGATATCAGATTCTTTATCCGTCCCAATCAGCTTAGCTTTTACTTCGCGGCCGTCATGTAAACCAATTTGAATATCGTCGGCACCATTAATGACATGGTTATTCGTAATGATGTAGCCTTTATCTGCATCAATAATAACGCCTGAGCCTAAACCTCTAAAAGGGCGTTCTTGAACTTGTTCTTGCGGTGCATTGGGGCCAAAGAAATAACGAAATACATCAGGTACTCGTTGCTTTGATACTTGAGTGCCTGATACTGCTACAGACACTACCGCTGGTGTTGTCTGTTCTAACATGGGGGCTAAACTCGGAATTGCTTGACCGTCAACTGCTTGAGGGATTGCCGCCAGCGAGATGGTGGGGGTCATGACTAATGATGCCGTTAATAGTGCAGCAGAAAGTAAGTTTAATTTGGTTTTCATCTATGGATAGCTCCTGTATACATTCAAGCGAGTTAACATAAAATATGTGGCTTGATGGCATGATTTCAAAGTTAAATATCGTTAATCAATTTTACGAATGCACTGTCGAGAGTTCTTTAATGTCGTTCTCTATTGGCAAGCAAGTCGATACAAATATAAGTAAATAATAAGCAAGTTAACGTTAACCAATCAGAGTAATGGGGCTTATGTTAGTTCCATTTTTATTAACAAAGGTTAATTTGCTCCTTTGAAGCCATTACTCGTATTAGTTGTTTAATGTTATTATTAACAGCAATTATTTTATGTAAGAGAGTCGTAATCGTGTCGCAGTTAACCCCTTGGCAGCATTATCAGCAAGACCTTACCCGAGATGATTTTTCACATGATGCCGCACAAGAACAGGCTGTTAAGTCACTACAGCGTGTCTATGATGAATTAATTATCGCCGCGAAACCTGTATCAGGTATGAGTAAATTGTTTGCTTCCTTTGGCGTGAAGTCAACATCAGAACCTGTAAAAGGTTTGTATTTATGGGGTGGGGTCGGGCGCGGGAAAACCTACCTGATGGATATTTTTTTTGATGCTCTACCTGGTGATCGTAAGTTACGGGCTCACTTTCACCGTTTTATGCATCAAATTCATCATGACTTAGGTGAGCTTAAAGGCGTGCAAGATCCACTTTTGACGATGGCAAAAAAAATGGCATCACAATATCAAGTGATCTGCTTTGATGAGTTCTTTGTTTCTGACATTACCGATGCCATGTTGTTGGGTACCTTATTCCAAGCATTATTCAAAGAAGGGGTGACACTGGTCGCGACCTCAAACATCATTCCTGATGAATTGTATAAAAATGGCTTACAACGAGTACGTTTTTTACCTGCAATTGCATTAATTAATCAACATTGTGAAATCTTAAATGTCGATTCAGGGATTGATTATCGCCTACGCACCCTAGAGCAGGCTGAAATTTATCATTACCCACTCGATAAACAAGCTGACATCAATTTATTGCATTACTTTGACCAACTCGCGACAGAATCTGAAAGGCTGGTAGCGCCGATAGAGGTCGATGGCCGTGCAATTACCATTCGCCAACAATCACAAGGTATATTGCTAATAAACTTTAGAGACTTGTGTGATGGGCCTCGTTCACAACGAGATTATATGGAGCTGGCCTGTCTTTATCATACTGTACTGGTGAGTGGTTTAGAGCAAATGGGATCACAGCAAACAGGTGATGATATCGCCAGGCGCTTTTTGGCCATGGTCGATGAATTCTATGAAAGAAATGTCAAACTAATTATTTCAGCCCAAGTGGAATTGGAACAAATTTATACCGATGGTCTGCTAAGTTTTGAATTCAGACGCTGTCGTTCAAGGCTAATTGAAATGCAATCGAAAGAATATCTTGTGCTAGAGCATTTAGCATAGACTGTTAGTGGTATTTTTTAACTGTATTTTTTTTAAAAAGTTAGGCAGATTTTGTTAAACAGATAAAGAGTAGTTTATTTCAAATATTATTAAAAATCAGGTGATCTTTGCTGTGGCTTTGCGTATAATCTGCGACCTGCCCGCGTTAATCCGCCAATTTGGGCGGAAGTTGTAAGCCAATATTCGTGTTCGAAGGGGCAAGAATCGGTAATTTTGTGTTGATTGCAACCTGCAGTCAGCATGTGAGACAGAAAATTAACTTTGGGTTTTTGTAATAATGAAGACTTTTACTGCTACACCAGAAACTGTAACTCGTGACTGGTTTGTTGTTGACGCTGAAGGCAAAACTTTAGGTCGTATCGCAACTGAAATCGCAACTCGCTTACGTGGCAAGCATAAGCCAGAATACACTCCACACGTTGACACTGGTGATTATATCATCGTTATCAATGCTGAAAAAGTGACTGTAACTGGTAATAAAGCAGCCGGTAAGATCTACTACTCTCATTCAGGCTTCATTGGTGGCATTAAGCAAATCAGCTTTGAGAAGCTTCAAGCTCATAAGCCTGAAATGATCATCGAGAAAGCAGTTAAGGGTATGTTACCAAAAGGTCCTTTGGGCCGTGCCATGTTCCGTAAACTTAAAGTTTACGCTGGCACAGAACATAACCATGCTGCACAACAACCACAAGTTCTTGATATCTAAACGGGAGGAGTAAGCAAATGTCTGCAACTCAGTACTACGGCACTGGCCGTCGCAAAACATCTACAGCTCGCGTTTTCGCTAAAGCAGGTAGTGGCAATATCGTTGTAAACCAACGTCCTTTGGATGTATATTTTGGTCGTGAAACTGCTCGTATGGTTGTTCGTCAACCATTAGAATTAGTTGAAATGACTGATAAGTTAGACATCTATGTAACTGTTAAGGGCGGTGGTACTACTGGCCAAGCTGGTGCAATTCGTCACGGTATTACCCGTGCATTATTGCAACTAGATGAAGCTTTACGTCCTGCTCTACGTACCGCTGGTTTTGTTACCCGTGATGCACGTAAAGTTGAACGTAAGAAAGTTGGTCTACGTAAAGCACGTCGTAAGCCACAATTCTCTAAGCGTTAATTCGTTTTTTGGATTCAAAAAACCCAGCGTATGCTGGGTTTTTTATTGCCTAAAATTTATGGTTTATACCAATTTCATTAATGATGTGATCAATCCAAGCCACTGAGATTTTTCAGTTTGAGGCGGATTGTTGAAAGAATGGTTGTTCCTTAATACAACAAGGCAATAAAAAAATGGACAACATTGTTCTATATCTAGAACTATGGTGTTCTATAAAACAACAGATTGTAGTGAAACATCGGCTTAACGTGACAATTTAAGAGAAGCTAAAACATGAATATACAACTATTAATGACCGCATTTGGCTTGGTTTTAATACTTGAAGGGCTTGGTCCATTACTTTTCCCTAACAAGTGGCAAAAATATTTATTAGAGCTTTCTGCACAAAAGCAAAATGTTCTCAGACGCTTAGGTGGCAGCTTAGTGACTGCTGGAGTGATTTTATTGATAATTTTTCAATAAAAAACTTGCCTATAACCCCCTAAAATCTGTTAAAATTCCATTTTATACCACAAGATGTTGCAGCTAATAATGGGTAAAAATGTAGTCGTACTCGGCACTCAATGGGGTGACGAAGGTAAAGGTAAAATTGTCGACCTTTTAACAGAACAGGCAAAATACGTAGTTCGTTACCAAGGCGGCCATAATGCTGGTCATACTTTGGTCATTGATGGTGACAAAACCGTTCTTCATCTTATTCCGTCAGGCATTTTACGTGATAACGTAAAATGTATTATCGGTAATGGTGTGGTCGTCGCTCCTGACGCGTTGTTGAAAGAAATCAACATGCTTAAAGAACGCGGTGTACCTGTAGAAGAGCGTTTGCTCATTTCTGAAGCATGTCCACTTATCCTTCCGTTCCATTGTGCATTAGATGTTGCTCGCGAGAAAGCTCGCGGTAATCAAGCCATCGGTACAACTGGACGTGGTATTGGTCCTGCATATGAAGACAAAGTCTCTCGTCGCGGTTTACGCATTGGTGATTTGTTTAATGCAGAACTTTTTGCAATTAAGTTAAAAGAAGTCATGAAATATCATAACTTCATGCTAACTGAGTACTACCATGTAGAAGCTGTTGATTATCAACAAACACTTGATGATGCATTAGCCATTGCTGATTATCTGAAGAGCATGTGTACTGATGTCAGCGAATTGCTTGATGTTGCGCGTAAAGCGGGTGAGCCAATTCTATTTGAAGGTGCTCAAGGTACATTATTGGATATCGACCACGGTACATATCCATTTGTAACTTCATCAAATACTACTGCTGGTGGTGTTGCGACGGGTTCAGGTTTTGGGCCTCGTCATCTAGATTATGTCCTAGGCATCATGAAAGCGTACACAACTCGTGTCGGTGCGGGTCCATTCCCAACAGAACTTGCCAATGAAATTGGTGATTATCTGGGTGAGAAAGGCCAAGAATTTGGTGCTACAACAGGTCGCAAACGTCGTCCTGGTTGGTTAGATGCTGTGGCAATGCGCCGTGCAGTTCAAATCAATAGTGTTAGTGGTTTTTGCTTAACCAAATTAGATGTTTTAGACGGTCTAAAAGAAGTTAAGATTTGTGTTGGCTATCAATCTCCTGATGGAACGGTTTCAAAGGTGACTCCTTTGGCTGCAGAAGGTTATGATTTAGTTACCCCAATTTATGAAACCATGCCTGGTTGGAGTGAAAATACCTTTGGTGCTACAAGCATCGATCAATTGCCTCCCGCCGCAATTAACTATATCAAACGTCTCGAAGCGCTATTAGAAACGCCTATTGATATTATCTCTACCGGTCCGGACCGAAATGAAACCATGATTTTGGTTAATCCGTTCAAGTAAGATTAAAAGGCCGCAATAAGCGGCCTTTTTAATGAGTGTAATTAACTGCTGTAACTGCTGTAACTGCTTATCCTCAAGAAATACGCTATACTGCCGATGGATAAGACATCTAAGTGTCATAGAGAATCCTTATGTTGCGTATCAGTTTATTGTTGTTGAGTGTTGTTTCTGCCAATGTGTTTGCTGTTACAGAAGCTGTCGATATTTATAGCGATCAACAATTGATTTCGCTCATCCGCTCAAATCAATATCTACAACGTGTAAAGGCTGACGATTGCCAGTTGGTTCAAGACATTGAGGCCCGCGCTGAAGTATTACAGCAACCCATGTATCAGTTTTTATGGGGAGAAATGCTCAACCATGGCGTGTGTGTTAAAGCGCATCCTTCTCGCGGTATGGCGCTATTGCAAACCTCCGCAGAACAAGGTAGTGCTGCAGCGATGGTAAAATTGGCAGATTATTATTATCGCGGTAAACTAGTGGTTAAAGACCCCAACCGAGCAGTGCAATATATATTGCCTGCGGCAGCTAATGGGGATTTAACTGCACAAATGATGTTGGTTCGTTTATTTGGTGAAGGCTATGGAAGTCCTGCTGATTATGAACTTGGCTATCATTGGTTATATAACAGTATATTTAACGACGACGCCCAACAGAAAAAGGCTTCGTCTTTATTGCAGATGCTTGCTGCAAAAATGCCTGCCAGCATAGTGGCAAGAGCACAGCGGCCGTAACTGTACCCGTTAAAGGCTCCACGATATGGAGCGAATTATTTGGAAATTGAATGATCAACGATCCTCATTTTGATAGAGAACAAGACAAGTACGACAATCCAATCCCTAGTCGTGAGTATATTTTAGAATACTTGCGAGCGCAAAAGTCACCAGTTAGCCGCGATAAAATTGCCGAAGCATTAAAAATTACTGAAGAAGAGCCATTAGAGGCGCTTCGTCGTCGCTTGCGCGCAATGGAGCGAGATGGCCAATTAGTATTCACTCGTGGCCAAAGCTATGGCTTGCCTGAGCGCATGGATTTATTGTCTGGCACCGTTATTGGTCATCGTGATGGCTTTGGCTTTTTTAAGCCAGATGAAGGTGGTGACGACTTATTTATTAACAATCGCGACATGTTGATGTATTTCCATGGCGATAAAGTTTTAGCGCAAAAAGCGGGCACCGATCGTCGTGGCCGTCGTGAAGCACGCATCGTGCGATTAGTTCAACAACGCACTGCAGCTTTAGTCGGACGTTACCATGTCGACGGCGGCATGGGTTTTGTGATTGCTGATGATAGGCGTATTACTCAAGAAATATTAATCGCCAGCGAAGATACACTAGGCGCTCGCGCCGGTGATGTTGTCGTGGTTGAATTAACCCGTCGTCCTGGTCGTTTTGTTAAAGCAGCAGCCAAAGTAACTGAAGTTTTGGGTAAGACGATGGCCCCGGGTATGGAAATTGAAATTGCGTTGCGTAATTACGATTTACCGCACACTTGGTCAGCAATTATAGAGAAAAAACTCAAGCGTATTCCTGATGAAGTCCCTGAAGAAGATAAGCTAGGTCGCGTTGATTTGCGTCATTTACCGCTGGTCACTATTGACGGCGAAGATGCCCGTGACTTTGATGATGCTGTCTATGCCGAAGCAAAACCAACTGGTGGCTGGCGTTTATGGGTAGCGATTGCTGACGTGAGCCATTATGTTCGCACTGATTCTGCATTAGATACAGAAGCGCGCGCTCGTGGTAACTCGGTATATTTCCCGTCGCAAGTTATTCCAATGTTGCCTGAGAAAATATCTAACGGTTTATGTTCTTTAAAACCGCATGTTGATCGTTTATGCATGGTGGCCGAGATGACCATTTCTGCTGCGGGTAAGCTCTCTGGCACTAAGTTTTATCCTGCGGTAATGCACTCTCATGCCCGTTTTACTTATACCCAAGTAGCCGCGATGCTGGAAGGCGGACCTATAGCTCCTGAGCATGAAGCGTTATTCCCACATTTATTATGTTTGCAGTCGTTATATCTTATCTTAGATGAACGACGTGCAGAGCGTGGTGCGATTGCTTTTGAAACATTAGAAACGCAGTTTATATTTAATGAGCAGCGTAAAATTGACAAAATCGTCCCAAGAGGCCGTAACCAAGCACATAAAATCATCGAAGAATGCATGATTTTAGCTAACGTGGCTTCGGCAAAGTTTGTCAAAAAACACAAAGGCGAAGTGTTATACCGTGTTCATGAAGCACCATCAGAGCAGAAACTGGCTAATTTTAAAGAGTTTCTTGCCGAACGTGGCTTAAGCATGGATGGCGGACTAGAACCGACACCGACTGATTATCAAAATTTGATGTTGAAAATTGCCGACCGTCCAGACTTTGAGCTGATTCAAGTGATGTTATTGCGCTCAATGCGCCAAGCAATCTATAGCCCAGATAACGAAGGCCACTTTGGTTTGGCATTAGAAGCTTATTCGCATTTCACCTCACCAATTCGTCGTTACCCTGATTTAGTGTTACATCGAGTAATTAAATATTTGCTCGCAAAAGAACAAGGTGATGTTCACGATAAGTGGACTCAAGATGGCGGTTATCTCTATCAAATTGAAGAATTAGATGCATTAGGTGAAGAGTGTTCAACCACCGAGCGTCGCGCAGATGAAGCAACTCGCGATGTGAGTGACTGGCTTAAATGTGAATATATGCAAGATCATGTCGGCGATACATTCGATGCGGTTATTGCCTCCGTCACCAGCTTTGGATTGTTTGTCAGACTAAATGAGTTATTTATTGATGGACTGGTACACATTTCAAGTCTAGCAAGTGATTACTATCAGTTTGATCCTATGCGTCAGCGATTAATTGGTGAAAATACTCGCCAAGTATATCAAGTAGGTGATGCAGTGACGGTTAAAGTTGCCGCGGTCAATCTTGATGATCGTCAAATTGACCTGTTGATGGTGGGTGACAACAGTAAAAGTGCGGGTAAACCTGCACGCAAAGGCAGCAAGTCTTCAACGGCTCGTGAACGAGTGAATGCTGAAGGGGCTAAATCGGCTCGAGGTAAATCGTCTGCAAAGTCTGATAAACCTAAATCTGATAAAGCTAAGTCAGATAAGCCTAAGCCCAGCAAACGTCGTTCAAGTGGGAAAGCTTCATCTCCAGCGGCCAAACCTGCTGCTGTAGCTCAAAAAACTGATGCTGCAAAACCGGATTCTAGCGTTAAGAAAACCCCTGCCAAGCGCAGCAAGAGAAAGTAATTAAATGAAAAAACAAGATACCATTTTTGGCATTCATGCCGTTCAAGCCTTGTTAGATAACAGCCCTGAACGCGTCATTGAACTTTGGCTATTACAAGGCCGTGATGACGAGCGCTTAACGCCACTGATTAATATAGCATCAAGCTTTGGTACAACATTGCAACGTGCAGCTCGTAAAGTGTTAGATGACAAAGCGGGTAGTTCACAACATCAAGGTATTGTCGCGCGTGTGAAGGCGGTTAAACCTTTGATTGAAAGTGATTTAGATGCATTACTTGATAAAACGGCTGTGCCTTTTTTATTGATTCTAGACGGTGTAACAGATCCACATAACCTCGGCGCATGTTTGCGTAATGCTGATGCTGCAGGGGTGCACGGAGTTATTGTACCAAAAGATAATTCTGTCGGACTTACTTCAACAGTCAGTAAAGTCGCTTGTGGCGCAGCAGAAACGATTCCATTATTTCAAGTTACTAACCTTGCTCGTACTATGCGTCACCTGCAAGACAAAGGTGTTTGGATTGTCGGCACGGCTGGTGAAGCTGATGGCAATGTATATCAGGCAGATCTTAAAGGGCCTTTAGCGATTGCCATGGGTGCCGAAGATAAAGGTTTACGCCGATTATCGCGAGAAGGCTGCGATTCATTGGTGTCAATCCCAATGGCCGGAAGTGTGTCGAGTCTTAACGTGTCGGTTGCGACGGGTGTTTGTTTATTTGAAGCGGTCAGACAGCGTTTAAGTTAACCATTTAACTGTCGGCTAATTGCTATCAATATTAATAAAAAACGGCGATATTTATCGTCGTTTTTTTATGTTCAATATTGAGGAGGGATGGGTTAGCAATCTACTCTATTCATAGTAGAGCTTATTTAAATAAATAATATTAGCGTCCACCAATTTCGTTATCGACATCCTCATCATCCAATATCTTATGCTCAACCTGCTCATTACTTACCGTGTTAGCATTAGCTGGGCTAGCATCAGCAGTATCATCTGTTTGTGTATTGCTACTATCTAACTCTTCATTGTCTGAATCTGGAGTGATATCAAATGCATCTTCAGCGGGGTGGATCATTTGCTCATTAACCATGTCAACATCAACACGTGGATCGAATGATGCTGCCAACGGCGAACTGACCATATCACCACCTGCCATCACGTAATCTGCAGTAATAGTCTGTTCAGCTTTTTGACGTAGATTTATCCACATGAGCCTCGCCAATAAGGTAAACGAGCAAATAGCCATAAATCCATACAGCATCTGGTCACCCATAACTTGCATTAAGCCAGATGCGACCAAAGGACCAATACTTGCACCGATCCCGAAAGTCACTAATATGGTGGCTGATAATCCCACTCGTTCATGTTGATCAACGCGTGAATTAGCTAATGCGGTTGCTAATGGGTACAAGGTGAACGCTAAAATACCAAATAAGCCAGTTAATATTAACGAATACACTGAGTGAAAGGGGACGATAGAAATAATTAACACGATAAAGCCTAATAGCGTGCAGTTAATTCGAATCAATAAGCTACGAGAGATAATATCTGACAATTTACCCATTGGCCATTGGGCCAACAATCCTGCAAAAATGGTACAAGACATATAGAGTGCAACGTGTTCAGGATCAATACCTATGGCTGTAGCGTAAGAGGGCGCCAAACCATAAAAACAACCTACAATCATACTGCCTAATGCGATCGTCGTCAGTGCTTGAGGTGCTCGTTTCCAATAATGACCCATTTGTAATGGTGCTGGCGTTAACGGCTCTGGGTGAATTCTACGAGTGATTGCTATAGGCACAATACATAATGAAAAACAGATGGCAATTAACAGTAATGGTTCTAAACCTAAATCAGGATATAAACTAATTGCACCTTGACCCGCCATTAACCCTAAGTAAGATACAATCATATAACTGGCAAACACGGTACCACGTTGATTTGTCTCAGCTTGTTCATTCAGCCAGCTTTCTAATACCATATACTGGCACATCATGCCCATACCAACCGCAAGACGTAGTACTATCCACACAGTTAAGTTGTCTATAAGCGCATGGCCAAGAGCCGACGCAGTGACAACCCCAGCACAAGCCACAAAGGCTCGAATATGACCCACTTGTGCAATGAGTTTATGACCCACTTTAGAGCCAAATACAAGGCCAATATAGTAGGCTGACATCATGCCGCCAATCCATATTTGCGGGACTTCCATTGTGGTAAGTCTTAAGCCTAAATAGGTTGTTAGTAAACCTGCTGCAAGCACCATTAAAAAAGTTGTACTGTATAATGATGCAAAACTGCGTAGGGGGCTGTCCATAACTGTGCCTTTATTGGTTCAATCAGTATTGGTTCAAGAAAGCCATTTGGCCTTATTGATTAAGTGTTTCGTTTCATTTTAGGTTAATCATTATTGAAACGTGTATAACAAGTTAAATGTAGTAATGGTATCTGTGTTTTGGCTTCCATCAGGAACGACTTCGGTATACTTGACGTTCATCCCGATTTTAAATGCCCAATCTTGAATAAAAGTATTTTTATAACTCATGTCTAGGGTTAGCGTGTTGTTATCTTGACCCGTTTCAGCAGTAATATCAGCATTCAGACTGGTGTATTCTTGTAATTTAACCGTATATTTAGCGGCAGTACGAAGAATGACATCACGGTTTGCTTCAGGATAAGGCTCTAACGTGCTCTCTTCGGCTAGGTCATAACGATAACCCGGGCCGACTTCAAGGCTTAACTTAGTTTTATTGTTTTTTATTAAGTCGAAACCATAACCTGTTGAAACGGTATAAATTCGAGTGTATGAACCAAATTCATCCCAAGTAAATTCACCACGGCCAAACACATAGCCTCGCTCTAGTTTATAGTTCGACTGTAAAAATACTTGATATTTTTCTGCAGTTGATTCAGTACCGTCAGCAGCATAATAAGCTTTTAGTGTGGCTTCTTGTCTGGTTTTAATTGAATCATAAGTCATGTAAGTGCGGCCGTTGAAGTTTTTAGTTTCATTATTACCACTATTAAGTTGCAGTCCTGCTTCAACCTCGGCATTAAAATTATTTGACGGTTCTTGGTAATCTGGTGGAACCAAAGCCCATGCTGGCGAAGATAGAATAAAGAGGAAGCATGTGGAGACTATTTTTTTCATGATTATCATTAGAGTTTTTTATTCTTTGACGGCGTAAACGCGCTATTTTTGACTGCCGCCATCATACCTGTAATCAAGATTGCTGAAAAGAGTGAGTTAGTGCTTGAGTTTATGACGTGCTTTATGTATCATCGCGCGCTCAAATCAGTCACTTTAATTCGTTCCTTGCCTCTAATTGGTCTGACTGAGCCAAAACGAGGCTACCTAACCGTAAGGAGCAATAAATGCGTCATTATGAAATCGTATTTATGGTTCACCCAGATCAAAGTGAACAAGTCCCAGGTATGATTGAGCGTTGCACCGGTGTTATCACTGCTGCTAATGGTACAGTCCACCGTTTAGAAGATTGGGGCCGCCGTCAATTGGCATATCCAATTCAAGACCTACATAAAGCTCACTATGTTCTTATGAACGTAGAAGCAACTGCAGAGTCTATTGAAGCACTAGAAACAGCTTTCCGTTTCAACGACGCTGTTCTGCGTAATATGGTAATGCGCACTAAAGCTGCCGTTACTGAAGCTTCTCCTATGGCAAAAGCAAGAGACGAACGTGAAACACGTCGTCCATCTTCTGATGACCGTACTGTTGAAGCAAGCGCTGAAGAAAACGCTGAATAATTTTTTGTGAATAACCACTTAACGTTGTCAGGAACGATAATTCGTTCAAGACGATTAGATAGCCCAAGCGGTATTGCCCATGTGGTAATAACGGTAGAGCATAAATCGCAACGACAAGAAGTAGAAATGTTGAGAAACGTCTACTGTTTGATTCAAGTGATATTAAGTGGCCCGCGCTTTAATAGCGTTGCAAATAAATTACAAGCAGGTGTGCAAGTTGATGTGGAAGGGTTTCTTTCATTACAACAAGGGCGAAATGGCCAAAACCGTTTAGTCTTGCATGCTGAAAATGTCGAATTGAAAACTTAGGAGACTGTCAAAATGGCACGTTATTTCCGTCGTCGCAAGTTCTGCCGCTTCACCGCTGAAGGTGTTGTAGAGATTGATTACAAAGATATCGTTACTTTAAAAAACTATATCACTGAAAGCGGCAAGATTGTTCCTAGCCGTATCACTGGTACTAGTGCTAAATACCAACGCCAACTAGCTCGCGCTATCAAGCGTGCTCGTTATCTTTCTCTACTGCCATATACTGATTTACATCAGTAATATTGCGGTATTAATTCCTAACCGAATATAGAGGATTTGATAATGAACGTTATTCTGCTAGATAAAGTTGCAAACTTAGGTGGCTTAGGCGACCAAGTTTCTGTTAAAGCTGGTTATGCTCGTAACTTCCTTTTACCTTATGGTAAAGCAGTTGTAGCAAATGCAGCAAACACTGAAGTATTTGAAGCTCGTCGTGCTGAATTAGAAGCTAAATTAGCTGCTGAATTAGCAACTGCGACAGCTCGTGCTGATACATTAACTGCATTAGAAGCTGTTGTTATTGCTTCTAAAGCGGGTGATGAAGGTAAATTATTCGGATCAATTGGCAACCGTGATATCGCTGATGCAGTTACTGCAGCTGGCGTAGCACTTGCTAAATCTGAAGTTCGTTTACCTTTAGGTGCTTTACGCACTACTGGTGACTTCGAAGTTGAAGTACAAGTACACACTGAAGTTAAAGCTATAGTTAAAATTTCTGTTGTTGCAGAAGCTTAATTATCTTTAGCTCCATAGAAAACACCGCCCTCGAGCGGTGTTTTTTTATGTCTGCTGTTTAGTAAATCATACATGCTTGAGGTAAGAAGCCTTGCCTAGAGTGATATATTGAACACACTTATATTGTGATGCAACTTGTGGTCAATAGATAAAAAAATACCCAGCCAACAGAGCTAGGTATTATTCATTAAGGTGTTAATTAGTTTCTAACTAAATCTAACTCTTTGATTAAGTTGTCGGCATGATCAACTTGATCCATCATCCACAAAATATAACGAATATCAACATGCACTGCTCGGGTAATGGTTGGGTTAAAGAACCAATCTTTAGTGATGGCTTCGTAAGTAGAGTCGAAGTTAAGACCCACTAACTCGCCTTTGCCATTAAACACAGGTGAACCTGAGTTACCGCCCGTTGTATCCGCACTTGATAGAAAGTTAACGGGTACAGAGTTAAAGTCGGCAGGCTTGTCTAAGCATGACATCAACTTACACACCCAAGTGCTAGGTTGTTGATATACCGTCGCGACTCTGTGCTTTCCGTAATCATTTGCTTTAATTGCGGCTAATAACTTAGCTGGAGCATTGTATGGTTCTTCACCAGTATTTTTAGCTAAAATGCCTTCTAAGCGCGTAAATGGTTGCTTATATAGAGCATCTTTTGATTGATAGCCATCAACCATGCCATAGGTAATACGCAGAGTGCGGTTTGCATCTGGGTATACTGGCCAATTGTTAGACTTGTAATAGTTAATAATGGCTTTCATGTATTCAGGGCGAACTGATGACAACTTGCCTTCGAGTAACTTTTCACTTTTCTCTAGTGTCATGTTGGTGTCATGAATAGCAACAGCTAAACGAATGAATGGGTCTTCACTGGTTTCAAACTCTTGCGCTGTTTTGTTCATCCAGTCAAGGCGTTTTGCTTGATCGGTTAGCTCTGTTAACGCATACAGACCTTCCACCTTAGCTTCTAACTCTTCAAAACTATTTGCGCTACTTAATGCATTATCAAACACTTCTGTTTTAAGTGGCTGGCTAGCATAGGCTTGTAGGTCTTGTAACCAAAGGATTTTATCAACTGCAGGATCAAAACTTCTATCAATACGTTTTAATGCTGATTTAAACATCTTCATGTCGCGTTGCTGAAAACCTGTTTCTCGTTGTTCATCAGGCTTTTGCTTTTCTTTAGCTAAGCGATATAACTTACTGGCAGCTGTTAATAACACGCTCGATTGTGCATTTTTAAAATAATAATTAGTTTGCACTTGAGTGTGCTGCTCTGTTAATAAGGCCTCTAAGTTATTAATTAATTTAAGATTGGCGTTAGGATCTTTTTTTAACCAAGCCAGAAAGTCATTTTCTCGCTGTTGTTTAATCCCAACGATATCAGTTGCTTTAAAACCATCGAGTAAGCCATTGATCTTTTTCATCCGATTAGCCATTGATGCCATAGTACCGGCATACTTAATCGCGATATCTTTATCCATTTCACCCATTAAGGTTATCGTATCAATTTGTAATTGATACCGTTTAGCATAAGTTGGATAAAGCCAATCGTTGGCAAACTGTAGTTCACTGGTTAAGTTATAACGACTGGTTGAACCAGGAAAACCCGCTACAAAAATACCGTCGCCAGCTTTAACGCCATCGGCATTAATTTTTAGATAGCTTTTTGGGGTATAAGGGACGTTGTCTTCAGAATAGGTGGCGGGTTTACCATCTTTACCAACATAAGCGCGTAAAAAAGTAAAATCACCTGAATGACGTGGGTATTCGTAATTATCAATATCACCACCAAATCCACCAACACTTTCAGGTGGTGCGTAAACTAAGCGAACATCACGAATAATGAGCTGTTTAGTGAGGTAATATTCTAAGCCATGATGAAAACTGTTAACCGAACAACGGTAGTTGTCATCGGCTTCGCAGATTTTTATTAATGCTTTGCTGTTGGTTTCAATGCCTTCAAAGCGCGCCAAGGGGTCATTGCTTAAGTTTGCCATAACTTGATTGGTCACATTAGTAACTTTTTCAGTAATGTATAAGCGTTCGTTTGGCCCTGCCGAAGGTTCTTCTGCTTGGGTGTTTGCTAAAAAGCCATTTTCGAGGTAATTATGCTCTTTTTTGCTGTTATATTGTATGCCGCGATAAGCACAATGATGGTTTGTGACAACTAGGCCTTGGGGGGATACAAAACTGGCGGTACAATAGCCCAAACTGACAACGGCATTCATTGGATATTGTCCTAAATCTGCCAGTTGTGATGCGGGAATATCGATACCTCGTTGGGTGAGTTTGTCGGCAATAGATGGCATTTGATACGGTTGCCATTGGCCTTCATCGGCAAAGGCGAAACCAGAGGTCAGCACAAGTGCTGCAACAAGTGCGATACGCATGTATTTTCCTTAAATTATTATTTTATTTCTGTTTAACGAAATCGTTATCTCTTTTCGTTATAACAGTAAATTAAGCTTGACCACGGTGTTATACCATATTTTATAAAGTCGTTGGAAATTGGGAGTGTTAATGTCACAGCAAGGTGCTTTTAAATCAAGAAACAGGCAAAAAGATGTAGAAGTAAATGCATTAAAATTGCCACCTCATTCTATTGAAGCAGAACAATCCGTGTTAGGTGGATTAATGTTAGATGCTGAAGCGTGGGATCGTGTTTCTGAAGCGGTTGTGTCAGAAGACTTTTATTCTCGTTCTCATCGAATGATTTTCGCCGCAATGCAGCGTTTAATGGAATCGGGTCAACCGCTGGATTTAATCACGGTATCTGAACAACTCGAAATTGAAGATCAACTAGACGATGCTGGCGGCTTTGCTTACCTTGGCGAAATTGCTAAAAACACCCCAAGTGCCGGTAATATTTTATCTTACGCAGATATTGTACGTGAACGTGCCGTAGTGCGTGACATGATTGCCGTTGCCCATGAAATTGCCGATGCGGGTTATAACCCTGAAGGTCGAGATTCAAGTTCTTTATTAGATTTAGCCGAAACCAAAGTATTTAAAATTGCAGAAATGCGCACCAATGCCAATGAAGGCCCTGAAAACATTAAAAGCATTCTTGAAAAAACCGTTGATAGGATTGAACAGCTCTACAATAATCCTCATAACGGGGTTACTGGTGTCTCAAGTGGTTTTAATGATTTAGATAAAATGACCGCCGGTTTTCAGTCTGGCGATTTAATTATTGTTGCTGCTCGTCCTTCTATGGGTAAAACCACCTTCGCGATGAACTTGTGTGAACAAGCCGCGATGAATGAAGATAAGCCAGTGCTTATTTTTAGCCTCGAGATGCCCTCTGAACAGATCATGATGCGTATGTTGGCGTCGCTGGGTCGGGTTGACCAAACCAGAATTCGTACTGGTCAGTTAGATGATGAAGATTGGGCGCGCGTGTCATCGACCATGGGCATTATGCTTGAACAAGGTAAAATGTATATTGATGATGGCTCAGGTTTAACCCCAACAGACGTACGTAGTCGAGCCAGACGTATTGCCCGCGAGCATGGCGGGTTATCAATGATCATGATTGATTACTTACAATTAATGCAAGTGCCAGCATTAAAAGACAATCGTACTTTAGAAATTTCAGAAATCTCTCGCTCATTAAAAGCCTTAGCCAAAGAATTAGAAGTGCCTGTTATTGCGTTGTCACAGCTTAACCGCTCGCTAGAGCAACGTGCTGATAAACGCCCAATTAACTCTGACTTGCGTGAATCTGGTGCGATTGAGCAAGATGCCGATTTGATCATGTTTATTTATCGTGACGAAGTGTATAACGACACCTCAGAAGATAAAGGCACCGCTGAAATCATTATTGGTAAGCAACGTAACGGACCTATTGGGCGTATTCGTCTGGTATTCCAAGGTCAATTTTCTCGCTTTGACAATTATGCTGGACCGCAGTTTGAAGAAGATTAACGATTGATTCGGCTGCATTTATTAATGAAAATCATTTACGATAATCGTATTTTTTGCTGATTTGATTGTGTTTGTCAAATTAACAAACCGATAATAAAATTTATTATATTGTTTAATTAAGGTCATCCATTGAAACCTTTTCCTCGCGCAGAAATTAGTCGTTCTGCTTTGCAAAGTAACCTAGTGCAATTACGCCTTATTGCTCCTAATAGCAAAGTGATGGCCGTTGTAAAAGCTAATGGTTATGGCCATGGATTATTGAATGTTGCTGAAAGTGTTGGGTTATTAAATGCAGCAGAAACTGTCGGTATGTACAGTGGCAGCGCGGATGGATTTGGTTTAGCAAGGCTTGAAGAAGCGCTACAACTTAGAGACGGCGGGGTAAAAGGTAAGCTTTTACTATTAGAAGGTTTCTTCCGTCAGTCGGACTTACCAACACTGGTTACCCATAATATTGATACTGTGGTTCATCATGAGTCGCAATTGCAGATGCTTGAAACCATAAAGCTTGAGAAGCCAGTAACCGTATGGATAAAAATCGATACGGGTATGCATCGTATCGGCTTTACCTTGGATCGGTTTGACAGTATTTATCAGCGCTTGCTGGCTTGTCCGCAAGTGGCTAAGCCGATTCATTTAATGACCCATTTTGCCTGTGCTGACGAACCCGATAACACCCTCACTCAAACGCAAATGGATGCCTTTGAGCAACGGATTAAAGGCTTAAAAGGGGATCGCACCTTAGCTAATTCTGCCGGGACATTATTTTGGCCATCAAGCCAAGCTGATTGGATAAGACCCGGTATTGCGCTTTATGGTGTATCTCCGGTTGTAGGTGATAGAGGTGTTAATCACCGATTAATTCCAGCAATGGAGTTAGTGTCTAATTTAATTGCTGTACGTGAGCACAAAGCCGGTGATAGTGTCGGCTACGGCGCTTTCTGGACCGCGAAACAAGACACTCGGTTAGGCGTCGTGGCCATTGGTTATGGTGATGGTTATCCACGCAATGCACCAGAAGGCACCCCCGTGTGGATTAACGGTCGCCGTGTGCCAATAGTGGGTCGAATATCGATGGATATGTTAACGGTCGACTTAGGTGCCAATGCAGCAGACAAAGTAGGGGATAATGTTCAGTTATGGGGTAAAGCTCTCGCAGTAGAAGAAGTAGCCGAATATATTGGCACTATTGCTTATGAGTTAGTGACTAAATTAACCCCTCGTGTGGTGGTTGAGCTGCTTGAGTAACCACCCCACTATTTTTAGTGCTTAATGCCTATTGGGCATTTTAGTTTTGGCTATTTTATATCCTCAAAGCAAATTTCAATAAAGGCATTGCCGTATTCATGAGTAAACGGCATCATGATTTTCTTACCTTGTGCCTTATGAGAAATAGTATGATTTTTCCCCGACACCACAGCTGGTGTCGCCATATCAAAATCATAACCTTTTTCGCTTAATAAATTTTTAGCGCCGCCAGTGACCATGTTGGTTATTTCCCCAACTAAATCCGTCACTTCATCGTTGATAAATCCTGGTTCTTCACCCAGCATCTTATTCATAATTTCGAGAATCAATTTTTTTTCAAAGGTAATTGAAAGCGATCCGCGGGTTGTTGGGCCAACCATACCAATTAAACCGGATACGTCACCTTTAGCAAGGTCATGGTTTTTCAACTGTGGTTTACCGGGTTTTAAATCCATTGTTGCCATGGTCGAAATAACATTGATTAAAGAAACAAGGAATGGATTAATGAATTCAACTTTCATAGGTTAAGCGATCCTCTTACATTCAAAAAAGTGGCGATAATTCAACTAGAGCATAAGCTTGCCATCATTCTAGCTAATAAGTGTAAATTGCTACTATATCAGCAATGTCAAATAGAGGTTTAAGCTTAGAACACAAAAATGAAATTGAAACTACTAACAAGGATAAAAATGTTTTTATCCAGTGGTTTAGTATAAATAATATAAAATTAACCGTCAGTTTACTTTAGTCTATTTAAGCTTAAATACATGAGTATCAGTCGCTTACATTGGAAGTTTATGGTGCCAAATATTGTCTTGAACCACTGGGTTACACCTTCAAATAAGCACTCGATGTGAGTGGACATCAACATAGTTGAACAAGTGCTCGATGCAATCTCGCTTGCTTAAGCTGCGAGTCAAGTCGAGCGATGTTGACTTTACTATTCATTTCATCATCATGATACTGTACATAATTACAGTGTAAGGCAAGTATGCTAACTGGCATCAAATTACGTGCTAACCCAACATCTAATCAAAAGCTGATATTAAGTCAGTGGATGGGTTGTGCTCGATTAATTTGGAATGCCAAGGTTGATGAAGAAAGGTATTTCCGCACTTTTGCAAGAAAGTATCATTCGATTGGCACGTATGCTCCTATTGATCAGAAAGCATCGCAGTTTAAATCGAAAGAGCTAACGCCTTGGTTATCAGCCTGTCCTAGTCAGATTATCCGCAATAGTGCCGTCAACTGGTATCAGACTTATCAGAAGTTCATGAAAGGCGCGTGCGGTCGCCCTAAGCGCAAACCCAAAACAGACCGAGGCAGTATTTATCTTACTTGTGAAGTCTTTCGATTTGACCGTTGTGAAGATGGCAATATTAGGCTGTTTATTGGCACGAAGACCAATAATATTGGCTATTTATCGTTTAAAGCGCACAGTAAATTCAAAATCCCAAATTCACTTTATGTGCGTAAAGAACGCGGCCAATATACGGTGTCTTTCTGTTGTGAGAATGGAAAGAGCGAGGTTGAGCTATCGAGCAATGCAGAGCATTTGGCGTTCCTGCAATGCTCAACAAAAGAGTATTTGGAAGAACACACTATCGGTGTTGACCGAGGTGTTGCTATTCCTGTTCACGCAGGCTTAATGACGTTCGATTTTTCTGATAACCAGAAAAATCACATGACTAAAGCCGAACGCTACATTAAGCGATTACAGCGTCGATTAGCCAAGCAGACAAAAGGCTCTAATCACAGAAACAAGACCAAGCATCGTATTGCTACACATCACGCCAAAAAGGCCAATATCCGCAACGATTTCGCTCATAAAACAAGTCGCTCGTTAGTCGATAGCAACGCTAAGGTTATTGTGTTTGAGGCGCTACGCATCTCAAACATGACCAAAAAGCCCAAAGCCAAACAGAATGAAAGCGGTCAATTTATTTCTAACAAAGCCAAGCAAAAAGCAGGATTAAATAAAGCCATCCTGAATGTAGGCTGGCACGTTATCGAAACCTATACAAAATACAAGGCTAACCAGGCAGGCAAAGTCGTATGTAAAGTAAGCCCAGCTTATACCCGTCAGGAGTGCGCCAAGTGCGATTACACTCACCCCGACAACCGTAAATCACAAGAATCCTTTGTGTGCGGTAAATGTGGCAATACTGACAATGCAGATCACAATGCATCATTGGTGATTAAGAAAAGGGCAATTAATCTGATTTTAGACACTGGAACGGTGTTGTCTGATGAAGGTGTTTTACGCCTAAAATCAGATAGTGGACGTGGAGGGAACCGTAAGTCGAGCAGAGCCAAAAGCTCCACTCGCAGCACCCTGCGAAGCGTCAAAAAAGAAAAGTTAGCAGCTTAGGCTGTTATATTGGAAGCTCGCTGCTTTAGTTGCGAGTAGCTCACCATAAAGTCGTCGATATTGATTGTCGTTTTCTTATGCAACACATAGCATATTGAATTGTGGCTCGACGGAAAGTTAAGTCCGTGGGGGGGGGGGTAGGCTTTAATGGTTGATTTAAAGATACTGACTACACAAGTCTGAAAAGTCACCTCTTGGGTTGAGAAGAAAATCATTGCCCACGATCGTCGTCATGTCTGATTCTGAAATAAATGGGTTATCGATTTTAAAAATGAGTCTTTGATTCAACTTACTTTTTATCAAATAAGTACAGTGATATTGATAAAATAACTGATCAAACTGACCACTCTCGATAATTCTCTGAAGACCAACTTGTATTCTCTGGGCTAACCTAGGCTTGTCCGGTGACACATAATAATATGTCGCCAACGGAATATTGAGCATAAGATGTTCATCAACAACTAACTCGGGATAATGCTGTTTAAATAGTTCAATTTCTTGAAAAACCTCATTAACACCACGTCCAAAGGTGATAAAACGTTCCTTGGATAACATATTAAATAAACTATTATATTCATTACTTTCTACAACCTTAAATCCCGCTTTTTGCATGGCAACTTTAGTAGACCATTGGCTACCAGAGCCGGTATTAAGAGAGGTTAACTGCGCTAATGTGGTGATATTGGCTAATGTCGCTGCATTTTCCTGTTTAATAATAAAAATCCTAAACCCCTGAATGCCTTTTCGAATGGGGATTTTTATTGGTATAAGCTGTTCATCCCACTCTAACTTTGAGGCTTCAGCGATAATATTGATAGTGTGGCCATCTTTTAATGCCCTGAATGTACGATTGCGGCTCATTATCATACTGGACACTGTTAAAGATGCTTCGCCAAAATCAACTTTTGTTGCTTCAATCACTAATGCTAAAAGGTCATAGGGGTATTGATACCGATTATCCAATTCGGATTCTGAGTTATTAATAATAAATTGATCATTTGCGTAAGCGGCGGGGACGTTAGTTAATACTCCAAATAATAGTAGGTTGAATAACAAAAAAAAGCGCTTTAAATCATCCATAAATCAGCTCATTACAATATAAAAATGTATTTGGAGTGCGCTTATTTTGGCCTGAGGATTTCTGACCAATACTAAAAAAAACACCTGTGTGAACATATTTACAATAGTTTGGCTTTATATGAGTATCAACCTTTTAATAGAAGTTCTCTGATCAATGTAACAAAAGGCATACTAAAGCTAGACTCACGAATAGATACACTTGAACGCACTTTTTCATTGTGCCGATGCAGGGGGCGTTTAGTTTATTTAAGTTATTGATTTTAAATTAAATGACTGAGATAAGGATTCTAGCTGACAATTTCACTTTTTGGCTGTGGTTTTGGATAACAGTAAATTGAGAGTAATTGAGCTTAATCGCCATTGTTTGATCTTTCCTTAAATCAGTAGACACTTGTTTCTCAATGACGGGTTAATGATATAATTACTCACTATTTAGGACTGTCCAGTCGTATTAAGCTGATTTATGACTTCTTTACTGGCTCCTTGTGCAACAACGAATACCCAAAATGCACCTCATACGGTGCATCAATACCGCAAATGATGAGTATAAATAATTCAGTGAATACAACGCCAAAGCTAGCTACACCAATAGATACGGTAGATCGCACCTTTTCCATAGCGCCCATGCTGGATAGGTTTGATTTTTAGTTAAGTTATTGATATTTATAAGTCTGTAATTGTTGTGGTTCCCTATAGGTTCCCCGTGTATATTTTTTTGCTTTAGGTTCCCCCAATTGCTTTTGTTCTGTTTGTATCTCTTTTTGGCAAAACTCCTCTTTCTTAACTCCTTAAATTCTCCTGAGAACGACTTGACCTCCTAAAAATATTTTCACTGAAAATTCAAAAAATAGAATTAATTGATTGTTATTTGAGCGGTTGAACATGTTTTATTAATTATTTTCAGTGTTGATGAATATTTCTCAAATTCTACTTTTCCCCCCCAGTTTTGTTGAATACTTCTGAGCGTGGTTTATTCATCTAGAACAACAATAAAAGGCGATTTTTGGCCACTTAATGTTGTAGAACATTTTTGAAAGCCTATCCAGAGTTATTGAATAACTTTAAACCTATTACAGTGTTATTCAAATATTTTAAACATATCTGATTAGTATATTTTTTACTTATTTATCATTACCTTGCTGTTGTGTGGTGGGTTGCGGATATGATTTTAATAAGTTAGATTATTTTCACTGAAAACATAATTTGATGCGAAAAAATCGAAAAAATCTTAATTTGTTGCTAATAGCAAGTTTCAGATTGTTGCGAAAAAATTTAGATGTATTCTTAAAAGTAAGCCTCGAGTGCACTAACACCCGAGGCTCAGAAAAATCACCTTAATTTGAGTAGAGGAAATCTTTCATGATTAGTTTAGAGCAGTTGACGGGCATAGAGCAAATAGATCGAATGTTACCATTTCTACGTTATGACAATAATGGGATGAATTTTTGGTGTTTACCCAATGCTCTCGATTATGAAAATGCGGTTTCCATTGGTGGGCATATGGGAATGCGTTATTGTTGGGTTGTTCGCCAATATCCAGATCTTGCCGTTCAGTTAAGCGATGTACTGTTATCAATCGATTTAAGGCATGAGAATAATAAAGGGTATTTAATTGGTTTTGCCTATTCTCTTGATAATTTACTTAGAAAGGGTGGTACTGGTTAATTAATCTGTGTTTTAGTGTGCCGGTTGACGCAGCTTCATTTACTTAAAAACGCTTTCTTTCTGCAATAAAAACTTAAAGTTGGGTGTAATCACTTATAAAGGCCTTGCGTGCATTAGTTAAGAAAGGCAAATGGAGTTAATAAAAATAGAAGATACTTTTATTTTTAAGAAGTTGATCAATGTATGTGTCTGATACATAGGTAGTATATTGAGATGTTAAATTTTTAGTTAGGATTGATATGTTTAATAAACTAATTTTAGTAATAACCATAATGTTGTTTTTGTCATTCGCTGTAACAGAAACAGTAACAGCAACAGAAGCAGAACCAAACAATGTTGGGTGTGCCCGACTCGGTGCTTTATTTAGTTTAGCTTATGTTAATTCTTTGGCGAAAACAGTAGAAGGCACGGAAATTTATAACGGTATTATACAGGCTCTTGGAAGCTCTTCGGGTGATGCTTTTGCGAGTAATGTTAATCAATTTATTTCCAATGTAGGTTTGTTGGGTTGGAATGATGAACTATTGAATTCAGTTGTGTTTTATTCTTGTGCGAACCCTCCTTATAATTTTCTCTCGGATATTAACGTAGGGAAACATTTTAAAGTGTGTAACGAGGTTGAATCCGATGAGATAAATCAGTGTGTTGCTGATATTGTTAATAGGTTGGGATCACAACAGAATTAGGCTTTTTTTATTTTGTGTAAATACAACGCCGAAATTATATGTGCTGTAGTGGCCAATAATTGTTGACCATTAAACTTCCTTGCTGTTGGTCGTGCATAAGTGTGAAGAACGGTGCAGATAGCTTAACTACGCCTTGTTTAGTGCTGAACGTGTTCATGTAGCCTCTTTAGTATTTTTTATTGTGTGACATGGCAATCTCACTTGATGATATTGATATGAGTGCGTAATCGTTCTGCCAATACCTTTTGCCAGGTTTGTTAGGCCATTGCCCAATGCTTGCCAGTAAAGGCAATCAAGTGCACCAAGTGACATGGCTACTTTAATTTGATCACCGCTTTTTATCTTCAATGGCAATCCAATTTTTTGGGCGCGATAGTGTCCGAGAAGATGCTGAAATGCCGCTTTAGTTTTCATTTATGCTATTCCTTAACAGTTATCGTATATGCCATGGTCAATACAGATTTGATGCATTTTAGGTATGGCGGTATAAGTCCATACATCACCGCAATCTCTATTAAACTGTCTGATATACTTTTGACCAGGTTTAATTTTGAAGCCGTTTTTTTTAGCTTTGGCGATAGTTCTTAGCTCTGAAAACGTAAACTTGAAATCACCATAACTATTCATTACCCATTCGCTAGCCATACAATCATGTTGCTTTCTGGCTACTGGCATTGTTTCGCTGACGACTTCCATCATGCCACCTTGCTTGGTTTGAACTTGGCCCAGTCGATTTCTTTGATTTGTTCAACCGTGAATGCCACTTGCTCTAATCGCGCTATTGCCCGTGATAAATTGCTTTTTTTAACGTTGTTTCGAATAGCTGCGACCGTGTCTTGGTGGCCTGTGACGAAGTGGTCATTTAATGCGGCCACTATGTCGGGTGATTCAATGTTGGTGAGTTGCAATAGCAGCTGCAGGCGTTCAAGGCTTTCGCCGCCTTGGATTAGGTATTTCATGCTAATTCCTCTCAACATATGTAAGTCGCCCATTCCAAAACTTCTTTTTTAGTTTTAGGGTTAATGGTTCCTGTTGGTTTTCGGTATCTAATTTCTATATCGCGACACATTTCTTGTGCTTTTGTTAACTCTGAATACTGCTTAGCCAAGCTTGGGGTCGATAAGCTGTGACTTAACTTTTGTGGCTTCATCTTTTTAAAGAGTTCTTCACGGGTGATTATCAGTTTTTGTTGATATTCATCAGGTGTTAATTCACGTTTGTTTGGATATGAATTCACGAATTTGCTGCACTTTTTATCTGCTGCTTTTTTCACTAATGTTTCACTTACTCCAAATACAAAAAACATAGATACCCCCAACTAATATGTCTAAGCCGATTTAGGGCTGTGGATATGGTCTATTTTTGCCTTATCTCGGCAGTCGTCTAGGTACTGACCTAAGTCGCTTAGATTGACCAGCCAAGGCGCCTTATTGCTGCCTGTTGCGCGGTAAGCTGGCACCGGTAACGAACCCACTTTGGCTTGGTGCTTGGCTGTGCTGGGCAATAGGCCGAAATACTCTTGGCAAATAAGATCTAGTGGCACTACTGCTTTGTTAAATTGCGCCATGAGTAAAAATGCTGTGTTCATTTTGCGTCCTTGGCATCGAGTTGGATGCGCTGTTGTAACTGTTGCTTAGCGCGTTGCCAGCCTTTGATTATCCGGTCCATGACGCAAGCCTCTTGCGGATAATTACGTTTAATGTCTTCGCACTTGGCTATTTCACGATCGCAGTATTCGGTTGCTGCGCTCATACACTTGTCCTTAGTTGGGATACTGTGCCGCTTTGATGAAGAGGCGTGTTGCGCCATAGCGTGATGCGACCAGTGTTGTGGTTGTATCGCATGGCTAATTCGCTACCAATTTCACCTGCTCGGTCTTCAAACTGTTTAATGAATAGCAGGCTTGGGTTGCATGCCATGAGTTGGCACTCAAGTTTTGCGATGCGCTGTTGCACTCGTGGGCATTCCATTGGGTCTTGTTTGGTAGTGAGCAAACAGGCAAAACGAATGCTGACAAGGTGGAAGTGTTCAGCGCGTTCTTTGTCTGTTGTTGGGGTGTTTGTCAGTATCATTTTGCCGTCCTCGGTTATTGGGTACGGCTTAATAATCACAAATCGTGTTTATTGTGTCAACACAATTCGTGTTTATTTTTGTGTTTGATTTTGTACTTTTTGTTTTAGGTGATCTAAAGGTTTGATACTGGTATAAATAAGGACTGAACTAAGGAGGGTTTATGAATCATATTTTAAAGGGGGTATTGCTAGTGTGTTTAGCGTTCCTTATGGATGCTAATGCTGAAATTTACAAGTGTGATGTAGAAGGGAAGCTTGTGATGCAGGATGTACCATGTCCTGAAGGCGTAAACCAACATACTGTCGATGTAGTGATACAAAATGACAACTCAAAAAAATATAATAGTTATGAGCCTGAACCTTATAATCCAAGCGAGTTTAATGAATGGGAAAATAATCTTATAGAGAATAAGCAGGTTGCTGTTGGTATGCGTGTTAGAGCGTTACGATTTAGCTGGGGCTACCCTAAAAAAATAAATCGTTCAGCATATGGTCCTGAACAATGGGTTTTTGGGGATGGTGCTTATATGCGATACGCCTATATTAAAGATGGAATAGTTGTAAATTGGCAGGATTAGATTATTTTCCTTCCAAGTTTAAAGAAGCACTGAATACCAAAATACTTTGCCAATGACTTTTATTTGCTTTAGGTCATCACCTTCAAAGCGTTCGTCTGGCCATTCGTCTAAATTGAAGCTGCGTAGTCGTAAACCGCCACCTGGTAGTTTGTATAATGTTTTAATGCGTAACATACCATCGTGGTTGATTGCATACATTTTGCCATCAATTACGTTGGTTTGAGATGTGTCTACACCCACCGTTGAACCGTTAGGTAATACTGGTTCCATGCTGTTGCCACTGACGCGAACACATGCTGCGTTGGTTGGATCTACATGTGATTTGCGTAATGTAGATTTAGCAAAACGCAATTTAGGCCCATTAAAATGAGGCATTTCTACTATGCCTTGTCCTGCTGAGAGTTCTACTTCCATATAAAACGGTATCTCTACTTCATCATCATTGAGTGGGGTGCCACTATCCCAGAACTCAAAACCTGAAATACTGAAAGCCGCCTCATCTTGGTATTTTATGCTTGGGCTTTTACCATTTGGGAGCCCAAAAATAATCTCCGCTGGATCCACTTCTAACACTTTAGCCAATACTTCTGCGTCTGCCGGACTAACAGTTCGACTTCCCGCTTCGTAATTACCTACTCTTGATTGAGATTTCCACCCACAAAGCTCGGCCAGTTTAGCTTGGCTTTTAATTCCGGCTTTTATCCGCAAATGCTTTATGTGCTGCCCAACGCGATGGTTAAGACTCATGATTTTACCTACTCGTTTAAGTCGAAACGTACTTTGTTGATATTACCACAAACTGTGATTATTTATTTTTCATTTTGTGTTTACTTTTAAACACGATTTGTGTTTAATGGTGTTGTTGTATTTTCTCTTGAGGGATTTCATGAACCACATTGCACGATACAGAAAAGCTGCAAACTTGACTCAAAAAGCGCTTGGTGAATGCATAGGTGTTTCGCAAGGCGCTGTTGGTAATTATGAGTTGGGGCAACGGAGTGTTGATTTGAATACGGGTTGGAAAATTATTAACGCATTTAATTTACACAACGTTAAATGCAATTTCAGTGATGTTTTTCCAAACCCGAAATAACGTTTAAGTAAGAATATAAAAATAGAGGGATAAAAGCATGAAACAAAGATCACGTTTAGATTTATTGATGAAAGCCATTAATACGTGGCTTGAGTTACCCAAAGTCAGCCGTTCGGCGTTGGCAACTGCGGTGGTGCAAGCGGTTGATGAGTTAAAGCTGGCAACGGTTTTGGCTAAAGAAGGCGTTGCGTTTACCTATTCGGATGATATTTACAACGATGCTCGAGTGAATGCGCAAAAGATTTTCCGTTGGCTTGGGCAGTACGCTGACCAAAACGCGGTACCTGAGCGCTTGTTTTATGTTGAGCAGGCGATATTGGCAGCTATGCCAGTTGAGCTACGCATTGGGTATTTAAACGATGTTTACGGCATGGTTGGCGTGACAGTTGTTGTTGACCATGTGAGTGATGCTATGTCGTTGAGTGCAGATGACATGGCGGCAACGTTAACTAAAGAAAATTGCGATGCACAGGTGGCTGTTATCCGTTTAGGGATTAACCCAAGCCGTCATAAAGTTGAAACCGCATACCGTGAACTACGTGAATCACGCGGGGTAACGTCAATGTCTATTGATGTGCTTGAACGCCATTATCCGTACTTATCGGATTCAAACCTTAAGTCGGTCGGTTAGCTATGGCAGATAACGTTGATGATGCTAACAAAATTGCTGAACTGCATTTAACCAGTGAATTGACCAAGGCGAAACCGATTTTACCGCCATTAACTGGACGTTGTTTTTATTGCGAGTCACCGACGGTTGAACGCTTTTGTGATGCAGATTGTCGTGATGATTATGAACGCCTACAGCGTAGTGTGTTAATGCGTAAGCGGGGTTGATATGTGGTCATTTATGTTGGGTTGGTTGGTTTTAGCAGTGATTTTAGCTATTGGGTTTTGTTTTATGTTTAAAGGGGCAGGCAATGACTCAGTTAAGTGATAACACTGTTCTTTTAAATGAAACACCGATAGTTAGGAAATAAGAAACCCCGCTTAAGTTTGGCGACTGGTCGGGGTTAATACCGTAGAGGTTTGATGATGTTACAAAAATATACAGATAACGTCAATGATGGCGAAAATAGCAACATCGTGCCGTTTAGGTCTGTTGTTGATGCTGGTTTAGTTAACTGCAGTAAACAGGGGGCTATTGTGAAGGCTGATTTAGATGATGGTTATTTAAGGCTGTCTAATACGCTCGTTGATACCCTTTGTTTAACTAAGCTTAGTGATAGAGAAAGCCGTGTTTTGTTTTCAATCATGCGTCGTACATACGGCTTTGGTAAGCATGTTGATTGGATTTCGTATAGCCAGATTGAGGAAATGACTGCGATTGACCCTAATAATGTTTCTCGTGTTGTTGGTTCATTAATAAAGCGCAACATTCTGTTAAAAGAAGGCAAGAAAATAGGCGTTAACGCTGTGGTGTCTGATTGGTTAAACAAACCGCTAAGCAATAAAACTGTCAATCTAGACAGTAAACAGGGAATGTCTAAACCGACAGTAAAACCTGTCAGTTTAGACTCTGATACTGTCAGTTTAGACAGTAAAACCTGTCAATCTAGACCCCCACAAAAGAAAGACATTAATACAAAAGAAAGACAAAAAGATATATGTGCTAAATCTTCATTTAATGCGTTTTTTAAGCAATACCCAAATCACAGAAAAGGCGGTTCGGATTCATCAGCCTGGACAGCATGGAAATCTGAAAAACTAACAGAGCAGGATTGTGAAGCTGCAATTGGTTGGTTAACTCAAGCTGCGCAAAGAGACTCAAGCTGGGGTGTTAGTGCGAACGGCCAGTTTGTATTGGGCATCACTAAATTTATCCGTAATAAAACATGGTTAACCCCGTTACCCGCTCCAGCGACCAACAACCCGCGTAAATGTTTACAGATTCCGGTTCATAACGAGCAGGTAAACGAGTATTCCGACTATGCCGACGATTTTAATATGGAGATTTAATGATGCTAACCATGAACTCTGAGTTATCGAAACTGCTAACCCGTTTAAATGCCCCTGTTGGTGTGCAGCCTGCAACTCGTGAACATATTGCTGAATTAAAACGTAAGTCGGAAGCTGCCGCTTACAAAGACCATATTGCCCGAAAAACAAAGAGGCTTATGGATTTGACAGGCTTGAACACTCACTTTTTGTCTTGTCATTTTGATAATTACATTTGTGAACGTAAAGACCAATTTGAGGCGGTTGAGAAAGCTAAGCGTTATTGCGAAAAGTTTACTGAGTATTCGGCTGTCGCTAAGGGTTTTTTGTTTAGTGGCACATCGGGAACGGGTAAGAATCATTTGGCTAGTGCAATGGTTAATGATCTGGTTGCAAAAAACCATTTTGTTGTGTTGCTGAGCGTGATGGATTTGTTGGCCAAGGTACGTCAAAGCTATAAGGAACCGTCGATTTCAGAAGATAAATTAATAAACGATTTTCTAAGACCTGATTTATTGATTATTGACGAGCTTGGTTTGCAGCGCGGCAGTGTTGACGAGGTGTTATGGCTAACTCGAATTATTGATAAAAGACTTTATGCCAAGAAGCCGACTTCGTTTATCACCAATCTTAAAAAGTCTGAATTACAGGAATTACTAGGTGAACGTGCTTACGGGCGTGTTTTAGAGTCTGTTGGCGTGGGCGTTCTTTTTAGTTGGCCAAGTTATCGCGGTAAGCGAGTTGGAGGTTCTAATGAGCAATAAACCGTTAACCCAAAAAGAGCGCTTGTGTCGTGTTTTGAATGGTAATCGTTTTTTAACCCTGTATGAAATTCAGCAACAATGTTTTGAACGCTTTGGTGTTCATGATAGCGAAACCGCGTTAAGTGCCCGTTGGCGCGAGTTGCCGAGTTCGGTTAAGCAAAAGCGCCGCCGTGAAAAGTGCACCGCTTGGGAATATAGGTTGGTGGCCTGATTATGGCAAAGGCGGTATCTGGTGTTGAGGTTGGCAAGCTTAACGATGCGGCATTACGTCGTTGGTTACTCGCTGGTGTGATGCGTGATTATCGTGATCCGCAGTTTCCTGAAATTCGGTTACGTGCTGCAGCTGGACGAACGCGAGCGAGTGTTCATTTGGTTTTGAATGAAAACGGTAAGACGGTTTGGCAAAAGGTAGGCACTTGGCCAAGCATGTGCATTAAAACGTTATGTGCTGATTTGCCGGTGATGTTGGCTAAACGCAATGTTGGCGGCATGGTGACTGGCCAGTTTGATTCGGTTGGTGGTTTGCTCGAGTGGTACCAGGAGCATATTGCGACTAACACGACTTACAGCAAGAGTTGGCGCAGCAATGTTAAGTCGATGATCAAGTGTCATTTGCACCCGCGCTTGGCTGATGTTCGTTTGGTTAATGTGAGTTTTATTACGATTGACGGCAGCTTGGTTAAACCGATGTTGGTTGATGGGTTTTCACCTAAGTACATTCGCGAGGCGGTGAATAAGCTTAAGGCTGTGTTTGCTGCGGCTTCAAAGCTTCGTTTGATTAGTGCTAATCCGTTAGCCGGTTATCGAGTGACGTATTCAATTAAGGTTGCTGATGTGGTTGATACTCGCTTGTTTGAGTCTGATTTGGCTAAGTTGTTTGCTCAGTTAGCTGATGTGCCTATGCCTGTACAGATGTTGTTTTTGTTGATGATGATGTTTGGCACTCGCATTAACGAAACTCGTTTGGCTCGGTGGGAGCAGTTTACCGGTGATTATTGGGTGATCCCCGCAAGCAATGCCAAGAACAATCAAGAACATCGGGTGCCTATGACTGAGTCGGCTAAGGCGTTAATTCACCATTATCGCAAGTGGCAGTTGAAGCATGTTGGCAAGCGCTCGTTTTTGTTCCCTGGCAATGTTGGCCCTATTTCAATTCGTTGTGCTCATGATTGGCACACTCAAATCCGCTTTAAACATTTCACTAGTCATGATTTACGTCGATTGTTCAGGACCATTGTTGCTGACTTAGGTGTCGATACGATGATTGGTGAACGTTTGCTTAATCATGCCTTGCCTGTGTTGCTGCGTAAGTACGTTAAGTCAACGTTGGATAAGGGTATGAGCCAAGCGTTAGAGCAATATCATCAATATTTAATTTATCGTGGGTTTTCTTCTGTTGCGCCCGAGATATTGCCTAGATCGTCAGTGAAAAGTGAGAACGGTCAAACCCTGACTGCGAGTGGGTGGCTGTGATGATCACTGCATCATTATTAGTAGAATATGCAATTAGAGTTTTTTGGGGGCGAAATGGCGTTACGCGGGTTTGATTTTTTGAAAACAGGCAGGAATATTCGCGGGCTAACTCAGACCGAAGTGGCCGAGATTTATGGGGTAAGTGAACGGACTTATCAGCGTTGGGAACGGGGTGATGTGAGAGTGCCATTTGATGATGTTTCGGCAATATGCGCCCAGGTGTTTAAGTTAGGGATTGATGAAATAAGGGCAATGATTGATGGCGAAGATTAATGTGCAGCAGCTGCAGCATCAACAAGTGACGCTGAACATGAAGGCGTTGCGTCATGGGTTAACACGCTGGGGTAACTATTGGGCCTATCAAGAATATGGGCAAGGGTTCGCAAACCGAAGCCAGTGCGACAAGTTAGGTGAGGTGATTGTTTACGGCCGTTCGGCAATGGTTGAGATAACGCCCCCACGTGAAGTAAGGCAGTTCGATGTGATGATTGAGCGGTTATCACCACAATGTATACGGGCCATTAGGGCCCACTATATCTGCAAAGGGCAGTGGGCCTTGATGGGATTCGATAGCAAGAAGTCTTATGTCTATTGGTTGAGAAGGTCTGAGATAGTTATGTTGTACTAATCGATTAATTTTAATGACCTAATCCCGTTAATGTAGTTATAATAATCTATTGAATCATACATATGGATGTTCACATTGGGATTAGTCATAACTGGTAATTTAGTTACAGTCGATCATTCTATTGTAGATTGGATGTTGACTGATGTTGTTGGTAATCCCACTTTAGAAAACTTTGATGGACTGAATGTTCACGTTGTGTTTAAAAGAACACTTCCTGATGCAAAAAGCAGGAGGCTTAAGCGTAAAACCAAAAGTATACGAGGTGATAATTGTCCTATTATTTATGCATTGAAAGGGAAAGATGGGTTAATAACTAATTACACTAGCATTAAGCTTTTGAGTAATAGCTTCAATAGTATAACTATGGATATTACTAAACTCTATCATACCGAATATGACTTCATTGTCCCAATGCCATCATCTTCACCCTTAAGTACAATTATCGCAACTAGACTAGCAAAAATTTTTAAAGCTCCAATTTGTAATGATTACTTTAAAAAAATTACAATAGAAGATGCATATAAACTATTAGATCGGGCCGATTTATCTGTTGAAGATGAAAAGAGTCTCTCGTATCGATTAAAAAAGGCAAAGGAAGAGGTTGGTTTTTTTGGATCATTGCCAATGAAATCAATTCCAACCAAATATAGACAGGCATTTCCTCCTTTGGTTTATGATAAAGCTATGGCAGGAAAGTTCACTGATAAGAAAGTTTTGTTAGTTGATGATCTACTCGCAACAGGAACTACACTAAAGTGTGCTAGAGATCTACTTGTGGGAAATAACAGGCCTGAACTCGTCAAAGGGATCTGCCTTATTGGTTCTTTCGGTAAAGCTAAGAGATAGTGTTCATAACTGAAAACAGTTGACATTATTGACGGTATTGTCATAATGGATTTGTTAATTAAGAGTGTGCTTGAGTTTCCCCGCTCTATAAATCCAGACGAAACCCGCGTCGGCACCCATGCTAAAGGTCGGTTTGTAAAGAACGAGTATTTGGCAGGTTAGGCAGCGGCTAACCCTTCAACTGTAGTTGTCGTAGTATGTGATATAGCACAAAGGAGAGCATATGCTCTCCTTTGTGCTTTTTTATGGGTCCTTCTGGCTCGGTGCACTGCGGGGGGGGACAAGCGCAGTGCTTCACTACATATGAAAAATTTAGGGGGTTGTGTTGTTGTTTTATAGTCTTGATCACTGCTATTCAATTTCACCTAAAAAATAAACCTATTAAGTTAATGAATTAATGGTGTTTTACCCTACATTTGATGATGCACAATTTCACTCAACTTTTGATCGTCTCAAACCGCAACTTTTGATCGCTTAAATCTTTGTGTCCATAGCTTTAGTTTGCTGCTAAATATTTTGTGTCAGTCATTACTTCCCCCTTTACGTGACCTGCACTGTATTTATGTACAGTTATAATGAGTTTTGAGGGAATAATAAGAATATGTGAACAAAAAGCAGTCTAAAGGATTATGTTGAGAAAATAGGGCTGCTCTAATATATTGATATTATTTGGTTTATTTTTTTACATTTGATGTTGACACTTTTAACGTGCAATTTAATTTTTTTATTTGAGTGTAATAGCCATTAAATTGCTTTACTTCAAAGACATAGAAAACGTAGGATGATATTAATCAATAACTTAAACGGGCGGCTTTATCGGTCGAGCCGTTGAATAAGCTGTTAGTTACCAAAGGAAGCATATGCTAAATCTGCGAGTTTTATTTTTAGTCTTTGCATTTATAGGCTTTAGTGCTGAAGCCTTAGATAAGGGAAACCAATTGAATCAAGAACAATACATTCCCCCGATTATGCCTGAATATCCAGAATCATATGGTGATGTCATGAAGACATTAGCACCTTATTACCAAGAAGAACGCCCATTAGATTACTTTTTTGAACTCTACGTTATTAGCACTCTGAATAAATTACCTAAAAAATCGGAAGTGGCACTTAAAGAGTTCAATGATAAACATCCCAGCTTTTTTGAATCAACTAATGGTGACTGGAAATCTTATGTTAAAAAGCAGCTTCATTTATCAAATACAATTGAAGTAGCAATCTGGGATCTCTGGGTTCGTAACTCTATTAATGCAGAAAATAACGGCTGGGAATATCATCCTTGGCATTATGCTCAAAATTTTCTTGATAATTATACTGCCGAAGGTAGTAAAGTTGACATCTGGGAAGGTAATTCACTTGAACTAGCAAAACAAAGAATCTTAGAGTATCGTGCAAATGGTAACTAACAAGCTAATAAACAAGGACAAAAAACAGTTTGCTGTTTTCGTTCCTCAACATTTTAGCAAACAATTTTTTGCCTGTTATTAGGGCGTTATACAAACATGGAGAGTTTCGATGAAGATTGACCTTGAATTTTACAAATCGCTTTTTTCGGCATTTCTGGATTCAGAAAGTGCACATATTACATATGAAGATCTCATTGAATCAGGTGTGGAAGTCGGTGTTGAGGATAATCTGACTGAAAAGTTTATTTTTCATATGCAACTATGTATTGATAATGACCTTATAACAAATGAAAAACAAGAATGTTATAACCTCGAATCTCTTGGTATTGGCAGTAATAAAAATAATCGATACATCATAGATGTTCCTATGAGGCTCAGCCAAAAAGGGCATGATTTCGCAGTAACTCTTAATAATAAAGAAGTTTTTGAGAAACTTAAATCTGAGTTTAAGGACATGCCTTTTAAATCTATATTTGATGGCGGTCAAAAGCTATTAAATCATTTCTTGAAAAAGAAAATGGATACGTTATTGGAAGAGTAGCGTTAATTTTGTATAAAAAGGCACTTAAACGGAACTAAAACAGTAGGTTACGTTTCGCTTTGCTACACATTTTAACCCACTATTTTAGTCCGCTTAGTGCGGCGTTGAGGCTGTAGAATTACTCTTTTTTAAGAAAAATAGCCTGTTTTATGGGTTCCAAATGCATTATCTAATGCTTTAAAAATGCTTAGAGTTAATTACAGGAGCTCGTTATTTAATTGAATTTGGCTGTTGGAGTTATTCTACACCCTCGTTAGTTTGCCAAGGAAGATTATGCTTGTCCAAGTTGTAAAAGGTATTTCTGAGTTTAGTATTAATTTAAAAACACTAAGTTGTTCTTATTGTGACATTACCTACTCTAATCAACCGGTTGCATGGCTTTCGTGGATGTGCCCGCATATAACACTTGCAATCAGTGAGAATGAAAGTGTATTTAAAAATATACATCCTCAATTTACACCTTTTGTACCAGTTATTAAGCAACATGCTCAATCAAACACTGATTGTAATATGGCAAATATTGATAAAGTATTTAATTGTGATGAAGTTACGTTATTTACGAATCAATATCGTGCTGAAAATAGAGATCATGAATTCTTAAGAGTTTACATAAATGGTTCGATTTATACTATTTGGTTACCAGAGATGCAGTGGTGTTTTAACGGCGATATGGGAGAAACTCCTTTATCAGATAATGATAAATCAATCGCTGAAAAACATGTTTTTGAAAACATTAAGACGGGTTTATTTTATAATCTTAGAAATATCGAACTAAAAACCCCTGAAATTACTGAATGTACAAAGATAAATAAAAAAGGATTACGATTCGTAGGAGAAAGCACTGGAAAATCATTTAAAGTTACTGTGAATTACAAACAACCACTCGATAAGATAAGGTTGAACCTAAGTATATCCGGTTGGCATAATATAAGAGGATCTAAAGTTGTTTACTATGATGCAGAAAAACACATTTTAAAATTCAATCATAGGGCATTAGTAATATTTGAAAAAGCATTGCTAGATTGGTGTGAAATGATATCCATTATTTATGAAAAAGTGTCTAAAAAGTCAAACTGACAAAGCATTTAAACGAAATTAAAACAGTGGGTTACGTTTTGATTCGCTACACATTTTAACCCACAATTTTAGTCCGCTTAACGCGGCGTTGAACTAAGCCGCTGCGCGGAGCCAACAGATGCTTCAATTGAGTTTATAACCCTTATTGAATCAGCAAAGCTTAAAGATGTATGATAGAAAGATACGATGAAAAGGAATTTCAATGAAAAACTTACCCACTACTCAATACCAATTGACTCAAAACTGCTCTGTAGCCCATAGCCAGCATCAAAAAAAGCAAATTCCTACAGCATGAAGCATGCCAATTAATTTGAACTAGGCATCGGCCAAGTCCAACAAGCGATTTATGCCTTGCAAACTGCGCAACGCATAAATACTAAAACGTTAGGTGACAAGGAAAGTTATGTATAAGTTTCTACTCATAATGGTTATTACAATTTTTTCTAGTGCTTCTTATGCAATTAATGACTTTCATTGCACAGTTAAGGAGATCTATAAATTAGATGACTCTGGAAAACTGATAACAAAAGCAGGCTTTGTTACTCCTGATGTAGGTAGTAACTTTATTGTTAATCGACAATCTGGGCAAATAACAGGAAAAAAAATTACAAATACAATGTCTGGGGTTATGCCAAAAGTTTATGATGTATTACCTAAGGAAAATAGTTACAAAGCAATAACCATTTACCAATATACTGTCGATTATCTCGAGATCAACACTTACAACGAATCCACCCAAAAACCATTTTTATACAAAGGTGCTTTTGGTGAGGTTATCACTGGTGTATGTACGTTTCTGTAGTCACCTATCAAGAAATTAAACAAGGACAACAATGCTTCTTCGTCGCTTATTTTAGCCTATAATTGGTTGTCTATTAGCGAGGTATTACCTCTCTCTCCGATCTAACATGCTTGACATCTTTTACTATAGATGCATAATTGCTGAAGACTTTGCAGAAGAGTCTTCCCCTCGCAATGGATAAGGTTTTTCGAAATCATTCTGCTAAAAAGTAAATAATGACTAATTTTTCTTTAGACTGATTTGTTTTGAGCGAGGCAATACAAAATATTCAGATTGAAGGAAATTAAACATGACTGCAATTAAACACTCACCAACAAAAACTACTCTCCAAAAGATTAAAAAAGAGTCCAAAAGCCTTGATCCTAGCCTAGGTTCACTTCAAGCAAGACAAAATATTGTTGCACAGTCTTTTGGATATAATAGTTATCACGAATTCTTCGAAAAATATAAGAAAAATATCCATGTAGTATCAGATAATCCTTTTGATGGAATGGGTTGCTTTTCCGGAGAGTTAATTCTGGATGCTACTGAACAACAGAATAAGAAGCATAATATGACTGTTGTCAACGTAGAAGAATATGAAATAACACATAGATTTGAATTAAAGAATAACCTTTCTTCAAACAAATGCATCAAAATCTTCTGTGAAGAAATTGAACCACACATTCAAGATTATGCATCTCTCATATTCAAGGCTGTTGATAAGGAAAATGAAAAAAACTCATATAATGAATTCTTAGATTTAGTACCTAACTTCAATCTTAGGTCTGTCGATATTGTCATTGGCATTGATTTTCCAAAAGGTTTATCTCCTCAAGAAGAATTTAAATTTGCTGAAAAATGGTTTTTTGATGAGGGGAAAGGAGGACGAATTTGTTTATCTAATTTCCCTAACGATGGCCTAGTGCCAGTGAGTGCAGTTTCAAAGTTCTTAAGCATTATTCGAGCTGTTGCAGAACAATCATTTCAGCAAAAATGCTATGTTTTTTTTAGCACTATGCACCAAGATTTTAAGTGGAATGAGGCACAAGGAAAGAAACCTCTGCATTGATTAAGGATCCTAATTTGAGCTTGCAATAAAATCCAGGTGACGCCCTACGGCGCACCTGATTTAGGTGTTAATCTCATTCACTATAGTTAACACAATATGATTTCAGAGTGTTAAAGCCTAGTGGCTAACCCTTTTTGCCTATAAGTAAGTTGGCTGTAGATTATTGCACCAACTCTTATATGCGGAAACTCATTAAACCGATAACTTTTAAATTAAATCTAGAAATTATCGGTTTTACATACCACACAAATTCAATTCGCCCAACGCCATATGTGGCGTAAAACACGACACATATGGCGTGTTTGTGGTCCTTGAAACGGGGTATATTTATATAAGCTTGATACCACTGCGTAACTGGCTTTGCTTCCTCTCTCGTTTCTCTTTGCTTACATCCTCGCCGTTGGGCTCCTGTATTGGAGCCCATTTTTTTTGCATGTTATTTGGTGAACACATGATCCGTAAAAAGGTGTATATCGCTGGGCCAATGTCTGGTTTGCCAGATTGTAATCGGCACGCATTTAACTTGGCTGCACAAGTGCAAAAGTCGTTAACGCACATTGTGCTTAACCCAGCCACTTTGCCAGCGGGTTTGTCTGAACCAGAATACATGCAGATTGGGTTAACCATGTTGATGTGTGCCGACATGATTTACATGCTCGATGGTTGGGAACAATCTCACGGGGCTAGGGCTGAACATGCATTAGCGCACAAGCTTGGATTACACATTGTTTACCAGCAGGGCATTGATCATGAAATAGCATTAATTGGTTTGACGGGTGAAGAACACTTTTAGCCGTCATCGTGAATGCTCGCACGCTTAATCATTTTGAGCAGTTCGCTTTGCAACATAGTCAGCGAAAAGTTGCCGCGCTTTCACGTAAGTGATAACGGCATGACGTAGTTCGGGTTTGCGCCCCGTTAATGCACCAATAGCTATCAATACATTTATATTTGGAGATCACTATGGCTAAAAGAATGACAGTGGCAGGGCTTAGCCTTTCAGCTGCAGCCTTTATCGGTTTAGTTATTTCCGAAGGTTTTGCGCCAACCGCTACCATTCCCGTAAAAGGTGATCGGCCAACAGTCGGTTTTGGTTCTACTTATCATGCCAATGGTAGCCCCGTCACGTTGGGCGAGTCGGTTACTCCCGTTAATGCCCTTAAAATTGCTAAAGCGCATATCTCTAAAGATGAAACCCGATTTCGTAAAAGTTTAGCGGGTGCTGAGTTGTCGCAAGCTGAATATGATTTATATATCGATTGGCTGTATCAATATGGCATAGGTCGATGGCTCAAGTCACCAATGCGAACTCACTTGCTCGATGGCGAATATCGCCAAGCGTGTGATGCGTTGTTATTGCTGCAATATCGAACGGTTGCGGGTTATGACTGCTCAACACCCAATAATAAACGTTGTTACGGCGTGTGGACCCGAGCGCAAGACCGGCACAGGCAATGCGTTAACTCACTTGGAACGCCGCAATAAAAGCGGCGTTATTGTTTAAAGGACTTGTAATGTTTAACGACTTAAAAACCACAGTGCTGTTATGCATTGTCATCATTTTAGCCACGTTAATTGGTTTTGGCGCATTGGGTATGAACTCACTTAAAGCCAAGAACGCATCGTTAACGCATGACTTACTGCAATCGCAAGTGAGTGTCGAAGCACTATTAAGCAGCCACGACAACCAAGCTGCACGCATCAAAACGCTTGAACGTGATTACCGAGTAATTACCGAGCTTAATGCCGCGCATCGAAAACAGGTTATAGACTTGCAAGCAACACATGAAAGCCGAATCACTCAAGCCAATCTCATTAAGGACTCACCAGATGGACCGACAAAAGATTGGGCTAACGCTTTGTTGCCTACTGATGCTTTGCAGCTGCTCAAGCAAACCGATTGTCAAAGTGGTGACCCAAACCCAAACGGTGTATGTGTTGCCATCCCCTGATTGGTTAGTGCAATGCAGTACCCCTGATTTTGTTGGTACCACCAATATTGATTTACTTAAACACTCACTTACTCAAACTAATGCGCTAGCAACTTGTAATGCAAACATGCTGCGCCTACAAAAATGGCGGCAGCAATATGAGCATAACGACTGACCTAAGTGCAAAACTTACATCGTTATTGTCTTACATCGCCTCGTTTTTCACCGCAGCTGGCAGTTATGTGAACGATATGGATATTGGTGTTTTAGTTGGAGTATTGTGTGCCATTGCTACCGCACTGGTTAACTGGTTTTATCAGGCCCGTAAGAGCCAGCGTGAAAACCACATACAAACGTTGCAAGCACAATTGCTCACCAAACAATTGCAACACATTGAAGAAGAACGCTGCAGCCATGTGCTGGATGATATGCAACAGGACTAGCTAATGGCACGTATTCCTACACCCGAAGCCGAGCCAGTGCTACTGAACAAAACTGATCTTTGTAAAAGTTTGGGCATTAGTACCCAAGCGTTCGACAAGTGGGATGTGCCGATCACCAGCAAAAAAGGCCGTGAGTGCTTATACACCATGGCCGACGTGGTGGGCAATCGCGTAGCCAACGAGCGCAAAAAACATGTAAGCAATCCAACGCCTGATGATAACGACAAACCAAACATCGACTTTGAACGTTACCGCTTGACCAAAGCGCAAGCCGACGGCCAAGAGCTTAAAAACGAAAAAGACCGCAAAGAAGTGGTCGAGGTCATGTTTTGTTCGTTCGTACTTAGTCGCATAGCTGCGCAAATATCGCCAGTGCTGGACCAAATACACATTCGTGTAAAACGTAAATTCCCCGACATGCCAGAACGAACCATAGACGCTATTCGTGCAGAAGTAATTAAAAGCCAAAACACCGCCGCTGAACTGGCCAACGGCATTGAGGATTTATTAGATGAGTATATCAGCAGCACAGATTAATAATCTGAAAGCCGCTGTATCTGCTGGTCTTAAATCGTTTTATCGCCCACCTGTATTAACCTGTAGTGAATACGCCGATACACATTTTTATATGTCGTCGGAATCATCGTACACCGAAGGTAAATGGGAAAGCCTACCGTTTCAAATCGGTATATTAAATGCCATGGGTAACGACCAAATCACCACGCTGAACATTATGAAGTCTGCGCGTGTGGGTTACACCAAAATGCTGATGGCCAATGCGGGTTACAAGATAGAACACAAAAAACGTAACGTGTTGATATACCAGCCGCGTGACGGTGCCGCCAAAACGTTTATGAAAAAACACGTTGAAACGGCAATACGTGACATGCCGATTTGGAAAGCCTTAGCGCCGTGGATTGGTCGCAAACATAAAGACAGTACCTTAGAAGATAAAATTTTTACCAATGGTAAAACCTTAATGGTGCGGGGTGGTACTGCCGCGGCTAACTACCGTGAAATATCAACCGATGATGTTATTTACGATGAGTTAGCCGGTTTTGATGAGTCAATCGAACACGAAGGTAATGCCACATCGTTAGGTGACACCCGTGTTGAACTGTCGTTGTTTCCTAAATCGATACGGGGTTCAACGCCTAAAGTATTAGGTACCTGCCAAATTGAAAAGGCCTGTAGCGAAAGCCAGTACCAATTTAGATTTAACTTGCCATGCCCACATTGCGACGAACGGCAGCATTTAAAGTGGGGCGGTAAAACTGAACCCTTTGGTATTAAGTGGCAAGGCAGCGACCCAAAAACAGCTTATTACGTGTGCGAGCACTGCGGTTGCTGCATTGAAAACAATCAACTGCACGACATGGAAGAACACCCAAGCGCTTTATGGATATGCGATAAAACGGGCGTGTACACCTCAGACTTTATTTCGTTTTTCGACAAAGACGGCGACGACTTTTTAACACCCGAAAATATCTCGATTTACATCTGGTCGGCCTATAACACCCTTAACAGTTGGGCCAAGTTAGTTACCGAATTTTACAAAGCCAAAGGCGACAAAGAAAAGTTACAAACCTTTGTTAACACCAAATTGGGCCAGCCATGGGACAACGACAACGGCGAACGCATTGAGTGGGAAGACTTAGGCCGCAGGCGTGAAATGTACCCCAACGGCAAAATGCCCGATTGGGTTGTGTATGTCACCGCGGGTGTTGATACCCAAGACGACCGCTACGAAGGCCGCGTTTGGGGATGGGGGGCAGGTAAAGAGTGCGCCTTAATCGATAGGTTTATTGTGTATGGCGACCCAGCCAGCCAAGTGCTGCTCGATAAAGTCGCGCTGCGCTTAAACCAAAGTTACCCCCGTAACGACGGCATTGTGTTGAGCATTGGTACCACAGGATGGGACTCGGGCGGCCATTACACAGATACGGTTTACTCAATGAGTAAAAAGCTTGGTTTGTTCCGCGTGGTACCTGTTAAAGGTGCCAATACGTATGGCAAGCCAATCGCTAATTTCCCCCGTAAGCGGACCAACAAAGGCGTGTATTTAACAGAAGTGGGTACCGACAACGCCAAAGAGTTGATCATGTCCATGATGCGTACTCAACCCAGTGTTGATACTCGCACCGCTGGGGCAATTCATTTGCCTATGAACGACAACGTGTGTGATGACACCGAACTGCAACAGTTAACGTCTGAACGCAAAATGCCCACAAGGCGTGACGGCCGCATTGTTCACCGATGGGACGCAGGGGGTAGACGTAACGAAGCACTCGACTGTTTTGTGTATGCCTTGGCTGCACTGTATATCGCCATTGATAGATTCGGAATTAATCTCGAATCACTCAGTGAAGTGATAACAACCGACACCCAAAACGAAGCATCAACCGAAACATCCCCACAACCCAAAAAACCGAAAAAGAGCCAAGCCAATAACTGGTTAAATGGTGGTTCGGCTAAATCAGGAGGCTGGCTGTAATGTCAAAGCAACAAGCGGCAGACATGGTCGCGCTGTATATCGAAGCCGAAAAAGATGTACTAGCGGGTAAGTCCGTTAGCATCAACGGCAAAATGATGAGTACAGAAGACCTAGAACAAATTCGCAAAGGCCGCATTGAATGGCAGCGCACCCTAAGCATGTACACCCGCCCGCGGGGCACCACACTCGCCCGATTTAATTAGGAATCAATATGGATAACCAACATAAAAAAATCAAAGGCTATCGTGATTTAAGTCAGCAAGAAATTGATTTGATGAATGAAGGTAAAAAGTTGGCTGAAGAGATGCGGGCTTTTATCAATAAGCTTGAGGCTGATTCCGATACTGATAAACGTGCTGTAACGATTGCAAAGACGAACCTTCAAACAGGTTGCCATTGGGTTACACATTCAATAGCTCGCCCTGACTCATTTTAAAAGAGGCTCAATATGAGCATTATTAACGATGCACTATCGTATTTATCCCCCGGATGGGCGCTAAAACGACAGGCGGCGGCAATGAGTTATCGCAACCTTAAAGGTTACGAAGCTGCCAGCCCAAGCCGAACTCATAAAGCCAACAAAGAGGGGCGAGGTGCCAATCAAGCGGTATTTGCAGCAGGTAAAAGCCTGCGTGAACAAGCGCGTTGGTTAGACGAAAATCACGACCTCAGCATTGGCATTTTAGACCGCATGGAAGAACGGGTAATTGGTGCCCAAGGTATTGTGGTTGAGCCACAACCCCGCAGTATCAGTGGTGAAATCCTCGACGAACTCGCCAACGACATTCAGCGACGTTTTGCAGCATGGTCATTAAAGCCAGACGTAACAGGGCGCTACACACGGCCAGAGCTTGAACGCTTAGTGTTACGTACCGCATTGCGTGACGGTGAAGTATTCGGCCAGCAAGTGCGTGGCAAGGTTGCTAAGTTTGGTCATCCCAACCCGCAAGGTACCCAATACAGCATTGAAGCGTTAGAACCTGATTTCATTCCGTTTGAACTTAACGATGTATCAACCCGCGTTCGTCAAGGATTAGAGGTTAATGGTTGGGGGCAGGTGGTTAATTACCATGTTTTGTTTGATCACCCGTCTGACCAAATAGGCTTTCGCTACAAAACTAAAATGGTACCCGCAAGTAACATGCTGCACCTTGGCATGTTTAAGCGTTTGCATCAGCTGCGCGGTATCAGTATTTTTCACGGCATTTTAACCCGCCTTGGCGACATTAAAGACTATGAAGAATCCGAACGAGTCGCAGCCCGTATTGCTGCAGCGTTAGCGTTTTATATCAAACGCGGTGACGCCAGTATGTTTGGCCTAGATGGTGATGCCAAAGCTGACCGCGAAATAAACATTGCACCAGGCATGACCTTTGATGATCTCGCTGTCGGTGAAGATGTCGGCATGATTGAGTCAAACCGCCCTAACGTGCATTTAGTTGATTTTCGTAATGGCCAGTTAAAAGCCTGTGCCGCGGGTACCCGTGGCAGTTACTCAAGTATTGCCCGTGATTATCAAGGCAGCTACTCAAGCCAACGCCAAGAGCTGGTTGAGCAAGACGAGTCGAACCGCATTATGCAGCAATGGTTTTGTGCCGGTTGGGCACGACCTGCGTTTCGTAACTGGTTGGAAATGGAGTTAATGAACAAGCAAGACCCTATAACCCTGCCGCCAGACCTAGACACCCGCACCTTGTTTGATGCGGTGTATTACGGTCCAACAATGCCATGGATTGACCCCCGCAAAGAATCCCAAGGTTGGGAAATGATGATAGCCGGTAATGCCGCAACCGAGGCTGACTGGGCGCGAGCTCGTGGCCGTAACCCAAGCGAAGTTAAACGACAACGTCAACGTGAGGTGAAGTTTAACCGCGAAAACGACATGGTCACGGGTAACGACCCAGAGCCACAAAACGGAGTAACCCCAAGTGAAAAAGACGCTAATGCATCAGGCGGCCGTGGCCGCAGCAATGTTGTTCGCACCACAAGCAAGCCTGACCCTGACGCCGACCAATAAGCCCGATAAAAGCTGGTATAGCTTAAAGGCGCAAAACGGTAATGCCGAATTAATGATTTATGACGAAATTGGGGGCTGGGGCATTAGTGCCCGTCAGTTCGCCAGTGACTTACAAGCATTAGGAAAAATCGGCACCTTAACGGCGCGGATTCATTCACCAGGTGGTGATGTGTTTGAAGGCATGGCTATTTACAACATGATTAAAGGCCATCCAGCGCACAAGGTTTGTCATATCGACGGACTAGCCGCATCAATGGCCAGTGTGATTGCCATGGCTTTTGATGAAGTCATCATGCCAGAAAACGCCATGATGATGGTGCATAAACCATGGGGCGGCACATTGGGTGACGCAGAGGATATGCGCAAATATGCCGACTTACTCGATAAAGTCGAAGGTAACTTAGTTGGTGCTTATCAACAAAAAACAGGTTTGCCAGAAGATGAGCTACATACGCTTTTGGCGGCTGAAACATGGCTAACTGGCCGCGAAGCGGTTGAAAAAGGTTTCGCCAACACCCTCACTGAACCGCTGCAAATGGCGGCTTCGCTTAACTCAAAAAGACTCAAGGACTTTACTAATATGCCTGAAGCTCTAAAAAACCTGTTTGCACCACAGGGTAATGTACCTGGTGCAACTAATACGCCTGCGCCAGCCGTCAATACCCCAGCCGCATCGGTACCAGCACCCGCGGCACCGTCGCAAGCTGATATTCAAGCTGCGGCTAAGGCAATGAACAAGGCGCGTATCGACGGTATTAACGCTGCATTTAGCTTCTTCCCCTACTAGCGGAGTTAAAAAACAGCTGTATTGCCAATGATGATATTGACGCAGATAAAGCCAAAGATATGATTTTGGCTAAGTTGGGTGAAAACACCACGCCGTGTGCTGTGTTGCCTCGCACGACGATTCACTCGAGCAACGGTAACATCGTTGGCGACTCAATTCGTGCTCAGCTATTAACCCGTGCAGGGCACGCAGAGCGTGAGGCATCAAATGCTTATGCTAGTTATAACTTGCGCGATCTTGCCCGTGCCTCATTAACGGATCGTGGTATTGGGGTGTCTGGCATGAACCCTTTGCAAATGGTGGGGTTAGCGTTTACTCATTCATCATCTGACTTTGGCAACATCTTGTTAGATATCGCTAATAAGTCAGTATTAATGGGTTGGGAAACCGCAGAAGAAACCTTTGAACGCTGGACCAAAAAAGGTCAGTTAGGTGATTTTAAAATTGCCCAACGTGTTGGTTTAGGTGACTTCAACAGCTTGCGTCAAGTGCGCGAAGGTGCTGAGTATAAGTACGTGACAGTTGGTGATCATGCACAACAAATTGCCTTAGCTACCTATGGTGAGCTTTTCTCTATTACTCGCCAAGCAATTATCAATGATGATATGAGCATGCTAACTGACATTCCAATGAAAATGGGCTTTGCAGCTAAAGGCACCATTGGTGATTTGGTTTATGCGGTTCTTACGCAAAACCCAAAAATGGCAGACGGAAAAGCCTTGTTCCATGCCGACCACGGTAACTTAGGTTCTGGTGCGCCAAGCGTAGCGGCACTTGATGCTAACCGCATGTTAATGCGTAAGCAAAAATCGGGTAATCGTAGTTTAAATATTCGTCCTGAATTTGTGTTGTGCCCTGTAGGGCTCGAAACCACAATGAATCAGATCATCAAATCTAGTTCAGTTAAAGGCGCCGATGTTAATGCGGGTATTGCTAACCCTATCCAAAACTTTGCTGAAGTCATTGCTGAGCCTCGTTTAGATGATAGCAGCGATAAACAATGGTTCCTTGGCGCTGGTAAAGGGCGCGACACCATTGAAGTGGCTTACCTTGATGGTATCGACACGCCTTACATTGAACAGCAACAAGGTTTCACCATTGACGGTGTTGCAACCAAAGTGCGTATTGATGCCGGTGTAGCACCGCTTGATCACCGTGGGTTAGTTAAATCAACGGGTGTGTAACTCAATCGTAAACCTCATGCCTTTTGCAACAAAAGGGCCGCTAACTTTTATTAAGTAGCGGCCTTTTTAATGTCCGGCTTTTAACAATCAGCAATTCTTATCGGGAATGAATTATGAAAAATTGTGTATCAGATGGTAATACCATCGACTTTATCGCCACTGCGGCTGTCGCCAGTGGTGAGCCAGTATTGTTGGGTAAAGTAGTTGTCGTGTCTTTGGGTGCGGTCGCAGTTGGTGAACCTGGTGTGGGTGCAGCCGAAGGTGTGTATGAACTGCCTAAAGTCGAAGCCGATGACATTGGCCAAGGCGCGCAAGTTTACCTTAAAGCAGATGGCACCATTACCTCAACGGCATCGGGCAACACCTTAGCGGGTAAAGCTTGGGCGGCAGCAGGTAACCCAAGCCTTACTGTTTGGGTAAAAATCAATGCCTAGCTTGGCATCGGTATTTGCTGACCGAGTAAATGCCAAAATAGCGCGGCTGTTCCGTAAATTGGCAGACCCGTGCGAGTTTGCCCCAAACAATGGGGCAGCATCCTACACTCGTTTAGTATCATTAGACGATAACGGCAGTGAGATCGCCGCATCGTCTAATGAGTACATGCCAGAGTTAATCATGCGTGCTGAGTTTCTACTGAGTGAGGGTGATATTAGTTCTGGCGATGTATTCACTATAGATGCTACCGAGTGCCGGTTAACCCAACGGGTTAGCACCGATTCGGTTTGTGTGACCTATGTGTATTTACAAATGTAGGTGTTGTTATGGCATTAAACAGTACAGGCTTTGACGCGGTTGATCGCGAGCTTAAACGCATGCGTGATGCGCAATCACCCGCCATTAATAGTGCCATAGATGATGCGGCTAAATTTGGTCAACAACTGGCAGTGGACGCCATATTTAACAAGTACGGCTTTAAGTCTAAGTCGTATGTTGAACAACATTTCAGTGTCAGCATTAACCCAAAAACCCTAACCGCGTCGGTTAGCGCAAGGATGCGTGCATCATCGTTAACCCGTTTTGCAAGTCCACGTTACAAGGTGGGGAAGCGTTCGGCAAGGGTAGCCGGTGGCTTTAGCATAAACGTTATTCGCAATAAGCCTGTGTTGTTTAGTGGTGCGTTTACCGTCATAGGTCGCAACGGCAATCAATTAATGTTCAGTCGCAAAAAGGGTGACAACTCTTGGCGCAGCTTGAATGGACAAAAAGCGTTATACGGCCCTTCAGTGGCAGGCAGCTTTGGGTATATGCGTGACGATTTACAGCCACCCATTATCGCCCATCTGCGTAAAAAATATGGCCAATACGCTAAGTAGTTACATTCCTGTTTAGAGGTTCCCCATGATCCAAACCATTTTAAACCGACTTGCATTGGTTGACGGTGCAGTGGTGCGCGAAGGCTTTTATGCCCAAGGCCTTGCAAGAGAATCACAGTTTATTTTTTTGCAACCTTATACCGATTTATTCGGCGCTAAAAACGGCATCAACCCTTACCGCGACGATCTCGCATTGCAAGTTGTTGCCGGTATCAACTTAAGCAAATCGACCACTCCCACAGCTGAGCTAATCAATTTGGTTCGCGACATTCGCTGCGCATTCTTTAAAGACGAACGTAATACCGAAAAACCGTCATGGCTACCCAAAGCTATTACGTTTAAAGAGTCAGAGGCGTGTAAATACATTATGCCCGAAGCCCATGAAAAACATGGATTAGCGGTCATCACTTTAACCTTAATTCATACAGTACCATTCGGAGAAAAACTATGAGCGAGACAGTAGTAGAGAGCTACATCGGTTCGGGCATCGTGTATGTCAACGGCCGCGATGTGGGTAACGCCAGTGGCGTGAATATCTCAATCGAGCAAGAAACCAAAGAGCAGCCGAACTATCGCGGTGGTGGCGGTAATGCTGCTGAAATCACCGTGGTTAAATCGGTTAACTTATCCATGACACTAAACGACTTTAGCAACGCCAACTTAGCGTTAGCACTGCGCGGTAAAATTGATGTGTTAACTGCAGCAGAAGTGACCGCCGAACCGATTGTTGCGGCGCTAGATGGCCTAGCCGACACGGCTAAAATGATTGATACCGAGATTCCGGTGGTGGTTACCGATAGTACAGGCAGTACGACTTACGATGTGAATGACGATTACATTGTCAGTGCTGCGGGTATTCGCGCATTAAGTTCGGGTGCCATTACTGCAGGTGAATCACTTAAAGTCACTTACACCAGTAAAGCCGGTAATGCGCTGCAAGCGCTGGTTGAGTCTGGCGAAGAAGTGAAGGTGGTCGTTGACGGTATTAACGACGTGACGGGTAAGGCAAGCGTGCTTAAGTTTTACCGCTGGAAACCTACCCCAACATCGGGCCTAGACTTAATTGGCGACGACTTCGGTTCATTCGACATCGAAGGCGGCGTACTTGCCGACAGCAGTATTGTTGCTACTGGTAAGTCTAAGTTCTTTGTGCGTAGCGCAGCGTAAACGATACCCCCAATCAACCCACATCATTTTAATTAATTGATGTGGGTTTTTTATTTTGTTTTGTAACGTTAATTTGGTGATGTATGAGTTTTAAAGACCAAGTCATTAACCTGATCATTCAGGGAAAAGATTTATTTTCGAGCGAAGCCAAGAAGTCAGAAAAGGCTGTGGCCGAATTAGCGGCAGAAAGCGAAATTTTAAATGCGCGCTTAAAAGAGCTAGAAGATTTACAAGCCGCAGCCAACTCGATTGATGATCTAACCGCATCAATTGCCAAGGGTGAAAAGGCGTACAAGGATAATTCTATTGCGCTTGATAAGTTAGTCGCGCAACAAAAAGCAGCAGCCAAAGAATTAAAGCAACTTGAAGCTGCGCAAAACCAAGCGCAGGGCACTACCAACGAATTAGAACAGGAATATAACCAAGCCCAAGCTGCATTAGTTAAATACGAAACCGAATTACAACAAGCCCGTGTTGAAGTTGAAAAACTCAGTACCGAGCAGCAACAAGGTGCCACGGCCAGTAAAGAGCAAGCCGCGGCACTCAATAAAGCCACTACTGATTTACAACAATTAACCAACGAGCAAACCAGCGCTAAAAACAGTGCTAAAGAATTAGCCACAGCATTAGATGCCCAGCGTCGCGAACTGCTCCAAGCGACTACCGCAACAGATGCAGCCAGTCGCACCAAAGCGGAATACACCTTAAATGTAAAAACCGCCCGCAGTGAATTAAATAAACTGGCCACTGGCCTAAACAAAAACAAAACCGAACTCGATAAAAATACCGCCAGCTTAAAAAATGCCGGTATCAGCATGGACAACCTTGCAGATGCCAGTAAAGACTTAAAGCAACAGCAAGCCGCAGCCGAGACCGCATTAGGTGGCGTTAACACCAAGCTTGCTAAGCACAATAAATTACTGGTCGAGTCTAAAAAAGATGCCAGTGATTTTGGTGGAAGCATCAAAAGCGCGACTGCGTCACTGGTTGCAATGGCCGGTGCCTATATTGGTGTTGATAAACTGTGGGAAAGCCTAAAGTCGGTACTGACAGCCGGCGATGACGCTGCGGCGTTCAGTGCGCAAATGACTGCCATGATGGGCAGTATTGCCAGTGGTGAGCAGGCAACCCAATGGATTAAAGATTTTGCTAACAATACCGGCACCCGTTTAGATTCGGCTAAACAAGCCTTTGCATCGTTAAAAACATTCGGCATCGACCCAATGAATGGCAGCTTACAAGCCATGGTCGATTACAACGCTAAGTTAGGTGGCAGCCAAGAAAAGCTTGAGGGTATTATTCTTGGTGTTGGCCAAGCATGGGCTAAACAAAAACTGCAGGGTGAAGAAATACTGCAATTAGTTGAACGGGGTATACCTGTTTGGGACTTACTCGAACAAGTCACCGGTAAAAATGCAGTTCAATTGCAAAAGATGAGTGAAGCGGGGCAGCTTGGCCGCGATGTTATGCAGCAGCTGTTTACCGAAATGGGCAAGCAAGCCAATGGCCAAGCATCTAAAAGCCTTGAACGCTTAAGTGGTCAAGTTAACTTGATGTCCAACAAATGGACCGAGTTTAAAACCATTATTGCTGATTCTGGTGCGTACCAGGTAGCGGTTGATTTTATTCAATCGTTAAATGATAAGTTTGATGAACTGAATAAAAACGGCCAAATCAAACAGGCCGCGCAAGACATTAGCGACTTTTTTACCACCATGATCCGCGATGGTGGCGCCAGCATTACCGCAACACTTGAGAATATTGCCGCCTTTGCTCGGGCGTTAAACTTCATAAGCGGTTCACTTAAACTTGTTTGGAACAGTATTACCGCAGGGTTATCTGCGATTGCATTGGTTGCTACGTCATCGTTCGCAACTGTCATTGATGCTTATGCATTTATGATTGAAAAACTAGGTGGTGATGAATTAGCAGCCTCAATTCGGCAGGCGTCTGGCGCAGTTAAAGCGATTGCTGAAGGTTACAAACAGCAAATTGAGCAAGACAGCAAAGATATTGATGCAGCTTGGCAACAAATGTCTGATGGAGTCGAAAAATCCACTACTACTGCTTATAAAGCTGCAGGCGAGGCAGCGACTAAAAGCGCTAAAGTGCAGACTGATGCCGCTGAAAAAGTGGTAGATGCACAGCAAAACCAAGGTGATGCTACCGACGAACAAACTGCCAAAATCAAAGAGTTTGAGCTGGCAATGTCTAAAGCTGGCATTACCACTGTCACGGTATTACGCGAACAGGCCGCAGCAGCCAAAGCGACGTATGAAGAAGTTAAACAAGGTGCTGCTGATGGTGTTGCATCTACCAATGAACTTAACCAGGCATTTTTAAAATACGCTGAAGCATCGATAAAAGCCGCCGTTGCCGGTGATAAGCAAGTTGAGGCCAGCATTCGCCAACAAGCGGCCAACCTTGGGTTAGCTGATAATATTGATTCACTAATAGAACAATATCGTCGTTTGAGAGATGTGCAAGTTGGCTTAGGCAATGACAGCGAAGAGACAGATAAACAAGTTAAAAACGCGAACGAAGGCATTGGCACTACCATGGAAAATACCATGGGAGTGGTTGTTAAAAGTTCGCAGCAAGCAGGATCTGCACTTGCAAGTGTGGCTCAGTTTTTTACCGATTATTTGAAAAGTGTTACAGCTGAAGTTGCTGAACTAAGCACCGGTGCAGTGGCTTACTTTAAGTCGATACTTTATGGCCAACGACAGTTAACCGACTCAAGCAGTGAGCTAGAAAAAACCATTCAGGTTTACAAAAATCTACGTGGTGAGATTGGTGATCTGCTCGATGTGCAAGCTAAGTCAATCGATTTTACCGGCATTAGTAATTTTGCCCGTAACGCCGAAATTGCAGGTAAGCAAGCGCAAGTAGCCTATTATGGTCAGCGCATCGAACTGTTAAAAATGGTTGATGCACTCAATGCTGCCGAAAGTGGCAACCTTGGTTTAATCAATAGCGCCGAACGTGCGGCTAACTCAATGAACTTGATGAATGATCAAGACTTGGGTGTGCTGCGCAGCGCTATTGATTCAGCTAAATCAAGCATGGACTCGTTGCGCGACAGTGCTCAATCAACACTTGATACCTTGCAAGATGAACTAGACGGCTACTTAGGTCGTCAAGACGAAATCGAAAAGCGCCGCTATCAGCAAGAGCTTGCAGATATTAAAGCCCAGTTAGCCGCCGCAGAAACAACAGGCGACAAGTCGTTAATCACTCAATTGAAAGAAGCCGAAAAAACGCTAAACAAAGTTTACGCTTACCGCACCGCCGAAATAAAAGCCCAGCAAGACGCTAGCGAAAAGCAAGCCATTAGCGATGCTGCAACCGCTAAACAACAAACCACTGCAGCCAGTTCGGTGCAAACCAATGTGACCACTCAAACCCAGTCAAGCACGACCCCAACTGCCGCCGCAACCAGCAGCGACACTGTGGTATTGCAGCTGCAAGTGGGTAACAGCACATTTGATGCGCAAGCCAAGCGCAGCATTGTGAATGAATTGGTGGCTGAAATTAAGCGCCTGCAATCGGTAGGTGGTTAGTTTGGCTTGGCAACGTTAGGCACATTAAAGAGTAGGAGGCGCTATGTATAACACCACTATCGACACCATTGTGTTGACCGAGCCATTGCACTGGCTTAACCGCAATAACACCCAGCGAGTATCGGCCAATATGAAACGGGCCCTTAACGGTGCCCCGCATATTCAACAAACAGTCATACCCGCAGGCATTACGTTAGAGCTTGGCAGTAAAAACGGTTGGATGCTCCGCAGTGAGTTTGAACAACTGCAAGCCCACGCAGCAAATACACTCACCGAATTTACGATAAACCATGACGGCAGTGACATTAATGTGATGTGGGATAACACCCAGACCAGTGTGATCACGGGTGATGATGTTGACGACCTATTGGGCGGTTATCCGTTACTGACGAACGTGGTATTACGATTTTTAACGCTGTAACTCTTTCTCGCTTATTGATAAACACAGGTGGCCCATGAGCATTACCCGTAATAATTTAAAGATATTTAAACCCGAACTGTTGGGTACCAGTGACGATGCAGGTGGACAGCGCACCCGTAACGCCGTCGAGTCCGGCAAGTTGAATGAGTTGTTTACTGCTATTTCTGATATCGACCACGCGCAATCATCACTCGATATTGTTAAATGCTATCCAGCGTTAGACACCGCAGACACAGGCACCTTGCTTGATGCTCATGTGTTTATTAGTCAGCCACCCACCGACCCGCTCGTGTCTATGTTATTGGTTGAGGCCGATGCATTCGATGACGAAGACCGCATGGTCGAAATGAAAGAAATATTAGAGTCGTCGGTGACTGCAGGATCATTAATCCGTCAAGGCGCACCAGGCTTCTTACCTAATCAAAACAGCTTTAGCCGCGAGTATTTACAGTCAACATACATCTTTGACGGCAAAGAATATCGCAAAACTACCAGTTTGCGTGTTGGCCAAGTGATTGCGATTGCTGTTGAGTACCCAGGCGTTGAAGATGCCGACTGGCCGCGCAAGATACATTACTGCATGGTGACCGATACTAATGCACCAGGTAACAGTGAAGGCAATATTGTATTTGACCCACCAATCGATTTTGCGACACCTGAATATAACGTTACGATTAATTCAACATCTAACTGCACTAAACTGCGATTAACCAACGAAGCCAGCCCGTTAACGTTTCACGGCGTGAGTAAGTTAACTGCCGCGAGTAGCAACAAGAATCTAGCCGTTGCCGCAGTACAACAAAACTTGTTGCCAGTGGTGTTGAGCGAGCAAGTTAAAACGGGGCAGGCCATTAGCGACGGTGACATAGTGCGTAAAACGGTTACGCAAAATGCGACAACGGCGCAAAGCTATCAGTTCGCGCTGGTCGATGTGTTGCAAGGCGATAACACGGCAATAGATTACACCCCAATCACCAGTTACACATCGGGCGGCATTCAATATGGCAGTGACGATGCCATTGTGGTTGTAAGTAGTGACACAGTAAGTGTGACCTTATCGCGCAAGCCTGATCTTAATACTCCTGTGTCGTTGCAATATATTTCTGGGGTGTCCTATCAAAACTATGACAATGTTGATGAGTTTCCTGTCGATCGCGAATTGGTACCAAATACGTTAACAGGTACTGTTTATTATCAAAGCAGCAAGTATCAATTTGTTGAACGTGATGGTGCTTTATACATCACAGTTGTTTCGAGTGTTGGGTCGCTTGTTGTTCGAGAAGAAATACGTGCAGCCATTGTGGACTATCAAACAGGCAGCATAACGCTTGAGAATGGTATATCTAATCTTGAGTATGTTGGCTTAGTCATTGCGCCAGAATCTGCCAATGTGGCTACGTTCGTATTGAATGCAAGCGATGCATTGTTAGATACCTTTTACGTGCAAGTGTTTACCGTGGGCGATGTGTTAATCAGCGCCAGCTGCGACAGTAACGGCACGGTAACAGGCACAGGCATTAGCGGCAGTATTGTTAATAACCTGGTGCAGTTGTCGTTTACTCAAGACGTTAAGTTAAGCACTTTACGGTATGACATTACAGAGCAAGTGCGCAATCTACCGCCTGCTGATATTTATGGCCTAAACCCACTGCGGATCCCCAATGCAGGCATAGTCGATATTTACCGTGCTTGGGGCACAATTGCCGTGTCGCACACTGACTATCAAAACGTCGTTAGCCCAAGCAATGGTTCGGTGATTACTATTCGCACGGGCAGTAACTTTGTTGATATTACCGATGCAAATGGTGCCAGCTTGTGGACCGCAACCAGTGACCATTTTACAGTTGATAATGCCGCCGGTACCGTTACCTTAAACAGTGACTTTAGCGGCTTTACTGCGCCGTTTATTTTAAGTGACACCATTAGCGAGTTAGCGTTAGTCACGGCAGTGAACACCAATACCGTCACTATTTCTGCGGCGTTGTCGCGTGAATATCCAATAGGTTCAAGTGTGGCCAGTGTGCAAATACTCGGTGACTTACAAGCGCGAGTCGGCAAAGTGCGCGACATGACCAGCTGGGCTAACAATTGGGACCTAGACGGTGAGGCAGCCCAAGGTACGTTAAACACAGTTGATTACCCAATTGAAGTCACTAACGCTGCAGCAGTGAATGAAGATTGGGCCTTGGTGTTTATCTCTACCACAGGGTTCCGTTGTGTCGGTAAGCGTATTGGCCAAATTGCCACAGGCGACACGGTAAACGACTTTGCCCCGATTAACTCGCTAACCAATCAACCTTACTTTGTGATTCGCTCCGGTGCGTTCGGTGGAGGGTGGAACCCGGGCGAAGCGATTCGCTTTGCCACAGTTGCCAGCGCAAAACCCGTTATGCCAATTCGCACAGTGCAAGCGGGCCACAGCCAAATCAACACCGACCGCGCTGTATTAGCGTTTCGCGGTAACGAAGCTTAATGACTTTTTAATTAAAAACTATTTTTCGAATGAGTGCTGGCAGCAATGTCGGTACCGCTTTCGCGTGAGGGAAAAATCATGGGATTACCAGTAACAGTTTACAAATCTACAGACGTAGGTTCTCCACAAGTTGCATCAGGAAAACCAAGCGAAATATTGAATGTATTACAAAAATGTCTAGTCGATGGTTATGGTAGTAAAGCTAGCTTAGGTTGGTTATTACTTGATCGAGATGACTCATTAAATCGTATTGCGTTTAAGAATGATGTTAGTAAAGGTGCATCAGGTAACTGCTTTATCGTGAAGTCTTACAATGGCACAGATGCAAACAATAATTCTTTATGGTTACAAAGTGCTAAGTCATTTATCAGCTTAGACTCATTAGATGGTCTTGGTTACATGAATACTATGACACCACCACCATCAACTACAGTTTGGACATTAATTGGAACAGAGCACGCTTTCATACTTCTTGTTGGTAAAGCTACCAGTAAAATGGGTGGTTGGGTTCAATTTAATGAGAGCGGTTTTTTTGCAGGTGATTATACTCCATTAGTATCATCAGATGCTGGTCGGTTCATATTATTTTCCGATAGACTAACCGCTTTATCGAGTACAACAACAGGAAAAACATCACAAGCATGGCCTAATTATTTTGGTAATTTAACTTACTCACAATCACAGGTAGATTGCTTACAAATTTATGATGCTGACAACATAAATAACCCTAATAGTTACACGATAATGATAGATAATTCAATATCCATATCATCAGTAACAGAGGAAGCGACAACGTCTCCAACTATGGATGTTTATTCACCGCTAATTATCAGATTGTTTGCTAAATCAGTACATTCGGCAGGTTCTGATAGGGTTGGCTCCCCTTGGAAATTATCAGAAATATCACCAGTTATGCGGGGTATTGTTCCGGGTATTATCAATCGTTATTTCGGTAGAAATGGCAATGATGATTATCCATACCCAGAGGTGACTATAAATGGTCAGCAGCACATGATGCTACGTTGTGGCGGTGGTGGGTGTAATAGTTTTATTAATTTAGAGGAATGGTAATATGAGTTTCGATTTTACCAAATCAAATATATACGTTGATCTTCTTGATAAAATAACACCTTTATATCGCTCAAAATTAGATGTTAATTGTGACCAAGATGCTGAATTTATGGCAGTTATAGATAAAACCTCACTTAATGTTATTTTCAAAAGTGATTTAATCTACAGTAATACTCTATCCATCATGTTACCTGCATCTTACTCAACTACAGATACAGTAGCCGTGGTTATTTTTGATAATGATAATGAATTTAATGCTGCCATTATGGATGGGATTTCTTGCGAATCAATTAATTTAAGATCGATATAATGTTGGAGTTAAGGTTTTCTACGCCTTGGGATAATTCAGTATCCCCAACTATTATTACATTTAATAAGCCTGTTTTTATTGGTGTAATAATCCGTTTTGATAAACCTATAGTCAATCGTACATCACCAATAACGATTCGGTTCGAAGCTGAGGTGGCACCAGAGCCACCGATTCGGCCGCCGTCTTTGGGTATTGATTTGGGTATCACCTGGCAACCTCTCTTAATTGTGGTCAATGACTATCAACTTATGAATGCCAGCAAGCAACTTGGTAATCAAGTTCAGTTGGGTGTGTTATCAAATCCAGCAACAGACAACTATGTAATATTCAAGTGGCAAAATAAACCACTAACTCAACGCATAACAGTAGTGCATTATGCTGGCAATGCGTTAACTGAGTTAACCATAAACTGGCAATGGTTTGTTGCGCCTAGTGTTGAGCAATACAACACATTGTTGTGGTTGGTACCTAATCAACACAACGCGGTTATGTCTGTCGATTGGCAAGTAGCACCAAGGCTGAATACGTTCCAAGCCAATATCAATTGGTGTGATGGTGCAGCATTAGTTAACGATATCACCACGGCTTACCGCTATGGCAATGTCAGACTAATACAACCAAGCGTTGCTTGGGGACCACATACCGCCAGTTGGATTTGTTCAACCCGATATCGACCACCTACTGGCAAAGTGATTATTCGATTTAGCGAACCTTGGGCCAATTCAACCAACCCATTACAGCTGCGTTTTACCGCGTCAGCAAACTATTGCTACTTTGACGACGGTGGTGGTTTAGTTGACGCCAACCCAAGTTTACCCAGCCTTGATTTTGAAACCCCCATTGAACCTCAACTGCGCAGGTATTATTTAATGCAGCCAACCATTACGTGTGTGCGTGTATCTGATGACGTACCGATTGTGATCAGTAATATCAGTATCAGCCGCAGCCGTGGCCAGTGGGCCAGTTCGGTGAGTATCGATTTTTCAAGCCGCATCGATGCCAGCCGTGCTGAAAACCAACTTCTTAAAGTCGGCATTAACGGCTATGAGTTCTTTATCTTGGTTGAACAAACCAGTGTAAGTAAAGTGTTTGGCAATGAAACATACCGAGGAACCGGCCGCAGCCGCAGCGCCGAACTGGCCACGCCGTATGTATTGCCGATCAGTTATACCAATGCAACATCACGCAGTTTTGCCGGGTTACTCACTGACATGCTGCAATTCACAGGTTGGACAATTGCGCTTAATGGCATCGTTGATTTTAACGTACCTGCAGGTGCGTTCAGTGTTGGCAATAAATCACCCATCGATGCAGTGCAAGAAGCCGTTGCCCAATTGGGTTGTATGCTGTTATCTAATGATGAAACTAAAGCATTAACCGTGGTCCCACGTTGGCCAACAGTGCCGTGGTTAATGGATGGTGTAACACCAGACTTAACAGTGCACGATGCTGTGATCACCAGTTACAGTGAGTCAAAAGAAATCGGTACCGAGTGCAATGTGGTTTGGCTTCGGGGTGAGCAGCAGGGCATTAGTGCAAAAGTAAAACGTGCTGGTACCGCAGGCAATATTGCCGCCGATGACATCAGCGCCCAATTGATTGTTGATAACCAAGCAGCCCGAACAGCCGGTACCAACGCACTGGCCGACACGGGCAACAAGCTTAATATCAATATGAGTTTACCCATCATGGCTGACTTGCCACCTGCAACACCTGGTATGTTGATTGGTATTCGTGAAGGTGTAGATGTGTTCAAAGGTACTTGCGATTCGGTGACGATCAGTGCATCGGTTAGCGACACTGGCGACATCGATGTAGAGCAAACCATCACCGTCGTTCGCCACGTTGCATAAGCTGTTGTATCAAAACCAGCATAAGGAGTCGTAATGTTAAAGCAGTTACAACAAAGCTTAAGCGCCCCGCGTACCATCATGACTATTAACGCGGTAAACACCGATGGCACCGTCACCGCCAGCACTGCCAGCAACCATACTCAACGAGTCATCGGTTCTGGTAGTATTGGCGATCACATCTACGTTCAAGACGGCAGAGTGCTAGGGACTGCACCTGATTTGGCGTTTGTAGAGATAGAGGTTTAGGTATGCCACGTTACTGGAATTTTATAGGCGTTAGAAACTTTAGCTTTGAAGGCCTTAAGTTTCCACTCTAGTTCATTAGGATTTCCTTCATCAGAATTAAAAACAGTTATCCCATGTTGAAAATCTTCAATAATTTTTTCTATATAATCTTTGTTTTCTAGTTGAGACACATTGATATTAAACCCATCAGTGAAGTGATTTTTTGCTTCACGTTGCAATTCTATTAGCTCTTTTAATCCTTGGAATGGTTTAAATGCAGAACTGAATTCGCACTGTGAAGATAGAGCATAGTTTTCAAGATTATTTGAAGTCTTATGGCCAGGGTAAGTAGGTTGAATAGGCAAAGTATTGCCACAAAAGTCTTGAAGCCTCTGAATTAGAGAAAGTAGTTGTTTAAAGGTTTTATCTTGTTCAAATACATTGATTCCTGAGCTACGATTGTCTATCAAAATATCACCTACACACTGCCTATTTTTTCCCTCACAAAACAGATAGTCTCTAAACTTTTTTATTTCTCTAAATGCTGCTTGTGGAGTATTATCCATAGGCCGGTAGTTAAATCTAATTGCTTCATCTAAACGGTGTTTACACATATCAAAAAAATCTAGTTCATCTTGAGGCTGATATGCATAACTCGTTTCTTCAAATGAATTCTTAGCAAACATTAAAGCATACAATTTGTCTATGTTTTTTATTTCAAATGGGAAATCATCAGATGACTCAATGTCTTTAATTAGTTTTTTAAACTCAGTTTTATGTAGTAAAAACTTTTGAAAGTTAAGCATTTCATTTTCTTTATCCCATTTTTTCTGTTGTCTTGACTCGAAATCATCTTGCCTTTTATTCTGGTCATCTATTTGGGCTTGTTGAACCTTAAATTGTTTGATTGCTAATATCATAACTCCGACTGTGCCAATAGCCCCAAAGAAAGAAAATACTCCAGATAAGAACGACCCAAAAGCTGCCCAATCACTTTGTTTACTTGAGATTATGCCTCTTGTGTAAAAGGCATAAAAGCCGATTAAACCAAGAGAAATAATAGATGTTATAATCAGCAACGACTTCATCCCTTTTAGCCAATCATCATTTTTATTTCCATTACTCATCAAACTTCCTTATTCATCAATAGGCTACCTAAGCACTCCCCATTCTATTCTTAAAACCTAAAATCAGTCTACAATTAGTCTGCGCATTAAAGATTGCTTTTATCGATATGACGATTAAAATAACTGTATGTTTAAACAGTGGTTGTCAGCATGAAATTTATCCCAATCTATGCCAGTGCAGGTATCACAGGTTTTGAAAGCCCTGCAGCTGAGTACTTACAACAATCGTTGAACCTTGATGAAATATTGATTGAACATCCAAGTGCCACCTTCATTGTTCAAGCTAAAGGCGACTCTATGCAAGGCGTCGGTATTTTCGATGGTGACATATTGGTTGTTGATAGGCATTTAACGGTTAAAAACCTTGACGTGATCGTGGCTTGCTTCAATGGTGAATTCGTTTGTAAGATACTAGACTTAAATAATAGGTTGTTACTTTCAGCAAACAAAGATAACGAACCTGTAGCGATCACTAGCAACGAAATGTTTACCCTTGAAGGCGTAGTATCTAAGTCGATACGTTGCCACCGCCCATCAAATTTTTTTGGTCAGCGTTGACAGCCCAACAGCCCAACAGCCCAAATGAATAAGGACATCATGAATGAATGGGTTAACTAATTACTTGAAAAAATTCAACGTTGGGCCAAAACGACTATTAATTTGTTTTATTTTAGCTATTCCAATGTCCTATGTTATTACTGTAGTGTTTTACAGCTTACAAACTGAATGTGTTGATGATCTCACAGATTTTGATTTGAAAATCGATGTTGATGCAATGACACAAGCAGAAGTCGAAGGGTTAAGTATGTGGTTTGATGAAGAGTTAAACCAATGGTGTATGTTTAAACAGCAGTATTAACGATGAAATTAATTATACAAATCGCGCTAGGTATCCTCTTGGCGTATGCGGTCATGGGATTGGGTTTTTTAGCATTTACGGCATACTTTGAACATGAAGCTAAGATGCAAATTCAAGAAGCATTGATGGAAGTCAAAGCCAAACAGGCTATCCAGCTTCGTAATGTTCAACTATCAAAACAAGAAAAAATTGAGCAGCGTAAGCAACAAATCATTGCTGAACAAAACAGAAAGCAACGGGCTATCAAAAAAGCAGAAGATGACAAACTCAAACAGGAAGCCTGGCTAAAAATTTATAAGCCTCGCCCAGACTGTGAAACCTACACCAGCGACGAACACATGGTTGAATGCGTTGAATACAGAAGTGAACAACGCAGAAAATTTGAAGTTGTTTATAGAAAACTAAATATCAATTAGAAGTAAGATTAATGAGTTATAAGTTTCAGTAGATATAGCGGAAGTAAAGTTAGATAAATAAAAAGCCCTTAATTAAGGGCTTTTTTTACTTGGGATTTTTATCATGCAATCGCACGTTCTTTCTCATATGAAACTTCAATTCCATGGTCATTTGCCATTGCTTCTCTGGCAATCGATTTCATTTCGGCTTCAACAAATCTTTCCAATATTCGTCTTATTAGAGGTTGATAACCTCCAAGCTTATTGGCTTTTGCGATGTCCTTTAAATCTTGAATCATCGATTTTTGTAATCTGATAGATATCATTTGCAAGGCAAGCATATCATCAACCGACTCAGAGGTTACGTCCTCTGCAATCGCTGCAAATTGCTCGTCATTACCAAGAAGCTCATTTTCCCAATTCTCTGTAGAACCTTCTATTTTAGGAGTCATTTCATTCATAATTTCATTCCTATTTCTATTGCTATTATCTGATTAAATTATTTAAATAAGAGTATGTAATTGTAACTTTAAACAGAAATTAACATTGCTTAGCAAGTTTATAGTATAAATCGGCAGCCTTACTTGCAGTTGGCTCGTAAGCCGTTTTTATTTCAATGACACCGTTTTTCTCGATAAAACATACTTTTAATTGCCTACCTAAGTCTGTACTTGAGATAAACCATTTAGTCACCGGGTCAGTCAAATGCTCTTCCCTTGTGTCTATCAAAAAAACGTGTGTTCTATTAAAAAAGCATTCAAATATTTCATTATCTGCTACTTGATGTCTATCGCGTAGCTTGTCTTTAACCTTCCTTGATATGGATATTTCCAAGAACACTCTCCTTGTGTAGTTATAGGCCGCGAACTATACAGATGCCTGATTAGTTTGTATATACAAATCGTATATACAAATTCTGCAATTTACAAGCTTTGTTAAGTGAAATTAATTTCAATACTACATTAAGGGGTAATTCTATTTGTCTTTATCATGCAGTCGTTTGGGGAATAGTTCTGTGTATACCTGCCATAGAGTATTAATGTTTCTATGACCAGTTACTTGTGCCACTTCATCAATGTTGTAACCTTTTTCAAATAGCCTGCTAGCACCTTCACGACGTAGGTCATGATAATGCAAATCTTCAATACCTAATTTAGTTCTAACCCGCTGAAATCCAGCAGACACAGACCTTTCATTATAGGGAAATACCCTATCGTCCTTACGTGGTTGTTTCTGTAATAATTCCCACGCCCCACCTAATAGTGGCACCAGCATGTGATTACCAGCCTTTTTGCGCGGATCCTTTCGGTCACGAACAATCACTGCTTTTTGTGTTTCATCAACATCATCCCATCTTATACGGCATACCTCACCAACTCGCATGCAACTTAAAATAGAGAAATCGAGCAAATCGACATAAGGAATATGCGCTGTGCGTTTATTGCTTCGTTCCTGCAATCCTACTTTTAATTTTTCAATCTCAATTGTCGTTGGCCTACGCGAACGACGAGCTGACTTAGCTATCAGGCCTTGGGTGTAGAGAGCATCGTAAGCTTCTATTATTGCTGCTTGTGACACATCATAGCCAAAATTAGATTTAGCTATTCTGAGAACCCATCGAATAACGCTAACATCAATCGAAATGGTTGATGGACCAGTTCCTGATGCTTTTCTACTTTGGCAGTGTTCTATAATGTTCTGTGGTTTAATTTTGTTTATTAACAACTTTGAAATTTCACAGTCGCAAAGTAGCTTTAGACAAAACCGTTTAGATCGGCCAATTATATTGTCAATATTGGGGTCGTTTAAGGCTTTGATTATTACCTCGCCTAACGTTGGAATATCAGACTCTTGATCTCCAAATCCGTTTTTTTCAATTTCAACAACTCTTTCTTTTCCCCAAGTATCAGCAGTTAACTTTTTGGTAAAAGTTCTTTGCTCCGTGTATAATATTTTGCCTTTTTTCTTTACGCGGATTAAGCAACGGTACTTACTTGTACCATCAGCTTTGTCTCGTTTTTGAATGCTATAAGACGCCATAATCTCGGGTTCCCCATTTCCATTTGTCCAATGCATTATGGTTCCCTATTGGTTCCCCATGCAACTAAAAACGTCTTAAAATGTGTAAAAATAACTCAAAATGTGAGAGTGATGAATTCAGCTAAAACCGAACCAAAGCTAGCTACACCAATAGATACGGTAGATCGCACCTTTTCCATAGCGCCCATGCTGGATTGGACCGACCGTCATTATCGTTACTTTGCTCGCTTAATGTCGAGTAAGGCATTGCTGTATACCGAGATGGTGACAACGGGCGCCATATTGCAAGGTAAGGGTGACTATTTAGCTTATAACGAACAAGAGCATCCAGTGGCGTTACAGTTGGGAGGCTCTAATGTTGTTGATTTAGCGGCGTGTGCCAAGTTGGCTGCTGAACGTGGTTATGATGAAGTGAACCTCAATGTCGGGTGTCCATCTGATAGAGTGCAAAATGGTCGTTTTGGTGCATGTTTAATGGCTGAGCCTGCGCTTGTGGCGCAATGTGTTGATGCGATGAAACAGGTCACTGATATTCCCATTACAGTTAAAACCCGTATTGGAATTGACGAGCAAGACAGTTATCTATTTTTAACTGATTTTATTGAAACCGTGAGCGCTCAAGGTTGTAGTGCATTTACTATTCATGCGCGTAAAGCTTGGTTACAAGGGTTAAGTCCGAAAGAGAATCGTGAAATTCCGCCGCTAGATTATGATCGAGTTTATCAGTTAAAGCGTGATTATCTGCACTTGAATATTAGCATTAACGGTGGCATTAAAACCCTTGAAGAATCTAAGTTGCATTTAGCCCAGCTAGATGGGGTGATGGTGGGGCGTGAAGCTTACCAAAACCCATATATGTTGGCACAAGTTGATCAACAGTTGTGTGGACTCGATACAGTGGTGATCACTCGTCAGCAAGTGATTGAACAAATGTTGCCATATATTGAAGCTCATTTAGCCCAAGGTGGTCGTTTAAATCACATTACCCGCCATATGATTGGTTTATTCCAAGGATTACCGGGTTCGCGTGGTTGGCGTCGTCATTTAAGTGAAAATGCCCATAAACCCAATGCTGATATTAGGGTTGTACTAAAAGCCGCTGAGTTTGTCGATGCAGAAGCACTGGCCAATGATGAATGCCATTAAGTCGCTATCTTAATATATCTCGATAGCGGCAGATCTACAGTTAAGCCTCGCTGTGTTGAACACTCAGATACCATATAAAAGCACTTAATAATAAGTGCTTTTTATTTGGCGTTTTTTGAGTTTATGCCCTGCATTACTCTCTTTGAAAATACTTAACGGGTTAAATAGTCGCTATTTAAGTATTCGCTTATGTAATGAGTGAATATGATATTCATTCAATCATCCTCCCCAAGCTCGGTGATATTTCACTGTATATTTCTATTTTTTGTCATTTCTATCATAGATAACAAAAACGGCTGGTCATTTTCACCAATGATATGGTGAATTTTACTATCTGTTGGTTTTTTGCTCGACTAATAAGTTCAATTATATAAACTAAAATTAATAAATTTATCATGTTAATTATATGGTTATAGTTGATTGTTAAAGTTGGCACGTAGCTTGTAATACCTATTGTGTAATCAACTAGACGGGTGTTTAGTTGCCAATAACCAACACAAGAAAGGATGCCATTATGTCTACATTAACTTCAACCAACGTGATTTGCCGTAGTGTTCAATTATCAATTGCAGCTGCATTATTGGTTACCGCCAGTGTTTCGGCACAAGCAGATGAAATTTCAATCTCTAATACGGTCGCTGCACTAGAGCAGAATATGACGCAAGCGAGCCAAGAGATGATTTCAAATGTGAAGCAAGAGTTAATGCTGTCGTTGCAAACCCAAATAGCTGAACAAGTTTTTGAAATTAATTCGGCACTAGAGTTTGCTAGCTTTGAACAACCACAAATAAGTACCACAGTAGCTGCTGAGAATAAGTAATGGATTGGGCGATGAATATAGGCTTGGTGCTGCCATTAATGTCGTTATTGTTATTGCCAGTTATCAGTTTTGGATTGTGTGCGATGTTAGTCAGCTGGCTGTTATGGCCAAGCATTAATGACCAAGCTTAATCTTAAATCATTGCTTTTTTTTAGAATAAATTTTATTAAATATTAGAGGGTAATATGAACTGTTTAATCAATAGATTACAAGATGAAACTCGAATCGTGTGTGGCGTATCGGCTAAATTAGCGAAACAATACGGTTGGTCATTACTTTGGACTCGTGTGGTAACGGTTGGGCTAGTGCTAACCAATCCAAGTATTAGTTTACTTGCATACTTTGTGATTGCCGTGGTGATGAGCCAAAAAACATCTCGATTTTAAGGCTTGCCCAGTAATGGATAAGCGGGGGAACATTGATTACCCCGTAGACAGGTTACATTGATGTATGTCACTATTTTTTTAAGAAAGCTTGGAAGCGTTGTTTTGCTTCATCACTTTGTAAGCGTTTAGAAAATTCAACTATTTCTAATTTCATCTGAGCTTTAACTTCTGCTAGGTTATGACGTAAAAGCCGTTTTGATGCTTGCATAGATAACGGTGGTAGAGCTGCCAATTTTTTTGCTTGCGCTAGACTGAAGCTAATGAGCTCGTCTTGGGCAACCACGCGGTTAATAATGGTTAATTTTTCAGCCATCTCTGCATCAAAGGCTTCGCCAAGTAAAATAAGTTCAGCCGCTTTTTGTTGACCCACGATTAATGGTAACAATATGCTTGAAGCGGCTTCTGGTACCAGAGCTAAATTCACAAAAGGCATTTGGAATTTTGCCCTATTGTCGGCGTATACTAAGTCACAGTGCAACAGCAATGTTGTCCCTATTCCCACCGCGGCTCCGGTTACTGCAGCCACTACAGGCTTTTTAAGATCTAATAAACAAAACAAGAATTTAACGGTTGGATGATTATCATCTAACGCACCACTTTGTAGAAAATCGACGATATCATTGCCAGAGCTAAAGCAGTTTTCGGTACCGTGAAACATAAAGGCACGAATATCATTGTCGGCTTCACCTTGGATCAGGTATTCTGTGAATTGCTGATACATTTCTAGATTAAAGGCATTGCGCTTTTCTGGACGATTAAAACTGATGATACGCACGCCTTGATCATCTCTTACCTGAATATAACTCATTCGTAGCTTCCTTAAGTGAATGCGAGTGACATTACATGGAGTTTAAGACATTGAAAGCAATATTCAAACATCTGTTTAACTTTTTAGTGTTATCATCAATATCATTCGCGGCCAGTGCTAATGTTGTTTTGGTTGATGGACATGTTAGAGCTATGCCTGCGAGTGTGCCTAATACTGCCGCTTATTTTACGTTAGAAAATCATAACAACAGCGATGTTAAGTTAGTTGAAGTGAAGACAAGTGCGGCAAAAGTAGCGCAGTTACATACCATTGTTGAAGAAGATGGCATGGTTAAAATGCGTCAAGTTGAAGGGTTTATAATACCGTCTCACGGTTCGTTAACGCTTCAACCTACGGGCAATCATGTGATGTTATTGTCGTTAACCGCACCATTGGCTGTTAATGATAAAGTCCCTTTAGAATTAATTTTTGAAGATGGTCAGCATCTTATGATTGAGCTTATGGTGCTTAAACAAGCCGGTACTGATCATGATGAACATGCAGAGCATCATCACCATCATTAAGGAGCAATATTGATGCAAATAACAAGGAATAAAATTTTAAGCGTGGTTGGGGTGCTTTTTTTAGTACTTTACTTTGTGAGTGTGTGGTGGAGTATTGAACCCGATCCCATTAAACCGGTATCGTCGCAAGCCGATAACGGTAACGTCATTGTGGGTTATGCGACCACAACGTCACTTATTACCACCATGGAAACCTTGCTGGATAAACCAGGTGGTTGGCTATCAAATGATATTATGCCTCCGTCGGTAATGATGGATAATATGCCTGCATTTGAGTTTGGGGCACTAGAGCAAGTACGTGATTTAGCATTAACGATGCGTAAAGAGTTTAGCCGTTCACAGTCGCAGTCGACTGCTGATGCTGATTTACTCGCTGCACATTCTAAACTAAACATTGGTCATACTAGTTGGTTGGTGCCAAGTGCTGAAGGTGAGTATCGCGATGCGATTAAATTATTGAAACTTTATCGTGCTAAAATCAGTGATGCTAACAACAATAATGCTCAGTTTTATGCTCGTGCAGATAATCTTAATGAATGGTTGAAAGAAGTTCAGAAACGCTTAGGCAGTATGTCGCAACATTTATCTGCCAGTGTGGGCCAAGAACGATTAAATACTGATTTAGCAGGTGATAACTCTGCGCGTCAATCTACACCTGGTTTATCAAGTAATGAAATTAAAACTGGCTGGTGGAAAATTGACGATGTATTTTATGAAAGCCGTGGTTCTGCTTGGGCATTATTGAATTTTATGCGAGCAATTGAAATTGATTTTGCCGACGTTTTAGAAAAGAAAAACGCTGAGGTCAGTTTACGTCAAATTATTCGTGAACTTGAAGCTACTCAGCAAACAGTTTGGAGCCCTTTGGTTCTTAATGGAAATGGTTTTGGTTTAGTCGCTAATCACTCGTTGGTGATGGCTAATTATATTTCGCGTGCAAATGCCGCGGTAATTGATTTAACTAATTTACTCTCACAGGGATAATGATGAAAAAGACTCTTCTTGCCACAGCTGTCGTGGGCCTTTTAAGTATGTCATCGGCTCATGCGGCAACTGTATTAGGTTTTAAAGTCGGCGCTGATTATTGGCAGGCCGACACTACAAATTCATTTAATGATGATAGCGGTGTTGCTCACAGTTTTGATGATGATTCAGCACAAGGCAGTATATGGTTTGCTATTGAGCATCCACTTCCGTTTGTACCGAATGTTAAAATTCGTCAGAATTCGCTCGAATCGAGTTCGGACATTAGTAACGCTGACTTTACCTTTAATGGTAACTATTTTTCTGGCGATGTATCAGTTACCAATGACTTAAATAATACAGACTTTATGTTGTACTACGAAATTCTTGATAATGATTTAGTGTCAGTTGATTTAGGCGCTGCATACAAGTTAATGAGCGGCTCATTACGTGTTAATGATGCTGGTCATCCTGAAGAAGTGGATATCGACAGCGGCGTTGTGATGGGTTATGCCAGTGCGCAAGTTGGCATGGTTGGTTTAGGTTTGTTTGGTTTTGCTGATGTGTTGTTAGGCATAGATGAATCTAACGTATATGACTATGGTGCTGGTTTAGGGTGGCAGTTTGATGGATTAGCTGTTGATACTTCTATCCGTGTTGGTTACCGTGAGTTTAACTTTGATGTGAGCAGCTTTTCTGATGTATCACAAAATACAAGTTTTAAAGGTGCATTTGCTGGCGTTGAATTAGTTTTCTAACACCGCATATTGTGAATGAAAAAACCGCCAAATGGCGGTTTTTTTGTGGGCGAAGAATCATTACTGTTGAGTAATTAATCCATTGTTAATTGAGATGATATCATCTTCGTTTAACGTACCTGCCGCCTGTTTCAGCGCTAAAATAGAATTGATATAGCCATAGCGGGCTTCAGATAGTTGACGCTTTGAATCGTATAAATCACGAGTACGGTTTAATACGTCAACAATAGTACGAGTACCCACTTCAAATCCAGCTTGAGTCGCTTTTAACGCACTTTCAGATGAAATAACTGACTGCTCATAGGCTTTGATTGAGCTGATAGACGCATTAACATTGTTAAAGTTGTTACGTATATTTTTGGTCACACTACGATGAGTTTGTTCTAGCTTCTCGCTTGCTTCAACATACGCAAATTGTGCCTGCTTAACCTGTGATGTAACAGCAAAACCTTCAAAAATAGGAATGCTCAAGGTTACGCCAATGTTGGTATTGTCATAGTCAGGGCCCGGAGTTTGGTCTTGGCCTTTGTTATAACCCGCACTAAAGTTAAGTGAAGGCATATGACCAGCTTTGTATAAACTAATGGTCTCGTTGGCTATATCTTTTCCGATACGCTGTGTCATTAAATCGATGCTATTGGCTTCGGCCATTTTTAACCAATCAGATGATAAGGCCGGTGAAGGCTTTCCTGCTGAAAAACGGTTAGTATCAAGAATATTTATCGACTTATGATCTATTCCGGTAATTTCGCGTAACGCTTCATAGCTATTGTCTAAGGTATTTAGTGCTAGAATTTCTACTGCAGAGGCTAAGTCATATTGAGCTTGTGCTTCATGAACATCAGTAATAGCGGTTAAACCTACAGCAAACCGTTGCTTAGTTTGTTCAAGCTGACGTTCAATTGCTGCTTTTTCAGCACCTTGGAATTCGTAGTTATCTTTAGCCGTTAATACATTAAAATACGCGGTAGTGACACGAGTAATAAGCGACTGTAATGTTGATGCATAAATAGAATCAGCTTGTGATGCTGCCATTTCTGCAAGGTCTAAACCAACCCATGCGCTATGATCATAAATAACTTGGCTTAAGGCCACACCACCAGTATATCCGTCGGTGTCATTTAAAGGGTCATTCCATGCTTTTGCATAACCTACGTTGGCACTGATTGTTGGCAGTAACGGCGCACGGTTTTCTTCAATGCTTTCATATAATGCATCACGTTGTGCTTTAGCTTGTAAAACAATAGGGTCGCTAGTGAGTGCTTGCTGATAAATTTGAAGTAAATCATCAGCTTGCGATGCTGGTGCTGCAATAGCAAATGCTAGTGCTGCGTATAATGAACCAATTTTGAATTTCATTTGCTGCCCTTTTAGACAATTCCTCGGTAAAATGAGGTGTTGATTAACTAATAAATTTGTTCATGATCTTCGTTAAATTAATGAATTATCATTTTTTCAATATTAACGCGGCAATCAGTGTTAGCTTACTTGTTTAATGAGTATGCCCAGTATTTTAAGATGATATCGTTATTCAATATCGATATCTAATGGCTTACTGCATTATTACTGCTGACATTAATGGTTAACCACTAAAGTGTTTACTGCATTTGTTACACTACTTATTCATTACATTACTTATAATTTTACTTAATAGTAGTGATTTTTTCATTTTCAAGTCAAATTTGAAGTGTAACAGATTTTATTTTTTTCAGCTGACTTTTGCATGTGTAGTGCCAAATACTTCGTTATTAATTATGCTAATTTGAACTGCTAAAATGAGTATACTGTTTACGTTTTAATCGACAAGGATAAATATGTCTGAGCAACCCACTATAACAACCTTTGATGCTGACTCCGGTTTCTGTTTGATATCCAAGAAAGTGTTGTATAAAGGTTTTTTCCAGTTAGAAGAATACACCTTTAAGCATAAATTGTTTAAAGGTGGTTGGAGTGGCGAGGTGACTCGCGAAGTTTTTGAAAGAGGCAATGCCGTGGTGGTGGTGCCTTATGATCCGGTTCGTGATGAGGTCGTGTTAATCGAACAAATTAGGGTTCCTGCATTAGTAACTACTAAATCAATCTGGCTTCTTGAATTGGTGGCAGGTATGATAGCGCCCGGCGAATTACCTGAACAAGTCGCTGAACGTGAATTAGCCGAAGAGACTGGATTAAGTTTATTGGATTTAACCTATATAAACAGTTACTTGTCTAGTCCTGGTGGCACAACTGAGCGTTTTTACTTGTTTTTGGGGCATGTTGATACAACCAATGCCGGCGGAATACATGGTCTTGAACATGAAAATGAAGATATTCGTGTACATGTAGTGAGCAGGCAACAAGCTTATGAATGGATTAATAATGGTCGTATCGATAATGCCGCGACGGTATTAGGCATCCAATGGTTGATGCTAAATTACCAAAAAATTCGTGACACACTTTAGTTATTGAATGTGATAATGAGTAAGGTAGGAATGATTGAGTGGCAAAGTTTATCCTAAATAAAAAGCAAAAATACCAACCTAATGTCAGTGATTTTTTAGCTGTCTGTGGTCGAAATTATGCGCATATTTTAAAATGGTTACCCGAGCAAATCAATGTTAACGAACCTTGGAAAATTAATGGCAAATTCGGAATGTTGTCAATTAATCTAATTGAAAATACTAAGTATACTCAGTTAGTTGAAATATCACGTCCAATCCCAAATGGACATTTTTTTAAATCTCCCAAAGTAATTGTCCGTGTCTATCATGATGCACAATTAGCAGAAGTGTTAACTAGCCAACAGATTTATCGTTTAAAGCCCGTGTATGATTACCCGAATATACATATGCATCATAGCGATGAAAAATTTCAGGTGAATGCATTCCTTGAAGAGCTGTTGAAGATTGGGTCTCTGAGTGTGACTTACCAATCATAGCTTTTTTATTATTTATACCAGGTTAGGAATTTTTAGTGCTTAAAGAAGCAGTCCATTATTCTATTGCTGAAAATGAACCCGTGCGATTAGTCCAAGTGACCGATCCGCATCTTTTTGCCGATCCTGAAGGTCAATTACTGGGTGTGAATACGGCACAAAGTCTCCAAGCTGTTCTGAATACGTTCATCGCAACCCAATATCCCGCTAATATTTTGTTGGCAACTGGCGATATTAGTCAAGATTACTCCCCTGAGTCCTATCAACACTTTGTTGAAAAAATTGAGATGTTAAATCTGCCTTGCCACTATCTACCCGGTAATCATGATGACCCAAGGTTGATGAGCTTGCGTATGCAAGGTGAGCAGATCTTTGGCCAACAAAGAGTCATTATTGGTAATTGGTTGATACTCATGCTTGATTCTACTGTTCGAGGTAAGCCTGGCGGCTATATGGGCGAACAACAGTTTGCCTTGATAGATGCTGCAATTAAGGATGAACCGAATAAGCATGTGTTGTTAGTGATGCATCATAATCCTATATTAATGCAGTGTGCTTGGTTAGATCAGCATTGCATGATGAATGGTGAAGACTTTTTGCAACGAACAAGTCGCTATCCGCAAGTGAAAGGAGTTCTTTGGGGGCATGTACATCAACAAGTGGATAATGTTCATTTTGGAGCGCATGGTCCTATTCCATTAATGGCGACGCCATCAACCTGCATTCAGTTCAAACCAGCTTCATCGTATTTTGCATTAGATAATCTTCAACCCGGTTATCGTTTGCTGGAGTTGGCATGCGATGGTAGCATTCGTACTAACGTGTACCGTGTGCCAGGAAATCGATTTGCACCTGATAATGAGGCCAGCGGATACTAGTTTAGCGCGTCATCTTATTTTGTAAGGGACGTTTAGTGCTACTTAATCGTCTCGCGAGGGAATATGCTGCTTTATATACATGGTTTTAATAGCTCTCCGCGGTCAGACAAGGCCGTTCAAACCGCACACTATATTCAGCAACATTATCCACAAGTCGATTTTTACCAACCACAATTACCTTCTTCACCCATCGCAGCAATGACATTATTGTGCAACATTACTGAACAAGCTAAACAGCAAGGGCAGGTATTACGCTTTATCGGTTCATCATTAGGCGGTTATTTTGCGAGTTATTTAGCTGAAATGTATGGTGGAAAAGCCGTTTTGGTGAATCCTGCGGTAAAACCGTTCGAATTATTTGAACAGTTTATCGGACCCCAATATAATCCTTATACTAACGAACATTATCAGGTGTTGCCGATACATCAAAATGATGTCGCTACGTTTAATACTCATGTGATCCGACATCCAGATCGTTTTCTTGTGCTGTTGCAAACTGGTGACGAAGTGTTAGATTATCGGCAAGCGCTACATAAGTACCATAGCTGTGAATTACATTTAGAGCCGAAAGGCGACCACAGTTTTGTCGGCTATGAACAACAATTAGACAAAATATGTAAATTTATTCAGCTGTAACTTTATACCGTTACAAACAACGATCAATTTGGGCTAACTTTGGCTCTATTTAACTCCAAATGTGTGGATTATGACCAACCAATATACTTCTGATGCTATTGAGGTCCTCAATGGACTTGACCCGGTAAAACGCCGTCCAGGCATGTATACCGATACTTCTAGACCTAACCATCTTGGGCAAGAAGTCATTGATAATAGTGTTGATGAAGCATTGGCGGGGCACGCGACTAAAATTGACGTTGTACTCCATGCTGACAACTCCCTAGAAGTGACCGACGATGGCCGTGGTATGCCTGTGGATATTCATCCAGAAGAAGGCATTCCTGGAGTTGAACTTATTCTAACTAAACTGCATGCAGGTGGTAAGTTTTCCAATGAAAACTACCAGTTTTCAGGTGGTTTACATGGCGTAGGTATTTCAGTTGTTAACGCCTTATCCACCCGAGTAGAAATTACGGTTCGCCGAGATGCTCAAGTGTATGACATGGCATTTGAAAACGGCTTCAAAGTTGAAGAGTTGGTTGTTACGGGTACATGTGGACGTCGTAATACCGGGACTCGAGTGCATTTTTGGCCCGATACCAGTTATTTTGATTCACCCAATTTTTCTGTCAGTAAGTTAATTTATATCCTACGGGCGAAAGCGGTATTATGTCCTGGTTTGCGGATCAAATTTACCAATAAGCAAAATGGTGAAGTACATGAGTGGTTCTATGAAAGTGGCTTAACCGATTACCTTAAAGAAGCCATAAAAGACTCGGTTTTATTACCAGAAGAGCCGTTTGTTGGCAGTTTTAAAGGCAAGTTAGAAGCCGCTGAATGGGCGATTACTTGGTTACCTGAAGGTGGTGACAGTTTAAGTGAAAGCTACGTCAACTTAATACCAACTCCATTAGGTGGTACTCATGTCAATGGCTTTAGACAAGGTTTACTTGAGTCTATGCGTGAGTTTTGTGAATTCCGTAATCTTGTTCCTCGAGGAATTAAATTATCGCCCGATGACATTTGGGATCGTGCAGCGTTTATCTTATCGATAAAAATGCAAGACCCACAATTTTCTGGGCAAACCAAAGAAAAACTCTCTAGTCGTCAAAGTTCTGCATTTGTGGCAGGCATTGCACGAGATGCATTTTCTTTATGGTTAAATTCCAATACAGAATTAGCCGAGCAGTTGGCAGAACTGTGTATTGGTAATGCACTGCGTCGCTTAAAAGCAGCCAAGAAAGTCGCGCGTAAAAAAGTCACCTCAGGCCCTGCACTACCAGGCAAGTTAACGGATTGTAGTGGCCAAGACCCTATGCGTGGTGAATTATTTTTAGTGGAAGGTGACTCTGCTGGTGGTAGTGCCAAACAAGCTCGAGACCGAGAATTTCAAGCGATTATGCCATTAAGAGGCAAAATTTTAAATACGTGGGAAGTAGATGCCTCACAAGTGTTAGGCTCGCAAGAGGTGCATAATATTTCGATTGCGATTGGTTGCGATCCTGACAGTGAAGATATTTCAGAATTACGTTATGGTAAAATTTGTATTTTAGCCGATGCGGATTCTGATGGACTACATATTGCGACACTATTGTGTGCGTTGTTTTTAAAGCATTATCGCGTATTGGTGAATCATGGGCATATCTATATTGCTATGCCGCCACTATTTCGTATTGATGTCGGTAAAGAAGTTTTTTATGCTTTGGATGAGGCCGAAAAATCCGGAATTTTAGATCGTATAGCAGCAGAAAATAAGAAAGGTAAAGTGCAAGTGACTCGCTTTAAAGGTCTGGGTGAAATGAACCCCTTGCAATTGCGTGAAACCACCATGGATCCGAATACACGACGCTTAGTACAATTAACCATTGATGATGCAGATGAGACTGTGGCATTAATGGATATGTTACTAGCCAAAAAGCGTGCTCCGGATCGTAAGAGCTGGTTAGAAAGCAAAGGTGACTTAGCGTTACTTTAGTTGAGTTTTAATGCCAATAAAAATAAATAACATAAGGCAAAGAATAATTAGCATGCAGTATATTAGATTGCGATCCTACGTTAACCATAACGGTAAATTAGCCTTTATGGGAATACTCTTTTTAGGCTTGTTTCCGATTTTTGCTTCAGCAGCACAATCTGTGATAATTACGGTAACAAAAGGCTTTGGTTTAAGCTTATATGCTTCTGATTTAGGTGATATTAAGCAAATGACCGTGGGCGATAACGGTACTTTATTTGTTGGTTCACAAAAAAGTGGCACCGTGTATGCGCTAATCGATAGTGATCAAAATGGACAAGTCGATAAGCGTTACCTTATCGCCAAAGGCCTTGATTATCCTGAGGCTGTCGCTTTCCACAACGGCTCGCTATACGTTACCGAGGATGATCGCATTATTCGTTTTGATGAGATTGAATCTCGATTACGTAGACCTGGTCGAGCGCGTGAAGTCTATTCTAATTTACCCAGTTTAGATAAAAAATACACTCGTTCTATGCGCTTTGGCCCTGACGGACGTCTGTATGTTGCTATTGGCTCACCATGTAATGTCTGTGAATCCCCGATGCCATTTGGCAATATTTTGGCTATAAATGTCGATACCGGTGCCAGTGAACAAATTGCTTTTGGGTTGAGAAGCGTTACCGGTTTTGATTGGTCACCTGTAACTAACAAATTATGGTTTGCTGATTTAGGCCGTAATTGGATGGGTGATAATATTCCTGCAGATGAGATTAATCGTGTAGACATTAAAGGTAGCCATTTTGGTTTTCCTTATTTGCATGGCACCGATGTGGTTGAACCTGCATATGATAAACCCGAAAACTTAAATATTACGGTTCCCGAATTTGAACTACCAGCACATGTTGCGCCAACGGGATTAAGTTTTTATCGGGGTGAGCAATTTCCTCAACGCTATCATCAACAGCTTTTTGTGGCCGAAAATGGCTCGTGGAACCGCTCAAGTAAAGTCGGCTATCAAATTGTGATGCTTGATATTAAAGATGAAAAGGTTATTAAACGTGAAACCGTGGTGAGCTTTTTAGATGGAGAGTTTCCGGTTGCACGTCCGTTTGATGTTATTAATGCGCCAGATGGTGCTATGTACATTTCAGATGACCTAAAAGGTAATATTTACCGTCTGTTTTATAACGCACCTGAACAATCACAGGAAATGAAATAATGAGTGATGCGATTGAATTAAGTCTTGATGGGGTAGAGCAAATGCCGCTAAGGCGCTTTACCGAAGAGGCTTATTTAAATTATTCCATGTACGTGATTATGGATCGTGCCTTACCGCATATTGGCGATGGCTTAAAACCCGTCCAACGCCGTATTATTTATGCCATGAGCGAATTAGGCTTATCTGCACAATCTAAACATAAAAAATCTGCCCGTACTGTCGGTGACGTTTTAGGTAAGTATCATCCACATGGTGATAGCGCATGTTATGAAGCCATGGTGTTAATGGCGCAGCCATTTTCTTATCGATATCCACTCGTCGATGGTCAAGGTAACTGGGGGGCGCCAGATGATCCTAAGTCATTTGCGGCAATGCGTTATACCGAAGCCAGATTATCAAAATTCTCTGAAGTGTTACTGTCGGAATTAGGTCAAGGTACCGTCGACTGGAGCCCTAACTTTGATGGCACCATGAAGGAACCTAAAACCTTACCAGCACGATTACCGCATATTTTGCTTAATGGTATTACCGGTATAGCTGTGGGTATGGCAACAGACATTCCACCACATAACGTTCGTGAGTTAGTGTCAGCCTGTGTTGAGCTTATTGATAACCCTAAAACAGATTTAGCGCGATTAATGGAGTTAGTACCTGGTCCTGATTATCCAACAGAAGCCGAAATTATTACCCCAAAAGCAGATATTGAGCGGATTTATGATACTGGGCGTGGTTCAATTAAAATGCGTGCTGTTTATCGTGAAGAGCAGGGCGAGATCCTTATCACGTCATTACCGCATCAAGCCAGTAGCGGTAAAATTTTAGAGCAAATCGCCAATCAAATGCAGGCAAAAAAATTGCCGATGGTGTCTGATTTACGTGATGAGTCTGATCATGAAAATCCCGTTCGGTTAGTGATTGTGCCTCGGTCAAATCGTATTGATTGTGATCAATTAATGACCCATTTATTTGCCACGACAGATCTTGAAAAAAGCTTCCGAGTGAATCTAAACGTATTGGGGCTCGATGGCCGTCCACAAGTTAAAGGTTTAAAAACGCTGCTAACTGAATGGTTAGAGTTCCGTATGACAACCGTTACACGTCGCTTGCAGTATAGGCTTGATAAAGTGTTAGCTCGTTTACACATTTTAGAAGCCCTAATGGTAGCTTTTTTAAATATTGACGAAGTGATCGAAATTATTCGTTTTAACGATGAACCGAAAGCCGAATTGATGTCACGGTTTAACTTGTCTGATAAACAAGCTGAATCCATTTTAGAATTAAAATTACGTCATCTAGCTAAGCTTGAAGAATTTAAGATCAAAGCCGAGCAAGACGAGTTAGCCGCAGAACGTGACAAATTAGAATTGTTATTAAGCTCAGACCGTCGTTTAAAAACCTTGGTAAAGAAAGAATTGATCCAAGATGGCGATAATTATGGTGATAATCGTCGTTCACCTATTATTGAACGTATTGATGCCAAAGCACTGACTGAGCAAGAATTAACCCCAACAGAGTCTGTCACTGTAGTGTTGTCAGATAAAGGCTGGGTACGTTGTGCTAAAGGTCATGATGTTGATGTTGAGGGCTTGTCGTACAAGTCGGGAGACAGTTACTTATGCAGCGCCATTGGTAAGAGTAATCAAGCTGCGGTATTTATTGACTCCACTGGCCGCGCATTTGCGACAGACAGCCACACATTACCGTCGGCACGAAGCCAAGGTGAACCTATTACCACACGCTTTAATATGGCGCCAGGCGCGACTATGCAACATGTATTAATGGGTGCCGATGAGCAATTTTTCTTGTTGGCAACCGATGCTGGTTATGGGTTTATTTGTGCTTATCCTGATTTGATCAGCCGTAATAAAGCGGGTAAGGCGCTGCTAAACTTGCCAACAAATGCACTTGTGTTGTCACCCAAATTAATTAACAAAGCCGCAGATCAATCTTTATTAGCGATCACCTCAGAGGGTCGCATGTTAATGTTTAATCTTGATGCTTTACCGCAGTTATCAAAAGGTAAAGGCAATAAAATCATTGGTATTCCGACAGATCGGGCTAAAAATCGTGAGGAAATATTATTGCACCTAAGTGTGGTACCTCAAGATGCATCTGTTACTTTATGGGCGGGTAAACGTAAATTAACCTTGAAACCAAGCGATCTAGAGCATTATAGAGGTGAACGCGGGCGTCGGGGAGCTAAACTGCCAAGAGGCTTGCAACGGGTTGATAGTGTTGATGTCGATGGTGTTTACGACGACAGCGAGTCAGCTGTAGATGATTCTACTGATACGTTAGATTAATTGTTTATCTAGGGTGTGATTGTGATTCTATGCGATTGCACCAATATTATTTTTAACGTTAATATTGTGTGAATATCTTTACGATGTGCTTACTTGTCCAGATGGTGTTGGGCTGGTAAGCCGATAAAAAATGAGCAAAAAAAGCTGCTCACATGAGCAGCTTTTTTTATTAACAAGAGGCTAGGTTAAGCCACTTCATAGAAATTAGGTTCGTACTCTAGCTGAGTCTGAATGATGTTAGTTGCCATTCGCGCACATTTACCACATTGATCAGCAACTCCCAAACGCTTTTTCACGTCAGCAAGTGAGCAATCACCTTGGCTTACGGCAGCTTTAATTTGAGTATCAGTGATGGCATGACAAAGACAAACGTACATTATAGAAAGCCTCTTCATTCAAAAATAGGTTGAGCTAAGAAAGTAATCTTATTCTAAATGAAAACCGTTATCATTAGCAATAACTTTTTATCGATTATGGCGATCATTTTTATTACAGTTTGATCTATCTCATTTTTTGATGAAGAAAAAAGGGGGCTGTCATCTTAATTTTAGCGACCAAATAGCCGAATTGAGATAATTCTGAAAGTATTGGCAGCTAGGCAGCACTTCAATCATTATGACTATGCAATAACAATGTAAGTTGTGCAGGCCCTCAGCTTCAATATTTAAATTATTTACCCAAACCATCCATTGTAATCCGTTGTTATCGGCATCATTGTTGCCTCCATGGCTTTGTCTGGATAATTACTGAATATACCATCTACACCCATCGTTTTTAATGCCTTAATATCATCAGCATTATCAACGGTAAATACAAATACTTTACCACCTCGTTGGTGGGCATCATCAACAATCGCTTGATTAACAAAACTCACATCAAGATTAATTGAATAAGCATTCAGTGTCGTCACGATTTGAGCTAGATCTAACGGTACACCCGATATTAACGGGGAGATAACCGCTCTTGGCAAAGCTCGTTTTATTTGAGCTAAATCAGGGTGGTTAAATGACGATATTAATAGCTGTTCAGGAGTAAAGTGAAGCAGTTTGAGAGCTTGAGGGTATAAACTAATAAAGGACTGTACGCAGCCAATCCCTTTTAATTCAATATTAACGGTGCACAAGCCTTTGCTTTTAGTACTTACCCGTTCGAGTACTTGCCACAGCGTAGGAATCGCTTGTCCACCAATGGTACATTGAGCCAGTTTTGCTTTGGTGGTTAAGTGTATTAGCCCTGTACCGGTAGATTTACCTTCTAAGCGGCGATCGTGAAACACCACTAATTCATCCTCTACGCAATGTACATCCAGTTCAATAGCATTCACACCCAAGTCGAGGGCTTTATCCATAGCGACTAAGGTGTTTTCTGGTTCATAACCGCTAGCGCCGCGGTGAGCAAAAACGAGCATTAGGAGTCCTTAATTAATATTCCTATTAACCTTTATATAAGCCAGTATCTTCTTTAGATGACTGATTAATGTGAATTTCCATTTGTGGATAAGCAAGTTCGACATTATTTTCTTTAAGCTTTTTAGTAATAAGTTTATGTAAGTTGTGACGTAAAGGCCAACGAGCGGACATGTCTTTGGCATACGAACGAATTTCATAATCTTGTGTATGTTGACCAAAGCCTGCAAACCATACTTCAGGTTCTGGGATGGCTAATGATAAGTCACATTCTCGCACGGCTTGATGAAGTAACATTTCAACTTTAGCAGGGTCAGCATCACGAGATACCGATACATTCACGATCACACGAGTGATCTGATCGGACAACGACCAGTTAACCAATTGTTCAGTAATAAAAGCTTTGTTAGGCACAATAATTTCTTTGCGATCCCAGTCTACAATCGTAGTGGCTCTGATTTGGATTTTACTGACCGTTCCTGAGAGATCGCGGATAGTGACGGTATCGCCAATACGAATGGGTTTTTCAAATAAAATGATTAAACCAGAAATAAAGTTAGCAAAAATTTCTTGTAAGCCAAAGCCCAAACCCACAGAGAGCGCCGCAACGAGCCACTGTAATTTTGACCATTCCATGCCAAGGGTCGAAAACCCAAGCAGTATGCCAAAAAACACCACTAAATAACTGCTAACGGTAGTGATGGCAAAACCGGTTCCTGGCGATAAATCTAATCTCTGCAATAAGGTAAGTTCTAGCAAGCCAGGGAGGTTTTTAGCAATTACTAACGTGAAACCAACTAACATGAACCCAAATAAAATCGACTTTAATGTAATGGGCACTTGTTGCTCAATGCCATTTATATTGCTATTGGTGGTCCATAAGGTAATACCGTCTAAAAACGTGAATACCGCAGTATGCGTTTGCGCCAATATGCCTAATAAACTGGCGAAAAAGGCTAGAATCAAAATTGATCTGACCAAGCCCAGTGATTGGCTAGAAATCGTTTCTAAATCAACAATGGGTTCTTCGTAGGTTTCTATCGGTTCATTGTTGTGTAATTCGCCTTTTTCACGTTGTGCTAAACGTTCTGCACGCTTGGCTTTGGCGCGGTCAAACGCGATTAAGCGGCGCTCAATCAGCATCCAACGTTTAATTAACTGATAGGTAAGTAAGAAGCCCAAACCTAATAATACCGATATCTGTAGCTGTAATAGAAGTTGAAAAGCCGTGAAGTAGTAGCCGATACCCGCTAAAATGGCACTAAAAATAGGGGTGACGATCAGGATTATCCATACTGCTTGTTGAATAATCGCCATGTTAGTGGCACTAGGCTTATTTTTACGATATTGGCCAATAAGTAACATGATATCTTTATACAGTCGGCACAACAAAATACAGAAAATGATAAATGCACCACGGCCAATACTGTTGCGTACTAATGAAGTATCTAAAGCCTCGGTAAAGCCCATTAAGCCAATTAACGGTGCTGATACCAGTACAAATGAAGCCATAGTCTGTTGTGCTTGTTTGACAATTTTTTTCGGTCGTCTGAAATGACTAATTAAAATCCCTTTATCTAGGGTTAATAAGAAAAAGAATTGGTAAATCAGAAAACACACACCAATGGCTAAAATGCCGACGCCCACAGCATGAACCATATTTTGCTCTGAACTTGAGAAAATAATCCCTGCGACTATTAACGGTAAGGGTTTTATCAAGGCATACACTAAACTGATTATGAGCGTTTTGATGGTGTACTTAAATTTATCTTGCGTCACATTGCCCACAAACACAGCATAACGATTAAGCGCTTTATTGAACTTAGGTGTCAGCATGTCTTGTGCTATTAAACAGCACAACAATAAAATGCCCCACCAGGCCCAATAATTACTTTGTTCTGACCAAGCTTGTTGTAATGACTGCCACTGATTTGATTGCAGTAACCAAACACTACTGTGGCTTAAATCAATTAACCATAATGCGCCAATACTAGGAGCGTTAGGTACCCAAAATAAATGTTCGTTAAGGGTATTTTTTAATGTGTCATGTAATTGATTTAATTGTTCATAGCCAATACGCAATTTAGCAAATTCAGCTAAATATTGATCATAACTCTGCAGCAATTGCTCTATCAGTATCTGTTGTGATTGCAGTAACTTGTTTTGCGTTTCTGAAAAAGTTTCGCTGTCATCGAGCTGTTGACTATTTAATGCTTGTTGCTGTTCTAATTGATAGCGTTCTAGTCGCGCATCCGCTAATTCTGTTTGCAATTTATCAAGATTGGGTGGCTTAGGTAATGATTGCAGCATTTGCAAGAAACGATCACCGAATGCTGAATTGGTTTTAACCCAAGTGATTTGTTCAAGAACATTTGAAAGTTGTGCATTTTGTGATTGATAGCGCTTTTCAACTCGTTGTTGTTTCTCTATTGCTGCTTTGATTTTGCTTGTCAGTGTTTGTAATTGTGTTGCATAGCGCTGATTTAATTTACTTAATTCTAGCGACCACGGGTCGGCTAGCTCTTGGGTATCAATTAAATTGTTGGCTATGGTATCTGCGGTTTGTTGCTGACGAGACGCAATATTGTATTTGTTAATAAGCTCAATAAAGTCTTCTTGTTGTTCTAAAGATAATCTATTGAGTTGTTGTTGAAGCTGAGTAATTTCTAATTGCTTAGGGTTAGCTAAGCGTTCAGCTTGTAAGGTCTCAATTTGTTGTGTTAGCAGTGCAGACTGAAGATTATTACGTTTACCCAATGGAGTATCAATTGGCACTTGTTGGGTTTTATTATGCTGAGTTAAGGCATTTTCGGCTTGAGTAATTAACTGCGGTAATTGTGTTTGGCGTTGTGAAATTACACGTAACTGCTGATTTAGGCTCGACTCAGTTTCTTTTAACTCCGATAGACGAAAATAAGCCATTGAAGCTTGCTGATCGAGCGCGATATCCGTATCGAGATTTAATGCTACCTGAGCTTCACGAAGTTGCCCTGTAAGCAATAGCTTGGTTTCGTTGTTAGAGCGTTCAATATTGGTATAGGTTTGCTGTTCTATTTGCAGCTTTTCAATGCTGCTTTCAAGTTCTGCAATTTGAGATTGTATATCAAGTGGTTGATTTTCGAGTTGGCTATTAAGCCCTAAACGTTTATCTAAAGTCAGAGGGGTATTGGCTAATACAGGAATCGACAGTGTATTAACGATAAGGAAACATAGGAATAAACACGCTAAACGAAACATAATATTTGGCTCAAGTTGGAGTCCGGCCATGTTAGCAAATTTACGTGATTATGCTCGCTTTTTTTGATGACTTTGTTGAGTTTCAAATAAAGCCGTTGCCACAATAATTGTTCCACCAATAATGGTTCGGATTGTTAGCTGTTCATCTAAGACTAATAGCGTTAGCACTGCACCGTAAAACGGCTGTAAACATGACACTAACCCAACTGTTTTGGCGCTTAAATAACGCAGTGCGGTAGCAAATAATGCATGGGGTAAAGCTGTGAATGCCACGCCCAGTAACAGAATCAATCCCTAAGTCGTTTGGCTAATATCTTGGGGGAGACACATCTTGCCAAGGGCTTAACAGTAAAAAGTGATTAAGGTTTGATAAAACATCGCATGGGGTCCACTGTAATGCGAAACCACCCGTTTATGGGGTAAGTTTCTGGCAGTAAATAATGCTGTTGAAATGATACCCACTATAATACCTAAGGTAATGTCATTATCTAAGTTGGCTTCAGGGATCAACAGTATCACCCCTATTAATACCGTCATACCGGATATCACATCAAGTAGCTTTATTTGAGTTTTATTGATCAAGGGTTCGATTAACACTGTCATGACGGGATACGTAAAAAAAGCAATCATGCCAATGGCGACAGAAGATAACTGCATGGAAGCAAAGTAGGTTACCCAATGTAGGCAAACTAACGTCCCTAACGCTAAGGCCTCCCAATAATCTTGGCTGACGTTGTAATCTAAGTGGGCGTTTGGTGGTTTTAATGATTATGGCGAGCACGATGGCGGCGATAATACAGCGTAAAAAGGTAATGTTAAGAGCGCTAAGAGGAATAAGTTTAGAAAATAAAGTCGTACCACCAAAAAGTAGTACGGCTAAATGTAATTCAACTAACCCAGAGTGGGGTTTAGTTACCGTCATATTAATTACTGTTGGGAGAGTTTCGCGAAAGGTTGACCCATGCGCGTAGTTTCACCTGGTTCGACGCCATCAGCAAATGTATCAATGGCATCTTGGGCAAATAACATCACTACCGTGCTTCCTAACTTAAAGCGACCCATTTCGGCGCCTTTTTCTAGGGTTAATGCTTCTGGCCCTGTTGTTGGATAATCCCAGCTAAAGACTTGCTTACCGCCTGGTGGGGTAACTGTACCAGACCATATAGTTTCAATGCTGGCAACAATGGTTGCACCGACTAGTACCATCGCAAGCGGGCCTGCTTGGGTTTCAAATATTGCGACGACACGTTCATTACGGGCAAACAGTCCTGGCACATTTTGCGCGGTGAGTGGATTCACTGAGAACAAATCACCTGGCACGTATGTCATTTTTGATAATGTACCGGTAATTGGCATATGGATGCGGTGGTAATCTTTGGGCGCCAAGTAAATGGTTGCAAAGTCGCCACTATCAAAGCGTGCCGCATCAGCCTTATTACCACCTAATAATGCTTCAGAGGTATAACTGTGACCTTTGGCTTGGAAAATATTGCCAGCTTCAATTGGGCCGCATTGACTTACAGCGCCATCAACAGGGTGCACCATAATATTGGTGTCTTGGCACAATGGTCTGAGTTCAGGTTTTAACGCTCGAGTAAAAAATGCATTGAATGTTTTATAAGCTTCTGGCTCAGACTGCAATGCTTCTGACATATCAATTTTGTATTTTTTGATAAACCACTTAATCCCCGCCGTGGTGATCGCGCCTGCTTCAGCTTCAGCAAACTTACCGACTAAGCGTGATAGAAAGTGTTTTGGCAGCATGTATTGCAAAGCAATTTTAATTGAGTCCAATGTATTTCTCCTTTCTCTAATCTGGTTGAACTATAAACTTAATGCTATAGATTCTACAGGCTTCTATCTGTAATGAATATTATTCATCAATTGCACGGAAATGCCGAGCATGACGTTGCTCATCTAAACTGGCAATAATACGCTGATAATTACTAAAGCGATCTTGAGTAATTTTTCCATCAGCTAATGCTTGTTGTAAAGCACAACCTGGGTCATCGCCATGCTTACAATCGCGAAACTTACATGTTCCTAAAAACTTTCTAAATTCAATAAAACACCAACCAACCCTGATGGCGTCTAAGTGCCATAAAGCAAATTCACGTATACCCGGTGAATCAATTAAATCACCGCCGCTGACAAAATGCAGTAACTTGGCTGTGGTTGTTGTATGTTGGCCCAAACCTGAGTTATCGGATACATCGCCAATTAACAATTCTGCTTCTGGCATTAAGGCATTAATTAAGGACGATTTCCCCACGCCAGACTGACCAGCAAAAACACTGACTTTGTTATTGAGCAACTCTTTTATATTTTCAACACCTTCGCCCGTATGGCTACTGACTCTATAAACGGGATAACCAATATCTTGGTAACGTGTTAGAGCTCGTTCGATTTCATCACGATTAGTATCATCTAATAAATCAATTTTATTGAGAATGATGATCGGTGGAATATCGGTATCTTCAGATGCCACTAAATATCGGTCAATTATTTGGGTGGTAAAGCTGGGTAACACCGATGACACAATTAAGATTTGATCGATGTTGGCTGCAATAATTTTTACGCCGTCGTATAAATCTGGTCGAGTTAACGAAGATGTTCGGGGATGAACGGCTATGACAATGCCACCGATACTGGAGCCAGATTGGACTTCTGTCGCTAATCGGACCACCACTTTATCACCAGTGACTAAACTAGTCACTGCGCGGCGAATATTACACCGTGAGACAATTCCGTCTGCAGTTTCGATGTCGGCATGTTGGCCAAAGCGAGAAATAACCACTCCAGCTTGCTCAGGGCCTAAGAGGTTATCCTGTAATTCAGCATTTTGAGTGTCATCGTCACCACGCTTTAATCGCTTGGTTTGATTCGCTCGCATTCGGCGTAATTGGCCTTGGCTTAGGGGTTTCTTTTTACTCACTGGCTTATCTTCATTAAATAGGTGTTTTTTTGTGTGTCAAAAAAACAGTATGATACACACTCTTTTATAAAAATGCCTGAATTTAGGCGACAGATAACATAAGGCGGCATAAATGGCTGTTGATGCGAATAACCTAATTTGGGTTGATTTAGAAATGACAGGCTTAGAACCAGCAGTTGATCGAGTCATTGAAATTGCAACCTTGGTGACCGACCAAGAACTTAATATCATTGCCCAGGGCCCTGTTCTAGCCATTTATCAAACCGATGATGTGCTAGCTGGGATGGATGATTGGAACCAAAAGCATCATGGAGAGTCTGGCTTAGTGGACCGAGTTCGTGCGAGTAAATGTTCTGAACAAGATGCAATTGAACTAACGATTACCTTTTTAGCTCAGTATGTACCTAAAGGCGCATCGCCAATGTGCGGTAATAGTATTGGTCAAGATCGTCGATTTTTGAATAAATACATGTTGGAACTTGAAGAATATTTTCATTATCGTAATATTGATGTTAGTACCATCAAGGAATTGGTTCGTCGTTGGAGCCCTGAAACCATGAATGGCTTTAGTAAGAAAAATACCCACCAAGCTTTAGAAGATATTAAAGAGTCTATTGCTGAAATGCAGTTTTATCGCAAAGAAGTATTTAAAATTTAACCAATTGAACAATTTTCTTTAAAAAGGGGGTTGCAGCATAGTAAAATTTATCTATAATGCGGCCTCAACTTTCTACAGAGCGCCAAACTCTGAGTCATAGAAAGTTGTAATGAAATTTGAAAGTACGCGACATTAGCTCAGTTGGTAGAGCGATACCTTGCCAAGGTATAGGTCATCAGTTCGAACCTGATATGTCGCTCCAAATTTCAGCATGATTTTGTAATGCGACATTAGCTCAGTTGGTAGAGCGATACCTTGCCAAGGTATAGGTCATCAGTTCGAACCTGATATGTCGCTCCAATTTTCTACATGATTTTTGATACGCGACATTAGCTCAGTTGGTAGAGCGATACCTTGCCAAGGTATAGGTCATCAGTTCGAACCTGATATGTCGCTCCAAATCACTTCCCTAGTTTGAAATACGATACTTTTTTGCTTGCCAAGTTCAAGCTAGAGGTCATAAAGCGGTCATCAGTTCGAACCACTTTTTATTTATAAAGAAACGTCGCTCTAAATCATTTCCTCTTGTTAAATCCTCCATTAATTACCTTTGTGTCACTAAGCTCAGCTACGTTTTTAGGAAATACGATACCTATCTTTTTCAATCTAGACATCGTATATGATCATCCGTTCGAACCATTATTGAGAAACGTATAGCTCGATCTACATTTTTTAATGGCCATCAATCCGAGTCTAATTCAGCCTGAACCTTATTATTGTAATAAATTTGCACCATTTGTGTTTGAGCAAATCGTTTTGCAATCAACAAATAAGTGATCTAGTACTCACTTCTTCATGGATCTCTAAAGTAAGAGCATATTGGTGAAGTAAAACATGATCTGGTTCAAATCATTTACTGCTGTAATCTTTGATAATCACCTTAAGAAATATTTTCCTAAGATGTTTGGGCATTAAACGAGGTTGAGTGTTATGCGGTTCCAACAGCTAAGTGAGCTACTTGATTATGTTGCTAATTGTCATCTTGATATGGAAAAGTTATATAAGCGTTTAGATAATAATGCAGACTCTTCTAGAGTGAAAATGATGTTGGATTATTTTCAACAACATCAACGGCATACATATGAAACGTTAGAGCGCTATATTGAAGGTGCACCATTAAGAATATTAAATACTTGGTATAAGGACATTACTTTCGAAGACTTCAGCAAGCGCTGCGCGGAGACAATGTTACCTGCCAATATGGATGAAGAGGCTGTGCTCGAATTACATCTTGATCTAGAAAACCGTCTTATTGCGTTAGTTGAAAAAACCGCAATGAGCAGTCCAACAGAAGAAATTAAAAATACATTAATGGATTTAGTACGAGTGACAAAAACTCAACAACACCGTTTAGTTCTTAGCACACTTCGTATGGATGACATTTAAACGGCACATTGAAATTCTGATTTATCTTCCTGAAGTGTAAGTTTGCCAGCTATCCCCAGTAGCTGGTTTTTTTATTAACAAAAAATAACCACTAGAACAGTGGGAGTTCCTCGGTAACTTCTGGTATATTTAGCTTTCTTGTAACTCTTTTTTATGGAAGCTGACTTTTCACATGACATTGCTGCTCAAAACCCTTGAAAATGAACAAGCTACTGTAGCTCTAGGGCAACAAATTGCGCAGTGGATTGTGCCGCCACTAACTATTTATCTTACCGGTGATTTGGGGGCAGGCAAAACAACGTTAAGCAGGGGGATTATTCAAAGTTTAGGACACCAAGGGACAGTAAAGAGCCCAACTTATACTTTGGTTGAACCTTATGAGTTTAGTGATATGGATGTCTTTCATTTTGATCTATATCGATTAGCTGATCCCGAGGAACTAGAGTTTATGGGGATCCGAGATTACTTTACAGACAGAAGTGTCTGTCTGGTTGAATGGCCTGATAATGGCCATGGGTTACTCCCTAAGGCTGACATACATTTGCATTTGCGTTATAAAGAATCTCAAAGACAAATTGAATTACAAGCCTTATCCCCTGCAGGGCAGGCAATTATAAATAATATAAAATAAAATAATAATGACTTTAAAAAATACGTTTTTCACCCCTGTGCTTTTCATACTATTGTTTTTGTTGCCTAATATTGTTTGGGCGGCTAATCAACTTGATAGTGTGCGAATTTGGGCTGCCCCAGAATCGACTCGAGTGGTATTTGATTTAACTCAATCTCCTAAATATGACAGTTTTAGCCTCACTGGACCTCATCGTTTGGTGGTGGATATTCAAGATACTGGCGCAAAAATCAATTTAGATAAAATTGCTAATAACAGTAAAATCATTAAAAAGATACGTTTTAGCTCTCCTCCTAAAAAAGGCGTTTTGCGTCTGGTGATGGATTTAACTAAACCAGTAAAATCGAGTTTATTTACTTTGCCACCGACTGCACCGTATGGAAACCGCCTTGTGGTTGACTTAGAAGACTCCGCTGGTGGTTCATCTGCCGTGCAGCAATCTGTTCGTCGCTCTGCAAATCAGTCATCCCGGGATATCGTTGTAGCCATTGATGCAGGGCATGGTGGTGAAGATCCTGGTTCTATAGGGCCGTCAGGCATACATGAAAAGCGTGTCGTGCTTGAAATTGCTAAGCGCTTGGCCCGTAAAATTAATTCGATTTCAGGCATGCGTGCTGTTATGACTCGCAGTGGTGATTATTTCGTTAATTTGAATAAACGCTCTGAGCTCGCCCGAAACAGTAAAGCTGATTTACTGATATCTATCCATGCTGATGCCTTTACTTCTCCACAACCTAATGGTGCTTCTGTTTGGGTGCTGTCAATGCGACGAGCCAACAGTGAGATTGGTCGTTGGTTAGAGCAAAAAGAGAAACACTCAGAATTGTTAGGTGGCGCTGGTGAGATTATTCAAAATACCGATAGTGAACAATACCTTGCAATGACATTGCTCGATATGTCGATGAACAGTTCTATGGCCATTAGCCATTCAATTGCGGGCGACATTTTACGCGATTTAAGAACCATTACTCACTTGCATAAAAGAAATCCTGAATCTGCAAGCTTTGCTGTGCTCAAATCGCCAGATATTCCGTCTATTTTGGTTGAAACCGGTTTTATCTCAAACCCAAACGAAGAACGGCTGTTATCTAATGGCAATCATCAAGAAAAGCTTGCCAATGCAATTTATAAAGGCGTATTACGCTATTTTGAAAGTAATCCGCCTGCTGATTCTTTGATGGCCAAACAATCTAACATTAAACACAGTGTAAAACGTGGTGAGTCACTATCGGTTATTGCGCAACGCTATAGCGTATCGGTAAGCAGTATTAAACGTGCTAACAATTTAAAGAATGATGTTGTGCGTGTTGGTCAAAAACTTGTGATACCAAGGGCTTAATATGGCGATAGAACTGTTACCTCCACAACTTGCTAACCAAATCGCAGCAGGCGAGGTGGTAGAGCGGCCTGCATCTGTGGTTAAAGAGCTAGTAGAGAACAGTCTTGATGCCGGTGCAACGCGAGTCGATATTGATATCGATAAAGGCGGTAGCAAACTTATTCGTATCCGTGATAACGGTGCGGGTATTGCTAAAGGTGAGTTAGCGCTGGCTTTATCGCGCCATGCTACTTCAAAAGTTCATACCCTAGACGACCTAGAAGCTATTTTAAGCTTTGGGTTTCGAGGTGAAGCTCTAGCCAGTATCAGCTCAGTGTCGCGACTCACATTAACCTCAAAAACGGCTGAACAATCTGAAGCCTGGCAGGCCTATGCTGAAGGCTCGCAAATGGACGTAAAAGTGACTCCAGCTGCGCACCCACAAGGCTCGAGTATTGAAGTGGTGGATTTATTTTTTAATACACCCGCCAGACGCCGTTTCTTAAAAAGCGACAAAACCGAATTTACCCATATTGATGAGTGGTTAAAACGGATTGCCATGGTGCGCAGCGATATTCATTTTACTCTGACACACAATGGTAAATTAGTGCGCCAGTATCGGCCTGCAAATACCGATATTCAAACTCAACAACGCTTGGCGCAAATTTGTGGTCGAGCTTTTGCTGAACAAGCGTTGAGCATTACTTGCGAACATGATGATTTATTATTAACGGGTTATCTGCAGTCACCACAGGACTCAGTCATCACGGATACCAACTTTTTTTATGTCAATGGGCGTTTAATTAGAGACCGATTGGTTAACCATGCAGTGAAACAAGCTTTTGCCGAATATGGCATTGAACACCAGCCGGGCTATGTGCTGATGTTATCACTTGATCCACATCAAGTTGATGTCAATGTACATCCAGCCAAGCATGAAGTACGTTTTCATCAATCTCGTTATGTGCATGACTTTATTCTACAAGCGGTACAGTCTGCATTAGTAGAAATGCCTGTTTTGCCGTTATCTGAAGCGTTACAGCCTCAGCAAAATTCTGCGCCAATGCACACAGAGTCAAGTTTGCTGCATGATACGAATATCATCGACACCGCAGAAGCTGTTTTGATACTTAATCAAGAACCGAGTAAGGCTATTAACAGCGTTAGCCCTTATGGTTCGATGCATGTACCTGGAAAGAATAATGGCTTATCTGGAGGTTATTCAGCTGCAATTAAGCCAAGTTATGATAAAAAGCCTTCTTCAGGCGAGACGAAAACTGCCATTGCCAATTATGGACAGTTATTGCATACCCCAAATACTGCAGTGTCATATGTCAGTGAAGAGGTAACTCAGCTTGCCATGCCAGCGTTATTAGCCGGTGAGTATTGGGTAATGTGTAAAGATGAGAAGTTATCATTACTGCCGATAAAAACAGTTTTGTTCACGGTCAAAAAAGTAGAAATACAAACAAAATTAGCTAATGGTCTAGTGTCGCAACCCTTACTTATGCCCGTTTCGATTGCTGCTGATTTGGATTGGAAAGACACCTTAACCATACGTGAGCAACTACTGCGTCAAATGGGTATTGAGTTAACAATTCGCTTCCAGCAGTTGATTATTAAAAAAGTGCCCCCATATTTGAGGGAAAGCCAAATTGCAATTGTTGTTCCGGAACTATTGGAATGGATACAATTAGAGCAACCTGCAGAAAGTGCTATTGTAGAGTGGCTTGCACAACAAAGTTTAGCGAAATTTGAGCCTGTACAATCTTTATGGCAGCAATTTTGTTTGCTGGATGATGAAATAAAACAAACTTGTTATGACCAAGAGCACACATTGCCTTGGCAAAAATGGATGAAAGATAATTAACGTGAACAGTGTCGATAAGCCGAAAGTGATTTTTTTAATGGGGCCTACTGCCTCAGGCAAAACGGCACTAGCCATTGAAATGGCGACCAAACATAATTGCGAAATTATCTCGGTAGATTCAGCATTAATCTACCGTGATATGGATATAGGGTCTGCTAAACCCAGTGCTGAAGAGCTGGAAATGGCTCCGCATAAATTGATTAATATTCTTGATCCCAGCGAAAGTTATTCAGCAGCAGATTTTCGCTTAGATGCACTATTAGCTATTGAAGATATCATTAGTCGTGGTAAGACCCCTTTATTAGTAGGTGGCACCATGATGTATTTTAAGGCATTGTTAGAGGGATTATCACCTTTACCCAGTGCAGATGAAGGTATTAGACAGCAAATATTAGCTCAAGCAGAAATAGACGGTTGGGACGTACTACATCAAGAATTGTGTAACATTGACCCTGTTGCTGGGGCTAGAATTCATCCGAATGATCCACAACGATTGTCACGGGCATTAGAGGTTTATCGGATCAGTGGCAAAACAATGACTGAATTGACACAAACTAAGTCTGTTGCTTTGCCGTATGATGTGGTGCAATTTGCAATTGCACCAAACGATCGAAAAGTATTACATGAATTAATCGGTAAACGTTTTAATATCATGTTAGAACAAGGTCTTATCGAAGAGGTTGCGCGTTTAAAAGCCCGTGATGATTTGCATTTAGAGCTACCATCTATGCGTTGTGTTGGTTACAGACAGTGTTGGCAGTACCTAGATAATGAATTTGATCATAATACTATGGTCGAAAAAGCTACCGCAGCCACTAGGCAATTGGCCAAACGTCAATTAACATGGTTGAGGAGTTGGCCAGATTTACAATGGCTTGAAAGTGGTGTAGAAGGGAATTTAGTTACACTTATGCGACAAAGCCGCTAGCTTATTAGCCGTTGCTGTATAATACTAAAACTAAACAATAAAACTTAATTCAACATATTTTAAAATAAAAAAGGAAATTGAAAATGGCTAAGGGGCAATCTTTACAAGACCCATTTTTGAACGCTTTGCGTCGAGAGCGTGTACCAGTCTCTATTTATTTAGTGAATGGTATTAAATTACAAGGCCAGGTTGAATCATTTGATCAATTTGTTATCTTGTTGAAAAATACTGTAAGCCAAATGGTTTATAAGCATGCTATTTCAACAGTAGTACCAGCACGCCCATTTAATGTTACTAATCATCAGGGCACTGCTCATGATGAAGAAAGTGACACTGAATAATTTGAAAAGGAATATACTTTTTGTTTGATCGTTATGAAGCAGGTGAAACAGCTGTATTAGTTCATATAGACTTTTCTGACGAAGATCGTCGAGAAGATCTTACTGAATTACAGTTGTTAGTTGAATCTGCTGGTGCTCGCTCTGTAGGGGTGATTACTGGTAGTCGACGCTCACCGGATCGTAAGTTTTTTATTGGTACAGGCAAAGCAGAAGAACTTGCTGCTATGGTTGCCGCTACTGAAGCCAATGTGGTGATTTTTAATCATGCATTAAGTCCTGCTCAAGAGCGTAACCTTGAAGTAATATGTCAGTGTCGAGTGTTAGATCGAACTACGTTGATCCTTGATATTTTTGCTCAACGAGCGAGAACACATGAAGGTAAGTTGCAAGTGGAGCTAGCGCAATTGCGCCACATGTCGACACGCCTAATTCGTGGTTGGACTCATTTAGAGCGACAAAAGGGTGGTATCGGGATGCGCGGGCCGGGTGAAACTCAGCTTGAAACAGACCGACGTTTATTACGAGGCCGGATTAAGAACATTAACCGCCGCCTTGATAAAGTTGATAAGCAACGTGAACAAAGTCGCCGAGCTCGTAAGCGCAGTGATTTATCGACTGTGTCTTTAGTGGGTTATACTAATGCGGGCAAATCGACATTATTTAATTCGCTAACGTCATCGGACGTTTATGCTGCCGATCAGTTGTTCGCAACACTAGACCCAACACTGCGTAAATTATCGTTACCAGATGGTGCGGTAATTTTAGCTGATACAGTGGGGTTTATTCGTCATTTACCTCATGACTTAGTCGCGGCCTTTAAAGCCACATTACAAGAAACTCGACAAGCTGAGATTCTTTTACATGTTGTTGATTGTGCAGATGAAAATATGACAGAAAATTTTGACCAAGTACAACTTGTACTTAAAGAAATTGATGCAGATGAAATCCCACAATTAGTAGTATGTAATAAAATTGATTTACTTGAAGATTTCGCGCCCCGTATCGATTACGGTGAAGACGGTAAACCTGAGAGGGTTTGGGTCTCTGCGCAAAAACGCATTGGATTTGATTTGCTGCTTAATGCTATAACCGAATTAATCGGTGAAGTGATTCGCGAGCTTACATTGAAAATACCTGCATCAGCAGGACATTATCTTGGCCAGTTTTATCGACTGGATGCAATACAGCAGAAAGAGTATGACGATCTGGGGAACTGTATTTTGTCTGTTCGTTTATCGGATGCCAATTGGCGCCGATTAGCTAAACAGAGTCAGGGGGAATTAGAGGCATTTATTTTTGAACCTTCAGAAGTAGAAGTCACTTGTTAATCTCATTTATTTCATCCAATTATGGAGTGCTAAATGGCTTGGAATGAGCCCGGTAACAAGGGAAACAAAGACCCTTGGGGAAATAAAGGTGGTAATGATAAAGGGCCACCAGATCTCGACGAAGTATTTCGTAACCTATCAAAACGTTTTGGTGGCAAGGGGGGCAGTGGCGCCTCAGGTCAACCATTTAATTCATCATTATTGATTGTGATTGCCGTTATTGCCCTAATTATTTGGGCATTGTCTGGTTTATACACGGTCAAAGAAGCTGAGCGTGGAGTGTTACTCCGTTTTGGTCAACATATTGGTGAAGTGAGTTCCGGTTTACATTGGAAAGCCACTTTTATTGATGAAGTGACTACTGTTGACGTGGAAACGTTCCGTTCAGTTCCTGCTTCAGGCAGTATGCTGACCTCTGATGAAAACGTCGTCAAAGTTGAACTCGTGGTTCAATATAGTGTATCTGACGCGTATTCGTACTTATTCAGCTCGGTAGATGCCAACTCAAGTTTGCGTGAAGCAACCGACAGTGCATTGCGTTATGTGATTGGTCACAATCGCATGGATGACATTTTAACCACTGGGCGTGACGCTATTCGCCGTGATACTTGGACTGAGTTAGAGCGTATTATTGAGCCGTATAAAATAGGCTTACAAATTCGCGATGTTAACTTTTTACCCGCTCGCCCTCCTGAAGAAGTCAAAGATGCATTTGATGATGCAATCTCTGCTCAGGAAGATGAACAGCGCTTTATTCGTGAAGCGGAAGCTTATGCTCGCGAAATCGAACCCAAAGCGCGTGGTACAGTTGAACGAATGTCACAACAAGCTAGTGCTTATAAACAGCGTGAGGTTCTTGAAGCGAAAGGTAAAGTTTCTCGATTTGAGAAATTATTACCTGAGTATAAAGCCGCACCTGATGTGACCCGTAATCGTTTGTATATTGATGCGATGCAGTCAGTGTTGGCTGATACCAATAAAGTACTCATTGATACCAAGAATAGCGGTAATTTGATGTATTTACCTTTGGATAAGTTGATAGATTCTTCTAAGAGTTTACGTAATCAAGCCACACCAGAGGTCGATCCACACGTCAATTCAGTATCAACTATTGGTGTTAACACTCCAATAACTAGCATGTCGACTGATGGTCGTCTCAGCCGCGAAGATCGTCTTCGTCAAGGGAGGAACTAATTATGGGTAGATTTGCTCTGATCATTTTGGTGGTCATATTAGGAATTGGTTTTTCATCTTTAATGGTGGTAAACGAAGGCGAGCGTGCAATTGTAGCCCGTTTCGGTAAGGTTCTTAAACAAGACGATGGTGTCAAAACAAGAGTATTCGCGCCTGGTTTACACTTCAAATTGCCTGTTGTTGATAAAGTTCGATATTTGGATGCTCGTATCCAAACATTGGATGGTGCTGCGGATCGTTTTGTGACTTCTGAAAAGAAAGACTTAATGGTCGACTCATATGTAAAATGGCGTATTAGAGATTTTGAAAAGTACTATCTTTCTACTAATGGCGGTATTAAAGCCAATGCAGAAAGCTTGTTGCAAGCCAAAATCAATAACGATTTACGTACTGAGTTTGGTCGTCGTACTATCAAGGAAATTGTTTCTGGTAAACGCGATGAATTGCAAACGGACGCATTAGAAAATGCATCTGAAAGTGCTGAGAACCTCGGTATTGAAGTGGTTGATGTTCGCGTTAAGCAAATTAATTTACCTGCTAACGTCAGTAACAGTATTTATCAACGTATGCGTGCTGAACGTCAAGCTGTGGCGAAAGAGCATCGTGCGCAAGGTAAAGAACAAGCTGAAATTATCCGTGCGACCATTGATGCCAATGTGACGGTTAAGATTGCTGAAGCTGAACGTAAAGCCCTTACCGTTCGAGGTGAAGGTGATGCACTTGCGGCAAAGATTTATGCTGATACTTACAGTAAAGATCCTGAGTTTTATAGTTTTTTACGTAGTTTAGAAGCCTATAAAGAAAGTTTTGCCGGCAAAAGTGACATTATGGTGTTAGAGCCTGAAGGTGATTTCTTTAAATATATGAAATCATCTAGCGGTAAATAACGCTAATATTTGTTTGTCTAAAAAAGCTCGGTATTTGCCGAGCTTTTTTGTGCCTGTAATTCAATTCAACGAGTATGAATTCAGTTTTCTAAAAAACAGTTGATCAATAATAACTGTAATTATTTGAACTGTTTTTCATTATTAATATTTAATAATTTATTGTTCTAAATGGATTTATAGTATTTTTTTGCTAATTAAGTGGCCACTAATTGTTAAAAAGTGGTTGATTATTATGCAATTTTGAAAAAAATGTTAATATCCTCAACATAGATGTGTGTTTTCACTATGATCTAGTTCTAATTTTTCGCTATAATGAGCACCGCCTCAAACTATGAATTTAGCGTTTTACCATTTTGGTCGCTAAAGTATTGAAATATAAAAATTCCAACACCCTCTGGGAGATAAGTGGATGAGCAATGCGCCAGTCGATACCGGACGTCGCAGATTCCTGACAGCCGCAACCGCCGTAGTAGGTGGTGCTGGTGCCGTCGCTGTAGCGGTTCCTTTCATCAAGTCATGGAATCCGAGCGCCAAGGCGAAAGCTGCAGGTGCGCCGGTCGAAGTAAATATTAGTAAAGTAGAACCAGGTCAGTTAATTCGTGTCGAATGGCGCGGAAAACCGGTTTGGGTAGTGCGTCGTACAGAAGCTGTACTCAATAATCTTAAAACATTAGACAGCCAATTGCGCGATCCTGCTTCAGAAGAGATGCAGCAACCAGAATATGCAACTAATCCTGCGCGTTCTATTAAGCCTGAATTCTTCATTGCTGTGGGTATTTGTACGCACTTAGGTTGTTCTCCAACCTATCTGCCTGATTCATTCGGTGAACAGGTTGAAGGTGTAACATCTGGTTTCTTCTGTCCTTGTCATGGTTCTAAATTTGACATGGCTGGTCGTGTATTCCAGGGTGTTCCAGCACCTCTAAACTTAGTGATCCCACCGCACAAATATATCGATGATGTTAATGTAATCATCGGTGATGATACAGGAGCGGCGTAATGGTTAAGAATATTATTGATTGGATTGATGCACGCATCCCAATGACGGTTACGTATAATCGTCACGTGGGTCAGTATGCAACACCAAAGAACTTTAACTTTTGGTATTTCTTTGGTTCATTAGCGCTTTTAGTATTAGTTAACCAATTACTGACAGGTATTTGGTTAACCATGAATTACGTACCTACAGCAGAAGGCGCCTTTGCCTCTGTTGAGTACATCATGCGTGATGTTGATTACGGTTGGTTACTACGTTATATGCACTCTACCGGTGCATCGGCGTTTTTCTTTGTGATCTATATGCACATGTTCCGTGGACTAATTTACGGTTCTTATCAAAAACCAAGAGAGCTATTATGGCTATTTGGTATGTTGATATTCCTTGTGCTGATGGCTGAAGCATTCATGGGTTACTTACTGCCTTGGGGACAAATGTCTTACTGGGGCGCACAGGTAATTATTTCTTTGTTTGGTGCCATTCCCGTTATTGGTGATGACCTAACATTGTGGATCCGTGGTGATTACGTTATTTCTGGCGCAACGCTAAACCGCTTCTTCGCATTACATGTTATTGCGCTACCGCTTGTATTGGTTGTGTTGGTGTTCTTGCACCTTATTGCCTTGCATGAAGTTGGTTCGAATAACCCAGATGGTGTTGAGATTAAAAAGAACAAAGATGAGAACGGATGGCCTATTGATGGTATTCCATTCCACCCTTATTACACCGTAAAAGATATTATGGGTGTAGCAGGTTTCTTAATCGTGTTCTGTTATGTGTTGTTCTTTATGCCTGAAGGCGGCGGTTACTTCCTTGAAAAGCCAAATTTTGAAGCGGCTAACTCAATGAAGACCCCTGAACACATTGCGCCGGTTTGGTACTTCACACCTTTTTATGCCATTTTACGTGCTATCCCAGATAAGTTAGTGGGTGTTATTGGTATGGGTCTTTCTATTGCAGTGTTGTTTGTTCTGCCTTGGCTCGACCGTTGTAAAGTGAAGTCTATTCGCTACCGCAGCATGATCCACAAGATCAACATTGCACAATTCACTGTGTCGTTCATTATTTTAGGTTATTTAGGTGTGGTTCCTGCAACGCCTGAGTTAACTATTTTGGCACGTATTTGTACTTTCACTTATTTTGCTTTCTTTGTAGCCTTATGGTTCTACAGTAAAAATGAGAAAACAAAAGAAGTACCAACGAGGGTGACACACTAATGAAAAAGTTATTAATTGCATTAGTTACATTGCTGCCATCTCTCGCAATGGCAGCGAGTGGACATAATGTTCACTTAGAAAGTGCTAACGTTGACTTGCATGATAATGCGTCATTAGAGCGTGGTGTTGATTTGTTTCAACATTATTGCTCTGGTTGTCACAGCACTCAATACCAACGCTATGAGCGTGTTGCAACTGATTTAGGCATCTCTACAGATGATATGCGTAATAAGTACATGTTCACCGATGCTAAAATCGGTGATTTGATGGAAAACGCTATTCCTACTCCAGATGCGGCTAAATGGTTTGGCGCTGCGCCTCCTGATTTAACGTTGGTTGCTCGTGTACGTGGCGCTGATTGGGTATTTTCTTACCTAAAAGGTTTCTATGCAGACGAGACTCGTCCATTTGGTGTCAATAACCATGTATTCCCTTCAGTGGGTATGCCGCATGTTTTACAAGACTTACAAGGTCTTGCAGTAGAACAAGCAGATGGAAGTTATGTCACTACTGGCGGGACTATGAATGCAGAAGAATATGACCAAGCGGTTCGTGATATCACGGGGTTCTTAGTTTATTCGGCTGAACCAGTTCAATTAGAACGTGAAGCTTTAGGTTGGTGGGTACTTGGATTCTTGTTTATTTTCTTCATCATTGCTTATTTATTGAAGAAAGAATACTGGAAAGATGTACACTAGCTATCAATAACGGTTATTATACATTATCCGCATATTGTAAACGGGGGGCTTAGCCCCTCGTTTGTTTTGTTTTTTTTAAGATTCTGGAGGGTATCAATGGCTGTTGCTGCCAACAAGCGCTCTATCATGACACTTTTTTCTGGTGCCGATGATTTATATAGTCACCAAGTACGTATCGTATTGGCTGAAAAAGGGGTTACCGTTGATGTTTTACAGGTTGACCCAAGTGAAATGCCTGAAGATTTACTTGAAGTAAATCCATACAATTCAGTACCGACTTTAGTCGATCGTGAACTAGTATTATACGAATCACGTATTATTATGGAATATTTGGATGAACGTTTTCCACATCCTCCACTAATGCCTGTATACCCAGTATCACGTGGCCAAAGCCGTTTAATGATGCACAGAATTGACACCGATTGGTATTCGCTTGTTGAGCGTATCCGTAAAGGTGAAAAAGCTGATGCAGCGCGTAAAGAATTAACTGAAAGTTTAATTGCTTTAGCACCAGTATTTGCTGAAATGCCGTACTTCATGAGCGAAGAATTTGGTTTATCTGATTGCTATTTAGGCCCATTATTATGGCGTCTACCGGTTTTAGGTATTCACTTGGATCCTCGTACAACTAAAGATATCAGTGCTTACATGACACGTATTTTTGAACGTGAATCATTTAAGGCATCGTTAACTGAGGCTGAGCGCGAAATGCGCATGGGCATGTAATGAAACCAATAACACCTAATCGTCCATATTTGTTGCGCGCTTACTATGAGTGGTTGATGGATAACCATTTGACGCCACACGTAGTAGTGGATGCATTTGTTAATGGTACGCAAGTTCCACAGCAATTTGTCAAAGACGGTCAAATCGTCTTGAATATTGCTACTGGAGCTGTGGCTAATCTTCATATGACTAATGATTCTGTCGAATTTAATGCACGTTTTGGTGGTGTACCACAAAATGTGTATTTACCAATGTCATCTATCGTGGCGATATATGCTCGTGAAAACGGTGCTGGTACGGTATTTGATATGGAAGATGCGTATATGATTGAAAGTGAACAAGATGAGTTATCATCTGTCCCACCGTCAATGAAGTCTGTTGATGATACATCAACAGTACCGTCATCGCCTAAATCAACCAGTCCTGATGATAAAGCTAAGCGTAAAAACCATTTAACTGTGGTGAAATAGCGGTTAGTGGTCATTACATAAAACCAGTCGCAAGGCTGGTTTTTTTTAATCTAAAATTGATCTATTACAAACGTTTATAGCGGAAATGGAAACCATAATGTTGTTGATGATTGATAATTATGATTCTTTTACGTTTAACTTAGTCCAGTATTTTCAGACTCTTGGACAAGAAGTTTTGGTAAAACGTAATGATGAAATCACCATTGAACAAATTGAAAAGCTCGCTCCCACGCATTTAATAATTTCTCCAGGCCCATGTACACCAAATGAAGCCGGTATTTCGCTTGCTGCCATTAAGTATTTTGCGGGTAAAATTCCCATTTTGGGTGTGTGTTTGGGCCATCAAGCGATAGCCCAAGTTTATGGTGTTGAGGTTGTGCGTGCCAAACGGGTTATGCATGGTAAAACCAGTTTGATTGAACATAATCAACAGGGATTGTTTACGCAATTGGCTTTACCTCTGCAAGTCACTCGCTACCATTCTTTGTTGGTTCACCAGGTGCCAAATGAGTTTACACTTGATGCTTGGTTTGATGATCCTATTCACGGTCGTGAAATTATGGCAATGAGTCATAATAAGTTACGTATATTCAGCGTTCAGTTTCATCCTGAATCTATTTTGACCCAACAAGGTCATGAACTACTGGATAACTTCTTGCATTTATAACCTATAGAAAGAGTACTTATTCAAGTTCATTATTATTTATTCTGTTACAACTTCTGCAACTAATCTGGCTAAATTCTCGCGTCTATTTGTGCTATAAATAACGCTTAAAATAATAAAAGGGATAACCATGACAAGCTTTATGCGAAACTTTGCGGTGAGCGCACTTTCTTTGGCAATGATAAGTGGCTGTGCTGCCACGGCCAAACATGACGATACAATGGTTATCGCAACGCCGAGTGCAAAAACATTGACCGCGCCATTAGCACAACCTCCAAAAGCGCAACAGCCGTTGACACTTAATCAAATTATGGCCAATCCAGATTGGATGGGAATATTTGCTCAAGGCGCCTATTGGAGTGATGACAGTCAGTCAGTTTATTTTAGCCGCCAAGCACATCAATCTCCGGTCCGTGATTTTTATCAGCAAGCCATCAGTCAGCCTGCAGCAAACAAACTTGCGCTCAATCAGTTGCACCTCGCCGATCAGCGCAATGGTGTATTCAATCAGGCAAAGACTCAAAAAGCCTATATTTATCAAGGCAACGTATTTGTAAAAGACTTATCAAGCGGTGAGATAAAGCAAATTACCCGACAAAATGATCCGATTAATGGCGTAAGTTTCCTAAACGATGGAGACCTTGCTTTTTGGCAAGGTAATAATATTTTCCGTCTACACAATTCTAGTGGGTTAATAGAACAAATTGCTGCTATTCAAATGGCCAACGAACCCAAAGGTATTGCTGAGCCAAGTAGTTTTATTGCCAAGCAACAACAGAGACTCACTCAATATGTTGCCATGCAACATGAGAACAGCCTTGCTCGAGATGAGTATCGAGATTCGTTGGCTAAAGAAGACCCCACTTTTTCAGCTAGACCTTGGTATTTAGGCGATGCCGAAGTTGTTTCTGAAATGAGTTTGTCGCCAGATGGACGCTACGTAGTATTAGCGTTAACCGATAAGAATTATGATTGGCGCTCAGAACACGACATTATGCCTAACTATTTAGGCCAAGATGGTTATGTCGAGCCTGTACCGGCGCGTTCACGTGTTGCTGAAGATGTATTCCCTGGTCAACGATTAGTATTACTTGACCTTGTAGAACACAGTAAAAAAGACATTACTATTGAAGGATTAACCGGTTTTGATCAAGATGTGTTAGCGAGTGTTAAAGCTGAAAATGCTAAAGCGGAAGGCAAAACATATAAAAGTGAAAAATCGCCGCGTTTAATCCAATTAATACAGGATTGGGAATGGAACCAAAGTGCTATCCAGTGGAATAGTACCGACGACAAACTATTGATAATGCTTGAAGCTGTTGATAATAAAGATCGTTGGATTGCGAGTGTTGATTTAAAAAAAGGTAAACTGATAACCGAACACCGTCTACATGACGACGCCTGGGTTAACTATAATTATAACCAATTTGGTTGGATAGCGGGTACAGATAGCATGTACTACTTATCTGAAGAGTCTGGTTTTTCACAGTTATATACCAAAACTGCCGCCGGTGAAGTAACCGCTTTAACTAATGGTCAATATGTGGTTGATAGTGTGACCTTATCCCCAGATGCTAAATACCTTTATTATCGTGCCAATAAGGACCATCCCGGTAGTTACAATGTTTACCGTGTTGAGATTGCTAATGGTAAAACAGAGCAATTGACTCAGTGGTTAGGCACATTGGATTACAGTTTAAGTCCTGATGGACAATCACTGCTGTTGACTGCCTCATCGACCCTACACCCAGATGAGTTATATGTTCAGCCTATTGGCGGGGAAATAACCCAGTTAACTAACTACACAAGTCCAGAGTTTACACAATACCCTTGGCAAGCTCCGCAGATAGTCACGATTCCGTCAAGCCATGGTGCGGGACAAATCTATGCTCGAGTTTATTTGCCGCAAGGGTACGATGCTGAGCAAGCTGATAAATATCCTGCTGTAGTGTTTAATCATGGTGCGGGTTATTTACAAAATGCCCATTATGGATTTTCGGGTTATTTCCGAGAGTTTATGTTTAATAACCTACTTACCCAACAAGGTTATGTGGTGATGGACATGGATTATCGTGGTTCAAAAGGCTATGGGCGTGATTGGCGTACATCCATTTATCGTAATATGGGTCATCCCGAAGTTGAAGATTTAAAAGATGGTGTGGCTTGGATGGCTAAAAATGCTAATGTTAATAACAAACGTGTTGGTACCTATGGTGGTTCATATGGTGGATTCCTCACCTTTATGGCGCTATTTAATGAGCCTGAGTTATTTCAAGCAGGGGCCGCATTACGCCCAGTAGCAGATTGGGCACATTATAATGCCCCATATACGTCTAATATTTTAAATACGCCTGACGTTGATCCTATTGCCTATGAGCGTAGCTCACCAATAGAACATGCTCAAGGGTTACAAAAACCATTGCTGATCATGAGTGGTGTGTTAGATGACAATGTATTTTTCCAAGATAGTGTCCGTATGGTGCAGCGCTTGATAGAGTTAGAAAAACCGATGTTTGAAACGGCTATCTACCCAGTTGAGCCACATGGATTTAAGCAACCTTCAAGTTGGTTAGATCAATACCGTCGGATTTATAAGTTGTTTGAACAAGAACTGAAATAGTCAGCGTTAGGTTCAAAAAAATAGGTATTAAGGCTTCCTTTGAGAAGCCTTAATTTTTATTATTAAGTGATTGAAACAGCAAAAGGCAACATAAGTGGCAATATCAATAGCGGGTGGAGTTAGACCAGGTAAAGTTATCGAGATTGAACGCCGTCTCTATAACCAACTGATTGTCGGTAAGCACAAAGCTTGTGCTATGCCTGATGAATTGAACCTGGAGCTAGAAGATAACGCTAATAAGCTTGATATTGAGCGTAAAGCATTAAAGCGGCGCATTGAGAAGCAAACTAACGAAAATAGTGTGTATCTCGATGTATCGGCTCAATTAACGAATACGGTTAACTGTACAATTGAAAATACCTTAACTTATCCACAAATGATTTTAGATACATCGGGAAGCCGTGAAAGCCAAATTTTACTGCTTGAGCTGTTATTAGAGCCGGATGTTAATATCAACCGCTTACGACCGATTATAGAAAGTATTAGCTGGCTATCACGAGATTTAATAAATTTAATCAATAATCCAACGTCTGTTCACCTTCGCCCTAACCATGCCGATGTTCGAGTCACTGATATTAAGTTGGGTTTAAACTATATTGGTATTGAAAATTTGCGCTTACTGATCCCCTATTTTTGTCTACGTCACTGGCTACCTTCAGATAATGCAAACTTATTTTGGGTCACCCGTAAGTTATGGCGGTACAGCATGATAAGTGCCATCGCAGCGAAAGCCTTAGCTAAGTTACAAAATAAAGACCCGAACTTGGTGTATATCTGTGCCTTAATGTACCAATTTGCTTCCTCTATTATACTCAGCCAAAGTGGCCATATTTTTGATAAAATCAAGGGGACTTGGCTAAGTGAAGCCAGTCACGGTCGAGATAAACAAGTGTACGATGCTATTCTGGCTACGGACTTTCCTGCTCAAGCGGTATTAGAGCAAGTAATGCAGCATAGCCATTGTTTAAATTGGCAACTGTTAAGTTTACTTAAATTTGATGATTCACCGATTACTCAGGTGTTAAAAGAATTAGATCAAAACTACCATTTTACAGAGTTGTCTGTGGATGCTGCCATGGTGGCTAAGGCAAGTTGTTATGCCAAAGTGCTTCTACTAGAAGAGCAACAACAAATCGATCCACAAGAAAAACGAATCATGTTTGATTATTATCAATTTTCAGAGCAAGAATTAATACGGCTAAAAGGGCAAAACTTTCGTAAATTAGATTTACTTTAAGTACGATTTTTATCGTAATGGCAAATGTTAAAAACGTGTATTTATTCACTTTTAATGAATAGTTACACAAATGGCGGTGGGGTAACTTTTTTTATGACTATTTATGTTCAATACCCCCCTGATAAACGCTTGTTTTAGTCATATTTTTCAATCTTTATGCATAATGCCAATCAAGCCTGCAGAAGTTAATTTTACTGAACTGGTATTTTGATCACATTTTCGCTAATAATGTCGCATAAATTATACAAACTTCCGCTAACGCACTTACAGAATATAAAGCAAACAGCGGAAACAGCGGCTTCTAAGCCGTTTACAACCTGAAGGATAAAATGCAATGAGTGTAGAAATGAATTTAACCCGTGGTCAATTTGATAAAGTTATGGTGCCTAATTATGCGCCCGCTGCAGTTATTCCTGTTCGTGGTGCTGGTAGCCGAGTGTGGGATCAAGAAGGTAAAGAATTCATCGATTTTGCAGGTGGCATTGCAGTAAATTGTTTAGGTCATTGTCATCCAGCTTTAGTGTCTGCATTAAAAGAGCAGGGCGAAAAGTTATGGCATCTATCAAACGTCATGACCAACGAGCCAGCACTCGAATTAGCCACAAAATTAGTTAATGCCACATTTGCTGAACGTGTCTATTTTGCCAACTCAGGGGCTGAAGCGAACGAAGCTGCATTAAAATTGGCTCGCCGTTATGCACTTGATAACCATGGTGCAGATAAAGATCAAATCATCGCATTTGATAAAGCTTTCCATGGTCGTACATTCTTTACTGTAACGGTTGGCGGACAAGCTGCTTATTCTGACGGTTTTGGCCCTAAGCCACAAAGTATTACGCATGTGCCATTTAATGATATCGCTGCACTTGAAGCGGTAATTTCAGACAAAACTTGCGCCATTATGCTTGAACCTCTTCAAGGTGAAGGCGGAATTATCAATGGTGATCCTGAGTTCTTAAAAGCGGTACGTCGTTTAGCCGATAAGCACGACGCACTAGTGATTTTTGACGAAGTACAAACAGGTGTAGGCCGTACTGGTGAGCTATTTGCTTACATGGGTACTGATATTGTGCCAGATATTTTAACTAGCGCTAAAGCGTTAGGTGGTGGTTTTCCTATTGCTGCAATGTTAACAACTGCTAAAGTTGCTGAACATCTTAAAATTGGTACTCATGGTTCAACTTATGGCGGTAACCCACTAGCTTGTGCTGTAGCGAATGCGGTAATGGACGTGGTAAACACCAAAGAAGTATTAGACGGTGTTAAGCATCGTGAACAGCTATTCCGTGATGGTTTAGCGGCAATTAATGCCAAATATCATGTGTTTAGTGAGGTGCGCGGTAAAGGATTATTAATTGGCGCGGTATTAAATGAACAATATGAAGGTCGTAGTCGTGAGTTTTTGGTTGCTTCTATCGCAGAAGGCTTAATGAGTTTGATGGCCGGCGCAAACGTAGTGCGTTTTGCTCCTTCATTGGTTATCCCAGAAGCTGATATCGCTGAAGGCTTACTGCGTTTTGAACGTGCAGTTGCAAAAGTGGTAGCGGGTTAATTAACAAATAAGTGCTAGCCAAGCTTGCACTTATTTGTTTGGGTTCGCCAACAAAGTGAATATGCGCGGAAAGATTTCCTGCGCAGTTCTTTTGTGGCGCAATGAGGAGATTAAGATGTTAATCATACGTCCTATCCGTGCAAGTGATTACGATGCACTTTATGTTATCGCAGTTGAGTCAGGCCACGGTTTTACATCTTTACCAGTTAACGAAGAGTTACTGCGTTCAAAGATTGCTAGGGCAGAAGCATCTTTCACTAAGCATGTAGATAAACCTTTCGATGAAGGGTATTTGATGGTGCTTGAAGATATGAAAACCGGTGAAGTTGTCGGTACTTGTGGTATTGAAGCTGCTGTCGGTATGAACGATGCTTTTTATCATTATCGATTAGGTACAGAAGTCTATCATTCTCAACAAATCTCTGTCCGCAATGAAGTTGAAACCCTGACATTGTGCCATGACTACACAGGTGCAGCAGAAGTGTGCACTCTGTTTTTAAAAGACGGTTATCGTAAAGGTAATAATGGTCGCATGCTGTCGCGATCGCGTTTTTTATTATTGGCTCAACATCCTGAACGCTTCGGGAAAACTGTGATTGCCGAGATGCGTGGTGTGAGTGATGAACATGGTGACTCACCTTTTTATGAATGGTTACAACATCATTTTTTAGGCATCGATTTTGTTGAAGCCGATTACTTATCCGGTTTAGGTAAGAAATCTTTTATGGCAGAAATGATGCCACGTAACCCTGTTTACGTGTGTATGTTGCCTAAAAAAGCTCAAAAAGTGATTGGTGAAGTCCATAAGAATACCAAGCCAGCATTACGTTTACTGGAGGCGGAAGGGTTTAAATTCCGCAACTATGTCGATATTTTTGATGGTGGTCCAACGGTTGAATGTTCAATCGGTGATATTCGCTCAGTAAAAAAGAGTCGTTTGCTCACGGTCAGTATTGGCAAAATGCCACATGGCGATCACCACTTTATTATTTCCAACACCTCGCTTGCTGATTATCGTGCATCGGCGGCTAAATTGTTGGTCTCTGATGAACACGATAATGTTGTGCTTAGCCCTGAAATCGCGACCGCTCTTATGGTTGCTGAAGGTGAGCAAATTCGTGTTTTAGCAATGTAGGAGCAAGAAATGACACAATATATTCAAGGTCAGTGGTTAGCTGGCGAAGGTCATGAAATTAACTCAAAAAACCCTGCCAATGGTGACGTAATTTGGCAAGGTAACACCGCGACCGCTATTCAAGTGAATGCGGCGGTTGATGCCGCTCGTGCGGCGCAGTTTGATTGGTTTATGTTGGGATATGAAGCCCGCTTAACCATTGTTGAAGCTTATCGCGCACAACTAGAAGCTAATAAAGCCGAGATAGCAGAAACCATCGCTCAAGAAACTGGTAAGCCACAGTGGGAAACGGCCACTGAAGTGGGCGCTATGATTGGCAAGATAGCATTGTCAGCAAAAGCTCACGACAAACGTACCGGTACTGAAACGAATGATTTACCTGCAGGACGCGCCGTGCTGCGCCATAAGCCTCATGGTGTAGTTGCGGTATTTGGCCCATATAACTTCCCAGGACACTTACCCAATGGACACATAGTGCCAGCATTACTTGCCGGTAATACTGTGGTATTTAAGCCATCAGAGCTAACACCTAAAGTGGCTGAGTTAATGTTGAAGTGTTGGGACAAAGCCGGTTTACCACAAGGTGTGGTTAACTTAGTGCAAGGTGAAGTCGAAACAGGTAAAGCATTAGCATCACACCCGCAAATTGACGGTTTATTTTTTACCGGTAGTTCTCGTACTGGGCATATTTTACATCAACAATATGCGGGGCATCCGGGTAAAATTTTAGCCTTAGAAATGGGCGGCAATAATCCGCTTATCGTTAAAGGCGTTACCGATACTAAAGCTGCGGTACATGACATTATTCAGTCTGCTTATATCTCGTCTGGGCAGCGTTGTACTTGTGCCCGTCGTTTATATATTGAAGAAGGCGCTCAAGGCGATGCGTTAATTGCAGAGTTAGTTAGTGCGGTTAAGCAAATCAAAGTTGGAGCTTGGAACGCGCAACCACAGCCATTTATGGGCTCGATGATTTCTGAAACTGCAGCGCGTGGCATGGTTGCCGCTCAGGCGACGCTTCAGTCATTAGGTGGCGTTTCTTTAGTTGAGTTGGCGCAAATTGAAGCCGGTACTGGTTTAGTATCTCCAGGCTTAATTGATGTCACTAAAGTCGCTGAATTACCAGATGAAGAATATTTTGGCCCATTATTGCAGTTAGTTCGTTACCGCGATTTTGATCAAGCGATTCATTTAGCTAATGCGACTCGTTATGGTTTATCAGCAGGTTTATTAGCAGATAGTAGAGAAGATTACGATTACTTTTTAGCGCGTATTCGTGCTGGTATTGTTAATTGGAATAAGCAAATCACTGGCGCGTCAGGCGCAGCACCATTTGGTGGTGTTGGCGCATCGGGTAATCATCGTGCAAGTGCATTTTATGCTGCTGATTACTGCGCTTACCCAGTCGCTTCAATGGAAGCCGATTCAGTAAGCTTACCTGCTACTTTAAGCCCAGGTTTATCAATTTAACTGATAAGTTTATCGGGTGATCATGTTGGTGACAGAAGTTGCCAACATTATTTTAGAAGGATTTAACCATGCATACTGACGTAAATGCTTTGTTTGCTGCCTTATGGCAAGACTACATTCAGATGACGCCTTCAGCAGCGAAAATTCATCAACTATTAGGTCATGGCGCGCCAATCATCAATGACCATATCGCCTTGCGTACCTTTAATATCGCTAAGGTGAATTTAAGCGTATTGGCTAAGCATTTCACTTCTATCGGTTATGTCGATAGTGGCGATTATAAGTTTGAACAGAAAAAACTGATAGCCAAGCACTTTGAGCATCCGGATCCAAAGCAGCCGAAGGTGTTTATCTCTGAGTTGTTAGTAGAAGAATTTAGCCCTGAGTTGCAAAAGAGCATTCATGGTTTAATTGAACAAGTGGATGTTGCGGCAACCACGGCAGATAATTTTATTTATTCTGGGCGTCATTGGGATTTAGATAAAGCGACCTACCAATCATTGCTTGCCGAGAGTGAGTACGCAGCATGGGTTGCAGCATTAGGATATCGTGCTAATCACTTTACCGTTTCTATTAATGATCTGCCTCAGTTTGAACGCATTGAAGACGTTAACCAAGCTTTGAAAGATGCTGGTTTTGTCTTAAATGCTTCAGGTGGTGAAATTAAAGGCTCGCCAGAAGTATTGCTAGAGCAGTCTTCTACCATGGCTGATAAAGTGATGGTAAAGTTTACTGATGGTGATGCTGAAATTCCTAGTTGTTTCTACGAATTCGCCCGTCGTTATCCAATGGATAATGGTCAGCTTTATACTGGCTTTGTTGCGGCATCAGCCGACAAGATTTTTGAAAGCACCAATGCAATGATGTAACAAAATAGTATTGGCTGAGTAGTCGACTATTGGCGAAATGGAGTGCGATTAGCTGAATAGAATACCAAGGTCATGGGTTTATCAAAATGCTGACATTAAGCCCTTGTAATGACTTGCTACGACTAAATTGCAATACGAAGCCATATTGGTCGCATATCTCCTTAACAATCGATAAGCCCAATCCGTGGCCCATTGTCGCTTCATCTAATCGGGTGCCTCGGGAGGTGAGTAATGCAATTTGTTGTTGTTCTACACCTTTACCATCATCTTCAATCTGTACAAGAATACCACCAGAAGGTAAATAATCTATGCTGACATTAACCTGTGTTAGTGCCCATTTGAAAGCGTTATCGAGTAGGTTACCAAATAATTCCATGCCATCTTCGCGATGAATCGGAATACGACTAATCTGTTGTGGATTAATGATGCTGCAATTAATAACCCGTTGGTGATGCACTTTATGAAGGGTTTGGATTAATCCATCGAAATCCTTGGGTACTGCAAGTTGCGCCGCGGGTAACATGTCTCCGGTGATCCGTGCAGCTGCCAATTTACGTTCAATCATTTTATGAACTAAATCTAATTGCTGTTGCATTGCGCTTGCAGCATCAGGATGGCTGAGTCCGAGCGCTTCTACTTGCTGCTGCATCACCGCTAATGGGGTTTTTAAGCCATGACTTAAATTGCCTAGGTTATTGCGACTGCGTTCAATTTGTTTGGCTGTGTAGTCTAATAGCTCGTTATAGGTTTCTGCTAGCGGGCGAATTTCTGCTGGAATTTGTGAGATTGTTAACGAGGCTATTTCACCTTCGCGCAATTTAGCCAGCGTACCTTGGATTTGATTTACCGGTTTAAATGATTGACGTAAGATGATAAAAATACCGGTAATCATGGCCAATAACATGCCAATATTGATTGCTAGTTTAGTACCAAATACTTCGCTAAACACTCGTCGGCCAATGCTTAAATCCTGGGCAACGGTGAGTGTGGCTGTGTTGTGACTATTTGGTGCTCCAATGCCAATGGATAACAGCTGCATATCATTATTTCTAGGCCCTTTTGCTTGCCAAGCTCGCTTCTGTTGCGCTTGTAATGGCTCAATTTGTAATTCTGCATCCCATAATGAGCGAGAGCGAATAGTACGGTCAGGTAAATTTAATTGAAAGTATCGTCCTGAATAGGCGGGTCGGTAGAAACTGGATAATTGGCTTTGGTCGATAACCAACTCACCCTCATCAAGTCGGGTGGCGATAATAATGTGTTCTAAATCTTCTTCTAGACGGTTAATAATCGAGTCGTGAAACGCATCTCGCAGCATTGACTCAAACAAAAATAAGCCTATGAGGGTGGCAATGATGACTAATCCACTGAGCCATAAGCTCAATTTAAAACGAATCGAGATCATTCAATAATGCCATGAAAAATATAACCCTGGCCACGACGGGTTTCGATGGCCGTTTTACCGAGCTTTTTACGTAAATGAGTTACGTAAACTTCAACAACATTACTTTCCTTTTCATCATCAAATTGATAAAGCTTCTCTGTAAGTTGCTGTTTAGATAGCAGCTTTTTAGGCGACATTAAGAAAATTTTCAGTAATCTAAACTCCATGGATGTTAATTCATATACGTGTTCATTGACGGTCACTTTTTGCTCGTTTTCGTCTAAATTAACCCCGGCATAGCATAATTGTTTGGAGGAAGAATTAATTCGCCCATGAGCTCGGTGAATAAGGGCTTGAATTCGCGCTAGTAGCTCTTGAGTGTGAAAGGGTTTACCTAAGTAATCATCAGCACCAGCATTAAAGCCTTCAACCTTTTGGTGCCACTGGCTTCGGGCCGTCAACATGATTACCGGGGTTGTGATGCCGCGGTCTCGCCATTGAGTGAGCAGTGACAAGCCATTGCCGTCTGGTAAACCTATATCTAAAATGACACAGTCATAATCGGTTTCTTTGATCAAATAATCTGCTTCAATAGCTTTGTCTGTGACATCTGTAATATAACCAGCTTGCTTGAGTTGTTTTTCAAGTTCGGCAACGAGTAATGGATTATCTTCAACGAGTAACAGTTTCATGTTTAGTACATTCGCTCGGTAATTGATTCAATGAATCCTGTATGCCATTGGCTGCATCTAATTGCAGATTAATAACATGCCCATGTGTTAGTTTAAATTGCAGATCATAGCGCCAGTTGTCTTTATCTTTATCTTGATATAGCTGCGCATCGATTAAGTGACCATCACAATATTGTGACACCCACGCTAAATAATCATCTAATGAAGGTATATTACCAGAAGATACTAATTTTTGGACGTTGTCATGATCTAGAGGGAATTCTTTTACAGGAATCTCTTGTTGATTAATGGTGATGGCCATTAAGCTGCTTATGGCTATAGAAAACAAGCTATTCATGGTCGCTCCAAAATAAAAAAAGTGGCGTTCAGAGTATGAACACCACTTTAAGTATCTTGGCTTAAATCAAGCTGAAGCTTTTATGATCAAGGTTTGAACATTTAGCTTTAGTCGTATTTAGCGTGTGCCGTAAACCACTATTGTTTTACCGTGTGCTTGGATCAAATTCTGTTCTTCAAGCATCTTCAAAATACGGCCAACAGTTTCACGTGAACAACCGACAATTTGACCAATCTCTTGACGAGTGATCTTAATTTGCATGCCGTCAGGATGTGTCATCGCATCTGGTTGTTTGGCAAGGTGTAATAGCGTTTGTGCAATACGGCCAGCGACATCAAGAAACGCTAAGTCGCCTACTTTTTGGCTAGTACTGTGTAAACGATAGGCCATTTGCGCCGAAAGTTTCATCAGGATCTCAGGATTTACCTGAATGAGTTGCTTAAACTTCTTATAAGAAATTTCTGCAATTTCACATGCTTGCTTAGCACGAACCCAAGCGGTACGTTCAGATTGCTCTTCAAATAATCCAAGCTCACCGATAAAGTCGCCTTGATTCAGATAAGAAAGGATCATTTCTTTACCTTCTTCATCTTTGATCAATACTGCGACCGAACCTTTAACGATATAATATAAAGTATCAGAATCTTCGCCAGCGTGAATTAACGTGCTTTTTGCTGGGTACTTATGAATGTGACAATGTGAAAGAAACCATTCTAATGTTGGGTCAGGTTTTGGCTTACCAATCAGAGCCATATGATATTCCTCGATTGATTAAAAATGAAAGTAAGTAATGTCTAATTAAGGATTCTACGTTATTGAAACGATGAAAACTTTGATAGAGATCGTATTTAAAGATGTGCGTAGTGTATATTAACTTGTTAAATTTTAGATTAATTTTATTTTGTTTGTGATGAAAGTCGACTTTTTTTGTAAATTTGTTTAATTATCACTGAGATTGAATTATAGCTAATGTTATTTGTCTATTGTATTGGTTGCATGAGTTAGCTAATGTTATTTAATCAGTATAATAAATAGTTGTCGAGGTCTGCGTGAAAAAACTTAGTCAAATCGGGGTTATTGTGTGTGTTGCTCTATTGAGTGGACTAAGTTTGCCTGTTAATGCGTTTGTTATTCCCCCTTCGAGCCAATCTCTGGCAGCGACTAAACTGGTTCATATTCAGATTAAAGCCAAGCAGGGTGATGCAGATGCCCAATTTTTATTAGGGTTAATGAACCTTTCGGGGCGATATGTTGCTCAAGATACTAAACAAGGGCTAAGTTGGGTTAATCTTGCCGCGCAGCAGCAAAATATCAAAGCGCAACAAACATTAGCAGACTTATCTTTTGAAGGTAAATTATTTCCACGAGATTTAGCATTGGCAGAAAAATGGTATCTGCAAATGACTGAGCAAGGAGATAAATGGGCTCATTTTCGTTTAGGGTTTATTTATTCTGCTGGTGGCGATGGTGTTATACGTAATTGTGGTAAAGCGATGGAGCAGTTTAGTGCTGCAGGTGATGCAATATCAATGGGTAATATAGCTTGGATATTAGCCACATGTCCTGAAGCTCAATATCGTGATGGATCACGTGCGCTGTCGATTTCGTTAAAATTACTTGAACATAATCAAAATGACCCAACGGTATTAGATAACCTTGCTGCAGCCTATGCAGAAATAGGTGATTTTACTTCTGCTATTGATGCTCAGAAAAAAGCGATTGATGCGTTGAGAAATAAACCGGAGATTGCGCGCAGTGATGAATTTATTTTACGCTTGAAGCAGTACCAAAATAATCAAGCTTATCGAGAAATTATTCCACTCATGTAGTGCCAATAAAACGCTAAGGTTCACTTAACGGTATTAAAGTTGATATTGGCTTGAGTATCGGGGTATTGGATTGCGTTGATGTGCTTAATGCACTAACAGATCGAGAAGGGGGATTAGTACTTTAAACACATCAACTGTCGTTATTTCGCCTGAAATCACGATGCGGTTATCTTAGTCTTTCTGACTTAAATCAAGCTTAATCGAGCTTAATATCATCTAGACTTTGCAACTCGATACGTTTATCCATTAAGTCTTTAATTAATGGAGTCAAAATTAATTCCATCGCTAATGACATTTTACCTCCGGGCACAACCAGTGTATTGACCCGTGACATAAATGAGCCTTGGATCATATTAAGGTAATAAGGGAAATCAACATTGTTAATACCGCGAAAGCGGATTACAACAAAGCTTTCATCTAAGCTCGGAATGTCTTTTGCACTAAAAGGATTAGAGGTATCTACGGTGGGAACCCGTTGAAAGTTAATATGTGTACGTGAGAATTGTGGCGTCATGTGTTTAATATAATCGTCCATGCTGCGCACAATTGAACCCATTACTTTTTCACGACTATGACCCCTATCATTGGTATCGCGAATAATTTTCTGGATCCATTCTAAATTGACTATCGGAACCATGCCGATCAAAAGATCGATATGTTTAGCCACATCAGCGTCTTCTGTTACCACACCACCGTGTAGTCCTTCGTAATACAGCATATCGGTATTTTCAGGTAAATCACGCCACTGGGTGAACGTACCTGGCATTTGGTTGAATGGAACGGCTTCGTCGAACGTATGTAAATAACTGCGAGTCTGACCATTACCTGTGTCACCGTAACTGGTAAAACATTCTTCGAGTTTTTTGAAGTTATTCGCTTCGGGACCAAAATAACTTAAATTACGATTTTCAGCCTGTGACTTTCTAATTAATACTTCCATTTCTGCGCGAGTGAAATTATGAAAACTGTCACCTTCAACGAATGCTGCAGTAATACCTAGCTGTCTAAAAATATGAGTAAAGGCAGTAGTTGTCGTTGTTGTGCCAGCACCGGATGAACCAGTTACAGCAATAATAGGGTGTTTTGCTGACATGTTATTTGCCTAGGTAATGTTGTGGACGTAAAAAATCGAGTCACTAGTTATACGGTAATTATCACCCGTCGGTCAATTATTCAGAGGTAACAATGTGATTATTTTGTCGAAATAATATCATTTTTTATTGCGACTAGTCGGCAGATGGACGCGAAATATGTTCGCGTTGTCGTATCGCAATAGACTCATCCTCCTCACTAAACTCAACCACTAGCTCACCTTTTTTTAGTGCGAGCTTACATTGTTCCATTGCTCTAGCTAATTGTTGCTGATCGGCATCACTAAAACTGCCGTCTTCAAGTTGCGATAATAAATATTCTTTTATGATACCTTGCAGCGTTTCTTGGGGTAATGACAGTAAAGCTTCATATGGCACAAGCATGGTGTATTCCTATTAAAGATCTCGCTGGGAAGATGGAGGGGCGTACTCTGATACTGTAGCTCCAGCAAGTTGAATAAACTCCAGAATACGATGTTCGAGGTAAAAACGTGGTTTCCAAGGCCATCCACCTTCAATAAACCCGACATGCCCGCCAAAATCATGCAATTCATATTCAACCATGGGTGATAATTGCTCTTGATTTGGGATGACATCATCAGTCATAAAGGGATCATCTTTGGCGTGGATCACTAATGTGGGCTTAGTAATATGTTGTAAATAAGCAAGGCCACTAGATTGCTGATAGTAATCATTGACGTCAGTAAAGCCGTGTAATGGCGCGGTGACTTTATCGTCGAACAAGTAAAATGTATCCAGTTTTTTCAGCTGACTTTTACTGATAGGCATTTGCTCGGCCAACTCTGGGGTATTAATTTTATCGAGCATTTTCTGTTGTAAGCGCTTTATTAAGAATCGCTGATAGTGAGTTGAAAAGCCACTTTCTAAGCGTTTGGCACATGCTGCTAACTTGAGCGGTGCAGACACCACAACAGCCCGTTCAAGTAGGCTGTGTCGTTCGGTGCTACCTTGGTATTTTGCCAATACATTGCCGCCCAAACTGTAACCAACGGCATATAGAGGTGAATCAGGATAATAGTGTTTTAGTTGTGCTAGGGTAAATGCAAAATCGTTAACATCGCCGCTATGATAACTGCGAGCTAGGCGATTTGGCTCACCAGAGCAGCCTCGATGATGATGAACAACAGCAGACAATTTGGCTTTTTTTGCTTCAATGAGCATTCTGCGTGCATAATGTGATTCTGTGTTACCTTCAAGGCCATGAATAATCACTAAGATAGGCTCACCATTTTGAGCTTGGCCTAACCAATCTAAATCGATGAAATCGCCGTCAGGTAACTCTTGTCGCTGTCTAAATGTTGTTGGTCTGGCTACTTTGAAAAGCAATGGTAGAATCGTTTGGATATGTGGACTTGCAGCCCACCAAGGCGGAGTAAACAGCTTTTTCATAAATGGAATAATTCTACAATTGTTTGTGAAATTTAAACGTATTTTTAAATGTTTGTCGTGCCACTTTACCACATAAAAAATACTGACAACAATAAACTCAAAGGGAAGTAAATGAAGCGACGATCCTTTATTACTGGTGCTTTTTTCGGAACTGCGGCACTCGCGCTAGGTGTTAACTTGTATTCGCCAAGTGTCACCAATTCGATGGATGATATTCATCACCGAGTCTTGTTTAGTGTACTGATCCCAGTGTTCTTAGATGGTGCATTACCTGAAGTGCCTAGCCACAAAGAGATTGCGATTAATCGCACTTTAGATGCGATTTCGCAATCAATAACTCATTTACCCATTGAGCAACAACAAGAGTTGATGGAATTGCTGGAGTTGCTTGAAGGACGCTTTGGCTTATTGTTGCTAAGTGGCAGTATGACACCGCTGTTAATGCGTGAACCACAGCAATTGATCGACATGTTAGAGTTTTGGCGTCATAACTATTTGGACATGTTAACAACCGCTTATAACGGATTACGTGAATTGATAATGGCAAGTTACTATGCCTGTCCGGAACATTGGGGCAATTTACGCTATGTAAAGCCCACTTTTTTGGTGCATAACGCGCATTAATCCCTTATGTAAGGAGCTCTCCCTTGGCCATTATTGATCCTATTATCACCGGATTAAGCTCAGGCTGGCATCATATTGATGCCAGTACCTTAGAAATGGATCGTCACTTTGACGCTGATGTAGTTATTGTTGGTACTGGAGCAGGTGGCGGTACCGCTGCAGAGATACTCACTGAAGCGGGTTTAAAAGTGATTATGATTGAAGGTGGATCGCTTAAATCATCAACTCACTTTGATATGGAAGAACGTCACGCTTATCCTAATTTGTACCAACAAGCGGCGGCGATGAAAACCGCAGATAAAGGCGTGGGTATATTTCAAGGCCGAACTGTGGGCGGTTCAACAACAGTCAATTGGACCACATCCATCAGAACACCCGAGCAAACCTTAGCTTATTGGCAACAAGAAAAGTCGGTAAAAGGTTTGTCTTCGCAAGATTTACTACCTTGGTTTGAGCTAATGGAACAGAGGCTCAATATTGAGCAGTGGCAATTTGAGCCCAACCGTAATAACGGTGCTTTGCGAGAGGGTTGCGAAAAGTTAGGTTGGGATTACACCGTTATTAAACGCAATGTAAAAGGATGTTGGAATACCGGTTACTGCGGCATGGGGTGTCCTGTTAACGCCAAACAATCAATGCTAGTGACCACCATACCTGCCGCATTAGATAAAGGTGCAACGCTGATTTCTCGGGCTAAGGTAATCAAACTTGAACATAAAGGCGATCAAGTTGTTGGCTTAACGGCTCAGGCATTAACAGAAGGTTTAGCACCAACGTCAGTTAAGATTACCTTCACCGCTAAGCATTATATTTTAAGTGCAGGGGCTATTCATACGCCGACGATTTTAATGCGTTCAAATACCCCTGATCCGCATAAGCAATTAGGTAAAACGTTTTTACATCCGTCATTGCTATCGGGCGGAATTTTTGCGGAACAAATTAATGGTCACAGTGGTGCGCCGCAGTCCATATACTCAGATGAATTTGTTTGGCGTGATGGTGCAAGTGGCGATCTAGGTTATAAGCTTGAAGTTGCGCCTGTACATCCAGTGCTGATCGCATCTAAAACCATTGGTTATGGTGTGAGCCACGCACAGTTAATGGCTAATTTTAACCAAATGCAGGTCACCATTGCGCTTATTCGTGATGGTTTCAATCAACAATGTCCTGGTGGACAGGTAAGGTTAACCGACACCACTTTTGCGTTAGATTATCCGTTAAACCAAGGTTTTTGGGATGGTGCACGCAGAGCATTTTTGTCTATGGCGGAACTGCAGTTTGCTGCCGGCGCTAAAAAGGTGTTACCAATGCATGATGGCTTGGCTTTTCTTAATTCGTGGGGTGAAGCGAAGCAGGCGATTAATAACGCAGATTTAGGTTTATTAAAAACCATTGTCGCCTCAGCCCATGTGATGGGAGGTTGTGCAATGGGTGAAGATAAAACCCTTTCAATGGTCGATGGCTTTGGTCATTCTCATTATCTTGAAAATTTATCGGTCATGGATGGTTCGGTATTTCCCACCAGTTTGGGGGCTAACCCTCAATTGTCTATTTATGGGATTGTCGCACGAAATGCGACTGCATTAGCTGAGAAGCTAACTCAAGCTAGTTAACTCAATTAACTTGATATACTGGCTATGGTCGGTATATCAAGTGATACTGAGGAGGATGTGTCGGTATTAGATAGGTAGCTCATTTGTCCCAATACTGATTATGTATGTGACTAGCATAATGATGAATGGTTAGTTATTTCTCCGTCATCTTGGTAGCGCTTGTGAGCCAGAAAGCAACTCCATTCTTTATAGCCTGTATCTGCTATATTTTTCCATAACCACTTGTTAATTAATGTTGTAGATTAACTAATAATGATAGCCATTTTATCGTCTTAAAATACCATTATGGGTGGATGTTACTGTGACTCTAATGGACTGTGGACAATTGCTGGATAAACGGTGATGGTGTATTACAAACTAATAACACCTTGCGGATTTAACTCAGTCATAATAGCTTCATCTAAGCCGAATAAGCTCAGGTAGTGTTGTATATTGCTAGGCCCACAATGATCGGAGTTAACCGTTTCACCATCCAGTAAATTCAACTTTTGCAACAGCATATTTTGAGATTTTCGTTCCATAATTAACTCAACATCGAGCATTTTCTGATACTCGTCGTTGGCTAAGTGAACCTTAGTGATCCGACGTAATCGTCGATAAGGTTGTAACACATTCGCTTCCCATTTTTCCACTACACTGGTTAATGTTTCCCAGTGCTGCTGCATCAAAACGTAATGTTGTTGATCAAGGTATTGGGCTAATAATAAAATGTTAATATTTACTTGGTAACTGTCTTGTAAGCGTATGTAAAATTCAGGATTAATTGAATAACTTTGCTCGCAATGATGCCAAATTGTGTGACTAAACATTTGGTGATGAATAGAATGCGACATACCATTTCCTTTACTGTGTCGATGTTATTAATAGACACTATAATTAATAATAAATCAATATGAATCAATTTGTTATTGAAAATTCTGTTCAATAACTTCAATCTGTTCTTGAATCTCTAACCAATTCATTTCGCTTTCATCCATGCTTTGCGTCAGCGTGGTGCGTTCGTTGAGAACATTAGTCATTTTAGCCTTGTTTTCTGCTTCGTATAAGCTGCCATCGGCTAATTCAATTTCTAATTCGGCTAATTTTTTACTAATTTTCTGTTGTTGGGTCTCTAACTTTATTTGTTGTTTTTTCAGAGGTGAAACTTGTTGGCGTAGTTCAGCGGCCATTCTTTTTTGCTGCTTTTTATCAACCGTGTTACCGCTGGTGGCTGTATCCGTTTTATTGTTGGCTTGGGCCAATTTTGCGGCATCTAGCAACCATTGATGATAATCATCTAAGTCGCCGTCAAAAGGTGTCACAGCGCCTTGATCTACTAAGTAATAGTCACTACAACTTAAGCGTAATAAGTGACGGTCATGGGACACAATAACCATTGCGCCTTCAAAGCTTTGCAATGCCATAGTGAGCGCGTGGCGCATTTCTAAATCTAAATGGTTGGTGGGTTCATCGAGTAACAATAGGTTAGGGCGCTGCCAAACGACTAATGCTAATACTAGGCGGGCTTTTTCGCCGCCAGAAAAAGGTCGTACGGGCGACAAAGCCATATCACCATTAAAGCCAAATCCACCTAAAAAGCTACGTAATTCTTGCTCGCTAGCATTAGGCGGCGCAAGTCTGACCAAGTGTTGCATTGGGGTATCATCAAGACTTAAAAATTCAACTTGGTGCTGAGCAAAATAACCAATGTTTAACCCTGGGTTAGGTTGGTATTTACCCGTTTTGGCCTGTAATTGACCTGATAACAGTTTAATAAGTGTCGATTTACCCGCACCGTTTCTGCCCAATAGACCGATTCGCGCGCCTGGAACCAGATTTAACTCAACTTGTTTGAGGATGATTTTATCTTCATAACCAATAGAGACATTTTCCATCACTATTAGTGGATTTGGTAAGGCTTCAGGTTTCCTAAAGGCCATTTGAAATGGATTGTCTACTTGTGATGGCAATAACTCAGCCATGCGTTCGAGGGCTTTTAAGCGGCTTTGTGCTTGTTTAGCTTTACTGGCTTTATAGCGAAATCGGTCAACAAATGACTGCATATGTGAACGTTCTTTCTGTTGACGCTCAAAGGCCACTTGTTGTTGTGCCATACGTTCTGCACGCACACGTTCAAAAGAAGAGTAATTGCCTTTGTAATAATTTAATTTGTGATTTTCGACATGAACAATTTCACCGACAATGCCATCAATAAAGTCACGATCGTGACTAATTAAAATAAGCGTACCTTGATAAGATTTTATCCAACCTTCTAGCCAATACATAGTATCTAAGTCTAAGTGGTTGGTTGGCTCATCGAGTAATAATAGATCGGAGCGGCATAACAAGGCTTGGGCTAAGTTGAGGCGCATTCGCCAGCCCCCAGAGAAGCTTTTGACTGGATTGCGTTGGTCTACATCCTTAAACCCTAGGCCGGCTAATAACGCGCCTGCTCGAGCGTGAATGGCATAACCGCCAATAGCATCAATTTTGCCATGAATAAGTGCAATGGCATTACCGTTATTATCGGTTTGAGCTTTGTCTAACTCGGCTTCAAGTTGACGGTATTCAATATCGCCATCAATAACGTATTCTAATGCGGAGACATCTAACGCTGGTGTTTCTTGAGCTACTGAGGCAACTTGCCAACCTGCAGGGAAGCTGAATTCACCTTTATCAAGATGCAAATGACCCAAAATCAAGGCAAGCAGTGATGATTTACCGGTACCATTGGCCCCAACAAGGCCAACCTTATGTCCGGGATAAATCGTCAGTGAGGTTTCATCGAGTAAGGTTTTACTGCCGCGAATTAACTGAGCTTGGCTAATGTTGATCATTAATTACAACTTGATATTTGAGAATAGAATAATGGTGCAGATAATATCGCATATACGATTTATTTCCCACAATCACGGGACTCATGTGGGCTAATCATGGCAAAATAGGCACATAAAGTAGATAAATTACCTCCTTGAGTAAACATCTCAGTCAGTAACCACTAAGTCGAGTAAGTCATGACCAAAATTAAAAAGCGTTTTGTCGCCGGCGCTAAATGCCCTAAATGCGGTGCTAAAGACAGTATTTTATTGTTTAAAGAAAATGGTATTGAAACTGTTGAATGCACTGAATGTGATTATCGTGAGCAGCAAACTGATATTAAAGCGCCTCAAAAGACCAGTGGCAGTATGATTGGGGTATTTAAACCAGACTAAAACATATTTAACTGAAATATACCTCAGCAGGTATGGTGAGTGAGGCTAATTATTTATATCGTTATCGGGTGGCGTTTCGGTAGCGATCTTTGTTCTCTGCTGCTCTAATATGCTGATGAAATCTGTATTATGTTTATTTAGATCATCAAAGCGTTTGGTCACCTGTTGTAGCTCTAAAGCATAACTGGGATCGTCTTTGGGCTTGGTCTGCCAGTAACGTTTACGATCGAGCTTTTGCAGTTCACTGGCGCGTAATATTTCAAAATAGCTGTTTTCTTGCTTTAAGCGATAAATTTCGCCATCAAGCAATTTCAACAATTTCTGTTTCGAAAGAGTTTGGTTATTAAGCAATGCTGTTAATGGATCTTCTTTGAGTTCGCGCTTGTCAGAGTCGATTTCGGTGGTAATACCTAATTGGTATTCAATTTTATGTTGGCTATATTCTTGCGGACAAACAGTTTGGCTGAAAACGACTTTTTCATCCATCATGCATTTGTAAATAGTATTGGCTTGAGCAGTAAAAGCGCTCATGGTCAGTACCATCAATAATAGTCTTTTTGCCATACGGCCACACATCCTTTTGTTATCACTATTTTCGATATCAGAGCGTTAGATTATAAATACTAACCCTTATCTATAATCCCTAAAGTCTAACAACTGATTATTCTGTTTAGTTGGCTTTGGCAATAATGGTATTACATTAGTAGTATTGATTAAATATGACGCAAATTTATCGATAAAGCCAGTATATTGACAATAGGAATTTAAAATAATAACCAAATCTTTGTTTATTATTTATCAGCTTAAGTCGATAAAAGTTGCTGTGTTAAGTGGGTATTAACTCAAGTGACGTTTAAATGACACATTATCGATTAAACGAGCCTTGCCTAGATACGCGGCGGCAATAACAACGAGTTCGCTGTCTGTAGCGGTGATTTGACGTAATGTATTGGCATTTCTCACTTCGAGATAATCTGGGGTAAAGCCAGCATTAACCAGCTTTTTTTCGGCTTTTAAGATAGCGTCTTGTATTGCTTCACCGTGTTGAATAGCGCTAATAATATTATCTAGTGCCTGTTTTAATGTTACTGCAGAGTTTTTTTCATCAGCAGTTAAATAACCGTTACGTGAACTCATTGCCAGACCAGATTGTTCGCGAATCGTCTCAACGCCAATTATTTTAATTGGCATCGATAAATCTTCAACCATGGTTTTGATGATCATCAATTGTTGAAAGTCTTTACGGCCGAATAAAGCGATATCAGGCTGAACAATATTAAACAGTTTGGTGACAATAGTTGCCACACCACGAAAATGACCTGGGCGGCTGGCACCACATAATTCATTGCCAATATCAGGTACTTCAACAAATGTTTGTTGTGCTAAACCTTTAGGGTAAATCATCTCTGGTGTCGGAGTGAACAGTATTGCTGTTCCGGCAGCCATCAACTTGTCGCTATCTTGTGCGAGTGACCGTGGGTAACCGTCTAAGTCTTCGTTGGCACTAAATTGCAGTGGGTTAACAAAAATAGATACAACCACATGATCTGCATGCTTTTGGGCTTCATTCACTAATGCAATGTGACCTTGATGTAAGTTGCCCATTGTTGGTACAAAGGCAACTGTTTCGCCGTTACGACGCCAAGCATTAACATGTTCGCGAATGGTTGAAATAGCAGTGGTGGTAATCATTTTCTGTTGGAGCCTTAATAATAAAACAACGTCGTTATTTGATGTACATTCAAAGTTAATGATTAATTAAATGTATGTTCTTCAGCAGGGAAAGTTCCGTTTGCAACTTCATCAATGTAGGCTCTGATCGCAGAACGGATTTCACCAGTTTGCTTGAGATAGTTTTTAGAAAAACGCGGAATATAACCACTGGAAATCCCTAAAACATCATGCATTACCAGAATTTGTCCATCAGTGTCGGCACCTGCACCAATACCAATAACCGGGATCGTTAATGCTTCAGTGATGGCTTTAGCAAGTGGAGCAGGAATACATTCAACCACTAATAATTGCGCACCAGCGGCTTGTAATGCTTTAGCTTCATCTAGTATACGTTGAGCGTTGTCGGCATCGCGGCCTTGTACTTTAAATCCGCCAAATACGTTGACTGATTGTGGGGTTAACCCCAAGTGCGCACATACTGGTATGCCGCGTTCAGTTAACATTTTTACGCTTTCAAGTAACCAATGTCCCCCTTCTAATTTAACCATACTGGCACCCGCTTGCATGAGTGTTGCAGCGTTTGTCATGGTTTGCTCAGGGGTGCTATAGCTCATAAATGGCATGTCTGCGATAAGTAATGCACGCGCAACACCGCGTTTAACACAAGCTGTGTGGTAGGCAATATCGGCAATGGTTACTGGTAAGGTATCGTCATGGCCTTGCAGTACCATACCCAGAGAATCGCCAACTAAAAGTACATCAACACCTTCGCTGTCAAATGCGCTGGCAAAACTGGCATCATAGGCCGTTAATGCGGTGAACTTTTTAGCTTCTTGTTTGAACTTGATTAGGGTCGAACCGGTGACTTTTGACATAGTAGACTCTTAAAACAATATTGAAATACTAAAAGTTGAGCTTAATGTTCTGTCTGTTAAGATCAACTTAAATCGATAAGTTTTTGCAATTCATCGCGCATTGCTACACTAATAAGGCTTTCAAGACTGGTGTTGCAAGGCAGTGTTAGCGTTGGAGCAATATCTGCTAATGGCACTAATACAAAACTGCGTTGCTTCATGCCGTAATGAGGCACTGTAAGCCGTGGTTCATTTATGTGTTGTTGACCATACAATAATAAATCTAAATCTAAGGTCCGTGGACCCCAGTGTTCGATTCTAACCCGACCATGTTGCTGCTCAATGGCTTGCAATGCATCAAGTAACTCAACAGGCTGTAAGCTTGTTATAAAACCTGCTACTGCATTAACGTAATCAGGCTGTACAACGTCACCCATTGGCTTGGAACGATAGTAACTAGACACACTTAACGAACCGTCTAAGGCTAATCTTTTAAGTGCGTCGACAGCATCATCTAATTGTTGTGTTGGGTTGGCTAAATTAGCCCCCAAAGCCACATAAACTTGAGTTGCCTGCATTATTACTCAGCTTCTGGTTTCGCTTTAGCCACAGGTTTACGGCGTCGTTTACGTTGTGGTGCATTTCTGTTGCGAGTATTACTGCCTTTGATGCTTTTCGCTATGTCGCTGCGGTCAGTTTCATCGGCTTCAACAAACGCTTTCCACCACTCGGCTATCTTGGCGGTATTACCCGCTTCAGCTTCACCGCGTAATAATAGTAAATCATAAGCAGCTCTAAATTTAGGGTGCTCTAACAGTTTAAAAGCACGTGTACCTTGACTGCGCTCTAAGCGCAGTTGCAGCTGCCAAATGTCTCGTGCTGGGGTGCTAAATCTGCGTGGCAAACTAATGGTCCGGCATTGTTGTTCAAGTACATCGCCCATTGCTGCAACATGTGCGTCGTAATGCGTTAGACCACTTTCAATGGCGATATCGTCGGCGCGTTGTTTAATTGGGTACCATAATATGGCCGCGAAAAAGAATGCTGGTGTGACTGATTTATCTTCGCTGACACGAATATCTGTGTTGCGCATAACGGCTTGCAGCATTTTAGCTGTATGGCCTTTTGGTGATTCTTCGATAAGCTCGCCGACTTGTGGAAACAAGGGCGTGAATAAACCAAAGCGTAGCATCATCTGATAATTGGCTTCTGCTTTACCGGCAAAGAAGAGTTTTAATACTTCTTCGTACATGCGTGCCGCAGGGATATCGCTTAATAATGGTGCCAGTGCTTTGATGGGGTCAGCGGTAACTGCGTCGATTTGCATATCAAGTTTAGTGGCAAAACGAACGGCTCGGAGCATACGCACCGGATCTTCGCGGTAGCGAGTTTCTGGATCGCCAATGAGCTTAATTGTGCGAGCATTGAGGTCGTTTATACCACCGCCATAACTGCGAATAGAATAGTCATTAATGTCGTAGTAAAGAGCATTAATGGTAAAGTCACGACGTTCCGCATCTTCATCAATCCCACCGTAAACGTTGTCGCGTAATAAACGCCCTTCAGCATTAGACTTAGACACCTTATCGTCGCTTTCACTGTGGTGACCGCGGAAGGTGGCTACTTCGATGACGTCACGACCAAAAACGATGTGTGCCAATCTAAAGCGACGTCCAACTAAACGACAGTTACGAAATAATCGCTTAATGTCTTCTGGGGTAGCGTTGGTGACGACGTCAAAATCTTTTGGTTCAAGTCCTAAAAGGATATCGCGGACACCACCACCCACTAAATAGGCTTTATAGCCTGATTTATTAAGACGGTAGAGTACTTTTAGTGCGTTTTCACTAATTTGACGACGTGAAACTGAGTGGCCATCTCTGGAGATAATATCCAGACGCAAGCCATCTTCTTGAATGGACTCTTCAAGCACTGGAGCTACTTTGTTGGTTTCAAATAGCTGTTTGCAGAATTGGCTAATACGGCGAAAAATAATACACCTCGGAATGCTAGAATAATTTGATTAAAAATCTGGCGGGTATAATACATTAAATGTAATCGAATGAGTATACATGCCGTAGTGCTAAAAAGGTTTAATGCCATAACTTATACTGAATGGTAACGATTGCTAGCTATTTCTCGCCGATAAGACAATTTCTTTTTTTGCCGGAATAGTGCTTATATTAAATTGTTCTATGGCTTGTTCAAGCATCACCTCTACCGAATCATAATCAACGGTTTGCTGGCCCAAGAAGGCTAGTGCGGCATTTATACTCGCCTGTGGCTTGATTATATCGATGGCGGGGGCATGATTTTGTTTTGATAATTTAAAGCTTTTTTCGGTACAGGCTAACGGTAAATGTAGCCAACTAGGTTGAGCCAATCCCAGTTGTGAAAACATGCTTATTTGTCGGCAACTGGATTCAAGTAAATCACAACCTCTGACAACTTCAGTGATACCTTGATAGGCATCATCGAGCACAACAGCGAGTTGATATGCATATAAACCATCGCTACGTTTAATAATAAAGTCTTCTTCAGCAAAGTGTTTATCAACAATCACATGGCCTTGAATTTGATCAACAAAACTATCTGTTTTAACCCGATTACGAATTCGAATCGCGCCGTGTGTCAGTCTAGGTTGATGCCGACCGCAACGGCCATCGTATACACCACCGCTGGTTTGAATGATTTTTCGGCTACATTGACAGTAATAAGCATCGTCACTGGCGATAAGTGCATCAATTTGGTTTTGATAGGCCTGATGTCGTTGGTGTTGAAATAAAACGGTGCCATGCCAATGTAAGCCATAGGCATCAAGTGTTCTAAGGATGTTATCACTTGCACCGGTAACTTCACGTGGGGGATCAATGTCTTCTATGCGAACTAACCATTGGCCTTGCTGACTGTGCGCGCGAAGATAACTGCCTAATGCAGCAATGAGTGAACCAAAATGAAGCGGGCCTGATGGGGATGGCGCAAAACGTCCGATATAGGAAGTAGTACTCATGGTTTGGTGATGCTTTGGGGTCACTAATACAGCATTGCTTTTGTCACCACACCATAGGGTGGTAAAACAACGATGTTGTTAAGTCGGTTAAATAAAGAAAACAAAAGAGCGAGATAATCTCGCTCTTTTTGATAACGGATTAACCCGCCATTTGTTTTTCTTTGATTTCAGCTAGGGTCTTACAGTCGATACACTGATCGGCAGTAGGACGAGCTTCAAGACGACGGATGCCAATTTCGACACCACATGAATTACAGTAACCAAAATCATCTTCTTCGATTAGTTGTAACGTCTTTTCAATCTTTTTGATCAGTTTACGTTCTCTATCACGTGCACGTAATTCCAAGCTGAATTCTTCTTCTTGTGCTGCACGGTCTACAGGATCAGGAAAGTTTGCAGCTTCATCTTGCATGTGAGTTAACGTACGGTCGACTTCTTCACGCAATTGGTTACGCCATGCTTCGAGGATCAACTTAAAGTGACCACGTTGCTTGGGATTCATATACTCTTCACCAGCTGATTCCTGGTAAGGATCTACACCAGCGATAGCGAGTACGCCAAGTTTTTTCGTGCCTTGAGGCATAACGCATCTCCTGTAATAATTTGCGTTTTAAGGGCGTCTTAAATTTACGGCCGCTATCTATAACAGAAACTCTACAGCGTGGCAAATTTTTTACTTTTTATTTTCACTTTTTCTTTGATTTACGCCATCACTTTACATGAGGTCGTTATCTGACTTTCTAATGGTGAAAGTTCAGTTTTATATGCTAACACTTCAACCCCCTCCAATACTGCTTGTTGAAATAAATCGGCATACTGTGGATCGATATGTCGTGCGGGTTTTACGCACTCTATGCCGCTGTGTTGCACCACAAATAATAATACTGCACGGTGTCCTAATGCGACCATGTGCATCAGCTCTCGTAGGTGCTTTTGTCCTCGAGTGGTCACAGCATCTGGGAAATAGCCCATCTGTTGTTCTAGTAAGGTACAACTCTTCACTTCAATATAGCAGTCTGGTTGGTTTTGGCTAGTGAGTAAAATATCGATGCGGCTGTTTTCATTGCCGTATTTCACTTCACGTTTTAGGTTGTCATAACCTAGTAGCTCAGGTATCACTTGTCGATTAATGGCTTCTTCTGCAAGTGCATTGGCTCGTCCGGTATTAATCCCGATAAGTTGTTGCTGATCCGTCTGCATTAATTCCCAAGTGTGGGCATATTTACGTTTGGGATTATCTGAGGTGGAAAACCATACTTTTTCTCCTGGAAATAAACAGTTTTTCATTGAACCAGTATTAGGGCAATGAATGGTGATTTCTTGCCCATTAGGCAGTTCAATATCAGCAAGAAAGCGTTTATAACGTTTAATTAATACACCGGATTCTAATTTGGGAGTAAATTGCATCGATGACTCATTTGATGAGTTGATTTACAACAATGCTAACAAACTTTAGCTTGGTTTATCGATTATGTTTTGTCTACACTACTGCCATTGACTCGTGATTAAACACGAGTATTGATGTTATTAGGCTTACTAAAAGGGATTATTATGAATATTATGACCGTTACTCTCACCACCGAAGCCCCTGCAGAACATTGGGGTAAAGCTGATGTCACTTATCAAGGTACTCAGGCGACGATCCATTTATCCGGTGGCGATGATCTGCGACAAGTGCAAATGGCCGCAAGAAAAATTCGCACTCAAGGCATCAATGATGTGCAGCTAGAGGGTGGTTTATGGAATTTGCATTCACAGTGGGCATTTGCGCAAGGTTTTGCTACGGCTAAAGCTGGATATCAAGTGGACTGGTGTGGCAGTGATGCTGACAAAGAGACGTTGAACCATCGTGCTGTAGCAGCCCAGTTTGCCCGTAAATTAATTAATGATACCCCTGAAGAATTATCGCCGTTGTCTTTGGCCAATCAAGCTGCGTCTTGGTTAAAAAATATTGGTGGCGACCATGTCAGTTTTACTATTGTTGAAGGCCAAGAATTATTAGAGAAAAAATGGGTCGGTATTCATGCTGTTGGTCGTGGTAGTGAACGTCCTCCTGCGTTGTTAGAGCTCGACTTTAATCCATTAGGCGCTGATGCACCTGTATCTGTGGCTTTAGTGGGTAAAGGCATTACATTTGACTCTGGCGGTTATAGCTTGAAGTCGTCAGAAGGCATGTTAGCAATGAAATGCGACATGGGCGGCGCAGCGACTGTTACTGCAGCGTTGGGATTGGCGATGAAGGAGGGGTTAAATAAACGCGTTAAGCTATTCCTTTGTTGTGCGGAAAATCTAATCAGCGGCCGAGCCTTTAAATTAGGTGACATTTTAACGTATAAAAATGGTACTACGGTTGAAGTGGTTAATACTGACGCTGAAGGGCGTTTAGTACTGGCAGATGGTTTACAAGCCGCGTCAGAAACGGGTGCTGGCTTAATTATTGACGCAGCAACATTAACTGGTGCAGCGGTGATGGCGGTGGGTTCAAATTATAATGCGATTTTTTCACCACAAATGGCAACATTACAATTAGCTCAAAAGAGCGCAGCTGCAGTATCTGAGAATGTATGGCCGTTGCCGTTAGATGCTTGGCATAAGGATATGTGTCCATCAGCTTATGCAGATACAGCTAACAGCCGACCAACCAAAGGCGGTGGCGCTGGTGGTGCATCAAATGCTGCTGGGTTCTTATGGCGTTTTGTGTCGCCAGAAGCAAATTGGTTGCATGTTGATTTAGCGGCTGCATTTGAATCATCTGCATCACCATTGTGGGGCGCAGGTGCCACAACTCATGGCGTATTGACGATAGCTGAGTTATTGAAAGACTAATTATTTTTGAGCGTGACAAAGCCGTCGTTCACCTTATGTGACGGCGGTTTTTTTTATTCTTTGAGCTTTAAAGGCCAACTTTTTAATATCGTATAATGAGCATTATTGTGCTGACGAGTCGATTGATATAAATGTAAATGGCTCGGTGCAATGGTGAGTTGAATGTTCGGTTTAGTTTTTGGCAGTGATACCGATGTCACCCCGCGAAATAGACTAATATGTGGAATATAGTCATATTGATTTTTTGCGAGTTGGTGAATATCTGCAATTCTCCTAACGGCATCAGCCATAGTGTGCAATGATGCACAGGCCTGTCCTTTTAAGCAGATTGTTTTTGCAGCTTGCCACCAATCTAAGGTATCGATAGTTTGGCTAAATTTGGTCTTTGGCATTTGTTCTATAGCGGTAAGAATATCAGCGTAACTGGTCGGATCTACTGAACCGAAAAAGCCTAATGTTAGATGTAAATTGTGTGCTAAAACCATTGCGGAGTTAGTGTCTGTTTTATGTTTAAGTGATTGTTGTAAATGTAATATTTGTTGTGTTTGTGGTTCATCTAGACTAAAGCCCACAAATAATCTTGTTGATGGACATGATTGCATTCGGTTGAGCCTGTGATCAGTTGGGTTGAAACATAAGCGTGAATAGATTATTAATAGCACTTAATGTAAAAATTTATCACATTATCAGTTAACTATTTAACCAATATGGTACTTATCTTTAGCGATAAGCTCCATGTGATAAGTGACTTTACTCCCAGCAAATTGAATTGCTAACCTTGACTGAGTTGATGAATGACCAATAGTACACAGCAACTATTGAAAAGCGTTTTTACAGATGGACCTATTGAAGGCAATAATACTTCGGTGTTATCACTGCTTAATCAGGCTCTGCAATTAGTTTGCAAAAGAATGGAATGCACTGCTGCATTTGTGTTGACTAGTCAATATGATAAATTATTCGCAGTTGATAGTGATATAATCGATACCACTGAACAACAATGTGTCAGTTATTTTGGTGCATCATCCACATCAGAACCACTTTTTAATCAACAGCTTCAAGATAACTTTCCTTTATTTGAATCCATACTCTGCAATCATCAACCTATTATTTATGCTTCTTTAGCCGAACAAGAGTTAATCGCTGCCGACAATCCAATATTAATCCCGCTTTTAGAGATATTTGATGACCTTGATATTGACTGTAAACATCTTGGATTGAGCTCAGTATTACAGGTGGGTAATGTTAAGGTTGTACTTGGGACCTTGTGTGCATCAGATAATAATCCATTGGCCAATCAGTATGACGATCCATGTCAATTTGTACTCAATTTACTTGAAGACACTGCATATCAACTAGCGTCTTCATTAGAGTTACGACGTTTAGCAGTGCTATTTGATAACAAAAATAAGCAGTATCAAGAGTTATTTCAATTATTGCCTATGCCATGTGCGCTAATTGATTTACACGATAATGTGGTATTGCAAAATGGGGTGAGCAAACATAGTTTACCTATAACCATAGGGCAGAGTTTATTTAACTTATTACGTGAAGACGATCATCCACTGCTACTTGATACATTGCATATTGTTCGTGAAGGGATTTTACGCCAAGCTTGGTGTGAAGTGCCGCTACGAAATGGTGTTCAAATTAAGTGGTATAAGTTTAGTTTTTGTCAGGCTCTTAATCAGCAACAGCAGTTATTGTTAATGATTGAAGATGTGACTGAGCGTTACCGACTTACCGATGAATTGTCGTTTCATTCAAATTATGATGTGTTAACTGGATTACCCAATCGGTTGCAGTTTGAAAACATGCTTGAAGAACTATTACATGAAGAAGATCAAGTACCTGCTTGTATAGCGTTTATCGATTTAGATCAATTTCAGGTTGTGAATGATTTAAGCGGACATCAAGCTGGTGACATACTGCTACAACAAGTGGCGACACGATTAAAACAATTACTGCGTAAAGGTGATGTTGTTGCACGTTTAGGCGGCGATGAGTTTGGATTATTGATGCATTACTCAGATATGTCATCATCACAACAAGTGGCTAAACGGATTTGTCAGCAATTATTTGACCATGAATTTATTTGGAAAGGTATTAAGCATAATATCAGTGCCAGTATTGGGATCGCCAAGGTAGATTATGCTGATCCTGATATTTATGGCGTTATGAGTAAAGCGGATGCAGCTTGCCGATTAGCCAAAGAAAAAGGTCGCAATTGTTGGCATTTTTATAATCCTGAAGACCCACAAATGCACTTCATGTATAACCAAATGCTTGCTTCTGTTGATATTACAGGAGCGTTAGCCTTAAATCAGTTTGAATTATTTTATCAATTAATTGAGCCGCTAGATAAACCCGAGACTGGTATTCACATGGAAATCTTGCTGCGTATGGTACAAAGCGATGGCCAATATATATCACCAGGTGTATTTTTACCTGCAGCCGAACGTTATAACTTAGCGCCACGAGTCGATAAATGGGTCATTGACCATTTATTGAAGTGGGGTGGCAATAATTTAGCCATCTGGAAGCAACTTTCTATGGTGTCGGTAAATTTATCAGCTATGTCGCTTGCGGATAAAGAATTTATGAATTGGCTCGAAATGCGTTTAATGGTTGAACCTGAGCTGGTAAGTAAATTATGTTTTGAAATTACCGAAACAGCCGCGGTAAGCCAGTTAGATCAAGCCACAGGATTAATCGATTTACTGGAACCTTTTGGGTGTAAAATTGCTTTAGATGATTTTGGTTCTGGTTTTTCCAGCTTTGCTTATTTGAAATGCCTTGACGTAGATTATGTTAAAATTGATGGCCAATTTGTGGTGAATTTATGTGAAAACCGCAGTGATAAAGCCATTGTTTCAGCCATTTGTCAGCTTGGTAAAGACATGGACTTTGAAGTGATTGCAGAGTTTGTGGAAAACACCGAAATTGGTGTATACCTGAAAAATATTGGTGTCGATTATGTCCAGGGTTATGCCATTAATAAGCCGACTCGATTAGCAGAATTACAGAGTGGTTTACGGACACCCTGGTTAACATAAATTGAGTCAATAAAGTGATCTGATGGTCAAAGATGATTAATTGACTCGTAAAACCGGCAGTTAATGACACTTCGGTGCAATTGTGGGTAGAATGAACCTTAGAAAATTGCCGTAAAAGTTAATATCCTTGACCTCAAAACAAGCATTGCCGCAAATAGAATCATTGATGACCACTAAATTACCTATTCACGCGGTGCTCAACGCATTACGCGAGCAGTTTGCCACCCATTCACAGATTATTCTTGAAGCACCTACCGGCGCGGGTAAATCAACGGCATTGCCATTGGCCATGTTAGCTTGGCCTGAAATTAGTGGCAAAATTCTGATGCTTGAACCTCGTCGAGTCGCCGCCAGAAATGTTGCACAATTTATCGCTAAACAATTGGGACAATCTGTTGGGCAACTGGTGGGTTTTCGTGTGCGCGGCGAGTCAAAAGTCAGCGCAAATACTCGTTTAGAAATAGTGACTGAAGGTATTTTGACCCGAATGATCCAGCAAGATCCTGAACTGAGTGGGATTGATGTGATTATTTTCGATGAAATTCACGAGCGTCACCTCCCTACCGATTTAGGCTTGGCTTTAGCATTGGAAGTACAGCAATCATTACGTGACGATTTACACATTATTGCTATGTCAGCCACCTTGTCGGGTTTGCCACTAGACACCTTGATGCCTGATGCTGCGAAAATACACAGCGATGGCCGTAGTTTTGCCGTTGAGATTGCTTATCAACCTTGTCCAAGTCAACAGATGTGGCTAACGCACATGTCTCGTGTGATCATCGATACCATTTCAGACTCCAATCTAACGCCATATCAGCAAGGTAGTGTGCTCGCATTTTTACCTGGTAAAGGTGAGATCCGTAAATTAGCCGGACTATTAGCTCAGCGTTTGGATGCATCATGGCTTATTTGTCCTATGTATGGCGACTTGTCGTCAGCGGAGCAAGATCTCGCCATTCGCGCAGCAGAACCGGGTAAACGTAAAATCGTCCTCGCGACCAATGTGGCAGAATCAAGTTTAACGATTGAAGGTATTACCCTTGTCATAGACAGTGGTTATCGACGTGAAGCGAGTTTTAACCCTAAAACCGGCGTGACACGCTTAGGGCTTAAGCGTATTAGCCAAGCCTCGGCAATTCAGCGTAGTGGCCGTGCAGGGCGTTTAGCAGCTGGTTATTGCGTGCGTTTGTGGAGCCAAGAAGAGCAAGGGCGAATGCGTAACGTTGATGAACCCGAAATCACTCAAGCAGAGCTCACTGCAATGGCGCTTGATTGTGCCAATTGGGGGGCTAAATCATTTGCCGAATTATCGCTGCTCACACCACCGCCGCAGATCCATGAACAAGTTGCTTGGCGGTTACTCATTCAATTGGAATTAATTGACCAGCAACATAAGTTAACACCACTTGGTCGAGAGGCTTATGCATTAGGTTGCCATCCGCGCTTAGCGCATATGCTGCTTAAAGCTAAACAACTTGCTTTGCAAGACAATCAGCCACAGCTTTGTCTGTTAGCATGCGTTTTAGCAGGCATTATTGAAGCCCGTGGATTACCGAAAAAAGGCGCTGATATTCATCATTATTTGACCGAGGCTTTGCAGGGACAGATTAAACAACAAGTAAGACAATGGCAGCAATCCTTGGCGATATCGGGACAGGTCAATGAAGCAATACGTAATGCATCCACACGTGATATTAGTTATTTGTTAGCACTTGCTTACCCAGATCGTATTGCCAAAGCCCGTGGTCATGAAGGCTTTTTATTGAGTAATGGTACTGGTGTGGTGATCAATGCCGATGATAGTTTGGCTCATGAACCTTGGTTAGTGGTCGCTGACTTTCAAGAAACTCAAGGGCGTAATGCCGGCCAAGTGTACCTTGCTACCAAATTGGATGAACGCTTATTTACGGCAGAGCTTGCTTCGTTAGTAACTACTCACATTCACGGTGGTTGGGATGAAGCAAAAGGGCGGTTTTTTGCTGAAAAACATACAAAAATCGGTGAGGTTATTATTAAAACCGATACTGGAATTACACCAGAGCCCGCACAAATTACCGCCGCATTATTGGAACAGGTCCGCATTAAAGGGTTAACAATTCTTAATCGTGATGACAAATTAATCCAGTTACAATATAGGGTTGAATTAGCACGTCATTTTACACCAGAGCATGATTGGCCTTGCTTAACCGATGAGCATTTATTAGCGACACTAGAAGATTGGCTTGGGCCCTATTTAGATAACATTCGCTCACTGGCCGCGTTAACTAAGGTTGGTGCTTATGGGTTGGTGAAAAACTTACTCAACTGGCAACAACAACAGCTATTAGAACAATTAGTGCCGACACATTGGCCTATGGCAACAGGTACTCGTGCCCCTATTCGTTACCAGATGCCATTAGATGTTGATGGGCATTTTTATCATAACGCCGAACAACAAGGACGAGCTTTATTAAGTGTACGATTGCAAGAAGCGTTAGGCTTAGCGCAAAGCCCGACCATATTACACGGCAAAATGACGGTAACAATGGAGCTATTATCGCCAGCACAAAGACCATTAGCAGCCACAGCTGATTTAGCCAGTTTTTGGCAAGGTCCTTATATGGAAGTAAAAAAAGAAATGCGCGGTCGGTATCCAAGGCATTTATGGCCAGATGATCCTGTGAACACAGTAGCAACCAAATATACTAAAAAGAAAACGCCTGGCGTGTAGATAAGCGATAGCATTTATTAGCTATATGTACATATTTCAGGATTATATGGAAAACGAATCAATCAGTTATGACAAAAAAAACCAGAAAAACTAAAAAGTCTTCGGCCACAGCAAAAAAGCGTGGTTCATCATTGTGGCGTAAAATCTGGTCACTCACGTGGAAATTAGCCATTGTGGGTGCCGCCGTGGTCAGTTTTTATGCGATTTATTTAGACCAAATTATTGCGCAAAAATTTGAAGGTCAAAAGTGGCATTTACCTGCTCAAGTGTTTAGTCGTTCAATGGCGCTATACCCAGGTGCGGCAATTAACCATCCTCAATTAATGGCAGAGTTGAAACTGCTTGGTTACCGAAAAGTGGCTAACCCAAGGCAAGTTGGCGAGTTTTCGGCTTCAAGTACTCGTATTGAATTATGGCGTCGTCCTTTTTTACATCCCGAAGGCAATCAAGCTGAGCAACGCGTAATGATTAGCTTTGACTCTGAAGGGGTGAGTTCAGTGACTCGCATGTCTGATAAGCGTGAATTGGCGGTATTCCATCTAGAGCCTGTATTACTCGACCGCATTGTTGCTGGCGACGGAGAAGATCGTTTATTTGTTCCAAGTCCTGAGATCCCAGCCATTATTATGGATGCACTCATTTTAGTGGAAGATCGTAGTTTTTATGACCATTTTGGGGTTAATCCCTTAGCCATTGCCCGCGCGGCAATGGTCAATATTACTGCTGGCCGTACTGTGCAGGGTGGTTCAACGTTGACCCAGCAATTAGCTAAAAACTTCTTTTTAAGCAGTGAGCGCTCTATTGTTCGCAAAGTACGCGAAGCATTAATGGCGCTGATTATTGATTTTCGTTACAGCAAGGATGAGATTTTAGAAGCTTACCTAAATGAAGTGTACATGGGGCAAGATAAGTCTCGTGGTGTACACGGCATGGGCTTAGCCTCACAGTTTTATTTTGGCCGTCCTGTGGGTGAGTTAACGGTATCGCAGCAAGCCCTTTTGGTGGCGGTAATTAAAGGGCCATCTTATTACAATCCGTGGCGCTACCCTGAACGAGCTCAAGAACGACGAGACCTCGTTTTACGCATATTAATGGAAAATGATAAGCTTACTGTTGCGCAATATAAGGCCGCTGCAGAGTCGCCTATCGGCTTACGTAGTGCAAAAAAATCAGTGCATCAAAAATTACCCGCATTTTTTGCTGTTGTGAAACAAGAGCTCCGTGATCGTTATGGAGATTCGTTACTGCAACAATCGGGCGTTAAGGTGTATACCACGCTAGATCCTATGGCCCAGGAAGCAGCAGAAAAAGCGGTGACATCTACGATGGCTTCGTTAAATAAACGCGCTAAAAATATTCAGGTTGGTATGGTTGTTACCGACAAGTACAGCGGTGGTATTGCGGCCATGGTTGGCGATAAAGTACCCGGTTATGAAGGATTTAACCGTGCCGTTGAAATTCGTCGCCCAATCGGTTCTTTAATTAAACCTTTTGTATATGCCAGCGCATTAAACCAAAGTGATAAATTCACCTTGGCTACACCTGTTGAAGATAAGCCGATAACATTAAAAAATGAACAAGGTAAAACATGGTCACCAAAGAACTTTGACAAGAAATTCAGTGGTCAAGTGCCTCTGCTTACTGCATTTAAAGATTCGATGAATGTCCCCACAGTTAATGTCGGTTTAGCCGTTGGTGTTAGTAATGTTGCTTCTACACTACAAAAATCGGGTTGGGCTGATGATATTTCACCTTATCCATCTATGTTGCTAGGTGCCGTGAATGGTTCGCCATTGATGGTAGCGCAGGTTTACCAAACTTTGGCTGATGGAGGTCGTTACCGTAAATTAACCTCTATTACCGCTGTGTTGGATAGTAAAAATCAAGCTTTGGATGTGAGTCGTGCGGCTGGATCCCAAGCGATCAATCCTGCGACAGATTATTTAATCCAATATGCGATGAATCAAGTGGTACGTAATGGCACAGCTAAGCGTTTAGGTGCCGCTTTTCCTGGGGTGCGTTTGGCGGGTAAAACGGGTACCAGTAATGACAGTCGTGATTCATGGTTTGCCGGTTTTGATGAACGTAACGTAGCGGCCATTTGGGTAGGCCAAGATGATAATAGTAAAACGGGTTTGTACGGTAGTAGTGGAGCAATGGCTGTGTATCAAGCATTTTTGCAACAACGCCCACCACTGAGTTTACGTATGATCCCTGTTAATGGAGTTATTAATGGTTATTTTGATCGCACCACTGGTGCGGCTAAGCAAGGCAATTGTGACAATATCATTGGTCTGCCAGCGCTAGATAGCAGCTATAGACCCGCAAAAAATTGCGGTGAATCTTTGTCTTGGTGGCAAAAGTTAGTGGGTAATTAGTTAATGGATGCTAATAAAAAGCCCAAGATATAGATTATCTTGGGCTTTTTATTGAGCTGTTTTTCGGTTTAGTTTGATGATTATTTATCTTGTTGTTGTCTTAATTTGGCAATTTCATCCAGCATTTGTTGTTGGTTTTGTTCCATTTTAAGCTGGTTTTGCTGCATTTGTTCGAGTGCTTGAGTCAGCTGATTATTAATGTGTTCTTTATGTGCCGCTTGAGCCTCTTGTGCTTCACTACGTTCTTGTTCATCTGGCGCCACAAATACTGAAGCCATATAACCCGAAATAACCCCAAAAAAGCTGACACCACTGATAATGACCAAACCACCAATGACATGACCGATAGTACTGACGGGATAGAAGTCACCGTAACCGACAGTTGAGATAGTGACGAGAGCCCACCAAATAGCTTGTTCAGCGGTTTGGATATTGGCGTTAGGCTCTGCGCTTTCTACTAATAAAATAAGTACTGAAGCAGCCGCAAGAATGAGCACCATTGCCACCAATAAACTGGCTAATGTAGTCTGTTTTCGTTGGCGTAATAATGGGATTATTAATGACCGGCTCATGCGGATAAGGCGGATCACTCTTAATATTTGAAATACCCGTGCTATACGTAGTGCTTCAATGGCTGGGATGCTGGCAACAAAATCAATCCAATGATGTCTTAAGTAATAGGTTTTATTGCGAGCTTTGAATAAGCCATAAAAAAAATTGATCATGAAAATGACGCATATCGAGCTGTCGATATACAGTAAAATCTTGTTGGTTTCGGTATCGAAATGGCCGAAAGTCATAGTAAGAACAATTACCACAGAGACTAACGATAGTACCATCATCGCAAGTTCAAATGGGCTAGGGGCTTCGACGTTTTTGATAGACCAACGTTTTGATTCGAGCATGTAGTTAAGTCCGCTTACGTTGGTTAGCCAATAGGCTTTATTAAATGATGAACTTTATCATAACAAAAAACGCACAAGACAGGAGCCTAGTGCGTTTTTTAATTACTGAAATGAATCGTTAAGCATATTTATTTGGTTAATTTAGTGTCTACGAAATTAACTAAATCATCTAGAACACGCTTTTTGATTTCCAGCTGAGATTCACTTTCTAAGCCGTATTTTTGCGCTAAAATGACGTAATCTTCAGCATTTAACGATACGGTCAAACGGGGGCGCTTAGGGCGTTTAGATACTGACAATCCGAGTATGGTTCGGATTTGGTCTGAAGGGCTAACACCTTTATCTAATGCGGCTTTGCGGATAGAGTATTGAAGTTTCTCATCCAAATCAAAAGCCACTTGAGTCGCTTTTGCCGCTTGTTGGTTTTTAAGCCATGTCTCTGGTAATGGTTTGCCTGAGCTCATTAGAAAATTATCTCCTACCTGTATCAGCTTGCTGGCCAGTACTCTCTAATATCGGTCAATGGACGATATAACGTTAGCATTACTTCAGTGTCGCCACTTTCATAAACTTCTATATCCACAGCGTGAGAGTCATCAGCATTCACCAAACTATAACCTTCAAAGCCTTCGCCATGTGCATCATCGTCATTTTGCGGAGGTGTTAAGCCTCGAAAATCTTGACGATGGAAGTAGCCAAAACTTGCAAATTCGACTTGATGATATTCATCACTAAGCCATTTATCCAATTCTGTGCTTAATTCACTTGGAAGGGCTTTCACTGAGAGTGTGGCTTTGCCAGGCTCTTCAAATATTTCAGCAAATGCGTCAAGATCAAACAATTGTTCAACCACAGCGCGATTAATTTTCATTGAAATACTGAGGTAAGATTCGTCTTCTTGCACGTAGGATAAGTAGATTGCGGTGCCGCTATGGCCACGTAATAAGAATTCACAAAGCTGCGAGCGCTGGTATTCATAAGTATGAACAGCTTCAACCTTAAGCTGTTGCCCACGCAATTGCGTAGGCAAAGCAAAACTGTCATCAAGGGTGATCATATCACCCTTGAGCAGTTTGTTAGGATGGTCAAGCTGGCGCTTCGGGGCCTCTTTTTTGCCGAATAGGCCGCTAAGAAATCCCATAACCGCTTAGCCTTTACGTGCTTTAATGCGATCTAACACGGCATTAGCGTTCGACTTTTGCTCACCAATACCTGCTTCAGCAAGTTTGGCATGTAATGACTTATCACTGTTTTCTTCAGCTAAAGTCTCTGACGCTTTTAAGCGATCATCAAATTGCTGTTGACGGGCTTTAATACGCTCAAGTGAATCTTTAGCATTAAGCAGTTTTGAGTTGCTTGACGCAAATGAGTCTGTGATAGTCGCAGTGGCTTTTTGTACGCTTTCAGTGGTTTTGACCATAGTTAATTGACGTTGATAATCATTTAACTGACGCTCGGTCTTTTTCACTAAATCTTTTAAACGCACAGCATGTGAACTAAAGCTGTCATTGGCAGTTTGTTGCTCGGCTAACTCTTCATCTAACTGGGCAATTTTTTCAGCAATTTCGATAGCTAATGCTTCATTACCTTTATCTAGCGCTTGGGTCACATAACCTTCGTGCTCAGCAACACTGCGTTTTAAGCGATCAATTTCGCGGCTAGCTTGCATTTCTTTAGCCATCACGTCAGTTAGTTCACGCTTGGCTTTAGTTAAATGTTTTTCTGCATCACGAATTTCTTGCTCAAAAATTCGAGTTGAGTTTGCATCAACAATATTTTGGCCAACTTCTGTTGCACCACCACGAAACGCGGTAAGAATCTTGTTTAGAATGCCCATAATTGGCTCCTTAGTTTAAAAATTCGACGAGTTCATCGATAACTTCCAGACAGTTGTCTGACAGTACGGCTAATTCTTGTTCAATCTCTTCCATGCTTGACAGCACAGACAATGCACCGTAAACCACGTATTTATCATCAATTTTTGCAAATGATGATAATGGCATGGGAATGTTGAGCTCTAACATGGTCTCAAACATTTCAGCGCGGCGATCTTGGTTTACTTCGTTTTCGCCCCACAGATAACTGATACACAATATTTGGTTGTCAGTTACTGATACAAATACCGGAATTTCTTCTCGGCCGACAATATTGACTTGCAACACTTCAACGTCACCATCAATCAGATAACAATCAAACTGAAAACCGGTTTTGCTTTGATCGCATTGTCCGTTGAGGTGATTTGCAATGGTATGGATATTCATATGTGCCCTTAATTGACATATTATGTCTGTGAGTAAAGATAGCATTTAGACATATTATGTCAAGTGCTAATTAATCCAATTAAAAAAGATTAATGACTTCATTTTCTGACCAAGCAGCTAAGTGGTAGTAATACAGCTGTAATGAACCAATTTCGTTCACCTTAATCTTGTCTATATCGGTATAAAAATTCTTTGGAAACTCAAATGAAGCGTGGATAAGCCCTGGTGTAAGCCAGTCATCTGGTACTGGCATTTGATCAATAGCGGCCAATCGTTGTTGTGGGTTTTTACCCATTTTACTGCCGATACTCCAACCCCACTCACCAAAGCTAGGGACATTATGGTGATACTGTTTGACATTAAAACCTGCAGCAGCGAGTGTTTTGCCAACCGAGATAAATGCTTTTTTGGCATGATAAGGAGAGGTTGATTGCACCGTGATCACCCCATCTGCACTGAGTAATTCATTGAGTTTGCGATAAAATAAATCTGAATACAGTTTGTTTAAATCTGGGTGGCTTGGGTCGGGCAAATCCACAATGATGGCATCAAACATTTGGCCCGTTTTAATAAGTTTATCGACGCCGTTAAATGCATCGTCGACCATTAAGGTTAAGCGTGGGTCATTCAAGGCATCGCCGTTTAACGCCAGTAATGCATCGCTTAAACGTTGTGGCATATCAGCCGGTGGCGATTTAAATAATGCCAACAAATCTTGATCTAAATCCATTAAGGTAACGGTTTTAGGTTGCCATTTGAGTACTTGCTTTAGCCCTAGACCATCACCTCCGCCAATGATTAACACGTTATCGTGACGTGCGCTGGCAGCCAATGTTGGATGAACTAAAAAGCTGTGATAGATATGCTCGTCGTTGCTAGAAAATTGCAAACGACCGTTGATATATAAATTATAAACAGGAGGTAGCCCGCCACCACGTAATCGCTCAGTAAAGTTGAGCTGCTGGAAACGTGTCGCTTTGGCATAGACCACATGATCTTTATACAATAGGTTATTAAAATGCTGTTCCCAGCTAGGGCCTTTAACCGCTAAAACACCAATGACTACACTGGCAATAATATGGCCAATCAACAACAATTTGACATGGTTTATTTTTGACCAAAAACGCCAAATAAATACCAGTCCAGCGAGCAAGTTAACACTGGCGGTGAGTGCGGCCGCTAATTGAATATCTATGGCCAGCATAAAACCGACCCAGATAGCGGCACCTATACCTGCACCAATGTAATCGGCACCATATATGGTGCCGGCATTATGCAGTAAGTGCGCTTCAGATAAGGATTGCCGAACGCGGGCGATAAGCGGAATTTCCATACCAATCATTAACCCAAGTAATACTCCCCAAACGTAAGGCAAGTATTCACTCAGGGTTTGCAGGCTAGCAATAAAGCCACCATTAGGTAAATGATCGGGTGGCAGGCCCAGTGTATTGGCGATGGCTAATGGCAGTTGTTGACCAAACCCAATCACAGCAGCGGTAACAATAATGGCAAATGAGCCACACAGTGCCACGGTTAATTCGAGCATGGCAAAGCCGGTGAATGCGCATTTTATTTTTCGGGCGGCAAATGCCCCCACACCCATTGACACAATCATTAAACCAATCATGGTGTAAATGGCAGCTTCTAGCGCGCCGAGAATTCGGCCTGCATAGTGAGATAATAAGTATTCATAAATAAGACCACATCCCGCCAGCGAGGCCATGATGCCGAGTAATAAGGCATCATCAAACCACGATACTTGACGGGATGTGAGAGGACTTTGCTGCGAGTCCCCCTGCGTTGTGCTAGTAGGAACTTCATCGAGCAAAGGTGTTGTCATAAATTAAGCCATTAACGCCGTGAGAATAAGGGCAACGGCAATACTAATCGCCATTTCTACGGCTGCAATACCAATGTTTTGTTGTTTTTCAACTTCGTCAGCAAGATTAATACCCGCCAACACCAGTTTTTTCACTAAAGTGATTAATAACGATAACACTGCCAACATGATCAATGAAAATACACACCAACCAAGAATGTTGCTTAGATGGGCGGTTGGGTTATAAACAATGAAATGACTTGCTGCATTAAAACTTAACGCCATGGCTATCATGTAACCACTGTGACGTAATGCTAATGCCGTTTGACCTTGGGTTAATGCTTGTTGCATTGAGGCACCTTGATTACGTTGAGCATAACGTTTTTCTCGTAATCGAGTGAGTATCACTAGCATGAGTTGTGAGATTAGAAAGGCACTAAAAATGGCAATAAAGGTATCTAGGGTAATATCTTCGGCCCACATTAATACAGCGCGGATAATAATGGCTGTGGCTATAGCTGCTGCGGCATCTACTACGGCAACAGACACATTACCTTTAAGGATTTCAGCGTTTTTAGCAAATTCATTTAAGGCGATTTTATCATGCAAAAATCGGCCTAATTTGATTAACACTAAACCAAATAAGCCGTAAGCCGACATACCGATAGCTTCGGTTAAATACGATGGTGCTGCTTCGCCGGTAATAGCACCCGTGAGCACAATACCTAATGCCGCAACAGCACCAGCGGTACTAATACCAAATGCAAAATTGTCACGCTCAGCGAGCTCTGCACTGCTGTTGACTTTAATGCTCCAGCCCTGCAAGTAACGCATTAGCGCCAGTAAAACGATAGCGATGGTTAAATCAATGGCTAGAATAATCGCCAGATCTTGAGTTAACCCATATTCTTGAAAAAATGTCATAGTGAGTCCTTACCTATTTTCCACGGCGAACACCGCGACTAGTGCGGCTGCTTGAGTTACGGAAACTGCTGTCTTTTGAATAGCTCGAACGGAATTTTCGACTCGCGCTCTGAGTGGTACTGCTGGCTTTGGGAGTACTCGCACTTTGACGTGATAAGCTAGTCGAACCGGTTCGTGTTTTAGCATAAGGGCTATCAAAACGTTTCCCTTGGCTGTTAAAACGTTTCTTGGTTTGTTCAAAGGTTTTGGCTTGCGAAGTTGCTTGCTTTGGTGAAGTGTAACGATAACGTCCCACATCATTATAATAACTGTAACCACGGTTTCCAGACCAACGGTCGTACCCTATAGGGCGGGTGAAATTAGAAAACATCGCATACATGCCATACCAAGCCCAGATGGACGTACCGCTTGAGTTATTTTGCCAGCTACCATATGCCGGATTACCCACAAGCTGGCTACCGGCGCCACTGCCATCAGTACCATTTGCTAGCGCTTCAGCTTCACGGCTAATAGCGTTAACACGAGCAAGTTGCCCTTTAGACATGTCTGCAACTACGTTAACTGGATCAGATAACATATCGTTATATAAACTGGTGTCAGCCGCTTGATACACATTCTGTGCTTCGGCTAATTGCTGATCTAAATCAATAAAGTTCGCGCTGTTACTTAAGTCTTTATAACGACGAGTTAACGACTGAAACATTGGACCTTCAGTGCTGGCATCTTTAGCCAACTCTTCCAATAATGGCGTTAAGTCAGGTTGGCGTTTAGCCAAAATACTGGTGTATTGTTTGAGTAAAGTGGCATTACGTAACTGGTTATCGTTGAGCGAACTAGCCAACAGATTAAGGCGTTGTTGGGTCAGTTGTTGGTACTGAGCAATTTGTTCCGGCCTCTCGTCACCACAACCGCTAAGGGTTAGTGCGACAATCAATACCGTCATCAATGTGAGTACACGGGGGAGGTGACCTACCATGTTTTCTCCAAAATGTAGATTTTTCATGTGCTAATTCAATATGACACAGGTTATAGTAATCTTAGTGTCAATGATATTAATCTGATCATTAGACTAATCGATAGATATATCACTCTTGACATAATATGTCCAACACTCATTTTCTTTAGGGGTCATTATTGCCATGCAAAACCAAGGTGACAAGGTATTATCTGTAGCCATGCTAGACAGCGCAGATCGTTACTGGTTAAGACTCTGTGACGTTTGGCCGGAAGCTACAACGGCACTGACAGTCATGCAACAACAAGAGTTAAAGATCGTGTTTAGCTTGAGTTATTACATGGGCGAGCAACTTTGTCGGCATCCTGAATGGATTGTTCAGCTATTTAATGGCTTGTTGGATGATGTGGTGCGCAGTGAGTTTGACCTTGAGTTACATGCATTATTGCAAGAGTTGACTCAAGAAGAGCAAGTTAAATCAGCTTTAAGACGTTATCGTAATCTGCAAATGGTGCGTTTAGCGTGGCGGGATTTTTTAAATTACACCCCAGTTGAAGAATCTCTGCTCGACTTATCTGCATTGGCTGAAGCATTAGTGATTGCTGGGCGAGATTGGTTATATCAAGACATGAGTCAGCAATACGGCACACCGACGAGCGCTGAAGGTAAGCCACAACCTTTATTGATTTTAGGTATGGGAAAGTTAGGCGGACGTGAACTTAATTTTTCATCTGATATTGATTTGATTTTTACCTTTCCTGAGCATGGTGAAACCGTCGGCGGTCGACGAACTCAAGACAACCAACAATTCTTTATTCGCATGGGTCAGCGTTTGGTTAATTTACTCGACCAAGTGACGGTTGATGGATTTGTATTCCGTGTTGACATGCGCTTACGTCCATATGGTGAAAGTGGTCCTTTGGTGGTCAGCTTTAGTGGTTTAGAAGACTATTACCAAGAGCAAGGTCGTGATTGGGAACGTTATGCCATGGTCAAGGCGCGTGTGCTTGGCCCTTGGTCTGGCTATTGTGACGAATTACATGATCTATTACGGCCGTTTGTTTATCGTCGTTATATTGATTTTTCTGCCATTGAATCACTGCGTAAAATGAAGCAACTGATCGCGCAAGAGGTTAGGCGTCGGCATTTAACGGACAATATTAAACTTGGCGCTGGCGGGATCCGCGAAGTCGAATTCGTGGTGCAAAGTTTTCAGCTTATTCGTGGTGGACGAGAGCCTGCATTGCGTCAGCAGAGTTTATTCGGTGCCATTGATACCTTGTACAGCTTAGGTCAATTGGAATATTTAGCCGTTGATGAACTTAAGCACAGTTACATTCTATTGCGTCGAGTTGAAAATTTATTACAAGCCATTGACGATAAACAAACACAAACCTTGCCTAACAATGAACTTGATTGGCAACGTTTATGTTATCCATTAGACGTTGACAACGAAGCTGAACTTCGCGACAGAATCAATTCGGCAATGGCCACTATTCATGGTCACTTTAATGACACTGTTGGTGGTGATGATAGCCATGAAAACAATGATCATTGGACATCTTTATTTTGGAATGTGCAGCAAGATGAAGACGCTAACGCATTACTGCAAGAGCAACAAATCGATGATATCGAATTATGGCCGCTATTAAGTGAGTGGCATAAAACTGTATCAAAACGTTCTATTGGGCCACGAGGGCGTGAAACTTTAGATAAGTTAATGCCTAAACTCCTCGAAGAGCTTGTTAGCCAAACCAAACCAAGCCAAGCGTTTAGGCCTGTTGCTAAAGTACTGGATAAAATCTTAACTCGAACAACTTATTTAGAGCTTTTATGTGAAAATCCGGGCGCGAGGCAACAATTAGTCAGTTTATGTTGTGCAAGTCCATGGATTGCCCGTGAACTGGCAAACTTTCCGATGTTGTTGGATGAGTTAATTGATCCATCGCAGCTGTATGACATTACTTCTATTGATGATTACCCTAGTGAACTACGCCAGTACTTATTACGCGTGCCAGAAGATGACATGGAACAGCAAATGGAAGCACTGCGGCAGTTTAAATTATCTCAGCAGCTTAAGATTGCTGCTGCAGATGTGACGGGCGTGTTACCTGTGATGCAGGTAAGTGATCATTTAACCTTTTTAGCCGAAGCCATTATCGAACAAGTGGTGCTACAAGCTTGGCATCAGACTGCATCTCGCCATGGTATTCCTGAGGGGACGAGTCCTAGCAATATGGGGTTTGCGGTAATTGGTTACGGTAAACTTGGTGGTATTGAGCTGGGGTATGGTTCTGATTTAGATTTGGTTTTTTTACACGGGCATACAGGCTCAGGTACCACCGATGGTGAACGCCCTATCGATAATAGTCATTTTTATTTGAAGCTTGCTCAGCGTGTGGTGCATTTATTTGCCACCCGTACAACGTCTGGTGAGTTATATGAAGTGGACATGCGTTTACGTCCGTCCGGAGCTTCTGGTTTGTTGGTGAGTGAAATTGAACACTTTGGCACCTATTTACAACAAGAAGCGTGGACGTGGGAACATCAAGCTTTAGTGCGTGCTCGTTTTGTATTTGGTGATTATTCGCTGGCAGGACGTTTTAGTGAATTACGTGCGCAAATATTGCAAAAAGAACGTAATAAAGTCGAACTCGCCAAAGATGTCAGAGACATGCGGATTAAAATGCGTGAACATTTACTGAATGTAAACTCAGGACTATTTGATTTAAAACAGAGTGCCGGTGGGATTGCTGATATTGAATTTATTGCACAATATTTAGTGTTAGCTTATGCCCATGAATATCATGAGTTAACCATTTGGTCTGATAACGTGCGTATTTTTGAAGTGTTAGCCGAATTAGAATTGTTGCCAATAATGCAGGCCCAACATTTAACCCAAACTTACTGTTGGCTGCGAGACGAGAGCCATGAGTTGACATTACAACAGTTGCCCAGCAAATTACCGGTACAAAGTGTGCAACCAAAAACTGATAGCGTTATTGAAATTTATAATGAGATTTTAGCGGTTTAACTGGGTTCATTTAAACACTGTTAGTTAGTGAAATGTTTACTGATGTGTTGAATTTATTTAATTCAACACATCAGTAGGTTAAGTCCGATCTGAGATTCGATGTATGTTATCTATTTTCAAGATGATTATTCACTATTTAGCTGAGTATTTGCTCTATCCACCACTGATATATTGGTAAACCAATTAATACGTTAATCGGAAATGTTATTCCGAGTGACGCCAACATGGCCAAACCGATATTTGCATCTGGAATAGCGGCTTTAATTGCTGCAGGTGCTGCGATATAAGATGCACTCGCAGTGAGTCCCGCAAGCACTAAAATGCTGCCAGAGGGTAAATCAAGTAATATTCCCAAACCAATACCCGTCCAAGCCAGTACAAATGGAATGAGTGCTGCAAATAACAATAATCGCCACTGTTTGTATGGGATAGGGAAACAAACTTTTGCGGTACTGATACCCATTTCTAATAAGAACAATGCTAACAAGGTTTTAAAACCGCCTAGTAACATGGGGGTTAATGGTGCCATGCCACTGGTGCCATAAAGCCAACCTATGATAGCCCACCACTGAGTAACACTACACCGCGACTTGTTAGAGCCTCGTGTAACACGCTGCCAGTTGAAGCGTGCTCACTATTGCCAGTGACTTTTGCTTGAAGGTAACGATGTAGCCACAACATGATAATAATAGCGGGTAGTTCGAGTAACACTAAATACAAGGTTGTTTCAGGTCGCAAAGGCCATTGAGACTGTTCTACCATCGTCATCACTACCGCAAATGTGCCCGCACTGACTGAGCCATAATGGGCTGCAATACTAATAGCTTCCTTTTGGGGGAGTTTGATGAGTTTACGCAGTAGTGGGTACAAACTCAGTGGAATAATAAATCCCAGTGCGATAACAGACAACAATTCTGTGATAGCTAAATGACTGGTTTCACCATGGAGTGCCATTCCGCCTTTAAGTCCTAGTGTCAACATGAGTAAAATAGACAAGGTTTCGTAGGTGGCTTTAGGAACTTTTAAATCTGATTTAATCAATCCGGCAAGCAAACCAAGAGCAAAAAAGGCAATGACAATATCAGGCATGTTATAGCTTCTGTCTGTTATAAAGTATCGCGATTTTGCCTTGTTGTGTTAACAAAGGGAAATTATTTAAGTGAAATAGACTGTAATACGGTATTATTTTATTGAGGAATATTATGCTGATCTATTAAGTGCAATCGGCGTATAGTATCTTTGGATGAACACATAAAATATTAATAGTAGAGCATCATGATATGAAAAATGAAATTGATATTCACCGGGCGTTAAAAGTGTTTAATAAAATCACTCAATATGGCGAGAAGCGCGCCATAGAAAGTGATGATGACGGCCATTTGGATCATGATTATTGGCTGTGCGGTATGAGTGCGCAAACCGATCATGACGGTTATACCATTAGCTTGTCTGATGCTCAGGCTAGCTTAACGGTATTTTTTCACAACAAGTATCAGTTTGAATATCCGACCAATGACGCGCTAGACAATTTTTTACGTCGTTTTAATGATATTGAAAATTATCAAGCTCAGTAAATTTACGCTTATACTTATATTAGCCTGATCAGTGCCGATCACCTCAGTGCTGCAGGCTTGTTTACGCCCATTGTTGCATTTCAACAAGGCGACTATAAGTACGCCTAAACTCAAATTGTAATGCCCCATCAATATACAACTCTTCTAAACGGCACTGGCTGTTGAGAATTAACATCACTTTTTGGTCGTATAGCTCATCCACTAAACTAATAAAGCGTCGGGTAGGATCGTCTTCACTTGCATATGCCAGTTGTCGTTCACCAGTCGTAGTGGCTATTGCGCCATCCTCAGTACCTCTAGCTTTAATCCAACTGCGAACTTCACCGCCTAAAGTCGGCACATTACTGAGTAATATATGACTAAACTGTCCTGCAAGTTCGATATAATCTAACGCTGAACGAGGTCCTTGGCATAGGGCTGAAAATTCAAACCAAGCAAGCTGACCATATTGACTTTCAATGGCAACATCACGCTGACAAATCTCTATCGAATTAGATTGATTTATTATATTCGACTTTTTCTGCGGGTATTGTTGACATAATAGTTCAAATACTGCTTTAGGTGTTATTGATGAAGGTAGTTTTAGCCAAGGCCTAGGTGCTGTTGTCGTTAAGTTTGTAGTATTAGCGAGTAAACGGTGATCAATCTGGCCATTCAAATGAATGGTTTGAGTATATTGCTGAAGCAGATCGATAGTAGGTAAAAAACGATCGCGTTGTAAACCGTTTTTATACAAGTCGATAATAGGTACATTTGAGGTTGCGACTAAGGTAACATTGGACTTAAATAAAGTGTCAAATAATCGCCCAAGTAAGATGGCATCACCGATGTCAGTAACAAAAAATTCATCAAAACAAATAACAGAATATTTAGCTGCAATCTGCTTACCAATGTGAGTTAAAGGATCACGTATCCCCGATGTTTGATTTAATTGCTGGTGGATCATGGCCATAAAACGGTGAAAGTGCAGACGTAATACGGTTTTATCCGTTTGAGGCTGTGCGCTATATATGCTCTGGCCACACAAGCTTTGATAGAACAAGTCCATCAAAAAGGTTTTCCCTCGGCCTACATCTCCCCATAAATATAAGCCTCGAGGATTCTTATTAGCCGATATATATTGCTGATAAAGCGAGTCAAGAGCAAGTATTGCTTGCTTTTGCGCTGGGTCGTCAACAATATTTTGTTGAGTACATTGTTGGTAAGCTTTTAATGGTGACATAGCACTTAGTGTAAATTGTTGATCTGAGTAGTATACCATTAACGACTTACTTTATTATGATACGTATTTCCTTTAAGCTCTTGTGATAAAAAATAACAATCTATTAACCCTGAGAGTTAATCTTAACAAGGACCCAAAATGAATAATAAAAATAAGGGCATGACCTATATTGGTGTTGATATGGCGTTGGATGGTGATATGCGTATCCAAGGTCCAGCAATGATAGCAGGCCAAACTAAGGGTAAAATCAGTTCAACCGATCAAATAAAAATTGAACCTAGTGGTGTGGTTGAAGGTGAGGTTTTTTGTCAAGAGTTGCGAGTATCTGGTTTATTTAAAGGCAAGTTACATTGCAATAAACTCACTATTGTCAGTTCTGGTATTGTAGAAGGGGAAGTATCTAGCCATCAAATGGAAATTTATGATGGCGGTCAATTTATCGGTATGCGCACTAAAGGACCTGACCCGTCTGGGTTACCCCAAGTTGATAGCGAACGTTTATCCGAACACAATCAAACTCTTTCAATGTCGGATAAGAAAACGCCAATATCTAGGGGTAAATTTAGCTTGGTAGCTGTAGCTGCTATCGTGATTATAACCGCAATCTTTATGCAACCGACAATCCTCTCCATGCTAAATCACGGTCAACCAACGTTTGCTGATATAACTCAAGCAAACGCCCAACAATTACCACAATCAACATTAAGTGTGACTGAAAAAAATGCTGCCGCATTATTGCAGGAAATGGATCAACAGGCTTCATTTGCAGAGCAAGCCGAAGAATTACTTAATGCAGGTCAAAGTGATGTTAACGTGGCGATGGAAGATTTAGATGCATTAGCACAAACCAGTGAAGTTTTGGGTGATAACCAGAATATAAGTGATGATGTTGAATAGAATCAGTTGACGAACGCGACGCCGGGTAAACATTAATTTATTGATAAAATCAGATCAAAAAAATGGCTTGGTTAATTACAGTATTTACTTAATTAACCAAGCCATTTTTGTTATGTTTGAAGCAATCCAAGCATTACAATATTGTTATGGATTAATGCGAGTTGGCATGCCAGAACGTTGTTCAAGCAAGCGCTTTAATGTAAATGAATCAGTGTCTGGGTGAGCAACAAAACGAGTGGTGTTTTTATCGAATGATAATGGCACTGGCTCTGTTGATTCAAATTCTGCTTGGTTGCGTGAGAGTGGCTCATGGACTTCTAAATAACGGTTGCCATCAGGTTCTTCAGTGGCCTTGATAGGTTTATTGATAAACTCAACTCGAGTGCCAACTGGTACGGTCTCAAATAAATGTTTGATATCTTCATCCCGTAAACGAACACAACCAGAACTTACTCGTAACCCTATGCCGAACGTGGCGTTAGTACCATGAACAGCGTATAAATTGCCTACATAAAGTGCGAACAAACCCATAGGGTTATCAGCACCAGCTGGCCATACGGCTGGTAATGTTATCCCTTTAGCCGCGTAAGATTTGCGAATGTTAACTGTAGGTGTCCACGTTGGATTTGCGCGTTTACGATATACTTGAGTCACCCAATTTTCTGGGGTGTCTTTTCCTATTTGGCCAATACCAATAGGCAATACTTCGACAATATTTTTACCCTTTGGATAATAATACAAACGCATTTCAGCCGAGTTAATCACCACGCCTTCACGCTTAGTATCCGGTAAAATTAACTGGTGAGGGATCAATAAAGTGCTACCTGATTTTGGCAAAAATGGGTCAACACCAGGGTTAGCTTCTAATAAATTAGTCAACCCGAGCTGAAACTGTGATGCAATTTGTTCTAAGGTGAGTTTCCCTTCTGGAACCACGTAATATTGGTTTTCACCAACTAAATTACTGCCTTCAGCAGGTAGACGATATTCAACAGCAGCACTCGAAAAACTTAATACAATAGCGGTCGCTGCAATAAAAGTAGAGCGTAACGAATTTATCATGAGGGTTATATCATTCCTAAAACAGGCGTTATGTTAGTCAGCTTACAATATCTTGCCAAACTTGACTATTTTGTACAGATAATTAGTACAGATTATTTGTACAGATGGTTAGGGCGCATCGTTACTTATTGCGCCTAATATTTCAACTAATTTTTTTACTTTAGCTATTTTAATCCCAAGCGTTTAGCAAGCCGATGTAAATTACCCGGGTCGATTTGCAGATAACGTGCGGTTGCGGCCCAATTACCATCTGTTTGGGCTAATGCTTGTTGAATAAACTGGCTTTGAAAATGCTCGGTTGCATCGCGTAAGCTTGTTTGTGGCAAAGACGTTGCAGATTGTTTCATCGTTGGTTTTTTGTTTTGTCTGGCAACGGTGTCTGTGGTCTGCGCAAATTCAAAATGGCTATTTTTTATCAGACACATACCCTCTTTTGAGGTTTGTGATTTAGCTAATACAGCAGCTCGATGGATGGCATGTTCTAGTTCTCGTACGTTACCAGGCCAATCATATTGTTCAAGCAATTGCAGTGATGAAGGCTCTAGTGCTAAATGCGTTAAGTGCAACTGTTGACGATAGCGTTCGATAAAGAAGCCTGCTAACAAATGAATATCTTCTCGGCGTTCTCTCAATGGTGGTACAACAATGGGGAACACGCTTAAGCGATGGTATAAATCGGCTCTAAATCGTCCGGCTAATACTTCGCTTTTGAGATCTTTATTGGTTGCGGCAATAATGCGCACATCGACTTTTAAGCTGCGATCATCACCGACTTTCTGTAAATCTCCGTATTGCAACACTCGCAGTAACTTGGCTTGTAAGTTAAGTGCGAGTTCACCAATCTCATCTAAAAACAAGGTGCCTTTATCTGCCATTTCAAATTTGCCACTACGGTGGCTAATTGCCCCAGTAAAAGCTCCTTTAACATGACCAAAGAGCTCACTTTCAGCTACAGATTCAGCCAACGCAGCACAATTTAAATAAACCAACGGCTTTTTTGCTCTGACAGAATGCAGGTGGATTTCTTTGGCAATGAGTTCTTTACCTGTACCTGTTTCGCCTAAAATTAATACATTGAGTTCAGTTGCCGCAACCACATTCACTTCATTAAGCAGAGCTAAAAAATTATCGGCCTGACCGATGATTTCTGTTTCGTGGTCCAGTAGTCCTGATGTTTTTGTCCCTGGAATGTTAAAGTTGCTGGCTTGTTTTTCAAGCTTATCAATCAGTAACGCATTGTTTAATGACGCAGCGGCAATGGCACTAAAGCTGCGTAGTTCACTATTAGTAAATTGATCAAACTTGTGTGGATCGAGCGCATCGATGGTGAGTGCACCAATGAGTTGCTCGTTAGCGAACAACGGTAAGCCGATGCAGGCATGCACTTTTAAGTCACCATCTACATTCGGGATTAAACCATCGTAAGGGTCGGGTAATTCGCTATCGGAAGGGAAACGGACAATATCACCCGCTCGGGCAATGGTTTCGAGTCGCGGATGTTCACTCAGTATAAAGCGGCGTCCTAATACATCAGCACTCAATCCATCAATCGCCAAAGGGGTAAATTGATGACCTTGAAATGATAATAGAGCAGCAGCATCACAATGGAGGTTTTCTCTTACCGTGGTTAATAAGCGCGAAAAGCGATCGCGATTAGATAAATTAGCGGTGATATCAAGTGCGATACGAGTTAAGTCTGCTTGACTTAATGGCATGTCAAACTCCAATTAACAACAAGGTGGTGTCATTATGACAAGTGTAAATATAACAACAAGGGTAAAGGATAAATTGTTTGCACAAAAGGGGCCAGAAGGCCCCTTTGTGATATTCATCTAAACATGTTTATCGATTAGATTACGCTAGTGCTGTGGCTTGTTTTGCTTTAACGCTTTTGCTAACAATGGCTTTTTTGATGATGTCAAATAAGAACAACGCCATCAACAACCCACCGATACTGAAGATAATGTCACCAAACATTCGCGTCCATACAAGGCTTTCTACTAAGTCGCTGTGGATCACTGCAGGAGAACGGGCATACCAATAACCGTGGTCGATGACCGCAAAAAACTGCACGATACCAACAGGTAGTAATGACATAAACAGCATTGCGGCTAAGCCAATATTTAAGGTCCAGAATGCCCCTTTAAGGTATTTATGGTTCCATTGCATATCGCCTGTTAAGCCACGCAGACAGAATAGCATTAGCCCTATGCCTAACATACCGTACACGCCCATAAATGCACCATGAGAATGTGTCGCTGTAGTGTTTAACCCTTGGATAAAATAGAGCGATATTGGTGGGTTAATTAAGAAACCTAATACACCTGCACCAATTAAGTTCCAGAAAGATGTGGCCACAAAGAACATAATGACCCAGTGATAACGCTCCATCCACGGACTTGCTTTACGTAAACGATAGGTTTCCACTGCTTCAAAACCAATTAATGCTAATGGCACAACTTCAAGTGCTGAGAATATTGCTCCCCAAGCAATGACTGAGGTTTGGGTACCGGTAAAGTATAAGTGATGTAGAGTGCCAATTAAGCCGCCAGTTAAAAATACCACGGTTGTGAACAATACCGCTCCGTTGGCACTGCGTGCACGGATGAGGCCTAAACGAACTAACATTAATGCGATAACGGCAGTTGCAAATGTTTCAAAGAAGCCTTCTACCCATAAGTGCACTACCCACCAGCGCCAGTATTCAGCTATAGCGAGGTTTGAGTGTTTACCCATAAATAGGCCTGCACCATAAAATAGACCGATAGCCACACACGAGGCATACAGGATCCAAATTGCCGGTAATATGTCGCTATTAACTTTTAATGCTGGGCGCATAGCTGCAGTAATTAACCCTGTCCATATTAATAGGCCTACAAACAATAATATTTGCCAAACACGTCCTAAATCAATGTACTCATATCCTTGATGTCCGAATAAATAGTTCATGTCTAGGTCAAAGTATTGCTGTACCCCAATCCATTCACCAGCCATAGAACCCAGAACGATAACAACTAACGCAACCCAAAGAACGTTTACACCTAAGCGTTGATACTTAGGTTCGTACCCTGATAGTGCTGGGGCAATATATAATCCTGTGCCTAACCATGCTGTGGCAATCCAAAATACGGCTAGCTGAGTATGCCAAGTTCGGGTAACTGAATAAGGCAGAATTTCAGATAATGGTAAACCATAAAACTCTTGGCCTTCAACCGCGTAATGCGCTGTAATTCCACCCACTAATATTTGCAGTAAAAACAGTCCTATTGCTGTAACAAAATACTTTCCGACCGCTTTTTGTGATGGCGTAGGTTTAGTAAAAAATAATGGGTCACCTTTAGCTGGTTCTGGCAATGGTTCTTCTTTGCAGGTGGCGTGATGCCAAGCTAACATACCAATACCAAGAAGCAATGATACAAGACTTAATACTGACCAAACAATATTATCAGAAGTGGGTACGTTGCCGATTTGTGGATCGTATGGCCAGTTATTGGTGTAAGTATAATCATAACCAGGGCGTTCAGTTACCGCAGCCCAAGCTCCCCAAAAGAGGAAAGCATTTAACAACTCACGATGTTCAGCATCAGTAATCGTGCCTTCCTTCATTGCATATTGTTCACGTAATGAACTCAATGCTGGATCATCACCAAATAAGGATAAATAGTGCTTAGTCACTTCATTGATTGCCGCAATTCGGGTATTTGACAGTGTGACGTGAGTTTCATCCCCAGGACCTTTGACCACTGTGTTATGGCGAATATCATCTCTCAAGCCTTTCTCTAAACCGGCTTGCTGTTCTGAATCGAGTTCAGTGAAATCGCGGTTATAGCGATCGTTTGCGGTGATCGACAACCAAGCTTGAGCTTCACGATGTAACCAATCAGCGGTCCAGTCTGGTGCAACATAAGAACCATGTCCCCAAATTGATCCTAACTGATGACCACCCATTGAACGCCAAACGAGTTGACCTTGTTCAATATCATTTTTGGTAAATATAGGTTGGCCACTGGTGTCAGTAAAAGCCGTTGGAATAGGCGGTTTTTCTCGATATATGCCGCTGCCTAAACTGAGTAATACAGTGAAGGAAGCAACTAGCACGATGAGTAGTGCAATGCCGATAAGTTTGTTTTTGCTCATGAGTCCTCTTAGCGCAAAGTCATTTTGATACAGTTAATCTGACAATACATAAGTCGTGCCAACTATTTTTAAATATTTAAGTTATTATTATTTAAAGGGTTATTTATTTTTCTTTTTAAATTTCAGAGTCAAAATGACAGTGTGTTAGTATTGTCATTTAGACTGTGTTGTCATAATAACAATCTATTATCGTGATGTTGATCACATTTGATTAAATAATAGGCTTGGCCATTTATATCGATGGTTGTTTATCACGACTATTAAGTATTAAGGGGTGTTGATCTTTCAAGATTTTTTTACAGCGAATTATGCAATTGATATGGAGTTTATTTATAGGATTTTTCATGGGTTAACGATTAAGCAGTTGGTTTAATTTGCGGCTTATGGTTAAGTTTACACGCTTCGACTATTTACTTAGCGTGCTAAGTAGTTATAATGCTTAGCATGCTAAGTAAGTGGCAATCCATTATGAATAAAGAATTAGAACGATTAAAAGAACTTTCTCTTGCAGAGAACTTAGGGCGATTGCATCGTTTATGGCGCACTGCAGCGGATGCAGAATTAATCCCCCTTGGTCTCACTCATCCTCGTTGGACTGCATTATGGAAGCTATTACGTTTAGGTGACAACGTAAGCCAAAAGGTGCTTGCTCATGCTTTAGAGATTGAACTGCCTTCGCTAATGCGCACCCTTAGTCAGCTAGAAGAGCAAGGATATGTACAACGCCGCTGCTGCGAGACCGATAAGCGTGCCCGTATTGTGTGTTTAACCCCAGAAGGTCTCGGCATGCTTAAACAAATGGAAGGTCGCATTATGTCAGTTCGTCGTGATTTATTGGCGGGCATTAGCACCCAAGAATTAAGTGAGTTTGAACGTATCATTAGTCTGATCAGTGATAACGCCCTCTCGGCGCTGCATAAGAACACTGAATCAGACCACAAAATCCCTGAATGAGAAATAATATGACTCCAGACCAACAATTTGCTCGACTCGTTAAAATATCCATTTTTATGTTTGTACTGGTATTTGGTTATTTTATGTTTGCCGACGCCGTTATCCCTATGACGCCTCAAGCTATGGCGACACGAATGGTGACGAAAGTAACCCCACAAGTTAGCGGTAAAATTGCTTCGATTGAGGTTGAAAATAACCAAGTGGTTGCTAAGGGGGATGTGTTATTTAAAATCGATTCAGCCTCATATGAGCTGGCCGTTGAACAAGCTACATTAGCCTTAGAACAGGCAGAACAAGATAATGCGGAACTGGATGCTGCCATTGTAGCTGCTCAGGCAGATATAAAAGCTAACCTAAGCAGTTCCCAACAAAAGCGCAGCGAAGCAACCCGTATCGATACGCTTTATGCTACTAGGGGCGTATCTCAGCAGTTAAAAGATCAAACTGAAAGTAATGCAGCAACAGCGGAGGCAAATTTACTTGCCGCTAAAGCCCGGTTAGTTAAATTAACCGTAAGTCGTGGACGTGATGGTAAAGATAATTTAAAAGTGCGCCAAGCTCAAAACCACTTAGCTCAAGCTGAGTTAAACCTGTCTTATACCCAAATTCGTGCAGATCAAAGTGGTGTGGTAACTAACTTACAGCTAAAAGTCGGTAGTTTTGCGACAATTGGCCAGCCGTTATTGGCCGTAGTATCAGAGAAAGTGGATATTATTGCTGACTTTAGAGAAAAAAGCCTAAGAGGCATAAAGCCGCAATCAACGGCTTATATTACCTTTGATGGTCAACCTGGGCGTTTATATCCTGCTAAAGTCAGTACCGTAGATGCTGGCGTTAGCGCTGGGCAATTTGAAGCTAACGGTCGTTTAGCTTCACCACAGGATTCTGTCCGTTGGGTGCGTGATGCTCAGCGATTACGTTTACACCTTGAACTTGATCAACAAGCCATCAATACATTGCCTGCTGGGGCGCGTGCAACCGTGCAATTAGTGCCAAATAGTATTCTGCTTGGTTTGCTTGCAAAGCTGCAAATCAAGGCTGTGAGTGTGTTGCATTATATATACTAAATGAATGATTAATATATGCGTTTAGTTGTTGATTAATTGGTATTAAATTTAAATACCATTTTGCCAATCCGTAATAATGTATGACTTCCTTTTTGTTGTTTATCTGCTTCTATAGCAAAATATTAATATTAGTTTTGTGTGTTTTTTCTCCAACGCCGTAGGTATTTTAGATGTTATTACGTCATAGCCCTTTGACAGCAAATGATTTTCGTCAATGTTTACGCATTGCAACGGGCGCAACGCTAGGGTTTGCAATATGTAAGTTTTTCGACTTGAGCAATGGAGTCTTTTTTACCGTAACGCCAATGTTGTTATTGGGTTTGGTGCCTGTAATGAATGCCCATGCTATGCGACAATTGTTGGCATCGGCAGTAATGGCAGGCATTGAAGTCGGTATTGTTGGTGGTTTATTTGGCTCTCATCCAGGAATGATATTACCCATTGTTTTTGCACTTTTTTTGTATCGGTTTGCGGCAATGTCGCGTGGCAATTTATTTCTATTCGGTGCAAACGGAGTAATCAGTTTAAGTATTATGCTGCACTTTGCCAGTTATCCTAGTGTTGATATTAACAACCTTATTTTCAGTAACTTTTGGGCAACGGTTACTTCAGTCATCATTGCTTACGCCGTGACTGCATTATGGCCAGATGTTGAGCCCAGAGCATCGATGGCGGCAGTAGTTAAAGCACCTAATCGAATGCGCCACGAAGCGTTGCTTGGAGCATCCATTGCAACGGCATCATTTTTAGTATTTCAGGTGTTTAACTTACGAGATTCTATGTCGGCTCAAGCCACTACGTTATTATTGTTATTTCCGATGCATTGGAATGGTGCGCTTGGCTATGCTCGAAAACGTGCTATTGGCACTTTATTTGGGGTGACGTTTGGCTTAGTTGGCCAAGGCTTGCTGTATGATTGGTCTGGATTATTAATTTTTGTGATACCACTGTTATGGATAGGCTTAATGCTATTTAGCCAAGTGCATGTTAGAGAGGCTAGCGGTTCCGGGGTCGGCTTTGGTGCCATGACCACCTTAGGAATCTTGTTTGGCCAATATTTAACCCCAAACAATGACTTAGTGTTTAGTGCCTTATATCGTATCAGTAGCATTTTAGTAGCGATAGTGGCGACATTATTGCTGTGTTATTTGGTGCATCGGTTGTTAAATCGTTTTGAAGTAACAAAATTTGGTGTTTAATTTTGATTTTTTACCGTGACTCGCTTTATGTAAAAGTGCATCACTGCTGACTTAGTGATGTAAATTGAATGTTAAACTTAACTGCATGTTGTTTATATATCACCCATTTATACTATAGACAATATTAACTTAAGCACTAATAGTATAAAAACATTCACTAAATGGAATTAGCATATGCAACATAAAATAATTATTTTTAGCGTAGTTATGAGTTTTCTTTTCTTCGCACCTACAAAAAGTGAGGCGAGCCAGCTCCCAGAGTGCCAAACCTCTGAATGTGTTGAGTACTTTAAAGCGTACCGTATTTTAACTAAACGTGGTCATTCATCTGCAATGGCTATGTTAGGTGAGTTTTACTATGCTGGTTATGGCACTGACAAAGATTTAGACATGGCCTTAAAGTGGTACCGACGTGCAGGCAAAAACGGAGTTATGGATGCAAAGTACAAAGCGGGTGTATTGCACTTACAAGATACGCATTTAAAAGATATTGACGAAGGCGTTGAATATTTAGAGTACGCATCAAAGATGGGGCATGGGCAATCTTCGTATTTGTTAGGCAAAATGTATTTAGGTGGTGGCATGGTAAAACAAGATTTGGCACTTGCAGATCAATACCTTGCTAGAGCTTATGAAGAAATGAATTTTGCAGCTAGAAATTATGGCCAAGAACTTTACTTACATGAATCAACTAAAGATTTACCACTTAACAAACTTTATGATTTAATTTCAAAAGATGTTGTCACGTTAACCCCTGAACAAACTGGTTCAAATGAGCAAACTGCAGCGATCAATTTTCCTGAAGATGAAATGGAAACTCTTGATGTTAAAATGGATACTTTTGAAGGTATGTTTGGTACTCATATCGCACAGTTAAATCACATGATCCCAGACTCGTCGAAAGGGACTGGATCAAATATAGCTGGGCAGACCTGTGCCAAAATGTGGGGCTGTAGCAGTGAAGGGGATAGCTTACGCATCGATGAAGTCATGTTATCTGATTGGGGCTTAGAAACTATTTCTTTTCGACAAGCCGGTGGCTCTATATTTATAATTAACAAAAAATAATAGTTTTTAAAATATATTCTAAGATCCATATCATGGAGGTGACTCAGGTTTATTGCTTGAGTCACTTTTTTATTGCCAGCCCATTTTCCACTGTTGTGAATCTTTTAGATCGTGCCAGTCTACTGCAAACTCTTGTGTATTCATTTCTGCACGAATAATGCATTCAATGACATTTTTTTGCTCGTCATATTCCACTTTTATGATGCTAAAATGTTTGAGCTTGTTAATAACCTCAATCTTAGTCCATTTACTGTGGAGTAATTTCTTTGGGTGAAATCGGTTCATATTGTTCTCATACTATTATTTGATTTATGTGACTAACACTTTTCAGTTGGAGTCAGTAATGGCAGCAGTTGACTTAGCTCATCAATAACAATATCTGCTAATGCTTGATAACGGTTTTCAATGCCATGGGTAATTAAGCAGGCGATCATGCCAGCATTATTGGCCGCTTGAATGTCGTATAAGTAATCGCCAACATACATAATATATTGTGGGGCAATTTCCCATTGCGAAGCTATTGCCAGTAGTGCATCGGGTGCGGGTTTTGCTGGATAATCTTCTCTAGTGAGCACATGGTCGATGGCAATATTATTTTTTTTAATCTTCATGTCACTAGCCGCAAGGCTATTACGAGTCACTATGGCGGTGGGTAATTTAGCCACTTCAATAGCATTAATTAACTCTGTCATACCTTTAATTGGTTTAGCATTTATTGCATCTTGGTATTCATGAGCAAGAATAACTTGGTTTGCTTTGGCTTGAGTTGTTTTGCAATTTAAACTGTCGACGTATTTAAGTAGATCAATGGCTTGAGGACAACCAATTTGCTGACGAATTAAATCAAAGTCCAAACTGGATTCAACTAAGGTGCCGTCTAAGTCAAAAATAATGCCTTTTATTTGCATTGGTAAATTCAATGAATACCCTTACTTGCTTAATGCTTAATGCTTAATGCTTAATGCTTAATGCTTAATGCTTATCTGTCGAATTGAATAGAGTGTAACTCAATTGCAAATGGGCCTTGTTGTTTTTGGGCGACTAAAAAACCAATTCTATCAATATCTTCAAAATGTAGTTCTGGTGCATTTACGACCGATCGCCCTCTAAAGCTGACAGTAAAGTCCGCGGCGGTAAAAGCATGTTGAGTGATTGTGTCGACACGAGTGGTAAAATTAGCTACATAAGCTTCACCATTCGATAAACTCGGTGTTTTTAGGCGAATTTGATAGGTTTTTCCATCACCTTTAACCACTAAAGTCAGTAATGATGCTGCTGTTATTTGAGATGTTAATATTGATTCTGTAGACGCAAATCCACCATTATTTTCTAATGAAACCGAACCCGTAAATAATAGCAAGTTTTGTTGGCCATCAATGCTAACTTGGCTTTGTGAGACGCCACCCATTACAGTGTCATTATTGATATTCCATTTTGTAAAGTGACTTACATCGGTAAAGTGAAATAGCATATTTTCCTCACTTGTACTCCATGCGGACTGGCTAATAAGGGACATAAAACCAGCAACCAATATGGTTGTTTTTATGGCCTGATTCAGGCGAATTTTGTGTCTATTTATTGATGTCATTATAAACCCATTAATTATAACTAGCGTACTATTTTCGAGATAACGCACAATGTAAAAAAATGGCTTATCAGGGTGAGGGATAAGCCAAAAGGTACTACTGGGGGATTACATTGGCTGTATAAGATTTGCTAAATTAGTCGTTATCTAACAGGTTCTCTAATCGATTATCTAGTAGACGGTATATTGATACATTACGTAGGCCAGTGTCTTTCGGTTCAGTTATTTTTGAGGCTGTTAAATTCAACGGTTATATTCGACAAACCATAATGTTGTCAGTACCCTTGATGAAGGTTTTATTGGGAACAACATATTTTGCAAGTTAACAGCACATCTTCTACTTCATCACCAGCGCTTACATTCAGTGTAGTGAGCATAAATTTATTTAACTTTATTGAACCGCCTTACGCCTACTACGACTTTGAAAATATCTATAGCGACAAACAATGGCTAAAAAAGCGTGCTTGGTTAAGTGATTTTATTGAGCAAAACCAACCCGATGTTATCGGTTTTCAAGAAGTATTTAGTCCCGACGCATTAGCTACACTGACAAAGTCGTTGGGTTATGAGTATTTTGTGGCGTTAGATTTACCCGAGGTGGTCAGTGACTATGTGTATCGCAGCCCTGTGGTAGCCATAGCTTCAAAGTATCCTATTATCGATTCTGCCAATGTCATTCCTGATCCGCAGTGGGTAACTCAATTAGGTTTAGCTGAGACATTTGCTTTTAGTCGGAAACCACTTCGAGCCACGATACAGTTTCCCATTTTTGGCCCATGCGATTGTTATGTTATTCACCTTAAGTCCAAGCGAAGTGGTGTTAGTCGTGATGATATTAGTCACAGCGGTTTACATGGCGGAGCTGATTTTGTAGCAAGACAAGTACTTGGGCGATGGGCATCAAGTTTGCAACGTGGCAGTGAAGCCGCGTTGTTGTGCCATCAAATGTTGATGAGACGGCAACAAAGTCAGCAACCCTTTATGTTAATGGGCGACTTTAATGACACCATGGGGAGCGAGCTCTTAGCCGCATTTAACAATCAATTGCGAGTATTTCGCAGTGACATTGAAGACCCTGGGCTGGCTAAGCTAGGCGAAACATCACTAATGGCAGAATTACACCAAAGTAGTTTGTTTGACAGTTATGAGTTATTTATTGCCGCAACTAAGCGCAATGCAACCTTAGCTGAAGATGAATTCGAATCGGCATCGGTAATCGATGATGAGCCTCATACGGTAAGGCAACCGACACATTACTATGGCAATAGTGGTTCAGTGCTCGATTACATCTTGGTGTCGAGTGAATTTAATCCCACACAACAACAAAACCTTGCTCATATTGTCAACTATCAAACGTTTGACAGACACCTTGTTCGACCTGACTATGAACGCGATAGTGACAGTACCGATCATGCACCGGTAATGATGCGTTTTAGTGTGCGCAGTTAGTGTTGTTTTTTACATGCTCATGAGTGTGTTTGGTATTAATGGCCACAGAAATATTTGATAATAAAAAAGCGCTGATCTGCATCAGCGCTTTTTAACATCAACCTATTTTATAAGGCTAGACAAGCCAATCGTTATCTTAACATGTGCTTTATTTTTACACAGCGCTGCTCTTGTTGACGAGTTTCAAGTAGGGCTCGTCTTGTTAATGCCGATAAACCTGTTTGCGTATTTAAGACGGAACTAATGGCATCAATGTTCGCCGAACTGCATTCTGTTGGAATGAGTTGCGCTGCAAAACTGCGCATAAATACCGGTCCCTTGCTGTCCATTAACGCTAAGTTGGCAAACCGTTGCTCTGCAGTTGCGGCACTTAATAACTTTTGCTCTGCAGGGTAAAGATTATTCATCGCAACCCGAATTTTTGAGAACGGCATGCTGTCATTATGTTCGATGGTGTTTAGCCACTGACGTTTAAGCGATGACTGAGGCCGGATTACTTCTGCAGCAATCGCTGCTTTTTCACCTGAGTCAGATTGATCAAGCTGCTTTTCTTTGGCAAGTAACGCCTGAGCATTGCCATAATCGTAACGGTTTAATTGTTTGATCATTGCCCAGCGTAAGTCTTGATCTATGCTTAAACCTTTAATGAGGTCTTTACCTTGCAGTAAAGATTGAATATGTTTTAACGCGTCTCCATTGTTAGAGAAACTAATGTAAGCATCAAACCACCGACGTTGGAAATCACTATTACTAAAATACTCCATGCTCATGCGCAGACTCATCTGGCTAAGTGCTTTGGATATTTTATTATTGTAGGCTGTATTGCTTGGCGCCATTAAATCGAGGTAGTTTTTAGCCCGTTGTAAATTGCCTAATACTTGTCCAAGAATTGTGTAATCCTTTTCCAGTGGTGCATTAATTAATGCAATATTTAAAAACTCATTTAATGGCGTTTTACCTTCAATGACGCTGTCCCACATGCTCTGCCAAAGCATTGATCGCAATAACGGATCGCTCACTTGGCTTAGTTGCTCTTTAGCGGTATTAAATGACGTTGGGTCTAACTCCACTTTTACAAAGCCCCAGTCATCGTAGTTTGGATAAACTAAATCTGGGCAAGCCTCGCCAATTAACTGCTCAACTTCGGTATAAGCGCCTTTGTATGTCACTGCCAGCGATGTTTGTTTTTCTACCCCATAACGTTGCTTATTGAACAAGCCAATTTTTATTCTTTGTTCACGCAGTGTTGGGTGTTGCTCATCTGCAGTTTGTATAATGGCAAACGAGTCAATTTGGCTATTTTGGCAAGTGTATTGTGCTTTGATGGTGTTAACACCCGCTGCGTACAACCACTCTTTGGTCCAAAGTGATAAATCTCGGCCACTGGCTTGAGCTAGGCTATTAATAAAGTCGTTTAGCTCGGCATTCTTATAACTGTATTGTTGTAAATATTGGCTCACACCACGGCGGAAGGTCTCTTCACCGAGTAAATGACGCAATTGCTTGATGGTTGATGCGCCTTTTTGATAAGTAATCGCATCGATATTATCAAAGGCATTTTGGCTGGTGGCTACGGGCACTTCAATGGGATGTGTAGTGACTAAGCTGTCTTGATGATAAGCAGCTTGTTTACCAGAAGCATAAAAAGTACGCCAGGCATGACTAAATTCGGTGGCTTCACTGGTGGCAAGGGTGCCCATAAATGAGGCGAAACTTTCGTTTAACCACAGGCCATTCCACCATTTCATTGTTACCAAGTCGCCAAACCACTGGTGGGCCATTTCATGCATGATAACGCCCGCTAAACGTTCTTTTTGTTCAGCCGTCATTTCGGCATTAAATAAGAAACGGTCTTCAGAAAAAGTAATTGCTGCTGCGTTTTCCATGGCACCGTAGAGAAAGTCAGGCACCAATACTTGGTCATATTTTTTGAACGGATAAGCAATGCCAAAGTAGTTATCAAAAAAGTCTAAACCTTGCTTAGTATAGGTAAACCAATCTTGTGGGCTAACTTGTGAGGCCACTGACTGACGAGAGAATAATCGCATTGGATAACGCCCTGAATTGTCTTGCCACACTTTGTAGGGACCGGCATGCATGGAGAAATTATACGGGCTCAGCTTAGGCGTTGTTGGGAATGTCCATAAGTTATTGTCACCTTGGTCAATCACATTGGTTTCGCGCATGGCGCTGATGACTTGCCAATCTTTTGGAGCATGGACATTAATTTGATAATTGGCTTTGATATCCGGTTGATCAAATACGGCAAACATTTGCTGGGCGGCAGCAGGCTCAAAATGCGAGTACAAGTAAACTTTTCCGTCTACAGGGTCGACAAAACGATGCAGGCCTTCGCCGTTAGTGCTGTGTTCCCGAGTAAATTCAATTTCAATAGTGTTACTACCACTGGTTAATAGACTCTGATTTAAAGTGAAGTAAGCGCCATTGTAATTAGGGTAAACCTTGGTGCCATTAATGATAAATTGTTGAACATTGGCTTTATTTAGATCTAACGTAAGCGATTTAGGCACGCTGCTTAGGTCGAAGTGTACTACTGATTTTGCACTGAATTGGCTTTGTTCACTAAGGAAAAAGGTCAGCTCGTATTGCACATTAGAAACGATATTTGAACGCGCTTGCGCTTGTGCTTGGCTGATATTGGCTGTGCCATCTCGTTGAAAAGATGAGGTTGAAACAGAGCTGCTACAGCTGATCACACTGGCACAACATAATGCAACTAGGCTAGTTTTAATGATCCGAGGGCTAAATAATTCAGTGGATAACAATTTCACGTTAGTGTTCCTAACTTATTATTGGGTGTATGAAAAAGCCGACAAGGTTGTCGGCTTTAGCGCTATGATCAGGCTAATTACAAGCCTAAAAATGATTTCGATTTAACTTTACGAATTTCTTTTTCATCAGACCATTCAATTAAACCGGTATCAAGGTCCATTAAACGCATGGTCATTTTGTAGTACACATCTTTGGTGCTGCCATCTTGTTTAACGATGCTAGATAAGTTGCCGTACAACATGTACTGCGCCCCAATCTGACGACCAAATTTAATCGCTGTCGATGGGTCGACCATGCCTGCATTATTTTGATAATCGAGCTGTTTACGCACGGTATCAACCTTGGTCATGTCGATAAAGCGGAACTTACCTGAACGTAATAATTTGTTGCTAATAGTATCGGTAACAGACTCTGTGTCGATGTGTTCAGAGGTTTTGTTTTTGATTTTATCAACAAAAATAATGGGACGGTTAGTTTGAGTCATGACGATAACAGGTGGGAACGTCAACATACTGTCGACCATTTTAGCAGCAATATTTTGCAGATCGGTTGAGCCAAAGTTTTCGTTAACTGTTTCTACTTCAGAGGCATCGCCATATTCAACTTTAGATTGACAGGCACTCAGCCCCATTACTGCAGCTAACACAAATATCAGTTTCAAATTTTTCATAATAAATTCCATTAGTGATGAGTGACAGTTGATAAAGGTTATCGTCTATCAGATGATTATTGAATAAAAACGGGTACGATTTCCAGTTTCTATTGCCCAAATTAATGTTGTACGTTTCGGTTTCACTGTAATTTGTACATTTTGGCTATTATTTAAACCAATATTATAATCGCCCGCAGCAATAAACTCTCTGGCAATTTGTGCTTGGCGTGGCAACGTAAGCCAACTTCTACGGTCAGCCTGCTCGCTAATGACGTTAAAAATCTGCATCGCAATTGCCCCAACATTCATTTGATTGTTGCTACTACGGCTACTTTGGTTTAATTGGTATTTTGCGTAAATTCTGGCAGCTTGACGAAACAATGCAGCAGGCAAATCTTCTTTTAATGCATTTATAGCCAACGCATCGATATTGGCAATGCTCTGGGCTTCCAATACTTGGTTTAAGCCTATAATTTTACTTTCGCTTAATAATTGACGCTGTGGTTGGTAAGTCGCTAATGATGCTGTTTGCCAATTACCGTCGATAGAAAAAGGGACGGTAATACTTTGTTTTTCGGGGACAAAGCTTCTTTCTACAATAAACACCACTTGGCCTTGGTCTTCGGTAGGTAAAACGGCATCCCCCCAACGGCGTTTAAATTCATCGTATTGAGGCATGGCAAGTTGCTTAGCTAGGCGGATTAAATCTTGCTGTAAATAAGTGTTATTAGGGGTAATTTGCGCTGCTTTGCGATAATCGATAAAAGCATCGTTTGGCTCGTTAGCGAGTTCGTGCAATAACCCTGTGATGTAATAACTGTACGCGTTAAGAAATGAGCTGGTAACAGTTCCGGCTTCTTGGCTTAATTGAGTTATTTGTGCGTCGATAGTGCCATTGGCCATGTCTTGCACCGATTTTTGCGATTGCTGATATCGAGCTTGTTCTAAGCTTTGTAGTTCATTACTGCGGCGAACTTCAACGAGTGCACCTTGAGTGTCGCCACTAAATAAATAATTCAGAGCCTGATACTGGTGCAGCATTATACGTTCATAACCAGGGCCACGGTATGGAATGGCGTTATCATTTAATAAAATACTACTCGCCCCAGCCCCGAGTTGACTGGCGCTGACGGTGGCTTTGTCATCAAAGGCTTGGTAGGCATCAATGGCCTGTTGGTAATAGGTTTTGCTGCGAGTGAAATCTCCCGAAATCTGTATAATACGTCCAGACTCCTGGGCGTAAAGTAGGCCATCATTACCGCTAATATTGTCTGCTAACTCATTGATGTTTGCTGTGGGAGCATCACTGCTTAATTGTTGTCTGTACGGTGCTATTTGCGAAGGATAGTTAACAAATACACTGTTAAAAGCGCATCCCGTTAATCCCATCGTAAGAATTAATAACACCCAAACTGATTTTAACATGAGGATACCTCGGCCGATGCTGCCATAAGGTTGACTCGTTCAAGTAAGGTAATGCCTTGCAAGTGGTCATATTCATGTTGAAAAATACGAGCTACAAATCCCGATAATGATTGCTGGTGTAATCGACCATCGAGCGATTGATATTGGACCTCAATTTCGGTATGTCGCAAAATAGACAGACGTTTACCGGGGAGCGACAAGCAACCTTCCATGCCCGTTTCTGTCATTGTTGACGTAGACAATATTTGTGGATTGATCACGACGGTTGGGGCCATAGATGGTGCATTGGGATAACGTTTATTGGGGTTGGATGCCATAATAAACATTGCTGCTCGACTGAACACTTGCGTTGCCGCAATACCAACCCCGTTAGTATTTAACATAGTGCTGAGCATGTTATCTGCTAACGCGTGTAATGCGTCATCAAACACCGTCACAGGCTCAGCCGTCAGCGTAAGAATATTATCGCCTGTAGTTGCTATTGTGAGGTGCTGATTTAATTGCATGTACGCCAACTGTTAGTTAACTTAAAAATAATGAGCTTTCGATACCATTGGTTAATGGTAAACCATCTTTAATCGCAACAGTGTTCATTAAGACTATTTAATAATGCGGTGGTGGTGTTTCATCTGCTTGAGATGCCATGTTACTGGGTTCAATCGCATGCAGTTTATTGACCATTAATAGCATTTGCTGTTGTTGTCTGGCAACTAATGTATTGAGTTTAATCACTTCTTGATTTAACTCCTCAATGACGATGTCTTGAAATGATAGTCTCATTTCAAGATCATCAATTTTTTGCAACACTTGCTCCATGTCGACCTCTTATTGATTGGTTATTGCTGCCAATATTCTACTAGACCTTGGCTACTAATACTGACGATTGAGCCTGGCTCTGTCATTACGGAAGAGTATACTACAGCGCCTTTATTTTGGGTGTTTTTACTCAGCTGAACTTTCCAATGTCCGAGCTTTTCCCCTGAGTCAACTTGCCATAAAAAGATCTCGCTTGATGGTGTTCCGGTGAGTAATTGCTGATCATTCTGAGCAAAGCGAGCAGAGGAAAAATTCATTTGCCTACGAATAATGTTTAACTGACTTAGTGCAGCCCCTGAAGCTGATTGCCAGATTGTTGCATTACCAGTTATATCACCTGCAAAGCTTAAACTGCCACTTTCATTAATCAGTACTTTGGTAATGCGCGAGCTTAACTGCCATTGTTGAATAGGTTGGCCTGTTTGCGCCTGCCATAGAATAACCTTGTTATCATTACCACCACTTAGTGCCTTTAGACCGTCAGCGCTAATCGATACACTATTGACCTTTTCGTTATGACCTAAAAACTGAATCAAACGATTGTTTTTCGGTGATAATGACATGACGGAACCATCACCAAGAGCGACTAAAGTTTGGCCATCATTGGCAATCGCCACGCTTTGAGCGTAAGAGGGCAGCGACCACCAACCTACCGAACTGCCATCATCTAAACGCCATATCGCTAATGAGTTACTGCTAATCGTGGCGGCAAAGATTTTGTTGGCGGAAATAGCGGTATCAATGACATTGCTGGTGTTATCCTTTTGACCTTGTAACCATTGATATGACAAACTTGGGCCGGTTAAATCCCATACTTGTACACCATTATTAGCCGTGCTGATTAATGCTAGATTACCATCATCAGATAAGCTGGCGCTGTAGCTGGCATCCGTTGTCAGTATCATGACTTTGCTTGGTGAAGGTTGGCATGCGGATAATAAGCATACACAAAATAAGATTGAACAAAAAAACCGCATTGGAACTCGTATCATGAACTTGCTCCTAGAATTATTGTCTTAAACCTTAATTATATAAGGTTTACCCAATGGTATAACCGTTTTAACTAGTATAAAGTGGATAATTAACATGACCACTTACATATCTCATTGATTGAATGTATTAAGGTTATTGTAACCACTATAGGATGCTGAGGAAGCTTTAATGAAATCTATTTACAAATTATCGTTAGTTGCATTAGCCGTTGTTGGCCTTACTGCGTGTAATCAAGATCAAGACGTTACCCAAAAGAAAATTGAATTAACAACTGACGTGCAAAAAGAAGCATACAGTGTAGGTGGTTCAATCGGTAAGTACATGTCAGGTCACATTAAAGAGCAAGAAGAATTAGGTTTTGCTGTTGATCGTACCATGGTGATTAAAGGCTTTACCGATGGTTTAGGTGAAGACATGCTGCTAACTGAAGAAGAAATGCAGACAGTATTGGAAAACCTAGATAAAAAATTAAACGACAAACGCCTAGAGCAAGCTGAAATAGTAGCGGCTAAAGCGATTGCCGATGGCAAAAAATTCTTAGAAAATAATAAAGCTAAAGAAGGCGTAACCACGACTGAATCTGGTTTACAGTATGAAGTATTAGAAGCTGGAACGGGCGAAAAGCCAGCAGCAGAAGATACTGTTGAAGTACATTACCGCGGTACGCTAACTGATGGTACCGAGTTTGACAGTTCATATGCGCGTGGTGAAACCGCTAAGTTCCCGCTAAATCGTGTTATTCCTGGTTGGACTGAAGGTGTACAGTTAATGCCTGTTGGCGCTAAGTACAAATTCGTTATTCCAGCTGAATTAGCTTACGGTGATCGTGATACTGGTACTATTCCTGCTAACTCAACTTTAGTTTTTGAAGTTGAGCTAGTGTCTGTTGAAAAAGCGCCAGTAGCTGCACCTGCTGCAAAGTAATATTGAAATCGCTTTGCGATTATCATAGATATAAAAAAGACGCTTCGGCGTCTTTTTTATATCTAACTAACCTAACTCGGGATAACTAATGTTCAGTAGTCTGGCTATATCCATTTTAAGCGGTAAAACAGATACATTTGAAAGGCAATAAGTGCAAATAAGCCTGCACAAAATGCAGCAAAAGCCCAGTTTGTTTCAGCCCCTGGTATGCCGCCAATATTGACACCCAATAAGCCAGTTAAAAAACCTAAAGGTAGAAATACTGCCGAAATAAGTGATAAAAAATACAACCTTTGGTTTACTTGTTCTGATTGCTGCGATTGCAGTTCTTCTTGGGTGACACTGGCGCGATCGCGTATTGAATCAAGATCTTCTATGACTCGGATCAGGGTTTCGTGGATTTCACGTAAACGGATTTTGTCATTAACGTCAAATAGCTCGTTGGTTTCTTGCAGCATACGAGAAAAAGCTTCTCGTTGTGGGGCTAGGTAACGTCGTAATACCACTGTTTGTCGACGTAGTTCAGCAATTTCAGTGCGCAACGTTTTATTGACTTGAGTGACTACTTTCTCTTCTAATTCATCTAGCTGTTCTTCAAGTTTACCGATAAACTCGACTTTACGTTGGGTCAACCGTTCGCAGATGGCCATGATAAACGCTGCGCTATCAACTGGACCTTTACCATGGGTAATTGCTTCGGCAACATCGATAACCGATTGTAATTGGCGTTCGCATGTTGAAATAATTTTGTGTTCTTCAGCGTAGATCCGCACTGCGACCATGTCTTCTGGATCGGAATTTGGGTTTAAATTAACCCCTCGCAATGCCAGTAAGATCCCTTTTTCTGAGCTTAATACTCGTGGGCGAGTATCGGTGGCCAATAGAGTATCCATCTCGACCCTATCTAAACCAGAGTTGAGGAGCCATTTACGCGCTTTAGGTTCACGATAGCGAAGGTGTAGCCATAAAAGGCCATCTTGAGGCTGCCACTGAGCAACTTGCGCTTCAGTGAGCGATTGGCCAGCATTTGGGCCTGTTAATAGTAAGCTGTAAATAAAACCATTATTCATTATTAATCATTCCAAGTGATCACTATCGCAACAATTTACGCTACTTTTTAGTCTTGCCCAAGTTTAAACGAACATGTGGAATGAAATCCTTTCGTTATCGAATATTTAATCATCAAGCACACTATTTGATCCGCTAACAAGCAGCAGAATTGTTGATCATCGGTTAAAATAGAACAAATACTATTAGAAGAGTACTTGTATGGAATTTCAATTTCGTCGTAATCGCCTTGAAGGCACTGTGTTTGCTGAATTTAGTATGGGGCATGAGGTGTTAGGCAGTTGGTTTGCTGAAAATCTTGGTGATGATAAAAATCGCGCTAATTATATCTTAAACCAAATTATGCTTATTAAAACGGGTAGGGCCAATCATTGGCGTGATATTGGTAGAGATTTAACCATCGATATCGACACCGAACAAGTTAGAGTATTTGCTAATATAATTGATTTTGAAGATGATCATGTCTTAGACGAAGCAATGAATTTATATAATGCGGAATCTGAATCTTATTGTGGTTTGGAAGATTTCGAATCAGCATTGCAAAGTTGGTTAGCGTTTATTCAAGAAAAATAATAGTTCGCTCAACTTTATATTGGCTTGATCATTTGTGTTATTAGCTAAGTACTTACTCTAATGTATTTTGACAGCTACCGACTGAAAATCGGTAACTGTCTTGTCATTTCAAACCTAATTTCAATACGTCTTAGAGCTTAGGAATGGCGTTGGCTTCAAAACCATATTTTTTCAGAATTCTTTGTCCCTCAGGTGAGAGAATATACATGGCAAATTGCCATGCTTTATTTTGTGCCCCCTCTTTAACTACCAAGCCATAATCTGCTCCTACTGAAAGTGATTCAGGTATGGTGATTATGTTGAGATATTTAACCTGGTTTTTTGCCAATACAGCATTGGTGCAATAAGTTAGAAAAATATCCGCCTTTTTTTCACTCATCACCCAACCATATTGATTTAACCCTTCAGGTGCTTTTTCACTTTGTTCACCACCAGTAAGCTGCAAAGCTTTAGTTGAAAGAGCCGAGAAGCTTCCTTTTTGTATTGTTTCTGCTTTGTGGAAAAGTTCCCAAGCATAATCACCACTTGGATCAGCTTTAGGCGTTGAAGTACCAACGCGGATTTGTTTATCCATTAATGTAGAAAGCAGGTTATCTGGAGTCACTTTTACATTCGGTTGCGCTAGCGCACAAAGCTGATTTCGGGCAAATAACACCACTGGACTTCCCCATCCCTCCGTAGCCAGTTTTTCAGGGTGTTTCATATTTGCAGAAGCAAAAACATCAGGTTGTTCACCGTCTTCAATTGCTTTTCTTAACAGTCCGCTAGGCGCATATTTTGTGCTGACTTCTGTTTTATAGGCTTGAGTATAAGATGATGCTACATCATTTAATGCCGTCTTTAAGCTACCAGCAGCATAGAGTGTTAAAGAGTCAGCAGATGCCGACATTGGGATTAAAAAGGCAATGAGTGCAGAGCATAAAGATAAGGTTTGTTTGATTTTCAAAATAATATCCTTTTAAATGAGGTACGGGATAGACTCTATTTATTTTGTAAAAATGTTTATTTCGCAAAATAATAATGTCTGAATACTGATAATTAGGTGACATCCGGTCACAAATGAATGGTCAATGAAGAATAGAATAAAGGTAAGTTATTTAAAACACATCATATTTTTCATGAGCTTAGGGATGGATAGTCTATTTAGTGACCATTGTCGCAATTTTGGAGGGATCGCATAAATGCGATATTGAGTATTTAGCTTTTAAGCTTCAACTCTGGTAGAGGTAGGGTTTATAACTGAAATGATTCAATGGCATCGTAATAGGTAAGATGTTCACCTCTACAGAATTAGATACATTTTATTGCGACTGAATGAAACAGCTCCCAATTAAGGGAGCATTATTTATTAACGGATCATTATTTATTGAGATATCGTAAAGTATTTGATTATCTACTTACTTTGATTGTTACCTATTGATTTAAATATCTGACAGCCATTTCGGTACGTGATTTTGCATCTGCTTTGCGAAGTAAATTCTTCACATGAACTTTGACAGTACCTTCACTGATGTGTAAATCTTCAGAGATCATTCTATTACTTTTACCTTCAGCAAGTTCTTGTAATATCTGTAATTCTCGAGGCGTTAAACTCTCTATCCAGCTGTTATCGTCGACAGTGTTTTTTAGCTCATACAGATAAGCTTCTACTTCATCACTAATGACCCTATGACCTAACATGGCTTTTTTGAGCTGTGCGAGTAATAAGTCTGGCTCGGTATCTTTGAGTAAATAACCATCTGCACCAGCGCGTAATAAACGCATTACATCTTGTTTTGCATCAGATACGGTCAGTATTACAATTCTCGCGGTAACACCTTCTTGGCGCATAGCGTTGAGGGTATCAAGACCCGACATACCTTTCATGTTTAAATCGAGCAAAATAATATCGGGTTCGTTTTCGGCGACAGATGTCAGTGCCTCTAACCCTGTGCCTGTTTCACCAAATAAAGTGAAATCGCTATCAGAGGTGATCAATTGGCAAATGCCACGACGCAGTAAAGGATGATCATCGACAACAAGTACGGAATACGGCTTACCCATTTAAAGGCTCCTGTTGAGGTGGAAAACTCAGTGTGACAGTTGTACCGCCATTCTGATTACTATTGAATGATACAACACCATTTAATTTGTTGGCCCGTTCATGCATGATACCAATACCAAAGTGTTGGTCCCGTTCGGCTAAGTGTGACACGCCAATACCATCATCACAAATTGAAATGGTAATCATATCATTTTCAGTCAGCTGACAATCTACCACTATATGGGCAGGTTTTGCGTGTTTTATTGCATTTAATGTCGCTTCTCTAACCAATTGCAATATATGAATATGTTGTTTTGCTTCAAGTAAATGGGGTGAAAGCTTGTAATTGAGTTGGATATCAATATTAGTTTGATGACGTAACTGGTCTAGCATCACTTCGATAGCTTGGCCTAAATTGGGTTCTTTAATGGTCAATCTAAACGTTGATAACAGTTCGCGTAGTTGTACATAAGCGATACTGACACCCTCATTGATCCCTAATAATTGCTCTTCAACTTCTGGACTGCGACAACTGTTATCAAGACTCTTACTTAACAAACTGACTTGGATTTTTAAAAAGGATAATAGTTGCCCAATAGAGTCATGTAATTCTCTAGCGATCACCGAACGTTCTTCTAATAGTGCCAGTTGTTGGCGTTGTTCTGTTGCATTGTGGATGGTTATAGAGCGAGTTAGCATCATAGAAAAGTTTTTAAAAAGAATATTATTCAGAGGTTTATTTGATATTACATCTAAATAACCCAGTTGTGTTTGCTCTATCAATAATGGGAAATGTACAGATTCAGATAAGTTATCGGTTGGCCAACCACCTTCTGCGTTAATTATATCTTTAGTGCCATCATCATGTTCAATGACTAATCTCAGATAGGTTAAGTTTTCATAATATTTAAGTTGATTAATTGCGGACTGGAGTGCTTTATAGTCTAGTTTATCGGCATGTAACATGATTAAATTATCGTACAAAAAATTCAGTTCGTTATTGGCTCGGGTTAATGCCAAGGTTTTTTCGTTGACTTGGTCTTCTAAATCTTCATACAAACTGGCTAACTCAGCGGCCGTTTTCTGTAATGCATTTCCAAGCGCGGTTAGCTCTATATAACCCGTTTTAGGCATTTCGACTTTGAAATTGCCTTTAGATATTTTGGCTGCACTGTCCATCAATAACTGTAATGGTTTAACAACACGTTTGCGTGTAAACACCACAGCAAAGAAAGCGATAACCAGTAAAATAGATAACCCGATAATCTGCCCAATAACCAATAGCTTTAGTTTTAAGGCAGCAAATAGTTCCATCTTTAATACTAAGGTATCAATGGTGTCGACAAAGCCAGTTAACGATTTAGAATACTCTTGTGTATTGCCTTCTTCTATATAGGATTTCATCACTTTCCACTTGTCGATAACTAACAAGTATTGGTCACTTAGTTCCTTGGGGCTATACCAAGCGAGAGAACGGGTAAGGGCTTCAGAGCTGAGTGTGTTTTCAAATTCAATTATTTTTTTATTGGGATTATTTCCACCTACATTGGTATACAGCAATAGCCTATAACTTTGCATCCGCAGTGACCCAGAGGCGTTGATCCCTTTGGCATCCCCTAAACTGAAGCTTAAATTAACAATAGAAAATACCGCTAAGCTTGATGATAATAAAATCAAAATGAGCATTAAACTGAAAATGGTGGAGGTAAGGCTGCCACGAGTAAACATAAGGTCCCGTTATTATATCAATGAGTGCTTAAAGGTAAGTCGAAAGTACTGTTTCGTATACTATCCAATAGTGTGTTCTATATTAGGTATTAGTTGATAACATTAACAATTGTATCAAACTGTGAGCTACATCTTGTTTACATGTTGATCTAGCGCAAACTTTTGCGGCTATACCTAATAAGGGGTATATTTAAAGCAGGATTAAATCGCTAAATTTGATCTTGGAGATGTCGTGATTATTAAATTAAATATAATGTAACACGGAGATAAAGGGTGATGAAGATGAATGTAAAATCAATTGCACTGAGTGCGGTGATTGCAGCCGGATTTATGGCTGCAGGCGCTATGGCGAGTGATAAAACCGAACCTCGTAATGAGGTTTATAAAGATAAATTTTCAAAGCAATATGACAGCTGGCATGCTACTGATGAAAGCAAAGACGTTGTTGATATGTTAGAAAAAGTACCTAGTTTAGTCGTGTTATGGGCAGGTTACGGTTTTGCTAAAGATTACAATGCACCACGTGGTCATATGTATGCAATTACTGACGTAACTAACTCATTACGTACTGGCGCGCCAAAAAATGCTGCAGATGGTCCAATGCCAATGGCATGTTGGAGCTGTAAAAGTCCTGATGTACCTCGCATGATTGAAGAACAAGGTGAAGATGGCTATTTCAGTGGTAAATGGGCTAAAGGCGGTCCAGAAATTGTCAATGTACTTGGTTGTGGCGATTGTCATGAAAAAGGTTCATCAAAATTACGTATATCACGTCCGTATGTTGACCGTGCAATGGATACGTTAAATACACCATTTGATAAAGCTTCTCGTAAAGATAAGCAATCAATGGTGTGTGGTCAGTGTCACGTTGAATACTATTTCGAGAAAACTGAAGACCGTAAAGGTTTTGTTAAGTTCCCTTGGGATATGGGTACCACCGTTGAACAAATGGAAACATATTACGACAGCATGGAGTTCTCAGATTGGACTCATGCAGTGTCTAAAACTCCAATGTTAAAAGCACAACATCCTGGTTATGAAACTTGGAAAATGGGTACTCACGGTCAAAACAATGTAAGTTGTGTTGATTGTCATATGCCTAAAGTGACTAATGACAAAGGCCGCAAATTTACAGATCATAAAGTGGGTAATCCATTTGATCGCTTTGAAGAAACATGTGCAACTTGTCACACTCAAAGCAAAGAGTTTATGCTTAAACAAGTTAATGATGGTAAAGCTAGAGTTCAAGAATTAAAGTCGCGTGCTGAAGCTCAGTTAGTTAAAGCTCACTTTGAAGCGAAAGCTGCTTGGGATGCTGGTGCTACTGAAGCTGAAATGAAGCCAATCTTAATGGATATTCGTCATTCACAATGGCGTTGGGATTATGCGACTGCATCTCATGGCGCATCAACTCATGCTCCAGCTGAAATATTACGCATTTTAGGTACTGCAGTGGATAAAGCTGCTGATGCTCGTGTGAAACTAGCTCAGTTATTAGGTGCTAAAGGTGTTAAACAACCTATTGCATACCCTGACACTTCTACTAAAGCAAAAGCGCAAGCAGCATTAGGCATGGACATGAAAACCATGAATGCTGAAAAAGCTGAGTTTAAGAAAACACTGGTTCCTCAGTGGAAAGAAGAAGCTAAAAAGCGTGAAGCGACTTACAAATAAGTTGTACTTAGCATAAGCGCTCTCCTCAGGTGTCAACCTGAAATAATCCAACAAACAGCCCTCATTTGAGGGCTGTTTTTTTATGTGCTTTATATCTAAATCCTCAACAAGAGGGTATTACAAAGCGGTTTCATAGGTGGGATTATTGTTGCACCAAAACAATGCGACGGTGATCTTATACGCACTTGATTGGTGCCTTTATATTAATGGATAAAAGATAAAATAAAATAAAATCTATATATAACAACTTGTTGGAAAAGTGGCCTGATGATTGAATTAACTCGTTACAACAAATAAATAACAACTAATTTTTTCACACTTTTGGAGGTCGAGATGAAACTCGTCAGCGCTATCATCAAGCCATTTAAATTGGATGATGTCCGTGAAGCTATTGCAGGCATGGGCATTGAAGGTATGACTGTTACTGAGGTCAAAGGATTTGGACGTCAGAAAGGTCACACAGAACTTTATCGTGGGGCAGAGTATCAAGTGGACTTTCTACCAAAAGTAAAATTAGAAATTGCCACAAAATCTGAAAACTTAGACATGCTTATTGAAGCGATTACCAGTGCCGCTCATACCGGTAAAATTGGTGATGGCAAGATATTTGTTACTAGTTTAGAACAGGTTATCCGTATCCGTACGGGTGAACTTGATAACGAAGCATTATAGGAGGCTGGTATGGAAGAGTTAACTCAATTAGGCCTGACGGTAACTGAATTACGTTTCGCATTAGATACGTTTTATTTCTTGATTTCTGGCGCGTTAGTCATGTGGATGGCTGCTGGTTTTGCCATGCTGGAAGCTGGATTAGTCCGCTCAAAAAACACCACTGAAATTTTAACTAAAAATGTGTGTTTATACTCAATTGCGTGTGTCATGTTTTTATTAGTCGGTTACAACATTATGTATGTCGACAATGTTGAAGGTGGATTTATTCCTTCTTTTGGTTCGTTAATCGGTGGTCAAGCTGATGGTGCAGATCATGCGCTCGAATCAGACTTTTTCTTCCAAGTAGTATTTGTTGCTACAGCGATGTCGATTGTATCAGGTGCTGTTGCTGAACGAATGAGATTATGGTCTTTCCTTGTTTTTTCAGTGGTAATGACGGCAGTGATTTATCCTGTTGAAGGCTACTGGACATGGGGTGGTGGATTCCTTTCTGCTGCAGGCTTTGTAGATTTTGCTGGTAGTGGCATTGTGCATATGGCCGGTGCAGCAGCTGCAATCTCTGGCGTATTGCTTCTTGGAGCTCGTAAAGGTAAATATGGTGAAAACGGTCAAATTCATCCTATTCCAGGTTCTAATTTACCGATGGCAACCTTAGGTATGTTCATTTTATGGATGGGTTGGTTTGGCTTTAACGGTGGTTCGCAATTGTTAGTGTCAGATGCTGAAAATGCGAGTGCAGTGGCTAAAATCTTTGTAAACACAAACTCTGCTGCAGCATTTGGTGCCATCTCAGCACTTATTGTATGTAAAGTGGTATGGGGCAAAGCTGATTTGACCATGATTTTAAACGGGGCATTGGCTGGATTGGTCGCCATTACAGCTGACCCATTATCACCTTCATTGTTAATGGCTGGTGTGATTGGTTTAGTTGCTGGTGCCGTGGTTATCTTCTCTGTCATTGCATTTGACCGAGTTAAAATAGATGACCCAGTAGGCGCTATTTCGGTACACGGTGTTGCAGGTTTCCTTGGATTGATGTTGGTTCCACTATCGAATGCAGATGCTAGTTTTGGTAGTCAACTATATGGTGCAGCAGTTATCTTTATTTGGGTATTCACTGCATCGTTATTAGTATGGTTTGTATTAAAAATGACCATGGGTATCCGTGTAACAGAAGAAGAAGAGTACAATGGTATGGATGCTTCTGACTGTGGTGTAGAGGCTTACCCTGAGTTTTCTAGTGGTAATAATGCCGGTTAATTTTTAACTTCATTAACTGAGTCAGTATTAAACAGAACCTTCGGGTTCTGTTTTTTTTGGAGATTATTCGTAAATTGGGGGCGATATGAGTTTCTTTAGTACATTTTGTTTGCTTGGTTCAATTGTTGCTATTACTTCTTCTTTTAGTCCTATTGTTGCAGCGGGCACTGTTGTAGTGCGTAAATCATCTGAACCATTTGATGCTTTTGCTGTGCGTGATGAAGTGTTACAGCTACATGAGTGGCAAACGCTACTGCGCCAACAACAGCAATTAACTATTTTACGGTCATTACCAATTGGGTGTATTTCTGTCAATACAGCTTATCTTTATTATCACTGTGGACAGTTAAATTATCGTCCTTATCAATATCATGGCCAGCAGCTTTTCATTCAAATTGATCTACCTCATGACGAAGAATACCCCTAGAAAATAGAGTAATACTTTAATGAAAGCTTATTTTTTTATCTAAGTTTATTGGCTGAAAGATAGGCTATTGACTAAGCTTTTAGATAGCTTATTCCTCTGAGGGTTGAATTATGCTGCTTTGTCACCCATTAAAGCGCTCCTGTGAGACATTAAGTCTTAGCGATAATAGACATAAACCTAATGTTTGTTTCTTCATTCTATTGAGTTTAATGTGCTTCCTTTGCGCTTGCCAGTCAAGCCCATCTCAGTCCAAAAATGTTAACGTTAATTCACTTTTTTATGATGATTATTTTGTACCTGTATTAACGATTGATGTCGACGATATTTATCGTTTACCCGACTCCTTTGTAGCGAATTTTAAGCGTCAGTTTCAGTCTGATAATTCCATCCGCAGCAAAAATACCTTAGCTAATGAATGGTTAGCCCAATATGTTGGTGCCCAAGATGGTGGTTTTGAATATCGCGATCATTATACTCGTACAGCGAGTGAAACAGTGCTGGATCGTCAAGGAAATTGTATGTCTCTGGTGGTCTTATCGGCTTCATTAGCTGATGTGCTAAATGTACCTGTTGAATTGTATGATATTGATGTTGAACCTTTTTGGGATCGCCGCGGTGGTTTTTATTTAGTTAACGGACACGTTAATTTAAGCTTATTGCCGCCAGAAGATTCTCATACTGTATTGTTCAGGGGAACGGAGGTTTTAATTGACTTTTTGCCCGAACGTTCAGTACGGGCCTACCGAAAAAAACGAGTTAATAAGCGCCAATTAAGTGCCATGTATTACAACAACGTTGCAGCAGAAGCCTTAGTCCGAGCCGATTATGACACCGCATATGCGTTGGTAAAAAAGTCCATAATCTTAGATCCGCAGCTTGTTGCTGCCATCAATACCCTCGCGGTGATCTATCGTCATAAAGGCTTTGATGATGAAGCCGAACAAGTTTATCGAGCAGCCTTACAAGTTAATTCGCAAGACCTATCAACGTTATATAATTTAGCTCTCATTTTAGGCGAGCAAGATCGTTTAGTTGAGTGGGCCGAGATTCATAAAGTACTTGAACTTGCTCGAATTAATAATCCTTTTTATTATTTTGATATGGCGCAACAAGCCTATTTTGATAGCCAATATCAAAATGCACTTATATGGTATAAACGAGCTGTTGCGAAAGCCGATTATCGCCATGAATTCTATTTTGGCTTGTCGAGAGCTTATTGGGCAACGGGTGATGAACGACTTGCAGAGAAAAGCCTTAAACGCGCATTGGCATTAAGTGATACTAGCAACAAACAACGCTATCAAAGTAAATTACAAGCAATGAGACGGAATTAATCCATCTGAGGTTGATAATTATTTTGTTTAGCTAGATCAAGTATTTCTTGATAGCGATATGATTGTTTAAGTGCCGTAATGGCACTATTAACTTGATTAGCTATTATTTGATCATGACAGGCAATTTTTCGCTCTGCGGGGTCAAAAAGTGCGGCTTCGGTTACGCGGATACTGGTGTCTAATTTTTGTCTGAGCAAATGGCGATAATATTCAAATATTCGTCTTTCTAAAACGATTACTTGTACATAACCATTAAATAACATCACTACTTGGCTTTTCTGATTTGATATTTCACTATAAAGCGGATTAGCATCTTCTAAGATTTTAAACTCATCGCCTAAGTATTGTTTTGAGTTCTGAAACCCTAAAATAGACAAACCATTAAGATCATCAATTTGTTCTATCTCGAGGTTATTTCTTGATAAATAGAACAAACTATTTTGATATTCAATCAAGCTTTGTGTATAAAATAATCCTTCAACATTATCAGGAGTATTGATCATACAATCTATTTTTTTTGTTTTTACTAGACGTTGAGAACGTAAATTGGGCGCATGTATAATTTCTTTTATTTCAATATTTTGAGTGTTAAGCGCAGCTTTCAATAGGTCGTATTGTACACCAGTGTTTGTATCGGAAAAGAAATAAGGTGCAATGCTATTACTGGTTGAAAAGCTAATGCTATTAATGGTCGATACTAATGTTTTATTGTCATTCTGCGCGTGTAAATCGATTAATTCGTGTGTATCTTTGATGGGAATAATGGGATTAGCTAACGCAGATGGACAAACACCAATTAAAGAGCTGAATGCAATGAGTAAACTTTTGATGCTGTTTTTCAATGGTTTCCTCCTCTGAATTATCTGCTACATATAAAGTGGAACATCGTCCTTGTATTGCGTTTTAATCATTTTTGTTGTTTTAAGCAAAGCACATTACTTTCCTAATTATGTTTTACTTGTACAATCAATCTCCTGCTAATAACTAGATTCATGTAAGAATCATTTTGCATTGAAGGCCTATAGTTTCGTCCTCAATTGCTTGCTATTAACCACTTTGAACTAATATCTCTATAGTCTTTGTTATCGGCACAGATGAATAATTCTTGATTGATTTGTAGGTAAATACTGGTTAAATTGATAGTTGATGTTCATTTTCTCGATGTTTTTAATCATTTTTTTAATGAATTGTATTATCTGAATTTATCTTTTCTGAATAAGGTAAATAAAACGTTTTGGCTGGAGTTACAACTACTATGCATTACCAAAATGACGATATTCGTATCGATGAAATAAAACAATTACTTCCACCGATTGCGATTCTAGAACGATTTCCGGCAACCGAGAGTGCATCTACAACAGTTTTCAATGCACGTAATAGTATTCATAATATATTAGCACGCGAAGATGATCGTTTATTGGTGGTAATTGGTCCTTGTTCTATCCACGATCCTGTAGCAGCCTTAGAATATGGTCAACGCTTGGTTAAGCTGCGTGAGCAGTATAAAGACCAGCTTGAAATTGTGATGCGGGTGTATTTTGAGAAGCCAAGAACAACTGTGGGCTGGAAAGGTCTAATTAATGACCCATATATGGACAATAGTTATCAACTCAATGACGGTTTGCGTACTGCTCGAAAATTGTTAGTCGATTTGAATGATTCTGGAATACCCACTGCTGGTGAATTTTTAGATATGATCACACCTCAATATGTCGCCGATATGATGTGTTGGGGAGCTATTGGCGCTCGTACCACCGAGTCGCAAGTGCATAGAGAGTTATCATCAGGACTTTCATGTCCGGTAGGCTTTAAAAATGGTACCGACGGCACGATTAAAGTAGCCATTGATGCTATCGGCGCTGCTAATGCGCCACATCACTTTTTATCGGTGACTAAGTTTGGTCATTCGGCAATTGTATCGACTAAAGGGAATCCTGATTGCCATATTATTTTGCGTGGCGGACGGGCACCCAATTATAGTGCTGAACATGTAGCTGATATCACTAAGCAGCTTACTGAATCGGGCTTGACTGATAATATTATGATTGATTTTAGTCATGCTAATAGCAGTAAAGATTATAAAAAGCAGATGATGGTTGCAGATGATGTTGCAGGTCAAATAGCTCAAGGTAATCAGGCTATATTTGGCGTCATGGTAGAAAGTCATTTAGTCGAAGGACGCCAAGATTTAATTGAAAATAGTGCGTTGTGTTATGGACAGAGTGTCACCGATGCTTGTATAGGCTGGGATGACACAGAGTCTCTTTTAGCAACACTAAATCAAAGTGTAGTCGACCGTCGTAAAGTATAGTACTTGCTTGGTAATATTTAAAAAATAAGGCGCAATTTGCGCCTTATTTTTTTGCATATTCAAATAGGTATTCATTGGCTTTGGCTAAACTGCCAAAGGCCGATATCAGGTTATCTCGACCTTTATCTTGCAGTTCAGGATTATTTGATTCAATCATCATCCATACCCATGTTTGTATTAATTGTAATGGTGGGTATTGAGCTTTCGAGCTATCTAACATAAAACATCCTTCAAACTAGTAAATCGTTGTTTGTTTCTCATCAAGCGGCGATTCTCTGCATTCAAAGAATATCAAATTATGCTTATAGAAATAACTCTATTTAGATTAATAAAGTAAAAATAACAAAAAAAAATCTAACAGTAGTATTTTAGTTTACTACACTTTCGTAAATTGTAAGTCTAAAGTGCTGTTTTCTGGCGTCTACCCCATACACTATGATTAAAATCAGTTTGTATTTATTCAATAGTAATGTGACATAAGTCTGATAAGGAAATGGCGTATAATAAGACAATTAAAGTTAGAGCGTCATAGACTGCCTATAACGGCGGTAATTAATTGGAGTATAGATGAGACCTTCTGCGTATTTTGAAGGCCCGGTAGGGAAACTAAATTGGCATGTATTGCGATTACTATGGCCATATTTATTAGAGTTTAAAGGACGTGTGTTTTTGGCAATGGTTTGTTTGATTATTGCTAAAATTGCCAGTGTAGGACTTCCATTTATCTTAAAAGATTTGGTTGATTCTCTTGATAAACAATCTGCTACACAGCTTGTTGCTGTCCCCATAGGATTAGTATTGGCCTATGGGGCGGTGCGTTTGTTGAATGTCATTATTGGTGAAGTACGTGATACCTTATTTGGTAGGGTTACTGAGCGTGCTATTCGTCGCCTTGGGCGGGCTGTTTTTGAACATTTACATCGACTCGATCTTGATTTTCATTTAGATCGCCGTACTGGCGGTTTATCTAGAGATATTGAACGAGGTACTAGTGGCGTGAGTTTTTTAATGCGCTTCATGGTGTTTAATATAGTGCCGACATTACTGGAAATCGCTTTAGTTATTGGTATTTTCTTTTATAACTATGGGGTGATTTTTGCGTTAATTACGTTATTTTCTGTTATAGCATATATTGGTTATTCTATTATCGCGACGGAGTGGCGTACGGGTTATGTACGTGATGCAGCCAGAGCGGATTCGCTGGCGAATACGCGATCCGTTGATAGTCTATTAAATTATGAAACTGTAAAGTATTTTAATAATGAACAATTTGAATCACAACGATATGACGAAGCTTTAGAACAATGGGAAGTTGCGAAACGAAAAAATCGCTTATCATTATTTGCGCTAAATGGTGGCCAAGCAGTCATTATTGCTGTGGCTATGACCGCGATGATGGCTCTTGCAGCATATGAAGTGAGTCAAGGTTCAATGACGATTGGTGACTTCGTATTAATTAATGCATTTATGATGCAGTTGTTTATGCCACTTAATTTTTTAGGTTTTGTGTATCGAGAGATCCGTGGTGCATTAGCCAATATTGAGCGTATGTTTGATATTTTAGGCAAACAACCTCAAGTGTTAGACCAAGTTGGTGCAATTGAGAAAAGCCCAACTATTGGAGCGATAAAATTCACAGATGTAAGCTTTCAATATGATCAACGAATTATTCTAAATAGTGTTAATTTTGAAGTGCCAGCAGGGAAAAAAATTGCTGTTGTAGGTGACAGTGGTGCAGGTAAATCAACTATTATTAAGTTGCTATTTCGCTTTTATGATGTTGACCATGGAGCTATCACTATTGATGGTATTGATGTTCGTGACTTTAGTCAGCAGGCCTTGCGAAGAGCTATCGCTATCGTGCCACAAGATACCGTGTTATTTAACAATTCCATTTATGAAAATATTCGATATGGTCGTCCAGAAGCCACTGAAGAAGAGGTTTTTGCTGCAGCTAAATTAGCGCATTTGAGTGATTTTATTGAGTCTTTACCTGATAAAGGTAATACCAAAGTGGGTGAGCGGGGATTAAAACTTTCTGGTGGTGAAAAACAACGTGTTGCTATCGCTCGAGCGGTATTAAAAGGGGCACCTATTTTAGTATTTGATGAAGCAACATCGTCGTTAGACTCACGTTCTGAGCAAGCGATTTTAAACGCATTACGGGATGCAGCTAAAGGGCTTACAAGCTTAGTTGTTGCTCATCGTTTATCGACCATTATTGATGCTGACCAAATAGTAGTATTGAGTAAAGGTAAGATTGTCGAGCATGGTACACATAGTAGTTTGTTAGCTCAACAAGGTCTTTATGCCCGGCTTTGGCATATTCAAAATGAAAAAAGGCTTAGTGAGTAACTATAATTTATAATTCGACAAGTGAATCTTGGGATGCTGTTGCGTACCATACGGTTGTTGGTATTTATCATTAGCTATCACTTGACCATAAGGTTGCGTAGTTATAATACAGGCTGTTAACACCAACATGTTAAGTAGGAATAGTCTATCTCGATTATAGTAAAAGAGCTTGTTAATTGAACTGCTTATACTGCTAAATTGTATAGAAACTGTCTTGTTACATTTATTACGAACAAATTTTTTGACGATGATGATCAACGCAGTTAATCTATAGTTGTGCTTGCGGGTTATTTTTATGAGATAGCTCTATTTATCAACCAATTGGATCTTATGAAGGGACTAAATCGTGTCAGGAGGTAACTTGTGCATAATATTTCGTTAATTGCGGCGCTAGAAGGCACCCGACATCAAGTGACTACTGATTGGCATGCTATTATGGCCATGCTAAAAACACGTAATATGTCTGATGATGCAATTAAAATCGTATATAACGATTTGTGTGCAGGTTTAAGAGTAACAACTCGAGGTGTTACTTTAGCTAAGGCAATCAGCAGCGAGCTTGATAAGAGCATTATTAAACGAAATGATGACGCGCAAGACACACTTTTCTAGTCCAACTCTGTCTATCCAATCAATTTATGCAGGTATGCCGATTTATACTCATAAAGATGCAGATGAATTGATGTCATCAAACCCTTATTAATTCATGATAATAAGTTATTCATCGCTGATATTAGGTTTATTTACCATTTCAAAAATGAGGGAGTTGATTGGGATATAATGAGTGGATACTTAAATGATGGATACTATTGCTAGTTAAGATAGATTATTTTTTCTGCCAAGCAATACACACCATTTTGATCAGTGCAGCTGGAGAAGGATCCAGTGTTAAACGCTTAATTTTGCCTTGTTCAAAACACACTAATTCGCCTTCGATTTCTGTCATTCGATTACAGTTTTTGCAACTTAAACTTAAGCTTTGCGTATTTATGTTTACGGCAGCGGTTTTTATATTCAACACGAAATCCTCTGGATTGGCGCCTATTCAAAATCACACTAAGGCCTTTTAATGTGATCCATATCAACTATATTCTACACCTTATATTAATTTTCGGCAATCTAATGACCCGCTCTAATTTTTTATTGAACGTTCGTCCGTTTTTTTATTGCATGTGGCGATAATGCTTATCTAAGGTTACTGCTACACCAGATGATTCGACTATACGAGCATGGTGGCGAGTTAAATATCTTGGATCTGTAACGCCGCATGAATGTGCGATCATGTTTAAATCGTAATGCAAAAAGTGATTGTAGTTTGCGACTCGTGCTGATTTATCTTTAGGATCTAAACCGTATTGTAGCCGTGTATTGTGAGTTGTAATTCCCGTTGGGCAAGTATCTTTATTGCATTGCAAAGATTGAATACAGCCTAAAGCAAACATATTTCCACGAGCTGAAGCGATAAAGTCAGCACCAGTGGCCAAAGCCCATGCGACATATGATGGCATGATCATTTTACCTGTGGCGATAATTTTAATGCGTTGCTTAAAGCCGCGTTCATTCAATAAGTCAACCAGTAGCGGTAAGCTTTGTCTTAATGGTAAGCCTACATTGTCCATTAGGGCTTGTGGTGCTGCGCCGGTACCACCATCTGAACTGTCTAGTGTAAAAAAGTCCGGTGCATGCTCAATGCCGCGACGTTCAATTTCTTCCAGGAAATCAGTTACCCAAGACATATCACCCAATACAGCCTTAATGCCTGTTGGTTTTCCGGTGATATCTCTTACTTGATTTATCATATCGACGATGTCAGCAACATTGTGTAGTTCAATATGGCCATTAGGACTAATTGAGTCTTGTCCGACAGGGATCCCGCGAATGGCTGCAATTTCTTCGGTGACTTTGATGGCGGGTAAAATACCGCCTTTACCGGGTTTCGCACCTTGGCTTAACTTAATTTCAAACATTTTGACTTCTTGATGCGCCGCCATGTCGCTGAGCTTTTGCGGATCTAAATGGCCTTGCTCGTTACGGACACCGTATTTAGCAGTACCTATCTGAAAGACTAAATCACAATGACCTTTAAGGTGATAAGGACTTAATCCACCTTCGCCAGTATTGAGCCAACAACCTGCTTTTGCGGCGCCATGAGATAATGCTGTCACCGCTGGACGAGACAAAGCCCCAAAACTCATTGCTGAAATGTGGCAAATTTTATCGGTAGTGTATGGCTGTTGGCAGTTTGGTCCAATGGTTACCGCTGTGGTGTTATGTTTTTCATGGTCGCTGACAGGAAATGCTGAGTTCATGAACATTACAGCGCCCGGTTTATCCAATACTTGAGTTGAACCAAACGCGATAGTACGGTCAACATTTTTAGCCGCACGATAAACCCAACTACGTTCAGCGCGATTGAAAGGTAGCTCTTCCCTGTCTTGAGCAAAAAAGTATTGTCTAAAAAATTCACCTTGTTTTTCGAATAGATATCTAAAACGACCGATAACAGGGTAGTTGTGGCGAATGGCTTGTTTGGTTTGTAGTTTATCAGCAATAAACATGTAAATTACCGCGATGAGTAATAACCAAAATAACACTAAAAAAAGACCGGAAAAAATATCCATTCCCCACATAAACCAATGTTGTTGCGGCATAATATTGTCCTTAAATAGAATTCGATATTAATGATTTAGTACTAATGATAATGACTGATCAATCCTATTTGCTAGTAATGTTCTCTATATCAAATAGACAATTACTATATCGTTAAAATTTTGGCCTTGCTATCAAACGATTGTCATACACTTAAGTAAAGCTGTAATTTCTTAGTTGTGATCATTTAAATTGTTTATTTGTCATTTGTGACTACAGATATTCATTTGTTGGTCGATAATTAAGCTATCGGTCATTCCAAATGAGATATTATTATGGACATTAAAAATACCACTTCAATAACGACGAGCAATACAAGGGACAGTAAAGATGTTTCAGTCGGCATTTCGACGTCGTCAAATCAAGCGGCTGAAAATAACAACTCAGCGGTAAATTCATCAACCAAGGTTTCTGCCAATCAACTCAGTCGTCAAATGATGAACAACACGATTCTTGCTGCTCAAGAAGAAGTGAGTATTGCCGCAGGTAACAAATCTATGGCATTACTTTATCGCGCCGCTATTGAAGCCATTAATGAAGAACTTGCACCAACGTTGGGGGAAGACTCAGTCCAAAAAAGCATTGATAGCGGTGTAGATTATTCGCCAGAGGCAACTGCGGATCGTATTTTGAGCTTTGCAACAAAGTTTTTCTCAATGCATCAGCAACAAAATCAATCTATGGGGCTCGATGAGCAAGTAGACAGTTTTGTGGTAAAAATTGGCGACGCTATTGGTCAAGGCTTTAAAGAAGCCAGTGACATATTGTCTGGTTTAAAAGTATTAGAGGGTGATATAGCCGCAAATGTAGATAAAACGTATGAGCTAATACAGGACGGATTAGCACAATTCAAGCAAGACCATTCAACTAAAGATGAATCACAAAGCGTGACTCAAGCCACTTAGTCTCTTATGATGAAGATTGGCTTTCATTGATAAGGACTGTGATTATGTGGACAACGGGAAAGGTGATTGAACGTATTGATTGGAATGATAAATTATTCTCGTTGCGCATCAAAGCCGATATCGAACCTTTTATCGCTGGTCAGTTTATTAAACTCAGTCAAATGCGTGATGATAAACGTGTTGCCCGCGCCTATTCGCTTGTTAATCCACCCAGTACGGATTATGTAGAAGTACTTGCTGTGGCAGTAGAAGATGGACAGTTATCACCAGATCTCAAAGCATTAAAGCCTGGCGACAATATCGAAGTGTCATCGAAAGCGGCTGGTTTTATGACCTTAGAGGAAGTGCCTCACGGTGCATTACAAGGTAAGCACTTATGGTTTTTGGCGACGGGTACCGCTGTTGGTCCTTTTATCTCAATGTTAGCGACAGATGTACCTTGGCAGCGCTTTGAAAAAGTCGTACTTGTTTATGGTGTAAGGCTAGCAGAAGATTTAGCCTATTTAGAGACAATAAAGCAATTTGTTAAGAAATATCCTCAACAGTTCGTGTTTATTCCGATTGTCACCCGAGAAGATTATCCCGATGGTTTATCGTGTCGTATTCCTGATGGCATTAGCAGTGGGCTTATTGAGCAAAAAGCCGGGTTAGAAATTAATGCTGAGCACTCTCAGATGATGATTTGTGGTAATCCAGGAATGATCACAGATGCTCAAACGGCCTTGATTGATAAAGGATTGGCTAAAAACCTTCGACGGGCTCCAGGGCAAATTACAGTAGAAAAATACTGGTAACATATTAATTAATATTAATTTAATCGCTATTCTTCTCATCTGTCACTATGACGGATAATATATTTGTGTCATTTTTAACCTAGCTGATATCCAGCGTGATATAGAAACAACACTTGCTCCTTTTGATTTGATCACTTATCCTGTTGCAATTGATAACCATTATCAATATCAATTGGGTTTTGTTGACTAAATTGTTTTAATTAGGGAGCGTTAATTAATGAAATTGTTAAAAAGTGTCGCATTTTTAGGTTTAGCGAGTGTGACTTCTTCAGTCTATGCTGCTGATGCATTAACGGTTTATTCTTATCGTCAGGCTTTTCTTATTGAGCCAATTTTAGAGAAGTTTACTGCACAGAGTGGTGTCGACGTTAATGTGGTATTTGCTAAAGACGGTATCGCAGAACGTATGGTGCGTGAAGGTCGCTTATCTCCTGCTGATGTAGTACTGACATCTGACTTCTCCCGTTTAATGGAGTTGGTTGATAAAGATCTTGTATCTCCAGTTGAAAGTAGCGTCATCGACGACAATATTCCAGCCCAATATCGTTCACAACACGATGATTGGTATGCGCTGACAATGCGGGTACGTAATGTGTATTCTTCTAAAGAACGCAGCGGTAAAATTGATATTGATTATGAAGATTTAGCCTCACCAGAATACAAAGGCAAGATTTGTACTCGCAGCGGTAAACACCCTTACAATATCGCATTAGTGGCGTCGATGATTGCCCATGATGGTGAAGCGAAAACCAAAGCATGGTTAGAAGGCGTTAAAGCCAATCTAGCGCGTAAGCCACAAGGTAACGATCGTGATCAAGTGTTAGCTGTTAAAGAAGGTATGTGTGATGTTGCCATTGGTAATAGCTACTACTTTGGCAAAATGCTGATGGATAAAAACCAAAAAAGTTGGGCAGAAGCTGTTGAAATTAATTTCCCAAATCAGCAAAATCGTGGTGCTCATGTTAATGTTTCAGGTATGGCATTAGCAAAATATGCACCGCATAAAGGCAATGCGATTAAGTTAATGGAGTTTCTCACTTCGGATTTGGCGCAAAAAATGTACGCTGAAGTCAATATGGAATATCCGATTAAAGCTGATGTTGCACCGTCTGAATTAGTTGCTTCATGGGGCGAATTTAAAGCAGACAGTTTACCTATTTATAAGTTGGCTGAATATCATCAAGCCGCTGTTAAGTTGCTTGATGAAACGAAGTTCGACCTTTAACTAAACCTCGAACGCTCACTCAAGTTGGTTTAAATATTACTAGCGCACTATTATATTATTCATTTAGTGCGCTGAATTAACCCGGTATTTTTTATGATTTTAGGCTTAACCAGAAGCTGGTCGCTTGCTGGTTATTTTATTGCGGCGATTTTAACATTGCCACTGGTTGCCTTAATTGTGCAAGCCACTCTTCCTGATCAAGCTGTATTTAACCATTTGTTTAATACAGTACTGCCGACATACATCGCTAATAGTTTATTACTGATGTTACTGGTAGGACTGGGAACTTTAGTGATAGCGACGCCAGCGGCTTGGTTGGTTGCTCGCTGTGATTTTCCATTTCGTCGTTATTTTCAATGGTTATTACTTCTCCCATTAGCTATGCCAGCCTATATTGTTGCCTATGTTTATACCGATATGTTGGATTATGCAGGACCGGTGCAACGTACATTAAGAGCTTGGTTTGAATGGCAATCTCCTCATGATTATTATTTCCCTTCGATACGGAGTCTTGGTGGTGCAGCGATAATATTGTCGTTAGTGTTATTTCCTTATATCTATTTATTAGCTAGAACCGCTTTTATGGAGCAGTCTTCCAGTTTGTTATATGCATCTCGTGTTATGGGGTGTAGCCCGTGGCGAAGTTTTTGGCGCCTAGCATTACCAATGGCCAGACCCGCGTTAGCTGTCGGTGTTGCACTCGTGGCAATGGAAACCGCAGCAGACTTTGCCACTGTAAGCTATTTCGCTGTACCGACATTAACTACTGCTGTGTATGATACTTGGCTCGGGTATGGCAGTTTAACTGCGGCAGCAAAGCTTTCGGCAATTATGCTGCTAGTGGTCTTTTCTATGATTGGGGTTGAACGTTTTGCCCGTCGTAAACAACAATTATTTCAAAAACAATCTTCTCTTAATGAAGCCGATAGATATGTGTTATCACCAAAAACGGCTTGGGTCGCATTAGGCTATTGTGCTGTGTTGTTGTTTACAGCCTTTTTATTACCTTTCATTGTGTTGTGTGGATATGCTATCGATTATTTCAATGAAAGTTGGGATGTACGATTTTGGCAATATAGCCTAAATAGTTTATACATTGCCGCAATTGTCAGTGCTGTGTGCGTGGTTCTCTCTCTGATATTGATGTTTGTTCGCCGGGTTAGTCCACGTAAAAGTGACCATCTTCCGTCTAGATTAAGTTGTACAGGTTACGCTTTACCGGGCACTGTTTTAGCTATCGGCATTTTGGTGCCACTGACCTTTATCGATTTTGCGATTAACGATGTTTACGACTGGTTTGGCGTTCGAGGGCCTGGTTTATTATTAACAGGAAGCGTGTTTGCGCTGATTTTTGCTTTTTGTGTCCGATTTATTGCCATATCCATTGGCAGTTTAGAAAACAGTTATAAACGTATTTCGCCTTCTTTAGACATGGCTTGTATTACGCTAGGGCGAACACCTAATCAACTCTTATGGCGAGTGCATTTACCTTTATTGCGTAAGGGGATTTTTGCTGGCGCATTGTTGGTATTTATCGAAAGTATGAAAGAATTACCCGCTGCATTATTATTGCGTCCCATAGGATTTGAAAACTTAGCTACTTATGTTTTTCAGTTTGTATCAGATGAAAGGCTTGAACATGGAGCATTGGCCGCTATTGTGATTGTGTTGGTTGGGCTTGTTCCCCTGATTTATCTAAATCGCTCATTAGAGCAACAAGGCTAATTATGTCAACGTTAACTATTGAAAATGTCTGCAGTGATTATCAAGGCCAAGTTGTATTGCGCCATTTAAATCTTATATTAGAACAGGGTGAAATAGTTGCACTATTGGGTCCTAGTGGTTGTGGTAAAACAACACTATTGCGTGCGATAGCAGGCTTACAAGCCATTAGTGAAGGTTGTATTAGGATCAATGGTCAAGTTTTGAGTGGTGATGGTGTGTTCGTTGCGAGTGAGCAGCGTGGTATAGGCATGATTTTTCAAGACTATGCTCTATTTCCCCATTTAACTGTGGCTGAAAATATATTATTTGGCGTTAACGAACTCAATCGTGCGGAGCGGTTAACTCGGTTAGAAGAAATGCTTGAGCTGGTTAAATTAACGGGATTGTCATCTCGTTATCCTCATGAATTATCTGGCGGGCAACAACAGCGAGTATCGATTGCGCGTGCATTAGCTTATCAACCGAAATTATTATTACTCGACGAGCCTTTTTCTAATATTGATGCACAAGTTCGTAACGATATGATGTTGGAAATTCGTGCCATATTGAAGCAACGTAATGTGAGTGCGGTGTTTGTTACCCACAGTAAAGACGAAGCATTTGTGTTTGCCGATAAACTGGCTTTGTTTAAAAATGGCGCCATTATACAGCATGGTAAAGCCGAAACCCTTTACTCTGCGCCGACAGATCGCTATGTAGCCGACTTTTTAGGTTCGGGAAATTATTTACCGATTACGGTCACTTCCAATTATCAAGTACAGTATTCTTTAGGATACCTAAACAGTACAGAAGTGTTGTCTCTGCCTATTGGTAGCCAAGGACATTTATTACTGCGACCACAGCAAATTGAATTACATTCCAATATCGAAGGTAATGGTTGTATTGTCCAAAGGCATTTTCTTGGCACTGTATGTCATTATCAAGTTCAAATTGGCGATAATGTTTTGGATATAAACAGTCAATCAACAATATTAATGCCTGGTCAACGGGTGAATGTTGTTATTGCCGCGCATCCTCTGGTGATTTTTAATTAACGCTCAACAGTCTGTATCATTTGATCTCCATTTGATGAATGTGACTGATGATCAATCTCTTATCTAAACTTATTTAAGTAAAATGTGACTTACAAATAAGCTAAATGTGAATACACTTAAAGAAATTTACATTTGATTAAGATAAGCTACTGATTAATGAAATTGATCAGAGGTGCTATTCGTTTTTTAATAGCATCCAGTATTAAGTTATCACCATTTAGGCCGACAGAAAGTATTAAGGTGGATAAGTAAATATGGGTAACCAAGTTATGCCTCGTGAACAGTTAGGGATTTGCGCAGAAGGGAATTTACACAGTGTGTATTTGATGTTTAATGCCAACGATGGTGTTGAAGAGCAATTACGTCCATCTATTGCTAATGTGGCACAATACATTTACGAACTCACAGATCAATATACCGACAGTGCATTTAATGGCTTTGTGGGTATTGGGGCTAATTTTTGGGATACCTTTTATCCAGACGCTCGTCCTGCATTATTAAAACCTTTTCCTGCTATGAATGAAGGTAATCGTGATGCACCTGCAATGGAATATGATTTGTTTGTTCATATCCGTTGTGATCGTTATGATATTTTGCATCTTGTTGCCAATGAAATTAACCAGATGTTTGAAGATTTGGTTGAATTAGTAGATGAAGAGCGCGGTTTTCGATTTATGGACAGCCGTGATTTAATGGGTTTTGTTGATGGTACAGAAAACCCTAAAGGACGCCATCGTCAACAGGTTGCACTTGTCGGTGATGAAGACGAAAAGTTTGTTTCAGGTAGTTATGTTCATGTACAAAAATATCTGCATAACTTAAGTAAATGGCATCGTTTACCTGTAAAAAAACAAGAAGATATATATGGCCGTACCAAAGCTGATGATATTGAGTACGAATCAGAAGATAAGCCGTTAACCAGTCATACTAAACGAGTCAATTTAAAGGATCCGCAAGGAAACTCATTAGAGATTTTACGTCAAAGTATGCCTTATGGTTCAACGAGAGAACAAGGGTTGGTATTTATTTCTGTCTGCCGCACCCCTGAACATTTTGAAAAAATGCTTCGGAGTATGGTACATGGCGATAGCGATGGAAATCATGACCATTTAATGTTGTTTACTAAAGCATTGACTGGGTCATCATTCTTTGTGCCATCGCTGGATTTTTTAATTCAATTCGATGATGCCTAAACGCTAATTTTAGATAATAAAAAAGCAATGCCATGGCATTGCTTTTTTATTGGAATGGTTTTTTATTCACTATAATTGAATAAAGATCTAACTGTTTCTAATGTATCATCGATAGTTTTTATACTTGCAGGGCAAATGAAAATAGTATCATCGCCTGCAATAGTACCTAATATCCCTTCAGGCTTGCCTATTGAATCAAGCAAACGTGCAATTAACTGCGCTGCACCAGGGCTGGTTCTGACCACTATCATGGCTTGATTATGATCAACATCCAGTACTAAGTTTTTAACGGGGCTACCTGCAGTAGGGACTCCTAGCTCGGCAGGAAGACAATACACCATTTCTTGCTTAGCATTTCGAGTTCGCACAGCACCAAACTTGCTGAGCATGCGAGATACTTTAGATTGATTAATATTACCGAATCCTTCGGCTTGAAGCGCAATAACAATCTCGCTTTGGCTTCCAAAACGTTCCTCTTTGAGAATCGCTTTAAAAGTTCGCACGAGCTCATCCTGATTTCTTGTCGCTGGCATAGTGATAATTCAACTTATAGTTATTATTCAAAAAACTAGCACATTTTGAATAGATTGACTTATTAAGTCAAGAAAGAATCAAAATAGTTGAATAAAAATTCATTTTTATAGTGGAAATTTAAGCTGACACTTATAGCCAATCCGATGATTTATTTAAACGATGGATTTAAGATAAGGGTAACGATTGCTTTGTTAGTACCAATAACGTATCACCCTTTTTTGATAATAAATTGAGTTTTCCTTTTGAAAAATCAATTTGCTGCACTAATGATATCGCCTTCATCAGATCAGCTTCTTGAGTCATTAAGCTATCGACACAAGCTTTCATGGTTGAATCTGACGGAGCCAGTTGCAGTAAGTTACCTTGCTGAGCGTAATGACCAGAAAATTGATTACAACTATTATTACCTGTTAGCTGACCATTTGGGGCAAACACTAAATTTGCTGGGCTATTATTAATGGTTGGAGTATCGAGGACAACGTCTACATGCCAACGACCCATTAATTGTTCATTAGAGACAACTTGTGGTTGGCTTTGGCAAGCACTAAGGCCTAAAAATATTACAGTGGCGCCGAGAATATGCTTTATCATGCTGAGATGGGTCCAAAAACGAAAACATTGCGGTTATTCTACTACTTGAACAGTAATAAAAGAGTAAATAAATGTAATGTTTTGGATGAATTAACATTATTTAACCTATTAAAGAGTCTCAAATGATCAAAATAGTCAAAGTATTGCATTTTGTTGGGGTAATCATGTTGTTGCTGGGCGTAGGACTATACTGGCAAAGTGATCTTGCTCAACAAGTCAGCGGCATGTTGGTTATCGCTTTACTTATTGGTGTGGGCACATTAATTATGTCTCCGTTACCTGTTGCGCTAGTGATAGAATGGGCTAAGAATCAATCTCCCAATTCAGAGTCAAAGGAATAATCATTGTCATTTATTATCCGTAAGGCGTTATTAACCGATGTTGCTGCCATAGTGCAGTTAGAGCGTGCTCATGTTGATGATGAGTTGTTAGACTCTAATAGCCAACTACATGCTCATTCGCTGAGAAAAGGTGAGGTTATTCAGTTAATTAATCAACATTGGTTTCTTGTCGCAGAAGAACAAGGGCATATTGTTGGTTATGTAATGGCTGCAAAATGGTCATTTTTTTCCGCACAACCTTTATACCGCCATATTATTCAAAAAATTAAGTTTGCCGATTTAAATGGTCAAGCAATATCAACAACTAACTCTTGTCAATATGGCCCCGTTTGGATTCAAGAGTCGAAGCGTGGTCAAGGTATTTTCGCGGCGTTAGTGAGTGAATTAAAACGGCAAGTACGTGATACTTTTCCATTTATGGTGACCTATGTCGCCGCCGACAACGCTCGTTCATTGGCTGCGCATAAACAAAAAGCGGCAATGACAGAGATTGATCAATTTAGCTTTGAGCAACGTGATTATTACTTACTTGCGACGAGTAATATTGCTTGATTAGCAACATAGGCTAAGCAGTTAAAATGAGTTTACATCAACATGGTTACTTATTAATAATATGACGAACATTGATTTTGAAACACTTTTTGCACCATACCTAAGCTTAAGGCTTTCGGCGTTTGACAACGTGAAGTTAATTGCTGCAGTACTGTCTGATGCTGGGGAACCGTATCAATGTATTGAAGCGCACTTTCAAGATGCGGTTAATTCTCAAGTGCAACATTCTGGGTATTTTGTTCGTTGGAAAGAGATGTGGATATTTTGTGGCATAACCAATGATTATAATGCTGCAATAACATTGGTTTCCCAAATAGAGCTGATTAACACGGCCTCAATCATTGTTAAAGATGTGCCGATTATGACCATGCAGCAAGTGTCGTTTATGTGTATTGAAACGGCCCATTTCGATCACTGCTAATTGACTTACAAGTGCTGTCTTGATGTAAGTTTAAGTTGATTTAAGATTAGACTGAATTAGGTTTATTTGAATTGGACTTATTCTGACTTAAGCCCATTGATGTCATTTAGCTCACTAAGTTGCATCAATATTAATGGTCGCTGTTCACTGTGATACCGGTGATATAATTGAGTTATTTCTGCTGGCAATGTGGATAATTCACTTGGCTCTCTTACTATAAATTGCTGTTGTTGATATAAGCTTATTAACCACGGATGGGCAAATAAGAAACAATCTTTAACGATTAATTTTGGTGCGATAAATTGTAATAGTTGAGTTGATACTTGCTGGCCACGATAGTCAGGATGGACTAACAATCCACTTATTAATTGATATTGGCCTACAGGTTTAACTCTTATTGCGGCAATGATTATTTGCTGGCTCAATTCTGTGTCATTCGTGAGTGTTGGTTGAACATGATGGATGACAGCAACAGATTCTTTTTGGGCCAATCGAGCATAAGGCATATGTTGACGGTAGAATAATTTGATTGCGGACCATTCTCTAATGGCAACAGAAGGTTGCTGATTTCCAGTTATCTTTGTGTTTAGCCAAGTTGGTTGATACATAATGTGAGCCATTTTAAAATCAAATAATGATGTTATTAATGTTATATGTTGTTATTGCTACAAAACAGAAAAAATAAAACCGCCTAATGGCGGTTTTATTTTTCTATGCTATTAACTTAGTTTACAAATGCTAGGTTAAAATGACATAGACAGTTAGCTTATTATAATCCAGCGTCTGCACGAAGGATTTCAGCTTTATCTGTTGCTTCCCAAGGGAAGATATCTCGACCAAAGTGGCCATAAGCAGCAGTCTGTTGATAGATTGGACGTGCTAAATCTAACATTGCTGTTAAGCCATATGGACGTAGTTCAAAGTGTTGACGAACCAATTTAATTAACACTTCTTGAGACACCTTACCAGTACCGAAAGTTTCGATACTGATAGAGGTTGGTTCTGCAACACCAATCGCATAAGACACTTGTAACTCGCAACGATCAGCAAGACCCGCAGCAACAATATTTTTAGCCACATAACGTGCAGCATAAGCAGCACTACGGTCAACTTTTGATGGGTCTTTACCAGAGAAAGCACCACCACCATGACGCGCCATGCCACCATATGTGTCAACGATAATTTTACGTCCTGTTAGTCCACAGTCACCAACGGGTCCGCCAATAACAAAACGCCCTGTAGGGTTAATAAAGTATTTAGTGTCTTTATTTAACCATTGTTCAGGTAACACAGGCTTAATGATGGTTTCCATTACGGCTTCAATCAAATCAGCTTGTTTAATGTCTTCACGATGTTGAGTTGATAATACAATTGCATCAATGCCAATGATTTTGCCGTTATCGTAGGCAAAAGTGACTTGGCTTTTCGCATCTGGACGTAACCACGGTAGTGTACCGTTTTTGCGCACTTCAGACTGACGCTTAACTAATTTATGGGCGTAAGTAATAGGTGCAGGCATTAATACATCAGTTTCATTGCTTGCATAACCGAACATTAAGCCTTGATCGCCAGCGCCTTGCTCAGCAGGATCGGCACGATCAACACCTTGATTAATATCTGGAGACTGTTTGCCAATGGCATTTAGTACTGCACATGAATCTGCATCAAAACCCATATCTGAATTGGTGTAGCCAATTTCGCGTACCGTTTTGCGGGTAATTTCTTCAATATCTACCCAAGCAGAAGTGGTAACTTCACCACCTACTAATACCATACCGGTTTTAACATACGTTTCGCACGCAACACGAGCTTTTGGATCTTGCTCAAGTATCGCGTCTAATACCGCATCAGAAATCTGATCGGCTATTTTATCTGGATGACCTTCTGAGACAGACTCAGAGGTAAACAAGTGCTTTGCCATAATAGGGGAATCTCGTTGGTTGCAATTGAATATACGTCTAGACGGCTATTTTAGTCGAATTTGATTTTGATAACACCCCCCTATACGAATTTATCTCGATAATTGTGCACTAATGCATGAATATTTTTTATTCACAAAAACAATGTTTAGTAGGAAGGCTAATTAAATCTATGATTCAAAATGTTATTTTTGGGTTTAACTATTGTATTTAATCACTCTGCTGCTAAGAGTTGAACAATATCAGTGTGAGTTATTCGGTTTTCACCAGTAATGAAAGACGATGTTTTATTGCTATTGAGATTTTTTTGACTGTTGTTGTCAATAAATAATTACTCGTATAGTGAGTATTGATTATGGGTATCTGATCAGCTTGTATAATGAAATAATTTAGCTTTTTGTACTTCTATATGAGCAAAATTCAGTTAGTTGATCATTAAAATGTGTAATGAGAGTAATTTTAATTTGCGTCATATCGCCTTGTAGGGGAAAATATGGCTTCACAATTGCCAGCTAGATCATAAAAACAAGCAGGAGAGAGCATGTCATCTCGTAAAGTACTCGCTAATGCCATTCGCGCCCTAAGTATGGATGCGATTCAAAAAGCCAATTCTGGCCATCCCGGTGCCCCGATGGGCATGGCTGATATCGCCGAAGTGCTATGGAATGATTTTCTAAAGCACAATCCAACTAATCCTAAGTGGGTCGATCGCGATCGTTTTGTGTTATCAAACGGTCATGGCTCTATGCTTATATACTCTTTACTGCATTTATCTGGTTATGCATTACCTATGGAAGAGCTAAAGCAATTCCGCCAATTGCATTCAAAAACTCCAGGACATCCTGAATATGGTTACACTCCAGGCATTGAAACGACTACCGGACCTTTAGGCGCTGGTATCAGTAACGCTGTGGGTATGGCTATTGCAGAAAAAACCTTAGCGGCTCAATTTAACCGTCCGGGACACGACATTGTCGATCATTTCACATACTGTTTCTTGGGTGATGGTTGTTTAATGGAAGGTATTTCTCATGAAGCCTGTTCATTAGCCGGAACGTTAGGTCTTGGCAAGTTAGTGGCATTTTGGGATGACAACGGTATTTCAATCGATGGTAATGTTGAAGGCTGGTTCACTGATGACACACCTAAGCGTTTTGAAGCGTACGGTTGGCATGTTATTGCTGGTGTCGATGGCCATAATCCAGAGGCTATCCGTGCTGCAATTGAAGAAGCGAGATCGGTTACAGATAAGCCATCAATGATTTGTTGTAAAACAATTATTGGTTTTGGCTCACCGAATAAATCAGGTAGTCATGATTGCCATGGTGCGCCATTAGGCGATGCTGAAATTGCAGCCGCTCGTGAATTCTTAAACTGGCCATATGCTCCTTTTGAAATTCCATCAGAGGTTTATGCTGGTTGGGATGCTAAGCAAAAGGGTGCCAGCAATGAGTCGTTATGGGATGAGCATTTTGCAGCTTATCAAGCCGCTTACCCTGAGCTCGCTGCAGAATATGATCGCCGGGTATTAAAAGGTGAATTGCCTGCTGATTTCGAAACAAAAGCACAAGCGTTTATCCAAGAAAGCCAAGACAAAGCCGAAAATATTGCTAGTCGTAAAGCATCGCAAAATGCCATTGGTGTATTTGGTGCGATGTTGCCTGAATTACTTGGTGGCAGTGCCGACTTAGCGGGTTCTAACTTAACCCTTTGGTCTGGTTCTAAAGGTATTCAAGATGATCCAGCCGGTAACTACATCTACTACGGTGTGCGTGAATTCGGTATGAGCGGTATTATGAATGGTGCATCACTACATGGTGGTTTTATTAACTATGGTGCGACTTTCATGATGTTTATGGAATATGCGCGTAATGCAGTACGTATGTCTGCATTAATGGGTATTCAAAATATTTTCGTTTATACCCATGATTCTATTGGTCAAGGCGAAGATGGCCCTACTCATCAACCAGTTGAGCAATTAGCTAACTTGCGTTTAACACCTAATATGGCCGTATGGCGTCCATGTGATGCAGCAGAAACGGCTGTATCTTGGAAAATTGCAATTGAACGTCGCAATGCTCCAACATCTCTCATCTTTAGCCGTCAAGGCCTTAAAGCTCAAGCGCGTACCTCTGAGCAATTAGCGAACGTAGCTAAAGGTGGTTATGTACTGTCTGATTGCCAAGGCACTGCTGATGTCATCTTAATTGCCACAGGTTCAGAAGTGCAATTAGCCATGGATTCAGCCGCTGAACTCACTAAACTAGGTCAAAAAGTACGGGTTGTTTCTATGCCTTCTACGACTGAGTTTGATAAGCAAGATGCTGCATACAGAGAGTCCGTATTACCAAAAGCAGTGACTAAACGTGTCGCAATTGAAGCTGCACACGCTGATTTCTGGTACAAATATATTGGTTTTGACGGTGGCGTGGTGGGTATGACGACCTTTGGTGAGTCTGCCCCAGGTGCTGAATTACTTAAATATTTCGGCTTCACTGTTGATAATGTCGTAAAAACTGTCCAGTCTTTAGGATAATCATCTGAGATTAAACACTTATCTATTAGGTGTTTAATCTGTATAATAACGGCCTGCAATACTCTTGTAGGCCGTTTTTTTATGTCTTTAATTCACGTAAAGTAATATATTTAAGTCGCTAATGTTTCAGTGTTTTATTTATAACTGACTCAATAATAAGTGCTTTGGTTAATTACTCTGGACCCTAAATGATTCGAGTTGCAATTAATGGTTATGGCCGAATTGGCCGTTCAATACTTCGTGCCTTGTATGAATCGGGTAAACGTCAACAAATTCAAATAGTGGCGATCAATGAGTTGGCAAAGCCAGAAGCCATTTGTCATTTAACTCAATATGACACCACTCATGGCCGTTTTAAGCACAAGGTTAAACTCGACGGTGACAAGTTATTGATTGGTGATGACAGCATACAGCTGCTCAATCAAGCGGATGCGAGTTTATTGCCATGGGCAGAACTCGATATTGATATCGTTTATGAAGCCACCGGCAGTTTAGTTGATCGCCAAGCTTGCGAAGCACACATTCATGCAGGCGCTAAACAAGTACTCATTAGCAATCCTTCTTCTGCAGACGTTGATGGCACCATTGTTTATGGTGTTAATCATGACCTACTACGTGCAGAACATACCGTTATTTCTAACGCTTCTTGTACTACCAACTGTATTGTCCCGGTTATTGATGTGTTGGATAAACATTTTAAAGTCAAAAGTGGCGCTATTACGACTATTCACTCGGCGATGAATGATCAGCAGGTGATTGATGCCTATCATGATGATCTGCGTCGAACTCGTGCAGCTGGCCAATCAATTATTCCGGTAGATACTAAATTAGCCCGAGGCATTGAGCGTATTCTGCCGCACATGAAGGATAAATTTGAAGCTATATCTGTTCGGGTGCCTACCATTAATGTTACCGCGATCGATTTATCTGTCACACTTGCTAAAAAAGTCAATATCGAGCAAATCAACAGTGTGCTAGAGCGTGCATCAAACGGCAGTTTTAATGGTATTTTGGGTTACACTGACGAACCATTAGTATCGTGTGACTTTAACCACGACCCCCGTTCAAGTATTGTTGATGGTACTCAAACCCGTGTTAGTGCCGGCCACTTGGTCAAATTATTATTATGGTGCGATAACGAATGGGGTTTTGCTAACCGCATGCTGGATACCAGTTTAGCGATGATCCAAGCAAAATTGGACCAATAACATCAATTATGTCGCAATGGGGTAAGCCGGTTGCGCAGTAAGATTTCGTATTAACTTAAAAAGGAACTGCTAATTATGGCAATTATTAACATGACAGATTTAGATCTACAAAATAAGCGTGTGCTTATTCGTGAAGATTTAAATGTACCTGTCAGCGATGGTTTAGTAACCAGTGATGCGCGTTTACGAGCTTCATTACCTACTATTAAACTCGCACTCAAAAAAGGTGCGGCAGTCATGGTGATGTCGCATTTGGGTCGCCCTACCGAAGGTGAGTTTAACCCAGAGTATTCAATGAAACCTGTGGTTGAATATTTGGTCAAAGCCCTTGATTGCTCTGTACGCTTAGTGAGTGATTATCTTGATGGCGTTGAGGTTAATGTGGGTGAAGTCGTCGTATTTGAAAACGTTCGCTTTAATATTGGTGAAGGTAAAAACGATGAGACGTTATCTAAAAAAATGGCTGCCTTATGTGATGTGTATGTCATGGATGCATTTGGTACCGCTCATCGCGCTCAAGCGTCGACTCACGGCGTAGGCGTTTATGCTCCTATAGCCTGTGCGGGTCCGTTATTAGCCCAAGAATTAGATGCATTAGGTAAAGCGCTTCATAATCCAGCTCGTCCAATGGTGGCAATTGTTGGTGGATCAAAAGTGTCAACCAAGTTAACCGTACTTGAAAGCCTGTCAACCAAGGTTGACCAGCTTGTTGTGGGTGGTGGTATTGCCAATACCTTTATTGCAGCTGCGGGTTATAATGTCGGTAAATCATTGTATGAAGCTGATTTAGTGGAAGAAGCAAAGCGTCTTGTGGCCAATGCTCGAAGTCGCGGTGGTGATATTCCTGTCCCTACTGATGTGGTCGTGGCAAGCGAATTTAGCCCTACGGCTGTTGCTACGCTGAAATCGGTGAGTGATGTCACTGACAGTGATATGATATTTGATATCGGCCCTGAGAGTGCTGAAGTATTGGCAAAAATTATTGAACAAGCCGGCACTATCGTCTGGAATGGTCCAGTGGGTGTGTTTGAGTTTGATCAATTCGGTGAAGGTACTAAACGTATAGCACAAGCTATTGCGGAGTCAAAAGCATTTTCTATTGCTGGTGGTGGCGACACCTTAGCCGCAGTAGATAAATATAATATTGCTGACAAAGTATCTTACATCTCTACTGGTGGTGGCGCTTTCCTTGAGTTTTTAGAAGGTAAAGAGTTGCCTGCAGTTGCAATGCTTGAAAAACGTGGCGCTTAGTTCACGCATCAAGTATTTTACCGTAAAACCTAATAATAATTATTATAAAAAATGCTCTGTTACAGCCTAATGGAATTAGGTTGTCGCAGAGTTAACAATCCGTCCAAACGATAGCGACCTAGGTGAGTAATCACCCTATTAATGGAGAACGAAATGGCTCTTATCTCTCTACGACAACTACTTGATCATGCTGCTGAGCATGATTATGGCGTCCCTGCATTTAACGTAAATAACCTTGAGCAAATGCGCGCAATTATGCAAGCGGCTGAAGCAACAGACAGCCCTGTAATTGTGCAAGCATCTGCTGGTGCACGTAAATATGCTCGTCCACAGTTTCTAAAATATCTTATGGCAGCTGCGCTTGAGCAGTATCCTGATATTCCTGTGTGTATTCATCAAGACCATGGTACTGACCCTGATATTTGTCAGCGTTCGATCCAGTTAGGCATGTCATCAGTAATGATGGATGGCTCACTTATGGCCGATGGTAAAACACCTGCATCTTATGACTACAACGTTGATGTGACTCGTCGTACTGTCGCTTTTGCTCATGCTTGTGGTGTGTCGGTTGAAGGTGAAATTGGTTGTTTAGGCAGTTTAGAAACGGGTCAAGCAGGCGAAGAAGATGGTATTGGTGCTGTTGGTACCCTTAGTATGGATCAAATGCTAACCACCCCTGAAGAAGCGGCGCGTTTCGTTGCTGATACCCATGTTGACGCATTAGCTATTGCTATTGGTACTAGCCATGGTGCTTATAAGTTTAGCCGTAAGCCTACTGGTGATGTGTTACGTATTGATCGTATTAAAGAAATCCATGCGCGTATCCCTAATACGCACTTAGTGATGCACGGTTCGTCTTCAGTACCACAAGAATGGCTGCAGATCATCAACAAATATGGTGGTCAAATACCAGAAACTTACGGTGTACCGTTAGAAGAAATTGTTGAAGGTATTAAGCACGGTGTTCGTAAAGTGAACATTGATACGGATTTACGTTTAGCATCAACGGGTGCAGTACGTAAATTCTTAGCCGAAAACCCAGCAGAATTTGACCCGCGTAAATTCTTAAAAGCGTCAATGGAAGCAATGGCTGACATTTGTACAACTCGTTATGAAGCATTTGGTTGTGCGGGGATGGGTTCTAAAATTAAGCCTAAATCACTGCAAGCAATGTATAAAGCTTATCAATCTGGTGAACTTGACCCTAAAATCATGTAAGCCAGTTTTACGTTAAAAAAGCAAATCAGCTCATTTTTTGAATGAGCTGATTTTTTTGTCAATAAATAACGAAAAAATGTTGTTTTTTAAACGCTATCTAGCATTATCCTCGCCTTAAAAATTGCCCCTAAATATCATAGCTTACTGATATAACCTTTATGCTGTTAGCCATCTTAATAGTTGAATTACTAGGGGCTGTTAAGCCAAATACACCTTTATCGTTATTTTACTGACTTGGCCACTATTCGTCTATTTTGCTTTACACGTTTTTAACGGCAGCAATTAACACTTTTATGATAAACCAGGAGTCATATTGCGGTACCAGGTGCTTATTATCTCGGGGATCCACTTAGAGTATGGTTTATTGGGTGTTTGGGCCGCCTTAGTGCTTGATGAATGGATTAGAGGGTTCTCTATGATATGGCGTTGGCGCATTTGCCGTTGGTAAGCTAAGATCCTTGTTGCTTGGCGCTTAGCGGTATGACTATTTTTTCAATTCTGCGAGCAAAGTGTTAGTATGCGTGGGAATTTTAAGCGCATGACCCCACATTAGGTTTGTAAATCGTAAATAAAGGACGAAATGACATGAAAAAACTGCTACTTACTGCAGCTATTACACTAACCATGCCATTTGCAGCACATGCTGGAAGTGAGTTTGTTGAAGGTGATGCCACTCTTGCTGGTGAAGCAGAATTAGGTGCGACTTTAACCACTGGTAATACTGATACTTCTTCGTTTAAAGCGCGCTTCGCGTTAAAACAAGAATTAGGTGACTGGGAAAACGAGTATGTATTAGAAGGATTGTACAAAGAAGATACTGATGAAGTGACTGCAAAGCGTTATTTTCTTGGTGTACAAGGCGACTATCAAATTAACGATGTGAGCTATTTATTTGCTAATACTAACTATGAAGTGGATCCATTTACTGGTTATGATTTCACTTCAACGACTTCAGCTGGTTATGGTCACCGTTTTATTGATACCGATAGAATGTCGTTAAAAGCAGAAGCGGGTCCTGGTTATATATATCAACAACTTGATGACGAATCAGCACTGGCGGAAGGTTATGATAGCGACGACAGCGTTGTTGCTCACGCGGTGATTGATTTCCAAACCAAGATCAGTGATTCATCTAAGTTCCAGCAGAAATTTATTGCCGATTGGGGTAGTAAATTAGATGCTCGTTCTGAAACCTCATTAACTGCAAATATTGTTGGTGCTCTAGCGATGAAATTTGCCGTTATTGTTCGTTATAACAGTGAACCGCTTGATGATAAAGAAAGCACTGATACAGAAACAAACATGACATTATTATATTCATTTTAAGTTAGCTGCATAAATTATGTAACCTAGAATGTAAGTATAAAAATGCTGGCTCTGCCAGCTTTTTTTATGGCTGATTTAAAATAAGTGTAATATTTAGCTTATACATCACTAACTCTCTCACCACTTTATTTATATATTAATGACTTTTCCCCATTGTACTAACCTAGTCACTGGATAGTGAAGGGCTTATTATTGCCTATGCAGCGATCACGGCTACGATTATTCGTTCTACAATTCATTCGTTATAGAGTTATTATAATTAATACTTATTTCTATCCAAGAATTGATACTATGAGGTGTTCTTTTATAGTTTGATTCAAATGAAATGAACCATTTCTATCTCAATCACTGTAACAATAATAATGAAATTTGCGATTTTTATATTCGTTATCATGCAATTATACTTTGCGCATAAAAATCGTACTATTCGCGGACTCGCTCACAAATAATAATCTTATCCACAAGATCGTGACCAAGGAATCCATTTAGCGCTTCTTTTGAGAGTATACTTTTTTTATCAGTCGATACACTGAGACAGTGCGATGCAATTAGGATGTTGTTGGTTCGACAATACAGAACGTATGCTGATCGACCAGACCACGGCGACCCAGTGGCATTTAAATGATCATGAATACTGGGTCTTAAATCAGTTGGCTCTGCATCGCGGCCAAGTGGTTCCTCTCTCTATGCTTCAAACTGTCGCAATATCTGGCGACAGTCCCCAGCAAATACCTCATTCTGAACTACTGGATATTATCAGTAAAATTATTAATTATTTGTGTAAACGTCATGTGAATATGATTGAATATGTGCCTGATCAAGGGGTGGTTCTATACGCTACAGCGATGAATAAGCGTACTAAAATATTGGAGTTACCTAATCGACTACTCTCTTCCGGTCAGTATCTATTTATTATCGTTATTCTCTTAAGTGCATTATTATTTGTTTACTCAAATCTTAATCCCCCTCTGTTTACACAGGCAGATGTATTGCGGCAAGTGTTAACGCAAAATGGACACGTTATTCGACTATTTGTGTTTGGAAGTGATAATCAACAAGATGTGCTATTACATGCAGACTGCTTAGCTTCACAATTACGCTTATGTCACCATGTACGCTGGGATTCTATCACGATGGCTTTATCTTCCAATCAACACTATATTAGTTTTATTTTGATTGATTCTAGTGAGATTGAACCTGTGGTCAGTAGTCTTAAAGTCAGTGTTGATGACATGAGTTCGCCATTTATTACCCAGCAATGGCTGCAAAAGGTACATCTTTGTGGCTAGATCAATGACTCGATTATGGCATATAAAAATACGCAGATTTTTACAATCCTCAAGGGGAAAACTTTTTTTTATATTAAGTTTGGTGCTAATTACGTTTACTGTGGCCTATGTTCTTCATCGCGTTAACAACCCTCCTAATGTATGGCATTTTGATTGTCGTGCTGATGGTTATTTTAATCACTTGGGTGAATTACCGTTAACTGTTGAAAAAAGTAATGCTGAGTTAACGTTCAGTATTGAAAATAATCAAGCAAAGCTAACTTACCGATTACAGTCATTAACAAATGGCATAGAAATCGCGCAATTATTTGGTGAGGTTGAACGACTTGATATGGGGTCATTAACGTACCATTTAGTATTAACGTTACAACCGACTGACTGGCAATATAACAGTCTGTTACGACCATACTTGGAGAACGAATTTAGTATTGCTACAGAAGAATTGCTAGCAGAGGCAGGTGTATCCCAACAGATTCAGATAAGCTATTTAGATAAAACATTAACCAAGGCAAGGCTAGATTTTCTTCCAAGCAATAATGTGTGGGCTTGTCAGCTAAATTAACAGCATAGTTCTGACTAATTTTCATTGAATAAATTAACTTTTAGCTTAATATTCCCTTTACGGTATAGTGGGTCTGTGTTGATGAAAAAAGGTGTGTGAACAAATATAGTGGCAAAAGTTAAAGTAAAACAAGAAGAAGCATTATCAATAAAATTCAGCCATCAAATGGGCCCTGGAGACCAACGGGTATTTGATCTGTATTTTTATTTACCAACCGAAATGGGTGTTGGTTCGCATACCTTTGATGAAGAAGAGTATTATCACAGTGGTATTCTCGGACGCCGTTCTTATTATTCTAAAGGCCTTCATTTACCTTTAGTTCAGTCTCGTTTTATCAGTTTAAATAAACGAACCATAGAAGAGTTTCGTTTATACCTTAATTTATTCGCATACCAATTTGCTGTTGCTATTGAAACTGATGGTAAAGAATTGCATCAAAAAACTGATCCTAGTGAGTTTTATCCTGAGCTGGATGAGCTTTGTGATGTGGTGACGCAATTGTTAAAAAAGTTTCGTCGTAATGAACCGAGTGATCCTAAGTGGAAATCTTATTTCGAACATGCTGATAATTACTTATCTTGGTTTTGCGAACAGCAATTATTAAAGACATTATCTCGTAGCCCTAGAAGTGCTGATTATAGTGATGTTAAAGATAAAGTGTTGAGCTTATGTCGTGGCGAAAATCATTATCGAGAACAAGAGCGTAAATATAATTCAGTGCAAACTCAGCTAGATGCTAACCGAATCTCTAATAAAATGTTGCTGTTAAGGCGTCTTATTCAGCAAGGGGTTGTCTTAAAAGAAGAGTTAAAACCTTTAGGCGTAGGGCTTAAAAAATTCGTTACAGGAATTGCTACGGGCTTAGTTATGCTGGTGGTGTCAGCGATGATTATAAAAGCTCAAGGTTTCTTTAATGAACTGACTTTAACGTTATTACTCACGTTGGCTGTTATTTATGGCTTCAGGGAAATTTTCAAAGAGGACATTCGAAATGCGATGTGGCGGTTTATTCAACGAGGACGTCCTCGCTGGAGTCGTATTTTACGCGATACAACTACCCAAACAGTGGTTGCAAAACAACTTGTTTGGCTAGAGTTTATGCGCAGCCAAGATATCCCTGATGTGGTAACTGAAATTATGAAGCAACGCCATAGTCAAAACAAAGTGGATTCAGAAGTGCTGCATTATCGTATCGCTACTAAGGTTACCAATAAGCCTTTTGAAGCCGACTATTCGCAAATTCAAGAGCAAGTTAACTTCAGTTTAGTGCCTTTTGCTCGTCATTTAGAGCGCGGGAAAGCCAAAATATATTCAGAAAACGAAGGTAATATTAGTAATGAGTCTGTTGAGCGTCGCTATCAAGTTAATTTGGTTGCGGTGTTGCGTGATGGTAAAAAACAACCGGAATATGCGCGTTTTAAAGTGACAATGAATCGTTCAAGTATTGTTGAAATTAAAGAAAGTCAGCTGCCGGATAATATACAGCCCTTTAAACTTGAATCAGATGATATTCTTACTGACATTACCAGTAATCCTCATCCCCGTGTTCATGAATAGTGCATTGAATTGAATAATGCTTATACAAGGGGAGTGGCTTAAGATGAGGGAGTATTGCCAATATATCGCGGGTTGTTAATTTAGGTTAACAACCCGTGATAAGCGACATTTATTTGGCTGACGACAATACAATTTTTAAAGTCACATAATCTACCGTTACGCAAAGAATCTACCGTTACGTAAATTTTTTGAGTTAATCCCTTTCGTGGTAGCTGTCATTATCAATTGAACGAGTAAAAGCTTGGCAAATATTTTGATCAACGGACTGCTTTGCACGTTTTAATGCTATTTCAGCATGAGCTAGATATTGATCTAAACTTTGCGCTTGCAAATAGCTCGCTATGCCAATATTAATCCCTGCGCCTAAATTCATTTCTTCTAATCGTTGCATTATATTAATGGCATATTTATGTGCTGAATTCGCATTGGTCTCTGGCATTAAAATGACCAGCTTTCCAAGTTGCCATTGAGCAATTTGATAATTAAGTGGTAACTTAATCAGTAATTGCAGTTCAATGTCTTTTTGGCACTTTTCAAGTTGACTTATATTACCCATATTGCTGAAAATGCTTTCTGGATTGATGTCCATCACCAGTAAGCTTGAATTTTCTTTGGTGAGCTCGTTAAGATTAATAAAGTAATCTTCAAGCTCGTTTAAGCGTAATACAATGGCGCTGCGATGACCTATTATATTACTGCTGTTTTGGACTGATATCGCGGGAGTCGTTTCTTCAAAGGTGCAAATAAGAAATTCAATATCCCCTTCAAATGTGAGTTGACCTGTTAAGGTTGTTTTTAAGCAATGCGTAAAACGGCTATGACTAAATGGCATAATTTGCGCAGTCCATTCACCTTGTAAACTAATTTGTGCGGTAATATTTTGCCATTGATTATCCAGTTCATCACCCAGCAATTCGGTAAGCGAAATATTAGTGTCTCCGTGTAAAGACATCAGCAAATCAAATTGGTGATTACATTTTATAATAAGGCCATTGGCATCAGTTAGCGCCGAAGCAACAGCACCATTGCTCATTAAGTGATAGAGATAGGCTTGGCGCTGACTATCAATTAATGCGGTAATATCTTCAAATGTGACCAACCAGTAATGCTCATTACTGTTAGGGCATTTTTCGTTGCGAATGTGAGTCTGTAACATACTACTATTAAGTGTTTCTAAATTGATTTCACCTCGCCATTGGTTATGAAGCGTTAACGCCTCTTTAATTTGATGGAAACGATCATCATCAAGATGCAGTACTCTTTGTATGCTGCGATCTTTGAGGGCATCAATTGGCAGTGATAAGGCTGCAGATGCTTTAGCATTTACACTTTGGATGCGGCCACTATCATTGACAATTAAACAGCTCAATTCGTTGTTAAATAGACCGTTACTCAATTGGACGCTATTTTGTTTTGCTCGTCGCTCGAGGACAAATCGATGCCTTAATATAATCAGTAAGCTAGCAAATAGTGCGATTAGGCATCCCGCAATAATGATCGCCATTCGCCATTGTGCATACCGAGCTGCAATATCATCATGACGTATGTAAGATAATAAAAAGTATTCTCTTTTAGTTTCATATTGGCTAGTTAATTCAACTTTTAAATATACAAAAGTTGAATCTTGGCTATGAAACTGACCAAAGTTATTCATTGCCATTACTCGCCATAACTCGGGGTTAGTTTGTTTTAAACTGGCCCCTAGCGTGTCTGGCATGTTGTCTAATGGAGTGGGTTGGTTGGCTCCAGCATAAAGAAACCCTTGAGTATCAAGCAGCAGTAATGGCGAGTTTTGGTTGAAAAAAGCGGGTTTTATTGTTTCAAGTAATTTAACAATAGAATTGTAAGTGACCAAATAACCATTAATACTTTGGTCTGGATTCTCTATCCATGATAACTGGTAAAAATAAGGTTCTAATATGCCATTAATGGGAGTAAATGCCATTGGTGAAGTGTAAATATCACTGCCACCCATATTTTTACTTGAGCCCAATAATGTTGCTGGTAGCTGCATGTTATTGAAACTCCCCGTAGTGGAAAACTGAAGTTCTCCTTGAGGGTTAAATAATGCCAGATCAAGAAGCTCTGGTATATTTTCAGTTAATGAGTCCCATCTTTTGATGGTTTTTAATTTCAGTTTTTCTGATGGGTTTAGCAGGTATTGCCGCAGTAATTCATCTTTTGCAATGGTTTGAGTTCTAAATTGCAAAAATGATACTTTGTCTGACGCCAAAGACGCGACTGTTTGTAATTCACTGTAACGCTGGTCGGCCCAATCTTCTTGTAGGCGACGTTCGCCTAAATTGACCACCATGCTAGTGATAATAAACACCGCAATTAATAAAATAATAAGTTGGCTTAACAGCGAAAGAATGTGCTGTTGAGACCAATGAGTCGCTTGTGATGAAATTAATAACGTGTTTGAAGAACCCACTGATTTGTGTTTAGACATTGTGCCACTTTTTTAGCATTCTCTTACAACAATACTAACATGAAGCCTTCTTTGGCGAAAACGTCTATCCACTAATAGATCTGGTTTGTTTAACCAATGACATCTAACTCGCGTTGTTTAAATATTGCGCCGTTTTGTTCTGCGATAATGCGGCAACGTTCAATGTTTACATTAGCCAGTCCATTAATGGCACTCACTTGCACTTGAGGTATATATTTAGGAGCCAGTTGAATAAATTCAAGCAGTGCCTCATATGAGTTTTCAAGCTTGGGACGACAGTGTTGTTGGTAGCTTTCTGCTGTATCGGCATTGAGTGAAATTGATAAACTGTCTATGCATTGGCTGAGCTCTGGCAAAATATTACGACGGTGAAAGTGATTACCTAAACCATCAGTATTCAGCCTTACGTGTCCACCTTGTGCTTTTATCTCTCGGGCAACTTCGAGCAAACACTCAAGGTTTAAAGTGGGTTCACCAAAGCCGCAAAATACGTATTCTTCCACTTCATTTACATTACCTAATAAGGGGATAATATCCTCTGCGGTAATACGTTGAGTGAGAGATAAGTCGTACTCGTGCACTTGCTTCGAACCATTATGCTTGGGGCAGAACTGGCATCTTAATGTGCATCTTGCCGTAATATTGAGATAACGGTGATTGCCGATATCGTAAACTAAGGTTGGCATAGCTGAGGTTGTGGTCATAACCGTTTTTACCATGGAGAACATGGCCAGTATTGTAGCTAAATACAGATGGTAACTATGTTGCTCAGCTCGCAGTTTTAAAGCAAAAAAACAGTGCTTATTTAGCACTGTTTTTTTAGATTAACAATAGTGGTTAACGTGGTTAATGGTGATCGTCAGAACTTAATGGTTCTGTAACTGCTTTAGGTTGCCACCACCAGAGGTAAAAACGGCTTAATGTACGTTTTATATCGTCAAGGATAATATACAGCACAGGAACTAAAATCAGCGTCACTACAGTAGAAAACAAAATGCCGAACGCTAAAGAAGTTGCCATTGGAATGACAATTTTAGCTTGTAAGCTTTTTTCCATAATAATCGGTACTAAGCCAACAAAGGTAGTGAGTGAGGTTAAAATAATTGCTCTAAAGCGATAACAACCAGAGTCGATTGCCGACTGCATCAACGATTTACCTTCTTCGCGTGCTCGGTTAACAAAGTCGACCAAAATCAGCGAGTCGTTTACCACTACCCCAGCTAACGCCACAATACCGCACAAGCTTAATACGCTCATGGATAAGCCAAGAATGTAATGACCAAACAAGGCGCCAATCATGCCGAACGGGATCACCGACATGATAATAAGTGGTTGAGTGTACGATTTTAATGGAATAGCCATTAAGGCGTAAATGGTAAACATAGCAAAGAAAAAGCCTTGTGCTAACCCTAACATGGCATTTTGCTCATCCAAGCTGCCGCCATCCAAAGCTGAAGCCACTTTAGGGAATCGCGCAGTTAATTCAGGTAGAAAATCTTCCTGAATTTCAGCGACCACTTTCGATGGTTCAACGTTATCCTTATTCACATTGGCCGAAATGGTGATAGCTCTACGACCATCAACACGGGTGATAGACGCATATGACTCGCCTAACTCAATATCTGCCACGGTTGAAAATGGTACTGCGGCACCAGACGGTGTGCGGATAAGCATGTTTTCAAGATCACCCACAGTACGACGTTGCTCTAGTGGGTAACGCACCATGACTTTAACTTCTTCTTTATTACGTAAAATACGTTGGGCTTCATAACCATAAAAGCCGTAACGGACTTGGCGAGCCAAATCAGACAATGTTAGCCCTTGCGCTTCTGCTTCTGGACGAATGTTTAAGCGGATCTCGTGTGAACCTGATGAGAAGTTATCAGTAATATCATACACGCCTTCGTAAGTGGCCAATTTAGCTTTAAGCACTTTGGCCGCTTCAGATAACTGGTCTAAGTCGGTTGCTGTTAAGCGGAACGATAAGTCGCCGCCAGCATCGTTGGTACTGGCATTGATGTTAAGCTTTTTAACTGATAATAACTCGGGTAATTGCTTGCGCCATTCTTCAGCAATCGCCACACCGTCTATTTCTCGGTCTTCACCTTTAGTCAGCTCGGTAAACACAAAGGCACTGCTGCGCGAACTTAGTTCAATATAGCTGTGCTTTACCATTGGGTAACCGTATTGATCTTCAAGTTTGGCGTTCATTTTGTACAACGCATCTTCCACTTGTTGAAGCACTTTTAAGGTGTTCTGTTCAGAGCTACCTTCTTCCATTTCAAGTTGAACTTGAATAAAGTCAGATGGAATATCTGGAAAGAAAACCCAGCGAACTTTACCGCTCTGCACCAAAGCTAACGATAGAATTAATACTCCAACAAACACCGCAACAACGTTATAACGATGTTTAATACAACGTTCGAGGAAGTGGCGATAGGTGTTATGAATAAAATGCTGAAGCCATTCGTTGATAGCAAATTTAATACGTGAGAATACATGTGTCGGTACTTTACGTTTTTTTATTTTCATGTGAGCTAAATGTGCAGGTAGAATCAGCTTTGATTCGATCAGCGAAAACGCTAAACACAAAATCACCACCATACCGATGGATTTCCAAATAATGCCCATGGGTCCTGAGACCATGATCATCGGGATAAAGGCCGCAATAGTAGTGAGAACCCCAAAAGTGGCTGGCATGGCCACTTTTTGTACTCCTTTTACCACGTTATCCAACGAGTGGCCGTTTTCTTCTAACTCGGTATAGGCACTTTCGCCGATGACAATGGCATCGTCGACGACGATCCCCAGCACCAGAATAAACGCGAATAAGGTCAGCATGTTAATCGACATGTTAAACGGCTCAAGTGGCATGAGTAGCATGGTGCCCAAAAAGCACACCGGTAAGCCCATCATGACCCAAAAAGCGAGCTTAAGATCTAAGAACAAAGCCAGAATAATAAATACCAGCAGGGCGCCATAAAACATGTTTGACAACATCATGTTTAAACGGCCTTGCAGGTAGTGAGTTAAATCTCCCCAGGTATCAAGTTGAATATTGCTTGGTAAGCTTTTTTTACGTTCGGCAACATAGGCCTTAACTTGTGATGAAATATCTAACGCATTTTGATCGTCAATACTGGTAATTTCAATGACGGCAGCAGGTTTGCCGTTAAAGCGAGTGTATTCTAGACGCTCTTCAAAATCATCATTAATGGTGGCAACTTGCGGTAACATAATACGGCTGCCGTCTGCGCGAGTTTCTACCACAATTTGGGCAAAGTCAGCAGCGGTATAAGCTTGGCCTTTGGTGCGCAGTAGGATGTCACCGTCTTGGGCTCGAATAGAGCCCCGGGTAAATCAATCGATGAGTTTTGCACCGCTAAAGCGACTTGGGTAAAGGTAATACCATATTCACGCAACTTGTCTTCAGACAGTTCAATGCCGATTTCATAGTCGCGAACACCAGTGACTTTCGCGCGAGTGACAGCAGGTAAATCGGTGATATCGTCTCTGATCGCTTTTGCCATTTCTTTCATGTCATGTAGGGTCATGTCGCCATAGACAGACACCCAAATCACATTGTTTTCTGGCTTTATTTGGTAAATATTAGGTTTTTCGATGTTATCTGGAAAGGTCGCAATAGCATCGATACGCAGTTTAGCTTCATCTAGCACTTGTTGCACTTCATAGCCGTCTTCTACTTCAATTGTCACCGAGCCAACACTGTCACTGGCAATCGACGTCACTTTTTTAATCCCGCTGATATCTTGAATGGCTTCTTCTATTTTTATATTAATACCTTCTTCAATTTCTTGTGGCGCAGCACCGGGGTAGGCCACATTGATATTGATAAGGTTTAATTCAAAGGTTGGAAATATTTCTTTATTAATCAGTACAGCACTAAACAAACCGCCAATAAGCAAGGCTGCCATCAGTAAGTTGGCGGCGACACTATTGCGAGCAAACCAGGCGATAATTCCTTTATTAGTATCCATTATTATTCACCTGCAGTCGTAGCGGCTTGGGTGTCAGTATCGACTGGCTCAGTCTTGGTTTCTTCACCCAATACTTTGATGACTTGTCCAGAATTCAAGCTGTTAATGCTAGTGGTTGATACACGCTCATTTGCTTTGAAACTGCCTTGAATATAAATGGTATCAATGTCTGAGCGAATAATATTCACTGGGCGAATTTCAATAATGTTATCTGCACCCACTACGGCAACCTGACCATTGCGCACTACATGTCGAGGTAGTTTTACCACATCATTAACGGTTCGACCTGTGATGATTGCATTAACAAAACTGCCATATTTTAAGGGTAATTGACCTTCGGTTTTGTTTTTGCGCAAATATGGATCACGAATTTCTGCTACTAAATACACCATGCGAGTCTCTTCGTCGATGACATTTTCGCTGCGCACGATGTTGCCTTTCCAAGAGACTTGTTTACCTGCTAGCAATGCCGTAAGCGTGACTCCAGTTTCAGGGTTATCGACAGACTCTAAATAAGCGAGATCTTCATTTGCTAATGGCAATCTTATTTCGGCAATACTGGTGTCGTATAGCTCACCGAGGTTTGTGCCTAACGTAACATACTGACCTAAGTCGACATTGCGGGCCTTAATGATGCCGTCAAAGGGGGCGCGGATAACCGTACGCGCTAGGTTACGTTGTGCGCGGGCTAAAGCAGCTTCGGCGTATTTGACGTTGGCTTGTTCTTTTTTCAGCTGAGGAATGCGTAATCCCAGTTCTGGCGGTAAACCGTTACCAAAATCTTTAAATTCAATTTTTGCGACGACGCCACGGGCTTTTTCTTCATTTAATTCGGCCGTTGCTTGTGCCAATGTCGCTTCTGCCTGAATGAGATCGGCTTCGTAATCTGATGGTTCGATAATGGCCAGTTGTTCGCCTTTTTTAACCACGCCACCGGCAACAAAATTGGCTGAAATATTCAGCATTCGCCCTTGGACTTCGGTGACTAGCTGAGTTTTATATTTAGGGTTAACTACGCCGTACGACGGTAAATTAAACGATAAGGTTTGTGGTGTGACGGTTTGCACGTCAATAATCGGTACACTGACGGGTTCATCTTTTTGCTCGGGAGCTTCTTGCGTGCTGATAAGCAACATGGCTGCGGCAACAAACACGGCAATAATCAGGAGTGGTGACAATCTTCTAAGTATTATTTTTATCATTTCTTTTGCGTATCCATGCTGAAATAATGCTAAAGACAGTTAACTTCGTTGGCTAACATGTTCATTCAGATTCATTTTATTACTCATATCATCTAAATTAACAGAGTATGGCGTTTATCTAAATAGTTTGATGTAAATAAAATGTTTCAAATTTTGCGTTTTTTTATGATATGACAATTAAAGCTTAATAAACGGGGTTTTTTAGCATATATGATTTGGGATAAAATACATTATTTGAGTTTTAATTCATAGCAATTAACGGTTTAGGGGGGATTTTGCCGATGGGTGTTTTTTGTGCATAAATTGACACATCTTGACACTTTGTTGCGATATTAAGTCTAGTTAATGATGATATATAGTGCTTTAGGGATAAAAAAGCGAATTACTCAGTAATTCGCTTTAATATTTAGTTGGCGCCTTATTTTAGGGGCAACATAAATCAGCCTAGACGTTATTTTTTCTTATACTTTTTCGATTTCACTCGAGCATCTTTGGCATTCGCTTTTTTCTTACCTGGCACTTTGGCTTCTTTGTGTTTAGGGCGAAGCTCTTCAATGACACGGCGTTTAAGTGGCAACTCAATATAACGTTCGATTTTAGAGATAATCCGCATATCGTGTGCTTCAACCAATGAGATTGCGGTTCCTTTGGCGCCTGCGCGTGCAGTGCGGCCAATTCGATGGACGTATGCATCAGCAGAGCGGGGCATGTCAAAGTTAATCACATGGGTAATATCATCAACATCAATTCCTCGAGCTGCTACATCGGTAGCCAATAACACATTGACTTCGCCTTTAGAAAAACGCCCAAGTGCTTGGAAGCGTTTTTTCTGTTCCATATCGCCACGCATAAATGCACAAGGAATATTGGCTTTTAGTAGTAACCCTTCCAAACTAGCAACCATTTCGCGTGTTTTTACAAACACTATGGTGCGTTTAACATTTTCTTGTTGAAGAATATGGCATAACAATGCAAATTTATGCGCTTGATCATCAGCTAAGTGAATCCATTGATGCACTTTGGCTTTTTCACTGCGTGGTGCTTCTACATCTACCATGATTGGATCGTTTAACAATTCACGAGCAAATCGGTTTACACCATTGCCTTCAAGCGTGGCAGAAAACAACATATTCTGTTTGCGACCTTGAGCTTCAATGGCAATAGATTGCACCACTGATGAGAATCCCATATCAAGCATACGGTCAGCTTCATCAATGATTAAAATTTCAACTTCAGTGGCGTCAAATTTATCTTTGTCTAAGTATTCCATTAATCGACCCGGGGTGGCGATTAACAAGTCGACGTTATTTTCTAATGCTTCTTCTTGTGGGCCATATGGCACACCGCCAGTAATAATGACGATATTAAGATCGAGTCCAGTGGCTAAATGGCTGGCGTAACGATGAATTTGACTGGCTAATTCGCGAGTTGGTGTTAGCACTAGAATACGTGCTTGACCTTCAAAACGACGCGGGAAATCGATTAAATGTTGCAATGCGGGCAGTAAAAAGCTGGCCGTTTTTCCCGTGCCGGTTGGCGCACGCGCTAAAATATCCCGCTGATCCATGGCCAATGGAATGGTTTGCTGCTGAATGGTGGTAGGGGTGTTGTGTCCCATGGCCTTGAGTGACTCTAATAAGCTAGGGTCGAGCTGGAAATCTTCAAATTGCATGCGCTGGTCTCGCTGAAAAATAGTTGAGTATTATAGCTGACCTAATGAGCAGGCTAAAGCTTTAAGTAGAATGGGCGACATAAATCTATCATTGTTTCGCTGTATCGTCCTTGTTTATCGCGGATCGTCATCTGGTGGTGCTGGGTTTCAACAGCTGGATTAGCTAGTGTTGGCGGTTCGCTTGTTATTGGCTTGTGCTGGATTGCCAATATTGATCTGTTAGCTACCTTTCCCTCAATGCTAATGATATCAAACTGCTTTGCAACAAATAGACTATAAGCGCTGAGTTGTTGAGTAAAACTGGTTAAACTTTGCCGTGGTAAAATAACACTTGCCGTGCCTTGAGGCGCCAGTAATTGGCTGATCACGCTTTGTAATTCAGCGAATGACAAGGTGTTGGTGTGTCTTGCATCTGCTCGCGCGCTGTTTTTGGCCTGAGTACCCTGCTCAAAGTAGGGGGGGTTGCAAATAATATGGTCGAATAATGGCTCATCATTGTTATTGTGTTGCTGTTGAAAGTCTTGAATAGCACCGTGAAATAGTTGCACTGTCTCTGACCAAGGGCTTTGCTTAATATTAAATTGGCAAGCCTTTGCTGCAGCATTGTCTATTTCTACTGCAATAATACTGGTGTGGTGAGGGCTTCGTTGTGCTGCCATTAAGCTGAGCAAACCGCTTCCTGCACCAATATCTAGAATATAATTAGATTGTGTCAATTCAGCCCATGCACCGAGTAAAACCGCATCAGTACTCACAGCCATACCACATTCTTTATCATCGATATGAAATTGTTTAAACGTAAAAGACATAGGTAATAGATTACTCTTTCAGCTGCTTGAATGACTCGAACGGGATCATAACTGCTTTGGTTTTTACTGTCGCGTGTTAATTGTCACTGCCTGTAATGGTTGAGTTTTTGTTATGTAATTTAACGTAACGTTCATAGGCGTGGTGAATATACGCACAAGTCCTGCCACAATTTGTAACTATAATTACTTATTTTAATTGTTTGCCCCGCTTAAGCTTGAGTATATAGATGATATTTGATATTAGTTTGCGCACTTTTTTAGACGTAAAGTTGAGTAAAAAGTCTAATTTAGGTTATTTCGACAGGGATGCGTCGTTGAGTTCAGACCTAACGAGTTATTTCGTTACTTTTAATAAAAGTTTTACTATTTCTAAGTGTATTTTTAACTTTACAATTTGTTGTTAGTTCAGTTCAACAGTAGCTAATTACGCTGTAATCAATTAGGTTTGTTAAAAAACATAACAATAAAATGAGGCGAGTAGTGCAAACAACCAAAATGAGTGTGACAGATACGCTAGGGTTAGGGTTTATGACCTTTGCGTTTTTTTTAGGTGCGGGTAACTTAATTTTCCCACCTTTTGCTGGCATGCTTGCTGGCGAGAATATGTCCTTTGCGATGTTAGGTTTCTTAATTACCGCTGTGGGTATGCCATTGATTGGCTTAATCGCTGTTGCCAAAGCTAATGGTAAAGTGATGGCATTATTACCAGCATTTGCAGCAACGGCGTTAGCTATTGCTATTTACATTATCATCGGCCCTGCATTTGCTGCCCCGCGTACTGCTTTGGTGGCGTTTGAAATAGGAGCAAGGCCTTTTATCAGTAACCCTGACACATTGATGATGTTAGGCGGAAAAGAGTTCAGTATTGCGCAACTTATTTTTACGCTAGTGTTTTTCTCTATCGTGATGTTTCTCTCTTTATTTCCAGGCAAGTTGCTCGATAGCGTGGGCAAAATACTTACGCCGGTATTAATTTTATTATTGGTGGGTTTAGCCTGCTCAGTGATTATTATTCCTGGCGCAGAGGTGAATACGCCTGTCGGTGAGTATATTAATAACCCATTAACCAAAGGCATTATTGAAGGTTATAACACCATGGATACCTTGGCATCTTTGATGTTTGGTATGTTAATTATTGATTTATTACGCAAAAAAGGCGTTAACGATCTAGCAGATCAAACTAAGTATTTAGTGCGTGCAGCATTCATCGCTGCTGGTGGTTTAGGTTTTGTGTATGTTTCGTTGTTTTATCTTGGTGCTTCTGCTGGTGATTTTGCTATTGGTGCAGAGAATGGCGGACAAATTTTAACAAACTATGTGACTCATCATTTTGGCGGAATCGGCTCATTAATGTTGTCAACGGTTGTGACGCTAGCATGTTTAACTACTGCGATTGGTTTGGTGACGGCATGTTCTGAGTTCTTCAATGAGTTAATGCCAAGCTTGTCTTATAAATTGCTGGTAGTGGTGTTAAGTATGATTTGTGCCACCGTTGCCAACGTTGGCCTAACGCAGTTAATTAGTATCAGTATTCCTGTACTAATGACCATTTACCCCGTTGCGATCGCATTGGTATTGGTGACTTTTTTAACAGAACGCTTTGCGCGGCCAGAGTTTTCCCATCGTCTAGTACTTAGTGTTGCACTCTTTTTTGGTATTTTCGATGGTTTAAAAACGGCTGGTATGGACATGAGTTTCCTTGATTTTCTGCCATTGCATGCAGAAGGAATGGCTTGGTTACTACCTACGGCATTGACTGCAATTGTTTGTTTGTTTTTACCTAAAAAAATGGATAATAAAGCGGTTGTTTAAACGGTAAATAGGTCATAATAAACAAATCAATACAACGACGTTATGATAAATTATCTAGCGTCGTTTTTATTATTTACTGGATACTGCTTTGGCCAAACTTGCTTATCAACCGAATCCTTTAATTAACCAGTTTATTGATGACGTATGGTCAACTAATGGGTTAAGTAATAATACCTTGGTATCCTATCGTACAGACTTACAAAATTTAGATCGTTATGTTTTGGCCAAAGGGCTGAATTTGCTGCAAGTCGATCAGGGAGTACTGCGTGATTATCTCGCTGTACGTTTTGATAAAAACTTTGCTAAAAGTAGTACCGCAAGATTACTCAGTAGTTTACGGCGTTTTTATGCTTACTTATTGGTTAAGCAGAAAATTAGCCAAGATCCAACTGCATTAATTAAGTCTCCTAAGTTAGCTCGTCAATTGCCGGATACATTGTCAGAGGTGCAAATCGACAGTTTATTATCCGAGCCAAATACCGAAGAAGCCATTGAGCATCGCGATAAAGCGATGTTGGAACTCTTGTATGCGACCGGATTACGAGTAACTGAATTGGTGAGTTTAACCATGGAACAAATTAGTTTGCGTCAAGGCTTGGTTCGGGTCATGGGTAAGGGAGGAAAAGAGCGTTTGGTTCCGTTGGGTGAGCTTGCCATCGCGGAGGTTGAACAATATATTAAGTTTGCTCGTGGTGAGTTATTGAGTATGAAGCAGTCAGATGTGTTGTTTCCGTCACGTCGCGGACAAATGATGACTCGACAAACCTTTTGGCATCGAATTAAATTGTATGCGGCCAGAGCGGGTATTCAATGTCATTTATCACCACATACCTTACGCCATGCTTTTGCTACCCATTTATTGAATCACGGTGCGGATCTTAGGGTTGTACAACTTTTATTGGGACATAGTGATTTATCAACTACACAAATATATACTCACGTAGCAAAAGTGCGTTTACAACAGTTACATAGTCAGCATCATCCGCGGGGGTAAGCATCTTAATGATTACCTGGATGATCAAATCCTTACATTTTAAGCGTGTCAGTCTAGTTGCGTTAGTGGAACTAAGTCTGTAAGTTTTATCTACTAAGTCGGGTCTATTCTAATCGAACCCGTGTAATTTTAGGAACTATCATGAAGTTAACCAAAGCATTAGCCCTTGTTGCCAGCCTTATTATCGCTCCTATAGTGTCTGCGGCACCTGCGACCGATGTCTCCAATGAATCAGCACTAAAGCAAAAACTCACTGAGACCTTGGGTGTCAACGTGACATTAATTCAACAATCTCCAGTTGATGGTTTATATCAAGCACTGACCGACCGTGGCGTATTATATGTAACTAAAGATGGCGCCAAGCTATTTCATGGCAATTTGTATGATATGGACAAAGGCATGAAAAACTTAACTGAGGCAGCATTAGCTGGACCTCGTATTAAATTACTCAAGCCATTTGAAGATGATATGTTGGTTTACAAAGCCAAAAATGAAAAGCATGTTGTTACCGTATTTACCGATGTTGATTGCGGCTATTGCCGTAAGTTACACAATCAAATGCAAGGTTATAATGATTTAGGCATTACTATTCGCTATTTAGCTTTCCCTCGTGCGGGTATTCCTTCTGCTAATGCTGATGAGATGCAAGCAGTATGGTGTGCCAAAGATCCTTTAAAAGCGATGACAGAAGCTAAAAACGGTGGCAATGTTAAAGCGGCTAGTTGTGGTATTGATATTGCTGCGCAGTATAAGTTAGGTGTGTCGTTTGGTGTTAACGGCACACCAGCATTGATTTTAGAAAATGGTGTTATGGTACCTGGCTATCAAGCTCCGGCAGAGTTATTAAATACTATCGAATCAAATTTATAATTCAGTTTTATTAACGCTGAATCATAAGTCCAAGCCGAAGAGTTTGTGCTAATAATATAAATCAAGGTGAGCTTCGGCTCACCTTTTTGTTATGCTCTATTTTCTTACCGTCCGATTAAGGTTGCCTTTTGTCTCATAAAATCGTCCGTCGCCCTCAGGTTGATGATAGCCATTTACCTGCTTCTTTACCGCCAATACTGAAACAACTCTATGCTCGCCGTGGAGTTAATGAAGATAACTGTGAATTAGTGCTAAATAAGTTGTTACGTCCAGATACTATGAAAGGACTTGCAGAAGCCGCCGTGATTATTGCAGATGCGATTGCTGCGCAACAATCAATATTGATTGTTGGCGATTTTGATGCTGATGGCGCCACGTCAACTAGTGTATGTATCTTGGCATTGAAATTAATGGGGGCTAAGAATGTCGATTACCTTATTCCTAATCGATTTGATTATGGTTATGGCTTAAGCCCTGAAATTGTTGCGGTGGCTTATAGTAAAAATGCCGATGTACTCATTACGGTCGATAATGGCATCTCGTCAATTGAGGGGGTTGCAGCTGCCAAATTGTTGGGGATGACGGTTGTTGTAACTGATCATCACTTGCCTGGAAGTTCATTGCCCAATGCTGATGTTATTGTCAATCCAAATCAACCCGGTTGTCAGTTTGCGAGTAAGTCTATTGCTGGTGTTGGGGTGGCGTTTTATCTCATGTCAGCTTTGCGAGCAGAATTAAGACAGCGTAATTGGTATCAACAGCAAAAAATTACAGAGCCCAATCTAGGAACATTACTCGATATTGTCGCGTTAGGGACTGTCGCTGATGTTGTGGCGTTAGACACTAATAACCGTATTTTAGTCAATGCAGGATTACAGCGTGTTCGTAATGGCCGCTGTCGTGTTGGTATTACGGCGTTGCTTGAAGTTGCAAAACGTAGCCCTGAAAAGATGGTTGCCGCAGACTTTGGTTTTGCAGTCGGCCCCAGATTAAATGCCGCTGGCCGTTTAGATGAAATGGCCTTAGGGGTTGAAACCTTATTATGTGAAGACATTTTTCTGGCCAGAAGAATGGCTGCCGAACTAGATGGATTAAACCAAGAGCGCCGCGAGCTTGAAACCGGCATGCAACAAGAGGCATTAAAAAGTTTATCGAAAGTGTCGCTCAATGAAGATGATTTACCCTGGGGCATTGCCATTTTTCAAGATGATTGGCATCAGGGGGTGATTGGGATCTTAGCCTCACGGATTAAGGATCGATATCAACGTCCCGTTATTGCCTTTGCCGATGCAGGTGATGGCGCAATAAAAGGTTCGGCCCGTTCGATTAAAGGTCTACATATGCGCGATCTACTTGAACGCATTAATGGCTTATATCCTGGAATGATAATCAAATTTGGTGGTCATGCGATGGCGGCGGGATTATCACTAAAAGAAGACGCATTCGAGCAGTTTAAGCAAGCTTTTGACAATGCTGTAAGGGAAGTCTTGGATTATGAACAGCTGACGGGAGAGTTACTCTCTGATGGTGAGTTGTCTACTGATTTAATGACACTTGATACCGCATTTTTATTACGTAATGCAGGGCCATGGGGGCAATCGTTTGAAGAGCCTTTGTTTGATGGCGTGTTTAATGTTATCCAGCAACGTATAGTTGGCGAAAAACATCTAAAGCTTTTGTTAGAGACAGAATGCGGCAGTATGATGTTAGATGGTATAGCTTTCAATATTGATTTAGCCATATGGCCTGATGCAACCATTAAGCATGCTCGTGTGGTGTATAAACTAGATGTGAATGAGTTTAGGGGTAACCAAACCGTGCAGTTAATGGTGGATTATATTGAACCTATGTAGCGGGTTTAATCTTTGATATACCATTTATTAGCAGAGATAAATGGTATTGAGATTGTAAATTATGTGCCGTCTTAAAATGTATTTATCATCTTTAAGTACAATAAATTAAAACAAAAAGGCCTCGCAATGCGAGGCCTTTTTGTAAAAAGTATAAAGTTATTTGGTACAGGTGAGAGGACTTGAACCTCCACGCCCTTTCGAGCATCAGCACCTGAAGCTGACGTGTCTACCAATTCCACCACACCTGCAAAACATGTATTGCGAAATAACTTTATTTTATTAGTCGCTAAAGCCACCAACATAAATATGGTGCCCGAACCCGGAATCGAACCAGGGACACGAGGATTTTCAATCCTCTGCTCTACCGACTGAGCTATTCGGGCGACGGACGCAATTTAAAGGGTTTTGACCTGCTTAGTCAACCTGTTTTTACTATTTATGTCAAAATTTGCTTCATTTGGATGTATTTTGTGCGCATCGAATGTTATTCAGCCAAAGCATCATAGTGAGTGTAATACTTCATTGTTATGCTGGTTAGTTACTTAAATAGTGTTATGGTGCATTTTTACTGAGTGATACTGAGACTAAGTAAACTAGAGTAGAGATAAATTTGCCAACGTTGGTTGGTCAGGCATAAAAAAACGCTCCGTGGAGCGTTTAATGGTAATAACTAATTAACTGCCGTTGAGATTAAATAATGGCTAGTTAGTTAATATCTCATTATTTGGAAAGTTTGCTTTCATCACAGTTTTAACGTGTTGTTGTAATTTTTCCTGACCTAATTCGCCATATGCTTCAGCCATAATCTCTAATGCTCGTTCAGTTGAAGGTGTTCCTGGGAATTTTTCCATAACTGTTTGAGCACGAACTGCAGCTGCACTCCATGCGTTCATTTTGATATAATATTCGGCAACTTTAATTGAATATTTGGCTAAACGGTTCTTTAAGAACTGCATACGTTGCTGTGCATCGGCAGAATACTTGCTATTTGGATACGATTTAATCAATCGATCGAAATCTTTAAATGCATCTTGGGCATTCTTTGGATCGCGATCGGTACGATCAATATTCATTAAATCGTGAAATAAGTAATTATCTGCCTGCATATTAGTTAAACCACGCATATAATAGACGTAATCTATATTAGGATGCGTTGGATTGAGGCGAATAAAGCGATCAATATTAGCAAGTCCCGAGGCTGCATCATCCATTTTGTAATACGCGTATATCAAGTCTAATTGAACTTGAGTTTTATGCGGACCAAATGGAAAACGTGAGTCTAATGCTTCAAGTGAACGGACGGCTTTAGAGTAATTACCTAATTCCATTGACGTTCTTGCTTGTGAATACAGTACCTCAGGTGATGCTTTATTGGCAACATCATCGTCTTCTGGACTGCTACTACAGGCTGTTAAAGCCAGTGAAAGTAATACTAGGGCGGCACCTTTGGCAATTTTATGCATACTTGAATTCAATTCTTTTTAAGTTGTTGTTAAGAATTTTTCCATTTCACGGTAAAATGGAAAACATCCGATTGTAACAGATAGTTCATTCACTTTGGACCCCTAAACTGGGGTACGGTTCCTATGACACAAGAGATTAATCTAAAAAGCGAGATCACAGCAACACAAACCGGTCTGAGATTGGACCAAGCATTAGCTGCTTTGTTCCCTGACTATTCGCGCACACGCATCAAGGAATGGATCCTATCTGGTGCAATTACTGTTGACGGTATCACAGTCGACAAGCCACGGGAAAAGGTTTTCGAAACTCAACTGATAGAAGTGACTGCCACTATTGAGGAAGAAGTGCGTGCACAAGCACAAAATATCGACCTTAATATTGTTTATGAAGATGATCATATTTTAGTGGTGAATAAGCAAGCAGGTTTGGTTGTTCATCCTGGTGCGGGCAATGCCGACGGCACATTGATGAACGCATTGTTACATCATTGTCCTAGTATTGAGCACGTTCCAAGAGCGGGTATTGTACATCGATTAGATAAGGACACCACGGGTTTAATGGTTGTTGCTAAAACGGTTGAAGCACAAACACACTTGGTAGCAGCCTTACAAGCTCGTGATATTGTTCGCGAATATGAAGCAATTGTATTGGGTACCATGACGGCTGGTGGCACTGTTGATGAACCTATCGATCGTCACGCAACTAGACGTACTCAAATGGCCGTGATACATGGTGGTCGCCCATCAGTGACTCACTATCGTGTCGCTGAGAAATTCCGGGCTCATACGCGTTTGCGTTTACGTTTAGAGAGTGGTCGAACTCACCAAATTCGTGTTCATATGGCATATATTGGACATGAGCTTGTTGGTGATCCTGTTTATGGTGGTCGACCTCGTCCTCCTAAATCTGCTAGCCCAGAGTTTTTTGAGCTGCTTAAAGGCTTTAATCGTCAAGCATTACATGCGGTGCGTTTAGAGCTTGCTCATCCATTTACTTGTGAAATCATGACATGGCATGCGCCTATTCCTGATGACATGGCTGAGTTAACTAAAGCACTACGAGTTGATACAGAGCTTAATCCGATAGTGTATTTATAATGCTTAAGCACGATTGGCTTATACCTGATAACGTTGCCATAGCAATGACAAATCGCTATGGCGGTATCAGTGTTAGCCCTTTTGATAGTTTAAATCTAGGTTTACATGTTGGCGATAAGCCTCAAGATGTATTAGCTAATCGTGCAATTTTAAGCGAAACATTATCACTACCCGCTAAGCCAACTTGGCTCGAGCAAGTCCACGGTACTAATATCGTCGATTTACAGACGTTGAGCGCAGATAGCTCAATAACGTTGGCGGATGGTAGTTATTGCAATCAATTTGGTAATGTTTGCGCGGTAATGACCGCCGACTGTTTACCGATATTATTGTGTAATCAACAAGGTACTGAAGTGGCGGCTGTCCATGCTGGATGGCGTGGTTTGTGTGAGGGTGTCATTGAGCAAGCCTTGACGATGTTTAAATCTGCACCATCAACATTGAATGCTTATTTGGGGCCTGCAATTGGCTCTTCTTCATTTGAGGTTGGCGGTGAGGTTCGTGATGCTTTTATCAATAAAGATCCGCAAGCTTCAAGGTACTTTGTACGTCATCACACCAAATACTTAGGTGATTTAGTTGGGCTGGCTAAGCTGCGTTTGTCTGCTGCGGGTGTCATTCAAGTCTATAGTGCTGATGTGTGCACCTTTTCAGATCCTGATTACTTCTCTTATCGTCGAGATAAACAAACTGGCCGAATGGCTTCGTTAATTTGGCTTAAATCCTAAGTTATTTGTTTGAGTTTAAAAAATACACGATTTGTTGATGTAGATTAAGTTTTAAGCTTGAAATTAAATAAAATGCCCCCATCATTAGGATAACAAATTATTCGTTTCTGAATTAATTTCCCTTCCATAAGTGTCAGATCCTAGGAGGTTGTATGAGACTCGATCGTATGACTAATAAGTTTCAAATTGCCATTTCCGATGCTCAATCGTTAGCCTTGGGGCGCGACCATCAATTTATTGAACCTATTCATTTAATGATGGCGCTATTAAATCAAGATTCCGGTTCTATTCATTCTTTGCTCACGCAAGCGGGGATTCGCGTCAGCGCGCTTCGTTCAGCTGTTAGCCAAGCGTTAGAGAATTTACCGCAGGTTGAAGGTACTGGTGGTGATGTTCAGCTGTCACAAGGGTTAATTCGTTTATTGAATCTTTGCGATAAATTAGCCCAAAAGCGTAAAGATAAATATATTTCATCGGAATTGTTTATCTTAGCCGCATTGGAAAATAATGATCAGCTTGCCAAGGCATTGAAAGATGCTGGTGCGACCAAAGAATTAATGGAAAAAACCATTGAAGATATGCGTGGTGGCCAGAATGTCGATGATCCCAATGCTGAAGATCAACGCCAAGCGTTGAAAAAATTTACTGTAGATTTAACCGAACGCGCTGAACAAGGGAAATTAGACCCTGTTATTGGCCGTGATGAAGAAATCCGCCGTACGATTCAAGTATTACAACGCCGAACAAAAAATAATCCAGTATTAATTGGTGAGCCTGGCGTGGGTAAAACTGCTATTGTTGAAGGTTTAGCACAACGTATTGTTAATGGCGAAGTCCCTGAAGGAATTAAAAATAAGCGTGTTTTATCATTGGATATGGGCGCGTTAATTGCGGGGGCTAAATATCGCGGTGAGTTCGAAGAGCGCTTAAAAGCAGTCCTCAATGAGCTATCCCAAGAAGAAGGTCAGGTCATTCTGTTTATTGATGAGCTGCATACAATGGTCGGCGCAGGTAAGGGCGAGGGCGCAATGGATGCTGGTAATATGCTTAAGCCGGCATTAGCGCGTGGCGATCTGCATTGTGTTGGTGCAACAACGCTAGACGAATACCGCCAATATATTGAGAAAGATGCCGCATTAGAACGTCGTTTTCAAAAAGTGATTGTTGATGAACCGAGTGTTGAAGATACCATTGCTATTTTACGTGGCTTAAAAGAACGTTATGAATTACATCATCATGTAGAGATTACTGATCCTGCTATTGTTGCCGCTGCAACAATGTCACATCGCTATATTTCAGATAGAAAATTACCAGACAAAGCTATCGACTTAATCGATGAAGCGGCATCTAGTATTAGAATGCAAATTGATTCTAAACCAGAAGCGCTAGATCGATTAGAACGTCGTGCTATTCAACTAAAACTAGAAGAGCAAGCGTTAAGTAAAGAGTCTGATGATGCCAGTCGTAAACGTCTAGAGTTTTTACAAAATGAACTGAGTGATGTTGAAAGTAAAGTCTCAGAGATGAATGAGATTTGGCATACCGAAAAAGCTGCACTAGCTGGAACTCAACATATTAAAGCCGACCTTGAACAAGCTAGAATGGACTTGGAAGTGGCTCGACGTGCTGGGGACTTAACACGTATGTCCGAACTACAGTATGGGCGTATTCCTGAGCTTGAAAAACAGTTGGATTTAGCATCTCAAGCAGAAATGCAAGATATGACATTGCTGCGTAATAAAGTCACGGAAGTAGAAATCGCTGAAGTGTTATCAAAAGCTACCGGTATTCCTGTGTCGAAAATGCTCGAAGGTGAACGAGAAAAGCTATTGCACATGGAGGCTGCATTACACGAACGTGTTATCGGTCAAAATGAGGCTGTCGAAGCGGTATCTAATGCCATTCGTCGTAGTCGTGCTGGTCTTGCTGATCCTCAACGTCCAATCGGATCCTTTTTATTCCTTGGACCAACTGGTGTCGGTAAAACTGAGCTATGTAAAGCGTTAGCTAAATTCTTATTCGATACTGAATCCGCGTTGGTGCGTATCGACATGTCTGAATTTATGGAAAAACACTCAGTGTCACGTTTGGTCGGAGCCCCTCCAGGATATGTAGGTTATGAAGAAGGAGGGTATTTAACCGAAACAGTACGCCGTAAACCTTACTCAGTGATATTGTTAGACGAAGTTGAGAAGGCGCATCCAGACGTATTTAACGTATTACTGCAAGTATTAGATGATGGTCGTTTGACTGATGGTCAAGGCAGAACGGTTGATTTTAAAAATACTGTCATCATTATGACTTCGAACCTTGGGTCAGATATTATCCAAGAGGGATTTGGTCATGCGAGTTATGAAGAGATGAAAGCTGGGGTCATGAATGTGGTGACACAAAGTTTCCGTCCTGAGTTTTTAAACCGTATTGATGAGTCAGTGGTATTCCATCCATTAGATGAAGAAAACATCAAACATATTGCCAGCATTCAATTTGAGCTCTTACGCAAACGTTTGCTTGAAAAAGAGTTCGATATTGAATTGTCTGATGAGGCTCTAACGTTAATCGCGGATGCTGGATTTGATCCTGTCTATGGTGCAAGGCCATTAAAACGCGCATTGCAGCAAGAAGTTGAAAATCCGCTAGCCCAAAAATTACTCCGTGGTGAATTACTACCAGGTAAGATGATTAAAGTCGTAGTGAAAGAGGGCAAGTTGGCATTCGCTCAATAATGTGATTTAGCATTATCAAGTTATGCTGATATAAGAAAGGGAGCTGTTGCTCCCTTTTTCTATTGTTGTGTATTGCAAAATAAACGGATTCGGTCAGTATTTTCATTTATCGCTGCTTGTCTTTGTTCTTCTGTCATGGTCACTGTTTCGCCGCTTTCTTTGTTTTGTTGGCTTAACTTACTGTGGGTCTTTAATACGTTAAGGCTGTGTTTAGCACTTTCACAGATATCTTTCGCCTGTTGCTTATCCTTTTGGTTAATAATTTTTGCCGATTTCTCTAATTCAGATTCCACTTTAACGGAAGATTTTTTCTGTGGTGTGTGGGTGCCTATTTTAGACGGTTCCATATCTTCACTGTAAATCTTGTTAGCATCTACATTTTGAGGCTGTTGTTGACTGTAATGAACTACACCCTTTTCATCTACCCAAGTGTAAATTGTCGCGGCAAATAAGCATGTACTAAATGCAAAAGTGGTTAAAACAATAACTAAACGCATAATTCCCATTTGAGTATCCTAAAGCTAATTGACGTTATGCTTGAATGTATAAAAATATGCTATCTTGATTATAAATCCAACATCTAAACGATAATATTTAGAGTGTATGCAAAATTCATCCAATCACCCAGTAAAAAACAAAGGTATTTACTTATTACCTAACTTGTTTACCACAGCAGGATTATTTTCGGGTTTTTATGCGGTTATTTCATCGATGAATGGCCATTTTGAATCTGCTGCCATTGCTATTTTTATCGCCATGATTTGTGATGGCCTTGACGGCAGAGTTGCAAGACTTACAAATACGCAAAGTGATTTCGGTGCCGAATACGACAGTATGGCAGATATGGTCTCCTTCGGTATGGCCCCAGCTTTATTAGTTTATAACTGGGCGTTACAGGACTTAGGTAAAATTGGTTGGCTTGCATCCTTTATTTATTGTGCATGTGCAGCATTAAGGTTGGCTCGTTTTAATACTCAAGTCGGTGTGGCTGACAAAAGGTTTTTTCAAGGGCTTGCAAGTCCAGCTGCGGCTGCTTTAATTGCTGGAAGTATCTGGAGTGGTAGTAAATATGGAATTGATACAACAAATATAAATTACATAGCTGCAATAATTACCACATTAACTGGACTGCTAATGGTCAGTAATTTCCGCTATCACTCTTTTAAAGACGTTGATTGGCGAAGTAAGGTAAATTTTGTCGTAATGTTAATGCTTGTCGGTGTATTCGTTATTATTTCTGTAGAACCAGCAATCATACTTTGCCTAGGTTTCTATATTTACGCACTCTCTGGACCGATTATTACCATTAAAAGAATTAAGAAACTAAAAGTGGAACATATTGTTGGTGATGAATTGAATAAACAAGATACACAACAACCTTCATCTATCGATAACGCTCCTAATACTAATAGTACTGATAGCAACAAGAGTACAAAAGATAAAACAGGAAGTTAAGAAGTGATCATGAACCACAGTAACGCTTAATAATAGCGTTGGGTTTTATTAGGTATAGATTACATTCCCATAAATTGTTTGTCCTTATCTCTTCATTAAAAAGCACCTACGCATCATATTTCTAAAATTAGAGCTTTCATTTAAGCCTCATTACATCTTAATCAATAAACCTTTGTATTTTAGATGTAGCGTAATGGAATGAAATTTAACCTTGTTGACTGCTTTTAGTACTGCGTTGTTTGAATAGTGTTCGGTCGGTTGCTTTTCTTCTAAAAGGTATACAAAAGGGCTTGCACTAAATCCTGTGTTGCCTATAATGCGCATCCACTGACACGGCAGACAGCGCAAGCGGTCACCGGGTTAGGTTGAATTAAGTGCTTCAAAACACTGAGTTCAGCAGCGAAAAGAAAGTTTGAAAAAACACTTGACGCCAACACGGGGAAGCGTAGAATACGCACCCCAAGCCAACGACCTAGCGTCTTAGGCTGCTAACATGAAAGACTTAAACTTCTTCATAGTGAGCAACGTTCTTTAACAATCTAAACAAGAAATCTGTGTGGACATTCACAGGTATTGAGTTATTCGAAATTGTCTTCTGTTCTTCGGAATGTTGGCAATCAAAAAATTTCAACTCAATGCAACGATGAATGTTCATAGCAATATGTAACAAGCATTTTATAGATTCTTCCGAGTTTATAAGGTGTAAATCAGAATTCATTGAGCCGAGATATTCCTAACAGAGTATTTCAAAAAACTTTAATTGAAGAGTTTGATCATGGCTCAGATTGAACGCTGGCGGCAGGCCTAACACATGCAAGTCGAGCGGTAACAGAGAGGAAGCTTGCTTTCTTTGCTGACGAGCGGCGGACGGGTGAGTAATGCCTAGGGATCTGCCCAGTCGAGGGGGATAACAGTTGGAAACGACTGCTAATACCGCATACGCCCTACGGGGGAAAGGAGGGGACCTTCGGGCCTTTCGCGATTGGATGAACCTAGGTGGGATTAGCTAGTTGGTGAGGTAATGGCTCACCAAGGCGACGATCCCTAGCTGTTCTGAGAGGATGATCAGCCACACTGGGACTGAGACACGGCCCAGACTCCTACGGGAGGCAGCAGTGGGGAATATTGCACAATGGGGGAAACCCTGATGCAGCCATGCCGCGTGTGTGAAGAAGGCCTTCGGGTTGTAAAGCACTTTCAGTAGGGAGGAAAGGTAGCGTGTTAATAGCACGCTGCTGTGACGTTACCTACAGAAGAAGGACCGGCTAACTTCGTGCCAGCAGCCGCGGTAATACGAGGGGTCCGAGCGTTAATCGGAATTACTGGGCGTAAAGCGTACGCAGGCGGTTCATTAAGCTAGATGTGAAATCCCCGGGCTCAACCTGGGAATTGCATTTAGAACTGGTGAACTAGAGTCTTGTAGAGGGGGGTAGAATTTCAGGTGTAGCGGTGAAATGCGTAGAGATCTGAAGGAATACCGGTGGCGAAGGCGGCCCCCTGGACAAAGACTGACGCTCATGTACGAAAGCGTGGGGAGCAAACAGGATTAGATACCCTGGTAGTCCACGCCGTAAACGATGTCTACTCGGAGTTTGGTGACTTAGTCACTGGGCTCCCAAGCTAACGCATTAAGTAGACCGCCTGGGGAGTACGGCCGCAAGGTTAAAACTCAAATGAATTGACGGGGGCCCGCACAAGCGGTGGAGCATGTGGTTTAATTCGATGCAACGCGAAGAACCTTACCTACTCTTGACATCCACAGAAGCCGGAAGAGATTTTGGTGTGCCTTCGGGAACTGTGAGACAGGTGCTGCATGGCTGTCGTCAGCTCGTGTTGTGAAATGTTGGGTTAAGTCCCGCAACGAGCGCAACCCCTATCCTTATTTGCCAGCACGTAATGGTGGGAACTCTAGGGAGACTGCCGGTGATAAACCGGAGGAAGGTGGGGACGACGTCAAGTCATCATGGCCCTTACGAGTAGGGCTACACACGTGCTACAATGGCGTATACAGAGGGTTGCAAAGCCGCGAGGTGGAGCTAATCTCACAAAGTACGTCGTAGTCCGGATTGGAGTCTGCAACTCGACTCCATGAAGTCGGAATCGCTAGTAATCGTAGATCAGAATGCTACGGTGAATACGTTCCCGGGCCTTGTACACACCGCCCGTCACACCATGGGAGTGGGCTGCAAAAGAAGTGGGTAGTTTAACCTTCGGGAGAACGCTCACCACTTTGTGGTTCATGACTGGGGTGAAGTCGTAACAAGGTAGCCCTAGGGGAACCTGGGGCTGGATCACCTCCTTACCTATACGACTAACTCAATACCTAAAAGTGCAGCGATGCATGTGAGTGTTCACACAGATTACTTGTTAACTTCTTCGGAAGTAGAGTGAAATGCGCCGCGAGCCGGTTAGCATTGTTCTTTAACAATTTGGAAAGCTGATAGTACTAACTAAAGGCGCATAGATGATAATTCGTTGTCGTTTGTGTGATTACGTTAGTGCGAAAAATAATACTGATGCGAAAGCATCAGTATCTTGAGTTCTCAAAACACTGTTTAAGTGTCTTGAATATTCTAAAAACTAAGGCGAGTCCACTTCCTACCCTGGAGGTGAGACAAGTAAAAACCAGCTAGTTGCGATATAACGCAGGTGGTTCACGCAAGTGAAACTCATTTGGGTTGTATGGTTAAGTGACTAAGCGTATACGGTGGATGCCTTGGCAGTCAGAGGCGATGAAGGACGTAATAACTTGCGAAAAGCGTTGGCGAGCTAGTAATAAGCATTTGAGCTAACGATATCCGAATGGGGAAACCCAGCAGCATAAGCTGTTATCACTACATGAATACATAGTGTAGTGAGGCAAACCCGGGGAACTGAAACATCTAAGTACCCGGAGGAAAAGAAATCAACCGAGATTCCCCTAGTAGCGGCGAGCGAACGGGGATTAGCCCTTAAGTCTATGGGGTGTTAGTGGAATGTGTTGGAAAGCACAGCGGCACAGGGTGATAGCCCCGTACATGAAAACTAACCATAGATGAAAACGAGTAAGGCGGGACACGTGACATCCTGTTTGAATATGGGGGGACCATCCTCCAAGGCTAAATACTCCTGACTGACCGATAGTGAACCAGTACCGTGAGGGAAAGGCGAAAAGAACCCCTGTGAGGGGAGTGAAATAGAACCTGAAACCGTGTACGTACAAGCAGTGGGAGCGGTTCTTGAGACCGTGACTGCGTACCTTTTGTATAATGGGTCAGCGACTTACGTTTTGTAGCGAGGTTAAGCGAATAGCGGAGCCGTAGGGAAACCGAGTGTTAACTGCGCGTTTAGTTGCAAGGCGTAGACCCGAAACCGAGTGATCTAGCCATGGGCAGGTTGAAGGTTGAGTAACATCAACTGGAGGACCGAACCGACTTATGTTGAAAAATGAGCGGATGACTTGTGGCTGGGGGTGAAAGGCCAATCAAACTCGGAGATATCTGGTTCTCCTCGAAAGCTATTTAGGTAGCGCCTCGAGCGAATACCATTGGGGGTAGAGCACTGTTAAGGCTAGGGGGTCATCCCGACTTACCAACCCTTTGCAAACTCCGAATACCAATGAGTACTACTCGGGAGACAGACAGCGGGTGCTAACGTCCGTTGTCAAAAGGGAAACAACCCAGACCGTCAGCTAAGGTCCCAAAGTGTATGTTAAGTGGGAAACGATGTGGGAAGGCTTAGACAGCTAGGATGTTGGCTTAGAAGCAGCCATCATTTAAAGAAAGCGTAATAGCTCACTAGTCGAGTCGGCCTGCGCGGAAGATTTAACGGGGCTAAACATACCACCGAAGCTACGGGTGCATTTCATTAGAAGTGCGCGGTAGAGGAGCGTTCTGTAAGCGGTTGAAGGTGAAGGGGTAACCCACACTGGACGTATCAGAAGTGCGAATGCTGACATGAGTAACGATAAAGGGAGTGAAAAACTCCCTCGCCGAAAGACCAAGGGTTCCTGTCCAACGTTAATCGGGGCAGGGTGAGTCGACCCCTAAGGTGAGGCCGAAAGGCGTAATCGATGGGAAACAGATTAATATTTCTGTACTTCTGCTAACTGCGATGGAGAGACGGAGAAGGCTAGGCTAGCGCGGCGTTGGTAGTCCGCGTTTAAGGTAGTAGGCTGTATTCTTAGGCAAATCCGGGAATACGTACTTAAATGTACAGGTTGAGAGCTGATGACGAGTCACTAAGGTGATGAAGTAGTTGATGCCATGCTTCCAGGAAAATCTTCTAAGCTTCAGGTTAGTAGAAATCGTACCCCAAACCGACACAGGTGGTCGGGTAGAGAATACCAAGGCGCTTGAGAGAACTCGGCTGAAGGAACTAGGCAAAATGGTACCGTAACTTCGGGAGAAGGTACGCTGCTGTCGGTGATGGGACTTGCTCCCTAAGCTGACGGCAGTCGCAGATACCAGGTGGCTGCAACTGTTTATCAAAAACACAGTACTGTGCAAAATCGCAAGATGACGTATACGGTATGACGCCTGCCCGGTGCCGGAAGGTTAATTGATTGGGTTATCTTCGGAGAAGCTCATGATCGAAGCCCCGGTAAACGGCGGCCGTAACTATAACGGTCCTAAGGTAGCGAAATTCCTTGTCGGGTAAGTTCCGACCTGCACGAATGGCGTAATGATGGCCACGCTGTCTCCAGCCGAGACTCAGTGAAGTTGAAATTGCGGTGAAGATGCCGTATACCCGCGGCTAGACGGAAAGACCCCGTGAACCTTTACTATAGCTTGGCACTGAACATTGAACCTACATGTGTAGGATAGGTGGGAGACTTTGAAACTTTGACGCTAGTCAGAGTGGAGTCAATCTTGAAATACCACCCTTGTAGTTTTGATGTTCTAACCGCGGCCCCTTATCGGGGTTCGGGACAGTGCCTGGTGGGTAGTTTGACTGGGGCGGTCTCCTCCCAAAGAGTAACGGAGGAGCACGAAGGTTGGCTAAGTACGGTCGGACATCGTACGGTTAGTGCAATGGCATAAGCCAGCTTAACTGCGAGACATACACGTCGAGCAGGTACGAAAGTAGGTCATAGTGATCCGGTGGTTCTGAATGGAAGGGCCATCGCTCAACGGATAAAAGGTACTCCGGGGATAACAGGCTGATACCGCCCAAGAGTTCATATCGACGGCGGTGTTTGGCACCTCGATGTCGGCTCATCACATCCTGGGGCTGAAGTCGGTCCCAAGGGTATGGCTGTTCGCCATTTAAAGTGGTACGCGAGCTGGGTTCAGAACGTCGTGAGACAGTTCGGTCCCTATCTGCCGTGGGCGTTGGATGATTGAAGGAAGCTGCTCCTAGTACGAGAGGACCGGAGTGGACGAACCGCTGGTGTTCGGGTTGTTATGCCAATAGCATTGCCCGGTAGCTACGTTCGGAATCGATAACCGCTGAAAGCATCTAAGCGGGAAGCGAGTCCTAAGATGAGTCATCCCTAGAGCTTTAAGCTCTCTAAAGGGCCGTAGGAGACTACTACGTTGATAGGCAAGGTGTGTAAGCGTTGTGAGGCGTTGAGCTAACTTGTACTAATGACCCGTGAGGCTTAACCATACAACCCAGATGGGTTTTACTGACCTTAGTGTTAGAATAGAGCGCTTAAATAGTGTGATATCTCAAGTAAGCTTTAATAAAGCATAATCAGCTTTTCGAATTATTATTTAATGCATAAAGAATAGTGCGTTAGATAAGCAAAATTTGTCTGGAAACCATAGAGCTGTGGCACCACCTGATCCCATTCCGAACTCAGAAGTGAAACACAGTATCGCCGATGGTAGTGTGGGGTCTCCCCATGTGAGAGTAGGTCATTTCCAGGCGCCTAATTGACTTGAAAGAGTCGTGAGACAGCCCGCTATTGCATAGCGGGCTTTTTTACGTCTGTCATTTGTTGATATTATGGCTTGGTTTATCTGAACATAATACCAATTCCACTAATTATACCATTTACATTAAATATGTGATCTAATTGGTCGTCATTTCCTTATTTCAGTATCGATGAATAATCTTAATCTTGCAGCATTAGTGAAATCTGAGAAAAGCGCACGTAAACGTATGCGTTATCTCGCCTTACTTCATTTTACTGAAGGTCATTCTCGTACTGCTATAGCCAACATGTTGAAGGTCAGTAGAACCAGTGTAAATGCTTGGGTTACTCATTATTTAACTCATGGCATTAGCGGCCTAGATGATAAACATAATCCAGGTAGACCCGCTCAATTATCGGCGAAACAACAGGTAAATCTGAAAGAATTTGTACAACGTCAAAGCTTGTCTGAGAGTGGCGGAAGATTGATGGCAAGAGATGTCTATTGTGGCTTAATGAAACTGTACACTGATATGAGGTAAACTTGCCTTAAGATAAAACGGTGTAAAAAGTAATGAAGACTCAACCAACTTACTCAACAGAATTTAAAATAGATACTGCTAACCTTGTGATTAAACAAGGCTACACAATCCGAGAAGCTTGTGATGCAACCGGCGTAGGCCCGACAGCGATTAGACGTTGGGTAACCCAGCTAAGACAAGAATTTGAAGGTATTACTCCATCAGCTAATACCATCACTCCCGAACAAAAACGAATTCAAGAGCTTGAAGCTCAAATTAAGAAAATTGAATGAGAGAAAGATATCTTAAAAAAGGCTACCGCTCTCTTAATGCAAGACAACATCAAACGATAGCATTAATTGAATCGTTATCGAGAGAGCAGAACATCGTCAAACAGCTTTGTCATTTGTTTGGAATACCGCGTAGTAGCTACCATTATCATCTCAAACATCGTGGACTAGTGAAGCCTGAACGAGAGAAATTGCGCCAGCAAGCAATTGCAATCCACCGTGATAGCCGAGGCTCAGCAGGCGCGAGAACGATAGCAGGCCAGCTCAATCAATTAGGTGAAAATGTTGGCCGCTATAAGGCTGCCAGTTTAATGAAAGATGCAGGACTTATCAGTAGCCAACCCAGAAAACATCGCTACAAGATAGCGAATGATGAGCCTACAATCGCGCCTAACTTGTTAAAGCGACAGTTTAACGTTGACATCATAAACCAGGTTTGGTGTGGTGATGTGACGTATATTTGGTCTGGAACTAAATGGCTTTATTTAGCCGTGGTAATGGATTTGTATGTGAGAAAAGTGGTGGGTTTGCTCTGACGGCCCGAATACTGATTTGACTTGTGCAGCATTAAGAATAGCATTTGAAAGTCAGTACGAAGCATTACGCTACTCTTGTTTTAGCTTGGGACTTAAAGTCATTAAAGAAGTGTACCTAAAGCAGCGTGTAGAAAATAAGACTCCACAACTAGTCATATCAAAATAGCAATTATTGAATGCCCAGAACAGGCTTGTAAAATTATAAGCGACAACTGAACGATTAATAACTACAAACTTGTTTGAAAAAACTGCAATTAGGCAGATAATGCAAAAAAGTGCTTTACCTTTAGGGGGGGGTTTAGCATAATGCACTCGTCAACAGGGGTGTAGTTCCAATTGGTAGAACAGCGGTCTCCAAAACCGATGGTTGCGAGTTCGAGTCTTGCCACCCCTGCCAAATAAAACAACGGCTTGCATAGAAATATGCGAGCCGTTTTCAATTCTGTAGAATATAACGTAGAAAAAGAAAGTATCATTTTTGCATTTATATTCACTTCGCTTTACTTCCAATAGTCGGTACTACACTCACTTTTCGGTCATATGTGTTCACTTGGGCCATTGTCTTGTGACCTGAATATTGCTGTTTTTCTGCTAGTGTCCCGTCAAAATCAGAGATCCCTTTTGCTTTAATATCATGAAAAGTAAATGTGCGTTCAATGCTTGGGTATTCTTGTTCCATTTTTAACATTGCACGCTTCCACGCGCTGCGTAACCCTTCCTGTGTGAGTTTTCCGCCCTTGTTCTTGTTGATGACATAGATGCTTGCAACACCTTTGTGTAGCAACTTAGATTCATTAATAACTTCTGCCAGTCTTTTCGACCACGCTTTGATTTGTTTTTTGCCTGTTTTACCTTGCTGAATATAAATACCGTCATCAGTGATTTGTGACCAGGTAAGCTGAACGACGTCACCTTGCCTTGCTGCACATAGATAGCTTATCTCGCAAGCAATCGCTAGACGAGTTTCAGCACATGCCAATAGGGCATTGTATTCGGTGTCGGTTATGTATCTATCACGAGCTTTAAGCTTAAACTTTTTAACGCCTTTCGCTGGGTTGCTGTTACATAGGCCGCGTTCATAACCCCAAGCAAACATTACGCTGGCTGCAGCGAGTTCATGGTTTGCTTGTGTCTTGCTGGTTTTTCCGCGTAAGTCGATGTATTGGCGAACGTGAAAAGGTTCGACTTGCTCGGGCTTCATTTCGCCGAACACTTTACTGAACAATTCAAGCTCTCGGGTTCGGTCGCGTTGAGTGCGAGGGGCAAGGTCGATAAAGTTTTGGCTGCCTAGGTAGTCAATCACTAAACGATTAACTGTGTACTCTAAGCAGGTTTCTGCCACTTCACGTTCGTATGCTTGCCATACTTCCGCCTTAGTGGCGGTTATTTTACAAAGCACCTTAGTTGAGTTACGTCGTTTGATAACGTAACTCACTGCAACACCAGATCGTGTATGAAGATAAACAGAAGGTGGCATCCATGCATCTTCTGGTTTACGCGTTCGCATTGGTTAATGCTCCAAAATTTGGTTGTGCGGATTTGATATTGGTTAACATGCTTCCATGTGGGTTATTTACAAATTCCCACGTTACAGAAGGCCTACCGTCATTTCTAACGAAGTGATTGATGCCTTGTGTTTTTAACCATTTAACTTGCGCAGCCGGTTGCGTTAGGCCACTAAGTTGTTCAAGTTCATCTTTAGTCAACAATGACATCACAAGATCCCCTTTTACGTATTAATGATAGAGCAAGTGTCGAAGCCCTGCATTCGCGCAGTTCTTGCATGTCGTATGCGCTCAGTGCACTGTTAGCCGCCTTTTGACGTAATGTCCTTGCTACTTTAGATGTTGCTTCTTTCCGGTTTCTTGCTATGCCGTTCTCCCGTAAATACTTTTTTACGTTGTATGGACTTAGGCCAAGCTTGGCAGCCACCTGATCACCGCTCATGTACTGGTTAATGTAATAATATTCAATTAGGTCTGATTCACTCTTTATTGCTGCACTCATTACTTACCTTCCTTAGCTAGTTTTTCTGCTAGTGTTTTCATGTAATGCTGGCATGAGCCGACCTGATCACGCGGAAGGGCATACCATTGTTTTAATGCTTCTTTGATAACGTCTGACTTTTTCATGCTGCATACCCCTGTAGTCGTAGTTTTGAATTGGCGGTGCTGGCAAATAGCTCAGCATCTGCTTGGGTAAAGTTACTGATTTCAATAGCGTTGAATGTTTTACACATGCCCCAACCGTTGTAGTTGTTTGGCTTGTAAGTTGCTTCAACTTGCTGTTGGTCATGTATAAGCGTGAAGAACGGCTGTGATAACGTGACAACCCCTTGTTTAGTACTGAACGTTTTGGTTACCTTATTCATGCCGCACCGCCTAATACAGCTTTTAAGTCTATTTTTGGGTAACTGTTAACTTGGTAACCCGCTACAGGGTGACCAGGTAATCGAATTTGGTGGTACTTGTAAGAATGAATAATCGTTCTACCAATCCCTTTTGCGAGATTAGTTAGGCCATTGCCCAATGCTTGCCAGTAAAGACAATCAAGTGCACCAAGTATCATGGCCACTTTGATTCGGTCGCCACTATGGAGATTAAATGGCAACCCCACTTTTTGGGCGCGATAGTGGCCTAAGATATGGTTAAACGCTGCTTTCGATTTCATTTATGCCACCTTGCTGTTTTCATTTTTCTTCCTAACATCGTATTCGATTGGCTGTTGTAACTGCTGCTTAGTGCGTTGCCAGCCTTTAATTAAGCGCTTAAGGCATGGTGCTTCGTGGGGCCAAGAGCGGATCATGTCTTTGCACTTGGCTATTTCACGGTCGCAGTATTCGTTTGCGGCACTCATACATTCGCCCTTAGTTGGAACACTTTGCCGCTTTGATGTAATGGGGTATTGCACCAGATGGTGATGCGGCCAGTGTGGTGGTTGTAACGCATGGCGAGGTTGTCACCGAGTTCACCGGCTTGGTTTTCAAATTGGCTGATGAACAGTTGACTTGGATTGCTGTGCATTAATTGGTGTTCAAGTTTTGCTACACGCAATGCAACACGTTCACAGTCCATTGGGTCTTGTTTGGTGGTGAGCAGGCAGGCAAAACGGATACTGACCAGATGAAAGTGTTCAGCACGTTGTTTGTCTGTTTTAGGGGTATTTGTCAGTATCATTTTGCCGTCCTCAGTTATTGGGTACAGCTAAGGTTAAGATAACTATACATATCAGTCAAGATAAAAAGTAAAGATTTCTATACTTTTGGGTTTTGCTAGTTTTTTGACTTAATGATGGTATAAATTAATGATTGAACTAAGGGGGAGGATGAGTGTGATTGAAACGTTAAGATCTTCAATTAGAGCTGGTGAGATAGTTACTATTATTTACCATGGTGGCAATGTAGTGCCCTACCAAACTCGTTTGTGGACAGAAACATGCTAGAAGGGTAACTCTAGCCAATGAAGTATAAATTAGGATATATGTGTTAAATATGTACGCTGTAACACACCTCAAAGGAAGACAAAAGTAGAGCTAAATAGCGCGATCACTAATATGTTTGTCCTACAGAGTTAACCCTTCATTTGTATTTACGGATGCTGTATTGTAATCGTTAATCAACTTGTAATTGCAGGATAGTAAAGTGACAAAAAAATCTGATGAACTTTCGAATGCACTTAAGCAGCTTACTGAAGTAGCTCTTTCAACTGCAACATCAAAACTTAAACTGATGGAATATTTTGAGAACATCATTATGGAATGTTATCCAGCTGAAGAATTGCAGACACAATGCCCACTATGTTCAGAGTACAATTCTATTAATAACTCTAACTTTTCCATTTATATAAAAAATACATGCAAAAGTTGTAAGGTAACGAATTACCATGTATACGGAGTAATTGTCTCAAAAAGATATAACTATTCATCAGATGACATGGAAGACTGGGGATTACATCTAAGGTATAAAAACAAAATAAATGATGATTCATATATACATATAATGAACGCGCATGGGAATATCGAACTTCGTTCAAAGGATCAGTTTATAATGACCTTTGCTAAAAGAGGGAAGAAATCTGGGGTGAGTATATATAATTTTAATATTAAAAAAAGTTATACAAAAAGTGTTAATAATATTCAATATATATATAAAGAATTATTTAATTTTAAATAACTTAATACTTAAGTGATTTTAACACAGAATGGGGCAGAAACGTTTTAAGGCATGCCCTTTCTTTTTGACAAAATAATGTTGGTTTATATTAAAGCAATACTGAATACCAAAATACTTTACCAATCACGGTGATTTGTTTTAGGTCATCACCTTCGTAGCGTTCGTCTGGCCATTCGTCTAGGTTAAAGCTGCGAAGCCGCAAGCCACCACCAGGGAGTTTGTATAAGGTTTTAATTCGTAACATGCCATCGTGGTTTATGGCGTACATTTTACCGTCGATCACGTCTGTTTGCGATGTGTCTACACCAACGGTTGAACCGTTGGGTAATACTGGTTCCATGCTATTGCCACTAACACGCACACATGCAGCATTGGTTGGATCAACACTTGATTTTCGCAATGTTGATTTTGCAAAGCGTAATTTAGGGCCATTGTAATGAGGTGCTTCAGCGATGCCATGTCCTGCAGCAAGTTCTACTTCCATATAAAACGGTATCTCTACTTCATCATCATTTAGCGGGGTGCTGCTATCCCATGTTTCCATAGGACCTGCCCATTCAGCATTGCTTGTCGGTTTTGATTCTTTACCAAAAAGAAGCCAATCTGTAGCGCATTGCAGGTGCTTTGCTAAATTGTAAAGGTTTTCACCTTTAGGCGAGGTAGCCGCAGACTCCCATTGTGAAATGGTTGCTTTTGTTACGCCTATCATCTTAGCAAGCTCTGGCTGCGTTAACCCTACGAGCTTTCTGCGTTCTTTAATTCGTTCATTCATCATAGTTTAGACATCTTAACTAATTATCAGTTAAGAATCTGTTCCTTTTTATTGACTTATTGGTATAGTTTTCTTAACCTTGTGTTTGATGAATATTTGGAGTTGTTATGAAAACAAAAGACGCAATTTTGTATTTTGGTTCTAAGAGTCAGTTGGCAAAAAACTTAGGGCTTACGAAAGGCGCCATTTCACAGTGGCCAGATGATGTTCCAGAACTTCGCGCTTATCAGATAGAGCGATTAACCGAAGGTGTTTTAAAAGCAGATATTCCACAGCTTGAGCAAGTAAGTTGATTTTAATAGTAAGCATGGAGAAAAAGCATGAAACAAAGATCACGTTTAGATTTATTGATGAAGGCCATTAATACATGGCTTGAATTACCTAAAGTCAGCCGTTCGGCGTTGGCCACTGCAGTAGTGCAAGCCGTTGATGACTTAAAGCTAGCGACGGTATTGGCTAAAGAGGGGATTGCGTTTACCTACTCTGATGATATTTACAACGATGCCCGAGTGAATGCGCAAAAGATTTTCCGTTGGCTTGGGCAGTACGCTGACCAAAATGCGGTACCTGAGCGCTTGTTTTATGTTGAGCAGGCAATATTGGCCGCTATGCCAGTTGAGTTGCGCATTGGGTATTTAAACGATGTTTACGGCATGGTCGGTGTGACCGTTGTTGTTGACCATGTGAGTGATGCTATGTCGTTAAGTGCAGATGACATGGCGGCAACGTTAACCAAAGAAAACTGCGATGCACAAGTTGCTGTTATTCGTTTAGGGATTAACCCAAGTCGTCATCAAGTTGAAACTGCTTACCGTGAACTACGTGAATCACGCGGGGTGACGTCAATGTCTTTGGATGTACTTGAGCGTAAGTTCCCTTATTTAACCAATAAATCACTTAAGTCGGCTGGTTAGCATGGCAGATAACGTTGATGAAGCTAATCAATTAGCTGAACTGCATTTAGCCAGTGAGTTGATCAAGGCGAAACCGTTTTTACCGCCATTAACTGGACGTTGTTTTTATTGCGAGTCACCGACGGCTGAACGCTTTTGCGATGCCGATTGTCGTGATGATTATGAACGCCTACAGCGCAGTGTGCAGATGCGTAAACGAGGTTGATATGTGGTCATTTATTTTAGTTTGGCTTGTGTTGGCAGTGATATTAACTATTGGGTTTTGTTTTATGTTTAAAGGGGCAGGTTATGACTCAGTTAAGTGATAACAGTTTGATTGAAAAGAAAGAGAAGTGGGTTATTGAAAAAACGGGCGAAAAATATCATTTCACCCGATGGTTGGGAGATCAGGTTCACGAAAGTTATGCACCAGTCTCACAAGAAGTTGCGGGTATCTATGCGGCGGCTATTGTCCAAGGTTTTCAACCACCACATTGTTTGTACTATCTCGATAAACTCACTTCGTGCAATCAAACAGGTTCCGAATTGAATAAAGATACTTCACCCGAGTTTACAGATTTTTTGCGGAAGCAGGAAGAAGCGGCCGATCCAAAGGTTGCATTGTTGGTTGCTCAGGCTGGTGTGTTGATGATGAAGGCAGCTGCCTTGAGTAAAAATGCTTCACCTATGTGTGAAATCGATTTTAGACGTAATAGATCGACTTTGTATGGGTTTAGTACCTTAGATAATTTTAGCCGTTCACAGGTTGGCCGAATGATTGATGTGTTAAAGCGTGAACCCGAATTGCTTGAGGTTAAGGCTGACCGTTTGGAGGCTATTGCAGCCAAGATTGTGAGTAAAGTGCTGTTAGGTGATTCAAATACGTTGTTGTTACCACAAGTCAGCGTGGATTGGTTTATGGGTTATTTGCTGATGCAAGAAAAGCGCGCAGAGCGTTCGATTGAAGTAACTAAAATAGACCCAGTTAATCAGGCAAAGCACATCAAGCGGCGAGATATTTATTACCAGTTACGAACTAACTTGGCGTGGGATATTTATGTTGAAAGCAGAAATGAATGATCAACTCTTTTGTATGTGTGTTTTGGAAATAAGAAACCCCGCTTAAGTTTGGCGACAGAACGGGGTTAATACCTAAAGAGAGGCAATATTATGTTACTCAAGCATTTGTGTTTCGTCAATTTAGCGTTTGCTAGATTGAGTGCGTGGGAGTGCCCCGCATGAGTATGGAATTAATGGTTAAGGCCATGAAGGCGAAGGTGGGTAATCCGCTGCGCAAGTTGGTGTTATTGAAATTGGCGGATAACGCGAACGACCAGGGCGAGTGTTGGCCTAGTTATAATTACATTGCTGAGCAGTGTGAAATGAGCCGTCGTAGCGTTATGGACCATGTTAAAAAACTCGAAAAGTCGGGCTTTTTACGTCGTGAATATCGCAAGGGTGTTAAGGGTAATTCGTCTAATGTTTTTCATCTGAAATTTGATGAAAAAAGTAGTTTAGGTGGTGAATCTCCTGCACCAGCTAGTGAATCTGCTGCACTACCCCTAGTGAATCTCCTGCACCCAGAACCAGTCACTTTAGAACCAGTCAATGAATCTTTAAAAGATTTAGTCACCACATCATCAAAATCAGCTTTAGATTTTTCTCTATGGCCTGACTTACCAAGCGAGCAAGTTTTTAAAGATTGGTTAGCCATTCGGAAGCAGAAAAAAGCCAAATTAACCCAAACAGCGGTTAATCGCCTGGCACCGCATTTGATTAAAGCGGTTGCTGCTGGTTGTTCTGTTGATGACGTTTTTGCGCTGTGTGCATCACGGTGCTGGATTGGGTTTGAGTTCGATTGGTTAGTTAACGCTGGCTTGATAGCTAAGCAGGTGGTTAAGGCCGATTGGGGTAACTCAGTTTTTGACCCAGAGGATCCATTGATATGAAGTCTATTCAAACAGTAATTAATTCAACTCAAGTGGGTATACCAAGCGGTGAACGTGGGACTAAACAACCGTCGGCTATGGATATGGCCATTGTTGATAGTGTATTTGCAAAGCTTCGGGTGTTGTTTCCAGTTGGAGCACCTAAGCCTGAAGATGAAGCCGTGCATAAGAGCGAATGGCTTAAGACGCTGGCACTACAAGAGGTTAGACAAACTGAGCAAGTGCAAATGGGATTGAATAGAGCAAGACGTGAGCAGGGTGATCGCCAGTTTTGGCCTACACCTCGTCAGTTTGCTATGTGGTGCAAGCCAACTGCTTGTGATTATGGATTGCCTGATTTGGACTCTGCTTATCGTGAAGCTAAAAAGTATTATCACAATTTTGAAGGGCATGATTGGAGCCATGACGTTGTTGGCTTAGCTACGCGTGAATGTGGCACTTGGTTGTTTGCTACTGGTCTTGAAAAAGATGTTTTAACCATGTTTACCCGTCAATACGAGATTATATGTCGTAAATATGCAAAAGGTGAGCTAATTGACGTTGAGTTACCCAAAGCATTGCCGACTAGAGCTACCCGTCGTATTGAACCTGCAGAGGGTAAAGCCTTTGTTGCAAATTTTAGACGTCAACTTGGTTTAAGGAGTGCTAACGATGAATAACTCTGTTTTTAATAAACCGTTAACCCAAAAAGAGCGCTTGTGTCGTGTTTTGAATGGTAATCGTTTTTTAACCCTGTACGAAATTCAGCAACAATGTTTTGAACGCTTTGGTGTTCATGATAGCGAAACCGCATTAAGTGCCCGTTGGCGCGAGTTGCCGAGTTCGGTTAAGCAAAAAAGACGCCGTGATAAGTGTGCAGCTTGGGAATACAGGTTGGTAGCATGATTGTGGCAAAGGCGGTATCTGGTGTTGAGATTGGCAAGCTAAACGATGCGGCATTACGTCGTTGGTTACGCGCTGGTGTTATGCGTGATTATCGTGATCCGCAGTTTCCTGAAATTCGTTTACGTGCAGCAGCTGGTCGAACGCGAGCGAGTGTTCATTTGGTATTGAATGAAAACGGTAAGACTGTTTGGCAAAAGGTTGGCACTTGGCCAAACATGTGCATTAAGACCTTGTGCGCTGATTTACCGGTGATGTTGGCTAAGCGTAATGTGGGCAGCATGGTAACGGGCCAGTTTGATTCGGTTGGCAGTTTGCTTGAGTGGTACCAGGAACATATTGCCAATAACACTACCTACAGTAAAAGTTGGCGAAGCAATATTAAGTCGATGATCAAGTGTCACCTGTTGCCTCGTTTGGCCGATGTTCGTTTGCACGATGTGAGTTTTATTGCGGTTGACGGCATTTTGGTTAAACCGATGTTGGTTGATGGGTTTGCGCCTAAGTACATTCGTGAAGTTGTGAATAAGCTTAAGGCGGTGTTTGCTGCGGCTTCAAAGCTTCGTTTGATTAACGTTAATCCATTAGCCGGTTACCGGGTGACGTATTCCATCAAAGTGAATGAAGCCATGGACACGCGCTTGTTTGAGTCGGATTTGGCCGAGTTATTTACTCGCTTAGGTGATGTGGTGATGCCTGTGAAGATGTTGTTTGTTTTGATGATGATGTTTGGCACTCGCATTAACGAAACTCGATTAGTTCGATGGGAACACTTTGCGGGTGATTATTGGGTTATTCCTGCCAGTAATGCCAAGAACAAAGAAGAGCATCGTATACCTATGACTGATTCTGCTAAGGCACTCATTCAGCATTATAAATGTTGGCAGCTTAAGCATGTTGGCAAACGCGCGTATTTGTTCCCTGGCACCAGTGGGGCTATTTCAATTCGTTGTGCTCATGATTGGCACACTCAAATCCGCTTTAAACATTTCACTAGTCATGATTTACGTCGATTATTCAGGACCATTGTTGCTGACTTAGGTGTCGATACCATGATTGGTGAACGTTTGTTGAATCATGCCTTGCCTGTGTTGCTGCGTAAGTACGTTAAATCGACCCTGGATAAGGGTATGAGTTTAGCGTTAGAGCAATATCATCAATATTTAATTTATCGTGGGTTTTCTTCTGTTGCGCCCGAGATATTGCCTAGATCGTCAGTGAAAAGTGAGAACGGTCAAACCCTTACTGCGAGTGGGTGGCTGTGATGATCGCTGCATCATTATTAGAAGAATATGCAATTAGAGGTTTTTGGGGGCGAAATGGCATTACGCGGGTTTGATTTTTTGAAAAAAGGCAGGAATATTCGCGGGCTAACCCAGACCGAAGTGGCCGAGATTTATGGGGTAAGTGAACGGACTTATCAGCGTTGGGAACGGGGTGATGTGAGAGTGCCATTTGATGATGTTTCGGCAATATGCACCCAAGTGTTTAACTTAGGGATTGATGAAATAAGGGCGGTGATTAATGGTGAAGGTTAACCTGCAACACCAACAAGTGACGTTGAACATGAAGGCATTACGTTATGGGTTAACTCGCTGGGGTAACTATTGGGCCCATCAAGAATATGGCCAAGGGTTCGCAAGTCGAAGTCAGTGCGACAAGTTAGGCGAGGTGATTGTTTACGGTAGTTCGGCAGTGGTTGAGATAACGCCCCCACGTGAGGTTAGGCAGTTCGACCAGATGATTGAACGGTTAGCCCCACAATGTATACGGGCTATTAGAGCGCACTACATCTGCAAAGGACAGTGGGCCTTGATGGGGTTCGATAGCAAGAAGTCTTATGTGTATTGGTTAAGAAGGGCAGAGATTGAAATAGTTGGGTAAGTAAGGAGTTATTCAATTAGTTTTTTGGAGTTGTTGCAGGGGTAATGATTAGAGTCGTTATTGGCAAGAATACGGTATTTACAGTAATTAGCCATGAATAATTGGCAAGCAATCTTCGAAATGATGATGCATTTTCCTGACTGGCTCCATTGCCTCCTCGTGTCCAGTCAAAATAGATAGCATTTGCATATTTATAGCAGCGACAGCATTGCAGTTTCGAAGTGAATCATAAATTACTTTAGGTTCATAACCCACACCATTGCCAACTAGCGAAGCAAGACCGCTATGAGTAAAACTGTTAAACGCTGAATTGTTAATGCTCCTAAAGTCATTCAACTGACTAAGAATATGCTGGGGAGCATCCGAACTTCCAAGTGCTTTAAGCATTTCTCCAATCAAGGGTGTTTCCAGCTTCTTTATCTCATTTGGCCCGATGTTTCCTGCTGTTGATAGTTTATTAATCCAAACCTCAGTATCAGCGTACATAAGCCAAAATCCGCGTATTAGGCTTTCGTACTGGGGCCGCATCAATGCAAAGCCCGATGCTGTAAAACCATCAGAGATTAACTTAAGAGAAGATAGCCCGTGTTCAAATGACAAAATGCCTGATTGAAAAGCAATTTGCCATTTAAGCTCTGGTATCGCTCCAAGATGTTGTAGTTGCTCAACGTGATCCGCCATAAAATCATACATTTCAAAGCAGCACGGCAATAGTGTCTCTAATTTTTTCTCGTACACAGCAGTTCCATTTTTGTCTCAAAGCCCAAATTGAGTGGGAGCGTCAGATGTCGGCAATCTAGATTTTCGCTAGTAGCTCTTTGCCGTATATCAGATTACATTTAACACTGTGAATTACAAGTGTTTTATCTAGTCTGAACTAATGGGTCCTTCTGGCTCGCTTCACTGCGGGGGAGGACAAGCGCAGTGCTTCACTACATATGAAAAATTTAGGGGGTTGTGTTGTTGTTTTATAGGCTTGATCTCTGCTATTCAATTTCACCTAAAAAATAAACCTATTAAGTGAATGAATTAATTGTGTTTTCCCCTACATTTGATGGTGCACAATTCCACTCAACTTTTGATCGTCTTAAACCACAACTTTTGATCGCCTAAATCTTTGTGCCTATAACTTTAATTTGATGCTACTTTTAATAGACTGGTTACATTGATGTAAATACTAGTTCACTAGTTAAGGATGACTATGAGTAACGCCACAGAATTGTATTGTATTGAATCCACCTCTAACACTTCGATCATCGAAGAGATCATTCAAAATGAGTTGAAAAGGGCCGACGGCTTACCCCAAGAGTTAGCGGTAAAAGTTTTTACCAAGGATAGCTGCATATGTTGGGATTACGATGATTCTATTTTCATATCTTTTGAGCAGCAAAAATTACTAGTCAAAATAGTGCATTCGGCATTTGACTCAGTAAAGCAGATAACTTACTAAAAATATTAAAAATACAGATTTATGCCTTGCTTACTCATTGCTACCCACGATGATTGGCTATAAAGAAAATATTGGCTACTTGATGTAGCCATTTTTATGGGTGTTTCACTGTGGCTTTTTGCAGCCTAAAGGACTATGTTGAGAAAAATAGGGCTGCTCTAATATATTGATATTATTTGGTTTATTTTTTTACATTTGATGTTGACACTTTTAACGTGCAATTTACGTTTTTTATTTGAGTGTAAGAGCCATTAAATTGCTTTACTTCAAAGACATAGAAAACGTAGGATGATATTAATCAATAACTTAAACGGGCGGCTTTATCGGTCGAGCCGTTCAATAAGCTGTTATGTTTTTTGGCGATAATCGACACATATTTACGATTAAATAAATTTGATAAGCTTAACTGATCGTAGTTTATCTATAAGGAGTATCATGAAACAGTTATCCAATATTTTGTATAGAGAGAGTAACGGTTTTTCTTATTCGTACTTCGAAAATCACACTGATGATTGTAATTGCATGTGGAGAAAAGTTCCTGAACCAGAAAATGTCTACACGATCGAGCGTATAGATATATTACCTGAATTTCGCGGGAAAGGATTCGCTCGAGAGTTGATCAAAGATGCTATCAAACGTATTGAAGCCGAATGTCCCAAAGCTTGCGTAGAGATCACCGCTGAGCCAGATGAAGATAGTGGGATAATTGTTGAGAATCTAGTTGGTTTCTATGAATCACTTGGATTTGAAAAACATCTAAGCTTAGGCTCTCGCGTTCATCTTCGCCTGTATCTGGATGATTCAGTGAAACCGCATACAGTCTACGATTATCCGTTCCACTTTAAATAAAAACATAACAAGGCATTTAAAACGGAACTAAAACAGTGGGCTAGGTTTCGCTTCGCTCCACATTATAACCCACTATTTTAGTCCGCTTAATGCGGCGTTGAACTAAGCAGCTGCTAAGAGCCAAATGCTGACTCAATCGAGTGTATTAACCTTATTGAATCAGTTAGACTTAAAAAAATGTGATGGAACACCACAATGACAAGGGAATTTCAATGAAACACATACAAATCAAGCCTCATAATCAATTCAAAACTGCTTTGCAGCTCAGAGCCAGCATCAAAAAAGCAAATTCCTATAGCATAACTTGTACCCATTAACCTGGACTCGGCAACGGCCAAGTTCAACAAGCGATTTGTGCCATGCAAACAGCGCAACGCACAAATACTAAAACGTTAGGTGCCACTAAGGAGATGCTTTGAAGAAGTACATGGTTGTTGAGAATTTCAAGCCTGGTTTAATGGAAGAGAATTACAAGGTGTATAACGCGAAGGGGCGTCAATTCCCGGATGGTTTGTACTATTTGAACTCGTGGGTAAACACAGAAAAAAACATCTGCTTTCAACTGATGGAATCAAATGATGAGTCTCTGTTTTATGTGTGGTTTAAAAAGTGGGAGCAGTTCGTCGATTTTGAGCTGTATCCTCTTGATTAAGCACATAACAAACAAAGGCAGCCGACGCGTACCGCGCAACTGCTTTGGGCGTTGAACTAAGCCGCTGGGCGGAGCCAAATGCTGACTCAATCGAGTGTATTAACCTCATTGAATCAGTTAGACTTAAAAAAGATGTGATGGAACACCATAATGACAAGGGATTTTCAATGAAATACGTACAAACCAAGCCATATTGCCAGTTCAAAATTGCTCTACAGCCCAGTGCTAGCTTCAAAAAAAGCAAATCCCTATAGCATAAAGCGTACCCATTAACCTGGACTCGGCATCGGCCAAGTCCAACAAGCGATTTATGCCTTGCAAATAGCGCAACGCATAAATACTAAAACGTTATGTATAAACCGAGACTTAGTGAGTGATCGAAATATTTTTACTTATGTATATTCCGTTGGGTACATATCTTCTAAATAAGTGGAGAATGTATTTGAGCACAACAGCTACTGGCCGGAGCGGTTCATATATCATTGTTTCAATTATTACGGGTGCAGCTCCATTGATATATGCGCGGTCAATAGCGCCAGACCATTCTGCTTTACTAGTGGTTTTGGCTGGTATAGCTTTATTTTGGTTTGCCATAGTTGGGGCGCGCAGTGTTTCCACATAACAAGTTAAATCATCGGAAAACCACTCACTGGCTGCGCCAAAGCGTTCGTGTTTTCCGCTGTTTAAAGCGTTATGTTGCTTCTGAGAACTATCGATGAGTACGGAAAAATATATAAATAAAATTCGAAACGACTGTATTGAAAGCCTCAGTGAAGAATATGCAAAGATGTTTGAAAGTTGCAATTTGGAGGACTTTTCTGACTCAGGAATGAAAGGATTGGCATCTTATTGGAAAAACTCCTCTGAGGTTGATAAGAAAGTTCTTAAAGAATTTATTCGTCTAGGAGCCCAAAATTCAACGGCATCAGTCCTCGCTTCTATTGATAACGAATTTGATGAATCTATTTTAAGCTCTGGCGATTTACTTGATGAATTTTGGAATCAAGAAGAAGATGCTGGCAACGTTAATAAATCAACATAACAAGCTGTTTAAAAAGGACAAAATACAGTTGGCTTTTGCTCCTTCGTCGCTTAATTTTAGCCAACTTTATTTTGCCCATTAACAGGGCGTTAGTGCTCAATACTATATGAAAAACATAATTGCAGTATTTATATCCACTCTATTCTTTGGCGTGCTCGCATTGGCTCATGTCCTTATTTCGCTGCACTATTGGAGTGAGGAAAAATCAGCCATTGATAGCTATTTGGCAAATATCGTACAGCTGCTTTTAATCGTGATAGCGGGCTACATCTGCGTTAAAATTTCTAACGTAAAAAAATGGTGGTTTGCCGGGTTTTTCGCCATCACCACATATATCCTCCTTACTGTGTATGTGATTTTTCTAGGCCCTGGTATAGATTTTTCCACTTGGGGCCTAGCAGCAATGAAAGTTCCAGCAGCTTTAGCCGTTTTTTCGTTATTAGGCGGAGGTATCTATCAATACTATTCAACAAAGCACTAACAAGCGCATGTTGCTCGCCGCTATCGCGGCCGGACTCCTTACGCTTCACTTCAGTCGCCGCAAATGCGGGCGTTATGTGTATGAATAAGTCTGAAGCATTATCGAAAATTAGAGCCGCACTAGCAGGGGATTCTCAAGTCATTACTCCTAAAGGTGAAACTTATGAAGACTTCGTTGAAAGGTTGTCTAAAGAGTTATTGGCAAATGTTATAACGCCTATCGTAGCAACTGTTGTATCTACATGCGTAAAGAACGGTGATATTGAGAAATATCAAAGCTCTAAGGTTTGGGCAATCGCAAAACATGAAAATAGCTGGTTGCTAACATTAGAAAACGAAAATGAGTTTGCTTTGGGGTTTGGTGATACTCCAAATAAAATTATGATGCATGGTTTCTCTTCACCAGATGTACTCGGAGAGTGGTGTACATAATACAGATAACAAGCTGCTCAAAACGGACTGCTAACAGTTGGCTGCGCTTCGTTCCTCGCACATTATAGCCAACTATTATCAGCCCATTAGCAGGGCGTTATAAAGCCAAAGGTAACGGATGAACCTCGAAGCACTTTACGAAGAATATATCCAAGCAAAATCGCTAATAGATAAGAATGAAAGCCATCACCTTGTCCGCAAACTTGTAGGCAAAATCGCTTCTAATTTTCCAAAAGACAATCCTCATTCGTTAGCGTGGTTCACTTCAGCTTTAGTTCATCCTGATAAAAAGTGGTTTGTAGTAAAGCTTTTGGAAAAAGTTAACCCCATACCTAAAGCTCTCTTTGATGATTTAGTGTTAGCCGCATTAACTGAGCATGATCCAAGTTTTAATAAATGGTTTATCGAACCATGCGTTAAGTCATTTGGTTGTGAACCTGTTAAATCAAAAATCATAGCTTTTGCATCACACCCTCAAGTAATTGAAAATGAAGGTGTAAATAAAGTAATGTATTGGGTTCGGTGATAGGTTTTATAACAAGCGCATTAAGCACGGGACTGCTAACAGTTTGCTCGGTTCCGCTTCGCTTCACATTTTAGCAAACTATTATCAGCCCCTTATGCGGGCGTTGAACTTAGACGCTGCGCGGAGCCAAATGCTGATTCAATCGAGTGTATTAACCTCATTGAATCAGTTAGACTTAAAAAAGATGTGATGGAACACCACTATGAAAAAGGAATTGGAATTGAACACATACAAATCAAGCCTCATAATCAATTCAAAATTGATTTTTAGCTCAGAGCCTGCATTAAAAAAAGCAAATTCCTATAGCGCAAAGCGTACCAATTAACCTGGACTCGGCTTCAGCCAAGTCCAACAAGCGGTTTGTGCCATGCAAACAGCGCAACGCACAAATACTAAAACATTAGGGTTTATAGTGAAGTCAGCAGATATTGACAAGATGCTCGAACTTATGGATGGTACTTTTACCGATTTCCAAAATTCGATGCCCAAAAAACCACAATTAGTTGAATTATCATTTGGGAAAACATTTAGGTTTGAAAACAAAACTATCTATGAAGCTATGATTCAAAAACTTGCACGGGTTCAAAGTACAGTCCGAGCAGCTCACTTATTATTACAAAATGGTTTTGTACAGGAGCAAGCTGCTCTGCAAAGAACAATTGATGAAACCAATGAAGATATAGGTTTTTTGGTTTATGCGGTAACTAATGATGAGATCACTGAGTTGCATCAGAGGTACTTAGATGCATTCTGGGAAGAAGAAGTTGACGAAACAGGAAACCTGTTAACATCCGAACAAAAAAGGCCAATGATTTCTCGAACAAAAATTCAGGCTTATATTGCTCGGGTTTCTGGCGCAGACCTAAATCAACATGAAAGGCTTGAAGTAACTAAAACCATAAGTAAAGCATACTCAGGCTATGTGCACGGTGCTTCTCCTCATATCATGGAAATGTATGGTGGAAATCCTCCAAAATTTCATACGCAGGGTTTATTGGGTACTCCCAAAATGATGGAGCATGCTGATGATCTGTGGAATTATGTTTATCGAAGTTTCATTTCTCACGTATTGGTAGCAAAAGCTTTAGGTGCGGAAAATCATGTTAAGTGTCTAATAAAGCACTTACACCAATTTGAAGTTAATGCTGGCATGATAGGGTGAAAACCTAGCAAGGGTTTTCGAAACGGCCAAATTATAGCTGGTTTTTTGTTCGCGCCTCGCTATTTTAGCTTCTGAATGAGGTGTTGTGGCTGGAGAATTTCTCTTGTTTAAAAAAGTCTGTTTATGGGTTCCAAATGCATTACCTAGTGCCTTGAGAGCGTCTAAGGTTGATTTCAGTGGGTCGTTTTTTTAATTGAATTTTTGGCTGTTAGAGTTATTTTAAAGCCTCGTTAGGCATACTGGGAGGTTGAGTGCGCGATATCTTTGGTTATCATAAGCAAGATTTTAATGAAATTAGGCGTTTGTGTTTGATCTGTCATGGGTTAGATCTAACAACTAGTAGTCTTTCATCAACGACATCTAGATTGATTATGTCTAAAAGTGTCGAAAATGCGTTACATAATTTAGTATCAAGTAACCTTTTAAGTCTCGTAATTGCTATAAGAGTTAACCTTTATCAAAGTGTAATTGACCAACCGAATCTAGAGCTACCTGATTCAGCATGGTTATATTATGATGCAAAATTAGTTGAGCAACCTGCGACATTAAAACAGGTCTGCGATAAAATAATCCATGCTGATTCCTTTTCAAAAACAGTGCCGCCTAGTGGATTAATTGATCCTGATTGTAAGATTGCAGTCCAATTCAAAGGCGTTGAGTTTAAAAAAGCTTGGACTTTAAATGTTGTCTTAGAGAGTTTTGTAGAGGATATTCTTTCCTTACTTGATAGTATTGAACAAAGTATGGCTAGCAAATAAGCAGGACTCAAAACAGTATGCTGTTTCGTTTCTCAACATTTTAACGTATTATTTTTGTTCTAATTTGATGGGCATTGAGCTAAGTTGCTGCTAGGAGCCAAATGAGTGCTCAATCATGTATATTATCCTCATTGAATCCGCTAGACCTAAAAAGAAGTGATGGAACACTAAAATGACAAGGGAATTTCAATGAAAAACTTACTTACTACTCTATATCAATTGACTCAAAGCTGCTCTGTAGCTCAGAGCAAGTTTCAAAGAAAAAATTTTTCATAGCGTAAAATGTACCAATTAACTAGGGCTGCATCGGCTAAGTTCAACAAGTCGTTTGTGCCATGCAAAAAGCGCAAATTACAAATGTTTAAACGTTATAAAATTATTGCAATTTCATAGGATATACATTGGATAATTTAGTACTTGTAGATGAAGTTTTTAGAACTTCTAGAGATCTTCCTAAAAATTATATATCAAGAAAGCATGTAGATGATTTGTTTATAGATTCATTAGCAAAGGAAACTCATGTTGTTATCCACGGAAGCTCTAAACAAGGGAAAACATCACTTCGAAAAAAGAACTTATTAGAGGATGATTACATATGTATTACTTGCAGTAATACTTGGGATATTTCAGATATCAATGAATCTATTTTGAAAAAAGCTGGTTATCAAATTGTTGTGTCTGAATCTAAAACAATTAAGGGTAAAAGTAAAGTTAGCCTATCAGTTGGTCTTGGAGGGAAAAAAATAGGTACAGACATATCTATGGAGTTAGCTAAGCAAATTAATAAGCAACATTTAGAATTAAATCTTAGCAATACCAATGACGTTATTTCAGCTCTTAAAGAAATAAAATTTACTAAATATATTGTACTCGAAGACTTTCATTATCTTAAAACTGAATCTCAAGTCGATTTCTCTATTTCTTTAAAGGCATATCACGAGGAAAGTCGGTTATGTTTTATTATTGTTGGTGTTTGGCTTGAAGATGATCGTTTAACAACATTTAATGGTGATTTAGCTGGAAGAATTGTCTCTATTAATGCGGATGAATGGTTAGACGAAAATATCGACGAATTGTTTTCTGTTAGTGAAGCTTTACTAAATATCTCTTTTCTTGAAGAATTCAAAGTTTCAGTCAAAGCTAATTGCAATGGTAGTATCTTCCTTGTGCAGCAACTTTGCATGAAGGTTTGTGAAGAACAAGGGATTACAAGAACTCAAGAAGAGCAAACTGAAGTCGCAAAAGACATAGATATTGAGAAAGAGATAAAGTCAGTTTTAGATATGCATACTGGCCGTTTTACTAAATTCTTGATGGATTTTAGCGCTGGGTTTCAAGCAACAGATCTTGATTTATATAAGTGGATTCTATTTGGGTTAATCATAATAGATGACAATCTATTAATTGAAGGGTTGCCAATCCAGGCCTTAAGAAGAACAATTGTAACTAAGCATCCTAAAAGGTCCGAAATATCTCTAAAAAGATTAACTGGGGCATTAAATAAATCTGTTACTCTGCAATTAGATAACAAGACCAAGCCAATAGTATTTGAATTTGATCCAAATAGAACAAGAATAAAAATTGTAGATAAATCCTTTTTGTTATGGAAAAAATTTCAACCGAAATCAGAATTATTAGAATATATAGACTTAGATGGCGTTTTTTCAACAAAGAATTAAGGCTCACTGCTAAAGCTATTGAAGCTAAAGTCGCCATGCAAGGCAATTAAACGGAAAATTACAGTTGTTTTTTTGTTCTTCAAGCATTTTAGCCAAGAGCTGACTCAATCGAGTGTATTAACCTCATTTAATCCGCTAGACTTAAAAAGATATGATGGAACACCATAATGACAAAGGATTTTCAATGAAATACGTACAAATCAAGCCATATTCCCAGTTCAAAACTGCTCTACAGCTCAGAGCCAGCATCAAAAAAAGCAAATTCCTATAGCATGCAGCATGCCAATTAATATGGACTAGGCATCGGCCAAGTCCAACAAGCGATTTGTACCATGCAAACAGCGCAACGCATAAATACTAAAATGTTAGGGGGATGTCATGTACATCGCAATCGACGATACATATGGCCCAACAATTTCAACAGATTCTGAATATGTAACTGGCAATAGAAGAACAAATGTTGGTATTGCTTTCCCAGATGAAGATGTTTCTTTCATACGTGAGCAGATTACGAGTTGCCTTGAGTGGATTAAGAGTGAATTCTCTATAGAACCAGAAGAATTTCATTTTGTAGAAATTTATAATAGAAAAAGCCCATGGGATAAATTACCCGAACATGCAAACTTAGCTATCTTTGATTTTTTTGCTGATATTTACATCGAGTACAACTGGAAAGTGTTCATTCAAATGATAGATAATAAAACCCTTAAAGATCATGGTGTTGAAAAAATAAAAGGTAAAATAAATCAATTTAACCTTGAGAAACCATCCGATCTTTCACTTTTATGGGTATTAATTAAAATTAAAAATTTTTATTCAAATACTTCAGAGGATTTAAATATCTTCATTGACGAAGGTTTAGGAAAGCCAAACTCTTCTGTTGGAACAGAAATATTCCATGATTATCCAAATGAATACAAAGGTGAATTTCAATCATCTCATAAAGAGCCCCTATTACAATTAGCTGACTTTTTGGCATTTATAATCAATAGGTCAACACATCTTTATATGAAAAAAAGTAGAACAGATATAGATGAGCGGTTTTTAGAGATGTTTAGTAGTATGAATATAAATTGTGAAGATTTAATAAAAACTAATGTAACTGGTGAGTTATCAGACTTTACTGTAGCAGATTTCGATAAAATTCATGAAAATGACAGGAAAAGAAAGGGGATGTAATCCCCTAACCAGATATTAAACGAGGGCAAAAAACAGTTTGCTGTTTTCGTTCCTCAACATTTTAGAAAACAATTTTTTGCCTGTTAATTAGGCGTTGAACTTCGTCGCAGTGCGGAGTCAAATACTGACTCAATTGAGTGTATTAACCTCATTGAATCCGTTAGACTTAAAAAAGATGTGATGGAACACCACAATGACAAGGGAATTGCAATTGAACACATACAAATCAAGCCTCATAATCAATTAAACATTGTTTAGTAGCGCATAGCCAGCATCAAAAAAAGCAAATTCCTATAGCATAATGTGTACCCATTAACCTGGACTCGGCATCAGCTGAGTCCCACAAGCGGTTTGTGTCATGCAAACAGTGCAACGCATAAATGCTAAAACGTTAAGTGGAGTGAGTATGAAATCAGCTTTAGCATATGAAAAAATGTGGGAATTTCAAAAGCTAATGCTTGAGGATATTGCGACATCTAAAAACAAAGCGATTGAAGACCCATCGCAATTCTCCTTAAGAACAAATATAAGAACTAGTTCAGCTTATATAGAAGGAACCATTTATCAACTGAGGTTAGTTTGTACCGCTGCTTCTGAAGATGTTCCTCAGTTCTTTTCAGAGTCAGAAATCCTCTTATTGAAAGAAAAATCAGTATCTTTAGACTCAAAAGGTAAAGTAAAAGAAAAGGATTCATTTCAAAAGCCAATAGCTAGTGTACTATTTTTGTTTGCATTATTTTCTCGTATCCATAATATCGTATTTGAACCAAACTTAAGTGATCATAAATGGGATAGTTTTCAAAAGTTTTTCAAAGTCAGAAACGATTTAATGCATCCTAAAAATCTTCTCGATTTTGAAATTGATGGAAAGAAAAATAAGATTTGTGTAGAGGCAGTCGTTTGGTTTAATGAAAACTTAAAAGCTCTTTATAGAGAGTGTGAAAAAGCAGACTTAGCTGCGAAGGCTTCCACCTAAAACGGCGTTGAGATTGTAGAATAAGTAATTCAGCCAAAACTGCTAATATTTTGTGCTCTTGTATCGCGCGGTAGACGATTAACGATATAGGTAACGCATTTAGTACTCCTGTTTTATGGAGTTATTTATAATAAACGAGTTATTCTACAAGCTCGTTAGGTGAACAGAGTATGGCGAAGCAAAATAAAACTATTCAGCTCAATCAGGGATTGCATCAATTAGCAATTGCACAGGCTAGATCTTTGGCCAATCAAGCTGATGATGCTAAAATGAAAATGGGAGAGAATCATCAATTACATGATGTTCTTACTTTTCTGGTACTTACAGGCCTTTCCATGGAGTTATACTTTAAAGCTATTATGCTTGCTGGTCGAGGTGGGGAAGTTTCTAAAGGTCATGAGTTATCAAAGCTCTATAACGAATTTCCTGATTTTTTAAAAACATCCTTAAACCAGATTTATGCTAAAGATGTAAAAGCTATATCGCTCCCTATTAAAGTAATAGCTATTGCACAACGTGCCGAAAAACCAAACACCCCTGAACAAAATGGGCTTAGTAAAAATTTCGAGAGCTTTGATTCAGCTATTGATAGTGTTTCTAATAGTTTTACTCGCGCAAGATACTTCTTTGAAGAAGTGAGCCATGATTATACTTATATAGAATTCCCTGCAGGGCAAATTAGTGCTCTGATTTTAGCACTAGATCAAACCTATGATCGTTATTTACAAGGTTATTTTGTCGGTAGTCAGGCTTAACCTAACAAGACTCAAACGGCACTAAACAGTTGGCTAGCGCTCATTCCTCGCATTTTTAGCCAACTATTTCGCGCAGCTTAGTAAGGCGTTGAACTAAGCCACTGCGCGGAGCCAAATGATGCTTCAATCGAGTATATAAATCTCATTGAATCAGCTAGACTTAAAAAGATGTGATGGAACACCATAATGACAAGGGAATTTCAATGAAATACGTACAAATCAAGCTTTATTGCCAGTTTAAAACTGCTCTGCAGCCCATAGTCAGCATCAAAAAAAGCAAATTCCTATAGCGTAACATGTACCCATTAACCTGGACTCGGCTAAGTCCAACAAGCGATTTATGCCATGCAAACAGCGTAACGCACAAATACTAAAACGTTAGGTATTTAGGAGAGTTATGGCACGTCTTGATACTCGTTTAGAAGCTGAGGGAGCTGAGTTTTTAGCTTTAGGTCAGCTTTTATTAAATAAAATCGCAAGCTACAAAACTTACACCAATATGCCTGGTTATGATTTGGTCGCAACAAATCCAGAATCAAATAAATCAGCAATGTTGCAAGTAAAAAGTCGTTGGCGTACTGGTGCAAACGGTTTTCCAATCAAAAACTTTGATTGTGATTTTGTTGTAGTGGTTTTATTAAATCGCGGCTCTAAAGATGGTAAAAAAGAAATGCTGCCGCCTAAATATTATGTTTTTCCTGTTGCCATCATTCAGAATGCACCAAGAAGTGCTGATTGGGGTAAGGTAAACTTAAAAACAATCTCTGATTTGGCAAGTTATGAAGATCGCTGGGATTTAGTAGCGGAGTTTTTGTGCATAAAAAATCCATAAAAGGCACTAAAACAGGACAAATAACAGTTGGTTTTTGCTCCTTCGTCGCTTATTTTAACCAATGATTATTTGCCTCTTAGTGGGGTTAAATTTCTATCAAATATAAAAACTAGAGGTTAGGTTTGAGTCAAGCATCTAAGAAGTTTATTCTTAATCCAATGGGTATTAATGAAACACTTGCAAGAGGAGCGAGGAAGAGACTTCAAAGGGAATGTGTTGAAAATATCAACAGCATAAATATTGTTGGAAATGGTGGTGATAAAAATCTACAAAAAAAGTGTAAAAGACTTTTTAAAGATGGAACTGTGTCAGGTTTTTATATTGGTGAGAAAAACTTATTTGCGATGTTAGTCATGTTTGACGAAAGGGACGAAATGTTTGGTGGTGCATATATTGCTCGGATTGATGGAAAGTTATCACTCTATTATAGCGATATTAGATTTTCGAAACATTCTATCGAACGTTTAATTCAAAGACTAAAAACCAAATCACCAAGAATAGAAGTTGCAAAAGCGATTCATGCCCAAACAAAATTTGCATTTTCTAGGGAACAGCAAATAGTAATTAATAATCATGAAAAATGGAGAACTCCTGGACTCAATGATATTGATATTGCTATTCCATATAAGGAAAATGAGAAGTTATTAGGTATGTGGTTTCTCGCATCTACTAGTAATATAAGCTGTGATTTTGTCGGAAAGTGTGTTGCGACAACTTTTGTAGATAGTGAAAAATTAAGAGAACCGCAATATGCTAAGTGCATGGAGTTATTACATGCACAAAATGAGGCAATTTTGATGAATAAGAAAATGCCAAATCAAGACCTTCTCAACCGAAATTTAACGCCACATTCCACGTGACGCCTACGGCGTACCTGAATGTGGCGCTAATCTCAACCCACTATAGTTCGCATAATCTGATTCAGCATGCTAAATCCTAGTCGGTAAACTTTTTTGTCCATCAATAAGTTTGCCGATTGCTTGTGCACCATTTCTATTTGCAGCAAATCACTTAACCGATAACTTTAAAATCAAATTTAAAAATTATCGGTTTTACATATCATACAAATTCAATTCGACCAACGCCATATGTGGCGTAAAACACGCCATATATGGCGTATTTCTACCCCTGAAAACAGGTACAGTTTATATAAGCTTGATACCACTGCGTAACTGGCTTTGCTTCCTCTCTCGTTATATCCCCGCCGTTGGGCTCCTGTATTGGAGCCCATTTTTTTGCATGTTATTTGGTGAACACATGATCCGTAAAAAGGTGTATATCGCTGGGCCAATGTCTGGTTTGCCAGATTGTAATCGGCACGCATTTAACTTGGCTGCGCAAGTGCAAAAGTCGTTAACGCACATTGTGATTAACCCAGCCTCTTTGCCTGCGGGTTTGTCTGAACCTGAATACATGCATATTGGATTAACCATGTTGATGTGTGCTGACATGATTTATCTGTTGGATGGTTGGGAGCAATCACTCGGGGCAAGGGCAGAGCATGCATTAGCGCAAAAACTTGGCTTACACATTGTTTACCAGGAGGGCATTGATCATGAAATAGCGTTAATTGGATTGAGTGGTCTGGGGTAATAAATGCCCAACCCACTCAATATTTAAGCTATTGTCAATCAGGTGTAGACCGATAATGAGTCTTCACCTTAACCTTTTGCTTATTAATCTGTTTTGTATATTCATGCACATACACTTTCTTTTTACCGCTGTTCGTTTTAGCCATTTTTAACCTCGCGTCAATAATGTAATAGATATCAAACTGGTCAGACCAGATGGCCAATATAACATTTAAATTTTGTTATGCCAACTTCAAGCTATTTGGCTTTCTATGGAAACACGATGAATATCAAATCCCGACTCTTGGTGCTGGGTTTTACTGGTGCCATTCTTACTGGTGGTGTATTGGTCGCTACTGGTGAGGGTGAAATACTGCATACCTATGTTGACCCCGCAGGGATTGAAACGGCTTGCTTTGGACAAACTGGCCACAACATTAAACTTGGTATGGTGTTCACTAACCAGCAGTGCCTAGACATGCTGGCAACCAGCCTTAAAACCTTTGACCGTGAATTGGTTAAACTCACTCCACCATTAAGCGAGGGTGAACACATTGCTTACCTGAGTTTTATCTACAATGTCGGGGCCGAGGCTTTTGGGGCTTCTACGCTTCGTAAAAAGTTGTGGGCGGGTGATCGCGTTGGTGCATGTAATGAGTTGACTCGATGGATTTACGCCAAGAAAAAAAAGTTACCTGGCTTAATTAAACGCCGCTCAAATGAGCGGCGTTATTGTTTGAGGGACTTGTAATGTTTAACGACTTTAAAACCACAGTGCTGTTATGTGCAGTGCTTGTTATGGCGACGGTGATTGCTGTTGGGGCGTTAGGCATTACCTCACTTAAAGCTAAAAACGGCACATTAAGCCATGACTTGCTGCAATCGCAAGTTAGCGTTGATGCGTTACTGAGCAGCAACGACAACCAAGCCGAACGGATTAACACGCTTGAGCGTGATTACCGCATTATCACCGAGCTAAACGCCTCGCACCGCAAGCAAGTAGCCGATCTCCAATCGACGTTAGATTACAAACTAGAACGTGCTAATCAGCTAAGGACATCAAACCATGAGCCAACTAAAACATGGGCTAATACTGATTTGCCTACTGATGCTTTGCAGCTGCTCAAGCAAACCGATTGTAAAAGTGGTGACCCAAACCCAAACGGTGTATGTGTTGCCACCCCCTGATTGGTTAGTGCAATGCAGTACCCCTGATTTTGTTGGTACCACCAATTTTGATTTACTTAAACACTCACTTACTCAAACTAATGCGCTAGCAACTTGTAATGCAAACATGCTGCGCCTACAAAAATGGCGGCAGCAATATGAGCATAACGACTGACCTAAGTGCAAAACTTACATCGTTATTGTCTTACATAGCCTCGTTTTTTACCGCTGCAGGCAGTTATGTGAACGATATGGATATTGGTGTTTTAGTCGGAGTATTGTGTGCCATTGCTACTGCACTGGTTAACTGGTTTTATCAGGCCCGTAAGAGACAGGGTGAAAAACACATACAAACGTTGCAAGCACAATTACTCGCCAAACAATTGCAGCATATTGAACAAGAACGATGTAGCCATGTGTTAGACGATATTCACAAGGACTAGCTAATGGCACGTATTCAAACACCCGACGCCGAGCCAGTGCTACTGAACAAAACCGACCTGTGCAAAAGTTTGGGCATTAGTACCCAGGCGTTCGATAAATGGGATGTGCCGATACACAGCAAAAAAGGCCGTGAGTGCTTGTACACCATGAGCGACGTGGTGGGTAATCGGGTGGCTAATGAGCGTAAAAAACATGTAAGCAATCCAACGCCCGAAGATAACGATAAACCCAATATCGAGTTTGAGCGTTACCGCTTAATCAAAGCGCAAGCCTACGGCCAAGAGCTTAAAAACGAAAAAGACGGCAAAGAAGTGGTTGAGGTGACCTTTTGCTCATTTGTGCTTAGCCGTATCGCTGCGCAAATATCGCCGGTGCTGGACCAAATACACATTCGTGTAAAACGTAAATTCCCCGACATGCCCGAACGAACCATAGACGCTATTCGCGCTGAAGTGATTAAAAGCCAAAACACCGCCGCAGAACTGGCCAACGGCATTGAGGATTTATTAGATGAATATATCAGAAGCACAGATTAAAAATTTGAAAGCTGCTGTCGCTGCTGGCCTTAAATCGTTTTATCGTCCACCTATGTTGACCTGTAGTGAATACGCAGACACGCATTTTTATATGTCGTCTGAATCGTCTTACACCGAAGGTAAATGGGAAAGCTTACCGTTTCAAATCGGTATATTAAATGCCATGGGTAACGACCAAATCACCACGCTGAACATTATGAAGTCTGCGCGTGTGGGTTACACCAAAATGCTGATGGCCAATGCGGGTTACAAGATAGAACACAAAAAACGTAACGTGTTGATATACCAGCCGCGTGACGGTGCTGCCAAAACGTTCATGAAAAAGCACGTTGAAACGGCAATACGTGACATGCCGATTTGGAAAGCGCTAGCGCCTTGGATTGGTCGCAAGCACAAAGACAGTACCTTAGAAGATAAAATTTTTACTAACGGTAAAACCTTAATGGTGCGTGGTGGTACCGCCGCGGCTAACTACCGTGAAATATCAACCGATGACGTTATTTACGATGAGTTAGCCGGTTTTGATGAGTCAATCGAACACGAAGGTAATGCGACATCGTTAGGTGACACCCGTGTTGAACTGTCGTTGTTTCCTAAATCGATACGGGGTTCAACGCCTAAAGTATTAGGTACCTGCCAAATTGAAAAAGCCTGTAGCGAAAGCCAGTACCAATTTAGATTCAACTTGCCTTGCCCACATTGCGATGAGCTGCAGCATTTAAAGTGGGGCGGTAAAACTGAACCCTTTGGTATTAAGTGGCAAGGTAGCGACCCCAAAACAGCCTATTACGTTTGCGAACACTGCGGTTGCTGCATTGAAAACAATCAACTGCACGACATGGAAGAACACCCAAGCGCGTTATGGATATGCGACAAAACGGGGGTGTACACCTCAGACTTTATTTCGTTTTTTGATAAAGACGGCGACGACTTTTTAACCCCCGAAAATATCTCGATTTATATCTGGTCGGCCTATAACACCCTTAACAGTTGGGCCAAGCTAGTTACCGAATTTTACAAAGCTAAAGGCGATAAAGAAAAGCTACAAACCTTTGTTAACACCAAATTGGGCCAGCCATGGGACAACGACAACGGCGAACGCATTGAGTGGGAAGACTTAGGCCGCAGGCGTGAAATGTACCCCAACGGTAAAATGCCCGATTGGGTTGTGTATGTCACCGCGGGTGTGGATACCCAAGACGACCGATACGAAGGCCGTGTTTGGGGTTGGGGCGCAGGTAAAGAGTGCGCCTTAATCGATAGGTTTATTTTGTATGGCTACCCAGCAAGCCAAGTGCTACTCGATAAAGTCGCGCTGCGCTTAAACCAAAGTTACCCGCGTAACGACGGCATTGTGTTGAGCATTGGCACAACGTGTTGGGATTCGGGCGGCCATTACTCCGATACCGTTTACTCGATGAGTAAAAAGCTCGGTTTGTTCCGCGTGGTACCCATTAAAGGCGCCAATATGTACGGCAAGCCGATTGCCAATTTCCCGCGTAAGCGAAGTAACAAAGGTGTGTATTTAACCGAGGTGGGTACCGACAACGCCAAAGAGTTGATCATGGCTATGATGCGCACCCAACCCAGTGTTGATACGCGTACACCTGGTGCAATTCATTTGCCACTGAACGACAGCATTTGTGATGACACCGAACTGCAACAGTTAACGTCTGAACGAAAATTGCCGACACGCCGCGACGGTCGCATTGTTTATCGCTGGGAAGCCGGCGGCAGACGTAACGAAGCACTCGACTGTTTTGTGTATGCCTTGGCTGCGCTGTATATCGCTATTGACAGGTTTGGTATTAATCTCGACTCGCTCAGTAAAGTGATAACAACCGACACTCAAAACGAAGTATCAACCGATGAATCCCCCAAACCTAAAAAACCGAAAAAGAGCCAAGCCAATAACTGGCTAAATGGTGGTTCGGTTAAATCAGGAGGCTGGCTGTAATGTCAAAGCAAGAAGCGGCAGACATGGTCGCACTGTATATCGAAGCCGAAAAAGATGTACTGGCGGGTAAGTCTGTCAGCATCAACGGCAAGATGATGAGTACAGAAGACCTGGAACAAATTCGCAAAGGCCGCATGGAGTGGCAGCGCACCTTAAGCATGTACACCCGCCCGCGGGGCACCACACTCGCCCGATTTAACTAGGAATCAATATGAGCATTATTAACGATGCACTTTCGTATTTATCCCCTGGCTGGGCGCTAAAACGACAGGCGGCTGCAATGAGTTATCGCAACCTTAAAGGTTACGAAGCTGCCAGCCCAAGCCGAACCCACAAAGCCAACAAAGAGGGCCGCGGTGCCAACCAAGCGGTATTTGCAGCAGGTAAAAGCTTGCGTGAACAGGCGCGTTGGTTAGACGAAAACCACGACCTCAGTATTGGCATTTTAGACCGAATGGAAGAGCGGGTTATTGGCGCTCAGGGCATTGTGGTTGAGCCACAGCCCCGCAGTATTAGTGGTGAAATACTCGACGAACTGGCCAATGATATTCAGCGTCGTTTTGCTGCATGGTCATTAAAGCCTGATGTAACAGGGCGCTACACACGGCCAGAGCTTGAACGCTTAGTGTTACGTACCGCATTGCGCGACGGTGAAGTATTCGGCCATCAAGTGCGTGGCAAGGTGACTAAGTTTGGTCACCCAAACCCGCAAGGCACGCAATACAGTATTGAAGCGTTAGAGCCTGATTACATTCCGTTTGAACTTAACGATGTATCAACCCGCGTTCGCCAAGGATTAGAGGTTAATGGTTGGGGCAGGTGGTTAATTACCATGTGTTGTTTGATCACCCGTCTGACCAAATTGGCTTTCGCTTTAAGACTAAAATGGTACCCGCCAGTAACATGCTGCACCTTGGCATGTTTAAGCGTTTGCACCAGCTGCGCGGTATCAGTATTTTTCACGGCATTTTAACTCGCCTTGGCGACATTAAAGACTATGAAGAATCTGAACGGGTAGCCGCTCGTATTGCTGCAGCGTTAGCGTTTTATATCAAACGCGGTGACGCCAGTATGTTCGGCCTAGATGGTGATGCCAAAGCTGACCGTGAAATAAACATTGCACCAGGCATGACCTTTGATGATCTCGCTGTTGGTGAAGACGTCGGCATGATTGAGTCAAATCGCCCCAACGTGCATTTAGTCGATTTTCGTAATGGTCAGTTAAAAGCCTGTGCCGCGGGTACCCGTGGCAGTTACTCGAGCATTGCCCGTGATTACCAAGGCAGCTACTCAAGCCAACGCCAAGAGCTGGTTGAGCAAGATGAGTCGAACCGCATTATGCAGCAATGGTTTTGTGCCGGTTGGGCGCGGCCTGCGTTTCGTAACTGGTTGGAAATGGAGTTAATGAACAAGCAAGACCCTATAACCCTACCGCCAGACCTAGACACCCGCACCTTGTTTGATGCGGTGTATTACGGTCCAACCATGCCATGGATTGACCCCCGCAAAGAATCCCAAGGTTGGGAAATGATGATAGCCGGTAATGCCGCAACCGAGGCTGACTGGGCGCGAGCCCGTGGCCGTAACCCAAGCGAAGTTAAACGCCAACGTCAACGTGAGCTGAAGTTTAACCGCGAAAACGACATGGTTACGGGTAACGACCCAGAGCCACAAAACGGAGAAACCCCAAGTGAAAAAGACTCAAATGCATCTGGCGGTAGCCGCCGCAATGCTGCTCGCACCACAAGCAAGCCTGACCCTGACACCGACCAATAAGCCCGATAAAAGCTGGTACAGCTTAAAGGCGCAAAACGGTAATGCCGAGTTAATGATTTATGACGAAATTGGCGGCTGGGGCATTAGTGCTCGTCAGTTCGCCAGTGACTTACAAGCATTAGGCAAAATAGGCACGTTAACGGCACGCATTCATTCACCTGGTGGTGATGTGTTTGAAGGCATGGCGATTTACAACATGATCAAAGGTCACCCAGCGCACAAGGTTTGCCATATTGACGGCCTTGCTGCATCAATGGCCAGTGTGATTGCCATGGCTTTTGATGAAGTCATCATGCCAGAAAACGCCATGATGATGGTGCACAAACCATGGGGCGGCACATTAGGCTCTGCAGACGACATGCGCAAATATGCTGACTTACTCGATAAAGTCGAAGGTAACTTAGTTGGCGCGTATCAACAAAAAACAGGTTTGCCAGAAGATGAGCTACATACACTTTTGGCGGCTGAAACATGGCTAACTGGCCGCGAAGCGGTTGAAAAAGGTTTCGCCAACACCCTCACTGAACCGCTGCAAATGGCGGCTTCGCTTAACTCAAAAAGACTCAAGGACTTTACTAATATGCCTGAAGCTCTAAAAAACCTGTTTGCACCACAGGGTAATGTACCTGGTGCAACTAATACGCCTGCGCCAGCAGCCATTAATACACCAGCCCCAGACGCTTCGGTACCTGCTCCCGCGGCACCGTCGCAAGCTGATATTCAAGCTGCGGCTAAGGCAATGAACAAGGCGCGTATCGACGGTATTAACGCTGCATTTAGCTTCTTCCCCTACTAGCGGAGTTAAAAAACAGCTGTATTGCCAATGATGATATTGACGCAGATAAAGCCAAAGATATGATTTTGGCTAAGTTGGGTGAAAACACCACGCCGTGTGCTGTGTTGCCTCGCACGACGATTCACTCGAGCAACGGTAACATCGTTGGCGACTCAATTCGTGCTCAGCTATTAACTCGTGCAGGTCACGCAGAGCGTGAGGCATCAAATGCTTATGCTAGTTATAACTTGCGCGATCTTGCCCGTGCCTCATTAACGGATCGTGGTATTGGGGTGTCTGGCATGAACCCTTTGCAAATGGTGGGGTTAGCGTTTACTCATTCATCATCTGACTTTGGCAACATCTTGTTAGATATCGCTAATAAGTCAGTATTGATGGGCTGGGAAACAGCCGAAGAAACCTTTGAGCGCTGGACTAAAAAAGGCCAGTTAGGTGATTTTAAGATTGCCCAGCGTGTAGGGCTAGGTGACTTCAACAGCTTGCGTCAAGTGCGTGAAGGTGCTGAATACAAGTACGTGACAGTTGGTGATCATGCACAACAAATTGCATTAGCAACCTATGGCGAACTGTTCTCTATTACTCGCCAAGCGATTATCAATGATGATATGAGCATGCTAACTGACATTCCAATGAAAATGGGCTTTGCAGCTAAAGGCACAATTGGTGATTTGGTTTATGCGGTTCTTACGCAAAACCCAAAAATGGCAGACGGAAAAGCCTTGTTCCATGCCGACCACGGTAACTTAGGTTCTGGTGCGCCAAGCGTAGCGGCACTTGATGCTAACCGCATGTTAATGCGTAAGCAAAAATCGGGTAATCGTAGTTTAAATATTCGTCCTGAATTTGTGTTGTGCCCTGTAGGGCTAGAAACCACAATGAATCAGATCATCAAGTCTAGTTCGGTTAAAGGCGCCGATGTTAATGCGGGTATTGCTAACCCTATCCAAAACTTTGCTGAAGTGATTGCTGAGCCTCGTTTAGATGATAACAGCGATAAACAATGGTTCCTTGGCGCTGGTAAAGGGCGCGACACTATTGAAGTGGCTTACCTTGACGGTATCGACACACCTTACATTGAACAGCAACAAGGTTTCACTATTGATGGTGTCGCAACCAAAGTACGTATCGATGCAGGTGTTGCACCGCTTGATCACCGTGGCTTGGTTAAATCAACGGGTGTGTAACCAGCTATTTTATACAAATCAAAAAGGCCGCAGCCATTTAGCTAGCGGCCTTTTTAATGTCCGGCTTTTAATAATCCGCAATGCTTATCGGGAATGAATTATGAAAAATTGTGTATCAGATGGTAATACCATCGACTTTATCGCCACGGCAGCAGTTGCCAGTGGTGCGCCAGTGTTATTTGGTAAAGTGGTTGCCGTGTCGCTTGGCAATGTTGCTATTGATGAAGTGGGTGTGGGTGCAACTGCAGGCGTGTATGAATTGCCTAAAGTGACCGCTGACGATATCGGCCAAGGTGTGCAAGTTTACCTTAAGTCAGACGGTATGATCACCATCACAGCATCGGGTAATACTGCAGCGGGTAAAGCATGGGCAGCAGCTGCTAACCCAAGCGATACAGTATGGGTAAAAGTTAATGCCTAGTATTAACGAACGCATAGCGGCCAAGCTTGCGCGTGCGTTCACTAAACTGGCACAGCCGTGCCAGTTTACCCCTTCATCGGGTCAAGCCCCATTTAGTCGAAGTGTTCATCTGCCGCCAACCGAAATAGATCGCAGTAATGAATACATACAAGAACCGATAGCCCTCGCTGAGTTTTTGCAGCAAGAAGGCGCGGTAATGGCTGATGATGTGTTTGAGTTAAATGGTAAGCAACATCGGTTAACTCAACTGCATACGCGGGATGAATTAACGGTGAGCTTTATTTATATAGAGCTTTAAGGAAACTGCATGGCCATACGCAGTACTGGCTTTGATGCGGTAGAACGCGAGCTTAAACGCATGCGAGCTGCGCAATCACCTACCATTGCTAAAGCCATAGATGATGCGGCCAAGTTTGGTAATCAGTTGGCTGTAGATGGTGTATTCAACAAATATGGCTTCAATTCTAGGTCGTATGTTGAGCAACATCTTGGCTACAGCATAAATCCTAAAACCTTAACCGGAACGATTTATGGTCGCTATCGACCTTCAACACTAAACAGATATGCCACCCCAAGATATAGAACAGGAAAACGTGGGCAGCAAGTTGCGAACGGTCACACAATCAGGACCATTCGTAATGAACCTAAATGGTTTCGCAGCACGTTTCAGTTTCTTGGTAAAAATGGCAATCAAGTTATGTATATGAGGTTGAAAGGTGAAACATGGCGAACATTTAAGGAAGCCAAAAAAGCAGGAGTCGAAGCTAAGTACGGCCCTTCAGTGGCAGGCAGCTTTGGGTATATGCGTGACGATTTAGAACCACCCATTATCGCCCATCTGCGTAAAAAATATGGCCAATACGCTAAGTAGTTACATTCCTGTTTAGAGGTTCCCCATGATCCAAACCTTAATAGACCGACTCAAATTGGTTGGCGGAGCGACTGTGCGCGAAGGCTTTTATGCCCAAGGGCTGGCAAAAGAACAACAGTTTATTTTTTTGCAGCCTTACACCGATTTGTTCGGTGCTAAAAATGGCATAAACCAATTCCGCGACGACTTAACTTTACAAGTGGTTGCGGGCATTGACCTCAGTAAATCAACTAACCCCACCGCAGAGCTAATCAATTTAGTTCGCAACATTCGCAGCGCATTCTTTAAAGACGAACGTAATACCGAAAAACCGTCATGGCTACCCAAAGTTATTACGTTTAAAGAGTCCGAGGCTTGTAAATACATTATGCCCGAAGCCCATGAAAAACATGGATTAGCGGTCATCACTTTAACCTTAATTCATACAGTACCATTCGGAGAACAACTATGAGCGAGACAGTAGTAGAGAGCTACATCGGTTCGGGCATCGTGTATGTCAACGGCCGCGATGTGGGTAACGCCAGCGGCGTGAATATCTCAATCGAGCAAGAAACCAAAGAGCAACCGAACTATCGCGGTGGTGGCGGTAACGCTGCTGAAATTACCGTGGTTAAATCGGTTAACTTATCGATGACACTTAACGACTTTAGCAATGCCAACTTAGCGTTAGCACTGCGCGGTAAAATCGATGTGTTAACGGCAGAGTCTGTAACAGCAGAAGTCGTTACTGTCGTGTTAGACGGTTTAGCTGACACAGCAAAAATGATTGATACCGAGATTGCGGCCGTGGTTACCGACAGTACAGGTACCACAACTTACGATGTGAACACCGATTACATTGTCAGTGCTGCGGGTATTCGCGCATTAAGCACAGGTGCTATCACGGCAGCTGAATCACTTAAAGTCACTTACACCAGTAAAGCCGGTAATGCGTTGCAAGCACTGGTTGAGTCTGGCGAAGAAGTGAAGGTAGTCGTTGACGGTATTAACGATGTAACCGGCAAGCCAAGCGTGCTTAAGTTTTACCGTTGGAAGCCTACCCCAACATCGGGCCTCGACTTAATTGGCGACGACTTCGGGTCATTCGACATCGAAGGCGGCGTTCTTGCCGACAGCACTATTGTTGCCGCGGGTAAGTCTAAGTTCTTTGTGCGTAGCGCAGCATAAAACGTTTTACCTCAACAACCCACAGCACTTTATTACTATTTGAGTGTTGTGGGTTTTTTATTTTATTTTTTAACGCTAATTTGGTGATATATGAGCTTTAAAGACCAAGTCATTAACCTGATCATTCAGGGCAAAGATTTATTTTCCAGTGAAGCCAAGAAGTCTGAAAAGGCATTAGCTGAACTTGCAGCACAAAGCGAAAAACTGAATGCTGAACTGGATGATTTAAAGCGCCAAGAAGCGGCGGTTAATGCCATTGATGGGCTAACTGCATCAATTAGAAAAGGCGAAAAAGCCTATGTTGATAATGCCGTAGCATTAGACAACCTTAAAAAAGAACAAAAACAAGTTGCAGCCGAAGCAAAGCAACTTGATGCTGCGCAGGTTGCCGCGGCTAATTCTACCGCCCGTATTGAAACTGAATACAACCAAGCGGTGGCTGAGTTAGCAAAGTATGATAACCAGCTAAAGCTAGCAAGTGCTGAGGTTGATAAGCTAACCGCAACCCAAAATAAAGGCGCTCAAGCTAGTCAGTCGCAAGCGTTAGCATTAGCAAAAGCCAAAGATGATTTGCAAAAGCTAGATGCAGCCCAAAAAAGCACGGCAACTAGCGCAACCCGTTTAGCTACCGAACTAGAACAAGAAACTGCAGAGCTGAAAAAAATCAGCAGCGAAGTTGACAAAGCTGGCCAGAAAAAAGGCGAGTATGCGCTTAAGGTTAAAAGCGCCAGTTCCGAATTAACTAAGCTTGGTTCAAGCCTAAGCCGTAACAAAACAGAATTAGATAAGCAGCAAACGGTGCTGAATAAAGCCGGCATTGATATGGGCAAGCTGGCTGATGCCAGCAAAGACCTAAAAACCAAACAAGCCGCCGCTGAGCAAGCCTTAAAAGGGGTGAACGACAAGTTAGGCCAGCATGATAAGTTACTTTCTAGCAGCCAGAAATCGGCGGGCGCTGCCAATAAACAAACCTTAATTACCACTAAAGCCATTAATGCGTTAGCGAAAGCCTATGCGGTTTTGCTATCTGCCCAAACGGCTATTCAGTCTGTTCGTTCAAGTGTTGAAGGTTATGGTGAATTAGAGTCGGCGATCACTAAAGTTGAAAAAACCACAGGTAATGCCCGTGAGGCCGTTGTTAAAATGGCGTCTGAGCTTAAAGACCTGGGCGAAAATGTTACCCCAACTAGCACCAATGAATTGTTGCGTATGGCTGAGGTTGCAGGCCAGTTAGGCACTAAGTCTACGGAAGATATTTTAAATTTAGTCGCGGCTGCTGATGCCCTTGGTTTATCAACCAACTTAGCGGGTGATGAAGCGGCCACCATGCTTGCGCGTATTTTGGGGATGACACAAGAGGGCATTCCACAAATACAAAACCTGTCTTCTTCTGTGGTCGCGTTAGGTAATGATTTTGCCGTTACTGAGGCTGACATTGTCAGCATGACCAAAGAGATTGTCACTGGTACCCGTGAAATCAATTTAGGTTCTGCGGCTTCTGCTGCATTTGGTGCCACCCTTGCTGAGTTAGGCCAACCCGCAGAGCGTTCACGCACGGCTATTCAAAAATTAGGTGCCGCAATTAATGAGGCCAGTAAGAAAGGCGGCGATGATTTAGAGCTGCTGACTAAAATTACCGGCCAAACGGCTGACCAAATTGAAAAAGATTTAGGCGATGCACCTGAAAAGGTATTAGTTAAATTTCTTGAAGGGTTAAAGCGTGTTAAGTCTGAGGGTGGGCTAGTTTCTGATGCGCTTAAGTCGATGGGCATTGAAGGTGTTGAAGCAACGAGTGTGCTTAGTGTATTAGCTGATGGTACAGACCGTTTAAAAACGGCATTAGAATTATCTAACAAAGCCTATATTGCTGGCGACTACCACATGAAGGAAGCCGCTAAAGCTTATGCAGATCAGTCTGCGGCTATTGGCCGTTTAGAAAACAAATTCCACACGCTAACAACAAGTATTGGTGAGGCATTTTCAGACGAAGTTGATACTGCAATACGGGCAACCAGCGATGCAATTGATGCGGTAGATGAAAACGTTATTCAACTGATGGAACGCATACCAGAGCTGGCTAATGGCTTTGTTGATTTACTCGCTGATATTAATAATTTTGCGGCAGGGACTGATGAGTCTTTTAGCTCATTAGAGTACACCATGGACGCCTTTGCTGCTGGCTTAAACACCATTAGCATAGGGGTTAATTCGCTTGCGTTAGAATTAAGCGATATGAATGTGGCCACGCTTGAAGCGCTGCGCTCGGCAAGTAAATTATCTGGTGTTGAGTTTGTTACAGCCAAGCAAGTTACCGATGCTAAAGACCGTAGTGCTAAAATCAGGGAGGCAATCAAGCGAGATAGCGATGATATCATTGCGTATAATAAACGCATGAATGGTGAGTCTTCTATTGCTTATGAAGGCTTAATTAAAACCACAACAAAATACAAAGATTCACTTAAACAGTTATCAATAGAACAGCGAAACCAGATAAACGACATTCTATTATCTGGCACTTATAACAAAGACCTTGAAACCACCTACCGAGAACTCACAGCTGCTTTAGTACGGGCTAATCGCGAAACTGAAATTGAAGCTCAATTAAAAGCGAAGGCGGCTGAAGCCAGTAAGAAAAAAGCGGAAGAAGATAAAAAAGCAGCTGATGCAGTAGCTGAACATGCTGATAATCTCGCTAAGCTAAACACCAATACGTTGACGTATTCTGAAGCACTAATTGATGTTAAGGAACGCCAAAAGTCATTAAATGAGCTTTATGCAAAAGGTGTGATCTCTGCTGAAGGATTAGCTAAAGCATCACAGTTACTAAAGGATTCACTTAAAGGTTATTCAACTGAGGTTGATGCAAGCAATGCCAGCACGGCAACCCAAACTGAACTAACAGATCAGTTTATTGCTAAACGCAAAGAGCTACAGGCCCAATATGAACAAGGGCTGTTAACCGAAAAAGAACTGACTATATCGCAACAAGAATTAGCCAGCGCTTATGACAAAACGGTTAACGAGGTAAACCTTGCTACGGCGGGTATAGGCTTACTGTCTGACGAACAGTTAGGCTTGCAAGAAAGTATTATTAGCACTGAAGCTGAAATCCGCGCATTAGAGCAAGCCTTAAAAGATGAGAACAAGGCAACAAATGAACTCATTTTAATTAAAGCCAAGTTAGCCAAGGAAGAAGCAAACCTAGCCGACATAAAACGAGAGTCCGTTGAACTATCTAAGATAGAGAATGCCACTTATGTTGAGCTACTTGTTTTACAGCGTGAGTATGAAACCCAATTAGAAATACTCGACCGTAACTTTAGAGCAGGCTTATTAACTAAGCAAGAGTACGACGCTCAGTCAAAAACGCTTGAGAAAACATTATCTGACTTAAACGATGTTGTTGGTGAAAGTAGCCGTAAAAAAGCTGAGAATGCCGAAAAAACCAAAGAAGCCACCGCGGCTGTTAAAGATAACACTGAAGCCAACAAAGAAAATAGCCAGTCTTTAGAAGATCAAACCGGTCAATACATTTCCTTAAGTGACGCCACCGTCGCATACCGTAGTGTGATACTTGATACCGGACAGTCTTATATAGACACAGCTGCCAGTGCTGATGAGCTCATTAGCCGCATTGAGCAAATGGGTATTTTACAATCAGCTTATTTGGCCGGTGAAGAAAAGCGCCGTTACAGTGAGCTGCAAACGTCATTATCAATAAGAAGGCAGATTGATGACATTGATAGCAGTACATACAGCTTAGAAGCACTTGATAAAATGGCCAGTAAAGCGGCCAGTGGTATTTGGGGATTGTCGGATGTGCAATTACAGCCGCTAACCAATGCAATTGATAGCGCACGCGCTAAGCTTCAAGATTTGGCCGATGACATTAATGCGACCACCTTGGATATTCAGGACCGTTTAGACACGGCTCTGGGTAATGAAAAGGACATCATTAAGCGCAAGTTTGCTAGCGAAGTAAAAGAGATTGACGACTTAATTACCAAGGCGCAAGCCTACGGTAATAGCCAGTTAGTTTCAACGCTTCAAAAAAGCCTGAGCGACTTAAAAAGAGCTCAAAGCCTTGAGTTAAAAGCCCAGCAAGATGCCAGCGAAAAGCAAGCCATTAGCGATGCTGCAACCGCTAAACAACAAACCACAGCAGCCAGTTCGGTGCAAACCAATGTGACCACTCAAACCCAGCCAAGCACGACCACAACTGCCGCCGCAACCAGCAGCGACACTGTAGTGCTGCAGCTGCAAGTGGGTAACAGCACATTTGATGCACAAGCCAAGCGCAGCATTGTGAATGAATTGGTGGCTGAAATTAAGCGCCTGCAATCGGTAGGTGGTTAGTTTGGCTTGGCAACGTTAGGCACATTAAAGAGTGAGAGGCGCTATGTATAACACCACTATCGACACCATTGTGTTGACCGAGCCATTGCACTGGCTTAACCGCAATAACACCCAGCGAGTATCGGCCAATATGAAACGGGCCCTTAACGGTGCCCCGCATATTCAACAAACAGTAATACCCGCAGGCATTGCATTAGAGCTTGGCAGTAAAAACGGTTGGATGCTCCGCAGTGAGTTTGAACAACTGCAAGCCCACGCAGCAAATACACTCACCGAATTTACGATAAACCACGATGGCACCGACATTAATGTGGTGTGGGATAACACGCAGACCAGTGTGATCACGGGTGATGATGTTGACGACCTATTGGGCGGTTATCCGTTACTGACTAACGTGGTATTACGATTTTTAACGCTGTAACTCTTTCTCGCTTATTGATAAACACAGGTGGCCCATGAGCATTACCCGTAATGATTTAAAGATATTTAAACCCGAACAGTTGGGTACCAGTGACGATGCAGGCGGCCAGCGCACCCGCAATGCAGTCGAGTCGGGTAAATTAAACGAGTTGTTTACCGCTATTTCTGATATCGACCACGCGCAATCATCACTCGATATTGTTAAATGCTATCCAGCGTTAGACACTGCAGACACAGGCACCTTGCTTGATGCTCATGTGTTTATTAGTCAGCCACCCACCGACCCGTTAGTGTCTATGTTGTTAGTTGAAGCTGATGTATTAGATGACGAAGACCGCATGGTCGAAATGAAAGAAATATTAGAGTCGTCGGTGACTGCTGGGTCATTAATCCGTCAAGGCGCACCAGGCTTCTTACCCAATCAAAACAGCTTTAGCCGCGAGTATTTACAGTCAACATACACGTTTGACGGCAAAGAATATCGCAAAACCACCAGTTTACGTGTTGGCCAAGTGATTGCTATTGCAGTTGAGTACCCGGGCATTGAGGATGCAGACTGGCCGCGCAAGATACATTACTGCATGGTGACCGATACTAATGCACCAGGTAACAGTGAAGGCAATATTGTATTTGACCCACCAATCGATTTTGCGACACCTGAATATAACGTTACGATTAATTCAACATCTAACTGCACTAAACTGCGATTAACCAACGAAGCCAGCCCGTTAACGTTTCACGGCGTGAGTAAGTTAACTGCTGCGAGTAGCAACAAGAATCTAGCCGTTGCTGCAGTGCAACAAAACTTGTTGCCAGTGGTGTTGAGCGAGCAAGTTAAAACAGGCCAAGCCATTAGCGACGGCGACATAGTGCGTAAAACGGTTACGCAAAATGCGACAACGGCGCAAAGCTATCAGTTCGCGCTGGTAGATGTGTTGCAAGGCGATAACACGGCAATAGATTACACCCCAATCACCAGTTACACATCGGGAGGCATTCAATATGGCAGTGACGATGCCATTGTGGTTGTAAGTAGTGACACGGTAAGTGTGACCTTATCACGCAAGCCTGATCTCAATACCCCAGTGTCTTTGCAATATATTTCTGGGGTGTCCTATCAAAACTATGACAATTCCGATGCATTCCCTGTAGATCGAGAATTAGTGCCCAACACGTTAACGGGTAAAGTGACTCGCCAAAGTACGCCATATCAATTTACCGAGCGTGATGGCGCGTTATACATCACCGTTGTTTCGAGTGTTGGGTCGCTTGTTGTTCGAGAAGAAATACGTGCAGCCATTGTGGACTATCAAACAGGCATCATCACACTTGAGAATGGTATCTCTATTCTTGAGTATGTTGGCTTAGTCATTGCGCCAGAATCAGCCAATGTGGCCACGTTCGTATTGAATGCCAGTGACGCATTGTTAGATACGTTTTACGTGCAAGTGTTTACCGTGGGCGATGTGTTAATCAGCGCCAGCTGCGACAGTAACGGCACGGTAACGGGTACAGGCATTAGCGGCAGCATTGTGAATAACCTGGTGCAGTTGTCGTTTACTCAAGACGTTAAGTTAAGCACCTTACGGTATGACATTACCGAGCAAGTGCGCAACTTACCGCCTGCTGACATTTATGGCCTAAACCCGTTGCGGATCCCCAATGCTGGCATAGTCGATATTTACCGTGCTTGGGGCACTATTGCGGTATCACACACTGACTATCAAAACGTGGTTAGCCCAAGCAATGGCAATGTTATTACCATTCGTACTGGCAGCAACTTCGTCGATATTACCGATGCAAACGGTGCCAGTTTGTGGACCGCAACCAGTGACCATTTTACGGTTGATAATGCCGCCGGCACCGTTACCTTAAACAGTGATTTTAGCGGCTTTACAGCGCCGTTTATTTTAAGTGACACCATTAGCGAGTTGGCATTAGTCACGGCAGTTAACACCAATACCGTGACCATTTCAGCGGCGTTGTCGCGTGAGTACCCCATTGGCTCAAGTGTAGCCAGTGTGCAAATACTCGGTGACTTACAAGCGCGAGTAGGCAAGGTGCGCGACATGACCAGCTGGGCTAACAATTGGGACCTAGACGGTGAGGCTGCCCAAGGTACGTTAAACACAGTTGATTACCCAATCGAAGTCACTAACGCTGCAGCAGTGAATGAAGATTGGGCTTTGGTGTTTACCTCGACCACAGCATTCCGTTGTATAGGTAAGCGTATTGGCCAAATTGCCACGGGTGATACTGTAAACGACTTTGCCCCGATTAACTCGCTAACTAATCAACCTTACTTTGTGATTCGCTCCGGTGCGTTCGGTGGCGGCTGGAATCCGGGCGAAGCCATTCGCTTTGCCACAGTTGCCAGCGCTAAACCAGTAATGCCAATTCGCACAGTGCAAGCAGGCCACAGCCAAATCAACACCGACCGCGCCGTTTTAGCGTTTCGCGGTAACGAAGCTTAATCATTTTAATAGCAAACGTATCGGCAGTAATGTCGGTACCGCTTTCGCTTGAGGAAAAATCATGGGATTACCAGTAACAGTTTATCGTTGGGATGATGTGGGCGCTCCACAATTGGTTGACAGAAAACCCTCTGAATTCATAGGTATTTTAAAAAAGTGCTTGGTTGATGGGTATGGTACTAAACAACCAGCTGGTTGGTCTGTTGCTTTTGAGAGTGCTAGTAGTGACCAAATTGTGTTTACAAATGACCCAACCAAAGGCACTGGTAGTAGTGTTAAATTATATGGTCTTAATAATGGTGATGCCGTCAATGGGATACTGTACTTTGACCCCGCATTTGCATACAGCGATATAGATACTGCTATAAAAAAAGGTTACAGAGCAGGTTTTCACCCATTTAATTCAACTTTCAACAATTGGATGGTTATTGCAACTTCAACCGCATTTTACTTAATAGCTTCTAACCTTAACAAAGTATCGGGGTATGATACTCGTAATGATGTGATAATTTTCGTAGGTGATTTCTTATCAGTATTACCACTTGATACTGGAAGATTTATTGCTATAAACAACACTACCCTTAACGGTGATGAGTCTTATACAAGTATGACGTCTTGGGCTTATTGTTTGCAAAGAGCTTGGTATGATAGGTCGATGGCCTCGTCTAATTATGAACCTATGAAAATATATGATGCTGATGGTTCAGATAATTTTAATGGGTATGGCCTTGTATCCCCTAATGCACCAACAACAGGAAGCACTGCGGTTGATTTATCTGCTATAAAACGAGGGTTATATTTTCCTATTTATATTCAGATGAAAGGTAAAACTATTACTGATACATCAAAAGATATAAATGGCGTGTCCCTTTTTAATTCAGATATATCACCTACATTACGAGGATTTCTTAACGGTATATCAGTTGAAATGAGTCCTAGATACTCATTAGAAAACTGGCCTGTTTTTGACACAATAAATGGTAAATCGCATTTGCTTTTGCGATGTATGACAACATCAGCTTTCGTATGGTTAAACTGTGAGGAGTGGTAGGGATGGACTTAATAACGTTTAATACAAGTGATGTAGGTGAGATAATCAGGTCTAAACTAGAAGTAGACGCTGACCCATTAGCGGAACGTATCTTAATAATTGACCGCTCTGACTCAATAGTTATTAACGTGATGTTTAGGAGTGGGTTCACAATATTGCCGATAGCATATTCAACTACAAAACTACTGACCCTTTTAATGATTGATAACGATAAACAATATAACGGTGCTGTTGTTGATGGGGTGTCATGTGAACTAGTTAATGCCACAGCACTAGAACCGTCTTGGATTGCTATATGAATATTAAAATATGATTGAATTTCGCTTTAGTCAGTCTTGGCCAAATATCACATCACCAGTTACCATTCGGTTTGTTGGCGAGGTGGTGCCAGAGCCGCATATTCAACTAAGGTTTAGTCAGCCGTGGGGTGATTACAAATCACCAATAACGATTCGGTTTGCTGGTGAAGTAGTACCAACGCCACCTATAAAGCCGCCATCATTAGGCATTGATTTAGGTGTTACCTGGCAACCGCCATTATTCGCTGCCAATGATTTTCAGTTACGCAATGCCAGTGAACGTCTAGGTAATCAAGTTCAGTTAGGTGTGTTATCTCTATCTGCAACCGACTACTGCGTAACAATCCAATGGCAAAATAAACCACTAACTCAATGTGAAATCACAATACATTATGCTGGCAATGCGTTAACTGAGTTGACTGTAAACTGCCACTGGTTTGTTGCGCCTAGTGTTGAGCAATGCAGCACATTGGCTTGGCTGGTACCTAATCAACACCGCACGGTTATGTCTGTCGATTGGCAAGTTTCACCAAGGTTGAATACGTTGCAAGCCACTATCAATTGGTGTGATGGTGCAACATTAGTTAACGATATCACCACGGCTTACCGCTATGGTAATGTCCGGCTAACTCAACCTAGCATTGCCTGGGGCCCACATACTGCCAGTTGGATTTGTTCAACCCGATATCGACCACCTACAGGCAAAGTAACGATTCGATTTAGTGAACCTTGGGCCAGTTCAACTAGCCCATTGCAGCTGCGTTTTACCGCTTCAGCAAACTATTGCTACTTTGACGACGGCGGTGGTTTGGTTGACGCCAACCCAAGCTTACCAAGCCTTGATTTTGAAACCCCCATAGAACCCCAACTGCGCAGGTATTATTTAATGCAGCCAACCATAACGTGTGTGCGAGTGTCTGACGACGTACCGATTGTGATCAGTAATATCAGTATTAGTCGCAGCCGTGGCCAGTGGGCCAGCTCAGTGAGTATCGATTTTTCAAGTCGCATCGATGCCAGCCGCGCTGAAAACCAATTGCTTAAAGTCGGTATAAACGGCTATGAATTCTTTACCTTGGTCGAACAAACCAGTGTAAGCAAAGTGTTTGGTAATGAAACGTATCGCGGATCGGGCCGCAGCCGCAGCGCCGAACTTGCCACACCGTATGTGTTGCCGATTAGCTATACCAATGCAACATCACGCAGCCTTGCGGGTTTACTCACTGACATGCTGCAATTCACTGGTTGGACAATCGCCCTTAATGGCATCGTTGATTTTAACGTACCTGCAGGTGCGTTCAGTGTTGGCAATAAATCACCTATCGATGCAGTGCAAGAAGCCGTGGCCCAATTGGGTTGCATGTTGTTATCGAATGATGAAACCAAAGCGCTAACCGTGGTTCCACGTTGGCCAACAGTGCCGTGGTTAATGGATGGTGTAACACCAGACTTAACGGTGCATGATGCGGTGATCACCAGTTACAGCGAGTCAAAAGAAATCGGTACCGAGTGCAATGTGGTTTGGCTTCGTGGTGAGCAGCAGGGCATTAGCGCAAAAGTAAAACGTGCTGGCACGGCTGGCAATATCGCCGCCGATGACATCAGCGCTCAATTGATTGTTGACAACCAAGCAGCACGAACAGCCGGCACCAACGCACTGGCCGACACGGGCAACAAGCTTAATATCAATATGAGCTTACCGATTATGGCTGACTTACCACCTGCAACACCTGGTATGTTGATTGGTATTCGTGAAGGTGTTGATGTGTTCAAAGGTACCTGTGATTCGGTGGCGATCAACGCATCGGTTAGCGATACAGGCGACATCGATGTAGAGCAAACCATCACCGTCGTTCGGCACGTTGCATAAGCAGTTGTACCAAAATTAGCATAAGGAATCGTAATGTTAAAGCAGTTACAACAAAGCTTAAGCGCCCCGCGTACCATCATGACGATTAACGCGGTCAACACAGACGGCACCGTCACCGCCAGCACTGCCAGCAACCATACTCAACGAGTCATAGGTTCTGGCAGTATTGGTGATCACATCTATGTTCAAGACGGCAGAGTGCTAGGGACAGCACCTGATTTGGCGTTTGTAGAGATAGAAGTTTAGTAAGTTACACAGATGAACACAGGTTATTTATGCATTAATCTTTGAATAAAGCCGTAGAAATACGCAAAGCCTGTCATTAAAAATCAATAAGATACCTTACCTATCCGGCATAGTTTATTTCTACGCTTTTTTATTACAGCGTTGAATCTAAAAACAATTAGCGCTTACTCCAAAACCGATGGTTGCGAGTTCGAGTCTTGCCACCCCTGCCAAATAAAACAACGGCTTGCATAGAAATATGCGAGCCGTTTTCAATTCTGTAGAAGCAACCGTAGAAACGGTAATTTCAAAGTCTTCATTTCTTTTGATAAATACCAGTCAGAATTTTATTTTCGATCACATATATTGACCTAAATAGTTTATTAGCATTATTCAATCATTGAATAAATGGATTTCAGTTTGAGATATATTAAAACTAGAACCAACGAACTGCATTAGTCTGCTAAAAAACAACTACCGCATAAAATCTCATTCCTATAACATAAATTAATCGGTTAAGATTGGCTGGGCATTAACCAAATCGAGCAAAAACCATACCCAGCATGCTTTTACTCATAAATTCTAAAACGTTAGGCTAGGATTTAAGTTCACAAAAATATTATCAAAGGTGAATTCTATGATTCAAATAAGCTTATTCTTTTTGGTATTACTGTTTTCATTCTCTAGTTACTCGCAAACACCGAGTAAGGAATTTACTTGGCCAGGTGGGAGGACGCTAGCGATAAGTCTTTCATATGATGATGCGTTAAACAGTCAATTAGATCATGTTATTCCCGAGCTTAATAAACATCATTTTAAAGCCTCGTTTTACGTAGTCGCAAACTCTCCAGTGTTGAATGTGCGAATGGAGGAGTGGCGAGCAGTTGCAAACGCTGGCCATGAGCTTGGTAACCATAGTGTGTATCATCCGTGTAGAGGTTCACTTGCCGATAGGGACTGGGTTGAAATGCATCATGACCTTGATCACTACAGCGTCATACAGATGATTGAGGAGCTGGCAGTTGCTAATACTTTACTAAAAGCGATTGATGGTAAAACTGAAAGGACTTATACGGTTCCCTGCGGCGACTTGCTTGTTGGTAGTAACCTACTGGGTGACGGTAAAGAGTACCTCAATGATATAGATCATCTATTTACTGCTATTAAAGGTCAAGGGGATGATAAACGATTTTCACCTATATTGTATCCAGAAGGACAAAATGGAGAACAACTGATCGAATATGTTCAGAAACTATCCTCGGATATATTGTTAATTAATATTATTTTTCATGGGGTAGGCGGAGATTATCTATCTGTTTCATCTGAAGCGCATGCTGAGTTGTTGACATTTTTAGCGGATAATAGAGAACTCTATTATGTTGATTCATATATTAATTTGATGAGGTATGCCAATAATTTCTTATGACAGAAGACATCTTTATCCTCCTTCCTTCTCTTATTCATCGAATTGGTGGGGATAGAGCCAAACAAGCTAAAACGATAGCATTGCAGTGTGATTGCCAGCTGAAGCGTGTACGTCGTTCGCGAAATTGGGTTGTGTCAGGCAAGGCCATGAGTATTCAATCGTTTACCGAACAATTAAGAGCGGATAGTGATGAGGGCTTTAGTTATCTTATCAAAAAGATTGTAACCGCATTGTTGGGGCATGCCGACAAGTTAGAGCCTTTAGATGCAAAGCTTGCCCGTTTGATTAACCAAACCCCTAGCATTACCTTAGGGGAATTAATTCAACTGACTCAATGCACTATGGCTGAAGCCAGAGTGGCACGCTTCAATGCGGACTTATGAAATTAAGTTGGTACGATTCGCTAGATAGTAGATAATCAGAGCATTGAATATCCATGATCAATACAATAAATGTCATATGTTTCAAAATAAACCTTTACAATACTTGAAACCAAGGTATTATACAGCCTGCTCTGACATTCAGAGTTATTAATGACCATCAAGTAAAAGAAAAGCCTTAGAATCTCTGCGTTATCGTTGTTATCCTCTGTGTTTCCCTTAGCTTCATCGTGACATTCAATAATTCAAGCTTGAGCGCATCGCATTTTCGCGACAGATTGATTAAATTTAAATATATAAGGGACACAAAATGTCTAATAAAACAACTGGTTTAGTAAAATGGTTTAACGAAGATAAAGGTTTTGGCTTTATTACTCCTGATAATGGCGGCGCTGATGTGTTCGTTCATTTCCGTTCAATCACTTCAGAAGGTTTCAAAACTTTAGCTGAAGGCCAAAAAGTTTCTTTCGAAGTTGAGCAAGGCCAAAAAGGCCCTCAAGCTGCTAACGTAGTAGCTGAGTAACTCTTACTTTGTAAGATAGCGCAAATGGTTTAGCGACTGTTTGCGCTTTTTTGTATCTATAATTTAGTGATTTATCCCTTATTCATATCAGCTCGAGTTCACAAGTAACTAATTTATATTTACTTTATCCGATTACAAGTCCATTGATTAACGATATGCCCAGATAAGAGACAACAAGACCAACTCTGCCTTTTCTATTTAAGATCTGACTCACTTTATTAGTTGGTTCGATCCTCTCTCGATGTTTTTATGATCTTCATCAACACTTATCACCGTAAAACGAATCATTATACTCATTGGATATAATAATGATGACTGCGAGGTGTTCATGTCTGATACCAAAATAATTTTGATATTAAAAATATGTATATCGGTAGGGATTAGCTTAATCTTGTTAGGTATTTATTGCCATAACTTCAGTAATACCATTGAGATGATGGGTATTAATGGCATCATGATTAGTGCAATGTGTGTGGCTTTTGGTATGGTGTTATCGTTGCCGACAAAAATGTATCTAACGTTTATATTGGTTAACCATGAAACGAAACTAACCTAAAAGTAGTAGATTAGTTTGGTTGATTCCAAACCCTGAGTTTAAATCCTGGTACGGATTCCAATTTAAAAATTTTTAAGAAAGTTGATGCGATAATGATCAATCATTAACACCAACTATATCCTCCTTTTCTATTTTCTATTTTCTATTTTCTATTTTCTTTTATGCTTTTTAGCACTCAATCGCTTTTAATAACCTCAACTTTTCATCATTCTGAATCACTACAGAAAATTCCTAATTTAGCGAATTTAAAAAATTTCATAAAGGGGCAAAAATAGTAATTTAATACTTAAATATGATGTTTTTTAGTTGTTGATTTTGAATCGATAAATATAATGATTACGATAAAATAATTTTTAATTAGCTCACTTATTACTCAGTTGATATATTTGATATTATGTAACAGTATATTTGCTACAATAAAATTTTAATGTACTGATTATATTGTTATTTAATAGTGGTTGATAATTTTTTAATGTACTAAAAAAGACTTTTTTTCCGGTTATTAATGTGACTTTTGTTACCTTTTGGTTATTTTCGTGATGACATTCGTTGTTTAATCCGTTATTACTGTTTGTGCACATAGGCAAATGACATTTAAGGGAAAAAAATGAGTTCATGGTTTGATAATGTTCAACTTGGTTTTGATATGGCTACGAGCCTAACCATCGTTGGCGCAGCAGTGACTTGGATTATTCGCGAAAAGAAGCAAGCAGAAGCTGAAAAAGTGCGCGGAATTAACCAACAAGTGAGATCGACCAGTTTGAAAAAAGTACAAGATGTACTTTCTGAAATGGAAGATAAATTTTCATTGTTGATTAATGAAACTCAAACTTATGAAAACATGATTGATAACCGAGTGCGAACCGTAGATGAACAATTGGATTTTTCACGATTAAATTTAGCGATAAAGAGAGACAGTAATTTTCTGGTTAAAGCGATTGATCGTCTACAAGCTATCCGTGAAGAGTTAGGCCAATTTTATGAGTTGATTCAAGTGAGACGCTATAGCTTGATACCTTTACTTGATGCTATTGAAGAAGGCGACAAGTATATTGGTGTATTTCAACAGAATATTGATGAAGTTGGTGATGCTTATAATAAAGTAACATCTGGTAATGTCTCTCTTTTAAAAGAATTAGAAATTATCATTTCACGACTCAATGAGGAATTTGGCGATCAGTTAATTGATGTAACAGATGATGTTAAAAAGGAATTATTCCAAAAGATATCTGCTGATGACAAGTATATGCAACCGATAAAATCAATCATTTTTGATGAAGATTATTTTTATTGGGTGCAACGATTTGTCCCTTCAGGAAAAGAAGACGATTACGTCGAAAAAGTGATTAGACCAAGCAATATCGAAGATACCGATTTGTGCTCTGAAGTCATTGTGCACTTCATTTTAGCGTTAATCGGTAAGAATCATGAGCTAATTTCTCAAGTGTTAAGAACGGCTTCTGTTTCGGTGATGAAAGCGAGAATTGAATGTAAAGATATTTTAATTTCACTTAGTGCTATTTCACATAAATTGGTGATGGATAATAACGGTGCATCTTTAAACAATGTGATTATTAAGTATGACTCTAAAGAGTATTTCGGAAGAGACATCACTATTCGCTAGGTTGATAATTTAGCCTTTAATTTGTGTACATTTTTCCTCGTTACTTAGTTTTAAATGAATGAGGGGTGAGAACTCCTCATCATTTAAGACTAATTCCAATGACTAATTTTATGGTTAACTGGTCTTCCCCTAAACTTTATGACTAGTTTAGGTCATAAGGCGTTATAACCCCTCTATCAACAATTGGCATTAAAGCATTATTAATGCATCAGTAATGCATCAGTAATGCATTGCTGGGGAATCACTTTATGAGCCCCGCTAGTACCAGATATAACGCAAGATTGATAATATAAATACCTTCAACATTTCCTGTTATTGAGCCAGACCTGTACTACAGGCTTTCGAGCTAAACAGCATTATTTATTCGGCTAAATCCACTTAATGCCTTCATGAAGGCAATTAACCCAAGACTATTGGGTCAAAAACACCGATAATTCACCTCAATTAGACAAGCTGGCTATTTGGCCGCGTAAGACTGTGGATATATGCAATGGAAATCAAAGTAAATTTTCTCGATAACTTGAGACTCGAAGCTAAATTTGACGACTTTACCGTCACGGCCGATCAACCTATTCGTTATAAAGGTGATGGTTCAGCTCCTAGTCCTTTTGATTATTTCTTAGCATCGTCTGCGCTGTGTGCGGCTTACTTTATCAAGGTGTATTGTAAAGCTCGTGATATTTCGACTGAAAATATCAAGTTGTCGCAAAACAATATTGTTGATCCTGAAGACCGCTACAACCAAATATTCCAAATCCAGGTGGAATTACCGGATGATCTTTCGGATAAAGACCGCCAAGGTATTTTGCGTTCGATTGAGCGTTGCACCGTTAAGAAAGTAGTACAAACTGGCCCTGAGTTTAAAATTGAAACCGTTGATAACCTTGATGCAGACGCCAATGCAATGTTGATGGGCCAACCTCAAGGTGACGAGAATACTTTTATCTTGGGTAAAGATTTACCGCTTGAACAAACCATCAAAAACATGACTGGCTTATTAGCCGATCTTGGAATGAAGATTGAAATCTCCTCTTGGCGAAATATTGTGCCAAACGTTTGGTCTTTGCATATCCGTGATGCTGCATCACCAATGTGTTTTACTAACGGTAAAGGTGCCACTAAAGAAAGCGCATTATGTTCAGCATTAGGTGAGTTTATTGAGCGTCTCAATAATAACTTTTTTTATAATGATCAATTCTTTGGTACTGAAATCGCAAATAGCGAGTTTGTACATTATCCAAATGAAAAATGGTTTGCACTCGAAGGTAATGATTCGTTACCTTCAGGTATTTTAGATGACTATTGCTTAGACATTTATAACCCAGATGAAGAGTTATGTGGCTCGCACCTAATTGATACCAATTCTGGTAATAAAGATCGTGGTATTTGTACTATTCCATATACACGCCAATCTGATGGTGAAACAGTTTATTTCCCGTCGAACCTTATTGAAAATTTGTTTTTAAGTAATGGGATGAGTGCAGGTAATAACTTGCAAGAAGCCCATGTTCAGTGTTTATCTGAAATTTTTGAGCGTGCGGTAAAGCGTCAAATCATTGAACAAGAAATAGTGCTTCCTGATGTGCCAATGGCGGTACTAGAGAAATACCCAAGTATTTTAGCGGGTATTAAAGGGCTTGAAGAACAGGGGTTCCCTATTGTAGTGAAAGATGCTTCATTAGGCGGCCAATTCCCTGTCATGTGCGTGACCTTGATGAACCCTCGTACCGGTGGTGTCTTTGCCTCGTTTGGTGCACATCCTAGCTTTGAAGTGGCATTAGAGCGCAGCTTAACCGAATTATTACAAGGTCGCAGTTTTGAAGGCTTAAACGATGTGCCAAAGCCAACGTTTAACAGCATGGCAGTAACTGAACCAGAAAACTTTGTTGAGCACTTTATCGATTCAACAGGGGTTATCTCTTGGCGCTTCTTTAGTAGTAAGTTTGATTATGAATTCTGTGAATGGGATTTTACTGGCACTAGTGAAGAAGAAGCCAGCGGTTTATTCGGTATCTTAGAAGCCATGGGCAAAGAAGTTTATATTGCCGAGTTTACTGATTTAGGTGCGTCTGCTTGTCGTATTTTAGTCCCTGAATATTCTGAAGTGTATCCAGTTGATGACTTGATTTGGGACAACACCAATAAAGCCTTAAACTACCGTGAAGACATTTTAAACCTGCATTCACTAAGCACTAAAGCATTAGGTAAGCTAGTGAATCGCTTAGAAGACAGTCAATTAGATAATCATACCGATATTCGCACTTTAATCGGCATTGTGTTCGACGAGAACACTGTTTGGGGCCAATTAACTATTATCGAATTGAAGATCTTGATTTACCTCGCATTAGGAGCCCATGAAGACGCCATTGAGTTAGTCGGAGAGTTCTTGCAGTTTAACGACAATACTGTGCAACGAGGTTTATTCTATCAAGCTGTGAACGCAGTATTAGAAGTGACGTTAGATGAAGATTTAAAGCTTGAGCATTTTATTGGCAACTTTAACCGTATGTTCGGTCAAGATGTGATGGACAATGTGGTAGGTTCGGTTAATGGCACGGTGCGTTTTTATGGCCTGAGCAAAACTAGCATGAATTTAGAAGGTATCGAGCCGCATCTACGTTTGATTGAAAGTTACAAAAAACTGCACCAAGCGCGTAAAATTAAAGCTGGAATATAAGTAATACATCTGCTTGAAATCTCTCTAAGAGCGAACCTGATGGTTCGCTCTTTTTGTTAGAGGAAGTTAGCCAGATTTCATGACCATGATTGACGACGAGTTCAGATCAAATGCTTACTGCTTTAAATAAGTATTGTGCAGTGTAGATAACGTCAAAGGTTTATCAAAATAGTAGCCTTGGATTAAATTGCAGCCAAGAGAATGCAGCATGGTAAGTTGTTCCTTCTTTTCAACACCTTCAGCGACGGTTATCATTCCGTATGCATCACTGATGGCTAAAATTGATTTGATGAGGGCCTTACTTTGCTTACTGATAGTAATGTTATTTACAAAACAGCGGTCTATTTTAACTTCATCAAAAGGTAGCATATTTAAATAACTTAATGATGAATATCCGGTGCCGAAGTCATCTAGTGAGATGCAGAACGAGCGTTTTTTTAATTCAGTTAATATGTCATATGTTTTTTCAAGCTCATTAAGCATGACATTTTCGGTGATTTCTAAGGTTATTCGGTGTCGATCAATACCTATTTCATCGGTTGCCTGTGTAATTAAATCAATAAAGTCTGGTGACATTAGCTGTTTTGGGGAAATATTAATCGAAACATTAATGGCATTTTTACCTGCTGGGGACACACTTAATATATCTGTACAGGCTTGGCGAAATACAAATAGGCCAATTTCTTTAATGATCCCAATTTCTTCAGCTATGCAGATAAAGTCATCGGGTGAAATAGATCCGAGTTTTGGATGTTCCCATCTTGCGAGTGCTTCAACTGCAATTAGCTGTTGTGTTTTTGTGTCTATTTGTGGCTGATAAAGAAGGAATATCTCTTCATTGTCGAGTGCTCTTCTGAGTTCTTCTTCTAGTAAATATTTATATTGAATTTGTTCATTCAACTGATAGTTGTAGAAGGCAGCGCTACCTTTAAGTTCAGCTTTAGATTTGTAGAGTACGATGTCAGCTTTGCGGATAAGGCCTTCAGGTTGGCTATCATCAGAAGGATACATACTAACCCCAATGCTACATTGGGTCATTATCTCTCGGCCATTGACAATAAATTTCTCATCAAATAATTGCTGTATTTGGGCCACTTTAAGATAGGCTTCATTGAGATTATTGAGTTCCGGAAAGCAAAAGACAAATTCATCACCACCAAATCGCGATATGGTGTCTTTTGACTCAAAAGCATGTTTAAATTTTTCGCTAATAGCTTTTAATAACTCATCACCGGCGGAATGACCATGACAGTCATTGACCTTTTTAAAGTCATCAATATCGATAAATACAATAGCGACTTGTTGATGGCGAATATTTGCTGATTCTATGGCTTCATAAATTTTTTCGAGTAACAATATTCGATTAGATAACCCTGTTAACGCATCATGCAAGGCCATGTGGTGGAGTTTGCTTTTTGAGGCTTCCAATGCATGGATATTATGTTCAATTCGTTGCTGAAAACGATGGAAACGTCTAGCAATTAAGTTGCTCACTATGAGCGAACTCCCCACCATAAACAATGTTGAAAAAGCACTTAATATTATGATATTGGTGAGTTTTTTTTGATTCAGCGAGTTTGTTTCTTGTTGTTTTATTGTTATATAGTTATTTACATTGCTTGAATTAAAATATGAACCCACGCTCCAATTCCAATCTTTAATTCTCCTTATGTAGGCGATCTCAGTTCTGTCATTGTCGTTTTTGTTGAGGGGAGTATCACTTAAGGTAATAAAATTGCCTTCTAGCAGGGCTTTAGTGGCAATTTTTTCAGTTATAGTTGAGTTTGAATTGCTCAGAAATGCTAAATGATTATCCTTGCTTTCATTAGCAAGTAAGTTGCCTTGATCGTCGATAATAAATAAGTTTTCATTTTCAGAGTGTTCAAAGTCAATAACAGATTTCAACAATGATATTTTTAAATCGTTTTCAATATCAGAAATATACTCACCAGTTCCTATGAACCAGTCATAGGGAGCGAAATACTTTCCAAAGCCAATTTTTTCATATTCTTTTTTTAAAGCTTCCCCGGGTTTTTGGTACCACCAGTGATAAAAAGCTTCTCCATTTTGTTGCTTAATTAAGTTTATATGCTCTCTTAAAATGTATGATCCCCGTAGGTCTTGAGCATCCCAAGCAGAGCTTCCTTCAAGATCGGGTTTAAGTCCATGTAAGACATTAATTCCATCCATTTGAAAGATAAAAAAATAACCTCTCCCTTCATAAAATCGGATTGGACGTAACGCATCCGTGATTAATTTTGTCACTGTGGTTTTGGGTTTGTTTTGGTTATTGTTGTAGATGTTTGTTGCTATTGCATATGCTTCGTTTACACGTTGCTGAGACAGTATTTTCAGCTCATCTATGAGCATTTTCTTTTTATAAAGAATATAATTAGATGCTTTATTGGTTGATTGTTTTACGGCATTTTTATTTGTTTCAATAATGTCTTCACGAAGGGACTTGATACTTTCATAGGCTTTATCTTGATTGTCTTTAATAATGATAATATTGACAGTAATCGCGAAAAAGCCAACGACAATACTTGGTGTGTACTTTATTAGGTTAACTAACTTTTTATCGTTTAAAATCATCATGAAAGCTTAGTAAATTCCTTTTTACTGCTTGAATTGTGTATAAAAACAATCCGATAGTTATTTAGACGTTTATTTCTTTATGCATCTAATAATTAATCATAGTTGATTATGCATTAATTTGTATGTTTTACGAACATTTATAGTCACGGTCACTCTAATTGGTTGGACGATGTTGATTTGATTTAAATAATTGTATTTTATTATTAATTTTTTGTACGCAGTTATCATTCAGGCAATATTTTGGGTTTTATGCATGAAAGTCTATTATTTTAAGTGTGATTTCTATCATCTGTGATCATTGGTAAGTAGATGGGGCATTGTTCATTTTGGGCATGATATTAAGGAATAAGTCGTAGGTGACTGCGTACTATAGAGATCAAAAAAGGCCATTTATGTTGTAATAAATGACCTTTTTTTGTTACATAGAGCTTAGATTGTAGGTGTTTTCTATTTAAACTATTTTTGGAGCTATTGTTTGTCTAAGTAACTGTCTACCGCTGTGGCTCTGTCTTCGGCGTGCTCTAAAAGCTCATCGATAGCATCATAAAAATCATCACTGTTTTCTAAGAAACTGTAGCCTGATACTTCTGTGGTGGCGTATGGAGCAATAAGAGCTGAATATGTATTGTAGATGGCTTGCATTTTATTAGTTTCGAATGCATCACCGATGACTTCGAGTAAATATTGGTTGTAGCGGTCTCGGTATTCATCATCTGCGTAAATTTTTGCAATGAGAGGCCAGCTATTAGAGTTTAAATCAGAAAAATTTAAGGCTAAAGCGCCACCTTGTTTACCGTCTTCCAAGGCTTCGTTGTTGTCCCATGGGATCCATGTCAGTTGTGATGTTTCAGGATTATTATATAAATAGTAGTTGTGTGGCATTATGCCGTAAGTATCCCAGTTTTGAATAATGCCATTGACGGCTAAATATTTTAAAAATACATCAACATCAAATACGGCTTCAAGATTTGCACGCCATGTTTCTGGGTCACTACTGGCAGTATCGTCATCATGTAAAGCTGTGAATAGAGCAAGGATATCAGACCAATCTTCGTCGTCTTCGTTAGTTTTCTTTTCAAAATCGTCTTGGCTAAATGAACCGTCTACAAAAGTCGCGCCATCATCTTCAGGTTTATATAAGTTACCGTCATCACTAGAGAATTGAGTATCAATTAAGGTGTCGTCAACTTCTTCAACTAGGGTATATAAACCAAAATATTCTGGGCCATCACCATGGTCGACATATAAGGTGTAAAAGCCGGTATGAGAGACAGCTAAACCTGCATCTTTAAATACATCAGCGGCGACTTTTTCTCGTAGCATTGACTCGTCATTAAAGTTGTTTTTCAAACTGAATTTTTTAAAGCCATAAAATCGTTGATTTTTAATTTGCGGGTAATCATCTTCATATTCGTCAAAGTCGAGTTTAAAAGCGAGTTTTAAAATACCTTGTTGCCAACTGGTTTGCAGTGATGAGTTACCTTTAAAGCGAATTCCCACTCGATACCATTCAATGTCGTTATAAAATACTTCAGCAGGTACAAAAATAGGGTCTTCATCAGTATCAGTTAAGCTATTTGATGAGGTTCGACCAAACTCGCCATAGGTTGCTGTCATGTCATCTAACATGCTTTGCCAGCGCTCTTCAGTCACTACGATATCGAATCGTTTAACTTCAGTATCATTAAATACTTCGGTAAAGTTAGGGTCGACATTTTTACTGTGAGTTTCGTCTGTCCAATCGGTAGCTTCAAAATCCGCATCAGTGATTTCGTCTTCTGTATCGGTATCAGTGTCGGTACTCGTATCAGAATCTGTACTTGTGTCGGTATCAGTATCTGTACTGGTGGCTGTTTCAGTGACATCTGAAGTACTATCACTGTCACTACCACAGCCTGTGAGCATAAATACACAACTAAATGTGATGATAAGTAATAGCATTATTGGCTGGCGAAACAGCCGATGGGTGTTATGTAAATTATTGATGGGGAACATTGGGCTCTCCTAGCATTAGGGGTAATTGTAATTTTAAATGTAAGACCGTTGCGAGGATGTTATCGATTAAAAGTGCAGAAGATGTGCAGTATTAGTGGAAGAAACTAGCAAATAGATAAAAGTGCGATTTTGAGCAATATAGCGTATTTGAATGCAGAAAAGCAGTCGACACAGAAAGACGATCTGATACTAGGTTTACAGCAAAGCGATTTAAGTTTAAGTTAGTAAGTCATTAAAGTGTTAATGCTTTGTAAAAAGCTATCTTAATAATTAATATTCAAGGACGAGGAATGAAGCTTTCACTTTTATTGATTTGTGGTGCTGTATGCTACCCAGTAATGGCTGCTAATAAGCTACCACCCATTTTAGATTTTTACCCAGAGTGTACGCCACAAGTTATCAATACTGCGAGTGATAGAGTGGTTTATGACATCGACTTGGCATTACTTAAACAGACTAATTCAAGTGTTATGGCGCATAGTGAGGCTTATTTACAACAAGCATTGGTTGGTATTCAACATAAAGCTGAATTGGCTGGCGCCGATGCCGTGATTATCGATCGGCTAAATGTGGGGTCGGTTGATCGAAGTGTTGATCTCAAAGATGATAATGGCAGAGTTAATTCCAACGTAAAACAAATTATAGTGTTATCTACTGTTCAACATATTAAGTTGTGTGAGGATCAGCAACTAACCAAAAATCCAACGCCTTATAACAGCAAAGGGAAGTCGCTGTCATTTACAGAAACCTTAGTCACTCTTGCCATGCCAGAGAAAGAGGATTTACTAATACAGGCACAAAAGCATAACGCACCTAAAGCCGATATCACTACTAATAGTGCTTATGGCGTGCATATTGGTGATACGTTAGACGAATTACAACAAGCGTTGGGGCCGCACAGTATTCAGCTACAGTTTCGTGATGGGACTATGGTCTATGGCTATGGACGCAGTTTATGGTTTTTTGTTGAAAATGCTAAAATCGCTATGATTTCACAAGAGCAAGGTATGCTAAATGGTCATGGCAAAAACCAAATTACCTTGAGTGAAAATTATGATCATGATGATTGGGTAATCGTGGGGAAAGTTCATCAAGGCGATGAGCTGCAGACGGTTGCAAAACATTTATCACTTAGAAAGAATAACGGTTATTACACGGTTAAGGGTGAAAGCAGTCAACTTATTCTGCAATTTGAAGATTATAAGGAAAGCATCACCAAAGAAGCGGTGTCTAAGCTTAACAATTTTTCCATTATGCCCATAGCGACTTCGAAGAAAAACCATCAGGTGAACTTTGCAAATTTCGATAATATTGATATTGCCAAGATAATCGCGTTGGATGATAAGCAAGCTCATACTTTGCAGCCGCAGCAGCTCATTAATCAAATTCAACTTAGTGAAAATGGCCCTATGGTATTTGTGAATAACAATGTATTACTTGGGATTAATGATCAAGGCACGGTAAATCGCATTAAAGTCACCGAATCAATGCTGGCATCGCAAGACATCAATGAATTTAATAAGGTACTGGCGAATTATCAGATCCCTGCAACCAAGTCAGCTTTATTAGTTCGTTACCCAAATGCTGAAGATAACTTCGATAATGTAATGATCTCTGAAGGTAATTTACTCATGTCGGTAAATTTTGACTCTTATGATGACGACGCCCAGTTAATTGATTTAACCCTAAGTTTTTAATATCACCTATATCCATAGCTTTTATGCTGAATATATGAATTCTAAAGCGGAGAAGAGGTACCTAATTGATTCTCAATGCGCTAAAGTATTTGCCAAAATGACGTGAAGCCTATTGGGGGTATAAATGAATGTTGAAAATGATGTAATCGACAATCTAGCTGAATTAGAGCGTTTTTTGTTGATAGTCGAAAAGGGGGGGTTAGGCTTAGAGAGCGTAGCTGGGGTTGGCTTGGCAACCAATAATGCTGATGGTAGTCATTTTGTTGCGGTGTTTGGTGATAATCATAAGTTGTTATTGGCGCGTGGAGTTACAGATGAAATCTTTGAAAGCGGCAAGGATATGGTGAAGAATGGGGTAAAACCCAAGCATTAACCTCCAAAATCATCGGTAAACTAAACAAGGGCAGAAATACATTTCCTGCCCTTAGTTTACTGGAGATTTTTGAGAATTTATTTATCGATATTAATTCATTCAGCTACTTGTCTGAATTGGTTGAACCAATTTTGTGAATTGCTAAATCCGCGCCAATAAACTCATCTTCTTGGCTTAAACGTAAACTTGATATTTTATTAACTAAACCATAAACGATCATACCGCCAATTAATGCAACCGCTACCCCGGCAATACTACCAATGAGTTGCGACAAAAAGCAGATTCCGCCAAGACCGCCTAAGGCTTGTTGACCAAAAATCCCCGCAGCAATACCGCCCCATACACCGCATAAGCCGTGTAATGGCCATACACCGAGTACATCATCTATCTTATTGCTACGCTGTAACTTGGTGTAAACCCATACAAATAATCCACCGGCCACTCCACCAACAATAAATGCACCAACAGGATGCATTAAGTCAGAACCCGCACACACGGCCACTAAACCAGCAAGAGGGCCGTTATGAATAAAACCAGGGTCATTTTTACCGGCAACAAGCGCCACAATAGTACCGCCGACCATAGCCATTAAACTGTTCACCGCAACTAAGCCGCTAATGCCGTCGAGGGTTTGAGCTGACATGACATTAAAACCAAACCAACCGACAATAAGCACCCAAGAGCCTAGTGCAAGAAACGGGATGTTCGATGGAGCAAACGCAATACCAGGTTTACGACCGCGTCGTGGGCCTAATAAATAGATGGCGACTAAAGCTAACCAACCACCCATGGCATGTACTACAACAGAACCGGCAAAATCATGAAATTGGGAGCCAAATTGGCTTTCTAGCCACGCCTGAAAACCAAAGTTACCATTCCACATAATCCCCTCAAACAAAGGGTATATGAAGGCAACAATTAATGCCGATGCCAGTAAAAAAGGTCTAAAGCTGCCGCGTTCTGCAATACCACCAGATACTATTGCTGGAATGGCTGCTGCAAAGGTCAGTAAAAAGAAAAATTTAACCAGTTGATAGCCATTATCGGTGGCCAAGCTTTCTGCGCTGACAAAGAAGTGGTTGCCATAAGCTATTTGGTAGCCAATGACAAAGTAGGCCATGGCAGAAAAAGCAAAGTCAGTCAGAATTTTCACTAAGGCGTTGACTTGGTTTTTATGTCTTACCGTGCCCATTTCTAAAAATGCAAAGCCAGCGTGCATGGCTAAAACCATAATTGCACCAAGTAAGATAAACAGGGTGTCTGCACTTTGTGCAATAACGCCAATAGCATCACTAATATTATTCATTTCAGTACCCACAAAGCGATTCTCTTCTACAATTCATACTGTTATAAAGCAAAAGTCATTCCTAAATCGTTACTTTGCTATCACTTTTTGAACCTGTTTGGTGCAAACTCATGAAAATGTTGCTGAAATGATCTCGTAAATGTTCGATGTTAGTGCAATTGAAAATTAAACCAACACAGGGAATGATGGTGACAATTGAGGTTTTAGGTATTTGCGTCCTATATTGGTGCGCTTGCGCTTTTCTTTGGTGCGTTGTACACGGTGTGAATTAACTTTATGTTAACAGTTGCTATTAAGATAATATTGTTCAAGTAAAGTAGGGCGCATAATCTGTGAATATCCCACGTTCTATTAACAAAAACTAGAAATGACAAACTTAATAACGGGAATAATATGACATTGGTAAGAGTAGCGGGGGTTGGGATGATCCCTTTTTGCAAACCGGGTAATCATGAACCCTACCGCGCGATGGCGGCTAAAGCGATTAAGTTGGCATTAACTGATGCAGGGCTTGAAGCAAAATTGATTCAGCAAGCTTATGGTGCATATATCTATGGTGACAGCACCTGTGCACAGCATGCATTTTACGATGTGATCCAAAGCGGTATTCCAATTATCAATGTTAATAATAATTGTTCTAGCGGCTCGACAGCGTTATTTCTAGCGCGCCAAGCAATATTGTCAGGACAAGTTGATTGCGCGTTAGCATTTGGATTCGAAGAAATGCAGCCTGGTGCATTGGGATCACATTGGACTGATAGAGAAAACCCTTTTGAGCGGATTGAGCCAGTGTTAAAACAGTTTAATGCCCCGCAAGGCCCGATTGCATTACGTGCTTTTGGTGCTGCAGGTCGACATTATATGGATAAGTATCATGTAGGCGCCGATATCTTTGCCAAGGTGGCAGAAAAATCGCGTCGTCATGCATTACAAAATCCATATTCGATGTTTTCAAAACCATTAACTTACCAACAAGTGCTTGATGATAAAGTTATTTATGATCATTATTTAACTCGACTTATGGCATGCCCACCTACTTGTGGCGCAGCAGCAACGATTGTGTGCAGTGAACCGTTTGCCAGGAAACATGGTATTACCTCTAAAGTACATATTATTGCGCAGGCAATGGCAACAGATACCGAGCAATCGTGGCAAGACCCAATCTATGCCGTTGGTAAAGACATGACGCAACAGGCTGCCGAACAAGTTTACTGCGAGGCAGGGATTGGTCCAAATGATATCGATGTGATTGAGTTACATGATTGTTTTACCCCAAATGAAGTGATTACTTACGAGGCGTTGGGCCTTTGCCCTGAGGGCGGTGCCGCTGAATTGATTGCCAATGGTGACAACACTTATGGTGGTCAATTTGTCATTGGACCTTCGGGTGGGCTGATGTCTAAAGGCCACCCCATTGGTGCAACAGGGCTGGCACAATGTACTGAATTAACCTGGCATTTACGCGGCCAGGCCGGGAGTAGACAAGTGGATAACGCCAAATTAGCGTTGCAACACAATGTCGGATTAGGCGGTGCTGTGGTAGTGACATTATATGGCGTGTAGCTATTCTGTAGTGCGAGCTCTGATGGTGTTAATAGCATTGAACTGAATGATGATAAGTATGACCAATAAGTTTTATTATTACCTAGAGTGCAGTTAAAAATGGGTTTTAAAATGTGACAAAAATATAAGTTTCGGCTGACAGCATTATTTAGTGTTCATTTGAAAAATATTTCATCAACCTGATTTTTAAGCATATTTTATGTTTTACGCTTTAATAATTAAATTGTTTTGAACAATCATTCAAATTAAGTTGAACGAATGCTCAAATTAATTTATAGTTACCTCAATTAGACACGAAACGTATGCAAATTTATTAATCTAAACGAGAGTATATTATGACTTCATTTACTATTCACACTGTTGAAAGTGCATCAGAAGAAAGCAAAGCAATTCTTGAAGGCGCTAAAAAACAAATGGGTATGGTACCTAATTTGTTTGCCGTATTAGCTGAGTCTCCAAGTACACTCAAAGCTTACCAACAGTTACATCAATTATTTACAGAGACATCATTTGATGCTGAAGAGTTAACAGTAGTATGGCAAACTATTAATGTTGAACATGAATGTACCTACTGTGTGCCAGCGCATACAGGTATTGCACATTCAATGAAAGTAGACCCTGCTATAACTGAAGCTCTGCGTAACAAGACTGCTATGCCTACGGCTAAGTTACAAGCATTGCACGAAGCAACATTAAGCATTGTACGCAACCGTGGTAATATTTCAGAAACTGAATTAGAGACATTTTATGCTGCAGGGTACGGCCAGCAGCAAGTGCTAGAAATCATTTTAGGCTTATCGCAAAAAGTGATCAGTAACTACACTAACCATGTTGCCAAAACACCCGTTGATGATGTATTTAAAAAGTTTGCTTGGTAATATGACAGCTTGCTAATTATTGCAAGCGGCAGTAATTACTCCCCAATACCAATGTTTGTGTTAACGCAACATTGGTATTTTTTTACCGGAGATTAAAGGTGTTGTACATATCACTGCTACCTATAAACTCGTGTCTTAGGGCCTGTTGTTCTTTCAAGGTTGTTTTTGCAGTGAATTTTTGGTCATTTGTACAAGGAAGAGACTTTGTGGTGTAGTTATTCTACATAAAAAGTCGATAACACAGTAAAAATGACCAACAAACGCTGCCCGAAGGGTTCGGCTAAAAACGTTTTACTCTTTGTTGAGAGCATCTTTTTGACGTGATAGCAGCTTAGATTGTTAGGCAGCAATTCACTCGCCCCGATTAAAACGTTTTTATCTCGAACAAAATTTAACCAGCAAAGGTTAACAGGCCCTAGTCACTCAATAAGAAGTCTTGTCGATCACGTGAATTTATCCTCCAAGTTAGCTGAACTATGGATATTCAGTTAACTTGAATATATCGTGACGATGACCAAGATGTGATGCAAAGTATTACTCAGTTTGATTTTGCCTATTCCATGAGATAAGTGTCTGGCACAGAAATAAAGTCTATGGTTGTTAGATAGTCTGAAAATCTCATCATTGGAATTTACGTAAATGATTAAGCTAAGTGAATTTTTGTGATTAGTATCACATTGGTCATGTGTGATATTTTGTAGCTGTACAACTTGTTGTTCCATGTGCACTTTTTATTACTGAATCCTGTACATGGCATTGCTCATTTTTTGTCTAACTGTCTTTAGGAAATTATATGTTGAGCAGTCTACGTGCTTATCGTTCGTCCATTATTTTACTTAGCGCCCTCTTAGTTGGCGGTTTGTTTGGTGGGCTATTTCCTGAATGGGCCATCAAACTTAAACCAATAGGACAGATATTTCTTAATTTACTGTTTATGATTATCGTGCCATTGGTGGCAGTAAGTGTGATGTCATCGATTGCCCACATGACAGATTTAAAAAAATTGGGTGCGATATTGGTATCGATAATGGGCGTGTCAATTGTGATGGCCATTATCCCTTCGGTAAGTGTGGTATTGCTAGCGTTAGCTTATGATCCAGCACAAGGGGTGACATTAGACTTAGCCAATAGTGTTGAAGCTACTTCAGGCAGTATGGATTTTGTCAGCTTATTAACTACCAATGATTTTGTTGGTTTATTATCTAAATCCAATATTTTAGCCTTAATTATTATGTCAGTAATTAGTGGGGTGGCGATTGGTCAGTCTGGTGAAGATGGCCAGAGAGTCAGTCGGATGCTAGACAGTTTAAATACTGTCATCATGAAAGTGATATCAATCCTAATGCATGTGGCTCCCATCGGCCTTGGGGCTTATTTTGCAGCCACAATGGCCAGCCAAGACTCGGAACTGATGGGCACGTTTGCTCGTGCTGTGGGGCTGTTTTTTGTCGCCATGGCGTTGTATCTCACTTTAGGCTCAACCTTATATGCATGGATTGGTGGTGGTGTAAAAGGCGTTAAGTTGTTTTGGCAACATATGCTCGAACCTGCAGTGACTGCATTAGGGACCAGTTCGTCATTAGCGTCCTTACCCGTGACGATTAGTAGCGCCGCGAAAATGGGGCTAAATGAACAAATTGCCGAGATTAGCTTGCCACTGCTGGTTAATCTAAACAAAGGTGGTGCCGCTGCGATAACGGCGTTAAAGATAGTGTTCATTTATTCTTTGCTAGGGTTAGACTTTACGACAGACGTATTTATGCTGACCATTTTGATTTCGGTGTTATCGGCATTTGTTATTGGTGGTGTGCCAGGTGGGGCATTTTTAGGTGAAATTTTTATTGTCACCACCCTAGGGCTGCCAATGGAAGTGATCCCCATTTTAGTGGTGATTGGTGCGATAACGGATGCTGCTTCAACCGTGATAAATGTTGTGCATGATTTAACCGCGACGCAAATTATTGAGCGCATTAATGGTAAACATTATGCTGCAAAAATACCTGATAGCGAACTTGTTAGGTTAGATTAGATATAAACCTAACTGACTGATACCACTGCATGGCGTTGAGTTCTGGTGTGGTATATTTTAGGCTACAGCAACACAATTTCGTCCTTGTGATTTTGCCTGATATAAGGCTTTGTCGGCTCGTTCTAACAGACTGTGGGCATTGTCTTTCGGGCAATATTGAGTGACACCTAAACTGATTGTAAGCGCCATATTTTGAATGTTTTGCTTGGCAATATAAAACCGTAATCTTTCCGTTAATTCGGTGGCATCTGCCAACGATGTGTTAGGTAAAATAATCACAAACTCTTCTCCTCCCCACCGCGTTAATAAGTCATCATTACGCATTTTACTTTGAAGTAATTGTGCCAGTTCACACAATACTTTATCGCCGACCAAATGACCGTGATTGTCATTAATTCGCTTAAAATGATCGATGTCGATAATAACAATCGAAATAGGATGCAGGCTAGGAGACGACAGATCAGGCTTTGTTGATATCTTTTTATCTATTATGTTGCCATTAAAAAGTTGACCAATTGCCATTGAAGAAGAGGCATCTTCTGTGTCAATCAAAGGGTTGATTGTATCGGTATTTGCCGCTGATGTGGTTAATAACGTGTTGAGTACTTCATCAAGTTTTTCACGGTTATATAATCCAGTAAGTTTGTCTATTTCAGCCATTTTTTGAATTTCTAAATTACGTATTGCCAGTTTTTGATAGGCAGAGAAACGTGTTTTCTCATAAAATCTAAATAACAAAATTTGCGCAATACACACTTCAATCACGTTAAGTAATGCACCAATTCCAAACGTAACCTGTTGGGGGTCTTTCGTTTGCAGGTAAACCATAAAAACACATATGCTAAAGCACAGGGATGAAATATATGTGCCCCATGTTCGACCGATAAGAAAAAAACAAAACGGCGGAATTAGGGTTGCCCATAGGAGTGAATGGACATAACCCTTGGTTGAAATCACAAACAACATGATTAAACTCGTTAGCATGAGAGTGGTAGCCCAAGCGGTTATCTTTACATGTCCAGTTTGGCAAAATCGGTAGTAAATTCCCAGAGAAAGTACCAAGCCAAAAGCATCTAACAATGCGTACATGGATCCTGAAAAATACACTAAATTGATTACAGTGAGAATGGCGAAGTATATAGTTGTAATTAGCAGTGAGTGACCAATAAACCGGATGCGCCAGTAATCCGGATGATCAGGCGGATATTGAGAGAATTCTTTGTACCAAAATTTCAGCATAAAATCTAATCCGTAGTTTATCCGCTCACATAATGAGGGGGAGATCGTCAATAGCATTTTATCATGTTAGTTATAGGTAATAAGCTAAATCGTAATTTAAAAACCAATCTATAGCCGCCTATGTCACGGAGATTAGACTCATAATATGTGTCTGTTTATTGTCGATTACTGGTTTTTACTTATTAGTGTTAATGCATCGGAGCTAATACACTATAACAAATGCCTTGGGTTACCTTGCTTTAGGATTATTTTTGTTAACGCTTACATTTCCAGTTTTCTTCAAGCATGATAAAGATGTTATACGGTATGTTGTCATGAATGTTGCCAAAACTTGGCATACATTGTTGGTTTTTCCTACCAATATCACAAAGCATTATTTTGTACCGGTATGTACACCCAGTACTCTGTTGATTTTATGCGATAAACTTGATGCATGTATTTGGGCAACGTATCATGCGCATTTTTATTACGATGAGCTCCTCTGCAATGCGCCATTTAATCACTCATTATCATATCGACACTCCAAAAGATGTTGTTGTAGCGAATCAACAAACAATGCTAATTCGGCTAGCTACTCGGGGCATAGTCATGCGTGGTAAACAAATATTGATGCTTTATACCCAACGTTATCATGACTATTCATTGCCAGGTGGCGGCGTCGATGCGGGCGAGTCGATTGAGCATGGTTTAATCCGTGAACTGCAAGAAGAAACCGGGGCGAAGGCTATCAGTAATATCGTGCCGTTTGGGCTATATGAAGAGTATAGACCATGGCTGCGAGATGGTTATACCTTGGTTAATATGCTGTCGTACTGTTTCACCTGTGATATTGCTAGTGAATTAGGTGAAACCCAATTTGAAGCTCACGAGATAAGTAATGGCATGATGCCAATTTGGGTTGATATTGATGAGGCTATTCAGCACAACCTAGATACCATAGCCAACAGCAATAAAAAAGGCTCGTCGATAGAGCGAGAAACCTATCTCTTAAAATTGGTTAAACAAGAATTATTAAGTTAAGCGTAATGTTTGCTGAAGTGGTGTCAGTGTTAAATCAAATAGACATTAATGCATATTCGTTCTATATGGTTAAGGTTACTTAGTCATTTATTAGTATAAAGGTAATTAGTATAAAAATAATTAGGACTGACCACACAAAAAAAGGGCCACTGCTTTCGCTTGGCCCCTTATTCATAATGCTTTTTGATTAAGCGCGCACTTGACCTTCACCGCTGACTAAGTATTTTTCAGTGGTTAGTGACTCAAGACCCATTGGACCATATGCATGCAATTTGCTGGTGGCAATACCAATTTCAGCGCCTAGACCCAATTCACTGCCATCAGAAAAACGTGATGATGCATTAACCATGACGACAGAAGCATCTACCGTGCGTTGAAAGCGCGTAGCTGTTGTGTCGTTTTGGGTACAAATCACTTCAGTATGATGACTACCAAAACGGCGAATATGATTAATAGCGTGATCAAAATCAGTGACTTGTCGAATCGCAATTTCTAAATCTAAATATTCTTGACCAAAATCATCATCGCTAATAACGTTGGCATGCTCAAAGTATTGTTGGACATTTTTACTAACATTAATACGTACTTTATGTGCAGCTAACTCGGCCGCCACTTTTGGTAAAAATGTGGCTGCTACGTCCTGATGTACCAGTAATCCCTCTAGGGCATTACATACTCCAGTTCGCTGGGTTTTACCGTTGAGTAATAAAGACATCGCAATATCGAGATCAGCATCTTTATCAACGTACAAATGACAAACACCTTTAAAATGTTGAATAACAGGAATTTTACTGTTATCAGTAACAAAGTTAATTAAGCCTTCTCCACCGCGTGGAATAATAACGTCAATAAAGTCACGTTGCTGCATAAGTTCTAGCATTAAAGCGCGATCTGGATCTGGTATGACAGTAATCAGCGCTGGTGGTAGCTGATATGCTTGCAGTACATTTTGTAAAATAGAAGCAATAATTTTACTTGAGTTCAATGCTTCTTTACCACCACGCAGTATCACTGCATTACCTGATTTAAAGCACAAAGCACCTGCATCGGCGGTAACATTTGGGCGTGCTTCATAAATCATGCAAACGACCCCTAAAGGTACGCGCATTTTTTGAATATTAAGACCATTTGGTCGTTGGCATATTTCACGGGTCATACCGACTGGATCAGGTAACGATGCAACGGTTTCAATGCCTGCAGCCATTGATTCAATACGCTCTGTTGTCAGTGTCAGTCTGTCTATCATTGCCGCGCCTAAGTCAGCTTTTTCGGCATGATCTAGATCTAATAAATTTGCTTTGATGATATCGTCACTATGAGCGCGAAGCGCGCGGGCCATATCAAGCAAAATGGTATTTTTAACTTTTTCATCTAAAATGGCTAGAGTTTGTGCAGCTGTAGCTGCGGCTTGCGATAAGTCTTTAATTAAACTCATTGTTACTCCAAAATGGCGATGTTTTTGTCAGAGATCAGTGGGCCCGTTTTTTGCTGGGCATTGTTGGCAAATTCACGATCTTCTTGATCTGCAATAAAATGTAATAAACAACTACTGTAGTTTGATTTGGCTTTTGCCAATTTAGTGCCATCGCCTTTGCGCACTAAAACAGTATCGCCGACGGAAAAGTTGCCTCTTACGGCTACTACATCGTCACTGGTCAGTTGGGTATCATGTTCTTCAAGGTCTGCGCTAAAGTCATTTTCGACAATTAACTCACCTTGAATCTGTGATGTATGAGTCATCCAATGCAAAAGGTCTTTCATTGGTACGTCATATGGTTTGAATAACGTGCCCGGATTCTGGCCTTTTAACAGTTGATTAAAAGTATCCGCGTCAAAACCATCAACAATCATGGTTTCAATTCCGTGTGAAACAGCTTTCTCAGCAGCTTCTATCTTGGTTAGCATACCGCCAGTACCTACGCTACTAGTGGCTCCGCCAGCCATCGCATAGATGTCAGCATTTATTTCACTAACTTGTTTAATCAGTGTGGCATCTTCATGTAAATTAGGGTTTTTAGTATAAAGCCCTTTTACATCAGAGCAGATAATTAGCGCATCCGCATCCGCAGCGGCTGCAACCATGGCTGATAAATTATCATTATCACCCACACGTAACTTAGCGGCGGTAACAGCATCATTCTCGTTAATAATGGGCAGCAAGCCATTGTCTAACAGAGTAAAAATGGTATTTTTAATACTAATATAACGATCGCGGTCACGTAAATCACCATGAGTAAGTAATAGCTGGGCCGAAGGGAAATCAAACAACTTATCCCAAGTGGCCATCATATCTGCTTGACCTGCAGCTGCCATGGCTTTTTTAAGTGAAATGTTTGGCTCTGCCGTATCAGGGAATCGATGTTTTCCTGCGGCTACTGAGCCTGAAGATACCAATACAACTTGGCACCCTTGAGCACGACAAGTAGCGATAAACTGTGCAATACCTAATAAATAATGACTGCTACAACCTTGTTGATGGGGCGCAATTAATGCGCTTCCCACTTTAACGACAATGCGCTTCCAATGTGAAGTTGACATAGTGTAAATATCCTCCTTCATTATAGTTCCTCGGCTAAAACACGATTGGCTTTATCAAAAGTCTTAACGGTTTTATGGCAAGGGTCGGCATCCAGTGCACTGGTAATAAAAATCACCACACTGCTGACAATAAAGCCGGGGATCATTTCGTACATTACGGTGGTTAACGCTTTTCCATCTGCTAAAACTGGCGCGTAAATCCAAAACAATACGGTCACTGCACCCGATATAATACCCGCAACAGCGGCTTTATGGGTCAGGTTCTTTTTATATAGGCAACACAGTACCAGTGGACCAAAGGCCGCACCAAATCCAGCCCATGCATTGCTGACTATCGATAAAATGCTATTTGAGCGATCTAGCGCCAGTAAGCTGGCGACAATACCGACACCGGCTACACCATATCGTCCCATTCTGACCATTTCTTTCTCAGTTGACTCTTTTTTCGAAATAACTCGATAAATGTCTTCGGTCAATGAACTTGACGACACTAATAACTGTGAAGAAATCGTGCTCATAATAGCGGCTAAAATGGCAGCTAAGAGGAAACCACTGATCAGTGGATGGAACAATAATTCAGAAAATACAATAAAGATGGTTTCAGGATCGCTTATTGTCATGTCGAATTTATTGGCGTAGGCAATACCCACTAGACCTGTTGCCAGCGCACCAGTAATGGTGACCGTCATCCAGCTCATGCCAATTCTTCGTGCAGCTTTGATATCAGAAACCGAGCGGATAGCCATAAAGCGCACAATAATATGTGGCTGACCAAAATAACCTAATCCCCAAGAAAGACTTGAAATCAATCCAAGTAGAGTGACATTTTTCATCGCATCAGAAAAATGTGGGATCGACTCATAAGCAAAGCCCATCATTTTATCAGCACTGCTAAACTCTTGATATGCCACAACGGGTACCAGAATCAGGGCAACAAACATGATACAGCCTTGAACAAAGTCAGTCATACTGACGGCTAAAAAACCACCGAGTAGAGTATAAGACACAACCACACCTAGGGTGATCACGAGCCCAAGTTCATAATTTAAATCAAATGCAGAGACAAATAATTTCCCTCCAGCGACTAATCCTGCCGAGGTATATAAGGTAAAGAAGATCACAATGATCACAGCCGCGATAATCCGCACATTACTGTTAGGTGCGTGGAAGCGTTTAGCAAAAAACTCAGGGATCGTTAGGGAGTCACCCGCGACTTCAGTATAAACCCGTAATTTAGGTGCCACGATCAGATAATTAACCAATGCCCCCGCTAATAGGCCAATCGCAATGTAGATGGTTTCGAAGCCGACTAAGAACATGGCTCCAGGTAAGCCCATAAGCATCCAGCCGCTCATGTCGGATGCACCGGCTGACAGTGCGGTAACTTGTGGGCTGACTTTACGTCCACCTAAAATATAACCCGATACATCGCTTGTTGATTGTTTATAAGCAAACAATCCAATGCCTAACATTACTAGGAAATATATTGCCAATGAGACATAGGTTAAGTAATGCATTAATTATTTTCCTCCTAACGCTTTGTGATTTTGAATCCCTTTAGGTTTCAACATGACAAAGAGATAGGTGCTTAAAAGGGCGCACAAACAAAATAATTGTGAAGCTTCTTTCAGCTTTAATGTAGCGGTACTCCACACTGTGGTTATGAGATTTTCTTCGCTAGACGTGTCTGTTGACATATTGTCCTCCTGGGTTCGGGCTAATCGGTTTATTGTTAATTCATTTATAATTAGCAATAAAAAACCACCAAACTAGTTAGTGGTCTAACTATATTAACATCATTTTGGGTAAAATTTCCAATCGAATATCAATTGAAGCGCCTTTAAGTGTTTTTTAACAACTATTTAACTTCATATGGCTGTGCTGTCTATTATGTGTTTTATGTTTACTGAACATTGGTTGATTAGGTCAGGAACAATTGTCATTATCATTTATGGGATATGATATGTTTCAATCTGATTACTCTTTAAGTTATTGTATTTTAATGTTTATATGTATATTTTGTATGGTGTGAAAATGATATTTTTAAATGGTTATCTGCTTAGCCAATGATATAGGATTTATTTATTATGCAATTTAAACGTTACAACTATGCTGCTAAATGGAAGGGTAAAGTCATTTATTTTGTGTTGTTGAATAAGCTGTCTTTAGTCAAGTGGTTACAGTTCAAATAATTTGAATTCAAATGTTTTGTGTTCAAGTGGTTATGTTTAAGTGAGTACGATCAAGTGATTTTATTTTCACAATGCATATATGGAATAGTTATTTTCAACACGGGATTTTCATACCTTACTAGTGTCAAATTACTTAGAAAAGACGTCATAGTTACGGTTTCAACGCTATAGTGATTTAGCAGACAGTTTGCTAAATGGATTTCAAGTTATGATTTAATCATAATTGCATTGTATTTAATTAGACGTTCAGTCTAATATGTTAGTTATGAATAAATCAACGACTCACGAAATCACTCTATTAACACCTAAACCTCGTCGTGGACGGCCACCTAAAGTATCACGAGATAATCCTGATACTCGGGCAGAGCTTATCCGTAGTGGCCTCGAACAGCTAACTGAGCAAGGTTTTGCTTCATCAGGTATTGACGCAATTTTAAAAAAGGTGGAAGTGCCGAAAGGTTCTTTTTATCATTATTTCGCGAGTAAAGAAGCGTTTGGCCAAGTTGTATTGCAAAACTATGCTCAATACTTTTTACATAAACTTGAAACCCATTTATTTGATGAAACTTATTTGCCGTTAACGCGAATTAGGCATTTTGTGGAAGACGCTAAAGCGGGAATGATTCGATACCAATTCAAACGCGGTTGTTTAGTGGGAAATTTAGGTCAAGAGGTGGGGATCTTACCAGACAGTTTTAGACCACAGATAATCGAGATCTTTTTAAGCTGGCAAGCTTGCATGGCACGTTGTCTTAATGATGCGCAATTATTGGGTCAAATATCTGCAACTGCTGATTGCGATCTCTTGGCCGAAAACTTTTGGGTCGGTTGGGAAGGGGCGGTAAGCCGCGCTAAGTTAGTACAAAATGAGTTACCACTCGAAAACTATTATAAGTATTTTATAGCAGGACTTCCGAAATAAAATTTTTTAATCATTAATAGACGATTAGTCTAAAATAGGAGCATACGATGTTTAACGGCATATTGATTGAGAAAGATGACCAAGGTTACCATGCCACAGTGCAAAGCATTGATGAAAGTGTGCTACCTGAAGGTGATGTCACAGTAAAAGTACTTTACAGCACGCTTAATTATAAAGACGCTCTAGCGATTACAGGTAAAGCACCTGTTGTGAGAACATTCCCTATGGTGCCAGGAATTGATTTAGTGGGCGTTGTCGAACAAAGCGATAGTGATAAGTTTTCCGCAGGCGATAAGGTCTTATTAAATGGTTTTGGGGTGGGCGAAACTCATTGTGGTGGTTTGGCGACTAAGGCGCGTTTAAAAAGTGAATGGCTTATTCCATTACCACAAGCATTTTCACCACAACAAGCTATGGCGATAGGCACCGCAGGGTATACCGCAATGTTATGTGTGATGGCTCTTGAAAAAAATGGCGTAACGCCAGATAAGGGAGAGGTGTTAGTTACTGGAGCAAACGGCGGTGTTGGCAGTTTTGCGATAGCTATTTTAGCTAAGTTAGGATATCACGTTGTAGCTTCTACTGGCCGAATGGATGAAAGTGACTACCTAAGAAAATTAGGCGCTAAGGACGTTATCGATCGTGCAACATTATCAGAACCAGGTCGACCTTTGGCCAAAGAACGTTGGGCTGGTGCTGTTGATTCTGTCGGCAGCCATACTTTAGCCAATGTGTGTGCCAGTACCCAGTATGGCGGTACTGTTGCCGCTTGTGGTTTAGCGCAAGGAATGGATTTCCCTGCCAGCGTTGCGCCGTTTATTTTACGTTGCGTGACCCTAGCCGGAGTTGACAGTGTAATGCGACCTTTAGCTGACCGTATTGAGGCATGGAAGCGTCTAGGCGAGATCCTTGACGTTAATGTTTTCGACGACATAGTCCATGAAATTAGTTTGACTGAAGCGATTGAAGTGGCAAGCGACTTGTTGGCTGGTAAAGTACGTGGCCGTGTAGTTGTTGATGTAAATCGTTAATCAAATGGTTTTATATAAGATATTCATATAAAGAGCTTTGTCGGTCTGCGTGTTGCAGGCTGATGAATTTGTTAACTTTATTTTCAGCGTCTTCTAGTACATTATGACAGCAAATTGGCACGATAATTTTTTACCACTGCAAGCTTAGTGAATGTCTTCATTCGAAGTTAAATGCCAACTTATCAGACTCAAAAAACTATTTTTGTATTACTATTTGTGAGTTGTTTTATTACTCTGTGACAAGTAGGGTTGGTGTGACATATTGGTCAATAAAATCTTTTGACGGCATAGGTTTAGCAAATAAATACCCTTGTAAGTAGTCACAGGATAATTGTTTTAATAGTTGATGCTGGCCTTCCGTTTCAACGCCCTCTGCCACTACTTTAACCTTTAAATTATGTGCCATAGTGATAATTGCCCGCACTAATGCGATGCTACTTTCATTAGTATCCATATGTTTAATAAACGAGCGGTCAATTTTTAAAATATCAATATCGAGTCGCTGTAAATAAGCTAATGATGAATATCCGACCCCAAAATCATCGATGGCGATATCAATACCATAATGGTTGAGTCGTTGCATTTGCTGTTGAACAGGTGAGTCAGGATCCATTAAGGTGTTTTCTGTTACTTCGATAATCATGGTATCGCGGGGGAGGTCATGTTTATTGCACGCTAATATCCATTCATCAACCCACAAACCGTCATGATCAATTTGCAGCGGTGAGGTATTGACACTCACTTGCATTTTTTTGCCCGACAATTGATAAAAATAGGCCGCATCTTCAATAGCCTGACCTCTAACCCAGTTACCTATATCTTCGATTAAGCCATTTTCTTCGGCAACTGGAATAAACTCATTAGGGCCAATAAGACCGCGCTGTGGATGGTTCCAACGAATGAGTGCTTCTGCTTTGGTAGCATTAATGCCACATTGGTCAAAAATGGGTTGATAAAACAATACAAATTGACCGAGTTTAAGTGCGATGCGGATTTCTTCGATAAGTCGACGTTTTTCAATCGCTTGTTCTTCAATAGCATGAGAGAAAAATTCATATCGATTGCGCCCTTTGCTTTTAGACAAGTACATGGCTTGATCGGCATGTTTGACTAATTCCTCAACATTTTGACCATCACCAGGATAGAAAGTAAGCCCGATACTACCTGTCACATTGACTTGCACCTCTTTGATGCTAATACATTGCATGAGGCTACTTTTCACCTTTTCAGCAATTGTGGCAGCGTGTTTTAAGTCACTAACATCTTCAAGAATTAAGGTAAACTCATCTCCGCCTAGGCGCGCAACAGTATCATGATCTCGAACGCATCCGCGTAAACGTTTAGCCACTTGATGAAGTAGCAGATCCCCATATTCATGGCCTAAGGAATCGTTAACTTCTTTAAAACCATCGAGATCAATAAAGATGAGTGCAAAAAACATATTATCAATATCAATAAGAGACTGGAGCTTTTCATAGAAATACCGTCGATTAGGAAGCTGGGTTAATCCATCTTGATAAGCATATTCGTGTAATTGAATATTGGCATTCTCTAGTTCTTTAGTTCGCAGTTGTACTTCACTTTCAAGCGAACTCTCACGCTGCTCAATATTTTCTAACATGCTATTAAAACATGTGGTTAATTGGCCAATTTCATCTTCAGACTGAATTTGAGCACGTAAACTGTAATCTTGTGATTCGGTTATTTTTTGCGAAATATTAGCGAGATAAAGCATTGGACTTAAAAACTTGCGTCGTAAAAATAAAGACAAAAAGAAACTGGCAATAAAGGACGAAAGCAAGATTAGCACAATAAACTTACCATAAAATGTCACCCTCTCGATGATCAGACTGTCATCGACTGAAATCTGCAATTCACCATAATGTTGGTTATCGAGTGTTAACGGAGTAATCACTTGAGTGATGTTATGGAGGTCGCTATCAATAAGAATAACGGAAGGGCTTTGTGATAATGCTTGTGCTAAAACAGCACCTTCTGCACCGGTAACCAATACTGATAAGACATCGGATCTTAACAAGATCGGATTAATCAGTTCTTGGATTGCGTCTTGATCATCAAAAAGCATGGCTGCGGTGATGTTTGGGGACAACATTTGCGATAAGCTTTGAAGGCTTTCAATTTGTTCTTTTTTGGCTGAAGACAGTTCGAAAGCACTGAATATTAATGTCACAACAAGTGTCGAAATGACGGCAACACCCATTAAAATAAACTGAAGTTTTTTACTAATAGTATTAAGAGTGAATAATCGTTTCATAGAATTAGTCATTTACTACTCGTCCTAGGCGTAATACTTTTGAGCTCATTGTAATGCCTGACAGTGTTAATCTGTCGGGTGAGACTTCAAAACGTATTTTTCCTCCGGATAAAAAGAAACGAATATGTCCACCTTGTTGAATAAAGTTGTCAGTTTCTCCGACGATCATCACATCTTCAAGGCGTTTGTTATTCAATTGCTGCCAAGATTCTAGAGTATCAGCGGTGATAAATAAAATATCGCACTGAGTAAGATCTGATTCTGTAAGAATGACCTCGATATTTTTAATTGGCAGCTTATTGACTTTCCTGCCACTTAGCACGGTGCGTGATGTATTAATAAAGCTGTTATCAGGGCTACACAGTGTAAATGAGGTCGCGGTATTTGAGTGGTTATGCCATTCACCGTAGCGAGCAAAGTTAAATAAAAAGCCTGCTTTAAGTGCATATTCTTTTTCGACAGCTATCACGCCTTGGCTTATGGTAAGCAAAAGCGTTATTAATGATCCATACAGAATACGTTTAATAGTTAACATCAAGTCAGTTAGAATTTCGCCGTAATTTTAAAAGTGACACTTTCGTCTATATAAGTTGATTGTGTATACGTTTCACCATGATTGCCATACTCAAGATGTGAGCCTGCAAACAGGTTTTTACCCATAATTGCAAAGGCCCAATTAGGCTGAAAAGCCCAATTCCAAGTTATATCCAGAGCGGTATAATTATCTGTTCGATAGGCATCACTGTTTTCAACTCTGAGTGAAGCAAAAATATTATGCTGCTCAAAAAAATGTATATCAGCTTTAGTGAAGAGTTGGCGACTCGTTGAGTCAAAGCCAATCGCTGGGAAAGTGTTGTCTGCTAAGTCGTAATTAAAGGTGTTATAGCTGTAACCTACTTCGGCAGTAAAGTTGTCTGACGGTTGCCATGACAAAACTACATCGCCACCTTCAGTGGTAAGCCCGGCATTAGAGACTATGTCAAAGTTAATCGATGTTGTAGTCAATGCTTGTATTGCTGCATCGATTTTCCCTGCCTGAATCATTGCAAAAACGGGGATAAACTGATCGATATTAGGATCGATTTCGATCACGGCTACATTATCTGTGTCAGTATGATAAACCGATAAATCCAGTGCCCATGTTGTGTCAGATAAGCGATAGCCCATTTCATAAGATATGGATTTTTCTGATTTCACTCCATTATTACCGTTTAAGTAAGTTCTGATGTAATAACTATCAATTTCGGGTATTCCAGTGGTGATAGGTGAAACTTCGTCGACTCTTAAACCATCAATAATGTAGTTATCGTTGAACATCAGTAACGAGGGAACCATCACACTTTTTGATGCCGATAGCCATACAACTTGGTTATTGTGTGGTTTCCACACTAACTTTGCTAAAGGTTGGCTTTCCCAACCAGTCAAATCATTATGGTCAACTTTGACACCAACAATGAAGTCTAATTTGTCAGCAATCACGTTATATTGGGCTTGAGCTAGTGAGCCATATTGTTCAAGACTGTCAAAACCACCATCGCTTTGTATAAAAGTACTTTCTGCAAATGAAATTGAGTTGTAACGGTAATTTAGGCCCCAATCAAACTGCAAGTCTTGGTATAAAAAGTTAATTTGGTAATCAAGATCAAATGAGTCGAACTTTTCTTGAATATAGGTTTGGTCACCACTTTGCTTTAACCAAGATGTTTGCAACATTTGGTTGGCGGAAGGCGAAATACGGTTTTCTAATCTAGCCATGATTCGGGCATCGGTACGGTCTAAACTGCCAGTAAATGAGACATTGCGGTTACTACTGTCAACGACGCCATTAAAATTTTGCCCTAATGTTGACTGAGTAATATCACCTTGAATAAGACCTGACCATTGATCGTTCGGGGTGAAGTCAAACCGTGCTCCAACCGACTGTTGCTCGGAAAAGTCAGAGGGCTCCATCTTAATGCCTTTGTCCGATGTTTGGCCATCTTTCACATGACCATAAACTCTGAAGCTGCCGTTGTTGCCGATATCACCACCATATCGAAGGTTAGTATCGACATTTAGCTGGCTACCACTGCTGATATCAGCATGTACGCCTCGAGTGTCGATACTGTTCTTAGTTATGATATTAATCACGCCATTGGTGGCATTGCTGCCCCATAGTAGTCCACCTTGACCTCGTATAATTTCGATACGTTCAATATCGTATAACGGCACGTTCAACGTTTCCCAATAAACGGCAGAAAACTCTGGGGTATACAAACTTTGACCGTCGATCATGACCAGTAATTTGCTGGAAAATCGTGAGGCTACGCCACGAGAAGATATCGCCCATTGATTATTATCAAGTTGTCTAACGGCTAATCCTGGAACCATTTTAAGAGCTTCTGGTACAGACGTTACACCTGAACGAGTGATTTGTTCTTTGGTTAACACATATATAGATGAGGCGGTTTCAAAGGCTGATTGGGTTCTTTTCATCGCTGAAGTTACTTGTACATCCATTGCCATCAATGAATCTAAATCTAAGTCGAGAGTGCTTAGGGATTCTTCTGCGATGACATAAGGCGAGATTAACATAAATAAGTACAAGTATTTTTGTGATAACTTCAAACCAATGTCCTTGAAAACCAGTGAGGATCTATTTTAAGAATGCTACTTTAGCACACGATGTTAACTAAATGTCACTCTATTAGTTTCTATTTCTGGACTAATTAACCTTATGTTAACTAAGGCGTTGTTATTTTAACCGACATCTTTGTCAGCTTATGCTGGAATGAATGAAATGATTATTCATCGACTCAAAAGGTAAGCTGTTTTTATTACACATCAGTTGGACATCTGAAGATGCATAAAGACGATAGCGCATTTTAACGGTAGACTATACATTATAGAGACAGCTTTCGAGGTCATGAGATCACATGGTAGAACTGCAGCAAAATAATCCACTTCACGGTTTAAAATCAGAAACGATGATATCTGAGTTGGTGGCGTTTTATGATTGGAAAATTTTATACGCGGCCTTACGTTTAGAATGCTTTAATACCAATCCTAATTTGGACGCTTGTGTTAAGTTCCTTAAAAAGACGGAATGGGCGAGGGAACGTGTTGAAAATTTCTATTTGTATCGTTTCAAGCGTATGCCAAAAGGTAACTCAGCTCAGTTCGAGTTAAAACCTCGTGAGCGTGGCTTTGCTGATGGTATTTTACCGCGTAAGCCGCAACCTTTAACGGTTGAGTTAGTTGCCGAGTTGAAAGCCAAAGCAACCGCGGATTATGAACAGATGAAACATAATCAAAGTCGTTCATATGCATCTTCGTCATCATCTTCATATTCTTCGTCAAGTCGTTCAAATGACAGTGATGCCGCAACACAGCGCAATAATAAAAATAAGCCGCAACCTACGTTTGATCCAAACAATCCGTGGAATAAATAACCATTAGATAGATGTTATATTAAAGTCTTCGCAACCTAACGATAAGCATATTATCGTTAGGTTGCGTTTTTTATGGAAAATCGAAAGTTATATTTTTCATTTAACTACATAGGGTTAATTGTTTTTATGAGATTTTTTCGAATATTTTTATCAAGGAGTAGACACCCGAGAGAATGATTGCTTAAATAGCAATGCATGTCTTTGTTGTATTTAAGCGCTGCACATTCGCTTCAAGGTCGTTGGGATTACTTTGGGCGCGCAGCTAACTTAAATTGAGGCATAAAGGATTAAATACCTCACCCAGTGTGCTTAGCATTGGGATACAACAAGGATAATAATAATGAAATTGAATAAAATTTTGCTCGCTATCGGCATGGTATCTAGTGTCGCTCTTGTCGGTTGCGATGATGACACTCAATATGGCAAAACACCTCAAGTAACCCTGAACCCGAAGTGACTCCTCTACTACAAGCATTTGCTCCGAATGGCACCTTAAAAGCGCAAATCCGCCGCACTCAATACGGTGTGCCACATATCACCGCAGATAATTTGGAAAGCCTTGGTTTCGGTAATGGTTATGCGCAAGCACAAGATAATTTATGTGTAATGGCCGACGGATTTATTAAAGCTAATTCGCAGCGGTCAATGTATTTTGGCCCCCATGCGTCGTTTGATTTTGCTTCCGGCCTCCCTACCAGTGAGGATAACGGCAATTTAATCTCTGATTTTGCTTACAAAGCATTAAAAATTAGACAACTTGCAGAAGAGCAGTACCCACAATTTAGTTATAACTCGCGCGCCTTAATGGAAGGTTTTAGTGCTGGTTATAATCAATACCTTGCCGATGTAGAAGCCGGTACCCAAACGGGAGAACCTTTTTGCGCCGGTCAGCCATGGGTTAAACCTATTGATGGTGTCGATGTTGCCAGTTATCTATTTTCCATCGCATTATTACCCGGTGCAGCCAACTTTTTAGATTTGATATTCTATGCTAATCCCGGCGATGCAGAAGAGTATTTACCTCGCATAGTTGGCCCCGCACCTTCTGCTGCACAAACTACATTTATACGCGACATGAACAACACCTTAATTGCACGGGCTGCAAACATAACCACTCCCGAAACAAATCCTCGAAACTTGGGTTCTAATGGTTGGGGATTGGGGAAAGATAAAACCGAAAACGGTAAAGGCATGGTGTTAGGTAACCCGCATTTTCCACATACAGGTAACTTACGTTTTTGGCAGTCACATTTAACCATACCAGGACAAATGGATGTGATGGGTGGCTCGTTAGTGGGAATGCCTGGGTTGGTTAACATTGGTTTTAACAAAGATGTTGCTTGGACACATACCTTTTCAACTGCAGAACACTTTGTGATGTATAACCTAGAGCTAGTTGCCGGTGATAGATTGCAATATATGTATGATGGTTCGGCATTGCCGATCACTAAAGAAACGATTTCAGTATTAGTCAACGCTGGGGCTGCAGGCATGTTGGTGGCAGAAAAAGACATTTACACCACAGCTAAAGGTCCTATGGTTGAAGCGCCACCAGCATTGGCGCCGTTTGGATGGGACGATGGCCAAGCTTTCTTTATTCAAGATGCTAACATGGCCAATAAAGATCCCATTGATCATTGGTTAGCTATGAACCTCGCATCCAATAAAGAGGAGTTTCAGCAAGCATTTAAAAATTATGATGGCGTGATTTTTAACAACACTATGTACGCAGATAAAGAAGGTAATGCGTTTTATATTGATGATTCTACCGTTCCAGGATTTTCTGATTTAGTCGTCAATATCATTAAAACCACACCAGAAATTCAGGCCGCTAGAACACAAGCAGGCTTTACTATTCTGCCGGGTAATAACTCGTTATTCAGTTATGATTCACCGATGCCTTATGAACGCGCACCCAAACTTGAACGCAGTGACTTTGTGCAAAACTCAAATAACTCATTTTGGTCGACTAACTTATCTGAACCACTTGAAAACTACTCTCCTTTATATGGTCCAGAGCGAGGTCAATTATCGTTACGTACTCGTATGGGATTAACCCTAATGGATGATGCCGCGGGTGATGACGGTAAATTTAATATTGAAGAACTCGAGGCGGCTTTATTATCTAACCGTGCTTATCTTGCTGAGTTAATATTAACTGACTTAATCAGTCAATGTGAGCAACAAGGTTCTACGCCTGTGATGGTGAGTGATACCTTGTCTAAAGATGTATCTGCATCATGTGCAGCGCTAACAGCGTGGAACGGTAAGCAAGATAATGACAGCAAGGGCGGGGCGTTAGTTCGTGAGTTTGCACATCAATTTGATCAAAGTACCATGTTAACCGAAGCATTTGATTATATGAGCGCAGCAACCACGCCTAGCAAACTCAATACTGATGGCAGTGCGTTAATCGCTTTAGCTCATGCGGCATTGAATCTTGAAGCAGCAGGCTTTGCTGTTGATGCGGCGTTAGGGGATGTGCAATTTGTAGAGAAATCACTCCCAGATGGCACTGCCTCAGGGGTTAAATTGCCTTGGCCTGGTAGCCATAATGCAGAAGGTGGCTTTAACGTATTCTCAACCAGTTTATCCGGTGATGACACCTTAATTCCTCAGCACACGTATAGCCCTGTTATGGATGTTGTATCAGGCAAGGCGGCTGCATCAGGATTAACAGCAGAAGGTTATCAAGTGCGTTATGGTTCAAGTTGGATGATGACCGTAAGCTTTACTGATGATGGCCCTAAGGCAAAGGGTATTTTAACATATTCAGAGTCTAGCAATGTGTTAAGCCCAAGTTTCTCCGATCAAAGTGAATTGTATTCTTCGGCCAAACAATTAAGGCCATTGTTATTTACTGAAGCAGAAATTCAAGCATCTGTTGAATCTACTCTCGAGTTAACCTTGCAAAGATAGACGATAGAACAACATTGTGTTGACTCATGAAACCTCATCGATACTTGTCGGTGAGGTTTCATTATTTTGGATAAGCGAATAAGCGACAATTAGTTTTATTCACTTCGAGAATAGAGAGTATGTTTAGCTGATGTTGATCATATGGATGTGACAGTACGCTCTAGTTCGTGTCATTCAATACGGCATAATAACCCTTACTATTTATGTGGGTAGTTGTGAATTTACATGCAGTAGGTGGGCTGTGATGATTTATTTATAAAATATTATGCTGCGTTAATATCCATAATAAAACTGCATATTATCGAAGTGGAGGGGTAAGCTATTAACAGGATTATAGTTTATCGATAAAGTGAGTATATATGCATAAAAAATTATTAATAGCAATCCCTACTTTGGTATAAGACCCGTAGCTTGACCTCAAAAGCTATCTGAAACACACTCAACATATAAATATATTTCTATATAAAATGGATGATAATAATATGCTGATTTTCTTCATTTGCATCGGGGTGCTAGTGCTCGGGTTCAAGTTTTACAGCCCGTTCGTTGAGCGACAAGCGGGTATCGACCCTAATATAAAAACCCCACAAACACGATTTAATGATGGCGTTGACTATGTACCAGTTCATCCGGTTAAAGCATTCTTAATTCAATTTCTTAATATTGCGGGTGTAGGACCGATATTTGGGCCAATTTTAGGTGCGCTTTATGGTCCTATTGCGTTGGTTTGGATTGTTCTTGGTAATGTACTTGGTGGCGCGGTTCACGATTACTTCTCTGGTGTAATGAGTATCAAAGAAGACGGTAAAAGCTTACCCGAAATTGCTGGAAAGTATTTCAACATCTACTTTAAAGGTGCCATGTTGGTGTTTACTGCCATGTTACTTTTCTTCGTTGGTGTTGTATTTATTATGAGCCCAGCAGGGCTGCTAAGTAACTTAGATTATTTTAAAGACACTTTTTTAAGTAACAATACTTTTTGGGTATTAGTCATTTTAGGCTATTACTTCCTCGCGACTTTGTTACCGATTGATAAGATCATTACCAAATTGTATCCATTATTTGGTTTATTAATGATTGTAATGACAACATCAATTGCTGTTGCGTTACTTATCCATGCTCCGCAATTACCGACAGTAGACGGTATCTTTGCTTACTTCGATCACAGTCACTATAACAATGATTTATTGGAACCTAATCCAAGTGGTTTACCAGTATGGCCATTGTTGTTTATTACTATTACTTGTGGTGCGATAAGCGGATTTCATTCAACTCAAGCACCTATTATGGCGCGTTGTTTAACTAACGAAAAATACGTTCGTCCAGTGTACTACGGTGCAATGGTTGCCGAAGGTATTGTTGCATGTGTCTGGGCTACTGCGGGTATCGCGGCTTTCCCAGGTGGTTATATCGAACTTAAAAGTATTCTCGATATAGGCGGTCCTGGTATGGTGGTTAACCAAGTAGCTACCACTTACTTAGGTGCTGCTGGTGGTATTATGGCGATTATCGCTGTTGCGGTTTTCCCGATAACTTCTGGTGATACAGCATTTAGAGCATTACGTTTAACCATTATTGATGCGTTTAAGATCCCTCAAAGCATTCGAAACCGTTTATTCGTTGCTATTCCTATTCTGATTATTGCTTATTTTATGACTAAGATTGATTTCACTCTAATCTGGCGTTATTTTGCATTCTCAAATATGTTGCTATCTACCAGCGTATTGTGGCTCGCGACCAAGTATTTATTTGATCGTGGTACTTTCCATTGGATTGTGAGTATACCCGCCTCTATTGGTACTTGTGTGACCGTGTCGTACATCATGACCGCAGGTATTGGTTTTGGTTTACCACAAGAGTTGAGTCAGCCAGTGGGTATTGCGGTAGGTATTATATGTCTTATTGCGCTGATTATTGCGCACAATAAACGTAAAGTCGCACCCGTTCTTTAATTCGTTACAGTGTTAATAGAAAAAGGGCTGCATTGTGCAGCCCTTTTTATTGTTCATATAAAGATAAAGATAAAGATTAACAGGCCCTAGTGACCTACGCGATCTAATTTTTGTATTAGTTCCATCTTTATATCTTGAGGTGTTTGGCTGTGCCAGTAACCGCTTACATAGGCAAATAACGGCACCATAAACATAAGAGTAAACAATAAAATCATTAAGCCTCTGGCAGAAAGTTTAATGCCATTACGAGTACTAAATTGTAGCGCCTCTTTTTTAGGACAAGCTGACACACAACGCATACACGCTTGGCACTCGTCTGAATGGATATTCTTTTGAGTATGAACCGATATATTTGCTGGGCAAGCTCGAGTACATTTATCGCAACTCATCCCCTTAGTTTCAATTAAACAATGGTGTGTATCACGGCGAATTTTAAAAGGACTAAAAAAGCTCACTATGCCTAACATTGCGCCATAAGGGCAAATGTAACGACAAAAACCTTGGCGGCGCCATGCTGCTAACGCAAAAATAATGCTAAAGCCAATCAAAGCAATCAATGATGGCATCATAAAAAATACTGCCATTTTTAAGTCAGCTACCTTGTGGTAGTTGCCTGTCAAGTAATTGGGAAGACTTGCCGTTGGCATTGAAACGACCAAATAAACCAGTGCAGCTAATAATAAGTATTTAACCATTCTGAGAGGCCAGTCAATCCAAGCTGGTGGCAAAAGTTCGGCAGGAATAAAACGTTTTCTGAGTTTAAATAAATATTCGCCAGCTAAGCCTAATGGACAAGCCCAGCCACAAAAAGCTCGTTTGCAAATTAGCCCTGTTAATAGCACAACACACAGCATAACCACGGCAGCAGGATGATTTTGATCCCATAAGCCTAAAGTTAAAATAGCTTTAAGTTCAATACCGCCAGCAATGGGTAAAAAAGCATCACCAATATCAGGTCGCATTAACCAAGGGGTTTCTCCGGCATACAGCATTCCTGCATTAATGGCATATTGCACGCCAACCAACAACATGGAAAGGGCAAAGAAATGTTGGCAAATCTCGCGTATTCTATTGGGTCTACCTTCTGCATTAGCAAAAGCGGGTTGGTATTGACCGAGTGCAGTAACAACTAATACTGCGCCAAGCAATATGAGTAATAGTGGCCAGAAAAAGCTAGCAATAGTCGCGCCGAGCAATAATGCCCCGCTAACCAATGCGCCCCATTTTTTGCCACCCCAGTATAGTAGGCTGGTGCTATATACTAAGGCTAGCATTAAGGTGATTGATTCAATTGTACTCATAGAGGATACCTGTATTGTTTTATTTCCTGTCAATAATGATAAAAGTTCTGTTTAAGGGCTAATGTGAGAGGCGTCACCAAAGCCAATAACTGATTTCTAAATATATGATCTATATTGATTTGTGTTATTTATGTAAACATTGTTAAGTAATGTGTTATTTAGCACTTTCAATTTATTGTCATTAACTTGTCTTATTTTAGGGTTAACTTATTAAGATCATTTTTGTGACCGTAAAAAGTGGCTAATGGTTAAGTTTTCATTTGAGCATTCGTTCGAGATCGATACGTTAAAGCGCTTAATTGCCCAGCATCAACATCAATTTAGGCATAAGTCATTGGCTGATTTGTATTATCGTGGTGAAAAACTATCGGTAACCGCCATCGAACTTGGGCAGCAGCAACAACCTTGCCCTACAGTATTATTTGTCGGTGGTGTTCACGGGGTTGAGCGCATTGGTGCACAAGTGGTGTTAGCTTTTTTAGACAGCTTAGTTAATCGACTTCCTTGGGATACTCATTTACAGCAATTACTTAAACATGTGCGTTTAGCCTTTGTGCCGGTGGCGAATCCGGCGGGCTTTTTACGAGGTAGTCGTGGTAATGCTAATAACGTTGATTTAATGCGCAATGCCCCTATTGATTCAGATGAAGAGGTCACTTTTCTGGTGGGGGGGCAGCGACTATCATCACGCTTACCTTGGTATCGTGGTCAACATGGTATGGAGCTCGAAACTCAAGCCTTAGTGAAGTATGTGCAACAACTACAACACCAAAGTACCAGTGTGATTGCGTTAGATGCCCATTCTGGTTTTGGTTTACGAGACCATCTATGGTTTCCTCATGCGCATACTCGGCAACCGTTTGCGGGTATAGGCTATATTTACCATTTAATGCAACTGTTCGAAAAAGGTTATCCTCATCATGGCCATTATCGGTTAGCGCCACAAAGTCATTTTTATCGTACCCATGGTGATATTTGGGATTATTTGGTGGCGAGTGAGATTAGCCATAAACCATTTATTCCGTTAACGTTAGAAATGGGTTCGTGGGCTTGGGTGCGTAAAAATCCACGTCAGTTATTTAATTTTTCTGGGTATTTTAATCCGCAAAAAAGCCATCGCCATCAACGGATTTTACGTCGTCACGTGGTGTTAATGCAGTTCTTGATTGATGCAGCGTATGCGCAAATTATTGAACAGGTTAAACCGACTCAGCTAACCCAATTGACCCAACAAGCCAATCGATTTTGGGCACCGCGAGGATAAAAAATGACCACTTGGGTGTTACTGCGAGGATTAATGCGTGATAGCCGCCATTGGTATAGCTTTGATCAGCTTATACAGCAACAGGGTATCAATCTTATTTGTGTCGATTTACCGGGTAATGGGCGTTTAGCACAGCAGGCCAGTCCGTTGTCGATAGACTTGTATTGTGATGCCGTATGGCAACAAATAGATGCAGCAATGCTTGAGTCTCCTGAGTCAAATTCACTGTTAATGCTGGTGGGGTTGTCAATGGGTGGAATGTTGGCGCTGCAAATGGCTGCTCATCGACCGCAACGTGTTAGCCAAGTGGTGGTCATTAATAGCAGCGCAGCAAATATTTCAACTTGGTATCGACGTTTTCAGCTTGCGCCCTTATTAGTGTGTAGTGTTAAAGCGCTATGGAGGTCGATGGGTGAGTTAATATCAGATTTACGCGGTAATAATCCGCACAAATCACATGTGCATGTTATTGAATCTATTGCATTAAAGTATACCAGCCGTAATCAATGCAACAATATTGAAGTATTACAAGCGTGGAGTGTGATGAGGCAGCAACAACATACCTCGTTCAGTAATGGTTTACGTCAACTTTATGCTTGTGCGGGTTTTAATTGCCCGACATTACCGAGTATTGCGGTAAGTGTCATTGTAGCAAATCAAGATCAACTCGCTCACCCTAAATGCAGTGATAATTTAGCGGTTTTTTATCAAACTCAGCTACATAAAATTGACAACTGTGGTCATGATGCGAGTCTTGACCAACCTAAAGAACTATTAGAATTGTTACAACAGATTGCCAAAACCTAAGCGTAAATCTTCAAACTGGCTTGTTGATATTAAACTCAAAAAACTAAGCTTTACTCTGCATGGAAGAAGCAATACGAACGATGTTGGCTAGCCACTGTTATGTTTGTAAGCACGGTTTTTCATAGCAGTGATTTCGCTTAAAATCTGTTGACAATAATAAACGGTTTCTTCACCTTGCATGGTTAAACTGACTTGACGAGTGGTGTAATGCTAGCCATGAATTTAGCTGTCATTTTGTCAGTTTTAGTAAACTATAATGAAATGAGATCATAAGCAATTGAGCTGGTCAGTATCCCTTTGGAGTTGCTTTAATAACGTTCGCCACCTGCTCTGTGCTTATTGCAACTTTCTATATAATGAGCGAGTGCTAATGCCTGCCAAAGCCGCGGCTTTGTCTTTATCGCCATTAACAGTCTCTAGAAGGTGCAGTAAATATTTTCGTTCATTGCTTTTCAAATCAGTCACAGACTTTGAGCTACCTCCTATTTTTCGATCGATTTCAAGACAGGATTTAATCACATTTCTATCAATAATTGATGTGTTCGCTAACACTAGTGCGCGGGAGAGTATATTCCGCAGTTCTCGAATATTCCCTTTAAAGTCATGATTTTTTAATAAACTTATTGCAGCATCAGTTACTGTGTATCGTCCACTGTCATCTATTCGTTGCAAAATCGCAGTGGTTAAAAGTGCTATATCATCTTTACGGTTATTTAAAGAGGGGATATGAATAGGGAATACATTAATACGATAGTATAAGTCTCTTCTGAATTCCCCACGCTCTACCATTGAAAAAATATCTTGGTGAGTCGCGCAAATAAGTCGGAAATCAGACCGCTTGGTTTCTCGGCTGCCTACTGGGCGATAAGTGCCTGTTTCAATTAAACGTAATAGCTTTATTTGTAGCTCATAAGGCACATCGCCAATCTCATCTAAAAACAATGTACCACCGTTAGCCACTTCAACTAGACCATGTTTATTGTACGTCGCGCCAGTAAAAGCCCCTTTTACATGACCAAATAATTCACTTTCAAACAATGTTTCAGTGAGACCTGAACATTCTAGTATCACCATTGGCTGAGTTTTTCGATGACTTGCAAGATGAATAGCTGAAGCCGCTATTTCTTTACCTGTACCCGTTTCTCCCATTAATAAGACCGATGCTTCTGTTGGTGCTACCCGTGTAATGTTTTCGACCAACTGGTTAAAAACGGGGCTGGTGCCAACCATTCCTGTACCGTCAACTTTTGGGTTTGCCAAGGTTACCGATTTTAAAAGCTCGACAAAAAATTTAACCTCTCCTTTGTCGTCAACAATAGGCAATATTTCGATGTCGACATGCTCTGTACCCCGGGGAGAATGATGAATATGTAATACACGTTCTTTTCTCCTCGAAATGCCTGCGGCAGATAATGGACAGGCCTCTCCTGCTTGGTCACAGGGGACCTCATTATTATGTGACACCTTGTAACAATAAGCTGGTTGTTCCTGATCTATTGCCCCAAAACTTTCAAGATACCGTTGGTTACTTGCAAGTATCTGATATGCGGGAGTAACCAAAATGGCAGGGCAGTCATAAGCATTTAGCATAGTGGCAAAGTCTTGATTGATATCTTGGAGGTTAATCTGCATAACTGACTCCATTTTTGTCAATACATTTGACATATATGGCAATTATATTAACAAAAATACAAAAATATAAAATCAATCAAACATATAAAGTTGATATTAATCAGTATTAATCAACATTTTGAAAGTATCAATATCATTGTGGCGCGGTCATTGCTGTATATAAAATATCCAATTCATTTGGTGTGATGGTGATCAAAATTTAAGAATAAGATTTTTCATTGAATAATGACAATAAGGAAATTTTATTATGAAATTTAAAAAACTACTATATTGTATGGCCGCTGCTTATCTATCAACTACTGGATTTTCAATTGCTTTAGCCAGTGATGCACAAGCTTTATCGCCGCATGATGAAGGTGGCGTTGTAACTGAAGACTTAGCTGCAAAAGGTAAAATAAAAAGACTGCCTAATGGTGATTTAGTCAGTGCATATGCTTATGGTAATAGTGATAATAAAACGGTTTATGACCTGAAAGCGCAAAGAGAACGTCCTGCTCAAGATATTTTTATTCGGGTATCGAAAGATGATGGTGCGACGTGGAGTGAGCCTGTCAATATTTCTGATACGGCTCGTAAAACATCGAAGCAAAGCTACTGGGAAACCGATGTTAATGGCGATATTTCTCTTGGCGATTTTTATGGTGACTCCGGAAAACCAAATATCTTTGCGGCAGGTGGTTATGTGGGTGTTTCATGGGCAGATAAATACTGTCCTGCAGTCGATGTTGATGTGACTAACCTGAATGATGACACCCCTGATTATAACTACCATCAGGGTGCTGCTACCTATCTTGATCGTGAAGGAAGGCAACTGCCTTTTAGTTGTACTTACATCGCCTATACTAAAAATCCTAGTGCAGTAGATGCTGATAATAATCCCACTGGAGGTACGTGGAAGCGTGAACAATTAAGCTTTGGTGAACGTGATGCCAAACAAAATGTACCCCGTGCAACTAGCTATAGTAACGGTACAAAAGTCGCGTGGAATGTTGTTTGGCAGGAAGACCCTGAAGGTTTAAAAACAGGTACTGCTGATGGTCCGGGAGATGGGGCTAGTGGTGCTAATGTCAATAAAGGTACAGATATTTGGTATACCTATATTGAAGATATGAAGGCTCCCGCACTTGCAGATATTTCGTTTGCTGCCAATGTTTCTCGTGTTACCAATAACTTCAAAAAATTCAAAAAACGTGAAGGTGATGATGTCGTTGTAGAATTAACGGGTTATCTTGATCCGATTTGTGCGGCCACACCTGAGTGTTCAGACACTAAGCCATTATTGGTAGAAACAGGTAAAGAAGGCGCATCACGCGCAAACTTAGGTATGGTACAAGTGCCTGGGCAGAAACCTGTCACGGTCATCGCTTATGAAGAAACCAAAGGCGGTGGTGAAGGTGTCGATTTTGGTAAAGTTGTACGTTATCACCGTTTTACTTTCGATAATCCGCCAGCAAGTTATATTAATGTCGCTTTTAGTTCCGGTTTGCAAAAAGGTGGCAGTTCAACTGGTAATTCTAAAAATCAGAATCAGCCAGGTGCTAAAGGAAATTACACTGAAAGTGACACTATTAATACCAGTTCAGATCCACAAAGTGAATATCCAGACACAGAGGGCGTTGTTAGTGATGTTTACCAGTCACCGGATTGGGCAGACCCCGCACGTATTGGTTGTGTGATTAGTAACCCAGCAGAAAATGCTCGACGGGTGCGTTTCTTTGGTAATCAAGTCGCGGGTATGGATGAAAGTATTAACAAAAGTGGTACCAAGTTTATGTTTTTCTGGAAAGAGGGTGCATACGATAAAGGTGGTCCTTCTGACATCGTAGGTCGTATTGGTAAAATCGGTACGGATGTTGCCAATACAGGCTTGACTCCAGTTGATTTAATACCCGCTGTAGATACCAATTTTACTACGTTTACACGTTATGTGCTGACATCTACAGGTTCAGTGGTTTATCCCGATGGGCTCGGTGGCTATGTAGATGGTTTAGGTAATACCGTCGTTGTTGCAGAAGGGGATGCAGTATTAGATGTAACCTATGAGGAAGCGGGTGGCTGTAATTATTATTTAACTGATGATGATCGAGACCACATCCCCCAATCAAACTATCTGACCGTATTAACAATTCAGGAGCGATGAACCTAAGTACTAATTCTATAGGTGAGGTCAAAAGTGACGATACGACTAAGACTATTGCAGCTTTAACGATAACTACCGAGAATAATAATCTCGAAGATGCACGAGCACATCGTGGTGCTATCCGTGGTGATACCATCTTGTTTGGTTACAGTTACACTGCAGATTGGGCATTAGCGAAGTACACCACTGAAAATAACTATAACTTCTTTACACGTCGTAGTTATGACGGTGGACATACTTGGACGGGTACCCAAAACCTGACTAATTATCTACCTGAAGCTGCAGTCGATATTAAAGAGCCTCGTATTGTGGGCGCACCAAGCAGTACGTCTGCCTGTGATCCTGTCAATGCGCCTGAAGGTGTAAATTGTCAAGATCCTAATGCCTTTATATTAGCGTGGGGTTCTGTCAAAAACACCTATGCTCATATCGAAGCTGGTGCAGAACTTGATGTTTTTGTCACTAAAACCAAAGATGGTGGTAGAACCTATGAGCCACTAAAATTAGTATCCGCTAATGTTGATGTTCCTTTAGATCCTGAGGGTGAGCCTGATTTTGAATCACAACTCACCATGAAGCCTAACGGTGACAATTTATATACAGTATGGATGGAAACATCAACTGATGCTGCAGGCAATGAAGATACTGTGGTTCGCTATCGTGCAGAAGCAGATCTCGATGACGCAGGAGCACCAACCACTATACTTGCCGATGGCACTGCTATTTATAATTTAACTCGACCTATTACAGTCGATCAAGGCAGTGTGTCAGGTATTGTTGTTTCAACAACAACAGCAACGGGTACTGAGTATACTTATCCTATGCAGCAATTTAGCTACAACGTAACTGGCTTAGAGGTTGGTAGCACTATATCCGTTACGATTAATTTTGGTGGCACTTTACCAGAAGATGCTGTTTTACTTAAAGTAAACGCTGACGGTAGTACGGTTGAGGTTGAGTCTGCTGATTGGGAGCTAATCGGCGATAATTTAGTGCAAGTCAGTATCACTGATGGCGGATACCTTGATGAAGATGGTGCTAAGGATGGCGCAATCATCGATCCTGTTACTGTTGGTGTTCCTGTTGCAACTGTAGAACCAACGCCAGTTTCAACAAGTAGCAGTGGCGGTAGTTTAGGACTAATTGAATTGTTGTTTGGTTTCTTTGGTCTTGGGGTATTAGCCCGCAAAAGAGTTAGAGTAACTAGAAAATAGTACTATTTTTACAACGTTAATAAAGCCCCGTCTAATTGATCGGGGCTTTTTTTTGCAATAGTCAACCTGCTAGATTTTGCCAAAACCATGCTTGATGAAGCCGAAAATGCTAAGCATGTTAATCAACGTATTAGCGTTGCTTACTAAGTGATATTTGGTGGGTGATTAATCTAAACAGGCCTAAATGGCCTGTTTTTTTTATGCTTTATCCGGTGCATAGGTGGTTATATCGATTAGGTAAACAATGGTTGAATTTGTTTTAGGCCATAGCCGTTACTCGGTAAGATTTGAGCACATTTTATTCAAAAATTATATTGGGTTATCAGTTACAGGCTATGTGATTTGAGTCTATTTTAAAACGTTTTTTGAAAAAAGTGAGTTAAATTTGAAATATTATCTATATCTAGTAGGATTTTGATTAAGAAATGTTGGGTTCAACCATAGTCTCTTGCTATAAGCCAACGGCATCAAATTAAGTTATTTTAAACAAATGATAATTAAGTAGAACTTAAAGCACTCAATAAATTATTATCGTGTAAACACATACCAAAATACATAAGCCCAAGACAAGAAACCGTGAATAATTGCCCATACGATTGATTTGTTCACGCTCCATGAAATAGCAATAGATAGTGCTGTTCCAAATGTAATTCCATACTTTACTATTTCTTTCCCTGAATTATCCATTAGTAACATTCCTAGTTTGGTTGTTTTTATTGAGTATCATCAATTAAAAGTATTATACAATAAGACTATAATATTCGGCATATAGACGCTTTGATAAGCGGTTAAAAATGGCTGGCTATAATAGCGAGAAACGAGCATAGCAAGCTGTTTTTGTTGGTTTAAGCAACTTATTGAACGCGGTTTCGCGCGGCCCGTCCTTATTTGTTAGAGCTATTACATGTGAGAGAATCCACACTGTTTCTCGGCTCAGTCTTGTTTTTAGATCCACTGACCATAAAATCGAATTGGATACTTGTTAAGACAGGGGCTTTATTCTTATTTTTATCTGTCGCGGCCCACTGCCATTTATTTAATGCAGCTGCAGCATAATTATCAAATACACCTTGAGGGTATGAGCTTTTAATTTTATACCCGTTTAGTTTACCTTCTTTGTTAATACCAACAATCAGGTCTACACAACCAGATAATCCTTCTCTAACAGCAGAGATTGGGTACTTAGGTTCTTTTCTCTTTTGTACTACCCAATACTCTTTAGCTAGCTCTCTCTGATCGTCTAAGGACAAATCAATATAATTGATAGGCTCTATTTTGACGTCTTCTGGCACATCATTCGAGGCACATGCCCCTAAAAACATACTTAATAATGTTAATGAAACTACTTTTCTCATTGCTAACTCCTTATAGCTCTAACGTTTTAGTCTTTTTGCGTGTGCACCTAGCGTCCGTTTAAGCGGACAAAAATTGTTGGTTATAATGTGGAACGAAGCGAAACCTAACCAACTGTTTTTTTTGTTACGTTTAAAGCGCTTGTGTACGCCCAGTATGGGCATTAACTAATGAGGAACAGTCCGCTGTAGGAAAGTCACCGTTCAATAACGTACTGTTATTAAACGTTAACTACTAGCGAATGGCAAGGACTTATCCGCGAGGGTCGGTCTAGAGGAAGCCGCTAGCCTTATATTGTAAAGAGTGCGAGCTGATGAATAAGAACATCATATGTGGCATAGGCTAGAGGTGAGTTTGTAACCATCCCTTATATAGATCATATTTTAAGAGAGTTTTCCTCATTTAATCGCTCATACAGCTTTAGACCGAACAGAAATGCCAAACAAGCGGTACTGCAAGTAAGGGATATCATTAAACAGAAACGCAAATTTGCCGTTGATGTTGATCTGTCTAAGCTCTTTGATTGAGTTAATCATGATCTATTAATGACTCAGTTGAGGATCAAGGTACAGGATAAGCGTCTGTTGGCGTTTATTGCCGATGTTATTCGATCATTATTGCTCTGTGCAGCGGCCCAATTTACTGACACCAGTCATCCACAAAGTTGCGGATTAATTAATAGTACTTTGACATGCAATGAAGCAAGCTAATCAATAAAAACCGCTATCGATAATCGGAAAGAAAAAATTCAAACCACGATAATTAATAGATTTGAATTGGCTAAAAGCAGCGGTGAACTCAATGACAGTTGCCAACCTGAAGCGCTGGCACGACTGATTATGACGTTATTTAAAGGGATATCGTTACATGCTGCAGAGGGAGCAACTAAAGAAACTAAAGACGAGTTGCACCAAATTGCTGAAATGGTCGTTGATGGGATCCTCTGTCAACATGTGAATGAGGTTTAGTCAGATTTGCTCGGCTGCGCCTCATATCTATGCCAAATATAATAGTTTTCCTTAGGACCTCAGTAATAGCTCTTATGAATCTCGCAATTCTCGACGTAAGATCTTTCCTACATTTGATTTTGGCAATTCATCTCTAAATTCAATTATCCTTGGGTTTTTATATCCGGTTAGATATTTTCTACAATGTTTTTTTATTTCATCAACGGTCACATTACCTTTGCGTACAATAAATAATTTAACTTTTTCTCCTGTAGCGTCATCAGGAATGCCAATGGCCGCAGCTTCGATGATGTGAGGGTGAAGCGTTGCAACTTCTTCAATTTCAGTTGGAAAAACATTAAATCCCGAAACGAGAATCATATCTTTTTTACGGTCTTCAATATAAAAAATCCCATCGTCATCCATTCTTCCTATATCGCCAGAGCTTAACCAACCTCCGGCATGCATTACAGTATTGGTTTCGGCTTCTTGTTGCCAATAGCCTTTCATCACTTGGGGCCCTCTAATTTGAATTTCACCAATTTGATTGGGACCTAAAGGTTCATTTTTATCATTAACGATACGGAGTTCAGTGCTGGGTAAAGGGACACCAATTGAAGAAATAAATGATTGTTGTTGATGAGTACCTGCAGCGACCACAGGGGAACATTCAGTTAAGCCATAACCTTCTATGACTGGCATTCCAGTGAGCTCTTGCCAACGGTCAGCAATATGTTTCTGCGTCGGCATTCCACCTGCAATAGTAAAACGAGCGTGACTAAAATCTAATTCTTGAAAACCAGCATGATTGTTTAGACCATTAAAAAGTGTATTTAAACCAAAAACCATTGTGAATGGATATTTACTTAAATCTGCTACGAAACCATCTATATCTCTTGGGTTGGTAATAAGTAAATTCGTTGCACCGAGAAAGAGCATAAACATCATACTCACTGAGTTGGCAAAAATATGATAAAGCGGAAGTGGGGTTACTGCATATTCCTTATCATATAAGGTTCTTGGGCTAAAATGAGCATGAACCTGTAGAACGTTAGAAATAATATTACTATGAGTAAGCATTGCCCCTTTCGAAGGACCCGTCGTTCCACCTGTATATTGGAGGTATGCTAAATCATCTACTGTTATTTGGGGATCAATAAAGGGAAGTTTCTTGCCTTCGGTTAACGCTCTACGCAATGAAATAGCGTCGGGAATATGATATTTAGGCACTATTTTTTTGACATGTTTGATAAGAAAGTTAACCAATGTACGCTTATGAATCGCTAACTCATCGCCGATTTTGGTTAACATAACATGCTTAATGTTAGTCTCATGTAGTATTTGCTGAAGGTTATTACCAAAATTTGTTACGGCAACAATAGCACTGGACCCTGAATCTCGTAATTGATGTTTTAGCTCTCGAGGGGTATAAAGTGGGTTAACATTGACAATAATGAGTCCTGCTTTTAATGCACCTAAAATAGTGATGGGATATTGCAATAAATTAGGCATCATCAAGGCGATTCGTTCGCCTTTTTTCATTTTTAGTTCAGATTGTAGATAAGCAGCAAAAGCGTTACTTTTACTTTCGAGATCTTGGTAGGATAAGCTATGTCCCATATTAATATATGCTGCTTTTTTAGCATGCGCACTAAAAGACTCTTTAAATAAATCATTGATATTATTATACATACTTGAGTCTATTGTTGTGGGCACATCCTCAGGATATTGTTTTAACCACGGTTTATTATTTGTCATTATAGCCATCATTAATGTTGTTGTTTAAACATCACTATTGTAAATTAATTTACCTAATTAGTATAAAAATAATAGGCTTAATCCAATGAATTAACTACTGTTTTAGGTAGTTAGTAGTAGCTAATATCTCGGAGTGTGACACGTCCCTGCTTTTATCGCTTTTCCGGTTCACTCTATCTTTCTTCAACAATGAAAAAAGCATTCAGCTACTGCACTATCATGACAGTTTCTGCTTTGGCACATGTTTGTTTCAGGGTTTGTTGCTAAGGCCTCAAGTTCAGAGTTGAATTTAGACATTTTCAAGCAAAGCTAAACTATTTATTGACATAAACGCGTTAATAATGAGCACTGTAAAAGGCGGGAAATAGTTGGCTAAAACTTGCAAGGAACGAGCACAAGTCAACTACTTTGCTTAATAGCATTTATTAAATTTTCTGGATCGTTTGTCCCCAGACAAACTGTTGTGCCATCTTTAAGTTTTAATTCAACAGCCATTAGACCAGAAACGTTATATAACCATCCAGTTGAGATTAACCGAATTCCAAGCCCATAGTACCATTTTGTTCTTATCTCTTGTACGGACTCAATTTCAGATATCTTTATTGATTTATTCCAAAATTTTGGACCAAAAAACCATTTTATATTTCCATCTTCAACTTTGATTGTTAATGTTGAAAAAAGAATTGAAACCACAACTACAATTAAATAAGCAAATCCAATCGATTCGGTAGGTTGAGTTACCGAAGCAAAGATAAGCACTAATGTTACAATTCCCATAACTGAAAGCATCGCGATTCCAAGCTGAGTGTTTTTATACTGCATAACGACCTCCTTTTACAGGTAACAGCTTATTATCCAGCCTCTCGGACATATCCCTGCTTATAATTAATTTACACTCGAAATATCTATATAACCAATTGATTAAAATACTAATATAATAATTTCAGTCGCTATAAATTTATATTACACCTCGCAATTGATCAATAAAATTTATCGAATCAATTGTTACTCCTCATAAAAAACTAAGAGATTTAAATATATCAGTTATATTTTCATCCGTTAATCTATCAATAAAAATTGATTTTATTTTTACGTGATAATAATTCTTTAAGAATTTTCATTAGTATCAAAGTAGGGATATACAGCACTATTAATGTTCGGGGGATACATCTATGAAGCTGGATTTATTGAAGTTATTAGTAATGGTCGGATAAGCTACACCTGTAACTAAGTGCTGCTCTACTAAGAACCGTAATCCCCTTTTGGCCCGTTGCAGGCTGGAACCTTGCGATCTCAAGCGTTAGTGGCTGCAGGCCATAAAACAACCACTTTATGTATTATCCCATTGATGACAAAACTCAATAAAATTTTTCAGCAGCGGGCTGTGATATTTGTCTTTGTGAACCACTAACCAAAACGGTCGCTGCATTTTGATGTTATCACCCTTGATATGAGAATCGAGCTGAGTGACACGTCCATCGCTTACAGCATATTGAGCCGCTAGCGTCGATAAACACCCTAAACCAATTCCCGCAGCCACACTATTAATTAACGCTTCAGTAGTATTAAGTTCAAACACTTCATGCCAAGTCTCAATATGGGTTGCAAGGGTGCGCAAAAAGAACTCTCGCGATCCAGAACCTGCTTCTCGCAGTACCCAGTCACTCGATGATAAATCAGTAATGTGCGGTTTTTTAATATGACACAAAGGATGTTCTGGGGCGGCAATAATGCACATGTTGTCATGGCTGAATGGTGTTGCGATGAGATCCGGGTGAGGCGTGTTCCCCTCAATTAAGCCAATGTCTAACTCGTAATCACGCAGCTTTTGGCAGATTAGCCGCGAATTTGAAATAAACACACTTTGAGAAAAATGTTGATGCTGGTGGCGAAACTGACTCAATAACCCGGGTACAACATGATTACCTATAGTGTCACTGGCGCCAATTTTTAATTGTCCTGCAAAAGCTTGCTCTGCATCAAATAATTGATTGATATTATTTGCTCTACTTAGCAGCTCATCAGCAAGTGGTAATAGCTTGTGTCCTTCTTGATTAAGCACTAAACGATTATTGACTCGATCAAACAACGGATGGCCGAGTTGTTTTTCTAATTCTGCTAATGCCATACTCACCGCCGCTTTAGACAAGTAGATAGCTTGAGCTGCAGCCGTTAAGGTGTTGTGTTGAGTAATACTCATAAACACATTGAGTTGTTTAAGTGAAATATTCATCTTATTTAGCGGACTCTGTTGATGAGAGATGTATTGTCGTTGTAATGTTCAGTTTTTCTGAACGGCTGTTTCATATAATTGGATATTTATAAACAAACAGCAAGCGTAAAATCACTTTATTCGCTTGTCGATTGGTTTGAGGATGTAATGATTCGAGCAGTAAAACAAACAGTAATGATAGCGCCGACACCAATGGCAGGCCTTGCGTTAGGGATTGCCAGTTTAGGTTGGAGTTGGGAATATCTGGTCGATTTCCACCATTATGGTCAGTGGGTAAGTGCAGCCGTTGCCAGTGTATTATTGTTGTTATTAGCGGTTAAATTTTTATTTCATACCCATTTATTGCGTCAAGATGTTGCGCATCCAGTGGTTGGCAGTGTGGTACCCACGTTTGCCATGGCGTTAATGGTGGTGTCTAATTCCCTCGGTTATGCTTCAGCATTAGCTGGAGACTTAATGTGGTCATTTGCGGTGTTGCTGCACATCAGTTTTTTGGTTGGCTTTATTTATCATCGTAGCAAACAGTTTTCCTTGCATCATATGGTGCCGAGTTGGTTTATTCCGCCTATTGGTATTGTAGTGGCCGATGTGTCATTTTCAGGTAATGCTCATCTTATGTGGGTTGCTTATGCGGCGCTTATGTTTGGTATGTTAAGTTATGCGGTGATGTTACCCATAATGATTTATCGGCTTATTTTTGCCGAAGCTATTCCCGATGCGGCAAAACCGACCTTAGCGGTTTTAGCGGCGCCAGCCAGCTTATCATTGGCGGGTTACCTAACCATTACCCAACATCCGTCACCGGTTATTGTTGGACTTTTATTTGGTATTGGGGTGTTGATGACTGCGATTATTTACCTGTCGTTTTTTAAGTTATTACGCTTACCTTTTAGCCCCGGCTATGCTGCATTTACCTTTCCTATGGTAATAGGAGCAACAGCATTATTTAAAATGACAGTATGGATGGAAGGTATTGGCGTTGAACCTGAGTATATTCAGCAAATTCATTTGCTAGCCGAACTAGAATTGCTTATTGCGACAGTGGTGGTGACATATGTTTGTCTACGATATGTGTCTTTTTATCAACCGAATAAAGCATCGATCATGGATATTTAAATATGACCCCAGCAATTGAAATAGCCAAAAAACATAAAATAGATTTTGAAGTACATGAATATCATCATGATGCTCATTGTGAGTCTTATGGGTTAGAGGCTGCACAAAAACTTGGATTACCTGCACAGCAAGTGTTTAAAACCTTAGTGGTGAGTGTAGATAATCATTCGCTAGTGGTTGGCATTGTGCCTGTGTCGTCTATGCTCAGCATGAAGTCAATTGCCAAAGCCGCAGGGGCTAAAAAAGCGCACATGGCAGATGCATTAGCGGTAGAGCGTTCAAGTGGTTATGTGCTTGGTGGTGTTAGTCCGTTAGGGCAAAAAAAGCGTTTGCTCACGGTTATTGATGCCTCGGCACAACAGTATCAACGGATTTACGTTAGCGCCGGCAAAAGAGGCGTAGACATTTCCCTCAATCCTATGGATTTACAAAGCATACTTAATGCTAAATTTGCAGATATTTGCGCCCAAAGTTAAGTGTTGTTGATAACCCAATAGCATCGCTAAGCTAATCAAAATAAGCTAACCAAACTAGGTTAACCGCCGAATTAGCCATCTAAGCCCATCAAATAAGCCCAGCAAATAAGTTCACCATCTAAGTTTAAGAGTAACAATCCATCTTTAGTTATTTATTTTGGCTTTAAATTCAGCTTGGGTTTGCTGATTGGCTTTTTGATACCAGTAATCTAACATCCGGCTCACTTCTGCTTGTGTTATATCGTCGGTTTTTTTAAGTGGTTTTGCTGCGGTATTATTAACGGCTTGCTCACCTTTAACGGTTGCAGCAGGCATCATTGATGGGGTCATTACAACCGCGCCCGGTTCGGTGTTTGAAACTGTACTTAGTTTGGTGTTAGTGACCATCGCTGCTATGGCTCCAGAGGTATTGTATTGCGTCATTTCTTGTTCAAAATCGCGACCAATTTGTAAGCCAGCTTTCATCAATTTATCTTGTGTAAACGCAACTTTATCGCCAGCCTGATTGGTTAAGGTTATTGCAGGATGAGCATTAAATTGATTGGCGCGTGAGGTTGAGTTAATGATCGGCAGGGCTACAGTGTAGGTTTGCTCGCTGGCGGTAAAGCGCAAGATTATAACGTCAGAAGTAAAGTGATTCTGGCTACCATTATCGCGATAACGGGCTTGATAGCGAAAGGCAATTTGCTGGATAGCATCAGGTGTCGTTAAGTCGAGCTTTACGCTAGATTGTTGTGAGGCTTTACCATTCACTAATACAGTTTCTGTGTTATTAGGAAGTTGCAAACTGGCCGCCATACAAGCTTGGCTAAAACTAACAATCAAAAAAAGCAACCCAATGATGATGTTACGCATGGTATGACATCCCTTTAAATTGATTTGGTGGCAGCGAATGCTGGACGGTAATGCTCTGGCAATTCAAAGGTTTTTACGCAGTTACTTAACGGGCAAGTAAAACGAAAAACGCATGATGTCAGTGCGAGATCGGGTGAGTGATCGTTACCATTGCCATGTAAACGATCGCCCACTACAGGATAACCAAGACTCGCCATATGAATCCGAATTTGATGCTTACGGCCAGTGTCTATTTTTACCTGCACTTTTGATTGATTCAGCGCTGAATTATAAGCAAGCCGAGTGGCATGCGACAGTGCGGGTTTATTATCGACAGGACTGTCAATGCTAATGGGTTGGCTAGAAAACTCGCCTTCAACAATCACCTGATAATGTTTTTCAAATTCACTGGTTTCAAATAGTTTGGCAATGGCCGCGGTGGTTTTTTTACTGTGGCCCAGTATCAATAAGCCAGTCGCTGCACGATCAAGCCGATGGATAATAAAGGCATTGCGTTGCGGTTGTATATGCAACTCTGCGTAGCGATTAATAGTGGTGTGATCACTCCACTTTGAACCTTGGCAGCGCATACCATAGGGTTTGTACCAAATACTGTATTCACCTTGATCAAATAACAGCTCTGCCGATGCAACTTGTTCATCTAAAATGTACTGGTTGAAATATAGATGCAGCTTATCGCCAGATTGTAAGGGCTTTTTGGCGCGACGAATGCGGTTGGTTTGTTTACCGTGGCTGTGCCAAATAGCACCTTTTTGCATGGCATCTTTTAATACTTGTTTCCCTAAACCACTGGCTTGCGCCAATAAGCCTATGGCATCAGTACTGTGCTCAGTAATATCAATATGGTATTCGGTTTTATCAGCCATCATTTAGTTAACTCTAGCAACGCAGTCTGTAAGCAGTAAATAACGCCAAATGGTACCTTATTTATCGGTTGAATGTTGATTAGTTAATGAAACTTTCTCTTCTGTTGGCTATCTATGTATCATCTGTCGTAAAGTTGTTTTAGCATAATGCGATAAAGCACCGTATCAATTGGAGTAGGTAAATTGGAACATATCGTTTGGGATCTTGATCCTGTGTTGATTTCGTTTATGGGATTAAAAGTACATTGGTATGGAGCCTTGTTTGCGTTAGCCATAGCGACGGGTTTTCAGGTGATGAAACGTATTTATACAAAAGAAGGCTTAGATGTTGAGTCGCTGGATAATCTATTAATTTATTGCGTTGTCGGCATTATTGTTGGTGCTCGTTTAGCCCATTGTATTTTTTATGATCCAGGGTATTACTTCTCTCATCCAATGAAGATTTTTGCGATTTGGGAAGGCGGATTAGCCAGCCATGGTGGGGGCTTAGGTGCCATATTGGCCTTGTATTATTACCAGCGTAAAGTGAAGTTACCGTTTTTGTTTCTGCTTGATCGTTTAGCAATCGCCACTGCGATTTTTGGCTTTTTTGTTCGTTTAGCCAACTTTGCTAACTCTGAGATTTTAGGCGAACCAACAACGCTTCCATGGGGCATTATTTTCAAGCGGATTGATATGCTTCCACGCCACCCAGCACAGTTGTATGAGTCGTTTGCGTATCTATTAATATTTATTGGCTTATACGCCATTTATAAATACACCAATATGAAGCAAAAGCACGGCGCCATTTTTGGTTTGTTTTTAATTTTGGTATTTAGTGCTCGTATTGGTATCGAAACGGTAAAAGTGAGTCAAGCGGCTTACCATGAGTCGATTCTCAGTGCTGGCCAGTGGTTAAGTTTACCGTTTTTATTCACGGGTATTGTGTTGCTCATTATGGCTTACCGTAAACGCAGTTAATTGTTTTCTGATAAAAACTTGTACACAAAAAACGTCCCATGGCTAATGCGATAGGACGTTTTTTTATGAACGATTTGGCGCTACATACCAGCAGGCAAATACTTAAAGCGCTTCATTTGTTCATAATGGGTATCGACAATTTTTTGCACTTGTTCAGGAGTGAGTTTCGATTTCCACTGGTGCTTGCCGCCATTTCTAAAGAAGGCATTGGCATTTTCGTGTTTTTCCACAAAGCCGCGTTTTGTTTCTTGGGCTTTTAATTGTGCAAAAGACGAATGTTTAATGGCATTTTTTAGCCGAACGGGATCTTTTTTCAGGCCCAAAAATGACTCGACTTTACGGAAGACTTTTTTGGGGTCATCTAACATGTCTTCATAGCGCAAAATCAACTTTGAGGTGTCATCGGCTGTCCAGCTAGAAACATGCATTGACCAAGAGGTAATAATTTGTGGCACATGTGGTGCTTCATTTGGCGTACCAGTCATTTCTTCTGCCATGTAGGCAATGGCTTCATCAATGGTGTAATCAAAGTAATTAGCCATAGAAATCACCACATCGAGTGGGTTACGCACCACATAAATTGCACCGGATGTGACTGAGGAATTATGCAATGGTTGGCCGTTATATTCACCTAAGTAGTTGTGGGTTTTTACAAAGGTAGTGCCATTAGCTTGATGAGCAATATCGGCCTGCACCTGTGGGCGTAAAACACTGATTTCTTCTAGGGTCAGTTCGGTGGTGGCGGTTTTGTCTTTAGGTAAATAAGCTAGATAACGATGCGCAGCTGATTCTGCCGTCGAAATGGTGTGCATCGTATTAATATCGATAGGTTGATCTTGATTCTGAATGTAGTTTTCTAAAAAAGCGCGTACCCAGGTATTACCCGATTTAGGGTAAGAGGCCACCCAAAGTATGTTTCCCATCTGTAATCCTTTGTTGTTATTTTTATGTCTTTCAATAAGGTTAAAACTACCGATAATTCAGCAAAATGGCAAGTTTAGTACGTGACTGGTGAGAAGGAGCGTTGCAGATAACATCGCTATTTTAGCAAAAGTTAATACACTTGCTTTACAGTGGATAACGTACAGATGTAACATTGTTGTTAAATGCGTTGAGATGCTGAACGCTAAAGTGTTACATGGTATTGTTAATTAGGTTTGTTAATCAGGAGAATGTAAATGGATTTTAATGCAACTGTGTTCGGCCAATTGATTTTTGTTTTTGCTTTAATTATGGGCGGTATTTGTTATTACTTAGGTCGTCGTAAAACACAGTCGCCTATTTTAGCGGGGGTTATAGGCTTTGCTTTATCAATTATCCCAATATTGGGTTTGATTTATTTGGCGGTATTAATGTTTAAAAAAGATATCATTTCTGCTTCAGAGCCAATTAGTCATTAAAGTGGTTTTTTACATAATACACTTGAAGATAACTCGCAATGATATGTACATCTATGTTTCTACTAGTGACATTTTTGGCAAAATTACAACACATTAATCACAAAAAAACAGATGCTAGTGATTTATCGTACTGTGATGAAATTCAATGGGATATTAGCTTTTTATACAAGGTTTCATTAATGCAAAAACCTCATAAAACTAATCGTTTTGCCATTAATATTTCTACTGTGTTTGCTTCTGCTGCTACGGGATTAATATTGAATAAATTTGAAATGGATTATCATCTGTTTATTGGTTCATTCGATGTAGTTCGGATATTGGTAAATGCTGTTGTTTTTGTGGTGCTTTTATACCCGTTCAGTCGTTTTTCGGTTGGCTGTATTCAGAGCCTAAGAACTGAGTTTGGGAAACCCCAGGTTGAAACAATAAATGTTAATGGAAATACTTTTATGTTTCGACCTATCTATGGTTAGGTGTCATATTTTAAGTTTATATAATTAAGTGCTTTAGTTAATTTTGCAAAGAGCCTCGATGAAGCCACAATACTTGCTGGCCATTTTTATTTATTCAATAGTGTTATACATAACGGCTAATTGCTCGCCGATTACTCTTATCTCAGCATACTGGCTAATTGTACTTGCTAAAGCGCTTGGTCTTCATTTTCCCTAGTGTATTCCGCCCGCTAAATCATCTTAACGGGCCGACGTTGTCATTTTGCGATTAAACCACTAAACATACCGGGTGTAACTTTTCTGCTTTAACGGCACACACCTTATATTCTGGAATTTTTGCAATAGGATCCAATGCATTAATGGTCAGTTTATTGGCTGCGGCTTCGGCAAAGTGGAACGGTAAAAATAGTACGCCTACCTGAGCACGTTTAGTCACAAAGGCGGCTATTTCAATGGTTCCTCTGCGGGTGCTGAGGATTAACATATCGCCATTACTCACACCTAACTTTTCTGCATCGTAAACCGAAATCATCACTCTAGGTGAGCCTTTAATATCAAGCTCTGGGGTTTTGCGGGTCATGGTGCCAGTATGGAACTGCTCTAATAAACGACCAGTAGACAATGTTAATGGGTACTCACTATCTGGCATTTCAGCGGGTAGACGATAACTCACTGGAATCATTTTGCCTTTGCCGCGCAAAAATGTCTCGGTATGTAAAATCGGGGTGCCAGGATGGTTTTCATCAAAGCATGGCCATTGTAAACCATCTACTTTGTGTTCAAGGCGTTGCCAAGTCAGACCTTGATATTGCGGGGTGACGTGATTAATTTCATCCCAAATGTCTTTGGTGCTGTGGTAATTCCAATTTTCGCCTAGGGTGTTGGCAATCATTTGAATGATTTTCCAGTCTACAATCGCTTCACCCGGTGGTGTTAATGCTACACGTAATTGTTGCACTCGACGTTCGGTGTTAGTGAAATGACCATCTTTTTCAGCAAAGGCGGTCGCGGGTAATACCACATGGGCCATCTGCGCGGTTTCGGTTAAAAAGATATCTTGCACGACCATAAATTTTATTTTGGACAGCGCGGCGACTACATGGGCTTGATCCGGATCGCTTAACACCGGATTTTCTCCCAATATATACAAGGCATCGAGTTTGCCTTTAACAATCGCCTGCATGATTTCAGTTGCTGCTAATCCTATCTCTGAATTTAGCGATGTGTTGCCCCAAGCTTTGGCAAATTTAGCATTATTACTCGGATTGATTTTTTGGTAACCGGGATAATAATTGGGTAACGCGCCCATATCGCAAGCACCTTGAACATTGCTTTGGCCGCGAAGTGGATTCAGTCCGCCGCCATTTACGCCTATGTTGCCACACAGTAACTGTAAGTTAGAGGTGGACACTACATTGTCATAACCCGAGGTATGTTGGGTTATCCCCATGGCGTAATACAATGCGGTTTTGCTGGAGGTGCCAATCATTTTTGCCATAGTGGCAATATCTTCGGCACTCACGCCAGTTATTAGGGCTGCATTGGCTAAGCTGTAATCGGGTTTCATGACTTCTTGCTTGAGCAACTCATAGTCTTCAACACGATTATTGATGTAGTCGATATCTTGCCAATCATTGATAATTATTTGCTGCATGATGGCATTAAGTAACATGACATCTGTGCCCGGTCGATGAGAGATATAAAGGTTAGCGCTGTCTGCGATAGTGGTTTTCTTTGGGTCCGCGACAATTAAGCGTGCGCCGTGTTGGCTCACTGCGCGTTTGATATGCGAAGCAATAATAGGGTGGGCGCTGGTGGTGTCGGAGCCGATGATAAAAATCACATCTGAGTCTTTAATGCTGGGAATATCGTTAGTCATTGCGCCGCCGCCAATGGTATCGGATAAGCCTGCTACCGTTGATGAATGACACAATCTTGCGCAGTGATCTATGCTATTGGTACCCATAATGCTACGGGTGAATTTTTGCATTAAATAGTTTTCTTCATTGGTGCATTTAGCAGAAGATAATGCAGCAAATTTGCTCGGCCCAGCGGCATCTTTAATCGGTTGAAGTTGCTCGCTAATATAGCTAATGGCCTCGTTCCAACTGGCTGGTTGTAGCTGACCATTTTTACGAATTAATGGCGTTGTAAGGCGTTTAGGACTATTCAAAAAGTCAAAACCAGAGCGCCCTTTCACACACAGCATGCCTTCATTGACTAATGAGTGAGTATCACCAGTAACTCGCATAACGTGATTGGTTTGCTGGTCGACATGCAGTTCAACACGACAACCGACACCACAATATGTGCACACGGTTGAGGTTTTGGTTAACTCTCTGTCGGTGCCTTGGGTTTTATCTCGGGCATCAACCAAGGCGCCAGTAGGGCAGACTTGAACACAGTTGCCACATTGTACACAATCACTGTCATTCATCGACGCTGTGAAGCCAACACGAGGAGCATTGCGGATAATGCCTGCTGTTTTCGCATCGGGTAACGCTTGATAGCTATTGGGTTCAAAGCAGATAACATTATGGCCACTTTGTTGATGGCAGGCTTCAACGCAAGCCCCACAGCTGATGCAACGATTGGCATCAAAAGTAATAAAAGGCGCACTATTATCGACTTTAAATTTACGCGCCTGAGTTTGATTCAGTGTTTTACCGTCAACTTTATATTCGGTGGCATAGTCACGCAACTTACAATCTGTATTGGCTTGACAAGCACATTCTAAACAGCGCATGGCTTCTTTCATTGCTTCATTAGGCACAAACCCTAGCTCAACTTCGGCAAAATTAAGGGTTCGATTTAACTGGCTTAATTCAGGCATTTTTAGTCGAGGACGTTTAGCTATCTTAGGGTATAGCTCTGCAGACAACGAGGCTGTTTTGTTGGCTTTTCGTGAGTTAAATAGCCCTTGTTCTAAATGGCAGGTTAATCCTTCAGTTAATAATCCTTCAATGGCTTCTGCGGCTTTTCGACCATCTGCCACTGCACCGACTGCAGTACCAGGGCCCGTGCGTGAATCACCAATAACAAACAGCTTTTCTACACCAGCAGACATGGTTTGTTCGCAGCCAAGGAAAGTGTGCCAGCGAGAGAGGGCAAGATGGCCTGTGTCTATTTGGTTTTCTGGCTGGTCTAAAAAGTCCAAATCGACTTGTTGAGACACCGCAGGAATAACAGTATCAAACGCTTCTTCAAAGGTTTCGCCTGTCGCTTTGGGAGAGCGGCGACCTGATGCATCGGGTTCACCCAGCGTCATTTTAGCAAACGTGACGGATTTAACTCTGCCTTGGCTATCACTGTGGTTTTCAATTGGATTGGTAAGAAAGTAAAACTTAACCCCTTCCTCTTCTGCTTCATGTATTTCATAGGGTTCTGCTGGCATTTCATCGCGGCTACGGCGATAAATTAAGGTGACATCAGCACCATCGCGCACAGCGGTTCGAGCGCAATCAATCGCAGTATTACCACCACCAATGACAGCCACTTTTTTACCGGTAATGAATTTTTTATCGGTGCAGTAATCGCGTAAATAGTCCACACCTAAATAGCAGCCTGTTAAATCACTGCCAGGGTAATTCATGGGTACGGCTTTTTGCGCCCCAATTGCGAGGCAAACCGCATCATAATTGGCCACTAATTCGGTTAAATTGGTGTCACGACCCAGTGCACATCCGGTTTTGATCTTAAGTCCATTGCGGGTGAGTAGTTCAATCTCTTTATCAAGAATATCTTTAGGTAATCGATACTCTGGAATACCGTAACGTAACCAGCCGCCAGCTTTAGGGGCCGATTCCATAATCGTCACATCGTGGCCATTATTAGAGAGGTAATAACCAGTCGTTAGCCCAGCAGGGCCGCTACCGATAATCGCAATACGTTTATTGGTAGCAGGGGCTTTTGGCGGAACGTAAGATTCTAAATCCGCTAAATCTAAGTCTGCAGCATGACGTTTGAGTTGACGAATCGCCACGGGTTCATCTACCAGTCCACGGCGACACTCAGCTTCACAAAATGCTGGGCAAACACGGCCAATAGACAAGGGTAAGGGTAAGGTTTTTTTGATGACCTTTACCGCTTCTTTATAATCGCCTTTGCCAATATGATAAAGATACGTTTGCACATCAACGCCAGCTGGGCAGGCGGTTTGGCAGGGCGCTTCGCAATCGGCAAAGTGATCGCTGAGAATATTCTCAAGTGCCTCTTGACGAATTTTACTTAAATAGCTTGATTGGGTAATCACTTCTAAGCCAGTTTCTAGCGCTGTCTCGCAAGCACGAACACAGCGCAAGCTGCCATCATGGTTTTTTATTTGCACTTGGCATAAATTACAGTGCTGCTTAGCCTTACTGTGGGAAAAGTCACACAAGTTGGGAATATTAATACCGGCATCAGTGGCAGCTTTTAATAAGTTGTCAGCCAAAGGAAGCGATAGTGTTTTACCGTCGATAGTGATGTCGAACATTGCAAGGCCTTATATTTTTGATCTACTGGCTAAGTCTTCATATGTTGAAGAATGGAACGCGAATGACTTGATAAGTGCAACAGCGAAAACGGAGAATTTTATCGTGGTGTTATGTCAGCAATGCAGATTAATATTGATAACCTTGGTGTAAAATCAACAACCACGCTCTATTTTTTAAGTTTAGTTGGCGTGGCGAAATTCATATGTGACCTAGATCATTTTTGTTGTGAATAAATGAAATTTACGCACTAAGACCATAATTTTTATAAGGTTATTGTTGGTTTGGATATGTGAGTTGTGTCACGGGATATGATGTTTTTTAGAGCAAACCGACTAAACAACTCATGTTCAGCTGGCATTATTTTTACTGCTATTTTAATCTAAAAACCACTTCAACTCTGTCGCTAATCGCGACTTGGCCTTGTTGATAGGTTTGTGCCACATCGACATTCATTTTCATGCTGGCGCGATACATTTCTGGCTGATTTGCTTGCTGCGGAAAGTATCTCACCTCCCATACGCCTGCAATTTGTTCACCAAAACCTTTGGCTAAAGATTGGGCTTTTTGCTTGGCGTCATCAATCGCGGCTTGGCGAGCTTGAGCAATGATTTTAGCTTCTTGGCTCGATTTTAGTTCAATATTATTAACGTTATTAATCCCTTCAACCAAAGCGCTGTCGAGTAGCTCATTTAACCGATTTAGATCGATTACGGTAATGGTCATTTGACGACTTGCGCTATAACCCGTGAGTTTTCGTGGTTCATTTTGCACATATGTATATTGTGGGTTGAGTTGTAAATTAGCACTTTGAATGTGTTTTTTGTCGACTCCAGCCTTGAGTAAACGTTGCATAAATTGGCTGACGGCTTCGTCGGCTTTATCTTTTGCCGCTTTGGCGCTATCGGCCTTTACGGATACTTGAACATTGATGATAGCCATGTCTGCTGCGGCTTCAATGGTGCTGGTGCCCACAGTTTCAATATGAGAAAAACTGAGCTCGGCCGCTTGCACTGTCGATAAACTGCTGGTGGCGGTTAAGGTAAATAATGAGGCAGAAATGATGCTTGTGAGTAATATTTTATTCATTGATAACTCCGCGAATGGTTAACTAAATACTGTTTTCACACAGATAAAGTGGGTCTGTTATGAGTGTAAACGGTGCAAAAATAAAAAAGGGTTTTTATTTTTGATTATTTCTTACGGTTTATTTATTTTTTGTTGTCTATTAGCTACTTAAAAGAAGTTAAAACAACTGCGCAGAGATATTAAGCAATTTGTTTCTGATCCATTGGTTTACCGGATCGTCTTGGGCTTGTTGGTGCCAATACATGTGCACCGCCAGTTCTGGCACATCAAAGGGGAGTGGCGACACTACAATTGGCATGGTTTTTTGTAGCAACATGGCGTAGGTGTTTGGCATGGTCATGATTAAATCTGATTGGCAGATCACGCTGATGGCGGCAAAGTAATGCTCGCAGCGTAATGCAATATTGCGGCTAACGCCTTGATGGGCGAGTGCCATGTCTACTGTGTCGATGTTGAAGTCTTTTAAGCTGACTAATGCATGAGATGCAGCGGCATAATTGGCGAGGGTGAGCTGCTGTATAATTGGATGGTTTTGGCGGCACACTAATGAAAATCGTTCGCTGCATATCAAAGTGTTGCAAATATCTTTATGGGTTGGCATTAGTACATCGATAACGATATCTAAACTTTGCTGCGCGAGTGCTGACTCAAGTTCTGTGCGTTTAATTTGACGACTGTTTAGGGTGATATTGGGGGTGTTACTGAGTAAGTCGGGCATAAGGATAGGAAAGAACATTGACTCTAATATGTCTCTTAATCCTAGTTTTATCTCACGTTTGTGTTGCTGTATGTCAAATGTAGCGGGCTGGCTGACAGTATTATTGAGTAACAGCAGCGCTTGTTGCACGTCGGGAATCATTTTTTGACATAAGGCGGTTGGCACCATTTTACGACCATGACGGACAAATAATGGGTCGTTGAATTTGTTGCGTAATCGAGCAATAGCATGGCTCACAGCGGGTTGTGTAAGGTGTAGCTTACTCGCCGCGGCAGTAATACTGCCTTGCTGATATACAGTGCTCATAATGAGGAATAAATTCAAATCAATTTTACTATGCAGCATATTAATAGTTATCTATGATTTAGTATCATTTGAATTTATTTTAGGCTTGGTTAAATTAAAGTCAAACTAAACCAATAAAAGTAGACTCAACATGACCACCATAAATGATACTCAAACTCAGCAAATTCAAAAAATGACCATTGGCACAGATAAATATCCTATGCCTTTACCGCCAAAGTTTGATAATAAACAGCAGCAGCAACAATATGAAAAACAGCGCTTAGCTGCTGCATTTAGGGTATTTGCCCATTATCGATTTGATGAAGGGTTAGCGGGGCACATTACCTTACGTGATTGTATTGATCCTGAATCGTTTTGGGTTAATCCACTAGCGGTGCATTTTTCTAAAATTAGGGCTTCTGATTTGGTACGTGTTGACCATAAAGGCAATATTTTGGAGGGTAAGCACCCAATCAATAATGCGGCATTTGCTATCCATTCGCGTATTCACCATGCTCGCCCAGATGTCAACGCAGTGGCTCATGCCCATACTACTTATGGCCGTGCATTTTCATCATTAGGAGAGTTACTTAAACCTATTTCTCAAGATGCATGCATGTTTTATGAAAACCACAGCGTGTTTGACACTTTTACCGGCGTGGTTGCTGACTTATCTGAAGGCGACATGATTGCTGAGGCGTTACAAGGTCATGCAGCGGTGATATTGCAAAATCATGGTTTACTAACAGTGGGTAAGTCTGTTGATGCGGCTACGGCTAATTTTGTGATGTTAGACAGTTGCTGCCACAGTCAGTTATTAGCGCAGGCTGCGGGTGAACTTAAATTGATTGGCCATGAAATTGCGACTAAAACTCGCCAAATTAATGGCTCAGATTTAGTTACATGGGGTAATTTTCAGCCCTTGTATCAGGTCATGTTGGCGCAAGACAATAGCTTTTTAGATTAAACTTAATTGCAAGCCACAAGGCTTGAGCCTGAATTAACTGACTTGAACTAATTGTCGCTGGGAGAAAGGATACATATACCAATAGGCATTTATTATCCCAGCGGAGGTTAACGATACTCGCTAAACCTGTTTAGCGAGCAAGGATGCTACCCTATGACTGGTTCGATTATTACCGAAATACTGCTGCCACTTGCGCTGGCGTTTATTATGTTTGGTATGGGATTAAGTTTAACCCAATTTGATTTTTTACGTTTATGGCAAACTCCAATGCCGATTATTGGCGGCTTTATTGGCCAAATTATCGTGTTGCCCTTGCTGGCTTTTACCCTTTGTTTGTTGATGGACTTATCGCCAGCCATGTCGATAGGGTTAATGATTTTGGCTGCCTGCCCCGGTGGCACTACTTCTAATGTTGTAAGTCATCTTGCTAAGGCTAATTTGGCTTTGTCGGTGAGTTTGACTGCATTGAGTAGTATTGTGTGTGTTTTCACCGCGCCCTTTATCATTCAATTTGCGGTTAGCCATTTTAGTGATAGCTATGATATTGAAGTGTCGTTAAGCAGCATTTCATTGGGGTTATTGGTGATTACCTTGCTACCTATTCTGTTTGGCATGATTGTACGGCGTTATTATCGCGATTGGGCTGTGAAGGTTGAGGTGTATTTTAGGCGCTTTGCATTAGTGTTTTTATTGTTGATGATTACTGGGGTGGTGATTCAAGAACGTGACATTATCAGCGATGCTTTTAACGAGGTCTTTATTGCGTGCATGTTGTTAAATTTGATTGCCATGATGTTGGGGGTTATTACCGCCAAAGTATTAACATTAAGCCATAAAGATGCGCTGACATTAGCCATTGAAATCGGTTTACAAAACTCCACTATGGCGATGTTGATTTGCATCAGCTTACTGCATATGCCCAGTTATGCTGTGGTGGCTGGAGTATACAGTTTAACCATGTATTTAGGTGCTGGATTGTTAATCGCGTATGCACGTTATGCTCGAAACCCAAAACATAGAGTTCAATCTAGCTAATCGCATTCATGTTATTAATTAACGGATATTGCCCGTTAATTAATAACTTAGAAACTCAGTCACTTACGCACTCGTGTTCCTAAATCGAATGTCATTTTACTCTTTTTTGCTGACGGTATTCACTGGGTGTGGTGCCTTGCCAGCGTTTAAAAGCCCGCCGAAAGTTAGCCACATCAACATAACCTAATTGATATGCCAACAGCTTAATACTGCCACTAGATTGCGATAAGTATTGCTTCGCAATATGGTGATTCACCGACGCGACAATGTTCTTATAGCTTGTTTGTTGTTGGGTTAAATGGCGATGAAGAGTCCGTGGGGTCATATTAAAATGCGTTGCTGTATCGCTTAAGCTTGGTAGTGGCATCGGACTTTGTAGTAAATACTGATACAACTTATCGCTAAGGCTTTGCTGTAAATCAAGTTTTTTAAGTTCGTTAATACACCATTGTTTGGCTTGAATAAACGAGCTGGGATCGGCCATATCCAAGCGTTGATTTAATGATGTTTGAGTTAATATTAGCTGGGTGCTGGCTTGATTAAAATGCACTGGTACTTTGAGTAATGCAGAGTATTGTTGCCAATAGGCTGGTGCTGCAAACCCCAAATTAACCTGGCATATTGCAGACGACAACGGGGTAATTTGTTGCAACAAGTTGGCAATGGTGACTAGCAAAGCATCCATAAACGGCTGTTGAATCTCGCCCAATGGTTGTATCGCTTGCAGTGTGATAACCATACTGCTGGCGGTTTCGTGGGTATTAACATTAACCAATGGTGTGCGTGTATTGATAAATTGCTTCAATGTATCAATGGCTTGCTTTAGGGTACTACTATTAAGGATAGCAAACCCCATCATGCCATGGGTATTAATACCTATTCGGCTACCGACATGCAAACCTAAGTCTGGCCGTGCCGATAGATGAATTGCAGACGTTATCAGTCGTTGATAGTCATCAAAACTCACTTGAAAGTGCGGGTCTTGAAGTTGTTCAAGTTTAAGGCCGTTATCGGCTAACCATATATCGACATTACATTCCCACTGGTGCAGTTGTTGATACACTTGGTTTAAGTAAAATATAGGTAGTTGCTGCATGGCAATCTTATTAATGGCTTTGATTTAGTTTTAACGTATTTTGCTGTGCTTGTCTATTAATGACCCCTTTATGTCAATTCTTCCCTCTTTGTTATATTTCTTGTTGGCGTACAGTAAACCTTTAATCACAAAGGAATGCGTATGCTGTCTATGTTTACTGCCAAACCGGTTAGCTTAACCATTAATGATGAAATAGTGATAGCGCAAACCAGCGTTAAACACTCTATTTTAACCGCCGCGTTGGCAGCCAATATTGCCTTTCCGCATCATTGCCGAGTAGGCAGTTGCGGTGCTTGTCGATGCAAGTTGGTTGCGGGCGAAGTTAAGCAATTAACCGACAGTGCATATGTTTTATCGGCTGATGCCATCGCTCAAGGAATGATTTTGGCCTGTCAGAGTCTGCCAAAAACAGATATCAACATTCAGTTGAATTTACACCAACGTCCTTTAGCTGACGAACCGCAAGAATAAGGACATGGTCATGTTTAAATACCTTAAATTTATGTCGTTTCATCTTATGGCTGTGATCGCTATTACCAGTATCACTTTGGGTGGAACCTATATCAGTATTGGCTTTGCTATTTGGGTTACGGTGTATTTGGGCGGTGACATCGTGTTTGGTAATGATACAGAGACGCCACAATATCGCTATCCGGCATTGCTTACGTGGCAATTATGGTTGGCACTGCCATTGACCGTGATATTGATATTTGTGTGTTGCTGGCAATTTGCCAGCCAAGATATTGGCCAATATGGCGCATGGGTCAGTAGTTTAACGGGGTATGATGCTCTGTCTGCGAGGCAAAACACTAGCGTTATTCAATATGGCGTGATGGTGATTTATTTGGGCTTAGTGGTTGGCGTTATGGCGACGATTACAGGCCATGAGCTAACGCATCGTACTTGGGAACCGGTGTCATTATTGATTGGACGTTGGTTATTGGCCTTTAGTTTTGATGCTAACTTTGCCATTGAACATGTGTATGGTCACCATAAATACGTCAGTACCCTAAACGACCCAGCTACCGCTCCCCGTGGTCGTGGTGTTTATGCACACATTATTATTTCGACCATTAAGGGCAATATTAGTGCGTGGCACATTGAGCAGCAAAGACTTATGCGTAAACAGTTAGCAGTGTGGAGTTGGCACAATAAAGCGTTACGAGGTTACGCTATGAGTGTCGCGATTATGGTGTGGGTATTTTGGCTTGCGGGTTGGCAGGGGTTAAGCTTTTTTGTATTAATGGCGTTATGGGCTAAAGCGACTTTAGAGATAGTCAATTACATGGAACATTATGGCTTGGTTCGTGAACTTAACTCGCCAGTAAAACCACATCACTCTTGGAATACCAATAAGCGAGTAAGCTCGTGGGCAATGTTTAACTTAACTCGACATTCACATCACCATGCCCAAGGACAGTTGCCATATCATCAATTATCACCTTATCCCGATGCACCGCAAATGATTGGAGGATACCTTAGCACCTTTGTATTAACCCTCATTCCGCCTTTGTGGCATAGACTTATGTTGCCCAAATTACAACATTGGGATGCACATTTTGCCACGCCAGCTGAGTATCATATGGCCCAGCAGGCTAATCGAAAAAGTGGTATAGCAGCTTACCAAGCGTGTGCTTAATTCTTTGTCTGGTGACTGTTTATTCGCTATTAGCTACTCATATTGATGCGGTTACGGCCTGTTGATTTGGCGCGGTAAAGTGCGGTGTCTGCGGCGCAAACCAGTGCGGTGGGCGTGCGGTATTGGCCACTGCGTTCACAGGCTATGCCTTGGCTAACACTAATTTTTGTTTGCGCAGGTAAACCTATGTCGGTAAAGGTTAATTGATTAATACGACGTTGAATATTTTTAGCAATATAATCAGCTGTTAACGGGTTGCTGTTAGGTAAAATAATCACAAACTCTTCGCCACCATAACGGGCTGCCATCGCATTGTTAGAGGGGAGCACCTCTGCCAGTACTTGAGCAATTTTTTGCAAACATTTATCACCGTTAACATGACCAAACTGATCGTTAAATATTTTAAAGTAATCGACATCGATAATGATTAAACACAACGGTTGGTCGTGGTTAATGCTGTCGTTCCAATTGGTTTGCAGGGCATCATCAAAAGCGTGACGGTTGGCAAGGCCGGTTAATTTATCGGTATGAGCTAAATGGCGCAGTTTGTTGTATTCAGCTTTATGCGAAGTCAGGTTATGCATAATGCCAATAAATAATGGCTCCGACCCTATCTGTATTGACGGTAAACATGACAATGATAAATCTGCTTCGAGCAAGGTGCTGTCGGCGCGGTTAATGATAATTTCTTTAGGACCATGATTAAACTGAGTCACTTTACTGGCTTCATCGCTGGCACTGTTCCACAAGGTAAATAAAGATTGATACTCATCTTTAAAAGGACTTTGTAGATAATCGGTCCAGGTTTGACCGATTAGCATTTCGGCAGGGGCACCGAATAATTTAGCGCCTAACGGATTAATCATCTCAATAACGCCAGCGGAGTTAATCACAAAAATCGCTTCTGAAATAGCCGTGATCACATTGAGTAAGGTGCTAATTTGTAAGTTATCTGCTACTGCTATTTTGCCGTTGTGGCTTGCTGAAGTGGCATCAAAAGCGACATCCGTAAATGATGAGTCGGATAGGATTTCATCATCAAGACGCAATGGTATTTTTATCGCACGGGGATATTTAGCAAATGAGTCTGTTAATTTAGTCACACGAGAAATCGTGGCATTGAGTTCAGTTAATTTATCATTGGTAAACATGGTTCATTCCCTTAAGCGTTTGGTATTGGTAACCCTTTGTTGATGTCAAACACTCTATTAGGAATAAGGCTTATTTACCTTTCGGTAATCTTCTGGTTTTAACCTATTGATTTAATTCTATTTAAATTTTACGTTTATTGTGTGAATTTGTTGTTATTGAGTTGGATCTATTGCATGTACCTTGGAGACAAGCTGATTTTGTTGCTGGGTTTTAGGATTTGTCTCACTAAAATCGATAGTGTTCTTAGTTTAAATAGCCTTTTTTGCGGCTATATTTGATTGCATCTTTGACAGATAGTAAGCCGTTACTGGGAGGTAGCGATACCGTTATTTGGCAGGTATTTACTCGTTGGTCTATTGAAAAATAATTGGTTTTTGAGTTCGGTTAACGGGTAAAAGGTAAGTCCAACCTCGGGTTATGTTACTGGATAACACCAGCCGTTTTAGCAATGGTTATGTTATTGATTAATGTTGCTCTGTGGTTCAGCATAAAAGCTCAGGGCAAGCCTGAGCTTTTATCATTTTTATTTTTTTAATTTTCTGGGTGATTGACAAATTCAGGATCTGGGCTGAGCACCTGCAAGGTATTGGCGCTGTTTGACAACACAAACTGAAAACTGGTATTGCCTGCTACTTCATCTAAATCGGTTAAGTGTATCAAGCTGCCATTGTTGCAGATGCTAACGGCATCAATAATGTTATCAAAAGGCGTGGTAAAGGCGGCGCCGACAAATTTAAGCCCTTTACCAGTTTGGTCATTTAATTGATAGGTGATGGTGCAATGTTGGCTAATAGTGACATTGCCGCTTTTAGGAGTGCCGTCTTGATTGGTGTAGCTGAAAAAGGGCTCGCCGTTTTCTAGGGTGACGGTGAGAATAAAAAATGTTGTCGTGTTTTGAGTATTTGACATTATATTTTCCATTTTGTGGGTTAGAGGTTAGGGTTTTTCGCTTTAGGGTTAAACCTAAAATCGGTTATGGCGGAACTTTCTAGCAGTTGAACTAAATCTGGGTGTTGGTCGAGTTAGCCAAGGCAATCGAGGGCTCTGGCATAAGGAATGGTAAATTGAGGATTATTATTTTTTTCAACAATCGCTGCCATTTGACTTTTTGTTTGCTGACACAGAGGGGCTATTTGCAGTGGCTGGCCTAAGGATGTCAGTAATGACGCGGCTAGCATATTGCTTTGGGCTAAACCTGCAGAATAAACTGTGTTTTGATTAAACTCAGTGTTTTTTTTGCTAAAAAAGGCCATTGCTTGTTTTACATAAACAAGGCTTTCTGAAAGCCGTCCTTGTGAGGCTAAATAATTTGCTGCAGCCAGTTGGTAAGTTGCCCATAACTCATTTTTTTTGTTGGAGGTTTGTAAGTTTGCATCTTCAGTAAACATGGATGCTAATGAGTCAATACTGTAGCTCGCTTTGTGTTCAATAGGTTCAAGACTAAAAGCTAACATCTTCAGGTAATCATAGTATTGATGGGTTTTCCAAACTTCATTTTCAGGATCTTGTTTAAGGGCATTAGTTATAGCAATGAGACCAAGTTGGGCTTTATTAAAGGCGTGTGGAACTTCACTTTGATAACTTAATAAAATGGCCATCTGTTGGTAGCTACTGGACAGTCGTTCAAGTAAATAAGCTTGTTTTGCGAGTGTTTTATTGGTCAACTGTTGTTGAATTTGTTGGTGTATTTTTATTGCCGTTTTAATGTCACCTTGAGCGGTGGCGGCGCTAGCAATCCATGATTGTGCATTGGCCACATCAGCAATCATTTTGCTATTACTTGGGTCTTGAACTAGTGCTTTTTGTTTTAACTGTAATGATTGCTCAAATGCCTCACGGGCAGCGGTAAAGTCTTGCTGCTTCATGTATATCGAGCCTAGGGAGTTGTGGGCATAGGACAACTCCATAAGGGCATCGTTATCGTTTGGCGCGTATTGATACATGGCTTGGCTGTATTCAAGATAACGCTCCAACCAAGGCTATGTTGCAGCCCAATCACTTTTATCGTATTTAAGCTGGCCAAGCCAAAAAGCATTGGCTCCTAGGGTTTTAAGTAAACTGAGGTTTTTCGGTTGTATTTCGAGTAACGGCAGCATGCGATCGCGTGCGGCGATTAAGGCGCTGTGGGCTTCGTCGGTATTGCCGCGCGAATAGGCCACTTCGCCCATGGCCTCTAAGGTTTGGCTGTGTTGGAAACGGGCTTCAAAGCTTAAATAGCTGGCATCGTCGGCGGAAACGTCACTGAAATATTCTAATGCTTTATTACTGATACCATCGAGCAAGTCCATGCGGCCAATACCGCGCATTTTGTCGGCGAATTCACCGACCATAAAACCGAGTAAGTTTTCTGCCGCTAGGCGTTTTTGTTGTGCTTGGTTTTCGGCCTCAATACTGCGAACACTCATGGCGACAGAAATCAATGTCAGTGCCACAAGGGCTAGCATGACTGCGCGGCGGCGCCAGCGTCCGATGTTGGCTTGTTTGCTAGACGCTTGAATGAGGGCGATCTCTTGAGGCTCTAGGTTAAACAATTGGTTATTGAGCAATGTGCTTGCTTCTGCCAATGGTTTACCTTCTGCCAGTAAATAAGCACTACTTTTTGACTCCGCTAGCCAGCGGTTGGATTGATGCTGTAAACGGCTTTTAATCGCTAAACTGTCCTTGTGCTCGGTTATCCATTGGGTCGCGCGGGGCCAGCGCCTTAATAGCGCTTCGTGGGCAATACTAAAGCAGGCTTGATCTTGTTGCAGATGCGAAACAAACAAACGGTTATCAACCATGGCTTTGACGAGGTTTATTTCGGCATCACTACTGAGATCGCTCCAGCGGGCAGTGCTGCTAGTGATCGATTTTTCATCTTCGGTTAGGGTGACTAACATCGACAGTATTTTAGGTAGTGCGGCGCGTTCGCTGTTGTTTAATTGGTTGAGCACTTCTTCGGCATTTTTACCGATGGCGCCTTCTATCCCCCCAAGTGAATGGTATACCGACACCAATAATTGGTTGTTGTCATCTTTGTTTAAATACAGTGATTGCAAGGTGTATTGCAACATGGGCAGAGCATCGGGATTTGAGGCGGCTTCACTGCAAAGTATTTCGTCCAACGGCATTGCCGTATCGGGATCGAGTGTCCATGTGAGGTTAGCTGCATTGGCTGGCAAGCGGATCATTTGCATCAGCTCTGATCGGGTTGGCGCGGATAAATCGAAATGTGAGCCATTGGCTTTGCCTGCCATTAAGCTTGGGTGGCTAACAACCTGAGGATAAAAGTCATTGCGGCAAGCACTAATAATTAATACTACCCCTGAAACCGCAAGCGTTTCGAGGATATCTAATACATTGTTGCGTTCGGATTCGGTAAATAATGGCGACGCTAATAAGATTTCTAAACGGTCGATAAACAATGAAAAATGGGGCCGACTGTATTTTGGGGCATTGTCATCATTGATTGATGAGTATTTGGCTAAAGCTAGCTGACAATATTCAATAACGGCATTGATGTCGTTTTGCAGTTTGTTTGCCAACATATCGGCACTGCAGTCGGTAAACACTGCTTGGTCATTGATTTCCCAGTCGAGCATCGCACTGGCGATATCGATAATTAACCTGCTTTTAGTGACATCGGCTAAATCTAGGTTGGCATTATCAATAACACCAACCCCGTTAAAGCCATTTTTTGACATCAAATTAGGCATGATACCAGCATTAATTAACGATGATTTACCTGTACCGCTGGGGCCGAGAATTAAGCAAAAGGCTCGGCCAAAATCAACTTGTTTAGTAATGCGATTTAATAAGGTGTTAACTTGCTCACTTCGGCCAAAAAATACGTTGGAGTCGTTGGTGTTAAATGCGCGTAAACCTGGAAACGGTGAGGCGCCTTGCCATTGTTGGGTAGTGACTTTAGCATGATGACCAACAGGGTATTCAACACTGGCGATGGTGCGATAACCGCGTTTGCGGATGGTTTCTATGTATTGAGGATTAGATGCTTGATCGCCTAATGCTTTACGCAGTTGGGTAATCACTTTATGCAGCGGATTATCACCAATGGCGATGCTATTCCAGCAGTGGTTAATAATATCGTCTGCTGCTAGCACTTCCCCTTGGTGTTGGCATAGTAAACATAATACATCCATGGCTTTGGGTTCAAGACTGCGAATAACATCGCCAGACTGAACGCTATTGCTTTGCGGGTTAATTTGCCAATCGCCAAAAAAGAAAGTGCTATCGTTCATCTTGATTCATGTCCATGCGTTAATCGCGTTAAGTTTGGCTAAATATAGATGACACTTTGATGATTTTATCCAGATCTAAGCTAACTTCTGGTGGGGTTATCATAGGTCATCGTCTTTTTAGCACCTTTTATTATTGGGTGCGATTACGTCAGTTGTATTTTTGTTATAAAATTGTACCGTATAATTACATTTGTCTCGACTACTATATCGCGTACAGCATCTGGTTAATGTTGTTGTTCTAATTGTTTTATTTGCTCTACTATCGACTGATTGACCGGCGTTTTTATTCCGTATTTTTTACCGATGCTGACCACCGCACCATTGATGTAATCGACTTCTGTTTTTCGTTTTGTTTGAATGTCTTCCCACATCGACGATCGTGCTTTGGGATCGATGTCGAGCATCTGTTTAGCTAACACATTAAATAGTACATTTGGCAGCGATAAAATGGTGGGTAACCAAGTGGGTTTGACCTTAGTGTATTGGTGTAATTGGATGTCGGCCGCCTCGCACACCGCTAACCATTCTTTCATTGCTTTGGCCAACATTCGGCGATTTTTGTAATGACTTAATTGCTGTTTAATTGGTAAGTCGGTGACAGCATTTAAGGCGTTATTGAGATTTAATAATAATTTACCGTAAATCATGGGGGTAAAGTCTGCTTCAATGTCGCAACCAAATCCGTGGCTAACGAGTGCAGATTGAATTGCGATGGTATGAGGGTTTGCTTGTAAGGTAAACACACCCTCTGTGCCTTTGTGAAACACAGCATTGGGCAGTTGTAGCACATTAAACGGCGTGATCCCTTGGAGTAAGCTGTAATGATCGAGTGAGTCTTTAATGCTGTCAAAACTGCCTAAGCCATTTTGCATAAATACTATGCTGCTGTTGTCATGAGTAATCGCCATTAACTGATTGGCAATAGTGCTGACTTGATGACATTTTAAGGTGACAAATACCAGATCAAATTTGCCATTGATTGACGACTCTTTGTTGATATCAGTGATCAACGCTTGCGGCATAATGGTTTGTTTAAAGCCGTTATAATCGGTCATGGTAATGCCGTTATTAGCGATAATTTTCAGCTTAATCGCTTGACGACAAATTAAACTGACCTGTAACCCTGAGAGACATAACTGACCTGCTAAATAACAGCCTGTTGAACCCGCGCCAAAAATTGCAATATCCATTTTATATTCATTCACTGTTTGTTTATGACGAATCGATTTTCTAATCGTTATGTAACACGATATTTTACTTGCTTGTAACATAACAGTATTTTTGGCAGTGTAGAAAACTTAACCAATTAAAATTAAAAAAAAGAGAGTTTCTATGAATAAAAATGCTATTAGCACTCTAGCCTTGGTAGTGTTTGGGCTAACTATGGCATCGGCCGTCGCTGAAGCGGCGGACATTAATGTTATTTATGCTGGCACATTACTAACCACGCCAGGCGAATCTCCTTTAACTCAGCAAACTGTGGTGATAACGGATGGGGTAATTACTTCTATCACTTCAGGCTATCAGTCAGCGCCAGTGGCGAACGAGAATGACAATGTTGAAATTATTGATTTAAAAAACAACTTTGTTATGCCTGGAATGATGGACATGCATGTGCACTTACAAGGAGAGCTAGGGCCGAATAATGATAGCGAGGCTTTGCGAATGTCGGATGCTGATGTGGCAATGCGCAGTGCTTATTTTGCTAAAAAGACCTTGTTAGCAGGTTTTACTACCGTTCGGGATTTAGGGGCTAAACCAGAACAAATATATGCGCTACGCGATGGGATTAATAAAGGTTGGGTTGATGGCCCCAGAATAATTGCATCTGGCGGCGTGTCGGTAACCGGAGGCCATGGCGATGTTGATGGTATGAGCCCAGATTTGCTTGACAAGTTTACCTCTAAAACGATTTGTGATGGGCCTTATGATTGTCGCCGTGCAACTCGTCGCGCGATTAAGTTTGGTGCCGATGTGATTAAGATTACTTCTACTGGCGGTGTGTTATCTGACACTAATACTGGTACTGGCCAACAAATGGATGATGATGAACTTAAAGAGGTTATTGATACTGCGCATGCATTAGGTCGCAAAGTAGCTAGTCATGCCCATGCAGCCCAAGGGATTAATGCGGCGTTGCGTGCTGGCGTCGACAGTATTGAGCATGGCAGTTACGCCGATAAAGAAAGTATAAAATTAATGAAAAAAAGTGGCGCGTTTTTAGTGCCAACATTGTTGGCCGGTGACACAGTAGTGAAAATGGCCAATGCGGCAGGGGGCAACTTTATGTCTCCTGCGATTAAAGCCAAAGCGATTCGTGTTGGTGGCGACATGATGAAAAACTTTAGTGCGGCTTATAAAGCTGGGGTTAACATTGCTTATGGTACCGACAGTGGGGTGTCACATCATGGTGACAATGCCCAAGAAGCAGTATTGATGAGCAAGGCTGGCATGAGTAATGAGGATATTTTAATCAGTACAACTATTAACTCTGCAAAACTGATTGATATGTCAGATAAACTTGGCACGCTGCAGATTGGAAAATTTGCCGACATCATCGCGACACATAACAGTCCGCTTGAGCAAATTGAAGCGTTATTAGATGTGTCATTTGTGATGAAGAACGGCGTTATTTATAAGCGTTAATATTATTTATTATTGTAGGCCAGTTGTATCGACAATAACTAACCTCAACGATTAAATGAGTTGGGTTAATTGAGTTGAAGATAATTAGCAAAACAGCAGACAGTTTATTATCTGGAGCTAAGGTTAAATTGATTTTAGCTCCAATATTGTTGATCCCAGCCCGATAATCATTGTCTATTTGTAGTATGTCAATAATAGGCTTTGTGTCGCACTTAGGAATTAAATCCGGACATTCATTATTTGATTTTCATCAATAAATCTTCTCATTCTTGACCGCGTTTAAGATACGGTATGGTTAACCGTAATTAATAAGAGTATATTGCTGGATCTACGTCATTAACATCATCAATGACGCATATGGATATATAGATGCTAGCTAAGGAATGCTCATGTCGCTTGAACTCGTTGAATTATTGGTTTTCGTCTTATTGTTAGTTATCGCTTTGTTGCTTTTTTTTAACTTGAGCCGATATCGTCAGCAGCAAACTAAAAAAATGATGTTAGATACTTATGATCTTATTCTTGATCAAGTTGATGCCTACATTTATTTAAAAGACACTCAATGCAAATATATTTATGCGAATCAATTGACGCTTGACTACTTTGGCGTAACGCTTGAAAAGCTAAAGGGCACTTCCGATAGCGATTACTTTCCCGAGAATGTTGTAGATGTATTGCATGTAAATGACACTAAAGTGCTTAATTCACAAAGTAAAATATCTGACGATGTTATTGTTGATACTCAAACCTCTTTAGTTGTTTATCACGAAGTTAAGCAACCCTTATACAACCATAAAGGCTTATTAATTGGCCTTATTGGTGTTTCTACCGATATTACCGCGGCCTATCACTTACGTTCAAAACTAGAGCAACTTGCTAATACGGATTCATTAACGGGTTTGTTTAATCGTCGATCATTTACGTCTTTTTGCGAACATGAATTTTTTCGTGCTACTCGTTATTTTCAACCTTTTTCGTTAATGATCATCGATATTGATTTATTTAAAGTAGTTAATGATACCTATGGTCATTTAGTGGGCGATGAGGTGATTAAGCGCGTTGCTAATATATGTAATGAACATGTTAGGGAGGCTGATGTATTGGCTAGAATTGGCGGTGAAGAATTTGCGATTTTATTACCCGATACTGATATGAACTCTGCTTATGTCTTGGCTGAACGGTTAAGAGAAGCTCAGCAACAGTATGATAAACCACAAGCTCCTTCGATAACCATTAGTATTGGTATTGCAACCTTACGTTCTCAAGACAAAGCATTTTCTGAGATATTTAATCGAGCTGATAAGGCGTTGTATTCATCAAAACATGTCGGTCGCAATAGTGTTAATGTCTCGTAAGAGCAAGTGCTCAATAATCATTTTAGTATGATGGCAAAGTGGATTTAATAGCATTTTAGTCCCTTCAAACAATGCGGCGGCATCACGTAATCGGTTATAGACCTTAAATATTGTTAATTTAAGTTGCGCGCAATTAGTTATCGTGATTATCATATGGCTATGCAAAAGCAGATTTAAGCTAAAGTGTGAGTGATTTTGTGAACTAACACTCGATGTGGGTAGGTAATTTAAGCCTAAATTGGTCCAGTTGTTGTTTTAATGCTGATAGTTCAGATATGTCGATACCGCATTGCTCAAGAATACATCGATGGATTTGTTCTGCTTGGAGTTGAAGTTGATGACCTTTTTCGGTTAATTGCATACACAAGGTCCGTTCATCTAAAGGCTTACGAATACGCTTTAGTAGACCATCAGTTTCAAGACGTTTTATGACTGGTGTTAATGCGCCTGACTGTTGTCCGAGTTTGCTGGCTAAGGTTTTTAAACTTAAACCATCTTGCTCCCAAAGGACTAACATCACTAAATATTGAGTGTAAGTTAGCCCGATAGAGTCTAGTAAAGGTTTGTACAGTTGGGTCATCGCTAATGACGTTGAATAAACAGCAAAACATAACTGATTCTCAAGTAGCATGGGTTTATCGTTTTTCATATCAAAAGCTTAGCTCATAAAGTGATTGATCATGTTTTGACTGATCAATTTAAGTAAAAGAACGTATTAATAGACCTTGGTTGACTATGATATCAATGTTTACATGATATCTGTATTACGAATGTTAGCAATGTTAACGACATTAACATTTTTAAACGACTTAGGTCATATTGTCTTCTTCAGTACCATTTTAAGGTGCTGATATCATTTAAAGGACACAAGATGAACACCCAAAATCGTCGTATAGTACTCGCCAGCCGCCCTCAAGGTGAGCCTGTTGCTAATAATTTTCGCTTAGAAACCGTCAACAAACCTGTACCCGCAGAAGGTGAGGTGTTGTTACGCGCAGTGTATTTATCACTTGATCCCTACATGCGTGGCCGTATGAATGATGCAAAATCATATGCAGATCCTGTTGCGATTGACGATGTGATGGTGGGTGCGACGGTATCACAAGTGGAAGCCTCTAATCATCCTGATTATAAAGTGGGTGAGTGGGTGTTAGCGTTTGGTGGTTGGCAAGATTATTTGGTATCCAATGGAGAAGAGCTGATGAAATTGGGCGATAACCCAAGTCATCCTTCTTATGCCTTGGGTATTATGGGCATGCCAGGTTTTACTGCCTATATGGGATTATTAGACATTGGTGCACCTAAAGCTGGCGAAACTATTGTGGTTGCCGCGGCTACTGGGCCTGTTGGCGCCACGGTTGGCCAAATTGGTAAATTGAAAGGCTGTCGAGTCGTCGGCATCGCTGGTGGCGAAGAGAAATGTCGCTTCGCAAAAGAAGTATTAGGCTTTGATGAATGTATTGATCATAAAGCGGCTGATTTTGCACAGCAATTGGCAACCCACTGTGGTAATGGTATTGATGTGTATTTTGAAAACGTTGGTGGCAAGGTGTTTGATGCCGTTTTACCGTTATTAAATACCGGTGCTCGAGTGCCATTATGTGGCTTAATTTCGCAATACAACGCGACTTCGTTACCAGACGGTCCTGATCGTTTGTCATTACTGATGGGTACTTTGCTGGTTAAGCGCATTAAGATGCAAGGCTTTATTATTTTTGATGATTACGGTGATCGCTATCCAGAGTTTGCCAAAGATATGGGGCAATGGCTTGGTGAAGGTAAAATTCAATATCGTGAACAAATTGTCGATGGTCTTGAAAATATGACCACAGCCTTTATTGGGCTGTTAAAGGGCGAAAACTTCGGCAAGGTTGTAATTAAAATAAATGATCCTCTGTAATCTACGTGATTACGCTAAACAAACAGTATGTAAGGAATAACAATGAAAGTATTAATGGTATTAACTTCGCACGATAAATTAGGCGATACAGGTAAAAAAACTGGTTTTTGGTTAGAAGAGTTGGCGGCGCCATACTACGCATTTGTCGATAAAGGTGTTGAGGTAGTACTGACCTCTCCTAAAGGTGGTTTACCGCCATTGGACCCAACAAGTGATCTAGCTGATTTTCAAACGGACTCAACGCGTCGTTTTACTGCCGATGCTACAGCGCAAGCATTACTCGCCAATACGCTGACATTGGCGTCAATTGACGTAGCAGATTATGACGCGGTGTTTTATCCTGGCGGTCATGGTCCATTATGGGACTTAACCAATGATAAAGACTCTATTGCATTAATTGAGCAGTGCTATAAAACAGATAAACTTTTAGGTTTGGTATGTCACGCGCCAGCTGCACTTAAGTACCCTAAAAAACCTGACGGAACCCCACTCGTTGCCGGTAAAAATGTCACAGGTTTTACTAATGGCGAAGAAGAGGCAGTGCAACTCACTAATGTAGTGCCGTTTTTGGTAGAAGATATGCTACAACAAAATGGCGCGACTTATTCTAAGGGCGACGATTGGCATCCATATGCGGTAGCTGATGGTAAATTAATTACTGGTCAAAATCCTGCATCGTCTGAGTTAGTGGCAGAAAAAATGTTAGCTTTATTAAGCTAACCCGCTAATTAGTAAGCGGGTTGTTTAGACTTAGCTTATGATTTATTTATCATCGGCTCGAAATAAGAGCTCTGGTGGAATTATAAATAAGCCCAATGAATAATCATTGGGCTTATTGTTATCGTTCAACAATATTCGGATGGCTTAATGATTAAACTACATCACTTAAATAAATCTCGTTCAAAACGTATTATTTGGTTATTAGAAGAACTGGGTGTCGATTATGAACTGGTTGCTTATCAGCGTGATGCGAGCACTTTTTTAGCGCCAGAATCACTTAAAAAAGTTCATCCGTTAGGTAAGTCACCCGTACTCGAAGCCAATGACTTTACCATAGCTGAGTCGGGTGCTATTACTGAATACTTAATTCAAACCTATGCAGCTGACAAGCTTATGCCTGCCAAAGGCACTGCGGACTACATTGATTATTTGCAATGGATGCATTTTGCCGAAAGTTCTGCGGCATTGCCATTATTGTTGAAGATTTTTGTTAATATGGAAGGTGCTGAAACACGGTTTATTGGTGGGTATGCTGATGCAGAAACGGCCAAAGTGATTGGTTATGTTAACGACCGTTTAGAGGGTAAGTCATATCTAGTCGGTAACCGTCTTAGCGGTGCAGATATTATGATGTCGTTTATTGCAGAGCTTGTTGGCCAAAACGGTGAGTTTGAAAAGTATCCTAATATTGGCAAATATTATCAGCAATTATTGACTCATGAGTCATTTCAAAAAGCATTGAAAATTGAAGCAGAACATTAATTGCTACAAGCTTAAAGCTTAAGTTTTTGCTTTGGGTTTAGGTTTTTGGACAACAAGGCGAACTTTGTTCGCTTTTTATTTTTGTACAAAAAGCATACAATTTGATTACACAGTAAAATCGCGTAAAGCACTTGGTTAAGGTTTGTTCAGTATCGTACTAAAGTGTTAGTATGACTTAAGTGTCAATATTTGGAATAAGGTCTCACTATGTCTACTTTATCTAATGAAGAGCTCGCTTATTTTAGCAATGTGTTCTCGCCGGAAGATGACTGTACCGATAATTCTTTATCGAGACATTCATTAAGTGTTGCGACAGAAGTACCGCAAGTGCTTGCTCATATTTTGGGAAATGCCAAGTTAACCTTACTGGCTGAAATTAGTAATTACCGCTTGTGGTTCCCGTTAACCTTAAAGCAAGATGAGCTTGGGCAATTTTTGCCTGAGTTAGGTATTCCTGAAGTGATAGACATGCGTGGCGGTGAGCGGAGTTGGCGGATTAATCAGGTCAAAAATGTCACTGTTATTGATAATGATACTGCAATAGATGTCGAGGTATTATCTTTGTCTAGCTCGGGCATGACCATTAAAGTGCCACAAGAGTTTGATACCAAAATGCCGCATTCAAGCCAGCTTATTTTACCAAATGGCACTCATATTAATATAACATTTGAGCCTGTTAGGACCGAAAATGGGATAATGGCAGCAAAAATTCGCGCTGAAGGTGAGTCGCGAGCAATACTACGTCAATTCCTATTTAGCGAGCATAAAGCTAAATATGCGCACCTTTATAAAAATATTAACTATTAACCATAAAGTCTTTGGCTAATATAGTCTTAACTGCTGTGATAAATTCATTATCACTTTTTGCCTGAATTAATTGGCATAACTCATCACCGACAGTAGTAAACCGATAATAAGTAAATAATAAGTGCTGATTTTTGGGTTTTAGGGTCAAAGTGGCATTACACAGAGTTAACTGAATACGTTCATTACTGCTTAATAGTCCGGTTTCAAACTCGCTTTTATGTAAAATTCCCGCATCGACTAAGGTTAAAATACTGGAATAAGGTAAGCCAAATTGTGACAGGCCGAAGTTGGTTTGAGTGTGCTTACGAAAATATTGTTTTACCCCGCCATTAATTCGATAACTACTGAGTAATTTAAATCTGATTTCGTTGTTGATTTTAACCGACATGCCTAAGGCTTTTTCAAAAATCTGTGCTTCTCGAAACGTCAGTTGCAGTAATACCGCTAAGGTTCGAAGGCTAAAATTACCTGGATTGACGACTTCACTGGCTAAAATTCTGGCCCACAAATCTTGCATTTTACGGTTATGAATTTGTTCTGCCATTTGAAAAAATTGGTAGCGCCAATCAGGATCTAATTCCACGCCAGTCACATCTGAAGGGGTGTAACTCAGTGCAAGAGCAAAAATACTTTCAAGGTTTGCTTGGTACTGGCTGAGCTGTTTTCGTTGCCGATGATCGGCTCTATCGGTAATGGAAGCACTTGAGGGGCGATAATCTTCTTCGCTTGCCAAACCGATAATCCGTCCAAGCAATAAGGTTTTTTGTCGAGCGGACCCTTGGGTATTGTCTTGAGGTATTTCGGTTACATCAACATCAGCCATCGTGAGATCTCTTTCTGTTTTATGCTTGCAACATGCCTGTATGATACGACATCTATATTTAATCGTTTAGTGTTTTGTTCTTGATGGTGACCATAGTGTTTCTTTATCTGGTCGCGGATGACGCGGCACATTGAATGCTAGCGCCAGTGAGCATACGGCAAATCCAGTACCAATAAAAAATACCGACTTAGGCGAGCTTAACCACAAAACACCTAATAACGCCGGAATAATAACCGCTGCTATATGATTAATTGTAAAGCTGACCGACATGGTTGAAGCAATATCTTGTTTATCTGCAATTTTTTGAAAATAGGTCTTGGTCGCAATCGCCATTGCAAAAAGAAGATGATCAATGACATACAATCCTGCAGCAATATTGGCGTTGGTGACATAGGCGTAACAACTGAAAATAATCACTAAGCCGCTGTATTCAATAATCAAGGCATTGCGTTCACCTATTCGACCAATAAAGCGGCCAATTTTTGGTGCAAAGATCAAGTTAACGACATAATTAATTAGAAATAATCCGGTAATTTCAGACACCGAATAACCAAACTTTTCAACCATCATAAAGCCTGCGAAAACCATAAAAATTTGCCGGCGCGCTCCAGAGAAAAAGGTCAGTAAATAATACAGCCAGTAGCGTTTTCTCATTATTAAATGCTTGTGTTGAATAGAACCAATGGTAAAGCGAGGGAAATATACCGTCATCACAAATACCATCAATAATCCACATCCCCCAATAATGCTGTACATCCAAATGTAATCGAGGTTAAGCCAGCTCATTATTAGCCAAATCGATCCATAGCCCAATAGCGCTGCAGCCGAACGCCAAGCCAATGCTTTACCCAAAAAGCCAGGGGCATCAGCTTTATCAACCCATTGCAATGTAAGTGATTGATTTATAGTTTCAAAATAATGAAAACCTATCGACATCAGAACCGTTGTTAAATACAAGCCAATGACATCGGGAAACCAACCAGTAATGCCCACCCCAATACACAATAACGCCAACGATAATAATGCAAAGGTTTGCTCTTTGATCATCAACAACACAAACACTGCGGTAAAGGCTAAAAATCCAGGGATTTCTCTAAGGCTTTGTAATAAGCCTATTTCGGCTCCGGTAAACGCAGCGCGTTCAATGACAAAGTTATTTAATAATGCTTGCCAAACAGCAAATACCATTGACATCACAAAGGTCATCCACAGCAGTAACTGTTGTGGATTTGTTTGTTGGCGAGCAATGGAATTACCACTTGTAAGGGAAGTGTCTGACATGGTTGAAACTCTTATTTTAAGCTTATCAAACCATAGTGACATAAAACCATTTGTTAGGTGAATGTAATTTATTGTAAATAAAATCACCAATAATAGTGTAAATTATAATGCGAATGATTATCACTTGTTATATGCTTGTCCCGTTTTGAGGGAGCATTAACCTGATATGTCGGAGAAAATGATGAATAACAAGTTAACTTTGTTGGCAGTATCTGTCGCAAGTGTATTGGGCTTAAGTGCTATGTCGAATGCACACGCCGCAACAAATACCGAAACATTAGCTAAAGCCATTGCTAAACAAGAAGCTGAAATTGCACTACTAAAACAACAGCTTGCTACATTGGCTTCTGAGCAAAAGCAAAAGCAACAACAGCAACAAAGCAAGCAGGTGGCGACTCAAGTTGACACCGTGGTACAGCAAACTGCTGAAGCACAAGATCGATTTAGCCGTTTCAGTTTTAACTCATATGGCAGCGCGGTTTACACCAGTGATGAATATTTCGATAACGTCCAAGATACTTCTGCAGAGCGACGTAATCGTACTGATTTAGAGCGGATAGTGACCGAGTTTGGTTATCAGTTTACTGATGATTGGAGCATGGAAGTTGAAATTGAATATGAACATGGCGGCACTGGCTCCGCATTAGAATATGACGGTTTTGATGAATTTGGTGAGTTCGAATCTGAAGTTGAAGCCGGTGGTGAAGTGGTCGTTGAAAAAGCGGAAATTCGCTACCGCCCTAGCAAAGCGTTTGGGGTGAAGTTCGGTAATATTCATTTGCCAATTGGTTTATCAAGTATTTTACATAAACCTAGTCAATATTTGACCGTGCAGCGCCATAAGAGTGAGGCTGCAATGATGCCTACCGTTTGGAACGAAAACGGTATTGGTGTTTACGGCGAAATTTCAGACTTTCATTATCAAGCTCAAGTCGTTAGTGGTTTAAATTCTGAGTATTTTCGCACCTATGATTGGGTGGCATCTGGCCATCAAAAACGCTTTGAGGAAGTCAATACAGATGACCTAGCGTTTGCAGGTCGTCTTGATTACGGCAACTTTAAAACTGGCAGTGCTGTTGGTGTGGCTTATTACTTCGGTAATACCAGTGGTAATCGTCATAAAAGTAACAAGTTAGACGTTGATGGTGCATTAAGCATTGTGTCTGTCGCAGGTGCGTTTGTTGAAGGACCTTGGATACTTCGCGGTCAATATTTATATGGCACGTTAGACAATGCCGATGCTATCACCCTAGCTAACAAAACCACTCCAGGTTTACAACCGGGTAACTTTGCACAACTGGGTTCAGAGTCACAATCATTCTTTGTTGAAGCGGGTGTAAAACTCGATGAATGGTTTGACCTTCCTATGACTGTGTTTGCCAATGTTGATTATTCAAATCCATTAATGGCTGTTGAAACTGGCACAGCAACCCAGCGTTATGAAAACACTTGGAGCAGTGTGGGCATTAACTATTCCCCTATACCTGAGATTGTGATTAAAGCCGAAGGCGGTCTTCACCAGGTAGCGGTTGCCAGCATTCCTGACACTAACTTTTTTGCTTTGGGTGTGGGATATCAATTCTCACTATAAGTTTAATTATTTTGATTCATTTTTTACATGGAGTTTTATTATGCGCGTTAAACACACTGCAATTACACTGGCTTTAATCACTGCACTATCAGCATGTGGCGGTTCAGGTTCTGACGATACAAGCACCGAGATCCCAGATGTACCAACAACGGGCTTTAGTTTTGTCGCTACTGAAATGATCACCAATTTAACCGATGATGTCATTGTGGCTGGCTATGCAAATTTAGCAGCTAAAGGTGATGCATTATTATTGGCAACACAAGCATTGCTAAGTGCTTCTGCTACTCAAGCCGATTTAGTCACAGCACAGAATGCGTGGAAATCAGCCCGTGAACCTTGGGAACAAGGTGAGTCGCATATTTTTGGCCCAGTAGATTCATTAAGTATTGATCCGCATTTAGACAGCTGGCCATTAAACACTACCGATTTACAGACTCAGTTAGATAATAACAGCGGTTTTGATGCCGAAACGATTAAAGCTTGGAACGATGATGTTCAAGGTTTTCACACCATGGAATATTTGTTATTTGGCAATGGCGTTGACAGCAATACCAAGTTGATTGCTGACCTTACTACCAGTGAGCGTGAATATTTAATTGCATTAGCTGAAGTGTTCAGAGATTACACAACACTGTTAGATGATGCGTGGCAAGTGAGCTATAACGCTGAAGGTGCCACTGCTATACCTTATGCCGATTTACTTAAAACCCCTGGTGATGCCACTAACACTATTTACTCATCACAATTGGCGGTTATTGAAGAATTAATCAACGGCATGATTGGTATTGTCGATGAAGTGGGTAACGGTAAAATTGCAGATCCATTTGGTGAATCAATCAGTACTGCTGATACCTCAAAGGTGGAGTCACAGTATTCATGGAACTCACTCACTGACTTTGCTAATAACATCATTGGTGTTCGCAATGTATATCAAGGTGAGTTTACTGGTGCGTCAGATAATACTGGTTTAGTAGACTTTGTTGCCGCTGCTGATGCGACGTTATCAACTCGTATTACCAGTGAAATTGATGATGCTATTTTAAAAATTCAAGCCATTTCAGGCAGCACTGATATGCCTTTCCGCCAAGCAATTTTAGACGAAGATGGCCGTGTTCTAGTGCAAAGTGCAATAGATGCACTTACAACATTGCAAACTTCACTGGAGTCAGACGTGCTGCCATTATTATCAGATTGGAACTCTTAATTTAGTTATTGCCTCTCCCATAAGATCATGGATCGACCTTTTTGGGAGGGGAAATGCAACCCTATAACAATATAATAATAACCAGGGTGCATTACCGCTAAATAACCTGATTTCTATTAAAAATGTGTGAGAAAACGATGAATAAATTATTACGACAGCCATACTGGTTTGTGGCATTACTCGGTCTGAGCTTAAGTGCTTGTGGTGGCAGCGGTGATGAAGTCACATCGAAGCCAGTTGAACCCGTTACAACTTATCCTAGCTACACCTCTGTTATTGCTTTAGGCGGTGATACCACTACGCTTGATGCCAATAGTTCTGGCCATGGTTTTTCGACGCCATCAGTCAATTTAACTGACGATGAACTCGAGTTACATTTAGAAGGTGATGCCAATTTTGAAGTATCATTTACTACCGCACCGAATGATCAACATCCTGAATTGGATGGTTTAGGCCCAGTATTCAATAACGCAGACTGTAATTCTTGTCATCAACGAGATGGCCGAAATTCAACACCATTTGTCGCGGCAACTGAAACGCGCATTAAATTAGGCTCTGCTGATGGTATTTTCTTGCGCATTAGCAAAGCTTCAGCAGAACCTTGTACCGAAGGTACGGCAGATAATAATTATTGTGCGCCAATTAAAGTGCCTGATTTTGGTGATCAACTGTTTCATCGCGGGGTATTAAAAGCACGTGCAGATTGGCAAGACAATTCGTTTGTTGGTCAAGCGGACGTGTATTTGTCTTATGAACGTCATGATGAAGTCTATTCGGACGGTGAAACGGTTAGCCTGAAAAAGCCTATTTTTGAAGTGGAGAATCCTTATGACGCGCCAGGTGAAACCAAGCAAAGTGCGAATGTGACGTCTAATTTACTTCAAGATGATGTGTTGATGGGTTGGCGTAATGGCATGCCTGTGTTCGGTTTAGGTTTATTAGAAGCCATACCTGAAGCAAGCATTTTGGCCAACGTTGATGCCGATGACAGTAATAGCGATGAGATTTCTGGTCGAGCTAACTGGGTATTTGATGCCGTAAAAGCACAAAATGGCGATAGTACACCTATTTCTTTAGGTCGCTTTGGTTGGAAAGCCAACACGCCAAGTGTCCGAGTACAATCGTTAGGCGCTTTGCGTGGCGATATTGGTATTACTACCCCGTTATTTCCCGATGAAAGCATTGTCGGCACGAGTTTACATGATTCATATTTAACCCGCACAGGATTTGTCGATACTGGTGAAGATGTTGATGGTGCGCCAGAGGCTAGCGCAGAATTCAGTGACTCTGTGGTCTTTTATGCTGAAACGTTAGCTGTACCCGGTAGACGTAATGTAGACGATAGCGATGTTCGTGAAGGCGCTCGATTATTTGAGCAGCTCAATTGTAGTGGTTGTCATACCCCATCATTTGTGACCAAAACGTCGGGTGATATTGGCGGAATTCCGATGAGCAACAGTTTAAAAGGCCAGACTATTTATCCATTTAGTGACATGTTATTACACGATATGGGTGAGGGCTTAGCTGACGGTCGTCCAGACTTTTTAGCCGATGGCAATGAGTGGCGCACACGACCGTTATGGGGAATAGGGCTTACGCAAACCGTTAACCCACAAGCTGGTTTTTTACATGATGGACGTGCGGCAACCTTGGAAGAAGCTATTTTATGGCATGACGGTGAAGCCAAAACATCTAAGCAAGACTTTATGGCATTAACCCAAGCTGAGCGAGTTCAAGTTATCGCATTTTTACAGTCGCTATAAATTTTTTGTCAAAATAAAAATGCCCTAGATTCTTTTCTAGGGCTTTTTTTTTGCGTGTGACTTCACATAGCATTAATTACCGATCATGAGACGTGATCTGTTTCATGTAAATTTTGCTTTCACTGGGCTAAGATGCTGTATTACATTACATGATTTCCATTAGAGGTCAGCATGAGTCAGATATTACTGATCCATTCAAGTGTCCATGGTTACACTCAAAAAATTTGCGAATATTTACAAAATCAATTAACTGAACAAGATCAGCATGTCACGGTGACATCTTTATCTGATGTGCCAGACTTGGCTCCGTTTGATAAAGTATTTATTGGCGCGAGTATTCGTCACGGCAAACACCGCCCTGCGTTATATCAATTTATTGAAGCACATCGCGCTGAGCTGGAAAGTAAGCCTAGTGGTTTTTTCTCAGTGAGTTTAGTGGCGCGCAAACCACATAAAAACACACCGCAAACCAATACTTATATGCAACAGTTTTTAAGTCAAAGCACATGGAAACCTAAATTATTACAAGTGTTTGGTGGTAATTTAGATTATCAAGGTTATGGTGCAATGGACCGAAATATTATTCGTTTTATTATGTGGCTAACTAAAGGCCCTACCGACCCAAATACTCAAGTTGAGTACACTGATTGGCATAAAGTTGATCAGTTTGCACAGCAGATCATAGAGGCATAATGTCATGGTAAAGCAGTTATGGCAGTGTATTGAAGTTAGATTGCATCAGTTAGTGATATTGATGTCTCTGCTATTAATTTGCACTAGCCCATGGATTTTTATCGGCCGTCAATTAAGTCCGCGTGCTGGCTTTTGGGATGTATTTCATGTGTATGGCGGGTTGTTTACTGGGGTGTTAGCTCTCCTGTTTACTTTTCATATATGTTCAGCAGGGCAATGGCGGCAGTTTTTCCCTTGGCTTACTCTTGATGTTAAACCATTACTGAATGATCTCCGCGGCTTAACGCGTGGAAAATTACCGCATTCTGGTAGTAATGGGTTAATCAGTGTCATTGAAGGGCTTGGGGTTATAGTGTTATTGCTGGTGGCCTTGAGCGGCGCAATTTGGTATGTGGCAGACCCAAGTAATGCCTTAATGTGGCGTAGTTACCATATACTCTTTGCCCAAGTGTTTATTGGCTTTATCGTTATTCATTTTATATTGGCGATTGTGCATATCAGAGACCTTTTTTAACTAATTTACCTCTGCGATATTTCAAATAGCTATTTATCCACTAAATTACTATTAAGGTATTATTCTCGATAGAGGTTTACTTGAGTAAATTGACTCAGTAATGGCTTAATTTTGCATATTGGGTGACATATATTATGGATAAATTGAGCAAGCTGGTTATGCTTGCGGACTACTTTATTATTTGCGGATGTACTCTTAGTTCTGTTGATCAATACCGCTTGTAATATTGCCTTTTCCCAACCGGTGTCAACAAGGTGTTGTTACCCTAAAATAATACATCATCTCATTAGTACTTACGTTTTCAATATATGTCTACCACGGTGTAAAAAAGTCACTTATTGCAATGTTGTAATTAAAAAAAATGGCTATCAACTGATAGCCATTTTTTTAACACAGAGGTTTATTGTTCCCAATAAACCTATTGAAGTCTTTATTTTGTAGTAGCTAAATAATTCATTAATTCAATTAGTTCATTTAAGCTATGCATTTCATTCATGTTGATAGCATATTTATCATTTACGATAAATGTGGGTACGCTACTGACGCTATATAGGTCTTGTTGCTGGCGCCACAAAGCCAGTTTGTTATTGGTATCACTGCTGTCGGCTAATGTGTCATAGGTTGCAGCATCAATACCAAATTGACTGAATACCTTTTTAATATCAGCACGGCTGTTTATTTGTGATTGATGCTGATCGCCTTCAGCATTGTGATCATGTCCATTTGCACCATTATCGCCTTGAATCGCCGCAAACATTGCGTGGTTAAGTTTTTCTTCTTTGCCAACTTCATGGATAACTGCCAGTGAGCGCATGACTTCAGTGCCTAAATCACTGTTCATAAAGTCGACATGCTTAGTGTCGAAGCTGATATCTTTATCTAATCCGGCTTTAATTTCAGTAAGGTATTGAGTTTCCATGTTGAAGCAGTTATGGCAATAAAATGAGAAAAACTCAGTAACTTTAGGTGTGCTGGTAATCATATTATTGGAAATTTGAGTGTAATGCTTGCCTGCAACAAATGGCGTGGCAAGTGTGCTAAATGAGGCTGTGATGAGCGTCAGTGCAACGGCGAATTTTTTAATCATGTAAACCTCAAATCAATGTTAATTAAATATAATTTTGAATTTAATCTGCGTGTGCTAACTAGGGTAAGTTTCTAAACTGAATTATGGCTTAATTCATCCATTAAAAAGCGCTTAATTACGTGACCTGTGCGTGCTTTATGAGGTTAATACTTGAATAGAAACATATATCGAAGTGAGTTCCACGGTAACCGGGGAGTATTATGATTTAGTGACAGTGAGTTGTTCATTGTAGTGAGTTCAATATGACGGCTAAGTAATTGATGGTTATTAATGATTACTCTCTTAGGGTTTGCCATGCTTCACACACTTCGCGAAAACGCTCTGCATTACCTTGATCTCGATCGGGATGCCATTTTAACGCCAGTTTGCGCCATTGTTTGCGAATGTCTCTGTCGGTGGCGGTTTGATCAAGTTCAAACACTTTTAAGGCATGACCTTTATTCATTAATTGTACATTAACGCCAATATATTCTTGATAACTTGACCAGAATGACTCAAGCATTTCACGAACTACGTTTACGCTGGCATCATAATTAACCCAATCGAGATAGTAATCGCGTAATGCACCATCGCGAGTATGTTGTATATCAGCACTGGCTGGAATTATTCTAAATATTTGGATTTCCATCGCCTGAACTTGCAACCACTGCTTGGGCATTAATATATCTTGTAATTCATATAAGGCATTCATCAGTAAAAAGTTACGTTTGAACAAATCTTTTTCTGGTAAGGGATCTAGGTTATGCATTAACCCTTTGGCTTGTAGCTCACTCGCCAAATGGTGCACTTTCCAACTTTGGTTTGTTGATTGTAATAAGCTCAGGACTGGCCATATGAGTGGGTTGTCACCTTTAGGCACATTGAGTTCGTTACTGTCTTTGGTATTTTCCAGTTCAGCACCATAGGCATTGTGTGAGATTTTATTGAGCAGCATAGTGGCGTATTCATCCTGAATTGGCGAGAAAATCTACTTATCATTAAAGCCCACTATGCCATAGTCGTTTTCAATGACAAGTAGATTTATCACTGCTGGTAGGCCAAAATTGCGTTTCAGTTTGTGGTTTTACTTGGACAAACCTAATCGTAAAGTTGATGATATGCCTGAGTTTGCATGTAGACGGTGCGGATTTACATCAAGGTTATCAGATAACTCAACACTGGGTTTGGGTTGTTTGATATATACGATAATTGGCCTTGAATAAGGTTGTGATTTAAATAGTCGTTTTCATTTTTTTATGGGGGGTTGATCAATTAATTCTTATTCTTACAGGCAAGAAAACGTTATTTGGTATAAAATTCGCCGCAATAAAATAACCAAGGGCTTAACCAATGACAGATAAACTCTATGTTAGTGCGCAACAATTACTGGAAGATTCATTTAGACTCGCTGCACAAGTCTATGACAGTGGCTTTCGACCACAGTTTATAGTGGGTATTTGGCGCGGTGGAGCTCCTATCGGTATTGCTGTCCAAGAGTATTTTGATTTTAAGAAGGTTGAAACAGATCATATCGCGGTTAGAACCTCGTCTTACTACGGTATCGGCACTGACAAACAAGATAAAAATATTAAAGTGCACGGTTTGCACTACATTATCGAAAATGCCAATGCTGATGATGGCTTATTGATTGTTGATGATGTATTTGATTCAGGACGAAGTGTGGATGCGCTTATTGCTAAATTAGGTAAGTTTATGCGTTTGAACATGCCTACCGATATCCGTATTGCTTGCCCTTACTACAAACCTAAAAATACTAAAGTCGACCTGAAACCAGATTATTTTATTCATGCATCTGAAGATTGGTTAGTATTCCCACATGAAGTGTCTGGACTCAATCCACAAGAAATAGCAGAAGGTAAAACTGACTTTAAAAACATCCAAGAACTGTTTTTATAAGCTCTGCTTGGTCTTTATTTAGCTGGTTATTAATACGAATTTGCTAGAACTTTATTCAAAGTTTGCTAAAGTATAACGCTATGTGAGTGCGTCAACATATTAATGTCAATGTGACAATATCAGTATGTTGGCGCACTTTTTTATCCGAATCAATGCGAAATGTAATTAACATTATGGTTTCTGTAGAATTGTTCACCCCAGTGGTGCCTGTAAAGCGCCAACTTGAACTGTTAGCGCCGGCTAAAAACGCTGATTATGGCATTGAAGCGATTCGTCATGGTGCTGATGCTGTTTATATTGGCGGTCCTGCCTTTGGTGCGCGTCATAATGCTGGTAATAGCGTTGAAGACATTGCCCGCTTGACTGAATTTGCCCATCGTTATCATGCCCAAGTATTTGTGGCGCTCAATACCATTTTAATGGATGACGAACTGGATAAAGCACTGAAGCTGATTTGGCAACTTTATGACGCCGGTGTTGATGCCTTGATTGTTCAAGATATGGGTATTTTACAGTTAGATTTACCGCCTATCGCGTTGCATGTCAGTACCCAAACTGATAACCGTAGCCCTGAAAAAACCGTTTTTTTAGAACAAGTCGGCTTTTCACAAGTGGTGTTAGCTCGTGAGTTGAATATTCCACAAATTCGCGATATCGCTGCAAGTACAAAAATGAAGTTAGAGTTTTTCATTCATGGTGCGCTATGTGTCAGTTATAGTGGTTTATGCAATTTAAGCCACGCGTATTCTAATCGAAGTGCTAATCGCGGTGAATGTTCACAAATGTGTCGTTTACCGTGCAATTTGACCACGCGCGAAGGTGATGTATTAGCCGAAAATCAGCATTTATTATCACTTAAAGATAATAACCAAACCGATAATTTAGAAGCCTTAATTGATGCGGGTATTAGCTCGTTTAAAATTGAAGGACGCTTAAAAGACATTACTTACCTTAAAAATGTTACCGCACATTATCGTCTGCAATTAGATGCCATTATTGCTCAACGTGATGATCTTGAGTCCATTTCTCATGGCCGTTGCGAGTTTAATTTCACGCCCGATCCAGATAAAAGCTTTAACCGCGGTAAAACAGATTATTTTGTCAATGAACGCACTGAGGCAATTGAACATTTTAGTTCGCCTAAGTTTATTGGTGAAAAAGTGGGCCGTATTACCCATGTAGGTAAAGATTTTATCAAAATAGATACCAGTGAAAGTGGCAAAGACATTCATTTTAATAATGGTGATGGCTTATGTTTCTTTGTTGAACATTATGAAACACAGCGGTTGTCTGACGATAAGCTCTCCGGTGTTCGCATTAACCGCGCAGACGGAAATACCTTGTATTTAACCGAGGTACCTAAAGATCTTAGCGTTGGCGTGATGATGTTCCGTAACTTCGATCATAAATTTGAATCAACCTTAAATAAAGACTCTGCAAAGCGAAAAATTGGCGTCGATATTCAGCTTTTTGATACCGATGATGGCGTGGGCTTAACGCTGACTGATGTGCATAATATCAGTTCCACAGTGAGTCTTGTTTGTGAAAAAGCTCCGGCCAATGATCAAGCTAAGACAGCTGAACAACTCAAAAAACAACTCAGTAAACTTGGCAACAGTGATTTTGTGTTGAATAAGATTAATTTACTCACTCAGCAAATGTGGTTTTTGCCTACTTCAGTGGTGAATGAACTACGTCGCGATGCTGTTAGTGCACTAATGGCAGCAAGGGTTGCTCGTTATCAACGACCAGATCGTTGGGTACACGATAAAGAAGCTCGTTTTCCGCAAAAAGGATTAAGTTTTTTATCCAATGTGGCCAACGAAAAAGCCAAGTCGTTTTATCATCAACACGGGGTGATTCAAATTGAAGACACCTATGAAAAAAATACCGTCTTGCATGATGCACCATTAATGGTGACTAAACATTGTTTGCGTTACAGTTTTAACTTATGCCCTAAAGAAGTGGAAGGCATTAAAGCTGACCCAATGTTTTTAGATGTGGGTAAAGATAAATTAAAATTGGTGTTTGACTGTCATAAATGCGAAATGATGATTGTTGGTTCTAACCAATTAGTGAAACAATAACCGAATAGCAGCGATATTTTATTCTTCATATTTCCCTCTGTGGCAGCATTGTGCTTGCCACTGGGTTAGTTTTTCAAATAAGCTGCAAAAATAACCATTAAATAGCTGCCCAAACTTGTGCATTTCGAGTACACTGCGCGGCTGAAATTTCATGGGTTTTAGCCTGTGATACCTTAAGTAGGAAAGAATAGATTATGAGCGATAGCAAAAAATATGGTTTACGTGTAATTCAAGTTGAAGATACTTGGAAAACTGAAATCACTCGTCGTATGACAGCGACTAAAACGGTTGTGTCAAAAAGCCAAGATGGTTTTGCATCAGAAGCTGAAGCAACTGCGTGGGGCGAACAAGCACTGCAAGGCTTTTTATCTAAGCAAGCTGATCGTAACAAACGTAAAACCGAGAAGCACCTTAAAGCTAAAAGTTTAGCTGCTGCTATTGCTGCTGAATCTGCTGTCGATGAAGAAGAGCTATTTGATGCAGAAGATGAAGATGACGAAGAATTAAACTAACATTTTACCTATTGATGTAAATGTTATCGATAAGTGTCAATTGTCGTATGTTCAAGGTAGAACATACTGGATTAGAATGACTGTTAATCAACTTATCGCTGTCTTGACCAAATAAGGTTTCATTTGGATGTACAAGATACTGCAATTATTGGCTGCTCGGGCGATTGTTATTCCCGAGTGGTGCATCTGCTACTCCTCCATCATTAGCCGGTATTGAGCAACGTTGATAATACATTATGCTTTTATTACCAGCCTGCAAAATGAGATATGCTATTTACAGTGATAATAGGTACGTCTAGTAAATCCATAAGCTTATTCACGCGGCAATCTCTAACAGTAATAGCGCCAATGACCGTTGAGCATTATGGTTAATTTATGACGCTACAATGGTGCTTTATTCATGCCATGACGGAGTTTTCGTGAGGTTATCATAGTGTCGTGACGAGGCTCAGCAAGTTGAATTATCTATGAGTTAATCTTTTGTTAGTATCAAGTTCAACTGTGGATCCGTTATAATCATCGCGCTATCATTTTATGATGTCATTATCAGCTTGGAAGTTTCAAGATATTCATTATTCTGAAAATTTTTGTTGTCATGACATCGATATAGCAAAATTTATATTAACAACGATGAGTTGAATCTCAACTCACGTTAAATGAATAGTCAATCTTTACGGTGCTTGCCGTGGATCGTTAGATCTAAGCAGGATAATCGGGAAACCAGTGTAAATCTGGTACTGCCCCCGCAACGGTGATTGGTGAGAGTCTGGTGCGCAATAGCTTGCGTTAAACATCTAGGCTCGCGCGTGTTGTATCATAGGTATGACACCACAACCTTAGTCCGGAGACCGGCCATAAAGGTGATTTCGATGATTTCGGTGGGCAGATCTCGAAATGTAATGTGATACCGCTTGTCGGTTTATGCTATGGGTTTATTCTATAGTTGCAGGCAAGATAGGTGGTCTATATTGCGGCGTTATTGCCCCATTTTTCCTTTCAGGAGTTAAAGGTAAATGGGTACTAAACCAACAAAAATTGCACTGCTATTAAGTGCTGTCTTCAGTGTTTCGAGTGTTAATGCAATTGCGGCTGAATCAACTGCTACATCCCCAGAGGCTTCGGCTGCCAGTATGGATGAAACCATTGTGGTCATTGGCCGTAATGTTGCTAACCCATTAAACATAGCAGCCAATGTTAATGTTATTGATGCAGCTGATATTCAAATGAGCGGCGCTACCAATTTAACCGATTTATTACGTGGACAGTCTGGGATTCAGGTGTCGGATAATAATTCGGGTACTGTATTCTCTATGCGTGGTTTTTCTGCATCACAAGCCGCTAATAACACCTTGATTTTGGTCGATGGACGCCGACTCAATAATATTGATATTTCTGCGCCAAGCATTGAATCTATTCCAATTAACTTAATTGAGCGGGTTGAGATTTTATCGGGTAGTGCAGGGGTACTGTATGGTGACCAAGCCGTTGGCGGCGTTATCAATATTATTACTAAAGCGCCAACAGAAACCAGTGGTGGCTTACAGGTTAGTGGTGGCAGTTTTGATACCTATGAAGTGAAAGGCGATGTTTCAGGTGCCATTAACGATGCATGGCGATACTTTTTAGCGGCCAGCTATAACGAAAGCGACAATTACCGCGATAATAATGACAATGAAACCAACTCTATTTTAGGGCGTTTACAGTATCAAACTGATATTGAAGACTTTTTTGTTGAAGTAAATTACTTTGATAATGATCTTCAAGCACCAGGAGCATTATCGTTAGCCCAGTATGAAGCCGATCCTAGCCAAGCAGGGTCTTTTTCTGCGGGCGATTTCAATCATGAAATGACCACCTCATTGCGCAGTGGTTATCAATACCAGCTGAATAATATTTGGGCATTAGGTGCAGATTTAACCTATTCAGATACATTAACGACCAGTGTATCATTTGGTAGCGCAGGCCGTATTGAGCGTGACTTATTGAGTTTTTCACCTAAAGCAACGGCCAATTACCACTTAGACCAAGGTGATTTAAATTTTGTTGCCGGTATTGATGTCAGTAAAGGTGAAGCAGATTTTGATTTTACTTATATGCAACGTAACAATAAACAAACACAAAAAAGTGCTTATGTACAAGCATCGGTACCGATAACACCAACATTATCTTACGTTGTTGGTGGTCGTTATTCAGAAGTGACAGACGATTTATATGATCAATTGCTTTATCCAAACCGTATTGAAATTGATAATGACGCCCATGCATTTGAGTTAGGACTTAATTATCGCCCAAGTAATAAAAACCGCTTTTATGTTCGTGCAAATGATAACTTCCGCTTTGCCAAAGTCGACGAACAGGCTTATACGCCGCTAACGACAATAGGTTTAGATCCTCAAACTGGTCGTTCTTATGAAGCTGGTTGGGATTACACGACAGCGACTCAAACACTAAAAATTAATGCTTACCAACTTGAGTTAGAAGATGAGATTGTCTACGAAGGTGGTCGCACTGATGGTCCCTATGGTGGTGGCGCTAACGTTAATGCAGATGAATCTCGCCGTTTTGGTGTGAGCACTGCTTATGATGTGCAGTTTGCTAGTAACTGGCTACTAGGTGCTTCATACGACTATATTGATGCTGAATTTACTCAGGGCGAAAACGATGGTAAAGCCTTATCTTGGGTGGCTAAGCATTCAGGTAAAGCCTATGTAAGTTATGATTTTACTGAAGATTGGCAAGCCTTTGTTGAAGGTGTTTACACTGGCGAACGTTACATGGAAGGTGATAACAGCAATACGGATGATAAGTTAGACAGCTATGTGCTAACCAACCTTGCACTAAACTATACTCATGGCAGTTGGAACGGCAGTTTACGTGTTGATAACTTACTTGATGAAGATTATGTCGGTGCTGGTTATTACTCGGCTTATGGCAATGGATATTATTCTGGTACGGGTCGTTCAATTAGACTGACCGCTGGTTATCGTTTTTAACTTTACCCTGTAAACAATCTCACCTTACGAAAGCCAGTAAACTATTACTGGCTTTCGTTTTAATTTACCGTTAAATTAATTTAACGGTATATTTTAAAGAAGGTAATCGATGAACATGACTAAGCTTGAGCAACAAGTTCTTACTCAGGTACACGCTATTATTGGCAATGAAGAACAGGTCATTGGTCGTCGGGGGATATTAATTCCGTTAAAGAAAGCCCTTATTAATGAAGCTGATATTCGAGTTGTTATTGATACGGTATCTGCAGATCCTGCTTTAGCAGCCCATTTGTTATTACGCAGTAATACTGCGCATGCTGCAGGCATCGTATTGACAAAAAGCCGAAGTGTTAAAGATGCCTTAATCCGTTTAGGCCAAGTGAATATTTATCGTTATGCATTTTCGTTTTATCTTAAAGAAAGGCTTGATGAGCTTTCTGAGCCTTATAAAAAACTTGTTCAAGGTTATTGGGAATTAAATGAAAACATTGCGATGGATTGCATAGCATTAATACGTGAAGAAAGCGCAACCAATACGAGTAGTAAAATTGATGCAGACGAAATGCAAACATTAGCGCTATTTAGTGTGTTTGGCCAGGTGATTACGTTAACTGCATTTGCTTATTTAAACGCTGAGTTACCACGGCCAGTATCGTTAAAAGTATTGAAATCACTCATTGATAAACAACAGCAGCAGTTATCACTAGAGGCTTTTGAATCATTAGGATTAGATGATGATTTACGCGAAGAGTTTTTAATTGCACATAACTTACGCCAAACACAAAATCCTGATTCACCGGGACTTGTGCTTCGACGCGTGTTATCTAAACGGGGTTTATTGATCAATCCGTTGTAGTTTTATACCTTCACTTGCTACCAGCTCGAACCACTTTTGGATTAAATTTGCATTAGTGGCATCGCGGCGATAGGCACCAAATAATGGACGTTTTAGTCCTTCAGCTCCTAATTTTACCGCGGTAAGACTTAATCCCTGACTTTCTCGGATAGACCAAGTAGGCAGGGTTGCTACGCCGTCATTACAGGCAACACGCTGTAATAACATTGAGGTTAAATCGCATTGTTTTTGCTCGCCAGGTTCAATGCCAGCAGGCTCTAAAAAGTGTTTATAAATGTCCAAACGTGCTAAAGGTACTGGGTAGCTAATTAAGGTTTGTTTTGCCAGTTGTGCTGGTGTTACAAATGCTTGTGCCGCTAAAGTGCTATCACTGGAAACAACTAATTTAACTTCAAAATCAAATAGATGTTGATAAGCAATGCTGTGGCCTGGTACTGGGTCTGATGTTAGTACTATGTCTAAACTACCCGTTTCCAACGCATTGAGTGAATCAAATAAATGTCGACTTGAAATATCAATTTGGGCCGCCGGAGCGTGTTGCTTAAATTGCTCTATAACGGGCATTAACCAACGGAAACAACTGTGACATTCAATACCCAGTTTAAGCTGCTGGCTTTCACCCTCTAAGCCGCGCTTAAGATCTGATTCAGTTGCAATCACTTTTGGTAAGATTTCTTCTGCTAGATTCAGCAGACGTGACCCCTCATGCGTAAAGGTTAACGGCTTACTTTTACGCACAAAAATGCTTGAGTTAATCCGAGTCTCTAACTCTTTTATTTGATGAGAAAGCGCCGACTGAGTTACAAATCGTTTTTTAGCCGCACCCGCTAAACTGCCACTTTCTTTTAACGCCATCAAGGTGCGAAGGTGTCTAAGCTCTATCATTTTCTCTCCACATGAATCTTGCTCAACTAGCCGATGAAATCAATTCGATTGCTTGACAACAGAGTAACACAATAAACTTCTAGACGTCCAGACGCCTATGCGGTTTTTCTGCATAAATGTCCATAAATTTTTTGCTCAACGAAAAGGAAAGCAGTATGAAAATTTCAAGTTTAGGATTTCCCCGTATAGGGCGTCAGCGAGAATTGAAGTTTGCACTTGAGCGCTATTGGCGCGGTGAAGCGGCATTGTCGGAATTAAAACAGGTTGCCAGTGAGTTGAAACGTACCCATTGGCAGTGGCAAGCAGACGCAGGCGTTGAGTTCGTTCCCGTAGGTGACTTTGCTTATTATGACCAAGTGTTAACCCTGAGCGCGACGTTAAATGTGATCCCCGAACGTCATCGTGCCACTCAATCTGATGGCAGCCTAGCCGCTATCGACATTGACACCTTATTTCGCGTGGCTCGTGGTCGATCACAAACTGGCCAACATGCCTGTGCGGCAGAAATGACCAAGTTTTTTAATACTAACTACCATTATCAAGTACCAGAATTAAGCGCTGAACAAACATTCGAGATTGCCTTTGAGCAATTGTTTGATGAAGTGACAGAGGCACAACAATTAGGCCATCAAGCTAAACCAGTAATGCTCGGTCCAGTAACTTATTTATATTTATCTAAAAGCCTCACTGAGTTTAATAAGTTATCGTTATTACCGCAGTTACTATTAGCTTATGAGCAAATACTGTCTCGTTTTGCTACCCAAGGTGTTAGCTGGGTTCAACTTGACGAGCCGGTACTTGCAACGGATTTAACCGACGAGTGGCAGCAAGCCATTAACCACAGCTATCAATTTTTAGCCCAAAAAAAGCCTACTTCATTGAATATTTTACTTGCCAGTTATTATGGTTCTATTGCCCATCATCAAGCATTGGTGAGCGCATTACCGGTAGAGGGATTACACCTTGATTTAGTTACAGCGCCAGAACAATGTGATGTGTTTGTTGATGCACTTTCTCGCCAACAAGTGCTCTCTATTGGAGTAATTAATGGCCGTAATGTGTGGGCTGCTGATGTTGATGTAATTGCTGGGCAAGTATCCGAATTAGCGACTACGTTAGGTGATCGTTTGTGGATTTCACCTTCATGTTCATTGTTGCATTGTCCTGTTGATGTCGAGGTTGAAACCCAATTAATGAGTCCATTGCTTGGTCAATTAGCTTTTGCAAAACAAAAGTTATTTGAGCTTAATGAAATTCACCAATTAATCGTTGAGCAAGGTTCTGCAACTAGCCAAGCGATTATTGATCGTTGCCAGCAACGCCGCTTGGCAAAAGCTGCCGCAGCTAATCAACAGGTTGTTGATCGTGTGTCGCAGTTAACCGCTGATGATTTTGAACGTATCAGTCCATTTTCCAGCCGTATTATTGCCCAACAGCAAAAGCTAGGGCTACCTTTGTTACCCACGACTACCATAGGTTCATTTCCGCAAACCCCCGCTATTCGAGGGTTACGCAACCGCTGGCGTAAAGGCGAAATCAATGACAGTGATTACCGGTTACAGCTTGAACAAGTCACTCAAGATACCATTTCACGTCAGCTTAAATTAGGTATCGACGTGCTAGTTCACGGCGAAGCTGAGCGAAATGACATGGTGGAGTATTTTGGCGAACAATTAGAGGGCGTTGGGTTTACTCAATTTGGTTGGGTGCAAAGTTATGGTTCTCGCTGTGTTAAACCTCCATTAATTTATGGGGATGTGTCTCGCCCTAATCCCATGACAGTTGATTGGGCTACCTATGCGCAAAGCTTAACCGACAAACCTGTTAAAGGCATGCTAACGGGTCCTGTGACCATTTTGCATTGGTCGTTTGCCCGTGAAGATATACCACGTAAAGATATTGCCAATCAACTTGCGTTAGCAGTACGTGACGAAGTGGTTGATTTAGAGAAAGCGGGTATTGGCATTATTCAAATAGATGAACCCGCATTTCGTGAAGGTTTGCCGATTAAACAAAGCGAATGGGCGGATTATTTAGCCTGGGCTGTTGATGCTTTTAAGTTATCGGCGGCAGGTGTTGAAGATGCAACTCAAATTCATACTCACATGTGTTATAGCGAATTTAATGACACTATCAATGCTATTGCAGCAATGGATGCCGATGTGATTACCATTGAAACATCACGTTCACGGATGGAGTTATTGAATGCCTTTGAAGACTTTCATTATCCGAACGACATTGGTCCTGGGGTATACGACATTCATTCGCCCAATATTCCAACGGTTGAAGAAATGGTTGACCTTATTACTAAGGCATCGGAGAAGATTCCGGTAAAACAATTATGGGTAAATCCTGATTGTGGTTTAAAAACCCGTATCTGGGATGAGGTAGAGCCCGCACTGCGTAATATGATTGAAGCAACGAAAGTGCTTAGACGTCGATTTTAATGTTGTAGCAAATGTGGTTGCTCTCGATTAATTTGCAGAACTCAATTGAGTTAGGTTGAGTTCTGCTACTCCATTTTGCTTGTTATTACGCGGTGATTTTGCGGTGAACTGCGCTATTGTTTACTACACTAAAAATGTATTCAAAAAAAACAATAGGAGCTATTATGAGTCACACTTATAAAGTCATTGAACTAGTGGGGTCATCACCTATCAGTTCAGATGAGGCGGTCAAAAATGCGATTGCAGAGGCTAATAAAAGTTTACAACATTTGCGTTGGTTTCAAGTAGTAGAAACCCGTGGTCATTTAGAGCAAGGCTTAGTTGCTCACTGGCAAGTCACTATTAAAGTGGGCTTTACCTTGGATCCCGATGCTTAATAATAGCGCTAGGTTTATGCATCTCTTGGTAAGCCCTTTTGTATTGATCTAATCACTCGTTGAGTTTTACGTGAAAGCGCCGACAATGGCGCTTTTTGTCGTTGTTGCACTAATGCCCATTCAATATGTTCAAGCACCATGTCATCCACTTCTTCACTGTGTTTACGTTGTTCCAATGCAGAAATAATAGCTGGATTAGCTGGGGCATTACCTAACGCTATTGCAATATTACGTAACCAACGTTTGTGACCAATTCGACGAATGGCGCTGCCTTCAGTTTGGCTGAGGAAATACGTTTCAGACCACGAAAATAGCGTCAATAAATCGGGTTGAATAAGCGCACTACGAGTATGAAAATCGGTCTCTTTAGTGAGTGGCGCCTGAGCATTAACTGGGCACACTAACTGACAGTCATCACAACCATAAATACGATTACCTATTAGTGATCGAAACTCTTCAGGGATTGCACCCTGTAACTCAATAGTCAAATAAGAAATACACCGTCTGGCATCGACAACATAGGGTTCAACTATTGCATCGGTAGGGCATGATTTTATACACGCAACACAGGTATTGCAGCCTTCTTCAATCGGGATATCTAGCGGCAAGGGTAAGTTAATTAATAATTCGCCAAGGAAAAACCAGCTTCCTGCATCTGGGTGTAAAATTAACGAGTGTTTGCCGGTCCAGCCTAATCCCGCTTTGTCGGCTAAAGGACGTTCTAAAATAGGTGCTGAGTCAACAAAAGGTCTAAAGTCAGTGGAATCGAATCCGAGTGTTTTACAATGTTCGGTAATATTATCGCCGAGCTTTTTGAGCCTTTGACGGATCATTTTGTGGTAATCCCGTCCGCCAGCGTAGCGAGAAATATAACCAAGAGTTGGATCTGTTAAATTACTGGCAAAGCCTGCATCGGGTGGCAGGTAATCCATGCGTGCGCAAATGACCCTTAATGTACCAGGGTGTAATTCAGCGGGTCTAGCCCGCATCATTCCGTGATTAGCCATGTAAGCCATCTCACCGTGGTAGCCTTTATCTAACCAGTCTTGCAATTTTGCTTCGTGTAGGCTTAAGTCGATATCTGCGACACCAATATGAGCAAAGCCAAGCTCTTTACCCCACAACTTGATTTGTCTATTGAGCACATCAAGTTGAGCAGCTGTCAATGGACATGACTCACTTGTTAGATTGGTTCCTCGATCAGGAATTGGATTTGGAGTTAATACTGTGGTCGTTGATGTCATAACATTATCATTGAGTAAACACGTGGAAATTATACGCGTTTTACTCGGCTTTGACACAATTTCGCCCAGCTGCTTTGGCAGAGTAGAGTGCCTTGTCGGCTTTTAGCAATAATGGTGATAGCTCTTTTTCGTTACTATAGCTTGCAACTCCGGCGCTGACGGTTTGATGTAAGTGGGGTGAAATTTGTGACCAATCATATTTATCTATGGTATCGACTAGCCGATTAGCGATTTCAATGGCTTTAGTTTTGTCGATATTAGGCAGTAAAATCAAAAACTCTTCGCCACCAACACGACCGACTACATCGGTTTCTCGCATCATACTTGCGGTCATCGACGCCAGTTTAACTAAGACTTTATCGCCCATGTCATGGCCTAAATTGTCGTTTACAAGTTTAAAGTGGTCGGCATCAAAAGAGATAATTGAAAAGGGTTTACCTGACAACTGCGCCGCTTTTAAAAAGTGATTACCTTGAGAATAAGTGTCGCGTCTATTAGCGAGTTTTGTGAGTTCATCAGTAAGTGCTAAACGCTTAAATAGTTGTTTTCTTATCAATTGTTTATAAGCGAAAATTGATACAATAATGAGAATGATCGCGACTAAAATAATGATAACGATCTGCATATGTTCATTACGTTGCATTATATCTAGTTGTTGTTCTTTGTCTTTATCTCGCTGAATAAGCCATTCATTTTCATTTTGAATTTTGTTGGTATTAAATCGAGCTTGCATCTCAGCGTTACGCTCTGAAATGACATGTTTATCCTGTGACATATGTGATTCTACAAAAGACTCGAGCGCTTCAAAGGCCTGCTGCCATTGTTGAGATGTTTGATATATTTGGCTTTTGAGTTGTAATGTTTGATTGAGTCCACGGATATTATTATTGTCGTTAAATGATTTTTCTGCTTCGGTAATATCTATTATTGCTTGGTCATAGTGACCTTGTTTGAAATGAACCTCGCCTAAAAACAAATTCATGTAGCTATAACTGCCATCGTTGTCGGGGATAATTAATTTTTTAGCTTGTTGGAGAATAGTATCGGCTTCATTTAGTCTATTTAAACGGATTAAATTACCTGCGATATTAACTGATGTATTTGCGGCGGCAACAAGCTCATTTTGCGTTAACCAAAAATCGCGGCTTTTCTTATTACGTTGTATCGCTTCTTCATAACGATCAAGTTTTTCTAACGAAAGTGCTATTTGACTATTGGTCTGATTTGCTTCATAAAATTGTTGGTTTTTTAGGTAGTTTTGTTCGAGTTTTATTTGATATTTAAGTGCTGTTTCGGCATCACCAAAGCGACGGTAGCTGCTTGCGATTTCACCTAAATTAATATTAGCCCAATATGACAAGTTAAGTGATTCATACAAGTTTTGTGCGGTAATTAGATCTTCAAGTGCGGCAGAAAAATTGCCTAAATACGATAAAATTGCACCTCGAATACTACGACCATCGGCAATTAAACGGGGGTCTTCAAGCTGATAAGCGCTATTGATGGCGACATCAAGCTCAGTAAATACACGGTCATTTTCACCTTGCATATGCAGAGACCAAACTCTGCAATATTGCAGATCGATAGAGATTGATGAGGGAATAGGTTGGTTGTATATCTGCAGGTATTCATCAGCGTAGTTTATTGCTTCTTTCATTTCTTCAATTGTATTAGTAGGTAAATTCCAGCAATTTAGGCGAATATAGAGTTTTTGCCGAATGGTATCATCAACCGATAGAATGCTTTTATACTCGTCGAGTAATTTACGGTTATCTTCATCGGAGATAAAGTAGCCACCATCTAACAAGTTATAAATTTCATCGGCACGTGGATTTTCGATAGGATTGGCATAAGCGATGCAAATGAATCCGATCGAAAAAAAGAATGCAATGATACGGGCCATGTAGAATGTTTTTGATATTATCAAAGTTACCTATTCTCACTTTTTATTATTAAATTTATTGTAGAGCGCTGACTTGATATTTAAACAATACATGGTGGAATTATAGCCTTTTATTGAACTTAAAAGATATTTTTTGTTTTATAAAGTGTGTGACCTTATTTATCATTATTGTCTATTATTTTGCTGCCAAAGTTGACCGATTTGCATTCAGTTATTTACACGAGTATAAAGACGCCTGAATGGATAAAGGTAATGCTGTAAATAATGCCGCAAGTAATGTTATTTAGCATACTGATTGCGTTATGATCTTATGGCGCAGAGCAGCGTTTACAAACATCTGATAATGCACCTGATAGAGCATTGGCAGTAGTTTACTGATTGGAGATGATTATCAATATTGCTTGGTAATAGGTTAATGCCGGCGTGTTGAGTCGAGTCATTAGTCTAAAAATTTAAGTATGGCTTAGTATTATTCCTATAACCTCATTAGACATTTATGGCGTGTATAGTGAGTGGCAGATTGTAGAGAGAGAACCATGACAAAAGTTGACCCGCAGTACCAAGAAGTAGCAAAACAAATTTCGTATAACGTAGCCAATAAAGTGCTGCCAATGGACATACTGCCTGAAACATTGCAAGAGGCCTATGAAGGCCTATTTAAAGAACTTATTGAAGATAAAGCCAATGGGTTCGCCCATGCTTGGGATGCATTGCCAGCCAGTGCGCAAAAATTAATGACCAAAGCAGAGTTTCATGGCTTTTATATTGCTAATGCATGGATGCAATTAAGCCGTGTTGCGCAAGAGATTGCTGACAGTGCAGACTCTGAAGAAGAGATGAATAATAACGAGTATGATGGCGTATTTGGACGCTTAGCGGAGCAATCATTGAAAGAGTGTTTACGTAAGCTCAAAAAAGCTCGCACTGATCGTTCATTATTGAATAGCTTTAAACAAGTGATGTCTACTTAAGTGTATATGCGCATTTGAAATAAGCTTGTTGTTTGACAGAGACAAAAAATCCCAACCTAGATTGGGATTTTTTATGGTCAAAAAAACGTAACCGTTACAATTAATATTTTTATTTACATTGTAATCACGATCAGCGCTTTACAATATTAACGCGTTGAGTCGAACGGATGAACCTTTAGAACGAAGTTCGTTTGTAGCGACGATATTCAGGTTCCCAGAAGTTAGCCTCAATTGATTGTTGGAGTAACTCATCGGTACAAGGTAAGGCTAAACCTTGATCAATAGCCGCTTTAGCAACCGCAAAAGCAATATATTTACTGACGGTTTGAATCTCTTCTAGAGGTGGAAGCAGTGATCCTGTACCATTTTTACCTAAAGGTGAGCACTCTGCTAATGCACGACTAGATGCCATTAGCATTTCGTCTGACACGCGCCTTGCGCCACAAGATAATACCCCTAAACCGATACCTGGGAAGATAAAGCTGTTATTACATTGAGCAATCTGAAAGGTTTCGCCATTGACGACCACAGGTTCAAATGGACTGCCTGTTGCGACTAATGCTTGGCCAGAGGTCCAATGTAAAATATCTTTAGGTGTTGCTTCAACACGACTGGTTGGATTCGATAATGGGAATACAATCGGACGTTCGCAATGGCTGTGCATTGCGCGGATAATTTCTTCAGTGAATAAACCTGGTGCACCAGATACCCCAATGAGTACTGTCGGTTTGGCATTATTCATTACGTCTAGCAGCGAAATATTGTCACTGTAGTTGTCCCATCCTTCGATATTGGCACATGGCTGAGCCAGTTTCTGCTGGAAAGGCAACAAGTTAGGCATATTATCGAGTAGTAATCCCCAACGATCTACCATGAATACTTGCGAACGCGCTTGTTGATCGCTAATGCCTTCTGACACCATGGTTGCCACAATGGCTTCGGCAATTCCACAACCCGCACTACCAGCACCTAAGAAGGTGATGCGTTGTTTGCTGAGTTGACTGTTTGCTGCTTTACATGCTGCAAGTAATGAACCGACAGTTACCGCTGCTGTGCCTTGAATATCATCGTTGAAACTACAGTATTGATCTTTATAACGTTCAAGCAATGGCATGGCATTTTTTTGAGCAAAATCTTCAAACTGAATCAGTGCATCAGGCCACCGACGGCTAACAGCTTGCATAAATGCTTCAACAAATTCGGTATATTCTTCACCGCCAATCCGCTGATGACGCCAGCCCATATACATTGGATCTTCTAATAAATGAGGGTTATCAGTACCGACATCTAGGGTCACTGCAAGACAATATGCTGGGCTGATCCCGCCACAGCTAGTGTATAACGATAGCTTACCAATTGGGATCCCCATGCCGCCGATACCTTGGTCACCTAATCCGAGAATACGTTCTCCGTCAGTGACCACAATCACTTTGACTTTTTGGCGTGTAGAGTTGTTTAAAATATCATCAACACGATCTTTGTTAGGATATGAAATGAACAATCCACGGTTTCTTCGATAGTTTTTAGAAAAACGTTCACACGCTAAACCAACAGTAGGGGTGTAGATAATCGGCATCATTTCACTAATATTATTACGCACTAAGCGATAAAATAACGTTTCGTTAGTATCTTGAATATTACGTAAATAAATGTGCTTATCGAGATCATTGGTGAAATTTTTAAATTGTGCGTATGCACGTGAAGCTTGTTCATCGATGGTTTCAATAACCCAAGGAATGAGGCCTTCAAGGTTGAAAAATACTCGTTCTTCTTCACTAAATGCGCTGCCTTTATTAAGCAGTGGTGATTCTAGAATAGCTGGGCCGGCAAAAGGAAGATAGAGGGGGCGTTTGTTATCGTCCATGGGGAACCTTAATGTGTTAGATCCAGTTAGATCGTTATTAGAATAGGGCTAGTTTTTTGTTATTATAGATTATCATGGATGATCTTTTTTGTGGTCTGTTAAGTGGGTTAAATCACATTATTGCCAGGTATTTTAATTCATGTCTCATTTTTGGTGGTTTGCATCTCGCTCATAGTGTAATTAAATATAAAATTATATTGTTTAAATACCCAAGGTTAGACACAAAAATGCGCAGCCTAAACTACGCATTAATAAAATATTATCTCAATATTCACACTTATATTACTTACCGCGATGTTTGATAGATAAACCTTTTACGAAGTTTCTTAATACTTGGTCACCACAAGGCTTATAGTTTTTATGAGTCGGGCTACGGAACAGGGCTCCAAGTTCAGATTTAGTCATCGCAAAATCGGCTAAGGCTAATGTGGCAAGGATATCTTCTTCACGCATTTCAAGCGCAACGCGTAATTTTTTGAACATAAGGTTGTTAGTCAATTGCTTTAAAGGCGTAGGCACTTCTGCACCAGGCTTTAAACCACGGTTATTAATAATCAAACCATCTAAAAACTGACACATTAAGGTGTCGTTACATGCCTGATAACCTTCTTCATCCTCTTTTTTCAACAGTGCTATAATTTGCTCTGAAGACATTTCTACATTTGCTTGACTGAAAATGTTAATCATTTTGGCATTTGAATAATCAAACACAAAACGAATACGGCGAAGAATATCATTGTTAATCATAAGGTTCTCTGGCGCGGATGCGCTTAAATGGTTTAGGTCAATTGACAAAAGCTATTATAGCGAGAAATCTTTGATTCGTCAGATTATTCGTATGTGGTTAATTGTTTTCTTACTGCTTGGCGGATCTTGTCGTGTAAACCAAAAACACGATCGATATCATCCAAATCCCACGAGGTATTTTCTAATATCACAACGGTTAATTGCGATTGCGGGTAATAGAGCATTAAGCTGATGTACCCGGGGATATACCCCGAATGGCTGTATTCTACTAGGCCATCTTGTTGGCTGATTTGCAAGCCATAACCATAGCCTGTATCTCCCCAACGATGATGCCTAGTTGTACTTGCATGGGTCATGGCTTGATAGCTTGCGGCAGATAAAAATTGGCCTTGATGTAAACCGTTTACAAATGCCACCACACCATCACTACTGGCTTGCATACCGCCAAATGCAATAAAGTCATTGTTCACCGTAAAGTCCGTTAATTGCGTGCGCTGCTGTTGTTGCTCGGTATAACCATTAATTAAGCGTGTTTGCTTGTCGTGAAGCTGTGCAATTGAACCTGTACCAGCATGGATATCAAGTTGATTCTTTTCGGTAAACTGATTAACTAATTGCGCATAGGGTTGTTGGTAAACCTGAGCCAATATATCGCCAAGTAATTTATAGCCATAGTTTGAGTAACTAAACTGGCTGGCAGGTATAAATTGAGACCCAGCATTAATACTCGGTGATTTCGGTGCTGTTATCCCTGAGGTGTGATTTAACAGCTGGCTTATCATGACGGGGTTATCAGGGATGATATCAAGGTAATCTGTGATGCTATCGGTTAACGCTAATTTCTTCTGGTCCACCGCCTGTAATACGAGGGTGGCGGTGACCGTTTTAGAAATAGACCCAATCATAAATATGCTGTCGGGTGCGATGTCGGTACCTGCTTGGTAATTAACATAGCGGGTATCAGTGTCGCTAATGATAATTCTACCGTTAAAAGGTCTCGAATCATTATCTATGATGGTTTGCACATCAACCGCTGTTAATTCAAACGCACTGAGTTGAAATGATATTGAGGCTACGCATAATACAATTAACATACAGCCGAATTTTTGGAAGCCAGTTTTTTGTAAGATAGTGAAGCGGCTAAATAATTGTGATGTGATCATTTTGTGAGATACCAATAAATAAACAAGATAGCGAAGCCGACTAAATACACTAAACCAATCCACGACAAGCCCACCATAACACGGCCATAACGATGTTTTTCAGCCAAAGTGTTACTGGTCATTAAACGGAAGTTAAGCCATGCAAAAATAATTGTGGTCATAAAGGCAAGGATCATTACAAACTCAAGCAGCGGTAATAAAGCGCCTTTAAAAAATAGAATAAGTAATAAACCAAGTGCACTCACAGCCAACATAACTGGAGTTAAATAGCTGCGTGGTGACGTGTTGTTAGACAATAATTGCCAGCCCATATCGAGTGTGCGACTGTAGCCATCTATCACTGTGACTGTGGTGCTGAATATACATAAAAATGCGACAACCCCAATTAAATAACGGCTTTCGTTGCCCATGACTTGGCTATAAAGGGTGATCAATTGTGAAGCAAATACTGCCCCAGAATTTGAAAATTGCTCGCCACTGCCATGCATCACTAATGCACCTAGTGCTAAAAATACCATCGCCAGTAATGCTGTGGTGACATAGCCTAAATTAAAATCAAAAATAGCCTGCTTGGCCGTTACCGTTTGGGTTTTACGTTTTTCTATTAACCATAGTGAGTTCCAAGTACTGACCTCTATCGGAGCGGGCATCCAGCCCATCATAGCGACCAAAAAACCTACATATGCCCATTGCCAAGGGGACTCACTTACTTCTGGTGTACCAAATCCGCTATGAAGATTAAACGCCAATGCCACGGCGGTTAAGGTGGTTAGTGTGAGAGCCAACATGATAATTTTGGTCATTTTATCAAGCAACTTATAGTGTCCGAAAATGAGTAATGCTAAAGAACTGACCAGAACAATGAGAGCTAATACATCAATAGACAACGGAATAAATTGCGTCAACATGGCAGCCGTTAACATACATACCCCAGCCGTGCTGGCAATGGCAGCAATAACATTGAGCCCTGTAAAAAGCATTAAATACCCGCGACCTTGCTTGTGATAGCCGTGCAGTAAGCTTTCATCCGTTGCAGCAGTGTAGCGAGCGCCGGCGGCGAAAAAAGGATATTTAACGATATTGACTAATAAAATGAGCCACGCCAGTTGCCAACCAAATTCAGCACCAGCACGGGTAGAGGCCACTAAGTGAGAAGCGCCAATCGCAGCAGCGGCCATTAATATTCCCGGTCCTGTGGCTTTAAATAGGGCAGAGACTCGAGAGAACCACGGTAATACGGGGGCAGTTTGTTGATTAAGCATGTAAATTCACTTTTTTAATTATTTATTCTTGGCTAAGTATTTAGTTGTACTTTTGTTGTTGTTTTGTATTGACATTGTTAAATTTTGAATTAACTTGGATGGGTATATTAGAATCCAAGAAAGTAGTAGGCGGTAATCTTGTTACCGCAGTTTGCCGTAGTCATGGATATAAAACAATAAATTAACGTTAAGGATTAACATGAAAAAAACTAACCTTTTTCGCAGCGCATGCGCTATTGCTGTGTCACTGTCCCTTGCTCCAATCGCCTTTGTTACTCAAGCTGCTGATGTCGGCGCCGATTCAAAAGTTGAACGAATTGAAGTGACGGGTTCCCGTATCAAACGAACTGATATTGAAGGGCCTTCACCAATACAATCGTTGAATAAAGATGATATCGAAAATATGGGTTTTGATAACCTACAGCAATTGCTTGAACGTATGCCGGCAAATGGTTCAGGTGCATTTTCAACCCGTGGTAACAGCCAAGATTCTACTGCAAACGGTGGTGCATCAATCAGTTTGCGTGGCTTAGGGCCTGATGCCACTTTGGTGCTTATTAATGGTCGCCGTGTTGGATCGAGTGCTTTTGCTGAAGGGATCTCCAATTCATTTGTCGATATTAATAATATTCCTGTATCGGCCATTGAACGGATTGATATTCTTAAAGACGGTGCATCAGCTATTTATGGTTCTGATGCTATTGCTGGTGTGGTTAACATTGTATTAAGAAAAGACATTGAAGGCATCGAACTTAGTGTTGGTTATGGTGATGACAGTGGTACTGGTTATGATGAAACTACAGCCAGTTTAGTGTGGGGCATGAAGGCTGACAAAGGCAGCGCATCAATCATTCTTGATTACTTTACTAATGGCACGTTGTCTGCAAGCGATATGGGCCGTTTTGGCACCGCTAACCAATCAGCTTACGGTGGTGAAGATTACCGTTCTTCTCGTGGCTTCCCTGGTTATTTTTATGTTGATGGCGTGAAAACCATTGACCCAGATTGCCCGGCCGATAGCGCTACTGCAAGTGGTAGCTGTTTATTTGACTACGGTCCGTATAACTTAACGATTCCAACGTCTGAACGTGTGGGGGCAATTGGTCAATTTGAATATATTTTAGGTGATGATTTAACTGCATTTTTAGAACTGTCTGTGCAACATAATACTTCTGAAGCGGGCGGCGCACCAACGCCATTAGATGAAGATGCAGGCTTAACTGTGCCTGGTACTCACCCTAATAACCCTTTTGGACAAGACATTGATATTGGTCGTTTCCGTACTGTTGATGCCGGTCCTCGTCGTTGGGATATCGAATCCGATACTATGCGTGTGGTTGCGGGACTTCGCGGTGTCGTTAATGATTGGGATTGGGAAGTTTCAGCACAACGAGGTCGCAGTGAGTCAACTCAAACGGGTGATCGCTCACAAGGTTGGGTAAGAACCGATTACTTACAAGCTGAAATTGATGCCGGTAACTACAATCCATTTGGTGGCAATATCAACTCGCCTGATGTGATAGATCGCATCACCACTAGCTTAGTGAGACAAGGTGAATCACATATCACCGCTTATGATGCCAGCATTTCAGGTCATGCATTTACTCTTGCCGGTCGCGATATCATGATGGCTGCAGGTGCCGAATACCGTGAAGAAGATGTTAGCGATGTGCCAGATGAGCAGTTCCAACGAGGATTGATTTTTGGTACTGAAGCAATATCTGCATTTGGTTCTCGTGATCAACATGCTGCCTATGTTGAGTTTTCAATCCCAGTGACAGATAACTTTGAGCTGCAGTTAGCCGGTCGTTATGACAGCTACAGTGACTTTGGATCCACCACCAATCCTAAAGTGGCATTCCTATGGGGCATCAATGAAGAAGTGACGGCCCGTGGTTCATGGTCGACAGGTTTCCGTGCACCTTCCTTGGCACAAATTGGCCTTGGTCCATCTGAAAAAAGTGATTTTTTGGTGGATAGCTATCGCTGTGCTGCTGATAATGTAGACTGTGAATTATTGGATTATAATTTTATATTTGCGGGTAACCCGAACCTTGAAGCGGAAGAGTCTGAGACTTGGAACGTGGGTATGATTTGGGCACCAAGCCAGCAGTTTGATATCGGATTTGATTTCTACAATATCTTACAAGATAACAAAATTGACTCGCTGCAAAACCAAGATGTTTATGATGAAAACTGTAATGATCAAAATAGCACTATCTGTTTACGTAACGCGCCACAAGCCGGTGAAACATTCGGTTCGATTGATGTTATTCAATCAGCGTTCGTCAATATTGGTTCTCAAGAAGTACAAGGCGTGGATCTATCGGCTCATTATGGCCTTGAGTTAGATCGCTACGGTAGTGTTAAATTTGGACTAGAGTACAGTTACTTAATCAGCTTTGAAAAAGAAATCGATGGCGAGACTATTGATTACACTGGCGAGTACGAGTATCCGCAACACCGTTGGTTAGCTACAATTAATTGGAACATGGATGACTTTGCGGCTAACGTTAACTTAAGTTATATCGGCGAGTTTGAAGACTACAACAAAACGCGTACCGTTGATGCACAGTTATTAGTTGATATGTCTGGTTCGTATCGCTTCAATGACACGGTTAAGTTATCTGTAGGTGTCAATAACGTGTTTGACGAGGAACCATCGTTTGCGATTGGTGATGGCGACGCAGATTTATACGGTTATGCAATGGGCGTACATAATCCATTAGGTCGTTATATTTATACTAAAGTCACAATGAATTTCTAATGACAACGTCATAAGATAAACAAAAGCCACATTCACTTAAGGTGCAATGTGGTTTTTTTTGTTCTCATTATTCTCACTATATAATATGGAGCTTAAATGATTACGTTATACGGAACCCAAAAAAGTCGTGCGCTCCGAGTATCTTGGTTTTTAGAAGAATTAGGTGTTGAATGGCAATTTCATTTTATTGATTTTGCCAAAGGTGAAAATAAAAGTGACGCCTTTTTAACCCTTAATCCTAGCGGGAAAATACCAGTGTTGAGCGATGGTGATTTTGTGTTAACCGAATCAGCTGCCATTATGCGTTACTTAGCCGAAAAATACGGTCAAGGCTATTGGTTACCAAAGCTAGGTACTGAGCAGTCTGGTATTCATGAACGCTGGGTGAGTTTTGTGATTAGCGAACTTGAGCAGCCACTTTGGAGTATGGGTAAGCACCGCTTTGCACTGCCAAAAAAATTACGCGTAGACGCTATGTTTGCTGTGGCTAAATGGGAGTTTGATCAAGCTACTGCTATAGCTGAAACTTGGATTCCAGAGTCTGGTTTTTTATGTGGTAGCGAGCCTATGGTTGCCGATATTTTATTAACTCAAACCTTAGGGTGGGCTTTGGGGTTTGAGCAACATCTGCCGCCAAAGTTGCTAGCGTATCGCGATCGGCTAAAACAACGCCCCGCTTTGGCCGCTGCGCTAGCCAAAACAGCTGCGCTAGCCAATGCAACAACATAACCATCATTAAAAAAGGAAGCGCTAGGCTTCCTTTTTTGCAACTATTGTTAATATGCAAACATTTATAACTGAGTCGCAGCCCATTTAGCACGGCTTTCACGGCTTTCGCTCATGCCATTATCTGCACGATAAGCTTTATAGGCTTCGGCATCTAATGCAACTAGGCTTACATCGACTTCTAAAACCAGTTTACATTCTTTCTTAATACGCCATGCAGCGGTATTGTACAATTCTGTTAATGGCAAAGAGCTTAAAAATTCAGGATTGTATTGGGTGTAAAGTGCTTGAGTCGGATATACCACAAACGCTAAACGGCGCTTAGGTTCTTTTTTAAATAACTCTTCAATACCATCAGAGGTGTTGAGCACTTGCATTTCGATAATATCATCGATTTCTAATAACTTTTTTTGCGCTGGGATAGGCGCTTCTTGTTCGCCAGACTCCCATGACATTACGTCTTCGTTACTGGTTTTAGTGAGGCTCGCAACTTGTTCAGTTGTTAAGCCTAAAGATAGACGTAAATATTGGATCTCAATCGCATTTAAACCGGTATTTTTCGACATAGTCATTCTCGTATTTGTAGTTAACCTCAGCTTGGGATCATAAGAGGTAAGATATAAGCCAAATATTGTAATTTTGGTTTATTTACCCCAAGTTGAGTCGTTGCATTCTGTTTAGTTAGGGTTACTGGTTAAGCCATACATCTTCGGCCCAATCCCATAATGATTCCCAGCCTTCTTCCTTAAAGCGACCATTTTTCCAAAATCGCACTATGCCTTCCTCATCAATACAGTAAAAGCTATCGCCTTTCTGACAAATGGCAATTTGTTCACGGGGCATCCCTATAGACCATGCATAACAGGTCACTTCGGGTAGGTAAGTGTGCGAGGAAGGATCTGCAGCGGTTACGGGTTCAATGGTGCCATAAATAACATCGCTGCCATACAGTAAGAACTCTTTTAGATCCTTGGGTAAACCGATTAAAATCTGTTCTTCAACTTCTACAAGTTGCTCAAATGTTGGCAATTCTAGCGGGACAGGTACTGTTTCGCTTAATTCTTGTAGTTGTTCAATAATTTCATTCATAACATTGTCCGGCAGTATCATCGTAATGTTCGCGAGTATAACAGATGTGGTTGTAGCGGATCTTATCTGGCAAAAAAAAAGCGCTCATATGAGCGCAAAGGGTGAAACGGATGTGGAGTCGAAACAAGGTAGAACTCTGAATAATAAGGTGATGAACCCTTATGCTACTTGTGCTTGTGATTCATATAAACTTTGGCGTTTGTAACTTAACCACGCTTTATGATATTGCTTATGAGAATCTTGACGAAGCTTAACTATTTTGGCTTGTTCCCAATCGTCTAGCTGCCTAGAGGTTGCTTTAGCTTGAGTTTCTATCTGTTGAATTTGCTCGTAAATATAATGTTCTGGGCCGCTTTTTATCTCAGCAATATCGTTTAAATGAAACTGAATCTCCACCACCATTTGGCTTGTCGGTAATTTTACTAATACATTTAAGTCACGATAACCTGACATTTTGGGTTGAGCAAAGCGGTTTTTCAATTGCACAATTTCGGTGTGCTGACGCAGTTGTTGATAACTTGATAATAAGCTTTTAACATCATTAGCCACCACACTTGCTCGCGCTATATCGGTCAGTTGACTGGCATCGCCATCAAATTTTGTGTGAACTTTTTGCGCTGCTCGTTGGTAACTTTTAGTGGCAGGAATAATCGTGCCGGTATTACTTAACTGGCTAATGCTATGAAGTAGGTTAATGAGTTCTTGTTGTGCGACGGGGGCTCTATTCATCAAAGCGTCTAAGTCATCGGTGTCTTGGTTAACTTGCGCTGAAGTGTGTTCGTTCAGTGCCATTAGCTGTTCAATATCATTGGTTGATTGCTGGCTGAAGTCGGATGCTTGAGCTAACTTGGCATATTTAACCTCGTTAGGTTGAGCTATCGCGCCACGGGTAGACAGTAAAATTAAGAATATAAAGAAGGTACGAAACAACTTATTCATTGAATAGCTCCAGCATAATGTCTGTTAACTTAATGTACCGACTTTTGGCTGGATAGGAAGATTAATGAATAAGGTTTAATGATATATATGAATCTGGATTTATGTAGTATTTGTTTTTATTATCAATTGGTTATTTTTTTACTTATAAAAAAGGGCATCTTTCGATGCCCTTTTTGTGTGTAAATGTGACCCAGATCAGTCATCCATCGTGGTTATTACCAAATTTTTACGCGTTTAGCTGGTTCAATATACATCTTGTCGCCTTCTTTCACGTCATAAGTACTATAGAACTCAGGCATGTTAGATAAGGCACCTAAGGCACGGAAGTGACCAGGTGAATGTGGATCAGTTGCTACACGGTTACGCATTGCTTCTTCTTTCATCTTCACACGCCAAATTTGGGTGAAGCCCATGAAGAAACGTTGGTCACCAGTTAAACCATCAATAATCGGTGCTTCTTTACCGTCAAGTGACATTTTGTAAGCTTTATAAGCAATGGTCACACCGGATAAGTCACCGATGTTTTCGCCTAATGTTAGGCTACCATTAACGTGTAAGTCGTCAAACACTTGGTAACCATCGTACTGAGCGATTAATGCCTTACCTTTGGCTTCAAATGCTGTTAAGTCAGCTTCGGTCCACCAGTCACGCATGCTACCAGTACCGTCAAACTTAGCGCCTTGATCGTCAAATCCATGACCCATTTCGTGACCGATAACTGCACCAATACCGCCGTAATTTACAGCATCATCGGCTTCTAAGTTGAAGAATGGAGGCTGTAAAATCGCAGCAGGGAACACGATTTCGTTCATGGTTGGGTTGTAGTAAGCATTAACCGTTTGCGGGGTCATGTGCCATTCATCTCTATCAATGGGCTGGCCTAACTTAGCAATGCTCTTATTATGTTCAAAAATAGCAGCTCGGTTGCTGTTACCGACTAAATCATCTGCTTTAATGGTGAGCTTGGTGTAATCATCCCATTTGTTTGGGTAACCAATTTTTGGATTAAATTTGGCTAGTTTATCCTTTGCGGCAACTTTAGTGTCTGCACTCATCCAATCTAATGAATCAATGCTTGAACCATAAGCACCGCTTAAGTTGCTAACTAATTGCTCCATACGTGTTTTTGCTTCTGGTGCAAAATGACGTTTCACATATACTTTACCGACGACTTCGCCTAATGTGCCGCTAACAGTACTAACACCACGCTTCCAACGCGGCTCTTGTTCTTCTTGACCGTTAAGAGTCTTAGAGAAAAAGGCAAAGTTCTCATTATCTAATGCTTCAGATAAATTGCTGGCATTGTGAGTCAATGTCATCCAAGTCATGTAGTTTTTCCAAGTCGCAAGGTCGTTGTTTTTAAGGACCTCGTTTAAACCTTGGATATAGCTTGGTTGGTTGATAATAATATCAGTTTGCTTGTCGCCACCTAGGGCAGCTAAATAACCATCCCAGTTAATCTCTGAAGCCAATTCTGGCAAATTTTTAACTTGGTATAGGTTGTAAGTTTTAGTGCTGTCGCGATTTTCAACAACGTCCCAATGCTTTTCAGCAATTTGAGTTTCTAGCGCTAAAATGGCTTCTGCACTGGCTTTAGCATTTGGCAAGCCTGCCAAGTTGTACATTTTTTCGATATGTTCAACAAAGGCTTTACGAATATTAACAAAACGTTCTGCTTCGTTAAAATAGTAATCTTTTTCAGGAAGGCTAAGACCATACTGATAAATATGTGTGGCATAACGGCTTGAATCTTTAGCGTCAATATCAACATAAAATGCTAAAGGTGTGCCACCACCATTGACTTGGTTTTCACCAAAGAAAGCGGTTAATTCTTTTTTGTCTTTTAATGCAGCAATTTTATCTAGCTCAGCTTGGATTGGCGTAATACCTAATTTATTTAAGGTTTCAACGTCCATAAATGAGCGGTATAAATCAGCTACTTTTTGTTCGTCAGTGCCGTCGGCCAAATTAGGCGTTGCACTTAAATCTTCAATAATGGCTTTAACGTCATCACGTGCTTTTTCGCGTAAGTCGTAAAAAGCACCGATGCTGGTTCGGTCGCTTGGGATTTCAGCTTTTTTCATCCATATGCCATTAACATACATGTAGAAATCGTCTTGAGGGCGAACTGACTTGTCGATGTTGTCAAAGTTGATGCCTGAAGTAAGCGCTGTTTCTACTGCAGTTGCTGTGGCAGTTTTAGCGACATCTGCTGCAGGTGCAACGGTTGCCTTTTCATCATTACAAGCACTTAAGCCTGCAATTAACGAGGCACATAGACCTCCAATAACCAGTTTTCTCATGTTGTTTCCTTTGCTTTATTTATAGAGCCCTTCAATGGGGGGCATTGCGAGCTGTGTCGCTTAATTCAGCAATAACCCCTTTATCCAAAGGGAAAAGCTATTACTTTTATAGTGAATTGTATGTTAAAGCCTTCTCCGCCTATAAAACAAGCCGTATGGGCTGATAATCACAGGCTTTTTTGTCACGATATGTAACCAAAAATTACCATAGTGGTGAAAAATATCGGTGATTGATTTCTATTTAAGTGTGTAAGCAGCATAATAGCGCCAATATTTTTAGATTGAGTAATCATTGTGCGTTTAGACAAATTTATCTGTGAAAGTACCGAACTGACTCGGTCATTGGCTAAAAAAGCATTGCATCGTGGTGATGTAACTTGTGATGGCGTTGTGGTGAAAGACTCAGGTTTTAAAGTGCTGCCACAAATGTCAGTGCATTTAGAGGGGACCTTAATTAGTGTGATTGGCGAGCGTTACATCATGATGAACAAGCCAGTTGACACTATTTGCTCAACCATTGATGAAGAATACCCTTCAGTATTGAGTTTGATTGATATTGAAAAAATAAACACTTTGCACATCGCTGGTCGCTTAGATGCTGACACCACAGGGCTAGTGTTAATTACCAGTGACGGCCAGTGGTCGCATAAAATCACTTCACCGAAGAAAGATTGTGGTAAGCGTTATTTAGTGGAGTTAGCCAATCCGATTGATGACAGTTTGATACAGGTATTTGCCGATGGTATTGAATTACGAAACGAAGATGGTCTTACTAAGCCTGCCTTATTAGACATTATTGATCCCACTCACGTCAGGCTAACCATCAGTGAAGGTAAGTACCATCAAGTGAAACGCATGTTTGCTGCAGTAGGTAATCACGTCATTAACTTGCATCGCGAGGCTGTGGGAAGTATCGAACTTGATAGTGATTTAGCCCTTGGTGAATGGCGTTTGTTAACCGACGAAGAAGCCAAATCGGTGTAAGCACCTTTAACCTTTAAATATAAAAAGCCCGCTGATGTTTATAAGCATCAACGGGCTTAATTAGATGGTCCGCCTCACCCCTAAGCTATACTTAGGGTAGGCTAATCAAAGAGGCGAACCATCATGTCTATTATTAAAGTAATTGGGATCGATTTAGGCAAATCTTCTTTTCATCTTGTTGGGCATGATCACACTGGTCGTGAACAATTTCGTAAACATTTAACTCGTTTAAAACTCATTCAATTTCTGTCACAAACACCTAAAACAATGATTGCAATGGAATCATGTGGCGGTTCCCAGTGGTTGGCAAGAAAATGCCAAGCACTGGGTCATGAGGTTAAGCTCATTCCTCCCCAATATGTTAAGCCTTACGTTAAAACGAATAAAAATGATTATATTGATGCCGATGCAATAGCAGAAGCATGCACAAGACCATCGATGCGTTTTGTTGGTGTCAAAACAGAGACCTCACAAGTCATCAGCGTTATTCAGCGAGTTAGGTCTAGTTATATCAAAGAGCGGACAGCGTGTATGTCACGCATTGGAGCAATTTTACTCGAGTTTGGCATGAGCTTTCCTAGAGGGCATGCCAAAATGAAAGTGTTATTCCAATGGCTTGCCGATAACGGCGAACCGCTTCCAACCATGTTGATGCAAGAATTAATTGAACACCACGAGTATTACTTACTGCTTAATGAGCGTATAGCAGGGCAAGATACAAAGCTTAAACAGCTTGTCGAGCAAGATGTGCGAGCGCAGCTATTAAAGACGATCCCTGGGGGGGAGATTTAACCGCAGCTCAGTGTTTGGCCGATATCTCAGATGTCACGCATTTTAAAAATGGCCGTCAAATGGCCGCATGGATAGGATTAGTTCCTCATCAATATTCAACGGGAGGGAAGTCAACCTTGCTCGGGATAAGTAAGCGTGGAAATAAGGCGTTAAGAACGTTGTTTATTCATGGTGCTCGAGCGATGTTATCAAGGCCAGAAAAAGCGGTGGCCGTATTTGGAGAATGGATACTTGAGCTCAGAGCGAGGAAGCCATTTAATGTAGCCGTCGTTGCATTAGCGAATAAGTTGGTACGAATAGCGTGGTCGGTATTATCGACCAAGCAAGCATTTGAAATAAGAGTTTAACCCGAGTTTGCAGATGATAGAGAAGATGACAGAACGGTCAGACCACTAGATTGAAGACCTGACACAAAAAACAGCACCGAAAGTATGCTTTGGGCTTTTTGAGGACAATCTAGCGCGGAACTCATCGTGGAGCGGGTGGTAAAGCACCTAATGAAGACTCCGAATACATTAGCGCAAACCAACCTCGTTATCGAAAATATCATTTGCAATAACGAGGCGGACCATACATTTTGTTATCTATATTGAATAAGGTTATTTAGTCAGGATTATTGGTAAGCTTTATTTTTTTAGGGTTATATGGCCGCTAATAGTATTGATGTTCACTTGCCCTGTGCCAGCCTGGGTTTTAAATTGTAGTGTTTTTGGCTGGTGAGTATTTTTGTTTTAACGGTTTATCGTCACTCAGTTGATTATCAATTTTTTTACCGCCTTGGCCGCCTAATCGAAAGCCGATGGCATAAACACGTTGATGATGGCGTCGATACAATTGTTCGAATGTTCGCAGACATCCTGGAGCGGCAATGGCTACTAATTGATTGTCATTTAGTGCTTCTAATTTGTTTAATGGTATTGAAATTTCCCGATTGAGACCTGCATCCTGAACGTTACAACATGTCCATTATGATTGTTTAGTTATGTGACAGTCGCAATTCGGTAAAGGTTTATATGGGTGATGTTAAATCGTTATTTTTCTTTAAATAATTTAGCTTTATTGATGCTTGCCGATAACTAGTAACTATACTGTTGTTGATAGATTGATTTTAAAAACCATATCAGGTCAGAAATTATAACAATAGTGTCGAACCTTAATCTTGATAGGTAACAATTATGCTTATTCGCTCTAAACTTATTGTAAGTTCGATCATTTCAATATCCTCAGTACTCGCGATGTTTGGGTTACAAAATTATTCTGAATCAGTCCTGTTGGAATTATCAACCGCATCAAGCAGTATTGTTGAAATTGAAAAAAAAGTGCTTGAATTACGTACCGAAGAAAAGGATTTTCTCCATCGTGCCGACACTATTTATGTTGACCAATTCACACACAGCATGGATGATCTGTTGACCTATATGGCCAAGGTGCGTATTGCGCTAGAGCACCAAGGAATGAATGTAAATGCTTTAGATCATTTACAAAATAACCTCAATGATTATCAATCGATCTTCAATGAAGTCATTGCGTTAAAAGTTGAAATAGGGCTGACTCCTGAAACCGGGTTGTATGGTAATTTACGTTCGGCGGTTAAAAAAGTTGAAACCGTACTGAGTAATAATGCCGAAGACGCTCTGTTGGTGGCAATGCTTCAACTGCGTCGAAGTGAGAAAGACTTTATGCTCCGTCGTAACCCTAAGTATGTAACCGCTTTTGATGACGGAATTGTGCGTTTTCTCACTCAAGTACAACAGTCTAATTTGTCCTTTTCTCAGAAAGAGCAATTAACCGCAGATATTAAAGATTATCGGGTGAATTTTAACAATTTAGTCAATAAAGAAGTGCTATTTGGTTTGTCGGATCAAGACGGTAAAATGGCCGAATTACGAGATAAAATTCATCAAACCGATGATGATACCATTGTACTGCGCGAGCAAACGTTGGCCGAAATAGAGCTCGGTAAAAATAAGGCTTTTATTATTGGCTTGAGTATATTTTTGTTAATAGCAGCAGTACTGTGTATTTTCACCTATTTGATTATTCGTAGTATTATCAAGCCGGTTCAAGATATTACTGATGTGATTTCATCAATCGAAAAAAGCAAAGATTTATCAATGCGTTGTGATGAATCTGGTAATGATGAATTATCAAAAATTGCCTATCATTTCAACCAAATGGTAATGACGTTCCAAGAATTGATTCAGCAAGTAAATGAGTCTGTTACTGCAATGAATGAGTCATGCCAAGAGCTGTCTCGAAATGCGATGACTGCTTCTGAAGGCGTATTACGCCAGCTTAATGAAACCGATATGGTGGCTACCGCAGTTACTGAAATGGGGAGCACCATTGACGAAATAGCCAAGAATACAGAATTGGCTGCCAGCAAAGCCAGTCAAACCAATGAGAATGCTCAATCTGGTCAACAGGGCGTAGCACTCACGGTTCAAAATATTACCTTACTAGCTGAGAAATTAGCTGATTCAGCCGCTGTTGTTACCGAGCTTGAGCGAGATAGTATCACTATTGGTCGCGTGCTTGATGTGATTAAAGGGATTGCTGATCAAACAAACTTATTGGCATTAAACGCGGCGATTGAAGCAGCAAGAGCTGGTGAACAAGGTCGTGGTTTTGCCGTTGTTGCCGATGAGGTTCGGACACTCGCCTTAAGGACACAAACGTCCACCCAGGAAATCTCTAGCATTATTTCAACCTTACAAGCGCGAACTCATTCTATTGTTGATCTCATGCAAGAAAGCCAGCAACAAGGGCAGGAAAGCGCTGAACAAGCCGCCATTGCCGGGGAAGTTTTACGGACCATTACCAATGACGTCACCAATATTATGGATATGAGCACTCAAATTGCAGCAGCAATTGAAGAACAAAGTATGGTTGCTGCAGAAGTGAGTAAAAATGTGGTGGTTATTCGAGATATTGCCGATGAATCATCGCATGCGGCGGAAGAAAATGCCGCGGCTTCTGATGATGTAAGAGTAAGAGCCCAAGCATTGCATGAAGCTGTGAGTCAATTTCGTGTGTAAGTCATTGTTATGAGCGTGTAAATAATAAAACGGCCTTGCAGTCAAGCTAGGCCGTTTTCTATTATGACTATAGAGTGACTTAAGCAGTAACACAAAGTCAAAACCAGTGGTTATTACATGGTGATTGTTTTAACGCCATCTGGGGTACCAACTAACAATACATCAGCACCACGATTAGCAAATAAGCCATTGGTGACAACACCGACGATGGCATTGATTTTAGTTTCCATCACTTTAGGGTCTAGAATTTTCATATTGTAGACATCTAAAATAACGTTGCCATTATCGGTTACAACGCCTTGGCGGTAAACCGGATCGCCGCCTAATTTGACTAATTCACGTGCCACGTAAGAACGTGCCATTGGGATGACTTCAACGGGTAATGGGAACTCACCTAAAATGTCTACTTGTTTGGTATTATCAACAATACAAATAAACTTGTTGGCAACGGCCGCAACAATTTTTTCGCGTGTTAATGCCGCGCCACCGCCTTTAATCATGTCCATGCGGTCATTGATTTCGTCTGCACCATCTACATAGATGTCAATTAAATCAACACTGTTTAAGTCAAACACTTCAATGCCAAGTTCGATAAGTTTTTTAGTCGATGCTTCTGAGCTCGATACAGCACCTTCAATATCATCCTTCATGGTGGCAAGCGCATCAATGAAGTAGTTGACGGTAGAGCCTGTGCCTACACCTACGATGGTGTCTTTTTTGACATATTGCAGTGCAGCCCAGCCAGCTGCTTTTTTCATTTCATCTTGTGTCATAGCTATATTCTCCATTTTAACCATTGGGTTAATGATAACCTAAATTACTGAAGTACCGTTTGTTGTGCATCATAAAAATGTGCATTTTTAAACGCTGAAAGTACTCGTATGTTGATGTCACTCATAAATTTTTTCTCTAACCTTACATCCATTACATAGGCTTTAACTGTGATGGTTTGTTGGTACTGTCCGAATGAGTAGTCATTGCCCAAATTAACGATAATAGGTTTTTTTAATAAAGCATAAGGTGAACATTGAGTCGCTTCTTTGGCGAGGGCAATTGCGAGTTTATGGTCAGCGTGAATTGGAATGGTAAAACTCACTACCACCATTTCATCTAAGGCACCGCTATTAGCGTTGGACACTGCCGTTTTAAGTGCTTCGGCATTAGGTACCATCACGGTATTATCATCAAAGGTGCGTATCCAAGTTACGCTCCATTCTAATTTGGTCACTTCGCCATAATAGCCTGATACGGATATCATATCGCCAACGCGGTAAGGGGGGTTGATCATCATAATAAATCCGGAGATCATATTTTTAGCGGGTTCTTGAGTTGCTAAACCCACCACAATACTGATTGAACCCACAACCGCGAGGATTAAGTTTTCGTGAGGATCAATAATGCCGACAATTGAATAAATTATTACCGAAAGCCATACAAATAAACGCACAAAAGGGAATGACCGACTCCAAATTAAGCGGTATTTAGGCAATGCTTTATTTAGTTGGTTTAAGCAAAACTGCACCAATACCAAAAATAACCACGCTATCAAGCACAGTAGTAAAATACTGATAATGCGATCTAACGAAATAATATCTAAAAATGCTTGTAGTGCTTTACTTGAATCGTCCATATTTGCCCCAGAATGTTATTTGCTGTGCACGTTATCAATCAGGCCTTATTAATGAAAAAGCTTGTTATTATTAATTAAATGAATAGCAATAATATTGGTTAACAGTGGCGTTATACGGTAATAATGTGCCACAAAATCTTGTTCAGAGTAGTGTACCTGTAATAATCCTTGGCGGACCAAATATTCAAGCTGCAGAATACTTTTCTCAATTGAAATGGTAAAAATATGGGCATGTTGATGCACTCTTAATCCACCGTGGACATATATTTCTGCCAGCGAAAACAAATCACTGTCTTTACAATTTTTTAAAGCCGAGATATTAATTTGGTAAATTTTAATCTCGTTTTCTTGCTTTGTTTCATCGGCATTAATGTCTACTTGGTGGTTGAGTGAATACTGTAGTAACAATAAGGCTAGCGCTGGATGACCTTGGCTAATGGAATAAAGTTGTTTTAATTGGTCTTCAAATGGTGGTTCTTTATCGGTAACTTGCGCCGGTTTAGCCTCTACTGAGTTGACATCAACATGCTGTTCGGTATTAATTAATCCTAATTTGTCTAATTGTTGTGTTTGTATTTGAGCCAGCTCTTTAGCATTAAAATAATTAAATTCAAGCAGATTACTTACTAAATGGCCGATTTGATATTGTGCCGATAATCGCTGCCAAGTATAGGTTTCACAACCGAGTAACCAACAATGTTGTTTGCGGGTTTCCATCATGATGGTAGCAAAGGTCATTAATGCTTGAGAATTCCCCATCATTCTTATCATCAGCTTATGCACATCATCGATAATAATCAGTTGTGAGTTTTGCTGATTGATTAATTTGATGGCATCAGTAATGGTGTCTGGTGGGGCAATGTTAAAACAATAACAGATGTTTGCGATTGCTTCTTTTGCACTTAACGGCGCCTGATAAAAACTCATATAGAGAACTTGCTCTGGCAGCGGTTTTATATGTAACGTACTTGTTGATGACGATGAATCTATTTTAGGCGTAGAAAGCGATTTATTTTGTGATGCTGCTGATATGTCATTATGCATTGTCGTGAGCAGTGACATTACTTGGGCTAAAAAGGCTGACAACCCCGCTCCAGAAGGAACAATAACCGCTGTTAATTCTCCTTGTCGCTGGCACCATAATTCGATAATTTCACGCATTTGTTGTTGTTGCTGTTCACGGCCGACAAAGTTATCACCAGTGACGAATGATGGGCATGACACTGTACCCATCAGTGCTCTTTGGCTCTGTATATTAGGAGAGTTTTTGGCGATGGTATAGAGGGATATTACGCCTTTTTCTGCATCATGGGACTCAGTTTTATGTGACGGTGATGAGATAAATAAATGCGTAATAGCTTGTTTAAATTTATTTAAAAAATTGAAGTTAATGTCCATCTATACTCTCTTTTTACATGCCTAAGTAAAGCTTAACATGAAGTCATTAAAAACAGTATTTGCACCACATCGAGTCTAATATTACCTGGGTAAACTACTCATTAACTGACAAACGAGTAAATATAATCTATCGCTGATGTCTTTTTAGTTTAAAAACCGATAATTTCGGTTAAAAACCTATTATTTGTGATTATTTACCTATTATAGGGCTAATTCTTTATCGTATACTCATTAAACTTATTGAGCTGATTTTTTTAGAGAGAGTGATGAAACGCTGTTTATTTTTTGCCTGCACCTTCTTATTGTGTTCAAGTGCCGTTATTAGCCATTCGGTAGCTGCTGAACCCGTATCTCAAAAACAATCATTACAAGAGCTAGCGTCAATCAGCGCTATGCTAGTCGACTTGAACACCAATGAAGTATTGTACTCCAGCAATCCGGATCAAACAGTTCCCATCGCTTCGGTGACAAAACTCATGACTGCCATGGTAACTCTTGATGCAAAACTACCGTTAGATGAAAAGATATCAGTTAACGTTTCAGACTCACCAGTGATGCGTAATGTGTATTCTAGAATACGATTAGGCAGCAAAGTGAGCCGTGAAACCATGTTGTTAATGACGCTGATGTCATCTGAAAATCGTGCTGCTACTTCACTTGCTCACCATTATCCTGGTGGATTTAAAGCGTTTGTTCGGGCAATGAATGATAAAGCAACCGCATTAGGAATGACGCATACTCATTATGTCGAACCTACAGGTTTATCACCTGAAAACGTATCTAGTGCTAATGACCTTATTTTATTACTTAAAGCCAGCCAGCAATACCCGTTGTTAGGTAAGTTAAGCTCAACGAGTAAAAAACATATTATTTTCCAACAACCACGTTATGCACTCGATTTTCACAACACCAATAAATTGGTGTTCAAAGATAGTTGGAACATTGCATTAACTAAAACCGGTTATACAAGTAAAGCTGGACATTGTTTGGTGATGTTGACGGAAATGAATAAGCGTAAAGTCGCATTTGTGGTGTTAGATTCGTTTGGCAAATACACTCATATGGCGGATGCTAATCGACTTAAGAAATGGTTAGAAACCGGTCGGACTACTCCCATTCCAGCTTCGGCAAAAGCGTATAAAAAACAACGCCAGTTAGTCGTAGTCGCCAGTAACTCTGAAAGCTAACTAAGTTACTTTTACTCAAATGAAACAACTGCAAATAATATTTGCAGTTTTTTTATGTGTAAAATATATACCTTATAAATCAATAAAAAGTACCTGTAAGTGCTTATTAATTAATATAAATAACCGATTAAATCTTTCAGTATTTACTGTTCATTGAAGTGATTTAATATTAAGCTATTGGCAATAATAGCTGTGAAGGTATCAATATGTTAAACATGGATTTTAGCCAACGAGTGGTGATCAACACTGCAGATCTTGAATGGCAAAATAGCCCCGCTGCGGGCGTATTACGTAAACGCTTAGCTCGCGAAGAAGCAGAACGTGGCCATGCTACTAGTATTGTTAAATATCAAGCAGGCGCTAAATTTAACTCTCATCCTCATCCATTAGGTGAAGAGATCCTTGTGTTAGATGGGGTGTTTTCTGATGAAACTGGTGATTACCCAGCTGGCACATATTTACGAAATCCTGAAGGTTTTGTTCATGCGCCATTTAGCCTGCAAGGCTGTACATTATTAGTTAAGCTGCATCAGTTCCAGACCACTGATTCACAGCAAATGGCTATTAATACCAATGAAACAGAATGGTTGTCAGGTCATGGTAAGTTGCAGGTGATGCCGCTACATCAACATAGTACCGAGTCGACAGCATTAGTGAAGTGGCCCGCAGGGACACATTTTCAACCGCACCGTCATTTTGGCGGCGAAGAGATTTATGTCATTAGCGGAGAATTTATTGATGAACTTGGTCGCTATCCTGCTGGTACGTGGATCCGCAGTCCACATTTAAGTCAGCATAATCCGTATGTGGAACAAGACACGGTGATTTTGGTTAAAGTTGGTCATTTATAACAATGGTCAGAAATTCATAACGTTATGGTATTTAGTCGTCATATTCGCTATAAAAACTTTATTGGTTATTTTAGTAAAGAGTGAATAATGTAAGTGCCTGATTAAATGGGATATGGAACCTATAGAATTAATATATCAGTTTATTCAGTAATATGGTTTTGTTGCTATTATTTCTGATGATTTAGATTGTTCTCATTTACCCTTATTGCTTTTGCCGTTAGAAGGTGAACTTGGCACATTGTGTTGTGATTTCGCTCGCAGCAATCCTCATTAGTATAGTATTACAGGCAATTAGATTGTTTGAGTATTTAAAGTGTAATTTTATCAAGAATAGGGCGTGCGATATGGCTTCAACACAGATTAGTGAATTTATATCATCTTTAGCTGAGCGAGCAGATACAGTGCTTTTTGAAGAGTCTATTGCTTTGATTGACGATCATTATGATTTTAGCCCAAGTGCATTTAAAAATGGTGATCAGCTTAACGAGGCTGGGCAGAATTCTGGTTCTTGTAAGGTTTTTGCGTTTGGGCAAATTCATCAGTTAACTGTGCAACAAACCTTGGCTATGTTTGGCCAACATTATCGAGATGTAGTGGCAACAGCACAAAGCGGTGACCATCAAAATATTCGTCAGTTTATACTGCACGGTTGGCAAGGGATCTTGTTTTCACAACTGGCATTGCAAGAGAAATTACGCTGATATTTTGACAATCTTATTATAAGGTTATAAATAAATTTGTTCTTAGCATTCTCTCTATTATCTCCTCATGCTATTTACCTCGGCAAGGTTAAAATCTAGGCTGTTAACCATTGGTCTTTTCAATTTATATAACTGAAAAATGATTACGACGTTAATTTCTAAATCAATTTAAATAGTGTCAATATTTCCCTTAAATATGAGCAAGAGCATATCTCAGGCGTAAAAGATATTTTTAATTAACAGTTGTGTATCAACTTATTAACAATAGTGTCGAATTTTGTAAAGTTGAGTGAACAGTCCTGATTTAAATCGCAATATTTGTCTTATTTAGCTAACTGTTTAATCCAAATTGATTAGGTACACTGCGCGCCTTTGATATGCAGAGCGTTCAAAGCACTACTATATAGCCATTGCATTACCTGCATTATTTAATCACAACCTGTTTAAAGGATAGAAAATCATATGCCATTTCCAACACACCGGTTTTACGAAGACATTATGGCTTTGTTTTGTGCAGGTGTAATGGTGTCTTTGGGGGTGACGCTCTATAACAGTAATCAACTTATTACTGGTGGTACCGCTGGCCTGGCGATTATTGGCATGCATTTGACATCATTAAGTTTTGGGATGTTATTCTTTTTAGTCAATGTGCCTTTTTATTACATCGCATGGACAAAACTTTCTAAGCGTTTCACTATCAATACCTTCATTTCAGTGTCAATCATTTCGGTAATGACGGATTACATGCCGATGTTTATTCATATCGACAATGTAAATCCAGTATTTGCAGCCACTGTCGGTGGTATGTTGATTGGCGTCGGGATGTTAATTATGTTCAGACATAAGTCGAGTCTAGGGGGCTTAGGCATTTTGGCGCTTTACTTACAAAATAAGTATTCAATTCGAGCTGGTAATTTTGGCTTGTTAGTTGATACGATTATTTTAAGCTCTTCGATGTTGATGTTTTCTTTTGAGGTGGTGTTATTGTCTGTGATGGGGGCTGCAATGTTAAATGTGTTGATTGCGATTAATCATAAACCCGGCCGTTATCAAGCTTATGTTGAGAGTAAAACCGAAAAAGACGGTGTTAGCGTATAATTGAAGTCAAAGTTTGTCTCCGCTTATTTTTGATTGCCACACTTAGATTAAAATAAAGTCGTGGCACTTCTCTCACTCATAGGCAATGGGTAAAGTGCATTCTTGATTATTAATCAGTATTTGCAAACCTCAGAGCTCCGGCAACATTTTTGTTGTTTACTTAAATAACACAAGTGAAAAGCTCGCGTCTGTTATTCATCTCTACTTCGAGTTCATCTTTAACCGTCTTCGGCCCATCTTATAGTTCAAAGTGAAAATCCAACGTTTTCGATAGGAATCAGATAGACAGCATTGTGGCTTAATGAAACTGCACACCTATATACACCTATATAAGAAGTAAACTTGCCTATTGATAACATCGGCACAATATGAATAGTGCGATATTAGCGCTATAAGAATAATATGACCGATAAATATAAGGGAATTGAGCTGTTTCAATTGATCTGCATTTTAAAATTCCTGTAGTTAATAATACTTAATAAACAGTATTGTGGATAAGTTTGTGTGTAACGTGTGGCTAAGCTGGTGTTAAATCGGGTATAAAAACTAATTGATAAATATCATTATAAATGGGTTGCACTAAATCTTGAGTTGCCTATAATGCGCATCCACTGACACGGCAGACGGCGCAAGCAGTCACCGGGTTAGGTTGAATTAAGTGCTTCAAAACACTGAGTTCAGCAGCGAAAAGAAAGTTTGAAAAAACACTTGACGCAGCAAGCGGAACGCGTAAAATACGCCTCCCAAGCCAACGACCTAGCGTCTTAGGCTGCTAACATGAAAGACTTAAACTTCTTCATAGTGAGCAACGTTCTTTAACAATTTAAACAAGAAATCTGTGTGGACATTCACAGGTATTGAGTTATTCGAAATTGTCTTCTGTTCTTCGGAATGTTGGCAATCAAAAAATTTCAACTCAATGCAACGATGAATGTTCATAGCAATATGTAACAAACATTTTATAGATTCTTCCGAGTTTATAAGATGTAAATCAGAATTCATTGAGCCGAAATATTCCTAACAGAGTATTTCAAAAAACTTTAATTGAAGAGTTTGATCATGGCTCAGATTGAACGCTGGCGGCAGGCCTAACACATGCAAGTCGAGCGGTAACAGAGAGTAGCTTGCTACTTTGCTGACGAGCGGCGGACGGGTGAGTAATGCCTAGGGATCTGCCCAGTCGAGGGGGATAACAGTTGGAAACGACTGCTAATACCGCATACGCCCTACGGGGGAAAGGAGGGGACCTTCGGGCCTTTCGCGATTGGATGAACCTAGGTGGGATTAGCTAGTTGGTGAGGTAATGGCTCACCAAGGCGACGATCCCTAGCTGTTCTGAGAGGATGATCAGCCACACTGGGACTGAGACACGGCCCAGACTCCTACGGGAGGCAGCAGTGGGGAATATTGCACAATGGGGGAAACCCTGATGCAGCCATGCCGCGTGTGTGAAGAAGGCCTTCGGGTTGTAAAGCACTTTCAGTAGGGAGGAAAGGTAGCGTGTTAATAGCACGCTGCTGTGACGTTACCTACAGAAGAAGGACCGGCTAACTTCGTGCCAGCAGCCGCGGTAATACGAGGGGTCCGAGCGTTAATCGGAATTACTGGGCGTAAAGCGTACGCAGGCGGTTCATTAAGCTAGATGTGAAATCCCCGGGCTCAACCTGGGAATTGCATTTAGAACTGGTGAACTAGAGTCTTGTAGAGGGGGGTAGAATTTCAGGTGTAGCGGTGAAATGCGTAGAGATCTGAAGGAATACCGGTGGCGAAGGCGGCCCCCTGGACAAAGACTGACGCTCATGTACGAAAGCGTGGGGAGCAAACAGGATTAGATACCCTGGTAGTCCACGCCGTAAACGATGTCTACTCGGAGTTTGGTGACTTAGTCACTGGGCTCCCAAGCTAACGCATTAAGTAGACCGCCTGGGGAGTACGGCCGCAAGGTTAAAACTCAAATGAATTGACGGGGGCCCGCACAAGCGGTGGAGCATGTGGTTTAATTCGATGCAACGCGAAGAACCTTACCTACTCTTGACATCCACAGAAGCCGGAAGAGATTCTGGTGTGCCTTCGGGAACTGTGAGACAGGTGCTGCATGGCTGTCGTCAGCTCGTGTTGTGAAATGTTGGGTTAAGTCCCGCAACGAGCGCAACCCCTATCCTTATTTGCCAGCACGTAATGGTGGGAACTCTAGGGAGACTGCCGGTGATAAACCGGAGGAAGGTGGGGACGACGTCAAGTCATCATGGCCCTTACGAGTAGGGCTACACACGTGCTACAATGGCGTATACAGAGGGTTGCAAAGCCGCGAGGTGGAGCTAATCTCACAAAGTACGTCGTAGTCCGGATTGGAGTCTGCAACTCGACTCCATGAAGTCGGAATCGCTAGTAATCGTAGATCAGAATGCTACGGTGAATACGTTCCCGGGCCTTGTACACACCGCCCGTCACACCATGGGAGTGGGCTGCAAAAGAAGTGGGTAGTTTAACCTTCGGGAGAACGCTCACCACTTTGTGGTTCATGACTGGGGTGAAGTCGTAACAAGGTAGCCCTAGGGGAACCTGGGGCTGGATCACCTCCTTACCTATACGACTAACTCAATACCTAAAGTGCAGCAATGCATGTGAGTGTTCACACAGATTACTTGTTAACTTCTTCGGAAGTAGAGTGAAACACACCGCGAGCCGGTTAAGTGTTGTTCTTTAACAATTTGGAAAGCTGATAGTACTAACTAAAGGCGCATTGATGACGATTCGTTGTTGTTGATGTGATTACGTTAGTGCGAAAAATAATACTGATGCGAAAGCATCAGTATCTTGAGTTCTCAAAACACTGTTTAAGTGTCTTGAATATTCTAAAAACTAAGGCGAGTCCACTTCCTACCCTGGAGGTGAGACAAGTAAAAACCAGCTAGTTGCGATATAACGCAGGTGGTTCACGCAAGTGAAACTCATTTGGGTTGTATGGTTAAGTGACTAAGCGTATACGGTGGATGCCTTGGCAGTCAGAGGCGATGAAGGACGTAATAACTTGCGAAAAGCGTTGGCGAGCTAGTAATAAGCATTTGAGCTAACGATATCCGAATGGGGAAACCCAGCAGCATAAGCTGTTATCACTACATGAATACATAGTGTAGTGAGGCAAACCCGGGGAACTGAAACATCTAAGTACCCGGAGGAAAAGAAATCAACCGAGATTCCCCTAGTAGCGGCGAGCGAACGGGGATTAGCCCTTAAGTCTATGGGGTGTTAGTGGAATGTGTTGGAAAGCACAGCGGCACAGGGTGATAGCCCCGTACATGAAAACTAACCATAGATGAAAACGAGTAAGGCGGGACACGTGACATCCTGTTTGAATATGGGGGGACCATCCTCCAAGGCTAAATACTCCTGACTGACCGATAGTGAACCAGTACCGTGAGGGAAAGGCGAAAAGAACCCCTGTGAGGGGAGTGAAATAGAACCTGAAACCGTGTACGTACAAGCAGTGGGAGCGGTTCTTGAGACCGTGACTGCGTACCTTTTGTATAATGGGTCAGCGACTTACGTTTTGTAGCGAGGTTAAGCGAATAGCGGAGCCGTAGGGAAACCGAGTGTTAACTGCGCGTTTAGTTGCAAGGCGTAGACCCGAAACCGAGTGATCTAGCCATGGGCAGGTTGAAGGTTGAGTAACATCAACTGGAGGACCGAACCGACTTATGTTGAAAAATGAGCGGATGACTTGTGGCTGGGGGTGAAAGGCCAATCAAACTCGGAGATATCTGGTTCTCCTCGAAAGCTATTTAGGTAGCGCCTCGAGCGAATACCATTGGGGGTAGAGCACTGTTAAGGCTAGGGGGTCATCCCGACTTACCAACCCTTTGCAAACTCCGAATACCAATGAGTACTACTCGGGAGACAGACAGCGGGTGCTAACGTCCGTTGTCAAAAGGGAAACAACCCAGACCGTCAGCTAAGGTCCCAAAGTGTATGTTAAGTGGGAAACGATGTGGGAAGGCTTAGACAGCTAGGATGTTGGCTTAGAAGCAGCCATCATTTAAAGAAAGCGTAATAGCTCACTAGTCGAGTCGGCCTGCGCGGAAGATTTAACGGGGCTAAACATACCACCGAAGCTACGGGTGCATTTCATTAGAAGTGCGCGGTAGAGGAGCGTTCTGTAAGCGGTTGAAGGTGAAGGGGTAACCCACACTGGACGTATCAGAAGTGCGAATGCTGACATGAGTAACGATAAAGGGAGTGAAAAACTCCCTCGCCGAAAGACCAAGGGTTCCTGTCCAACGTTAATCGGGGCAGGGTGAGTCGACCCCTAAGGTGAGGCCGAAAGGCGTAATCGATGGGAAACAGATTAATATTTCTGTACTTCTGCTAACTGCGATGGAGAGACGGAGAAGGCTAGGCTAGCGCGGCGTTGGTAGTCCGCGTTTAAGGTAGTAGGCTGTATTCTTAGGCAAATCCGGGAATACGTACTTAAATGTACAGGTTGAGAGCTGATGACGAGTCACTAAGGTGATGAAGTAGTTGATGCCATGCTTCCAGGAAAATCTTCTAAGCTTCAGGTTAGTAGAAATCGTACCCCAAACCGACACAGGTGGTCGGGTAGAGAATACCAAGGCGCTTGAGAGAACTCGGCTGAAGGAACTAGGCAAAATGGTACCGTAACTTCGGGAGAAGGTACGCTGCTGTCGGTGATGGGACTTGCTCCCTAAGCTGACGGCAGTCGCAGATACCAGGTGGCTGCAACTGTTTATCAAAAACACAGTACTGTGCAAAATCGCAAGATGACGTATACGGTATGACGCCTGCCCGGTGCCGGAAGGTTAATTGATTGGGTTATCTTCGGAGAAGCTCATGATCGAAGCCCCGGTAAACGGCGGCCGTAACTATAACGGTCCTAAGGTAGCGAAATTCCTTGTCGGGTAAGTTCCGACCTGCACGAATGGCGTAATGATGGCCACGCTGTCTCCAGCCGAGACTCAGTGAAGTTGAAATTGCGGTGAAGATGCCGTATACCCGCGGCTAGACGGAAAGACCCCGTGAACCTTTACTATAGCTTGGCACTGAACATTGAACCTACATGTGTAGGATAGGTGGGAGACTTTGAAACTTTGACGCTAGTCAGAGTGGAGTCAATCTTGAAATACCACCCTTGTAGTTTTGATGTTCTAACCGCGGCCCCTTATCGGGGTTCGGGACAGTGCCTGGTGGGTAGTTTGACTGGGGCGGTCTCCTCCCAAAGAGTAACGGAGGAGCACGAAGGTTGGCTAAGTACGGTCGGACATCGTACGGTTAGTGCAATGGCATAAGCCAGCTTAACTGCGAGACATACACGTCGAGCAGGTACGAAAGTAGGTCATAGTGATCCGGTGGTTCTGAATGGAAGGGCCATCGCTCAACGGATAAAAGGTACTCCGGGGATAACAGGCTGATACCGCCCAAGAGTTCATATCGACGGCGGTGTTTGGCACCTCGATGTCGGCTCATCACATCCTGGGGCTGAAGTCGGTCCCAAGGGTATGGCTGTTCGCCATTTAAAGTGGTACGCGAGCTGGGTTCAGAACGTCGTGAGACAGTTCGGTCCCTATCTGCCGTGGGCGTTGGATGATTGAAGGAAGCTGCTCCTAGTACGAGAGGACCGGAGTGGACGAACCGCTGGTGTTCGGGTTGTTATGCCAATAGCATTGCCCGGTAGCTACGTTCGGAATCGATAACCGCTGAAAGCATCTAAGCGGGAAGCGAGTCCTAAGATGAGTCATCCCTAGAGCTTTAAGCTCTCTAAAGGGCCGTAGGAGACTACTACGTTGATAGGCAAGGTGTGTAAGCGTTGTGAGGCGTTGAGCTAACTTGTACTAATGACCCGTGAGGCTTAACCATACAACCCAGATGGGTTTTACTGACCTTAGTGTTAGAATAGAGCGCTTAAATAGTGTGATATCTCAAGTAAGCTTTAATAAAGCATAATCAGCTTTTCGAATTATTATTTAATGCATAAAGAATAGTGCGTTAGATAAGCAAAATTTGTCTGGAAACCATAGAGCTGTGGCACCACCTGATCCCATTCCGAACTCAGAAGTGAAACACAGTATCGCCGATGGTAGTGTGGGGTCTCCCCATGTGAGAGTAGGTCATTTCCAGGCGCCTAATTGACTTGAAAGAGTCGTGAGACAGCCCGCTATTGCATAGCGGGCTTTTTTACGTCTGCAATTTGATGTTTATCAATGTGCTCACTAGGCGAAATATACTGGCAGTGTGGTCAATATTCGATCAAACCAAATCTCATCCCAATCTTATTAAATAACCGTGAGTAATGATTTTGGTTTTTCTAATGTGACATATAAGGCATAAATGGTTTTTATAGTATTTACAGTATTGAATACAGTTACTCATTATTGTATACTTTTTTTGTTAATTGAGTGTTAATTTAGTGTTAATATGGATCACTTAAATATACTGTGAATCACACAATAAAGTCATATTGTAAAGTTCCTCTAAGGATTGATAGAGCTTTGTAGTTTAATCATTTTTACTTGACGGAATATTATGCTTAATTTTAAAATAAAACAAAAAATGCTCATTAGTTCGTTAATTCCATTAGTTATTCTCATTGTGATTTGTGGCATCTCTGTCAACATGATGGGAAAAATCGAAGATGGAGTGATGAGGATTTATTCTGATCGGGTTGTACCGTTAGAAGATTTAAAAATCATTGGTGATGACTATGCTGTCTTAGTCATTGATGCAATAAACAAAGCCAATGCTGGCGGCTCAACCGCACAATATGCTGCTGAGACATTAATAAGTGCAAAAAGTAATATTGATACACTGTGGAAAAAATATTTAGCCACTCAGTTAACCCCCAAAGAAAGCCAACTTAGTATTGAAGCCAATGATATGTTTGGCCCCGCGGATGAAAAAATTGATTTTCTCATCAACAAACTACAGAAAATGTCTGGAGATATTACAGGTCAATTGGCTGATGACATTATGCCTTTATACGGCGTAATAGATCCCATTAGCGGTAAAATTGCCGAATTAGTGTCATTGCAAATTAATGTAGCAGGCGATGAATGGCGATTAACCCAAGACATATACCAATCATCGGTCAAGTTATTTATTTTCTTCACGTTTTGCGCCGTCGTTATCAGTGTAGTGTTAACAATATGGGTACTACGCAGCGTTATGATGCCAGTGACTGACATTTTGATGAAGCTTAAGCTCATTAAACAAAATTCAGATTTAACCCAAGTGTTTACTCCTTATAACGATGATGAGTTAGGGATGATCTCAACGAGCCTTACAGGAGTGATCACGCATCTCAGAAACATTATTGAATCTATTACAGATGCCGCTAATACTATTAATATTTCCTCAGGAGAGTTGCAACGTTTCACCGAAGAAACTAATCATAGAATGCTGCAGCAGCAAGATGAGTCAGAGCAAACCGCAACCGCTATGAACGAAATGACAGCGACAGTGGCCGAAGTGGTTCAAAGTACTAATTTTGCCGCAGAAAAAGCCAGACAAGCCAATGGTCATGCTGAAAATGGTAACGCGATTGTTCAACATTCAATAGACAGTATGTCGCAACTATCTAACCAAATTGGCAAAACTGCTGAGGTAATATCTCATCTAGCGAAAGAGAGCCAAAATATTGGTCAAGTATTAAATGTTATTAAAGGTATTGCTGAGCAAACTAATCTTTTGGCTTTAAATGCTGCTATTGAGGCGGCCAGAGCTGGCGAGCAAGGGAGAGGTTTTGCTGTTGTTGCCGATGAAGTGAGAACATTAGCTAAGCGAACTCAAGAATCAACCCTGCAAATTGAAACCATGATTGATGAACTTCAACAAAGTGTTGTTCTTGCCGTCTCTTCAATGGATCAAGGTTTAATTTTAGTAAACAATGCCAATGATAAAACAAACAGTGCTGGTTCAGTGCTAAGTGACATTGTCACCTCGGTCGACAGTATCAATGAACTGAACACTCAAATTGCTACAGCGGCAGAAGAGCAATCTTATGTGGCTGAGAGCATCAATAAAAGTATCATCACCATAAATGATATTACTCAAGCCTCATCCGCAGCCACCGAAAAACTGACTCATTCAGTCGATGACTTACAATCACTTGCTCAATCGATGCAACAACAAGTGGCTACATTCAAAATTGCTTAAGGTTTTCATTGATGAGGGCTGAGATAATGCTCAGTCCTCCCATTTTATTTCCTAGTACTATCTGATTTCATGATGATGTTTTGTTATTAATGATTAATTGCATCCACACCATCAGACTGAATACTCCATGTGATGCGCAGATAACAGGCAAAATACCGCTTCACTCATCAACATAAGCTGGCATGGCTTAAAGCTAGTAAGATCATTGGCCTGCAGGTTTTCACCTTTTTAAGCATAATTCCACAATATTGTAGTTAATATTATAGAGTCGTTTTGATTAACTGAAGCTAACACCATTTATGTCTCATTTATTATATATACCATTTCCATTAATTATGTGACCAATCAGAGTCGCTCAGACTGTTCAGTTTGAGGCGCATTGTTGAAACAATGGTTATTCCCTTTTAAAACAATGCAACAAAGAAATGGACTGTCTGAGCGTCTCCTGCAAGGCGGGTTTCTGTGCCTTCTATGCTGCTTAATAGCATTTTGACGTACGACTGCATGGATGCAGGAGGTAGAGCAACGCAGGAGCAGTTGCCGAGAGCAACTATGCCTACAATCCTATTACTTGCCTAGAAGGCACAGAATTCCCGCTGAATGACCAGATAATTAGTGGAATTGGTATTAAATAATGCTCTGTAAAGACTCTATCTCTCAACTCTATGTTTTAGCTCATAGTGTGTATTGTTAACGCTATTAAAACGTTAATTTAACCCTTAAACTACAAATAGCTTAATGACCTTGAGTAATATTAATGAAACCAATTATTTGTAGCAGTGCATTAGAAGCCGTATCGTTAATTGAAAGTGGTGAAACCTTGTGGACTCACTCCATGGGGGCAACACCAACAATGCTGCTCGATGCGTTAGCTGAACATGCATTAACTAAGCATGGTTTAACATTATTGCAGCTACACACAGAAGGGGCTGAGTTGCTAAGTGATCCCCGTTTAAGGGATCATATTCGCCATCGCTGTTTCTTTGCTGGCACACCCACGCGTTCGTTGTTACAACAAGGTGATGCCGATTATGTGCCGATTTTCCTCTCTGAGGTGCCCAAGTTGTTTCGTTCTGGCGAACAGCATATCGACACCGCCATCATTCAAGTTTCCCCGCCAGATAAACATGGTATCTGTTCGTTAGGTATATCGGTTGAGGCAACTTTAGCGGCCTGCCAAATGGCGGGTAAAATTATTGCTCACATTAATCCCATGATGCCTCGCACCCATGGTGATGGTTTTATTCATTACAATAAGTTCGCAGCCGTGTATGAGCAGAGCATGCCTTTACCACAACATCTATTCGCCCCAAGCGATGCGATAAGCTTGGCCATCGGCCATAATGTGGCCAAATTAGTACTTGATGGGGCTTGCTTACAGATGGGTATTGGCGCCATTCCAGATGCTGTATTGGGGTGTTTAACCAAACATAAAGATTTAGGCGTTCACACTGAGCTATTTTCTGATGGCGTGCTTAATCTGGTCGAGCTTGGCGTGATCAATAATAGTCGTAAGAAAGTACATCCCGGTAAGACTGTGACAGGCTTTGCTTTGGGTAGCCAACGACTTTATGACTTTGTTGATGACAATCCTTCGGTGATATTCATGGATATTGAGCAGGTTAATGACACAGCGATTATCCGTAAAAACCCTAATGTGATGTCGATAAACTCAGCGTTACAGGTCGATATTTCAGGGCAAGTGTGTGCTGATTCATTGGGTACTCAAATATACTCAGGTGTAGGTGGCCAGATGGACTTTATACGCGGGGCAGGTCTTTCTGAAGGCGGCCGATCTGTCATCGCATTACCCAGTACTGCGGCTAATGGCACCATGTCGCGGATTGCCACAGTATTATCGCCAGGTGCTGGCGTGGTAACAACTCGTGCACATGTACACTATATTGTTACCGAGTACGGAACCGCTTATTTACGCGGTAAATCGTTACGAGAACGAGCTCGTGCTCTTATCGATATTGCTCATCCTAAGTTTAGGGAACAGCTTTGCCAAGAAACCTTTGAGATGTGGCGACTTAAGGTTTAAGTACTGTTGTTGATTAATCTTGTCATTCAGGTAAGGTTTACGAGCCGGAATTAAGCTTGTATGGATTGACTATGTTTTTATGGCCAGCGGTCATGACATTGGCGGCCATAGGCCAAAAAGCGATAAATAAATTAAACGATTATTCGTTTAACACACCAACAAGGTTTATGATTAAAGAGTCTCAATAATGAAGTTGATGAGGTCTAATCATGATTATAGCTTGCCCCCATTGCGATACGTTAAATCGTATTCCTGAAGAACGTCTTGAACAACAACCGACTTGTGGTAAATGCAAAAAAAGTCTGTTTGTTGGTGAACCGATAGAGCTAACAGCTGCCAATTTTAGTCACCATGCTAATAAATCAGAGCTACCACTAGTGGTCGATTTTTGGGCTAGTTGGTGCGGCCCGTGTAAAAACTTTGCTCCAGTATTTGCTCAATCAGCTAAAAAATGGGAACCCAAATTCCGTTTTGGTAAACTTAATACCGAAGAACAACAAGCTTTAGCTGGGCAATTTAATATCCGATCTATTCCGACCTTGATGGTATTTAAACAAGGCAAAGTGCTTGCACAACAATCCGGTGCTATGCCTGCATCATCATTTAACCAATGGCTAGAGTCGATTAAATAGATTTTGGACTTTAGATTACTCATTAAAAACGCGATAAACTATCGCGTTTTTGTTTAGCTTTATTTTAATTGTTGTTTAAAAGGAATTGATAAACATGAAAAAAATCTTAGTAATCTGTTTACTTGGTCTCGCGATATTTGGCTTTTTGGATCAAAAGGGTCAAACAACTCAAATTGTACAAAACGTTTATGCTGGCTATACCGCAGGCAATGATAGCGCGTTACAAAATGCCATTGATAATCAGCAGAGTAACCTCCAAATTGGTGGTTCTGGGTATGTGGTAAAAATACTTTCCGATGATTTAAAAGGCAGTCGCCACCAACGATTTATTCTAAAAATAGCCAGCGGCAATACACTGTTAGTCGCCCATAATATTGATTTAGCACCGCGTATAGATAACTTAAATGTCGGTGATAGCGTCGAGTTTTACGGTGTTTATGAATTTAATAACAAAGGTGGCGTCATCCATTGGACTCACCACGATCCACGCGGCCAACACCCAGGCGGCTGGCTAAAACACAATGGCAGCACCTATCAATAGATCGCAGTTTTAATAGTATCCAAACAACTCAAAGTTCTCGGGCAACAATCTGGTTGAGTGATCCATGAGTGAGGAACCTTGTGATCTTAATCCAAACGAAGTTTGGACATAAAAAGAGTAACCGTGATTATTCAAGGTTACTCTTTATTTTTAATCACTCTATAATTGGGAGTACTCTTTATTCAGGATAGCTCTCTATTCTGGATCATAATCCAATATTGGTGCCAACCACCGCTCAGTCTCTTCCAACGTCATGCCTTTACGTTTAGCGTAGTCTTCAACCTGATCTTTACCAATATTGGTCACGCCAAAATAGCGTGATTTCGGATGGGCAAAGTACCAGCCAGAAACGGCAGCGGTTGGGTACATGGCAAAGCTTTCGGTGATGTTCAAATCGATAGTTTCATCGGGTTTGAGTAAATCCCATAACAAACCTTTTTCAGTGTGGTCAGGGCATGCTGGGTAACCTGGTGCAGGGCGAATGCCTTTATAACGTTCGCGAATTAACGCTTCATTGTCGAGTACTTCATCCGCAGCATAACCCCAAAACTCTTTACGAACACGTTCGTGCATGCGCTCGGCGAAAGCTTCGGCTAAACGGTCGGCTAAGCATTTGAGCATAATCGCGTTGTAATCATCGTGATTGGCTTCAAAGCGGGCAACATGTTCATCAATACCGTGCCCCGTCGTTACCGAAAAACCGCCCATGTAATCAGCAACGCCTGAATCTTTTGGTGCAACAAAGTCTGATAAACAGAAGTTGTCGTTACCCACGCGTTCAAGCTGCATACGTAAATGATGGGTAGTCATTTCCAATGTGGTGCGGCTTTCATCGGTATACAGTTCAATGTCGTCATGGTTGACAGTATTGGCTGGAAATAAACCGATTACGGCTTTGGCGGTAAGCCACTTTTCAGCAATAATTTGCTTCAACATGGCTTGGCCATCGGCAAATAATTTAACCGCTTCTTCGCCGACGACTTTGTCTTTTAAAATTTCTGGGTAATGGCCGTGCAACTCCCAGCTTCTAAAGAACGGTGTCCAATCGATACGTTCAACTAAGTCTTCTAGTGGGTAGTCATCAAACACTTGGCGGCCTAATACATTAGGTGTAAATGGGGTGTAGCTGTCCCAGTCGTGTTTGCAACGGTTTTCGCGCGCAGCTTCAATCGATATAATGGTTTTACGCTTGGTTTGCGACAAACGTTTTTCACGCATCATGTCGTATTCTGCGTAGGCTTCGTCGATGGTGGCTTGGCGTGTTTCGTTGTTAATCAGTTTCGACACCATAGGCACGGCGCGAGATGCATCGGCAATGTAAATAGCACCGTGTGGATAATGCGGTGCTATTTTTACCGCAGTATGAATTTTAGAGCAGGTTGCCCCACCAATAATTGCAGGGATGGTTAAGCCTTCACGGTGGAAGGTTTTCACGTTGTGAACCATTTCATCCAAGCTTGGGGTGATTAAACCTGACATGCCAATGATGTCGATATTATGCTCTTTTACTGCATCGAGAATTTTATCGACCGATACCATAACCCCAAGGTCGACCACTTCGTAGCCGTTACAGGCCAGTACCACGCCGACGATATTTTTTCCGATGTCATGCACATCACCTTTTACGGTGACCATTAAAATTCGCCCGTTTGACTGGCCAGCCACCTTTTCAAGTTCAATATAAGGATTAAGGTAAGCTACGGCTTTTTTCATTACCCGAGCCGATTTAACCACTTGCGGTAAGAACATTTTGCCCGCGCCAAATAAGTCGCCGACCACGTTCATGCCGTCCATTAACGACCCTTCGATAACATCGAGCGGGCGCACAGCTTCTTGACGGGCGGCTTCGGTGTCTTCATCAATAAATTCGGTAATGCCTTTAACCAATGCGTGCGATAAGCGTTTGGATACCGGCCAACTGCGCCATGCTAAGTCTTCTTTTTTGGCCACTTGTGAGCCATCACCTCTAAAGCTTTCAGCGATGTCGAGTAGTTGTTCGGTGTTACTTGAGTCGGCAACCGGGCAAGGTAAGTTTTGGACTACGTTTTCAACCCGTTTTTTGAGATCTGGGTCAATATCATCGTATATGGCTAACTGACCTGCGTTAACAATACCCATGTCCATGCCTGCTTGAATGGCATGGTATAAAAACACCGCGTGAATAGCTTCGCGTACTGGGTTGTTACCACGGAACGAGAATGACACGTTAGACACGCCACCGGAGATCATCGCGTGTGGCAAGGTGGCTTTGATGTCTTTAATGGCTTCGATAAAGTCGACTGCATAGTTGTCGTGTTCATCAATACCGGTGGCAATGGCGAAAATGTTAGGGTCGAAAATAATGTCTTCTGGTGGAAAGCCGACAACATCGACCAAAATACGATAAGCACGGGTACAAATTTGGGTTTTACGTTCACGTGTATCGGCTTGGCCGTCTTCGTCAAAGGCCATGACAATGGCGGCAGCGCCATAGCGTTTCACTAAGGTGGCTTGTTCGATAAATTTGGCTTCGCCTTCTTTCATCGAAATAGAGTTTACAATCGACTTGCCTTGAACGCATTTAAGGCCGGCTTCAATCACTTCCCATTTTGATGAGTCAATCATGATTGGCACGCGAGAGATGTCGGGCTCAGAGGCGATTAAGTTTAAAAACTTCGCCATTGACGCCACGCCATCAAGCATACCTTCGTCCATGTTGACGTCGATAATTTGCGCGCCGTTTTCAACCTGCTCGCGCACGACATCTAACGCTTCTTCAAACTTTTCTTCTTTAATTAAGCGTAAAAACTTGGCCGAACCAGTCACGTTTGCGCGCTCGCCGACATTCACAAATAACGAGTTTTTATCAATGGTAAGTGGTTCTAGGCCAGATAAACGACACGCGACTGGAAGATCTGGGATCTGTCTTGGTTCGTGTCGGAGCACTGCTTCACGAATGGCACTAATGTGATTGGGTGTACTACCACAACAGCCACCGACAATATTAAGCATGCCTTCTTGCGCCCATTGATTAATGACTTCGGCCATTTCTTCTGGGGTTTCATCATAGCCACCAAATTCATTAGGTAAGCCAGCATTTGGGTGGGCAGAGACATAACATTCGGCAATACGTGACAATTCTTCAACGTACGGACGCAACTCTTTTGGTCCAAGGGCGCAGTTAAGGCCAATCGATAACGGCTTGATGTGGCGTAAAGAGTTATAAAAGGCTTCGGTTGTTTGGCCGGTTAGTGTGCGGCCTGATGCGTCGGTAATAGTGCCAGAGATCATTACTGGTAAGCGATCGCCAAGTTGATCGAATACTTTTTCAATCGCGAACAGGGCGGCTTTGGCGTTTAAGGTATCAAAAATGGTTTCAACCATAATGATATCGGCGCCGCCTTCAATTAAGGCGCTGGTTGATTCGACATAAGCTTCAACTAATTGGTCGAAACTGACATTACGAAACCCAGGGTCGTTAACGTCTGGACTGATAGAACAGGTACGGTTGGTTGGACCTAATACACCGGCAACATAACGTGGCGAACCAGTTTGCGCAGCTACTTCATCTGCTGCTTGGCGGGCGACTTGGGCTCCAGCAAGGTTAATTTCAGCGGCCAGTGACTGCATGTCGTAGTCGGCCATGGCAATGGTGGTGGCATTAAAGGTGTTGGTTTCAATAATGTCGGCACCGTTTAACAGGTACTGAGTATGAATATCTTTAATGATTTGCGGTTGGCTGAGTACTAATAAGTCATTGTTGCCTTTAACATCGCAATGCCAATCTTTAAAACGCTCGCCACGATAATCTTCTTCTTCCAACTTATAGTCTTGGATCATGGTGCCCATAGCGCCATCTAAAATCACAATACGCTGCGCTAACAATGCATTAAGTTGTTTAAGTGTTTGACTGTAAGAAGTCGATTTCGCCATAACAGTTACCTTTTTATCACTATGTTGCTTGATACCTTGATTGAGATAAGCATACCCTTATTTTTACAATAGTAGGGCGATAACATCATTGTTGTGTACAAGTGCGGTGTACAAGTGTTGTATACAACTATCACTATCAGTCTTAGATAGAATAGTCGCGTACAATTGTTGCTTACAATGATTATCTTCTAAATGCTTACCTTTTAAGATAGTATTTTGGACATATAAACGTATAGACGTCCATAGTACGCGAAATTTTACTGCCAGAGCAAGACTGAATTAAGCTCAATTTGGCTTAAAAGGTAAGTTAACATCAGAATGATGACCCCAAGTGATCTCAAATTTGCCATTTGTTAGCAACGCAAAATCATTATTTGATAATCGTTTATTATGAGGTTTATGCAAATGAAACAAGCCAAGATAGTGTTTTTACGTCACGGTGAGTGTGAAGGTGGTGACATCGCTCGTGGCCAAATTGATGTGCCATTAACGGCGCAAGGCCACGAACAAATGCGCCAAGCCTTTGCTCGTGTCACGCACCCAATAAGCCATATTTTTAGTTCGCCTTTAGTGCGCTGTAAAACCTTTGCCGCAAGCTTATCGCAACAATTAACCGTGCCGCTAAAGCTGGTGCCAGCTTTGCAAGAGATAAACTTTGGCGTATGGGATGGCCAAGCATTTGATAAAATTTATCATAAAAGCCCAAGCCAATTTGATGCCTATTGGCGGGATCCATGGAATGTTGAAAACACCCCTGATCAGGGTGAAAGTGTGGTCGATTTTGCAGAGCGGGTACAACAGGGGTTAATGATGGTTGTAGACACTTTGCAGCAAGTATTGAATAAGGTTGATGACACTGATGAATCAATTCCACAGGCATTGGTGGTAACCCATGGTGGCGTAATTAGATGCATTATGGGATATGTGCTTAATGCTGGGCAATGTAGCGGATTATTCGCTAACCTAGCGATCCCCTATGCTGCTATTATGGTGCTCGATGTTTATTGGCCTGACGATGTTGATATTATTGACCGTTCTCAGCCAACGGCAATGGAGAGTAAGCCTGCTAAAGTGAGTTTTAGATTACATTGGCCTAAGGCTTAATCGTGATTGCTTTAGTGCCATTGCTTAGTCGTTGCAGTATCATAATGATGATCATTCTTTCAAAATCATAGCGTTAAGTTAAGAGTGTTAAGTTAAGGATTTTTAAGATCATAGTTTCAAGGTAATAGTTTCAAAATAATAGTGCTTTTCAAGGTATTGGGAATTGGGATAAGCCCAAACTGTACCCGCAACTGTAGATGTACCAATGATATATTTTGGGTGCATAAGTCAGATACCAGCTTTGAATCGCTTCAATATCCATGCCTAAGCGGGTAACTTAGGGGAGTTATTAAATAGATGTTTGTGTTAATTAAATGGACATGGCGGGTTAACTTACATGTCTGAATTTGTACTAGATGTAAATCATCTTTTTTGGCAAGTTGATAATAAAACGATTTTGGCGGACATTCATTTCAGTTTGCCTAAAGGTCAAATGCTAGGGATCATTGGCCCCAATGGTGCAGGTAAGTCTAGTTTGTTGCGCTGCTTGTATCGTTATATTGTGCCGACCAGCGGCGATATTGATATTTTCTCTAAACCCATCAGTGAATATTCCTCTAAGTTGTTAGCGCAGAACATTGCCGTGGTGCAACAAGATACTCCTCATTATTTTGATATGACTACCGAGCAGTTAGTGGCGATGGGGCTGACACCGCATAAAGGCTTATTTGACGCTAACACTGCCCAAGACCGTGAGCGTGTGTTAAGTGCATTAACCAAAGTGGGATTACAACAAAAAGCACTGCAACAGTATGAACTGTTATCTGGCGGCGAAAAGCAACGTGCATTGATTGCCCGCGCTATTGTGCAACAACCGCACATTCTTATTTTAGATGAACCGACCAATCATTTGGATATTCGCTATCAGATTCAGATTCTTGAACTGGTCAAATCATTAGGCATTAGTGTTATTGCGTCAATCCATGATCTGAATTTAGCCAGTGCGATGTGCGATAAATTATTGCTGCTCGATCACGGCCAGTTAATTGCTAAAGGTACCCCAATAGAAGTCCTCACAGAGCTACAAATTAGTGAGGTATTTGGTGTGTGCAGCGACATCAATCTTCATCCACAACATGGTAAACCCCTGATCAGTTATTTTTATGGCTACCAGCCAAGTCAAAAAGGATGCCCTGATCATGATTGATGCATCACAACGTCGATATTATATTTATTTCAGTTTATTGGTTTTTATCACGCTGCTCACCCCGATATTTGCCGCAAGTTTTGGTGCCGCTAATATTCATCTTAATGACGTATTAATGAGTTTTAATAATTTATTAAGTGGTGATGTACCGAGTTCGATTAATGGCAGCGATCAAGGGATTAAATTAACCCAACGTATTGTGCTTGAATTACGCTTACCGCGGATTTTATTGGCATTTGTGGCTGGCGCTGGGTTGTCTATTGCAGGCAGTGTGTTACAAACCGTGACCCGTAACCCATTAGCCGATCCCTATTTATTTGGCATTAGCTCGGGAGCGTCATTTGGTGCGGTATTGGTGGTGTCATTATTCAGTCAAACAGGGGTGTTTGCGCAGTTTTTTTCAGGTGCATTGACCATAGCACCAAGCTTTACGGCACAACCTTGGTGGTCTTGGTCGACGTTAAGTATACCGATTGGAGCATTTATCGGTGCGAGTTTATCGGTGTTGATTGTGTTTATTTTGTCAGGTTCTGGCCGAACAAGCCAAGTTGAACGTATGTTGTTGTCTGGCGTGGCGACCTCGTTTTTATTTGGCGCATTGACCAGCTTACTGTTGTATTTTTCTAGCCCACAGGCTGCAGCCTCAGTGTTATTTTGGAGTTTAGGCAGTTTTGCCAAAGCCAGTTGGTCTAACTTACTGTTACCCAGTGTGACAGTTGGGATTAGTTTATTGATTATGTTGGCATTTAGGCGGCAAATTATGGCGCTGCAAGCGGGTGATGAAACCGCGCATACGTTAGGGATTAATGTCGCTAAATTGCGCTTAAGTATGTTGTTACTGTGTTCACTGATCACCGCGATGTTGGTGGCGACTTGTGGCGGTATTGGTTTTGTGGGGTTGATGATCCCTCACACTGTTAGGTTATTGTTTTCTGGGCGTCAGCCGATGATCTTAACCGCGATGTTGGGTGGCTTATTTATGGTGTGGATTGACGTGATAGCGCGATGTATTTTAGGCAATCAAGAACTGCCTGTCGGTATTATTACTGCCGCATTAGGCAGTGTATTTTTCTTGTTTATTTTGCGCCAACGCCGTTAATCCTTTAGACATTCGAATGTGAACAGTGATAAGCACTTTATTAAGCACTTTATTAAGCACTTTATTAAGTACTTTTATATGGACTGTGATGCACATTATGTTGAAATGTATTTGCACAAGTTATTGGAGTTGTGATGTTTGTGATAGAGCCTATTAGCCCTAAAGTTGATGATGATATTCAGCATAAGATTAATCAAAAAACCAAACCGTTAGGGGCGTTAGGGCAACTTGAATCGTTGGCATTGCAGATCGCTCGGGTGCAGCACAGTGGTAATCAACACCTTTTAAGTACACCACTGCAAATTAAAAAACCGACCATGTTGGTGTTTGCTGCCGACCATGGTATTGCTGCTTTCGGTGTTTCGATTGCACCTAGCGAAGTCACCACACAAATGGTACAAAATTTTGTTCAAGGTGGTGCGGCAATTAATGTGTTTTGTCGCCAAGTGGGTTTTGAGCTGGAGATAATTGATTGTGGAATATTACAGCCACTAACAGACCAAGCCAAAGTGATTGATCAGCGCTTAGGCGCGGGCACTAATGCAATGCATTTGACTGCCGCAATGTCGCTTGAAAAAGTCGCATTGGGGTTTGAGCTTGCACGTCACTTGGTTAGCCGTCATGTTGATGCTGGTTGCAATATTATTGCCTTGGGTGAAATGGGTATTGGCAACACATCTGCCGCGACAGCGGTAATGTCAGCTATGCTTAATATCAATGTTGAACAATGTGTTGGTCGAGGCACTGGAATAGACGATGCCACCTTGGTAATCAAAACCAAATTAATTAACCAAGCGCTTGATTTACATCAACATGAACTAGTGTCTCCTGAGGCTATTTTGGCACATGTAGGTGGGTTTGAAATTGTGCAAATGACTGGGGCAATTTTGGCTGCTGCGGAACAAAAAATATTAGTGCTAATAGATGGTTTTATCGCTACTGCTGCTGCATTAGTTGCGGTAACATTATTTCCACAAGCAAGAGATTATTTAGTCTTTGCTCATGAGTCGCAAGAGCAGGGACATAAGCTTCTTTTAAAACAGTTACAAGCAACTCCATTGCTGTCGCTGGGTTTAAGACTTGGAGAGGGTACAGGTGCTGCGTTAGCGTTACCGTTAATTCACGCTGCGGTGAATTTTTACAATCAAATGGCCAGTTTCGATGATGCTGGCGTTAATAATGTGGTTTAAAGGAATAAAATGTCTGGCGAGATAAAATGGTTGCGGCAGTTAAATTTATTTTTTGTGGCGTTGAGTTTTTTTACTCGGATCCCTGTTCCATCATGGGTAATGATAGACAGTGACGAGCTGAACAAAGCTAGCCGTTATTTTGGCTTGGTCGGTTTAGTCATAGGCTTAATAAGTGCGTTGGTTTTTTGGCTCGCGCAGCTTATTTTACCGGCGAGCATTGCGATTTTGCTAGCAATGGTGGCGGGTGTATTAGTGACCGGAGGCTTTCATGAGGACGGTTTAGCTGACACAGCAGACGGCTTTGGTGGTGGTTGGACGGTAGAAGATAAACTGCGGATTATGAAAGATTCGCGCTTAGGCAGTTATGGTGCTTTAGCGTTAGTGTTGGTGCTAGTACTGAAATGGCAATTGTTAGTTGAGTTAGCATTATATAGCCCAATGGCTGCGGTAAGTGCGCTTATAGTGGGTCATACTCTCAGTCGCGTTGTGTCTGGTAGCTTAATTTTTAGTGGGCAATATGTGCGCGACGACGACAGCAGCAAGTCGAAACCAATGGCGGAAAATCAACAGTTAAACGACTTACTTATTTTACTTGCCAGTGGTATTTTTGTGTTGTTATGGCTTAATGGTGTCGTCGCTTTTGTGCTGTTTATTGGCTTATGGTTGGCGCGTATTTTATTGGGCGGTTTTTTCCGTAAACAAATTGGTGGTTATACTGGCGACACCTTAGGTGCAGCACAGCAAATTAGTGAAGTGTGTTGTTATCTGGTAATTTTAGCGGTTGGGATAAGCTGATGATTCATTTGGTGTTGGGCGGTGCGCGTAGTGGTAAGAGTCGGTTTGCCGAGCAATGTGTGGCCGAATACGCAGCGATTGGTTATTCATGTGTTTACTTAGCCACAGCAACAGCATTAGACGATGAAATGTCTGAGCGTATTAATCAACACCAACAAGACCGTATGTCCAGCGCCCATAGCTGGACATTACACGAACAAGCTTACGATATTGCCCAAACATTAGTGGCAATAGATAAACCACAACAAGTGATATTGCTTGATTGCCTGACCTTATTATTAACCAATCACTTATTATTAAATGATGGCGCCTCGTGGGCCAGCCAAAAGTCATTATTCATCGACAGTTTGTCTGCATTACAAAGCCATGTGGTGTTAGTCAGCAATGAAGTGGGCTCTGGCATTGTTCCTATGGGTGAGTTAAATCGCCGTTTTGTTGATGAAGCCGGTTGGCTCAATCAAGCCGTAGCGGCGATATCTGATCAAGTTACTTTGGTGGTCGCTGGGCTGCCTTTGGTCTTAAAAGCATAATGTCATTGGCTGACGATCAATCTTCAACCATTCCACAATTGTATGGCGCATTAATGGTACAAGGCACCACTTCTGATGCGGGTAAAAGTACACTGGTTGCTGGACTATGCCGAGTATTTTCCCGGCAACACGTCAATGTAGCACCTTTTAAACCACAAAATATGGCGTTAAACAGTGCGGTTACTGTCGATGGTGGCGAAATTGGCCGCGCCCAAGCACTACAAGCCTTTGCATGTAACATCCCACCTCATACCGATTTTAACCCCGTATTATTAAAACCAAGTTCAGACTCTGGCGCCCAAATCATTATTCACGGTAAAGCGTTAACCACATTAGAAGCCAAGGCTTTTTTTGGTCCACAGAGCCAAGGCTATAAAACCTTAGCTTTGGCGGCGGTAATGCAATCTTACAGGCGCTTGCAACAGCAATACTCATTGGTGGTGATAGAGGGCGCGGGTAGTCCTGCCGAAATCAATTTACGTGAAGGTGATATTGCCAATATGGGCTTTGCCGAAGTAGCCGATTGCCCTGTGATCATTATTGCTGACATTGATAAAGGTGGCGTTTTTGCACATCTGGTGGGTACGTTAGCGCTGTTAAGTCCAAGTGAGCAAGCGAGGGTTAAAGGCTTTGTGATTAATCGTTTTCGAGGCGATATGAGCTTATTACAGCCGGGAATCGATTGGCTTGAACAATACACCAATAAACCAGTATTGGGCGTGCTACCGTATTTACACGACTTACATCTAGATGCTGAAGATGCATTAATTGACACGCCCATTAATCCATTAACAGACACATCCGCTAGGTTAACTGTATTGGTTTTAGTGTACCCGAGGATCAGTAATCACACCGACTTTGATCCGCTGCGCTTACATCCACAAATTGATTTTCATTATGTGAGCATGCAAAGCGATGCTAGTTCGGCGGTGTGGCCTCACGCCGATATCATCATTTTGCCTGGCAGTAAAAATGTCCGTGCGGATTTAGCTTTTATGCGTCAGCAAGGTTGGGATATTAAGCTCAAACATCATTTACGTTACGGCGGTAAAGTCATCGGTATTTGTGGCGGTTATCAAATGATGGGTGAGCTTATTGATGACCCTTTAGGCATTGAAGATAACGCTGGTTGCAGTGACGGATTGGGCCTATTGCCTATTACTACCGTATTAACGGTTAGTAAAACCTTAACTCAAGTAAGGGGTCACTTACGCATACAAGACCAGCAGGCCGAGTTTAGTGGCTATGAAATTCATTGTGGTGAGTCTTCACTCACTCAAGGTGACCTAACGCAACCCATGTTGATTAAACATGTGGCCGATCAACCGTTGCCGGAGGCGAAACTCGACGGCTTACTGAGTAATGACCAACAAATTTTAGCAACATATATACACGGCTTGTTTGACAGCCCCCAAGCGTGCCAACTCATATTAGGCTGGGCAGGGTTAACCAACGCGCAGCATATTGATATTAACCAAATCCGCGAGCAGCAACTAAATCGTCTTGCCGACGTATTAGAAGCGCATTTGGACATGAACACACTGAAAGGATTAATTGCATGACAACTGATAACCACGACACTGAACAAGATAACGCTATTGACGCAAGCAAAGCTGAACGTCATAAAGCCCGCCAGCAGAAAGTCAAAGTGGGGGTGGATGCCAAAATTGCCGCCGCACAAGACGAAAAAGGCATTTTGTTAGTATTAACTGGTAACGGTAAAGGCAAATCAACCTCTGGTTTTGGTTCGATTACTCGCGCTGTAGGCCATGGACATAAAGCCGCAGTAGTACAATTTATTAAAGGTACTTGGGCGTGCGGCGAGCGTAATTTACTTGAGGGTGCAGGTGTGCCATTTCATGTCATGGGCACAGGTTTTACTTGGGAAACTCAAGACAAAGAAAAAGACACTCAAGCAGCAATGGAAGCTTGGCTTGAAGCTGAAAAGTTACTTAAAGATGAATCGATTAACATGGTTTTGTTAGATGAATTAACTTACATGGTGAGTTACCACTATATCGAACTTGAACGGGTATTAACGGCTTTAAGAAATCGCCCTGCGATGCAACACGTTATTATTACTGGCCGAGCTTGTCACCGTGACATCATTGAATTAGCCGATACGGTGAGCGAAGTACAACCGATTAAACATGCGTTTAACGAAGGTATTAAAGCGCAGTTAGGCTTTGATTATTAAATTTTAATTGTCGCTGAACCCATACATTGACATAATACACCCATAGTTTGACAAATTTAACCCATAGTTTGACATAAAAATGGATTTTGTAATTATATTACAAAATATATATTCTTTAATATCAGTGGTTTGAGTTATTAATAACCCATAGATTGACAAATTATAAATCTTTAGTATGCTGAATGTACTTTATTTGTGGGAATTTTACTCATGTATATAAGAAGCTTACGCAAACCATCACCGAACAAAAACGTATTTAAATTTGCTAGCGCAAAAGTTAGCGAAACGATAATGTGTGAGAGTTCATTGGAGTTTGATGCGTGCTTTCATCATGAATATAATGATTGTATAAAGGTGTTTGGTAGTCAGCCTGAAGGGTTTTATTACGATTTTGAGGGCAAAAAATTGCCCTATACACCTGATTCGATAATTCACTTTATCGATGGGACGGTAAAGTTCCATGAATACAAACCTTATAGCAAAACATTCGATCCAATCTTTAGGGCTAAATTTGTAGCCAAGAAAGCAGCAGCTCAGTCCTTGGGAGCAGATCTTATTTTGGTAACAGAACGTCAAATTCGCGTAAATCCTATTCTAAATAACCTTAAAATATTGCACCGGTATTCGGGAATCTATGGCTTAAATACAATTCAACTTGAATTACTTAACCTTATAAGAATAACAGGCAAAATCAGTGTAAATGATGTTGCAATAAAACAATCATTACCGTTAGGTGAGGCTAGGTCATATCTTTATTCACTGATACATAAAGGATTTATTAAGGCTAATTTAAGCCAAGATGATCTCGATTGTAACCCAGCGGTATGGTGCATCGAATGATGGACTTCGAGGATGAGTTCAGTGAGTCTGAATTAGTCAAGAAGCCCGATACCCCTATTCAATATGTGAAGTTAGAAGATGCTGCATTAGTCAAAAGAGACTTAGATACTTTTCCTGACTTTCTAAAAAACAAAGCGCTCGATAAATACCAGCTCATTGCCTTCATCGAAAAAACAATCACTGGTGGATGGACTCAACAAAATCTAGACCCAATCCTTGATACACTTTTTGCTACTGCTATGGAAAAACGCCCTAACTGGCGAACGTTAGTCCGTTGGCGTAAAAGCTACATTGACAGTAACGGCGATCTTGCGTCATTAGTCGCTAAGCGACACAAAATGGGCAACAGAACGAGTCGAGTTCAGGGTGATGAAGCATTTTTTGAGCAAGCCCTAACGCGTTTTTTAGATGCAAAAAGACCCAGAGTATCTACAGCATATCAATACTATAAAGACGCCATCACCATTGAGAATGAAAACATTGTTGATGGGCAAATTCCTATCATTTCTTACAAAAGCTTTAACCAAAGAATAAAGTCACTACCTCCTTATCCTGTTGCAGTGGCGCGGCATGGTAAATTTAAAGCAGATCAGTGGTTTGCTTATTGCTCATCTCATATTCCACCAACGCGAATATTAGAGCGTGTCGAAATCGATCATACCCCACTTGATCTAATCCTGCTTGATGATGAGTTATCTATTCCACTAGGCAGGCCAAATTTAACCCTAGTCTTCGATGTTTGTAGTGATTGTGTTTTGGGTTTTCACTTAAGTTATCGGTCGCCTTCATATGTATCAGCAGCTAAAGCGATTGTGCATGCGATAAAGCCTAAAGATCTAGTTAATGTCGGAATAGAGCTTCAAAATGATTGGCCTTGTTATGGAAAATTTGAAAACCTAGTTGTTGATAATGGAGCTGAATTTTGGTCGAAAAGTTTAGAGCATGCCTGTAAAGAAGCTGGTATAAACATTCAATATAACCCTGTTCGTAAACCTTGGTTGAAGCCATTTGTTGAGCGCTTCTTTGGTATGATTAATCAATACTTTTTAACCGAACTCCCAGGGAAAACCTTCTCGAATATACTAGAGAAAGCAGACTACAAACCTGAAAAAGACGCCATTATGCGCTTCTCTACCTTTGTCGAAGAATTCCACCGTTGGATTGTTGATATTTATCACCAGGATTCAAATTCACGAGAAACTCGAATTCCCATAAAACAGTGGCAACGTGGTTTTGATGTCTATCCTCCATTGCAGATGAGCATTGACGATGAAGAGCGCTTTAATGCGCTCATGGGGGTTACTTATGGAAGAACTTTAACGAGAAATGGTTTTAAATTTGCAGAACTAATGTATGACTCTACAGCTTTAGCTGATTACAGAAAGCGTTACCCACAAACTAAAGACACAATAAAAAAAATTATTAAAGTCGACCCTGATGATCTATCAAGTATCAATGTCTATCTTGAAGAATTAGATGGTTATCTTAAAGTGCCCTGCACAGATAATAGTGGTTATACCATCGGCTTGAGTCTCCATGAACATAAAGTGATTAAGAAAATTAATCGTGAAGATGTTCGGGAAGGAAAAGATAATTTGGGGTTAGCGAAAGCGCGTATGGCAATTCATGCTCGAGTTAAAAAAGAGCAAGAAGTATTTATGGAATCGAAAACAACTGCAAAAATTAAAGCGGTTAAGAAACAGGCTCAACTGGCTGATATTAGTAATACTGGGCAAGGTACAATTAAGCTTGAAAAAAGTGAACCGCAGCCTTTAATCTCCAACGAACCAGAACAGTATATCAAAGATATTCTCGATAGCTGGGATGATGATTTAGAGGCTTTTGAATGAAGACCTTGAGTTCTGCTCAGATTGAGCAATTACAAATATTTAGTGACTGTATTGTCCTTCATTCACAAATTAAAACCATTTATAACGATTTTGATGAGTTACGAGTAAATCGTAATCTTCAATCAGATCAACAATGCATGTTATTAACTGGAGATACTGGCGTAGGAAAAAGTCATCTGATAAATCACTATAAAAAACTCACATTAGCTAGCCAGAATTACGGTCGTGAATCTATGCCTGTCCTAGTGAGTCGTATATCTAGTGGTAAGGGGTTGGATGCCACATTAACTCAGATGTTGATGGACCTTGAACTTTTTGGTAGCCATCAAAGAAAGAAGCGCGGCTATGCCACTGACATGAGAAAAAAACTGGTCGATAGTTTGGTTAAGGCCAAAGTTGAGCTACTTATCATTAATGAGTTTCAAGAATTAATCGAGTTCAAAACAATTCAAGAGCGACAATTAATTGCAAATGCGTTGAAGTATATAAGTGAAGAAGCAAAAGTCCCAATTGTGCTAGTCGGTATGCCTTGGGCCGAACAGATTGCAGATGAGCCACAGTGGTCTTCTCGCTTAGTGAGAAGAAGAAAGCTAGAGTATTTTAGCCTTAAAAATGACAGGAAGTACTTTCAAAGTTATTTGGGTGGATTGGCCAAACACATGCCTTTCAGTGATCCACCAAAACTCGAGAGCAAAGAATTTTCTATACCATTGTTTGCGGCGAGCCGAGGTGAAAATAGGATTCTAAAGCATTTACTCTTAGAAGGATTGAAAATAGCTCTTAGCAACAATTCCGACACTTTAAATTGTCAGCACTTGTCTGAAGCGTATAGCCAGATTTTTAATATTGACGTTAAAGATAAAGATAAAGATAAAGATAAAGATAAAGAACCTCTAAATCCTTTTAAGCAGCCATTTTTCGAAATAGGAATATCTGAAGTGATCAAACCTTCTAGATATAACTCGAATGCAATGACTCCAGAGAATATGCTTGTGTCTCGTGAGTTTTCAGAAGCTAAAACTTTAGCTCAGTTACTCCGTAAAGACCCAACAGATTCTGTGTAACTACCTAATTTATATAATCTGAAATTCGTTCTTCAAATTTAATAATAAAACGATTCAGTGCCGGTTTCCAGTTTCTAATCGGCATTGTCCATTTCTTCGACGCTTGCATAATAGCCAAGTGAACAAACCTTCTTCGCAGAGTCATCATTAGGAAACTGCTTGCGTTTCTTGATGACCTTTCTGATAACACTGTTCAACGATTCAATGGCGTTGGTGGTGTAGATTGCCTTTCGGATATCTTTAGGATAGTTAAGTAAAGTATTGAGATGAGCCCAAATGAGTATCAAACATCTTCACAATCTTTTCTTTAAAACCACCAAGCAGCGTTAAGTTATAAAGGTTTTCTTCATCAATATCTGATAAATTCTGTGGCGGATTTACAGGCTTTTTAGCCTGAGTTAAATCCAAGTTTAAATTCAAATCAAAAGTCGTTTTTGGTTCTGGGTCATATGATTTTTCTGATGTTAAATCTAACTCATCAGAAATCGACTTTTCAAAAACAACAGTTTTTTCTGGTAAGTCTTGATTAATTCGATATGCAAACTCAGTCAGGCTTTTTTCTGCCAGTGTGAACAACCAAGCTTGTTGATCTTTATCGTCAGTCACTCTTAATATTCGACCTAACACTTGCCGATAATGCATTTCAGTTTTTATCCTACTCAAATGACAACAAACTTGTAGTCTCGGTATATCCGTCCCTTCACTTACCATTCCCACACTAACAATCCACTGTACTTTACTGTGTCGAAAATTATCAATAATTAAGGATGGGTGTTGTACTTTTGAAGTCACAATACTCGCAGTTTGCTTGAGTTTATCGACTAAAATATGATGTAACTGCTTTGCGTGCTGAATCGATGTAGCGATAACTAATCCACCTGCTTTTGGATTATGCTCGCGGATTTCATTTAGTTTGTTAACACCTTCACCCAGCATATATTCCATTATCTTTGGGTGTGTAATGAGTCCTTGAAAGCTCACCTTAGACTTACTCAGTAATTGCTCAATTGAAGAAAATGACTCTTGAAGATTATTACTTTCCAAGTTTATTTTATTGTTATCAATCAGCACTATTTTAGGTTCTCTGCATACTCCATCAGCAATTGCCTCCTTTAAGCCGTAGATGAAATCACAATGAATAGTGTTATCTGGTTCAGTAAATGTCGATAATACAATAGGGGCATTATCTGAACGCCATGGCGTACCAGAAAGAGCTAGTGTGTAGCTGGCTTGGTTTTGAATATTAATCAACACCTCTTCTCCCCAAGCATTGGCATTACCAACTTCAGTACCTTTAAGGTGATGTATCTCATCCATTATCACAAACACATTATGACAGCGTATTAATTGCCAGACCTCATCAGATAAGGAAGGCATTGATTGGTAGGTATATACCCCGCCAATAGCGCCAATTAGCCCATTAAAACGACGTTTAAACCTTTTTGAGAATGTCTGTTGAATACTTTCATTTACTTCTGTGGATGGTGAAAAACACAAAATAAAATCAATTTTGTCCTGTTCATATAATCTCATCGCAAGCTCAGAGGCCATAACAGTTTTACCTGCACCTGGTGTCGCTAAACATAAAAAATGAGTTTGTGATTGATAGATATTAAGAGCCTGTTTAACACATCGCGTTTGCCAATCTCTGAGCTTTATCATGTTACCTGCCCTCTAAACTGTTTATAAATACTTCAATAGCATTGATCTTGCCAACCATTGTTGAACTTTGATTTTTAGCCCGCATATAGCGAGGGTAAAGTGTCGTTTTAGCTTCTGGATACTCGTTAATAAGCCGTTTAAACTCTTCAGCTTCACCAATCAGCCCAAGTAGATCTATCTGGTATTGATTAAGTGTTGCTTTTAGTTCATTTGAATTTGTCATTCTTGTTTTTACTTCGCTCGGATGAATAACTTCAGACTTAGATTTACTGTCACTAAGGCGTCTTTCATCAAATTGTGCTGTTTTTGAAAACATTACTTTTTTATCTACAGCTACTTTTTCGAAAAACTGATACCGGCATAATTTGTTGAGTGTTCGGTGGACCAACTGAGTCGCTTGTTTGTTTTTAGAGGCTGGACAAGCATCCATAAACAATTTTTTCAGCTCAACTGCACTAATTTGTTGTAATTTTTTATCCTTCAAAATGTTGAGGATAACTTCATTTATACTGATAACAGATATCGTCACGTTAAATACCAATTTATAATAAATTCAATAAGTAAAGAGTTCATCCTTGGCGTTTTTGTGACATTCCATTGTTATTTTTTTTATTCCAATAGCTTAATTTTTTTGTTTTAGTCTAAAAACTTGACAACTACAAATAAAAAGCTAAGGATTCCTTAGTATACCTCAAGGCAAAAAACTAAGACAATCTAAGTTATCTGGAATTAATAATAAAAATGAACTCGTGTCAGACAAACAGATCAATCCACTACCGCTTAGGCTTAAGCAAGCAAGAAAGGCTATGGGCATCAGCCAGAAACAGCTTGGCATTCAATTGGGCATGGAGCCGGGTACGGCGAGTGCGCGGATGAACCATTATGAGAAAGGCAAGCACACTCCTGATTACGCAACCTTAAAGGCGATGGCCGATGAATTAGGTGTGCCTGTGGCTTACTTTTTTTGTGAGTCAGAAAGCACAGCTGAATTACTGTGCTTGCTTGAAAAGATGAGTGAAGAAGAAAAATTATCTCTGGTCGAAATTATAATGAAACGCTAGCTTTTGCGTTTAAGGCTAATAGAGCCTGCGGTGTTTCCGCCCCTTTGCCATGTTCTATTCGTCCAATAAGTCCCCACTAGACAAATATGATCAGCCTCAAAGCGAACTACTAATTTTGCTGCACCATCGAATTTACTATCGTCTGTCGACAAAGGCTCATCAATAACTGATTCAAAAATATACGAAACATAAAAGTTTCCATCTCTGGGATCTTTATATATTTCACTCTGAACTACGGTGCTCCGTTGATAATCATCAAGTGATTTTAATCTAATATCAAAACCAATAAAATCAGCTTTGATATCCATTTCAACTTGCTTCTCTAATGGATTGCCGTATTCATCTTTAAAGCTCGAAACAACATATCCTGCCCATTTCCCATTTAAATTTGGGCAAACGTTCTTGTCTAATAAACCACCGAGTTTAGGAATATACCAAATGGCTTTCCAACCCCACTTTGCAAGCAACCAAATTATACCAATAAAAATTATTGATACTGTCCCTGAGTATGCCGACACCTCAATTAAGTTATTTATACTTAGCATTACAACAAAATTTGTATCACCCAATAAGATAATTACGGTTGATAGCAATAAAATGGTAAATACAAACGCTAGGGCTTTCAATAGCCCAAATTTAGGGAGAACTTTCCACATGGCTTTTACCTTCCTGGACCATAGGTTTTTCGAGGAGGATTTCTTAAAGGCCTTTTAATAGAACTAACGATTACTTTTACCGATTTAGCACCTAAAATTTGACCATTAGCTTCAATTACACACTCCATATAATGAGTACCTCTATACCCACAATGTTCTTCACAAACATCATTAAGCTTAAAAGCTCTTAAGTGACCTAAATCATTGGCAATGGACGCATCTTTTTCTTTGTTTCTAACCATCCACTTCACGGTTGAATTTGCTGGATAACTATTAGTGTTAGTGATAGAGAAATCCAAATTCTCATCTAAGAAGCCATTGACAATTTCACCAGATGAGTCTTCCAAAAAATTATTGTTACGATCTGTTTTACGAATGTTTATTGAGGGAACTGTTGTAAGTGCGGGGAGGTTTGTGACATTTACTAATTCTTCGATTTCTGCAAAAGGTGGATATATGTGTTCAAAAATTAATGACCAACAAGGATGTGCTTCTGTAGCTGAGTTGCTGTCATTCGCACCTTTCAGGTTGTTAAGTAAAATTGCTAGTTGTTCGCTTAGTTTGGTTTTATCTTCATTAGTACCACCTATTAAATCATCGCCATTTATTGGGCTAAGAATTTTATTATTTGCTTTTAAGAAGTGGAGTAGATTGGCCGAGTTTCGTACAAACACATCATCATCCTGCTTAAAATCATCAAATTTATTGGCAATGAAAACGGTGATTGCAATTGAGGGAAGCTTAACGGATTTAAGTGCAACCCAAGTTTTAATGTTTTTAATGCATCTTCTTAATCGTGCTTTTTTTTCTGTCGAATATGTACTTATTTTACTATCAAACCAATCTTGAAGGGATTTAGGATCACTATCAATCCAACCTGATTCCTCTGTAGCTAATCGGCATGTTTCTGACTCTTTAACAAAATAATACAGAGGAAGATCAACATGAAAACTACCTGGAAAGCAAACTCTCTCACAGTTAGGCTTTGAGTCAGCCAATTTTGTATCATTATTAGCTGCACAATAGCTCACAAGTACAGAACGAAAAATTGATTTAGCATCATTTGCCAGAATGTTGTGCGACTCGGCATCAAACATTAAATAAACGCCTGCATCTATATCAAATTCTTCACCAATTCTAACTGGACGAATTAGAGTATGATTTTTATACGACCCTTGAAGGCAGTATCCTACGTTTACACCCAGCTTATTGGATAATTCACTCTTCAAATAGTCAAGTAGATGATTTTTTCTAGACCGGGCGTAATCCATTTGTTCTGCTAATAATGTAACGCGTTTATTTAGCGTTTCCTTGTCCTCATTTGAGGAGAGAAACATATTTGCACTTTTTCCCATGAAATCCTTTTCCTATATTATTCAGAACGATAGTTGTTAAATTAAGCCATTAAACATTCAGTTCATCAGCTCTCATCAATTCTTGAAAAAGCATTTTTGAGAACGGAGCTGAGTGAAACAATTCGTACTCATCATGCTCTTTCTTTAAGAAAAACCCCTTGGAATATGTAATATCCTCTTTCATATGAGCGGTTTCATTGACTTCAACGTCATTATCCAGGCAGAGGATAAAGTCAATATGAGCATACGTTTTTTTTGGATGAGTCTCGTTCAAAAAGTTGATATTCGTGATCAAACTTGAAACCTGAACGCTCGAGAACTGTACTTGTTTTACCACTAATCTTGTAGCAGAACATGCCACAAATAAGGTTAGGCATGCTTTGTTTTAATTTTTTTGATTTTTCTTCAAAATCTCTTATTTCGGTTAACTTGCGTTCGTTTTAACTTCAATAATAGCAGCACACTCTTACGAACTTATCCGTATCTGTCGACCAAGAGAGCTATTCAGGGTATTTCTTTTTCGCAAAATAATGTCATGCTGACCAAATTCTTCATCTTTAAAGTAAACCTCTCCTTTATGAAGTCTATTAGCTAAGTTATCAATTCTTGACTTGATTTCAGAATGAACAAATTCTTCACGGGCTTCACCAAGAATTCCTTTATGGTTATACTTTTCAACGGCTCTTGACTGTAACCTTAATAGGTCATCAATGTATTCATATAAATATTCCACGACTAATCTTCATCCCTAATTATTAGCAGCATCAAGCCGTCATCGGCTCATCAGCGGCATTCGCATTGGCATTCACTTTCCTGATCACCCCAAACAGCACTACCACTTTACCTTCGTCAAAAAAGCCGTAGGCGCTTTCGCCATGAAAATCAGTAAATGGTGGTTCAAATATTTGTGCCATATCGAGTACGCCGTTATGCACTAAATGATCGATGACTTGATTCACAAAGTTAATTTGTTCCGCGTTGTATACGCCAGCGTCTAAAAAGCTACTGAAGGCTTCTTTAGCGGCATTTAAGTCAAGTCCTACTAACTGACGAATAAACGTGCCTAAGGGCTTCTCTTGCAGTATTTGGGCATGATAAACATCAATGTCACTCATGCCACTGGCTTCAAGCAATAAACCATCGAGTACGTCTAAGTCCGATTGAGTAATTGGCATATTACGTTTGAGCTTTTGAATGGTTAACTGGTCTTGATGATCTTTAATATACAGCTCAATTTTTTTACGATACTGAGCTAAGTCCATGGTTGGGCTTTGATAAACGCTGGTAACATCATCAACGCCTTGCACATCATCAATAAAATTGGTGTAAACCACTTCTTTTTTTTCTTTATCTATGGCGAACATTAAATTGCGTAACCGTTTACGAATGTCTTCCAATGTCACTAGATGAATATCTTGCCAAAACTCATGGGTTTGTATGTCTTGTATCAGCTGTAATTGTGCCTGAATGGCTGGAATATTATCTTTTTCTTCCAGTAACTGAGCAAATTCCATCACCCGTAATCGAGATTGCTCAGGCACCATACCTTTTTCAAGCAAAGCCAATTGCATAGTTAAGATGATATTGTCAAAACGGTTGGATAAGTTATTGGGTTGCTCATCTTGATTAAAGGCTTCTGCCTCCGTGGGTAACACAGATACATGGCTTTCTAGCTCAGTAAACTTAGTGTCATCAATATTGTTCCAATAAGTGCGCTCTAAAAAGGGTTCAACCGCTTGACGTTTAGGGCGAACAATAAAGTTATCTAGGTTCATACCTGTCACTTGATGATGCAACATATCAAGCTGATAGGTATTTAACCCACGTAATAAATCACAATCTTCTGGGTATTTGTCTTGGTAACTTTCATCTTGCAGGCGATGGTTAAGCAAGGTACTCAGCTTTACCCGCTTCTCAAACACTTGTTGAGTCACCGGTTGAGCAACACTTATGGGTAAACCTTCAGGATTAGCGTCAAAGTATTCAAAGTTCTGACAATAATCGAATACTTTAAAAGTGGTTTTATGGTCATTAGGGCCAAATAAATCGGGGCACAAGCGTGTGCCACGGCCAATCATTTGGGTAAATTTTACCTTAGAGCGGATAACCTTAAAAAACACCAGGTTCATCACTTCTGGCACGTCAATGCCTGTGTCGAGCATGTCTACCGATATCGCAATGCGGCAGGTCGGATTTTTCGGGTCAAAGTCTTTACGATCGTTTTCATCACCGCCAAATTCATCAATTAAACTTTGGGCATAGGTTTCTTTAAAGGTAATAACCCGAGCCAGCTTACCTGCCCACTTGGGGTAGTTCTTGTTAAACACGGTTTCTAAAAATACTGCATGATCGTTGTTAGTCGCAAATATAATGGTTTTACCAATCACATCGCCGCCTTCAACATGAATGCCGCCAAGTAAATCTTTACTCATTAGCTGGGCGAACATCTTTTCTGCGGTATCTTCGTTGAACAAGAATTTATTTAACTCTGACGATAAAACCTCTTCACGATCCTCAAGCTCTGTTTTGCTTTCCCACACTAGTTGTTCATCTTTCGACAACTCTTTGTATTTAATACCATCGCGCAAGAATTTAGTTTTAACGCTTATCTTAGTCGGTGGTACTAGGTACTTTTCGGCATAGGCGCTGACATCTTCATAGGCGTAAGTCGGCATGCCTTTTTGTAAGTCAAAAATACCATAGGTGTCTTTTTCAACTTCATCTTTTGGGGTAGCGGTTAAGCCAACTAATAAACCATCGAAGTATTCAAAAATTTGGCGATACTTTGAATACACTGAGCGGTGCGCCTCATCGACAATAATTAAATCAAAATGCCCCACACCGAATGGTCGCTCATCAGCACCACGGTCGAGTAAGTTTTTCATGGTCGGGTAAGTGGCAAAGTACAGGCGGCTTTCAATGCTGTCTTTACTCTGGCCCGAACTTAAAATAGAACAGCTTACACGCGGCAACTGTTTAACAAAGTTCTTTTTCGCTTGGGTTAATAAGGCGTTGCGGTCGGCTAAAAAAACGATGTTTTTAATCCAATCGTTTTTAACCAGCAAATCGACCAAGCTTATTACGGTACGCGTTTTACCTGTACCGGTTGCCATGACGAGCAGAGCTTTGCGTTGATGTTCTAATTCGAAGTCCTGCAAAATATGAGTAATTGCCGCTTTTTGATAGTGACGGTTAGTGATGTCGTTATTGATATCAAGGTTTTCAGTTTCAACCAGCGGGGTGTCATTACCCGTCACAAAAAACGCTTTACGATCGCTGCGACGCTTTATCATTAACTCAAGTTCAGCCTTGGTATAAAAACCTTGTACCTTACGCGGCGGATAAAAATAGTCGTCCCACAAACGGGTTTCATAGCCATTGCTGTAAAATATCACTGGGCGCACGCCACACTGTTTTTGTAAGCAATCGGCATACAGTTTGGCTTGCTGTTGGCCATCTTCTGGGCGGCGACTGGTACGTTTGGCCTCTACCACCGCCAGTGCGGTTCCATCATCACCCCACAGCACATAATCCACAAACCCATTACCATTTGGGTTAGCTGTCGATATAGGCATGCTGTTAACCGGATATTCGCGGTCGCGTGCTTGGTTTAAAGGCCAACCCGCTTCATTTAGCAGGGCATCGATTAAGTAATGGCGGGTTTCGGCTTCGTTATAATCGTGGGTATCTAACTGCGTTTCTGCGCTTTGTTTGGCTTTGGCGATTTGCTCAAGCAAGGCTTGGTTTTCGGCCTTTAACGCGGCGTTTTCACTCAGCTGTTGCTGATACTCATCACGCTTAACACTGTCACTTTCTGCCAGCTGTTTTTCGAGATCTTGCACTCGCTTAATGTTGCTCATCGCCTTAGTTACAAGACCTGCATCAATGGCAAGCTTGTGGGGGATTAATGCTTCATCAAACGGCGCAACGTTAAATTGTTGCCTGTCTAGCCCTGGAGTATAAGTGCGCACAAACCAATACAGCACATGGTGCAGCTCTTTTACCGATTGTAAGGCATCACGTTGTGGCAGTGCGCTTTTGCCGTGTACGGCCTCGTTACCAATTTTGATAATCAGCTTAAGCTTGGGGAACAAGTTACTGCTGAGGTTATCTTTAAAGTCTTTTTCGTGGATAAGCGACATTAATGTCGCATCATGGCGTGGGCGTTTTAGCCAATTATCTATGTCAAATACGGTTTCAACCATTAGCTCCAGCGCATTACGGGCATAAAAACCTGCAATACGCGGATCGGTTTTTATGTTGGCTTCAGCGCTTTTAGCCCGCAGCTGTATTTCAGCGCAGCGCATAGAATACAGATCATTGCCTGCTCCATTTGCAAGCGCCACGTCCATAAAGTCAAAATTGCTAATGCCAAGAGAGTTAGCGCCATGAGTGGCTGTGGAAGCTAGAGGTTGTACCGTATCTGACATGTAAGTTCCTTTTACATCTTATTAAGTGTTAGCGTTATCGAGATTAAGTTCGCCGTTGAACGCTTTTTGCATTAAAGCGTTAAAGGCTGATTCATATTGAGCTTCTTGTAATTTAGCTTCTTGAATCAGAGCTCTAATCTTTGCGATTCGAATTGAAAAGTCTAATTGCAATTTTATTGGCGGTTTTGCAATATTGATGCTTTGAAACTCTTTGGCATTAATGTTTGCCATCCCAACAATACTTTTACACATTGATTGAAGAGTTTGCTTTCCATATTTAGAGTTCATAAAAGAAGAAATATAGTCAGGGTGACCTAATTCATTGCAACGTGCTCTAACTAAGTAACCAGCATATGCCATTAGTTTGTTTTCTCGATAAACTGCTGTTTTGCCGACAAGTTCTTTGCTGTTTGTCCTGTTAAATAAAATGTCACCATTTTGAACCAAATATTTCTCTTCATCTTTTTCGTCCATATCCATGTACTTTAAAGATGTAAAATCCCAATTCCCTTCATAGGTTAAATTGTTCATGCGGAGCACTGGATATTTCAATATTTCAGTTGATGACTTTTCGGATGTGCCATAGTTAGCTGATGATAAAAGATCACTAATAATTCCTATTTCCCACTCCTTCGGATTGGTCACTGGATCACCAAACATTTCAATAAACACTGACTGGGCGAGGCTGTTTAGCTCTTGCTCCATTTGTTGGCAGTCTTTACGCAGTTGGTCGGCTTTTTCTAACACCGCCGCAATTTGCTTTTGGGTTTCGAGTGGCGGGAGTGGGATTTGGAGTCCTTCGATTATTTTTTTATTTATTTGTGGAAAAGTCGAACCCGTTGAATTTCGATATAATTCATCTTCGATTGATGCGATAAAATACCATAAGTATTTAGAGTCTAATTTTTTATAATGGACTCTAAGTCCCGCAACACCACGCCCGAGACAATATTCTTTATCCGCCCAATTCAAATCTCCAATTGTAGCTCGAACACAAATTATGATATCGCCTTCTTCACATAACTTTGTAGGTTCAAGAGTTGCTTTCTTTGGTCGAGGAAATACATCACCATAGTCTGCGGCACCTGCTATGAGTGGCACACCTTTATCAAGTTCAACATATGTCGAACCTTTGGGCGCAGACCCCATATCGATTTGGCAGACTGCAGATAAATTAACTAAAGGCCAACTCATTTCAATAACCCTTCCAACTCTTGCACACCCTTTGCCATCTTGTCTTGCAGGGTTTTAATCCGCGTTAAATCTCTTTTGGTGAGTCGTACTGCACTTCTTCATAAATGACTTCTTTATAACGATTCAGGCTTAAATCGCAGTCGTTAGCGGTAATGCTTGCTACTGGCACCATAAAGCTTTGCTCGGTGGTTTTGCGGCTGTGCTCTGGGCTGGCAAGGTTCGGCGTGCCATCGGGATTAGTTAAACTTAAATAACGGGCAATGATATCGGCAATGTTGCTTTGCTCGTGGGTTGGCTGCCCTTTACTACCATCTGGGCCATCTTTAAACAGTGGTGTACGTTTATCATCTAGGGAGAAACCATCGGCTTGCATGTCGTAAAACCACACTTTGTCGGTGCCGCCAGAATTGGTTTTAGTGAAGATTAAAATCGCGGTGCTGACACCGGCATAAGGCTTAAACACCCCTGATGGCAAGGAAATAACCGCTTCGAGCTTTTGCTCGTTAACGATTTTTTCGCGAATGCTTTTGTGGGATTTAGTTGAGCCGAATAATACTCCGTCAGGCACGATAACCGCGGCGCGGCCACCGACTTTTAGCATGCGTAAAATCAGCGCTAAAAACAGTAACTCAGACTTTTCGGTTGGGCCTTTGGCTTTGACTTCAACTTGTATCTCGTTACCGTTTTCATCAATTTCGGTTTTGTATTTTGGCGCGGCTTTTTTGGCGGCTGGGTTTTTGCCTAAGGCACGCAGTAAGTCAGGGGCGACGATGTCAAAATCGACCGAGCCTTTAAATGGCGGGTTAGCCAAAATTAAGTTATAGGCCTCGCTGATATTGGCATCGCCTTGGTCTTGTAAGCTGTCACGATACAGTACGCTTGGGTTTTCAATGCCGTGCAGTAGCATGTTCATGGCGCCAATGCGCAGCATGCTTTTGTCAAAGTCGAAACCAGTGAACATGGCATTATTTACATGTTTGCGGTTTTCTGGCTTGTTGACCTCTTGCTTATAGTTGTTTTCAACGTATTCAAGCGCCGCCATTAAAAAGCCGCAGGTGCCTGATGATGGGTCACAAATGGTGTCGCCCAGCTTTGGTTGCATTAGCTCAACCATCATTTGGATTAGATTGCGCGGGGTGCGGAACTGGCCGTTTACGCCTGATTGCTGCAACTTGCTGAGTAGGTATTCGTATAAGTCGCCTTTGGTGTCTTTGTCGTCCATGTTGATGGCGCTAAGCAGTTGCACTACTTGGTCGAGCAACTTAGGTGACGGGATCATAAAGATGGCGTCTTTCATGTGCTCGGCAAAGCTGCCTTCATTGTGCAGGGCTTTGATTTTAGGAAACACCTGATTTTGGACTATGTCCATCATCACGTTAGGATCTTTATCTTTAAAGTTGTTCCAGCGTAGCGCTTGCTCGTCTGGACCAAAGGTTGGGTTAGCAACAGGAATACCAGTGGCTTGTGAACGACGCTCAGCGGTACGTTGTAGCTCGTCTAAACGGCGAATAAATAACAGATAAGAGATTTGCTCAATTACCGAGATAGGATTGGCGACACCGCCGGTCCAAAACATCGTCCACACTTGGTCGATTTGATTACGTATTTTGCCAGTTAACATTGATTCTCTCTTGGGTATTTTGTGGTGGCGAGTAGAATTGCCACTTTGTAACGCGATTTGAGTGTTGCAGCGAACTGGCTGGAACACTTCTATTGCTCATTACCGCTATCATATAAGGCTTATTGAGCTTAGGTAAACGTTTAAAATCATATTGTTTAAATATTAGTAAATTATGGTTTTAATTGACTTTTTGGTTAATGCTTTTGGTTGATGGTTTGCCTAACTAACATACATCTCTTGAGTGATATTGTTAATCGTGATGGTATTACTCATTTGTATACCATCTTCCTAGCCTTGAATTGTTATCTCCTAGGGCATGAATTTCTATATTTGAGGCTTGAGAAAACCAAATTTCACTTCGTAAATCATCAATGCAGAACCCTTCATAAGGAAAGGTTTTTACCCAAGAATTAGTGGTGGACTGCCATGTGTAATTGCAAGCTTGTAGTAAGTCTTTAATGGGAAAAGTCCCTCCGATTTCAACATATCCTCGGTTTTTAACATGTATTGTAATTCTGCTGGCTTGAGCGTCTGTGGTAAAAGGGGGGTATTGCTGCCATTCGATATTTTGCATGAATGGTGAGGCTTGAATGTTAACTAGAAATGGCGATGCTTCTTTGCTGTCGGTGATGATAAATAAGTTATTCTCAGCACGAGTTAGCGCTACATATAATAGCCTTCTTTCTTCATCAATAATTTGCTCTAAATTGCTATCAAAAAAACGGTTAAATACCCAGTCTGGATGTACGAGTGGGTAATTACGTTTTATTAGCTCCATTACTATCACGGTTGGCTTTTCTAACCCTTTGTATTTATGAGCTGTTGAGATAGTGATTTTGCTGCGTAGGTTTTCGGGGAAGAAGCTTCGAATAAAGGTGAGGTATCGCTCGAGACCTTTGGTGTTACCTAAGTTGACCTTGCTGGCAGCTTCAAAAATGTATCCGTTGATCGCATTTTTTCGGCAAAGTAATACGACGTCTTGATCATTTTGCAGTGATTGATTTATTAACCTTAAAACGGCAGGGGTTAGGATGTCACCGCTGTGCTTTTCACGCTCAACGATTGTGGGTTCAAATTTACTTAAATCAACCAGATTAAGGATGCACTCGGCGTTGTTTTGGGTTGTTGCAGGCTTGCCAAGTCCTTGCATTAGTCTGTTACCTATATCAACTATGGGGATTGGTGAACGATAATTTGTTGTGATGGTGAGCTTTATTGGTGCCGGAATATAAGCGCTAATATTAGTGAAGTATTCTAAGTTAGAGCCTGCGAATCCATTGATTGCTTGCCAGTCGTCGCCGACACAAAAAAAGTCAGCTTGGGTTGCGATTTTTTTAATGGATTGGATTAATTGATTAAAGAGTGGTGAAAAATCTTGGTATTCATCGACAAAGATATACTTTAAGTTTGATAAATTCCCCGTGAAATTTTTAGTTTCAAAGATATTTTGACCATCGGCAATCATGACACTGGCTTTTTGTATTAGACCATCAAAATCATCATCGCCGGTATTTTCAAGAGTGTTTAAGTAGTCTGCATAAAACTGAATGGCGAATTCAATAAACGTTGATTCGACTTGAGAACCAGCCATATAAGATTGTTTTTTTACCATTAAATCGGCATGCGACAGAGATTGTTTTCTGGCTTTACCTATAAATGCGACCATTGCTTTCGTAAAACGGTCTATTGCTCTGGTTTTACAACGTTGCCATATTTCTTCATCTGGTAGTTTGTTACAGGCAAAACCATGTGATTCTAGATGTTTTTTAAGGATGTTTAAAAATGCCTGGTTACCTTGTGAGGTTATATCATTTGGGCTAAATGTAAGTAGGTGCCAGTTCTTTTTTTTAGCCCAATATTGTTGTTTTTGTTGGCTCGATTCATCATAGTCTTGGTCGCCTTTAAGGCCGAAATACTCAATGATGACACCACTTTTTGCCGTTGCGAATAGGGTGAAATCTGGACGGTAATTAATACCACTCCAGTAATGATTTCGTTCGTATTTGTAGTCAATATCATGTTCAAACAGAAAGTCGGCAATAAGCTTCTCTCCATAGGATTTTACATATTCACCTTTTAACGAAAGTTGAGGCAGTAAGCGTCGGTAATATAAAAAAGTCTTTTGGTCTTGTTCAAATCCGCCGGCAATGATTTTTTGCCAATCTTCTTTAAAGTGAGCCATCATTAAATCTCTGATGGCGTATCGATAATTATCAGTTTGAAGATACGAATCAATGATTCCTTGGGTTAAGCGACTGAGCATAGGTGTATTTTCAGTGTCGTGAAGTGGAGGCTCATCTGGATGTACGATTGCATACGCTAACGCGTGGAAAGTAAAAACGTATGGCAGTAATAAGTTTTCTTCTTGAATGACATGCTCTATGACTTTTGACTCAAGTTGAGATGTAGTGTCGCGTTTATTGGTTTGTTTATTATCTTTTAGTTTCTGTTGAAAGCATTTTTTAGCAGATGGATGCAATAGAAAGAGTAGTTTTTTCCGCACTTCTTGAGCTGCTTTTTTATTAAACGCCAACAATAGCAACTCTTGTGGATGTACTCCGCAGTGCTTTACTAAAAAATAGGCTCTAAGTACTAATGTGGTTGTTTTACCGCTTCCGGCCCTTGCAAGTACCTGAATATTACCATTAACGGATGCTACAGCGAGTGCTTGCTCGTCGTCTAATGTCACTGTTTTATCACTTGTCGGTAAATGTTTTGCAAGCCAGCTTTTAATGAAATTTATGCGTAATTGATTGTAATAGTGTTGTGGGACGAGTTGTTGAATATGCTCTTTGTAGTATTGATCTGCTTGGAGGTAATTTGACTCGAGCATTTCAACTAAAGGCTGAAGAGCTAAGAGGCGTTTTTGGTCAGCTATTTTCTCTAGCGCTATGATCTTCCTCTCTTCTTCTGCGAGAATTTGCTCTTGATTGTCTTTTGATGCCTTCATTTTTGCAGTTTGTGCACGTTTAGCGTCGGCAAACTGCTGATTAATTCTATCCCTTTCAGTGAATACTTTTTTGACGTTTTTTCTTTTTAAGAGAAACGGGCTCACAGATACCTCTCCAGAAAATAACTTAACTGTACAGGTAATATATAAACACTTAATCCTCAGTAATTAAAGGTGTTTTTATACTTAAAGTGATCACCTTGCGAAGGTGAGCACTTTTTAGTTTACGAGGGTAAATCTTTCGTTTTATAAATCAGTTGTTGAAATAATTTTTGGCACTTGATAACAAAAACTAGACAGGTTAGTGTTGACTAAGAATTCCTTAGTTTTTGGTATGGTATGGCTTTTCTATTTTCACCTAAATCTCGTGCGTTTAAAGATGAATCGCTGGAAAGTTACTTGCTACGTGTTGTGGCAGAGAACTTTTTTGATACTTATGAGCAGCTCAGCTTAGCAATACGTGAAGAACTTCATGAGCTTGATTTTGAGGCCCATGGTGCGTTCCCTGTCGATTTAAAACGCCTTAATGTTTACCACGCCAAACACAATAGCCACTTTAGAATGCGAGCGTTGAGCTTGCTAGAAACCCTTCTTGATCTACCTCCACACGAACTACAAAAACTGGCCTTACTACGCTCGAGTAGAACGTTCGTTGGCGGTATGTCGGCAGTGCACCGTAATGGTGTTGATATTCCGTTGAGCTTTATTCGTTACGCAGATGAGGAGGGTATTGAAAGTGTGCCGATTTGTCCTCAATGCATTAAAGAAGATCCTTATATTCGCCAGATTTGGCATTTGAAACCTATTAATGCATGTGCCAAGCATGAGTGTGAACTTCTTCATCAATGCCCTGAGTGTCAGTTGCCTATCAATTACATTGAGAACGAGTCCATTACTCACTGTGCTTGTGGCTTTGAGTTTGCTACTGCTCTTAGCGCGAAAGCTGATAACCAGGCGGTTTTATTGTCACGTAGCTTATTTGATGGTGATGCTTTATCTAACAACCCTCTGTTATTTATGGGCACATCTGCGACTCATCGATTTGCTGCTTTGCTTTGGTTTTATAAGCGTCATGAAGTCTATTTTGAAGATCTAGCACATGCGTCTATAAGTTATTTTGAAAACTGGCCTATTGGATTTGATCAAGAATTAGATGAGATAAGTAAAGGTGCCGAGTTGGGGCTAATTGACCTTTTTAATCGAACATCATTTAAGTTTATTTTTGGTGATCTGATTTTAGACTCCCAGTGTTTATTGCCTGAGGGTAAAGAGCCACATTTTATCTATATTGGCTTAATGAAATACATTTGCAAGTTAGTTGAGTCGCATCCTAAGTCTAAAAAGCCTAATGTGGCTGATATGTTGGTGTCAGTGGCTGAAACTGCGGTGCTACTATCAACCCCCCACGAACAAGTGTATCGACTCTATCAAGATGGGGTTTTGGCTTCGGGGTATCGGCAGAAAATGAAGCAGCGAGTTGATCCTTATATTGGGGTGTTTTATTTAAGACAAGTTATTGAGTATAAATGTAGTTTTGGCTCAGATAGACAAGGAATGTACTTATCAGCATGGTAGATATTACTCATTTCAAACAGTTACTGGAAATTGACGATATTCAGGATCGTGATAATGCTCTGCGACGTGGATTTACAGCCTATACAGAACCATTAGATATCACTGGATATGAAAGTATTGTGCTTGTTATTTTACTTAACCTGACTTATTCGAGGAAATTAGTAGACGACTTGCTTGATAAAGGTTTAGCAAAGAAAACCCTGCAAAATGAGGTTCACTTAGATCATTGTTTAAATGAAGTTTTATGGTTGCACACTCATAACCTTAAATACCCTGACATAAGAGTAAGTAAGCAAAGATTGATTTTACCATCACCGAGCTTAAATGCGGCAATATTGAGTAGTGCTAATTATGAGCAGACTTTGGGGTGGTCTCATGATAGTGCGAAAGTGAATTTTGCAAAGTTATTTGGTAGCCAGTTTATTTGGCAGGGACAACTATGTTGCCTCGCGACCATATTAGCAGTGGCTCCGGCAGACTGGAAAGTTGCTTTTCAAGCTCTTGGTTTAGCTGTTAAAAATTTCAATAATTTGTGTGGCAGGATTAAGGGATTACTTCCTAAAATAGAAAGCCCTGATAGTGTTGATAAGTTCTCTATTCAAGTCCGTATGCCTTATCGAGATAGTTATTTATCGATAACACCTGTGATTAGTCATGTTTTGCAATCTGAGCTACAAAAAGTGGCTATGGCAAAGCAATGTCGCTATACCAGCATCGGGTTTACCCGACCAGCGTCGGTTGGCGACTTAGCCGCCTCGCTTGGCGGCAATATTAAAGTATTAAATTACCCGCCAAGAATTTCTCAATCAGAGGCCGAACAAAATACTTCATGGTTGGTTAGAGTGCTGCGTCGTGAGTCAGTATTAAATAATAAGGTGTTATTTCAAAAAGACTTTACTGGAGCTTTGGCTGGTTTGTCGTCGGTTGGATTAGCCTTAGCGCTAAAGCAACGTCGACAGCAGAAGGTGGCAAGTATTAAACAAATACGATCTACTTTATCAGCTTGGTTAGTCCCATTGTTAGAACTGCGCTTAGCTATTATCGAAAATAATGTATCTCTAGCTGAATTGTCAGAAATTAAAGGCTCTTTAGAGTACCGATTTCTAATAGCAGAAAATGAGCAGTTACTTGAGTTATTACCACTTTTGTTTAGCTTGTTAAATTCAGTGTTATCTCATTCTGTTGTTACAAGTAAGTATGCTTTTAATCAAAAGTTGATGAAGCCACTAAAAGAGTCTTTAAAATGGCTGTTAGTGAATATATCTCAAGAGTCTAATATTTTATCTACTGATGATGAAAATCTTCAGCATCGTTATTTATATTTGAAGGGCATACGCGTATTTGATGCTCAAGCTTTATCGAACCCATACTGCGTTGGTATTCCATCATTAACGGCAGTTTGGGGGATGATGCATAATTATCAACGACGTTTAAATGAAAGGTTGGGCACAACGCTACGAATGACATCATTCTCATGGTTTATCCGTCAGTGCTCATCTGTTACAGGCAAGAAACTACCCGAATATGGCATGCAAGGGCCGAAAGAAAATCAATTTAGAAGAGCTGGTATTTTAGATAATCGTTATTGCGACTTAGTGTTCGATCTCGTTATACATATTGATGGCTATGAAGAAGAGTTAACTGAACTTGATTTTTCTATCGGTATAATTCAAGCAAGCTTCCCTGCTAATTTTGCTGGAGGGGTGATGCATCCTCCTGAAATTGATAAGACCATTGATTGGTGCGCGTTATATCGCTCTGAAGTTCTTCTGTATTCTAAGCTGAGAAGATTACCAGCATCTGGAAAATGGATTATGCCGACAAGACATTCAATAAATAGCCTCGATGAGTTGTTAGTGCTATTGAAGCAAAATGTCTCGTTATGTCCGGTGATGATGGGCTATCTTTTGCTCGAAGCACCGCAAGCCAGGAAGAGGTCAATTGAGTTACAGCATTGCTATGCTGAATCAGCTATCGGTGTCGTAGATTGCGCGACGGCAATTGATATTAGGTTGCAAGGAATGCATAATTTTTTCAGACGGGCATTTTGGATGCTTGATATAAAAGAGACCTCAATGCTGATGAAACGGATTTAAGGGAGCTTTATGGAGTTATGCAATGTTTTAAAATATGACCGTTCTTTATACCCAGGTAAGGCCGTTTTTTTCTATAAAACAAACGATAATGATTTTATTCCCCTTGAGGCTGAAATAAGCCGGATTCGTGGTCAGAAGGCTGGTTTTACTGAAGCGTTTACACCTCAATTTAAACCTAAAAACTTGGCACCTCAGGACTTGGCTTATTCTAATCCTTTGGTAATAGAAGATTGCTATGTTCCTCCAAATGTTGAATATCTTTATTGCCGTTTCTCTTTGAGAATTCAGGCTAATTCACTTAAGCCTGCTGGATGCAGTGAACCTGAGATCTTTGATTTGCTAACGGATTTGGCCGAAAAATTCAAAGAGTGTGGCGGTTATAAAGAGCTTGCGACGAGATACTGCAAAAATTTGTTATTGGGTACTTGGTTATGGCGCAACCAAAATACAGGTGATACTCAGATTGAAATCAAAACGAGCTCGGGGAAATATTATCAAATAGTCAACACTCGACAGCTTGCATGGGAAAGCGCTTGGCCTTCTGATGCACAGCAAGTTTTAGAGGCGTTAAGCGAAGAGATTTACCATGCTTTATCTGATAGTTCCATATTTTGGAGTGCAGACATAACCGCCAAAATTCAAACTACTTTTTGCCAGGAAGTCTATCCAAGTCAAATTCTTGGTGAGAAGGCTGCTAATGGTGAAGCGTCTAAACAATTTTCTAAGGTTAAATGTATCGACGGTCGTTTAGCTGTTAGTTTTAACTCAGTAAAAATAGGTGCTGCACTGCAATTGATTGATGATTGGTGGGACGATGATGTCGACAAGCGATTACGTGTTCATGAATACGGTGCAGACAATGAGGTAGGTATAGCGCGACGAACCCCTGAGTCTAAACGGAGTTTTTATTCTTTATTCGTTAATACTGAACTTTATCTGAGTGAGCTTGCTAAGCAGATACACAGCACCGAAAACGCTATAAGTGATGATATTTATTATTTATTTGCTGTTTTGATAAAGGGTGGGATGTTCCAGAAAAAAGCTGAAGCTAAGAAGAAGGTATAGCATGGAACGGTATTACTTTATGTTGCGCTTTGTACCAAAAGAAGCAAACTTGGCTCTATTGACCGGACGTTGCATTTCTATCATGCATGGTTATATCTGTAAGCATGATATTCAAGGTCTTGGGGTAAGTTTTCCTGCTTGGTCAGGTGAGTCTATTGGTAACATTATCGCTTTTATCCATACTGATTCTAATGTTTTAAATGCTTTGAGGCTGCAATCTTATTTTCAAGATATGAAGGAGTGTGGCTTCTTTGAGGTTGGTGAGGTTAGCACCGTGCCAACAGGCTGTGGTGAAGTCAGATTTAAGCGTAACCAAGGCATTGCAAAAATGTTTGTTGGCGAGGCCAGGAGACGGTTAAAGCGATTGGAACAAAGGGCATTGCTCAGAGGTGAACATTTTGAACCAAAAAAAAATAGTGAACTTCGAGAATTTGATACTTTTCATCGAATCGCAATCAGCAGCCAAAGTAATAACCAAGATTACATTCTCCATATTCAAAAATGCATTGTAGAAAAACAAGATAAAGCTGTGTTTAATCGCTATGGCTTTGCAACGAATCAGGAGTTGAATGGCACTGTTCCTGATTTATCTAATTTGCTAGATGGTGATTAACGATATTTTTTAAAAGCTTAGTAAGTTATTGAAATATAGGTTTAATAATCGCCTTTGGTTTGTGATGGTATTTAGTCATATTTCATTTTTAAGTATTGATTTTATGCAGTTATTTTTGGTATGTTCATTGTGACCTGCCGAATAGGCAGCTAAAAATTATGACGAGCTAAGAAGTGCTGGTGCCATGCTGTGACCTGCCGAATAGGCAGCTAAAAATTCTGCTTTGTTTGCAGAATATGGAACATACGAGTGACCTGCCGAATAGGTAGCTGAAAATGTCAGTGAAATACATCCAATTAATCATGCTTTTATATCTGCCGTATAGGCAGAAAACCTCTTCTTGATGTTATGAGAAGAGGTTTTTTATTGTTTATGATACACAAAGAACTCAACTAACTTCTGCCTCAATGTTTGTTACGAGCTTGATAGCTAATATAAGTGAGGCTTTGATTTTGCTAGACTCTAACTAATGTATTGTCCTATATGTGAGGAGGGAGATTGTGAGCAAGAAAATATATTCAGAAAGCGAACTCGTAGAAGGGTTAACTCCCTATAATACTCATGCCGATGAGCTAGCTTCAGCCTCACTATCCGAGATGGGGTTAAAAGCGTCTGAAAGCGATTACACAACGGCACTAAAAAGAATTGAAGCCTTATTAGATGCTGAGCTTAATACGCCAGAAGGTGATGTGCTTGAAAAGCTCATTTCTTTTGTTGAAGCATATGAGGATGAACATCACCCGATATGAACCAATCCAACCTACCTTTGCCCCAAAGTTAGCTAGGGAGACAGTTTGTTTATATCTTGTTTATCAGCTTTTGTCATATTTCATCTAATGTGAGACGAAAAATCAAGAGATGACCTCACTGTTCGCCAAAAAAGGACTAGAGTGCTTCATTCCTAACACCTCAATACAGCAGTGTACCTACACAGTCGTATTGGCTTTTCCAACACATCAAGCCAAAAAATCAACAATCATTCCCAATTTACTATTGTGGGGTGTTAATAAACTATGTAAATTCAGTAGGATGAAAGTGTGCGACCTTGAATAGCTGAGATAGCAGGCAAGTAAAGTGTGCGACTAAGTTTTATCAATAGGTGTATTGGATACAATTTGGTTTAATTTGTCGTAATGCATTGTATTGATACAGATATAAGGCTTGATGCCCGTGCACGCTTTCTTGAGGGGACTTGGCAAAACGCGCAGGTCGTATATACAAACGTTAGGCTACATTAGGTATTAAACTATGGAAGTATTAATCTACTGGATTTCTAAAGTTCCAAACGTTATTTGGAGTGCGATTATTGCGTCATGCCTTACATTTTTCGGAGTATATCTAACAAACAAAGGAAATGCGAAGCGCCAAGCCTCGGTACTTCTCCATGAAAAAGAGAAGTTTCAATTTGAGCAAAAATTAGCACTAAAAAAGAAGTTTTTTTGAATGTTGCAAGTTCCTTTGCTGATGTTTTGGGAGTTATCCCAAGACTGATGAATCTAGAGATGTCAGAAAAAGATATTAATAAAAATATTGAAGGCCATAGCGGTATTGTCGCTAAATCATATTTAGTCGCTAAGGAAGAGTCAGTTGCGGATATTTTGAACTATTCCGCAGAGATTGCTGAATCGCTGCTTATTTTAATGAAAGAGAGGGCTATTCTTTTAGATCATAAAAAGGCTATTGAGATTTACCAGTCTACTATTGCGACTGCAAACGCAGAGAAAAACAGAATCTTGTTGATGATGAAAGAGTTTAACTTTCAAGGCAGAAAAGATCCGAATACTTTTGACTATTTAAGCAAAAGTTATGAAACTCAAGAAAATATCGTAGTTAGCAGCACAACAGCTATGGAAAAACAGAAAGCCATCTTAGGTCCACTGAATATAAATTATGCAAGACAGTGTATTAAAGAACATGGCCGCTTATTATCATTACTTCCGCCAATGACCATTGCGTTAAGAAAAGAACTTGATAATGATGGTGACTCTGATGTTTTTGTAACTGCCTTAAATAATAACATTTCAAGGATGAACAAAGCATTTGGTGGTTTATTTAATGAAGCTGAAGCCTAACTAATAAGGATAGGCCGCGCGAAGCCGCGTCCTTATCCCAAGTGTTGAACAAGCCCGAACACCTGAAAGTGACTCTTTATTATGTAATTAACAGCTCGAGAAAACGCGCTGTTTGATGTGATAGTTATCGTGCTAATTTTCTGTAGTCAGCAAGCTCCCTTAGCCCCCTCTGCTAATTTTTTTAACACTATATTTCAGTATCTTAAATTAACCCTCCACGGTATTCAGTTAAGCCATTATCCTTATTATCATTTTCAACATTAGGTTCAGGGTATTAAGTTTGTCGGTCGTTTCACTATGCCCATAAAGTGCATTGGTTGCTGACAACAGGGGCAACGGCGTGTTGCTAATCTGCGCTTTATCTCGGGAATGATTGGAAATACAGCCCCAGCAACCGCCAGCATCAGTTGTATTTGTAGCCTGAGTTTTTTAGCATTGCCTCTGAGTAATCCATAGTCTCTCACTCGTCGTAACCCTTTCGGTAATACGTGTTGCAGTATTAACCAGAGAAATTCAGTAGCGGGTAAGGTTCGTACTTTTGTAGACTGAGTTTGACTGTCTTTATACTCAAAACTAACAAGCCCATCGACATCACTTTTGATGCTTTTGTCTGGCAGTACGCCGCGATAAAGATAGCGTGATAGATATTGCAGTGCAGGCAAACCTTTACCCATATGCTGGCAATCAACCACCCACTTTTTCGGCAGTGAGGTTGGCAGTTTGAGATTCAGTTTTGCCAACTGTTCCAGTAAACGTGCGCGCCACACTTTAGCTAAATTGAAAGCGTTGAACAGGTATTTGCCCTTATTCTTTTTCCAGTGTTGTTGGGTTTTGTTGAAACTGCCCGCTGGAATAATAAAGTGAATATGCGGATGTAAATCTCGCCGCCGGCTGTGAGTATGCAGCACGCCAGTGAAACCAATATCACCGGCAAGTTTTGGTGAGTTAAGTGCAAAGTCTTTGAGCACACTGGCAGCCACTGAAAACATGGCTGGATAGAGTACTTCCGGTTGATATTTAGCAACCACACGCAGCTCATATGGCAAAGTAAATGTCACCATAAAGTAATCGACAGATAACAATTTAGCCTGTTGCTTAGCTAACCAATCTGCTGTGGTGTTGTACTGGCATTGGGGACAACTGCGATGACCACATGATAGCGGGAAATCTGCTGTATGAGTACACCCCTTACAAACCCAGTGGCTAGCTCTTTGGGTGTGAACGCGACAGCTCAGCATGGCATTAATGGCATGGCGCATTGATGTTGTTATTTGGCCATCATAAGCTTGATTAAACGCATCAAGATGGTCACGTAAAATATCGATAAACTTCATATCTCGCACTCCCACTTCAACACCAAATTATTAGTGAGCTGGTTAACCGACAAGGCCGTGTTTTTACGGGTAATATGAGTGAGACGTGTATACCTTGCTGTGGTGTTTAGGCTGTTGTGACCGAGCAAGTGTTGTACTGAGCGTAAATCTAATCCTTGCTCTAGCAAATGAGTCGCATAGCTATGACGTAAATTATGTGGACTGATAGATTTGTGAATGTTGCACTCAGAAATCACTTTTTTCATGGCCTTTTGAATACCACCGCGGTCCATCAGCGAGTCTGGCTTGCCATCTTTACCGGGAAATACATGCCGAGGATGGCGATGGGTTTGCCAGTAATACCGAAGCGCTAACAATGTGCGTTATGGTAAAGGTACTAGCCTATCCTTGCCGCCTTTGGCGTCACGAACATGCACCTGCATCAACGCTGAATCGATATCGCCAACCTGTAATGAAATTGCTTCACCGAGGCGCAACCCCATACTGTATAAGGTTAAAAAGCACACTTGATATCGCAGCTTATGGGTGAGGCTAATGACGATTGAGACTTCGGCAGGGGTTAGAATATCCGGTAGGCGTTTGACCTGCGGCGGCTTAACAATGTTGAGCCACTCCCAAGATTGATTAAGGACATACCGGTAGAAAAACTGTAATCCATTGCGGTCGAGTTTTACGGTACTCCAGGAGTGAGAGGCAATTAAATCAGCAAAATAACGCTTCAAATCATCGGTTGAAAGGTTATCAGGGCAACAGTCAAAATAAGCGCTAATGCGCCTCACGGCGCGACTGTAAGCATCGATGGTAGCGGGGCGCTTGCCTTGCAGTGTTAAATTGGTAAGATGTTGTTGATAAAGAAAATCAAAGCGTTGTTGTTCGTGAGCGTCCATAGTCATACTCCTAGAAAAATGCCTCATTAGGCGGGTCTAGTAAGTATTTATGATGAAGCTAAAGATGGGTTTTTATCTTTTTCTGCCGCAGAGCGGCTTCGTTCAACAAAGCCAGTCAGCAGGACGCAGCAACCTGTCACGATTTGTGCGTACCGCACAAAGACGCGCTAAGTTGCTACGCAGTTGATGGCGGCGTTAATCTAAATTCACCATACTTATCATAATGCGAATAGTAAGTGTTAGAGCTTAGGCACTAACACGCTTCTGTCCAAAAGCGAGTGACTTACTCTTCAGTCATGTTATCGTGTTTTCTCTGCTGATTAAGAGTGAAGCAATAAACATAAGTAGAGATGTGACTATTTATGCATATTGTGCTGCATAAATCGAGTTTTACACAATTTTGTCACGATTATGCGCAAAACATATCGATTAAGCGCTAAAACACGCGAAAAATGCACTTTAATAAACATTAAAGTGCAGATCTACCTTTAAATCAGTAATATGCAGTGTAATTTGTATAACTTCTATCAAGCTGGCCAATCTGTGTAGGCGACTACAGTTAGCCCTCTTTTTATGGGGGGGAAGTGAGTTTTCTATAGTCTCTTTATACGTAAAGAAGAGCCCTAATTAAAATCCATTCTTAGTTTTTTTCTCTTTGCGTTCTTGAACTTGATTGTACTCTGCACTGGCATATGAAACGTTTAAGTTCTGAATGCCTTTTTTGAAATTTTGACTGCTAGAATTGTCATAGAAGTCACGATCAAATTCTCTTTTTGCTACTTCAATACTCGATCCATCTTCTTGTTTGAATACATGCGTAGTCCAAGTTACAATCGCCTGCAACTCTTTTGTATTGTAATCGACTTGATTGGAATCTTTCTTTTTGGCGGAGTAGGTACCGTAATTTGATCCAAGTAGTTGCGTAATTTGATCAAAACTCTCCTGAGATTTAACTTCAAGAGTATATTGGCCCTTCCATAGCTCGCAAGGTTTCGTCAATGTCTCTTTTAGTTCGGTGCAACCTTCTTTGAAAGTGTAATTGAGACTATCAATTTCATACCCAGCGACAGTATCTTCAATATCACCATAGCTCATAAACGTACCAAAAAGGACGTCGGGTCTACCTCTAACCTCAATAATTTGATTGCGAGATGAACCCCAATCAAAACCATCAAAACTATTAATTGGTTTTGCACTAACTGAGAGTGAATAAATTGAAAATAGTGCCAGTAATTTAAGTAATTTCATTAGTATTCTTCCTTGATATGCCTGATTTCAACAAATTATATCTGTTTTCGATGCTAGAGTGTCCTTGACAATGTCTTGAATTGTCAAGTAAATTTGGCCATTACTTTGTTGGGGGGGGATCCTTTATGTTTAATGAATTGCAGCTAGTACACTTTAAAAAATCATGCTCGTTTTATTCAGTTCAATGTTTGAAACAGTTTGGGCTATAGGAGTCGGCAACGTTGCTGGTCACCTATCAACCTGAGAGCATTCAATTTTATTGTCAGTTAAGTTGTTTACTATTTTGGTTGAGAAAAATGAACATCCACGGATGTTGGATGACTTGAATGCTTTTGTTAAAAAAACGGGCAAGTTCGAACTAGAAGACAGTTCAATCGAGCCTATTCGTGATTGGTTTGATGTTTTAAGCGATGAAACCCTCAAGAGCTTTAAAAGTACAATGTACGAAAAACGTCGGAAGAAAATCCGCGTTACACATGAGACTCAGGTAGCGCTTCAGACATTGAAGGAAATACATAAACTCAAAAGTGTTAACGATGTGATTATATATTTGTTGGATATATATAACGAAGGCCAAGAGATTGGTGGCCCAAGACCCTATGTGCATACTATGTCTGAGTCATTATACGATAAGTTTGATGAGCCAGTCTTGCCTTTATAACCCAGAGCTAGTGTAGCAATGTACTCGTATCATTGGGTGCTAGGAAAGCTTAACTAAAGGGATTTATGTCATGGGAAGACATTACAGACGTAGAAGTCACGCTAGCCAGATAATATCAGATTCAGCGTTTATAGGTTCTAGATTGCCTTGGTGGGGGGCTTTGTTATTTGGTCTTGTCACTTTTGTACTGTTCTATTTCATTGTCCCCTCTTGGTTAGAAGCAAAAATTGCTTCTGGTGAGGGTAGTGTTATCTACCCTGCTATTGAAGCTCTCTTTAAACGCATAATGCACCTTTTTGAATGGTTAGGCATAGTCTGCGGCCTTATTGGGTTATTTTTCTGTGTTCGTAATTTTTTGGTGATTGTAGTGGTCAAGCAAAAGTGGCCACGACTTTGTAGTCAACTTGTTTGTTTGGCATAGAATAAGTTATCAGAAAATTCAGATGCACTTGTTCATCGTAACTCGGAATTGTCCATAAACGGTTTAGGGTGGTGACTCATTTCCCCAAAGTTTGTTTCCCTCCTAATTATGCAAAATCAAATATTGAGTAATAGTACCCAAAAATAAAGCCAATGATGTTTAAGCTTTCAAGCAGAATTCCCATGCACATGTAGTCGGCTGGTATATTTGGAGTATTTGAAGTAAGTTATTGTAAGTATATTGAATAATAATTCGTATTTAGTCTTCTTTTTCGTGGCAAATTCACATGCGTGTTAATCCCAATAAGTGCGCATGCGAACTGTACAAATGCTATACGATTTTCAGGTTGAGGTGTTTTCAATGAAAAAGGTAATCTCAGTTACAGTCTTAGGTTTGTCAGTCTTAGGTTTGTCATTATTGGGGTGTAATCATAATTATGAAGGGGAGTATTTAGCGACAGAAGGAGTTGACTGTACCCTAAATTCTAATATAAATAATAACGATGTTTTTCTTGAAATTAGTCTTCAGAGTGAAGGTTATACTGCTATCGCACCAAGGGTGTTAAATTTGGGGCTGGGATCTACAAGTGATGGAACGGCATCGCTATCTGAAGATGATATATTAAATTTTAACTTTTCTAAACGTGGACCGAGAGTAAGGGGAGTACCTACAAATCCAAGCCCCTTTAAGTCGGTCTCAATGTCAATAAAGGTCCATCCAACCAAGCATAATCATATATTAATTCATGAGTCGTATGCTTCACTCATTGACGATAATAATGGCTATATAAATTTGTTAAAAGCCGACCAAAAGCAGCCTAACTATATCCCTCTTTGTTTAATCAAAAAAAATACAATAAACTATCTATGGTTAAGCGCTAAAACGTTTTTTGTCCAAAAGTGAGTTACTAAGAGATGCGCTTTCAGTTGTAATAAAATGACAATTCTTAATTATAGTATCTAGATGCCGTTCCGATTTGTCAGACTATGGGTACATTTTATGTCAAAGTATGGTTATATCTTTTCTGTAAGTTATTGAAAGCTGGAAGTTGCCTATGTCAGACTTTGCTTCCAGCGACATTAATTAGTAGACAATATCGCTTGGGCGCTGCGATATTGTTAGTACTAAATTGATTGCTCAATGACGTTAAATATTACCGCTATTGGTCTGTGACCACAGAATTAACATGAGGGACAAACTAACGAGCGGTGATTTTTTCTAATTCGCCATTTTGTTTCAAGGCGTTCAAAGCTTAGCGCATACTTTTTGCTAATGTTTCATCAGTATCTTTATGGTGAGTAACAGACCATAGTACTTTGCTAAACAACGTATTCATCAGCCCAATCTTTTAAGCGTTCTAAAATGTCTAAGGCTGTGCGGCCAAAATCGGTTATAGCATAAGACACCGCAATAGGACGATCACTAATCACATGACGAGTCACTAACCCTTGGGCTTCTAATTCTTTAAGGCGTTGGTCGACCATTTTTTTACTTGCCCCGCCTAGCATGCGCGATAAATCATTAAATCGTACTGGGCCATCTTGCAGGTGCCATAAAATGGATGCTTTCCATTTACCGCCTAATACACGCATACCGCGCTCGACCGAGCAGGGTTCAGCACAAGCATTGATAACTTTTTTTTGACCGTTAGTCATTGTTTCAATTTTAGTTTTCATTAATCCAACCTAGGTTACCAAAAGTATACTAGTTGCTTTTGTATTCCATTGTATCAAAATGGTTATCAATAAATCTATTCATCTATCAAACAAACCGGCTAGCGCCACTTTAATACCATTAAGGAATGTTTCTCTATGGCAGTATTAACCTCTTACGATCCCACGAGTTATCACAAAGTTGATGGTGGTGAACACATTGAAGCCATTGCGGTCGGTAGTGTCGAAATAACCCCTATTGAGCTGTTACCCACAGTGATAAGCAATGCGAAAGTTGCTCAAAAAGCTTGGGCAAGTTTGCCGTTAAAAGAACGCCAACAATATGTGGTTAAAGCGTATCAACAGCTGGTGGACGTGCAAGACGAGCTTGCAACACTTATTGGTCAAGAAATGGGTAAAGATTATCGTCGCGCTACTTATGAAGTGGGAGGAACGATACAAAATGCGCCTTATTTTGCCAGTGAAATAAGTGATACCTTAACGACTGAGCAAATTGATAATCGTACGGAATTACAATATCGACCATTAGGTGTAGTGGCCGTGATTTCGCCTTGGAACTACCCGATAGCCATGGCCAATAACTTACTGATGCCTGCGCTTATAGCTGGTAACAGTGTGATATTAAAACCGTCGGAATTGACGCCTTTAGTGGCTGAGTTGTTTATTAATACACTTAATAAAGTACTACCAGAACATGTGTTGCAAGTGGTTCAAGGTGATAAAGCCCTTGGCCAAGCATTAGTGGCTGCAGACATTAATATGGTGGCATTTACAGGCTCAATGGCCGCTGGTAAAAACATTATGGCCAATGCAGCTTCTGGCTTAAAACGTTTGGTAATGGAGCTGGGTGGCAATGACCCCTTGATTGTTATGGCCAGCGCCAATATCGATTCTGCGGTTAGATTCGCTGTCGCCAGTTCGTTTGAAAACGCCGGACAGATGTGTACCTCAACGGAACGAGTTTATGTTGATGAGCGTATTGCCGATGAGTTTGAACAAAAAGTAGTAGCTTTAGCCAGCCGCTATCGCGTAGGCGCATGGGACGCAGCGAATGTGAATATTGGCCCGATAGTGAATCCAACCCAGCACCAAAAAGTGGTTGAACAGTTGCAAGATGCTAAAGCCAAAGGCGCCAGCTTTTTACTGGGTAGTGATAATTATCCATTACCGTTTATTCAACCTACAGTGGTCACAGGGATTACCCCTGAGATGCTGATCGAACGTGAAGAAACCTTTGGTCCTGTAGTGGCAATCAGTCGTTTTAGTGACATTGATGAAGCCATTCGTCGTGCGAATAACAGTGATTATGGTTTAGCAGCAGTGGTGTTTGGTGGCCAAGGTGCTAAAGCGGTTGCTGAGCAACTTGATGCTGGTATGGTTGGGGTTAATCAAGGTGCTGGTGCAGGTAATGCGCCATGGGTAGGCGCTAAGCAAAGTGGTTTTGGCTTTCATGGTACAGCAGCAGGCCACAGACAATTTACTCAAGTACGTGTGATGAGTTATTAATTTTTTTGGATTAACCCATATTGATGAGTAAGCAGTCGTTAGCACACTTTTTAGTAAAACATTACTAGTCCATTTTATGGTTAAAGGTATAAATAAATGAACACAACAGATGTAAATTCAGATTATTTTGTCGTGGCACGTGAACCCGGCGCTGAACATCCTGCGTTGCCAACATGGGCGAACCACAAAGCCAATATTGCAGAGCTTAATGATGCGGCTTTGACTGAAACACAGCAGTTAACCGTGAGTAAAAAAATGTTAGCCGAAGTACCGGGTGCGTTTCAATTGCTCAATGTATTGACGCCAGATGAGTGTAAACGGTTAATTTCGGTCAGTGAGTCGATGGGCTTTTTACCCGACGCCGCTGTGTCACTGCCTCGTCATGTTCGTCATAACGACAGTTTAACCTGGGTCGTCGATAACACCACTGAGCAAGTTATTTGGAATAGAGTTAAATCGCTTATGGATGACAACCTAGGGATTTTTGGTGGTAAAGCAGCCTTAGGATTAAATAATCGGTTTCGTTTTTATCGCTATAACCAAGGTGATTTTTTTAAGCCTCATTCAGATGGTTCGTGGCCGGGCAGTCAAGTTATAGACGGTGAATTAGTGCAAGATGCTTTTGGTGATCGCTACAGTCTGCTGACATTTTTAATCTTACTGACAGAAGACTTTGAAGGCGGTGCAACGCGCTTTTTTGTCAATGCCGACAATCCAAGTTTACCAGCCAAACACGGTGATAATATGCGCCAAGTTGATGTGCGAACACCGGCGGGGAGTGTATTGTGTTTTCCACACGGCATGCACCCGTTGCACTGCATTCACAGCTCAGAGCCTATTTTTTCTGGGGTTAAATACATTATTCGTACCGATGTGTTGTTTGAGCTATAACACTGGCTATCTTATAACATTGGCTATCAAAACGGGTTGGTTTGACGGTAAGCTAACCCGTTAGTGAGTTGTTCTACTTTTAACGGGGCAAAGCACAAGGTTCGTTCAGTTAGAGCAACGGCATTTTTACTCTGAATATCTGTTGTATTCGCTAACTCTGCACTGCCTATTTGTTCTATATCCTGCCACATTATCTGACTTGATACCGTTATGTGCAATGCATGACCTTGTTGCCAATCGCAAAATAGTAAACTGGCAATAGGATTTTCGAGCAAGTTACCTAAAGTATTAAAAAAGCCATTACCGACATAATCATTAACCAATAATTGTCCTTGCTCGTTTATTGATACAAAGCCTGCGGGGCCGCCTCTATGTGAGATATCTGCACCTCGATTATTCAGTTGCTGGCCATCATCAAAACGACTGCCAATAAAGAAAGCGTCGGCATTAGTAATGAGTAGCCGATCCGCCTGACTAAGTTGGCTTCGTGTTGTTCTGGAAAACTCCCCATAATCACTGTTTGGTAGCAACGCTTTTGGTTGAATGTACTTAGGGCAATTACCATAGCTTTGTAATACTTTTACGCGAATGCTTTTTTGATTGATGTCGGTAATAACGCCATTAATGCGGTTACGTCTTTTAGTTTCAAATACGATGCCTAATAAACCGATCCGATCACCTACATTGAGGTGATCGTTAATAAAATCACCCATCGAATATTGAGTGTTTATCACTAATTCTGTTTCGGTAATTGATTGGACAAAGCCTGGCGTACCGAATAACACACTTGCATTGGTGTGTAATGGCTGCTCGGCATAACCGATAAATATCATCGACAGTGATTCGAAAAAATCTCGATGCTGTTGCGGCAGATACTGACGAATAAACTTAGGCCCAATCTCGGCCATACGCTTTTCGGTTCCTGCTCGCTGTTGCATCGTCAGCTCACCTTGATGCCAGCTGGGCGCCAGTTGCTTGTCCATTGTTATTCCTTATACCAAGTGCGCGATTACGCGATCAATTCAAGCCTAATGCCACCGGGAATAGTGCACATCATGTGATGAATCGGTAAGTCGCCTAATGGCTCTGGTGCAAATTCAATGTCTACATTATCAAGTTTCGCTAGTCGCTGATGTATGTGTTGCAGTTGCTCAACATTAGCCATTTTTAGCGCAAAATGATGCAAACCAACATTCTTATAGCGGTCAAAATTGACCATTTGGTTAGTATCGCTAATTTGCCATAGCGTTAGCATAACGGTGCCGTCTGAAACAAAAATAGCCGGGTAGTCTGGTTTTTCACCCACTTGTTTAAAATGCAGCTGCTCGATGAAAAATGTGGCTGTTTGTTTGATATCTGGCACACTGAGGCCGAGGTGATGAATGCCCAAGGTGCTCAATGAGGTTGTATTTGAGCTTGGATCAGTTGCTGTGCTTCACATGGTTATAACCCTTAATTTTTGAATGTAAATCGGTGGTGAACAAATCTGTCTACTATCGTAGGTGAACAGAACTGTTTACGTCAAGTTAAAAGTTGCTATAATTTATGCTCAGTCATTGAGGTAGATAGTCATGCAACCAAGAAAACAACATTTAATCGACACTGCGTTAGGCTTATTTAATCAGCAGGGTTACCACGCTACTGGCATTGATTTAATTTTGGCGCAATCAGGAGTGTCTAAAGCGACGCTATATAAACATTTTCGTAGCAAAGATGAGTTAATTCTGGCGACATTACAACAACGTCATCAACAAGTCCTTACCTCTATTAGCGCTAAAGTTGATGCCGCGGTTCAAGCTGGTAATTCTGGTGTGTTAGCGATTTTTGATGCACTGAATGAATGGTTTAATAACGGGCACTTTTTTGGCTGTAATTTTATTAATGCCAGTGCTGAATATGCCGATGCTCATAATCCGATACATGTATTTTCAGCCCAACACAAACAAGCCATTGTTAAACTTATTCGCGCACAATTACCTCTACATGATGCAGATAAAGCAGATCAAATCGGTTTGCTCGTTGACGGGGCGATTGTAATGGCCCATACCCGAGGTATAAAAACATCTGCGTTAATGGCAAAAGATATGGCCCAGTATTATATTCAACCCAAATGAGTTCATTACACTGGGTGCAATGGGTAAACCTTGCGATACATTCGGCCTATGAAACAGACCATAAATGAATTGTTTCTAAAGCCATAGGCATTAACGATATAGTAATTCCTATTTAATAATTTAAGTATTATTCAAAATCTGCTTTTACTTCAAATACCATTTCTTCATTTGTCACCGGATGATTTAAGCTTAAATACTGCGCATGTAAATGCAAACGGTTAGTCGCAACACCGTATAAATCATCTCCAACTATTGGCATATGTAAACCATCATGATGGGCACAATGCATCCGTAATTGATGAGTACGTCCGGTTTTTGGGTACAAGTGTATTAAGGTGCGCTTTTCTTGCCGTTGGTGTACTTGCCAGAATGTCTCGGCATGCTTGCCATGCTCGTAACACACTAACTGCTTAGGACGATCGTCTAAATCTACCCGCAATGGCAAACTAATATCGCCTGTGTCCTGATTAGGTACACCTTCAATTAACGCGATATATCGCTTTGTTACGCTGCGCTGAATAAACTGCTGTTGCAGGGCTTTATTGGCTTCTTTTGTGAGTGCAATAACCATTAAACCTGATGTAGACATGTCTAGGCGATGAACAATCAGCGGCCCCGTCGCATTAGGGAATTGTTGCTGCATACGGCTAAATACCGAGTCGGTGATATTTTTGCCTGGTACCGATAATAACTCTGCGGGCTTGTTAATAATCACTATCGCATCATCTTGATAAATAATATCAATGTGTTGATCTTTACCTGGATTAATCAGCAAGGGGTCGTCATCAACCTGCATACCTTTAAGCATGTGGGTCAAAATAGGTCGGCATTTCCCATGGCAAGCTGGGTAGTAGTTTTTGTGTTGTTTTATCTCAGATTTCGGCGATGAGCCCCACCAAAACTCTGCCATCGCAATTGGAGTAAATTGATGAGTAAACGCGTATTGCAGTAACTTAGGTGCTGCACATTCTCCGGCACCAGCAGGCGGTAAATGATTCGGCGCGTCATTGAAGATATCGTTTAAATCACGCGCTTCACCCAAGGTATTTAAAAACTGATATTGGGCAAAGAGCTTTTTTTGTAATCCATTTGAAAGTTGTTTACGTTGTTGTTTTAACTTTTTTATTTGCTGCTGAAGTGAATCTAAGGCCACTTTAGTCGTTTCAATTTGAGTCTGCCACAGCTGCTTTAATGCATTTAACTGATGTTTTTGTTGCACGCTTTGACGGCTTAAGTCGATAGACAAGGTTTTATGGCTATCGTCGCTAATGCTTGCTTGTGCTAATGCCGTATCCGCTTGTTCACGTTGCAGCTTACGCTGTTTTCGACCTTCAACAATTGCGCTACGTTGCTGCTCAAGTTCACTTTCTGCTTGATGTTGTTGCGTAGCTAAAGTTGTGGTTAATGTCGCCAGTAACGGATTCGCTTCTTGCTGACTAATCGATAGGTTAATTTGGTTAATTTGTTTATTATCACTACTAAAAAAGCTGTCTTGGGTCAGCATATCAAACACCGGCGGCACAAACGGTGGCAAGATATTTTGATCGGCTAACTTACCTGAAAATGACGCTAAAAACCCAAGTTGTCCGAGTGTGTCTTTAACCACCAACACACCAAACATCTTACCAATCACCATGCCACGGTCATTTTCGCTGTCTAAGCCAAAATTATGCCCCCAAGGGTTAGCTTCAAGTAATTCCAGCTGCAACTGCTGCGCAGCCAATATGGTTAATGGATGAGGTTGATAATAAAACGGGAAAGTAAAAGAGCTAGGCAACCCTTGTTCGGCAAGCGTGTTATTGAAAGCAATTACATCACTAAAAGGAATAAAACACGGGTCGTTAACAGACATCAAAAACACACTCACTACACCAAAGGGCAGCTATTTTACCCTGTAGTTGTTTGTGATGCATCTCTAACTACAAATAATCAAAAAAGTGTGACTTAGGTTTTTAGCGCAAATAGTGGAAATTTAAACGAACAGGTAATCTTTCACTCAGACTACCTGCCGGAATAGCGTTATTACTTAGCAACTCTATGCAAAGCACAAATCTTGTTACCGTCTGGATCACGAAGGTAAGCTAAATACAAATCAAACCCCGGTCCTGAGCGAACACCCGGGGCATCTTCACAGGCTGTACCACCACTAACCAATCCGGCGGCATGCCATGCATCTGCTAATGCGGTAGTATCTGCAGAAAAACCAATAGTGGTGCCATTACCGTGGCATGCTGGTTCACCGTTTATGGGTTTTGTTAATGCAAAAATACCTGTTGGTGTTATATAAAAGCAACGACCTTTGTCATCAATTTTACCTGGCGCAATACCTAATGTGCCTAAAATGGCATCATAAAATTTCTTCGATGTATCGATATCATTAACACCAATCATAATGTGACTAAACATAGTAACTCTCCTTGTGTAAATTCAATTGAATTCAATTTTTAATAATCCATCTTTATCAACACGATGGATTTATCTTGTTGATGTGTTTTTTAATCGTTCTAAGTTAAGGCTATTTAATTGTGATAAGCAGCAAATAATTTTCTCACATCTACCTTGGCTTTTAGCTTTGCGGCAAGTAAATAGGTACCTGCTAATTTACGATGAATAAAAATAGCATCGGTTGGCGGAGTATGCCATTCATTTTGTTGGGTACTCATTGCTTTACCTGCATGAGTAATACGCTTTGCTAAGTCGCTTTGGCCAAAGTCGTATTCGCCCTCAAAACGTAGTGGCTCACAAGCTTGGTAGAAAATATCAATAATCAATTGCTGATGGGCGGGGTCTATTTCATCTTGAAAAAAGCCAATTTTCTTAGCTGCTGATGTCATTTGAACTTTATTTTGATTCGCTGCACCTAGCATGAGTTCATGGTAACCATGGGATAATTCATCACTAATCGTGCGGGTGGCGCCAAAGTCGAAAAGTACGATTTTTTGAGTGTCTGTTTGATACTGAAAATTGGCAAAGTTAGGATCTGACTGAACTAATTTAAACTCGAATAGCTCTTTAAAACATAAACCCATTAGCGCGCTAGCAATGTGGTCTCTTACCTCTTGTGACGCTTGCGCCACCGACTCTATGGCCACTCCTTCAACAAACTGCATGGTTAAAATACTGTTGTTACTGAGTTGCTTGTACACTTTTGGGACAATAAAACTGGAATCTTCACCCAGTTGTTGCCTATAAAGCGCTATTTGTTGGGCTTCGAAGTGATAATCCGCTTCATTATGCAGTTGGGCTTTGGCTTCTGACAGTAAGGTATCCAGTTTAACGTTTGCAGGAATAAGACGTGATACTTTCAATAACGTCGCTACGTTGTCGATATCACTGTCGATGCTGTCTCTAATACCTGGATATTGAATTTTAATCGCCAGTTTTTCACCTGTATCTAAATAGGCTAAATGCACTTGGCCGATGGATGCAGCGGCAAAAGGGCGCAGTTCAAATTGGGCAAAGGGAGCTAGCCAGTCTCGACCCCAATGCTGAACTAGTAATTGAGTTAACTGCTTGTGCGGCATCGCTTTAGCATCAGAACGTAGCTTTGCCAATATTTCTGCTAATTCGGGAGGCACTAAGTCGCCAGCATCCATTGACAGCATTTGGCCCACTTTCATCGCGGCGCCGCGAAGTTGTGACAGCTTATCGGCAACATGACCAATGTTAGTTGGGGTCATTACTAGCTGTTGTAACTTGGGTGATTGACCTTTACTAAGCTGTTTTGCGCCTTCAAGCAGTACGTTACCCGCTAGACGAGAAGCCAGTCCACCCATTTTTGATAATCGAGATAGGCGGCTAGTTGGTACTTTGGATTCATTATTTTTCATGATAATTCTCTTGGGACTCGTAAACGGGGATCCAATATGACTATTGTACGCTTAAGTTAATTATTTCGTTCACTATTGGTAATGATTTTCGTCTCAGTTTTTCGCCCCAAGATTCTAATGATATTTATGTTATTCTATGGGTACAGTACTGATTGAACTAAGTTATTTGACTTAGATTCAGTCTAGAATAGTTGATTTGTCATTATAATAAAAAGGACCTAGTTTGAGTATTATTGAACAATATTTGAGCCAAGCGGAATCGCTGTTTCATTCTAAAAATTATTCGTCTGCGAGAATGTACGCCCGTAAAGTGGTTAAGCGTGATGATAAACATGTCGGTGCTATAGCATTATTAGGCCATATTCATTTGCAGCAACAACAATATACTGAAGCTGAAGGCTATTTTGTTAGTGCAGCATCTATTGAACCCAATACGGTGCCAGTGTTGACTGGCTTATTGGCTATTGCTGAAGTAAAACAAGACTTTTTCTTGGCAAAATCGCATTTGTTACAATTGATTGATGTGCAAGCTAACGTCGGAGAATTTCAATACAAACTCGGATTAGTCGCCACAAAAGTTGGCGATATGGCTTTGGCTGAACAGTGTTTTGAATGGTGTGTGGCACATGATTTTTCTGAGCCCGCTGTACAGCTTAATTTAGGTCATATCTATAAAGCCAAAGGCGAAACAGAAAAAGCGGCCAATTTTTATCATCAATATAATCAATTAAACCCAAAACAAGTAGGTGTGGGTTATTGGAGCTTAGCTGATTTAAAGCAGTATCGATTCAGCACTAATGATTTAACCTTATTGCAAGGTTTTGCAATCGATGAGTCGTTAAGCAAACAAAATCAGGCGCTGGTGCATTTTGCTTTGTGCAAAGCCTACGAGCAAACACAGCAAATTGATAAAGCGTCTGAGTCGATGTTATTAGCCAATAAAATCATGATGTTGCATAGGCCGTTTAAACAAACCCAGTTTGCCAATATTGTGTTGTCACTACTTGGGCATACACCATCTCCACATATTGCTGAATTACCAACACTTAATCAAACGCCTATTTTTATTGTCGGGATGCCTCGTTCTGGAACTACATTGGTGGAGCAAATTTTGGCGTGCCACACAGATGTTGGGGCGACCGATGAATTACCGTTTATGGAACGCTTTGCGTTACAAATGGACATGTCGGGTGGTTATAATGCAAGACTAAGTCAGCTTTCTGCTAGTCATATAGATCTGTTTCGCAAACGGTATTTAGCCGAAGTGAATCATTACTTTGCTGATGCTCCAACCTATGTAATAGATAAAAACCCAAATAACTTTTTGCACATTGGCTTAATTAAAACCTTATTCCCTCAAGCAAAAATCATTAACGTGGTGCGTAATACAGTCGATAATGGCTTGAGTGTATTTAAGCAATATTTCAGTTTTGGTCATGACTATTCGTATTCGTTTCCCGGTATTTCGAGTTACTGGCAACACTATTTAGACATCATGCAACACTGGGATAGGTTGTACCCGAATGAAATTTTACATGTCTGTTTTGAGCAATTAGTGCGAGAGCCTGAGTCACAAATTCAACGCATATTGGATTACTGTGGGTTACCGATTCAAGCGCAATGCTTTACCTTTTATGAATCTGAACGAGCCGTATTAACGCCTAGTGCTAGCCAAGTTAGGCAGCCTATGAACCTTAAAGCAATTGGTCAGGCAGACAAGTATCAAGCTTTTATTCCTGAGCAAATAGCCGAGTTGGATGCCATTGCGAAAAAAGCAGCACTGCAATTTTTTGGTTAACCAGAACTTGGAATAAGAATTTGCTATTAGCCAAAACAACATAGTTTGGCTGACTTTACCAAAATGGCGCATAAGAGCGCCATTTTTTATAAATTTTCATATTAATCAGAGTTTTTCTCAATCTACACTAGCTGACTTTACCGTGACATGCCTTATAGCGCTCGCCACTGCCGCAGGGGCAAGGACTATTGCGTGATGGCGGTGCAGCAATAGTGCGAGCGGTATTTGTAGCGGTTGGTTTTGGTACTATTGATGTTGCTGATGCAGATTTTACCGATGCTAAGTTTGCTCTTTCTGGTGGTTTTTGTGGCAAAGTAAGAGCTTGTTTGCGCGTTGCCAATTGTTCACTAAGTTCAACATTAATACACGCCACTATAATCAATTGCTCAAATGCTTTTACCGCCGAACCAGAATGGGTCAGTTGCAGTGATTTAGCGCACTGTACAGCCTTTATCATAGTTTGTTCACGTAACGCATGGTAATGCGGCCAACCTGCTTTAGTGCATTCATATTGCAGCCATAACACCCGCCAATCGGCAACAAATTCTGCTACTAATAACGAAAATGCATTCACATCTGCAACCTGATTTACGGGGTTGTGTTTTACTTCAGCTAACAGCTCATTGGTTAAGTATTCAACCTCAGCGACAGGCATGATCACTGGGGCATTAAATTGCTCAGTGATGAAGGTTGCCGGTGAGTCTGGGTTAAAATCGACGAACTGACTGTTTAATGTTGTTGATTGATCATCTGCTATTGAACGCGAGTCATGAAATACCGTTTGCCAAAACTGGCTGGAACCCGCTAAATCAACGACTAAATGAACACGGTATTGGTTGCTGTTGTTCTCCACTTTGTGAAGCTTCCACGAGTCGAAAATCCAACATTCGCCAGCGCCCATATGCACTTGTTTGTCATGACAAAAAAACTGCACTTGTTCAGTGGTGGTAATGGGAATATGTACTCGAACCCGTTTATACCAATGATAATTAATGTCTGAATGCAGTGGCACTTGTGCACCTGGCGCTAAGCGCATTAATCTTGATCGGCTGAGTACCTCACCAAATGAGGCGAGTATTTGCTTTATGTAAGGGCTTTTTGCTAACGCCGTAGTGGGCTGCATAGGCCCTTTAAAGTCATTGTTAAACTCGCCATTGACCGAGATTAACGGAATAGCCGAATTACCCTGAAAACCTTCATGATGAGTCACCCAATCTGATTCGGTAAATTGCTCGATCTCTTTGGCTAATAGACCGACATCAAAGCTAAAAGGTAACTGATAAAACTCATGGGGTAACTTCATAATTTGGCTCTCTGTAATACGGCGCTTAACGTTATGATTTTCTACACAGGGTATTTTTACCCGTTATGCTGGTTATTTACAAATGGCTAACGCAACTGGCCATGGCATTGCTTAAATCGTTTGCCAGACCCACAAGGGCAGGGACTGTTACGAGATACATTTTGCTCGCTTGGCGTAGCTAACACTTTCTTTGCTGCTTCGGGGGGCTGTGCTTCTGGTTCAGCAATGTCGTGTAGCTGCCATTGAGTGTCATATATTGGATGACCGTGTTCGCATAAATGATGATTGATTTTGTTCAATGTTGTAGCAGTACTTGGCCAAATTTTAGCGATGTCATGGTAGTTTTCGAGCCACTTATTGGGTTTGGGTGTCGATATGGTGTAGCGAGAATACGCTAATGGCTTACTGCATAATTGTGCTAAAGTAGGGTCAAAATCAGTATCGGTAAATTGGCATAGTTGCTTAACGGTTTTTGCAGGATCTGCAATTAATTGATCATAGGACACCATGCACCAGCGGTTGCTGTCGATTTTTTGCAATGAATCCATAATCGCTTCATTAGCGGCTTGCCATTGAAACGCGGCAATAGACTGTAACGGCTGACGATTAAGCTGTTGCCATTTTTCTGGTAGCAGTAGCGACCAATTACGTTTATCCCATCCCGGTAGACTTGGATAAGTGACAAATTTATTCGACCGCCACGCTTGCATAATACTGCTGATATTTTCTTTGGGCTCCCTCACTAAATAGATAAATAAAGCGTCGGGAAACAGCGCATTAAAAAAGTCGACCCGCAAACTGTTTTTTGGCGTTTTTTCTAAAAAACGTATGCTAGCAGCACCATCTTCACTGGGTTTGTTACCTTGATTATCTTGCAGTGCATCGCTAAAGCGTAGCAGTAATTGCTGACGTAAATCGTCATCAATATCCTGCTCGGTTAACGCATTAGAACTAAATTGTCGGTAGGCAATATTCAGTTTAGGTATGGTTTCAATTAGCGCATGGCTTTCACCGCCAATAGTGAATATTGACTGACTTTTTGATAAGACCTCGAATAACAGGGTACTGCCTGAACGAGGCGCGGATAAAATAATAATGGGCCGATCAAATTGATGCATAGCGGTATGATGTTATTGTTATATTTTTTAACATCATACCCACACCGTTATCATATGGCTACTTTATCAATTTCAGTAGAACCTTAAAGCGATCGCCTTGAGCAACATGTTGAAGTTCAAACAGTAGTGATTCAACATTAGTGAGTTTGGCGCCATCATTTAGCATCATCTGCACCCCAAGTACTTTGTTGTCTACACCTCTGGATGAAACTGCATCGGCAACCAAATGCACTTGATAATCGTTGGCCAATAAATCTTGGCAAGTTTGGTAAACGCAAACATGAGTTTCGATACCTGCAAGAATGACATTGCTACGGTTTAAGACTTTAAGTTGTTGTTTTGCTTCCTCACAATGCCAGCCGCTAAAATGTTCTTTAGCGATGGGTTTGGATGTTTGCGATAAGAGTTGTGAGAGTTCGTCGCTGGTATGGCCTAATTTGTTGGGTAATTGTTCTAACCAAATAATCGGAATATCAAATAGTTGTGCACCCTGAATTAATACCGCAAGTTTTTGGTGTAATTGGGCTGATTGCTGCATTACTTGGGCGAGTTTACCTTGCACGTCGACAATCATTAATACACTTTGCTCTGCTGTTATCATGTTCAGTACCCCAATCTATTTAAGTGAACTGTCGAGTATTGGTTATTTTTACCGTGGTGCAAATAAGCATTTAGTCTATTATGACTATGTAAATGGTGATGAAATGTTCAACAAAGATTGTCAGGGATTGATATGAATAAACGAATTGTTATCTGTGCCGATGGAACCTGGAATCGTCCCGAGAAAGATCTTGAAAAAGATCATGCCACTAATGTGCTTAAACTCGCCAGAGCCATCAAACCCATTGCCGATGATGGTGTACCACAACAAGTGTTTTACGATTGGGGAATTGGTTCATCCCACGATGCTATTATTGGCGGTATAACGGGACGAGGGCTGAATAAAAACATTATGGATGCCTATCGTTATATTGTGCAAAACTACTCAGCGGGAGATGAAATTTATCTGTTTGGTTTTAGCCGCGGAGCCTATACCGTGCGCTGTTTGTGTGGCCTAATCAATAATTGCGGTATTGTTACCCGTCCTGACGCCAAGCTAATTCAACATGCCTTTGAACATTATAAAATGAAAACTAAACCTTTTAGCCCAGAGGGGGAGCGATCGGTGCAGTTTCGTCAGCAACATTCACATCCATCGCGTGAAGTGGAATTTGTGGGTGTATGGGACACAGTAGGCGCAATGGGTATACCGCTTTCATTTTTAGGCATGTTTGAAGATAAAGATGAATTTTACGACACTAAACTAGGCCGAAATGTCAAAGTAGCGCGCCATGCTCTGGCGTTAGATGAACACCGCAGTGATTTTGAACCCACCATTTGGGCGCCTCGTACCAGCATAGACATTCAGCAGGTATGGTTTGTTGGTGCTCACAGCAATATTGGTGGTAGCGTTGCCCCCAATGATGATGGCAGCACCTTGTCTGATATTGCGTTGCAGTGGATGATAAGCCAAGCGCGAGCGGTTAACTTAACGGTCGAGTTACACTTATCCGATGCCTTGTTACCTAATCCAATGGCAGATATTCAAGATTCATATCGCAGTTTTTATCGGGTTAAAAAACGATTTATACGCGAGCTAGATCCAGAGCAAGTGCCGATATTATTACACCAATCGGTAAAAACTCGTTGGCTGAATGACAGTAATTATCGACCGAAAAATTTAGTAAATTACATTGATAACCATGGTTGGCCCGATAAACTGGTGCAATAGGCTGTGTTAACACCATCATTAAATAACGAGTGCTAGCAACCACTAATAGCAACCACCATTAGTCACCACTATTACTAACGATTATTAAAAAAATTTTGATTAAGGAAAGCATTTTGCTACGTACATTGTTATCGCTCATCACAGTGATTGGACTCTCGTCTATATCACTCGTTTTACCTGCGGCTGAATCGATGGCTTCAGATGATTTACAAGGTAAGCCGCCAGCGAAACGGATTATTGCTTTATCGCCTCATGGGGTTGAAATGCTGTTTGCGATTGGTGCAGGCAGCTCAATTATTGCCACCACCGATTATGCCGATTACCCTGCAGCAGCTAAGAATATTCCGAGTATCGGCGGCTATTATGGTATCCAAATAGAGCGAGTGATTGAGCTAAATCCTGATTTAATTGTGGTGTGGCAAAGCGGCAATAAAATGGAAGATATTAATCAATTACGTGATTTAGGTTTTAACCTGTTTAATAGCGACCCTAAGCGCTTAGTTGATGTCGCCACGGATCTTGAACAATTAGGCAAGCTCACCGGACATTTTGTTAAGGCCAAGCAAGTTGCAGATGATTATCGTCAGCAATTAGCTGAGATTAAACAGCAAAACCAAGCTAAGCCAGTGGTAAAAGTTTTTTATCAATTATGGTCAACGCCACTGATGACAGTTGCTAAAGGCAGTTGGATCCAAAACCTTATTGAAGTGTGCCATGGTGAAAATGTGTTTTATAACGCAGCAAGTGAGTACCCACAAATTAGCATCGAAAATGTGTTACTAACCAGCGCAGAAGTGATTTTACAAAGCCAAGATGAAGGTAATATTTTAGGGATCAACTGGGCTGAATGGCCTGAGTTACCCGCGGTAAAAAACCAGCATATATATCAGTTTGATGCCGATTTACTTCATCGGGCAACCCCAAGGGCTATCTTAGGCGTTAATGCGGTTTGTGGTGCGTTGGATAAAGTACGAGGATAGACTATTGAACTGGTGCGTTTGGCCTGTTTTTTTATGGCCTGCGGCCACTAACGTCGTGGCGCTTCGCCTACACCAGACCAAGAGGAAACCAACGGCTGTTCCCTCTTGGAACTCCCAGCCGCCCCGCAACATTTTCAAACAGCGAAAAGGTCGCCATGGGGATTGATCCAGCTTTTGACTTTATTGGGTAACTGCCTCAGTCTTATTCGAAAATGCTAACGCTTCCGATGGTACATCCTGTACCGCGAAAGCTAAGCTCACATCCATGTGAGCTTCACGCTATTTTCTTCAACGGCCTCAGGTTCAGAGTTGAATCAATCCCTTTACAAGCAAGGCATATTACTCGTTTTCCTCATTCCGAGTTAGCAAGGTGTATAAGGGGAAAGGCAATAACCGAGCAAAGAAAAAGATGAAATACAATAAACCCCACCTCAAAAGGTGTAATCAGAACAGTCAATTAGCCGAAATTTTGTAAAAAAAACTACCGTAAAAAAGCAAATTCCTATAGCATCATATGATGAATAAAAAAGTTACCGATGTGACATCGGCCTAGCACTACAAATGATTTAAACTCTGCCAACATTTCAAGGCATGAATACTAAAACGTTAACAGCCAATTGGAGGTGACATGGAAAGTCTAGATAATATAAAAGTGCTAACTCGTGGCGAATCCGCAACTATTGCTGGAGTTTGCTCGGGTATTGCAGAGTATTATCATTTACGAAAAAACAGCATCAGGTTAGCATTTTTGTTAACTAGCCTATTTTTTGCCATTCCAGTATTCGCTTATGTTGTTTTGTGGTTAGTGTTACCTAAATACCCGACGACAGATGCTATGGCTCGAGACTTAAAGCGAAAGAAACGACAACGAAAATAAGGTTAGAGAGATTTAAGAGAGTTAGTGGCGTCAGAGTAAACTTTTATAAAAAGTAAATTGAAACACTGACTTTTTAAACGCTTCTGTCCATAAATGACTTAGACGTCTTGCTTGAAAATGTACAAATTCAACCCTGAAATTGAGGCCGTTGAAGAAAATAGCGTGAGTCCAGACATGGATGTCTGGCTAGCTTTCGAGGGGAAGGGACGCCCCATCGGAAGCGTTAGCATTTTTGAATAAGGCCGAGGCAGGATTCAAATACGGTTTAAAGCTGGATAAACTTCCGTTGCAATTTTTTCGCTGCTGTTGTTTGGTTAAATAGCGAAAATGTTGCCGGAACGGCAGGGGTGATCCAAGAGGGGATTGCTGTTGATCCCCTTTTGGCCCGTGCAGGGTGGAACCTTGCGATCTTAAGCGTTAGTGGCCGCAGGCCATATCTTAAACCAACGTTTGTCTAAAAAACGAGTTGGCATCAGCTTACGAATGTATAAATTCAGCTTTGAACTTGAGGCCGTTGAAGAAAATGCTTATAGCATCATGTTAAGTAAAAGTTACGTAAAAATGTATATATGGTATCGACCAAGTCCAATAAGTGATTTACACTTTTAAAACCGCGCACAGATAAATACTAAAACATTATTTTTTATGGGTATTTGATAATGGATATGACTCAAAAAGAAGTTGCAGTTGTTAAAGCTGCCATTAAATCACGAAACAAAAGTAAACTGTTCCAGCCAGTGTTATTCGCTATTTTGGTCGGTATGTTATTGGCTATGCTTTTTGGCTCGTTGTCTGGTGATGAGTTTACCTATGTGGTAATCCCATTGGTTTTTCTGACCATTTTGTTACCACAATTAGGTGGTTCGCCAAAATATAATGAGCTAGTCGATATACTTGAAAAACAATTACCGCAAAACGACACAATGGAAAGCATTTTGTCTCAAGAGTTAAATAAAATACAAGCTAATCAAAAAGCCAAATAACTGTAGTTTTTGGAGATGCTTGTTTTAGCTATTTGTCATTTACTTATTTTTGGCGTCAAACCAGGTTGAACGGGTTTCTTAGTAAAGTAAATCAGTATCCCTCTATCTATTTTTAACATTTCGATTAAGTCGCTCTTATCACACCTATTTCAAACTCTCTTTAAAAGTGTCCGCTCGGACACTTTCTCAATAACCGGACAGTTTTTAACGCTGTCCGCGGACACTTTTCGGGTGTTCGGTTATCTTTTGAAATCATTATCATCATGAAAAATAACAATAAATAACTATTGGCATGGCTTGTGCTTTATCTTGGTATAAATGTAAAGAGGTGGGTGCGGTCAGCGCGTTACTTAAGGACCTGAGATGATTAAAGACACAAGTAGCCAAGATACCGTTATTGCGCCTAAGTTAGGTCGTAAATTGCGCTTACCCTTGATGATAGGTTGCGGTGCCATATTGATGAGCGCGTTGGTGTGGGCGAGTTTAAGTCATGACAGTAATCAACGTTCGGTTGATGGTGCCGACTTACGTTTGGCAACCTTAACCCGTGGCACTTTGGTTCGAGATATTGCCACTACCGGTAAAATTGTGGCGGCCAATGCGCCTATTTTATATAGCACGGAAGAAGGTGTGGTGACGCTATTAAGTCAGCCAGGTGATGAAGTTGAACTTGGGCAAGTGGTAGCCAAGATTGAAAGCCCACGTTTACAAAGTGAATTGCAACAACAGCAGTCGTTGCTTGAAGGCATGCAAGGAAATTTAGAACGAGCCAAGTTAGATGCCCGCCGAGAGCAATTGCGCGTTAGCCAGGTTTTAGACATGGCGAAAGTGGATTTAGAAGCCGCTGATCGTGAAAGTCGTCGTGGCGATCAACTGATTGAGTCCAGTTTGATCAGCATAATCGATTATGAAAAAAGCAAAGATGATTTACATAAAGCCAAATTATTGCATAAGCATGCCCAACAAGAAGTTGAGCTTATGCGCGACACCCTCAGTTTTGAAATTAAAAACCGTACTCTTGAAGTACAACGCCAAGCTTTAGTCGTAAGAGAGTTAACCCGTCAAGCCAATGCCTTGAGCATTATCGCACCCGTTAGCGGCATTATTGGTAACTGGCTGGTGGAACAAAAAGCCCGTATTGCCGCCAGTCAGCCAATATTAACTGTGGTCGATTTAAGTGCCTTTGAGGCCGAGTTAGCTGTGCCAGAGTCTTATGCCGATGAGCTGGGATTAGGGATGGATGTCGAGTTGAGTTTTGGCAACGTGAATGTGGTTGGCCAGTTGTCGTCAATTTCACCTGAAGTCCGCAATCGTGAAGTGACCGCCCGAGTGCGTTTTGCTGACAGTAACACTTTATCGTTACGCCAAAATCAGCGTTTGTCTGCCCGAGTATTACTGGAAAACAGACCCAATGTATTGATAGTGAAACGTGGTGATTTTCTCAATATGGGCGGCGAAGTAGCGTATCAAGTGAATGACGCTGTCGCTCATAAAAAAGCCGTTAAATTGGGCGCACGCAGTATGAGCCAAGTTGAAGTGATAGACGGTGGTGAAGCTGGTGACGTATGGGTGATATCCGGTACCGAAACCTTTAAAAATGATCCAACAATTCAAATCCGATAAATAAATCGATAGCTAAATCAATAACTAAGAAAATAACCAAACATTTAACTGAGTAAGGACATTCTATGACTTTTATTCAACGTAGACAGCTTATCGCGCTAGGCGCGTTATTTATTCTCGCGATGGCTGTGAGTTATCGCATTGATAATCAGACCGATTGGTTATCGGTCAGTTTGCAATTAATTGATATAAGCAGCCAAGTATCGACTCGGTTAAGTGACATCAATCCGACTGTTAGTTTGCATATTGATATTAGCGACATGCTCAAGATTAAGCTGCTGTTTTAGCTGTATTAATGACAACAAAAAAGTATTAAACAGCACAGCATTTAATAACACAGCATTTAACAATAAATTATTTTACACGACCGTATTTAGCAAAGCCGTATTCATATTAGCAGAATTTACATTCCCAGCCTTAAGCACCGGAATGCGACAACCGAATTAACCTAGGAAGCCATTATGTTATCCATGAAAAATATCAGTAAAGTATTCAAAACTGACTTAGTTGAAACCCATGCGCTACGCGACTTTAACCTTGAAGTGAGTGAAGGCGAGTTTGTCGCGGTTACGGGACCGTCTGGTTCAGGTAAAACCACCTTTTTGAATATTGCGGGTTTGCTCGAAGGCTTTACCTCTGGTGAGTTCAGCCTTGATGGCGTCAATGTGTCGAATTTAAGTGACAACAAAAGCGCTAAAGTCCGCAATGAAAAAATTGGCTTTATTTTTCAGGGATTCAACCTTATTCCCGACCTTAACTTGGCCGAAAATGTTGAAGTGCCATTGCGTTATCGCGGTATGAATGCCAGTGAGCGTAAGCGCCGAGTCGAGTCAGCATTAGAACAGGTCGGCCTAGGTGCACGGATGAAGCATTTACCGACGCAATTGTCTGGCGGACAGCAGCAACGTGTCGCCATTGCGCGTGCATTAGCAGGCGAGCCACGGTTTTTATTAGCCGATGAACCTACCGGTAACTTAGACAGTTTAATGGCGCGCCAAGTGATGGAATTACTTGAAAATATCAATCAAAAGGGCACCACCATTATTATGGTGACCCACGACCCTGAATTAGCTCGTCGGGCCCAGCGCAATATTCAAATTGTTGATGGTCAAGTATGTGATTTTTCGATGTACCAACCTGCTGCTACCGGCACTCGCTAAGGGGAACACTATGTTTTTTTACTATTGCGATTTAGCGTGGCGAAGTATCCGAAAAACGCCGATGTTATCGATGTTAATGGTGTTAGCAATTTCGATTGGGATCGGCATTACTATCACTACGCTCAATGTTTATAAAACCATGTCTTATAACCCAGCAGGTGATCGCAGTGAGGTGATTAATTCAGTGCAGTTGTGGAGCCAAGGTTTAGATACCTGGGATGAGTTTAGTTCAAGCATTACTTACATTGATGCAATGAATTTACGCAACAACAGTGATTTGGGGTTAAAAGCGGCGTCTTATCGTATCGGCTTAGCCATGCAGTCTGATGACCCTAAAATAGAACCTGTGTTAAACAGTGTTCGGGTCACCGACAGAGACTTTTTTCGGATTTTTTCGGTGCCATTTCTTTATGGTAGTTACTGGGATGCCAGTGTTGATTTACGACCAGCCTATCAAGTGGTGATTAGTCAAAAATTAAACTTACGCTTTTTTGAAGGTAAAAACAGCGTAGGTAAAACACTGTTTTTAGACCGCAAACCTTACCAAATTGTTGGAGTGATTGAAGACTGGAATCCGCAACCTAAATACTACGACCCACTTAATGGTGCCTTTAATGATGCTGAAGAAATATTCATTCCGTTCTCGTTAACAGGCCAAGAAGAATTTGATGTGTGGGGTAACACCAGTGGTTGGAAGTTCGAAACCATGCTGACGTATAACGACAGATTAACATCTGAAAAAGTGTGGATTCAATTTTGGACTGAACTTAACACCGATGAGCAGAAACAAAGCTTTTTAGGCTGGTTAACACGTTATGCTGAGCAACAACGAACCATAGGTCGTTTTACCGATACAGCCAAAACACCTGCTGAGTTAGTGCAAATTAGCGACATTGATAAATGGCTTGAAGACAACAATGTGGTACCCAAAGACAACAAGATTCTTGTCGGTTTAAGCTTGCTGTTTTTAAGCGTGTGCTTGGTCAATATTCTTGGGCTTTTACTCACCAAGTTTTTAAAACGCGCACCTGAAGTGGGTGTTCGCCGTGCTATTGGCGCTAGCCGAGGACAAATTTTTAGCCAGTACATGGTCGAGGTAGGCATGATTGGCTTTTTTGGTGGTGTGATTGGTTTGCTATGGGCTTGGGGGTCGTTAGCTGCGCTAAACGCCTATTTTAGTGTCGACCAGAATGTAACAGGGCTTGATGCCAGTATGTGGTTTATTACTCCCATCATTGCTATTTCTACCGCGGTATTAGCAGGCATATATCCAGCATGGGTAGTGTGCCGAACTAAACCTAGCGTGTATTTAAAAGCCCAATAACTCCAGTTAAGGTTAAAAAGGACATTGCCATGTTACATATTAAACCGATTTTATCCAGTTTAATGCGCAGTAAAAGTGCGCCTATTCTATTGTTATTACAAATTATTCTATCTGTTGCGATTGTGGCTAATGCCAGCTTTATCATTAATGAACGTTTGTCATTAATGCAACGAGAGTCGGGCTATGCCGAAGACCAAATACTCACCTTTAACGTGTATAACTTTGATCCCGCTATCGACAACATGAAACAAAACCAAGTCGACCAGCAAATTTTGCGTTCGCTGCCCAATGTCATCGATGCCAGTTATAGCAATATGCTGCCATTAAGCGACAGTGGTTGGATGGATCGTTATGTGGACAGCCCTGATGAGGATGCGGCCAAAAGTACCCCTGGTTTTGCCTTTTATTTAGGTAACGAGCATTTATTGAATGTGATGGGCGCTAAACTCATTGCTGGGCGCAACTTTACCGCCGATGAAATTAATACCAGCCTAGATGATAGCGGCATGCTGGCATTAGTGTCGCAACCCTTGGCCAAAGCCTTTTGGGGCGATGAGTCGCCATTAGGGAAAACCGTATATCAAGGTGAGCAAGCGGTGACCATTATAGGCGTAGTTGATAAGCTGCAAGGTGCTTGGGTTGACCACGAAAACTTTGAATATAGCGTGATTCAAAATATCGATTTTGGTGGCAGTAGCAGTAATAAATCATACATGGTGCGGGCATTGCCTGAACATATTTCTGGGTTAGAAGAAGTCATTCGTAAAGCCTTGCATGCAGAAAATCCAAATCGTGTTGTGGAGAATTTTCAAACACTCACCTCGATTAAAAACCTAACCTACAGTAACCACCGTTTAATGGCGACTGTGTTGAGTATTATGGTGGTGTTATTGCTGTTAATTACTGCATTGGGATTAACCGGTATGGTGATGTTTAATATTCAACGTCGCACCAAACAAATAGGCACTCGTCGTGCGCTAGGTGCCAATAAGCGTGACATCATTCAATACTTTATGGTCGAAAACTACTTGATATGTATTGTGGGTGGCGTGATTGGCGGCATGTTGGCATTAGTGCTCGGTCAACAATTAATGTCACTGTATAGCTTGCCTATGGTGCCAGTGATTTATCCGATTGTGTCTGTTATTGGTTTGCTGGTTGTGACAACGCTAGCGGTAATAGTGCCAGCGACTAAAGCGGCTAATATTTCACCTGCTATGGCCACCCGCAGTGTGTAATCTGCTTAAATGCGGCGTTAGCGCTTAACAATAGTGTGACAATGACGACTTCTGTCATGCTATTGTTAATTTTATTTTTGTCAGTAAATGTTCATTGTATAAATAAACTTTTGTTAGTAAATGTTTATTGTGTAAACATATTTTTGTATAGCAATAACCTAATTGGATTCAAATATACTCTAATGGATAATATTTTAATTGTTGATGACAACCATGCCATTTGCCAAGCGCTAGCGTTAATGATTGAGCTGCATGATTATCATGCTATTTTTTGTCATTCACCCGAAGCGGCAATTGATATTGTCACTAACAAAGAGATCAGCTTAGTTATCCAAGACATGAACTTTAGCCGTGACACTACATCGGGAGAGGAGGGCAAGCAGCTGTTTTATGCGTTACGTCAGTTGCAGCCCAATCTACCAATTATTTTGATGACGGCTTGGACTCAATTAGAAACGGCTGTCGAGTTGGTTAAAGCGGGTGCGGCCGATTACATGGGTAAACCGTGGGACGACGCTAAGTTGCTCAACAGTATTAGTAACTTATTGTCTATCTATCGACTTTCTCAACAAAATAGCCAGTTAAACCGTATTCACAGTGATCGCATGTCAGCCATTAATGGCGCCGACTTATGCGGCTTAGTGTTTGGTAGCGGCGCCATGCAGCGCTGTGTCGATTTAGCGTTGCAAGTTGCCCGTTCTGACGTATCTGTGATGATCACGGGGCCCAATGGCGCAGGTAAAGACAAAATCGCCGACATTTTGCAGGCCAACTCGCCATTAAAAGACCAACCGTTTATTAAGGTTAACATTGGCGCTCTACCAATGGATTTATTAGAAGCCGAACTGTTTGGCGCAGAAGCAGGTGCATTCACTGGCGCCAACAAGACCCGTATGGGTCGTTTTGAAGCCGCCGACGGTGGCACATTATTTTTAGATGAAATTGGCAATTTGCCATTGTCTGGCCAAGTAAAGTTATTGCGCGTGCTGCAAACGGGTGAATTTGAACGTTTAGGCAGCCATCAAACCCGCAAAGTGAATGTGCGAGTCATTAGCGCAACCAATGCCGATTTAGCTGATGACATTGCCCATGGGCGTTTTCGTGAAGATTTATTCTATCGTTTGAATGTGATTGAACTGACCATACCGCCGTTAAATCAGCGCCAAGACGATATTTTACCGTTAGTGAAGCATTTTATTGGTGACAGCTTTAGCCTAGATAAAACCACCCAGCTGGCATTGGTTAATCATTGTTGGTCGGGTAACGTGCGCGAATTAGAAAATGCCTGTAAACGGGCGGTGCTTCTAACTCAATCCACCCAACTGAGCATTAATGATTTTGGTTTAATGACGTTAGGGGGTGTAACCGATAAACCCGTGCAGATAATGGCTCAACCTCAAACCCAAGATCAATCTCAACATCAGCCTAAAACCTTGCCAGACTCCGAAGACTCCGAAGACACCGTTGTCACATTTGAGCCCGATAAGCTTCAAATAGAGCAAGCACTGACTCAATACAATGGCGTGATTGCCAGAGTCGCAAAATCGTTTGGGTTAAGCCGACAAGCCTTATATCGGCGTATGGAAAAATACGGTATCCGAGATAGCAAATCATGATGTTGTCACTGCGCACTAAATTGTTATTAGGCACCATGTTGAGTTGCCTTGTCGGGGCTATGGCAGGGGCTGTTGTCTGGTTTACATTGGGCGCAGAAAATTTATGGTTGGCTATTATCGTGATGTTGGCTGTATGTTATTTTTTCAGTATGTGGCTAACAAGGCGATTGAGTGAAAGCCTGCAAGCGCTTGAAATTGGCTTGCTGAATTTTAAAGATAACGATTTTAGTGTGTCGCTGCATCCCTACGGTGAGCCACAGCTTGATAGATTAGTGAGTTTATACAACCAAGCATCGGCAAAACTGCGCAGTGAGCGCCAGTTTATTTATCAGCGGGAGTTAATGCTCGATAAGGTGATTCAAAACACGCCTAACGTTATGCTATTAATTGATGATTCCGAGCGGGTAATTTACGCCAATAGCGCTGCGCGGCATTTGTTTAATCAGGGTGTCAAAATAGAAGGCATGTTGTTACCAGATCTTGTGGTGATGTTACCCGATGCGCTAAAATCTGCGTTAAGCAGTGAGCAAGAAGGGCTGTTTTCGATGGGGAGCAGCGATAGCGTTGGTGGTGATCTTGATAATGCTGATAGTAGCGACGTTGAAACTTGGCATATCTCTCGGGGGCGTTTTACTCAAAATAATCAGCAGCACCACTTAATTCTGCTTAAACAACTCACCAAAGAACTTAATCGCCAAGAAGTCGCGGTCTGGAAAAAAGTGATTCGAATTATTAGTCATGAGCTTAATAACTCGGTCGCGCCCATCGCATCTATGGTCAACTCTGGTAAGTTTTTAACCCAGCACCTAGACAACAGCAAGCTGCATTTGATTTTTGATACCATCGAAAATCGCACCACACACCTGAGTCAGTTTATCTCTCATTATGCCCAGTTTGCTAAGTTGCCGCTGCCACAAAAAAACTTGATTGATTGGGCTAAGATGACCCAACAGCTAGCGCAGCAATACCCATTTAAATTGTTATCACCTTTACCGGTTAATCCAATCAAGCTCGATGCAGTGCAATTAGAACAAGTCTTTATCAATCTGCTTAAAAATGCCCATGAGTCAGGCGCGGCGGCAGACACAGTGTCGTTAATGTTTGAGGACGTGACTCATCCAGTTAACGGGTTATTCGTTAAAGTAGAAGATCAAGGTAGCGGGATGTCTAGCGAAGTATTGTCGCAAGCCTTGTTACCGTTTTATTCAACTAAACAATCGGGTACCGGGATAGGTTTGCCATTATGTCGTGAGATTATTGAAGCTCATGGTGGCCGTATTAGTATGCAAAACCGCCCACAAGGCGGCTTAAGCGTCAAAGTCTGGTTGCCTTCGCTAGAAGCTTAATCTCTACTAGAAGCCTGGCCCATTTACTCTTTCACGGCATGTTAACTGCTAACGACTGAACGAATTAAGCCGCGTTGAAACCAGGTTTGCATCGTTTGCAATACCATCAGTGGCGCAGATTGCTCGTCGTGCCATTGCAACATTTGTTCGCACTGGGTGGCAAAGTTGTTGCCCTGAATAAACCCAAGTAATAAGGCATGTTGTTCTGTCGTTAATGATACAAATTCTGTTAACCGCGACTCTCCCCTCCATAATAACCACGCTCTAGGCGATTCATAGTCCGGTGCAGGTGGTGCTGTGTCTATTTTCAATGCTTGCCAAGCTTCGACTGCATTACTGTTGCAAGTGAATATTTGTACGCTGGGATGAAAGCGTAAACAGCAATTGGGCCATAATTCAGGTGAAATGGCCTGTAAGTCATTAAAGCTTGCACGGGCACAATCTGCTGCATCAAATGCATTGAGTAACCGGCGCTCGAATCGTGCTAAATCGGCAATAATCGGATGTTGTTTAAAAAACGCGTCTTGTTGTAAAAATTCCGGTAAACCATCACAAAACTGGCGCAGTGACTTATTGTTTGATGGAAATTGACGGGTATAGTCGGCCGCCATTTTATCGAATAAATCGTCACCTAAATACAACCCCAGCAGCTGGTGGTCGGTTTCAATGGTTTCTTTTAATCGAATTCGGTAAGCGTTGGCATAAATTTGTAGGCGATCATCGGCGCTGATCCCCGCTTGTTCAGACACATTCGCTTTCATCACCGACTGAATGTGTCCGTGTTGTGTATCCGAACCATCTGACAGTAAATACTGCATAAATTGCTGTTGAATCTCAGCTAAACGACTCATGTTTATGCCCTGACTTTTTGCGGTGAAGCGTGATTAGCGCTGATAAACTTGCCTAAGTCATCAAGTGAACGTGTGCCAAATTGTGAGCGTGCTAGGGCTGGGTCATCGGGTAGCGTTAACTGGGCAATGTGTTTCGCTTCGAGTAATTCATTATATAACGCGGGGAACTCAGGAATATTCGCGTCACGTTCAATCATGGTGCTAACAGCGCCAAAGCGCTCTAGTGCAGCTTGGTAAAGTGTCCAAACCGAAGGCGGCACGTCATGGTCGTGGGTATCAATGACATAATCACCAAAGTCGCTATGACCCGCTAAATGAAATTGTTGTACTCGGCGAGGGTCGATTTTTTTAAGGTAATCCAACGGATTAAAATGATGATTACGGGCGCTGACATAAATGTTATTAATGTCGAGTAATATCAAGCAATCTGCAGCTTCTGCCACTTGGCTTAAAAAATCCCATTCATCCATGGTCGAGTCTTGATATGACAAATAACTCGATACGTTTTCTAGCAGAATTCGTCTACCTAAAAAGTCCTGCACAATACGCACTCGCTCAGCGACATGGTTAACGGTTTCTTCGGTATAAGGCAGTGGCAGTAAGTCATGGCTATTGACGCCGTGAATTGAGGTCCAGCAAATATGATCAGATATCCATTTAGGTTGAATGTCGTTATTGAGCTTTTTAAGGGCTTTTAAGTAATCCATGTCTAAAGGATCGGTACTGCCTATCGACATCGATACGCCATGCATTACTACAGGATATTGTTCGGCAATGGCTTCTAAATAATATCGGGGTTTACCGCCAGCGACTAAGTAGTTTTCAGATAGCACTTCAAACCAGTCAATATCTGGCTGGTGCTGTAAAATATGTTCAAAATGGTCAGTACGTAAGCCTAAACCAAATCCAAGAAAGTCTTCTGTAATACGTGTATTTGGCATGGTGTACCTTGTTATTGCGAACAAATTGGTAATGAATAAAAAGGCTGATGACGTTCAAGTCACAGAGTGAGAAAGCCATCAACCTTATGAGTTTTATTGATTACTAGCTAACGTTACCGCCAATGTCACCACAAGATTTAGCTGTAGTGTTCACAAAGCCAGTGCCTTTACAGCTTGCCATTCCGCCACAAGCATTATCAGCACCTTTACAATCGTTATGGCCTTTACAGATGTTAACGCCGTAACAATGTACTAGGTCTGCTTTAGTGACTTTACCAACCCAATCATCTTTTTGCGTGCCGCCCACATCAGCACAAGCTTTTGATGGCATGCCAACAAAACCTGTTCCTTTACAGCTCGCTTGACCGCCACAGGCATTGTCAGCTGTTTTACAATCGTTATGGCCTTTACAGGTATTAACGCCGTAACAATGAACTAAATCTGTTTCGCCAGCAGTCATAGGTGCTGTACTTGTTTCGGCCGCCATTGCCTGACCTGATAAACTGGCCATAGCTAATGCGAGTGCTGCGCCTGTTAGGCTAGTTTGTGCTTTGGTATTCATGATGTATTCCTTACAATGTTGATTATTATTTTTACTGCTTATTCTTGTTACTCGTCACAAGATTGATTTGCTGCAGCTATCACACTTGTTAGGAGTTATTAGTATTGACCGTGGTGGGGCTCAATATCTTTCAACATAAAGTGTAGTCTAGTCACTAAAATGTTGTATAAGTGTTAACTTACAATTGATTTATAAGACGAAAGAAATGAATAAGTAAGATAAATAAAATGATGTCAGTTGAGTTAACTAGGGCGTTCAAGCGATGAGGGTTAACTGGCTATTTATCGTTTTTCGATAATCAAAGTTCAGGTTAAACACGATAAAAAAATATAAGGAAAAATTATGCAGACAATACTTGTTTGTTTATTCATCGCAGTATTGTTGCCTTATGCGGCGAAAGTACCCGTCGCGGTGGCAATGGCAAAATTGGGTCGATATGACAATAATCACCCGCGAGCACAGCAAGGGCAATTAACCGGATTTGGTGCACGTGCAGTGGCTGGACATCAAAATGCATTTGAGTCATTAATTGTATTTGGGATTGCAGTATTAACGGCGTTAGTGACTAACAATGTTACCGATGTTGTCGCGCTTTTAGCCATAGTGCATGTGGTCGCGAGAGTAGTTTATCATGTCATGTATTTATTAAATTACGGCACATTGCGTTCGTTGTCTTGGTTTGTGGCTATAGGGGCATCGCTAGGGATTTTTTGCCAAGCGTTTTAATTCCGTTTCTACTTCAAATAAAAAAAACGCCTTAATGGCGTTTTTTTTATTTGAAATCAATTACGTTATTGTTGCATTAATCTAGGCTAGTAATACGTTGATAACCCATTTCAGTTAATTGGTCGTTAACGCAATCCAATAAAAATGAGCCGACTTCGCTTTCTGGTAATTGATCTTCTACCGCGATTTGCTGACAGGCTTGTTTTAATGATGCGACATCCTTCTCAGGGGCTTGCGGTAGGGCAGATGCTGTAAAACTAACTACCGAAGCACTGGCCAGTAATGTTGCAAATGTAATGCGGGTGATAATAGTTGATGGCATGGTTGTTCCTTCTTGGGAGAACTTTGTTATTTTGACTAGTTAGTTGGACAAATATTACTTTAGCTTAGTTCCGTTAGATAGAGTTATTAGTAGTATTTTTATCATTTAGTCACAGATATCAAGTGGAATATTAGTGTTGTAAAGTAAGGTGCTTTCCTGTTCTGCCGAGTATTTTTTCTTATGAATACAATATAACTAAATTGATAAGATTGTTTGTGATTGTCACTCATTTACCCGCTTAATGTGGTTTGTATAAAAAGGTAAAACGATGCAAGATTTTGACTCTTTACTCACCCAAGTTAGAAATTGCCAAATTTGCGCTGCAGAATTAGTTGATGGTGTGCGGCCCATTGTGCAAATTGATCCTCAAGCAAAGATATTAATTATCGGCCAGGCGCCTGGACGTAAAGTGCATATGTCGGGGATACCGTTTGACGATGCCAGTGGTGACAGGTTGCGACAGTGGTTAGGTGTCACAAGAGAGGTTTTCTACGATGCCAAACAAGTGGCTATAATGCCGATGGGTTTTTGTTTTCCTGGTAGTTATCAAGCCGGCGCAGTAGGTACTAAAAAGGGTAAATCGGGTGATTTACCGCCAAGGAAAGAATGCGCACCTAAATGGCATAACTTGTTGTTACAGCAGTTAGTTAACGTAGAGTTGGTGTTACTGGTGGGGCAATATGCACAACAATATTATTTACCTAATAAACCTAAAACATTAACCGAAACGGTGCATCAATGGCATACGTTTGGGCCGCGCTTTATTCCCCTGCCACATCCCAGCCCGCTTAATAATATTTGGCTTAGTCGTAATCGCTGGTTTGAAACCGAATTACTCAGTGATATTCAACAACGAGTGGCTGCTGCGTTAGCGTAACGATAACGCATTATTGTTTTATGTGTTGCTGATTTATAAAATCGATAGCGCTATGCGTTAAACAACGTTTAGATAAATAAGTGGTGGTTTTTTGTAACTGGAGTAAAAATCCGCTATCGGTTTCGGTGATGCGATAAACATCAGTCCACAAAATATGTTGATTAACATGGAGTGATTGGCTGTTGATACCCTTATCATCAATGGTCAGCTTTACCTCTTCACCTGCCGCTTTACTCATCATTTGACGCCATAACCACCACGTTTTGTTAAAGCGAATGCTTAAAAATTCAACCACAGACAGGCCAATGAAAAAGTAGCCTAGGTAATAGGTTTCTTGAGTGCTTATTGCCGCTTGGCTTATTGAATCAATTAATAAAATAACTAAACCAATCAGCGCAAAAATGGCCGTTTTAATAAACCGTTTTGCTGATGGGGTAGGGTTGATGGATTGCTGATAACATTCTTCAAAATATGATTTGTTGAGTACATATTCGGCAGTATAACGAAAGGCTTGTGACATGATGACCTAATTAACAACAATTGATGGGCATGATTATCGCATAGTCATTAGTTTGCTCAAAGTATGCTAATTATTGTTACACCTCGCTACCAACAGTGTCGGTCCTTGGTGTCATTGTATCTCAGCAGTGTCGTGAGTATGCTGTAAATGGCTATATCAAATACTTTTATCAGAAGCGTGGGGTAAATATATGGCGCGTTATTGTTATCAACAACGCGCCATATTAATGGCTATTTTTAAACACCAAATATCAGTCTATGTTGATGGTTTGCATTAACGCATCTGTAAGCTGTTGTTGTTGTTCTGGGGTTAATTGCTGATTGTCTTGGTTCGATAATGAAAACACATTGTCTGCTCGTTCACCGACGGTACTTATGGTGGCCGAATGAATATGCAATTCTAATTCCCTAAAAATATTGGCAATTTGTTCCATAAATTCACTGGTGTCTAGGGCGGATACATTGACTAAACTACGAGTCGATTTTCGTGAATGTAAAAATTCGATACTGGGTTGATTATCAAAGCTTTGATGACGCCTAGACTGACGTTTTTTAGGTAAGCTAATGCCTTTATCCAGTACTTGATGCAATTTATTGATCACTTGTTTACGACGTTGCGCACTGATGATAGGTTTTTCGTCAAAATCGAGCACTTTGAATGACTCAACCACATAACCATCTTTAGTTCGGGCAATTTGTGCCTGTTTTACCGAAATGCGCAGAGCCGCTAAGGTATTAAATAATTTAACAAATAAGCCTGGGCGATCTTTAGTATACACAAACACATCACTGCAACCCTTTACCACAGCATCATCAAGTAAAATGAGAGTGTTGTATTGATTATCGGTTACTGGTGCAAGATCATGGTTAATCATTGCTTGAGTATATCTGGCGATATCATCGGTATCGGCATTACTAAAGAAGGCTATGGGTAATCGTCGCCATAAGGTTTTAATGGCTGTTGTGGTATCGACATCTGCGTGTAACAGATTAAGTGCTTCTTGTTTATGTTCGCGGACAATGGTGCGAATTTGCAGCATATTTTCGAGGCCATTGCGAAGTGCTTTGCGGGTAATAAAATATAAATCTTTTAACAGTGATGCCTTCCAGTCATTCCAAAGATCATCATTGGTTGCTTGAATATCGGCAATGGTTAAGCAATACAAGGCATCTAAACGGGCTAAGGTTCCGACTTTTTTAGCAAAAGTATCAATCACTTCAGGATCGTTAATGTCCATACGTTGTGACGTCATGGACATTAGTAGGTGATGCTCTACCAACCAGCAGATGAGGTGTTCTTGTGACACTTTCAGTCCATGAAACTTGGCAAATAAACTGGCATCGACAGCCCCTAGTTCACTGTGGTCGCCACCGCGACCTTTAGCTAAATCATGAAATAATGCCGCAAATAACAGTGTCGATTTGTTAAACATTTTTTGATAGATGTCAGCAGCTAATGCCAAGTCTTTATTTAAGGTTTTAATGTCTTTACCGTAGGTGTAAATATTTTTTAGCACCTTGTGGGTGTGTTCATCAACGGTATAAGCATGAAATAAATCAAATTGCATCTGGCCAACCACTTCACGCCATTGCGGTAAATAAGACGCTAAAATACCGTGTTGGTGCATTAAGGTAATGGCGAGTCCCATGCCTTGAGGATGCATAAATATTGCTTTAAATTGTTCGCGACAACGCTGAAAGTCTTGCAAGTCTCCCATTAAGCGACGTCTTACTTGACGCAGTGATCGTAAGGTTTCTGCGGTAATACCGACTATTTTGTCGTGGTGTATCGCGATAAGTTCAAATAACGCCATAATTTGAGTGCGATCAATAAACACGGTTTCGTCACGAACATGGATGTATTTATCGACAATTTCAAAGTTTTCATTTAACTCAATGATGTTGGGGTTGAGCTGTGGAATAATTTCACGATGGAAATAGGCCATTAAAATTTTGTTTAATTCACTAATACGTTTCATGGCGCGAAACAATTGGCGCATCATTTTTTCGATGGATATATTGCCGCTTTCACCGATGGGCATACCATCACCAAAGCCCATTAATTTAGCCACTTCAGCTTGATATTGGAGTAATAAACGATTTTCTGATCGTTGAGCTGCTTGATGTAAGGCAAACCGAACTCGAAATAAAAAGTGTTGGCATTCCATTAACTCAGCGTATTCGTCATTGGTTAAAAAACCAAAACGTCGCAGAGATTGCATGCTGGCGACGCCGAAATGCTTACGGGCAACCCAAGTAAGGGTTTGTATATCGCGCATACCACCGGGGCTAGTTTTAAGGTTAGGTTCAATACTATAGGAGGTGTCTTGTGCTTTAGCGTGGCGTTCTTGTTGTTCGCTGAGTTTGGCATTAAAAAATGCCTGGCTTTGCCATAAATCTTGACCGTAAAGGGCGTTTAATACTTGTTGTTGGTGCTGATTATTACCAAATAAATGCCGAATTTCCAATAAGCTGGTCGCAATGGTTACATCGTCTTTGCATGCTTGGAATGTGTCATCCATACTGCGCACAGCATGACCTAAATCTAGGTTAAGATCCCACAGATGGGTGAGGAACTGACTCACTGAATTAGCTTCGGTAGGCGTTAAAGGCCCATCATGAATAATGCAGATGTCGATGTCGGAGAAGGGATGTAAAGTTTGTCGACCGTAACCTCCAACAGCATTAAGTGAGATGCGATCAGGATCTAATTCGAAAGGTTGCCAAAGTTGGCATAATAACTCATCGAAAAAGTGAGATCGCTTATTCAAAGTGTCGTTAATTGCACTTTGAAAAATGTTATCTTGTAAAAATTGATCCAGTGACTTAATCGCCTGTTTTAGCTCTGCGGTGGTCATGTCTGGGCGCAAAACTGTACTAGCAGGTTGCGAAAGCATGTTACTCCTTGTTGATGTGCCTTTTAACAGAATAAGGTATTCTTAAACAAATTGGTATCATTCTTAATGAGGTTTTATGGTGTCTAAACGAGGGCGGCTGGACCAATTTATTGCTGGCACGTTACAAATTTCCAAAAAAGCTGTCCGTGGATTGTTAATTACCGATAAAGTGCTTGTCGATGGTCAATTAGCCAAATCACCTGATTTACAAATAGATGAGTTTAGCCATATTACCTGTAATTGTGTGGTGTTGCGTCAATATCAAAAACAATACTATATGCTTAATAAACCCGATGGGGTGGTTAGTGCAACTATTGATGATAAACACCCAACGGCATTGGGATTAATGACGGGTGTTAACACTGATATGCTGCATATTGCTGGCAGATTAGATTTACATTCAACTGGGTTATTGTTGCTCACTAATGACGCCAAATGGTCTGCTGCTTTGATGGCGCCTGAGCATAAAGTAGATAAGCAGTATTTAGTGACATTAGCCAATCCACTCCAGCAAGAATATGTCGAGGCATTCGCCAATGGGATGTATTTCGAATTTGAAGACATTACCACCTTACCAGCACAACTCGCATTATTATCCAGTCATCAAGCAAGGGTGGTGTTGCGTGAGGGCAAGTATCATCAAATTAAACGCATGTTTGGTCGTTTTCGTAATCCGGTGGTTGCGTTGCATCGCGAGTCTGTGGGTAATATTCTGTTAGATAATACTCTGTTACCCGGTGAGTTTCGTGCATTAACAAAAGCTGAAGTTGATAGCGTTATTCAGCACTAGATCAACTTTTTTGATTTGAATACATGTTAATTTATCTGCTTCATTACAACAAATTAGGTGGCATGTGGATATTCAAGCATTAAAAAAAGTCAGCGAATTAGATGTATTTAGTTTGTTGGTGTTTAAGCTCATTTACGAAACGGGCTTTGCTAACTTTGCCGCCAAAGAGCTTGCTGTCTCCGCACCGAAAATTAGCCGCTGTTTAACATCATTAAGAGTCATTTTTAATGATGAATTATTTTTTCGTCGCCAGCAAGGATTGAAACCGACACCATTAGCCGAACGTTTATATCTGCCTATATGCCAATTATGTGACATGGTGAGCCAAATTGAGCGAGTGGCAGACGATCGTTTAAATCATTGTCAAACGCCTATTTTACATATTGCGGTATCACCAAGCATTATCACCAGCTTAGCGATGGCGTTAAGCCAGCTCCCTCGTAATGTCATTGGTAAAGTTAAACTTCACAGTTGGGAGGCCGACACAGAAGAGCTCATTTACAATGGTGAACTTGATTTTGGTATTGGGTTTGATACTCAAGATGCTCATGAATTAGAGCTATCAAATATTGCAAGCGTGACATCTTTATGTGTAGTGGGAAATACCAATCATTCATTTTGGGCTGGTGGTGAACAGATAAAGTTAGAAAATATCATTCAGCACCCTATCGTGTATTTACGTTGTAAAGGTTTTAATAATCGTATTGACCCTTTAGAACTTTATTGTCAAACCCATGGTTTGCTTTTAGACGATATTGAATGTGTTAGGAAGTTAGAAGATTGGTATTGGCATATGTTAACAATGGATAGTTTGGCTATCACGATTTGTAATGAAGGGGCATTTGCACAACAAATTCCACAATTACGAGTGGAGAAATTACCCGATAGCGAATTTAAAAAACTTAATGATGTCATGGCTATGCCTAATTATTGTTTAATTGAGCGTGCAGAACTTTATCGCCGTTATTCTTCAAAAACCACGCAAATGATAATGGATATCACTAAGTCGCTATTGCATTAAGGTATATTCGATTGTAAATGAGATTCAAAACACTTAGCTGTGTAGGTTGAGTGTTTTGTTTTAAAAAGTTAATAGTTAAAAATCAATATGTTACATTGTTAATGTTTTTCCCTTCAAACTCATCCTCAATATACCTATTTTTAAGTACTTCTTTGGGGTTGCGCAGTGTGAATTTGGCTATTTTATTTTTGTTAATACTTAAAAATAAAATCGCTAATTTCTTCTAACGAATCTCTAACTTAATCTCACAGGTTTGCAATAGCAGACGAGCATTTTGTCTTATTTCCTTATATTTTATAGGTGCAAAAACCTACAAATTTAAATCGGGGGATTTAAAATGAAGAAATATAATAAAACATTACTCGCTGTAGCATTTATGGCTGCAATGGGTGTGACAGGATGTGGCTCTGACGGCAGTGATGGTGCCGATGGTGTTGCGGGTGCTGATGGTGCTGCAGGTGCCGATGGTACAGATGGTACTTCAGCAGGCTTAACAGTCACTACAGTTGAAAGTGCAGCTAATTTTAATTTAACCCTAGCACCAGCAGATATTGTTGTTGTGGGTACAGATGCATTTAGCGTTAAATTTACCGTAACAGGTGAAGGTACTGGCGGAGCGGCTGTGCCATTCTCTGGACTTGATAAAGTTGCGCTGTATGTAACCAGCCAGTCTGCTAACACTACCGATACTGGTGCACCTTATTTATGGACCAACCATGCACTTGCTAATGATTTTGGCAGCAGCATGTATTGTAATTTAACGGGTAGCACTACAGCTCGTGATGGCAGTGAAGTAGAAGCCTGTACATTGGTTGAAGACCCTGCTAATCCTGGTACTTATACTGGTACTTGGGAACATGATGGTAATGCGCCTGTAGTATTAGCCGATGGCGATGCTAACGATTTAGTTCGTGTGATGATCCGTGCTTATGATGTTGTAACGGCTGATGGTACCGATGTAAGTGATAAGCCTCTATCAACGCCAATTGATTTTATTCCAGCAACTGGCGAACTTGCGGTTTCAGCAAAAGATGCCGTGTCTAATGCAGCATGTATCAAGTGTCATAGCCCAATGGAAGGTTATGCAGATACTGATCTGCGTATTAGTAACATTAGTGCTCACCATAACTATCAAAAAGTTGAAAACTGTATAGCTTGTCATAACCCTGCTTATGCGGGCGGACAAGACGACGAAGAAGTGGGCTTTAATGCTAACTTCAATGCCATGATCCACACCATTCATATGGGTAAGGATCTTGCTGCATATCAGGGACTACAAGGTGAAGCTAAAGAGATGTGGGGCGAAATTGGTTTCCCTGCGGAGTCAACTGAATGTGCTGTTTGTCATGATAATGGCACCCAGTGGAACGACAATATCTATGCTGAAGCTTGTGAATCATGTCACTTAACTGTGAACTTTGAAACGGGTGAAGGTCATAATGGTATTGTGCCTTCAAGTGACGCTGTTTGTTCTGGTTGTCACGGTTCAGGTAGCTTAAGCCCAATGGAAGCTCATAAGGTTGGTCGTCGTGCTGACTTAGCAAATGGTTTAGTCTTAGATGTTGTTTCTGCTGAAGTTGCAGCAGGCGAACTAACTGTCACTATTGGTGTTGAATTAAATGGTGCAGTTGCAGCTGATGGTACTGATCTAGCTGATTATGTATTTAGCACATCTGGTGGTCGGAGTATTTTAATCGGTACCCTTGATGACAATGGTGATTACGTTCAAGGTACAAGTATCTCTACTGATGGAGGTATGTTTGTGGTTACGGGTGGTAACATCGTCCTAACTCAAACACTTAGTGATGCTACAGATTTAGATGGCGAAACACTTTATGTGTCATCTGAAATGAACATGTGTGGTGATACAGACACCGATATGATTGTTGCTACAGCTGATGGTTGTGATGTTGGTATTCCAGCTAACATCGTCACTAAATACTTTGTATTTGATGCAGTAGCCGCTACTGGTGTAGCCACTACTGACAACCTACGTTTTGTTAGTCCTGCAGTAACTGCTTATAACGCACCTACACAGGTGGGTAATGACCGTACAACCGCTGACGAAGCTAAATGTAATGCTTGTCACGACAACTTAGCGCACGTTAAAGCACCTCGTCATGGTGTGACTAACTTTACACAATGTGCTGATTGTCATAACAATGCTAGCCCTGTAGGTTCTCATCATGAAACAGTTCAAGTTGAATCTGCTGACGGTACGTTTGAAGTGGTTGAAGGCCTAGAGTACTATAACCGTGATTTAGCAACTGTTGCTCACCGTTACCACAGTGGAACATATGCGGAAGAAGCATCTGGCGTTTATATCAATGCTGACGGCGACTTAGTTAACTATCCTGCGGATCAAACTAATTGCCAAGCGTGTCATAAAGATGCAAATGCAGCTGGCGATGCGATGCCATTCTTTGATGGTACTGGTACTTTGACCTCTGGTAGAACTTCAGTTGCACTCGGTAATGGCGAATTTATTTCTCCAGTTACCGAAGCTTGTCGTAGTTGTCACGCTCACTCTGGTGAAGCGGCTCTAGCTCACTTTAAGAGTAATGGCGCAACAGTCTTTGGCGACAACATTATGTCTGCAGACGCAGTGCCAATTGAATCATGTGCAACATGTCATGCCGATGGTAAAACTTACGGCTTAGATGTAGTTCATGGAACTTCTGCACACTAATAAAACATAACTTCTTAATCATCACTTAAGAAAATAAGTAAGAGGGAGGCAGCAATGCCTCCCTCTTTTTTAATTAATTTTCAGGCTAAACGCTGCATATATAACATTTGTAATTTACTTCATTAGTTGTATGTTTTATTTCTTTAGTAAGCGTCCGGGCAAGTACATCTTCAGCAGCTCTTGTTCATCCTCTATATTAACGACTGATCATTACATCAGGAGTTAACATGGCTAGACGTTCACATGAAGATTGGGTTGCCTTGATACAACAGCAATCCGCTAGCGGCTTGACGATTACCGCTTTTTGTCGCCTGCATAAACTCAGTATCAGCGGATTTTACGCCCGCAAAGCAGACATAGCTAAAATGAGCATTCCAACGGGCGCACTATTTGTTAAGGCGACGCTGGCCTCGCCGACGGCGATGGCTACCCAAGCTCAACTTCCGGTCCCAGAGCAGACCATTTTTTTTCAGCATCAATCCGGGATATGGACTTTCCCTAGCACCTTGCCTGCAAGCTATCTGCTGGAAATGATAAAAGGCCTGCAAGCATGTTGATGTTTCGTGAGCTCCCCAGTGTCTATTTGCATCGAGAGCCTGTGGATTTTCGTAAATCCATAAATGGCTTAGCCGTTATCGTCGAGCAACAGTTGTCGCTACAGGCCACAGACGGCAGCGTGTTTGTCTTTTGTAATAAAAGCCGCGATAAATTAAAAATCCTCTACTGGGATGACACTGGTTTTGCGCTTTGGTACAAACGCCTCGAGCAGGATAAGTTTAAGTGGCCGACTAAAAGTATTGATGAGTGCCTGAGCTTATCTGAGCAACAGTTTCATTGGCTGCTGTCTGGCTTTGATGTATTGGGACATCAACATGTTAGTGGCTTGAATTACAGTTAATTGATCGCCATTGCGTATGCAGTTTTTGATAATCAGATCACTGCAACCCCCTTCTCTAGGGGGAGTTTTGGTATAATAACACCATGAAATTAAGCCCTGACAACTTACCCAACGACGTTGATTTGCTTAAGCAATTATTGCTTGAGACGCTGGCGGCTAAAGACAATACTATCGAGTTGAGAGATGCTGAAATTGCTGAGCTTAAACACTCGGTGCAGCGGTTACTGGAGCAATTTCGCCTCGCACAACAACAGCGCTTCGGGGCCAGCAGCGAAAGCCATGATTATCAAGGTGAGTTGTTTAACGAAGCTGAAGTTACGGTTGATGAGCTTGTTGAGTTAACGACAGATGCTGATGTGTCAGTACCGCCTAAACAACGCGCCAAGCGCAAATTACTGCCAAAAGACCTGCCGCGAGAAGTCGTCATCCATGATATTAGTGATGAAGATAAGCAGTGTGACAGTTGTGGTCATCAGCTGGCATTAATGGGCCAAGACAGTAGTGAGAAGCTTAAGTTTATACCGGCACAAATCAGTGTGATTGAGCATGTTAGATTAAAATACAGCTGCAAGCATTGCGAAACGCAAGGCACCAAGGCCAACATCAAGCAAGCGCCCGTGCCCGTCAGCCCCATTCCTAAAAGTTTTGCCACCCCAAGTCTATTAAGCCAACTCATCACCAGCAAATATCAGTACGCATTACCCCTTTACCGGCAAGAAGCCTTGTTCAAGCAACATGGTATCGACTTAAGTCGGCAAACCATGGCCGATTGGATGATGAAATCCGCCGCTCTGTTTAAACCCTTATATGATTTACTGCACAAACATTTGTTAACACAAGAAGTCATCCATGCGGACGAGACCACCCTCAAAGTGATTAACGATGAGCGGGTGAAATCCTATATGTGGGTGTATTGCGCTGGCGCGGATGGGCCAAGCACTGAGCCTCGATATCAAGGTTTACGCAGCATAGTGCTTTACGACTATCAAGACGGTAGCCGTGCGGGCACCTGCGTGAGCCGTTTTCTTGCCACGGAGCAAACGGTGTTTAATGGTTATTTACAGGTCGATGGTTACGCAGCTTACCAGCAGGTAAGTAATAAGCTTGTTGGCTGTTGGGCCCATGCACGGCGTAAATTCAAAGAAGCGCTAGTGGCGCAAGGAAAACCCAAAGTAGGTAAAGTCAGTAAAGCGGATATGGCACTGAGCATGATAGCCAAGCTGTACCGCATTGAAACCCAAATACAATCACTGAGCCTGGAAGAGCGTCTGTATTTTAGGCGCACCCACTCACAACCCCAATTGGTACTATTTAAGCAATGGCTGGATAAATCATCGCTGCAAGTATCAAAGGGAAGCCCTCTAGGCAAAGCCATCCATTACAGCCTCAATCAATGGGAAAAGCTCAGTCGTTACACAGAAGATAGCCGACTCAATATCGACAACAACCGCGCAGAGCGAGCAGTAAAACCGTTTGTGATAGGGCGAAAAAACTGGCTATTTAATCACAACCATCGTGGTGCTGAAGGCAGCTCTATTTTATACAGCATCATAGAAACCGCTAAAGCTAACGGTCTTATTCCGTTCGATTACATCGAACACTGCTTGGAGCAGCTATCCCATCCAAACTGTGACCTTAATAGCCTCTTGTCCTGGCTCGTTGATCTAAGCAAGGCGTAGTTCACCGGACGCTCACTTTCTTTATTTTGCTCTCTTCGTTTTTATCTCAATTTGTTCATGTCGGAATACCTCTTTGTGATTACATAATGTGAAATTGCAAATTTTAGTTTTGCAAATACTCAAATATGAAATTATCAATTTTCATTAGGAGAATTGTGATTAAGCATCACAGGTTTGTAACATTTTTCGGGTCTTTTGCCTTATTTCCTTATATTTTGTAGGTGCAAAAACCTATAAATTTAAATCGGGGGATTTAAAATGAAGAAATATAATAAAACATTACTCGCTGTAGCATTTATGGCTGCAATGGGTGTGACGGGATGTGGCTCTGACGGCAGTGATGGTGCTGCGGGTGCTGATGGTGCTGCAGGTGCCGATGGTACAGATGGAACTTCAGCAGGCTTAACAGTCACTACCGTTGAAAGTGCAGCTAATTTTAATTTAACCTTAGCGCCAGCAGATATTGTGGTTGTGGGTACAGATGCATTTAGCGTTAAATTTAGCGTAACAGGTGAAGGTACTGGCGGAACGTCTGTGCCATTCTCTGGACTTGAGAAGGTTGCACTATATGTAACCAGCCAGTCTGCTAATACTACCGATACTGGTGCACCGATGTTATGGACCAACCATGCGCTTGCTAACGATTTTGGCAGCAGCATGTATTGTAATTTAACGGGTAGCACTACAGCTCGCGATGGCAGTGAAGTAGAAGCCTGTACATTGGTTGAAGACCCAGCTAATCCTGGTACTTATACTGGTACTTGGGAACATGATGGTAATGCGCCTGTAGTATTGGCTGATGGTGATGCTAACGATTTAGTTCGTGTGATGATCCGTGCTTATGATGTTGTAATGGCAGATGGTACCGATGTAAGTGATAAGCCTCTATCAACGCCAATTGATTTTATTCCAGCAACTGGCGAACTTGCGGTTTCAGCTAAAGACGCTGTGTCTAATGCAGCATGTATCAAATGTCATAGCCCAATGGAAGGTTATGCAGATACTGATCTGCGTATTAGCAACATTAGTGCTCACCATAACTATCAAAAAGTTGAAAACTGTGTTGCTTGTCATAACCCTGCTTATGCGGGCGGACAAGATGACCCTGAAGTTGGCTTTAACGCTAATTTCAATGCGATGATCCACACCATTCATATGGGTAAGGAACTTGCGCAATGGCAGGGACTAGAAGGTGAAGCTAAAGAGATGTGGGGCGAAGTTGGTTTCCCTGCGGAGTCAACTGAATGTACTGTTTGTCATGATAATGGCACCCAGTGGAACGACAATGTCTATGCTGAAGCTTGTGTATCATGTCACTTAACTGTAAACCTTGAGACCGGCGAAAACCATAACGGTATTGTGCCTTCAAGCGACGCTGTTTGTTCTGGTTGTCACGGTTCAGGTAGCTTAAGCCCAATGGAAGCGCACAGTGTTAATCGTCGTGCTGCTTTTGAAGATGGTTTAGTGTTAGACGTCGTTTCTGCTGACGTAGCTTCTGATGTATTAACTGTTGTCATTGGTGTTGAATTAAATGGTGCCGTTGCAGCTGATGGTACAGATTTAACTATGTATCTAAACAAAGCGAAATCAGGTGACGATATCTTAATTGGTACACTTGATAGCAATGGCGATTATATTCGTGGATTAAGTGTAAACACTGTATCTAATCCAGAAATGTTTGTTGTTGCAGGCGGCCAGTTAACCTTAACTAAGTCACTTACCGCTAATCAACTTGATGGTAAAACAATTTCAGTATCTTCTGAATTGAACATGTGTGGTAACACAACAACTGACATGATTGTTGAGAACACAATGCTAGCTGATGGTGCAGGTACTGATACTGGTGCTTGTGATGTAGCGGTTCCTTCAAACATTGTAACTAAGTACTTTGTGTTTGATACAGTTGCTGCAGCGGGTGCTGAAACTACTACCAACTTACGTTTTGTTAGCCCTGAGCTAACAGGTTACACTTCACCTACACAGGTGGGTAATGACCGTACAACGGCTGATGAAGCGAAATGTAATGCTTGTCATGACAATTTATCGCATGTTAAATCACCTAACCATGGTGTGACTAACTTTACACAATGTGCTGATTGCCATAATAACAACTACCCTGGTTCTTATCATGCAGATGTTTATAAACAGTCTGGTGTAGATGATGACGGCGAACCTACGTTTGAAGTTGTTGAAGGCCTAGAGTATTACAACCGTGACTTAGCAACAGTTGCTCACCGTTTCCACAGCGGGTTGTTTGCAGGTAGTACAGGTGCTGGCATCTACTTAGATACAGATGATGAATTGGTTAACTACCCTGCGGTACAAACTAATTGTCAAGCGTGTCATAAAGATGCAAATGCTGCTGGCGATGCTATGCCATTCTTTGATGGTACTGGTGAGTTAACATCAGGTAGAACTGCGATTGAAATCAGTGGTGGTGAATTTATTTCTCCAGTTGCCGAAGCTTGTCGTAGTTGTCACGCTCACTCTGGTGCAGCGGCTCTTGCTCACTTCAAGAGTAATGGTGCAACAGTCTTTGGTGATAATATTACCTCAGCTGATGATGTACCGGTTGAATCATGTGCAACATGTCATGCTGATGGTAAAACATACGGTGTAGATGTAGTTCATGGTAGTTCAGCACACTAAATATAAAATAAATTCTTAATCATCACTTAAGAAAATAACTAACAGGGAGGCAGTAATGCCTCCCTGTTTTTTTAATGAAGTTTATTAATCAATCTATAAGTATTTCATGGTCATTCGTTATCAGTATTTTCTTTGAAAAATATATCGAACAGGATCATTAATTACACAATCTAATCCTATTTAACCCAACGTAATCTAATCAATCCAGCCAATGCCAGTAACTTAAGTTATTGCAATTTAATTGACCATTAAATTGAGGTTAATGGCATATCAACTTCAACTGAATTATCTAACGTAGTGGCATTTGTCCTACAATTGATGATGTCTAAATGAGTTGGAAACGTCGGCGAGTAAATCGTTGATGATGCATGCTCTGTCGTCTGTTATATGGCTCATGCGATTTGAGGGATATGGGCTACCAATCGGTAATGAACAAGGTAGAAAATAAACAGAGTGACTAAGGAGGACGGATTAATGAGAAAGACGTTATTGAGAGGGAAGTTAACGATGGGGCAGTTCTAGTATGACGCTATTAAAATCTATCAACTTGTTTGGTGCGAGAAAAACAAAAGGGAAGCACAGCTGCTTCCCTTTTATCAAACCAGTATTTTTTGCTAAGTACTCTACAGTTCGTTTCGTTAAGCCATTTGCTGGCGTTGCATTCTTAATAGCCATTTGCCGTAGATGAAAATACCTACGGCTGAAATAATTCCAATTGCGGCAATAATGTACCATGCCATACCGATGTTGTTGGCTTGATATAAAGCTTGGGTTAAGGCTTGTGGCTCTTGGCCTGTGACGCTGACTAAGCGGTTAAATGCTTCACCTTGTGGGATGTTAGCAATGTCTGTTAGGTTCATGCCATGTTCAGACAAGGCTTCACGAGCGATGCGCTCTTTTGAAGCGTACATGTCATACAGTTTAGGTCCGAAATAACCTTCTAACGTCCAACCTATGCCTTGAGGTAACATAACAAAACCTAAGTACATGGCTTTTTTTCCTTCAGGTGCGATGTTACCCATAAACTCGTTCTTTTTTGGGCTTATCATCATTTCACCGACAGAGAACATGGCAATAGCCAGTACAATCATCCAAGCTGCATTAAACGCACCCACCAAAGCAATGGCTAAAATACTCAATAAGCAACCGACAAACATGGCAGTTGTAATGCGATATTTAGCCGTGAGTGCAGCAACAATAAAGCAGGTGGTCATGATCATCCCTGCATTAAGGTTGAGCATACCTTCAGGCATCACTTTGGTACCGTCATTACTCAGGCCAAGCCAGAATTGTAATATGCCATTACTGGTGCCCTCTGGACCAAATAGAGAGGTGACTATGACGCTGGTATCAACCCATTCAGCAATATGGATTGGCAGTACATCAAATAATGAGTTATATAAAAACCAAAAGCCGGCAAACACTAGCATATAGTAAATAACTACTGGTTTTTTTAGCTCTCTAAGGGCATCTTTCCACAATGCCTCTTGCTGTATTTCGCCAGATTTTACTTTACGAGTGCGCTCTAAACGCTCGTCTTTACCGGGTTCTTTGTAAGCCAATAAAAATAAAAAGTTTAATGAGATAATCGTCGCACAAGCATAAAACACATTATCCCAAGATAATTGGCGCATATGCACTGCAACCAGTGGACCTAAAAAACCACCAATATTAACTACTTGGTAAAAAATACCCCAAGCCATCGAAGTATTATTACGATTAGTTGACAGTACTAAGGTGCCTTGAATTCCGGGTTTGAATACCCCTGTACCCATGGCTAGCAACATGGCTCCGGCGAGAAAACCCCAGAAACTGGGGAAGAATGCCATGGTTAAATAACCACATATTTTGATGATGGTAGAAACGAAAATGGTTTCTTTGTAGCCGACACGATCAGAAATCCCGCCGGTTAACACGGGTACGAAGGTTTGCAGTAACGCCCAGACCGATATGATAATACCGTAATCACTTAAATTAATGCCCAGTCCGCCTTGTGATACAGGCGCTTTAGCGTATAAACCTGCACTGGCTTTTACACCATAATAGGCAATGCGTTCTATTAGCTCCATACCACCAACAAGCCAAAATATATAACCTAAACTGCTTATTGCTGCCCACATACCTAATTGTTTTACTTCACTCAAGTCATTGCTTGAGTGTGAATTAGTGCTCATAAGTCACCCTTTTATTTTATGCTTTTTATCATTTTTTTAACAAAGGCTGACACTGTACCTAAGTTCTAGATAAATATCCAAAGACAATAAAAAAAGCGAATCACAAGATCCGCTTTTTTTATATCACTATTAGCCTATCGACAGGCCTAAGTTTGCTATTGTGGCTTATGCACCACAACACTTTTTGTATTTTTTACCACTACCACAAGGGCAAGCATCATTACGGTTAGGTTTAGCTTCAAAGCTGACTGTTTTCGGTTTATTTAATATACCGCTTAAATCAATGATGTTTTCAGGTTTGTCGGCATCAATAGTGATATTGGCAAACAACTGTTTGTCGGCCACTATTTCAGCGACTTCAACTTTGCGCGCTTCAGTTTGTACTGACAATTTAAGCGGTAATGCTTCTGTGCCAAGTTTGGCTGCGCGTTTGGTGTTATAACCACTTTCGCCATAGGCCGGTTTAGGGGTTTGACGACCTTTAAAAAAGAATTTATCAGACATTGTTTTGGCCTATTAAATAGATTGATGATATTGGCCGAAGCTTATACACCAAAAATGTAAATTGAGATATCAAGGTTTTAAGTTTGAACTAAATAAAGGTTAAATTATTGCTATAGCTCACATCAACAAAGATAAAAACCAGCGAATTATTCGCTGGTTTTTGCAGGACGCTTTATTTGAGCTGAGTAAATCGTAACTAATAAGTCAACAACTTACTGGTTGCCGTTAAATCTTGGCCAATTCAATTTTTTGCTCGTTTAGTTTTTCAATATCACGAGTTAAATCGGTCATTTTAGCGCGTTCTTTATCAATTACCGCGGCAGGGGCTTTAGCCACAAAGCCTTGATTAGATAATTTACCCTCAATACGGGCTATCTCTTGAGCAAGCTTTTCTAGTTGTTTATCAATACGGGCCATTTCTGCGCCGACATCGATCAAACCAGCCATTGGAATTAACAGCTCCATATTGCCAACTAATTGCGTGCTCGACATTGGTGCCGTTTCACCTTCTTCAAGGATAGTGATGGTTTCTAATTTTGCGAGACTAGCAAAGAAGGTTTGGTTAGCTTCAAGGCGAATACGATCCTCGTAGCTTACACCGCGCACTAATGCATTAAGTGGCTTAGAAGGCGCAATGTTAAGTTCTGCACGAATATTACGTACTGCCACAATCACTTGCTTAACCCATTCAAGATCGGCCATCGCGGTCGCATCAACTTGATCGGCTTGATAAGTTGGGAACGATGCTAGCATGATGGTATCGCCTGTTACGCCCGCTAATGGCTTAACACGCTGCCAAATCGTTTCGGTAATGTACGGCATAATTGGGTGCATTAGGCGTTGCATTTTTTCAAGCACATTAACTAATGTATGGCGCGTTCCACGCATTTGCGCGTCGCTACCATTTTGCATTACTGGCTTGGTTAGCTCTAAGTACCAGTCACAGAATTGGTTCCAAGTGAACTCGTATAAAGTGTTAGCGGCTAGGTCAAAACGATAAGCGGCCATGTGGTCATCAAAGGTTTTCACGGTTTGGTTAAACAAACCAATGATCCAACGATCGGCTAATGACAACTCCATTGTTCCTGGTTTGCCATTAACTAATAGTTGACCGCAATCTAAAGGTTCGCCAGCTTCATCGCTATCGGGATCCGTCTGCACTTCAGTGTTCATTAACACGTAACGTGACGCATTCCATAACTTGTTACAGAAACTGCGGTAGCCATCAAGACGTTTCATGTCCCAGTTGATGTCACGACCCGTTGATGCCATTGCTGCTAACGTAAAGCGCAGGGCATCGGTACCGTGGGCTTCAATGCCGTCGGCAAATTCTTTGCGGGTACTTTTTTCAATTTTTGCCGCCAGTTGTGGCTGCATCATGTTGCCAGTACGCTTAGTTACTAACGTTTCAAGATCGATACCGTCGATCATGTCTAATGGGTCAAGTACGTTACCTTTAGATTTTGACATCTTATTGCCGGCTTCGTCACGGATAAGGCCAGTAACGTAAACGGTTTTGAAAGGTACTTGTGGTTTGCCATCTTCATCTTTAATGAAGTGCATTGTCATCATAATCATCCGCGCAACCCAGAAGAAGATAATGTCAAAACCGGTAACCAACACATCGGTTGGGTGGAAGGTTTTTAAATCTTCTAAGTTATCCGGCCAACCTAAGGTTGAAAATGTCCATAATGCCGAGCTGAACCAAGTATCTAATACGTCGTCGTCTTGACGTAATACCACTGAGTCAGCAAATTGGTGCTTAGCACGCACTTCCGCTTCGTTACGGCCAACATAGACTTTACCGTTTTCGTCGTACCAAGCTGGAATACGGTGTCCCCACCATAACTGGCGTGAAATACACCAGTCTTTAATATCACGCATCCACGAGAAGTACATATTTTCATATTGCTGCGGCACAAACTTAATTTCGCCGGTTTCTACTGCTTCAATCGCTGTTTTTGCCATTGACTGTACGGCCACATACCACTGGTCGGTTAATAGAGGTTCTATGACCACACCGGAGCGATCGCCATAGGGTACTTTTAAGCCGTGCGGAGCGACTTTTTCAAGTAAGCCTAATGTTTCAAACTCTTCAACAATTGCTGTACGAGCTTTAAAGCGGTCAAGGCCGACATAACGCTCTGGTAAGGCTATTTCGATGTCTTTGTTTGGGGTGCCATCGGTATTGATAACTTCAACAAAACTGCGGACACAGGCATCTAAAGTAAAGATACTGTACATAGGCAGTTGATGACGTTTACCGACTTCATAGTCGTTAAAGTCATGGGCTGGAGTAATTTTTACGCAACCAGTACCAAATTCCATATCGACGTAATCGTCGGCAACAATTGGCACTAAACGGTTAACGATAGGCAATAGAATGAATTTGCCAATTAATGACTGATAACGCTCATCATCTGGATGCACGGCTACTGCACTGTCACCTAACATAGTTTCTGGGCGAGTCGTGGCCACTTCGAGATAGTCTTTGCCATCGGCCGTTAATGCGCCTTGGGCCAAAGGATAGCGGAAGTGCCACATGTGGCCTTGCTTCTCTTTATTTTCAACTTCTAAGTCAGAAATGGCGGTATGAAGTTTTGGATCCCAGTTAACTAGGCGCTTACCACGATAAATTAATTCGTCATCGTATAGGCGAACAAACACTTCTTGAACGGCTTTAGATAAGCCTTCGTCCATCGTAAAACGTTCGCGATCCCAATCAACAGATGCGCCCATGCGGCGAAGCTGTTTAGTGATGGTGCCACCAGACTGTTCTTTCCAGTCCCAAACTTTATCAATAAAGGCGTCACGGCCTAAATCATGGCGTGTTTTACCTTCTTCGGCTTCAAGCTTACGCTCAACCAACATTTGAGTCGCAATACCTGCGTGGTCGGTGCCGATTTGCCACAAGGTATTTTTACCTTTCATGCGCTCATAGCGGGTAAGGGTATCCATGATGGTATCTTGGAATGCATGACCCATGTGTAGGCTACCGGTTACATTCGGTGGCGGGATCATGATGCAATAATTGCCTTGTGATTCATCGCCGCTAGGCTTGAAGTAACCTTGCTCTTCCCAGTTTTGGTAAAGGGCTTGTTCGATAGACTTTGGGTTGTATGTTTTTTCCATAGGAGCGTTATGTTCTCTATCTAAATTAAGTGTTTATTCGGCTAATGCTTGAGTGCTGGGCGTAATGCCTACATTCTGATATTGACGGTAGCGATTGCGTGCAATGCGCTTGAGTTCGTCATCATTAGCGACAAAATCGATAATATGGTGCAAGTTTACCGCAAAACTGGGCATTTGGTCTGCAAGATTAATCAGAACTTGGCGACTTTTATTTGGCCCTAAGGTGTCAAAACCAATTTCGACTGGTGCACCTGTCACTGGCCCTTCACCTTTTAAGTTGTGTGGTACAAAGGCGTTTGGCTCAAATTGCCACAGTAATTCGTCAATTGCATAAGCTTGCTGTTTGTCTTTGCAGTGAATGTAGACTGTTTTTTGTTGACGATATTGTTGTTCAGCTAACCTGCAAGCAGCTAAATACAGTGCATCTAATGCACTCATTTTATTATGATTTTCAGGCATAAGGTAAAATATGGCTTGAGTCATGTTGTGATGCTTTTAACAGGTTAATAAGTTGGGCTTGAGTTTACACTAAAATTGTCTGCGGGTTAATGACCTCGTGATACGATATTCATATGATGTTGGAATAGATTAATATCCCTAGCGTCAGTTTTATACTACTAATTAATCCGAAATATATCGCGATCATAATGGATTTTCTGCGCCGTTCAGGCAGCAGTTCTATAATTGTAGGATGGCGGTCTGGCTGCTGAGTAGGGGTTAAACTGGATCGCCACAATAAAAACCAAATGATGGTTAAGTTGTATGGCGTGTTGTTTATAAGGATTTGTTGCTTTCGCCATGGGCTTAACACTAGTAGTCGACTATAAACCTGTTGCTGATTTATGGATAAGCTAAAACGGGTGGTGACACGGTTGTAATAGACATCTATTTTCTGATTATCAATTAAATGTGTTTTGTGTTGTTTGAGTTCAAATCGCATTGGTTTGCCTTAACGGATTAACTCACATTTTACATGAGTAGGACTAGTCCCTTTGGTGCACTCTTTTAAAGCTCTGCGTTGTGCTTTTAACATTGAGTCATAACCATAACCGTATCCATATCTAACATTACCCATATCGTTAACCGATACAGCCAGTGCTTTATGGTTTTTAAAGCCTTCATACTTGATTAACACATCAATAAGTTTCTGATCATTTGTCACAAACTGACACGCTTTAGGTTGCGGCGTTTGTTCACAGGCTAATGGGTAATGGTCAAATACAGGGTAGGAAATATCGATACTGTCAAACCAAGAGGACCAAGTCGTTTCTTGAGTCTCAATTACGATATCAGCTGGAATATGAATTTGCAGTTGTTGGTCGTCAGAATCTTGTTGTCCTAACCAGACTAAGTTGAGTTTATTATCGTTAGGATGGTCATTGGCAACGAACACGTCGCCAGCACAATTGTCACACAGTTGCTCGTCAGCTTTTATGATTGATATTTGAGTTGAGTAGCCAGAAGCCCCGCCGCAACTTCTTTCAAAGATAACAGCCTTGTACATTTTATCTAATGAAAGTGATTCGGTGTAAACGTTATTACCGCACATGGAACTGAGTAGCCAGCCCAATAAAATAGCCATTAACCCAAAAAGCGCCAACGCGCTGACTATTGAAATGAGTATGACTTTCATCGCCTTCATCTGAACATTCTTTTCAGTGAGTTTTATTTCATTAAATTATACATTTAAGCTATTTTAGGTTTTATATTAAATTTGTTACTTACATGTAACAAGTTAATCATTGTTTATTCTTAGTCTGTTTGGTTTAGAGAGGATCTTTTGGGGAGATTGCATTAAGCATATTTAGCGGGTAACGAAAATTCGATAGTAAAAATTTAGTTATTGCAGTTGTTATGTATTGGAAATTAATGATCCGTTATCGCTTAGCAATATCGGTATCAGTTGGAAAATAATCTTGATAAATGGTCTGGTACATTCCTGATGATTTTAACTCATCAAATGCTTGCTGCCACAGTGCAATAACCTCATCAGAAGTGTCGTTTGAAAATGCGATATACAAGGTAGAGTCGTATAACTTAATAGGGGTACGTTCTATTGAGTTGATATCGATATCAGCTGCTTTTGCCAAAAATGGCATCACTAGTTCGCTCATTGGCGCAACATCAACTCGGCCATAATTGAGCATTTTGAGCGATTGCAATTGGGATTTATCAGTACTGAGGTTAGTGAATCCTTGGGAATCCAAATAGGTGTGATCAGCATTACCAAGTACTACACCAACATTTCGGACACGTTTTAAGTCTTCTAAATATGCTAATGAGAGTCCGGAATTACGTTTTTGGTAAAAATACACTCCGCTGCTAATAATGGGACCTACCCATTTCATGTTTACTTCTCTTTCTGGCCTTTTAGCAATGACAAACAACGCAGTGTTTGGTTGTGATTTCAATATCTGAAATGCTCTATTAAAGGGATACATTTCAATGTTGGCTGTGTGCTGGGTATGTTGCATCATCGCTTGAACAATATCGATAGAAAAACCGCTTAAAAGATCATTGTCAAGATAACTAAATGGGGGGTAAAGGATGGGTGATAAATCGAACTTGCGGATGGTCTTTTGCAAATAGCTCGCCCGTTGGCGTGAGTGCAAAGCAAACACTGAGGAAGATGATATAAAGCGTTAAAGGCAAGCGTTTCATTTATTGGTTTGCCAACGCTAATGACATTATCAAGCGGTTGTGTTGCGTCATTCAACCCATTCCTTGTGATTGTTAATTTGATGATTAATTGGAACATTAAATTGTTCAATAAATAACCTAGCATATGATGAAGTTATAGACAAATTTATAACCTCATCATTAAGGAGTTATTTTATCGCCAGACCACGGTTACTGGTCATTTTTAGTTGAGGCTTGAGATAATCTTGCTGGATCAGGAAAGGTAAAATTCTGATGTATTTGTGCCCAAGAATCATGGCTTTTAATTATGTGGCCAACGGCAACCAATACTGAACAGGCCAGAATTCCCCAACCAATAGCGTTATCACCCGCACTTGCCCAAATTGCCACCAGACTTGATGCCCCAAAAGAGATAGTAATCTGCAAAAAGTTTTGTAGTCCTGCAGCTTTGGCCGCGTTATTGCTGAACTCTTGCAGAGCATTATTGACCACAATAGGATAAATCGCGCCATTGCTTCCTGCTAGCAAAGAGAATGCAATGAGCAGTGGCAATATTATTTCAGTATTGAGGGTCACACTGGAGATAAAAATGGCAGCAACACATAAACCAAACAATATCAGTAAACAGTTTAGGCTGATTTTGGTGCCAAATTTGCGGATCAGTAATTTACTTGAGTAGCCACCAACAATAAACATGATGGTTTGGGGAATAAAACTTAAGCCAATTTCTGTCGCGGCGTAACCATACTGTTCCATGACAGCAGGCCACAACGTTAAGTAAGCAAAAAAAGCGCCTGAACACGCACCAAAAATAACCACATTGCCTAAATATCGCGTATTGGAAAGCAGTTGTTTATAGCGGATATGAGTTTTGCTTTTGTGAACGCTCACTTGTTCTTTAGGCACAAAAAAATACGTCATGGCAATGAGTAATACTGCAATGATACATAAGCTAATAAACACCGCGCGCCAGCCAAAACTATTCAGTATCATTGCGCCAGCAATGGGCGCTAATGCCGGAGACAATGCCACTAAAGGCATAATATTAGAGAAAATATTTTGAGCTTTATCGGCTGGGTATTGCTCAATCACAATCGCTTGCCAAATAACGGCTGCACTGCAAGCACCAATCGCTTGGAAGAAACGAGCAATATTCATCATCAGAATACTGTCACTGTTCGCAATCAATGCACTTGCCAGCATAAACAGGCTTAAACCAACAAACAGTGAGTTTCGCTTACCTATTTTATGTACTAATGGCCCATACAATAACTGTCCGATAGCGAGGCCAGCTAAAAAGCTGGTTAACGATATAGCCACTTCTGAAGTGCTTGCATTAAAAGTCCCTTCAATAGATTTGAATGATGGGAGGTACATGTCGGTAGCTACAAAACCTAACATACTCAGTAAGGCTAAATAAAACAGAAACAAATAGAATGTTATATTTGTTTGTTTTATGTTGATTAATATATTGTTATTGTTCAAATTAGGCATATCTATTTTCGTCAGTTCAATAAAGGACGCTAGCTTAATGGTTTACTAAATTAGCTGGAAACGTTTATTTTTGACAGCTGCTATCAAAAATATTGATACCATGATGTAATTACAGGCATGGAAGGTTTCAGTTCAATATCAAACCTTGGATGTGTTATTCATCTTGTGCTGTTAATGTACATTTTCTAGCGAGTTAAATTGATATGCTTTCACAGCAAGTTTTTGAGCTAATAGACGTTGTCGCCCAAACAGGTAGCTTTACTGCAGCCGCGAAAAAATTGCATAAGGTACCGTCTGCTATAAGTTATTCAGTCAAACAAATTGAAACTGAACTGGGAGTCGAGTTATTTATTCGCCATCATCGCAGTGTCAGCCTAACCCCAGCAGGAAAGCATTTCGCCGTAAAAGCGCGCCAGTTTCTTAACGATATGGAGTTAATGAAACGCGACACTCAACGAGTGGCTAATGGTTGGAAGCCTATACTCTCCATTGCATTGGATAATATTTCGAGAACGGATAGCGTTCATGCGTTGATTGCTGATTTTTATCGACAGTTTCAAGATGTTGAGTTGATTATCAGGATTGAAGTGTTTAATGGTGTATGGGAAGCTCTTGCTACTGGAAGAAGTGATATTGCCATTGGTGCGACAACCGCAAATCCAGTTGGTGGGGCATTTAAATTCACTAATATGGGCAATATTGATTGGCTGTTTGTGGTCAGCTTTGATCATCCATTGGCAAATATTATGCGTCCACTTCATGATGATGAGTTACGTGTTTTTCCGTCTATTTGTCTTGAAGATACCTCTCGTGATATCCCTAAGCGAATTACGTGGATGCTAAACAGTCAACGACGATTAGTTGTGCCCGATTGGCACAGTGCTATTAACTGTTTTGTCGAAGGCTTAGGGGTTGGATATATGCCTGAACATCTGGCTCGACCGTTGATTGAATCTGGTAAGTTAGTCTGTAAAACGCTCCACAGAGTGAAACAACCTAGCCCATGTTGTTTGGCGTGGAATGATGATCAAATGTCACCCGCATTGGCTTGGGTATTGGACTATTTAGGTGATGAAGAGCAATTACATCGTCAATGGTTAGCCTAGTTCTGATGGTTTTGAGAGGGTACTTTACAGGCTAATATATTGACGTCTTCCACAATAAAAAAAGGGTAAAGCATTCGCTTTACCCTTTTATATGCGTTAAACCTAAGGTTTACTCGCTAATTTCAACACCAGCGCGGTTAATTAAGAACTGGCTTAAAATCGGAACTGGACGACCTGTAGAGCCTTTGTTCGCACCGCTGTTCCAAGCTGTACCTGCGACATCTAAATGTGCCCAGTTATACTTCTTAGCGAAACGCGATAAGAAGCATGCCGCAGTGATTGAACCTGCTGGACGGCCGCCTAAGTTCGTCATGTCGGCAAATGGGCTATCAAGCATGTCTTGATATTCATCCCATAATGGCATGCGCCACGCACGGTCACCACTTTGCTCACCAGCATTAAGGATCTCATGTGCCAATGGGTTATGAGAACTAAACAAGCCTGAAGCGTGTTTACCTAATGCAATAACACAAGCACCGGTTAAAGTGGCTGTATCAATGACTAATTCAGGTTCAAAGCGCTCAACGTAGGTTAATACGTCACATAGCACTAAACGGCCTTCAGCATCAGTATTAAGTACTTCAACCGTTTGACCTGACATAGTGGTTAAAATGTCACCAGGGCGATAAGCATTACCGGCAGGCATGTTTTCACAGCCAGCTAATATACCAATAACGTTGATAGGTAATTTCATTTCGCATAACGCTTTCATGGTGCCAATCACACCCGCAGCGCCGCCCATGTCGTATTTCATTTCGTCCATGGCTTCGCCTGGCTTTAATGAAATCCCACCAGAGTCAAACGTTAACCCTTTACCTACGAGTACAATTGGCTTTTCTGTGCTGTTTACTGCGCCCTGATATTCCATCACTGTCATGATAGATTCGTTTGCGCTAGCACGGCCAACAGCAAGGTAAGCGTTCATGCCTAACTTAGCCATTTGCTCTTCGCCAATAGTCGTGACAGTAAGGTTTTCATGCACTTCAGCCATTTGACGGGCTTGAGATGCTAAATAAGCAGGGTTACAAATGTTAGGTGGCATATTAGCTACATCGCGGCATAAATGCATACCCGAAGAAACTGCTGTACCATGCTCAATCGCACGCTCACCAATGGTTAATTCACGGCGTGTCGGCACATTGAATACCATTTTACGTAATGGACGACGAGTTTCGCCTTTACGAGTTTTTAATGCGTCAAATGAGTATAAACTGTTTTTAGTGCTTTCAATGGCTTGGCGAACTTTCCAGTAGGTGTCGCGGCCTTTGACATGCAATTCAGTTAAGAAGCATACGGCTTCCATTGAACCCGTTTCATTAAGGGTACTAATGGTTTTTGTGATAATTTGTTTGTATTGGCGCTCGTCTAACTCACGCTCTTTGCCACAACCAACCAGTAACACACGTTCACTTAATACATTTGGCACGTGATGCAATAGCAACATTTGTCCTGGTTTTCCTTCAAGGTCACCACGACGAAGTAGGTTACTGATGTAACCTTCACTTATTTTATCCAATTGCTCTGCGATACCAGACAGACGGCGAGGTTCGTATACGCCGACAACGATGCAGGCTGAACGTTGCTTTTCGGGGCTGCCGCTCTTTACGCTAAACTCCATGAGCACTCCTAGATTCTTAAAGACAAATATTTAAATTTATTAGATAATGTTTGCATTAGGCCATCTGGCATATAATCAACGAAAAGGTGTTCAGTATTTGGGGATATTAACGAAAAAGAGGCGTAAATTGACAGCCAAAATAGATGTTAACCATGACCCCAAAGCACCTTCCGCGCTGGTCAGAAAACTAGCAAAACTGTTGAAAGTAGACAGTTTACATGAAAGTTGCTCTGATACCAGTAAAAAGATAAGTTTAGCCACCGGATCCTACTTGTGATTGTATTTAGATATCTTATTCGTGAAGTTTTAAAAGCACAATTCGCGGTACTTTTAGTGTTGTTAACTATTTTTATCAGCCAACAATTTGTGCGAGTGTTAGCTGACGCATCGGACGGTGAATTTCCCGCTTCATTAGTGATGACATTATTAGGGTTAAATTTACCTCAATTAACCGTATTAGTATTACCGTTAAGTTTCTTTTTAGGGATATTGCTTGCTCACGGTCGAATGTATGCCGAAAATGAAATGGTGGTATTACACAGTGTAGGCGTGAGTGAATGGTATGTCACCCGAGTCACCTTATTGGTGGCTTTTGCTAATTTGTTGTTTACCGCATATTTATCGATTTATGTAGGACCTTGGGCTGAAGAACGCCAAAATCAAGTCTTAGAAAAAGCGCAATCAGAAGCTGGTCTAGCGGCATTAACTCAGGGGCGTTTTCAAGAAAGCCCTAATGGTCGAGCGGTATTATTTGTCGAAAAAATAAATAAAGACAATACATTAGATAAGGTTTTTGTTGCACAGCTTCCCGATCCAGAAGACGAAAATGGTCTAACAAATATTGTTGTCGCCAATAAAGGTCGAGTGATTGAAGATAATATTGGTAGCCAACAATTACAACTTGAAAATGGCTTCCGTTATCAAGGTAGCCCTAGGTCACTTGAGTTGCAGGTGATAGCGTTTGGTGGCTATAAAATGGAAATCAAAGAGCAGGAAGTGGATGAGCGTCGACGTAAATTATCGGCATTACCCTTTGATGAGTTATTAGATACTCCAGGCCCAGAAGCAGCAGCAGAATTTCAATGGAGACTGGCCATTCCTATTTCAATTCCATTGCTCACTTTGATTGCTGTGCCATTAGCGCGAGTGAATGTACGTCAGGGTAAGTTTGCTAAGATGTTTCCAGCAATTTTGCTGTACTTAGGGTATTTCGGATTAATGGTTGCAGGTAAAAAAGCGTTGCAAGATGAGGTGATACCACAGTTTTTAGGCATGTGGTGGATCCACGGGTTTGCGTTGATGTTAGGGCTGTTGTTATTAATTAAAGAACGCCCTACAGGGATGAAATTCCTAAATTTATTTAAACGCAAGCAGGTGACTGCATGAGAATATTAGATCTTTATATCGCCCGCATGATTATCGGCACATCAAGTTTATGTTTACTTATTTTGACAGGATTATCTGGGATTATTAAGTGGGTAGACCAATTACGCGTTGTTGGTCGTGGTGCTTATACCATGATGGATGCGGCGATTTATGTTCTGTTTTTAGTGCCTCGAGATATTGAAATGTTTTTCCCAATGGCGGTATTGCTTGGAGCATTAATTGGCATGGGCATGTTGGCATCAAATTCAGAATTAGTCGTGATGCAAGCCTCTGGTATGTCACGCTTACAAATAACTCAATCTGCGATGAAAACGGCAATACCTTTGATGATTTTAGTGATGGCGCTGGGTGAGTGGGGCGCACCTATTGCTGAAAAAAGTGCTAAAGAACTGCAGGCAACTAAAATATCGGGTGGCAGTTTAATAAAGTCTCATCGTGGTATTTGGGCTAAAGATGGTGACTTATTTGTTAATATTGGTGAAGTATTAGATATTAACACTTTGAATAATATTAGCTTGTATGAGTTTAGTGATCAGCAAGAACTAACCAGAGTGACACATGCTAAAACAGCGGCATTCACTGATAATGCTTGGCAATTAACCACTGTTGAAAATACTACTGTAAAAGGTGATCGTGTTATTCGTGAGCATCTTGATACTGATGTATGGCAGTCCTCATTAACGCCTGATAAGTTAAGCGTAGTGTCGGTAAAACCTGAGGCGCTTTCTATAAGTGGACTCATTGATTATTTGGATTATTTAGAAGTTAATCAACAAGACCCAAGTCGTTATGAGTTAGCGTTATGGCGCAAAATTATGCAACCCGTGACCGTGGCTGTAATGATGTTAGTGGCATTGTCATTTGTATTTGGCCCATTACGAACTGTTACTATGGGGCTCGTGTGTTGCTGGGTGTAGTGGCTGGATTTAGCTTTTATATCAGTAACCAGATATTTGGTCCTATGAGCATAGTGTATGAATTACCCGCCGCAGTAGGGCTATAGCGCCGAGCATATTGTTCACGGGATTAGCTTTGTATTATATTCGTAAATAATCAACAATTTTTTATCAACAGTTTATGTATAAATAGAGTGTGTGAAATAGAATAAAAAAATGGCAACCTGTTGGTTGCCATTTTTGTTACTTAATACTTAACTAAGTGCTGTATTAGGTTAGCTATGCACCATGCCAGTTACGCATTTGGTTAGCTTCTACTGACAACACCACAACTTCAGAACGAGTCATCATGTCTTGTAATGCTAATTTGTCATCATTGATGAGAATCCACAGATTGCCAATACCTAATAAAGCCCAAACTACCCGAGCACATGCGGTAATAAAACTTAGATTTTGGCCATTAGGGTGTTGAACTTTGAGTCGCCAAGCCCGCATGCCTAATGTTTGCCCGCCTTTACTCCAAAACAGAGCATAAAACCCGCCGACACAAATGGCTATCCAGAGTTGATAAAGGCCATGGTAAATCGGTGTGTTATTAAGTAAGTCTGATACATCTTCATGGCCATTCATTGCGATAAGTCCGCTACTGTGCAGCCCGAAAAAAATACCAAAACCTAACGCACCGGCAAACATGAAAACCGCAACAGCAAGTACTGAGTCGTACATCATTGCACCTAAACGGCGAAAGAAGCTCGCCCGAGGGAAATTAGCATGGTCTGAATTAAACATAGCGGATCCTTACAATAAGCCAAATGGCTAAACTTCGTCATCTTCACGAACAAATTTGATACTCGTAAAACCAAAACGTGCGAACTCGGTTTTACGAAATTCTTTTTCAGCTTTGGCACCTTTTTTTGAGGTTAAGGCAACTTGTTGTTCCATGGCCAAAAAGTTTTTTAAATCAATACCTTCAGCTTCAGCTGCTGCTTCATAAAGATCACGATGTATGTCATAGCTAAAGGCGATAGTTTTGCTTTGGCCTTTAAAGGTATAAATCACTTGGCGTGCCATGGATAACTCCTGAAATTAATGTAATTCACTTTTAAATATAAAGAATACGGCATCTAAAGGCATAACCCTGCCCATAAATAGTCAGGCTTTAAGGGCTCTTTGAGATACCAAACGGCAAAAGGGACAAATACACATAAGCTGATGACCTCTTACAGAATCTTTAATTGTCCCACGTTCATCGCGGTATAACCAAGACGATTTGCAGGAACTTGCAATAAATATTCGAATAAGGCAATCCCCCAGCTCACTAAAGCATCGATAATCCATGACTTACCGTTTAAGGTCTTTAAATGGCCATACCAAGCAAAAGTCTAATACACAACAAACCGATGGTGATGACTGATGGGCGCATTAGATAGACCTTATGATAAAGATAAATATAGGTAACATGCACCAGCGGGATAACTGTCTAGTGACTTAGTCAGTTTTACTGAAGTGCTGTCTGGTTTGAATCCTTGTTTCTGCCAGTAAGTATGTGCACCTTGCACTGCGACTAATCCAATACCATTAACGGCCAATGTTTTTGCCTGTTTAACGATATAATTAAACAGCTTTTTACCAATGCCCATGCCTTGAGCGCTGGGTGAGATGGCCATGTCGTGTAAATACCAGCTATCAGCATTAATCTGTCCATTGATTTCGGTATCCAATGACGGGGCATCACCTTGCCGCCAAGGGTGAACAAGCGCGTAGGCTAACATTTGATTGTTATGCTCAAATACCCAGCAACTTGAGGGTGAAGTTTGCCATTTACTTTGCATGACACTTAGCGATTCCGGCGTGAGTTCGACATAACATTGCGCTTGGATCGCCATAATAGCGGGCCAGTCTGTAGTGGTAATTAGGCGGATTGGCATATCATTCAGTCTTCACATAATTGAAGTCGCAATTATACTCAGAAACAGCCTAAAACCTAAGCGTTAATCTATGCTAGAGTAGTTGTAAAAATAGAGATTAGGAAGATCAACATAATGAAAGTCAGTTTACATTCAATGAGTAAAGGTGTTGTTACATCAACACTGGTTACGTTAATTACGTGTTCATCATTTATGGCAATGGCTGGTGTCGAAGCATTTAAATCAGGCCCTGTAATTAAAGATTATGGCAAAGTGGCTGAAGTAAATAGCAGTTTAGTCATACCAGCAGATATGAAGTTTAAAGTCGCTTTTGATTTAAGTAACGCATCCAAACCAGCAGAATTAAACCGAAGTATTAATACGTTAGCGCGCTTTATTAATATGCATGTGGCCGCAGGGGTTAAGCTTGAAGACATTTCACTCGCCATGGTTGTGCATGGTAAAGCCGCTAATGATATGACTAAGGATAGTTTTTATCAGCCGATTAATGCAGGGCAAAAAAATGTAAATACTGACTTAATAGCACAATTGGTTAAACAAGGCGTTAAGTTTTATGTGTGTGGCCAGACCGCTGCATATTATGGCATTACACCAGACGATTTACTGCCTGGCGTAGACATGGCATTATCGGCATTAACAGCACATGCAATATTGGCGAATGAAGGTTACAGTGTTAATCCGTTTTAAACTCTAGTTAATTCGTTATAGTTGATTAAATACTTCTTTTTTTTGTGTATTTATTAATCATTTTGTTGACGGCGCCATTTTGTTGCAGTTGTATTATTGCCGCATTGATTTGCGGTAATAATATGGCATGTTGTTTGCGAAGGCGTAGTACTAATTCGCCCTTTGAATGAATGGCAGCCAGTGTGATGGGGATATTTAATTGTTTGGCCCAATATAATGCAGGTAAGTCACCTGAAATAGCAGCACTAACTCGCTCTCTATGTAATGCTTTTATTAACTCTCGTTCAGATGCAAAATCCACTCGTATAAAGTTAGTATCATTATGGTAAAGATAACCCCGAATGGTACCAATCCTCTTATCTTTAATTTGGTTAATATCTTGCCATTTATGAGCATTCTTATCCAAGGTGATAATGTTTTCTTGGATGGTTAATATTGGTATCGATTGCGTAAAATCATCACCCAGATCTTGATTTTCAAACCAGCTAGGACTGACAATATCAAAGTCGAGTAAGCCATTTTCAAGAGCATAGTTGGTTCTTTTGGGGGGAAGTTATGGTTTTCGATGCTGATATTTGCTTGGGATAATATTAAGGGAACTAACTCACCAATAATACCCGGATTATCCGGCGAGTTAGAGATAAAATAAGGTATCCAGCCATTTGACGCGTTAACATTATATTTTAAAATGGTTTGAGCGTTTACCGTAAAGCAACACGTTATCAACCAATATAAGAGGTATATTCTGTAGTGTTTTCTCATAGTATCCCTTCTTGTAAATGGTCAATATCAAGCTATATCAATACTTAGATTCAAATAATAAGTCCGTTAGGTTTAATATTGTTCAAGACATAATAAACACAAACTTGGATGATTATTTTTTGGGGTTAAAGTGTAAGTTTTATGATGTTTGATAAGTGATGTTTTCTTATTACCTTGGCTTAATAATAGACCTTGTTGCAAAGCTAACTTAGCCACAATTTTTTCATCACCACGAATATACATCGAAATTGTTTTGACAATATTGTCTTCAACAATATGCTGATTAAACTCTTTTGCTGAGATAATTAAACTCGATTGGCCATCGCTTTCGAGCTTAAGTTTACTATCAAGATCAGTATCGGTGATTACCAGCCATTGTTGCGTGGAAAGCTCTGCCAATAGGTTTTTTAGTCCCGTACCTGTAGCGATAACACTGTTGTTAGCTTGCTGATATTGATCGGCAATGCAGGTTAATAAACGTGTCAGTTGTGCCCCAGCGCCCTGACTACGCGCTTGGCGGATCCAAGCCGATAAGTCGTCAGCGACGAGTTTAGAAAACCGTTTTGTTTTTAATGACTCAACCATCCAGTTACATAAAAAATGGCTTTCTTGTGCAGCAGTTCTGACGGCTTTGTGCTGCGATGCAGAGGTGTTTATGGCCTCTATTCCTGCCAGCGCAAGGGTGAATAAAGCTTGATTGTAAGTTTCAGTCGTCATTTCAACAGATCAATAAAGTAATGTGACGCGCAGTTTAACGTGTAGACGTTAATTGCTAAACAGATATTTGTGTTTAGTGAGTTCATCAGGTTGGATTCTCTGTTTGAAATAATTGCAGTTTTATAACCATAAAACTGCATTTTATCTATTTTTATCTTACTTTTTTGGCGGGAATTGCGCCAAAATAGTCGCAACAGTCTTGTTAATATCTTTTGCTTTATCTTCACCACCTTGATCAAAGTGATACTGACCATTACCGCGCCAAATCAAGCGTTTGTCAGCTGGGTCGATAATATCAATTTGAATAGTTTGCGTTTTTGCGGTGTCACTGCCTAATGGGATACCTATACTTGTGCCAAGGCTAATTCCACCATTAGATCCCCAAGTGCCGGAGCCTAAGCCAATGGATAATCCTGAATCTTTTTCTTTGTTTTCTGTCACGAAAGCATAGTTAACAAAAAAGTCAGCATTGTCGGCTTTAAATACATAACCTTGATTCACTAAGGCTTGTTTAATGCCATCATTAATTCGGTCAGCAGTTAAAGGATCATCAGTGTGTTCTACTCTGAGTTGACTGAATGTTTTCAGTACCGAGAAGTCGTAATTAACATCATAATCTTGTTTAGGTTTTGTAGCACAAGAAGTTAGTAACACTAAGGCGAAGAGTATAAAAATGTGCTTGCACCACGCGATAGTTCGTGAAAACGACTGACCCGAATGTCTTAATGTAATCATGAAACCTCCTATTAACTCGCAATAATGTACAAAATTAACTCAATTAGTATAACCTTAACCTAACGGTGTTTGGTGGTGACTTTGGCTAATAAAGCGAATGGCAGTTATCAATCCAAGCTATTAATGACTATATAGTATATTTAGATGGTAAGTACTAAATTCAATACTAAGGTTAAAGACTCTAATGATGGAACAGTTAAGTTTTTTTGCGGTGCCCAGTCCATGCATCGGCGTTTGTCAGTCTGACAGTCGCGGCTATTGTGTGGGTTGTCTTCGAAGCCGTGATGAACGTTTTAACTGGATGAGTTACAGCGAGTTGCGAAAACAGGACGTGATCCGTTTGTGTTTACAGCGTAAACGACGTCGTCAATATGCTATCCATAAAGCCAAGCAACAGGAACAACAAACCCAGCAAACATCGCACACGCCTCAATTAGATTTTGATGCGCAGCCAATTTCAGATAGTAGCGATGTTGATTTAACGGATTTTAGTTTGGATGAATAATTTATCAGTATAAAACTAGGCTTTCATCGCTTGCCAAAATAGTTTAAAGCTAGCGCTTCTGTGTATCTCATCGTCACCTAAATGTGGATTATCGGTAAAAAAACGAATGGCTGCTAAGTACTGACCATGGCAGTTTTCGAGTAATAATGCGTTGGGGAAGTCAGCAATAATTTGCTGCTGTTTACCTCGATTAATCAATTCGACTACAAATCCTAAAATGCTGTTCATTGCTTGTTTTCTTACGTCGGCATCAATGTCCGCTGACATTGAATACTGGAGAAAAAATAACTGTTTTAATGGTTGTGCAATAGCCCAATCGATGGCTTTTTGCCATAACGTATTGGCATCTTGTTCGATATCACCACTAAATTGAGTATTGCTAACCATGTTGGTGGCAAACTCCTGTTTAATGGATAAAAATAGTTGACTCATGATATCTTTTTTTGTCGGAAAATGATGGAACAAGGTACCTGTAGCTACGCCAGCCGCTTTGGCTATTGATGCGGTTGAAGTGGCGTTAAAGCCTTTATTCACAAACAGCTGTAATGCTGAATCTAAAATGGCTTGTTTTTTGTCAGTGCTGACAATGGGTGTACTGCTCATTGAGTCAAAATACCTGTGTATATTGGTGTGGTTTATCTACCGTTTATTTATCAAATACGTTTGAATACTGACGGTTTAATGTTGAAATAGGCTCAGTAAGTATCACTAATTAACGTCATACTTACTGTTGCGACAATTTAACGTTGTTAGCGCAGGAAAAACTTCATTAGTAGTCGCTGGATCAAGCCGCCATAAGGTGGATGGACCAACACGCCAGTATTAATTTTACCACTATTTAATATGGTTTTAGCGTGACTAAAGGTTAGAAAGCCTTCTTTGCCATGATAGTGGCCCATGCCAGATGGACCAATACCACCAAACGGTGCGTCATCGGCAGCAACATGAAACACAGTGTCATTAATACACACTCCGCCCGAATGCGTTTGCTGTAAAATATCTTGCTGAGTTTTATCATCAAAACTCATGATATATAGGGCTAAAGGGCGATCTCGATGGTTTATATAACCTATCGCTTCATCAATCGATTGATAACTAATAATTGGTAATAAAGGTCCAAATATTTCATCCTGCATAATGAGCATGTCGTCAGTGGTATGTGTGACTAACTGAGTGGCTATTTTGCGTTGAGTTGTTGATATTGGGCTATTAATTGCGGAAGTGACAGTTGCTCCTTTAGTCTTCGCATCTTCCAACACCTTGAGTAGACGTTGGTGCTGACGCTCATTAATGATATTGCCATAATCTTGGTTGGTGTCGAAATTAGGATACATTTTATTAAATCGACGTTGATAAGCACCAATAAATGCTTCGACCTTGTCGGCTGGGCACAACACATAGTCAGGTGCGACACAGATTTGGCCAGCATTTAAGCATTTGCCAAAAATAAGCCGTTCAACGGCGGTGTCTATTGGCATATCTGGCGCAATAATCGCTGGCGATTTTCCACCTAGCTCTAATGTCACTGGTGTCAGATTGTTTGCCGCTGCACGCATCACATGACGACCAACCACAGTTGAACCGGTAAACAGAATATGGTCAAACGGTAATGCTGAAAATGCTGCGGCGACATCTGCTTCACCTTCAACTAATTCGACTTCATTTGAGTCAAAAATCGTTGCTAACATCTTGCGCAATACCGCATTAGTTGCCGGAGTGAACTCTGACATTTTTAACATGGCACCATTGCCAGCTGCAATGGCAGTGACTAATGGCCCCATTGATAACATGATAGGGAAGTTCCATGGCACAATAATACCAATTACGCCTAAGGGCTGATATTGCACCGACACTTTGGACGGGGAGAGTAATAAACCCGCATGACGACGGCTGGGTTTCATCCATGATTTAAGGTGTTTGATGGTGTAATTGATATTATTAACACAAGGCATAATATCTGAAATGATGGTGTCATTTGCAGAACGGTGGCCATAGTCGCTAATTAATGCGTCAATAATAGCTTGTTGATTATCGAGTAAAGCTTGTTTTAGTTGGGTTAATTTATCAACCCGTGACTGGTAATTTGGTGCTGGGGTAGATTGGAAGCGCGTACGTTGATTGGTCAGTAATTGTCGTAATTGTGTTTCAATGTTATCAACGGCCATATTCATTTTCTATCTCCAGTAAAAATAATATCGTCGATTTGATGTCTCTAATACAAATAAACCGACTGATTAGTCGGTCTGATGTTATGTTAGTTTGTGAGCTAAGGCAAGTTTTCGCACTAGGTTTGATTTTGATCACTATGCAAGTCTTTGTTACTGACTATACTTTAATCGAAGATATGGAATTAGGTGCCTTAATTGAGGCATGAATGTCATAGCTCGTGAACACTTATCTCTGTGGAGGATAATATGCGAAAAGGTAATATTTTATGGCCTACCGATTTTTCTGATACGGCATCGCATGCATTACGATATGCGATTGAAATGGCGAATTTATATCAAGTCGATATTCGTATCATGAATGTAGTTGATCAGCCTATTGGTGATGAAAATTTCATGGCGCTTACGATTACACCGGAAGAGTTGGCAAAAACCATGGAAGATGCTGCCGCCAGCCAAATGCATAAATTATTGGGGCAACTTAATACTAATTTAAAAATTGAAACGATTATTCGACGTGGTGATGCGGTTAACGAAATTCTGGAAGAAGCTAATAGTGGTGATATTGGAATGGTGGTTATTGCCAGCCATGGCAGAAGTGGACTTTCACATTTTTTGAATACCAATGTTGCAGAAGCTGTTGCGAATAAAGCTAAATGCCCAGTATTAGTGGTCAAGTAATCTTGGCTGTTGTAACAGCCCTAGTGACTTAACCAATGTCATTGTTTGCTTAAAAGCTCGAACCGGGTTGGGTTAAAAATGCGACTTCGGCCGCTGTTGAGTCGCGACCTAAGATCGTATTTCGGTGTGGGAAACGGTGAAATTGAGCAATAATAGCGTAGTGCTGCTGTTGGCTACGCAGATTGTTCGGTGCATATTGCTCAAATAATGGTAACGCTTGTTGATGAATGACAATCGATTCACTGTGCATATAGGGCATAATTAAAAATGCAGCCTGTTGCGTCGGTAACGCTGCTAAACAACCCATTGCCACCGCTTCTTGTGCCAGTGATAATGCGAGATTATCAGCTGAAAATGCTGCTGGCGTATCGCGATAAATGTTTCGTGAAAATTGATCGAGTACAATAATCTCGGCTAATCGACCTTGAGTGTTTACCCGCCAATGTTGTAATTCTCCCTTTATGGCGGCATCTAAAGTGGTGCCAAAAAGCTGTGTAATCTGTAAATCAAAATCGGTATCTTTTATCCACCATTGTTTAGGGGATATTTGAGTAAACCAAAAATCAATGACATCTTTGGCGATGATGTTGGTGGTTTTTATCAGACGCGCCGTAAAACCCCGTCCTTCAGGTCGGGGATGTAAGGCACTGGCAGCGTAGCTGGCACGGTTTTGATTTTAGTGCGGCGTTTGTTGCTGCTCAATGTATCGGCGAATCACGTCGATAGGTGCGCCACCGCAACTGCCCGCAAAATAGCTGGGAGACCACAGTGCGCCGCCCCACAATTTTTTCGTGATGGACGGATATTTTTCTTGCGAATCATGCGGCTGGAAACGCCCTTTAGACTATTCACGAGTGCCGATACCGCTATTTTCGGTGGGTAATTAACGAGTAAGTGAACGTGGTCGTCTTCGCCATCGAATTCAATCAATTCAGCCCCAAAATCCGCGCATACAGCTGCAAAGAGGGGTTTAAGCTCATCGAGTATTTCCTTGGTGAATACTTCGTGCCGATACTTAGTCACAAAGACCAAGTGAACGTGCATATTGAATACACAATGTCTACCGTGTCGAATATCGTTGTTTGTTTGCATAGGCCAAACTATACTTTGGCTATGGAACGACTACAAGCCTTCAAATTCGAGCTACAGCCCAACGGCGAGCAAGTGCGCAATATGCGTCGCTTTGCAGGTACGTGTCGGTTCGTCTATAACAAGGCGTTGGCGTTGCAGAAAGATAACCACGAAACGGGAAATAAGTTCATAGGCTATGTGCCAATGGCGGCGGATCTGCCGAAGTGGAAGCGCGAAGCGGGCTTCGACTGGATTAAGAATTCCCCCTCGCAAGCGCTGCAACATGCGCTCAAGGATTTAGAAAAAGCCTTCAAGGGATTTTTTGAAAAGCGCACGGATTTTCCGCGTTTCAAAAAGAAAGGCAGTGGCGATAGTTTTCGCTATCCAGAACCCAAGCAAATCAAATTAGACCAAGCCAATAACCGTATTTTCCTGCCCAAGCTGGGGTGGCTAAAATACCGTAAAAGCAGAGATGTATTGGGCGAAGTGCGTAACGCCACGGTAAGTCAATCAGGTGGCAAGTGGTTTGTGTCGATTCAAACACGGCGCGATGTTGAGATTGTGCCAGTGGCTACAAGCGCCATAGGTATTGATGTGGGCATTGCGCGTTTTGCGGCAATGAATGACGGTAGCTATATTGAGCCGAAAAACAGCTTCAAAACGCAGATGCAGCGGCTGGCTAAATATCAGCGGCGCATGAGCAAGAAAGTGAAGTTCAGTGCCAATTGGAAAAAGGCCAAGGCCAAGGTCACACAAATACACGTCGATATCGGCAATGTTCGTAAGGATTTTCTGCATAAGCACACACATACCCTCAGCAAAAACCACGCGCTGGTATGTGTAGAAGACTTGCAGATTAAGAATATGTCGAAATCATCAAAAGGTACGGCGGAAAAGCATGGCAAGAAAGTAGCGCAAAAATCGGGCTTAAACCGCGCCATTCTCGACCAAGGCTGGGGTGAGTTTAGGCGACAACTGGAATACAAAACCGCTTGGAATGGCGGCGTTTTGCTCGCCGTGCCTGCGCAATACACCAGCCAAACTTGCCCTTGCTGTGGCTATGTATCAAAGGATAATCGCAAAACCCAAGCGCAATTTTTGTGTGTAGATTGTAACTACGAAAATAACGCCGATGTTGTCGGCGCTATCAATATATTAGAGCGCGGGCAGCGCTTGTTAGCCTGTGGAGAAACGGCAGCTTTAGGCCGCTCTGTGAAGCAGGAACCCATCGAAGCGACTAAGCTGAAAACTGCTTAGCGCCGTAGGAATCCCCTTCCATTCCGCGTAGCGGCAAAATCCTTTTGGGGATTTTGAGGTGGGGGAGGATGTCAATAATGTCATTATGCTAAATCCAATTACGATTATCGTGGCTTATTGCATTGAGTGATCGAGCGATAATTAATTGTGCTACCGACATGGGAATGTACGGAAATACCACATTTCCACTGGCCAGCCCAACTTCAACATAGGCTAACTGAGCCTGTCTCTGTCCTTTGGTTTGCGTTATTTTAATATGCTGAATTTTTTCGAATGCGACTCGTTGCCATTGCTGGCCGAAGAAACCATTATGTTGCCAAATAACCTGATCTTCTACGACATAGCCCCATTGTTTATAACGGATGTAAATAGCAGATATCACCATGACAGCAGTAAACCAAATCAACTGAAAAAAACCAAGACTATGTTGGCCAAAATAACCGATGATTGTGAGCACACTTGCTAGCAACAGTGGCAGAACGATTCGTCTTGTCAGCCAATTAATATGGATAGCTGTATAACGATTAGGTAATGCGCATGCGCCGCCACTGAGCTGTGGGATTTGAGCCAAGATGGATTTAATTTCAGTGGTCTTCACGCTTGGGATTAACATGTGTTGTTTAGTTTTGTGTTCAACTTCATGTCCTTTGACTTGTTTAAAGTATAAGGTCCAGCGGTTAAATAAACGCGCAATAACGGGTTGTTGAAAATGAATTAATTGAATACGCTTTATGGCCAATGCATCTTGCTGATGCGAAATAACACCGCCACTTCGCTGTATGGTGTCATTATGTTTGTCGAGCTGATATGGATGATATTTTAAAATGGCAGCCACAATTGAAATTAACGAAAACAAGCTGTAAATCGCAAATAACCCCACGATGACCATGATAGTTTGCAAGCCGATATTTTGATCTGTTTGCTGTTGAACCCAATACCAGAACTGTTGTGCGACAGGCGAGTCGAATACTTTATCCCAATCAAGCTGACCTGCGATAGGGCCGGCTATGACCGCAAACCAAATAAAATTGTTTTGATAAAAACCAAATAAAACTAAATCAGATAAACTTTTTCGTACAATAGGCTGCATATTGTCAGTGCATTGTTGGTTGACGGCCTGCGGATCCGTGTTTATTGACAACGTGGTGTCTGATTGAGGTAAATCAGAATGATTTAAAGCAGGGTCGCTTAAATTCGAATGGGTTAAATTAAGTAATAAATTTTTTAAGGTTTGCGCTTGTTGTGCGTCTAATGCCGCTAAATGGGCTTCGTCATCTTTCGAACCTGCGGTTTCAATTATCAGAGTACCGAGCGACAATGGCTTAAAATAAAATGGTTGTTGATAACGTATATTTTGAATTCGACCTAGGGGGATTTCATCTTTTTTGGTGAAAAATAACCCGCGCTTTACTTCAAGTTGATGGTTGTTAAGGCGAAAGCGAAATTTATGCCATTCTATTATCGCAGACAATGTGACCAATATTAATAAAGCACTAGATGCTAATAATCCCCATTGCATATTAAAACCTTGCTGCCATCCAGTGTAAACAATCGGCACAATAGCGAAGCCATTACTAAAGATGTTTTTCAAGGTACTAAAAAGATTATTGACGATAGACCATGCCGACAGCGTTTGCCATTGTTGTAAATCACTTGTTGGAGTACCACTCTCGTTCGTTACAGCAGAGTGATTGTTCGTCATATCTGCGCTATCGGTCGTCACACTCGAAGTTTCGTGAATCGCCTCTAGAGTATCCTTTGAACTGGCATTCTCGGGCTTATTCGCAACGCTAGCAGTGCGTTGAATAAGTCGTTCATTATCTTGTGATAGTGGTGGCTTATCCATTGTGGCTACCCTGCTGAGGAGGTTGAATGGATAAGCTGTCGACTTCAACGTTTGAAGGCACTGGATCAATAACATCGCGTTCGCGAGTGGGTAATAACTTACTTGAAGCTGCTTGGCTCAATAAATGTTGGCGTAAATGTTCTGCTAGATCTGCATTGAGGCCTGGTAAATTAATTTCAGCTAAACCACTGCCAGCACTAAAACATTTTAGGGTGACTAAGTTGTATTTGCGTTCAGCTGGCCCTTGCGACAAATTAACATGTTGTAGCCGAGTATAGGGGAGTGCCGTTGTTGATACCCAATATAAACCTTCACGTAATACTATTTCATTTTTAAACAATCCATACGCAATTTTATTGGCTTTAAGATGGATAAGTTTAATGATTATGAACGCTAAAAATATCACCAGTATTATGATGCTAGTGGCTATCGTTAAGGGAAACGGTTTTGTCAGTAATAGAAATGCAGTTAATGCCGTTATGATAAGCATCGCCACTACACTGCTAATTATCAATAATAGCTTAGGATAATTCGGGTCAATATTACTCAATGATAAATCAGCAAGTTGAATATAATCACCTTGAGACAAACGCGGACCGTGGTGATAAACAGACTGCAATATTTCTTCTGCTGATGTCTTCGCAGAAGCATCACTTAAGGTTGACTGAGCATGTGATTGTTGTGACGTTAATGTACTCTTTAACTGCGGCGGAGTATCCATGGCTGTTCGCTTTCCAAATCTGATGATATCGATTGTTAAAAACTATAACGAGATTGTCTCTACTTAGGTAGTGTTAATCATATAGGGTGATGAATAAATGAATCTATTGCCATAAAAACCGCTATTAATTCAGCCGCGATTAGCTAACACTAGCAATAGTGCTTGCGTAACTGACTGCATATACAGTAATTTCTAATCAGTGATGAGAAATAATAAGGTGTGATGATGTTTTCGAATAATTACGTGATCAATAAGTCGCAAAAAGCATTTCTACGAAAATTATATTTAGCGCATCTTCTCGATGAAGAACAGCATAATTTATTAAGCTTACAAAAATTAACCAAGATGCCAAGAAGAACCTTGCAAGATGCGATTGCCGCATTTGTTGATATTGGTATTGAGGTGGATTTTGTCCAACAAGGCCAACGTCATAATGAAGGCTATTATCGTATTTCTACTTGGGGCCCAATCAGCAGCGCTTGGGTGAATAGTCATTTTAAGCAGATCAAGCAGCACCTAGAAATTATAGATGATCCTGAAATGGCCCATTAGATCGTTTATGCATCATTGTATTCATTGTTGAAAGGATAACTCATGACTATTCAGATATTGTTATTTAATCCACAAGGTCAATTGTTATCTCAAGGCGATGACACGCTTATGGCCCAATATGATCCGCAACAGCATTTGATATGGGTTGATATTACTGGGCCTAATAGCCAAGGTTTTTTTCAGCAATATCCTTTATTTGGGATTAATAGTCTCGATTTTGAAGAAGCGCAACGTGAACGTCATCCGCCCCAATTTGAAGAATATGACACGCATTCATACTTATTAACTCATGAACTTATGGACCGAGAAGATTATCTTCTGCTCGAACGTAGCCAGTTGCTATTACACGTCAGTGACCGCTTTTTAGTGACCCAGCATGTCAAATCGTCACTGAGTGTTAGCAAAGTGGCTCAACGGATCATTGAACAAGGTTTCCTTGATAGCAATAATATGAGCAAAGTGTGTTATGAATTGCTGCGCCAAATTGTTTTTGATTATCTGGCGGTGATGCTGGCGTTAGAAGAGCGTTTAAGTGAAATTGAAGATGAAATATTTGAAGTGTCAACGGATGATTTACTGGCAGAGTTGATTGCTTATAACAGTAAATTACAAAAGGCCAAACGTTCGTTTAGCTATCATGAAGAGGTGTTACAACAATTACTTGGTGATGATAGCCATCAACATATTAAAATGGACTATGAACAACTGAGTTATTTATATAATCAGTTTGAGCGCTTATCAAGTCGTGCCAGCCTTTATCAAGGTTTAGTAGACAGTTTGATTAATGGTTATATTTCGGTGAGTGCTCATAAAACCAATCGAGTGATGATGACGTTAACCCTTGTCACTGCGATTTTTTTACCATTAACCTTAGTGGCTGGTATTTACGGAATGAACTTTAACAATATGCCTGAGCTGCAATGGCAATTTGGTTACTTTGCGGTATTGCTGCTGATGGGCATTATTGTGGTATCGGGTTTATTAATGGCTAAGATTAGGCATTGGTTTTAATAATTTTAGATTGATATTAGATGTTTTTTACATATCATTCGTGTTTAAGGTGAAATTTGTTCCGTACTCATTGTTGTTAGTTATTATTCATTTTAGTTACCATGATGAGTAGTTTCATCTTGGTTAAACCTTGCAGTAATTTGGTGCCATATTTGTAATCAAAGGAGGCGTTTTGGCGGTATTTCAACATGGGTTTAATTTTGGCAACATTGATATTACGTCCCAAAAACCTTCTCCTACAGACAGCCAAACTGCAGATGATTACCAAGTCGATTCATTGCAACCGCCAGTAACCCTCATAAAGCAATTTTTATCTGCCAAGCAACAGCAGCTACTGATGAAAGAGGTCGCAAGCTATCCATTGGAGCGGGTTGAAATTGAAGTCTATGGCAAGAAACATCTTATTCCTCGTACTCAAGCATGGTTTGGTGATCCCGGCTGTGATTATCGCTTTTCTAAACTGCAGGTTTCCCCATTGCCTTGGCCTGCTGCATTGAGTCGATTACGGCATAAGTTACGTGTTGATCATCACTTTGACAGTAATGCTGTACTCGTTAATTATTATGCCAATGGACATGACAGCATGGGATGGCACAGTGACGATGAGCCTGAAATTGTCAGTGGTTCTGCTATCGCTTCAGTCACTTTAGGCGCTGAACGTGATTTTGTTGTGCGTCATAAACATAATTACACTAAAGTGAATTTTGCTTTAGGCTGTGGAGACTTGTTGATTATGCATGCTGGAATGCAGCAAGTTTGGCAACATGGATTGCCAAAACGTTTAAAAGTGACAGAGCCTAGAGTTAATTTTACCTTTAGGAAAATTGTTGCTGGTTTTTACTCTCGCTAACTTTATTATCATCCTGATTACTATTCAAATTTGTTAGTTCTGCGACGGCCCATTTATCCTTGAACGGTTCTGTGCTCTAGTGGCGACTTTTGGTTTGCTTGTTTGACCTTTAATCAGCAAACCAGTACTCTGCGATTTCTGAGATATGTATTAACAAGAGTATTACTATGTCTATTCAACAAATCATTACTGATAAATTGAATCAAGCTTTCTCTCCGTTACACCTTGAGGTGATTAACGAAAGTAATCGTCATCATGTGCCACCAAATTCTGAGACACATTTTAAAGTTGTTATGGTGAGTGAACTTTTTAGCGAACAAAGGTTATTAGCGCGTCATCGTGCCGTTAACCAAGTGCTCGCAGATGAATTAGCTAATGGCGTACATGCGCTATCCATTAACGCTTATAGCCAACCAGAATGGCAAGCATTAGATGACGTGCCTAGAACGCCTAATTGTAAAGGCTAATGTTTATTACCTATTGATCTATTTGTACAAAAACCTCGCAAATCCTGTGAGGTTTTTTATTGGTCGTTGTAATGATGTGGTGCTTGTCACTCGTTATGATTATGTTACAGTCATGGACTAACTGAGTGAGAACGATAAGGATATTTACATGGTAAAAGTGATAAAAACCTTTTGTGTAGTCGGTTTATTCTTATTGTTTGGCTGTCAACCCGATACTCCTTTGAAAACAAACTCTCTTTCTCAAAAATCTTCCGTTCATCATCAAGTGATTGAATGGCGTTTAGCTACTTCATGGCCGAAAAATTTGCCAGGCTTAGGTATGGCTCCTGAAAGGTTCGCTCAATTAGTCAAACTCATGTCTAACGGACGTTTAATCATTACCGTTTATGGTGCAGGACAGTTGATGCCAGCATTATCTGTATTTGATGGTGTTAGTAATGGCACAATCGAAATGGCCCATAGCGCTTCATATTATTGGAAAGGTAAAGCTCCCGCAGCCCAGTTTTTTTCTTCAATACCCTTTGGGTTAAATGCGGAACAGATGAATGCATGGCTTCATTATGGTGGTGGAATGGCATTGTGGGAAGAAGTCTATCAACCCTTTGGTATATTGCCATTAGCTGGGGGGAATACTGGTATGCAAATGGGGGGCTGGTTTAATAAAGAGATTACCGGACCAGAAGACTTTAAAGGTCTCAAAATGCGTTTACCTGGCTTAGGTGGTGAAGTTCTTAAAAAATTAGGCGGCATTCCTGTCGATGCTCTAACAGGCAGAGAATTATATGGCGCTTTACAAACGGGTGCTATTGACGCTGCAGAATGGGTTGGACCTTATAATGATTTACCACTAGGTTTGTATCAAGTAGCTAAATATTATTACTACCCCGGCTGGCATGAACCTGGTTCGACAATGGAATTTTTAATTAACAAACAAGCTTTTTCTACTTTGCCCGACGACTTAAAAATAATTGTTAAAGTGGCTGCTAAAGCAATAAATCAAGATATGTTAGACGACTATACTCAAGGCCATATTACGGCGATGGACGTATTGCTTAACGAACATGCCGTGCAGGTTAAGCCTTTTCCTCAAAGTGTGCTCCGCGCATTGAAACAAGCAAGAGATGATGTGCTTAATAATGAAGCGGCTAAAGATCCATTGTTTAATAAAGTCCTTGAGTCATACATGGCCAACGAGACGTCGGTTAAACGCTATTTTAGTTACACTGAAGATGCATTAAGTCGATTTGAATTAGAAGCTCAACAGCAGCAGTAAACTCTGGCTGTGACAACGCTTGAATAGTGATATTATCTCAACATTAGATAATATCGTGTCGGATAATTTTACTTATTTTGGGAGTAAGCAATGCCTTTATTAGACAGTTTTACCGTAGATCATACACGTATGAATGCTCCAGCAGTTCGCGTTGCCAAACACATGAGCACCCCAAGTGGTGATGCTATTACGGTATTTGATTTGCGTTTTTGTGCACCAAACAAAGACATCCTTAGCGAGCGTGGTATTCATACCCTTGAGCATTTATTTGCAGGCTTTATGCGTGAGCATTTAAATGGTGATGGTGTAGAGATTATCGATATTTCTCCAATGGGTTGTCGTACCGGTTTTTACATGAGTTTAATTGGCCAACCGACCGAAGGTCAGGTAGCTGATGCTTGGTTAGCTGCAATGGTTGATGTAACGAATGTGATTGATCAAAAAGATATTCCTGAGTTAAATGAATATCAATGTGGTACGTATGAAATGCATTCATTAACACAAGCACAAGATATTGCTCGAATGATCATTGCTGCAGGCGTGAGCGTTAATCAAAATGATGATTTAAAATTGAGTGATGAAATTTTAGGTAATCTTTAATCTAATTGATTCACTGATATTGAAGAAAGCGGCTTTAGCCGCTTTTTTTGTGAATAAAACACCAAAATGCAGGGTAAATGTTATCGTCACGCTATTTTTATGTGACTGAAACCGTTATTGTAATGGGCTAATTTTAGTACTTCATTTTTAATTTTAAGCGATTTTTTTGCGTGACCAGACAGATATACGGAGATTAATATGTCTAACCACCCATTTAGCTTGTCAGTGATAGCGGCTGCAGTGCTCTATGTTTGCCATTCAACCAATGCTGTTGCAGAAACGGTGACAGAATCTATTGATAACATTAATAATCAACTCGATTTACAACAATCATCGGTAAGCTTATTTCATTATCGCCAAAATGATATTGTGCTAGGGTTGGCGGGCGCAACAATATTGCCTCCAGCACCTCACCAGGATGTGACGATCACTCATGCCGGTGCCACTGACGGTGTTGCCATTTTACAAGATGGTGTTTTCTTCTCTCCTGCACCGTATTCTGGAACGCAATTAGTATTACAACCCAATTTAAAGCAGCAACAAAAAGTATCGTTTACTGGCATGACGAGTGTGACTGAAAGTTCGCAAGCCGCTTTTGGTAAACTTGATTATCAATCCGTGCAAATTAGTCCCAATAAATATGCTACAGACATTAATCTTGAAGGCAGTGACAATAGTGCTATCAATGGTGGTGTCATCGTCAGCGGCACCACAAAACAAAATGGCATGTTATTGGCACTTGATTATCAATCAGCATCTGACGATGTAGGTTATCGCGTTCCGAGAGATGCCGATGCGACTCAGAAAGATATTCTGTTTAAAATTGCTGCCGAGAGTTTACCTGGAGCGCGTAATCAACAAACTACCGAATTTAGTTATCAGTATTCGTCACAAGATGTTGATCGCGGTACTTTGGGGTTAACAAGTGTTGATTTTGCATTAAATCCGACTCAACTATATTCAGCTGCCAGCACTGACAATATTGAAGATGAGCGTCAACGCTACGTATTAGCCCATAAGGTTATTTTGTCTTCTTCTTCAACAATGGCTACCGATATTTACTACCAAAGTTATTCACAACAATCTCAAGACATGCGTTTTGTTGACGGTATTCAAATTGATGGTGCCTTGTTGTCTGGTATTGCCATGTTTGAAGTTGCCCCTACCGCAGATGGGATGAACTTGGGATCGTTAACTCAAAACAATGATTTTTCAGGTTTTGGTATACAGACAAAAGGCGTCAGCATGTATGGTCAACACCAAGTGACTTATACCGCGCGATACCATACTGATAAAGCTGAAATGCGATTAGGTCAACGAGAATGGTTGTGGGGAAATGATTTATTATTAACCCCAACTACCGATGATGAATATGCACTTACTTATACTGACGATGCTTCGGTGTATTCATCAGCAGTCGACACTAAATTAAATTATGGTCAATGGTCTATTAATCTTGGTTTAGGCTATGAGCACGTTAGCGTATCCCGCGAGCTTGATGATGCAGATGCTAGCATTAATGCTGTTGATTTTTCTGATGATGGATGGTCACCTTCCATAGAAGTGGCTTATCAATCTGGAGCATGGTCTGCAGCATTACAAGCCAAGCAGGCTTGGACTGCAGCTTCTGCTGGAAACGTTGAACAAACTGCGCAAAAGGCGCTTCAATATCAATTAGCGTTAGGCTATCAGCAAGATACCTTCTCGATTGCGATCAGCGGTTATATGCATGATTACGATAATCAACATCTTAACTGTATGCAGGGCATGGTATGTGATTATGAGCAGATCTCATTACAAGAGAATATTAGTGATGTCTCTGTTGTGGGAGCGGATTTTAGTCTAGCGTATGGATTGACCTTCGATCACTTTTCTATTCCATTTAAAGCAAAATATCAATTTACTCAAGCCGAAACCGATAACGCTGATTGCAATGACTTAATGGGCTGTTTTGCTGCTGATAGTCAATTGCCATGGGTGCCAGAACAACAACTGACGTTAAGTTCTGGTGTTATTTACGGTGATGTGTCGATTATGGCGCAAGCCTTGTATCAATCTGAACTAGGTTATCAAGGGGCATTCACTAATGATCGTGCTATTGATAGTCAATGGAAGGTGGATATAGCAGCGGCTTATCATTTTTCCGAACAGCATGAATTGTATGTTCGTGTTGAAAATGTATTAGATGAAGACTTAGTCGCGAATAGTACGATAATGGGTTATCAAGGACAGTCTGAAATGACCACTTATTTGGGTTATCAAGGTCATTTTTAAATCGGTATCGATAGAATAATATTTAATTATTGTTAATGGTATTTATAATTCAACATGTTATTAACACTTAAAAAGAATATTCATTTTTGGGGTGATATTGCAGTGGTATCTGTTCTTTTTAGTATGGGCATTTAACATTAATACTTTAAGAATTAATACTTTAGTTTTTAAAATCAGAATCTAGCAGACAATATAAGCTCTTAGGTTCTGATCCGTTTGCCTTGACCTCAAAGCCAGCTATTGAGTAAGGTATTGGTTTGAAAACACCTATAATTTTCGTGGCGATAGTCTCATATTTGCGGTAAAATGCGCGCGACCAGCGTGATTATGATCGCATTTTCGAGTTAAATCTGCGCTAGCTCAAACGCAAAGTGTTTGTTAACACTTTGTTTTTGTAGCGGAACGTGGCGCATTGTCTTTCCTTCAAACGTAGTGCTTGTGGATATGATTACAATTAAGAAAGGATTGGAACTGCCTATAGCAGGCGGACCAGAGCAAGTTATCCATAATGGCCCAGCCATTAGACACGTAGCGACTTTGGGTGAAGAGTATATTGGCTTACGTCCAACGATGAAAATCAAAGTGGGCGATAAAGTACAAAAAGGCCAAGTTCTTTTTGAAGATAAAAAGAATTTAGGCGTTAAATATACGGCTTTAGCCAGTGGTACTATTTTAGAAATTAACCGAGGTGCAAGACGTGTACTTCAGTCAGTGGTAATTGATGTGGAAGGTGACGATAGCGTTGCTTTTGCTCAATACGATGCTGATAAGCTAGACACGTTAGACGCACAAGTTGTTCGTGATAATCTGATTGATTCAGGTTTATGGACCGCTTTGCGTACTCGCCCTTTCAGTAAAGTGCCAGCAGTAGATGCTACTGCCGCAGGTATTTTTGTTACTGCGATTGATACTCAACCTCTTGCTGCCGATCCTGTGGTAGTCATAGCTGAACATAAAGAAGATTTTGCTAATGGTCTTAAGATCTTAGCTCGATTAACTGAAGGTAAAGTTTACCTATGTAAAGCTCAAGGCGCTGATATCCCAATGGCTAATGCTCAAGTCCAAGAATTTGCGGGTAAACACCCAGCAGGTCTTGCGGGTACGCATATTCATTACGTTCTTCCTGCTTCTGCAACACGAACTGTTTGGCATATTGGCTATCAAGATGTGATTGCTTTTGGCCAACTGTTTACACAAGGTGTATTAAACACTGAGCGTGTCGTTGCTATTGGCGGCCCTAAAGCGAAAAACCCTCGCCTTGTTCGTACTGTTGTTGGTGCTAGCATGGCTGAACTGACTAATGATGAAACAGTTGGTGACGATATTCGTGTGGTTTCGGGTTCAGTGTTAAATGGCCATACAGCAGTTGGACCTAAAGCTTATTTAGGACGTTATCATCAGCAGGTGAGTGTGCTGGAAGAGGGTACTGAGAAAGAATTATTTGGTTGGGCTTTGCCTGGTTCAGATAAGTTCTCTATTACTCGATCTTTCCTAGGCCACTTACATCCATCGCGTCTGTTTAATATGACGACCAGCACAGGCGGTTCAGACCGTGCAATGGTGCCGATTGGTAACTATGAACGCGTAATGCCTTTAGACATTCTACCTACTATGCTACTTCGCGATCTTGTTTCTGGGGACTTTGATGGTGCAGCTCGTTTAGGCGCATTAGAGTTAGATGAAGAAGATTTAGCATTATGTACGTTCGTATGTCCAGGTAAGTATGACTACGCTTCATATTTACGTGACTGTCTAGATACGATCGAGAGGGAAGGCTAATGAGCTTGAAAGATTTTATCGAGCGTATTGAACCGCAATTTGAAAAAGGCGGTAAGTACGAAAAGTGGTATGCCCTTTATGAAGCGGCTGCCACCGTATTGTATACACCAGGCAAAGTGAACCACGGGGCAACTCATGTTCGCGATAACCTTGACCTAAAACGTATGATGATTACGGTTTGGGCGTGTACATTCCCAGCGATGTTTTTTGGTATGTACAACGTAGGCTTACAAGCTCAAATTGCCATGGGTGCCGGTTTCGGTATGCCTGACATTTGGCAAGTAGGTTTATTTGAATTATTTGGCGCTCAACTCACTGCAGACTCTGGCATTACGTCCTTGATGTTCTATGGTGCGTGCTTCTTCCTACCTATCTATGCAGTGACTTTCATTGTCGGTGGTTTTTGGGAGGTGCTCTTTGCGTCAGTGCGTGGCCATGAAATTAACGAAGGTTTCTTCGTTACTTCAGTGCTATTTGCATTAACTCTACCGCCAACAATTCCTTTATGGATGGTCGCTTTAGGTATTACCTTCGGTGTGGTTGTAGCAAAAGAAATATTCGGTGGTACAGGGCGTAACTTCTTAAACCCTGCACTCGCTGGACGTGCTTTCTTGTTCTTTGCTTACCCATTAAGCATGTCTGGTGATAACTCTTGGGTTGTGGCTGATGGCTTCTCTGGTGCAACGGCATTAAGTCAGGCTGCGCAAGGTACTTTCGATTACGCCTCAAATGCTAACTGGATTGAGGCCTTTATGGGCTTTATTCCTGGTTCCGTGGGTGAAGTATCGACCTTTGCCATTTTGCTAGGTGGTTTAGTTATTATCTATACCCGTATTGCCTCTTGGCGTATTGTCGGTGGCGTGATGCTAGGTATGGTGGCAATTGCTACTCTACTTAACTTGGTAGGTAGTGATACAAACCCTATGTTCGCAATGCCTTGGTATTGGCACTTAGTATTAGGTGGCTTTGCATTTGGTATGATGTTTATGGCGACAGACCCTGTTTCTGCGTCATTTACCAATACGGCTAAATGGACATACGGCTTCCTTATTGGTGCAATGGTAGTGTTTATCCGCGTGGTTAACCCTGCATTCCCTGAAGGTATGATGTTAGCTATCCTGTTTGCTAACCTATTTGCTCCATTATTTGACCATTTTGTTGTACAGGCAAATATTAAGCGGAGGATTGCTCGTGGCTAGTAATAAAGATTCGTTCGGAAGAACGCTATTTGTTGTTGTCGGCTTATGTCTTATCTGTTCTGTACTTGTTTCTACCGCTGCGGTGTTGTTAAAACCCATCCAGCAAGAAAACAAGTTGCTGGATAAGCAAAAGTATATTCTTGAGGCGGCGAGCCTGATTAATCTAAAAGAAGGCAATATCACCAAAAAAGATATTCTAAGCAAATACAACCAATATGTTGAAGCTCGCTTAGTTGACCTTAAAACAGGTGATTTTGTTGAAGGTGACGCTAATACTTACGATCAACGTAAAGCATCGCGTAACACTGACATGTCGTCTATACCTGAACATGACATAGCCTCAATCAAGCGTGTTGCCGATAAAGCCGTTGTTTACCTTGTTCGTAATGATGAAGGTAAATTGACTAGCGTAATTTTACCTGTCCATGGTTATGGTTTGTGGTCAACTATGTATGCGTTTTTAGCTCTAGAAGCTGATCTCAATACTGTGCAAGGACTTGTTTACTATGACCAAGGTGAAACACCTGGTTTAGGTGGCGAAGTTGAAAATCCAAAATGGAAAGCATTATGGAAAGGTAAGCAGTTATTTGATGCTCAAGGTAACTTGGCTATTAGTGTAACTAAAAACCCCGTAGTGGCTAGCTCTATTCATGGGGTTGATGCGCTTTCTGGTGCAACATTGACCAGTAACGGTGTACAACACTCATTGACGTTTTGGTTAGGTAAAGAAGGTTTTGCAAACTTTATCGCTAAAGCACGCAACGGAGGGTTAAGCTAATGGCTAACGCTAAAGAACTTAAACAGGTTCTGACCGGACCGATAATCAATAACAACCCAATTGCATTGCAAATCTTGGGTGTGTGTAGTGCGCTTGCTGTTACCAGTAAATTAGAAACAGCATTAGTAATGACGATTGCATTAACCGCGGTAACAGCGTTTTCTAACCTGTTTATCTCGCTTATTCGTAATCACATTCCAAGCAGTGTTCGTATTATTGTGCAGATGACCATTATCGCTTCATTAGTGATTGTGGTTGACCAAGTATTGCAAGCTTATGCTTATGCGATTTCTAAACAGTTATCGGTATTCGTTGGTTTGATTATTACTAACTGTATTGTAATGGGGCGCGCTGAAGCTTACGCAATGAAAACGCCACCTTTGATGAGCTTTATGGATGGTATCGGTAACGGTTTAGGTTACGGTGCAATTCTATTATCAGTTGGTGTGGTGCGTGAACTATTTGGTAATGGTTCATTATTCGGCGTAGAAATCCTCAGCAAAATCTCTGACGGTGGTTGGTACCAGCCTAACGGTTTATTACTACTACCACCGAGTGCATTCTTCTTGATCGGTGGTTTGATCTGGTTGATCCGTACTTACAAGCCAGAGCAAGTTGAAGCAAAAGGGTAAACGCAATGGAACATTATATTAGTTTATTAATTCGTTCAGTTTTCATTGAAAACATGGCACTAGCGTTCTTCTTAGGTATGTGTACTTTCTTAGCTGTATCAAAGAAAGTCACTACTGCGATGGGCCTTGGTGTTGCAGTTATCGTGGTGCTGGCTATTTCGGTTCCTGCTAACCAAATTATTTATCAAGGTTTATTGGCTCCAGGTGCATTAGCTTGGGCTGGTTTCCCTGATGCTGATTTGAGCTTCTTGAAGTTCATCACCTTTATCGGTGTGATCGCAGCACTTGTACAAATTTTGGAAATGGCTTTAGACAAGTATTTTCCACCTTTGTACAACGCGTTAGGTATTTTCTTACCTTTGATTACCGTGAACTGTGCAATTTTCGGTGCAGTATCTTTCATGGTTGAGCGTGATTATAACCTTGGCGAGAGTGTAGTATTTGGTATTGGCTCTGGCATTGGTTGGGCGTTAGCAATTGTATTGCTAGCCGGTATCCGCGAAAAGATGAAATACTCTGACGTGCCAAATGGCTTACGTGGCTTAGGTATTACCTTCGTTTCAGCAGGTCTTATGGCTCTAGGTTTCATGTCATTCTCGGGTGTTTCTCTTTAAGAGACATTGAGGCGACGCATTAATTTGAACCTTTAAGGATAAGTGAATGGGTATTCTTGAATCTACTCCACTAGAAGTTTATCTAGGTGTGAGTATGTTTACTGCAATTGTTTTGATTTTGGTATTAGTGATTTTATTCGCTAAATCAAAACTCGTGGCAAGCGGTGATATCAAAATTGGTATTAACGGTGATGCAGATAAAACAATTACAACAGGCGCTGGCGGTAAGCTACTTAGCGTTTTAGCCGACAACGGCATCTTCGTATCAAGTGCGTGTGGCGGCGGTGGCTCATGTGGTCAGTGTCGTGTGCAAATTAAGTCTGGTGGTGGTGATATTCTTCCTACTGAGCTTGACCACATTAGTAAAGGCGAAGCTCGTGAAGGTTGTCGTTTATCTTGTCAGGTAAACGTCAAAACTGACATGGAAATTGAACTTGATGAAGAAATCTTTGGCATCAAGAAATGGGAATGTGAAGTTATCTCTAACGATAACAAAGCAACGTTCATTAAAGAACTTAAGCTGCAAATTCCTGATGGCGAAACAGTGCCTTTCCGTGCTGGTGGTTACATTCAAATTGAAGCACCTGCTCATCATGTTAAATATGCTGAGTTTGAAGTGCCTGATAAGTATCGTGGCGACTGGGAACACTTTGGTTTCTTCAAGTTAGAATCACAAGTAGACGAAGAAACTATTCGTGCTTACTCAATGGCTAACTACCCAGAAGAGTTTGGGATTATTATGTTGAACGTGCGTATTGCTACGCCACCGCCACGTAATTTAACCTTGCCTTGTGGTAAAATGTCTTCATACATCTGGAGCTTAAAAGCCGGTGATAAAGTCACTATTTCTGGTCCATTTGGTGAGTTTTTCGCTAAAGATACTGATGCAGAAATGGTCTTCATTGGTGGTGGTGCTGGTATGGCCCCTATGCGTTCACATATTTTTGACCAATTAAAGCGTCTTAAATCAAAACGTAAGATTAGCTTCTGGTACGGTGCGCGTTCTAAGCGTGAAATGTTCTATGTGGAAGATTTTGACGGCTTAGCGGCCGAGAATGAAAATTTCCAGTGGCATGTTGCGTTGTCAGATCCGCAAGCGGAAGATAACTGGACTGGTTATACTGGTTTCATTCATAACGTTTTGTATGAAAACTACTTGCGTGACCATGATGCTCCAGAAGATTGTGAGTTCTACATGTGTGGACCTCCAATGATGAATGCAGCCGTAATTGGTATGCTTAAAGATTTAGGTGTCGAAGATGAAAACATCTTATTAGATGATTTTGGCGGCTAATGAGTTAGCTCATTACATTGACATGTAAGTCATGAAAATTGCAGCAATGCAGACAGGGTGGTTAAACACGAGTCTGTGTGCTGCAATTTTTTTTATTCATTTGAAAAAGTGTAAATTTGAAATGACCGTAAATTCAATCAAGTTACTGCTATTGCCAGCCATTTTGCTATTCGTCAGTGCATGCGGCTTACCAGAGCCGATGATTTCATTATCAGGTAGTACAATGGGGACCACATACCATATTAAAGTGGTACCTAATGAAAAATTACCAGAACCCCAATTACTTCAAGCTGAAATAGATATGGCCTTGGAAGTTGTTAATGATCAAATGTCGACCTATCGTCCAGACTCGGAACTGTCGAAATTTAATCAATTACAAATACAGCAGAGAGTTAAGGTTTCAGCTGATACGATTAAAGTGATAAAAGAGGGAATGCGTCTTTATAAAGAGACCGATGGGGCGTTAGATATCACCTTAGGCCCAGTGGTTAACTTGTGGGGTTTTGGTCCAGATAAAAGACCTATTACTGAGCCAAGCCAAGCCCAAATTGATGCCGCAAAATCTAAAATGGGCATCAATGAATTGTCAATTAGTGGTCATAGCTTAATTAAGCATAATGCCGATTTATACATTGATTTATCATCAATTGCCAAAGGCTTTGGTGTTGATAAAATTGCGGCCATTTTAGATAAGTATCATGCCAGTGGTTACCTTGTAGAAATTGGTGGTGAGCTTAACGTCAAAGGCACTAAAGCTGATCATTCACCTTGGCGCGTCGCAGTTGAGCAACCCACTAGTGAAGGGCAAGTGGTGCAACAAGTGATTGAGCCAGGAACCATGTCATTAGCAACATCTGGCGATTATCGTAACTTTTATCAAGAAAATGGCGAACGTTTTTCACATTTGATTGATCCACGAAGTGGATATCCTATAAAGCATAAACTTGCGTCTGCAACCGTGTTAAACTCTAGTTGTATGACCGCAGATGGATATGCTACCGCCATGATGGTGTTAGGTACTGAGGCTTCCCTCGCACTTGCTAAAGAGAAACATTTAGCAATAATGCTGATAGAGAAGCAAGAGCAAGGTTTTAAGGTCTATTACAGTGATGCGTTTAAAGCGTATTTGAAATAGGTTTTTTTGATTCAAAACTACTCAAGCTTGAGCTGAATGAGTTGACTGGAGTTCGTTATGAGCACATTTATTGCTGCATTTGTGGTGTTATTATTATTTTTCTTATTGATGTCTGTCGGATATATCGTTAAAAAGAAAGCGGTTGAAGGCAGTTGTGGTGGTTTAGGTGTTTTAGGTATTGAAAAAGCCTGTGACTGTGATGATCCATGTGATGCTCGCAAGCGTCGTATGGAAAAAGATCAAGCTCGCAAAGAAATGCTTAATCAAAACCGCATTATTTAAGTCAAACGGTTTTATAAAAGCCATTTAAGAAACAATGTTTTTAGCGCTTACAATGTAAAGAGTCTTCATTTTGAAGGCTTTTTTTATGTCTTATATTTAGATTGCCATTACAAACCTAAGTTGTAATGATAACGGTTATCAGTTGTAAGTGTGTGAAATAAAAAGGAAATTTGCCTTTCTCTCTACAGTGTTCTATTCTATGTGAAATTGATCGAGATCAAATTATTTATCAAGGGACATTACTATGAAAGGTCATCCTAAAGTCATCAGCCAACTCAATCGCGTACTTACTTGCGAGCTGACGGCCATTAACCAATACTTTTTACATGCTCGTATGTTTAAACATTGGGGTTTGGCTAAGCTTAATGAAAAAGAGTACAAAAAATCGATTGAAGACATGAAGCATGCTGACAAATTGATTGAACGTGTTTTGTTTCTTGAAGGTTTACCTAACCTACAACAGCTAGACAAACTTCGTATTGGTGAACATGCTGAAGAAATGCTTAGCTGTGACATGGCGGCAATAACGGCACAAATTGCCGTTTTGCGCGAAGCTATTGATATCTGCGAAACCCAGCAAGATTATGTTAGCCGTGATCTGCTTGAAGATTTACTAGAAGACGAAGAAGAGCACCTAGATTGGATTGAGTCGCAACAAGAGCTCATCACTCAAACCGGTATTCAAAATTATCTTCAATCACAAATTAACGACTAATAGGAACAGATTATGAAAGGTCATCCAGAAGTTATAGACGCCCTAAATCTTTTATTAACCGGTGAGTTGTCTGCCATGGATCAATATTTTGTCCATGCGCATATGTATGAAGATTGGGGATTCAATGAATTATATACTCGTATCTTGCATGAATCAGATGACGAAAAGTTGCACGCGGCAAAATTAGTCCAACGCATTTTATTCTTAGAAGGCACTCCCGATGTAGGTAGCCGTGAAGCATTGAATATTGGTAAAGACGTGCAAGAAATGTTTAGAAATGATTTGGCATATGAATATCATGTCGCTGATAATTTACGTAAGGTGATTGCCCTATGTGAAGAAAAAAATGATTATCAAACCCGCGAAATTTTAGAAGTATTACTTGATGACACGGAATCTGACCACATGTACTGGTTAGAAAAACAATTAGGTCTTATTGAGCGTGTAGGTTTGCAAAATTATTTGCAGACAAAAATGTAATTTATTTGTAAGAGCATATCATTTGCAAGATAGTATCATTTTTAGATTGTATCGTTTTTAGTTAACAGCCCAACTATGTTGGGCTTTTTTGTGTTTGCAAGAGAATGATTGAATACTGTTTTTGTATACAGTAGTATTACGGTTAATTAAGTTACTGGTAATGGTTACAGAATGCGTAAAATCATTCACATCGATATGGATTGCTATTTTGCTGCCGTTGAAATGCGAGATTTTCCTGAACTTCGAGGGAAAGCTATCGCTGTTGGCGGCAGAAGCGATCGACGAGGTGTGATAAGCACATGCAGTTATGAGGCCCGTAAATTTGGGGTCCGCAGTGCCATGTCCAGTTATCACGCACTGCAATTGTGCCCGCATCTAATTTTAGTGCCTGGGCGAATGGATGTGTATAAATCAGTATCATTGCAAATACGTGAGATTTTTCATCGATACACTGATCTGGTTGAGCCATTGTCTTTAGATGAGGCTTACCTTGATGTTAGCGACTGCCAAGCTCATCAAGGCAGTGCCACGTTAATCGCTAAAGCAATCCGCGATGATATTTTTAACGTTACCGGGTTAACGGCTTCAGCCGGTATTGCACCCATTAAGTTTCTAGCTAAAATTGCTTCCGATTTAAATAAGCCAAATGGTCAATATGTGATTACCCCGAATCAAATTGGCGATTTTGTCAAAGACCTACCCCTGAGTAAAATTCCTGGTGTTGGTAAAGTCACCTCAAAAAAGCTAGCCGATATAGGTTTAACCACTTGTTATGATGTACAGCAATATTCCAAACCTCAGTTAATCGATGCTTTCGGTAAATTTGGCCATGTGTTAATAGAGCGTTCTCAAGGTATCGATACCAGGCAAATTAGCCCTCACCGAGTGCGTAAATCGGTTGGTGTTGAAACGACGTTAGCTAAAGACATTTTTACTTTAGAACAATGTCATCAAGTATTACCACAGCTTATTCAAGAACTGAGTGCTCGTGTTCATCGAAGTGCTAAAGACAGGCAAATCCATAAGCAGGTCGTTAAACTTAAATTTAACGACTTTAAACAAACTACCATTGAGCATCGCAGTGATGAGATTTCAATTAATTTGTTTCATGAGTTGTTATTGCAAGCTTTGCAGCGCAGCCAAGGACGAGGGATCCGTTTGGTTGGCGTGAGTGTTGGTTTAGCGGATGTAACGTTGGCAACGGCAGATAACGGTGTGGATCAAATTACTCAACTCGATTTACAGTTTTAATATTTCATACGTTGAAGTTCTTTATACCAATGGGTACAAAAAAGGCGACATTTCTGTCGCCTTTTTAGAGTCTGTAAATTATTGATCGTGATTAAGCTTCTTTAGCTGGAATACGTGCCAATACTGCAAGTAACAATTCCCAGTATTGACCAACAGTAGTGATGTTGACCTTTTCATCTGGGCTGTGTGGATAGCGAATTGTTGGGCCAATCGATACCATGTCCATAAGCGGGTAGGGTTCTTTGAATAAACCACATTCAAGACCTGCATGGATTACCATAATGGTAGGATCTTTTTTATAAATGTCGTTATAGGTTTCACGCACAATCGCCATTACTGGTGAACTGGTGTCTGGTTTCCAGCCCGGATATGCACCGCTTAAATCAATACTCGCCCCAGAAAGGTTAGCCAATGCAGTCAGCATGCCTGTGACTTCTTCACGCCCCGAGTCAATTAATGAGCGAATAAGACATAGCACTTCAACGCTTTCATCTTCAGTACTAATGACACCGATATTCAATGATGTTTCTGTAACACCTTCCACTTCATCACTCATGCGGATCACCCCGTTAGGGCTAGCATGCAGTAGGTCAATTAAGGTATTTTGCGCTTCTTCGCCCATGACTTTCGTTGGTGGCTCTATTGTGGCTAACGTGAGTGTCATGGATGGATCTGCAACGGCTAATTCTTCACGAACTAACGCTTGGTATGTTTCAATGGCTTGCTTTAATGCTTCAATGTTTTCAGCCGGCAACATAAATTGAACGTTAGCTTCACGCGGAATCGCATTACGCAGCGAGCCACCGCTAAAGCTGACAAGCTCTAGGGCTAATTCGTCACTGTATTTAAATAGAAAGCGAGCCAGTAACTTATTTGCATTGCCACGACCAAGGTGAATATTCACCCCTGAATGACCGCCTTTTAAGCCTGACATGGTTAATGAGAAACTGGCATTACTTTGCTCTGGTGCTTGCCAAGACATGGGGACGCTTATCTGAGCGTCAACACCGCCCGCACAGCCCATGTAGATTTCACCTTCTTGTTCAGAATCTGTATTAATTAAAATATCAGCTTCAAGGTAACCCGCTTCTAATCCAAAAGCCCCTGTCATACCGGCTTCTTCATCAATAGTGAGCAGTACTTCCAGTGGCCCGTGTTTAATGTCTTTACTGCCTAAAACAGCCAACGCTGAAGACATACCAATACCATTGTCTGAGCCTAAGGTTGTGCCTTTGGCTTTAACCCAATCACCGTCAACATAGGCTTCAATAGGGTCGGTTTCAAAGTTATGTACCTTATCGGCATTTTTCTGCGGCACCATATCAATATGTGCTTGTAACACCACTTTTTTACAGTTTTCCATTCCTGCTGTAGCAGGCTTACGGATGATTAAATTTCCGACTTTGTCTTCAACAACAGCAAGGCCTTGTGCTTTTGCCCATTGCTGAATGTATTGCGACAATGCATGTTCATGTTTTGATGGATGTGGAATAGCACAAATTTGTTCAAACCATTGCCATAGAGGCTGAGGATATAATTGAGTTAATGCAGTCACGAAACGCCCTCTAAGATGAAATTGAGTCGATATACGACAAAAATATAACTGCAGCTATTTTAACATATTCTGCGCAGTTACTTGATATTGCAGCACCGATTTGCCAAGGTTTAGTCCACAATTGTGTAAATAATTATGAACCCATCAATTTGCTTGTCTAGGGCTATTGATGTTTGGTGTTTTAAATATGTTTGAGATAAATGCCCCGTGCTCTATGTCACAAGGTGTCACTACTTGTGCCGTCTAGAATGCTAAGCAAATACCTTGCAAAAAAATGCCTTCAAAAAAACAAGATCGTTTAGCTGAATATTCGGGCAGCGCTTGTGGCTTCTATCTACAGAGTTATCGTCTACTTATGTGGATCCGCTGTATTTCATCCGCTCAGCATTGTATTAACGTGACACAAACTGCTGCCAAATTGATCTTGAAAGATCAATGGCCATTGCAATAGATTAAGGATTTTTTATGACCCCAATTAATAAACAAGTAAATAAAGCTGTTAGCGCGTTTCAAGTACCCATTATTGATGTATCCAGTGATGAGGCTATTTTTGAAGGAGAGGGGGAAGGTTGGGATGCTGTGGTAGTCATTGCTACAAGCCTGGCAGACATTAAGCAAGATGAAATCAGTTTGCTGGCGGCACATGCGAGTCAAATTGATAAGCGTGTAGGTAAAAGTGCCACACTATTATTTGCTCCAGGTTTGGCTGGTGGCCGCTTAATCATCTCGCCCGTGGTGGATAGCGAGAATGAATACAGTGATGTCAGGATTTTTGCTAAAGCAGCAAGGGAGGGGATTGCTATCGCCAAAGCTGCTGGGGCAACTAAACCTTTATTAGTAGTACCAGCTGTAAGTGATAAACGCTTTGCTAATGCTGAACAAGTGGCAGCATTGGCATGTGGCCAAGAGCTGTGGCAACCGTTAGAGGCCCGTGAAGCAAACTCATTATCGCCGAGTTTAGAGGCCATTGGATTATTAAATACGGCTATACATAGTGTGTTAATTAATGCAGCTGAAGCTGGACGAGTATTAGCGCGAGATCTTTGCGGCACTGAGCCTGAGAGAATGTCGGCTATCGGGTTTGCCCAATATTGTGTTGATGCTTTCGCTGATAGCGGATTAGCAGTGTCTGTCATTGATCAAGTCGAGCTGTTAACAGCGCAATACCCACTATTAAGCGCTGTTGGTAGAAGCTCATTTGGGGTTGAACGTCACCAACCTCGAGTGGTAAAGCTTGAATATGTAGGCGAAGGTACTATAAGCAAAACGTTGTTCTTTGCTGGTAAAGGAGTGATTTACGATACGGGTGGCGCTGATATCAAAGTTGCAGGGTCAATGGCGGGAATGAGCCGTGATAAAGGCGGTGCGGCTGCAGTGGCAGGATTAATGAAGGCATTATCGATTCTTAAACCCAAAGGCATCAAAGTTATTGCTGAGCTTGGGTTGGTTAGAAACAGCATCGGCAGTGATGCGTTTGTTACCGATGAAATTATTACCAGTCATGCAGGTGTGCGAGTTCGCATTGGTAATACCGATGCAGAGGGGCGTTTAGTGTTAGCTGACTTGTTATCACATTTGCGTATTCAGGCACAAATCTCTGTGAATCCACAATTATTTTCAGTGGCGACCTTAACTGGTCATGTCGTACGCGCGTACGGCGGTTATCCAGCTTTAGTTGAAAATAATGCAGCCAAAAGACAAGGTGTGGCTGAGTCATTAGCTGAGGTGGGAGAGTTATGGGGGGAGCCATTTGAAGTTTCGCGTTTACGAAATGAAGATTTTGATAAAGTGGCAGATAAAAATGGCGCTGCCGATGTGGTGTCATCTAACAATGGCCCGTCTTCAATTACGGCTCGCGGACATCAATATCCCGCAGCATTCTTAATAAAAGCTTCTGGCTTAGAGGATACTGCATTGGCATTTACACATATTGACATCGCTGGTAGTGCTGTTGAAGGGGATCCTCTCTATGGTAAGCCAACAGCTAGCCCTTTGGTTGCTTTATTACATTTTTTGAAGTTGTCAAGTATATCGCAATAAGGTATTGTTTAATAACAAATATTAACTTTGTTAACATTAGGAGAACAATAGTTATACATAGTTTTAATACAAGAATAATGTAATCAAATCACTTTATTCGAGTTTTTTGTGAATAAAAGCAAATAATACTTGTAATTAAATTACGATTTTGTATAATTCAATTCGTCGACAAGCAGTGTCTTCGTCGACTCTAGTTAATCCAGGATGGATATAGCCTCCAAGGATCTGAGTGACAAGTTGTCTCAATGGATTTGAGTAATGTACGTTCCAGGGAACCGAGCCAAGCTTTACTAGGTTTATGCAACTTTACTTAATTTAGGAGAAAGACTATGTCTTATACAGGTAACAGTAAATTTTATTGGCAAAACACTTGGTTTGCTGATGTAACAGTTTTACGTGGCGGTATATTCGCCATGAAACGTTAAGAACTGACCCTCTTTACGTAGCGTTAATATCCATCAACCTTTTGTTCGTCTCGTTTGACGGTTTTAGACAAGGTGGTAAATTATTTAATTTATCACTACATCACATTAAGTGGTGCTAGCTTTCCTTTCCCCATATGGGATGCTTGTAACATGTCTGCCTACTCTTTTGAGTAGGCTTTTTTTTGCCTAAAATTTAGTTAGACTTTGACTAGACCTTCGCTAGATTCTAGTAAGGTTGTAGTTAGAATGTAGTTAATGGTTTTAGTGCGCTATATAAAAAACTGAAATCTTTCAACAAAAAGGCTATTGATAGCTATCAAGGTCGTAAGTATTTATAATTCTCAAGATTAAAGTGAACCCTCGGTAATGATGGTGATTTTGCTCTAAAGGTAAGCTGTAAATGCTTATCTCATCCTCATCTACAACAATTAAAACGATTAACTCAATGTTAACCTTTGCCCAAGGAACCCCGTTCCATGTTAGAAAAATTATTTAAGCTTAAACAGAACAACACTAGCCTTAAACAAGAGGCTATCGCCGGTCTTACTACTTTCTTAACCATGGCTTACATCATATTTGTTAATCCTATGATGCTTGCTGATGCTGGGATGGATCATGGTGCGGTATTTGTTGCTACATGTTTAGCCGCTGCTATTGGTTGCTTGGTTATGGGCTTACTGGCAAATTATCCCATCGCATTAGCGCCAGGAATGGGTTTGAATGCCTTTTTTACTTATACGGTAGTAGGGGAAATGGGCTATAGCTGGGAAACCGCACTTGGTGCGGTATTTATGTCTGGGGTATGTTTTTTAATATTATCTTTGGTGAGAATACGTGAGTGGATTGTAAATAGTATTCCAATGTCGTTGCGCTTTGGTATTGCGGCTGGTATTGGGTTGTTTTTAGCCTTAATCGGTTTGAAAAATGCCGGCATTGTTGTAGCGAGTCCAGCAACAATAGTGACCATGGGTGATATCACTTCATTTCCTGCTGTTATGGCTGCATTAGGCTTTTTCCTAATTATTGCCATGGTACACCGTGGCTTAAAAGCTGCAGTTATTTTTAGTATTTTGATCGTAACGGTTTTAGGGATGATATTTGGTGATGTGCAGTATCAAGGTTTAATTTCTATGCCGCCGTCTATTATGCCGACATTTATGAAAATGGACTTATCTAGTGTATTAGAAGTGAGTATGTTGTCTGTGGTGTTTGCTTTTTTGTTTGTCGATTTATTTGACACTTCTGGCACTTTGGTTGCTGTCGCCCAACGTGGCGGATTACTCGATGAAAAAGGGCGGTTGCCTAGAGTTAAACGTGCACTAACGGCGGATAGTATTGCGACTATTACTGGTGCTGCATTAGGCACATCAACAACCACCAGCTACATCGAAAGTATTGCTGGTGTGAGCGTGGGCGGTCGTACAGGTTTAACCGCCGTTATTGTTGGCTTACTTTTTTTAGCCGCTTTATTTGTTTCGCCATTAGCGGGTATGGTGCCAGCATATGCAACAACGGGAACCTTGTTTTATGTTGCAATTCTAATGATGTCTGGTTTGGTAAATGTTGACTGGGAAGATATTACTGAAGCAGCTCCTGTAGTTGTGACGTGTTTATTAATGCCATTAACCTTCTCTATTGCCAGTGCTATCGGTCTTGGGTTTATTTCTTATGCGGTGATCAAGTTAATGACTGGACGTTTTAAGGATTTAAACGCGGGGGTTTTAGTGGTTGCAGCTTTATTTATTGCTAAGTTTATTTATAGTTAACCAATACCCATGAAAATGGACAAAGGGTAATTTATTGGCTTAGGCTAAAACAAAAAAGGGCTTATTGCCCTTTTTTGTTTTTTTAAATGCAAAAATATAACTGTATTAATGGCTTTCACTATGAATTGTCGTGTGAATTGGGTATAAAAATGGATTACATATTTTTAGTTAACTGAGTAACACAAATGGGTTATCGCCGCGTAGTTGTTAAGTTGGGCACCAGTGTACTAACATCAGGCAGTAAAAAGCTTGATAAGGCACATATGGTCGAATTGGCCAGACAAATGGCATCGCTTATGCGTTCAGGTGTTGAAGTTGTATTATGTACATCCGGGGCGATAGCGGCCGGACGAGAGCATTTAAATTACCCACTATTACCCGATACTATGGCGAACAAACAGTTACTTGCGGCAGTGGGTCAGAGTCAGTTAATTTTGGCTTGGTCGCAATTATTCAGTATTTACGGTTTACATGTAGGTCAATTACTACTGACGCGAGCTGATTTACAAGATCGTGAACGTTATCTCAATGCTCGCGATACCTTAAACGCCTTATTAACTCATAATATTATTCCCATTATTAATGAAAATGATGCCGTCGCAACCAATGAAATTAAAGTGGGGGATAACGATAACTTATCAGCCCGTGCAGCCTTACTTTGTGATGCAGATTTATTGATTTTACTCACCGACCAAACAGGCTTATTTGATGCAGATCCTCGTACTAACCCAAATGCACAGCTGATTAAACAAGTCACCAATATTGATGACAGTTTGCGTTTATTGGCAGGCGGTTCAGTGTCTGGTCTTGGAACGGGCGGAATGGCCACCAAACTTGAAGCGGCGGATGTGGCACGGCGCGCGGGGATTGAAGTGGTCATTGCATCGGGACATCATCCTAATGTGATTACTAAACTGGCGGCCAAGGAGTCAGTCGGCACCCATTTTAGTGCCATAGAAAATCCATTGGAAAGTCGTAAACAATGGATCCTTGCTGGACCAACTTCGCAAGGGAAATTAATTGTTGATGCTGGAGCTTCTGTCGCTGTGGTGACCAATGGTCGCAGTTTACTCTCTAAAGGTATAGTTAATGTTGAGGGGCACTTTGATCGCGGGGTGACCTTACTCATAGTGAATCAAACAGGCAAGATTCTGGCTAAAGGGATAAGTCGATATTGTGCCAATGATTTAATCAAAATTAGTGGCAAGCATTCTAATGATATTGAAAATCTGCTTGGCTATAACTACGGTGATGCCGTGGTTCATCGTAATGATATGGTCGTACTTGATAATTAAGGATAAACAGATGTCAGCCACAGAAACAGAATATTTAACCCAATTAGGTCAACGTGCTAAGGCGGCGAGTTTTATATTAGCTAACTTAACGGCTAAACAGAAAACGGCACTATTAACGACAATTGCCGACCATTTAACGTTGCATAAAAATGAGATTTTACAGGCAAATGCGCAAGATGTCGCCGCAGCGAAACAAAATGGGTTAACCGACGCTATGGTTGATAGATTGATGCTGGATGAAGGGCGACTCGGCGGTATTATTGCTGATATTGATAATGTCATCTCATTGGCCGATCCCATCGGTAAGGACGCTGAAAGTCGGATATTGGACAATGGTTTACGCTTAACTCGCCGCAGTGTGCCATTAGGTGTGGTTGGGGTTATTTATGAAGCTCGTCCAAATGTTACTGTTGATATTGCGGTGTTGGCGTTAAAGACAGGTAATGCTGTGATTTTGCGTGGTGGTAAAGAAACCTTAACGTCCAATAAAGTGTTAAGTGAAGTGATCCGAGAAGCGCTGACTAGCTTAGATTTGCCTAAAGATGCCGTACAGTTAATTGATTCACCAGATCGTAGTTTGGTTAGTGGTTTACTCAGACTGGATAAATATGTCGATATGATTATTCCTCGAGGGGGACAGCATCTACAAAGACTGTGTGCTGAACAGTCGAGTATCCCAGTGATTTTAGGTGGAATTGGAATTTGTCATTTATATGTTGATAAGCAAGCCGACTTAGTGCGCGCAATCGAGGTAATTGCCAACGCCAAAGTTCAGCGTCCGACAGTGTGTAATGCCCTAGATACCTTATTAGTTCATCAAGACGTTGTCGCTGATTTTATTCCCAACATAGCGTCACACTTGCATTCGTTAGGCGTCCGTTTTCATGCTTGTGTAAACAGTTTTCATTATCTTGAAGGTTTAGGGTTTGATGTTACCCCCGCACATGATGAATCATTTTCGACTGAATGGTTATCGCTGACATTAGGGATTAAAGTCGTCAATAACATTGATGAAGCGGTAGGGCATATTCGCCAATATTCGACAGGGCATTCTGAAGCAATTTTGACTGATAATATCAATACAGCAAGTGAGTTTATGAACCAAGTCGATTCGGCTGCTGTGTATGTTAACGCCAGTACTCGCTTTACTGATGGTTCACAATTCGGCCTTGGCGCTGAAGTTGCTGTGAGTACCCAGAAGTTACACGCTCGTGGTCCAATGGGTTTAGATGCTCTGACTACCTATAAGTGGCTCGCTTGGGGGGATTACACCAGCAGACAATAATCAGTTTGTTATAACTATGGCAAAAAAGGGTACAGGTAAGTGCCCTTTTGTTATTGGTATTTTATGCCAATAACTAGAAATAGTGTGTTCTAGCAAAATAATCAATAAAGCAATGATCAATAGGTAATTATCAAGGTTAATGTCATAACCAGCTCTATAGTATTGAACTACATAGACCCAATGCCACTTCAAAGGTACTTGCCGCCTACAAAAAATAATATCGCTTCAAAACCATATAGAGACATAACTTGAAACGATGTCACAGATATTATTTTTATGGGTAACTTAAGCGTGCTTTATCATTTTTATGTGAAATACCCTTACGTGTTGCCATTTCGCGGTGATATCAGTAAAACACGATAAAATTTTACTTGTCCCCTTGTAATTTATTTTGTTGTCCCAATATAGGTATCAAGGCAGATATGAGTGGTTAATATTGAACCTCAAGTTAGAAAACAAAATACTTGAATAACTTGTTGTTCGTCCCCATATCTACATCAAACAACGTATTTTTATATTTTCGACGACTAACGTCAATTTCGGAGGACCCCATGGGCAAAATTATTGGTATCGATTTAGGAACGACAAACTCTTGTGTGGCTGTCCTTGATGGCGGCAAAGCACGCGTAATTGAAAACGCAGAGGGCGACCGTACAACTCCTTCAATCATTGCTTACACTGAAGAAGAAACGATTGTTGGTCAACCAGCAAAACGTCAAGCTGTAACCAACCCAACAAATACTTTCTTTGCTATTAAGCGTTTAATTGGTCGTCGTTTTAAAGATGACGAAGTTCAGCGCGATGTAAACATCATGCCATTCAAAATTATCGCTGCTGATAATGGTGATGCATGGGTTGAGTCTCGTGGCAACAAAATGGCTCCACCACAAGTTTCAGCTGAAATCTTGAAAAAGATGAAAAAGACAGCAGAAGACTTTTTAGGTGAAGAAGTAACAGAAGCCGTTATTACTGTTCCTGCTTACTTTAATGATTCACAACGTCAAGCAACTAAAGATGCTGGCCGTATCGCTGGTTTAGATGTTAAGCGTATTATCAACGAGCCAACAGCTGCAGCACTAGCTTATGGTATTGATAAAAAGCAAGGCGATAACGTTGTTGCTGTATACGACTTAGGTGGTGGTACTTTCGATATCTCTATTATCGAAATCGACAGTAACGACGGCGATCAAACATTTGAAGTATTAGCAACCAATGGTGATACTCATTTAGGTGGTGAAGACTTTGATAACCGTTTAATTAACTATTTAGCTGACGAATTCAAAAAAGACCAAGGCTTAGATCTACGTAAAGATCCTTTAGCTATGCAACGTTTGAAAGAAGCTGCTGAAAAAGCAAAAATCGAGCTTTCAAGCACTAACCACACTGAAGTTAACTTACCTTATATCACTGCTGATACCTCTGGTCCTAAGCACTTAGTGGTTAAAATTACTCGAGCTAAGTTAGAGTCATTGGTTGAAGATTTAATTCAACGTACTTTAGAACCGTTAAAAGTAGCACTTGCTGATGCTGACTTAAAAGTCTCAGACATCAACGAAGTGATTCTTGTTGGTGGTCAGACTCGTATGCCTAAAGTACAAGAAGCCGTTACTAACTTCTTTGGTAAAGAGCCACGTAAAGACGTTAACCCAGATGAAGCTGTAGCTGTAGGCGCGGCAATTCAAGCTGGTGTATTGTCTGGTGAAGTGAAAGACGTTCTATTACTTGACGTTACGCCGTTATCATTTGGTATTGAAACCATGGGTGGCGTAATGACTAAGCTTATCGAGAAGAACACAACTATCCCGACAAAAGCGAGCCAAACGTTCTCTACTGCTGATGACAACCAAAGTGCGGTAACCATTCACGTGTTACAAGGTGAGCGTAAGCAATCAAGCTACAATAAGTCTTTAGGTCAATTCAACCTTGAAGGTATTGAACCAGCTCCACGTGGTCAACCACAAGTTGAAGTTGCATTTGACATTGATGCTGATGGTATCTTAAAAGTGTCAGCAACAGACAAGAAAACCGGTAAAGCTCAAAACATCACCATTAAAGCTAACTCAGGTTTATCTGATGAAGAAGTTGAGCAAATGGTTCGTGATGCAGAAGCTCACGCTGATGAAGATGTAAAATTTGAAGAGTTAGTTCACGCACGTAACCAAGCTGACGGCTTAGTTCACTCAACTAAGAAACAAGTTGAAGAAGCGGGCGATGACTTACCTAGCGAAGACAAAGAGAAAATTGAAGCGGCTATCGCAACTTTAGAAACTGCTATTAAAGGCAATGAAAAAGAAGCAATGGATACAGCAACTCAAGCTCTTATCGAAGCATCTGCTAAGCTAATGGAAATCGCTCAAGCGAAAGCTCAAGCTGGCGCAGAAGGCCAAGCTTCTGGTGCTGACCAAGAAAAACCTGCTGATGATGTTGTTGATGCTGAGTTCGAAGAAGTTGAAGAAGACAAAAAGTAATTAATACTTTCAGTTAGTTATCATTGAAGCGGGCGTTGAGGTTATCCTCATACGCCCGTTTGTATAAATTAAGTTTAGCAACTTACTTAAATCTTCGAGAAACAAAATATTATGTCAAAGCGTGATTTTTACGAAGTTCTCGGTGTTGCTCGTGACACCAGTGAACGCGAAATTAAAAAAGCGTATAAACGCTTAGCGATGAAATTTCATCCAGATCGAAACCCAGGTGACAAAGTCGCAGAAGCTAGCTTTAAAGAGATTAAAGAAGCGTACGAAATTTTAACCGACAGCGATAAGAAAGCGGCTTATGACCAATTTGGCCATGCTGGCGTTGATCCTAATCGTGGACACGGTGGTGGCCAAGGTGATTTTGGCGATATCTTTGGTGATGTTTTCGGGGATATTTTCGGCGGTGGTCGTCGTGGCGGACAACGTCAAGCGGCGCGCGGAAGTGACTTACGTTATAATCTTGAATTGTCTTTAGAAGAAGCAGTTCGTGGTTTAACTAAAGAATTGCGTATTCCGACATTAGCCGCTTGTGATTTGTGTGACGGTAGCGGTGCTAAAAAAGGCACATCTGCAACCACATGTGGCACTTGTCATGGCCAAGGCCAAGTGCAAATGCGTCAAGGATTCTTTGCTGTTCAACAAGCCTGCCCTACTTGTCATGGTCGCGGTAAGATCATTAAAGAGCCATGCAGCAAATGTCATGGTGAAGGACGCGTTGAGAAAAGCAAAACCTTATCGGTTAAAATTCCTGCAGGTGTTGATACTGGCGATCGTATTCGTCTTACTGGCGAAGGTGAGGCGGGTGAGTTTGGTGCGCCTCCTGGTGATTTATATGTTCAGGTCAGCGTACGTGAGCATGCTATATTTACTCGCGATGCCAACAATCTTTATTGTGAAGTGCCAATTTCATTCAGTAAAGCAGCATTAGGCGGCGAAATTGAAGTCCCAACACTAGACGGTAAAGTGAGCCTTAAAATTCCAACAGAAACCCAAACTGGGCGTATGTTCCGTTTACGCGGTAAAGGGGTTAAGTCAGTTCGTAGCCATGCAGTAGGTGATTTACTGTGTAAAGTGGTTATGGAAACGCCTGTGAATCTGAATGAAAAACAAAAAGATTTACTGCGTGAATTTGAGGCAACCTTAACGGGTGAATCGAAAAAACACAGTCCAAAAGCGGAAGGTTTTTTTGATGGTGTAAAAAAGTTCTTTCAGGACTTAAACAGTTAATCACTATTCATAGAAAGTGATCATCAATAAAGGCTGTTTACTTTGGGTAAACAGCCTTTTTTATTGGGATATAGAATTTATTTGTATTCATGACTAATTAGGCGCCATCCATGTCATTTTCAGCATTTTCGCTCAATCCAAAATTATTAAGCACATTACCTACCGCGATAATTGAGCCTAGCCGTATTCAACAATTGGCTATTCCAGCCGTACTGGAGGGGCAAGATGTGTTGGCTCTGGCACAAACGGGTAGCGGAAAAACCTATGCTTATGGTTTACCTCTATTACAACAGTTAAGCCAATTGTCTGCTGCTAGTTTGTCTGCGGTGGTAATTGTGCCCACCAGAGAGTTAGCCGTTCAAGTTATGCAAAATCTGGCTCCATTAGCACAAGCGGTAAATTTACGGGTTGATGTGTTGTGCGGCGGTGAAGCAATTGAATTACAAATTGAGCGACTCACTCAACCGATTAATCTGGTTGTTGCAACGCCGGGGCGTTTATTAGCGTTAGCGCAACAAGGTGTGATTCAATTTGACCATGTTCAAAGTCTAGTACTAGATGAAGCCGATCGATTGCTGGACATGGGATTTATCGCTGATATTAATGCACTTATTGCTTTAATGCCAAAGGGGCAACGGTTATTGTTTTCAGCAACCTTGCCTGAGCCGCTAACGATATTAGCCAAACAAATATTGTCAGCATCGAGTGTGCGGATTGAAGCCCATGTGATGAATAGTACTGTAACCGATATAGCTCAAACCCTATATCACGTGAATAAAGGTAGTAAGGCAAAAGCACTGATCCATTTAATTACTTTGCATCAATGGTCACAAGTGTTGGTATTTGTTAATGCTAAAGATGATGCCGATGCATTGTGTAAAAAGTTACTCAAAGCGGGTATTAATGCGGCTGCACTTCATGGTGATAAAGAACAAGCTTTGCGAAGCCAGACATTAGCGTTGTTTAAAAGCAAAAAACTAACGGTTTTAATTGCTACAGATGTATTAGCTCGCGGTATTCATATCGACGCATTACCTGTCGTAATTAATGTCGACTTGCCTGCTCAGGCAGCAGTCTATGTTCATCGAATTGGTAGAACAGCACGGGCGGGATTAAGTGGCGTTGCATTATCATTAGTTTCACACTCTGAGTTACAAAGTTTAGATGCCATTAGAACGTTAATAGGTCAAACATTACCTTTGACCGAATTAGTAGGCTTTACGGTCACGGATAAACCGATTAGCGCAACCAGTAAGCGTGCTCCGCGTGATAAACAAGCCAATCGTCGTACGGCTAACAAACGCAGTATTAGTGATTTCAAAAAGCAAAAAACAGCACGTTAATACTTGCTTATTTATCGCATTTCAAATGGTGTTTTGCTGAGGTAGATTAGTATAAAATAAGTTAATGATGGATTAGCTTAGTGGCTAAATGAATGTTAAAAGGATGAATGATGAAACCTCTCGCGCTAACCTTATTCGTTTCTGCTTTATTGGTTGGTTGTGTTAACAATCAATCACCCACAGGGCGTGGTCAAACCTTACTGTTTTCAGATGTGCAAATGCAACAGATGGGAGCTCAATCATTTGAAACCATGAAACAAAGTGAAAAAATAAGCCAAAACCAAGCGCAAACACAATATGTAAACTGTATAGCTAAGCGTATCACTGCAGTACTACCTGATCAGTCACAGCAATGGGATGTTGTATTATTTGAGTCTGATCAAGTCAATGCATTTGCCTTGCCCGGTGGTCATATTGGTGTTTATACAGGTTTGTTAAAGGTCGCTGTCAATCAAGATCAACTTGCTACTGTTATGGGTCATGAAGTGGCTCATGTGTTAGCGCAACATGGTAATGAGCAGGTCTCACGGGCTCAGTTAACCGGGTTGGGTATGCAAGTTGCCGATGCCGCAATAGGAGTGTCGGGTGTAGCCAATAAAGATTTATATATGGCCGCATTAGGTTTAGGGGCGAATGTGGGTATTATTTTACCCTTTGGTCGCAGCCAAGAGTCCGAAGCCGATATTGTCGGACTAGAACTAATGGCAAAAGCAGGTTTTAATCCTGGCCAAAGTATTACCTTATGGCAAAACATGGCCAAAGCTGGTGGTGCCCAAGGACCAGAACTTCTGTCTACACATCCGTCACACAGTCATCGAATTGATGACTTACAAGCGGCACAAAATAAAGTTATGCCACTTTATACACAGGCAAGGAAACAGTCTTTGACTGAGTGTAAAATAGCTCCGGCTAATTAATGTTTTTGCCAACATTACCAGGATTAATTGTGATAAACTCTGGTGCGAATTTTTTATGTTTATTGAGAGAAAATTATTATGTCAGATTTGTTCAGCACTATGGAACAGCATGCAAGCTACGGTGTAGGTCGTCAAATGGGCGAGCAATTAGCTGCCAATTCTTTTGACGGTATTGATATTCCTGCTGTTCAAGCTGGTCTTGCTGATGCATTTGCCGGTAAAGAAAGCGCAGTATCAATGGAAGAGCTTCAAGTTGCATTTACTGAGATCAGTCGTCGTTTACAAGAAATTCAAGAAGCTGCTTCAGAAGCTGCTGCAGCCGAAGGTGATACATTCTTAGCTGAAAATGCTAAGCGTGATGGTGTTACCGTTACTGAGTCTGGTCTTCAATACGAAGTGCTTGTGCAAGGCGAAGGTGAGAAACCAACTTACGATTCAACTGTTCGTACTCATTATCATGGTACTTTTATCAATGGTGATGTATTCGACAGTTCTGTTGCTCGTGGCGAACCTGCTGAATTCCCGATATCAGGTGTTATTGCTGGTTGGACTGAAGCATTACAGTTAATGCCAGTTGGAACCAAACTTAAATTATATGTTCCACATCACCTAGCATACGGTGAGCGTGGCGCGGGTGCTTCCATCCCGCCATATTCAGCTTTGGTGTTCGAAGTTGAGTTGTTAGATATTATCTAGTTTATTAAAAACGCCTAAGTTAACTTAGGCGTTTTTGTATATGCTGTTTTTAGATTTACTTTTAGTTAACGCTGGGAGAATGAAATGACTGCAAAAGTGAGAATTGCTGTAGTTGGTGCCAGTGGCCGTATGGGCCGTACACTGATTGAATCTGCTAAACAGCAACACGTTATCGTACTTGGCGCCGCGATTGAGCGTACTGGGTCAAGTCTAATAGGTATTGATGCTGGTGTGCTTGCTGGTGTTGGTGCGATGAACGTTACCATTACCGATTCGCTAGATAAAGTCGTCAACGACTTTGACGTGTTAATTGATTTTACCTCACCAGAATCTTCAATTGTTCACCTTGATTGGTGTGCAAAAAACCATAAAGCAATCGTTATTGGTACCACTGGTTTTAATCATGCTCAAAAAGAACAGATTAATGCCTATTCAGAGCAAGTACCCGTGGTGTTAGCTCCGAATATGTCTGTGGGTGTGAATGTGATGTGGAAATTACTCGCACTGGCTACAGAAGTCATGGGTGATTATACCGATATCGAAATAATCGAAGCACATCACCGTCATAAAAAAGATGCTCCGTCTGGTACTGCATTAAAAATGGGCGAGATTATTGCTGAAGTATTAGGCCGTGATTTAGATGAATGTGCAGTTTATGGGCGAGAAGGCATTACTGGTGAACGCGATCGTAATACCATTGGTTTTGCAACGGTTCGTGCCGGAGATATTGTCGGTGAACATACCGCTATGTTCGCTGATATAGGCGAACGCTTGGAAATAACCCATAAAGCATCGAGTCGAATGACTTTTGCTAATGGGGCGATGAGGGCGGCTTTTTGGCTCTCAGATCAAAATGCTGGTCTGTATGACATGCAACAAGTATTAGGATTGAATTAGATAATGAAAACACCAAATGTTGGTGTTTTTTTTTGAAAACAATCCTGTAAAATATAGACGTAAAAGCTAATTTCTTATACAATCGATAGAATTTGTCGAAATTTTGGATTTTATCGAAAATAGACAATTCATACAAAATAAAAAACACATTATTTAAGTGGCTTGGCTCTTTTCTGGAGGTCGCGTTGACACAGTCTGCCTTACTCGTACTCGAAGATGGAACCGTATTCTCTGGCACCGCAATTGGTGCTACCGGTATCTCTGTTGGTGAAGTTGTTTTTAATACTTCTATGACAGGTTATCAAGAGATTCTTACGGATCCTTCATATTCACGCCAAATAGTAACATTAACCTATCCTCACATCGGTAACACAGGTACTAATGATGAAGACACAGAATCGGATTCGGTTCATGCATGTGGCTTAATTATTCGTGACTTACCGCTTATGGCGAGTAATTTCCGCAACCAACAATCATTAAGCGATTATTTAAAAGCAAATAATGTGGTTGGTATTGCAGATATTGATACTCGCAAACTAACTCGAATTTTGCGTGAAAAAGGCGCTCAAGCCGGTTGTATTATGGTTGGAGACCTAGACGAAGCAAAAGCCCTAGCGGAAGCGAAAACATTCCCTGGCTTGAAAGGCATGGATTTAGCTAAAGAAGTGACCACCGATAAAGCTTATACATGGCGCAACGGTAGCTGGAAATTAGTCGGTGGTTTACCGTCTGAAACACCAGAATCGGAACTCAAGTATAAAGTTGTCGCATACGATTACGGTGTAAAACGTAATATTTTACGGATGTTGGTTGATCGTGGTTGTGATGTAACGGTAGTACCAGCGCAAACATCTGCTGCAGATGTGCTCGCCATGAAGCCTGATGGAATATTCCTATCAAATGGTCCTGGCGACCCTGAACCATGTGATTATGCAATTGAAGCCATACAACAAATTTTAAAAACAGACATTCCAGTGTTTGGTATTTGTTTAGGTCATCAATTACTTGCTTTAGCCTCTGGTGCGAAAACCTTAAAAATGAAGTTTGGTCATCATGGTGCAAACCATCCAGTGAGCAATATTGAAAAAGGCAACGTGATGATCACCAGTCAAAACCACGGTTTTGCTGCAGATGAAACCACATTGCCAGCAAATATTAAGGTTACGCATAAGTCGTTATTTGATGGTTCATTACAAGGTATTCACCTAACGGATAAACCAGCGTTTAGCTTTCAAGGACACCCTGAAGCGAGTCCTGGGCCAACCGATGCCGCACCGCTGTTCGATCATTTCATCGAGCTAATTGAACAATACCGTCAGCACGCTAAGTAGTTATCTGGGAGAAGACGACGCAATGCCAAAACGTACAGATATAAAAAGTATTCTTATCCTAGGTGCCGGTCCAATTGTTATTGGACAGGCGTGTGAGTTTGATTATTCAGGTGCACAAGCCTGTAAAGCGCTTCGCGAAGAAGGCTATCGCGTGATTCTGGTCAACTCTAATCCCGCAACGATTATGACCGACCCTGAAATGGCTGATGCAACCTATATCGAGCCAATTCATTGGGAAGTGGTACGTAACATCATTGCTAAAGAACGACCTGATGCAATTCTACCCACAATGGGCGGGCAAACTGCACTAAATTGCGCACTTCAACTTGAAGAAAAAGGTGTGCTAAAAGAATTTAATGTTGAAATGATTGGTGCGACAGCTGATGCGATTGATAAAGCTGAAGACCGTAGCCGTTTCGACAAAGCGATGAAATCCATTGGGTTAGACTGTCCGCGTGCGGGTATTGCTCACACTATGGATGAAGCTTACGGCGTATTAGATATGGTGGGCTTCCCCTGTATTATTCGTCCGTCTTTCACCATGGGTGGTAGCGGCGGTGGTATTGCCTACAACAAAGAAGAGTTTGAAGAGATTTGTTCTCAAGGCTTAGATTTGTCGCCAACTAACGAGTTATTGATTGATGAATCATTAATTGGTTGGAAAGAATATGAAATGGAAGTGGTTCGTGACCGCAACGATAACTGTATTATCGTATGTGCTATCGAAAACTTTGACCCTATGGGCGTTCATACTGGTGACTCAATTACGGTTGCACCAGCACAAACCTTAACTGACAAAGAATATCAATTAATGCGTAATGCTTCTTTAGCGGTTTTACGTGAGATTGGTGTTGAAACCGGTGGTTCAAACGTACAGTTTGGTATTTGTCCTGATACTGGCCGTATGGTTATTATTGAGATGAACCCACGAGTATCACGATCATCAGCTCTAGCGTCTAAAGCGACTGGTTTCCCTATTGCTAAAATTGCCGCTAAGCTTGCTGTTGGTTACACATTAGATGAGCTTAGTAACGATATTACAGGCGGTAAAACACCTGCATCGTTCGAACCTGCTATCGATTATGTTGTGACCAAAATACCACGTTTTAACTTTGAAAAGTTTGCTGGTGCAAATGACCGTTTAACGACTCAAATGAAGTCTGTGGGTGAAGTCATGGCCATTGGCCGTACTTTCCAAGAATCATTGCAAAAAGCGTTACGCGGCCTTGAAGTGAGTCGTAACGGTTTTGATCCGATTGTTGATTTACAATCTCCAGAAGCCATACAACGTATTCGCCATGAATTAAAAGAACCGGGTTGTGACCGTATTTGGTACATCGCAGATGCATTTCGTGCAGGTTTAAGCCGTGATGATATCTTCACGCTAACTAATATTGACCATTGGTTCTTGGTTCAAATTGAAGATTTGATTACCCAAGAAGCAAAAGTCGCTGAGCTTGGGATGTCAGGATTAGAGCAAAACTACTTACGCCAATTAAAGCGTAAAGGTTTCTCTGATGCGCGTTTAGCCGATGTGTTAGGTGTGAATGAAAGCGAAATTCGTAAATTACGTCAACGTCATGAAATTCACCCAGTTTATAAGCGTGTCGATACTTGTGCAGCTGAATTCTCAACTGATACAGCTTACATGTATTCAACGTATGAAGATGAGTGCGAAGCTAACCCATCGAACCGTGAAAAAATCATGATTCTGGGTGGCGGTCCTAACCGTATTGGACAAGGGATTGAGTTCGATTACTGCTGTGTTCATGCAGCATTAGCACTACGCGAAGACGGTTATGAAACCATTATGGTGAACTGTAATCCTGAAACCGTATCAACCGACTACGATACATCTGACCGCTTATATTTCGAACCCGTCACGCTTGAAGACGTACTCGAAATCGTGCGTATCGAAAAACCAAAAGGTGTAATCGTACAGTACGGTGGTCAAACTCCGCTTAAACTAGCGCGAGAATTAGAAGCAGCAGGCGTACCGATTATTGGTACCAGCCCGGATGCAATTGACCGTGCAGAAGACCGCGAACGTTTCCAACAAGCGATTCAACGTTTGAACATGAAACAGCCTGAAAATGCGACAGTAACTACTGTTGAAAACGCTGTGATTGAAGCTGAAAAAATTGGTTATCCCTTGGTTGTTCGCCCATCTTATGTATTGGGCGGTCGTGCGATGGAAATTGTATACGACAAGCAAGATTTACTCCGCTACTTTAACGAAGCGGTCAAAGTATCTAATGCATCGCCAGTATTACTTGATCACTTCTTAGATGATGCGATTGAAGTGGATATTGATGCAGTGTGTGACGGTGAGACTGTGGTGGTTGGTGCCATTATGGAACACATTGAACAAGCTGGGGTTCACTCTGGTGACTCAGGATGTTCATTACCACCTTACACCTTGAGTGCTGATATTCAGGCGAGAATGCGTGATCAAGTGTCTAAACTGGCTTTTGAATTAGGCGTGGTCGGTTTGATGAACGTGCAGTTTGCAGTAAAAGATAACGAAATCTATATGATTGAAGTTAATCCGCGTGCCGCACGTACAGTCCCATTTGTGTCTAAAGCAACAGGCGTGCCGCTAGCTAAAATAGCAGCACGAGTTATGGCTGGCCAAAGCTTAATTTCACAGAACTTCACTAAAGAAGTGATTCCACCGTATTTCTCTGTGAAAGAAGTGGTATTACCGTTTAATAAGTTCCCAGGTGTTGATCCGTTATTAGGCCCAGAAATGCGCTCAACTGGTGAAGTCATGGGCGTGGGTGATACTTTTGCTGAAGCCTATGCAAAAGCCCAGCTTGGTGCCACATCTGAAGTGCCTAAGTCGGGCCGTGCGTTATTATCTGTGCGTAACAGTGATAAAAAACGCGTTGCCGATTTAGCTTCTAAGCTAATTGAGCTAGGTTATGAAATTGATGCCACCCATGGAACCGCGATTATCTTAGGCGAAGCAGGGATTAATCCTCGCTTGGTTAACAAGGTACATGAAGGTCGTCCACACATTGTTGATCGTATTAAAAATGGCGAATATACCTACATTGTTAATACTACAGAAGGTCGTCAAGCGATTGTCGATTCTCGACAGATCCGTCGTGGTGCATTGCGTTATAAAGTCAATTATACTACGACATTGAATGCTGCCTTTGCGACCTGTTTAGCGCATGCTGCAGATGATCGTGTCAAGGTGACTTCTATACAAGAGCTACACAAACGTATAAAAAGTTAATTTTTACTGTGTGGTCGTGATTAAGGTCGCCATTTGGCGACCTTTTTTATGACATTTTGATGAAGCATGACTAGCAAGTCTGTAAAAGCTTAGGTAAGCTGTTGTCATCATCGAAAAGATGCATCCTAGATACGCACGCTAAGTCGGTTGCGTACTTCCAACTAAATTTTTACTGTGTTGACTTTTGTCAGCACGGGATGCTTTTGTTTTTAAAGGAGACAAAGTCATTATGAGTAAGGTCCCAATGACTGTAGTTGGCGCAGACCAATTACGTAAAGAACTTGAAATGCTAAAGTTCGATCGCCGTCCAAAAATTACAGAAGCAATTGCTTCTGCACGTGAGTTGGGCGATTTAAAAGAGAATGCCGAATACCATGCAGCCCGTGAAGATCAGGGAATTTGTGAAGCGCGTATTCGCGATATTGAAGGTAAGTTATCTAACGCTCAAATTATTGATGTCACTAAACTGGAAAACACTGGACGAGTCATTTTTGGCACCACTGTGACCATTTTAAATATTGATACCGATGCTGAAGTGACTTATCGCATTGTCGGCGATGATGAAGCAGATATTAAACATAATTTAATTTCTGTTAATTCGCCCATTGCACGTGGATTAATTGGTAAAAGTGAAGGTGATGAGGTTTCTATAACCACGCCTGGCGGATTAACTGACTATGAAATTATCGCGGTTAAATACCTCTAAATGAGCGGTTATTGCCATTTGGAATATTGATAAATTGTTATTAATGCCTCGGTTTAAGACGAAAAGGCCTCTTATGGACAAATTCAACCCAAACTAAAACAATACTGCCTAACTGAAAGCACTAAATAACATTATTTAGTGCTTTTTTGTTTACTGTTAACCGTAATGAATATTTAAACAGATCAGATATTGGATAATTATTGGTATAAGCATAGAACATGGATGAAAATTCATTTGCAGATTAAAGGTGCAATGGATATTCTCGGCATGTGTTAAGTTGATGTGTTGTTTCTGATGTTACTTAGTAAATAACTATATTGATCTGTAAAAGTAAGTAAATAGCTTTGTAAGATAAGTGCATAGCTTTGTATGATAAATAAATTGATTTGCAACTTAAGGTCATTATGACGTTTCCATGGGCTCGTATATTGCTAATGCTGATTATTGTGGGGTTGTGTTCAATCTTCCTTACCAATAGTCGTGTGCTAGCTTTAGCATCTATGCCATTTGATTCATATCATAGTTATTCTTGTTCGTATGATCAGGACTTAACGTCAAAGGAACGCCGTTGTGAACCGCAAAGCAATACTTATTCTGATACTACCTTTTCTTCAATTGAAAATGCGAATGTAGACTTATCTACTGTACTTAGCGACACTCTTACTGATGTGAGCAGCTCAATATTGGACTACGCTAGAGATCTGTCATCAACGAATGTTATCTCTGAGCCACCTAATTCAAACGATGTACATTATGTGCCCACTTATTCTGCACGATATATCAGCATAGCTCAGCATCAACCCGACGAAACAAACCCTAATTATGTGTTGGCTTATGAATTTGTTTCTCCACCAGTACCGAGCTTAACCATAGGTTATCAAATTAATTTTAGTCCCCAATTGGACTGGACATTGTCAACCGCGTCAGCCCCCTCAAGACTTTCAGCTTGGAAAGAGTCGAATTTACTTTTCGTTCACGCTCACACCTGCTAACTAAATCCTGCATTAATGATAAATGTCATTAGCTTTGCTAATGAGTTTTACTGTGGGTCGATGATTTAGGTCAATACTGTTCATCACTCACTATGCATTTTAGATTGTGGCTTAAATGGCCTCAATATTGTGGGATCAAGCGTTATGAAAATATCATCAAAAAATAGTAGATTAAATCATTATTCTCAATGGAAATATTGGCTTTTAATTATCACCCTAAGTGTCCTGTTTTTGAGTGCATTACCTTCTTGGTTTGGGGAAGAACCTGCGGTTCAGCTTGCTGTTAAATCGAAACATTCACTGACAACAGAACAAATCCACCATACATTGCAACAAGCTGGCATAAACAGTAAACGCATTGATCAGCAACTAGACAATGTCTTGGTGGTATTAGCTGATAAAGATGATCAAACACAAGCTAAAGAGGCTTTGATTAAACAGTTTGGACAGCAAGCCCAAGTGACTTTGGCGTTATCACCTGCTGCCCCAAATTGGTTATTAGATTTAGGTGTTAAACCCATCAAGTTAGGATTAGATCTTCGAGGAGGCGTGCAGTTTCTGCTGGACGTGGATCTTGACCTCGTATTTAAAAATCAAGCAGTGATGATTGGCGATGCCATAAGACAGTTTGTTAGAGAACAACACTTTAGCAGAGTGTCAGTGGATTCAGGCGAGGGTGCGGCATTAGCTATCAATGTCGTTAATGACGATGTTCGTGGGCAATTAAGGCAATTTATTGCTCAGAAATATCCTTTGTGGCAAGTGAGTGGGCACCAACAAACACTGAATGTGAGTTTACCTGAAAATGAGCAAATCAAGTTAACGAATTTAACGGTTCAGCAAAATTTACAAATTATGCGTAGCCGGATTGAAGAGTTAGGGATTACCGAAGCATTAGTACAGCGTCAAGGTGAAAATCGTATTCGCATTGAACTGCCTGGTGTGCAAGACCCCGCAACGGCTAAAAATGTCATTGGTGCCACTGCAAATTTAGCATTTTACCCTGTAGTTCAGATAGGTTCGGTCAATGCTATTGTCTTTAACGACGAACAAAATAAACCTGTTTATGTTAACAGAAGCCCGGTACTTAACGGTGATCACATTATTGATGCTCGTGCCGCTACCGGCGACTTTGGTATGGCAAAAGTGAACATCAGCCTTGATGCTGCGGGTGGTAAGCTAATGTCGGACTTCTCTCGCGACAATATAGGCAAGCCTATGGCAACCGCATACAGCGAGTTCAGCCGTGATGATCAAGGTAAAGCCATACAAACGACAAAGATAATCAGTGTAGCAACCATTCAAAGCCAATTAGGCAATCGTTTTGAAATAACAGGTGCAGGAAGCCATCAAGAAGCTCAGCAGCTTGCATTACTGCTAAGGGCTGGCTCAATGACTGCGCCTGTTACGATTGTTGAAGAGCGAACCATTGGCCCCAGTTTAGGTGCTGAAAACATCGTTAACGGTTTTGCGGCATTAGCATTAGGTATGGCGGTGACATTATTATTTATGGCGTGTTGGTATCGTCGTTTAGGCTGGGTCGCTAATGTGGCGTTAATTGCCAACATGGTGATGCTATTTGGATTGTTAGCGCTTATTCCTGGTGCGGTATTAACCTTACCTGGTATTGCGGGGTTAGTGCTTACTGTCGGTATGGCAGTAGACACGAACGTACTTATATTTGAGCGGATTAAAGAAAAAATAGCAGAAGGTCGGAGTTTTGCCAGTGCAATTGATGTGGGATTCGATAGTGCCATATCAACTATATTTGATGCTAATTTCACCACAATGATTACTGCTATAGTGCTGTTTTCAATTGGCAATGGTCCCATTCAAGGTTTCGCTTTAACCCTAGGGTTAGGTTTATTAACCAGTATGTTTACTGGTATTTTTGCCTCTCGGGCATTAATTAATCTTGTTTATGGGCGTGATATTCGTCGCGCAATTAAGGTGTAATCCAATGAACTCAAATCCTTTAAATAACAGCTCAAATCAACTGCAATCTTTTACCAAATGGCGTTATACATCAAGCATGATATCCATTGTGTTGATGTTGTTTTCATTAACGGTAATTGGCACAAAAGGTTTTAATTGGGGGCTCGATTTCACCGGTGGTGTCGTCACCGAAGTGCAATTAGATAAGGTTATTACAGCAAGTGAAATTCAACCATTAATGACGGCAGCATATCAACAAGAGGTTAGTGTTATTTCGGCCGGAGAGGCCGGGCGTTGGGTATTGAGATACGCAGATATTCCAGATGAAAATCAACGCCCAGAACTGCAAGCTGTATTAGCACCTTTAAATAGTGACATTAAGATATTAAACAGTAGCATCGTTGGACCACAAGTAGGGCAAGAATTAGTTGAACAAGGTGGACTGGCATTATTGATAGCTATGCTGTGTATCATGGGCTATTTGAGTTTTCGATTTGAATGGCGTTTAGCTTCAGGCGCATTATTTGCGCTAATGCATGACGTAGTGTTTGTATTGGCTTTTTTTGCTCTGAGTCAAATGGAATTCAATTTAACCGTGTTGGCGGCTATTCTGGCTATTTTAGGTTATTCGTTAAATGATTCGATTATTATTGCCGATCGAATCCGTGAACAACTTATTGTTAAGCCGCAATGGAATATTACTGATATTAATAATCTTGCCGTTAAATCGACGTTTTCAAGAACCATGGTCACATCCGGCACGACCTTATTAACGGTTGTAGCTTTGTGGATTATGGGAGGATCGCCGCTTGAAGGGTTTTCTATTGCGATGTTTATCGGTATTTTAACTGGTACATGGTCATCAATTTCGGTTGGAGCAACCTTGCCTGAGTTTTTAGGATTAAAAGCTGAACACTATATAGTGGCACCCGTGCCTGATACTCCATAGATATGTGCGTATGAATTATTCTTCATAAAAAAGCCGCTGAAATCAGCGGCTTTTGTTTTGAATTCAAATATCGCGTTATTTTTTTGCTTTTGGCAAAGCAATCTTCATTTCTGCCGAATGGCGGAAAAGAACTAATACATGACCGATAAGTTGCACTTTCGCAGACTGCGTTTCACGAATAATGGCGTCAACGATGGCATTTTTAAGCTCTCTGTCAGCAGAGGCTACTTTCACTTTAATCAATTCATGATGAGTAAGAGCGCTATCAATTTCAGCCAGAACACCTTCAGTTAGTCCATTGCCACCAAGCAGCACCACTGGTTTTAGACTGTGTGCCAGACCTTTTAAATGCTGTTTTTGTTTGGTTGTTAAGTTCATTTTTACCAACTTTTGCTGAGTTACTGTTGAAAAACGCGTATTCTACCCTTATATAGAGCTTATGTAACTCTGAATCGTTGCGGAATTTAAATGACAACAAAAAAACGAACGGCAAGTTCAAGTCGTTGGATGCAGGAACACTTTGATGATCACTATGTGAAACTGGCCCAGAAACGAGGCCTACGTTCACGTGCAGCATTTAAGTTAGAAGAGATCCAACAAAAAGATAACTTGATTAAACAGGGGATGACCGTTGTTGATTTAGGTGCTGCACCAGGTGGTTGGTCACAAGTGGCTGCCAAATTAACGGGTGATAGAGGCAAAGTTATCGCGTGTGATATCTTACCAATGGACCCCATTGTTGGTGTGGATTTCCTTCAAGGTGATTTTAGAGAAAACAAAGTACTCGAAGCATTGCTTGAGCGTGTAGGTCAAGATAAAGTGGATGTGGTACTATCAGATATGGCTCCGAACATGAGTGGTTCGGGTGCTGTTGATCAACCGAGGGCTATGTATTTAGTTGAATTAGCGCTAGATATGTGTCACCAAGTGTTGGCGCCTAATGGCTGTTTTGCTGTTAAAGTCTTTCAGGGGGAGGGCTTTGACGACTACATGAAAACAGTCAAACAGGCATTTAAAGTAGTTAAAACACGTAAACCAGACTCCTCTAGAGCGCGCTCTCGAGAAGTCTATCTAGTGGCGACTGGTTACAAGTTGTAGTAGTCTAACGTTAATAATCGCAGGACTGTTAAGAGGTCGAGTAATTTGAGTGACATGGCTAAAAATTTAATACTCTGGGTTGTCATCGCTGTTGTGCTGATGTCAGTGTTTCAGGGTTATTCCCCCTCTTCTTCGAATACGCAGAAGATGGATTATTCCGCCTTTTTGGACAATGTTCGAAATGGTCAAATTAACAAGGTCGAAATAAAAAGCGACCAACGAACCATTGAAGGGACAAAGCGTACTGGTGAAAAGTTCACCACTATCATGCCGATTTATGATCAAGATCTAATTAATGATCTAGATAGAAAGGGTATCGACATGAAAGGGCAAGAGGCTGAAGAATCAGGCTTTTTAACCCAAATATTTATTTCATGGTTCCCAATGTTATTGCTCATAGGGGTGTGGATATTTTTCATGCGTCAAATGCAAGGCGGCGGTGGAAAGGGCGCAATGTCATTTGGTAAAAGTAAAGCCAAATTGATGAGCGAAGACCAAATTAAAACCACATTCGCTGATGTTGCTGGCTGTGATGAAGCAAAAGAAGAAGTGAAAGAACTGGTTGATTATTTACGTGATCCTACCAAGTTTCAAAAATTAGGCGGTCGTATTCCTACGGGCGTGTTAATGGTTGGACAGCCTGGTACAGGTAAAACCTTGCTAGCTAAGGCTATTGCTGGTGAATCCAAAGTGCCATTCTTTACCATTTCAGGTTCTGATTTTGTGGAAATGTTTGTCGGTGTTGGTGCTTCTCGTGTTCGTGACATGTTTGAACAAGCCAAAAAATCAGCTCCATGTATTATCTTTATTGATGAAATCGATGCCGTAGGTCGCCAACGTGGTGCAGGTGTTGGTGGTGGTCATGATGAACGAGAGCAAACATTGAACCAGTTACTGGTTGAGATGGATGGTTTCGAAGGTAATGAAGGCGTTATTGTCATTGCGGCAACTAACCGTCCGGACGTACTCGATTCTGCACTACTTCGTCCAGGTCGATTTGACCGCCAAGTTGTGGTCGGTTTACCCGATGTTCGTGGTCGTGAACAAATCCTTAAAGTACACATGCGTAAAGTGCCTTTATCGGACGATGTTAAAGCAAGTGTTATTGCCCGCGGTACCCCAGGGTTCTCAGGTGCAGACTTAGCAAACCTTGTTAACGAAGCTGCGTTGTTTGCTGCGCGTGGTAATCGTCGTGTAGTCGGTATGGAAGAGTTTGAACGTGCTAAAGACAAAATCATGATGGGTGCTGAGCGCCGTTCTATGGTGATGTCTGAAGAAGACAAAGAGATGACGGCTTATCATGAAGCCGGACATGCTATTGTTGGTTGCTTAGTGCCAGAACATGATCCAGTACATAAAGTGACAATTATTCCACGAGGACGTGCATTAGGTGTTACTTTCTTCTTACCTGAAGCCGATGCTGTTAGTCAAAGCCGTCGCAAATTGGAATCACAGATATCCGTTGCTTACGGTGGACGTTTAGCCGAAGAGCTTATCTATGGTAGTGAAAAAGTGTCTACTGGTGCTTCACAAGACATAAAATACGCGACTTCCATTGCTCGTAACATGGTTACTCAATGGGGCTTTTCAGACAAACTGGGTCCATTACTCTATGCCGAAGAAGAAAATGAAGTTTTCTTAGGACGCAGTATGGGTAAATCAAATGCCATGTCTGGTGATACTGCATCATTAATTGATTCTGAAATCAAAATGTTTATCGATAAAAACTATCAACGTGCACAAACCATGTTGACAGAAAATATGGATATTTTACATGCGATGAAAGACGCATTGATGAAGTACGAAACGATTGATTCGTTACAAATTGATGATTTAATGCATCGACGTGAAGTGCGTATGCCAGCTGAATGGCAAAAAGATGAATCATCTGACGATAAAGACAATGGCAATACCACGCCTAAGTCTGAAGTTGAAACGCCAGTGGATGACGCTAAAACCGACACTAAAGTCGACAATAAAGCCGATTCGAATGATGCGGATGAATCACCAGCTAAATAATTAATTTAGTGAATAAAGAAAACCCCGAAAGGGGTTTTCTTGTTTTTAGCCTTTATCAAGGAAAACTAATTTGTTTCAATTAACCCATGCTAAGAAAACCCTCGATTTATCATCTCCAGTTGTAATGGGGATTGTTAATGTCACCCCCGACTCTTTTTCTGACGGCGGTGCTTATTCTAATGTTGAATTAGCCTGCAAACATGTCGACCACATGGTTGAGCAAGGTGCATTAATTATTGATGTGGGTGGCGAGTCAACTCGTCCAGGTTCCGACATCGTTTCAGTGGAAGAAGAACTGGCACGTGTTATTCCCATTATTGAATACACCGCTAAAAAATATGATGTATGGATTTCGATAGATACCAGTAAACCTGAAGTAATGGAGCAGGCAGTCAATGCAGGTGCCAATATGATTAATGATGTGCGTGCATTGCAAGTAGCTGGAGCCTTAGCAATGGCTGCAACCTTAGATGTGCCAATTTGTTTAATGCATATGCAAGGTGAACCTCAAACCATGCAAGAGAAACCTGAGTATCAAGATGTAGTTGAAGAAGTAAAAGCCTTTTTCGAACTGCGTATTGCCTACTGTGAAGCGGCAGGTATTGATCGTGAGCGTCTAATTCTTGATCCAGGTTTTGGCTTTGGCAAAACTTTAGCGCATAATTACCGCCTATTAGCGACATTACCTTCCTTACATGAATTTCATTTACCTTTATTGGTCGGATTGTCACGAAAAAGCATGATTGGGGACTTGTTAGGGCGTGCTATTGATCAACGCCTTGCGGGTAGTCTTGCTGGAGCACTTATTGCAGCTCAGCAAGGTGCGCAGATAATACGAGTTCATGATGTACCCGAAACTGTTGACGTACTTAAAGTCATGTCTGAAACAATGGCTAATTTGTAGTTCTGTCGATATAACACGTTGTATAAAAAGTGATTAACTTAAGTGGGGACCTGTGAAACAAAGACAATTTTTTGGAACCGATGGTATTCGCGGCAAAGTAGGGGCAGGCAAAATGACCCCCGAATTGGCATTGAAGCTCGGTTGGGCCGCAGGACGAGTATTGTCGCGAAATGGCACTCAAAAAGTGATTATTGGTAAGGATACTCGTATTTCAGGTTACTTATTTGAATCGGCTTTAGAAGCGGGATTATCTGCCGCCGGGTTAAATGTTTTATTACTTGGACCCATGCCGACACCTGCAGTAGCTTATTTAACTCGGACATTTCGTGCTGAAGCGGGTGTGGTTATTAGTGCTTCGCATAATCCATATTACGATAATGGTATCAAGTTTTTCTCAACAGATGGCAGTAAACTCGATGATGATATTGAGCTTGAAATTGAGGCTGAACTTGAAAAACCATTAGTGTGTGTTGAATCTCACTTATTGGGTAAGGCCCGCAGAATCGAAGATGCTGCAGGACGTTATATTGAATATTGCAAAGGGAATTTCCCAGCAGATCAAACTCTTGAAGGTTTAAAAATTGTGGTTGATTGTGCCCATGGTGCAACTTACCACATAGCCCCAATGTATTTCGAGAACTTGGTGCGGATGTGATTGCTATTGGTGATAAACCTAATGGTTTGAATATCAATGATAAAGTGGGTGCAACATCAATGGCCAAAATATGTGAAACTGTATTAGCTGAAAAAGCTGATTTAGGTATCGCATTAGATGGTGATGGCGACCGTATTATGATGGTCAATAGCCACGGAGAGGTAATTGATGGGGATCAAATTTTATATATTCTAGCCGTAGATGCCCAAAAACGTGGTATTTTGAAAGGCGGTGTAGTGGGCACGTTAATGTCTAACCTAGGGCTAGATTTAGCATTGCAAGCGCTTAATATTCCATTTGTTCGCTCGAAAGTGGGTGATCGGTATGTCATGGAAATTCTTAAAGAAAAAAATTGGCGTATCGGCGGAGAAAATTCGGGCCATATACTCAATCTTGATCATGGCACCACAGGTGATGGTATTGTTGCAGGTATTTTAGTGCTAGCAGCGATGCGACGCCAAAATTCGTCACTTGAACAATTAACCGAATCAATGAAGATGTTACCGCAGGTATTAGTGAACGTTAGGTTTGAAGGAAACTCGAATCCGTTGGATACTGATGCAGTAAGATTAGCCCAAGCTGATGTTGAGCAACAATTAGGTTCTCGTGGACGAGTATTATTACGCAAGTCGGGTACAGAACCGTTAATTAGGGTGATGGTTGAGGGTGATGATCATCCACAAGTGCTTGCACATGCAAATCGTATTGCTGACGCCGTAAAGGCAGCATGTTAATTATCTGAATATTCAGTTATGTTGTTACGCGCTCAAAAAGTAGACGCTTCGACAGATTATCTGAATTATTCCCCTTTTAGCTCTTGTAACTTGATAAGTGGTTCGCTATTATTCACGCCGCTTTCAGAGGAGATAATGAATGGCACTCAGACGTCCTATGGTCGCTGGCAACTGGAAAATGAATGGTAATTCGGCATTGGCCCAAGAACTTTTCAAAAAGTTTGCTACAAAGCTCCAAAATGATTCCGCTGAAGTGGTTTTATGTCCGCCTTCAATTTATCTTGAAAGTGTTCGACAGCTGCTTGAAGCCAATAAGCAAACCTTAGATGGCGCGCTTGTGAGAATGGGCGCACAAAATCTTAGTCAACATGATTTTGGTGCGTACACCGGTGAAATGTCCGGGCAGATGCTAAAAGATTCTGGATGTCGATATGTTATTATCGGCCATTCCGAACGTCGCCGTATGTACGGAGAGACGAGTAATATAGTGGCAGAGAAGTTTGCCGCAGCGCAAAAAAATGGTCTGACACCGATTTTATGTGTAGGTGAATCTGGACCGGCTCGTGAAGCAAGACGTACCTTTGAGGTGATTGCGGAAGAGCTTGATATAGTAATTGAAAAAAACGGTACCATGGCTTTTGATAACGCGATTATCGCCTACGAACCTTTATGGGCAGTAGGTACAGGTAAAAGCGCTACACCAGAGCAGGCACAAGAAGTACATGCGTTTATACGCAGTCGCCTCTCTGAAGTATCTCCCTTCATTGGCGAGAATATCAGAATTTTATACGGTGGTAGCGTCACCCCAAGCAATGCGGCAGATATATTTGCTCAGCCTGATGTTGATGGCGGCTTGATTGGCGGTGCCAGTTTGAACTCAAGTGAGTTTTTAAGTTTATGTACCATAGCGATGAGCGCGTAATAATATGTACGAAGTTCTTATAGTTGTATACTTGGTGGTAGCGTTAGGCCTTATCGGCTTAATTTTAATTCAACAAGGAAAGGGTGCCGATATGGGCGCATCTTTCGGGGCCGGTGCTTCAGGCACATTGTTCGGTTCAAGCGGATCAGGTAACTTCCTGACTCGCAGTACTGCAGTATTAGCCATTGGTTTTTTTGCATTGAGTTTAGTGATTGGTAATTTAAGTGCTAATCATACTCAACAAAATGATCAATGGAATGATTTAGGTCCAGCAGCAGAGCAAATCATTGACGATGCGCCTGTGCAAACCGAACAGTCAGAAACAAAGATTCCTGACTAGTAAACTAAGTATCGCCGAGGTGGTGGAATTGGTAGACGCGCAGCCTTGAGGTGGCTGTGTCTTAACGGACGTGCGGGTTCAAGTCCCGCTCTCGGCACCATTATTTAACTAACAAATCATGGATTGAGTTTGATTAGTTATTGCAAGATATAGTGTAAATCAATATACTTGCATCAGTTGACGCGGGGTGGAGCAGTTGGTAGCTCGTCGGGCTCATAACCCGAAGGTCGTCGGTTCAAGTCCGGCCCCCGCAACCAGCTCCTTGTAATTTAACTTTGAAAGAAGATAAATTACAATTTACAGGTTTTATAATAAAATAACCTCGTGATTACGGGGTTTTTTGTTATATGGACTTTTAAATATCCGTGCTTTATGCGGATTGCTATGGGGCTATTAGCCCTTTTTTTGTTTTTTTTGGGGGTCATTTTTGGCAACGATAGAATCCAAGCTAGTTGAGATGTTAACGGTACCCGTTGAAGCATTGGGCTTTCAACTATGGGGCATAGAGTATATTCAAGCTGGTCGTCATTCAATATTACGTGTTTTCATTGATCACGAGAATGGCATCAACATTGAAGACTGTGCAGAAGCCAGTCGTCAAGTTAGCGCAGTTATGGATGTTGAAGACCCTATTTCTACAGAATACACATTAGAAGTATCTTCACCTGGCGTAGATAGACCTTTATTTACCGCTGAGCAATATGCGGCCTACGTGGGTGAAGATGCAAAAGTACAGTTGACTATGCCTGTTGCGGGTAGTCGTAATTTAAAAGGCGTCATTAGTAGCGTTGATGGGCAAATGCTCACCATCACTGTTGATGGTAAAGACTTGATTGTTGCTTTGGATAATATCCGTAAAGGTAACATTATCGCTAAGTTTTGATAGTTTCAGGTGAAGAACGAGGCAAGACCAAATGAATAAAGAGATCCTGCTAGTCGCAGAAGCGGTTTCCAATGAGAAAGGCGTTCCCCGTGAGAAAATTTTCGAGGCGCTAGAAATTGCACTGGCCACTGCTACAAAGAAAAAATACGAAGGCGATATTGAAGTTCGTGTTGAAATTGACCGTAAAACGGGTCATTACGATACGTATCGTCGTTGGATGGTAGTTGATGACCATGGTGAACCACTAGAGAACCCTTATAGTGAAATTACCATTGAAGCTGCGCGTTATGAACAACCTGATATCCAGCCAGGTGAATACATTGAAGATGAAATAGATTCAGTTGTCTTTGACCGTATTACGACGCAAACAGCAAAACAAGTTATCGTTCAAAAAGTTCGTGAAGCCGAGCGTGCGCAAATTGTTGAACAATTTATTGAGCGTGAAGGTGAAATTGTTACTGGTATCGTCAAGAAAAGTACCCGTGAAAGTGTGGTTGTCGATTTAGGCAATAACGCAGATGGCGTGATATTTAAAGAAGACTTAATTAGCCGTGAATCTTTCCGCCCTGGTGATCGTGTACGTGCTTTATTGTACTCAGTACGTCCAGAAGCGCGTGGAGCACAGTTATTTTTAACTCGCAGTAAGCCTGAGATGTTAATTGAGCTTTTCCGTGTTGAAGTGCCTGAAATTTACGACGAATTGATTGAAGTGATGGGTGCAGCTCGTGATCCAGGAGCTCGTGCTAAAATCGCCGTTAAATCAAATGACCGTCGCATTGACCCTATTGGTGCTTGTGTTGGTATGCGTGGCGCACGTGTGCAAGCCGTATCAAATGAATTAGGTGGCGAGCGAGTAGATATTGTGATGTGGGATGATAATCCTGCACAATATGTGATCAATGCCATGGCACCTGCTGATGTAGCCTCTATCATTGTCGATGAAGATAATCACTCAATGGATATTGCTGTGGAAGCAGATAGTTTGGCACAGGCAATTGGTCGAAATGGCCAAAACGTTCGTTTAGCGACTCAACTGACTGGTTGGGAATTAAATGTAATGACAGTTGAAGACTTGAATAAGAAACACCAAGCCGAAAGTGCAAAGGTGATTGACTTGTTTGTAGCTTCTCTGGATGTAGATGCAGATTTTGCAGCCGTGTTGGCTGATGAGGGATTCACTTCGTTAGAAGAAATTGCTTATGTCCCAGAATCTGAACTATTAGCAATAGAAGGTTTTGACGAAGATATCGTTGAAGCACTACGTGAACGTGCAAAGGCGGCAATCTCGACAAGAGCATTAGCGTCCGAAGAAGCGTTAGACGGTGCAGAGCCAAGTGATGACTTACTAGCATTGGAAGGATTAGAAAGACATTTAGCTTATGTTCTTGCGAGCAATGGCGTAGTGACTTTAGAAGACTTGGCCGAGCAAGGTATTGATGATTTACTTGATATTGAAGAATTAACAGAAGAAAAAGCAGGTGAGCTCATCATGGCTGCCCGCAATATCTGTTGGTTTGGCGAAGAAGCATAAGTCGATCAACAGGGGGATTTAATTGATGGCAGATACAAATGTAGAAAAATTAGCAACAGAAGTGGGCAAATCAGTCGAGCGACTAATTGAGCAATTCTCAGAAGCAGGTATGAGCAAGAAGAAACTCGATACCGTTTCAGAAAATGAGAAGAAACAACTTCTTGATTATCTAAAAAAACAGCATGGTGCAGATACTGTACCGACTAAAATGACATTGCAGCGTAAAACTGTGTCAACATTAAGTGTTGCAAGCACTGACGGTCAGTCAAAAGACGTTAAAGTGGAAGTCCGTAAAAAGCGCACTTTCGTTAAACGTGATGATGCAGAGTTAGCAAAACAAGCTGAATTAGAAGCTCAAGCCAAGGCCAAAGCAGAAGCTCAAGCAAAAGCGGAAGCTGAAGCAAAAGCCAAAGTAGCGGCAGAAGCGAAAGCAACTGCAGAAGCGAAGAAAAAAGCGGAAGCCGAAGCCAAATTGAAATCAGAAAAAGTAAAAGCTGAGCCTAAAGTAGCCAAAGTTGCTGACCCAGAAACGGCAGCAGCAAAAGCAGAGGCCGAGCGTTTAAAAGCGACTCAAGAAGCTGTGTTAACTCAAAAGCAAAAAGATGAAGCTGCTAAAGCTGCTGAAGCTGCACGTTTACTTGCAGAAGTAAACTCAAAGCGTTGGGCTGAAGAAGAGCGTCAACGTTTAGAAGCTGAAAAAAATGGTGATCATCACATCACAACATCTAAAGTTGCTCGTGCAGCAGAAGACAGTTCAGATGCTGATGACGAAAAACGTGGTCGTCGTGCTCGCAATAAAAACGCCAATAAAAAACGTGGCGGAAAAGATGCTCGTGACGGACGCGAAAAGCACATGCGTAACCGCAGCACTGCACCAGAATCTATGGCGCATGGTTTTAATAAACCTGCAGCAGCTGTTAGTCGTGATGTGCGTATTGGTGAAACTGTAACCGTATCTGAATTGGCTCATTTAATGGCAATTAAAGCCACTGTGATCATCAAGCAAATGATGAAAATGGGCACTATGGTGACAATTAACCAAGTACTTGACCAAGAAACAGCGCAAATGGTTGCAGAAGAACTCGGTCATAAAGTGGTACTTATTCGTGAAAACGAACTTGAGCATCAAGTTCTTCAAGACCGCGATGACAACATTAAACTAGAATCACGTGCACCGGTTGTGACTATCATGGGTCACGTTGACCACGGTAAAACATCGTTACTCGATTATATTCGTCGTGCGAAAGTAGCATCTGGTGAAGCCGGTGGTATTACTCAGCATATTGGTGCATACCACGTTGAAACTGACAACGGCATGATCACTTTCCTTGATACTCCTGGTCACGCGGCGTTTACGTCAATGCGTGCTCGTGGTGCTAAGGCAACTGATATTGTTATTTTGGTTGTAGCTGCTGATGATGGTGTAATGCCACAAACGATTGAAGCGATTCAACATGCTAAAGCGGGTAATGTACCGTTAATTGTTGCTGTTAACAAAATGGATAAGCCAGATGCTGATCCTGAGCGTGTTAAGAGTGAGCTGTCTCAACATGGCATTATGTCAGACGATTGGGGCGGAGATAATATGTTTGTTCATGTATCAGCTAAAACTGGTATGGGCGTTGACGAACTATTAGAAGGCATCTTGCTTCAATCTGAAGTATTAGAACTTAAAGCTATACGTGATGGAATGGCAGCGGGTGTTGTTATTGAATCAAAACTTGATAAAGGTCGTGGCCCTGTGGCTACTGTCTTGGTTCAAGAAGGTACATTACGTCAAGGTGATATCGTTTTATGTGGTTTAGAGTACGGTAAAATTCGTGCGATGAATGACGAAAATGGTCAATCTATCACTGAAGCAGGTCCTTCTATCCCGGTAGAAATCTTAGGTCTTTCTGGTGTGCCGTTAGCTGGTGATGAAGCGACAGTTGTACGTGATGAACGTAAAGCCCGTGAAGTAGCATTGTATCGCCAAGGAAAATTCCGCGATATTAAATTAGCACGTCAGCAAAAGTCTAAGCTAGAAAACATGTTTGCCAACATGGAAGAAGGCGAAGTACAAGAACTGAATATCGTACTTAAAGCGGATGTTCAGGGTTCTCTTGAGGCAATTTGTGAATCATTAGCTAAACTGTCTACTGATGAAGTGAAAGTGAACATTATTGCTCGTGGTGTCGGTGCATTAACTGAAACTGATGCAACATTAGCTGCAGCTTCTAATGCTATTCTGGTCGGATTCAATGTCCGTGCTGATGCACAGGCACGTAAGACTATCGATTCAGAAAGTGTTGATTTACGTTATTACAGCATCATCTACAACTTAATTGATGAAGTTCGTGCTGCAATGACAGGTATGTTAGCACCAGAATTTAGACAAGAAATTATCGGTCTTGCTGAAGTTCGTGATGTATTTAAGTCTCCTAAAATTGGCGCTATTGCTGGTTGTATGGTTACTGAAGGTATTGTTAAGCGTAGTGCACCAATTCGTGTTCTACGTGATAACGTGGTTATCTTCGAAGGTGAACTTGAGTCATTACGTCGCTTTAAAGACGATGCTCCAGAAGTCCGTAATGGGATGGAATGTGGTATTGGTGTGAAGAACTACAATGACGTTCGCGTAGGAGACCAAATTGAGGTCTTCGAAACAGTCGAAATAGCTCGCACCTTATAAGAACCAATGGAAGGGCGGCTTTAGCCGCCCTTTTTGATTGTAGACCTAACGATATGGCATATCATCATGGCAAAAGAATTTAGTCGTACACGTCGTATTGCACAACAGCTCCAGCAAGAACTTGCAATGGTGTTGCAGCGCGATATGAAAGATCCCCGCATTGGTTTTGTTACTGTAAACGATGTCGATGTTTCACGTGATTTAAGTTATGCAAAAGTTTATGTGACTTTCTTTGAAGAAGACACAGAACTTGTTCAACAAAAAATTGATGCGCTTACTGTTGCTGCGCCTTATATCCGTACTTTAGTTGCTGGCCGTATGAAATTACGTGTCATGCCTGAATTACGCTTTATTTACGATAGCTCACTAGTTGAAGGTATGCGTATGTCTAACCTAGTGACCCAAGTTATCAATAAAGATAAAGCTAAACAGCAAGAGTTTAATCCAGATGCATCTGATAGCAGCGAGTCTGCTGACGGTGAAAAGGAGCAAGATTAATGGCTCGTCGCCCTAAAGGTCGCTTCATCGACGGTATAGTGTTACTCGATAAAGATACTGGCATGAGCTCTAATTTTGCCCTGCAAAGAGTTAAGCGTTTTTTTAATGCCAATAAAGCCGGCCATACAGGTGCTTTAGACCCGTTAGCAACAGGTATGTTGCCTATTTGTCTCGGAGAAGCAACTAAGTTCTCTCAGCATTTATTAGATTCGGATAAGCGCTACCTAGTGACGGCTAAATTGGGTCAACGTACTGATACGAGTGATTCTGATGGGGAAATCGTGCAAACGCGTCCCGTTAATGTTACTCAAGCATTACTTGATGAAAAGCTCGCATTTTTTCGAGGAACCACTCAGCAAATACCTTCAATGTATTCGGCATTAAAATACCAAGGTCAACCTTTGTATAAATATGCTCGTGAGGGGATTGAAGTTCCACGTGAGTCGCGACCTATTACTGTATTTGAGCTCAATTTTATTAAGCTTGAAGGTGATGAATTAACCCTAGACATTCATTGTTCTAAAGGGACTTACATACGTACCATTATTGATGATTTAGGTGAAATGCTTGGCTGTGGAGCACATGTTATTATGTTGCGACGTACTCAAGTTGCCGAATACCCGTATGAAAAAATGGTATCGTTAGCGCAATTAGAAGCGTTAGTTGAGCAATCCCATAGACAAGATGTTGCGCCTCAGACATTGATGGATCCATTATTATTACCAATGGATACAGCTGTAGCTAAATTTGCTGAAATTAACTTGCCAGACGAGATGTTATATTACGTTATGCAAGGACAAGCAATCCAAGCTGCGGGACTTAAGCCTGATGAATTAGTGCGTATTACTATTGGTGATTCACATCGATTTGTTGGTATGGGCATCATGAATGATGATGGTCTATTGGCACCTAAACGGTTGATTGTAATTCACGAAAATGATCCTGCAGAGTAGTCAGACGGCTTTAACGTTGGCTTTTAACAATAAAAAACGAATTTAGATTGCGGTTAACTATCAATGTGGTTAAAATACTGCGCTCGCTCTGGCTGAGTTAGTGATCGGCTAGAGATACATTTACTTTTTTTGGAGATACACATGTCACTAAGTGCTGAAGCAAAAGCGAAAATTTTGGCTGATTTTGGTCGCTGCGAAAACGATACAGGTTCAACTGAAGTTCAAGTAGCTTTGTTAACTGCTCAAATTAACCACCTTCAAGGTCACTTTAAAGAGCACATCCATGATCACCACTCGCGTCGTGGTCTATTACGTATGGTAAGTGCACGCCGTAAGCTTTCTGCTTACTTAAAGCGTACTGACGTAGCACGTTATACTGCTATGATCCAGAAGTTAGGTTTACGTCGTTAATTCGATATTCGGCTTACTTTAGTAAGCAGATTAGACCATAAAAAAGGAGGCTATTGCCTCCTTTTTTATTGTCCAAAATAAACAATATTTACTTTGGATAATCATACTCACTATAGTTGCAGCGCTGAACTTCAATATCTAAAATAATAGTGTTTATGCTTGAGGTGTTAGCAATGAGTATTTCATTACCATTTTTGTGATGATGAGCCACACGTGTAGTACTGGTGTACACGTAAATAATCATTGTAGACATTCAGTATACAGGCGAGCGTCGTCACTTAATTATATGACGTCACGTTTATACAATCCCTACACATGAATGATCTTAGCGGTATTACAGGCTATATATTTTTCTTCAAATTCTTCTATGGGTAACGGCTCACTGAAATAAAAACCTTGGCCTATTTCACATTGATTTTCTCTGAGCCATTCAAGCTGTTGTATATTCTCGATACCTTCAGCAACAATCGTCAAGTCAAGCTGGCGACCAAGCATTAAAATAGTCGATGCAATAGCGCTATCCTGTGGAAGATCGCTCACAAATGCTCGATCAATTTTCATGGTGGTAATTGGCAGGTGACGTAAATAAGACAATGATGAATATCCAGTACCAAAGTCATCAACCGCAATCCCAAAACCGGCAGATTTGAGCAGTTCTAATTTTGTTATAGCTTGTTCAATATCATTCATTAGCGATGTTTCAGTAATTTCGATTTCAAGCAATTCTGGACGGATTTGGTAACGAATTGCCAATTGTTTAATATCAGGAACTAAACTAGCATCAGCAAATTGTTGTGAGGCCACATTGACGGCAATAGGAATTTCATAATTGTATTTACGTTGCCATTCTCGAATCACTTTACAAGTTTGTTCAATGACCCAACGACCAATAGGGATGATTATCCCTGTTTCTTCTGCCACGGGAATAAATGACATAGGGCTAATCAAGCGTCCGTCTTTTTGCCAGCGAATTAACGCTTCACAGCCAACAACTTTATCGGTTTTTAGATCAAATTTAGGTTGAAAATACAATAAGAACTCATTGTTCTTTAGTGCATCATGTAAAGAGGCTTCTGTACGTAATCTAACCGCAGCGCGCTCAGTCATTTGTTGCTTGAAAAACGCCCATTGATTTGAGCCAGCTGCTTTAGCACTGTACATCGCGATATCTGCATGACGAATTAAATCTTCTGCCGTGATGCCATCTTCTGGATAAATAGAGATACCGATAGATGCCGCTGGATGAATGGCGTGCTCGTTAAGTTGAATTGGGGTGTTTAATTGAATAAGCAACTTGTCAACAAAGTCTGCTGCTTGTGAAGGTGTTTGAATCTCATCGGCTAAAATTACAAATTCATCGCCACCTAAACGAGCCACACTACCTTGCTCACCAACCACTCTTTCTAATATACGCGCAATACGAGCCAGGAATTGATCACCGATAGCATGACCTAATGAGTCATTGACGTTTTTAAACCGGTCTAAATCAATAAAGAGTAAGGCGAAATTCCGTTTATGAACTCGAGAACGTTGAATGGTTACATTCAACGTTTCTAATAATAAAGCCCGATTAGGCAAACCAGTCAATGGGTCTCGGGTTGCCATTTTTCGGAGTTTGTTTTGGGTTTGGCTAAATTGCAGCAAAATCTGATTAAACTTACTTGTCACAAGTCCTAATTCATCATCCTTATGCGCTTTAGACATGGGCAATAGATTTTCATCAGGATAATCTGGGTCAATTTTATCGATAGCTTCACTAATACGAGCAATAGGTTGAGTGAGAAAACGATGAAACACCACCGTTAATACTAAAGTGAGCAACAATGCTCGAGCCAATGTGGCAATGAGTCCAAGTTGGAGTTGATTAAACAGTTTGTTGGTGAGTTTTTGCGTGTCGTAGAATATGGTAAGTGTGCCGATTAGCTGTTGTTGCTTATTACCTTCAAAATAGAATGGGCGATATAACGGGCGCGAAATTTCTTTCAGATCACCAAAAAGACGGTTGCTGATGGAAACATAACTATTTGATAATTCATTTAACTCATTTGCCGAAGAAACAAATAATGAACCGTCATCAAGTTCAATGACAGCCGAGCCAACATTATCGACTTTGATAATGCCCTCTAGAGTTTGACTGGCAAGTTTATCATCTAAAGACCACACAGCGTTGGTGGTGGTTTGTTCAACAGAATTCAGTAGTTCTTGCTGTGCAGCTGTCAGTTGTTGTTTAGTCGTGATGACGACTAGTGCTATTTCGACAATAAAAATGGCAATTGCAAAAAATAAAGCAGTAAAAACAACTAAGTTTGTCTGTTTCCATGTTAGGGACTTAAAATTGGTCATTATGTATTATTCCATGTCACATAAGTGACTATTTTTACGTTAATTTTGTAACATCTTAAAATGCTAAAACTACAAAATATGTAGACCCAATATGAAAATCAATTCTATTGTGGTTGTTCAATATATAAACCCGACAGAAATTGATATTATTGCTCATAACTTTAGTCAAGTTCCTCTGTCTTGTCATCAATAATCAGTGCAATAAGTCAACCTTAAGTCACTTAATAGACATAAATAGAGGTTTTTCGTGCCACATTGAGTTTTCAATACGGTGTGCTCATCTAGGAATGTGATTATTTTTATGATTTTCACATTCTACCACTCGCGTCTATTTAACTATTCGAGCTAATTGAAGTATACTCGTACGCGTAATTAAAGGTCATTAAATTAAGGAATGGGTCACGTGAATCCAATTGTAAAGAGTTTTGAGTATGGTCAACATACAGTCACCTTAGAAACGGGTGTTATTGCACGTCAAGCAGATGCTGCAGTTTTAGCAAGCATGGGCGATACCACAGTATTAGTTACTGTAGTGGGTAAAAAAGTAGCGGATCTAAGCCGTGGTTTTTTCCCTCTAACGGTTAATTATCAAGAAAAAACCTATGCTGCAGGTAAAATCCCTGGTGGTTTCTTCAAGCGTGAAGGTCGTCCTTCAGAAGATGAAACTCTGATTGCACGTCTAATTGACCGTCCTATTCGTCCTTTATTTCCTAACGGTTTTAAAAACGAAGTTCAAGTTATCATCACTGTAGTTTCAGTTGACCCACAAATCGAACCAGATATTGTTTCAATGATTGGTACTTCTGCGGCACTTGCTATCTCTGGTATCCCTTTCAGTGGCCCACTTGGCGCTGCACGTGTTGGTTACATCGACGGTGAATATGTACTGAACCCAACTGTTGATCAGCTTGCTACAAGTTCACTTAACTTAGTGGTAGCGGGTACTAAAGGTGCTGTACTTATGGTTGAATCTGAAGCTAAAGCGCTTGCAGAAGAAATCATGTTAGGTGCTGTAACTTACGGCCATGATCAACAACAAGTCGTTGTTGATGCCATTGCTGAGTTCAAGGCTGAAGCCGGCAAACCAATGTGGGAATGGACTGCACCAGTTCAAGATCCTGTGTTAGTTGCCAAAATTAAAGAACTTGCTGAAGTAGGCATGACAGAAGCTTATCAAATTGAAGTTAAGCAAGACCGTTATGTACAAGTCGGTATTGTTAAAGACGCAGCTAAAGCAGCATTAGTTGCTGAAAATCCAGAAGTTGATACTCGCGAAGTAGACAACTTACTTGGTAGCTTAGAGAAAAGTGTTGTACGTGGACGTATTATTAATGGTAAGCCACGTATCGATGGTCGTGAGCCAGACATGATCCGCGCATTAAGTGTTTTAGCTGGTGTACTTCCACGTACACACGGTAGTTCATTATTTACTCGTGGTGAAACTCAAGCTCTAGTAACCTGTACTTTAGGTACTGAACGTGATGCTCAGAAAATTGATAGCATTATGGGCGAACGTACTAATCGTTTTATGCTTCACTATAACTTCCCTCCGTATTCTGTTGGTGAAACAGGTATGGTTGGCTCACCTAAGCGCCGCGAAATCGGTCATGGTAAGTTAGCATGGCGTGGTATGAATGCTGTTATGCCTTCAGCTGAAGAATTTCCATACAGCATTCGTGTTGTATCTGAAATTACTGAATCTAACGGTTCAAGCTCAATGGCTTCTGTATGTGGTACTTCATTAGCATTAATGGATGCGGGTGTACCAATTAAGTCGTCGGTTGCAGGTATTGCAATGGGACTAGTTAAAGAAGGTGACGATTTCGTTGTACTTTCTGACATCCTAGGCGATGAAGATCACTTAGGTGATATGGACTTTAAAGTAGCGGGTACTCGTGACGGTATTACTGCATTGCAGATGGATATTAAGATCGAAGGCATTACTAAAGAGATTATGGATATCGCGTTGCAGCAAGCTTATGGTGCACGTGTTCATATCTTAAACGTAATGGATCAAGCTATTGGTTCACATCGTGATGATATTTCTGCCCATGCTCCACGTATTACGACTATCAAGATTAATCCAGAAAAAATCCGTGATGTCATTGGTAAAGGCGGTGCGGTAATTCGCGCGCTAACCGAAGAAACTGGCACTACGATTGAGCTAGATGATAATGGTACTGTTAAGATTGCATCTTCAAATGGTGAAGCAACTAAAGAAGCTATCCGTCGTATTGAAGAAATCACTGCTGAAGTTGAAGTGGGTCGTATCTATAACGGTAAAGTTATCCGTATCGTTGATTTCGGTGCCTTCGTTAACATTCTTCCAGGTAAAGATGGTTTAGTACACATCTCACAAATCAGTGACGAACGTGTAGCAAATGTATCTGACCATTTAGAAATGAACCAAGAAGTTGCTGTTAAGGTAATGGAAGTGGATCGTCAAGGTCGTGTAAGATTATCAATTAAAGAAGCTCAAGCAAAAGAAACTGCTGAGTAATTTAATCGTTAAATCTTAGTTATACTAAAAAAAGGAGATCATTTGATCTCCTTTTTTTTATCTATCGAAAAATAATCTGTAATGTCCATGGCTCTTAGATTGCCAGATTGCTATGATGTTGAATATTAATAGAACCTGATAAGGTAAAGCGGATGGAATGTAAACTACGCACCACAATCGTTGCCGTTGTTGTCGGTGCAAGTATGTTATTGTCAGGGTGTGCTGCAACGTTAGGTTCAAAAGATGATATTGCAGGACAGATGATTGTCGCGCCAGTGATGCCAGATTATAAATTGGAATTGACCTTGGCAAAGCTGAATGAAATTTTGGCTACTATGGAGTTAACTGACGAACAACGCGCACGTTTTCATTATGACCGTGGGGTTATATATGACAGTGTTGGTTTGCGTTTGCTCGGTCGAATTGATTTCCATCAAGCTATAAAATTACAACCAGACTTAGCCGATGCTTATAATTTTTTAGGTATTTATTATACCCAAGAAGGTGAGTTTGAGAGTGCTTATGAAGCATTCGATGGTGTATTAGAATTGTCACCAAGTTATGACTACGCCTACTTAAATAGAGGAATTGCTTTATATTATGGCGAACGTTACGAGTTAGCCGTTAATGATATGAAAGCATTTTATGAGCAAGATCCTAGTGATGGTTACCGTGTTCTTTGGCTTTATTTAATGGCTTCCTCTATAGATAAAAATAGCGCTTTAATTAATTTAACTGAACAGCGAAAGCAATTAAGAAATGAAGCTTGGTCCAGTGTATTGGTCGATTTTTACATGGGAAAAGTCAGTCAAGAACAAGTGTTTGTTGCAGCTAAAGTCGGTTTGTCTCAACCTAAAGAATACGCAGAACGTTTATGTGAAGCATATTTTTACTTAGCTAAACATGCTGCGGAAAAGGGGCAATATCAGCAAGCTGCTAATTTTTACCGTTTAACGTTAGCCACCAATATCTATGATTTTGTTGAACATCGTTATGCGAGAATTGAATTAGCTAAAATGCAAAATATGATTCAACAATCTACCGAATTATCAGCGAAGCACTAAAAAACACTTTGCCTAGCCAATTCTGTCGATAGGCGCTATAATTTGCGCCTTTTTTAGCGGCTAGTGCAAGGTTAACATGTCAGGCAATAAAGTTGAGGTCGACAAGCGTCGTACTTTCGCCATCATTTCGCACCCCGATGCGGGTAAAACCACCATCACCGAAAAAGTACTTTTATTCGGAAACGCCTTACAAAAGGCCGGTACGGTAAAAGGTAAAAAGTCTGGTCAACATGCTAAATCTGATTGGATGGAAATGGAAAAAGATCGTGGTATTTCGATTACCACCTCTGTGATGCAATTCCCTTACGGTGGTGCGCTTATCAATTTACTTGATACGCCTGGTCACGAAGATTTTTCGGAAGATACCTACCGTACACTAACCGCAGTAGATTCATGTTTAATGGTTATTGACTCCGCTAAAGGTGTTGAAGATCGTACTATTAAGCTTATGGAAGTAACGCGCTTACGTGATACACCCATAGTGACATTTATGAACAAATGTGACCGCGATATTCGCGATCCCATTGAATTGATGGATGAAGTTGAAGACATCTTAAAAATAGCTTGTGCACCTATTACCTGGCCAATTGGTTCAGGTAAGGAATTTAAAGGTGTGTACCATATTTTGCGAGATGAAATCATTTTATACCAGAGCGGTATGGGTCATACCATCCAAGAAGAACGCATTATTAAAGGATTACATAATCCTGAATTAGATAAAGTCCTTGGATCATACGCCACTGAAATACGTGATGAAATGGAACTGGTTGCTGGCGCTTCAAATGAATTCAATCAAGAAGCTTTTCTAAAAGGTGAGCTTACGCCAGTATATTTCGGTACAGCCTTAGGTAACTTCGGTGTGGACCATATTTTGGATGGTATTGTTGAATGGGCCCCAAAACCATTGCCTCGTGAAAGCGATGTCCGCAGGGTCACTCCTGATGAAGAGAAATTCTCAGGTTTTATCTTCAAAATTCAAGCTAACATGGATCCTAAACACCGAGATCGGGTTGCCTTTATGCGCATCTGCTCTGGTGTATATGAACAAGGCATGAAAATGCATCATGTTCGTATTGGTAAAGATGTAAATGTCAGTGACGCGTTAACCTTTATGGCAGGGGATCGTAGCCGTGCTGAAGCTGCTTATCCTGGTGATATTATTGGCTTACACAATCACGGCACTATGCGAATTGGTGATACATTTACTCAAGGTGAAAAACTGCGCTTTACTGGTGTGCCTAACTTCGCGCCTGAAATGTTCCGCCGTATTCGTTTAAAAGATCCTCTTAAGCAAAAGCAGTTACTAAAAGGCTTGGTTCAGCTAGCAGAAGAAGGTGCAGTACAAGTCTTCAGACCTGTTGATTCTAATGATTTAATTGTTGGTGCTGTTGGTGTACTTCAGTTTGAAGTGGTTGTTGGGCGCTTAAAAAGTGAATATAACGTAGAAGCCATTTACGAAGGTATCAGTGTCAGTACCGCTCGTTGGGTCTATTGCAAAGATGAACGTAAATTAGAAGAGTTTCGTCGTAAATGCAGTCAACAGTTGGCCCTAGATGGCGGCAATAATTTAACCTATATTGCCCCTACAATGGTTAATCTCAACTTATCAATGGAACGCTATCCTGATATTGAGTTTACCAAAACACGCGAACACTAATTGTTAAGATAGTTTTTGCAGATATGTTAAAAAGGTGGCTTTGCCGCCTTTTTTGTTGGTGTTTTTTTGGGAGTCTTAAGATGAATAAAGCTATATTTAAGCTATTTATTATAAGCCATTGGCAAAAATATATTTTTTGGTGTGATGATATGGGGTTAATGCTAGAAAACCAACATTGTTGTTTGCCAATAGTGAACGAACATGAAAATAATATTGTAATATCAATAGCCACATTACAACCAACTATCGATACTAATGTAGGCGATAGTATAAAAAGGCAATTTTATGATTGATACTCATGCTCACCTCGACATGGCTGCGTTCGATGATGATAGAGCACTGGTATTTGATGCAATGCATCATCAAGGCATTACCTCCGCTATTATACCTGGAGTATCGGTTGAACAATGGCAAAAGCAAATCCAAATAGCACAGCAATATGACTGTTATTTCTCTCTTGGTATTCACCCTTGGTATGTACCAGATGATATTGAGGCTGCCATTATTCAGCTTGATGAAGTTTTACAGAAATATAGGGGGAACAAGCGTTTAGTCGCGGTAGGGGAGTGTGGGTTAGATAAATTGCATCATTGGTCGGATAAACAATTATCGTTACTTGAACAACAATTGTTGCTTGCAAAAACTTATCGATTTCCGGTTATTTTACATGCAGTTAAAGCTCATCAAGAGCTTTTAGCTATATTAGGGAAAATGAAGCTAGACCGAAGCGGGGTCGTGCACGGATTTTATGGTAACAATGACATTGCCAAACGATATATTGATCTAGGTTTTAAACTGGGCATAGGGGCTTTAATACTCAATCCAAATGCAACAAAACTTCGCCAAACAGTAACAAATTTACCCTTAGAACACTTCTTAATAGAAACCGATTCACCTAGTATGCCTCCTTTTGACCATCCAAAAACGCGTAATACTCCTCTTATATTAAGTAGAATTGTGTCCGAAATCGCATTTTTAAAGAAAAAAGAAATTGTCTGTATATTAGAACAGTTGAATAAAAATGCTGTGCAACTATTTGAGCTTTAGTCTTTTTTATTGAAACGAAAACATCAATTTGTTATTTAATTTGCTAAGAGATTGAAATTAAACTTTAAAAGCTTGATCAAAACAACGCTTTTCGTTTCATGCTCAGTTATAATCGTCAACGGAAATTAGGTGAGTTAACAACATTCAAAAAAACTGTTAACAAAAGGGTGATGATTAATGGATATAGTAATGAGTTTAGTAGGGGTGGTCACCTTACTATTGATAGGTTTTGCACTATCAAATAATAGAAAAGCAATTAATGTACGTACAGTCGGTGGTGCTTTAGCAATTCAAGCATTCTTCGCTGGTTTCGTATTATATGTACCAGTCGGTAAAGATATACTGAAAGGTGTTTCAGACGCAGTATCAAGTGTGATTAGTTATGCACAAGCAGGTACTAGCTTCTTATTTGGTGATTTGGCTAACTTTAAAGTTGGTTTCATTTTCGCCATCAACGTATTACCTGTCATTATATTCTTCTCTTCTCTAATTGCAGTGCTTTACTATTTAGGCATTATGCAGTGGATCATCCGTATTATCGGTGGTGGACTACAAAAAGCATTAGGTACTAGTCGTACCGAATCTATGTCAGCTACAGCGAATATCTTCGTTGGTCAAACTGAAGCACCATTAGTTGTGCGTCCGTTTATTGCGACAATGACTCAGTCTGAGCTATTTGCCATCATGGTTGGTGGCTTAGCATCAATCGCTGGTTCAGTATTAGCTGGTTATGCACAAATGGGTGTTCCAATTCAATACTTAGTTGCTGCGTCTTTCATGGCGGCACCAGGTGGTCTATTAATGGCTAAACTGATGCACCCAGAAACAGAAGCCTCTATCAATGAAATGGATGAATTACCAGATGATCCTGATAAGCCAGCAAACGTATTAGACGCTGCTGCTTCAGGTGCTGCATCAGGTATGCACCTTGCGTTAAACGTTGGTGCTATGTTGATCGCATTCGTTGGTTTAATCGCAATGATCAACGGTATCATCGGTGGTATAACAGGTTGGTTCGGTTTAGAGGGTATTACTCTTGAACTTATCCTAGGTTATATCTTCATGCCTTTAGCATTCTTAATCGGTGTACCTTGGAATGAATCGCTAGTTGCGGGTTCTTTCATCGGGCAAAAGATTGTTGTTAACGAATTTGTTGCTTACTTGAACTTCGCTCCGTATCTATTAGATGCATCTGCTGAAGGTTTCAAAGTAGTGGCAGAAACTGGCATTATGATGTCAGACCGTACTAAAGCGATTATCTCTTTCGCATTGTGTGGATTCGCTAACTTATCTTCTATTGCAATCTTACTTGGTGGTTTAGGTGCTATGGCTCCTGCACGTCGCCATGACCTTGCAAAATTAGGTATCCGTGCTGTTATCGCTGGTTCATTAGCTAACTTAATGAGTGCGACATTAGCCGGTTTATTCTTAGCTATCTAAGAAGAAGTCCTTGGGGAAAACCCCAAAAGCTGGGTCTTTATATCAATAATAAATTAGAGACCCAGTTTTTTAAGAAAGTTGTTATTGATTTTTGTGTTAATCCACCGTTTCCCAATATGAAGTTATGCCGTTTTATTGATTGTAAAAAAGGATGCTTTAAATCCTCTAGCCAAAGGTAAAATGTCAAATTGTTAATAATGTGTAGACAAAAAGTCGCGACATTGTTCACATAAAAGAATTTTGTATTCGTTTTTTATTGATTAAATATTGAGATTTATATCAGTAACGGTAAAATGCGAATGACTAAAAAGAAGTGCTATCCACGAAGATAGTTAAATAATATACATGGGGTTGATGATGAAAAAATTAAATACTTTAGTATTGGCAAGTACTGTTGCTCTAGCCGGTTCTGCATTTACTGCTTCTGCTGCTGAACAAACTGGTGACATTCACGCTAATGATTACAAGTGGATGCAGTTTAACATTATGTATGCAATAGATGAGCATCCAATTGCAAACGAAGATGAAGCTACTCATAACTATTTAGAAATGGAGTTTGGCGGTCGTTCTGGTTTTGTTGACCTATATGGTTATGTTGATGTGTTCAACTTAGGCAACAGTGATTCAGGCGATAAAGCTGACGGCGCGAGCAAAATGTTCATGAAGTTAGCTCCTCGTTTCTCACTTGATGCTATTACTGGTACCGATTTATCTTTCGGCCCAGTTCAGGAAGTGTATTTATCTACTCTATTTAACTGGGGTGGTGGCGCTATCAATACAGAAGGCAATGGTGGCGGCGATGTTAACATGTCTTTCTGGGGTGTTGGTGCAGATGTAATGGTTCCATGGTTAGGTAAAACTGGCATGAACCTTTATGGTGCTTATGACATTAACCGTAAAGATTGGAATGGTTACCAATTCTCAGCTAACTGGTTCAAGCCATTTGTATTCTTCGAAGATAAGAGTTTTTTATCTTTCCAAGGTTATGTTGATTATCAGTTCGACATGGATGAAGAATATTCCGGTATGAACACTGATGGCGACTATAACAACACAGAACACGGTGGTGCTGTATTCTTCGGTCTTTACTACCATACAGATCGTTTCGCACTAGGTTATGGTGGTAAGTACTTCTACCATTCTTATGGCTTGAACGATAATGCATTTAAAAATGATACTTTTGGTTTCGGTGGTTTAGACACTACTGGTTGGACTCACTTCCTTACTGCAACTTACAAAATCTAATTGTTAATGAGTTAGTTATATTGGGGCCGCAGATTGTGGCTCCAAATTTTAAAGCAAAAATTAAATAAACATCTAAATCTTTATCTAAAATTATGTGAATATATCGTGGTTTTATATAAAGGTTTGTACTCTACAAAGTTTTATTTTTACGCGCTAAAATGGATTTTTCGCGGAATAGTTAAAACAAATATCTTTGTTTTACCTTTTCCGGTCTTCAAGGATTCAAGTCGTGGTACTCGTTATCAGATTGAATACCTAGGTTAGTAAATATCACCTAGATTTACTGGCAGTACTGAAAGCCCGGCCATAATTTAATCATATGCCTGTTCAATAGTATTGCCTGAAAAAATTTATCGACTTTGATTTTTCGTTTCGGAGAGCAATTATGACTGATTTAAAAAAAGCGGCACTACGCGGTATTTCATTAATGGATTTAACCACATTAAATGATGATGATACAGAACAAAAAGTGATTGATTTGTGCCATAAAGCCAAGTCTCCTGCTGGCAATACCGCCGCTATATGTATATATCCTCGCTTTATTCCTATCGCACGTAAAACACTTAATGAGCTTGATTGTGAAGACATTAAAATTGCTACAGTGACTAACTTTCCTCATGGTAATGATGATATTGCCATTGCCGTGTTAGAAACCCGTGCTGCTGTTGCCTATGGTGCCGATGAAGTGGATGTTGTGTTTCCTTACAGAGCGTTAATGGCTGGTAATGAGACGGTTGGCTTTGAATTGGTAAAAGCGTGTAAAGAAGAATGCGGTGAAGATGTCCTTTTAAAAGTGATTATCGAATCTGGCGAGTTGAAAGATCCTGCTTTAATTCGTAAAGCATCAGAAATAGCTATTGATGCAGGTGCTAATTTCATCAAAACATCAACCGGGAAAGTACCGGTTAATGCCACGATTGAAGCGGCTGAAATAATGCTAACTGTGATCAGTGAAAAAAATCGCCAAGTTGGTTTTAAACCAGCTGGTGGTGTACGTGATGCCGAAAAAACTGCAGAATTTTTAGACCTAGCCGAACGCATTTTAGGTGCTGATTGGGTCAGTCCGCAAACATTCCGTTTTGGTGCCTCTAGCCTATTAAACAGCTTACTGCATACCCTTGAAATGACTGAAGCGCCTAAATCGACTTCAGGCTACTAATTCGTATTATGCATTAACACTCATTTTGCATGACCGCTAATGGTCATGCAAAGCGTCATCATCTGATGACATTTCAGATATTAATGGCGATCCTCAAGGTGTTGGATTGCCTAAAGGGGACTCATATGTTTCTTGCTCAAGAGATTATTCGCAAAAAACGCAACGGCGATGCACTAAGTACGGCTGAAATTCAATTTTTTGTTGATGGTATAACTCATAATACGGTTTCTGAAGGTCAAATTGCTGCGTTCGGCATGGCGGTGTATTTCAAAGACATGAATATGGACGAACGTATAGCATTAACTATTGCGATGCGCGATTCCGGAACAGTATTAAATTGGGATTCACTCGGCCTTGATGGTCCTATTATTGATAAACATAGTACTGGCGGCGTAGGTGATGTTATCAGCCTAATGCTTGGTCCTATGGCTGCTGCTTGTGGTGGTTATGTACCGATGATTTCTGGGCGTGGTCTAGGTCATACTGGTGGTACACTAGATAAGTTTGATGCTATTCCTGGATATCAAACTGAGCCTTCAAGTGAATTGTTCCGCAAAGTCGTAAAAGACGCTGGTGTTGCCATTATTGGCCAGACTGGTGACTTAGTACCGGCAGACAAGCGTTTCTATTCCATTCGCGATAATACCGCCACTGTAGAATCTATTTCGTTAATTACCGCATCCATTTTATCTAAAAAGTTAGCTGCTGGACTTGATGCCCTTGTTATGGATGTAAAAGTAGGAAGTGGTGCATTTATGCCAACCTACGAAGCATCTGAAGAATTAGCCCGTAGTATTACTGCTGTCGCAAACGGTGCGGGCACAAAAACAACCGCGTTATTAACGGATATGAACCAAGTGTTGGCTTCATGTGCAGGTAATGCTGTAGAAGTTCGTGAAGCGATTAACTTTTTAACTGGTCAATATCGTAATCCGCGTTTATATGCTGTCACCATGGGATTATGTGCAGAAATGCTCATTTTAGGTGGTATTGCACAAAATGAAGCTGAAGCACGTAATAAGTTAAATGCTGTACTCGATAATGGTAAAGCCGCTGAAGCGTTTGCTAAAATGGTGTCTGGTCTGGGTGGTCCAACCGATTTCGTTGAGGCATATGATAAATACTTACCTCAAGCGAAGATTATACGTCCAGTTTATTCGAACACATCTGGTTTTGCTTATAAAATGGATACACGCGAACTTGGTTTATCTGTTGTTACCTTAGGTGGCGGACGTCGTAAACCTGGTGATGTATTGGATTACAGTGTTGGATTAACTCAAGTGTGTGCATTGGGTCAGGAAGTTAATAAAGATGTCCCGTTAGCGATGATCCATGCTCAATCTGAAGATGCTTTTGCAGAAGCCGCTGCAGCTGTTCAGCAAGCGATTGTTATTGGCGATAGTGCGCCTGAGAAGACGCCTGAAATATATCGTTATATTCGCGCTTCAGATTTATAAAGGGAAAACATGATGAAACGAACTTTTATTTTAATGCTCGATTCTTTTGGTGTCGGTGCAGCCACCGATGCAGATAAGTTTGGTGATGTCGGTTCCGATACTTTTGGGCACATTGCGCAGGCGTGTGCAGAAGGTAAAGCGGATATTGGCCGACAAGGGCCTTTAAAACTACCCAATCTTGCTCGATTAGGTTTAGGTCACGCAGGCTTTGAAAGTACTGGCCAATTTGCTGCTGGTTTTGGTGATAATGTTGAGCTTATTGGTGCTTATGGTCATGCTGATGAATTAAGCTCTGGCAAAGATACACCAAGTGGTCATTGGGAAATGGCTGGTGTACCCGTTTTATATGAATGGGGATATTTCAGCGATCTAACCAATTCATTTCCTAAAGAATTAACCGATAAAATCCTAAAACGCGCCGGATTAGACGGCTTCTTAGGTAACCGCCATGCTTCAGGCACTAAAATTCTTGAAGAATTAGGCGAAGAGCACATGAAAACAGGTAAGCCTATTTTTTACACTTCTGCCGATTCGGTATTTCAAATAGCTTGTCATGAAGAATCATTTGGCCTAGAAAACCTATACAACTTATGCAAAATCGCTCGTGAAGAGTTAGAGCCTTATAATATTGGCCGTGTTATTGCGCGCCCGTTTGTAGGGACTGGAGCGATAGATTTTGCGCGTACAGGCAATCGCCATGATTACGCGGTATTACCGCCAGCACCAACAGTGCTCGATAAAATGAAAGATGCTGGTGGTGAAGTGGTGAGTATTGGTAAAATTGCCGATATTTATGCTCATAGTGGTATTACTCAACAATTTAAAGCCACGGGTCTTGAAGAGTTATTTGATGAAACCTTAGCGCAAATCAAGCGTGCGGATGATAACACCATTGTATTTACTAACTTTGTTGATTTTGACTCACATTATGGTCATCGTCGTGACACCGCTGGTTATGCTAAAGCTCTTGAATATTTTGATTCTCGTTTACCTGAGTTATTTGCGGCTTTAGAGCCAGATGACCTTGTTTTATTTACAGCAGATCATGGTTGTGATCCTACCTGGGTGGGTACTGAGCATACTCGTGAACGCGTACCGGTTTTAGCTTATGGTGCTGGTTTACCTGCGGGTTCATTAGGTCGCCGTAAGTCTTTTGCTGATATTGGTCAGTCTATTGCGAGTTATTTTAAGTTAGAACCAATGAATTATGGTGAATCTTTTATTAATTAGTCACATTTTCAAACGACGGTTCTATATAAAGTTTAATGCCTTTGCTAAACTGCATACATGATTTAGTAATATAAAATAGAAACATAGGGGTTATAACATGGCTACACCACATATTAATGCTGTTGAAGGTGCTTTTGGTGATACAGTACTTTTCCCAGGAGATCCATTACGTGCAAAATACATTGCAGAAACATTTCTAGAAAATGTTGAGCAAGTAACAGATGTTCGTAACATGCTTGGTTTTACTGGTACCTATAAAGGTAAGCGTATTTCGGTTATGGGTTCAGGTATGGGAATTCCATCTTGTTCAATTTATGCTCATGAATTAATCAAAGATTATGGCGTTAAAAACCTAATCCGTGTTGGTACTTGTGGTGCTATTAGCACTGATGTAAAAGTGCGTGACGTGATTATTGGTATGGGTGCATGTACAGACTCACGCGTGAATCGTTTACGTTTTAAAGATAACGATTTTGCTGCTATTGCTGATTACAGCTTATTAAGCGCTGTCGTTGATTCAGCTAAAAAACATGGAACGAAGATCCGTGTTGGTAACGTTTTCTCTGCTGATTTATTCTACACTCCAGATCCTCAAATGTTTGATGTGATGGAAAAGATGGGTGTTTTAGGCGTCGAAATGGAAGCTGCTGGTTTGTATGGTGTTGCACATGAATTAGGTGCAAAAGCCTTGTGTGTCGTGACGGTATCTGACCACATTCGTACTGGTGAAAAAACCACTTCTGATGAGCGTCAAACTACATTCAGCGAGATGATTGTTATGACCTTAGATGCAGCATTAACGCTTTAATCTTTATGGTACATAATAAAATGGGCACTGATTAGTGCCCATTTTTGTTTGTAGATTACTCTTTGCTATCAATATCTGTTGCAGAGTGGGGAGTCAACGATGTCTTTTTGATTTTTTTATGTGATTTGAGCCGTGTTTTTCGGCGATCAAAATCTGCTCGTTTAAATGATAATGCGCGCGAAAGTAATAAGCCAATAAAGCCAGCTACAATCAACATCATCTGTTGTAATTGCATATTTTGTTCATACAGCACTTTGATTTCATCAAAAAAAATATCGAGATTTAAACGTACTTCCACGTACCCTAAATTATTATTATCTTGAATCACGTTTTCAATTAATGGAGGATACGGTTTTAATAAACCTTTTAATGTTTCTGAATCGGCTTCTAAGTTTTCATACGACACACTTTGTGCAAAAGCCAATCTGACACCTTGCGAATTATAGATATTCACCGACATCACTTTAGGATCAGCCGCAAGTGCTGATGCTAACCATTGAAGTTGTTCATCATTTTGCAAATACATTGCAGGAGCTGCACCATTAGCAGCCTGTTGTGCTAACAGTCGAGCCATCACTTTTGTTTGTGAGTTTAGTAATTTTTGACCATTACGTAAGCTCGACTGCCACAATTGTATTAGACCGAATATCAGTACTATTGCTACAATGATTTGCACAATTCTGCTGAATTTTTGTCTTTTCTTAAGGCCTTTAATAAAAATCACTTTAATCCTCAGTGTTTTTTCTATTTAATTAGAACCTGTTATTTGAGGCTTTTTTACGGTTAGCCCTTCAGTAGTCATCTAATTACAGAGAATCATCTAAAAGCTATACTAATCGAAAAATTTGTTAGTAGATAGTCGTAACATACTAAGAGGCCGTATTGATGCTTGATCAACAAGATAATATTTTACTAAATTGGTTATTTTCAGGTAGTTGTGAGACATATCAACATCTAAACTGTGTGTTATATCGTTATCGAGAATCAGATTATTTGAATAATTTGCAAGCTCATTTATCGTACCGTTGTCGAGTGATTTTTAGTGTTGAATGCTCAACTGAAATTGAGTCTTGGTTATCCTCTATTCCAACGAATGCCCATATTGCAAAGCTTGACAGGCAGAATGATTTATTAGGTTTTGAATTGGCGGCCCAAGTGGCGAATGATCAATGGATTGCGTCATTCCCAACGAATATAGCTGCTGAGATTGTGCTTATTCAACAGCCTTTAGCTCGCCTCAATCAACCGGGTTTGTTGGTGATGGATATGGATTCCACAGCGATTGAAATCGAATGTATTGACGAACTTGCCTTGATGGCTGGCGTTGGTGAAGAAGTTGCCGCCGTTACAGCAAGTGCAATGCGTGGTGAACTAGATTTTGAACAATCTTTAAGACAACGTGTCAGCAAGCTTGCTGGAGCCGATGCGGCGATTATTCAGCAATTATGCGATACCTTGCCATTAATGTCAGGCCTTGAAGCGATGTTAGCCGAATTAAAAACGCATCAATGGAAGCTAGTAGTCGCTTCCGGTGGCTTTACTCCATTTGTGTGCCATTTAAAGACATTACTGAATTTAGACGCCGCGTTTGCCAATGAACTGGTTATTATTGATGGTAAGCTCAGCGGTGAAGTGACCGGTGATGTCGTGGATGCTCAATACAAAGCTAACGTGGTGAATCAGTGTGCTGAACAATGGTCTATCGCATCAGGCCAACGAGTGGCGATTGGTGATGGTGCCAATGACATTGCGATGATCCAGGCCGCTGATTTAGGATTGGCATTTCATGCTAAGCCTAAATTAATTGCCGCCGCAGATGCTTCAATACAACATGTCGATTTACGTGCCTTGGTTTTTTGTTTACAGCTATAAAGACAGTATTAATGCTTATAAAGCACGTTAAATATAGAATAGTTACTCTATTCTAGTTGTAATTCATGGCAGTAATGTTAGTTTTAGATTTATTATTACTAATATAACTGCCTATTTTGACTAAAGATATCCTCCAAGACTCTCTCTATATTCCATACCGTGATGGTTCATTACATCTTCGGCATATTCGTCCTACGACATTAACACCTCTGGGGATCCCCATTTTGATGTTGCATGGTGCTATGTCAAATGGCAGGGTATTTTACAGCGACACAGGGCGCGGTCTAGGGTGTTTTTTGGCTAAGGCTGGTTTTGATGTTTATGTTATGGATACAGCCGGACGTGGCTTGAGTAAGCCTGTTATTGATCGTCATTTCTCTTTGGGTCAAGGTGAAGTCATTCGTGAACAATTGCCTTTAGTACAACATTTTATTACCCAGCGTCACCCTTTGGTGAATAAAGTACATTGGTGTGCACATTCATGGGGAGGGGTATTAATGGCAAGCAGTTTGGCTCGCTATACTCATTTACAATCCAGTGTTGCATCACTATTAACTTTTGGCTCTAAACGCACTATCAAGGTGAAGTCATTTAAGAAATGGTTAATGGTAGATTTTTTCTGGAATCGTTTTGCGCCATTGTATATAGCCAAACAAGGCTACTTTGATGCCAGTCGGCTTCGTGTCGGTATGGACAATGAAAGCCGTGCATCTTTATTGCAAACCATTGATTGGGTTAAGGGGGATTGGATTGATCATGACGATCATTTTCACTATGCCCAAGCTGCAACAAAAGCACTATGGCCACAGGCTTGGTTCATTGCGGGGAAAAATGATCATGTTTTAGGCAATCCATCAGATGTACGCGATATGATCGATGAATGTGGTTTTACCCAGATTAAGTACACATTGCTCGCTAAAGAAAAGGGTAATTTAATGGATTATAATCACGCAGGTATGTTGACAGAACGACAGGCAGAGCAAGATCATTTTGTACAAATTAAACAATGGTATTTGGGCCTAGCAGAGCATTGATTAGGTTAGCGTCATGACACTTGGAAAGCGGAATTCAACTTCGGTGGTAATATCGAGTAATTCCCCAGAGCCAATGACTCTCCATAATTGATCTTCTAACTGTTTGGCACGATGAATGGCATGTATATGAATATATTCTAGCTCACGTCTAATATAGCTCATATCAGGTTTACTAGTTGCTCCTAGGTACACTCTTAAAGCCATGAAACGACCTGTTTTCTTACTTTGACAGATAAACTCTATTTGTTGTTCTCTATTGCCCACTTCAGACTTGAGTTTGCATTGGATATCTATTGCGCCTCTAGGGAGGCGGGTAAGTTTTATAAATACCTCAAAAAAGGCCATATTATCATTTGGTTTCATTAATTTTATAGGATCTATAATTTGTTGTTTCAATACCTTGTTATCCAGTAGCGGTTTTAAGTTGTATTCAAGGACTTTATCACTGTCTTGGGCAAACAAATGGCTTATTTCATCTGTCGTTGTGCCTATTCCTATATATGCCATTTGTGCCGATTTTGCTGTTCTTTCAATAAAGTAAGGAACACCTGGTAATTGGCGCATCAAAAGGTTTTTCATTCCGTCTGCTAATTCTTTTTTCTGGCCTTCATTATCAGATAATTGCTCAAGTTTTTGTTTGTTGCGGGCAATGAGTTTATTTAAAAACTCTACACCGTCATGTGGTGAATGGCCAATAGTGGCACTGACATGTAAAATCAGTCCATTCATTCGGCTTCGTATTAATTGATATGGTAAATTTGATAAATTCGTTTTACCCGCTGCGGCTTGAAGTCTTGGAAATGATAATGTTATGGCACCAGGTTCATCAAAGTTGGCGGTCTTTTCTAACATAATTTGTAAACCACGACTCGAAATATCGTGAGTGATACCCGATGCCTGCTTATCACCTTGTTGGACGGTAATTAAGGTTTTGAAGGCAAATCGAGCTTCATGTCTTCGCTCACTAAATGGCATGGATACTTTTTTGATACTGTGCTGCTTAATTTTTGCTTGGGCAAAAATTTTTAAACCATTGACATCTGATTGATCAAACCAGTCCTGGTAATCTTTACGAGCGTCTTCGTTGGTTAAATCAATTAATTGCAATGTATGACTAAATTGACCTAATTGTGGTTCTGTTAGGGAAGAATAACGGGCATCATCACCAGGTAAAGTTGAGGTTTTGTAATTTTTACTGTGATCAATCGCCTGTGAGACCACTTTAAATACTCTCCAACTGGTTTTTGTTGAGGCAAAACCTAAGAATAAATTAATGTTTTTGGTCGCTTTTAGCTCCGCGAACGTGGCAGAGTAAAAATGTAATTTACCATTGGCGTTATGGATAAAACTAAATAAGTAACTATGTTCAGAATTATCAGGATACTTGATTAATTGGGTTAAGCGCCTGCTATTAATAAAACTGGATAATTGACTTATTTCATTTTCATCTTGAAAATAATGCTGGATAGGTTGGTTTCCTCTCCCCAATAATTCGTAAGTCACCTGCGGTTTGCCGTCAACCATAGCAACGAAAAGTGGTAAATGTGTTAGCAGCGGTAAGTAATGGCGCTCATAGCCTAATCCTGTCGCGGTAACAATGACATCGTTAACATCTACTTTATAACGGAATTTATAACCTCGGATAAGCTGGGATAATAAACTGTCTAATGCCTCTCCCCCCCAAGTCTTTTTAATCTAAATACGGCACTACCATCTTTGTTTTGAATATCAACTACTTGATAATCAACGCCTTGGTGCAAGTCGTCTAGGTAAAATTCATCACTGAGTTCTAGTAGCTTCACTCGTAAAGGCTTGTCTTGGTCTAAGTGATGTTTTAATGGCAACTTTATACGAGCACCACCGACTGATAAATCCAGCGTTACACCATTAATCTCTTTGAGCCCTTCCTGAGAAACCATAATGCGAATGCTATAGTTCATTCTTTCTTCGCAGCGATTAAAGTAACTGCCTAATACAACACCAGGAACAATAAATGGATTGTTTTCGGTAATCACATCTACCGTGAAGTTTTCTCTTAGTTTAAGGCGGCGTAATTTATGTTTTTTTATCACATGCTCGTATACACCAAGAGTGTATTTGTTACAGTATAATGGCAGTGATTGTAGTAATGCATCTTTAGCAGGTTCGTCTAGAAAATGCCTTTGGCCAGCGATGAGTACCTCTTCACAAGGCAGTTCTGTTTTATCACGTAAATCAATAATACGCGTGCACAAAGACGAGATACGATTCAACTCCATTTTCAATAGGAAACGGGTTGAATTTGATTCGTCAACTGTCAACTGTTCGAAAATGTCCTGAAAATCAGGTTCCATGATCAGAGGCTTTAGTTGTTCAATTAATGCACTGTGGTTTTCTAAACTCATTATTATGTCGTTTTAAATGCTTATTGTGAGTCTGGCTGATAATGTTATCGGCAAGAAAGCGTTGATCTTTATTGCATTATACATTTATGTGTTGTTAGTAAACGATGTTGAAATGATATGCTTACGAATAGCAGCATAACTCAGATTAACATGATGTGTTACAGATAATGCAATATTGATTAAGTACTTATCCACTTATTGTTATTTATACTTAATTTTTATAAGTGTGAGCAAAATTTTAACCGTTGGCAAGATTCTGGTTAAAGAACATTATTATTGTTGTGAGCATGAGTTATTTAAGTCGCCACTTTGCTTTTGTCGATAGTCATTTGGCACAATAATAAACGCATTTTCTCTGTAACTATTGATAACTTTTTAGATCGAGTAGTTTGAATTAAAATGTCTTAATTAATTTACAACATGGGATTTAACATGGCAAAAGCTCCAAAAATGACATTTGTTTGTGACGATTGTGGTCAAGATTATCCGCGTTGGCAGGGACAATGTCGTTGTGGTGCGTGGAACTCTTTAGTTGAAATGAGGTTGTCGGCATCAAAGAGTTCAACCTCGCGTTCATCGGTATTGGGCTACGCTGGTGCTGTTGGTGGTGGTTCCAAAAAGCTGAGTGAAGTTGAATCTGTTGAAGCTGAAAAAAGACTCACTGAAATTGGTGAGTTAGACAGAGTATTAAGCGGTGGATTAACAACTGGTTCTGTTAATATTATTTCAGGTGATCCTGGTGCGGGTAAAACAACTTTGTTATCCGATTTAGTTGCACGAATGTCACAATCAATGGCGTCGTTGTACTGTACTGCAGAAGAGTCATTATCCCAATTTAAGAATCGCGTTAATCGTTTAAAGCTTAATTATAACGAAGATAACTTGTTTCTGTTGTCTGAAACCAGCGTAGAAGCGATTATTGAGGAATTAGAAGCCAAGCAAATTAAATTTGCCGTAATCGATTCTATTCAAGCAGTCGTTACAGATTCTGCAAATGGGAGTCCAGGATCGCCGTCGCAAGTTAAAACCGCTGCACAAGCGTTTACGCAATACTGTAAAAAAAATAACGTGACTATGTTTATTATTGCTCATGTGAATAAAAATAATGAAATCGCTGGACCGCAAACCTTAGTCCATATTGTGGATTCCTTGCTACATATTGACACTAATGATGGCCAAATTCGTACCTTACGAGCCAATAAAAACCGTTTTGGTGATGTCGATACCGTGGGTATTTTTCGTATGAGTGAGCGTGGAATGCTCAGTGTTGATAACCCTAGCGAAATATTTTTATCGGGCTCCACCACAGAATCACCTGGTTCGACAATTACCTGTATTCGTAAAGGTAATCGTAATTTGTTGTTAGAAATACAATGTTTAACGACTGAAACTGAGTCTGAATTTCCGCAGCGTGTATGTGTCGGTCTTAACATGAACCGAATTAAGATGTTAACGGGGATTTTACGTAAACATACTAAAACCAAGATATATCATGATACTTTTTTCAACATTGTCGGCGGATTGAAAATTGATGAATCAGAAACCTGTATTGATTTAGCGCTTGTTACGGCATTATTGAGCAGCTTAAATGACTTTGTGGTGCCTAGAACCACTTGTATTATGGGTGAGTTGAGTTTGAACGGCGATGTACGTCCAATTGACAGTGGTGTTCCAAGGGTAAAAGAAGCTGCACAGCACGGGTTTACGGAGATTTTTATTCCATTTCGGAATTACCATAAAACCATGGAAGGGTTAGGCGCCAAAATCACTCCGGTAAAAACTATTCATGAGCTACTTGAGCTCATTCATTAATCATCCATTGTGCAAATGGCTCATATAAAAAAGGTAAATCAATGATTTACCTTTTTTTGTTTTCGCGACGTTATTAATTAATTTTTTATTAGTCACTACGGAGCGATTAAAAACGTAAGTTCACGGTTTAATAGCTGGGCATCACCCATATTTAATTCAATTATTCTTCGAAGGTGGGTGATACTGTCAACATCAATATGTGTACATTTTAAGCCAAGATGTTCAGGCGTTTTATGCACAATTTCAGTTTCCATTGTTAATTCAATAGCGGAGTCTGCTAGCATAAATTTTAGCGTTAACATGCTATCTGGCTGCTCATTGTAATCTGCAGGTCTTTCTACTAAGGCGCCATTGAGACTTAAATCTAAAATTTTTGTTTGCCATGTTTTCTCTGCTTGCGTGAGGTAAGCACTGGCTGCAAATAAAATACGAGAAAACTTACGCCTATCGTCCATGGTTTGCCCTTAGTTATTCAGCATTATAATGATATGTCGTTAATGTTACTTTTTAAGCATACTCGATTTATCTCGGTTACGCAGAAAATTTTTAACATAAACTGAAGCGCATGCGCTTCAGTTTATTTAGTGGTGTTGAGTTCGCTTGTGAAATTAAACCAGCAAGTGGCCCATTAACGCAATAATAGGCAAGGTTACTAACGTTCGTAGAATAAAGATGACGAATAGTTCAAAAAAGTTAACAGGGATTTTACTGCCAATTAAAAGTGCACCCACTTCACTCATATAAATAAGCTGAGTAACAGATAAAGCAGCAATCACAAAGCGTGTTAAGTCAGATTCTATCGAACTGGCTAAAATGGATGGAATAAACATATCCGCAAAGCCAACAACAATCGTTTTTGAGGCTTCGGTAGCTTCTGGAATATGGAGTAATTCTAAAAATGGAATAAATGGCATACCTAAGTAATTAAAAATTGGTGTGTGTTCCGCTAATATCAAAGCTACTGTGCCAATAGCCATAACAACGGGGATAACACCAAATATCATATCGACAACGTTTTTAATCCCTTCAGTCAGAACATGTTTAATTCCACCAGCAGTGGATGCTCGTTGCATTGCTTGATCAAATCCCCATGAAAATACCCCATGATTAGCTGGGATCGTTTCGTCATCTTCGTGGCGAGGAGTGTTATCGATGTAAAGATCTTTCTTCCATGATAGTGGAGGTAGTTTAGGAACTATGATTGCGGCAACAAAGCCTGCTAGACATACGGTGAGATAAAATGGCGCAAAAAGATGTTCTAGTTTGACTTGTGATATCACCACTAGACTGAACGTTATTGACACTGCAGAGAACGTAGTACCTATGACAGCAGCTTCACGGGCAGTATAGAAACGGGTTTCGTATTGTTTGGTGGTCATTAAAATGCCCACGCTGCCATCACCTAACCAAGACGCCATACAGTCAATGGCACTTCGTCCTGGTAAATTAAATATTGGCCGCATCACTTTGGTTAATAAAGTACCAAAAAACTCTAATAAGCCAAAATTAAGTAATAAGGGTAATAACATACCGGCAAAAATAAATACCGAGAACAAAACTGGGACTAAATCATTGAGTACTAGGCCGCCAGTTGACGATGAAATAATCGCATCCGGTCCCACTTGCAAGTAAACCATGACAATAAAGATTGCCCCCAGTATCCGCACGACTAACCAGAATAAATTTACTTTCAGTAAAGTGCGTAAAAAAGTGTTTTTACGCACAAATTTAGGATTAATGATCTGAGTAAACAGTGAGGCGAATGCCATTAATACAACAATACAGGTAACAATAAGCTGAATCGAACTGCCCATTTGGCTTTGCAATGCTTTTGAGATGATAGCGATTGGAATGGTAATAGACCCTTCGATGTTAATTGGGGTCATAAACAATAATAAACCAATCAGTGATGGAATAATAAAGGTGAGGATTGTTTTGATGCTGTGTTTTTTCTGTGTCACGTTAAATTCACCCTACATATTTGCTTTAAGTTGGGAAAGCTGTCCTTTCCAACTGTTTATCATGGACAGACATTGAATGTCCATTCAGTTGTATTTTTTGGTAGGCAAGGTTACCCCCTTATTTACAGCTTGTAAAATGATAACTTAACCGAATAGATATTAGTGAAATGTGAGTAGTTATTTGCTTTGAAAGAATCACTTTTTATATAATGAAATACTAATTTAACTAAATGTTTAGTATTTTGTAATTAGCGTGTTTTTATTTTGGTTTTGTGGAATTTACAACTACTCGATAGCCATTAAAAAATATCAATATTGTGTCAATATATGACCTATTGATTAATGGCTAGCGAGTGTTTTTTAGATTATAGCCTTGGAGGATTGGACTCAAGCACATAATCCATACCGGGTAATCCTAACCAATAACCATTGCAATGATGGCTGGCCGCCGACACAGATTTATTGTCATTAAACTGTTTTGTGAACAGTGCTTCTTTGTTAAGTGTATCCGTTTTGACTTGTTCTAAAGCATGGGCTAAGTCTGAACCCAGAGTTATATCGGCTAATTTGTTAGGTGATATTCGCCAGTAATCAATTCCCATATCGAGCATCTGTGGGATTTGGTTAATTAAATTTACCTGCGCCGCTGATTGAGTTTGGATGCCATTTAGACGCAATAAGGGTTGCGATTCTTGTGTTTGAGCAAGTAAGCCTTTGCTATGACGTTGGCAAATGGTTTGGCATTTATCTTTAGGTAACCGGTAATGTTTGGCAGTAAAACAGCGCGCTGAGAGTGCTAATGGCATATAGCCATGGCCAAGCACTTCTATTTCAAAAGCCGGTTTACCGCCGTAGTTGATAACGTTACTTAACCATTGTTGCGATAATTCACATGGCATAACAAAGCGGTACATCCCTTTACGGTGCAATAAATCAAGACTGGTTCGATTATAATTATTGATTGTTGGCCCACAAACAAAAGGGACTTTAGCTTGGTGTGCATAATGTACTGCAGCCATGTCATTAGCCTCAATACTGAAATCACCATTATCGATAGCACGCTTTAATTCGTTAAGTTCAGATTGTGCTTCTATCAGGGCCATTGTTGATAGCACCACATGCTTACCATGAGATTTAAGCATATTCGCGAGTTCAAGGTAGTCATTAAACTTCACTTCTCGACGGCGACTGCATACCGTTTCACCTAAATATACGGTATCGATATCACTTAAAGCAACGTGTTGATAAAACGCTTCTACGTTAGGTTTTGACCAACAGTAGCTAATTGGAGCAAGAGATATTTTCATTTTATAACCTTATTGCCATTGACGCTCGTAAGCACCCAATGTTGTTATTTGTCCTTCGGATACTTTTGCTAACACTTGTGCCCATTGTGGTTGTTCGCAAAACGACTCGGGGTTGGCGAAATAAGTGTCAATCGCGCTACGCCAAACTTGAGTAACTTGGCTCACATAAGCAGGACTTCGTTGTCGTCCTTCAATTTTGAGTGATTTTATTCCTGCTTGAGCCAGTTGAGGCAATAAGCTTAACGTATTTAAGCTGGTGGGTGACTCAAGTAAATATTTCGCGTCATGGTCATACTCGGCAATATAACGGCCCTTACAGACCACAGGATACCCAAGTTGCTGGCTTATATCAGCTTTATCGATTAACACGTCATTAAGCCTGGTGAGTTTATCATTGCCGTCATCTTGCCAACGCACATGATTGGCTGGCGAGCACGACCCGCCAGTATTAGGTGATTGTCCTGTCACATAGGACGATAAATGACATCGACCCTCAGCCATAATACATAGACTGCCAAAGGCAAAGACTTCAAGTTCGACCGGGCTGACTTTAGCTAAATCTCGTACTTGTTTTATTGACAGTACTCTAGGGAGAACGGCACGTTCGATATTAAATGCTTCTTTATAAAACGACAGCGCCCCTAAATTGGTCGCACTAGCCTGTACAGACAAATGCAAGGTAAGGTGAGGGTAGTGCTGGTGGGCATAATCTAGCAATGACAAATCAGCAACAATGAGGGCGTCCATTTCTAATTGAGCTGCTAAATCAACAGCTTGATACCAGCGATGTTCTTGTCCAGGTTTCGGGAAGGTGTTAAGGGTTAAAAATACTTTTCGTCCTTGGCCATGAGCCAGTTTGGTAGCTTGCGCTAGTTGAAGGGTCGAAAAGTTTAAACCGGCAAAGGAACGCGCATTGGTGTCATCTTTAAGTCCGAGATAAACCGCATCAGCGCCAGCGTTAAGTGCGGCTTTGAGTGACGCTATATTACCGGCGGGGCATAAGAGTTCCATGTTGGTGTTCTCGTTTTTTTCAAAGATCAGGAGTGTAAATGTGATTGAGTTAACATGAATTGATTTAAAACAGGTTTAGTTAGATAAATTGCCAGTAGACTATCTTAATTAATAGTTATTTTTGTAGGCAGGTATTTACAATGGCTCAAGCGTTTGCACACCAATTTTCACAACACTTATTACATATTGCGCCTAAGGTGGGTCGTCGTTCGCTTAATTTGATGCCAGATAAGTTAAAAATGATCGCGCTCAATAAGCTATTGAATTTAGTGTTAACAGAACAATTAAAGTCAGATGAACTCCATTTCCTCAAACAAAAGTGGGTAGGGATCTGTATTGATGATATTGGTTTACACTTTGAGGTGGGTATTGAACAAGAATTGCGAGTGCGAGGATTAACTCAGCCGGATGTGACATTAAGTGCCAATGTGCCTGAGTTAATTTTAGTTGCAGCGGGCAAGGAAGATCCCGATACACTGTTTTTTCAACGTAAATTACGTATTGAAGGGGATACTGAATTAGGTTTAGAAGTAAAAAACCTATTAATGTCTATTGAGTTAGATAATTTACCTAAACCTGCTCAAGTGGGAATAGAACAAATGGCAAAATTACTGCATGCATTACAAACCAAGGATTAACATTGGCGATAATAAACGGCGTTATTCGCGCTGTTTTTTTGCATTTATTATTCTCAAATTATAAATAAATTGTTGAGCCTCTTAAGTATCTAGCCTTTACCTGTGAGTACTTTATATTTTATTAATAACTCGTCTTGCGACTCGACGTGTTTGGGGTCGGGATCGATACAGTCAATCGGACACACAGATACACATGTCGGTTTGTCATAATGGCCAACACATTCGGTGCATAATGCGGGATCAATTTCATACACTTCTTCACCCATAGTAATGGCCTCATTAGGACATTCGGGTTCGCACATATCACAATTAATACAGCTATCGTCAATAATTAATGCCATAAAAACCTTAAGTTAAGCAGGTTGATGAGGGTTTCGAGTGTCCATTCCCTCAGGTAAATTACGCATTAGCATGGCTTTATCGACATTGATATTATGTGGAATGGCCATAAATACAAAATGACCCGAACCCAGTGCAGCATCGATTTGCTCATTTTTACGATTCACTAATGATTCAATAGTGATAACAAAATTACCTTCGGTTGTCATCACTTCTACACTGTCACCAACAGAGAATTTATTTTTCACATCAATTTCTGCCAACCCTTGCTCGTTACGTTTGCCGGTAAACTCACCCACAAACTGCTGACTGTCGCTAACCGAATGACCATATTGATAGTTTTGATATTCATCATGAACATGACGGCGTAAAAAACCTTCGGTATAACCACGATGGGCTAAACCTTCAAGGTTATTCATTAAAGTACGATCAAAGTCTTTTCCTGCGGCTGCATCTTCTATGGCCTGACGATACAATTGTGCTGTGCGCGCAACATAGTAAAAAGACTTAGTACGACCTTCAATTTTTAATGAATCAACGCCCATTCTGGTCAAGCGATCCACATGTTGAATGGCTCGCAAATCCTTTGAATTCATAATATAGGTGCCGTGTTCATCTTCAAAAGCTGGCATATACTCGCCAGGACGACCAGCTTCTTGTAACAGAATTATGTCGCTACTGGGTTGTCCAGAGCCTAATGTTGGGTTTTCTAGCTGCACAGTTGGTGCTACAGGGATGATATCGCCAGAATCGGTTTGCTGTGCTTGATGCACATCATATTTCCAACGGCACGCATTGGTACAAGTGCCTTGATTGGGATCGCGTTTATTCATGTAACCAGACAATAAACAACGGCCAGAATACGCCATGCACAATGCACCATGAACAAATACTTCAAGCTCAATATCTGGACAACGTTGACGGATCTCTTCAATTTCATCTAATGACAATTCACGAGATAAAATGACCCGTTTAATACCTTGTTGCTGCCAGAATTTGACGGATGCCCAATTAATAGCATTAGCTTGAACTGATAAGTGAACCACTTGCTCTGGAAACGTTTCGCGCACCATCATTATTAACCCAGGATCTGACATGATCACCGCATCGGGTTTCATCGCAATCACGGGTTCCATGTCTTTAATATATGTTTTTAGCTTGGCATTGTGTGGTGCAATATTGCTGACGACATATAATTTTTTGCCTAGGGCGTGAGCTTCTTCAATACCAGAAGCAAGATTTTCCATTTTGAAATCATTATTTCGCACTCGTAAACTGTAACGAGGTTGGCCTGCATAAACAGCATCTGCGCCATAAGCAAAGGCGTAACGCATATTTTTAAGTGTACCAGCGGGAGATAATAATTCAGGTTTAAACATGGTTTTTCTCGACCTAGTTGAACATGGTATGATTCAAGGGCCGAAGCTTACTTAAGGATATTAGCTGGGACAAATATAGCCTTGGTATTTGTGAGGTTGGTTGTGTTTTTAGAGTATTGAAGAATTTTTTTACCGATAAACCAAAACCGAAAGCTATAATTAATTGAATTCTAGTTAGCTCAGTGATCGCAAACGTTTTCGGTTTGGGTATATAATCTTAATATTAGTAATTATTTATTTATGGAGACTTCATGTCCACGGAACATCAACTCTTGGTAGGACTATTAAAAAAGCTTAAAGATGACGCTTTAGTTCTACCAACATTACCTGAAGTGGCTATGCGTGTTCAAGAAGTTGTGTCCCGCCAAGATTCAAGCCTTAAACAAGTAGCAGACATTATAGGGCAAGATGCTGCGATTTCAGCGCGTATTATTAAAGTGGCTAACAGTGCTTTATATTCTCGTGGTAATAAAGCAGAAAGCATCAATGCCGCGGTGAGCCGTATTGGCTTAGTACAAATTAAGTCCATTACGACGTCTGTGGCTATGGAGCAGTTATTTATCTCAACAAACGAAATGGTTTGGGAGGTAATGGACGAAGTATGGAAAACATCTATTGAAGTGACCGCTTCATCTTGTGCGGTGCTTGAAATGTATAACAAACGCCATCCCACTAAAAAATTAGACCGTGACACGCTTACCCTTGCGGGTTTAGTGCATAATATTGGTGCATTACCGGTATTAACTGAAGCAGAAGTTCACCCAGAATTGTTTAGCCGAATTGAAGACTTACGCAGTTTAGTGCGTAAAATGCAGGGGCCGATTGGTCGTGCTGTATTAAAAACTTGGGACTTTGCTCCTGAGGTGATGGAAGTGGTGGAACGCTGGGCAGACTTACATTACATGCCTGAAAAAGTGACTTATCTAGATTTTATTCGGTCTGCTGCATTTTATACCGGAGAGTTGCGTGCGGGTGAAGAATTAGAGGAAAGATTAGGCGTTTTTGCTGAGCGAGGCTTACCCGTGACCCCAGAAGATCTTGCTAGTGATGAGTTTATTGAATTGTACCATTCGATTAAACAAAGTTACGAATAGTCGTATTGGGCTTATTGTTACCAATTAGAGTCATTGAGCCAACACAATATAATATTCAAATATAATGCTAATTTAACGTATAAAGAAAGCATAAAATTAGAACATAATGAATACATAATGAATTATTTGCTGATAACGATGTTATTTATACTTACGGTTATGCTGTGCATTGTCGGGTATTTTTATTGGCGTCAATATCGATTTATTCGGCAATTAACTCGTTCACTTGAATTACAATTATTAAATCAAGATTCATTTGTAATCGATTCACCTTCAATATTATTAAAACCCCTTGCTAACGCCCTCAATAATTTACATCAATCAAATTATTTAAGTAGTGAACGAGATAAGTTAACGGGATTAGCTAATCGTGTCGGTTTTAAACGCAGAATGCTGTCCATAATGCCTATTTCAGAAGGCATGTTAGTGCTGATAGATATTCGACAATTTCGTTTTGTAAATGATTTGTTTGGTTTTATATTTGGCGATAAACTTCTAAAAGCGTTTGCTAAAAAAATCACTAACCTCAACTGTAAAGCACAATTTATCGCAAGGATGAACGGTAATGAGTTTCTATTATTTTTTCATAACCCGTTGACTAGTGAACAATTGCTTGCGATAAAAAATGATTTACAAACCCTGTTCGAAATAGAACAACAACCGATTAGCATCAAAGTGCAGCTTGGCGTCTTATCGTTAAATGAACACCATGCCGATGTCAGTTTAATGTTGCGCCGATTAGATTTAGCACTGAAAAAAGCCAAAACATTAAAACAGCAGATGGCTTTTTATGATCAAGATGACGATATAGCACAGTATCGAGAATTGCTAATTATCAATGGCTTACCTAAAGGTTTAAAGCAAAACCAACTGTTTATGGTGTTTCAGCCTAAGTTGGATATAAAAAGTGGTCGATGTAAACAGGTTGAAGCTTTGATCCGTTGGCAACATGAAGGCTTAGGATTAATTTCACCTAGTGAGTTTATTCCACTCGCGGAACAAACGGGTATGATCGAAATGTTAAGTGCTTGGGTGCTTGATAAGGTCATCGCTCAACAAGCTAAATGGCGCAATTTGGGGATTTACATTAATGTGGCTCTAAACTTGTCATCTACTGATTTAGATAATCCCAATTTAGCTGTCGATGTTGCCACTAAACTATCCCAATACCTAGTTCCTGCCGAATCGATTACTATTGAAATCACCGAAAGTGCTTTAATGACATCTGTCGAAAATACCATTGTTATTTTAAATCAATTGCGTGATATTGGGGTTAAACTTGCCATTGATGATTTTGGTACAGGGCATTCATCGTTGGCATATTTACGTTATCTCCCTGTAGATGAAGTTAAGATTGATAAAGCCTTTTTAAATGAATTTGAAACCTCTACTGCTGCCAAACACATTGTGAAGACCAGTATAGAACTGGCTAAAAATTTGGGTTTTAAAGTGACGGTTGAAGGCGTTGAATCAAAATCAGTATTAGAGGTGTTAACGGGTTTTGGAGTAGATACCATTCAAGGTGATTACTTTGCTAAGCCATTCACAGTTTGCGAGTTTGAACATAGTTACCCGCAACTTAACTATCCGATATCTAATGGCTCATAGGTTGTGTGTTAATGCCTTATAAAACTGAATGCAGTTTTTTAGGTAGAGAGTGAATGATTAAAATCCAACTGACAACTGACTGATTAATGTTGCAGGCATAGGCGCCAACTGACGTTTTTGATTCATGCAAACCATTTCTATTGTTGCTGTTACTGCGGGTTTTTTAGCATTTTGCCGCCATATTTCCTGTTTCCATACTGTGCGGTACTTACTCTCAAAATAAAATTGCGTGCGCACATCGATAATATCTGCAAACTCAACGCCATCGTGACATAACATATCGCTGCGATAGACAGCAAAACCCAATTGTTGTTGCTGCCAAAGCTGGCTGAGTACCTCAGCGCCAATGACATGTTCCCGCGCACGTTCAAAATACTTTAAAAAATTTGGATGATAAACTACGCCAGAAAAATCAGTATCTTCATAATAAATTTGTACAGCAAAAGAGTAGATTGGACTGTATTTAGGCTCCGCAGGAGAATGGCTCATATCGCTATGACCTTATAATATTGTGGTTAATCATTTTCAGGCTGAAGCAGTTGCTGATATTTACCCTGCTTTTGCAATGTTAATAGCCCTTCGTCTAATAACTGGCTAAGGCGCTCTGCTTGCGGATTTTGTTTAGAGAACGCGACAAAAATTTCACTTTTATGGTTAATGAATTTAGCCATTATATCGTCTTCAACCCCTATCTGTTGAATATAAACATCTGCTACAAGATCGAACATAATCGCGGTATCAATTCGGCCTACTAATAATAAATTGATCAGCTGACGTTGACTGTTGACCGTGATGACTTGCAATTTTCGTTGTTCAACCAGTGTGTTGAATTCGTCACCATATTCATAACCATTCACAATCCCGATAATACTTCTGCTTGGGAGCTGCCATTTATTATTGGCGATTATAGGGTGTTCTTTAGCAAAGAAAAAAGAAGCGGTTACGGTAAAAAGAGGCTCATTACCAAACACAAAGCGATCAATGGTACTTTGCTCCCGAGTGACATTAAATACGCCATCAACAGAACCTCGCTCGGTCATTATGAGTCCGCGAGTATAAGGCACTACAATAGTTGAAACGTCTACATCAACTTGTTTGAAGGCTTGATGAATTAGATTATGAGAAATGCCGCTTCCAAATTCGTTGGCAAAAGGCGGCCAGCCATCTTCAGCTGCTAAAGTGATTTTTAATGGCTCGGCTAATGTTGTTTTTGGTGTGAGAATAACGCAAAAGATCACCAATGCCAGTAAAGTAACCTGTGCAGATATATTGCGCACTTTGTAGGTTAAAATATAATCAACCAGGGTCTTTGGGTAACCTATTAACGACATATCATCCTTTATTAAATATTTTAATCATATCAAGTGAATAATACCATCTTTACTACCCAAGTGGTATTTACTGAGTGGGGTTAAAATGTAGATAATAATCATGATAATCAATAGCCATCAGCAATGTATTAATAGCCTAAGACTATAAACTGATTTCGTGAAAATTTATTATTACAATATTGGTAACCCTAATACAGTGATCTTAAATTTATCAGACGCGCCGTAAAACCCCGTCCTTCAGGTCGGGGATGTAAGGCACTGGCAGCGTAGCTGGCTCGGTTTTGATTTTAGTGCGGCGTTTGTTGCTGCTCAATGTATCGGCGAATCACGTCGATAGGTGCGCCACCGCAACTGCCCGCAAAATAGCTGGGAGACCACAGTGCGCCGCCCCACAATTTTTTCGTGATGGACGGATATTTTTTCTTGCGAATCATGCGGCTGGAAACGCCCTTTAGACTATTCACGAGTGCCGATACCGCTATTTTCGGTGGGTAATTAACGAGTAAGTGAACGTGGTCGTCTTCGCCATCGAATTCAATCAATTCAGCCCCAAAATCCGCGCATACAGCTGCAAAGAGGGGTTTAAGCTCATCGAGTATTTCCTTGGTGAATACTTCGCGCCGATACTTAGTCACAAAGACCAAGTGAACGTGCATATTGAATACACAATGTCTACCGTGTCGAATATCGTTGTTTGTTTGCATAGGCCAAACTATACTTTGGCTATGGAACGACTACAAGCCTTCAAATTCGAGCTACAGCCCAACGGCGAGCAAGTGCGCAATATGCGTCGCTTTGCAGGTACGTGTCGGTTCGTCTATAACAAGGCGTTGGCGTTGCAGAAAGATAACCACGAAACGGGAAATAAGTTCATAGGCTATGTGCCAATGGCGGCGGATCTGCCGAAGTGGAAGCGCGAAGCGGGCTTCGACTGGATTAAGAATTCCCCCTCGCAAGCGCTGCAACATGCGCTCAAGGATTTAGAAAAAGCCTTCAAGGGATTTTTTGAAAAGCGCACGGATTTTCCGCGTTTCAAAAAGAAAGGCAGTGGCGATAGTTTTCGCTATCCAGAACCCAAGCAAATCAAATTAGACCAAGCCAATGACCGTATTTTCCTGCCCAAGCTGGGGTGGCTAAAATACCGTAAAAGCAGAGATGTATTGGGCGAAGTGCGTAACGCCACGGTAAGTCAATCAGGTGGCAAGTGGTTTGTGTCGATTCAAACACGGCGCGATGTTGAGATTGTGCCAGTGGCTACAAGCGCCATAGGTATTGATGTGGGCATTGCGCGTTTTGCGGCAATGAATGACGGTAGCTATATTGAGCCGAAAAACAGCTTCAAAACGCAGATGCAGCGGCTGGCTAAATATCAGCGGCGCATGAGCAAGAAAGTGAAGTTCAGTGCCAATTGGAAAAAGGCCAAGGCCAAGGTCACACAAATACACGTCGATATCGGCAATGTTCGTAAGGATTTTCTGCATAAGCACACACATACCCTCAGCAAAAACCACGCGCTGGTATGTGTAGAAGACTTGCAGATTAAGAATATGTCGAAATCATCAAAAGGTACGGCGGAAAAGCATGGCAAGAAAGTAGCGCAAAAATCGGGCTTAAACCGCGCCATTCTCGACCAAGGCTGGGGTGAGTTTAGGCGACAACTGGAATACAAAACCGCTTGGAATGGCGGCGTTTTGCTCGCGGTGCCTGCGCAATACACCAGCCAAACTTGCCCTTGCTGTGGCCATGTATCAAAGGATAATCGCAAAACCCAAGCGCAATTTTTGTGTGTAGATTGTAACTACGAAAATAACGCCGATGTTGTCGGCGCTATCAATATATTAGAGCGCGGGCAGCGCTTGTTAGCCTGTGGAGAAACGGCAGCTTTAGGCCGCTCTGTGAAGCAGGAACCCATCGAAGCGACTAAGCTGAAAACTGCTTAGCGCCGTAGGAATCCCCTTCTATTCCGCGTAGCGGCAAAATCCTTTTGGGGATTTTGAGGTGGGGGAGGATGTCAATCATTGGTTCTTTGTAACGTTTCTCTGAGTTACTCATAATGTAAGTCTTCAATTTAATGTTTGAAAAGTTTAATTGAAGTTTAGCATTATTAGAATAAGTACTGCCATCGACGAAATCTGAAAAACGATTGCGCAAATGATTAAATTAATAGCGTGCTATCAATGGCTGTAAATTGCTGACATTGGTCGGTTAACGACTTTGCAGTAAGGCGCTCAACACTAATTACATGGGTGTAGCATGTCGTTGTTTGATTGATTTTTTTAAGTAACAAATCGAAATCGCCATCTCCAGACAGTAAAATGACTTCATCTACTGTAGGCGCTATCTCAAGCATGTCGATGGTAATCCCAACATCCCAATCACCTTTTGCAGAGCCATCACTACGTTGAATATAGGGCTTAGTTTTCACGGTAAAGCCAATATGTTTTAGTGCGTCTTGAAACTTTACCTGTCCGTCATCTGCAGGCGCTATTGCGTAGGCAATAGCGTGGCTGATGTTACCTTGAGCAGATAAACGTTTATATAAGGCACGGTAATTAAATGAACGCCCAAAACCTTGTTTACAGGTGTAATAAATATTTTGCACATCTACGAATACAGCAAGCGTTGTCATTATTACACCTGTGAAAATTAAGGCTGTTGCGCTTGTTGGGCGGCAATGGCGTCATTAAGTTGTGCTTCAACAAACCCTGGAGAGTGAGTTGACGAAGAGATGAGTCGGTACATTGCTGGGATCACTAATAGGGTGACTCCGGTCGCAAATGCCATGCCGAAGAATATCACAGTTCCAACCGCAATGCGGCTTTCACTGCCAGCTCCGGATGACATAATCAGGGGTATTGCACCAATTAGAGTGGTGAATGCGGTCATTAATATTGGCCGTAAACGACGCGCTGAAGCATCAATAATAGCCTTGTCGAGTGATAAACCGCGATCACGTAATTGATTGGCAAATTCGACAATTAAAATACCATTCTTGGTGACCATACCAATTAACATTATCATGCCGATTTGGCTATAGATATTCATCCCTTGATGCATGAGTACCAAGCCAATAAAACCACCAAAAATACCCATCGGAACAGTAAACATGACAACTGCCGGATTGATAAAACTTTCAAATTGAGCTGCTAATACTAGGTAAGCAATCAGTAATGCTAAAGCAAACACAATGAGCACACCGGTTTGGTTTTCTTTAAAATCTTTTGACTCACCAGTGTAGGCAATTGAAATATCGTTTGGTAGTAATGTGATTGCGCGTTGCTCTAAAAAGTCGAGTGCTTCCCCTAGCGTATAACCTTCACCTAAATTTGCTTTAATGGTAATTGATTTTTGTTTGTTGGTATGGCTTAGCCGCTGCGGTGAGGCAACTTCTTCAACCAGAGTGACGGTGTCGAGGGTGATTAATTCGCCTTTGCTACTTCTAAAATAAATTTTACTGAGGTCTGTGACACTATTAAAGCTGTTTTCATCACCGCGGAGGTATACATCATATTCTTCACCACGTTCAACAAAGGTTGTTTCGCTGCGCCCGCCCAACATTATTTCTAAGGTTGTCGCTATTTCTGAGACGCTGATTCCTAACTCTGCAGCCCTTTGTTTGTCTACCGTAACGACAAGTTCTGGGGTTGTTTCTGCGTAATCTAAATCAGCACCGTCAAGCATAGGGCTTGCATCGGCTTCTTGTTGCAGTACTTGGGCCCATTTAAATAACTCAGAATAGTCGGAGCCCCCCAATACAAATTGAACTGGTTCACTTGATTGACCTCTAAATCCAGGTAGCATCGGACGAACCATTACATCGGGAATATCTTTTAAAGTTTGACTGATTAATGCTAAAGCTTGTTTAATATCTGTATCACGATCTTGCCAATCTTCAAGTTGGATAATGGCAAATCCGGTTTGATCACCCGCTCTGCCACCAAATGCGGGGGCTTCAACACTAAATGATTTCACCACTCCCTGGCCTAATAGTGGCATTAATCGATTTTCAACAATGTCCATATTGGCGACCATGCGATTATAACTGGTGCCTTCGGCACCTTTAATAAACGCAAACAAAACTCCACGATCTTCTTGCGGTGAGAGCTGTGAAGGGACTTGTTGCATTAATAAGTAACTACCACCGATACAGGCGATGATAATAATTGGTGCCGCTATTCGCCAACGAAGTGCCCATTTGACCATGCCACGATAGCGTTGTTCTAATCGATTAAAGCCATTATCTATAGCAAGATTAAAGCGATTTTTTTTCACATTGGCTTTTAATAGCTTACTGCACATTACTGGGGTAAGTGTCAGTGCGATAAGTGATGAAAACAGTACCGACATTGCCAGCATCACGGAGAATTCTGTAAACAATAAACCCACCATGCCATCCATAAATGAGATAGGTAAAAACACCATAATTAACACTAACGTTGTGGACATAACCGCAAAACCAACCTCACGGGTCCCTTTATAAGCCGCTAGAAGTGGTTGTTCGCCTTGCTCAATATGATGAAAAATATTTTCCACCACAACGATGGCGTCATCAACCACCAGTCCAATAGCCAAAATGAGTGCCATTAAGGTTAATAAGTTAATGGAGTAACCTAAACTGTAAGCTGCCATAAAAGAGGCTATTAATGATACTGGAACGGTTATGGCTGGTATGAGTGTCGCTCGCACTTGACCGATGAAAATGTACAGCACCAACACAACCAGCACACCAGTTATGAATAAGGTGTTGTAAACCTCATTAATGGAGCGAGCAATAAACACATTGGCATCATAGTCGACAACTAATTGTGTCCCTTCGGGCAGAAAACTCTGCACTTTATCGACTTCTTGTTGTACTTGCATCGAAATGTCTAATGGGTTGGCATCTGATTGCGGCACTATTCCTAGGCTTAAATTGACAATGCCATTACTCTTAAAGGTCGAATTTTCGTTTTCTGCACCGATAAACACACTAGCGACATCTTTAAGGTAAATAGGGGTACCATCGTCTGCGGTGTGGACAACTAAGTAGTTAAAATCTTCTGGGCTGTAATACAATCGTTTTGTTCTGACAGACATGACAGTGGTGTCATTACGAACTTCGCCACCGGGTGTTTCAAGATTTTCGGTATTTAAGGCACTAATTATGTCGTTGGTAGTCACATTTCTACCTGCCATTAATTGTGGCTTTAACTGCACGTACATGACTTTGTATAAGCCACCTGAAATATTAACCGAACTAACACCAGTAATTAAACTGAATCTATCTTCTAATACTCGTTGGGCGTAATCAGTGAGCTGAGTGCGGTCCATATTTTCAGAGCTTAAGTTGACGTAAATCGATGGCTCACCTGTACCATTATCTTTGGATACAATGGGATCATCTGCTTCGTCAGGTAAGCGGCGTTGCGCTTTGGCCACTGCATCTCGTATGTCACTCACACCTTCAGTTAAGTCCCAACCAAGTTCAAATTCGACTGAAATACGTGACATGCCGTTTCGAGTCGTTGAAGTGATCTCATCGATACCACTGATCCCTGTCAGCTCATCTTCGAGAGTCTTCGTTATTTTACTTTCCATGATAGTGGCCGATGCACCGCTATAAGTGGTCATGACGGTTACTACAGGATTTTGTACATCGGGCATTTCTCTAACTGACAATTTAGAAAATGACACTAAGCCAAACACACAAAGTAATAAACTCAGTACAATTGCAACAACAGGGCGCTTAACTGCCGTATCACTTAGCCACATTATTCGCGCTCCTGTTTAACAGGGCTTGTTGTAGACTGAGTCGCTAAGTCTTTCACTTTTACACCGTCACGCATGTTCACCAGTCCTTGCACAACAATGTGATCGCCTATATTGATACCAGATTCTAGTAACACTTGATCTTTAATTCTCGCGCCTAACATTACTTGGGTGCGGGTGGCAATATTGTCTTTATTTATCACGTAGACATAACGTTTTGTGCCTGAATATTCAAGCGCTTGTACTGGGACAATAGGAGATGACACACTGGGAAATACGAGTGTTGCTGACATCATCATGCCGGGTTTTAATTGCCCCTTTTTATTATCAAATTGACTACGAATATTGAGATTGAGTGTTGCTGAATTAACGCGAGGATCAATTGCGATAATCTTGCCTGTAAAAATGATTTTATTCCATGCTCTGCTTGTAGCGCTTACCGACATCCCGGTACTTAGTAGTGAAAGATAATGCTCTGGTACTTGTAGATCGAGCTGTAATACGGATAAGTCATCAAGTGATAACAGTGATTCATTGATACTGACCATTTTCCCACGACTGAAATTAATAAAACCTGCATTACCGGGAAATGGTGCCGTTAATGTGTGGTAATCCAAGTCGGTTTTGGCTGATTCGAGTCGTGCGAACGCGATATCGACATTCGCTTTTTGAGCTTCTATTTCTGTTTGAGTGATAGCATTAACGTGAATCAACTTGTTAAATTCATTAAGCTTACGAACTTCATCCTTATAGTAAGCTTGAGCTTCGGTCACACTGGCTTTTGCTTTGCGGTTATCTAGTGTTAGTAATACTTGTCCTTTACTGACATGTTGGTTTGATGTGACTTCAATACTGTCTATTTTCCCTGCTACTTGTGGCGCTATCATTACCGCATGAGTAGCAGCAAGTTTCCCTATTAAAGTAACCGATTGTGAAAGTTCATGTTTTTCTACTGTTGCGGTCACGACAGGGATGATTTTATCTGTCTTAGGAGACTTTTGGGCCGCGATAACGCTAGGCGTTGTCACCATATATACTAAAAGCAGTATGGATATTGAAAAGAGAAATGAGCCAAGATTTTTGATCATTTGAATATGCATCTCAGTAAAGAATAATTGAAGATGTTGTTGTACAACAACAGTCGCTAAAGCTTTTATATGGAGCCTGAATATTGTATTTATTTTTACATCGTTGAGTGTCAGTTTATGTAAATTTTTGGCTTTTATTTGTAACAGGGATCGTCACTTTGGCTATGGATATTAATGAGTAATAGTAATGAAAAAGCCATATCAAATGATATGGCTTTCACTACTATTATTAAGTTGAGGAAAATTAAGCTTAATAATGTTTTATGTCAAAACATTTACGAACCATTATTTTTCAACTGGTTCGTTGGTAAATTCAATGTTTTGTTTTTTATTAGCTGGTGTCACTCCCATAAAGTACTCATAACCTTCACCTGATGATTGTTTTTTAGCTTCTTCATCATTAAGTTTTATACTGGTTTGGTCAGAAAATAAGGTGTATTTAGCCTTAGTTTTTTTAGGCGTTGGCTGCGCTTGGTTGGCTACTGGCTTAAGCACACCGTTTGGTGCTTCAGCTGAAACAACTTTTGCCTTATCACTTGATGAGTTTGCTGTAGTTACATTTGTGAATTTATAATTAAATACACCATTACCTTCAATGTTTTCCACACTGGATTTATCTTGGTTTTGGTAAGATGCTAGAATGCCATGTTTGCCCAATGGCATTTCATGGAATAGTTTTTTACCCGTACCGATTTTAGTGCCATTGATATACCAATCAGCTGCTACGTTACTCACTAATGTAACCATCGCTGATTTTAGGCCTAACTCTTCATTCAATATTGAATCAATTTTATTGTTATAAGAAGGTTTAAACTTCATAGCCACTTTATAATGTAAATCACCCTTCATGTTCATGTTGGCATCAATGACTTCATATGACAATAAAACACTTTTGTCATTTAAAAAAGGTGATTCATTACGAGTGCTAGATAAAATGCTACTTTTTGACTCTTTTAAACAATCAGCGATTGACTGATACTTTGAACATTCGGTAGAACCATTAATATTCACTGGCAATGTACTACTTGATTTGGATAAATCAGAAATTAAACGGTTCGTAATGTCAGTTTTTAGTTTAAATAATTGTTGACTTTTGTCGGAGCGTTTTTTATTTATCGCCTCATATTCAGCGATTATTTCAACTTTTTCAGCTTCAAGACGTTTACTGTCTTGCTCGGCCTTTAACGTTAATTCATCAACTGTATAAATAGATGCTTCAATTTGCTTATATGTTTCAGCAAGCGCTGTTTTAGCTCGAATAATCTTTGGTAATTCGGAAATTAATTCATCATATCGCTGTTGTTCAGAAGCAATTGTTTTTTTCAGACCTTCTGCGTCATAAGCTTTTTTATTAAGCTGTGAGAATTTGTCGTTAACAGTAATTAGCAGGGTATCGATATCGTATTGATTTTCAATTTGATTGAGAGTCTGCTTTTCTGACGTGGTAATGACTTCGAGTGCCGCAAATGAGTTGCTTGCGTATAAGCACAATAAAGCAAGGCTAAATGAACCGTATCTCACTGATTTCTCCATTAAAATTCTCTGCAATCTGGAACCATCGACACTCTGTATTAGGCTGGGTGTAATCAGCAAAGAGTATTATAATCCATTAATATTTTATAATACTGAAGTTATTTTTGCTTTACAAACAGATTGTGGTGCATTGTTCACAATAAATTGACAAGTTTTTGACGCATGTTGATAAATCGCTAGATCAAACTCAGAAATATTCGACAAAATAAATAAAGCAGAGTGTTTTGGCTCTGCTTTATTATTTAACGCTATGCTTTAAGCGTATGATTACACTTAAACTCTGGATAAAGGTGGAATGACCGCAATAAATGAGCATATTATCCAGAATGGAGGTTACTTATTTAAACGCTTATATTTTAATCTATGCGGTTCCATTACATCTGTTCCTAAAGTCTCTTTTAGCCAGTTAGAATATTCAGTATAGTTTCCTTCATAGAAACTCACTTTACCTTCGTCACGGTAATCCAGAATGTGGGTCGCAATACGGTCTAGGAACCAACGGTCATGGGAAATAACCATTGCACAACCAGGAAACTCTAATAACGCTTCTTCTAGTGCACGCAGTGTTTCTACATCCAGATCATTGGTTGGTTCGTCGAGTAATAATACGTTGCCACCGGCTTGTAATAATTTGGCTAAGTGGACTCGGTTGCGCTCACCACCCGATAATGAACCAATTATTTTTTGCTGATCGCCACCACGGAAGTTAAAGCGGCCTACGTAAGCACGGCTAGAAATTTCAGTGTTGTTGATCCGCATAATATCTTGGCCGCCAGAAATCTCTTGCCACACGGTATTTTTATCATTCATTGAGTCACGGAACTGATCAACTGATGCAATTTGAACCGAATCACCGACAGAAATAGAGCCACTGTCTGGTTGTTCTTCGCCTGAGATCATTTTGAATAAGGTTGATTTACCTGCACCATTAGCACCAATAATGCCGACGATAGCCCCCTTAGGAACCGTGAATGTCAAATCGTCAATCAGAACGCGGTCACCATATGACTTGGTTAAATTAGTCACTTCAATGACTTTGTCGCCTAAGCGAGGTCCTGGTGGAATAAATAATTCATTGGTTTCGTTACGCTTTTGATAATCATTAGTGTTCAATTCTTCAAAGCGAGCCATACGGGCCTTGCCTTTAGACTGACGACCTTTGGCGCCTTGGCGCACCCATTCTAATTCTTTTGCAATGGTTTTTTGACGAGCACTTTCAGTTGAAGATTCTTGCTGTAAACGGGCATTTTTTTGCTCAAGCCATGAAGAGTAATTACCTTCCCATGGAATACCTTCACCACGGTCGAGTTCTAAAATCCAACCCGCGGCATTATCTAAGAAGTAACGGTCATGGGTAATGGCCACTACGGTACCGTTATATTCTTGTAAGAAGTGTTCTAACCATGCCACTGATTCAGCATCCAAATGGTTGGTTGGTTCGTCAAGTAACAGCATCTCTGGTTTTTCAAGTAACAGGCGACAAATGGCTACACGTCGACGTTCACCACCTGAGAGCACTGCAATTTTTTCATCCCAATCCGGTAGACGTAATGCGTTTGCCGCTCGTTCAAGAATATGATCAAGGTTATGGGCATCTTGAGATTGAATAATAGCTTCTAATTCACCTTGCTCTTTAGCTAGGGCATCGAAGTCTGCATCTGGCTCTGCATAAGCAGTATAAACTTCATCTAAACGTATTAATGCATTTTTGGCTTCGCTTAATGCCTCTTCAACAGCTTCGCGAACGGTTTGTTGTTCGTTTAAGCGAGGTTCTTGCGGTAAATAACCTATTTTTAGACCGGGCATCGGCCTTGCTTCACCTTCTATTTCGGTATCGATACCCGCCATAATGCGCAGTAGAGTTGATTTACCTGAACCGTTTAATCCGAGTACACCAATTTTTGCACCGGGAAAAAAACTTAGAGAGATGTCTTTTAATATTTGCTTTTTAGGCGGGACAATCTTACCCACTCTAAGCATGCTGTATACAAATTGAGCCATAATGATACTGTCTAATTGTCAACAAAGATGAAGATAATTCTACTGCATTATGAGCTGAACTCAACAGGCAATTGTATGATTTAATTTTGGGTGTTTTTAAGCTTAAACAAGCTCCTTAATTAGATCGCTTTGTTGCTTAAACATGAATCGTTTTGTATTAAGAACACAGTGAATTTCATGTTGTTTCTACTGTAAATCATTATCGTTGCAGGGTAGAATACCGCGCAACCCTACTATATAGATAATGATGTTGGAGCTACCATGTTGAAGAAAGCGATGAATATTGCGGATTATGATCCAGAATTATTTAAAGCCATTGAAGACGAAACTTGTCGTCAAGAAGAACACATCGAATTGATCGCGTCTGAAAACTATACCAGTCCACGTGTGATGGAAGCGCAAGGTTCTCAGTTAACCAACAAGTATGCCGAAGGTTATCCAGGTAAGCGTTACTATGGTGGGTGTGAATTCGTTGATGTGGTTGAAACATTAGCGATTGAACGTGCAAAAGAATTATTTGGTGCAACTTACGCCAATGTGCAGCCTCATTCAGGCTCACAAGCAAACAGCGCTGTATTTATGGCGCTATTGCAACCAGGTGATACCGTTTTAGGGATGAACTTGGCTCATGGTGGTCATTTAACTCACGGTTCTCCAGTTAACTTCTCTGGCAAGCTTTATAACATTATTCCTTACGGTATCGATGAGTCTGGCAAAATTGACTATGACGAAATGGAACGCTTAGCAATTGAGCATAAGCCTAAGATGATGATCGGCGGTTTCTCAGCGTTTTCAGGAATAGTTGATTGGGCTAAAATGCGCGAAATCGCTGATAAAATTGGTGCGTACTTATTTGTCGATATGGCACACGTTGCAGGCTTAATTGCTGCTGGTGTTTATCCAACACCAGTCCCACATGCCCATGTAGTTACGTCTACAACACATAAAACGTTAGCTGGCCCACGCGGCGGGATTATCATTTCTGCAGCCGATGACGAAGTGTTATACAAAAAACTCAACTCAGCAGTATTCCCAGGTGGCCAAGGCGGCCCGTTAATGCATGTTATCGCGGGTAAAGCGGTTGCATTTAAAGAGGCATTAGAGCCAGAGTTTAAAGTATATCAACAACAAGTGGTTAAAAATGCAAAAGCTATGGTTGAAGTATTTTTAGCTCGCGGTTATAAAATCGTCTCTGGTGGTACAGAAAACCATTTAATGTTGGTGGACTTAATTGGCCGTGATTTAACAGGTAAAGAAGCTGATGCCGCATTGGGTAATGCAAACATTACTGTTAACAAAAACTCAGTGCCAAACGATCCGCGTTCACCGTTTGTTACTTCTGGTATCCGCATTGGTTCACCGGCTATTACTCGTCGCGGCTTTAAAGAAGCTGAAGCAAAAGAATTAACCGGTTGGATTTGCGATATTTTAGATGATGTATCTGATACCGCAGTTATTGAGCGCGTTAAAGGCCAAGTATTGGCCTTGTGTGCTAAATTCCCTGTATATGGTTAATCGCTATTGATGATAGGCATACAGGTTTAGGTTAACCTTGTGTCGCAAATAGGATAAACTTTAATGGCCGCTAATTGTTAGCGGCCATTTTGTTTTTTCTGCAGGAGGTTCAATGCATTGCCCTTTTTGTAGCGCGACCGATACCAAAGTTATAGATTCTCGTTTAGTGGCAGATGGTCACCAAGTCCGTCGCCGCCGGGAATGTACCGAATGTCATGAACGTTTTACTACATTTGAAGGCGCTGAATTAGTTATGCCTCGCGTCATAAAACGCGACGGAACTCGGCAACCCTTTGATGAAGATAAGCTGCGTGGAGGCATGTTGCGGGCAGTTGAAAAACGTCCAGTCTCAATTGATGAAATAGAGCAAGCTCTCACCAAAATCAAATCAACATTGCGAGCCACTGGCGAACGTGAAGTTAACTCTGAAATGATTGGTAATCTAATGATGGAACAGTTAATGAGCCTTGATAAGGTTGCCTACATTCGCTTTGCGTCTGTGTACCGAGCCTTTGAAGATGTGTCTCAATTTGGTGAAGCCATAGCTAAACTGCAAAAATAATTACTGATTAAAGCAATGTTTATCGTGTGATGTGTCTATGTCACTCGTGTAAATAACATGGCATCGAAAAAGAGATACCTACCATGCCTAACTGGTCTAGCTTCGATATTGAAATGATGAGCCGTGCCATTATGTTGGCAGAGCGGGGACGTTATACCACTCGGCCTAATCCTTGTGTGGGATGTGTGATTGTTGCTGATGGACAGATTATTGGTGAAGGTTTTCATCAACGAGCAGGCCAAGGGCATGCCGAAGTCAATGCTCTTCAAATGGCGTTTGATAATGGCTTTTCTACCGAAGGCGCGACCGCTTATGTCACTCTTGAACCTTGTAGTCATTATGGCCGCACGCCACCTTGCGCTTTAGGCTTGATAAACGCCAAGGTAGCTAGAGTTGTGGTTGCTGTTACTGATGCTAACCCAGAAGTGTCTGGCAGAGGTATTAACATGCTTCGTGATGCAGATATTCAGGTTGATGTGGGATTACTGACAGAACAAGCTTATGCCCTTAACCTTGGTTTTATGAAGCGGATGAAGACAGGAGTTCCTTGGGTTACGGTTAAAATAGCCGCCAGTTTAGACGGTAAAACCGCGTTATCTAATGGGGTATCAAAGTGGATTACCGGTGAAGCTGCACGAGCAGATGTACAAAAGTATCGTGCTAGCCATTGCGCATTAATCACCGGTGTTGAAACCATTCTTGTTGATGATCCTAGCTTAAATGTTCGCTATGAAGCGTTAGGTGAACTAACCACTCATCATACCAAAGATGAAATATTCCAACCTTTAAGAGTGGTGCTCGATAGTCGAGCAAGATTAACTGCAGCTCAACAGTTGTTTGCGATTAAAAGTCCGATATTGTTAGTTTCTGGTCGTCATTATGCAGACAGTGTTAAAGCGACATTTCCTGAGCATGTGTCTTTTTTAGTATTAGAGTGTGACTCGTCAGGTAGAATCCCGTTATTAGCCTTGCTAATGTATTTAGGTGAAAATGCTAATGCTGTATTGGTTGAAGCGGGCGCCACTTTAGCTGGGGCATTTGTCGCTCAAAACTTAGCCGACGATATCGTACTTTATCAGGCGCCTAAACTATTAGGCAGCCATGGACGGAACATGTTGCAGTTACCTGATTACAATGCAATGGAGAAAATTCCTGCATTGCACTTAATTGATGAGCGCAACGTTGGACAAGATAAGCGATATATCCTCAGATATAATCAACCATATTAATGTGCGAGTTGTGAGGCCTAAAACCTGAGCAACAGCAAAGTTTAAAAGCAAAAAGTGAGTCATTATGTTTACTGGGATAATCGAAGCCCTTGGTACATTACGTAAAATTGATCGCAAAGGTAACGATATTCGTTTAACCGTTGCCAGTGGTAAGTTAGATTTGGCTGATGTAAAGCTAGGTGACAGCATTGCCACAAACGGAGTGTGTCTAACCGTAGTTGAACGATTAGCTGATGGCTATGTTGCAGATATTTCGGCCGAAACTGTTGGATTAACTGGTTTCAGTCATTATCAAGTTGGCCAAAAGGTAAATCTTGAAAAAGCGGTGTCAGCCACCACAAGGTTGGGCGGACATATGGTCAGCGGCCATGTTGATGGGATTGCTAAGGTTGAGCAATGTGCTTATCGAGGCAAGGCAATAGAATTTTGGTTAGCGGCTCCAGTTTCATTACAACGATATATCGCACATAAAGGGTCGATCACAATTGATGGCGTTAGTTTAACTGTTAATGAAGTTGATGGAGCACGTTTCAGGTTAACCATAGTGCCTCACACTGCGGGTGAAACTACGCTGGTGGATCTAAAAGTCGGTGATAGTGTCAATATTGAAGTCGATTTGATTGCTCGTTATTTAGAACGTTTAATGCAGCCTCAAGCAGAGCATACACCGCCTACATCTGGTGTGACCATGGAACTGCTCGCTAAGTCAGGTTTTTTGCGTTAACGACCACAGTAAATAATATTTGTGCCCAAACAAAAAAATATTACCAATAGATTTAATACCTCAAGATTAAATCAATAACTAAATTAATAAAGGTCTGACAATGGCGTTACATAGCATAGAAGAAATCATTGAAGATATTCGTCAAGGTAAAATGGTTATCTTGATGGATGATGAAGACAGAGAGAATGAAGGTGATTTAATCATGGCCGCTGAAAAAGTGACGCCAGAAGCAATCAACTTTATGGCAACTTATGGCCGAGGATTAATTTGCCAAACGTTGACCAAAGAACGTTGTCAGCAACTTAATTTACCTTTAATGGTTACTAACAATAATGCCCAGTTTACAACCAACTTTACAGTATCTATAGAGGCGGCAACGGGTGTTACAACCGGGATTTCGGCCCATGATCGTGCAGTGACGATACAAGCTGCAGTGGCTAAAGATGCTAAGGCAGCAGACTTAGTCCAACCCGGCCATATATTCCCATTGATGGCACAAGAGGGTGGGGTATTAACGCGAGCAGGCCATACAGAAGCGGGTTGCGATTTAGCCCGTTTAGCGGGATGTGAACCTTCCGCAGCGATTGTTGAAATTTTAAATGAAGATGGCACCATGGCTCGTCACCCAGATTTAGCCAAGTTTAGTGAGAAACATGGCATTAAAATGGGCACAATTGCAGACCTAATTGAATACCGTAATACTAACGAAACCACTGTTGTGCGTGAAGCTCAATGCAAATTGCCAACCCGTTTTGGTGAATTTACTATGGTGACATTTAGAGACACTATTGATAATCAACTTCACTATGCCTTAGTTAAAGATGAAGTGAAGCCAAATTGTTTAGTGCGGGTACATTTACAGAATACCTTTAATGATTTACTGCATTCAGAACGCGACCAAAAGCGTAGTTGGCCATTAGAAAAAGCCATGGCGCTCATTGCGTCTGAAGGTGGTGTTTTAGTGTTACTCGGTAATGACGAACATACCAGTGATGTACTGGCTAAAGTCAAAGCATTTGAAGCCGAGGACAATGGTCAATCACCCGCGCCAGCTCAATGGCAGGGAACATCACGCCGTGTGGGTGTTGGATCGCAAATTTTGGCAAGTTTAGGTGTGACCAGTATGCGCCTATTAAGTTCACCAAAACGTTACCATTCATTGTCAGGCTTTGGCTTGGAAGTGACCGATTATATCGCCGAATAATATTGGCTGATGGTAAATTTAACAATTTCATTAATTGCATAGAGCTCAGGGCTAATGGCTGTGATATCATAGCGCCTCTTTTTGCCCCGAGCTGGGTGCTTTAGCTAATTTAGGTAAGATAGAATGAACATAGTTCAAGGTAATATCGAAGCGAAAAATGCCAAAGTGGCGATCGTAATATCGCGATTCAATAGTTTTTTAGTTGAAAGTCTGCTTGATGGTGCAATAGACACATTAAAGCGTTTCGGCCAGGTCAGCGACGACAACATTACCGTTGTTCGAGTACCTGGTGCAGTTGAATTACCCCTTGCCGCTAAACGTGTTGCGGCAAGTGGAAAGTTTGACGGAATCATAGCATTAGGCGCTGTCATTCGTGGCGGCACACCTCATTTTGATTTTGTTGCTGGTGAATGTAACAAAGGTCTTGCACAAGTTGCATTAGAGTATGATCTTCCTGTTGCGTTTGGTGTATTAACTACAGATACCATTGAGCAAGCTATTGAACGTTCAGGTACTAAAGCAGGTAACAAAGGTGGCGAAGCAGCCCTTAGTTTGCTTGAAATGGTTAATGTACTGCAACAATTAGAACAACAGCTGTAAATAGTAGGAAAAGTATGAAACCTTCAGAGCGCCGTAAGGCCCGCCGTTTAGCCGTTCAAGCCATTTATTCATGGCAGTTAAGTAAAAATAATGTTGCTGATGTAGAACATGAGTTTTTAACAGAACAAAACACTGACGGTGTTGATGTGGCTTATTTTCGTGAATTGCTAACGGGTGTAGCATCAAAAACTGCGCAGATTGATGAGTTGTTAAAACCACATCTTGACCGTAATTTTGAAGAAGTGTCACCAGTAGAAAAAGCCATTGTGCGTTTGGCCACTTACGAGTTAACCTTCCGCAAAGATGTGCCATTTAAAGTGGCCATTAACGAAGGTATTGAGTTAGCAAAAGCCTTTGGTGCTGAAGATAGTCATAAGTTTGTTAACGGCATGCTTGATAAGTTAGTAAAACATAAGTAACACCAGAACGGTATCTTCGGATACCGTTTTCAATTCTTATTAATTGTTTCAAAATTAAGGTGGACGGTTTACCGTACCAGACTGAATGTGAAAGAATTTGATCTCATCGAACATTACTTCCGCAATAAAGGTCAAAAAAGGCGCGATGTTGAGTTAAGCATTGGCGACGACTGTGCGTTAGTGAATCCAGCCGACAATAAATCTATCGCTATTTCTTGTGATACCCTTGTTGAAAATGTCCATTTTTTAGCTGATATTCCGGCTCATGCTTTAGGGTATAAATCGTTAGCGGTTAATCTTTCTGATCTGGCGGCTATGGGGGCTGAACCCGCGTGGTTTACGTTAGCCCTGACATTACCCTATGTGGACCAGCCTTGGTTAGCACACTTCAGTGAAGGCCTGTTTGAAATTGCAGAATATTACAGTATTGCTCTTATTGGCGGTGATACAACCCGTGGACCTCGCAGCATCAGTATTACAATTAATGGCCAAGTCCCGAAAGGTACAGCCTTAACGCGTTGCGGAGCCAAAATAGGTGATTGGATTTATGTTACTGGTACTTTAGGGGATTCAGCTTTAGGCTTGGATATTCTCCGAGGGGTTAAAACAGTTAATCCAGAAGATAAAGAATACCTTATTAATCGCCATTATTATCCAACTCCTCGTGTGTTAGCTGGTCAAGCTCTTCGTACATTAGCTACGAGTGCTATCGATTTATCAGATGGTTTAATGTCTGATATTGGCCATGTGTTAAGTGCTTCTACGGTTGGTGCGATTATTGATGTCAACCAAGTGCCGTTATCTGCGTCGTTAACTGCTAACCTAAGCCGAGAAGAAGCATTAAGTTATGCACTTACTGGTGGTGAAGACTACGAGTTACTTTTCACTGTTCCTGAGTCTCAACGTGGCGCGATTGATACTGCGTTAATTAATGCCGGCGTCAAGTTTGTCAAAATTGGCCAAATTTGTGCTGGAGATAAATTAAAATTCGTAGACGACGGTAAAGCTTTTTCTCCAATATCTCGCAGTTTTGAACATTTTTAATTGAAGCATTATGAAACTACTTACCCAAGATAAATTTGTCAACAAGCTATCTTTAGCTAATCCTATTCACTTTTTAGCATTAGGCTTTGGCAGTGGCAAAGCGGCGAAAGCACCGGGTACTTTTGGTACCTTAGCCGCCGTTCCGTTGGTGCTATTGATGCAGCAGTTAAGCCTTACGAATTACCTGATTATTACCTGTATTAGTATGCTTGTTGGGATTTATATTTGTGGTAAAGCGGCTAGAGATATGGGAGTCCACGACCATGGCGCTATTGTGTGGGATGAAGTGGTTGGTTTGATGATCACTATGATAGCTGCGCCTCTAGGCTATATGTGGTTAGTACTTGGCTTTGTTTTATTTCGTTTTTTTGACATAGTTAAACCTTGGCCAATACGTTGGCTTGATGCCAAAGTACATGGCGGTTTTGGTATTATGATTGATGATGTATTAGCAGGTTTTTTTTCGTTAATAGGTGTGCAGTTGGCAGTTTATTATCTATAACGTAGTCATAAACATCGAATAAAAAAGAACGCAATGTGCTCTTTTTTCATATTTGATTCTTGTCATTGCAAACTCAGAGATACTAAGATTTATTGAGTCATCATTAAATTGCTGCGTAGCTGTTCTATTTCATTATTCATATTGACGATGCGCAATTTAAGATCTGTTTCATAATAAGAGCAGCTTAATATTTTACCCACTGGGTTGTAGCGTAATTGCCATAACTGCAGCAGGCTATTGTCGTTATTGCAATATTCTGGTTTTTTAAGCATAAGCGATGCATCTGTTGATACAGGTTCTTTAACCATATTAACGAAATATTCAGCCCGCAAGTTATCATCATCAATGGGTTTAATAAACATTTTAGCTAACCATTGCTCGTAAAATGGTGCTGTATCTTGTTGAGCTTCCATTACCATTTGCTGCATGGCGTTGTGACCAAAGAGCCACTCACCTGAAAATATACGTTCATAGTCATTTTGATTTAAACTGAAAGGGGATTGCCAAGCACTGATATTTTTAACCACTTCTTTATTGCTTTGAGCTAAAGTACCCGCAAAGCGGAGTTGCTCCTTCAGTACACCACTGACAATCATATGAACCAGTAACGATCCCGATGAGTGATATACATTATTCCAAAAATGCGTTTCTTTGTTTAGGAATGCTATTGCAGCATCAACCCCTATTTTGCTGGCAATAGATCCCGAGCGATTCATCGTTTCAAGTAAACTTAGCTCTCTTAACTGAAACAGTTGAGACCAGAGAATTTGATCTTGAGGGATTAAAGACTGATCATTTTCTTGCCAATCAGGCATAGCGACTAATATATTGTATTTATCAATATTGGCTTGATGGGCATTAATAGCACGGTTAATTGTTACACTATTACGATTAAAAAACTCATTGCAAGTTTCCCAATCTGCTAAGTGGCAAGCTTCTTTAAAGTCGCGAATTAATTTAGTTTGTTGAGTACTAAAGCTGAGCGATGTTTCTTGTGGATTCGATTTAGCACCCTCGATAGTGCTCAGCATCTTCATAGCATACTCAACCCCGTTTTCACTCGATGCAACAGGTTGCTGCTTTAGCCAGCTTTCAACTAATAACGTATTAGGAGACTTTGTTCTGTCGGAAGCGTTGATTGCCACTAAGCAGACAACGGCAAATACTAATAAGCTGCTTATTAATCCAACCAGCACACCAATCATTTTTAACAACATCATCATTCTTTATCCGCAAAATCCATTTAACACAATGGTAACATGCATCTTGATTTTTGATAAGTCATGACCTTTATTGTAATAACTCTCGGGCGTTAGCTAAGGTGTTTTCAGTAATCACGTCTCCACCTAGTAAGCGTGCCAATTCATTAACCCGTTGATCTTTATCTAATGCCTGCATCGTAGTTTCTGTGGCACCCGCTTTATTGAATTTGTTTACAAACATATGTTGATGACCTTTACCCGCAACTTGGGGTAAATGAGTGACACACAACACTTGAGTAGACTCTCCGAGGCTGCGCAACATGCGTCCAACCACAGAAGCCGTTGGACCTGAAATACCGACATCAACCTCATCGAATATTAATGTCGGTGTTGCCACTTTTTTAGCTGTGATCACTTGAATCCCTAATCCAATACGCGATAACTCACCGCCAGAGGCAACTTTAGAAATCGGTTGTAATGGTTGCCCAGGGTTTGTGGTCACCATAAATTCAATGCTATCGCAGCCATTAACTGAAATGTTGTCCGGATTATGATTAATTTGAATAGTAAATTTACCCTTAGGCATATTGAGCTCATGGATAGACTGGGTAACTAGCTTGTCTAATTCTTTAGCATAACGGCTACGACTTTGACTAAGTTTTTGCGCATTGGTTAAATAGGCGTTTCTAGTGTCTTCAAGTTGCTGTCTTATACCATCTAATTTAGTCTCGTCGTCAGCAAGTTCTGCCAATTCACTCATCAAGGCTTGATGATGTAGTGCCAGCTTATCAGCACTCACATGATGCTTACGTGCCAATTGCATAGCTGTTGAAAGGCGTTTTTCTAAATAGGCAAAATGTTCTGGATCAAGCTCTAAACTGCTTAAATAACTTTCAATTTCACTCGCACTTTCTTGTACTTGAATTAACGCATCGCTGATCATAGTGCTAATAGGCGCAAGGGATTCATCATAGCCTTGAAGCGTATCAGCAATACTGGCCACTTTATTGAGTAGAGATTCTATATTGCCTTCATCACTTTCTGTCAATAAATGTAAACCCGCTTGGCAGCGTTCAATTAAATCTGTGCCATTGGCTAAGCGCTTGTGTTCTTGTTCTATTTCATCAAATTCATCTATGCCTAAATTAAACTCATTAAGTTCTTCTACTTGATATTGCAGTAACTGTTGACGCGAAATACGTTCATGCTGAGCTTGTTCAAGCTGTTTTAGCTCGTTTTCCACTTGTTTGCAGCGTTGATAGCTGGCACTAACGCTATCTATCAGTAGCTTGTGGTTGGCATAACTGTCGAGTAAAGCTAACTGATGGTCATTTTTAAGCATGGCATGATGAGCATGTTGGCCATGAATACCAATGAGGAGCTGACCTACTGATTTTAATTGGGTTACAGGGACTGGATTACCATTGATATAGGCTCTCGAGCGACCGTCATTATTGATAGTCCTACGCAATATACATTCATCTTCAGCATCGAGATCGTTGTCTTCTAGCCAGCGTTTGGCTAAAGGGACATCATGGAGGGTAAACCTTGCACTAATTTCTGTTTTAGTTGCACCCGGTCTGATGGTGTTTGCGTCACTGCGGTTTCCTAAGCACAATCCTAGGGCATCGATAGCAATCGATTTACCTGCACCCGTTTCTCCGGTGATGCTTGTCATACCGGCTTTAAAGTCGAGTTCTAAAAAACGCACGATAGCAAAATTATTGATGCTGAGTTGGCAAAGCATAGTGAATCCTTGTCAATGAAACGTTCAAACCACTGTATTGATAAACAGTATATACTGATTTTATATACAGTAAAGTAGTTGGTGTGAAATTATCGCTGACTATTTTATCGCCTGCTAGCGGTTAATGATTAACCAGTGGATTTTAATAGTATTTCTATTATAGGCAAACTAATAAAGGTCACTAATGTGCCATATAAAATCCCTTGGGCACTTCCATTAGCATTAATTTGGTAGCGATCTGCCAGTAGATACACACTTGCTGCCGTGGGTAATGCTGCTAAAAGCACTCCCATTATCAGTAATTCGTGTTCTACGCCAAATAATTTGAGTAATCCAAAGGCAATAAAAGGCTGAATAATTAATTTGAGTAAATTAATTAAACTCAATTCTGTAATCAGGCTAAGACTGAACATCTTTGCAAAAGATTGATGTCGTAAAGCTTTGGCAAGTACCATACCTATAGCAAATAGTGCACAAGGGCTGGAGGTGTTACCCACTTGGTGAAGTACCAAAGCCAGACTTTCAGGTAAGGTGATATGCAATGCTGATAAGGTGATACCAATGAGGCTGCCTAGCACAATCGGATTTTTATACAGTGCATTACCCATGATGACGATAGCGTGGTCGGTTGATTGTTTATTTCGGCTGGCAAGTTCAATAGACACTAACGCAAAAGCAAACATGAACACCGACAGTAAGCTGGCAATTGAAGCCGCAACTAATGCCATTTTGTGTCCTGGGAATAACAAGCTCAGCAATGGAATACCAATAAAGGCGGTATTGCCAAATGTGGCGTTTAAGGCTCGCATGGCGGCAACAGCTTGCTGCTTTGGAGCACACCAAAGTGATACAACAATCACTATGGCGTAAGTGATGACCATCGCGAGACTAAATGCGCCAATAAAGCCCCATTGAATAATATCTTCAATACGAGTTTCGGCTAAAACAATCAGTAAAATTGCCGGGAAGGCAATGTAATAGACAAATTGATTGAGGATCAGATCGGTATCTGGTGGCAACAGTCTCAATTTTTGAACAATACTGCCAAGCAGCATAATTATAAAAACAGCGATTAGCGGGGTAAGAATACTGGACATCCCTCGCAATTCCTTAACAAAATGGTAATAAGGTCACTGTACTGCTTTTTGGTAGGCGGATGCAATTAGGTTAAAGTTAAACGGTGATTATTTTTTTGATTTATTGTTTAAACTGGCCTTTGATACTTTAGGCGGAGGTAATATGCCTAGCTCAGTAAAAAAGTGTACTTGTCTTCTTAGTTCAAATAACGAACCAACTCGTACTTGATTGCCAATAACTAGCGTCCAGTCATCAGTCTTACCATTAGCATTGCTGAAGGTGAAACCTTGATAAAAAATTCTTCTCATGGACGGCACTCAATAAAAAGCCTGAATAAGTTCAGGCTAAACAATGTTTATTGCAAGGCTTAGACTGTGTATTACAGACTAATACCGATATTAGACACACCAGCTTCAATAATATCTTTACGTAAACCTTTAACTAATTCACTATTTATTTCCGGATTTGCTTCGATAATATCGAGTAACATGGCTTGTAATTGTTTTTCTTCTTCCATTACTGGATGTGAAAATACAAACTCATCGAGCGCTTCATCCATTAAGGATTCATCACTAATGGCTTCAATATAATTGGCCACAGTACTCGATGATAACTTGCTGATATTCGTTATATCTTCTTCAATCTTACCGTCTATCGCTCCCATAAGGCTGGCAATCGCGACAGCAGCATCCATTGCTGGATAAGCTCCATAGGCTTCAAATTCGCTCGGCTCAGGAGTGTTTTCATCGAGGCGCTGCAAATGCACATCGATATTGAATTTAAGTTTTTTGTCATACTGGCTTTGCCATAACAAATCTAATGCTGTACTTAATACTTGAGGTTGGCCGAATTCACACACTTCAGAAAAAAGTTGGTAGTTCGGGAGCATACGTTGACATAGCGCTAGGGCAAAAAGCTGCTTTTGCGGTAACGATAATGCTTTAAGGCGTTTAAAAAAACCGGATTTACTGGTCATTTGGAGTATCCACTGATAGCTGATTTATCACTTGATTTGCTGCTAATTCTACCTTAGTTAACTCATCAAGTAACTCTAGTATTTCAGGTTCTAAGTCATTAAGGTCAATTTTATGTTTTAATCCAGACTCTATATCTCGACACAGTTTTTGTGTTGTTGGTACGCCGCAATAACATGTTGCCCCATGCAATTTATGTACGACTTGAAGTAGTAGGTCTGCATCTCTTGTCAGTAATGCTTTTTCGATAGCTTTTGTTGTTTCTGGTAATGAGTTCACCAGCATCTTTAGCATATCCAACGCTAAATCGGTTTTCTGATTGACTTGTGTTAAACATAAATCCCAATTCAATATTTGGGTATCAAAATGGGTGAGTTGTGGCTTATTCATCCATCGACTGATAACACTTTTTAAGGACAATTCGTCAATGGGTTTTGCTAAGAAACCATCCATTCCGCTGGATAAAATATTATCGCGCTCTTCAGCAATAGCATGCGCAGTTACAGCGATAATTGGAGTATTACGGTTGAGTGATTCAGAGCGTATTTGTCGCGTTGCCGTTATACCGTCGATTCCAGGCATTTGAATATCCATGAAGATTAAGTCAAATGCGCGTTTCTTTGCCTGCGTTATTGCATCCGCACCATTATTTACGGTAACCACATCAACCACTAATTCTTTTAGTAAAGTATCAATTAATTTTAGGTTGGCGATATTGTCGTCAACAGCTAATACTGATGCATTTTGGCGAGGTGTGACATCTTGACTTATTTGTTCTGGTAAACTCACAAAAGTAGAAGGCACTGGTGGATATATTAAATGATGCGCTAGGGTTAAATCGCTTACAGGGGTGCTGAGCAACACATCTGCATTGACTTTTAACACATTGATAATCATGTTTTGATCTAAACAGTCGTGCAATAAAATGAGACAGTCGGTATGTTGTCTGGCTCGTTGTAATAAATGAATAAAAGACGCTGTGTCAGCAAAACCATGGCAACTCATGATGATGTAATCAAATTTGCTGTTTTTAGTGTGTAAAACAGAGGTAAGGTTTTCTGGGTTGGCAACATTAGTGATAATTAATTGCCATGACACTAAACGGCGATTTAAAGTATCGCGAGTTAATTCCCGTGGTTCATATAATAAGACTGATTTATGTTGCAATGCATCAACTGGCAATACTTCACCAATTTCAAATTGACTGATCCCAAGTGGGAGAATAAACCAAAAATTGGAACCTTTATTGGGGGCCGATGTAAAGCCTATCTGGCCACCCATTTGGTTAATTAAGCGTTTAGTAATCACTAAGCCCAATCCGGTGCCACCAAAGCGACGTGAAATGGATGAGTCAGCTTGGCCAAATGCTTGGAATAAATATTCTTGCTGGCTCTCATCAATACCAATCCCAGTATCAATAACTTCGCAGCGTAAAGTAATATTATCTTCGTCCTGGCCCACTAAGTGTATTTTGAGTATCACACTGCCTTTGTCGGTAAACTTGATAGCGTTGCCGACTAAGTTAGTAATAATCTGGCTGACTCTCATTGCATCGCCACTGACATTTTCAGGCACATTAGCATCAATGTCGATAACCAGTTCTAATCCTTTCTCTTGCGCACTACCCGCAATTATAGTCAGCGTTTCCGTAAGCGTGTCACGCAGCGCAAAAGGCATTTTTTCTAATATCATTTTACCGGCTTCTAGTTTAGAGAAGTCGAGAATATCGTTAATAATACCGAGTAGGTTACTGGCACTGCGTTCAATGGTTTTTATATAGTCTAGCTGGCTAGTATGCAGTGGTGTTTTTAATAACTGTCTTGCAAAGCCGATAACGCCATTGAGTGGTGTGCGTAACTCGTGCGACATGTTAGCTAAAAACTCTGATTTTATCCGGCTTGCTTCAAGGGCTCGTTTTTTAGCAATATCTAACTCGACGTTTTGAATTTCAATTTGCTCAAGCGTCTCGCGCAAGTCAGAGGTTGCTTGATCAATGTTTTGTTGCATTTCATCGTGGTATTCAGACAATGAGCCAGCCATTGCGTTGATCCCTCGTTTAAGCAGATCAAGTTCACCAATCAAGTTGCCCTCTAAGCGAGTATCAAGTTTACCTTCACGAATTTTGGCAACGACTCGGACCATTTCGGTAATGGGGTAGTTAACGTGTTTAACTAAGCGGAAGGTGAAAAATAAGTTAAATTGTACGCCAATCAATACGATAATAAACGCGGCTATTGCAGCGCGATGTTGTTCAAGCAAGGCATTTTCTTTATTCAATAATACTGAAATATATCCTAATATTTGTTCTTGTTGATTATTGTAAATAGGTGCAACGATGCCATTGGCTGAAGACGCATTATCGGTGCCGTCGTCATTCTGGCTATTTATCCGGGTAACATATTTTGGTTCTAACCCAGTATGAGATATTATTGGCACTCGAATGATTAAGGTATCACCAATAGTTTGATGTTCTGTACCGATTAAGTTCGCCAACGGTTGTTTATAACGCATGGTTTCAAAATCTTTGTGGTAATGCGAGGTGACAAAGAGTTGGTTTTCGGCATCAAATACAGCAATAGATAGGATAAGGGATGCGTTGTTTATTTGTGATGCGGCGAGTAAGCGTTTAGTCGATTCTCGATCTTGATTGATAATACCAAATTCACTGGCAATGGCTAATGGCTCAACAATATTGCTGCCTTTTTCAATTAAGGTTTGTTCCAATTCATAAAAGCGGTTTATCGTGAAATAACTTCCAAGTAGAATACCCACTACAATAGTGGGCGCTAACGCAAGTACCAGAACCCAAGAGCGTAGGCTGTATTTGGTCATATTGTTGGTACTTTTCATAGCGGTTAGGTGTGTCCCTGTGGCTAAATCGCGATTATTGGGTCTAGACTGCCAGAAATGGCGCACTCTTGACTAGTTTTTTATTTAATACCTGAGGCCTAAATGGCACAATTTTTCCAAGCAAAACCGAACAAATCTAAGCAATTATCAGCAAAGCTAAGCCTCAGCGTTACTCAACTTGATCATTTAGGTGCCGGGATTGCGCAACATCAAGGCAAAGTGGTGTTTATTCCTGGCGTGTTACCTGGCGAGACTGCCACGGTACAATTTGTGGAACAAAAGAAAAGCTATGCTAAAGCCAAGCTAATCGCTATTGATCTTGCATCCGCTGATAGAGTCAAACCTCATTGCCCACATTATCATCAATGTGGCGGTTGTGATTTACAACATATGGACATCAATGCGCAACGCGATCATAAGCAGGCTGCTTTGGTGGACCTTATTAGCAAACTGTCGAGTGCAGAAGCCATTGATGCCGATATTATTGCTAAACCCATAGTGGGCGATGCGTGGCATTACCGTCGGCGCGCAAGGCTGGCAACATTATTTGATAAAAATACTCGGCGTTTACAACTTGGGTTTCGTGCAGGCAATAGCAATAAAATTGTTTCTATTGAACAGTGTCCAGTATTAGCAGAGTCGTTGTCGGCATTAATTACACCATTGGCAGTTAATTTAAATCAACTTAAAGCCAAGTCTAGTTTAGGTCACGTTGAACTTACCCAGGCCGATAACGGTAATTTTGCGGTGTTAAGAGTGACTAAAGTATTGCCTGCATCAGATATTCGTTGGTTAACGGGTTTTGCTGAAAAACATCAACTGCACTTTTTATTGCAAGATGATGAAGGGCAGTTAACTCAACTGTATCCGTTATTACAAGCTGATGACGAGGTAACGCTACCTTATTATCATCTGGCGCAGGAGTCTGTACGTTGCTCGTTTACACCAGGTAATTTTGTTCAGATAAACGAAGTCATTAATCAGGCTATGGTGGATCAAGCCATCAAATGGTTAGAGCCTCAGGCCGGTGAGCGTATTTTAGATTTGTTTTGTGGTGTAGGTAACTTCAGTTTACCGTTGGCATTAAAAGCGGCGGAGGTTATCGCTGTTGAAGGTGTGCCCGAAATGGTGCAACAAGCCAAGCAAAATGCGGTCGACAACCAACTGGATAATGTCAGTTTTTATCATGCAGATTTAAGTGCCGATCTATCAACGCAAACTTGGTTAGGCAAAATTGATAAACTATTACTTGATCCTGCTCGAGCGGGCGCGTTTGAAAGTTTACAGTGGTTACAGAAAATGCAACCTAAAAAAGTGGTATATGTTTCATGTAATCCAGCCAGTTTAGCGCGTGACAGTAGTGTATTATTAGCTAACGGTTATCAAATTACCCAAGTTGGATTAGTGGATATGTTTCCACAGACACATCATATTGAAGCCATGGTGTTATTTGAATTACAGTAATTAGGTACCAGTTTTTTAATTAAAGTAATAAGCTGCCTGTTTTAGTCATACATGTGCAATATGCTAAAAATTTGTTCAACTAAACGCTATTAAATTGACAAAAGTGTGTAGAGCTTCAAGATAGGTCGTTTAGTTATTGTTAATACCATATCAACACAGTATGCCAAGTGTGAATATGGTTGGATGTCAGTCGGTCATGCGGCTAAGGAAGGGTTCATGGTATCTGTTCGCGAAGCACATTTTAATACGCAAGCATTCCAATTAGATGAATGGGTAGCTCGTTACATCGACGACAAAGACGACGCGCAAACGTTATTGTCGCTGATCCAACAAGTTGAAGCTTTACCTGTTAAAAATAAGCAGGCTCATACTGAGCTGCTTGCGCGTGCTCGCGAAATGATTGAAATCTTAGCGCCGTTGAATATGGACATTGAAACACTGCAAGCCGCAGTACTATTTGTGTTATTGGAAGCGGGTGTGCTTAATGAAGAGCAAATCTTAGAGCAATATGGTGAAAACCTCGCTAGGTTAGTTGCCAGTGTCGTCACCATGGACGCCATCGGTGCTTTAAAAGTCAGTCAAAACGCTCGTGATGCCGAACCTCAAATAGACAATATTCGTAAAATGCTCCTCGCAATGGTTGAAGATGTTCGCGCCGTAGTCATCAAATTAGCCGAACGTGTTTATTTATTGCGAGCCGTCAAAAATGCCGATGAAGAAACTCGGGTGCTGGTAGCACGTGAAATTGCTGACATTTATGCGCCATTAGCTAATCGTTTAGGTATTGGTCAATTAAAGTGGGAGCTTGAAGATATTTCTTTTCGCTACTTGCATCCAACTGTTTATAAAGACATTGCCAAACAGCTTGATGGTAAACGCGTAGACCGAGAAGTGTTTATCGACAAATTTGTCACCCAGTTGCAACAACGTTTAGATAGTGATGGTATTCGCGCAAAAGTGTACGGTCGTCCTAAGCACATTTACAGTATTTGGCGTAAAATGAAAGGCAAAGATCTTAAATTTGATGAGCTTTTTGACGTTCGTGCGGTACGTATCGTGACCGAAAGATTACAAGATTGCTATGGTGCATTAGGGGTTGTGCATGATCTCTGGCATCATATTCCGCGTGAATTTGACGATTATGTTGCCAATCCAAAACCTAACGGTTATCAATCTATTCATACTGTGGTGGTTGGCCCTGAAGGCAAAACAGTCGAAATTCAAATTCGTACAGAAGCCATGCATCAAGATTCTGAGCTGGGTGTTGCAGCGCATTGGAAATACAAAGAAGGTGCGGGTAACACTAAGCAAACGGGTTACGAAGAAAAAATTAATTGGCTACGTAAGATTTTACAATGGCAAGAAGACGTTGCCGAAAGTGGTAATTTGGTTGATGAAGTTCGCAGTCAAGTGTTTGAAGACCGAGTTTATGTCTTTACGCCAAGTGGTGAAGTTGTTGATTTACCGTTAGGTTCAACTGTGCTCGATTTTGCCTACTATATTCACTCGCATGTGGGGCATAAGTGCATTGGCGCAAAAGTCGATGGCCGTATTGTTCCATTTACTTACCAGGTTGAAACTGGCGAGCGTATTGAAATTATCACCTCAAAGACGCCCAATCCTAAACGTGATTGGCTCAACCCTAGTTTAGGTTATATAAAATCGTCACGTTCACGCTCAAAAATCCAACATTGGTTTAAGCAACAAGACCGCGATAAAAATATTGCTGCGGGTAAAGAGATGCTTGAATCAGAATTAGCCCGAGTTGGCCTAAAAGTTAAAGATGCCGCAGTGGCTGTTGAACGCTTTAATTTAAATACCATGGATGACATGTTGGCCGCCATCGGTGGGGGTGACTTACGCTTAAACCAAGTGGTTAACTTCACTGAAACCAAAATTCGCAAAGTAGAAGAGACTGACGAAAACTTACTTGAAGACATCATAAAGAAATCGACACATAAACCGAAGAAATCTGACAAAGGTCAAGTTGAAGTTAATGGTGTCGGCAATTTAATGAGCCACATTGCTCGATGTTGCCAGCCAGTGCCTGGCGATGAAATTTTTGGTTATATCACCATGGGACGAGGTATTTCTGTACATCGTAGTGATTGCGAGCAAGTCAAAGAGTTAATGCGTGCTCATCCAGAACGAAGTGTCGATGTGATTTGGGGTGAGAATTACTCCGGTGGTTATCGTATTCGTGTCAGGGTACTTGCCAACGATCGTAGTGGTTTATTGCGCGATTTAACCACAGTACTTGCTGCTGAGAAATCCAATGTGATGGCCATGAGTTCATCTTCAGACGTTAAAAGCCAAACTGCAACTGTTGAGCTTGAACTTGAACTGTACAATTTAGATGGTTTATCTCGGGTTCTGGCTAAATTATCGCAAGTTGACGGTGTTATTGAGTCGCGTCGATTATAACTAACATCATGTGTTGATCGAAAAGGCATCTACTTGTTAGGTGCCTTTTTCATTCAGTTTTATTCAATAAAGAGGACATTTTTGTGGCAGACATTCAATCGTTACTCACCATAATGCAACAATTACGCGATCCTGATTCTGGTTGCCCGTGGGATCTTGCCCAAGATTTTGCCAGTATAGTGCCCTTTACCTTAGAAGAGGCTTATGAGGTCGTTGATACGATTGAGAGGCAGGCGTGGGAAGAGTTACCTGATGAACTCGGTGACTTACTGTTTCAGGTGGTGTTTTATTGTCAACTGGGACAAGAGCAAGGTAAGTTTGATTTTTCCACAGTGGTGGCGCGTATTAACGATAAGCTTGTTCGTCGCCATCCTCATGTATTTGGTCAATCAGGCAGTGAAGCCACTGTGGCGATTACTAATACTCAAGACTTAAGCCAAGCGTGGGATAAGTTAAAAGCTAATGAGCGCGAACAAAAACAACAGCACTCTGCTTTAGATGATATTCCTCAAGCATTACCCGCGTTGTCTCGAGCGCGAAAAATTCAACATCGAGTGGCTAAAGTCGGTTTTGACTGGGCCGAGCTTGATCCTGTGGTGGCCAAAATCCACGAAGAAATCGATGAAGTATTGGTTGAAGTTAACAAACGACATGAAGATCCTGATTTTTATCAACCCAGAATCGTCGATGAAATGGGTGATTTATTGTTTGCCGTGGTTAATCTTGCTCGGCATTTAAAGGTCGATCCTGAACAAGCTTTACGCCAAGCCAATCATAAGTTTGAACGCAGATTTAGAGGGGTAGAGCAATGTGTAGCGGATAGTGGCAAAACCATACAACAACATACATTGACTGAATTAGACGGATACTGGAATTTAATAAAGCATTACGAAAAAGCAAATTAGCTAAAATTAGCGCGTTTAAGTTTGTCGAATCAAGGTGGCTTTGCTATAATATCGCCCCGTCCTAGTGCTTTCTTACAAGCACGTAATTTTCCAATCTAATTTCTCAGGTTCAGCATGACTACAAGGTATATCTTCGTTACTGGTGGCGTTGTTTCATCACTAGGTAAAGGCATTGCAGCAGCTTCGCTAGCAGCAATTTTAGAGGCGCGTGGCCTCAATGTAACCATTATGAAACTTGACCCATATATTAACGTCGATCCGGGTACTATGAGCCCCACTCAGCACGGTGAAGTATTCGTGACTGAAGATGGTGCTGAAACCGATCTCGACTTAGGTCATTACGAACGCTTCATTCGCACCAAAATGAACCGCCGTAATAACTTTACTACAGGCCGTATTTACGAAGAAGTCATTAGTAAAGAACGTCGTGGTGATTATTTAGGTGCAACCATTCAGGTTATTCCCCACATTACGAATGCGATTAAAGAAAAAATAATCGCGGGTGGTGAAGGGCATGATGTGGCGATTGTGGAAATCGGTGGCACGGTAGGCGATATTGAATCATTACCGTTTCTAGAGTCTATTCGTCAATTGGGTGCCGAGCTAGGACGTGAGCGTACTTTATTTATGCATTTAACCTTAGTGCCATTCTTAGGCGCTGCAGGTGAAATTAAAACCAAGCCAACTCAGCACTCCGTTAAAGAGTTGCGTTCTATTGGTATTGCACCGGATGTACTGGTTTGTCGTGGCGACCGTGCAGTTCCTGCTAATGAAAAAGCTAAAATTTCGTTATTCTGCAACGTAGAAGAACGTGCGGTTATTTCATTAAAAGACGTTGATAGCATCTATAAAATTCCAGCGTTATTACGCTCGCAAGGATTAGATGAGTTAGTGATCAAGCGTTTCAATTTAGAATGTAACGAAGCTGACTTGTCTGAGTGGGAAAACGTTATTTACCAAGAAGCCAATCCAAATGGTGAAGTCACTATAGGTATGGTAGGTAAATACATTGAATTACCTGACGCTTATAAGTCTGTTAACGAAGCATTAAAACATGCGGGCATAAAAAAACGTGTGACAGTGAACATTAAGTACATTGATTCACAAACTGTTGAAGCTAAAGGCGAAGAAGTGTTGCAAGGCCTTGATGGTATTTTAGTACCCGGTGGCTTTGGTGAGCGTGGCGTAGAAGGTAAGATTTTTGCCGCTAAATTTGCCCGTGAAAATAATCTACCGTACTTTGGTATTTGTTTAGGTATGCAAGTAGCATTAATTGAATTTGCACGTAATGTAGCAAGTTTAGACGGTGCCCACTCAACAGAGTTTAATTCACAAACACCTTATCCTGTAGTGGGTCTAATCACTGAATGGATAAACGAAGAAGGTGATGTTGAAAAACGCCATGAGTCTTCAGATTTAGGTGGCACCATGCGTTTAGGCGCTCAGTTATGCCATTTAAAAGAAGGCACAAAAGCTGCAATAGCTTATAATTCAGCAACGTGTGTAGAGCGTCATCGTCATCGTTATGAAGTGAATAATAACTTTATCGAACGTATGGAAAAGGCCGGCTTAGTGTTCAGTGGTTTGTCTTCTGATCGTAAATTAATTGAGATGATTGAACTGCCTGATCATCCATGGTTTGTTGCGAGTCAATTCCACCCTGAATTTACTTCAACTCCACGAGATGGTCATCCATTATTTGAAGGCTTTATTGCTGCTTCTTATGCGTATCAAAAACGCGATATCGGCTAATTGAGACAGCCGCTAATGCATGCATTAGCGGCTTTTTTGTGTAAGATATGTGTATAAATCAGATAATCGCTATTATGATGTCTCATTGCGGTTAAAACTAAGTTGAAGCAAAGACCAATTCGATCTACTCTACCTTACAATAGAATAAAATTACTAAACTGAAAGTTTAATACCAATAAATCAACAATATTTGTTGTTTTAGCGGTTTTATTGGTATTGGCTTTTAACTTTTATTTTAAATTTTTAATTTACTTACACAGTATGAGGATATTATGGCTAACATTATTAAAGTGATTGGTCGCGAGATTATGGATTCGCGTGGTAACCCAACCGTTGAAGCAGAAGTACATTTAGAAGGCGGTTTTATTGGTATGGCTGCTGCACCATCTGGAGCATCAACTGGTAGTCGCGAAGCATTAGAACTTCGTGACGGCGACAAAGCACGTTACTTAGGTAAAGGTGTATTAAAAGCTGTTGCTGCTGTAAATGGCCCAATTGCAGAAGCGATTAAAGGTAAAGATGCTTTGGCTCAAGCTGAACTTGACCAAATCATGATTGACTTAGACGGTACCGAAAACAAAGCAAAATTTGGCGCTAACGCTATTCTTGCTGTTTCTCTCGCTATCGCAAAAGCCGCCGCTGCAGCTAAGCACGTACCTTTATATGCTCACATTGCAGATCTAAACGGTACACCAGGTGTTTACTCTATGCCTCTTCCAATGATGAACATCATCAATGGTGGCGAGCATGCTGATAACAGTGTTGATATTCAAGAGTTTATGATCCAACCCGTTGGCGCAAAGACTTTCCGTGAAGGTCTACGTATGGGTGCGGAAGTATTCCACAGCCTTGCTAAAGTGCTTAAAGCTGACGGACATTCAACTGCGGTAGGTGATGAAGGTGGTTTTGCCCCAAACCTAGCATCTAACGAAGCTGCACTTGCTGCAATTAAAGTTGCTGTAGCCAATGCAGGTTACGAGCTAGGTAAAGACATCACGTTAGCGATGGATTGTGCTGCTTCTGAATTTTACGACAAAGAAGCCAACATCTACGATCTTAAAGGTGAAGGTAAAAAATTCACTTCTGAAGAATTTAACTTCTTCTTACAAGGTCTTACTCAACGCTACCCAATCGTTTCTATCGAAGATGGTCTTGACGAGTCTGACTGGGATGGTTTTGCTCACCAAACTAAATTAATGGGCGATAAAATCCAATTAGTGGGTGACGATCTATTCGTAACAAATACTAAGATTCTTAAACGTGGTATCGACAACGGCATTGCTAACTCTATTTTAATTAAATTCAACCAAATCGGTACCTTAACCGAAACATTGGCGGCAATTAAAATGGCTAAAGATGCAGGCTTTACGGTTGTTATTTCTCATCGTAGTGGCGAGACAGAAGATTCAACGATTGCTGATTTAGCTGTTGGTACAGCGGCAGGTCAAATCAAAACAGGTTCACTAAGCCGTAGTGACCGTGTTGCGAAATACAACCAATTGCTTCGTATAGAAGAAGCGCTAGGTTCAAAAGCACCATACAACGGTCTTAAAGAAGTGAAAGGCCAAGGATAATATTTTTGCTTTAGCTTAAAAAGGCCACCACTAGGTGGCCTTTTTTGTTGTACTATAATGAACATATTTTCTAGGGGTTACTTCGACATAACTTAATATTATGAAACGACTAATATTTTTATTGATTTGTTTATTATCACTTTTACAGTACCGACTATGGAAGGGTGACAACAATTTTTCAGAATATGTCGTGCTGCAAACCCAAATCGCAGCGCAAGAACAAAGTAATGACAAGCTTGTTGCTCGAAATCAAATCCTTAAAGAAGAGATTATTGATTTAAAAAGTGGCACTGCAGCCATTGAAGAACGTGCCCGCAACGAGTTAGGTATGGTTAAAGAAGGCGAAACGTTTTATCGGGTCGTAGGCAGTGAATTACGTGATCTGAACCAATTAAATCGTTAGTCTATGTGGCATCCTAAGTACTACTTAATCATATTATTTTCAATCTTGGTATTGCATATATGCTAAACAATCCTCGTTCTATCATTGCTATTGTTCCTGCTGCAGGCGTGGGGAGTCGTATGGGGGTCGATATACCTAAGCAATATTTGATGCTTGGACAACAATGCATTCTCGCCCATACATTAGATTCATTATTGTCGCATGCTGAAATAGACCAAGTTGTTGTAGCATTACACCCACAAGATAACTATTTTAGTCAGTTACCACAGTCTCATCACTCAAAGCTGACAACCGTTGTTGGTGGTGGTGAACGTGCCGATTCTGTATTAGCCGCATTAGATTTTGTTGAGTCTATAAACCCTGAAGCTTGGGCTTTGGTGCACGACGCTGCAAGGCCTTGTGTTACTCATCAAGATATTACTAAATTGATTGAATCAGTAAATCTTCATCCCCAAGGCGCCATTCTCGCAGCACCAGTTCGCGACACCATGAAGCGAAGTGACACTAACGGTAATATTATTCATACAGTCGATCGCGCGTTATTATGGCATGCATTAACCCCACAGCTTTTCCCTGTTTCAGTTTTACGTCACCACTTATCGGCGGCATTAGCTGCGCAGGTACCTATTACCGATGAAGCCAGTGCAATGGAGTGGGCCGGGGTTATGCCTGGATTGGTTAATGGCCGAATGGATAATATCAAAGTGACTCACCCTGATGATTTACAATTAGCAGCTCTGTTTATGTCACAACAATAGTTAACTGAAATAGCCACACTCGTTAATATCAGCACAAAGCAAGTTAAGATAAGGTTTTTAAATGAATATTCGTATCGGTCATGGTTTTGATGTACATAAATTTGGCGGTGATAGCCCACTGGTTTTAGGTGGTGTTACTGTCCCTTATGACAGTGGACTGATTGCCCATTCTGACGGTGATGTGGTACTGCATGCCATTAGTGATGCGATATTAGGGGCGATGGCGTTAGGTGATATAGGCAAACACTTCCCTGATACTGATGCTAATTTTGCCGGTGCAGATAGTCGGGTATTATTAAAGCACTGTTATCAACTTGCACTGCAAAAGCAGTTTGTATTAGGTAACTTAGATGTCACCATCATTGCTCAGACACCTAAAATGGCACCCCATATTGAGGCAATGCGTCAATGTTTAAGTGTTGATTTACAGACCGACATAGACAATATTAATGTTAAAGCGACCACTACCGAGAAGCTGGGTTTTACAGGGCGCAAAGAAGGCATCGCTGTTGAAGCTGTTGTATTAATGAAAAGCCAATAACCTACAAATTATAGAGAATTCTGTCGCATGAAAGAATTACATTACCTATTTGGTAAACCAATAAGCCAAGCCGATTTACGCACTCATAACAGTGATTTTATTGTTAAAGAAATTTTGCCTTTTACGCCGACGGGCGAAGGCGAACATCATATGCTTCACGTACGCAAAAATGGCATGAATACCGTTTATGTTGCTGAAATATTGGCTAAGTTTGCTAAAGTTCATCCAAAAGAAGTGACCTTTGCTGGCCAGAAAGACAAAAACGCCATCACTGAACAATGGTTTGGGGTGCGTATTCCTGGTAAAGAAACACCAGAGTGGACGCAGCTTAATGATGATAAATTAACGATTTTGTCGAGCGGTCGCCACAGTAAAAAATTGCGTATAGGCGCTTTGCTTGGCAATCGGTTTGTGCTGACATTACGTAATATTACCGAAGTCGCTGATGTTGAAGCGCGTTTACAACAAATTGCCAAAATGGGTGTGCCTAATTACTTTGGTGAGCAACGTTTTGGTCATGACGGTAAAAACTTGCTATTAGGGCGACAAATGCTTAGTGGTGGTCGTAATGTAAAAGATCGCAATAAACGCAGCATGTATTTATCAGCTGTGCGTTCTAACATATTTAATCAAGTGGTTTCCTATCGCTTAGCGACTCATCAAGCCCAAACATTAGCGGGTGATTGTGTCATGTTAGCCGGCAGTAAAAGCTATTTTACTGTTCAAGCATGGGATGTTGTTCTCAATGCGCGTTTAGCAGAAAAAGATATTCAACTATCAGCGCCATTGTGGGGCAGGGGAACACCCTTAGCTCAAGATGAAGCATTAACAGTAGAAATGACGCCATTAGCTGATTTGTCAATTGACTTACAGGGACTTGAAGAGGCGGGCTTGTCACAAGAGCGACGCCCATTATTACTTGAGCCTCAAGGCATTAAGTGGCAGTTTGACGCTGATACGCTCACGCTTGAATTTGTTTTGCCTGCGGGAAGTTATGCAACGTCAGTACTTCGCGAACTGGCTGATTATCAAGATGTTCAAGAGTTACAACGAAAAGTCATGGTTGCAGATCAACAAGCACAAACAAAACAAGAGTCTTAATCGATGATGAATATTTTAGTCAGTAATGATGATGGCGTGAACGCTCCAGGAATTATTACGTTAAGTAACGTACTCAGTGAGTTTGCTCAGATACTAACCGTTGCCCCAGATCGTAATTGCTCTGGAGCAAGTAACTCATTAACCTTGACTAATCCATTAAGAATTAATAACTTAGATAATGGTTATATTTCTGTAAGCGGGACACCTACCGATTGTGTCCATCTCGCGATTCGGGAACTGTGTAAAACTGAGCCTGATATTGTGGTTTCTGGTATTAATGCAGGGGCTAATATGGGCGATGATACCCTGTACTCAGGTACTGTCGCTGCTGCAATGGAAGGACGTTTTTTAGGTTTGCCTGCTATTGCAGTATCACTGGCTGGAAAGTCATTAATTCATTATGATACCGCAGCCATCTTTGCTGCCAAAATTGTAAAAGGATTGTTGGCTCACCCTATTAGTCGTGACCAAATTTTAAATGTTAATGTTCCAGACTTGCCTTTATCGCAAATTAAAGGCATTAAAGTGACACGTTTAGGCGGCCGGCATAAAGCCGAAGGTATGATAAAAACCCAAGATCCAGCGGGTAAAGATATATACTGGCTTGGGCCTGTTGGCACTGAGCAAGATGCGGGTGAAGGGACTGATTTTGGTGCTGTAGCAGCCGGTTATGTGTCAATAACACCGCTAACTGTTGATTTAACGGCATACAATCAACTTGACGGATTAGCCGATTGGATAATAAAAATATGACACGGGTAGCTTCAACATCAGCAAATAATTTAGCGAAAAAATTGTCTGATGCAGGGATCATACATCCTGCGGTATTGCATGCGGTTGCAACAATACCACGAGAATTATTTCTCGATGGTGCATTAGCGCATAAAGCCTATGAAAATACGGCATTACCGATAGGCCAAGGTCAGACTATTTCACAACCTTATATTGTGGCTAGAATGACGGAGTTGTTGATGCAGCACAATCCTCAGAAGGTGCTAGAAATTGGTACTGGTTCTGGTTATCAAGCTGCCATTTTGGCATCGTTAATTCCAGAGTTATGTACTATTGAACGTATCAAAGCATTACAAATACAAGCTAGGCAAAGGCTAAAGCGTCTAGATTTACATAACGTAGCATTCAAATATGGTGATGGTTGGCAAGGGTGGCCAAATCGAGGACCGTTTGATGGCATTATGGTGACGGCCGCAGCGGCTACGGTACCTCAAGCATTGCTTGAACAGTTATCTGACCATGGGGTATTAATTATTCCTGTGGGTGAAGATACTCAACAACTGCTCAAAATAACCCGTATTGGACAATCATTCCAATCAGAGATTGTTGAGGCGGTAAAGTTTGTACCTCTTATTAATGGCGGTTTAGCATAGTTATCACGATAAGATGAGCCTTAATAAATTAATCATAATTTCTTTTGAAATAAGCTCGTTGGAAATAAGTTCGTTTTAGCATAACAATCATGTATTTCTCCCCTTAAGGACTTTGTTTGATGAATACCGGTTGGCCGAACGTTTGTGTTTTAGCTATTTTGCTTTCGGGATGCAGCTTTCAAGCGGATCATCCAGCGCCGGTTGACAGTTTATCGTCGAAAAATTATAACCCTCGTTATCATAAAGGGTCATTAAAAACCAATAAATACAAAGTAAAGAAAGGTGACACTCTTTATTCAATAGCATGGGGCGCCAGCCGTAATTTTGTAGAACTAGCTCATTTGAATCATTTAGCGGCTCCTTACACTATCTATCCAGGGCAGACACTGACGTTAACTGCCCCAAAAAAGCATTCGTCGACCGCAGTTCGTAAACCTAAGGCTAATGTTAATTCGGTACAAACTAGCGCGGTCTCTCAACCCTATATTTCGAGTGGAAACCGTCCGGAATCTAAAACAATCAAGCCTATAATTCTCTCAAAGCCCATAGTTGCAGTGGTTCCAGCCGAAACGAAAAAAGATCTTGATCACAAAGTAAAGCCTGCGTATTCTGTAACAACTACCCAACAAAATATTAACCAAGGTTCGAGTAGTCCTATCGAAAACTTGCCGCAGCAAGTTCACCAATGGCACTGGCCAGTTAGAGGCCGAATAATTAAATATTTTTCGGCATCAGAACAAGGCAATCAAGGGATTAAGATTGCTGGCAATCGCGGAGATATTATTAAAGCCGCAGCTGATGGAAGAGTTGTTTATGCAGGTAATGCACTACGAGGTTATGGCAACTTAGTGATTATCAAACATAATGATGATTTTTTAAGTGCTTATGCTCATACGGACAAGATAATGGTTAAAGAAAAGCAATATGTTAGTGCAGGGCAAACAGTTGCAACAATGGGCAGTACAGGGACAAGCCAAGTGATGCTTCATTTTGAAGTGCGTTACCATGGAAAGTCTGTCAACCCATTAAGATATCTACCTAAACAATAATAGTTTAGCAACATAAATAGCGGAGGATAAGCAAGTGAAGTAGATTACATACATAAAATTAGGTTTGGGAGAGCAATTATGAGCCGCAAAAATAGTACTGCTTCAGCAGAACAACTTGTCGATCTAGCTAAACAACCACAAGAGGTTGCAACCAAAAAAGGCGATTTGGTACAACAACTCGACATTGAAGAAAAAGTCCAAGACGACCTTCAAAAAAATCTTGACGCCACCCAATTATATTTAGGTGAAATTGGTTTTTCCCCACTGCTTACGGCAGAAGAAGAAGTGTTTTTTTCACGTAAATCCCTCAAAGGCTGCGCAAAATCTCGCAACCGTATGATAGAAAGTAATCTCCGTCTTGTTGTTAAAATATCCCGCAGATATAACAATCGTGGTTTAGCACTGCTAGATCTTATTGAAGAAGGCAATTTAGGCCTAATTAGAGCCGTGGAAAAATTTGATCCTGAACGTGGATTTCGTTTTTCGACTTATGCTACGTGGTGGATTAGACAAACTATTGAACGCGCGATTATGAATCAGACTCGCACAATCCGTCTTCCTATTCATGTAGTAAAAGAATTGAATGTGTATTTACGCACAGCAAGGCAACTTGCCCAAAAATTAGATCATGAGCCTACCGCTGAAGAAATTGCCGAAAAATTAGATGTCTCGACCGGTGATGTCAGTCGTATGTTAAAATTAAACGAAAGAATTACCTCGGTAGATTCACCATTAGCTGGCGACAGTGAAAAGGCATTATTAGATGTCATTGCCGCTGATGATTCGGTCGGCCCCGATCATCGTGTACAAAATGAAGATTTATCTAAATCAATCGTTGGCTGGTTAAATGAACTGAATACCAAACAACGTGAAGTGTTGGCAAGACGTTTTGGTTTACTTGGATACGAACCTTCAACATTAGAACATGTGGGGGCAGAAATTGGTCTTACACGTGAACGAGTTCGTCAAATTCAAGTTGAAGCGCTAAAACGCTTAAAAGATTTACTTGGTACGCAAGGTCTGTCTGTTGAGGCACTTTTTAGAGATTAATAAATAGTTAATACTTACTTTGGGTATTAAATGAAAGATGACCATCGAAAGTTATTTGATAGGGAATCTGAATAAATACAATTTAAGGTGATAGTCGATAGTCGGGTTAATAACCTATATGGGCGGTAACAATTCTGACTCATGTTTTTAGGTTTATCCCGTTAATCGTTGTGAACTTAAACGATGTAGGGTTAAAGTTAATTTGTTGATAAATAAAATGTATTTCCCCATATGCTATTTGCACATTTACCATGTGGTTAAATATGCTTAACGCGGATTCAAAACGTCTATTCACTCCTTTCTAGCATCTCCTCGCTATTTACATTTGCCTATTATTTTAAGCCTATTGTTGTGTCATTCTAACTCTCATTGTGCATGTATTACCTTTTTCGATAAATACAATGTTGGTGTGGAAGTCTTGTCAGACTTCCACAGACCTATTATTCCGAGTTATACCAAACTTTGGTATTGATTAGCTTTGGCTATTTAAGCGTTTCAATTCATATAAATAATCTAATGCTTGTTTAGGGGTTAAATCGTCAGGATTAATTTGTGCTAGCTTTTCCAATGCAGCTGAAGGCTCTGCTATTGGCGGTAATAAGTTCATACTGACTTGGGTCGGATTTTGCTGCGATAAACTCATATCGCGGTTTTCAAGTTGATGCAGTTTTTGCTTTGCTGCTTTAATCACTTGAGCTGGAATACCTGCAAGTGCCGCAACTTGTAACCCATAGCTTTTACTTGCCGCACCTTCTTGCACTGAATGCATAAAGGCAATCGTGTCGTCGTGTTCTATTGCATCTAAGTGGACGTTAATCACTGATGGTAACAGTTCGGGCAGTTGGGTTAGTTCGAAATAGTGAGTGGCAAATAACGTTAACGCACTCACATTTTTTGCTAAATATTCTGCAGCAGACCACGCGAGGGCTAAACCATCGTAAGTCGAGGTTCCGCGACCGATTTCATCCATCAACACTAAACTGTTTGCGGTCGCATTATGTAAAATGTTTGCGGTTTCAGTCATTTCAACCATGAAGGTTGAGCGACCCGATGCTAGATCATCTGAGGCACCAATACGGGTGAATATCCGATCAACTTCGCCAATTTTGGCTGAATCCGCGGGAACAAAACAACCAATGTGTGCCATTAATGTAATGAGTGCTACCTGACGCATATAGGTTGATTTACCGCCCATATTGGGACCAGTGACAATAAGCATTTGACGCTGCGGTGTTAACGCAACAGGGTTTGCAATAAAAGCCGCTTGACTGACCCTTTCAACCACTGGATGACGACCTGCTTCAATATGAATACCAATTTCATCAGTCATTTGTGGGCATTGGTAATTAAAGGTTTCTGCTCGCTCTGCAAAATTACTGAGTATGTCTAGTTCGGCAGCGGCGCTAGCAAACTGCTGTAACTCTTGTAATTTTGGCAGCAATAAGTCAAATAGCCGTTCCCACAGTTGTTTTTCAAGTGCGAGAGCTTTGCCTTGGCTTGAGAGTACTTTTTCTTCGTATTGTTTTAATTCTGGGGTGATATAACGCTCTGTCCCTTTCAGTGTTTGTCGGCGTTGATAACTCAGAGGCACTCTGTCAGCTTGTAAACGACTAACTTCAATATAATATCCATGAACTCGGTTATAACCCACTTTTAAGGTGTTAATTCCAGTTTGCTGCTTCTCGCGGGCTTCAAGTTCAACTAAATAATCACTCGCGCCTTCGCTCAGCTTACGCCATTCATCTAATTCATTATTATAGCCAGTACGGATAACCCCACCATCACGAATTAACACAGGAGGATTATCTACAATAGCGCGCGTTAATAAATCGTGCTGTTCTGGAAAGTCACCTAATAATTGCACTAATGCGCTCAATCTAGGTTGTTGACATGTAGCTAATGTTTGTTGAATTTCTGGCAGAAGTGTTAACGCTTGTTTTAAACGTGAAAAGTCGCGAGGTCTGGCACTGCGTAGTGCTAAACGAGCCATAATACGTTCAATATCACCTAAGCTTTTTAGTTGTTCATGTAACGTTTGATATAGGTCGAGTTCAATGAGTTCATTGACGGCATTATGGCGATATTGAATTGTTTGTCTATTGCGAAGAGGTTCATGGATCCAGCGTTGTAACATACGGCTACCCATAGGGGTTGCGGTATTATCTAATACCCACGAGAGGGTATTTTCTCGTCCGCCAGACAAGTTTTGAGTTAACTCTAAATTACGTCGCGTCGCGGCATCTAAAATAATGGATTCCGATTGATTAAAACGCACAATCGAGTTGATATGTGGTAACGCCATCTTTTGAGTATCTTTTACATACTGCATTAAGCAACCAGCAGCTTGAAGTGCCAAGCGGGCATCTGTAATCCCAAAACCATGTAAGTCTTTGGTACCAAATTGACTCAATAGTAAATTTACACAAGTATCGTAATCAAACTCCCACTCTGGACGGCGACGGATCCCTTTTATGTTATTGATTAATAATATGTCAGTAAAATCTTCACTGTAAAGTAATTCTGCAGGATTGGTGCGTTGTAATTCGGCTTCTAATGCTTCACGAGTAGGTAATTCTGCAACCACAAAACGACCGGATGAAATATCTAGAGTTGCGTAACCAAAACCATTTTTACCTTGATAAAGCGCCGCCAGTAAATTGTCTTGTTTTTCTTGCAGTAGGGCTTCGTCTGTTAAGGTGCCGGGAGTAACGATACGCACAACTTGGCGTTCAACGGGGCCTTTTGATGTGGCAGGATCGCCAATTTGTTCGCAAATGGCCACAGACTGACCAATGTTAACTAATTTTGCTAAATAGCCTTCGACAGCATGATAGGGAATGCCAGCCATGGGAATAGGATCGCCGCCGCTTTTCCCGCGAGCAGTAAGAGAAATACCCAGCATTTCAGATGCTCGTTTAGCATCATCGTAAAATAGCTCATAAAAATCACCCATACGGTAAAATAATAACATATCAGGATGGGCGGCTTTTAAGCCCAAATACTGACGCATCATCGGGGTGTGTTTTTCTAAATCGCTGGTATCAATCACTGTCATTATGAACACTTCACTATTAATCGTTTTTAAGTCGTAAATCTTATGAGGCTAATCTTAACAATATTTGTCCTCTGGGTATAAATAGATTCATATAAAAATCTACGAAGATAATATATTGATGTAAAAAGGCAATTTTCAAAGGTAAGAAAAAAATTACGATCAGCACTTGATACTGTATGACTATACAGTATACTGATGAACATAATGAAATGGTCCACACCATTCCACCTAAGTACAAATAGCATTTTACTAAACGTATTGAATGCCTTAAGAGGGTTTTATAATGAAGGTTGATCCAAATAAAGAGAAAGCACTTGCCGCCGTGTTAAGTCAAATTGAAAAACAATTTGGTAAAGGCTCAATTATGAAATTGGGCGAAGATCGCACAATGGACGTTGAAACTATCTCTACAGGTTCACTTTCATTGGACGTCGCCCTAGGTGCTGGTGGTTTACCATTAGGACGTATTGTTGAGATCTATGGCCCTGAATCATCAGGTAAAACGACTTTAACACTTGAAGTGATTGCCGCAGCACAACGCGAAGGTAAAACCTGTGCGTTTATTGATGCAGAGCATGCACTTGACCCTATTTATGCAAAAAAGCTAGGCGTAGATATTGATAACCTACTTTGTTCGCAGCCAGACACTGGCGAGCAAGCATTAGAAATTTGTGATGCATTAACCCGTTCTGGTGCTGTAGACGTTATTGTTGTCGATTCTGTTGCTGCATTAACGCCAAAAGCCGAAATTGAAGGTGAAATTGGTGATTCACATATGGGCCTTGCTGCTCGTATGATGAGCCAAGCAATGCGCAAACTTGCTGGTAACCTTAAGCAATCAAATACTTTGCTTATTTTTATTAACCAAATTCGTATGAAAATTGGTGTGATGTTTGGTAGCCCAGAAACAACTACGGGTGGTAACGCACTGAAGTTTTACGCTTCTGTTCGTTTAGATATTCGTCGTATTGGTGCCATTAAAAACGGCGATGAAGTTATCGGTAACGAAACCCGCGTAAAAGTCGTTAAAAACAAAATTGCAGCACCATTTAAGCAAGCTGAATTCCAAATTCTTTATGGATTAGGTATTAATCGTACTGGCGAGTTGGTTGATTTAGGCGTTGCACATAAGCTTGTTGATAAAGCAGGTGCTTGGTATAGCTACAAAGGTGAAAAAATTGGTCAAGGCCGTGCAAATGCAGGTAAGTTCCTTACAGAAAATCCAGCTATTGCCAATGAAATCGACACCACTTTACGTTCTATGCTACTAGCTGCTCCTGGCTCATTAGGCTCAAGTACTGACAGCGACGAGAATGTTGATCTCGAAACTGGCGAAGTTTTCTAAGTTAGTCCGCAAAATCTATCGCGGTTGCGCATGTTGCGCGCCGCGAATATTCCCATCAAGAAAACCTCTCTATGTTTAATAAAAAATCAAAAGGCATTTATGAGCAATAAATCTAGTCGGTTCTAGGTTATTGTTAATTTGATTTTTTTAGATGATATGTTTTATTACATTTAAACGTTTTATCAATTAAGCCCGTGGTGTTTGGGTTTTTAGGTCGTAACGCAAAAATAGTTAATTAACATTGTGATTTTAGCGGTCGCGTTAAGTTGAGTAAAACTCTTGTTTTGATCAAATAATATATTTGCTCAATTATGTTCCTGGAAGACCAATCAATAAGCCTTTACCCTAGGGTAAAAAAATGATCATCCTGTTTATTTGTATTCGATATTTAACGCTTGTCCCTCTTGTTTATACTGTCGTATTTAACACGCCATACAACAATTCATTCCCCTACAGGCACACAAGGTATCATTTTTTACTGCTATTATAATCGATTCACTCATCTCGCTTCTTTCGCCAAATTCAGTATATAATGCCTAGATTTACAGGCTTGCTTGTCAAGCTCGTTACTTTTGTATTTTCTATATTCAGGGCCAATTAATGTTTCAGACTACAGCAGAATTAAGAAGCGCTTTTTTAAAGTACTTTGAAGATAACGGACATCAGGTTGTTGATAGCAGCTCGCTCGTTCCCACCAATGACCCAACACTGCTATTCACCAATGCGGGTATGAACCAGTTTAAAGACGTGTTCCTCGGAATGGATAAGCGCAGTTATACACGAGCGACCACATCTCAACGTTGTGTGCGTGCTGGTGGTAAACATAACGATCTTGATAATGTAGGCTATACCGCTCGTCACCATACTTTTTTTGAAATGTTAGGTAACTTCAGTTTTGGCGATTACTTTAAAGAAGATGCAATTCGTTTCGCATGGACCTTTTTAACCGAAACACTCAAGCTACCAAAAGAGCGTTTATGTGTCACCATTTATGAAACAGATGACGAAGCGTATGACCTTTGGACTCAAAAAATTGGTGTAGCCCCTGAGAATATGATTCGTATTGGCGACAATAAAGGTGCTCCATTTGCGTCAGATAACTTCTGGCAGATGGGTGATACCGGTCCTTGTGGCCCTTGTAGTGAAATTTTCTATGATCATGGCGATCACATTTGGGGTGGTCGCCCTGGTACTCCTGAAGAAGACGGCGACCGTTTTATTGAAATTTGGAACATCGTATTTATGCAGTATAACCGTCAAGCAGACGGTGAAATGTTGCCATTACCTAAGCCTTCTGTCGATACAGGCATGGGCATTGAACGTATAGCAGCCATTATGCAGGGCGTACATTCCAACTACGAAATCGATATCTTTAAGCAGTTGATTGCTAAAACAGCCGAGATTATTGGAGTTTCAGATTTAGAGAACAAATCATTACGCGTCATTGCTGATCATATCCGTTCTTGTGCATTCTTAATTGCTGATGGTGTGATGCCATCAAATGAAGGCCGTGGTTATGTATTACGTCGTATTATTCGTCGTGCTGTGCGTCATGGTAACAAGTTGGGTGCTACTGATGCGTTTTTCTATAAGCTTGTTCCTACGCTAATCAGTGTAATGGGCGATCCAGCTAATGGTTTAAAACAAACTCAAGCCATTGTTGAAAAAGCCTTAAAAGCGGAAGAAGAACAATTTGCTCGAACTCTTGAGCGTGGTTTAGTGATTTTAGATGGTGCACTGAATTCTCTACAAGGTAATACTTTAGACGGTGACACTGTATTTAAACTTTATGACACCTATGGTTTTCCAGTCGATTTAACTGCTGATGTGTGTCGTGAACGTGACATTAATGTTGACGAAGCAGGCTTTGAAGTTGCAATGGCTGAACAAAGAAGTCGTGCACAAGCCGCAGGTAACTTTGGTGCCGATTATAACAATCATTTAATTATTGATGCTGAAACATCATTTAGTGGTTATACCGAGTTAACTGGGCAGCCGAACGTGATTGCTTTATATGTTGACGGTAAACCAGCTGAGGCAGTGGTTGCTGGGCAAGATGCCGTTGTTGTACTAGATGACACTCCGTTTTACGCAGAGTCTGGTGGACAGGTCGGTGATAAAGGTCAACTAACAGCAGATGGCGTAGTATTTACTGTTACGGATACCCAAAAGTTTGGCCCTGCAATAGGTCACCAAGGAAAGTTAACTCAAGGACAATTGGTTGTTGGCCAGCAGTTAACTGCACAAGTAGATAAAAAGTTACGTCACCGTACTCAGTTAAATCATTCTGTGACTCACTTATTGCATGCTGCATTGCGCCAAATACTGGGTTCTCATGTCACTCAAAAAGGTTCGTTAGTTAACCCAGAACGTTTACGTTTTGACTTCTCTCATTTTGAAGCTGTTAAACCTTCTGAGTTGAAAGCGGTAGAAGATTTAGTTAACACCCAGATCCGTCGTAATCATGAACTTTGCACCGCTGAAATGGCTATTGATGAAGCCAAAGAAAAAGGCGCAATGGCATTGTTTGGTGAAAAATACGATGACCAGGTACGCGTTGTTACCATGGGCGATTTTTCAATCGAACTGTGTGGAGGTACGCACGTTGGCCGCACTGGTGATATTGGGTTATTTAAAATCACTTCTGAGGGTGGTATTGCTGCTGGAGTGCGTCGTATTGAAGCTGTCACAGGTATTGCTGCTATGGCTTATATTGCCGAGCAACAAGCTGTGCTAGATGAAGCTGCACAGTTACTTAAATCAGACAGTGCTTCTGTTGTCAGTAAATTAAAAGCTCAGTTAGATAAAGTGAAACAGCTAGAAAAAGATTTGTCTCAGTTAAAAGATAAATTAGCCGCTGCGGCTAGTGCCGATATGGCGGGTGATGCTGTTGATATCAATGGTGTTAAGGTGCTGGTTAAGATGCTTGATGGCATAGACCCAGGCTCTTTACGTGGCCTACAAGATGAGTTAAAGCAAAAACTTAAGTCTGCCATTATTGTGCTTGGTACTACCAAAGACGGTAAAGTAAACTTAATAGCAGGTTTGAGCAATGACTTAACCAAACGAGTCAAAGCTGGTGAGCTTGTTGCCATGGTCGCCCAGCAAGTAGGCGGCAAAGGTGGTGGACGTCCTGATATGGCTCAAGCCGGTGGCTCTCAGCCTGAGAACCTTAAAACAGCCTTGGCCTCAGTTGAACCTTGGATCCGTGAGCGTTTAAGCTAATAAGTCGGTAAATTAGGGCTTATATTGGTACTTAAGTTATAAAGTCTATGATATTCAACTTTATAACTTGAGTGCCAACAGTAGATTTGGCATAGTGAACTCACTCGCGAACAGTAAAAGCGTTTATAGGTATTGTTAGGTGATGATTTTCGATAAGTCTTTGGACACAAATCATTATTGATTTTATTCTAGTTATTTTGGTTATTGTTTTTACTGTATTGATTTATTTAACTGCGTGGTGATTAGCAAGTGTGATTAATTTGTTACTTATTGCGTATCAATAGATGATTTATCGTCAAATTTACGATTTTCGAATAGATGGTGCTTTATAAACCGACGTATTTAGAAATAGATACTATTATTTTATGTAAAGCAGACCTTATAATGAACGCATATTACGGACAAAGCGTGTTATGCAGATTGAACTAAAGGAGCAATAGAATGCTAATTTTGACTCGTCGTGTAGGCGAAACATTAATGATTGGTGATGAAGTCACCGTTACTGTTCTAGGTGTAAAAGGTAATCAGGTACGTATCGGTGTTAACGCGCCTAAGGAAGTTTCTGTTCATCGTGAAGAGATCTACCAACGTATTCAATCTGAGAAGTCTGGAACACCTTCTGAAGATGGTAATTTCTAATATTCGGCAGATTGTGTCGTCGATATAATTAAAGTCAGCATTTGCTGACTTTTTTGTTTGTTCAATACCACTTTTATGTATTAATAAATGTGAAATTTCAGTGATTAACAGGTTTTGTTACCAGCCTAGCATTCAAATTATTTTGATTATTCTCGATTCAAGGCTTATGTCGCATTATTTGACTTTTTATATGCATTAGCACAATACAATCAATACAAACCCAGCCATTATTTATTAATGTTTGTGGAATAGGGATTTTGTAAAAACAACATGGTAAGTTCAATAATGCCCTGAAAGATGCAATTTAGTAAAAAGGTAAACTTGCCACAATCACGAGCGACTTAATGAAGCTGATATTGTTGGTGATGATGTGAATAGTTATAAAAAGTAATGCAGTTTTCATGACTATTTGAGGCTATTATCTCCAATGTGCTTAAAAACACTCCAAATGAAGTTAGGTTTCCTAAAAAGGGTTTGACTTATTTTCGTCAAACAGTAATATGTGCGCCAAGAAACGGAGAGGTGGCCGAGTGGCCGAAGGCGCTCCCCTGCTAAGGGAGTATGGGCTTTAAATCCCATCGAGGGTTCGAATCCCTCCTTCTCCGCCATTTCTTACAATAGATATACGATGCGGATGTAGCTCAGCTGGATAGAGTACCTGGCTACGAACCAGGCGGTCGGAGGTTCGACTCCTCCCATCCGCACCATTATCTATTAAAGTGTTAAATATGAATGCGCGTGTAGCTCAGCTGGATAGAGTACCTGGCTACGAACCAGGCGGTCGGAGGTTCGACTCCTCCCACGCGCACCATTCATATTTCACTAAACCCAATTTATGCGCGTGTAGCTCAGCTGGATAGAGTACCTGGCTACGAACCAGGCGGTCGGAGGTTCGACTCCTCCCACGCGCACCATTTATTGCGGAGAGGTGGCCGAGTGGCCGAAGGCGCTCCCCTGCTAAGGGAGTATGGGCTTTAAATCCCATCGAGGGTTCGAATCCCTCCTTCTCCGCCATTCATTCATATGTAATGTTGGTATTTTTTTATCGTACTAACTATAGCAATGCATTTGAATGATATGTTGTACCGATTTTGCGCGTGTAGCTCAGCTGGATAGAGTACCTGGCTACGAACCAGGCGGTCGGAGGTTCGACTCCTCCCACGCGCACCATAATAAAAAAAGCCCTGCATTTATGCAGGGCTTTTTTTATGTTAATTTGTCCCGTCCTGAGATAAGTTGACACTTACCCCCTCAAATTATCTTCATCATTAGATGCTTCTTAGTCATATCGTTGTGTATCTGACTTAGCCGCCTTTTGTTATTACATCTTTATTCATTGTGTTTGTTTGATTGAGAATATTTATGTATATGTTTGCGTCTGTTTAGCGGTAAGTGATGTTGTTTCATGCTTATTGATGATGAATTTATTATTTAGCTATCAGAAAATGCTACTTAGTTATGGGATCTTCATTTTATCGGCTTTATTTTTACTGATTGTATAGTTGCACTGTCTTTGTGCATGTCACTTGGTAAGACCAATTTACAAAAAGATAGCATTATTGTGGTATATTGTTTATATTTTGTGACAAGATTTTGAGCTGATGTCCCGCAAGTGGGGGGATTCAGCTCATAAAAACCTGAATTAAATAAAGCTTGAGTTGAATATTTATGCTTGCTGAATTAGCGCTTGTTTAATAGGTAAGTCAAATAGGTGTGGTGAATTGATAAATATTAATTCTTGCACCGATTTAGCGCGCCTAAACCAACTTATCTTAATTTAACTGTTTGACAAAAAAGTGAGGACACATGACATCAATATCTGAGCAGTTATCCGATGCGCTGGGCATTATGATAATGGGCATGGGCTTAGTGTTTATCTTTTTAAGTATGTTGATCATCGGTATTGGTATTGTTGCTAAGCTTTTCCCTGCGCCTATAGCGGCAGCTACAGCTGCGCCTGCAACTGCAATACCCAGAGCACCGGCTCAGGTAGCTTTAAATCCTAAGCTAGTTGCCGCAATCACCTCTGCGATACATCAATACCGCGCGAAATAAATTTGGAGTCATTATGAGCAAGCCATTAGCACTAACCGATGTCGTCCTGCGTGACGCACACCAATCAATACTGGCAACACGTTTACGCCTCGACGATATGATACCTATCGCGCCGTTATTAGACAAAGTGGGGTTTTGGTCACTTGAGTCATGGGGGGGGGCAACGTTTGACTCTTGTATTCGTTATCTTGGTGAGGATCCTTGGGACCGCATTCGTGAACTAAAAAAAGTCATGCCTAATACACCGCAGCAAATGTTACTGCGAGGGCAAAATTTATTAGGCTATCGTCATTATGCTGACGATGTTGTTACACGATTCGTTGAACGTGCTCACACCAATGGCGTAGATGTATTCCGTATTTTTGACGCAATGAATGATGTACGTAACCTTGAAACCGCAGTTAAAGCAGTTAAAAACGTTGGCGGACATGCGCAAGGGACGATTTCGTTCACTACTAGCCCTATTCATACGATTGATACTTGGGTCGACATGGCAAAGCGTTTAGAAGACATGGGCGCCGATTCATTATGTATTAAAGATATGGCGGGTTTACTTAAACCGATGCAAGCCTATGAGTTAATCAGTCGCCTAAAATCACAAACTGATTTAATGGTATCGATGCATTGTCATGCGACAACGGGTTTAAGCACTGCTACATACCAAAAAGCCATTGAAGCTGGGGTTGATGTGCTTGACACTGCAATATCTTCAATGAGCCAAACCTATGGGCACAGTGCCACAGAAACCTTAGTGGCAATGGTTGAAGATACTGACAGAGCAACCGGTTACGATATGGTGTTGTTAGAAGAGATAGCCGCTTATTTTCGTGAAGTACGTAAAAAGTATGTGCGTTTCGAAGGTGCACTTAAAGGTATCGATTCACGTATTTTGCGTGCTCAGGTACCTGGCGGTATGTTGACTAACATGGAAAACCAATTAAAAGAGCAGGGTGCAGCAGACAAAATGGATGCCGTGCTTGAAGAGATCCCTCGGGTGCGTGAAGATCTTGGCTTCTTACCTTTAGTTACGCCTACCTCGCAAATTGTTGGTTCACAGTCGGTGATCAACGTGCTGATGGGTGAACGTTACAAGTCGATGACCAAAGAGACTGAAGGCGTTCTAAAAGGCGAATATGGTGCGACGCCGGCGCCAGTTAACGCCGAGTTGCAAGCCAGAGTGCTAAAGGGTGAACAGCCTATTACCTGTCGTCCAGCAGATTTGATTGCACCAGAACTTGATAAGTTACGTGTAGAACTTACAAAAACAGCTAAAGAGCAGGGCTTTAGCCTAGCAGCTGAATCTGATGATGATGTGATGACTTACGCGTTGTTCAATCAAATTGGTCTTAAATTTCTTAAAAATCGTGGCAACCCGGATGCGTTTGAGCCTGTCCCAAGTGCAGATGATTTACAAGTGAAAGCCGATAAAGGTCCACAAACGTATACCGTTGACGTAGAGGGGCAACATTTTGTCGTCGAAGTGAGCGAAGGTGGCGAAATAGGGCATATCGCGCCAGTCTCAGCTGCACCAGTTGCCATGGTTCCTGTGGCTTCAGCGCCTGTTGGCGAAGTTAAATGCACTATGGCTGCACCGTTATCGGGAAATATTTTCAAAGTGTTAGTTAATAATGGTCAAGCGGTTAAAACTGGTGAAGTGATCATTATCTTGGAAGCGATGAAAATGGAAACCGAAATTCGTGCTCAAGAAGATGGTGTTGTAACTCAGTTAGCGGTTAAGCAGGGTGACAGTGTAACTGTAGGTTCAACATTGTTATCACTAGCATAAGAGGTCGAAATGGAAGGATTACTGGCTTTTTGGGCTGAAACGGGTGTGGCTAACTTTACTGGTGGCCAACTGCTGATGATGGCTGTTGGTTGTTTATTGTTATTTCTAGCTATAATTAAAGGTTTTGAGCCGTTATTATTATTACCTATTGGGTTTGGTGCCATATTAGCTAACATTCCTAATGCAGGTTTCACCGATGAAGGTGGTTTGCTGTATTACGCTTATCATGTCGGCATTGAAACTGGGGTGTTCCCATTGCTCATATTCATGGGGGTAGGTGCATTAACTGATTTTGGGGCGCTAATTGCTAACCCTAAAACACTTTTGTTAGGGGCTGCGGCACAATTTGGTATTTTCTCTACCTTAATTGGTGCTATAGCGCTGAATCTTGTACCTGGATTTGAGTTTAGTATGCAAGATGCTGCTGCTATTGCCATCATTGGCGGTGCAGATGGTCCAACTGCAATTTTCTTAGCCTCTAAGTTGGCGCCAGAGTTACTAGGCGCGATTGCCGTTGCTGCATATTCATATATGGCGCTAGTGCCATTAATTCAGCCGCCGATAATGAAACTGCTCACCACTAAAGCTGAACGCGAAATTAAAATGGAACAATTGCGTGAAGTCAGTAAGAAAGAGAAAATTATCTTTCCACTGATGGTACTTGGCTTAACCATTTTGTTTTTACCCGCAGCAACACCATTAATTGGTATGTTCTGTTTAGGTAATTTGATGCGTGAATCAGGTGTGGTTGATCGTTTATCGAAAACGGCGCAAAACGAGTTAATCAACATAGTGACTATCTTTTTAGGTCTTGCTGTTGGATCTAAGTTATCCGCCGATCAATTTCTGCGTATCGAAACCTTGGGTATTTTAATCCTTGGCGCGGTTGCATTTAGTATTGGTACTGCTTCAGGGGTATTGATGGCCAAATTAATGAGTAAGCTCTCCGGTGGGAAAATTAACCCACTTATCGGTGCAGCAGGTGTTTCTGCAGTGCCAATGGCTGCTCGAGTGGTGAATAAGGTAGGTTTAGAGGCTAATAACCAAAACTTCTTACTCATGCATGCAATGGGACCCAACGTTGCTGGTGTGCTGGGTAGTGCGGTTGCAGCTGGTGTGTTGTTGGCTGTTTTAGGTTAATCGTTAACGATTAAGTTTAAAAGCCAATGCAATTGCATTGGCTTTTTTGTTTTTATCAGACGCGCCGTAAAACCCCGTCCTTCAGGTCTAATGCCGATCGTTTAAGCGACTTGAACGATCTTTTCTAGGCTTCATAATCGGTCTTAGATTTATTTCTGAGGCCGATTTTTTTATGTCTGAATTTTCTCTAGAGTTACAAACGACTGCTGAATTTCATTTTCCTGAGTCAATCGACTCATTCCGCAAAAATATCCCTATCGAATGGTTATCGGAAGCCGTTAATCAAACAGGCCGTGCCGCCGTCAGAAAGAGGCAATTCCCTGCTGAACAAGCCGTTTGGTTGGTACTTGGGATTGGTTTGATGCGTAACCGTTCTATTAGCGATGTTTGCGATAAATTGGAATTGGCTTTTCCTGATTCAAAAGGCGATTTGCCCCCCTTAGCCACGAGCAGCATTGTTAAAGCTAGACAGCGCATTGGTTATGAACCATTGCGGTACCTATTTCACACCACAGCAACTCACTGGGAAGCTGAAGGACAGTCAGACTCTGTCTGCGGTCTTAAGCTTCTTAGCGTTGATGGCACTCAATTTAAAACGCCAGAAACTGAAGATAATAAAAAGTTAGGCTACGCCAGAGGTAAAGCAACATTCCCCTCAGTCCTTGCTGTGACGCTCATGTCAACACGAACGCACCTCATTTCTGATGCTGCATTTGGCACCATAACAAACAGTGAAATATCTTATGCTCAACAACTTGTAGGCTCAGCCCCAGATAATTCTTTGACTCTTTTTGACCGTGGTTTCATGTCTGCAGAGCTTTTTGAATCATGGCGTGGAGCAGGAACGAATACTCACTGGCTCACACCAATAAAAAGCAAATTTAGGTACGAAGTTTTAGAAGAATACTCAGAGCACGATAAACTGATAAAAATGCCTGTGTCACCTGATGCAAAAGGAAAACATCCTCACCTTGGGGATAGCTGGTAAGCTCGTTTGGTGCTTATTCCTGAGCCTAAAGGAGAAATCAAAGGGTTTATAACCTCACTAGAATGCCCGATTACCTATCCATTGAAAGATATCGTTAACGTTTATTGGGAGCTATGGGAAATAGAGCAGAGTTATGGTGAACTCAAGCAAGGTCAACTGAACAATCAAGCCGTCCTTAGAAGCCAAAAAGTCGAAGGTATTTATCAAGAACTATGGGGAATTTTAATTTCTTATAACCTAGTTCGATTAGAAATGAAAAGGATGGCAGAATCTCATGACGTAGAGCCATTAAGAATAAGCTTTATCAATGCGTTAAGACTCATTCAAGATGAGTTCCTATGGTGCTCTGGACGTACACCTGGAACGATCCCTAAAAAGCTGCAAAACCTTAGGGAGAATGGAAAGCGATTAATCCTACCGAAAAAAAGAAAGCGAAAACCATTTCCAAGACAAGTGCTATATAAAGCACCACGTTACCCCCATAAGAAAAGAGCCGCTCACTGTTAAGCGAGCGGCATTAGTCCTTCAGGTCGGGGATGTAAGGCACTGGCAGCGTAGCTGGCACGGTTTTGATTTTAGTGCGGCGTTTGTTGCTGCTCAATGTATCGGCGAATCACGTCGATAGGTGCGCCACCGCAACTGCCCGCAAAATAGCTGGGAGACCACAGTGCGCCGCCCCACAATTTTTTCGTGATGGACGGATATTTTTTCTTGCGAATCCTGCGGCTGGAAACGCCCTTTAGACTATTCACGAGTGCCGATACCGCTATTTTCGGTGGGTAATTAACGAGTAAGTGAACGTGGTCGTCTTCGCCATCGAATTCAATCAATTCAGCCCCAAAATCCGCGCATACAGCTGCAAAGATGGGTTTAAGCTCATCGAGTATTTCCTTGGTGAATACTTCGCGCCGATACTTAGTCACAAAGACCAAGTGAACGTGCATATTGAATACACAATGTCTACCGTGTCGAATATCGTTGTTTGTTTGCATAGGCCAAACTATACTTTGGCTATGGAACGACTACAAGCCTTCAAATTCGAGCTACAGCCCAACGGCGAGCAAGTGCGCAATATGCGTCGCTTTGCAGGTACGTGTCGGTTCGTCTATAACAAGGCGTTGGCGTTGCAGAAAGATAACCACGAAACGGGAAATAAGTTCATAGGCTATGTGCCAATGGCGGCGGATCTGCCGAAGTGGAAGCGCGAAGCGGGCTTCGACTGGATTAAGAATTCCCCCTCGCAAGCGCTGCAACATGCGCTCAAGGATTTAGAAAAAGCCTTCAAGGGATTTTTTGAAAAGCGCACGGATTTTCCGCGTTTCAAAAAGAAAGGCAGTGGCGATAGTTTTCGCTATCCAGAACCCAAGCAAATCAAATTAGACCAAGCCAATAACCGTATTTTCCTGCCCAAGCTGGGGTGGCTAAAATACCGTAAAAGCAGAGATGTATTGGGCGAAGTGCGTAACGCCACGGTAAGTCAATCAGGTGGCAAGTGGTTTGTGTCGATTCAAACACGGCGCGATGTTGAGATTGTGCCAGTGGCTACAAGCGCCATAGGTATTGATGTGGGCATTGCGCGTTTTGCGGCAATGAATGACGGTAGCTATATTGAGCCGAAAAACAGCTTCAAAACGCAGATGCAGCGGCTGGCTAAATATCAGCGGCGCATGAGCAAGAAAGTGAAGTTCAGTGCCAATTGGAAAAAGGCCAAGGCCAAGGTCACACAAATACACGTCGATATCGGCAATGTTCGTAAGGATTTTCTGCATAAGCACACACATACCCTCAGCAAAAACCACGCGCTGGTATGTGTAGAAGACTTGCAGATTAAGAATATGTCGAAATCATCAAAAGGTACGGCGGAAAAGCATGGCAAGAAAGTAGCGCAAAAATCGGGCTTAAACCGCGCCATTCTCGACCAAGGCTGGGGTGAGTTTAGGCGACAACTGGAATACAAAACCGCTTGGAATGGCGGCGTTTTGCTCGCCGTGCCTGCGCAATACACCAGCCAAACTTGCCCTTGCTGTGGCTATGTATCAAAGGATAATCGCAAAACCCAAGCGCAATTTTTGTGTGTAGATTGTAACTACGAAAATAACGCCGATGTTGTCGGCGCTATCAATATATTAGAGCGCGGGCAGCGCTTGTTAGCCTGTGGAGAAACGGCAGCTTTAGGCCGCTCTGTGAAGCAGGAACCCATCGAAGCGACTAAGCTGAAAACTGCTTAGCGCCGTAGGAATCCCCTTCCATTCCGCGTAGCGGCAAAATCCTTTTGGGGATTTTGAGGTGGGGGAGGATGTCAAGTTGGTGTACTTAATTTTTAATACTGAGCTGTTGTGACGTTATAGTTGTGAAAGAATTATTGACCCTTATTAGAATTAGTCTTATCTAATGGCTGTCAAAGATAAATAATAAAACCTGTATGCATTACAAGTTATATTGATATGGGAAATAGCATCGGGGGTTACTGTTGAACTTGGCTGCTAACCTTTAAATCAAAAACAAAAAATCGATTACGTTATTAAAATATTAATAATTTTTTTGTTCAATAAACATACTAATCCAGTTTGAAATATGTCGATAATTCACTTGGATTATTCGTTTTTTAGCTTACTTGTGTGCCCATTATATTGAGTATTATTAATCGAAAGGTAATATGTACTAAAGCCAATTTTTAGTCAGAAATTTATTAGTGTACCTCTTTATAGGTATGTAAGCGGCCGTTTTTATTCATAATTTTATATTAGCAAGACATGTCCCTAAAATAATAATAGTTCGACAGCCCGTTAGTTTTAACGGTCAAAAGTCGCAAATTTTGAATTGCCATTAATATCTAGTCAAACAAGTATGTAAAATGCAAGATATGTCACGGAAACTGAACAGTGAACTTATTAAGGTTACGGCCAGTTAACTTGCTAGCCATATATTTTACGTATATTTAGCAGATTGATAACTCAACTTAAAATAAATATTAGGAATGTAAGATGAATAATAAATTGCTTGCTAGTCAAGTTACGGATAAGGCTTGCCAAAATTCTGTTGTGACCAAAAAATGGGCTTTATCAGCATTAACTTGTTCGTTGTTATTAGCCATGGGCAGCGCTAATGCCGCAGACACCAATGTTAATACAGTTGCTGATGCAATCACTCAAGGTACAGCAAAAGTAGACTTAAATTTGCGTTATGAATCTGTCGATCAAGACAATGCGTTAAAAGACGCAGATGCTTTGACCTTACGCACTCGTTTAACCTTTGCTACGGCTGAATATTACGGGTTAACAGCCTTGGTTGAATTTGAAGATTCTCGCAGTGTGGCTGGGGTAAATGACTACAACGACGCGATTGGTAATAATACAGATTATTCTGTGATAGCAGATCCTGAAACAACTGAATTAGACCAAGCTTTCTTACAATACAAGCGTAATGGTTTTACTGCTAAAGCTGGGCGTCAAGTTATCGCCATCGATAACCAACGTTTTATCGGCCATGTTGGCTGGCGTCAAGATCGCCAAACATTCGATGCAGTTACCATGCAATATGCGATAAACGATTTTAGTGTTGATTATGGTTACATCTACAAGCGCAACCGTATTTTTGCAGAAGTTAAAGACATTGATTCAAAAGATCACGTTATTAACGCATCTTACAATTTCGGTTTGGGTAAACTTAGCGCATATAGCTACTTACTTGAAGAAGATACCAACATAGACAATGGTATCGACACCTATGGTATTCGTTTTGCGGGTGCTAAAGATATCGATAAAATTAAACTACTTTATACGTTAGAGTACGCAACTCAAGATACTGATACAGAAACAACATCTTACTCTACAAATTATATGCTTGGTGAAGTGGGCGTTGGCTTTAGTGGTTTGACCGTTAAGCTTGGTTACGAGCTATTGGGCTCTGACGATGGCGAATATGGTTTTTCAACTCCGTTAGCGACTTTGCATGCGTTTAATGGTTGGGCAGACCAATTTTTGGCAACACCAAAGCAAGGCTTAGTTGACACTTATGTGTCAATTGGCGGCAGTGTGGTTGGTGGTAAATGGGCGCTGGTTTATCATGATTTTGAAGCAGATGAGTCAAGTGCCACTGTTAACGATTTAGGTGATGAAATTGATGCGGTATTTAGTTTACCAATTGATAAGCATTACACCGTAGGCGTTAAATACGCATCTTATTCAGCGGGTGATGCTGGAGCAGGAAAAGTTGATGCCGATAAAGTATGGTTATGGGCAAACGCTAAGTTCTAATTTTATTAGCATGATATAACAAAAAACGAGTATCAGTTGATACTCGTTTTTTTATTGTCATTAATCTTGTATGACGATAGAACTGCAATAAGAAGCGTAATAAAAACTAAGACACTACTTGCTGTTGCGGTGTTTCATTTGAGTAAAATTGTTCTACATCAAGCTGACCTTCGCTTTTACCAATCACCACCGCAGTCATCATGTCTCCGGTCACATTAGTTGCAGTGCGGATCATATCAATAATACGGTCTATCGCGGCGATAAAGGCAATCCCTTCGAGCGGTAAACCTATTACGCCTAAGGTTACGGTTAACATCACCATCGCGCTACCTGGCACTCCTGCGGTGCCTACAGAAGCGACTGTGGCCGTTACCGCAATTAGCATGTAGTCGGTCATATCAAGCGGAATACCGTAAATTTGCGCAATAAAGATCGCCGCAATGGCAGGGTAAATGCCGCCACAACCATCCATATTCATGGTCGCACCTAATGGGAGTACAAAAGCACTGTAGCGCTTCGACACGCCCATCGCTTCGGTACTTCGTGTGCTGGCCGGTAAAGTACCGAAGCTTGATGCGGTACTAAAGGCCACAACTTGTGCTGGTAAGGCTTTACGGAAAAACTGAACTGGGCTAAGACCCGCAGCAAATTTCACTAAACCGCCATACACAAAGATAATATGAATTAGCGCGGCAATATAAATCGCAATAATAAACTTACCTAATGGTAACAATGTACTTAAGCCATATTCGCCAACAACCCACGCCATTAAGCCAAATACACCAATAGGCGTTAGTTTTAATACCATACGTGTTAATTGAAACATCACTTCAGCACCCGCTTCAATCACGTTCTTTAACGGCGTGGCTTTCTCGCCGACAGCATTAATGGCGATACCAATTAATGCTGCAAACACGATAATTTGCAGCACATTACCTTCTGCCAACGAGGCAAATGGATTGACTGGGATCATGTTAAGTAATACTTGTGCAAATCCAGGAATATCACGCTCACGCACTTCCGATGTCGCTAAAGCTAAATTACCGCCCATGTCGATTAGGCTTCCGACCGTTAAGCCAATAAATGACGCAATGGTGCCAGTAAACATAAACATGGCCAAGGTTTTAAAGCTTAAGCGTTTTAAATTACCTTGTGAACCCAAGGAGGTAATGCTGACCACAATGGCACAAAATACTAAAGGAGCAACGAGCATTTTTATGGCGCTAATAAACAGATCGCCAAGGGGTTTTAATATCACGGCTGACTCGCCTAATCCGACCCCTGTAAGTGTACCCAATACAAAACCTGCAATGACTTTTTGCCAAAAAGGGATACGATTGAACGTTTGCAATATCATGAAAATTCCAAATTATGTCATTGTGACGTCACTAATCTTATTAGGTAACGTTGTTGTGCGTGACTCATTGTGTTCACTAATGAGCGATGAATTACCAAGAACTACACCATCTTATGGTGATTTTTAGTAGTGGAACTATTTAGTTTATATTAAGACCGAACTAGATGCTGATGCTAAATAATGCGCTAATAAACCCGCTAAGGTTAATTAATATTAATTGTATTGTATGAAGTGATCCAATGACAAACAACGTTATTTTGTTATAACTTATATGAATAAACAAATTTGTTATTATAACTTTAAATTTATTACTAATAATTAACTTATTAAGGCCTATTGTTCAATTTATTTAATTGAATCTGCAAACGTGAATCATGGATGTTTTGCCGTTATAGCCTGTGTAGCGTTTGGGTCGCTATGTTGATATGAGTGAGTTAACGTTAGAGGTTTGCGGGTTCAAAATTCTGCAAGATAGGTTCAGCTAGATCCATGTTCTGTGTAAATATCCATGGCGAGAACTGCGATAAAATCTGAAATGAAACTATTAATGCGCAATAAGGTCTATTAATGACGAGTTTATGGTTAATGTTTAGCGGTGCGTTTTTGGCTGCAACCTTATTGCCGGGTGGTTCCGAAGTGTTACTCGTGGCATTACTTAATCAAACGCCATCGTCATGGTTCGAATTATTGATGTTGGCCAGTATTGGTAATACGTTTGGCGCGATGACAAGTTATGGTTTAGGTCGAGCCGGACGGCTTGCTAAAAGTCCACAAGATATCCAAAGTCGGCAATATCGTTATGCTCTGGCATGGCTCGAAAAATATGGTATGTGGGCTTTATTACTATCTTGGTTACCCATCATCGGTGATTTGTTATGTCTGTTGGCTGGTTGGTTAAAAATTCCTATAGTGCCAGCATCATTTTTTATGTTTTTCGGTAAGTTACTACGTTACAGCGTAATTGTGTTTTTAGTTCTTTATACTGTTGAGTAACTTTATACCGTTATTTTTTCTGTGATTATATTTATCTTAATGAAGAAAGGAGTCGATTTTGAAATTAAATTTGAATAAATGGATATTAGCTGCAGCAATCAGTGCTGCATTAAGTGGCTGTGCATTCGACGCGCATCAATCGTCAAATTTGCCACAAGGTGTAAGTTTAATTGAAACGGTTGCACCTTCTGAAAATCAAGTCAGTATCCCTTATAAAAAATATCAGTTAGCGAATGGCTTAACGGTGATTTTTCACCAAGATAAGTCTGATCCTTTAGTTCATGTTGATGTTACCTATCATGTTGGTTCTGCTCGCGAATTAGCTGGTCGTAGTGGTTTTGCGCATTTATTTGAACACATGATGTTCCAAGGCTCACAACATGTAGCCGACGAACAGCATTTCAAAGTTGTTACCGAAGCGGGCGGAACACTAAATGGTTCTACCAATACTGACCGAACCAATTACTTTGAAACCGTGCCGAGTAATCAATTAGAAAAAATGCTCTGGTTAGAATCAGATCGTATGGGCTTTTTCTTACCTGCACTCACGAGTGAAAAATTCGAAGTACAACGTGAAACGGTTAAAAATGAACGCGCACAACGTATTGATAATCGTCCTTATGGGCGTTTAAATGAACGTTTTAATCAAGCATTTTATCCAGCCGGTCATCCGTATTCTTGGCCTGTCATCGGTTGGCCAGATGACTTAGATCGCGCCACCGTTGATGACGTGAAACATTTCTTCCAACGTTGGTATGGGCCTAATAATGCCACTTTAACTATTGGTGGTGACTTTGATGAAGTGCAAACATTGGCATGGGTAAATAAATATTTTGGTGAAATCCCTCGTGGACCAGAAGTCAAACCAGAAGCTAAAACCGCAGTCACGTTAGATAAAACTCGCTATATCTCGATGGAAGATAAGGTTCATTTACCGCTTATTTATATGGGTTTTCCAACCGTTTATGCGCAACACAAAGATGAAGCTGCATTAGATTTGCTGGCTAATATTCTCGGTGGTGGTAAAACCTCATTAATATATAAAAACTTAGTTAAAGATGGTTATGCGGTACAAGCTGCAGTGAGCCATCCTTGCCAAGAGCTTACTTGTCAGCTGTCACTTTATGCCGTAGCGAATCCTGCCAAAGGTGGTAGTCTTGCAGAACTCGAAACCAAAATAAACCAAACGATTAATGAGTTTGAGCAACGCGGTGTCACTGACGACGATTTGCAAAAAGTCAAAGTGCAGTTTGAAGCCGATACCATCTTTGGTATGCAAAGCGTAGCAGGAAAAGTATCAACACTTGCTGCTAATCAAACCTTCTTTGGCAAACCTGACATGGTGGCATCTGATTTAGCCCGTTATGCCAATGTCACTAAAGCCGATGTAATGCGAGTATTTAATACTTACATTAAAAATAAGCCAATGGTGGTGATGAGCGTGGTACCCGAAGGGCAAACGCAGCTAATTGCCCATGCAGATAATTTTGAACCGAGCATTATGCCAATTGCACAAGATGCGGTAACCGGATTAACCAATATCACTTTTGCAAAATCATCATTTGATCGCAATAAAATACCGTCATCAACCGCAGCGCCATTATTGACTGTGCCACAGTTATGGGACAGCAAGCTGGCCAACGGCATTAGTGTTATGGGCACTGAAAGTGATGAAACGCCAACGGTCGAATTGCTGGTTTATTTGGATGGTGGACATCGTTTGTCGCCGATCAACAAAGCTGGCCTAGCAGAGTTGACCGCCTCGATGCTTAATGAGTCAAGCTCGTTACGCAGTAGTGAAGAATTGGCTGGTGCGCTTGATATGCTCGGGTCATCAATTAGCTTTGGTGCCAGTGATTCACAAAGTTACATCAAGGTATCAAGTTTAACTGAAAACTTAGATGCGACGCTTGCTATTGTTAAGGAGCGCTTATTTAGTCCTGGCTTTTTAGCGGCTGACTTTGAACGATTGAAGCAGCAGCAACTACAAGGATTACAACATCAAATGTCTGATCCTAATTATCTAGCTCGTAGTGGTTTCGCTCAATTACTCTACGGTGCAGATAGCCCAAAGGGGATCAGCAGTGATGGCACCATGACATCAATATCAGCGCTAACACTTGATGATGTGAAACAATTTTACCAGCAGCAATATCGTGCTGGTAATGCGCAAATGGTTGTTGTATCGGATTTAAATCAACAACAGATTATGCCGAAATTATCGATGTTTAATGAATGGGAAGGTGAGGCTACTCAGGTTGCAGCATTACCTGCATTGCCTTCACACCTTAAAAACACCATTTATTTGATTGATAAGCCTGGGGCTGCTCAATCTGTCATTGACATTGGTCAAGTATCATTACCTTATGATACTACTGGTGATTATTTTAAGGCCTATCTGATGAACTACCCGTTAGGGGGCGCATTTAACAGCCGTATTAATCTCAATCTACGTGAGGATAAAGGTTACACTTATGGCGCTCGCACGCAATTTAGTGGCGCCGAAGATTCAGGGCTATTTATTGCGTCTGCTAGCGTCAAAAGTGATGTGACAGGTTTAGCATTGGCTGAGTTTGTTAAAGAGATTAACGCTTACCAAGCGTCAGGCATGAACGCCGAAGAAAGCGCCTTTATGCGCAGTTCGATTGCGCAAAGCCAAGCGTTAGAATACGAAACACCGTATCAAAAGGCCGGCTTTTTAAGGATGATTCAACGCTATCACTTAGATAAAAACTTTACTGCCAAGCAAGACGAAATAATTAACACCATTTCGATAGATGAATTAAATAAACTTGCCGGTAAGTTATTAAATATCAATGATATGGTCATGTTGGTGGTCGGTGATAAAGCAACCGTTGCACCGCAACTTCATGAACTTGGATATCAAGTTAAAATAATGACACTTGCTGACTAGTTGAACACTTGATACTTATAGGGTTAACACCAGCCTTGAAATACGCTAATGTTAACCGCATATAGTCTTAGCTCAATCTATTTTATAAATAGGTTGAGCTAAATTATGTGTTTTAATCGTGAATTTCATACAGTGTCAGTTTATCAACAAATATCATATAATGTTAAGGCTCCATCATCGGTAACAACGACTGTTACCGTTTTTATTTAAGACCCACAAACAAACTGATTTATACTGAGTTACATTTTTCGCTTTCCAGTAATAATCTCGTTTATTATCCGGTCTAGCTATTTACTCGCAATGCGAATCCATAAAAGAGAGTAGTAAATTGAAGTCTTTCAATGAAAAAGTCGAAAACTTAAGTGACACTCAAGGCCGAGCTGCATTATTGGGCATGTCACGTGGTATTGAACGTGAAGCATTGCGTATCGATGGAAATGGTCACTTAGCACAAGATGAACACCCTAAAGCACTCGGTTCTGCTCTGACTCATTCGCGTATAACCACTGATTATAGCGAATCCTTATTAGAATTTATTACTCCAGTATGTCACAGCATTGACGAGCTATTAGAGGGATTAACTCAAACGCATGCTTATAGTGTTCGAAACCTTAATGGCCAAGAACTCTGGCCTGTTAGCATGCCATGTTATGTGGGTGCAGTTAGCGACATTCCCGTAGCACGTTATGGAACCTCCAATAACGGTAAAATGAAAACCTTATACCGCAAAGGATTAACCCATCGTTATGGTGCGTTAATGCAGATTATTTCTGGGGTCCATTTTAACTTTTCTGTTTCACAAGAGTTATGGCAACGTCTATATGACGATAAAATTGCTAACGGCAATGGCAGCGCTTGTTGTAGCAAAAGCATTAACTTTGAAGATTTCGTTTCTGAATCTTATTTTGGCCTGATCCGCAATTACCGTCGTTTAGTCTGGGTGTTACCGTATTTATTTGGTTCAACTCCGGCATTATGTAGCTCATTTATAAAAGATCAAGAAGTTGATTTTGAGTTTAAAAAAACAGGTAAAGGCACGTTATATCTACCTTTTGCTACATCATTACGGATGAGTGATTTAGGTTATACCAATAAAGAACAAGATACGTTGAATATCAGCTATAACTCATTACCTGACTATCTTGAAGGCGTTGGTGCTGCGATTAAAATGCCATCGAAAAAGTTTGCTCAAATAGGTGTCAATGTTGATGGTGAGTTCCGTCAACTCAATAGTAATATTTTGCAAATTGAAAATGAGTTTTATGCACCAATCCGCGCTAAACGTGTCACCCAAAAAGGTGAAAAACCTTCGCAAGCTCTATCCCGTGCAGGTGTTGAATATATTGAAGTACGCGCCTTAGACGTAAATCCATTTAGCCCAGTTGGGATAGACGCAACGCAAGTGCGTTTTTTAGATTTATTTTTATTGCATTGTTTATTATCTCCATCTAAAGATACTGATGCCGTTGGTGAAGCTGAAATTGCTGCCAATTTAAAAGCAGTGGTATTAGAAGGGCGTAAACCTGGACTCACTCTGCAACGTAATGGTGAGGCCATTAGTTTAAAACAATGGATGCATGAGCTTTTTGATGAGTTAGCAATCTTAGCTATTTTACTCGACGGTGAAGATAGCCATGCTTACCAAACCGCATTAAGTACTTGGTCTGAAGCCATCGATGACCCAGACAAAACCTTATCAGGTCGAGTAATACAAGAAGTGGTCGTTAAGGGCACCGATCACAGTGTTTGGGTTAAAACGTTGGCTGATGATTATCACCAATATTTAAGCCAGTACCCATTAACCGACGAGGTGGTTCAGAGCTATAAAAATGAAGCAAAACAGTCGTTGCTTGAACAGCAAAAACTAGAGGCTCAGCCACAAGCTGATTTTACGAGTTTCTTAGAAGATTATTTTAGTGATGTGGTTCCTGCGGGCACTTTTGAGGCTAAATAATAATGTATCTTCATTCATCTTGGCGAATATCGGTTGTCGTAGTTGCAGCACTAGCCCTACATGGCTGTGCTTCATCGCCTGATGAAATGGTAGAATGTGGTACTGTGTCGAGTTATTTACCTCTCGATAACAGTGCCAATTTATACCGAGTGGTTGTGACTCATTTAGATGGTGTCCCCGTCATTTCAAAACCGAATTATTTATTATCACCAGGTCAGCATGAATTTACTGTCGCTGAATTGATTAACTCACCCGCATTGAAAGTGTCGTTATCGGCGCGAAAAGTGAAAGTGTTTATGGTCGATGTCGCCGTCAATCAGCGTTATCATATTGCAGCACAATTCAATACCGACAAAATCTATATTGGCCAAAATCAAGGCTACTGGCAACCTGTGATTTGGCAGACAGAATCCCATCAATGTGAAATGAAACAGTAATACCCATTCCATTAATTATGTGCTCAATCAGAGTCACTCAGGTTTTTCAGTTTGAGGCGCATTGTTGAAAGAATGACAGTTCCCTTGTAAAACAATTCAACCAAAAGATGTGAGCATAATTGCATTGATTTTTAATTGATGTAAAACTAATTCTTGAATCAATATGTTAGGTACTGGTAGAGGTGTTATGAAGTGTTTTTTAGGTGTTGTTAGCGCAATCGTATTATTGTCACTAACAGGCTGTGCCACCTCGCCGCCAAAAGAGCCAGATAATCTGTGTGCTATTTTTAAAGAACATCGCTCATGGTACGACGCTGCAGTCGACACCAGAGAAAAGTGGGGCGTGCCTGTACATGTTCCCTTAGCGATGATGTATCAAGAAAGCTCATTCAAACACAATGCAGCCCCTCCAATGGAATACTTTTTAGGCTTTATCCCCACAGGACGAGCCAGTGACGCTTATGGTTATGCACAAGCTAAAACCATGACCTGGGACGATTACGTTCGCGAGACAGGTAACAGTTGGTCTAGCCGAAGTGATTTTGACGACGCCATGGATTTTATGGGATGGTTTATTTATAAAACCCATAAAATTAACGGAGTGTCGAAGTGGGATGCTAAAAACCAGTACTTAAACTATCACGAAGGTTGGGGCGGGTATAAACGTGGTAGCTATAAGGAAAAAAAATGGTTAACGCCAGTAGCGAATAAAGTCGATAAACGTTCAAAACGCTATGCTGCTCAGTATCACCAATGTAAAGAAGATTTAGATTCTTCATGGTTATGGCGAGTGTTTTTTGGTTAGTATTAATGCCGTATCAACATTTTGTAGCATTTAGAATGAGAGAGTCATTAATGACCAATCTTAATTGAGGGGCCATTTTTTATTAAATAATACACCAAATTAGTGGTGTATTATTTTAACTCAATTCAAGCTATATATTGTTATGAAAAAAAAACGATAAAATTGATTTGCAGCAAAGCAACTATTCATAACTAACAGCAACTACTAACAACTACGCCAACTATTGCTAACGATTAAAAGCAAAAGCCATTTTATTATTTAAGCTAATTTGAGTTAACTTTTTTGGTTTTCGTGAGTATTTTTTAAATTTCTTTTTAAAAATTGATCAACTAATACCATTTGCGAATCGACTTTATCTACGACATTACTACCGAGGTGGACCATATCTTCACCTAATTCATGACTACTATTAACTAATTGCGACACCACAACAACGCTTCTATTGACTTCATTAGACACTTGAGATTGTTGCTCAACGGCACTGGCAATATGGTGAGTCATGTCGGTGATTTGCTCTACGGCAAGGCGTATTTCATTAAGTGCGACACCCGCTTGCTCAGCTTGTTCAACGCAAACATTGGCATCGTTGAGCCCTTGTTCCATACTCGATACCGCAGAGCCTGTGCCTTGTTGTAAACGGCTTATCATATCGTGGATTTCTGTAGTTGACGTATGAGTGCGTTGCGCTAATGAGCGAACTTCATCAGCTACTACAGCAAACCCTCGACCTTGCTCTCCAGCTCTTGCTGCTTCAATAGCAGCATTGAGGGCAAGCAAATTTGTTTGTGCTGCAATGGCTTCAATGACATCCAATACGGAACCAATATTTTTACTGTGCTGTTCTAATTCAGCAATAACACTAGACATGGTACCCAATTGTGTTGACATTTTTTGGATGGATAGAACCATTTTCTTAACCACATCATCGCCTAATGTAGTTTGAGATAATGCACTATTTGATGATTGAGCGGCTTCTGCACAATTTGAAGCCATATCAGTTAAAGTAGCAGTCATCTGTTGCATAGCCGTTGCAACTTGTTCAATTTCAGCCATTTGTGACTGACTGTTTTGTTGAATTTCACTTCCTTTAACGGCAGATTCTTTAGCACTAGCTGAAACCTGCTCACTAGAGTCAAGTGTTCGACCTAATACGGCCCTAAGTTCAGAGGCTTGCATCTGCAATGCTAAATCAATTTTTGCGATATCGTCTGTTTTCCCTGTATAAACCGCAGAGGAAATTGGGTTGTTATAAATTGTGCTGGCTTTTTTTACAAGTAGATTAAAACGTTTGAATGCCATGTTTAATGCAATCAAGCCACCGCCATAGGAAAGACCAAATAACCCCAGGTTCATTAGATTACCTTGCCCAGCAAGATAAGCCATAGGTAACATTGCTATAGTAAAAGTGCCATAGACTTTAATCGGTAAGGATATTTTACTCGGGGTAACAAAATGAATCTTGTCTTGTTTTAAGTGTGCATAAATCGTTTCTGCTCGTTTTATTTGTTCACGAGTTGGTTTGGTTCGAATAGATTGATATTCAACGATTTCACCTTTATATGAAATAGGGGTAATAAAAGCATCAACCCAATAATAATCGCCATTAGCACAACGATTTTTAACTAAACCTTTCCAAGGATCTCCTTGTTGAATATGTTGCCAAAGATCTTTAAATGCAGCGGCAGGCATGTCTGGATGACGCACCATGTTATGTGGTTGGCCAACTAAATCTTGTTGTTCAAAGCCCGCGACGGTACAAAAAGAGCTATTGGCATATTTAATATGGCTGTTGGTGTCAGTTATGGATAACAAAATCCAGTCTAACGGATAATCATATTCTTTTTGTGTTATTGGTTGATTATTTCTCATTTATATAGCTCCAAGGATTTGAGCCATTTCTATCCTTGAAACGGAATTATATTTGTATATATGTTGGTTTTCATAAGATTTATCAGTGTTTTAACATATATATTTACTTAATATTATTATAATAAATTAATTTGTAAGGCGGTTTTTTGTATATGTGATTTATTTAATATAAGTGGTTTATGAGTTATGTTTTATCATTTGTTGTATTTTCCATTTTTACAATATTAGCTGAGATTAAGTTTTGTGTAGCTTGATTTTGTTACATTTGTTAAATTCATTATTGATTAGTTATATAGGTCTCATCAAATTTGTCAATAGTTACTTTGTTAAAATATTAACCTTATTATGTTGACGACTAGATTTCGAATGGCAATGAGTTGATTCATACAGGTACTTATAGATTAACCGCAAATGATTAAATGTTGCAAAAATGTACCATTTAATCGTGCGCTCGAACTTGCTTTGTACATATTATGAACACTAAATAGTGTTCATAATATAGTGAATAAATATAAAGTAACAATGATATGTAATATACCGATAATAATTTATCTTTATTTTATATAGAAAACGGAACGATAGGAATTGAAGTTTTGGAGGCATTGGTTAATATGAAAGAGTCATGCAGTATTCTGATTTATTAAAACTATAAGATGCAAAATAATAGACTGACTTAAATATGATTGACTTAAATTTAACGAATTAAAATAATCAGACACTTGTTATGACTCATAATATCTCTACCATCAAACATTAATATCAATTTAGTAATAAAAAAGGAGCCTAGGCTCCTTTTGTTGTTATCTTATACTTATCTGATAACCATATTGGTCGAATTTACTTAGCCGATTTATTTGATAAACTCTGCCAAAATCCAATTTAATGGTGCTTGATATTGCTGTGGCATCCAAGCTTTAAGTTGGTTGATACTGTCAGTGAGCTGAGCAGTATTATGCACAGAAAGATTTAAATGACCCACTTTTCGACCTACGCGAACTTCTTTGTTGTACCAAAATAGTTCAGCATTAGGCAGGCTTAACCATCTATCGTCTTTATCAACGCCAATTAAGTTTACCATCACACATTGAAAGTTCACTTGCGGCTGATGCAAAGGTAAATTGCACAAGGCACGTAAATGCAATTCAAACTGGTTGATGTGACAACCTGCTTGAGTCCAATGGCCAGAATTATGTACCCGCGGGGCTAACTCATTCACCATTAAGTGTTCACCCACACGGAAACACTCCATTGCCATCACACCCACATATTCAAGGCCATTCATCACTTTGCTGAGCATGGCTTCAGCTTCAGCTTGCAAAGGGGCTAAACGGGTTAATGGTGCAATAGAAGCCATTAGAATACCGTCTTGATGTAGGTTAAGCGTCAGTGGGTAAAATAAACAACGGCCATCTTGAGTGCGAACCCCAACTAATGACACTTCTTCATCAAAGTTAATCGCTTGTTCTGCGATGGCTTCATTGCGCCAATCGGCAGGAATGGTTGTCGCTTCTGTCTGTTTTAGCCAATGTTGTCCTTTACCGTCATAACCGCCGGTGCGGCGTTTTAATAATACCCGTTCACCATAAGCTTCATGCAGGGCTTCGGTACTGGTATTGTCATCAACTAATTGCCAAGGCGAGGTCGCAACATCTAATTCATCTAAGAGACTTTTTTGGGTAAAACGATCCGCTAAACGGCCAAATACTGGGCCATTAATAAAATGTGGGTGTTGGCTGAGTTGTAAACTAAGTTGAGACTCAGGCCATTGCTCGCGTTCAGCGGTAATAATGTCATCAGCTTCTAATGGTAATTTAACATCTGATGGCGTCATAATATCAACCGGACGCACATTAATACCCAGTGGCTGACCAGCGTGACTGAGCATGGCGCCTAATTGACCATCGCCCAATACCCATAAATTTTTTGGCAACGTCATTAGTCTTCTCTCGGATCGGGATTATCAAGGATCGAGCGAGTTTGCTCATCACGAAATGCGTCTAAACGCTCAGCTAAAGCAGTGTCGCTAATTGCCAAAATTTGGCTGGCTAATAAACCAGCGTTAAATGCACCAGCTGTACCAATCGCCAAGGTGCCAACAGCAATCCCTTTAGGCATTTGTACAATAGACAATAGACTGTCCATGCCAGATAGCGCCTTGCTTTGCACTGGGACACCCAATACTGGTAAACGCGTTTTCGAGGCGATCATGCCGGGTAAATGGGCTGCTCCGCCTGCGCCACCAATAATGACTTTATAGCCTTTATCTGCAGCAGAACTTGCAAATTCCATAAGCTTGTCTGGTGTTCTATGAGCAGAAACAACTTCAACATGATAAGGCACTTGTAACTTATCCATAATTTCAGCGGCGGCTTCCATTGTAGGCCAATCACTTTTCGAACCCATTACAACAGCAACTAGGGCTTGCATGTTAACTCCTTAACGTACTTATTCTATTAGTATATCTAGTTAATTCGCTCAGTAGGAAACGGCGGCGGTCAACGTCAATATTAAGGCGATAAAAAAGGGGCTAGATAATAGCATAAGCCGTGCTCTGTTGGCTGCTATTTCAGTGTTTTATGAGGCTAACACTCAATTTCTAAATACGAAAACTCTTTAAATACATTTTATTTAAATAACCCTTTTACTCATCGCGCTCGTTATTAGCCGTATACAAGGTCACTTTGCGTACGTAACTAATATGAATAACAGGTCGATAGATAGGGGTATAACCATGAACCATGTCCATAAGCAACTCACTCGCAGTACATTAGCCATTGTTATTAGCGCGATCATTGTCAGTGGTTGTGCGCAAGAATCAACAGACACGGCGAAACGCAGTCTGCCTCAATCCACCTCTAAAACTCAATCTGCTAGTGAAACTCATTCAACTTCACAAGACAACCTCGAGTTACATGAGGTAGCGGGATTAGTGAGGGCATCGGAGCCACAAGCTGATTTATACATTCCAGTTAAACAACAATCTAGCAGCGCTAAAGCCAATGCAGCATCAATTGAGCAGCGCACGGTTAGTGGTAAGTTTATCGGCAGCAATAGTGTTCGCGATAAGCATATCCGCGTAAGCGATCGCAATTTATCATCAGTACCCATTGCTAATGATAAGTTTGAATCAGTAGTGCAAAACGGCAATATGCTTGCCGCTGAAACGCCAGTATCGACGTTTTCAATTGATGTTGATACTGGCAGTTACAGCACCACCCGTAGATTAATTAATCAAGGCCAACTACCAGCTAAGAATACTGTTAGGGTAGAAGAGCTCGTCAACTACTTTAGCTATAGTTACCCTGCACCGACAAGCACTGAGCAACCATTTAGCGTTAATACCGAACTGGCACCATCACCGTACAATGCTGACACTCAGTTACTGCGCATTGGCATTAAAGGCTTTGATGTTGCTGCAGACCAACTTGGCGCATCTAATTTGGTGTTATTACTTGATGTGTCAGGCTCTATGTCGTCTATTGATAAGTTGCCACTATTGAAACAAGCCATGCTGATGCTGAGTCAGCAATTATCGGCGCATGATAAAGTGTCGATTGTGGTGTACGCAGGTGCCAGTGGTGTGGTGCTTGACGGGGTTGCAGGTAATAACTTTACCGCCATTAAAACAGCCCTAAGTCAGTTAAACGCGCAAGGTGGCACTAACGGCAGCCAAGGTATTCAGTTGGCGTATCAATTAGCGCAAAAGCACTTCATTGCAAACGGCAGTAACCGAGTCATATTAGCCACAGACTGTGACTTTAATTTGGGGATGACAGATCATCAGCAATTGGTTGATTATGTAGCCAGTCAAAGCAAAAACGGTATTGGTTTATCCACACTTGGTTTTGGTCTGGGTTCAGGTACGGCAAGTTATAACGATCATTTATTGGAGCAATTATCGAATAAAGCTAACGGTCAATATGCCTTTATCGACACCTTAAATGAAGCACGAAAAGTACTAGTGGATCAACTCAGTGCCACCTTGTTAACCATTGCTCACGATGTCAAAGTGCAAATTGAGTTTAACCCAGCAGTGGTGTCTGAGTACCGACTGATTGGTTACGAAAACCGTTTGTTAAATCGCAGTGACTTTAATAACGACGCCGTCGATGCTGGTGAGGTTGGTGCTGGTCATACCGTTACCGCCTTGTACGAGTTACGCTATAACGACAGTCACAACCGATTAGTCGATCCATTGCGTTATGGCATCGAAAAGCCCGCTGTTGAAGACGCAATGGTAAACACCGATGAAGTGGCATTTTTAAAATTACGATATAAAGCGATTGGCGAACAAACCAGTCAATTAATCGCTTATCCTATTAACCGCGATAAGCAGCTGACGCATCTACACCAAACCAGCGATGACTTTAGATTTGCTGCGGCAGTCGCAGGATTTGGGCAGTTGTTAAATCAGAATGATTATGTCCACGATACTGATTATGCTAACTTAATTACTCTGGCCGAATCTGCAATGGGCCAAGACCGTTTTGGTTATCGCCATGAGTTTGTACAAATGGTAAAAACCGCAAGTGTACTCGATAGACAGGTTATGATTACTGAGCCAGACACTCGTTCGGTAAGCCAATAAATGCGTCACAAAAAGGATTAAATGGTGCAAACATCAATACACCCTAAGGATGAGTCGTCAATTCCCCAAGTGGGAAGTGACGAGCAACTGATGCTCGACTACCAAGCCGGTGACGTACGTGCGTTTGAAGCTTTGTACCTTAAACACAAAGGCCCTTTGTATCGTTATTTTGTCCGTCAATTACATGACCAGCAGTTAGCAGAAGACTTATATCAAGACACTTGGGGAAAAGTGATTAGCGCAGCAGTGCAATATCAAGTCACCGCAAAGTTCACCACTTGGTTGTATAAAATTGCCCATAATTTATTGATTGACCACGTGCGCGCGGTTAAGCCGCTTGATAAGGTCACGGCACTTGATGAAGATCAAACTATGGATAGTTTAGAAGCTGATGGTCAAGCCTCTCCTGAGCCACTAGTTCAGCAACTGCAACAAGCTGATATGATGAAATCTTGTATTGCTAAACTGCCGCCAGTGCAAAAAGAAGCCTTTTTGCTTAATATCGAAATGGGCATGACGGCCGCCATGATAAGTGAAATCGCCAATGTCACTTTAGAAGCAACTAAAAGTCGCATTCGCTATGCCTATCAAAGTATTAAACAATGTATCGCTAACCAATGGCAGGAGACGTCATTATGAGTAAGCAAACTGATCATGAGCCTGAGTTCACCGTATTACAAACCGAAATTAATAAGGCTTATCACCAGCAAACTCTGGAGCAACCATCTGATGAACTCGATGAAGCTATTTTAGCTAAAGCACGATCGAGTGCTCATGTGTCAGCAAAGGGGAAAAAGATTAAAAAGTCACTATGGAAACGTAATGCTTGGTTATTTTCAAGTGCTGCGTCGGTATTGCTGGTGGCCGGATTGTTTATGCTCAGCCCGAGTTTACAACAACAAATAGGTGTCGACCTTGAACAAGGTCTACCCACTCAACCAGCCTTATCGAAGCAAGCTGTACCCCAACAAGCAGAATCGCTTTCAGTTGTAGCCGCAGCCGAAAAAGCAATTGCTGTTGAAGGTTTGTCGATGAAAGCCAAACCTTCAACTAATAGTGAGTCATCCATTAATGATTTAGAAAATAGTGATCCAATCACTGAAATATTAACTATCAAATCAAGTGAGCGGCCTACACTCATGAGTGCAGAGCCGGCACAAGTTGTTACTGACAGTGCAAAACAAGCGGAGGCAGCTAAAACCAATGATGTTGCAATGCAAAAAAAGACCATTGAATTTCAGTCACAACGCAATGACAAAGAGATACAGTTATTGAAACAGCAAAATGAAAACGCATCAAAAGGTATTATTCAACTAGATACACCTGATGTGGCCTTAGCTCGCTTACAAGCCTTAATGGCAGTCAACAAACTTATCCAAGCCGAGCGTTATATGATTACTATGGATCAACGTTTCCCTGAATTATCAAATCCATCACATCCACTTTATGAGCAATATCATAAGATTAAAATACAATTAACCTCGAAATAATCGAAATTAAAATAGGCTAAAAATAATAACGGCTAAGCCAATATGGTTTAGCCGTTTTTAGTTACATTTTTGTACTGCTAAATCCACTGCAACTCTGATAACGTTAAAGAATAAATAGAACAGCCGATTCGATAACACGTTTATTCATATTCTCGACGCTAATAAGGATGCTCCTCACCATGAAACTCCGTCGCTCCGTTACGCATTGTATGCTGGCTTTAGGCACTTTAGCTTGCTCATCAATGATATTTGCTAACGCTTCAAATCAAGGTTATTACCGCGCACCCGCTTTGCATGATCAAACTTTAGTGTTTACTGCAGAGGGGGATCTGTGGACTACTGAACTCAGTCAAAACAACAACCAAACTAAAGCCAGTCGCTTAACCAGTTTGGCGGCTGAAGAAATGGATGCAACCATTTCAAAAGATGGTAAGTGGGTGGCTTATACAGCTAATTATGAAGGCGCAACCGAAGTCTATGTGATGCCTATTCAAGGTGGCGTGGCTAAACGGGTTAGTTTTGAAAACAGCCGTGTACGTTTACAAGGCTGGACCGCATCTGGCGAAGTATTATATTCCACTGATAATGCATTTGGTCCTGCTAACTTTTGGGTACTTAAAACGGTTAATCCACAAACCTTAAACATCACCAATTTACCTTTAGCTGACGCCGTAGAAGGTACAATTGATGATAAAGGTGAATATGTTTACTTTACTCAATTTGGTCTGCAAGTCAGTGGCGACAATGTCAAAGTGTATCGCGGTGGTGCAAAAGGTGAGATTTGGCGTTATAAGTTAGGCAGTAAAAAAGAAGCTCAGCAATTAACGGCAACACATCAAGGCTCAGTTAAACAGCCGATGTTATGGAATAATCGAGTCTACTTTGTGAGTGATCAGTCTGGGAATGACAATATTTGGTCAATGACTGTAGACGGTAAAGATGTTAAACAGCACACCCAATATACCGACTGGCAAGTGCGCGACGCCCAACTTAATCATGACCGAATTGTGTTCCAGCAAGGTGCCGACATTAAACTGCTTAATTTGGATAATCTGCTTGAGTCCACTCTCGACATTGAACTCACCAGTGACTTTGCTCATCGCCGCGAGCAATGGGTAAATGATCCTATGGATTATGCCACTTCAACGGTATTCGCCCCTCAAGGCGATAATGTAGTGATTACCGCTCGCAGTCATGTTGCTATTGCCAGTAATGATGGCCGCCGTTTAGTACAAATAAACTCACCCGCCGATAGCCGAGTTCGCGATGCACTATTAAGTGACGATGGGAAATGGGTGTATGGCATTAGTGACGCATCTGGCGAGCAAGAAATTTGGCAATATCCAGCCGACGGTTCAGCAGGGGCAAAACAGCTCACCAAAGATGGCAATACCTTACGCACCAGTTTATCGTTATCACCTAATGGTCGTTATTTGGTTCACGATGATTATATGGGCAATGTGTGGTTATTGGATTTAACCCGTAACGATAACCAGAAAATCATCAAAAATGGCGAAGGTCTTGGTCCTTATCAAGATATTAACTGGTCTGGTGATAGTCAATTTATTGCCCTAACCAAAGCAGAAGTTGGAAAGCAACGTCCTCAAATTGTGTTGTATTCAATTAACGATTCAAAAGCACAAACCGTCACCACAGATAAGTATGAATCTTTTTCGCCGAGTTTTAGTCCTGACGGTAAATGGTTATATTTTCTGTCTAATCGCGAATTTAAAGCTAATCCAGGTTCGCCTTGGGGCGATCGTAATATGGGACCTATTTTTGACAAACGCACCCAAATTTTTGCATTAGCTTTAAATGCTAAAGCGTCATTTCCATTTGCTAAACCAACTGAATTAACGATCAATAAAGACGTTAAAAAAGCAGATGAAAAAGATTCTGATTCGGTGAATAAAATTAAAGTTGATTGGGATGGGTTAAATCAACGTTTATGGCAAGTACCAGTGGATGCTGGAAATTACAACAGTTTAACGGTCGCTAAAGACAAACTGTACTTACTTGATAGTAATCAACAAAGTAGTGAATTAAAACTCGTTAAGTTTGAACCTATAAGCCCGAAAGTCGAATCCTTTAGTGAAGATGTGGGCCAATACTCATTATCAAAAGATGGCAGTAAATTAATGCTGCGCAAAAAATCAGATCCTAAAAATATCATGATTGTCGCTGCCGGAGACAAACTGCCTAGCGATATATCTCAAGCCAAAGTCAGTACTAATCAATGGCAATTAAGTATTTCGCCACCGCAAGAATGGCAGCAAATTTTTGAAGATGCTTGGTTGATGCATCGCGATTCGTTTTTTGATCCGAAAATGCGTGGGGTAGATTGGCAAGCCGCTAAAGCTAAGTATCAACCTTTGGTCGATAGACTGACCGATCGTAATGAGCTCAATGATATTTTCATGCAAATGATGGGCGAACTGAACTCACTGCATTCACAAGTGCGTGGTGGTGATATTATTCGTGACACTGATGCCGCCAAAGCTGCTGCTTTAGGCGCTAGACTGACACAAACCGATAAAGGTGTAATCGTCAGTCATATTTATCAAACTGATGCTGAGTTACCATTGTCTGTATCACCACTTGCTCGTATTGAAGTTAATGCTAAAGATGGCGATGTGATTAAGACCATTAATGGCAAAAATGTCACCAATATTGCTGAAGTGACACAATTGCTACGTAACCAAGGCAATAAACAAGTGCTATTAGGTTTACAGCGTGGCAAAACACACATTAATACTATAGTGACACCACATGATATTGGTACCGATGCCAAGCTACGTTATTTGGACTGGGTTGAACATAATGGCGATAAAGTGGCTAAAGCCTCCAAAGGAAATATTGGCTATTTGCATTTATACGCCATGGGTAGCGGTGATATAGAAAGCTTTGCTCGCGAGTTTTATACTAACTACGATAAAGACGGGTTAATCATTGATGTTCGCCGCAATCGTGGCGGTAACATCGACAGCTGGATTATTGAAAAGCTATTGCGCCGAGCTTGGGCATTTTGGCAGCCAACTCATGGCAGCACGAATGCAAATATGCAGCAAACTTTCAGAGGCCATTTAGTGGTGTTAGCCGATCAAATGACTTATTCAGACGGTGAAACATTCTCCGCGGGGATCAGAGCGTTAAACATTGCGCCTATTATCGGTAAGCAAACCGCTGGCGCTGGAGTGTGGTTATCGGGCCGTAATTCCGTTACAGACAAAGGCATGGCTCGAGTGGCAGAATACCCACAATATGCCATAGACGGTCGTTGGGTGGTTGAAGGTCACGGGGTTGAGCCCGACATTGAAGTTGATAACTTACCTTATGCTACTTTTAGCGGTAAAGACGCTCAGCTCGAAGCTGCAATTAATTATTTAAAAGACGAATTAGTGCAACAGCCTATTAAACCATTACAAGGAGAGCCATTACCTCCCAAAGGTTCTGCGGCAGACATTAAAACGAAATAAGTTGTAAAACAGCTTAAAAAACAACCCTCCTTAAACACTGTTTTTGGAGGGTTATATTTATGGTTCTAAAGAATTTAGTATCGCTAAATATTAATGTTTAATGTCAACTTCACAGGCTAATGAGTTAGCAATAAAACAGTTTGCATGCGCCTTTTCATGAATTTTTGCCAATGTATCGTCATCTACTTCAACCCCTTCAGCAAAGACCACCTTAGGTTCAAGCGTCATTTTTACTACAGCAATTTTCCCAGCGGCATTTTGGCCTAAATCTGCAGTGGCATTATCAATATAACTCGCCACAGGAAGCCGTTTTAAATGAGCAATGGCTAAAAAGGTCAGCATATGACATGACGATAGCGCCGCCAGTAAACATTCTTCAGGATTCACTTTATCTGCATTGCCTTTGTATTCAGGAGCAGATGAGGTTTGGATGGTTTGTCCGCTGCCAAACTTAACCTCATGGTCGCGATTAAATTCACCTTCTTCACTAGGTGAAGATTGCCAATTGGTTGTTACTTTAAAGCCCATTTTGTACTCCTAAAACCACATAAAAGTGGTGTTTATAACGACTTAACGTTTTTAAAACGTACAATATTCATCGTTATATTGTATTCTTTAATGGTAATTAATATCTATATATTCAACACCAAGCACCGCCTATTGTCTATGAACTCGGTCGAATAAATGTACATAAACATGTCCTCAAATCACTACAGCTAACCTTGCTGCCTGAGTGATTAACACTAAGCGTTGACGTCTAGGTCAAGATATGATGTTTCTGTTTAAAAAGAAAAACCAGCTTGCGCTGGTTTTTCTTTATACAAGCTTTGTCTATATTTTAATAAACCAATATAAATCAGTTAATTAAAGGTTTTAAAAAAATTAATCACCTTTATCACTTATCGAGTAATCTCAAACACTGAACGCTAGTTGTGTTATTTATTCTGATTAAGCTTCTTCGGTAGTCAATTTGGTAATTAATTCAGCAATAGTGGCAGGTTCTTGGGCGCCAGAGATTAAATACTGTTGATTAAACACTATGGCGGGCACGGCTTGGATCCCACGGCCGATCCAAAGTTGCTCTTCCTCTTTTACGGCAGCTTCAAAGCGTTTGTCAGTGAGCACTGCGCGTGCTTCATTAGTATCTAAACCGACTTGCGCTGCAGCTTCAATTAAGACTTCAATATCATCTGGGTTTTTCTGCTCAGTAAAGTAGCTGCTGAATAATGCCAGTTTCAATTCAGTTTGCTTACCAGACTCTGCCGCCCAATAGAGTAGCTGATGGGCCTGAAGAGTGTTGTAAATACGTGATGAGTCAGAAAAGTTAAACTCAAAGCCTAAATCGGCACCCATTTGAGTTAATCGTTGACGATTTTGCGCACTTTGCTCAGGTGTAGAACCGTATTTTTCGGCAATATGTTCACCTAGGTGTTGCCCTTCAGGCCCCATTTTTGGATTAAGTTCAAAAGGATGCCACTGAATGTTAACGTCTAAATCATTGAATTGACTTAATGCTTGCTCAAGTCGGCGGTAACCGATAATACACCAAGGGCACATTACGTCTGAAATTATGTCAATTTGGAGCTGCTTAGTCGCCATGAATGTTCCTGTTAATGATTAATTCGACTTCATTTACCAAAGTCTGAAAAGATAATAAATGTATAGTTGCTTATAAATTAACTGCTTTTAGCGGTAAATTGAATGGTTTACCATCACTTGTGTAAACAACACAAAAATTGCAATCTTTAGAGCTGAATTGTGTCTATACTTAATCAGTAATCTGATGTTTAATCAATGTAGGGGTTAGGTTAATTTGACATATCCCATGCACGTTTAATATTGATATAGCCATTAAAGTGTTCAGGTAGAGATAAAACACATTTTAGGCTTGAGTACTTGTGATACAAAGCACATGTCCGATGTCTAAATATGTCTGCCTACATTTGTACAACAACACGATTTATGTCAGCATGCAATTGTAATACGCGACAAATTTGGCAAGTAAATTCTTTTAAGGACAATCTATGAAAATAAATCTTTCTGGTCACCATGTTGATGTTACTGATACTGTCAAACAACACGTAGATGAAAAATTCGCTAAAATAGCTAGCCATTTTCCAACACTTATTTCGCTAGATGTCATCATTGCCAAAGAGCATGGTGAATTTGATGTAGAAATTAGAACTAACTATGAAGGAACTCGCATTGCGGCTAAAGGAACTGACTTAGTCATGTATCCTGCTATTACCAGCGCAGCTAAAAAATTAGATGCGGCGCTAAAGCAACGTAAAGGCCAATTAAAAGCAGATTTGCATGATAAACCAGATGTTACTGCGCCTGAAATTGCTTACGAAAAAGTTCAAGAAATGGACTTAAGTTAACCATACTCGTTTTTTCAATGAGTCCCCAAAACGCAGCCTACGCTGCGTTTTTTGTTTTAATTTTATCGAAAGCGATAATCATGTCAACGTCAGCAAGAACGAATGTAAGGCTGATGAAAATAAAACCTAGGAGCTAGAAGCTAGTGAATGTTTTACTTAGATTGATATTATGCTAAGAAAATATCCAATACTGATAAACATGAATACCTTAACCGTTTGCTTCATAAACCTTTCTTGGTCTCAACATAGTGCAATGTCACAGCCTTATAAATACAATCTAGTTCGATGACAGACCCTATTGTTTTTTGATGACAGTTAATGATAAGTCGAGGTCATCGAGTAAATGACAGCATTAATGCGGTAGTGATAAGTTTATCAAATAATTTAACTCATAGGCCGATAGAACCTGCTTACTGAGGATATACTTGGTTTCTACCATTCTTTTTAGCTTGATACAGATACCGATCGGCATTATTAATCATCTCATCAATAGTTTGATTATCGGTTAACTGTGAAATTCCGATACTGATGGTCAGGCTGATGTCTTGTTCATGACAATACACGCTATGACGTTGTACGTTAATGCGAATTTTTTCTGCAATGACAAAAGCTTGTTCAGCTGAAGTTTGCGGGAGAATAAACAAGAACTCTTCACCTCCCCAGCGCGCAACACAATCTTGCTGTCTTACACTTTTTGTAAATACTTGTGCTAGCTCAGTAAGCACCATATCGCCGCAATTATGACCATATTTATCGTTGACCATTTTAAAATGATCAAGATCGCAGAGCAAAATAGACAAGGGATCGTCGTTTCTTGATGTTCTTGATTTTTCTTGCTGCAAAATGGTTAACGCATTACGTCGGTTAGCCAGTTTCGTTAACGGGTCAGATAACGCTAATTGTTGATATTTTTTGCCTAATTCCAATGCACTTTTGAAGGATATCATTCTTAAATATTCATATAATGCGGAGAGGAAAGTAGTGGTTAGGAATGACAATATTAACCGTAGTTTGAATTCCATTGAATAAGTTACATGCGGGATACTATCAGTAGGTAAAAATATAATAATAGCAATAACAGTCAAGAAAAACGCAAGGTTAATTAGACCAGATGTTAACCCCAGTATATAAACGGATACTGGCGCCACAATAAAAATCCACAATGGCCCCGTTTGTTCGACCCCGCCAGTAAACACCAAATAGAACATTAATAAATACAATGAGTAAATCGTAATATAAGAGCTAAGTTTAAGTGTGTGGTATTTTTTGAGACTAATGTAAGCGAAACAATAAATCATACTGGCGAAGAATAGCGTAATGGTTAACTCATGATTACTATTAAATAAGCTTATGAATCCCATCATAAAAGTCATTGACATTCCGACGAGTGAAAACAGGGATATAACGCGAGTTTGCTGTTGGTCTGCGTTATTTTCAGCTTCATTGTTCATAAATGTTAGCAATGGTTAATCCTTTAAACACTTTGTGGCAGAAGTGAAGCTACGATTGACTTCAAAGATGTTTGATATTCAATAACAATATGTATAGACGTTACCATTCAGATTGCCATGAATTGAAATTATATCAAATGATCTTTTCAAAAGTGCTCAACGAGATCGGAATGACGAACACAATAATAATGCTAAATGTGATCACAGGCTTTACGTCAGATATCAAGTATTATGGAAGACTATGTTTTACCGATAAGAGCGGTACAGCAATGAAACAAGGGGGGAGAACGGTACTTTGTTTGATTATAGAGTTTTATTGCTTTATAAGATTCTGCTGCCGAGCGTTCTAGCACTTAGGCTGAGAACGCTTTAACAGACTTCGTTTGCGTTATTCTTCGTTGTTAATATCTGCATTGTGGTAAACGTTCTGTACGTCATCACAATCATCAAGAGCGGCTAAGAACTTTTCAAAACTTTCAACATCTTCACCAGTAATTTCCGTCATGGTTTGTGGCACAAAAGCTAAATTCTCTACCTTAAAGTCAATTTCTGGAAAGGCTTCAGTTAATACAGTACGGGCATTGTTAAACTCAGATACTGGCGCATATACGCTGATGATGCCATCTTCTAGTTCTACATCGGCAACGTCGACGTCAGCCATCATAAGCAATTCAAGAATGGCTTCATCGTCTTCGCCATCAAACACAAATACTGCCTGATGTTCGAACATGTGGCCTACCGTACCTGGGCTACCTAATTTTGCATCATTTTTAACAAATGCTTGGCGAACCTGAGTAAATGTCCGATTACCGTTGTCTGTTAAGCAGTCAACAATTACCATGGTTCCGCCAGGACCAAAGCCTTCATAGCGGGCGGTATCATAATCTTCACCACCACCACCACGAGCTTTTTCAATGGCACGTTCAATAACGTGTGCTGGAACTTGATCTTTCTTCGCGCGGGCAATCAAGCTACGTAGTGCTAGGTTGCCATCTGGGTCAACGCCACCTTTAGCACAAATATAAATCTCTTTACCGTAACGTGAGTAAATACGTGTCTTCTGGCCAGCGGTTTTCGCCATGGACTCTTTTTTATTTTGATATGCTCTGCCCATCTTAATCTCGTTTTATTAAATGTTTAAGGCTAAAAATTGTCATCGATTCTAGCAGGAATAAGTTGTGCTGTTTAGGTGCTGGCTCTAAATTTTATATAAATAGGCTTGATAACAGCATAAAACTTACTAATCTTAGAGGGCTCATTTCATAACGTCAGGGTTGCATTATTCTTATTTACACCTCAATTGTGTTAACTTTATGTATCAATTGTTTTTAATCAATAACACTATTTGATAGTATGTCTTTGTTTAAAACAAACCATAAAATAAGGGAAAGGATCTCTCATTTGGTGAAACCTATATAAATAGGCCATCGTTTCACCTATTTATCCTGAGATGTGTTGATGAATAATATGATCAATATCATTTAAACACTTAACCACTAAGCTCGAACTGAGAGTCCAAATATGAAATTTAAATCTGCCGAAGCAGGTCAACCACCAATTTCGACGGTAACCGTGTTGTATTATGATGCACCAGTCGGCCTTGAAATGTTCAATGCAGTGCTGACTGATTTACACATCAGCCAAACTGGCCGTGTGATGATCCCTGATTCATTTCGTCAAGGTAAATCGATTATTGCAGTACTAGAAGGCGAGTGTAAGATATTGAATTCATTAGGTGAACGTGTTTATTCACAGCGCGTAGTAACTTAATATTATGATTCAATGATGTAAGTTTAACAAAAAAAAGACACCATAAGGTGTCTTTTTTTGTGCTGTTTGAGATGTGCGTAGCTTACAATCGGAGTGTTATGCTACAACGAATTATTGCATAATAAATCGACCAACAACTTATCAGCCAAAGGCTGTAATACTTCCGTGTTAGGTTCAGTGTGAGCCACGGTCCGTAAACCGTATATTCCCATCACCAAATATTGCGCTAAAAATTGACTATCGCTTTCTTGTGATATCAACTGTTGTACTTTTGCTGTTTCAAACACTGATGCTAATGATTGATGCCAAAGCTGCAACATTTGGCAGGTTATTTGTTTAATTTGTTCATCTTGCTCACCCATCTCACTTAATGATTTGGTCAGTAAGCATGACTGAGTCGCATCACAACTTAAACACTCTTGTACTATTACTGCTAGATAATCACCTAAGTTGTCTATCGCAGAGTGATCATTAGCAAATAATTGCTCAAACTGGTCACTGCGATGTTGTTGATATTGTTCAATCGCAGCAATAAACAAGCCTTTTTTATTATCAAAGGCACAGTAAATTGAACCTGGATGCAACCCCGTGGCTTTAGTGAGATCTTGCATGCTGGTTTTAGCGTATCCATTGACTAAAAAGGTGCTCATGGCAGCACGTAAAACTGTTTCTCTATTAAATTCAGCGTGTCTCATATCTGCTCACTTTTGGTCAACAACAAAGCGTGATAACTCATAACACTCAAGTCTAACTAAATTTGAATATACATTCAAAATTTACTTGAATGTATATTCAATTAAGATTAATCTTGAATGTATATTCAAGATAGGAGTTAGTCAAATGCTGGCCAATTTATTTACACCTTACAAACTCAATGACACCTTAACATTATCAAATAAGATTTTAATGGCACCGTTAACGCGTTGTATGGCAGATGATGATCTTGTGCCGACGCAAAAAATGGTAGATTACTATGCTCGCCGTGCAGACGCGGGTCTTATCATCAGCGAAGCGACCATTATTCGCCCTGACGGCCAAGGTTATCCAAACACCCCAGGCTTATTTACTCCAGCTCAAATTAATGGCTGGCATGTTGTCACCGATGCAGTGCACAAAAATGGCGGTAAAATATTTGCCCAGCTTTGGCATACTGGTCGAGTTGCACATCCACACTTTTTTGGTGGTGGCGAGGTGTTATCTGCTTCAGCACAAGCGGTTGAAGGTACTGTGCCTAGAATGCGTGAATTGGTTTATCAAACACCAAAGCCTGCCACGTTAGACGATATTAAGCAGTTAGTCGCAGATTATGCTCAAGCCGCTGCAAATGCGATTGAAGCCGGTTTTGACGGTGTTGAAATACATGGTGCAAATGGTTATTTAATTGACCAGTTCTTACACCATGACAGTAATCGTCGTGATGATGAATACGGCCAGACTCCAGAAAACATGTCTCGTTTTGCCTTAGAAGTCGTTGATGCTATTACAACCAGAATTGGCGCAGACCGCACAGGGCTTCGCTTATCTCCTGGTGCTTATTTCAATATGGCCGCGGATCCGCGTGACCGTGCAGTATTTGATTATTTATTACCAGAATTATCAAAACGTAATCTCGCATATCTACATGTAGGGATTTTTGACGATTCAACTCAGTTTGATTATTTAGGTGGCAGTGCATCTGCTTACATGCGCAGTGTTTACACTGGTACATTAGTGGGCGTTGGCAGCTATACCGCAGAAACGGGTAGCGCTGCAATTGAAGCTAATAAATTTGACTTGTTAGCTATTGGTCGCCCATTTATCGCTAACCCAGACTATGTGGAAAAAGTGCGTGATGGCGGTGAATTAGTCACCTACACCGACAACATGCTAGCAGAACTGATTTAAGCCTGTTTGTTATTTTTTGTTTGTTGTTTTGCGTTAACCACTTCAAGTGAAGTGGCTATACGTAGTTTGTAGGAATCCCTTTCCCATGCTTATGTTAGGCGCGGGGAGTGGCGCTAAAATCATCAACCCCTATTTTTGTTTTTTAGCATCCGTCTTGACCACAGCTTTAGCTGTGGTTTTTTTTGGTTAAAGTTTGTAAGACATTTGTCTCAGTGAGTGTAGTCCATTACTATGACGACAATTTTCGCCAAAGAGAAACATGATGCAAACACTGCAGCAATTAAATAATGGTTCGTTAAAAGGTTATCAACGGATCACTATCGCAGAACAACTGACAGAGTTTCCAGATAAGTTGTTTGATTTAGCTGATACTTTAGAAGTACTCGATCTTAGCAATAACCAATTGTCATCATTACCCGATAACTTTGCTGACTTGCATCAACTTAAAATCTTGTTCATATCGAATAACCTATTTGAACATCTTCCTGCTGTATTAGGCCAATGTCCAAAATTAGAAATGATAGGTTTTAAAGCCAATCAAATTCGCACAGTACCTGAAGCATCCATTCCAAAGCAAACCCGTTGGTTAATATTAACCGATAACCACATTGAGCAACTACCAGACAGTTTAGGTCAATGTTATCGTCTCGAGAAACTTGCGCTAGCGGGTAACCGATTAACCGCACTGCCTAATAGCATGGCAAGCTGTCATCAATTAGCCCTAATCCGTTTGTCTGCTAACCAGCTCACCAAGTTACCCGATTGGTTATTTGAGCTACCTAACTTAGCGTGGTTGGCTTTTGCGGGTAACGCATTTAGTCATGTTGAACATTGCGATAATACTCGGGTACCTACAGTGCCATTAACTAAGTTTAATTTAGGCCAATTACTCGGGCAGGGTGCGTCGGGATTGATTTATCAAGCAACTCATCGCGTTGAACGTTCAAATAAAACCAGCTTTAGTAGTGATGCTAATGTAGCGATTAAGTTGTTTAAGGGCATGGTGACCAGCGATGGTTATCCAGCAGATGAGCTCGATTGTTGCTTAACCGCTGGCGAGCACCCAAACTTGATTAATGTGGTTGCACAAATTAATCAACCAGAGCAACTGGGTTTAGTGATGCAACTTATTCCGCCAAGCTATGGCAATTTAGGTTTACCGCCGTCGTTGCAAACCTGTAGTCGCGACACTTTTGAGCCCGAAACCGTATTTACCTGGGCACGCATTACTCATATAGCTAGTCAAATGGCTGATATTTTGGTTCATTTGCATCAAAATGGTATAAGTCATGGTGATATTTATGCCCACAACATCATGATAAATACCCAAGGTAACGTGTTGTTTGGTGACTTTGGCGCCGCATCAAATTTAAAGCAATTTCCCCCACAGCATTTGCAATTAATGCAAGCGATTGAGGTTAGGGCGTTTGGTTATTTGGTCGATGACATGCTAAACCTCATCGATAACCCCAACACACCACAAGCGGCAATGTTGCGTGAATTAGTGCAAGATTGCTTGCATCACAGTTTATCAACAAGACCGAGTTTTAAAGCGCTGTTACCACGTTTAGCGAGCATTGCTTAACAGATAAACACACTCGGGCTAAGGCATGATTAGGTTTAACCTGCCTAGTTGTTTCTTAGTTTGAGTGAATAGCTCTAGTTAATGGACTGAGTTAATCGCTCGAGTGAATCGTTCTGCGAATAAAGAATACAGAATATGGTCTTTAGCCACACACTGGATTATAATCAAATTATCATGTCGTAATGAAAGGCTAGCTCACTGTGGAAAATAAAACTGCACGTTTTACTGTATTAATGGACCCGCTAAAAAAGCAGGCATTTGAACAACTGTGTGCCGCTCAAGATCTCACTCCATCACAAGTCACCCGTCAGCTTATTCGCGAATATCTTGAAAAGCATGATGTGAGTTTTGGTGACAATCAAAGTCGTCCCAATCCACAAGTAAAAAGCTAAGTTTCAATTCGCCTATTGTTATGCTATTGAATGCTATTGATTACGCACGTGGCTATGACAGCAGGTACGTTAACGGGTAAGTGGGTCTGTTGGTTATCACCCTAGGGTAGTCAATTTGTGATAATAGCATTATAATGCCATTACAATATTCGGCAGGGTAGAGACTTTTCTATTTAACGCCAATCGATAAAGCCTGTCGAACTGCGTATTAGCGCGATTAACTTGTTCGACAACTGCAAAGAACACAGAGAGTAAAGATATGAGTGATATAATCCCGCCATGCCCAAAATGTGAGTCTCCGTATGCTTATTCAGACGGCACATTATTAATTTGCCCAGAATGCGCCAATGAATGGAACCCAAATGAAGAAGTGGTTGATCCTGACGCAATCATTTTAAAAGATGCTAACGGCAATTTATTAGCAGAAGGCGACAAAGTCACCTTAATCAAAGATCTTAAAGTAAAAGGTTCATCACTCGTGCTTAAAGTCGGCACTAAAGCAGTAATCAACCACTTAGTCGACGGTGACCACGACATCGATTGTAAAGTTGATGGCAATGGCCAAATGATGCTGAAATCGAAGTTTGTTAAAAAACAAAGCTAATAGCGATAGAGCTAGTCGTTGTAAGTGACCATTAATTAGCTTTTGCCTGATTAACAAAAAATCCCAGCAGGCAGCAATGCCAGCAGGGATTTTTTATGGCCAACGGTTCAAGTCTTACTGCCACATCTGAACGGGTTATTGTTGTTCCAAAAGTATATTTTTAGCAATGCCCGAACGCATGCTTGCCCAGTTGCTTTAAATCTGCTGCAAGCAATAAGTACCAATGACGTTTTGGTGCAGAGTAAATAATGCTGGTTACGTAACAGTCATTACTATAATAACCAAAGCAGAATTCTGGGCGAGCAGACAAACAAAAAGGGCTTAGCATTGCTGCTAAGCCCTTCTATAAATTGGTGGAGGCGGCGGGACTTGAACCCGCGTCCAGAAAGCCTACATCCTCGGCACTACATGTTTAGTCTCTCTTTTATTTAACCAAGCAGTCTCCGAAAGACAGGATGCTACTTGGTGAGTCCGGTACTATTTCGCGGTTCACCCCCGGACGGAGTTCCCTCGCTAGCACACTGTAATATGACCATCAGAATCCACTGTCCACGTGCGAAACGTGTGGTTGATGGCTAGCTAGCCTAAGCTGCTAGAGAGTAGTTAGAGTCGTTTGCAACTATAACGGTGCGGCTTTTTACGAGGCCAACCGCCCCTCGACATGCTCCTTGGGTTTCGTGAATCCTGTCGAATCCAGAATCGCCCCCAATTGACGCAATTATAACGTGTTGTTAGGTGAATACCTAGCGGACATTAACAAATTATAATCGTTTGTTCACTATCTGTTCGTTATAGACCTTTGTTGGCTAAAGACTTATAGGCACTATTGGCTTCAACGGTCTATTAACGAGATTAAGCACTTTCTTTGTCTTTTTTCATTACGCGAGCTTTTTCAATTTTCCATTCGCGTTCTTTGGTGTCTTCACGTTTGTCGTGATCTTTTTTACCTTTACCTAAACCAATTTCAACTTTTACCCAAGCACCTTTACGCCAGTACATTGATAATGGCACTAAGGTATAGCCTTGGCGTTCAATTAGGCCGGCAAGTTTGTCAATTTCTTTGCGCTTTAACAGCAATTTTTTAGTTCTGACTGGGTCACATATTACATGGGTAGAAGCAGTATTAAGCGGTTGAATAGTACAACCATGCATAAAGGCTTCGCCTTCTTTAATATAGACGTAACAGTCAGATAAGTTGACTTTTCCCATGCGGATGGACTTAACTTCCCAACCCATAAGTTGTAATCCTGCTTCGACTTTTTCTTCGATGCGGAATTCAAAAGTTGCACGTTTATTGCGTGCAATGCTCGCTGAGGAATTTTTTGTTGATTTCTTTTTTACCATTTTATTACCGTTCTGATTGTCGTTGTTGACCGAAGGATGGTGCTGGACAACCCGCAGTGAGCCCATTTGATAAACTCTAATATATAAGAGATATGGGGGAGATTTATGATATTACAACGATTATACCCAGTTTCTTGGTGATTGTGTTATTTCCAACGAGATTTAACCACTCTCTAAGATGCCTTTTTTATTTAACGTGATAAAATCGAACTATTGTATTAAGGATAGTGATGTCAGATGCCCAAAATTTCCAAGAATGTACTGGTTAGATTTAGTGCCTTACAGATGTATGATTTAGTCAATGATGTTGAGTCATATCATGCTTTTTTACCGGGTTGTGTCGGCGGGAAGGTACTTGAATTTGATGGTGAAACCATGTTGGCCTCGGTTGATGTTAGTAAAGCGGGGATCAGTAAAACGTTTACTACACGTAACCAAGTGATTGAAGCTAAATCGATTACCCTTGAACTAGAAAATGGCCCGTTTAAGTATATGCACGGCTTATGGAAGTTTACTGAACTGACCGAAGATGCTTGTAAAGTTGAATTTGATTTAGATTTTGAATTTTCAAACGTGCTCGTTGATATGGCGTTTGGTAAAGTATTTAGAGAGTTAATGTCGTCGATGGTGATGGCATTTACTGACAGAGCAAAGGTGATTTATCGTGACGAATGAAACAGAAAAATTCTCGGTAGATGTCATTTACGCATTGCCTAAACAGCAAAAGATTATTTCGGTGATGGTGTCGCCGGGAACCACATTTATTGAAGCGGTTAAACAAAGTGATATGGTTAAGTTTTTTCCTGAGATTAATCTTGAAGAGGTTAAGCTAGGGGTATTTAGCCGTCAGGTTAAACATGATGAGGTTCTTGTACCTGGGCAGCGTGTAGAAATTTATCGTCCGTTAATTGCCGATCCTAAAGATGTGCGTCGTAAGCGTGCTGAAAAAGCCAAAGATGAAGGCCGTATTAATAAAATTACTGGCGCTAAAGTTAATTAACCTTAATTCGTAAGACGATAGGTTAGGTTTTTGGTGGTTATATAACAAAAAAGCAGGATCCTCGTAAGAGGTCCTGCTTTTTTATTCACATAAATCACATGTTATTGTGTAATTTATGTTGATTCATTATTTTGTTCAGCTTGAATGTTTAACTCTGGGCGTAACTCTTCAACCAAAGGTTTACTGTCGGGGCGAATTTCGGGTAAAAGCGGTTTAACTTCAGGCTCGTTCACCGATGGTAATGAACTTTCTTCAAGTGGAGTATTGAATTCAGGACTGAGATCATAATCTCCGACAACACTCGAAATTTTGTCGCCATCAAAGTGAATGATCAATTCTTTATGCGTAATACTGGCATCTCGACCACTTTTGAAATGGTATACATAGTACCAAGTGTCATCTGAGAAGCTGTCGCGCAATACTGGGCGGCCTAAAATATATTCAGCTTGTTCTTTGGTCATGTCTATACGAAGTTTGTCGACTTGCTGTGTTTCCATGTAATTGCCTTGCGGCACATCTGGCTTGTAAATCAACCAATCAAAAACACTGCATCCGCTAAGAGATAATGTAAGCGCTACTGCGCTTACAAGGGTAAGACGTTGTTTTTTGTTTATCATTGTCTGCGCTAGTTCCTAAATTCTGTCGGTCATCATACCCAAGCTGTCCCCATTCTGACAAGGGGCTATGAGCAGATGTTGTGATTTTGAGTCAATTTAACGTGCTAAGTTCCATTTTAGTGTGACAAATATATTTATCGTAAACTTTGAACTTTATTCAACCTTGTATAAATAATGTTGGTATGATGTTGTTTAACTGTGCGAATATTCAATTGTTTGATTTAAACGCTTGAACTAAAACTTATAAATATCAAGTGCTAAATGGCGTAAGCTGTTGATTGTTTGAACATATGCTTTATTTTAAACAGTAATCATTACAACATAAGAAACCACGATGACGATTGAGCAATCACAGAACACAATATTAACTAGCCCAAAGAAAGGCAATCTTGTTTGTGTTGGCACTGGATTACAACTTGCCGGACAAATCGGTGCATTGAGTTTGAGTTATATAGAGCATGCTGATGTGGTGTTTTCACTTGTTCCTGATGGATTTTGTGAACACTGGCTTAAGTCTCTCAATGCAGATGTCCGCTCACTTCAACCTTATTATGCTCAAAAAAATGAAGTAAAAAATCGTCGTGATACTTATGCCGAAATGGTGGGTGCCATCTTAGATGAAGTTCGCCTAGGCAAGTTAGTCGTATGCGCTTTATATGGTCATCCTGGCGTATTTGCTTGTGTAGGGCATTTATCCATTAAACAAGCCCGCAGTGAAGGTTTTGACGCTAGCATGTTACCGGGGATTTCTGCGGAAGCTTGTTTGTGGGCTGATTTAGGCATTGATCCTGGAAATAGTGGTCACCAAAGCTTTGAGGCTACGCAGTTCATGCTTTATAACCATGTGCCAGATCCGACTACGCATCTTTTACTATGGCAGATAGCTCTTGCGGGTGAACATACCTTGACTCAATTTAGTACCACTACAGAAAAATTGCAGATTTTGGTTGAACACTTAAATCAGTGGTATCCGCTAAGTCATGAAATTATTTTATATGAAGCGGCAAATTTACCATTTCAATTACCTGTTATAGAACGTATGACGCTGTCCACGTTACCAGATGCTAAATTAACGATGATTAGCACATTATTAATCCCTCCAGCGAGTAAGATGACTCTTAATGAAGAAGTATTGGCCAAATTAGGCATAACAGCTTTAGATATTGGCTAAGTAATTTTATTAAACAAGCTGCTGATGAGGGGGGTGGTGATTGTGTGAGGATGATATGATGTTAATTTAATATCGTCAAAAAAATGTAAATATTTTATGTAACAATGACTTGTGATATATAATCATGCTATTTTAAGATGGTTTAACTGAGAGGCTACTTTGGCAGGCTCTATTATCCAGTAACGTTAAAGATGGCTAAAAAATAGATGTAAATTTTGCTTATCCATTAGCAATATAATTTGAAAAATAAAAAGGTCACCATATGTCAAATATGAATACATTTTTTACCAAGCTTGGCACTGACGCTGTTTTATTGGAAGCATATAAACTTGATCCTCGTGGCATTATGAAAGCGAATGGATTAACAAAAAAAGAAGTTGAAGCCGTGATGTCTGGAGATAAAGCACAAATTAGCAAGTTGTCAGGTGATAAAGAAATGGCTATGTATATGATTGTAATAAACCCTACAGAGTAAATATTTTGTTCTTAAAATTATGCTACCTATTTGTCATTACCACATTGTTTTTAAGCCGTGCGGTGATTGCTGATATCATTGATTATGATAAAGAGTTAGATGCCATAGAAAAGTATTTGCAGGTTGATTTTAGTCATGCTGTTGAAAAAATTAATACGGCATTCTTATCTGAATCATTATTAACTCCGCAGCAACACAGTCGTCTGTATGGATTATTAAGTACAAAGTATATTTATTTAGGTGACTTTGTTGAAGCAGATAAAAGCTTGGACAAAGCGTTGAGCTTCAATCCTGTCGGTGAGCAACTGACCAATATTTATTTATTTAAAATTACCGCTAATATAGGACTTGGTAACTATCAAGAAGCCTTTTCTCTTTTAGAGGAAAACCTTTCCCGTATAGATAACTATCAAGATCAAAGTATAAGAGTAAAATCTTATAATCGTTTACTGAATGTGTATTTAGAACTTGAATCTTACGAGGAGATGTTACGGATCGCTCAATTGGCATTAAGTTTAAATCAAGGTGCAGACCCTCGTAACCAATGTTTTTCGATGCTATACCACTCAGTTGCCCATTTAAAGCTAACCCACTTCGATCAAGCCGATACATTATTTAAAGACACTCAGCTTTATTGTAAAGATCATGATTTTCCATTGATTGAGATTATGTCAATCAAGGGACAAGGTAATGTTCTGTTCGATAAGGGAAAGTATGCTGACGCGGAGCATTTTTATCTTGTGGCGTTAGAGCGCTATCAAAAGTTTAAATTTGAAGTCGAAATTAATGAAATACACTCTTATTTAAGCGTTATTTATTTTCATTTAGACGATTTTCAACAAGCTGAAATGTTTGCGCAGTTGGTTAACGCTTTGCCTAATAAACCCAGTAATATGCAAGTAAAAAAGCGTGTTAATGAAGTACTTTCTTTAATTGCAGGTAAGCGAGGTCAGTTTGATAAAGCATATCAGTTTCAAGTCGTTGCTTCTGCACTTGGTAAGCAATTACTTGATGAGCAGAAAGTAAAAGAAAATGCTTATCAAATGGTTCGTTTCGATAGTGTTGAAAAAACTCGTGAAAATACTAATTTAATTCAAGATCATGAACTGCTGATGAAGCAAAAAGATTTATTTATGAAAGAGAAAAGTTCATCTGTTATGTTCTCTACTTTACTTGTGGGGTTGTCTGTTGGCTTATTATTATTACTGATAGCAGCTTGGTTACAACGTAATCAATTTATGAAGCAGGCACAACGTGATGGTTTAACAGGTATTTTCAATCGCCGTGCGGGACAAGAAATTGCAGAGAATGAGTTTATTCAAACCCAAACCCTCGATGAACCATTTTCGGTTTTATTGCTAGATTTGGATTTTTTTAAACACATTAATGATCAATATGGTCATGCAACGGGTGATTGGGTATTAAAGAATGTGACTAATATAATAAATGACATGTTGAAGTCGACGGACATATTCACTCGAATGGGTGGGGAGGAGTTCGCCATTTTCATGCCAAAGCAAACAGAGCATTTTGCCGCTGAATTTGCTGAACATATTTGTCATGCTATCGCCAACATTAATACTCGTTTTTCTGGGCATGACTTTACCGTTACCGTCAGTATTGGTGTCAGTAGTGTCCATAAAGAGGATTTAAGCCTTGATCCTTTAATTCATCGTGCCGATATGGCCTTATATCATGCTAAGGCTATAGGGCGTAACTGCGTTGCTTGTTATACCGATGAGTTACAATAATTCCCTTCATTGTCTGTGTTGAGTTAATGTTTAACTGACATAACAAGCCTAAGCATTCGCGTGTTTAGGCTTTTTATTATATATAAAGGCTAATAAGCATGATTTTATCAAATGCTCTGTTTAGGCTAGAGCTTTAAAGTTATTCATCCACATTTTTTCCGTAACATTGCAGGTCGCTTCTATGATAAAGCCAATGCTAGGTTGCAAGCGCACACTTAATAATAAAATTGCTAACACCGTCTTTATCTGTGCGAGTATTTAGTTCGTTAACCCTTGCTCTGTCGGCTTAGCGTTGTCCTTCATTACCCTTATCTCAATTATCATAACTAACCGCTTAACATTCCTGCACGACTCACTCGTCCTAGCCTCTGGGTTGCTAATGCTAAAAACCTTCTTGGCGCATTTATTGTCGGTCTTTATGACATTTATTGGTTTATTTGAAAAATAATTTAATTATTTTTTCAAATAAACCAATTTACATGACCTTGTTGATCGGCCTACGTAACTCGTATTTTAATCATTAAAACACTCGATGTTTCTAACGTTTACGTAAACGTAATAATTAAACGGTTGTTTGAATATTGCTATGTGGTGGGATTGCTTAATCTACTGTTTATTATGATGTTTTATTGATTACGTGCAGGTTAACTCAAAACGTTATTAAATTGTTTAATTCAATAATATAGACCAAAGTTTAGTAAACTTATATTTACAATATGTTTTTTTATTACAACTGTTTTTACCATTTTAATGTGTTGGTAAATTGGTAAGATGAATTTAAGTTATAGTTTTTTTATAATAAGGTGTTGTATTTTTTATTGTTGTTTTACAGTTACTTATGGTTTTATCCTTATCTTGGCCTGACCAATTTCTGTGATCGTCATCAATGGTGTTTGAGTCATTTGGTAAACTGATAACTGTTGCAATTACAAACGTTTTTGGTTAGTTTTTAGTACGAAATAGACATTTGAAAGTTTTAGGTGATAACCGTTAACTTCACTTGAGTATCAATCGTTAACTGATTATTTGAACTCATTAAACGCATTAAACGCATTTATTGTTTAAACAGAGACATTAAGCTTTACGGATAAATGAGAGTGAGACGAATAGTAATTGATAACAAAATTCATTAATGAAGCAAGACAATTAGCATCAAAACAGACAGCATTAAGGGAGCCATTATTATGACGGCAGAACAATTGGTAGCTCAATACAGTAAGTCCACAGCAAATGCTGATGATTCGGTTAAAACCGATCTTACCTTTATCGGCCCCGCTGTTAATGGGCAAGATGAAGTGTTTAATGATGGCGCAGTGGCTTTCCTTGATTCTTTATGTGCCAAGTTTGCAGATGAAGTGCCTAAGCTGTTAAAGCAGCGTAAGCAAAAACAAGCTCGTATTGATAATGGCGAATTACCTGATTTTTTACCGGAAACCCGCGCTATACGAGATGGTAATTGGACCATTCGCGGTATACCTGCGGATTTAACTGACAGACGTGTTGAAATTACCGGTCCAGTTGATCGCAAAATGATTATCAATGCGTTAAATGCCAACGTAAAAGTCTTTATGGCTGATTTTGAAGATTCTTTGGCACCGAGTTGGCAGAAAATTGTCGAAGGACAAATTAACCTTCGTGATGCAGTGCGCGGTGATATTGATTTTACAGCGCCAGAAACAGGGAAGCATTATTCACTTAACCCTGATCATGCAGTATTAATTGCTCGTGTACGTGGTTTGCATCTCATCGAGAAGCACATTGAATACAAAGGTAAACCTATCCCTGGTGGTTTAGTTGATTTCGCGATGTATTTTTATCATAACTATCGTCAATTGTTAGCTAAAAATTCAGGACCTTATTTTTATATTCCTAAGTTAGAAAGCCATCTTGAAGCGCGTTGGTGGGCAAAAGTGTTTGCTTTTGCTGAAGAGCGTTTTTGTTTGGAGCCCGGCACAATTAAATGTACCTGTTTAATTGAAACCTTGCCTGCAGTATTTGAAATGGAAGAAATCTTATATGAGCTTCGTTCAAATATTGTCGCATTGAACTGTGGCCGTTGGGATTATATTTTCAGTTACATCAAAACCTTAAAAAACTATCCAGATCGTGTGTTACCTGACCGTCAGGCAGTGACCATGGATACCAAGTTTTTAAGTGCCTATTCTCGATTATTGATTAAAACGTGTCATAAACGTGGTGCATTAGCCATGGGTGGCATGGCAGCGTTTATTCCTGCTAAAGATGAAGCCACTAACGAACTAGTATTGCAAAAGGTGCGTGGCGATAAAGAGTTGGAAGCTCGCAATGGCCACGATGGTACTTGGGTTGCTCATCCTGGTTTAGCTGATACTGCAATGAAAATCTTTAATGATTACATTGGCGGCGGCAGAACAAATCAATTGCATATTACTCGTGATGTTGATGCACCTATTTTAGCCAGTGAGTTACTTGAGCCTTGTGATGGTGAGCGAACTGAAGAAGGCATGCGTTTGAATATCCGTATTGCTTTGCAATACATCGAAGCGTGGATCCAAGGTAATGGTTGCGTACCGATTTACGGATTGATGGAAGATGCTGCTACGGCAGAAATATCTCGCACTTCTATTTGGCAGTGGATCAAACATGGCAAGAGCTTATCAAATGGCAAACTTGTCACTAAAGAATTATTTAAACAGATGTTAAAAGAAGAAACGGCCAACGTAAAAAAAGAGCTCGGTACTGAGCGTTTTGAAGCTGGCCAATTCACTAAAGCGGCAGCGTTATTTGAACAAATTACTACCTCAGATGAGTTAGTCGATTTCTTAACATTACCAGGTTATGAATTGTTGACCGCTAAATAGCAAGTTAACTATATATTTATTATAGAAAAATATATTTGGTAAGGTTAATCACTTTTACTTTGCCAACTTATTAATCTGGAAGGAGTAATACTATGACTACACAACTAACTCGTCAGCAACAGGTTGATGCAATTAAGAAAGATTGGGCTGAAAATCCACGTTGGAAAGGTGTTAAACGTCCATTTACTGCTGAAGAAGTCGTGGCATTACGTGGTTCTGTTGTACCTGAAAACACAATTGCGAAGCTTGGGGCTGCAAGATTGTGGAAATTGGTTAATGGCGGAGCTAAAAAAGGCTACGTTAACTCACTTGGCGCATTGACTGGTGGTCAAGCCGTACAGCAAGCAAAAGCGGGTATTGAAGCTATTTACTTATCAGGCTGGCAGGTTGCTGCAGACGCTAACCTAGCAGGCACAATGTATCCTGACCAATCTCTTTATCCTGCTAACTCTGTACCAGCCGTCGTGAGCCGTATTAATAACTCTTTCCGCCGAGCTGACCAGATCCAATGGGGTAAAGAAGTTAATCCTGGTGATGACAATTATACTGACTACTTCTTACCTATTGTTGCTGATGCTGAAGCTGGTTTTGGTGGCGTACTGAATGCATTCGAACTGATGAAGTCGATGATTGATGCTGGTGCTGCTGGCGTTCACTTTGAAGACCAATTAGCGTCTGTTAAGAAGTGTGGTCACATGGGCGGTAAAGTTCTAGTACCAACTCAAGAAGCAGTACAAAAGTTAGTCGCTGCACGTTTAGCGGCAGATGTAAGCGGTGTTGATACCTTGGTTATTGCGCGTACCGATGCTAATGCTGCAGATTTGATGACTTCAGATTGTGATGAATATGACCGTGAGTTTGTTACTGGCGAACGTACTAACGAAGGTTTCTACCGTGTTAACGCAGGTATTGACCAAGCTATTTCACGTGGCCTTGCTTATGCCCCTTATGCAGATTTGATTTGGTGTGAAACGGCTAAACCTTGTCTTGAAGAAGCAAAGGTATTTGCTGATGCAATTCATGCACAGTACCCAGACCAACTGTTAGCGTATAACTGTTCTCCTTCGTTTAACTGGAAGAAGAATTTGGATGACGCTACGATTGCTAAGTTCCAACAAGAGCTATCTAACATGGGCTATAAGTACCAGTTCATTACGTTAGCGGGCATTCATAACATGTGGTACAACATGTTTGATCTAGCCTATGACTATGCTCGTGGCGAAGGTATGAAGCACTATGTTGAGAAAGTACAAGAACTTGAATTTGCTGCAGCTAAGAAAGGTTATACTTTCGTGTCGCATCAGCAAGAAGTGGGTACTGGTTACTTCGATCAAGTAACAACGTGTATTCAAGGTGGTAAATCGTCAGTAACAGCACTAACGGGTTCTACTGAAGAAGAACAGTTTTAGTCGTTAGCTCAACCGTTTTAAAAAGTTCGGTCACTTTGTGACTGTTGTCACCCGTACGGCTCACCTACAGGTCGTGCGGGTTTTTTACCCAAGTATAATTGATTATAAGCAATGCTTAGTAGTTGATCTTGATTATTTGGGTTCTTCCTGCCTGTAAGTTTTTTCAACCACAAATTTGTGATTGCGGCTCTTGTGAGCCGTTTTTTTTTATGCATTTTTCTTGGACAAAAATATCCTCTTGCTTAAGTATGGTGTTTTTTTAAGATCTGTGAACAACAAAAGACATTCAACACATCACTCTTTGGTGAAATTAAGTATACTAAAACCAACATTTGTTACATTTAGGTTAATTGTTTTTTGAAACCCATCACTCAGCAGAAAGGGGCGGATTACTGGACCAAACGGATCAGTGATGAAGAAATGCCTGCATTATGCTCAACAGTAAGAGACTTAGAGAAACTCGCAAAAGATGATGTATCTTCATTAGCCTTGCTCGGACGAAGTGTGATGCATGATAACGCACTCACATCACGTATTTTACGTGTTGCAAATAGCGCTATTTATAATAAAGGTATTAATCCAGTATCGACAGTAAGCCGTGCTGCAGTAGTGTTAGGCTTTGATACTATCCGCAATATATGTATTACCGCTAAACTATTGACTAATTTACTTGAAAGCCATCATCTTACTGAAAGTGTTTATAAGCGTTTATTAAAACTCATGGCACAATCATTTCAAGCGGCGATGCTTGCTAGGATGATGATGAATGACCGTGATGAGTCATTGCGTGAAGAGGTTTTTATTGCTTCATTATTGTATCGCATCGGAGAGAGTGCATTTTGGAGCATGGGTGGTGAAATAACTGAACTGCTTGATAAAAAATTATTAGCCACTGACGATCAAGTTGAACAAAACTCATTGATACGGGCTGAACTCGGCACGTCTTTTACCCAACTAACCCAAAGTGTTGCCAGAAGTTGGGGGTTAGGTGAAGTACTGATTAAATCATTAGCACAGCCAAATGAACGTATGCCTGAAATCCGTTGTATATTCCTCGCAGATAAATTATCGGATGTTGTATCCCAACCTGTCATTAATACTGAAGAATTGCACAAATATCTTTCCCAAGCAGCTAACATGTTAGACATCAGTGTGGCTGAATTTACAGAAAAGTTTATCGATTGCAGTAACATTACCCATAAGTTAGCCATTGAATATGGTGCTAAAGCTATTGTGTCTTATTTACCACATACTGCAGACGTATTAGAACATGCTGATGCGCCAGTTAAACCTCTGTTGATAAGGCAATCTAACCAAGGTTATCAACTCACAAAACTCAGACAGCTTACTCATTATGCAGTGGTAAAAACTGATTTTAATCAAATAATACATACCACTTTGGAAGGGATATTAACCGGTGTCGGAGTGGATAGGTGCGGTGTATTGCTATTATCTCCTAGTCGTAAATTATTACGGCCTAGAGTGATGCTTGGTGACAATATCGATTTGTTAAAACAAGCTTTTGTGATTGAACTTGATAAACCACAATCAGTTTTCACTCAATGTGTTCAACAGAAAAAAAGTATTTGGGTTAATGCCCCGACTGAATCAGAATGTAAGGTACAGATTAATGATGTATTGGTTGAACGTTTTTCTAGCAATGGTTTTTTACTGGCTCCATTAGCTGTTGGTACTAAAGTGTTAGGTGTCTTTTACGCCGATAGAGATGGCTCTATTCGACCATTTGCTCAAGAAGATTTTGATAGTTTTACTCACTTTAGTGAATTAGCAAATGTTTGTTTTGGGACATCGATGACATAAAGATGTTAATGATTACAATGCGGCAATATACCGCATTAATTATTCGTATTAGGGTGGTCATGCTAATGACCAGAGACCGCCATAATACTTTGTCTACTGCATAATTAAACTGGTAATTCGTTTCGCTTTATCGTTAGGAATTGGAAAGCTTAAATGATACTGAGCAATTTTCCAACCATCAACGGTATGCACTAAAGCCCCCGTTCCTCGGCTAACACCATAAGAAGGGCTATAAAGTTGTTCGTCAAACACGATTGTATCGTCAATTTGTAACAAGTGACGTGATTTCACATCGTAATGCCAGCCTTTGGTGGGTTTAGCGTAGCCCTCAAACTCAACCATATTCCAACGTTCTGATTGATCTGTGCCAATAAATACCGCTTGAGGGTGGTAAAGGCTAAAATAAGTGATCCAGTCAGCGGCGGCAGCGCTTTCGTGTAATTGGTTTAATAATGCATTGACGGCTTGGCTGTCAGCTTCAGATAAGCCTTGGTTGTCTATTAACTCACTTTCCTGACTGATGTCTTTAATCACTGCTTCACTTTCGGAGCTGACTTGTTGACTCACTTGTTTGTTATTTTGCTCGGCTTGGTTTTGCTCAGTCGTTGATTCTGCTGCTTCGATTGCGTGCAAGTCAAAGGCTGCCACAGTCGTCATTAACACGGCAATAAACCCGAGTCGGTGAATAATTGATTGCATAGTATCCTTTTTAACATAATGTTCGATTGTTTTAATTTGATTGCTTTACTTAGTATTTTAATGCCAATTTATGGGGTCTAGCTGATAAAATTGGCTCAATTCTTTATATAATTGTTGATGCTGTTGGTAAAAGTCCACTGGGCGTTCAAAAAATGTTTCACTGATCACCGCAAAAAACTCAGCAGGGTTGGTCGCACCATAATAGTTGAATAATGACGGGATATGCTGCTGAGCGCAATACTGTAATTGCTTAAATTCTTGCCCCAAGGTGGTAGACCATGAACGATACGAAGTGATATCTCGTAAAGGTGGGGCACCATTTGCCGTACCGTCTTCTTGATCAAGTTGGTGAGCGAATTCATGTATGACAACATTACTGCCATCAAATGGATCTGCAGCACCTTCTACTGTGCTGTTCCATGACAATACCACTTTACCGTATTCCCAGGACTCACCTAATAGGACATTACGTTGAGATGACTGAACTCCCGCGAGATCAGTTCGGTTTTGTTTAACAATAAATGCAGCTGGGTAGACTAAAATTTGCTTCAACTTAGGGTAATAATCGGTTTTACGGTTGAGTAATAATAAACAGGCTTGGGCCGCGATGGTGACTTTGACTTCGTCATTAATTTCGAATCCGTCACAACCGACAAATTGTTTCTCATTAATAAATACTTGAATATGCTTTTTCAGTTGAAGCTGCAAATCCGTCGGCATGGCTTTGAAGTAGGGAAAGCGTTTTTTTAATATATTGCGCCATAGTGTGGGGAATGGTTGGTTGGTGACAATGTTACGTTGGCGGTTCAGGCGCCATTGACTACTGGTAATCCATCCCACGGCTGTCATCGATATAACGAGCAATATTACAATCGCGATCATAGAAGTGTCCTGATAGTTGAAGAGGCGTTAAGATTGCTGCCCCAATCTTAATCTTAGGTATTATCTGAGATGACAAGTTTGAGCATGACTTAGTTGTTTTATTCGATGACTGTTTTTATTTCATTAGTGATTAATGGGGTAGTGAATGAACAAATTCAAGCTTTCGTGAAAACTAAATAGCAGAGGGTGAGGCTAGTGGGCTTATGCGTTGGGGTAATAAAAACACTGGCTAACAAAATTAATGTCATATTTGCAGCCAGTGAAGGGGGGAGAAAAGCGGTGCATATTTTTTGTTTTAAATATAATTTTTGATATTTTTTACAGCTAATCTACAATACTGACTAATCTGTAAAATGAGCCTCTAACATTTTTTGTTGTTGTGGAGACAAATTGAAATATCGTGAAATCAATTGCCTGATGAGTTTTGATTTTGCTATTTGACCCTGTTGGCTCAGTATCGATAGTTGATGTATTGCTGATTCACTTAAGGTAAACGTACAGCGTTTATAAGGTTGTTTCTTTTCATTATTCGCTGATTCTATTAACTCAATATGCTGTGGGTGTTTACGTTGTAAAAAATCGATTATATTGGTTTGATTATCTGCGTCGGTTGCAATCATTGTTTGCTTTACTTCATTTTGAGGACATTTTTGACCGGCGGCGTATAAATCGGCCGCAGCAATAAAGTCATCAATCGAAACCGCAATATTGTTGGTTTTTTTACATAACGAAGCGTTTTTCTTGAGATCGGCTAGTCCCATAATTTCCTCTCAATGTCGTCACGTTAGATGCGATATTGCGCTGTTCAATAAGTTGCTTTGCATCGGTAATGTCGAGTAATTCGCAGGCAATATTGCGCATTTCTGCAGCGGCTTTACCTTTGGGTTCTAATTCAAATACCGATAATCCCGACTCTTCGCTGTCATCATAAATATTGCGACTGTAATTAACCGCTTTTAATACATTGATATCATAAGTACGACAGACGTCTTTTGCTTCTAATATTCTACTTGCCTGATTAGGCAGACTAGGACATTGAGTGATTACAAATGACGCTTTCATTTTTGGATTAATCATCAAACAAGTGGCAACAATATCGTCCATATGGCTGACGGTTTTTAAATCACGTCGTTTGGGCCTTAGTGGCATTAGTACATGTGATGCCACTGACATGGTGGCTCTAAGAGCTAAATTATCTTGGCCACCACAGTCAACAATAACGTAATCATAATGTTGTTCTAAGCTGAGTAAGTCATTGCGGATTTTTCCGTAAAGCTGAACGCAGTTTATTGCGGGTAATTTGGGGTTATTGTTGCGCGTTTGGATCCAGTCCGATGTAGTTCTTTGTGGGTCACAATCTACCATGATCACGCATGCTTGTGCTTCATGGGTTAGGAATACTGCAATATTCTGCGCAAGGCAACTTTTTCCACTTCCGCCTTTTTCACCACCGACTAAAATGATCATCTACACATCCCTCCTTATCAGACTCTTTGCTTAACTGAATATAATATTTACCATAACTGTAAATACTGAAGTGTATTTCGTCAACCAGCTGATTTTTGACGCTTTTTTATTAATGTCACCTAGATGTTTAATTGACTAAAGAGTTTGTTTGGCAATAAATTGACAATTGAGTATTGGACGCGTCAATGTTATTGAAAAGTTAAACTTTATAATTACTTAAAATGTTCATATTGTGATTAGATGTTCTAAAGTTTGAAAATGAGCAGATAGGGAAGGCTTCTTGAAAACACTTATATGCCATTATTGTTTTATCTACATGTTTTATATTTCAAATTGATATAAGTGGTGTTTGGTGTTTAAACGGAATTTTTGGAGTTAACAGCGTGATACACTCTTATTATTGAAAATAAAGCAGTGGGGGGAAATAATGAATGAGCAACAATTATTAGAAGCGATTAATCAAACCATGCCATTTGGAAAATATGCTGGTCGTAAGCTACTACAACTGCCTGAGCCTTATTTGGTGTGGTTTCATTCTAAAGGCTTCCCTGAGGGGAAACTCGGTGAGCAACTGGCATTAATGTATGAAGTGAAGCTTAATGGACTGGAAGACATGCTACAACCGCTTTTAAATCGTCAGGGACGTTAAGAGTGATAACGAGCGCTGCGCTTATTGACAGCTTATCATCGCAGTTACCGCTTTTATAGGATCTTGCAGGGCGAAGTCCGCTCTAGTATCTAGGTTATTACCACTAGTTCCGTAAGCTCAGCGTTCGATTGTTATCTTTCGTTATTGCAGTTGCTGTTTTTATCGAAAGTCTGTTGATATTTTTTTTCATGTAGAAACTGGTGAACATTTGCCCGCGTTTTTGTTGATAGTTTGTATGTTGCTCAATAAAGCCCATTTTTTCAAATAACGCTTTGGATAAATATGATGCATCAACCGTTAGGTTCGGATATTGCTGTTGTAGTGCCCAGTGTTGTAGGTGTTTGTAGAGTGCGCTGGCTACGCCTTGGTGCTGATAGTTTGGATGCACATATAGGCAGTCGATGTAGCCTCGGTATTTAAAATGGGTTTCTAAACTAATAAAACCGATCACCTGTTGGTTGTCTAGCATTACCCATGCTTTATTTCGCTTGTATTGTTGTTGCCAGAATTTAGCTGAACGTGGTGCCGATGACCATACGTTGAGTTTAAGTTTTGGATATCTTGGGTGAACAATACCTTGTACCGCAGTGTGATATAACTGACTGATTTGAATTGCATATGACGCAGAAAAATCAACAATGTGCTTTGATTGTTTGATTGAGTTGTTCATAAAAAAAGACCAATCGCTAAGATTGGTCAATTATGTAAGGTTTTATCAATAAAACGAACTATTTTTTATCAATATTGCCAACAAACATGATTTTATCAAATGTTCTGTTTAGGCTAGAGCTTTTAAAGTTATTCATCCACATTTGTTCAGAAACTTCTACTTTGTCGCCTTTGCTTACTTCAGTTTGTGGACCCGCAGCCCAATATGTTTCGTTAGCTTCTTTAAGTTGAACATAGGTATAACCACCGCTATTCATGGTGTCGAGAACTTCAGCTTGGTGTAAAGCGCCTTGAGCCCATGCAGAAGAAACACCTAAAGCCAAGGTGGCAGCGGCAGCAAATGCAATTAATTTAGCTTTCATGTATGTATTCCTATTTTGCCTAAAAAGAGTTGTTAACAAACAAATAAATTTTACGTTTGCACTATTTAACCATCTCTGCTTATCGTGGTCTGTGATCTACCGCGAATTATTGTTGTCTTTCAGCTGATAGGTGTTAGCAGTTGGTTGTTAAGTGTTAAAAGGTATGAATTTATCGTTTAATCATGATGGCTAATATAATTGACGTTTGCAAACAGTAGTCCATCAATAACACGCCCATGTTGACTGACAAAATCGATAAAAGCTTCTGGTAATGTTTGGTTGTTAATCGGTTGCTGCCAATGGGCATGGAGTAATGCTCCATATCCTTCTTTGCCTGCTGCAGTATAAGAGCTTGATACGCCTAGGTATAATTGGTTCGGTTGTAGTGGTTGCCATTGATCTTGTTTGTAGATTTCAATTTGAGTGATCCGCAGACCTTTAGCTTGCTTGCCATCATAAAAATAACGCAAACCATAAGGGTAGGGGAAACTACCTGCGCCAGTGCCCATTATGCCATTATTGGTTGCGGAGTTTATCGATGACTCTAATGCTTCGATAACATATTTACCCTGAATTTTATACAAGGTCAGTGGCAGTTCAAATGGCAAAATTCGGCCCACAACATCAGCTAATGATAATTGACCTTTGTGTAATGACTGCCTAACACCACCCGCATTATGTAATGCAAAATCGATAGCGGGTTCAATATTTTTAGCGGCTTTATACATACTTCGACTTACCCAAGGTGCAATTTCACTACCATGGGGTAAGTGCTTACTCGGTAAGCGAGTATGGACAAAGTCGCGTGGAATATGAGCAAGAATTTGGTTTTCTATCGCATCTAAAGATGGTCTATATTGAGTATGAATGACAGAGTGAATAACTTCATCATATTGTGCATCTTTAATACAGGGATGAGCAAAAAGTTGTGTTACTAATTTTGCTGCGGTAGTGCTGTCGGTGGTATTACCTTCTTTAGTCGTTACTGTAATTTGTTCATCGATCATAAAATAATTGTTGCCTAACAATTCGATAACATTACCGTTCTGGTCAAAACATATATCCGCTAAACCAATGGTTTCTGCGTATTTCCCTGCATGCAAAATGGGGGTTGAATTGATTGTTTCGGCATACGGGATATTACTCCAACCTATATCACTTAGTTCACCTTGAAGTGTATGTGAGTGCCCGCCTACAATTAAGCTTATTCCATCAACTTTTGACGCGAGCTCCCGGTCTTGATCTAAGCCTAAATGGCTGAGTACAACAATGTGATAAATACCTTGTTGTTGCAAACGTTGTATTGTTCGTTGCGTAGTTTCTATGGCGTTAACAAAGTGGGTATCGGGATCGGGCCTAGCAATTAAGCGCATTTGGTCTAATGTGATACCAATTATTGCTATTTTAGTGTCATGAAATGGTTTAATTAATACTTTGGCCGTTTCAGTAGAGTCATCAAAATCGTATAGCATTGGATGGCCATAAAGTCGGCCTGATTTATGGCGGTCTTCCTGGCTTAAATCCATATTACCGGCTAATACCGGAAAATCGATACGGTTTAGAAAGGCTTGAACAGGGCTGTTACCGGCATCGACTTCGTGATTACCGAGCACCATAGCATCAGGTTTTAGCAAGTTAAGTAAATGGGCGTTGGCTGCACCTTTAAATTCTCTAAAGTACAAAGTGCCTTGAAAACTATCACCGCCATGTAAAAAAAGAAAAGGTGATTGTTTGGCTATTGCTTGTTGTCTAGCTTGTTCAATTTGATAACCTAAACGCGCGTAACCACCAGAATGCGCTTCGAGGGTATAGATTTGTTGTTGATTCTCGAGACTAAACTGAACTGGACTGGGTTCAAAATTGGAATGGGTATCATTAATGTGGGCCAAGGTTAACGTGTAGCGTTGCTTCATAAATTCCCTCTTTCATTGGAAAACGATTCTAACATTGTTTTATGAATATGGGGTGCCAAATCACCTTAGAGTTTGGATTTTAATGTAATAACAAGACTACTTTGATTACTAGCTAATCTTGGTAAGCATCTGTATAATTCGCCGCCCTGTTACAGGTTTTGGTGTTTGAGTTTTGAGGTTAGGCAGATGAGTGAAAAGAAAATCAATTTATTAGATCTTGATCGTAAAGGACTGCGAGCGTTGTTCAGCGAGATGGGCGAAAAACCATTTCGTGCCGATCAGTTAATGAAGTGGATCTATCACTTTGGCGTCAGTGACTTTGAAGAGATGAACAACATAAACAAAGTGTTGCGTGGGAAATTAGCTGCGCGATGCGAAATAGTAGCACCTGAAATTGCTAGTTTTCAAAAATCTAATGATGGCACCATTAAATTTGCTATCAATGTTGGCCAAGGCCAAGAAGTTGAAACAGTTTACATTCCAGAAGAAGACCGTGCGACCTTGTGTGTATCATCACAAGTTGGTTGCGCCTTAGAATGTACCTTCTGCTCAACGGGTCAGCAAGGTTTTAACCGTAACTTAACGGTATCTGAAATCGTTGGTCAAGTTTGGCGAGTGTCACAATTTTTAGGTTTCCATAAAGACACTGGCGATCGTCCTATTTCAAACGTAGTAATGATGGGCATGGGCGAACCTTTGCTAAACCTTGCCAATGTTATTCCTGCAATGGACATTATGTTAGATGACTTTGGTTTTAGTTTATCTAAACGTCGTGTGACGTTATCGACTTCTGGCGTGGTACCAGCACTTGATAAATTAGGTGATGCCATTGATGTTGCGCTAGCAGTAAGTATTCATGCGCCTAATGATGAGTTGCGTGACGTGCTGGTTCCTGTGAATAAAAAATATCCACTGCAAGAATTTTTAGCGGGTATTCGTCGTTATTTGGAAAAGTCGAATGCAAATCGCGGCCGCGTGACCGTCGAATATGTGATGCTTGACCATATCAATGACAGCACAGATCAAGCGCATGAACTTGCAAAGTTAATGAAAGATACTCCATGTAAGATTAACTTAATTCCGTTTAACCCGTATCCTGGTTCTCCTTACGGTCGCTCGTCTAATTCACGTATAGATCGTTTTTCTAAAGTATTGATGGAATATGGCCTAACGGTCATCGTGCGTAAAACACGTGGTGATGATATTGATGCTGCTTGTGGTCAATTAGCTGGTGATATCCGTGATAGAACAAAACGTTTAGCAAAAAAACAAATGCAACAGAGTCAGATTTCAGTCACAATGGAATAACTTGTTGTTTGCACAGATAATAGGCTTATAAATGAAGCACGGAATGCAGAAAGTTTGTCTGTTTACCTTAATCGCCTTGTCTACCACTGCTTGTGTGACTGAACGTACTTACAGTGGTACAGATACCCCTGTAGCGGAACGTCAGTTTGATAGGCAGGGGGCTGCGAGAGAACGAATGCAACTTGGACTCACTTACCTAGGTCGTGGGAATAGTGAACAAGCAAAGTACAATTTAAATAAAGCCGTTGAATATGCGCCGAATATCAGTGAAGTACATATGGCCATGGCATATTATTATCAAACCGTTGGTGATGTTGAACGAACAGAAGCGTCATACAAAAAAGCCATTAGCCTAGATGATGTGACAGGCGATGCGCGAAATAATTTTGGGGTTTTTTTATGCCAGCAAAATAAGTTTGTTGAGTCTGAAAAAATGTTTCTTGCTGCAATTGAAACACCTAATTATACCCGCACAGCATCGAGTTATGAAAACTTAGGCGTATGCAGTCGTAAAGCAGGTAATAAAGAAAAAGCGCGACAGTATTTTAATATGGCGTTAAAGTATGATAAAAGACGGAAAGTAACATTACTAGAATTAACCGAGTTAGCCATGGAAGATGCTGACTACGGCAATGCGCGCGAGCTACTTGCAAGATACCATCAAGTTGCTAGCGAATCAGCAGAAAGTTTAGCCTTAGGGATTAAGATTGAGCGGGCGGCGAATGATGTAGAGGCCGTAAAACGATTTGGCATTTTATTAATTGCGAAGTTTCCTGCATCTCCACAAGCCAAAAATTATAGAGCTAACTTGAATTAATGACTAAAGAATTCGAAGAAGAACAAGACGCTGGAAATGCGTCGTTGTTAAAAGATGTTGTTACTGCTGGCGCCATTTTAAAAGCGGCTCGCGAAGCAAAAGGTATCTCTATTGAGACCGTAGCAACCCAATTGCATTTACGCCCCAAGATCATTAATGATCTTGAAAATGATATTTTCGTTAATATTGCCTCCACGACTTATGTTAGAGGTTATATTAAAAATTATGCTCGCATTGTCAATGCGGACATAAGCCAAATTCAGCAGTGTTTAAGCCATCAATTGCCTGAAATTGTAGCACCAGCAATGCAAAGTTTTTCACGCAAAACCACTCATCAAGCGCGTAATAGCCGTCTTAATTTAGTGACTTACTTGATTGTTGCGGTATTAATTGCGTTGTTAGTCTTATGGTGGGTACAAAAGTCCTCGTTATTAACTAATGTAGATTTTTCAAAACCAACCGTTGAAGAAATTGCTGCCGGAAGTAACCAGCTTGAACCGCACCAAATTATGAGCAGTGAAGCTGTAACACCCAACGTTAATGAGTTGAATCATGATGGTAGTGATAATGTCTCTGATAGCGCTAATAATGCTGCAATAGAGGCCGAAGATAAACTTATCCAAACGGCGCAAAACGCGGCGAGTGCCGCTACAGTATTATCGACTAATACACTTAATACCGACTCCACATCTACAACATCAACCGATACCAATGTAGACGGTGTAGAAAGTGTATTAACCATCGAACTCTCCGGTGATTGTTGGGTTAACGTGACAGATGCCAATGGCAAAGTGATGGTTGACGGTGTAAAGAGTGCCGCATATCGAATTGAAGTCAGTGGTAAAAAACCTTTTAAAGTGATTCTTGGTGCGCCTCAAGTTGCCAGTATCAGTCTCGATGGCGAAAAGGTCAGTTTAGCTGAATTTGTCAATGGTCGAGTCGCAAGATTAACCCTGCCTAAAGCGTCATAATGCTTTAGCAACAGCAGTAGAGCATATTTGCATGTATAACGAATCCCCAATCATTCGCAGACCATCCACACGTATTTATGTGGGCAACGTGCCTATTGGCGATGGTGCACCGATTGCAGTGCAATCGATGACCAACACTAAAACCACTGATGTTGAAGCCACAGTGGCGCAAATTCGTGCATTAGAAAAGGTCGGTGCAGATATTGTCCGTGTTTCTGTGCCAACGATGGATGCAGCTGAAGCTTTTAAGATTATCAAGCAGTCTGTCAATGTGCCGTTAGTTGCTGATATTCATTTTGATTACCGTATAGCGCTTAAAGTGGCTGAATATGGGGTTGATTGTTTGCGCATTAACCCAGGCAATATTGGCAATGAAGAACGTATTCGCAGTGTTGTTGAGTGTGCTCGTGATAAAAACATTCCTATCCGCATAGGCGTTAATGGCGGATCGCTTGAAAAAGATTTAATGGACAAATATCGCGAACCAACGGCAGAAGCATTATTAGAATCAGCAATGCGTCATGTCGATATTTTAGACCGTTTGAACTTTGACCAGTTTAAAGTCAGTGTTAAAGCCTCTGATGTTTTCCTTGCCGTTGAATCATATCGTTTACTTGCGAAACAAATTCGCCAACCTTTACATTTGGGTATTACAGAAGCGGGTGGCTTGCGCGCCGGCTCTGTCAAATCAGCTGTTGGTTTAGGTTTGTTATTGGCTGAAGGTATTGGCGATACTATACGTATTTCATTGGCTGCCGATCCAATTGAAGAAATTAAAGTCGGTTTTGATATTTTAAAGTCTTTACGGATCCGTAGTCGTGGGATTAACTTTATTGCTTGTCCTTCTTGCTCGCGCCAAGAGTTTGATGTCATTAGTACCGTCAATGAACTTGAACGTCGTCTTGAAGATATTACTACCGCAATGGATGTCTCTATTATTGGTTGCGTTGTCAATGGCCCTGGCGAAGCATTAGTGTCTGATATCGGCTTAACGGGTGGTTATGCCAAGAGCGGTTATTATGATGACGGAGTGCGTCAAAAAGAGCGCTTTGACAATAAAAACATTATCGATGGTTTAGAAGCTAAAATCCGTGCAAAAGCGAGTATGATGGCCAATCGTATTGCGATTACCGACAAAACCGAATAATCATTAATCCTTTGCATCGCAACGTAAACCTTGTGGATGTTGAAGGCATATTTACATTTTATTAGCGCGAGCTAATTCAAACATTGGACCCGTTAACAGTGGCAAAGCAAATCCAAGCTATTCGCGGCATGAATGACATTCTGCCAACGCAAAGTCCTTTATGGCAAAAAGTTGAAGCTGTATTGCGTTCATCCGTAAGTGCATTTGGCTATAGCGAAATTCGTACCCCTATTGTAGAAAGTACCGATCTTTTCAAGCGCTCTATTGGTGAAGTTACTGATATTGTTGAAAAAGAAATGTACACTTTTGAAGACCGTAACAGTGACAGCTTAAGCTTGCGTCCTGAAGGGACTGCTTCAACAGTGCGCGCAGGTAATGAGCACGGCTTACTCTATAACCAAGAACAGCGTTTATGGTATATGGGACCGATGTTTCGTCATGAGCGACCACAAAAAGGTCGTTATCGTCAATTCCACCAATTTGGTGTCGAAGTCTATGGTATCGGCAGTGCCGATATAGATGCTGAAGTCTTAATGTTATCTGCCCGTTTATGGGACCAGTTAGGCATTAAAGAACATGTCGCATTAGAACTAAATACCCTAGGAGACTCTGCGGAGCGCGCTGCTTATCGTGATGCCTTAATTGCTTTTTTAGAGCAACATAAAGACAAACTCGATGAAGATAGCCAACGCCGGATGTATTCAAATCCATTGCGAGTGTTAGACAGTAAAGATCAACAGGTACAGGCCATTTTAGGCGATGCACCTGCGTTGATGGACTATTTGGGTGAAGACTCCAAGACACATTTTTCAACTTTGTGTGAACTCTTAGACGCTGTAGGCATCCAATACACCATTAATTCACGTTTAGTACGTGGTTTAGATTATTATAACCGTACTGTATTTGAATGGGTTACCACTAGTTTGGGCTCTCAAGGTACCGTATTGGCGGGTGGACGTTACGATGGTTTAGTCGGCCAACTTGGTGGGAAAGATACACCGGCAGTTGGATTCGCTATGGGACTTGAGCGCATTGTGCTCCTGCTTGAAACCCTTGAACTGACCAATGATATAGCTTCCGAAGTGGATGTTTATGTCACAGCAATGGGTAATAATTGCGAAATTGAAGCGATTAAAGTCGCTCAAGAGTTGCGTCAACAGTTGCCAACGCTTAAAGTCATGAGCCATTGCGGTGGTGGTAACTTTAAAAAGCAAATGAAACGCGCTGATAAAAGTGGTGCACAATTTGCGTTGATCATTGGTGAAAACGAAATAGCCAATAATCAAGTCGCTATTAAGCCGTTAAGAACAAACAACGAACAACTATTGGTTACGCGTGCTGAACTCGTAGCTAAAATAGCAGAACTGATTTAAGAACTGATTTTAAAGGGGAAGTGCAAGTGGAAATTTATAGCACAGAAGAACAACAAGTAGATGCTATCAAGCAGTTCTGGAAAGATTATGGTGCTTCTATAGTCATTGGTGCCGTAGTAGGCCTTGGTGGTCTATATGGTTGGAATACTTATTCCGATATGAAAGTAACCGCTGCTGAAGATGCTTCAGAGTCATTCCAGACTATTGTGGCACAGTCGACTAATCCTGCAGCATTATTGGTTCAAGCAGAAAGCTTTGCAACAGAACATGATTCACAAGGTTATCAATCGTTGCTCGAACTGATGGTCGCAAAATCAGCCGTGGAAGCCGGTGATTTAGCGAAAGCAGAAGCATCATTTACTAAAGTGATAGCCGCAAAACCTGGTTCTGGTTTGGATATGGTAGCGATGATCCGTTTAGCGCGAATTCAAGCTGAACAAGACAATTTAGGAATGGCATTAGCCACACTAGAACAGGTAACGGACAAAGCGTTTTCTTCACAACGTGAAGAATTAAAAGGCGACTTTTTAGTGCGTCAAGGTGATTTGGATAAAGCCAAATTAGCTTATCAAGCAGCAGTGGATAATGGTGGTGCACTAACCAGTCCAGCGTTGACCATGAAGTTAGACAATCTAAACAAGGCATAAGGAATTTAGCCGATGAAGTCGTGGTGTAAAAATCTACTTGCCGTTGGGTTAAGTGTTGCTCTTATGTCTGCTTGCTCTTCAAGTGATGTTGAAGAAGAGCCTGTAACTGAACTTGTTGATATTCAAGCAACCGTGTTTCCAGAAATTAGCTGGGATACTAGTGTAGGCGATGGTGTAGGCGATTATTACTCGCAGCTTCGTCCTGCGGTTCGTTATGGAAAATTGTTTGTTGCTGACCGCAGTGGTGTTGTCGTTGCATTTGACGAAACAACGGGTGATGAGTTATGGAAACAAGATTTTAATGATGCTTTTAAAGAGCAGCTTAAAACCAAAACCAAAGGTGTTCGTTTAGCGGCTGGTGTTACAGCTGCTCGTAATAAAGTCTTTGTTGGTGGTGAAACTGGTTTATTAGTCGCCCTTGATGAAGCAACGGGTGACGTCGTATGGTCAGCACAAGCAAATGGCGAATTATTATCGGCACCGACAGTGGCAGAAGATGTTGTTGCAGTGAATACCAGTAAAGGCGCATTTGAAGCATTTAATATCGATAACGGTGAAAAGTTATGGACATTTGAAATGCAACTACCAAACCTTACCTTACGGGGTACGGGCTCTGCGGCATATGAAGCGGGTGGTTTCTTTGTAGGCACTGCAGATGGCAAAGTTGCCGTTGTGGTTAAAAGCAATGGTCAAGCGGCTTGGGAACAAGCTGTTTTTACTCCTACAGGTGCCAATGAGTTTACCCGTATGGCTGATATTGATATGACGCCATTAATCTTGGGCGAAAATCTGTATGTTGCTAGTTACAATGGTAATTTAGTCTCTATGGAGCTTCGCAGTGGTCGTGTGGTTTGGTCGCGTAAATATTCAAGTTTTAATGAGTTAGCAGCTGCAGGCATTGGCCTGTATTTAGTCGACGACCATAGCCGTATTTATTCTGTCGATCGCCGTAATGGTTTAGAGTTATGGAGTAATACGGAACTTCAAAATCGTGAATTAACCTCTCCTGCAGTGCTAGATAATAATATTGTAGTCGGTGATTTTGAAGGTTACTTGCATTTTATCGACCGCAATAGTGGCAAAATAGTTGGCCGTATTCAAGTTGATAGCGATGGACTATTTGGCCAGCCTTTAGTAGTAGGTGATAAAATTTATGTTCAAGGTCGCAGCGGTAAAGTTGCAATTGTTACCTTGAACAAACAAGAGCAAATGAATGATGAGGAAGATACCGAAACTGATGCGGAATAAGTGCTAGCACTATTGTTGCGTTAATTAAGGTATAATGTCCTTACTAGAGCCCCTGGAAGTGTTCCGGGGGCTTTTTATTGAAAAGTTTTTTAGAGGCAAAATCATGATCCCTGTAGTGGCCCTTGTTGGGCGACCCAATGTCGGTAAATCGACATTATTTAACCGTCTTACTCGTACTCGTGATGCGTTAGTCGCTGATTTTCCTGGCTTAACACGTGACCGTAAATACGGTCGTGCATTCTTAGCTGGCTACGAGTTTATCGTTGTTGATACTGGCGGTATTGATGGCAGTGAAGAAGGGATCGAAACCAAAATGGCTGAACAGTCATTGGCCGCGATTGAAGAAGCTGATGTCGTATTATTTATGACTGACGCTCGTGCGGGTATGACGGCTGCCGATTTAGCGATTGCTCAGCATTTACGTAGCCGTGACAAAGTCACCTTTGTTGTTGCTAATAAAGTTGATGGTATTGATGCCGATTCTGCTTGTGGTGAGTTTTGGTCTTTAGGTCTAGGTGAAGTATATCAAATGGCAGCTGCGCAAGGTCGTGGTGTCACTAACATGATTGACTATGCGTTAACGCCTTATGCAGAAGCTATGGGTATTGTTCGCCAGCTTGACGAAGAAGGCGAGCAGGTTGAACGTGAATATACTGAAGAAGAAGCTGAAGCGGAACAAGAACGTTTACAAAACTTACCCATTAAGCTCGCTATTATTGGTAAGCCTAATGTGGGTAAATCAACACTAATCAACCGTATCCTCGGTGAAGAACGTGTTGTTGTTTATGATGAACCAGGTACCACCCGTGACAGTATTTACATTCCGATGTCTCGTGAAGGTAGAGAGTATATATTAATTGATACAGCAGGTGTTCGTCGTCGCAGTAAAGTAAATGAAGTTATCGAGAAATTCTCGGTAATTAAAACCTTGAAAGCAGTTGAGGATGCTAACGTAGTCTTGTTAGTTATCGATGCGCGCGAAGGTATTGCAGAACAAGATCTTGGTTTATTAGGTTTTACCTTAAATGCAGGTCGTGCATTAGTTATTGCGATAAATAAGTGGGACGGTATTGATCAAAAAGTCAAAGACCGTGTTAAAAGCGAACTTGATCGCCGTTTAGGTTTTATCGATTTTGCCCGTATTCACTTTATTTCAGCATTACATGGTACTGGCGTTGGTCACTTATATGAGTCAATTGAAGAAGCCTACGACAGTGCTACTCGTCGTGTGAGTACATCAATGCTTACTCGTGTGATGCAAATGTCGCAAGATGATCACCAACCACCATTGGTTAATGGTCGTCGTGTGAAGCTTAAATATGCTCACGCTGGCGGTTATAATCCACCAATTGTGGTTATTCATGGTAACCAAGTTAAGAAGCTACCTGATTCGTATAAGCGCTATATGATGAACTACTTCCGTCGTTCATTAAAAGTGGTTGGTACACCAATTCAGTTACGTTTCCATGAAGGTGCTAACCCGTTTGAAGGCAGAACCGAGAAATTGACCGTCAGTCAGGAGCGTCGTCGTAAGCGCTCAATAAGTCATATCCGCGATCGTACTAAATAACTTAGTATTGGAATGTCGTAGTATTAAACTACGTTATTTATTGCTCAAAAAGCCTGACTTGTTCAGGCTTTTTTGTGGGTGTGAACCGTGCTCATGGAATTGGTATTAAAGATTGGGTGAACTAGGATGCAGCAAAAAATTACCGGTTATCATCTGGATGAAGAGCATCATTGGGTAGCAGAATTAGGCTGTGGCCATTTTCAACATGTACGGCATAATCCACCTTGGACTGTTCGCCCTTGGGTGACGACGGTAGAAGGTCGGCAACAACAATTGGGGATGATCCTTAATTGTAAAAAATGCGATGTTGCGGCACCGCCTGATCATATCGATTGAATGACGATTGTTTATCTTAAGACGTTAAATCACCAGTAGTTCGACACCACCATAAATATGCGGCAATGTAAGTACATATAATACTGTCCATTACCATTGATAACCAAAATCCATCGACAAAATCTTGATTGGCATGACTCAATACCAGGCTAACAAAAAACAGCTTTTCAATGAGCGCAATGCAAAACAGCGGCTTTATCCAAGTTGAACGCACCATCGCAATAAAAAAGCTACACCCTACCATTAATACCATAAATCCCCAATGCTGAATAAATATCGTGTCACTGGGCTGATAGGTTAGTTGGTTAAGATTTTCGACTGCCCACAGCGGGAATAAAGTATAAAGTCCGCCTAATGACGTGCCTATACCGGCGAGGAATAATGCCACCTGCCGAGTTTTTTGAAAAAAATGAGTCATGTGTGATTCCGTTCATCGTTATTTTATCGTCATAATGTCATGTTTTAGATTCTTTTTCGATTATTGTTATCCATAAGTGATTGTTAAGATTTTGGCGTGATAATGGACCCATCATCGCAATCCTACCGAGGTTTATATGCAAACACAGACTACTTACCCGTTACTTCATCGTCTTATTCATTGGGGATTGGCATTGACCATGATGGTGATGTTATTAACCGTATTATTAAGGCTTGGGTGGATGGAGAAAAACCACATGGCCGCCATAATTCATCAAGGCTTAGCGAAAATCGATGTGATGATTACCGACAAGCAAGCAGTAACGATTGCCAAAAGTATTCGTGGCGTTATGTTCCAGTGGCATATCTATTTTGGTTATGCTGTGGGGGTGTTTGTGTCAGCACGATTTATTTATATGGCCAAGTTTGGTTTGCATTATCCGTCACCATTTTCGAGCCAAGCGACAACCAAGCAAAAGTTTCAGGCATGGGTGTATTGGGTGTTCTATGCTGGCGTTGCGTTATCGGTAATTACAGGTTTGTTACTCAAGTTTGGTCCTGAAGTAATAGAACAACAGGCTGAAACAATTCATAAGTTGGCATTATGGTATTTCGTTCCTTTTATTAGTTTACATTTGGCTGGTATTTTAGTGGCAGAATCGGGTCACGAAAAAGGCTTAGTGTCGAAGATGATTGGTGGGTAACTTTTCCTGTTAATGGGTTAGGGCAATAGTTGCTCTAACTCGCTATTTAGTTTGCTCAGTTTCGTTACTTAAGTAAACCTTAAGATTGATAACTTACTTTGTTGTCTATTAAGTCATTAGGCAGAAGTATAATGTTAAAGAAGTTATTTTCACACTTAGGGAAGTTTAACGTTGCTGCATTTAGTTTGGCTTTAGGGCTTGGACTAAGCATAACGGCTCAAGCCGCGCCATCATTAGATAATAAGGTGATGGATCAGCAAGGGCAGTCGGTCAGTTTACAGCAATTTGCCGGTAAAGTTGTTTATGTTGATTTTTGGGCTTCTTGGTGTGCTCCGTGCCGTAAATCATTTCCGTGGATGAATGCCATCCAGGCTAAATATCAACAGCAAGGTTTAGAGGTTGTAGCCATTAATCTTGATGTTGATACCGCATTAGCCCATGAGTTTTTGAGCAAGCTGCCAGCACAATTTAATCTTCGTTTTGACCCTGAAGGTGATATTGCCCAAGCATTTGAGTTACAAGGTATGCCAAGTAGCTTTTTGTTTAATCGTAAAGGTGAATTAGTCCAAACTCATATGGGATTTTTTACCGAAAACATTCCCGCCTACGAGCAAGAAATCCAAATGTTGTTACAGGAGTAAATTCATGACAAAAGCGTTATATCACCCCTTTGCCAAGGCTGCAGTCGCATTAGCTATTGCCAGTAGTTTGGTTGGATGTTCTAGCCTAGGAGTACAGCCTTGGGAAAAAGACCAATTAGCTCGTGCCGATATGGCTTTGAATAGTGAAAAACTCGATCTCGCATTAGATGATCATATTTATTTTAGTAAAGAAGGCACCAGTGGTGGTCGTTCATTAGCGGGCGGAGGTTGTGGATGCAACTAACATCTAAGCAAAGTATTGCCAGTGCATTGGCGTTAGCAAGTTGTAGTTTATTGAGCCAACAGGCCAATGCTGCAGAACCTATTCCTGCCAATGATGATTGGAAGGTAGATGCTGCCATTATGTACTATGGCGAGCAAGACCGTGTACAAGCTACTGAAGCCATAGGTAACGTACAAAAAGCCTTTGGTGATACATCTCTATTGGATATGAAGATCGTTGTCGACAGCTTAACTGGTGCGTCGGCTTCAGGTGCTGTCGCTCAAGCTGAAAGCCAAACCTTTACTCGTCCATCGGGTGATGGACAATACACAGTTGCTGCTGGTGATACTCCGCTGGACGATACTTTTCATGATACTCGCGTTCAGTTAAGCGCTAATTGGCAAGAAGTGATCAATCAAGATTGGACCGGTAATATTGGTGTATATGGTTCGAAAGAATTTGATTATTTATCTATGGGTATTAATGGCGGCCTTGAGCGTAGTTTTAATAAAAATAATACTACGTTGTCGTTATCGGGTGCCTTTACCAATGATGTTGTCGATCCCGTTGGCGGTCGCCCTGTTGCAATGTCAGAAATGGTGTTTCGTGGCAATTATGACAACGATGCCGATTATCAAGCGGCCTTTGATCAAACTCGTTTGGCCGGTGATGATACTAAACAAACTAGCGATATTATGTTTGGTGTGACTCAGATTATTAATCGTAATTGGTTGATGCAAGCTAATTATGGTTTATCAAGTGTGTCAGGCTACATGACTGATCCATATAAAATCTTAAGTGAAGTTGATGTTAATGGTGTAACTCAATCCTACCGTTATGAGAATCGTCCAGACTCACGCCTTAAACACAGTGTGTTTTTACTCACCAAAGGTGCATTGGATTCAGGGGTAGTTGATTTTTCATATCGCTATAGTACTGATGATTGGGAAATTCAATCGCATACTTTAGAAACGCATTACCGCTATAATTTTAGCCCAACTATGTACGCACAATTGCACTTACGTTATTACCAGCAGCAAGCCGCTGAGTTTTATCAACCATTTTTGATGAGTGGCGATGCAATACCTGAATATGCCAGCGCGGATTATCGCATTGGTGATATGACGGCTTACACCATAGGGCTTAAATTTGGTCAGCATTTATCTGGTGGCCATGAACTAAGTTATCGTATTGAGTATTATCAGCAAAATCCTGAAAATAATGGCACTGAGATACCTGGTCAGCTACAAAACTACGATTTATTTCCTTCTGTGAAGGCGATAGTAGCTCAAGTGAGTTATTCGTTTTAAGATGAACGTATCATCAATAAACAGAGTAATTTAATTTGCTTGAACCAATCAAAACAATGTCAAAAGCCCCAAAGGTGATGAGCTTACAGCCTCGTCCTTGGGGCTTTTTAGGTTCATTTAGCGCTATGGCTAGTCCGTGTGAATTATTAATGGCGGTTGATGACGAGCACATAGCGAGGCAAATGCTGAACATTGCTTATGATGAAGCAAAGCGTATAGAACATAAATTCAGCCGTTTTATTGAAGGTAACGTAGTGTGGGAGTTAAACCATGCCCAAGGTGAAACCACACCGATCGATGCCGAAACAGTGCATTTATTTAAATTTGCTCAACAGTGTTTTCAGTTAAGTGAATCGGCATTTGATATCAGTGCTTGTCCATTAATGGCGTTGTGGCGCTTTGACGGTAGCCATGGTGTGCCGTTACAAACTGAGATTGATGCAAGTTTGCGTAAGGTGGGTTTTGCTCGTATTGCATTAACTGACAACAGCGTTTGTATGCCAGCAGACATGAGTGTCGATTTTGGCGGTATCGGTAAGGAATATGCGGTTGATCGCACCGCACAAACTTTAGTGAATCGTTGGCCAAATCATTCGGTATTAGTCAACTTTGGTGGTGATATTGCTTGCCCTATTATCAAAAGTGATGGTTGGCAGGTGGGGATTGAGAACCCTCATAAGCTTGATAACGCCGCCGCACTTTTAACCATTCGCCAAGGGGCATTAGCCACTAGTGGTAATACTCGCCGCTATATTGAGGTAGATGGTAAACGTTATGGGCATATTATTAACCCCAAAACAGGTTACCCCATAGAGCTGGCACCATTGTCTGTGACAGTATTGGCGCCAAATTGTGTTATGGCAGGCATGTTAGCCACTATGTCGATGTTAAAAGGACCGGATGCGGAAGATTTTTTACAGCAACAAGGTGTCGACTTTAAGGTGTTTCGTTAATGATTAAGGATAATGAATGCGGGTATTATTAGTAGAAGATAATAAGCTTTTAGCGCAAGGTATCGTCATGAGCTTAGCTAAAGAAGGCATTCAGGTTGATCATTTAGCATCATTTCATCAAGCTCAAGTTGCCTTAAACAATGAAGATTTTAGTGCAATTATTTTGGATCTTAGTTTACCCGATGGTAATGGTGCGGACTTATTAAAACAGTGGCGCAAAAACGGTATCTCGTTACCCATTATTGTGTTGACCGCAAACACTGATTTTGACACCCGCTTAATGTGTTTAGATATTGGCGCCGACGATTATTTAAGTAAACCTTTTGATGTAAGAGAGCTGATTGCCAGACTAAAAGCGATTATTCGTCGTCAACATGGTTTAGACCATAACCAATTCAGTTATGGGGCATTAACGATTGATTTCACTCGCTGTGAAGTGCATTTTCGCGATCAACTTATTTCACTTTCTCGGCGTGAATATCAACTATTGTTAGAATTCGCTCAATCGGCAGGGCGTGTATTAACCCGAAATCAGTTAGAGCAGTTAACTTATGGTTGGGATGAAGTGGGCAGTAACTCGATAGAAGTGCATATACATCATTTACGTAAAAAAACCGCCACTGAATTAATTAAAACCGTACGTGGCATCGGTTACATTTTAAATGAGATAGTGTAATTTATTTGGGTCTATTGGGCTCTGTATACTTACCAGTAAATTGATGAACTTAATGCAATAAGGATATTATGTTTTCGTTACGATTATTATTAAGTTTGATCATGCTGGTGGGAATTGTACTCACGGTGACCTTTTCGAGCATATTAAGCACCCGTGATGCCAAACATGAAGTTGAAGAGTTATTTGACGCACAAATGGTGCAAACCGCTAAAATGCTTGAACAGTTTTATGTGGATCAGCTTACAGAAGACCAGTTGGCACAATTGATCTCTCAGCCGATCTTATTTCATGTTGACGATTCGAAAATTGAAACATTTGCTGAGCAAGCCAATCCTAATACCTTGTCTTATGAACACAAATTATCCTTTCAATTATTGTCTAGTACCGGGCAGATACTGGCGTATTCTGACAGTTCTGGCGAGCAGCAATTAACCACTTTTAACCCCGGTTATGATACTCGTATAATTGACCGTGAATTATGGCATGTGTACAGTTTTTTCTCTGAGCCGCATCAGGTATGGATTGTTACTGCACAACGTGATGATGTTAGGCAAGAGTTAGTGTCATTAATCATCAGCAACACTTGGCGAGCGCCATTAATCATTACCCCCATCATGATGTTTTTTATGTTGGTGCTAACCTATTACTTATTTAAACCAGTTAAGTTATTAGAGCGACATTTAGACAAGCGTCCTGCCCAAGACTTAAGCCCAATTAATTTCACTTTACCGACGGAATTAGCATCAACCCAAAAAGCGCTTAACAGCTATCTACTGCGTATTAGCGAGACTATGATCCGTGAGCGTCGCTTTAGTGCCGATGCAGCCCATGAACTTAAAACCCCATTAGCCATTATTAAGTTACACAGCGACGGTTTAAGTGACGTGCTGAGCAGTCAATCCCCAGACGTTAAGCAAGCTACTTTGCCTTACATTGAAGCTATAGGCGAGGGGGTAAATCGTATTAGCCATACAGTAGAGCAGTTGTTGTTATTATCACGAGTTGATGCCATTGAGGCGTTAAATAAAACCGATTGTAAGCTGCAGAATATTATAGAGAATGTGATAAATCAGTTAGTACATATCATTGCCGATTACGAGTGGTATATCGTTGTGCCTAAAGATATGATCATCAATGTCGATCCGTTTTACATTGAATTAGTACTGAAAAATATTATAGAAAACGCCTGTAAATATAGCCCTACAGAATCATTGATAAGCATTAAGGTTACTCAGGACGAGCAACAGACTATGATTTGTGTGGCTGACCAAGGTTGCGGTATGTCAGATGAGGAAATTGCTTTAGCCAAAAATCGATTTTATCGTGTCGATGAAAACACTTCACAAGGTGCGGGTTTAGGATTGTCTATTTGTCAGCACATTATCAGCTTACATCATGGCGAGCTGACTTTTAGTCGGGTACAACCTCATGGACTGGATGTGTGTATCGTATTACCTCGCGCACAGTCATAGGCTTTAAATCGATAAAAACAACATGAGAAAGGTTATCGACTCATATTGTTTTTATCTGCTACCTGATTACTGCTTACTGTCTTTCTCTCGACGACTTATTTTCCCTTGACTGGCTAGTGCGTGATGATGAACTATCACGTTGCTTGCTCACTGAGCGTGAAGCCTGCTGAGGCGCAGATCTAGTCGTTGAGCGAACTTGCGTTTTTTGCGGTTGACTCCTGCTAGTTTGCTTAACTTGCGGTTGACGCGCTTTTTCAACTCGGGTGTTACGCTGAGCTTGTTGTAATGTTTGTGTACCTGGCTTACTTGTTACATTAACTACTGATTTTGCCTCATTTCTAGGGTTAGTTTTGGCAACATCGCGTTGACGACTATAGCTTGATTTTATTGGCTCACCTTTACGATCAAATGACTTAGTGTTTGTAGTCGGTTGACGTTGCTGACTTAACTCGCGTTTTAACTGGGTGCTTTTGTGTTTAGCTTGGTCATTGCGGTTCACACTTCTTACCACTGCTTTCTCGCTGCGTTTGTCTTGCTTAACGCTGTCGCTTACCTGTTGACGTTTAGGTTCACGTGAATAACTCACTGGTTGATTACGCTTTTCATAATGACCATTGTAACGTTTGCTGATCACCTGGCTGCGATATGCCACCCCTTTGCGATGTTTAGGTTTATGTTGCCAATGTTGGGCACCATTACTGTAACTTACTTTACGTGGCGTGTAGTAACGATAGTGTTGACGTACAGGTACCACAATCACACGGCGGTCATGCCACTGGAAACCACTAAAGAAGAAGTTAAAGTTAATGCGTACTCCGCTGTTCCAATAAATGGCACTGTGGTTAGGGCGATAATGCACATAAGCTGGTGCATTCCAATAAATTGGCGGGTAACGGTTCCAGCGCCAGTTACCATAAACGATACGACTGTCGTAATAAGGCACATAAATGATTTCTGGACGAACGGATTCAATGATAATCCTGCGCTCAACTCTGGTGACTTTCACTTGTTCAAGATCAGCTAAGTTATTGGCTTCATCGGCTTGTTGTCTTAGGGTTTGAATACTGTCTAGCATGCGGCCTTCATCTTGTAGGAAGGCATCACCGACACTTTGGGTCCAAACTAAATCATCATTTAAACGATCGAGGACATTAGGGAAGGCCACCAAGGCTTTTACGCTTGGGTCCCAGTCTTGTGTCTCTACTGCTGTCATTATTTGGTTTGTGTCGTTATTACCTTGGCTTGATAACCAACGTTTGGCTTGGACAATTTCTAAAGGATAAGTAGACGCAATTAAGATATGAGTTAATAAACTGTCTGGATATAGCGCAATTGGTGCGAGCATTTGGGCTAATTCAGCATCACTTACCGCATCATCTTCGGCGGTGTAAGTATATGACTCTGTTGGTTGCGCTGCCTGCACATGTGTTAATGGCATACAAACCAAGGCTAAGGCGAGTAATGCCTGAGCGGGTACGTGAATGGCTTTTTTCATGTTATCTCCAGTGTCATTGATGACTGTTAGGGTCATCATAACGAGTCGAAGATGAACATAAGCTGAAAGCTAATGACTGTAATTAATATGCTAGAACTATGGGAGAGGAATAAGCGAGAGGATGAAGCTAGATAAATAAATTAAAGAAATGATGTGTAGTCGGAACCTAAAGCAGGCGCTTACTGTTGGAAAGTAAATTCAAATTTGGCACCACCTAATGATGCCGATTGACCTACCGTCAGTTTACCGTGATAACTGTCGACAAGATCTCTGACGATTGCCAGTCCGATCCCGTGGCCTTGAGTGTAAGTGTCTGCACGGATCCCACGTTCAAAAATATGTTGCTGTTTATCTGAAGGAATACCTTCACCATCATCTTCAATCGACATACACAGCTGATTTTCTTGCTGTGTAAGGGTTAATATTACCTTTGTTTTAGCGGCTTTACAGGCATTGTCGAGCACATTGCCGAGCATTTCTGTTAAGTCTGCTTCATCACCTTTAAAGCGGGCTTGTTTGTTGGGGTGATACTCAATGGTGAGATTTTGATGTTGGTATATCTTACTCAAGGTTCTCACTAATCTAACGGCAATACTGTCAACATTAACCCCTAAATGCCAAGCGCTTCCAGCAGCACTTTGGGCTCGGGTTAGTTGGTAGGCAATAATTTGGTTTATGCGATTAATTTGTTCTGTCGAGGTTTCACTTAAATCAGCTTGAGTTTGGATTACCGCTAAAGGTGTTTTTAAACTGTGGGCTAAATCGGCTAACGCATTGCGGTAGCGTTTACGCTGATTTTGTTCGGTTTGTAATAAGGTATTTAATTGTTGAGCCACTTTTTGCAGTTCCACTGGGTAATGGGTACTTAGCTGCATCGAATTACCTTGTTCTACTGCACTGAGTTCTTGGCTAAATTGACCTAATGGTTTTAGGGTCCATAGTAACCAGCTGAGCTGCACGATAACGAGCAAGGCGGTTAAAATGAGTAGCCAAGTCCACAAGGTATTAGAGAAGTTTTTGATTTGTTGTAGGTATTCTTGTTGGTCTTTTATAATGTGCAACGTCATCGTAAAAGGCTGTTCGCTGGTGGCAAAACTCACGCTAAAACTGTATATCAATTGCGGTTTGTCATTAATCAATATCGAGTCAAATGTACTTCTACCGGTTACGGGTTTGGGTAAGTTAATCGGAGTATTTAGACCGAGAAATGAATTGGAACTCCACAGCAACTGGCTATCTTTGGTGATTAACGCATAAAGACCTGAACCAATTACATTGAACTGGTTTTCAAGTAAATGAGTCGGCATTTGTAATTGGTTATCTTCTACTTCAGCCATGGCTAAAACAGAGTAAACATAAGCTTTTAATTGGTTTTTTGCTGCAACATTTATTTGGCTTTCAAAGGCATTGTTTACGGTTATGCCGATAATGGGCAATAACACCAAAATCAGTAATAAGGCACTGATAACAATGCGGACTTTAAGTGAGTTGAGTAGTTTATGCATCTTGATCTAATTGACGCAGTCTATAACCTTGGCCGCGTAGCGTTTCGATTAGTTGATATTGATTGTCTGGGTCTAGCTTCTTACGTAAGCGACGAATAAACACTTCAATCACATTAGAGTCTAGGTCAAAATCTTGATCATAAATGTGTTCAATTAAACTGCTTTTTGAATGCACTGAACCCGGATGTAACATTAGGTATTCAAATAATTTGTATTCAGAACCACTTAAATTAATGCTTTGGAGATTTTTTTTAATTTCTAAGCTGCGGGTATTAATACTAAAGGGACCATTTTGGATCATCGGACTGGCTTTACCTACCGAACGCCTAATTAACGCATTGATACGGGCGACTAATTCTTCTAGTTGAAACGGCTTACTTAAATAATCATCAGCGCCAGCATCTAATCCAACCACTTTGTCTTGCCAGCTGTCTCGAGCGGTTAAAATGATAATTGGGTAGCTGATATTTTGCTCACGCAATTGGCTGATTAATGACAAGCCATCGAGTTTAGGTAAACCAACATCTATAATAGCCACATCGTATTGATATTCTTGTGCTTGAAATAAACCTTCTTCACCATCGCTAGCGACATCAACAGTATACTGCGCTTCAATAAGATGCTGTTTGATATTACCTTGCAAGTTTAAATCATCTTCGACCAGTAATAATCTCATGGGCTAGTTCCTTGTGACTGATCCATTGCTGGCATCAATTGACACATAAAAAATCACCCCATCATTGGTGAGTAATTTAACTCGATAACCTGGATGTCCGTTGACGTTAGCTGATTGTACTTTTAACACTTTGCCTGAATAACTGCGTTTGGCCATTTGAATGGCTTGTTGTGAACTGGTTACTACTAAATTATTGTCTTGGCGATTATTTTTAGGGCCTGGGACAAGCTGTAACCTTGCAGATGAACTTAATGCAGACACCAGCGAAGTACCAGCAAAGCTGGGTGATGGTATCACTAATATTAAGCCTAATAGAGTGGCACTGAGCTTGAGCATACGCTGCATTGTATTAATCCTAATAACCTTATTATCACCAGTGTAAAAGATCCCTTTCTATATAGAAACATCTACTTAAGCTCAACTCAGTATATAGAGAAGTGATAAGTCGATATAAACCGCTTTATTTCAAACTAACCAATGTCTGGATGTTTTGTCTGTGCAGTATACGTGTTAACAGATGAACATTAACTGAATAACAAGTATTAGCAGCCTTATTGGGTATTAAATAATGCTGCGGAGTTGATGTTCAGCTTGTGTTCATTTTAAGTGGGCTTTAATGATTGCAACATTTACGGTTGTGAGGAATAACCATGAAACAACATTCAAATAAGATGATCAACTTAGCCCCAAGTCGTAAACCGTTTACATTGAGATTAAGCTTATGTGTTGCTTGTGCGTTAGGGCTAAGTTCAAGTGCGGCATTCAGTGCTGAAGAGTCTACTAGTCAAGTGAGTGGTGCCTTTAGCCAAGCGCGCCAACTTGATTCCTCAGCAATCAGTTCAGACACTGAAACTCAACAGCGAGTGGCAGAACTGCACCAGCAAGCAACGGTGTTATCTGCTAGTGCGGCAATCACTCAAAAAGTGACTCGTGAACAAATGATGGCTTTGCATCAAAAAGAGGCAACGACTAAAGAAAGCCAGCAACAGCGGGTTTTGGCTCAGCAAAATCAGGTGGTTTACTATGATTTCTCGTTCTATGGTGCCGACTCTTTTTTACTTGAAGACAACGATTATGACGGTTTTCATCAAACGTTTAGTGTGACTTTTGATGCTGATATTAATAGTAGTGCCGGTGATATTCAGAGCGATGTATTTGCTGAGTTATATTTAAGCCAAGACGGTGGTCCTTGGATCCATTATTACTCTACTGACGTTTTTAGTTTGTATTCTAATTCTGGCGATGATGATTACGAAGTGCTTACAACCTTGGCCAGCGGTTATCAAACCGATCATTATGATGTATTAATAGATTTGTATGAGTTGGGTTATGCCGATCCTGTGGCGACCATTAGCAGCGATGAGTCCAATGCTCTTTATGCTTTGCCGCTTGAAAGTAGTGATCGTGATGCGGTTTATGTAGAAGAGATTTATATCGAAACAGAACATTCAGGTGGGGCGTTGTCTTGGTTAACTGCTGGCTTATTAATGATGGTTGCAGGGTTTCGTAGACGTTTGATTAATAAAAAATAACCTAACTTTTTTACTTATCTACGTCTTAACTACGGTAGAATGCCTATTTTTGATTTTATCAGTTTTTTTGTTTTGATTTTGGCAGTTTTGATTTTGGCAGTTTTGACTTATTCATTAGGGATAAGTCGTTAGGAGTGAGTATGTTAGTAAAGTTAAATGCATCATTGTTATGCAGTTCATTAATTGGTTCGGCGCTGTTGTTATCTGGTTGCCAATTACCTAATCCTTATACAGGCGAATCAGAAAATGCTAAAGCAACTAATGGTGCCATTATTGGTGCCATTTCAGGTGCAGTCATTGGTGTTGCCTCATCAAGTAAAAGCGATCGCGGTAAAGGTGCGTTAATTGGTGCTGCATCAGGTGCTGCTGTCGGTGGCGGTGTTGGTTATTATATGGATGTGCAAGAGGCGGAGCTTCGTAAACAACTCAGTTCAACGGGTGTGAGTGTGACTCGCAACGGTGACACTATTGTATTGAATATGCCCAATGAAGTGACCTTTGCCGTTGATCAAACTGTCTTAAGTTCACGTGCTAAATCAGTATTAAACAGTGTTGTATTAGTTGCTAAAGAATATGATGATACTCGCTTAAACGTGATTGGTTATACCGACAGTTCGGGTTCTGATTCTTACAACTTGCGTTTATCTCAAGTACGAGCAAGTGAAGTTGCACAGTATCTCACTAGCCAAAACATCAGTGGTTCACGCGTATCGTCTACTGGCATGGGTGAGTCTAGCCCAATTGCAAGCAATGCTACCGCAAGTGGCCGAGCTCAAAACCGCCGCGTAGAAATAGTGCTAACGCCAATAGGCAAGTAGTTCGCTAAAATTTAAGTCAAAAATGGCACTAAGTGATTGATTCACTTTGTGCCATTTTTTATGATTATATTTGCGCGTTAACCAATCTATGTGGCGTGTTTACCACGACTTATCATAGCTATTTAGTTATTTAACTATCGAGGTTAAATTGCCTTGTGCAAGTTGAGTGTTAATTTCATCACCCGATTTGACATTGGCAACATCAAATAATACTTTGCCATTATTGTCTTTCGTTATTGAATAACCACGACTTAATGTGGCCAACGGACTCACGGTGTCAAGCTGATGCGCTGCATTAGTCAGCTTTTGCTCTGATTGAGTCAATTTATGCTGTATTACATCAACCAAACGAGTTTGCAGGTAAGACAATCGATTTGTTTCCAAGGTTAGGGTATTAATCGGCGATCGTTGCTGCAAGCGATTATGTAATTGCTGGTGGCGTAGGGTTAACCGGCTGAGCTTATGCTGCAAGGCATTTTCTAAACGCATTTGCATTTCATCAAAACGCTGTTCAAATTGTTGCAGTTTACGTTGTGGTTCATGGCGTTGCAGTTGATGTGATAACTGAGTTAATCGTCCATACTGCTGTAATTGGTAATGTTTCATGCCCTGTTGCATACGCGATAACAACAACGCCAATTTTTCTGCTTTATTGCCTTTGTCTTTTGACAATAACTCTGCACCTGCGGATGGCGTTGGCGCGCGAACATCGGCAACATAGTCACTAATGGTGGTATCTATTTCATGGCCGACAGCACTGATAATCGGTAAGGCGCTGTTATAAATAGCATGAGCTAAATGTTCGCTATTGAAACACCATAAATCTTCTAATGAACCACCACCACGGGTAAGCAACAGAACATCGACTTCCATGCGTTGGTTTGCAGCGACGATCGCTTGGCAGATTAATTGACTGGCCGTGGCACCTTGCACTTGAGTAGGGTACACAATCACTTCGATAGAGGGATCCCTACGAGCTAATACATGCAATATATCTCGCAGTGCCGCACCAGTTGCCGATGTCACCACCCCAATACGTTGAATGTTATCAGGAATAGGGCGTTTGGTTTCTAATGCAAATAAACCTTCAGCAGCCAATTTAAGTTTTAATGCTTCAAATTCTTGTGCAAGTAACCCATCACCAGCAGGCAGCATCGACTCAAGCAGCAACTGATAGTCACCACGTGGCTCGTAAACACTGATTGCACCTTTTACTAATACTTGTTGGCCATTAATAGGTTTAAAGCGTACCGATTGATTACGGCCCTTAAACATCGCACAACGAACTTGTGAATGAGAGTCCTTCAAGGTGAGATACCAGTGTCCTGAACTGGGTGCCGAAAAGTTTGATATTTCACCATTTAGCCAAATTTTACCGATTTGACCTTCAAGAATATGCCTCACTTCGCTATTTAATTGCGACACACTGTAAACATTGTTTTTTGTGGCACTCATGAGAGTTCTCATTCTAACGTTAATAAATTTCTATTTTCCATTTACCAATAGCAATATGCAAGGTATAATCTCGCCGCAATATTTCACTCAAAATCCTACTTACTAGGGAGATGTTGCCATGCTACGTTTACTGAAAGATGCACTAACCTTTGATGATGTTTTGTTGGTTCCTGCCCACTCGACCGTACTCCCTAATACCGCAGTTCTTAAAACTCGTTTAACGAACAAAATTGAATTAAATATTCCACTTGTATCAGCTGCTATGGATACGGTGACTGAATCTCGTCTTGCGATCGCGATGGCGCAAGAAGGTGGTTTAGGGTTTGTTCATAAAAACATGAGTATTGAGCAACAAGCCGAAGAAGTCCGTAAAGTTAAAAGTTATGAAGCCGGTATTGTTCAAGACCCCGTTACCGTTACTCCTACAACAACCTTAACTGATTTACGTTTATTAACTGAACGTAATGGTTTTGCCGGTTATCCTGTGGTGAATGATGCACACGAACTTGTGGGCATCATTACTGGTCGTGACGTGCGTTTTGTGACTGACTGGAGCAAAACGGTTGCCGACATGATGACCCCTAAAGATCGTTTGGTTACCGTGATCGAAGGCACGAAGTTAGATGAAGTGCAAAAATTAATGCATTCTCATCGTATTGAAAAAATCTTAGTGATTGACCATAACTTTAAACTTAAAGGCTTAGTTACCGTTAAAGATTTCGAAAAAGCGGAACGCAAACCAAACGCATGTAAAGACGAATTAGGTCGTTTACGTGTCGGCGCTGCAGTTGGTGCAGGCCCAGGCAATGAAGAGCGTGTTGACGCACTCGTAAAAGCCGGTGTTGACGTTTTATTGATTGACTCATCACATGGTCACTCAGAAGGTGTATTACAGCGCATTCGTGACACCAGAGCTAAATACCCAGATTTACAAATTGTTGGCGGCAATGTGGCAACGGCTTCTGGCGCATTAGCGTTAGTTGAAGCGGGCGTTAACGCCGTTAAAGTCGGTATCGGCCCTGGTTCAATTTGTACTACTCGTATTGTAACGGGTGTCGGTGTGCCGCAAATTACTGCGGTATCTGATGCTGCTGAAGCAGTGCTTGCGTTAGGCATTCCTGTTATTGCAGATGGCGGTATTCGTTTTTCTGGCGACTTAGCTAAAGCATTAGCCGCAGGTGCATCATGCATCATGGCGGGTTCTATGTTTGCTGGTACTGAAGAAGCTCCAGGTGAAACTGAACTTTACCAAGGTCGTGCTTATAAGTCTTACCGTGGTATGGGATCTCTGGGCGCAATGGGCCAAACTCAAGGTTCATCTGATCGTTACTTCCAAAGCGACAACGCTGCAGACAAACTCGTACCTGAAGGTGTTGAAGGTCGTGTGCCGTACAAAGGTAAGTTGAAAGAAATTATTCACCAACACATGGGCGGCTTGCGTTCATGTATGGGCTTAACGGGTTGCGCTACCATTAAAGATTTAAATGAAAAAGCACAGTTTGTAAGAGTCACTTCAGCAGGTATGGGTGAGTCACACGTACATGACGTGACCATTACCAAAGAAGCACCAAACTATCGTTCATAATTACTGTAAGGGCGACGTTATGTCGCCCTTGTTTTATTAGCGCTAATTTGCCCGCATCAGTTGGATGCGAGTTATTACAATTAATTAATATGTAAAGGTTATTCATGAGTAATATTCACGATCATAAGATTCTAATCCTCGATTTTGGTTCTCAGTACACTCAACTTATTGCGCGTCGTATCCGTGAAATTGGTGTGTATTGTGAGTTATGGGCGTGGGATGTGAGCGAAGCGCAAATTCGTGAGTTTGCCCCAAATGGTATTATTTTGGCTGGTGGCCCTGAAAGTGTCACCGCAGACAATTCACCACGAGCTCCTGAATATGTGTTTACTGCTGGAGTACCGGTATTGGGTATTTGTTATGGCATGCAAACCATGTCAGAACAGCTTGGCGGTAAAGTAATTAAAGGCATTGGTGAAGGCGAGTTTGGTTATGCCCAAATAGAACTGCAAACCGCATCAGCATTGTTCAGCAGCATTGAAGACGCTGTAAGTGAAGAGGGTAAATCATTACTTGATGTGTGGATGAGTCACGGTGACAAAGTATCGGCTATTCCAGAAGGATTTGTGACAGTCGCGACCACAGCAACTTGCCCTTTTGCTGCTATGTCCAATGAGGAGAAAGGTTTTTACGGTGTACAGTTTCATCCTGAGGTGACTCATACTCGTCAAGGTCAGCGCATGCTAGAGCATTTTGCGTTAGACATTTGTAACTGTAAAGCCAATTGGAAACCGTCATCAATCATTGAAGATGCCATTGAGCGTCTTAAAAAACAAATTGGCGATGACGAAGTTATTCTAGGCTTGTCTGGCGGTGTTGATTCATCGGTTGTGGCGATGTTATTACACCGCGCCATTGGCGACAAATTAACATGTGTGTTCGTTGATAACGGTTTATTACGTTTGAATGAAGCTGATCAAGTATTAGAAATGTTTGGCGATCACTTTGGATTGAATATTGTTCACGTAGATGCCGAAAACCGTTTCTTAGATGCAATGGCTGGTGAAGCTGAGCCAGAAGCTAAGCGTAAAATTATTGGTCGTGTATTTGTTGAAATCTTCGATGAAGAATCAAAGAAATGTGCTAATGCTAAATGGTTAGCTCAAGGCACCATTTATCCAGATGTAATTGAATCAGCGGGCAGTGCAACGGGTAAAGCCCATGTGATTAAGTCGCACCACAATGTTGGCGGGTTACCTGCCGATATGAAAATGGGTTTAGTAGAGCCATTACGTGAATTATTTAAAGATGAAGTGCGTAAGATCGGTTTAGAGTTAGGCTTGCCTTACAATATGCTTTATCGTCATCCTTTTCCTGGGCCTGGTTTAGGTGTTCGTGTACTTGGCGAAGTCAAAAAAGAGTATTGTGATTTATTGCGCAGTGCAGATGCTATCTTTATTGAAGAACTGCATAAAGCAGATTTGTATAATAAAGTTAGCCAAGCCTTTACGGTATTTTTACCAGTTCGTTCGGTAGGTGTAATGGGCGATGGTCGTAAATATGATTGGGTTGTATCGTTGCGTGCGGTAGAAACAATCGACTTTATGACTGCGCATTGGGCACATTTACCGTATGATTTCTTAGGTCGCGTTTCAAACCGTATTATCAATGAAGTCGATGGTATTTCACGTGTAGTTTATGATATTTCAGGTAAGCCGCCTGCAACAATCGAATGGGAATAACCCTGTAAGATTAAACCTAGTTTGATTTAAAAAAGACGCTGCGGCGTCTTTTTTATTTGCTAGAATAGTGAACATAACAATTACCTAGGTTAATAGAGTGACAGATACCCCAAAGGCAGCCGTTTCAACCGAACCTTGGCCTCTTGCTGATGTTGATAATGACATTGCCGCTCCCCAAGTGAATCATGTTCAGTTAGCCATTGATGAAAAGTGGATGCGCGTAGCGATGCAACTTGCTGAGCAAGCCGAGCAACAAGGTGAGGTGCCCGTTGGTGCTGTGTTGGTTAAAGACGATGTTTTAATTGCCAGTGGTTGTAATTTAAGTATTGTTAATCACGACCCAACAGCACATGCCGAGATGGAATGTATCCGCCAAGCAGGCAAGGTACTGGAAAACTATCGTATGCTGGACACCACTTTATATGTCACGTTAGAACCTTGCACTATGTGCGCAGGAGCTATGATCCACAGTCGCATTACCAGGATAGTGTATGGTGCAGATGATTTAAAAACAGGCGCAGCAGGTAGCGTAATTAATTTATTACAACATCCTGCTTTCAATCATCAGCTTGATGTGACTTCTGGCGTGCTAGCCGCGCAATGTGCGGAGCAATTAAGTTTGTTTTTTAAGCGCCGTCGAGCAGAAAAAAAAGCACTCAAACAGTTAGCGAGAAAATTGCCTGATTGAGTGCTGTTCTATGTGTTTGTTTAACGGTATAGCTAAATAGTGTGTGATTAAGTTTCGTGACTGTGAATGAGTAAAAAGTGTGCCCTTATGCGGGTTCTAATACGGATTTTGTGTAGTTTTTGCATAACGCGGCGACGTGAAATGGTATTGTTTAAAGCTCTTCTTCTCATACCGTGAATCCTTAATATTGGCTAATCTCACAGATGTTCTAAATAAATGCATACTTAACTCGCATGCTTTATATTGATAAATTCGGTGACATCATACGCTCTTTTTGTGACGATTATGCGTTAGATTTAATTGAATTCCTCTTTTATACACCATTATTATTCTGCCGATACTTTAATATTGGTTGAGTCTTCTTCTGCAATCACTTCAATTTGTCCATTACCTTCCATCGGTTCCAACTTCTTGGTTTGATTATCGACCCAAACTAAAGTGTCATAGTAACGACGAATACTGTCGACATAGTGAACCGCCTCACTGCCGCGGGCATAGCCATAGCGTGTTTGTTTGTAATATTTAGATTGTTGTAGCAAAGGCAATACTTTTTTAACGTCACGCCAAGCGCTGGGATCCATTTCCATTGATTCCGCTAATCGACGCGCATCCTCAACATGGCCTAAACCGATATTATAAGAGGCTAATGCGAACCAAATTCGTTGGGCTTCCGGAATAGAATCTGGCAACCTTTCCATCATGTCTTTTAAATAAAATGCGCCACCACGTATACTTTGTTCAGCATCTAATCGGTCATCAACACCCACATAACTGGCGGTGGGTTGAGTTAGCATCATCATGCCTCTCACCCCTGTAGGTGAGCGAGCACTGGGGTTCCAATGTGATTCTTGATAACTAGCAGCGGCCAATTTACGCCAATCTAATTCGCCTGAATATTGCTCGAAAAAGCTACGGTATTCTGGAAGGATATTATCGATTGCACGGATAAAGGCGCGTGTATCGACATAATCAAAGCGTTTAACATGGCCAAAATATTTTTCGTTTAAATGTTCAAGAGTCCCCGCGCGCCTTTCTTTATGCCAAAAGGCCAATAATCGACTCATTAAACGATCGCTATTATTAGGCGGTAACAGCCACACCACTTCGACTTTTTCTTCTAAAATCATTCCTGCGCGCAATTCAGGTAAAAAACGCTGGTTGATCAATAAGCTATTAGAATCTGAAATCGTGTAGTTAAGTTCACCATTGGCTATTAATGCAAACAATTCTTCATTGTCTTTGTCGTTGACTTGGTTCCACAACAAATCTGGATAGTCTTTTTGTAACTTAGTTAACGTGTTGACTGAAGATGAGTTAGCCATAACGGTGATTTCACCCGACAAGGTGCTAATATCTTTGGGCTCAGGTGTTCCTTCTTTATAAACCAATACTTGATTGACTTTATATAAGGTCGGTCCCATTTTAAATTGTTGACTGCGGTTTGGGGTTTTAGCGATACCAGCAGCGATAATGTCAATCTTGTTATCTTTTAATGCCGCAAAAAGTTGCTTGCGATTGGTATACGGGATCATTTTTAAAGGGAGAGATAAATAATCAGCAAAACGTTGCGCCATTTCGAAGTCGAATCCGCTTTCGCCCAGTTCTGAATTAAGATAAATCTGTGGGCCATACAAGGTCCCTACCCTTAATTCGGTACGCTTTAGTGCGGGCGCAGCAATATCAACTTTTTGAATATCAACAGGTTGACAGGCGGATAATATCCCGCAAATTAAAATGATGAATAAGGTTTTGATCATATTTATTAATTGGTTATCTTAAGTTGTTTCGTTCATTTCACGAGAGTAGTACGTAAGAAACGAATGTAATACCGGTTGAATAGCCTTTAAATATGTAGGGGGTTAGGGTGTTTTTTTGGTTACTTTATCAGGAGTTTTCCTAAACGCCTATAGTTGAACAAATAAGCAGCATTTTGTGGTTGTTTTTTGTTAAAAGGTAAAGTGATTATGTTATTCAATTTAGCATTACTTGGATGAGATATTTTCCCTATCAGGAAACACTGTTTTTACTGGTCCTTAAAGGTGATTTGTAGTGTGCAATTCCTTATAATAGCGCCAATTCTGATCCTCCTATATTATAAGGTGAATAGACGTGATGGAAATCATTCGCGGAGCCCCAGCACTATCTGCATTTAGAGTTCAAAAATTCATGGAGGCTTGCGAAAATGCAGCGCTTCCTGTATCGCAAATTTATGCTGAATATGTTCATTTAGCTGATTTGAATGAACCACTAGATGATAATGAGCGTCTACAGTTAGAAACCATTCTTACCTACGGGCCAGCAATTGAGTCCCATGCGCCACAAGGCACTTTGTTATTTGTTACTCCGCGTCCTGGTACTATTTCTCCTTGGTCATCTAAAGCAACCGATATTGCCCATAACTGTGGTTTAAGTAAGGTTAAGCGTCTTGAGCGTGGTATTGCTTATTATGTTGAAGCCCCTGTATTAACGGCAGAGCAACAAAAACAACTGAATGGTTTATTGCATGACCGCATGGTTGAAGTCATGTTGCCAGCATTTGAAGCTGCAGAAGTATTATTTGCTCACACTGAACCAGCAAAATTCAGCAGTGTGAATATTCTTGCAGAAGGTCGTCGCGCATTAGAAGTGGCAAACGTGAAGTTAGGCTTGGCGCTTGCTGATGATGAAATTGACTATTTAGTTGAAAACTTTGTACGTTTAAAGCGCAACCCAAACGACATCGAATTAATGATGTTTGCTCAAGCAAACTCAGAACATTGTCGCCACAAAATCTTTAATGCTGATTGGACAATCGATGGCGAAGTGCAGCCAAAGTCATTATTCAAAATGATTAAAAACACTTTTGAAGTCACACCAGATTACGTGTTATCAGCTTACAAAGATAATGCCGCGGTGATGACGGGTTCTGTTGCGGGTCGTTTTTTCCCTGATCCCGATGGTATTTACAACTACCACTCCGAACCAATGCATATATTGATGAAAGTAGAAACACACAATCATCCTACTGCAATTAGTCCATATCCTGGTGCAGCTACTGGCTCTGGTGGTGAAATTCGCGATGAAGGTGCTACAGGCCGAGGCTCTAAACCTAAAGCGGGTTTATCTGGTTTTACCGTTTCTAATTTAAAAATCCCTGGTTTTGTACAGCCATGGGAAGGCGATTACGGCAAGCCAGATCGCATTGTAACGCCACTTGAAATTATGCTTGAAGGCCCACTAGGCGGTGCCGCATTTAACAACGAATTTGGTCGCCCAGCTATTACGGGTTATTTCCGTACTTACGAGCAATTAGTCTCTAGTCATAATGGTGTTGAAGTTCGTGGTTATCATAAACCCATTATGATTGCTGGTGGCTTAGGTAATATCCGTGAAGATCATGTTCAAAAAGGCGAAATCACCATTGGCGCTAAGCTCATTGTGCTTGGCGGACCTGCAATGAACATTGGTTTAGGTGGCGGCGCAGCATCTTCAATGACATCTGGTCAGTCTAGCGAAGATTTAGATTTTGCATCTGTACAACGTGAAAATCCAGAAATGGAACGCCGTTGTCAGGAAGTGATCGACCGCTGCTGGCAGTTAGGTGACACCAATCCAATTCAATTTATTCACGATGTGGGTGCGGGTGGATTATCAAATGCATTCCCTGAATTAGTGAATGATGCAGACCGTGGTGGGGTATTCAATTTACGGAATGTTCCTTCTGATGAGCCTGGCATGAGCCCGCTTGAAATTTGGTGTAATGAATCACAAGAACGTTATGTGTTATCGGTTGCGCCAGAGAACTTACAACAGTTTGCTGATATTTGTGCCCGTGAACGCGCACCATTTGCAGTGGTTGGTGAAGCGACAGCAGAAATGCATTTAACCCTTGCCGACAGTCACTTTAACAACAAGCCGATTGATTTACCGCTTGAAGTTTTATTAGGCAAAGCACCTAAAATGAGCCGTGATGTAGTGACGGCTCAAGCGGTATCGCCAGCGTTAGATCAAACTAAAATTGAGCTAAAAGATGCCGTTAAGCGCATTTTAACTTTGCCAACCGTGGCAGACAAAACCTTCCTTATCACCATTGGTGATCGCTCCGTTACTGGTTTAGTGAATCGCGACCAAATGGTGGGCCCATGGCAGGTTCCAGTAGCCGACTGTGCGGTAACCGCATCAAGTTATGACAGTTACTGCGGTGAAGCAATGTCTATGGGTGAGCGTACTCCGTTAGCCTTACTCGACTTTGACGCCTCTGCCCGTATGGCCGTTGCTGAGTCGATTATGAACATTGCCGGTACTGATATTGGCTCGTTCAAGCGTATTAAATTGTCTGCCAACTGGATGTCGCCAGCAGGTCACCCAGGTGAAGATGCGGGTTTATATCAAGCCGTTAAAGCGATTGGTGAAGACCTTTGTCCAGAACTTGGTATTACTATTCCGGTCGGTAAAGACTCCATGTCGATGAAAACCGCATGGGAAGATAATGGTACCCAGAAAACTGTTACATCGCCAATGTCGTTAGTCATCACCGCTTTTGGTGTAGTGCAAGATATTCGTAAAACGGTAACGCCAGAGCTTCGCAGTGATAAAGGTGACAGCGCATTATTAATGCTGGACCTAAGTAATGGTCAAAACCGTTTAGGCGGTTCTTGCTTGGCGCAGGTTTACAGTGAGCTAGGTGACATAGCACCAACATTGGATATTACCGCTAACTTAGCGGGCTTCTTTGAAGTGATGCAGCAGCTAGTCGCTGATCAAGCTGTTATGGCTTATCACGACCGCAGTGACGGCGGTTTATTTACCACCTTAGTGGAAATGGCATTTGCTGGTAATACAGGGTTAACTATTGATTTAGTTAGTTTGAGTGGTACTGATTTAGAACGTCTATTTAACGAAGAACTCGGTGCCGTTATTCAAGTTAGTGCTGCTGATGTTAAAGCCATTACCGCGCGATTTGAGGCTAAAGGCGTAACGTGTCATCACATTGGTGGTTTACAAGCAACAGACAAAATTAGCATTAACGATGGCGAGCGAGTTATCTTTACCGATAGTCGTACGGCATTACGTACCTTGTGGTCAGAAACTACCTATCGCTTGCAAGCACTACGTGACAACCCAGAATGCGCACGCGAAGAGTATGAACTTAAACAGCAAGCTGATGCGCCAGGTCTAACGGTTAAATTAGGCTTTAACCCAAGTGAAGATGTGGCCGCACCTTATATTCTTAAAGGTGCAGCACCTAAAATGGCTATTTTACGTGAGCAGGGGGTTAACTCCCATGTTGAAATGGCAGCTGCATTTGACCGTGCGGGTTTTGAAAGTCGTGACGTGCACATGTCGGATATCTTATCTGGACGAATTAGTTTAGAAGAATTTCAAGGCCTTGTGGCTTGTGGTGGGTTCTCATACGGTGACGTTCTCGGTGCTGGTGAAGGTTGGGCAAAATCGATCCTGTTTAATGATCGTGCCCGCGATGAGTTTAGCCGTTTCTTTGAACGTGATTCAAGCATTGCACTTGGTGTGTGTAATGGTTGTCAAATGTTGTCTAACTTGAAACAAATTATTCCAGGCAGTGAACATTGGCCGCATTTTGTGCGTAACCGTTCAGAGCGTTTTGAAGCGCGATTCAGCTTGGTTGAAGTGCAGCAAACACCGTCGGTATTCTTTGACGGTATGGTCGGTTCGCGTATGCCTATCGCAGTCTCTCATGGTGAAGGTTTGGCTGAATTTGCCAACGCACAAGCACTGGCAAATGCAGAAGCTTCTGGCACTATTGCGCTACGTTATGTCGATGGTCATGGTCAAATTGCCACTCAGTACCCAGAAAACCCAAATGGTTCTGCTAATGGGTTAACCGGTATTTGTACTACTGATGGTCGCGTTACGATTATGATGCCGCACCCTGAGCGTGTATTTAGAACCGTTGCCAACTCATGGCATCCAGATAACTGGGGTGAAGACAGCCCATGGATGCGGATGTTCCGTAATGCACGGGTTAAGATTGGTTAATACCAAATCAACAACCTAGCTTAAGTAAAGTACTAAGGCGACTCAATTGAGTCGTCTTTTTATTGGCTGGGTATTTAATAACTATTCAATTTATGCAGTTAGCGATGGCTGTCTGTATGATTTTTACATGATCTTGGCCGATCATGTAACGTATATTAATACTTAGTTTAGAGCTAAGTTTAGAGCTAAGTTTAGTCTTCTGTTTAGAGCTAGGTTTGAGAAGTAGGTTAGCGCTCAGTTTAGGATAAGAGTTAGTTTAGTTCGCGGCGTTATTGTTCGTCATAAAGAAAAACCCCATAGATTAACTCTATGGGGTTTTCTGTATCGTTATATTAGGGTAATAACGATTGCCGGTTAATATGATTTCTGCGCTAACAAAAATAACCACTAACACTGTGTAGCTAAAAAAGTGATCTAACTTATTTCAATTCTTTAGCTGTAAACATTTCAGTAAAAGCACGTTTATACAAGTTGGCAATATTTTCAAATAATTGAGTCATAACTGAATCTCTTAATATTAGGTGATGATGGATTAAGACTACGACGCCTTGCTCACTCAGTATGCGTCTTCTTAACTGTGCATTAATTATACGGTTCAACATTATTGTCTTCAAACGAGAAAAAATGATATTTGACATTAGTTATTCTAATGATTTTGTTTTTTTAAAGTATTGTAAAATTAGTGTTGTTGTTTTTATTGTTTTGTTTTTATTGAATTTATTATTTTAGTCTGATTAGATTATTTAATAAATTATTCATCCTAGGTTAATAATTAATTAAATAATATACTTTGTGGTAACAATTGGCTCTAATGACCAAATAATCGGTTTTTTATTTATAGGCATTGTGGCTCCTAGCAATGGGAGAAATATTGTCAATACCTCTTGGGAGGACAAAAGTGTAGTTTGTTAATTGTAACGACTTTTTTGAGTATATAAGTATAAGTTGTCTGCTCTGGTATCGTTTTAAAGACCAGTTTTAAGCATTTTAATTATTCTAAGTTAATGATTATATAAGTAAAAAAAATATCTATGCAAAAGATCTAATGTGGGTCACAAATTTGACTAAAAAATATGATCTACTCAAGGATTATACCGTAAGATATAAGCGTTTAGGATTGGGCTTGAAAACATAGGCAAACAGATTAATTTATCATTTTTTACATTTTGGTGAGTTGTTCATTGTTTCAAAATGACCGTTTTCAGGTATAACATCATCATTATGGCAACAATCTGTTGCTGTGTCGTATTTGGTTGTACTGAAGTAAGGAGTCGCCAATGATTATCGAAGAGGTCGTTGAGCTATCGCGTTATCAATTTGCGTTTACAGCTATGTACCACTTTTTATTTGTTCCACTCACCCTAGGTTTAGCCTTTATTCTTGCCATTATGGAATCACTTTATGTGATGACCAATAAGCAAATCTATAAAGACATGACAAAATTTTGGGGTAAATTGTTTGGTATTAATTTTGCGTTAGGTGTCGCAACTGGTTTAGCGATGGAGTTCCAGTTTGGTACTAACTGGTCCTACTATTCTCATTACGTCGGTGACATTTTTGGTGCGCCTCTGGCGATAGAAGCTTTGATGGCTTTCTTCCTTGAGTCAACGTTAGTCGGAATGTTCTTTTTTGGTTGGGATCGCTTCAGCAAACGCCAACATTTAGTCGTCACTTGGCTTGTCGCTCTTGGCTCTAATTTGTCAGCGTTATGGATTTTGATCGCAAACGGTTGGATGCAAAACCCTGTGGGTTCGGTGTTTAACTATGAAACCATGCGCATGGAAATGATCGATTTTGGCGCTTTGGTGTTTAACCCTGTAGCGCAAGTTAAGTTTGTTCACACTGTCGCATCTGGTTATGTTGCCGGAGCCATGTTTGTACTTGCCATTAGCTCGTATTACATATTGAAAGGTCGAGATTTACCGTTTGCTCGTCGCTCGTTTGCCATTGCCGCAAGCTTTGGTTTGGCTTCAATTCTATCGGTTATTGTACTTGGTGATGAATCTGGCTATGAAGTCGGTGAAGTTCAGCGGGTAAAATTAGCAGCGATTGAAGCTGAGTGGCACACTGAGCCTGCACCAGCAGCCTTTACAGCAGTAGGTTTTCCTAATCAAGAAACGATGGAAACCGATTATGCCATTAAAATCCCATATGCGATGGGCATTATTGCCACTCGATCTTTAGATACCGAAGTGACTGGTATTACCGATCTCGTTAAAAATCATGAAGCACGCATTCGTACTGGTATGGTTGCTTACGGATTACTTGAAAAACTACGTGCAGGTGATAAATCTGCCGAAGTAAGAGAGCAATTTGACGCGGTTAAAGACGATTTAGGTTATGGCTTCTTACTGAAGCGTTATACCGATAAAGTGGTCGATGCGACTGAAGAGCAAATTATTGCTGCCTCTTTTGATTCTATTCCTACTGTAGCACCAATGTTCTGGACCTTCCGTATTATGGTTGGTGCAGGTGTGATTATGTTATTTGTATTTGCAGCTGCGTTTTGGCAAAGCACTCGTCATAAAATTGCAGAGAAAAAATGGCTACTTCGCGCTGCACTTTACAGTTTACCGCTTCCTTGGGTTGCCATTGAATGTGGTTGGTTTGTGTCAGAGTTTGGTCGCCAACCTTGGACCATTTCAGAAATTCTACCAACCTTCATGTCTGCATCGAGTTTAACGCCGGCCGATTTATGGTTCAGTATTATTTCGATCACGGTTTTCTACACTATTCTGTTGGTTATAGAAGCTTACTTGATGTTTAAGTTTGCACGTCTTGGCCCAAGCAGCTTAAAAACTGGTCGTTACCATTTTGAAAACCAAGATGCTTAAGCGGAGGACCTGATTATGTTTGATTATGAAGTATTAAGATTTATCTGGTGGGCACTAATTGGTGTGTTACTTGTTGGTTTTGCTGTGGCTGATGGTTTTGATATGGGCGTGGGTATGTTATTACCGATTATTGGTAAAGACGATACTGAACGCCGTATTATGATTAACACTATCGCACCGCACTGGGACGGTAACCAAGTATGGTTAGTTACAGCTGCTGGTGCATTGTTTGCCGCTTGGCCTATGGTCTATGCCGTATCGTTTTCGGGCTTTTATGTAGCGATGATGCTAGTATTATTCGCTTTATATTTACGTCCAGTCGGCTTTGATTACCGTTCTAAAATTGAAGATCCAAGATGGCGTAAGTCATGGGATGGGGCATTATTTGTCGGCAGTTTTGTGCCACCATTAATCATTGGTGTAGCATTTGGTAACTTACTGCAAGGTGTACCTTTTAACTTTGATGAATATCTACGTGCAACTTACCATGGCGGATTCTTCGGTTTATTAAATCCGTTTGGTTTGTTAGTTGGACTTGTCAGTGTAACAATGTTTGTTATGCAAGGGGCTTCATGGTTACAAATGAAGACAGATGGCGAGTTACGGGTACGCAGTGTTAAGGCATCACAAATTTGTGGTGGTCTATTATTTGTACTCTTTGGTGCTGCTGGTGTCTGGTTAGTCAACGGTATTGATGGATACGTCATTACCTCTACACTTGATCTAGCTGGTCCGTCAAATCCAACCACTAAAACGGTTGCTATTGAAGCGGGCGCTTGGTTAACTAATTATGACAAATATCCTATTACGATGTTGTTTCCAGTATTAGGGTTATTAATGCCAATATTAGTGATTTTTGCTAGTCGCTTAAATCGCAGTGGTTTTGCATTCTTATTTAGTTCACTTGCTGTTGCTGGCGTTATTTTGACTTGTGGTGCAGCAATGTTCCCATTTGTTATGCCATCATCACTAGAGCCTAATGCTAGCTTAACCATGTGGGATGCGACAGCCAGCCAACTATCACTTAATGTGATGACCGTTGTTGCTGCCATCTTTGTACCAACGATACTTTGTTATACTGCTTGGACTTATTACAAGATGTTCGGCCGTTTAAATCGTGAGTTTATTGAAAACAATAAAACCTCACTTTACTAAATTAAGGAGCAACATCTATGTGGTATTTTGCGTGGATTTTAGGGGTATTGTTAGCGTGTGCATTCGGTATTATCAACGCCTTATGGCTTGAGAATACTGAAAATATGGATCGCAATAGCGAACTATAAACGTTATAGATTCTGAAAAAAAAACCGCTTTAGTGATAAAGCGGTTTTTTATTGGCTATAAATTTTGTTCAGAGAGTTTATAATGATATAGATGTAAAAACCCTCTGATCTACGCGAACCTACGTCGATGGGTGGCTCACAAACACTTATTCGTTGTCACGTCTAACTTTGTAATGCTAATGCAGTATTGAGAACTGTTTTAGGTTTCATCAATAAGGTATACATTACTGGCACCCAAATCAGTGACAACATGGTTGCCAACAAGGTACCGCCAGCAATAGCGATAGCAAAGGGTGGCCAAAAGCCACCACCGGCGATGATCAAAGGTAAGAATCCACCTATGGTGGTAATGGTGGTTGATCCAATATGACGCCCACAACTGCTCACCGTACAAATGATTATTGGTATATTGCCATTGCGCGCCTCGGGGATATCTTCTAATTCAGCTAAAATAACAATGGCGGCATTAATGGCTAAGCCCATTAATCCCAATAAACCGATGATGACGGTAAACCCAAACGGGTAACCAAATACATATACGGATAACAAGCCTAAACCTGCCGATTGAAATGCACTCAGTAAAATAATGGCGGTTAATCTAAACGAGTTGAAAGACAGCACTACCGTCGCTAATAACAACGTGACCACCAACACAATATTAGACAGTAAATTACCTACAGCTTCATTGCGTTTTGCGCTTTCGCCGCCGATTTCGAGATGATATCCAACTGGAATGGGTAAATTAGCAATAGTATCTTTAACCTCGTTTAGCACTTGTGCTGGTAATACACCACTGGTGATATAAGCCTCGATAGTATTAACGCGCTCACCATTTCTGCGGGGGATTGCACCGCGACTGACATTGATTTCATTATAAGATAATGCCGATAGTGGAATGCCTGACCCTGATGGTGACACCAAATTTATCTCGGCTAAACGCGTGGCTTGTTCGCGACTGTTATCGCCTAAACGAACACGTATTGGCAGTGATTCGGTTTGCTCTAAAATACTGCCACCAATGACGCCAGTGGTCGCCATTTTAATTTGATTAGCAATGTCGCTTAAACTTAAGCCGCTCATTAAGCTGGCGTCTTCATTCACCTGTAACCACACTTTTGGAGCGCCAGAACTGAGCGTGGCACGAGTGTGAATGACATCTGGTGTGGCGACTAAGATGCCGCGTACTTGTTCACCCAATGTTTTAAGGGTATCAAGATTAGGGCCATAAATACGCAGCTCAACAGGAGCGTTAAAAGGGGGTCCTTGTTCCAGTTTGCGCACTAAAATCTGTGCTTGTGGAAATTGGGTATCAAACTCTTTTTGCAATTGTAAAATTAACCTATTGGCGGCGACATAATCAGTCACTTTAATCATTGCTTGAGCATAATGGGTTGCCCCTTGTTGCCGTTGAGTTAAGTTGTAATAGAAAGAGGGCGTATTACCGCCAACAACCCATGTAGCGGCGACAATATCGTCAATCTGTTGCAGCTTATTATCAATCAGTTTAACCTGCTCGAGAGTGTTATCGATACTCACATGAGGTGCCAAGTAGACTTCAATTTGAAACATATCGCGATCAGATGGTGGGAAAAATTGTTCAGTCATTTTCCCCGCCGCAAAAAAGCCTGCAACCGGTAATATTCCAATCACAATGGCGGTCAGTATTGGTCTTGTTAACGCAAACCTAAGGCTGGCAGTATATGCCTGATTAATTTTTGGGAATGCCATGCCTTGCTGATACCAAGCCGTTGGTTTTTCACTGCGACTGAATCGACCCGCAAGGCCAGCAATAATGGTATGAGAAATAATATATGAGCCAAGTAAGGCGAACATGACTGAAATGGCAATGCCACCAACAAATTCACCCGCGGACCCCGGCATTAACACAATAGGCGCAAAGGCGAGCATCGTGGTGATGGTAGAGCCCGCCAGTGGAAGCCATAAATGATGTAGTGTTTTCGATACCGCTTCCAGCTTGCTCATACCTTGCTGACGGCGTTGAGCAATGGCATCAACAATCACAATCGCATTATCGACCATAATCCCCAGCGCAACCACTAAACCTGTTACCGACATTTGGTGGATCGGTAGGCCAGTATATTTCATGCAGGTGAGGGTAAATAACGCAGTTAATGGTAATGATATCGCCACAATAACCGCATTTCTCAGTCCTAATGTCAGCATCAGAACCACTAAAATAATCACAAATCCTTGTAACAGATTAATCACCAAGTCGCCTAATCGGTCACTGGTATAGCTTTGTTGGTCGAATAACCATTGCACCTTGATATTGGCCGGTAAATTAACTGAGAAATCATCTATGGTGTTGCTAACATGCTGTTGCCACACATCGACTCGATTATTATTGAGCATGCGCGCAGAGACTAATACGCCTTGTTGACTGTCGATTAAGGCGATACTTGATGCTGGGGTCTTAGCTTGGCGGGTAATATTAGCCACATCCCCTAAGCGAATAATTTGACCATAGTCATCTACTTTTAACGGCACTTGGCGGATACGATTTTGCGAATCTAACTCACCAGATACTTCAACTAAGGCTCTAAATTGGCTGTTATTAACTTCACCCGCTGAAATTTTACTGTCGGCATTATTTAAAATCGCGGCAATACTGGCGGGGGTTAAATGCAATTGGCTGATTTTATTGCCATCTAACTCAACTAAAATCTCTTCTTGTGGTGCGCCATAGAGCTTAACAAAATCAGTCCCGCTGAGCAGTCTTAGACGACTTTGTAATTCTTTGGCATAACGATTAAGAATATCGGCTCTTACAGGACTGTCGTCAGCCCAAACAAGCCCTAAAATGGCTGTATTGGCATAACCTAATTGATCATCTAATACGCTGTTTTGTGCTTCTAATGGCAACAATGATTCACTGTCGGCGATAAGATCTCGAGCGCGTGACCACACCGGAGCCGTCTCTGTTACTGTGTCTTTTAACTCTAACTGGATAACCGAAATTCCCGGGCGAGAAGTAGACTGGACTAGCTTTAAATCTTCTAAACGACGTAATTGATTTTCTAACACTTCGGTCACTAGCGCTTCAACCCGCTCAGCAGATGCACCTGGGTATTGAGTGATAACAGATGAAAACCGGTTAGTAATATGTGGGTCTTCGGTGCGAGGTAGGCTTGAAATGGCACCTAATCCAGCAACAATTAATAATGCGATAAATAAACTGGTTAGGCGGCCATTTTCTAAAAATGCTTTAATCATAGTGCCCCCGTTTTCTCAGCTTGAGCGAGAGTCACTTTTTGGCTAACGACCAATTTATGTAATCCTTGTGACACAATTAGATCGCTTGGTTTTATGGCACCTTGAATATATGCTTGTTGTTCATTGGTATAGATAATCTCTACATCGCGACGTTCAATGGTATAAAAACCTTGCTCAGCCTCAACTAAGGCAAACACATTCCATAATCCGCGAACTCCGTCAGTTAAGGCCGACATTGGTACCCAATAACCAGGTTCCAGAACATCTTGCTGATAAGCTAAGTATGCTATCTCACCATTGATGACTCTTGCTGAATCGGGTAACAAAATACGTAACTGAACTGTACGGCTAATCGTGTTCACTTCGGCGCTAATGCCGGCAATTTTAGCGGTAAAGGTTTGTTTACCTACACGGACATCTACCATCTGCTCGGCGGTTAACTGCTGTGCGATGTCAATGGGTACCCCAATATAAGCCACAGACTGACTGTTACCGACTAAGGTGAAAACCGGACTACCTAGCGCAATCACTTCGCCGACATTATGAAAACGTTGACTGATTTTTCCATTGAATGGGGCCAGTAAGGTTGATTTTTCAATTTTTAAATTGGTCGCACTTAAACTGGCTTCTATACGCTTCTGGTTAGCTTGTAAGCTGATAACTTGTTGTTGGGTTTCATCGAGTTGCTGTTCAGACACATAGTTTTGTTGTTTCAACTTTTGAGTACGAGCTAAGGTGCTTTTTGCTAAATCTATATCTGCCTGAGTTTGTAATAAACTAGCTTGTAATTGCTGCCTCTCTGCGATCAATAAATCAGTATCAAGCTGCGCTAATATTTGTTCTTTGCTAACCGTATCGCCACTGTCGACCAGGATATTATTGAGTTTGCCCGCAAGTTCAAAGCCAATTCCGGTGGTATTGGCCGAGCGAATCGTACCCGTGTAAGTTTGCATGTGCTGATAACGGTCGCTTAACGACAAAGGCTGTGACAATACCGTTTGATACTCAGTTGTTTGTGAATGCTCTTTTACCTCAGAGCCACAACCGCCTAATGCGATGAAGCTTAAACCTAGCGCTAAGTATAGAATGATTGGGGTGAATGTCTTTGACGCGTACATAAAGTGTCTTCCTTGCATAGCAATAGGTTGTGTCTGTCTGGCTTATCTTAATGAAAGCATTTGTTACAAACCGCAATATGTAATTTAAATGTTAATTAGACTCAGTAGTCTAGGTTTATAAGACTAGACTGTCCAGTCTATTTTTGGTTACTATAACGCTAAATAATGAGCTGTATTACTGAAGCTCGATTTTGCTTAATGGGTTAATTTACGGAACCAACATGACAAAAGAACACACATCGCTTAATAATGACGGACAAGTTAATTTGAGCCGCAGTGAGCAAAAGCGTGCCCAGGTACTTGAGTCTGCCATTGACCTTTTTTGCCATCAGGGTTTTCCTAATACCAGTATGGATGAAGTGGCAAAACATGCTGGTGTATCAAAACAAACCGTTTACTCTCATTTTGGCTCCAAAGATGATTTGTTTGTTTCCGCGATTGAATCTAAATGTGTTGTGCATCAACTCACTGACAATGCTTTAGTCGATGCAACTAAACCCCAACAGGTTATTTTGCAGTTTGCTCAGCAATTTGGTGAGATGATTGTTAGCAAAGAAGCCATGACAGTATTTAAAACCTGCGTAGCTCAAGCTGATACTCACCCAGAAGTGTCTAGATTATTCTATGACGCTGGCCCCAAGCACGTACTCGGACTGGTTAGAAATTATTTAAAAAAGGTCAATGAGCACGGCGAATACTGGTTTAAAAATCCGCACGAAAGCGCAGTTAGATTATGTTTAATGTTATTTGGTGAACTTAAACTGCGTTTAGAGTTGGGCTTGGAGATCGGTGATTTACAGATATCCAGACAAGCATACATACAAGATACTGCAGAGATGTTTTTGCGAGCACACCAAGTTGACGTAAAATAAACCAATAAAAGATGAACCTAATTGGCTCAAAAATAGTATTGCTATTCAATTAAACCAAAGTGCAATTAAACCAAGGTGTAATTAAACCAAGGTAATATTTAACTTATCTCATTATTTGAAGGGAAGCAGATCGATATGACGCTTTATAACGTTAACGTAATTCAGCCAAAATCATTGAGTAAATCAGCTTTGTCAATTTTGCTAGCATCGGGACTGTTGTTAAGTCAGTATGCTTTAGCAGCACCAGAACGTTCACCTTTTTCACTCACCGTGGCTCGTACATCAACGGGCACTGCAAATGTTGGGACTGATAGCGCTAACGCTAATCAGTTACAGCGAGATACATGGAAAACCAGTTTTTCGGCCAACATGCCACTTAATCGCCAGTGGTCTATAGGAGCAAGCTTAGGCTACGATAACCTCGATTACGATTGGGAAATAAACCAAAACACTCCTTTAAATTCAACTGTTCAACCTTGGTCAACCATACATCAGTACAGTGCTGGTTTATCGTTATCTTACCGTCTTGATAATCATTGGATGTTTCTTATTGCGCCAAAATTGCAATATGCCTATGCCGATACGGCTTCATCTTCAAACGCGCAAAGTTATGGCGTAGTGGCATCGGGAATGTACCGCTTTGATTCGGGCAATATGTTGGGTGTTGGCGTTGCATATTTAAATGATATTTCAGAAGTGCGTACCATTCCTTATTTGGCAGTTCGTTGGCAAATAAACGATAAGTGGGTACTTGCTAACCCATTCCAAGCCGGTTTTAGTGGCCCTGCGGGGTTAGAATTAAGTTATCAATATAATCGTGACTGGGATTTTGGCGTGGGAAGTTCAATGCGAACCGAGCGTTTTTTAATTGCTGATGATGATCAAACAATCGAAGTCGAAGAATGGGTAGGCTTTGCTCGAGCAGGCTGGAAAGCGACCAGTAATATCAGCCTTAATGCTTATGCAGGGTACTATTTTGCTGGAGAAATGGAGTTAAGTTATCCTGACATTACTGAAGACATGGAAAACCAGGCCGCATTTGGCTTAGCGTTTAAATTATCGTTTTAACAATGAGCGATAACACAGCCGATAACAAAAAAGCCGCTTAAATCAGTGGCTTAATTAGATGGTCCGCCTCACGCCTAAGCTATACTTAGGGTAGGCTAATCAAAGAGGCGAACCATCATGTCTATTATTAAAGTAATTGGGATCGATTTAGGCAAATCTTCTTTTCATCTTGTTGGGCATGATCACACTGGTCGTGAACAATTTCGTAAACATTTAACTCGTTTAAAGCTCATTCAATTTCTGTCACAAACACCTAAAACAATGATTGCAATGGAATCATGTGGCGGTTCCCAATGGTTGGCAAGAAAATGCCAAGCACTGGGTCATGAGGTTAAGCTCATTCCTCCCCAATATGTTAAGCCTTACGTTAAAACGAATAAAAATGATTATATTGATGCCGATGCAATAGCAGAAGCATGCACAAGACCATCGATGCGTTTTGTTGGTGTCAAAACAGAGACCTCACAAGTCATCAGCGTTATTCAGCGAGTTAGGTCTAGTTATATCAAAGAGCGGACAGCGTGTATGTCACGCATTGGAGCAATTTTACTCGAGTTTGGCATGAGCTTTCCTAGAGGGCATGCCAAAATGAAAGTGTTATTCCAATGGCTTGCCGATAACGGCGAACCGCTTCCAACCATGTTGATGCAAGAATTAATTGAACACCACGAGTATTACTTACTGCTTAATGAGCGTATAGCAGGGCAAGATAAAAAGCTTAAACAGCTTGTCGAGCAAGATGTGCGAGCGCAGCTATTAAAGACGATCCCTGGGGTGGGAGATTTAACCGCAGCTCAGTGTTTGGCCGATATCTCAGATGTCACGCATTTTAAAAATGGCCGTCAAATGGCCGCATGGATAGGATTAGTTCCTCATCAATATTCAACGGGAGGGAAGTCAACCTTGCTCGGGATAAGTAAGCGTGGAAATAAGGCGTTAAGAACGTTGTTTATTCATGGTGCTCGAGCGATGTTATCAAGGCCAGAAAAAGCGGTGGCCGTATTTGGAGAATGGATACTTGAGCTCAGAGCGAGGAAGCCATTTAATGTAGCCGTCGTTGCATTAGCGAATAAGTTGGTACGAATAGCGTGGTCGGTATTATCGACCAAGCAAGCATTTGAAATAAGAGTTTAACCCGAGTTTGCAGATGATAGAGAAGATGACAGAACGGTCAGACCACTAGATTGAAGACCTGACACAAAAAACAGCACCGAAAGTATGCTTTGGGCTTTTTGAGGACAATCTAGCGCGGAACTCATCGTGGAGCGGGTGGTAAAGCACCTAATGAAGATTCCGAATACATTAGCGCAAACCAACCTCGTTATCGAAAATATCATTTGCAATAACGAGGCGGACCATACATTTTTGTATAAACATTTTGGTTTAAGCAAGCTAATTAACTCAAACATTAGTTAATAACATTAGGTATCAAGCTAATCCAAATCGACTTTAATATTTAAAAGTAGGTAACATCTTTCACCCGTTTAGGGCGATTTTGTTGTTCGTACAATTGCCATACTTGTTTAAAGTCCAAAGCGAGCTCTGTGACATAAAACTCACCTGAAGGGTAAGTCTTAACCACTTTGGCACCACGGATAATGCCACTAACGCTCGATTTAACGTTATCATCAGTTAATAACCACTCACTCACGTCGCTATTAGCCGTAACCTTTTGGCCATAAACTTGTTCTGCTAACTCACGATAAGCGGCAATTTTTGACGCTTGCATCGCCATTAAAATACGATGTGACGCTTCTTTACTCGGCTGTGTTGCTAAAGGTGCGTAACCAATTGCTGTTAGAGTTGGAAACGAGGCTGGAGCTTCAGTTTCCCACTGAACATATTTGTCCTTACTGACGCATCCGCTTAGTACCAACAGCATTATTAATATCAGCGATTTCATAGCTTATCTCCTAATACGGTGTAACGACTGTCGCCTCGCTTTTCGTGGCGATACAACAAACCGTTGCGAGATTCAATAATTTCAGAAGGCTGTAAATAACCTGACAAGCTAGATGCAGCTACAAATGATTGCACCGCAGAAAGCACCCGATTATTGGTGATATTGACCACTCGGCCGTTAAATATAATGCCTTCAGGTGTTAGGGCCATGGTTGACACTAACACATGTGATACCGGTAAATCTGAGCGTAATAACTCCCAATTCCGACTCAACAAAAACTCGCCTTGCTCCGTTGCGCGTAAACTAGTCGCTACATTTAAATCAACTAAGTTAAATTCATGGGCATGAAAGGCTGCAAGTAATCCTTGTTGTAACTGTAATGCCAACTCGTTGGTGGTATTTAAATTACTGGCCATTACTGGCGTAGATATAAGCAGTGGTTGATCAGGTCGTAAAGCGTCATTCTGTAGCACTAACTCGTTGACTAACTTTTCGGCCCACACATTCACTTGGCCTTTAGGTGATATTCCTGCAGCCTGAATATCATAAGCCAGCTTATCGTGATAAACCTCATCTTCGTCGGCGGTTTTGACAAATTTACCGTTATTATTGAAGGCAAAGTTATTGGCAGCATTAGGCGTTTGGGTGCATGCCGCTAACGATAACGATGCGAGCATGACCGCGGGGATAAAAAGCCTGTTAATCATAATAATTCCTCTAACACTTAATGCCGCAAGTCTTGGTATAAATGAGCTATTTAATCACCTTATTTACCGCTGACTAAGGCCAATAACTTACTTCTTTATTGTTCGTCACCTTATATCGGCAAATGTACAAGAAGCTTTACTATAATTGCACTAGATCGAAAAATAACTGCAAAATGTGAGGGGCTGTTGATCTTTCAAGGTAGTTTTTGCAGTGAATTGTTGTTCATTACTTAAATAAAGGGCTACAAGGCAGAGGTTTTGTAGTGTCGTTATTCTACATTTAGAAGCCGATAACGCATTAGGAATGAACAACAAACGCTGCCCGAAGGGTTTGGCTAAAAACGTTTTACTCTTTGATGAGCGATTATTTGTTAAGTGAGTGGTGCTTAGATTGATAGACAGCAATCCACTCGTCTCGATTAAAACGTTTTTATCTCGAATAAAATTTAACCAGTAAAGAACAGTAGATTCTAAAGAGGCACAATTTTTGCTTTATTAAAAATAGAGTAAGCTTAATTTGTGTAATTAGGCCAAATTGACGTTTTTTTGACATTAGGACATCGCATGCTGATCAGACAAAGCCCTACTAACCGAGCTAATCCCTTCGGTCATATTGCCGCAATAGTCATGCTATGCGTCTGTGGCTTGCTGGCGACAATGTCTGCATCAGCTGAACAAATTGAAGTTACCGGCAAGGCCAAAATTGTTAATGGTGATATTGATAAAGCCCGCGAAGATGCCATTAGCCAAGCATTAAATTATGCCAGCTTAAAAGCCGGAGTTAACTTTTCCAGCCAACAACAAGTCAATCAAGGTCGACTTACTCAAGATACCTTTCAAATTCAACGGATGGGATCGGCCAATAATGTTGAATTAATGAGTGAAATGATCAGCCAGCACACTATTACCGTGGTTTTACAATTAGAACTTGGTGAGCAAGAACCCGATGCACAATGTAAAAGCCAGTCTCTCAAAGCCGCCATTATGTTGCCACAAGCCTATTTACAAGAACGCGCTCAGTTACGCTATGGCCAATTGGCCAACTTTGAACAACGGGTCACTGAACATTTAGGCAAAATTATCAACGCTCAATCTCGGTACAGTTTCGCTCGATTACACGCCGACGAAAAAATTGATAACACCAATCAATTAGTAAATTTTAAGGGTTACCGTATTCCCAGTTGGTTAGGTGAAATCACCGACAGCCAATATGTATTGCAACCAGAAATTATTGATATTTCTACTGAACCGGTACAAAGCAGTTATATGGGGTTGGTAGACGATGATCCGCTTAGGCAATTCATGATAAAATTAACTCTTTATCATGGTATCAGTGGCGAAGTTGTGTGGTCAGAATCGTTTGCTACATCAGCGCCTTGGGAGTTTGAAAGACAAGAAATAGTTTCTCCTGCTAACCAACGCTTTTGGCGTTCTTCCTATGGTCAGGCTATTAGTGATGTTTTACAACAAAGTGTGATGTCCCTGGATAAACAGTTAAATTGTCGTCCATTACTAGGCCAAATTGTTGCCAGACAAGGGGATCGTATTATCATCAACTTAGGTCGTAAAAATGGCGTCAAAATGGGTGATAAATTCCAAATTGTATTACAAAAAAATATCCCAGACAGATTCAATTCCATGCGCGCCATCGCTACAAAAAGCCGTGCCAATGTGGTTATTGAACAAGTTACTGAAGACAGTTCAACTGCAATTTTTGACGGCATCGACAGTGCTGACAATATTCAAGTGAACGACATTGCGATTAAGAACTAATGATTAAAAGTTGAGAGTTCAGAACTAAGAACTAAGAACTAAAGATTAAAGATTAAGAACTAAGCTATTATACATTAGTTGGTTATTAATCAAGCAATTAAATTTAAAAGGTTTAATTCAATTATAAACTCAGTATAATCACTGGGTCTCTCTATAGCTCAACAGGATAGAGCAGCCGCCTCCTAAGCGGCCGATCGGGGTTCGAGTCCCTGTGGGGAGACCATATAAACTGTTTCTATGCTCATTTTCACTCTTTTATAATCATCTTATTTACTTCATTGCCCTTCCCAGAATTGAGATATTTACTAGTATCAGTATTTTTTAACTACAGCTTTAATATTTCTTCAATCTCCACATCATTTATCTCTCTCGCTATCGCAGTCTGATCAGCTTTAGCGTTATAATTGTGCTTCATTTTTGTTGCTAGGAGCAATTGTTTGTCATATTCATATATTCCGTTTGATCTTTATAAGCGTAAGTGGATTTTTAACCATAAAGATTTGCCTGTATCAGATGATGATAAGGCCTTGATTAAACCACTGACTGATAAAAGTGCTATGGAAGTGTGGGATAAGTGGATAAGCAATAAGAGCAGTCGTGCAGAGCTGTTTGAAAAAGGTGACTGGCCAGCAAAGCAAGATGCTTGGACAGAAACTGAGCATTGGCAATCAGCCTGGGATTCTAATGACAATGCGATGCCTGAAGCGATTAGTGCGCATATTCAATGGCCCGATGATGCGGTGGTGTATTTTTGCTATGAAAAGTACCAAATAGTTGAAACTCGCTGGGATGTATTCGTACGTAATTGGAAGTGCTTTTTATTTTTTGATGATGGCCCAATTCTTATCTCCCCAAAACATAAGCAAGCATTAATGTTTCTACAGAATGGTCAATATAAATTAGGCGTTCGCGGTTAATTAACCCGCCCTAAGTTGTATCCGTTTGTATTACAGTTTTTTTAGAGAGTTTATATGAAATTATTAGCTTCAATTGGATTGAGCTTATCGTTAATGCTGCCGTTGTTTGCACAAGCTAGCATGATTGCAGATGTTGATGTAGCAGAGAAAATGACTGCTGCAGAGCAGCCATTAGTATTGAATGGTGCAGGTATACGCAGTAAGTTTTTTATGGATTTATATGTAGGTAGTTTGTATTTGCCGACAAAAATGCACACTCTAGAAGATGTGCTTGCTCAACCTATAGCGGTGATCCAGTTAACTATCACTTCAGGAATGATCTCTTCAAACAAAATGCGTAACGGCATAACCGAAGGATTTGAGGCAGCTACCGACAATGACACGCATTTTATTGCCAAAGACATTGAACATTTTACACAGCTATTTGCTGATGAAATTGTTGAAGGTGATCAATTTACTTTTGTGACTCAAAAAGGCAAGGGCGTGACCAGCATTAAAAATGGTCAGGTTCAGGGCGAGATAGTGGGTGAGGCTTTTCGTCAGGCATTACTTAAGATTTGGTTAGGTGAAGAATCTGCACAACAAAGTTTACGTGAAGCAATGCTAGGCGCAGTATCTAGCTAGGTCGCTACGCTGCTACGATTGTATAGCATCTAGCCGCGAAGCGTCTTCGACTCTAGGCTTTTCGCATGCTACAAAAGTAATTAAATGAGAGTCGCGAGGTCGCAGTGCTAATAGGTAAGTATTAGGCTGAAAAGTCATTGCCGAGAGTTGAAATGGTAGACGTTTTACCTTTGCCATTATAGGTTAAACTTGAAGCATTTCGGCTGGCTTGTAATGCTTGGGCAAAGCGATTGAGGCTGGCAATATTGAGCTCAATCAAGCTGGCATTCTGGCTGTTGATGTCTTTGCACTCTGCAAGAATAGCTTTAGCTTGCGCGACTTGTTGTGCCAGTTCAGCATCTGTTGTAAGCAGATTGTGTTGTGGGTGATTTGCTAATTTTTCGTCTGTGATTTTCATGTTGAATAAACATTGAGTTTTGTCTTTAGAAAGTGCTAGCAGTTTGTCTGCATCTTGTTTTGATAATGCCGATTTTTCTTCAGAAATAAGCTGTCTTAGCTGTACTAACGTTTTATTCTGGGTGTCTAATAGTCCACGAAGTTCATCGTGTAGCTGTCCATTTGGCTTTTCATTTAGTACGGTCATAAATTACTCTTAAGTTTTCTTAGCTAACACTTCACTATAATGCAAGGTTGCACCTATTGTTTGTGTGTCGTTAAAACAAATTAAAGAGTAACGTTTAACGGTTACTCTTTATTAAACGATAAACTGCCTAGCTCTGCTTCAAAACTGGCAATATTCGCTGCTAGCTTTTCAGGATCAACTTTATAGCGTCCTTCAGAGATAGCTTGCTTAATTTCCGCGACCTTTTTTTGGTCTACTTCAGGTAGCGATGCCATTTTCGTTTGTGCACCCTGAAGCTGTTGAGCTTGAGAGGTAATGCTGACGGAATCTGTTTTAACCGGTGCAGCTGATTTTGGGGCTGCAGTTGTTTTAGATTGCGCAGCAGACTGCGTATCACGAGCAGTGCGCATTTGTGTATTGTTAGCAGTGTTATGCTTAATGTCAATTGCCATGGGAGGCTCCAGCGTAATGAATCAGGTTTTCCATTCAGGTTATCGACACCCTAAGGGAAAACTTTAGCTTTATTTTACATTCTTACTTCAACTTCGCCAACGCCAATTACCACAGCATCAAATTGTTTACCGGTATTACTATTTTTCACTCTGATCACTTCATCAATATTACCGTCTCGCAATGCTTCGCCTAGGGTTTTTATTTGAACATTAGCCGTTTTAGCATAGATCGAAACCGTATCACCTTTGCAAACAAAACACAGATTATTGGTCAATATTGGCGAGTCTTTGCTAACACGACGTTGTACTCGTGAACCTATTAATGTAGATGTGTTAGAAAAATATTGGCCTTTTAAATTATATTGGTCGACATACATTATCTGTAAGTGATGTTGAGCAATGATTTGATCTTTAGAAAGTAACTGGTTTGCGACTACGACAGGATATTTTATTTCGACTCGAACTGAGATGTACATTTGCCATGGGTAGTCATAATCAGGGCTATCACAGCTTAATTTCACCATATTATTACGGCTAATTGCTCTTTCGCTGGCGAGTTCCACATTTATTGGTGGGTAGCACCGTGGTGGGTTTATTCTGCCCTCAAGATTTTGTGGGGTAATTTCTATCTTAGCTTTTGAGTCAGCGTCAATTTTTTTGGCTACCATCTCTTTAGCTAAGGTATAAATGGTCGATAATGTAGGTGTAACTATCTCTTCGCTAGCAAATACTGGCGAAAAAAAGGTTATTGAGCACAAAAAACATAAAAAAAATACTTTCATAATGAAGATACTAGCTTGTTTTGCCAGAATACACCTATACTTTGAAAAATGAATAATATGCGAGTTATCTCGGCATATGTAAGAAGTTAAGAATAAATAGCCTAAGGATATGACAATAACATTATCCTTTCGTCAAAAAAGTGTCGGTTTTCTGCGAGTATGAACCAATGCTAGTTTAAGCAAGTTACATGCCCACTTTTAGATTCGATCAATTGATAAGTATTCGCTAGGTTGGTGATAGTTTATACTCATGTTGAACTTGTCATCAGTAGAGAAACACATAAACCGTATTATGTTAAACCTAGGTTTATTATAATTTCAAAGAACAAATTATCCTTTTGGGTGACCGTTAACTACAAGGCTGTTTTATGTCGAGCATTTTAGAATCAGTAAATAAACGTACTCAACTTGTCGGGCAAAACAGACTAGAGTTGCTATTGTTTAGGCTTAATGGCCGCCAAAGATTTGGGATTAACGTGTTTAAAGTGAAAGAGGTGTTGCAATGCCCACCACTGACCACCCTGCCTAAATTAAATCGTTATGTTAAAGGTGTTGCTCATATCCGTGGAGCAACCATTTCTGTTATCGATTTAAGTGCGGCAACAGGCGGGCGTCCACTGACATCGACCGAAAATTGTTTTGTTATCATTTCAGAATATAACCGAAGTGTTCAAGGCTTTTTAGTGAGTTCTGTTGAACGTATTATCAACATGAACTGGGAAGCCATTATGCCTCCTCCACAAGGTTCTGGTCGTTCTTCATATTTAACCGCTGTCACTGAGATTGAAGGCGAGTTGGTTGAAATTTTAGATGTTGAAAAAATTCTCGATGAAATTTCACCGGTTAAGACTTCTATCAGTAAAGAGGTCAATGAAACATTAACCATTGATAGAGATCAACATTATCATATTATGGTTATTGATGATTCAACAGTGGCTCGTAAACAAATTATTCGCTCATTAGAATCTTTAAATCTGCAAATCGATACCGCTAAAGATGGTAAAGAAGCGTTACTTAAACTGAAAAGTATAGCGGCTGAAATGGATGATGTATCTGTTGAAATCCCGCTTATTATTTCTGATATTGAAATGCCTGAAATGGATGGTTATACATTAACGGCAGAAATTCGCGATGATCCAAAATTAAAGAATATAAAAGTGGTATTGCATACATCATTAAGTGGTGTGTTTAACCAAGCAATGGTAGAGAAAGTAGGGGCTAACGACTTTATTGCCAAGTTTAATCCCGATGAATTAGCCGCTGCGGTTAACAAACATTTGAGCTTATAAAGCCAATATTGATATTTTAGCTCATAGGTTCGTATATTTAGGAAGATAATGTGACAGATAAATCACTTGCTGAAGCAGAGTACAATCAATTTAGGCTGTTTTTAGAGCAGCATAGCGGTATTGTGTTAGGTGAGAATAAACAATATTTAGTGCGCAGTCGTTTAGCACCACTGATGGGAAAGTATAATTTACCTTCTTTATCTGAGGTGGTTAAAAAGTCAATGAAACCGACAGAACGTCATTTACGCACTGAAGTGATTGATGCTATGACGACGAATGAAACCTTATGGTTTCGAGACCGTTATCCATTTGAATTACTGCACAATACTCTGTTACCTGAGTACAGTAAGCTTGGTCGACCATTAAAAATATGGTCGGCGGCATGCTCTTCTGGGCAAGAACCTTATTCTTTAGCCATGACGGTGTTGGAATATCAGCAGCGTAAACCTGGTGCTTTGCCTGGTGGGGTAGCTATTCAGGCAACTGATTTGTCACCTTCAATGTTAGAACGCTGCAAGAATGCGGAATATGATGGTTTAGCCCTAGCTCGCGGTTTGTCTGAAGAACGTAAACGTCAGTTTTTTGATGCTTTACCGTCTGGCAATATGAAAGTGAAAGATAATGTTAAGCGTTTAGTTAATTTTAGGGCGCATAATCTCCTTGAAAATTATAGTTTATTAGGCAGATACGACATTATTTTTTGCCGTAATGTATTGATTTATTTTGGGCCAGAGGCAAAAACTAAAATTTTGCGGCAATTTGCTGCCGCACTTAATCCTAAAGGTATATTATTTTTGGGAGCGTCAGAATCTCTTGCGGGTTTGAGCGATGAATTTAATATGGTTCGCTGTAATCCTGGTATTTATTATCAAAAGAAAGTATAGATAAAATAATAACTTAATCTATTTACCATGCCGGCATTCGTCGGCATGTTTGTTTTTATCTTTAATTCGTTCCGAAAACCAAATTGTTGGCATAACCTTTGCTTTATTCCTATCAGTTAGCTGATGGAGGCAATTTTATGGCGATTAATTTCGATAATGCATTAGGTGTTCACCAATACTCATTGGGCGTACGAGCTCAAAGAGCAGAAGTGATTTCAAGTAATATTGCCAATGCCAATACTCCTCATTATAAAGCTAAAGATGTTGATTTTGCTTCTGCAATGAAAGCAGCAAGCACGCATCAAAATGGCTTAAGTATGAGCCAAACAACAGAAAAACATTTTGATTTAACGGCATTAAGCCAACAGCATGTTCAATATCGTGTACCCAATCAAGCCGATACTGGTGACGGTAATACTGTCGACACGCAAAAAGAACAAGCAGCATTTATGCAAAATGCACTCGAATACCAAATGTCATTAGGTTTTCTTGAAAGTAAATTTTCTGGCATGCGTAAAGCATTACGAGGTGATTAATTATGAGTTTATTTAATATTTTAAATGTATCTGGCTCGGGTATGTCTGCGCAGTCAGTGCGTTTGAATACTACCGCCAGTAATATTGCTAATGCTGACTCTGTTTCAAGCAGCGCAGATAAAACCTATCGCGCACGTCACCCAATTTTCGAAGCCGAAATGCTAAAAGCGAATAGCCAGCAAAATAGTTCGCCAGGCGTCAATGTAAAAGGCATTGTCGAAAGTGACAAACCATTGCAAAAAGAATATTCACCCGACCATCCAATGGCAGACAATGAAGGGTTTATCTACAAACCCAATGTCAATGTGATGGAAGAAATGGCTGATATGATTTCTGCATCACGCTCTTATCAAATGAACGTTCAAGTGGCTGATGCAACCAAGACTATGTTGCAACAGACCATAAGGATGGGTAAATAGTATGATTATTCAAGGAGGTAACAATGAGCCTCGTTAATGCTTACAGTCAGTCTTTACCACAGCAGAGCAGTAGTGCTTCTAATACCAGCGCGGCAACAAAAAGCTCGGTACAGACAAATACAACGACGACTACAACAGGTAATGTTTTTCTAGATAGCATCCGTTTACCTGAAGAGAGTGCGATCCCTGAAGCTAATGATCAGATGTTACAGCAAGAAGATTTTTTTGCTCTACTCAGTCAGCAGTTATCGATGCAAGATCCTTTTGAACCCGTTGACAACGACCAAATGATTGCGCAAATGGCATCATTCTCAACAGTAGATGGTATTTCAAATCTTAATGATGAAATTCTTAATCTCAATACTGTTATGAGCTCAAGCCAAGCATTACAAGCTTCTAGCTTAGTAGGGCGTAAGGTACTTATTCCTTCTGATACTGGTGCTATATCGACTGAAAGCCCTGAAATTAAAGCGGTGATTAGTACACCATCAGCAATCGAGTCTATTACGGTTAGGGTGGAAGATGCGTCCGGCCAGCTTATTAAGAGTTTTAATGTTGATGGCAGCGAAGGCGGCAATGTTGATATTACTTGGGATGGTTTAGACAAAAATGGTGAACCTGTTGAAGCGGGTAATTATGCCATTAAGGCCAGCGGTAAAGTCGATGGAACATCGGAAGATTTAGCGGTATCGACTTATGCCCATGTTGCCAGCGTGTCATTAGGCACAACGGCAACCGGCGCTATTTTGAATTTGCGTGGAGTAGGCGGAATTAAGTTATCTGACGTACTCGCAGTATCCGAAACATAATACGGCCAGCATTATAAAACTGGTCATATTAAAAATGAATTAATTGTGAGAGGTGAACTATGTCATTTAACATCGCACTCAGTGGTATCGCAGCCGCGCAAAAAGACTTAAACACTACTGCGAATAACATCGCGAACGTCAATACCGTTGGTTTTAAAGAATCTCGTGCCGAATTTGCAGATGTATATGCAAATTCAATTTTTGCCAATGGTAAAACAACAGTCGGTGGTGGTGTGACCACTACGCAAGTTGCGCAACAGTTTCATCAAGGTAGTTTGCAATTTACCAGTAACTCGCTCGATATGGCGATAAGTGGTAGCGGATTTTTTGTCACTTCATCAGGGTTAGACACACAGGATCTATCTTATACTAGAGCCGGTGCATTTAAAGTTGATTCAGACAATTACATGGTTGATGCAGCAGGTAATTTTTTACAAGGTTTCCCTGTGGATGACGATGGTAACTCAACCTCAGTCAGTTTAACCACCACGGATCCTATCAAGGTACCTGACACAGCGGGTAGTCCTGAACAAACCGAAAATGTTGGCTTGCAGATGAACCTTAATGTGGGTGAAGAAGCATTAGACCCAGCGAGTTTTGATCCTGATGATTCTGATACATTCAACAACTCTACCTCAGTAACCATTTACGATTCACTCGGTGAATCACATATCATGACCACCTATTTCATTAAACCTACCGCTGGCTCATATACAGGTGAAAGTAACTGGGTCGCTTTTTATGCGGTAGACGGTGAGCCGGTTGATGTGGCCAGTGGTACTGGGACTTATGATACGGATACCGATGGTGATGGTACCGTTGATGGAACGGGTACCGCATCAGCTGCTAATCCGAGCGGTGTAGGCACATGGTCAGGTGCGGTACTTAAATTTAACGATACTGGTAGTTACATTGGCAGTGAACCAGGTACGATTACAACTGAGGCACTGGGTACCGGTGGTGCGGGTGCTTTAGGCCCCGGAGCCGATGGTACTCAAACGCTTACAGTAAGCTTTAATACTCCAACTCAGTATGCTTCTCCGTTTGAAGTCACTGAATTGACTCAAGATGGTATTACCGTTGGTCGATTAACTAACGTTGGTATTGGCTCAGATGGTTTGATTACCGCCAGTTACAGTAATGGTTCAACGGTTCCGTTGTCACGTGTGGCATTAGTCCGTTTTGCTAACGAGCAAGGGCTTACTCAAGTGGGTAATACCTCTTGGCAAGCCAGTTTAGGTTCTGGTGAAGCATTAGCCGGTGAAGCTAATAGTGGTACTTTTGGTAGTATTAATTCGTCTGCACTTGAACAATCAAACGTAGACTTAACCACAGAGCTTGTTGATTTAATCTCAGCTCAGCGTAACTTCCAAGCCAACTCGCGTACGCTCGAAGTTAACAATACCTTAAACCAAACAATCTTACAGATCCGCTAAATTTACGCATACATTATAAATTTAGGCTTATCGTTATATAAAGGTGTTGCCGTTTACGGCAACACCTTGCCTTTACCCTTCTTGTTGTTACTCCTCGTTACTCCTTGTTATTAGGACCCTAGTGTTGATTGATGGTTTTTTGACACTCACAGTGACTCATTATTTATTTTTCTTATTCAATTTCATGTAATTACAATAACCAAAAATATTGACCACCTCATTGGCATGATGTTTGCTTTATCTCCGTATAGAGTATTTTTACTGAAAGTTTGACGGAGCAACAAATGGACAAATTTCTTTATATTGCCATGAGTGGCGCAAAGCAAGGGATGAATGCATTAGCGGTAAGTGCTAACAATCTTGCCAACGCCAATACTGATGGATTTAAAGCTGACATGGTCCAAGCCCGTTCAATGCAGGCATTTGGTGAAGGTTTGCCTTCGCGGGTTTTTTCAATGATGGAAAGCCCTGGCAGTAATTTTAACAGTGGTCCTATTAAAACCACTGGTCGCGATCTTGATGTTGCGGTTAAGGGGGATGGCTGGCTTGCAGTGCAAGCAGCTGATGGTTCCGAAGGTTACACCCGTGCAGGCAGTTTAAAAATTGACAGTACAGGTATGTTGTTAAACAGCAGTAACCGTCCGGTAATGGGAACGTCAGGTCCCATTGTGTTACCCATTCCTGTTGAAAAAATAGAAATTTCGGCCAACGGCATTATTTCAGTACGTCCGCAAGGCGCAACAGCTGAAATAGTCGAAGAGGTCGCCCGAATTAAATTAGTTAATCCGGGTAATGAAAACCTAATGCGCGGTGAAGATGGTTTGTTTCGCCTTATTACAGGTGGTAATGCACCAAACGACCCCGGCGTTGCCGTTGAAAGCGGTGCGGTAGAAGGCAGCAATGTCAACTCAGTACACGAAATGGTCGCCATGATTGATATTCAACGTCAATACGAAATGCAAGTCAAAATGATGAAGAACGCTGAAGAAATTGATCGGGCGTCCACTTCCTTGATGAGAATTAGTTAGGAGTAATTATTATGCATCCAGCGTTATGGATAAGTAAAACCGGTGTCGATGCCCAGCAAACTAACATTGCCGTTATTTCTAATAACGTGGCTAACGCCAGTACTGTTGGGTTTAAGAAAAGTCGTGCGGTATTTGAAGACTTACTTTATCAAACGGTTAATCAAGCCGGTGGTGTTAGCTCAGATAATACCAAACTGCCTAATGGTTTAAACATCGGTGCTGGTACTAAAGTGGTTGCCACCCAAAAAATGTTTACTCAAGGCAACATGCTTACCACGGATAATTCATTAGATTTAATGATTGAAGGTTCGGGCTTTTTTGAAGTGCAAATGCCAGATGGCACCGCTGCCTATACCCGAAACGGCCAGTTTAGCTTAGATGAAACAGGTCAGATTGTAACACCAGGTTCGGGTTATGTCGTGCAGCCAACAATTGCCATTCCTGATGATGCAACCAGCATTACCGTGTCTTCGGCTGGTGAAGTATCAGTGCAAATCCCTGGTACAGCAGAAAGCCAAGTGGTAGGGCAGCTTACCATGACAGACTTTATTAATCCGGCAGGTTTAGATCCCCTAGGACAAAACTTGTATACCGAAACCGGAGCAAGTGGCACGCCAATTCAAGGCACAGCATCGCAAGACGGTTTAGGTTCTATTCGCCAAGGTGCGCTGGAAACCTCAAACGTAAACGTAACAGAAGAATTGGTTAACCTTATTCAAGGCCAACGTATTTATGAGATGAACTCTAAAGTTATCTCGGCGGTTGACCAAATGCTGTCTTATATTAATCAGAATCTCTAAGGAGCTGACATGATTAAATACATTGCGTTAGCGTCATTGGTATTATTGGCTGGCTGTAGTTCTACTGCCAAGAAACCGATTGCAGATGACCCATTTTATGCGCCGGTATATCCAGATGTCACACCGACGCAAGTGGCGGCGACGGGATCTATTTATCATGACTCCCAAGCGTCAAGTTTGTATTCCGATATTCGTGCGCATCGCATTGGCGACATTATTACCGTCATGCTGAAAGAATCGACTCAAGCGTCGAAAAGTGCCAATAACGAAATTAAAAAAGGTACCGATTTAAGCATGGAACCTATTTATGCTGGTGGTAAAAACATATCCATTAGCGGCGTACCTATCGATTTAGGTTACACCGACAGCATGAATACCAAACGAGAATCAGACGCCGATCAATCTAACAGTTTAGATGGCAGTATTTCGGCCAATATCATCCAAGTGCTCAATAACGGCAATTTAGTGATACGCGGCGAAAAATGGATTTCGATTAACAACGGTGACGAATTTATCCGTGTTACCGGCATGATCCGCAGCCAAGACATTACAACAGACAATACCATCGACTCCACACGTGTGGCTAACGCTCGAATTCAGTATAGCGGTACCGGTACGTTTGCTGACTCCCAAAAAGTCGGTTGGCTGAGTTCATTCTTTATGAGTGACTGGTGGCCTTTTTAAGGAGTAATGCATGAAAACTAAACTGCTTAAGTCGACTGTCTCAATAGTCGCATCAATATTAATGTTAACCTCGCCGGTACATGCCGAGAGGATTAAAGACATTGCCAGTATTCAAGGGGTGCGAAGTAACCAATTAGTCGGTTATGGCCTAGTGGTTGGTTTGCCTGGCACTGGGGAAAATACCCGTTATACCCAACAAACGTTTAGAACCATGCTAAAAAACTTTGGTATTAATTTACCAGACTCAGTTCGCCCAAGTTCAAAAAACGTAGCCGTGGTGGCAGTACATGCCGAAATGCCTGCTTTTATTAAGCCGGGTCAAAATCTTGACATTACCGTGTCCAGTTTAGGTCAAGCCAAAAGTTTACGTGGCGGCACCTTATTACAAACTTTCTTAAAAGGGGTTGATGGCAATGTGTATGCCATTGCTCAAGGTAGCTTAATCGTCAGTGGTTTTAGCGCCGAAGGGCTTGATGGTTCAGTGGTTATTCAAAACACCCCAACTGTTGGTCGTATCCCAAGTGGTGCCATAGTTGAGCGCAGTGTGGTAAGTCCATTTTCAAGTGGTGACTACCTAACGTTTAATTTACGTCGTTCAGACTTTTCGACCGCCAAACGTACAGCCGATGCCATTAACGATTTACTCGGCCCAGATATGGCTAAAGCGATTGATGCTACCTCTATTCAAGTCAGCGCCCCGCGGGATGCATCACAGCGAGTGTCATTTTTATCGACATTAGAAAACATAGAGGTGATACCGGCGGAAGAGTCGGCCAAAGTCATTGTTAACTCACGCACCGGCACCATAGTGGTAGGCCAAAACGTTAAATTGTTGCCTGCAGCGGTAACACACGGCGGATTAACCGTCACCATCGCTGAAGCCACTCAAGTATCACAACCCAACGCATTAGCGGGTGGCGATACGGTTGTGACCACTAACAGTACGATTGATGTGTCAGAAAAAGATCGTCGTATGTTTATGTTTAATCCAGGTACCACACTTGACGAGCTTGTCAGAGCCGTGAATTTAGTGGGCGCAGCACCATCAGACGTACTTGCCATACTCGAAGCGTTAAAGATGGCAGGCGCTTTGCATGGTGAACTTATCATTATCTAAATATTGTCGGAATGACTATGGAAAAGTTGTCAGCTTCATCGAACTTTCTGGATCTAGGAGGACTAGATTCACTTCGTGTCCAAGCCCAGAAAGACGAGAAGGGGGCACTTAAAGAAGCAGCAAAGCAGTTTGAAGGTATCTTCATTCAAATGCTAATGAAAAGCATGCGAGATGCCAATGCCGCGTTTAAGTCAGACAATCCAATGAACAGTGAAACGACCGAATTTTTTGAACAAATGCGTGATCAGCAAATGTCGGTCGATTTATCAAGTAAAGGCATGCTAGGGCTTGCAGAACTCATGGTGCAGCAATTAGACCCAGAAAATAGCCCTGTTACACCAGCCTCAGTATTACGAAGTGATACTGACTACAAAGTTAACTCAGGTACGTTTGTTGCGCCAGCAACCGAGTTAGATAAAGACACTCTCGATGCTATTGCGCCAAAAGATCAAATAGCGGCATCGCATTCTGTTATTACCCACTCTGTTATAGACAGCGCCGAATCGATGCGACCAATGTCGGCCCAGCTGACGAGTGTGTTAGACGAACAACAGTTAAACAGTGTGCTACGCGGTGAGCAATTAGCCAGCCAAGCGGTACAAGCAGGCAAAGGTTTGCCTCAAGCAAATGTTAACGCAGTAAAAGATAAAGGCATTGCCGTAAGCGAATTTACCAGCCCAGAGCATTTTATTTCGGTGTTGTATCCTCATGCGGAAAAAGCCGCACAATCATTGGGAACATCGGCTGAGGTATTAATTGCCCAGTCAGCATTGGAAACCGGTTGGGGCCAAAAAGTTGTACGTCGTAACGACGGCACTATGAGTCATAACTTATTTAATATCAAAGCAGATAAACGCTGGCAAGGTGAGAAAACCTCAGTGAATACATTGGAATTTGAAAAGGGCATTGCGGTGCAACAAAAAGCGGATTTCAGAATGTATGACAACCTTGAACAAAGCTTTAATGACTTTGTATCGTTTATCAGCCAGGGCGATCGCTATCAAGATGCGCGTAACGTTGCCGCCGAACCAACTCAATTTATTCGAGCGCTGCAAAAAGCAGGCTACGCCACCGACCCGCAATATGCCAATAAGGTTATCAATGTGATGAAGTCGGTAAAAGAAGGCCTTAAATCTATATTACCTGTGGAGACTAAATAATGTCAGTAGACTTACTCAATATCGCTCGCACAGGCGTTCAAGCATCTCAAGCACAACTAGGTGTAACCAGTAATAACATCGCTAATGCTAATACTGAAGGTTATAACAGACAAGTTGCCACGCAAGCATCAACAGAATCACAACGCTATGGTAATAATTTTTATGGTACTGGCACGTATGTGTCCGATGTTAAACGTGTCTATAACGAGTTTGCTGCCCGTGAGTTACGTATAGGCCAAACCAGTATGAGCGCGGCTGAAACCTCTTACGATAAGTTAAGCGAATTAGACCAAATTTATTCTCAAATTGGCAGCATGGTGCCAGAAAACCTGAACAACTTTTTTGCCAGTATTAATAATGTGGCTGATTTACCAACCGATCTTGGTATTCGCAGCAGTAGTCTCAGTTCAGCTGAACAGATGGCAAACACTATTAATCAAATGCAATCGCTCCTTGACGGTCAAACAACCCAAACCAACAGCCAAATAGAATCTATCACCACTCGTATTAATGAAATCGGTAAAGAGTTAGGCAGCATCAATTTAGAATTGATGAAATCTCAAGGTGAAGACAGCCAAGTACTAGACAAGCAAGATGCCCTTATTTTAGAGCTGAGTGAGTATGCTCAGGTCAATGTTATTCCGTTAGATACAGGCGCCAAATCAATCATGCTAGGCGGCTCTGTGATGTTGGTGTCTGGTGAAGTCTCGATGTCGATAGGCACCAGTATTGGCGACCCTTATCCCAACGAACCAGGACTTAATGCGTCTATTGGTGATAAAACTCTTAATGTCGACCCCTCTAAATTGGGCGGTCAACTAGGCGCATTATTCTCTTTTAGAGACGACACTTTATTACCTGCCAGTGCTGAACTCGGTCAAATGGCATTAGGTATTGCAGACACCTTTAACGAAATGCAGTCCAAAGGTTTTGATTTAAACGGTGACGTTGGCAGTAACCTTTTTCGTGATATCAACGACCCACTAATGGCATTAGGCCGAGTGGGTGAATATTCAACCAATACAGGTACTGCTGCAGGTGTGTCAGTCAATATTGATGATGTGGGTGCGCTATCGGGTGGCAATTACAAGTTGAGTTTTACTACCGCTGACGGCTACCAATTAACAGATACACAAACTGGTGAGAAAACCACATTAACCTTAACGGGTAGCGAACTTACTGGCGGTGCTGGTTTTAGTATTAACATTGCCAGTGGCGCAATGAATGACGGCGATAAATTTGATATACGCCCAACCGCCGGTGCCGCATCAAGTTTAAGTGTGGTGATGATCGACCCCAAAGGCATTGCCGCAGCAGGGCCAACGTTAACGGCCGACACGAGTAATTCTGGCAGTACAGCAATTAGCTTAAACAGCATGGATTCAACAGTAACGGGTTTCCAGGTTGGTTCAACGATTACTTTCAAGCTCGACACTACATTAAATTCTTATGAAGCATTTACTAGTGCTGGAGTTTCATTAGGCCCAAGCGCCACATATACAGGTAACAATATTAATGCTTTTGGTATGGACTTTGATATTACTGGTTCTGGTACCGCAGATAGCTTTACATTTGATTTAGCATTTGCAGAAGGCAATAACAACAATGCTGTCGCAATAGCTGGGTTATCAAACAGCAAATTAATGAATAACGGTACCGGGACCCTAACCAGTGTATTTGAAAATACTAAATTGGATATCGGTAGCCAAACCAAATCAGCAGAAGTGCGAGTAGGCTCAGCCACGGCAATATACCAACAAGCTAGCGACCGAGTGCAAAGTGAGTCAGGCGTTAACCTAGATGAAGAAGCGGCAAACCTATTGCGTTTTCAGCAATCTTATCAAGCCGCCGCCAGAATTATGACTACAGCACAAACCATTTTCGATACTTTATTCAGCTCGGTTCGTTAGGAGATACATCATGAGAATTTCTACCGGACAAATGTTTCAACAAAACACCAATAGCATATTAGAAAAACAATCTGCTACTAACAGCATTACGGCACAAATTTCTAGCGGCAAAAGAGTCAACACCGCAGGTGATGACCCTGTCGCGGCCATTGGTATTGATAATCTAAAGCAAAAAAATACCTTAATAGACCAATTTGTCAAAAATATTGATTACGCCACTAACCACATTCAACAAGCCGAAAGTCAGTTAGGCCAAGCCGATACCTTAGTTAGCAGCATGAGAGAATCTGTGCTTCGCGGTATTAACGGCAGCATGACTTCCGCTGATCGGCAAGTGATTGCCGCTGACATGCGTCAAAGTCTTGAACAATTAATGTCCATTGCCAACACCAAAGATGAATCGGGCAATTATATTTTTGCGGGTAATAACACCAACGACATTCCATTTGCCTTTGATAATAACGGCGATGTGGTTTACAGCGGCGATTCAGGCATTCGAAAAAGCAATATTGCTTCGGGCGTCCAAGTTAATACCAATGTGCCCGGTGATGCTGCGTTTATGAATGCACCTAGCGGCATGGGCGATTATGGCGTCAATTATTCGTCATTACAGCAAGGCGACTTTGTGGTTACCAGTGCCAAAGTTACTGATAGCGTTGCTTATGTTGATAATGACTATACCTATAGCTTTGCATTTACCGATGATGGTGCCGGTGGTCTGAACGTAGAGGTGACAGATAACGCCACACCGACGGCAACTATTGCCTACCCAGCAACTTCTTTTGACGCTTCAACGCCAATAGAGTTTAACGGCATGGCAATTAACATCACTGGCGAGCCTCAAGCTGGCGATACATTCAGCATAGAAGAAGTAGCGCAAGTCAGTATATTCGATACGTTCAGCAAGGTTATTGCATTATATGAAAGTGGCGATGACGCACAAACGCCTGCTAGTCAGTCAGAGTTGGCACAGCTCTTGAATAACATTGATAGTGGCGTCAATCAAATGAGTCAAGAGCGAAGCTCAACTGGCAACAGCTTAAAAGTGTTGCAACAGTACAGCGACAATCATACTGACGAAAAGTTGATTAACACTTCGGCATTATCAAAATTAGAAGATTTAGATTTTGCCTCGGCAATTACCGAATTTGAAAAGCAACAATTAGCGCTCAATGCAGCATCGAGTTTGTTCAGTAAAATTAGTTCGACCAGTTTGTTTGATTATATATAACAGGTTTAGGCAAGCTTTTGATTGGTTGTTTGTAAACCATAAAAACAGAAGCGCTTATACATAGCGTTAACAAAACATTAAACAGTTTACATGATTAACCGTTTAGCCAAGCTCCGAGTCTTGGCGTTCAACTAAGAAGAGGAATTTTACATATGGCTATTTCAGTTAACACTAACGTGACATCCATGAAGGCGCAGGGTAATTTAAATAGTGCTCAGAATGCTACATCCATGTCTATGGAACGTTTAGCATCAGGTTTGCGCATTAACAGCGCTAAAGATGATGCCGCAGGTTTGCAAATTGCCAACCGTATGACAAGTCAAATTAATGGTATTGGCGTCGCGGTGCGTAATGCCAACGATGGTATCTCAATTGCCCAAACCGCTGAAGGCGCAATGGGCGAGTCAACCAACATTTTACAGCGTATGCGTGACTTGTCTTTGCAGTCTGCCAACGGTTCAAACTCTAGTGGTGACCGTGCCGCAATGCAAAAAGAGTTGTCTGCATTACAATCAGAATTAACTCGTATTGCAGATACCACCTCATTTGGTGGTCAAAAATTACTCGATGGTTCTTATGGTACCCAAAAATTCCAAGTAGGTTCTAATTCTAACGAAACTATTTCTGTTACCTTAAGTAGTGTTTCAGCTGACAAAATTGGTTTAACAGGTAAAGAAGTGTCAGTGGGAGCAGTAACTGGTTTTGGTGGTGCACGGACTTCACCGATGACCTTCGATGGTACTGAAGCGCTTGAAATGCAGATAGGCACTCAAAAGACTGCTGTTACCTTAACTGATGGGATGAGCGCTGCTGATTTGGCTGGTGAGTTGAATGCGACTGAAGGCTTGAATGGTGTAGAGGCAACTTCTCGCGTTATGATTAGTATTGGTACTGACAACACCACTACAGGTGATTCAATAGCTTTATCTATTGATGGCGTTGATATGAATTTCACCATAGATGCTACAGGTGATGAAGTAGCTCAAAGTGGGCTCATGCATGCTGCGTTGGTAAGTGATTCAGCTACGACGAATGCGCTTGCTGCTGAAGGTATAACGTATAGTCTAGATGCGACAACTGGTGGCCTTATCTTTGAAAAAGCATCAGGCGAGAATATAGCGGTTGCGGCAACTACTACAGGTGGCTTGGTAGAGGGCTTGGATGTCAATATTGATGCTGTGGATAGTACAGGCACTAAAATAGGTACCGTAGTTGATGCAGCGGCAACGGGTATTTCTGGGACTACCTCGGTCTCTGCGGACGTAACAGGAACACTTGATTGGTCTAATGCCACAGTGGCCAGTACAGTTGCTACAGCTTCGTTAAATGTAACGGGTGGAACGCTTGGTTTTACTGGTGGGGCTGCAGCGACAATAGGCGCATCAAAATTTGCTTCGGTCGACAGTATTGATATTTCTACTGCTGGTGGCTCACAAAACGCAATTGATATCATTGATGCGGCATTGGCTGACATCGATAGCCAACGAGCAGACTTGGGTGCAACGCAAAATCGTATGGATTTCACCATCAGCAATTTAAGTAACATTCAAAATAACGTGTCAGATGCGCGTAGTCGTATTCAAGATGTTGACTTTGCGTCAGAGAGTGCTGAATTAAGTAAGCAGCAGATTTTGTCTCAAGCATCATCTTCAATGCTTGCGCAGGCTAACCAGTTACCACAGGTAGCGTTATCACTACTTGGTTAGTCATCAACTGAGTCATTAAACGTGATATTAAAAACCGCCACCTATCAAGTGGCGGTTTTTGTTTGTAAGCTTAATCTACTGAATTTAAATGTTTATTTAATTTTTAGTGATTTATTTTAGTGTGGTGTAAAAAAAAACTAAAGTTCTTCCTTTTATTGCCGTTACCTTAAGTGTAACCAATATATGATCCGCCTGGCTTAATACAGACAGGCAATGTCTACAGTCAGGAATACGAGGAATTAAATCATGGCTATTTCAGTTAACACTAACGTCACATCAATGAAAGCCCAAGGCAATTTAAATAGCGCTCAAAGCAGCACTTCAACATCAATGGAGCGTTTAGCTTCAGGCTTACGCATTAACAGTGCTAAAGATGATGCCGCCGGCCTACAGATTTCGAATCGTATGACCAGCCAGATTAACGGTATTGGTATCGCGATGCGTAATGCCAACGATGGTATCTCCATTGCGCAAACCGCTGAAGGCGCCATGAGTGAGTCAACCAATATCCTCCAGCGTATGCGTGACTTGTCATTGCAATCGTCTAACGGTTCAAACTCATCTGATGACCGTGTTGCAATGCAATCAGAGATTACCTCTTTGCAAGAGGAGTTAACACGAATTGCTGAAACTACCTCATTTGGTGGTCAAAAATTACTCGATGGTTCTTATGGTACCCAAAAATTCCAAGTAGGTTCTAATTCTAACGAAACGATTTCAATTTCTTTGGGTGATGTTTCAGCTGACAAAATTGGTTTAACAGGTAAAGAAGTGTCAGTGGGAGCAGTAACTGGTTTTGGTGGTGCACGGACTTCACCGATGACCTTCGATGGTACTGAAGCGCTTGAAATGCAGATAGGCACTAAAAAGACTGCTGTTACCTTAACTGATGGGATGAGCGCTGCTGATTTGGCTGGTGAGTTGAATGCGGCTGAAGGCTTGAATGGTGTAGAGGCAACTTCTCGCGTTATGATTAGTATTGGTACTGACAACGCCACTGCTGGTGATTCAATAGCTTTATCTATTGATGGCGTTGATATGAATTTCACCATAGATGCTACAGGTGATGAAATAGCTCAAAGTGGGCTCATGCATGCTGCGTTGGTAAGTGATTCAGCTACGACGGATGCGCTTGCTGCTGAAGGTATAACGTATAGTCTAGATGCGACAACTGGTGGCCTTATCTTTGAAAAAGCATCAGGCGAGAATATAGCGGTTGCGGCAACTACTACAGGTGGCTTGGTAGAGGGCTTGGATGTCAATATTGATGCTGTGGATAGTACAGGCACTAAAATAGGTACCGTAGTTGATGCAGCGGCAACGGGTATTTCTGGGACTACCTCGGTCTCTGCGGACGTAACAGGAACACTTGATTGGTCTAATGCCACAGTGGCCAGTACAGTTGCTACAGCTTCGTTAAATGTAACGGGTGGAACGCTTGGTTTTACTGGTGGGGCTGCAGCGACAATAGGCGCATCAAAATTTGCTTCGGTCGACAGTATTGATATTTCTACTGCTGGTGGCTCACAAAACGCAATTGATATCATTGATGCGGCATTGGCTGACATCGATAGCCAACGAGCAGACTTGGGTGCAACGCAAAATCGTATGGATTTCACCATCAGCAATTTAAGTAACATTCAAAATAACGTGTCAGATGCGCGTAGTCGTATTCAGGATGTTGACTTTGCCTCTGAAAGTGCTGAGTTAAGTAAGCAACAAATTTTGTCACAAGCATCATCTTCAATGCTTGCGCAAGCGAATCAGTTGCCACAGGTTGCATTGTCATTACTGTAGCCACTACTATAATCAGCTATTGATAAGTAGCAGCTTGATAGTAACTCACTGAGTGAATCAGTAAATAACGTCAAAATTGAAAAGGAAGATTCACATTGTTGAATCTTCCTTTTTGTTTAATACCTATATAAATAACTAATATATAGAAATTAGATAGACATAGAGCTTAACGGCACTATTTAGTATGCTAATCTTTTGGCAAGCAGGCCAATAGACGATTTGCTGGGTTGGTGATTTACTGAGTTGGTGATTTACTCAATGAGTGTGACTTTGTTGCCTGAGTCGTTTTAGTAAGTAAGACATTAATCGGGATTACATTATTTAGAGAGGATGTTATGGATAATAATTCAATGGGTATAACAGGCTCACCTGTAAATCCCTCTGTAACAAATAGGCCTGAAGCCATTACAAATAAAACCGAAGCTATTTCGGATGCGGTATCAGATACTTTATCAGGCAAGAATGTTGCGGCGCATATAGCGGTAGATAAAAGCGCTTATGTGGCGGAAGTCGATAAAGTGTCGTTGGTTAACGGGGTAGCAGAAACTGAAGTAAACGCTAAAATTGCAGCTGACGCTAATATTGCAACAGATGCTAAAGCAGAGCAGACTGAAACTGAAGCCTTAGAAGAAGTAGTTTCCCAGTTGTCGGAAGTGATGTCATTAATGAATAAAGGGCTGGCATTTTCGGTTGACGAAGATTCAGGCTCGGCTATTGTTAAAGTAATGGATATTAGTTCGGGTGAAATTATACGTCAAATCCCCAGTGATGAGGCGCTAGAGTTGGCGCAAAAATTGCAAGACGTAAAAGGGTTGTTGATGAGAACCGAAGCCTAATAGCTAATGCTTGATGCTAATGCCTGATGGGGCATGGCGAGTTGTTGATAGAATAAGTCGATTGCGTTTTTTTGTGACAACAAATTAAATCGCTTTAAGATTAATTGAGATAAGTTGAGGTAAACATGGGATTAACATCGGTAGGGCTAGGGTCTGGCCTAGACATTAACGGTATTGTATCGGCTTTAGTTAGCTCGGAACAAGCTCCTAAGGTTGCTCAATTTGACACAAAAGAGGGCGCGATTAACTCTGAGATATCAGCGCTAGGGTTTTTAAAAAGTGCCTTATCGGAATTTCAAGACAGCTTAAGCTTTCTCTCTAAAGAAGACTCCTTTGAAAGTCAAAGCGTGAAACTGTCAAAGAGCACCTACTTAAGTTCAACGGTAACGGATGACGCGGTATCAGGCAGTTATAGTGTAGCTGTTGAACAGTTGGCGGTAAATCAAAAAGTCGGTTCTGCGGCTGTGAGTGATGTAACGGCGGCGTTAGGTGAGGGCTCGTTAAACTTTGCTGTGGATGGTGACAGCTTTGACATTGCCGTTAGCGCAGAAGACACCTTACAAACACTGGTAGCAAAAATTAATGGTGCTGATGATAATGTTGGTGTTACGGCAACCATAGTGAACAGTGATGACGGTGCCAAATTAGTCTTAACCTCTAACGAAACCGGTACCGCCAATAATATAACGGTTTCTGCCACCGATGCAGATGCCGGTGCTAGTACTGTGCTAGCCGATACCTTTACCATGACTGAGTTGCAGCCCGCTAAAGATTCGATTGTGTATATCGACGGCCTAAAGCTTACCTCAAGCAGTAATACCGTTGAAGATGCCATTGAAGGCGTGACGCTTAACCTTAAAAGCGCTGATATTGACGAGTTGACCACATTAACCGTTTCCCAGAATACCAGCTCAATTAAAACGGGGATACAAGCCTTTGTTGACGCTTTTAACTCTATGACCGAGTCCATTACAAGTTTAACCAGTTATAATGCTGATACCCAAGTGGCTGGCGTTTTACAGGGTGACTCTTTACCGCGCGGGATACAAAGCCAGTTACGTAATGTGATTTCATCATCATTTTCAACAACGGACGGTAGTTTGTCATTGGCTTCTATCGGTATTACCACCACTCGCAGCGGCACCTTAGAAATTGATGACGATATTTTAACCGCAGCATTAAAAAACAATGTAGACGGTATTAAAGAAATGTTTACCACGGAAGATACCGGTGTTGCAACCAAGTTAGATGGCTATTTAGACTCATATGTTGGCACAGGTTCCATTATTGATAGCCGTGATACCTCCCTTGACAGTAGCTTGGAACGTTTGGCTGATCAGCGTGAAGCGTTTGCCACAAAAATGGCGGCGTTTGAAGCGCGCTTGTATACCCAGTATAACTATATGGATTTAATTGTGGGGCAACTGAGCACTCAGAGTTCCGACTTGCAATCTCGACTCGATTCACTTCCTGGGCTTGTGAGCCAAAATGATTAATTGCATGGTTGATTAACCTGTGAAATTAACCTGTGAAATTAACCTGTGAAATTAACCTGCGCAATTAACCTGTGGATTTAATCTATTTAAAAGATGATGGCGAGTTGAAAATAAATGACAACAACAGCACAAAAAATGTTAATCGATGATTTGGATGCGACCAGCGAACAATGCAGAACAGTATTAGATAGTTTAAAAAGCAAAAATGAGACAGAAGAATTTGATAAGTTGGTATTAGATTTGCAAGAGTTGGTTACTAAGCGTCAAAACTTATTGGATGTTTTGATTGCAGACGATTCGTTTGTGCAAAAAGATTATTTGCAACGCCAATTGGAGCTGACATTAAGCCTTGAGGTGAAAGCAAAGTTAGTCATGAAGAGTTTGCATGCTGAAATACATTTAGGAAAGAAAAACCAACGTCAAGTTAATGTTTATAAAAGTATTGATTCAGATAGGTAGGTATTTATGAGAAGCTCACTACAGTCATATAGAAAAGTTTCGCTAGAAAGCGAAATTGCGGTGGCTTCGCCGCATCGCATTATACAAATGATGTTTGAAGGCGCATTGCAGCGTATTGCACAAGCTAAGTATGCCATTCAGCAGAAACAACCTGCGCAAAAAGGCGAAAATATCGGTAAAGCAATTAGTATTATTGCTGGGCTGAGTGGTAGCCTAAACATGGATGCTGGCTCCGAAATTTCTGCTAATCTAGACTCTCTTTATGAGTATATGTTGAGAAGATTATCAGAGGCCAATGTCGCTAATGATGTGGAAATGCTCGAAGAAGTTTCTGCTTTGCTTAGAACCATTAAAGAAGGTTGGGATACAATTCCACAAGATATGCATGAGTTAACCTCAGAAGCGAGTTAATCGTTACAGTATACTGCATACTGTAATCCAGGTAATAAAAAAGACGCATAGCGTCTTTTTTGCTATTTGGCTTACAGTGATTCTTCTTGTAGATAAACGGGTAGTTGGCTTGCTGTTAAGCTGAATAAAAATAACAAAGCGGTAAGCTTGTAAGCATTCATTAGATTTTTTGAATGAAAAAGCAGCATTTTTAAAAAAAATGTGGCTTGATATCGATAAAATGTAACTGGTACTTGCTTATGATGGCTTGATAATACAGTATTTATGATTGTATCTATTGTTGTGACTGCGTTTTTGCGTTAATTAACAAATTAACAACCCTGTTTAGACATAATGATAGTATATTGTCACAGTAGTCAATTTTTTGGCTACACTGTATTTTGGTGTTGTAGCTTATTGGCTATAACCTTCCCGAGTAAATACCTATAACAAGAGCTTTGGCCTTCTGAATGATGCAAATAGAACAAAGAATTTTAATTGTCGGTACCCCATCAGAGCGTGTGACTCGTTTGTGCTGCATTTTCGAATTTTTAGGCGAAGAATGTGAAATTGTTTCAACCGAGAGCTTATTCACCTTACTCGAGCAATCTCGTTTCCGCGCCCTCATCATGGCGACAGATCACGTTGATGCCGACAGCATTAAAAATATAGCTGTGATAGCGCCTTGGCAACCCATGTTGTTACTGGGTGATACCGATATCAGTTTATCTAGCGTTCTTGGCACCATAGAAGAACCGATAAATTATCCGCAATTAACTGAACTACTTCATTTTTGTCAGGTGTTTGGCCAAGCCAAACGAGACTACACACTCACCAGCGGTAATCAAACCAAGTTGTTCCGTAGTTTAGTGGGCCGCAGTGAAGGTATTGCTAAAGTTCGTCATTTGATTAATCAAGTATCAAGTTCTGATGCCACCGTATTAATACTGGGGCAATCGGGTACGGGTAAAGAAGTTGTCGCGCGCAATATTCATTATTTATCTGAACGTCGCGATGGGCCGTTTATTCCGGTCAATTGTGGTGCTATTCCTGCGGAGTTGCTAGAAAGTGAATTGTTTGGTCATGAAAAGGGCTCTTTCACTGGTGCGATATCTTCACGTAAAGGTCGTTTTGAATTAGCTGAAGGCGGCACATTATTTTTAGATGAAATTGGTGATATGCCGCTGCAAATGCAAGTTAAGTTGCTGCGTGTATTGCAAGAAAAGGTATTTGAGCGTGTTGGTGGCAGTAAAACTATCGCGACAGATGTTCGTATTGTTGCGGCGACGCATCGCGATCTTGAAACCATGATTATTGATAACTTGTTTCGCGAAGATTTATATTATCGACTTAATGTATTCCCAATTGAAATGCCAGGGTTAAGTGAGCGCAGTGAAGATGTGCCGTTATTACTCCATGAATTAGTGAATCGAGTATTTAATGAAGGCCGTGGCAAGGTTCGTTTTACCCAACGGGCTATTGAATCGTTAAAAGAACATTCCTGGTCTGGTAATGTCCGTGAATTGTCTAACTTAGTTGAACGTTTAACCATTTTGTTTCCTGGTGGGCTGGTTGACGTAAATGATTTACCCCAAAAGTATCGCTATATTGACGTGCCTGAATATTGTGTCGAAGTGAATGAAGAACAATTAGAGCGAGATGCGTTAGCGTCGATATTTAGTGATGAAGAACCCGTTAATATTCCGGAAACCCGCTTTCCCAGTGAACTGCCGGCCGAAGGGGTTAATTTAAAAGATTTATTGGCGGAGCTGGAAATTGACATGATCCGTCAAGCTCTTGAGCTGCAAGACAATGTTGTTGCAAGAGCCGCTGAAATGCTGGGTATTCGCCGTACAACATTGGTCGAAAAAATGCGTAAATATGGACTGAGTAAAGAATAGCGTTAAATGACATTACATTGTTAATGAATGAAGTATCGCATAAAAACAAAAACACATCTTCGGGTGTGTTTTTGTTTTTATGGCTGTTGATGCACCAATAAAAAATGTTTTCATTGGCACACTAAATGCATTAGGTTAGTCAAATGTAATTCTTTTGACGGAGTGGCCATGTATTCAGCTCGAGTGTTATCAAATCCGCGTAATGCGGAGGTTGAGTTGCCTATTACAGCATCGTTTACCACCACACCTTATGCATCGACTAAGCCTGTTTCCCGGCCGAATGAAAGTGCCATTCGTCAAAGTATTGCTCACGCTAAAACACCGGTGTTTACGCCGGCTGTGAGTGCTTATTCAAGTAAGGCTGCCAATATGTCGAATCAAATGGCGCATATTCTCCAAGCCATGCCATCTGGGGTAGTGATTATTGATGGCGATGGCGTGGTGACGCTTGCTAACCCCGTTGCTACCGAGCTTTTGGGGCGTCCATTACAAGGTGCCCGCTGGTTTGACATTATTCAACGTGCTTTTGCTCCACAAGATGATGATGGCCATGAAGTGTCATTAAAAAATGGTCGCCGAGTAAAATTGGCCATAACGCCATTGGCACCAGAATCTGGACAGTTGATAGTGATAACCGACCTTACTGAAACCCGTTTGTTACAGAAAAACCTGTCTCATTTACAACGTTTATCCGCATTAGGAAAAATGGTGGCGACATTAGCCCACCAGGTGCGTACCCCATTATCTGCCGCCTTGCTCTATGCTTCTAATCTCGCCAGTCCTAAATTATCAGATTCAGCTCGAACTAAGTTTCAATCTAAGTTAGTTGATCGACTGAATGAATTAGAGCGTCAAGTTAATGACATGTTATTGATGGCCAAAGGGCGTCAAGAGGGAATGGCAGAATCCGTTTCAATGGACGAGATTATTACTCAAGTGATGGCAAGCTGCGAGCCTATTGCAGATAAAAAACACTGCCAGCTTGTTGTTGAAGATACATCCAATTCATTGATGCTTGCCAATGCTAATGCATTGAGCTCTGCGGTGAATAATTTAGTGATGAACAGTATTGAAGCGGGTGCCACAAAAATTAAAGTCAGTGCCAGTGAAACCCCAGAGGGGCTGTTGTTAGATGTCATTGATAATGGCAAAGGGCTTGAACCGTCAATGCAACAGCAAATATTAGAACCCTTTTTTACCACTAAGAGCCAAGGTACCGGTTTAGGCTTAGCCGTTGTTCAGTCGGTAGTACGTAACCATGGCGGGCACATTCAGTTGTCATGTAAGCCTGGTATGGGTTGCCATATTCGTTTGCGCTTCCCGCACATTAAAAAAACAGCAGATCAGGAGGTGATGCATGACTGAAGCCAATATTCTATTAGTTGAGGATGACGCTGATTTACGTGAAGCATTGCTTGATACCTTAATGCTTGCCCATTACGACTGTGTTGATGTCGGTAGTGCCGAAGAGGCTATTTTGGCCTTAAAAGCCAACCATTTTGATATGGTGATTAGCGATGTGCAGATGGAAGGCATTGGTGGACTGGGTTTGTTGGCCTATTTACAGCAACATCAACCTAAACTGCCGGTATTGTTAATGACCGCTTATGCCACGATTGACAGTGCGGTTAGTGCGATGAAATTAGGTGCTGTAGATTATCTTGCTAAACCGTTTGCGCCTGAAGTGTTGTTGAATCAGGTGTCACGTTATTTACCGTTAACGCAAAATCACGATAAACCTGTGGTTGCCGATGACAAAAGTTTAGCCTTGTTGTCGCTGGCTCAGCGGGTAGCCGTGTCAGATGCATCGGTCATGATTATGGGGCCGAGTGGTTCGGGTAAAGAAGTGTTGGCACGGTTTATTCACCAACATAGTCAACGCCATGACCAACCGTTTATTGCGATTAACTGCGCAGCAATACCCGAAAACATGTTAGAAGCCACCTTGTTTGGTTACGAGAAAGGCGCATTTACGGGCGCTTATCAAGCTTGCCCAGGTAAGTTTGAACAAGCCCAAGGTGGCACCATATTGCTTGATGAAATATCCGAGATGGAACTTGGCTTACAAGCTAAATTATTGCGGGTATTGCAAGAACGCGAAGTAGAGCGTTTAGGTGGCCGTAAAACCATTAAACTTGATGTGCGAGTACTGGCTACCTCAAACCGAGATTTAAAAGCCATGGCGACATCTGGTGAGTTTAGAGAAGATTTATACTACCGAATTAATGTGTTTCCGTTAACTTGGCCTGCGCTGCATCAACGCCCTGCAGATATTTTACCGCTGGCGCGACATTTGCTGATTAAGCATGCTAAAGCATTTAATATGACTACAGTACCTAAGCTTGATGATGCTGCCACTAGACGTTTATTAACCCATCGTTGGCCAGGTAATGTACGTGAGTTAGATAATGTTATTCAACGTGCACTGATATTACGGGCTAATGATTATATAGGTGTCAATGATATTATTATTGACTCTGCCGATGTGAAGTTGGTTTCTACAGAGAGTATTGAAAATGATAAGTCTGTTGACGTAGACGGTTTAGGCGATGAATTAAAAGCTCAAGAGCATGTGATTATTTTAGAAACCCTTAATCAATGTCAGGGCAGTCGGAAAATGGTCGCAGAAAAACTGGGGATCAGTGCCCGCACGTTACGTTATAAAATGGCTAAAATGCGTGATATGGGGATCCAATTACCTGCATAGCAACCGACATAGCAAAAAGTGCAGTTATCAGTTTTTTGTTAAGTCTATGATTTAGCACTCTAATAATTTTATTTCTGTTCATTAAATTAGATTGATACCGCTTTATATACCAACAAATAACCTATTCCATTATGTGAATAGGTTATTTTTGCCTTCCTGGTTTCTATCTTTCTCCTGTTATTTAACATCTTGGCATCTAAATTGCTTTAACTCTGTATTAGTTATTATTGTCGTCAAAAAATCGACGAAAGGGAGTTACACCATGCAGATTAGCGCAAATCCATTAATGCAAGAAATGCAGTCACTTCGTGGCGAAATATCTCCTTCTATTGGTTCATCTATTCGTCCCAACCTTACCCAACAAGTGAATAACACGACGGGAGCTGATTTTAGTCAGTTACTGTCTCAAGCCGTGGGTAGTGTTAATGAATTGCAGCAAACATCGGCAAGTTTAGCGACTCGTTTAGACATGGGCGACACCACTGTTTCTTTGTCTGATACCGTTATTGCGCGTGAAAAAGCTGGCGTTGCGTTTGAGGCAACGGTGCAGGTACGTAATAAGCTGGTTGATGCTTATAAAGAAATTATGAATATGCCTGTTTAGTGCAGACGTTTTTAAGCACTAAATTACATAACACCATCAGATATAGCAGGTACGTATTGTGAGCACAGACATAATGGTAGGTTCAGATTCAACAGTTGATGACGGAGTCCAGCAAGAGAATAAATCTGGATTGCTTGGCGGTGCTGGTGGTGCCGACATGATGCGTCAGGTGATCATGATTCTGGCATTGGCAATCTGTCTTGCGTTGGCGGTTTTTGTGATGATGTGGGCGCAGGAGCCTGATTATCGCCCATTGGGTAAAATGGAAACTGCTGAGATGATCCAGGTCTTAGATGTTCTCGATAAAAACCAAATCGATTATCAAATTAATGTCGATGTGGTGAAAGTGCCTGAAGATAAATATCAAGATGTAAAATTACTGCTTAGCCGTGCTGGGATTCAAAGTAGCACTCAAGCCAATGACTATTTAAGTCAAGACAGTGGTTTTGGGGTAAGCCAGCGCATGGAGCAAGCTCGCTTAAAGCAAAGCCAGGAATCTAATTTAGCCCGAGCGATAGAAGAGTTAAAAAGTATTAGTCGCGCCAAGGTGATTTTAGCATTACCGAAGGAAAACGTTTTTGCTCGTAATGCGTCTAAACCAAGTGCGACTGTGGTGGTGAGTGTTCGTCGTGGCGGTTTAGGCCAGGAAGAGATTGATGCGATTGTTGATATTGTTGGCTCTGCGGTACAAGGGTTGGTTCCATCACGCGTAACGGTAACCGATTCAAATGGCCGCTTACTTAATTCTGGTAGCCAAGATGGTACCTCTGCAAGAGCACGTCGTGAGTCTGAGTTGGTACAACAAAAAGAAGCCGAATACCGTAATAAAATTGAATCAATATTGATGCCAATTTTAGGGCCTGAGAATTTTACCACTCAAGTCGATGTGAATATGAACTTTACCGCTGTAGAACAAACGGCTAAACGTTTCTCGCCTGATTTACCTGCTATTCGCAGTGAAATGACGATTGAGCGTAACTCATCTGGTCAAAGTTCTGGTGGCATTCCTGGGGCGTTAAGTAATCAACCGCCAATGGAATCTACTATTCCAGAAGTGGCAGGTGAGGCTTCTAGTGCTAGTTCTACTACTTCAGGTGACTCTTCAAAAGAAGCTACGCGAAATTATGAATTAGACACAACGATAAGTCATACTCGTCAGCAAATTGGTGTTGTACGTCGGGTGAGTGCATCTGTTGCAATTAATTTTAAACCTGGTCAGGTTGATGAGAATGGTCAAGTATCACGGGTGCCAAGAACAGAACAAGAGTTAACCAATATTCGCCGTTTATTAGAAGGTGCTGTAGGGTTTAGCTCTCAACGTGGTGATGCACTCGAAGTAGTTACCGTTCCCTTTATGGATCAGTTAATTGAAGAATTACCAGAACCGGATATGTGGGAGCAGCCTTGGTTTTGGCGAGCGATAAAATTGGCTTTAGGTGCAATTGTTATTTTAGTGCTCATTTTAGCTGTGGTTCGACCTATGCTTAAGAAGCTAACGAATCCTAGTGGGGTCAACATGCCTGACGATGTTCGCCCTGGGCATGAATTAGCCGAAATTGAAGATCAATATGCCGCAGATACCTTAGGTATGCTTAATACCAAAGAGGCGGAATACAGCTATGCCGATGACGGATCAATTCACATACCTAATTTGCATAAAGATGATGATATGATTAAAGCAATTAGAGCTCTCGTGGCCAATGAGCCTGAACTTTCCACTCAAGTAATTAAAAATTGGTTACAAGACAATGGCTAATGATAAAAAAGAAAAAACCGAAAAAGCGGCAGTAGCAGGTTTTGATCCTGATTCTGTCACTGGCGTCGAAAAAACAGCTATTTTACTGCTGAGTTTGAGTGAAGCTGATGCTGCGTCAATTTTAAAACACTTAGAACCTAAACAGGTGCAAAAAGTGGGTATGGCGATGGCGGCTATGGAAGAGTTTGGTCAAGAAAAAGTCATCGGCGTTCATAAATTATTTTTAGATGATATTCAAAAATATTCGTCTATTGGTTTTAACAGTGAAGAATTCGTCCGTAAGGCGTTGACCGCTGCATTGGGTGAAGATAAAGCCGGTAATTTGATTGAACAAATTATCATGGGTAGCGGCGCTAAAGGGCTTGATTCGTTAAAATGGATGGATGCGCGTCAAGTAGCAACGATCATTCAAAATGAACATCCGCAAATTCAAACGATTGTGTTGTCGTATTTAGAACCCGATCAAGCCGCTGAGATTTTTAGCCAGTTTCCAGAGAATACCCGCTTAGATTTAATGATGCGTATTGCTAATCTTGAGGAAGTTCAACCTGCAGCATTGCAAGAGTTGAATGACATTATGGAGAAACAATTTGCTGGTCAAGGTGGTGCTCAAGCCGCGAAGATGGGTGGCTTGAAAGCGGCTGCCAATATTATGAATTATCTTGATACTGGGGTTGAAAGCCAGATCATGGAAACGATGCGCGACACTGACGAAGAAATGGCGCAACAAATCCAGGACATGATGTTTGTATTTGAAAACCTTATCGATGTGGATGATCGTGGTATTCAGGCCTTGTTACGTGAAGTACAGCAAGATATTCTGATGAAAGCACTTAAGGGTGCTGATGATGCACTGAAAGAGAAAATTTTGGGTAATATGTCTAAACGTGCCGCTGAACTGTTGCGTGATGACTTAGAAGCTATGGGACCGATTCGTATTAGTGAAGTTGAAGTCGCACAAAAAGAGATTTTATCGATTGCTCGTCGTCTCAGTGACAGTGGTGAAATTATGTTAGCTGGCGGTGGTGGTGACGAATTCTTGTAACCAATAACAATTATCTGTATATGGGTGGTATCTCCATTGGATTGTTCTCGGTTATGTTTGTATGTTTACCATGAGTGCACATTATCATGAGTGCCACATTATAATGTGATGCCCTGTTGTTTGCTTTGAAACCATGACTTCAACAATATAAGTGATCCATTATGCCAGAATCAAAATCACCTAAAAAGGTACTTAATGCGGATGATGAGCATGAATTTAGTCATTGGCAATTACCTGATATTACTCAAGATCGCAGTCAAAGTCCTTCAAATTTATTTGGTAAGTTTTCTGGCGAGCATAAACAAGATCCTGTTGTTAAGTCGAGCCGACCTATGGCTCCACCTACCATGGCGCAAATTGAAGAGATCCGTGCTGCGGCAGAGCTAGAAGGTTTTGAGCAAGGTAAGCAAGACGGTTATCAACAAGGATTAGAACAAGGGCGTTTAGAAGGGCTAGAGCAAGGGCATCTTGAAGGTTTTACTCAGGGCGAGCAGCAAGGATTAGAGGCTGGCCAAGCAAATGCAAATCAACTTGGTGAGCAACTTAATCATATTATTAGTCAATTTGAGCACCCATTATCAATACTCGATGACGAAATAGAAGCTGAGCTGCTTGCCATGACGTTAAGCTTAGCAAAAGCGGTGATTGGCCATGAGCTTAAAACACATCCAGAGCATGTTTTATCGGCGCTACGTCAAGGTGTTGATGCACTTCCACTAAAAGAACAACTTGTTAAAATACGCCTGAATCAAACAGATTCGGAAATCGTGAATCAATGTTTTAGTGTTGAGCAGCTGCAAAAAAATCAGTGGCAGATTGATATCGATCCGACATTATCAAATGGTGATTGTATGCTCGACAGTGTTCGTTCATCTGTCGATTTACGTGTTGAACAACGTATCAATCAAGTATTTAGCGAGTTAGATGCTCAGTCAAATCAGTTAGCCAAAAATGTAAAACAACAAAAGACCACTCATCCCCAATACCAAACCACATCAGTCGACAATTTAAGTGAATATCAACAAGCGGCTGAGCTTTCCGACAGGGCTATTGGTAAAGAAATGGATGATGGCGGCATTGGTATGTCTGATACTGGCAGTTCAGTTCAACATCAAGCTCTCCAAGACGATGTCACCGAATCAACTGAGTCTGTGGTGGATGAAAAAATGGATCCACCTTCTGCATCAATCGATGTTGACCAAGTTGTTGCTCCTAATACAAGTCCTGATGTAAGTGACGATCCCGTGCGAGCTGATAAAGCGGATGACATTCAGCCTCCACAGAATGACTTATCTTAAGGAAACACCGATGAGTACTCGTCAACATAAACTATTGAATAAATTTGCGGTGCATCATAAGCATGTATTGCCGTTGCGACCTGTTGCAAGTGGTCAGTTAGTTAGGGTGGTTGGTTTAACACTCGAAGCCACTGGGTGTCGTGCGCCGGTGGGGAGTTTATGTTCTATTGAGACTATGGTGGGTGAATTGGTAGCTGAAGTCATAGGATTTGATGACAAGTTACTGTATTTAATGCCTATTGAAGAGCTAAGAGGTGTGTTGCCCGGAGCTCGAGTTCAACCACTTGGTGAGCAATCGGGATTAAATGTTGGTTTATCATTACTGGGTAGGGTTTTAGACGGTAGCGGCGTGCCATTAGATGGTCTAGGTCCGCTTAATACAGATCAACATGCTGCACGTCATGGTCCTTATATTAATCCATTATCTCGACGCGCGATTACTGAACCGTTAGATGTTGGTGTTCGCGCGATTAATTCAATGTTGACTGTGGGTAAAGGTCAGCGTATGGGTTTGTTTGCTGGTTCTGGTGTAGGTAAAAGTGTGCTGCTTGGCATGATGACGCGAGGATCGAAAGCCGACATTATTGTGGTGGGTTTGGTGGGCGAGCGTGGTCGAGAAGTTAAAGAATTTATTGAAGAAATTTTGGGTGATGAAGGTCGTGCGCGATCCGTTGTGGTGGCTGCGCCTGCTGATACGTCGCCATTAATGCGTTTACGGGCTTGTGAAACGTCCACTCGTATCGCTGAGTATTTTAGAGATTTAGGTTACGATGTGCTATTGCTGATGGACAGCTTAACACGTTACGCACAAGCACAACGTGAAGTCGCTCTTGCGGTAGGCGAGCCGCCTGCAACTAAAGGATATCCACCTTCAGTATTTGCTAAACTTCCACGTTTGGTTGAACGAGCGGGTAATGGTGGCGCAGGACAAGGTTCTATTACAGCATTTTATACTGTATTGACCGAAGGTGATGATCAACAAGATCCTATTGCTGATGCTTCAAGGGCTATTTTAGATGGTCACATAGTGTTGTCTCGTCAGCTTGCCGATTCGGGTCATTATCCTGCTATTGATGTAGAAGCATCAATTAGTCGTGTCGCGCCTATGGTCATTAGTGTGGAACATCTAGAAGCGATGCGTAAAGTTAAACAGATGTATTCTTTATATCAGCAGAATCGCGACCTTATTTCAATTGGGGCCTATTCTCAGGGCAGCGATCCTCGCATTGATAACGCAATACGCTTACAACCCGCAATGAACGCTTTTTTACGTCAGGGATTTAAAGATCCTGTGACATTTGAAGAAAGCCGAGTAATGTTGACTCAAATAGCTGCACAGTGTCAGGGATAAGGTAAATGACTCGAACTGATCCCCTTTTAACCGTATTGAAGTTAGCCACTTCCGCAGAAGAACAAGCGGCATTACAGCTCAAATCCGCCCAATTTGAAAAACAAAAACGTCAAGGTCAGCTGGATGCATTAAACAATTATCGTTTAGATTATATGAAACAGATGGAAGGGCATGCTGGTACTACGTTACGGGCAAATCAATATCATCAATTCCATCAGTTTATTCGTCAAGTGGATAGTGCGATAACACAGCAAGTTGCCGCGGTTCAGGATGCCGAAAAGCAAGTCGGTTATCGTCAAATCCATTGGCAAGAAAAACAACAAAAGCGCAAAGCCGTTGAGATGTTATTGGCCCAAAAAGCCAATAAAGCGAGGGTAATAGAAGCTAAACGCGAGCAAAAAATGTCAGATGAATTTGCTATGCAGCAATATTTCCGTCAAAAAAAGAAATAGTCTTTGTTAACCTAATCTAAATATCACTTACCCCCCTATTTTCCGCTAATCTTCTGGTACATCGCTTTTCATGTAAAGATCGTTAAGTCATTAGTGTTGGCATTTAAATTGCTTAACATTACAAATATAAGTAAAAATCGTCAGCGAAGCGACAGTGAATAATTCACGAGCAGATTTTGCAATGAGCATTTTGTATCGCCAAGAAGACTAATATGCGCAAATAGTGTTTCATTGACTTGTGTTTATTCGACGATAGATTACCTAATTTTGTTTAATTGAGTGGGGCAGATTATGCAGCAGGTCAACAATATCTTACTCGGCAGTAGCAGTAAATCTGCTGATGTGAGTTCGAAAGCAAACATGCAAGATGTTGATAATAAATCGTTCTTATCTGCTTTAGATCAAGCAAACGAATCCAATCTTGCTTCACAACGTAACGTTAATACGACCAAGAATTCGTTTAATACCGAAGTTGCAAAAGCGAATGTCGATATTGGCACTGAGTCTTCTTCAGAAGAAAATGCCGATGCGGAAATGATTTTTGCGCAGCTTAATATGGCTGACTCATTGAATAACCGTAATGCCATCGACGGAAAAGACTTGCCGCTCGGCGAGATGACCGAAGGAGATTTTGACGCGACAGTTTTATTAGTCTCTGGAAATGACCTTGTTGGCAATAATTCTACTGATACGATCGATTTACCCGTTGATTTTGCAACTGCCACAGATGCTCTTTCTCAGCTCAGTAGTGAAGACCTAGATAAGATTATGGCATTTGCTAATTTATCTTTAGAAGATTTACAAGCGCTAGACAACCAGGCGTTAAATAAATTAATTGGTGAATTTAATTTACAATCACTGGCTACAGAACCTTCTAGTTTAGCCATGATGGACAACACTGTTGATAATAGTGATGAAGTATCAGACGATATAGTGATGGGAAATAAACCAAGCGAGATTGATAAGTCGGTGGCCGCAAGCGTGGCGATACCTGGACAGGCCAGTGCTAGCGGTGTGAATGCTGCGCAAGTTAAATCAGATATGACTCGTCCCTTGAGCTCTGGGGTTAGCGGTTCGGCAACCTCACTTGAATCCGCATCAACAATGACGGGTGTTGATCCTAAGACTATTTTAGGTGATAAAACTCTCACTGATGGCAATATTCAATTAGATACAGATAGTGCCAAAGTATTGGCAAAAGCGGATTTTGCCGTGGTACTGGACTCTTTAGCGGCAAAACGCACTTCAGCTGATGCATCTGTTAACGCCAATCAAGTTAACTTGGGAATGGACGCTTTGGCCAGCGCGAGTGATACTGACAATAAAGCGCTACAAAATCTCAGTAGTTTGACCCCCACACACAAAAGTGATGTACCACAATTTCAGTTATCGTTAAGAACGCAAGGCGAGGCGGGTGGTCAAATGCAAGAGATGATCCAGCGGTTTTCTCCTGTGATGAAACAACAGTTGATCACCATGGTAAGTAATGGCATCCAACAAGCTGAAATTCGTCTTGATCCACCAGAGCTTGGGCATTTAACCGTTAAAATTCAAATCCAGGGCGATCAAACACAAGTTCAGTTCCATGTTGCCCAGTCGCAAACCCGTGATATTGTTGAACAGGCTATGCCTCGACTACGAGATATGCTCTCTCAAGAAGGATTACAATTGACAGATAGTCATGTTTCTCAGGGCGATGAGGGAAGTGAACAACAAGGTCAATCAAGTGGTCAGAGTGATAGTGATAGCCAATTGGATGAAATTTCAACACAAGAGGTTAGCTTGATGACAAATCCGTCAAGGAGTTTACATTCAGCTATAGATTATTATGCTTAAGTAGGTAACCTATAGCAATAATATGACGGCTCAATCAAATACTGACTTTTTAAGCCAGTTTTAATGTTAATCACTATGTTGATTAGGAACCACTAAGATGGCTGAAGAAGAATTAGAATTAAACGAAACCGCTGAAGGCGGTAAGAAGAAAAGTAAACTGCTTATCTTTGGCGGTATTGGTTTAGTGGTTGCATTATTAATTGGTGGTGCTATTTGGTTTTTCATGGGGTCGGATGACACAGCTCCAGTTGATGGAGAGGATGTTTCTGTCGCATCTCAATCGGATCCAAAAAACAATGTAGAAGCTGATTATGTAGGTATGCCGAGGCCATTTTTATTTAATTTACCTGGTCTTGACAGAGCTAGGCTTGTCGAAATAAAAGTTCAACTAATGGTGCGTGGTGAAAATGACAGTGTACTTGTCCAAAAACATATCCCATTAATTGAAGCTGCATTATTAACCACTTTTAGTGGTGCTGATGTACAAAAACTGAGTACCCAAGCTGGTAAAGATGAATTACGTCAGTTAGCGTTACTTAATGTTCAAAATACGCTGCAACCAATAACAGGAAATAAAATCGTTGAAAAAGTCCTGTTTACTGGCTTTGTAATGCAATAACCAAAAGCATTAACTGCTAAGGCGATTATGTGAGTGATTTATTAAGTCAAGATGAGATTGATGCGCTATTACATGGTGTCGATGATGTTGATGATGATGAAATAGAAGAGGATCGTGCTGATGCGCGTTCTTATGATTTCTCATCTCAAGACCGAATTGTACGTGGCCGTATGCCCACGCTTGAAATTGTTAATGAACGATTTGCACGTCATTTGCGGATCAGTATGTTTAACATGATGCGTCGTGCTGCTGAAGTGTCTATTAATGGCGTTCAGATGCTAAAGTTCGGCGAGTATGTTCATACTTTATTTGTTCCAACCAGCTTAAATATGGTGCGATTTAGCCCGCTCAAAGGCACGGCCTTAATTACCATGGAAGCACGGTTAGTGTTTATTCTTGTTGATAACTTTTTTGGTGGTGATGGCCGTTTTCACGCCAAAATTGAAGGCCGTGAATTTACGCCAACAGAACGTCGAATTGTACAGTTGTTGCTCAAAATTATTTTTGAAGATTATAAAGATGCTTGGGCGCCAGTAATGGATGTTGAGTTTGAATATCTGGACTCTGAAGTGAACCCTGCGATGGCGAATATTGTTAGCCCAACAGAAGTGGTGGTTATTAATTCGTTTCATATTGAAGTTGATGGTGGCGGTGGTGATTTTCATATCACTATGCCGTATTCAATGATTGAACCCATTCGAGAGTTATTGGATGCAGGTGTCCAAAGTGATAAGCAAGATACTGACATGCGCTGGTCGCAAGCATTACGTGATGAAATCATGGATGTGCAAGTGGGCTTTGATGCCAACATTATAGAACATGAAGTGACACTGCGTGATGTGATGGGATTTAAAGCGGGTGATATTATCCCAATTGAGTTACCCGAGCATATTATGATGCGAATCGAGGACTTACCTACTTATCGTTGTAAGTTGGGTAAATCACGCGATAATTTAGCATTAAAAATTAAAGAAAAAATACCGCGGCCAGAGACGGTTAAGTCAGAACTGCAGTTAGTGACTCGCAAAGGCAAGTCGCGTGATATTTCAGATTTATAAGGTGAAGTAAATGAGCACAGAAGATACAGGTGATGACTGGGCTGCAGCAATGGCTGAGCAGGCGATTGAAGAAGCTGCACAGGTTGAGCTTGATGAGTTAGTTGATGACTCTAAACCCATTACTAAAGAAGAAGCTGCAAAGCTCGATGGTATTTTAGATATTCCAGTGACTATTTCTATGGAAGTAGGGCGCAGTTTTATTAGTATCCGTAATCTACTTCAGTTAAACCAGGGGTCGGTAGTTGAACTTGACCGTGTAGCGGGCGAGCCTTTAGACGTAATGGTTAACGGTACATTGATTGCCCATGGTGAAGTCGTGGTGGTGAACGATAAGTTTGGTATTCGTTTAACTGATGTGATTAGTCAGACTGAGCGGATTAAAAAGCTTAAATAACCACATTCATTAACGCAGCAAATTATATATTGTTATATTCGATTTGCTGAGTTGATTCCACATCTCAAGGAATTAAAGTGGCGAATATGATACTAATGCTTGGCATTATGAGTGAGGCATTGAGCGCACCTGAAGTGTCAAGTACGCTTGCCAATAATACCGCAGCGCAGACTAATGAAGTGTCAAATGTTGCCACATTAGCCAATATGGTTGGTGGCTTGATTGTGGTATTAGCGCTAATATTTTTGTTAGCTTATATTGTAAAACGTCTTAAATTAGTGCCATCAAGTGGTGGTGTCATTAAAACCGTTGCTGTTACGTCGATAGGACAACGTGAGAAAGTGGTATTAGTTGAGGTTAACGGCCAACAATACCTACTTGGTGTGACCTCACAACAGATTAACCTCATTGATAAGCTCGCTAACCCTGTCGACATTCCCATATCCTCGTTTGCCAATCGTCTAAAACAAGCTAAGGAACAGCAATAATGAATAAGTGCACTACAGTGTTAATCTTGCTTGTTGCACTAATGGTAATGGGATTATCTCCTACTGCATTTGCTCAGGATGGTGTATTACCCGCGTTAACGGTGACCACAGGAGCTGATGGTACAACTGAATATTCGGTAACGATGCAGATTTTATTGCTAATGACAGCAATGAGTTTCATCCCCGCAATGGTTATCATGTTGACATCGTTTACCCGTATTATTGTGGTGTTATCGATATTGAGACAAGCCCTAGGTTTACAGCAAACGCCGTCAAATCAAGTGTTGATTGGCATTAGCTTATTTATGACATTTTTTATTATGGCGCCGGTATTTGATAAAATTTATGCCGAAGCTGTTGAACCTTATATCAATGAAACATTAACCTTGACTCAGGCTTATGATGTCGGCAAAGAACCGATTAAAAAGTTTATGTTGTCGCAAGTGAGAACCACCGATTTACAAACGTTCATTGAAATATCTGGTTATAAAGATATTCAATCACCTGAACAAACGCCAATGAGTGTTGTTATTCCAGCATTTATTACTAGTGAGCTTAAAACGGCATTCCAAATTGGGTTTATGTTGTTTGTGCCATTTTTGGTATTGGATTTGGTTGTGGCCAGTATTTTAATGGCTATGGGTATGATGATGTTGTCGCCGATGATTGTATCACTGCCGTTTAAAATTATGTTGTTCGTTCTTGTTGATGGTTGGGGTCTTGTTATGGGGACTTTAGCGAACAGCTTCGGAATATAAGGCGCTTAAATTATGTCTCCAGAATCGCTAATTGATATTTTCCGAGAAGCACTATCCGTTATTGTATTGATGGTGTCAGCGATTATTTTACCCGGCTTATGCATCGGTTTAGTTGTGGCGGTCTTTCAAGCCGCGACATCTATTAACGAGCAAACCTTAAGTTTTTTACCCCGTTTACTGGTAACGTTATTTGCGTTGATGTTTTTAGGCCATTGGCTAGTGCAAACCATGATGGAATTTTTTATCGAGATGGTGAATCTCATTCCACAAGTGATAGGTTAAGTCATGGACATTTTGTTTGGTGAAATTAGTCAAACAATAGCTGCCTATTTATTGCCTTTTTTTCGTATTTCATCCATGTTGATGGTCATGATCGTCTTTGGCGCCAATACCACTCCAACTCGAGTTAGGCTGATGTTATCCGTTGCGATAACAATGGCCGTTGCGCCTATTTTACCCCCGATTGAAAATGTCGAGTTAATGGCATTAAGTTCTGTCTTTGTCATTTTGCAACAAATACTAATTGGGGTGACCATGGGGTTTGTCACCTTAATGGTAATGCAAACTTTTGTGTTAACGGGACAGATTATTGGTATGCAAACCAGCTTAGGTTTTGCCTCAATGGTTGATCCTGGTTCTGGTGCACAAACACCTGTAGTAAGTAACTTTTTTCTATTACTGGCAACATTGATTTTTTTGGCTGTAGATGGTCATTTATTGATGTTTAAAATGCTGGTGGCGAGTTTTGAATCGATTCCAATTTCAAATCAAGGTATCTCAATCGCTAATTATCGCGCTCTTGCTGAATGGGGCGGTTTTATGTTTGGTGCCGCATTAACTATGTCTATTTCGGCTATTATTGCCTTGTTATTAATTAATTTATCATTTGGTGTGATGACGCGTGCGTCACCCCAATTGAATATTTTTTCGATTGGTTTTCCAGTCACCATGGTCAGTGGTTTATTTATTCTATGGTTAACATTGGGACCCATCATGGAGCATTTTGATGAAGTCTGGTCAGCTGCACAGTTACTTTTGTGTGATATTTTGCTGCTTCAATGTCCAATTGATAGTTCAGTCGTTTTCTAGGGACACTGATGGCAGAAAGTGATAGTGGTCAAGAACGCACCGAGGAGCCCACAGGGAAACGACTTGAACAAGCTCGTGAAAAAGGTCAGGTCGCTCGTTCTAAAGAGCTCGGTACCGCAGCTGTACTGATTGCTGCATCGGTTGGTTTTTCGATGACAGGACCGGCAATTGCCAAAAGCCTCTATACCATTATGAAGCAAATATTTTCCATGGAACGTGATCAAATTTTTGATACTAACTCCATGTTTCGGGTATGGGGCATTGTTGGAAACGAGCTAGCCTGGCCGTTAATGAGTTTTATTGCTTTACTGGCATTTGTGTCTTTTTTGGGTAATATCGTTTTAGGCGGTATGTCTTTTTCAGTAAAAGCGTTTATGCCTAAAGGCAGTAAATTAAACCCAATGAACGGCTTTAAACGCATGTTTGGCACTCAAGCCTTAGTTGAGCTTACTAAGGGGATAGCTAAATTTTTAGTGGTTGCATTATCCGCTTATTTTCTCCTAAGTTTTTATTTTTATGATATTTTAACTCTGTCTGGTGATCACCTTCCTGGTAATGTTTACCATGCTTTAGATTTACTTATTTGGATGTTTATCCTGCTATGCTGTTCAATGCTATTTATTGTGATTATTGATGTACCCTTTCAAATTTGGAATCACAATAAACAACTGAAAATGACTAAGCAGGAAATCAAAGATGAATATAAAGATTCAGAAGGTAAGCCTGAAGTTAAGGGCCGTATAAGACAGATGCAGCAAGAGTTGGCACAGCGACGTATGATGACTGAGGTGCCTAATGCAGATGTTATTGTGGTTAACCCTGAACATTATGCGGTGGCAGTTAAATATGACGTAAAACGTTCGTCAGCTCCATTCTTACTCGCTAAAGGCGTTGATGACGTTGCTTTTAGGATCCGAGAGATTGCTCGTGAGCATGATATTGCTATTGTTTCTGCACCACCACTTGCTCGCGCTATTTACCATACCACTAAGATTGATCAACAAGTGCCAGAAGGTTTATTTACCGCAGTAGCTCAAGTATTAGCGTATGTATTTCAACTAAGACAATACCAGAAAGGTAAAGGCCGTCGACCTAAAGCCATCCCACTTAATCAACCTATCCCTGATGATTTGAAGCATTAATCACCACTCAATTAGCTTATGTTGTGCAATAACTAATAGTGGCTCAATTTTTGCTTTATAGTTTTATTGGCGTCAAATATCAGTACTTTATTTCGCAATAGACTATACGAAGGGTTTACCTCAATGGATGCAAAAGCAGCTTTCGGGCAATTTAAACAAATAAGACTGGCGACATTTAAAGGTATTGGTACACCTTTATTGGTGCTTGCGGCGCTGGCAATGGTAGTGTTACCCATTCCTGCTTTTTTGCTCGATATCCTTTTCTCATTCAATATCGCGTTAGCATTAGTGGTGTTGCTTGTTACTATTTATACCGATAGACCCCTCGATTTTGCTGCATTCCCTACCGTATTACTGGTGGCTACCTTGTTAAGGCTTGGCCTTAACGTTGCCTCTACTCGTATTGTATTGCTTGAAGGTCATAATGGTGGTGATGCTGCCGGTAAAGTGATCGAAGCTTTCGGTTCGGTGGTTATCGGTGGTAACTATGCCGTTGGTTTAGTGGTGTTTCTTATTTTGATCATCATTAACTTTGCCGTTGTGACTAAAGGTGCTGGACGTATTTCTGAGGTGAGTGCTCGCTTTACCTTAGATGCCATGCCTGGTAAACAAATGGCCATTGATGCCGATTTAAATGCGGGGACGTTAACCCAAGATCAAGCTCGTATTCGTCGCGCTGAAGTTACCCGAGAGGCTGACTTTTATGGTGCTATGGACGGTGCTTCAAAATTTGTAAAAGGTGATGCGATTGCTGGTATTATGATCTTAGTCATCAATATCTTAGGTGGCTTTGTTATCGGTATTGTGCAGCATGATCTAGATTTTTCTAGTGCTGTAGAAATTTATACGTTATTAACCATCGGTGATGGTTTGGTTGCACAGATCCCTGGTTTATTATTATCTATTGCCGCTGCTTTATTGGTGACTCGTCAAAATGAGTCTGGTGATATGGGCCAAATGATGTTTAGTCAGATGTTTGACAGTCATAAATCATTAGCCATTGCCGCTGGGTTATTATTTGTTATGGGTATCGTGCCTGGTATGCCCCATGTTGCATTTTTAACATTTGCATTTATTACCGCAGGTGCTGCGTACTTTGTTTACAAGCGTAACGTAGATAAAAAACAAGCCGCATTGACACTAGCGACTAAAGGGCCTGTTGAAACTAAAAATAAAGAACCTAAAGATTTAAGTTGGGATGATGTGCGTCATGTAGACACCATTGGACTTGAAGTCGGTTATCGCTTAATTCCATTAGTTGATAAGTCTCAAGGTGGTGAGCTATTAGGCAGGATCAAAGGCGTACGTAAAAAACTCTCGCAAGAATTAGGTTTTTTAGTTCCCGCTGTACATATTCGTGACAATCTAGATTTATCACCTAATGCTTATCGCATTTCGTTAATGGGCGTCGTGGTCGGGGAAGCTGAAGTTAGGCATGATTGTGAATTAGCGATTAATCCTGGCCAAGTGTACGGTAAGCTTGATGGCATTGAGACTCATGATCCAGCCTTCGGTTTAGAGGCTGTATGGATTGCACCTGAGCAACGTGAACACGCGCAAACATTGGGCTATACCGTAGTTGATACCGCAACTGTGGTAGCGACGCATATTAGTCAAGTACTCAGTAATAATGCTGCAAAACTATTAGGTTACGAAGAAGTGCAGCAATTAATGGATATGTTGGCCAAAAATTCACCTAAATTAGTGGATGGTTTTGTGCCAGATGTTATGCCTCTGGGCTCGGTCGTTAAAGTGATGCAAAACTTACTTAATGAAGGCGTATCGGTACGCGATTTACGCACCATAGTGCAGACATTGCTAGAATATGGCACTAAGAGTAATGATACTGAAGTGCTAACGGCTGCAGTGCGTATTGCGTTAAAACGTATGATTGTACAAGAAATCTCTGGTCCAGAGCTTGAAATCCCTGTCATTACATTGGCGCCAGAGTTGGAACAGATGTTGCATAAGTCTATGCAGGCTACCGGCGGTGAAGGACCTAATATTGAACCGGGCCTTGCAGAGCGTATGCAGCAGTCGTTATTAGATGCTGCTCAGAAGCAAGAAATGGTAGGGCAACCGGCCATTTTATTGACATCTGGCATGCTTAGGTCAACGCTGTCACGATTTGTTAAATACACTATTCCAAATTTACGAGTGATTTCTTATCAAGAAATACCAGACGAGAAGCAAATACGAATTGTTTCAGCTGTAGGTCAATAGTGATAATGTCAGTTTTTAGAGGTGCATAAGTGAAAATTAAACGATTTTTTGCCAAAGATATGCGCGCAGCATTGGCCCAAGTTAAAGAAACGCTAGGTTCTGACGCTGTCATTATGTCAAACAAGAAAGTCACTGGTGGGATAGAAATTGTCGCGGCGGTTGATTATGACGAACCTAAAGCCGCTATTGCGTCACAAGCGCCGACCAGCAGTTTTATGGATGTGAGTGAAGATAGAGTATCACTAGGTGCTAAACCTGCTGTGAAAGCTCAATCTAAAGTTAGCCCACCGCCAGCGGCTGATTCACTGCAAGCATTACTTGAAAAACAACATAACCGCATGACTCAGCAGATGTCAGTGCGCCAAGATGAGCCAGAATTACCTGAATGGGCTCGTCAATTAGAAGGTGCTAAGCCAGCTAAATCAGCTGCAACTTTTCAACCACAAACTACCGCGGAACATTCTAAGAAAGCCAATAAAAATCAATCTGCTGATATGGAAGAGTTGCGCGAAGAGATGGCTTCATTACGAAGCTTATTGACCCATCAAGTGTCTTCATTAATGAAGGATCAAAAAAAGCGCACCGACCCTGTTGGTGCCATGCTTGAAAGTAAATTGATTGCAGCTGAGTTTTCCCCTGCAGTAGCGGCTAAACTAGCCGGATTAAGCCAACATTACTCTCCAGCAGATTTAGTGAGAGCGTTACCACAAAGTTTAGCTAATCTACTTGATAATCAAGGTGATGACATTGTTAAACGTGGTGGCGTTGTGGCATTTGTTGGACCTACTGGTGTCGGTAAAACAACATCTTTAGCTAAAATCGCTGCGAGATTTGCTGCCCATCATGGCCCTGAACAAGTTGCATTAATTACCACTGACCATTATCGAATTGGTGCTTATGACCAATTAGCGACTTATGGGAAAATTATGGGTTGTCCAGTTAAGCAAGCAAATGATTTATCAGAATTAGAACAAATTCTTTATCAGTTTAGAAACCGGAAATTAGTGTTAATTGATACTGCCGGTATGGGACAACGTGACATGCGTCTGTATCAACAACTTGATAATTTGACAGCAAACAGTAGGATCCCTATTCGGAGTTACTTAGTATTATCTGCGACAGGTCAACGTCGCGTATTACAAGATGCGGTAGAGCACTTTAAGCGGATTCCATTATCTGGTGCTATTCTGACTAAATTAGACGAATCGATATCAATTGCAGGTGCATTGAGCGTATTGATTCAAAATGAGTTACCATTGAGTTATGTTACAAACGGTCAACGTGTTCCTGAAGACATGAAAGTGGCTGATACATTAGAATTAGCGAAGCAAGCATTAGCAGCATTAAACGAAAAAGAACAACAGACGTCACAAGACCCAGTGTGGTCTAATGACACAGCCTATGCATTTGAGTGAAAATATGACTCGGGATCAAGCAAGTGGTTTACGTATGATGAATCAACCAAATAACGATAAAGTAAAAGTAATTGCCGTATCCGGTGGTAAAGGCGGAGTGGGTAAAACCAGTGTGTCAATTAATACCGCGGTAGCGCTAGCTGAAAAGGGCAAACGTGTATTAGTGCTTGATGCCGATTTAGGTTTAGCTAATGTCGATGTCATGCTTGGGATACGTGCGGAGAAAAATTTATCTCATGTTTTGTCCGGTGATGCCGAATTAGATGACATCATCGTACGTGGACCTAAAGGTATTGGTATTGTTCCAGCTACGTCAGGTTCTCAAGCGATGGTTGAGTTAACACAAGCACAACATGCCGGTTTAATCCGTGCATTTAGTGAAATGCGTACTCAGTTCGATATTTTAATTGTAGATACTGCGGCTGGTATATCAGATATGGTGCTGAGTTTTTCTCGAGCGTCACAAGATGTATTAATCGTAGTATGTGATGAACCGACATCAATTACTGATGCCTATGCATTGATTAAAATTTTAAGCCGTGAACATGGTGTGTTCCACTTCAAAATTGTAGCAAATATGGTGCGAAGTCTACGAGAAGGTATGGAGTTATTTGCTAAACTAAGTAAAGTGACGGATAGATTCTTAGATGTCGCTTTAGAACTAGTGGCAACCGTTCCATTTGATGAAAATTTACGAAAATCTGTTCGTAAGCAAAAGTTAGTTGTTGAAGCGTATCCTAAATCACCTTCAGCTATTGCTTACCAAGGATTGGCTAATAAAATTATGACCTGGCCTGTACCACAACAGCCCGGTGGTCATTTAGAGTTCTTTGTTGAACGTCTTGTACAACGTAAACCGATACAAGAAGAAGGAACAACGAGTGAATAAAGCCGCTGCGTATACTCAGTTCGATAACAAAACGTCTATTGTTGAACAGTATGCACCGCTGGTAAAAAAAATTGCCCATCATATGCTGGCAAGATTACCAGCATCGGTGCAACTTGATGATTTATTACAAGCTGGGATGATGGGATTACTTGAAGCATCATCTAACTTTGATAACAGTAAAGGCGCTAAATTTGAAACCTTTGCGGGTATCAGAATTCGTGGCGCAATGATAGATGAAATTCGCCGTGGTGACTGGGTCCCACGTTCAGTACATCGAAATAATCGTCGTGTTGCCCAGGTAATTGATGAATTAGGGCAACAGCTTGGACGTGATGCTAATGACACTGAAATTGCTGAAAAACTTGATATGTCGCTCGATGAGTACCATCATATCTTAAATGATGTTTCTGTTGGTAAAATCATAGGCATAGAAGATCTTGGCGTTTCGCAAGATGTGTTAGTCACTGACAACGAACCGACAGATAAAACCTTTGACTCACTTGCTGAAGTGCAATTCCAATCTGCGCTGGTTGCAGCAATTAAAACATTACCAGAAAGAGATGCCTTAGTGTTGTCATTATATTATGACGAAGCATTAAATTTAAAAGAAATTGGTTTAATCCTTGAAGTTAGTGAATCGCGAGTAAGCCAGATATTAAGTCAGGCAATGCTCAGATTAAAAGCAAAACTCAAGCATTGGACACAAGAATAATAACTTATCTAGAGCAAATGAGTATCAGCTCACCGGAGGAAACCTTGGACAAGAATATGAAGATTCTCATTGTTGACGATTTTTCAACAATGAGGCGTATCATTAAGAACTTGTTGCGAGATTTGGGATTTAATAATACCCAAGAAGCAGATGATGGCTCAACAGCCCTACCTATGTTACAAAAAGGCGATTTTGATTTTGTAGTAACAGACTGGAACATGCCGGGAATGCAAGGTATCGATTTGCTTAGAGCGATTCGTGCCGATGATTCTTTAAAGCATTTACCTGTATTGATGGTAACCGCAGAAGCTAAGCGTGAACAGATTATTGCAGCAGCGCAAGCCGGTGTTAATGGTTACGTGGTAAAACCTTTCACCGCGGCGACGTTAAAAGAAAAGTTAGATAAAATCTTTGAACGACTCGCATAAGCAAGGATAAGTCATGCAGGCATCAATATCGGGGTTGATCACTCTCGAACAGGCCCAAGAACTTGTTGAGTTGCTTTCTTCTGGTCAGCAAAATAAAGCAGATGACGTTATCAGGGAGCTTGCAACACCATTGCAGCGCGAGCTTTTTGAAGAGGTCGGTAAGTTAACTCGACAACTCCATAGTGCATTAAGAGATTTTCAAGTAGATAACCGTTTATCTGAATTAGCGAATACCGAGATACCGGATGCTAAAGAAAGATTGAATTATGTTATCGATATGACAGAACAAGCTGCAAATAAAACCATGGACGCAGTTGAAGAATGTCTACCTTTGGCCGATACCATCATTAGTAATATACAATCTATGACGCCTATGTGGGATAAGCTAATGAGTCGTGATATTCAATTAGGTGAGTTTAAATCACTTTGTCATGATGTTCAGCAGTTTATGTCCCATAGCGAACATGATTCAAACCGTCTACGTGAGCTATTAAATCAAATTTTAATGGCACAAGACTTCCAAGACTTAACGGGTCAAATGATCCGCAGAGTGATAGATTTAGTTCGTGAAGTAGAAAGTAATTTGGTCTCAATGTTAACTGTGTTTGGAGATCATGTTACCGAATCATCGCCAGCTATAAACGATAATAAGATAGAAGCAGAAGGTCCCATCATGCATGCTGAATTACGTGAAGATGTTGTGACTGGTCAGGATGAAGTAGACGATCTGCTATCAAACCTCGGTTTCTAATTAGGAGTCAATTTAATGTCCTTTGATGTTGATGAAGAGATACTCCAGGACTTTTTAATTGAAGCTGGCGAGATTTTAGAGCTTCTACAAGAGCAGCTTGTTGCTCTTGAAAATAATCCTGATGACAGTGATTTACTTAATGCTATTTTCCGTGGATTTCACACTGTTAAGGGTGGCGCAGGCTTTTTAAGCCTAAAACCCATGGTTGATGTGTGTCACGAAGCTGAGAATACGTTCGACTTATTACGCACCGGAAAACGTGGCGTAAATGCAGAGTTAATGGATATTATTTTGCAAGCGGTCGACGCTATTAATACTATGTTTGCTCAAACTCAGCAGGGGCAAGAACAAGACTCTGCAGATTCTGAACTGCTCGCTAAACTCAAATTATTAAGTTCAGGCGCCCCTTTACCTTCAGAAATGACAGTTGAAGATCTTGAGCCAAGCGAACCAGAACACATCGAAGGTATCTCCTCTTCATCAGGTATATTGTCTGGTTCTGGTAGTATTGATGACATTGATGAGTCCGAATTTGAGGCATTACTTGATGCTTTACATGGTACTGGTAAAAGTCCAGTATCATCTCAAGCGGCTTTACAGCCTGCTGCAAGTAATAGCGACGAAATTACTGATGACGAATTTGAAGCATTACTAGATGAGTTACACGGTTCTGGTTCACTTTCACAAAAGTCTGATCCCCTTGTTTCACCTAAGCCGCCAGCAAGTACTCCGGTTGTTGAACCTCTAGTTGATTCAGATGAAATTACTGACGATGAGTTTGAACGCCTTTTAGATGAGTTGCATGGTAAAGCCGGTGCCCCAGCGGTTGCTAAAACGCAATCAGAACCTGTCACTGCTGCCAAAATAGAACCTAAGAAATCCGTAGTGACACCTGTTGCGAAGCCCGCGGCTGCAACGCCACCGGCGGTCACACCGAAAGTAGAACTGGTTAAAGATAAAGCTCCTGCGAAAGCACCTTCTGTTCCACAAGGCGAAACAACGGTTCGTGTAGATACAGCTCGTTTAGATGAAATCATGAATATGGTTGGTGAGTTAGTATTGGTACGTAATCGATTGGTTAGTTTAGGAATTAATCGTGAAGACGAGGAAATGTCTAAGGCCCTTGCAAATCTTGATTTAGTTACCGCTGATTTACAAGGCGCGGTAATGAAGACTCGCATGCAACCAATCAAGAAGGTATTTGGACGCTTCCCTCGTGTTGTTCGAGATATGGCGCGCACCCTAAATAAAGAAATTGATTTAATCATGATTGGTGAAGACACAGATCTTGATAAAAACCTGGTAGAAGCGTTAGCCGACCCTTTAGTTCACTTAGTTCGTAACTCGGTCGATCATGGTATCGAAATGCCGATTACGCGCGAAGCGAATGGTAAACCTCGGGCTGGTACCATTACCTTATCAGCTAGCCAAGAAGGTGACCACATCCTACTAAAAATTGAGGATGATGGTGCAGGGATGGATCCTGAGAAGTTAAAACAAATTGCAATAAATCGTGGTGTGTTAGATGAAGATGCCGCCTCGAGAATGACCGATAGCGAAGCTTATAACCTTATTTTTGCTCCTGGTTTTTCAACCAAGGTTGAAATTTCAGATATTTCAGGTCGTGGTGTAGGGATGGATGTGGTTAAAACCCGCATTAATCAACTTAATGGTACTGTTCATATAGACTCGATGAAAGGTAAGGGCACAATACTTGAAATTAAAGTGCCATTAACCTTGGCTATTATGCCGACATTAATGGTTGATGTTTCTAATCAAGTATTTGCACTGCCATTATCGAGCGTAAATGAAATCTTTAATTTAGATTTAAAAAATACCAATATTGTTGATGGCCAGCTGACGGTTATTTTCCGTAATAAAGCCGTACCACTCTTTTATTTAGAGCATTGGCTGCACAGTAAAAAGTCTACTTTTAAACATGGTGACAAAGAACGAGGCCATGTTGTGATTGTCCAGCTTGGTACCATGCAAATTGGTTTTGTTGTTGATGCGTTGATTGGCCAAGAAGAAGTGGTCATTAAACCGCTTGGTAGTATGTTGCAAGGTACACCTGGAATGGCTGGCGCGACAATTACATCTGATGGTGGTATTGCACTTATTTTAGATGTACCTGGGTTGCTAAAACATTATGCAAAGAGCAGAAAATAACAACAAAAGTTCCATTAATTAAGGACTTAAATGGCCATAAAAGTACTTGTTGTAGATGATTCCAGTTTTTTTCGACGTCGAGTCAGTGAGATTGTCAATCAAGATCCTGATCTCGAAGTCATTGCCGTTGCTGTTAATGGCAAAGAAGCTGTTGATATGGCTGCAAAGTTAAAGCCACAAGTCATTACGATGGATATTGAAATGCCTGTGATGGACGGTATAACTGCTGTCCGTGAAATCATGGCTAAGAATCCTACTCCAATTTTGATGTTTTCATCATTAACGCATGATGGCGCAAAAGCCACTCTCGATGCGTTAGAAGCCGGTGCATTAGATTTTTTGCCTAAACGTTTTGAAGATATTGCCACTAATAAAGATGATGCAATTTTTTTATTACAACAACGAATTAAAGCGTTAGGGCGACGTAGAATGTATCGTCCTAGTTCGTTAACGTCTACTTTTGTAAATGCACCTGAACCTCGTAGAACAACGATTGTCGATAAAGAAGCAAAGCTGTCTTCTCGCCCTCTAAGCAGTCGTTTGAATTCAACTACGGAAACTCGTTCAAGTATAGCGACTCCAGTTCCGGAACGTCAGACTGCTCATCAATCCACTTCTTCAGTATCGTCTATTCGAGCCAGTGGTAAGCTATATAAAGTTTTATTGATCGGAACATCAACAGGGGGTCCGGTAGCATTACAAAAAGTGTTAACGGCTTTCCCGGCTAATTATCCTCATCCTATTGTGTTGATCCAACACATGCCTGCTGCTTTTACGCCCGCTTTTGCTGCTCGGTTAAATACACTGTGTAAAATTGAAGTGAAAGAGGCCGAAAATGGTGATGTTATGCATCCTGGTTGTGCCTATTTAGCGCCTGGCGGAATGCAATTGATGATTGACCGAAATGGTATGAACGGAAGATTGAAAGTGATTCCAGGAACCCCTGAAATGAACTATAAACCGTCTGTGGATATTACTTTTGCGTCAGCATCTAAAGCTTTTGGTGGTGATGTTTTAGCCGTTATATTAACGGGAATGGGGGCTGACGGTAGAGAAGGGGCCAGAATGTTAAAGTCTGCTGGTGCGACTATTTGGGCACAAGATGAAGCTAGTTGTGTGGTATATGGAATGCCGCAAGCTATAGCTTCAGCTGGACTATCTTCTCATTCTATTGCGCTAGAAAATATGGCTGAAGCCATTTTAAAAGAGTCTAGTCGTGGCTAAGTCTGAATACTCTTTACAGACTAAGCTCTCTCTGGGGTTATTTTTATCCTTTATAGTCATATTAGTGTTAGCGGGTTTATATATTCATGCTCATCGTAAAGTCACATTATTAGAGCAAGATGTTTTACGTTTAACTGCTTCTCAAGTATTGTTGATGGCACCTGAAGACCAAGCGGCTAATATTGCTAATTGGTTAACTCAACACCCTGAACAGACAAAAGCAATGATATCGTCTGCAAAAAAGGATCAAACACAAAGCGTGTTATTGGGACCAGGAGCTTTAGATAGTGAACCGCTAACTGAAGTTGATAGCAATAAGAATGATACTGATGTTTCTGCTGAATTGAAAAAGCAAGACGTTATCGTATCGGAAAATGCTCAAGGGGTTAAAGTGATCCGTTTATCCAATGGTGGTATTCGCGTAACAACCCGTGATGATAAGCAAGATAAACAGTAGTCATTATTCGATAACAGCATCATTATGATAAGTTGAGAGGCTTTTTTGAAAGTATGGACGGTAGCTAACCAAAAAGGTGGAGTGGGTAAGACCACCACTGTAGCCAGTTTAGCCGGATCATTGGTTAAGCGTGGTCAACGTGTGTTGATGATTGACACAGATCCTCATGCCTCTCTTGGTTATTATTTGGGTATTGATTCCGACGAAGTGCCTAGCTCACTTTATAATGTATTTTTGCAGCATCAGTCGTTGACCCAAGAATTCATTTTACAAAATGTTATCCCAACTCAGATTGAAGGCTTGGATATTATTCCGGCAAATATGGCGTTAGCGACACTCGATCGATCATTAGGCCATCAAGAAGGAATGGGCTTGGTGCTAAGAAATTTATTAGCACTGGTTGAAGATAAATATGATGTGGCTATTATCGATTGCCCACCCGTTTTAGGGGTGTTAATGGTTAATGCATTAGCGGCAAGTAATCATATTATTATTCCTGTTCAAACTGAGTTTTTGGCCATAAAAGGACTTGAGCGTATGGTCAAAACCATGGACATCATGGGACGTTCTAAAACAACACGTTATAGCTATACTGTTCTGCCCACTATGTATGACAAGCGTACAAAAGCTTCCCCAGTAGCACTGCAATTTTTACAGGATCAATATGGTCCAATGCTTTGGCCTGATGACGTGATTCCTGTTGATACTAAATTTAGAGACGCGAGCTTGGCTCATTTACCAGCATCACATTATTCTGCCAGTAGCCGAGGTGTAAAAGCATATAATCGCCTGCTAGATTTTTTATATTCTCGGGAGTTCAATCATGTCAAAATCGGTTGATGAAACTGTTTTTGATTATTTCAGTCTTTTATTACAGGAACTGCCAAAAGCTACTCCTGAAAGAAGCCCTGAGATAAAACAAACTATTTCTGTTGCTCCCGTCAATGACATCGCTAGTAGTTCTGTCAATTTAAGTGCAGCAGAAATAGCATTATCGGCTCATTATTCGCAATTGACATCTTCAAAATCTGCTCCTGTTATTGTTAATCAACGGCTATATGCAGAGCCGACGACTAATGTCGATAAACTTGCGTTGGAAAAATTACTGTCAGCGGTGTCTAAACCAAAAACAGAAGTTGATATATCGCAACAAATTAAAGCCAGCTCTGAACGTGTGCGTCGGGCTATCACTCAGATCGAACCTAAAACGGTAATCGATACTGCAGAAATACAAAAAACACGATTAACGGATAAAGAAATCAAGCCGTTAGTCGATATAAAAATTAATGAAAGTTCACGTACTGACATAAAAGACGCTATTATTAAGCATGATCAGTTGGTGGCGGAGGCTGCGGTACACGAAGACACGGTGCCACAAACTCAGGTTGGCCATCAACCGCCGAGTATTACTCATGATTTACAAGAATTACTCGATGATGAATTTCAGGTGTTATTTTTTAAGGTAGCAGGATTAACGTTAGCGGTTCCACTGGTGAGCTTAGGTGGAATTATTAAAATTGAGAAGATAAACCATCTTATTGGTAGACCCTCTTGGTTTATGGGGGTGCAAACCCATCGCGACAGTAAAATAAATGTGGTTGATACCTGTGCATGGGTGATGCCTGAAAAGTATTCTCCAGAATTAGCACAAACGGTAAAATATCAGTACCTTGTAATGCTTGAAGATAGTCAATGGGGATTAACGTGCGAATCGTTAGTTAACGCCGTTAAAATAGATAAATCTCACGTCAATTGGCGTGAAAAGCCGGGTAAGCGTCCTTGGCTTGCTGGGGTAGTAAAGCAACAAATGTGTGGCATTTTACATGTTCAAGCATTAATCAAAATGCTTGATGCAGGTTTAGGTTGTCAGGATTCGATTGACCGAGGTTAACTATGAGCGATTCTAGAAGTGTAGCAGCGGTTGCTGCAAGTAAAGACGATGCCGTATTACAATGGGTAACATTTAAATTAGATAATGAAACCTATGGTATTAACGTAATGCAAGTTCAAGAGGTATTACGTTACACCGAAATAGCACCTGTGCCAGGTGCTCCTGATTATGTTTTAGGGATTATTAACCTCCGCGGAAATGTAGTAACGGTTATCGATACTCGTTCACGTTTTGGTTTACAATCTGCTGAATTAGACGATTCAACTCGTATCGTTATTATTGAAGCAGAAAAACAAGTTATCGGTATTTTGGTTGATAGCGTCGCCGAAGTGGTCTATTTACGCCGGTCTGAAATCGATAATGCACCTAACGTCGGCACTGAAGAAAGTGCTAAATTTATTCAAGGTGTGAGTAATCGCGATAATGAACTATTAATTTTAGTTGATTTAGATAAGTTATTATCTGACGATGAATGGGTTGAATTAACTCAACTTTAAATACATTCTAATAAAACAAGCCAACCTAATTATTGTTGGCTTTTTGTTTTGCTTTAGCTTTGTATTTAGGTAATGCCAACATAGGTATATTAATGGGTGATGAATTTCTAATTGCAGCTTTAGTGTACGTGATTGCATGTCTTGGCTTGGTTCTTTATTTACAAAAACAATCGAGTAAATTGAAGAAAAAAGTCGATGCTCTGACAGTACTTGTCAAAGAAAGTGATCGCCAACGAGAAGCTTTTAAGCGTGAATTACACGAATTGCGCAGTGGTACAATCGGTGTTGGTAGACGGGTTGTTGAATTAGAGAAAAAACTTTCTAAACAATCTGACATGCTTGAAGAAGCCAGCCAACAAGATCCACAAGCAAAATTATATTCTCGGGCTGTGAAAATGGTGGGTTTAGGCGCAGGAATTGATGAGTTAATGCAAGAGTGCGAACTGCCGAAAGCAGAAGCTGAATTAATACTTCGTATACATCGTAAATAGTCGAGCGTTGCCAGTCTGGCTCTCCATAATAAAAAAGCCATCGATATGATGGCTTTTTAGTGGGTAATGCTTTATCTAATAAGGATTGGTATTAGTTAATCTTTGGTGAAGTATGCTATTTACGACGCATCTTGGCGACAAACATACCATCGCTATCAGCTTGCTGAGGCCAAATTGTTAACATATCGCATTGTTGGCCGGTAAAAGGATGGGTGACTGGTTCTAGCTCAAACTCAGTGGTTTCAGATAAGAAGTCTTGCACTATTTGCTCATTTTCACTTGGTGATAAAGAGCAAGTTGCATAAATCAATTTACCGCCTGATTTTACTGCTACAGCACTACGACGTAAAATGGCTAATTGTAGTATTGGTTTGTCTGTTATTGCACTGGCATCATCAAGCCAGCGCATATCAGGATTGCGACGCCAAGTACCAGTACAGCTACATGGAGCATCCACTAAAACACCATCAAAGGCTTTAGCATCTACTGGTAATTCATCGCCCTTCCAAGCTACAACACTAATATTCTCAAAACCTGCCCGATTAGCGCGTTTACGAAGTTCTTCTAATGGTTTGCGGCGAATGTCAGAAGCAATAATGTTGCCAGTGATGGGAACATTTTGTTGTGACATTAATGAGTATAACTGCAGGGTTTTACCACCAGCACCACTGCAAGCATCCCACCATTTTTCATGGCTACTTGGTTGGCAAATTTGGCCAATGACTTGCGAGGCTAAATCTTGAATTTCAATATGACCTTGCTTATAAAGATTTATCTCATTTAGGTTAATACTTTTATGGCCCAAACTTATGGCATCTGAAAAGTAATGGCTAGCTTCTGCTTCAACCCCCGCTTGTCTAAGAGACTCAATCACTTTTGCTGCCGACAGTGTTTGTGCACGAGTCCATATTGGTGGTCGACTGCTCATTGCGTTAACAACAGCATATTGATCGGCTTCAGCGACAGGACAAAGCTGCCAAAACCATTGTGGTAATAGTTGGGTGATTTGGCTGGTAGTAATGCCGCTTAATGTTGCAAATGCGCTCAATTTGTCATTCAAAGATGCTTTGTGTTCTAGTTGTATTTGGTCCGCGCGAGTTTGAGGCCATTGTGCAAATTCATTCCAAGCAGTGATTATGTCACTCCACTGATGTTGCTCTAACATCGCACAGGTGCTTAGTTGTTGAAACCAGATAGAATGTTTTTGACCTGAGTCTAATTGGTTTAACCAGCCCCTCCATCGAAATAGACCAAACAAACTTTCACGGATTACTCGTCTATCTTTAGAACCATGCTTTTTATGTTCACGAAAATATTGGCCGATGATTCTATCAGCGGGCATGCTTGTACTCATGACCTGGTCAAATAGCATCGCAATGGTTGTAGCGTAACTTAGGGCTCGTTTTTGCGCTGGTGTGGTCGCAGCGATGTCTTGCACATGTTTATCGTCTGATGCAGTTACGTTAGACATGGCGGGAATGTTATTACTCATGAATTGACCTGAGGTTACTGAACAGCAAATTTCATTATGCTGTTCTGAAGACTATTTTCTGCTAGTTTAACATGGCTTATCTAAATGATGATCTAAAACTGTGACGCATTAAAAAGCACCGAATACTGTAATCATAATCTTCCAAAGTGAAGAAACCTTAGAAGATTATCATTATAATTGTGCTATTACATTTTCAGTAACAATAGTGTCAACGGAGTAAAACTTTCTTGTTGTTACGATTGTTACTGATAATTAAAAGTCTAAATCTAATGCAAAACATAAGTAAGCCATTAAGGCGCGTGTATGTTGATATTCTTGGTTACAAAATTCAACAAAATCAGCCTGGCATACTTGTTGTGAGCTAATAGGCTTGATGGCAATAAAGTCTTTGCGTCTGAGCTCGTCAATCATTGGGTGATTTTTATCAAATCCTCGTGGAGGTCTAATTAAACTATCTCCCGTTAATTCAAATCCTGCTTGCGATAGTTGAGCTAATGCTTTTTGATAAGCATTAGGGTTTTCATCAATACAATGACGAATGGCATTGAGATCTTTTGATTCGGGGTGCCAAATGCCCGCGGCAATGAAGCATTCATCATTAGCGATGTGAACATAAAACCCCGGAGCATGGACATCTTTGGCTTGAAAGTGTTTAAACTGAATGCCGACATTAGTTTTATAGGGTGTTTTATCTTTACTAAAGCGACTGTCGCGTTGTGGACGCATTAAGCTGCCACCCACTTTTTTAGCCACAGCGGTGAAGCGCGGAGACATACCTAAAATAGGCCCTTGCATGGCTTCTATAAACTGTAACGCAGGTGTTCTAACTTGATCTTCGTATTGCTGTTGATTGGCTTTGAACCATTCTCTATCGTTGTTAATGGCTAAGCTGTTTAAAAAGTTGAAACTGAGTTGGCTGAACATGGTAATACCTTTTTAACAATAGCGATGCTGAATGATGTGATAGTTTTTCTAACATGTTAAACAATGTCTGCCATGAGTGAAATAGGATACATTGATTTAAGTCATTAATATTATGAACATTATTTGAACACTTTTATATTAACTGAGTATTTGTAGTGTTAAAACATCAAGTAAGCTTTGTTTTTTAGTGCTTTTGATATTATTTTATTATCATTGTAACTTACTGACATAAATATTTTTTTTAACTATTTTGTTGATGTTAATTCGATATAAATAACACCTTAGTGCTAAAGTTGTTGCTAAGGCTATTTTATTGGTGTAAAAACCTGTTTATTAACATCCTATATAGTAATATTTGTCTATTTAGCCTGTCTCGAATTAAGCTAAACATGACGTTTATTCAAACATTGATTTTATTGAATGATTACACTTGGAATGAATAATTCCTCTACAAGAAAGGATTGACCATGACTGAACATTCCCTCGGAATTGTGGGTTGGCGTGAATGGGGTACTTTTCCTGATATTGGCAACGAACGAGTCAAAATCAAAGTGGATACAGGGGCAAAAACATCCTGTTTACATGCATTTAAAATAAAACCGTTTCAAAAAAACAACCAAAAATGGGTAAGAGTCTGGCTTCACCCTGATCAAGATTCAGATCGTGAAGTTGTGTGTGAGTTTAGTGTATTTGATCGACGAGATGTCAGCGATTCAGGTGGTCATGTCACCAAACGCTACGTGATAAAAACACCTATCCTTATTGGTGAGGAACTTTTTGATATCGAATTGACGTTAACTAATCGAGATCACATGAAATTTAGAATGTTATTGGGACGTCGTGCATTAGCCGGGCGTTTTTTGGTTAATTCAGCAGAATCGTTTTTAGCAGGAGAATAACAAATGCACATAGCAATTATGTCGAGAAATAAAAATCTATATTCGACTAGTCGATTAAAAGAAGCAGCAGAAGCTCGTGGTCATATTGTTAATATTGTTGACCCATTAAAATGTTATATGAACATCAACATGAATGCGCCAAGTATCCATGTACGCGGTGAAGAACTACCAAAATTTGACGCCGTTATTCCGCGTATCGGCGCATCGGTCACCTTTTATGGCACTGCAGTATTACGTCAGTTTGAGATGATGGGAACTCATCCATTAAATGAGTCGGTTGCCATTACGCGCTCACGGGATAAGTTACGCTCATTGCAACTATTATCACGTAAGAATATTGGTTTACCAGTAACAGGCTTTGCTAACAAACCGGCAGACATCCCCGATTTATTAGACATGGTTGGTGGCGCCCCTTGTGTGATTAAGCTACTTGAAGGAACCCAAGGTATTGGGGTTGTTTTAGCTGAAACGCGTAAAGCAGCAGAATCGGTTATCGAAGCGTTTATGGGCTTAAAAGCCAACATTATGGTGCAAGAATATATTGCCGAAGCAGGCGGTGCAGATATTCGTTGTTTCGTGATTGGTGACAAAGTGATAGCGGCAATGAAACGTCAGGCATTACCAGGCGAGTTTCGTTCTAATCTGCATCGTGGCGGTTCTGCTAGCATTGTTAAGTTGACTCCAGAAGAGCGCTCAACGGCGTTACGTGCTGCTAAAACAATGGGGCTAAATGTTGCAGGTGTCGATATTTTACGCTCAAAACACGGTCCTTTAGTGATGGAAGTTAACTCATCTCCAGGTCTTGAAGGTATCGAAAAAGCCACCGGTATTGATGTCGCTGAAAAAATCATTCAATTTATCGAAAAAAATGTGAAACCTTCTAGTACAAAAACGAAAGGAGTTGGTTAATGGCAAAAAAGCACGAACCGTTCGTTTTCGGTGATGTTAGCGTAGCGGCAGGCACTCAACAAAGTGTCAAATTGCCCGCAGCAAAACTGTATAACGATACACCGATGGATCTGCACGTTGAAGTATTTCACGGCACTAAAGCGGGCCCCGTTTTATTGGTTTGTGCAGCCATTCACGGTGATGAGTTAAATGGCATTGAAATATGTCGACGCTTGCTCGGTCGTGTTAATGCTAAAACCTTAACGGGAACCTTGTTAATTGTTCCCATCGTTAACGTATTTGGTTTTATTCAACAATCTCGTTATTTACCGGATCGCCGCGACTTAAATCGCTGTTTCCCGGGCTCAGCTAAAGGCGCGTTAGCAAGTCGTCTGGCACATTTATTCAGTAGTGTTTTAGTTAAACGAGCGACGCATATTGTCGATTTACATACCGGTGCTATCCATCGAGATAATTTACCGCAGATCCGCTGTGATACCGATAATAAAGTGATGCTCGACATGGCAAATGCCTTTGGTGCACCGGTGATAATGTCATCAAAAGCACGTGAAGGTTCAATGCGTGGTTACGCTAATAGCCTTGATATTCCTTGTATTTTATATGAGGCAGGCGAAGCGCTGCGTTTTAGTGATATGTCGATTAAGTCTGGCGTCAATGGCGTTATCAATGTGATGCGCTGTTTAAATATGACTAAAGGCAAAATTAAAACTAAAAGTACCAGTGTTAATGCCAGCCGCAGTTATTGGGTTCGCAGTGAGTCAGATGGCTTAGTTAACATTAAGCTTAAATTGGGCGAGCGCGTATCCAAAGGGCAGGTGTTAGCCAATATTGTTAATCCTTTGGGTGGTGAACCATTGCCTCTACTTGCACCTACTGACGGGATTATTATTGGTAACAGTAATATTCCGGTGACGAATGAAGGTGAAGCCTTGTTTCATATCGCCCAATTTAGCGGTGATGAAATAGAAATTATCAACGATAACCTTGATGATTTTATGCAAGAATACGCTTAGTTTTTTGCTATAAACATGAATCGCGTTGGACTAACCCGACGCGATTCATTGATTATCCCTCATACTTTGTATCACACCGTTTAATTAATGACTCATTGACTTGTAAATTGATTTTTTCTTAGATAATCAAAAATATTAATTGCTCATATCCTTGTGTAACGCTTATCCTAAATTAACGATTTTAGAGGTGTTTTCATTTTGAAGAGGTTAATGTGGGTTTACAAACGGTAGAACTAAAACAACAAGACGATCATCAATTAATCTCCCCATCAAAAATCATTTGTATTGGTCGTAATTATGCCGAGCATATTCACGAACTCGGTAATGACATTCCTGATGATATGGTAGTGTTTCTTAAGCCAAACTCAGCCATTACTAACACCTTATGTAGTTACTTAGGTGAGCCCTTACATTACGAGGCCGAGTTGTGCTTTATGGTGAATAATGGTCATTTTAGTGCGGTTGGTGTTGGGCTTGATATGACCAAGCGTGAGCTGCAAACCAAGTTAAAAACCAAAGGTTTACCGTGGGAGCGTTCTAAAGCTTTTGATGGCTCGGCGTTATTCAGCGAATTTATTGCTATAACTGCAGATATAAAAGATTGGTGCTTTCAATTAACCATTGATAATGTCGTGACGCAATTAGGTCATCAGCAATTAATGATGTACCAGCCACACGCTATTTATAACGCCGTCAGTGAGTTTATGACCTTAAACGATGGTGACATTGTCATGACAGGCACACCTAAAGGCGTAGGTGTGGTGACAGAAAATGCTACTTTTGAGCTGAGCTTATGGGCTAATGTGCCATTTACTGTATTTGAAGCTGCACAGTCGGGGGATAAACCGATTGAACAGCTTTGTGGTAACCCAGAAATCGTTAAGCAATGGCAGGCAAAATAGCGTTAGGCCGTGAAATAAAGAATGCTCGAAAAAAATGACCATCTTATTAAAGAAGGTCATTTTTTATGAAGGCATTAAATTGGCTCGCTTAATTAATGCTATTTCATTAACGCTACGGCTTCCATGTCTAGCTCAATGTCAGTGCAACCTTTAGCGCAATAAATCCCAGGGGCTTTAGTACTTTTTGGTGCTTTTTTAGTGTTAGGCGGTAGTTGCAGCGTCAGCGGTTTACTACAGTCGCTGCAAGTTGCGCTGTTACCTTTGAGCATGCGTTTTATCAGGTTTTTTTGTTGATTAAACGATGCCAATGTTGGGTCATTAATCGCTGAAAAATCGAGTTTCTGGGTATCGCTCATGTCGGTTCCTATCTTTCTAGCTGATCTCGCAATAAAGCGAGATCAATCTATTTCATTTGGTCGATCATTTTACTTGGTCAATTGGACGCCAGCGTTGTAATGCTACCGGAAGGCTAACACCTTGTGCCGTTAATAAATTAACTCGGGCCAAATAAGCTGCGCCATGCATTAAGTGTTTGGCTAAGTCTACTGCATGACGCTGGGTGTAGTCATCTAAATAACTGCCTTTAGCCCATGCGTTAAAGGCGCCGAGTGCCGGACCTGCCCAGATTTGATAATCCATCTCGCGACCAAGCTCACCAGTGTTTGACCAACGGCTTGATAAACCTAAATACCAGCGGAAAATTAACGCCATTTTACGTTTAGGATTATTTTTAGCGCGCGCAATTTGTTTTGGGTCGCGCTCATTGAAATGCGCTACCGTGCCAGCCCAAATATCATCCAGGCTTGAGCGGAATACTTGTTTTTCAAGCTTTTCACGTTCCTCGCTTGGAATCGCTTCAATAGAATCATAGCGGGTATATATTTCATATAACTTGTTGGCGCGCATTGGAAATAAAGTGCCGCGCTTTACCACTTGCAGCTTCACGCCCATTTCGAACATATCGGCAGCAGGTGCCATAGTCACATCGGCCATTTCTGTGGTGGCCAGTAATTTACGAGTATGCTCGCTGGCTCCGGCTTCGACACAGGCTTGGTTGATTGAACCGGTAACAATGTAGGCTGCACCCATATGAAATGTCGCCAGTGCTGCGTCAGGCGTGCCAACACCACCACCGGCACCAACACGAATAGGGGTCTTATACTTGTATTGTGCTTGTACTTGATCTTTTAATGCCAAAATAGTGGGCAATAAAGTGACTAATGGTCGATTGTCGGTATGACCGCCTGAGTCTGCTTCAGCAGTAATATCATCAGCCATAGGCACTAGCTGAGCCAACGCCATTTGCTCTGCGCTGATAAGTCCTTCATCAACCAACTGTTGCAGTATTTTAACAGGTGCAGGCTGCATGAATTTAATCGCCACTTCAGTACGACTGATTTTCGCAATCACTTTATTGTCTATTTGCACATCACCGTTTGCATCACGGCTTAAACCGGCTGCACGGTAATAGACAATTTGTGGGGTTAAACCTAAAAAGGCAGAGGCCTCAACAGTGCGCACTTTGTGCTTTAAAAATAGCTCGACACTGCCACGTTCAAGTGCGGGTTCACTTGGGCTGTGGATTAAATTAAACGCATAAGGCCCGTTTGGCAGCGCGGCTTGAATGCGGTTAATCGCTTGTTCAACTCGAGATGGAATTAACCCTGCTGCGCCAAATGAACATAAAATACCAGCCTGACCTAACGCAATAACCAGTTCTTCAGAAGAAATACCATTGGCCATTGCGCCAGCATGATAGGCGAATTTTACCCCATGCACGCGGCGGAAATTACTGTCACCTAAGCTTTGGGTGCCAAGGGCAGGGGCAAATGCGCTGACTGGCAGAGCATTTGCTGCAGTAATAGCATCGGTTACGACTTGGGCTTGCTGAGCAACCCCTAAGCCTTGTTGTGTGTCGTTAACCACATAACACGCTTGTGATAAATCTTTAAGCTTCTTATCCATGCCTACAGGGTCAAAACTGACGTGTTGCTGGCTAACTTGCCATGGCCAAGGAGAAAGCTTTTCGTTATGCACTTGAGTTGTCATTATTATTCCTTTTTGGCCTAAGCTTCTTCAATACAGATGGCGATATCTTTGACTTCATAAATACGCAGACCATCTTTACTGAGGTTTGCGTCGCCTATTATGATGCGTTTACCGTCTTCATCTTTTACTGCACTGATATGTACATCAAGTGACATTTGTTTGTTCAGTGGGTTAATTTGACCGCGATATTTCCATTTAATATCCGACAATATTTGGCCGAACTTTGGATTAGTGAAACCTTTACCTAGGTCTGTGCTGATGGCGTAAGTTTGCATTAACTCGATCACGGCTTCAACACCTAATGAACCTGGCATCACAGGATCTTGATGGAAGTGGAATTGGAAGAACCAATCACTAGGGTCAATAGTGCGTGACGCAGCAAGATAGCCTTTACCGTATTTTCCGCCTGCTTCAACAATTTCAGCTTTGTCGATAAAGTTAAGCTGGCCACCCGCTAAACAATAATGCGGTTGGCTAGTTGGCGGAGTAAACACCCGTGACTGTTTATCCAGTAAATTAACGCTAATGTCAGCAGCAACATTATTGTCAACATGCCATGGTTGGGTTATTTTGCCGTTATCTATGCCGAGCTGGTTTTTAAGCGCATCACCTTTAAAGTAACCAAATACCGCGCTACCCGTGTAAAACGGCTCGTTATCGACACTTAACTCAAAGGTGAAGCTTTGAATAATGTTACTGCCAGCAATGACAGTTGATAATAGCTTTGAATCATTGACGATAGTTTTACCGCGTAAATCCACATGACGTAATAATTTTCCGCCACCGTCTAAGTTACGGAAAAATAGCTCTTGCCCAGGAAAACCTAGGGTGGTGCCCATGTAGCCAGAAATAAAGCCATTGGGTTGTAATGAAATTTCCATTAACACCGAATAAGGCATTACCGCTTGATGGCTGTTTTTAGCAAAGTACCAAGCATCTGCCGGCACTTCGTATTCTGCTATACACGATGATGGCTTTTTCAATTCGCCGCGTTTACCGTTAATTTCAACCACGCGAGTGGTTAACTGTAAATCACCACAAGGTGTGCGCGGCGGGATAAGTCCGCGGTAAATACTAAAGTCAGGGCCAAAGCATTTTTCGATATCGCCAGTAGCAAACTCAAACATATGGTATGGGGTAAATGGCACTGTATCTGGCACGCGATTGGCGTACTTTGAATCGGCACTGACTATGGGCGCTTCAACGTGTTTTAGTGGAATAACGCCTTTGTTAGTCGGGGCGTTTAAATCTGGAATTTGCGCCATTAACGGCGCTTTGTTAGCCATCACTTTACTGCTAGCGTTTGAATCAACGGCAGGGCTAGCGTCTAATGAGATAAGCGGATAACGAGTACATTCGGCATCTTCTTTAATCATCACCCCCAAGTTTTGGAAATCGACCACGACTTTACCATTGAGTAAAATATCAATATTTGCTTTGGCATAAGGACGGGGATGAATACCGATTTCAGTCACTTCCATGCGATAAGTCAGCTCAGCCGTTTGTGGTAACACTTGGCCCCGACAGCGAACTTTTTGCGAAGCATTTTCCAATGGTTGGAATCGACCATTCTCGACTAGAGTATGCATGCCAATGTGGATCATAAAGAACTGTAATAGTTGGCCACAACCTTCGGCCATTAACGAACCGGCCATCACTTGGTCGCCTTGGAAATGACAAGGGAAATACCAATGGTCTGGCGCAATGTGTTTATGACCTTCGAGTAAGCCTAAGCCCCACGCGCCACCTTGTGTTTGTAATTGACTCACTCGCTCAATCATTAAGAACTTTTCTGAGGCAAAACAAAGCGATTTTTGTATTCCAGTTTGCAGTTGGTGTGCAACATGTTCGCCGCCAAAACAGCTGCCAATATCGCCAGTCAATAAATGATGAATTTGACTATAATCAAATGCCGTTTGGCTACAGTGTAATAATGGAGTGAAGGTCGGCTTATTTGGATTGTTGAGCACTTGTTGACGATGTTTTATTTCATCTTCAGTTTGAATAACCCCTTTACCATCGGCCAACTCTTGGTCGGTAAAGAAGCCTGCACAGCCACCATCCATTTTTAGGATCATCTTGTCGCCTACGAAACACTCGTAAGAGAAAAAGAATAATAACGTGTCACCATTGCTGGCAAAGTTATTGATTTTTATGTCGTAACGCAGTGTGTCGCCGCCACGAGGTAAATCGGCTAAAAAGGTCAAAGTACAATCTAATAAGCGATAAACTCGTTCGCCTTTGTTTTCAAAGTCGATACCTAAATAACTGATCAACATTAAATCGCACTGACCCGACTCTACCGCTACAGCCCAAGGAATTTGACCATCCACTAAATACGGCGCATCGACGGGAATGTCATATTCGGTGGTCATTGAACACGGTTTGTATTGATTCATGGTGGCATCGAGTTTGGTCACACGCGACACTAATAAATAATCTGTGGTCGGTAGGCGAACTCGGCGCGAGTAACTGTCGATAATGGCGTAATCTGGGCCAAACACCTTAGCGATATCGCCTTCGGCATATTCAACTAAATCAGCATAATTCCAAATACACGGTTTATCCGCTGGAATAGGCGCAGTGTAAGCTGGCACACAAGCATGATTAGGTTGGATTAACCTAGCTGGGCTAATTGCTTCACTCTTAACCGCTGTTTGAACCGCAGCATTAACCGCATAAGTATTAGCCGCCGGAGACGCGACTTGAGTCGCGGTTGGCTGATGGCTCAAACCGGCTAATTGGGACCGTAATAAACAGTCTGCCACTTTCAAACCAGTATCACGGCTGGCTAAATAAGCTAAATGCGCTTGTTGTACTAACCACTGATTTTGTTGGAATGCCGTTAAATGTGCTGGTGGAATCGTATGATTTATCATACTGGCAACCCTTGGTTGCTTTGGAAACGTTTTATCGGGCATATTTTCTGACATAAGAGGCTCGGCGATATTCTCGCTATTATTGACGCTAAGAGGGCTATTATCACCAATAGTTGGTTGCTTACTTTCAGTGGAACTGACCGCACTAGGGGCGATATCAGCACATTGATTGATAATACTGTCGAGGGTATCAAGTGGGCTGTCGATAATGTGTTGGTAAATATCGCGACCACCTAAACTGACTTGTTTAATTAAACTTAACTTACTGCCCGTGGCGAGTTGTTGAGTTAAATTATTACCCAGTCGAGCGTGCAATGCGTGTTGTTGCGCCGCAGAAACCGACAGATTAACTTGTGAGTATTGATTGTCGCTACTGGTGAATACACTGGCATTGATAGACGGTTTGTCGATGTGGCGAGTTTGCACTAAACCGTGCAGCAAACTGGCCATGCCTGAAGCGGCAAATGTATGACCGAGAATATCATGGGCTTTACTCAATAACGGTGCTGAGCTGACCGCTGTCGCAGCATCAGTTAATCCTTGGGCAAACTGTTGACCTTGAGTCGATAATATACATTCCGGCGATTGGTTTAACTCAACAATGTCTGCCGATAACTCAGTTGGTAATTGTGTTGGCAATTGTGTTGGTAATTGTGACAATGGCGTAAAGTTAACGCTGTCGATACTGGCGTAACTATCAAGCTGAGAGTGTGCTGCACTGGTTTGTTGCAGCACTAGCGCGCCAGCCCCTTCACCCACTAACCAATCGGTTGAACGCAATCCTTTAGCGTTAAGCTTGGCGGTATTGAACAACATATTTTCAATACTGCCAGACAGGTCAACCGCGGCAATAATAATTGCATCTAATGGCTCTTGTAACGAGCCTAACGCAAACAGGTTTTGCGCCACATCAATACAGCGGTTAACTGACTGTTCGCCCGCAGAAATCGTAAATGCTGGGCCGTTGAAATCCCATAGTGAGGCTATCCGCGACGCCATAATATTGCCAATAAAACTGGTGTATTGGTTAAGCTTAGCGGCGTCGAGCACACTGTCCATCGCAATGGTTTCAAGGCTGTCATATTCTGCTGTCGATAATTGAATACCTTGAGCGTTAAGGCTTTGAGCTATTTGGCTGTGTAAGTTTACTCGACCACGGAATTGATGCAGTTCAAGTTCGGTTTCCATGGCGACTAATACCGCGACTTTACTACCTGGCGTTAGCTTGGCATCGGCGATAGCTTCATCGGCGACTTTGATCAACAGTAGTTGTTGCGAGATCAGGCGATCATCTTCATTGGGTGGCACTTTAAAACGCAAGAAATCAAAATCGAACCGATCGATATACGCGCCTTGCGGCACTTGGGTGATGCCATATTGGGCTAATAGCTCAGGATGTTTATCTAAGCCTTTCCAGCGCTGAGTGGGTAGCGGGCTAAAGATGGCTTGTTTGGCGATGATTTTTTTCGCCAGTGCATCAATACTGCTGCATTGACCAAAATGCGCCGCCATGCCGGTAATGTGCATTGGCGTTTCTGCATCAACTAACACTGTGCTGCGAGTTTGAGCGTTTTTGTTCTGAGTATTATTACTTAGAGAATTATTATTTTGAGAATGATTGTTCAGCGTCTTGTCAGCGACGGCTTTAGCTTGATACGACTCAAGTAATAAATGGGCGTTACAACCGCCAAAACCAAATACCGATAAACCTGCATGACGGGCTTTATTGCCAACTTTATCGGGCCAAGGTAGCACTGCATTTGGCAAAGTCGCTTGGCCAAATAAGCCATTAGGTGAGGCGATAGGGGCACTGATATTAATACTCGGTGGCAACACGCCTTCACGCATCGCAAAAATCATTTTCATGATCCCCGGCATGCCTGCTGCTGTGAGTAAATGGCCTAAATTGGATTTTGCGGAACCAATTAATGGCGTGGCGCTGCCTTCAAGTTTGTCTTCAAAAAAACGTTCCATTGAAGCTAATTCAACTTTGTCGCCTAATGGTGTCCCCGTGGCGTGACATTCAATCACTTCAATACTGGCAGGCGTAATGTTAGGGTCAATTGCGGCGGCATCAAGATAAGCGCGCTCGAATGCTTGTACTTGGCCTTTAATGTTTGGGCTTAATACAAACTGGCCTTTGCCATCGTTTGATAAGCCAATGCCACTGACCAAAGCATAAATATGGTCGCCATCACGCTCGGCATCTTCAAGGCGTTTTAGCACTAAGACTCCAGCACCTTCACCGGCGAACAAGCCTTTACTGTTTTGATCAAACGGAGCTGAAATTCCGTGGTCCGGGTAAGCATGAAATATCGAAAAGCCCATATTGATAAAAAACGGATCGGCTCCCGACACTGCGCCAGCCAGCATCATGTCTGCTTTGCCGGTATGCAAGTAGTCGCAGGCTAATTTTAATGCGTAAACCGAGCTCGCACAGGCGGCATCTAAACTCAGTTGCGTACCACCTAAGCCCAAAGCATCGGCAACGATTTTAGAGGCGTTATGGGCAATGGCACCATTACGCAAGTTAACCGTTTTAGGCGCTACATTATTATTGTTATTGGCATTTTCTGCGCTATTGCTTTGCGATGCTTGATTAAACGATTGCAGATTAAAGTTTGGCTGCTGGAGTTTAGTCTGTAAGGCTTTTTCGACCGCGCTGTGATAAAGCGGCACAAATAGCTCGTTAGACTTGGCAGTCGGGAACGATAAAGTGCCCATGACAATGCCGGTGCGTTGCAGAACGTTATTGTTAAGGTCTATACCCGCGTCGGTTAACGCATTTCGTGCGGTGTCGGTTGCCCACAAGAAACTGTCATCCAAACCAGTAAATGCGTCGGGCTCAATACGATAACCTTGAGGGTTAAATTGAAAGTCTTGAATGTAGCCGCCTTTATCACAATAAAAACGGTCCGATTCGCCTTGTACACCCAAGTAGTCGCTCGGTGAAGCATTGAGTTTGCTAGCACTGATTTGGCTGCGAGAATCTTTTTTATCTAATAAGTTTTGCCAAAATTTAGCGGGAGTATCCGCGTCGGGATACTGATTGGCTAAACCGACAATGGCTATTTTAGGGGTGGCTTGAGAACTCAATGAGGTTCTCCTTCTAATGATGTTTCACTGCAACGAGACAGTGGTGAGCCGTCGGCTATTGCCGTCTGCTGAGATAATGAGCTAATTGCATCGTCAAGGCTGCGAATAAAGGGGGTTAATGACATCGGCACTCGATGCGCCATTAATTGTCCCAAACACTTGAGTAAACTGCTGACATCGTCGCCGCCTTTGGCATTAACGGCAACGGCCATTGCTGGAGACGTGTTGTTACTTTGAGCATTGATTTTGTCAATTAAGGTGGTGGTTTGTCTATCGGCTCCGACTTCAACAAATAATCGACAGCCTTGATCTCGAGCATTGTGGATTAATTGAGTAAAATCCAGCTGATGACAAAAAGTATCGGCAATCGATTGTGCAATAGCGTGTGAGTCTAACGTGACAGGCGCAACTTGAGCCGCCGAGATAAACTGTAAATGTTCGGGTAAGTTTGCCAACAGCGCTTGCAGATAAAATTGCCGTACATCGTCGGTAATATTCAGTGCGGCTGGTGTATGCATTGCCGTAATTCGATTGGCTGCAATACCGCGTTTACCTGCTTGTTTTAACAATGCTTTACAACTGGATTCACAACCTGCGATAACACATGTATCGCCTTGGATGATGGCAATATAAGCACGCGGGTAATCCGCTAAATGGGGCGTGAGTTCGTCAATGCTGGCTCGAGTCACAAAGCTGTTCCACACAATGGTTTCGTCATCGGCTAATTGCCATTGTTGACGAACGCAGCGAAGCTCGCCTGAAATATCTTGGGTAAAGATACTGCTATTTTGGGTTGCTTCAATCATAGTGTGTGGTGCTTGCCAAACATCTAGACTCGCCCACATGGCCGCTTCGCCCATGGAGTAACCCAAGGCAAACTTAGGTTCAATGGCAAATTCTTGCTGCAACAGTTTGGTTAACACATAACTGGCGCCCACACCGGCAATGGCTAATTGGCTCAAACTCATTTGTGCGGTACGGTTTTTATCTGCCGCGTAAATAAACTCGGTTTGTAACATCGATTGCATGTCACCTTGGTTTTCGAGTTCTGCATACACATTGGGGAAAACCAAGCCCATTTGACTGAGCATGTTTGGATACACAGTACCGACACCAGGATAGACAAAACTTAAGCCATGATCACCCAGCGGTGCGGAATAAAAACAACTGCCAGCAGGGGTTTTATATTCTATCGATGGCTTATCGCTAACGTCTGACTGAAGATGAGTCGACATCGTTGCCAACATCGCATTAATTTCTATGATTAATCCGTTACGATCCTGCGCCATTAATACTAAAGCTAGGGGCGCATCAGTTTGATAATCGGCCAATGTACTTTTGATAAGTGTAAGTAAGCTGACATCGTCTGTCGCCGAATTGACCTGCGCAGAAAAAGCCATCAGTTTAGTGTGCAGTTGCACCAATGAAGTGGCACACAGTGGCAGCCATAAACGTTGGGGATTAACCAATTGCTTTGAGGCGACTAATGCACGCCCTTGGGTCAAGATCATTGCCTGAACACCGTTGGCACTTGGGTAACATAACGCTGCAACTCGACTTTGGTGAAGTGGGCTAAACCAATACTGGCTGTTGACCTTGTCCTGTGTTGGTATACAACGACTGGCGATAGACTCTACTAAGGTGGTCATTGCGACCAATGCAGTTTGTGCATTATTGGCAGTATTGGATTTTGCATTGCCATCTAACGCGACAATCTGCGGTTGAGTATGTAAACGTTTTGCATGATTCAGCGCGAGGGTGATTGCTTCAGCCTGATTGCTACCAAGTGCAACACCATTGAGATAAGCGTGCGCATTGACGCTATTTTTCGCGGCAAGTAGCCCTGGCATTATCCACAACCGATCGGCAATATTGATCATTTCATCGGTAGTGGATGATAGCCTCTCTATGCTGTGCAATAACGCCAGTTCAAAACTGTCGCCACGCTGAGTATCAATCGCAACGTGGTGCTCATTAACCGAGTTGATATTTGGTTTGCTCAGCAACAAAGCCAAGCGCATTGGCTTGGTTTGTTGCTGCAAAATACGCTCACTAATGGGTTTTAGCACCATGTTATCTGCGGCTGTCACACTGTGTCCTTGTGTGAAAGTTCAGCAGAAGCTTGATGTGGAATAAATGCCCCATTCAAACTCTTACTAATGGTCACTTTAGCATTGAGCATTTGGCAACTCAGGCGGCCGTCTTGATGATATAAACTCACGTTAGCCACTAGCATTCTGCCGCTGTGTTTAACCACATCAAGTTGAATATAACCTTTATCGCCATTTGCAAATGGCCAAGCAGTAACACACTCACCGGTTGATGACGGTAAGCTTGCGGCATCGTATTTTAGTCTTGCCCATACCAACATGGCTTGTAGTAGCAAATCTTCAGCGAAAATTTGGCTACCACCTAATGCCGATGACGGTATAAAACCTTGGCAATCGCTGGCATTAATGCTCGGCAATTGAACCTGACACAATAGTTGAGCGTCATCAAATGCCAACACTTGAGCAATGCCTTGCAACCGCGGACCATGAAACAAGGTTCCATTTTGGTACAGTTCAGCGCCTGAATACAATGGTGCCATGTTAGCCCATTGAGCCAAACTGCTGTCGCCAACAGTGGGTTTAGCAACATCAATTGCCAATATTGCTTTATTGATCACCAATTGAGCTTGGTATTGCGGTTTCATGACTGCGCTAGGATCGTTTAACAAACGAGAGGAGATCAGCGCGCTGATCCCTGCGTCAGTTTGCGTTAGTTCCAGTTGCAAAAAATGTGGCTCATTGGTGTCAAAAATAACCCCTTTAAGCAATTTGTATTCAGCAATACTGACAGGTACATGACATAAGGTTTCTGCCGCATCACGCATCCATTGCATGGCGCATACCGTTGGTAATACCGGATTGCCAGCAATACAATGATCGCTAACAAAAGGCATTTCAGCCGGGGTTAATACTCGAGTCACCGTCTGACTGATAATATCAGTAGCTGATGACTTAGTCGTAACTGCGTTAGCCGCAAATGCTTTAGTCACAAGTGTATTAGTAGCAAATGTCAGCGAACCCTTGGCAATAAGCAAAGCGTCCGCATTAAGCTTTTTTGCAGTGTTATCCTGCTCTGATGAACCTTGCATATCAGAGCCAATGAGCAGTTGTGCTCCTTGTTGGCTTAATAAACTGTGGGCAAATAACTCGGCACCTGCTTGTAGCGGAATAACGTAAACGCCACGTTCAACAAACATTTTCTTTAATGCTGAACTGACCATACCGCCATCCCAAGGGCCCCAATTAAAACTCATCACTTTAGCTTGCGGTAAGGTGTGTGCCAGTTTCAGTGCGGTTTTATTGAGAATTTCATTAGACATAGCGTAATCACTTTGACCGGTATTACCGTAAAAAGCGGCAGCCGATGAAAACAGCGCAATAAGCTTAATCTGTTGTGGGTCGAGTGCATTAATAATGCTAGCAAGCCCAGTCACTTTGGTGTGGTATACGCGGTTAAGTTCATCCAAGGTTTTATCTTGAATGTGCTTGTCGGCTAATACGCCAGCACCGTGAATAACCCCGTTAATGGTGAATGAGTCGCCCTTGGTATTAGTCAGGCTTTTAAGGCTGGCAGCTACCGCGGTGGCATTGCTGACATCCATCGAGACATATTGAGCACTGGCACCAACCTTGCTGAACGCGTTTAACGCAGCATCTATTTCTAGGCTGCTGCTAATTGGCCATACGAGTGCATCAATCTGTTTTGGCGTCGGCTTGTTGCCTTGAGATTGAATATAAGCGATGGCAGCGGCTTTTAACTCAGAGGCTTTTTTCCCTTGTGCCCAAGCCGGTAAGTCTTTGCCAAAATGTTGGCTACGACCTGCTAACACAAAATGTGATTGGCATTGTTTGGCTAAGGTGAGGGCGCATTCAAACGTTACGCCTTTTGCGCCGCCGGTGACCAAAATAGTGTCATTTCTGTTTAAGCTTGCTGGTGCGAACTGCTCGCTGGCATTGCCGGCAACTAAGGTTACTCGACCTTGGCTACTGATCCCCACTTCATTAATGCGGTCCGCGCTAGTATTGGCACCATCGATATCAAATAACTCTGCAACGATGGCATCGGCAAAGCTTGTAGTATCAATATTGTTGGCAATGTCTAATGCGCGGCAAAACACCTTTGGCCATTCATGGCTTAGGGTTTTGCTTAGACCAGATAAGGCTGCTTGGTTAAGCTCTGCTGTTGCTAGCTGAGTATTATCAAGATAACCAAATCCACCGTCTAAACGGCTCACGGTAAAGTAGCATAAACGCGAAGCTTGAGTTGGTTTGGCAAACTCAGCGTGAAGATGCTTAGCCCATAAAAACGCGTTGTCGACAGCGGCTTTTGCTGCAACAGTGCACGACATTAATTCGCTGCTGTTAGCGGTGGTTTGTGGCTGTAAATGAATAAAGCCCGCAATGGCATGTTCAGCGCCCAAGTCGGCCTTAATATCGGCAATCACTTGTGCAATTTGGGCATCATCAATGCTGCTCAAGGTGTAACTTTTAATATCACTGCTTAAGGGTGAATGTGCCACGGTAATGGTTTGTGGGTTACGAATAACGGCGACGGTTAATCCCTTTGCATTTAGCTTTTCAGCCAGTAAACCTGCATTGTGGCCATCGTCTGTGATGACAATACAAGAGTCTGTTGAAAAGCAATCTGCGAGTTTATCCGCCGCTGGTAACTTTTTTAGCGCTACCTCGCTGTGTGGAGGTAATGCTGCGGTGTTAACGTCAACCTTGTTTGCAGTTGATGCTGGTGCGACCGGCGCAATATTGGTTGCTGCAGGCAATTTGGTTTGCATGTAGCTAACGATTTCACCTAGGGTGCGACATTCAGCTAAATCTTCTGGGTTCAGTTCAGGCAAACCGGGTAGTTCGTCTTGCACTGTGCCTAAAATTTCAACACGTTTGATTGAGTCGATACCTAAATCGGCTTCCATGTCCATGCTCAGTTCAAGCATTTCTGCAGGGTAACCGGTTTTGTCGGCTACTACTGACATCATGGTGCTTAAAACGCTATCAGCACTTAATCCTGTTGTTGCTGGAGCAGATACTGGAGCCTCAGTGTTGGTTGCAGGCAATTTGGTTTGCATATAACTGACAATTTCGCCCAAGGTACGACACTCGGCTAAATCTTCTGGGTTCAGCTCAGGCAAACCGGGTAGTTCGTCTTGCACTGTGCCTAAAATTTCAACACGTTTGATTGAGTCGATACCAAGGTCAGCTTCCATGTCCATGCTCAGTTCAAGCATTTCTGCAGGGTAACCGGTTTTGTCGGCTACTACTGACATCATGGTGCTTAAAACGCTATCAGCACTTAATCCTGTTGTTGCTGGAGCAGATACTGGAGCCTCAGTGTTGGTTGCAGGCAATTTGGTTTGCATATAACTGACAATTTCGCCCAAGGTACGACACTCGGCTAAATCTTCTGGGTTCAGCTCAGGCAAACCGGGTAGTTCGTCTTGCACTGTGCCTAAAATTTCAACACGTTTGATTGAGTCGATACCAAGGTCAGCTTCCATGTCCATGCTCAGTTCAAGCATTTCTGCAGGGTAACCGGTTTTGTCGGCTACTACTGACATCATGGTGCTTAATACTGTATCAGCACTCAAGCCCGTTGTTGACGTTGCAGATACAGTTGCTACTGGAGCCGCAGTGCTGACTGCTGGCAGTTTAGTCTGCATGTAGCTGACGATTTCGCCCAAGGTACGACACTCGGCTAAATCTTCTGGGTTCAGTTCAGGTAAACCTGGTAGTTCATCTTGCACTGTGCCGAGAATTTCAACGCGTTTAATTGAGTCGATACCAAGGTCGGCTTCCATGTCCATGCCTAGTTCAAGCATTTCAGTTGGGTAACCGGTTTTATCGGCAACCACAGCTAACATAGTACGCTGAACGCTTTCTGCACTTAAGCCTGTTGCTGGCACTGTAGATGCAACTGATGCTGGCGCCACTGTGCTGGCAGCAGGCAGTTTAGTTTGCATGTAGCTGACGATTTCACCCAAGGTGCGACACTCGGCTAAATCTTCTGGGCTCAGTTCAGGTAAGCCTGGAAGCTCATCTTGTACTGTGCCTAAAATTTCTACACGCTTGATGGAGTCGATACCAAGGTCTGCTTCCATGTCCATGCCAAGTTCAAGCATTTCAGTTGGGTAACCGGTTTTATCGGCAACCACAGCTAACATGGTACGTTGGACGTTTTCAGCCGTTAAGCCTGTTGATGCAGGTGCAACAGCATCTACCGATGTTGATCCCGTTGACGCTACAGCAACCGAGTTGGCCGCTGGTAATTTGGTTTGCATATAGCTAACGATTTCGCCCAAGGTGCGACACTCGGCTAAATCTTCTGGGCTCAGTTCAGGTAAGCCTGGAAGCTCATCTTGTACTGTGCCTAAAATTTCTACCCGCTTGATTGAGTCGATACCAAGGTCGGCTTCCATGTCCATGCCAAGTTCAAGCATTTCTGTTGGGTAACCGGTTTTGTCTGCGACCACATTGAGCATAGTGTCTAACACTTGTTGCTGTGTTAGTCCGGCTGTTGGTGCAGAAACCGCTGCTGAGCTAACTTGCTGAGCGACAGGAGCTTGAACAGGTTGACTGGGTGTCGGTTGAGATTGAACTGCTTGAGCTGTTTGAACCGGAGCTGGAGCAATAGGTGCTACCACTGGCGAAGGTGTCGTTGTGGCTTGATCAACTTGGTTTGGCTGTACAAACGCAGGCTGTACTGATGGAGCAGGTACAGATACTGTTGCTTGTATTGAAGGTGTTACCGCTTGCCCTTGCAACATGGCTAATGCGGCTTGGTTTGCTTGTGCTTGCTGCGTTAAAAATTGGGTATGACTTTGCAATGTTTGTGCTTGATGCTGGTGGAACATCTCCATCGAACGTTGCAAGCTTTCTGGAATGGCTAATCCCGATGACGCCATTTGTGCTTGGGCTGTCATCAGGTGAGCAAAGGTGTCGCCATATTGCTGTGGTATGGCTAAAAACTGCTGATGTAATTCAGCTGTTTGTTGCTGCGCAGCAAAAAATGAACCGATACTATCGGCCGACGCTGGCACACTTGAGTTAACCGGTTGAGCTTTAGCTACAGGAGTCGTTGCCGCTAAAGGTGTGGCGACTGCAGAGGCTTGAGCTTGTGCTGATGTTGCAGGCACTTCAATGTATTCAGTTTTAATGACTTCTTTTTCCACAATCTTTTCCACAACTTTTTCGACAGGCACTTCCACTGTCTGGCTGGTAACGGTGCCAGTTTGCAATGATTTTTGCATTTTGGCTTGAGTGGCCGGACTAATATAATTACTCGCGGTCAACTTAACGTTCATCGGTGACACTTTTGCAAGTTCTGCGATAGGCGCTTGATATGGATCAACCTCGGTTAATGCAACACCTAATACTGCAAGCTGACAAGCCGCTTGGCGCAGTTGAGTGTCACTATTGCCTTTAGGATTTGGGTTCAAGCTCACTACACTGACTGATTCTGCTTTATTGCCTAGGGTAGCCTCCACCAATTTTTGGAGGATGTTTTTAGGACCAAACTCAACAAATACACGAGCACCAGCATCATACATGGCGTTTAGTTGCTCGCTAAAACGAACCGATTGCAGCATATGTTCACTAAATGCTGCTTGGATTGCTTTAGCATCGTTAGGATGTGCTTTACCTGTGCCATTGGCATAAAGGCTTAGTTTTGGCTTAGCAAATTTAATCTTATTGATTGCCGCAGCAAACGGCTGCTGCGCATGCGCCACTAATGGAGTGTGGAACGCACCAGAAACCGGCAGGGCGATTGCTTTAAAACCAAGTTCGGTGGTGATAGCTTGTGCCGCTAAGGTACATGACGCTGTTGGGCCTGCAATAACCAGTTGGGTTGGTGCATTGTAATTAGCCACCTTAACGCCTTCAAATGCACTAATGCACTGTTCAAGCTTTTCAACTCCGTGGTCAACAGATTGAGCTGGGACAATAATGGCGTACATTACGCCAGCGTCTTGATCTTTAGGTGTCGCCGCCATTGCTTGGCCACGAGCAAAGGCCAATTGGTAATAATCAGCTTGGCTAATGACGCCTGCTGCACATAATGCTGACAGTTCACCAAAACTATGGCCAGCAACCATATCGGCTTTAAAACCTGCTTGAGTCAATATTGCATATTGGCCCATGCTGACCGCGCCAATAGCACTCTGGGCATTGGCTGTATTGGTTAATGCTGCCTGTTGCGCGGCAATATCTTCGGCTTCAAAAGCAGGATTTGGGTACATGATTTGCGATAGTGGCGTTTGTTTATGTTGCGCAAATACCTTATCAGCTTGCATCAGTTGCTGACGCATTTCTGGATACAAACAGGCTAAATCGGCGCCCATGTTCAGATATTGTGCCCCTTGCCCAGCAAATAGTGCTGCCACTTTATGGCTTGCCGCTTCAGGATGAATCAATGCTGCTGCGCGATAACTGGTACCAGAAGGCAATTGCCAGCTGTCGGCAGTATTTGAGCTTAACTGCGCAAGCGCCTGAGTCAGCTGAATGGTTAAGTCTGCTAATGAAGCAACCACTAAACCTATACGTGCCGCATTAGGGGCGATGGTATTCAAGGCAAAACGTTTACCAAAATCGGCTAATACAATTTCTTGGCGATTTTGCTGTGTGGTATCAACAGCATTAATTTCACTTTGCAGTGCGGTTAATTGAGCCTGTAATGCTGCTTTATTTTCAGCATGGATCAATAGACTTTGTGGCACTGAACGTTGACGATACTTATCGCCTCGAGCATGTTCTTGACGATATTCTTCCAACACAATGTGGAAGTTGGTGCCACCAAAACCAAAGGCACTAATACCCGCGCGGCGCGGCGTATTGTCTGCACGAGGTAACCAAGGGCGGGTTTCGGTGTTTAAATAAAATGGCGAATCTTGAATGTTTAAATTTGGATTCGGTTTACTGACGTTAATGGTCGGCGGCAACACTTTATGATGCAAAGCCAGAGCCGCTTTAATCACTCCAGCGGTTCCGGCTGTCGATTTAGTGTGGCCAACTTGCGATTTAACAGATCCAAGAGCAATATGCTGTTGAGTGTCATTACCGTCGGCAAACACCGATTTTAGGCCATTGAACTCCGCAACATCACCTGCTGCAGTACCAGTACCATGGGCTTCAATTAAGCCAACAGTTTGCGGGGCAAAACCTGCATCATCATAAGCGCGTCGAAGTGCTTTAGCTTGGCCTTCAGGGCGCGGTGCATAAATACTTTTAAACTTACCATCTGATGATGAGCCAATACCTTTGATAACAGCATAAATTCGGTCACCATCTCGTTCGGCATCATCAAGACGTTTAAGCGCCATCATGCCAATACCTTCACCTATCATCATGCCTTTTGAATCAATGTCAAAAGGTTGAATGGTGTCGTTGGTGGTAAATGCCGGGGTTTTTGAAAAGCTCATGTACATAGAAGGCGAGTTATCGGTACACACACCACCAGTGAGCATCATGTCACTGCGGCCTTCAACTAACTCTGTAATCGCCATGCGCATTGCCGCTAAAGAACCTGCACAAGCTGCGTCAACCACGCAATTCATGCCGCCCAAGTCAAAGCGGTTAGCGATACGTCCTGCAATTACATTGCCGAGTGAGCCTGGAAATGAGTTCTCTTCCCAGTGGATATATTGATCCTGAAACTTCTTAATCAACATCTCCGTGTCTTCATCACTTAGGCCACTATTTTTAAATACTTTTTTGAGTATTGGGTACTGCAAGCGACCGCTGAGGCTATGATTGATTTTTTGACCACCGCCGACACCTAGTGTAATACCGATGCGATCGGTATCGTACTGTGCATCAATACCAGCATCAGCTAACACTTCTTTGGCGACCACTAACGATAAGAGTTGCGAGGTGTCTGTTAGTTCGAGGATATTAGGTGGCAGGCCAAATTCCATTGGATTGAAATCGACTTCAGGTAAAAAACCACCGCGCTTACAGTAGCTTTTATCGGCCATTGATTTATCGGCATTGTAGTAATCTTCGGCATTCCAATGGGTTTCTGGAACGTCGATAATCGCATCAATTTTTTCGCTGATTAAATCCCAAAACTTGTTTAGGTAACGTGAGTTAGCAAAAATACTTGCCATGCCGACAATCGCGACAGGCATGTCTTTTAAGCGTTTGTTTAAACGCTTATCTTTATTACTGGATTGGCTCATATGAGTCTCCGTTTGATAACTGAGGTTCAGTTATCTGGTGTTGGGATCCAGCTGCATCAATGGTGCTAGTGGATACTGCGGCTGGTTGACTTGCTCCAGGGAAACGAGCAAGAAAAGTGTGATAGTTCCGAACCAATAATTTACGTAAATGAAATGGTCCGTGCTTTAAGACATGCGTGATATAGCGATTACTCGCTTGGGTATGGCTGTCTTGATAAATATCGAGGTAAACCCAATCAGACTTAAAATCGACTCCAAGCAAAACAGAATAAGCTTGCTGCTCTGTTAATTGAGGCGGAATACTTAACGACACCACTTGCACTACATTGTCCGGATCTGGACTTGGCAGTGCCAATGTATCGGCTAAGGTCTTAGGGTTAACGGTATAGGTTTGTATATCAGCGCCCTGAGTAATCGGCAGCTGATTGAAGAATTTTTCTGGCACAAAAGGGCTGTCAAATTCGTCTAGTTTCGAGACCCCAAAACGTTTTAGGCAACGGGCAAGGCCGGAGCGAGAGACATTGGGGTTGATAAATTCTTGGGTGACTTTTAGTAGCCGATCTAAAGGCATTTTTAATTGATAACGCAAGCCCAGCATCACGTATTCTTCCATCGGAGATAGTGTGGTGTTGAGTTTGTGCGGGGTATTTGGGGTGTTATCGATTGAGTCACGTTTACGCCACTTACGTATTGTGGCTTCGCTGATATTGAGGATTTTGGATAATTGACTGACGCTGTAATCGGATTGCTGAATAAATTGACGCATTTCAGGCGTCGTCGTCGCATTACGGTGTTGAACCGTTTTTTGGCGGGGTTTGCCCTTAAATAGACCTGATTCTAAATGTGTTGTTATCTTTTTTGTCATCTAGACCGGGATTCCAAATAATCTATTGGGACTTCAGTTCACTCAAACTCGCTCGTACCTACTTAAGTTATACTCAAATCTGACTTAAATAAGTTAAATTTCGTTTAAATATCCATTTATGGTTTTTTTATCACAAAGCACATTACCTGAGGTTTCACTTCGATACAATCACCCGAGACTAAAAACGATATCTTAGATGTAAAAAAATATTTACCTAAGGAATGTGAGGAGCGACCACCTTCGCTCATTAGGGGAGAACAATACGTTATACATTCCAGACCCAGTATTGATTCTTTTGAAATAAGTGATGAACTGTCGATGGGTAGCTGTTTATAAAAGGCCCGAATTCAACTCTAGCTGTTTATCTATTTAATCTTCGTATTCAAATAAAAAAAGCAGGTAAGAGTTGCCTCATTACCTGCTTTTTTATCAATCGACATTAAGGTTACACCAATCAACTCGGGAAGAAGTCGATAGCCCAGATAGTGGTCATTACCGCGACTTTTTCTGCTGGGAAGCTGATAGAGCGTAATACCAAGGTTAATTGGCGCTCTAATTTGGCGTTATTTAGTTCGCTTGAGTTAATCGTCACTTTGCTCACATTGCCATTAGGTTGGATGACAATTTCAAACATCACTTTGCCTTTTAAGAACGGATCTTTTCGCAGTGCGCGATTGTATAACGAATAAAGCCGAGACTTATTGGCCTCCAATGTACGCCTAAGTGCCGCTTCTGAACGTTGTCCATTTTGACTCGCTTGGCTGGCTTTTTCAGAAACGGCCCCTTGGCTTGCCAATACTTCCTCTTTTGCTAAGCGAATTTGTTGGGTTTCGTTGCCTGTTAACGACCCCGAAGCAACAGTTTTACTGATAGTTGATTTTGCCAAGCTGTCAGTTTGTTTATTGGCCGCACCAGCTAATAAATCACGTTTTACTTTGACTTCTTGAGACGTGGTTTGGTCAAGTTTACGTTGCGCTGTAGGTTTAATATCAAATGCTTCGCGCATTGAAAAAAGCTCATCTTTCATCGCCGCTAAGCCTGATGTGCTGGCTTTCTTTTTTGCAGCGTCACGAGTTATCGGTTGAACAACTTGAGGTTTTACAGCTTGTTCAACAGGCTTTTCGGGTGCCTTTTCTTCTGGTGGTGCAGGCTCAGGTTCAGGCAATGGTTCAGGTTCTGGTGGTTTCACCTCAGGTTTGACTGGTGGAGGTAACTGCTTTTTTTGCAAGATGATTTTGGCTAATTGCGGTGGCACTTGCTCTTTCACTTCGCGCGGAACTTCAACTTGTTCAAGCATAGGAACGACCACCGCCAATACTAGATAAACCAACAGCAACAACCACAAAATTTGTTTGTACAGTTTGTCTTGTTTACTGGGTTTAAATAAGTCACCTAAGTCATTAAAGCTATTATTAGTTTGCCCGCTTAGTCCACCTGATTGTAGGGTTGCAGCTGTCATATTAGCCCTCACCATTAGCTTTTTGGGCTAGATGCTCAACGGCTAAAGAAATGTCACGATAACCCGTTTGAGCACATGCGGCCATAATTTGCTTTAGCACCACATAAGGTGTGGATGCATCGCCAATAATGGTTACTGCACGGCCATTTTGTTGCTCGGTTTCGCTTAGTTCAATACGTTTACTGGCTTGATAGGTTAACTCTGTGGTTAAGGTGCTAATAAACTCAGGGTTTTCTTGTTCGGTTAAGCCCACTCCATCTGGGCCTTTTTGCCATATTGCGCGTTCTTGCACTAATACTGTGTCTGCTAATACGGTAATCACCAGATTTTCGACTGGCAGGGCTTCTGCCACCGACACTGGTAAAGTCATCTTGTCGATGTTTTGCAGTACTCGCACTTCAGATTGATTCACGATTAAGAAAAATACCAAAATGGTAAATATGTCCATCAACGCCACTAAGTTGAGCTTACTGCCGTTTTTTAAGCGCTTGTGATGTTTGCCTAATCTGCGACTTCTTGCCGATTGCTTCATCATTGTTTGGCTCCTATTGGTTTTCCAATAGTGGCTTGCGTCGGTGGGGCGATATCTGCGTCATTAACGGCAGGTGCATCACCTAATGAGATCATCGGAAACAGTTCTGCATCAACCAAATTGGCTGCCACTACCGCTTTAAATGAGCGAACTGTGTCCATGGCTGACACTATCGTTTGGTAGTCAATAGCAGGATCGAGTAACAATACAATGTCATTTTTTTCAATATCTTGCTGTTGAAATGTCAGCTTTAAGTCTTGCAGATAAACAGACAATGCGGCGAAATCATAACCGTTATCAGTCAGTTCAAAACGTTTAAGTGACATACCTGCAGGGTAGTTTAATTCTAAGCGAGCAGGGGTAATCACTAATTCGAGTATTTTGGGTTCTTGATCATCTTGTGCTTGCTCAGCTTCAGACAATACTGGCAATTGCAGATTTAAAATACGCACTTGTGAGAACACCAAACTCAGCAGAAGTACTGGCACTAACACGATCATCAAATTCATGAATGAGGTGATATCCAGTTCTGCATCTTGGGTATTAGGGCGACGACGGCGTCTCATACTCATTAGCCTCGGTTATTATCCGGTTACTTGTTAAATGACAATGAATTAAGCAGTTTGATGCCTGCCATTTCAATCGAGTCAACGATGGTTGCCGTTTTAGTTTGTAGGCTTGAGTGAAATAAAATCAGCGGAATGGCAGTGATCAAACCAAATGCGGTGGTGTTCATTGCGACCGAAATACTTGAAGACAATAAGTTAGCTTTTTCAGCAGGATCTGCGCTTGCAACGGCCGAGAACGCCGCAATAAGCCCCATAATAGTACCTAGCAAACCTAATAATGTAGCGATGTTGGCGAGAGTGGCAATAAAGGGTGTGCGTTTTTCAAGACGTAGCATATATTCCATCACGGTTTCTTCCATGGCATATTCAACATCTTCACGTCGACTTGCGCTGGAGATACGTGCAATACCTGACTGTAATACATCAAAAACTGGCGCTTTGTTGTTTTGCGCTTGTTGGCTGATGGTATCGATATCACCAGTTTTTAGGGCATTTTTAATCAGTGCAAAAGCCTTCTGATTACTACGATGTGCTGAGCTTAAATATAACCAGCGTTCGATTGTAATGGCCAAACCGACCACTAATACCAAAGCAATAGGGTAGATAAATGGGCCGCCATTTTGTAAAAACGCAATGATATGGTCGGTAAAGCTCATGTGATGTTCCTTCTCTTTTTTGTTGTAGTGAACACAAGGCACTAATGGCTACATGGGTTCAGTTATCTTGTTTTATTGACTGCTTACTCAGGTTTTTGGGATCATTTATTGCTTAATTTACGATCTAACTGTTGGTCTAATTAATGGATCAAATTATTGTTTAGTTTGTTGGCCGTTATCGGCAAAATCTCTCACTTGTTGCCTAAATATTTTAGGGTTAATGGGTTTAAATTCTGGCAAGGTTAGCTGCATGTCTTGGTTGTTAATATTTATTGGGTTGGTGATCCCTTGCCACGGCATAATATAAAGCACTTTGGGTTGCTCTTGTGAGCCGGTCACTTGGCTTTGGATCACCACAGGTTTGTTGCTTGTGGGTTTCACTGTTTGTTGTTTTTCAGTGTCATCATTGGCAACCACCTGAGCAGAGACACTCAGTAAACTGACGGCTAAAAACAGCGGCAATGTGCCAAGACGACACCTTGCTTGAAACACCTTTTTCATGGTCATCTTAGCCTGCTCCATTAGCATTGTCGGGTAATGTTAACCCAGCGCGTTGAATTTTAATTTCCACGCCAGCGAGCCAACGCTTGGCTTGTTCATCATTTGGTTGGTTAACCAAATAAGCCAGGTAGTATTGGCGTGCTTGCAGCAGCTTGCCACGATATAACTCTAATAATATCGCCAAATTTAATTGCGCTTGTGGGTATTGTGGCCACAGTGTCAACGCTGTTAAGTAACCTTGCTCGGCCTTATCATACTGGCCTTGTCGCCTTGCGATATTGGCTTTTATTTGATGCGCATATGGATTGTTATTATTAACCGCTATCGCTTGTGCAAGCAGTGCATCAGCTTGATCTAATTGCAGCTGATCCATCGCGATGATGGCTTTATTCACATACGCGCCCGACAACTGAGGCTGGGCTGCAATCACTTTATCAAACAAACTATTCGCTGCTTGCCATTGCAGGTTTTTCATGTGGCTAATGGCTTGCTGATATTGACTCAATACCGATGCGGGCACATCGGCTAAACGTTGTGAGGCTTGTTCAATATACACATTACGGTTATCGGTTGAACTTGCACTGCTACTGGTGCTGTTATTGGCACCTTTTGTATTTAGGTTAACTAAGTCGACAATGTTTTTGTCCATGCCATCTGGGCTTGGATCCGTAGTGATTTGTTTGTTCGTGCCGCTAGGTGACGAACTACAACCAGGTAACAGCATGAGTCCTAATAGCGCCATGAGTGCCACTTGCGGTGTCGATGAGGCAAATAATGACTTAATGGATAGCATCGATGACCTCATGAGTTAATTCAGATTTTTGGTATAAGGCTGGAGACATTTCAGCCAATCGATTGAAGCTTTTTTCTATCCATTGGTCGTATATATCTTCCCATGCGCGTTGAGTATTACTGACGTGGATTTCGATGGCTTTCTCTTCAAATGGGTAAGCCAGTTCTTCGATTAAGATCTCGTACTCTTCTAGCGCTAACTCGTCTAAGTCGCTAGGGCGTTGTGAGCTCATCATGTCGGCTGCAAGTTGGCGATACATTTCAGCGAGATTGTATGTCGCATGAGGTACGTATTTAGCCAATTGAAAATCGAGCACTTGTTGATAGTAACCAATGGCTTTTTTCATCGCATCTTGTTTGCGCTTTAAGCTCTTTTGCAATGGTGCGTTGAGTTTTATTGCCACAAAACTGCGTTGTTCAGCTTCAGCCAAGGCAAACGCCGCGATGGAGGCGAGTTCAATTTGGCGAGCTTGAATGGCATTCGGGTCGAGTTGCAGTTGTTTGCGATCAAAGCTGAGTATTTGTCTAAACCAGTAATATTGTTTATTGGCTTCACCGCTTTGACGATAAAACTCACTCATTTTAAAGCGGACTTCTTGTGCCACATCAAACGGTTGAGGGTAGGTTTTTGCATATGTTCTAAAGGTGCTGAGTGCGTTATTGTTATCGCCTGCTTTTAAGTAATACTCCGCCGCGGTGTATTGAGCTTCACGTTTTAATGGTCCGGGCTTTTCATTGGCGACAATGATTAAAAGCTGCTCGGCGGCCAAGTCCCATTGAGAAAGTGCTTCGTAGGACTGGGCTAATTTGGCCGGAATAATCGCGCTAAACTCATGGTTTGGATAACGTTGTTGAAACGGTTTTAATACGTCGACCGCTTCTTGCCAGCGTTGTTGTTCCAGCAATAAGTTTGCTGCGTCGAGTTCGGCATTAACTGCATATTTTGATTCGGGCACTGCCTGAGCGACTCGTAATAATTGACTCACGGCTAACTCTGGTTGTGTTTGTTTAACGGCTTGCGCTTGGAAGTAAATGCTTGAAGCTAACAGATTACGCATTTCAGACCATGAGTCTGTGCTCTTGTCTGTGTATTGCAGCGCTAAAATGTAACCTTCTTCAGCCTGAGCGTATTGCTCTTGCTGATACAAGCTATTGGCATAAAGCTGGCTGACAAACTGCACTTGCTTGCGGGCAGAGTCTGACAATGGCGTCGCGGTTTGCACTGAGCTTGCCGCGTCATTGAGTGTGTTAATGCCGTGGGCTTGTAATACAAAATCAGTAAAATATTTAAGGTCTGTGTAGTGTTGAGCATCAAACGAATATTGGGCGGCATTACTGGCTAACTGTAAGGCTCGCTCATCTGATGGGTATGTATTGATGAATTCTTTATCTAACTGATTACGTTGTGAAATGAGTGTATTGTAATCATCAGTATTGCGTTGTTCATTTTGGTTTTGATTTTGTTGGCTTTGTTCATGTTGCGAAAGGATATTGCGTACCGTGACGGTTGTTGCGTAAGCCGATTGCTGTTGTATCTTGTGCAAGGCCGCAGAGGTTGCTGTAGCGTCATAGGCAATGGCGTAATAACTGGCAAGTGCTTGCTGATATTGTTTGGCTTCAAAATTGGCGTCAGCAAACAAGTACTCGTCATTAAGAATATCTTTAGTGAGTAACGTGCTGGCTTGAGGTAATTTGGCCAATTGTAAATAGGTGTTTAATGCGCTGGCAGCCTGTGCGAAAGCGCTAACCCGTTGTGCGCCTTGTTGAGTTTGCGCATCGGCATACAAACGGCGGCTATGCTCGTCACTAAAGCTAAGCAGTTGTGGTAATAACTCTGCTTGCTGCGCTGTGCTGGCATTTACCCAAAAAGTGCTGCTAAGACCATATTGATTAACATAGTCATTTTTAAGTTTATGCATTGAAGCAAATTTACCCTGACCTTGGTAGAGATCAAGCAACTTTAGCGAGTAACGTGCTGACCAAATATTGTCGGGAGCCAGTGCAATGTAAGTTTGATAGGTTTGTTCAGCGTCATAATCAAGTTTTTTGTCGAGCAAGAATTCAGCTAAATTGGCAAATAATACATGTTGATATAGACCAAGATAAGGCAGCGATTGATTGTCATTAACCAAAGTCAATAATGATTGTGATTGCAGTTGTTGGCTTAATGAAATGCTCAATACTCTTTGGGTATCAATCGCCAAATTTTGTGCGCGACTGCCGAGTTTTTCAAAGGTAAAGTTGTCGGACGTTAAGTTTGCAACATCACTATTACTTTGTTGGCTGGCCACTAATGCTTCAAATACTTGCAAGAATGCTTTGTCGGCATTGGCAGGTCGATTGAGTTTAAATTCAGACCAACCGAGCATATATAAACTGTTCAGTCGGTATTTTTGATTATGTTGAGCGGTTAACACTTTCTTATACGACTGAATCGCCGCAGAGTAATTTTGCAAATTATAATAGATTTCACCACGTCTGAAGTTAAGCTCGGCGAGATAAGCAGTTTGCGGATAGTGTAACAATAGTGATTCAACTTCAGCCAGACTAGCATCTAACTTGCCTTGTAAATCGAGCGCTTTAGCTAATTGATATTGTATGTGCTCGTTTTCAGGTCGCTGTGGATATCGCTGCAATAATTGTCGATATTCGGTGATTAATTTTTGCAGTGCGGCATCGTTTTGAGTCAACTGTGCTAATACTTGGCTATCTGTCTGCGACTCGTCATCTAAGTCAGCATAAGATTGTGTTTCAAATGATTCAGTATTGATTTGAGCTAAACGATATTCAACGTGCGTCCGGATTTCAGGATCGGGCTCAAGTGTCAGCAGTTGCTGATAAATACTGGCCAATGCGACACTGCGTTGATTTTGGGTCATTTCAACACTCGCCACGGTTTCGTTGCTGCGTTTGTTGGCCAAGTCGCCTAAACTAGTGCGTTTGGCTTGTTGATCGTAATCAGCCTGACCGCTGCTAAAACAACCTGATAATGCAATACCGCTTATTAAGATTAATGCGCGTGATAAATAAGCCGATGCTGACATTAGTACGCTCCTTGTGCAGCTGACTCACCTGCGGTGGAATCACTTTCAGTCGATTCATTTACCGCCGTTTCGTTTACTGAAAAGGGACTGATTGGCGCAGTGTCTGCTTGTGACATTTGCTCTAATACATTTGCCATCTGATGGCGAGTGGTGAGCAGCAGCTGTTGTAACGTATATTGCTGTTGCTGGGTAAAGATGCTGATTTTCCCACGAATATCTCGGTCGGTTTTATCACGCAGTCCGGTAATATTAAGGTTCATGCTGTTAATGTCGGTTTGGGTTTGTTGTTGACGTAACTCAAAGTCAGACAACAAACGTGTGTTACTCGACAATGCACTAAATCGACTGGCTTGTACTTCAAGCTGTTCAAGTTGCTTTGTTAATTGCATAAGGCTTTTTTTATGTTGCCAAAGTCGTTGTGGCAATGTTTGCTGCAGCTGCCAATGCAATACTCCTTTAACCTTATCAAGTCTTTGTTGTTCATCGTCGATATTACGTTGAGGTGCCAATTTAGTTAACGTGGCTTGGCTGGCATCAATACGGTCTATCCATTGTTGCTGGCTTTGGTCGGCAAACACTTGCCCATTTTGCTCTGCTTCAGCTTGTTCAATAATCTTCACAATACGTTGTTTTTGCTCGGTGATCGCATTAATAATCTCTGTGTAAGCGAGCTGTTTTTGCTGTTCAATAACGTTTGCTTGGCGTTGAGTGTTGAGCGCTAAAGTGTCTTTTAACCATTGACTGTTAATCTGTTGTTTTTGCACATTGTCGCTAAGTAAATCTAGGTTTAGTAAGGTTTGATAATCGGTCGCTAATTGCGGTTCATTTAAGGCTTTTTTTAACCAAGGTGAATCAGTGCTAAAACGCTCGGTAAGAATAAGTTCTAACGCGTCAGACTTAGGCGCTAATGATGGGGTTTGTTGAGCAAGCGTCTTACTGGCAAAATCAGTGACATTGTTAATATTGCTAAATGCTTCTGCAAACAGTTTAATATCGGCAATCTTTTGTAAATACACTTGTTCAGCTTGCTGATATAAGGTTAATCCTTGGGCTAAAGATTGCTGCTCACTGACTTGTTTCGCATTTAACAACGCGGCTTGCCAAGCTAAATTTGAATAGGGGTATTGCTGCTGCAATAGCGTGAGTAATTTAAATGACATGTCATAGTGCTGTTGTTGCTGGGCCGAGTAGGCAAATAAAAACAAAGCGGATTCAGCGTAAGGGCTTTGCTCAGGAAAGTCGGCCAGTTCGTTATAGGCTAAATCGTATTGTTTATTGGCAACATACAACTGAGCCAACAGTAACTTTGCATAATCATTGACGGCTTGTTGTTGCAACAAGGCGTCCTTAACTTCTGGTAATAACTCGTCGTTATCGTCAAAAATATTGGGTTCAGCAAAAGGGTTAAACACTTGCTGCCAAAAATTAATCTTGGGTGGCTGCCATTGTTGGCTTTTAAGCTCTATTAATATAGGTTGTGCTGCACTGTATTGTTGCTGCTTCATATGCAGCAACGCCTGGTTTAAGGCGATGTAGGCGGCAGATGAACTTGTTGGTGGCTGGTCATCTTCTGATGTTGATTGTTGCTGTACTTGCGCGGTTAACGGCGGCGCATCTGGCCAATAAGCTAATTGATTTAACACATGATATTGTTCGACATAATCGGGGAGTAATATGGTAATTCTGCCTAGTGTGAGTTTGGCCGCATCAATATCGCCTTGCTCAATTTGTTGTTCGCTGAGTTGCAACAAAGCGATCAATAATAATTCGGTTGGCGATGTGGCTGACTTCGTTTTGCTGCTATTGGTATTAGTACTGGTATTCGCTGTGGTTTTGGCCGTAGCATTCGCTTGCTGTTGTTCAAATTGCACCAAGGTTTGGGTGGCTTGATCGTGTAAGCCTATCGACACTTGTAGTCCGGCTTCGAACAATTGGCTACGATCAGAATCGATGCCTTTGTGTTGGCGGTTGAGGCTAATTTGCCTTAAAGCAGCGCCATAATCACCGGCAAAATAAAAGTACAATGATTGACGGTAAAACTTATCTTCTAAGTCTGTTTTAGCTGCCGTTGCCTCCATTGAGTCCTTCACAGCGTGTTCTGCAGCTTGAAGGTCAGCCAAGTGCAAGAGTGCCAAGCAACTGCAAAACATGGCGGCACAGCCGAAACGTCGTGTGAGTCGGTTACTGATGTGAGCTAGCTTAACGCTAAGTGATTGAGTATTAACAGCCATTGTTGTTTACAATACCCACTGTTCGACTTTGATATCAGCACGATAGCTTGATTCACTGTCTTCGACTTTGAGTTCTATCATTACCGTTTCATCGGTTTTATCAAAACTATGGCTAATGGCTCGTTGCACAGTGCGGCCTTCGGCATCGTTGCCGGTAAAAATAGCCGTTAGTTGGTGAGGACCCATTTTAAGATTACCCAAGTAAATACGTTGAATTCCACCTTGCTCTAGTGCTTTACGTTGACGTTCGGTATATAAAAAACCACTGACATTGTTGTCGTCAATTTTTAACTCGACACTGTCGAGTTTTAGAAAACGCCCCACATCAACCGATACAAACACTGCAATTTGGGTGCTGGCAGGAAACAACAAATCTTCTTCTAAAATAAATAAATCGCGATTGAGTTTTAGTACTTGGCTTTTAATGTCTTCAAGCTCGCTGGCTAATGCGCCATTGCCTTGTTTGGTCTCTTCAGCTTGGGCTGGTAATGCAAATAAACCTGCAATAAGCACAGTTGCTGCGAAAATCTGTGTTAAAAAAGTACCCCATTTACGGTCGGTCGTCATAGTTATGGCCTTGGCAATTACGTTGTTAAAAGTATCAATATTTAGGGCTAGCAATTAAAAATACACGCTGACAAAAGCACGGATGACATTGGCAGAGAACCCATAAAACGGTTCGTTGCCCACTCCGCCATCTGCAGTAGGATCCCTAAAGTTATTGTATTGAAAGTCAATATAATCCCATTGAAGCGATGCTTCCGAGCGAGTGTCGCCAAACGATACCGAGGCGGGTAATTGATAGGTAATGCCAACACCGTAAGTAATGTCACTAAAGTCACTGAGTTCTTTGTCGCGCGCAAGGTAGTTTTGTGCGTCGCGATAAGGAAACAAATCACTGTAAAATTCAGCTTGAGTTTGCTGGTAATAACGCACTTTAAATTCTAATTCGAGACTGTCGCCCAGCGGATGTCGATATCCAAGCTCTACATCACTGGCGGTGATTTCCCAGCTGTCGGTAAAGTGGCGGTAATGAAAAAACAAGGCAGCTCGATAAGGTAAAAAGTAACTGGCAGATAATTTTGCCGCAAACGAGTTGCGAGTTTCTGGATACACTTCTGCCTGATAAGCCACACCTGATGGAACGTTGTTGTCTACGTATCTCACCGTGCGATATGGATTATTTAAATAACCACTGTCGGCAATAGCTTCAACGTTAACACTCGCCGTAAGGTTGCGGGTTAACACTTGATTGATGCCAGCGCGGATACGATATTGCTCGCTTTGCTCTTCAAACTGGTCATCACCATTGCGGCGAATCTCATTATCGCCATAAGACAAACCCAGATTTAAATTGGTTAAATCACCAAAGGTGTCTTGTGAGACATTGATGCTAAATGATTGCGCTAAATAATCGTCTTCATCACTTTGGCGCAGGTTAAACGACATCAAGGTTTTGTCATGCAGGTATTCAACCCCAAATTGTCCTTCGTTACGCTTTTCTGTGTAAGCACTGGCAGTGCTGATAACATCTACCGATGCAGATGAAATACTGTCTAAATAATAATATGCGGTAAATGCGACAGATTCAGAGGTCTTTTTTCTGAGTAATACAGACGGGCCATCAATGGTCATGCCGCCGCCTTCGTAGCTGTGATACAAGACGTCAGCACGATCAGGGTCGAGCACCGCAGCTTGGACAGACAAGCTCGTCATACTGACAAGTAGTACCGCCAATAACTTAACGCCTTTATTGATAAAATTAGTTACAGCCACAACCACCACCTCCGGTTCCTTCTGCGCCACGGGCCGATTCACGACCTTCAAGTACGTGAGCCATATGCATGCTGGCACTGGGATGACGATTTAAGCGCATTATGGGGTCGGCTAAATTTTGGCGCTCGTAAGGTTTAACCCAAGGTTCAATGCCCATACTCGTGCAACCACTCAAAGTAATTAAGCTTAATAGCGCAATGCAATTAAGCGATAAAGCAGTGATACGAGGAGATAAGGTTTTTTTCATCAATTTACTCCCTTATCAGCTGTTTAATGGCCGCAGCATACTTTTTATCAAAGCCGTCTTTATAGCCTTGAAATATAAAGCGCACATTACCATCGCGATCAATAATCACAGTGGTTGGCATGGCTTCAACTTGATAGGTCTTAGACAAAGAATTGGTTTGGTCGAAAAATATCGGAAAACGTAAATCAAGATCGGCTAGAAAGTCTTTGCCTGCTTGATTTTCCTGTTCAACATTAATGCCCCAGACTTGAACGCCGAGGTCTTGATACTTGTCTTGTAATTTTTGCAAAACCGGCATTTCTTTACGGCATGGTCCACACCAAGATGCCCAAAAGTTGATCAAGATAATCTCGCCACGTTGCTCGGCTAAATTGAGGTTAGTCCCTTGCTGGTTTTTTAAGGTGAAGTCGGGTGCAGCTTGGCCAGGCGTGAGCGCCTGTACCTGCATCGACAACAATATTGCACCTAATGTAATAAGACATTTACCACTAAATCGACTGAACAACATTGTATTTCCTTATTGGTTTTTCACTTTTGCTACTCGAATATTCTATGGTCTCTTTTAACGACCGCTATCGAGGTGGATTAAAAATAGAACGACACACCCGTAGCAAAATTCAGGTTATGGGTTGTTTTAGACGCGCCAGTGACCTCGGTATTAAACAGGTAATCACTCATGCTTAAATCCCATGCTATCCAGTCGGTTAAAAATACTCGGTAGTTTGCTGTGAGGTTGAAGGTAAATTGCTCGTCACCGGCAAACTCGGTACTGCCGCCACCTAATTCGATTGAAAAGACACTGTTAAACACCGTGTCTTTACTGAAAAAGATTTCACCAGGCAGCAAGTTATAACCAATGTTTAAGCCGTAATAAGTTAACTCGCGCTCATCGTCAGTTAACAAAGGGGCTGCGTTAGACAGTTTTTCAAAACTGGTTTCACCTGCTTTGGCTTGAGCATAGCGAGCTTTGACATAAAAGTGCTCGCTGATGTGGTAACCCACATGGGCACTTATCCAAGGATTTGATTCAAAATCCTCAATTGACAAAATACCGCCTTGAATACCCACTTCAAAGTTTTCAGTATCAATCACATCATCAAGCACTGTTCGACGTTCTACATCGGCTTTGACTGTGGTTGGAACATCGTCTGCTGCAAATACTGCTGAGCTTGGCGTTAATGCGGTCAGCGCTAAGGTACTAGCGGTGAACAAAGGCATTAAAAAAATACGCTGAATCCTATTTTCCATGTTTGGATCTCTTCATTTTCATCTCGGTCGGTTAAGGCTAACGAGAGTTTATATTCGGCTCGTAATAAAAAATTACGTGCAAGGTGATATTTAATCCCAACCGCAGCACTCATTAAGGTGCTGCGACGCGATTCGGTGTCGGCTAACACACTATGGGGCTCGGTATTAATGATCCCCGCGCCAACGCCAATGTATGGCACTACGATTAAGTCGGGTAGAGGTTGGCTAAACAGCATGACTTCAAATACATCACTGTCTGAAATGCTCCCCAGTGCTTTACCCGCTGATATTTCAGCACTAAATACGGGGGTAAATGCATAGCCTGCATAGATATTGTAAAAATTGGCACCTTCTAAATCGCCGTACATGACACCGGCTTCTATTTGACGATTGATGACGTCTTGTTCTGTGATTAAATTGGTATCAATGGCTTGGCCATCTTGGGATAAACCTTTTAGGTTATCTTCATGAAACCAGCCTTCAACGCCACGTTTGTTTTGCACTTTTAACCAAGATGTACGCTTAAGCAGCACAGTGACTGTTTCGTTTTGTTCGATAATTGACACTACAGGGTAGCCAGCACTTGGCCCAGAATGTAGCTCAATAAAGGGCACCTCAATACGCAAACTTGGGTTGTCGTCGGCCTGCAACACTGGGCTTAAGCACAGCAATATCAGTAACAAAAAGGTGTTTCGTAAATATGTTCGCATAATTCCCTATCGCAAAGTCATGAAGCAAACCTATGGATTTGCTTGTGGCATGCTTTGTTAGTCCTGTGAATAAAATGGCGTGTTGTAATATTGCGCGCCAATGTCTAACCATTCATTGAGTAATTTGAGCTCATCGGCCGACAGCATATTTTGATGGGTAGTATTTGTCATCATCTCAAAAAACGTACTGCTTGAGCGAGCACCATTAGTCGACAAAATAGCGGGCACATTGACTGTCGTTAACATCGGAATGGGGTTACCGTCAGCGTCGAGAATAAGCTCACCGTTACTGTCTACTTGATAGACCACGTTGCCATCGGCATCGAGGACTTCAATTAATTTGTCGATTAAAATGCCGTCGACTTCTTCTTGCTCAACATCGTTAAATAACAGTTCACGATATGAGGTTAAGTGTGCGGCTTGATCGCTTGAAGGTGAATTGATTAACGACAACTGTCCCGCAGGCACTTGCGCCGTGCCATCGGCATCGACGATATTATGGCAAATGGTACAAGTGTTATCGGCAACGATTATTTGAGTTGTCTCGTCTATAACGGGTCGAGCTAAGTCCCACAGCGGTTGAATATGTTCAACATAATTAATTTGAATACGGCAATAGGGCGTCCAATTTTCAAAGCATTCGCTGCCATTAGGCGCTGGTGTGGCTAAATTACTGTAACTGTATTCAATATTTGGATTAACGGCAGACAATACGGGGTTAGTCCAAATATCTTGATATTTAATACTGTCGCTAAGCTCGGCAAGGCCATTCACCATTTCATCGGCTTCGGCCATGGTTTGTCCTTGCTCAGGAATGATATTGCTAGTGGCATTAGGGTAGGCTGAACCACCCGCGGCTCCTGGATTAATGCTAGCGGCTTGGGCGTCTAGTCGGCCATGAGGTAGTTGACTGTTAGCAGTATGGCAACCGGTACATTCTAAGGTTTCACCCGGCGTTAAGGTGATCCATTGACTGTGGCGTCCACCAATACGCTGACCATTGATGTCTAATATACTGATGGCTAACGGGATATTAGCAGGCACTTTTATTTTGACTGAACCATCGGGCTGAATTGGGCTATAACCGATAATCTCGCGCATCAGTTGGTTATTACTGCGCCCAAAATCAGTATTGGCAATATCTCTAACATCGTCTGGTGGCATGGGAACGCCACGAACGATACGCAAAAAACGTGCTGGCAAATCTACCGCGGGTGTTTGCGACGGGTCGCTAAGGAGAGTTAACCCGCCTGCGCTAGTTGTGCTGTCAACGCCATCAAAGTCATAAACGCTACGAATGTGGATCGAGCCGGCTAATTCTTGGCTAAGCTGTGAATCGAGTTCGTTGCCAACAACTTTGTCTGCTATAAAGGTTTTCGGCAGTGCGCTAGGTTGCATCACTACCGATTCGGTTAACACTGTCCCTTGAGTGGTGCTGGCAACTAACTGTTGAGTGTTGTTGGCATTATTGAGTAGCCATAACTCGTATAGTGGATCGGCCTGAATCAGATTATCGTCAGCGAGTTGCTCCGCGGTAAATTGGCCGCAGGCACGGATGATGTCATTAACGACTACACGGCACAGATCCCAACTCATTAAGAAGCGCTGACTGTTATCGGGTAGCGGGTATAAATGATTGATTCTACCTGTTTCTGATAATGCGGCAGAAAATGAGAAATTAAATTCCGATAACGTGGCGTCTGTAATCGCTTCGCCTTGTGCGCCAGAGTTGGCAGTGGCTTGCTGAGCGTCAATGTAGTCATCAATATTAATCAGCACCGGGCGCTTTTGAATTACGGTGTCATCCTGTGATGTCAACAACATCAATATCTCGCCACTAGCTACTTGTTGTGGCTTGATGAAATCAATCGGCTCGGCTTGGCCGTCAAGGGTCAATTGATGCGAATGCCAGCCAAATACTAATTCGTTTTCAGTTCCGTCTGGATTCATACGGTACAGGTTAATACCATGGTCGCCGCCCATACGGTCCCAGCGGCTGTATAAAATCTTTCCGCTTTGCAGTACCAATGGGTAAAAGTCATGGCTTAAGTTAAAGGTTAACTGCTTAATGGCGCTGCCGTCTGGGTCCATTACATGGATATTGAAGGTTTCATTAGCGCGGCTTTCATCTAATGCTGTGTATTGTGGTTTACCTTCATCAAGCAAAATGGCTCGAGATAAACGTTGTCTGGTTGATGCAAATATAATTCTGCCGTCTGGCAAAAACGCAGGCATTAGGTCATTGCCTTGTTCAGCTGTTATGTCACTCGTGATGATTCTTTCTAAGGTTTCGCTAGCAACTGTATAACGCCAGATATTCCATTTAGGTTGTTCATCGTCGTCAACACCATCGATTTCTGGTGCGCGAATGGCCATAAGCAATTGTTGGCCATCGTCAGACACTGACAGATCGCGAATATCAATCAGCTGATCTTCTGCAAATAAGGAGGCTGTTAAATTCGTCGCAGGTGAATCAGCGAAGGCATTGCGTTTAATGAGTAATTGAGCGCCAGGATTAAAATAAGCAGGATTGAGGGATTGAAATTGTGCCGGTGTTTGATCGACCGCAGTTAAATTACGCTCAATATAAACCACAGGATATTCAACCAGAACAGGATCAGGCTGTTGATCTTTGATTGCTGTTTCGGTGTTACATCCCAATAACAATGCAATTACCGTAAACATCATAATGTTATAGCCAAAAGTCGGCCTCATTTGTTTTCCTTAACGATTTATTATTTTTGTTAGTATCATGGCAAAACCTGATGGCGCCTGACATTATTGCTTTCTAGAGCCAGTGTTTCAACACTTTTTATCAAATAGTTTGAATACTTTTTTTTGACGGGGTAGGTATTTTTTTTGACGTCAAGTAATTGGCTGTAAGTGTCAAAAAAATTAACAAAATTAAAACTTTTATTGTGAGCCGTTGAATGATTTAATCAGCACAATTCGATTTTCATCATGTGCAAACATCAATGTCAGTTCAATGTAAGGCAGTCAAGTGCTAACAAGGAGATAGTATGAAGCAACGACTTCGTACGATAAAAAGCCTCAGCTTATTATCTTATTATGGAAAAACAATGCATTCTAAGCAGGTTAGGAGTGTATTAGCACTTGGTGTATTTGGTCTTTTCTCGATCAATGCAGTAGCGGCCAGCTTAGAGCAAGCAAAACAATTGCATGACCGCATCGCTGGGGTTCCCGCTTCAGAAGCCACATTGCAAAATATGGCGGCATTACTTGATGATGGCAAATCCATCGAAGCCGCCTACCTCGCAATGGAAACGCCGGCATTTTATTCTACGACGTTGAAATTGTTCGCCACGCCGTGGACCAATATTGATCAAGACATTTTTGCGCCGTTAAATGACTATTCTGCCACTGTGATTGGTGCGGTTAGGGACGATGTTGATTTCAGAGATATTCTTCAAGCAGACATGGTGTATGTAGGTAAAAATAGTTTGAGCTTGCCCAGTTACAACCGCAACAATAATGACCATTATCAAGCGTTAGAAGACCAATTTATTGATTTAAAAGACGGCTTGGAGCGAACCACTCAATCGAGTGTGAATGGATTACCTGCTGACGCAACCGCTGGGGTGTTAACTAGCCGTGCCGCGGCGAAAGAATTTTTTTATTTAGGCACTAACCGCGCCATGTTTCGTTTTACCTTAATGAATCATTTGTGTACCGATTTAGAGCCATTAAAAGACAACACCCGCCCAACTGATCGTATTCGACAAGATGTGAGCCGCAGCCCAGGTGGTGACAGTCGTTTGTTTATTAATAACTGCTCAAGTTGCCACAGTGGTATGGATCCGCTGGCACAAGCGTTTGCTTATTATGAATATGAGTTTAACCGTGACCAAGATCCAACCGGTGAGGCTGGTGCGATAGTTTACAACACCAGCGGTCAAACCGACCCTGCCACCGGCACTCGAGTGCAAGGTAAGTATCATATCAATTCAACCAGCTTTCCTTTTGGCTATGCAACGCCAAACGATAAATGGAACAATTACTGGCGCGAAGGACCTAATCAAAAATTGGGTTGGGATAACAGTTTGTCAGGTCAAGGTAGTGGAGCTAAATCCTTAGGGCAAGAGTTGGCAAACAGCAATGCCTTTGCGCAATGCCAAGTCAAAAAAGTTTTTAAAACTGTGTGTTTACGAGATGCAGAAAGCCAAGCGGATATTGCACAAATTAGTGCCACTACGGCTTCTTTTAAACAGAATTCTTACCAACTTAAGCGCGTGTTTGCTGAAGTTGGCAACTACTGTATGGGAGAATGACCGTGAAATATTTAATGGCTAAAGGCCTTGTTATTGTCTCATTAATCTTGGGACTTTCTGCTTGTGGCGGTGGGGATGTTGAAAAAAATCCGCCTGCACAACAAAACCCGCAATCTGACGTGTATACCGGCCCCGCAGCGGCAACGGCTGATATTCAAAAATACAAAACATCATTGTGGGATAATATTTCAACCCAAGAAAAATGCGGTGCGTGTCATACAGAAGGTAATCAAGCGCCTTATTTTGCTAGTCGCAATGATGTAAATGATGCTTATGCCGCCACGAATCCATTGGTTGATTTAACCGACCCCAAAGCATCTCGTTTGGTTAGCAAAGTGGCTGGTGGCCACAATTGTTGGCTCGCCAGTGATTCAGCTTGTGGCGAAACCATGACTCAATGGATAAAATTGTGGGCCGATGAACGTGTTAGCAGTGCCAATACTATTGAGCTGACCGCACCGGTTATTCGTGATCCTGGTTCAAGTAAAAACTTCCCTGATGACAGCAGCCTATTTAGTCAGCACGTTTATCCCATCGTGAGTCAATATTGTGCGTCTTGCCATAACGAAGGCGTGCAAGCTGCACAGTCGCCGTTTTTTGCCAGTAACGACATTGAGCAAGCTTATGAAGCTGCTAAAGGGGTCATTAACTTAGATGATCCTGCGCAATCAAGGCTTGTTGTGCGGTTAGGTTCTGAGTTTCATAATTGTTGGAGCAATTGTGTAGACGACAGCATTGAAATGCGTGATGCGATTATAGCCTTCAGTGATGGCATTGAACTTGATGAAATCTCACCAGACATGGTGGTGTCAAAATCATTGCGTTTAACCGATGGCATTACCGCATCAAGTGGTGGACGCTTCGAAACTGACGTAATTGCTTTATATCAATTTAAAACAGGTGAGGGCAGCATTGCTTATGACACGTCAGGCATTTCACCCGCAGCCAACTTAAGCCTAACAGGTGATGTAGATTGGCTGGGCAGTTGGGGCTTGTCGTTTACTAACGGTAAAGCGCAGGCGAGTACGGCTAACAGTAAAAAGTTACATGATTTAATTACTGCCACTGGTGAGCTTTCTGTTGAAGCCTGGGTCACTCCCAATAATGTAACTCAAGAAGGTCCCGCCCGTATTGTAACCTATTCTGCAGGTGACGATGCTCGTAACTTTACCTTAGGACAAACCCTATATAATTATGATGTTATGCTTCGTACTGAAGCGTCAAACACTAATGGTGAGCCGGCCTTAAGTACGCCAGATGCCGATGAAGTATTACAAGCAACATTGCAGCATGTAGTGATGACCTATAATGCCACCGCTGGCCGCAGTATTTATGTTAATGGTCAATTAATTGATGTTGTCGATGAAGACATTGCGCCGCTGGCCAATTGGGACGACAGCTTTGCGCTTATTTTGGGCAAAGAAGCGTCAAACCAACATGTATGGCAAGGCGACATTCGCTTATTAGCTATTTATAATCGGGTGCTCGCACCTGAGCAAGTACAACAAAACTATAATGTTGGAGTGGGTGAAAAATTCTTTTTACTGTTCTCGATAAGTCATTTAATTGATCTTCCAAATACCTACGTCATGTTTGAAGTCAGTCAGTTTGATAACTACAGCTATTTATTCAGCAATGCAGCTATTGTGAACATTGATGGTACGCCTATTGCCGACAGTTTTGATATTAAAGGCTTACGTATTGGTATTAACGGTAAAGAAAGTGCTCAAGGTCAGTCTTATGCTAATTTGGACTTGTCTTTATCGGCAAGCCAAGCGATTGCTGAGCCGTTTTCAATATCTTCGCTGGGTACTATTATCGCCCTTGAAAAAGGTGCTAATTTGGATGAGTTTTTCTTAACCTTTGAACAATTGGGCGAACACACCAATGTGGTGTTACCTGGGGTATTTGTTACCCCAGCCGAGGTGCCTGCAACGACTCAGTCGGCCCAAGTTGGCGTGCGTAACTTTGCTGAAATCAATCACAGTATGAGTATGCTCACGGGCGTCGAACAACAATCGACCAAAGTTTTTGATACTTACCAACTCGTTAAGCGTCAATTACCGAGCCTAGAAAATATCGAAACCTTTATTTCAGCGCAGCAAATGGGCATTACCCAGCTTGCAATTGCCTATTGTGACACTGCGATTGAAGACAACACGATTCGTGGTAATTGGTTCCCTGATGTGGACTTTACTGCCGTGCCTAGTGTGGCGTTAAATGCCACTGATCGCGCTAATTTATTGAACCCGTTAATTAACCAACTTATGCCGTTATCGTTAGCAAGTCAGCCAAGTCAAAGTTCGGTATACAATGAACTTGATAGCTTAGTGAGCGGTCTGTCGGTTTGTAGTGGCACTTGTACTGCCGAACGTACCCGTACTATCGCCAAGTCTAGTTGTGCAGCCGTATTGGCCAGTTCCGTGATGTTAGTGCAATAGGGGGCGACAGTATGAAACGATATATAAAGCGATTGATACCATTAACCGCGCAGCATATAAAAACGGTTGTTGGATTGACCGTTTCACGATTAACGCATGCAACGGATGTAGCCTTAATACAGACACAAAAAGGATTCAACAATGACTAGACCTAAGCACCTTCATCCAGACAGTCCATTGTTGTTTGCTGACCATCGTAAACCGATGACTCGAAGAGATTTTATTTCGACAGGCCTGTACAAAGGGGGCGCGGCAGTTGCCGGTTTATCGCTATTTAGCATGTTTGCTAACCCTAATAAAGCCAATGCGGCGTTATCGCCTGATCTTGAAGCACTAAGAGACTCTTGTGGCATAAGCGTACAAGGGGCGGGGAAAATTCCGTTTATTAGTTTCGATTTAGCCGGTGGTGCTAACATTGCTGGCTCTAACGTACTCGTTGGTGGCGCTGGCGGCCAGCAAGATTTCTTATCCACGGCTGGTTATAACAAGCTGGGTTTACCTGGTGATATGGCTCCGTCTATTGCGAACCCCAATGCGGGAATGTCTGATTTTATTAATACTGATTTAGGGCTGGCGTTTCACTCTGACTCGGCTTTTTTACGCGGGATTTTAGAGAAAGTATCGTCAGATACCGCATCACGTATCAATGGTGCTGTGATCCCAAACCGTTCAGACAATGACACGGGCAATAATCCACACAATCCAATGTATGCCATTGCGGCAGCAGGGGCGAACGGTTCGTTAATGCCGCTAGTGGGGTCGCGTAATTCAGATTCAGGCGGCAATTCAATGGCGCCCACCAGCTTTATCGATTTAAGCAAACGGCCCACTAAAATTGACCGACCTTCAGACGTAACAGGTTTAGTGGATGTAGGTGATTTATTCAATTTATTGTCGCAACGTGATGCCGTGGCTGTAATGGAAAGTATTCAACGTATTAGCGCGCAAAAAATGGCGGCGGTGAACACGCAAGTTACCCGCGGTGATGTGATTAAAGATTTGGTTAATTGTGGTTATGTTAAAAGTGCCGATCTTGCCGACCGCTTTGGCGATCCATCAACATTAAACCCATTGTTAGATCCTGATATTGTTGGCCCTGGTGGCATTTTTGGGATTAATGAATTTGATTCAGAGTCTGAGTTCCAAAAAACCGCCTCAATCATGAAGTTAGTGGTTAATGGCTTTTCTGGTGCGGGTACTGTCACCATGGGGGGTTTTGACTATCACACTGGCGAGCGCGCCACTGGTGAGTTAAGAGATTTACGAGCTGGTCGCTGCATGGGCGCGTGTTTAGAATATGCTTCACGTCGCAATATGCCGTTAATGTTATATGTGTTTAGTGATGGTTCAGTTGCTAGCAATGGCCGCATCGATGACTCAATGGAAGGGCGCGGTAAAGGTGAGTGGACTGGCGATAATTCGTCAACAGGCGCGTCATTCTTTTTAGTTTACAATCCGTCTGGAAAACCACAGCTAATGGGCGGCAACACCGACCAAATGGCTATGAAACAACAAATTGGTTTTATGCGATCTGATGCATCAGTTGATACCGCGTCAGCGCCGTCGGCCAATAACGTTAACTTGTTAGTTGAAACCGTATTGCTAAATTATATGGCTCTACATGGCGAACAAAGCCAGTTTACATCAATTGCCCCAGGACAAGGATTAGGCAATGCCACTATGCTTGATTCGTTAACCGCGTTTCAACCAATAGTGTAGTGAATGTGTTTAGACTATAGCCTGCGGCCATCACCGTCGTGGCGCTTCGCTCACACCAGACCAAGAGGAAACCAACGGCTGTTCCCTCTTGGATCTCCCAACCGCCACATCAAAATTATCTGAGAAGCGATAATTTCGCGACGTGGTTAAATCCAGCTTCTGACCGCGTATTTAACCCTCTTCGTCCTTATTCGCTTACCGTGTTCCGCATGTCGCGCAATCTCAGGTTAGATGCCCGCTATAGTGCGAAGAGCTTAACGATCACGAAAGAGCATGGGGCAATCTCTTTCCAACTCTCATGCCTTTTGGCTACAGCGTATTAACCACTTCCGCTGTTTCATCACATAACGCACCTTATGCGGATTCACTGATGTTCATCATACTGACAGCCTAGCACTCACCCGATTTGTGGTTATCAGGAGGATCGTTCTCTCACGATTTAGATTCCGATTAGTCTATGACCAATCTTCGTTACATTGTCAGGCTCGCTACTTTATTCAGAGCCCTAGGTTCATCTGGTGATACAGATGGTTCACTCGTTAAGCGGTGAACAGCGCTTCATGCGACTTCACGTCGCACGCCCCATTCCTTGTTAGCCGAATTGCCAGAGCATGTCTCTAGTTTAGAATTTTAGATACATAAGCTAATGCTATGAGCTACACAAAAAATAGTTAGGTGACTATTCAGTGTAAAACCTAACGCCTTAATTCAATCAAATGGTTGTATTTATTTGGCGTGTAAAAAGACATAAAAAAGCATAAGTGAAAATTATTTGATTGCGTAAGTGATACAAATATAAATTCATAAGTAAGAATTATTTGAATCCATAAAAGCAAGTGATACAATTGCGTAAATGAAAGCAATTTATTTCGATTGACTAACGTATATACCCAAGACAAGGGCTCTGTTATGGCAAAGACTGGTAATGAAAAATTAGCTTATGCTCTTAGAGAAGCTGCTGCAATAAGATCTGGAAACATAGTGAATAGTAGTAACCTCAAGCCCACTACACGCACACTTTTAGTCAGTGAAGGATATCTAAAACAGATCATTCGTGGGTGGTACCTGTTTGACGCAGATGTATCCGTTGATAAGGCTGGAGAATCAGCACTCTGGTATCAGTCAATTTGGCAGTTCATTGGCCAATACTTGAAAGAGTCTTATGGTGATGATTATTGGTTAAATCCAGAGGCATCGATCGATATACACACGGCAAACAACTCTCTGCCAAAGCAGCTCGTAGTGTTTACCAGTGAGGGGGCTACAAAGAACATTCTCTTACCAAATAATATGAGCCTGATGGTGATCAAGAAATCAGGTAAGTCTACTGAAATTATTGAGTTTAATGGTGTGAACGTTCTTTCTTTGGAATTTGCATTAGCAGGTCTGGCTCCAACCATTTATCGCTCAAACCCTCTGGCCGTACAAATCGCACTGGGTAAATCTGACGTTAATGCTGTTGCCAGTAGTTTGCTGGTAACTAAGAATGTTCAATCAGCCAACCGTTTGATTGGAGCTTACTTGGAAATCGGGAGAAAGGCCGACTCACGCAACCTCAAAAATATAATTAATGCAGTCGGTTTGGGGCCACTTAAAGCAGAAAACCCATTCGAAGTGCCAGTAGTAAAGATTGATAATAAGCGCCAAGAGTCTGCTGCGGCTATACGAGTTAGGTTGCTTTGGCAAAAACTCCGCGACGAAGTTGAACAGGTATTCATTGACACAGCAGTTTCAGGCTTCTTTCAAAGCCCGCTTAATGAACTGCTGGATTCAGTGGATAAGGTGTACGTCTCGGATGCATATCACTCTCTTTCTATCGAAGGATATGTTGTTACCGAAGAGCTGATTAATCGGGTAGCGAATGGGGAGTGGGATACAGAGCATATTGAATCCGACAAGCAGCAAAAAGATGCTCTAGCAGCAAGAGGCTACTACGAGGCTTTTCAAGCGCTACGAGGCCTTATTGAGGAAGCGTATGATGAAGGCGCAGACGATTTAGATCTTGCGTACCTTGTTGATGTCAGCCTTACGCAAATATACACGTCGTTATTCAAACCATGCGTTATAGCAGGGATCATTAATGATCGTGATTTGGCCGGTTACCGAAAGGGACCAATCATAATCAGGACGTCGAGACATATGCCGCCGCAGAGTGAACAGCTTATGGATTGTATGGGTGCATTGAAAGACCTTATTGTCAGCGAACCGAATTTTGCTGTAAAAGCTGTACTAGGACATTTTTTCTTGGGGTACATACACCCATTCCCGGATGGAAATGGAAGAACTAGTAGGTTTTTGATGAACTTTATGTTCTTGCTCGGAGGCTATAACTGGACAATTGTTCCTGTAACTGAGCGTACCGAGTACCTTGATGCGCTAGAGAATGCCTCGATAGATAATAACGTTGTGCCGTTTGCAGAGTTTATAAAAGCTATAATGCCTGCTTAGGTGTTGGAAGATAATAAGTTTGATACTGAGTAATAGAGTATCAAACTCAATAGCCAGCGTTAGTATCACTAGTGCTGCCTTTTTTAACACGAAAATGCCCGTGCGACGTGAAGTCGTATGAAGTGCTGTTCACCGCTTTTGAGTGAACAACAATTAACATGGCCATCCACGTAGTTAATTAATATAACGCTAGGTTTACCTGTATGGGTGACAAGATCGCTTCTAGCAACTTAATTCACAATATCAATCTTGTTGTAATCCCGTCGATACATGTAACGTTTGTTGATTGTCAATAATGATGGCTTCGTATTCAGGTAACTCATTAATTAGCGCCATGCCTTGTTGTAATCCCATGACAAAAATGGCGGTGGAAAGGGCATCCACAAAAGTTGGATTTTTGCCGATAATCGACACGCTGACAACATTGCGTGCTGAGTCGCCTGTTTTAGGATTAATAATGTGATGATAACGCACGCCGTCTTCGATAAAGTAACGTTCGTAATCGCCAGAGGTTGAAATTGACTCATTACTAAGCGGTAATTGCACTGCCGTTTTGTCGTCTGCACGAGGGTGTTTTATACCAACAAACCAAGGGCGTCCGATGCGATCGCCCAGTAATGTCGTGTCGCCGCCAGCGCTGATAAGAGCATGTTCTATGCCTGCGACTTTCAATATCGCAATGCAATTTTTAACCGCATGTCCTTTGGCTATGCCGCCTAAATCAATTTTGACATCGGTATGAGCAAAACGAACTGAAGAGGTGGATTTATCGAGCATTACCGCTTGGTAGTTTATCGCTTTTAATGCGTTGTTAATGGCTGCTTGGTCGGGCTTTTGGTGTTTACGGTAATCATATTGGTAGCCGACAGAAGCGTAGGTGATATCAAACATGCCATTGGTTAATTTGGCAATATCTTGCGCGTCGGTGAGTAAATCAAATAGCTCTGGGCTGATTTTGACGGGTTTTGTGGCGGCATCGCGATTTATGATACTGAGTTCGCTGGTGGCGATGTAAGGACTCATTGTTTGATCAATGCGTTGCATTTCTTGCTCTACAGCGGCAATTAAATTATCTGCCGTTGATGACTCGGCAGTGTCGGGTAACCAAAACTCAACATGGGCCAGCGTTCCCATTACATCAAAACTCTTTTGATGCCATTGAGCAAACGCAGCGTTTGAGCTGAGTAGCGATAAAAATAGCATGATGACTAAACTGACTATGCGCATGAATGTATAAGCTTTCGATGTTGTGATGATAGTGGTGATTGTTGATGAATTAGCGTCAATCATCAACAGTAAAAGCGAAAATATCTTTTTTGATGCTAAAAGTGCTTATTTGCACTACTCGCTATATGGGGGATATTTGACAAAACTCTCGCGGCATCGGTCTTATTGAGGTAATTTAGCCGTATTATTGTTTAATAGGGTGTTATGTATTTTTAATGTCGGCTATGTCCTCAGCAACTCAATCAACGACACCATCAGCTGTTCAATCAGGCACTCGATCTACTGGGCTTTCTCTACCCTATGTTTATTTTATGCCGCTTAATGGGGCGCTATCACCTGCTGATTTTGAAGCGGGTTTAGCTTTAGGTTGGTTAACCGATGATGAGGTTACTAAGGTGAGCCGTTATAGAAGCGAGTCGGCTCGCAACAATGGTTTACAAGTCCGTTTAGCACTTCGGGCGGTGTTATCACTTCATAGTGAGCTTAAGCCCAATGAGTGGCGTTTTAGTTATGGAGACAAAGGTAAACCTACGCTTAGTGAAGATTTATTAGCTCAAACTGGATTGCATTTTAATTTAAGTCACAGCGGTGAGTGGTTAATGATTGGGATCGTGATGGGCGGACATGCGTTAAAAGCTGATCATTACGCTGATGCTGACCTATGTTTTGGGGTAGATATTGAGCGTGAACGTAGCAGTACAGATATTGTACCTATTCTTAATCACTACTTTACCCAAGCTGAAACAGACACTTTATTACAATTGCCATCATCATTGCAGCGACAGCGATTTTTTGATTTATGGGCGGTAAAAGAGTCTTACATTAAAGCCCGTGGTTTAGGTTTAGCATTATCACTTAAATCATTTTCTGTTGATTTTGGCTTAATAACGCAAGGGAATGTAAATGTGCAGCTCGCTGATAAATCACACCAAACGATTGAGTTACAGCAAGACGTTAAGCTCCATTTTACGGAGGATGAAGACATCGCCACTACAATGGCGTGGCAAACAGTATTAGGCCGGCTTGACCAGCAATATCGTTTTGCAATAACCTTTGGCTTAACTAAGCAAGTAAATGAACAACATTCACTTAGAATAGAGCCCATTGATAATTCATTAAATATTTACCAATTGTCGCTGGCAGAATTACTTGGTTAAAGCCAAAAACTACTTTCTAAAATCAGATGTTAAATAAAAAAATTAATTTGAGCCGGTACAAACAATTCAGCCGAAGCAAAACTTCGGCTGAATTGTGTTTAGTTGAGCTAGTTTAGCATTAACGTAATGGAACGATTTCAAAATTTTCGTCAAATTGAACTAACGTTGAAGCTATTTTACTAAAGGCATCTTGGTCGCCAGTCATGGTGGCATTACCTTGCTCAAGCAACTGCTTTAGCGTTGTTTGACCTAATAAAATATCAACAACATCCGATTTTGCAATCGTTAAGGTTGCGTCTGCCGCTTTAGCTTTTTCGACAATGATATTGTTTAAATTACCATTACTTAGCTCTACAAATACTGTGTTCGCTGGCTCGCCTTTGGCTGCTTTAGTTTCCACATTTAAACTTATATCCCCTAATTTATTTGCTGCAATACTGTCCACTTTAACGGCTAGAAAATCAAACAATGTTGTCATATCCATTTCGCTCAATACATCTGGTGACGCTGATTTTGGTGCGCCAGGCTGAATACCAATACGTAGCTCTTGGGCTCCCGTAAGGTAAATATTTCTCCAGCCTGCACCTTCTGCTTGATAACCAAGTTGTTCATAAGTGTCAGCCAATAAGTCTCGGGCAGGTTGATTATTTGGGTCGGCCATCACCACTTTGTTGAGTGCCGTAGCCACAAAGCGGTAATCCCCCTCGCTAAAGTCTGCTTTAGCTTTTTTCACGATATTATTAGCTCCACCCATATATTCGACAAATTTACTTGCCTCTTGTTGAGTGGGTAGTGGGTTTAAGTTGGCAGGATTCATGTCAAAGTAGCCCAAATACATGTTGTAAACCGCTTTGGCGTTGTGGCTGTATGTGCCGTGATAACCATTGGTGTACCAGGTGTCTTTGACCTGTTGCGGAATAGTGTCCATGATTGCATCGCCAATATCTTGTATCACAACGCCTTGGTTGGCTAATCGTAATGATTGGTTATGCACTAAACCATAATTGTCACGTTGCATTTTAAGATATTGATTAATTTCACCATTACCCCATACCGGTGCTGAATGTGATGCAAATAATACTTCAACATCTTGACCAAATGCATTGACCATTTGGTTGATGTCTTTTGACCACTTTAAGGCATCACGTACTTTGGCACCGCGTAATGTATAAATGTTATGCATACCGTCATAGGTGAGTTCACCTGTCCATAACGCTTTCATAGACGGAATATAAGTCACCATTTCACTGGCCGCTTCAGTGCCTGAGGCATCCATAAATACCATTTCAAGCCCGTCGATCGTTAACGTTTCCCATTTGTCTTGTTGGTTAAGTTCATAGTCTGGTTTCACATAAGTAATTTCACCTTTTGATAAGCCTTTTGCCAAGGCTGCATCAACAATACCATGATCGTGTTTACCCAATGTGGCGCCATATTGATAACCAGCTCGGCGGCTCATCGCGTTACCAGCCAGTACATTTTCATCTACAACTTCTGTGGTAATATTATTTGAACCGTACACTTTCACGTCAGGATATAAGTTTTGAACCCCGCGCGCTCCACCAAAGTGGTCTGCATGACTGTGGGAATAAATCATTGCTACAATGGGTAAGTTGTTGCCTTCAGGTAAGTGTTCAAAAGCAAATTTTAGTGATTGCTCTGCGGCTTCTTTTGTTAACAGTACATCATAAACAATCCAGCCTGTTTCACCACGAATCAAGGTCATATTAGATAAGTCAGTGCCACGAATTTGGTAGATACCGTCAGTCACTTTATATAAACCGTTGGGTACCATATTGAGTTGTGCTTGGCGATAAAGTGATGGATTAACCGAGTCCGGAAATTGTTCACTGATAAAGCTAAATTCTGCACGTAAAATGTCAGCGGTTGTTTGGTCGAACTCAGCAATTTGGTTTTTACTAAAACGCTCAAAAGCGACTTTGTCATCAAAATTCAGGCTTTTTGCTAAGGCAGCATTATGTGCAATAGTAGCAGGTGTTGCCGCTTTTCCGTGATAGTCGACCGTTATATGATCGTGCTCGTGTTGTGCTGCAAATGCATTGAGTGAAAGTGTTGTTATCATTGATAGTGCGATGATTGATTTGTTCATAGTGGTATTCCTCGTTAAATTAAAATATAGGTTTTAAACTTGATGAACCTATCTTAAGGAATAAACACCAAAAGATAACTATAGCTAAATGGTTATAATATATTCACAATGTAAATGTATTGATGATAAAGGTAAGCATATGAATGATGAATTGAGCCATAAATTATCAACTTTAGATTTGAATTTATTACGGGTGTTTTGTGTGGTTTGTCAGCAATCGTCGATTACTCGTGCTGCTGAACAGTTAGCATTAACCCAGTCTTCTGTGAGTAATGCGATAAATCGTCTTAAAATCGCATTAGATTGTGAGTTATTTATTCGGATTGGTCGTGGTATTGAACCTACTGCGACAGGGTTGTATATCTTTAATTCGGTGCAACCTATGCTTGATGCTATTGAACAAACATTGATGGGGATCAGCGAGTTTGATCCTTATACCTCTTCACGAGTATTTACCATATATGCTAATGAAGCTGTGATTGATTTACTGCAACCGCACTTAGATAAGGCGTTAGCTCAGTTAACGGTGAGAGTGGTTTTTCGAAATTCTCCTGTGCATGAGGACGATCAATATCAAGACTTACAAATGCAAAAAATTGATTTGTTAATTGATATTGTTCCTCCAAAACTCAAAACTTTTCGTTTTCAAAAGGTCGCTCAAGAACGGATTATCTGTGTTGTACGTCAACAGCACCCTCAGATACATAATAGTGTTAGTCGTGAAGATTACTTTGCTGCAGAACATGTCATGTATCGTTTTCATCGCGACAACATGCGTGTCGCTGACATTATTTCCAATGAACCTTTACCGCAACGGACGTTATATTGTGAACAGTCGTCGATATTGAGTATGTTGTCTTTGATCAGTAAATCAAATGCCATTGGTATTGCGCCTTACGCATTTAGCCAAAGTTACGCACAATTATTTAACCTTAATTTACTTGAATTGCCGTTTGAAACTCGACCTATTGAGTTATTCAGTATTTGGCCGAGTAAGCATTCACAAGATAAGTCGTGTATTTGGTTACGGCAAACCATTGAGACATTGATGAAAGAGGCATATAAACCTTCATAAAAAAGAGGCTCTTCAAAAAAGCCAAATTTAAAGTTGAGCTCTTGCAGATTATGACTTAGAGCGATGGCCATTTACGTTGGACGAGTATATGTATTCGATCTATTTCTATTCAGTGTATTGGTGAACGATAACCTCAATCGACGCGCAAATAAAAACGCCAACGATATTGATAATCTCGTTGACGCAATTAATTCACTTTGTAACAGGTTAGTATTTTGCCGGTTGGCCTGTTGTGGGTAGCGTTGTTTTTATAAACTCGCGTAAATCTTGATTCGATTGTTTTAAGTCGTCATGACGAAGATACATCATATGGCCACTGCGATAGCCCTTAAAAGACAATCTATGTTTCATTAATCCGCTACGGTCAAGTTGCCACATAGTATATTTAGCGTCAAAGTAATTGGTCGCTCCGTCATAATAGCCTGATTGAATCATGACATTAAGGTATGGGTTTTGTGCCATCGCTAAGCGTAAGTTTGCACCAGTATTGTCTTTACTTTTATCCCATGGGTGAACAGGGCCGAACATATTGTATTTTAGATCCGTTTTGTAATTTAGTTCAGTGCGGAGGTAATCATTAATGGCTGGAGTGAAACTGTGTAACCAAGATGTCAGTTCCGCATTGTAGTCTGGTCGACCACCAACAGTCTTTTCATCAATACCAATATAACGCGAGTCTAAGCGGCCAATGGTTTGTTGGCGGTCACGCAAAAGCGCTTTCCAGAAATAGTTGGTATCGATATCTAAATTACTTTGCAGTACTTCAGTGACACTTAGCCCTGAATATCGGGCGACTTGCTCGGCAATACGTTGTTTTTCTTCTGGTTCAATAAAGCTACCTTTAGCGAGCGCAGGCAGATATTGATTTAATGTAAATTGCTCTACTTCAGCCAGTAGTGGGGTTAAATCTTGTTGTAGTAAATCTTCCCCAAGCACTTTGTGATACCAAGCTGCGGCGGCAAAATACGGTAAACGATTGGCCGCTTTTACAGGTCCGTTTCGTTCAATGCCGAGATCGGTTGGCGATACTAAAATTACGCCATTTGGATACATCCATTGGTTTTTTTGAAGCTCTAAAGCTAAACCTGATACGCGTGCCGTTCCGTAGCTTTCGCCGATTAAATATTTAGGCGAGCGCCAGCGCTCATTACGTGTCACAAAGGTGGTAACCCATTCCGCTAGATATTTAATATCGGCGTTTACGCCAAAGAACATTTTTTGTTGTTCATCTTTTGACGGCATTTTCCCTTTTGCATTAGGCAATACTCTTGAATAGCCAGTATTAACTGGATTCACATATACAATGTCGGCGGTATCTAATATCGAGTAGTCGTTATTTTTAACACCGTAAGGCTGCAGTGGATAACCTTCATCGTCGACATTTAATACTCTAGGTCCCGTGTAGGCAATGTGCATCCATACCGAAGCAGAACCTGGGCCGCCATTAAACGAAATAATTAACGGTCTGTTACTGTCATCTTTAATATCTGTGCGCTGGTAATAGGTGTAAAACAAGGTTGCAGTTGGGTGACCTTCGTCATCCCATACTGGCTGAGTACCTGTAGTTGCGTGATAGGAGATTTTTTTGCCATTGATTTGCATTTTATGTTCAGTGATCACTTTTTCATCAATGGGAACTTGTCTTATTTCGTCGGCGAAAGCCGTTGATGAAATGCAAAAACTTTGCAGGCAGAGCACGATGACACATGTTTTGAATAAATAATGGCGCATAAGAGGTCTCGTTAAAGTGATTAGTCATTGTCGAGTGACTAGCAGATTAGCATAACGATTGCTTAAACGGGGGCGGGAAGATGAGCTAATATTGTAAACAATTGTGCAATATTGAATCACAATTTTAGTTTGAGTCGTTAATGGTCTCGAGAAGTAATATGTGTACCCTCGGCGTTCTTTCATAATGGCTTGAAAATGGAATTGGTGTGGTTACCTTTTTTAAGTTTAGGGTGGTCTTGATGATCCATTTACCCTTGAAGAGAGCGCTCTTTAGTTAAATGTTTGGTTTATTAAGGTGTTTCAATTTGATAACGAAACACCATATGCACTTGCCATTGTTGGTATAAAAATAATGATAAATCAAAAAAGCCTTTATCATTCGATAAAGGCTTAGCGTCTACAGCAAAAGAGTTTACAAACAGTTACTGTCTGGCGAGTCTGTTTGACTCTGGCGGGTTTTCAAAATCGCTGCGATATGGATTAATGTCTAAACCACCGCGGCGAGTGTAACGCGCATAAACCGTTAACTTAGTGCAATGACAGTATTTCTTTAAATCAACAAAGATACGTTCGACGCATTGTTCGTGAAATTCATTGTGCTGGCGGAATGAGATTAAATAGCGCAGCAGTTTTTCACGATCAATTTTAGGCCCCTGATAACGTACCATTACGCTGCCCCAATCGGGTTGCGAAGTAATTAAACAGTTAGACTTTAGCAGATTAGAATTTAGCGTCTCGGCGACACTCTTATCTGAGTCGGTGCTGTCTAGTAAGTGATCGGGCTTAAAGGTGTATTCTTCGATTTCAATATCTAAGTCGTCAATACAAGTGCCTGGTAAATCAACAATGCGTTCAAGGTTGAAATGTTTCGGTTCGATAACGTTTACTGTTACCTCTCCTTGAGCGCAAGCTGCTAAATCACGGCTTAATGTATCTTGTACCGCTTCAGCATTTTCAAACTTAGTTTGGTTAAAGCTGTTTAAGTACAGTTTAAACGATTTCGATTCAATCAAATTGACACTGTTAATGTCTAACTGAACTTCCATAATGGCCACAACAGGCTTGCCTTTGGCGTTAAGCCAAGACAATTCATAGCCGGTCCAAATATCGGTGCCATGAAAAGGAAGCTCACCACTTAATGCTAATGCATCTCGGTTGAGTTTTCGTGGAACCCCTTGCAGCAGTGACGCGTCATACTCAGCTTGATACGCAGTTGCATGGCCTAATGTTAGGCCTTTTAATGCAGCTGCATCACTATAAGGGTCGTGATTGTTTGTCATCGAATCGGTTTCCGTGTCAAAATATGGTTTTATTATAAACTACGAGTGGCTTAAGTGTCTTGTTCATCTGCATTAGATTGCTTTATAAAAAATTATCTTCATTCTTATCAAGATACCCTATCTGAATTTCCACGCTATTATCCTTTGGGCGAAGCGTCAATATGTATTCAAGGTGAGTTTGATGAAAATAGTGATGAGGTAGTGTTCTGGAAGCCTATTAAACGTGATGAAATAGCAGATTTCACTAATGTTGAACATGCATTAAATATTCAGTTATACCCTGATATTCATGCATTTTATGGTCAATATTTTTCCGCTCCATTGCCGTTTACCTCAAGCTTTGGTGAAGGAGAATTACTCCAAGCATGGAATCAAGCTGATTTTGAGATTTTGCAACAAAATGTAATTGGGCATTTAATCATGAAGCAAAAGCTGAAACAGCCACTGACTTGGTTTATCGGTGTGCTAGGTGATGGTGATGAAATGCTCACGGTAAACAATGATGATGGCAGTGTATGGGTAGAAATACCTGGTCAGAAGCAAAGCACTCACATTGCAGCATCATTAAGCCAATTTATCGAACAGTTGTCTCCCGTGGTTAAACCACCCGTTAAACCTATCGAAGATACCTCTACGGTTACCGATCATCCTGGGATCTGGCAGCGGATCAATAGCATGTGGCAATCATTGCGTGGAAACAAATAATGATAGCCGTAACCTGCATCTCTCAATGACGTTGAGCGATGCGGCTATTGAATGCTTATTGGGATCATTGATGATCCCACGATAAATTTGACACAATGCGGCAAGGTTCGCAGCGAAAGTGAAACATATCTAAAAGTGGCTGTTTGAGTTTCCATTCATGTGAACCGCAACGTGGACAAGCTCGGTTCATTTCGCTTTCTAAAGACTCACCACCAACGCGGTACAAATAATAGTAAGTTGGTATTTTAGTTAAATATTCTATCCTGCCACGTAAATCCCAACCACGTCTAAATAGGTCACTGTCAGCTCGGGTGATTTCATCTAATGCTGCAAACTCTGCTTTAGTGGCTGCAGCCATTTGCAATTCATCACAAGCTTGCCATTCTGTTTGCCATTTTATGATGCGTTTATGATCGCCATTAAACGTCGCGGGCAGTTGATACAAAGGAATAGGTAACAGGTTGTCACCATTACGAAGCGGTGAACACATATGCACATAGCTGGTATACAAGACTTGCCACGAAGGAGAGTCATTGTTGCTGGCTTCAGAATTAATGTCTTGGCCGATAAATTTTTCTCTAGGAGCCAATAGTTTAGCCGCTGTTAAGCCTGCTAATGTCATTTTTACCCACGGGCTATTATAACGATTAGCGAGGCTGGTTTTTTCAGGTAATAACAAGCGAACTCTAAATTCGCCTTCGTTGAAAGCTACCGCAAATTCACGACCCAATATTTGTCCGTTGGCACGCAAAGCCTCAAGTAAACCATTAATAGCTTTTTCTGCTGCCTCAATGGTGGTATCTGCAAAACATTCAAAGCGCAGTTCAAAAACAAACATGGATTATTTAACCTTATGATTCATTTTGCTGGCTTGTTGTTCAAGTTCGTGGACTCTGTGAGTGAGTTGCACAATAAGTTGCTGCATATCGCTCACTTGCTGCTGTAATTTCACTACAGGATCACATTGTTCTGCTGGCAAACTTTCAGTAGAAGGGATATCGCTTAATTCAGGTATATTTTGCCACTCAGACTTCGGCAGTGCTTTAAATTGTTGTAATCCTTGGATTAGGACTGGCATTGGAATGCTATTACCTAAACGACCTTTTATCAGTGCCAAGCTAGGGGAATGCCCATTGTTGGCAATTGACTTAGCCGCTGCAAGCACTTGTTCAATTGGACTCATTGTTGGCTAAATTCCTTAATTCAAGAGTGTGAGATTAACTAATTGTTGTTGAGTTAAAAATAAGTCCATACAAATCAATGTCTTATTTTTGGCATTATTTGGGTTCAAAAGGTCTGTAAATACATGTGGATTATATTTTAACAAAAAGGATGCAACATGAAATTAAAACTTATCGCAGCAGGATTAATTGGCGCAACATCATTAGCCTTAAGTGGTTGTGTTATCAGTGTAGGCGATCATGAATCGTCTAAGAGTGGCGATTATTGGCAAGAACAGCAAGATAAAAATCGTGATCTGTTGAGCAAATTGTCTTTGGGGATGAGCAGTAATCAAGTGACAACCGTTATGGGCACTGCTGATTTTAGTGAGGCTTATACTAAGCCAACTCAAAACCATGCCGAACAGTCTATCAAAGTGTTGTTTTATCGAACCCAATGGGCTGAAGGAGATGGTAAAACAACCAAAGACGAATGTACGCCAATAGTATTTCGAGATGACGTTTTAGTGGGTTGGGGTGACACTGTCTATCAACAAATTTAATCATTGAATTGTGTCACCTAACACTCACAATAAATTACTCTTAAGCTCGCATCATCACGTCCAATTGGTCAATGACTTCTGACCATTGGGCGTCTTCAGATAACTCTTCTTTTAAAAATGCTTTTTGGCTTGAATTCCAGCAATCGGCATCAATCATCAATGTATGTTTATCAAGTTTATTTTTGTTAACAAAGTCATTAATGCTCTCTTGATTATTGGGTAAGCCTAATTGCTTAAATAAGTGGCTTAAATCATTTGATGTTGTATCCATTTGAAGCATTCCTCGTCATGGTTAAGTAAACCATTTTAGTATCAGTCTTGATACGCTAAATTGCAAACAACTGATGTTGATAACGGCTTTATTACTTAATTGGGTAAACAAAACTTGTAGATTGTTTCAAACTTGTTAAGTTAAGTTTATAGAGTCAAAAAACAAGGAATAATAATGGACAATAACACCTTGGAAACCATACGTGCAGTTTACTTAACGGCTGAAGATTTACGCGTTGCGGCTTCTATTCTTTACAATGCTTATCATGACGACCCATATTTTATGGAAGTGCTTGGCCAAGATGACAAGCAACAATATGAACAGAAACTACGAGCCGCTATTCGCGAAGAATTAAATGAATTATGGCAACAAGAACAACCCTTGATTGGTCTATTTGATGGCGACCGTTTAATTGGTGTTGTGTGTGTTATTACTCAGCAAGTGCCTTTGGGTGAAGGACGTTATTGGCATTGGCGTTTGAAAATGATGCTGGGTACAGGATGGAAATCTACTCAAGGTTTAATGGACAAGGAAACGTGTATCGTAGAGCATCTCCCATCTCAAAAATGTGGGGTTTTACAATTTATTGCTCTATCACCTAATGAGCAAAAAAAAGGTTATGGTGCCAAATTAATTCAAGCGGTATTGAGTTGGTGTGATGAACAACCAGGACTTGATGGAATAGGGGTGTTTGTAAGTAATCCATTGCATCATCAAGCATTTATACAACAAGGATTTACTAATATTGCTAGTGTCAGTATCGGTAACGTTGATGGTGAAATTTTGTTTTACAGTAAGGTATAAGGCAACGTTAGAATAAGCTAACACGTATGTTCAGCTGAATGGAACTGTGGATTCTTTCTGCGGTAATGAATGGTTGTTTCACTGAAGTGTTATGTAACAAAGCGCTAGCTTGAATACTGTAATTGAAAACGTTTGGTATACATCTTGTTCGAAAGGTCAACGGTACAAATAAAGGAGTAAGTTAATGGAACCTAAACGTTTCGCTTCATTTGCAGAGTTTTATCCATTTTATCTGTCTCAGCATCAAGATCCCGTTTGTAGAAGGCTACATTATATTGGCAGTACTATTATTTTGGTGATTGTGGTTAATACCCTGATTAACCACCATTGGTGGCAGTTGCTGTGGTTACCTGTAGTCGGATATGGTTTTGCATGGCTAGGGCATTTTATGTTTGAAAAAAATCGGCCTGCAACATTCACTTATCCGTTATACAGCTTGTGGGCTGATTGGGTTATGTTTGGCCAAATGCTAATGCGTTTATGGCGAAAGTAAAGCTGTAGGATTAACTTGCTCACATTGGTGTAAGACATATCTTGCAAGCATGTAAGGTATTTTATCTTAAGTTGTCAGTATTTGGCGTCGCGATTTATTTTAAATTCATTACAATCAGTACATTAGGTTTATTTTAGTTTTTTTTAAAACTAAAATATTTGTTTCAAGCGCATTGGCTGACTTTTAAGATTACGTTTTTAGGTTACTATATTGTTATCGAAAGCGGGTCATTAGTTGGTTTTCTTAGGATTAGAAATAAGACTAATGATGCTTAAGAATATCAAGGATGATACTAGGACACGCTCAAGGAAATAGTGCATAAGCTCGGCAAATGGATAGCCGAATCAAGGATGGGTGAAGACGATAATTTGTCGACACAAGGATATATGGATAGGACTGCCGGATGCAGCATGGATGGTTCAACGGATTGAACAGATTTACCCCTCAGTTGATGGAGCGACTGTTCAATGGAATGACACTCATAAGTATTTTTAAATGGTAAGCCACATTAAAAACACAAGGAAATGAGCACAGGGAAAAGGACGGCAGGAAGCTGGTGTACATGGATGACGCAGGGAGCAATATATCAGCAGGATTGCTGACAAAAGTGCCAGTGGGCACAACCTTATTATGTAAGGTTGTGCCCTTTTGCTTTCTGGCCAAACGTGGATGTTTTTTGGGGCTGGGTTATGCGAAATACTATTCACAACATAACAATTTGGCTGATACCTAGCTTGCGTTGTTCTCTCATGTTTTAAGCCTCGTTTTATGATCAAAATTATTTTTGTTTAAAGTGGCAATGTACCGTTTAGAAACAAACGTACTGATAACACCGTTCAAAATTTTACTTTTTAAATTATTTATATCAATCTCTTATGTACCCACTTTATGAATTCAAATTTTTATTATTTCAGATGTGGATAGGTATTCATTAGCTTAGAATTTTTTCACGGATTATCATCAGGAATTATTGTTTTTCTACTCGTTCGAGGGGTATTATTTGTTATTGTACTAGGTTATTAAACTGGTTTAGGGCATTTGTAATAGCTTTTTTACACGGAACTATTGTCATCAGTTAAGCGTATGCTACTCAGTTTATTTACCAATATGATTGCCTAAAAGACTGATATAAAATAGGATTTCAGCGTGTGACGTTGCTACTTCTATAATTGTTATCAAATACTTAAATGCTATTCCTACGGCGTACCGTTAATCAAATAAATGTATAAGGTTTTAAACCAAGGATAATATGATGTCTATCTATCAACCTCCAGCGAGTGAATAGATAAATGTTTAGTCTAATTCAAATGAGTAATTACACGGCCAGCCAGAATCTTCATGAAAATCAAGTCATTGTTTACACTGAATCCTGAATACAAAAGCAAACATAATCATGGGTTTAGTGAAGTACTGAAGTATATGGGACCGGGGTTGCTGGTCACCGTAGGTTTTATTGATCCTGGTAATTGGGCTTCAAATATTGCCGCTGGATCAATGTTTGGCTACACACTTTTGTGGATGGTGACATTATCGACTTTGATGTTGATTATACTACAGCACAATGTTGCGCATCTTGGCATTGTCACTGGGGATTGCTTAGCCGAATCAGCGATGAAAAACGTAAATATTCATCTAGCTAGAGTTATCCTTTTGACCAGCATTTTCGCGGTTATATCGACCGGGTTAGCTGAGATTCTCGGCGGTGCAATTGCACTAAAACTTCTTTTTGATATACCAATAGTAGTTGGCTCTGTCATTGTTCTCGCTATTGTTATTGTATTGCTCTTCACAAACACTTACACCAAGCTTGAAAAACTGATAATCGGTTTTGTTTCGATAATTGGTTTTTCTTTTTTATACGAAATGAGCATTGTCAGCATTAACTGGCCAGAAGCGTTAACAAGTTGGGTAACTGTCAGTATTCCTAATGGTTCTATGGTGATTGTAATGGCTGTATTGGGCGCAGTTGTGATGCCACATAATTTATTTCTGCATTCAGAAATCATTCAAAGTCGGCAATGGAACAACGAAGATGAAGCCGTTATTAAAAAGCAATTAAGGTATGAATTTACCGACACGTTAGTATCGATGATTATTGGATGGGCTATTAATAGTGCAATGATTATACTTGCGGCGGCTGCATTTTTTGATAAAAAGATAGTCGTTACCGAGTTAGAGCAGGCACAACATCTTTTAGCGCCAATGCTTGGTTCAAAGGCTGCTCTTGTTTTCGGCATTGCTTTATTGTTTGCGGGAATTTCCTCAACGATTACCGCCGGTATGGCTGGCGGCTCCGTTTATGCTGGACTATTTAAAGAACCTTATAACATCAGAAACACACATACTAAAATTGGGGTAGCCGGGATATTAGTCATTTCAACGTTGATTATTTTTTTGATTTCAGACCCATTTAAAGGTCTGATCATCTCGCAAATGATATTAAGTATTCAATTACCCATTACCGTTTTTTTGCAAATTTATTTGACGTCATCTAAAAAAGTGATGGGTAAACACAAAAATTCAACATTAATGAATCTGCTATTGTTATCGATTGCCGTAATTCTAACGATTTTAAATATAATGTTGTTTTCAAGCTTTTTGTAAACATGTGAGTCATTAAAACAACAATACCTAAATTGTTGTTAAATGTTTAACTGCTGGTGTTTTTAGTTCATTACTAACTTAACTAAAACTCATTTGCGTGGCTTCTCTCCAGCTTTCTGTTTTGCTCTGAGCTTAATTATTCTCATATTGATGTATTTCCACTGAACCAAATCCTAACCAAATTATAGTTTGAGCCTATTTCTAACTGTAGCGATAATGATAATGTTATGTAAATGCTAACAGTTAACTTAATGTTTACCTATTTTGCTTGTTGCTTTGTGAGATATATCGCACAAATCGTGTGAGACAAATCACGTATTTGATGGTTGATATTTCTAGTTTAAATTTAAGTTGTTGATTGTATTTAATATTTATTATTTTGGTATCTGTGAGAGACTTTAATCATTTTGAGGTATCTGTTTACGTTACGGTAAATGAATTATTATTTGTTTGTTCCTAGGACGGGAATATTACAAGGTAGTAAAAAGGTCTAGAAGACCATGAGTATATGGACGTAATGGACGATTTTGAGTTTCAGGATGAAACAGTAGACTTGCTCAATGGACGCAATAGCGGATTAAGTGAGTTTAATAACATTATCAGGATGATAGTGTGCAATGGATGCAAGATTCTACGCAAATGATTTGCGACAGGATAAAGTAAGAATTCCATGGATGATATAAGGACACGCTCAGGATAGAGCAGGCTCGGTAAAAGGATAATCGAGTAAGAAGGAAAGTACTTTATGTACATGGAACATCAAGGATTGAACAAGGATAGAGCAGGACGCAAGCGATACGCATGGATGGTGCAGGGAGCACAGTTATAGCAGGAAAGCTTAACAAGAAACAAAGAGGCCACGGCATTTACTGTCGTGGCCTTTCTTTTGGCTTTTTTTCAGTATCGGCGGAACTAATGGTGGTTATGTTGTCAAATTGTAAAGTGCCTATGTGCAGGGTTTGATTACTTCATTAAAGTACACAATATCTAACTCACCATTGTATAAGGAGATAGCATGAAAGGGTTTAAAGTTGCACTATTGGTTGGTTTTTCATTCTTTTGCTATAACGCCAATGCAGTCGTGAGCGAAGAACAACAACAATGGGTTGATCAAGCGTTCAGCGATCTCAATAGTAATAATGACGGTACCAAGGTGCTTTGGCAGTATTCACAGCAAACAGTGATGCCAGACATGACACGTATTGAACAATTCAATGCATCCTTACCTGAAACTGAACGTTGGAGTTTGGTGTCTGAAAATGGTGATACTCCTGGTAAAAAGCGCTTAACTGAATACCGAGAACGTCAACAAGATTTGCATGAAGATAAAGACGAAACTAGCTATGAATTAGCGTTTTCTGATTTAATTGATTTGTCGACATTGGTTTTTGTCGGTGAGGATGACAATAATATGTCATTTACGTTTACACCCAATATTGATGAGTTAGACAATAACGTATTAGCAGGCGTGCTCTATTTGGATAAAACATCCAAGCATTTACGTAAAATTCTCATCAGAAATACTGACGAGTTAAATCCTGCGTTTTCAGTTACTTTAACTAAATTTGAATTAGAGTTAAGTTTTGATGTGTTTGAGGGATTAGTGATGCCAGCTCATACATCAACCACTATAATGGGTACAGCGGCAATTTTTAAGTCACTCGACAGTGTTCAAACTGTTACCTACAGCGATTATAAAATCCTCAACAATCCACAAACTTAATTGCATTGTGTGGCAATAAAAAACGCTATTTTTTGAAAAATAGCGTTTTTTTGGATTCAACATCGACTAATAAAGGAGGGTAATTAGTGGCATTTACCTGAATCACAGCTTTTACTGCTACCACACCCACCAAATTTACCACTGGCCATTGGGGCATCCATCCATTCTGGTTCGGGAAATATTGGCCAATCAATTTTTGTGACTCGATTACCATGCATGAAAATATGGCCTCGATATTGGTTGATACCATCAGTGCTAAATTCGAACATAAAGGTGGCTTTCCAACAGATACCCGCATTGCCGCCAACACTTGGGCGAGCTGATTCCATTGCAATGGCAAGTAATTGTACATTCTGTTTTTTACAGGCTTGCTCTGCAAGGGTCCGGCTTGACTCTGCCATTTGTCGGAGTTGCCAAAAAAAGGCCGCTATCACGACTAAAGCAACAATTAATAAAAAATCACTCATCATAGGCTGGTTGCTCTAAATAATCCGCCAATTGCGGTTGCTAATTGAACACTTCTTTCAGGATACCTTAAGTCGGCTAATAATCCTGATCGCAAGCTAGGTATTGCCACAATATCAGCAAATACTTGATTAAAGAAGTGCTGAGGTTGTTTTGCTAATGCTTCTAAATAACCTTTGCGGGTTAGGTCATCTTTTAAGGCTAACCAATTACGTGCTGCAATGGTGATGAGCTTATTATCATCTAAAAGTTGTTGCTCATTGAGATGATTAATCGCTTTCATACTGTATTGAACATCTGACGCCAATGCCGCTAAATACATTACTTTTAGATGGTCTTCGGCTTGATTTAATTTTTCGAATAACTGTTTAGCGAGACGTTTATCGACATTAATATGTTCTAAACATTGGCAAAGTGCAGCTTGTACTTCTATTGGCGCGTTATTAAGCGCATTGGTGATGTCATCAAGATGGTTAAATTGATCTGCGCGAACACAAATATCAGCTAATCCCTGCAAACCAAGCTGTGGCCACGTGTCTGGTGTTGCTTGACCTGATAAATACTGTGCCGCAAATTCATATTGACTCGATGCCGGTTGACCAAGTTGAAGCCTAACTAGTGCATTAAATAATGCCAATTTATGTTGATTAGGTTTAAAACTAAAAGGATGATTGGCTAATTGCTCTTGCTGTTCATCGGTTAATGTTTGGGTTGGATTACGACCGAGGGCTTCTAAAATCATCTTAATAAATTGAGTTCGCGGCGCAGGTGATAACAAACCTTGTTCATCTAAAGGTAATTTTACAAACCAAATATACGGTAATTGTTGTTGCTGCCAAAATACAATAGCAAACTGTGCATGGCCTTGAATTGGATAAGGGTATGGTGCCAGTAAAGAGTCGATTTGCTGAAATGCTAACATATCGATATGTTGCACCCGGCGACCTAAATCGTATATTTGGAATTGAGTATTAGCGGTCGTCAGAAACTGGCTTAAGGTGGTTATCTCGGTCATTGTGTTGTCACTAAATCAAAGAAGTTGGATGGGTATTCAATCCGCTAAATGATATCATATTCGGACTTAGCCTTGATATTGTCGTTCATTTTTATGCTTTATTTAACCAGCAAAAATCATTTAATTAAATTAGAACAATTGCTTAAGGCCTATGATCTTTGGTCTGAAACACCACCTCCTGAAACTGCGATGGTCAGTACTGCGCCATTTTGCTGTGATGTAATGGCATTTGAGCAATGGTTACAATTTATTTTTATTCCCAAGATGACTGAGCTTGTAGTGCTACAACAACCTTTGCCGACCAATATGGCCTTGGCTCCTATGGCAGAACATGTTTGGCAAAGTATGCCCCATGGCACCATTATGGTTGCTCAGTTGCAGCAATTTGATGCTGAGCTTAGTCAGCGTTAAGAGTACTGCCGCGCCACTTGATGACATTAATACCAACAAATACTATAAAAATGAAATCTATATAAGTTAAGTATATATAAATTAAGTGCCTATAAACTAAACCAATATAGATTTAGCCAATACAAATAAGTAAAGTGATAAACATGATCTCAAAAGATAACGATGCTGAATACTCATTAGATAACGATGACTTATGTGAGCCAATAAGCTCAGAAGACATTGACATGCCCTCTACTACAGATACCGAATTAGACGATGATTTACACCCTCCCCATATCGACATACTATTTGAAGACGAGCATATCGTTGCTATTCACAAGCCCGCAGGTTTATTAGTTCATCGCAGTTATTTAGCCCGTAGAGAGCGTTTTTTTGCTATGCAGATGACTCGAGATTTGGTGGGTTGTCATGTCTTTCCTGTGCATCGTCTTGATCGACCTACATCTGGCGTGCTGCTGTTTGCTAAATCCAGCGAAGTGGCTCGATTGTTATGTGAGCAATTTGCCAATCACTGTATTAAGAAGCACTATTTAGCGATAGTTCGTGGCAATATGCATGAATCTGGCACTTTAGATTATGCCCTAAAACAAGAGTTTGATGATTTGGGTGATAAGCATGTTGATCCCAACAAAGCTGCTCAAGAAGCCGTGACAGAGTATCAGCCGTTGTTGAATACAGAAATACCATTTAGTTCAGGCCGCTATCCTTCTAGCCGTTATGGATTGATAAAATTAAGCCCTCATACTGGGAGAAAACATCAATTACGTCGTCATATGGCACATTTGCGTCATCCAATCGTTGGAGATACCACGCATGGTGACGGCAAGCAAAATAAATTTTTCCGTGAACATTTTGCGATTAATCGTTTGTGGTTGATTGCAAAAAGTCTGCAGTTTATACATCCGGTAACGCAACAACCGATGCACATAGAAACTGAGCTTGAGTTAGAGTGGTTAACTATTTTCAAGGAATTCGGTTGGGATGATGATCAGTTATCATCTGAGCCAAGCATGCTATTAAGTTAGTCCATATGGTCAGCAAGTAAAGCTTTAAGCTTTTCAAACTCAGGGATTTTGGGTATGAGTTTCTGCTGCTTTTGTTCTATACGGAAGTAGTAGTTGCGGCGTATATGGGCGAATTTATGTTGTAGTTTGAGTTTCCGCTTTCTGCTCACTTGTCGCATGGTCATGGTTCCGTTATTGCGCTATTTCACATTGAGCCAACTAGGGTTGGTCATATCAACTTTAATCACACCATAAAAGATACTTGCGAGAGACTCAAGGAATACAGTAAGGTAAGTTACTAAGACTCAAGGTATTTTATATCGTATTACAATTAAGGGGAAAGTATACCATGAAAAAGGTCAATGTTGTTTTTGGTACCGTTTATGGTAGCGCTCAATTTACTGCAGAAACAGTGACTAAGGCGATTGCAAAATTAGGTTTTACAACTAAGCTTTGGCAACCTAATGAATTATTAGATTTTGTACCTCCTCAAGACGAATTTTTAATTATAGTGTCATCAACCACGGGACACGGAGATATACCTGAAGATATTGCTCCGTGGTTTAATGAACTTAAATCCGCAGCACCTTATTTACCAGCATTGCAATACAGCTTAATAGGGCTAGGTGATTCAAGTTATGAAACCTTTTGTGGAGCGATAAAAAAGTTTGATGAGTTGCTAGCTGAGCTTGGCGCAAAGCCGCTTACTGAGCGATTAGAAATTGATGCCTGTGAAACAATGGAACCGGAAATAGAAGCTAAAACATGGATAGCCAGTTGGCACAACGCCGTCACATCGGTAAGCGTAGCGTAAGCCTTTTTACACAACAGTGGTTTAAATTTGCCCAGCGCCTCAGTCAGGCGTTGCTTATACCTATTGCTATTTTACCTGCAGCAGGGTTGATGTTGGGGATAACGGTTAATCCGTTGCCCTTTATTCCAACTGAATTAAATACTGTGCTGTCAGCTGTAGGTAATCTGGTTTTTACCATGATGCCTTTGTTGTTTAGTGTTGCTGTAGCCATTGGTTTTTGTCGTGATCAAGGGATTGCGGCGTTTTCCGCAGTATTTGGTTTTGGGGTGTTTTTATCTACCATGGGGGCCCTGACAAATATTTATGGTTTGGTATCTCGACCATTATGGGGCATGCAAACCATTGATACTGGTATCGCAGGTGGTATGTTAGTTGGCGCTATCACTTGTTTAGCTGTTAATCTCAGTCATCATGTAAAATTACCTGCTATATTTTCATTTTTTGAAGGTCGTCGCAGTGCCCCTATTCTTGTTATTCCCCTGTCTATGGTATTGGCGTACTTATTAGTACATGTTTGGCCTCCTTTATCGACTGTTATTGAGCACCTTTCTGATTGGTCTGTTTATCAAGATCCTGCTATTGCCTTTGGGGTGTATGGCACTGTTGAGCGTTTACTCATTCCGCTAGGTTTGCATCATATTTGGAATGCCCCAGTTTATTTGGAAGTGGGGCAGTATATTAATCAAGGTACAGTGGTCAGAGGAGAAGTGGCACGTTATTTAGCCGGCGATCCGTTGGCGGGAAATCTCGCAGGGGGATACTTAATCAAAATGTGGGGGTTACCTGCCGCTGCACTGGCAATTTGGCGTTGCGCAGATAAACCCGAACGTAACAGGGTAGCAGGAATTATGTTATCTGCGGCTACGGCAAGTTGGTTAACGGGGGTTACAGAGCCCATTGAATTCGCATTTATGTTTGTTGCTCCGATTCTATTTATCGTGCATGCCTTGTTGACAGGAATAGCTTATAGCGTGTGTATTTTGCTTGGTATTCACCATAGTATTGTCTTTTCACATGGCTTAGTTGATTTCACATTACTGTTTTCACGCTCAGAAAATACTCAGTGGATTTGGATACTTGGGCCACTTACTGGATTAATTTATTATGCTATTTTCAGGGCTAGCATTTTAGCGTTCAATTTGAAAACTCCTGGTCGAATAGAGCAAACAGATTTACCTGCTGAGCCTAAAGAAAGCCTGCGAGCGATGATTGCGGCCTTAGGTGGGCGTGACAATATTATTGAAATTAATGCCTGTTTAACCCGTTTACGAATTAGTGTTAACCAAGCTAATTTAATTGATAAAGCTCGGTTGATGCGTTTGGGGGCCAAAGGTGTTGTGGTAATGGGGAAAGGGGTGCAAGTCGTCTATGGTACTAAAGCCGAAAGTTTGCGTAAATTACTGCAAAAGTACCTCGATTCACGTCGATAACAGCATTGATTAACTCGGTGTTACTTATTGCTATAATTCGAAAATCTATTTTTTCAAACTCATTTTAACGATGAAACATATACCATTTTTTCGTATCTACTCTGTTTTTAAGCTTTTGTGCTTAAATTGAATTTTTTTTAGCATTTATGAGTATTTATCATTAAAAAACATCACCTAAATTTCCTTTTCAATGGCACACTCATACATAGTCGTTAAAGAGGAGTCGTAAGCGTGAGTCATCAATCCATAAAAACCGATCCAAGCCAACTACAACGCAAAGTATTAATTACCGATTGTGTCGATGCTAAAGGGTTAATAGCAAAAATTACCGGCGTATGTTTTGCCAATCAGCTCAATATTATTAAAAATACCGAATTTGTTGACCATGCTCAAGGACGCTTTTTTATGCGTGCTGAACTTGAGGGGCAATTTGATGATGAACGTTTGTTGAGTGAACTTCGTGATGTGTTACCTGCAAAAAATCATATGAAACTAGTCGATATGGGTAAAAAACGTATCGTGATCATGGTGACAAAAGAAGCTCATTGCTTGGGTGATATTTTAATGAAGTCCTATTATGGTGGTTTAGATGTTGAAATTGCAGCAGTAGTAGGTAATTACGATGTTTTGCAGCCATTAACTGAAAAGTTTGATATTCCATTTCATTTTGTCAGTCATGAAGGATTAAGTCGCCAAGAGCATGAACAAGCTATGCTTAAAGTGATTAAGCCATATGATCCCAATTTTGTGGTACTAGCAAAATATATGCGAGTACTCACGCCAGAATTTGTGACTGCATTTGCAGATAAAATTATTAATATTCATCATTCATTTTTACCTGCTTTTATTGGTGCTTCACCGTATAAGCAAGCGTGGGATCGTGGCGTTAAAATTATTGGTGCAACGGCGCATTTTGTTAATAATAATCTTGATGAAGGACCTATTATTAAACAAGATGTTATTTCGGTAGATCACAGCTTTAGCGCAGCAGAATTAGCTCATAACGGTCGTGATGTAGAAAAAAGCGTATTAAGTAAAGCGTTGCAATTAGTATTAAATGAGCAAGTTATTGTTTATGGCAATAAGACAGTCGTATTTTAAACCATTTGATACGGTGTAATGTATGTCGCTTTAAATTAAGTAGGGTAACACTAAGGTTTGTTACCCTTGTATATTCTCTGTTTGGGTCGATAGAAGTAAATCAATACTTGTAAGTTAAAAGTATGAGAAATGTTCTGCTTGCAGCCTATTAATAAGGTTTTACACTCATCAATGATATTGTTTAATTCATTCATATTGTGTTTTTTCTAATATGTCAGAGTTAACATTTTCAGTAGCAATGAATGTAATATATGAAAACGTTTCAGCTATCAGTTAAATTCGAATTATTCAACAGGACTCAGAATGGTACTCAAAAAGGATTTTTTCTTAAAACCAGCAGAATTACCTAATTCAGTTGGACTTTGCTGGGGAATTGTTAACGGTAGGCTTGAATTAATTAAGCTGAGTGAGTCACTGTATAAATTAGTAAATAAACCCATTGTTACTATTTTGAAGCAACCACTTCTAAATGCATTTTCAGCCCTTAAATTGAACGATATCGATTTTAACCAACGCCAAACTCACCATGTTATCAACTTTGTTGACGACAAAGGGCATGCATTACAAGCTACCTTAATCCCTATAGAAGAAAGTGATGAAAACTGGTGTATTACAGTCATTGAAATAGAGTTGGATAAAGCCTGGTTAACAGAGTTGCACCCTGATTATCATCAGGCGATTCAGTCTAGTGATGATTGGCTTCACCAAATTGAAGAAGTGATTAATGCGAGTGGTGATGTGGTTTTTACTACTGCTATAAAACAAGGTCTGTCGTTAACACAATCAAAAGTGGGTTATGTACATATTTTTGATGAAAAGAATAACCGAATAACCAAAACAGCTTGGAATGATGGTGTAGAAGATTACTTTAATATTTCAAAGCAACAAACTTATCAAGCTGATTCTGGTATTTGGACTGAAACCATAAAGACTCGTAAAGCAGTTATTCATAATGATTTAACTGAACTGATTACAAATAAAACTCAAGAGGATGGTTTTTTCGCTTTTAAAAATCACCTGTGCATTCCTATTCATTATCGTAATAAAATAGTCGGCATTATTGGTGTAGGTAATAGAGATAAACCCTACACTCAAGTTGATACCAAATCGTTAAGTATTTTTGCTACTATTTTGTGGCACAGTGTCGAATTACCTCGAACGATGAAGGCTGTTTCAAGGCAGTCGAGTATTATTAAAACCCAAAAAGAGAAGATGACATCGATTCTCGTACAGCTAATTGGAGCTATTTCTGGAGCGCTTGAGCTTAAAGATGCATACACCGCAGGGCATCAAAAGTCAGTCGCACAGTTAAGTTATCTTATTGGTGAAAAAATGGGCTTAACACCCGCCGTTTTGGAAGGATTAAAATTGGGTTCGTTGATCCACGATATTGGCAAACTGGCGATTCCAAGCGAGATTTTATCTAAACCGTCGCGGTTAAGTGATGCTGAATTTGGTCTAATTAAGCAGCATCCAGAGCATGGTGCATTAATCGTTGATGAAGTGGAGTTCCCATGGCCTATCAAGCAAATGATCCTTCAACATCATGAGCGCTTAGATGGCTCTGGTTACCCCAAAGGATTAAAAGCTGATGACATTATACTTGAAGCTAAAATCATTGCAGTGGCTGACGTTGCAGATTCTATTCTCAGTCATCGACCGTATCGACCTTCACTTGGAATGGAGGTGTTAACCCAAGAGTTACTTAAAGGCAGAGGCAAAGAGTACGATGAGGTTATTGTTGATACTTGTCTTGAAATTTTGGCTGTTGAAGATTTTAAAGAAGAGCAATATGTCAGTGGCTTACCACTAGAACCTGTGGTGTTTCTTGAAGAGTTTCATACTCTTGAACACGCTGAATCCATGATTAAAAAAGCGAAAATGGATGTGGCTGTCGTTTTATCGGAAAAAGAACGTAGTCCAATTGGCGTTATTGACAGTAATGTTTTAGCTTTTTGGCACAGCCCTTTTTTAGATACTACAGCAGAGCGCGCGGTTGATAGAAGTTTGCTTAAGAAACGAGTGCATCAAGTGATGGTGCATAAAATGAATATGATTATTGATCATACCATTTTGCATGATGCCAAATTGATGATGGAAAAAACTAATGCTAGCTATTTGATTGTTCATAATGACAAGCAACAAGTCGTTGGTATGTTGACATGGCGGATTTTAGCCGCAGCATTGCTTAATAGATAATGCCATTGTGAGGTTACTAATATGATGCTGTTCCGATTGATTATTATACTCATAAATTCATAATGCTTATGGTAATAAAAAAGGCTCCAAAGAGCCTTTTTTATTACTTTTACCGTCGGATTATAAAATTAATCAACGATACGTAAAAGTTCATTAATACCCACTTTACCACGGGTTTTCGCATCAACTTTTTTAACAATAATCGCAGCATATAAACTGTATTTGCCACAAGCAGATGGTAGGTTACCTGACACGACAACCGAGCCTGCTGGAACACGACCGTAATGTACTTCACCGGTTTCGCGATCAAAAATTCGGGTGCTTTGACCAATGTAAACGCCCATTGATATCACACTGCCTTCTTCAACGACAACACCTTCAACTATCTCGCTGCGAGCACCAATAAAGCAATTATCTTCAATGATGGTTGGTCCTGCTTGTAACGGCTCTAATACGCCGCCAATGCCCACACCACCAGATAAATGTACGTTCTTACCAATTTGTGCACACGACCCCACGGTTGCCCATGTATCGACCATAGTGCCTTCATCAACATAAGCACCTAAGTTCACATAAGATGGCATCAATACGGTATTTTTACCGATAAATGACCCTTTACGAACCGTTGCTGGTGGTACCACTCGAATGCCTTCAGCTTTAAAGCGAGCTTCGTCATAGCTGCTGAATTTCTGTGGGACTTTGTCGAAATACTTGGTGTCTCCACCTTCAATCATGGCATTATCAAAAATGCGGAAAGACAGTAGTACCGCTTTTTTTAGCCACTGGTGAACATGCCATTCACCGTCAATTTTTTCAGCAACGCGTGCTTGGCCTTTATCAAGCATATTGATCACGGTTTCCACATCGGCACGAACACTTGGTTCTACGCTTGCAGGTGAGATGTCTTGACGTGTTTCGAATGCAGCTTCAATGCGTTGACGTAAAGCCTCCATTGTTTTCTCCTGATATTAAATGATTACGTAAATTATTGTTTAAATTAGTTAGATGATTTTAACGCGAGTGTTAGCGCGTCAGATAGTTGCTGTTGCTGGGGCTCATCTAAGGCCGTACCACTTTGGCTTTGTAATATAAAAAAATCTTCTGCACGTTCACCAATAGTGGTAATTTTGGCGGCCAATAGTGTTACGTTGCAACGATAAAGCGTGTCACCCACTTTGGCTAATAAGCCAGGGGTGTCTAAGGTGGTTAGTTCCATCATACTTGTACCATGACGAGTACTAGGTAAGAAACTCACATGAGTCGCAACATTAAAAGGTTTCATGATCCGCGCTAATTTCCTAAACTTTGGCAATTTAGGTTTTTCTGTGGCTAAGGCTTTTTCTAATGCCTTACGGATACTTTGAATGCGTGATAGTTGAATGATGGGTTCACCATCTTGTTCTAGAATAACAAAGGTGTCGAGTGCATAGTTATCTTTTGATGTCATGATATTAGCATCATGAACATTAATGTTTTTGTTATCTAACACCGTCATTACGGTTGCAAACAGTTTAGGTTTATCTTTGCTATAGATAAACAGTTCAGTACCACCTCGAGTGGTATTTTTAGACATTAATACTAATGGTTCATCGTGATGATGTTTTAAAATGGCCTCAGCGTGCCAAGCAACTTGAGTTGGCTGGTGACGTAAAAAATAGTCAGATTTGAATCGAGACCAGAGTGCATCCATGTCTTTTTCTTTTAATCCACGTCTAATCAGCTCTTTTTTAGCTTTAGCTTGGATCTCTTTAACTCGAGCTTTGACATCGATAGGCTTTTCTTTGCCCCGAGCCAATACTCGTTGGGTTGAAAAATACAAATCTCGTAATAGTGAGCCTTTCCAGTTGTTCCACGTTTTTTCATTAGTGGCACAAATGTCAGCAACCGTGAGGCAATATAAATAACTCAAGTGGGCGGCATCATGTACTTTTTCAGCAAACAGTGCGATTACTTCTGGATCTGAAATATCTCTGCGTTGGGCGGTGACTGACATCACTAAGTGATTTTCAACTAACCAAGCCACTAAACGACCGTCATGATCATTCATACCATGCAATTTGCAAAAATCGATGGCATCTTTTGAACCTAGTTTACTATGATCGCCGCCACGTCCTTTAGCGATATCATGAAAAATCGCTCCCAATACCAATAAGCCTTTTTTAGGCAATTGATTTATTAAGATGGCTCCCAGTGGGAATTCATCTTTTTGCTCGGCTTGTGAAAAACGCTCAATATTGAGCAGCAATCGATGGGTGTGTTCATCAACGGTATAAGCATGAAATAAGTCAAACTGCATTTGGCCTTCAATCTTACGCCAAGCAGGTAAGTACGACGATAAAATACCGTGTTGGTGCATCAAAGATAATGCCGCAATACCCCGAGGATGTTTTAGGATCTCCATAAAGACCTTACGACAGGCCGGATTGTCTTGTAAGGGCGAGGTCAGTGCTCTGCGGGCATTACGCAACAACCTTAGCGTTGGGGCATATATCCCTTGAATATTAGAGTTTTTTGCTACTAATAAGAATAAGCGTAATATTTCCTCATTATGAAGGCTAAACACATCATCATCTAACACTTCAATATAACGTCCACGACGTTGATAAATATCACTGATAGGCTGTATTTCTAATGCTTGAGTGTGACCTAATGTCGCGCGCTTAAACAATTGCAGTAACATTTGGTTAAGCTCCATCACGCGGCGGACCGTGCGATAGTAACGCTTCATCATTTGTTCAACGGCTAACTGGGTGGCATCTTCATAACCTAATAAACTGGCGATTTGCCGTTGTAAATCGAACAACAAACGGTTTTCGTTGCGGTTAGCTGTGATGTGCAATGCAAAGCGGATTTCCCAAAGAAAATTTTGGCATTCAATGAGCTCATCTAATTCTGCTGGTGACAAAAAGTCATGTTCGACGAGTTCTTCTAAGGTTGCGGCATCAAAATGGCGCATTGCTACCCAAGCAATCGTTTGAATATCGCGTAATCCACCAGGGCAGGTTTTAATATTAGGTTCTAAGTCAAAGGCGCTGGCTTTGCTGTGACGAGCGGTTTGCTCGTCTTTTTTTGCGTTATAAAAGTCGTAAGAGGGCCAAAAGTCTTGTTGGCGAATGGCATCGTATAGCACATCAAATAGAAATTCACTGCCGGTAAGTAATCTGGCTTCAATCAGATTGGTGGCAATGGTGATGTCGGCTTTACCTTGCTCAATGGTTTGGGCGATGGTGCGAACACTATGGCCTATTTCAAGCCCCGTATCCCACAGGTAGGTAATAAATTGACTCAACTGAGTTTCAGTTTCAGCTGATAATGGTTCATCATCAACCAAAAACAGTAAGTCAATATCTGAATGTGGGTGCAGCTCACCTCGACCATAACCGCCAACGGCAACTAAGGTAAGATGGCCATTGTTGAGGCCAAAATTTTGCCAAGTTTGTGTTAGCAAGGAATCAACAAATTGACTACGATGTTTAACAATATCAGCAATTGGATGTTTTGCAGTATATTGCTCAACTAAGCGCTGGTTTAAGTCAATTAATGCATTTTTGGCGTCCAGCGCAGTATTCATTGATGTCCTTACTAATTATATCTAGTGATTAATGATGCGAGGAAAATCTTCTTCCTCACGTAACGTTAATATTTCTACACCCGTTTCAGTAACTAACAAGGTGTGTTCCCACTGTGCTGAATTTTTACCATCAGATGTGCTAACAGTCCAATTATCGTTTTTATCCAAAACAGTAGTATGACGACCTGCATTGATCATAGGTTCAATCGTAAAGCACATGCCTGGTCTTAGCACGGTTTTGTCATTGTTTTTATAATGAACAACTTGAGGTTCTTCATGGAAGCCTGTTCCAATACCGTGACCACAATAATCTTGCACGATTGAGTACTTATCAAGCCCTGTTTTGCTGGTTTTGATAAATTTTTCGATTGTAGTGCCTATTTCGCCTAATTTTAAACCAGGACGCACTTTTCGAATCGCTAAATATAGACTTTCTTGGGCAATGCGGCTCAAACGTTTATCTTTAGCTGATACTTCACCGATTAAAAACATTTTTGAAGTATCACCATGATAACCGTCTTTAATCACCGTAATATCTAGATTGATCATATCGCCTTCTTTTAAGGCGTAATCACAAGGAATACCATGACAGACAACTTCGTTAACTGAAGTACATATAGACTTCGGAAATCCGTGATAATTGAGTGGCGCAGAAATGGCACCTTGTTCTTCGGTATACTTGGCACAAATGTCGTTTAATTCATCTGTTGTGACCCCCGCTTTAACGTGAGGGGCTACTACTTCCAATACTTTAGCGGCTAATTTACCTGCTACTCGCATTTTTTCTATTTCGTCTGCTTTTTTGATGACAATGCTCATGAAAACTCTCTATCTTTTGGCGGTCAAAATAGGCATGTTTTATCCAAGGAATTTACGGCAAAAATTTGTATTTACATGCCGTTTATGGTATAAAGCGCGCCGTTATGTATAAGATTGTTGTTGTACGGTTCGAGTTAACGAGATGCGTGTTGTTGCTTTTATAAGCAGAATTCACATAAAGTTCGGCAAACCGTAAAAGATGACGGTCATTATACATGGCAATTAACTTAAATACTAAATCACACACGTATCGACACATTTTTCGGGGTGCTTTCTAATTCTTATTGAAGTTAGAGGGTCGAAACATGGGATGCGTGGAGGTCTAACCCCTTACATACATAAAGGTATATACAATGACTACTGTTTCAATGCGCGACATGCTTCAAGCTGGTGTTCACTTCGGTCACCAAACTCGTTACTGGAATCCTAAGATGAAGCCTTTCATCTTCGGTGCTCGTAATGGTGTACACATTATCAACCTTGAGCACACTGTACCAATGTTTAACGAAGCGTTAGCTTTCATTAGCAACATTGCTTCTAAGAAAGGTAAAGTTTTATTCGTAGGTACTAAGCGCGCTGCTGGCGAAGCGATTAAAGCATCTGCACTTTCTTGTGATCAGTACTATGTTGATCACCGTTGGTTAGGCGGCATGTTAACCAACTGGAAAACTGTTCGTCAGTCAATCAAGCGTCTTAAAGAGCTAGAAAGCCAGTCTGTAGACGGTACTTTCGACAAGCTTACTAAGAAAGAAGCGTTAATGCGTTCACGCGAATTAGACAAGTTAGAAAAGTCTCTAGGCGGAATCAAGAACATGGGCGGTTTACCTGACGTATTATTCGTTATCGGTGCTGACCATGAGCATATCGCTATTAAAGAAGCAAACAACCTAGGTATCCCAGTTGTTGCAGTTGTTGATACTAACTCTGCTCCAGACGGTGTTAACTACATCGTTCCTGGTAACGACGATGCGATGCGTGCTATTCGTTTGTACACTTCTTCTGTTGCTGCAGCTGCTAACGCTGGCCGTGGTCAAGATTTAGCTGTTCAAGCTGAGCAAGACGGTTTCGTAGAAGCTGTTTAATAAGGCGTGATGCATAGCATCCCCCCTTATTTGCCAATAAGATAATTGGTGAACAGGGGCCCTTGGGCCCCTGTTTTATAAATGCAAAATTAGACGAATTAAAATAGAGGATTTAACAATGGCAATTACTGCTGCCCAAGTTAAAGAACTTCGTGACCGCACTGGCGCTGGCATGATGGACTGTAAGAATGCACTGACTGAAACTGACGGTGACATCGAACTAGCGATTGATAACATGCGTAAGAGCGGTGCTGCAAAGGCTGCCAAAAAAGCAGGTAACATCGCTGCTGACGGTACTATTCTAATCAAGAATGGCGACGGTTTCGCTGCACTATTAGAAGTTAACTGTCAAACTGATTTCGTTGCTAAAGATTCAAACTTCTTAGCATTTGCTAACGCAGTGCTAGATGTTGCTGCAGCATCTAAAATCACTATTGAAGACTTAAAAGCACAGTTTGAAGAAACTCGTGTTGCACTTGTGACTAAAATTGGTGAAAACATCAATATTCGTCGCGTTGAGTATATCGATGGTGCAAACCTAGCGTCTTACCGTCACGGTGATCGTATTGGTGTTGTTGTTGCGGGCGAAGCTGACGAAGAAACCCTAAAGCACATTGCAATGCACGTTGCAGCTTCTAAGCCAGAGTTTGTTAACCCTGAAGATGTGCCTGCTGATCTTGTTGCAAAAGAGCAAGCGCTGCAAATCGAAATCGCGATGAATGAAGGCAAGCCTGCTGAAATCGCTGAGAAGATGGTTATTGGTCGTATGAAGAAGTTCACTGGTGAGATATCTCTTACTGGTCAAGCTTACATCATGGAACCTAAGAAAACTGTTGGCGTTGTTCTTAAAGAGAAAGGCGCTAAAGTAACCAACTTCATTCGTTTAGAAGTAGGTGAAGGTATCGAGAAGAAAGCAGAAGATTTTGCTGCTGAAGTCGCGGCGCAAATCGCTGCTACTAAAAAAGCGTAATCGCTTTTATCTAAATACCCTAAGACCGCAGCAACCGCTGCGGTTTTGTTATGATCAGGATGAGAATTATGAGTACCAATCCAAAACCAGCGTTTAGACGTATTCTGCTTAAATTAAGCGGTGAAGCATTAATGGGTCAAGAAGGCTTCGGCATTGACGCAAAAGTACTTGATCGTATGGCACAAGAAGTAAAAGAGCTTGTTGAACTCGGTATTCAAGTTGGTGTGGTCATTGGTGGTGGTAATCTGTTCCGTGGTGAAGGCTTAGCAAAAGCAGGCATGAACCGCGTGGTGGGCGATCACATGGGTATGTTAGCAACCGTAATGAATGGCTTAGCCATGCGTGATGCCTTACACCGAGCATATGTTAATGCTCGTCTAATGTCAGCTATACCGCTTAAAGGCGTGTGTGACGACTATAATTGGGCTGAAGCAATTAGCTTATTGAAATCTGGCCGTGTAGTCATTTTTGCTGCGGGTACGGGTAATCCTTTTTGCACAACCGATTCTGCAGCTTGTTTGCGCGGTATCGAAATTGAAGCTGAAGTGGTATTAAAAGGCACCAAAGTAGACGGCGTCTATTCTGCTGACCCAATGAAAGACCCTGAAGCTGTTAAATATGACACGCTAACTTATGCCGAAGTCCTTGAATCAGAATTAAAAGTAATGGACCTTGCTGCATTTACCATGGCGCGTGATCATAATATACCTATCCTTGTGTTCAATATGAACAAACCTGGTGCACTTCGTCGTGTAATCATGGGTGAGGAAGAAGGTACGATTATTAGCAGTAAACAACCTGCTTAATCACAGACATAAAATATATTTAGATTATATAATTTAACTGTTTGAGCGGTTTTATTGCATGTGTCATTCTTAGGCTAATGCTCAAACAAACGTGAATTTGTGACAAAAAGGAAATTATTGTGATTGATACTATTATGTTGGATGCGCAAGAGCGCATGGGTAAATGTGTTGACTCGACTAAAAACCAAATGGCGAAAGTTCGCACTGGTCGTGCTCATCCAAGTTTATTAGATTCTATTCAAGTTGCTTGTTACGGTACTATGTCACCGCTTAAGCAAGTGGCAAACGTTGGTGTTGAAGATTCTCGTACACTTACTGTAAACGTGTTTGATAGAACTATGGTTCAAGCGGTAGAAAAGGCCATCATGAGTTCTGATCTTGGCTTAAACCCTATGACTGCTGGCGCGACATTGCGTATTCCGTTACCTTCGTTAACTGAAGAGCGTCGTAAGGACTTTATTAAAGTCGTTCGTAATGAAGCAGAAAACGGTCGTATTGCCATTCGTAACGTTCGTCGTGATGTTATCAGCGAAGTTAAGAAGCTTGAAAAAGCCAAAGAATGTACTGAAGATGATGTACGTCGTAGTGAAGATGAAGTACAAAAGTACACTGATTCATCTATCAAGAGTATCGATCAAATTCTCATTGCAAAAGAAAAAGAGTTGATGGAAGTATAATCTGTCATCTTAGACGCTAGAGTTAACACGCCGTGTAAGGGTATACTACACGGCGTTTGTTTTTATAAAGGATTGTCGTAGATGTCATCTACAGTTGAGTTTGAATCAGACCCCAAAGCCGATTCGGAGCAAATGACTTCGCAATTGTTGCCGGAACAATTATCTGATGTGGTAAAACAATCTCTGCCCAAGCATGTTGCGATTATTATGGATGGTAATGGCCGTTGGGCACAACTGCAGGGTAAAGCTCGAGTGTTTGGCCATAAAGCAGGTGTTAAAGCGGTTCGCCGTGCGGTAAGTACTGCGACTCAACTTGGCATTGAATCATTAACTCTGTTTGCATTTTCTAGTGAAAACTGGCGCCGACCAGATAAAGAAGTCAGCTTGTTAATGGAGCTGTTTTTTACCGTGTTACAACGTGAATTAAAACTGCTTAATAAAAACCAAGTTAAACTCAATATTATTGGTGATACCAGTCGATTTTCGACGCGTTTACAAAAGCAGATTGCTGCTGCTCAAGAGAAAACAATAAACAATACTGGTTTGATATTAAATGTGGCAGCTAACTATGGTGGCCGTTGGGATATCTTGCAGGCTGCACAAAAATTAGCCAAAAAAGTTGAAAGTGGTGAAATCAACAGCAGTCAGATGACTGAAGAGGCATTAAATGAACATTTGTGCATGCAAAATCAGAGCGAAGTTGATTTAATGATAAGAACAGGCGGTGATTGCCGCATTAGTAATTTTGTTTTATGGCAGGCCGCTTATGCCGAGTTGGTGTTTACTGACACCTTATGGCCTGATTTTGATGAGCTAGCGTTTCGTGATGCTATTGCCATTTTTGCCAGTCGGCAGCGCCGTTTTGGTTTGACTGGAAGTCAAATTGAAGATATACGCGCAATATAAATTTTAAGAGGATTAATTTTTGCTAAAACAACGAATAATAACAGCATTGTGGTTAATCCCAATTGTACTTGGGGCAATCTTTTTACTTCCTGCAAATTATTTTGCATGGGCGTTAGTACCAGTATTTTTAATTGCAGCAAAAGAGTGGGGGAGTTTCATTGACCCCAGTTGTAATGTCACTCAGTGGTCTTTTACCGCGACGCTCAGTCTGTTACTGATAGCGCTTAATCTAGCGGTCCCCGTTGATGTTTTATGGTTTAAGGGACAATTGCATCCCATGTATCTTGCCATTATCACCATTGGTGTATTTTGGTGGATAGTGAGTATTGGATTAGTGTTTAGTTTTCCTAAAAGCGCCAGCATATGGAAAAAAAGCCCAATGCTAAAATCCATGTTTGGTCAGTTAACACTCATACCGTGTTTTACGTCTTTGATCGCGCTTAAATCGTTAAGCAGCAATGTTCACCCTTATTATGGTGGCACATTAGTCTTTTTAGTATTGTTAGTGGTTTGGGCTACCGATACTGGCGCTTATTTTGCGGGTCGTAAATTAGGTAAACATAAACTGATGCCGAGTGTAAGTCCTGCAAAAACCCTTGAGGGTCTGGTTGGCGGATTAATTACGTCTATGGTTGTGGTGGCAGGCATTATGTATGTTGCACCAGAACAAGAACTAGGTTTACTCATTGTGGTTACGTTAATCACTGCGTTAGCATCTGCTTTTGGTGATTTATCTGAAAGTATGTTTAAGCGTGCTGCTAACATTAAAGACTCTGGCACCATTTTACCGGGACACGGTGGAATTTTAGACCGCATCGATAGCCTTACTGCTGCGCTACCGGTATTTACCTTTATCTACATAGCGATGTGGATGTGATGCCAATGCAAAATATGGTGATTTTAGGGGCAACAGGCTCGATAGGTGCTAGCACGCTAAGTGTGATGGCAAATAATCCAGCGGAATTTCATGTCTATGGTCTAGTGGCTAATGCCAGCGTAGATAAAATGCTGGCATTGTGTATTACCTATAAACCTGAATATGCTCATATGGTGGATGAGAGCGCCGCCATGCAACTTAAAGCCTTATTGCCTCAAGGAAGTGTTACTCAGGTAACAACAGGGGCAGAAGCGCTTAATGCATTGGTTACCGATGCTAATACCGATACCGTTATGGCTGCCATTGTTGGTGCTGCTGGATTGGTGCCAACATTTGATGCTGTTAAAGCGGGCAAACGGGTACTGTTAGCCAACAAAGAAGCATTGGTGATGTCGGGTGAATTATTTATGCACACGGCAAGGGCTTCTGGTGCAACAGTGTTACCGGTCGATAGTGAACATAATGCGATTTTTCAATGTTTACCTACCAATGCACAAGCACAATTGGGTTATTGTGATATAGCCGCATCAGGCATCGCTCATATTTTATTAACCGGTTCAGGTGGTCCGTTTTTGCAAACGGATTTATCGACACTTAGTGCGATGACACCGACACAAGCCTGTAATCATCCTAATTGGTCTATGGGACCTAAAATATCTGTCGATTCAGCCACGATGATGAACAAAGGCTTAGAGTTTATTGAAGCACGCTGGTTGTTTAATACTCAGGCCGATCAACTCAAAGTGGTGATACATCCTCAAAGCGTTATTCATTCCATGGTGCAGTACCGCGATGGTTCAGTTATTGCGCAAATGGGTAACCCTGATATGCGTACTCCTATTGCTCATTGTATGAGCTATCCGCAAAGAATTAACGCTGGTGTTGAACCTTTGGATTTTTTCAAAGTCGGACAGTTAAGCTTTTGTGAACCTGACTTCAGTCGATTTCCATGTTTACGTTTAGCAATGCAAGCATGTGAACATGGACAGGAAGCGACCACAGTGTTGAATGCGGCCAATGAAATTGCCGTTGAAGCTTTCTTAAATGGTCAAATACGTTTTACTGATATTGCGGATATAAATGCACGGTGTTTAGATAGCATACCGCAAACATGTTTAGCGAGTATTGGCGATATTTTACAGTTAGATGGACAAGCTCGCATGATAGCAATGTCTGCTATTAAAGCACTTAATTAGTTCAGGGGAATGATGATAGATTTTTTTTGGAGCTTAGGTTCTTTTATTGTTGCATTAGGTATTTTGATTACCGCACACGAATACGGCCATTTTTGGGTTGCCCGTCGTTGTGGGGTAAAAGTTGAACGATTCTCTATTGGTTTTGGTAAAGCCATTTGGCGCAAAATGGGTAAAGATGGCACCGAATATGTGGTGGCTATGATCCCGTTAGGCGGTTACGTCAAAATGCTTGATGAGCGGGTAGAAGACGTCCCAGCCGAGCTCGTCGATCAAGCCTTTAACCGTAAAACGGTATGGCAGCGTATTGCCATTGTTTCAGCAGGCCCCATTGCTAACTTTATTTTTGCTATAGCAGCCTTGTACGTTATGTATCTGATAGGTACTCCATCAATCAAGCCTGTTATTGATAGCACCACGTTAAATAGCCCTGCCAGTGTTATTCAGTTGGTTGAACCGCAACAAATAATGGCAGTATCAGGACAAAAAGTAAGAACCTGGGAAGAGGTTAACTTAGCCTTGGTTAGCCATATTGGTGATGAAAGCATTGATATAACCTTAGCGCCATTATCTGAACTATCAGGTGTGGATATGCCCTTACGTACCGTTAAGCTCGATACGCGTCAGTGGCAATTTGATCCAGAAAAAGAATCTCCAATTACTTCATTAGGTTTAGGCATTTTCCGTCCAGGAATAGATCCTACCATTGCGGTGATCAGCAAAGACAGTGCGGCAGAAAAAGCTGGCATTAGAGTGGGCGATAAACTCGTCAATATTAATGGTGTCCAATACAGTGATTGGAAAGCGTTTGTTGATGTGGTACAAAGCTCTGCCAACAAAAATATTAATATGACATTGATACGTGAAGGTCAATCCATCAATGTGAATGTAGTGCCAAAAGCACAGCAAAATTCTGACGGTAAAACTATCGGAATTATAGGCATTAGTCCAACCCAAGCACCATGGCCTGATAATATGCGCTTTGAGCTTGAGTATGGCATAGTAGATTCGATTGTCGCTGCAACAGATAAAACTTGGCAACTTGTTGCCGTCAGTTTTAAGATGATTGAAAAATTATTTACCGGCGATGTGTCGGTTAAAAACCTCAGTGGTCCTATTTCCATTGCACAAGGCGCTGGCGCCAGTGCAAGTTACGGATTAGTGTACTTTCTAGGGTTTATCGCGCTCATCAGCGTTAACTTAGGGATTATTAATTTAATGCCTTTGCCAGTGCTCGATGGTGGACACTTGCTGTATTACTTTATAGAAGTGATTACTGGTAAGCCTGTACCCGAAAAGGTACAGGAAATAGGTTTCAGGTTTGGTGCAGCTTTGCTGCTAATGTTGATGGGCGTAGCCTTATTCAACGATTTCGCCCGACTCTGAGCAAGACAGACAATAATTAGAAGTGCTCTATGAGATTGAATAAAATTTTTGCCTCGATGTTATTCGTCGGCGCGTCTTTTTCAGGGAATGGTTGGGCAGAGTCTTTCCAACCTTTTGAAGTGACCGACATCCAAGTAGAAGGTTTGCAACGAGTTGCTCTCGGTGCAGCACTATTGAGTTTGCCTGTGAAAGTAGGTGACACAGTAGATGAAGTTAAATTACAGCAAGCGATAAAGAGCCTTTACGGTTCAACCAATTTTGAAAACATTAGTGTCAGTCATGAAGACGGTATACTTTTTGTAACAGTTAAAGAACGTCCAACTATTAGCGTTATCTCGTTCGAAGGTAACAAAGATATTAAAGACGAGCAGTTACAAGAAAGTCTTGACGGTTCTGGTGTTAGAGCTGGCGAATCGCTCGATAGAACTATGTTGACAGGTATTGAAAAAGGTCTGCAAGATTTCTATTACGGTGTGGGTAAATACGGTGCCAAAGTTGAAGCGCAAATCATCAACTTACCTCGTAACCGTGTTGAGCTTAAATTTAAATTCACCGAAGGTTTAGCGGCTGAAATCCGCCAGATAAACGTAGTGGGTAACACTGTGTTTTCTGATTATGAGCTTATTGGTATGCTTGAATTGAAAGATTATGTTGCATGGTGGGATTTGTTTGGTGAGCGTCGTTACCAAAAACAAAAGCTACAAGCTGACCTAGAAACCATCAAAACCTATTACCATAATCAAGGGTATATTCGCTTTGATGTGACCTCAACACAAGTAGCAATGACACCAGACCGTAAAGGTTTGTACATTACTATCAATGTGAATGAAGGCGAAAAGTATAAAGTAAAAGAAGTTAACTTAATTGGTGACCTTATGGGTCGCGAAAAGTTAATGAAAGCTATTTTGCCGATTAAACCCGGTAACATGTACAACGGTGCCGATGTGACATTCACCGAAGAAATGTACAGTAAATACCTTGGTCGCTTTGGTTATGCTTATCCAGAAGTGAAAACGTATCCTGAAATTAACGATGAAACTAAAGAAGTGGTTCTTAACATCAATGTTAATCCAGGTAAACGAGTATACGTTCGCTCGATTAACTTTACTGGTAACACTGTAACCAAAGATGAAGTTATGCGCCGCGAATTGCGCCAAATGGAAGGCGCATGGTTAAATTCGGCCCAAATTGAGCAATCTAAACTACGCCTTAACCGTTTAGGTTATTTTGAAACAGTTGATGCTGAAACTATTCCCGTTCCGGGCAGCGATGATTTAGTTGATGTGGCCGTTAAGGTGAAAGAACAACCATCTGGTTCATTTAATGCAGGTGTTGGTTATGGTACTGAATCAGGCGTGAGTTTGCAGTTTGGTGTTGAGCAAAATAACTTCCTTGGTACAGGTAACCAAGCTGGTTTTAGTATTAATACCAACAAATATTCAAAAAGTGCTAATTTATCTTATACCGACCCATATTTTACTAAAGATGGCGTTAGCTTAGGTGGCAGTATCTTTTGGAATGAATTTGATGCTAACGAGGCTAACCTTGAACGTTATAAGAACAAATCTTATGGTGTTGCATTAAATTCAGGATTCCCCATTAACGAATCTAATCGTTTGAACGGTGGTATTGGTTACCGTCATAATACGATTTCAGAAATATCGTCTTATGAACAAGCATTACGTTTTTATAACGTATATCGTAACGATGATCCTGATTCAGACTTAAGCTTTGATAACTTTGAATTAAATGCTGGTTGGTATCGCAGCACCGTTAACCGTGGTCAGTTTCCAACTGATGGTTCATCACAACGTTTAAGCGGTAAAATGACAGTGCCTGGCTCTGATTTAAAGTACTTTAAAACAGATTTTGACACCAGTTTTTACTTCCCTCTGACACCTCAGCATGGGTTTGTCATGTTAGCGCGTGCTCACTTAGGTTACGCCAATGGTTATGGTAAGTTTGACGACAATGATCAGATATTACCTTTCTGGGAAAACTACTATTCAGGCGGTTCTAGCTCGTTACGTGGCTTTAAATCTAACTCTGTAGGTCCTCGTTCATTTTACTTATACCGTGGTAGTGAAGCATGTTCACCAGATGTGTCTGGTGATGGTTGTAGCTTACCTGGCAACTTAGATACGATTCAAGTGAGTTCAGGGAATTCAATTGGTGGTAATGCCATTGCTACCGCTAGTTTGGAAGTGATTGTTCCGACTCCATTCCTTGATGAAGCTTACACTAACTCAGTGCGGACCAGCTTCTTTCTCGATGCTGGTAACGTTTGGGATACCGAGTTCGACTATGATTCTTACCGAACTCTGCCAGCGGATCAGTTCACTAAATTACAAGACTATAGTGATCCGGATCGCTTACGTGCTTCATGGGGTATGAGTGTGCAGTGGATATCACCAATGGGCCCTATGGTATTTAGCTTAGCTTGGCCACTGAAAGAATATGAAGATGACGAGACAGAGATTTTCTCGTTCAATATTGGCAAAACGTTCTAAAACTAATACACTCGGCAAGTTTTGCTGATAACAACAAGTTTAACAAGGAGTCTACTTTGAAAAAGATGGTAAATCGCGCGTTAATTACATTGGTATTTTGTGCAACACCTATGCTAGCTCAAGCGGAAAAACTCGCTGTAGTTGATATGGGCGAAGTGTTTGAACAACTGCCTCAGCGTGAACAGATTTCAAAATCATTAAAAGCTGAATTTGGAGATCGTGTTGCAAGCGTCCAAAAAATGCAGGAAGAAATGCGTTCTTTGGTTGAAAAGCAACAACGTGATGGCGCGTTAATGAGCGACACACAAAAGACTGAATTAGTGCGTAAAATGGAATCTCTAAAATCTGAATTCCAATTGAAAGGCAAAGCATTAGACGAAGACATGCGTCGTCGTCAAGGTGAAGAGCAAAACAAGCTATTAGTTCTAGTTCAAAAAGCCATTAATACTATTGCTAGTAAAGAACAATATGACATGGTGCTACAACGTGGCGCAGTTATTTTTGTTAAGCCAGAAGCTGATATTAGCAGCCAAGTGGTAGAAGCCTTAAGCAAAGGCCAATAATAAATATGCAGAAAGTGACTTTAAAAGAGCTTGGCCAATTATTGGGGGCAACGGTTAAAGGTGATGACACCCTGGAAATATTTAGCGTGGCTACCCTTGAAAATGCAACTCAAGGCCAACTCTCTTTTTTAGCCAATAGCAAGTATCGCGATCAGCTTGAGGCCACTCAAGCTAGTGCGGTATTGCTGAGCGAAAAAGATGCAAATGGTTATTCTGGCAATGCCTTGATCGTTAACGATCCTTATGTCGGCTTTGCTCGTATAGCGCAATTACTTGATACCACTCCTAAAGAAACCCCCGGTATTCATCCCTCTGCACAAATAGATCCTTCAGCCATTTTGGGTGAAGGTGTTGCCATTGGTGCTAATGCGGTGATTGGTGCTAAAGTTATTTTAGGTGAAAATGTTCAGATAGGTCCTGGTTGTGTTGTTGGTGAAACCAGTATTATTGGTTCAAATTCACGTCTTTGGGCAAATGTGAGTGTTTATCATAATGTTCATATAGGCCATGATTGCATCATCCATTCAGGGTCTGTTATTGGGTCTGATGGTTTTGGTTATGCCAATGAGCGCGGTAACTGGATTAAAATCCCGCAAACCGGTGGTGTTCGGATTGGCAATCATGTCGAAATCGGTGCATGTACTAGTATTGATCGTGGTGCATTATCACATACTGAAATACATGATGGTGTCATAATCGATAACCAAATCCAAATTGCTCATAATGTTATTATTGGGCAAAATACCGCCATTGCAGGTGGTACTATTTTGGCTGGTAGCTGTACCATAGGTAAATACTGTATTATTGGCGGTAATTGTGCAATCGCAGGACACTTGAGTATTGCTGACGGAGTTCATGTTAGCGGCGGAACGAATGTGACCAGCATTATCCGTGATAAAGGTGTGTATTCATCTGCGACGATTGCGATGGAAAATAAATTATGGCGTCGAAACACTGTTCGTTTCCGTCAATTAGATGAGCTTTTTAATCGAGTAAAACATCTCGAAAAAAGTGCTAAGGGCACAGAATAATTGTAATTCTGCCTTATTTAAGGAATGTAGTGTGTCAAATCAATTAAACACCATGGATATTAAAGAGATACTTAAATATCTGCCTCATAGATATCCATTCTTGTTAATTGATCGTGTGTTAGATTTTACCGTAGGTGAGCAATTACATGCGATTAAAAATGTCACGATTAATGAACCATTTTTTCAGGGACATTTCCCTGTACAACCTGTTATGCCTGGGGTTCTAATTTTAGAAGCTATGGCTCAAGCAACAGGTTTGCTTGCGTTTAAAACCATGAGCACAGAACCATCTCCTGACGTATTGTATTATTTTGCTGGTATTGATAAAGCGCGTTTTAGACGTGTTGTTGAGCCAGGCGATCAAATACATTTTCACGTTAAAATGATTAAAGAGCGTCGTGGTATCGGTGTGTTTATTGGTGAAGCCTTGGTTGATGGTGAACTGGTTTGTTCAGCTGAAATTATGTGCGCACGTAGAGAGATTGAAAAGTGATAGATAAATTAGCGTTTGTTCACTCAACAGCCAAAATTGGTAACAATGTCACTATTGGTCCTTGGACCTATATAGGCGAGAATGTTGAAATCGGCGATGACACATGCATCAACTCTCATGTAGTGGTCAAAGGTCCAACCGTTATTGGTAAAGGTAATCGTATTTTTCAATTCGCTTCTGTTGGCGAAGAGTGTCAAGACAAAAAGTACGCAGGCGAACAAACTCGCTTAATTATTGGCGACAATAACATTATTCGTGAGTCGGTTACGATTCACCGTGGTACTACTCAAGACAAGGGTGAAACCCGAATAGGGTCTAATAACCTATTCATGGCGTATGTTCATATTGCTCATGACTGTCTTGTTGGTAATAACGTTATTATGGCCAATAATGCTTCTATTGCTGGTCATGTACATATTGGTGATTGGGTTATTTTAGGCGGCATGACTGGCGTGCACCAGTTTGTTCACATTGGTGAACATGCATTTACCGCCGGAGCATCATTGATTTTACAAGACGTACCGCCGTTTGTTATGGCCGCAGGTTCACCCGCGGCTCCCCGTGGCTTAAACCTTGAAGGTTTGAAACGTCGTGGATTTAGTAAAGCAGACCAGCGTGCTATTCTTAATGCTTATAAAACGGTATTTCGTAAGAGTTTAACCATTGAAGAAGCTAATGCGGAATTAAGCAGTGCGGCCGAAAATGACATAAATGTAAAAGCATTTATGGAGTTTATTAACCACTCTGGTCGTGGCATCATTCGATAGAAGACATAATGACTCACACTTCTCAAAAAATATTTGCCATTGTCGCCGGAGAAATCTCCGGCGATATTTTAGGTGCCGGTTTAGTCAATTCACTTAAACAACGCTATCCAGATGCGCGCTTTATTGGCATTGGTGGTCCTCGTATGCAAGCGCTTGGGTTTGAAAGTTTATTTCCAATGGAAGAGCTTTCGATTATGGGATTAGTCGAGGTGTTATCACATTTACCACGACTGCTGCATATTCGTTCAAGCTTAGTGGAACAAATTACTGAACTAGCGCCAGATTGTTTTATTGGTATTGATGCGCCCGATTTTAACATTGGCCTAGAGCTTAAATTAAAAGTCAAAGGGATTAAAACCGTCCATTATGTTAGCCCGTCAGTATGGGCTTGGCGTCCAAAACGTATATTTAAAATCGCTAAAGCCACTAATATGGTGTTGTCGTTATTGCCGTTTGAGAAAGCGTTTTACGACCAACATCAAGTGCCTTGTACCTTTGTAGGGCATACACTTGCAGACGACATTCCGATGCACAGTGATAAGCTGGCTGCTCGGCAGTTATTAGGATTAGATCCTAATGCTGAATACTTGGCGGTATTGCCGGGATCCAGAGGCGGAGAGCTAAAGCAATTAGCTGAACCGTTTGTCAAAGCGGCCCAATTGGTCAAACAAGCCTATCCAGATATCAAATTTGTCACTCCAGTGGTGAATGATGCTCGTCGTCAACAATTTATTGCTGCGCTTGAACAGTTTGCTCCCGATTTAGAAGTCACTATTGTTGAAGGGCAATCTCGCGAAGTAATGGCTGCCGCGGATTGTATTTTATTGGCATCTGGCACCGCGACGTTAGAGGCTATGTTGGTAAAACGTCCTATGGTGGTGTCGTATCGTGTCAGCCCGATTACCTATGCGATAGGTATGCGGATGATGAAGATTAAAAACTTTTCGTTGCCTAATCTACTCGCTAACGAAACGATCGTGCCAGAACTGATGCAAGCTAATTGCCAACCACAGTTAATTGCCGATGCAGTGATCAAGCAACTCAATCTAGATTTTGCGCCATTAAATGCTCGCTTTGAACAATTACATCAACTACTTAAGTGCAATGCTAGCGAGCGAGCCGCAGATGCTGTGGTTGCGCTAATTGAAACTGCTTAGTGCTGTAGGATAAAACCAATGACTTCTATTAACGCATTACCCGTCGTGATAAAAAATATTACTCCTGAACAAGTTGCCATGATTTCACATGGGCAAGTTGCTGGTGTTGATGAAGTTGGACGTGGTCCATTAGTTGGCGATGTGGTGACTGCTGCGGTGATATTAGATCCGAGTAAACCGATAGTAGGCCTTAACGATTCTAAAAAACTCAGTGAAAAACGTCGCAATGCTTTGTATCAACAGATTATGGATAATGCGTTAAGCGTGAGTGTTGGCCGAGCGAGTCCGGCTGAAATTGATGAGCTGAATATTTTACACGCCACTATGTTGGCAATGCAGCGCGCAGTGGCTGGATTATCTATTTTACCTGAACGAGTATTGGTAGATGGTAATCGGGTGCCAGAGTTTGGTATTGCTAGCCATGCAATTATAAAAGGCGATGGATTAGTTGCCGCCATCAGCGCCGCATCTATTATCGCTAAAGTGACTCGAGATGCAGAGATGGATACGTTAGACACTCAATATCCACAATATGGCTTTGCTAAACACAAAGGTTATCCAACCAAGGCACATTTTGAAGCGTTAGCCTTGTATGGTGTGTTACCTGAGCATCGTAAAAGTTTCAAACCTGTTGCAGAACGTATTTTGCTTCAGGATACCTTGTAATAAGACCAAGATTAAACGACTTAATCATTGGATAACGTCGCTTAGTTTGCTAGTCTAAATCCCGCATTTTCGTGTTGTTTCATTCATCTTTTTCGAAGAAAAAATAATCTATGTCCGATCCTCGTTTTGTTCATTTGCGTGTCCACAGTGATTATTCAATGTCAGATGGCGTTGCCAAAGTGAAACCTATCATTGCAGCCGCTGAAAATCAGGGGATGGCAGCGATAGCATTAACCGATCAAAACAACTTCTGTGGTTTGGTAAAGTTTTATGGTGCTTGTAATAATGCTGGTATTAAACCCATTGTAGGTGCCGATTTTTGGGTGCAAACTCCAGGTTTTGAAAAAGAGTTTTGTGCCTTAACCATTATTGCCATGGATAACGAGGGTTATCAAAATCTGACTCAATTGATCAGTGAAGCTTATCTTCGTGGACATGTCGATAATAGAGTTGTGATAGATCAAGACTGGTTAATCAAATTTAACAGTGGTTTGATCATTCTTTCAGGCGCCAAAGACGGTGACGTTGGTAAGGCATTATTAAAAGGCAATCAACATCAAGTTGAGTCACTGATTGCTTTTTATCAACAACATTTTGAAGATCGTTATTATGTAGAGCTTATCCGTACTGGCCGTGCACATGAAGAACGCTATTTGCACATGGCGGTTGAGCTAGCATCTGAAAAAGGGTTGCCTGTTGTCGCCACTAACCAAGTGGTGTTTTTAAAACAAGATGATTTTGAAGCTCATGAAATTCGTGTCGCTATTCATGATGGTTTTACCTTAGTCGATCCGCGTCGTCCTAAAACCTACAGCGATCAACAATACCTGCGCACCGAAGACGAGATGATCGCCTTGTTTGCCGATATTCCATCGGCCATTCAAAATAGTGTCGAAATTGCTAAGCGCTGTAACGTCACTATTCGCTTACATGAATACTTTTTACCTAATTTCCCGACCGGCGATTTATCGATAGAAGACTTCTTAGTTACTGCCTCAGAAAAAGGCTTAGAAGAACGTCTCGAATTTTTATTCCCTGATCCGCAAGTTCGCCTCGAGAAACGGCCAGAGTATGACGAACGTCTCGAGATTGAACTGAAAGTGATTAACCAAATGGGCTTCCCAGGTTACTTTCTTATTGTGATGGAGTTTATTCAGTGGGGTAAAGATAACGATATTCCAGTCGGCCCGGGTCGTGGTTCTGGTGCAGGTTCGTTAGTGGCATACGCACTAAAAATTACTGATTTAGATCCACTTGAATATGACTTACTGTTCGAGCGTTTCTTGAACCCTGAACGTGTATCCATGCCCGATTTCGACGTCGACTTTTGTATGGACCGCCGTGACGAAGTGATCGATCACGTTGCTGAGCTTTATGGCCGTGAAGCCGTATCACAAATTATTACCTTTGGTACCATGGCCGCCAAAGCCGTGGTACGAGATGTTGGCCGCGTATTAGGTCATCCATATGGCTTTGTTGAACGTCTAACCAAATTAATCCCTGCAGAACCAGGGATGACATTGGCTAAAGCCTTTGAAGTTGAACCCGCGCTTCCTGAAGCCTATGACGGTGATGAAGACGTTAAAGAACTTATCGACATGTGTCGCCGTTTAGAAGGCGTAACACGTAACGCAGGTAAGCATGCCGGCGGTGTGGTGATTGCCCCCACTCGAATTACAGATTTCGCACCTTTATATTGTGACGCCGAAGGCTTAAACCCGGTTACTCAGTTTGATAAAAACGATGTAGAAACAGCTGGTTTGGTTAAGTTCGATTTTTTGGGCTTACGTACCTTAACCATTATTGATTGGGCGTTGCAGATGATAAATCCGCGCCAAATTAAAGAAGGTAAAGAACCGGTACGTATCGAAGCCATTCCACTTGCTGATCCTGCCTGTTTTAGATTATTGCAGCGCTACGAAACCACCGCGGTATTCCAGCTCGAATCTCGTGGTATGAAAGACTTGATTAAACGTCTGCAACCCGATTGTTTTGAAGACATGATTGCACTGGTAGCATTATTCCGCCCAGGTCCCTTGCAGTCAGGCATGGTTGACAACTTTATTGAGCGTAAGCATGGCCGTGAAGAAGTTTCTTACCCAGATGCTGAATATCAGCATGAGTCTTTAAAAGAACTACTAGCACCCACCTACGGTATTATTTTGTACCAAGAGCAGGTGATGCAAATTGCTCAGGTATTGTCAGGTTACACCCTAGGCGGCGCAGATATGCTGCGTCGTGCAATGGGTAAGAAAAAACCTGAAGAAATGGCCAAGCAACGCGGCACCTTTAAAGAAGGGGCTATTAATAACGGCATCGACGGCGACTTGTCGATGAAAATATTCGACTTAGTAGAAAAATTTGCTGGTTACGGTTTTAACAAATCGCATTCAGCTGCCTATGCTTTGGTGTCGTATCAAACCCTGTGGTTAAAAACCCATTTCCCATCGCAGTTTATGGCCGCGGTAATGTCTGCCGACATGGACAACACCGATAAAATTGTCACCTTGGTAGATGAATGTGAGCGCATGGGCTTACCGTTAATTCCGCCAGACGTGAACAAAGGCTTATTTAAATTTACTGTCGATGATGACCTTAATATTGTTTACGGTATTGGTGCGATTAAAGGTGTGGGTGAAGGCCCTGTAGAATCAATTTTAGAAGCACGTAAAGACAGTCCATTTACCGACTTATTTGATTTTTGTGCCCGTGTGGATTTGAAAAAGCTCAACAAACGAGTGATCGAAAAATTGATTTTAGCGGGCGCCTTAGACACGTTAGGGCCGCATCGCGCATCAATGATGGCAACCTTGCCAGAGGCTATTAGTGCCGCAGCACAACACGCAAAAGCAGAAGCCATTGGTCAGCATGACATGTTTGGTTTGCTCAATAGTGAGCCTGAAGACAGTAAGCAAAACTTTGTTCAATGTACACCATGGCCAGATAAAATTTGGCTAGAAGGTGAGCGTGAAACCTTAGGGCTTTATCTTACTGGTCATCCTATCAACCAGTATTTAAAAGAACTTAAGCAATACACTAATGGCCGCTTAAAAGACATTCACCCAACCGAGCGCGGTAAAACCGTTAAAGCGGCGGGATTAGTGGTGGCTACGCGAGTCATGATCACTAAGCGTGGCTCAAAAATGGGTTTAGTCACGTTAGATGATAAAAGTGCCCGTTTAGAAGTGATGTTATTTACCGAACCGTTTGAAAAGTTTGGCCACATGCTTGAAAAAGATCGCATTCTTATTTGTGAAGGTGATGTCAGCTTTGATGATTTTTCTGGCGGCAATCGCATGAACGCGCGCAATATCATTGAAATTGGTGAAGCGCGCAGTCACTTTGCCAAAGCGGTAGAAATCAACGTTCATGGCGATGATGTCACCCCTGATTGGCTAGAAACCTTTGAACAAACATTAACACCGTGGCGTAATGGCGCCGTGCCTGTTGTGATTAACTACACCAAACAACAAGCCAGTGGCAAAATCATGTTAGGTGAAGAATGGCGAGTGAACCCTAGTGATGAATTAATGCTAGCGCTAGAAAGTATGCTTGGTTCAACCAACGTCAAAATCGTGTTTAATTAGGCGATCATCATGATTGAAAAGTCTTCGTTATCAGAGCAAATGAGTGCACAACAACTGTTAAGTTTGCTCGAACAAGCTGTATTACCTCTTTACCAAATGAGTGTAGTTAAAGATGAATCATCGCCTAAGTTAGTACTGGCTTACAGTGGCGGAGTTGACTCAGAGGTGCTGGCGTATGGGTTAAGTGTATTTGCGCAAAAACACCCACATATTGCTTGCCTGCTTATTCATGTTCACCATGGGCTTAGTGCAAATGCCGACACTTGGGTACAACATTGTGTCACCCGAGCAGGGCATTACCAATTACCACTGCAAGTAGAACGAGTTAACGTTGATAAAGGCCCCAGACAAAGTCTTGAGGCACAAGCTCGCGACGCTCGTTATCAAGCATTTGATCGTTACCTTAATCCGGGTGACATACTGCTAACCGCCCACCACCAAGATGACCAACTCGAAACGCTATTGCTGGCGCTAAAGCGGGGACAAGGGCCAAAAGGATTGGCGGCAATGGGCGTTATGCAAGCGTATAAACAGTCATGGTTACTTCGGCCGTTATTATCAATAAGCCGTGATCAAATAGAGCAATTTGCCGTTGAATATCACTTAACTCACATTGAAGATGAAAGTAATCAAGACAACAGTTATGACCGTAACTTTCTCCGTTTAGATATTATCCCGCGTTTAAAGCAGCGTTGGCCCAGTATTGCAACAACAGCAGCGAGAAGTGCGGCATTGTGTGCTGAACAACAACACATTGTTGATGATGAAGTCAGTCATCGCTTACCTCAATGGTTAGTATTAGCCCGTGATGTCAATGCATTAATGACCGAATCAAGCGGGTTTACGCTTACTGATTTTGGTCAATTGAGTGCCGCTTGGCAAGCATTACTGTTTCGTGGTTATTTAATTCATTGTGGCGTTAGTTTACCTTCGCAAGCGCAATTACAGCAGATACTGTCACAGCTTTTAGCCGCCAAAGATGATGCTAACATGTCAATTCAATGGGGTGAGTATCACGTTAAGCGTTTTGCCCGTGTGGCATATGTACTCAAAAACAGTGAGCTGGAAACGCCACCTTCTAGCCAATTAACGGCTGACTTTATCAGCCTAGTTAATGGCGATATAACAGATATGATGTGTGAAATCGGCCAGCATCAATATCATTTAAGCCAACAAACATCTGTTGATATACCTTTATTAGCTTTGCCGCCAACTATCAGCAACATCACGATATGCTTTGGCGCTGTTGGCTCTATAAAATGTTATCCGCAATTTGCCTCATCACAACGTCAAAAACCGCGTGAGTTAAAAAAACTGTGGCAAGAATGTAATATCCCACCTTGGCGTCGCCAGCAAATCCCATTGGTTTTTTATGATGACGTATTAGTTGCCGCTATCGGCTTATGGATCGATAAACGTTATTTGGCGCAAGCAGGGCAGCAAGGGATAAGTTTACCGCTTTTGACAAAGAGATAAAAAAGCGATCAGGCCTAGTGATGTTGACATATGCCTTGTTGATTGAGCAGTGAAGTAGCTTGTGTTTCAATGTTTTCCCCATTTATGTTCGTACCGTAGTTAAACTCAGTAGCAAACCATGAAGAGTCCATGTCTGCTTTATTGTTTAATGCAATGGGCAGTATTGAACACAATTTACTGATAGCCACATCGAGCTGCTTTGAATCAATTAATTGTAATGTCGTGGTAGCCATTTGGATTTCAGCTGCTGCAACACTTTGTCCGCCATAAGCAAATATCTTCAATCCGACAACGCCAGCTGTACTCATTCCTAAAATAAAGCTGAAAATTCCTATGATGATAATTTTCATATACTTTCCTTGTTTTTGCTAGAATGCAAACGACATAATATGTCATCATGAGCATCTAAGTTAACCAGTTTGACATAATATGTCAAATTTTTTTGATTTATTTGTTTAACCTTGATTTAAAAAGGACCGATATACTTCTTTCGATTTAATCACTAGCTGTTACAATTATTTTTCTTAATATTTAACAAAGGATGTTGTCTGTGAATACCTTTCGTTTATTAGCCGTGTTTGGTGTGTTTTTGCTACCAAGCGTAAATGCTACGCCATTTCAATTTGATCAAAAAACCTACCGTCAAGATGTACAAACCCTCGCGAGTGATGAGTTTGAAGGGCGTGGGCCATTGTCCCATGGTGAAAAGCTGACAGTTGAGTATTTAGAAAGTGCATACAAAGCGATGGGACTTGCCCCAGGTTTTGGTGACAGTTACCGTCAAGCTGTGCCAATGGCGAAAATTACTGCCGATCAAACAATGCAACTGACTATGGGTGATGTAGTGTTTAAAAACGGCACTGATTTCACCGCACGTACAGAGCAAGTGTTACCTCAAGTCAGTTTAGATAACAGCGATGTAGTGTTTGTTGGCTATGGTATTAATGCGCCAGAATATCAGTGGAATGACTACGCCAATGTCGATGTAAAAGGCAAAACAGTGATCATGCTGGTCAATGACCCAGGATTTGCCACCCAAGACCCAGCCATCTTTAAAGGTAATGCCATGACCTATTATGGTCGTTGGACTTACAAATATGAAGAAGCTGCAAGGCAGGGGGCCAAAGCGGTGTTTATTGTGCATGAAACTGCACCAGCAGCTTATGGCTGGAACGTAGTAGAAAACAGCAACACCAATACTAAATACACCTTAGTTGACGAACATAAAAATCAATCACACATTGGCGTTATGGGTTGGATCCAACATCAAACCGCGCAAAAGGTGTTTCAGGCAGCAGGACTAGATTATGACAAGGTAAAATTAACTGCGGCTAAGGCTGGGTTTAAGTCTATTCCTTTAAAGCTTAAAGCTAATTTAACGGTGAAAAATACCATAGAATTAGCCACCTCATATAATGTCGCCGGGTTATTACCTGGTACAACTCAAGCCGATGAATGGGTGGTCATGCATGCTCATTGGGATCATTTAGGTAAAACCGTTCAAGATGGCAAGACCCGTATTTATAACGGTGCCGTTGATAATGCATCGGGTGTCGCTGGGGTATTACAACTTGCTCGTCATTTTAAACAGCAAAACAAAGCACCAAAACGGTCTATTTTGTTTGCAGCCTTTACCGCAGAAGAAACGGGCCTTATTGGCGCGCAATACTTTGCCGCCCATCCACCAGTACCGACCAAGCAATTGGTGTCATTTTTAAACATAGATGGCATGAACGTAGGCAAAAGCGTGGATTACATCTTGCGTTATGGCCAAGGAGTGTCAGAGCTTGAAACTTATTTAGATGATGCTACCAAAGCGCAAGGCCGTACTGTAAAAGCCGATCCTCGTCCGCAAAATGGTTTAATGTTCCGTTCAGACCATTTTGCCTTAGCCCAACAAGGTGTACCCGGCCTAATGTTCATGAGCTTAGGTGATACCGACCCAGATTACATCGCCCACAAGTACCATCAAGCTGCCGATGACTACGATGCCAGCTGGGATTTAGGCGGGGTAGAACAAGACTTAGCCTTAATCAGCGACATTATTGAAAAGCTAGCCAACAACAACGACTGGCCAAAATGGATCGAAGATTCAGACTTTAAAAAGCGTCGAGCTAAAGACGGTAAGTAAAGACGGTAAGTAATGTCAGTTGGCTATTAAAAAGTGATTAGATAAGCAAAAGGAGGCAAAAGCCTCCTTTTTGGTATTATCGTATAAATGTTAATATTTATACGATAAGTGGGTTAGCTATTCCACTATATCACTGGTTTTCCACCACATGACAAAAGAACGGGTGGGACAAAATAATTTCCAACGATTATCTTCGGTCGCGGTAAGATGTTTATCAATATTTTGATGAAATAGATGCTCAACATCTTGTTGAATATTACCCATAAACGTTAAATCATCATAGGCTTCTTGCTTGGTGTTATAGATAGCCTCAAAACCATCATCAAGGATTAACACATTTGGTTCTGCGCCCATGTCGTAAAGCATATTGTAAGTAATGTTATAACTAAATGCTCTGTCCTTTGTTGTTTTGCTTCTTTTAGCATTGGGAATCATACCTTCTAGAAACTCAAAATGAATCTGTTTTAAACTCGGCGCATTGGCAAATGCGATGATAATGGCATATTTTCTGGCAATTTTATTGAGCTTTTTTAAATCGGCTAAACCGACTGAACGGGAAGCTATTGCTATATCATGCATGCCTATTTGTTCTAAAGCATCTTCAGCTTCCCAATCTTGTAATAGCGGTTTGATATTATCAACACCTGCATTTTTAGCGTTTTTCATACAGCGGGCTAACATATTAGGAAAGGCATCCACAGCCGTTACTTGGCGAGCTCTGTGAGCTAATGGCACAGATAAACGACCCGGGCCACAACCAATATCGACAACGGTATCACTTGCTTCAATAGGCATACAGGCGACTTGCTGTTCGCTAAAACGTGCTTCAAGACGGATCATTCCATCATACATTTCGGCAAACTCATCCCAATTCAATAGAAACTCACTTTCTGGTCTCTTTTTTTTAGATAAGCGCTTATGTAGCAATTGCCAATTGATTAAACTTTGCATTATTAATACCTTATATCCACCGATATTGAATTTTATCTCTAGTAGACTTGATATAAAACGAATAAAAGTAACGCTAGCTCAAAAAATTGAAAAATAAGAACGTTAACTTTATCGAGTTAAGCTCTGGAGGTGATGCTTATTAGCTGATACATATGAGCTGATCTTCAAAGTCCTCAAGTTCAGAGTTGAACTTGGACATTTTAGAGTCAAAAAATTAACTCTCTTATATCTCATTTTGTGTTAGTTAAGTTTATCAGGATAAAAATAATAATAAGTCAATGGAAAGTGAAATACTTTAAATCTCACCTTAAAAGGTGTAATCAGAACAGACAATTAGCCGAAAGGTTGTACAAAATACCACTACCGTTAAAAAGCAAATTCCTATAGCATAAAATATACAGATTAATATGGATGTGGCATCGGCCAAGCCTAACAAGCGATTTATGCCTTGCAAGCAGCGCAACGCATAAATACTAAAACGTTATGTGTTTAAGATTATTCTCAGTAAATTCACGGATGAGGAGTCCAAAATGAAATTAAACAATAAACTAAATCGAGCGCAGCTTGGTGCTGTAACCTTATGCTTAGGAACTTCACTTGGTATGTCTATATTCGTTGGGAGTTCATCGCCTTTCATAGGATTAATGTTTGGTATAATTACAATTGGTGTTTATGTCATGATTATTTCTGGAAAGTGGGGTACAAAACACACATATAGAAAGTGGAGTGCAAAAAACAAATAACTAATAAGGATAGGCAGTGAGAAGCCGCGTCCTAATTTAGTGGTGCCATCCATGGCCAGATCACGTCATTTTCTTCAACGTCCTCAAGTTCAGAGTTGAATTTGTCCATTTTCAATAGTTGATTAATGAGTTTTCATGCAAACCTATCTACAATAAACATCATAAATCTTTGCAGTAACATACTGTTTTTTGTACAGTTATAATTCATTTATGTAAAAACAACAGTGTTGCTTCTCGTTATGTAATCGCAAAAATTCTCGATTCTCTCCATAAAGAGCATCCAAGCGCTAATGAGTTGATTTAGCTAATACATGCTGATAAGTTACTAATCAATATTAATAAAAAATGAGATTAAAGTTGAATTTTGTTGGCTTCTCAGGATGTTCATCGGAATTCACGCTGATACGCTGTTATGTTTTATTCACTCACGGAAGGTATATATGAAAAAAATCAGTATTGTTTTGTTAGTTTTAAGTCTAGTAGGTTGTCAAAGCACTTCAACAAATGTGACCCCAGAATTTACGTCTGATATTATTGAAATTGAATCAACAGAATTAAATAATTATTGGGTCGTAAGCTCGAAGAAAATAAAGATGTTAAAGAAACGCCCTAACTGGTTACCGAAAGGGAAAGGTGAGTGGATAGTATTAACTGTAATTGATTCTAATGGGCATACCGTAGAAAATACTTTAATTAGTTCAAACCCTGAAGGGTTTATGACACAAGAACAAATAAATAAAATGCCTAAAACCCAGCTCGTTGCATCTGGTTCAAATAAGAGTCGAGTACCTGTTAAGTTTTATAGTACAGGTAGAGTTGCTCCTAGAAACGAACTTTAAAACATAACTAAGGATAGGCCGCGCGAAGCCGCATCCTTATCCCAAGTGTGAACAAGCCCGAACACGTGAGATGTGACTCTTTATTATGTCAATAACAGCTCGAGAAAATGCACTGTTTGATGTGATTGTTAGCTAGCTACTTTTCAGTAGTCAGCAAGTTCCCTTAGCCTCTCTGCCAATTAGTTAACTTGCTATATTTCAGTATCTTAAATTAACCCTCCGCGGTATTCAGTTAAACTATTATCATTTTCAACGTTAGGGTGTGGGCGATAAGTTTGTCGGTCGTTTCACTATCATAAAAATGGGTGATGGCATGGTTAATGTATTTTCGCTACGCTAAATGCTATAAATAACCTTTTTTAAGTGTTATGTGTTACTGGAGGTTTTGTGACAATAATTTTCGACCTTAAGTCAGAATTTTGTGAGTGGGCAACAGATATCAATGAGGAAATTATTGCTACCTTTCCCAATTTTTTCGATCAAAACCCCCTAATAGGCTCAGATGAGTGGTGGGAATCTTCTGAATTTGAAATTACAAACGGGAAGATAAGCCATGCAGGTCCCTTGCTTGACGATGGTGAGTTAGTTGATGTTATTTCCATTGAAATATTAGATGACGACTACAATAGTATTGGTGGATATCCAGAAAAACTTATTGATCGTGAGGACTTTTGGTTGCATGAAGCTGTAACGGTAGATAAATTGGTTGAAACCAAGTCAATTACAATTATGCCATCTGGAGAGTTGGACGAAACCTCCATTTATTTAGAAACAAAGGTCCGAGTTTGGTAACACATAACAAGCCACACCATCGGAAAACCACTCACTGGGTGCGCCAAAGCTTTCGCGCTTTCCGATGCTTGAGGCGTTAGGCGATATGAAAACTGAGACTAAAACTCAAGAGTGGTTTTTGCGTGATCCAAGGACACGGAAATGGATTAGGCAATGTGCTGCTTGTGGCCAATATGGCAGAGATCCTGGAACACCGGATGATATCCCAAAAATTAATTTTGAGGATATGTTTCCAGTAATGGAGCTAGATGTCCGTGGTTTATGCCAAATTTGCGCTCCAAGGTTTAAATAAATATTTATTTGAGCCAAACACCAAACAAGTTAAATCATCCGAAATCACTCGCTGTTTAAAAATGCATAAATTCAACTCTGGACTTGGATTAGTGGTGAATTTAGTGGGGTCAGGGTAAAGTTTTACAAAAAGATAAGTTGTAACTCACTTTTGTTCAAAAACGAGTTAGTCTCAGCTTTCAAATGGTTAAATTCAACTCTGAACTTGAGGCTGTTGAAGAAAATAGCGTGAAGCTCACATGGATGTGAGCTTAGTTTTCGCGGTACAGGATGTACCATCGGAAGCGTTAGCATTTTCACTCTTTATTGTAAGATGGGCCGAAGAGCTAAATACGCGGCCAAAAACTCGATTAATTTCCGTCGCAATTTTTACGCTGCTGTTGTTTGGTTAAAAAGCGAAAATGTTGCCGGAACGGCAGGGGTGATCCAAGAGGGGATTGCTGTTGATCCCCTTTTGGTCCGTGCAGGGTGGAACCTTGCGATCTTAATTCAAACGCAGTTTGATAAATCTGGTGTGGGTGAAGCGCCACGACGTTAGTGGCCGCAGGCCATAAAAAGCTTAACCACCATTAAGCCAAAGATGACTTAACCACTAAACAAGACACCAACTTCTGTTTCCCATACTGCATCACTTGCGCCAATTCTGATTGACTAATCGGTACATACGCCGCATTAATCGCATCTTTTTGTGCTTCAACAAACGGGTCGTGAATAAACATAAACTGCTCGTTGTAACCGCTTAATACCACCCAATGTGGGCCTTTCTCGCCATTAAAGCGATAGGTGCTGATCATCAGCAAAACTACATAACCGCTGTCTATCCAGTCACGAAGTTGAGCCAAACTTGGCGAGGTATTATGGATCTCAATGCCTTGTGCAGCCAATTGTTGGCAAAAATCGTCATGCACAATCGTGATGACTTCTTTTTTATTACTATCACGTACGCTATCAATAAAAGGGACTGACGTTGATTGGCTGTACATCTCAATTTGTAAGCCACGTTTAATCGCCGCCAACGCCAAACCATGAACACTGCAACCACCATGACCGCTGGTCATAAAAATAGTAGTGGCTTCGCGCCAGATGCTCAGCTCATCAACTCGACTTGGTTGATATTGCGGTTTAATAGCACTCATGGCCATCATTAAGCAGGCTGCGCCACAGGTGAATGGTGTGGTTTGTACATATAATGGCATCTTAATCACTTTGCTTGGCCCTGGAGGGTCTAAGCGTTTGTGCATGCGTACGCCATCGGCCAAGTCGTCATAATAATGCACTAAGGTTTTTAGGACTTTATAACCCATTTTCAAATAAAGATTTTTTGCGGCGATATTGTCGTTTCGCACTTCTAGGCGTAATGTAATGAAACCACGCTCGACCACGGTGTGCTCACATTGTGTGACCAGTTCAAAGGCAATATTGCGGCCTCTAAATTCGCTAGCAACGGCAATAGAGTACAGCCTAGCTAGCCGAGTGCCACGATGAAACAACACTAGGGCATAGCCTGCCAGTGTACCGTCTATTTCTACCACTAATAAGCTGTCTAGTGGCGAATTAATGAAACGTTTCATCTGCCGTGAACTGATTTTATCACCGCTAAATGCATTATTTTCGATGTGGTTTAGTTGTGGTAAATCGCTGGGGATAGCTTGACGAAGCAGCATGAGTCGGCTCGAGTTGGCAAACATGATAGTGGCTTAATTTACGCGCTAAACCGCACAAGAGGCAACAGATATTTATGGCTCATTTTTTAATTGTCACCGACGATGTTAATGATTGGCGTCCTTATTTACCCAGTGACCATATGGTCACGGTTCATGATTATTTAGAAATGGGTGCATTTGCAGATCAAAGTGCCATGCAAGTGATTAACTTGTGTCGCAGTTATGACTATTTAAGTACCGGTTATTACTGCTCGCTCATGGCTGAAGCTCGCGGTCATAGGGTGATCCCTAGGGTAATGACCATTAATGATTTATCTCAAGACCGTTTTTTTAGTTTGCCGCAATCAGACTTAGATAAGCTACCAGATACGGTGAATGAAGTGACCATGAAGCTGTTTTTTGGCTATTGTGATAATCCATCACTGGAGAAGCTTGCGCGTAAAATATTTGAACGTTTTACCGTGCCTGTATTGCAGGTGAGTTTGTTAAAAATGTCAGGTAAATGGCAAGTTAACACCATTGAGCCCGCTGCGTTTCAAGACTTAACCGACTCAGAACAAGATTTATTTGCCAAGTATCTTGAAGTGTTTTCGCAAAAAGTGTGGCGTTTACCGAAACCGTCGAAACGTTATCGTTACGAAATTGCCATGTTGGTGGATGAGCATGAAAAAATGTTGCCATCAAACAAAGGCGCACTCAAGCTATTTACTAAGTCAGCTAATCGTATTGGTATGGATTTGGTCCAAATAGGATCTCATGATCTGGCTCGGTTAAGCGAATTTGATGGTTTATTTATTCGCTCAACCACCAATATCAGCAACTTTACCTATCGGTTTGCAAAAGCTGCTGAGCAACTTGGGTTGGTGGTAATGGACGATCCTGAATCCATTATGAAGTGTACTAATAAGGTATTTTTAACCGAGCTATTAAATAAACATAAAGTGCCTGTACCCAAAAGTTTAATCTTTAAAGCCTCAGATAAAAACTGGGCCGATAATGTGATTGATACCATCGGCTTACCGATTGTGCTTAAAGTGCCTGATGGCGCATTTTCGCTCGGGGTGGTTAAAGTGAAAGACCGTGAAACCTTACTTGAACAAGCTGCTATAATTTTTGAACACAGTGCGTTAATTTTAGCCCAAGCGTTTATGCCAACCGATTATGATTGGCGTATCGGGGTGTTAAATCGTCAACCTATTTATGCCTGTCGTTACTTTATGAGTCGCGGCCATTGGCAGATTTACCAACATCATCAAAGTGGCCGCGTAAGCAGTGGTGATTTTGACTGTATCGATTTGAAAATGGTGCCGCAAAATATTGTTGATGCAGCGGTAAAAGCGTCTAATTTAATTGGTGCAGGATTGTATGGTGTCGATTTAAAAGAAATAGACGGAAAAGCTTATGTGATTGAAGTGAATGACAATCCAAGTATTGACCATGGAGTCGAGGATTTGTTTTTAGGTGATTTAGTTTATGATCGTGTAATGACGGAGTTTTTAAGACGTATTCAACTGCGTGGAATGTAATGTCATTTTAATGCAGTTATTAAAGACCTTATTGATTGATATAAGGTCTTTTTTTACAATTAGTTGTCAGTTTGGATGGTAACTTTTATATTACTTATCCCGAGTTCAGGCTATTTATCGCAGATTCGATAACAATTGCGACCAGCTGCTTTTGCTGCATACATTGCTTTATCTGCTCGTTCGTATAAATCTTCTACCTCTTGCTGCGGTAACGACTCCGCAACGCCGAAACTGCATTGAATGTTATATTCGGTGAGTTCAGCATGTTTTGGCATCATTTCTATAATACGTTCGCATACATTTGCCGCCGCGTGGGATCCGCCTTGGGTAATTATGACAAATTCGTCACCACCGATCCTGAAAGCTTGGTCGGTATTACGAATGGCCTGATTGATTAACTCTGCAAAACCAACTAATACAAAATCACCCACTTTATGGCCGTGTACATCATTAAGTTGTTTAAATTTATCTAAATCTAAAACAATTAACGACACTTGCCCTTGCCGGCGATTGACTCGTGCTAATGCAATATCAATAGCTTGCCGATAATAGTAACGGTTACCTAAGTTAGTTAATGCGTCAAACATGGCTTGATTTGACATATTTTGATACTTTAACGCATTATTTAACGGCTGAACTAACACACTTTCAAGTCGTTCTAATATTTGTTTTTGTGACGGCGTGAGGGGGACTGATAACTGATATGTTATGTAAAACATATCATTAACAGTACGTTGTAGTTCAATACCGTAGTGACGTCCCCAAACAAATTTCTGTTTATCTAGGGTCAACTGCACTCCTTTGACAGGCAAATGTTGTCCTAGGGTTTTGCCAAAACAGGCAAAAACTGTCCGAGGATCTAAACTTCCATGTAGTTGTTGAATTACTTGAATAAGGTCTAATTCAGATTCCGTATTCAAGTAAGTGTCTGAACGATACCAGTAATCTTCAGGATATAATTCTGTTGCTATTGAAAAATCCATTGTATTTGTTCCAGTACGTGACAACTAATTACTATGTTAATAGCAATAATCGTGCCTATGAAAATTTTTCTATAGTTATTAATTGGTTATTGTTTTACTGTAGTAGAATTAAAACGTTTAATTCCCTTTCGACAGTTTTTTGACAAGGAGCCTGATCCCGAATGGAACACAGCATTTTTATCCATATTTTGTTGATGCTTGTGATTGCTATTGTGGCGATTGCATTGTTACGTAGACTTGGCTTGCCAGCTATTTTAGCTTATTTGTTGACCGGGGTTGTGAGTGGCCCCAATGGTTTCCATTGGTTTACCCAGTTACAAATGCAATCAGTGGCTGAGTTAGGTGTTGTACTGTTAATGTTTACCCTCGGCCTTGAGTTTTCAGTACCTCGATTGTGGGCAATGCGTCGCACCGTTTTTGGTTTGGGTAGTGCACAAATGCTGTTAACGGCTTTTGTGGCTGGCGGTATTGCTATGTTGGTTGGGCAAAACTTAGTCGCTGCAGTGGTGATTGGGTCTGCTATCGCGCTATCGTCGACAGCCATTGTGTTGAAGTTGCTTAATGAACTGGGTTGGTTAAGACGAAAGCATGGCGAGCTGTCGGTTAGTGTGTTGTTATTTCAAGATTTAGCGGTAGTGCCGTTATTGATTTTAATGCCGCTGTTAGCCAAAGGCGGTGCTGAAATGAGCTTCAACAATATCGCCTGGGGATTACTCACCGGTATTTTGGCCTTTTTAGGATTAATGTCATTTGGTAAATGGATATTGCCGCGGATTTTTGATGAAGTGGCACGCTCACGTTCAAATGAGTTATTCGTGTTATCAACCTTGGTTGTAGCCCTAGTGACCGGCGCATTTACTCAATGGCTTGGGTTGTCGATGGCATTGGGGGCTTTTATTGCGGGGATGTTGTTGGGTGAAAGTCAGTATCGACGCCAGCTAGAAGCTGACATTAGGCCATTTCGTGATTTATTAATGGGCTTATTTTTTATCTCTATTGGTATGCTGTTAGATTTCAATTTAGTGATGCAATATTGGTGGCAAGTATTATTGATTTTGGTCGGCGTGGTGTTAACTAAAATATTGATCGTGCATGGTTTGCTTAAACTTGTGGGCGAAAATACCAAGGTATCGCTCAGTACCGCAATCAGTCTAGGCCAAGTTGGTGAGTTTAGTTTTGTATTGTTAGCATTGGCGGTAAATTATCAATTACTCGAAACCGAAGTGAGTACTGTGTTAGTTGCGGTGGCGGTGATTTCGATGTCGATGGCACCTTGGTTGATCCGTCATAGCGTTGATATTGCCAAAAAGGTCAGCGGCAATAGATTGTCTTCTAAACAAGAAGCAATAGAGAGAGCATTGCCTCCTTCTGATAGCAGTGATGCAGTTCTTATTTTAGGTTATGGCCGTGTAGGACAAACCATTGCCCGTTTTTTAAAAACTGAAGCCGTGCCTTACATGGTAATGGATTTAGATCCTACTCGGGTGACAGAGGCGAGGGCTGCGGGTGAAAATATTCATTTTGGTGATGCCTGCAGGATGGCGCTATTAAAGAATATGGGCATACGCCAAGCCAGTTTAGTAGTAGTGACGTTTTGCGAACCCAGACAATCCGAAGAGTGTTTAGCCGTGGCGCGTAAGCTTGCTCCTGACGTAAAAATATTGGTGCGTACTCGTGATGATAGTAATTTGCATGAGCTTAAAGACGCGGGTGCCACGCAAGTTATTCCTGAGTCGCTCGAAGGTAGTTTGATGTTGGTCTCGCAAGTGTTGTACAAATGTGGCGTACCATTACCCCGTATCATTAAACGCCTTGAGTCTGAGCGGCGTAATCACTATCAATATCTACATGGCTTTTTCTCGGGAACTGAAACTGACTTCACCTTGGATTTATTGCACGCGGTGTCATTGGCTTCTGGAGCCAGTGCGGTAGGTAAAAAAGTTGCCGATATTCCGTGGCAAACTTTGGATGTAGAGCTACGTGCTGTACGCCGTAAAGGGGAGGAAATAGATCCGCCACCACCAGAGTGGGTGTTAACTCGTAATGATATTTTAATGCTGGTGGGTAAACCGCGCAGTATTGAGAAAGCCGAAGAATATTTACTCCAAGGCTAAGGACTGTTGATTATCTTAGAAACACCATAGCGAACCTATGGTGTTTTTTTATAGGTTTGTTTAATGCATTGATGTTTTATAATTGACTTCCTAGGTTGTTTATCCACATTTTTTGTAAACGTTAATAAGTACTTTACTGAATAACAATAATCTGGCAGGTAGAAGCTTTTGTATAACTGATTGTTTTAATAGCAAGCTAAAGCATTGTTGGGTCGCGCTATTAATGATAAAACGTTAGTATTACTCGCCGTCATCTTTGTCTCGACAACATAGTCTGTAAGGACCCTTTAGTGAAACGATATAGACAATTCCTTAAGTTGTTCACCAGCAGTGTATTATTGCTTTCGATATTATTTTGTTATAGCAGTTTTGCCCATCAAATGAGCACCAGTTATTTGTCTGTTAACGTGGATAAACAAGGGCAAATACAGGGGACTTGGCAAGTGGGATTTTTTGATATCAATCAAATTGTTCCTATGGATGATAACCAAGATGGCGAGATCACTTGGGCAGAACTACAAGCCCATCATGTGGCTGTGGTTGATTATTTACAATCTTCTTTAGCCATTGGTCGACAACAAGATTGTCCGCTGACTTTTAAAGACGCCCAACAAATTGATCAGCATTTTAATGAAGGCTATTTAGTCGCCTCGTTTCAAGCAGAGTGTAATAGTTCGGGGGTGTTATCCATCAATGATCAAGCCTTTTTTGATATTGATCCCGATCATCAAGTGATTGTGACTATTACCGTGCCCGATCATCAATACGCTCGTGTAATCAATAACGATAAGCCAACAATATTGGTTAATTTAGGTGAAAGTCAGGCCAGCGCTACGTTTACTGAATATGTTTATCAAGGCATGATTCATATTTGGAAAGGCACAGATCATATTTTATTTTTGCTGGCATTGTTGCTCACTTGTGTATTGGTTCGAGAACAAAAAAAATGGCATGCAATCGATAACCCGAAACAAATTTTTAAGGATACCGCGTGGATTGTTACCGCATTTACGTTAGCGCATTCAGTCACGTTAACGGCCACTGCGATGGGAGTCCTTAATTTCAGTAGCCATTGGGTTGAGCTTGGCATCGCATTGTCGGTGTTGTTTGCCGCCTTAAATAATGTGTGGCCAATTGTATTGCGATTAGGTTGGATCACTTTTGCGTTTGGCTTATTACACGGCATGGGATTTGCTGGAGTATTAGGTGAACTTGGATTGCCTGAAAATCAAAAATTATTAGCAATTTTATCATTTAATGTTGGCGTTGAAATAGGCCAACTGGCTATTTTAGCGGTAGTTTTGCCGTTATTAATATTTATTCGTCATACCCTCTGGTATCGAAACTGGGGGATGCAACTTGGCTCGGTCGCGATTGGATTGATGGCAATACAATGGTCTGTTGAGCGTTTTTAGTGAGTCATTAATTTTTTCATAGTAACCATTTTACATGGCTGTTACTTTTTAACGTGATTGATCGAATAAGATTTTTGAGCGTGTTGGTATAGGTAAATAGAGGCGTTAAATGATTGTGTTTAGTTGGGTTGTTTTATCAATAATAACAATGAGTTTTTTGATATATAAATTGAATATGATGACCCAAGGTATTTGCCAATATATTCAGCTTTACTATCCTGACGAGTATCAACGTTGCCATGACATGAGCAGTAAAATGGAGCAGGCACAAAAGTATACTCAAATTCTGTTGATGGAGTCGTTTCATTCTGGTCATTTATCATTGTTGCAAGATCCTGCTTTACAGCGGTTAAGACATCAATTAACTCGCTTAAAAACCTTGTTTTTACTTTCGCCTTTTTTATTGATGATTGTGATTACCATAATCACCTATTGATGGCGCGAATGGGTTAAGTGTGAAATTTTTGTTTGTTAATCAAGATCGACAGTCGATTTTTAATCTTGGTGTACTTTAGCGAAGCCACAGCTGCTCGATTGCGTTATTAGTTGAGTTTTTTGCTCGAAACATCAGCAAAGCCTAGATATTATCTGCTTTCTTCCATAGAATGGTAAGTTAACTTTTTATCAGCAGCCATTGCTTATTTTGCTGCGGTTTTATTAGGTATATTGATGTCGGCGAAACTGTTTAATCTTCCCATTAAGCTCTCATTAGAGATGATTGCGAAACTGTTTTCGGCCCCCCAAATTCAAAAAGCGCAAAACTATTTGATCCAAGGCCGTGTGCTAGAAGTCACTGCTAGTAGTGATAACCATGACATTGAAGCCTATGTTCAAGGTTCTGCAGCAGAGCCATATAGGCAAGAAATCACCCTAGTGAATGTTAATCACAAAATTGTGATGCGTTCTTATTGTACTTGTCCGGTCGGAACCAACTGCAAACATGTTACAGCAGCATTGCTGGCACTGGTCGATAAAAAGCCAGTTGAAGAACAACGTATTCACCAATGGTTACGTCAGCTTGACGAACAAAAGACGGTTGCTGAGTTTGAGGTTGAAGATGAAGAAAAAGACCGCATTATTTATGTGTTGTCCAATGACCCTCAGGGCATTTATGTTGAGTTTAAACGCAGTAAATTAAATAAAAAAGGTCAATTTAATAAGGGCAGTAAACTTGCTTTGGCCGATATTCGTTACAGTATGCCGTGGTGGATAGATCCTGAAGATAAGCAAATTATCAGCTTATTATTATCATCAAATAATCATGGTTCTAAAATTTACATTGAAGGTGAAATTTCATTTTTAGCGATTACAAAAATGCTGGCTGCAGAAGTGTGTTTTTGGGAAGAAAATCGCACACCGTTAACGTGGGGCAAAGCCATAGTGCCTGAGTTTATTTGGCTTGAGCATGATAAAAAACACACCCAAATGCAAATGCGTATGCCAGGGCTGGAAAATTGGGAATTTATCGCCACAGTGCCACCATTATATGTCGAGTTAGATTATTTGCATTTAGGTCAAATCGACACTGATTTGCCGGTAAAAAAATTGAGTTTATTGCAACACATGCCGCCCGTTCCATTAGCTCAAGTTGATGCGATTAGCCATAAAATGCTGCAGCACTTTTCACCTAAAACGGTACCGGTGCCAAGTGAAATTGATTTTTGTGAAATCACGGATCCATTACTGACTCGATTAACCTTTACCCGCGAGTTTTTTGCCGGCAGTCAGATTATGCAACCGGTTATTCGGGTGGATCATTGTTATGGCGAAATAATATTTAATGCCAGCACTAAACCTGAGCGTATTAGTCTTGTTAAAAAAAATCAGATTCAGTATCAAGTACACCGAGATACTGAAAAAGAACTTGCGGCATTGCAATCATTAACTGATGTTGGTTTGGTGACACTAGAGCCTGAGAATGTTTTAGCGAGTTCCCAGCAAGCTTATTATGTCAGTGTTGGTTTATTACCAGAATCTATCTTCGAATGGTCTGAATTGACCAGTAACGGTCTTGATGCATTGAATGCATTAGGCATGGAGATTCATTTTGATGATGACTTTGACCTACAAATTACCGATGCTCAGCTAGATGTCGACCTCGTAGACGATGATGAATCAGGATGGTTTTCACTATCGCTGAGTGCCGATATTGACGGCCAAAGCGTACCGTTATTAGCCTTAGTGGCTCGTTGGTTGCAACAAAATGGTGAGCCGGCAGATGATGATGAATTACTTTTACCTGGGCCCAATGGTGGCTTTATTAAAATTAAAGCTAAAACCATTAAGCCATTAATTAGCATTATCCAAGAATTGTTTAATCGTCATTCTGGTGATGTTATTGCTATACCCCGTAACCGTGCACATATTTTGAATGATTTATCGGCCAGTGACGTGCGTTTGCTTAATGGTGAACGAGTACGCAACCTAGCCACAAAACTGGCAGAGTTTAAAGGTGTCGTTCCCGTAGAGTTACCTGCTGGTTTACATGCAACGTTACGTGATTATCAAAAGCAGGGATTTGATTGGCTGTGTTTTCTTAAAGAATATCAATTAGGTGGCATTTTGGCCGATGATATGGGCCTAGGTAAAACCATTCAAACCTTGGCTTTTTTACTGAAAGCTAAGCAAGACGCGACGATACGTCGCACCAGTTTAATTGTTTGTCCTACTAGTTTAGTGGGGAACTGGTTAAAAGAAGCCCATAAATTTGCACCATCGCTGAATGTCGTGGTGATCCACGGTAGTAAACGCCAGTCGTTATTAGAGCAAATTAACCAGTTTGATGTGGTGGTAACCACTTATCCATTAATGCTTCGAGATGAAGCCATTTACAGTGAATATGTGTTTGAGCACATTATTTTGGATGAAGCACAGCAAATCAAAAATGCGCAAGCCAAAGTGACTCAAGTGATTAAAACCCTTAAAGGTAAGTTTCGCTTATGTTTATCTGGCACACCGCTTGAAAACCATTTAGGCGAGCTAAAGTCGTTAATGGATTTTTGCTTACCGGGTTTATTAGGCCAACACACTTATTTTAATAAAGAGTTTCGTGGCCCAATTGAGAAACAAGCTGATGTAGAAAAGTCGCAGTTATTGAGCAAACGAATCGCTCCGTTTATGTTGCGCCGAACTAAGAAAGAAGTGGTTTCTGAGTTACCCGAAAAAACGGTGATTATTCAAACTTTGGAACTTGAAAAAGACCAACGTAATTTGTACGAATCTATCCGTTTAGTGATGGAGAAAAAGCTGCGTGAATTATTTGCTAAAAAGGGAGTTTCAAGTAGTCATATTGAATTTTTAGATGCACTGTTGAAGCTACGTCAAGCTTGTTGCGATCCGCGTTTAGTGAAGCTTGAACAAGCGCAGCAAGTCAAAGACAACGCTAAAATGACGTGGTTAATTCAAAACCTGCCAGACATGATTGAAGACGGTCGTAAAATTCTTATCTTCAGCCAATTTACTGGCATGCTGGCGTTAATTGAAGATGAACTAAAACGTTTGGCCATTAGTTATAGTAAGTTGACGGGGCAAACTCGTGACCGACAGACTCAAATTGATGCGTTTCAAGAAGGCGATAATTCAGTGTTTTTGATCAGTTTAAAAGCTGGTGGTACTGGGCTTAACCTAACCGCTGCTGATACTGTTATTCACTTCGATCCTTGGTGGAACCCAGCGGCAGAACGTCAAGCAACTGATCGCGCTCACCGTATTGGTCAGTTAAATCCAGTATTCGTGTATAAATTGATTGCTCAAGGCACCGTTGAAGAGAAAATTCAAGAAATGCAGCAGCACAAACAAGGTTTAGCAGATAGTATTTTATCGGATGGCACTCAAGGTCCATGGCAGGGTAATGCCAATGATTTATTGGCTTTGCTCAGCTAGCTTTTGGCGATCTCGTCTACTTTAATCAACCTACATTGGCGCTCCAGGTTTACTACACCAACTCAATATGTCATATGTTGAGTTGGTGTTTGGTTCTATATTGGTTTTGTATTTCGACCAAGTATGTTTGGAGTGTTAAAGATTATTCATATAGTAGGGAAATTACTCAAAATTCTTAGATTTTTCTGTTAATACTAGAACAACTGTTATGTTCAAGTTACTTGGCATTGATCTTTAGAAAAAATCGGAGTGATGTTCATAGTGTTAAGTAAACTAAATCACTTCTGTCGGAATACTGCCATTAAGCTGCTCTTTGTCCTACAACAGTGTTTCATTAACTTATCATAGGCTCGCGATTGATATGTCAATGTGCCTTGTTAGTAAAACAAATGACAAGTTTGATTTGAAATAGACCCAATATTCTATTGTTAACTAATTTATCCCACACCTTAACCCGATCTGAAGTTAAGTCGAGCTCAATGATCTTCGATTAAAATCATATTTCTAGATTTAGACATTAGTATGATGTTGTAACATTTTGTTGTGAAATTATTTTGTGAATTTTCAATAAGGAATTTTGATATGTTCTGTAATTCACCAGTTAAACAAATGGTTGATGATAGATTTTCTGTGAAAGCTTTGGTTAATCTTGCTGTATTACTTTTGTTAGTATCATGGGCAAATGTTATTTATGCAGAAACGCCAATCTCCAAGCCTGATAGTAAGCCATTCTCCCATGACACAGTCGTAGACGTTGCTCGAAAACTGTCCCAGACCCCCTTTATCGAACCCAAACAAGCCCCCGAAGCGCTGACTAAAATAGATTACTCAACCTATCGTCAAATTAATTTCCAACAACATGCCGCTATTTGGGGCAATGCGCCCACGCCTTTTTCGATACAGTTATTTGCTCCTGGTTATATTTATCAACAGTTGATTGACATTGATGTGGTCGAGAGCGGTAAATCATTTCCGGTTAAACTCTCAGAATCCTCTTTCAAAGTACCCAATCAATCCATCGGCAAAATATTAGAACAAGTCGGTAAATATGCTGGATTTCGTCTGCATTATCCAATAAATCGCGATGATTATAAGGATGAGTTTCTGGTATTTCAGGGCGCCAGTTATTTTCGCGGAGTATCGAAAGGGCAAGCGTATGGTTTGTCCACTCGAGGACTTGCCATCAATGTTGCCGATCCTAAAGGCGAAGAATATCCTCTGTTTAAAAAGTTCTGGATTGAACGACCATCAAGCCACCAAAAGGCGATTGTTGTTCATGCGTTGCTAGACAGTGTAAGTGTGACGGGTGCCTATCGTTTTGCTATTTATCCCGGTGATCCAACTCGAATGGGTGTCGATGTGATGCTTTTCCCAAGGCAGGATGTTAAAAATGTGGGGCTGGCACCGTTAACGTCAATGTTTATGCATGGTGGCATAGATCGCGCTGATAGTGCCGATTACCGTCCAGCGGTGCATGACTCTGAAGGACTGTTAATGGAAAAAGGCAACAGTGAGAAAATTTGGCGGCCACTCAATAATCCTCGGGGATTACAAGTGAGTTCTTTTATGGATGAGAATCCTAAAGGATTTGGTCTGATTCAACCACATAGAAAATTAGATTATTATCAGGATCTTGAAGCAAATTATCATCTTCGTCCATCTGCCTGGGTTGAACCAACTGGTGATTGGGGTAAAGGCAGAGTCGAACTGGTTGAGATTCCATCGGATTCTGAAGCCAATGACAATATTGTAGCTTATTGGAAGCCAGAACAAGGCTTGAAAAAAGGTCAGCCATTCGCGTACTCATACCAACTGACTTGGGTTGATAATATTCCCAACACAGAGGGGAAAGTCAGGATTGTTCGAACTGCTGGGGGCCGTAAGTTATCGACGGATAAAAACGAAATCGTTATCGATTACAGCCATATTAGTGCTGACGATGTCAGTCATATTCACGTGGATGCCAGTATCAGCAGCGGCGCTATTTTGGAATCACGCATTGAGTCTAATCCCAATGTTGATGGTGCCAGAGTTTTTATCACGTTTGATCCTCAAGATGCCGATGTTGCTGAATTACGTGTACAGCTTAGGAACAAAGATAAACCAATTGGTATGACATGGCTGTATCGATTTACAGCAGAGGACTGGCCTTTATGATAGAAAACAATAATCCTCGATCTGCTCAAGTTAACAATACCTACTATGGCGGACGTGCATTGCCTGACGAGTCGCCATTGGTTATGTCTCGTCATGAGGTTTCTGAGCCGGGCCACAGGTTGAATCCGAGTCAACAAACTGTGTGGTTTACGCTTCGAACATTTGTTGCACGGTTATTTGTGTTTATGGTCACCGCGGGTTTATCGACTTATGGCATAAGAGAAATGTATTTGGTGCTTAATACCAATGCAATTACCAGTTTACAGATGGTCTTTTTAGTGTTGTTTAGCATTAACTTTCTCTGGGTTGCTTTTGCTTTTTCACAAGCTTTATTGGGCTTTCTGTTACATCTCAAACCGCGTCTAATTAAAGAGAACGAGATAGAACCAAGCTTCAGAACAGCTATATTGCTACCCATTTATAATGAAGACCCGCTTCGTATCAGGGCCACCATAGAGGCTATGAGTGCGGATCTCATTGCTACAGTACCTGGAAAATATGCTTTTTTTATTCTCAGTGACACTAATCGAGCTGATGCATGGATTGCTGAGGAGCATACTTTCTTTGAGTTGATCAATAAAAATCAGTATGGCTGTCCGGTTTATTATCGTCGACGTCATCAAAATAGTGAACGTAAAGCTGGGAATATCGGCGACTGGGTTCAACGCTGGGGAGGGGATTATGATGCCATGATAGTGCTTGATGCTGACAGCATAATGAGCGCAAAGTCGATGGTGACATTATCACGTCGTTTAGCTGGCGCACCTGGCGTCGGTCTTATTCAAACCTTACCGACACTGGTGTTTGCCAATACGCTTTACAGCCGTTTGCAACAGTTTGCCAATCAATGCTTCGGTCCTATTTATGCCGAGGGTTTGTCGGCTTGGCATGGTTTGTCCTCAAATTTTTGGGGGCATAATGCCATTATTCGCACCAAAGCATTTGCTGAGTCCTGTCATCTGCCTATTCTGTCTGGTAAAGCGCCTTTTGGCGGCCATGTGTTAAGTCATGACTTTATAGAAGCGGCTTTGCTTCGACGTGCAGGGTGGGGAGTTCGTTTTGATACTGATATTGAGGCTTCATTTGAAGAAGCTCCACCGTCGTTAATTGATGTGATGATCCGTGACCGACGCTGGTGTCAGGGCAATTTACAGCATTCGGCATTTATGTTTGCCCGAGGTTTTGTGTTACCGACTCGATTACATCTATTGTCTGGGGTGATGTCTTACCTGAGTGCAATTTTTTGGTTAGCCTTGATTATGGTAGGGCTTGCGATTGCCGTGCAGGCGGCTTTTATTCGTCCGGAGTATTTTGCCAATCCATCGCTGTTCCCAACATGGCCAGTATTTGATTCTGAGCGTGCGTTAAGTCTGTTTATCGTCTCAATGGCAATTGTTCTCGCACCTAAAGCGTTTGGGTGGTTTGCTGCCTTGATTAATATTCCTCGTTGTTTACGATTTGGCGGGCCAATATTGTTAACGCTGAGTACGTTGTTGGAAATGGTGATGTCAGGTCTATATGCGCCTATTCTGATGGTTTCTCAATTTGGCGTGGTGTTGTCTATATTTCGAGGAAAAGACAGTGGCTGGATGCCGCAATCTAGAGACGATGGTGCATTGAGCTGGATATCAGTTGTGCGTGCTCATGCAGGTCACACTGTGTTTGGCGTTATGCTTGCATTGACCGCACTGCTGCTGAGCAAAGAACTATTTTACTGGTTACTACCGATTACGATAGGGTTGATGTTATCGATCCCTTTGTCATGGCTAAGTGGTGGCGCGAGGCGAACTAAATGGATTAAAACCATTGGATTACTGCGAGCGCCTGAAGAAAAGAATCCAGTTAAGATTTTGGTGGAATTGAAAAAGAATCTAGCTAATTTGCCCCATTTACAGCACATACATCCGTTTAGTCGGCTGGTAAATAATCCTATATTATTTAAATGGCATCTTGCTCAGTTACCTGACTTAGGCGAACAGAAACCGACATTTTATGCCCCGAGAATCATTGCTGAGTGGAAATTGAATCATGCTGAAAGCTTATTGCAATTAGAATCATGGTTAGAACCGGCAGAGGTGATAGCATTATTAAGCAAAGCGGATTATCTACAGAAATTGAAAACAATCGGTAACTAATTTCTATCACTCGTCTTTGTAACACTTACTAAAAAGCCCCTCAATAACGCGTTATTGAGGGGCTTTTTAGTACTTAATACTTAGCAATTAAGATTAGATTTAGGCTCTAGAGCATCATTTAGCGCGAGCCATTACTGATGTTACTGCATTATTTATGTTGAGCCATCACTCGGGTTGCAAAATCACTTGGACCCGCCAAAATAGCCCTGCCTACTGCCACTAAATCGACTTGCTTAGTCGCCAAAATGGTTTCAATGTAATTCACTGTTTCAATACCGCCGACACCAATGACCGCGGCAGAGGTTTTACCGGTTAACGGTGCTGCATCTTCAACTAAAAAGCCTTCGCCGCGTTTATCTTTGGGGCGATTCCAACCGCCAATACCTGAAGATACATTGAGTATTTCAACACCTGCAGCAACTAACCACTGGCTAACTTGACCCATATCAGCATGAGATAACCCTCCGGGATAACCGTCTTGCCCAGGAATGCGAGTCATTATTGCCAATCTTGGTGTGGCTTGTTTTATTTTGCTCACAATTTCGAGCAATATTCTGGCGCGGTTTTCAACACTGCCGCCGTATTGGTCTTGGCGTTGATTGGTCAGCGGCGATAACCACTGATTGATGCCGTAACCATGGGCACAATGGATCTCGACTAAATCAAAACCAGCTTTATCCGCTCGAATAGCGCCATTAACAAAGTCTTGTTGCCAAGTCGCGATATCCTCCAATGTCATGGCGCGGGGGGTGGGTAATACCCGATCGTATGCTGGCACCGTTATGCCAGAAGGGCCCATTATATCGGTGCTAATACCGGCACTGTCTTTACCGCCACAATGGGTTATCTGTAAGCCTGTTTTAACATCCATTTGATGTAATAACTTGGCAATGTTACTGAGTCCGGGTAAACACGCGTCATTATGTGCACCCAGTTGATTAACTTCGCTGCGACCAGCAAGATTGACATGGCTGTACTCTACCATTACTAGGCCAGCGCCAGACTGGGCTAAGTTTTGATAATGGTTAAAGGTTTGTTCGGTAGCTAAACCATTACTGTCTGCAGTTTGTGATGCCATTGGTGGTACCACAACACGGTTTTTTAAGGTTAATCCACTTGTTAAGGTTAATGGGGTAAAGCGTAACGCGGTCATTGATAATCCTATATCGTAATAGCAACTAAAATGCCTGAAAGCAGCATGATAGACCCTGCTATACGATTCATTATGGTTGTAAAATTGGGTGAGATAAAGAGTCGTTTAGCACCCGATGCGAGGTAAGCATAAGCGAGGTTAACAGAACCAAAAGCGCAGGTTGCAATAGTGAGTATTAGGATAACGTCGGTAAAGCTGACGTGATTCATCGGTACAAAAGCAGGAAAAAAGCTGACATAAAATATCAATGCTTTAGGGTTGCTTAGGGCGATAAAGCTACCTGTGATGATGTTTTTAAACTGACTCACTCTCAGTGTCGTTGTTAATTTAGCGCCTTTAGCCGTTGCGCGCAGCATGCTGAATCCAAGCCAACATAAATACAACGCACTGGCGTATTTTATCAATTCGAATGCTGGCCCTATGGCGTTAGCTATAGTGGATAAGCCAAACAGTGCTAACAATATACAGAGATAATCCCCAAGCAACACGCCAAACGTTATTGCTGCGCCGTGACTAAATCCATTTGACAGTGATCTTGATACGACCGCAAATACTGCGGGGCCAGGCACTATAGCTAAAATAAACATGGCAAAAAATAACGCGATAACTTGCTGGAATATCATTAGCTGATTTCAACTCGGATTAAAGGACGTGTGACACAAAATAGATTTTGGCGATTATAGCTTAAATTGATGGTGCAAATGTACTGCAAAGAATAACGTAATTCTATTAGGGTATATTTTTATCATATTGGCATAGTTGCTGTTTTATGATTTTAGCATCGCTGTGTTACATTATGCAGATAAAGCATTCATTCGGTTAGGTATTATTGTGAATATTATTTTGTTAACCCATACTCGCGAAGTGTTGCGAGCCAATAATACTGGGCAGTTGGTGTCTAAGGTATTAGGTGAACGAGCACGAGTGGTTGAATGGCACCGTAAACAACCTGATGCAGCCTTATTGAGTTTGATCGCAGCAGGTAAGGTGGGGTTGGTATTTCCAAGCGATGAGATTGTGACAGAGACTCATGTATCGTCAGCATCTGCAGAGTATTTAGTGCTTATCGATGCAACGTGGCAAGAAGCGCGCAAGATGTTTAATCAAAGCCCTTATCTTAAGACTTTACCTCGCGTTGCATTGCAAGCTTCTCAGGCTTCGATTTATCCATTACGGCGTAATCAGATAGAAGGCGGTTTATGCACCGCAGAATGTGTCGCTTTGCTGCTGAAAAATGCTGGTGAACCTGTGTTGGCGAAACAACTAACCGATCAGCTAATGGCATTTATTGAGGATTAATGTTTAGTTGAGATTGGCGAGTACCTGCACCACAATGTTTACGTTACACAGGGAGAATATATTGGCAGAACCCGCGTACATAAAGCTGTGTCCTGCCTTTTTGCTGGTGTATAAAGCAGACTTATCGTCAGTAAACTTAATGCAAGTAAACTTATTGTCCATAAAGAATGCTAGCAAGTCACAAGCTATTATTTAGCCTTATTCTGATAGTCAAAAGTTTTGCGTAAGCGAATATCGGCAACCGATGCGCCAATCATTACTTTAAACTCGCCAGATTCTGCCAACCAATCATTAGTGTTAACGTCCCAGAATGATAAATCACGTTGAGTGAGGGTAAAGCTAGCGGTTTTCGTTTCGCCGGCTTTTAACCAGAGTTTATCAAAACCTTTTAGTTCTTTAGTGGGGCGCGGAACACTGGCTTTGGCATCGTGTAAATACAACTGCACTACTTCAGCGCCATCCACTTTACTGGTGTTAGTAATATCTACACTGACTGTCATAGTGTCATCGCCAGCAATACTCGCACTTGATAGCTTGATGTTTTGGTAACTGAACTGGCTGTAAGACAAGCCATGGCCGAAGGCAAACAAAGGTTTAATTTGTTGTTGCTCAAACCAGCGGTAACCAATAAATACCCCCTCAGAATACAACGACTCGGTTTCGTTATAGTCATTTAAGGCAATCGGTGCTGTATCGGTGAGCTTTTTCGGTATGGTTATTGGCATTTTACCACTTGGATTGGTATCGCCAAATAACATGTCTGCATAAGCATTACCGGCTTCCATACCACCATACCAACCCCAAGCTATGGTGTTGGCCGTTTCAGCCCACGGCATTTCAACCGCTGAACCACCAATCAAAAACACTATTGTGTTTGGGTTGACGTTAAGCAGTTTAGTTATCACTTCGTCTTGCTGGCCGGGTAAGGTCATGTTTGGGCGGTCAATCGATTCACGATCGTCAGCATGGCTTAAGCCACCAAAATAAATGACAGCGTCTGCTTTTTTTGCAGCGGCTAAATACTCTTGTTCACTATTGTATAAGCTGTTGGGTGTTTCCCAGCCTAATGTGGCTTGTTTGTCGCCTTGGTAGCGTAAGCTAATCGCATAGGTTTCGCCCGCGGTTAACTTGACTGTGTTAGTTATCACTTTTTCCGAATTTGCTGAGGTTGTATTGAGCAGTGGTTTGTCATTAATGTATAACGCTACTTTGCCATCTGCTTTAATATTAAAGCTGTGGCTGCCAGTTTCGATAGGTTTAAGGCTTGCTTTAATTTCAATAAATTGGCTTTTGCCTTTGGCATCAAATTGCGGATCGGCGATCCATGATTCGCTGGCCAGCTGCTTCATTTCATTGTCTCGGTAATAGTTAATTTGCCAAGACGGGGTGCCTGTCCAATGGCGAGTGGTGAGATAGTCATTCGGAATAGGCATAAAGTCGCTGCTGGCTGGGCGCATAAAAGTAATATCGACTTTGTCACCGAGTTTGGCTTTTAAACCATCAAGCGGGCTAATTTCATATAAAGCTTTGACTTCAGATGAACCACCACCAAAACCATGTCGCTTATCGGCATTAGGGCCTAACACCAGTACCCGTTTGAGTTTATTCGGATTAAGCGGCAGAGTATTAGTGTCATTTTTTAATAGCACGATACCGTTAGCGGCAATGGTTTTGGCATCATTACGATGTGCTTGAGTGTTACGCTGACCCGATAAGCGCTGTTTATCCATCATGCCGATACTGAGTTGTACCCTTAAAATACGGCGGACTTTGTCATCTAAAACCGCCACGGGTATTTTGCCTGCGTTAATCATGTCCAATAATGGTTTAGCTAAAAAGTAATCGTCGAAATCAGCGACATCGGTACCCATTTCAATATCAAGGCCATTCATTGCGGCATCATAGGTATTGATGTCGACATTCCAGTCGGTTAATAACACGCCTTGATAACCCCATTCACCTTTTAATATTGTATTGACTAGGTGAGCGCTTTGGTTGGCATTGGTGCCACGAAACTCGTTATATGCGCCCATAATGGCATACACATTGGCTTGTTTTACTGCCGCCTCAAAGGCGGGTAAATACACTTCGCGCAAGGTGCGTTCATCCGGTTTGGCGTTTACCCCAGTACGGTTGAGTTCCTGAGTGTTTAAGGCGTAATGTTTTACTGTTGCTCCTACATCATTAGCTTGAATCGCTAATACTTCTGGCACCACTAAACTGGCGGCTAAAAAAGGGTCTTCACCCATGTATTCAAAGTTACGCCCATACAATGGCAATCTTGCGAGGTTAACCCCTGGGCCAAGAATAAGGTCCTTATTGCGATGGCGTGCTTCTGCACCTAATACATTACCGTGAAGGGTCGCCATATTAGGGTCCCAACTTGCCGCAACGGCAGTTAGTGGTGGCAAGTAGGTCGAATAGTCGTTAGTCCAGCCTGCGGGTGCCCAAGAATCACGTTCAATTTCGTAGCGCACTCCGTGGGGGCCATCTGACATCCACATTTCATGTATGCCTAAGCGCTCAATGGCAGGGATATGAAATTTACCTGCAGCATGTACCAAGGATACTTTTTCAACCAGTGTGAGCTGTGGTAATAAACGATTAATCTCATCTTCAACATTACTGATCCGATCGCCAATACGCAGTTTTTCACTGTCTGGCAATGTTGTTAATGCATGCAGCATTTCTGGGGTGATATTTGGGTGGGTGGCAAATGCGCTAGGAGTGACACTAAATAAGCTGATCGCAAGCAATGCAGCATGCGTTTTATTGCGTTTATGTTTATAACAAGTAGGCATAAATGCCCAAAGAGGGTTAATCATAACGTGATCCCTGTTATTGGAAATTGATAAATATATTGGCGGTTAGGCGGCCAGAAATGGGGTTAGCATCTATATCAGCTTGTGGGTTTACCAAGGTTGAGTGAAGCAAATTGCCCGGGTAAATAATTAAGCGATTAGGACGATATTCTATTTGATGATACAAGCTGTAATGTTCATCGCTAGCAACAAAGTAACTGGGTGTAGTGTGTTTTTTGTCATCGAGAAAAGGTTGTGCTTTAACAAAATATTGGTCGATATTTTCTGCGGTGATCCGCTCATAACCACTCAGATTATGCCTAAAAAACCCCGTGTCACCGTGGGGCCCATCATTTAAATAATGCAAAATGGCAAAGTAATACGGGCTTGGGGTGTCAAAATGGGGCAAGCATTGCAGCGGTGCTAAGCTTTCTGGTTGTTTGTCGATTAACGAATAAACACACTGCTGCGGCTTTAGCCGTAATTGGGTTGGAATGTGGTAAACATCATAAATTAGCTGAAATACCGCATTGATAACGTCGATGATATATTGTCTTGGCAGTGCGGTGCGTTGCCCAGGGTAATATGAGCCTTGGTCTTGACTGAATTGGCTGTCATTGATAGCAATATCAATTAGCTTGGTGATATCACCTGCAAAGTTATCAATAACGATGATCGGCGTTTGTTGTTGGCCAATGTATTGCACCTGTGGTGCAAAGTTATTGACCTCAACAATCGGCGTTGTAGTTTCTGATGCTGACATCCGCTTTAGCCCTGCATCGCAGTCGATTTACAATAATGTTCCACAAAATCATGATGAGCAGGCAAGGTTTCGACTTTGCGTTTTACGGTCGCTTTAATGCTGTTTAAAAAGCTTTGTAATTCAGCTTCTTCCATCATGTCGACAATTGGGTGGTACTCTTTAGGTTCTAGACCTTGTCCCATCATGACTTGGATCCACGAGCTTTCACCAAATAGCTCGTTACCGTATTTGTAAACCTTGCCAGACTGACTGAACATGTCGATACGATGTTGTAATGACGCTGGAATTGGCATGTTTTTACAATAACGCCAAAAACGGCTGTCTTCGCGGTCAGTCACTTTGTAATGGAGAATGATAAAGTCGCGAATATTGTCCATTTCTATCTTGGTTTGCTGATTAAATTCATCTACGTCAGCCTGAATAACCCCATGAGAGGGGAATAGCTGTAATAAGCGTACAATACTGCGTTGGATCATATGAATGCTGGTGGATTCTAAAGGTTCTAAAAATCCTGCTGATAAACCAACAGCAATACAGTTTTTGTTCCAGTGTTGACGACGTGTGCCGGTTTTGAACTTGATTACCCGCGGTTGATTGATAGGTGAACCTTCAATATTGTTCAGTAACAACTCGGTCGCGTCGGCATCAGAAATATATTTACTGCAAAAAACCAAGCCATTACCAGTACGAGTTTGCAATGGGATGCGCCATTGCCAGCCTGATTCTCGAGCAATTGAGCGCGTGTAGGGAATGGGTTTCTGTACCGCTTCAGTTTGTACTGCAATAGCACTGTCGCAAGGTAACCAATGACTCCAGTCTTCAAAGCCAGTATTCAACGTTTGTTCAATTAATAAGGCTTTAAATCCGGTGCAGTCGATAAATAGATCGCCTTCAATTAACTCACCATTTTCAAGCTGTAATGCGCGAATATTACCTGTGTCTTCATGTTGCAACACATCGGCAATTTTACCTTCAATACGGCTTATGCCGTGTTGCTCAGCAAATTTTCGCAGAAACTTAGCGTAAAGGCTGGCGTCCATATGGTAAGCATGGTTGTAATCTTGGTTTGGCAACACCGCAAAACGCCCTTGGCGAGCGGCTAAATGTTCGGTGCAATAGTCACCAATTTGGCTGACCATATTTTGCTGTTGACCTTTTAGCCAAAAGTGCTGAAAACCACAGGCCCAGCAGTCTTTGCCTAAAAAACCAAATGAATGTAAATAGTCTTTATTGACGTCATGCCAGTTTTCAAATTGAATACCGAGCTTAAAAGTTGCGTTGGTAGCGGCCATCACATCTTGCTCTTTTAATCCCAGCAAACGATGAAAAATGTGCAGGGTAGGGATGGTGGCTTCGCCTACACCAACGGTGCCAATTTCGTCGGATTCAACTAAAACAATATCCAGGTTTTTGCCTAATAGTTTGCTAAAAGCGGCAGCTGCCATCCAACCTGCTGTACCACCACCGGCAATCACTACTTTTTTGATTGATTTATTCATCTTGGCATCCTGTTTAATGTCTTAGTATCTTGCTGTGTTCAGCATTATCGTTTTAATTTGTTGATTAAATCTGCGCGTAATTTACGGGCATTTAGCTCATCTAATGGTTTGGTTAACATGCCTTTGGCGTTGTCGGGAATATGGCTATCATCAACGTCATCGTGGTCGAAAATATAATGATCGAATAAGGCTTTCCATGCTTGGCGCTGTGCTTTAGGTAATGAGCGTAAACTTAGCATGCTGTGCAGTAGAGCATTATTCGGTCGACCCAAATGGCCTGGTGTGTCGCGCCACCAATGAGTAATGAGAACGTTAAAGTCTTCAATGCCGCGAACGTGATGCCACCACATACTGGGGATGAAAAGCACATCGCCTGGGGTCAATTCGGCAGTAAGTGATGCCGCCAGTGCCTGCTTGAATTTAGGGAAACGCACAAAATCAGGAGCGGCGAAATCCACCATACTGATATCTTGTCCGCCAGGAGCAAACTCCATTGGGCCAACATATAAATTACTAATTTGTTCTGGTGGAAATAAGGTGAAAGTACGTTTACCTACCGCGTTACAAGCTAGATTGAGCGGGAAATCAAAATGCGCTGCGACATTGGTTTGATTGCCGAGCCAAATACTGGTTAACGCTTGTGTCGGTGATAAATCTAAGCTGTTGTGTTCACCCAGTCCTGGCAAACATTGATGTATGTCAGTTGAACCCATGTATATCCCGGCAGGTTCTGGGTTGGTGTTTTCTTGTTGTAAACGGTTTAATAATTGTTTGAAATCAAGGCGGCCCGCTTGGTAATTAAAGCCATCAACTTGTTGGTTGTAAAACACCCGCCCATGTTGCTCATGGGGTAAATAATATGCAGTAACTTGTGAACCTTGATAAAACTGATGCAGATAATCCATTGCCTTGTCTGCAGATTCTAGACCTGCTTGCACTAGTGGCCATGTAAGGCATAAGCCTTTAAATACCATGGGTTTATCTGCATGTTTAATATGAGCCAACACTTGATCTAAGGTCCAACCGCTAACGCTGTTAACCATTTTCATAGCATCCGTTTGTATTGAATCAGTGTTGGGCATCAGCATAATCGATTAACCTTGAGCATTTTTAAGGTTAAGTAAATCACGGACTTTGGTTTGCGATGCAAGCGCCATGTATATGGCTTGCAAGTATCCTTGTTGATGCAAAGTACCTAGTGTTTCGGCTGACAATGTCGCTAGGGTGTTTTCATTAATGGTATAAAAGCCAATCATTTGATGTTTTTGGCCATTATCTAATTCGATGTCTAAAGTGAAAGATTCGAGTAACTCATGTTGAACTAACACATCAATGAAACGATTGTTGTCGATGAGTCCGTGATGAATGACTTCAAGCATTTCACCGACTTCATCTAATAATGGTGTGTTACCGCCATAAGGTAAAAACAAGGCTTCACCTTCTGTTTTGCTCACTCTTGGGTGGGCTAAATCAACATGAATAACACGCTGCTGATGTTCAACACCATCTTCTTGTACTGTTTGTTGACCAATCAAAAATGGCTGACGACGCACACTTAATGGGATATATGATGCATTCCAACCCGCGTCAGATAAAAACAGATTTTCATTCTGCTGAAAACCAAACAATGCTATTGAGTAAAACTGACCCGTGGCAGCGTCTTTATGAAAGAAAATAGGGTAATGAGCTTGAACGCTGCGAAATTCTTGCGGAAAAGTCAGGCTGAACCAAAGGTTGTCGCCTAATGCGGCAGAACGAGTGGTAATAACCTTAAGGTCTTTATGATCGATGCTGTTGAGTAATACATGTTGGCTCATATTGATGTCCTATCTTGTTCGTTCAAATACGTTGTTGTTATGATTATTGTAGGTGATTCATGGTGCTAGTCGTTGCTAGAGCTAATCATTTTCAATACTAGCAGCTTGCTCTGCTAAAGTAGATTACAGTTTAGAAAACCCATATTGAGCCACTTTTTCAAGTAAAGCGCGATTGCTGAGTAAGTTATTGCTTAATGCTTTAGTGCGTTGCTGGTTATCGTTAAAAAGTCGTTGGGCGAGTTGCTGCATTGACGGTTTTACATGAGTGGGCAACTGAGTGTTAAATCCCATTCCATACAATACATATTGAAAGCTAGCCGCAGGAAACAGTGCTTCTTTGTAGCTAATGTCTTGTTGGCTTGGCACTTGGTAGCGCCACAATTCAAGTTGCGCCTGTAAGCTGTCGGGTATCGATTGGTTGTCGCGATGATCGCGCCAATAACCATCAACTTCACGTTGGCTTATTACATAATGCAGCTTTAAAAAATCGATAATTTGTTGCCAATGCACTTGGTAGCGTTGGTTAACCCTTGCCGCTATGGTGTCCATGACTTGACGATTTGGCGGTAATTGCTGCGCTAAAGTTGATGCTGTCCATTCAATTAATGCTAATGCAGAGGCTTCTAATGGTTCAATAAACCCCGCAGCCATACCAATGGCAATACAATTGTTTTGCCAACACTTGGCTCGATAACCGGGGTTAAAAGATAATTTTCGCGGTTGAAGTTTATCGGCTGCGGCACTAGCAACGCCTAAATAGTTAAACAGCGTTTGTTCGGCGTCGCCGTCATTGGTGTGGCTTGATGAATACACATAACCCACGCCTTTACGTGTTGGTAGGCCTATATCCCAAATCCAACCATTGGGTTGCGCAGTGGAATGAGTACAAGATGCTATAGGACTGTCGACTTGTTCATAGGGTACTTGCACGGCAAGGGCTTTATCATTAAATAAAACGGATTTTTGACATAAAAAGGGCACCTGTAAATGCTCACCTAACAATAGTGACTTGGCACCCGTGCAGTCGATAAATAATTGGCCACTAATTTCACCATGCTCTTTGGTCATCAGTTTATCAATATCGCCTTGGTCATTATTAACAATTTGGCAGACATGATCACGAATATGCTTTACGCCTAGTTTTTGGGTGCAATGTTCGCTTAATAGTTGACTGAATTTTCCGGCGTTGAGGTGATAGCCGTAATTATTTTGGAAGTGATACTGTGGCGATGAAATGGCTTTTGGTGCTAACCCCATTTGAGTCAGAACTTCTTGGCTACTCACCGCCTCTGCAAAACTCACTTGGTCTGCATGGGGTAACCAAAATGGGCATAAATCGAGTTCTTGATGGCCGTGGGGTAAGCTAAAGGGATGTAAATAACTCTCAGATTGAGTTTGGGCGTTATTATTAACTGAGTCATGGCGCCAATTAATAAATCGTGAACCTTGTTTAAAGCTAGCGTCACAACGGCGAATAAACTCGTTTTCATCAATACCGATTTTACTCAATGTTGAACGCATTGAAGGCCAAGTGCCTTCGCCAACGCCTATAGTGGCAACGTCGGGAGATTCTATTAGGGTAATCGTTAACTTTGGGTCGTGGGCCAGAACACCTTTGTCGACATTATGCTCAGCAGCCAATAATCCAGCCGTTATCCAACCGGCTGTACCGCCACCTACAATGACTATTTGGGTGATTGGTTTTTGCATAATATTTACCTACGCCTTTGGCGTTATTGTTATTTTGTGTTTGTAATGCAGGTTTTATAATGTTCAAGTCACATCATATTTAGAATTCAGGAAAATGTAATCACTTTCAAATACTGGTTTTCAATATTGGTAGATGTTGTTGCCAAGTTCCTTTATTAACAATAAAAATAGTAACGTCCTTGTTACTTAATATCTAGCAAAAAGAGGTGATAAAGTTTATTCACCTCAACGACCTTAAAGGAGACTTCAGTGCATTCCACCCAATTAGGCGGAATGTCACTTAGCTCAATATCATTTAGAAAGTGTAACGAGCACCTAAGCTATAGCGTGCGCCGGTTTCAGTTAGATTTAACACTTGATCGTCAGCCAGACCGTGTACACGAGTATATTCTTCAGTAATGTTAAGTCCTTCGAAAAATACCGTTAAGCCTTCAACAGATTCGATGTCATAACTGACCGATAAATCGATTTGCGAGTAAGCTTCAGTGTACTGTGGGAATAATCCAGTACCTTGACTTGTGGAACTTAAGAACTCATCACGCCAGTTGTAAGCGACACGAGCTTGAAAACCATAGTTTTCGTACACTAATACGGCGTTAGCTGTATCACTGATGCCTACTAGTGCTAAATCACTGTTAACCAAGGTGTAGTTAGCAATAACACCAACCCCGGTTTCACCGAAGAAGTGTTGAGCTGCAAATTCCCAACCATCAATCACTGAGTTTTCAGAGCTGTTTAATGGTGTGTTAATGTTAAAGTTTAATAACTCATCATTATTAGCCGCACTGCCGCTAATGATTTGGTTGGTTACATCTACCGCAGCATTATCAGCAAAGTTTGCGAAAATATAATCACGAACGGCGCCAGCTTCAGTTGTTCCTGTTGCAGCTACTGCAGCTTTGTATAAGTCACCTGATGCAGGGTTATAAATGCCGTTAGTGGTTTTAACCGGATCAACACTAATAAAGTTTTCAGTGTCTTTACGGAAGTACCCAACAGACACATAGCTTGATGGCGCGTAATACCACTCAGCAGAGAAGTCAATATTTTCAGATTCTAATGGCAATAATGTAGGGTTACCCGCTGAACCACCACCATTGGTACGATTCGCAAGTGTAGCTAATACAGTACCGCCTTGAATGTCTGTGTAGCTAGGACGACCAATGGTCTCACTATACGCAGCACGAAGTATGACATCTTCTACCACTTCAATATTGAAGTTGAAACTTGGTAATAAATAATCATAATCACCCGATTTGGTCTCAAAGACTTGTTCACCTGTCGCGGATAATAAAATTTCAGTTTCAGCAATCCAATCTGCACCATCATAACCTGCAACAGCAGCAGTTGATGTTACATCGGTTTGTTCATAACGTAGTCCAAAATGCACGTCATATGGCATGCCAGCAATTTCGTTATCGTAATTATACTGTATATAAACTGCCTGTGATTCTTCTTCAGTATAACGATCTGTTTCTGCAGCATAATTTGTTGAAGGGCAGAAGCCATTACCACAATCACCACTTACCGAAGAGGCATAATTTGCTGCGGCAAAATCACGTACTGCAGCAAAGTCCCACATGAAAATGGTATCTAAAACATCGAAGTTACCATCAGCAAGCGAAAAATCACCGCCATTAGCATCAAATTTGTCTTGAATAGTATCTGCTGGGAACCAGGCATCGTCAAAGTCACCGGCTGAACCCACACCACCCCAATCGTTACGTTGTACGTTAACGCTTTGGGAGTGATTGTTAACATTCGTTAGGGCAATACCAAAGTCAATGCTACCAGCATCTTCAAATAGATATTCACCGTTAAACTGATATTGATCGATTTCAGACTTATTACGTGAGTTACCAAAAACAGAACCTGTTAGCATCATGTCTGCAGGAGTCACTGCGTTACCACCACCAACGGCAAGTATTGGTAAATCACCGCTAAAGTCAGTTGCTGCGCTGGTACGCACAAACGCTGCAGTACTTAGGTTGTTGCTTGAACCATACAGGTTGTTCGGTTTGTTTTCTGCTGTTGAGTTGTGAGCATCAAAGGTTAGCTTTAAGTCATCACTAGCTTGCCATTCAATGTTAAAACCTAATGAACCACTTTCGTTACGTACGCCATAGTCACCTGCAGCCATAGATAAGTCAGCTGGTGAATCGTAGGTTTCTGAATAAATAAGTGGTGTTGCATATGGTCCATCCGACCATACGTTTTCAGACGGTACAAAGTTAAACCATGCTGAAACATCATTTGATTGAGTATCAATGTCGTTACGCATGTAGGTGTAATCTAGAGTCGCTACTACGCTATCAACTGGGCTGTACTGTAAAACTAGTTGGCCGTTAGTACGTGTACGTTGTTGTTCTTCAAAGCGGTAAACTGTGGTTTGCGGTACTGAGTAAAAATCATCATCGCCAGGACGGTTAACTTGAGTGTCGTCATTCGCTACGCCGCCCCATTCGCTGTCGTTTGTTGCCGACCCTGGGAAAGTACGCCAGCCTGTGCCAACTTGGGCTTGTTGGTTACCACTTTCACGTTCTTGATAACTGGCTGAAAGCGAAATACCAAATTTGTCATCTGCAAAAGTATTCGAATATAAACCAGATAATTCAGGTGTTACTGAGCCATTATCTGTTGATTGATCATCAACCGCTTTTACACCAAATGTCGCTTTTAAGCCCGGAGAACTGAAGGGCCTATGGGTTAAGATATCGATAGTAGATCCGATACCACCGGTAGAATCTGAGGCTTGACTCGTTTTATGTACTTCAACACCGCTAATACTTTCTGAAGCGATGTTTGCAAAGTCAAATGAGCGCGAACCTGTAGTCACAGGCATTTGGCGACCATTTAGAGTGATTAAGTTGTAGTCTGGACCAAAACCGCGCACAGATACTTTACTGCCTTCACCATTAGAACGGTCAATTGATACACCAGTAATACGTTGAAGTGATTCAGCTAAGTTAGTATCAGGAAACTTACCGATATCTTCAGCAGAAATAGAGTCTACGACCCCACTTGATGAACGCTTTACATCCATCGATTTAATTAAACTGCCACGAATACCTGTGACCTGTAACACTTCGATATTTTCATCACTAATCTCATCAGCAGCATAAGCAGGTAGCATACTGCTAACGCCTAGCACGACAGATAAACTGGTCGCAAGTTTAGTTTTTGTAAATTTTGTTGTTTTCATCTAGGAAATCCCCATTGACTAGATTTTACTTCTCTCAATATTGCGGGTAGGCGCAAATCGTTTTTTTAATACTCTATCCACGCGATAATCATTATTTATAATTGTTGTGTTATAAAACATCTAATGTAAGCGCTTACATAAAACTAGTGTAAAATGTGACCGCAGTCAACAAAAACAAGTTTAAATTATTACATTTCATTAACCGTAATATTTACTGTCTCATACGAATATTTTTTAATCATTGTTTTTAAATGATTTTATTTACAGTATTTATCACAAACAATATGTAAGCGCTTTCTTTTGTTACAAAAAATGTTACAGGGGTGATGGGCGTTTATTCTACAAATTGATTCTACAAATTGAGTATGAATTATCAAATGTTGGCAGGATTTTAATCAGTAACCATTAAGTGCTTAATGTTAATGGTTTTGTAAGTTGTCTTGGGGATGATTGTTCACAGCAGGGCAATCGCTAACGAGAAGGTGCATCTACGTTGCGTAAATGAATCGATTGGCTAAATTTGAGGCATAAAACCAGAAGACGAGTTTGCTTGAAGCGCTAATTGATCGATTTTGTTGATGTTCGGATAAATAATTCGGGTTGAAATGAGTGTTCAATAACCACCTCTTTATCGTTGTACACTTCCTGAAGTACCCAGCGAGCAGCCATTTTGCCCATTTCGTGAATTGGATTACTTACGGTAGACAATTTAGGTGAAATATATTGTGGGAAGGGGATATTATCGTAACCGATAAATGAAATATCTTCCGGTACACGTAACCCGTGCTCTAAGCATACGGCAATAGCACCTGCGGCCATTTGATCATTGGCGCACACTACAGCTGTTATCGGCTTGTTTAACGACAATAAATGTTTCATTGCATTGCTACCTCCAAGTTCACGGAAATCGCCTTCGTAACAAAGCGTTTCATCAAACGGAACATGGTATTTTTGCAATGCTCTTTTATGGCCTTTTAAGCGATCTCGCACATCGAGTTTGAATAGCGGTCCCGAAATATAGGCGAGGTGTTTATGTCCTAGGGATAAAATGTGTTCAGTTGCCATGTAACCACCTTGTTCATTTTCAAGGTAAACACAGCGATCTTTAATTTCATCGATATAGCGGTTAATAAAGACGATGGGCGTTGAGGCTTTACTGAGTTCAATTAAATATTCGTCAGACACGGCTTCAACATCTAAAATGAGTGCGTCGCAACCACGGCTCATTAAAAATTCCACTCCTTCTTTTTCTTGTTTTTCATCACTGTGACCCGCGGCAATGATGACGTGTTTATTGGCACTGCGCAGCACCATTTCAATTTCGGTCATCATCGGTCCATAAAATGGACCGTCCAGTTGCGACACCAACACTCCGACACTGTTTGAACGGTTTGACGCTAATGACTGAGCAATAGTGTTGGGGCGATAACCTAATGACTCCATCGCATCAACTACTTTTTGTTTCGTTTTATCGCTGACTTTGGTGTTGTTATTCATCACTCTGGACACAGTTGCCAGAGATACACCCGCCATTACAGATACATCGTAAATTGTTGCCATATAATTAGTTTGCAAAAGCCATCTTGGAGCACATGGCTCCAAGACTAACATGCTTTTATTTTGCTTCTCTATTTAATTCTAAGTGAATTTGGTCGACTTTTTGATTGTCTAAAACGTACCAGCGCATTACAAATGCAACCAATATCGATCCAATCGCAGGGTAAATTGTAAAAGATAACAATATCCCTTGCTGAGTGTCTGGTGTTTGAAGCGTATCAGCTTGGTAACCGTAGCCAGCTAACAACCAACCCGCAGCGGCACCACCAATGGCAACACCTAATTTAATGAAGAATATTACCGAAGAGTAAATCATCCCAGTAATACGAACACCATTTTTGTATTGACCATAATCGACTACATCTGCCATTTTTGCCCATAATAATGGGGTAGCCATATTAAAAGTGAAACCCCAAATAATAAACATGAAGAATGCTAATTCAACTTGGTTACTAGGTACAAAGTAGCTCACTATACACATGGCAGCGGCTAACAATTGCAGGGTAATATAAGCTTTAACTTTACAAAAACGTTTTGCTAAAGGTTGGGCTAAAATGCAACCAAAAATATTACCGACCATTCCCAGCGTAATAAACAGGGTAATTGAGTCGGGCATGTTTAAGAAATATTTAACATAATAAATTGCTAAGCTGGTGCGCAATACCATACCTGATAATAAACACACTGATGCAACGGATAACACGCGCCACTGATCGTTTTTAAGCATATCAGTGAAGTCTTTTTTGAAGCTAGATTGCTGATCAACCGGGGGATGCAAACGTTCTTTTGTACCCCAAAAACACACCAAAAACATCGCTACACCCAAAATGCTCATGGCTGTAATGGTTAATTGGTAACCTTTAGCTTGGTCGCCTTCACCTAAAAACTCGACTAATGGCAGGGTTAATCCTGACACTAATAAACCGCCAAGCATTGCAAACACAAAACGGTAAGACTGTACTGAGACGCGCTCTTTTGGATCGGCTGTTAGTACACCGCCTAATGCACAATACGGAATGTTAATTGCGGTATACACCATCATTAATGCAGTATAGGTGACGAAGGCATAAATCATTTTGCCATCTTCAGTTAAATCAGGGGTCGTAAAGGCCAACACACTGATGAAACCGAATGGCAGTGCAAACCATAACAAGTAGGGTCTAAATTTACCCCACCGGGTATTGGTTCTGTCTGCAAGAGCCCCCATTAAAGGGTCTGTTACTGCATCGATTAAGCGAACGGCTAAAAACATGGTGCCGACAAATGCTGGCGAAATACCGAAAATATCGGTATAGAAAAAGGTTAAAAACAGCATTACGGTTTGGAACACGATGTTACTCGCTGTGTCCCCAAGTCCGTAGGCTATTTTCTCTTTGATACTGATCATACATGCCCCAATTATTGTTGTTATTAATTAAAATGATGCGACTGTTTGAAGTTGGCTAAGTCATTTATGTAACATTCAGCGCTGATTAAATGACTATTTTCTAGCGCTGATAAAGTCTCGATACTCATAGGCACTGGCTTTTAGTGTTCGCTGTTGAGTTTGGTAGTCAACATAGACGATTCCGAAACGTTTTAAATAACCTTCAGCCCACTCAAAGTTATCCATTAAGCTCCAGGCAAAGTAGCCTACAACGTTCACACCTTGCTCAATAGCATTATTAACGGCATTTAAATGGCCATTATAATATTCGACTCTATCTTGATCATCTACCTTACCATTAACCAGTTTATCGTCCATCGCCGCACCGTTTTCAGTTATGTATATTGGTGGCAAGGGATAAAGAGCATTTAATGAGGTTAATAAATCAGTAAAGGCTTGTGGGTAAATTTCCCAGCCAATGTCTGTTTTAGGTTTATCGACCATGTCTACTTGGCTAAAACCATTTACCGCATCCGCTTCATATACTGCACGGGTGTAGAAATTGATGCCTAAAAAGTCGATAGGTTGAGCAATAATATCAAAGTCGCCATCTTCGATGATGGGAACATCTTCAACTGCAAAATCATAAATTATTTCTGGATAACAACGATCAAAGAGTGGCTTTATGTACCATTGGTTGAAGTACTGATCGGCTTTGCTTGCTGCTTCGACATCGGCTGCTGAATCGGTTGCGCTATAACAAGGGGTAAAGTTAAGCACGATACCATTTAAGCTATTAGGGCTATTCTTTTGCAAAACTTTCATGGCTAAGCCATGAGCCAATAATAAATAGTGAGCTGATTGGCGTCCATAAGCTTTTTTGGCTAATCCTGGTGCATGTACACCGATTTCATAACCTAAGTACGAGCTGCAAAAAGGTTCGTTAAAAGTGGCGTACGAGTAAACTCTATCACCAAATGCTTGAGTAATTTTGTCGGCATAATCAGCAAAAAGGTATGCTGTTTCACGATTTAACCAACCGCCATTGTCTTCAATATGTTGTGGTAAATCCCAGTGGTATAAAGTAACAAAAGTTTTAATTCCACGTTGATTTAACTCATCGAGTAAGTCGGTATAAAACTTAACACCTTGTGGATTTAGGCTGCCATCTTTGTTTATTACTCGCGGCCATGAAATCGATAAACGGTAAGCGTCAACACCTAATGATTCAATTAAATCGACATCTTCACGCCATAATTTGACATGCTCGCAAGCTTGTTCTCCGTCTGAACCATCACGAATTTTTTCTGGGATGGCACAAAATGTGTCCCATATACAAGGGAGGCGTGATGCCACTGCGCCTTCAATTTGAAAAGAAGCAGTCGCCACACCAAAGGTGAACGCTTTTGAATGCATTTTGGAATCGGCTGGTAACATAATTTTCATATTTTAATTCACTTAGTATTGATTAATTTTTTCTATTTTTATGATTAACTAATTTGCTTGAAACACACTGGTAATGGCATTGTGCCACGTTAGTTACACAGTAAAGATTATGCTCTAGTAGTTAAAAATCGTTGACATCAGTTATCGATATGTTAAAAATGAAAGCGCTTACATTGAGATTAGTGATTAATTATCCAAAGGTCAATAATTGATTTGGCTAATTATTAAATCCTCATCTGCTTGAACAGGTATGGGGAAGGTGATGAGTCAAATAGCGAGAGTTTACGGGGGAGTTAACTTTCAAACGACGATGATTGATTTTGATTCACTGTCATTATGGGCAGAAACCCAAGATAACTATTAACAAAAATAAGGGAATGTCATGGCGACTTCACAACTTCAATCTGAACTGGCAAATGCCAATTCAACACACCAGCAAGGTAACTTTCGCTTTGCGTTAGTGGCATTAACATCATTATTTTTTATGTGGGGTTTCTTAACCTGCTTGAATGATATTTTAATCCCTTATCTAAAAAACATGTTCGACCTTAACTACACCCAAGCAATGCTGGTGCAGTTTTGCTTTTTTGGTGCCTATTTTATTGTGTCGATTCCAGCTGGTGCGCTAGTGGGTAAAATTGGTTATCAAAAAGGGATTATTACCGGATTGATTATTGCCTGCATTGGTTGTTTATTATTCTATCCATCAGCCAGTTATGGCTCATATAACATGTTTCTGTTTGCTTTTTTTGTATTGGCATCCGGTATTACTATTTTACAAGTTTCAGCAAACCCATATGTGAGTGTACTTGGGCCGGCTGAAACAGCATCATCAAGACTGACATTAACTCAAGCATTTAATTCGTTAGGTACGACTGTTGCGCCATTTTTTGGTAGTTGGTTAATTTTATCAACCGTTGAACACGATGAAAAAATCACTGAAGTTGGTGAAGTGATTGGTCAGTTGTCAGTACAGCAGCAGGCGAGTGCGGTACAAACTCCTTATTTAATTTTAGCCGCGTCATTGTTTGCATTAGCACTTATTTTCATGTTGTTAAAATTACCGTTATTGGGAAAAAGAGAAGCTAAGTCTAAGACCTCTGCATCGGGGAGTGCTTGGCAGTATCCGCATTTAGTGTTGGGGGCTGTGGGGATTTTTGTCTATGTTGGCGCTGAAGTAGGTATTGGTAGTTTTCTGATTAGTTTTATTACTCAAGATGGAACGAGTGGCGTATCTGAATCTGAAGCTGCACATTATATAGCTTATTACTTTGGTGGCGCTATGGTGGGACGATTTATTGGCGCTGCAGTGATGCAAAAAATTAAAGCCGGTAAGGTGTTAGCATTTAATGCCTTATGTGCGTGCATTTTAGTTGCTGCTGCAATATTGAGTGCCGGTACTGTTGCCATGTGGGCATTGTTGTTAGTGGGTTTGTGTAATTCAATTATGTTCCCCACTATTTTTAGTTTAGCGCTGCAAGATTTAAAACAGCACACTAGCCAAGGTTCAGGTATTTTATGCTTAGCCATTGTCGGTGGTGCAGTATTACCCTTATTACAAGGCATGTTAGCTGACAGCATGGGAATACAATTTGCCTTTATTTTACCATTATTATGCTACGGGTTTATTGGCTACTACGGTTTGATTGGATGTGATGCAAAACGTCCCGCGACAACTGAAAATGCTTAAGGGAAATAGAATGAAACAGACTCAATTGCAAGGTGTCACGAGAGTAAATATGCTAACAAAAATCAGCTTGATTACCTTAGGGGTTTTGCTTGGGCTTAGCGGATGTGGCGACAATCAAACCACTAACCAGCTTGCTACAGAAGCCGCGGTTGTTACAGTCACCGCGGATGAAACGGCATCAAACACATTAACCATTTGGCCTGAATTAACGCCAGCAGTAGCAAAAGATCCTGTATTAGAAGCTAAAATTGCTGGATTAATTTCCAAAATGACACTTGAGCAAAAAGTCGCGCAGATGATCCAGCCTGAAATTCGCGATATCACTGTTGAAGATATGCGTCAATATGGCTTTGGATCTTATCTTAACGGTGGTGGTGCTTACCCTAATAATGACAAACACGCTACACCGGCAGATTGGATTGCGTTAGCAGAATCATTTTATCAAGCATCGATAGATGACAGTGTCGATGGCATTAATATTCCGACTATGTGGGGTACTGACGCAGTACATGGGCATAACAATGTGATTGGTGCGACCTTATTTCCACATAATATTGGTTTAGGTGCTGCGAATAATCCAAAATTGATTGAGCAAATAGCGGCTATTACAGCCCAAGAAGTAATGGTTACTGGGATTGATTGGGTGTTTGCTCCTACTGTTGCCGTGGTGCGCGATGATCGTTGGGGCCGAACTTATGAAGGTTACTCTGAAGATCCACAGATTGTAAAAGCATACGCGTATGCCATTGTCGAAGGTTTGCAAGGTTCTGTTAAAGCCGATTTTTTATCTGACCAACATGTTATATCAACGGTAAAACACTTTATCGGTGATGGCGGGACTGAAAACGGCATAGATCAAGGCGATAATATTGCCAACGAACAAGACTTATATGACATACATGCCCAAGGTTATGTGGGTGGCTTAAATGCTGGGGCGCAAAGTGTTATGGCCTCATTTAACAGCTGGCACGGGGTTAAAAACCATGGTAACAAATACCTGTTAACAGATGTGCTTAAAGATAAATTAAATTTCGATGGTTTCGTCGTGGGTGATTGGAATGGTCACGGACAAGTTGCTGGTTGTAGCAATGAGTCTTGTGCTCAATCTGTCAATGCCGGATTAGATATCTTTATGGTGCCTACAGCTGCATGGAAACCATTATATGAAAATACCATTGCTCAAGTTAATAGCGGTGAAATTAGCCAAGCGCGGATAGATGATGCGGTAAGCCGTATTTTACGAGTAAAGTTTCGTGCGGGTTTGTTTGATAAACCTAGCCCTGCAAATCGTCCATTATCGGGTAAAACTGAATTAATAGGTCAAGCGAGTCATCGCGATGTTGCCCGTCAAGCGGTGCGCGAGTCGTTGGTGCTGCTTAAGAATAATCAATCGTTATTGCCGCTCAAGCCAAATGCAAAAGTACTTGTTGCTGGTGACGCTGCTGACAATATAGGTAAACAATCAGGGGGTTGGACGATTACTTGGCAGGGTACCGATAATAAAAACTCCGATTTTCCTGGTGCAACTTCAATTTATTCAGGTATCAAGCAGGTGGTCACCCAAGGCGGTGGAGAAGCAATGTTAAGTGTGACGGGTGAATTTAGCCCAGAACAGAAGCCTGATGTTGCCATTGTAGTGTTTGGCGAAGAACCTTATGCCGAGGGCAATGGTGATATTGATAACCTAGAATATCAACGTGGTGATAAGCGAGATTTGGCGTTATTGAAAAAGCTGAAGGCGCAAGGTATCCCTGTTGTGTCAGTATTTATCAGCGGTCGCCCAATGTGGGTTAATTCTGAGTTTAATCAGTCAGATGCTTTTGTTGCTGCTTGGCTTCCTGGGTCTGAAGGTCAAGGTATTGCAGATGTGTTGTTCACAAAGCCAGACGGGAGTGTTGGTTATGATTTTGTCGGTAAATTGTCATTCTCGTGGCCATCTACACCACAACAAACTCAAGTGAATGTGCCATTAGTACAAGATAAAAGTGCGCAAGCACAAGCAGACTATCAACCGCTTATTCCTTACGGATACGGGTTAAGCTATCAGTCAGCATCAACCGATGCGATAGCCTTAGATAAGTTATCAGAAGATAATTTTTCAGCAACTCAAACACTTGAAGACTTAGCTTTATTTGAACGAGCAGTGAAATCTCCTTGGTCAATGTACATAGCGACCAATAATGAACGACAGGGCTTATCAAGCAGCGTGGCAAACAATAATGCACTGAATATCCGTACTATGGATCGCGTAGTGCAAGAAGATGCTCGCTTAGTCTCTTTTAATGGTAGTGAGCTAGGTACTGTTGGTTTAATCAGTAATTTTCCGCGCGATCTTAGAGCCTATAGCAATCGTGATTCAGTGTTATCTGTAAGTATTAAAGCGCTACAGTTAGTGCAAAAACCGCTGTGGCTAGGCTTGGCGTGTGAAGGAGACTGTCGTCAACAAGTGGATATTACCAAACTGGTTAATGCTAAATTAGGTGACTGGCAAAATATCAATATTTCATTGGCCTGTTTTGCAGGAGAACCAATGGACTTTGGTAAAATTACGATACCATTTTATCTTACGACTGACGCTAAAGTAGACATCAGTTTTAGTGATGTTGTGATTAAAACAACTTCAACTGAAAATACGATTCGATGTAATTAATCAATGAGTCGTTAACGCTCTGGCTAGACTTACCTAGATAGGTATGTCTAGCCAAGGGTAACTGAAATATAAGTCGTTAAATGATGATGCTACATTTTATTAACGGATTCGCTCCATAATTGAATACGAATGCATAAACACACTGTTTGTTTTGAGCTGGGCGACGCTTAGCTTAGTATAGAACTGGTTTTATTTTGTTGCGGGTATGTTGTGTCAATGTGGTGGTTTTGTCTGCTGTTTTTTTCGAGTACTTTTGGATTAAGTACAATCAAAAAGTTATCAATCTATGATGTTAACAATGGCATAATGTCGTATCAATAGTGTGTTGATCGCTAGCGCGATATGAATTTTATAAGGAATTGATTTGTCTAACATTGTATTTTCTAAAACAGACTTGCAGCTGATAGTGACACTCGCCAAGCAAGCTGGTGAAGCCATTATGCAGGTTTATGCTCAAACTGATCTGCAGATTGAAGTGAAACAAGACGATAGCCCGGTTACTGCTGCTGATATAGCTAGTCACAATGTAATTGCCGCGGGCCTTAAACAGCATTTTGCAGATATTCCAGTTATGAGTGAAGAAGCGGCTGATATTAGCTGGACTGAACGACAAACATGGCAAACCTATTGGTTGATCGATCCTCTGGATGGCACCAAAGAATTTATTAAACGCAATGGTGAATTTACCGTCAATATTGCGCTGATCCACCAAGGACAAGCTATTGCTGGCGTAGTGTATGCGCCAGTGTTAGATAAATGCTATAGCGGCATAGTCGGCCAAGGTGCTTGGCTTGAGCATAACGGCTTGATAGCAACATTAGATATTCGTAACCGGGAATTGCAATCGCCACCTATTGTGGTGGGGAGTCGTTCCCATATTAGCCCTGATGTTGCCGCCTATTTACAGACTATTGGTGAGCACAAGATGCTCAGTGTCGGTAGCTCGTTAAAGTTTTGCATGATTGCTGAAGGCCAAGCGGATGTTTATCCAAGGTTAGGCCTTACCAGTGAATGGGATACTGCAGCTGCGCAAGCGGTATTAGAAAGTGCGGGTGGACAGGTAGTTGAATATCCTGGGCTAACACCGCTTCAATATAACCAGAAAGAAAATATTTTAAATCCGTATTTTATTGCCGCTTCATCGGCATGGTTTCCACGTAAATAGCTGGAGTGTCAATCGACCTTTGTAAGCTAAATATGGAACCCCAATTAATAATAAACAAGTGGAGTGACAAGTTATGATGCGCATGGGCGTCGATCTCGGTGGTACTAAAATTGAAATAGTGGCGTTAGCCGAAGACGGTACTGAAATATTCAGAAAGCGCATTCCAACGCCAAAAAACTATCCAGGTACCATAGAAGCCATTGTCAGTTTAGTTGCTGATGCGGAATCGGCAACGAAACAAACCGGTTCTGTTGGTGTGGGTATTCCTGGTGTGGTATCTCCGTTTACTGGATTAGTCAAAAACTCTAATTCCACTTGGATTAACGGCCATCCTTTAGACAAAGATTTAAGCGAAGTATTACACCGAGAAGTACGTGTTGCCAACGATGCCAACTGTTTTGCTGTTTCAGAAGCAGTAGACGGTGCAGCCGCGGGTAAGCGTTTAGTATTTGGCGGTATTATTGGTACAGGTTGTGGTGCGGGCATATCTATAAATGGCACTGTTCATGCTGGTGGTAACGGTATTGCTGGCGAATGGGGCCACAACCCGTTACCTTGGATGACCCCCGATGAGTTTAATAGCACAACGTGTTTTTGTGGGAATCGCGATTGTATCGAAACCTTTATTTCGGGCACAGGCTTTATCCGAGACTTTCGCGCCGCAGGCGGTGACGCTACCAGTGGTATTCAAATTTCTGAGATGATGCAGCAAGGTGATCCGCTGGCAACCGCGGCATTTAAGCGTTTTATCGACCGTTTAGCTCGTTCACTCGCACATGTGATTAATATGATGGACCCAGACATCATTGTATTGGGTGGTGGCGTATCTAATATTGACGCCATTTACACTGAGTTACCGTCATTATTACCGAAATACGTCGTCGGCCGTGAGTGCGAAACTCAAGTCGTGAAGAATCAATTTGGCGCATCATCGGGCGTTCGTGGGGCTGCATGGTTGTGGGGCAAAGACGAAAAATAGCCTCAATATTATATCGATGATAGTTAATCTCAATTCACATCGTTAAGAGTTCACTCACTAAACGGCACTTAAACAGTGCCGTTTTTGTTATAGGAATAACTGTAGCTAGGGTTTGTATTCAGAGCTGATAACGATAAACTAGCGGCAGTTTTTATTGATTAAGTGATATACGGATGTTTTGGCTTAAGAAAGTGTTATCTCAGTTAGTGATGCCCATTCCCTTTAGCATAATGTTATTAATTATTGCAGCCGTTTTATGGCGAACCCAGCGGGTAACCTTGCTGCGATGCGGCCGAGTTGCATTAGTTATTGCTATATTGGTGCTAGTACTAACCAGCCAATCCCAAGTAAGTTATTTTTTAGCCGATTCTTTAGAGTCTCAGTATCAAGTTAATCATCAACCTATAACGGGCAGTTGTGTTGTGATGGTATTGGGGTCGGGTAATCTTGAGCAATCTGGCCATACAGCAGTACAGCAATTATCATCCACGGCATTGGCTCGTTTAAGTGAGGGAATACGGCAGTATGGTCTTGGTCAGCACTGTACCTTAGTTGTGAGTGGCTGGAGCGGTGGCAACCAACCTACAGCCCATGCGACTATGATGGCCCAAGCCGCACAAGAATTAGGGATCCCGAAAACCAGTATATTGGTATTTAATCAACCTAAAGACACCATTGAAGAAGCTTATGCACTTAAAAGCATGATTGGTTATAAACCGTTTAGGTTAGTCACTTCGGCGACTCATATGCCACGTTCAATGCGAATTTTTACCTCATTGGGAATGCAACCCCAAGCAGCGCCAAGCGATTTTATTGCTAGCCGTGGTTATTGGTGGCGTTTAAATGCGGATCAGTTACTTACATCGCAACGAGCTATCCATGAATATGTGGGGATATTATGGCTACAAATAAAAGGTCTACCAACAGGTAACACTGTCGGCCTAATGAATAACCTAGAGTAATCGTATGTGGAATAAATTATCAATGAGAAGGATATTTTCGTGAGTGATGAGCAAATGCTAATCAGCCCTTATTCTAAGCGCAATGGCATAACACTCTCTATTGTTGGTGCAGTCAGTTTAATCGCTAGCTTGATTATTTTTATCGGGTTTAAAGGTTTTTTTGTACTTGGTATGTTGTGCTTTGCCCTTGGATCGGTAGGATTTATTTTAGGGTTTGCTAAACTATATCAGCCAGCCGTGAGCTTTAAATTAACCACTGAAGGTGTAGAATTTTTTCATCGTCGCGGACAAGTGTTTATTGAATGGCATAATATTCAGCGCGTTGATAGCGTACGGGTAAATCAAAATATGGAGCTGATTGAACTGCCCTATATTGGTGTCAAACTTAAACAGATTAATCCTATTTTAGATTGTATTTCGCCACGTCTGGCCACCGGATTATTAACCGAACAACGTCCATTATTAATGACGGCCGCCACCCAAGATGAAGATTTACAAAGTTTAGAAGGTTATTTAGGCGTGGAATACACGCCGCTGCTGGTAAATGGCGATCGCTATCGTGGGGTATTGGCCATGTTTGGTCATCGCTGCCAAACGTTACATGAGCAGTTGGGGTATCATTTATATTTATCCATCGACAGCTTAGACAGAGAACCAAAAGAGTTTGTGGTGTTATTGCGTCAATGGCAGCAGAAACTTCAAGGAATTGATAAGTAGTATATTTATAAATAAAAGTAGATCATCTAGGAGCTTAAATGTCACAAGTTGAGTTATTACAAGGTGGTTGTTTATGCGGTGCAATCCGTTATCAAGTTAATGGTACACCATTTGATGCCGATCATTGCCATTGCAGTCAATGCCGTAAAAGTTCTGGTGCGGTGTTGGTGAGCTGGATGGATTTTCATCGTGAACAAGTGCAGTGGTTACAAGGACAAGTGACTGAGTTTGCTTCTTCAAACGATATACGTCGTGGCTTTTGTCAACAATGCGGCTGCTCATTGACTTTCCGACATCTGAGTTACCCGCAATACACTACATTATCGATCGCATCTTTAGATCAACCAGACCGAGTGCAACCGACCTATCATATCTACACTGATGAACAAGTGAGTTGGTTAAAAATTGACGATAGTTGTCGACGTTATAAGGCCGCGAGAACGGTGGATTAAGCGCTGGTAGGTGTATCTCGGTGACGGTAACCTAAAAATTGGCCTCCGTCTAAAATCTCAATATTTTCACAATATGCATCACCTTCAAAAACGCCTTGATCATGCAGGGTGACTTTTTTACAACGAGCTTCTCCCGTCAATTGTCCTGAAATCATCAACTCGCGACATAAAATATCACCATCAACGGTTCCGCTAGGCTCAATCGTTACATTGCCTTGGGCTTTTATATCACCGTTGATATAGCCAGCAATGAGCACGTCACCGCTAAAAATAAGTTTGCCGGTTAAATGACATTCTTGGGCGATGAAACTGAGTGAATTAGCAGGTTTTTTTTGACCAAACATCTTAGTGCTCTTATGGTTATATTGTGTGGGTAATATAGCGTTATCAATTGAGAAACAACATCAAAACAGCTAACAGTATTTTTGACAACCTTGACTTTTTTGTCGATAAACTTAGCTTGGATGACCGATAAGTATTGCATCAGTAGGGCAAGGTGACACACATGCACCACAGCCAGTACAGGCATCAATATCTATCAAGGGTTTGGGGACTTGGCCTACCGCCATGATAAAGCTAATTGCGCGAGGATCGCAGGCGTCTTTACAGCTTTGACACCAGACTCCTTTAGCGGTTAAACAGCTATCTTTAATACTGGCGACAATTGTCCACGGCAATACCGCCGTGTCATCAAATACAGGTTCAGGACACACCTCAACGCATTGCTTACAAAAGGTGCATTCATTTTTAGTGAAATCAATTTCAGGAAAGCCACCTTCACCACGTTTAATGATTTGGGTTTCACAGGCGCTTATGCACTTATCACAGCGGGTGCAGTTGTCCGTAAATTCTTGGTCTGTTTTGCTCCAAGGCGGGCGAGTCACATTGGACTTTCTGCGACTAAAAAGATTACGACGACTTTGATTAATACCTTGGGTCATTTGGGTTCCAATTGGACTTAAACACATTTGCTGCAGTCAATATTAGCATTAACTGCAGCACCAAATTGTTAAGCGCTTGGCAATTCATACCAATTCCAATAATTATCTGGTCATTCAGCGAGAGTTCTGCACTTTCTAGGCAAGTAATAGGATAGTGCTCTACGTCAAAATTCTATTAAGTAGCATAGTAGGTGCATAAACTCGCCCTGCGGGAGCCACTCAGGCTTTCCATTTTTTTGTTGCATTGCTTCATAAGGGAATAACCATTCTTTTAACAATGCGCCTCAAACTGAAAAACCTGAGTGACTCTGATTGCTCACCTAATTAACGGAGTTGGTATTGTAACCATCAGGATTATTTGATTGCCATTTCCAACTACTGTTGGCCATGTCTTCAACTGTATGAGTTGCACGCCAATCCAATTCTGTAGCAGCAAAGCTTGGGTCGGCATAACAGGCAGCAATATCGCCAGGACGACGAGGACTAATTTGATAAGCAATGGTTTTTCCGCAAGCTTTCTCAAATGCCTTGACCATGTCTAACACGCTGTAGCCTATGCCGGTACCGAGATTATAAGTCACCAAACCTGGTTTGGTTTGCAACTTTTTAAGCGCTTGTAAGTGGCCGACAGCTAAATCAACAACGTGGATATAATCACGCACGCCAGTACCATCAGGGGTATTGTAGTCATTACCAAAGACACTTAACTTTTCACGCTTACCAACGGCAACTTGAGCAATAAACGGCATTAAGTTATTTGGAATATCGTTAGGGTCTTCGCCAATTAAGCCACTTTCGTGGGCGCCAACAGGGTTGAAATAACGTAAACGGGCAATATTCCAGCTGTTATCTGAGTTATGTAGGTCAGCTAAAATATATTCCACCATTAATTTTGACTGACCATAAGGGTTAGTGGCACCCGTTGGAAAGTCTTCTTTAATCGGTAAGCTGGCTGGGTCGCCATATACGGTTGCAGATGAGCTGAACACTAAGTTTTTAACATTATTTGCAGCCATTACTTGGCATAAAATAATGGTGCCTGTGACGTTATTTTCGTAATATTTTAAAGGCTTAGCGACTGATTCACCAACCGCTTTTAATCCTGCAAAATGAATCACTGATTCGATGCTGTGGTCAGTAAAGACTTTTTGTAATAATGCTTTATTTAAAATATCGCCTTGATAAAAAGTGACATCTTTTCCTGTAATAGTTCGCACTCGCGCCAATGCTTCAACACTTGAGTTTGATAGATTGTCTACGATGACGACTTTCTGTCCGGCCTTTAATAGCTCTACTACGGTATGTGTACCAATATAGCCAGCGCCACCGGTTACCAAAATTGTCATAGTTTAATCGTCCTGTGAATTAATGAACCAAGTTTTGTTTATATTGTAAGTTATCACTGGTCAATCGTCAGTTAAATTATTGATGCAGCATCCAAATAAACGCTGAACGTTTTTCGGGAACGGGATAATAAGGTGAGTAAACGTGACGATATTATCGCCATTAATTTGTTAGTTGTATTTATTTGTTTACGTTTTGAGCTAGATAACAGTTAGACAAAAAACTGTGAAACAGTTAACAAAACGTCAACCTTAGCACACTATGTAGGGAGTGAAGTTGACGTAAAGTGGAACCTATGAGTGCAACAACAAAATATATAGCACATCAACCTGATGCCCAAGGTTACATTGATTACTCAGAGCATGAGAATCAATTATGGCAACAATTGTATCAACGCCAAGTAACCAATATGCCTGGTCGTGCATGTCAAGCATACCTAAAAGGGCTCGATGCATTAGGTATGTCGATTGATCGCATTCCGCAATTGCCTGAAATCGATAAAGTGTTGCTTGATGCAACAGGTTGGAAAACCGCAGCAGTGCCTGCACTGATCTCATTTGGACGTTTCTTTGAGTTACTGGCCAATAAAGAGTTTCCAGTGGCAACGTTTATTCGTGGCAAAGAAGAGTTTGATTACCTGCAAGAACCTGATATTTTTCATGAAATATTTGGCCATTGTCCATTGTTAACCAATCCTTCTTTCGCGCATTTTTCGCATATGTATGGTCAGTTAGGGTTAGCCGCATCGAAAGAAGAGCGAGTATTTTTGGCGCGATTATATTGGTTCACCATTGAGTTTGGCTTAGTCCAAACAAAAAATGAATCACTGCAAATCTACGGCGGCGGCATTTTAAGTTCACCGGGTGAAACCATGTATGCATTAAGTAATAGCCCTGAACGCAAACCGTTTGATTTACTTGATGTACTGCGTACGCCATATCGAATTGATATTATGCAGCCTATTTATTATGTGATTGATAATATTGATTATCTGGATGAGATTGCTCGTATGGACATTATGAGTATGGTGACAGAAGCACGCCAGTTAGGCATGTTTGAGCCTAAATTCGCTCCAAAAGTTAAAGCCAGTTAACGATTTATTGTAGTAGGGCTTGTGGCTCAATAACCTGCAAGTTAGACACTATTTAATTAAGCCAAGGAGTACAAATGAATGCATTAACCGAGATGAAGTGTGAAGCATGCCAAGCAGATGCACCAAAAGTAACCGATGCAGAGTTGGCAGAACTTATCGGTATGATCCCAGATTGGGGCGTTGAAGTTCGTGACGGCATTATGCAGTTAGAGCGGGTATATAAATTTAAAAATTTTAAGTTAGCGATGGCCTTTACTAATAAGTTGGCCGATTTAGCTGAAGCCGAGTTTCATCACCCTGGTATCTTAACTGAGTGGGGCAAAGTTACCGTGACTTGGTGGTCACACTCGATTAAGGGGTTACACAAGAACGATTTCATCATGGCAGCCAAGACCGACCAGTTGCTTGATTAATCGTTATCATCATCTATTTCAGTACATTACGTAAACGTAATGTACTGAAATAATTGCTCTGTTACAACTCTGCTGTAAACTTCACTTGCCACCGAGGCAATATCCCTCTAACGTTGTGCCAAATTTCCAAAATAAAACTTTAATAATTAGGGAATCGTTGCATTATGCGTTTGGAAGTCAGTTGTATCGATCGTGTTGGTTTAGCGAAAGACATCCTAGTCGTGCTTGAAAATCATGGTATTAACTTAATTGCTATTGATGCCAGCAATAAAGGTTTCCTATTTTTGCAATTTGCAGAAAACAGTTTTGAAACCTTGCGTGAACTTATGCCACAAATTCGTAAAGTCGAAAGTGTGCATGATGTTCGCACTGTCTCTTTTATGCCTTCAGAGCAAGAACACTACGCGTTAAAAACATTGCTTAAAACCTTACCGGATTCAGTTTTTTCAATTGACGTAAAAGGACGGGTTCGTATTGCGAATGAGTCTGCATTATTGACGCTCAATATGGGCGATCATGAAGTGGCAGGGGAGTCACTTAATCATTGGGTGCAAGGATTTAATTTTGCCCGTTGGATGAGTGAAACGCCTGTATTACCTCAAGCGACTCGAGTGCAAATTAACTCGAACGAGTATTTAGCTGAAATGTTACCCATTTACTTACCTGATGATAATGATAAGACAATCTTAGGTGGGGCTGTTATCTCGCTAAAGTCACCTGCAAGAGTGGGTAAGCAGTTTAATGCGTTGCAAAATCAGACTACTGGTTTTGACAATGTATTAGTCGTTAGCGATAAAATGAAAGATATACTCAAGCAAGCCAAGCGTATGGCGCAGCTTGATGCTCCTTTATTGATTACAGGTGAAACCGGTACGGGTAAAGAGTTAATGGCCCGAGCAAGCCATGATGCCAGTATGCGCCGCGAACATCCGTTTATTGCTATTAACTGTGCAGCACTGCCAGATAGCGTCGCCGAAGAAGAATTATTTGGTTTTGTCAGTAATGGCACTGTTGTTAAACGAGGTTTCTTTGAAGAAGCTAAAGGCGGTACGGTGTTTCTTGATGAAATAGCCGAGATGTCTAAAGCCGCTCAAGTTAAGTTACTACGTTTATTACAAGATGGCACCTTTAGGCGCATAGGTGGTGATGAAGAAATTCGTGCCGATGTACGGATTATTTGTTCAACCCAAAAGCATTTAGCAGAGCTTTGCCAAACAGGTGAGTTTAGAGAAGATTTATATTATCGTATTCACGTATTGAGTTATCACATTCCTTCATTGCGTGAGCGACGTGTTGATGTGCTGCCGTTAACTGAGATGTTTTTAGAACATTACAGTCAGCAGTTATCTAGCCCTTTAAGACGTATTTCGGCAAGCTGTCGTGATTACCTGTTTACTTATGCGTGGCCGGGTAATGTGCGTCAGTTGAAAAATGCTATTTTTAGAGCTGTATCAATGTGGGATGGTTCAACAGAATTGACCGTTGAACAACTTAAATTACCGTCATATGCCGAAGGCTTTGGTTATTTCGATGAAGAATTCGAAGGTACCCTCGATGAAGCGATGAAAGAATACGAAGCGAGTTTATTACGCCGGTTATACCCTGCATACCCAAGTACGCGACAATTAGCCAAAAAACTTGGGGTATCGCATACCGCTATTGCCAATAAGTTGCGTGACTACAGTATTAGTAAGAAAAAGTAATGTAACGATTTAATGCCAGCTTATTGCCGGCATTTTAGTCACTTAAGCGCTGTAGCTCAGTGTTTTAACGACTGTTAAATTAATGTAACGAATATTTTACGAACTATGGTTTATTCCGATAACATGTGATTTGTGCATGCTATAGGTTTTTCAGCCATTATCAGTTATTTGTATGGTCAAAATGAGTCTGCAGTGTGGTTTATCCACTACAACTCACCTCGTATTTAGGAGCAATAATGAAACTTGCAAGTTATCACAACGGACGTCGCGACGGCCAATTAATGTTAGTCAGTAAAGATTTGACCAAGACAGTCGCGGTGCCTGCTATTGCCCATACAATGCAGCAACTATTAGATGCTTGGGATTTGTTATACCCACAACTTAATGAGTTGTATGAAGCATTAAACGCCGGACAAATGGACAATGCAGTAAATTTTGATGAAGCACGTTGTTTATCACCTTTACCACGAGCTTACCAATGGGCCGATGGCAGTGCGTATGTCAATCACGTAGAACTCGTTCGTAAGGCCCGCGGTGCTGAAATGCCAGCATCATTTTGGACTGATCCACTCGTGTATCAAGGTGGTTCTGACTGTTTTATCGCCCCTAAAGCGGATATTCAAATGGCCAGTGAAGAATACGGTATCGATTTCGAATCAGAAATCGCTATTGTTACTGATGATGTTGCCATGGGTGTTAACAGCGAGGATGCGACTAAGCACATTAAATTATTGATGCTAGTTAACGACGTATCACTGCGTAACTTAATTCCAGGTGAATTAGGTAAAGGTTTTGGCTTTTTCCAATCCAAGCCATCGAGTGCATTTTCGCCAATTGCGATTACCCCTGATGAGTTAGGTGACAAATGGCAAGACAGCAAAGTACATTTACCGTTAGTGACTCATTTAAACAGTGAATTATTTGGTCGCCCGAATGCTGGTGTTGATATGACGTTTAACTTTAGCCAGTTAGTTGAACATGTGGCTAAAACACGTCCATTAGGCGCAGGTGCAATCATTGGTTCAGGTACCATTTCTAATTATGATCGCAGTGCGGGTTCTAGTTGCTTAGCTGAAAAGCGGATGCTGGAAATTATTGCCGACGGCAAAGCATCAACACCTTTTATGCACTTTGGCGACACAGTTCGCATTGAAATGTTTGATGATAATGGTGTGAGCATCTTTGGTTCTATCGATCAAAAAGTGGTTGAATACAAAGCTTAAGATGATGTATGCAATGTAAACCGAAATAAAAAGGCAATAGCGATAAAGCGTTATTGCCTTTTTTAATGAAAAAATAACAGGGATATAGACATGAAACTCTATGGCTATTGGCGTTCAAGTGCGGCATATCGCGTGCGTATTGCGTTAAATTTAAAGCAGTTAACGGCAGAACATATTTCAGTTCACTTAGTTAATAATGGTGGTGAGCAACACTCTGAAGTTTATCATCAACTCAATCCCTCGGATCTTGTACCGACATTTATCGACAATAACGGGTTTGGTGAGATTAACTTATCGCAATCGTTAGCGATTATGGAATACCTCGACGAAAAACACCCTCAACAACCGTTACTTCCCAGAAATATTGAGCAGCGTGCTATTGTGCGTAGCATGGCTCAAGCCATCGCATGTGAAATTCATCCATTAGATAATCTTCGAGTATTACAATATTTAGTTAACGAAATGGGCGTATCAGAAGCAGATAAAATGCGTTGGTATCATCATTGGATACACCTTGGCTTTGCCGCTTTAGAAAAGCAGTTAAGTCAATATTCTAGACGTTTTTGTTTTGGTGATACTCCGTCGCTGGCCGATATTTGTCTAATCCCGCAAGTGTATAATGCCAAACGCTTTAATTTAGAGCTTGCTGCTTATCCTAATATTGTCCGAATTTGGGATGAGTGCAATAAGTTAACAGCATTTGCTGATGCTGCGCCAGAACAACAGTATGACGCGACTTAATCAAACCCTATTAAATCAGCCCCTGTTAAATCAAGTGGCTATTGATCAGTTGCAACAGGGGCAAGCAAATCTATTGTCCTTGTTGGCGCAGTGGTTGCAACAGGATGAATCTAGATTAGCAGTGTTATTAGCGTGTCAGAAAGTAATGCAACAACAGGGGATCACTGACTGGTTAATTAGCGCAGGTTTTATACGAAATATGATTTGGGATAATTTACACAGCATGGCTTCACAACCCTTAAATGACATTGATGTAATTTACTGGTGCGATAACAATCCATCTTCCGAAAAAGACCAAGCGATACAAGCAATGTTGGTTAAACAGATAGATCTGCCTTGGTCGGTGAAAAATCAAGCTAGAATGCATGTTAGAAATGGTGATAAACCTTATCAATCTTGCGCTGATGCCATGTCATATTGGCCAGAAAAACAAACCGCTATTGGGGTTCAATTAGTCTCAATTGATAAGCTAACATCCTCTGAATTTCAATTACAGGTAATCAGTGTGTTTGGTTTAAACTGTATGTTTGATTTATCGTTAAGCCAAAATCCAAAGCGTGACAAGGCGATTTTTAATCATCGCGTGTATCAAAAGGCGTGGTTAACTCATTACCCCAAACTATCCGTAACAGAATAGTCATCAACAATTATTTACTTGATCAACCTCACAAAACCCAACTATTAAATACCTCTTTTGTCTCTTTATGCCCTCGTTTTGTGATCTAAATCAAGTGTCTGCAACCTCCTTTGTACCTCTAAAGAGGTATTTGGTTTTCATTGATCTATGTCAATGTTATTAACAGATTACTTCGGTAGGTTGGCGGAAAATGTTGAGGATGCACAGAGTTGCATCTAGTTGTCATTACCATGGAGTGTTAAAAATGAATAATAAAATTAGCCTAAGTTTGGCCGCTGCTACGTTATTAACTGCTGGATTATCTTTTGGTGCTGCGGCACATCAAGCGGGTGATATTATCGTTCGAGCAGGTGTTGCTATGGTGGCACCTAATGAGTCAAGTCCTGTAGTAGCAAACATTGCAGAATTTGGGGTAGATAATGATGTGCAACTAGGGCTAAATTTTGCTTATATGTTAACTGATAATTTTGGGGTTGAATTATTAGCAGCATCGCCTTTTAGCCATGATGTGTCACTAGGTGAATTAGGTAAAATTGGAGACACTAAACAATTACCCCCAACATTGGTGGCACAGTATTACTTTGGCAATTCACAATCTGCTTTCCGTCCTTATATTGGTTTAGGGGTTAACTTTACTAATTTCTATGATAGTGAGTTTACCCAAGATGCTAAAGACCTTGGTTTAGACAATTTAAGTTTGTCGAACTCTTGGGGGATTGCTGCTCAATTAGGTCTTGATTACCAAATTGATAAAAAATGGTTGGTTAATGCTTCGGTATGGTATGCACAAATTTCAACTGATGTGAGCTTTTATATGGGTGGAGATCATGTTGTCGTTGATACCGATATTGATCCTTGGGTGTATATGGTGAGTGTAGGTTATTCTTTCTAGTATTTATTAGCATGTGCAGATTCAAAAGCAGGAAGCCTTGGGTTCCTGCTTTTATTCATTCGATGGATTAAGTTTTTTGATACAAACGTTAAGGCTCTGAGTTAATCGTCTTAAATTTAGTACATTGGATAGCCATTTTTTATTTGCTTGGCACTTCTTAAATTGAGTATAAATACTCTACTATTTGACTATCTTCATCGAAACTAAAAACATCCATAGCCACGTATTGAAAGTTGTCAGGCCATAATAGATGAATGTCCAGTCTCACCCTCTGTAATAACTCTATATTGTCTTAAGTTATGTGTTAAATAGTGAAATCTTAATATTTAAAAATATTGGACCGATGTGAACTAAAAAATACACTTTAAAACTGAGCCTGTATCTCAAAACAGCAATACGAAAGTATCACAATAGTCATAATATCGTTAAAGTTCATCGATAATGTTAAACCTTGCTGACCATTGGTTTGTTTGGCTATTTTTTGCAAAATAATTTACTAAATCGCACTTTAAGTATATTGAAGTGCATTTTTTTGTTACCTACCATTTTAAATGTATAACGCATTAACAGATTTCGAAAGTAGCTCCTTTTGATGCCTGGTTAACTAAATATGACATAAGAGTTGAGTCTGTGAGTATGCAAAATTCCAAAGCGACAATTCTGGTTGTTGATGATACCCCCGAAAATATCGATGTGTTAAGCGATGTATTAAGAGGAGATTATCGTGTAAAAGCCGCACTAAGTGGCAAGATTGCACTCAAAATTGCCAATACAAACCCTAAACCGGATCTTATTCTTCTTGATGTCATGATGCCTGACATGGACGGTTACGAGGTCTGTGAAATTTTAAAGAAAGACCCTGTTACAAGTAAAATCCCCATTATTTTCGTTACGGCCAAAACATCCGTAAAAGATGAAGAGTATGGCTTAACACTGGGCGCCGTTGATTATGTCAATAAGCCTATCAGCCCCTCTTTGATTAAAGTACGAGTTAAAACTCATTTAGACCTTTATGATCAATCACGTCATTTGGAAAAATTAGTTCAAGCGCGAACTTCAGAGTTACAAGATACCAGATTGGAGATTATTCGTCGTTTGGGGCGCGCCGCTGAATATAAGGATAACGAGACTGGGTTACACGTCATTCGAATGAGTAAATATTCGGAACTTTTGGCGAGTAAAGTGTCCAATGATAAAACTTGGGTAGATCTAATTTACAATTCAGCTGCGATGCATGATGTAGGCAAAATTGGTATTCCAGATCATATTTTACGCAAACCCGGAAAGTTAGATTCTGATGAATGGTGTATGGTCCAGAAACATTGCGAATTTGGCTCAGAGATTATTGGTGAACATACAAATCCATTACTGCGTATGGCGCGTGAAGTTGCTTTATATCACCACGAAAAGTGGAATGGTGACGGTTACCCATTTGGTCTAAAAGGTGACAATATTCCTTTGTCAGCAAGGGTGATTGCCATTGCAGATGTATTTGATGCTTTAACGAGTATCAGACCTTACAAAAAAGCATGGTCACTTGAAGATACTATGAGTTTCATTGTTAAACAGGCTGGAATTCACTTTGACCCATCTTTAGTGCCGTTATTTGTTGAAAGTATCGACGAAATAACTGTGATTATGCAGCAATATTCAGACTCATATTAGGTCTTTTAATATAGTCATATTGTTAGTTTAAATGATGGTTTTTTTAAATAAAAAATTATAAAACAATCGATTATATATTAACTGGTGGAAAGTGCTTTGTTTCAAGAACCTATTTTTAAGCGTGGTAAATATTTGGTTTTCATATTTGCCGTCTCAATCATACTATTTAATGCTGTCGTATATTATTGGTCGGAAAAGTATTTTGCTACAGTAGATGATTATAACATCTCAACTGAAGTTATATATCATCTTGATAAAGCAAGGCTTCTTGAGTTGTCATACATGCGTGATCATGAAGAGTCTGAAGCTCGTGAAATGATGGAATCCATTGCGGCCATTTTTACTATTTTAGAGTCCCATGATCAACAAATGGATTCGACAGACATTATGTCTAGCTTTATCCAAGAACTCACGCATTATCGAGATGGCTTCAACATTTTTATTGAAGAGCAACATCGAATAAAAATGTTACATGACACCATGTTAAACAACAGTGATATGACTTGGGCGCTTATTAATACCTTTAAGAAAAGACAGCAAGTTATTGGTCTTGAGCCAACTGACGAATTGACAGCTGCTATAGACATACTCTTCAATACATTCAGTCAGATATTAAAAGATGCAGAGCATCTTATGCGCCCCCAACCGCATGATAGGCGGCGCATTTCAATCGATAACGACGAATTTATAAACAGAATCGATAGCTTAATCACGACTGTAAACAATCTTGAGGGGATGGTTACTGACAGCACATCGTTTAAGTCTATTGAAGAGATAAAAATTTCTATTTCTCAATATAAAACATCATTTATTTCTCTGTCTAATGTGTTTAATGACCTCTCGTCTGATATAGAGCATGCAAGTATATCGGCATCTACGGCCGACAAAATGTTGTTAAAACACAAACAACAAGTAAAAGACACCATGGATTCGGTTCGAAATAAGGTTGGGGCTATGGCCATTTTTATATGGCTGTTTGCGATTATGTTTATTCTGTTAGCACAAGTGTTACGTAGTGCTCAGAAAAAGATGGAAACGCTTACCGAAGATCTGCGAAAGGCTAATGTCGAGTCTGAACGTAAACGAATGACTTTAGTGTCATTATTTAACAGTATCCCTGACGCCTTATCGGTAACTGATACTCAAGGACTTTTTCAAGATGCTAACCCCACGTTTGAAAAATTAGTGGGTAAGTCTCGATGTGAGATTATTGGTAAAACAGCAAAGGAAATATACGGGATTCACTCTGACATATTAGCCCAAACAGCTAAAGTTGAAATAGAAGATACTAATAGAATTGAGTTATGGATTGAAAACCCCGAAAGTAAACAAAAACTGCTATTAGATATTATATCGACACCGTTGATCGATCCTAACCAAAATATTTGCGGTTCTATAAGCCTTGCTCGCGACATTACCGAACGTCACCAAGTTCAAGAAGCGCTTAGACAAACGAAACTAGAAGCTGAAACCGCTAGTCAGATGAAGTCTGATTTTTTGGCAAATATGAGTCATGAAATCCGAACTCCGATGAATGCGATTATCGGAATGAGCCAACTCGCCCTTGATACTGAATTAACATCGAAACAGCGGAGTTATATTGAAAAATTACATTTCAGTGCTCAATCTCTGCTTGGCATAATTAACGATATTCTCGATTTTTCTAAGGTTGAAGCTGGGAAAATGGAGCTAGAAAAAATTGATTTTCACTTAGAAGAAGTATTAGAAAACTTTGGTAATATAATTGGGTTTGGCGTTAAGAAAAAAGCACTTGAACTTAATTTTGATATGCCAACTAAGTTACCTACGGCCTTAATAGGTGATCCATTACGTTTAGGCCAAGTGTTAACTAATTTAGGTAATAATGCCGTTAAATTTACCCATTCTGGTGGTGAAATAGTGATCGGTATTTCAGTACAGCAAGAATCAACTCACGACGTAACCTTGCAATTTTCTGTGAAAGACAACGGTATTGGTATGACCGTGGAGCAACAGGGTAAGTTATTCCAGTCATTCTCCCAAGCCGATACTTCTACAACACGAAAATATGGTGGCACCGGTTTAGGATTAGCAATATCTAAAAGTTTTGTTAATTTAATGGATGGTGATATCTGGGTGGAAAGTGAACCTGACGTTGGTACTGTATTTTTCTTTACCGTCAAGCTTGGTAAGCAGCAATTACAAATAGACTATCATCAAGACGTTATTGATAAAATTGGCAGGCTTAAGGTGTTGTTTGTTGATGATAATGCTACCTCTCGTGCCATTTATGGACAAATGTTAGAGAGCATGAATTTTACTGTTTCTACTGAGAAATGTGCCGCAACAGCGATTACAAAAATTGAGTCATTAAACCACACCAATCCCTATGACCTTATTATTGTCGATGAAGACATGTCAGTGATCCGTGGTGGAGAAATGCTGACGGCAATTCGCAATAATCTCAACATTACCAATCAACCCGCGACGATACTGATTAGTGCACTTAGTGACAGAACACCTGAATATGACAATGCAATAGGCTGCATCTTAAGCAAGCCTGGGACTCCCTCAAGCATGTTAGATGCCATATTAATATCACAAGGCAAAGGGGCAGTAATAGAAAATAAATACGAACTCCGCAGTAAGCGCTTTACACAGGCAAAAAAACAGTTACAGGGTACCAAGTTGCTATTAGTTGAAGATAATACTCTCAATCAAGAGGTGGCTTGTGAGCTGCTGAGTAATAACGAAGTGACAGTCACAATTGTTGAAAACGGCGCAGCAGCATTAGCAGCGCTTCAAGTTGATAATGATTTTGATGGGGTTCTCATGGACTGTCAAATGCCAATAATGGACGGATATGAAACAACACGACATATTCGAAAAATGCATCAATATAAGCTATTACCTATTATTGCGATGACGGCAAATGCCATGATTGGTGATCGTGAAAAAGTATTGTCTGCGGGGATGAATGGCCATATTGCCAAACCTATTACCATCGAAGATATGTTTGTTACTATCGCTAAATGGGTTAAACCACAAACCTTGGTAGAGGGTAATATTGATAACAAGGTTACCTTAGCGGCGTCAAAAAATTTGCCTCAAGTTCCTGGGATCGATTGCTCGATAGGGTTGAGCCACACAATGAATAACGTCACGCTTTATAATAAAATTCTAGAAATTTATATGCAGAATAATATAAATTTCGCAGCGGATATGGCCTCTTTGTTCGAACAAGAAAATTGGGCAGAATTAGAGCGTGAAACCCATAATCTTAAGAGTAATGCTGGCACCATAGGTGCAATAAATATACAGATACTTGCAGAAAAATTAGAACAAGCCTGTCATAAACAAAGTCCGGTTGCTCAAGATATCTTTTTGGAGCTTAACTTGAGTTTATTGCCAATAGTGGCAGGCTTGAAACATTACTTTGAGCAGTCTGAGAATACCTGTTTTGAACACGGTGATATGGATATTGTTAAAATAAACGAGTGTGCTCAGAAACTTAAAATATTGCTTGATGATTATGATACAGAAGCGGTTTCGATAGCGGAACAACTTGAACTACTACTCGTATCGACTCCCATGAAGGCCGATATTAACAAGGTGTTATCTGCAATAAATGGATATGATTTTGATAGTGCCCAACTAGCATTTGATAAACTTAACGAAAAATTAACTATGATAAGTTTATCCTCTTAATATCGTTAGCTGATATAAAAACAGGAACCCTTGGGTTCCTGCTTTTATTGATACGCTAATTCACTATTTTTTACGTGGATTCCAATGACGGGTATTATAAATATATTCAGGTAATAAACGATTAATCCACGCGACAATACGCCAGCGCTTGGTGACATACACTCGGCGTTTACCTTTTTTAAGTGCCGTTAAAATTTGTTCTGCCACTTTATCAATGGGCGATAAAAGCATTTGAGTGTTTAAGTGGACCGCCTTATCAAATAAGCCTAATTGAATATCACTAATGGTTATAGGTAATTTTAAGCGTTGTGCATGCATGCTAAGGCCTTGCAAATAATTTGCAGCAAAAGCTTTAGAGGCATGGTAAGCCACGTTTGGACCACCACGTTGGCCGGCTATAGAATTAATCGCTGCTAATTGGCCGTAACCCTGTTCGCACATCAATTTAAAAATACACTGGCTGGCAGCGGCAAATCCCATGACATTTACATCAATAGTATGTTGGTCAATGGCCCAGGGGAGAGTTGAATCATATTCATTAACGCCGGTGTTGACTATCACTAAATGGGCTCCATCATGCTTGGTCCAGGCCGCATTAAGTTGTGCTATTAGTGTATCGGGTTGGGTAATAGCTAATGGATACACGCTGACTTCACCGGGCAAGCTTTGACTAAACTCGCTAAACGAGTCAGGATCGTTAACAAATAGCACTAGTGAAACCTGCTGTGCAGATAATTGTTTAGCAAGGGTTTGGCTTAGTTGGGAACTTGCACCAATTATCATTGCAGTCGCGATTGACATAGTTAACCTCATCTTAAGTAATGACTCATGATAGAAATATCGCTTGTTGATAACAAGCGAGAAAAAAATTCAACTCAAGACGTGTAGACTTCTAGACATCCTTGTGTATGATGAATTATACAAATGATTGTTGTACTACTACTCGCTGATATAGCGTGCTGACAGTGTTTGGTTTAAATAACCTTAGTAAATATAAGTTAATACTGGTGGTCAAGTTGACTGTTTAGCGAATTTAACAGAATGTTGAAACTGTGATGTGGTAAGCATAATGGTTGAGGTTATTAGCCCATTTGGCACGTACTCAATCAAGACGCTGTGTTTAATTAATCTATAAGGTGAGACGTATGCCGGTTCGTATTCCTGATAATCTGCCCGCTGCAGGTATTTTAGAGTCTGAAAATATCTTTGTGATGTCTGAAACCCGTGCGGCTAATCAGGACATTCGTCCAATGCGGGTACTCATCTTGAATTTGATGCCCAACAAAATCGAAACTGAAACCCAATTATTACGTTTATTGGGGAATACGCCATTGCAAGTTGGGGTCGATTTATTACGTATTCATGATAAAGAATCTAAGCATACGTCAGTTGATCACATGAACACTTTTTATCGTGATTTTGAAGACATCAGACATAACAATTACGATGGTTTGATTATTACAGGGGCACCATTAGGGCAAATTGATTTTAAAGATGTGGTTTATTGGGACCATATTCGCGAGATCATTGACTGGTCGCAACAACATGTGACATCGGTTTTATTTCTCTGCTGGGCAGCTCATGCTGGGTTTTATCACCTTTATGATTTAGAACGTAAGTTGTTAGCCAACAAACGGTCTGGCGTATTTAATCATCGCCGAACAAGCGACCCGCATCCTTTATTACGTGGTTTTGATGATGAGTTTTTTGCGCCACATTCTCGTTTTGCGGAAATGGACGTCGAACAAATCCGCCAACATCCTGATTTAGAAGTGTTAGCTGAATCTGACGAGGCTGGCGCCTATATTGTACTTAGCCGTGATAGCCATAATGTGTTTGTGATGGGCCATCCTGAGTACCAAAAAGAAACCTTGAACGAAGAATACGTGCGCGATAAAGGACAAGGACTTAACCCTGACATTCCACAAAATTATTATCGTCAAGATGATCCCAACCAAGACCCTATTGTTCGTTGGCATAGTCATGGCAGTTTATTAGTCAGTAATTGGCTTAATTATTATGTTTACCAGTTAACACCATATGACTTGTCTGACATGAATGCGAAAACGCCATGGGAAAGTAAAAAGTAAATCTGAGTATAGTTTCACCAGCGCTTTAACGTTGACATCGTTTCGATAAAAGCTATTGTTAAGTTTAATGGTTTTTATTGTAAGGTCGAGGTTAAATGGTTAAAACGCGGTTGATGTTATTATTGGTGTGTGCAGTGAGTGGGCCTGTAACCTCATTGGGGGCCAGTGACCTCTTTAGTGACGCTGATGCAAATGACACCAATGTTAATGGCACCAATGTAAGTGGTATTACTGGTAGCGCAACATTAACGGATATCAAACGGCAGTTATCCACATTAAGCTCACCACAGCAACGTATTGACTTTTTACAACAACAGCGACCGCAAAGCGCTCAATGGCCAATTGAACAGCAAGGCCAGTTATTGCATTTGTTGGCAATAGAGCAAGAAGTTAACAGTGATCTTGTTGCTGCAGTTGACAGCTATACTCAGGCCATTAAATTACTTACGCCACATCCTCTTAGTGAAGAACTGGTCAAAAGCTATATCGAACGCTCATTCATACTTTACCTTCAAACTAACGACACCCAAGTTTATTGCCCAGATCGTGAAGTGGCGATTACATTAGCCCGTCAGCTTGGAAACGTTGATATCTTGGCCGAAGTGTTAGCGCAAAGCGCGTATTGTTATAATAAACCAAGTGATTTTGGCGAAGGTCTGAAAAGGTTAAATGAAGCATTAGCGTTAGCACAACAGCATCAATTAGGACTGAGCCGGCAAGCGATGATATTTAATGCTACCGCGGCTATTTATCGTGACAATGGTTTAAATCGTAAAGCTTATCAATACTTTAAAAAATCCTATGGTTTTTGGGAGCAAGCCCAAGATAAACAAGACATGTTTAATATGTTACATAACATGGTGGGTGAATCGATTAAATTAGGCTTGTGGGTGGAGAATAAAGACCATTTATTGCAAATGCAGCAACTGGTTGAGCAATCGCCAGAGTTTGCTGATTTTGAGTTTTTTTATCAATTTAATACTGGTATTAGCTGCTGGGCTCAAGGTTTATTCCAAGAAGGTATTGAGCATTTTTTACGAGCACTTGAAGTGCAAGATACAACTCAAGAAAAATACTTTGTCGACGCCACTCATGCATGGTTGGCATTAAGTTATTTTCGTCAACAACAGCCAGATAAAGCCTTTAAATATGCGGAAAAGTTTTCTCATTCGGCGACTTATCACGGTCATTCAAGTGAATTGAAATTGATGATTGCAGCCATCATTGATTACGCCAATGGTTCCAGTAATCTTGGCATGAATAAGCTGTTAGATACCATCGATTTACAAAAAAAGAACTTTGCCAATATTATCAATAATGATGTGGTTAATTCATCATTAGACCATAACCTTACCGTTGCTGAATTTAATAATCGCCTGCTCGAAAATCAATTGGCAATTAATAAGCTTAATTTGGAGGCCGAAATTGATACTCAAAAAATCACTAACTTATCAATGGTAATCGCAGTGCTCATTGCATTGGTGTTATTGGTTGTGGTGATTTTCTTGTGGCAATCTCGCCGACAATTTAAACGTCGCTCTCAAACTGATTATCTGACGGGTATTGCTAATAGACGTCATACTTTTGAACAGGGTAAAAAGATTTTTAATCAGGCTCAAAAAAATAATCGACCACTCGCCGTGATTATGTTTGATATTGATAATTTTAAAGCCATTAATGACCGTTATGGCCATGATATTGGCGATTTAGCCATAAAAGCGTGTGGAAGACGTGCACGGAATTGGCTCAAGAAAAACGATATTTTAGGTCGCATAGGTGGCGAAGAGTTTTTAATTATTTTACCCGATACAGGACAGTTACAAGCCGTTGAAATAGCAGAGCGATTACGAACCAGTATTGAGTTAAACCAGTTTGTTTTTCACAATGTTAAAATTAATTTCACCATCAGTGTGGCCGTTGCTATGTTAACCCCGCAAACTCATGAGCTTGCCGACATTATTAAGCAAGCCGATTTAGGCTTATATCAAGCAAAAGATAAAGGCCGCAATCAAGTAGTGATTATGGACCATTAATCCTCCCTAAATGGCTATTGGGTTTATTTGGCCACTATGGCTACATTCTGCTTAGACTAAAGTTTTATGCTGATTAAATCACTCAACAGTAATAACGTTACTGATGCGTGGTTGTTGATATATAGAATAAAAACAATATCTTAAATCTAATCTAAAGCTAATATTCTTAAACTGTAAATCTTCACTGACAATTCCAATTGATTAACATCAGTATTTAGACCATTTTTTACTTGCTTTACGTTCGCGTCAACGTCAGAGTGATATCAATATTGATAAAGTTAATTTCTAAGCGTATTTAAATTGGAGTAGTTATGAGTACAGAGCAAACAGGTCAAGATATCGTTATTGTTGCCGCGAAGCGTACACCAATGGGTGGGTTTCAAGGTGCATTGTCTGAGGTAGCATCTCCAGTATTAGCGGCTACTGCGATTAAAGGCCTATTAGCCCAAACTGGTGTAAGTGAAAACAGCATTGACGAAGTGTTGATGGGTTGCGTTTTACCCGCAGGTCTTGGTCAAGCCCCAGCTCGTCAAGCATCACTTGGTGCCAATTTACCTTATAGTGTTGGCGCCACTACTATCAATAAGGTCTGTGGCTCTGGCATGAAAACCGTAATGCTAGCTCATGATTTGATTAAAGCGGGTAGTAGTCAAGTTGTGGTAGCGGGTGGCATGGAAAGTATGAGCCAAGCACCATATTTGCTCGACAAAGCGCGCAGCGGAATGCGTATGGGCCATGGCAAAGTGATGGACCACATGTTTTTAGATGGCCTTGAAGATGCTTACACTGGTGGTGCAATGGGTACATTTGCACAAAAAACGGCAGATGACTTTGGCTTAACCCGCGAGCAAATGGATGCTTTTGCATTAAGTTCGCTCGAAAAAGCCAATGCAGCGATTAACTCTGGGGCATTTAAAGATGAAGTGGTGCCAGTCACCATGAGCACGCGTCGTGGTGACGTGACAGTTGATACAGACGAGCAGCCAGGTAACGCTCGCCCAGAAAAAATCCCGACATTACGCCCAGCATTTACCAAAGACGGCACGATTACTGCTGCCAACTCAAGTTCAATTTCGGACGGCGCAGCAGCGTTAATGTTAATGACACGCGAAAAAGCACAGCAATTGGGCTTAAGCGTATTAGCGACCATTAAAGGTCACACTACTCATTCACAAGAACCGTCAATGTTTACTACCGCACCTGTTGGCGCGATGCAAAAACTGTTCGATAAAGTGCAGTGGAGTAAAGATGATGTCGATTTATATGAAATTAATGAAGCGTTTGCCATGGTCACCATGTTGGCGATTTCTGAACTGAAATTAGATGCCAGTAAAGTCAACGTTAATGGCGGTGCATGTGCAATGGGACACCCAATAGGTTGTTCTGGTGCGCGTTTGTTAGTCACATTGATTTACGCCTTAAAAGCACGAGGCCTTAAGCGTGGCGTAGCATCGTTATGTATTGGTGGCGGCGAAGCTACAGCAATGGCGATCGAAGTGTAAATAGACAATACAAGTTAAGTTCGACAAGACCACCGCACAGGTAGATGTACACGCAGCCACTTTAGTGAGACTGACAAACACAACAAATCGCGTCACCTGTGCAGTAACTCAATACGAGTGGGCTTATTTCACTCATAAGATGTTCAAGGATCGAGGAAAGCAACATGATCACACAAGTTAAGCATTACATTGACGGCGAATTCACACATGGTAATGGTGACCGCAATATTGATGTGACTAACCCTGCTAATAATTCAGTTATCGCCAACATTAACTGTGCTACCACTACCGAAGTCGAATTGGCTATTCACAGTGCTAAGGAAGCGTTTAAGACATGGAAAGAAGTTCCCGTATCTGAACGTGCGCGCGTCATGTTACGTTACCAACATTTGCTAAAAGAACATCACGATGAACTGGCGACCATTTTGGCCCAAGAAACCGGTAAAACCTTTGAAGATGCTAAAGGCGATGTATGGCGCGGTATTGAAGTAGCCGAACATGCCTGTAACGTAGCGTCATTGATGATGGGCGAAACGGTAGAAAACGTTGCCCGTAACATCGACACCTACAGTTACACGCAACCATTAGGTGTGTGTGCGGGTATTACGCCATTCAATTTCCCTGCAATGATCCCGTTATGGATGTTCCCATTATCAATTGCTTGCGGTAATACCTTTATTTTAAAGCCTTCTGAACAAGATCCGATGACGCCGCAACGTTTAGTGGAGTTGTTTGTTGAAGCGGGTGCGCCAAAAGGTGTATTACAACTTATTCATGGCGACAAAACCGCAGTTGATATTTTGCTTAGGGATCCTGCTATTAAAGCGATTTCGTTTGTTGGTTCTGTGGGGGTGGGTCAATACATTTACAAAACGGGCACCGACAACCTAAAACGCGTGCAAGCGTTTGCGGGGGCTAAAAACCATTGCGTGATCATGCCTGATGCGAATAAGCAGCAAGTGATCAATAACATGGTCGGCGCCTCAGTGGGTGCGGCAGGTCAACGTTGTATGGCTATTTCGGTCGCAGTGTTTGTGGGTAAAGCCAAAGAGTGGATCCCTGAGTTAAAAGAGGCGTTAGCTAAAGTGCGCCCAGGTTTGTGGGATGACAAAAACGCTGCTTACGGCCCAGTGATTAGTCCTGCAGCAAAAGAACGGGTACTCAAACTCATTGCCCAAGGTAAAGCTGAAGGTGCTGAGTGTTTATTAGATGGCAGCGATTTTACCTTAGAAGGTTACGAATCGGGTAACTGGGTTGGTCCAACCATGTTTACCAATGTCTCCACCGACATGAGCATATACAAAGAAGAGATCTTTGGCCCTGTATTGTGTTGCATGGAAGCGGACAATTTAGATGATGCTATTGAGCTGGTTAATAACAGTCCTTACGGTAATGGCACCTCTATCTTTACTGCATCTGGCGGTGCCGCTCGTAAATATCAACACGAAATAGAAGTTGGCCAAGTAGGGATTAACGTACCGATCCCTGTGCCATTACCTTTCTTCTCATTCACTGGTTGGAAAGGCAGTTTCTATGGTGATCAGCACGCCTATGGTAAACAAGCGGTGCGTTTTTGTACTGAAACTAAAACCATCACTTCACGCTGGTTTGACACAGAAGCCGTTAGTGGTCCTAACATGAGCATTGACCTCAAATAATCCCTGCTCGGGTAAGTCTCCATTCGCCGTGATAGTTAGTTTATTGATTTATTGCGGCAATATTTATTAGCTAATTTAACAAGACAATTTTGACCCGCGCCATTGGATGATGTTGTAACACAGACAATCTAATGGATAAGCAGCTTAAGCCGCAGGCGGGCAAAACTTCAAATGACCCAAGAGTCATCCAAGACAATATTAGGAGTCCAGCATGGATTTTAATTTAAACGAAGATCAGCGTCAGTTTGCTGATTTAGCTCGTCAATTCTCTGCCGAAGAGCTCGCTCCATTCGCCGCTAAGTGGGATGAAGAACATCATTTTCCTAAAGAGGTTATTCAAAAAGCCGGTGAACTGGGCTTTTGTTCGTTGTATTCGCCAGAATCAGAAGGCGGTATGGGCTTATCTCGGTTAGATTCTTCGATTATTTTTGAAGAATTAGCCCATGGTTGTACAGCTACCACAGCAATGTTAACGATTCATAATATGGCTACTTGGATGGTTACCACATGGGGCACAGAAACGTTGCGTAAACAGTGGTCAGAAGGCTTAACCACTGGGCAATTATTAGCATCTTACTGTTTAACTGAACCTGGTGCTGGTAGTGATGCGGCTTCATTGCAAACCAAAGCCGTGCGTGATGGTGATGATTTCCTGATCACAGGTTCAAAAATGTTTATCTCTGGTGCCGGTGAAACCGAGTTATTAGTGGTAATGTGCCGTACTGGTGAAGCAGGCCCTAAAGGCATTTCTGCCATTGCTGTACCTGCTGATGCGGCCGGTGTTACATACGGAAAAGCTGAAGATAAAATGGGTTGGAACGCACAGCCAACAAGATTAATCAGTTTTGAAAATGTGCGCGTGCCTGCCGCCAACTTACTAGGCGAAGAAGGCCAAGGTTTTACCTTTGCCATGAAAGGCCTAGACGGCGGACGTATTAACATTGCTACCTGTTCAATTGGTACGGCGCAAGCTGCACTGACTCGTGCAACTGAATACATGAATGAACGTAAGCAATTTGGTAAACCGCTAGCGGCATTCCAAGCATTGCAGTTCAAACTGGCTGACATGGCAACAGAATTAGTGGCTGCCCGCCAAATGGTACGTTTAGCGGCCTTTAAATTAGATACTCAAGACCCAGAGGCCAGTGCGTATTGTGCCATGGCGAAGCGTTTTGCTACTGATGTGGGTTTCCAAGTGTGTGACGGTGCGCTGCAAATTCACGGCGGTTATGGTTATATCCGTGAATATCCATTAGAACGTCATTTTCGTGATGTACGAGTGCACCAAATTTTAGAGGGCACTAACGAGATAATGCGTTTAATCATTGCCCGGCGTTTGTTAGCTAGCGACGCCCATCCAATCTTGTAATAAACAGATCCACTGGTGACTAAACCACAATATATTCCCTAGCATAAGGACATAAGGTTATGACAAAACCACCTGCGATTCTTGAACATATTATCGGCCACACGGCAATATTGACCTTGAACAATCCGCCTGCAAATACTTGGACGGCTGACAGTTTACAAGCACTTAAAAACATCATCCTTAAGCTGGATCAGGACAAGGATATTTATTCCCTAGTGATTACCGGCGAAGGTGATAAGTTTTTCTCAGCTGGTGCAGATTTAAATTTATTCGCCGATGGCAATAAAGACAATGCAGCCATCATGGCGCAAAACTTTGGTGAAGCCTTTGAAACCTTAAGCGCGTTTCGTGGGGTATCTATTGCTGCCATTAATGGTTACGCCATGGGTGGAGGTTTAGAGATCGCACTCGCTTGTGATTTACGTATTGCTGAAGCTCAGGCAAAAATGGCGTTGCCTGAAGCTTCTGTCGGTTTATTACCTTGTGCGGGCGGCACCCAAAACTTAACGGCATTAGTGGGTGAGGGTTGGGCAAAACGGATGATTTTATGTGGTGAACTGATTGATGCCGCCAAAGCAGTTAACATAGGTTTAGTTGAAGAGGTGGTCGAAAAAAGTCAATCACTAGATGCTGCGGTAGCATTGGCCGCTAAAGTGGCTAAACAGTCTCCTAGTAGTGTTAGTGCGTGTAAAACACTTATTCAAGCTGGGCGGAATATGCCTCGCACTCAAGCATTACCGCTTGAACGAGAACTGTTTGTGGGCTTATTCGATACCGAAGATCAGACTGAAGGTGTGAACGCCTTTTTACAAAAACGCGCCGCAAACTGGAAGAACTGCTAATGACTCAAGATGTAATTTTTCAAACATTAGGCACGCTATCAGGTCAATCTATCGGTGTGGTCACTCTGAATATTGAAAAAGCGCTTAATGCGTTAACACTCGATATGGTTGATGCCATGCAAGTCCAACTAACCCGTTGGAAAAACGATGACAGTATTGCTTGCGTGGTGCTAAATGGCGCCGGCGAGAAAGCCTTTTGTGCCGGAGGTGATGTACGGGCTATTTATCATGCATCAATAGCAAACCCCAATAATATCACCGAAGAAGCTTGTGAATTTTTCACCAAAGAGTATCAACTTGATTATTTATTGCATCAGTTTGGTAAACCCGTGATGGTATGGGGTGACGGCATTGTAATGGGTGGTGGTTTAGGGTTAATGGCTGGCGGTAGCCATCGTATTGTTACCGATCGTAGCCGTATTGCAATGCCAGAAGTGACCATAGGTTTATACCCAGACGTTGGTGGTAGTTACTTTTTAAACCGTATGCCGGGTAAGACAGGGCTATTTTTAGGGTTAACCGCTTACAACATGAATGCCGCAGATGCCTTGTATGTTGAACTTGGTAACTATTATTTAAATAGCGATGAAAAAGAGCCATTGTTTGATGCCATGGCTGAAGTCATGTGGAGTCAAGATAACGCGGAAAATCATCAACGATTAAGTGACTTGCTCACTGATTTGTCCAAGCAGCACATCGCTTCGTTGCCAACCAGCCATTTGCAGCAATTCCAACAACAAATCGATTTGTTAATGGCGGGTGATATTCTTGATGTTCACTATCAATTATCTACCTTAAATACTGAACTTGATTGGTTGAAACGGGCGCAAAAAACGGCGTTAGCGGGTAGCCCAATTAGTTGGCATCTTATTTTTGAACAAGCCGCTTTAGGAACGGAGCTTAGCTTAGTAGACTGTTTTAAATGGGAGCTTGGCGTTAGTGTTAACTGTTGTTCTATGGGCGACTTTTGCGAAGGTGTGCGTGCCTTACTGATTGATAAAGATCGCCAACCTAAATGGCTATTTGCAGATGTCGACGCAGTGGATGCGAATAAAGTGACTCAACTGGTTACTTCTCCTTGGGCTGAAGATAAACACCCATTAGCTGACTTTACTTAAAAAAGGATTAATGAGATGGCAACAGTAGCATTTATTGGTTTAGGTAACATGGGTGGCCCAATGGCTGCCAATTTAGTAAAAGCGGGTATGACAGTTACCGTATTTGACTTAAACCCAGTTGCGGTAGAAGCGTTAACAGCACAAGGTGCACTCAGAGCTAAAACGGCCTGTGGTGCAGCAGCTTCTGCAGATTTTGTGATTACCATGCTACCAGCAGGCAAGCATGTTCGTAGCTTATACCTAGGCGATGACAACAATAAAGGTTTGTTGGATGTGGTATCTAAACAGGCATTACTGATAGATTGCTCGACCATTGATGTCGACAGCGCTCGCTTAGTGGGTGCAAAAGCGGCCGAAAAAGGCATTGAGTTTATGGACGCGCCAGTGTCTGGTGGCACAGCAGGGGCTGCAGCGGGTACCTTAACCTTTATTTGTGGTGGTAGTGAAGCCGCCTATCAACAAGCCCAAACGGTATTAACGGTTATGGGCGGCAATATTTTTCACGCCGGTGCTGTAGGAGCAGGTCAAATCGCTAAGATTTGTAATAACATGCTGTTGTCTGTATTGATGGTGGGTACTAGCGAATCGTTACAACTTGGTTTGGATAATGGTTTAGATCCTAAAGTGTTGTCTGATATCATGAAAGTCAGTAGCGGCGGTAACTGGACGTTAGAGAAATACAATCCATGCCCAGGCGTGATGGAAAATGTGCCGTCGTCAAAAGACTACCAAGGTGGCTTTATGGTTGACTTGATGGTTAAAGATTTAGGGTTGTCGCAAGAAGCGGCAGTCGCCTCTAATTCAAGCACACCAATGGGATCTTTGGCTCGCAGCTTATATGTTAATCATGCTCGCCAAGGCCATGGTCGCCGCGATTTTTCGAGTATTTTTGAACAATTTTCAAAGAAAAAATAAAGGATTCAGTTGATGGAATTAAAAGGTAAGGTTGTCGTCATTACTGGCGGAGCGGGTGGATTAGGTCTAGCGATGGCGCATGATTTAGCCACCCAAGGTGCTAAATTGGCGCTTATCGATGTTGATCAAACTAAACTTGAACAAGCTTGTGCTGATTTAGGTTCAATAACTGAAGTACAAGGCTATGCCTTAGACATTACTGACGAAGAAGATGTGGTCGCGGGCTTTAAATTTATTGCTGAAGACTTTGGCCAAGTGAATGTGTTGATCAACAATGCCGGTATTTTACGAGATGGCTTAATGATTAAAGCCAAAGACGGCGTGGTCACTGACCGCATGTCGTATCAGCAGTTTCAGTCTGTTATTAACGTTAACTTAACAGGTACTTTTTTATGTGGTCGTGAAGCCGCTGCAGCTATGATTGAAACCAAGCAAGCTGGGGTGATTATCAATATCTCTAGCATTGCTAAAGTTGGTAACATGGGACAATCTAACTACTCAGCGTCTAAAGCCGGCGTTGCAGCTATGGCGGTTGGTTGGGCAAAAGAGTTAGCTCGTCATAATATTCGTAGTGCTGCAGTTGCTCCAGGGGTTATGGCTACTGAAATGACAGCGGCCATGAAGCCTGAAGCCTTAGAACGTTTAGAAAAAATGGTGCCAGTAGGACGTTTAGGTCAACCTGAAGAAGTAGCTGCTACTGTGCGCTTTATTATCGAAAATGATTACGTTAACGGCCGAGTATTTGAAATTGACGGTGGTTTGCGTTTATAAGCGGGTAGTAATTTACATAATCAGTTTGTTATGATGTTGTCACGCCGAGCCTATGCTCGGCGTAACTTTTTATTCTCTAGGAATGCTATCTCGTGGAAAAATTAGAATACCTGCTTAAAAAAATGATGCTGTTTGTAGGGCTCCTTGGCGTCATTGTTATCTATGGCGGTTTTTTATATCTATTCTTTTCAGGTCGTTCGACGGCTGCTTTACCGTGGTTTTTACTGATTTCGCCTTGGATTTGTGTATTTTTTGGCTTGAGCCATGTACAGCAAGTCAGAGTGTTGCATTGGTTTTCAAGTAAATTCACCTTTAAAAAAAACGCTAAGTAGTCCCGTTTATGTCTGATCTATCAGCCTTTTTATCTCGATTTTCTATCGCTCTGTATACCTTGATAGCCTTGGTCGCATTTGCGGCCAACTCGGTGTTGTGCCGTATGGCATTATCAACCCAACAAATCACACCATTAATAGACCCGAGTAGTTTCACTGCCATCCGTTTAATAGCCGGTGCTTTAGTGTTGTGGTTGTTGATGTTATTGCGCACGACTAAAACTAACACCACAAATTTAACTAGCCGTGGCAGCCTATTTGCGGCGGGATTATTATTTACCTATGCTGTGACGTTTTCATACGCTTACGTGCTACTTGATACCGCCACTGGTGCGTTGATTTTGTTTGCAGCGGTACAAATTAGCATGATGTTAATCAGCTATTTTCAAGGTCATCGCTTAACGTTACTTGAATGGATTGGGGCATTATTGGCTTTTAGCGGATTTGCGTATTTGGTGTTGCCCGGTGTGAGCGCGCCTTCGATAACCGGATTAGTGTTAATGTCCATTAGCGGTTGTGCTTGGGGCGGATATACTTTGTTAGGCAAAAAGTCTGTTAATCCACTATTCGATACGGGTTATAATTTTATTCGCAGTATACCCTTGGTTGCGTTGATGATATTGGTTGTGTGGATACTGCCTCAATTAACCTCAACACCACAAACAACGGTATTGTCTGTCAAAGGTGTATGGTTAGCGGTTTTATCTGGTGCAATCGCCTCGGGTATTGGTTATGCGCTGTGGTATCAAGCCTTACGCGGGCTCACATCAACCCATGCGGCGGTTTTACAATTAACGGTCCCAGTGATTGCAGCTGTGGGCGGTATACTCTTTTTAGATGAAGTGATTAGCTTTCATCTTAGTGTATCGGCTGGGATTATTTTTGTTGGGATTGCATTGGTTATTTTTGCCAAAGCCCATCCAGTTAGTAAGCCGACCCAGTAACTAAACAGATAGTTGAGCAATAAACATCATTTACAAGCAAATGACTGACAGATACATAACTCAATAAAATAAATGATTAAGAGGTTACATGAGCAATTCCACACCTTATCCAATTGGTACACCAGGTCAAAAATGGACCGATGCAGACAAAGCACAATGGTTAGCACAAGTTACCATCAAGCGCTCTTATCAAAATGAAGTTGTCAGTAAGTTAATCCCGCTTACCAGCCAATTTGACCAAGTTCAATATGGCGCGTTATCCCTTAATGCTGACAAGTACCCATTATTTGGCTTTACATCAAAACATTGGGACAACAATAAAAAAACGATTTTGATTACCGGTGGTGTACATGGCTATGAAACCAGTGGTGTTCATGGTGCTATTCAGTTTTTAGCCACTAAAGCACAGGATTATACTCAGTATTTTAATGTGGCCGTTGCACCTTGTGTTAGCCCTTGGGGTTACGAAACCATTAATCGATGGAATCCTAAAGCCATCGATCCTAATCGCTCTTTTTATGCCAATAGCCCCGCCGAAGAATCTGCCGCGCTGATGGCATTTGTCGCAAGTTTGGGGACGGTATATGCCCACATTGATTTACATGAAACGACTGATACTGACGAATTAGAGTTTAGGCCTCTGCTATCTGCGCGTGATGGCGTTGAATACGATAAAGGCATCATTCCTGATGGTTTCTACTTAGTTGGCGACAGTGACAACCCAACCCCTGATTTTCAAAAAGCGGTGATTGATTCAGTGGCTAAAGTGACTCATATCGCGCCTGACGATAACGGACAATTAATTGAAGTACCGATAGAGCAATTTGGGGTAATTAACTATCCGGTTAAAAAACTCAGTTTATGTGCCGGTATTACTGTCAATCACTTTAACACCACTACTGAGGTCTATCCTGATAGCCCATTGGTGACAGCGCAACAATGTAATGATGCACAAGTGGCTGCCGTTACTGGTGGATTGGATTACATTGTTGATTATTTGAAGCTTTAACAAAGCTCAAATATGATAAAAAGTGATAAAGTCTAGAGGCTAGGGCGGACTTCGTCTTAACTTCTAGGCTGTTATGATCTAACCTTCATTAAAGTATGAAGGTTAGAGATATAGGTCCAGTTTAGGTTGATAAATAGACCAGAAATCCTTACAATGTCGCGCTTTATAACGACCCTTTCGGCAATGCCGTATGCCCGTTTTAATCTCATTAGTATTTTTTTAAGCATTTGTTTAAGTGCTGGCTTGAGTCATACATACGTTAACTCGAGTGAATAAACAATAATTTGATATGGGCTTTAACACACAACACGATTTGGAATTTCATTTTGATTACAACAGCTAACATCACTATGCAGTTTGGCGCTAAGCCACTGTTTGAAAATCTCTCAGTCAAATTTGGTGGCGGTAATCGCTACGGTTTAATTGGCGCGAATGGTTGTGGTAAATCCACCTTTATGAAAATCCTTGCCGGTGATTTAGAGCCATCAAGCGGTAACGTCTCATTAGATGTTAATGAACGTATGGGTAAATTAAACCAAGACCAGTTTGCATACGAAGCGTTTTCTGTTGTAGACACTGTGATCATGGGCCACCGCGAGTTGTGGAAGGTGAAGCAAGAGCGTGACCGTATTTATTCTTTACCTGAAATGAGTGAAGAAGACGGTATTAAAGTGTCAGAACTTGAGATGGAATTTGCTGAGATGGACGGATACACGTCGGAATCTCGTGCTGGTGACTTATTGTTAGGTGTCGGTATTGACATAGAGCAACACTTCGGACTGATGAGCGAAATTGCGCCGGGTTTTAAACTGCGGGTGTTATTGGCACAAGCATTATTCTCAGATCCAGATCTACTGTTACTCGACGAACCAACCAACAACTTGGACATCGATACTATTCGCTGGTTACAAGATATGTTGAATCAACGTAACAGTACCATGATTATTATTTCCCATGACCGTTACTTTTTAAATTCAGTATGTACACACATGGCTGACTTAGATTACGGTGAATTGCGTTTGTTCCCAGGTAACTATGACGAATACATGATGGCTGCACAGCAATCACGTGAACGTTTAATGAGTGACAACGCCAAGAAGAAAGCTCAAATTGCCGAGTTGCAAACCTTCGTCGCACGTTTCTCGGCTAACGCATCGAAAGCCAAACAAGCCACGTCACGCGCTAAACAAATTGATAAAATTAAGCTAGATGATATTAAAGCATCAAGTCGTGTTAACCCGTTTATTCGTTTCGAACAAGAAAAGAAATTGTTCCGTAATGCACTCATCGTTGAAAACCTTGCTAAAGGTTACGACACGCCATTGTTTAGCAAGCTTAACCTAATGGTTGAAGTCGGTGAGCGCATTGCTATTTTGGGTCAGAACGGTGTGGGTAAAACCACCTTGTTACGTACATTAGTGCATGATATCCCACAAGACGAAGGAACCATTAATTGGTCTGAAAATGCCAATATAGGTTACTATGCTCAGGATCATGAAGCTGATTTTGCTAATGATATGACTTTATTCGAATGGATGAGTCAATGGCGCAAAGAAAATGACGATGACCAATCAGTACGCGGTATTTTAGGCCGTATGTTGTTTGGTTCTGACGACATTAAGAAGTCTGTTAAAGTATTATCTGGTGGTGAGAAAGGCCGTATGTATTTCGGTAAACTTATCATGCAAAAACCAAACATTTTATTACTCGACGAACCAACCAACCACATGGACATGGAATCGATTGAGTCATTAAACAACGCGTTAGAAAAATACGAAGGTACATTAATGTTCGTCTCGCACGACCGTGCATTCGTATCATCATTGGCCACCCGTATTCTTGAAGTTACCCCAACAGGGATTAATGACTTCAAAGGTACTTATGACGAATTTTTGGCAAGTAAAGGTATCGAAGCGTAATTCTTCTTTAACAATCAATAGCCGTTATAGTCAATACCAACGCATTAACACTATTAGCCCTGAACAAATGTTCGGGGCTTTTTGTTTTTATTTATTCAGCAAGACTCTATACTCTAGCGTTATAAATCAATGACATTATCCTGAACAGGCATCTATTTTATGAGCATTACCCTTGAACAAATCGCATCAACCTTGAATGAACTGCAATGTCGTACTAATTTTAATATAAAGAATGTTACCGAATACATGTTGCCTGAGTTAAAAGAACCTGTTTATTTGCATGTTGACGGTAAAACACCGTTATTGATTATCCGTCCAGCCTTTGAAATTTTTTCGACAGAATTAGTGACTATTGATGGTGTACGTGCAAAGTATGATTACTATCACAATGCTCAAATGACCCGATTCCCAACACGTAAAAACAAAGGCTTAAATGAAACGTTAACCCACTACGGTTTAGCATTTGAGTTTGATACTACAGATTCAATTACATTATTCATTAATAGGTTGATTGAAATTGTAAAAGGATAAGCCAACTCATTAGGAGCTCCCACCATGACAGAGCAATTTAATATTAATCAGTATAATTGTTCCATTAGCGGTAAAGGGCAATCCCTTATCTGGGCTCATGGATTAACCGGCAGTATTCAAAGTGAAGATGCGATTGGTTTATATGCTTGGCATCGATTCCCCAAAAAATTGCAGCTAATCCGTTATGATGCCATAGGTCATGGCTTATCTTCAGCGGGTAAGTGTGTCGAAGATTATTTATGGCCAGAAATGGCAAAAGATATGATAAATGTCGCTACTCATTTTAATGCACCGTCAGAGCTCGTTTTAGGCGGTCAATCAATGGGGTGTGCCACTAGTTTGTATGCCGCATTGAAATATCCACAAAAGGTCAAAGGATTGATTTTGATGACGCCGCCAACAGCATGGCAAACTCGGGCAGAAAAAGTCGACGATTATTATAAAATGGCTAAAGCGGCAAGAATATGGGGCGGTAAAGGTTTAGCTAAAATAAATGCTAAACATTTAGATAAAATGCTTCCAAGTTGGTTGGTTGATGCACATCAACACAGTGTGCTTGGCATATTAGACGGATTGAAATTGATGACCCGTCACACGCTTGACCAACTATTTCGCGCAGCAGCAGTGAATGATTTACCGAGTAAAAAGCAACTTGCCACTATTTCAATTCCAACATTAATTCTAGCTTGGCAAGATGATGAGGCCCATCCCATCAATACCGCGATAGAACTTAAAAAGGCATTACCTCGTTCCACGCTTCATATAGCTCATTCGATGGATGATGTTGATGATTGGCCACAGCTTATCAGTGATTTCTGTGTAGACTTACAATCAAACTAATAACCGTTATTTATCGCCTGTTACTTTTGATATATCTTTAGTGCAATGCTGCAATAACTGAATAAAAAAATCGCTGCCTTTACGTTCAGCAAAAGCAATGTTTCGCTCTGGAATGGATTCTGGGTCGGTATAGCTTGCCAATGCTATTTCCATGCTGACTTCGCGGATAATATGCAGAGTAGGATAGGGCGAACGATTGGTAAAATTAGCTGCACTGTCTTGTGGTTCGCCATCAAAACAATAGTCTGGATGAAAGGTGGCTAACTGGTACACGCCATCATAATCTTGTTCAGATAATAACGCTGTTGCATCATCAACTAAATCTAGATAAGCATAAAAGCCTTCAAAACCGCGAGGTAAAATAAATAACGTAGTTTCTGTTTCAGGGTGATTATCTAGGTATTGACATTCTGCCAATAACGCCTTTAAAACAGCCTTTATTTTAGTGTCTTCAATGGCAACATAACGAATACTGGCTCGTTCGACTTCTCGGCGGGCAAAAGGGCATATGTTGTATTTCATAATGACATCTTTTACCCACATTTCAGTGTGGATAAGATATTCATGTTGTTCCATTAATTAGCCTTTAACCCTATTAAATTCATCAGCGTGCTGTAGGTGGCAACATCATTGGGATAATAGATGCCACTAATAATAAAGCCATTGTGACATTAAAAATACGCTGTTGACGATCATTTTTAAGTAGACGCTTTAATGCTACGCCAAACCCAAGCCAGACAATCGCGCAGGGGAATGCCACACATAAAAACACGCTTGCAATAGTGATCACTTGGCCGTTGAGTTCTTGTTGCACCGAGGTGAAAGTGGCAATAGCACCGACAGCCATAATCCACCCCTTTGGGTTTACCCATTGAAATGCAGCAGCTTGAATAAAGCTAAACGGTTTGCTGACTTGTTTGCCTTCCATTTTACTGCTGCTGTTAGCAATTAACCATGACAAATACAGCAAGTAAGTTATGCCAACTACTTTAATTACTGTGTGGATTATTGGGTAGGCTTTAAATATTGCGCTTAATCCAAGTCCTACCGCCAATATCATTGTCGGAAAGCCTAAGCTGATGCCTAGTAAGTGTGGAATACTGCGTTTTATGCCAAAATTCACACCAGAAGTCATTAACATGATGTTATTTGGGCCGGGGGTTATGCCGGCAGAAAATGCAAATAATGCTATTGCAAATACCAATTCCATGTTGTATTTAGTCCTGGTCTCATTAAAAATTGTTGGCATTTTAACGGTTAATGCTATGACAATCTAATATTAATTGTTCGCTAATTTATAATTAAACTAAAGATTGTTATCTCAAGTTGAACGGGGTAGCTTAAACATTATATCGATAAGGTTTAAAACAAACTAATAAATGGGAAATTCTTTTATGTTAAGAAACCTAAGTAAAATTATTTTTTTCCTTAGCATAGTGCTGTTAACTGCTTGTACAACAAATACAGTGAGTACAACACCCAATAACCGTATTACTATCGTGGCTAGTGGTGATTTATCTACGTTATCAAAAACGTACGCTTGGCATGAAACCATGTTTGTTGTGCATACAGCCAATAAGATGGATGAAGAAGTTTTACGCAAACAATTAATCAGTTCAGTCAATAAATTAATGGCTAACAAAGGCTATCAGTTAGTATCGATTAATGATTCGCCACAAATGATTGTTGGGTTTGGTATGGCACTCGAGTCAGAAATGAGTGATACAGAGATCCTCGCTAAAGTCGGATTAGTACCCGGTTTGTATACCCAAGATGTTAATGGTAATTATGAGAAAGGGTCCGTCTTAATCGCCTTTTTCAATCCCAGAGTTAACTTGCCATTTTGGCGTGTTTTAGCGCAAGGGTTTACCGAGCCAGATCGTATACTTGAAGAACGAGAAGCTCGATTTGATGCGCTGATTAAAATGATGTTAAATGATATTCCACAAGCTTAAATACGGCTTTTGTGCATAAAAAAGACGCTGTTTGCGTCTTTTTTATTCAACAATATTGATATTAATCGTGGTTGACTTCCACTTCATAAGAGCTAAATTTTCGGATATTAATTACGCCAGTATCAAAGATTAAATATTGCCCTTTAATACCTTGCAAGATACCTGTCACTTCAGCAATTTTATCAAAATTATGCGATTTCACTTTGATAGGAAATTGCGTAATAGGGTAGCTAATGGCTTGGATGTTTGCATCAAGACGTTCAATGACAATGTCTTGATATTCAGCAGCGAGGGCTTGTAATTTATCTTCAATTAATGGGATAAGTTGGCCAGCTTGTTCGATGAGATCGATATCATCATTATTGCCTTTAAGCATGGCTTGCCAATGGGTTTTATCGTTAATAAATTTGGCTAATTCAATTTCGATTAAGCCCGACATTTTACGGGTCGACACTTTAAAAATAGGTAAACCTTGAGTTGCGCCTTGGTCTATCCAACGAGTTGGAATTTGGGTGTAGCGAGTAATACCCACTTTAATACCTGAAGTATTAGACAAATAGACATAGTGAGGAACAAAGCAATTTGACATGGCCCATTCTGGTTCACGGCAAGTACCTTGATCAAAGTGGCATGTTTCAGGTTTCATAATGCACAGGTCGCAACTGGCCAGTTTTGTCATGCATACGTAACAATGACCCTGAGAATAACTTTTTTTAGTTTTTTTACCGCAGTTGCTGCAAAAAATATTACCCGTGTGAACCATGGTTAATGACTTACCTATAAGCGGGTTAAGGGCTAAGCGCGCTTCACCTACAGGTAAATGATACTCCACCTCATGGTTATCATTGAGGTGGGTTTTCAGTTTTGATAGCGTTCCAAACATGGTCAATCCATTTTTATCATCATTATTTGTGGCAGTTTAGCAGATGATGAAAACGGATTTTAGGCTTAATTTGGCTCCACCTTGGGTTAATGGTTAAGTAGATTGGTAAAACGTTGAATAATTCAGGTTTTTAAAATTAACTCAGGTTGGTTTATTGAGCTTATCTAATACAACATCATCACCCATTTCATAAAGTGATGCTGTAATTTTCTCTTCTTGATTAGGATCGGTTAAGCCCAAGGCCATGGTGGCTCTAAATAATGCAATACCAGTGTGACTAGCCGTTTCATATTGGCTACTAAACTGTTCAATATTGATACCTAGTTCATTCATTTTATTAGAAATATGTAACACAATTCCTGGGCGGTCATATGCAACTAAGTTGTAATGCAGATGCTTGATTGGCTTAGCACTTAAGCTAGTTTTTGCAAAAGTTAAGGTTAATCCGTCAATGCATTCTAAAGCATCAATTAATTGATCCCACTTAAGTGCAGGCACTTCTAACTGTAATATTGCTGCAAAAATACCGTCTATATGACGCATTTCTGAGTCTAACCAGTTGCCATTATGTCGACTAACAACATTAGCTATTTGTTCGACTAAACCTTTTCTATCAGGAGCTTGCAGAGTGATAAGGTAACGCATCATACGATATTTCTCCTATTAATATTGGCTGTAACACAACTGTCATCTTTACGTCATATAATCGCAGCCACTTAAGATTGCGTAAATGCTTTACGCTTGTGTTACAAACATTTATTCAGATACTAGTTTTTTTACTTATGTTATTAACTTGTTTTTTTACTGAGTTTTTAGCTTAGTTAAATAAGTTATTTATATTAGTTATTTGGTCATAAATATTTATTGTTAGCACAGTAAACTACACAATCAAAGCGCTAATTATGGCATCGATTAATTATTAGAGGTTCTTAATGGAAAGTCAGGTAAATCAACCTGGTTCTGCTGAAAAAAGTCTACTTGTTGATAGACATGCAACTCGCAGAGCATTTAAGGATAAAGCAGCAGAGATTGGGGTAACCGTTGGCGGCACCTTAGTGTTTGTCACATTGTTATTAATATTTTTCTATTTGCTGTATGTCATCAAACCCATTTTTGATGGTGCACATATAGAGCCAGTTACCAGTATTAGTTATCAGCATGCTGATGCTAAAACGTTAATGGTTGGCAGTGACGAACAAAATGAAGTGTTATACCGAGTTACTGAATCGGGTTCGGTTGATTTTTACTCGTCGATTACAGGTCAGCTCATTTCATCTTTTACGCCTAAATTACCACAAGGCGCCACTGTTACTAGTAGTGCAAAATCTAGCCCTAGCGAGCAACGTTTTGCATTAGGACTCAGTAATGGCCAAGTCATTGTGGTGGGTATTGAGTTTGGTCTGACTTATCCTGACAACAAACGCGTGATTACCCCTTCTTTACGTTACCCCTTGGGCGAAGAGCCGTTAACCATTAACAGTGATGGTGCAGTATATAATCTGGTGTTTGATTATAGTGACGGCCGCATGAGTTTTGCTTATCAAGACAAAAACGGTGCGTGGAAGCTTAATCGCCAAGAAGGCGAAGAAAACATGATGACCGAAGAGGTTGAGTGGTCATCAGTTGAAGTGTTTATTAACGATGCACCTAATCATGTCATATCAGCAATCATGACCCCTGACCATCGTCAGCTAATTTTGAGTGCAAATAATAAACTGTTTATTTATAACACTCGCGATGCCGATTCTGTTGAGTTACTTCAGGTTGTCGATGTAAATAAAGCCGGCGCTAAAGTTAAGCAAGTTAATTTGCTTGCCGGAGCAAGCTCTATATTGGTGAGTTATGACAGCGGTATTGTGAGTCAGTACTTCCAAGTTAATAGCGAAAAAGGTCGTTTATATCAGCAGATTCGTGAGTTTGATGACCTTGCTCCTGTTAGTGTAATGGCGACAGAGTTTTATCGTAAAAGCTTTGCAGTGTTGAGTGCAGATGGCGAATTAACACTGCTTTATACAACCAGTGAACGTGAGTTATTCGACGAAAAATTTCAGTTAACTAACCCTGGTAAAATGGGCTTTAGCCCACGTTCAAATGCCTTGGTGATTGAAGCCGATAACAAACTTAACCTTTTCTCTGTTGAAAATGATCATCCAGAAATATCGTGGAGCGCACTGTGGGAAAAAGTATGGTACGAAGGTTACCCTGAACCACAATATGTGTGGCAGTCCACTTCTGGTTCTGACGACTTTGAAGCCAAGTTGAGCTTAATGCCACTGGCATTTGGCACCATGAAAGCGGCATTTTACGCTATGCTATTTGCCGCGCCATTAGCGATAGCTGGTGCGATTTATACCGCTTACTTTATGACACCAAAAGTACGTAATGTAGTTAAGCCTACCATTGAAATCATGGAAGCATTGCCGACGGTTATTTTGGGTTTCTTGGCTGGTTTATGGCTAGCGCCACTGATTGAAGATCATTTGCCCGGCATTGTGGTGTTGTTGATGTTATTGCCCACATCAATACTTGCCACCGCATTTGCTTGGAGTAAATTGCCAGAAAAATGGAAGCAGCGCTTACCAGAAACCTACCAAGAGCTAATGCTATTGCCGGTGATTATATTTATTGGTTGGTTCTCCTTTGAAATCAGCCCTGTGATTGAAGTGGCATTATTTGACGGCAATACTCGTCAATTTATTACCAATGATTTAGGCATCACATTCGACCAACGTAATGCGCTGGTTGTGGGTATTGCCATGGGCTTTGCGGTAATTCCAACCATATTCTCGATAGCTGAAGATGCTATTTTCTCTGTACCACGTCATTTATCAAACGGCAGTTTGGCACTGGGTGCAACAAACTGGCAAACCCTGACTAAGGTGGTATTACTTACCGCCAGCCCGGGTATTTTCTCAGCTATTATGATGGGCTTAGGTCGTGCAGTGGGTGAAACCATGATTGTGTTAATGGCAACCGGTAATACTGCAATCCTTGAGTGGAGTGTATTTGAAGGTATGCGTACCTTAGCGGCAAACATTGCCGTAGAAATGCCAGAGTCGGCCATTGGTAGTACGCATTATCGCGTATTGTTCTTAGCTGCCTTTGTATTGTTCGTGTTCACCTTCTTCTTTAATACCATTGCTGAAGTTGTTCGCCAACGTTTACGCGAACGTTATAGCTCACTGTAAGGAAAGATGATGACTCAATTAATGATTAATTCGCCAATCGCCTTGAGAGGTTTGTGCAATGGGTAAGTGGTTTAAATCAGGTTCACCGTGGATTTGGATGACCGGTGGTGCCGTTAGTATCAGTTTGATTGCCGTTTTAGGCTTATTACTGTTAATCGCTTGGCGTGGCTTGAGTTACTTTTGGCCTGCTGATATTTATGAATGGCAACTTGAAGACAACAATGGGGTTAAAAGCACTCTAATTGGTGAGATATACGACCGTGAAGAGGTGCCTACAGAGCGTTTAATTTCAGCCGGTCATAAATTTGCCAAACATCCTGGTGAGTTTGTTACTCGTTACTTGGTAAAAACCGGTAACCGTGAGTTTGTTGGTTTAGATTTCCGTTGGATTTTAGGAACCGATATCGTTAGCCGTTCAACCCCTGCTGATGTTGCTAAACTTGAACGGACTAAAAACGGTAATTTTTATGGTTATCCTGTTGCGGTAATTGAAGACGGTAAACGTTTAGAGTTAACCAGTGAAGCTGACATAGAAGCGTCTTTGTTCGACCATATCGACCGCGCAGTGGCTATTTCTGATCAAGCCTTGGCGTTGCAAAAAAGCGATATTGGTTCGATCAATTATCAAATGGAACGTTTACGTTTGAAAGAACGTGGTTATGAGCTTGATGGTGAATTAACTGCTGAGCGTAAAGCGGATATCAAGGCGCAAATCGAACAGCTTAACCAAGACTACCTAGTGCTTGAAAAAGACTTGTTTGCCCTGCGAGATAAAGCGGCGCGTGATTCTGTGGTGATTAAAGACATGCGCGGTGTTGAAGTCACCTTGCAACTGGACTCAATTTTAGACGTAAGTTATGTCAATCACATGAGTTTGCTAGGTAAAGTGGGTCACTGGTTTGTGGGAATAGGTCGCTTTGTTAGTGATGACCCGCGTGAAGCCAATACTGAAGGTGGTGTTTTCCCCGCTATTTTTGGTACGGTATTTATGGTGATGCTCATGGCTGTTATCGTGACGCCATTTGGGGTTATTGCTGCTATTTACTTGCACGAATATGCCAAGAAAGGCCCTATTACTAAGCTTATCCGTATTGCGGTAATTAACTTAGCGGGCGTTCCGTCAATTGTTTATGGTGTGTTTGGTTTAGGTTTCTTTGTATACATGATGGGCGGCTCAATTGATCAATTGTTCTTCCCTGAGGCGTTACCAGCACCGACATTTGGCTCTCCTGGGGTAATTTGGTCTGCATTAACCTTAGCCATTTTAACCTTGCCGGTGGTCATTGTATCAACAGAAGAAGGCTTAAGCCGAATTCCGAGTGCAGTTCGTCAAGGCAGCTTGGCATTAGGCGCGACTAAAGCCGAGACCTTATGGCGCATTGTGATCCCAATGGCAAGCCCAGCAATTATGACTGGTTTGATTTTAGCCGTGGCACGTGCCGCCGGTGAAGTGGCGCCGTTGATGTTAGTGGGTGTAGTAAAATTAGCCCCAACATTACCGATTGATATGAACTTCCCGTTTGTGCATTTAGAACGTAAGTTCATGCACTTAGGTTTCCATATTTACGATGTAGGCTTCCAAAGCCCTAACGTAGAAGCAGCACGCCCATTAGTGTATGCAACTTCGTTCTTATTAGTATCTGTAATTGTTGCTCTTAATTTAACCGCTATCAGCGTGCGCAACCATTTACGTGAAAAATTCCGTTCGCTAGAACATTAATTAGCGATATCCTGAGGAAAGATAAAAAATGATTTCAATTGATAGTTCAGCAATGCAAACAGAAGCCGTTGATTTAGTTAACTTACCGGCACAGGATACCGCACTTGAGATCCGCAATCTTGATTTACGTTACGGTGACAAACAAGCGTTATTTGATGTGTCGATGAAGATCCCTAAAAAACAAGTCACGGCATTTATCGGCCCTAGTGGTTGTGGTAAATCAACGCTGTTACGCTGTATTAACCGTATGAATGATTTGGTTGATAGTTGTAAAATTGAAGGTGAAATATTGCTTCATGGGCAGAACATTTATGACAAGAAAGTTGATGTAGCTGCATTACGTCGTAACGTAGGAATGGTGTTTCAGCGTCCTAACCCGTTCCCTAAGTCAATTTACGAAAACGTGGTGTATGGTTTACGTTTGCAAGGGTTAAGTAACCGCCGTGAATTAGATGAAGCGGCAGAGCGTTCATTACGTGGCGCCGCTATTTGGGACGAAGTGAAAGACCGTTTACATGATAATGCCTTTGGATTATCGGGTGGTCAGCAACAGCGTTTGGTTATTGCCCGTGCCATTGCCATTGAGCCGGAAGTCTTATTACTTGATGAACCAACGTCAGCTCTGGACCCTATCTCAACCTTAACTATTGAAGAATTGATTACTGAATTAAAGCAGCAATATACCGTAGTGATTGTGACGCATAATATGCAACAAGCGGCACGAGTGTCGGATCAAACAGCCTTTATGTACATGGGTGAATTGGTTGAATATGCTGATACCAATACCATTTTTACTACCCCTAAAAAGCGTAAAACCGAAGATTATATTACCGGAAGATATGGTTAATCTTTACTAGAAACGCTTTTAATTAACATACAAAATTTAGGTGGGTATCATGGAAAAAATGAATTTAAGTAAACACATATCAGGGCAGTTTAATGCTGAGCTTGATGATATTCGTAATCGCGTATTAGCCATGGGCGGTTTAGTTGAGCGTCAGCTTGAACAGGCATTGGATGCACTAGCATCACTTGATACAGAATTAGCACAACAAGTGATTGAAGGCGATCATAAAGTGAATGGCATGGAAGTGGCTATTGACGAAGAATGCACTCGTATCATTGCCAAACGTCAACCTGCTGCAAGTGATTTACGCTTGATCCTTGCGATTTCGAAAACCATTACCGATCTTGAACGTATTGGTGATGCTTGTGTGCGCATTGCCAAAGCTGCGGTAGAAAAGCGTGCTAACAGTCAACAGCCTTTATTGGTGAGTATTGAAAACATGGGGCGTCACGCGACGCGTATGTTGCACTCAACCTTAGATGCATTAGCACGTATGGATGCTGACCAAGCATTTGAGTTGCATAAACAAGATGCAAAATTAGATAAAGAATATGAAGGTATAATCCGTCAGTTAATGACCCATATGATGGAAGATCCTCGCTCAATTCCTGGTGTGTTAGACGTATTATGGGCTGCGCGTGCGGTTGAGCGAGTCGGAGACCGTTGTAAGAATATTTGTGAATACGTGATTTACTATGTAAAAGGCAAAGACGTTCGTCATATTTCTTACGAAGAAATGGAAAAAGAACTGTAAGTCTCTGAATTATAAACTTGAATCTAGAGCACTTAAGTTAGCTATTTTTCGACGCTGTAATAAAGCCCCATTAATTGGGGCTTTTTCATGCTATTGAAGAATTATTGATTCGGCTAATTATACCAATCTCATTAAATATCTGGTCAGTTCAGAGTCTCTCAGGTTTTTCAATTCAAGGCACATTGATGTAGAAATGGTTGTTCCCTTTTAAATCGATGTAACACAGAAGTGGAATACCTGAGAGACTCCATTCTGGCGGGTTTCAAAGTCCTTTATGCTTCGTTAGATGCTTTCAAAATAGAATCACTATTCGCTTCAATCATCTGCCTTGCCTACAGCACTTTGAACTCCCGCTGAAAGATCACATATTTAATAGGATTGGTATTATGCTTTTAGATGTGGTTTTTTAAATGATAATTATTTGGCTAATGATGATGTGGACATAATGACCATTGTTGACAACATGCTATGGTTCATATTGTCGCAATGATTTTGTTAAACTCATGTTTAGGCATTTTTATTTAGAGGTGTGTCGCATTTTTAATGTGGCACTGTATTTGCTTTATCTTAGTATCCATTCCTTACGGCAAGATATATGAGATGTGAAATCAATCGTTTCGACAACGTAAATAAGATTTCAGGTGAGTTCAGTGGCGCGTTTGCTGATTTAGGCACCTTCCTTCCTTTAGTTTTAGGCTTAATAGCCCTTAATCAATTCTCTCCCCAAGGGATATTTTTAGGCTTTGGTTTTTTTGCCTTATTTACTGCGTTTTATTATCGACGCCCCATTCCGATACAGCCTATGAAGGTGATCAGTGCGTTAGTCATTGCAGAAGGAATGTCTCCTGGAATGCTACAAGCATCCGCCATGTTAATGGGCCTTATTCTACTTGTTTTAGCCTATAGCGGCATTATTCAATGGATGGCTAAGCTGTTATCACCGGCGATCAGTATCGGTATCCAGCTAGCAATAGGACTCCAACTGATATGGTTAGGTGGCGTCATGATGAGCGAAACATGGTTGGTCGGCATACTTGCTTTTGGTTTTCTGTTTGCCAGTCGTTTTATGCCAATGCAATATTTGGTGATGCCGTTAGTGATAACCCTCGGTATTGTTTGGCAATTAACCAGTGGGACTATGCCCAGCTTTAACTTTACCCAAACCAGTGTTTGGCACTTGGGTTGGCCAAGTATCGATGAGTGGGGCTCCGCTGCCGTTTTATTGGTGCTGCCACAGTTAGCGTTGACATTGACCAATGCGGTGATTGCGATTTCTGCGATGGCGAAAGATAAGTTTCCTGAAGACAGTGAAAATTTTGAACCGCAACAATTTGCTAAAAGCTCTGGTTGGGCTAATTTGCTGTTATCACCTTTTGGGGCGGCTGCAATGTGCCATGGGGCTGGTGGGTTAGCGGTACAATATCACTTTGGCGCTCGAACCTGGTTAGCGCCGACTATTTTTGGCAGTACATGCGTCCTCATTGCTATCTTTTGGGGGCAAGGTATTGCCAGTGCGTTGTCATTAATTCCTTTAGCTGTATTAGGTAGTTTACTCGCTATTGCGGGAACCCAATTAGCTTGGTCGAAACGATTCATTGATGGTAACCCGTTTTGTATCTTGGTTATTTTTTCAACGGCCATAACGTGCTTATGGATTAATACCGCAGCTGGCTTGGCTGTCGGTGTTGTATTGGAGTTAGGTCGTCATCAATGGTTGAATCTTGCTAGCTCAAAAAGATAATAGCGCACCAGTGTTGTAATATTTTGATCTGATGGGGGCTTTTTTATATGGACAGGTTGACTGAACAATAATTCCCCAATGAGTCAGTTGGTATATTTGAAGTGACTAATCAGCAAACTGTGGTAACATTTTTGTTCTGTTCTTTCTTTTTTGTGTGCTCAATGAAAAATACCCTTGCTCGTGGTTTAACTAATTTATTGCCTATGGTGCTGTCTATTTGGCTGTTTTGGTCACTGTTTATTTCCCTTGATGGCTTAGGTAAATTATTGCTCGATATTGTGGGGGGAGAACCTGTATTTGTCGGGGCAGGTTTTTGTTTGGTGGCGAGTTTAGTGTTTATCGCCGGCTTATTATTTTCAGTCAGCCCTATAGCGTGGATGTATGGTTGGATTGAAAACCAGCTAATGAAGTTTCCGCTGTTTAAGTCTGTGTATGGCAGTATTCGAGACATCGCCAGTTTAATGAATCGCGACGGCCAACCTAAAACTCAAAAAACTGTTTTAGTTAAACAAGCCAATGGTAGTTATGTTGTGGGTTTTATCATGAGTGAGACTGCACCACAGCCATTGGCTGATGCATTGCCTGAAGGTGAATGGGTGCCGGTTTTATTTCAATTAAGCTATCAAATAGCCGGCGTGACCAGCTTAGTAAAACGTGAAGACTTAATCAGTGTTGATTGGTCATTCGAAGATGCTATGCGCTTTAATTTAACGGCTGGAATATCAAATAGTAAAGCGGTTTAATCACTATAAAGCTTGGCACTAGCACAGTCTGGTACTCGCTCGTTCACTGTGCTGCTATCTGAACGAGTAAGCTGCTAATGTTGTGACTGGTAGTAAAAAAACAACTCATATACCAAATCTAACGTTTAGATTCTGTCATCAATAAACTTACAGTTCTCCAATATTGTTTTAGTGCGACAAATCTTGCCTTATAACCATTAATCACTCAACAAATTGCCCCTTGCCATTAAGGGTTTATCAATAGGGGCTAGCATCGACTGCTGACATTATATTAATTTGCATATGGTTTACGGAACAGAGCACACAACATGTTGGGTGCAGAATTAACGGACGAAAATGCATAATAAACTTTCTATCGTGTCGAAGTGTATCTTGAGCATGGAGGCCAACAGTATGATGTAATGGGTTATACACAATCACAGATTATTGTGGATATTGTGACCCAGTATGAACGTTATTTTACTAGCTCCATTTATCTAATTATTCTCCAGTAGCAGAATAATTAGATAATAAGATCTAGCAAACAATTGCCCCAAGCGATAACAGTGATTATCCTTGGGGTAGTTTTTCTTATGAGTGATAAATCAATGTCAGCCAACGAAAGTAAATTAGATAAAGTATTAGCAGAAGCCAGAGACTACAAAGCCAGTCGCGAAAAAGGATATCGTGAGCAAGCGCTTAAACTATATCCTTGGGTTTGTGGTCGCTGCACCCGCGAATTTACCCATAAAAATTTGTCTGAATTAACAGTGCATCATCGTGATCATAACCACGATAACAATCCGTCAGATGGGACCAATTGGGAGTTATTGTGCCTGTATTGTCACGACAACGAACATTCACGTTTTGAAGAGCTTATTCGTTATGGTAGCACCAAAGAAGCTAAACAAGACGCCGCAACGTTTAACCCCTTTGCCGATTTAAAAGCGATGATGAAAAAGTAATACTAGAAAATCTAGAAGCTTTGTGAAGAGATGTTATGCAAGCAAGGTCATAAACCAATAATTGATTCGTTGTCGTAATGTTTCTGAGAGCCTGTAAATAATTTTGGGGACTGCTGTTTGCTTTACCCATTTTATATAAGCGGCGTGCATTGGCTTGACACTGTTCGCCTTAGGTTTTAGTGCTTAGCGTTAGCCGTTTTGCTCGTTATTGCGTGTTATCGTTTTCTAGTTTATCAGCGTCCTCACCTAAACGTTTTTCAACTTCAAGCCATTTTGCACGAGACAAGGTTTGGTTGTTACTATCACCCAAAAACTGTTGTTTTCTGTGTGCTAAACTATCACAAATTTGCTGTTTTTGCTCATGACTTGTTTGTGACCAAGTCACTATCTCGTCGATATGACGAAAACAACCCATGCAATAATCGTCTTCATTTAAGCCGCAGCGGGCGACACAAGGTGAGTGCATGGTTTACAATTCCAGTTTGGGTATCAATAAAGCGCATCCTATCATTTCAATCAGCTAAGGTTAACCATAAGCAACAATATGCCAGCAACCGATTATCAACTTAGCTTTAATGCAGTCGACTCACTTCTTAATACTTTTAAACCTTTATGGCAGCTAGTTGCGTTTGAGTGTGAACACTTACCTTGGCAGCAAAAATTTACACATTTAGCTCAAAAAGTGTGGCAGCTTGATGATGCAGAAATAGATAGCCTAGATATGGACCAGCTGCAGCTGGTCCAGACGTTATTACCAAGCTTGATTTGCGACATAAAACAGAACTTACATCCACAGACTGAGGAGTTAATGAGTCAATTAAGCTTGTTAGCCATCACTTTGCCTACACACTCGATTAATCCTGAGTCTATTCAACAAACGCCTGACAGAAGCCAGAAAAATAACAATGATAAAACAAACGCGTTAGCCCATTTTAGCGCGCATATTAAAGGTCGGAAATGGCAACAAATTATCGCATTTGCAAATAAAGTCGATCCACAAAATCAACCTAATCTAACCTTGTTACCCATATTAGAATGGTGTGCCGGTAAAGGGCATTTAGGGCGTTTAATTGCTAAAACACAGCGTGTTGATGTGATCAGTCTTGAGTGGCAAGCCCGTTTATGTGAACAAGGTCAAGGTTTTGCTACGAAATGGCAAATACCGCAAACCTTTATATGTGCTGATGCTTTTATGCCACTAGATCCTGAAAAGCCTCTGTTATTAGCGCAGCAGCATGCTATTTCATTACATGCCTGTGGCGATTTACATGTGCGGTTGCTTAATCTTGCTGTATCGGCAAAGACTCAGGCTATTTCTATATCACCTTGCTGTTATCATTTAATTCAACAATCACATTATCAACCATTATCGATCGCAGCAAAGGACAGTGAATTAAGTTTGTCGCGCCATGATTTGCAGTTGCCGTTACAGCAAAGTATTATTGCCACCCCCAAACAGCAAAAATTTCGTAATCAACAAGTGTCATGGCGTTTAGGTTTTGATAGCCTGCAGCGGAATGTTCGAGGGATAAATGCCTATTTACCGGTACCGACAGTTAAACAAAGTCAGCTTAACGGCAGTTTTACTGAATTTTGCCAATGGGCTGCAGATCAAAAAGAATTAGTATTACCTAGCGATATCGATTTTACTGATTACTCTCAACGCGGATTTGAGCGACAACGGCTCACTAAGCGTATTGATTTAGTGGCTCATCTATTTCGCCGTGCATTAGAGTACTGGTTATTACTTGATCGGGTGTGTTTTTTACAAGAACAGGGGTATCAAGTTGCATTGACTGAATTTTGTGCAAACAGTGTTACCCCTAGGAATGCGATGATCCAAGCAATTAAAACAAACTAATAGTAACCTTTATCACAAAAGTGTAAATTAAGCCTTTGTTTAAACTGGCTTACTTGGCTTAAAACTGTGAAAATTAACCAACGAGTTAATCAAGCATTAAAATCTAACCACAAAAAATCATCCAAATTACCGCATTAGCTTGCCGTTTTTGATTGAATAATTAAGCCATTCTTGTTCAAATGGCGGGTTAATAACGAATAACAACCAATCTAGTGGCTTTGGGCATGCTAGAGCGAAGCGAATTATACGGTTTAATGAAATATTCACGCGTCTTTATCAATAGTCTGGCTTATGAGCTAGCACCACAAATAGTGTCGAGTAGCGATTTAGAGTCACGCTTAGCACCCTTATATCAAAAGTTTCGTATTCCAATGGGGCAACTTGCCGCATTAACGGGTATTACTGAGCGCCGCTGGTGGCCAAAAGGTCACCGTTTGTCAGATGGCGCTATTGCCGCTGCGCAAAAGGCTGTTAATGAAACAGGTATCAATGTCTGTGACTTGGGAGCATTGGTTTACACTGGTGTGTGCCGAGATCAACATGAACCTGCAACGGCTTGTCGAATAGCTGCGGAACTTGGGGTGTCAAAAGACACCGCGATTTACGATATCAGTAACGCTTGCTTAGGAGTGTTGTCGGGTATTTTGGATATAGCCAATCGTATCGAGCTTGGGCAAATTAAAGCCGGTATGGTGGTGTCATGTGAATCTGCACGAGACATCGTTGATGCCACCATAGAGCATATGTTAGCCGAACCGACGATGCAAAACTTCGCCCAGTCTTTAGCAACATTGACTGGCGGTTCTGGCGCGGTTGCCGTTATTCTAACTGATGGCAGTTTACCGCTTAAAACCGAACGTCAACATCAACTGTTAGGTGCCAGTCATTTGTCTGCCCCTGAGCACTACCAATTGTGTCAATGGGGTTTACAAGAAGCAGGACACTTATTGTATCGTGAGTTTATGCGTACAGATGCGGTAACCCTGCTTAAAGAAGGTGTTGAGCTTGCCAAAGACACTTGGGGACATTTTTTAGAGCAACGCAATTGGGTCGTCGAACAAGTTGATAAAGTGATTTGTCATCAAGTGGGCGCATCAAACCGCCGACAAGTGTTAAACGCATTAAATATACCTCACGAAAAAGAATTTCCAACTTACCAAAAGCTAGGCAACATGGGCACAGTGTCTTTACCTGTTACCGCCGCTATCGCACACGATGAAGGTTTTTTACGTGTTGGCGATCAAGTCAGCTTTTTAGGAATAGGCAGTGGCTTAAACTGCATGATGTTAGGAATTAAGTGGTAACACTGAGTGTTGTGTTTCATTATAAAAATAGTTAACAGGATGCATCATGTTAGACAACTTACTGCCATTTGAAAGTCACTATTTAGACCGTAACGGCAATAAACTGCACTACATTAACGAAGGCCAAGGCGAGCCAGTGGTTATGGTGCACGGTAATCCTAGCTGGAGTTACTATTATCGTAACTTAGTTAGCGCGTTGAGTGACCAGCATCAGTGTATTGTGCCAGACCATATTGGTTGTGGCTTATCAGACAAGCCCGATGATCCGCAATACGATTACACCTTAAAGAATCGTATTGATGACTTAGAAGCCTTACTTGACAGTTTAGGGGTAACACAAAACATTACTCTGGTTGTACATGATTGGGGTGGAATGATTGGAATGGGCTTTGCGGCTCGTCATCCTGAGCGTATCAAACGCCTAGTTTGTTTAAACACAGCAGCGTTTCATTTGCCTAACACTAAGCCGTTTCCTTGGGCATTGTGGATTTGCCGCGAAACCTTACTGGGTTCGTTATTAGTCCGTGGTTTAAATGCATTTTCATCAGCGGCATCGTATGTTGGTGTAAAACGCAAACCCATGTCTAAAGAAGTACGTGAAGCTTATGTCGCGCCGTTTAATTCGTGGAAAAACCGTATTTCAACATTACGATTTGTACAAGATATTCCACTTAAGCCTGGCGATAGGAACTATGATTTAGTGACTAGCATTGGCGATAGCTTAAGCGAGTTTGCTGATGTACCAACCTTGATTTGTTTTGGTTTACAAGATTTTGTATTCGATAAATATTTTTTAGAAGAATGGCGAAAGCGAATGCCTCATGCAACTGTGCACGAGTTTGCTGACTGCGGTCATTACATTCTTGAAGATGCAAGTGACGAAGTGATTGGCTTAATTAAAGACTTTATCGCAAAAAACTAATCACATCCTAAAAGGCTCATTTGAGCCTTTTAGCTATTTAATCGTCTTCAATCATCAATATATTGGCGTGTCTTTTGTTGTTAGCCAACATATATACGTTACTTACATTAGCCAAAAATGAAGCCACATGACTCAAACCACTATACTTGCTAATGCCAATATCTGTCAGCACCTTAAAACGGCCGCGCAAACAATGCCTGCTGGGCTTGCAGTTGCTGTACAACACGCTAAGCAAGGCCAATTTAATTATCAAGAAATTGACTTTGTTACCTTACACCAGCAATCGGACATGATTGCTAAAGGGCTTATTCAGTACGGTATTAAACGCGGCATGAAAGCCGTATTAATGGTGACGCCAAGCATTGAGTTTTTCACGTTAACGTTTGCCTTATTCAAAGCCGGTATCATCCCAATTCTAGTTGACCCAGGTATGGGCGTTAACAACCTTAAACAGTGTTTTGAAGAATCGCAGCCAGATGCGTTTATCGGCATCCCTAAAGCGCACATTGCTAGGCGCATTTTAGGCTGGGGCAAAGGCAGTGTTAAGCATGTGATTAATGTGGGTGGCTCAGCCATTCAACGCTGGTTAACAAATGCTACCAGTTTAGAAACCATCTCCGAAATTGGGCGTAGTGTTACCCATCCTTTTGAAATGGTATTGCTAAAGCCTGATGATATGGCAGCCATTTTGTTTACCAGTGGTAGTACCGGCACTCCCAAAGGTGTGGTGTACAGTCATGCAATGTTTGAAGCACAAATTAGCGCCCTTAAACACGATTACGGCATTGCACCTGGCGAGCGCGATTTAGCGACTTTTCCGCTGTTTTCATTATTTGGCCCTGCACTTGGCATGGCGTCTATTGTGCCAGACATGGATGCCAGTAAACCCATTACCGCCAATCCAGCCCATTTGTTTGCTGCTATTGAGCAATATCAATGCAGTAACATGTTTGTTAACCCAGCCTTGTTAGAGCGATTAGGCCAAGCAGGGGAGCAAAGCCAACATAAACTCACCAGCATTAAACGAGTAATATCAGCTGGTGCTCCGGCAACCATTAGCTCTATTAAGCGCTTTAGCAAAATGCTCAATCCACAGGTTGAAGTGCTTAACTCTTATGGGGCGACAGAATCGCTGCCCATCAGCATGATTGGCAGCCATGCATTGTTTGCGACCAGCGAACTGACAGATCAAGGTAAAGGGATTTGTGTCGGCAAACCGATATCGTCGGTGAGCGTTGATATAGTTGCCATTACTAACACAGCCCAATTTAATTGGGCTGAAGTCAAAAAACTTGCCGTTAACGAAATTGGTGAAATTGTGGTGGGCGGACCTATGGTCAGCCAAGCCTATTATCAGCGTGAACAAGCCACTCAATTAGCTAAAATTAACGACGGTGAACACGTTAAGCACCGCATGGGTGACGTGGGATATTTAGACGATAATGGCTTATTGTGGATGTGTGGTCGTAAAGGCCATATTGTAGATGCCACACGCGGTCAGCAAAGGTTAAAGCGTTTTTATACATTACCTTGTGAGCGCGTATTCAATACCCATCCACAAGTTAAGCGTTCGGCCATTGTTGGTGTTAATCTTGGTGATAATACTGTGCCCGTATTGTGCATTGAATTACAAAAAGACATCGTATGCTCAACCTCTAAAGCACTGTATCAAGAGTTATTAACCTTGGCTGAGCAATATCCACATACCGACGGAATAGGACGCTTTTTAATTCATCCTGAATTTCCGGTCGATGTGCGTCATAACGCAAAAATATTCAGAGAAAAACTTGCTGTCTGGGCACAAAAACAGTGGAAAGAATAAGGTCATCATCATGAATCTGACAGATTTACATCCACTTGAGCAATCTGCGCTTAGGCAATTGGCATTGTCGGTCAACAAAGTGTTTGTTACCGGAGCTGGCGGCTTTTTAGGATTGGCTGTCTGTCAGCGCTTATTAACGGCTGGTATTCAGGTGGTGGGTTATGCCCGTAGCGACTACCCAAGACTCGTTGAACTGGGCGTCGATATGCGTCAAGGCGATATCAGTGACTATGATAGTGTTAAACAAGCCATGCATGGGTGCGATCTGATATTTCATGTGGCATCAAAGGCAGGTGTGTGGGGCAACAAGCAAAGTTATTACTCGCCTAATGTTGATGGTGCAAACAATATTATCAATGCTTGTAAAGAACTTAATATTCAAAATCTTATTTATACCAGCACTCCAAGTGTCACCTTTGCCGGACAGGACGAAAATGGTATTAATGAGTCAGCACCTTATGCAAAAACATACCTCAATTATTACGGTGAATCTAAAGCCATAGCCGAGCAACTCGTCCTTACGGCTAACTCCGCTCAACTTCGAACAACAGCCTTACGGCCACATTTAATTTGGGGACCAAACGATCCTCATCTTGTGCCAAGAGTGATTGAACGGGCTAGAGCAGGGCGGTTAAAGCTTGTTGGGAATGAAGACAAACTGGTTGATACCATTTATGTCGATAACGCTGCCTATGCCCATATTTTAGCCGCGTTAGCTTTAGTGACTAATGCTAAGTGTGCTGGTAAAGCGTATTTTTTAAGTAACGATCAACCCATTACCATGGCTGATATGCTTAATCGTATTCTCGCGTGTGTTGATTTACCGCCAGTGACCAAGCGTGTGCCAGCAAGTGTTGCTTATACTGCAGGCGTAGTGCTTGAAACCGTATATGGTTTATTGAATAAATCGCAAGAACCCATCATCACTCGTTTTGTCGCAAGGCAGCTCTCAACTAGCCATTACTTTGATATCAGCGCAGCTAAACAAGACTTAGGTTACCAACCGCTGCTTAACATTGACCAAGGCATGCAAAAATTAAAGATATCACTCACAACTTAATTGTTAGGCCCCTCCATTTTAATTGCGTCAACAGCATACAAAAAATGAATGGTCTAAACGACATGAAAAGTCGTTTGTAACATTGTTCTTACATCACTTCCGTTGGTTATTTTTAGTAATCACTTGGTTATATTTTATTCCACTGTATCTTAAATTCTGACCACCACGATAATAACCCCAAAGAGGGTAACAACTCATAACTAGGTGGCGCAGGGAGAAGCAATGCAAGATAACAATCAGGGTAAATGGAACTTAGCCACATTAGCCATTCATGGCGGACATCAACGCGAAGCCTTTGGCTCACTCACCACACCTTTGTATCAAACTGCCACATTTGTTTTCGATAGTGCCGAACAAGGCGGAGCTCGCTTTGCCGGAGAAGAACCGGGTTATATCTATACTCGTTTAGGCAACCCGACAACCGCAGAACTTGAGCGCAAAATGGCGCTATTAGAAGGCGCCGAAGGCGCTGCAGCAACAGCATCTGGCATGGCTGCCGTATCAAGTGCGTTATTAACGCATCTGCATGCAGGCGATCATTTAGTCGCATCTAAAGCCGTTTATGGTTGCACCTTCGCACTAATGACCACCCAGTTAACGCGTTTAGGCATCACAACAACCTTGGTCGATTTTACTGATCTCGCCGCAATCGAAGCCGCCATCACTCCAAACACCAAAGTGCTGTTTTGCGAAACGCCAGTAAATCCGCATTTACAAGTATTCGATCTTGCTGCCATGGCCAATATCGCTAAAGCGCATAATATTGTGTCTATTGTCGATAACACCTTTATGACACCACTATTGCAACAACCGCTAGCGTTGGGCATCGACATGGTGATCCACAGTGCCACCAAGTATTTAAATGGTCACGGTGATGTTATCGCTGGTATTGTGTGTGGCAATGCAGAGCACATGCACAGATTAAAATACGAAATATTAAAAGACTTCGGTGGCGTGATATCTCCGCACGATGCATGGTTAATTTTACGCGGTTTAAAAACGTTAGATGTACGGTTAACTCGTCATTGCGACAACGCCGAAGTGTTAGCCGAGTATTTAGATAAACACCCTAAATTTAGCCAAGTGTTTTACCCTGGTTTAGCACACCACCAAGGTCATCGTTTCATCGGTAAACAAATGAAACGTGCGGGTGGTGTTATTGCATTCGAATTAACAGGTGATAAGCAAGATGCGATAAACTTCGTCAATCGACTCAAGCTATTCACCATAGCCGTAAGCTTGGGGGATGCAGAATCGCTGATCCAACATCCCGCATCAATGACCCATTCGCCCTACTCACCAGAAGCAAGATTAGCGGCAGGTATAACTGATAATTTGTTACGTATTTCTGTCGGATTAGAGAATGTAGAGGATATGATCGCGGATATAGAGCAAGCCTTAGAATAGATGAAAAGCGATGACAATAAGAGCAGCTGAGAAGCTTCCTCACGTCACTGAATTCTCGCTTTTTCGCCTGTTATCACTTGCTACCTCTTTTTACCGCTGGCGATTAACTTCCCAGCCCAAGAATTAAACATAAAAAAACAGCGCATTTAGCGCTGTTTTTTTTATGGACTATAGCTTAGTTATAAACCCTATTTCTAGCAGTTAGTTGCTAGATATAGTGCCTGCACCGCCGCCTGAGCCACCACCAAAGCCTGGACCACCAGGCGAGGGTGCGGCACCAAATGCGCCGCCAGCTGCGGTTTGTAGTTCTTCAAGGTTTGCTTCAACAATTGCAGGGTCAATACCGTTAGCAATCGCAATAGCTAAAATATCGTCTGGAGTCATACCTGCTGTAACAGCCGCTTGTATTGCTTCGATAATCAATGCTTCATCGCCATTAGCTGCAATAAATGCATTTGCTAATTGCGTTGCGGCTTCTGATACCGGAACATTTTGAGTGCTAGCAGTTAGCGACTCTTCTGCCGCCATCGCACCAGTAGACATACCGGCAGTCATTAATGCCGAAACTAATAACAGAGTTAATTTATTTTTACGCATTATCTTGCCTCGTGATTGGTTGAGTGACTAAAGTCGTTCAGCTGCAATGCACATGTCCATGAGTGGGTAGCGTTTGCAGGAATTATTGTACTAAAATTGCGCACAGCATACAATCCATTACCCTGTAAACCATCAATGTTCATGAGTGAAAAAAGTTCACCTATTACAGCTGATTCTACCTGGGGAGCAATGATCTTTATACCAATACCATGACAAATTTGGGTTACGGTTTGGACAAAAAAACGAGTGTCAGACTCGGCTATGTCACGAACATAACTGGCATCAATCTTAATAAAATCAATATTTAAGTTTCTTATGTAACAAAACGAACTTAAACTTGAACCAAAACGTTCAATAGCAATATCAATATCAAATTGTTTGGCTTTACGGATAAATGCATCTGTAGAATCCAAAGAAAGCATCGCACCAGATTCGTTAAATTCATACAAAAGTGGTGGAAGGGTTTTATGCATTTTTTGGTACAAATCAAATAACCAATCTGTAAATACAGGATTATGTAAGGCGCGGTTACTAATATTAATAGCCACGCGGGTGTGTTCAATGTGCTGCAATTTATAAAAAATAAAACACACAACTGCTTGCTCAAGCTCTTGCAAAACTCCTAAACGCTCAGCCATTGCAAACACATCTAATGTCGACAGCGTTTCGCCGGTAATTTTAAAGCGAACAAATGATTCAACATATAAAATAGATTGAGTTTTATCGACTACAGGTTGCAGCATTAAATCAAATATCTTATCTAATGGAATACACTTAATCGCAAAGTCTTTACTATTACAATGACGTATCTCATTTTTAAAATATTCAGTAAATTGAGTCAAAATACCAACCCATTCTTCACGGGTATGATTTTTTTGCATTGTCTGTGCTGAAATCAAGCCTTTGGAGCTATCAGCATATTGATTATGAACCAATTGGTTATCTAAACGCATAACCACATCAACAAAGTTTTCTTGGTGATTTACACGGGTGAGGCTGTGTTTTGCAAAGCCATTACTAAAACGCGACGAGCTTTCAATCAAAATACAAGAGGCCATTTTCTGATCAACTTCTTTGGCCGCTTCTTCAGTAAGTAAGCTTAAAAATGCAAACTCAGAGCCTGAAATACGGTATAAGGTGGCTTCTTGCAAATTATTTATCTGTTCACTAAAAAGCTGCGCACCAGATAAAATATAGTCATCACCGCTGCCATAACCATCATTATCATTAACCTGTTTTAAAGAGGTCATTGACAATAAGCCTAAGTAAAAACGGTTACCGTGTTGTTCATATTCAGCCTGAATCGACTCAAACTTCTTTAACAAAGCACGGCGATTGGGCAGACCTGTATGCGGGTCAATGTAGACTTCTTTAGATAAAGCTTCAGCCAATGTAGTTTGTTCATTAAACGAACGTTGAATATTTTCAACCATGCGGTTAATGGCATTTACAACAGTTCTTAGTTCAGTTGTGAAAGGGTTAATCTTATTTAAGGTAAAACGTTTCTGGATCACCGATTCAGCTTGTTTCTCAATACTATTAAGCGGAGTGAGCACTGCCTTTAAAATGAAATAAGCGCATATCAATGATAGTACAAGTTGAAACAATGTTGATGTAAACGTACTCACAGCATGATCCCATAAGCTCTTATAGGAGGTACCCGCATGCGACTGTACCTCTAATTTACCTGCAATACGCCAACCATCACTCACTTCACTTGTCATTACCGGAGGATGCAGGGTAAACCAGTTAATGAACCACAGTGGAACAGCAAAATTACCCTGAGGATTATGGCGCTCAAATAGCACTTTGCCGTCAAGGTTGGTAAAAATAATATGTTGGTAATAGCCTGAATCAAAAATAGCATTAGTCATTGTCTCGGCAATCACCAAACCTTCTTCATCCATATAAGGTGAGATAGATAAACCTAAACTGTGCGCTGCTCCTTGCGCATGAGATGCTAACTGTTCATTTAAATAACCACGCATATTCGATACATTATTATATAACGCGGCGCCGAAGCTAAATAAAGATAAACAACCTATCAGCAAATAAAGCTGTAGCCGCAAAGACATTCCTTTTGTAAACATTGTTTGCTCCAGATCCTTTTGTAACGATTACTCACCGTTTTCTATTCGATTAACTAAATCAGTCCAACTTTTTGTGCCGCTGCTAGTGGGTTTATTACTGCTTAGCCCCTGTGCTTTTGCTAACCACAATCCTTGGCCATTAAATGAATAAACAGGCTTTAAATCTCGGCGCTGGTCAGCGGGTAAAATTTTGGTTTTTAAATTATCCAACACTAAAGGCATCGCTCTCGGGTCTTCAAAGTAAATCAACACCATATGAGGCTCGTTAATCAATAATGCACGCACATACATCAAGCGCATTTTGCTTTCATCTACACCCATAGCCTTTAAAGTAAAATACTTAAAAATGGCAAAATCTTCACAATCACCGCCTTTAGTACCTAATGATTCAAGCGGCGTGGCCCAATAATCACTTTTATGCCAATGGTCGCTATCACTCACAAAACGTATCCTGCGATTAGCAAACTGATTGGCTAAATTTAGCCTATCGTAATCGCTCAATGTAATGCCTTTATTTATAGTGTCACGCCAGTCACTAAAATCTTCTATTCTCTCTGAGCCATAGCGTTGTTCGACTTGCGTAAAAAAATCACGGGTAAATAAATCGTCGGTTATATTGGCGATACACACAGCCGAAAACACCAATGACATAACAAGACAGTGGCGATATCTATCTGTGTAACGCAAAACGAGTTTAATACGCGAATCCCATGGAATATGATAATTAATTATACCACTATAATTTTACTAAATTAATACAATAACTATACTTATCATAAGCTAGTTAATTGCAAAGTGACAATAAAATGACGCTGTAACCGTGTTTTTAATGCTTGAATTAGCGATCTCATCTTCCCAAGCTAGAAACTATAATCAAGCTAATCTGCTTAAAGATACCCTATTAGTCAATCCCGTGCCATTAACAGTTTTTGACAGAGTCAATTTATTGGCACGCTAATTGTTATATAAACCGCAGTACTTGGTTATTAATGAGCATATTTCGAAATTAAATTGTTAAAAAATAATCATAAAAAAACAGATGGCTCTAATTATGCGTATATAAAAATCATTATAAACAAGAGCTTATGCTTGTTTATGATGATTTTATATTACTTCATCGTTTTAAGTAGATATGCGTTACAACATGATACTTTGATTTTTCTTAAGCACGAAAATAGTGCAGGTGGCCTATAAAGTTACATAGTAGTGCAAAAAATAGAAATCAAAATGGTACCTTTATACATTGTTGACTGACGATTTTGTGAACAAACGTAAAGAAGTAAATTTTTCATAAACATACTTCTAGCAACTAGTACTAAAGGTGTAAATATATACCTGTTTAGGTTTAAATAAAGAAAATCATCAAAAAAATGGTATTTAATAAAAATGCGTCAAAAAACTGTCATTAACTTAATGTATACATTATAGTTACAACTTAATTGCAAGGATAGACGTAAGAACAGAACGTAGAAAAGGAAATTTTAAACAAGGCATGATGCCATCGAGAACTGTTATAGGGGTAAAGTCGTTTGATTTTCCTCATTTGTTTACCGATGTGATCTCATCTTTTTGTTGCTTCCTATTGTTTCCCATTAAATCACTCTGGATGTAAAGCCATGAGCTGAATCATCTGTGACTGGTAGTAAATTAGGCCATGTTTTTACAGCAATAAAAGCGCCTATAACACCAGTACTTGTGTTTGAAAAACACAAAGTGGGAACCAATCTACAGTGTTGTTCTGAAACGCTAAACCTCATTAAATCTACAATTTGAACGTTTTCACAGCAATCTAGAGGCTGCAATCTAGTGGCGGTAGCGTGTCTTTTTTCGGATAGAACGCTTCGCGACTAAAATCATGATCCTTGAATCCTTTTCATTCGGTCTTGTGCTTAAAATGACTTTTTCTTTAGCATTACCAGGAATTACATCAACATGAAAATAGCAATTGCAGGTACAGGTTACGTTGGCTTATCAAATGCAATGTTACTGGCACAACACAATGAAGTGGTTGCGGTGGACATTATTGAACAAAAAATATCTATGCTAAATGAAAAAAAATCTCCAATAGCTGATACTGAGATTGAAGACTTTCTCGTAAACAAAGAGCTGAATTTTACTGCAACAATAGATAAAGCTTCGGCTTACAAAGACGCAGACTTTGTCATCATTGCCACACCTACAGATTACGACCCAGCAACGAACTACTTTAATACCTCATCTGTAGAATCGGTCATAAAAGAAGTTATTAGCATAAATCCTAGTGCGGTGATGATCATTAAATCAACCGTACCAGTTGGCTATACTGAACGTATTAAACAAGAGTTAGATTGTGACAATATTCTATTCTCACCAGAGTTTCTTCGTGAAGGTAAAGCGTTACACGACAATTTATATCCTTCACGTATTATCGTGGGTGAATTAAGTGAACGTGCCAAAAAATTTGCTAATTTATTATTGCAAGGTGCAATAAAAAAAGACGTTCAAGTATTATTCACTCATTCAACAGAAGCTGAAGCAGTTAAGCTGTTTTCAAATACCTATCTAGCATTGCGAGTTGCTTATTTCAATGAATTAGACACTTATGCTGAAACACACGGACTAGACAGTAAACAAATTATCGATGGTGTTTGTTTAGACCCACGTATCGGTAATCACTACAACAACCCATCATTTGGCTACGGTGGTTACTGTCTGCCAAAAGATACTAAACAATTGCGTGCTAATTACGCCAATGTACCCAATAACTTAATTAGTGCAATTGTAGACTCTAATACCACGCGTAAAGACTTTATTGCTGAGTCAATTTTAAAGCGAAATCCTAAAGTAGTCGGTATCTATCGTTTAATCATGAAGTCTGGCTCAGATAATTTCAGGTCATCGAGTATTCAAGGGATCATGAAGCGTATAAAAGCTAAGGGGGTAGAGGTGATCATTTATGAGCCTGTTATGGAACAAGCTGAATTTTATAACTCAAAAGTATACAGTGACCTCGAACAATTTAAAGTCGATGCGGATGTGATCGTGTCAAACAGAGCAGCTGATGAGTTAAGTGATGTTGTTGAGAAAGTCTATACCAGAGATTTATTTGGGAATGATTAATGATAGATATACAAACTTTAAACAAAGAAAAATTAATTACAATACTAGACAACTTATTCAAAAATAATTTTATTCAAAATGAAGATGGAACTTTTCCATCTGGTAGAAATGGTCCACATGATGATGAAGAAACAAGTATCCGTACTACATCGCACTCACTGATCTCATTATGCTTTTTAACTATAAATGGTCTAGAAGAGTATAGATGTAAAGCATCTAGAGCGATTGATTTTCTTTTGTCGAATGAAGCGAGGCCTATGTCAGGTGCTTTTTTTAACCGAAAAAATCCTGAAAAAGACTTTTCTAATGGCCTTGTAGGTCAAGCCTGGGTTATCGAATCATTACTTTATGCATCAAAAACTTTAAATAGAAGTGATTGTTACGATTTAGCATTAGAAGTATTTAACCAACATATTTGGAATGAAAAATATTCTGCTTGGCATTTATTAAATGTTGACGGTTCAAGTTCATCTATGCCCCATGGTACATTTAATCAACAATTATGGTTTGCATATGTTGGCCTGTTATTCGGTCAAGGATCAAAACCTGCAGAGTTATCATTAAAATTCATAGATAAAATACTTCCAAATGTTGAAATATACTCTGATGGGGTTATCTACCATGATTCTGTTAGTTATAACGTAAAAATAAACCTAAAAAGTACAATTAAACATTATTTAAAGAAAATAGAACGTTTTTTGGGTAGAGAAAAGTTAAATAAAAGAAGTCACTCAGTGGGCTATCATGCTTTTAATTGTGTACCACTAGCCTTAATAAGGCAAAAGTGCCCTAATAGTAGTTTTTTTAAAAGTAATAAATATAAAAGAATCGTTGAAGTTATAACAGATGAGTCATTTCTTAAAGAAGTAGAGTTATCAAAGTTTGGGTATTCATATAATCCCTCTGGTTTTGAATGTGCATATTTTTTAAAAGATAAAAAAGACTTTTTCAATAAGAAACAATTAGAAAGCATGGTTTTTAATGATCTACAAATAGATTTCAAAAAAACATATGATAAAAATATTTCATTTGCAAGAATGTATGAAGCAGTTAGGTGTTTTAGTTTTTAGAATAGTTGAATATATGTATGAGTAATAGAGCAATAAATTTAAAAAAAAATTTAATTAAAAGTTTAGGTTCAAAATACCTCACTTATGTTTTCCAGGTCGTATCACTAATATTTTACGCAAGATTTTTTTCACCAGAAACTCAAGGCGTAATTGCATTATTACTTGCTGTTAATATTTTTTTTATAACTGTATCAGAAGGGACAATTACAACTAGTCTTATCACTAGAAATACCTTATCAACTAAACAGATTAATGGCGTGTTTACCTTTTCAATTCTAGTTGCTTTTGTATCAACAATAATTAGTTATTTTATCTGTGAGTTTTTTTTATCATTTTCCAATATAAATTATGATGTTGGGATTGTTTATTTTATGTCTATTGGTGTTTTTTTTAATATAATCCTTACTGTACCTAAGTCATTGCTATATCTAAACTCAAAGTACTATCTTATTTCTGTTTCATTAATAATATCGGAATTGATAACGCTTGGGTTAATATATTTCACTTACTCTGAAGATAGTGCTTTGTTACTTTCTTTAAAATTTTTAACAATACCATTATGCACATTTATATTTTTTTACATTTATTGTTATAAAATTAGCGGTGTTGCTTACTCAATATCAAAAGATTTCTCAGGTGTGTCTAGTATTATTGACTTTATGAAAAACAGTTTCGGATTTAATTGTTTAAATTATTTCTCTAGAAATTTAGATAATCTATTAATGGTGAAGTTTTTCGATGCATTTACATTAGGGGTATATGAAAAATCATATTCCTTAATGAAATACCCTATACAATTACTGACAAGTGCAGTCAGTCCTGCTATTCAGCCTTCATTAGCACTTAATGGATTTGACGTTGGTTTTGCAAATAAATGTTATAATATTATTTTGACAATTTAATATATATCGGCTTTATAATATCGATCTTTATTCAATTGAATTCTGAGATTATAGTAGAAATTATTCTCGGTGAAACTTGGATTGATGTAGCACCTATAATATCTATATTATCTATATCATTACCAATACAGATAGTTACATCTTTTAATGGTGGGTTTTGGAACAGTGCAGATAAATCTAATTTGCAATTTAGAGTTTCTTTAGTTAATTTTTTTATATTTATACCTATACTTTACGCATCATTTTTTTATTTTGATAAAATGATGAATATTGTATTTGTTATATCGTTCCTGTTGATAGTAACCTGCTCTTATGCATGCGTACAGATTAGGAAGAAATTATTTAATATATCTAGGCTAGAGACTTCCTTGAAGTTGTTATGTCGTTATTTGTTTTTTATATTTATATCTTATTTGGTTTTAACGTACGTCAAAGCTGATTTTTTAAATTTGTTTATTTCAATTATATTGTTTTCTTGCTTATTTTTGTTCGGGCTATATCGTATAAATCTAGGGTTAAAGAGATTGAGAGGTTAAATTATTGGTATTAATTACTCTATAATTATTCCTCATTACAACAGTGTCGCAGAAGAATTTGTTAAGTTACAGCAAGTGGTAATAGAATTGCCGATGAATTAAATGATGTTGCTGGGAAAGTGTATACCAGAGATTTGTTTGGCAATGATTTATTAAACTTTAATATGAATTTTAATTAATAGTCAAAGGTTTTATGAGAATTTATTATTTACCTGGTGAGTCAGTTAATAGTTATATTTCTAATATAAAGGGTATTTTGTCTGTAAATCATAAAGTAGAATCTATGCCGGAAGTGAATGATTTTAAGACATTTTTATCACAGATGAAAATTTATAAAGAGTCTATTATTATCTTAAATTGGTTTGAAGATAAAACCTCACTTAGAGGGAATTTTTTTAAGATAATTTATAGGTTTTTATATATTTTAATAATAAAAATAATTTTTAGAAAAGTAATATGGATAAGACACAATTTTAAACCACATGATAAACATAATCCATATGTTTATAGGTTCTTTTGTTTTTTTCTTTATTATATAAGCGATGAGAAAGTTACACATAGAGATATCCTTGGGTACAAATATATACCACATCCATTATATATTAACATTAATAAATTTCTGATAGAGTCACGTAAAATAGATTATTTATATTTTGGAGTTATATCTAGATATAAAGGCTTGGTAAAGCTTTTAAGTTTCTGGCCAGTAAATAAAAAATTAGTAATTAGAGGTTCCTGTAAAGAGCAGGCTTTGTATGAGGAGTTGATCTCTATTATTTTAAAAAGACAGCTTGATGTAGATATAGAGAATGTATTCTTATCTGAAAATGACTTAGGTATTATGATAAGTAACACTAAGTTCGTTATTTTACCTCATGATGATAAATCTATGATTGTTAGTGGAGTTTTTTACCATGCAGCAACATTTGGAGCTAATGTTTTAATGTTCAAGAGTGAGTTTTATGATTTTTGTGAAAATAAATTTAGCTTTGTCTCTGAACTTAATGAAGAAGTTGATGCTAAATATATTGAACCTCGTATCGTTATAAATGAAGTTTTAAGGGAATGTTCTAACCATATAGTATTAAGTGAGATGAATAAGCTTTTTTAATTTAATTGTATTGAAGGTAATTTTTTATGGTTGTTCGGTACACAATTATTGTTCCACATTATAATAACTTTCAAGGTATAATTAATTTAATTTTATCTATACCACAAAGAAGTGATCTAGAAATAATTATAGTCGATGATAATAGTGAACTTAAAGTTTTAAATCAGTTAAAAAATCTGATGATTAAAAGTAATAAATTTTCAATGAGTTTGTATTTAAATGATTCAGGAGTTAAAGGTGCAGGTTCGGCAAGAAATATTGGTTTAAAAAAAGCAATTGGTAAGTACCTTTTATTTTGTGATTCAGATGACTATTTTGTCAATGGTGCATTTGACATTTTAGATTCGAAAATAAACAGAGATGATTTTGATATATATTATTTTAAACCTACAAGTCGATGTTTAATTACTGGAGAACAATCCGATAGGCATATACCATACTCAAAACTTATTGATGATTATTTAATAGGAAATAATCAAAATATTCGTTATAAGTATTATGTCCCATGGAGTAAAGTTTTTCTACGTAAATATATAGTTGATAATAAGTATAAGTTTGATCAAGTCATTGCATCAAATGATGTAATGTTCTCTTTAATTTCAGCAAGTAAAGCAAGAATATTAGCTTCAGAGGAAACATTCTATTGTGTTACAAGAGGTGTTGGTACGTTAACCGTCAATTTTTCAAAAAAAGTCTTAAGCTCTAGACTAATGGTGTCATTAGCTGAGTCTAAATATATTTACGACAATAATATCAATGTTGAGAAAGACTCTGTTTTTTCTCTAGTTAAAAAATCCAAATTTACTATTTCATACGCAGAATTTAAATCTGTATTGCAAAGTTATAATAAAGGGCACGTGCGGTTATTTCCTGAAAGTTATATTGGATACCTTTCAAGCCCAAAAAAAATATATCGACGTTTATTTAGTGAAAAGCTATCTATTAACAATAAAAAATATAAAGGCTAATGATTTTTATTTGTCAATATAATATTTAACAACATTATAATGATATGAAGTTATTTTATTTGTACTTGGGGTTAACGATGATATATAAATCTTACAGTAGCTTAAGTCGTGATATTAGTAATAATGTCCATAGGTTGAACTACCAAAAATTTGATTTAATTGTAGGTATTCCTCGAAGTGGAATGGTACCTTCATATATGGTGTCATTATTGCTTAATGTTCACTGTATAGATTTACCTGCTTTTATTAGAAACGAAAAACTGTGCAAAGGTATTACTCGAGATATCGAATCTAATATTGTTAAAGCACATGAAGCGAAAAAAATACTACTGATAGATGACAGTGTCCTATCTGGTAAATCAATGCGTGATGCTATTGAGAAAATCCCATCTACTTTTAAAGGTGAAATTCTAACAGCAGCGGTATATTCAAGTGATAAAGAGCACGAAAGTGTTGATATTATACTTACCAAAGTAGAACCTCCAAGAGTATTTGAATGGAATATATATCATCATCCAGTCGTTAATAATTCATGTTTCGATATTGATGGTGTACTTTGCTACGACCCATCTGAAGAACAGAACGATGATGGTGAAAAATATATTGACTTTTTAATTAATGCAAAACCGAGGTTTATTCCTACCCAGAAAGTTGATTTTTTAGTGACAAATCGATTAGAGAGGTATCGTGTTCAAACAGAAGCTTGGTTAGCTAAACATGGAGTTAAATTTAACCAACTAGTTATGTTGGGTTTAACTAATAAAAAAGAAAGGTTAGCTCAAACTGACTATTATGCTCACAAAGCTAATTTTTATAAAAGTAGTGATTGTTCTCTTTTTGTTGAAAGTGATATTAATCAAGCTATTGAAATAGCCAATCGCTCTAATAAGTTTGTTTTTTGTGTTGATGAAAATATGATGGTTATGCCTGGTGGACTTAAGCGATTTAAAAACAAAAAATATTTTTTATCTAAAGTTCGCTATAAACTATCCAAAATAACAGTTTTACGTAGAATTTACGATATTTTAAAAAAGCATTGAATATTATAAATAATATAATATTTATCATTTGAAGAGTGTTTGATGTCAGATTTAACAATAGATAAAAAGCTTATAAAGTCAATATTGCATAGTATGACTGGACGCTACTTAGTTTATGCTATACAGCTAATTTCTATGATTGTGTTAGCCCGAGTTTTTACCCCTGAAATATTTGGTATATTTGCTATAATTCAAGTTTTTGCTGTTTTTTTTGCTTTAGTCAGTGAAATGGGTTTTGGACCCGCATTAGTTAATGAAACTAACATTTCGAAAAACATGCGTAATGGTATTTATAGTTTTACGTGGATATTAGGTGTTGTAGTTGCTATTTTATTTTTCGCGCTATCCCCTTTGATCTCTTGGTTTTATAATAATGAAATTTACCAATTACTTGTTATCCCTGTTGCAATAGGTATTATTTTCAACACTGCTGCCATTGTACCTTTATCAGCATTTAATCGTGATAAAAAATTTATAACTATAGCCCGATGTGAAGGTGTCGCTGAAATCACATCAATCATTGTTATATTGATTTCGACTAAATTTATGGACCCTATTTGGGCATTGTCATTGAAACCACTAACAGTGGCATTTATTCGTTTTATATTAGTGTTAGTTAGCTCAAGTAAAACTGAAATAGGCATGCCTAGTTTTGGTAAGGAGTTATCTTCTATTAAGAAAATATTAGCATTTTCAAAGCATCAAGCTGGTTTTAATTTTTTAAACTATTTCTCAAGAAATTTAGATAATATTTTAGTAGGTAAGTATCTAGGAACAGCAAGCTTAGGTATATATGACAAAGCATATCAATTAATGCGCTACCCATTACTGTTACTTACATTTGCAATGTCACCAGCAATACAACCAGTAATGAAAGAATTAAAAAATGATTTGCATGAATTTGAAAAACTTCATAATAAATTTATACGTTATGTGTCTATATTAGGATTGATTGTCGGTTTTAGCATCTTTTACCTATCTGACTATATAGTTCTATTTTTACTCGGTGAGCAGTGGGGAGAAGTTTCGCCACTATTGAAAATTCTAGCTGTATCAATTCCTATTCAAATTGTAATGAGCACCAGTGGTGGCTTTTATCAAGCGGCTGGACGCGCTGATTTAATGTTAAAGTGTGGCATGTTTTCATTTTTTACAAATGTTACAGGTATTATAATAGGCGTATGGACAAATGATTTGCAATTACTCTGCTGGGCAATAGTGGCTTGTTCATTTATTAATTACATTCAATGCTATTATATTATGGGCCGTAGTTTATTACCTTCTGGCGTTTTTAATACACTAAAAAATATTCTTCTTACATTAGTTGGCGTTATAATTCTCTTTATTATTGTTATTAATTAAAGTCAGTAGTTTTTTATCAATTTGTGTTTTAAAACATTATCTTAGTCTGGGAAGTAAAATGTTGTTAGAAACAGATATATTAAATGGATTAACAGTTGTAATACCTACGTATGGAAGGTCTGATAAAATTTTACAATCAATATATTCTTGCTTACATCCTGAGGTATTTATTGTTATTGTTGATGATAATGGCTTGAATACGGATAATCAAATTGCAACTAAAAAACTAATTGATAGTATTACCTCTGATTACACTGATAATTTAATTTATCATGCATTAGACACTAATTCTGGAGCTTGTATAGCTCGTAATAAAGGTATAGAGCTTGCAAAAACATCCGTTGTCACCTTTCTTGATGATGACGATATGCTTTTAGTAGAAGAAACATTACAAAAGCTTGAGTATTTTGAAAATCAGATTGATTTCGATATTTGTTGTAGTGACATGTTCTCCAGATTTAATGGCAAAGAGTATCAATTACCTTTTTGTTATTTTAGAGGTTTAACACCAATTGATTTACTTCTTGATGGTAACTGTTATACGCCTATGATCATGGCTAAGAGAGAAGCTTTACTGAGGATTGGTGGTTTTGATAATTGTAAAAAATATCAAGATCATGTGCTAATGTTAAAGATACATTTGTCTAAATTGAATGTATGTTATTTCGATAAGCCTGCTTTTATCCATGTAGATCATGATGAATACAGAATATCTAATAAAGCTTGTTCATACCAAACAGTTAAATTTAGATTTAAATATGAATTTAAGTTGCTTAACGAAATTGATTTAAAACCTAATGAGTTTAACCGCCTGAATAATGTAATAAGTGATAGAAAAAGTTATTTATGTTTCTATTTTATTGTCATGCCAAGACTCGATACCTTTATAAAAAGATTTATTGGTACTAAAAGGTTTTTAAATTCAATACAGGATAATAAGAGTAATTTATTTATTATTGTTAAATCGTTTTTTTATGCGTTAAAAACTGTTGATGGCTTACCATTTTTTATTAAAAGATTTGCTTATAAACTCAAGGGTAAACGATAAGTGGAAAAGATTTTAGACAGTAAAGAGTATTACGGTGAAGCAAATAATAAGAATATTTCTTTATTATTTTTTTACATGTTTATTTTTGTTTTCTCTTTCGCTGCACCATTCTTTTCTTTTATTTGTTGTACTATTTTAGTCATCTATACAAATGATTACAAGTTCATAAAAACACTTCCAATAGCTCTTGTAATGTTTTTTGTTGTTATTAATTTCAATAAAGATTTTTTTTATCAAGGTAATGATCTTTTATGGTATTACTCTTACTTTAAAAACTTTTCGGACTATCAACTAGGTTTTTTTAGTGCTTTCCAAGATGATAACTTAGCTACCGTCACATTAAAATCAAGCGAACCATTTTATCATTTACTGGTATATGCTTCGAGTAAATTAACTAATGGATATTATCCTTTTTATATAACTATGATACATAGCATTATTTATCTAGTTCCTACATTTGTAATTATTAATATATGTAAAATTGAACGAGTCCCCGTTTTAATTTGTTTGTCATTAGTTTTGTTTCAAATGTTAGTTTTTTATGATTTCGGCAATGCATATAATATGATACGGCAACAAGTTGCTAGCTCTTTTGTAGTTCTTTCATTTTATTTTATGTATGTAAAAAAACCACAGCTTTGCTTATTTTTCTGTGTAATATCTATTTTTACTCATAATTCAACTGTTATAGTTGTAGCTTTGATATTTTTGTTTTGCTTGTATAATTTGAATTATTTGTCATATAAAGTAGTTGTTTTTACCAGCAGTATTTTATCTTTTATTTATATATTGTTATACTTTAAAATAAGTGGTGACTATGAGGATTTACAGGATCAATCAAGAGGTTTAGCGTTACAACTATTAGATTTTATCTTGTTCTTTTTAAGTGGAATAATAGTTTTTTTTTATGATTCTAAGTATCGTCACATATATAAATTTATATTCATATTTTTTATTGCATTGTCTTTTTCATATGCTAGTTCTTTTTTACCCTTAAGGTTTCTAACTTTTTATGATTCGTTTAAGTGGCTAGTGTACTTTATTTTACTAAATTTTTTAAGTTCAAAGTTAATAAGATACAAGAGTGCAGATTTTTTTATACTATTAATTTCTACATCACTAGCTTTTATTTATTTTAATCTTAAACTTACTTATACGACATATTATTATAGTGGTACGTTTATCAAGTTTGTTTTTGATTCTCCAGTTTTTTATCTAGGTACTAATTTATGAAAGTGTTACTGTTAACTACATGTTTATATAATGAAGAAAATTACTCAGACTTTCTGAGACTCACTAATAGTTTGTCTTTACAAAAAAAATCTGTTTTCTTTGAACATGCGGTCTTATTTCAAAATTACACTCTAGATAATAAGTTATTGAATAGTTCAGAGAATCATTCAGTAAATGCATTTTATGTCAAAGATATTATGTCATTATCTAAAGCAAGAAATTTTCTAATAAGTGAATATTTAGATTTAATAGCTGATTATGAATATGTTTCATTCCCCGATGATGATTGTTGGTATCCATCTGAATTTTGGGGTTGCTTTGAAGCGTTAGCGGAAACGGATGATGTAGATATTTTTTATACAAAATTCTCCTCTAAACCTATAAATAATTTCAGTTTAAATGAAAGTCACACTACTTATAAATTAGTTAAAAATGCTTCTTCAAATACTACAATTTACAAAAGCAACATTATTAGCCAACTTAAAGTATTTAATGAAGAGTTTGGTGTTGGTAGCATTAATAATGGAGGGGAGGATACCGACTTCGCTATCAGGGCAATGCTTTTAGCTAAAAATATTGTATTTAATAATAGTGATTTAATTGGACATAGAGATCCAATAGCTGAGTTTAGATATCGTTACTTTAAAGGCTCTTTTGGGGTTTTGAAAAATCATTATTTCAAGTCAATCCCTTTGCTATTAATTACCTTACGAAAATTTTTAGTTGGATTAGTGTTTTTACTATCCAATAAAATTAAAATATCAGATTTTTTTATTAGGAAAGTTTAAATGGATTTTTCAAACAAGGCTGTTTTTTTAGGTGTTTACTTTAATAAATTCACTATTGAAAGTTTGGTTTCATTAATTATCGATTTTAGAGGGCAATATATCACTGTAGTGACACCCAATGTCGATCATGTTGTAAGATTGAATTCAAATACAGATTTTAAAAAAATATATCAACAAGCTAACATTACAGTCAATGATAGTCGCATTTTAAATTTATTATCGAAAATTGCTAATGTAGATATAGGTGGTGTAATCCCTGGCAGTGACTTAACAAGGGAGCTAATCGAAAGTTTACCGTGTAATGATTATCCAATATCTGTTATTGGTGCTTCTGATGAAACGATTAAATTTGTTAGCGATAAGTATAATCTAATGTCTTTACATCATTATAATCCTCCAATGGGATTTATTGATGATACTGTTGAAGTAAAGAAGTGCATAGATTTTATTTTAAATAACCCTTCGAAAATAATATTTATTTGTGTTGGTTCCCCAAGACAAGAAGTCTTATCAATTAAACTAAAAGCGGCTGGTGCTACTGGTGTTGCATTATGTGTTGGCGCATCCTTTTTATTTTTAAGTGGCGAAGAAAAACGTGCTCCAAAGATAATTCAAAAGTTATCTTTAGAATGGTTATTTAGATTGCTCCAATCACCTAGGAGACTGTTTAAACGTTATATTGTTGATGGAGTGAAAATTGTCCCAATTTTTTTAAAATATATAATAAATAGAGATTAAGTTATGAATTACAGGTTTGACATAGATGGCTTAAGAACAATTGCTGTTTTTTTAGTCTTATTTCATCACTTTGGCTTTTCCTTCGATGGCGGCTATGTTGGTGTTGATGTGTTTTTTGTTATTTCCGGTTTTGTTATAACATACAGTTATTATAATAAGCTAATGAACGATAATTTTTCTGTAATAATATTTTTTAAACAACGAGTTTTTCGATTATTTCCGGCTTTGTTTTTTGTTTTGTTAGTCACTAATATTGTTTTCTGTTTTATAATGACACCTCCAGATTTGATTAATTTATTTAACCATACTATTTCAAATTTTATTTTCTTGTCTAATGTGTATGCTTTTTTAGAATATGGTAATTATTTCAGCTTAAATGTTAAGGAAGCACCACTACTGCATACTTGGTCACTTGCAGTTGAATGGCAATTTTATATTTTATTTCCATTTTTCTTACTTCTTTTCAATAAACTAAATTTATTAAAGAAAATAGCTCGAGGTGTTATAGCCATTTTTGTTATCTGTGTAGTATTAGTTTTATTATCTGAATATATTTCCATTTATTATCAAAAGTCTGGCTATTACTTAATAGTTTCTAGAGCATATGAGTTGTTAGCTGGTTGCTGGTTAGCATTATTCTGTATGTGGAGTAAAAACAACGTATTACCAACTTTTATACAATCTATTTTATCTTTAATTGGACTTGCTTTAATTTTTTATTCTGCATTATACTTTGGTCCCTACACTCGTTTTCCTGGGTTTTATTCTTTAGTTCCTGTTTTAGGTACGATGTTAATAATTTATACGGAATCATCAGTATTTAATGGTTTTTTAAAAAATAAACTATTTGTTTACTTAGGAAAATGCTCGTATTCAATTTATTTATGGCATTGGCCAATTGTTGTTTTTTTAAATTACGCAGAATATACATTGTTAATACACAAGGTAATTGGTTTACTACTTACTTTAATACTTTCTCACTTTACTTATCAATATATTGAGCTTAGTTTGATGAAAAGGAAGTCGTAATGAAATTTTTTCTATTTGTTATTTTTTCGCTAGTTATAATAATAATTTCAGGTTTGTTTACTGACGGATATTCTAATAGGTTTACTAAAAAAGAAAATGAAATTTTTAATTCAATTTACCAAGGAACTAACGAAAGGAATTGTTTAGCAGCAGACCGAGATGCTACCAGGGGGCTTCTCGAAAGATGTATTTATGGTGGTAATGGCACAAAAATATTGTTAATCGGTGATTCGCATGCAAATCATTTAAATCAGTTCCTGTTAAGCTTGAAAGATAATAATGGTTCACAACCTCAAATTGCAGAATTTACTCAAGGTGCTTGTAATCCAATCTTAGATTTTTCTTATAGTATTTCGCCTAGTATAGAACATGCTACAGCTTGCTTTATAAAAAATAGTAAAACAATGAATGTTATAAGTACATATAATCCTGACATTATTGTTATGTCAGCACGTTGGCCACGTTCAAACAAGATGCATCAATTAATTGATAATCAACTTGAAGTTGTTGATTTAAAAAAATTCGAGTTAAAATTTGAACAAACTCTGCTTTCAATAGTAGCTTCTGGTGTCAAAGTTGTTGTTGTAAATGATATTGCTGGTACTGGTGATATAGGATATAACTGCCCGATTAAACGCGTGCTTTTTTCAGATTCAAGAACCTGTTTAGTTGATAAACCGAACTATGATGATTGGTTTATATCTTTAAACAATAGATTGTCCAAAAAAATAACATATAATTTCGTCGATTTGAATAAAGTAATTTGCAATAACGGATTATGTAAAACTGAAAGCCTTGGTTTACCGTTATATAAAGATGAAGGTCATTTAAATCAATTAGGTTCACAAAGTTTTGCTAATTTTGTAAGTTACAAAGATCTTATAAATTAATTAGGGTTGTATATGATTTTACCGATAATTATGGCTGGTGGTTCAGGTTCTCGTTTATGGCCACTGTCTCGTCAACAATTCCCTAAGCAATTTCTGACTTTGCTTGGTAATCATTCAATGTTACAAACCACGGCAAATCGTCTGCAAGGTATTGTGCATTCGCCAGCATTAGTCATTTGTAATGAAGAACATCGTTTCGCTGTAGCTGAACAGTTTCGGTTAAATGGTATAAATAACAGTGGCATTATTCTCGAGCCTGTAGGGCGTAATACTGCACCAGCTATTGCACTCGCTGCAATGTTGGCTATAAAAAATGGTAATGACCCTTTATTATTAGTGTTGGCTGCAGATCATGTTATCAGAGATGAGTCTGCGTTTTGTGATGCTGTTAAACGAGCCATTCCGCTAGCAGAGCAAAATCAATTAGTCACTTTTGGTATAGTGCCAACGGCACCAGAAACTGGTTATGGCTACATTAAACGTGGTGTTTTACTAACAAACGAGCTTGGATTTAGCGTTGCTAATTTTGTAGAAAAACCAAACTTAACAACCGCTCAAAATTATATTGCGACCGGTCAGTATTATTGGAATAGTGGTATGTTCCTATTTAAGGCTAGTACTTATTTACAAGAATTGGCGTTACATAGTCCTGATATTTTTGCTGCTTGTGAAGCTTCAATGCTAGATACAACTCATGATGCAGATTTTATTCGTATCAATAAGCAAGCTTTCGAGATTTGCCCTGACGATTCTATCGACTATGCGGTGATGGAAAAAACCCAACACGCTGTAGTAGTACCTATGGATTGCGGTTGGAGTGATGTTGGCAGTTGGTCTGCACTGTGGCAAATTGAGGATAAAGACGAGCATGGCAATGTCTTTAAAGGTGATGTGATAGGTATTGATACTAACAACACCTATGTTAACGCTACAGAAAAACTAGTATCTATCATAGGCTTAGATGATGTCATCGTTGTAGAAACTAAAGATGCCGTTTTGGTTGCTAAGCAGTCAGAAGTGCAACAAGTAAAAAAAGTAGTTGATCAATTAAAGTTAGAGCAACGCAGTGAATGGCAGCATCATCGTGAAGTATATCGACCTTGGGGGAAATATGACTCTATTGATAATGGCAGTCGTTTTCAGGTTAAGCGTATTACGGTTAAGCCTGGTGCAAAATTATCTGTGCAAATGCATCATCATCGCGCAGAACACTGGATTATTGTATCAGGTACAGCGAAAGTAACTAATGGCGATAAAGATATTTTATTGACCGAAAATCAGTCTACCTATATTCCCGTTGGTGTAGTTCATGCACTCGAAAATCCGGGTAAAGTCCCTTTAGAACTGATTGAAGTTCAATCGGGGTCATACTTGGGCGAAGATGATATTGTTCGCTTCGAAGATAGATATGGTCGTGTTGAAGCAACGGAGTCTAAATAATGTTTATGACTAACAAGGTGATTGAAAATAGCAATATTGCATTTGGTACGAGTGGCGCTAGAGGCTTAGTTGAAGATTTTAGTGCTGATGTATGTGCTGCATTTACTCTGTCATTTATCCAAACAATGCATTTTTCTTTTAAATTCGATACCTTAGCTATTGCGATTGATAACCGACCGAGTAGTTTTTTTATGGCTAAGGCTTGTGCTACTGCAGCACAACTGCACGGCCTTAATGTCATTTATTACGGGGTTATACCAACCCCTGCTTTAGCTTTTAAGGCGATGGCTTTAAATATTCCCTCTATTATGGTGACTGGCAGTCATATTCCATTTGACCGTAATGGACTTAAATTTTACCGACCAGATGGTGAAATCAGTAAAGCTGATGAGTCATCTATTGTTAATGGCCATTTTACGTTTGAACAGTTAGACACTTTAGTTGATATTGTCGAAGACAATTCTGCTGCTAAATCTTATTTAGCGCGCTACAGTAACCTATTTGAAACACCGTGGCTTAAAGGCAAACGAATTGGGATTTACCAGCATTCTAGTGCTGGGCGTGATATTTATCCTGAGCTTTTTGAACAGTTAGGCGCAGAGATTGTATTAATTGAACGAAGCGATATATTTATCCCTATTGATACTGAGGCTGTGAGCGACACGGACTGTCAAAAAGCGATAGAATGGACCCAAAAATATCAATTGGATGCGTTATTTTCTACTGATGGCGATGGCGATAGGCCTATGTTGGCAGATGAACATGGTCAATGGTTGCGCGGTGATATCTTGGGGTTGTTGTGTGCTCAAGCATTAAACATTGATGCATTAGCCATTCCGGTCAGTTGTAATACGGCTATAGAATTATCTCGACAATTTAAGTTCGTCATGCGCACAAAAATCGGTTCTCCTTATGTTATTTCTGGTTTCGATTCTCTACAACATGACTATGATACCTATGCAGGTTTTGAGGCTAATGGCGGATTTTTATTAGGTTCTGACGTTCATTTCAACCATCAAGTGCTGGTAGCATTGCCTACTCGAGATGCAGTTTTACCTGTACTAATGGCGCTGTTTAGTGCAAGACATGGTACGGTTTCATCTTTAACAGAAAATTTGCCTAATCGTTTTACTCATAGCGATAGATTAACAAATTTCGCAGTGGCTAAAAGTCAAAAAATAATTCAATTTGGTGCAACCTCTCCGAAAAAATTACTATTTCTTCTTGGTTTACTCTCCAAAGACGCCATTACCTTAAATACTATTGATGGACTTCGGTTTACCTTAGATGATGGAGATATAGTGCATTTAAGACCTTCAGGAAACGCCCCTGAGTTTCGTTGTTATGTTGAAAGCGATTCTTTATTTCATGCCAAGCAGTGTGTTGAAACTGTTCTTGCGCGTTTATCAGTTATAAATACGGATAATATATTAGGTGAGCTAAATGGATAGTCCTTCAAAATTCCAATTTGTTGCTACTCGCTCTAACTTTTTGTTACGTGTGACAGACATTATTATCATTGCTGTTTCATTGCTGATAATGATGCGTGGTTACAGTTTAGTATTCAATAAGGATTACTTATTAGTCCTCATCGGGGTACTATTTTTTTTCAGCTATATTGGCGAGTCACTCGGATTATATCGCTCCTGGCGTTTAGGCCGCTTCTCAACTATGTGCCGATTGATGTTAGTGACAGTAACTTTTGCATTTTTATTAATGACTCTCGTTTTATTCTTGTTTAAATATAGTGAAGTGTATTCTAGAGTTGCGATGGCTGGTTGGTATGCATTATCTTTGATTATTTTGCTTAGTTGGCGCTATTGTGTTCGTGAAATTAAACGTATCCGAAGAGCGAAAGGTTTTAACGTAGAAAAAGTTGCCATTGTTGGTATGACTGAAATGGGTAAACATTTATATGACGAGATTATAAAGCATGATGAACTTGGTTTTGAATTTATTGGATTCTATGATGATCGCGAGCCTAGCCGAATGGAAGAGCTCGACTCATCATTGATTGTAGGTCCTATAAACGATGCGGTCGAACTCGCTCGTCTTGGCCAAGTTCAAAAACTATATGTATGCTTACCAATGATAGCGGAACAACGAATTGCTAATATTATCGAGTCACTTGGTGACAGCACTGCTGATGTGTTGATTACCCCGGATTTTTTATTAAAAAACTTAATGCATGCTCGTATTGGAAGTGTAGGTGAAGTTGATACATTAAGTGTGTTTGAATCTCCTGTAAATGGCATGAGACGTTTCTATAAGCGCTCGTTTGATATCGTATTCAGTTTTTGTGCCATTTTAGCTATATCGCCTATCTTGCTTGGTGTTGCAATAGCCGTATATTTATCGTCTAAAGGTGCGATTATATTTAAACAAGATCGTTATGGATTAGATGGTAGGAAAATTAAAGTCTGGAAATTTCGTTCTATGACAGTAACTGAAAATTCTGACAAGGTAACTCAAGCACGTAAAGGCGATGCTCGTATTACAAATGTTGGCTCATTTATACGTCGAACTTCATTGGACGAATTACCACAGTTTTTTAATGTATTGATGGGGGATATGTCAGTTGTTGGCCCTCGTCCTCATGCGGTTGCACACAATGAAGAATATCGGAAACTTGTGACTTATTACATGCTACGTCATAAAGTGTTGCCAGGAATTACTGGTTGGGCACAAGTTAATGGCTGGCGTGGTGAGACAGATACTTTAGATAAGATGGAAAAGCGTGTTGAGTTTGATTTGGCTTACATTCGAAACTGGACATTGTGGTGGGACGTGAAAATTGTATTTTTAACGCTTTTCAAGGGCTTTGTAGGTAAGAACGTTTATTAACGAAGCCACGAAATATTCATGCAGTAGTTGGTTTTTTATTAGTCTTTTGAATGATGTTTAACTTATTTTATTCTTGTGACGCTCTATTTTACGATATTCAGCTAATATTATTCTTTAAGTCGTTCCGATAAAATTATTTCATCCTCATAATGTTTTTTTTCATGTCCTTCAGGCATTTTTACTTATTACGGTAGTGTTGTTTTTACGTCATTCTGGTAAACGCATTTGAGTAGGAATCCGATCTGTTAACTTTTTAAAGCTTACCCATTGGCGTATCGCGTCAGTGTAAATTAATCCCATTTATTTACTTTATAAGGATATAGTCATGAACATGCCATTTAAGTTGAGTTGTGTCGCTACTGTCGTTGCTGCCACAGTATTTACAAGTCCAGTGTTTGCCGTAGATGAAAAAGCAGGTGTTATTCGCACAGAATCTGGTATCGATTTTATTCCGGGTGTTAACTCTGGTTTGAAATATGATGACAACATTACCAGTGCAAATTCTTCAGCTGATGAACTTGATAGTTGGATATTAACGGTAACGCCTGCAGTGCAAGCACAATTAATTGACGGTGATACTACCTTTACACTAGATGCTGGCATTGAATATGGTGATTACTTTTCAAGCAGTGATGATAATTACCTAGATGCTTTAATCAAAGCTAAAGCTGACGTTGATGTTAATCAGTCTAGACGCTTTGGTTTTGATGCCTCATATATTTCAGGTCATGAAGACCGAGGAAGCGGTATTTTTGAAGGAACCAGTGGTGCAGATCAAGATGAGCCAAATACTTATGATGTGACAAGCGTCGGTGGCTATTATGAATATGGTGCAAAAACAACGCCTGCTCGTGTTCGAGCTAATGCCAAATATTCAAGTAAAGAGTACAGTAACTTTGAGTCAATTACTCAGTACCGTAATTTTGATAACACCGCGCTAGGCGCAACTTTTTATTATGACACCCAGTCAGCAAGCAGTATTTTCCTTGACTTTCAACATGTAGATACGGTGTACGATATTGTTGATCCAACAGGTGATCGTGATAGTAAAACCAATACTGTACAAGTCGGTGTTGAATGGCAAGCTAGCGCCGCGACTGAAGGTAGTATTAAAGTAGGTTATCAAAATAAAAGTTTCGATAACGAAAATCGTGACGATTTTAGCGGCTTGTCCTGGGATGCTAAAGTTACCTGGAAGCCTTTAACTTATTCTGCTTTTGATTTTTCTACCGGAAGAACAAGTCGTGATCCAAATGGGGTGGGTGACTACATTCGAGGCACTAGTTATGGTGTTAAGTGGCATCATGAATGGAGTGAGTTATTTACATCCTCATTTGGATTCAAGCAAGTAGATGATGACTATACTGGTATTGAACGAGAAGATAAAAGTAAAGTATATCAATTTGGGCTTAATTATTATATCACTCGCTGGTTAACCCTAAATACTGGTGTCGATGTGTTTGATGTAGAGTCTACTGACAGTCAATATTCTTATGACCGAAATATATATTTTATTAAAGCCGAAATGACCTTATAGGACATCCATGAAGTATTTAACATCATTTTTAGCCGTTATATTATATTTATCATTGGCAATATTGCCAATGATAGCTAGCGCAGAAACACAGAATTATCGTTTAGGTGCTGGAGATATGATTGTCATAAAAGTTTATGGTGAAGAAGCTTTGACACTCGAAACTCAAATAACTAATAGCGGTACGATCAATTACCCTTTTTTAGGTTCGTTACAATTGAATGGTCTGACGATTAAACAAGTGGAGAAACTTGTTTATGACGGTTTAAAAGGTGATTATTTTGTTGAACCCAATGTGTTTGTCGGTATGGTGGAGTACAGGCCATTTTATATTCATGGTGAAGTCAAAAAACCTGGTGGCTACCCTTATCAACCTGGAATGACAGTAAACCAAGCGATAGCCTTGGCAGGAGGATTAACCGAACGTGCTTCGGAAGATAAAATAGCTATTTCCCGTGAAGGTAGCAAAATCGATTCTGAACGTGGCAGCATTAATAGTGCAATTTTAGCCGGTGATACCATTACTATTGAACAGAGATTTTTTTAATGATCTTCCAAGACAGACGACAAAATGCTTCATCTACTAATATAGCTAGTCCTACAACATTACAAATGGATCAGCTTATAGATGTCAAAAAACTATTAATGCCTATATTACATTTTAAGTGGCGCATTTTTGCATTTGCGCTATTGATTACTGCGTTAACAGTGTTTGTAGTGTTAAGTATGACGCCAATTTATAAAGCTTCATCAATGTTATTGATTGAGTCCGAGCAAGCTATGGCGATCAAAATTGATGAAGTGTATGGTATCAATTCTGGCCAGCAAGAATATTATTTAACTCAGTTTGAGATTATTAAATCACGCAGTATTGCTGAGCGAGTATTTAATGAGCTTGATTTAATTAATCACCCCGCTTTTAACCAGCCTCCAAGTTGGTTTGCGGAACTTAAGGCACAACTAAATTTCATACCAGAAGAACTTGCCTTAGTTGATAATCAAATTGCTCAAGATATAGCTAAACATCAAATGATTGATAATTTCGCACAAAATATCAACATTTCGCCGGTACGTAAAACACAACTGGTGAGAATTAGCTATGAAAGCTCAGATTCAATGCTTGCTGCGCAAGTAGCCAACGCTGTAGGCGATACTTACATCATTAGCCAGCTAGAGGCCAAGCTGGGTATGACTCAAAAAGCCAATGTGTGGTTAAGCGGTCGTTTAGAGGATTTGCGTTTAAACTTAAATCAGTCTGAATTTAAATTAGAGCAATTTAAGGTTGCAAACGGCTTAATTGACGTTGAAGGCGTTACAGCCTTAGATGCCAAAGAGCTAGAGCGTTTAAGTGACGAAATTACTGTGGCTAGATCACGTATGGCCGAAGCTGATAGTTTTATGGCTGTGGTGAGACGTTATGGTGCTACTGATATCAGCAGACTAGAAAGTCTACCTGAGGTGACATCACATCAATCGGTACAAAATGTAAAACGTGAAGTTGTACTGGTTGAACGTAAGGTATCTGAGTTACAACAAGTGTATGGGCCAAAACACCCTAAAATGATTGCTGCACAGGCGGAGTTAATTGCGGTACAACAAAACCTGCATAAGCAAATTAGCCGCTTAGTACAAGGGATTGAAGACGAAGCAGAAACAGCGACGCAAAACTTAAGAGCATTAGAGTCGCAATTTGCCAAAGCAAAAGGCGCGTATCAAAATTTGAGTTCTAAAGATACAGATTATCAACGTTTGCTTCGTGAAGTCGATACCAATAGACAATTATTCGACAGTTTTTTAGCTAGGCAGAAAGAAACAGCAGTCACAGGTGATTTTGATTCGCCAGTGGCCCGCTTTACTGATCGCGCAGTTGTTCCGTTAATACCTGCAAAGCCTAATAAGAAAGTGATTGTTATTTTAGCCTTTATTGCCAGTTTAGGTTTTGCCATAATATTAGTATTAATACTTGATGCTTTAAATGACACCATAAAAATCAGTGATGATGTTGAAAAGCTTTTATCTTTACGGGCTTTAGGATATGTACCAAAAGCTAAGAAAGGGACCAGCTACGACAATATCAACTTTGCCTTTTATGACAGCAATCTTCCCCTGCATGCAGAAGCTGTACGAACGATTCGAACATCTATGTCATTAATGGCTATGGGCAGTGATCTCGCCACTATTGAAGTGACATCGTCAAATCCAAATGAAGGAAAAACCACCACATCAATGAATTTGGCTTTTGCTTATGCAACAATGGAGAAAGTGTTGATCATTGATGCAGACCTTCGTAAATCGAGTTTAGGTTTGCGTTTTGGCTTACCGACATACCAGCCTGGTCTTGCTAATATATTATCTGGTACTGATAGCGTGGACCACTGTATTGTTAAAGACGTTAAGCCAAACGTTGATGTAATGCCAGCAGGTGCAGTTCCACTAAACCCTCAAGAGTTGTTAACTTCAGCTCAGTTCGCAGAGCTGTTGACCGAACTCAAAACTTTATATGGTAAAATCATCATTGATACACCGCCAGTTCATGCTGTGAGTGATGCGTTGATTATTACCTCACTATGTGATGCTACTGTCTTAGTCGTTAAAGCAGGTCAAACCCGCAGTGAAGCAATTAAACTGACAATCGCTAAGTTGAATCAGGCTCGTGCTAAGGTATTTGGGGTGGTATTAAATCAGTTCAATACTAAAGATGCCCAGCGGTATCAAGGTGATTATGGTTATTACCAAGCTTATGGTGCCGAACCGTCAATAGTAGAGTCCCCAACTAAGCATAAGGATAAGAGTAAGGCATGATAGATTTACATTGCCATATATTACCCAATATTGATGATGGAGCTAAATCAATTGACGAAGCCATTTCTTTGGTGGCTCTAGCTGCTGATCAGGGAGTGTCGCGAATGGTCGCGACTCCACATATTCATTTGGGCATTTATGATAATAACTTACAATCAATTAATGTTGCTTATCGTGTGTTGTGTGAGGCATTGGCGTTAACCAGTATAGACGTGCAAGTGCGCGCTGCTGCAGAGGTAAGGATTTCGCCAGAAATCATGCAGTTTATTGAGCTACAGCAATTGCCTTTTTTAGGCTGTTACCAGCAAAAAGATGTGCTGCTGCTAGAACTGCCTAGCAGCCATATACCGTCTGGTACAGATAAGTTAATTAACTGGTTATTAGCAAAAGATGTGTTACCCATGATTGCCCATCCGGAGCGCAATCGCGAGTTACAAACACATCCCGATAGAATAAAGCCTTTTGTACAATCAGGGTGTTTATTACAACTTACTGCAGCATCGCTTATTGGTGATATGGGGCCTTCACCACAACAGTTGAGTGAGTATCTTTTGAAGAAAAAGTTATATTCTATAGTTGCTTCTGACTGTCATTCACTAAATAGGCGTCCTCCTAAAATCGCGTTAGCTTATGATGCAATAACTACGTTGGTTGATGAGGATTATGCTTACTTATTAACTAATGCTACGCCTTACAGTATTTCGAACTCGTTATTTGAACCGTCGAGTTTGTAGATGAAGAGAATAAACTGGTCGGCAAGGCGTGTGGTGTATATGGTACTTATTGTGGCTTTATTAGGTTTACTCCCGATATTGCTGCAAAAAGGATTAGCGAATGCCTACCACTTTAAATCTCGATTTTACATTGATAAGTGGCAACAAAGCCATAATCCAACGTCATTACAATATGCCAATGCCCTATTAGCCGCAGATTATGCATTTAGTATTGACAGTAAAAACCCACACTACTTATTAACTTTAGCGAAGGTTATGGAGTGGGGGGCATTTTCAAAATTAGCTCAGCCTAATAATATGGCATTTAAGCAATTATATCTTGATGCTATTGAGCAAAGGCCTACATGGCCAAATGCCTATAGTGATTATGCTTATAATTTAGCGTTTATTCAGCATGATATTAATCTCGCTTGGATAAATTTGGAACAAGCGTTGGTTTATGGTCCATACACCCCAGAGGTGCTGCATCAAGTGTTGGCAATAGGTTTTGCTCATTGGCCTAATCTAACTGTAAGTCAAAAGCAGTTAGTGTTTACAACGGCAAAACACGCCGCTAGTGCAAATTGGTTAATGCGTAATGATTTAAAAAAAATGGCAAAGAGATATCAATTAACACACGTGATATGTACTTATTTTAAATATTCAATTCCAGCTTTTAGTGCTAATGATGAAAAATGGATTAAACAGGATATGTGCCGCTAATGAGTATTCATATAGCTAGAACGTCGGCGTATTTTGGGCAATTTCAGCGAATCATAATGTTGGCATTATGCGGGCTAATAATTTGGATGCCGATTCCTTTAGGTAGTAATCGAATTTGGTCATTAGCTGTTTTAGAGATTGGTATTGTATTAATTTCTATAGCTCATATAGTATATTGTTTTAAATATAATGACCTATTATTGCGCTATCGTTGGCAAAAACAGTTGTTAATTCCAGCAGGATTAATGTTGGTATATTTATGTTTGCAATTACTTAATTGGATTCCGGGAATTGATACTGTAGATGCTTATCAAACTGCTCAACAACTGCTAAAAACCTTCTGTTTCACCTTGTTTATTTTACTGTTAAGTCAATACTGTCAACAACCAAAGGCAATACGTTGGTTGTTGATTGCCATTATTTTATCGGGCTGCTTACAAGCTTTTTATGGTACTTTATTGAATTTATTGCAGTTAGATACCTCGCCGATTTTTGGCTATCACGATGGTGATAGGGCTAAAGGCTCATTTGTATACCAAAACCATTTCGCCAATTATTTAGCCCTTTGTTTAAGTATAGCCTTTGGTTGGTTGTTATCCGAGCTCAAAACAACCAAAAAAGAATTCGATTTACGTGAAATGTTAATTGATTTGTTATCGACTTTATTTAGTCGGAAACTTATTTTACGTTTAGCGATTATAATTATGGTAATAGGGCTAATATTAAGTCGTTCACGCATGGGCAATGCCGGTTTTTTTACTGCTTTAGGCTTTGTGTCGTTATTATCGATGTTTATCTACCGTCGTCCACCTACATTATTTAAACCTTTAGTTGTTAGCATTTTTATCCTCGATTTGCTTATTGTTGGCTCCATTTTCGGTGTTGATAAGCTAAAACAGCGATTAGATGATACTTCTTTTAGCTCTGAAACCCGAGATGAAGTAGTTTTTGATAGCATACCTATTATTAAACAGCACTTATTTACTGGTACTGGAGGCGGCAGTTTTTATACTGTATTTCCACAATACCAACCGCAGTTTTATTCAGGTTTTTATGACCATGCTCATAATGAATATGTTCAGTTCTTGGTTGAGTACGGAGTGGTGATGACTTCAGTTTTAGGGTTTTGGGTGCTATATGCGTTTTGGTTAGCGTGCAGAACCATGTATTTACGCAATAATAAACTTTACAAAGGTGTCGCTTTTGGTTGTGCGATGGCCATTATACACATGTTATTGCATATTTCAGTTGATTTTAACCTGCAATCGCCCTCAAATGCGTTGTTATTCTTAACTATTATAACCTTGTGTTGGTTAGTTCGTTATTTGCCTTCTGAGATAACTCGTGCTCAGAAGTCGTCACATCAGTTTTAGCTTTGTTCTTATTATTGTTAAATTTCACTTTTCACTTTTAATCAATTTATTTTTAGCCTCAGCTATATAAGGATGTTTATGAAAGTTGTTATTCCCGTTGCCGGTTTAGGTACTCGAATGTTACCTGCTACTAAAGCAATCCCGAAAGAAATGTTGCCGTTAGTGGATAAACCGCTTATTCAATATATTGTTGATGAATGTGTTAGCGCAGGGATTAAAGAAATAGTATTGGTGACTCATGCAAGTAAGAATGCTATAGAAAACCATTTCGATAAATCTTATGAGCTAGAATCAACCTTAGAAAAACGTGTGAAACGTCAGTTATTGCATGAGGTACAAGCTATTTGTCCTAAAAACGTCACTATTATGCATGTACGGCAAGGTGAAGCAAAAGGACTAGGACATGCGATTTTGTGTGCCAAACCCTGTATTGGCGATAACCCATTTGCTGTTGTGTTACCCGATGTGATTTTAGATTCTTACTCTGCTGATCAACGTACTGAAAATTTAGCATCGATGTTAATTCGTTATCGTGAGTCAGAAGCTAGTCAAATTATGGTTGCCCCAGTGCCTGATGATCAAGTGCACAAGTATGGCATTGCAGATTGTGGTGGTGAAACTATCAATCCAGGCGATTCTACTAAAATCTTCAATATGGTTGAAAAACCAGATATAGGCCTGGCTCCATCGAATTTAGCCGTTGTTGGGCGCTATGTATTGTCTGAAAAAATCTGGGATTTATTAGCGCGCACCCTACCTGGCGCAGGTGATGAAATTCAGCTTACTGATGCTATAGATATGTTAATTGAATCTGACACCGTAGAAGCTTTTAACATGACTGGCAAGTCACATGATTGTGGTGACAAGTTAGGTTATATGAAAGCCTTCGTAGAATACGGTTTACGCGACCCTAAATTAGGCAGCGGTTTCAAGAAAGAACTTGTTAATTTATTAGAAGAGTATAGATAACCCATCAGGCTATACAGAGGGCACAATGCGCCCTCTGTATAAATATAATATGTCCGCAACTTCGAAACGAAATAATACGTAATTACCAATATCATTTTAGGCATTCATGTTTATGTTGCCTTCTCCTCAAAACTCCACTTATGAAACCAACCTTAGGTTACTCTAGATTTAATCGCTGACAAACTTCGATTTCGAGTATAATTATTTGTTAATTAATGCCTTTGTGTCCTATGAATGACTTTTGCAAGATAATGGTTTGTTAAAGTTAATATAACTAAGGATTAAAATGTTTGAGTACGAATACGTCGAAAAGTATATTTTAAACTTTCTACTATTTAAAACATTTGAAAGTCATTTTTTTATTTGGATTTTTAATTGTCATAGTAAAATGTTGGTTTTAATAAAATGAGTTTTAGAAAAGATATTAATGGTTTGCGTGCTTTTGCTGTTATTTCTGTAGTGTTGTTTCATTTTAATTCAGATTGGATGCCAGGTGGGTTTGCTGGTGTAGATGTTTTTTTTGTTATTTCAGGTTTTTTAATGACAGGGATAATTTTTAGAAAGATTGAAAAAAACAACTTTTCCATCATTGGGTTTTATATCGATAGAGCAAACAGGATTGTACCAGCTTTGGCTTTTCTTTGTTTAGCATTACTTATTTTTGGGTGGCTCTACTTAATTCCATCAGATTATGAAGCTCTAGGTCATCATGTAGGAAGTAGTCTAGGCTTTATATCAAATATAGTATATTGGAAAGAAGCTGGATATTTTGATGCTAGTTCACATGATAAATGGCTATTACACACTTGGTCATTATCTGTTGAATGGCAGTTTTATATAATCTACCCTTTAGCTCTAATCGCTTTGAAACGTTTTATTTCCTTTAAAACCTTAAAGATTATTGTGTTAGCTGGTACCTTAGTCGGATTTTTATTCTGCGTTTTTTCTACTTACAGATGGCCTGAGGCATCATACTTTTTACTACCAACACGAGCTTGGGAGATGATGTTTGGCGGTGTTGCTTATCTTTACCCTATATCGATGGATAATGCTAAGAAAATAATAGTTGAGAGGTTAGGATTAATATTAATTATAGGTTCTTATTTTGTAATATCTAAAGATAATTATTGGCCAGGTTTTTTGGCTTTGTTTCCGGTTTTTGGTACTTTCTTGGTTATATCAGCAAAAAGAGATAATAGTTTAATTACAGGTAATGTTGTTCTTCAAAAAATTGGAGTTTGGTCTTATTCTATTTACTTATGGCACTGGCCTTTAGTTGTAGCTATTTACTATTATTCCTTAAGCTCTATATTTATTTTTTTTGGTTTATTTTTTTCTTTGTTTCTAGGTTTTTTAAGTTATCGATATGTTGAAGGGGTTCGGTTTGAGTTAGTTTTTAGTCGACTTGTTCATATTTTTAAATGTATCCCAGTCTATATGGCATTAATCGTTATATTTTTAGGTGGTGTCGTTTTTTACACTGATGGCATAAGCTCTAGGTTTAATTTATCACTAGAGTCAGCTAAAGGTTTTAAAAAAATAAACAAGCAACTTATCATGCCTTTAAGGAGTAATGGATATTGCTTTTATTCATTTAATGAAGGGGTTGACTTTGTTGACACGGAAGTGGGTACAGATTGTTATTTAGGTGCTAAAGATGAGAAACCATTAACTTTACTTTTTGGTGATTCCTATGCAGGTCATAATGAGCCATTCTGGGATGAAATATTTAAGGTTAATAATGAATCTTTTCAATCAATTTCAACGAATTGGTGTGTTCCATCTTTAAGTAAGAATTTCACGGGCCCAACCACACATAAATCTTATCAACAATGTTTGTTAAATAGAAGTTATTTAAATGAAAATATGCATAATTATAACAATATTATTTTCGCTGGTTCTTGGGATACTGTTTTAGAAAAGGGACAGTTTGAAGATGTTATAGCTGTTATTGACAAAGCCGCAAAAGTAGGTGCAAATGTTTTTATAATGACTGCACCATACCGTTATAGAAAAAATCCACTACCAAGTTTTTACAAAAGTATTTATTTTGATATTCCATTATATATAAATTCAACACAGATTAGTGACAAAGGAATGTCTGAGGCTAATCTTAGGTTAAAGAATATATCTTATAAATATGAAAGTGTCACATTTATAGGTAGGGCAATGCTTTATAAAAATAACAATACATTTGTTGTAGATGGTATTGAAGTCCCTTATAGTTTAGATGGCGGCCACATTTCTATTTTAGGTTCTAAGTATTCAGCAAAACATTTTATGAAAAACTCTGAATATAATAATGTTATGGATAAGTTTGATTTTAATTGATATCAGTTAGTGATTAAAATTCGATTGTAACTATGATAGAATTCTATTTAGGTGTAAAAGAACTTTAGGTTTAAATAGGTTTTTTTGCTTCTCAACATTTATGCCATATTTAGTTCTAAAAATTTACAGTAATGTTGAGGGTTTAATTCTTAGTATTGAATGCTTTGATAATAATCAATGACAAAGTTGTTCGTGAATATAGTCATGTCATAATGTGTGTAGCTTGCTTATATGTTGTAAATTACTCTTACAATGACACTTTAATTAAAAATTGATGTATTAATCTTATCACATCAATGCCTTGCCTTTAAGTAGTTTACGCAGCCACATTCTGTTTGGGTTAAGCTGTGCTTGTAAATCTAAACTTAATGGCGACAATTCATCGCATAGATTCGCAGCGAGGCATTCGGCAATGAGTGGGCCTGAACTTAATCCTCGCGAGCCTAATCCACCTAATACATATAACCCTTCATAAATCGGTGCTGGTGTAGTTTGCCAGTATCGTTGCCATAGGCTGGGTTTATCTTTAGATTTTTGCTGTACGGCATAACGCGCAAATATCTCTTTAACATCAGGTACACATCCCATAACGGGGAAATGATCGCGACTCACCATTCTTTCGCCAACTCTGGCATCATTATTTGAAACATCAATATCGTTAGGCCAGTTAGCGTTAGGAAAGCTTTGCTGCATCTTTAGGCTATTTTCATGCTGTTCTTGTAAGCAAAATTCTAGATGCTTAGGATCTTTTACGTAACTTGCACCGACACAATGTAACTGATCTCGTTGTGGTGTCAGATAACCATTGGCACAGATAACCGTATTAAGCAGTGCTAGTTCACCTTGTGAGGGAACATGACTGACTTGCCCCCTAAAAGCTGTAATTTGCAGTTTTTTTGTTTGGTGGTAGCGAGTAAGTTGCGATCCTGAGGCAATAACAACCTGACTATGTGTTGCTATGGAGTTGATATTTTCGCCACTAAACAGTTGCCAGCCAGATGAATGTGATTTAAGTGAGCTAATGTCGCTATTATAAATTACCCTCACTTTGGTTAATGTTTGTGCTTTGGCAATACTCGCCTGTGCGAATTCAAACGGGCAAGCCCAACCACCCAAGGGGTAATAAAAGCCTGATTTATCGATATCGATGTTAGCAAGTTGTGTAGCTTGTTTTGGATTGACACTAAAAGCAATCTCACCTGGCCACGTTTGACCATGAATAATTTTATCTAATCTTGTTTGGCTACGTTGATCAAAGCCCGTGTGCAATACACCACACCAATCATGTCCAATATGATAACCATCATCAACTAATGCTTGAATACGACGCCGACTATAGAGAAAAGCTTGTTGAAAAAACTGACTGAGTGAATTATTTTCAGGCGTGAGTAAAGGATAAATTGCACCTTGTTTGTTACCTGATGCACCTTGCCCTAATTGTTCATCTTTACAATAAATGATTACCGATTTTCCACGCTCAGCTAATGATAAAGCCAGACTTGCTGAAGCAATTCCCCCGCCTATAACGGCAATAGGATCATGGTCATTACACTTGATTGCAGGAATTGGATTGTAGGCAAACTGTTGACGTGTTTGTTGTCTGAGTGCTTCTCGTTCTGCAATGGCAATATTATCAGTTGATGTGGCCGTAATTGTTTGGGGAAATCCACAAAAATCCAATTGCTTTTTGATTGCAGAGGGAATACCGTTATTATCAAGGGTAGCGGTAAAAAATGTCGCGTTATCAATACTAATACGCCCATATTGCCACAGTAAATACTGATTAAAATATTGATCCGAATGAGTCATTTGGCTCGTATAGGGTAGGGCAAACCAGTGTGCTATTCTGTTATTCTTCGGTGTGGCAATCGTTTTAGTTTGCTCTAAAGGCGAGCCTTGATATAGGTCAATGACTAATTCGTTGTGGTGTAGACTTAATCGTTGGCAACCTTCGATAGCCGCTATTTCGCAATTGAGTAATGCTTGGGTCAAATCAATTAAAGGGTGATCTGAATGAAGGAGTCCTTGCTGTTGCCATTTTTGTTCAAGTTGCTTTCGGTTTACAGGTGTTTGTTCAAATATACTGATGTGAACTCGGGTTTGTTGATTAGCTAGAGAAGCATGGCTATTTATAGCTCTTAAGGCAGCCCATAATAGGATGATTTCATGGCCATCGCCGAAACCTAATTGGCCTAGCATGAGTAAATGACGTTGATTATCTGTGGCAGTCTCATGACCGTCACCGCTTTGCAATACAATGTCGATATACTGTTTAACAAGTTGGGAATATCGGCTATTTTGATGAGTGTCGGCGCCCAGTAATGAACAACTATGCATTTCTTGTAAATTGGGAGATACAGATAATAAAGTGGTTTTATTCAAAATGTTTTACTCAGGGCCGATAACTTGGCATTATTTTACCTGTGTTTATGGAAAGCTGACCACTTAATTGCTTTAAAGAAGCTATGATTGCCGCAATTAAGTACTGACATGTACCAAATGGATAGCAAAAAAATGAAAAGAGTCGTGATCACCGGAATGGGTGTTGTTTCAAGTATCGGTAATAACAAGCAAGAAGTGACTGAGTCACTGAAAGCAGGTCGTAGCGGTATTACTCACTCAGAGCAGTTTGAAGAAATGCAATTACGCAGTAGAGTTTGGGGCGATATTAAAATTAATCCAGCTGATCATATCGATCGTAAAGCACTTCGCTTTATGGGTGATGCTGCCGCATATGCTTATATTGCTATGCAGGAAGCGATTACAGATGCTAATTTAACAGAAGAACAATATTCTAATTTTCGTGTCGGACTGATTGCTGGTACTGGTGGCGCGTCATCTAAAAACCAAGTGCAAGCTGCAGATACACTTCGTGAAAAAGGTGTTAAGCGTGTAGGGCCTTATATTGTGCCTCGCATTATGTCTAGTACAGCAAGCGCTTGCTTAGCGACACCATTTAAAATTAAAGGGACGAGCTATTCAATCAGTTCAGCTTGTGCCACTTCAGCTCATTGTATTGGTCATGCCGTTGAACTTATCCAAATGGGTAAGCAAGATATGGTATTTGCTGGTGGTGCTGAAGAAGTTGATTGGACATTAACCATGGGCTTTGATGCCATGGGTGCATTGTCGACTAAGTACAATGACACACCTGAAAAAGCATCGCGTACTTATGATGCTGACCGCGATGGTTTTGTTATCTCTGGCGGTGGCGGGATTGTTGTTGTTGAAGAATTAGAGCACGCACTTGCTCGTGGTGCCAAGATTTATGCTGAAATTATTGGTTATGGTGCATCATCTGATGGCTATGACATGGTTGCGCCATCAGGCGAAGGTGCAGTTCGTTGTATGCAAATGGCATTAGCGGATGTTGATACACCGGTTGATTACATTAATACTCATGGTACTTCTACACCAGTAGGTGACATGCGTGAACTTGAAGCATTACGTGAAGTCTTTAGTGATAATATGCCTCCAATTGCATCGACTAAATCACTTACAGGTCATGCTTTAGGCGCCGCAGGAGTTCATGAGGCTATTTACAGCTTAATCATGATGGAAGATAGCTTTATTGCACCAAGCATTAACATCGATAACCTTGATGAGAAAGCTACCGGCATGCCAGTAGTTCGCGAAATGCGTAAAGCTGAATTGAATACCGTTATGAGTAACAGTTTTGGCTTTGGTGGCACTAACGCAACATTAGTGATGCGTAAGTATAAAGCTTAAACAGATACGTTCAGTATAAAATAGTATGAGTGGCTGTTGCCGCTAATTGATTAAAGCCAGCCTTGGAAACAAGCTGGCTTTTTTGTTGTTTATAATAAATGAGTTTGATGACCATATTCTGTTTTAACACTTTTGTTATTCCTGCCATGCTTCCTTCCGTATACGTCATTCCTGCCTGTTTCATGTACTCGATATTCTGTAATGCTTAGATCCCTGTTCACAGTGTTAACTGGAAAGAATCTGCGTTTTTAATATTTAAGTTAAAGCTAAGAATTGTTTATTAATAAAAGCTCTCGGGGATGACGGCTGAAAAAGCTACGAAAAACTAAGAATATTTAAAGTTGATATTAGAGGGTTACGCTTTTAGGACTGAGTTAGTCCTGCTAGATTCAGGACATAGAATGCAATTATTTATGCGAGTAAAATATATTACTCTTGAATAAAATCTTCCATAAACCATGCGCATAGGGTGTGGCGGCCGTCTACTTGAGCTTTGTTATAAATCGTTGAGGCCTGTTGGCGTACTGTTTTTTCTTTGGTGAGTCTTACTTCTGCAATTTCTTTAAAACTGAGCCCTTTTAACAGTAATAATGCGACTTGTTGTTCGCTCTTTGTGAAGTGCCATGCCTCGAATTGTGTTGCGATGGTTTGGCTATATTCTTGTCTTGCTGCACGCATTTGGCCTGACATGTTATTTATTTGTTTGTCAGCTTGTTTTAGTTTCGAGCTGAGTGCTTTGACTTGGCGAGAACTGCGAATAAGGTCATAACCTAAAAAAATACTACCAGCAATGGTAAGTAGTACAAGCATACTTTCTTGGGCAATATGCCAAGCGGGAATGTTAAGTTGTAGATCGGCAAAGATGTCAAACAACTTAAACAGGGTTATCAACAGTAATAGTATAATGATGAATACGTCTTTTCTCATGACATCAGTCCAAAAGTGAGTTAATTATACAAATAAGATTAATCTATGGATTGTATGTTTAAAATCATGATCTTACACTATAGTACATATGTACTATAACGGTGTCTATGATACATATCCCCCATGTTATGTCATCCAAAAGCGAATATGTTAAGTATACATTTTGGGTTACAGAAATCACTTATGTCTGTTGTTAAGTTTAGTATCAAAATATGTTTTATTATTGCTTTAGCTAGCAGTGCTTATGGCTATGGAGCAACAACCAATGACCTGCCGCAACTTTTGCAATTAAGTCAAAATAGATTAAACAAGACCACCATAAATGGCATGCCATCCAATGATAGCCGCTCGTTACAATTAAGCAGTTCAACTTGGTTAACGGGCTTACCCAGTATCAGTTTAAGTTACCTTGGTGATCTAGATAATAGTAACATTTATGAGCAAGAAGTATCACTTAACTTACCCATCAAATCATTTAGTTTGCATCGTAGCGATAACAAACTAAAGCAACTGACTAATGCGTTACTTGATCAGCAAGTGGCGCTACAAAAATTGTATTTATCTGGTTTGCTAAGACAAAGCATGTGGGAATACCGCATTGCATCAGTGAAGCTTGAGCAGTTGCAACGTAAAGCCTCATTACTAGAACAGTTATATGCGCAGCAAAAACAACTTTCTGATGCTGGTGAGTTACCTGCGGTCAACATATTGCTGTTAGAGCGTGAACGTGTGGACATAGATTTAATTCAAATTGATCTTATGCAGCAACAAGATGAATCATTAGCGCTTTTTCAATCACTCACGGGCTTAAGTGATATACCAATACGCATAGAAGAAAATAACCATAATATTGTTGATCTTGACGCGCAATCTATCAATGGGGCTGACATGGTATTGATGCAGCATCCATTGTGGCAACTGCAATCTCTGCAACAACAACTGCAAGACGTCATCATGGCAAGTCAGCAAGCTGGGGATCAAGATCCTTGGACCGTATCATTAACCGCAAAAGAAACTGCTGGTGATCAATTTAACGACCAACATTTAGGTTTGGGGGTAAACATACCACTCGGCTTCGGTTCAGCATTATCGCAAAGTGAACTGTCTGTTTGGCAGAAAGATTATCAAGATCACCGTATCAATAGCGAAAGCCTTTATCTTGAATTAAAAAAACAATCACAAAAGCTGACATTACAGCAGCATAATCTTCAAAAACAGCATGCCTTGTTACAACGTGGAGTAACACTGGACCGTACCATTACTGAAGATTTAGCCAAAGTGAAAGATCAAAATCAAATTGGTTATGAAATCTGGTTGCGTCGTTACATGGATGCATTAGATACCGAATCGCATTTAGCACTTAATCAAGTGGCTCAGCAACAACTTCATTCTCAGCAACTGCAAGCTTTAGGGATTTCATTATGATGGCCAAATTTGGCACCAGCCTTTTATCTATCACAATCTGTTTATCATCGACTTACGTGTGTGCTGAGTCCATATCGCTTACAGCGTTAGGTCATTTAGATGTGAGTTATATTTCGCCTAAAAAGGTGGCCAGTTATGAAGGTAGTCCTCTTCCCGCACAAATAGCGCGTTTACCTGGCAATGATTATAGGGTGATGACACCTGAAAATATTCAGCAAGTGACCTTTTTAGTGGGGCAGGGAGAAATTGTTACCAAAGGCCAAGCGATTGTAAAATTGACCGGGCCTGAAGTATTTCATTTTCTTGCTCAAATTGAGGCCGCTAAAAGCCTGTATGATTTAGCTCAACAACGTTATGACCGTAACAAGCCTTTGTTAAAAAATGGCAGTATTAGTACTGATAAGTGGCGCGAGATTAGCCAAGATTATTTTAGTTCTCATCTTGAATACGAACATATGCAACATTTTATGGAAATGGTGCAACGCATTGATGCTGTTACAGAATCTCTGGTGGTCATAGCGCCTGTGGCGGGTATCGTTAATCTTAATCATCTTAATAGCCCTTACAGTGCTGGGACTCAGTTATTTTCGCTTATACCCGCCGAGAGTATTCGGGTGAAGGTGAGTGTGCCTATGAGCCAGTCAACATCGTTATCAGCGGTGAATATTAATCAATGTCATATTGCGATAGATGAAGTGTCTGCTATTGCTGATGGCGTGTTTTTAACTGCTTGGTCTATGCCAATACCCAAAGTGTGCAATTTACTTTTAGGGCAACAAATTACTGTCATACCTGAGTACCAAAAAGCCGTATATTTGGTGCCCAAAAATAGTGTGTTTACTTGGATGCAAGATAGCCAAATTTTTACTCAAACCGCTCAATCCTTGTCTGCACTGAATATCGATATTTTAGGCTCAACTCCTAATGAATATATCGTCGCCAGTGATCAAGATTTAAGTCAAATGAAGGTGTTGTCCCAATCTGTTGCTGCAGTGAAAGGAATATTACTTGGTTTAGGAGGCGAATAACATGCTCGCTTCTGTGATCCGTTTCTCGCTGACGCAGCGCTTGTTTGTGCTAATAGTTGCGCTGATATTAATGTTAGCAGGCACTCGTGCTTGGTTTGCTATTCCACTTGATGCTTTTCCTGATATTTCACCGACGCAAGTTAAGGTTATTATAAAAGCGCCAGGCATGACTCCAGAAGAAATTGAAGCGCAGATTACTGTGCCGATTGAAACCGAGTTATTGGGGATCCCGAATCAAGCTATTTTACGTTCTACGACTAAATATGCCATTAGCGATATTACTTTAGATTTTACTGAAGGGACTGATATCTATTGGGCCAGACAGCAGGTAAGCGAACGGTTAGCTGCAGTATGGGATAGTTTTCCTGAGGGCGTTTCTGGTGGTGTGGCACCTATGAGTACGCCTTTAAGTGAAATTTTTATGTTTACACTTGAAAACCCTAACTTGTCTTTGATGGAACGTCGTCAGTTGTTGGAGTGGGAAGTTAGGCCATTGCTACGTACTGTTGCCGGTGTGGCAGATGTCAATATTTTGGGCGGTTATGCTAAGAGTTTTAGTATTAATCTTAACCCATCAGCAATGGCGGCAGCTAGAGTGAGTTTTGCCGATCTGCAACAAGCTATTACAGACAATAATCATAACGAAGGTGCTGGTAAGCTAACGATTGGTACTGATACCATTATTGTGCGTTCAGAAGGACGAGTTGATGATATTGATGAACTTAGACAGTTGGTTATAAAAGCTAATGGTGCTCAGGTTTATAGGCTTATGGATTTGGCTGATATTCAAATTGGTCATTTAGCGCGTTATGGCGCTGTATCAAAAGATGGTGAAGAGGCCGCAGAGGCATTAATTATTGCGCTTAAAGATGCCAATACTGCCCAAGTTGTTACCAGTATTAAGGCTAAGCTAGCGCAAATTAGTACATCATTACCAGAAGGCAGTGATATCAATGTTTTTTATGATCGTGCTAATTTAATTAATACCGCGATAGATACTATTTCGAGTGCCTTATTTGAAGCAGTGTTGTTAGTCATTGTATTACTAGCGCTGTTTCTAGGTAATGTGCGAGCGGCTTTAGTGGTGTCGTTGTCTTTACCTCTTGCGGCATTAATGACCTTTTTGATGATGGATCTTTTTAATCTTTCAGCGAATCTTATGAGCCTAGGTGGCTTGGTGATAGCCATTGGCATGCTGGTTGACTCCTCAGTGGTGGTGGTTGAAAACATGGTCAATCTTATTGCCACCAAGCAACGTTTGCCTCGTTTACATCTTATTTATCGTGCGACCAAAGATGTGGCTATTCCTGTGGTGTCTGGCACTGTTATTGTGATGATTGTATTTTCACCATTACTGACATTAACAGGCTTAGAGGGCAAATTGTTTACACCTGTGGCTGTGACGATTGTGTTTGCGATGTTATCCGCGTTAGTGTTGTCTCTTACTGTTATTCCTGTCATTGCCTCTTATTTAGTTAACGAGAAGTCGGCGCAAGAGCCCAAGGCTATTGAGAAGCTTAAGGCTGCCTACTTGAGTAGCTTAAAAAGGACTTTTATTTATAAAAAACCTTTTATGATTGTCGCATTTACTCTGTTAGTGGTGAGTTTAGGGCTGTTTAGTTTGGTTGGTAAAACGTTTATGCCCACCTTGAATGAGGGCGATATTATTTTACAGTTAGAAAAATCACCTTCTATTTCTCTTGAAGCTTCTATTGCTATAGATAAGCAAATTCAAACCACCTTACTGGACAAGGTTCCAGAAATTAAGCAAATGGTCGCTCGAACAGGCTCTGATGAGATTGGTTTAGACCCTATGGGATTGAACGAAACGGATGTGTTTTTGGAGCTTGCCCCTCGAGATGAGTGGCGATTTACTGATAAGACGCAATTGATTGAGGCTATTCGTACTGAGCTACTTAATTTTCCAGGGGTAAATTTTAATTTTACTCAACCCATCCAGATGCGCGTATCTGAAATGCTAACAGGCAGTATTGGTGATGTGGCAATTAAGGTATTTGGCACTGATATCGATACGTTAGGGCAATTAACAGCTCAAATTGAACAGCTTGTCAGTGGGACTCGTGGCAGTGTTGATGTAAAAATGTCCATGATAGAAGGCAGTCCATTTATTAATTTAACCTTAGACAATGAGCTGGCGCGAGGCTTTGGCATGAGCACCATGGAGTTTGCTCGTTATTTAAAGAGCCAACTTGAAGGTGTTGTTGTCACAGAGGTGTTACAAGGTAAAAAACGTACTCCTGTATTGATAGCCAATAATCAAGGCGGATTAAGTAGCATTAATGAACTACAAAATCAGTTGTTAGTGATGCCAGATCATTCGTTAAAACGTCTTACCGATATCGCCCAATTAAACTACAAAGAGGGTCCTATTTTAATTGAACGAGAACAAGGTGACCGTTTTTCAGTCATTACAACTAACGTGCAAGATCGAGATATTGTTAGTTTTGTAGAAGAACTGAACGCTAAAATTGGTGCAGAGATTAAATTCCCTAGCGGTTACAGTGTCAGTTTTGGTGGCGAGTTTGAAAATCAACAACGTGCTACCAATAACTTGCTACTGGTAATTCCCGTCGCAATTGCATTAATTACGCTTATTTTATTCACGACCTTTGGTTCGCTTGCAAAAGCAGGTTTGATTTTGGCTAACGTACCGTTTGCTATGATGGGCGGGATTGTGAGCTTATATTTTTCAGGTGAGTATTTATCTGTGCCTGCTTCGGTTGGTTTTATTGCATTACTCGGCGTCGCGGTACTTAACGGTGTGGTGATGGTGAGTTATTACGAGCAGACCAAACATGTTTTTAGCAGCTTATTGGCGCGAGTCGAGCAAGGTGCAGCAAGACGTTTACGACCTATTTTGATGACCGCGACTACGGCAATGTTTGGTTTAATGCCGCTAGTCTTCGCATCTGGTCCTGGTGCTGAAATCCAAAAACCTTTAGCCATTGTGGTTATTGGAGGTTTGTTGACATCAACCATTACAACGCTTTATTTATTACCAATCCTTTATTACTGGCTGGAGAAACGACGATGATCACGGAGCAACTGTTAGTGCTGATCGCCCAAAATGATATTAAGGACGATATTGTTGATACCTTGATCGAGCTTGAGTTTTTATCAGGTTTCAGTTTGGGTAGCATTTGTGGTTTTAGCCGCGAGCATAGCCATTTTAATATTAAGGAACAAGTTGAAGGTTATCGTGAGTTTTGTAAGTTTGAAATTATGCATCCCGTGGACCAACAAGAGGCGTTATTAGGCGCCTTGTCTGTAGTTTGTAAGCACAATCCATGTCGATATTGGATTACACCAATTATACACACTGGCACGCTATGTTAACGTTAATAGCATAGTCCGTAGTTAGAAACGGCAATGTTAGGTGTTTGGTTTATCAGTGATTAAGTCATACAGTTTTATGTCTAAAGATGTTTGTTCAGTAAAATTGATAAGGTGTTGAAATGAAAATTTATCAGTGTTTAACCATGATGTTATTCGCTATGTTGGCAACAACTAGTATTTATGCCAATGATATTCCCTCAGATAATAGTGATGTGGCTATTGAGTTTATTATCGAACCTGCAAGTGTTTTAAAAATTACATTTGATGACGCTGTGACTTTGCATTCAATTATAATCAAGAATAGTGATGGTTATTTGCTTAATTTAGATGTTCAGGTACCTAAAAATCCTGCTACTGTCTTTTATTTTGAGATCCCTAAGCTACCTCCAGCAGAGTACCTTGTGATGTGGCGCAGCCAGAACGATGATGCTTTAATAAGACTTGGAGAAGCAAAGTTAACATTAAAAGATGACGTATACCCTCGACCATCTACAAAAAAGCCTAAGTATGGAATTTTGCACAGAAAATTAAACCACTAGTATAATGGGGCGATAAAAGCAGAATTCTTGAGGCCTAGTGTCTTGGCGGCATAAAAATTTAGTTTTTAGTTATAATAGTGGTCAAGCGCCTATCAACGAAGTGTTTTCGCCTTTGTATCGTTTGTCACCCGTTCCCCACATCAAGTCGTTTTTCCTCGTTCCTTTGCTGGCTTTGGTATAAGATAGTGCCAATAAATCGCGATGTTATATCGTTTATTTCGCCAGTGAATAAGATCTCAAAATGAAAATAATTGCCGATGAAAATATGCCTTATGTTGAAGCCTTATTTGGCGACTTAGGCCAAATTGAATATGTAAATGGCCGAACTTTGAGCCCAGAACAAGTCAATGATGCTGATGTGTTGCTGGTGCGTTCGGTGACTAAAGTGAATGCAGCGTTAATTGAGAATGCAGAGAAGCTTAAGTTTGTCGGTAGTGCGACGATTGGTACCGATCATGTTGATGTTGATTATCTGGCAACTCGCAATATTTATTTCACTAATGCCCCAGGGTGTAATGCTACCGCTGTAGGTGAATATGCATTTATTGCGATGTTGGAGTTAGCTCAACGTTTTGGTGAATCATTAGCCGGTAAAGTTGTGGGTATCGTGGGCGCCGGTAATACGGGTACTGCTGCCGCTAAGTGTTTGCAAGCTTACGGTCTAAAAATATTGTTATGCGATCCAATTAAAGCATTGCAAGGTGATCCTCGTGAGTTTGTGTCACTCGACACTATCATCGAACAAGCAGATATAATCAGTTTACATGTACCTATTACGAAACAGGGGCAGCATAAAACCTGGTATTTATTTGATGAAATGCGACTCAATCAATTAAAGCCTAATACGTGGTTATTAAATTGTTGTCGTGGCGAGGTTATTGATAATCAAGCGTTAATAAAGGTTAAGCAACAACGTGATGATATAAAGTTAGTACTTGATGTATGGGAAGGTGAACCTAAACCCATGGCAGCGTTGGTGGCGTTAGCAGAATTTGCGACACCGCACATTGCTGGTTATAGCCTAGAAGGCAAAGCTCGTGGCACGTTTATGCTGTATCAGAAGTGGTGTGAATTACTTGATTTACCAGTAGCAAAATCATTGGAGAGCTTGTTACCGAGATTCCAATTTAGTCACATTTCCAGTCAAGGTGATTTAAACGAAAGACAATTACTGAAATTATCACGTTTAGTCTACGACTTGCGCGATGATGATTTAAGCTTCAGAGGTTGTTTTGCAACCGCTGCAGGATTTGATTTAATGCGTAAAAACCATACATACCGTCGTGAGTATAGTGCTATTGCGTTAAACCAAGTTACGTCATCGTTATCAGTTGGTGCAATTAACCAATCGATGCTAATGGCTTTGGGGTTTACTTCATAACCACGGGTGTTAACTCTGAAAGTAGTCAATTCGAATAAGCAGCGATATTGTGGGTAAAATTGAGTATTTTAAGCCTGTTGAGAAAAAATCACTTCAAAGCAGGCTTTTTTAGCATATTAACCCTAGTAAAGCATAAGCAATCTAAGGTAAATTGATTGTCCAAACTGGATAATCGGAGTCGAGCGTTAATTATGTCTCAGGAATTTAATGTAGTCGTTTTAGGTGCATCGGGCGCAGTGGGTCAAACTATGATTGAGATCCTCGAGCAGCGTAATTTCCCGGTTGCGAAGTTGTTTCCATTAGCGAGCAGTCGCAGTGCTGGCGAAACGGTCAGTTTTCATGGTAAACAAGTTGAAATTCTTGACGTAGAAACATTTGATTGGACTCAAGCGCAAATTGGTTTCTTCTCTGCTGGTGGTGACGTGTCTGCCAAATGGGCTCCAATTGCGGGTGAAGCCGGTTGTGTTGTTATCGATAATACGTCACATTTTAGATATGACGTAGACGTGCCTTTGGTGATACCTGAAGTTAACCCAGAAGCGATTGCTGATTTCCGTAATCGCAATATTATTGCTAACCCTAATTGTTCTACTATCCAAATGTTGGTTGCGTTAAAGCCTATTTATGATGCTTATGGCATTTCACGTATTAACGTGGCGACGTATCAATCCGTATCTGGTACGGGGAAAAAAGCCATTGAAGAACTAGCGGGCCAATGTGCAAAATTATTGCAAGGTTTACCTTCAGAGCCATCAGTTTACCCAAAACAAATTGCATTTAATGTGTTGCCTCAAATTGATATGTTTATGGAAAATGGCTACACCAAAGAAGAAATGAAAATGGTGTGGGAAACCCAAAAGATATTTGGCGATGATGAAATCGTTGTTAATCCAACGGCTGTGCGTGTACCTGTGTTTTATGGACATTCAGAAGCAATACATATTGAAACCCGTCAACCTGTTGATGCTGAAGATGTTAAAGCTGTTTTACGTGATGCACCAGGTGTGGTGTTATTTGAAAGTGACGACGAATATCCAACAGTTGTGACCGATGCTGCGGGTAACGACCCGGTCTATGTTGGTCGTGTTCGTAAAGATATTTCGCATTCTCACGGTATAAATTTATGGGTTACTGCCGATAACATCCGTAAAGGTGCAGCATTAAACAGTGTTCAAATCGCAGAAATTTTGATTAGAGATTATTATTAATTACATTTTTTAAATGGGTAATGATATTAATCAATAACGCGATTTAGTTTAAAAAGCCTGCGCTGAGCAGGCTTTTTTCGTTTTACAGACCCCAATAGTAGCAGGTCAGGTGAATCTAGTTTATAGTCGTAAATATATCATTTTTAACATCAATAATATTGTCATTGCCTGTAAAATGGGCTCAACATGAATGTGATTAGATATAATTAACGACTTAATACTAACGATAAAAATTGCCTAAAGCCTGTTGCCAAGCTGGTAACTCAATAGCGCTAAAAGGGAAGGATTGATGACTTTGCGTACTTCATATATTTTGGGTTTGATTGCCTGCACCACTGTTGGTTTAACAAGTGTACAACTTATTGAGTCTGCACAGGCAGAAACACTGAAAATTACTGGCCCAAATGGTGAGCTAAAACAACAAGTAAAACGCCAATATGGTCCAACTACGGTAAGAGATACCTTTTGGAGTATTGCGCAAAAAGTCAGGCCGAATGACAAGGTCAGTGTTTATCAAGTAATGGCCGCATTATTTGATGCCAATCCACATGCGTTTAGTGGTGATAATTACAATACATTAGAACGTGGGATGATATTATTAGTTCCCTCGGCAGATGTAATGGCTGCTATTCCCAATGACGTCGCTAAGCGTCGTGCAGAGCAAAATGACCGCAGAGTTAATCGAGCAACGCCAACTACTCCTGTGATTAGTAAACCAGCTCAACTTCCTAAAATTACCACAGCAAAGAAACCGACTGTAGGCAAACCACTGCAAATAGTTCAGAAAACTCCAGCTGTAGCGGTACAAACCAAAGCCATTAAAGAAGCTAATGATGTTGTGGTCAGCGAGCTTAATAGCACATTAGATAAAGCCAATGCAAAAACGTTAATGTTGACAGATGAGCTGGCGCGCTCACAAGATGAATTAATGGTTAGCAACAATGATAATCAAGTGTTGAAAAACAAAATTGAACAAATGTCATTGAATATCTCGTCACTTGAAGAAGATTTACAGCTATTACGTGAGAAATATGAAGGTTTAACCTTAGAAAATGAAAACCTTACTTATCAAGCTGAAAACGTCGAAACTCTTGTAGAAGAACCCACTGATTTTTGGCGCAGCTTAATGGATAACACCATTTTGTTAATCCTCGCCGCATCAATTCCGCTGCTTATGTTATTCGGCTTTATTTTCTGGTTACTCAGCCGCCGCAATAAAAAGACTCAACAGGCAGAAATAAAATCAGAAATTCAACCAGAACAACAATCGACTACTTCAACAGTTGATGATGACGCTGAAGATATTGTGGTTCATTTAGATTCGGATGATGAAGAGTCAATTGATGATTTATTGGATTTAGATAGCGTTGATTTACAGCCTGAAGCCCAAATGAGTAGTGATGCCGAGATGGATATGGCATCAGAGATGTTTATTAGTGAAAAAGAAATCGAAGATGATGAAGGCACTTCATTAGATGATTTATGGGCTGAGGCCATGGATGATCAAGATTCAGAACTTGAACCGTTAGAAGATGACGATGATCTAGACCATTTATTGGATGGATTAGATGATCAACCCGCTGCAACCATAAGCTCTACCGCACCGGAAGATGATTTAGACAGTTTGTTGGCAGATTTGGATGTTGATAGCAAAGATGATGCCGATGACATAGATGCCTCAGCAGAAGATGATATTGACTCGTTGCTAGCCGAATTCGATATGCCGGCAGAATCTGCTGATACTGTTGTCGATGAATCCGTTAAAGCCGATAGTTCAAACGCAGAAGATGATATTGACTCATTGCTCGCCGAATTCGATATGCCTGCAGAATCAGCTAATACCCTAGTCGATGAATCCGTTAAAGCCGATAGTTCAAGCACAGAAGATGATATTGACTCATTGCTCGCCGAATTCGATATGCCGGCAGAATCTGCTGATACTGTTGTCGATGAACCCGTTAAAGGCGATAGTTCAAGCGCAGAAGATGATATTGACTCATTGCTCGCCGAATTCGATATGCCTGCAGAATCAGCAAATACCCTAGTCGATGAACCCGTTAAAGCCGATAGTTCAAGCGCAGAAGATGATATTGACTCATTGCTCGCCGAATTCGATATGCCTGCAGAATCAGCAAATACTGTTGTCGATGAACCTGCTACAGCTGACGAGGCTGTTAAAGTAGATAACTCAAATGTGGATGATGATGTTGACTCATTGTTAGCTGAGTTTGATATGCCAGCAGGGTATGACGAAGACATAGATGATGTTCTTGTGGGCTTGGCAGCGACCAACGATGATAATGCTGATGATGCGGAAGTTGCGCCTGTAACGAGTGATTCCATTGACAGTGATGACGATATAGCTGCATTGATTGCTGCTGAGTTGCAAGATGATACCAATGATGACGCACAAGATGATGAATCAAGTGATGAAGATATAGATGTACTATTGGCTAACTTAAATGAGCCTATTATTGAGTCAATATTCGTAAAATCAAGTGATCATTCATCCAGTGATGAGCTTCAAGACACTGAAGATGATGACATAGCAGCACAAATTGCGGCTGAATTAAATGATGAAGATGTTGCTGATGCTATTGATGACAGTGACACTAGCGACGAAGACATTGATGCATTATTAGCGGACCTTAACCAGCCAGTGGTTGAGCCTGAAACAAGCGACTTTGACCGCGACTCAGTGCAAGCACAAATTGCTGCAGAATTAAATGATGAAGATGTTGCTGATGCGATTGATGAAAGTGACACCAGCGACGAAGACATAGATGCATTATTAGCGGATCTCAACCAGCCTGTTGTTGCATCTGAAACAAGCGACCCTGAGCGCGACTCAGTACAAGCACAAATTGCTGCAGAATTAGATGATGAAGATGTTGCTGATGCGATTGATGAAAGTGACACCAGCGACGAAGACATAGATGCATTATTAGCGGATCTCAACCAGCCTGTTGTTGCATCTGAAACAAGCGACCCTGAGCGCGACTCAGTACAAGCACAAATTACCGCTGAATTAAATGATGCAGGTGCTATTGATGTCGATGACAGTGACACTTGTGATGAAGACATTGATGCATTATTAGCAGACCTTAACCAGACAGTGGTTGAGCCTGAAGTAACAGCTCAAGATATTGTCCCACAACAAGATCCAATCATTGCAGAACCAGAAGATGCTCTATCTACTGAAGAGTCAATATCAGATGATGAGTTGCTTGATGAGGATATGAAAACGTTATTGGCAAGTTTTAAAGAAGATAGTGATGATGAGCAAGCTTCATTAACATCCGATGCCGAAACAGCTCTTATGGTTGATGAGCCAATCAACGATAACGAGTTATTGGCTGAATTTGACGAATATCTTACTGATAACAATTTAACTCAAAAAGATGATATTGAAGTAGTTCAAGATTCAGAAGAAATACCAGAAACTACGGCATTTGAAGCCGATGATGGCCTTGATGTTTTACTGTCAAAAATGGACGGTGATGATACTGTTTCGCCTACAGCGCAACAAAAAGCCAATAAAGTTTCAGGCTTTTTTAATGACCTAAAATCAAGTAAACCTAAGCCTGAATTATTAGATTGGGAATCGGATTTACTTAATGCTGCGGAGTATGCAACAGAAGAGCAAAAAACCGATAAACCAGAGGTGAGTGATGATGATTTACTGGCGGCATTTTCACAGTCATTAAAAGACGACAATGATGATGACTTTACTTCTGAAGACGGTTATATCCTTAGTGATGATAATCTAACCGTCGATGAAGCGTTGGCTGAATTGGAGAAAAATGAGCAAAGTCAATCAGTTGAATCTAAAACCACTGATGATGACTTGATGCGTTTTGAGCGTGAAAATGGTTACATTGATATCGATAAACTATTAAATGACGCTGATGAGAATGACGATAAAACGGATCAATATAAAGATGTTAATATCGATATGGGATCAGCCAATTCGCTTATGGGCAATCCCGATATGGTCGATGTGGATGATGAAGAAAACTCTGTTAATGCCAAGCTCGATTTAGCTAGAGCCTATATTGAAATTGAAGATCAAGACAGTGCCAGAGCATTGTTAAAAGAAGTGCGAATGGACGGCAATGAACGACAGAAACTAGAGGCCAAAAGTTTACTGGAAAGCTTCAGTTAACTAGGTCTATTAGCTCTGTCAATTAATTGGAACAATTGATGCTACATAAGTAAAATATAAGCTTATGTTAACCATATAAAAGCAAACGGCGCAGATACATGCGCCGTTTTTTTGTGGTAAACTGCGCGCGATTATTTACGAGGGGATATAGGCATGCGGGTCGCGTTAGGTGTTGAATATGATGGTAGTAGTTTTTATGGGTGGCAGCGCCAACTCGATGTCGATTCAGTGCAAGCCCAGATTGAAAAAGCCTTAAGTTTTGTGGCTAATGAACCTATAAAAGTATTATGTGCCGGACGGACTGATACGGGTGTGCATGGTACAGGGCAGGTGGTTCATTTTGACACCAATGTTCAGCGTCCAATAACGGCTTGGACCCAAGGTGTAAATGCTAATTTACCAGACAGCGTAGCGGTACGGTGGGCAAAAGAAGTCGATGATAGTTTTCATGCTCGATATAGTGCTACAGCAAGACGCTATCGCTATGTTATTTATAATCATAAACTGCGACCAGGCATTTTAAGTGCTGGTGTAAGTCATTATCACGGCGTTATTGATGAAACCTTGATGCATCAAGCTGCACAGCTTTTAGTCGGTGAACATGACTTTACCACTTTTAGAGCTTTGCATTGCCAAGCTAATACCCCCATTAGAAACGTGCATCAAGTCAATGTGACTCGCCAAGGCATGTATGTGATGGTAGATATTCAAGCTAATGCATTTTTACATCATATGGTACGTAATATTGTCGGTTCACTGCTTCAAATCGGTTTAGGCAATCAATCTATCGAGTGGATAACACAACTCTTGGCAGTAAAAAATCGCAAACAAGCAGCAGCCACAGCTAAACCGAACGGCTTGTATTTGGTTGATGTGACTTACCCAGAGCACTTTCAATTACCTAAGTTAAGTCTCGGTCCCTTGTTTATGCTCGATTAAGATGCTTTGTATCGTATTTATTGAGATGCAAAATGAACGTTATGTTGTTGCAATACCTTGTAAGGTTTGCCTAAGTCAAAGGGTAATGAATTATGTCAATCGAGTCTAAAATGACGGTACCCAATCAACAATCAAGTTTACATCAATGGCTTGATTATTTACTGGCAATTCATCCTAGCGAAATTGATATGGGCCTAACGCGAGTTAGCGCCGTAGCCAAGCGTATTGACGTGATCGATTTGGCTCCAGCTAAAGTGATTACCGTTGCGGGTACCAATGGCAAAGGTACTACCTGTGCAATGCTTGCCGCTATTTTACGCCAGGCCGACTTATCTGTTGGTGTTTACAGCTCACCTCATTTATTGCAGTACAATGAACGAGTACAGATTAATCAACAAGATGCCAGTGATGACTCTCTAATTGAGGCATTTAGTGCTATTGAAACGGTTCGAGGTGATATTTCATTAACCTTTTTTGAATATGCGACACTCGCAGGCTTATATTTGTTTAAAGCTGCTAAAGTCGATGTGATTATTCTTGAAGTGGGTTTAGGTGGTCGATTAGATGCCACCAATATGATTGACTCCACTGCCACTATCTTGACCTCTATCGATCTTGATCACCAAGAATATTTAGGTGATACCCGAGAACTGGTTGGTAGAGAAAAAGCAGGGGTATTCCGCCCCAATTGTGTCGCTATTATTGGTGAACCAGACTTACCCATGAGCGTGACTGAATATGCGGATCAGATCCATACGTCTTTGTATCGTGTTGGTCATGAGTTTCATTACCATAAAGACCAGAATCAACCAGCATTATGGCACTTTGAATCAACGCAACAGTCTTATACTGATTTAGCTGTGCCAAGGTTACCACTCGCTAACGCTGCAAGTGTTGTCGCGCTGTTAAGTCATATTTGGCCACATATAAGCCAACGGCACATTAACCAAGGTTTACAACAAGCTCAACTTGCCGGGCGATTAGAGCAGGTGAGTGAGCAACCATTAGTATTATTGGATGTCGCACATAATCCGCATGCTGCAAGATATTTATCGCAGCAATTGAAGGCGTATAAAGGTCGTCGTATTATAGCCTTATGTGGCATGCTTAAGGATAAAGACATTAAGTCGGTACTGGCCACATTGGCCGCACAAGTTAGTCATTGGAACATGGTGAGTTTAAATAATCCTCGCGGCGCATCAGCACAAGCATTGTGTCAAGCACTGCCTAATGACGATTGCCGTCAACATGTCAGCGAATTTACTGACATCAGTAGCGCATGGCAAGCAATACAAGCTACCGTAAATGCTAATGATGTGGTCATTGTATTTGGATCTTTTTATACTGTGGCAGGATTTAAATCTTTATAAACATTATTTATGTCAGACGTTGGTTGTACAAACCATCATTAACGTCATTTCGTTGAAAAAGGGAATTAGCTTTGAATCGTCAATTTCAAAATCGTTTGGTGGGCACCATTGTATTAGCAGCCTTAGGGGTGATTTTTTTACCTGATTTACTCGACGGAAAAAAAACACAGGTGGTCGAGGAATTCACTGAAATTCCTTTACGTCCAGTTCAGTCAAGTTCTTCAAATGGGGCCAAGTCGGGCAATACCGACGATTCAGTGGAAGAATTCCAAGTACTAACGATTGCTGAGCCACAAGATATTAGCAACGATATCGTGGCATTAGGCGAAGATAAACCCAAAAAAGAGGGTAGCCAAGTAGTTCAACAGTCCGCTTCAGCCATTTCGACAGTGAAAAAACCTGAGACACAAAATGCCAGTAAAACTAAATCTCCCGTTACCGCTGGTTTTACACTGCAGTTGGGCGGTTTTAATAATGTAACTAATGTGAAAGCTTTGATTATTCAGCTTAGAAAAGCAGGATTTAACGCTTATACACTGCCTAAAACCCCTGTTGAAGGTAAATTAACACGTGTGTTTGTTGGCCCAGAAGTGTCAGAAGAAAAACTTAAAGCTCGTCAACAACCTATATTAAAATTAACGGGGTTAAAAGGCAAAATCGTAGCCTATAATCCTCAAGAACAATAACCTGTTTAGACGGCAGTTTACGTGCGTGATAAATATTTACAATTTGATTGTTCTAAATCACGCAAGAATAATTTGTACAATCGGAGGTGAGAAACATCTCTGTCTCTGTTAGAATCCCGCCGTCTTGAACCCTATACCGGATCCCCATCTTTATGGTTTGGATTGATTACGCAATAATTATTGTCATTGGATTATCAACTATTATTAGTTTGATCCGTGGGTTTGCCAAAGAAGCCATGTCTCTTGTGGTTTGGTTTGCCGCTTTCTTTATCGCTAGCCAGTTTTATCTCGATCTTGCTGCTCATTTAACTCAAATGCAGGACGAGTTAGTCAGAAACGGTGTGGCGATTGCCATTCTTTTTATCATTACCCTGATCCTAGGGGCATTAGCTAATTATTTGTTAGGCCAGTTAGTCGATAAAACTGGTTTATCGGGCACAGACCGTGTTTTAGGCCTGTGTTTTGGAGCCATTCGTGGCGCGTTAATTGTTAGCGCATTACTGTTTTTTATGGATGCTTTTACGGCATTCCCTGACACTAAATGGTGGCAGGATTCTGTACTTGTACCTGAATTTGGCGTGGTTATTCAGTGGTTTTTTAACTATCTTGAAAACACCTCCAGCTTTGTACCCAAAATTTAAACCTAAAAACACTTTACAGTGAGGAACCTTACCCATGTGTGGTATCGTCGGAATAGTAGGAAAATCAACAGTTAATCAGACCATTTATGATGCACTAACTGTGCTTCAGCATCGTGGTCAAGACGCAGCAGGTATTGTGACTGTTGACATGAATGCGTTTCGTTTACGTAAAGCAAACGGCTTAGTCAAAGATGTGTTTGAACCTAAACATATGCAGCGTTTACAAGGCAATGCCGGTATTGGACATGTTCGTTATCCTACCGCTGGCAGCTCGAGTGCATCAGAGGCTCAGCCGTTTTATGTTAACTCGCCATTTGGTATTTCGTTAGCCCATAATGGTAACTTGACCAATACGATTGAATTAGCAGATGTTTTGGTGACAAAGCGTCGTCATGTAAACACCACCTCTGACTCCGAAGTTTTGTTAAATCTGTTTGCCGATGAGTTGCAAGAAACGCGCAGCTTAACCTTAAGTGCAGACGAAGTATTTGATGCTGTAGCTAAAGTGCATGCACATATTCGTGGTGCTTATGCCGTGGTGGCAATGATCATAGGCCAAGGGATGGTGGCATTTCGCGATCCGTTTGGCATTCGTCCTTTGGTACTTGGTAAGCATGAAACACCAACCGGCACTGAATATATGGTGGCCTCAGAGAGTGTGGCTCTGGATGCTGTTGGGTTTGAAGTCATGCGCGATGTAGCACCTGGTGAGGCGATTTATATTTCACTTGATGGGCAGTTATTTACTCGTCAATGTGCTGTTAATCCAAGCCATGCTCCATGTATGTTTGAATTCGTGTATTTTGCACGTCCAGATTCTAGCATCGATAAAATCTCTGTTTATGCCAGTCGGGTAAATATGGGCGCTATGTTAGGCAAAAAGATTCAGAAACAATGGGAAGATCATGACATTGATGTTGTTATCCCTATCCCAGAAACCTCATGCGATATAGCGTTAGAAATTGCACGTTGTATGGAATTACCGTATCGCCAAGGGTTTGTTAAAAACCGTTATATCGGCCGTACCTTTATCATGCCCGGTCAGCAAGAACGTAAAAAGTCTGTGCGTCGTAAGCTAAACGCGATTAATACCGAATTTAAAGGTAAAAACGTGTTGTTAGTTGATGATTCGATCGTTCGTGGTACTACATCTGAGCAAATCATTGAAATGGCACGTGAAGCAGGCGCAAAGAAAGTGTATTTTGCTTCAGCAGCACCTGAAATCCGTTTCCCGAACGTATATGGTATCGATATGCCAACGTCTAATGAGCTTATTGCCCATGGTCGTGATGCAGATGAAATTGCTAAAATCATTGGTGCTGACGGCATTATTTTCCAAGACTTAAGTGACTTAATTGAAGCTGTAAGAATGGAAAATCCTGAAATTAAACGTTTTGAAACATCAGTATTTGATGGTCATTATATTACTAATGACGTTGACCAAGCTTACTTGGATCATTTAACTCAATTACGTAATGACGATGCCAAAGCCAATCGCTCAAAAGATATCGGTACTAACTTAGAAATGCACAACGAGTGTCATCCATAAGCTAGCCTGATTGTTTGCCAATAAAAACCAGCATATTTTATGCTGGTTTTTTTATGCGCGAATTAAGAGCTTAGTCGCTTTGCGGCGAGATTCTATCCAAACCAAGTCTAAAAAGTCAGTGTAATGACTAGCAAATGATGCATTGATAATGGCTCTGGATTTTATCACCACGAAGCAAACTCGTAAGGTAGCCCGATCTAGCTCCTCAGTTTTATGCTTATTTGGCGATAATACTCAAGCGCCTGTGACGCTGCATTCGGATTGAATTTGTTTATCTTGCTGTAATGTTCTAGCGTTTTATGCAAATAACGTATGGCTAAATCTTGTTGATGTGGGTCGTTTGAATAAGTGCTCGATGCAATCTCGCTTACTTTAGCTGCGAGTCAAGTCGAGCGATGTTGACTTTACTATTCATTTCATTATCATGATACTGTACATAATTACAGTGTAAGGCAGGTATGCTAACTGGCATCAAATTACGTGCTAACCCAACATCTAATCAAAAGCTGATATTAAGTCAGTGGATGGATTGTGCTCGATTAATTTGGAATGCCAAGGTTGATGAAGAAAGGTATTTCCGCACTTTTGCAAGAAAGTATCATTCGATTGGCACGTATGCTCCTATTGATCAGAAAGCATCGCAGTTTAAATCGAAAGAGCTAACGCCTTGGTTATCAGCCTGTCCTAGTCAGATTATCCGCAATAGTGCCGTCAACTGGTATCAGACTTATCAGAAGTTCATGAAAGGCGCGTGCGATCGCCCTAAGCGCAAACCCAAAACAGACCGAGGCAGTATTTATCTTACTCGTGAAGTCTTTCGATTTGACCGTTGTGAAGATGGCAATATTAGGCTGTTTATTGGCTATTTATCGTTTAAAGCGCACAGTAAATTCAAAATCCCAAATTCACTTTATGTGCGTAAAGAACGCGGCCAATATACGGTGTCTTTCTGTTATGAGAATGGAAAGAGCGAGGTTGAGCTATTGAGCAATGCAGAGCATTTGGCGTTCCTGCAATGCTCAACAAAAGAGTATTTGGAAGAACACACTATCGGTGTTGACCGAGGTGTTGCTATTCCTGTTCACGCAGGCTTAATGACGTTCGATTTTTCTGATAACCAGAAAAACCACATGACTAAAGCCGAACGCTACATTAAGCGGTTACAGCGTCGATTAGCCAAGCAAACAAAAGGCTCTAATCGCAGAAACAAGACCAAGCATTGTATTGCTACACATCACGCCAAAAAGGCCAATATCCGCAACGATTTCGCTCATAAAACAAGTCGCTCGTTAGTCGATAGCAACGCTAAGATTATTGTGTTTGAGGCGCTACGCATCTCAAACATGACCAAAAAGCCCAAAGCCAAACAGAATGAAAGCGGTCAATTTATTTCTAACAAAGCCAAGCAAAAAGCAGGATTAAATAAAGCCATCCTGAATGTAGGCTGGCACGTTATCGAAACCTATACAAAATACAAGGCTAACCAGGCAGGCAAAGTCGTATTTAAAGTAAGCCCAGCTTATACCAGTCAGGAGTGCGCCAAGTGCGATTACACTCACCCCGACAACCGTAAATCACAAGAATCCTTTATGTGCGGTAAATGTGGCAATACTGACAATGCAGATCACAATGCATCATTGGTGATTAAGAAAAGGGCAATTAATCTGATTTTAGACACTGGAACGGTGTTGTCTGATGAAGGTGTTTTACGCCTAAAATCAGATAGTGGACGTGGAGGGAACCGTAAGTCGAGCAGAGCCAAAAGCTCCACTCGCAGCACCCTGCGAAGCGTCAAAAAAGAAAAGTTAGCAGCTTAGGCTGTTATCTTGGAAGCTCGCTGCTTCAGTTGCGAGTAGTTCACCTCATTAGTGTTTTTATGGGGTTTCTGGCCACCATATCGGACATACAAAATTTCATAAAAACGACGGTATTCTTCAATCAGTTTTTCGTCAATTAAATCACAATCAAGTTTAATAAACTGTTGGCGTAGTTCATATTGGTGATGAACTGGACACAAGATAAAGTCGATATTGCGTGCAGAATGTTGTTGGCAAAGCGAATTAACCAACTCGATCATCAAATCTCCGCCAACACCAGCAATAATCACCAAAGGTATTTGCGGGTGTTGCTCCAGTGGTATCGCTGATACGTCACTACAATGTACCTGCCATTGACGAGATGTTTGTTGCGGATAAAACCGCTCAAGTTTAGTGGTTAACTGCTGCATCAATGCTGGCACAATATCGACAAAATTGATCATGTTAGTAGCTTGCTTATCTAGCAACGCAGCGCCAAGCAATCCATGGTCGCAACAACAATCCCAAATGTGACTGTAACCCTTGGGGATCATGTTATTGATATGTGTTAAGCGTTGACTGAGTTTCATCTGTTTATCATGTTTAAAAGTGAAGCTGCGCATTGTAATGATTTGAGCAAAAAAGTGGATAATTATTTGGTATTTGCAGCTTGGCGTATTTAGCGCTAATCTATACTGTAAATTTATACAGTTAAGTGGCGTTATTAAGTTCATTCAGTTGAACGTTAGCGACCCAATAATGGATTATGATTCTATATATTGCTGAAAAACCCAGTCTAGGTCGTGCTATTGCTGATGTTCTGCCAAAGCCACATAAAAAAGGTGATGGTTTTATTACAGCTGCCAATGGTGATTGCGTGTCATGGTGTATTGGTCATTTACTAGAGCAAGCCGATCCAGATGCTTATGATGATGCCTTTAAATCCTGGAAACTCGAACACCTTCCCATAGTGCCGCAAACGTGGAAACTACAGCCTAAACCTAAAACACGCAGTCAACTTACGGTGTTACGTAAACTGGTTAAACAAGCCACGTCGATTATTAATGCTGGCGATCCAGATCGTGAGGGGCAATTGCTGGTGGATGAAGTTATTGCCTATTTAGGCGTAAAAGGTGACAAGCTCAACCAAGTTCAGCGGTTATTAATCAATGATTTAAATCCACAAGCAGTTAAACGAGCGCTAGGGCAGTTACGCAGTAATCGTGAGTTTATTCCTTTATCGACTTCAGCATTAGCTCGCAGCCGTGCTGATTGGCTGTATGGCATGAACATGACCCGTGCTTACACCATTCAAGGTCGTAAAGTGGGTTATCAAGGAGTGTTGTCAGTTGGCAGAGTTCAAACGCCTTTGTTGGGCTTAGTGGTACGCCGCGATGACGAGATTGCTGATTTTAAACCCAAGTCCTTTTATGAGGTATTGGCACATTTAGTTACCGACCAACAACAAACCTTTAGTGCTAAGTGGCAACCTAGCGAAGCGTGTGAACCTTACATGGATGAAGACGGCCGAGTTTTAGCCAAAGGCTTAGCTGAAAATGTGGTTACTCGTATTAATGGACAATCAGGTGAAGTGACTAAGCTTGAAGCCAAAGATAAACGTCAACATCCACCATTGCCTTATAGTTTATCTGCACTGCAAATTGATGCAGCTAAACGTTTTGGCCTGTCTGCTAAAGAGGTACTGGACACCTGCCAAAGTTTGTATGAAAGGCATAAATTGATCACTTATCCGCGCTCAGACAGTCGCTATTTACCTAAAGAGCAGCATGCTTTGGCACCAAAAGTATTGGATGCAGTGCTTAGAGGCGCTTCTGGGTTAGTGGATGGTTGCGACGCACCTAATGCCAAGCTTAAATCTAAAGCCTGGGATGACAGTAAAGTGGATGCCCACCATGCGATAGTACCCACCGAAAAAGTTGCAAATTTGTCGGTGTTATCAAGTAATGAAGTCAAGTTGTATCAACATGTGGCAAGGCAATATTTAGCCCAGTTTTATCCCGCTTATATCTATGCTGAAACGGCTGTTGAAGTGACCATTGAGGGTGGATTATTTACCACTAAGGCGCGACAAGATAAAGCTTTAGGTTGGAAGCAGTTATTTAAACGTACAACGGAAAATCAAAGTAATACTGATTCAAATAACAATGATGACGACGATAACGAGCAGTCACTACCGCCGCTAGTAAAAGGCCAAATACTGCAATGTGAGCGTGGTGAATTATTAGAAAAAATGACCCAAGCGCCTAAACATTTTACTGACGCGACCTTATTAGGCGCCATGACGGGCATCAGTCGTTATGTTACCGATAGCGACATTAAAAAAATCCTCAAAGAAACCGATGGCCTAGGCACAGAGGCTACACGTGCCGGGATTATTGAGTTGCTGTTCAAGCGTGGTTATTTAGTTCGTCAGGGTAAAGCCATTAAAGCGACGCCTGTTGGTGTTGGTCTTATTCGCAGTTTACCCGATTCTGCCACCACACCCGACATGACCGCATTATGGGAAAACAGCCTCGATGCCATTAGCCAAAAACGCTTAAAGTACGATGCGTTTATGCAGCCATTACTCAGTCAGTTAGATGGTCTTATTACTCAAGCGTCAAGTCAGTTACCCTCAGCATTACAAGGTGTTGCCAATAGTGCGCCAAAGCGCAGTTTTAAAAAAACGTATAAAAAGAAGACCAAAGCAAAAGTGAAATAGTGGTAAGGTAATTTAAAGCTTTGAGGTTTTCCTCAGTTAAAGAGGTTACAACTGTGTTACCTGTATATTTAATGGAAACAATAAAATGGATCTTTTAAAAAGAATAACAAATTTGCTTAAGAAGCATAATATTAACGTTGAAATTGAATTATGTGACCTCGAGTCGAGCAATGATTTATTTCAAATTTTCGAAAGTATCACGCCAGAACGTTTTCTTCATTATGATCCAGAGTGTATTGATGGAATCGAATCATATAAATACGTATTTATGCAACATGTCTATGTGACACTTGGCGAATTTAAGCCAACTAATATTTCTGTCAGTGGGAGTATGGACACAACCGTCACGTTACAGTTTGAATATAAAGATAAAAAGAAGAAATTTAGCATTCTCCAAGATGGGTCTAGCTGGGTTACAGATAGTTTTTATGACAAGCTAAATAATTTTATTCAAAAAGAATTGCAAAGTAAGTACCTGACTCTTCCTACCAGTGATCAAACGACGGCTGTGGTTTATTTACCTAAAAAAGTCGCTAATACAATTAATAAGCATTATATGGGAATGAGTAGTGCTGATGATATTGTCGCGTTTTTGGTTAAAGGCGGGCTTGTTGAGCATATTAATTGGAACCATACCGCACCAGATGCATACAATGGTTATACCTCTGAAGGCGAAACCATCGCGACCGCAATACTAAAAGCAAAATTACCAGCAGGGACTCCTTACCCGCCCAACCCACGTATAGACGGGATGTTTGAAATGTTCACAGAGTCAACACCTGTTAATGTTCATCTACAGAATAAAAAGGGAGAAACACCTTATCGCTTGGCACTTACTGGTGACTCAGTTTTTTTGAAACAATCTTTAGGTGAAATAAGTCAAGAATGCGTCAGTTTTTCTAAGCTACTCAGTAGTGAATGGTTTCCTATTAATCCGGAAATTTTGAAAATTATCGAGCCAATGAAAGACAGTTTGGAGCGCGCTAAATTCCATTCTCACTCTGGTTTTTATAATGTGCTATTTTCTCTAGAAGACAATTTCATCATTAGTGAAAATGCATTTTCTATCGAGGGTAGAGAAAACGCTGAGGGTGTTTTTTATTATGAAGTGTTCATTCAGAAAGCAGGCAATGGTAACAACACGATATTAAAAAACTTCTCTGAAACAGAAGTTGAATATATCCAAGCTCTCATCAAGCAGTATTGCGATAATACCCTTTGGCACGACAGTTAATTGTAACATTTATTTTACTTTGGTAGTTGCTAGTAATATTTTTCCTATGAGCTTAAAAATTGTGCAAATGGGTTAGACGTACGGCATATAGAGCTCATAGCACCATTGTAAATTATCGTTTCATTTAATGTGTCATTAGCAAAAAAATCACTATTTAAAAGAAACTTCGTCAAAATCATTCGTTCGAGATTATCAATTTTTCCATGAAGATTTTCATCAAATCCAGAAGCGACTCTGAGCACTGGGTCTAACACTGAGAAGATATGAGTTTTTAAAGCGATATCATATCTTTCGACAAAAAAATCTTTCGAGAATTGTTTGATATCATCTTGGGATATTACTCTTCCTGGTAGGTTTTTGTTTAGTATGCTTTCAACTAAATCGTGTAGACGGCTCTGGCCATCTAGCATGTAGATACCTAAAGGTAATGCGGCTAAGATTGCTGTTCCAGCACATATTTTCAGAAATTTACGTCGTTCAATAGGATTATTCATATATTTACACCAATTTATCAGCAGCTCTTAAAGCTGTTGCCGCAACCGTTAAACTTGGGTTTGCTGGAGGACACGTTGTAAATGTAGAACTGCCAACAACAACGAGATTACTCATTTTATGATGTAAAGAGTTACCATCGACAACGAAGTTTTTTGCATCATGTCCAGCTCTAAGTGAACACTGTATATGTGACTCTGTTGGTCTTTCCCTCAGTGTTACAATTCTCTCAACAGGCAGGGGGGCTAATATTTTTGAAAGATTGTCATTAACGTGTTCTAGCCCAGCTCTAGCATAAGAAGATACGCTAGCATGAGATACGTAAGCCTGACCTTGAGCATTTAGCGTCACTCTATTACTGCTTTGAGGTAGGTCTTCAATAGCCACTAGTAATGGAAGGACTTGGCGCCAACGGCCTTGTTCTAGCCGTAAACCATGTTTGACCCGGTTTTCAAAATAAAATAATGCAGCACCAGCATTTTCACGATTAGGGTGTGAATCATAGAGACTGTAATTAAGTCCTGTGGTTATTGTGCTGCCACCAAAATTATCAACACCATCTAAAAATATTTCAAACTCATAACCCAGTTGTTCGCATATGCCGACACCGGTTTGTTCATGATTGATGCCAGATCTAATCAATATTGCAGGACTTTGTATTCCATTTGCACCAAGAACGACAAGATCACCATAGATGCTTCGCTCTTCATCACTGACAGTGAGATACATTACCCCTGTGGCTATGCCGTTATGATGTATTATCTCCCGAGCCTGAGCATTCATAATATATGTGATATTAGGGTGGGTCAGAATATCTGTTAAGCCATTATAAGCAGTAAATTTAGCATTGACGGGGCACAAATTACATTGCGCAGTGGCACAGCATTGATTGCGATTTTGTAGTGCTAGCGGTGAGCGAGCTGTGGCAATCGGAAAATGTAGATTAGGCTGCGCAGCCATCATTATTTCATCAATAGCACTTACGCGATGTGGAGGAAGAGGAAATGAACCTGATCGAGGCGACACTCTCCCCATTTTATCAGAGCCTGATATAGACATAATATTTTCTGCAGCCATATAATAAGGCTCCAGGTCATCATATGAAAATGGCCAGTCATCTGAAATATTAAATCGAGATTTCATTTCAAAATCAGCTGGAATAAAACGTGGCGTTTGTCCAAACCAACAATTTGTTCCACCACCTAGACCAATCGTATAATTCCAAGGCTTATGATTTTTATCTTGTGCATGTGTTTGCTCTGGAGAAAAATCAGAATTTCTTTTATTTGATATCTGCCAGTTACGATCTCTGTTCTCACCCCACTCAACAACAGCGATCTTTGCATTGGGTTTATTTTGCAAATGTTGCTTTATAAAGAATAGGCTGCCAAATCCAGATCCAATAACAACAATGTCATAATGATCGTCCATGTAAGTAAACTTCCTATAAAATATGAATAATCTTAATTATCCTAAAGCAATTATGTTGCCCACTCGAGGAAATTACCTATCAGATAGTAATGAATTCTGTAACATGTGTAAATTATAAATTGTTTAAAAGCTAGCCACATATAGGGCTTTTTTAAATATAGTAGAACTTGGAACATCATGATGCTGAGACCAACATATGAATTTAATCCACCAATAGTTTAGTTGGCGAAAACATTGTGGACATAAATATTACTCATTTTAAGAAAAGAAACGGGTTTATCTCCGATAAGTAAGATTGACTCTTTGGGTATTCCATACTGCGCTCGAAATACAATATCAAGCGAAGAATTTCGCTTTGATATTTGCGGTATGTATGATGGTAAAGTTTAGATAATAACGATGGTGTAAAATCAAGGATCATTCCAAGTGGGCATTGCTCGTCGCTAGTGTCTAAATATCATATAAAACTCAACAATGAATGACGATGGTCTGCGTCGTTACTTTTTTGTAATAACAATAAGCTTACTCTCCGACAGATTTATGCAAAGTGGTGTTTCTACCGCCGCCTAAACCACACAATGCACATAACACACCCGCAATAGCACATAACCATAATGGCGCGTCCCAATTGCCTGTTGCCGTGTGTAGCGCCCCTGCCACCATAGGGCCTAAGGCTGCCAGTAAATAACCAACACTTTGCGACATACCAGAAAGCGACGCAGCTTGGTGCGGGTCGTCGGTGCGTAAACTAATAAACGATAACCCCAATATAAAACACGCCCCAGAGCAAAACCCCAATATGAGTGTCCATGCAAAGGCAAAGTGAGGCATATACAGTAAACCTAGCGAACTTGCTGCACTCAGTAGCGCTAGAATAAAGCTCAGTGCGCTTTGATCTTTTAACTTAGCCAGTAAAGGTATTAATACTAAGCCAGGTAGTGCGGTCGCAATTTGAAATGCCCCATGATATGCCCCCGCTTGAATTGCTGAGTGGCCGGTGTCGGTCAGTATGCTTGGCAACCAAGTAATGATGATGTAATTCAAAAAAGAATTTAAGCCTAACAACAAGCTAATTTGCCAGGCTAATAAATAGCGCCATACACTTTTTGATGGTGCTGATTGGTGTGCGGAATAGGTGGGCTTAGTGTGTTTACCCAGTTGAGCGGTCCATACAATTAAGGTGGCGACAGAAATAATGGCTGCCGAACCAAGTGCAAATTGCCAGCCCAAACCATTTAGCTGGCTAAGTGGGAATACCAATGCTGAAAAACCACCAGATACAACGCCCATTGTTAGCACGTAAGCGGAGGTCATCAGTGCCACTTTTGTAGCGAAATCACGTTTAATCAGGCTGGGTAATAATACGTTAGCAATCGCAATACCTATACCAATGATGGCAGTACCAACAAATAGCATGGTTGATGAATTAATAAACCGAGCCACAATACCTAATAAAATCAGTATTAACGCAGTAAACAATGCATGTTCTAAGCCTTGTTTACGGGCGAAAATGGCCGCCATAGGAGAAATAACCGCAAAGGCAATTAACGGCAATGTGGTTAAAAATCCTGCTTGAGATCCGCTTAGGCCAAAGTGACTAATTATTTGCTCTAGCACTGGAGCAATGCCGGTAAAAGGAGCGCGTAAATTAGCCGCGATAAGCAAAATACCCATCACCAATAATACGCCTGAAAAGCGAGATGGTACTTTGTTATGTAATATAGCTGAGCTCATGCAGTATTCTGTTTTCATAGTCAATAATGGTCCCTAGTATAAAGATTTTGTCAGTTAAATAATTTAGAAATAGTGATATTTATTCATATAAAACGGACAACACTATGTTTGATGAAATGCATTAGTGAGTTAAATGCTTACTGGGGTTGTCAAAGTCATCACTTTGCATGAGTAATTAATAGAGTCGATATTGTCAGTAAGCTTGCTATGCATAAGAACCTTTGTGGCATTTTTATTGACCAATTTGCGGTTGTATGTTTTTTGTTAAAAAGTAATACTCATTGGCTGCCGCATCAATATTGGTAGCTAACTCAATAAAGTCTAAGGTTTAAGCTTGGGCTGTCACAAGGATATTCATGAAAAAAACACCCATTATCGCTGTGCTTACCATTCTTCAAGCACTGCCTGTCCTGCTTACTATCAGTGCACTCACTAGTTTTGCTTTCAATGAATCAACCAGTACTTGGTTGATGGTGAGTAGTCTAGCCACAGTCTTACTGACAGGTTATTTAGGGATCCCTGCAAGTGTATTATTGTTTAAGGGACATAAATTAGGTTATCAATTGGGGACGGTTATTTGGGGATATGCCATCATAGTAAAATTTTTAGCACTATGGGAAGTTGCTGTAGGTTCTAGTGAGCTTGTCGGCGGAACGATAATGTACATTGCACTGACTAAATTAGTTTTTTGGTTAATGGTCAGTGTTGGTATTTTTATTTTATTGGTTAAAGCGCTCCGCCAACCTAATAACATATCAGCCAATATTGCCTCGGCCGATCCAGAAACAACGGTAACGGAGCAAACATCTAACAACACGAGCTTTAAATCGCTCGCGCTATGGCTTATCTATACCGGAATTGTTGTGATATTTTATCAGCTGAGTTAACAGTGTTATGGCCATTACAAGGCATAGACATCAGTGGCTAAGTTCACCTCTGTTTAATTTAGTAACATTAAGCGTTTTGACCATAAAGTTATAATAAAATATTGCTGTCTTTTAATCTCATTTATCGCTTAAAAATGGTGATTATAACAACAATGAAATTGCTTGTTGCAGCTTATAAAAAAGTAAAATTAAACGTAGATCACATTTTGTGTTAGTTATTAAATTACGATAACTTATCAATTCAGCTGACTATTTATGCTAATGAAAATTTAAAACATGAAAATACATCAGAATAATGCAATTTAGATCACGTAATTTTATTTTGTGTGATTCTAGTTGGTTAATTTGGTTATGTTGTAGTTAAAAGCATACAAAATATAGCACTTTGATAAGTGTCACCTATGCCTTAAATTCGTTGATAATAAAATTATTCCAAGGCTGTACCTATGTCACCAAATTCAAAAAATAACATCCCCTCCGAAACACCCACAACGGAGGGGGGCTTGATCAAAAGAAAATGCTTATTTTAATTTCAGACGTTATATTGTTATTTGCTTTATTTTACGGTTTACCCTTTGAGCAAGGGATAAACACAGGGTTAGCTATCTTGGTATTTACGGCCATTTTATGGGTTACAGAAGCGATTCACATTAGTATTACTGCAATATTAGTTCCGATTTTAGGTGTTTGCTTTGGCGTGTTTGAAACCAAAGTTGCGATGACTAATTTTGCCAATCCCATTATTTATTTGTTTTTTGGTGGCTTTGTGTTGGCTGCAGCTCTTAATCATCAGAAAATTGATACATTAATTGCACAAAAATTACTAGTTGCGTCAAAAGGCAGATTAGGGGTTGCTTGCTTTATGCTTTTTGGGGTAACAGCTTTACTTTCGATGTGGATTAGCAATACGGCCACTGCGGCGATGATGTTGCCATTAGCGTTGGGGATATTGTCGCAATTAGATAAAGATAAATATCATAGTACCTATTTGTTTTTGCTTTTAGGTATTGCCTATTCAGCCAATATTGGTGGTATAGGAACCTTAGTCGGCAGTCCACCTAATGCCATTGCAGCAGCGCAAGTGGGATTAAGCTTCAGTGATTGGCTGGAATTTGGTATACCTACCGTTATTATTTTACTGCCGTTAATGTGGTTAGCTTTATATTGGTATTTCAAGCCTAATCTTGCAGCCAAGATAGAGCTTCAACGTGAAAGCAAAACGCTGACGCGTCGAGGTAAGCTAACATTACTCATTTTTATTACCACAGTTTGTAGCTGGATATTTAGTGTGCCCTTAGCTAAAGCATTGGGTGGTATTCCTCAGTTTGACACTATTATTGCCTTAAGCGCCGTGGTTGTACTGGCAAGTTTAGGCTTGGTTAGTTGGAAGAAAATTGAAACAACGACTGATTGGGGAGTATTAATTCTATTCGGTGGTGGTTTAACCTTGAGTGCTATTTTAAAAGCGACGGGCACCAGTGTATTTCTGGCTCACTTTATGACGGATATTTTTGGCAGTACACACATGTCGCTATTTGTGTTTGCTGTGGTTGCATTCGTAGTGATGTTAACTGAATTTGCCAGTAATACTGCCAGTGCAGCCTTGCTAGTACCGGTTTTTGCTGCCATTGCTGAAGCGTTAGGCTTATCGCCAGTGATGTTGTCTGTCATGATAGGCATCGCAGCATCTTGTGCCTTTATGTTACCTGTCGCGACGCCACCTAATGCGATTGTGTACGGTTCGGGTTTTATCAAGCAATCAGAAATGATGCGTGTCGGTATGATCATCAACGTGATTAGCATGATAGTACTCGGGGTAATCGCACATCTATTCTGGAATATCTAACGGTAGAATAGATAGCATTGAACAAACGGCGCATTTTGCGCCGTTTTTTATAGAGCAATAAACTCGTTATTACCATTCTGTAGTTTATGTTTGTATTTTGGTTTTTTAGCCGAACCCTTCGGGCAGCGTTTGTTGGTCATTTTTACTGCGTTATCGACTTTTTATGTAGAATAACTACACCACAAAGTCTCTGCCGCGCAGTTATAAATGTGAGTAATGGCCAACAATTCGCTGCAAACATGACCTTGAAAGATCAACAGGCCCTAAGGTTATTTGAAAGTTTTTTTCTGTTTAGTTGGTCTTTTAATGTAATCAATGGCTTTTATTCGGGTTATTTATAAGGGCTTGGGTGGCATGTTGCCAGCACATTCGTTTAAGCTTAACGACAGTATTGCTTACATTAATGGTTACAGTCGTGCTTTCACCCTAGCTTTTCCCAGCTATATTGATATCAAATCGCGAGTGCTGCGTGATATCTACAGCGATGCTTACTCTTGTTGATATTGAACTCAAATTTTTGATGATTTCCGTCAATTTATATATTTGAAAGATGGAAAATGCGGTCGTAATTAACACGTAAAGCCGTTATGTTAATTGTCATAAAATTGGGTGGTTTGATTATTTTTGATTATGTTGTAAGCGTTTAAACCATTAAGATCATATTGTAGCTATGTTAGAGGTAAACATGCCAATAACCTTGAAAATAAAGGAAATATTATGAAAATTACACTAGGGTTAATAATATTAGCAGCAAGTTTATTGTCTTATGCTTCTAATGCCAATGCAGATAAAACCATTTTGGCTGGTGGATGCTTTTGGTGCATGGAGTCTGATTTTGAAAAACTTGATGGAGTAACCGATGTGATCTCCGGATTCACAGGCGGAAACATAAAAGACCCCATATATAATGGTAATCATAGCGGTCATTTTGAAGCGGTTCAAATAACCTATGATCCTAACAAGGTGAGTTACAAAGAGCTGTTAGATTATTACTGGGTTAACATTGATCCCTTTGATGCAAAAGGACAGTTTTGTGATAAAGGTACCAGCTATTTAAGCGCGATTTTCGTGGCAAACGCAACAGAAAGAGACATTGCACAACAGTCTAAAAAGGACATCGAAAAGCAATTTCCTAATAGCAACGTTATTACGCCAATTTTAAATGCTTCAATTTTTTATCCTATAAAAGGCGATGAAAGTTATCATCAGGATTATTATAAAAACAACCCCATTAGATATAATACTTACCGCTGGAGTTGTGGTAGGGACAAAAGATTAAAAGAAATTTGGGGCGATAAAGCGACACATTAATCTAGTTTATACATTTATAAATTCACCGCAGACAGCGGGTTTAACAGTGAAGCTAATCTGGCATTTATGGCGCAAAGTTGCTTTGATACCTACATTGCAAATAGCCAATTTAGAAAACGAAACCCGTTGTTTAAAAAAGTGAAACTGACGAAACAGAGAAAGAAAAGTGCAGGTTACAAAGGCGTAATGGCAAGCCACTATTTTTACCTCCGATGACTTTCATTACGATGAAGCAACACAAAGCTGCCGATGTCCCGCAAGCAATGATATGTGGCGAAGTTGCATCAATGTAAAAAGCTATCACCAAGAATACACCTGATTTTGCAGTTATTTAAAGATTGTAAAATCTGTCCCCTGCAACAGCAATGTATGCGAAAACCGCCCATAAAAATGGGACTACAGGTGCTGTTTGAAAATGATAAATCACGGAAAAAACTGAGTTACATCGACAAGATGAAAGTGAAAATAGACCGTCCAATGGGGGCGACGACAATATAGCAAGCGACTGGATTGCATTGAGCCTGTATTCGGGATATTACTGTTAAAAAAGACAAAATCACTTGACCTTACCAGGTCAAGTGAAAGTAAATGCCTAATTGCAGCTATATTGCCTTGTTCATAACATAGAAAAGTTGCAAAACACGATGCACTAAGTAAGGTGTATTCCTATTCAACCTTAAAAACACCTTTAAAACCTCACCCGTTCCGCGATTAAAAATCCGCAAAACCAACAAGTTAGTATTAAAGCCTGCCAAGCTAAATGATTGAGTTAAAGAAGAAAATCAGATATCGCTTGTCCATTAATAAAATAAATTTTAAACGAGTAATTCTACCGGTTCGTTAGCAGTAATTCCCAAAATGGTTACCGAGTGCTACTATAGTGATACATTTTAAAGGGGGTATTATGAGAGTAGAACTAGTAACAACACTGAAACGTCAAGCAACGAAAATATTGTCTGAGCTCCACTCTTCTAAAGAGCCGGTCTTAATTACTGAGCATGGACAGCCTTCTGCATATCTTGTAGATGTTGACGATTTCGAATTTATGCAAAAACGTATGCAAATTCTTGAGGCTCTTGCTAAAGGTGAGCAGGCAATAAGTCGCGGAGATACTATGTCTAATGTTGAAGCGAAAGAGAAAATGAATAAATGGCTGAAATAATTTGGACAAACCCTGCACTAGAGGATCTGAATGATATAGCTGAATATATTGCTTTGAGTCATATGATATCAGCTAAAAAGTTAGTGGTTAAAATATTCGATAATGTTGAACGACTTGAAGCGTTTCCTGAATCAGGCAAGAAACCAATAGAGTTAAGTAATCTTAACTATCGAGAGGTTGTCGTTAACCCATGTCGCATATTTTATAAAGTAGAGACCGATAAGGTTTATATTTTACACGTCATGAGACAAGAGCGTGACTTGCGAAAATTTTTATTGCTGTTGTAACATACTGCTAACTAATAAAGATATGCCACGCGAAGCCGCGTCCATATCCCAAGTGTTGAACAAGCCTGAACACCTGAGATGTGACTCTTTATTGTGCCAAAAACAGTTCGAGAAAACGCGCTGTTTGTTATGATTATTAGCCACTTTTCAATAGTCAGCAAGTTCCCTTAGCCTCTTTGCCAGTTATGTAACTCGCTATATTTCAATATCTTAAATTAATCCTCCACGGTATTCAGTTTAGCCATTATCCTTATTATCATTTTCAACGTTAGGTTGTGAGCAATAAGTTTGTCGGTCGTTTCACTATGCCCATAAAGCGCATTCTTTGCTGACAACAGGGACAACGGTGCGTCGTGAATCTACGTATTCGGCAGGGGTCAAAATATCGGGTAAGCGTTTGACCTGTGGTGGCTTAACAATACTCAGCCACTCCCAGTGTTGGTTAAGGACATACCGATAGAAAAACTGTAATTCATTACGGTCAAGTTTTACGGTACTCCAAGAGTTTAAGCATCGATGGTAGCAGGTCTCTTGCCTTGCAGTGTTAAATTGGTAAGATGTTGTTCATAAAGAAAATCAAAGCGTAGTCGTTCATGGTGATACTCTTAGGTAATGCCTATTAGGCAGGGTCTAGTAAGTATTTATGATGGTGATAAAGATGGGCTTTTATCTTTTCTGCCGCAGAGCGGCTTCGTTCAGTAAGGTACTTAAACGGAATTAAAACAGTGGGTTACGTTTTGCGGCGATACAAATTTTAACCCACTATTTTAGTCTGCTTAATGCGGCGTTAGTTTTCACGGAGAGTTTTGTGCCAAATCGGATTAAGTGGCTAATTTACCTTGCTGCAATAACGGCAGTATCTATAGTTCTTGCCTATTTCTATAATTTCCATACAGGTTTCTCTAAAGTACAAAGCGACTGGGGGAGTTTTGGTAGTTATGTTGGTGGTACTTTAGGCGCGACATTTGCTTTTCTAGCTTTTCTTGCTGGTCTAGAAAACCTAAGATTTATCAAAGGGCAACAAGAAAAAGAAGAAGTTCTAGTTTCCATTAAGTCTTATGAAGCTGATTTAAAAGATTGTTATACAATGATCGTTACTTGTGACCAGCCTTGGATATGGGGGCACAACTTTGATGCCGCTAACGATATAAAAGATCTACCTTTACGTACTCTTCTCACTAGTGATGCCATTGATTGGGAGGCTCACCTAGCAGAGTTGCGAGATAGCCTTGCTTTTAGGAAGCAACCTAACTCAGAATTATTTCAAGATCGCGATATTTGGCTAATGGCGTATAACGCGGCTAAAGGGCTTTTTAAGTTTATTGAACTATATGAGATAGTTGGTGGAGATTCTTCTATAGTTTCATATTATCGTGACGCATATGAAATTCCATATAATCGCCTTTTAGATACATCAAGGTGAAAACTAACACATATGAGCCTCCCGCCAGTCAATAGATGAGCCATTTTCTAACCGAAAGTATTTGACTGTTTTTACAGTCAAATTTAAATCAATTAACAAATTCTTATATTTTGTCTATCAGATAGCTGTCAAATCATCGTGCCTTTACAAATAACAGTATGCAAACACATATAGAGGCTCATTTAAGGTGTAAACGACTTTAGCGCGCCAATAAGATTGCTTATCAATCCAACACGCTTTTATCCAATATGCCTTTCTCAATCAGTTGCTGTAAAATACTGTGGGTCTTTTGCTTTAAGGTGTCACGTAGTAACCGCGCTGCAGGGGTAATAGATTGTCTGCTGGGAAATATCAGCCAAAGTTCGGTCGGTTTTGCTTGGTATTCGGGTAAAATGTGTACCACATTTTCGGCAAGTAAGTCGCTCGACATATCAAGACAAGATTTAAGCCCAATGCCTTTACCTGAAAGGCACCAACGATGAACCAGTTCACCGTCGTTAGAGACTCGATTACCCTTCATTTTGATTTTGTACTGTTCATCATTGCGATAAAAATCCCATACATCATAAGTAATATTATTGAGTTGATATAACAATCCGTTATGGGAGGCTAGGTCTTGTGGGTGTATAGGGGTGCCATTTGCTTCAAGGTAGGCTTTGGAAGCACATAACAACCTAGGAATATTACAGATTTTAAAGCCATATAAATTTGCGTCGTTTGGCGAACCATATCGCAGGGCTAAATCGACTGAGTCACGATAAAAGTCTAAATTACTGTCATTAATATTGGCATGTAGGCTGATTTTTGGGTGAGTTGCCATAAATTCATCAAGCCAAGGGATAACAATATTACGACCAAGATCCGATGATATGGCTAAACGTAAGTCACCATCAATAATGTCCAGTTCACCTTTCATGTTCTGCTTTGCTTGCTCCAGCATCAACATGGCTTGTTCGCACTGTGGGATGTACTTTTCGCCAGCGCTCGATAAACGTAATTGTCTGGTAGTGCGGATAAATAACTCTACGCCTAAGTTAGCTTCTACTCGTTTTAATGCTGCGCTAGCCGTTGCTGTACGCATGTCTAAATTGGTTGCTGCAGCAGTGATGCTGCGAAACTCGGCTACTTTTAGTACTACGTATAAGTCTTCTAGAAGCATGATTATCCATTTTTATTTGATAATGTTTCTATCATTATGCTGTTTATGAATAGTAAAACAAGGGCTAATATTGTTTCATCAAGTTTGAACACCGTTTGCAGATTAACACAACAGGAATAACATTATGAAAGCCATTGGATACACACAATCATTACCCGTTACTCACCCTGAATCGTTAATTGATGTTGAGTTACCACACCCTATTGCGACAGGCCGTGACTTATTAATCAAGGTGAATGCTATTTCGGTTAACCCTGCAGATTACAAAGTACGTTTATATATGCCGCCAACAGACGGTGCTGTAAAAGTGATTGGTTGGGATGCTGTTGGTGAAGTGATTGCTACTGGCGATAAAGCAAGCCAATTTAAGCCGGGTGATGTGGTTTACTATGCGGGTGATATTACTCGTCAAGGTTGCAATGCAGAATACCAATTAGTTGATGAACGTATAGTTGGCTTTAAGCCAAAAAGCTTACCAAATGCAGAAGCTGCGGCACTGCCTTTAACAGCCATTACCGCATGGGAACTGTTGTTTGAGCATTTAGCTATTGAACAACAAAGCCCTGCATCGACTGACAAATCAGACGATGTCATTTTAGTTGTTGGCGCTGCTGGTGGTGTAGGCTCTATTTTTGTTCAGTTAGCTAAAGCTATTACAGGTGCAACTATCATTGCCACTGCGTCACGTGAAAGTTCAAGCGCATGGGTTAAAAAGTTGGGTGCCGATTATGTTGTTGATCACACCAAACCGCTTGCTGCGCAAATTGAAGCGTTGAACATTAGCCCAGTTACTCACGTTGCAAGCTTAAACAGCACCGATAGTTATTTTGAAAGTTACACTCAATTGTTAGCACCATTTGGTAAAATTGCTATGATCGACGATCCTGAAGCTCTTGATATCACAAAATTGAAGCCAAAGAGTTTGTCATTACATTGGGAGTTTATGTTTGCTCGTTCAATGTTTAATGCTGCAGATATGGATGAACAAAGTCGTTTATTAAACCGTGTGGCAGATCTTGTAGACCAAGGTTATATTCAAACAACGTTAGGTCAGCACATGGGCACAATTAACGCAGCTAACTTGCGTGCAGCTCACAAAGCATTAGAAACAGGTCGTTCTATTGGTAAGATTGTACTAGAAGGCTTTTAGTCTTTTATAAAGTCTGTTCTAATCCCATATTTATAAACAGTTTATTTTATCTAATCTGTCGAGAAAACCCCCTGATCCGAGCGTAGCGAAAGTCGCGGGGATGAATCGATAAACTAACCTCGCTCTTGAATATATTGACGGTTCATATCAACGGAAGTGCTGCACAATGAGATGCTTGCACTGTGAATTAGTTTGGTATTCCACTTGATAATATCAGGTCGTACAGTAGTCTATACAGTATATGAAAAAGACGCTCAGATACAATTTTAGGATAAAACCAACGCCAGAGCAGGAAGCCAAACTTATTGAGTTTGGCTCGTATGCTCGTGGGTTGTGGAACTTATTATTGTCAGAAAATCTGCGTCGTTATAGGTACGACAAAACGTTTTTGTTCTATCCAGAAATGGCAAAATTAATTAAAGAGTTAAAGGTATTCGAAGAGTTCTCTTGGTTAAAATCTTTTGATTCTGCGGCTGCACAGCAAGTGGCAAGAGATCTGGATATGGCTTTAAAAAACTCTTTTTCTAAGAGTCGGTTGCAAAAATTCCCGACGTTTAAAGTCAGTTTCAAACAGAAAAAACTGCACAATGACAGCTTTAGGTGTGTGAATAACTCGAACTGTATCCGCATCGAAAATGGGGCGGTCAGCATTCCGAAAATTGGCAAAGTACCGATTGTTTTACACCGTAAATTAGTCAGTGAAATCAAGACTGTTACTGTCCAACTATCACATGGTAAATGGAATGTATCGCTTACCCAAGAGGTTGAATGCAAGTCCGCGAAGCGGATCTTGTCATCAATAGTAGGCTACGACATTAACAGTCAGCATACGGTTGTAGGTTCGAACGGTTGGTACGTTAAAAACCCAAAAGCACTTAAACGTTCATCAACAAAGCTAAAGCAAATTCAAGTCCAGTTGAGCCGAAGGGAAAAAGGCTCTCGTCGCTGGTATAAAACCAAATCACGCTTAAATACACTTCACGGAAAAATCTCACGCCAACGCCTAGCGTTCGCTCACGAAGTATCATGTTCGATAGCCAAGACCAGTGATATCATAGTGTTTGAGGATTTAAACGTGAAAGGTATGCAGCAATTTAACGGCCATATGGTGAACGATAATGTGATGGGTATGATCACTTCGCAGACTCAATACAAAGTTGAATTGAATGGTGGTATTTACCATGAAATAGGTCGTTATGTGAAATCGTCAGGCATTTGTTATGAATGCAAACACCCGCACAAGTTTGGACTTAGCGTGCGAGAATTTGCTTGCGAAAGCTGTGGTTTAGTCCAGTGCAGAGATTTAGCGGCTGCTAAGTCTATCGAAAACACAGGCGAAAATGATTTAATGGTGACTGGGAGAGTCACTAGGGTAATCCCCAAATCTCAGAAGAAATCATCTACTAAAACGAAAGTCTTTGAGCTATCAAAGTTTGGTGTGGGAACTGAGAAAAAAGAAGCAACTTAGCCGTTAAAAGCTAAATTGCAGAAGCCCCGTGATCAGAGCGAAGCGAAGTCGCGGGGTAATTCACTGATTGTATGATTAAAAGGAATATAACATGTCAAAGTTAACTATCGTAGCCAACATTAAAGCCAAAGCTGACAAAGTCGATTTAGTTAAAGCTGAATTGTTAAAGTTAATTGAAGTGACTCGAGCCGAAACGGGTTGTATTAGCTATGATTTACACCAAGATAATGCTAATCCCGCACATTTTATGTTTTATGAAAACTGGCAGAGTCGTGAATTGTGGCAGGTTCATATGAATAATCAACATTTAGCTGATTATGTGGCCGCGACAGAAGGTGCAGTCGTTGAATTTACCTTGAATGAAATGACGATAATCGATTAAGGCTTGCGATAACTGAGTTTTACAAGATTAACTGAAAGGCAGACCATAAAAATGGTCTGCTTTTTTGTCGATTTCATAAACCTACTTATGAGACAATCTGGTGATAAATGAGTACAAATAGACAAGGGTAAGCGCCAAAATGGAAATCCGGTTTACACAACTGCAATGTCGTTCATCTAGTGTCATGATGGACATTGAAGATTGGCTAATTAAATCGCATCAATCTTGGGGAGTGTTTAGTACCGAAGGTGACTTAGGCGCCTTACTGGGTAAATTGTTAACTCAGCAACCGCTAGATAAAACCTGGGAATATTCCGGCCAACTATCGGGTCTTGAGCATTCGCAAGTCGCCTTGGTGTCGCTGCATGAACAGCAACAATTACTTGAAGATATTCTCGAACAAGATGACAGCGAATCTTTAGGTTATATCGATCCTAAAACCACTGTTTATGGCGTAATATTTGCCCAATGTAATGATGACGCACTGACTCATCGATTATTGGCGCAATTGGATCTTACTCGGTTAAGTGATAGCCAGTTTACTCAGCTTTCTACCGGAGAAAGCCGTCGCGTGATGCTTGCCCGTGCGCTGGCGACAAAGGTGCCATTTTTAGTGCTCGACGAACCCTATGCCGGGCTAGATGTGGCTCATAGGCAAGCGTTAAGCCAATATTTACAGCTGTTATCGCAAACTGTGCAAATGTTGGTGGTGGTCTCTCGTGAGCAAGATATGCCAGATTGGATAGAGCATGTTGCCCTGTTTAACCATGGTAAATTAGACAGTGTAATGGCTAAGTCTGAGTGGGATAACCATCCGCTTATCACTCAATTAACCGCGCAATCTGGCCAACAAAGTGAAGATATGCTGGCGCTTATTCGTCGTCACCGTCACACCCCAACATTTGCAAATCCGGTTTTTCAATTGAACAATGGCCGAGTCGCTTACGGTGACAAAGTCATTTTCTCTGGGGTGAATTGGCGCATCAATAATGGTGTTCATTGGCAAGTTAAAGGCCCTAATGGCTGCGGTAAAAGTACTTTGCTTGGGCTTATTTTTGGCGATCATCCACAATGCTACAGTAACGATATTGATATTTTTGGTAAAAAAAGAGGCTCTGGTGAGAGTATTTGGGAGATAAAAAAGCACATCGGCATGGTGTCATCTGCGTTGCATTTACAGTATAGGGTTAATTGTAGTGCGCTTGATGTGATTGTATCGGGCTTTTATGACTCTATTGGCTTGTATCAGCAACCGTCGAAACAACAAGTCGCTATTGCAACGGAGTGGCTAGCGATTTTACACATGAGTCATTTGAGTAAATCGTCATTTCGACAACTAGAATACGGTCAACAGCGATTATTATTAATCGCCAGAGCCATTGTTAAACAGCCAACCTTACTTATCCTCGATGAACCTTATCAAGGTTTAGACTATCTAGGGCGTAGATTGATCAAGAATGCCCTTGAACTTATTGCAAAAGAACACTTAACTCAATTGCTATATGTGTCACATTATCAAGAAGATAGCCTTGATAGTATTCAACACTTTATTGAGTTTGTCGCCGATGAACATCAAGGCGGTTATCGTACTGTGGTCACAAATGCCTAATACTTAACTGGCAAAACTCTTTAAACAGCTGGCATTAGTCGGCTGTTTTTATTTCAGATAATTTTCCAATAATAATTGATAATCTTTCAATTATTACGCCGTATATGGCAATTAAATTATCGGATATGATAACCAAATTAATGTAGTGACAGACTTACCAAGTTACTCATGCTAACTGTAAAGGATATGACCTATGTTACTCGATACGCCTATTTGTGATTTTGGCTGGAAAGCACCTGATTTCACACTTAACACGCCTAATGGTGACGCTTTTACCATGAGTGAAAATTTGGGTAAAAAGGGCTTGTTAATTATGTTTATTTGTAATCATTGTCCCTATGTTAAAGCCATTGCGACTCGCTTAGCCGAGGATACAAAACAATTAATGGCCGAAGGCATTAATGTATTGGCAATAATGTCTAACGACTATGAAAATGTTGAAGCGGATTCGCCGCAGAACATGTTGCGCTTTGCTGAGTTGCATGGGTTTGAGTTTCCGTATTTAGTTGATGAAGACCAGCAAGTAGGCAAACAGTATGGCGCAGTATGTACCCCTGACTTTTTTGGGTTTAATCACCTTGGTGAATTGCAATATCGTGGCCGTTTAGATGATGCACGTTTGCACGATGATCCAAATCGAGAACCAGAGCTTTTGAATGCCATGCAAATGATCGCTGGGATTGGTAAAGGCCCTAAGCAACAAACAGCCAGTATGGGGTGCTCAATTAAATGGCGCTAAATAGCTTTTAATTGAATGCAAACCTTGAAAAAACCTTTTTAAGCACAACAACAGGGTGACGATGTATTGATTTAGTTATCTTGTTAACCAATTGTATTTATTGTTAATTTGTTTTTAGTTTTATGCTTTTCCTCGTTTGTTGTTCACGACTCTTTGTCGTGATTAACAGGGCAAGCTAATCGATAATATTATTATTTGATATCGTTAACTGCCAGTCCTTTTAATGATCGTTAAAATAAAGATGGAGCACCACATGACCAATGCCATTATTGCTGATTTAGAAAAACGTTACACAACCAAACGCTATGATCCGACCAAGCGCGTTCCAAAACAAGATTTAGCCGTGATTTATGAAGCAATGAGACTGTCACCTTCATCGATTAACTCTCAACCATGGAAATTTATCGTGATTGAAAGTGATGCTGCTAAGCAACGTATGTCTGACACATTTGCCAACAAGTTTCAGTTCAACCAACCGCATATTAAAGCGGCATCTCATATCATATTGTTTGCTTATAATCCTAAGTATACCCGTGAAGATTATGCCAAGGTTGTTGATAAAGGTATTGCAGACGGTCGTACTAAGCCTGCTGATCGTGAAGCTGCGTTTGGGGCATATGCATTTGTAGATTTAAATACCGACGAAGCGGGCAACAATGGTGCTTGGACTAAATCACAAACCTATTTAGCCTTGGGTAACACTATGCATGCTGTTGCACGCTTAGGTATCGATTCAACACCGATGGAAGGGGTTGATAGCGAATTGATAGGTCAAGTTTTTGAAAAAGAATTGGGCGGTTATATTTGTGACGTGGCACTCGTGTTGGGTTATCACAGTTCGGAAGAAGATTATAACGCTGGGTTACCTAAGTCGCGTTTAGCGAAAGAACAGGTTATTCAAATATTGTAATTAATTGATTTTGGCTTGCAGCAATATAAAATTATTTACAGGCTATAAAAACGGCTTAAACGTTTAACGTTTAAGCCGTTTTTTATCTTACTCTTTTAACTTAACTATTTTTATCATCAATACTTTTAGCGTAAATTCTTCTAACGTAAGCAATGACCTCGGTTAAGGCTTATCAGTTTATCTAAAATGCGCTCGCCATCCATACGGATACCATTATGTTCATATTCTGAGGTGAGCCAATATTGTAGCTGTCCGACTTGTTGGGTGGTTTCTAAGCTGTATTGCATTTCCACAAACATGTCGTTGCTATAAATGGCTGCCGCCACAGGGACTTTATTATTAGCCAATTTTTCAAGGTCATATAATGCTGGCCAGTCTTTCTTTGTGGCGATTAACTCTGCAGCAGGCTGCAAAGGAATTAATGCTTCAAACTGGGCAAACATCCATGGATAAACCATTTCACCAGTAAACAACAAAGGTTTATCTGGATGGTAATTAAATTGCTCAAACTGCGATCGTACTCGATGAGCAGCCCACGATGACGCATTATGTTGACAGTAAATCGACTCATGCATTAAGGCAAAAATTGGATTGGTATTGTAACTAAGTAATTGACTGAATTGATGTGCAAATAACGGGTTTAAATCTACACCGTGAGCCGTTTCTATTAAGGCTTGTTCAAGCAAGTAATATACCGCTTCAGGTCCTTGTTCCATGCCGATATTAACGCCTAATAACTGCAGCATTTCTACTGTCAGTTGTTCACCTGTTGCTAAGTAAACTTTGTTTCCATAAAGGTACTTGGCTAAGTTATCAACCAGTAATCTCGCGTCACTAAAACGATTAAAAAAGTCTTTGTTTTTAGCGATAACGCGTTGATATGTCGCTTGGTAAACTTCATCTGCAGTGCGGGTTAGTGACGGAATACCACCAGTAATATAGGCTTCTTTCAAACCTTCTGGCGCGGCAGATAAATAATGCAATACACAAAATCCACCAAAGCTTTGGCCTAAAATGGTCCAGGGTTCGTCTGGTGACAATTTTGCGCGAATATACTCTGCATCGCGAATAATATTATCGGCACGAAAAAAGCTTAGATAGTCCGCTTGATCAGTGGCGCTCATGTCACTTAAGCTGGTGGCATTGACTGGGCTTGATAATCCAGTGCCGCGTTGATCAAGCAGTAATACCCGATATTCTTTTAGTGCTCTTTTTATCCAACCACTATTGCTAATCGGCCTTACGGCTCCAAAGCCTGGTCCGCCTTGAAAAAACACTAAGTATGGTAGCTTTTTATGTTGGTTTTCTATGCTGGATATTTCACGGGCGAAAACGGTTATTTGCTTACTTAGGTTTTGTTGGTAATCAAGCGGCACAGAGAAAAAATGTTTACGGGCAACGATGTCTGCTAAGGTGAGATCAATCTGCATATAATGGCTATTCCGTCGTTATTAATGATGTTACTAAATTTATCTTGTGGATATGATATATGAACGCATGTACGAGCGCGAACAAGGTTATTTAATTAGCCCGTTAATGATTTACAATCAGTCACTAGACGTAAATCACTTTAAAGAGCTATCTAGATCACATCTGCCTAAGTAGAATTAACGGATAATCAGCAAGTGTTTTTTAAAGAACGAGGTTGTCGATGAAGTATCAAATCATCCCCGTAACGCCTTTTCAGCAAAATTGTAGTGTCATTTGGTGTGAGAAGACCTTAAAGGCTGCGGTTGTTGATCCCGGTGGTAACATTGATCGGATTTTAGCTGAGGTGACTAAGCTAGGCTTACATGTTGAAAAAATACTATTAACCCATGGTCATATTGATCATGTCGGTGCCGCTGCGGCGTTATCGAAACAATTAGCTGTCCCGATTATTGGTCCGCACATTGCTGATAAATTTTGGTTAGATAATTTAGTCAAACAAAGTCAAAACTTCGGTTTTCCGCGTGTAGAAGCCTTTGAACCAAACCAATACCTGAATGATGGTGACGAAGTGAATGTAGGTGAGCAACATTTGCAGGTGCTTCATTGCCCAGGACATACCCCTGGTCACATCGTTTTTTATGATAAAAAGGATAGTTTAGCTTGGGTGGGAGATGTGCTTTTTAGGGGCTCAATTGGTCGCACCGATTTCCCACAATCTAATCATCAAGATTTACTTCACTCTATTACCACTAAATTGTGGCCATTAGGGCAAAATGTCAATTTTATTCCCGGTCATGGGCCTATGTCGACGTTTGCAGATGAACGCCGAAACAACCCCTTTGTTGCTGATCAGTTATTTGATTAATAATTTGTTATAAAATCAGATCATTGAGGTTATTTTTAATACCATGAATGATTGATTCTTTGCATTGTAAAGCCAGTCTGTTAGCTTAATAGTCTGCGTTTATTATGATGGACAGTTCTCATGGTTCAACACCTTGTTGATTTACTCGATGCCTGGTTACCTTCTTATCAAGAAGACTGGGTTGTAGCAGTGTTAACTCAAGTGCAAGGGTCTTCTTATCGCAAGCCCGGCGCTATCATGTTATTTCATCCGATGGGGAAAAGTTTAGGCATGCTAAGCGGAGGTTGCCTTGAAGCTGATCTTCGTCGTCATGCCCAGCGAGCGATTCAAACCCAACAGGTTATTCAATTAACCTACGATGCGACCGACGAGTCTGATACCAGTTATCAACTTGGTTGTGGTGGTATTGTCAATATTATGATGGTGTCGGTAAATAAAGCTAATAATTACTTGGGCTTACTGCACGTACACGATGCATTAATGCGGGGAGACAGCGGGATTTATCAGTTGGATATTGTCGATGACGGTGTATCGAGCAATAAGATATCGGGCTTATTTATTGAGCATCCAAATGATTCGGCCACACCAATAACCCTCAATACTAAAACCATTAAAGTGACAGAGCAGGGTAAAACCTTACTGCAGATCCCTTTGCGTCCTCCGGTGCATATTGGTATTTTCGGTGGTGGTTTAGACGCGCAACCTGTCGCACTAATGGCGCAAACCATGGGCTGGAAAGTCTCGGTGTTTGACGAGCGCACCGCTTATGCGCGTAGCTATGATTTTCCGGGTTGCCAAATTATCAAACAACCGACTGCCAATGTAACTAATCACTTACTCAGTGATTTAGATGCTGCTTTTTTGATGAGTCACAATCTGCAAATTGATGCCAAGACCCTTAAAGTATTGCAGACACAACCTTTAGCCTATATCTCGTTGCTTGGGCCAGTGCACCGCCGCGATAAAGTATTAGCAATGGCTGATCTTAGTTTGGATGATTTTAGTGGTTATTTCTCCGCTCCTGCAGGGCTTGCATTAGGCGGTGAGCTTCCTGGTTCAATAGCATTAAGTGTTTTATCTCAGTGTCACGGGGTGCTATATGGCAGTCAGCTCACTAGTCTTGATAGTGTGATGCTGTAATGATGGGCATAATGAAACCTAATATCGTTACCGTGATTTTAGCTGCGGGGGCTAGCAGCCGATTTAATGGCCGTAAAATAACGGCCAAAGTGCAGGGCGATCAAAGCTTGCTGGCCCATAGCATTACAACCCTAAATCAAGTGACAACCGCAGCAGGTATTCAAACACCTGCGGTGGTGTTGGGTGCACACCTTAATGACGAGATTATGGCAATAACTTCGACATCACATCGAATTATCAATCATGATTGGCAACAAGGATTATCCAGCTCTGTTAAACAGGCTGCTCAATATGCTATTGATCATCATGCAGAGGCTTTATTGCTGGTGTTGGCCGACCAAGTGGCGATAACCGCTCAAGATTATACTCGGCTTGTTGATGCTTATTACCAAAATGGTCTAAGTAGTTGTGCTTTTTATCGGGAAAATGTTGGTGTACCCGCTATATTTTTAGCAGAGGATTTTGCCGCGTTAATGTCTATTGAAGGTGATAAAGGCGCTAAAAGTATATTAAAACACCATGAAAAAAATAACAGTTTGAACATATTGACTATGGAACAAGCCCAATTTGATATTGATACCCCAGCTGATTTAACGCGTTGGTTAGATCAAGTGAGTTAAGTTTCGGCCCAATTAAGGAATGATTATGACAACCTCAACACAAAAATTAATGGTCAATGGTAAGGATTTTACCCTTGATGCCGATCCTAATATGCCTGTGCTATGGGCTTTGCGTGACATACTTGGTTTAACGGGCACTAAATTTGGATGTGGTGCAGGTTTATGTGGCGCGTGTACGATTCATGTTGATGGCAGTCCGATGCGCGGTTGTTTAACCAGCTTAAAGCAAGTGCAAGGCAAGCAAGTTACCACCATTGAAGGCCTTGAGGCCGAACAGTTAAAGCAAGCTTGGCTGGAACACAATGTGCCTCAATGCGGTTATTGTCAAGCGGGGCAATTGATGTCTGCGGCTGCATTATTAAAAACCACAGCTAAACCTTCTGAGGCACAAATTGACGATGCAATGTCGGGCAATATTTGCCGCTGTGGTACTTACCCACGTATTAAAGCGGCGATAAAATCGGCTTCGGAGGCATAACCATGACTACATTTACTGCAGTTGAAAATATCAGTCGCCGTCATGTACTTAAACTATTTGGCGCTGTTGGCGGCGGATTGGCCCTCGGCACATCCAGTTTAGCATGGAGCCCAATGGCGCTGGCACAAGACAAACAAGCCTTAATGAATCTATTTGTTGCTATTGGTGAAGACAACAAAGTCTATTTAACCTGTCATCGCTCTGAAATGGGTCAAGGTATTCGAACCGGTATCCCGCAAATTTTAGCTGATGAATTAGAAGCTGATTGGGATAAGGTTGTGGTGGTGCAAGGCCTAGCAGATAAGCGTTATGGCAGCCAAAATACTGATGGTAGCCGCAGTATCCGTAAGCATTACCATCGCATGCGTCAAATGGGTGCCACCGCTCGTACTATGTTAGAACAAGCGGCGGCACAACAATGGAAAGTGCCTGCTGCGGAGGTATATGCCAAAGCTCATAAAGTGCATCACAAAGGCAGTAACAGAAGCCTTGCTTATGGCGATTTAGCACTGGTAGCGTCGACATTGCCAATGCCAGAATTAGACTCAGTGGTGTTAAAAAATGCTAGTGATTTTACTCATATTGGCAAGTCACACACTATTGTCGATATGGATGCGATGCTAACGGGTAAAGCGATATATGGATATGACATTAAGCTAGATGGCATGTTGTACGCTAGTATTACTCGCCCACCAGTATTAGGCAGTGATGTGGTAAGTATTGATGACACCAAAGCCCGCAGTATTGCCGGCGTGGTTGATATCATTACCTTGCCAGCACCACAAGGTGCACCGTTGTTTCAACCTTTGGGCGGCGTAGCTGTAATCGCTACCAACAGTTGGAGTGCGATTGAAGCGCGCAAAGCATTAACGATTACCTGGTCTAAGTCGATTAATGATGGTCATGATTCAGAGTTATATTTACAAGGCTTGGTTGAGCGAGTTAACCAGCCGGGGAAAGTGATACGCAAACTCGGTGATTCGATCACTGAGTGGCCTGCAGAGCAAACCGTTAATGCAGTGTACACAGTCCCTTACTTAACCCACGCCATGATGGAGCCACCCGTTGCAACTGCAAATGTGACGGCCGATGGCTGCGAATTATGGGCGTCGAGCCAAACGCCGCAAAGTACTCAACAGAATGTAGCTGGAGCATTAGGGCTTAAAGAAGAGCAGGTTACGGTTAATGTGACCTTATTGGGCGGCGGTTTTGGACGTAAATCCAAACCTGATTTTAGCGTAGAAGCAGCTATTTTATCGCAAAAGTTAAACAAGCCTATTAAGGTGTGTTGGAGCCGCGAAGATGAAATTCAAAATAGCTATTACCATGCGATTAGTGCGCAAATGTATCAGGCAAAACTTGATAACAACAATATGCCAATCGCATTGTTAGCGCGGACAGGTTTTCCATCTATTAGTTCAACATTTGCTGAGGGCGTAGAATATCCGTCGGCTGGTGAGTTAGATTTAGGTTTTAGTGATGTGCCATTAGCGCTGGGACATGTTCAGTTGGAAGCGGTAAAGGCAGAGGCGCATACTCGTATCGGTTGGATGCGCTCTGTGTGTAACATTCAACACGCTTTTGGTATGGGAAGTTTTGTTGATGAGTTAGCCGTTAAAGGTAATAAGCCTTGTATACAAATGTGGCGTGATCTTTTGGGTAAACCACGGATAGAAACATTTGAAAACCAAGCTTTTAAATACGGTAACTATGGTGAGGAGTCCGCCGATCATCCCGTGGATGTGGGTCGATACCTTAAGGTATTAGATACACTTGAAACTGCGTTAGCTAATGCGCCTAAAGCGGCTAAAAACCAAGGCTGGGGTATGGCTATTCATCGCAGCTTTGTGAGTTATGTTGCTGTTGCTACCTTGGTTGAAGTTGTCGATAAGCAGCTTAAGGTGATTAAATCAATAGCAGTGATGGACGCTGGTACTGTGATTAATCCTGATCGGGTTAAATCTCAATTAGAGGGCGCGATTATTTTTGGTTTAAGCCTCGCTATGATGGGCGAAATTAGCTTTAAAGAGGGTAAGGTTGAACAATCAAACTTTCATGATTATCCGTTATTACGTATGCCACAAAGCCCAGATATTGAAACGTATGTTATCGAGTCTACCGCAAAACCAGCGGGTGTTGGTGAACCTGGCGTGCCACCTGTAGCGCCAAGTTTAACGAATGCAATTTTTGCAGCGACCGGTGCAAGATATCGCGATTTACCGCTCAATAAATATTTATCCGTTTAGCCATTTACGTGAGCTGTAACACTTAAGTCTTACTCATTTAAGTCGATAACTATTAAGCCTAATGCCTAAGTATATTCGTACTTAGGCATTGTTATTGCCTCAAGGTTAACATTTTAAAAAATACGGCTATAAGATGGCAAATGAATTTGAATAACCTGGATCTTCTATAATATTGATTGACGTTTGTACGGGTGCTGTCCGTTTATGTAGTTTTGTTGTCACTTTTGAGATAATGGCAAGTTGCCTTAGGAAGCTTATATGAAGCAAATCCAGTTTAGAAAAATTGATGCTATTTTGATTAAATTAAGCCTCAATGGAAAATTTTGGGTGGTGTGTTCACTTGTTGCATTGATCACCAGTGTTATTGCATTAATTAATTACCAACAAACTCAAGAATTAATTGAGCAAACATCGTTACAACGTGCTCAAGCAAGTGTTGACAGTTTCGCCTCGGTTGCCAATAACCAAGATTTACATAATGATGCCCTTAAACAATTTGCACAAGATAACCAATTGCAGTTATCGAGTCGTGATAACACGGTCCGAAGTGGTGATGTGGTAACGACGTCCGCAAGCGTTGGCGATAAGTATTTAACTAAAAGTCAAAATGTTCAGCAATGGGAACAAGAGCCGCTAAGCCAAACGAATTTAATGTTGATTTTGGCTTTGGTTGGTTTATTGCCGTTATTTCAACTGAGCTATTGGATTTCCACCTCATTAGGGGGAGGCTTATGGGATATTTACCAAGCAATTAAACGTTTAGCTGATGGTGACTTAACCGTTAGGTTAAACTTTTTTGGTTCTGATGATTTCAGTTTAATTGCTAATGAAATTGATCGCAGCGCAGATAACATGAGTGAAATGGTTGGTGCTATCCGCAGTAATGCTGAAACCTTGGCTGTTGCCGCTAACGAGTTTAATCATCAAGCCAGTACCAATGACGAGCTAATTGACCAACAACACCATTTCTTAGATTCGGTGGCACACGCCATGGATCAAATGACGGCGGCCATTGCCGATGTGTCACATCATGCAAGTGATGCCTCATTAAATACTAAGCAAAATGCTACACACATAGGTGAAAGCCAAAGTAAGATTAATGATGCGGTTAAACGTATTAGTTATTTATCTGAATGTATAGCTGAAGCATTTTCATCTGTAGAGCAACTCTCCCGCGATGCTACCCAAATTAATGATGCCGTTACCACCATTGATAGTATTTCTGAGCAAACAAATTTATTAGCATTAAATGCTGCTATTGAAGCTGCTCGTGCTGGGGAGCAAGGTCGTGGTTTTGCCATCGTGGCGGATGAAGTACGTACTCTTGCTGGGCGGACACAAAAAGCAACCGTAGAAATTCAAAAAATGATTGAAGGATTACAACAAGGTTCTAAAAAACTCACCACTATTACCACTGTAATTGTGACAGAAGCCGATCAAGGTAGTGCGAGTATTAAAGCTGTCGGTGATGATATTACTCATATGGCTGAGTCTATTAATGCGGTGTTTGATATGAGTAGCCAAATAGCTGCTTCAGCAGAACAACAGAGTGTGTCTGCCGGTGATATTGCCATGCAACTTAATCAAATTCGTCAGCAATCGGATACTATTCGTAGTACTTCCAAGCAAGCTGGTATATTAGCTCAAGATTTGAATAAATCTTCTAAAGGTTTAGGGGTAATTTTAAGTCAATATAAAATTTAGTTTAGTCTGTCTTACCTTATCATAGAGGATTATTGATATTTTTTTGATTAGCTTGAAATAAAGTACTAAGGTAGCTGGTCTGTTAATAAGTTGTTAGGCTGAATTAAGTTAACCGCATTTAATTTAATCCACTCGCTTAACAACGTTTATTTTTATAACAGCATGATTAGATACCGATGAATAACAACCGCTTGGATACCTTCATGGTAAACTTGTTTCGGTGCTTTATTGTATGATCAGGCAAACGTCATTTAGGAGTATCAATGATCATTACCTCAACGCGCGTAATCGTGCTGACTTTAACCAGTTTAATATTTAGTACCAGTGCTGCGATAGCGGCTTCGCAAAATATAATGGTGTTAAATACCCAAGGACTACCAGCAGAAAACATGGTGGTGTACCTACTGCCAAGCAATCCAGCCCATATAGTTGCCAGCACATTACCTAAAAAAGCTGAAGTTCATCAAAAAGATAAACAGTTTTCCCCCTATATTACTATTGTGCAAAAAGATAAGGATGTGGCTTTTGTCAATGAAGACGATATTACTCATCATATTTATTCGGCACTTGGTCCGAAACGTTTTGCATTTAAATTACGTCATAATCAAGAACAACAAGTTCTGAGATTCGAGCAAACAGGACATGTGTCGATGGGGTGTAATATTCATGATTGGATGTCGGGCCATTTGTTGGTTGTCGACACCCCTTTTTATGCAGTGACCAATCCACAAGGGCAGGTGACATTTGCAGATTTACCAGCCGATGACTTCAAGATTGTTGTATGGCATCCACAATTAAAATTGACAGATAATCAACAAGTCAAAATGTTCCATTTACCCAGTGATAACACCATTACTATCTCTTTACAGGGTGAATTTGATAGTATTCCGGAACAGAAAAGTTTAGATGAATTTGAATTTTTAGAAGGATACTAGTATTGGCATTTTTTAATCGCCTGCAAACTCGGATTTTTGCTTTTTTTGTCCTGTTAATTATTGCTGTATTAAGCTTGTCTTTTTGGTTGTCTTATCAAGCAAATCAAAGATTAGAGCAACAATATGTGGCGAGCCAACTTGACGTCGCCAGTCTTGTTTTTGAATCGCAATATGATAATCGAAGCTATTATTTGGCGGCATTCGCAGCAACGGCAGCAAAAGACTTCGGCTTAAAAGATATTTTTATTGATGGTGATAACCGTAGTTTTTTAGTTGCACTCAATAATCATCGTAGTCGAATCAATGCTTCGCTTGCAATGGCAGTATCTGCGGAAGGTAAGATTATTGGTCAGCTGGTCGCATCACAAACAGACAAGGGCCGTGAATTGGTTGCTTTGGGCTCTGAGCAAAATAGTACGTTTCGCTATCTGTTAGGTTCTGAGTTTGAAACATTAAGTCCATTTTATTTATTAGATAATAAGTTATATCAAATTAAGTTTTCTCCACTCACCAGTGGTGGCAATAGTGTTATCGGTTGGGTTGGATTTGGTTTTCTCGTCGACGATGCATTGGCCAATTCGTTGTATAAACTCACTGGGTTAAATAGTGGTTTTATCCTAACCTCGGCGGATAAGATGACGACAATTGGCCACTCTGGTGAGTCGTTGTCAAACGATGAAAGCATGTTGTTATCCAGCTATATCACTGATCAAAAAAGCAATCTCGATTATATCTTGTGGAAACAGTCTTTGGGTGATGTTGATGGACAAGCTCTGCATGCTTACATGTATAAATCGCGTTCAGACTTACTGGCTTCCATAGACTCGCAGTGGTTACAACAAGTGGCAGTGCTGGTATTAATGTTACCCGTTTCTTTGTTATTGGCATTTTTGATTTCGGGCAGTATTACTCGACCGATTAAACAATTAATTGCCCAGGCCCGCTTTATTGCCAAAGGTAATTACGACTCGAATGTTACTGTCGACTCAAGTGTTGAGTTACAACAATTAGCTAACGAGTTTACCTCAATGCAGCAAGCTATTTTAGCGCGTGAAAAAGCCATTGAGCATCAAGCGTTTCATGACCCGTTAACCAATTTAGGTAACCGCAACGAATTACAGCGCAACATTGAACCTTGGTTGGTTTCAGGTTCAAAAATGGGACTGTGTTTAATTAATATTCGCCGTATGACCGAAATTAATGTCACTTTAGGTCATGAAGTGGGTGATGAAGTGATTAAAGAGGTGGCTAAGCGTCTATGTGAGATTAATTCTGATGCCTTTGCTTACCGGTTGTCAGGTGATGAATTTGTTCTGGCATTTAAGCATTGTGAGCATCAATCGTTCGATGTTGTGTTATCTAAGTTACAGCAACAGATTGGTCAAGATTATCATTACAAAGATGTGATGTTACATTTACAGTTTACTGCTGGCGTGAGCTTTTATCAGCCAAATATCGATATTGTAACCTTACTAAGACAAGCCGATACCGCCTTGCAGCACGCTAAAGTAAATAAGCGTGATTACCAGATCTATGATGCTAATATTGATAAAAATAGCATTGAACGTTTTCAATTAATTAATGAACTCAAAGTGGCTATTGAGCAAAATCAGTTAGTATTGTATTACCAACCAAAATTAAACTTAGCCAAACAAAAAATCACCCATGTTGAAGCATTAGTTCGTTGGGATCATCCTGCTAGAGGCATTATTCCACCCGATACGTTTATTCCTATTGCTGAAAAAACCATGCAAATGGATGCGTTGACACGTTGGGTTATTACCGAAGCAATGGCTCAATATCATCGCTGGCAATTATTGGGCATTGATATGTGTATTGCCGTTAATATTTCGGCTGAAAATTTAAAAGATGAGCAATTTTGCCATTGGGTCATTAATGCACTCGCGGAGCATCATGTTCCTGTAGCTGCAATGACGTTAGAGATCACCGAGGATGCGGTAGTATCTGATCCTGAACTGGCGATAAAGCAGCTCACATTATTACGAAATAATGGACTGACACTATCAATAGATGACTATGGTACGGGTTATTCTTCACTGGCACAGTTGAAGCAATTACCGGTTGATGAGCTAAAAATTGATAAGTCATTTGTGCAAAAGTTACTAGAAAATCAAGCTGACCAAATTATTGTGCAATCAACACTACAACTTGCTCATAACTTGGGGCTTAAAGTGGTTGCCGAAGGCATCGAAGACAAGGCTACGTTAGAGTGGTTAACCGATCTAAACTGCGAAATGGGCCAAGGGTTTTATTTGTCTCGGCCGCTCCCTGAGCGCCAGTTTAATGATTGGTTAACACAATCAGATTATCAATAGGAGAGTGATCATTATTTACTCATTATATACAAGGATGGTGTGCTGTTTACTGTTTGTGAGTAGCAGTGTGTATGCCGACTCTATTGATCTGAAGAACGTTGAGCATGATTTCAGTGGCGTAATTGATGTTCGTGCCGGTTATGCCGATAGTATCGATTCTTATTTAGAGGGTGGATTGGGCAAGTTTGGCGCAGACAATGGCGCGCAATTAGCGTTATCACAACTAGGATTAAATTATCACATCCAATGGGGTGATGCTTGGTCGAGTCGCATAGCGGCTAATGGCTATGTTGATGGGATCAATAATGGATTGGGCATCACCGAAGCGTTGGTCCGTTATCGTGATATTCCAAGTGAATCGGGCATTCGCCTTGATGTACAATTTGGGCTGATGTACCCGAAAATCTCGTTAGAAAATGTTGCAACAGCTTGGGCATCGCCTTACACGTTAAATTACTCAACGTTAAATAGCTGGCTCGCTGAAGAAGTCAGACACATTGGTTTATCGACAACCATTGAGTCTTTAGGCAAGTATCGTCAGTCAGAGCATGATTTTTCATTAACAGCTGAAGCCTTTATGTTTAACGATACCACTGGTGCCATGTTGGCTTGGCATGGTTGGACTCAAACCTCAAGACAAACATTAGTGCAAGAAACGCTTCCCATAGCAGCCATTCCAGCAATGGAAACTGGCGGTATGTTAGAGGCTCAAGCTGCTAATTCGGATCCTTTTACTGAACTTGACGATCGTATTGGTGGGCATGTGTTAGCCAAGTGGACTTGGCGTAATAAAGGCAGTGTTCAAGCTGGTTATTATGACAATAATGCCAACACGCTTATCGTTAAACAAGGTCAATATGTGTGGTTGACTCAGTTTGGTCATGTTGGCACAAAATGGCGTTTACCATACGGAATCAATTTAATTGGCCAGTTTATGCAAGGTTCTACTTTGATGACCAACACGGAAGGTTACCCTGTGGTAGATAATGATTTTCAATCGGGATATATTTTACTCAGTAAACGTTGGTCGCAGCATAGAATCAATATGCGTGTTGAAGATTTTTCTGTCACCGATAACGACACTGTACCAGGCGATAATAACAACGAAGATGGCCAATCATTCACACTTGCTTATCAGTACCAATTAGACCGACCATGGTTTATTCAATTTGAGTACAATCTTATCGATTCAAATCGACCCGCTAGAGCTTACCTTAATGAATCTATTGATTTAGTCGAACAACAATGGCAATTATCCAGTCGCTATTTCTTTTAGATCACTGAACATAAAATCTATATAAACTAAAATCGTGTTTTCCTGCTGGCGCTGTGCGGTTTTGCAAGTACTCTAGGCATAAAGAGTAGCCATAGAGAGTTGTCATAGTGATTGGTCGTTGAGATTAGCTGAGAGGGTGTTCTAAAGGCAAATTCGCTACTAAAAATGCGCTAGAAGTAAGATGAACTTATAGCTTTTATGGCTTTTAGTAGCGAAATTATCGAGTTGATATGTTATTTGGTTAACCTATAACTAGATTGTTTAACTTATATTAGCTTTTCGCTAAAGGTGCTCCAAATTGGCGCATGATCTGATGGTTTCTCAATACCGCGTAAATCGTAATCCACGTCAGATTCAATTAAGCGTGGGACCATAGGTTCAGTCACCAAAATAACGTCTATTCGAAGGCCGCGGTTGTCAACAAAACCTTTGCTGCGATAATCAAACCATGAATAACGTTCTGTGCGAGTTGGGTGTAATTGACGAAAACTATCGATAAATCCCCATTGTTCTAGGCGCGCTAACCATTCACGTTCTTCAGGTTGGAAGCTACATTTACCCGATTTTAACCAACGCTTGGCGTTAACATCACCAATACCAATGTCTAAATCGGTTGGCGATATATTAATATCACCAATAATCGCAATGTCTTCACTAGGATTATGATGCTTTTCTAAATACAGCATTAAGTCTTGATAAAACTTACGCTTAGCCGGATATTTTGTTTCGTGATGAATACTTTCACCTTGAGGGAAGTAGCCATTGAATACCGTTAATATACGGCCATTGTCTTGCTTGAACTTGCCAATGATCAGGCGACGTTGGGCGTCTTCATCATCGGTTTCAAAACCTTTAATAACACAAATAGGTTCTATTTTTGACAGCATCGCCACACCATAATGTGCTTTGCCACCATGATAATGAACTTTATAACCCATAGCTTCTACGTCAGCGACAGGGAACGCGTCATCATGTACTTTGGTTTCTTGCAAACCAATAATATCCGGTGAATGGCTGTCGATCAGTGCTTGTAATTGATGTAAACGAGCACGTATCCCATTAATGTTAAAAGACACTATTTTCATTATGGAAGTACTCGCTTAAATGGTTTAACGATGACACTTTTGTATACGCCAGCGGCGATATAAGGGTCTACATCGGCCCAAGCTTGGGCATCTTCTAGTGAAGAGAACTCGGCAACAACTAAAGAACCAGTAAAACCCGCTTCTCCAGGGTTTTCATTATCAATTGCAGGATGTGGTCCGGCAGTTAATAAACGGCCTTCATCGGCTAAAGTTTGTAAACGGGCTAAATGTTCAGTACGAACAGATAAACGTTTTTCTAAACTGTTTTCGACATCTTGAGATGAAATCATATACCACATATAGCATCTTCCTTTACTTGATCTTGTTGATTGATTATTGACCATCAGTTGGTTGTGAGTTGTCTTCTTCCATATTTTTATACAGATAGACTACCGTAATAACAGTGTTAATTAAGGTGAGGGCTGTTAAGCCAAAGACTTTAAAGTTAACCCAAGTTTCTAAAGGTAAATTGAACGCAATATAAATGTTGGCGAATCCACATAAAACAAAAAATCCAACCCAATACCATGTAAGTTGAGCCCATATTTTATCGTCAACTTTCATTTCTTTACCTAACATGCTCTTAAGCGCAGGTTTGCCCATCATTTGAGAGACAATTAACCCAATAGCAAACAAGGCGTAAACGATGCTGACTTTCCATTTGATAAAGGCATCATCATGGAAAAACAGTGTAAGAGACCCAAAGACAGTCACCAAGGCGAATGTGGCCAAATGCATTTTTTCAATGTGTTTATAAAGCAGATAAGTGATGACGAGTTGAATTGCTGAAGCAGCAATCAATACTGCTGTTGCAGTATAAATGTCATAGAGTTTATATACAGCGAAAAAAATGACTAAAGGTAAAAAATCTAACAGTTGTTTCATAACGATCTCAGGTTAGAAAAAGAGGCTGATGATGTGGCATTACCACCGTAATAATCATCGATTGTAGCATGATGTTATCCCTATTCACATTAACAAGGATAGCGAAAAATGATTAATCATCGGCCATCTTGCAAGGGAATGTTAACGGCAATCTTCAGCGAGATCGATGATTGTCCGTGCCTTATATATGCTCCAGTGAATCATTTTTTATGTGTTGTTATTTAGGCTGAGTAAGTTACGGTGGTAACTTTTTAATCAGTGCTTAAGGTCAGTCGCGCTTGTGTTTCTATCTCTAGCACCGTTATAGGTTTCTAGATTGTTGATATTTATCATCGGAAAGTGAAACCGTATTATGGACAGATTAATACCTGAAAAAAGAGCCGAATTAACGGCTCTTTTTGGGCTATGGTTATCAAAAAGTGTCTAGGTTGCGGCTTTCATTGTCGCGGTAAATTCAGCAAGTTTGGCCAATAAGGTGACTTCATCATGTTGGTGTGCAGCAATAATCTTAACTACAGCTGAGCCTGAAATAGCACCTGCAGCGCCTGCTTTGATGGCCGCACGTACTTGTTCTGGTTCTGCAATACCAAAACCTAATAGTGGTGGCGGTGCATTAAATTCAGCCAGCTGTGCCAGAATGTTTTCAATAGGTTGACCTGCTTTTGATTCAGTACCCGTGACGCCCGCACGTGATAACAGATAGGTGTAACCTTCACCTTGTTCACTGACCATTTTTAATGTGTCTGAGTCAGCATTAGGCGGTGCAATAAAGATAGGTGCAATACCGTGAGCTTTAGCAGCTTTACTAAAAGGTGCTGACTCTTCAACGGGTACGTCGGCAATCAATACTGAATCAACACCTGCAGCCTTTGCTTTGGCATAAAACGCATCAATACCATTAGCAAAAACTAGGTTGGCATACAGTAATAACCCAATCGGCAGATCAGGGTGTTGGGCACGAATTTTAGTGATGATATCAAAGCAATCACTTGGGGTGGTACCTGCGGCTAACGATCGCAAATTTGCACCTTGTATCACTGGTCCATCGGCTAATGGATCTGAAAAAGGAAATCCTAATTCAAGGGCATCAGCGCCATTATTCACTAAGGTTAGAATAATTTTTAACGATAATTCAGGGCTCGGATCGCCAATGGTCACAAAAGGAACAAACGCACCTTTATCTTGTGCTTTCAGTGCAGCAAATGCTGTTTGATAACGGTTACTCATTGCCGCTCTCCTGTGTTTTTTGTTTGGCTTCTAAAATATCAGCCACAGTAAAAATATCTTTGTCACCACGGCCAGATAAATTAACCACTAAAATGGTTTCTTTAGTGGCTTCTTTTGCCATGCGTACGGCATAGGCGAGGGCATGGGCAGATTCTAATGCGGGAATAATGCCTTCGCAGCGAGCAAGTGTTTGAAACATCTCAAGCGCTTCATCATCAGTAGCTGACTCATAACGTGCACGACCAATAGAATTTAAATACGCATGTTGTGGTCCTACCGATGGGAAATCAAGTCCTGCAGAAACCGAATATGATTCTTCAATCTGACCGTCACTATCTTGCATTAATGGCGATTTCATTCCAAAGAAAATCCCGGTTTTACCATGTTTAAGTGGTGCACCGTGCATCGGGGTATCAATGCCTTTACCGGCAGGTTCTACACCAATGAGTTCTACTGATGGTTCATCAATAAAATCAGCAAACATACCAATAGCGTTTGAGCCACCGCCTACACAAGCGATAACGGCATCTGGTAAACGTCCTTCTCTTTCAAGAATTTGCTTTTTAGTTTCTTCACCTATCATCCGTTGGAATTCACGGACAATAGTTGGAAATGGATGCGGGCCGGCTGCTGTACCCAGTAAGTAATGGGCTTTATCATAGCTGCCTGACCAGTCGCGCATGGCTTCGTTACAGGCATCTTTTAAGGTTGAAGAACCCGATGTTACTGGAATCACTTCAGCGCCCATTAATTTCATGCGGAACACATTTGGAGACTGACGTTCAATGTCCTTTGCGCCCATGTAAACTTTACATTTTAGCCCCAAAAGTGCACAGGCTAGGGCTGTGGCCACACCATGTTGGCCAGCACCTGTTTCGGCAATAATTTCTTTTTTACCCATTCGCTTAGCTAACAAAGCCTGACCCAATACTTGGTTGGTTTTATGAGCACCGCCGTGGAGTAAGTCTTCACGTTTTAGGTAAATTTTTACCAAAGGATTTGGACTTAGGTTACGGGTGAGGGTTAGCGCTGTCGGGCGGCCGGCATAGTTTTTCAATAGGTCGGTAAATTCAGTAATAAAGCTTTCATCTTGTTGAGCTTCAACAAAGGCGGTTTCGAGTTGCTTTAATGCAGGCACTAAAATCTGTGGTACGTACATACCGCCATATTCGCCGAAATAAGGGTTAAGCTTGAGCTCGGTCATAAATATTCCCTTCGAGTAATCATGTTTTTAACTAAAAATAGTGTCGTAAATATAAAATTAATTACGGCGTAATTGGGTAAATGCGGCAATGAGTTTTTGGTGGTCTTTATGTCCAGGGCTAGATTCTACTCCTGAATTTAAGTCGACCCCATAAAATCCTTGCTGGCTTGCAAGATAAACATTGTCTGGGGTTAATCCACCCGCCAACATCGCATCTTGTTTATCATCAATATCGGCTTGCCAATTAAATGTTTGTCCTGTGCCGCCAAATTGTTGTGCTGATTTGCTATCGTATAAATAACGATTGGCACCCGCTGGCTTTTGGCTCATTTCGCCACTTTGACTATCAACAGCGACGGCTTTCCAAATCTCAGTGCTGAGTTGTTGTTGAGCCAGTAATGCTGTTAACTGTTTTATTTCAAGTTCAGTTTCATCGCCATGTAATTGCACCGCAAATAATTCAAGTTTTTTGGCTAAGTTGGCAATGTCAGCAACGGGATGATTAACAAATACCCCCACCATATTTAAGCCAATATTGCGTTGGTGCATTTGTGCGACTAACTCAGTTGCCACTTCAGGAGTAACCGCTCTTGGTGATTTAGGATGGAATATTAATCCGCCAAACACGGCACCTGCCTTTGCGACTGCCTCAATATCGTCAATTTGAGTTAAACCACAGACTTTATTGTTACCAAAAACAAGTTGTCTGCACGCTAAATCAATATCGTGTTGCGCCATAATGGAACTGCCAACAAGGTAACCGTCTACTAATGGATTTAAACGACGAGTTTGCTGGTGGTTGTAAATTCCCGATTCGCTTATCACTACTCTGTCTGCAGGGATCTGTGGTGCTAATAACTCTGTTGTCGCAAGATCCGTGCTTAAGTCGCGTAAATTGCGGTTGTTAATACCAATAATCGGCGCATTAAGATCAATTGCCCGAGCCAATTCAGCTTCGTTACTGACTTCGGTTAAGGCATCCAATTGATATTTTGCGGCTTCATCGGCTAATAAACGATATTGTGCATCATCAAGTACTGACAACATCAGCAATATGGCATCTGCGCCTTGATGGGCTGCCAATTTTACTTGGTATGGGTCGACAAAAAAGTCTTTACAGATAATCGGTTGAGTTACCCTTGCGCGCACTTTTGGAATGTAGTCCATGTCACCTTGGAAAAACTGTTCGTCGGTGAGCACTGAAATACCTGCAGCGTAATGAACATAAATATCTGCAATGGCTTCAACATCAAACACTGGACGAATAAGCCCTTTAGAAGGGCTGGCCTTTTTACATTCAAAGATGAACTGAGCATTAGGCGCTTTTAGGGCGTCATATAAACTACGATCTGATATTTTAGGCTGTAAACTGGCTTCTGGAAAACGCAGTTTAAGTGCGGCAATATGCGCCACTTTTGTATCAACAATACGGGTTAGTACATTACTTTCTGGCTTACTCATTATGTTCTCCAGCTTGGCTCGCGGCAGCTAAATCGGTTAATAAGGTAAAGGCTGCACCGCCCGCAAGTGTATCAAGCGCTAGTTGAGTGCCCGCTTGAACTGAGTCGCAAACACCACTGATATACAAAGCACAACCGGCATTAATGGCCACCGCATCTCGATGAGCTGGCAGGCCTTTGCCTTGTAAAATGGCTTGGGTTATTAAGGCATTGTCTGCCGGTTCGCCACCCGTTAGCTGTGCTATGTCTGCACGTTCAACCCCTAGATCTTCAGGGCTCAGCTGGTAAGTACGCACTACACCGTCTTTTAGTTCTGCCACATGAGTATTATCGTGAAGGGCTACTTCATCTAAGCCACTGCCATAAACCACCATAGCGCGTTTTACCCCAAGGGCATGCAGCACGTGGGCAATGGGTTCAATAAGTTCAAGTGTGTAAACACCTAGTAACATAAACTCTGGGCTGGCAGGGTTAATTAGCGGGCCTAGCACATTAAAAATGGTTCGCGTTTTTAACGCTTGCCTTACTGGCACTGCATGTTTAACTCCACCATGGTAATGCGGTGCGAATAAAAAGCATAAACCGAGTTTATCTAAACATTGGCTTGCTGCTTCTGGTTCCATGGTGAGTGCGATACCGCAATGAGACAATAAGTCGGAAGAACCAGACTTACTTGATACGCTGCGGTTACCGTGTTTCGCCACTCTTGCGCCCGCTGCAGCAGCAACAAACGCGGCAGTGGTTGATATATTAATGGTGTTGTAACCATCACCACCCGTACCAACAATATCAACAATACCAGTGTGTTTTGAGGCATCGCTACGTGGGAATGCTTTGGCTGCTTGGCGTAATGCGTCCGCGGCTCCAGCTATTTCATCAATGGTTTCGCCGCGCATTTTCAGCGCCACTAACATACCCGCCATTGTTGCTGGTTGCATATCACCTTGAATAATAGCGCTAAACACTTGTGCCATTTGCTCGCGATCTAACGACTTACCTTGGTAAAGGCGGTCAAATAAAGCTTGTAGATTATCCATTATGCGCCTCCAGCAAAAGTATGTTCTTGGGTTAAGTAGGCCAATGTTTGTGTCAGTAATTGGCTGCCTAATGTGGTTAAAATGGATTCTGGATGAAATTGAAAACCGATTGCTTGATCTTGTGGGTGCTGTATTGCCATTGGCATGCCATCTGTTGTGGCAATAATGTCTAAGCATTCAGGTACTATTGTCGCCACTAAGCTATGATAACGGGCAACTGGTAATGGTGAGGGTAAATTGGCAAATACACCTTGACCATTATGGAAGGTCGGACTGGCTTTACCGTGGACCACAAATGGCGCGCGCTCAACTTTTCCGCCATAGTATTCAACCATTGCTTGTTGACCTAAACAAATGCCAAGCATCGGCACTTTTCCTGCCACTTTACCTATTAACTCCATCATGCAGCCAGCTTCATGAGGTGCACCTGGTCCAGGTGATAATACTAATGCTGTTTTACCCGTTTCATTCATCAGCTTTTCAGCGACATAATCGGCACTGACATCATTACGATAAATGATCACTTCACAGCCAAGGCTGCGGAATTGGTCGACGAGGTTGTAAGTAAACGAATCGAAGTTATCGAGTAAGTATATTTTCATCTGTTGATCAGTTTGTGTGGTTGCGTTGCTCATAGACCACCTCCCATTTTTATCGCTGAGATCACCGCTTGGGCTTTTTGACGAGTTTCATCTGCTTCGGCTTGGGGATCTGAATCAAACACCACTCCTGCACCCGCTTGTATATGGGCAACATCATTTTTAACAAAAGCGGAACGAATAACAATGCAGGTGTCCATATCGCCTAAACCATTGAGGTAACCTACTGCGCCACCATAACTACCACGGCGAGCTTGTTCTGCTTGGCGAACTAATTGTGATGCACGTACTTTTGGTGCGCCAACTAAAGTGCCCATGTTCATACAGGCTTGATAAGCGTGTAGGGCATCTAAATCTAAGCGTAACTGACCGGTAACGCGACTGACTAAATGCATCACATGCGAATAACGATCGACTTTTAATAGTTCTGTGACTTTACGGCTACCGCTTTGGCTGATGCGGGCGATGTCATTACGAGCTAAATCGACCAGCATTAGATGTTCAGACAACTCTTTCTTATCTAGACGCAGTTCAAGTTCGATACGGCTATCTAGGTCGAAATCAATTTCACCTTGGGCATTCTTGCCACGCTGACGTGTACCAGCAATGGGGTAAACTTCAACTTGATTACTGGCGGCATCGTATTTAAGGGCACTTTCTGGTGATGCGCCAAATAAGGTGAAGTCAGGGCCTCTGAAATAGAACATATAAGGGCTTGGGTTGGTGAGTCTCAATGCTCGGTATGCCCCGATGGTATTAGGGCAGGGTAGGCTGAAGCAACGAGATGGCACCACTTGAAAAATATCACCTGCGACAATGTGTTCTTTTAAATCAATAACCGTTTGCTTAAATTGTTCGTCAGTGATGTTGACTATTGCGTCGGTTGCTACTGGTACTAACGGTTCAATATCATCTAATTGTGCACATTGTTGTATGACATGTTGAACTTGCTGAGAGAGTTGGTTTTTAATGTCTGTATCTTGACTAAATTGATGACTGACAATCTCAGCTTGTTGAGTTTGATGGTCTATTAAAATAAGCGTCTCAGCAAGATAGAATAAGTAGTCGGGGCAGTCATTATGCGCATTGGGCGCCGCTGGAAGTGGCTCCACTGTATCAATCAAGTCATATGCTAATACGCCACCTAAAAATAAATCTTCAAATTTAAGCGGATTATTGGTTTGAATGTGTTTGATAAACATTCTTAAGCCATCAAGAGGCGACGTAGACTTTAAGCGTGCATCTTCGTCTTGTAATTCGGTGGCCTTTTTCAACGTGATGATTAAGGTATCATTATCTCGTTGTTGCTCTGCATCATTGAAAAAGTTGGCAATTGGCGCTAACAAGGCCACGCCATTGTGAGTTAATGCGCTAAACGTAAGTTGATAACCGTCACAACGGATCATCATAGCAGCATGAGTTAATACGATGCTTTTTAAGTGGTCTTTACTTTCGACCTCAGCTGATTCTAATAACATGGTATGCGGCGCGTTGCCGGTAACTTGCTGATACAGCTTTAGCGGATCAGTGTGGTAGGTTAACGGCTGTGTTTGCGTGGTAACCTGAGCGAGCTGGTTTAGTTTGGTCATTGTTGTAGTCACTGTGTAGCCGCTCCCTGTGTCATTGTATTATTCATTTGTTGGCCTTTAAATGTAGTGTAACCCGAGTGACAATGTTGAATGGGCCAAATAACAAGAAAGCCCACATCTCTGCGGGCTTTCTGGTAAAATCTTGTCTCTTAAAAATGAGCACAACGCTTCACACAACCCGTTAATTTGGGAAGTGCCACCACCAAGTAATGTGTAATGAAGCAAAACAGTGTGTCATTGTTAATAGCATCTTGAGTTGGTATTTAATACCTATAGGAAAACCCAGCTGGAGATTAATGTCAATTGAATATTTCTCAAAAGTTGTTAAAAAATGATAATCAGGATAAATCTGGTCTATTTATTGAGCGTTTTAACTAACTAAAGAGCAAAAAAGTTATCAATTGCCATCATTTATTCATAAATCCAAGCAGTATTTATACCGCTACTCTTGTACAATAACCATATGATTACAGAGACTCTCTTGGCCGATCTTCACAGCCACACGACCGCATCAGATGGTCAACTAACACCAACAGAATTATTAACTCGCGCTATTGAAAAAGGCGTTGAGATGTTTGCTATTACTGATCACGACACTGTCGGCGGATTAGCAGAAGCGCATCTTGCTAATAAAGCACATGAGACGCCTTTAAAACTCATCAACGGTTGTGAGATTTCAACTCGTTGGAACAGTTTTGACATTCATATTGTTGGATTAAACTTGGATATTGCTCACACGGGATTGCTCGAGTTTTTAATTCATCAACGCCAATTGCGTGAAGTGCGAGCCCAAGAGATCGGCGAACGTTTAGCTAAAGCTGGTATTGAAGGCGCCTATGAAGGGGCCAAAGCTATTGCAGGCGATGCCGCACTGAGTCGAGGTCATTATGCTAGATGGCTAGCTAATAATGGGCATGCTTCAGATATGCCTAGTGTATTTAAACGTTATTTGGCACGCGGTAAAACGGGCTATGTACCCAATAATTGGGGCGACATGACCAATGCGATAGAACATATTCATCAAGCGGGTGGCGTAGCAGTATTAGCCCACCCTAGCGGTTACAAATTATCGGCCAAATGGCTTAAACGCTTAGTGCGTGAATTTGCAGAGGCCGGTGGCGATGCGATTGAAGTTATTTTAGGCCAGCAAACATTAGACGACCGTAATAATTTGATCGCATTAAGTAAGCAAAATAACCTACTTGCTTCTGTGGGGAGCGATTTTCACTTTCCCAGTAATTGGATCGAGCTAGGTAAAAACTTATTCCAACCTCAAGGTGTGGAATGGGTTTGGCAATCACAACATTGGACGGAAAGAGCATGAGTCAATTTTTTTATATTCATGATGAGAACCCACAAGCTCGGTTAATAAACCAAGTGGTGGATATTCTTAAACAAGGCGGAGTCATTGTTTATCCTACAGACTCAGGTTATGCATTAGGTTGTATGATTGGTGAAAAAAATGCCATGACGCGTATGGCACGTATCCGCCAGATTGAAAACGACGCTAATTTTTCATTAATGTGCCGGGATTTATCTGAGTTGGCTAATTTTGCCCGCGTTGATAACCAAGCATACCGTCTATTAAAAAGTTGTATGCCTGGGCCATATACGTTTATTTTCAAAGCGACAAAAGAAGTACCTCGTCGTTTACAATGTGACAAAAAACGTACCATTGGTATCCGTGTTCCGAATAATATTATAGCGTTGGCAATACTTGAAGCATTGGGTGAGCCGATGATGACCACCAGTTTGGTGATGCCAAATGAACAATTTGCCGAGTCAGATCCAGAGCATATTCGCGATATACTCGATCACCAGGTAGACGGTATAATTCATGGCGGTTATTTACCTGAAAATCAAACCACTGTAATTGATATGTCTGAAGGTGAAATGGTGATATTACGTCATGGTGCTGGCGATACCAGTGCATTTGAATAAACTCACACTATTGATAAATAGCCAAGGATAAACATGCAAGGCAGTCAGCAAAGCCTGCCATTGGCAGTAATACGTGGCGAAGTGCTTGAAAGCATGCCGTTAGACTTGTTTATTCCACCAGAGGCCTTAGAGGTGTTTCTTGAAACATTCGAAGGCCCACTGGATCTATTATTATATCTAATCCGTAAGCAAAAATTGGATGTGGTTGATTTACCCATCCAACAAATTACCCAACAATATTTAATTTATATCGACATTCTTACTGAAGCTCGGATAGAACTTGCTGCCGATTATTTGGTGATGGCGGCAACGTTGGCAGAGATTAAATCGCGGTTATTATTGCCTAAAATGGCTAATGAAGATGACGAGGAGGAAGATCCTCGTGTGGTACTTATACGGCAATTAAAAGCCTATGAAGTGATCAAACAAGCGGCTGCTGATATTGATGCATTACCGCGTATTGAGCGCGATGTATTTCAGGCATCTGTTACTGCCGCGCCAGATATTAAACCAGTGATAGTGCCGCCAGATGTCTCGTTGGTGGATATTGCCCGTGCGTTTGGCGAAGTGCTGAAACGCATAGATGCCAACGAAGATCATCATGTTAAACGTGAACATTTATCAACACGGGAACGTATGAGCCAAATTTTAGCTAAGTTATCCAGTACTGAATACATTGGTTTTGAGTGCTTGTTTGATGTCAGCGAAGGCCGTGCTGGTGTTGTGGTGAGCTTTTTAGCGCTAATGGAGTTAGTCAAAGAGTTATTAGTTGAGCTAGTACAAAATGAACCCTTTTCGCCAATTTATGTAAAAGCTTTTTAACTCACTTATATTCGAAGAGATCCATGAAGCCAATTAATCCCATCCAGCTTAAGCAACTTATTGAAGCCAGTTTATTTGTCTTAGGTAAGCCGTTGTCGGTAAAAGTTATCAAAGAAACTGTGTTAGCTGAGTTTAGTGTGTCACGCTCGCGGATTCAGGAAACGCTAGATGAATTACAACTCGATTATCAAGACCGGGGCGTACAACTGGTTAAAATAGCCAGTGGTTATCGATTTCAAACTCAAGAAATACTCAGTCCATTTTTACAACCATTATGGCAAGACAAAGCACCTAAATACTCGCGAGCGACACTTGAAACCTTGGCTGTTATTGCATATCGCCAACCTGTTACGCGCGGCGATATTGAAAATATCAGAGGTGTTGCCATTAGCAGCAATATTATTAAAAGTTTAGTGGATAGAAATTGGATTAAAGCTGTTGGCCATAAAGAAGTACCGGGTAGGCCGTCATTATATGCAACCACCAGTGCATTTCTTGATTATTTCAATTTAAGCAAACTGGCAGATTTACCTGCATTAACTGATGCCAGCTCTTTACATGCGTTATTTGAAAAAGCCCAGTTAGCGATGGATGAGCCCGAAGATGAGGCCAATAGTGAAGACAGCACCGAAGATGGCCTCAATAATGTTGAATAAATTCAAGGGCGCTATTACGACCATCAACAAAGGTTTCATCTGTGTTTAGGTATCAGTAATACAATTGTTCAAATGACAACAATGTAAACCAGATACATTAGCCGCTGGATTAAATCCATGTCTTATTATTGATGACCACGGTTTCGGTTGTTTGAGTGGATGACTCGGTAAGCATATAATCAAGTAAGCGTTGTCCAGCTAGGCTTAAAAAGCGCCTTGATGGGTACACTAAAAATACTACGCCAATGTAGGGGGGCAAATCATCAAATAAACGCACTAATTTCCCTTGTTGTATGTCTTCTATACATAAACCTTGTGGTAAGTAACCGATCCCTCGACCTAACCTAGTCGCTTCATAGGCAAGTTGAATACTATTAGTGCATAAATTGCCTTTAACGGCTTGCATGGCATCATTTGCTAGCGGCACTTGACTAAAGGTTTTCCCATTGGGGAAGCGAAATAAAATTGAGTTATGCTGTTCAATATCAGTTATGGTCACTGGCATACCCGCTTTATCCAGATATTCAGGGCTGGCAAAGAAACACATTTCTTCACTGATAATGGGCTTTGCCACCATATCTAATTCAGTAAACGTTTCGTTGACCATAAATGCGATATCAATATTATTTCGTACCATATCTAATGGTTCAGTGCTGGTGATTATTTCAATCGAAAACTTGGGGTTTTGATCCATAAAGGCAAAAATTTTATTAACTACATCCATTATCTGTGGAATTGGAAACATCAAAATACGTAAATGGCCGGTTAATTCCGCCTTGTTGTCGGTAATGTGGGAGAGGGTTTGTTCTAGATCCGCTAGCATCACCAAGGTTTTTTCGTAGAAATGACTGCCCGCTGAGGTCAGTGTTATGGCGCGGCTTTGACGATGAAATAGCTTTAAATTTAATGATTCTTCTAATGATTGCAACCGTCTACTGACGGTCGATTTAGGTAAATTCAACAAATTAGCGGCTTCAAGTATGCTGCCTGTTTCGACAATTCGATGAAATAATGCAATGTCTTCGGTTTTCATATTGATTGCTCGGATTATGCTTGATAAGTCAAACTCAAATAATGGGATTGATGTTCCCAAATAAACCCGTTTATTGCAACTATAATTCAGCGTATGGTTCGGCGTAATTGTCTATAAACTGTTGTCTCTAAAAAGGGGCAATTGAGTTGTAACCCAGTCTGTTTAAATTTCTGTCATCAAGGATCAGAATCGATGAGATATCACTTAACATTGCCGTTGGCATTGCTTATTTCTACTGTTTTAGCTGGTTGTGCACCGGCCGAAATTGTCGTACAAGAAGTACTTGTGCGTCCCGTAAAATTGTTTGAAGTGGCGACCTCTGCAGGTAATACTGTCCGCCAATTTCCTGCGAGAGTAGAAGCTAACAGTCGTGCAGAATTATCATTTCGGATATCAGGTCAATTGGTTAGACTCGATCTTGTTGAAGGGCAGCACGTTAAACAAGGTTTTTTATTGGCTCAATTAGATGATCGCGATGCGCATAATAATTTAATGACTCGTGAAGCTGAGTATGACTTGATGTTAGCTGATTTTACCCGTAATCAAACTTTATTAGATCGTAAACTGATTTCTCAAGCTTTATTCGACAGCAGTAAAGCTCAACTTAAATCAGCTAAAGCAGCCCTTGCGGCAGCTAATGATCAAGTTAGTTATACGCGTTTAGAAGCCCCTTTTAGTGGGACTATCGCAAAACGATTAGTGGATAATCATCAAATTGTACAAGCTAATCAAGGCGTTTTGACGCTGCAAAATAACCAATTACTTGATGTCACGATTCAAGTACCAGAAGCAATGGCGGCAGTATTGACTCAAGATATTGCCCATGGTTTAGCTGCGAAAGTGCGGTTTAGTGCACTAGACGGTATGTCGTTCGATGCTAAATTTAAAGAATATTCAACCCAAGTCACTCCCGGCACCCAAGCTTATGAAGTGGTCTTTTCATTACCACAACCTAAGAATGTGCAATTACTGCCTGGTATGAGTGCTGAGTTGACGCTAGCAACCATCAATGAGTCATCACAAGGCTTTACCGCGATAGTGCCTATTTCTGCAGTAGACAAACAAGATGAAAGTGGTGATGTGATGGTTTGGCGTTATCAAGCTGAAAGTGGTGACATTAATCCAGTGAAAGTCACCCTGGGTCGAGTTAGCAATAATGGCGTAGAAGTATTAACCGGGTTGGAAAAAGGCGATGTTATTGTTGCTGCCGGTTTGTCGCAATTATCTGAAGGCATGAAAGTAAAGCCTTTACGCTGGCAACGAGGAGTGTAGTTGATGAATGTTGCTGAGTATTCCATCAATCACAAAGTGATTAGCTGGATGTTTGCGTTTTTGCTGCTTATTGGTGGCAGTGTGGCATTTACCGGATTAGGACAACTAGAATTTCCTGAATTTACCATTAAACAAGCATTGGTTATCACCGCTTACCCAGGTGCATCGCCCGAACAAGTTGAAGAAGAAGTGACCTTGCCACTTGAAGATGCTTTGCAGCAGCTTGATGGCATTAAGCATATCACCTCTATCAATAGCGCTGGATTATCACAAATTCAGGTAGAAATTAAAGACAGTTATGACAAGCATCGCTTACCCCAAGTATGGGATGAGTTGCGTCGAAAAGTTAACGACACCATAGGCCTATTACCACCGGGAACGGCCAAACCCAAAGTGATTGATGACTTTGGTGATGTTTACGGTATTTTACTTAACTTATCAGGTAACGATTTTAGCAACCGAGAGCTGACCAATTATTCAGATTATTTACGTCGTGAATTAGTATTGGTTCCCGGAGTTAAAAAGGTGTCAGTAGTAGGCAACTTGACTGAGCAAGTTGTCATTGAAATTTCTCAGCAAAAACTCTCGGCTTTAGGGTTAGACCAAAACTACATTTATGGATTGGTGAACAATCAAAACGTGGTATCAAATGCTGGCAGTGTTGTCATTGGTGATAATCGCATTCGCTTGCATCCTACTGGCGAGTTTAGTTCAGTGGAGGAATTGTCTCGTTTAGTGGTTAGCTCACCGGGTAGCACTGAGCTTATCTACTTAGGTGATATTGCCAATATTGAAAAAGACTACGAAGATACGCCGAGTGTGTTGTACCACAACAGAGGTGAGTCGGCGTTATCACTGGGTATTTCTTTTTCCAGTGGAGTAAATGTAGTCGATGTCGGTCAACGTGTTAGCGAACGTTTAGTTGAAATAGAATCACAGCGACCATTAGGGATGAACCTTGATACGGTTTATAACCAAAGTTTAGCTGTGGATGACACTGTGCAAGGTTTTTTGATTAACCTGCTTGAATCGATTGCGATTGTTATCGCAGTGTTATTGTTGTTTATGGGCCTAAGATCGGGTCTATTAATGGGCCTCATTCTACTACTCACTATTCTGGGTACTTTTATTATTATGAAAGTATTAGATATTGAATTGCAGCTGATCTCTCTTGGTGCCCTCATTATTGCATTAGGCATGTTGGTCGATAATGCGATTGTTGTGACTGAAGGTATTTTAATTGGCTTACAGCGTGGTAAAACCCGTTTAGAAGCTGCCAAACAAGTTGTGTCGCAAACGCAGTGGCCATTGTTGGGGGCAACGGTAATAGCCATTATAGCTTTTGCACCGATTGGTTTGTCACAAAATGCGGCTGGTGAGTTTTGTCGTTCATTATTTCAAGTGTTGATGATTTCACTGTTTATCAGTTGGATAACGGCAATTACCTTAACACCCTTTTTCTGTAATTTGTTGTTCAAAGATGCTTCAACGCAAGCTGAACAAACCGATCCCTATAAAGGTTGGCTGTTTACCACTTATCGAAGTTTTCTTTATTTTGTTCTGCGTTTTCGTTTGGTGACATTATCAATTGTATTGGCAATGTTAGTGACCGCAGTGATCGGCTTTGGTCACATTAAAAACGTATTTTTTCCTGCATCGAACACGCCAATATTTTTTGTTGATGTATGGATGCCTGAAGGGACAGACATAAAAGCCACTGAACGTTTTACTAGCGAAATTGAGAAAAAACTGCTGCAAGAAAGTGAACACAATGATACTGGTTTAGTGCATCTTACTTCAGTGATTGGCCAAGGTGCGCAGCGTTTTGTGTTACCTTATCAACCAGAAAAAGGTTATCCAGCCTTTGCCCAGCTAATCATTGAAATGCGCGATTTAGCCGCGGTTGAAGCTTATAAACCACAACTTGAACAATTATTAAATAGTCATTTTCCACAAGCTCAATATCGCTTAAAAAATATGGAAAACGGTCCGTCACCAGCGGCTAAAATTGAAGCTCGTTTCTACGGTGAAGACCCTCAAGTACTGCGTCGTTTAGCAATACAAGCAGAAACAATCTTCCGCAATGAACCTACAATGGACGGTGTTCGTCACAATTGGCGTAATCAAGTCCCGGTGATCCGTCCGCAACTGCAAAATGCGCAAGCGCGTGAAACGGGGATTAGTAAGCAAGATTTAGATAACGCTTTACTGGTTAACTTTAGCGGCAAACAAATCGGCTTATATCGTGAGACTAGCCATTTATTACCGATTGTCGCTCGAGCTCCCGCTACTGAACGTTTGCAAGCCGATAGCTTGTGGAAAATGCAAATATGGAGCACAGAGAACAATATCTTTGTTCCTGCATCGCAAGTGGTTAGCGAATTCAGTACCGAATGGGAAAACCCTTTAATTATGCGCCGTGACCGTATTCGTATGTTGGCGGTATTGGCAGATCCTAAATTGGGATCTGACGAAACAGCAGACTCGGTGCATAAAAAAGTGAGAAGCAAAGTTGAGGATATTAAGCTACCCGCAGGTTATCGCTTAGAATGGGGCGGGGAGTTTGAATCAGCAGGTGAGGCACAAACTGCGGTATTTAGTTCAATTCCTTTGGGCTATTTAGGAATGTTCTTAATCACCGTTTTTCTGTTTAATTCGGTTCGACAACCCTTGGTTATTTGGTTCACTGTGCCATTAGCGGTCATCGGCGTTTCAGCTGGTTTGTTGATATTTGATGCCCCATTCAGCTTTATGGCATTACTGGGGTTACTGAGCCTCTCAGGGATGGTCATCAAAAATGGTATTGTGTTGGTTGATCAAATCAATATTGAACTTGATGAAGGTAAAGAGCCCGGATTTGCACTGGTTGATTCGTGCGTGAGCCGTGTTCGCCCTGTGATGATGGCTGCGATTACCACTATGCTGGGGATGATCCCATTAATCAGTGATGCATTTTTCGGTTCTATGGCAATCACTATCATCTTTGGTTTAGGTTTCGCTTCACTATTAACCTTAGTAGTGTTACCTGTAATGTACAGCCTAGTGTTTAACCTTAAAGTGATCCGCTAAAGTGTCATATTAAACTGTTTATTAAGTGATTAAGGCTGTTGACGGATAACGTTAGCAGCCTTTTTATTGGCTGATCTATTCTGTTGGTTTTAGTGTACGCAGTAGCTAAAAGGGCTAAATAACCCTAATTCGAGATATTACTGGTGTATAAAATTATCTTGCCGTTATCTGGGTTATATCGATTCATAACAGGGCAGGTATAACGTGTTAATAAGCCTTATGAGCAAGAAAGAGTAAGTTTGATATTGGAGACATTAAATTGATTGATTTTCATGTGCTTATGTCATCTATTTTCCCTATTTAAGCTTAATGATGGTATTTTTTGCTCAGCAGCTCTATTCAGCGTATAATCTACGCACTTTTCTAAATTGTATGCGCTCCATGCGGGTACAATCCTAAAAGATAATGGAACGAGAATTAATAACATCTTGTTTTTCATATTAAATCCTTTAAAGAGTCCGCTAATGAGTGAAAAATTGCAGAAAGTCTTGGCCCGTGCAGGCCATGGCTCCCGTCGTGAGATGGAGGCATGGATTGCTGCAGGCCGAGTTAGTGTTGACGGTGAAATTGCTGGTTTAGGTGATCGTGTTGAGGTTGATGCCAAAATACGTATTGATGGCCGAGCTATTTCATTAAAATCAGCTGACGACATTATTTGTCGTGTACTGGCATACCATAAACCTGAAGGCGAAATTTGTTCGCGCAAAGATCCTGAAGGTCGTACTACCGTATTTGAACGTTTACCTAAAGTGCGCGATGCTCGTTGGGTTGCGGTAGGACGTTTAGATATCAATACTTCAGGCTTACTATTATTTACCTGTGATGGTGAATTAGCTAACCGTTTAATGCATCCTTCAAATGAAGTAGAGCGTGAATACGCTGTGCGTACTTTTGGTGAAGTGCCAGAAGCCGCAGTACAGCGTTTACGTACCGGTGTGACGTTGGAAGATGGTCCCGCACAGTTTGATAGCATTAAAGCTGCTGGTGGCGAAGGCATAAATCAATGGTGGCATGTTACCCTTCGTGAAGGACGTAATCGTGAAGTACGTCGTTTGTGGGAATCACAAGAAATCCAAGTCAGTCGTTTGATCCGCGTGCGTTATGGCCAAGTTGAATTGCCAAAAACATTACCACGAGGTGGCTGGATTGAACTGCCTATTGACCAAGTTAACTACTTACGTCAACTTGCTGGATTAGAACCTGAAACTCGCTCAGTTTTAGGTACGGACAAACACAGTGTTGCTCGTTCTAAAGTTAAAAGTGCTAAAATCCGCCGTGCTGTTCATAAGCATAAAGTGGTTGGTAAGCATGGTAAACCGACTCGTCAGCGTACCTAATATCGCGATGTAGGTTAATTTACGGAAGGTCGCAGATGCGGCCTTTTTTGTTATTTTTTTTTCAATGAAAATTAATTATTGCTTACATACTTGTCAAAAAAATTTTCTCAGATATGATTCTCAAAATTTAGACATCATTGTGCTGTTTTGAGACGATTTATGCGTCGCAGCATTTACATTGTTCATTAGGAATATATGAAAAAATTATTGTTAGGTTTATTGGTCTCGTTATTGGTAGCTTGCGCATCAGCTCCTAGCTGGCAAGGTATGTCTGAACGTGAAATTAGCCAATGGAAAGCGATAGGCTTTGATTCAACCCAAGCGCAAAATTGGCGTGTAAGAGGCTTTGGCCCGACAGAGTCAGATGGGTGGATAAAAGCCAACTTTACATTAGACACGGCAACTATTTGGGCCAAAGAAGCGTTTAATGTTGAAGAAGCGCAAGTGTGGAGTGAAGCCGGTTTTGAAATTGAAGAAGCTGTCACTAACCGCAGTAAAGGCTTAACGCCTGTGAGAGCTAATTAATCATATTCTGTGCTAAGGACTTCGTTTTGTTGTATTTTACGTCGGATTGGCGTTTTTTGAAGCATTCAGTTCGATGCAATGAATATTTTTGTTGCTTGGTCCCAAAAAATCATTAAAGTATGCACCACGTTAAACGGGACGCGAAAGCAGCTCTATTTATTTAACGTGAATGCGAATTAAGTGGCTTGATATTTTTTATCAAAACACGATAAGTTTGCCCGAGTGGTGGAATCGGTAGACACAAGGGATTTAAAATCCCTCGCTGAATAAGCGTGCCAGTTCAAGTCTGGCCTCGGGTACCATTATAATCTCTAGCAATAGAGAGTGGTGTAAAAAGCCTCAACATTAGTTGGGGCTTTTTTACACCTGAAATTTGGTTGTGAATGGTAATAAGCGATAGAAATAGTGAGAGCGATAAAAGCGAACGAGCCTTGAGCTAGGGCGCTATTTACCTCGCTAGTTCGCTGCGCGGCTATAAGAGCGGTTGATTGCAGTCATGGGAGTATAACTGGGTAACTACAGTTATAGACTCTAGTCACGAAGCATTCTAGCACCTAGGAATTTATAATCTCTGGTGCCTCAGCTAGTCGTTAATCAATGCTTTTAATACGGGAGATACTTTAAAGCTGGGTTGATTAAATCCGTCAATCTCAATGGCTTCACCCGTTTGTGGATTACGACCTACTTTAGGTAAGTGAAACCGCAATTCAAAGGTGCCGAATTGTGGAATATAAATTTTTTCACCTTCAGCTAAACCTTGATGAATAATCGCTAGGATTTGCTCTAGTTGCTGCTTAGCTTGAGTTTGCGGAATGTCCATCTTATGGGCCATGGATTGGGTTAGTTGCTTTTTATTCATGAGAATCACTTTGATTTAATACTTCTTATTCCCCTTATAACAATTCAGCATGGTCCTTCCTAGTTGTGTATAAATAAATTAATGTTAAGTGGTTACTTTTTATCTTTCTGATTGATTTTTGTGCTGATAAGTGACGTTTTGGTATTAATTTTTGTTACTTTAATGTGTCGATCATTCAAACAGTTTTATTATTTGCCATAATGTCTATATCGATTTCACTTAAGTGAAAAACATGCCAATATTGATGGGTAGCGCCAACGGGGAAGAGTATGTTCAGCAAACCTAAGCATTCTGTAATCGTAAGCATAATAAGCATAATAAGCATATTACTTTTGTGTATGTCGCCATTTACTGCGGCCAGCACTCAAGATCAATATGTGAATTTGACTCAGCACTTACAATTACAGTATTTGGCTGAGCCCACCGCACGACGTGCTCAATACTTAGCGATATTACAAACGGGTTCTGCTGCTGAACAATTAGAATATATTGATGACATTCAGCATAGTGTTGCCGATTTTTGGCATAGTAAGCAAGTGCCATTGGCATTCGACTCAATAAATGACACCGCCTCATTGTTAGAAAAAAATATTGCACTGGAACCCATCGCAGATGATTATCTTGGGGTCATAAATTCTCTACGTAAGTTAATGTGGTTGTCACAAACCCAAGATTGGCAAGCTATTGATCCTGGCGGTCTGTTGCGTCCTGGGGATAGCCACCCAAGTATTAAGCAAATTAATCAACGGTTGTGGTTATTGGGTGATGCGAACGAATATATTACTGACGAAGTTATTTATCAACCGACATTGGTACAAAGTGTTAAGCGATTTCAATCTCGTCATGGGTTAAAGGCTGATGCTGTTATTGGGCCTAAAACGTTATACTGGCTAAATCAAACTCCTTTGCAACTCGCTTCTTTATTGGCAATAAGTTTTGTTGAAAAAACGACCTATGTAAGCCAACTATCTCAGCCTTATTTGTTGATTAACATTCCCGCTTTTCAAATGGTGTTAGTTGATCACAATCAAGTGGTGTTGGCATCCAAAGTGATTGTGGGTAAGTCATATAGACAGACTCCAGTGATGAATGGGCAAATTTCAAATGTCATCATTAATCCGACTTGGACGGTTCCTCGACAGTTATTACGCCAAGACATTTTGCCGCAAATTAGGAGAAACGGTCATTACTTTGCCGATAAACATTTTGATGTGTTTGATTATGAAGGCCATCGTATTGATAAAACACCCGAACAATGGCAGCTGGCTGCAGCAGGGAAGTTCCCTTATAAAGTTGTGCAACGTCCTGGTGGTGGCAATGCATTAGGCCGTTATAAATTTTACTTTCAAAATAATCAAAGTCTGTATTTACATGATACATCAGCCCCAGAGCTGTTTTCACGTGCGGAACGAGATATATCATCAGGTTGTGTGCGAATTGAAAAAGTACAACAGTTGGCAGATTGGTTTGCAAACCACTTAGTCATTGATAAGCGTACTTGGAATCGCTTGCAGTCTAATTATACTCAAACTCAATGGTTTTCTCTATCGTCCACGTTACCTGTACACATGGTGTATTGGCGTGCTTGGGTGGATGAGCAGCAAGCCGTGCAGTATCGTGATGATATTTATCAGTTAGCACCAGCAGAACCTGTCAATTTATTAAGCCATAAAGTCTCCAAAAAAGAAATTGTGCAATAACTATCAATTAATGAAGTAAAGTTAATCACGGTTTACTTTGTCTCTAAGTAATTGAGCTTTATCACTCTATTATGCAAGAGAGCATATTTATTAAGTTACTTATATATCAGCAGACTTGCATTTATGAATATTAATGGTTAATTTATTCATCAAGTGGATAAAAAAGCAACAATTAGTTCAATAGCATTGTAAAGATGAAATTGTGATTTTGAAGCTTATATGTATTGTAATTCAGATAATTAAAGTGGTGTATAAATGACAATCGAGAGCCTAACTCGTCGGCAGTTATTATTAGGCTTAAGCGGTGCCGCAGTGGTGACTTTGTTACCTAATACCGCGCAAGCAAGTCGTTCAACTCTGGGTGTTAAAGATTTACGTTTTTATAACCTTCATACCGGTGAAAGAAGTCAGGGCAGTTTTTGGGTTGATGGTCAATATCAACCAGAGACGCTGACTGAATTTAATCATGTCCTACGTGATCATCGCCAAAACGTTGCAGCACCTATAGATAAGCGAGTATTCGAATATCTATATAAATTACAACTCGCTTTAGATCATCATGATGAAATTAATGTAATCTCTGCTTATCGTTCACCAAAAACAAATCAGATGCTTGCTTCTCGCAGTAACGGGGTTGCCAAGAAAAGTTATCATATGAAAGGCATGGCGATGGATATTGCATTACCAGGTGTGAAAACTAAGCATTTGCGTGATGCAGCCGTATCACTTAAGTTAGGCGGCGTTGGATTTTATCCTCGAGATGGTTTTGTACACATTGATTGTGGCCCCGTGAGGCGTTGGGGGTAATTCATACCAATCCCATTCAATATCTGATTAGTTCAGAGTCTCTCAGGTTTTTCAATTCAAGGCGCATTGATGTAGAAATGGTTGTTCCCTTTTAAATTGATGCAACACAGAAGTGGAATACCTGAGAGACTCCATACTGGCGGGCTTCAAAGTCCTTTATGCTTCGTTAGATACTTTCAAAATAGAATCACTATTCGTTTCAATCATCTGCCTTGCCTACAGCACTTTGAACTCCCGCTGAAATATCACATATTTAATAGGATTGGTATATCTACTTGTGGGTTTAGAGTGACTATGGTAATATCCGCGCGCTTTATTTGAGTCATCGTTGGTCGAAAATGATGACGCCTTCATACTATTTTAATTATTAAGTGAGTGACTTATGTCTTACACAATCAACGCAGAAACCCGCACAAACATCGGGAAAGGTTCGAGCCGCCGCCTACGTCATGCTGGTAAAGTTCCTGCAGTAATTTATGGTCCAGGTAAAGAGCCTGTATCAATTATGTTCGAACACAAAGCTATCGTTAACATCCAGTTAAACGATGACTTTTATACAACTGATTTAACTATCGTAATCGACGGTAAAGAAGTTATAGTTCGCACTAAAGCTATCCAACGTCATGCATTCAAGCAAATGGTTGAACATATCGACTTTATGTTTGTTTAATTGCTGAGTTGAGAAAAAGCGCCTAAGGGCGCTTTTTTTGTGGCTGAATTTTATTCTGAATAATAAAAAACTACTCGATTTCGAAGCTATAGTAGATATCCAGTGATTGACTTAAGGTGCTCGACACGCTTTCTAAATACAATTGTGAAAACAAATAATATCGCACTGTCATTTCATAACCTGGGTTGAATACTCCCACACCATACTTAACCATCAAGTCTTCGCCAATATAACCACTCACAGCCACTTTACCATCATCATTGGTATCAAGCTGTACGTTGGAAAAACCAAACCGCTCAATCAATCCTGATGCGGTGTTGCCAATGCTATTCATTGCTCCACCATCAAATTGTGAACCTAAACTGAGTGCCGCTCCCATCATTAATGAATTGCTTTGTTGGTTAGTTGTGCTGCTAAATCCTTTACCGGTCAAAATATAAGAGAGTATTTCAGCTTGTTCTTTCACTGGACTAGAGAATAAAGTCACAATTGGACGCATTGGGGTTCCGGTGACTCGAACACCTGCTGTTACGTCGCTGTCTTTAATCTCTCTAGTCGCTTCTATATTTAGATTAGGTAATGAAATTGGGCCAATAAATTGGACTTCACCGGTATCAATACTTAAGGTTTGTCCCATAAACTTATAAGTACCCTTGGTAACTTTGATATCACCAAATAGCATGGGGGGCTTAAAAGCTTGTTGTTGTAATACTAGATCACCTTCTAGCTTACCTTTAAGACCCATACCGTCAATGGTAAGGTTTTTACCGACATTGATGTTGAGATCAGCCGTAACAGCGTAAGGGCTGGTTTTAACGGTTTGTTCAGATACTGAATCGTTAAATACCACATCGTTTGATATCGCAACGCCTCCCTCAGCTAATTGAATAATTTTTATTTGGCCAGATGGAACGTTTACTTTGCCTTTTATTGCCAACAGTTGCTCATTAAAGGTGATATTAATATCTGGAGAAACATCCAATATTGCCATTGGTGGTTGAATCACCGCTAAATTATTGCCTTTAATATCAATATCACCGCTAAATTTTCCTTGTGGCCAAGCAAGTGTTCCTTGAGTACTTACTTGCCCATCACCCATATGCCATTGTCCATTAAGTTGTCCTTGCTGGCCTTCAAGTGCAAGTGACAAGTAGAGTTTATCGATGAGTGTAGGGTTTGTTGATAAAGCAAATGCACCGTCGCTGAGCTTGATATTACCCGATAGGCTTGGGTCCATAAGAGTTCCGGAGACTATTAATCGACTGGATAGAATGCCTTCTAAGGTTTCTAGCTTAGGGAAGAACTCTCCAAAAGGGGCCAGATTGAGATCATTAACATTGATGGTACCTTGTAAGGTTCGATCGGGAGTGATGTTGACACTCAATTGACTTTGCCAGCTGGCGATGCCGGATGAATTAAAACTTAATGAACTATTAATTTGTTTTTCATCAAGGGAGGCTTGTAATAGTAATTGCTGGTAGTCAATGCTAATGGTGTTGTTTTTGGTACGGCTTAGCTTAATATTGCCTGGTAAAAGAGTAAATTGAACATTGGCTGTCGGCTTTTTACCTTTAGCCCAATTAACTTGGCTGGTTAATGCCGCTTCACCACTCCAAGTAATTTTTTTAGACAAAATGGGTGCTAATAATTGTCCTGGGTTACCAGAGAAATTTATATTGGCTTGGCCGGTATTGCCCAAATTAACATCCTTGACTAAACATAATTTATTATGTGGATGTACTAAGCAGAAGTGACTCACGCTACCACGGCTATTGAGCTGATCCCAACTGGCTGTAATTGGGTTATCTTGCTGCCATTTTCCAAGAGCATTACTAATACTGAGCTCTGTTAGTGTGGCATCAAACTGTTGTTTATCAATATTACTATGACTGGTCATTTGTGTATTGATAACCACATCACCTTGGGTGTTGAGTTTACTTTGTTGTTGCTGTTGGTTTCCATCACTGATGAATACGATATCTGTAAGTTTATAGCTGTCCCACACGAGATTATTTGTGTGCAGCTCGGCTTTATATTGATGTTGGGAATAAGGGCGGTAATTGCCGTGTAAGTCGAGGCTGTCGATTTTGCCACCTTGGTAACTAAACTTACTGATTTGTGCATTAAGATCAACGATTGGATCAGCACTATTCCCCGTTACGTTAACTTTGGCAAAAATATTACCTTGGCCACCATTTAGCCACTGACTAACATCGGGAACGCTTAATTCGACATTGATGTTCCAAGCTTTATCTGCTTGACCATTGATAATGAGCTGAGCTCCTAGCGCGTTTGCCTGAAGGTTGTTAGCGTTAATAGCAATGTCTTGATTTAAAGAAATATCACCTTGTAAATTTAGCGGATAACCATTTAAACGCCCCGTTAAGTTTGCCTCTTGAATGGCCACTTGCCATTGTTTATTCGCTAGGGTGCCACTGCTATTAAAGTGGCCGCTAAATTTACTTTGAATGGGGTTTTGCTGATTAATATAATCGATATATTGCAACTGAATATTATCGGTAAGCACACTGGTTTGCCAGGTTATGTCATCTTGATATGACAGTTCTCCAGTGAGATCTAGATTTCCTGCAATTGACTTTACATTCAGTTTGTTGATACTCAGTTTTTGCTTACGGTTAACGACATCAGCAATAATAGCTAAAGTAGGGTGATACGGCGTTGTGAGTTGCCCTTCAAACTGTGCTTCTTGGTTCTTAATATCTCCTTTACTGGCAAAACGACTGATGTTGCTAGTATATTGCGGATTTTTTAATGGCCACTGTAACGCCGCGTCGGTAATCGTTACTTGGTAATTGAGTTCTGGTGTGGTGAGATTGATTTCAGCATCAAGCTTAAAATAATTATCGCCTTTAGCAATGGCGTTGATATTTAATTTGCTCAAATCTTGGGTAAGATCAACACTAAGTTGTTGCTGTTGAAGACCCGGTAATTCAGGCAGGTTTTCGATATTGGCGACTAATTTTAAGGTGACAGGGTAATGATCTTGAAACGCAATATCACCGATAACACTTACATCACCATCGTCATGTTGAATAGTTAATTGGGTTATTCCAAGTTGAAACTGGTGAAAACTGGCGGCTAAACCAATATGACTAAAATGGTCGCTACGTTGACCTATCGTAAGCTGAGTTTCAGTGGCATTAAATTGTTTTACATTAATAGGAAAAGGCATAAAAACCTGTGGCAAGTTAGCCAGCGGCCATACGTTTTTATCGGTATCACCAGATCGATTAATCGCTTTATTATCTTGTTGATTTATTTGGCTTGTAGTCGATGCCGTTGTGCCTGTTGCTTCGGTCGTTATAGGAATACTAACTACTAATCCTTGGCTTGTAAGTGATTCAACTACAAGGCCAGTGTTATTCCATATAGCTTGAGTCATTAACTTGTCGGCATGAAATTTCATGCTATTCACAGCAACATTAACCTGTGCTAATTGGGCCTTGCTGAGACTAATGTTGATGGGTAATTCAAGCTCTGTTAAAAGATCTTCGCTTTGGTTTGTGTCACTAACGTTTGCTGAGGTTGGAATATCATCTGTGACAATATTTACATCAATCTTTGATGCGCTTAAATTTGTGACACAAATCTGTTGATTAATGAGACACCTTGGCAGCCAACCTAGTGTTAAATCATCAGCATTAACGCTAATGCCTGGCATTGACCAAGACAAGTGATGCAGGGTGAGATCGCCATTTAAGGTGCCTGAAGCATATTCAACCTCGATATCACTAACAAATTGGTTGGCTAGCATCACGCCTATTTTACTGCCAAATGGAGTGCCAATAATGACAGCAAACAACATCAATAATGCCAAAGGGACGTAGATGAGTATTCGAGTATAAAGCTTAAAATGCCGCCAAATCTTTGCCGATAAGCTTGTTGAAATGTTGGCCTTTTCGTCACTTGAATCGAGCTGTGGCTGTAACTCGGTATCTTGCTGATTTTTCTTGTCAGTATTTTTATGTATCATAAATCAGTCCCCATGGTTAAATGGAAACGATATGAACGTGCAACGGTCTCGGTTTCTTTTAAGCCAAAACCTAAGTCCATGCGAATGGGGCCAATGGGTGAGATCCAATGTACACCACCGCCAACAGATACCACTGGTTCAAATTGTTGTGTATCAAAAGCATTACCAGCATCGACAAAAGTGGCCACTCGCCAAGTCGGGGTAAGATAATATTGATATTCTATACTGCCAATAGCCAAATAACGTCCACCAACAACTTGCCGAGATAAGCCTCCGTCGTCGTTGGTATAGTCTATATAAGGCCCTAACTCTTGATAACTATAACCTCGTATACTTTGGTCACCACCGGCAAAATAACGTAGTGATGGTGGAATATAATCAATATCATTTTTATCGGCAATATTGGCTGCTAAATCAATTCTGGCGACAAAACGGTGTTTATCAAATAAGGTCTCTATCCATTTAAATCGGGCTTGTAAACGAGCAAGTCGAATGGTCGACCCTAAGGAAGGATCTGCATATTCAATACTGTATGTCTGACGGTAACCAGACTTGGGATCGAGCGTGTTGTCACCTCGAACTGTTTTGGTCAGGTTATAGCTTAATAAATAAAAGCGTGGATCATAGTCAGTATCCAGTTGAGTATAAAACTCTCTCATTGATTCAATTGAATAACCATGTAGCCAATTATTTTTAGATCGTCTTTGGCGAGTTAAGCCGATTAAGTACTTTTTAGACTCTAGCTGGCCTGTATTACTAAATTCACGTTTGTCGGCATCATAATCTTGAGTAACGCCATAGGTGTCACGTAATAATCCTAGTTTTATTTTCAACTGGTCATCCAAAGGGTGGGTCAATGGGATGGTATAAGTGGTTAATATTTTGGGTCTTTCAGGCGACCATTCGGCACTGGTTTCTTGATAATGACCATAGCTATTTATTTGTGGCGTGCGCCATGTAACGCGCACTCGAGGGTCTACTGCGTTTTCGGTGCTATTGCCAATATCAGCACCTAAACCGACATCAATAAGATGACTAGGACGTGGACTCAACTCTACTTTAATGGGTACTAAGCCTGTATCTATCTTGTCTAACTGAGGTAATACTTTGATATTGCTAAAGTAACCAGTATCTAATAAATTGCGATTAAACTCAGTGAGTTGTTGTGTCGCGTAAGGGGCGTCTGCATCAAAAGGGATTAAGGACTCGAGAAGATCGTCGTGTAGTGTACTGCCTTCAAAATCGACATGGCCGAATAAATAGCGTTTCCCCGAATCAAACTGCAAATTAATTTGAGCGGTATTTAAGTCACGGTTAATACTAATTTCAGCTTTAGTGTATTGGCCATCAAAATAACCACGCGCAAGCGCTAATGTTACCAGTTGTGATTTAATTAAATCATATACCCCGTGGTTTAAGGTGTCGCCGGGTTTGACTTTTAAACGATTAAGCCACAACGAAAAGGTATCGTCTTCCAGCATCTCACCTTGGAAACGAATATCTATCCATTGAATAATTACAGGGTCGCTTGGGGTGATATTGAGGCTTAACTCCCAAGGGCCATTATCATTTTCTTTAACATCGACATCTAAAATACCATGGTAATAGCCCATGGATTCAAGTGCATCTTGGGTGTTATCGTCCACGGTAAATAAGAAAGCTCGACGCTGAACCTCGTTTTCTGGCAACGTGCCTAAATGAGCAAAAATATTCTTTTCAATTTTTTTGTTAACGCCCGAAACCTTAATCGTTAACCAATTATTATCAGCCAGCACAAAGCCTGACATCATTAATGTCAACGAAAGTAATATAAACTGACTAAATTTAAGGCATTTTGTAGACAAGTTAAGCTATCTTTTCCAAAATTGATGATAATGTCTATTGTCGCTACAAAGCATAAAAGTCGCAATGATATGATTGAAATGACAAGTAGAAATAGTGATAAAGATAAACCACTTTAAAGGACTTAACTAACATGAATAAAGTATATTTAACGATTGCGCTCTGTTTAAGCCTCACATCGACTGTCAATTTTGCTGCTGATGATAAACCGTTTGCTATTGCAATCCATGGTGGTGCAGGCACTATTTCAGAAGCTAGTTTAAGTCCTGAGTTACAACAAAATCTTCGCGACAAGCTTAAGCAGGCTGTGGATACAGGATATAAGGTGTTGGATAACGGTGGTGACAGTCTCGATGCCGTTCAAGCTGCAATAAATGTATTAGAGAATAGCCCGCTATTTAATGCTGGGGTCGGTGCTGTTTATACCTTTGATGGTGGCCACGAGTTAGATTCTTCTATAATGGATGGCAACACCATGAATGCGGGTGCTGTGGCTGGGGTTAAACATATTAAAAACCCAATTGATTTAGCGCGAAAGGTGATGGATAAGTCACCCCATGTGATGCTTTACGGACAAGGGGCGGAAGAGTTTGCGTTAACACAACAATTTAGCTTGGTGGCTAACAGTCACTTTGATACCCCACATCGTTATGCGCAATTGTTAGATGCTAAAGCGAGTATTATTAAAGCCGAGCAAAATAACGGCGGTGATTATCAAGCATCAGTTGAACAATTACCCGCTAATTATAAATACGGCACGGTAGGCGCTGTAGCACTTGATAAACAAGGTAACCTTGCTGCTGGAACGTCAACCGGAGGCATGACAGCAAAACGTTTTGGTCGTATTGGTGATTCCCCTGTTATTGGTGCCGGGACCTATGCTGAAAATGGCGTTTGTGCTGTATCCGCGACAGGTCACGGTGAGTATTTTATTCGTTATAAGGTGGCGGGTGACATATGTGCGAAAGTGAAATACCAACTGTTATCGATTATTCAAGCCGCTGATGAAGTCATTAACCAACGCTTGCTCTCGGCGGGTGGAACGGGTGGGGTCATAGCCATAGACGAACGAGGTAATATAGCTACACCATTCAATACCGAAGGTATGTATCGTGCAACACGAAGCAAAGGCCAACAGGCGAATATTATGATCTGGCGTGACAAGTAAGTTTTAGCCGCTTTGAACAAGTGCTCGATTCAATCTCGCTTGCTTTAGCTGCGAGTCAAGTCGAGCGATGTTGGCTTTACTATTCATGTCATTATCATGATGCTGTATATAATTAAGGGCTATCCATTTAGCGCCACCAGTGTCAATATGTAGTGATGAAAACTTCATCGTATTTATTAAAAGCGGGTGTAGATTACCCTACAAGTTGGGGCGAATTTGTTGATTGGTTTCATGATGAACAATCCTGCATTAGCTACCTTTACAAACTTCGTTGGCCAAACGGATTCATATGCCCAAGCTGTTCAAGCCATCAATCACCTTATCAGTTAAGTAATGGCAAGTTAAAATGTCATGCTTGCCGTTCTCAGTGTTCAGTAACATCAAGTACACTTTTTGACAAAACAAGAACCCCCATGAAAAGTTGGTTTGCTGCCGTCTGGTTTATTACAAATCAAAAAAATGGGGTCAGCGCTCTTGGAGTTCATAGGTTATTAGGTCTTGGGAGTTATCAAACCGCTTGGTCATTAATGCACAAGTTAAGGCATGCCATGGTTGATCCTGAAAGGGATAAACTGTCCGGCATCGTAGAGGTTGACGAAACACTAATAGGTGGCGTCGTTCCCCAATCATCTATTAAAAATCAACAGGGTAAGCGTAAGGCTGTAGTTTTGGTCGCTGTTGAGCTGCTATCACCCTCTGGATTTGGCCGGATACGTTTAAGGCTAGTGGAAAGTGCAACCAAAGAACATATCCATCAATTCATTCAAGATGTAATTGAACCTGGTAGTACAATTTGTAGTGATGGCTCTCAAGCATACAAACAAATAGACAAGAAAGGATATAAGCATAACCGAATAGTGCATTTAGGTTCATCTGTACCTGCACATGAAACAATGGCTGGGGTACATCGAGTCTCATCATTATGTAAAAGATGGCTTTTAGGTACATATCAAGGCGCGGTAAAGGCTAAGCAACTTGATTATTATTTAGATGAGTTTACATTTCGCTTCAATAGAAGAAAGTCAGATTCTCGGGGATTATTATTCTACAGGTTGCTTGAACAAGCAGTGCGTTCTAAGCCGATAACGTACCAATCAATTAAAAATCGATAACCACAACATATAGTGGTTGGTTGTGCTAAGTGGATAGCCCTTATATAATTACAGTATAAGGCAAGTATGCTAACTGGCATCAAATTACGTGCTAACCCAACATCTAATCAAAAGCTGATATTAAGTCAGTGGATGGGTTGTGCTCGATTAATTTGGAATGCCAAGGTTGATGAAGAAAGGTATTTCCGCACTTTTGCAAGAAAGTATCATTCGATTGGCACGTATGCTCCTATTGATCAGAAAGCATCGCAGTTTAAATCGAAAGAGCTAACGCCTTGGTTATCAGCCTGTCCTAGTCAGATTATCCGCAATAGTGCCGTCAACTGGTATCAGACTTATCAGAAGTTCATGAAAGGCGCGTGCGGTCGCCCTAAGCGCAAACCCAAAACAGACCGAGGCAGTATTTATCTTACTTGTGAAGTCTTTCGATTTGACCGTTGTGAAGATGGCAATATTAGGCTGTTTATTGGCACGAAGACCAATAATATTGGCTATTTATCGTTTAAAGCGCACAGTAAATTCAAAATCCCAAATTCACTTTATGTGCGTAAAGAACGCGGCCAATATACGGTGTCTTTCTGTTATGAGAATGGAAAGAGCGAGGTTGAGCTATCGAGCAATGCAGAGCATTTGGCGTTCCTGCAATGCTCAACAAAAGAGTATTTGGAAGAACACACTATCGGTGTTGACCGAGGTGTTGCTATTCCTGTTCACGCAGGCTTAATGACGTTCGATTTTTCTGATAACCAGAAAAATCACATGACTAAAGCCGAACGCTACATTAAGCGATTACAGCGTCGATTAGCCAAGCAGACAAAAGGCTCTAATCACAGAAACAAGACCAAGCATCGTATTGCTACACATCACGCCAAAAAGGCCAATATCCGCAACGATTTCGCTCATAAAACAAGTCGCTCGTTAGTCGATAGCAACGCTAAGATTATTGTGTTTGAGGCGCTACGCATCTCAAACATGACCAAAAAGCCCAAAGCCAAACAGAATGAAAGCGGTCAATTTATTTCTAACAAAGCCAAGCAAAAAGCAGGATTAAATAAAGCCATCCTGAATGTAGGCTGGCACGTTATCGAAACCTATACAAAATACAAGGCTAACCAGGCAGGCAAAGTCGTATGTAAAGTAAGCCCAGCTTATACCAGTCAGGAGTGCGCCAAGTGCGATTACACTCACCCCGACAACCGTAAATCACAAGAACCCTTTGTGTGCGGTAAATGTGGCAATACTGACAATGCAGATCACAATGCATCATTGGTGATTAAGAAAAGGGCAATTAATCTGATTTTAGACACTGGAACGGTGTTGTCTGATGAAGGTGTTTTACGCCTAAAATCAGATAGTGGACGTGGAGGGAACCGTAAGTCGAGCAGAGCCAAAAGCTCCACTCGCAGCACCCTGCGAAGCGTCAAAAAAGAAAAGTTAGCAGCTTAGGCTGTTATATTGGAAGCTCGCTGCTTTAGTTGCGAGTAGTTCACTTAAGCATTGTTAATACTATTGCCAAATACAGTAGGTTAATACAATCGGTTTTATTATCTATCCATTGGACCATTATTGACTAGACTTAATCAAGTGAGTACTCATAGGTTGATTCATTATGAATTGAATAACGAGTTTTACTTAGCACGTTGTCAATTAGCGTGCATTTGGGGGAAATATGGATTCAATTAAAATTAAAGATTATATGGATAGACGTCCAATACTTTTAACCGCTGAGATGTCGCTGGCAATTGCTGTTGAAAAATTACTTGAAAGTAATAAAAATGGCGCGCCAGTGATTGATCCTTTTGGCAAGCTTGTCGGCTTTTTGTCGCAACAAGATTGTTTATCAGTAATGTTAAAAAGTAGCTACCATTGCGATATGACAAGTACCGTACACGATTGCATGAAAAGCCCTGTTTTGACGGTCTCGCCGGATGACAGCATTTTAGAACTCGCTGAACAAATGTTGGGTGCAAAGCCGAAAATTTATCCGGTATTAAAAGAGGGGAAAGTCATTGGTACCATAAATCGCACCAATGTGCTTAAGGCGATGAATATTTACATGCAGCAGTGTTACTTATCTCCAGCTTAACAATCGTTAAAATCAATACCATTATACTGTTTTCCTTGCTAGGATCGCTTTTTTCGATGTAAGCAAGGGAACCAGTTTTGAATTCGGACCTTCACCCGCTATCTAAGGCATATCTCAATCTTTGTTATCAAACCGATGCAGCTAAAATTCGCCGTCGTTTGTATCGTGTTAATAAAGAAGCTGAGTCTGAAAAAAAATCCCAAACGTTAGCGCAGTTAACCGAAGCTGCCCAGCGAGCCTATGCGAAAGCGCAACAGCGCTTACACTCTAGACCCACCATCAGTTACCCTGATGAACTTCCTGTGTCACAAAAGCGTGATGATATTGCCTCTGCCATTGCCAATAATCAAGTGGTAATTGTGGCGGGTGAAACAGGCTCGGGTAAAACAACCCAGTTACCTAAAATTTGTCTTGAACTGGGTTTAGGTACTCGAGGTTTAATTGGCCATACTCAACCTCGTCGTCTTGCCGCTCGAAGTGTTGCGAATCGTATAGCCGAAGAACTTAACAGCCCATTAGGTGAAGTTGTTGGCTTTAAAGTTCGATTTGCTGATGCCATGAGTGACAACAGTTACATTAAATTGATGACTGACGGTATTTTGCTGGCTGAACTTACCTCAGATCGATTTCTCAACCAGTATGATGCCATTATTATTGATGAGGCACATGAACGTAGCTTAAACATTGATTTTATATTGGGGTACCTTAAACAGGTATTAAAGAAACGACCTGACTTAAAAGTGATTATTACTTCGGCTACCATTGATGTAGATCGTTTTTCAAAACACTTTAATAACGCGCCTGTTATTGAAGTGTCTGGGCGTACTTTTGAAGTTGAAACTCGTTATCGTCCTTTAGTGCGTGATACTGATGAAGATTTAGATGTCAGTGATGGTATTTTTGCCGCCGTAGATGAGTTAATGGCTGCGGGGCCTGGCGATATATTGATATTTATGAATGGCGAGCGCGAAATTCGCGATACCGCAGATTTACTTAATAAACAGCAATATCGCGATACTGAAATTTTACCTCTTTACGCGCGTCTTTCTTATGGTGAACAATCTAAGGTCTTTAAAAGCCATATTGGTCGCCGTATTGTATTGGCCACCAACGTTGCCGAAACGTCATTAACCGTGCCTGGGATCCGTTATGTTATTGACCCTGGTACCGCACGCATAAGCCGTTATAGTTACCGTACCAAAGTACAGCGTTTACCGATAGAACCTATCTCACAAGCCAGTGCTAATCAGCGTCAAGGACGTTGTGGGCGTGTTGGTCCGGGTATTTGTATTCGACTATACGATGAAATGGATTTTATTCAGCGCCCCGAATTTACAGATCCTGAAATTTTGCGTACCAATCTAGCTTCTGTCATTTTACACATGTTGTCGATTGGATTAGGCGATATAGCTGGATTTCCATTTATTCAGCCACCGGATCAAAAACACATTAGAGACGGTTTTTTATTGCTTGAAGAGTTGCAAGCTGTGAAAAAATCTCGTGATGAATTAGTCCTAACTCCATTAGGCAAAGATCTATCTAAAATCCCACTTGATCCGCGTTTGGCTAGAATGGTCATTGAAGCGAATCAATTAGGTTGTCTACATGAAGCATTAGTTATTACTGCTGGTTTGTCGATTCAAGACCCACGAGAACGTCCCGCAGAAAAGAAACAAGCGGCCGACGAGTGCCATCGTCGTTATGCTGATAAAGACTCTGATTTCGCCAGTTGGGTTAAATTATGGGACCACGTTAAAGATCAAAAACGAGAGTTGTCAGCCAGTCAATTTAGAAAACAATGTCGCGATGAATATTTAGCCTATTTACGAGTACGCGAATGGCAAGATCTGTATACCCAAGTGAAACAAGCTGTACATGAATTGAAATGGCGTATTAATGACAGTGCTGCCAGTTACGACCAGTTGCATAAAGCATTATTGTCAGGCTTGCTAAGTCATGTTGGTTTTAAAGGTGAAAACAACGAATATTTAGGGGCACGAAACCGCAAGTTTTTTGTATTTCCTGGATCGCCATTAGCTAAGAAAGGTCCTAAGTGGATTATGGCCGCTGAGTTAACTGAAACTTCACGGTTATTTGCTCGTTGCTGCGCTAAAATTGAGCCTGAATGGTTAGAGCTACTAGCCGCGCATTTAGTGAAAAAGAATTATCTTGAACCTCATTTTGAAGCCAAAGCAGGCAGCGTTATTGCACTTGAAAATCAGGTGCTTTATGGCTTAACCATAGTCAACCGCCGTCGAGTGCAATATGGTCCTATCGATGCCGTAGAAGCCCGTGAAATATTTATCCGTAGCGCCTTAGCAGAAGGGCAGTTGCAAACAAAAGAAGCTTTTTTTGTTAACAACCAAAAGTTACTTAATGATATCGAGTCTTTAGAGCATAAATCTCGTCGACGCGATATTTTGGTCGATGAACAAGTTCTAGTGGACTTTTACGAACCATTGGTGCCCGAAGGGATTTATAACGCACCATTGTTTTTTGCATGGTGGAAAAAAGCCCGTCAACAAACCCCTGATTTACTCGATTACAGCCAAGCATTATTAATGCAGCGCAGTGCCGATCATATTTCGGCTTTAGACTTTCCCGAAGTATGGCATAAAGGGAATTTGGCTTTAACAGTTAGTTATCACTTTGAACCTGGTAATTCGGATGATGGTGTATCGGTGCACATTCCGGTGGCACTTATCAATCAAATTGACGACAGTGATTTTGATTGGTTAGTACCAGGATTACGAGAAGAAAAGTTAATCGCATTGATTAAGTCTTTGCCAAAAAACTTACGGCGCAATTTTGTACCTGCTCCTGACTATGCCCGGGCATGTTATCAAGCAATGAAGCCGTTTGAGTTATCAATGCTTGATTCCATGTGTAAACAATTGCTGCGCATGAGTGGTGTGCGTATTTCTGCTGATGATTTTGATTTAACTCAATTAACAGAACATCTTAAGATGAACTTTAAGATTGAAGATGATCAAGGTCGTTTAGTTGCACAAGGCCGTGATTTAGAACTGTTAAAAGGTCAATTGCAAGGTGTTGTCGCCAAAGCAATCCGTAAAGTCGCAGACAAAGGTATTGAACAACAGGCCATCACTACGTGGTCATTCGGTGATTTACCCGCTCAATATCAGCAGCGTAAAGGTAACTACGAAGTTAAAGCATATCCGGCATTAATTGACAACAAAACCGATGTGGCGATTAAGTTATTTGATGATGAACATGAAGCAACACGACATCATCGAGTCGGTCTACGCAGATTGTTATTGATTAATATTCCCTCGCCAGTGAAGCACTTGCAGCAAGCATTGCCTAATAAAGCTAAGCTTGCGATGTACTTTAATCCTTTTGGACAAGTACAGATATTAATTGAAGATATTATTAATGCAGCAGTACAGCAGTTGCTAGATCAAAAGCAATTAGATATTCGTAACGAACAACAATTCGAGCAAGCAAAAGAGTGGGTTCGCCAAGAACTCAATCCTACTGCGGAAATTCTTGCATTGAACGTAGAGAAAGTTTTGACCATTTATCAACGAATTAAAAAACGTTTAAAAGGAAAAATTAGCTTTGATATTGCGTTTGCGATGAGTGATATTCAAACTCAGCTGGATAGCCTAGTTTATAAAGGATTTGTCGAAGACTGTGGCTGGCAACGATTAACTGACGTAGCCCGTTATTTAAAAGCTATTGAGAATAGACTGGAAAAGCTGCCAATTGATCCCACGCGCGATAGATTACATATGCACAGTATTGCTAAAGTTCAAGAGGCGTTAACCGCTCAATTAGCCAAAGTGCCACGTTCGCAACCGATCCCTGAAGCATTGATTGAAGCCCGCTGGATGATAGAAGAGTATCGGGTGTCATGCTTTGCTCAAGTACTTGGCACCGCTTATCCGATTTCAGAAAAAAGAGTGTTGAATCATATTAGCCAAGTATAATTTTAAACAATTGTGTTAATGCATAAAGACATAACTTAAACCGATATTACTTAGTTAATATCGGTTTTTATTTTATGCTTATATTTAATAAGCACTTTAAATTCAGAGTGTTAATTGTCAGATGTATATGTCTGATTTTGAGGTTATGCTAAATGACAATCGATAGTGCGTTTCATTTTTTATGTTTTTGTTATTGAAAGACTTTCATAATTATTAGCAATTATGCCTATTTAAAGGTGTAGATACATTATTCGCACGACAGAACTGAAAGTTTTTCGTAATTATGGTTTGAATGTGATCTTACTATTGATATACTCCATAGCAAGAAGTACGTGATTGTTACTCTTCTTTCTGTAAGGCAAATGTCATCCTCAGCTTCAGTTTTTTGTTGTATGTATTGTGTATATAACATTATGTTGTTGACTAAAATAAGACAGGCCTTCCCCTACAAAGCGACCTAAAAGATTGGAGTTATTATGGAAGTTCATGAATACGAAAATGCTTACTATCAAGTAAAAGATGACGTGTTAGAGTCTTTACCTTCTAACGAAGAATAAGACGATTGAACGAGCATATTGGTGTTATGGCCATTGAGTCAGTACATTAAATACTCCGACACTGAAATAAAAATAGCAGCTTAGGCTGCTATTTTTATTAGTTATTTTTAATGATATTGTTTGCTAAGTATTGTTTAGCGTGATTAAAAATATACATGATATTTTTCTATATTGTGTGAGTATTGTTCAAGTTTAACACTTTATCAACATTAACTTTTTAACCAATCTAACATCCAACAAATCAGTCATTTTTCTTAACTCGATTTTTACCACCTAACCTTCAATTCGACCTTTTTCAGGTAAAAAATCTACAATGATCCAAGTGTTTCCTTTTTTATGAAGACGAATCGTGCGGTTATCTACCCATTTTTTACCGCCTTTTAACCCTTCCATTTTGACAACAACAGTGACATCGTCAGTAAATTTTCGAAAAAAATCGATATCAATTTCGTCGATAGCGATTGTGACCTGACTCATGGATAAACCTAATACATGTCTCTGTACCTGTGATGCAATATGATAATGGTCGATTATTTCTTTGAGGTCTGGGGCAACAAACCTTTGTGCTTTCTCTACATCACGTTCAACATAAATCGCATTAAAGAAACCCAGTGTAACTTGTTCAGGTGAGAGTAGCTGTTGGCCTATATCATCCGATTGACTGCATGCACTGAGGATGAACAACAGAAACAAAGGCAACATTTTTATAGAAGTTATCTTTAGCATAAAGCCCTTTTACTGTTTATATTATTTTGTTGCTAGTATCCTGATTTATGCCATCGCTGACAAGGATAGACATAGTAAAAAATAATACGAGTATAGAACATGGTATTAAAACCTTAGATCCTAAATCGTAGGTTGTTGATTTGGTACTTTTCATTTCTTGAGACTAAAAGATATCAATGTTGAATAGTCTGCCTGATGAATAAACAATGTCGGAGTATAGATATTAAGTGTTCTAGTATGAAAAATTTCATATTCCGTTAGTTACGAATTATTCACTTAAGCTCTGTTTAGTGGGCTTAATTATTCGCTTTGTTAGCAAGTTCATTTAGTCATATTTTGGTTATTTTTTTAGTCTTGATATATCACTATATGGACCAAGCAAGTGTTAAGTTAGCCGGTTTCTTAATGAATATTAGATTGGAATCTTGATGTGTTTACACGTTAAACACGAGATTACTGCAAAGAATATCTTGATGTTGAAAGTATTGTGCTAGATATATTCACTATTTGGAATATGGCTAAAATAATATTGGATACTGATAGTACATATTGAAGAAATTATTATTTGTTCAAATAGTTTAGAAAGTGAACACTTCGATTAGAATGGCTTGACGTAATAAATAAGGTATGTCATACCTTATTAAAATACGGTTAGACATGAGATACGTCATTTACATAATGCCATTTTATAAGGTATGAGTGATTAGCATTTTATAAGTTACTCGTATTTATCATAAAGGAGTAATGTTTGAGCATAAGGTTCTTTATTATCCTTAATTGTGATAACAAATGACTACAATTGTTATCCACAAATTCTGTGGACAACTTTGTTTATTTGTCTGAGTTGCTTTGGTAACTTCATGTATTTACTTGTGTTTTTTTTGTGGTCAAAAAATAACGCAAACTAAGTGTTAAATTGATTTTGGCTATAATAAAAAAAGCCTCTAAATGAAGCTTATTTTATTGAGTGATGACAACCAACCTACCATTTCTTTTTAGGTTGGAATAACATATCAATATCATCACCTTCTTTTTTTTGTTTTGGTGCGCTTGGCTCACTATTCTTTTGAGCCCCCATTATTTCATCGAGTAATAATTTCGCCTCATCTACTTTGCGGGCTATAAAAGGATCATTAGGCGTTTGTGCCTTAATGGTGTGCAATGTGTTTAAGGCTTTAGTGACCATCTGTTTACTGGAACCGTATTGTTTCATAAAACACGCGGCACGAGCTCGACTAATCATTGACTCAACATTGATCCTCAATTGAAGGCTATCAATACGCATTTCTTCTTGTACAAAAATAGAGGGATCAACTTTTCCTTTATTATGTTCAGCTCGTAAAATAGCTTTAAGCTTTTTAAGGGTTTTTACTAATTCTAAAATTTGTCTATCATTATCAGGTAAGCGAAAATTCTCAATAGCAGGAACTTGGGCTGGTGAGTTTGATACTGCGGATATTTGCGTTTTTATATCAGTTAAACGACGTTCATAATCAGATTTAAGTTGACCAGAAGCATGGACAATTGATTGTTCTAAAGCATCTTTAATACGACGATAAAGTACTAGCATTATATGGCTAGAAGATGGGGCCATGCCAGTATTAGATAAGACAGTATCGGTTTCGTCTATGATGGCTCGTTGGCGAGACATTTCTACTCTACGCTCGGCTTCTGCGCGTTCTTTTTGTTGTTGGACAATACTAAAGCCGATTATCAGCAGTAATAGCGCCCCAATAAGAATTAATATCAACATTAAGGACATAAAGGTTCCGTTTTATCTTGGATATCAAATGGTTAATATAGCCTAATAGCTATAGCTATTAGTTGTTTTGATACGGGATGAAATAATAGAAATAAAATTTCATCAAAAAGAATCTATATCTTAGCGTAAGTTATCGCGACTGTCGTTGAATAATAAGTCATTTTGTTGATAAATCATTAAACTGTTAACTGTCTATGTTTATGAAAAGCCAACTCAATTTATAACAGTGCTATTATTACTTGCTCGTTATTACTATTTACATTACATTTCATTTAATATATAACATTTTATTATAGTTGAACAATCGTTCCTGCTCTGTGAAATAACATAGATTTTTTCTTATTTGCATATCATGCGGATGAGTGACGGTTAAATCAAGGATAAAACCATGAAACTGCAACAACTTAGATATATTGCAGAGGTTGTTAAACATAACCTTAATGTGTCATCTACGGCTGAGAATCTTTATACTTCACAACCGGGTATTAGCAAGCAAGTCAGAATGTTAGAAGATGAACTAGGCATTCAAATATTTGGCCGCAGTGGTAAACATTTGACTCATGTGACGCCTGCTGGACAGCAAGTTATTGATATTGCCAATGATATACTCGGCAAAGTCGATAGTATCAAGAAAGTGTCCGAAGAACATACTCAGCCTAATCAGGGCGAGTTAAATATTACCACTACTGATACTCAGGCTAGATATGCTCTGCCACAAATTATTAAAGAGTTTATTAAACGGTACCCTAAAGTGAATTTGCACATGCACCAAGGTACGCCATCACAAATTAGTGAGCAGGCTGCTAGAGGCGATGCTGATTTTGCTATTGCTACTGAAGCAATGCATTTATATACCGATTTAATTATGCTGCCTTGTTATCATTGGAATCGTTCAATTGTTGTAACTCGTGATCATCCGCTTGCTAGCCAATCAGCAAGAATCAGCATAGAAGATCTAGCGACATATCCATTGGTGACTTATGTATTTGGTTTCGATAAAGCGTCTGAAATTGAGAAATCATTTAAACGTGCAGATCTCGATCCACGAGTCGTGTTTAGCGCAACCAGTGCCGATGTGCTTAAAACCTATGTTCGTTTAGGATTAGGAGTTGGGGTGATTGCTTCTATGGCAATTGATCCAGCGGTAGATAATGATTTAGTCGCGATTGATGCGAGTCACCTGTTTGCTCACAGTACAACTAAGATAGGTTTCCGCCGTGGTAGTTTTTTACGCAGCTACATGTATGACTTTATGAGAAATTTTGCACCGCATTTAACCCGAGATGTAGTTGAGAAAGCGGTTGGACTTCGCGATCAACAATTGATCGATGAAATGTTTGCTGACATGGTGTTACCTGTTCGGTAGTTATTATTTTCGAAAGTTAATCCATAAAAAAACCTCGTTAATTAGTGAGGTTTTTTTATGAATAATAAAGGCTTAGTATGAATTATTTGATTTTAGTCTGGTGCGTAACCTGTCAGACCAATTAACTCTCCATCCAAATAGGCTTTACCATCTGTCATAGCTAAACGTCCTAAGCTGAACCATTTCACTACCAGAGGGTAAATGGCATGTTCTTGTTCGTGAACACGTTCGGCTAAGACTTCCGCATTATCTTCAGGATAAATAGGGACTTTAGCTTGTAAGATCACTGGACCAGCATCGAGCTCTGGAATAACAAAATGAACGCTAGCGCCATGTTCCTTGTCCCCTGAGTCTATAGCACGTTGATGTGTGTGTAATCCGGTATACTTAGGCAATAATGATGGATGGATATTAATCATTTTACCGAGAAAATGGCTGACCAATTCATCAGTTAAAATACGCATAAATCCAGCAAGAATAACCAGATCTGGCTGGTATTTTTCTATTGCCTTGAATAAGCGCGCATCGTAATCGCTGCGAGCTTCATTGGCATAAGGAATAACACAACTGGTATCAACTTCGCTTTGATGAGCACGAATTAATCCATAAGCATCCGGTTTGTGGCTGATAACACCAACAACGTCAGCATTTAGGTTATCGTCACAGCCATCGATGATAGCTTGAAGATTGCTGCCACTACCGGAAATCAGTACCACAACACGACAGCTTTGGCTCATTTAAATGATCTCCACTTGCTCTTCGTCGTCTTGACGAGTTGCAATTTCACCTATTAACCAAGCATTTTCGCCTTCAGCAGTTAATAACGCTAATGCGGCATCAACTTTATCTGTAGGTAGCGCAATGACCATACCGACACCACAGTTAAATGTTAGAAACATTTCATGTTGTGCAATGTTACCGTTTGTCATTAACCAGTCGAATACAACAGGCCACTGCCAAGAGTTACCTTTAATGACTGCTTTGCAATCATCAGGAAGGACGCGTGGGATATTTTCCCAGAATCCACCGCCGGTAATATGTGCCATTGCGTGAATGTCTGATTGTTCAATCAGTTTCAATAATGACTTAACATAAATTTTTGTCGGTTCGAGTAGATGGTCAATTAAGGGCTTTCCGGCAAGGTCTTGTTGTGGATCAGCTTTGCTGACTTCTAATACCTTACGAATTAACGAGTAACCATTTGAATGAGGACCACTTGAGCCAAGAGCGATTAATGAGTCACCCGCTTTGACTTTTGTGCCATCAATAATGTCTGCTTTTTCAACCACACCGACACAAAATCCGGCAAGATCGTAATCTTCGCCTTCGTACATGCCTGGCATTTCAGCCGTTTCACCACCAATTAATGCACAACCTGACTGGAAGCAACCTTCTGCTATGCCACTGACAACTGAAGTTGCAGTTTCAACATCAAGCTTACCTGTAGCATAGTAATCGAGGAAGAAAAGTGGCTCAGCACCTGAAACAATTAGGTCATTGACACACATAGCAACTAAATCAACACCTACAGTGTCATGCTTTTTATAATCAATGGCTAATCTTAATTTGGTACCAACACCATCAGTGCCAGAAACGAGTACTGGGTGTTTATATTTAGTCGGTAATTCGCATAGTGCGCCAAAACCACCTAAATTGCCCATAACTTCTGGACGGCGAGTGCGTTTTACCGCAGATTTAATGTTGTTTACCAACGCATTACCAGCATCAATATCAACGCCAGCATCTTTGTAACTTAGGGGGGTAGTAGTGGTCACGGAGGATCCTCTAGGGTACATCGTTTTATGGAATTTTATGCGCCGATATTCTACCAGTTTGTGTTGCTCGTCGAAAGTCATGTTTTTACTTTATCCCATAAAGAAAACGATGAATCGTCTATTTTTTATTGGTTTAGGTCACGATTTACTGCAATTTTGAAACTTTATGTTTTATACAGAGGATAAATCGACTAACATTTGTCAAATTTGCCTGAAATAGTCAGAAATCTAGGAGAAATAAATGAAAGTCGTTGAAGTAAAACATCCTCTGGTTCGTCATAAAGTCGGTTTAATGCGTGAAGCGGATATCAGCACCAAACGATTTCGCGAACTTGCCACTGAAGTTGGCAGTTTATTAACCTATGAAGCGACAGCTGATTTTGAAACGGAAACTGTAACAATTGAAGGCTGGAATGGCCCTGTTACCATCGAACAACTTAAAGGTAAAAAAGTCACTGTAGTGCCTATTTTACGTGCGGGTTTAGGCATGATGGATGGTGTTCTTGAGCATCTCCCTAGTGCGCGTATTTCTGTTGTCGGTATATATCGTGATGAAGAAACGCTTCAGCCTATACCTTATTTCGAAAAAATAGTCAGTAATGTTGAAGAGCGTATCGCTTTAGTTGTTGATCCAATGTTAGCTACTGGTGGTTCAATGATTGCGACTATTGATTTGTTGAAGAAGCGTGGTTGTAGTTCAATTAAAGCGCTAGTGTTAGTTGCTGCACCGGAAGGTATTAAAGCTCTTGAGCTTGCACATCCTGATATTGAATTATACACAGCAGCAATTGATGATTGCTTAAACGAGCAAGGTTATATCTTGCCTGGTTTAGGTGATGCAGGTGACAAAATATTTGGTACTAAATAATGCTATAACGTAATTATTTGAATATAAAAATGGGAGCCAATTGGCTCCCATTTTTATATCTGTATCATGATTACAACACCATAGCCGCAATCCAACCGAATATCAGTAAAGGAATGTTGTAATGAATAAAGGTTGGGATCACACTGTCGCGAATATGGTCATGTTGACCATCCGCATTAAGACCGGCAGTGGGGCCTAATGTTGAATCTGATGCAGGTGAACCAGCATCACCAAGCGCCGCAGCAGTTCCCACCAACGCAATTGTAGCTGCGGGAGAAAAACCAAAGCTAAGTGCTAACGGCACATAAATGGTAGCGATAATTGGAATCGTTGAGAACGAAGATCCAATTCCCATGGTAATTAATAACCCAACAATTAGCATCAATAACGCGGCTAACGCTTTGTTGTCACCTATGATGTCGCCTAAAGAGGTCACCAGTGTTCCCACTTCCCCTGTTGATTTTACTACAGCAGCAAAACCTGCGGCTGCAATCATAATAAAACCAATATTGGCCATCATAAGCACGCCTTGATTAAACAGATCTTTACTTACGTCATGTTTAATGATCCCTGAAAAACGGAAAATAACAAACCCACTTAAGGCGCCAAATATCATTGAGTCAGTTTGTAACTGAACCACTAAAGTGACCACAATTGCCGAAAGTGAAACCAACAAGCTTTTACGGCTGATCGTGATTGATACATCATCATTGAGCACAGGTTGTTCGATCAAATATTCTCTAGGTTTACGATAACTAATAAATATAGCGGTAAGTAAACCTACAACCATGCCTATAGCGGGTAATAACATTGCTTTGGGAATTTGTTCAGCTATCGCATTTAACCCATTGGTGTTTAAATTTGCTAACAAAATGTCATTAAGGAAAATCCCACCAAAACCGATAGGCAATATCATATACGTGGTCACCAAACCAAATGTGATAATGCAAGCTATAAGGCGGCGGTCTATATGCAGTTTGGAAATGACATGCAATAACGGTGGAATAAGAATAGGGATAAAGGCGATATGAATAGGCAAAATATTCTGCGATGAAACTGCCATTAATAATATTGTGGCTAATAATAACCAACGCACAACGATAGTATTACTGCTATTGGGTTCTTTGCCGAGCTTTTTTATAATAAAGTGAGAAATTAATGTTGTTAAGCCTGAATGCGACAACGCAGCAGCAAATGCGCCAAGTAATGCATAACTTAATGCGATTTGAGCACCGCCACCGAGGCCGTCGTTAAAGGCTGCGATTGTTTGATGAATATCTAATCCACCGACTAAACCTGCCGCCACAGCACTAATTGTTAATGCCACTACAACGTTAATTCGAATAAAGCTTAAAAACAACATTAAGCAAACCGCGATAACAACCGCATTCATAATTATAATTCATAAAAGTAAGTGAGGCGGGTATTCTTGACTGTCTCACCTCTATTTGTCCAGCCTAGATGCATTTTTTCGTTGTTGATGCTTGTTTTGGCGGGTTTCTTCGTCAGAATTACTCGAAAAATGTGATGTAAACAATATTGAGAGTACTTTACGCTTGAGTCATGGATAACTGAAATCAGATTTGATTGTTACATTGGGTTCTCATCTTACGTTAAAAAGCCACATTTTATCAGACGCGCCGTAAAACCCCGTCCTTCAGGTCGGGGATGTAAGGCACTGGCAGCGTAGCTGGCACGGTTTTGACTTTAGTGCGGCGTTTGTTGCTGCTCAATGTATCGGCGAATCACGTCGATAGGTGCGCCACCGCAACTGCCCGCAAAATAGCTGGGAGACCACAGTGCGCCGCCCCACAATTTTTTCGTGATGGACGGATATTTTTCTTGCGAATCATGCGGCTGGAAACGCCCTTTAGACTATTCACGAGTGCCGATACCGCTATTTTCGGTGGGTAATTAACGAGTAAGTGAACGTGGTCGTCTTCGCCATCGAATTCAATCAATTCAGCCCCAAAATCCGCGCATACAGCTGCAAAGAGGGGTTTAAGCTCATCGAGTATTTCCTTGGTGAATACTTCGTGCCGATACTTAGTCACAAAGACCAAGTGAACGTGCATATTGAATACACAATGTCTACCGTGTCGAATATCGTTGTTTGTTTGCATAGGCCAAACTATACTTTGGCTATGGAACGACTACAAGCCTTCAAATTCGAGCTACAGCCCAACGGCGAGCAAGTGCGCAATATGCGTCGCTTTGCAGGTACGTGTCGGTTCGTCTATAACAAGGCGTTGGCGTTGCAGAAAGATAACCACGAAACGGGAAATAAGTTCATAGGCTATGTGCCAATGGCGGCGGATCTGCCGAAGTGGAAGCGCGAAGCGGGCTTCGACTGGATTAAGAATTCCCCCTCGCAAGCGCTGCAACATGCGCTCAAGGATTTAGAAAAAGCCTTCAAGGGATTTTTTGAAAAGCGCACGGATTTTCCGCGTTTCAAAAAGAAAGGCAGTGGCGATAGTTTTCGCTATCCAGAACCCAAGCAAATCAAATTAGACCAAGCCAATAACCGTATTTTCCTGCCCAAGCTGGGGTGGCTAAAATACCGTAAAAGCAGAGATGTATTGGGCGAAGTGCGTAACGCCACGGTAAGTCAATCAGGTGGCAAGTGGTTTGTGTCGATTCAAACACGGCGCGATGTTGAGATTGTGCCAGTGGCTACAAGCGCCATAGGTATTGATGTGGGCATTGCGCGTTTTGCGGCAATGAATGACGGTAGCTATATTGAGCCGAAAAACAGCTTCAAAACGCAGATGCAGCGGCTGGCTAAATATCAGCGGCGCATGAGCAAGAAAGTGAAGTTCAGTGCCAATTGGAAAAAGGCCAAGGCCAAGGTCACACAAATACACGTCGATATCGGCAATGTTCGTAAGGATTTTCTGCATAAGCACACACATACCCTCAGCAAAAACCACGCGCTGGTATGTGTAGAAGACTTGCAGATTAAGAATATGTCGAAATCATCAAAAGGTACGGCGGAAAAGCATGGCAAGAAAGTAGCGCAAAAATCGGGCTTAAACCGCGCCATTCTCGACCAAGGCTGGGGTGAGTTTAGGCGACAACTGGAATACAAAACCGCTTGGAATGGCGGCGTTTTGCTCGCGGTGCCTGCGCAATACACCAGCCAAACTTGCCCTTGCTGTGGCCATGTATCAAAGGATAATCGCAAAACCCAAGCGCAATTTTTGTGTGTAGATTGTAACTACGAAAATAACGCCGATGTTGTCGGCGCTATCAATATATTAGAGCGCGGGCAGCGCTTGTTAGCCTGTGGAGAAACGGCAGCTTTAGGCCGCTCTGTGAAGCAGGAACCCATCGAAGTGACTAAGCTGAAAACTGCTTAGCGCCGTAGGAATCCCCTTCCATTGCGCGTAGCGGCAAAATCCTTTTGGGGATTTTGAGGTGGGGGAGGATGTCAATTTGCGATAATTAATTTGTCATAGAGTAATTTTATATTAGTGAGTCTGTATGTTTTATTTTTCAGCAGGTAAACCAATTTTCATCTGAAATAACTTATAAGTCAGCTAATTTAGATGTATGGTATACGACTGATATAAGTCCCAACGGTATAATGAATTGCTAAGTTGATCACAGTTACTCATCAAACTAGCCATGAAATAATTCCGTTGTTGAGTGTTTAAGCCATTAAATGGAGATAGATAATGAGCGTATTAGTAGGCCGTCCAGCCCCAGATTTTACAGCCGCAGCCGTTCTTGGTTCTGGCGAAATTGTTGACACATTTAACCTTGCTACCGCAATTAAAGGTAAGCCTGCAGTTATTTTCTTCTACCCACTTGATTTTACTTTTGTATGCCCATCAGAGCTAATTGCTTTTGATCACCGCATGGAAGAGTTCACTAAGCGTGGTGTTGAAGTGATTGGTGTTTCTATTGATTCACAGTTCACTCATAATGCATGGCGTAACACTCCAGTAGACAAGGGTGGTATTGGTCAAGTTAAGTACACTCTAGTTGCTGACGTTAAACATGAGATTTGTAAAGCATATGACGTTGAGCATCCAGAAGCGGGTGTTGCTTTTCGTGGTTCTTTCTTAGTGGACAAAGAAGGCCAAGTTCGTCACCAAGTGGTTAACGATTTACCATTAGGCCGTAACGTTGACGAAATGATCCGTATGATTGATGCACTTCAGTTCCATGAAGAGCACGGTGAAGTTTGCCCAGCGGGCTGGTCAAAAGGCGAAAAAGGCATGACTGCTAGCACTGAAGGTGTTGCTGCATATCTAAAAGACAACTCAGCTAAACTATAATTTTGCTGATTAGAATTAAAAAAAGCTGCTTCGGCAGCTTTTTTATTGGGTGAAATTAATGTTTTTTATCGAGAACTCGCTGTAGATGAATGGCATGAGATAATAAAAAGATTAGTATCCATTATTCGCTTGCTGAGTCGCTATCATCTTCTACAGCCGCCAATGGCCATCCACCTAAGGCTTTCCAACGGTTTACAATGTAGCAAAATAATTCTGCAGTGCGTTCGGTATCATATAATGCTGAATGGGCTTCTTTATTGTCGAAATCGATCCCTGCCATTTTACAGGCTTTAGCTAATACTGTGTGTCCAATAGCAAGGCCTGCAAGTGTCGCGGTATCAAAGCTAGCAAAAGGATGAAAAGGAGAACGTTTTAAACTATTTCGTTCAATAGCCTTATTAACAAAACCTAAATCAAAAGCTGCATTGTGCGCGACAATGATGCTGCGATGACAATCTGCAGCTTTTTGGGCTTTTTTTACTTCTTTAAAAATTTCTAAAAAAGCAACTTTTTCATCTACCGCACCACGAAGTGGGTTGGTAGGGTCGATACCATTAAATGCTAAAGATTCAGGTTCTAAGTTCGCACCCTCAAAAGGCTCAATATTAAAATGGAGGGTTTTATCAAGTTCAATGACCCCATCACTATTCATTTTTAATAAGCTGACGGCAATTTCAAGCAGCGCGTCTGTATTGGCATTAAAACCCGCAGTTTCGACATCGATAACAACAGGGAAATAACCACGGAAGCGGTGTTTAAACTTGTTAGCGTCGCAAATATCAGTCATTACAGTCTTTATCCTCAATAGCTATCATTTATCGGTGCAAATGATATAAGCCGAGTATTATGCGCAAACTCAAGCGCAGTGTCATGTCTGATTGTGATTTTTATCCTCGATTAAGCATGATTGTTTACTAAAGTAACTGACTTTGTAGCCGATAGTAAAAAGGTAATCAGGTATAAAGGGTAGTTTTATGTGGCGAAAACTGATGGTCCTCGCAAGTTTGTGTCTTTGCTCAACAGCTCATGCTGACTTGAGGTATTACGTTGCGTCACTTGAAAACTCAGCTTGGCGTATTGGCGAGAATAATCCAATTGAGTGTCGTCTTGAACATGATATTCCGGATTATGGTCGGGCGATATTTACGAGTCGAGCGGGTAAAGATTTGAATTTAAATTTCACTTTAGATATGTGGCTTAAACCTGATTCTGTAACTAAAGCGACATTAATTAGCCGAGCTCCTAGTTGGCGCCCTGGTCACAACTCTAAAGAGATCACTCAGCTGACTTACAATAAGCAATTTAACGGTGAAGTGCCCAAAAAAGCAGCTTGGACGATGTTGAGTGAGTTGAGTCAAGGAATGGAACCGACGTTTTATTATGCGGATTGGTATAACCACAATTCTAAGATTGCAGTCGGGTTATCTTCGGCTAATTTTGGCGTTAAATACCGTCAATTTCGTGCTTGTTTAGCTAATTTATTGCCTTACAGTTTTGATGATATTGCGTTTACTGTATTGAATTATCAAGAAGGTGGGGTTGACCTTACTCGCTCATCTAGACAACAATTACAAAAAGTTCAACGTTATTTGTCTTTTGATCCAGAGGTTGAACTTGTACTTATTGATGCATATACAGACAGTTATGGTGGACGCTCAGTTAACCAAAGAGTATCGGATAAACGCGCTAATTCTGTTAAAGACATTTTAATTGCTAGCGGTATCCCCAAAGATCGTATCCATTCCGCTGGTCATGGCGAAAAACGTCATGTTACTGGTAACGAACTTGCCGAAGAACGTAAAATAAATAGAAGAGTTGTGATTAAAATAACTAAGCCTATATAACGCTATTTCTGCTTTTTAGTTTCTGTTAGTAAAATGCAATATTAAATCTCTTTTATACAATAAGGTTAGTCGTTTTCGGTCACAATTGTTGTTGAGGTAAACGTTAATATAAAAACTGATTTTTGAACACCAACATAAGAATCCCACCTCGAGATGCCCGAATTTATACTCCAATATTGAGATGATGGCACATTCACTAGATGTCATTATCCTTTAATTAATCAGTAACTAGCATAACTCAAGTAATGACTTTGTTCATTAGAATCTATGTCTAATGATTCTTGCTTGGCATAATCTGTTTTTGAAGCTCAATCAATGTCTGTTATTTGCACCTTTCTACTACTATGTTGAGTAATCTAAATATATTTAGGACCTTCTACATTGATGAAGCTTGAATTGAAAAAACTCAAAACGTTTTGGTAATTGTTCAAATAGGTAATATGACTGATATTTTTTGCAAAAAAAGATAAAAAAAACCCACTTAATCCAAGTGGGCTAAATAATTTGCAATCAACAAATTTAAGGAAGGAAGTCAAGCATAAGAACTAGGTTGAACTGAGGTATTTGGTTACATCAGTGTAGAGTTCTTTGTTTTCAACATCTGAATCAGACGTGTCTTGAAAACAAGGTAATAATAGAATGAATACACTAATGTGACAAACTAGAAAAAATACGCTTTAGCATTATAAAAACTAATGGTGATGTGGCTGTTTTAATATTCTCCTTTTACTGTAATCGCCTATTGTAGTGGATTGTAGGTTGTTATCTATAATCGTTGCATAACTATTCGGATTAGTTAATGATGTAACAATATTATTTAACAAATAGCACATCATGTTCAGGATGATTAAGTAAATCTATTTATTCGTTATTTTATTTGAGTTCCAGTTTATCATCAATTATTGGATTACTGTTTATCACCTTGAGTTTAGGTTTGATAGGTTTTGCGTTAATGCTTGGCTGCATATGAGTTAAGTATATCTGCCTCGGGATAACCTATGAGTTGCCGTCATTGGTTAAATTATCTCTCATTAAGAATGGATAGGTAATTGTCTTTGGCGAGCAATTATTGTGGACTAGAAATGTCTGGCCTCTGTTTGAAAGAAAACATTTGTAGCTTACTGATATCTTGATACTGTTTGGTTGCCTTAAAACATTGCAGGTATCTTAACTTGTTTAATACCGCGTTAGACATTTCAGTTGAAAACTCTTTTGGAAAACATATCAGTGTACCTAGCAGAGAGAAATGCCAATAATTGAGGGCAGTTACTAATAAAGTTAATATTAAGTTGATTTATTATCTGCCGGTTATGCTCCTTCAAATGCCTTCATTTATAGTGTCCTATTAAAGTTAAGTCGATTCAATAATAAGGTGCTATCAACCAAAATTAGTTAACGTGGTGTAGTGTATCTTGTTCAACAGATTGTTAATCTTTTGGGGAAATACATTAATAAAGCTTCATCTATTACCGTTATTGAGGTTTTTCGAGTGTTTTAGCGCATTTTGAGCAAAATAAAGTCTATTTTTCACTTGGTGCATTATTCACAAGCGTGATGGTACTAGGTATAGTAAGCCAACTTTTACAACCAAAAAATTGATGTTCAAATTATGTTTGTTTGGCCTATTTCAGTCTATTACGAAGATACCGATGCCGGTGGTGTTGTGTACCATTCGAATTACTTAAATTTTTTTGAACGGGCCAGAACCCAATGGTTAAAATCCATGGGTATTCGCCAAGCTGAACTGTTGGCAGAAGATATTGCTTTTGTCGTTAAACACGTTGATATAGATTTTCGTAAAGCGGCAAAATTTGAACAAGACTTATTAATTGAATCCAAGGTTATAGAATTAAAAAAAGTGTCGTTGGTGTTTCACCAGCGCCTAGTTGATCATCAAGGTGATTGCTATTGTGAAGCGACAGTGGTTGTCGCGTGTATATCTTTATCACGTATGCGTCCCCGCGCTATCCCCCTAAATATTGTTCAGGAGTTTGACAGTGCACGCTGAAATTTCATTTATTGACTTGTTTTTAGAAGCCAGTGTATTAGTAAAGTTAGTTATGCTGACCTTATTGGGGTTATCGATTGCCTCATGGGCAGTGATTATTCAACGCAACAAATTATTAAACTCCGCAAGAGTGAAGTCATTACGTTTTGAAGATACGTTTTGGTCTGGTGTTGATTTAAACCGTCTTTACAAAGAATTGATTGCTCGTGGCAGTGCTATCTCGGGCTTGGAATCAATGTTTGTCGCTGGTTTTAAAGAATATACTCGGTTGAGTAAAGTAAACAGTAAAGCCCCCGAAGCCGTTATGGATGGCACCACTCGAGCGATGCGAGTAAGTTTGTCGCGTGAAATGGAAAAACTTGATAATCATTTGCCACTATTAGCAACCATTGGGTCCACTAGTCCTTATATTGGTTTATTTGGTACTGTATGGGGGATTATGAATTCCTTTATTGCACTTGGTGCTGTAGAAAATGCCACATTGGCTATGGTTGCACCAGGTATTGCCGAAGCATTGATTGCAACGGCAATGGGCTTGTTTGCTGCTATTCCAGCCGTGATTGGTTATAACCGTTTTACAACGCAAGTTGATAAAATTGAAATGACTTATGCTAACTTTATGGAAGAATTCTCAAACATATTGCAACGTCAAGCATATAGCGAGAAGGAAGCTGTTTAATGTATCAGCGTAAACGTCGTCGTCCAGTTGCTGAAATCAACGTGGTACCTTATATCGATGTTATGTTGGTGTTGTTGATTATTTTTATGGTGACAGCGCCTATTGTATCGCAAGGGGTAAAAGTGGAATTACCTCAAGGTAATGCGGAATCGTTACCTCCTGATAGTAAGCCTCCGATTGTGGCATCCATTGATGCAGCAGGACAATATTTTTTGAATATCGGCAGTAGTTCTAATTCAGATGCTATGGACTTAGAGCAGGTATCGACTGAAGTTGGAGCATTAATTCAACTTGAGCCATTAAGGCCTGTGGTTGTAAAAGCCGACCGCACTATTCCTTATGAAAGTGTTATTCAACTAATGATTAGCTTACAAGGTGCTGGAGTACCGGCTGTAGGGCTAATGACCGATTCACCAAAGGAGAAATAGGTGGCTGGAAAATCAGATTTAACCTTACCCGTTGCTATTTCTGCTGGTATCCATATTGGGTTTATTGTCATTCTTGCTTTAGGCATCAGTTTTGAGGATAAGCCCAAACAAATGCAAACGGCAGCGGCAAGTGCGCCGGCTGTACAAGCTATTGTGATTGATCAACAGAAAGTCAATGAAAGAGTTGAGCAATTAAAGAAACAAAAACAAGATGTGGCTAAGCAAGAAAAAGCCCGTCAAGCTGAGTTAGAACGTAAAGCATTAGAAGCACGTCGAAATCGTGAGCGCGAACAAGAAAAAATTAAAACCTTAGAGATCCAGCGCAAACAAAAAGAGCAGGAAACTCAAAAGGCTAATGATGCTGCTAAAGCCGCTCAAGCAAAACAACTGTTAGAAAAAGACCGAGCAGATAAAGCTGAAGTGGTGCGTAAGCAGAAAGAACAGGAACAAAAAGTAGCAGAAGATGCCGCTAAACAAGCATCTGAAAAACGTAAGCAGGAAGAAGCCGCGGCTAAAAAAGCGCAAGAAGAGCGTCAGCGTGCTGATGATGAACGTAAACGTAAAGAAGATGCTGAGCGTAAACGTAAAGCCGAAGCTGATGCCAAGGCACGTCAAGAGCGTGAGATGGCTGAAGCAATGGCTGCAGAACAAGACTCGCTATCTAAAACGCGCAATAAACAAGTTTTATCTGAGGTAGAGAAATATAAAGCAATGATTATTGCCACAATTCAACGTAACTTGGTGGTAGATGAATCCATGAGAGGTAAAAGTTGCCGGGTGTTTATTCGCTTAGCGCCAGACGGATTTGTTACAACCAGTCAAACATTGGATGGTGATCAGGTTGTTTGTCGTGCAGCAAAAGCGTCAATAAATAAAGCGGGACGTTTACCTGTATCGCAAGAACCTGCTGTATATCAACAATTAAAAGAAATTAATTTAACCGTTTCACCGGAATTTAATTAATATAAATCGTATTCTATGATGGAATTGAGTTAAAGGAGTCGCATGAAAAACTTGGCTAAATGGCTAGCACTGACTTTACTAGTGTTAACTACACCCGCTCGCGCAGCGCTAGATATTGTGATTACTGAAGGGGTCGATGTAGCAAGACCTATCGCTGTAGTCCCTTTTGTATGGTTGGGAGAAGGTCCAGCACCGGCATCTATTTCTGATGTTGTCGCATCTGATTTGGCTCGCAGTGGTACATTTAAAACAATTGATGTGCGTGCATTACCACAATCAACTATTTCATCTGTGAATGGTTTTATTGCTCAGAGTTGGGTTAATGTAGAGGCTGAAGCGGTTGTTGTTGGTTCGATTAAGCCCTATGGCACCGATCAATATTTAGTCAGCTTTGAGTTGATTGATTTAGTTAAAGCACAACTCCAAGCCGGTAACGGACCACAGAATAATAACGAGTTATTACTTGAAAGCCGTGAAACAGTGATCAGTGCAAATCAATTTAGACAATATGGCCACCGTATTAGTGATATTGTTTATGAAAAGCTTACTGGTATTCGTGGTGCATTTTTAACTCGTATTGCCTACGTTGTCGTTAAGCCTGGTCAAAAAGCACCTTATCATCTAATGATTGCAGATTATGATGGTTACAATGAACAAATGTTATTACGTTCACCAGAACCGTTAATGTCACCAACGTGGTCCCCAGATGGACGTCGTTTAGCTTATGTTAGTTTTGAAAACAGAAAAGCGGAAATTTTTGTTCAGGATATTTATAGTCAAACTCGTACTTTGGTGAGTAGTTTTGATGGGATTAATGGCGCGCCTGCATTCTCTCCAGATGGCAAAAAATTAGCAGTGACCTTGTCAAAGGACGGTCAGCCAGATATTTATATCATTGATATAGCGACCAAAGCTGCTCGACGCATTACTGAACATTACGCAATTGATACTGAGCCTTCTTGGTTCCCAGATGGTAAATCGATTTTGTTTACGTCAGAACGAGGTGGGAAGCCACAGTTATATCGCGTAAATTTAGATACAAATAAAGTTTCGCGTATGACTTTTGAAGGAGAATGGAACCTCGGTGGTTCAATTACCCCAGATGGTCGTAGTATGATTTTTGTAAACCGTACGAATGGTAAATTCCATATTGCCCGAATGGATCTTGCAACACGCTTTATGCAGGTGCTTTCATCAACCCAACTTGATGAATCGCCAAGTGTTGCTCCTAATGGCACTATGGTTATCTATGGTACAACCCATCAAGGTAAACAAGTGTTAGCTGCTGTTTCTATGGATGGCAGATTTAAAGCAAGATTGCCAGTCGGCCAGGGCGAGGTGAAGTCACCAGCATGGTCTCCGTTTCTCTAAATAGATATTGATAAGGATTTAAAATGGATCTGAATAAGTTGTTTAAGGCTATGTTGGTTGCAGTTCCGCTTATGGCACTGAGTGCCTGTAGCTCAACTTCAGACTCTGAAACTGATGCTAGCGGTTCGATGAGTGGTACTAGTAGTGAATACGGTGCCGGTGGCGTTGAAACTGGCGGTGTAGCACCTGTTTTAAGTGCTGTAGAGCAACAACGTTTAAAAGAACAAGAATTGCGTCGTCAAAATATCATTTATTTCGATTTTGACCGTAGTGAAGTTCAAAGCGAAAATGCTGAAATCATTCAAGCACATGGTAATTATTTAGTTGAACACCCAAATGTCCGTGTTCTGATTGAAGGTCATGCTGATGAACGTGGTACGCCTGAATACAATATCGCGTTAGGTGAACGTCGAGCTAAAGCGATTGCTAAGTATTTACAAGGTATGGGTGTACAGCCTAGCCAAATGAGTATTGTCAGCTATGGTGAAGAAAAACCATTAGATTACTCTCGTACAGATACCGGTTTTGGTAAAAACCGTCGTGGTGTGTTAGTTTACTAATAGTTAAAGATGTAAGGCCAACCGGTAACGGTTGGCCTTTTTTAGGAGTAAAAAAATGAAAAAAGTCATATTAGTTGCGGCAATGTTATTCACTACCGCGACTGCGTTTGCTGCCCCAGCACCTGTTTCGGATGCATCGAATGGTTCAAATGATGATCGAATCGCTAAGTTAGAGCGCATCATTAAGGCAAAGCAACAAGGTGACTTTGACATGCAACGCCGTATGGATGCACTGCAAAATGAAGTGTTGGATTTACGAGGCATTACTGAGCAGCAAAATTATCAAATGAATCAAATGATACAGCGTCAACGTCAACTGTATGAGGAAATTGCTAATCTTACTGCTAAGTCATCAACCCCAACAGCTACCATTCCAGCTGATGCTACTACGGTGGCTGCAGCTAGCTCAACTTTGGGTGAAACTGGAAGCTATGAGGCTGCTGTCAATTTGGTGTTAAAAGAGCGCAAATATGATGAAGCAATACCAGCATTTCGTAATTTTATTGCTACATATCCAGATTCTAATTATGCAGCAAACGCTAACTATTGGTTAGGTCAACTTTTATATAATAAAAACGAATACAGTGACGCGAAACAAGCGTTTAGTACAGTGGTTACTAAATTTGCAGACTCTAATAAGCGTAGTGACAGTTTAGTCAAACTGGGAATGATCGCAGAAAAAGAAAATGATTCAGCAGGTGCAAGAGCCCTCTATAATAAAGTGTTAAAAGAATATGCAGATAGTGCATCCGCTCGCCTTGCACAACAGCAATTATCGGCACTGAAAGGCTAATTAAGACAAAAAACAGCCTCTTAGTCTGTTTTTCATGCAAACAACAAGAAATTATAAATTTGCGCTTGCATGAGAAATTGAAAAAGGTATTATAGGCGCCCTCAGAACGGCATAGCTTTCTGAGGGGATTAAAAGCATTAACCGATGTGTATATTTTACAAAACTGAATGGATAGTTAGTTCAGTTGGTCTTGAAATAGAGACGGTTGGCTTTTGTTCCAGCAAGAATATGAATTCATGCAATACCAAGATAGGTCGTTAGCTCAGTTAGTCTTGAAATAGAGGCAGTTGGCTTTTGTACCAGTAAGAATAGTAGTTCTTGCAACACCAAGATGGGTCGTTAGCTCAGTTGGTAGAGCAGTTGGCTTTTAACCAATTGGTCGAAGGTTCGAATCCTTCACGACCCACCACTTTTTAAATAGTGTCTAAACAATTTAAATGTTACACCAAGATGGGTCGTTAGCTCAGTTGGTAGAGCAGTTGGCTTTTAACCAATTGGTCGAAGGTTCGAATCCTTCACGACCCACCACTTTCTAAATAGTGTCTAAAGAATTTAAGTGCAACACCAAGATGGGTCGTTAGCTCAGTTGGTAGAGCAGTTGGCTTTTAACCAATTGGTCGAAGGTTCGAATCCTTCACGACCCACCACTTTTTAAATAGTGTCTAAACAATTTAAATGTTACACCAAGATGGGTCGTTAGCTCAGTTGGTAGAGCAGTTGGCTTTTAACCAATTGGTCGAAGGTTCGAATCCTTCACGACCCACCACTTTCTAAATAGTGTCTAAAGAATTTAAGTGCAGTACCAAGATGGGTCGTTAGTTCAGTTGGTCTTGAAATAGAGACAGTTGGCTTTTGTACCAGTAAGAATAGTAGTTCTTGCAACATCAAGATGGGTCGTTAGCTCAGTTGGTAGAGCAGTTGGCTTTTAACCAATTGGTCGAAGGTTCGAATCCTTCACGACCCACCACTTTTTAAATAGTGGCTAAATAATTTAAACGTTGTACAAATGGGGCATTTACTCCAGTAAGAATGAATATTCTTGCAACACCAAGATGGGTCGTTAGCTCAGTTGGTAGAGCAGTTGGCTTTTAACCAATTGGTCGAAGGTTCGAATCCTTCACGACCCACCACTTAATTTATCCTTCAATAATATAAAGTCAGTAAAAACTTCCGCTACTTTTGTTCTTTCTTCGTCGTTAAATCAATAACTATCAATATATCTATCACAGCTTCAATCACTAAAATTCAAACTTCCTCTGTATTTGTTCAAGCAATTAAGTCTATTTAGGTTTGTAATCATTCAACTTTAACTTTCTATAACGGATGTTTACGAACTTACCATTGTATTTTAATTTCACCCTCGAATTGTACATTGGGTTGCCATACAAAATCATGCTTTAGCTTTTGCTTATCTACTTTTGTCTCATAGACCTATTGCTAATGTTACTTGTTTGTTAATTAGCTCATATTGCTCAAGATTAGAACAATATAAATAGGGAGATAATAATGAAAAAACTAAAGTTAAATCTTTTTGTTGCAAGTGCTTTATTGGCTATGAGTGGGGGAGCTCAGGCTGCAACCGATATGACATTTGGTGGCTACATAAAAGCAGATGTGATGTTTAGTGACTACGGTAATGGGGCGCCTGATTCTGGTTCTCTTTCTCGTCAGTTTTATGTACCAGGTACCATTTATGGGACTGAGGGTAATGGTAAGCAAGTTGTTGACTTTCAGGCTCGAGAATCTCGCTTTAACTTTAAAACTGTAACCGATATTGATGGACATAAGTTAACTGGTTTTATTGAGTTAGATTTTATGACTCACAGTGATGGTAATGAACGAGTATCGAATAGTTACTCACCAAGAATCCGTCATGCATTTATGAGTTATGATGAATGGACCGTCGGCCAAACATGGTCCACATTTCAAAACCCAGGAGCCTTACCTGAAAACCTTGATTTTGTAGGTGCACCTGAAGGCACACCCTTTGTAAGACAATCACAAGTTCGTTATACCAGCGGTAATTGGCAATTTTCTATTGAAAACCCAGAAACCACTGTAACGCCTTATGGTGGTGGCGCACGTATTACCAGTGGAAGTGGTGTTATTCCTGATTTTGTGGGTCGTTATAACTTTAGTTCTTCAAATGGTTCGACTTTCTCCGCTGCGGCTATTGTCAGACAACTTAACGTTGAGCAAGTCGTTGGTGGTACAGCTTATGACACATCCGAGTTAGGTTATGGTGCCAGTTTTGCCGGTGTCATCCCTGTAGGTAAAGACGATTTTAAGTTTACCGCAACTTATGGTGAAGGGCTTGGGCGTTATATGGCATTAAATTATGCTAATGCTGGTGTAATTGATGCTAATGGTGATATTCAAGCGATAAAATCATTTGGTGGTTTTGTCGCTTATCGTCACTGGTGGACGGAGCAATGGCGTTCAAGCTTTACGTTCTCAGGTTTTTCTGCGGATAACGATGTTGCGTTAACAGGTGAGGCTGTGAATAAAGAAGCGTATTCAGCATACGTGAATTTATTGTATTCTCCGTCAAAACCGCTCACGTTTGGTGTTGAATTTATGCATGCGTTGAACGAGCGTGAAGATGGTATTGATGGTGATTTAAACCGAGTGATGTTTTCTGCAAAATACGTACTGTAGTGTGATGCTATAAAACAAAAGGCAACCGTATGGTTGCCTTTTTTAATTACTGTATAAACTAATCAATTAAGGGATTAATTTAATAGGTTATTTTGGCGAACATACGCTTCAAATTCAGTGCAACCGCCAATAGGTTGTTCATCAATAAAGATCTGCGGTACTGTTTCAACTGTTTTACCTACACTCTTAGAGAGATCTGCTTTAGAGATACCCTCTGCATGAATATCGATATACTTAAATTTAAAATTTTCACTTTGTGCGGCTAACTTTTCAGATAATTCAACGGCACGGACACAATATGGGCAAGCTGGACGGCCAAAAATAACGACAAACATGGTGACTCCTGTTTAATGATATGAGCAATTTATACCATATGATCTTTTTAAATCATAATTCAGGACGATTAATTTTGTTTTAACTCATATCGATTTGATATTTTCCTTGATAATCAAAAAATGATTCGATTAAATCCCATCGGTGTTTATTTTTTTTTAAGAGTAGTAAATCGGGTTTTCTAAAGCGATCTTTGTCAGCTAAAACGTCGGCGATGGTGTTGTAGTGTGGGTGTGGTAATCCTGGTGTACGAGTATGACTGAGTACAAATACTGCGTAAAAAGCCCGTTGTTGTGCTTTGGTTGAAAACTGAAAACTTTGTTTAAAATCATTACCCTCAATATCGATATATTGGATTAATAATTTACCGTCTTTATCCTGTAGCAGCATTTCTTGGCATTTAAATAAATGATGGTGTTGTGCATTTAACACTTGCTTAAGTCGTTTGTCTGGATCAATTAACGTTGAATTACACTGTTGGCAAATGCGCGCCGCAATATCGTTTTCGGCGCCACAGTCTGGACATAGTTTAGATCTGAATCTAAAGTCACATTGCTCTGTATCATTAATAAGGCCCTGACAGCGTCGCCCAAAATGCTCAATGATGTCACCTTCTGTATCGACTAACCCCCAAAATGTGTTGGCAAATTGACATACCGGGCAGTGTACTTGTACTGGGACCGATTTACTGTTGGGTTTAGGTTGACCCACCTCGGGATAAAATAAATCATAACCATTTGCGGCGTAGTCAATGACAAGGCAATCAGTTTTATTTGCTGCCAATCGCAAACCTCGGCCAATCATTTGTTGGAATAAGCTTACTGATGCTGTAGGGCGAAGTATGGCAATAAGATCAACGTGTGGCGCATCAAAACCTGTGGTTAATACAGCAACATTGACAATAAATTTAAGCTTTTTAGATTTAAAACGTTCAATGATGTCATCACGGTCTGCATGTGGTGTTTTTGCAGTTATTAAAGCAGCGTCATCATTCATTAACGTCATTATTTCATTTGCATGACGTACCGTCGCGGCAAAGATAAGTACTCCTTGGCGGTGCACTGCTAGTTGCTTGACTTGTTTAATGATTGCGGTGGTGGCTCTGCCTTGGTGATGCAGTAAATTATCAACCTCAGCTTGTGGGTATTCATTGGTTTCGGGTGGCGCTAAGCTACTGAAATCATATTGAGCACTGAATCCATCAAAAATAGTAGGCTGAGTTAAATAGCCTTTTTTGATTAATGGTCGCATCGGTAATTCAAAAATACATTTTTCGAATACCGGTTTATCGGTATTACCGACTTTACCGTGATAATGATGACGATATATCCAACCTATGCCTAGTCTATAGGGCGTCGCAGTAAGCCCAAGTAATTTTATATTTGAATTTTTAGTGCGTAAGTGAGTAAGCAACTGTTGATATTGACTAGTCGACTCATTACTGACTCTATGACATTCATCAATAATAACTAATGAAAAAGGTTGGTCGAATTTGGTTAGTGCTCTGGAGGCTGATTGAACGCTAGCGACAACCGTTTTGCCGCTGGCTTTTTTTTGTTTAAGCCCAGCTGAATAGATATTAGCATCTTGTGTCAGCAGGCCAACTTTTTCAGCATTTTGTGCCACTAATTCTTTAACGTGGGTTAGCACTAATATATTACCAGTTGCAATTCTTGCCAGTTCGGCAATAACGATGCTTTTACCTGCACCAGTAGGTAATACTAATACGGCTGATAGTTGGCTTTGCTTAAAATGCGTTACAGCGGCATCTACAGCTTGCTGTTGGTAATCTCTAAGGCTAATGGTCATATGTGTGTTGGTTATGTTTGTGAATGTATGTGAAGTGATGTATCTGATTTGGCAACAGAATAACATAGACCTTCAAGGGTATTTAGCTAGATAATGTTAAATAAGCGTTATTTGTAGTCGATTAATTCGTAGTATTTTGCGAGTTAACCACTGTTTTATCTGTTGGCTTAGTGTAGATTTATCACAAATGTCAGGTAATTATTATAATAAAATCGAAAAATTAGGAGTATACCGCATGAAATATTTATCATTACTTGCATTGCTAGTCATAAGTCACTGCGCCATGGCGGAGCAAGGATTGGTTGTAGAGATATCGATTGAAGAACATGCCGCACAATCTCAAGATGTGACTATTTCAGTATCCAAAATCGTAATGGGCTTTAATGAATCCGTATCGCTTGATGTTGAAGGGGATTATGGCGTGACCATTGTTTCTGAAAAGTCACAAGCATCTAAAGTTAATTTAGTGGTGAGCTTAAGTGACCAATCTAATGGTGCTCCTGAATTATTAGGTGATAAGTCTCTTAAATTGAATGTTGGTAATTCAGCAAACTATCAGATAAGCCATAATGACCATTCATACAAAGTCACTATTGACACCCGTTACGGTGAATTACCTGCAGTGGAAGAACAAAAATAATCACAATTAATGAATAAAAAAAGCCCCTCAAGGGAGGGGCTAAGAGAGAAATTGGTCAGGATTTCTCTGGGTGGGTAGGACATCACAAATTGGTATGTATTACTCAGTTTTGTTTAAGCGTGACTCAATCAATGTATCAATTACTGCTGGATCAGCCAGAGTTGAAGAATCACCTAAGTTAGTCACTTCGTTTGCTGCAATTTTACGTAAGAATCGACGCATAATTTTACCTGAACGCGTTTTGGGTAAACCACTTGCCCATTGAATCAAATCCGGTGTGGCGAGGGCACCAATTTCTTTACGTACCCATTGACGTAATTCTTGGCGTAATTCTTCTGTGGGTTCAACTCCGCGAGTTAAGGTCACATAGGCGTAAATACCTTGGCCTTTAATGTCATGTGGATAACCCACAACGGCCGCTTCAGCAACGAGATTATGTGCCACTAATGCGCTTTCGACTTCAGCGGTACCTAATCTATGGCCTGACACGTTAATCACGTCATCAACACGACCAGTAATCCAATAGTAACCATCTTCATCACGACGCGCGCCATCACCAGTAAAATACATGCCGCGGAATGTTTTAAAATACGTTAGCGCAAATCTATCATGATCACCGTAAACGGTACGCATTTGTCCTGGCCATGAGTCTAGAATAACCAAATTACCTTCTGTTACGCCTTCAACAATGTTGCCCATGTTGTCGACTAAAGCAGGTTGTACACCAAAAAAAGGTCGTGTTGCGGAACCTGGCTTGGTGTCGGTAGCGCCCGGTAATGGACTAATCAAAATGCCACCGGTTTCGGTTTGCCACCACGTATCAACGATAGGGCATTTTTCATGACCGATCACCTCATGGTACCAACGCCATGCTTCTGGATTTATGGGTTCGCCTACTGATCCCATAATGCGTAACGAGTCGCCTTTATAGCTGCTAAATTGTTCTTTGCCTTCAGCCATAAGTGCACGAATTAATGTCGGTGCTGTATATAGAATATTAACGTTATGACGGTCAATCATTTCACCAAGGCGGGCAGGTGTTGGGTGATTAGGTACACCTTCATGAATTAATACTGTGGCAGCATTGGCAAAAGGACCATATACCATATATGAATGACCTGTAATCCAACCTACATCAGCAGTACACCAATAGACTTCATCAGCCTTGTAATCAAACACATATTCGTGTGTCATTGATGCATATACCATATAACCGCCAGTGGTATGCAGCACACCTTTAGGGTTACCAGTAGAGCCTGAGGTATAAAGTAAAAACAATGGGTCTTCGGCGTTCATTTCAGCTGGAATACAATGCTCTGAAGCAACGTCCATAAGTGAATCCCACCAAATATCTCGGCCTTCAACCCAATCTATGTCACCACCGGTGCGCTTTAATACGATGACTTTTTCAACACAAGTCACATCAGGGTTTGATATTGCTTCATCAACGCTACGTTTTAAAGGAATTTTACGACCACCACGAACACCTTCATCTGAGGTGATGATGACTTTTGATTTACCGTCAATTACCCTTGCTGCAATTGAATCTGGTGAAAAGCCACCAAACACCACAGAATGAACTGCACCAATACGAGCGCAAGCTAACATAGCGACGGCCGCTTCTGGCACCATAGGCATATAAATCGTGACGATATCGCCTTTATTTACGCCTTGACTGCGCAGGGCGTTGGCAAATTTACAGACGTCTGCATGTAATTCAGCGTAAGTTATTTTACGCTGTTCATTAGCGTCATCACCTTCCCAAATAATCGCGAGTTTATCGCCATGTTCTTCTAAGTGACGATCTAAGCAGTTAGCAGATGCGTTAAGCGTGCCGTCGTAAAACCAGTTAATTGATAAGTTATGATCGTCAAAAGAGGTTTTTTTAATTTTGGTATAAGGTTTAATCCAATCAATACGTTTGCCGTGTTCTCTCCAAAAACCTTCTGGATTAACGATGGATTCCTGGTACATTTTCTTATATTGATCGTTATTAACCAGTGCGTTTTTTGCAATGTCACTAGGAACTTTGTAAAGAGACTGCGAGCTCATAGGGCTTCCCTTTCTAAAAATGGCGTGGTTAAAGTATCATCTGCAACCGACTACCAACACTATTAGACCTTGGTCTAGTTTTAAAATATCCTTAATATTTAGTCTGTTGCACATGGTAGAATCATAAATCTTGGTGATAGTTTGTGCCACAATTACTCATTTTATCTAATGTAGGTTGTTTTACGTTCAACGTGTTAAGTTGTGATAAAAATAAAATAGATGGTTAATAACAATAAAACGATAGCGGAAGATTGAATGAATTTAACTTTAATAGTAGCAATCATTGCGGTGTGTTACGTGTCATTGTTATTTACTTTGGCGTGGGGTGCTGAACGCTGGTTTAGTAAGATAAGCCAAAAAGTCCAAGTATGGATTTATGGTCTCAGTCTTGCTGTGTATTGTTCATCATGGAGTTTTTTAGGCACAGTAGGGCAGTCTGCAAACGATTTGTGGTCTTTTTTACCGATTTTTGTGGGTCCAATTTTGGTATTTACCCTTGGTTTTGGCATGCTGCGAAAAATGGTCGTGGTATCTAAAGCACAAAACATTACTTCTGTTGCCGATTTTATTGCAGCCCGTTACGGTAAGTCACAGTTACTGGCAGCAATTGTTACCCTCATCGCCTTATTTGGCATCATGCCTTACATCGCTTTACAGCTTAAAGCGATGGTGTTTAGTCTTAATTTATTTCAGCCTGATGATAATCCATTAAGTCCGATCGTTGTGCCGTTATTGATCACCATGCTTTTAGCGATTTTTGCTATTTTATTTGGTACTCGAAAATTAGATGCAACAGAGCATAATCCCGGAATGATGGTCGCAATAGCGTTCGAGTCGTTAGTCAAATTAGCCGCATTTATCATTGTGGGTGCGGTAATCAGTTTTGGTTTTTTCGATGGCTTTGGGGATATCTGGCAACAAGCATCTGCCAAAGGACTCATTGAGAATAGTCATTTACGTCTGGAATCATTTTTGCCAGAGTTATTTGTCGGAATGGCAGCATTTTTGTGTATGCCGAGACAATTCCATGCGATGGTTGTTGAGTGTGGTGGCGAACATATTTTGCAAAAATCACGCTGGATTCTACCTATTTATTTAGCGTTGTTTGGCATGTTTGTCGCGCCGTTGGCATTAGCAGGTAAAGTATTGTTAGGCGATTCTGTTTCTGCCGATACCTATGTGATTAATTTACCGCTTGCGCTCGATCAACCCTTATTGGCTGTCATTGCATTACTTGGTACTTTATCGGCCGCTACCGGTATGGTGATCGTTGCTGTGGTGACGATTAGTGTGATGGTCAGTAACGAATGGTTGGTGCCGTTTTTATTGCGTACAGGGCAGATTCGAGAAAAAAACTTTAGTCAGTTCTCGCAATTGTTATTAAATGTCCGTCGCTTTGCCATTGTGGTGATTTTAGGTTTTGGTTATCTAAGCTATTTAACCTTGGCAGATAGCGATTCGTTGTCGCATTTAGGCATGTTGTCATTTGGGGCGTTTTCTCAGTTAGCCCCTGCATTGGTCGGCGGTTTATATTGGAAAAATGGTAATCGTGCTGGAGTATATTTTGGCCTCGCTGTTGGTTTTTGTTTGTGGTGTTTTATTTTACTACAAGGCGCTGGTCAAGCTCGATTCATTGGCGGTGAGTTTGATTTACTCAATAGTATTACTCCCAATGTCAGTGACACATTAATTGCGTTACTTGCAAATGTGGTGTGTTACGTACTCGGCTCTATTTGGTTCAGAGCTGGTGTTGCTGAGCGCATTCAAGCAAGTAACTTTGTTAAGCCTTGGTCTTCAAAGCAAGGTGCTAACAAGCGTCAGGGGCCTATATCGCAACAAGATTTACTTATTTTAGCTAGCCGTTTTGTTAGTCCTACCCGCGCTTATGAGAGTTTTAGCCGTTTTTCGCCCGATGCAGTAAAAAGTGACAGTTGGTATAAAGCCGCGCCAGAGGAGTTAATCGCCCACACCGAGCACATGTTGTCAGGGGTACTCGGGGCATCAAGTGCTTCGTTAGTGATGGACTCGGTCCTACAAGGGCGAGATCTGGCGTTAGATGAAGTATTTAGCCTAGTAGATGAAGCTTCATCAAAAATTATGTTAAGCCAAGATATGCTGCGTGGCGCTATTGAACATGCCTATGAAGGCATGAGTGTGGTTGATAAGGATCTTAATCTCGTTGCTTGGAATTATCGCTACGCGGATTTATATCAATACCCAGAAGGTTTTTTACAAAAAGGTATGCCCATTGCTGATGTGGTTCGATTTAATGCTTCTCGCGGCTTTTGTGGTGATGGAGATATGGAGAATCAAATCGCAATTCGAGTGCAGCACATGCGTAATGGTACCGCGCATACCTCAGAACGCGAACGTAGAGATGGTAAAGTGATTAAAATTCAGGGTAATCCAATGCCCGATGGTGGCTTTGTGATGACATTTACCGATATTACTCAGTATCGCTTGCAAGAAAAGGCATTACTTGAAGCCAATGAAACCTTAGAAAGTCGTGTGCAAGAGCGTACCTATGAATTAGCGATGCTAAACAGTGAATTACTTGAGTCAAAAGCCCAAGAAGAGCTCGCTAATGCCTCTAAAACCCGCTTTTTAGCCGCTGTAGGGCATGATTTAATGCAGCCATTAAATGCTGCTAGATTGTTTACTGCGTCATTGTCGCAATACCCAAACTTAGACCTTGAAGCTCGTACGACGTTAACACACGTTAACAGTTCGCTAAAAACTGCTGGTGAGTTGCTGACGGATTTATTGGATATCTCAAAATTAGATTCTGGCATGGTGGATGTTAATCGCCGTGATTTTGCCATCTCTGAGATTATCAATGGTTTATCTATTGAGTTTGATGCAATGGCAGGGGATAACCAAATTTCGTTTTCTATGGTGCCATGCTCAGCTACGGTAAATTCTGACCCGTCATTGTTACGCCGAATATTGCAAAACTTTTTAACTAATGCTTATCGTTACGCCCGCGGAGGCAAAGTCTTATTTGGTTGTCGTCATCGCGGTGATTTTATCGAGATCCAAGTATTGGATACTGGCTGTGGAATTGATGAGTACGATACTCAAGAAATATTTAAAGAGTTTAAACGCCTAAATCATCCCAGTAGCCGTAATGTCAGTGGTTTAGGGCTAGGCTTAGCCATTGCTGATAGAATAAGTAAAGTGCTCGATCACTCCATTCAAGTGCAATCAGCGCTAGGACAAGGCTCCATGTTCTCTATTATTGTGCCGCTAGGACAAACTGTTAGCCAAGTGAAAAATAAACCATTGCCGACATTATTACAGCCTCTAGCAGGCGTTAAAGTGTTATGTATTGATAATGAAGAAGCAATTTTGGCTGGACTTGAGTCATTATTAAGTCGTTGGCAATGTGAGGTTATTTGTGCAACAGATCTTGCTGATGCACGGATTAAGTTGGGACTTAAAGGTGTCGCCCCAGATATTATTTTAGCAGATTACCATTTAGATGATGACCAAAATGGCGTTGATGCTATGGACAATATTCGTTCACGCTATGGTGCCCATTTACCGGGTATTCTTATTACCGCAAATACCAATAAAGACTTGGTTGATGATATTGAAAAACGTGGTTATCACTATATGGCTAAAATGGTTAAACCTGCCGCATTGCGTGCGTTAATTTCTAGCCTAGTGAAAAAGTAAGTGATCAAACAGATTTGCGGATAAAACACATTAAAACTCGCATTGTACTTGAACGTGCTAAATGGTTTTTAGGCTATCCATTATCAAAATTAAAATGGCTCGATGATAATGATCATGACGGTGAAATGGTGTCAGAGCGCGCAACTATGTGACTTATAAATCGGACCGATGAGAGAATCAACGGCCCTTATTACTAATGACCTAACTAATTTATTAACTTTATACCCCAACTTGAAGTAAATTTGCTTTTGATAGCCTCAAGCCTGAACTTCAAAATATATTTATTTGAATGTGACTAACCGTGACTAATGAATTGAGTCGTAACGGGGGTAGTGTCAATGCTTTTTGCGACTGTGAGCATTGCCGAGGTCAACTTACTTAATTGCTCCGCACTGATGGTGTAGGGCGGCATAAGATAAATATATTTATTAAACGGTCGAACCCAAACACCAAGATCAACAAAGGCTTGTTGTAATTCGGCTGTGTTCACTGTATTGACCATTTCAATCACCCCAACAGCCCCTAGCACACGAACATCATTCACTTGAGGTAAATCAATCGCACTAGCAAGTTCTTGCTTGAGCTGAGATTCAATGTTTTCAACTTGTTGCTGCCACTCGCCTTTAAGAAGTAAGTCTAAGCTGGCTGTTGCTGCTGCACATGCCAATGGATTACCCATAAACGTAGGGCCGTGCATAAATACACCTGCAGGTGAGTCACTAATGCCACTAGCAACTTCGTCACTGCATAAGGTGGCTGCTAGACTGATATATCCTCCAGTTAAGGCTTTACCTACACACAAAATATCCGCTTCGATATTGGCATGTTCATAAGCGAATAGGGTACCTGTTCGACCAAATCCGGTCGCTATTTCGTCTAATATCAGTAGTACATGGTATTGATCGCACAGTTGACGTAATTTAACTAAATAACCAGGCGAGTAAAAACGCATTCCGCCTGCACCTTGCATAATAGGCTCAATAATCACTGCGGCAATATCTTGATGATGTTGAATAAATGCGGCTTCTAAAGCAAGTGTATCTGTCTTATTCAGTGGTTCATTAAACTTAGATGTTGGTGCCGGGATAAATACTTGTTTAGTGACATTATTGCCAAACATGGTGTGCATACCGCCATCAGGATCGCACACGCTCATCGCCGCAAATGTATCACCGTGATAACCACTTTTTACCGTCATAATCCGTTGTTTTTGTGGTTGATCCCGTCCTTGCCAATATTGCAGCGCCATTTTTAAAGCCACTTCTACTGCAATTGATCCTGAATCGGCTAAGAAAACCTTAGTTAAGTTATCACTGGTCATTTGCACTAAACGTTTTGATGCTTCAATAGCTGGCTGGTGGGTTATGCCACCAAACATCACGTGACTAAGCTGTGAAAGTTGCTGTTGCATCGCCGCTAAAATGGTCGGATGACTATAACCGTGTACGCATGACCACCACGAACTCGTACCATCAATGAGTATCTTGCCACTGTCTAATGTCAGCTCACAGCCTTGAGCTGAAACGACGCCATATACAGGCAGAGACTGGGTCATAGAGGTATAAGGATGCCAAATGTGTTGTTCATCGAAAGTGTAATCAATAGTGGTATTTAGGTCGGAAAGTGCCATAATTATAGGTGCTCGTTTTTTGACCGCTTGTAAAGCGTGAAGTAATAGCTGCGTTGACAGTTTACGGGCTCAGGGTATCCTAGCCAACATAAAATAAAAAAAGGAATGATCCATGTCGTTAGCTGAAGTTCGTCACGATTGGCAAAAATCACAAATCGAAGCATTATTTGCGTTGCCTATGAATGATTTATTGTTTAAAGCGCACAGTATTCATCGTGAAACATTTGACCCTAACGAAGTGCAGATCAGCCGTCTTTTATCAATTAAAACGGGTGCATGTCCTGAGGACTGTAAATATTGTCCACAAAGTGCACGTTACGACACCGGTCTTGAAAAAGAACGTTTGCTTGAAATTGAAAAAGTATTAACAGAGGCTAAAAGTGCTAAAGCGGCAGGAGCCTCACGTTTTTGTATGGGGGCCGCTTGGCGTAACCCACGTGACAAAGACATGCCATATTTAACGAAAATGGTAAAAGATGTCCGCGCTTTAGGCATGGAAACCTGCATGACATTAGGTATGTTGTCGTCTGAACAGGCTGATACATTAGCTGATGCGGGTTTAGATTATTACAACCATAACCTTGATACCTCACCCGAATATTACGGCGACGTTATCACCACTCGCACTTATCAAAGCCGTTTAGATACATTAACAAACGTACGGGCTTCTGGGATGAAGGTATGTTCTGGTGGCATTGTGGGTATGGGCGAGCAAGCAACCGATCGCGCAGGTTTACTGCAACAATTGGCCAATTTAGAACAACATCCAGATTCTGTACCAATCAACATGCTGGTTAAAGTGGCCGGTACGCCGTTTGAAAAAATAGATGATCTTGACCCACTTGAGTTTGTGCGCACTATTGCAGTAGCGCGTATTATCATGCCTAAATCACGGGTGCGCTTATCTGCTGGACGTGAAAGCATGAGTGATGAACTGCAATCAATGTGTTTCTTTGCTGGTGCTAACTCTATTTTCTACGGTTGTAAGTTGTTGACGACGCCTAACCCTGAAGAAAACGATGACATGAGTTTATTCCGACGTTTAGGGTTACACCCAGAGCAAGGCCCACAAGCCAATATCGAAAATGATAGTGCATTATTAGCCAAAGCCAGCGCTAAACAAGATAAGTCGACTAAACAGTTTTTTGATGCCGCGGCGTTATAATTTTATATGACCGTATCAGGACAACCTGTCATTGGATTGCACCCATTAACTCAGCGGATAAGTGATAAGCTTGCTGAACTGCAGGCTACTGGCCTTTTACGCCAACGACATATGATGGCAACAAAACAGCATGCGGTGATTGATTTTAGCCATAATGATTACTTAGGCTTAGCCCGTGAACCCGCTTTAGCTTTAGCACTTTATGCTGGGGCACAGCAGTATGGTGTCGGCAGTCGCGCATCACCTCTTGTGAGTGGTTATAACCAAGCTCATGTAGCGCTTGAAAAACGTTTATGTGAACTTACTGGTCACCAAGCTTGCATGTTATTTAGTTCCGGTTTTAGTGCAAACAGTGCGTTAATGAAAACCCTATTTAACAGCGATGACATTGTAATAGCCGACAAATTGGTGCATGCCTCTGTCATAGATGGGTTGCAAGACAGTGGCAGTAAAATTCGTCGTTTTTTACATAACGATATTAGCAGTGCAGAGCGCCTTATTGAGCGTAATCCTCATACTGCTGTTGTTACCGAAAGTGTGTTTAGTATGGATGGCGATATAGCGCCTATTTCTGAACTATCCGCGCTATGCCAACAGCATGACTGTTGGCTGATTGTCGATGATGCCCACGGTTTTGGTTTGCTATCTAGCTCATTTGTTAATGCCGATAATGTCGATATTCAAGTGGTAACATTTGGTAAGGCAATAGGGGGGCAAGGCGCGGCTATTTTAGCCTCGCAAGAGGTGATTGATTACTTAATTGCGACTTGTCGTGAGTATATTTATTCTACCGCGTTGTCACCAGCTAATGCTCAGTTAGCCTTAGCTGCGATAAATTGGCAACAAGCTAATCCACACTTATTGACACAACTAACGGCTAACATCGCACTGTTTAGGCAACTTGCAGTGGAAAACAAACTTAATATTACATCTTCAACGACCGCTATTCAGCCGATTATGATCGGTGATAATCATCGCGTAATGGCAATTGCAGAGCAGTTAACACAACAAGGTTTTTTGGTGGGTGCTATTCGTTCACCAACGGTACCAAAAGGGCAGGAGCGTTTACGTGTGACGTTAAACGCACAACATCAAGCTATTGATATTCATGAACTTGTTGCCGCAGTAGCTGTTCTTATTCATCAACATGATAATAATTCGATGCAGGCTGTATTAGTTCCACAAGCAGTTGATAAATCAGTAGTCAAATAAGTCGTACCTTTGAGAGCCCCCATGACGTTAGATAATCCGGTTGCAAACACATTTTCAATAGCTGCTGCTCAATACAAGCAACATGATGTATTGCAACGCATTAGCGCCAAACAGTTGCTACAACAGGCTAACTTGTGTGGCACCTTACTTGATGTCGGAGCCGGTCCCGGGACATGTTTTAAAGCTTTTGAACGAGTAAACCAAATAGTTGCAGTTGATATCTCTCATGGCATGCTTACACAGTTGGTTCAACAGCATCCTGATTATTTGCCTCTTTGCACTGATGCCCAAGCACTAGGTTTGCAAAGTGATTCTATGGACAGTATCTATTCAAATTTAGCCTTACAGTGGTGCCAAACCTTACCTAAAGCGTTTGCTGAGTTTCATCGAGTATTACGATCTGGAGGTGAATGTTACCTCAGCGTAGTGGTAGATGGCAGTTTAGCTGAATTGGAAAGCTTAGGTTTCCACGTCAATCAATTTGATTCAGTATCCACGCTTAAGACTGCATTTAACGTATCTCAAGTGACGCCGGATGACTGGCACAGCGTCGATATTAAGGTTGAGAGTATTAGGGTGTATTTCGATGATTTACGCAGCTTACTATATTCAATAAAAGGTGTGGGGGCGTCATTTGACCAACATGGTGCAGGTAAGCAGCGTCACTCGCTCACCAAGCGACAATGGCAGCAACGTGTCGCGTTGGCAGAAAGTCTGCGTACCGAAAAAGGCTTGCCATTAACTTATCAAATTGCGTATATCCATGCTAAACGAGGCTGACGCTATGCTATATTTTGTGACAGGAACCGATACTGACAGTGGTAAAACCTTAATTTCGGCAGCTCTTTTAGCTAAAGCCCAAGGCGATAAATGTGGTTTTAAACCGATAGCTTCAGGATGTGTTCCCACCGACGCAGGATTGCGTAACAGTGATGCTTTAATGCTAATTGCGCAGTCGAACATGGATTTGCCATATTCGGCGATTAATCCTATTTGTTTTGAGCCTGCTATTGCACCGCACATTGCCGCTAAACAAGTTAATCAGATTTTAACGGCACAAACAGTACTTGATGCTATGTATCATCCGGCGATGCAACAAGCTGATTTTGCATTAATTGAAGGCGCTGGTGGTTGGCGTTTACCATTAGGTAATGGTGAGTTTTTGTCTGATACCGTTAAATTATTGCAGGCCAAGCTACAAAAATCTCGACTAATTCAAGGTCAACTGGCGGCAGCTAACGTTGGTGTTATTTTAGTCGTAGGCATGAAGTTAGGCTGTTTAAACCATGCATTGTTAACTCAAGAGGCGGTACTGGCCGACGGATTAACGATAGCAGGGTGGGTGGCGAATCAAGTCGATATTGAAATGGCTTTTATTGACGACAACCTCAACAGTTTACAGCAAATGATGCAGGGACCATTTTTAGGTTATGTGCCTCATTTAAAAGCGGCTACAGCGGATAATGCCGCTGCTTATCTGCAATTACCGAAATAATCCGCAGTAGAAAATATTAAGCCCAACTTTTTCTGCTGTTAGCTTTTCAGTATGAGCATGCAAAAGTGGGCGAACAATCAATTGATATTAGCAGAAAGGTTAATTTGCGATTGGCATCACTCTGTTACGACCCAAACGCTTTGCTTCGTATAGTAACTTATCTGTTGCTTCAATCAACTGGGATACATTTTGTTTCGGCTTCCACTCACATACGCCAAAAGAGGCGGTAATTGAGTCAATGACTTTGTCACTACGCCTATCTTTAACACTGAGTTTCTCTAGTGCTCTTCGAATCCCTTCTGCTAGCTGTCTGGCTACTCTAAACTGGCTACTTGGTACAATAATGGCGAACTCTTCACCACCAAAACGATACAGTTTAATCCCGTCTCGGCAAGCTTCTTGAATCCGTTTTGCGACTGTTTTCAAGACTAAGTCACCAAGTTGATGACCAAAGGTATCGTTGAATACTTTAAAGTGGTCGATATCAATGATAATCAAACATGTTCCAGCAGGAGATAAACTGACTTGTGCTTCAATGTCGTGGTCAAATGCGCGGCGATTTAATACATTAGTTAATGCATCAAATAACATGTCTTTTTCGGACTCTGCTAAGCGAGTTTTGAGAATATTAATTTCGGATTGGGCTTTTTGTAACTGTTCAGTAAAACTCTCGGTACTGGAACGAATGTTAGATGATTCTTTAACAATACTTCTAATAACACCGATGACTTGTTCGAGTGAGAAGCCTTGGTTTTCAAGGTCATTTAATTTTTTAAAATCTTTCTCTATTTGAGTTTGAAAGGTTTCGGTGTCTAAATTAGTATCTTTAAGTGATTGAGATAATTCGCATACCATAGCATCAAGGTTTTTGCGCATATCTCGCACATTAAGCTCAACCGGATCTGCCACATGCTTTCGGTATAATAATTCACTGGTCACGGGTGAATAAGTTTGATTCTGTTTGACTGCGGTATCCAATTCTTGGTTAAGTAATGGATTTTGCTCACCGACATAAGCATACCAAAGTGCATAATTTGTTGGTGTAGTGGGGATTTTGTATTTTAACATTAACGGCACCGCTTTTTTTAAATTAGCAGCAGCGGTTTGCAATAAGGTGTTAGACATTAAGTGCCTCGTGAGCAGGACAATGAAAAGACATTAAGATGAATTTAGTATAGTAAAATAAATAATAGGACATTATCATTTTGCCAATCACAAAAAAAGCATCATAAGATGCTTTTTATTGAATAAACGAAGGCTAAAATGCATAAGAAATAGCAAACATGGGGCCTGTAAAACTGTAGTTAATATTGTGATCAAAAGTTTTTATCTTATTATCATTTATTCTACGTTGTTTTTCTATTGAGATATCAACATCATAATAATTGTAGGCTAGTTTCAGTGACCAGTTGTCACAAATTTTTGCTTCAACACCTAAACGGACATCGATTAACGACCCGTCAACATCGTCATATTTAATGGTAAAATATTGTGCATGTGCAGAAAATGTTAAATCTGGATAAAACTCGTAAGAACCATAAACGCCTAAATTTGGTAATGGTGCAGTAACGCTGTAATCAACGACGTTTGGTGTAGCGACCACATTACTACATTGACTTGTTAAGCTTGAATCTAGCGCACATGTGCCTATATTTCCCTGAAATTCAATTTCGACAAACATAGTGTGTAAACCCACGGAAACTCCTACTGCATAATTTGATCCTTGCCAAATATCATAACCGTAGCCGATACGTAATATATCAATGTTGAATTCGGTATTGAGGGCTGCTCCTGTTTCAATCAAATAGTCCTGACCGTCAATATCTTCAAGGATAAAGTCCTGACTTATTGAGTTGTTGTTAGCTTCGCGATCTAAGGATTTCCAATCGATGAAAAGTTTATGTCGTTGATTAAATTCGTAGGTAAATTCAAAGTAGGGTAGGTATTGTTCTTCAGCGAGTAAAAATTCATCTTCAAAATCTATTAGAAAAACACCACCATTTTTAGGATTTGTGACAGCCATATTTGAATCGGAGTTAGCATAAAACACACCTATGTCTATGGTGTATTTATCTGTTGTTGATGAATGGTCACTCTGGCTCTGAGCTGAAATCGCCGTCTGAGTACCAAATAACATTATGGCAATACAAAAAAAAGGTTTAATCATTGAAACTCCGCATTTATTCTTTTTTACTAGTGTCACAAGATATGCGTCTTCATATGATGCTGTTGTCGTATCTGATACCTAATTTATGTAACGATGATATCCAAAAAGGGATGTTAAATGCATCGACATAAACATTAGACCAGGATAAATAGGACAAACAGTTCGATATACATACTAGCATTTTGTCATTAAATGTGAAGTTTTTGTAGCGAGTTGTTGTGCTAAATCAAGTTTTCATTGGTAGTTTGAGCTCAAACACGTAAAAGTACCCATTTTAGTGTCAAAGTGTGATGTGACAGTGAGTTGTGAATAAATAGAGAAAATATAGAATGATATTTTGGCCAAATGCACCTAAAAGTAGAGTAAATAATAGACTCTACTTTTAGGTAGTTGTGAACTAATTGTTATGCATTGTAAGCGATTGCTTTGGTTGCTTAAATATTGAATCTATTCAGCTTCATCGGTGTCAGATGCATCACTTTCAATATCGTCAAATTCTATTTCGACTTTAGCGCTAGAGGGAGTATGAATCGTGCCTACAACAGCATAAAAGGGTTTGCCTTTTGCTAAGCGACAATATTTAATCCACAATAATTCCATTGCGGTTGAGGCGGGCAATTTACCTTGGGAAACTTGTACAAATTGATCTTCATCAACGTTACATGGAATTTGACTACCTTCAGCCAAATTTTTCATTGCTTGACCGTGTTGTTCAAGCAAATCCGCTTCTTTACTGGTAAAGTCACCACAACGTTTAAATCCTTTAGGGAAATTAACGTCATCATAGAAGCGTTTAGAAGAGTGAAAGCTGTCATTGGTCCCATTGGTATGAGCTCCAATAGCTTGTTTCGCATTGATAAATGATTGCTGAGACATGGCTAATACCTTCCAGATTATGAGATATAAAGATTTGCAACTGGAGTATTGGCTAGTATTATCATTTTTTAAATCAAAATATTTTGTCCTTATTGGTAAAGAATTTTTATGGATACAGATTTATTAAAAACCTTCTTAGAAGTATCTCGAACTAGGCACTTTGGTAAAGCGGCAGAAAACCTTTATCTCACTCGAAGTGCTGTTAGTTTTAGGATAAAACAATTAGAAAATATTTTGGGTATAGAACTTTTTGAGCGCTTACGTAACAATATTCAACCAACACCTGCAGGTGAAAGAATGCTTGGTCACGCTGAAGCGGTTCTTAATGCTTGGGAAAGGGCAAAACAGGATATTACTTTAAACCAACAGCACAACGCTCAATTGACATTATCTACTGGTAATAATATTTGGGATTCGTATTTTCAAGGCTTTTTACAGCCATTACATTTGTGCTTAGAAGGTGTTGCTTTAAGAACTGATGTTTTGTCTGCATTGGTAATGAACCGCCAACTAATAGCACGCACTTTAGATATCGCAATCACTTTTGATCCCCCTAAATTGGACGAAGTGACATTGGTTAAGCTTGCTCAAGTCAAACTATACTTAGTGTCTAAACAACAGAACGTTAATCTAACTCAAACACCTAATTTACCTTATGTTAAAGTGGATTGGGGGACAGCCTTTAATATTACCCACGCTCAAGATTTTACGATGTTACCGATACCGGTATTACATACCAGCTCTGCCCGTATGGCCTTGGATTTTATCCTCAATAATGGTGGTTGTGCATTTTTACCTGAGGCACTTATTCAACCCTTGTTAGATAATCGCACATTATTTTATGTGAATGATGCTAAATGTATTCGCCGACATGTGTATGCTGCTTATTGGGCCGAAAATGAACGACTGGCATATATTGAAAAAGCTATTTCAATTTTGACGCTCAATGAAAGCACCGATTAGTTATTTTGAGTGTCGATTAAGACAGTAATGGCCAAATGATGATACCCCATGTGAACGCGCACAATACTAAACTGATAAAGACTGCTGCTGACGCAATATCTTTTGCCTGTCCACTGAGTGGGTGGATCTCATCACCAACCCGATCAACTACCGCTTCAATAGCTGAGTTCAATAATTCAACAATCAATACAATTAACACGGCCATAATAAGTAAAATACGTTCAGTACTGCTGATGTTGAGTAGCAGTGCAACGGGTAGCATTAGGCAAGCAAGCACTGTTTCTTGTCTAAATGCCGCTTCGTTTTTCCATGCTGACTTTAGACCTAATATTGAAAACCCTGTAGCTCGAAATACGCGTTTTAGACCATGATTGTTCTCTGGTTTCATTTGGCTCATTATCTTTTTGATTTTAATTCTGTAGATTGTAACATTCCGTTCATATGCTTCCAGCAGTAAATTATCTCAAATGTTGTATATCATTTTGGATTGAAGTTTTGGGTGGACAATCCATTCGAATGTACTAGGCTTTGCTGTGTCCATTTTAACGTTGTTAGGATAATGAAAGTTTGATGCTCGATTGTAGAAAAGCAGATAAATTACGAGTGTCGAAAGGCATATAAATATTTTTATTAATAAATACATTATGTGCCGTTAAAAATGTACAGCTAAGGTAAGTCAGTACTTAAAGGATCTCAACTATCGCAAGGATTGCATATGAGTAAGATAATCTATTTTATATTTTTGATATTATTTGGACTATATTGTTTCCCCACACACTGTGAAGTTTTACCCACACCTCCCATTCAATTAGCAACTCAATATGATCCTGATATAGAGATATCTAAGTATTTAGTCAGCGAAAAACTTGACGGCGTTCGGGGTTATTGGGATGGCAAAAGAATGTTGACTCGCAGTGGCCGAAACATAGTATTACCTGACTCATTTATCATTGGGTTCCCTAATGCCGCTATTGACGGTGAACTTTGGCTGGGCCGTAACCATTTTGAACAGATTTCGGCCTTAGTTCGACGCCAACAAGTCCCTGAAGAAGACTGGCAGGAAGTTAAGTTTATGATGTTTGATTTGCCACAGCATTCTGGCCCTTTTATTGAACGCTATTTAGCGATGAAAATGTTGGTAAAAAGTGCGAACTCTAAACATTTACAGGTTATCAAGCAGGATACAGTGGCTTCAGCTGAAGCTCTATTTTCACAGCTCGATTCTGTCGTTAATGCTGGCGGTGAAGGATTGATGTTACATTATCAGCAAGCTTATTATGCCGTTGGTCGTAGTGAATATATTGTTAAACTAAAACCAAAATATGATGCTGAAGCGATAGTGATTGGCCATACACAAGGGAAAGGTAAATATCGTGGCATGTTGGGAGCTTTGGTCGTAAAAACATCTTCTGGCATAGTGTTCAATGTAGGTAGTGGTCTAAGTGATAAACAACGAGAGAACCCACCTTTAATAGGATCTACCATTACCTATCAATATTTAGGCTTAACTCAAAAAGGCACACCAAGATTTGCCACATTTTTGCGTGAAAGACCTAAACAATAATTCGTTTGTCTGATAAGCACACTATAGTCGGTTTTGATTTAGAGATCATATTCTGATTAACCTTGTAAGTTTGATTATATTCATCACCATTTAGTTTCTAATGTGATGATTTTGAGTGATTAAGGCGCAATGAATGATTAAAGATGTTTATCTAGCAAAAATAAACTCCGTGCTATTCGTCTGTATGGGTAATATATGTCGCTCTCCCACTGCGGAGGCAGTATTTAAACAACAGGCAGAGAGACATAATTTACAACTTAATATCGACTCAGCTGGAATCATGGCTTATCACAAGGGTAATGCACCTGATCATCGTAGCGTCGTTGCCGGGGTTAAACGCGGATTAGATTTTTCGGGTATGAAAGCAAGGCAAGTCAGCAATAGTGATTTTGAAGATTTTGATCTTATATTGGCTGCTGATGAAGCAAATTTAGCTGATTTGCTTGAGCGTTGTCCTACAGATTATCAATATAAATTACATTTGATTTTGGCGTTCGCTGACAGTGAGGAGCAGGAGGTGCCTGATCCTTATTATGGCGGTGAGATGGGGTTTGAATTGGTCATCGATTTACTTGAAGCCAGTCTTACAGCGTTAGCTGCTCAACTGGTTGCTGCCAAAAATAGACTTTGATTAAATATGGTGTATGTAACTAATCACTAAAACTAACAACTAATATTGTCATTCTAAAAGAGTTATTACCAAACTAACTATGCACAAAGTTAATCGTTATGACGCTTGCCAGAACGTTTTAACTTTTCTTGCTCAATCTTTTGTTGCTTCAAGGCTTCTTTTTCAGCCATCTTACGTGCCACTTCAGTTTTTTCTTTTTCAGCCATTTCGGGAGTTTCAAGGCTTAATAAGCCGATTTTCCCTGCACGGTATTCATGCAGTAATAGTTCTGACACTTTATGGTAATCAACTCGTCCGCCAGGACGAAGTGCTCCGCGAGATCGACTAATGGCTTCGAGTAATTCAATATCGGTAGCTGGTAGCGATTTAAGCTTATATCGTTCACAAATTTCGTCAGGATAAGCTTTAAGAAAGTAATCGGCAGCGAACATGGCTACGTCTTCATATTCCATCGCGGTATCTTTGATTGCGCCGGTGACAGCAAGTCTATAACTGCTGGCTTCATTATCCACTTTCGGCCATAAAATCCCTGGAGTATCAGACAGCACAATTCCGTTACGTAAATTAATACGCTGCTGATTTTTGGTGACCGCGGGTTCATTACCAGTTTTGGCAATAGTTCGGCCTGCTAACGTATTAATAATTGTAGATTTACCGACGTTAGGAATACCCATTATCATGGTACGGATGTCTTTTTCCATGGTGTCACGATGCGGCACAAGTTTACGGCAAAGATCTGGAATACTTCTTACCATTCCTGGTTGTAAAGTGGTGATTGCTGATGCCTGAACGCCTTGTTCACGCTCTAAGTATTCAATCCACCGAGCAGTGACTTCAGGATCGGCTAAATCAGATTTATTGAGCAATTTAATACAAGGTTTATCACCACGGAGTTGCGACACCATAGGATTTTCACTGCTGTAGGGAATACGTGCATCTAGCACTTCAATAACGAGATCCACTTGAGGCATTGCCTCTTCAATCTCTTTACGTGCTTTGTGCATGTGTCCTGGATACCACTGAATTGCCATGATGTTGCCTTATAATCGAATGCTAGAACGAAGAAAAAAATCTAATCAATATAATGGGCATATTGTACCTTGTTAGATAACTAAAAGCATAAAAAAAGCGCCCTAAGGCGCTTGGTATCTATGCAAATCAGATTAAATAACGCCTAACTCACGTAATCTTTCCATTAAGTAACTGTTGGCTGTGTAGCGCTCAGATAACACCACTTCTGGATTGGGGTGTAAAAATAAAGGTAGTGAAATTCGAGACTTAGTTTTATCAGCACCTTCAGGATTAATGACTCGGTGAGATGTCGACGGGAAGTAACCACCTGAAGCTTCTTGCAACATGTCACCGATGTTAATAATGATGCTGCCAAAGTCACTGGGAACATCAATCCATTCACCGCTTTGGGTTTTAACTTGTAACCCTGGTTCATTTGCTGCAGGTAATAAGGTTATGAGATTAATATCTTCATGTGCTGCAGCACGAATAGCCCCCATTTCTTCATCACCTTGCATTGGTGGGTAATGTAAAATTCGCAATAAAGTTTGTTGGCTTTGGGCAATCATGTCTGGTAACGGAATAGTATATTTAACAGCCACTTCTGGTGGAGTGTATTGCTCAATCCAGCTAAGTAACTCTGATGCTAAGGCATTGGCATGTTCATAATAGGCAAGAATATTTGCTTTTAATGAATCAGGAATACGGCCCCAAGGATACACGTGATAATATTCTTTGATATCTTTTACGTTGTTGCCTTTGGCTGTTTCAGAAATCGATGCTGGGAAAAAACCATCATGAGTTTCTGCTTTAAACAAAAAGTCATGTTTTTGTTCGGATTGAAAGAAACTGTACCATTCTTTATAAATATCTTCGACAAGTTGCTTTTGAATAGGGTGGTTTGATAATACCCCAAAGCCCGTTTCACGAAGAGATTCAACAAAGCGCTCAGCACTATCTGGTACAAGGTAATCAATTGTATTTAGTTTCATTATGTATTTCTTATTAGTGTGTTGACCCACTGCAATGGTAACCTTAGTCACACTTTGTCGCAATTATTTGCGCGTCTTCGCTTTGCAATGGTTGAACTGATGCCGCAGATCTCACGTATTGTTTATTTAAGCGACAAGTAAACTCAATGAGAACAGTAATGAATAATTTAACTGAATTTGAAAAATACGTTATTGAACAGAAAGGCACTGAACGTCCTTTTAGTGGTGAATATGTCGATCATGATGTTCAGGGCATGTATTTGTGTAAAAAGTGTCTTGCACCTTTATATAAAAGTGAACATAAGTTTAATGCTCATTGTGGCTGGCCTGCATTTGACAACGAAATTGAAGGAGCGGTAAAGCATACTCTTGATGCCGATGGTCACAGAACCGAAATTACCTGTGCACAATGTGGCGGTCATTTGGGCCATGTATTTGAAGGTGAACATTTAACAGAAAACAATATTCGTCATTGTGTCAATTCTGTGTCGATGGTGTTTACACCATTGGATGAACTAAGCCAAGTAAGCTCTGCTAGTACGCCAAACGAGAAAGCAACCTTTGGTGCAGGGTGTTTTTGGTGTATTGAAGCCATTTTTTCGCAGCTTAAAGGCGTACAGAGTGTTAAGTCGGGTTATTGTGGTGGCGACGCCAAAGATGCCAATTATGATGCGGTCTGTTCTGGTCGTACGGGTCATGCTGAAGTGATACAAATTGAGTTTGATCCCGCAGTGATTAGTTATGAGACTTTATTAGCAGTGTTATTTGAAAGTCATGACCCAACGACATTAAATCAGCAGGGTAATGACAAAGGACCACAATATCGTTCAGTTATTTTTGCTCATAATAGTCAGCAAATTGATGCTGCTAATCGGTTTATTAACGCATTAACTGAACAACATATATGGTCTAAACCGATAGTGACCGAAGTGAGTGCATTTGATACTTTTTACCCTGCTGAGAATTATCATGAAGACTACTTTGCCAAACACGGTGAGCAGCCTTATTGTCAATTAGTGGTTAAACCTAAGTTTGATAAAGTCATGAGTAAATTTGCCGATAAACGTAAAAACTAATCTTGAATTTAATAAAAAGGGGCAACGATTGCATATACAATCGTTGCTCTTTTTTTGTTCTGGATTTTTCAATCAACTCGAATTCAATAATGTCACATGTTTACGCTATCTCACTAATGTCTAACAAGGGCTGACAACCAAGTTATTATCGCTGAACTAAGCGCATTCAATTCACTTGTGTATATCAGGTGTGTTAAATGTATCAGCATGAACTCTTCGTAATTGACATTGGACATAGAAAAATGACAAATAAAAAAGCCATGCAGAGCATGGCCTTTTTGTTAAGGAGTCGAAAGATACCTTAAGATGTTACTTACCAGGGCGAGCCATGCCAGATGATGCACTATTACCTTGGGCCACTTTTTCGACGTTGGCTTCTGTTGTTTGTGCGTCATAAGAACGTCCTTGCGGAACTGCTTGTTGTTCACGAACATCTACAGTTGGCTTAGTCATATCTGATGACACCATAGAACCAAAGCGACTGGTTTTAGCAACAGTTTTAGGTGCAACGTCTGCCGGTGTAGTTTCACTAACATCGACTTTAACTTCTGGCGCTATTTGCGGTTTAGCCTTGCGTGTAATCGCAGCAGGTTTGGCCATAGGCGCAGAAGCATTTGACGCAACAGCTTTTTCACGTTCAATGTTTAGTGCCGGTTCTGCACTGATGGGTTCTGCTTTAACTTCCACTTCAGCCGTTACCGATACAACTGGTTGCTCTACAACCTTGGTTGGTTCAATCACTTTTTCAGCAGTTGGTTGTACAACAGGCTCGACAGCTTTTGCTTCAACGACATTTTCAACAGCTTTAGTTTCAACTGTTGATTCTACGACAGGAGTCTCTACCGCTTTCGTTTCTGCTACCACTTCAACTGGAGCGACTTGTGTTTCTGTTTTCGTCTCGTTCACTTCGGTAGGTTGGTCTGCTTTTGTTGCAGGCAGTTTACTTTGTGATTGCTCGGCATCTAGTTGCTTTTCTAGCTCATCAACAGAGGTAAATACTGCAGGTTGAGTAGTGTCACTTTCATCACGACGACGACGTTGACCAGCAGCACGAAGGTGACGCGGACTACGACGACTACGACGTTGACCTTCGCGACCTTCAGCTGAGTCATCATCATTTTCTGCAACCGTTTTCTCTTGGCTTGCAGTTTCTTCAGTAGACGCATTTACGGCGGATGATTGTTCATCAGTCTGTTCAGCATTTACCGTGTCGGTTTTTGCTAGTGTATCTGTGCCAGTTTGGTCATGACCAGCTTGCTGAGTCATGTCAGTTGTTGATAGCGTCGGTGCTATTTCGGCGTTATCTGCAGCAGTTGAAACTGCCGTGTTTTTCACTTCAGCAGACGATTCACTTCGGTCTTTTCTTGGCTGACGACGGCTACGAGTAGCTTTTGCTTCTGTTTTTTCTTCAGTTGCTTTGGCTTCTACTGTATTGGTTTCTGACACATTAGCGGCTATCGCTGCTGTGTCTTTATCGATGTTATCGGTGGTGTTAGTGTCAGTTGCTTTTACAACTGACTCTTCATTTTGCTCATTTTCAATACGAACTTTACGACGAAGGTTACGACGTTGACGACGCTCTCGTGCGGCTTCTTGCTTAGGCGACTTTTCAGTACTGACTTTAACTTCAGCAGTTTTAGCCTCAGCAACTTTAGTATCAGTAGTTTGCGGTAGTGGCTTATCTACTTTTTCAGTTTGTGGTTTGTTGCGTGCGTTGTCGTCTTGAGTATTGGTTTTGCTATTTCGATCATTACGCTTGTTACGAGTACGCGGTTCTACACCATCTTTTGGCTTATCACTGTCATTACGCTGACGACGATTGTCATTACGACTGTCATTGCGTTTGTCATTACGATTAGCGTTATCGTTGCGGCTGTCATTACGACGTGGACGACGATTATTTGTCTGACTATTGTTTTTAGTCGGAGTGCTTGGTTTAACTTCTTTAGTGTCGGTGCTGCTATCAGAAAATAATGCACTAATAGCGGATACGATACGAGCGAAGAAACCAGGTTGAGTTGGCGCTGCAGCGGTAGGTGTTTTCGCAACTGGAGTAGCAGCTACTGGTGCTTCTGGTGCTTTTTGTGGTGACGCGAAGCCTTTTAACGCTGGTTCTGGCGAAGCTGCACGTTCAAGTTTACGAGGTTCATACAGATTTGCAGCAGGCTGTTCTACACGCTTGTAGCTTGATTCACAGACTTCGTCATCACTTTTACGACGAACGACACGGTAGTCAGGTGTTTGCATATTAGCATCTGGGATGATGTACACTTCAACTTGATGACGTTCTTCTGTAATACGAATTGCTTTACGTTTTTCATTTAATAAGAATGCCGCCACATCAACAGGCACAATAGCTTCTATTTGGGTGGTATTCTCTTTAATCGCTTCTTCTTCCATTAAACGCAGGATAGAAAGCGCTAATGATTCAGTACTTCGAATCGTACCTTGACCATGACAACGTGGGCATATATGTGCCGCTGACTCTTCAAGTGAAGGACGTAAACGTTGGCGTGACATTTCCATTAAACCAAAACGAGAAATACGGCCTAATTGTACGCGTGCACGGTCATGATGCACTGCATCACGTAAACGGTTCTCAACTTCACGCTGATGACGCACTGGTGTCATGTCGATAAAGTCGATTACTACTAAGCCACCTAGGTCACGAAGACGTAATTGACGAGCCACTTCATCGGCTGCTTCAAGGTTAGTGTTTAATGCAGTTTCTTCAATATCGCCGCCTTTTGTTGCACGGGCAGAGTTGATATCGATAGACGTTAATGCTTCTGTTGGGTCAATAACAATTGATCCGCCTGAAGGCAAACGAACTTCCCGTTGGAACGCCGATTCAATTTGTGATTCAATCTGGAAGTGAGTAAATAGTGGCACTTCAGAATCGTATAGTTTTACGCGTTCTACAAAGTCAGGGCGAACCAAACCAATGTGCATTTTGGCTTCTTCGAAAATACGTGGGTGATCGATAAGGATTTCGCCAACATCACGACGTAAATAGTCACGAATAGCGCGTACAATCACGTTACTTTCTTGATGAATTAAGAATGGTGCTGCTTTACTTTGAGCAGCTTCTAGAATGGCATCCCAATGATGTTGAAGTACTTTTAAGTCCCATTTTAGCTCTGTTGATTCTTTTCCTACACCTGCAGTACGAACAATTAAGCCCATACCATTAGGTACATCTAACTCAGACATCGCCTCTTTGAGTTCGGTGCGTTCATCACCTTCGATACGACGAGAAATACCGCCAGCACGAGGGTTATTAGGCATTAAGACTAAGTAAGAGCCTGCAAGACTAATAAAGGTTGTTAGTGCTGCGCCTTTGTTGCCACGTTCTTCTTTATCAATCTGAACGATAACTTCTTGGCCTTCCTGAACAACTTCTTTAATGTTTGGGCGACCTTGGAATGAATAACCTTTAGGGAAGTATTCGCGACCAATTTCTTTTAGGGGTAAAAAACCGTGACGATCTGCACCGTAATCAACAAATGCAGCTTCAAGTGACGGTTCTACTCGAGTGATTTTACCTTTGTAGATATTAGATTTTTTCTGTTCGTGACCTGGACTTTCGATGTCTAAATCATACAGCTCTTGCCCATCTACTAGGGCTACGCGCAACTCTTCTGATTGAGTTGCATTAATTAACATACGTTTCATGATGACGTGATTCTTCTGAATGAGGTCATCAAACAACACGATTTTTCTGCATTACGGGCCTGAATTAATCGGTATAACCTCACGGTTAGATCCAGGCAATTAGGTGCTCATTACTGTAAAACGCAGTCACTGCGTGTCGCATCCTATTTATGGCTCATTTTCTAATGTTTACAAAAACAAGGAATTGGTTGAGTTTCAACCAACCCCATAAATTATGGTATTTTAATCCGTTAATGCCCAAGTCGAATCGGTTTGTTTGATAACAAGCTAAAATGTTGTTCGAATTTGGGGCGATTTACTACAGTTAAATTAAAATCTTTACTAAATACTTACGGTTTAATTGTACAAACGGTTTTTGTCGTTTTTTAATGAATACAATTTGCAAATCAATGAGTTGCTACCGGTAAAGTCTGTTTTTTTAACTGTTAGTTTTTCGCATTTGGTGAAAGTTGTGAACACTTTATCCACTGTTTACTCTCAACCTGTGGGCAAATATAGCAACAATCGTTATTTTCAGCAATCAAAAGCCCATATTCTTTCATGTATTTATTTCAAGTCTTATGTGGCAATAGCCAAGCATTTACAAGATAAGGTACACTATTGGGGTCCCCACTATATGGCGCATCATGAATACTGAAACTACTCCCCAAGTTGAATACGTGACTATCGACGAAGATCATTTTGAACAACGAATCGATAATTTTTTGCTAACTAAATTAAAAGGTGTTCCCAAAAGTATGATCTATCGGATCGTACGTAAAGGGGAAGTGCGGGTGAATAAAAAACGTATTAAACCTGACTACAAATTACAAATAGATGACATTGTTCGTATACCACCAGTTCGAGTTGCAGAAAAAGACAATCGCAAAGCACCTTCGCCTAATTTATCGAGAGTGTCGCAGCTTGAAGACCGTATTATCCATGAAGATAATCATTTAATTGTCCTAAATAAACCTGCTGGTATTGCTGTGCATGGTGGTAGCGGTGTCGATTATGGTGTGATTGAAGGTTTGCGTTCACTGCGTCCGCAGCAGAAGTTTTTAGAATTAGTACATCGATTAGATAAAGATACCTCTGGCGTTTTGCTTGTGGCTAAAAAGCGCAGTGCGTTAAAGCATTTGCATGAGCAATTACGCAGTAAAACCATGCAAAAAGATTATCTAGCTCTGGTTCGAGGTGATTGGCAAGCAAGCGATAAAGTGGTTAAGGCACCATTATTAAAAATCACCTTAAAGTCGGGCGAACGTATCGTACGGGTTAATAAAGAGGGTAAAGAGTCGGAAACTCGTTATAAAATCATGCAACGTTACCAGGGTTGTACTTTGGTTAAGGCGAGTCCTGTGACTGGACGTACTCACCAAATTCGGGTGCATTGTCAATATGCTGGCCATGCAATAGCTTGCGATGATAAATACAGTGAACAGCAATTTGATGACAGTATGCGTGTATTGGGACTAGACCGTCTTTTTTTACATGCGGCGGAGCTTAAATTTACTCATCCTGAAAATAATGAAATCATGCGAGTTAAAGCGCCTTTAGATCCAGTGTTACTCAATACGCTTGATAAATTAAAAAGAGTCTAGCACCCACAGTGGTGTGTAAATGAAGTAAGGAATGGTATTGGATAGTCAAGATAAGGCTTTTGAGCTGGTCATTTTCGATTGGGATGGCACACTCATGGACTCGGTAGGTCACATAGTGTCTTGTATGCAAGATGTAGCACGAGAGCTTAGTTTGCCTATTCCATCAGAACAACAAGTGAGAGATATTATCGGCTTATCTTTACCTCAAATAATGCCGATTCTATTTGCTGAGCATCAGAATCATCAGCAGATTATTAGTTGCTATCGACGACACCATATTGCTCATGAGCAACCTACGCCTTTATTTGAGGGCGTCGAATTGCTGATCCGCAATCTACATGCCGCAGGTTATCAATTGGCTGTAGCTACGGGCAAAGGACGCGAGGGGCTAGATAAAGTACTTGAACTCACGGGATTAGGTCAGTATTTCCATGCGACACGTTGTGCAGATGATGCTGAAAGTAAGCCGCATCCTGAGATGTTATATTCGCTATTGACTCATTTTGATATTACTGCGGATAGAGCCATTATGATTGGTGATTCGGTTCACGATTTAACTATGGCCAATAATGCGGGTATGGCGGGTATTGGCGTGAGTTATGGTGCCCATAGTGAATCAAGATTGAGAACGTTAAAGCCACGCGCAATTGTCGACCAGCCACTTGAGATACGTCAATATCTTTAACTTTGTTGGCTTATGTTTATGATTGAACTTGACCACGACAACTATAACAGCGTCGGATAGTACGTACTGTCGACGCTGTATATCATTAGCTTACTAATTTTCTGCGCTGCATGTCCTGTTATTTTACACGTATGTTCACATTTCTAAAGTTAACCATTTCCTCATAATTAACCGGCATTAAACCATTATTTTATGGAGTGTTCAGATTCTTTGCTGAGTACATCAACGCCGTGCTGTTCTAGTAAATAAATAAGCTTAATCAATGGCAGGCCGATTAAACTATTAGGGTCATCACCTTCTAAACGATCAAAAAGAGCAATACCTAATCCTTCACATTTAAAACTCCCAGCACAATAAAGAGGTTGTTCTGCGTCGATGTAATAGCGAATTTGCGCAGCAGATAAATGCTTAAAATGTACTGTAAATGGTTCAACATACGATAACATTTGTTTAGTGACATTATTGAACACCGCAAGACCAGTATAAAAAGTGATTGTTTGGCCTGAAGCAGCGCTTAATTGAGCTATCGCATTGTCGATTGTATTTGGCTTGCCGATAATCTGACCGTTAATTAACGCAACTTGATCTGAGCCAATAATGAATTGTGTCACCGGTGTTTGACCAATTAAGTTCGCGCCAGCTAATGCTTTTTGTTCTGCCAACCTTTTCACTAAGGCTAATGCTGTTTCATCTTTAAAAGGCGTTTCATCAATATCAGGATTAACACAGTCAAAAGGTAACATTAATTTTCGCAATAATTGCTGACGGAAAGGTGAGGTTGATGCAAGTACAAGTTTGAATTTCATTGGGTTTGTTTCATTATTTCTTGGCTAATAACAGAATATTAGTCAGTTTACTGTATTCATCAATGTAAATGGATCATTTTTCTCGAGTAATGCTTGTGTGATGGGGCAGGGTTCGGTAAAATTTGCCAACTTTTAAATTTAATGCCGGATTGAAGAGTATCTAAAGTTCATTTTTAGGTGAGGTTACCGTATTTTTACGGAAATTTTCTTTGACTCCAGCGTTTTCAAACTATAATATGCGCGCCTTATGCAAACAGTAAAGATACCGGTTTCAATTGATCCTATACGCGCTGCCTCGAGTAGTCTTCGATATGAAGGTTTCATTTTAGGTAAGCAATTAAAGCGATTAAGCGAGTTATGTGCCGGCGACTGTTCCGACGTAGTTGTGTCGTTAGAATGTGGTGTCGATTTACAGGGGATAGTCTACCTTCGCGGGAAGGCTGTGACGGAGCTCACTCTGCTATGTCAACGCTGCATGACACAATTTACTACTGAGGTTACGGTCGACTTTTGTTTTAGTCCTTGTAAGACTGAGGCAGAAATCGATGAGCTCCCGGATGCGTATGATCCAATTGAGTGTAATGAGATTGGCGAAGTACGTCTGCATCAATTGATTGAAGATGAATTGATAGTCGCTATGCCTATTATTCCGATGCATGATGATAGTAATTGTAAGTTGGGATCGAAAGATATAGTTGTAGGCGAGATCGAACCCGCTCATGAGGAGCGTCCAAATCCGTTTGCAGTGTTAGAAAAACTGAAGAGCAAGTAATCGTAGGAGACAGGTCCAATGGCTGTACAAAAGAATAAAAAATCACGTTCAAAGCGTGGTATGCGTCGTTCACATGATTCATTGAGCACTGCTCAATTGTCAGTAGACGCTACTAGTGGTGAAATTCATCAACGTCACAATGTGACTGCTGATGGTTTTTACCGCGGTGTAAAGGTTATCAACAAGTAATTTGTTGTTAATCTAATGAAAGATCTGACGCTTGCGTTAGATGCGATGGGGGGCGATCACGGTCCCCACGTAACAGTGCCTGCAGCCTTGCAGGCATTGAAATTTCACACAAGTTTAAAAATTATTTTGGTTGGTAATCAAACCGAAATAGAAAAATATCTACCTCAAACATCCTCTACTGATTTAGCTCGCATAGAAATTATCCATACCACTGAAGTTGTCACCATGAGTGATAGGCCAATTCATGCTTTGCGTTCGCGTAAAAACAGTTCCATGAGAATTGCGCTTGAACTTGTTCGTGATGGTAAAGCCACTGCTTGTGTCAGTGCCGGTAATACCGGTGCATTAATGGCAATGGCTAAAGTGCTATTAAAAACCTTACCTGGTATTGATAGGCCCGCTTTGGTGTCTTGCTTACCGACTATGACAGGAAAGCCTGTTTATTTGCTTGATTTAGGTGCAAATGTCTCTTGTGACTCCGATACCTTATTTCAGTTTGCAATCATGGGGTCTGTATTATGTGAAGCAGTCCATAAGAAACCCCGTCCTAAAGTGGCATTACTTAATGTCGGTATTGAAGCGATTAAGGGCAATGATCAAGTTCAACAAGCAGGGCAAATTCTTCAACAGACTGAACAAGTCAATTATATTGGCTTCGTTGAAGGGGATGAAATTTATACTGGTAATGTTGATGTGATTGTCTGTGATGGCTTTGTCGGCAATATTACTTTAAAAACGTCAGAAGGGATTGCCAAGTTATTAGTTCACCAATTAAAACGTGGCTTGAATGATGGTTTTTTTGTTCGTTTACTCTCCAAACTCATCGCTCCTCGTATACAAGCTGTTCTCAATAAGATGAACCCCGACCACTACAATGGTGCAAGTCTGATAGGATTGCGCGGAATAGTAGTAAAGAGTCATGGTAACGCGGATGAAGCTGCATTTTTACAAGCATTAAATTTAGCAGCAACAGAAGCAAAACGTCGTCTTCCTGAAATGATTAAAGATCGTTTGGAGTCGATTCTTTTAGACATCAATAGCTGATCTCATATATGCACACAAAAATTCTCGGAACAGGTAGCTATCTACCTGTGCAAGTTCGTAGCAATCAAGATCTCGAAAAAATGGTTGAAACCAGTGACCAATGGATTGTTGACCGAACCGGTATTTCAGAGCGGCGCATTGCTGCATCAGACGAATCGGTTTCAACAATGGGTTATCAAGCGGCATTAAAAGCACTTGAAATGGCTGGGATCGATGCAAGCGAGCTTGATATGATTGTTTGCGGAACCACAAGTGCATCAAATGCATTTCCTGCTGCCGCATGTGAAATTCAAGCCCTATTAGGCATTAAAAATATTCCAGCCTTCGACATTGCCGCTGCGTGTTCAGGTTTTATTTATGCTTTATCGATTGCGGATCAATTCGTAAAAACAGGTTCGGCTAAAAAAATACTGGTTATTGGCTCTGATGTATTGTCACGAATGTGTGATCCTGCTGATCGCTCAACTGTCATATTATTTGGTGATGGGGCTGGTGCCGCTGTTATTGGTGTAAGTGATACTCCAGGTATCATTGCGACACACATTTATGCTGATGGTAGCCAAGGGGATTTATTAAAATGCTCTTTTCCTCCTCGTGCGAATGAAAGTTCTGAAGCTGTAGGCTTTATGACGATGAAAGGCAACGATGTGTTTAAAGTCGCAGTTACACAATTGTCTAATGTGGTTACTGAAACCTTGCGTCTTAATAATGTCGATAAATCAGAAATTGATTGGCTCGTGCCACATCAGGCTAATTTTCGCATCATTAATGCCACGGCAAAAAAACTGCACATGAATTTAGATAAAGTCGTATTAACCTTAGCGAAACATGGCAATACATCTGCTGCCTCTGTGCCTATTGCATTAGATGAGGCTGTGCGTGATGGCCGAATTCAGCGTGGACAATTATTATTGCTTGAAGCGTTCGGTGGCGGTTTTGCATGGGGCAGTGCATTAATTCGTTTTTAATATTTACTTTTTAATTCTTTATACAGGTAAGCGTTTATGGAAAATGTTGCTTTTGTATTTCCTGGCCAAGGTTCGCAGGCCGTAGGAATGTTAGCCGAATTGGCTCAGTCTAACGATATTATTGGGAAAACCTTCGCTGAAGCGAGTGAAGTGTTAGGCTACGATTTATGGGATTTAGTGGCCAATGGTCCAGCTGAAATCTTAAATGAAACAGACAAAACTCAACCTGCGTTGCTGACAGCAAGCGTGGCTATTTGGCGAGCATATCAAGCGTCAAATAAACCATTGCCATCTTTACTTGCTGGCCACAGCCTTGGCGAGTACTCCGCATTAGTGTGCGCCGGTGTGATGGCATTTACTGATGCGGTTAAATTAGTTGAATTGCGTGGTAAGTTAATGCAACAAGCGGTTCCTGCTGGTTCTGGCGCCATGTATGCCATTATTGGTCTTGATAATGATGCTATCGCTGAAGCGTGCACAGAGTCTGCTCAAGGCGATGTGGTGAGCCCTGTTAACTACAACAGCCCTGGTCAAGTCGTTATTGCTGGCGAAAAAGTCGCTGTTGAACGAGCTGCTGCTGCATGTAAAGCTGCTGGGGCTAAAATGACAGTGGCCTTGCCTGTGAGTGTGCCATCACATTGCTCATTAATGAAACCAGCCGCTGATGAATTAGCTAAAGCCTTACTTGAGGTGACATTCTTAGAACCTACAATCAATGTTATTAATAACGTAGATGTCGCAATGCCTACAAGCGCACAAGCAATCAAAGATGCATTGGTGCGTCAATTGTATTGTCCTGTACGTTGGAGCGAAACAGTAGAGTTTATGGCTACACAAGGCGTTACACAGCTAATAGAATGTGGACCAGGTAAAGTATTAACCGGTTTAACGAAAAGAATTAATAAATCGATAGCCGCTAAAGCGGTCAATGATGTTGCCTCATTTGCAGCATTAGTCGAATAAGGGAGTTGATATGAGCTTTAGCATTAGTTTAGAGGGTAAAATTGCCTTAGTCACAGGAGCCAGTCGTGGTATTGGTCGTGCAATTGCTGAATCATTAGTTCAAGCTGGGGCATTAGTTATTGGTACCGCAACCAGTGAGAAAGGCGCTGCAGCAATTCAAGCATACTTAGGTGACAAAGGCTTTGGGATGGTGTTAAATGTCACCGATTCTCAGTCAGTGGCTGATTTATATAGCCAGATCAAAGAAAAGGCTGGTGATGTTGATATTCTTGTCAACAATGCTGGTATTACCCGTGATAATTTATTAATGCGGATGAAAGATGATGAATGGCAAGATATTATTGACACTAATTTGACATCATTATTTAAATTGTCTAAACCAGTAATGCGATCTATGATGAAAAAACGTTTCGGACGAATTATCAGTATCGGTTCAGTTGTTGGTACAATGGGCAATGCCGGCCAAGTAAATTACTCGGCGGCTAAAGCTGGTTTGATTGGATTTACAAAATCTCTTGCAAGAGAGGTTGCATCTCGTCAAATAACAGTGAATGCTATCGCACCTGGATTTATTCAGACCGATATGACAGATGAGCTGACAGATGAGCAGCAACAAGCTATTATGTCGCAAGTTCCGATGGAACGATTAGGGCAAGCACAAGAAATTGCCAATGCAGTATTGTTTTTGGCCTCGGATTCAGCTGCTTACATCACAGGCGAAACCTTGCATGTGAATGGCGGTATGTACATGGTTTAAGAGCGATGGGTAGGCAACTACCTTCATTTGAGTCAGTGTTAGTGACAATTCAATGTTAATTTTTGTGGTTAGACCACAAAATCTAAGCTTGCATTGTTATCTAATTCGAATAAACTACTCGCAATCTTACGCAAGTGCGTAATTTGAATAGGAAAGAAAACTAATGAGCAACATCGAAGAACGTGTAAAGAAAATCATCATTGAGCAACTTGGCGTTAAAGAAGAAGACGTTAAATCAGCTGCTTCTTTTGTAGACGATTTAGGTGCCGATTCTCTAGACACTGTTGAATTGGTTATGGCTCTAGAAGAAGAGTTTGATACCGAGATCCCTGACGAAGAAGCTGAAAAGATCACTACTGTTCAAGCAGCGATCGATTACGTTTCTAAAAATCAGTAATCAAGAATTCACAAAAAAAGGCGGCATTTATGCCGCCTTTTTTTGTTTAAAACATTTGTAAACGCTCGTTTCATTTAATTGCAAGAGAACATCCTTCCTTAACTTTCTTTAGCTATATCGCAATAAATGGCATCGTGGCAGATTTTATTTAAAGGTGAATATCATGTCTAAACGTCGTGTCGTCATCACAGGTCTTGGTCTTGTGACTCCAGTGGGTAATGATGTCGAGTCTACTTGGAATGCCTTACTGGCTGGTAAGAGTGGTATTGCTCCCATTACTAAGTTTGATGCGAGTGAGTATGGCACTCGTTTTAGTGGTTCAGTGAAAGATTTTGACGTCGAACAATACCTAAGCAAAAAAGATGCCCGTAAAATGGATTTGTTTATCCAATATGGCATGGCGGCGGGTATTCAAGCCGTTAAAGATTCAGGCTTAGATATGAGCCAAGAAAACCCCGCTCGCATCGGTACCGCTATTGGCGCGGGTATGGGCGGAATGTGGTTAATCGAGCAAGGCCATTCAGCATTATTAAACGGCGGACCACGCAAAGTGTCACCCTTTTTTGTGCCAAGTACTATTATCAATATGATCGCAGGCCATTTGTCGATTATGTATGGTATGACAGGCCCCAACTTTGCGGTTACCACTGCGTGTACTACGGGCGTACATAATATCGGTTTTGCAGCACGCACCATTGCCTATGGTGATGCCGATGTGATGGTCGCTGGTGGCGCTGAAGATGTGACTAGCCCACTAGGTGTTGCTGGTTTTAGTGCCGCTAAAGCATTATCGACGCGTAATGACGATCCCACTGCAGCAAGTCGTCCTTGGGATAAAGACCGTGATGGCTTTGTTATTGGTGATGGCGCAGGTGTTATTGTTATGGAAGAGTATGAGCGAGCTAAAGCGCGTGGTGCTAAAATTTACGGTGAGTTAGTTGGTTTTGGTATGAGTGGCGATGCATTCCACATGACATCACCTCCAAGTGACGGTGCAGGCGCAGCGGCTGCGATGGTTAATGCCATTAATGATGCCCAAATAGAGAAAGAGCTTGTGGGTTATATTAATGCCCATGGCACCTCAACTAACGCTGGTGATAAAGCCGAAACGGCTGCCGTTAAATCGGTATTTGGACCACATGCCTACGAGGTATTGGTGAGTTCGACTAAATCAATGACGGGGCATTTGTTGGGCGCAGCTGGCGCAGTTGAAGCCATTATTACTCTGCTTGCATTACGCGATCAACACGTACCGCCAACAATCAACTTAGATAACCCAGATGAAGGTTGCGACTTAGATTTTGTTGCCCACACATCTCGCCGTCATCAATTTGATTATGCCTTATGTAATTCATTTGGTTTCGGTGGTACAAACGGTTCATTATTATTCAAAAGAATGGATTAATATTATTTGCTCAAAAAAAGCGCCGATGGCGCTTTTTTTATCTCTTTTAATGATTGGTATTAATACAAAGTGTATCGTTAAGTTTCGATATATCTTGCGATGACTAGGAGGCTGTATGGCCGGACAAGATAGGCAGATTACATTACGTTTTTTAGCTGAGCCCGCAGATGTAAATTTCGGCGGTAAAGTGCATGGCGGCGCAGTAATGAAATGGATCGATTTGGCTGCTTATGCAGCCGCCGCTGGCTGGAGTGGTAAGTATTGTATTACAGTTTATGCAGGTGGCATCCGCTTTGTTAAGCCTATTCATGTGGGGAATATCGTCGAAGTGACTGGTAAAGTCATTTATACTGGTACGACATCCATGCACATTGCCATAGACGTGAAGGCGGGCGATCCTAAAGAGTCAGCACGTTATTTAACCACGCATTGTATTGTGATCATGGTAGCTGTCGACGATGAAGGGGAACCGACTCCAGTTCCTGAGTGGATCCCACAAACTGCCGATGATATTCGTCTACGTGACGCCGCTTTACGTTTAATGGATATGCGTAAACGCATTGGGGCAGAAATGGAAGCTCACGTTAAACCTTCAGTTGAATAAATAAGGGGAAAGTATGGCTAAGGTAGCATTTATTGGATTAGGCGTTATGGGGTTCCCAATGGCGGGGCATTTAACTCAGCAGGGTCATGACGTCACAGTGTATAACCGTACCAGCGCGAAAGCGAAAAAGTGGGTAGCACAGTATGGTGGTAAGTCTGCTGATACACCTAAAGATGCAGCTCAAGGTCAAGACATTGTTTTTATTTGTGTCGGTAATGATGATGACCTACGCCAGGTAGTATTGGGTGAGCAAGGTGCTGTTCATGGTATGCATTCTGGCGCTATTTTAGTTGATCATACTACGGCGTCTGCAGATGTCGCTCGTGAAATTGCCGCGCAAATTGAACCACTTAATATCGGATTTTTGGATGCCCCAGTTTCAGGTGGTCAAGCGGGTGCCGAAAATGGTGTATTAACCGTGATGATGGGGGGGGAACAAACTCACTTTGATGTGGTTAAACCTGTTATCGCTGCTTATAGCCGTTGTGCAGAATTGTTAGGGCCTGTTGGTTCTGGACAGTTAACTAAAATGGTTAATCAAATTTGTATTGCTGGTGTGGTTCAAGGCTTAGCGGAAGGGCTTCATTTTGCCAAAAGTGCTGGTTTGGATGGCTTGAAAGTGATTGAAGTTATCAGTAAAGGTGCGGCACAAAGTTGGCAGATGGAGAACCGTTATCAGACTATGTGGCAAGGTCAATATGATTTTGGTTTTGCTATCGACTGGATGCGTAAAGATTTAGGTATAGCGTTAGATGAAGCTCGTCAAAATGGTAGTCATTTACCTGTCACAGCGCTAGTTGATCAGTTCTATTCAGAAGTACAGGCGATGAAAGGTAATCGTTGGGATACCTCTAGTTTACTTGCCCGTTTAGAAAAGTCGCGCAGTTAATATCGATTAATACTTTTGTCGTTCCATTCTAGAATCGCTCGATACTTTTTAAACAAGCCGGTTATGTGAGTAACTGGCTTTTTATGGGTATTTTTCTGTTTCTGGTTAGACTTTGCTAAATTAGTACTTTTTGTTGGTAAGTGGTTTGTTAGCTAAAAACCATCGATTTACATGATGTAGCGCACATATTCAAAGTATTAACACTGCTATTATTATTTGATATAAATTAATTTTGCTTAAAGTGGACTAATTAACTAAGTTTACATTGCCAATCAATTTTAGATTGTTTTGTATATAACGTTGTTGAGTAAACTCTCAAGTAAAGTGTCGTGTTGTAGTGTGGTGATCCGTATCAGATAAAAAGAATGCGGGCACATACTAAATTGGAGGAATGAATAGTGAGCAATAAATTACTAAGCGCATTGTTTGCGGCCGGTTTTGCGGTAATGATGATGTCTTCTGCATCATTTGCTGCTGATGAAACCCTCGCAGAGTTTCACGTTGAAATGGGTGGCTGTGAAACTTGTCACGCAGATGGTGAGCCATCAAAAGATGGTGCATATGAATTTGAGCAATGTCAAAGTTGTCATGGTTCATTAGCCGAAATGGATGAAAACCACAAGCCACATGATGGTATTTTAATGTGTGCAGATTGTCATGCACCACATGAAATCAAAGTAGGCGAAATGCCAACTTGTGATACTTGTCATGATGATGGCCGCGTTGCTAAATAAGCTATTTTAGTCGTTTAAAATTAGTAGCTGAAAAATACCGACATTATGTCGGTATTTTGTTTTTAACGGTATAATAATGAAGTAGACATCCAATACTTTTGTACTAATAAGATTAATTTATTCTCGCTTGTTAGTGGTAATGGTATATCCGCACAAAGAACTCTTCGATAGAAAAACTTCATAAACAAACTTATTCATCAATTTTCAATTTACTTGCGTTAATTAGAACGTTATTCCCTAATGTATTGCCTAAAATTCTCATTCAGCATGTATCAACTCATTCAGTTTTAACCTCGTATAATTTGGAAAAATCATCATTCCTTTTAAAAAAATGTTTAATTAAAGGATGAAAGACGGTGAGTTAAACACTCATTTATATTACTCAATATATATTCGCATACCTCTTTATAGGTATTAAAATTCTTTTAATTTCAACTAGATGCGCAACAAAAGTGCGCAGGCATGCACTTTTGTTGCGCAAATGTTGATGTAATAAACTTAACTGAATTTCTATTTCTATTGTAAATCAGCATGTTAACTTTTTGGCACGGCTTTCGCAGTCATTTAATCATGAAATCGTTAATGTGAAAGGGTAGATGTATGTCAACAATCCAGTCTAGTTGTGCTTATTGTGGTGTCGGGTGCGGTGTTAGCGTGTCTTCGACTAAAGCCGATTGGGTTGATGTCGATGTGGCCGATGTATCATTAATGGGTGATAGTAATCATCCTGCTAATCAAGGGCATTTATGTGCAAAAGGAGAGCGTTTACTCGACAGTTTAGCTCAACCCAATGTGCTTCGTTATCCTAAACTTCGTTCAGGTAAACCACTTGATTGGGACAATGCGAGCACCTTGATTGCAGACACGTTTGCGCAAACCATTGCGGAACATGGTCCAGATTCCGTTGCACTTTACTTATCAGGGCAATTACTCACTGAAGATTATTATGTAGCAAACAAGTTTGCTAAAGGTTTTTTACAAACTGCCAATATTGATACTAACTCGCGTTTATGTATGTCGTCAGCGGTTAGTGCTATGCAGCGCGCTTTTGGTGAAGATGTGGTGCCAGGTTGTTATGATGACTTAGAACAAGCAGAGGTCATAGTGCTAGTCGGTGCTAATACAGCTTGGACTCATCCAGTGCTTTTTCAACGGATATTAACCGCGAAAAAAGCCAACAACGCGCATTTAGTGGTTATCGACCCTTTATCAACCGCCACCGCAAAACAAGCTGACTTACATTTAGCCATTAAACCGGGTGCTGACTTAGCGCTTTTTCATGGTTTACTCGGTTATCTAGCAGATCAAAATAGTGTTGACCACGCATACATTGCCGCACACACAGAAGGCTTTGATACTGTGGTTTCCCAGGCGCAACAATTAAGCGCCAATTTAACCCAACTTGCCATTGAAGTCGGTGTTTCAGTCACCCAGCTTACAGATTTTTATCAATTAGTCGTCAATAACAATAAAGTGCTTACGGCATCTTGTCAGGGGGTTAATCAATCAACCATCGGTACCGATGTGACGAATGCGATGATTAATTGCCACCTTGCGCTAGGGCACATTGGTCAAACTGGTTGTGGATTCTTTTCGTTAACAGGGCAGCCTAATGCTATGGGCGGCCGTGAGGTAGGAGGCTTAGCGACTCAGTTAGCGTGTCATATGGGATTTTCACAACCGGAGCAGCAGTTACTAGCTGATTTTTGGCAAACTGACAGAGTAGCAGATCAGAAAGGGTTAGCTGCGGTTGAGATGTTTGATGCCCTTGCCGAAGGTAAAATCAAAGCTATTTGGATTATGGGTACCAATCCTGTGGTGTCTTTGCCCAACAGTGAAAAAATAGCACAAGCATTAGCCGATTGTCCTTTTGTGGTGGTGTCTGAAATCAGCCCAGACTCAGATACAGCCAAGCTTGCTGATGTATTACTTCCTGCTCAAGGCTGGTCGGAAAAATGCGGTACCGTCACAAATAGTGAGCGTACTATTACCCGCCAGCGTGGCTTTATCACAGCCAAAGGACAAGCTAAACCTGATTGGTGGGCGCTTAGTCAGGTAGCGAAAAAAATGGGCTTTGATGGCTTTAATTTTGATGACAACGTTAGTGTATTTAGCGAGTTTGCAGCATTATCAGCTAAGGTTAAACAGGTTTTTCCGACTAAGATGTTTGATCTTACTGGGCTAACAGATTTATCCAAAGCACAATATGATGCATTAGCACCAACTCAATGGCCTATTGCTTTGTCGGCTCAAATTGGTCAACAAAACGTGCGTGTTTTCAGTGATGGTGTATTTGCTACCGCAACGGGTAAAGCTCAGTTTGTTGCGCCAGCCGCTAATGTTTCGCAGCAATTGTTACCGAGTAACACACTGTTACTTAATAGCGGCCGTAGTCGGGATCAGTGGCATACCATGACTCGCACTGGGCATATTGCTAGCTTACGAGCTAGTATTCCAGAACCTGTTGTTCTCATCCATTCATCACAACTCAGCACATTTTCTTTAACAGAAGGTGGCTTGGTCCGAATTGAAGCCATTCAAAATCAAATTAAACAATACTCTGCTGAGCTCACTAACCCTGATTTCATTATCCAACCTTCATTCACGGTCGCTCGCGCCGTTGTCGATGATGAAATACCGACAAATATGGCTTTGATGTCGATGCATTGGTCTGCACAGTTTTCGCTGACCAAAGGAGTGAATCAGGCATTAGATGCACGTGTCGATCCAATATCAAAACAACCAGGGTTTAAGTGTCAACCAGTGACATTAAGTCCTGTTGAACTGGCTCTGCAAGGTGTGGTTTTTGGTCAACACGACTCTTCTGCTCACGGGCTATGTTGGCAAGTAACACAAACGCTGGAGAACGGAGTGTGTCATCACATTGGTTTTACAGATATCGACGACGGTTTTGCCTACCAAGCGACAGCCCATTCACTAAAATGGACCTTAACGATAGATGGCCAGCCTTTATATATCCAATGCAATATGGAGAAAGGGTTACTGAAAGCACTAAAGTTGTTATCTGACACTAAAGTGGATGTCGCGTTAACCCAAATGAATGCGTTTATTGGTAAACCTTTAGATAACCAGCTCATTAAGCAATTACATCAACAAATAAAGGCGGGCAACAGCCCATTAGTGTGTGCTTGTACTGGTGTAACCGAAGCGAAGATTAGCGCCGAAATGAATAACCAATTTAATGATCAAGTGATGAGTGATGGTGTCGCTAACATCAGTTTTGAACAGGCATTAGACAACACTCAATCATTATTAGGTTGCGGGCGTCATTGTGGTAGTTGTAACAGTGAAGTAAAGCAGTGTGCCAAGCAAAGTTGGCTGGATGCATTATCGTACACAGAAATTGAACATCAACATGCAGTAGAAGAGGAAGTTGCCTAATGAATAGCGTAGACGCAATGATAAAAGGTCATCAGCCAATTAACTCTTTAGGCAGTATTACTGATGGATTACATACCCGTGAACTGCAAGCTGGCGAAGTCGCCATTGTTGGCGCTGGTTGTGGTCAGTTGGATTTGATGACCATTAAAGCTGCTCGAATTGTCGCCCAAGCAGATGCATTAGTGTTTGATAGCCTTGTGAGCAGCGATATTTTAACGTTGGTGACGCCATCTTGTCAGCGCCACTTTGTTGGTAAACGTTGCGGCCAGCCAAGTGTTAAGCAAGAAGATATTAATACATTATTACTGAGTTTGGCTCAGCAAGGATTAAAAGTAGTACGTTTAAAAGGCGGAGACCCACATATTTTTGGCCGAGGTTCTGAAGAGGCGCTTTACTTGGCACAGCAGGGGATCCGGTCACAGTTTATTGCCGGTGTTACCGCGGCGTTAGGTTGTGCATCAAGTACAGGTATTCCATTGACTTTTCGTGGTATGGCGCGCAGCGTAACCTTGATAACTGGCACTAAGATGACCGATGTCGATAATGTAAATGCGCCTACGCAGTGGCAGGCATTATTAGCGGCACAATCGACATTAGTATTTTATATGGGTAAAGAACAAGCCGCAAGAATCTCTATTGGGTTACTCGATACACTATGCGCAGCTGATTTGCCGGTGGCATTCGTTACCAATGGCGGTAGAGCAAACCAAATTGTTACTTATGCAACCGTAGACTCTATGTCTGATGCCGCGTTAACCATTAAAGACTCTGGACCAACATTAATCATTATTGGTGAAGTGGTGAGTGTCGGGCAACAGCTTGGTGCTTTACTCGACGATATTGATTTTGCTTCACCACAGCCAGCTGATGAGTATGAGGCACTTTATGCCTAAAATTGGCGAGTTAACCCTGACATCAGTCGATGAGTTTGATTTTCGGTTATTGATAAAAGCCTTGGGTAAGGGTGAGAAAGGCTCGCGGGCATTAACTTTTGCTGAGGCCAGCTTATTGCTTGAAGGTTTTTCGAAAGGGAAAGCGACTCGGGTACAGATGGCGAGTGCCATGATGTTAATGCGCGTTCGTGGTGAAACGACAGAAGAAGTCGCTGGAATGGTGGCTGGTTTACGCCATACGTTAGACCATGATTGGCGTTCATTAGCTGTTGACATTGATTGGCCTGTGTATGCGGGTAAGCGTGAGCAGTTACCTTGGTTATTGTTGGTGGCTAAATTATTAGCTAGCCAAGGTATTCGTGTCATGTTGCACGGCGACAGCCTAGCGTTACCACATCGCCGCCATGTTGAATCTTGCTTAAGTGCGGTAAATATTGCTTGTTGTACTACCCCAAAAAGCGCTAATGCGGCATTGCAATCAGATAACATTGTTTATGTACGCGCAGGTGACTTAGCCCCCGTGTTAGATGAGTGTCGTCAATTACATCAAGAATTAGGATTACGCAGTTTAATTCAAACTGCAGTGCGTTGTATCAATCCTGCAAATGCGCCGATAAGTCTGCGCAGTTATTTTCATCCAGGGTTAGATAATTTGCACCAAGGTATTTGTGAGGTGTTATTTGCAAACGGTGAATATCATGATGGCAGTATTGCTATTTTTAAAGGTTTACAAGGCGAAACAGAATGTAATCCAAGAGTGTCGACTACGATAACTGTCGTCAACGGACAGACAGATAATATAGCGGTATTGAGCTTATCTATTCCTACGTTATTAGAAGGCTTTTCTGGTGCAAAAGTGGGTCAAGCAGAATTGTCGAGCGAGATTCTTGCGCTGTTGTGGGGCGAGAAGCAGCCATTTGTAAGCAGTGAACTAACAGCATTAATGTCGCGCACCATGATTGAGCAAGCGCTTAGCAGTATTACGGCCACTTTGGCTACTGTGTTGCTATTACTGAGTCGTAAATCAGCTATGACAGAACCCAATACAACTGCAATTATTACAGCAGAACAAGCAGTTGATTTAAGCCTGAAATGTTGGGAAAACCGTTTTAATACAACAGATAGTCCACTAAAACAATGGCGGAGCAGGGAGTTTTTATGCGCAGTTTAATATTTTGTGATCCGAGTTTTTCTGCCGTGCCTGTAGTCGATTGTGATGTGGTGCAGTATCAAGCTTGTATGGCGGCATTTGGACATGTCACTGTGCTGACTTCTGTGAGTCAAGTTGAGCAACGATTACATCAACAAACATTTGATACCTTATTGGTATTAACTGACACATTACACGGTCAAATCCAAGGGCTAATTCAACGTACATTAACAAGTAAGCCTATGGTGATAGTTGTCAATGCCAAAACCTGGCAGCAGACAGCGTTAACCGATTTACTTGATTGTGGCCGCATTACTTTTATCCCAGAGATGTTAACGGTAAATCGATTAACCAGCGTGATAAGTTTGGCCCAAGCGCGTTTTGATGCTGCCAGTAAAACCTTAGCTGAATTTAAGAAATTGGATGATGAAATTCGCAGTATAAAACTGCTCAGTCAGGCAAAATTAATTGTCATGGCGCAAGGATTTGATGAAGCTAAAGCACATCAGATTATTCAACAACAAGCGATGCAAAAAGGGTTGTCTTTGGCACAAATGTCGGCACAAATTATTGCCGTGGCCAGACCGCAAAAAAGTCCGTTGGCACCAGAGACTTTAGCTGTGAGCAATAATGGTGCGCCTCATGTTGGTGCGATTATCCCTAAAGTGGACAAGTTATCGTCACAACGTAAAGGTTGTTAAGTTTTAATTTAAGGTAAATCAATCAATTATAGTTTTTTATTTGTTGGCATAAAGCCTGCAACATCACAGTATGATACTGAATGTCGATAATGGTTTTAAACCATTTATGTTCAAACAGTAAAATTTAAAAAATCGGGATTGTAACTGGCAATGGCGCCAACTCTTTAAGCGGAGTTGGCGCCATTTTGTTTTTTTACAGTCCGTGGCATGAAGGAGTAGGATATGGCAGTCTCAAAACCCAAATTAGTGGTCGTCGGTAATGGCATGGTAGGTCATCACTTTATTGAGCAATTGTGTAGTTTAGGGCTTAATAAAACGTTTGATGTACATGTGTTTGGAGAAGAGCCTCGTCCAGCCTATGACCGAGTGCAATTGTCAAAATATTTTGAGACCGGTAGTGCCGATCCATTAATGTTAACCAGTGCACAAGACTATCAAGACTGGGGCATTTCGCTTCACTTAAACACCCCTATAACCGCAATTGATATAGCCTCTAAAACGGTCACGAGTGCCCAAGGTGATAATTACCATTATGATCGACTCGTACTGTCTACAGGATCATTTCCGTTTGTGCCTCCGATTCAAGGTAACGATCGCGCTCAATGTCTAGTCTATCGCACCATTGAAGATCTTGAGGCCATTCAAGCTGCTGCGCAAAATAGCAAAGTTGGGGTTGTTGTTGGTGGTGGATTATTAGGGTTAGAAGCCGCTAATGCCATGAAACAACTCGGAGTGAAAACCCATGTTGTTGAGTTTGCGCCACAATTGATGCCCGTTCAGCTAAATGACAAAGCGGGTGATTTGTTGTGTAGTAAAATTGAACAACTCGGCGTGAGTGTTCATACATCAAAAGCCACCACCGCGATTATCGACGGTGAAACGGCATTACATAGAATGACCTTTAATGATGAATCTTATCTTGAAACTGACATGATTGTCTTTTCTGCCGGTATTCGTCCACAAGATTCATTAGCACGTGTTTCAAATATCAATATTGGTGAACGTGGCGGTATTGAAGTTGATGATTACTGCTTAACCTCTGCGCCAGATGTCTATGCTATTGGTGAATGTGCATTATGGCAGCAAAAAATATTTGGTTTAGTGGCTCCAGGTTATCAAATGGCCCGTGTTGTGGCTTCCCATATTGCCTCATTAGCATCAAATACTGTTTCACAGTCATTTACCGGTGCAGACATGAGCACCAAGTTGAAGTTGTTGGGTGTTGATGTAGCCGCAATTGGTGCTAGCCGTGGTTTTGATAATGCACAGTTTGTTGAGTTATCTGATAACCAAGCGGGCATTTATAAAAAATTATGGTTAGACGAAACCGGTAAATTTTTAAAAGGTGCGGTGTTAATTGGTGATAACAGCGATTACAGTCGCTTGCTCGATGCCTATTTATCTCAAGACGAGATTGAAGGTTCTGCGGTTGAGTTATTGCTAGCCGGTGCTGAAAATGAAGCTGATTTAAAAGACACTTCTATTGTGTGTTCTTGCCATCAAGTAACCAAAGGTGACATCGTCGAGTCTGTTAATGCGGGTAACCATAAAATAGCCGAGATTAAATCATGCACTCGCGCAGCATCGGGTTGTGGTGGTTGTGCGCCGTTAGTTCAAAAAATTATTGATCAAACGTTGCAAGCTGCAGGGCTCGATTTTAATGCTGGGATTTGTGCCCATTTTGATCATGACCGACAAGCCTTGTATCACTTATGCCAAGTGGAAAGCATTAATGATTTTAATACCTTAATCACTCAGCATGGCAAACCTTCTGCCAGTGGCCACAAATATGGTTGTGAAATTTGTAAACCTGCAGCCGCATCTATCTTTGCCAGCCTACAAAATCATTATGTGCTGGATCAAAATCTTGGCCATGTACAACTTCAAGACACCAATGATGCTTACTTAGGCAATATCCAAAAAGACGGTACTTATTCTATTGTACCGCGAGTAGCTGGTGGTGAAATAACCCCAACAAAACTCATCGCTATGGGCCAAATTGCCCAAGAATATGACCTGTATACCAAAATAACTGGTGGACAGCGCATTGATATGTTTGGTGCACCGCTATCGCAGTTACCTGAAATTTGGAAAAAACTCATTGATGCTGGTTTTGAAACTGGCCATGCCTATGGCAAATCACTAAGAACAGTTAAGTCATGTGTTGGCAGTACTTGGTGTCGTTATGGCGTACAAGATGCAGTCGGTTTCGCTATCGATTTAGAAAATCGTTACAAAGGCTTACGCAGTCCGCACAAATTAAAATTTGCAGTGTCAGGTTGTACTAGGGAGTGTGCAGAAGCTCAAAGTAAAGACATTGGGATTATTGCAACCGATAAAGGTTGGAACTTGTATGTTGCCGGAAATGGTGGCATGCGTCCTCGTCATGGTGATTTATTTGCTACCGATTTATCCACCGAAGACCTATATAAGTACATCGATCGTATTTTGATGTTTTATGTCAAAACCGCTGACAAATTACAGCGGACTTCTACTTGGATGGACTCTTTAGAAGGTGGTCTAGCTTATTTACAATCAGTCGTTATTGATGATGTTTTGGGGATCAACTCGACCTTAGAGCAACAGATGGATCATATTGCCGCCACATACCAATGTGAATGGAAAACCAGTCTTGATCAACCTGAGTTTTTGGCTCGCTTTAATGAGTTTGTTAACCCAAATGATGCACCAACAGCAGATGCTAATGCTTATCAACGTATTCGAGATCAACGTTTCCCTAGCATTAAAGATGCTGGGGCAGGAACGATTGCCGTTAAAGATATTACAGATGATATCGAACAACCCGCAGTGGAGGAATTAGTATGAGTTGGATAAATGTGTGCAGCGAAGCAAACATGCCGAAAGGCACTGGCGTAGCGGCTTGGGTAGCGGGTCGTGCAGTGGCTATTTTTAACCTCGGTAATGACGGTTTGTTTGCCCTTGATAATATCGATCCTGCTAGTGGTGTGAGCTTGTTAGCCAGAGGGTTGATTTGTGAAATTGACGGTGAGCTTTGTGTTGCTTCGCCTCTCTATAAACAACATTACCGTTTGGATACGGGACGTTGTATTGAAAATGATGATTTAGTCGCTAAACCATTCGACATTAAAACTGAACAAGGCAATGTTTTTGTCTTAGCTCAGTCATAAAGGAGGCAATATGAGTGCTGAAAAATTTAATCTGTTTTCTTTTCGCGGTAAAATGAAAATAATGCATTTGAGCTGGATGGCCTTTTTTATTACTTTTGTGGTGTGGTTTAACGCCGCCCCGTTAGTCAGTGTGATTGCCGACAGTTTAGGGCTAACTAAATCGCAAATTAAAACCTTGTTGATCCTCAATGTGGCGTTAACCATTCCCGCACGGATTATCATTGGCATGGTTACCGATAAATATGGTCCAAGGATCACTTACTCAGCATTGATGGGAATTTGTTCTATACCTTGTTTTATGTTTGCAGTGGCAGATACCTTTGAGCAATTAGCCTTGGCACGTTTTCTGATTGGCTTTATTGGCGCCGGTTTTGTGGTTGGTATTCGTATGGTGAGTGAATGGTTCCCGGCTAAAGAGTTGGGTACTGCAGAAGGTATTTATGGTGGTTGGGGTAACTTTGGTTCTGCCGCTGCAGCCTTTACTTTACCTGCCGTTGCACTTGCTTTTGGTGGCCCTGACGGATGGCGCTATGCCATTGGTATTACCGGTTTAATGAGCTTATTGTTTGCGTTTGTGTATTACTTCAACGTTACCGACACCCCAAAAGGTTCAACCTACTTTAAGCCGAAAAAAGGTGGTGGCTTAGAAGTGACTAGCAAAAGTGATTTTGTACTACTGATCATTATGAAAGTCCCTATGTATGCGACGTTAGCCCTGTTGGGTTGGAAGTTGTCTCCTGCAGGTGTGAGTATGTTTACTCAAGATGTCACTTATCTTATTTATCTTGGTTTAGTCGTGGTATTTGTGTTTGATTATTATCAAACGTATCAAGTGAACAAACACTTGTTTTCAATTGAAGTCCCAGAATTTGAACGTTATGAGTTTAAGCAAGTTGCTGTATTGAATATATTGTATTTCACTACGTTTGGCTCTGAGCTTGCCGTTGTGTCCATGTTGCCACTATTCTTTGCCGAAACGTTTGAACTGGGGATGGCGCAAGCTGGTATGTTGGCTTCAAGTTATGCCTTTATGAACCTCATGTCTCGTCCTGGTGGTGGTTGGTTAAGTGATAAGTTTGGTCGTAAAACTACCTTGCTTATCCTCACTGCGGGTCTGGCTATCGGTTATTTATCGGTCGCGCAAATTGATTCATCTTGGTCATTAACTTTAGCTGTAATGGTTGTCATGGCTTGTTCGTTCTTTGTTCAAGGTGGCGAAGGTGCTGTATTTGCTGCAGTACCTCTCATTAAACGCCGTTTAACGGGTCAAATAGCCGGTATGACAGGAGCTTATGGTAATGTTGGTGCCGTATTTTTCTTAACGGTTTACTCGTTAGTGTCTACTCAAGTGTTTTTCTATGTGATTGCAGTGAGTGCCATATTTGGCTTTGTGACATTATTTTTTATGAAAGAACCCAAAGGTCATATTGCTGAAGTAAACGAACAAGGTGAAGTGACGTTAATCAGCGTAAGTTAATACTTGATTCAAATGATATTTACAGACGTTGTGATTAAAACTCAAACTGCTTATATTTATGCAGTTTGAGTTTTTATGTAACAAACTTTTTAACCAAACAACGAGAGCTTATATGGCTGAAAAGTCGTTAGAAAAAACACTGGATAATGATGATATGCTTCCTTTTGCAGCAACATTGCAGCTTGTTGTTGGCCAAGCTTCCGAAAAGGGCCGCAAGTTACAAAATGAGGATGCAATAGGAATTCGTATTCCTTCAGGGATACCGCTCATGTCGAAGGGTGTTGTGAGTGTGATCAGTGATGGTGTCAGTACCGCTGAGGGGGGCGCACATGCTTCAGCCATTAGTGTCAGTAACTTTCTAGCGGATTACTATTCCACTCCAGAGACGTGGAGTGTACAAACATCGAGTACTAAAGTATTAACTGCATTAAACCGTTGGTTATATGGATTAGGGCAAGATTATCGGGATGCTAGGCGCGGTTTTGTATGTACCTTTAGTGCATTGGTGTTTAAGTCTTGTTCTGTGCACATGCTTCATGTGGGTGATTCGAGGATTTATCGTTTTCGCCGTGGTGAGTTACTTCAATTAAGTCATGATCATAGTGCCAATATTAGCTCATCAAACCAATATCTTACTCGAGCATTGGGGATGGATGTAAAATTAGATGTTGATTACAAAACCTTGTCGGTAGAAGTCGATGATCTGTATTTAATGACAACTGACGGAGTTCATGACCAATTAACTGAGTTTGCCATACATCAAGAGTTAAGCGCGTTTTGCCAATTATACCCGCAACTAACAGATGATTTATGTGAGCAATTTTGCCAAACTTTGATTAGAAAAGCGTTTGATTTAGGCAGCAAAGATAACCTTAGTGCACAGCTTTTAAGTGTGAGTCAATTACCTAAACAAGCTATCGATGATGTGTATCATAGTTTATCGCGCCAGCCATTTCCGCCACCGTTAAGTGAAGGAATGAAGCTAGATGGTTATCAGGTTACCCATATTATCCATCAATCACAGCGCAGCCAAGTGTATCGGGTAATCAATGAGCACGACCAAGTTTTTTGTATGAAAACCCCTTCTGTAAATTACTTAGACGATGCTGCTTATATTGAACGATTCATGTTAGAAAGCTGGACGGGTCAACGTATCAATAGTGCGCATGTGGTCAAGATGGTCGAGCAACATAAAACGAAGTCTGCCTTGTACTATTTAACCGAATTCTTATCAGGAATAAGCTTAGCAGAGTGGCTAACTCAGCATAAAAAAGCGCCAGTGGAAGACGTGTTATTACTGCTCAAACAAATCGAATTAGGCATTAGAGCATTTCATCGCCGTGAAACGCTGCATCAAGATTTAAAACCCGATAATATTTTTATTACGCGTGAGGGAGTGGTAAAAATTATCGACTTTGGTTCTTGTTACATTAAGGGCATTGCGGAAATAAGCAGTCCGTTAGCGCGTGATCGGATTCTTGGTACTGCAGATTATACCGCTCCAGAAGTGATGCTTGGTTATCAAGCTGATGGGCGCGCCGATTTATTTTCTCTGGCAGTTATTGCTTTTGAGATGTTGGCAGGGGAATTACCTTTTAAAGGTAAATTGGAACGTTGTCGAAATCGGCAAGATTATTTACGGTTAGAATATGTTAGCGTGCATAAATTAAATCCTATGGTACCAGAGTGGATTGATCTGGCATTAAAAAAAGCACTTAATATTGAACCTAATTTACGTCAAGCTGATACCTGTGAGCTTATTCATCAATTAACAACTGCAAGTCTAAATCGAAATGCTAAGCATTTTGTTCCGTTAATTAACCGTAACCCAGTTCGTTTCTGGCAAATCATTTCTATCGTTCTGTTTTTAGCATTGATGGCCAGTTTACTTATTTGATTAAGCGATTAACGATAATTGCTTACTTGAGTAAAGCATTTTGATTTTATGTTATCTAATTTATGCATTATTCAATCTAATTAACTAAAATAGAGTTAAATCGATCAGAATTAAGATAATCACCAAACACTAGTACTAAAGTCTATTTTTGTTCTTATAGCTATCCTTTTGGCTTATTTGCAGATGAGGTGCTGATTGTTAGTATTACCGTGTATGAATATAGGCTTGGCATTGAGTCATGTATTTTAATCACATGGAGTGTATGAAATGTTTAAAGTCGTAAATTGGATGATAGTATCAAGGTCTCAGCTGTTAACAGACTTATTGGATTGGCGTTGGCCGCAAGAGTTTTTAGCTAAATTATCTAAAAGCCAGCCAAGCTCTATGGCCAAAATGTTAGCTGTAGAACCTATTTCAATAGTATTTTTTGACTTATCAACCATTGACTTACAACAGGTATATCAATTACAGCGTCTTATTGAACGTGAATATTGTTCTATCCATACCGTCTTTATCAATTTCCCTAAACAACTCGATACTCGATTTCTTATTCACCCCACAACGACGTTAGGGGTATTTTATGCTGACAGCAGCTTAAACGAAATTAGTCTTGGCTTAAATAACATCATGAAAGGTCGTAGAGTCATTCCTCAAGAATTATTACGTTCAGCCCTGAACGATGAAAATGACGAGGACAGTGAACCGTTAACCATCCGCGAGCGTGAAGTATTACAGACTTTATTATCTGGTAGTACTAATTTAGATATTGCTAATCAGCTATTTGTCAGCGAATCAACTATTAAAACCCATTTATACCGAGCATTTAGAAAAATTGGGGTGTCTAGTCGTGGACAAGCAATTGCATGGGCGCAAACTCACATGCATGAGGTGAGAATATAATATCTTTGGTATTTTTAAGATTGAAATGTAATAAAAATGGGCATCAATTGAATTGGTACCCATTTTTTATTTGGCTTTGTCGTTAACAACCTAACCAGAGCATTGTTTTATTAGCATCCTTGATGCTAAGAGAAACCGTGTCTAAAACCGCTTCACGAATAGGCAGTTGTCCTTGCATTAATTCATCACGTCTAAACCAATGTAAGGTAAGTACCTCACCAATGGGTAAGTTTTGTAGTTGTTGTTCAAATTGTGCGGTAACTTGTAAGTTATCTGCTGCAATCAATAAATCTCCAGCGCTAAGGCCAGCTTGATGTGCCGGACTATTTTGGATTACGCTTAACACTTTTAAACCCATTGATTCAGTCTTTGTTTTAGCACCAAAGCCATTGATATACCCCTTAGCATCACCGCCACCTAAATCAGTATTACCTTCACTTGCTCGAAGAGTCATGGACACCCCGACCTGAGCCAATAAAGCTTCAAGCGGAATATCATCACAGTTATTAAGATAGGCAAATAGATCATCACAAGGGCGGTTTAGTATCGTTTCGACAATTCGCTGATGACTAAACGGATCGGTTCCGATGCCAGTTAAGCCGTATTGTTGCCAAAGCGTTCGCATTACATCATCTAGGCTGTGCTTACCTTGAGATTCAATACGAATGGTTAAATCCAAAAATAATGCAAACAGTGCCCCTTTGGTGTAATAACTGACAATGGCATTGGCGGCATTTTCATCTTGCTTATAAAATTTGGTCCACGCATTAAAGCTTGATTGCGTTAACGTTTGCTTAAAACGGCCTTGGCCTCGATATACTCGAGTCATAATTTGGCTGAGCAGGGTGAGATAACCTGCTTGATCAATACATTGTGATTTAAAAGTAATTAAATCATCGTAATATGATGTGATGCCTTCATACGCCCATAATTGAGACGTATATGATTCTTGTGATAAATCAAATGGGGTAAATTCAGCTGGTTTAATCCGTTTAACATTCCATGAGTGGAAGTATTCGTGGCTACATAATGATAAATAAGTGCGATAACCTTTATCCACAGGCGCATCTAGCGACAAGGGTAAGTCATTACGCGAACACATCAATGCAGTAGATGCTTTATGCTCTAAGCCGCCAAAACCATTATCTAAAACCGTTGTCATAAATACATAGCGCTTAAACGGTGCTGGAGTGCCAAACAAATCGATTTGATATTCGCAAATCGCTTTTAAATCATTGGCCAATCTAGCCATATTGGCTCGGTGTTTACCACTGAGAACGATATCGTGTGGAACACCGGCCGCATAAAATGTTTCGATGGTGAGTTCACCCATTTCAACTGGATGATCGATTAAATCGTCATAATTTTCTGCGCTAAAATCACCAAAACCAAATTGCTCGCCGGTTGTTCTCGTCATGCTGGTGGCCAGCGTCCAATGAGCTAAGTTTGCAAGAGCAGGCTTGGCAATGGTGACCTTATGTGGCTGAGACTCAAGGCCATTAGCGGCTAGAAACACGCTACTGCCATTAAAAAAACCATGATTAGTATCAAGGTGCGCTGTTCGAACAGACAAATCCCATGCATAAATTTGGTAGCACAAGCTAATGTGGCTACCTTGGTTATCCAATTGCCACGTTTGTTTATCTAATTGAGTGACCGAAAGTGATTGTTGATTCTCTTTGGCATCAATTTCAATGATGTTTTTAGCAAAATCGCGGATCATGTAACTGCCAGGTAACCATGCCGGTAATGAGAAAATCTGAGATGGATTGGCGTTTTTTAGCGTAAAGGTAACTTCAAATAAATGAGCTTTTGGGTCGACCGCATGAATATGATAATGCATAAAGAATTCCGAATGAGTGGCAAGTCGCAATCAAAACGATTGAGCTATAATAACCAATGCTGCCAAAATTGACTCACTTAAGCAAACGAATCCCATTTTAGGTAAAATATTAACCATAAAAAGCGTTTTTACTGGAGTGATAGATCAAAGACTTGATAGTATTATCAATAGTTACAATGCAGTTATTTAATGAGGATCCTCCTAATGGCCGAAGAAACCATATTTAGCAAAATTATCCGCCGTGAAATTCCAGCGGATATTTTATACCAAGATGAGTTAGTCACCGCATTTCGGGATATTGCTCCGCAAGCTCCTACGCATATTTTGATTATTCCTAACCATTTAATCGCGACAACGAATGATGTTAAAGCATCTGATGAAAAAGCATTAGGGAGAATGATAACAGTAGCGGCAAAACTTGCTGATGAAGCGGGTATTGCAGAAGACGGTTATCGCTTAATAATGAATTGTAATAAGCATGGCGGTCAAGAGGTGTATCATATTCATATGCATCTTTTAGGGGGCAAACCATTAGGCCCAATGCTGAGTCGCGGATAATGAAAACTAACAGTGATTTTTTTCCATTAACAGAAGTTGCTACCCGTTTTGTTAATCAACTTGCTCAATGTCGTCGTTTAGGGCTTACGGTGCAAGAAGCCAGCGAGCATCATGTGTTAATTGAGCTGCCTTACAGTCAAGATATTATTGGTTACCCTGACACCGGAGTTATTCACGGTGGAGTGATCACGACCTTGATCGATACTGCTTGCGGCACCGCAGTGGTATGTGCCATTTTGAAAAAGTATCAATCGTTAGAATTGTCTCCAACATTGGATTTACGTGTCGATTACATGAAACCTGCAGAGCCACATAAATCAGTTTATGCCTTTGCTGAATGCTATCGTTTATCGTCAAGCGTTGCCTTTACCCGTGCGATTGCCTATCAAGACAGCATTGATGAGCCTATTGCTCATGCTGTGGGTTCATTTATGCGCATTAGTCCTGAAATGGTCGGTGAAGAGTTTCGTCAAGCGTTAATGGGTAATTTGCCGGGGGCTAAATCATGAGCGAGCCAAGCAAAATAGATCCAGCAAAGGGTTTAGATGTTCAAGATGTGGTTAAACGCGCCATTGAACTAAATGATTATAGTTACCTACTTGAGAAAGTACCTTACTCACAATTCATTGGTATGTCTGTGGCCCGTTTTGGCGATGAAATGGTATTTAGACTACCCGCTAAAGATGACAATATTGGTAACCCAATATTGCCGGCGATTCACGGAGGGGTAATTGCTGGGTTTATGGAAATGTCGGCAATTGTGCAATTAATGGTATTTATGCAAGCCAAAAAAGTGCCTAAAATTATTGATTTCTCGATTGATTATTTACGTGCCGGTTTGCATCAAGATACGTTTGCCGAATGTAAAATTACTCGCCAAGGTCGTCGAGTTGCGAACGTGAGCATTAACTGCTGGCAAACCAACCGTAAACAACTTATTGCCACAGCACGAGCTCATTTTTTGTTGGATTAGCAATGTAGTGAGTTTTATTGTTCCACAAGATTAATTTAACCAGTTTATTAGAAGGACTATAGTATGAAAATAACATCATTATGCTTTATCGCTTCTGCACTGTTACTGAGTGCATGCGCACACAATACTGCGGGAATTGCTGTCGATTCTAGTGGGTTGGTTAGAGTTGATAGCGCCTCATTTGCGAGCGACATCAAGGTGACAAATATTTCATCACACATGGTGGCTGATTTACTTAAAGCATCGGCATTAATTCAAAGTAAATCCAGTACCGACTTACGGGTACAATATAAATTCACTTGGTTTGATGCTAACGGATTGACTGTTGAAGATGAAGCAAGCAGTTGGAAATCGGTTAAATTACATGGCATGCAACAATTACAAGTGAGTGGTGTGGCGCCAAATACCCAAGCAATTCGCTTTGAGATTTACGTACGCGAAACGTTTTCTTATTAATTAGATAACGTCAGTGTTGTTAACCTAACTCAAGTTAACCGGTAGGGGCAAAAATTTTTAAGGCTAACACTTTATTTATCTTCAAGGTGTTAGCTTCAATACCCAGAATATGTTGTGTTATTAAAATGTATGACTGTTCGTGTAATCAGATTGTAGATAGTTTATAATTATGACCGCCAAGGGGTGTTCAGTAAAACTGAACTGAGATGTCTTTATGACGAACCCTTAGAACCTGATCCGGCTTATACCGGCGTAGGAATGGGCCACACTATCTTTATGTGCACCTCTTATTCGCTACTCTTGCCGGATCTCAAAATAATTATTTGAGGTCCTATGTTCACGAAAAATTCTACTGGGTTATCCCACACGCCAATTGCTTTAGCTGTTATTACAGCATTGAGCTCGCCTGTTGCTATGGCTAAAACCGCTGATGTTGAGCGCGTTACACCTGAATCTGAAAAAATGGAAGTGATTGTTGTTAATGCTGACTTTAGTAATATCAGCCTTGATAAAATGCCGTCAAGTGTGACGGTTATTGATGCACAGCAACTAGAAGACGAAGGGGCGCAACATTTTGAAGATGTGCTCAATTCTATTGCCAACTTTAATTGGTCTGGTGGCAGTTCTCGTCCTAAATATTTCCAAATTCGTGGTGTTGGTGAACAAGAACAATATCAAGGTGCACCCAACTCATCCGTAGGCTTTGTGGTCGACGATATCGATCTATCTGGCCTTGGTATGGTATCGAGCATGTATGACATGCAGCAAGTTGAAGTCTTGCGCGGTCCACAAGGTACCCAATATGGTGCTAATGCGTTAGCCGGATTAATTTACTTAAAAAGTAATGACCCTACAGAATCATTTGAACATGGGGCAAAAGTCAGTTTAGGTGACGACAACCTTCGCACGCTTTCTGGCTTTAGTTCTGGTCCACTCAGTGATTCGGGTAAATTGCTCTACCGAGTATCACTAGAACAACATAACCAAAATGGCTATCGTGACAACCTCTATCTTAACCGTAATGATACCAATGAACGTGATGAGTTAACGGCGAGGGCTAAGTTCCGTTGGTACGCGACTGATGACTTACAAATCGACTTAACTTTATTGCACGCCAATTTTGATAATGGTTACGATGTGTGGACATTGGACAACAATCGCACTAACACCTTAACCGACCAACCTGGGGTTGATACCCAAAAAACCACAGGGACAGGAATTAAGTTCATTTATACTGGAGTGCAAGGATTTGATTTCACTTCGTTAACTTCATTTGCACAAACAGATCATCACAATGGTTATGATGGCGATTGGGCAAATCCAGAGTATTGGGCAAGCAAGGAATGTACTTTGTATGACGATGACTACAATCCTGTTGGCAGTGAGCCATGCGTTTATGATTATACTTGGGATAAAAAGGGTGACCGTAAAACTTTTACTCAAGAGTTTCGCTTGTCGTCAAAAACGGCTGGACGTATCTGGGCGGGCAGCACTGACTGGTTAGTGGGTGTGTACGCAATGAATTTAAAAGAAGATAACGACTTGTACTCCGAGTACAATTCTTACCCTGATGAAGTGTTACAGTCGAGCTATGATGCGACAAACTATGCTGTATTTGCTCAACTAGACAGCCATTTAGGCGATGATTACTTATTGTCGACAGGGTTGCGTTTCGAGCGTCGCGATACTGATTATAGTGACACTAACGAAGATAATTTTACCCCATCAGAAGATATGTGGGGAGGCCATATAGCATTGTCAAAAGTCATTAATGATAATCACAATGCATATGCTCGTGTTGCTCGCGGTTATAAAGCGGGTGGTTTTAATATGACATTACCTGCTGAATTGTCAGACAAGAAAGAATTCGACACTGAGATTTTATATAACTATGAAGTCGGTTTGAAATCGAGCTGGTTTGACGGAGAAGTGGATTCTACATTGGCGCTATTTTATATGGATCGCCAAGATCAACAAGTCGCCGCATCTTTACAAGATCCAGATAGCCCACAGCGGTTTATTCTATTTACCGAAAATGCAGGCAGTTCAAATAACTATGGCGCGGAACTCGATGCAAAATGGTATTTGACAGAAAACATTGAATTTTATGGCAGTTTCGGTTGGTTAGAAACCGAATATGGCCAATATCAATACAGTGACAAATACGGTTCTACCGTCGATTTATCTGGCCGCGACTTAGCGCATTCGCCTAAATTTACTTACAGTGCAGGTATGACCTATGTTGCAGACTCAGGCTGGTTTGCAAACGTGAATGCCAGTGGTAAAAGCCAGTTTTATTATTCAGACAGCAATGAATCTCAGTCAGAAGCCTATACCATTTATAACGCTCGCTTAGGCTATGAAACGCCAACATGGTCGGCATATTTATGGGGCCGCAATTTGTTTGATGAACAATATGGCGTGCGTGGTTTTTATTTTGGCAATGAGCCAGATCAAGACTGGGCTGACAAGCAATATATTCGTTACGGCGACCCACGCCAAATGGGCGTAACATTAGAAGTTCAATTTATGTAATGGCTTGAGGCCGTTGCAACCTGTGTTGTAGCGGCTTTTAATAAGGAATAAAAGATGAAGTTAACTGCAGAAATCAGCATGTATCCGTTTAATGAAAACTATCTTGATCCGATCCAATGGTTTATCGGCAGAGTGGATAGTTATGACAATATTCAACGAGTCACTAACGCGATGGCAACTCAAGTGTGCGGTGAGTATGCCGATGTAATGTCGATGTTAGCCATTGAAATGCAAGCTGCACATAAAAAATGGGGTAAAGCTGTTTTTGTGTGTAAATTTATTGGTGGTGAGCTCGATCTTGCTCATAGCGAATAACTGCAATGAATGATCTATTTATAACGCTACAACAAGCCTTTAATGAAGCGTCATTAATGACGTTTTGGGAGGCTGTTGCCGTTATGCTAGCGCTTGCTTACTTAATTCTTGCCATGCGGACTAACATCTGGTGCTGGTCTGCAGCATTTATTAGTACCGCCATTTATACTGTACTATTTTGGAATGTATCGTTATTGATGGAGTCAGTCCTTAATATTTATTATATGGGGATGGCGGTATATGGTTATTGGCTGTGGTTGCACGTGCCACCGTCTCAGCAAAGTAATTTGCACAATACAGATTTGCAAAATGGTACTCAGCACAACATCGAAACGAATCATCTTAATATTACCAGTTGGTCTTGGAGTACACATGCTAGGCTCATCGGCGCTACATCATTAGTATCTTTGCTGGTGGGATATGGTATGGCTCATTACACGTCGGCAGCATTTCCCTATGTCGACGCGGCAACCACTTGTTTTGCTATAGTAACAACCTATCTAGTGGCGAAAAAAGTGCTGGAGAATTGGCTCTATTGGGTCGTCATTGATTTTGTGTCTATTTACCTTTACTTTCAAAAAGGCTTAATGCTGACATCGGGTTTGTTTGTTTTATATGTCGCGATGGCGGTTGGTGGATACATGATGTGGCGTAAGAAATATCGTCATCATATAATAACGCAAGACAATACGAGTCAAGAGGTGGTTGGAGCATAGCCAACCACAATACCATTTCATTAGAGAAAATATTTGATGTCCCAACCCTTGTTATCTCTACCCATTGATGTGCTCGACATTATGACGAAAACAATGCCAATGGCGTTGTTTAATAGACTTGAAACACAATGTACCGCCATATCATTGCTCAACGCAGGGATCAGTAATCTTAATATTAAGTTATCTTGTGATGATGGCGATAAGGTTTTAAGGGTTAACCAACGCCATAGTAATTGGTGTGATAGGACACTCGAAATAGAATGTTGGCATACGGCTATTGCGGCTCACATTGCCCCAACCCTAGTTTGGGTCAGTGATGACAACCAACTATATTTAAGTGAGTTTATTCATCAACCCAATATCGACTGGTCAATTTTTTCAGCGATTAACAGTTACTCATCTCTGCAGAATGGACAAAACAAGCCAATTTTAAGCGTTGATGCTGTTCCTTTATTAACAACACTATTTAGCACACTTATTACCCTACCAGCACCCAGTAAAAGTATTACCGTGACTGAGCAGTGGCAACAATATGCGCAGCAGTTAGACCTATTAAGTTCATCGCAAATAGCTCCACAATGGCATGATGCTTGGCAGCAATTGTTACGCTTAAATGGGCTTATTCGACATTGGTTATCACAATTAGAAGCCTGTATGTTGCTGCCGGCTTTTTGTCATCGAGATTTAACCCCGCACAATTTACTATTTAGTGGCGGTAAATCTAATCAGCTGTTTTGTATTGATTATGAATATGCTGTGGCGAGTCATCCATTGTTCGATTTAGCAAGCGTTGTGGCCAGTCATCAGCTATCAAAAACACAAGTGAACCAATTAATCGATAACGTGATTAGACAATATTGTCAGGTCGCTAGCCTCACAGATGTGGCGGCGGCAAAAGCTGCATTACCCGCTGCAATGAATTGTTTTTGGTTATTTTCAGCAATGTGGGCATTACTGATGGCAGCCAAAGAACCACAAAAAGCAACAAAATACTTACAATATTTTACACATTACTTTACATTAATCACTTGCTAATAAGCTCCGATAACGTAAAAGGTTCTTACAAAGTATAAGTGAAGCACGTTTTGATAAAGGAATTATCTGTGTCTAAAAAAGTGATTATCCTACTATTAAGTTGCCTATTTTTGTTGGCTGCTCAACCAAAATAAGTTATTTCTTTTTGGATTGGGCGATAGAGTGGGAAGTTGAAGAATACGTAGAGTTAACCTCAGATCAGCAAGACAAATTTGATGTCATTATCGAATCATTTTTAGTTTGGCATCGCCAACAAGAATTGCCGCGTTATCGTGATCAATTGTCTTTATTATCGACACTGACGAATCAACAAACAATGACCCCAGAGCTATGGCTTAACCAAGTGTCATTGGCAAAGGCACATTGGCATCGTATTTTTGATTTTGTTATGCCAGAACTATTACCTATTATGGCGAGTTTCACTAATGAGCAAGTGAATCAAGTGTTAACCCAACTTAAAAAAGAACAACAAGAATTAATCGAAGAATATGCCGGTAAAGATCAAGCCGAATTAATAAAAGACTCAGACAAAAGAATCGTAAAACAATTAACAGAATGGACCGGCAACGCTACTGATGAACAAAAAAATATTATTCATCAAGCTAATACGGAACGTTTAGCCACGTTAGACATGTGGCTTGAGTATCGCCATGAATGGCTAAGTCAATTTGAACAAGCACTTAAACGCCGTCAGCAAACTGATTATTTTACCCAACAAATGAAGTTATTAATGATCTCGCCTGACGAACTGAAATCTAAAGTTTATCGCGATAATGTTGATGAAAATACTCGAAAATTTGGTTCAATGTTGATTGCGCTTAATAAAACATTTAATCAAAAACAACGTCAACACTTCGATAAAAAATTGACCGAGTTAGTAGAAGATTTAACTGAACTACACTTAGACAAATAATGTTTATTTTTATCAATTAATGCTTAAGATGAAATATTTTTAATCTTTAGCGGGTCTCTTACTACAATAACGATTTCAGTCAGGATTATTTATGCAAACACTAAGTGGATTATATCAACAGTTTTTAAATGTAATTAAACATACAGAAGGCTTAGCCGCTTTAATGCTAAGGCTTTATCTTGCACCTGTGTTAATGCAGGCAGGATATAATAAATTGTCACATTTTGAAGACACCGCCGCATGGTTTGGTAATCCTGATTGGGGCTTAGGTTTACCTATGCCTGAAGTCATGGCAGCATTAGCCGCAGGCACTGAATTGTTTGGTGGTTTTTTAATCTTGATTGGTTTAGCCACTCGACTCGTTGCATTGCCAATGATGGTCACCATGTTAGTTGCTGCTTTTGCGGTGCATTTACCCAATGGCTGGTTGGCCATTGCCGATCCAAGTTCATGGCTAGCGAATGAGAAAGTGTTGGCTGCAGCGGAAAAGCTAGCAGAGGCAAAATCTATTTTACAAGAGCATGGTAATTATGAATGGCTAACCAGTTCGGGTAATTTTGTTATTTTAAATAACGGTATTGAATTCGCGATAACGTATTTATTCATGTTACTGGCTTTATTTGTGATTGGTGGTGGCCGTTACACCAGCGTTGACTATTTTATAGGACGTCGCTTTTTGAAGTAACCTTGTTTATTTGCAAGTTGATTCAACGCAGTTAACAAGGCTAAGAGCTGTTTGAGAAGCGTTTGCTATCACGAGTTTAGGTTACATAGATCAATCCCAAAAAATCCCACCTTATGCGTGGGATTTTTGTTAATATCGGCGTTATCATTTATTCAAAAGGATAGTATCTTGGACGCCAAACAACTGTTATTGACTCGCCAATCAACGCCTCGTTTAATTGCTCCAGCACCCAATGCCGAACAACTCACGTTTTTACTTGATGCAGCAGCAAGAGTACCTGACCACGGTGCACTAACGCCTTGGGAGTTTATTATTGCGGTAGATGATGGCTTAGCTAAGTTGGCAGATATTTTTGTTGATGCGGCTAAAAAAAGTGGTGCAGATGAAGCTTTTCTCACTAAAGTATCCAACATGCCTTATCGTGCACCTATGGTGATTACGGTAGTCGCTAAAACACAAACGCATGATAAAGTACCTGCTTTAGAACAGCATATTGCAGCGGGTTGTGCGACGATGGCAATGCAGCAAGCTGCTTTTGCAATTGGACTAGGTGCAGTATGGCGTACCGGTGATTTTGCTTTTGATGCTAATGTACATCAACAATTAGGTTTATCGAAACAAGATCAAATAGTGGGCTTTTTATACGTAGGTACGCCAGCGGTAACCGCGCCTGTAAAACCATTAAAAAATGGTCAGCAATTCGCTCGCTATTTATAAGCTGGGTTAACAGAGAGTACGGGCCTTTATTCAACAAACAGGCTCGCTATGTTGCAATTAAGCCTTAATTCCTATTCATAGAATTCGAGTGGGATCATGTTTTGATAGACATAATAGCCTAATGGTCCCATTAACAAACTGATCATCGACCACACTATACGTTGAGCATTTTTGATATGTGCTTTCGAGGTAAAAGCTCGATAGCAAAAGTGAATATGTAAAACCAGTAATGCGATAAGCATTAAGACTAACGTAATATCCATATTATCCATGTCATGTTCCTTTGCGTTCCAGCAATGACTTATTTAAGTATAACCCTAAATTAGAAATCTGCAGTAAAAATAGAAATCTATGTTCTTAAACGGCTATTTACTGCGAGTAAGATTAATTTACTTTAAAAATTAACGGATTAATAGTCTGTAAATCATTAAAGATTCATAATTTTTTAATTCTTGCACAAAGGTACTACTTGTCCATCATCGCTTATCGAATATTTGAATTGAATCATATTTTGTTGGGGTAACCACAATGGATATTTGTACATGGTCACATTAAATAGTGGACTGTTCACTAACGTGGTCAACCAAGCGCTTACTTTTGGGTAGGGAATAGCGTTGAACCATACAGGTTCAACATTAGCAAATTGGCGTATAAACGGAAAAATAGCCAAATCAGCTAGTGTAGGGGTGTTGCTGCACAAATAGTTTTGTTGTTGTAATTGATCTTCCAGCAACTGAATAAATTGTTCAGCTTGTTGTCGATACCAAAGCTGACTGTTTTCAGGAAATCTATCTGCATACTTATATTTATCTAACCAAGGTTTAAAGTCATTATCGTTAGCATTAATGAGTGATTCTGTTAATGGCTTATCTAACCAATACTGTAGTGATAGATATTCGTTTGCTGTTAGGTATTTTGTATCCGGTGCAGGGTATTGGGTTAACGCAAAACGCATAATATCCAGGCTTTCACTGATAACTTGGTTATCTGCCGTCACTAACACCGGTACTGTCCCTTTGGCCGAAATAGCCAACATCTCTGCAGGTTTGTTTTTAAGTTCAATCTCACGTACTAACGGATTCAGTTGACTTAAATGAAGCCCAAGACGAGCCCGCATGGCATAGGGACAACGACGAAATGTGTATAAAATAGCAGAATTCATTAGGTGTCTATAAAATTAAATCTTGCTAATAGAGTAACGCTTTCTGGCTCAAAACCGCAAAATAAAATCCTAATCACAAAGTAAAAAAAGGGTTTAGATTGTTTTAGTATTTTTTTGAGTGTGACTTAGGTATACTTTCCGCCGTTTTTTTGAGCCTGTGCACAATGTATAGGCCTTATTATATGCACTGTAATATGCACTGGAAATTAAGTTCCAGCCAGCGGAGTCAACATTTTTATGCAACAATCTAAACAAAAGCCTAAACAAAATCCTAAACAAGAACCTATTCAAAAAGCCATACCAGCATCATCTCAATCCCAAGTTGCTGTGTGCGCGTTATATAAATTTGTTGCGTTACCTCATTTTGAGGCTGTCCGTCAGCCATTGCTTAGCGTCATGGAACAAAACGACATAAAAGGGACTTTGTTACTTGCTCAAGAAGGCATTAATGGCACTGTTGCCGGAACGTCATCAGCGATTGACATTTTATTGGCTTGGTTGGGCACTCAACCTGGTTTAGATAATATTGTAACTAAGCTATCTTTTGATGCTGAAATGCCGTTTTACCGCACCAAAGTTAAGCTAAAAAAAGAAATCGTCACTATGGGGGTTGAAGGCATCGATCCTCGTAAAGTCGTCGGGACCTATGTAAAACCAAAAGACTGGAATGCACTGATTTCAGATCCAGATGTGGTGTTGGTTGATACTCGTAATGATTACGAAGTGCAAATTGGCACTTTTAGAAATGCCGTCAATCCAGTAACAGAAACATTTCGCGAGTTTCCTGAATATGTAAAACAAAACTTAGATCCAGCTAAACACAAAAAAGTGGCGATGTTTTGTACCGGTGGTATTCGCTGTGAAAAATCTACTGCATATTTAAAAGAGCAGGGCTTCGATGAGGTATATCATCTTGAAGGCGGCATTTTAAAATACCTTGAAGAAGTAGAACAAGAGCAAAGCTTATGGGAAGGTGAGTGCTTTGTGTTTGATAACCGTGTAGCGGTAAATCACAGCCTAGAAAAAGGCCAATACGACCAATGTAATGCTTGTCGTATGCCTATTACTGAAGCAGAAAAGCAAACTGAAGCGTATGTTCAAGGTGTCAGCTGTCCTCATTGCATTGATAAAGTGCCGCAAGAACAACGTCAGCGGTTTATTGAGCGTGAGCGTCAAGTACAATTAGCCAAACAACGCGGTGAAGCGCATATTGGCAGCGATGTAAAACAAGTCATTGATGCTCGTCGCCAACAAAAAGAAGCTCAGCGTAAAGCACAAGAAATCATTAACAACAAAGGCTAATGATAGTTTTGGTAATACGAAAGCCCGATCTGAATACGATTGGGCTTTTTTGTTGTTTGCACCGTCTTGGTATATACAGTGTTGCTTGTTCAGCCAAAGGCTTGCTTTACTCAAGGAGGAAACAAAACAATGATAAATGGTTTAGCAAGTGTCATAAGTGTGTTATTTTGAGCGCTTTTTTCGATTAGACGACAGAAGGTAAGTCAATGTTAGTTGGATTTGATTATGGCAGTGCCAACTGTGCAATAGGGGTAATGATTGATGATGCGGTATCGTTATTACCATTATCAACTCATTCAGATTTTATGCCTTCAACCTTGTATGCAATGGATCGCGAGTTGATTGCCGAAGCGGTATACCAAGGGTTACCAGAACACTTAAAAGCAGAGTATTCTCATTTGCGCAGTTCGCAGTTAATGCGTGCAAAGCAAATGCGTCATGAGCTTGATCTGTCGCCGAATGAACAAGCGGTGTTTGTTGGCCAAGCCGCTATTGATGCTTACCTAGAAATGCCAGAAGAAGGGTTTTATGTCCGTTCACCAAAATCATTTTTAGGTGCCAACGGCTTACGACCTGATCAAATCGGCTTGTTTGAAGATATCGTCACATTAATGATGCAACACGTTAAAACCTCGGCCGATAAAGCACTGCATGCTAAGTCTCTGACTGCCGCATCTCATGCTGTGATCGGTAGACCCGTTAATTTTCAGGGCATAGGTGGCGAAGAGAGTAATCGCCAAGCAGAGGCTATTTTACGCCTTGCAGCTTCTCGAGCGGGTTTTACTGAAGTGACCTTCTTACTTGAACCATTAGCTGCAGGAATGGATTTTGAAGCTAATCTTGATGCCGACAATACCGTACTCGTTGTTGATGTTGGCGGCGGTACCACAGATTGTTCTGTCGTAAAAATGGGACCATCGCACATTAAGCAACAAGATCGCAGTTCAGATTGCTTCGGCCATTCAGGGCAACGTATCGGCGGTAATGATTTAGATATTGCCCTTGCCATGACGGGATTAATGCCAAGCTTTGGCGCTGATACCTTAATGATAAATGGCAAACCGACACCGCGGGCTCCTTTTTGGAATGCAGTAGCGGTAAACGATATTAGTGCCCAACGTGAGTTTGTCAGTTTAGCGTCGCGTAAGTTGGTCGAGTTATTAATTAAAGAATCGCAACAGCCTGAGCTGTTAGTCCGTTTACAAAAAGTACAAAAAAATCAAATGAGTTATCAAGTTGTACGCCAAGCTGAAGCGGCCAAAATTAGCTTGTCAGACAGCGATAGCACCCAATGCGCTTTAGATTTCATTGAAAAAGGCTTGCTTGTACCATTAACTGCGGCACAATTTGAACAAGCTATTAATGAACCGCTTAATAAAGTAGAAGCTTTGATGAAGCAAGCGATACAAACTGCTGTCTCTAAAGCGGAGCAACAAGATTGTGAGATGCCAAGTACTCCTGATATTGTTTATGTCACTGGCGGTACCGCTCGAAGCCCTGCGATATATAACAGAATTGCTAGTGTGTATCCAAATGCAAAAGTGGTGGTGGGTGACCATTTCGGTTCGGTAACTGCTGGGCTAACCCGTTGTGCTCAAACTGCCTTTAACTTATTAACATAGCTATTAATCAACAAGGTTAACCACATTAACGATATAGATATGAGTTAGCATGATGATAAGTGATAGTGATATGAATTTGTGGCGATGATGTCGACATCAGCAGTTTAGGCCTATTTATTACGTAAAGAATACCAATAAAGCAGATAATGAAAGACATAACATTAATGATATGCCTTTAACGATATTGCACGAAACTTTATATACTAATCCTATTTTTCGATAATAAACGTTCAACACGACAAGGTGTTACCGATGAAAAAAATACTAATTGCGCTATGTTTAACGACACTGCTTACTGCCTGCTCTGACAACGAAGTCGGTGATGTTTCACTTGGAATGTTTACTACACAAGACATAAAACTAAACATTTTAAAAGATGAAATTGTATCAGGTGTCACGTGTCACATTGCTTCAATAGAAGAAAACCTCAGTTTTTCAGATCCAAGTGATAGTTCTATCTCTTGCAGGCAAACGGGTGAAATTACCAAAGATATGATTGAAAAAATAGATAAGAGTAAATCTGGTGAGGTTGTATTTAAAAAATCAAAAAGCATATTTTTTAAGACAATGAAAATTAGAAGAATATTCGATGCTGAAAATCAAACATTAATGTATGTTTCATACTCTACCAAAGAAACATCGGGAAGCTTTAAACACAGTCTTTCAACGGTTCCACTTTGGGGAACTAAGGCATATATTGAGCCTACACAAGTTCAATAAAGCCAAAGGTCGCTCCCTAGCTCAGGGCGTCTGCGTGGATTATCTGCTATCTCGTTATACTGAAGGTGGTATGGAAAGATGCACGGGAAACTTGGGACTAATGGTGTTGAATAACAAAATTGTTGTAAAAGGCACAAAATATTTGTAAAGGTTTAGCATTATTATGCTAAGTCCTTTCTGCCCAGAAATGTGTTTGGGATATGGCCTGTAGCCACTAACGTCGTGGCGCTTCACCCACACCAGACCAAGAGGAAACCAACGGCTGTTCCCTCTTAACTCTTTTAAAAAAATGGCCCAGCCGCCCCGCAACATTTTCGCTATTTACAAAACAAGAGCTGCGAAAAGGTCGCCATGGGGATTGATCCAGCTTTTGACTTCAATAGTATGCAGCTTCGGCCCATCTTATTAATAAAGAGTGAAAATGCTAACGCTTCCGATGGTACATCTGATGTGAATGGATTCACGAATGTCGTGATGGCAGGACGCCAAAGAACGACCAGTACCGCGAAAGCTAAGCTCACATCTGATAGGCAGGATGCCTGAATGCCTTGTAGCACATGGATGTGCGAGAAAGGCCATGTGAGCATCACGCATTCTTGTATAAAGAGCCTTCAACGACCTCAAATTCAGAGTTGAATTTATCCATTTATAGGTTACAGGCACTAACTCTTTTTTGGACATAAACGTTTTAAAAAGCCAGTGTTTAAATTTACTTTTTATAAAAGTTTACCTTGCCCCCACTAAATTTGAGTGCTCATTTGTTAAATCATCCTGTTGAATTTGCTCGTTGAGAAAATAATAAAAGGTGATCGCAACTCAAATAGAAAGGGGTTATGTTGTTACTACAAAAAGGGTGGTTATGTATTTTCTCTAAAGGTGTAATCAGAACAGACGATTAACAGAAGTGCTGTACAGAAAATAGCCACCGTAAAAAGTAAATTCCTACAGCACAAAACATACCGATTAATATGGATGTGGCATTGGCCAAGTCCAACAAGCGATTTATGCGCCGCAAACAACGCGGCGCATAAATACTAAAACGTTAGATTTTCAAATCTGCCGCATTGGGAACCTCGTTAATAAGTAATCTGCGGCAATTCAAAGAGGAATAAAGATGACTAAAATAGTTGATGAAGTAACGTCAGCAAATGCTGATTATGTGGCTAACTTCGGTGATAAAGGCAATCTTGCAATGCCTCCTGCACGACAGTTTGCCATTCTTACCTGTATGGACGCTCGCTTAGACCCTGCTAAATATGCGGGCCTTGCAGAAGGTGACGCTCATGTGATCCGTAATGCTGGTGGCAGAGCCAGTGATGATGCAATACGTTCTTTGGTAATTTCATATAAGTTACTTGGAACGAAAGAATGGTTTGTTATTCATCATACGGATTGTGGAATGGAAACATTCAATAATGAAATCATGGGTGACCTGTTATCAGTTAGCTTAAAAACTGCAAGCGTAGATGCCTCAGGTTGGCATGATAGTAATGCCGGTGGTGGTACAACAGATGGGAAGTTCATCGAATGGCTTACCATTAGTGATCAAGCTAAAAGCGTCTTGGCCGATGTTCAACGAATTAAAAGTAGTTCAATGGTTCCAAGTGATATTCCGATTTATGGTTATATTTATGACACTAAATCTGGAAGACTTGTAGAAGTTCCCGAGGCAACAAAAGCCGGTAAAGCAAGTTAGAAAACTAATCGGGTAGCCGGAGGTGTCTGACCTCCGGTCCCAAACAACTCTGGATGAGGCTCCGAAATCCGAGAAAATGAATATGGTGCAATTAACTTAAGTAGCCAAGATATTCTCAATAGGCTGAATATTCCTGCCGACAACTGGCTAAAAATCACCACAGAGTTTGGGGGACTATTCAAAGATGCGGTAGGGGCTTTGCCTGCATTAACAGACTATTGCGAACATTTAGAGCGAAAGCGACGACAAGATGCAGCAGCCAACTGCCAGCGCTGGTTGTGCGCTTAATGCTTAACGTCTAACACTAAATCAATAACCTGATTGCCAGCTTGATAACAATCAAGCCACTAGTGCTACTTTAAATCTACCGCATTGCTCACCATTTTCCATATAGTGCTTAGTTTGTTGATGTTTCCCATTCAATTTATACATTTGAATCGTGCAGAATATTATCGCTATCAAACCTAAAAGCAGTTATGTTAATTCATCATAAAAATGGGAGGCATGATTAATTCGCACTAAGAAACGACCTGTACCGCGAAAGCTAAGCTCACATCCATGTGAGCTTCACGCATTCTTGTATAAAGAGCCTTCAACAACCTCAAGTTCAGAGTTGAATCGGTCCATTTCCAAGTCAAGATAACTAACTCGTTTTTGCCCCAATACGTGTTTGGAATATGGCCTGTGGCCACTAACGTCGTGGCGCTTCGCCCACACCAGACCAAGAGGAAATCAACGGCTGTTCCCTCTTGGATCTCCCAGCCGCCCCGCAACATTTTCAAACAGCGAAAAGGTCGCCATGGGGGGTAATCCAGCTTTTGACTTAGTTTTAGTGTTCTTCGGCCTTATTCGAAAATGCTAACGCTTCCGATAGGCCATCCTTGGCCAACGAAAGCTAGCCTGACGTCCTGTCAGGCTCACGCTATTTTCTTCAACGGTCTCAAGTTCAGAGTTGAATTACACCCGTTGAAAGTAAAGTATTAACTCATTTCTGCCCATTCCTTGTTAGATAAAATCCAATTTAAACTTTGCTCGAACATAGTTATCGCTAATTTATGAAAGCACCCTTTTGATATAAATTTATCTACGATTAACATCATAAAATCTTTGCGACAGCATACTGTTTTTTTACACAGTTATAATTCATTTGTGTTAAAACAACAGCGTTGTTTCTCGTTATGTAATTGCGAAAATTCTCGTTTTTACCTAAAGAATAATGCTACCTAATTGAATTAGCTTATTTTTGTTACTATACCTGCTCTACATAACGAGTTTGTATTATTCTCGATTATCTAAATTCTCGCTTTTGCCTAGACTAAAAGGTGATTGATTTGGGGTGCTTAAGCTGATAAGTTACTAAAATTATTAATAATTAAAGTTGTATGGATGTTGAGTTTTGGTGAGCTTCTCAGGATGTTTATCGGAATTCTCGCTAATACGCTGTTGAACTAAGCCGCTGCGCGGAGCCCAAAGACCCGTGATTTGAACCACACTTACCTCAGTGGATTTCCCACTATCAAGGAGGTAAGTCATGTTAGTACACACTCAATTATTCCATGATGAAATTACGCTTAGACGCTACTCTGAGCGAACCCGTAAAGCTTATCTGTATGCCATTACTAAACTGGCAGAACACTATCATCAACCAGTTGATACTGTTACCGATACGCAGTTAAGTGATTATTTCCGCTATTTAAACCTTGAAAGGCAACTATCAAGAGCCTCTATTCAGCTTCAACTGAACGGTATTCACTTTTACTTTGAACACATTTTAAAGCGTCAATTTAGAATTGACGTGTGTTTGCCTCGTCCTAGCCAAAAACTGCCGCAAATGCTCAGTAAGCAAGATATTGGTCAGTTGTTGCAGTACTGCCCTAATCAGAAATATCACGCCATGATAGCGCTGTGCTATGGCTGTGGATTACGCGTCAGTGAGCTGGTCAATATTAAAGTCAGTGATATTGATGGTCAGCGGCAGTTACTCAAAGTGTGTCAGGGCAAAGGTGCTAAAGACCGTTTAGTTATCATCTCTCCCTCACTGCTTAATTTATTGCGCCATTACTGGCTTAAGTATCATCCGCAAACGTGGCTGTTTGGTGTGCATTCCCATGGCAACACCTACCCGTTAGATGTATCAAGCGTGCGTAAAACCCTCAAGAAAGCGGCGTTAGCCGCAGGGATCACCAAACCTTGCAGCCCGCACAGCTTGCGCCATGCCTATGCGACACATCAATTGGCCGCTGGCATGTTACTGAATCAACTCCAACATCAACTGGGTCACAAAAGCATTAAAACCACAGAGCGATATCTGCACTGGTCGCCAGAGCTTGGGCATAAAGGGGGCGATTTACTCGCTGACTTGGGGTGATGAGATGGCGCATTATCACTTGAGTGACATATTGCAAACCCACTATGGTCACTACCAGCAACATCATCGACTGAGTCAGCAACAGCGTTTGGTGTGTCAGCGTATTTTGGCTTGCCGCACAGCCGCACTTGGTCAACAGCAGTGGCAATGTAATCAATGTCACTATCAGCAAAGCGTGTTCTGCTCATGCCGAGACAGACATTGTCCACGCTGCCAAGGTAAACAAACCCAAGCATGGATAGAGAAACAGCAACAACAAGTACTGCATTGTCGCTATTTTCATTTGGTGTTTACCTTGCCCCATGAGCTCAACGCGCTCACTCATACCGATGAGCAAGCAAAGCTTGTGTACAGCGCGTTATTTGAAGCCGTTTGGCAAACCTTAAGCCGATTTGGCATGACCCGTAAACACTTACAAGGTCAGTTAGGGTGCACAGCGGTACTGCATACATGGGGGCAAACCTTAACCCAGCATATCCACTTACACTGTTTAATCCCAGGCGGAGTGGTCACTGAGCAAGGTCAGTGGCGCGGCGTTAAATCAGACTATTTATTTCCTGTTAAGGCGGTCTCAACCGTGTTCAAAGCTAAGATGTTGGCTGCTCTGCGCCAGCGTGAACTGACCATTCCCGAGGCCAATAACCTCATCAATAAGGCGTGGTGCGTATACAGTAAAGCATGTCTTTATAAAGCTGAAACCGTAGTGGCTTATCTCGGGCGTTACACTCGAAAAGGCATGCTGCATGAATCACGGCTTAAGGCGGTCACCAAAGAGCGTGTTGATATCAGCTACACAGACTATGTCGATAACCAACGTAAAATCATGCAACTGACTCCTGAAGAGCTCATTAGGCGTTACTTATTACATGTACTGCCTAAAGGGGTGATGCGGATAAGGCATTTTGGTTTTTTAGCCAACAGCTGTCGGCGTAAAAGGCTCGCCAAAATTAGAGAGCAACTGGGGAGTAAAGCGAAAGATATCCCAGCAGCAATCACTGACACATTAGGCCACTGGTGTTGTCCGCAGTGCCCCAATGGACGGCTAATGTTTATGGGACTGGTGCCACTGCTAACGATGTTAGCGCGTGAAGCAAAGTTGAAGCTGTCAGGTTAGTCAGATTAAGTGGGGGGATGTCAGCAAATAAAGCAGGCTCAGCTAATCTTGGATTAGGTGGGACGATGGCACACGATTTGGTATCGAGAAATCAGTAAATAAGGCAATAATCGAGTAATGGAAAAAGATGAAAGCCAACAAAATCGACCCTAAAAGGTGTAATCAGAACAGACGATTAGCCGAAAGGTTGTACAAAATACCACTACCGTTAAAAAGCAAATTCCTATAGCATAAAACATACCGATTAATTTGGATGTGGCATCGGCCAAGTCCAACAAGCGATTTATGCTTTGCAAACAGCGCAACGCATAAATACTAAAACGTTATACGTCATGGAGGATTCAATGAAGTTTGTATTTGCGTTTATTTTTGCTTTCTCCTCTATAGCAATTGCGACTGATTCAATGCCAAATGAAGGTAATCTTGTTTTCGCTCCCAAGATCAATGAAGTGTTAGAGTTAAAAATATGGCCTAAAAACAAAGCTAACCTTGATGGCTTTGCTACGGTGGAGTTTACCGTAAACAAATCAGGTAAAGTGGAAGGTGCAAAAATAGTTGATGCCTATCCCAAAAAGTTACAAGAAGAAACGCTAAAGGCTATTCAACTGTGGCTGTTTACACCTGCAACTATTGATGGGAATAACGTAAAAGTTGTTAATAGTGCAACGTTTTATTTTCAGCGTAAATGACGTATAACAAGCTATTAAACAAGGACAAAAAACAGTTTGCTGTTTTCGTTCCTCAACATTTTAGCAAACAATTTTTTGCCTGTTAATAGGGCGTTAAGTGATTACGGTTCTACGTAGGGAATTTATAAAATGAATTTATTGGATGATATCGAAGTTAATCGATTTGATACAGGAATATACAAAGGATTTGAAGGCCAAATATTTGATATAGGTGAGGCAAATAAATTAGCCCTAGCTTTAAAACAAGGGCGGGAGAAAGACTTAATTAAGCATATTACTGAAACCGTAGCTGTAAATCCGAAATATGTATTATCTATACTTGATTGGTCTTTTTTATCAGGAAGTACTGATTTGCATGAGTTGTCTTGTTGGATTTTAACTCAAGATAATTGCTTGCCTACTGATAGTGATTTATTAAACTTTGGGATCCGTCTTTCAGTGGAAAGGTGGAGAGCTGATGGTATTAAAAAGTTTTTAAGTTTGGGGGCAAACCCAAATCAAGAAATATTACCTAGACGAAATATATACGATGTTTGTTTGAATAGAAGTCACCATGCTTTTTATTTTGATGATAATGTGGTCACGGATGCTATAGATGCTTTAAATGCATATCAAGCCAGGGCATATTTAATTGAAAAGTATGAAGGTTCCATATCATGCTTAGATACTTTAAAGCCAATTTCAACTCATGATAGTTGGTGTGAATTGTTTTTTAAGAGTATTGAACAGGATGATGAAAATACGCAAATGCTGTGGTGCAATTTAATAAATAAATGTGTAAATAAGGCAAAGAAACCCAGTAAAAAGTGGTTAAAAGATTGTCTAGAAATTGTTGATTCAATAGGTGTCAGCTTATTTGGTGAGCGGGCACAATCATTTATAATTGAATCACATAATCAAAGGGATACTCTTATTTATGGAGAATTAGAAGGCGGTCCTTACTACAAAGGTTCTGCCTCCACAAATGAATCATTTGATTTATGGAAAATTTCAGAAAGCAGCAGTTATATTTTGAAGAGTATTATGTGGCTTCTAATGAATGTGAATCATAAAGGCTGTATCGAAGTTGTTTATGAAACTTGTAAAGTTATGTATCAAACTCATGAACTATTAGGTATACGAGACGTGAAGTTGGCCAATGCTTGTTTCACGGCTTTATTAGAGTCTGAAAATGGGGCTAAATTTGCAAAATCTTTATTTGATGAAACAACGCACAAACCAACACTAAATAAAATGAAAGTGCTTTTGAATTTAAATTTGAAGTAGCTATACAAAAATCACTTAATCGGGTAGCCAGAGGTATCTAGCCTCCAGCCCCCACACCACCCTACATGCGGCTCCGCACAGGGCGGTTCATTTAGAACACCTAACTAGCTTTCTGGTTAGGATAATGAACTGCGATCCATCCATCTCTTAGTGAATATAATCCTGCTTTCTTCAGATACTCATTACTCAGTGCTTGTTGTATTCCTGGTGTCTTCGAGCTACGCCAAGGGCCTTTACTTGTGATACCACAAGCAACAGCGGCTTGGATCCTGACGCCACGCTTAAGTAAATTTTGCACCTTAGTCCGTGGTTTTCGCCACTGACGCCAGTAGCACATACGTATGCGACGACGGATCCAATGGTCTAAATCGACACATCCTTGGTAAGCATTGGCTATGCCAAAGTAGTTGATCCAGCCTTGCATGTACTGCCGCACTTTAAACAATTGATATCCCATACTAACTCCCCAATTTCGGTTCGTCAGTCGTCTCATCTTTTGTTTGAAAATGTGTAATGTTTTAGCATGCCACTGGATCTTTCCTCGGTTAAATGTAAACCCAAGAAACTTGCTTTGACCTACCTTAACCACTTGGCTTTTCTGTTCATTAACAACCAGTTTTAGCTTAGTGGCAAGGTATTTAGTGATGCTCTTGAGTACTCGTTCACCCGCTCGAATAGACTTTACCAAAATGATAAAGTCGTCCGCGTAGCGGGCGAATTTATGCCCTCGGCTTTCCAGCTCTTTATCCAGACTATCCAACATAATGTTAGAGAGTAATGGCGAGAGTGGGCCACCTTGAGGCACACCTTCAAAGCTTGCTTCAAATTGGCCATTGACCATCACACCTGCTCGAAGGTACTTACCAATAAGCGCCAACAGACGCTTATTCTGCACCTTACTTCTAAGTTGAGTCATCAAGAGATCATGATTAACTCGGTCAAAGAACTTAGACAGATCAACATCGACGGCAAATTTGCGTTTCTGTTTGATGATATCCCTTACTTGCAGTACCGCTTGCTTCGCATTTCTGTTCGGCCTAAAGCCAAAACTGTTAGTCGAGAAGAATGGGTCAAACAGTGGCGTGAGTATTTGAGCAATGGCTTGCTGTATCACACGGTCAATGACGTTAGGGATCCCCAATTTGCGTTTACCGCCATCGGGTTTGTCGATCTCCACCCGCCTGACCGCTGAGGGTTGGTATTCACCTCGCTCTAATTGAGATTTACATTGTTGCCAGCCGCCTTGTTGCATCCAGAGCGGGAAGGCTTCGATGGTCATGCCATCGATGCCCGCCGCACCTTTATTGGCTTTAACTTGACGCCAAGCTCGGTGTAGATTTTCAGGTTCGAGCAGTTGTTGGAATAAATCGCTGTTGAAGGCCGGTTGCAAATCAATACGCTGCTGATAGTAATCGTCTGGCGACGTAGTGGGTATCGACAAGTTTGACAAGACTCCTCCTTCTTCTAAATGTTCAGGCCTTCACCATGTACCCACAACGCTAACGCGGGGTATGCTATCCCAACCATTACGATGGGCGTTGGGCTATTATGCCGTCTGCTGACTTCTGCTTAATCACATGCCAAGTTACCCCGTCATGCGCTATCGGTTTCCATCTAGTTCGCTCTTTTCAGTCGATGAAATTGAAAAGCCAAGGCACTTATAAACCAGAGCCTTACTGGTTAATGACCGATCGCGTGTTAAACAGATCTCCCCAGATAAGAACATGAACTTTCTTTGCACTGCTGCATCATTTACGGTGGCCATTAGATCACGTGGTTTCGTCGTCTTGTACCCTTGCTTCGCGGGGCAGACCCTGCCAACTCACCTCTAGCCTACGCCTCATATGATGTTCTTGTTCATCAGCTCGCAAATTTGCTAGCGGCTTCCTCCAGACCAAACCTCGCGATTAAGCCCTTGCCATTCGCTAGTAGTTAACGTTTAATAACAGTATGTTATTAAACGTTGATCTTCCTACAGAGGACTTTCACCTCATTAGTTCATGCCCATGCTGGGCGTACACAAGTCGTTCAAAAGGACAAAAAACAGTTGGCTTTTGCTCCTTCGTCGCTAAGTTTAGCCAACTATTTTATTGCCTCTTAACGAGGCGTTAAAGCCCATTAACATTGAGGTGAGATATGTCTGAAATAGATGGATGTTTGCTAATACATTCGAAGAACAAACTAATTCAAAAAGCAATATGTGATGAGTTCTCATTAAATGCAGTTATAGAAGTTGAGGATGATGAATATTCTATTTGTACTGTTATGGATAAAGAGCTACTAGATATACATATATATACTAGTGAATACTCAGATACTGAAAACATATGCAAGTATATTTTAAATAAGTACAAACCAGATATTTTAATATCCACATTTGATAACACTGGATTTGTTCAACAGAAAAAAGTAACAAAGAAAAAAGCATTTTCAATTATAGAAAAAATATCTCCGCAAGTTAGTTTCTATTTGAACATTTCGTATGGTAATTATAAAAGTGCATTGAAGATACTTGAAAGTAGTAATTTAGATTTGAAGGACAAGTTTGCAGGTGTTCCTAATGTTGAAAGGTGTTTTTGGGGGGATTATTCACCGTTAATGGAGTACGCAATTGATAAAGGTTTTCATAATTACAGTTGCCAGTACACTCATAACCTTTGTTTTCATGAGGAGGGAGAGCATGCAATTCACCGTATTGTCACTACGTCAGATTTAAAGCTATTAGAGAAAGTTTTGCGACTGGGTGCTTCTCCGGATTCTCGAGATCTTGACCAAAATACTTTACTGCACTCCTTATCTTGGTATATGTCTGATGAGTGTGATTTTGAATCACTTGAAATAATAAATATTTTAACTGAATACGGAGCTGACTTTGAGGCAATAAATTGGGATGGTCATACTCCATTATTAGCTTTTGCTTTTTCTATAGCCGATAGTCAAGAAGAAGATGAATGGGAAGATTGTGATAGAGATAAAGCATCAGAAATAGTTAAAATATTAATAGAAAACGGAGCTTCATTAAATGTTTATGGAAAATCTGGCGGAGGGGTATTAACGTATTTGTCTAACTACCCTGATATCACAAAGTTTATAACGGAGATAAAACCTGATCTTCCTCGCTTTACTGATTTTTTTGATGTTAAATCATATGTTCTCGAGCGCTCATACATGCATTGTAGCGATTTGCCTGAAGAGTATGAACAATTTTTTTGTGATTGTATTAAGTTTGGCTTCACTGATTACGTAATTGAGCTACACCAGATAGAAATATTGCAATCACTGAATGCATCAGAAATTTGTGGAATATTACACAAAACCTTTAATAGCCCTGACTCCATTAAAATACTAACGTCTTTTTCAAACAATAAATTGCCTATTTTTATCGATCAAATTATTGAACCTGGTGCAGAAAAGTATCAGAGTATTGATGTGTTTAATTATGAAAGTATCCAACTTTTATTAGACTTTTATAACACCGTGGAATTGAAGGAACACTTTAAGGTTATTCAAGAGTATTTAAATGGTGCCTATGGGGCAAACTATCGATTGGTTGGGCCTTAACAAGCAATTTAATATCGAGGATTAATGAAAAACACAGCAAAACTATCAGATTGTCGAAACTATCGGTATGCCCTATGGAGAACTTGGGATACGACAAAACCTAATGTTTTATTCATTGGGCTTAATCCTTCAACGGCTGATGAATCAAGTGATGATCCAACATTAACTAGATGTATTAATTTCGCTAAAGCTTGGGGTTATGGTGGTGTCTGTATGGCGAATCTATTTGCTTTTCGAGCGACTGAGCCTAAGAATATGAAATCACAAAATGATCCTGTTGGAAGTGAAAACAACAAGTGGCTAGTAAACTTGGCTGATGAGTCAGGTATTGTCATTGCGGCATGGGGCAATGATGGTAGTTTTCTGTCTCGTTCAAAACAAGTTAGGGCTTTAATACCTAACTTACACTATTTGAAAATGAACAAATCAGGTGAACCTGCACACCCGTTGTATTTGAAAGCTAATTTAACTCCTCAGGTATGGGGCATTTAACAAACGCTTCAAATCTGATTCGCAAACGCGTGCCGAACTCGCTGGCGCTCAGACATGGCACACGTTCACTCACAGTTTAAGCGGGCATTATGTACCTAAGGAAAGCTATGTCATCTGATGATTGGTATAGAAATAATGAATGGAATGATGAAATAGAAACGCTGTTTTACGCAAAGTTAAAACGTGCTCGTACTCAACGAGATCAATATCTTGTTATTCAATCTTCATATTTAGCAAATTCATACCCTTTAATATCCTTACGCTTAATAAATGAATATTTTGAAACACGAACAGATAAATATGAAGATGTTCGCGCTTACTCTGCGCAAGCTCGAGCTTTTATGACTATCGGTGAAATAGATAACTCAATGAAAGCTTATCGAGCTGTACTTAAACGAGAAGATGAATTTCCAAATCACCAGACAACAGTTTATGTCGATTATCCATATATTGTTGCGACTCAAGCAATAGAGAGTGAGTATTCAAATGTACTTTCGGTGCTTAATAAATATAAGAGCCGTCTAATGTTTTCGTTAGAAAAATTCAAATGGCACGCATCAATTGCGCTAATAAATAATGATCCTAAGCATTCAAAATCAGTATTGGATGCTGCAGAAGTTAAGCGCTCAGGAATTAGGTTTCACCAAGATGTTGGTCTTGTTGGTAACGAACATGTTAATGTAATCAAAGTGTTGTGCGAAATCGGTACATAACACATATGAGCCTTCCGCCAGTCAATAGGCGCGCCTAACTTATTTGACTGCTTTTGCAGTCAAATTAAAATCAATCAACAAATTCATCTACTTCGTCTGTCATTTAGCTGTCAAATCATCGTTTACAGCAAACACATATAGAGGCTCTCTTAGTGCGATCTTATCGCTGCCTGACGCTTTTCATTCCTTTGAAATGTCAGGGGCACTAGACATTTATCGGTTAACCCTAAGATGGCACTATTCAAGTCAGAGGTGCTTTGTGCACAGTTAGTTTTAGGCTCATTTAAGGTGTAAACGACTTTGTTGGGTAAGCTAGCTAATAGTGCGTTACATTGGTTATTTGATGGCTTGGATCATTGCCACAGGTACTCGCTAAAATAGCAGGTTTAAAGATAGCAGGTTTAAAATAGTAGGGTTGAGAGAGTAGGGGTGAGAGAGTCACTTAGTGCGCTTGAATTTTCACTTAATATGATACAAAAATGCCTGTTAGCGCAACTAACAGGCATTTTAATTCAAATCATTTCGGTTTAAGAAAGAGTTAACATTCGACGATGTTCACCGCAAGACCACCTTTGGCGGTTTCTTTGTATTTGCTGCGCATATCTTTACCGGTATCCATCATGGTCTTAATGACTTTATCCAATGAGACTTTGTGATTACCGTCGCCGCGTAATGCCATACGTGAAGCATTAATTGCTTTTACCGCTCCCATAGCATTGCGCTCAATACAGGGTACTTGCACTAAGCCACCAACAGGATCGCAGGTTAAGCCTAAGTTATGCTCCATACCAATCTCTGCGGCGTTTTCAACATGCTCAACCGTACCGCCCATTATTTCAGTCAGTGCCCCAGCTGCCATAGAGCAGGCTACGCCTACTTCACCTTGACAGCCGACTTCAGCGCCGGATATAGAGGCATTTTTCTTGTACAAAATACCAATGGCAGCCGCAGTGAGTAAATAACGGCTGCAAACGTCAATATCGACTTCTTGGACAAACATATCGTAGTAACACAATACTGCAGGGATAATTCCTGCCGCGCCATTGGTGGGGCGGTGACAACACGATCGCCTGCGGCATTTTGCTCGTTAACCGATAAGGCAAATAAATCGACCCAATCCATTGCTGTTAATGGGTCAATATTATTACGACCTTCAGCTTTTAAACGTCGATACAGTGCTGGTGCACGACGACGCAATTTTAGTCCGCCAGGTAAAATGCCTTCTTTTTGGTAACCACGGTCGACGCAATTTTTCATGGTTTGCCAAATATTCCACAAACCTTGTTTTACGTCTTCTTCGGACGCAATACTCAACTCGTTAGCCATCATTAGTGATGAAATACTTAAGCCGTTATCGCAACATAGTTGCAGTAACTGTAACGCACTATTGAAATCATAAGGTGCTTGTTCAATAGGGGTTGCCGGAGAGGCATTTCGTTGAGTTATTTCATCTTCATCGAGAACAAATCCGCCACCAACAGAATAATACGTACGCTGAAAAATGCATTCACCTTTTGACAATGCGTATAAGGTCATCGCATTTGCATGGGCGGGTAAGGTTTTGCGTCTATGGTAGGTTACCCCCTCTTCACGAGAAAATTTAACCATCTGTCCATTTGCTAAGGTTAATTTTTGACTTGTCAATACCGTTTCTAAAATGGCATCGATACCGTCGGTGTTGACGGTTTCGGGATCTTCACCCATTAAACCTAAAATGACCGCTTTGCCAGTACCATGGCCTTTACCTGTTTGACCTAAAGATCCAAATAATTCTGTTTGTAATTCATCGGTTTTGTCCAATAAATTAAGATCTGCAACATGTTGGATAAAAATTTTACCCGCCTTCATCGGGCCAACTGTATGTGAGCTAGAAGGACCGATACCAATTTTGAACATGTCAAATACGCTAATCATGTTATTTAACCCTTGCTGAGTCGTTTATTGTTTTAGTTATAAGTGAGTATAATCGTCAAATGGAATGTTGGCGGTTTATCTCATATTCTTGGTAGAGTATCCCACACATTAATCGATGACAGTCCATTAGATTTTTTTATGCATTATTTTCACATTAGCCAGCCTTATACATAATGTGTAATGTGACTTGATTAACCTGACGTAATAGTCAGCTTTATAGATAGGGGGAATGGTTTGAGCTATTTAATGATGGATCTTGCAGGCTTAACAGTCTCTGCACTTGAAACTGAGCAATTACAGCATCCACAAGTGGGTGGAATTATATTGTTTAGTCGAAACCTAGAAAGTAAAAGTCAATTAATTAAATTAGTTAAAGAGGTCCGTCATATTCGACCTGAACTATTAATTGCTGTTGATCATGAAGGTGGCCGAGTTCAACGTTTTCGTGAGGGCTTTAGTTTAATTCCTGCCATGGGGGATATTTTACCTGCCGCGAAAGGGGATATGACATTAGCTAAACGATGGGCGAAAGAATGTGGTTTTTTAATGGCCATAGAGCTATTAGCCTGTGATATTGATTTAAGTTTTGCACCTGTGTTAGATGTAAATGGCATTAGTGAAGTGATTGGCAAACGCAGTTTTAGTGCCGATCCTGTTGAAGTGAGTGCATTGGCTGAACAGTTTATTGTTGGAATGAATGAGGCTGGTATGGCCGCGGTGGGTAAGCACTTTCCTGGTCATGGTAGTGTCGCCGCTGATTCACATATTGCGATGCCTGTTGACCCGCGTAGTAAAGAGCAGGTAGAAGCTTTTGATATGTTACCGTTTAAACAGCTCATTGCTAGCCAACACCTACAAGGGGTTATGCCAGCACATGTTGTTTATACTAATATTGATCCTAATCCTGCAGGGTTTTCTACTTACTGGTTACAGACTGTTTTACGTCAACAATTAGGTTTTAATGGGGTGATTTTTTCTGATGATTTAGGCATGAAAGGCGCCAGTTTTGCCGGTGATTATGTTGCACGAGCCAAAGCAGCATTAGATGCGGGATGCGATATGATTTTACTGTGTAATGACCCTGCTGGTGTTAACGTTTTATTAACCGAGTTTGATTGGCCTGCGGCAGAACCTATGCACACCGCATTATCGCTAAAAGGCAATAACGCACAAACTTTGCTGGCACTTGAGGAGCAAATACGTTGGCAAGCGGCACAACAATTGGCGATGGACATTAACGTCATTGTCCAGTCGTTGTAAAGTAGTGCCTGTTGAGTAAAAAACCGGATCAATTGATCCGGTATTTTAGTGTTAAGCTACTTGTGTATTAACCAGTATAAGGTACAGGTTGGCTAGCGGTAGAAGGCTCGATTAAATCAATGGGCTTAACGTTAGTAGGCTGAATCATTTTACGGATTTGCATCACAATACCCAGCTGTGGGTTATCAAAATAGTGGATTTCACCACTGCGAACTCGGCGGTTTTGGATTAACGGAATGCTTTCCAAGAACGGTGCTAATTGCTTTTTACTTTCAATGTCGAGTGCTGCATATTCGTTAAAGGCCAAAGGGCTTGATTCAACCATTTTTTGGGTTACTTTACGCAAGGCCAAATTATTTTCAATATAAAGATAATGGCTGAGATAAATGTTAATTGAACCGTCTAATTCCCATACTGGAGTGATTTTGGGCGCCTCATAAAAACTGCCTAACGCACTGAAATCAGTATTAGGCATCGCGTCTAATTGAGTTGGCTTTTTAACACTTAGACCATGATATTCAAAACTTTTAGAGAAATCCTGGCCGCCAAAAATTCGAATCGGCTTTGCTCGTCGACGTGATTGCATATTTTGTTGCCACGTTAGGTGCACTAGGCTTTTAACATAAGGCTCACGTTGAATAGTTCGAATAATATCGTTAAATTTGCCTTGGCTTTGTGCTAACAGTAATGGTCCTTGCCCTAAGTAAGCCGTTTGTGGCTTGCTGGCTGCAATATTAAATGGTACTTGGCTTGGATATGTGGTTGTAATATTACTGACTTTAGGATCATTACAGTTGCTAGCATCGCTGGCCCAGTCGGTTGAGGAGCAACCATTTAAGCCAACGGCAACCCCAGTAATATCGGTACTGATCACTGGAGTAATGATATCCACGGTGTCTTTGCTTAGCTTAGGCGGTGTAGCATCTAACCACTTTTCAACTGAAGCTTGTTGGCGTTCAAATACAAATACTTCTACTTCAAACCATGATTCTGCATGGGCTGAAAAGCTGTGGGATAGCGCTGTGATAGCGGCGATAGCAATCGCAATTTTACGTAGCACTATTTAGTCTCCAAAATTTGATGTTTAGCAAACTGTTCAAGCAAGGTGTTGATTAACTCAAGACGCTCTTTACTTGTCTCAGCAGGAATGTTGAACTTTAACTTATTTGGCCCGTCCATTCGATAGATTTGTGGCTGATTTTGCAACAAACCAATGATAAACATTGGATCAACATGATTTTCTTGGCCAAATTCCACGCTACCACCTTTAGCATGCATTTCTATTTTAACAATACCCAATGCTGTCGCTTGATGTTTGTATAGGGTAATGGCCATTAAATTACGGGTTGGAGTTGGTAGCATCCCAAAGCGGTCAATAAACTCGACTTTTAGTTCATCAAGCATGGCTTCAGTTTCGCAATTTGCAATCCGTTTATACAAGGATAAACGCATGTTGACGTCACTGACATAATCTTCTGGCAATAATGCCGGGATCCGTAAATCAATTTCTGCTTTGGCACTCATCATGTAGGCTAGCGAAGGCTCTTTGCCTTCTTTGAGGGCTTTCACCGCAGACTCAAGCATTTCCATGTATAAACTGAAACCAATTTTTGAAATATGACCACTTTGTTCATCACCGAGTAACTCACCGGCACCACGGATTTCTAAATCTTGGGTGGCCAGTAAAAAACCGGCGCCAAGATCTTCAAGTGCATCAATTGCAGCAAGACGTTTACGTGCGTCAGCGGTCATGCGTTTAGGATGTGGTGTCATCATATAGGCATAGGCTTGATGATGTGAACGTCCAACACGACCTCGGAGCTGATGCAACTGTGCTAAACCGAACATATCAGCTCGGTCGATAATGATGGTATTGGCACTGGGTACGTCAATACCCGTTTCAATAATGGTGGTACACACCAACACGTTAAACCGCTGATGATAAAAGTCTGACATGACTTTTTCTAAGTCGCGTTCGCGCATTTGACCATGGGCTGTGATAACACGGGCTTCTGGAATTAAATCACGAATGTTTTGCGCGGTCTTTTCAATGGTTTCAACATTATTGTGTAAATAATACACTTGGCCGCCACGCAAAATCTCACGCAAAATGGCTTCTCGTGCCGTGGCTTTATCATATTCACGTACAAAGGTTTTTACTGCTAACCGTTTGGCTGGTGGCGTGGCGATAATCGATAAATCACGCATGCCTGACATGGCCATATTGAGCGTTCGCGGGATTGGCGTGGCCGTTAAGGTTAAAATGTCGACATTGGCTCGAAGTGCTTTAATTTTTTCTTTTTGTCGCACACCAAAACGGTGTTCTTCGTCGATGACTAGTAAACCGAGGTTGTCGAAGTTAGCTTCTGATGACAGTAATTTATGGGTACCGATAACAATATCGACTTTTCCCTCTGAGAGCTGTTGGACCACACCAGTTTGTTCTTTGGTGGTTCTAAAGCGTGACATGACTTCAATAACAATCGGCCAATCGGCAAAGCGGTCTTTAAAGTTTTCGTAGTGTTGCTGGGCCAGCAAAGTAGTCGGTACTAACACCACTACCTGTTTACCCGCATTAACAGCGACAAATGCCGCACGCATGGCCACTTCTGTTTTACCAAAACCTACATCGCCGCATACTAAACGATCCATCGCGGTTGGTGCTTGCATGTCTTCAAGTACGGCATGAATAGCACTTTCTTGATCGACCGTTTCTTCAAACGGAAAACCTTGGCTAAATTGTGCGTATTCTTGTTCATCAATATTCATCGCTTCACCCGGACGTGCTTGGCGACGGGCATAAACATCGAGTAATTCTGCTGCTACATCCCGAATTCGTTCTATGGCTTTTTTCTTGGCTTTGGCCCAGGTTTCGTTACCCAGTTTATTTAAATGGGCATCACCATCACCACTGGCGTTAAAACGGCTAATTAAGTGCAGTGATGAAACCGGAACATACAGTTTGTCGCCACCGGCATATTCTAGCTTTAAATATTCTGCAACTAAACCGCCGGTATCGAGAGTTTCCAGTCCTTGGTATAACGCCACACCGTGTTCAAGATGCACGATAGGTTGGCCGACTTTCAGTTCGGCTAAGTTTTTGACTAATACATCTGAGCTAACTTGTTTTTGCTTCTCTCGGCGGCGTTGCTGTGAGATACGTTGACCAAACAATTCGGTTTCACAAATGATGCTCACGACACCTTTTGGGGTGTCTGTTAACACACAACCACGGGCTAAAGGTGACACGATTAAACCGATATTGTCTTTGGCTGCTAGGTAGTCGCTTAGGTGCTCAAACAGTTTGGGTTTAATGCCAATTTTTGCAAATAAGTCTAATAAGGCTTCACGGCGGCCTTCAGATTCAGCACTGAACAGTAGTTGTGGATGTTTTTGACTGTATTCTTCTAATGCTATAAGAGGTTGTTTGAGTTTGTGATTAGCATTGATATCCGGCAACTTTTCAACATTAGCAATAAGGGCATGTGTTGGTAGTGCGACTTCGGCTAACGGTTCACCGGCATTATTGGTGTCGGTAGCAATATGTTGCTGTAATAACTGGGTTCGATTGTAAGATTTAAATGCCGCAAATAATTCATCATTGAGCAGATAAAGTTCTTTCGGCGCCAGTAATGGGCGCAGAGGATCGACACGTCGATCTTCGTAGCGCACATTAATTTCATGCAAGTGGGCTAAGCTGGCTTTTTCAATATTGCCTATGGTGATGAGTTGACTGTTTTGTGGCAAGTAATCAAACAACGTGGCGGTTTCATCGAAAAACAGCGGTAAGTAGTTTTCAATGCCTGCAGGCATTAAATTACGGCTAACAAGCTGATAAACCGATTCGGCCTCTTTTGAGATCACTTCAAAGCGACGACGATAACGTTGCCTAAAGCCTTCAATAGCATGGTTGTCGGTTGGGAATTCTTTTGCGGGTAACATCCTAATAGTGTCACGGGCCATACCTGAACGCTGAGTATCAACATCAAAATAACGGATTGATTCAACTTCGTCATCAAATAACTCTATGCGTAATGGTTGTCTAGATCCCGTCGGAAAAATATCAATAATAGATCCACGGATAGCAAACTCACCGTGTTCGTATACTTGATCAACTAAATGATAACCCGTGTCTGTAAGGTGTTGTCTAGCTTGTTGTAATCCGTAGGTGTCGCCTTTTTTTAACACCATAACATTGGCGGTCATAAATGATTTTGGCGGTAAACGAACCATTAAGGTGTTTACGGGCACAATCACCACATTATGTTGGCTTTGGCTAATATTAGCTAAGGTTTCCAGTCGTTGGGAAATCAGGTCTTGATGTGGCGAGAAGCTATCGTAGGGCAGGGTTTCACGGTCGGGAAACAGGCACACATTCACATTGATGTGATTTAATAAATAACTCAGCTCGACCTCAAGTGACAAGGCACTGGGCGTGTCATGGGTGACAATAATACTGGTGCCAGGATGGTTATTAATTAAATTGGCTAGGGTGATGGCTTGTGAGACCCCACCTAAGGTTGCCAAAGTTTGTGTTTGTTGGCCTTTTTTTACACTCGGCGGCGTGAGTACACTAAATAGGTTCATTAAAATCTTTTTCAGTTCCGTTTTCGATCAAATCGTATTGAATGAGGCGAGGCTTCAGCTGCGCTGCTTATCGATATTCTGTTTACGTTTTTTGAGCATTTTTTGCTGTACATTCAAACTTGCTCTGACTAATTGTTCAATATCATCTTCAAGTATTTGACTAAATTCAAGTTCACAACGCCAAAAGGCAGGATCCGTGTGGTCATCAGTCTGTACTGGGGTACAAGTTTTTATTTGGCAAACACACAATAATGCGACTAATTCAGTATGCAAATAGATGTGGGTTTTTACGTGTTCATTCAACTCGAGTGGTCGTGATGAAATAATGCTCACTCCACTGCCACCAAATTGGTCACCTTTAAATAACTCACCATCCTGAACTTCTTTTTCTAATACATGTTGTAATACTAAATCGACTTTACGTGATTGTAGCTTTAAAAAGTCGACCACAGCTTTTGCATCATTGTCTAAATTTCGTAGCTGCAATAAGCAACTTGCTTCAAGACTTTTCACTTCTGTGAGTAATTTTAAACCGACAGATTGCATGTCGCGAAGTTCATCATCTGTGGGTAAAGGATGATTTTGGTCCCACAACGTGAGGTACACATTAAAGTGGTGAGGCACACTAAAATAAGAATTGCTGTCAGGTATCAAGATTTGCCTCTTTATTTATCACACTAATAGCCCTATTATCGTGCCCAAGTTAATGATTTAGCAAGTCATACAGGCTGGCTTATTGTTTTCATTTCCATATTTTGCCTGATTGTTTGATTAATACGCCCAAATGGGCACACAGGATTAGTATTTTTTTATGAATTTAGGATTTTCATTTTTCATCGGCTACCGCTATTGGCGAGCCCGAAAAACCAATGCTTTTGCGTCTTTTATTACCTTTTTTTCGGTATCGGGTATTTTTCTTGGTGTTGCGGCATTGATTGTTGTCAGTTCGGTGATGAATGGATTAGAAGGTCAGCTAAAAAATCGCATTTTAGGTGCGGTGCCGCAACTGACTCTGATCAGTGACGTTGGCTTTAGGGATTGGCAACAAACCACTCAACGTTTGTTGGCTGATAAAGATTTATTGCAGAATATCCGCGGCATTGTGCCAAGTGCCACAACCCAAGCCATGATCCAATCGAGCAGCAACATTCAAGCGATACAAATGTACGGAGTATACCCTGAACAGGAGCAATCGTTGTCGAGCATTGCATCTCATACCTATTCTGATGCCTTTTCATCGTTACAAGCTGGAAAGTATTCAATTGTGCTTGGTACAGACCTAGCTCGTAAATTAGATGTTCGAGCGGGAGATAAGGTGAGGGTGTTAAGCGGTGATGGGGTGGTGTATTCACCTATGGGACCCGTTCCTAGTCAGCGTAAATTTACTGTTGCCGGTGTATTTGAAATGGGTTCGCAAGTCGATTCGAGTGTGGCTTATGTGCATTATAAAGATGCACGTAAGTTGATGCGTGAAGACAGTAATAGCGTTAATGAATTGCGGGTGTATTTGAACGATCCTTTTTCTGCGCCTGCGATAGCGCCGAAAATAGTGGCTGCATTTGCTAAGCAAAATATTGAGATTCAAACCCGGGACTGGCGCCAAGATTATGGCCATTTATTTGCCGCCGTCAAAATGGAAAAAAACATGATGTCGTTGATGCTCAGCTTAATTGTGGCCGTGGCTGCATTTAATATTGTGTCAGCGTTGGTGATGATGGTGGTGGATAAAACCACCGATGTTGCGGTGTTAAAAACCCAAGGATTAACCACCACTTCGGTGATGAACATTTTTATTGTTCAAGGTTCGCTAAATGCATTGTTAGGGTTAATGTTGGGTGCCGCCGTTGGCATAGTGTTAACGCTGAATTTAAATGAAATATTAACAACTTTGGGTATTTCTATTTTAGGCGTAGGCCAGACATTGCCAGTGCAATTATCGCTAACGCAATTAAGTTTTATCATTTTAGGCACTTTGTTTATTACCTTAATTGCCACCCTTTATCCTGCATTGTCCGCCGCAAGGGTTCAACCTGCTACTGCTTTGAGATACGAATAATGAGTCAGACACAACAAGCGTTATTACAAGTTCAACATGTTAGTAAGCATTACCATGACGGTGAAGTGACCACTCAGGTATTATCTGGTGTTGATTTAACCGTATACAAGGGAGAACAGTTAGCCATTGTGGGCAGTTCTGGGTCGGGTAAAAGTACGCTGTTACATATTATGGGCACCTTAGACACGCCCACGTCTGGAACTGTGTTGTTAGACGGCGAAGACTTATATCAATTGTCTAGTGCGCGTCAGGCGCAAATACGTAATCAAGATTTGGGCTTTATTTACCAGTTCCATCATCTTTTACCTGAATTTACCGCGATTGAAAATGTGGCGATGCCTGCATTCATTCAAGGTAGAGATAAAAAGCAAGCCTTAATCGATGCGCAAAATTTACTTGAGCGTGTGGGGTTAGGCCATCGTTTACAACATATCCCAGCGCAGTTATCGGGCGGTGAGCGTCAACGTGTCGCGATTGCCAGAGCGCTCATCAACAAACCAAAGTTAGTATTAGCCGATGAACCCACAGGTAATCTGGATGCCAGCCGTGGCGATAATGTTTATGCGATGATCCGCGAGTTAGCACAACAATTTGGTACGGCGTTTGTGGTGGTGACACATGATCATAAATTAGCCGCAAAAATGGATCGTCAATTGACAATGAAAGATGGCATTTTGCAAGTTGTAGCTTCTTCATCTCCTGCAGGGCTAGCCGAATGAGTAAGTGGTTACCGTTAACAATTGGCTGGCGTTTTTTCCGCGCTAGGCAGTCTAATGGCTTTATCGGCTTTATTTCGTTTGCGTCTACTGCAGGCATTGCCCTAGGTGTTGGCGTGTTAATTGTGGTGTTATCTGCCATGAATGGTTTTGAAAAAGAGTTACAAGACCGTTTATTAGGCGTGGTGTCTCACGGTGAACTGGTTGGTGTTAATCAACCGATTGCCGATTGGCATGATATTGCTAAAAGCGCCGCAAATATGCCACAAATCACCGGTGTTGCTCCGTTTGTTCGTCTGCAAGGTTTAGTGCAGAAACCCGGCGGTTTTCAAGGGTTAATCGTTAATGGTATTGATATTAACTATGAATCTGATGTGTCGAGTATTGCTGACTATATGTCTGCCGATGCGTGGCAGTCATTAGCGGGTGATGAAAATCATATTGTGCTCGGTCGTAGTTTATTGGTCAAGTTGGGCTTAAAAGTAGGCGATACTCTGGCAATGTATACCCCTGACGCCAATAACAGTAAGTTAACGTCGGCCAAAAGCCACCGTTTTGTGGTATCTGGTGTGTATAATTTAGGTGGGGAAATTGAATCGACCCAAGCTTATGTGTCACTTAACTATCTAGCTGATTTACTTGAGTTAGGTTCCGCTGTTTCTGGGGTACGAATTCAAGTCGATAATGTGTTTAATGCGGCGAGTATTACCCGTGATTTAGGCTTTGCTCAAGAGCAATATCTTTATATCAATGATTGGACTCGCAGTCAGGGACATTTGTATCAAGATATTCAGTTAGTGCGATTAATCATGTATTTAGTGTTAGCGCTCGTTATCGCCGTGGCATGTTTCAATATAGTGTCGACACTTGTTATGGCTGTGCGTGATAAAGCCTCTGAAATTGCAATATTAATGACCATGGGGCTATCGCGTGGCGCCATTATGACCATCTTTATTTTGCAAGGTGCGCTAAATGGTGTGATGGGTTGCACTATTGGTGGCATATTAGGGGTTACTCTAGCCTATAATTTAAGTGCAATTGCTAGCAGTATTGAGCAATTACTAGGTGTTCAGTTATTGGCTTCTGATATTTATTTCATTGATTTCTTACCATCTGAATTACATTACCAAGATGTATTTGTGGTGCTGTTCATGGGGTTATTTATGAGTCTTGTTGCCACGATTTATCCAGCGTGGAAAGCAACTAAAATCGCGCCAGCTACTGCATTAGCGGGTAGATAGATTTTATAAACGAATGAGGTTGATATGGACAGTGATTCAAGTTTATGTTCACTAAAATGTCCTACGTTAGCCTCGGGTAGTTTAATCATCAGGCCATTTACTCTGGATGATTTAAGCGCATTTACTGCCTATCGAGCGGATCCTAATGTTGCTCGATATCAAAGTTGGACGGATTATCACTATCAAGATGCACTAAGGTTATTCAATTCAATTAATTACCACGATTTTGCTAAAGCAGGGCAATGGTATCAATTAGCCATTAGTGATCAGCATGCGTTGTTAATGGGTGATCTGGCAGTGCATTTTATTGACGACAATCAAGTTGAAGTGGGTTTTACTGTTGCTCCAGCATTTCAAGGGCAGGGAATTGCAGCGCAAGCGCTCACGCGTTTATTGCAATATTTGTTTGTGGACTTATCTCGTCACCGAATTATCGCTCAAACTGATTGCCTTAATTTAGCCAGTGCAGCGCTTTTAGAAAAATTGCAGTTCCGTCGTGAAGGCCATTTTATTAATAATGTGTTTTTTAAAGGTGCATGGGGTGATGAATATCTGTATGCCATGTTGGCGAGCGAATTTGATAATCAATATCTTGATCATGAATGATAAAGAAAACTGTTATGGCTTGTAACCAATGCACTGATTCAATATTTAAACAAAAAATTGGTCGGTGTAAACGCTGCATGTGGCAACTAACGCTACTGAGCTTGTTTACTTGGCCCGTTTGGTGGTATTGCTACGCTGATACTCCTAAGTCAGTAGAATCTATCGCATTACTTTTCTTTGCTATTAGTTTTACGGGGTTACTTACCCTGCACTTGATCGTGTTGACTTATCGTACTCTGACACAACAGAATCAGTAAAATGGTTCAATCTATTTCAGGATAAAAAATGAGCGTTATATATTATCCTGAGCGAAGCTTAGAGCGGATTGATCTGCTTTTGTTGACCAAAGGTGTCAGCGTCAGTACCGAGCTTCCAATAGCCCGTGGCACTGATAGCGCTTAACGCTAACGACTGCTGTTCTATGAGGTGTTGCTTCACTAATCTAACTTGCGATGCTTCTAAGCCTATAAATACTTGTGTCTGTGCTGTTAAGTCCTCAAGATGTTTTATTCTATCAAGTAGCCAAGCAGCTTGTTGTTCTGCGGTTGTATTTGTCTTTACCACTAGCCATTGAATTTGTATTAGTGGATGTGGCGCCAATAATTGTTTCTCTCGTTCACTATTCACTAACATTATAATGTAACCCGTTGTTGTTAACGAAAGTCGGTTAATTATTCCATTGACTGCATTAATTGAGGTTGAGTCACCCAATAATAGATAGTTATTAGCATCGAATTTATTCATTTTGAGTAGTCCTGGCCCCGCAATGGCAAGCAAATCTCCAATATTAGCTGATTTAGCCCAATCAGTGGCTGGCCCATGATGTTTGTTAATGACAAAATCTAAGCTGAGTTGTTTGTGAATAGGATCAAATTCTCTAATCGTATATGATCGTTTAATGGCAGCGTTAGGGCCATTGAATGTCATATTTTCTGCCGATGAACCGGGTCGTGGCAATAGCACTTTCACATGAGCCCCTTGTTTATCGGCAGGGAAATCGCTTAACTGCTCGCCACTTAACACCAATCTACGAAGATAAGGGCTGATTTCGATGATGTCACTGATATAAGTTAATCTAGGTGGTTTTTTTACTTTTGGGCTATTCATGATAACTGGCCTATCGTTGGGTGTCGCAAATAATTGAGATTAAGTTTTGGGTATGTAGTGATTGTGTTAACATTATCTTTGGTTGATAATATCAACTATATTGATAATTGTTGATAAAGTCAACTAGTTTGTATTGTTGCCGCTCTCTTTAACCTGATGCCGTTGTTGGTGAGGTATTTAAATGAGCTTGAGGATGTCTTATGTCTGAAAATATTAAAGAGCCACTGTTTAATTTATTGCACAGTGTAAAACGTTCATTGCGACAAGCTATTGATAGTGAAGGGTTTGGTTTAACACCTTTACACATGCGCGTGTTGAAACTCATTGCTAGCCAAGATAAAGAATATACAGCAAATGATATAGTGCAGAAAACCTTGATTGATAAGGCGCAATTGGCGCGATTAATCAAAGAACTGATTCAGTTGGAATATGTTGTAAAGATAAATAATCCACATGATAAACGCAGTTATTTTTTAGGATTAAGTCCTGCAGGTTCTGACGTTGTTACGGTTTTGTCTGCGGCAGAATCTCGCGTTAATGAAATAATGAAAAGCGGATTAACAGACCAAGAGATTGCAGATTTTTCTCGTTTGGCAAAGTTGATGGCAAAAAATTTAAATCGACATCTGTAAGTGATAAAAATATAACCCATAAAAAAGTCACGAGAGTGACTTTTTTATAATAAATGAATCAATTTGTTGAACGTTATTGGCCTTTACGTTTTTGCCATTTAAATAGAATTGAATAACGCCACATGCTTTTTATGACAATAAAGCCAATCAATGCACTAATAATACCTAACGCAATGCAACCAACGAGGAAGGGCGGACCTATAGTTGATAACGAAGCTTCAATCCATGCCCAGCTGGCTTCAAATTGAAATGCCTGTGCTTTATGCCCGAGGATTTTAGTGCCTAATAAATATGCACCATAAAACATAATGGGCATGGTTAGCGGATTAGTTATCCACACTAGTGCCACTGCAACGGGAAGATTTACGTTAAACAGTATTGCCAGTCCAGCAGCAGCTACCATTTGAAATGGCATCGGTAGCCACGCCACAAATAGTCCAACCGCAAATGCCCCAGGGGCCGATTTACGATTTAACGCCCAAAGATTAGGCTTGTGTAATAGCGTGCCAAACACCCGTAAATACTTATGATTACGGAGTGTTTCTGGTTTTGGCATATATTTTTGTATAAATTTTTTTGGCATATTTGTCGATTAATGTCTTAACTAATTCATTATGAATCGATTTATCTATGGCTTTTGCGCCTGTTCTTTATCAGCGATGTTGTGGCCTTCGCTGGCACCTATGTGGTGTGTGCCTATTTTATTCTTAGTTATGCTTGTTTGCATTCGCAAAGGGCCGCTTATGGCTGGTTGTTTATTCGCAGTCATTTGGCTTAGCCTGTTGTTTCATAGCTTATATATGCATCAATATGCTGAAAAGTCGCAACAAATCGAGTTTAAGGCGCAGATAGTATCACTAGTTAGCCAAAACAGCGACTGGATTAGTTTTGATGTGCGCGTTATTGCCGAACCAAAGCAAGACGCTTTTTTTGAGACGTTGGCGCTTAACAATGTGCAGCGATATTACCGATTAACATGGCAAAAGCCAGATAAAATTGTGATCGGCCAAATATGGCAATTTAGTGCGAAGTTGAAAGGGATCACAAGCATCCAAAACCAAGGAGGTTTTAATCAACAAAAGTACTTCATTAGTAGGCACATTATTGCTAAAGGTCGAATTAAGCAAGCTGAGTTGATTAGCAATAGTGTGTCTATGCGCCAACAAGTCATGCTTGTGTCATCGCCGATACTGTCACAATTTTCTCAGGGCGACATTTTACAAGCGTTAATCTTTGGCGATAAAAGCATGTTAACCGCGCAGCGTTGGCAACAATTACGCCAGACAGGAGCAGGGCATTTAGTTGCTATTTCAGGTTTACACTTATCGGTCGTCTTTGGTTTATTTTACGCCATAATGATTGGATTGAGCCGTTATGCTTTTTCTTGGCAACATTTAGGTAAAATACAACTCGCGATGTTGATTGCGGCACTATTTACGTTGGGTTATGGCTATTTATCTGGTTTTGCTATTGCTACACAACGTGCGTTATTGATGCTATTTTTATTGCTGATATTTAGTTTTATAAAACAATTTAGCCATCATTGGGATCGGCTGGCATATGCCTTATTTTTTGTACTATTAGTCGACCCTTTCGCATCACTTGGTGCAGGATTATGGTTATCGTTTTGCGCATTGATGATCATTTTATTATCGGTTAAGTCCGATGTCACTGAGCAACAGGCAATCTTGGATGCAGATTATACCCATCAAAGCATTGATTCCCTCCAACCCCATAACGCAAAATTTTGGGTAAATAAATTCAAGTTAATAAAAAATAAAATACTCCGTGGACTGAGTGTATTGTGGTCTATTCAATGGCGTTTAGCGCTATTACTTGGTGTATTGCAGGGCATATTGTTTGGTGGGATCTCCCCTCATAGTATTTGGCTCAATATGCTGTTAGTTCCCTGGTTTAGTTTGGTGGTTATTCCGTTAACCATGCTGAGCTTCTGCATTTGGTTGGTGGCTTTGTCTGTTATGTTGTTAGTGGGAGTTGATGCTGGGGCACATCAAAATATTGGCCTGATGATATTTCAATGGGCCAATTTAAGTCTGGAGCCATTTGGATGGTTATTACAGCTGAGTGATCACTTGCCCCTAAAACAACTGGTGTTGACAGAACAAGAACTGGCAGGGTTATTATTTTTTATTTTGGCGACCATGTTATTGATGTTGCGCGGCTATGTACCTAACAAGCTTAGATCTGTTTATCGTTTAATCGTCGTTATTTTGGTGTTACCGATTATCATGGTGAAGCTAGTCGCTCATGATCTTTTACCTACGCCTAAGTCGACATTACGCTCAACACCTTGGCAGCTGCATGTGATTGATGTAGCTCAAGGTATGGCCGTGGTTTTACAGCAAGGACAGCACGGTGTTATTTACGATACTGGCGCAGCATATGGAGATTTTAGCTATGCGCAACGCGCTATACTGCCATTTTTGGCTAGTCGAGGTATTCGTTATATTGATTTTATTATAATAAGCCATGATGATAATGATCATGCTGGTGGATTGAATGTGTTATTGAAGCAATTTCCGCGGGCGGTATTGATAGCTGATTTCCCTATGGCTGCATCGACCTTGTCAGGTTTATCACGCCCCGTGAAAACTTGTGACGGTCAGTTAAACTGGCGTGGGGTACAATTAGGTTTTATCAGTAACCAGTTAACGACAAATAGTAATGATAATAACCGTTCATGTGTTGTTAAATTGTTTGATGGTCAGTCTTCGGTATTGTTAACCGGCGATATTGAAGCCCCAAGAGAACATATGTTACTGATGGATAATACTAATATACAGGCCGATATCTTATTGGTTCCGCACCACGGTAGCCGAACTTCATCTACAGCGGAGTTTATCGATAGCGTTAATCCTCAATTAGCCATTTTTACTGCTGGCTTTTCTAATCAATACGGTTTTCCTAAGTCAGATATTGTGGATAGGTATCAACTTCATGGCAGCAACATTTTACAGACGGGCCATGTTGGCCAAATTAGCATCAGCTTTACTTCTGACGGGTATAAAGTCGCCACTTATCGTCAACAAATTGCCCCATTTTGGTACAACCGTTTGTTTAGATTTGGTGAGTCACTTAAAGCAGAGTAGAATATCATTTATGTTTGTTAGTTAAGTATTGGATTCAATGTCAGCATCACCTAAAAATGAAATGTGGGTCGTTTTCAAGCGTTTGATGACCTATGTCGTACCAATGAAAACCATGTTTATTATGGCTGTACTAGGTCTTATCACCTATGGTGCTGTAGATGCGGCGTTTATCGCATTTATTAAACCATTTATCGACGAGGGATTTAGCCAAACACCGACAATTGTTGCGGGTGTCGACTTGCCGACTCATGGTGGTTTTAACGCCAATAAAGACATTATGTTAATGGCTCCAATTGCGGTCATTCTGATGTTCAGCTTACGTGGCGTGGCTAACTTTGTATCGACTTATTGCGTGTCGTATATGAGTGCACAACTCATTATGGATATGCGCCAACAAGTGTTTGAGCATTATCTGCGATTACCCGTGAGTTATATCGACCGTGAAAATAGCGGTAATTTGATTTCGCGCGTTACGTTTGATACGGAGCAAATAGCCCGTGCATCTGGTAGTGCGTTAATTTCAATTGTCCGTGACAGCATGACAGCCATCGGTATGTTAGGCATTATGTTTTATTATTCTTGGAAACTATCATTATGCATATTGGTAATAGGCCCAATAATGGGAATAGTGATCAGTATTGTTAGTAAGCGCTTTCGTAAAGTGTCTAAACAGATTCAATCTGCAATGGGTGGGGTGACTGCTACTACTGAGCAGATGATTAAGGGACATAAAAACGTATTAGTGTTTGGTGGCCAAAAAACAGAGGTTGATCGTTTCTTTCAAGTTAACGATCGTAATCGCTACCAAAATATGAAGCTTGCAGTCGCACAGTCAGTTAGCCAGCCGCTTATTATGGTAATTGGTTCGTTCGCATTGGCATTTGTACTGTATGCAGCCACTTGGGATAGCATGAAAACTGATTTAACGGCTGGTACATTTGCAGCTATTTTAGGTGCCATGCTAGCTATGCTTCAACCGATTAAAAACTTAACTCGAGTTAATGCTGAATTTCAACGCGGTATAGCAGCTTGCACAACAGTTTTTGAATTATTAGATACCGCGCCAGAACCCGATAATGGTGAGTTTAGTATTGACCGAGTACAAGGTAAGTTGACCTTTGATAATGTCACCTTTACCTATCCTGGCCAAGAAAAGCCCGCTTTAAATGGGATTGACTTTGAGGTTAAGCCGGGTAAAACCGTCGCACTCGTTGGACGTTCTGGTTCTGGGAAATCGACTATCGCCAGTCTGATCACCCGCTTTTATGGTAATTTATCAACCGGTGACATTCGTCTTGATGACACCAGTATTTATGACTATCAGCTTAAATCATTACGTAATCAAGTCGCGTTAGTGTCGCAACAAGTGACCCTGTTCAATGACACCATTGCCAATAACATTTCTTATGCCTATCCAGGTGACGTCACACGAGAGCAGATTATCCATGCCGCTGAATTAGCTTATGCGATGGAATTTATCGAAACCTTACCAGAAGGACTAGATACTCAAGTTGGCGAAAATGGCGTGTTGCTTTCTGGCGGTCAACGTCAACGTATTGCTATTGCTCGCGCTATGCTCCGTGATGCACCGGTATTAATTTTAGATGAAGCAACTTCGGCTCTGGATACCGAATCAGAAAAAGCGATTCAAAAAGGCTTAGATAATCTGCGTCATAATCGTACTTCGATTGTGATTGCCCATCGCTTATCAACCATAGAAAGTGCTGATGAAATTTTGGTTATTGATCAAGGGAAAATTGTTGAACGCGGTAATCACAGTGAGTTAATCGCTCAAGCAGGTATTTACGCTAATCTTTATCAAATGCAGTTCAGTCAATAATGATTAGGTGTTTGTGATGCAACAGCTTATTCATCGCATTTGGTACCAAGGTCATCAAGCCAAGTGGTTCTTATTACCTTTGTCTGGATTGTTTTGGTTAATATCCACTATTAGGCGAGCCCTATTTAATTACGGATTTAAGCACGCACAAGTGTTGCCTGTACCCGTAATTGTTGTTGGTAATATAACGGCGGGCGGGAGTGGTAAAACGCCCACGGTGATTTATTTAATCGAGTTATTGCGCCAACATGGTTATAAACCAGGTGTGATAAGTCGAGGTTATGGGGTTAATATTGATGGCGTTGCTGCCGTTAATATTAATGCAAAAGCCAGTGATGTAGGTGACGAGCCTGCAATGATTGTTGCTCGTACTCAAGTACCTATGGTTGTAGGCAGTAAAAGAATAGCGGCTGCACAAACGTTATTAGCAGACTTTGATGTTGATGTGATTATCAGTGATGATGGTTTACAACATTATGCGCTAGGACGCGATATTGAAATAGCACTCGTTGATGGTGAACGGCGTTATGGAAATCACTGCTTGTTACCCGCAGGTCCCTTGAGAGAGGGGTTATGGCGGTTAAATTCAGTTGATTTCGTGATAAACAATGGCGGGCCTGCTCTGAACGGTGAAGTGCTGATGACACTAGAGCCAGCTGCACTTTGTCAGGTTGATAGCAACCTACACGATGAATTTAGTCAACAGCACAGTGTCGTGGCTATGGCGGGCATTGGTAATCCGCAACGTTTCTTTAATAGTATTAGCCAGTTAGGTTATGAAGTAGTACAAACAATTGAATTTACAGACCATCAAGCTTTTGACCCAAAGCAATTAAATGAGTTATCTGTGCAGCATTCATTATTAATGACTGAAAAAGATGCGGTTAAATGTCGCGATTTTGCACAATCGAACTGGTGGTATTTACCTGTAAATGCGAAGCTTAACTCAGAATTTGATCACGCAATGTTGAGCCGATTACGACAAGTGGCTCAAACTAAAAAAGGATTGTCTCATGGCATTTGATAGAAAATTACTCGAAATTGTGGCCTGCCCAGTATGTAAAGGAAAGCTAGAATACGACAAAGAATCACAACAGTTGATATGTAAGTTTGATAAGTTAGCTTACCCAATTACTGAAGGCATACCAGTATTATTGGAAAATCGCGCTACGGCACTGGTGATAGAGTAACTTATTTATCGCTTTTTTGAGTAGAGATGACTAAGCGCCCGGAAGGGCGTTTTTTTGTTGGTCAATATTTAAAAAGTGAATGTTATTGCAATTAATATCAGCGGTGAAAAATGTATCATTTGTGTTTTTAGATTGTATAAAAGGTATGTATAGATTTGCTATTGAAGGCTATAAAATCATAAATAAGCATTAAAAAACATTAATTTAATTGAATGTTTTAAAACTGAGGAAGATAATTTAGCAATCAGTAATAGTAAGTTGTTGAGTAGGTTTTTATGGCTGAAAATGATAGCTTTCAACAATGTGTAGCGAGTGTCTTTCGCGAGCATCGTGGCGAGCGAGTGGTGTCATTTGAGTTTCAGGGGAAACGTTATTGGTTGAAACAAGTTGAACAGCTTGCCGGTGCAATGCGTTTGTTAAAGCAAAACTCTGCGGAGGCACTAAATAAAGAAATTGGGGTGTTAAACACCTTAAGTCATTTAGGTGCTCCTGTGCCTGCCGTTGTTGATTTTGGCGACGGTTATATGGTGGTCGAGGATGTTGGTGAGACCATTAATCATCTTCTTGAACATACAAATGAAATTTTGTGGCAACCAATTTTAAACGATGCCAGTGCTGCGTTGGCTAAACTTCACAGTATGCAGCTTGCTCATGGTCGTCCTGCATTGCGAGATATTAGCTGGCAAGCCGGTGAGGTGAAGTTTATTGATTTTGAAGCGAATCAACAACACAAATCTGTTGTTTCTCAACAAGTTCGTGATTTGTTAGTCTTTATCCATAGCTTATATCGTTACATTGGCCCCAAGAATAGTGCGATTAATCTAGCTATTGATTGTTATCGTAAAGCCGGTGGAGAAATGATATGGCAAAAAGCCAAGCAGTTTTTAGCTTCTTGGCAATGGTTATATTATTTCGCTAGACCATTTCGTGACATTGGTGGAAAAGATTTGAAGCCGGTATATTGGGTATTATGGCATTTCAGACAGGCGCCTTTGATACTAGCATAGTGGCTGTTCTGTCTTTAATTATGTTGATGTTTATACTAAAAGCTTGCTTAGAACAGCAAGCTTTTATATGTAAGTTGACAGTGATATTTATTTTACCGAGATAGGTTAGCCATTTAAGTTTTTGTGGATAGGTCTTGATATAAGGTTTCAATCCATTTGTCTGCAGAGATAAATCCCCAAGCCCAATTAGCGTATTTTGCTGGCACGCCCTGTTTTTTGATGGTAGCTAAATCATGGCCCATTTCTATTTCACCACGCATCCAATTAATACTGTCATCAAGCATATGCTTAAATTTTAACAGTGCATTTTTATCGGCTAACGCGCCATGACCGGGTATCACTTTAGTCTTATTGTCTAAACGGTCGAGTATTAAACTAACATTTTCTCGGTAACCCGTCACAGAACCTCCCGCCGCTAAATCAATGTACGGAAAGCGGTCTTTAAAGTATAAATCGCCCATGTGAATGATATTTGCTTTCTCCCACATTACAACACTGTCTCCGTCGGTATGGCCGGGACCTAGGTGGATAACTTCTAAAGTATCGTGATTGAAATGTATTGAGATGTTTTCTTCAAAAGTGATAACAGGCAGTGCTGAGGTGGGCGTACTGTTATCTTCACTAAGACGTTTGAGCACATTATGATGGGCTAGGATTGTACCTTGCTCGCCAAAATGAGCATTACCACCAGTATGATCACCATGGTAATGAGTATTCACTATGTATTTCGGTACACCGGGTTGAATTTGATTGAGGGCGGCAGTAATTTTATCGGCTAATGGTGCAAATTGGTCATCGATGATCAATATACCGTCGTCCCCTGCAGAAACACCAATATTGCCACCGGCACCCATAAACATATAAGTATTATTATCTAGTTTTTTCGAGGTGATAGTAACATCACTCATGGTGTCATCTGCCACTAAAACGTTGCTGAAAGCCAACATTGCAAAAGCACTTAATCCAATAATGTTTCGTTGGAATCTCAGTTTCATGTTTGTCCCTTTTATTTATTGTCTTAGCGAGCTAGTTGTTATCAATACTACTAATTCAACGTATTAGATCACATAGCTGTTAAGGCTTTTTGATAGCTTGTCGTTAACGCAATAGCTAATGTAGTCGCATTATTCTAAGACGATTAACGACTAGTATTAGTCCAAGGTAGCAGTTTTTGAGCAAAAGTGTTGGCTAAGCCTAATCGAATAGCTGCCTTATGCCTCATTAAGTAAAGAGCTTGGTAGCACAATGGCACTAAATACAAACTGGTTACCGTTGAAAAAGTTAACCCACCAATGATCGCAATGGCCATTGGTGAATAAGGTGGTCCACCGCCACCTATTTGGGTGTCTCCCATGGCTAACGGAACTAAGCCTAACACTGTTGTTGCAACTGTCATTAATACTGGACGCAAACGGGTAATACACACGGTGACAATAGTGTCGCTTAGCTTATCTAAATCCGGAGTCATTTGGTTGATTTGATCAACCAATACAATACCATTATTCACCACAATACCCATTAAAATAAGTATGCCAATCATAGACATTACCGACATCGGCGTACCTGTTAACCACAGTGCCCAAAATACACCAGTTATGGAGAACATGATCGAGGTAATGATAGCTGTTGGTAAAAGCAGTGATTCAAATAATGCCGCCATAACAATATAAATCATCGCAATGGCTAAGATCATATTCACCGCCATGATTGACTGGTCTTCATCTTGACGTTCAAACCCACCCCGAAGCGAATAGCCGTATCCATTTGGAAAGTTTACTGAATCCATTACTTGAGTTATTTTGGTTTGTGCTTCTTCTGTGGTGAAGTTTTCTAAGTTTGCACCGATTGATAAAGCTGTTTGGCGATTAAAATGTCGAATGGTATCAAAACGTGGAACCACGGTTGCTTCAGCTAAACTGTCTAGGGTATAAACTCGGTCACCTTGACGAATAATCGGTAGTTGCTTAAGTTTTTCCAGCGATTTTTGCCAGCTTTTGTCATAGGCCAGTTCGATACGTAATTCGCCGCTAGGATCATGACGAAATGAACGTAGTTGTGAACCTCTTAAAGCAATTGCAATGTTCGATGCTATATCACTTAAGGTCAAATCCAGTCTGGCAGCCATTTCTCGGTTAATGACGACAATAACTTCCTGTTGTGAACCATTTACTTCAGAACGTACATCGACTAGACCTTCTATATCTTCGAGTAGTGGCATCACTTGCTCACTGATACGAATTAATTCGGTTGTTGAGCGTCCAGTTAACGTCACACGAATACCGTTATTTTCGTTGCCCCAACCAAATTGTGGCGTAGCAATCGAAAACTTAGGAAAGCCTTCACGGATCATTTTCTTTAACTCACCAATGTCTATTGGGATGTCTTTTTGCAATAAAATGGTTGATTGTGCATCTTGTGGGGCGTAGTAACTGTAAACCGCATCAATATAAAACTTGTCTTTATTGCTGTATAAATACGTTTCCATGCTATTAATCATGGCTTCAGTGACCGCTAGATTATGGCGACCTTCTAGCTGGTAATTAATGTATAAACGGTCATTACCTTCACCATCACCTTGATCTTGTTGCACCATGCTTAATGGCAATACTGTTGATACCAATATCACCAAGGCAATGACACCAGAGCGTTTAGGGCGGGTTAAAATCCAGGTGAGGCTGCGTTGATAAAAACGCCCTAAGTGATTATTGCCATTAGCGGCTTTCACTTCAAAATGAAAGTGATTAAGCATAAGTGGAATAAGGGTTTTTGCAACTAACAATGAAGCCGCCAGCGAAATACAAATGGCGACAGCAACGTGTTCTAAAAAGATGGTCAGTTGCACTTTAACACCAAAAATATTGGGTAAAAATACAATGGCGGTGGTTAATGTGCCCGCTAACACTGCCAATGAAACTTTTTCTACGCCGGTTAACACGGCTTGTTGGTTGGCTTTTAGCTGGCAAGTGTCGTCAATGTGTGCTGCTTGTTTCTCTTGCAGTACGCTTTCGGTCACCACCACCGCATTGTCAATCAACATGCCGACTGCTAATAGTAGTCCCATCATCGACAAAATATTTAAGCTGTAGCCTAAAAAGTACATACCAGCCAATGTCATACATAATGAAATCGGCACAGATGAGATAACCACTAAGGTCATTTTAAGGTTACGTAAAAAAAGATACAGCACGCCAAATGACAATACCGCACCCATTAAGCCAGACAGTAGTAAGTCTTTTAATGACGATTTAACACCATAGGCTTGATCTTCCATGATAAACAGTTTGATGCCATTAAATTGCTGATCTTGCTTAACCTGTCCGATAACGTTTAATACTCGATCAGACACCTCCACTAAATTAGCACCAGACTCTTTAAATACGTCAATGCCCACTGCATATTTTTGGTCTAAATGTCGTCCTTCTATTTTCTCGGGCAGGGCATAATTCACCATCGCAATATCTTGCAGGCGAATACCTGGCACTATGACCAAATTGTTAATATCATCGAGACTGGTAAATTCGCCTTTGGGTGATACTTGATACACTCTTGAGTTTTCTCTAAGGGTGCCTGCACTGATGACGAAGTTTTCAGCCAGCAAACGCGTGCGTAGATCGAGACTATTAAGGTTTGAAGCTATTAATTTATCGGCATCAAGCCGGATTTCAATCTGATTTTGTTCAACGCCATAAAGGGTGACTTTTGATACGCCATCAACGCGTTCAAGTGGCTTACGCAATTGTTTGTCTAATAAATCAAATGCATTAGAGAGTTCACGCTCGCTTGATATGCGAATGGTCAGAACCGGCATATCGGCGGTAGAAAACTGTTGGATCATCACGCGTTCGACATCTTTTGGTAATAAATGTCTTACCGAGTCGATTTTCTCACGTGCTTCAAGACTTTTGGTGGCAACGTCTTGACCCCATTTCATGTTGAGTCGAATAAAAGCACCGTCTTGGGTTGAATCTGAACGCACCTCTTCAATACCACTCATGGTGGCAAGTGATTCTTCCAGAACTTTAGTGATATCCCGTTCAACTTCTGCAGGACTGGAGCCTTTATACGGAACTTGCACCACAATTTGTGGAATATCAATCCCTGGAAACATTTCTAATGGCAACATTCGACTGGCCGCCATACCAAATAACATGATGGCCAAGAAAAACATACAGGTGGTGACAGGGCGCTTTATTGCCAGTTGAGTTATGTTCATGCTGGCGTATCCGCAGTATTAAGTTCAACGTCGCTTTGGATATATTGTTTACGATCAAATAACGCATATAAAGCAGGGATAACTAACAATGTAAGCAAGGTTGACATGCTTAAACCGAAAATCACAGTAATCGCCATTGGCGCACGAACTTCACTGCCATCGCCAATCCCTATTGCCATAGGCAATAAACCTAAAGTAGTGGTTAGGGTTGTCATCATGATAGGACGTAAACGAGATTGCGCAGCATCATTAATCGCAGTTAGCTTATCCTTGCCTTCTTGGCGTAACTGATTAATACGGTCAACTAATACAATCGCATTGTTGACCACAATACCTGCCAGCATAATTAAGCCTATAAATACCACCACACTTAAATGGGTTCCGGTAATAAATAAACCAATAATGCTGCCTGCAACGGCCATTGGCACGGCAATTAAAATTAACAGTGGATGTAACAATGACTCAAACTGACTGGCCATCACTAAATATACTAAGAAGATAGCTAGAACCAAGGCTATTTTTAACGAATCAAATGATTGTTCCATTTCTTCATTTTGACCGCCAAATCTGGCCTGTATCGAACTCGGGAACTGCTGTTTAGTCAGTATTTGTTGTGCTTGAAGCACCGCTTCGCTTAAATCACCATATGCCAAATTAGACGACACAATAGCGACTCGCTGTTGACTGATACGATTAATCGCTGAAGGACCAATTTGCAAATCTATTGTGGCGATAGCACTTAATGGGATCGGTTGGGCGCTATTGGGATTAATAATTAACGATTCAATGTCGCTGATCTGATCGCGTTCGCTTAACTCACTGCGCACCAAAATATCCACTTTACGATCACGTACCGTAAACTGGCTGGCAATAGTCCCACCTACGCGTTGGGCTATACGGTTAGCGACTGTCGGCGCATCCATTCCTAGCGCTGCTAAACGGGCATGATCAAAGCGAATACTGATCTCTGGTTGGCCATCACGTAAGCTAGTATTGATGTCACTAAAACGGTCAGACTCAGACAAGGCATTAACCAATTGGTCTGCGCTTTGTTTGAGTTGAGCTAAATCATAACCTGATAATTCAATTTCAAGTGGGGTTTTAAAACTGAATAACTCAGGATGTTCAATTTTAGCTTCTAGTTCAGGAATGTTTCTTGCTGTGTTTCGCAATACCTGACTAACAACGTTAAAGGCTAAAGGGTCTGCGAGTACCACTTGTAATCGGCCCCAGTTTTCACCGCCGCGAGCGGTATCTGATGTCATTAATCCACCGCTACCCGCTTGGCTATAAGCATGTTTCACATCTTCACGGTCTTTAATCGACAGCGCTAGTTTTTGTAATACGGCATCAGTTTCACTGACTTCGGTGCCTGGTGGTAATAAAATTTCGACATAAAACTCACCTTGATTCATCGGCGGGATTAACTCGACACCTAACTTAGGCAGTAAACTGCTTGAGGCTAGGGTCACCATTAGTGCTAACACAATGGTGAGTACTTGGTGGCGTAGGGCGTGATGTAACACTCGGAAATAAATTGATTCTACGATGCGATATAAGTAGTTAAAGCCAGCACAGATGGGTTTGAGTAACAGCCCAAATACACTACTTATAAAACGGCTAATGACAATAATTGCGGTTAACAATCCTGAAGGTAAATAGCTAAACAAGAGTTTAAAGGGAAAAATCAGCACTGCCAGTAAGTAATAAGCTATTTTTCCTTTGCGACTTGTTGGTTTAGGCTTTTGGGTCACTTCAACCGGTTGCGGCAGGCTAGTAAAACCTTGACGTGATGCCAACATGGGAATGGCTGTTAAGGCGACAAATAATGAGGCGAGTAGGGCGAACGTGACAGTGAGAGCTTGGTCGGAAAATAAGGCTCCAGCAATGCCATCGACAAACACTAAAGGTACAAATACTGCCAGCGTGGTAAGTGTAGATGCAAAAATGGCACCAGAGACCTCTTTACATCCAGTGACGGCTGCCTCAACTTTACTCATGCCTTGAGCTTTATAACGGTCTATGTTTTCTAAAACCACAATGGCATTGTCGACCAATAAACCAATCGCTAACGCAATACCGCCTAGTGACATAATGTTTAAACTGATATCAGCAAAATACATCATATTAAAGGTGGCAATAACCGAAAAGGGGATCGAGATAGAAATAATCAAGGTGGCAATAATATCCCGTAAAAATAGGTAAATCACCAGCATTGCCAGTAAGCTACCAAATAACGCTGCAGAAGTTACCTCATTCACTGCACTTTCAATAAACTCAGATTGGTCATAAATAACTTTTAATTTATTACCTTCATTAGCTTGGTTGATTTTTTCAAGTTCAGAGCGTAGCTTTTGCGCAACAGCAACGGTATTGGCGTCGCCTTCTTTGTATATTGCTAGCTCAATCGATTCTACCTCGCCGATACGAGTAATATCACTGCGTTCTTTGTAGGCATCACTAATCACCGCAATATCAGATAATCTGACTAAGGTTTGGCCATCTCGGTAGATAATGACTTGACCTAACTCATCGAGTGAGTTGAATTGATTTAAGGTTCTGACCAAGTATTCTTTATCACCCTGAATCACTTTACCTGCTGAAAGGTTGATATTTTCTTCATTGATTCGACGCTTAACCTGGTCGGCATTAAGATTCAATTGGCTTAGTTTTTGTTGATTTAATTCAATGTGAACTTCTTGCTCCAACCCACCGGATAACCTTACGGCAGCAATACCGGATAAGGCTTCTAAACGTCGTTTTAACTCTTCATCTGCAAAGGTTCGCATTTGCTTTAATTGTTCCGCATCGGCATTGGGTACAGAAAAAGCTAAGCGCATGATGGGATCAAGATTGGGGTTAAAACGCAGTAATAATGGTTTATTAATGTCTAAGGGAAGTTCGATAGTGTCGATTTTTTCACGTACTTCAAGGCTTGCCATATCCATGTTGGTGCCCCATTCAAACTCGAGCACAACATCAGACATGCCAGAACGTGAAATTGAACTGATTTTCCGGAGTCCTTTTACCACCCCTACAGCTTCTTCAATCGGTTTTGATACCAGCTGTTCAATTTCAACCGGAGCGGCACCGTCATAGGCTGTGCGTATTGTCACGCTAGGATAGTTTAAGTCTGGTAACAATTTTACCGCGAGGCGAGAAAACCCTACCATGCCAAAAAGCATTACAGCTAACATGAACATCCATACAGTGACGGGGCGTTTAACTGAAGTGTTAATTATTGACATTATCCCGCTCCGTTATCGAATAGCTGCGAAGCTAAGTGGGGTAATAATTTCCACTAATGATTGATCTTTGAGATTTTGTTGGCCACGGATGACAATTTGTTCACCATCTTCCACACCCGATAAAATTTCAACCGTGTTATTTTCACGGTAGCCCAAGGTGACTTCACGTCGTTGTGCTTTGGTGTCTTTAATGACATACAAAGCCTGGGTGTTGTCTTGGTTGATTAATGCGTTATAAGGCACGGTAAGTACATCAAGGTGGGTGTCGTATTTAAGTTCAACCCGAGTAAACATGCCTGCTTTTAATGTTGCATCTTGATTGGGGACCGCTAGTGTTACTTTAAACGTACCACTTTGAGCATCCACTATTGGACTGATGCGTAACACGTTAGCGTTAATAATTTTGGCGTTTGCAGTTTGATGTTGTTGAATAATACTGGCTTGCTGACCAACTCGTAAACTCGCAAGCTGTTGTTCTGGTAGGTGTAATATACCGTGAAGTTGGTCTTGGTTAACGACATAAAATAGCTCTTGGAACTCTTTGGCCATATTGCCTGTTTTAACATAGCGTTCAGCAACAACACCATTAATGGGTGAGGTTATTTGGCTTTCTTTAACTTGTAGCTCTGCTAAATCTCGTTGTGCCTTGGCTGCTTGTAAATTAAATTCGAGTTTGGCCATAGCATCTTGGCTAATAAACTCTTTGTTATTCATTTTGTTTAAACGATTTAATTCTTGCTGAATAATCTGCACTTCGGCTTCTGAACGATTGAAATCATAGCGTTGACGCTTGGCATCAATTACCGCAAGTATTTGCCCCTTGGTAACCCGATCGCCTTCCTCAACGTTAATGGTTTCAATTATCCCTGCGATGCGGCTCATCACATGTGACTCTTCTGGTGCCTCGAGAGTTGCTGTCGTGCTGTAAAAAGAGGATACATTGCCTGTAGTGACCAGTGCGGTTTCAACTGGGATAGCAAATTTTTCATCTTCTTTTACTTGCTCTGTTTCGTCACCACAACCGCTAAGTGCTGCTATACAAAATAAAGGAATTGCCATTTTTTTTATGTTGATGAACCTGTCCATGGGAGTACCTGCCAATTATTATTTTTTGAATTAAATGACGCTAATGTACTTAGTGTTATATTTAAGCAGTTAAACGTCACGTTATCATTTGTAATCAATGTTAATTACTCACCATATAGCATTAACCATGCCATGTTAAATACATGTTATACAGCAATGATTTATGTTGGTTTAATGTTTGGTGTTAGTGAGTTTGGTAATGTTAAATTAGTTAAAATGGTTAACTTATGGTGTGATTGGTTATTCCTGCATGATGGGTTATGAAAAAGATTTAATAACACGATCAATAAAAAAGTAAATTAATTAGGGAATAAGAGGTAGAACGACTTCGAGGCTATGGTTGCATGCTAGTAGTAAGTGTATTTAATTCAATGGGGACAAATGAATGGGCTTAAAATACAAAAAAAGCGCCTTTCGGCGCTTTTTTATCACATTAATCAAAACGATTAACGTTTATCAAGACTCACAAATTCACGTGCCGATTCACCAGTGTATAACTGACGTGGACGGCTGATTTTATGGCCTGGTTGATCTAACATTTCTTTCCAATGTGAAATCCAACCAACAGTACGTGACAATGCAAATAGCACAGTAAACATACTGGTAGGGATACCAATGGCTTTCATGATGATACCAGAGTAGAAATCAACGTTCGGGTATAGCTTCTTAGAGATAAAGTATTCATCTTCAAGGGCGATACGCTCAAGTTCCATTGCTACATCTAATAATGGATCAACCACTTTAAGTTCTTTAAGCACGTCATGACACGTTTCACGCATCACTTTAGCGCGTGGGTCGAAGTTTTTGTAAACTCGATGACCAAAGCCCATTAAGCGGAATGGATCGTTTTTGTCTTTCGCTTTCTCGATAAACTCAGGAATGCGATCAACGCTGCCGATTTCTTCTAGCATTTGCAGACAAGCTTCGTTAGCACCACCATGAGCTGGGCCCCACAACGAAGCTATACCCGCTGCAATACATGCAAATGGATTAGCGCCTGATGAACCTGCTAAACGTACTGTTGATGTTGATGCATTTTGCTCATGATCAGCATGCAGTACAAAAATACGGTCCATTGCTTGTTCAATCACTGGGTTGACCTTGTACTCTTCACACGGAGTAGCAAACATCATCGACAAGAAGTTACCTGCATAACTTAAATTGTTACGTGGGTAAATAAATGGCTGCCCCATTGAATATTTGTAGCACATTGCAGCAATGGTCGGCATTTTAGACACTAAGCGATAAGCTGCAATTTCTCTGTGCTCTGGATTGTTAACATCTAGAGAGTCTTGATAGAAAGCAGATAATGCACCTGTTACACCACATAGCATTGCCATTGGGTGTGCATCACGACGAAATCCTCTGAAGAAGAAAGCAATTTGCTCATTAACCATAGTGTGTTGTTTCACTGTGGTGACAAATTGTTCGTAATCGACTTTAGACGGTAATTCACCGTAAAGAAGCAAGTAGCATAAATCTAAGTATGTCGATTCAGTTGCAAGTTGCTCAATTGGATACCCACGATGTAACAAGATACCTTTATCACCATCGATATAAGTAATTGCTGACTCACAAGATGCAGTAGCTAGAAAGCCTGGGTCGAAGGTAAAATACCCTTTTTTTCCAAGTTTACTGATGTCGATAACATCAAAACCTTCAGTACCTTTTTTAATAGGTAGGTCGATTGAATCGTTTCCTGGTAACTCTAATTTGGCTATATTATCAGCCATACCCCGTTCTCCTTACTTCATTCTTTATATGAGTGCGGCATGTTAAGCGGTCATTACTTTACAGTGGATCGGGATCACATTTCAATTTAAATAAGCGTTTAAATTTGTTAGACCATGGTATATGTCCTCTGAAAACCGCTCTGCGCTTGGATTAGAATAAAAAAAACACTAAAAAAACTTATTTTGCATAATGTGAGGTTTGTATTTGACAATTCCCACGAGTATACTTGCCTGCGTCCCTAATGGCGACGAGCGTCACAGTTTGGAAATGATTAAATTATAAACTAATTGTTGTTTTCTCAACTGTTTTAGGCGTTAAGAGCAGTCTATTTTTTGTTTAGAGAATGCTTTGCTATGTGCAAATTATTAATGGTTAAGCAAAGAATAGATTTATAACAAAAATAAGGCTCAATGGAGCTGAGTGAGCAGAACGTGAAAAAGCAAAGACCTGTCCATCTAGACCTGCAGACGATTCGCTTTCCTGCGACAGCGATCGCGTCAATACTGCACCGCATCTCCGGTGTGATCATGCTATTTGCTATTGGTATCCTTCTTTGGTTGTTAAATTCGACTTTAACATCAGCAGATGGTTTCGCTAGCGTACAATCCTTGTTCGATAGTTTCGTGATGAAGTTCATCCTTTGGGGAATTCTAACTGCGTTGGGTTATCACTTATTAGGTGGCATACGCCATTTGGTAATGGATACTGGTCGTTGGGAAGAGTTAGCTTCAGGTACTGCATCAGCTAAGGCTACTTTTGCTTTAGCAGCGGCCTTTTCAATCATAGCGGGGATTTGGGTATGGTAATAAATGCATCAAGTTTTGGACGCAGTGGTGTTCATGACTATATTCTATTACGCGCAAGTGCAGTGATTCTCGCTTGTTATACTATTTTCATAGTTGGCTTTATCGCGTGTAGTGCCCCATTAACTTTTGAAATTTGGAGTGGTTTGTATAGCTCACTTCCGATGAAAGTCTTTACCCTAATAACCTTGCTTGCTTTACTTATTCATGCATGGATTGGTGTATGGCAAGTATTGACTGATTATGTCAAAAATACTGCATTACGCGGGGTTTTACAGTTTACCTTTGTTTTGATCGCATTAAGTTATGCTGCATCAGGCATTGTAATAATGTGGGGTGTTTAAGTGAGTATTCCAGTACGCGAATTTGATGCAATCGTAATCGGCGCCGGCGGTGCGGGTATGCGAGCAGCATTACAGATTTCTAAAGAAGGTAAGAGCTGTGCGCTTTTATCTAAAGTGTTTCCAACTCGTTCACATACCGTTTCTGCTCAAGGTGGTATCACCGTAGCATTAGGTAACGCGCACGAAGATCATTGGGAACAACATATGTACGATACGGTTAAAGGTTCCGATTTTATCGGTGACCAAGAAGCCATTGAGTTTATGTGTCAAACCGGTCCTGAAGCCATTATCGAACTTGAGCAAATGGGATTACCTTTTTCTCGTTTCGAAGACGGCACTATCTATCAACGTCCTTTTGGTGGCCAATCAAGAAACTTTGGTGGCGAGCAAGCAGCACGTACTGCAGCAGCCGCTGACCGTACAGGACATGCACTGCTTCATTGTTTATATCAACAAAACGTTAAACATAAAACTGACGTTTATTCTGAGTGGTATGCCTTAGATTTGGTTAAAAACGATGATGGCGTGGTTGTTGGTTGTACTGCAATTGAAATTGAAACAGGCGATATTGTTTATTTCAAAGCCAAAGCAACAATTTTAGCAACAGGTGGAGCAGGGCGTATTTATGCTTCTACCACTAACGCCCATATCAATACTGGTGACGGTGTGGGTATGGCGGCACGTGCTGGTGTTCAGTTACAAGATATGGAAATGTGGCAGTTCCACCCTACGGGTATTGCTGGCGCAGGTGTTTTGGTTACTGAAGGTTGTCGTGGTGAAGGTGGATATCTTCTAAACAAAGACGGCGAGCGTTTCATGGAACGTTATGCACCAAACGCGAAAGATTTAGCATCACGTGACGTGGTAGCACGTTCAATGATGACTGAAATTCGTGAAGGTCGTGGTTTAGATGGTCCATTAGGTCCGCATTTGTTGCTGAAGCTTGATCATTTAGGCAAAGAGACCCTAGAAGCTCGTCTTCCTGGTGTTTGTGAATTGTCACGTACCTTTGCTCATATCGATCCAGCCGATGGTCCAATCCCTGTATTACCAACGTGTCACTATATGATGGGCGGATTACCGACTAAAGTGAGTGGTCAAGTTATTCGTAAGAATGATGATGGCACTGAAGAAGATGTATTAGGTTTGTTTGCTGTCGGTGAGATTGCTTGTGTATCCGTACATGGAGCGAACCGTTTAGGTGGTAACTCACTGCTTGATTTAGTGGTATTTGGACGTGCTGCAGGTCAGCATTTAGGTAAAGCGTTAGATGCAACACCTGATCCAAAAGCAGCATCAGACGAAGACATTAGTGCTTCACTTGCTCGTCTTAATCGTTGGGAAAGCAACAAAGACGGTGAAGACCCTACGGTTATCCGTAAAGATCTTCAATTGTGTATGCAGTTAAATTTCTCTGTTTTCCGTAGTGGCGAAGCCATGGCAGAAGGTTTAGAACAGCTTCAAGCGATTCAAAAACGCCTTGAAAATGCTAAGTTATCTGACAATTCTACCGAATTTAATACTCAACGTATTGAGTGTTTAGAATTAGATAACTTAATGGCAACTGCGCTCGCAACAGCTTATGCCGCTAACTTCCGTACAGAAAGCCGTGGTGCGCATTCTCGTGAAGATTATTTAGAACGTGATGATGAAAATTGGTTATGTCATAGCTTGTTTAATCCAGTGACTAAAGCGATGAGCAAACGCGATGTCAACATGTCACCTAAATTACGTGAAGCGTTTCCACCGATAAAACGGACCTACTAGGCAGGAGTTGCAAAGATGAAATTAACATTTGCATTGTATCGTTACAATCCTGATGTAGATACCAAGCCTTACATGAAGGATTTCACCCTGGAAGTGCCTGATGGCTCTGACATGATGGTGCTGGATGCGTTAATTAAACTGAAAGAACAAGACCCAACGCTTGCGTTCCGTCGTTCATGCCGTGAAGGTGTGTGTGGTTCTGACGGTGTTAACATGAATGGTAAAAATGGATTAGCGTGTATCACGCCATTATCGACCTTTAAAGGGAAGAAAATTGAAATCCGTCCTTTACCAGGCATGCCAGTAGTTCGTGATTTGGTCGTTGACCTCACTCAGTTCTACAAGCAATACGAAAAAATTAAGCCTTATCTGATCAATGATGAAAAGGCGCCTGTTCGCGAACATTTACAATCACCTGAAGAGCGTGCTCATTTAGATGGTTTATATGAATGTATTTTGTGTGCATGTTGTTCTACCGCTTGTCCATCTTTCTGGTGGAATCCGGATAAGTTTATCGGTCCAGCTGGTTTATTACATGCTTATCGTTTCTTGATTGACAGCCGCGATACGGCAACTGAGGAGCGTTTATCTGAACTAGATGATGCTTACAGTGTGTTCCGTTGTCATGGCATTATGAACTGTGTTGATGTTTGTCCTAAAGGATTAAACCCAACTAAAGCGATTGGTCATATCAAGTCAATGTTACTTAAGCGAGCCGTATAATGCATAAAGAAGAGCAAAATAGTCTGACTTATTAGCTCTGTTGAGAGTCATCTTCATTATGGAGATGGCTCTTTTGTGTATTTATGCAATACCTCCTGACATTATCTTGTTAAGATAATTTCAGTCTACGTGTGATGTAACTTAAGTTACTCACTGTTATGTTTATGGCTAGTACGTGTATCAAGTTTGAAAGGAATAACAATGCACCAAGGCATCATGAAAGCCTGGCTCGAGTCGTCATATTTAAGTGGTTCGAACTCGACCTACGTAGAAGAGATGTATGAAGCCTATCAAGAAGATCCACAGTCAGTGTCTGCTGATTGGCAGGTCGTTTTTGATAATCTCCCTCCGGTTAATGGTACTTCAGTAGATGTACCCGAAACTGCCCACTCTAAAGTTCGTGACTATTTCCGTAGCTTAGCCCTAGAAGGTCGCTTAAAAAACGCTAACAGCGTCAGCGATCCAGAGCTAGATGCGAAACAAGTTAAAGTCCTGCAATTGATCAATGCCCATCGTTTTCGTGGCCATCAAAATGCCAATTTAGATCCATTAGGATTGTGGAAGCGTGAAGTTGTTCAGGAGCTCGACCCTGCTTATCACGGCTTAACCGCTGAAGACATGCAGCGTCAGTTTAATACTGGTTCATTCGCCTTGGGCGGAGAGACCATGAAGTTGGCTGATATTATTCATGCATTAAAGAGCACTTATTGTGGCTCAATTGGTGCTGAATACATGCATATCACTGATACCGATGAAAAACGTTGGATCCAGCAACGTCTTGAGCCGACATTGGGTAAAGCCAATTATGATAAAAACGTTAAAAAGCGAATTCTTGAAGGGTTAAATGCGGCAGAAGGTATCGAAAAATACCTAGGTGCTAAATTCCCTGGAGCTAAACGTTTTTCATTAGAAGGTGGTGATGCGCTTGTTCCTATGATGCGCGAAATCATTTATCGTGCTGGCGAAGCAGGTACTAAAGAAATCGTTGTAGGTATGGCTCACCGTGGTCGTTTAAACTTACTTATTAACGTGCTAGGTAAACGTCCTGCTGAACTGTTTGATGAGTTTGCGGGTAAACACGCCGACATCCATGGCTCGGGTGACGTTAAATATCATCAAGGTTTCTCATCTGATTTTGAAACACCAGGCGGCAATGTTCATTTAGCCTTAGCCTTTAACCCATCTCACTTAGAAATTGTGAATCCTGTGGTCATTGGCTCTGTGCGTGCGCGTCAAGACCGTCGTGGTTGTAAAGATGGTCTTCAGGTAATGCCTATTACCATTCATGGTGACTCTGCTATTACCGGGCAAGGTATTGTGCAAGAGACATTCAACATGTCTCAAACACGTGGTTTTAGTGTGGGCGGTAGCATTCGAATTGTTATCAACAACCAAGTCGGTTTTACCACATCTAATCATGCTGATACACGTTCAACTGAATACTGTACTGACATTGCTAAGATGGTTCAGGCGCCGATTTTCCACGTCAATGCTGACGATCCGGAAGCAGTTGCGTTTATATCTCAACTTGCCGTGGATTACCGGAATGAGTTTAATCGTGATGTGGTCGTTGATTTAGTGTGTTATCGCCGTCATGGTCATAATGAAGCTGATGAACCTAGCGCTACACAGCCGCTAATGTACGCTAAAATCAAAAAACACCCTACGCCACGTAAAATCTATGCCGATAAATTAATCGCTGAAAATAGTATTCCAGCCGATGAAGTGACTGGTTTGATTAATCATTATCGTGATGCATTAGATGCTGGTGATTGTGTGGTGAAAGAATGGCGTCCTATGACGTTGCACACCGTTGACTGGACACCGTATCTTAATCGCGAATGGGATGAAGAATACGCTGGTTCAATGTCTATGGAGCGCTTACAGAATTTAGCCAATAAGTTGGTTGATATTCCTGAAAGCCACACATTACAGTCACGTGTTGCTAAAATTTGTGCTGATCGCGCCTCTATGGCGGCAGGAGAGAAATTATTAGACTGGGGTTTTGCTGAAACCTTGGCTTATGCTTCTATCCTTGAAGACCAAAAGCGCGTACGTATTACTGGTCAAGACTCTGGTCGCGGCACATTCTTCCATCGTCATGCTGTGTTGCATAACCAAAATGACGGTACTACCTATTTACCTTTGCGTAATGTGGCAGATGAACAAGGGCCAATTGATATTATTGACTCAGTATTATCAGAAGCCTCTGTATTAGCGTTTGAATACGGTTACGCAACTGCAGAACCTGGTGGATTAACCATTTGGGAAGCGCAGTTTGGTGACTTTGTTAACTGTGCTCAAGTAGTGATTGACCAGTTCTTATCATCTGGTGAGCAAAAGTGGGGCCGTTTATGCGGTTTGACTATGCTGTTACCTCATGGTTATGAAGGTCAAGGCCCTGAACATTCAAGTGCACGTTTAGAGCGCTTCTTGCAATTATGTGCTAACCACAACATGCAAGTGTGCGTGCCATCAACTCCGGCGCAGGTTTATCACATGTTGCGCCGTCAAGTTGTTCGCCCTATGCGTCGTCCATTAGTGGTCATGTCGCCTAAGTCTTTACTTCGTCATCCATTGGCTGTGTCTAGCCTAGAAGAGCTTGCTGAAGGGACTTTCCAAAATATCATTGGTGAGATTGATACTTTAGATGCCAGCCAAGTGGACCGCGTTGTATTTTGTAGCGGTAAGGTTTATTTCGAGTTACTCGAAAAACGTCGCAAAGAAAATGTCACCAACGTTGCCATTGTACGTGTTGAGCAGCTGTATCCGTTCCCTGATGTGGAACTGCGTGCAGCATTAGCAACATATCAACATGTTACTGATTTTGTTTGGTGTCAGGAAGAGCCGCAAAACCAAGGTGCATGGTACTGTAGTCAACATCATTTCTGGGCTAATATTCCTGCAGGTGCTCAATTAACTTATGCCGGTCGTGAAGCTTCTGCTGCACCAGCATGTGGTTATCCTGGGTTGCACGTACAGCAGCAAGAATCATTAGTAAATAGCGCATTAAAACTGTCGTAATAGATAATTTATATAAGGGAAGCTTTCCATGAGTATCGAAATTAAGGTACCCGTATTACCAGAATCTGTTGCTGATGCAACTATTGCTACTTGGCATGTTAAACCTGGTGAGCAGGTGACTCGCGATCAAAACTTAGTTGATATCGAGACTGACAAAGTTGTATTAGAAGTGGTTGCGCCAGAAGACGGTTCAATCTCTGAATTGTTATTCCAAGAAGGTGACACCGTCTTAGGTGAACAAGTTATTGCTAACTTTGTTCCTGGTGTTGTGTCTGGCCAAGAAGTGACTAAAGCTGAAGCATCAGCGCCTTCTGCTGCTGCCTCTGACGCTTCTACTGATGAATCTAATGATGCATTAAGCCCATCAGTTCGTCGTGTTATTGCTGAACATAATCTTGATGCCAGTAAAATTAAAGGCACTGGTATTGGTGGACGTGTGACCAAGGATGATGTTGATGCATTCCTTAAGTCAGCACCAGCGAAAACTGCTGCGCCAGTTGCACCTGTAGCGCCATTAGAAGGCCGTAGTGAGAAGCGTGTGCCAATGTCACGTCTTCGTAAAACCATTGCAACACGTCTTTTAGAAGCGAAAAATTCCACGGCTATGTTGACGACGTTTAACGAAGTCAACATGAAGCCAATTATGGATATTCGCAAACAGTATCAAGAAGTTTTTGAAAAACGTCATGGTATTCGTTTAGGCTTTATGTCTTTCTATATCAAAGCCGTGACAGAAGCGTTAAAACGCTTCCCAGATGTTAACGCATCTATTGATGGTGATGAGATTGTTTATCATAACTATTTCGATATCAGTTTTGCCGTATCAACACCTCGTGGGCTGGTAACACCTGTCTTACATGATACTGATACCATGAGCTTGGCTCAAATTGAAAAAGCAGTTCGTGAATTAGCCATCAAAGGTCGTGACGGTAAATTGTCTGTTGCAGACATGACTGGCGGTAACTTCACTGTGACTAACGGTGGTGTTTTCGGCTCACTAATGTCGACGCCAATTTTGAACCTGCCACAAAGCGCAATTTTAGGCATGCATGCCATTAAAGATCGCCCTATGGCAGTTAATGGTCAGGTTGTTATTCAGCCTATGATGTACCTAGCACTCTCTTACGATCACCGTATTGTTGATGGTCGTGAGTCAGTTGGCTTCTTAGTTGCTATTAAAGACTTCTTAGAAGATCCAACTCGTCTACTACTTGATTTATAAGACAGTAGATAAACCCCTCGTCGCTGGCTCAATATGAGCCAGTTGGATTTGATTTGAAGTATATGGATAGATCATCATGAATTTGCATGAGTATCAGGCAAAATCTTTATTTGCCGAATATGGTTTACCAGTCTCTGAAGGCTTTGCATGTGATACTGCTCAAGAAGCAGTTGAAGCAGCTGGTCACATTGGCGGAAATTTATGGGTTGTTAAGTGTCAAGTACACGCTGGCGGCCGTGGTAAAGCAGGTGGCGTAAAAGTTACCGGTAGTAAAGACGAAATTAGAGCATTCGCTGAACATTGGCTAGGCAAAAATTTAGTAACATACCAAACTGATGCTAAAGGTCAGCCAGTTGCTAAAATTCTTGTTGAAAGCTGCACTGACATCGCCAATGAATTGTACTTAGGTGCAGTTGTTGATCGTAGTAGTCGTCGCATTGTGTTTATGGCGTCGACTGAAGGTGGTGTAGAAATTGAAAAAGTGGCTGAAGAAACGCCAGAACTTATTCATACCGCTATCATTGATCCGTTAACAGGTCCTCAGGCTTTTCAAGCTCGTGACCTTGGTTTCAAGTTAGGTTTAAACCCAACTCAAATGAAGCAGTTTACCAAGATCTTTATGGGTTTAGCGAACATGTTCACTAATTATGATTTCGCATTATTAGAAATCAACCCACTTGTTATCACAACTGAAGGTAACCTTCATTGTTTAGATGGCAAGATTAGTATTGATGGTAACGCGTTATTCCGTCAACCAAAAATCAAAGCGATGCATGACCCATCACAAGATGATGCTCGTGAAGCGCATGCTGCTAAATTTGAATTAAACTATGTTGCTTTAGACGGTAACGTAGGTTGTATGGTTAACGGTGCCGGCCTAGCAATGGGTACAATGGACATCGTAAACTTACATGGTGGCAAGCCAGCAAACTTCTTGGACGTTGGCGGTGGGGCAACTAAAGAACGTGTTGCTGAAGCCTTTAAAATCATTCTTTCTGACAGCAATGTTAAAGCAGTATTAGTTAACATCTTCGGTGGTATCGTACGTTGCGATATGATCGCTGAAGGTATTATCGGTGCGGTTAAAGAAGTTGGCGTTAAAGTTCCAGTGGTTGTTCGTCTTGAAGGTACTAACGCCGAATTAGGTCGTGAAGTATTGGCTAAGTCTGGTCTTGATATCATCGCGGCTTCAAGTCTAACTGACGCGGCTGAACAAGTTGTTAAAGCTGCGGAGGGCAAATAAATGTCTGTTTTAATTAATAAAGATACCAAGGTGATCTGTCAAGGTTTCACTGGTGGTCAGGGTACTTTTCACTCTGAACAGGCGATTGCTTATGGCACGCAAATGGTTGGTGGTGTTTCTCCTGGAAAAGGTGGTCAAACTCACCTAGGTCTTCCTGTATTCAACACTGTTAAAGATGCCGTAGCTGAAACAGGTGCAACTGCAACTGTAATCTATGTACCTGCACCTTTTTGTAAAGACGCTATCCTTGAAGCAATCGATGCAGGCCTTGAGCTAATCGTTTGTATCACTGAAGGTATTCCTACACTTGATATGCTTCAAGTGAAAGTGAAGCTTGAAGAAACTGGCGTTCGCATGATCGGTCCTAACTGTCCAGGTGTTATCACTCCTGGTGAATGTAAGATTGGTATTATGCCTGGTCACATTCACAAGCCTGGTAAAGTCGGTATTGTTTCTCGTTCTGGTACATTAACGTACGAAGCGGTTAAGCAAACTACTGATGAAGGTTTCGGCCAATCTACTTGTGTAGGTATCGGTGGCGACCCAATTCCTGGTACTAACTTCATCGACGTATTGGAAATGTTCCAAAACGATCCACAAACAGAAGCGATTGTAATGATCGGTGAAATTGGTGGTAATGCTGAAGAAGAAGCGGCTGAATATATCAAAGCACACGTGACTAAGCCTGTGGTTTCTTACATTGCTGGTGTTACTGCACCAGAAGGTAAGCGTATGGGCCATGCTGGCGCTATTATCGCTGGTGGTAAAGGTACTGCTGCTGATAAGTTTGCTGCTTTAGAAGCTGCTGGTGTAACTACTGTTCGCTCTTTAGCTGACATTGGTAAAGCATTACGTACTAAAACTGGCTGGTAATTAATTACCTTGCTAGATAAAAGGCGCTTAGGCGCCTTTTTTATTACCTTTTTACATGAGTTTGATTATTTATGGCCATCATGAGTATCATTTTTCCAATCATTTTTATGGTGGCTTTAGGCTATTTATTAACTTGGAAAGGCTTTTTTACTAAAGAGCACATTGCCGGAATTAGCAAATTCACTTTTTTTGTCTGCATCCCTGCTTTTTTATTTACTAATATGCTGGCGGCACCACTAGCGCAAAGCATCGACTTATATTCATTAGTGGCTTTTTACCTCCCTGTGTTTGTGATATTTACGTTGGGTTATCAACTTAATCACTACTTCAGCCCTAGTGATCAGCAAACACGTGATGCTAGTGCGGTTTTCGCCTTAGGGTGCAGTTATTCCAATACGGTTTTAGTTGGGTTGCCCATTATTACCGCTTCGTTAGGTGAGGCGATGATTGGGCCTGTATTGATGATCATTACTTTTCATAGCGCATGTTTGTTCGCGTTAACGTTTGTTTTAGCGGCTCGGGCGGAACAACAAGGGTTTTCTTGGCGTCGCTTTACGCGCTCTATGGTATTAAATCCAGTGGTGTTAAGTATTGGGCTTGGCATCATCGCTAATGGGTTAAGCATTGATTTAGGCAAACAACTTGATGATGGGTTAGCGCTATTAGCTAAGCCTGCTCTGGCATGTGCATTATTTGTACTCGGTGCCAACCTCAGTTTCTATCGAGTAGGTGAAAGTTGGCGCTTAGCATTAATGGCCAGTTGTATAAAAATTTTATTGTTACCCGCCTTTGTTTACGTAATGGCTGCAGTGGTATTTCAACTTTCGGCACAAAATACGGCTATGTTGGTGTTATTGAGTGCTTCACCGTTAGGTATCAACGCTTATTTCATTGCAACTGAGATTAAACAGCATGAATCAACTTTAGGTAGCACAGTGGTATTATCAACAGTACTATCTGTATTGAGCTTTAGCTTATGGATTACTTGGTTGGTATAAGGTATCGAATTCGTGTAAACAGGTATTTGAACCAATAAAAAACCAGCATATACGCTGGTTTTTTGTTGATTAACATCTCGGGAGAGATTTATTCATCTGCATGGTCGCAAGTATCGTTAGTGCAGTGACCATAAAGATACAAACTATGGTGAGTGAGTTTAATATTATGACGCATCGCAATTTCATCTTGGCGACGTTCAATCACATCATCAGTAAATTCAATCACTTTGTCACAGGTTAAACACACCAAATGGTCATGGTGTTGCTGTGTTGACATTTCAAACACCGCTTTACCACTTTCAAAATGATGGCGATTTAAAATGCCTGCATCATCGAATTGGTTCAGTACTCTATATACGGTAGCAAGGCCAATTTCTTCACCTATTTCGAGTAATTTTTTATATAAGTCTTCCGCACTGATGTGCTGATTTTCTGGTTCTTGCATCAGTTCTAGAATTTTAACTCGCGGCAGGGTTATTTTTAATCCGGCTTTTTTGAGCGCTTGATTTCCATCTGTCATTGCTAATCTCTTGATTGCAGAACCCATCGGTTCATCGGTGGATAATATAAGCATTATATGTCTTGAATTTAAAAACATAAACCTCTTAAGGCGCTTAATCAACTTATATACAGAATATTTAGTAAAACACGCACTTATGTTGATATTATTTGCGATATATCACTAAAAGGTATTCAATAAACTTACTTATACTAAGGGATTATTGCACCACTTAGGTAATAATATATGATCAATTGATTAGACCATATGCCAATTTGGGGAATTAATTGACAAATGTTCGCGATGATCTTGTACGATAAAGAGATATATTTACAGAATAAAAGCGGTGTTTAATAACAATAAAGGACATAACATGTACCGGCGAATAGTGGTACTGACCGGCGCGGGGATTTCTGCTGAGTCAGGCATTAAAACATTTCGAGATCAACATGGATTATGGGAAGAACATCATATTGAAGATGTTGCAACACCCGAGGGATATGCTCGAGATATCGATTTTGTTGAACGATTTTATAATACACGTTTGGAGCAATTAAATGGTGGTGACGTTGCCCCCAATGCTGCGCATGTTGCTTTAGCGAAACTCGAAGCTGAATTTGATGGTGAATTGTTAGTCATTACTCAAAATGTCGACGATTTACACGAACGAGCAGGCTCGCTGCGTCTCTTACACATGCATGGCGAACTTGCCAAAGGGCGTTGTCCACAATCATTACAAACTTTTGTGTTACGAGAACCTTTTGGTGTCGATAATTGCTGTACGTGTTGTATTCCGGCAAAACGTTTACGACCTCATATTGTTTGGTTTGGTGAGATGCCATTTGGTATGGATAGAATTCATGATGCATTAGACCACTGTGATTTGTTTATTGCCATTGGCACATCTGGGACCGTATATCCAGCTGCCGGTTTTGTCGATGCAGCTAATCACCATGGCGCGCAAACTGTAGAGGTTAATTTAGTCGAAGCCGATAGGCACAGTCAGTTCCAATACCATTTAACCGGTAAAGCAGGGGAGATTGTCCCACAATTAGTAGAACAAATTTTGGCAGGCAAGGTGATAGGCAGTGACAAACCAGACTAGTCATTCAACATGTGATACTAATAATCCGAAAGTGGCGATCATTATGCGTGGTCTGCCAGGTAGTGGTAAGTCACATTGGGTGGAGCATTATATTGATTCATTAGGCGCAGACTTGTCGATTCATATTCGTCAGCACGGTTACTTTTCAACTGATTTTTATTTTTTTCATCAAGGTGAGTATCGGTTCAATCCGCAAAAACTTCCTCAATATCACCAAGCTAATTTAACGGCTTTTATTGTGGCATTAGCCCGTAGTGAACCTGTAGTGATTTGTGATAATACTAATGTTGCTAAGTGGGAGTTTATGGCTTATGAAGCTGCGGCTCGAGCGTTAGGTTATCAAGTTAGAGTGGTGTTAGTGGGTCAGCCCAAAAATGCTGAACATCAACAATTGTGTGCATTACGGAACCAACATCAGGTGCCCCTAGAACATATTCAAAAGATGGGTCATTTGTTTGAGTTAGATTAGTCGCTAAAGATATAAAAAAAGGCGCATAAAGCGCCTTTTTGAATTTAGTCCGCGAGTAATTACTTCGCAGCAACAGGTGTAGTTAGGTCTATGCTATAAATCGCCAAGCCGGCTACAACATCAGCTGTTTTAGGTAACTTAACCATTTTACGTTGTTGATTATCAGCAACAAACTGATCAGCAACAGCACTATCTTGAGTTTCAAAACGAATATCTAATGCAACAGTGGCATTGTCGATTGTTTTAAAATCCCAGTTATAATCAGCGGTTGGATCAACCATAGCGTCATATCCGCCAGTTGTATTAGGTTGTGATTCTACAGTGATATAAGCAGATAGTGCATTACGGTTAGTGTCTGGTAGTTCAAGCACTACGTGGTCAGAACCCGTGCCCGCAAATGAGCAACCAAAGGCACGGTAGTTATTTGATGCGACTACAAAAGACATTGTCGCTAACTCATCATCCGTAATAACCGTTCCATCAGCTGCGGTATATGCTAGGTCGACAATGCGATTGGCATCAGCATCAACCACTTCACAATTGCGATCAAACTTAGTCGGTTGAGTGTCATCAATTTTGTAAGTTAAGCCATCTATGACGTAGAAGTTATAAGTTGGATGACCAGTGCGATTAATCAGGTTTTGTGGTGCACTGACGCTTGGGTCAATTTGATTAAATTGATTAGCAGAACATTCTAACCAATTTTTTAAATCAACAGCGATTAAGATGCTTCAACATTTAATAAGTGAATCACAAACATCCTATTAAATAAGTGGGATCCTTCAGAATTTGACCCACTTATTGTTAAGGTAAATCTACAACAAAAGAAAGGTTTATATTTATCAGATAGAAATGGAGTAGCAGGTTTAAAATTAACGTTTAAAAACCATACTACCCATAACTTTTGTTAATATGAATTATCAATAAACTTGAGGTGCACTTTTATTTAATACTTCACTGGAGATTGTTTGCCTTATTTCTTTAACCTCATCAGCGTCAACTTTTGTTGCATTATTTCTCCATGATTGACGAACAAATGTCGCCAATGTCGCAACTTCCTTATCGTTTAACCGCCAACCAAAGCCGGGCATTTCGATTGCTTCAGGGGCATTCGTTGTTGAGGGTAATCGTGCGCCCGCTAAGATGATATGAATTAACCCATCTGGATTTTCTGCATTCACCAAAGAATTGTCATCAAGTTGTGGGAAAACATGTGGGGCACCCGCACCATCAGTAAAGTGGCATGCATTACAATTATCTAAATACAATCGTGCACCGGAGTTAATTTCAACCTTAGCGGAATTAAGTAACTTTGTGGTGTTTCCTGGGGCAGAAGTGTCTTCGCTTTTTGCACTCTTCTGGCCTGATTGGCTTTTTAAATAAATTGCCATGGCGTGCAAATCATCTTTAGTTAAGTGACTTAAACTATATTGAATAACATCGGTCATTTCACCTGCAACTGCTGAATAATAATTTCGTCCAGTGCTAAAGTAATCCATTAGATCTTGTACAGACCAATGTTCTAAATTGGTGTTGTTTCCTGCACGCAAGCTTGGAGCATGCCATATACCAATATCTGCACCAGATAAGAAGCTTTTATTAGCATGGTCGTAAGATTTTTCCTGATAGATAATGCCCCTTGGTGTGTGACAACTACCACAATGACCTAACCCTTGAACTAAGTAAGCCCCACGGTTATGTTCTTCCGATTGTTTAGGATCAGCCACAAATGCGCCATCATCTGTCGCTACCCAATCCCAAAAACGGATCCCCCAACGTTGATTAAATGGAAAGCTTAGAGATGTTTCTGTCGCTTCAACATCGACAGCTTTAACCCCATGCATGAAATACGCATACATTGCTTTAGTATCTTCATCAGTTATTTTTTGATAACTAGGATAAGGCATTGCAGGGTATAAAAAAGCACCGTCTGCACGAATACCGTGCCGCAAAGATTGTTCAAATTCTTCGTATGTGTAATTACCGATCCCGGCCGTTTTACTTGGGGTTATATTGGTGGAGTAAATGGGACCAAAAGGGCTGTCAACGGCTCTTCCTCCAGCAAATTTTTCACCATTTTCACTGGTATGGCAAGCAACACAGTCGCCAGCATTAGATAAATATTCCCCTTTATTAATGAGATCCTGCTGTAAATTTTGAGCCATAGACGTACTACTATAACTCCCCATTGCTATTGCCAAGCTTAGTAATGAGAATAATGATAACTTCATGTTCACTGCTCCTATACTTGTACCAATGGGCCAGGGTTAGGTAAATATTTTTCTCGGATAGCCTTTGCAGACCAATAGGTTAACGCGCCGACTAACCCTGTTGGGTTATATTGAATGTTTTGCGGGAACGCACTGGATCCCATGACAAATACATTATGTACATCCCAACTTTGTAGGTAGCGATTTAATACGCTCGTTGCTGGATCCGTGCCCATAACCGCGCCGCCAACATTATGAGTGGTTTGATAAGGACGGACATCGTATTCAGACCCAAAGTCTTTAAAACTGTAATCTACATGATCAGGCTTCATCACCTCGACAATACCCTCAATTTGTTTTTTCATAAATTGAGTCATGCGGATATCATTTTCTTTCCAATTAAACGTCATCGATAACATTGGCAAGCCATGTTTATCTTTATAGGTTGGATCCAAACTTAAATAACAATCTCTATATGACATATTGGAACCGTGTGTTCCTATCGTCATAGTATGACCATAATTAGCTTTAACGGCTTTTTTCCACTCAGCTCCCCAGCTCGGAGTTCCTGAGGGCAAAGGCATATTTCTAATCGGCTGGCCGTTCGTCATTGCGGCAAAAATATACGAACCACCAATGAAACCTTCTTTTTTAAAATCAATTTGATTGGTACCAAAATCATCTATTACGGTAGCATTGCCACCCGCACCAATAAATGGATTAAAGTTTTTGTCTTTAAAAAATAACGTTGCTCCACCGACCATTTGATAAGCGTAATTACGTCCAACGACTCCTGTATTACTGACAGGGTCGTAAGGTTTACCTATCTCAGATAATAATAATAAACGGACATTGTGATAAGCGTAACTACCAACAATGACTAAATTGGCGGGTTGAAAGACTTCGTCACCATTGGGATCAATATAAGTAACGCCAGTTGCTTTTTTACCAGAACTGTCTTTATTGATTTTGATCACCTCACACCCAGTTCGGTATGAGAAATTTTTACGTTGCTTTAATGCACCTAACACACAAGTTTGAGGAGAGGCTTTTGAGTTGTTAATACACCCATAACGTTCACAGAATCCACAATAGTTACAAGGGCCTAATTGCATTCCATAAGGGTTTTTATAGGCTTCCGATGCATTGGCTGCAGGCAGAGGGAATGGGTGAAAACCTTTTATTTTAGCTGCATTTTCAAAAACAGTATCATTGAGGGTTCGTTGTAATGGGGGAAGCGGAAAAGGTGCTTGTCTAGGGCCTTCAAATATGTTGCCTCCGGGTTGTATTTCACCTTTGATGTTACCCGCTGTACCTGACACACCCAAAATCTTTTCAAAGAAATCAAAATGAGGCTCTAATTCCTCATAGGAGACTCCAAAATCCTGAATTGTCATATCTTCAGGAATAATATCGGCACCAAATTTCTCTTCTACATAACTGCGTAAACGTAATTCTTCTGGCATTGGTCGCCAAGTATGACCATTCCAGTGAGTTCCGGCCCCACCAACGCCATTACCAGGTAAAAAGGAGCCTAACTGACGATAAGGTACGGCAACATCTTGAGATGAGTGGCGAACGGTTACTGTGCTGTCAGCAGGGGCTGACATCAATTTATAACGTACTCCATAAGTCAATTCATCTGCCATTTGAGGATAAGCAAAATCGGGTACAGTATTTTGATCTTTACCACGTTCAAGAGCGAGTACCTCTAGACCCGCTTCAGTCATTTCCATTCCCATAATTGAACTTGTCCAACCAAGTCCTACTAGTACAACATCTACAGGTTTATTTTGACGAGTCATATTTATCCCCTCTCTCCTTCAATACTTACAGGTCCAAGTGGGTATTCAACATTAGGGTAAGCTACCCATTCTTTGAATGAGGCTCTAGCCCCTGGAAAACCAATCATTTTCCAACTCGCTAAATTTTTATTGCCGCTATGAATAGGGTCTGCAAAGTAGCCTTCTTTGGTATTCTGTAATAAGAAAGAGAAAAACTGCATTGAGCTAAGATCAGGAAATTGAATTTCACCTAATTGTAACTGACTAAGCACCATGTCTTTTTCACTGTCTGATAGTTCTGCAAAGGATTTTTGATAGGTTTGATGGCAGTAATCTTCTGTTGCTTTAATCCCTTGTCTGTAGGTTTGCGCAGGTGTAAGAGATGATTGATAGCCCATTTCTGGTTTAGCAGATAAAAATGGCGGTTGCATATACCAATCTAGAGCGTTACCGAATCTCCCTTGCATTTGTTTGTCAATAAATACCGGAACATTAGTGTCTAAAGCACCGGGTCCAGTAGCATCTGCAGGTATAAGGCGATCGGTTGCTGCTAGGATGAATGCCCATTCATTAGCAGAAAAGTAGCTTGGTTTATATTCCCCTAAATCAATATCTAAAGGTTGAGCAAGGGTTGGTATAACTAGATTCGGGGCCATAGCGACTACTGAAATAGCGATTGTCGCTTCTTTTAAAAATTTTCTTCTGGAGTTGTTTAGAGGTTTTTTTATATTCATCATCTTTCCTAAATAGATAACGTACCAATATAGATACCGTACCAATATAGAACACTATATTTACTATATAGAATAATAAATATAGTGTTTTCAATCAGTATACGAAATCAGGCTAAGCTAATAAATACATTAATGAGTTAATATGATTATTCTCGATTAATAATTATTTAACTGAGTGCTTTTGTAAATTCCCGGTGTTATTTAATTCATCTATGTAACAAAAGTAATAATATTTATAAATTATTTAACATTATTAATGTACCAGCTAGTTTTTGCCATTAGCTATAACGTTGATAAAATTATAAATTAAAGAATAAACTGATATTTAAAGATAATCACGGAAGTGTCAGAATGTAAACTTAACTGTAATTTAAATAGTTAAGCTGGCGTACATATGAGTAACCTATTGTTTTTGTGAAGATCTAACGCTGCTCAGTACCTTCACTGTTAATTAGATTAGCGTGAAGACTGTTCGTGTTTATCATTTTTGTTACTCATTAGAAACTTAATTTCATAAGATATAACTTTTATTAATATAAAGAAGTTGTTTTATTTTAATCTGATTATCATATCATTTTTGTCGCTAGTTAAGTTAACCTATTCCCACTTATATTTTTGAAACCTTTAATAAGTTGGCCTAGAGAAAGTTTATTCTACTTTTTAAAGGGTGCCCATTTTCTTTGTGCATATGTAGAGTCAGGCCCCGAGGCGAATTCTTTTCATTTAAGCCTCTTACGCAATGTTAGCATTCCTTAACTATATTAATAAAAAATGAAAAAATTCGTATTATAAGCATAATTAATGAATCAATTGTGGTGAAGCCCTAAATATACTTATTCAAACAATTATCTGGTCATTCAACGGGAGTTCTGCGCCTTTTGGGCCAGTAATGATAAGCATAGAGTTGTTCTCGGCAACAGCTCCTGCGTTGCTCTATCTCCTGCGTCTGACCGCTATGGATGGTTGGAATATGTTTTTTTAAGGAAAAAATAGACCATGCAGCCGTACGTCAAAATCCTATTAAGCAGCATAGAAGGTGCAAAAATCTGCCCTTGGAAGCCACTCAGGCTTTCCTTTTATTTGTTGTATTGTTTTACAATGGAACAACCATTTTTTCAACAATGCGCCTCAAACTGAAAAACTGGGTCTGTTTGCACAATTAACCAGCATTAAAGATGATGGGTGATAAGGGGATTGTTTTAATGAATATTAAATGTGTGATTTTTCAGTAGAAGTGGACTGCTATATGCAAAATTTATTCGTTGTGATAAATACCGTTAAATATAAATTGTCTTTTAAAGAGGAAATTTTTAACTTTAATGATAAAAAAATTCGCAATGCTACAAAAGCCATCACGAATAATATTGTAAAAAAGAGTTAAGTCAAAATATTAAGACTTGTCTTTTAATAAACCTCTGCTGCGTAATAGTGGTTCTATGCCGGCTTCTTTTCCTCTAAATTGTTTATATAACAACATAGGGTCTGCACTGCCACCTTTGGATAAAATATTGTCACGGAACTTTTGTGCGGTTTCAGGATCAAATATGCCATTTTCTTTGAAGGCTTCGAAGGCGTCGGCCCCGAGAATATCAGACCACAGATAGCTATAGTATCCAGCCGAATAACCGCCTGCAAAAATATGTGAAAAGTAAGTACTACGATAACGGGGTGCTATTTCATTAATCAATCCCATTTTGTTTAATGATGCCATTTCAAACTTGGCCGCATCACGAACGTTACTATCTTGCAGCGAATGCCAATCAAGATCCAAATAGGTTGCCGCCATATATTCAACCGTGGAAAATCCTTGGTTGAATTGGCTTGCAGCTTGAATTTTTTCAATCAATGACTGCGGTATTACTTCACCCGTTTGATAATGTTTAGCAAATTTCGCTAATACTTCAGGTTGAGTCATCCAGTTTTCCATTACTTGCGAAGGAAACTCAACATAATCGCGAGGCACAGCGGTACCAGATTGTGAGCGGTATTCTACATTTGATAACATACCATGTAAGGCATGGCCAAATTCATGGAAGAGGGTACTGGCTTCATCGAAAGTTAATAATGCAGGTTCGTTGCCGGCAGGACGAGGAAAGTTAAGTACATTAACAATGATTGGTTTTGATTCTACACCATTCATATTAGATTGTTTACGGTACGAGTTCATCCATGCGCCACCGCGTTTACTTTGACGGACAAAATAGTCCCCCATAAATACCGCCATTAAACTACCATCTTTATCGTATACTTCCCAAGTACGAACGTCTGGATGGTACTTAGGTAAATCTGTACGCTCTTTGACGGTGATACCATATAAACGATTAGCAGTGTAAAACACGCCTTTTAATGTACTTTCAAGTGAAAAGTATGGTTTAGTTTGTTGTTCATTAAAGCTGTATTTTGCCACTCGAATTTTATCTGAATAGTACCACCAGTCCCATGCTTCTATGGTGAAGCCTGCACCTTGAGCATCGACAAGTGCTTGCATGTCTGCTACTTCATTTTTAGCTTGATTTAATGCAGCAGGCCATACTTTATCTAATAAGCCATAAACATTTTCCGGGGTCTTAGCGGTACGTTCTTCTAACACAAAATGAGCATGAGATTGGTAACCCATAAGTTTAGCCCGTTGTGCTCGTAATGAGGCAATTTTTGCGAGCACTTTTTTGTTATCGAATTCATTATCATTATTGGCTTTAGAAACATACGCTTTGTAAAGTGTTTCACGCAACTGTCTATTATCTGCATAGGTCAAAAAAGGGGTTATTGACGGGCGATGCGGAGTAAAAATCCATTTACCAGGATGGCCAAGTCTAGTTGCTTTGCGTGCTGCTGTGTCAATCACATCTTGTGGTAGGCCAGATAAATCATCTTGGTTATCGATGATAAGTTGAAAGTCATTGGTTTCGGCTAATACATTATCGCCAAACGTTAGACTTAGCTTACCAATTTGTTCATTTAAGCTTCGAAGTTTCAGTTTATCATCTGCAGATAAATTGGCGCCGCCGCGGGTAAATGATTTGTATGTATCGTCGAGTAACTTAGCTTGTGCAGTATTAAGCGGCAAGTTATCACGTTGCTCATAAACGGCTTTAACTCGTTTAAACAGCTTATCATTAAGGTAAATATCATCTTGTGATGATGAAAGCTTGGGTGAAATCTGCTTGGATATTGCCTGTAATGCGTCGTTGGTGTCTGCACCCGTTAAATTAAAGAAGACGTTGGCCACTCGAGTTAATAAGTCCCCTGAAAACTCCATCGCTTCAATCGTATTGGCAAAGGTTGGTGTTTGTGGATTGTTGGCAATAGCACTAATTTGTTGCTGTAGTTCTGCTATACCGGCTTCAAAAGCTGGAAGATAATCATCTGTCGTGATGTTTGCAAAATCAGGTATTTCGAAAAATGTACCATAAGGTTTAAAAAATGGATTGTCAGCATGTTGTTGTTTTATTTGCGCAGCAGATAAATCCATCGCGGTGGTTTGTTCTGTGGTATGGGAAGAGCAGGCGCTTAAAGCAAATACAACGGCAATGCTGGCGAAAAGTGGTTTAAGGGATGAGCCCTTCATAATTTTTCCTCTTTTTTTTAAGCCTTTTAGTCACAATAAAGCGGCTATTAAACGAGCTTAATTTTTAATATATATTTTCAGGATAAATTCTACCTATTTTTATTCACTATTTTGTGATTAGTTTGTAACAAAAAAAACCGAGCAACCATAAAGTTACTCGGTTTTTTAATAATGGAGTTGTTGATGTAACAAACATCGCATTATATTAATGACTAGGAGATTTCAAAAAGATTGCTATTATTAAAAATTAATTTCAGACGCTTACATTTTATCATCAATAAAAAAGATAATTGTCTTGTTCAAAGAACCAACAAATAATGATAATGACTTTAGATAAATAAAAATCGTTATCATTCTATAATTGGCCGTTTACGAAGTTAGTAGCCGATAGCAGCAGAACCTGAACGTCTTGGATCTGAAGCGCCAAAAAGGCCTTGTTCGGTCATCATTATTGATTGGGTACTACCAATGGCGTTTTGGACTTTAACTTTATGTCCTTTGGCTTCAAGTAATGAAATAGTATCTTGATTTAATGTGTGTTCTACCCAGATAAAATCAGGTAACCATTGATGATGCATTCGTGCCGCGGCTGTTGCTTCTGCAATATTGAGATGATGGTCGATAACATTCATAATCATTTGCAAAGTGATATTAATAATTCGCGAACCACCTGGACTACCTGTAACAATATATGGTTTGCCATCTTTCATTACCATAGTAGGACTCATTGAACTGAGAGGACGCTTATTTCCTTCTACAGCATTAGCGTCACCACCAATTAAGCCGTAACCATTGGGAGTGCCGGGTTTAGCCGAAAAGTCGTCCATTTCATTATTTAATAAAATGCCAGTACCTTTAGCGACTAAGCCAGAACCATAACTGAAATTAAGGGTATAAGTGTTAGCAACTGCATTACCCCATTTATCGATAATCGAAAAGTGGGTGGTTTGATCGCTCTCATATGGTACCAGATTTCCAGGTCTGATTTCACTACTTGGTGTGGTTTTATTGATGGCGATTTTACTGGCAATATCTTTAGCATATTGTTTACTAATCAATTGTTTAACTGGCACGGTAACAAAATCAGGATCGCCTAAATACTCACTACGATCTGCATATGCATATTTCATCGTTTCGGCCATAAGATGCAAAGTGTTTGCGGTATTGTGGCCTAATTTATCAATGGGGAATTGCTCAAGTACATTGAGCATTTCGATAATATGGATACCACCTGAAGATGGCGGCGGCATCGATACCACTTCATAGCCTCGATAATTACCCCGTACCGGTTCGCGCTCAACGACTTTGTAGTTAGCTAAGTCTGTTAAACTCATTATACCGCCGGCATTGTTAACTGCAGTTACAATTTTTTCAGCCGTTTCGCCTTGATAAAACCCTTTACTGCCTTTTTGTGCAATTAACGACAATGAATACGCTAATTCTGGCTGTTTAAGGATTTCATTAACTTGGTAATCGCTCCCATCGGCATGATAGAAAACTTCTGCAGAGCTAGGCCATTGGGTTATGCGCGGCTTAAGGCCACTAAGAGAATTTGATAAATCTGAGGTCACCGAAATACCATTTTTAGCTAATTTTATCGCAGGAGTGATAACTTGTTTCATGCTCATGGTGCCATATTGTGTTAACGCAAGCTCCATTCCCATGACGGTACCCGGAACACCCACGGCTAATCCATGTTCACGACTCAGTTTCTCAACGGCATTGCCTTGTTCATCAAGGAATATATCTTTGTGTGCTTTAGCTGGTGCAGTTTCTCGGTAATCGATGGCAATGGTTTTATTTTTATCAGCTATATGCACCAGCATAAAACCGCCACCGCCAATATTACCCGCGCGAGGTAAGGTTACTGCAAGTGCGTATGCTACCGCTACTGCTGCATCGACTGCATTGCCACCTTGTTTTAAAATATCAACGCCAATTTGACTGGCTAGTACTTCTTGGCTTGAAACCATACCGTGCTTAGCATAAATTGGCTGAGCCGTTGCCATTTCACTAAAAATAGACGTTTCGTTTGCTTGGCTGTCAGCAATATGAAGTGCAGGATAACAAAGCGTGAATGTTAATGCGGTGCTCAATAAAAGCGGTGTTAATTTAGGGAATCGTGTCACGATCAATCCTTGGTGTGTATTGAGAAGATACTGTGATAGAACATGCCACATGATAGCAATAATTGGTATGAGTTTTAACGGTTGAGTGTTAATTATTATAGGGTAGGTGTGGGTGGAACAAACACAAGTGTATCAATATAAATTTGTTAATAGTATTAGCAATATAGATCTTTCAGTATGGAATACCTTTTTCGGGTCATCTCATCCTTTTACCCGGCATGAATATTTATCTGCTCTGGAAATGAGTCGCTGTGTTAGTGCTGAAACGGGCTGGACACCGATGCACCTTATGGTGATGGATGGTGATAATATTATTGCATTGATGCCCTTGTACCTTAAAAGTCATTCTTGGGGTGAATATGTTTTTGATTGGGCTTGGGCTGAAGCATATGAACGCCATAATATAGGCTATTACCCCAAGCTTGTGAGTAGTGTACCTTTCACTCCCACTTCTGGGCGGCGTATTGGCATTGACCCAAGATTACCAAAACACGATCAGCAATCCTTGATTGACGGTATTCAAACCTATCTATCACAAACTGTCGTAAAATATGGTTGGTCATCTTGGCATTGTTTATTTACCAATACCGAGCAACATCGACAGTTTGCACAAGCAGGGGTAATGGAGCGTGTTGGTTGTCAGTTTCATTGGCATAATCAAAATTATGCCGATTTTAATGACTTTCTGAGTACATTAACGTCACGTAAACGTAAAAATATTACTAAAGAGCGAATTTCTGCAAGGCAACAACTACAATTTCGATTTATTGATGGCGATAAGGCAAGTGCAGAGCAGTGGCAGAATTTTGTACGTTGTTATCAAAATACTTATTTAAAGCGGTCTGGTCATAAAGGGTATTTGTCGGCAGCATTCTTTGAGCAAATTGCAGCAACTATGGGCTCAATGATACGACTATTATTGATTGAAAATAGTGACGCACAATTAGTGGCATCTGCATTATATTTTGTTTCAGACACACATTTATATGGTCGCTATTGGGGAGCGTTAACTGAATGTGACCATGTCCATTTTGAAGCATGCTATTACCAAGGCATTGAGTTCGCTATCGCTAATCAATTAAGCGTTTTTGATGCTGGTGCACAAGGCGAACATAAAGTAGCGAGAGGATTTCGCCCGGTTAAAACTACCTCAAGTCATTTTATTGCCCATGAAGGCTTTAATGATGCTATCGGTGATTTTTGTAAACAAGAACAATCTCATATCGACATTTATATGCAACAAATGTATGAACAACTACCGTATAAGTCAATTGATAATACAAAAACATAATATGGAGCAATTTACACATCCATTGCTCTTTAAGGGTTAGCTTAGTGCTAACCAAATACCAACCAAAATCATCAAGCTTCCGGCAATACGATTCATCCAGCGGATATTATCGCCACGGCTTAAAAATAACCGTAAGCTTTTACCGCCGCTAGCATAAGCCAGCATAGACACACTTTCGGTGATCATTATTATACCAAGCAAAACGGCGAGTTGTGGCCCGACGGCATTATCGACATTTATAAATGGTGGTAATAACGAAATCATAAAAGCCCACCCTTTAGGGTTGGCAATCGCGGTAATAAATCCTTGGCTGATTAAACTCATGCGACTGGTTTTTACTTCAAGGCCAGTAATGATGGCCATTTTGCCTTTTGCGCGCCACATATTAATGCCAATATAACCAAGGTATGCGCCACCTACCCATTTAAGAATATCAAAAACCTGTGGGTAATTTAGCATAATGCTGGCAACCCCAAGTACTGCTGCAATAGCGACCAAGGCCACGCCAACTAATTCGCCTAACATCATCCACAATGTTCTACGGACACCAATGCTCATGCCCAGGGTCATGGCTAATGTCATGCACATACCGGGGGTGATAGACACAAAAAAGAACGTTGGAATAAACACGGCGAGAACGGCGTAATCTGGCATTGGAAAGGTCTTTGATTAGAATGTAGATGGCAGAGTGTAAAGGCTTAAAATGATAAAAACCAGCATTTTGCTGGTTTTTCTGTATCACTTCGTGTCTATAAAATTACAGCACGCCGCGTTTCATTTGGTCGCGTTCAATCGATTCAAATAACGCAGTAAAGTTACCTTCGCCAAAGCCAAGGTTGTTTTTACGTTGAATGATTTCAATGAAGATTGGACCAAAAAGGTTTTTGGTGAAAATTTGCAATAAATATCCATCTTCATCACCATCAACCAAAATCTGGTGATGTTTGATACGGTCGTGATCTTCGGTCACCTGTGGCAACTTCTCGAAAATGGTGTCGTAATATTCTGGAATAATATCTAGAGTTTTGATTGACGTACCTTCCATTGCATCGAGTGAGGCCACAATATCACGACTTCTAAATGCGAGATGTTGAACGCCAGGGCCATTGTATTCGCCTAAGTATTCATCAATCTGATTTTTGTCATTGCCTTTACCTTCATTAATGGGGATACAGAAGCTGCCATCCGGTGAACGTAGTGCATAAGATACCAATGCGGTTTGTGCGCCGCTGATATCGAAATAACGCACTTCGGTAAAACCAAAAATGTCTTTATAAAAGTTAGCCCATTTTTCCATAGTGCCTTTGTAGACATTATTGGTTAAATGGTCGACTTCCATAAAGCCTTTCTCTGGCGTTACGATAGGCAGCTCTAAATCAACAAAGTCAGTTTGATAGATATTGTTTTGTTCACCAAAAATGTCAATAAAATAAATTAAGCTATCGCCGATACCGTAAATAGCTGGGTAGGGCATGTCTTTATTAGCATCATCGGCTGGTTTTGCACCACGGGCTACCGCTTCTTTAAAAGCAAACTGTGCATCCTCAACACGCCAGCCCATTGAACAAATGGCTGGACCATGAGATTTGGCAAATTCTGCAGAAAACCCTGCACGGCCTTTATTCAAAAGAAAGTTAATGTCGTTTTGTTTGTAGTAAACAATGTCATTATTTTTGGCTTTTTTTAACATCGAAAAGCCAAAATCGATGAATACTTGATGCATGTATTCAGTATCTGGACTAGCAAATTCTGTGAATTCAATGCCTAACAGGCCCAGTGGGTTTAGTTCGCTTGCCATGTTGTTTTCCTTTATTTTTATGTCAACACGCCATCACTCTTAGGTGACTTGGGTTAGTTATAAATGTGGTCTTAGTTTTCTAACCAAGAGCGGTTGTAATCATTACTCATGCAATTTTTGACATGAGTGGTTAAATTCAGTGGGGCGAAGGTATCAACCATCACCGCATATTCGTATGTTTCAGTTTTGCCGATAGAGGCTTCTGTGCGACCTGGTTGAGGCCCATGCGGCACACCTTTTTGGTGTAATGTCATGTAGCCCGCTTCAATACCTGTTCTGCTCATAAAGTCACCATCGACGTAATACAGCACTTCATCGCTGTCGATGTTGTTGTGGTAATAAGGTGCAGGTATCGATTTAGGATGAAAATCGTATGGGCGTGGAACAAAGTTACAAATGACAAAATTGTGTGCAGTAAACACTAAATGCTCAGACGGTGGTAAATGAATTTTGCCAACTTTTGGCGCGTATTCACAGATGTTAAATGCCCAAGGATAGACGCAACCATCCCAGCCTACTAAGTCAAATGGATGCCATTGCAGTGTCATTTTTTGATAGCGCTCACCAAATTTACACATTAACGGAAACTCACCTTTTTCAACCACGGCATCAGCCAAAGTTGGCGTACGAATGTCTCGTTCACAGTAAGGTGCGGATTCAAGCATTTGGCCGTATTCGTTTCTGAAATGCTTTGGCACTTCGACCATTGAAGATGATTCAATAACAAACAAGCGTACATTTTGATAATCGGTAAATTTAAGTTGGTACGTGGTCCCGCGTGGAATAATTAAGTAATCCCATTTATTGGTTTCAATGACACCGTATTCACTCAATAATTGGCCTTCACCCTCGTGAATAAACACCACTTCGTCAGCATAGGCATTTCGATAAAATTCATTGGTGTCTTTAGTCACCTTAGCCGTGTACATGGCGACATCATTATTGAAAAATATTTTATTTCGGGCGCTAAAAAAGTTGCCTTGGCAGTCGGCTTGGCGAGAGTCTAATTTGTAATTTTGAATTAAAGAGTCTTGCCATTGCTCACCATGAGATAACGAGTAAGGTTGAACGTCTATCGCTTTGGTTGGCATATTGTGATGATATTTATTGGAATAAATATTGGAAAAACCATGGGTTGAAAATAATTCTTCACGGTACAACTCGCCATTGTCTTTTTCGAAGGCAATGTGGCGTTTGGTCGGGATTTGACCTTGCTTAACATAGAATGGCATGTGATTGTCCTATGGTGAATCGACTGCGAATGTCGTGGCGTTTATGTTATTTATTGTTATGGCCTAATCGCATTAGGTAACCAATATGTGATCTAACTAACAATTTAGTGGTAAAGATCAACAAAAAAAAGAATAATAAATAACTCAACTTAATCAATTTTTTAGATAGTTGTGTTAACTTTACGTTTGTGTATTGATAATGAGACAGCGGAAATTTTATGCGGATAGATATAGATGCCTTTAATGTATTGCAAGTGCTTGTTGAAGAAGGAAGTTTTTCAAAAGCTTCAGAGCGATTACACAAGGCACAATCGGCGGTAAGCTATCAGGTAAAAAAACTGGAACAACATCTCGGCGTGACATTATTTAATCGAGATCATTATCGAGCAGAATTAACACCGGAAGGTAAGGTGATTTTGGCTGAAGGACAACGCTTATTACAGCATTTAGCCAATATTGAACATCTTGCAAGCCGCTTTAGTCAGGGGTGGGAACCTAAGCTTGAGTTAGTGATAGACGGTGCTTTGCCGATGGAACCAATTATGACCGCCCTTAAGCGCATGTCTGAACATAATATTCCTACTAAAATTCAACTCAATATGGAGTTTTTAGGCGGAGTGCAACATCGCTTTGAGCGTGAGCAAGCAGACTTAATGTTAGTCAAAGATTACCGTACTGGCCCCTCGTATCATCCTAAAGCTCTGCCAAGCATTACCAGTGTCCTGGTGGCATCATCACAACATCCATTAAGTCAGTTAAAAGCCATTAGTTTGCCTGAGTTACAGCAACATGTTGAGTTAACCATTGAAGACTCATCTCCAGGTAAACGTGACCGAGATGAAATGCAATTCGGTGGAGACAAAGTATTCTATCTTTCAGGTTTTATTATGAAGAAAAATGCGTTGTTAAAAGGATTAGGTTTTGGCTGGATGCCTGATTTTTTAATCTCCGAAGAGCTAGCCATTGGAGAATTGATCGCAATCGATTTTATTGGCGGCAACCGATTTAGTTTTACGCCACAATTAGTATCAACTTTAGAGCGTCCGCTTGGGCGAGCTGGGCAGTTGTTTACCGAACTAATTTTAGAAGAGTTTGCACAATATCAACAGCAACAACAATCAGGATTAAGTGGTGCTGGATTGGGTTAACATTGCCTGTAAATTATTGATACGGCTAGAAACAAATAATGTCTCACAAAGTTAGCATGTTCAAAGCACCAACATCTTGTTAACCTAAAGCAACTATTTAACCGAATACAACAACGACTTCAATCGCGTTTACTCCAATTGGTTGTTGTCGTTATTAGCGTCATTATTATATTTATTTGAAGGAGCAAAAGATGACCAAAAAATGTCACGAAGTAGATTACGAAATCATTGGTTCAAGTATGCAACTGGTGGAAGTGGAACTCGACCCCAATGAGTCGGTGATTGCAGAAGCGGGTGCGATGACTTATATCGAAGAAGATATTTGTTTTGAAGCCAAAATGGGTGATGGATCTGAGCCTGAATCTGGTTTTTTTGGCAAGTTACTTGGCGCCGGTAAACGGGCTATTTCGGGTGAAGGCATTTTTATGACTCACTTTAGTAATGAAGGTCAACTTAAACGCAAAGTGGCATTTGCCGCGCCGTTCCCTGGTACCATTTTGGCAATTGATTTATCCGAGCATCAAGGCGAACTTATCTGCCAAAAAGACAGCTTTTTAGCGGCTGCATTGGGTACTCAAGTTAGTATGAAATTTAATAAACGTTTAGGTACCGGTTTTTTTGGTGGTGAAGGTTTTATTTTGCAAAGCTTAAAAGGTGACGGTATGGCGTTTGTCCATGCAGGCGGCACTTTAATTAAAAAAGAGCTTCGGGGTGAAACATTGCGGGTCGACACTGGTTGCTTAGTGGGTTTTACCCCAGGAATAGATTATGACATTCAACGTGCAGGTTCATTAAAATCAATGGTATTTGGCGGCGAAGGTTTGTTTCTTGCGACCTTACAAGGCCATGGTACTGTGTGGTTACAAAGCTTACCGTTTTCTCGAATGGCTGACAGAATTATTGCTCATGCACCTTCTAGTGGCGGTAAAGACCAAGGTGAAGGTTCTGTCCTTGGCGGCATAGGCCGAATGATTAACTAATTTTATTTTGCCATAGCGAAGACATTAAGAATTAGTTTTTAATAAAAAGCCGACAACATAAAGTTGTCGGCTTTTTTATAAGATTTACATTATAAGATTAACACTATTCTTAATAGGTCGGTTTGGCAATAACGGTTTGACCAATAGGGGTTAAACTTAATAAGGCCAGCTTCATGTGTTGTATCGCAAAAGGAATACCTATAATGGTGATAAAGCAAGCCAATGCATGCACTAAGTGACCAATGGCCAACCAGATCCCAAAGAATAAAAACCACACAATGTTACCCACTAAGCCCAATGTACCCGTGCCAATGTCTTCTTCACCAGAAACGTGTTTACGGTTAACTGTTTCTTGTCCAAATGGCCAAAAAGCCAATTCGCCAATAACAAAACATGCACGACCAAATGGGATACCTATGATACTAATAAAGCATAATGCTCCTACAAACCACCAAGCGAGGCCCATAACAAATCCGCCCATTAAAAACCAAGCAATATTAAAGATTAAGCGTAAAAGTGACATTTTCATTCCTATCTGTAGTCAATATTGATTAATATATAGCGATATCCATGCCATGTTTTTAAGATATTGATTTTATATATTAAAGTATGATTTTACCTACTCGATTTTCTTTGGTAGTTATCATTAATACAAATGAATCGATGAGATTTGTCATTTTTTAGTTAAAATGCTCATATTACAGTTGATTGAGACAATGCATGTTTTCGATAAGCCCAGTACAGCCAATGAACTTTGGCAGACAGATTATCTATGTCAAACGGGATGATTTATTACATCCTGATTTTAGTGGTAATAAAGCACGTAAGTTTTATCATTTTTTACATCATGATTACTCACATGTTACTCAGTTAGTGGCTTCTGGATCAGCGCAGGCTAATTCATTATATTCAATGTCAGTACTTGCTAATCAGCAGGGCTGGACGTTTAATTATTATGTTAGTCATATCAGTGATTTCTTATTGCAAAACCCACAGGGTAATTATGCTGCCGCGATACAAAATGGCGCTAATATTATTGATATTGGCAATTTGGCTTATGCAGAAAATCTTGCTGGTATGCATTTAAACGATGCGATGAACTATATTGTGTCATCAGATCCCATCTACGCTGATAAAAAGCATTTATTGTATATTCCAGAAGGTGGACGTTGTCAGTATGCTGAAACTGGGATCGAGCAACTGGCTGCTGAAATAATTCAATGGGCACAAGAACAACAGAAAAATAAGCTAATGGTATTTTTACCGTCTGGTACGGGGACTACTGCAGCATATTTAAATAAGCAATTAATTCAACAGCTCGCTCAATTATCAATAGTGGATGTATTTACTATAGAGGTCATAACTTGCAGTACTGTCGGGGGTGATGAATATTTACGTCAACAATTCTCAGAGTTAGTTGACGAAATATATTATCCAAAAATTATTAATGATGGTCATAAATATCATTTTGGAAAATTATCACGACGTTGTTTTGATATGTGGGAAAAAGTATGTCAGTCAGGAATTGAATTTGAATTATTGTACGATCCCGTTGGATTTTTAGTGTTACAACATTATTTAAATGAGAATGCTAACAGCGCAACAGAAATTTTATATATACATCAGGGTGGGGTGTTAGGAAATAACACAATGTTACCTAGATACCAACGAAAGTTTTCTCGGATAGTACAAACTTAGAATGAATGTTGGAAAGGTACACTACTTTTAAGTGGTTGATAAATTTGTGTTTAAGGTGTTTTTGAGGTTTTATTTGAGAGTTAATACTGAGGAATTATTTAAGATTATGTTGATGAGTAAATTCATTTTACTCTGTTTTAATAAACATCCGGTAATTGAGAGGAGAATACCGAGAAATGAGTTTATTAAATAACAGAGTAAATGATTAACGCAAAGCGTTAGGGATCTTACTTATTGGCAGAGATTAACCATTTCATGAAGTTGATTGCTTCAATGCGCTTTGAAAATGTTTTTTTGTTTTTACCCAGGCTGTCGGTAAAAGCAATTGAGTTTTTATTTGACGAAATAGAATTAACTGGAAAGTTAACTGAAATATCGTGTCCATTCATGTTGTATGACATTGGTCACACTCCTTCTTGTATATTCACCATTTGGTGAGAAAATTGTTCAATAAAATATCCTTGGCATTTTTTAGTGTTGCAAAAGATTAATGTTTCGAGATTTAACTTAACCTATCTTTTACTCACTAATCAAGTGTTGTGATGTAAATAGTTGATTAAGGTTTATTTTATGTTAGCAACATTGATGTTACTTCATAACCTTAAGATACTTGATACACACTGAGCACTTAATTTTGTAAGTTGAACATAGTTTTATGACAGCAAGATTACGTGGGTATAACTTAAATCACCAACATAATTAATTGAAAATCAAAAACGATGTACAGAAGCTTGTCTTGGGTTTATTTACGAAGTGAAGTTGAGCAGACTTACAGGTAGGTAACCAAAATTAACAAGAAAACTAAATCTGTGTGGATAATATACTGAGTGTTTGCATATGGCAATAGTCTTTTTCAAATTTTAAGCAAATAAATACTGTTTTAGATCAAAATATGTCTCGGTGTGATTCATATCACTAATAAATACAGTCAATCGGGATGCTATTTATGCACATACACATGCACATGCAGAGTAAAAAGTTAACACGGATCATGAAGTCCTCATCATCCGTGTTCAAAGGTCATAGGTTAACGCGGTAAGCTATGCTATCGACTCAATTGATCAACCAGTTCTAATTCGTCAATACTTAACTGCAATTTATTACGTTAATTAAGCTAATGGCTAATACAGTAAATCGCCAATTGGATTGAGTAACTTACTGAATCCTCTAGTGAAGTATAAAGGCGCATCTACTATGGTATAACACAAACACCCTTCAAGTGTTTTAGGTGAATGTTGATGCTCTTTATCAAGCAACATGAAATCACCAGGTTTATAAGTGTTATAACAATCACTGAATTCTCCCGCGAGTAGCAAGGTGAGCTCTGCCCCTTTGTGGGTATGTTCGGGAATTTCACCATTGGCAGCTATGTGCAACAAGCTTGCTCTTGCTTGTGGTTCTCCTGTATCGAGTCTTAAACGACTGACTTTGCCAATACCTTGCCAGGATGCATTAATTTGTTTACGAAAAACCCGAGGTAGCGGGTAATGCTGACCTTTAATATTGACGCTGTTATCTTTGCTTTTTTCTTCACTATGTTTATCTGTATTAGGTTGCTCAATGTCTAACGTATCTAAGGTTGAACTCAATAATTGATTAAGTAATGCATCTAATTGGAGATCATTAATGTTGTCTGATTCAGGCATTGTGACCGAGTCAAATTGTTGTACAGACATCGCAATGGTCATCTGATCAAGTTGTTGTTGGCAATGTGAGCAAAATTCGGCGTGGGCAGAAATCGCAATCGACATTGATAACGGCAATTCACCTTTTGCATGGAGAGACAGCAAATGCTCATCAGGGTGGTAATTAATCATAGTGTTTCTCCATAAAGCTTTTTAATTTTTCCAAACCTAGTCTAAGTCGAGACTTAACCGTGCCAATAGGAATATCAAGTTTGTCTGCTAATTCTTGTTGCGTTAGCTCTTGCATGTAAATACCTTGTACTACTTGGCGTTGTAGTGGTGGTAATTCTTTTACGTGTTGCAATAATTTCGAGGATAGTAAGAAATCATCATCTTTGTTTTCAGCTTCATCAGACTCAAATAATGGCCAAATATCATCACCAAATGAATCTTCGCGGTTATGTTGTACTTTACGAAGCATGTCAAAACATTGATTACGCATAATGGTAAATACCCAAGTACTTACCGCGGCTTTATCGGCATTGTAAAGGTGTGCTTTGGTCCAAACTCGTGTCATCGTCTCTTGAACTAAATCTACGGCTAAACCTTGCTGGCTTAGGCGCTGAACGCCAAAAGAATTAATTTTGGGGCCAAAATGCGAAAAAAGTTTTGCAAAAGATGTTTTGCATCGATGGTTAGCCACTTGCATCATTAATGCTGCAAGTTCATCTGCCATTGGATTAGGTTCTTTTGATTTCATAGCACCGTTTCGTTTAATTAGGGATCTTTGTGCAAGATGACCCTTATCATAACGATTTTGTGCGCTTTGTAATTGAACATTTTCCATTATTTCACTCGCATTCAATAAATAAGTCATTGAGCATAAGTAATTTTGTCATTTATGCCGTGGCTAATCTCTGCTAAAACCTGATCTAAATTCTTTTAAAAAATAGTTAAAACAAGTTCGATTGGTTAGTTTATACGTGACATTCTTGTGTTCGGATCACTGTTGAGTATTATTTTATAATATCGATTAACAATGATTTAGCTAATTGATGGTCATGACTATTTATACACTGGTATTTTTCTTTTGAACTCAATGGGATAATTTCAAGCCAACGCTGACATACCCAAGAAATATCATTAAAGTTTTCTTCAGTATAATGAGCGAGGTGTTGTGGATATTGTTGTAAAATTTGCTTCAACGTATTGCTAAGCACCTTATCTTTTTTATGCTCAATTGATGCTATTTGTGACTGCGATGTTTGTGGTTCAATGATATCGCTCGGCCAAGTGTCGATTAAACTAACGTCAGCACGCTTTAAACCGTCTGGTTCTATGGTGATTTGATCAATAGTGAAAGCTTGTTGCCCCTGAACACTGATACCGAGTAAACCGTCTTCAAGCGTTTCAAAGTCAATAATTTTAGTCAGTGTGCCTATGGGTAAAATGGTTTTATTATCGTCGGCCAACATGCATAAACCAAATCCAGTATCACTTTTGAGTGATTCAGACACCAATCGTTTGTATCTAGGTTCAAAAATACGTAATTGAGTATATCCCTGTGGTAATAAGCAGATGGTTAAAGGAAATAGTGGGATAAGCATAACTGCCTCTGTATGAATGTAATCAAATAATCTGAAGTGTTATACGTTCACAAGCGGATTATCGATCACCTTGTGCTGCAGTCTATACACCCAAAATCAGATTTTCAGGATCTACAACCCAAACAGATAATCTGATCATATCGTTGTCAGTTTCAGCATTAATGACAGCTGTTGTTGGCAATTTCCTTCTGTATAGATCGTAACCTGGAATGTCGAGTATTTTATCGATCAGCTGCTTAAGTGTTGTTTTGATGAGAGAGTTGAACCAATTGGAGTCTCTATCCTTGTAGAAGCAAAACAAATACACAGATGTGTAAAAATATATGTAAAGTGCTATTTTGCTGACTATTTTGCTGATATTTTTATTTTTTGTGGCATAAGTCTTGGTTCGACACTGATAATTAATATTTTTTTAGTATAATCAGCTTTATTATTGTCAATACAGCTTTGATATTGCTGGTTTGTTTTAGGTGGAACTCATTCATGAGAAAAGTACTCGATACGGTTGATCAAAGAACTAAGTTAGTGGGCGAGAATCGTTTAGAACTATTGTTATTTCGCATTAACTCAACCCAGTTGTTTGCCATTAATGTATTTAAGGTAAAAGAAGTGGTTAAGTTACCGCCGTTAAGTTCCTTACCAGGCAGTAATCATAATATCTATGGTGTGGCTAATATTCGCGGCATATCAATTCCAGTAATCAATTTACGAGAAGCAATAGGCTTTTCGCCGATGCCTGTAACAGAAGACAGTAACTTGATTATTACCGAATACAATCGCAGCGTGCAGGGTTTTCTAGTCGGTAAAGTCGAGAATATTGTTAATATGACGTGGAGCGATATTATGCCGCCACCTAAATCGGCTGGAGGGCATAATTATTTAACGGCGATAACTCGTATTGAAGAAGAAGGACAAGCACGGTTAGTGTCTATCATTGATGTTGAAAAAGTGTTAGCAGAAATCATTGATTATGATGTGAAGATATCTGATGGTGTACTTGATGAATCACTTATCTCTTATATGCCTGGTCGTAAAATCCTCATCGTTGATGACTCTTCCACTGCTCGCAAACAAGTCAGAGACACATTGAGTCAGCTTGGACTTGAAATTATTGAAGCATCTGATGGGTTGCAAGCATTACGATTATTGCAATCGTGGGCAGATGAAGGCCGAGATGTTACAGATGAATTATTAATGATGATTACCGATGCTGAAATGCCAGAAATGGATGGCTATAAGCTGACATCAGAAGTACGTCATGACCCTCGAATGGCGAAGCTATATATTACTCTCAATACCTCTTTAAGTGGAAGTTTCAATCAAGCAATGGTGGAAAAGGTTGGTTGTGATAAATTTATCTCTAAATTCCAACCTGATTTATTAGTGGGTGTAGTCCAAGAGCGTTTGCGTACTATTCTTGGCTAGACGTTTCTGAGTTTTTAGGGCTTTTCTTGGTCCATATCTTCGATTAGCTCATCAAGAATTTGTCGCTGATGCCCAGGAGTAATACCGATATTGATCCGAGCTATTTTTACGGCATGACCAAATTTTGCTTTGCCGAGTAAGGTAATCAACCGCTGTAAAAAACCACTGTCTAAAGACAATGTTTGGCTATAGTGACTAATGGCTTTTGTTAATGAAGTAAACAAAATACCGTCAAATTCAAAACCAGTTTGATATTGACTGACATCGCCTGCTATTTCGCCCTCGAGTAATACTCCATCAAGACTGAGAGGCCATCCCTGTGCATTGATTCTGCCTTGGGCTATTTGATACATCATCCAAGCACTTTTTTTGAAACCACCAAAAATCATACAATCAAATTCTGACTCTTCGAGTTCTTGTTTGGTCCAGTTAATGCCAATGGCTAAGTCTTTACGATATAGATGCATTAAATTGTCTTTGACCGCATCTCGACAATCCCAAATAGAGGTCAGCAGATTCTTTTTGGCTAACATATGGCATTCTTTACAAGCAGGAATACCTAGAGAGGGATGGGGGGTATGAGTCATTCTATAGTAATCAAAAATATGATTACTGGGTTCGTTACAAAACCAACATATGTGGCGTTTGTCAAAAGGAATATCAATCAGTGTAGGCATAGGCACTATAATATCAAAAAGCTGTTCAATGGCTGAACAGCTTAAGTAGTAAGATCAAATTAGTAATGATTATTCTTTTTCGAAATCAACTAATTCTTTGGCTAATACGATAGGATCAACCTCTTGGCATTCTTGATCAGCTTCCCAATCAACGCCAATTAATACGCCATCATCATTTAAATCACTTACCCAGTATTCTAAAAAGTCGGTGAGTGTAATCGTCACCGCTTTGTAGTCAGCCCATTCATCAGTGCAGTGGCTTGTTGCAGCTGCTTCGCTTGACCAAAGTGGCATAACATCAGTTTCTTCAAATTCAGATGAGTCGCATACAACCCAACCTTCACCAGTTTCATCCTGTAAGCCCCATAAGACTTGGTGTTGTTTTACGTTTTCGATAAAGCTTGTTGGTGCTGCTGTCTGTTCAGTCATGATAAATCGCTTAAATGAGTGAGAATTAGTTTCATTATACGGACTCAATGAATAAGGAAAAGGCTTAATTAATGACAATTTTGTTTAATAAGATTTTAGCTGGGTAATTTTGCAGCATTTTTATTTTTAATGATGTATTTAGCATAAATAAACAGGGATTAATGTTACTAGCTCTTGTTTCCTGATGGGCGATGAGTCACGATATTCATCATTCATTTTGTCTTAATTAAGTGTTGTTTCATGACCAGAAAAAGCCGTGTTGCTGTATTTGTTGCTTCAATCATTTTATCTTGCACGGTGTTGAGTGCTTGTGCTGCTTCGGCGGCTCCTGCGACATCAACCCCTACAACGACTCTAACATCAACGCCGATACCCAAGGCTGCTGCTTTGGTCAAGATCGCCGACCCCATAATACCGACAGAAAGTTTTGCCCAATGTGTGGTGCGATTACAACAAAAAGCCAGGGATGCAGGGATTTCACAACACATTATAGATACTACGGTAGCAAACTTAAAATATGTCCCTCGAGTCATTGAGCTAGATAATCAACAGCCAGAGTTTACCACCACTTTTGGGGATTACTTTGATAAACGTGTGACCCCTTGGCGAGTCGAGCAAGGCCGAAAATTAATGGCTAAACATCATCAATTGCTAAGCCAATTAACCAAAGAATATGGCGTTCCTGGTCAGTATATTGTTGCTTTTTGGGGGCTTGAAACTAATTTTGGTGGTTACAAAGGCAGTATGCCAGTACTTAATTCACTTGCTACTTTGGCGTGCGACCCACGCAGAAGTGATTATTTTACTGGAGAACTATTACAAGCATTAAAATTGAAACAACAATACCAATTTGCCGACAATAAAATGGTTGGTTCTTGGGCTGGCGCTATGGGCCACACTCAATTTATGCCAACTAACTATCGAAAATATGCCGTTGATGGTGATGGTGATGGTATTGCCGATTTATGGAACAGTGAGGTGGATGCATTAACCTCAGCAGCAAATTTTCTACAACACTTAGGTTGGAAAGCGGATGAACGGTGGGGGCGTGAAGTACTGTTGCCTGCTCATTATTCATTTGCTTATTTAGGCGGTAAGCAACCGTTGCCATTAGTGAAATGGCGTGAGCTGGATATAAAGAAATCCAATGGGCAACCACTTTCTACACCAGACATGCAGGCGGCATTGTATTTACCTGCTGGGCATACCGGACCTGCTTTCTTAGGATATGACAACTTTAACGTGATCATGCGTTGGAATCGTTCAGAATTTTATGCCATTGCAGTAGGGCATTTAGCCGACCGAATCAACGGTGGTGCAGCACTCACTCGTGCGGTACCTAAACAACCAAGATTAAGCCGGGAAATAGTAACGCAATTACAACAAAAGCTAAATAATGCAGGATTTGATGTCGGTAAGCCAGATGGTATTTTGGGCCGTAATTCAGTGTTAGGTTTACAAGCCTTTCAAAAGCAAAATGGGCTTATTGCAGACGGTTTCCCCGATCAACAAACATTTACTGCGTTAGGTATCAAACTATGATGCTCTCTAGTTAATGGGTACTTTTTTGTGGATGCATAAGCAGGCTTTTGTTAAGCTTCGGCAAATTTTTGAGTTAAGGAACAATAATGAGCATTAAAGACGATATGATAGTGCAGTTTAATTACACGCTACGTGATGAAAAAGGCGATGTGATTGAATCAAATGAAGGTCGTGAGCCGATTGCATATTTGCATGGTCATGACAACATGATGCCTGGTATCGAAGCTGCTATTAATGGTAAAGAAATCGGCGACAAGTTTACCATTACTCCTCCAGCAGCCGACACTTATGGTGAACGTCAAGCTGACGCTGAACAACGCGTATCAGTGAAACATCTTGTGGGCGCAAAGGTATGGAAACCTGGCATGGCAGCTGTTGTGAATACTGAGGAAGGCCAACGTCAAGTCACCATCATCAAAGTGGGTAAATTTATGGCAACGGTAGATGTTAATCATCCTCTATCGGGTCGTGAGTTAACATTCGATATTGAAGTTGTCGGTGCTCGTGATGCCTCTGATGAAGAAATTGCCCATGGTCATGCCCATGGTGCAGGCGGTCATCACCACTAATCTGTTTGATTGAACGACGGTTAATATTAATTAGAGCCGTAGTTTAGTTGATGTGTAAATCCCAAGTTTATACTTGGGATTTTTTGTTTCTATAGTGAGTTATTATGGTTATCGATTTTTCATTGGGTAAAATTATTGTCACTGTTCATGAGATTCAGTGCCGATTTCATGATAGTCAATTGGTGCTTACTGCATCAGTGGATGATATTAGTTGTTTTCACCAAGGTTTAGTGGTTGTTGCTGATGCTGGCACAGTAAGATGGAGCCTCAAGCTTGATAATCCGGTGCAATTAGAAGCGTTACTTGATCTCACAGGGATACATGCACAATAACTGTTTGTATTAAGTTTATATGAACCAACCAATCTAACAAAGTATATTTAGGCTATAACCGTGCTAATCAAATAAAAGGCCATTAAATTAGGTTTTTTGTTTGGTTAAAATGCGTGAATAGTTCGATGTTAAAAATCAATTAACGTAAGATAACCAATAATATTGTTACTGTATTGATAGGATTGATGAATATGTCTACTCCGTTAGAAAAAATAGTGGTTGAACCACAATTAGCTGCTACTTCTTGTGTGATTTGGTTACATGGCTTAGGTGATTCTGGCGCGGGTTTTGCCCCTGTTGTGCCAGCATTAGGCCTCAATAGCCAGCATAGTATTCGCTTTATATTTCCCCACGCACCAGAACAAGCGGTGACAATAAATGGCGGTTTTGTGATGCGGTCATGGTATGACATTAAAAGCATGGATTTGCATGACCGTGCAGATCTACAAGGTGTTATGGCCTCAGAAAAAGCAATCCAGCAGTTAATTCTTGAACAAATAAACAGTGGTATCCCTGCAAATAAAATTATTTTGGCTGGGTTTAGCCAAGGTGGAGTCATGAGTTTGTTCACTGGATTGCGTTTTGATCAACAGCTTGCAGGCATCATGGCGCTTTCTTGTTATTTACCCGGTGGTGACAAATTACCTGAGCATCTTGCAGAGGCCAATCGTACGACGCCAATATTACAACATCACGGTGAGCAAGATGATGTTGTGCCGTTATATGCAGGCAAAATGGCAAATGATGCCCTCAATGCAGCGGGTTACAGTACCATTTGGAAAACCTTTCCGATGGCGCACAGTGTTTTACCTAATCAATTGACCGAAATAGGTCAATGGTTACAGCAAGTATTACGTTGATGTTAATTTAATGGCTGTTGGTAAAGCTTTTGTTGTTTTACTTAGAAAACAATCAGCCTTTTAGGTGCTTTAAGTAAATATCTATATAAATTTAATGGTTTAGTTGTTTAAATTCCGCTAAACCATTTTTTTAGTAGTTTAAACCTCATCCTGAACGTGTCACTGTTTTTAAATAAAGATAATGCGTGTTGTAACTGCTTGTTAGTATTAAATTAAATGTCACATTTTGTTATAAATTCGTCACATATCCCCGCTATATTTTGCTATTATCTAGCCGGTAAAAATGAGAGTCTCTAATTTTCGGGATAATGTTTGCAGTTGCTTATGGTTAATTTAGATCATGGTTTTGTTGATACAGTGTCTTTGTTTTTTGTATTAAACCTCCTTCTTTAACCAAAAACTATTTTATCTCAAACAAATAATTAAACTCGAAAGTAAAGCTGATTCATATCAAGCAAAAATAATAAATTATCTAAATAATGGGGTCTTACATGAACAAAACGATGTATAAAGGTTTACTGGCAACGGCTATTATTGTTGCATTAACAGGCTGCAACAGTAGTGATGATGATGCTACCGTTAACATTGACACGTTTAACTTACGCATTGCACATATCAACGATACTCATTCGAGTTTTGATCCAACATCATTAGATTTTACCGCCCAAGTTAATTCTGAAGACATGAGTATTAACACTGATGTTGGTGGTTATCCACGTGTTGCTACAGCATTAAACAATGCTAGAACGATGGCTGCTGATGAAAATAAGCCTTTCCTCGCTTTACACGGTGGTGACGCTTTCCAAGGTTCACTTTATTTTAATGTCTTAAAAGGTGCTGGAAATGCAACTTTATTGCGTGAAATGAACCTTGATGCAATGACGATTGGTAACCACGAGTTTGACCTTGGTGATGGTCCGTTGATTGAATTTGTTAATAAGGTTAACTTTCCTCTTCTCGCTGCTAACTTAGATACTAGTGCAGACTCTCAAATGTCTGGTGTGACTAATATTAAGCCTTACATTATTAAAGAATACGGTGACGTTAAAGTTGGTATTTTCGGTTTAGTATTAGAAGACATGAAGTCGATTTCTTCTCCAGGTGAAGATTTAGTTTTCAATGGTGAAGTGGTAACTGCTCAAGCCACAGTTGATGCGCTAAATGAGATGGGCGTGGATAAAGTTGTGATGGTAAGTCACATCGGCTTAGATAGAGATATCCGCATTGCTGAAAGTGTTAACGGTGTAGACGTCATTGTTGGTGGTCACTCTCATACGTTATTAGGTGACTTCACTAATATTGGTAGAGGCATGGGTTCAAGCATTGCAAGTTATGCAGAGATGATTACTAATCCTAACGGCACTTCTAAAACATGTATCGTACAAGCTGGCGAGGTTGCTCAAGCTGTTGGCCAAGCAGATATTACTTTTGAAGATGGTGATGTGACAGTTTGTCAAGGTAATAACACCCTGTTAATTGGCGATAACTTTACGCACGAATATGTCGAGGATACAAGTGAGTCATTGACTGAAGCTGATCAAAGTGCTGTAGAAGCCTTTGTTGCTGAGCAAGATAATATTGCCATTACTGAAGAAGATGCTTTACTGCGCAGTATTATCGATATCGACTACAAACCACTTATTGAACAGTTTGAAGGTAAAGTGATCGGTCAAGTATTTGATGCCAACGATCCAGTTGATACTGGTATGTTAGACCATGTTCGTCAACCTGGTGTTAAACGTAACGGCGCTTCATTACCGGTTACGGGATCAGAAGCAGGTGCCCATGTTGCAGCATCTATGGTTTGGAAGTTAAATCAACATGGTTATGATGTTGATATGGCTATTACAAACACTGGTGGTGTGCGTAATGATATTAAAAATGATGAAAATGGTGATTTAACTGCAGGTTATATTATCGGTTCACTTTTATATTTCAGTAATGAGTTAGCTATTGTTGAGTTGAAAGGTAGCGATGTGACTCAACTGCTAGAAGATACCATTAATTACTCATTGACTACTTCTTCAGGTTCATTCCCAACATTTGCTAATGTGGAATTTACTTTCAATGGTAAAGCCGTTGCTGGTGAACAAATTGAAGACTTACATATATGCCCTAACGGTGTAGCTGCTGGTAGTTGTACCGATATTGATCCTGATATGACTTACAAGATTTCTACCAATGCTTATATTGCTGGTGGTAAAGATGGTTATGATATTTTTGAAACTAAGAAGCTTTCTCCTGTTATTAAGTCTGGCTTTATTGATAACGAATCTATGATTGAATATGTAGAAGCGTTAACTCTGGCTGGACAGAAATTAGAAGAAATCCCAACAGGTTTAACTTTCATTGCACCAACTAGCTTTGAAGCTAATCTTGATAATCCAGTGTTTAAACCAGAAGATAATCAATAATATAAAATCATGTAAAACTTGAAATGGATTAATTAAAAATTAATCTTAGAAAGTGACAAAGGCAGCCTAGGCTGCCTTTTCTATGGTTGTGTTTTATCGTTATGACTGCGTATATCACTCGATTAAGTGTTTTTATTTCCAGCCAATATGAGTTGTTAATGTATGGCTTTGCCCTGGAGCCATTACCACACAGTCTTCCCGCACATTAGCTGCTTCTAAGCACACCATGGTTAAGTAATCTTCAGCGTTAAACCGAGATAAACGCGTTGATTTTTCAATCCAAGGATTCCATAACACCGAAGATTGGCTGTTTTCACGGCTAACCACAATAGTGCCATTGGGTGTATGTAACTCCTGAGTATGACCTAATTGGGTATACACTCTATCAGTCTCTTGCTTAAAAGTGATTACATCATCATGTTGTTTGAAAGGGCCTTCACCAAATTCAATGTATGCAGAGTCACTAAAACCACTGACGTTAAGTTGGTGAATATCTTCGATGGGGAAGTAGCTGTGTAATGCTTGGGTAAGCTTTATGTCATAATCTGCGTTGTTAGTATTCACTATGCTTACCGATAAGCTTTCGCCTAAGGTAAATAACACTTTTATTTGGCTATCGTGAGGCCAATAATTCTTATCGATTTCACTGGCAGGTAGAGTGAAAATTAAATCAACGAGTTCATTACGCATATTAACGGATTCAAGCACCCAAATTTTATTGCGGGCAAAACCATGTTGTGGAAATCCTTTGGCATCACTCATGCCAAACCAAGGCCAGCAGATGGGTATTCCACCTCTAATGCCATTACCCGGTTGGTAATCATCGGCACTTGACACCCATAACAGCGGTGCTTTACCTACAGGAGTAAATTGATCTATTTGCGCCCCCTGCATAAAAATTCTAGCTTGGCAGAGTGCTGTATCTATATCGACATAATCAAGACCATTGGGATGTCTTTTAGTGGTAACCGAACCCATAATGTGTGTCCTTGTGTATTTTAATTCCAGTCATTAGCTTATAAATTTTGGATCGAGTCTGTCACTCATCAAATGGATACTGTTCGATGGGTTGACCCAAGCTTTGGTAATAAAATTATTGTTAAATGGTTTGAGTGAGGCCGTACTAGCCGTACTAACTGTATTGCATCACTGGTAATCAATAAACTGTTAGTGTGACATTATCTTGTTAGCAATATAAATTGCAGTTTGAACAATATTTAGATTTGAGATCACTTAATAAAATGCAACATACGATTATTGGCGGGCATAGCAATATCTTCTTGGAGTGTTAATCCTTGCTGCTGTGCTAAGTGACAAATCCATTCAATATCACGGATGCTACTTTGTGGATTATTTTGTTGCAGCCATAAATTGAATTGTCGATTGCTGTCACTGGTAAATTGACCTTGGTAATTAAATGGGCCATAAATCACTAACGAGCCTGAATTAACCAACACACTCCCGACACCAGTAAAAAAGGCTTCCACCATTGATTGACTCATAATATGCAGAGTATTAGCACTGAATATAGCATCAACGTTCGATGTTAGTAGTGGCCACTGCTGGGTCACATCAAGAGAGATTGCTTGTTGTAGATTGGGTGAGGCTTGCAAATTGAGCCGAGTTTGCAATGTATCTAAATAATGTAGTTGATCGCTTGGTTGCCAACGCACATGAGGAAGGTTTTTTGCGAAATAGACACTGTGCTGCCCTGTGCCACTGCCTATTTCAAGAATATGTTGCCTATTGTTCAGCCACTGTGTCAACAGGGTTAAAATAGGCTGTTTATTATTTTCACATGCTTGTGAAAAAGGCAGTTGTTCTAGTGTTTGAGGCATTAAGATATATCGATTCTATCCATTTCGAGTTGTTGTAATGCTATCACCGCTTGAGTACGATTGCGAACACCAAGCTTACGAAATATTGCAGTTGCATGCGCTTTGATGGTGGCTTCAGAAACACCAAAGTCATACGCAATTTGCTTGTTGAGTAACCCTTCTGCGAACATTTGTAATACTCGATATTGTTGCGGCGTTAAATCGGTCAGTCGACTGGCCATTTGGTCCGATGGATCATCTGGGATAGGAACGACTTGAGTCCCTTTTGGTAACCAAATATCACCATATAACACGGCATTTAATGCTTCTCCCAATACTTCCATGGAGGCAGATTTAGGAATAAATCCACTGCTACCGTAATGTACCGCACGGCTTATTGTATTAATGTCCTCATGGGCTGAGATCACCACTACTGGGATGTCAGGGTAATGTGTACGAAGGTGGATAAGGGTAGAGTAACCGTGAGACCCCGGCATTTGTAGATCAAGCAGAATTAAATCAAAAACTATCTCTTTTTGATCAATAACACGTTGCAGCGCTTCTGCACTATCAGCCTCAAACCATTGAGTTTTTTCAAAGGTATTACTCAATGCCAATCTTAAAGCATTACGGAATAATGGGTGATCGTCGGCAATGATGATATTTAAATTTTCAAGCTTCATGGCATTTTTTATTCTATGTTGCACGCGAAGATAAATTTAATGTAACAGAAAAGTAATCGAGTGTTCTATGGCTTTATGTCATATTATTAATGATATTGAACAAAAACAGCAAAACTATAGACTTTAGTCGAATAAATAACAAAACAATGCAGCCTAATGACTGCATTTATATGGGATTAGTTCTAGCCGTGTGGCCATACCTGAACGGGATTTCTCTCTTCGTCTACAGCAACAAAAGTAAATACCCCACGAATTGCATGTTCGCGATGATCTTTATACATGTCTTCGACATATATATTAACTTCAACTTTTAATGAGGTATTTCCCACATGGATAACATTAGCGATAAGCTCTGCTAAGCTGCCAGCGGGTATCGCTTTTTTAAAATCAATGCGATCAGAACTGACCGTGACTAAGGCCTGACGACAAAAACGAGTGGCGGCGATAAAAGCGGTTTCGTCCATCCACGCTAACGCATCACCACCAAACAAGGTGTTATGGTGATTAGTGTTAGAGGGGAAAATAGCTTTGATAACTCGCGCTTCTGATTGAGCAATGCGTGCTGCTATATCATCAGGGAAATCAGTTTGGGTTTGTGCTGGATTTAGAGCAAGGGACATACAACTACCTAGTGTTATGCAAATTAACAAGGAATAAAGCGAAAAATGCTGCGCATTGTAATGTATTGGACTAAGGGGTGTCGAATATTAGTGCGCCAAAGTGGATATTTTTATTTTGTTTGATCCAATAAGGACTAAGTGAGTATTAAATGGTCAAATTTGGCTTTGTCACTCAGTACATCTATGCGGGTTATGTCAGATAGAATAACAATGAGTGGTTGTTGGATGTCACTTACTCCAACGATGGCTTCGTATCTTTGATTGTTGTTATTCACTAAGGTTGTAGCACTAAATTTGCCAATAAATACATCACCAGAGTGTAATGTCAGTTTTACCCGATATTGATACAGGCACAGTAATTCAATGTAGTCATAGTGCGTGCATTTTATCGGGTTCATCAGTTTGCCTCGGTATCATTAATAACGCAGTAATACTGTTGATACCATACGGTTATTACCATCAACCGTGACAATATAGAGACGATCGAATTCGTTGTTATCATCAATCGGAGGTTGTTTATCTCCACCAAGCATTTCAACCAATTCGGTGGTGGTATTACTATGGCCGACGACTAAAATGTGTCCTTGTTCGTTAAGTAATGTCGTTGCTACCGCTTTTAAATCTCGTGGGTCATATATGTTTGGTTCTGCATGTTGAGCTTGAGCAACCGCAAGTGCAGTTTCGCGTGTGCGTTTATAATCGGTGGTATAAACCTTGGATAAAAGTGTGCTTGATAATACTTTTGCTAATCTAACGGCTCTAAGTTGACCTTGAGCGGTTAAACCTGGGTTGTCACCCTCAAGTTTTTCAGTGTGTCGAACTAGATAAAACACTTTGTCAGCACCTACTTTCTTAATAGATTCAGGGCTGATGTCATTCGGTTGTGCCATCAGCATAGCGCTGAATAGTGCCAATATGGGTAACAAGACTTTGGTTATGGTTTTCATTAATGTTAATCCGCTAAATAATATTCAATGGTAGATACGACACGTACACGCTTAATATAAGGTGTATTTTTATCACGATTATTAATACTAAATTGGCCTTGAGTGGCTTTCTTTATTTTACCCAGTCGACTTTGTGAATCCTTGGCAAATTTGTTTGCGACAAGGCGTGCATTAGTGGTGGATTCTTCAATCATGTCAGGTTTAACATCATTTAATCGACTGAAAATATACTCAACTTGAGTATCATAGTTATTTTGAGTGAAGACAATCCCCATTTTACCGAGTTCAGTTAACAGGGGCATCGCATTGCGTACCTTGTCAATGTCATTAGAATACACTGTGATGGTTTGTGATCCTGTGTAGCGTAATGTGACCGGTTGGTTGCCACCATATTGTTGGGCCAATTTATCTGTAATTGTTGGTGCGGTAAGAGTGATTTCTTTTGGGTTGATATGCTGTTTGGTTAAAAAATTCACTACTTGGGTGTTTTGTGCATCCAGCTGTTTATAGAGTTCATCAAGATTATTATTCGCCGCAGTAAATTGAATCGGCCAGATAACAACATCGGCAGGATATTCGTTTTCTGCTAAACCTTTTACCGTGACACTACGGTCGAGTAATTTGTATTCAATGATGGCTTGTTTCAGCAATAAGCCTAATGCACCTAACCCTATCGCTAACAGTAAACCTGCGATGATCGTGCTTTTATTTAAACCAGATGAGGCAGGGGGTAAAGACGCTTGCATTTAATATCCTTATTTTAATAAGTCATTGATTAAATTAAAACAAGATTAAACCTATTTTGATACTGTGACAGTATTAATTTTATATAATACTAATTTCTGATAATCATACTCAATCACTCCATATATATTAAGTGACTATCATAATTTAACAATGGGCCTATGTTGAATTTATGGATTATTTTTAATTCTTATTTTGCTAGTTCACCGTTATACAACAATACTTAACATACGCTTATTATTTTACTGCTCTATATACCAATATTGCAATTAAGGATGATTAACTAAGGAAAGGTTATGTCAGCTTCGTTAGCGGCTCAAATTATTCAACACGATCTAGATGATAGCTTACCTTTGTGGCGAAAAGTCATCTTTCAACGCTTGTTTGGTGTATTAGCGCTGTTATGCATACCTGTTTATATCACCAGTGTGTATCTGTGCATTACAGAAGGTATTTGGTATATGGCAGTGTTTGACACTGCCGCATACGGTGTCTTGCTGATTATTTTGTTGTTCCCCAAAATGACAGATAAAAGCCGGTATGTCATTGGTTGTTACTTAACTTTTTTTATTGGCGCCGCATTCTTAGTGGCTATTGGCCCGTCTGGAGCTGGTTTTTTTTGGTTGTTTGTTTTTCCTCCATTAGCCAGTATTTTACTCGGAGAAAGGTGGGCTTTGTTTGCACAGTTTGTTAATGCATTATTGCTTATAGGTATGGGGATAGCGTTCCACTTTAGGTTGCTTAATTGGCCTGAAATTCATAGTTTTTCGACATTAATTTGGTATGTGGTGGTGATTAACTTTGTGGTGACTAATGCCATCGTCACTCAATCGACTTCGTATTTACTCGGTAAGTTAAGTCATTCGTTGCAGTCGACATTAGCGTCTAGGCAGGCGACAGTGATTGGCTTAGCAAAGCTGGCAGAGTATCGAGATAACGATACTGGGGCTCATCTAATTAGAATGCAACAATATGCCAATATGCTAGCAAGGCAAAGATTAGATGAACAACAAGTGCCAAGTGAATTAACTGAAGCTTTTATTCATGAAATTAGTCTGTCATCTATTTTGCATGATATTGGTAAAGTGGGGATCGCGGATCATATTTTATTAAAACCTGGTCGATTAACCCCTGAAGAGTTTGATCAAATAAAAGCACATCCGGTAATTGGTGCAAAAGTGATAGACAGTTTGCTGGCCTTTGCACCGCAATGCGAATTTTTGTTGATGGGACGAGATATTGCTGGAGGTCATCATGAAAAATGGGATGGCAGTGGCTACCCGAAAGGGTTGAAAGGCGAGTCTATCCCTTTGTCTGCCAGAATTGTGGCACTGGTGGATGTATACGATGCGTTAACATCACCACGTTGTTACAAAAGACCCTTTTCCCATGACGAAGCCATCAAGATTATTATTGATGGACGGGGCTGTCATTTTGATCCGGCTTTAGTCGACAGCTTTATGGTAATTGAGCAACAATTTGCAGAACTGGCACAATTATCACTTTTAGCCCATGAGCAAAAGTAGCATGTTAAATGAGTGAATGTGTCAGAATGAGGTGATGCGAGTATGTAACAAGTATTATCTTGATATACAGAATAATGCCAGCCTATTTTTAGGCTGGCATTATTGTGTAACCGTTTTATATATTAATTACGATTTAGCAAGCAATGTTTGGCGTTCTTTAGATGCTTGAGCCAAATCACGTAGCAGTTTTTCTGAGTCAGCCCAATGTAAACACGCATCAGTAATGCTTTGTCCATAAATTAATGGTTCGTCTTTAATTACTTTTTGATTGCCTTCAATCATAAAGCTTTCGGCCATAATACCTGCTATTGCAGTACTACCATTACGAAGTTGTGCCATGATGCTGTCGGCAACATTCAATTGGTTTTTATGTTTTTTCTGGCTATTACCATGGCTAAAATCAACGACCATACGTTGAGTTACACCCACATCTTCAAGTTGGGCTCGAGCCACTTCAATATCTTCGGCTGAGTAATTAGGGGTTTTACCACCACGTAAAATGATATGCCCATATGGGTTACCGTGAGTGCGGTAAACAGCCATCGCACCATCTTTATCTGGAGAATAAAAAATATGAGAGGCCTTAGCCGCTCGTACAGCATCCACCGCAATATTGATATTACCGTCAGTACCATTTTTAAACCCAACAGGGCAAGATAGAGCGGAAGCCATTTCGCGATGAATTTGGCTTTCAGTGGTTCGCGCGCCAATAGCGCCCCAAGTAATTAAATCGGCAATGTATTGACCGTTAACCATATCTAAAAATTCAGTGGCGATAGGTAACTTAAGCTCAGTGATTTGTTGTAATAATTGACGCGCCATGCGTAAGCCTTTGTTAGGGCTAAAGCTGCCATCTAAATCAGGATCTGAAATTAAGCCTTTCCAACCGACAATAGTACGCGGCTTTTCAAAATACACCCGCATCAAAATACATAAGTCATCTTTTAACTCATGGTGCAAAGCAGATAAACGCTCTGCGTATTCTAATGCTGCTGTAGTGTCATGAATCGAGCAAGGGCCGACAATAACTAATAAGCGTTGGTCTTCACCGGCAATAATAGCTTCAACTTCATGACGTTGAGCGACAAGGTAATCGGCGGCATCTTGGGTTAAAGGAAATTCTGAAGCCAACTGAGCAGGAGAAATAACTTTGCTTAATAAGGTTGTTCTGAGTTCATCTGTTTTAATTGTCATGCATATTACCGAAAAATCGTGAGATGCATTTGCATCATATTGCTCGGGATTATATACCCAAAGAAGTTCAAGATGCGAGGCTTAGCCACGTAATCTGGCTGCAAAAAACAGATTGCTGTAAAAGACTGGGCCGAATTAAATGAATAAAAACGACTTTTATAGCCTTTATACAGCGCTTTTTGATTGTTTATTAATTAGAACATATGGCGTTTTAAACCGGTGATATGGAGAATTTTTGTAGCAATTTCTTCAACCGAAAGATTGGTTGTATTAACGAATGGAATGCGCTCTTTTTTATACATCATCTCGACTTCTTTTACTTCGAGGCGACATTGTCTTAATGAGGAGTACCGGCTGTTTTCCATACGGCTTTGGCGAATTTCGTGTAAACGATTAGGGTCAATGGTCAAGCCAAATAATTTGGGTTTATTGCGCTTTAACGCCTCAGGCAACTTAAGATTATCCATGTCATCTTCAGTAAAAGGGTAGTTTGCAGCTCTAATAGCAAATTGCATTGACAGATATAAGCTTGACGGCGTTTTACCACAACGAGAGACACCCAATAAAATAATATCGGCTTCATCCATGTGTTTCATGGTTTGGCCGTCATCATTATCCATAGTGAAGTTAATCGCATCAATGCGGGTTTCGTAACCTTGGTTACTTTTACCATGTGTTCGGTGTAATAAAGGTTTCGCTTTCACACCTAAGTGTTGTTCGAGTGGCGCAACAAAGGTGTTCAAGAAATCGTAATCGACACATTCACTCGAAAAAATCACATTACGAATTTCAGGATTAATGATTGAGTGGAACACTAGTGGTCTTACACCTGTTGTAATAAAACAATCATTTATTTTTTGCTTAACTTTCTCTGCTAGAGGGATCGTTTCGACAAATGGAATTGTAAGTGATTCAAATTCTATAGGAAATTGTGAAAGTACCGCATGACCAAAAACCTCTGCCGTGATCGCGGTTCCATCTGAAATGTAGAATACTTTTGGTGTCATTATGACCTCTTGTAGTAATAAAATTACAAATAAAATTATAGATTTACGCGTCTTGTATGGGAGTGTAAGATGCTATTGCCCTTATGTGAAGTGGCCATTGAAATAAAAACTTGCGGAGATAAAACTGTGCAGCAATACGTACTCTGGTATCAAGATTTAGGCATGGGTGATGTAAACAAGGTCGGCGGAAAAAATGCATCCCTTGGTGAAATGATCAGCAATTTGGCTAATGCTGGGGTTCAAGTTCCTGGCGGTTTTGCGACGACGTCTCATGCGTTCAATGAGTTCCTTGAACAAAGCGGAGTTAACCAGAAAATTAATGATATTCTGGATACATTGGATGTTGATGATGTTAATGAACTGGCCAAAGTAGGTGCACAGATCAGACAATGGGTTATCGATACCCCATTTCAGCCTGCATTAGAAGTCGCCATTCGTGAAGCATATGAAAAATTGTCGAGCGAAACTAAAGACGCATCATTTGCAGTGCGTTCATCAGCGACCGCTGAAGATATGCCTGACGCATCTTTTGCCGGCCAACAAGAAACATTCTTAAACGTTAAAGGCTATGACGCCGTCATGTTAGCGATTAAGCATGTTTACGCATCATTATTTAATGATCGTGCAATTTCTTATCGTGTCCATCAAGGTTACGAACATCAAGGTGTTGCTTTATCTGCTGGCATACAACGTATGGTACGTTCAGACAAAGCGGCTTCTGGTGTTATGTTCACCATGGACACAGAATCTGGTAACAACGACGTTGTCTTTATCACTTCATCTTTTGGTTTAGGTGAAATGGTTGTACAAGGTGCGGTTAACCCTGATGAATTCTATGTCCACAAACCGATTTTAGCGCAAGGCCATCAAGCTGTTGTGCGTCGTAATATTGGCAGTAAGTTGATTCAAATGGTTTACTCTGATGATAAGGCTCATGGTAAACAAGTTAAAATCGAAGACGTTTCTGCAGAACAACGTCGTATATTCTCTCTTAATGATGCAGAAGTCATGGAACTTGCTAAGCAAGCTGTGATTATTGAAAAGCATTATGGCCGTGCGATGGATATCGAATGGGCTAAAGATGGAAACGATGGCAAACTTTATATTGTTCAAGCTCGTCCAGAAACCGTTCGCAGTCGTGAAGATGTGCAGTTAATTGAACGTTACCATTTAAAAACTAAAGGTGACGTTGTCTGTGAAGGCCGCGCTATTGGTCATAAGATTGGTGCTGGTGTTGCGAAGGTATTAACCTCGATTGACCAGATGGATCAAATTGAGCCAGGTGACGTGTTAGTTACCGACATGACAGACCCAGATTGGGAACCTATCATGAAACGCGCGAGTGCGATTGTGACTAACCGTGGCGGACGTACTTGTCATGCAGCGATTATTGCACGTGAATTAGGCGTACCTGCAGTTGTAGGTTGTGGTGATGTTACTGACCGTATTAAAACGGGCGATATTGTCACAGTATCTTGTGCTGAAGGTGATACTGGTTTGATTTATGCGGGTAAACAAGAGTTCGACGTTGTCACAAACCGCGTAGATACATTACCTCCTTTGCCAATGAAGATTATGATGAACGTCGGTAATCCTGATCGTGCATTCGACTTTGCCCGTTTACCTAACGAAGGTGTCGGTTTAGCGCGTTTAGAGTTCATCATTAACCGTATGATTGGTATTCACCCTAAAGCCTTGCTTGATTTCGACGGTCAAACTGCCGAGTTACAAGCTGAAATCAACGAAATGATATCTGGTTATGATTCTCCTGTTGAGTTTTATATAGCACGTCTAGTTGAAGGTATTGCGACTATTGCTTCAGCGTTTTATCCGAAAAAAGTTATCGTACGTATGTCTGACTTTAAGTCTAACGAATACGCAAACTTAGTCGGTGGTGATCGTTACGAGCCAGATGAAGAAAACCCAATGTTGGGCTTCCGTGGTGCCAGCCGTTATATTTCTGAATCATTCCGCGATTGTTTCGCGCTTGAATGTGAAGCAATTAAACGTGTTCGTAGCCAAATGGGCTTAACCAACGTCGAAGTTATGATCCCATTTGTACGTACGGTAAGCGAAGCATCTAAAGTAATCGAATTACTGAAAGAGCAAGGCTTAGAGCGCGGTAAAGATGGCTTGCGTGTGATTATGATGTGCGAAGTCCCATCGAATGCCTTGCTAGCAGATCAGTTCCTTGAGTATTTTGATGGTTTCTCTATCGGCTCAAATGACTTAACTCAGCTAACGTTAGGGCTTGATCGTGACTCTGGAGTTATCAGCCATTTATTTGATGAGCGTGATGATGCGGTTAAAATATTATTAGCCATGGCCATTAAAGCAGCTAAAGCCAAAGGTGCCTATGTGGGTATTTGTGGTCAAGGTCCATCAGACCATTCTGACTTTGCTGCATGGTTAGTTGAGCAAGGTATTGATTCTGTTTCACTTAACCCTGATACAGTCATCGACACTTGGTTATATTTAGCTGAACAGAATGCATAATCAAGCATAATAATTGCAATTTAATGTAATTTTTAAGTTGAATTTTATCAAAATGTTAGAAAAGCCGCTTTTTAGCGGCTTTTTTTTGTTTATAATGATTTTAATATACCAATAATTAATAAGTCCTCTATGTTACCTTTGCTATCACATAAACAAACATTAGAACCTATCTATCTAGAGTATCTTGACGCGCTAGAACAAAGCGAGTTTGAAGGTGAAATAGACAAGCGTTATAGTGCGCGGCTTATTCAGGCAACCGATAATTCGGTATATCAATTCCTACCGCAAGCTGTTATTTATCCACGACATCAACAAGATGTTGAGTTGGTGTTATCACTAGCAGCGCAGCCCAAATACAAACAAGTCACCTTTAGTGCTCGCGGCGGCGGAACAGGCACTAATGGCCAGTCATTGACTCATGGACTGATCCTCGATGTGTCGCGGCACATGAACCAAGTACTTGAGATCAACGCCAAAGAGGGCTGGGCAAGGGTACAGGCTGGGGTGATTAAAGATGCATTAAATGATGCATTGCGTCCCCATGGTTTTTTCTTTAGTCCTGATTTATCCACTTCAAACCGCGCGACCATTGGCGGTATGGTTAATACCGATGCATCTGGTGCTGGTTCATTAGTTTACGGCAAAACGTCTGATCACGTGTTAGGGATCACCAGTGTACTCATTGACGGTAGTGTACTGACCACAACACCAATAGCTCATGACAACGTTGACCAACAACCTTTCGGTGATAATCAGCTTGGTAATACCATTGCTAGCAAGGTGGCAGCAGTATGTTTGCAAAAACGCGACACTATTATTGAGCGTTTTCCAAAGTTGAATCGTTTTCTAACTGGCTATGATTTAAAGCATGTGTGGAATGATGATTTAAGCCAGTTTGATTTATCGCGTATTTTAACGGGCTCAGAAGGTACGCTTGCGGTCATTACCGAAACTAAGCTTAATCTTACTCCGTTACCAAAAACTCGCATGATGGTGAATATTAAGTACGACTCGTTTGAATCAGCATTACGTCATGCACCCTCATTAGTACAAGCCAATGCTACTGTAGTTGAAACCGTTGACTCTAAAGTGCTTAACCTTGCCCGCGAAGACATTATTTGGCACTCAGTTGCCGATCAAATTAAAGCCGTGCCCAATAAGATCATCGAAGGTCTTAATATGGTTGAGTTTGCCGGTGAAGACGATGTCGTAAAACATAAACTCGCACTGTTAGAAGAGATGCTGACAGGACAACTGAACCAACAGCAGTTCGGTTTAGTTGGTTTTCAAATTATTAGTGAAAGAAGTGATATCGACAGTATTTATGCGATGCGTAAAAAAGCAGTGGGCTTATTAGGTGCCACCAAAGGTAATCGTAAACCGCTAGCATTTGCCGAAGATACCGCCGTGCCACCAGAAAACTTAGCCGACTATATTATGGAGTTTCGTGCGTTACTCGATAGCCATAATTTACAATACGGTATGTTTGGTCATGTTGATGCTGGTGTATTACATGTTCGCCCAGCATTAGATATGTGTGATGTCGCCGATGAGCAATTACTTAAAGTGATATCTGACCAAGTGGCAGCATTAACACTTAAGTATGGCGGTTTAATGTGGGGCGAGCATGGTAAAGGTGTGCGTGGTGAATATGGTCCAGCGGTATTTGGTGACGAACTTTATGGTGTGCTTGAACAGATTAAAGGCTTGTTTGACCCTGATAATCGTTTAAATCCAGGTAAATTAGTCGCTCCGCCTCAATCTGGTCCATTGATGTTTAATGTCGACAGTGCAAAACGTGGCAGTTTTGACAGACAAATTCCGGTGCAAACCCGTGAAGCTTTTCCTGATGTGATGAACTGTAACGGTAATGGGCTGTGTTTTAATTACAGCAGTTATTCTCCTATGTGTCCGTCGTTTAAAGTCACAGGAGATAGAGTTCAGTCACCCAAAGGCCGAGCTGGATTAATGCGTGAATGGTTGCGTTTACTTGAAGCAGAAGGCGTTGATCTTGATGCACTAGCGAAGTCTAAATCATTGGGCTTGATGCAACGAATTCAAAATACCATCAACAACCAACGGGACTATGACTACTCCCATGAAGTCATGGAGTCGCTTAAAGGCTGTTTAGCCTGTAAAGCCTGTTCGGGGCAATGTCCGGTTAAAGTTGATGTGCCAAAGTTTAGAGCACAGTTCTTTAATATTTATTACAAACGCTACTTACGACCAGCCAAAGATTATTTAGTTGCTGGTATTGAAGACACATTACCGCTGATGGCAGCTATGCCAAAATTAACTAATATAGCTTCGCAAAATCCGCTGAGTAAATGGGTGATTAAAAAAGCCATTGGTTATGTCGATGCGCCGAAGTTATCCGTGCCTACGCTAAAACAGCGTTTAGACGGTCATTCGAGTCGAGGCTATGATTTGGATTGTTTGTCTGCCATCCCTGAAGCGCAGCGCAGTCAATATGTGTTGGTAGTACAAGATCCGTTTAACAGTTTTTATGATGCCGATTTGGTTTATCGGTTTATTCAATTAATCGAAAAGCTTGGCCTTAAGCCGGTATTATTGCCATTTAAACCCAATGGTAAACCGACTCACATTAAAGGCTTCTTAGACAAATTTGCTAAAACAGCGCAAAACAGTGCTGACTTCTTAAACCGAGTGCATGCCCTTGGTATGCCAATGGTGGGAATCGATCCTGCTTTAGTATTATGTTATCGCGATGAGTATAAAGAAGCCCTAGGCCAACGCCGTGGTCCATTTGAGGTGCTGTTGGCCAATGAATGGCTAACTGATGTTGTCGCGAGTCGAAATGAAGCCTCTGCATTATCAGATGATGCGCCGCAATACACTTGGTTTAGTCACTGCACAGAATCAACAGCAAAACCAAATACTGCAAATGAGTGGAAAGCGATTTTTAGTCATTTTGGGGCTAAGTTAAACAGTGTCAATTTAGGCTGTTGCGGCATGGCGGGCACTTATGGCCATGAACTAGAAAACCTTGAACGTTCAAAGCAATTATTTGAAATGTCTTGGCAGTCAAGTATTGAAAAAATGACTGAACAGAGTCAAATATTGGTTTCGGGCTATTCATGTCGAAGCCAGGTGAAACGTTTTTCCGGCTTTAAACCCCAACATCCGATAGAGGCGTTGCTTAAGTTACTGGCATAAGGATAAGCGTAATGACAGATGAAACAGCAGCATTAAGTACATTTACTCAACCTGATGGTGTGGCGCTGCGCAGTGATGATGTGCTGTTTCATATACAAGCCAATGGCGATTGGCTGTATCTAGACAGTCCGTTGCCTGCAAAGTTTGCAGCTTTGTTCAGTAGTATTTTGCATTGTATTGATGACGAGTATTTCTTAATTACGTCAGTCGAAAAAGTAAAAGTCACCGTTGAGGCATATCCATTATTGTTAGTGGATTATCAAGCTTCGCCTTCGGATACTCATTCAATTGATGAGCTGATATTTACCAGCAGTATAGGTACTCAACTTTCTGCTATTAATGTCGCAGATATTATCGTTACAGACAATGGCATATACGCACCTTTAGTGCGGGGCTTGGTGGGACAATTAAATCGAGCCTGTTATTACCGCTACATAAACGAGTATGTATCTTTTGACTCTTAAAATAGCTTCTATTAACGTATAGAGATGGTAATCTAATCCGTGTTCAGGTGTGTTTTACCTAAGTATAGATATTGTGGCTTACTTAAAAGCCGGTAAGGTCTGTACATTGAGAGATAATGACACGGATGACGATGCAGGAGATATCATTTGGAACGTTTTGAAAGTTTAAGTTATTTGATTTCCCATTTAAATATTGCCTTGCAGCAAGAACTCGATACTCGTTTAAAGCGCTATGAGTTAGACAGTAAAATTTGGCCTGTGCTATTTACGTTATGGCAAGAAGAGGGCATTAGTCAAACTGAGCTATCTAAACGTTGCGACGTAGCCAATTACACCATGACGCGGCTGCTCGATAATCTACAGGTTCAGGGGTTTATTACTCGTCATCAAGAAGCGGACAATCGTCGCTCATTTCAAATCTTTTTAACCGACAATGGTAAAGCGCTCGAACAAGATTTAATTCACGAAGCAGAGTGGGTTAATCAACACTTTTTAACGGCATTAACCGACAGTGAACAAGTTGAATTTATGCGTTTGCTGAATAAAGTGAATCATTTTAGTCAATAATATTATGGCCAGCGTTCACTTAGGTTGTGACGCTTCGTCTACACCAGAGTAAGAGGAAGCCAACAGCTGTTTACTCTTCACTCTTTGTTGAGTAAAAGTTCTTAGATTGCTAGGCCGCAATCCACTCGCCTCGATTAAAACGTTTTTATCTAGAACAAAATTCAAGCCGCTAAGATCAACATACCCTAAGTTTAGAAAAACTATTCCGTGTTAAATCTATCTTTTTAGATCTAAAAATCATCATACAAATCTAGCGTCATCCACGCTGACAAAACCTATATTCATTATCCTAGCAATGCTAGATAAATGGGTACATATTAGTCAGTATGATTTGAAACGTTGACAAAAGCGTTAGGTTTCCAAGTTAACTAAAAACCATAGACACCTCACGACAAATTATTCATGAGGGGTTAAAATATAATCAATAAGACTAAAATTTATAGGACTATTTATTATGGTTAATGTCAAAAGGGTTGTTCTGGATGTACTTAAACCTCATCAACCTAATGCACTTGAGTTTTCTCAAGCTATCGCCGAAGCTGGTGTCGATTATCGAGTTAAATTGATTGTTCTTGAAATGGATGAAAACACTGAAACGGTTCAAATAGAATTGGCTGGTAGTGCAATTGATTTTAATGCCATTCAATCTGTCATTGCCAATATGGGAGGATCTCTTCACAGTATTGATGAGGTTGAAGTTCATAATGAAACGGTTGCTGGTTAACATATTATGAGTCCGTTAAAGCAGGCCAGATTTTTACTCGATATAACCAACTCACGGGGAATTGTACGTCGTTATTTTGTTGTAAATGGCTTTGATGGTGCACTTACCATGCTCGGGTTGATAATGGGTTTTATTGTCAGTAAACCTGCCGATTTATCCATGGTTATTGGTGTCTGTCTCGGAGCAGCGATTGCACTGAGCATGAGTGGTATTAGCAGTGCTTACATCAGTGAATCTGCGGAGCGAAAATATGCCCTGGGAGAACTGGAGAGGGCAATGATTAGTGATCTCCATAATAGTGCGCATGGTGTCGCCTCGCGCTGGGTTCCCTTGTTAGTAGCATTGGTTAATGGCCTAGCACCGCTGGTCATTTCATTGTTAATCTTGTCGCCACTCTGGCTGGCCATGGCAGGCGTTAATCTTCCTCTTTCACCTCTTTATTCTGCCGTCTTTGTGGCATTGCTACTCACTTTTTTATTAGGTGTTTTTCTTGGCCGGATATCAGGGGTGACGTGGTTACGCAGTGGTATACAGGCATTGCTAGTTGCTGTATTAACCGCTTCGATTATTTACTTCTTTGTTGGAAACTAAAATGTCATCACCCAAATGGCACAGTTTACAATCTGCAGATGTTCTACAGCGGCTTGACTCATCGTTAACGGGCCTGACCATAGAACAGGCAAAAAAACGCCTAATTGAATATGGTCATAATGCGATTATCCAAAAAAAACGACGTTCGTTGCTGTTCATTTTACTCGGGCAATTTTCTGATTTCATGATTATTGTGCTGTTGGTCGCGGCAGTGATTTCGGGGTTTTTAGGTGAGCTACAAGATACTATTGCTATTCTGGTAATTGTATTACTAAATGCAATTATTGGCACCGGACAAGAGTATAGGGCTGAACGAGCTGTGGCGGCACTGCGAAAAATGGCAGCGCCAGATGCACATGTATTGCGTGATACTAATGAAGTGACCATTGACACAATAGAGCTCGTACCGGGTGATATTGTCATGCTGGAAGCAGGAAATATTGTGCCTGCTGATTTGCGTTTACTAGAAGAGGAAGATCTACAGGTTGATGAATCAGCACTGACTGGTGAATCGAGTGCAATAGAAAAGCAAACAGAACCGTTAGTTAATACTGAGTTGGCCATTGGAGACCGTTTAAATCTAGTCTTTAAGAGCAGTATGATTACGCGTGGACGAGGCAAAGGGGTCGTGGTTGCCAGTGGTATGGAAACCGAAATAGGCCAGATTGCTGGGTTGCTGCAAGATGAAACGAATGTAAAAACACCCTTGCAAAAACGATTGTCTCGTTTTGGCCGTTATCTTGCTTTGGCTGTGTTGGCAATATGTATAATGGTGTTTGTTGTAGGCTTGCTGCAAGGACAACCAATATTACTGATGTTTTTAACCTCTGTAAGCCTGGGAGTTGCAGCGATACCGGAAGCACTTCCGGCGGTGGTGACCATTTCACTAGCCCTAGGGGCGCGTAAGCTGATTCGACATAATGCGCTAGTGCGTAACTTACCCGCGGTGGAAACCCTAGGTTCAGTTACTTATATCTGTACTGACAAGACCGGCACTCTGACACAAAACCTCATGACTGCTGAGTTATTTTACGCCGCTGGTGAACTGCGAAAAGCAATGCCTGAGTCAGAAGCTAGTATTCCATGGACTGAACTGGGCCAAGCCATGGCACTAAACAATGACATCATGGTTAAAGATGGCAAACCTGCTGGTGAACCGACCGAGCTGGCATTGTTCGAAGCCGCTCACATGGCCGGTTTTGACAAGTCTATCCTTGAGCAAGCAAAGCCACGTATAGCTGTTATTGCATTTGATAGCCAACGAAAACAGATGACAACCTTGCATCAAACATCCGATGTTGTGACTGCGTACATCAAAGGCGCGCCAGAAAAAGTACTACAACAATGTATTCAAGGATTAAATAATGATGGCGCTACAGCGTTTGAAGTAGCGACTGTGTTGGCAGAGGCAACACAATTAGCGAGTAAAGGTTATCGTGTTCTGGCATTTGCAAAGCGTGAATTTAGCCGCTTGCCAGATCCACTAGAAGCAGACGTTGTAGAGCGAGAACTCACTTTTTTGGGGCTGGTGGCGCTGATTGATCCGCCGCGGCCTGAAGTACCTAAGGCTGTGAATGATTGCCTTACAGCGGGCATTATTCCAGTAATGATTACTGGCGATCACCCTGGTACCGCGTTTGCGATAGCACAACGTTTGGGTATTATTGATGACGATAGTGCGATGCTAAGTGGTGATCAGCTTGCTAAAATACCGGATGAAGAATTCTCCCGCCTAGTTGACACGATACGGGTGTACGCAAGGGTGACACCTGAACAAAAATTACGTATTGTCAAAGCGTTGCAGGAAAAAGGTGAATTTGTCGCTATGACTGGCGATGGCGTCAACGATGCACCCGCATTGAAGCGTGCGAGTATTGGCGTGGCCATGGGGTTGAAGGGAACCGATGTGGCTCGCGAAGCTTCTGATATGGTATTGCTGGATGATGATTTTTCCTCGATCGTTCGAGCGATACGGTCGGGACGGCGCACCTTCGATAATATTCGCAAATTTATCAAATATACATTGAGTTCCAATTTTGGTGAAATATTAACCTTGTTTCTGGCACCTTTTTTCGGGTTGCCTATTCCTTTATTGCCGATTCATATCCTGTGGATTAACTTAGTAACTGATGGCTTGCCGGGCCTTGCATTAACGACCGAGCCAGCCGAACCGAATATAATGAATCGTGCGCCAACGCCTCCAAAGGAAAGTATTTTTTCTCATGGTATGTGGCAGCATATTATCTGGGTGGGGTTATTTATTGGTGGAATATCCATTGTTACTATGGCTTGGGCTATTTCTCGTGATCTAGTTTACTGGCAAACGATGGTGTTTACCGTATTAACCGTATCGCAGTTGTTTCATGCACTGGCGGTTCGCAGCAATAGTACTTCATTATTGCGTACTGGTTTATTCAGTAATTTACCCATGTTAGGGGCATTTCTGCTGACGTTGTTGTTACAGATGGTGGTGATTTATACACCTGTATTGAACACTATTTTCCATACCCAGCCTTTACCAATGGCCGATTTTGCTGTCTGTATGTTTATATCTTCACTTATTCTGTTTGCCGTCGAAATTGAAAAATGGCTAATACGCCGTGGTGTTATTTACGTATAGTGCTAAAGAGGAATAGTGTTATATATAAATAGTGCGTTACCGCTATGGCCTGCGGCCACTCATGTCGTGGCGCTTCGCCCACACCAGTTTTTTCAAACTCCGTTTGAATTAACATCGCAAGGTTCCACCCTGCACGGGCCAAAAGGGGATCAACAGCAATCCCCTCTTGGATCACCCCTGCCGTTCCGGCAACATTTTCAAAGAGCGAAAAGGTCGCGACGGAAATTAATCCAGATTTTAACTTAAATTGTATGCTGCTTCGGCCCATCTTATTAATAAAGAGTGAAAATGCTAACGCTTCCGATGGTACATTTGATGTGAATGGATTCACGAATGTCGTGATGGCAGGACGCCAAAGAACGACCTGTACCGCGAAAGCTAAGCTCACATCTGATAGGCAGGATGCCTGAATGCCTTGTAGCACATGGATGTGCGAGAAAGGCCATGTGAGCATCACGCATTCTTGTATAAAGAGCCTTCAACGGCCTCAAATTCAGAGTTGAATTTATCCATTTATAGGTTACAGGCACTATCTATTTTTTGGACATAAATGTTTTAAAAAGCCAGTGTTTAAATTTACTTTTTATAAAAGTTTACCCTGACCCCACTAAATTCTCTAGCAAGCGACTAGGCTGTATTGAGCCTGTTTTCGGGAATATTACGGTCAACAAAGGCATGAATAAATTGACCTTACGAGGCCAAGCCAAAGTTAATGCCCAGTGGCAACTGTTGTACTGCCTTGTTCATAATATAGAAAAGCTGCAACACGCGATGCACTAAGAAGGGGAAGCCCTTTTTATCTCAAAAACTCACCAAACCCGCCTTACACTCCCTCTAAAAACAACAATAAATCTGCATGTTAAATAATAATCTAAACACCACTAAATAATTGAATCAAAATAGAAACTCAGATATTGTTTGTTCATTAATCAAAATGAATTTTAAAACGAGTAATTCTACAGGCTCGTTAGGCAATAGCGAATAATTCTAGAGAGAGCAATTAAATGGACATTACGGTTTCCCACAGATTATATAATTCGTTTGGTGGCCATAAATCAATATCATTGGTTTCTGCATTACTGGAATATGAAATGCCTGATTTCGGTGATGCTATACAAGAGATAGATATCACTGTTCACTTTTATCATGATGGCCCTGCGAGGAACACTCTTGAAAAAATGCAGGAAGAGTTCCACAAGAATTTAGAGAAACTTCCTAAATGTACTTTTTCCCGTAAAAAGCAACGCTTAAGTTTGGAAATTGAAGGAAAGTTCACCACAGGATATGAAATAGAAAGAAATAAAAAACCTCTGATTCAAGTCAATCCGGCATGGGTTAAAGCAACTTTAGAAGAAATCATTGGCTTTGCTCCTATCATCAATCCAAAAATCAAAAAAACAGACAATTTTGATTTTCCTGCATTTGAAGTCTATTTAAATTCTACACTTAGTACTATTCCTGATGATGTTGAGGAATTAGAAAACATTCGAGATATAGTAGCTCAACGAAGAAAAGAAGCTTTTAACAAACTAGATGACTGGAAAAAGCTCGGACTGGATTGGGAAGATTATCATCCGAAGGCGAGAGAAGTCGTGCCAATACCAAACCAATGGAGCTGTGCCGACGAATTTTCTCCAAATGGGAGTGATACGGGCGCAGATACTCTAGAAATTTTCAGAAAATGGAATAAAAGAAATGGCAATAATTCAACGCTGATTTTTCTTGCCAAATTACTGAGGGATTGGGAGATTGACATAAATGATCCATACCAGAGCGAGTATTCTTCATATACATATTTCCAAACGGTAACTGGTTTAGCATTCGCTTCTGCAAAAATAAGAGGAAAATGTGAGCAAGAATTGAAAGATAAGGCAGTAGCTGCAATCAATGAATATCTTGGCTCAATTGAAGATAAAACTGGCTGGGAATATAAAAATGAATGTAAAGAAAAACTCCACCAATCAAAGCAAACTATCGAGAAAATGCCTAACAAGGAATTTAGTGGGGTCAGCATTGCACTAAACCCGAAGCTCTAACGAACTTTTGTCCAGAAACGAGCTAGTCGTGAACAGTAAACATGCTTTTATTAATGCGTTTGTCGTTCTGATTAACTTGTATTTTATGACTCAATTCGACAGAGTGATATTATTAAAAATACGTTCGGGTCTCCAAGAACAACTTAATATGTAATGGAAAACCATCATGGCTTTTAATGATTTATTTAGACTCAGTTCTCATGCGGTAATTACTAATGATGAAGGACAGGTGTTGTTGTTAAAAGCCACTTATGGTGACAAACATTGGGGTTTACCGGGTGGTGGACTTGACCCTAATGAAACGATTCATCAGGCATTACAACGTGAATGTTTTGAAGAGTTGGGCTGTGAGGTTGACGTGCAATATCTGTCTGGGGTGTATTTTCACAGTGCGTATCAATCGCAAGCTTTTATCTTTCGCTGTGCGTTACCCCAAGCAGCGACAATACGTTTAAGCGATGAACACAGCGAGTACGCTTACGTTGCTGTTACTGAATTATCTAACATTCAGCAACAGCGAGTAAACGAATGTTTAGCGTTCAGTGGTGTGGTTCGCAGCGCAGCTTTCTAATGCGGCTTTATGCCATGTGGTTAATATTTGCATCATATCAACAGAGTCACTGAGCTGTACCAAAGGTCTAGGTACTGTGTATTGCTTGGTTTCTAATGCGTTAAGCACAGCTTCTACTTGATAGTAAAACCCATTGCCTTTAGCTTCAACATTCGCTACTTCAGCTTGTTGCTCATATAATCTCACCGTAAATTGATTACCCTGAGATTCTGGTAACCAAGGATTTGAAGTGAACTCAATACTTCCTAAGCTGCCTAAAATAGTAAAGCCTGCGTGCAGACCATAGTCTTCAGCGGTATGCAGATGACATTGCACGCCGTTGTTATAACTGACAATGGCGGTTGATTCACAAATATTACCGTCTTGGCCGCGTCTTCCGATTGCTTCAATTTGATAGTGTTGGCTTTGCTCGGTACCAAATTGTTGCTGCATGACTAATTGCATTAATGATGCTGGGTAGCAACCTAAGTTAAATAACGCCCCAAGGCTGGCGGGATTAACAAACTGGCTTATGGCTGCGCAATATTGGCCGCGGATACTTTTTACTTCACCTATCACACCAGTGGCTAATGTTTTGCTTAGCTGTTGCATTAATGGGTGAGCTAAATACATTAAGCCTTCAAGGAAAAACACCTTATTTTGCTTTACTGCAGCAAGACTTTCGATGGTTTTTGGTATATCTACAGACAATGATTTTTCACATAAAATTGCTTTACCAGCATTGGCCGCTTTGATTATGTATTCATGATGTAAATGATTTGGCAGAGCAATGTAGATAACATCGACTTCAGGACTGTTGATTAACGCATCAAAATCCTTAAATTGATGTGGAATTTGATACTGAGTGGCAAACTCTGCCAGAGTTGTGGTGTTGCGTCCGGCCACGCCAAAAATAGTACTTTGACCTTGTGCTTTAATCGCATCAGCCATTACCCCAGAGATAAAACTGGTGCCTAATATTGCCCATTTAATCGATCCAGACATTCATTATCCCTCAGTGGTTAATAGTTGATAGTCAAACGCTTGCTTTAGATCGGTTAATGCCGATTTGATAAACGCTTGAGTATGATCAGCAGCAAAGTGTGCATCAAATGCAGCTTGGTCGTTATAACGCTCCCAAAACACAAATTGCTTAGGATTGGTTTTATTTTGCAGAGCCATTGCAAGTGAACAACCTGGTTCGCTATTCATATCCACACAGAATTGACGGACAGCTGCGATGCCTTGTGCCAATGACACCTCATCTTTAATGTGAATTTCGGCAGTGATAAACACGCCTTGTTGATCCAGTTTGTTGTTCATAACGACTCCTAATTAATATCACGTCATCGTAAACCACTTAAGCGTGTCCCTAAATGGTTTAATGGTGTTTACAGAAAACACCATAGGTTTATAATTAACACTGAATTGATAATGCATTAAGGATGTTTGGTGGATAAATTAACCGCGATGAAAGTGTTTAGTCATGTGGCCGAGCAGGGCAACTATGTCGCAGCAGCTCATCGGTTTAACATCAGCCGAACTATGGTGAGTAAGCACATTAATCAGTTAGAGTCTTACCTAGGGGTTAAGTTGATTAACCGTACTACTCGTCAACAAGAATTAACGGAATCGGGCCTCGTTTATTACCAAGAATGCCAGCCAATTTTGATGGCCATTGAGCAAGCTGAAAACACGCTGCAGTCGATGAGTTCGACGCCAAAAGGCACCATTAGAATTAATGCTCCAGTGAGTTTTGGCAATATTGTGCTGGCACCGATAGTGAATCAATTTTTACTGCAGTATCCGCAAATTGATGTGGAATTGCGACTTGATAATAATCTCATCGATCCCATGGTGGATCATGTTGATGTAGTGGTAAGGATTGGCAATCTTGATGACTCTGCGCTAATTGGCAGACATATCATGAATTATGAAATGATATTTTGTGCTTCGCCTCACTATTTAGCTCAACACCCGCCAATAGAGTCAATTGACGATTTACCTCATCATGATTGTTTAGGCTTTAGCTATTCTAAAAGTGCGTCATTATCGGTTGCTCACAGCCAGTTGTTTGGTAAACGCAGCTTTAGATTGTTGTCCAATAGTGGCTTGGTACTAACCCAAGCAGCGATAGATGGATTGGGTATTATTTTACAGCCACAGATTGTTGTGAATGAGGCCATTAAAGCAGGATTATTAACAAATCTCAGTGTATTAACACCTCCAGAAGCAATGCCAATACACTTATTGTATAAAGACAAAAACCTGCCGTTAAAAACACGAACCTTGATTGACTTTATTATTCGCCAGCTCGAATAACGACAGGTACATATAATACTAAATACATATTATGACTTGGCTATCATGCCTTTAAGCACAATATTGTCATAAGTGACAAACCCTAAAATCTCACCCGCTTCAATCACAGGCGCCTTATTAATATTAAAGCGTTCAAAAAGTCGTGCCGTGTAGCGTACGTCCATATCTATAGGCACGGAAAGCACTGGCTTAATCATTATTTCGTAAATATTGGTACGTTCAGGTGATTTATTTTTGGCTAGCACTTTGCGGGCGATATCGCTCATGAGTACCATGCCGTATTCATCATTCTCATTGCGTTTATTCACTACTAGTATATTCACATTATGACTAATGGCTTCCTGGATCGCTTCTGCCACAGTGCGCATGCCGTCAACCATGACGAAATTGTTATTCATAACGTCACGATTACGAATAGGGGTTTTGCTATTCATATTTGATCCTCAATGTCTTTACTCAATTTTTGAACTTGATGGGCCACACCAACAGCATCTTCAACATCAATTTGAATCGCAATACCTTTGCCTGAGTTAGTGTCAAATTCGCCCACGTGAGAAATGGTTTCTAAAATGTGACGGCTCATGTGCTCTTCTACTAACCATAAAATCACATCACGTTGTACCTCTAAGGTTAATCCCATAAAAGTGGTCTTTTTTTCTAACCCTTCACCGCGAGCATGGTTTATGACTGTCGCGCCTGTTGCACCTGCAATACGCGCAGCATCGAGTACCTTGTCAGTACAGTCATCATCGACAAAGGCGACAATTAGTTTAAAGCGCATAGGTTACTCCTTAATGGTTTTTCGTTTGGATAAATAGTCAACTATTTGGGCATAACCCATAACAGTGATCATCGGAAATAAACTGGCAAAGGCAATTAGCCCAAAGCCATCAATTAACGGATTACGGCCTTCAACATTGGTGGCGAGTCCAAGTCCTAATGCCGCAACTAATGGCACGGTTACCGTTGATGTGGTTACCCCACCAGAGTCATATGCTAAAGGGACAATCATTTTTGGGGCGTAAAAGGTTTGAATAACCACCACCACATAGCCCGCCATAATGTAATAGTGAATGGGATCCCCAACCACAATACGAAAACAGCCTAAAGTAATACCAATCGCTACGCCAAACGCCACTGACATTCGTAGGCCTTGGATACCAATAGTGCCACCCGATACTTGGTTGGCTTTGATTGCTACTGCAATTAATGACGGTTCTGCAATGGTGGTACTAAAACCGATAGCGGCGGCAAACACATAAACCCAGAAATAGTCTTGCCAAATATACGGCTCGTTGCCGCCATCAGGGTGTAAAAACTCGCTGGTGGTCAGTTGATTAGCCATGCTCTCACCGATAGGGAATAGCGCCATTTGTAAACCCACGAGAAAAAAGGTGAGGCCGATAATCACATAAATAAATCCGAGTAATACTTTACGCCACTGGTTAATAGGGCGTTTAAGTACGCCTAGCTGAAAGCCAAACAGAATTATAGCGATAGGAATGACATCTCGAGCGGTCAGTAATAGGGTGCTCATCAGTTCATTAAGCAAACGTATTCCTCATTTTGTTGGTTATCTCAATCATTTAAGAAACACCATGCCGTACAGTAATACAAAAATCATTGGGCTAAGACTTGCGAATGCTATCAAGCCAAAGCCATCAACCATGGGATTACGGCCTTTAATGACACTTGCTAAACCAACGCCTAATGCGGTGACTAAAGGTACGGTAATGGTCGATGTGGTGACGCCGCCAGAATCATATGCGAGACCAATAATGTTGGCCGGAGCAAAGCTGGTGAGGATCATCACTAACACGTAACCACCAATAATGAGGTAATGGATTGGCCACCCCTTAAGAATACGAATGACCCCAAGTAAAATAGCCAGACCAACCGAAATTGCAACGGTTAATCGTAAGCCCATAGCATAGGAGCTCATGGCTTGTTTATTTGACTCTATCGCACCTGCATTAGCGGCAACTTGAGCAGCTTCATTCGCCACGGCAGTGAGGGCTGGTTCTGCTAATGTGGTGCCAAAACCTAAGGAAAAAGAGAAAATAACTAACCAAAAGACACTGCCTTTTCGTGCTAATGCTTCTGCAAGTGATCCGCCAATAGGAAATAAACCCATTTCCAAACCGAATACAAAAAAAGTTAGCCCTAATACAATAAAGATTACGCCTACCAGAATTGAGCCAAGTTCGGCTGGTGCTTGATGTAATACAAAAATCTCAAAAAAACTAACGACTAAGATAATGGGAATAAGGTCTTTAAAACTGCTGAGCATGGCCTGGAGCAATTTTACGATGGCTGACATCTTGGCTCCTGTAATTTGTGGTAATGATTGTTATTGTTGTATCGCCAGTTGCAATATCGCAAGCTGTTTATCCAGTTTGGGCTTTGATGATTATTACGCAACATATTATTTACAATAATCATCATTAAGTTGATGTTGGTCATAAAAATGATTTAAACTGAGACTCGCATTGTTCAACTTATATTCGATCAGTATTCCGCATAGCCTGAGAAGGGGCAAGAATAACAACAAAAAGGATTTTAATTGTATGAAAACACTTTTACGCCTATCAATAGCCGCAGCGTTTGTGAGTCAATTTGTTTATGCTGAACCTAGTGATATAGATGGTTTTGCTCATGCTTACGAACAGTACAATATCGCGGTTAACAGTAATAATAACCAAGATATTATTAACTATGCCCAGCAATCGTATGAGTTAGGTCAAATTAAATTTGGCAAGGACAGTCTTGATAGCGCCAAGCTAGCGATGAATTGGGCGAATGTGTTAATTGATGAATCAAAAAGAAATAACAATGGCCGAATTATTAAAGATGCCGCAACAATGCAGGCACTTTCATTATTTGATTCAGCGTTGAGTGTATATCGCAATAATGTTGCTGAAAATGATATTACTTTGATTGATCCATTATTAGGGTTAGCTCAAACCACTACCGATGATAAATTTGCAAAAAAGCTTTTGTTTGAAGCTATCGACATTGCTGAAAAAGCCGATAATGCATTAACGGTGGCCGAAGTTAAGCTCGTCGCCTTTCATCGTTTATCGGGCACTGAATTTTATACGCGTAAAGTGAGAGATTTCCTCATCGATGCCAACGATATCTACGTTGCAAAACTACCGGAAAATTCAATTGAAAGGGTTAATTCAACTTATCTTGTAGGCGCCCTCTATTCGGCTATGAATAAGCCTGATGCTGCTCCTTTATTACTTGAAGTTATTAAACAATATCAAGCATTACCTTATAGCCACCCGTATGAGTTACGTGCACATGCATTATTAGTCAACATTTATGCACAACAAGACCAAGCAGATAAAGCCACAGAACATTGTGTAGCAATAGGCAAAATGACGCCATGGAATGATCAGCAAGAACAAACCCCGTTATATAGAAAAGCACCAGATTACCCTATGTCATATGCGAAACGTCGCAAAAATGGTTGGGTGCAAATTGAATTCACAGTTGATGAGAATGGATTTGTTAAATCGCCTGAAATAATTGATTCACAAGGTGGTAGCAAATTTGAAAAAGAATCGATAGAAGCGCTTAGCCAATGGCGTTATGCACCCAAATTTGTTGATGGTAAGCCAACAGAAGCAAAGTCGATGGTGAGACTTGATTTCACCATAAGCTAATGATTTATAGTGGGCTAGGCTAACCTAGCCAATACAAACTCAACATACCTACACATATAATGACAAAGCTGGTTTCTATGAGGAACTGGCTTTTTTGTAGTTGCTTCTTACCTTGTTTTAAAATGGTGACCAATTGATTTTGTTTGTAGACTCGGCAAGAAACTAATTCTGTTTGTGGATCGACAACTAATTGGAAACGGCATTTTTTACCATTATTAAGCAAAACGTCATGCATGCTTTGCAAGCCAAAATTGAATTTTCGCGACACGACTTTGCCATTAATAAATACTCGTTCTAGGCCGCACCAGTTACTCGCTTGTAACTCAATATTGTCTTGATTGAGGTGGTAAGTAAACTTAATCATAATGCCATCCTTATCGTATGATACTCGCAAAGCTTATGTACAATAAAAGCAGAATAATGTGACATTTTCCAGCATAGAAATATGAACAATTTACTAAATCAAGCTATCTAATTGGCATGCTTAACAATATTTATTTTTTATCTTGGCTATTGCTAAATGGACTTTTATCGACACTTCAAAACAGGCATTAAGCCATTGGCGTTATTCTATGAAAGGTCTATTTTTTATTGATGTTTTTATTTTTATAGCAGGATGATTGATGAGTTAAGCATTAGTGTTTGAATAGGCAAGCAATTGGCTTTAATAAGCATTTTAAATAGAGAATAAGTAAACTAGGAAGTTTTTTTGTGGGCTCAAAATACTTATATTAAGGGTAACGATTACCAATAGGGGATGCGATCAGCTGTTCTTTGTATCTCTTAGTGGCTCTTGATCAAGAACAGGGTCAAGTTTATTGCTTGACCCTAATATTGTTATGCTGTTTTGGTAGTCTGCCCATGCTGTACTGGATCTAGAGTTTCGGCATAGATGGTTCGTAATGCCGTTATAATATCTATTCTAGAGACGACACCGACTAAATGACCCTCTTTTAAAACGGGTAGATGTTGCGGTTTGTTATTTGTACTTTGGCCTCTTTGCTCTACTGAAATCGAAGCCTGCTGTGATGCAATATCGTTTTCTGTATTAGGATACAGGTGATCTTTATCAATACATAAAAACTCGAGTAAATTAACCAATGACTCGGTGTGGTTTACAGCAATAACGTCACGTGACATTAAGTCCATCACTTTTTGACCTTGAGGTGGAATATAATCTTGGCGCCATAAATCGACCATGGTGTCATGTATGGAGAAAAATCCCACGAGTTTACCTTGGGCATCAACGACTGGAGCACCATGAATTTTTCTGTCGTTAAATGCATCAATAGCGAGCTCGGTTAACATTTCAGCTGTTAGCGTATAATAATCAGCATTCATAATATCTACCGCGGTAAGGTTGGTTTTCATCACAACCTCTTTTAATGACGCTGGTAGTTGTGTTGATTTAATTAACTGTGATTGATCTGATGTTAACTCTGGACGCACATAGATTGACCAGTTAGCTAGGCCTACTAGAACAGAGCCTCCAACGATGTTGCCAAGTGTTACCGGGATTAAATTAGCGGTAATGAAATGGGATAAAGTTAAGTCTGAAAATTGACCTGACGTTGCTCCTACTTGTAGCCAAAACGATTCTGGTGCAGTTGATTGGATTACAATGCCAAGCGGTACCATAAACATGTTTGCTACGCAGTGTTCAAAACCACTACTTACAAACATTGCCACAGGCAGCATGACCATAAACGCTTTACCAACGGCATTTTGAGTACTAAATGTTAACCAAACCGCTAAACATACTAATAGATTACACAGAATACCAAGCGCGAAGGCTTCTACGAAGGTGTGGTGCAGTTTATGTTGGGCAATATTGAGTGCATTTAACCCCCATTGGCCGCCATCTAATTTATAAAGGCCTGCAGCGGCAACCAAAATAACCAACAAAATGGCACCAATAAAGTTGCCAACATACACTTTGCCCCATATGACCACCATTCCCTTGAAGCTAATTTGTCGATTAGCCCAGGCAATACTTGATAACACCGAACTGGTAAATAATTCGCCACCCATCAATACAATAAGAATCAGTCCCATACTGAAAGCGATACCACCAGCAAATCGGGTGATTCCCCAACTGGTTGATGTACTTCCTGTCGTAACCGTAATATAAAATAAAAATGCTAAGCCAATAAATACACCTGCCATTATTGCTAGGCTGATTGTCATGTTGGTGGTTTTCATAATTTTGCTTGTTGCAAACTGTTCCGCTTGGCTCATCATTTCCTTAGGAGACAGTAGCGGTTTCAATTCCGGAGATTGATTTGAAGAGCTCATATCATGCTCCTAGTTTGTAATCGCATATTTTGGTTCTCTTTAAGCAAATAGAAAATCTACATTTTTTTATGATAATTTATCTACACGTTAGGCCTATATTTGACCTCAAGTGCAATTGGTGAATTTTTATAAAACAATCAAAAAGAGAAGAATAATAACATATAATTTACATGGCAATAGATGGGTAAACTGAAGATGTTGATGTTATGTAATTATAATTGACACAGATCACTTATTTGTATTTAGCCTATTAAGTAGGCTGTTTTAGTCTAAAAAATAGGTATATTTCTGATATATCCAGTTGGTTGTTAGCAAGTTTTTTACTTAGTTAAAAAAGATAATTTAAAATACAAACAATGGCAGCAACACTTATAATTGAATTCGAGAATATTGGTATGATTATGATTAATAACGTTTTAGTTTGTTGGAGGAAATGACAGGCTTTAATTGACTCGTGCTAAGCAAAGTCGAGGTTAGAATAGATAGAATGTTGATAATTTATCTAACACAGTAGGCATTTAATAAATCTTTCCAAGTAATAATACCGACAATGGTATTGTTATCTAGAACGGGTAAACAACCAATATTATGATCTAAAATCAGTTTACAGGCTTCATTGATGTCACAATGAGGGGCTATGGTGAATGGGTTTTTAGTCATGACTTGATGAACCCTTTTTTGCAGGGTTTCGGTGTCTCTTATTAATTCAGCAGCGGTGCCAATGTTAGGACTGAGAGCGCGTAAAAAATCCCGATGAGACAATATCCCTTTCAGATGGTCTTCAGTATTGACGACTAATAAGTGATGGAAACTGACATTATCAAAAATTTCTTTGGCAAGTGTCAGCCTGTCATCCATGTCAATGGTAACGACTCGGGTTGTCATGATGTCAGCGACGCACATATGTTTAGTCGCTTTATTCGCTAACGTTTCAGTTGATACATCGGTAGACGTTGTCATAAATGATTCTCCACGTATTTATTCATTTATATCAGATAAATATCAGTGTAACAATCATTTAACGTCTAATGACAATTGCTTTTGCAGGTTAAATTCATTCATCTGGTTAGGATGCAATTTTGTTTTCGGGTAAATGCCCTGCCAAATACTTTTGATATTTGATTGGCTTTAATTGGTGAATGTCGACTAACACTAAACCATCGATACAGTCACCAAACTCTGGATCAATGCCGAAGTCGAGAAACTGTACTCCATTGTTGTCACACAATTCACCATATTGCTTAAATAACGTAGGTACTGATACACCCATATTCGCTAGCGTCCGTTTGAGTATTTTAAAATTCTCAGCATAGTCATCGCCATTGAATAACTGGTGCAATTGATGCTGACGTTCGTCGGTGAATTGATATGAATTAAATGAAGTTGCTAAAACATGTTTTGTGGCGAAGTGGTGTTGGTAAAAAAACACCAGCATTTCTTTGGCGGGGATCGGTAGGCTATCGCTTAGTGAAACAGGCCCAAAGAGGTAACGATACTGCGGGTTTTTAATTAAAAACGCACCAATACCTTGCCACAAATATTCTAAACTGCGGCGGCCCCAATATTTAGGTTGTACAAAGCTACGGCCAAGTTCGAGTCCTTGGTCAAAATAGGGGGCAAACGCATCGTGGTATTCAAATAATGATTGGCTATACAGAGCATTTTCACCAATGGTGTCGTGAAGCATTTTGGCACTGGCAAAACGATAGGCACCAACAATCTCTAATTCGTCTTTATCCCATAACACTAAATGAAAATAGTGATTATCATATTTGTCGGTATCACGACGTTTACCGGTACCTTCACCCACGGCTCTGAAGGCGATTTCACGAAGCCGGCCAATCTCACGCATAATTGCACTGCTGTGAGTATGCTTATATAAATAGATTTGTTTATTATCTTGGGTTTTACCTAACAATTCGCATTGTTGTAACGCTTGTTGTAGCTCACTGCGTTTTTCAGGATGAGCAATGGCATTTTGAGTGATGAATAACGGACTGCGATTTTTACCAATGCGGTATAAATGATTTTTAAGCAATTTTACTTTGGTTTTAAGCGGAAAATCTTGAGTGCAGACAACTTCTTTGGCGATCAGTTGGCCAATCCGCACCGGCATGACATGATCCATTTGTTTGAACATTTCCTTTACCAGTAATAGCGTTGCCAATGGTTTGTAAATCATTGATGCACCATAAAAGGTGGCAGAGTTTTTCGCGTCAACGAACATAGGCAAAAGGGGAGCATTGCAGGCGCGAGCCATTTTTAAAAAGCCGCTGTGCCAATGTAAGTCTGTGACGCCAGTTGGACGTAACCGTGACACTTCACCCGAGGGGAAAATCAGTACCGCACCTTCGTTTTTAAGGTGGTGATGGATTTCATTTAAATGTTGCTTAGGTGTGCCGCCAGTCATATTGCGCACGGGTAATAAAATAGAGTGAAGCGGTTTAATGGCCATTAGTAATTCATTGGCAACTACTTTTATGTCTGGTCTCACTTGGCTAATCAGTTTGATTAATGCCAGCGCATCAAGTGAACCAATAGGGTGATTTGCGTAGATCACCACTCTGCCTTCAATGGGAATATTTTCAATTTCGTTATTGGGGACGCTGTAACTGAAATTTAAACAAGCAAGAATTTGTTCAACAAAATCGACACCGGATAAATGCGCGTGTTCGTTAGCAATATCATTACATTGCTTTTCATGAAGTAAGTAGCGCAACATAACTTTCGTCGGCACGGCTAACCAAGGTTTGTTATGCACATTAGGCAGGTTTTTTTCTACCACATTATCGACAGTAAATATCATATTTTAGCCTTATTTATGCAACATGCTGTTTTTGGGGCGTGATGATTGATTTAGCCACTGAATGACTGAAATCAATTGTGTTTACTGCTGTAGCTTGTAACGTTTGTTCATCCCACTTGAGCAACTGAACATCTCCAGATTTTGTTTCTGCAATGAGAGTACAATTTTCAACCCAATCGCCGTCATTGGCATAAGTAATGGTGTGATTGTTAATTGTGTGCTGGGATAATTCAGGCTGGTGGATATGACCGCAGATGACCATATCCACCTGTTGTTTTATCGAATATCGTAATACAGCATCACGATATTGATTAATGGCTTGTTGGGCTTTATTGACCCTTAACTTGATGTAACTGGCTAGTGACCAATATGGATATCCTAGGCGGCTTCTTACCCTATGTAATTGACGATTTAGCCACAACAACACATCATATAAATGGTCACCTAATTTTGCGTAGGTACGACTAACACAAACTTGTGAGTCAAATTGATCGCCATGAAGCATTAAAAAACGTTTGCCACTCAGAGACTGATGAATATGCTGTTTAACGAGGGTAATACCTCTGAAATGACTGTCGGCATAATCTTTGAAAGCTTCATCATGATTACCTGGTATGTAAATAACTTGCGTGCCACTACTGGCTAGTTCGAGGATTTTCTGTATTACTTTATTGTGGCTATCGGGCCAATAAATACGTTTTTTTAACGCCCAAATATCGACAATATCGCCAACCAGATACAAATATTGGCATTGACTATGATTAAGGAAATGTAATAAGAATTCGGCCTTACAATCAATGCTGCCTAGATGAACATCAGAAATCCACAGTGCATGAAAGTGCTGAACTTTGTCACTATGAGTTAAGTGAGATAAAGGTTGCCGTTGTTGATTACTTTTTTTGCTGTGTGAGATCATCAGTCATTCACCCTAATACACAGATAACGTCAGTGTTGATATAGAGTAGGGCTGTTATTTGACACTAAGGTGAACGATTTATTGCAACTTGATTAAAGTTGTTGGTTTTTGGAGGGGCATAAAAAAGGGAAATGCGTTAGCATCTCCCTTGAATGTTAAGGCATTAAATAGCCCTAATATAAAACTGATTAACTATCTCGCAGCATCAATAATAGCTTTAGCCATTTCATCGGCTACAGAGCCTGTGGTACGGTCTTCTGCATCTGCACGCTCGAAGATTGTGAGTAGGGTGTTGTAAATCTGCTCAACCTTGGCTGTTGAAGCCGCTGCGTCATAGTTTTTCTCAAATGACACGTTGATAATGCCACCAGCATTAATAACGTAATCTGGCGCATACAGAATACCCATTTGCTTGAGTTTTTCGCCGTGGCGAGTTTCAGCTAACTGGTTATTGGCGCAACCTGCAATGATGTTAGCTTTTAATAATGGTAATGTCGTGTCGTTAAGTGTTGCGCCTAATGCGCACGGTGCATATACATCAACATCCTGGGTGTAGATATCTTGCGGAGCAACGACAGTTGCTCCGAATTCATTGGCAACGCGATCTAGTGAGGCTTGATGAATATCGGTAACAATCAGTTCGGCACCTTCATCGTGCAAATGCTTACACAAGTAATAACCAACATGCCCTACGCCTTGTACAGATACTTTAATGCCTTTAAGGCTATCGATGCCACGTTGATGTTTTACCGCGGCTTTAATGCCTAAATAAGTGCCTAATGCGGTAAGTGGCGAAGGATCACCAGACTTGCCTTCAAGACCTGCTACAAATTCAGTTTCACGGTTGGCAATCATCATATCAGATGTTGAAACACCGACATCTTCGGCTGAATAATATTTACCGCCTAAGCCGTTTACAAAGCGTCCGAATGCAAGAAACAACGCTTCGCGATCGGTGGTTTTAGGATCAGCAATAATCACAGCTTTACCGCCACCCATAGTAAGACCGGCTAATGCATTTTTGTAAGTCATTCCACGAGAGAGGCGTAATACGTCTGTTAAGGCTTCATCGTCCGATTGATAATTCCACATACGGCAACCGCCTACGGCTGGGCCGAGGTTAGTGTTATGCACGGCAATAATGGCTTTTAAACCAGTTTGCTTGTCATTACAAAAGACCACTTGTTCGTGTTCATCGAACGAAACATGATTAAAAACTGCCACGAGACATCTCCGCTTGCTAGCTAGTTAAAATGAAGTTATTACACCTTGTTAAATTTGATTACATTAAGGTGTAAACGACTGCTTGTTATATTTATTGCAGCACGATAGCATTTAGAGATACTCTCAACAAAGCATGATTTAGTTATTTTTGTGATTAGTGTGGAAATTTAGCTTGCCACTTACGTAAACGTAAAGAAATTTGGCTTAATGTAATTGTTTTTGATTAAAATAGCAGATAATTATTATTCTAATCTGCATTATAACAATAAGATAGGAAGTATTATGACTGAAGAAGTTGCAGAACAGGTTGCACCGCCAACACCAGAACAAGAAGCCCAAAGACAAGAATGGGTACGTACTCAGTTTCAAAAAGCGAACCGCTTTTTAGCTGAGAAAGGAGTGATCCCAAGTAAAGTACTTGCTGACGAAAGCCGTTATCTTGCGCCTTATTTAGCCATTTGGAAGATGGAAACAAAGCAACCTAAAAAACAAACTTTTTGGGTGATGTCAGGTGATTTACCATCAGATTATGTCGATGTTAAAGTGGCAGCAACGGCTCGTGATGCAATTAGGCACTTTTCAATGATGTGGCAACTTAAAGCTGAAAACTTGCACAAGTCGGGTGTTACAAAAGATCCAACTCAACAGAAGTTTGCACAACTGTTAGTGTCTCGAGCTGAAAGTTTATATAAAATGCATCAAGATGAGAAACTGTGGGCTTAACAACCTCTTAAGCTACTGACATTAAAAAAGGCACATTAAGTGCCTTTTTTCGTGTCAGTAGCTTGATGGACCATGTTGATGAGCTATGTTGATTGCCACCATCAAACTTAGTTATTTATAGTTCACGATTATTCGCTATCGTCTTCGGCTAAGTAGAATAATCCCTGATTGAGTAATTCAGTCAGAACATCCATAACTGCTGCGTTGGCCGTAAATAAACAGGCTTCTTCAGGTGTGATCCTTGCCTTGTTAGCTAATAGTTGTAACATTTCAGAGGTGGCATTAGTAAAGGTGTGCACTTCACCATTGATAAACAAACGTTGCTCACTATCATTTTCTAACTGTAATATTTTCAACCCACCAATACGTTGAATAATCGCGCCTTGCTCAATGGCTTCCAATAACTCATCAGTCGTTAATGGCTCTTCATCTTCACAGATATCAAGTTCAAATCGATTTTGGCTCAGTAGCTTACCTAACATGGTTTGATAGCTGGCCGGATCTTGTGCCAATTGGGTCAATAAATCCATTATCCCTTGTTGATGAGATTGGCTAACCAACCCTGGTGTAGCGGGCTCATCCACAGAATTAAAACGTTTGTGGCCTTGGTTGCTGTCGATTAAATTATCTGCGAGCTCAGTTAATAACTCTTGCTGGCTAGGCGCTCTAAAACCAATTGAATACGATAAGGCTAGCGATATTGTTTCGCCGCAATGTGGGTATCCTGGAGGAATGTAGAGTACATCGCCTTTTTGTAATACCACGTCGATAATCGGTTCAAAGTCGTCAACCAATGGTGAGTTCGGGTTATCACCGCGACGTTTATGTTGACCTTTGTCGCCCACTTTCCAACGGCGTTCGCCATCACCTTGAATGATAAACACATCGTAGTTATCGATATGCGGTCCAACACCACCACCAGGGGTGGCAAATGATGCCATTAAGTCGTCAAAGCGCCAGTCTGGTAAGAATCGAAACGCTTCGACCAGAGGTTGCGAGTCTGGATACCAATGGTTGACGGCTTGAACTAATAGCTGCCAGTTGTCTTCACCAAATTGGTCGTAGTCTTCAAATGGACCTTGGACTACGTCCCAGTCATCACCTTTTGTAACCACGACGCGTGATGATATTTCTTCTTCACATGCTAGGCCGGCAAGTTCATCTGCGGCGATAGGATCTTCAAAGTCGACAAAAGCCTGTTTGATCACAAGCGGTTTTTGTTGCCAATGCTGTTTAATAAAGGCTTGGGTATCAATATTTAATGTGTACATCATTGACCTCAGGTCGAGATAATTAACGAATGGTAATACAATAAAAAAGCGGTCACATATGCGACCGCTAATGTTATATATAGGCTTATAGGACTATTTTAGCTCATCAACAAAGGCTTCTGCACGGCCAATGTAGTTTGCTGGAGTCATTTTTTTCAATTCAACTTTAACGTGTTCTGGTAATTCAAGACCATCAATGAATACCGCAAGTTGTGCGGCATCAATACGTTTACCACGTGTCAGTTCTTTTAACTTCTCATACGGTTTTTCAATTCCGTAACGACGCATTACAGTTTGTACTGGCTCTGCCAATACTTCCCAGTTTTTGTCTAGTTCAGCTAAAAGTTGTGCTTCATTCACTTCTAACTTGCTAATGCCTTTCAAGGTCGCTTGATAAGCAATTAACGAGTGAGCCATACCAACACCTAAGTTACGTAATACGGTTGAGTCAGTTAGGTCACGCTGCCATCTTGATACCGGCAATTTAGCGGCTAAGTGTTGCATTAGCGCGTTAGCAATACCTAAGTTACCTTCAGAGTTTTCAAAATCAATTGGATTGACTTTGTGTGGCATAGTTGATGAACCAATTTCGCCAGCGATAGTGCGCTGCTTAAAGTGACCTAGTGCAACATAACCCCAAATATCACGATCAAAATCGATTAGAATGGTGTTGAAACGGGCAATGGCATCGAACAATTCTGCAATGTAATCATGCGGCTCAATTTGAGTGGTATATGCGTTCCAATTAATGCCAAGACTGGTGACAAAACGTTGTGACAACTCATGCCAGTTCACTTCTGGGTAAGCAGAGATGTGAGCATTATAGTTGCCCACAGCACCGTTAATTTTACCCATAATCTCAACAGCGTTGATTTGGTTTAATTGACGTTCTAAACGTACCGCAACGTTAGCCATTTCTTTACCTAGTGTAGATGGCGATGCTGGTTGGCCGTGGGTGCGTGACATTAACGGCACGCTTTTATTGTCGTGAGCTAATTTTTTGATCGCATCAATAATCTGCTGACAATGCGGCACCAATACTTGTTCGCGTGCTTCAGTTAACATTAAACCATGAGATAAATTGTTGATGTCTTCTGAGGTACAGGCAAAATGCACAAATTCATCGATGGCAACTAACTCTGCATTATCGGCAATTTGTTCTTTAATAAAGTATTCAACCGCTTTTACGTCGTGATTGGTGGTGCTTTCAATCGCTTTAATACGCAATGCATCTTGTTCGCTAAAATTGTCCTTGATACTGTCTAACAAGGCTAATGCGGTTTCGCTAAAAGGGGGAACTTCTTCAATCTCTGGGCAGCTAGATAACAGCTTTAACCAGTTAATTTCAACTTGAACACGGTACTTAGTAAGACCGAACTCGCTGAAAATCCCTCTTAATGAGGCGGTTTTACTACCATAACGACCGTCTACCGGAGAAATAGCAGTTAGTGCGGAAAGATCCATTTGAAGCTCCTTGATGAACTTAGTTGTAGGGTGATTCGATTAATTGTTATTTTGGCTTTGTTTTGCTGTTTCAAATATTGCTTTACGGGCAAACACTAAATGGCGGCGTTTGCCACCTAATTGACGCCACAATACTGCGCTGCGCATAGCTGCAAGCAGTAACGCACGAATTTTGTGTTGCACCTGAGGCTGCTTTAAGCAATCAGGATTACCTGAAATTTGTAATTTAGGGCCTAACTCACTGATGATATCACTGTAAATACTGGCAAAATTGGCAAGGACTTGTTCATCGGTAATTGCAAAATGTGCCAGTTGGCGATGCACTTGATTAATTCGTTCCGCTAGCATGCCTAAACCGTTTGGCGAGCGGGCAAGCTTGCGTTCAAGGGTTAGCACGCCGACTAAGTAACGAGTGGTTTCGACATCTTTATTTTTGCCATCGCCGAGCTGATTTTGAATAAGCTGATAACCTTTATTCAAAATCGCTTTATCTTGATATACGTCAGCTGTTGATTCAGGCTCTGTTACTAAAATAGTGTTGAGTGTAGCGGCTAATGCTTCTTTATCGCTTTCACCGTGGCGAGCTAAATACTGTACCTGGCCTATAGCCTGTAAAATACCGGCAAAGGCCATAGTGCGTTCAAACAAGATGTTGTCTGGTGATTGGCTCACGGATTATCCTCGGATTAAGCTATCAATTATGCCGCCACCTAAACAGAGTTCACCATCGTAAAATACCGCTGATTGCCCTGGAGTAACGGCTGCAACAGGTTGGTCGAACATGACCGTGATGTTGTCTGCATCATCATAGATAAGTGAGCATCCCACATCATGTTGACGATAACGCGTTTTAACTGTGATGTGACTGTTATTCGCTGGCCCTTTACGATCAACCCAATGCAATTGCTTAACGGTCATGCCTGTTGACATAAGGCGAGGGTGATTCCCCCCTTGTGCGACAATGAGTACATTACGGATTAAATCTTTTTCGACCACATACCATGGGTCTTCACTACTGTTTTTCAGCCCACCAATGCCAAGGCCTTTACGTTGACCAAGAGTGTGGTACATCAATCCTTGGTGAGTACCAATCACTTCACCTTCGGCGGTTTCAATTTCACCAGGTTGTGCAGGTAAATAAGTCGCTAAAAAATCGGTGAATTTACGTTCACCAATAAAACAGATGCCAGTGCTGTCTTTCTTGTCGTGAGTAATGAGCCCCAGCTTTTGGGCTATTTCGCGTACTTGGTGTTTTTCAAGTTCACCCACAGGGAATAAACTGCGACCCACTTGTTCGTGGCTTAAGGTATATAAAAAGTAGCTCTGATCTTTATTACCATCAACGCCACGGAGCATTTCTACGCTACCATCGCTATTGTCACGACGACGAACGTAGTGACCCATGGCAATATAATCGGCATCTAAAATGTCGTCGGCAAATTCAAGAAACGCTTTAAATTTAATTTCTTTATTACACATTATATCGGGATTAGGCGTGCGGCCAGCTTTGTATTCTGCTAAAAAGTATTCAAACACGTTATCCCAGTATTCAGCAGCAAAGTTGACAGTATGCATTTTAATGCCTAGCTTGTCGCAAACTGATTGTGCATCTTTTAAATCATCAGCCGCCGCGCAATATTCATCGGTATCATCTTCTTCCCAGTTCTTCATAAACAGCCCTTCAACCTGATAGCCTTGCTGCATTAACAAGTAGGCTGATACTGAAGAATCTACACCGCCAGACATGCCGACAATGACTTTTTTACCGTTTGAAGTTGGGTTGATTGATGTCATAAATCCTAAAAACCTTGAAGATAGATAATGTGTATATTGTACCGAAACGCCATTGTTTCAAGGCATTGTGCTAGTTTTTTGCTAGTCGGAATCCTGGACGTTGTTACGTGCGCATATTAGACAAATTAATTTACATAATGCTGAATAAATATGATATTTGTGCGGCGCGTATTCTATCATGCATTCGCTTAATGGGCTATCTTGAGGCTCATAGAAATAGCCTAAACCAAGCCATTAAAAGTAATCAACATTTAACAGTGTTAATGGGGTGTGCTGTGGCGGGAGCTTTTTTTCTATTTGCTGTAAATAATCTTCAATACTTTTTAACACTAGTGGGCTGCGAAGTTTGTTACCAAGCGCTTTGATTTCAGTAAGACTAAGCCAGTGTGTATCAGTAATGACATTATCACGCGGTGTTGCATATTGTTGTGTGGCTAATTCGCTGCAAAATGTATAGCGTATAAAGGCGAGATCTGCGGATGCACTAAATTGATAAATTCCCACTAAGGCTTGTGGGGTTAATTCAAGCCCTGTTTCTTCGGTTATTTCTCGAGCACACGCATCAACAAGTGATTCATTAGCCTCTAAATGCCCAGCAGGTTGATTAAATTTGGTTTCACCATTAATACATTCTTCCACTAATAAGAATTTACCTTGGCAGTGGATCACGCAAGCGACAGTCGTATTAGGTTTATAACGTTCGGTCATCCTTTTCTCCTGCTTTAAGCCAATTCTTGATGATTATTTTCTAGTACTGAGCACTTTATATTCGCCATTGGGTAAATCATCTAGACACCATTGACCTATTTTATAACGGATTAATCTTAGGGTTGGATGGCCAACATGAGCCGTCATTCTTCTCACTTGACGGTTTCTACCTTCGCAAATTTGAACTTCAAGCCAAGTTGTTGGAATTAATTTCCGTTCACGCACCGGTGGATTTCTAGGCCAAATATCAGGGGATGTCATTACGCGGACTTTTGCTGGTAAGGTCATTCCGTCCTTTAACATTACACCATTAGAAAGGGCCTCAATGGCTTCAGTTGATGGCTCACCTTCAACTTGCACCCAATAAGTTTTAAAGGTTTTTTTATTTGGTTGAGTTATTTGAGCTTGTAATTGCCCGTCATTAGTCAGTAATAACAAGCCTTCACTGTCGCGGTCTAATCGTCCTGCGGCATATACATCGGCTACTGGAATAAAGTCTTTCAATGTTTGCCGGCCAGCTTCGTCGGTAAATTGGCATAACACATCAAAAGGTTTGTTGAATAATACGATGACGGGGTTTTCTGGTCGTGGTTTTTGTGGGGGGCGCGACTTTGCCTTGTTTCGATAGGCTGGTTTTGTCGGCGTATCAACTCTATTTGTAGTTGATTTTTTCGTGAATGAGTTGAATTTACCAATTTTTGACATAAAGGTGTGGTTAACATCCCTTGTTAATAAGAGTGAGTGATAAGTGAACGAATATAAATCAATTTGTGATAGTTTACTGCGTATTCGCCCTTAGTGGAATTTGAAAATTATTAAGAATGATCTATGATGTCCGCCTAAAAATTGTGATCTGTACCTAATTTATCATTCAGGGATAGTGGGTATTTCCACCAAATCTCACAGTTTTGACAACAAAATATAATAATAAATGGGACCGGGGATTTTATATACTTGGCTTACAAATTAAGTGCTTTGGTGACAAATCAAGGTACATTAATGCGAGTGTTATCCACCTAAGCCTGCAATATGCTTACACAATTTATTCTAATAAATTATTAATTTACAATAATGTAGGAAATAAAATGAAAGATAAGACTCCAACGATCATCTATACCGAAACCGACGAAGCGCCGGCGCTGGCCACGCTGTCTTTATTACCTATAATCCGTACTTTCACTAACGCAGCCGGCGTAGCAGTGGAAACCCGTGATATTTCTTTATCAGGTCGTATAATCGCTAACTTCCCTGAAAAACTAACCGCAGAGCAAAAAATTGCTGATGCATTAACAGAATTAGGCGAATTGGCTAATCAGCCAGAAGCCAACATTATCAAATTACCAAACATCAGTGCATCTCTTCCACAGTTAAAAGCCTGTATTGCTGAACTTCAAGCAAAAGGTTATGACATCCCCAATTATCCTGATGAACCTAAAAATGATGCTGAAATTGAAGCTCAATCACGCTATGACAAAATCAAAGGTAGCGCAGTAAACCCGGTATTACGTGAAGGTAACTCAGATCGTCGCGCACCAACTTCAGTTAAAAACTATGCTAAGAAAAACCCGCATTCAATGGGAAAATGGGCTAGTGATTCGCAGTCTCATGTGGCGCACATGGACGAAGGCGACTTTTACGGTAGTGAACAGTCTGTGACTTTACCAACAGCTGATAAAGTCAATATTGTGTTGACGCAACTAGACGGTAAAGACGTTGTGTTGAAAAGTGGTTTGGCGCTATTGGCTGACGAAGTCATTGATTCATCTGTGATGAGTAAAAAGGCGTTGGTTGCTTTTTATACTCGTGAAATTGAAGCGGCAAAATCTGAAGATATTTTATTATCTTTGCACCTTAAAGCCACCATGATGAAAGTGTCTGACCCAATATTATTTGGTCTTGCAGTAAAAGTGTTCTTTAAAGAAGTTTTTGACAAGCACGATGTTTTATTTGCTGAGCTTGGCGTAGATGTTAACAATGGCTTTGGTGATGTGTATGCCAAAATCAGTACGTTACCAGAGGTCAAGCAAAATGAAATTGAAGCTGATATCGCTGCGGTTTATGCCGCACGTCCAGCGCTTGCAATGGTTGATTCAGACAAAGGAATCACTAATTTACATGTACCTAGTGACATCATTATTGATGCCTCTATGCCTGCTGCAATTCGTTCTTCAGGTCAAATGTGGGGTCCTGATGGTCAGTTACATGATACTAAAGCCATGATCCCCGATCGTAGTTACGCTGGTGTTTACCAAGAAACGATTTCGTTCTGTAAAAAGCACGGTGCATTTGACCCCACTACGATGGGCAGCGTGCCTAACGTAGGCTTAATGGCTCAAAAAGCAGAAGAATACGGTAGCCACGATAAAACCTTTGAAATTCAAGCCGCTGGTACGGTTAATGTGATTAACCAAGCTGGTGATGTGTTAATGAGTCATAAGGTTGAAGCTGGCGATATTTACCGTATGTGCCAAGTAAAAGATGCGCCGATCCGCGACTGGGTTAAACTGGCCGTTAAGCGTGCTCGTTTAAGTAACACGCCAGCTGTATTCTGGTTAGACAGTAATCGAGCTCACGATGCTGAGTTAATTAAAAAAGTGACTCAGTATCTAGCAGAGCAAGATACTGCAGGTTTAGACATTCAAATCATGACTCCTGAAGACGCGACTCGTTTTACGTTAGAGCGCATCATCAAAGGTGAAGACACTATTTCAGTAACGGGTAACGTATTACGTGACTATTTAACGGACTTATTCCCAATTCTTGAACTGGGTACAAGTGCTAAGATGTTGTCTATTGTACCGTTAATGAGTGGCGGTGGTTTATTTGAAACGGGTGCCGGTGGTTCAGCGCCTAAGCATGTTCAACAAATGCAAAAAGAGGGTCACTTACGTTGGGATTCATTAGGTGAGTTTTTGGCGTTAGCAGCTTCTTTAGAGCATTTAAGTCAAACGACCAACACGCCTAAAGCACAAGTATTAGCTGATACGTTAGATGTTGCTATTGGTGAGTTCCTTGACTGTAATAAATCACCTTCTCGACGTGTAGGTGAACTTGATAACCGTGGAAGTCATTATTATTTAGCGATGTATTGGGCACAAGCATTGGCTCAACAGACTGTTGATCCTGAGCTGGCCGCACACTTTGTGCCATTAGCTCAAGCATTGGCGACCAATGAAGCTGTGATTTTAGCTGAATTGAATGGTTCGCAAGGCCCTGCAGTGGATTTAGGCGGTTATTACCGTTTAGATGCCGCTAAAGCTGAACATGCAATGCGTCCAAGTGCAACGTTAAACCAATTTATTGTTGGTTAATTGGGTGAGTGTTCTCTGCTCATTAAGCTAAGCGTGAGCGATTGAATTAATACACCTTCATTTGAAGGTGTATTAAATTGGCCTAATCGGCATTTTTTTAGATAAAAAAAAGACAGGGATTAAAATCTCTGTCTTTTTGTTTTATAATCTCCCCAATTACTTTGTTGGCGAGATGGCCGAAGCATGCATTCCTTTAGGGCCTTCTTCAATCTCGAAGCATACAGGTTGACCTGCTTTTAAGGTACGATAACCTTCCATTTCGATAGTTGAATAGTGCGCAAATACATCTTCGCCACCCTGATCAGGGCAAATAAACCCGAATCCTTTGGCGTTGTTGAACCATTTAACAGTTCCGTTTGCCATACTTCCACTTCCTTCTGTTGTCTACTTACCAGTAAGATAGTAAAACTTATTATCCAGCGGTCTAGTATTTGCCGCCTAGCAAACAGAATGAAATTTGTACGAAAAGATGTCAAGCAGTAATTAACAAAAAGGTAACATTTAATTAATTTAATAACATCAAGTGGTCGGGAACCAAACGAGAGGCTAGTATTAAACTATGGCTAAATTAGGTAGTGTAGAGAATATTAAAGAAAAGGTTGAATCTGAACTACAACCACCCAATATGTATAAGGTGGTGCTAAACAATGATGATTACACCCCGATGGACTTTGTGGTAGAAGTATTACAACGTTTCTTTGAGAAAAATGAAGAGCAAGCTGTAGAGATTATGTTAGCGATCCATAATCAAGGTAAAGGGTTATGTGGTGTGTTTCCATTTGGAATAGCTGAGACAAAAGTTTTTCAAGTAAATCAGTTTGCAAGAGAAAACCAACATCCGTTACTGTGTCTATTAGAGAAAGCATAATATCGATTTCTCACAGTCAGTGGCAAAATTAAAGGGGTGCTTATGCTGAACAAAGATCTGGAAGTCACCTTGAACCTAGCGTTTCAGCAAGCTAGAGATTCACGTCATGAGTACATGACGGTAGAACATTTATTATTAGCGCTGATTGATAATCCCGCTGCATACGAGGCGTTAGTGGCTTGTGGTGCGGATGTTAATCGTTTACGAGAAGAAGTGGCTAATTTTATTCAACAAACCACGCCCATTATTGCCGAATCAACTGAAGAACGTGAAACTCAACCCACCTTGGGATTTCAACGAGTTTTGCAACGTGCCGTTTTTCATGTGCAGTCGTCTGGTCGTAACGAAGTTTCTGGCGCAAATGTGCTAGTGGCTATTTTTAGTGAACAAGAATCGCAAGCGGTTTATTTACTCCGTCGTTGTGATATTTCTCGCTTAGATGTCGTTAATTACATTTCTCATGGCATGGCTAAAGAAGACGATTCTGGTGAAGCACATGATCATGAGCGTAGTGACGATCAAGCTGAAAACTCAGAAGACCGTAGTATGTTGGCGCAATTTGCCGCTAATTTAAATCAATTAGCCCAAGACGGTATTATCGATCCATTAATTGGTCGAGATGCTGAAATTGAACGTGCTATTCAAACGCTCTGTCGTCGCCGTAAAAATAATCCTTTGCTAGTGGGTGAAGCTGGTGTAGGTAAAACAGCTATAGCAGAAGGTTTGGCTTATCGAATAGTCAATAAACAAGTCCCTGATGTCATGGCTAATGCGACTGTGTATTCGTTAGATTTAGGTGCGTTATTAGCGGGTACTAAATACCGTGGTGATTTTGAGAAACGCTTTAAAAGCTTACTAAAAGAATTGGCTGCGGACGAACATGCTATTTTGTTTATTGATGAAATTCATACCATTATTGGTGCTGGTGCCGCATCTGGTGGCGTGATGGATGCGTCTAATTTACTGAAACCATTATTGTCCAGCGGTAAATTACGTTGTATGGGGTCAACCACGTTCCAAGAATATCAAAGTATTTTTGAAAAAGATCGTGCCTTAGCTCGTCGCTTCCAGAAAATTGATATCAATGAACCATCGGTAGCCGAAACCACCAAGATTTTGATGGGACTTAAGTCCAAGTACGAAGAATATCATGGTGTACGCTATACCCAAGCAGCCATTAGTAGTGCCGCTATTTTATCGGCCAAACACATTAATGATCGTCATTTACCTGACAAAGCTATTGATGTGATTGACGAAGCGGGCGCTCGTATGGTGATGATGCCGCAAAGCAAACGTAAAAAAACCATTGGTCAAGCCGAAATTGAGGCCATCATTGCTAAGTTAGCTCGTATTCCTGAGAAGTCGGTATCGTCGACTGACAAGGATATGCTGCGCAACCTAGAACGTAACCTTAAGATGGTTGTCTTTGGCCAAGACAAAGCGATTGAGAGCCTTAGTGCTGCCATACGCTTGTCTCGTAGTGGTTTAGGTTCTGAGAAAAAGCCTGTTGGTAGCTTTATGTTTGCTGGTCCTACTGGTGTGGGTAAAACAGAAGTCACCAACCAATTGGCCAATTGTCTCAATCTTAAACTGATCCGCTTTGATATGTCTGAATACATGGAACGTCATACCGTGTCACGTTTGATTGGTGCTCCTCCTGGTTATGTAGGTTATGACCAAGGTGGTTTATTAACCGATGCAGTGCTTAAAAATCCTCATTGTGTGGTGTTACTTGATGAAATTGAAAAGGCGCACCCTGATGTTTTCAACTTGCTTCTGCAAGTGATGGATCATGGCACCTTGACCGACAATAATGGTCGTAAAGCTGACTTTAGAAATGTCACTCTAGTCATGACAACTAATGCCGGTGTACAAGAAACTATTCGTAAATCGATTGGTTTTAGACAACAAGACCATACTCAAGATGCGTTGGCTGAAATTAATAAAGTCTTTTCACCAGAATTCCGTAATCGATTAGATTCAATCGTATGGTTTAATCATTTGGATATGACGGTAATCGCAAAAGTGGTTGATAAGTTCTTAGTTGAGTTACAGGCACAACTTGACGATAAGCGAGTCACCTTAGATGTTAGTGATGAAGCGCGGACCTTGCTTGCTGAGAAGGGTTATGACAAGTCGATGGGGGCTCGTCCAATGGCGCGTGTAGTGACTGAATTGATTAAACGTCCGTTAGCAGATGAAATCTTGTTTGGTGTACTTGAGCGAGGTGGTATTGCGCATATTGATGTTAAAGACGGTGAGATCAATATTGATTGCGAGTCGTTAGAAAAAGTCTCGTAAATCGTTTAACTCGCATAAAAAAGATGACCTATGGGTCATCTTTTTTTATGTGTGTTAATTGCGCCTAACCAGACTTCAAAATTAAATTATCAACTCAAAGCATTTCTTACTGTTCAATTCAATGGATATTGATGGAAAATGGGCATGCCCTTTTTTATCAATACAACATAGTAGTGGACCGTATGACGAGCTTCTGCAAAACGGATTACAACCATTACTGTATTTGGTTGAATGTTCTGATAAGGGGATACCCATTACGTTGAACACACGTCTTGTATCATGCGTGTAGCTTTGCGTTGAATAGCTTTATATGCAGTTTGGTATAACAACAAAAAAACCGACAGGCAGTCGGTTTTTACATTGTTGAGGCTAGCGATTAACGTGCGCGGAAGACGATACGACCTTTTGACAAGTCATAGGGAGTCAACTGTACAGTGACTTTGTCACCCGTTAAAATACGGATGTAGTTTTTGCGCATTTTGCCAGAGATGTGGGCTATCACCACATGTCCATTTTCAAGCTCTACGCGGAACATTGTGTTTGGCAAGGTCTCAAGGATAGTGCCCTGCATTTCAATGTTGTCTTCTTTCGCCATTAAGTTATCCCATTAGCCTTCAAATATGAAAAAATCGGGCGTATCATGCCCCAAAAATGCCGAACTGTAAAGGGCGTTAAACAGAAATAGGTGTAAGATTTTCACCTATTTGCCAACCTTGTACCGTTAAAATTTGATATGGACGGTATTGGCGTTTGTAGCACATTTTCCGATTCTGATCAATTTGATAGCCCAAATACAAAAAATGCTTACCTAAAGATTTCGCTAATTGACATTGGATTAAAATCATCAATGATCCCAATGAACGCTCAGCATAATCAGGGTCGAAATAGCTGTAAATCGCTGAGAAACTCAGTGCCATTTCATCGGTTACTGCCACCCCAATTAATTGGTCTTGATCAAATAATTCAATAAACATTGGTGGTAACCAGTCAGATAATAAAAAATCATCATATTGGGTTTGTGATGCTGGAAACATTGGCCCATCGTTGTGACGTTCGTTGATATAACGCTCATACAAGTCATAATGCTCAGGTCGTGATATATGACTGACTTTCCAATGCAAATCTTGATTGTTTTTCAAGGTTCTTTTTTGACGTTTTGATAGGGTAAAATCATTTACATTCAATCGAATAGGTTGACATTCTTGGCAACTTGGACAACGAGGTTTATAAATGGCACTTCCGTTACGACGAAATCCCATTGCAAGAAGTTGTTCAAACAGTGCGGCATCTATTTGAGGTTCTTGGATGACCAATAATTGTTCTTTGTTGCCTTCGATATAGTTGCAATCAAAAAGTTGGCTTATCCCTACACTGACAGATTTAGAATTCAATAAACACCTCTTGTTTAGACCACATTAACGGCGACATGGTTTGATCTCGAGAGCGATGGAGCCTCGACAGAAATTCGCTTCTAGGTATTGCGCTAGCGCCAAGACTGTCTAAATGTGGATTCATCACTTGAGCATCAATTAATTGAAAATCATGTTTCACCAAGTGTTGGTTAAGTATAGCGAATGCAGCTTTTGATGCATTGGTTTGTTTATGAAACATTGATTCACCGCAAAAAACACCTCCTACTGGAACGCCGTACAAACCTCCGACTAACATTTCACCGTCCCATACTTCAATGGAATGAGCACGACCTTGGAGATGAAGTTCATAATAAGCCATTTGAATTTCAGGCGAAATCCAAGTTCCATCTTGTGCATCACGGGGTTGTGCGCAAGCTGCGATCACATCCAAAAATGCATGATTAATGGTATATCGCCATGTGGATTTTTTGAGACTTTTTCTTAAGCTTTTACTGCCAAAAGGGTGGCTGAGTGTGAATACGGCTCGAGGATTGGGTGACCACCACAAAATAGGGTCATCGGCATTAAACCAAGGGAATATACCTTGATAATAAGCTTCCGCTAAGCGAACAGGGCGTAAGTCACCTCCAATCGCTAATAAGCCATTAGGACTAGTGAGGGCTTCTTCTGGAGAAGGAAAGCCGATGGATTGATTTAAATAAGACAGTGAGTTCAAATTGGGTATATTATTTATTATATCTTGTGGTTAATTTAGCGGAAAAAAGCCATGTTTAAAATGATAACGGTAAGTTTAGAGGTATTTTTTGCAATATTGTTGAGTCTTTGTCTGTTTTGTGGGCAAAGCCAAGCTGCTTATGAGCGCAACCAGGCTGTTCCTGTTGAGAAAGTCGTTTATGGTCAGATTGAATCAGTTAAGCATGTCACCCAAAAACAGCTTGTTGAAGATAGTCATAGTGGTTGGAAAACCTTTGGTGGCGCATTAATAGGTGGTGTTATAGGTCATCAGTTTGGTGGCGGTTCAGGGCAAGATGTTGCAACAGTGCTTGGTGCATTAATTGGCGGTGGCATTGGTAGTCAGCACGGAAATCAACAATATTATCTTGAAAACAAGTTAGTTGAATTGATGATAAAACAAGATGATGGAACTGAAGTCATGGTGATTCAGGATGTTGATCCTGGTATGAGTTTTAATGCGGGTGATGAAGTTAGGGTGGTTTACTTAACGGGTTATGTCAGAGTTGATCTGGCGATGTAATATTAGATATAAAACAACAGGAGTCTGGGCTCCTGTTGTTTTATATCGCAGTTTAAACTAACCGCTAGCTATGATTAAAGATAATTAAAACCCTCGAGGTAACGTTTGCTTACCTGTTGTATTTTCGAGTTTTTGACGCCATAGCTGCTTAGGTGTTAATCCGCCTGAGGTTGATTCAACTTTGTTAACTGCTACTTTTTTTGCTGTCTTTACCGCAGGTTTACTGGTCGTTTTCACTGGCACTGTTTTAGCTGACGATGCCGTTAACTCAGCATGCATCGATTCAAGTTCGCTAAAGCGTACTGACTTGCCACCGTCGATTTTGTACCAGCTCCCAGCTTGCTCAATAGAAACAGCTTTACCAGACTGCTGTTCAAGTGCTGTTTGTAGCTGGCTGATGACTTCTTCTTTAGTCAATATTGTCATAGTTAATAACCTATTTGTGATCATGTTAAATTAAGGTTGCTATTAATTTTAAAGTGTTAATCCAGCAAAAGTCCAATTCAATGCAAAAAAATGGGATTTTTCATAACAAAACGGCTCAAGCTTGTGATTTTTTTACGATGTATTGGTAATCATTGACGTTAATTATGCTGCAGGCTTTTGTACGTTATTTATTGTGTTAATTTTGTTGTTTTAAATAATTATATTGAGTTAGATAAACTTCGCGAAGGCTCAAATAATTGAGTAAACTAATATTGTTGTCACTCAACAACGAGTGATAATATAATTATTATTATCAATAACCTTATGTTGTCTTCCATTTAGGTTTAGTTCTTTTTTAGGATTTATTATGTCCACAAGTCATCAACATTCATCGATTATTTCACGTCAAGAATTGGCAACGTATCTTGATACTTTTTTAAATGTTCATGCTTTCAAAGATTATGCACCAAATGGCTTACAAGTCGAAGGTAAGTCGAACATTCGCACTATTGTTACTGGTGTTACAGCTTGTCAGGCGTTAATTGATGCAGCGGTAAAGATTAATGCCGATGCAATTTTAGTTCATCATGGTTTTTTTTGGAAAAATGAACCAGAAGTTATTACTGGGATGAAATATCGCCGAATCAAAGCATTATTGGATAACAACATTAGTTTATTTGGCTATCATTTACCGTTAGATGCCCATCATGGTGTGGGGAATAATGCTCAATTGGCTCAAAAATTAGGCATTATCAGCCCAAGAGTCTATGAGCCTGTGCCACAAGATTTGTTATGGCAAGGTCATTTAGAGCATCCATTAACGGTTGCCGAATTTAGTGAATTACTCAACAAAGTGTTAAAACGTAAACCGTTGCACATAGGCGATGATACTAAAATGATCTCGACTTTGGCATGGTGCACAGGTGGCGCGCAAGATTACATCGACTATGCGGCGCAAATGGGGGTTGATGCATTTATTAGTGGTGAAGTGTCAGAACGCACCTTCCATGCTGCAATTGAACAAGGGTTACATTACTTTGCTGCTGGCCATCATGCTACGGAGCAATTTGGCATCCAAGCTTTAGGTGAGCATTTAGCGGAAAAATATAATATCGAACATCATTTTATTGATATTGTTAATCCAGTGTAATCATCCAGTAATATACTGATGTTTTGTGTTTTTGTCGTTCAGGCAAGCCGAGATAGCCGATATCTAAAGTACCAGATGTCTAAATTTAATAGATGTCAAAAGTGACTATGAGCTTTTATTGTTTGGGATAAATAAATGACCGAGTATTTTTTACAAGCTTTTATCTATTTGACAGCCGCGGTAATTGCTGTGCCTTTAGCCAAAAAGCTGGGATTAGGTTCTGTATTAGGCTATCTCATTGCTGGTGTGGTTATTGGGCCTATTATCGGTCTAGTCGGCAGTGAAACCAATACCATTCAACACTTCGCCGAGTTTGGTGTGGTAATGATGTTATTTTTAGTGGGTCTAGAGCTCGAACCTAAAATGCTATGGGCAATGAGAAACCGTTTGTTAGGCTTAGGTGGCTTACAAGTTGTAGGTTCTGTTTCGGCTGTATTGGCGTGTGCAATTTATGCCGGTTACAATTTTAGTACCGCGCTGACAATTGGATTGATTTTTTCATTATCATCCACAGCAATTGTGTTGCAAACCTTATCCGAAAAACGATTGAATAAAACCAGTGCCGGTAAAAATGCATTTTCAGTGTTGTTGTTTCAAGATATAGCCGTTATTCCCATGTTAGCTTTTATTCCATTATTAGCGTTGCCGGAATTGGTTGAAAAAGCCCAAGGGGCGATGGCTGTTGCTAGTGAGCAGCATGACTCATTATCTTTGGTGGCTAATATGCCTGGATGGGCTTATGCCATTGTGTTACTTCTTGCCATTGGGGTGGTTGTATTAGGAGGGCATTATCTCAGTCGGCCATTATTTAAAATGGTTGCTGATTCAGGTGTAAAAGAAATTTCTACTGCGGCAGCGCTTATGTTAGTTATTGGTATTGCTGCCTTAATGAGTTTGGTCGGGATTTCACCCGCTCTAGGTACTTTTTTAGCAGGCGTAGTGCTTGCCAATAGTGAATTTAAGCATGAACTTGAAGCTAATATTGGTCCTTTTAAAGGATTATTATTAGGGTTGTTCTTTATAACTGTTGGCGCAGGTATTGATTTTACAGTGTTATTTGCCAATTTCGCTGAGATTATATTAATGACCTTAGGTGTAATGTTAATTAAAGGCATTGTACTTTATCTGTTGGCATTGATTTTTCGAATTAAAGGCAGTGATCGATGGTTGTTTACGCTAAGTCTTGCTCAAGCTGGTGAATTCGGATTTGTATTATTAAATTTCAGCGTGCAGCAGCACGTGTTGCCAACAGCAATGGCGCAAACATTATCGATAGTGGTTGCGCTGTCGATGTTTTTAACTCCTGGTTTGTTTATTTTATTCGACAAGGTCATTTCTCCCCGATTTCAGAATAAAACCAATCAACGTACCCAAGATGATATTGAAGAAGTGGGTAGTGTGATCATTGCCGGTATTGGTCGTTTTGGCCAAATTGTTAATCGATTATTGATTTCTAATGGCATCAAAACGGTAGTGCTTGATCATCAAGCTTCGCAAATTGACTCAATTCGACGTATTAACACTAAAGCTTACTATGGTGATGCGACTCGTCCTGATTTATTAAAAATGGCAGGTGTTGCCGAAGCTTCTTTGTTTGTGGTTGCAATCGATAATCGTGAAAGCAGTGTGGAGTTGGTTAAATATTTAACTCATACTTATCCAAAGCTTAAAATAGCGGCCAGAGCCTTTGACCGTGGACACGGACATTTATTGCGTGCAGCGGGTGCCGATATTGTTGAGTTTGAAACGTACCATTCTGCTTTAGAGGTGGGGGCTGGATCGCTGCAATTATTGGGGTATTCTGATGCTTCAGTGGCAAGACGAAAAGCGACTTACCAACGTATTGAAAAAGAAGCTTCAAAACGTTTATATGAAAATTGGCTGAGTGAATCTGGCGGTAAAAGTTTCAGTAATGATTTTATTAAACTATTCCTGCAATATGAGGAACGGTTAAAACAGGCGATGGATGAAGATACTGATGAAAACGAATTGAAGCTCCCAGAATCATCTGATGCTAATAATGAAGCAATAGATAAAGTGTAAAGACTGAAATGATGATTACTTATTTTATCTATTAATTTGAGTTGAAGGCCGTTAAGTGTTAAATACCAAGATTAATAAAAAAGACTGCCTAGGCAGTCTTTTTTATGTGGGCAAAAGAGAGTTAGACTATTTAACTCTCATGCCAGGCTCTGCACCTTCATGAGGTTCGAGTATGAACAAGTCTTTACCGCCAGGACCTGCAGCTAATACCATGCCTTCAGAATCACCAAACTTCATTGTACGTGGGGCAAGGTTTGCCACCATGACGGTGAGTTTACCTACTAAGTCTTCAGGCGCATAAGCCGATTTTATACCTGCAAATACCTGTTTAGTTTCGCCACCTAAATCTAATTCAAGGCGAAGTAACTTTTTGGCTTTTTCGATATGTTCAGCTTTGCTGATGCGTGCAATACGTAAGTCAATTTTAGCAAAATCTTCAAAACTGATTTCAGGGCTAATAGGGTCTTGTTCTAATTGATTAACAGTTTGCTTTGGTGCGCCGGTGATAGACGCATCCGTATTAGTTGCTTGTAAGTTCTCTTTAGATGCATCGATGATAGCTTCAATACTCTTAGGTTCGATACGTTGCATTAATGCTTTAAATGTCGCTATTTCATGACCAGCCAGATCTTGATCTAAATTGTCCCACGTTAAGGTTAACTGTAAAAAACCTTCAACATTTTCGGCAAGTTTAGGTAATACTGGCTTAAGGTATGTCACCAAAATTCTGAACAAGTTTAATGCATTACTGCACACCTGATGTGCTTCATCTTGTTTGTCATCTTGTTTGACTAATTGCCAAGGTGCAGCGTCAGCAACATAAGCGTTAGCAATATCAGCTAATGCCATAATTTCACGCATCGCTTTGCCGTATTCGCGAGTTTCATATAATTCGGCAATCACTTCGCTTTTGGCTAAGAATATTTCGGTCAAGCTACTGTCTGTAACCTTAGCTAATTTACCGTCAAAACGTTTACTGATAAAGCCTGCTGTCCGCGATGCAAGGTTTACCAATTTGCCGACTAAGTCTGAGTTAACTCGTTGGGCGAAATCTTCTAAGTTTAAATCTAAATCATCAATACGGCTGTTTAATTTAGCAGCGTAATAATAACGTAGATATTCAGGATCTAAATTATCTAAATAGGTGCGCGCTTTAATAAACGTCCCTTTTGATTTAGACATTTTTGCACCGTTTACGGTGACATAGCCATGGGCATAAACACTGGTCGGTTTGCGAATGCCGGCGCCTTCAAGCATTGCTGGCCAAAATAAACTGTGGAAATAAACAATGTCTTTACCGATGAAGTGATATACCTCGGCGGTAGAATCTAAGCTCCAAAAATCGTCAAAGTTTATATCATCGCGCTTGTCACATAGGTTTTTAAATGATCCCATATAACCAATCGGCGCATCTAACCATACATAGAAAAATTTACCAGGTGCGTCGGGGATTTCAAAGCCAAAGTAAGGGGCATCGCGTGAGATATCCCATTGTTTTAGACCTTGTTCAAACCATTCGGTAAGTTTGTTGGCCATTTCTTGTTGCAAGGAGCCTGATTGAATCCACTCTTTTAGCATGCCTTCAAATGCAGGCAGGTCAAAAAAGAAGTGTTCGGTGTCTTTCATTATTGGTGTTGCACCTGATACCGCTGATTTAGGGTTTATCAGGTCGGTTGTACTGTAGGTTGCACCACAGTTGTCACAGTTATCACCGTATTGATCTTCAGACTTACATTTCGGGCAGGTGCCTTTAACAAAGCGGTCTGGCAAGAACATTAACTTTTCTGGGTCATATAATTGTGAAATGGTTTTGGTTTTGATGTAGCCACCATCACGAAGTTTTAAATAAATATCACAGGCTAAAGTGCGGTTTTCTTCACTGTGTGTACTATGAAAATTATCAAACTGGATGTTGAAATCGGCGAAATCTTGCTGATGTTCTTTTTGAACTTGGGCAATCATTTCTTCTGGTGTAATACCCATTTGCTGTGCTTTAAGCATAATAGGTGTGCCGTGAGCATCATCTGCACAAATGTAATAGCACTCATTGCCACGTAATTTTTGAAAACGTGACCAAATATCCGTTTGGATATATTCAAGCATATGGCCTAGATGAATTGGTCCATTGGCATAAGGAAGGGCACTTGTGACCAGTATTTTACGCTGTGATTTTGTCATTTTATCTCGATATCAAATTACACCAAAAATATTGCCTGATACTAACTGATTAGCAGACTTTTTTCATCAAAACATGACCTAAAAAGGCTTATTAGTCGCTATTTTTTTACTAAGTTCTGATACACTTGTATAAATTTCTTGTTCGGAGACGCCGTTTTGGTTAATACGCATACAGATTATGAATTAAATGATGAATTATTGTCACCAGTGTTAGATATTTTAGAGGCATTTGTTGATCCTTATTTGCAAAAAGGTCTGGTCAGTGCAGGATGTGTGACAGCATTATCGATGGAAGGAAAACGTCTACAGTTAGGATTAGTTTATCCTTATCCGTGTATGACCCAATACCGTGATACCGTGATGGCCATAACGAACAAGCTTGCAGTACTTGATGCCATAGATGAAGTTGAATGTGAAATTGATTTCCAGCCTCGAGTGTATTCTGCGCTTCCTGCTATTGCTCCACTACCTAATGTAAAGCAAGTCATTGCTGTTGCTTCTGGTAAAGGTGGGGTGGGTAAATCCACGACTGCTGTAAACCTTGCACTAGCATTAAAAGCTGAAGGTGCCGAAGTGGGTATTTTAGATGCTGATATTTATGGGCCGTCTATTCCATTGATGTTAGGTATTCCTAATTTTCGTCCACAATCGCCAGATGGCAAACACATGACTCCCGCCTTGGTCCATGGTATTTCTGCACAATCTATTGGCTTTATGCTCAGTGGCGATGAAGCTGCTGTGTGGCGTGGCCCTATGGCCGCAGGCGCATTAGCACAACTACTTAATGAAACCCAATGGCCTGAACTGGATTATTTGATCATCGATATGCCACCAGGAACCGGTGATATTCAACTAACCTTGTCACAAAAGGTACCTGTGAGTGGGGCTGTGATTGTTACAACACCACAAGATATTGCTTTAGCCGATGCTAAAAAAGGTATCACTATGTTCAATAAAGTGAATATTCCTGTATTGGGTATTATCGAGAACATGAGTTTTCATCTTTGTCCTGAATGTGGTCATAAAGAACATCCATTTGGTACTCATGGTGGAAGTAAGATCGCCGAGCGTTATAACGTGCCGCTACTAGGCGCACTGCCATTACATATCAATATTCGTGAGTCTATGGACAATGGTACGCCGAGCGTGATGAGCGAACCAGAAAGTGAAGTCTCAGGTATTTATCGTGAAATTGCTCGTAAACTTGGCGCTGAGTTGGCACTCCAACAAGTACAATCGACCGTAAAAATTAGCATATCAGACGACGAGTAAGGTTTAAGAGATGAATTCTCAGCAGTGTGTCATTATTGGGATCGCCGGTGCGTCGGCTTCAGGTAAAAGTTTAATTGCTAAGACAATTTTTGAAGAATTATGTCGAGACTTAGGTACCAATCAAATTGGTGTGATTAACGAAGATGCCTATTATCACGATCAAAACCATTTAAGTATGGACGAACGTGTAAAAGCCAATTACGACCACCCAAAAGCGTTAGACCATCAGTTGTTAGCTGTTCATTTAACTCAGCTAAAAAGGGGGGAATCTGTTGACATCCCTTGTTATAGCTATACAGAGCATACTCGCACCAGCGAGACGCTTTCTATGCAACCGAAAAAAGTGATAATCCTAGAAGGTATTCTATTATTAACAAATCCTAAATTGCGTGAGTTAATGGATGCGAGTGTGTTTATGGATACACCGTTGGATATTTGTTTTTTACGCAGATTGACCCGTGATGTTGCTGAACGTGGCAGAACGATGGAGTCTGTGATTTCGCAGTATAAAAGAACGGTACGGCCTATGTTCTTACAATTTATTGAGCCATCAAAACAATATGCAGATATTATCGTTCCTAAGGGCGGGAAAAATCGCATCGCGACTGATATTTTAAAAGCTAGAATTCAGCATTTATTGGCTAAATAACTTTATCTTGGAGAGAGTGCAGCATGCGTTTAACCGATATTGAAATTGAGCAATGTTTAGATAATGGCACCATTATCATCGATCCTCGTCCTGGTATTGAAGCCATTTCGGGTGTGAGTGTGGATGTGCGTTTAGGCAGCCAATTTCGAGTATTTAAAGACCATACTGCACCTTATATCGATTTAAGTGGTCCCAGTGCAGAAATGCAAATAGCACTTGATCGAATAATGAGTGACAAAATTGAAATTGCTGATAATGATGCTTTTTTCCTGCATCCTGGTGAATTAGCCTTAGCAGTAACCTATGAAAGCGTGACCTTACCAGCAGATATAGTGGGTTGGTTAGATGGTCGCTCATCTCTTGCTCGTTTAGGGTTGATGGTGCATGTTACTGCGCATCGAATTGATCCCGGTTGGCAAGGTAAAATTGTGCTTGAGTTCTTTAACAGCGGTAAATTGCCATTGGCACTTCGTCCTGGTATGACAATCGGTGCGCTTAATTTTGAACGCTTAAACTCCGCTGTTGCACGTCCTTATAACACCCGTAAAAGCTCGAAGTACAAAGATCAACAAGAGGCTGTTGCAAGTCGGATTAGTCAGGACAAATAATGGCACCGGTTTGGGTTAACTACGTTGAAAACGGACTAATAAATCCACTTGATCGTGGTGTTGCTTATGGTGATGGTGTGTTTGCGACAATGCGCACTGCATCAGCTGATATGCTCGCAGAGGTGCTATTCCTTGACGAGCATATTGCTCGTGTGCAACAAAGCTGCGAGCGTTTGGGGATTGAGTGGCATGCCAATGACCAATTATTACAGCAGTTGAACCAGCTCACCCAACAATATCCACAACATTGTATAAAGCTTTTGCTGACGCGTGGCGTAGGCGGCCGCGGTTATCAGGCTCCTTTTAGCGCAAACGTGACTGAAGTCTTGTCAGTGCATCCTATTCCTGAGCATTACCTTGACTGGCAGCAAACAGGTATTTCGCTAGCATCATCACCTATATTTCTTGGTAGACAACCTCTTCTAGCGGGAATAAAACACCTTAACCGATTGGAACAGGTGCTTATAAAGTCTCAACCGCTATCTAGTCACCATCAAGATTGGTTAGTATTTGACTGTGATGGTAATGTGATAGAGTCATCTATTGCCAACCTCTTTATCGTCAAAAATGATCAGGTATTTACCCCGGCTATTACTCATGCAGGCGTGAGTGGTGTGATGCGTGAAGTAATGATTGATAGTTTGCTTGGTCATGATATAGCGGTTATGGCAACGCAACTCACACTTGGAGATATTCAAACAGCTGACCATATATTTATAACGAACAGTTTATTTGGCATTATCGATGTAGTCGCCATAGACGATTTTCAATTTAGCCGTTGGACGCAAACATCGCGATTCAGGCACGTTCTGAGTGTAAATTTATCATCATGATTAAAATAATAAAAACATTTCTATTAGCCAGCATTATTCCTTTATTTGCCGTTGTGTGCCTCAGTGGGTATTGGCTTGTATCAGGTTTAATTAGTTACCAAAAACAACCATTACAGTTAACTGAAATCCAAACTTTGACGGTTGAACCTGGCACTACGGTAATAAAGCTTGCGCAACAACTTGAGCAACAATCATTGATTCATGATAGTTGGAAAATAAAATATCTCGTAAAACTTGAACCTAAACTTGCCAATATAAAGACAGGCTTATATCAAGTGATCCCCGGTGATACTTTAGAGACATTATTAACTCGCTTATATTTAGGCCAGCAAATAGTTTTCAGTGTCACGCTAATTGAGGGTAAAACGATTGCGGAGTGGCAGAAAACATTAGCTAGCACTGAGTATCTAGTACAACATACTGATGATTTTAACCAAGTGTTATTAAATAATGGTGATACTTCTGGTTTGCCTGAAGGTAAATTTTATCCTGAAACTTTTCATTTTCATGCAGACGATAGTTTACAGACAATTTTGAATCGCAGTTACAACATGATGCAGGAGAGCTTAGCACAAGCATGGGAAGGAAGAGACCCTGACTTAGCATTATCATCGCCATATGAATTGCTAATTATTGCCTCGATTATTGAAAAAGAAACCGGTAAACCTGAAGAGCGTGATTGGGTGTCGGCAGTCTTTAATAATCGATTGAAAAAGGGCATGCGCCTACAAACAGACCCGACAGTAATTTACGGTATGGGTGATCGTTATAAAGGCAATATTACTCGTAATGACCTACGTGAAGCAACGGCATTTAATACTTATAAGATTGATGGTTTACCGCCAACGCCAATTGCTGCACCTAGTCGGGCATCATTATTTGCGGCAGCCAATCCAGCTAAAGTAAATTACTTATATTTTGTGTCTCGTAATGATGGTAGTCATGTGTTCTCATCCACATTGAAGGCTCATAATAATGCTGTAAACGAATTCCAGAGAAAAAGAAAATGAGTCAACAAAAAGGCAAGTTTATTGTCATTGAAGGATTAGAAGGTGCTGGTAAATCGAGTGCGATTGACCTAGTTAACGATATTATTAACCAATACATTGGCCAGTCACCTGTGTGTACACGTGAACCAGGTGGCACTCCATTAGCAGAAAAAATACGTGACTTAGTTAAAATTGCCGATGAGTCAGATCCGTTATGCGACGAAGCAGAATGCTTGCTTATTTATGCTGCCCGATCACAGTTAATTGCCAATGTTATCAAACCTGCTTTGTCTTCAGGTAAATGGGTTCTCGGTGATAGGCATAATCTGTCATCTTTAGCTTATCAAGGTGGTGGTCGTGGTTTAATGCCATTAGTGAAAGCGGTAAACGATGCATGCCTGCATGGGTTTAAGCCTGATCTCACCTTGTATTTGGATATTGATCCTACACTAGGATTAAGCCGGGCAGCGAGTCGTGGCAAGCTTGATAGAATTGAACAACAAGCCATTGATTTTTTTGAACGAGCTAGAAAAACCTACTTAAAGTTAGCCCATGAAGATGACAGTATTATCGTTATTGATGCCAGCCAATCAATGGAACAAGTTCATGATGATATTCGGCTTCAGTTGCAGCGTCTATTACCAGCTCTTATGGGTGAGCAGTGATGGGCATCAAGAGGATAATGTCGCGACATGAGTGATTATCAGATTGACCAATTACCGTGGTTAGCGGATCCGCATCAGCGGTTTGTCGATCAATATTATCGTGGTAAAAGCAGCCATGCACATTTGTTTAACATTGATAAAGCACTGGGTGGAGATAAGCTAGCGAAGGTTGCCGCTCAGGCAGTGCTTTGCCAACACCTCACGCCAGTGGGCGCTTGTGGACAATGTAAAAGCTGTTTGTTATTGACTGCTGGTAACCATCCTGATTTATATGTTGTCGAGCCCGATGGTAACCAAATTAAAGTTGATCAAATTCGTCAGTTATGCAAAGCATTAACTCAAACGGCCCAACAAGGCGGGGCGCGTGTCGCAATCATTATTAATGCTGAGCGATTAAATTTAGCCGCAGCTAATGCACTACTGAAAACGCTTGAAGAACCTGGCGATGATGTCGTACTCATCCTACAAACGAATACATCAGCACAGTTATTAGCGACCATTACCAGTCGCTGTCAAACGCTTAAATTTGTTAAGCCGACTAAGTTAGCTATTCACGACTGGTTATCTGAACAAAAACTATTACCTGCTGCTAATAGCGAGGGTAAAATGCATGATGTTACCTGGTGTCTTAGCGTCGTCGGTGGGCCTTTGGCATTAGCCAATAGTTTAACCTCTCAACATTATCAACAACTGTTGACATTTCGCCAAGATTGGGCTCAAAGTTTAAAAACGGGTCATTTAAGCAATAGTTTATTGAAAGTGTCAGATCAACAAATTGTTGATGCACTTAATGTTTTGTATTTGTACTTACGCCAATATGTGTTAAAAAGTAATAAGATAAAAAGTAATAATGCTAACCATCAAACATTAAACCCAGTGTTTCAAGCTAAAATAATTGAGCTGGCAGGGCGTGTAATGAATATGTGTCACAAGCTTGAAACAATGCCCAGTGTCAATACTCAAGCATTGTGTCAGCAATATGTACTCGCATTCAGACAGTTAACTTATTAAATTCATTTTTGTTATACGTATTTTAACCTTTAATGGGAAGATAATAATCATTTATGGTCGATCTTGTTGTCAACTACGATACATTACATAAGCTTTATCGTGCTTACATGCCGTTTATTAAACCAGCAGGCTTATTTATTGCGACTACCGAAAGCCATTTCTTAGGTGAAGAGCTTACTATTGCTTATCGATTACCTGATGCCACACAAACCAACGAATTTAAAGGTGCTGTTGTTTGGATTAATCCATTAGGTGCATCTGGCGGGCGACCTGCAGGTATTGGAATTAAGATTAAAACCGATGTTGAAAGTCATAAACATCATATTGAAAAATTATTATCAAGTGAACTAGCCTCTAGTGATTTGACCTGCACCATGTAGCTAGGTATTCTTGCGCATCGGTTTATTTGTTAATGTAGTTGCGAAAGAATTCCCATGCTAATTGATTCACATTGCCACCTTGATCGCTTAAAAGCGGCCCCAGACTCTGCCAGTTTACAGACTATTATGAACAATGCTAAAGCCCAAGGCGTTGATTACTTATTATGCGTCAATGTCCGTCAACAGGGCTTTGAAGCGATGCGCGATAAAATGGCAGCATTTAATAATGTGTTTTTATCTTCTGGAGTGCATCCTCTTGATGTGCAAGAAGGCTTAAACATTGAAGACATTAAACGTTTTGCTGAAGATCCGCGTGTGGTTGCTATCGGCGAGACAGGCTTAGACTACTTTTATTCAAATGACACTAAAATATTACAACAGCAGTGTTTTGAACAACAAATTGCGTTAGCTGTAGAGGTAAATAAGCCATTAATTGTTCACACTCGTGATGCCCGAGAAGACACCATTAATATGCTTAAAGCTGGTAACGCAGACAAAGTGGGCGGTGTATTACATTGTTTTACTGAAAACTGGGAAATGGCTAAAGCGGCTATCGACTTAGGTTTTTACATATCGGTTTCTGGTATCGTTACTTTCAAGAATGCTGGTGAGCTGCGTAGTGTGATCCGTCAAGTACCTAAAGATAGGTTATTAGTAGAAACAGATTCACCTTATTTAGCGCCAGTACCGCACCGCGGTCAAGAAAATCAACCTGCATATGTTCGTGATGTAGCTGAGTTTGTCGCCGAATTACGTGGTGAAAAATATGAAGAATTAGCTCAGTACACCACCGATAATTTCTTTAATTTATTTAACGATGCGGCTAAATTAGTTGGCCGTTAGTCACTTAACCTTCTCTCCTGATTCTATTATGTTTATTGAGTCAAACTTAAAAAATAGATAAAAAAAGACCCAAAACTATCCAATTGTTTTGGGCCTAGGGAAAGGGCTCAGTTAAGAGCCTTGCGCTACTGTTGCGGCATTTTAATCTGAATTAAGATGCCAAAACTGAATGAGCTGTAGAGTAAACTGTTAACTGAATTATAGTCAGACATATTTTGTTTGCATAAAAAATAACAAAAATTTGATCAATATCTCACTTTTACTTCTTAACTTATTTTATATAATCATAAATATTACTGTTTTCATAAACTTAAGTTTACTTTGTCACGAACGAGATCCCGCGGTAAATTATTTTTCAACCGATGACCTAAGTGTTTAGCTACACCTAATACCACTTCGTGATAGCTGACTAACATTTCCCCTTGTGCCAGTTCCGCTAAATATTGCTGTGCAGGTTCTTCAAAAGACTGTGTTGCAATGTCTCGACCCATTAAAAAGTCTTGAGCTTGTGCAGCCTTTAATTCAATGGTTCTAGGCGCACCACTTGCTGTCGACAATGCAATAATAGCTTCATGCTTGGCTTTATAGCCTTTTTTCATGGCATCGGCCAGTTTGATTCCAATGCGTTGAAAACGCATTTTGCCAATAAAAGTCATAAATTGCGCCGGGAATAACCAATATTCATCGTCTCGTAACATAATGACATCGTCATGTGGTAGTTCGATTGAAAAAGTATCTTTAAAATATTGTCGTAGTTCGTTTTGCTGTTTTTCACCTGCAACGGCGAAAGGAAAGTTCTTTTGCAGTTTTGGTTGTTTTTTATTACGTTCTACTGAAGCTGTTTTGCGGATCTTGGCAACAAAAAAGCCTTCGCTGTCATAAATCTGTGGCCATACGTGTAAAAACCCTTCTTCGGTACAGGCTTTATCTGCAGCATTAAATAAGTTGGCGAGGGACACAAACTCGACTGCATCAGGATAAACTTGTTGTAAATGTTTACAGATATGCTGATTTTCAAGCTGACTGAGTGTGCATGTTGAATACACTAATGTACCACCGGGTTTTAATGCTAAAAATGCTGATTCGATGAGGTCTTTTTGAGTTTCAGCAATGGCAGTGACATCTTCAATGTCCCAGTGTTTTAAAGCCAATGGATCTTTGCGCACAGTACCTTCGCCGCCACAAGGGGCATCTAACAAAATCGCGTCAAAAGACTCAAACAAATATTCACCAAATACACGGCCATCAAAATGGGTTAGTGCTGTATGGCTAGCGCCCATTCTGGACACGTTGGCGTGCAACACCTTAACCCGGCTGGCAGAATACTCATTTGCTACTAGCAAACCACTATTATTCATTAATGCCGCTATTTGAGTGGTTTTAGAACCTGGTGCTGAAGCAACATCTAGAACGGTTTCTGGTATGGTGCTATCAGCAAACAATGCTGTTGGCGGCAACATAGAGCTCGCCTCTTGGATATAAAATAATCCTTGTATATGTTCAATCGCATTACCTAATTGAATATCCTCATTACCTTCAATCCAGAAACCATCATCACACCATGGGATCACCGATAATTGCCAACCAGCTTGTGTCATGATATCGACAAATTTTGCTGTGGAAACTTTTAACGTATTGACCCTAATCGACTTTCGCAGTGGTTGATTGCAATAATCAATAAAATCGGTCAATGACAGATGTGAAGGGAGTTCGTTTTGAATATGACTAATAAAGTTTGGATTTAATGGGATCATAATAAAGAGAATCATTTAATTTTTAGCTGAATTAGCATGATCATAACACGGAATTGTTGCACCCGAACGTCAATGATTACTGTATATTAACGGGAATATTGAGACAGTGTCATGGAGCGGTGCGTGTTAAACAGAGTATGGCTGTTATTTTTTATTGTGGCTGCAATTTCTATTATCATCCAATTAATAGGTGGTAATGCAGATGTGCTTAGCGGATCTGTTACTGCATTGTTTGCCAGTGCAAAATTAGCCGCCGATATATCACTGGGACTCATCGGTGTTTTGGCATTATGGATGGGCCTAATGCAAGTGGGTGAAAAAGCGGGGGTAGTGGGATTGTTTGCCCGTGCTTTTGAGCCATTATTGTCTAAATTGATGCCCGATGTTCCACGGGGGCATGTTGCCTATGGCAGCATTAGTATGAACCTAACGGCCAATATTCTTGGATTAGACAATGCTGCGACTCCTTTGGGTTTAAAGGCAATGCATGACCTGCAGAGTCTTAATCCTGTTAAATCGGTCGCTACAAATGCACAAATTCTATTTTTAGTAATGAATACATCGTCTGTCACTTTAGTTCCCGTCACCGTGTTTTTATACCGCGCACAACAAGGTGCAGCAAACCCTGCAGATGTCTTTTTACCTATTTTACTTGCGACCAGTGCATCGACTATTGTCGGTCTGTTGGTGGTTGCTTTAGTACAGAGGATCTCATTATTTAACAGTGTTATTCTAGCTTACGCTGCATTGATTATTGGTACGCTTATGGCTGGGGTCGCTTACTTATTGACGCTATCGGCACAGGCGATAGGGCAAGTATCAATGGTTTTGGGTAACGGAATTTTATTGATACTGATTTTAAGCTTTATTTTGGTAGCGGGTTATCGCAAAGTCGCTGTATATGATGAGTTTGTCGAAGGGGCGAAACAAGGTTTTGGCCAAGCTATTACATTGATACCATATTTACTTGCCATGTTATTAGCAATTGGTTTTTTAAGGGCATCTGGCGCATTAGATTATGCTTTGCAGCTTTTAGCTTCAGGGGTTAGTGCTCTTGGTTTCGATACACGCTTTATTGACGCTATGCCAACGGCATTTATGAAACCCTTTAGCGGCTCCGGTGCTCGAGCTATGATGTTAGAAACCATGGACCATAACGGTGTAGATTCTTTTGCCGGCCGACTTGCTGCTATATTACAAGGTAGTACTGAAACAACATTCTATGTATTAGCCGTTTACTTTGGTTCGGTAGGGATCCGCAATGGTCGTCATGCATTAGGTTGTGGTTTAGCGGCAGATTTTGCCGGCATTACAGCCGCTATAGGTGTGTGTTATTGGTTTTATGGTTAGTTAAATTTGCCCTATATACCTTCATTGTGAGTGTCGCAGTTATTTTTGTGGTTTGCTTGTTTGTAATTATCAATTCATTCGCCGAGTCTGTTTGATTAATACCATGATTAAAAGGATGCAATCTGTTGGATAACAAAAATCGTATAACGCCCATATATATTTTAATGGTTATTGCATTAGTGTATTTGCCATTTATCGATAGTTGGTTAAGTGGGATTTTTTCGAGTTTAAATTGGCAATCTCCAATATTGATGGATCAGTTAAGTGACCATTTTAGAGTTATCAAACTCATTTTTGTATGTCTAGGTGGATTACTTCTATATAAAAAAAGTGGCAAAATAAGGCAAAAAATTGGCAGTGTATTGAGCAGTAACTGTTTTATATATTCTGGCTATTTGCTTATATTACTTCAAGTCCCCTTTCTCTACTTAGGCATATGGCTTGAAGGGGCTTCATCATCAGACCTTAATTATATGCATAAAGAAAAGACATTTGATGACCGTACCATTTATGTGTATACAGCCGATCCTGGTGCAATGGGGAAGGCTTACCACTATTTTTACTTGAAATGTCGGTTACCGTTTGATCGATATGAACTGAAGATCATTACTAAAATGGATTGGATGTATGAATATAGCTTTGAAGTAAAGGATAACGAACTAGTAGTTATAAATAAAAATGAACAAGGTAAAATAAAAGGGATTAATTTAAGTGATATTAATTGCGACCTGTAAGTATATCGGTGATTAACGGTTAAAGTGCATGAGTGTTTTATATTTGCAAATTCATATTAAGTAAAAGGCCGATAATGATATCGGCCTTATGTTTTTACAGAACCAAATAACCACAATTGAGGTTATTTAGTTTGTGTTGGCTGCCACTGTGCCCATTCATCTTGCATATTCTCATGCAATGGGAAACGTTCGGTGGTATTGATACGGTTACTGTCTGATGTTGTTTCTTGGGTCGCAAACGCGATACCACCGGCGAGTATCGTTTCTAATGATCCGGTTTCTAATTGTGCGCCCGAAAATAAACCGACGTCTAATTTTATACCCGAAGCATCCCAAAACTGACTTGTTTGGTTAACTAAGTGACTATATTCAGCATTAACATGGGCAAATAAGCTAATTTCGGTACCTGAGTCATCCAATTGATATCCATCTATTTGTCCGACTTTAATTCCGCGGAAAAACAGTGGTGTACCGACCTTAATTGAACCTAGTTGATCATCAACTAGTTGGAATGCTAATGCATCTTTAGGCACTGTAGCCTCAAAATTTGAGTGTGGTTGAGCATCAAAGTTATCAACAATTTCTTTGCTATTGCCTGGGATAACACCAATGTATGGACCCGTTAACAGCGTTTCGGGGGCATTAATGCCCGCTAAAGAAATTTGTGCATCGACAATGAAGTATTCACTGTCACTAGTACTAAAATGGTTGGCATATTGACCAAAGATATATGCTTGTGCATTAAGAGTATTTAAATCTTGATTTAGCTTCACATGTGAGACTTCACCAATTTTATGACCTTGATAGCGAATAGCGGCTTTATCGGCTACTTTTGTGCTAACAGGAAGGGTGAGATTGATGACTTTAGCCTGCATCAGCGCCAGTTGTTTGGTGTCATACAAACGAAGATTAGTTTGATCGCTGTGCTCATCAACTATGTCGTCTATATGTCCAAGGGTAATACTACCTTTTATTGCGCCTTTGAGAGGCGCTACATTAATGTCGACTCCGGCAAGACTGGCATTGATAGCAACAGCATCATTTCGCCAAAACACAGTCTTAGGATTTACTAAGGGAGCAAATTTATTATCGATATTAATATCAATACTAAATTTATCCGTTTTAGCAAACCAATTAACTTTATTCACCGCGCCAATTTGCATTTTCTTGTAATAAATAGGTGAACCTTCAGCTAGGTCAGCACCATCAATACTGGTTAGTGAAAAGTGCGTCATTTGTTGTTGGGCATAAAGTGTCTGGGCTGATTCAATTGATTCATGCAGTGTTAATTTGCTGTTGGCTGGAATCAATGTTTTGTTGTTACCAGGAATTAAGCTAATTGCCCCTTCAAGCATAGTGGTCACGTCACGAGTGTTAACGCTTATTCCATCTAATGAAGCATTAATGGCTAAGGCACTTTCTGGAATAAAGAAACTGCCTTTTGTGAGTAGATTTTTAAATTCGGGAAGAATTTCAATATGATATTCGACCGCAGAAAAATCTTGGCTTAAATTGATGCTGGTAATACTTCCTATAGGTAGCTGCTTATATCGCACTTGTGCGCCATTGCTGATACCTGTATGGGTATTGGCAATCACTGTCAGGCTAAGTTTATCTTGCGTGAGCAAATCGGGAGCTTGTGATGCTAAATTAAACTGCATCGTCTCCGCCTCCGCAGAGTCCTGAGTCCCGGGTAATACATTAATGACACTCCCAGTCACCAAACGCCCAAGGTGCTTGACACCTTTTAACGATAATTCAGCGCCGCTTAGCCAAAATTGGCTGTCATTGGTGATTAAGGCTTGGTACTGATGTTCTACTCGAGCGAGAAATTCGACACCAGTCTCGGTTAACGTTACTTTTTCAATTTCACCTATAATGACACCACGGTAAATGATGGCTGTACCTTCATTAACATCTTCACTGTCAGCAGCGGTTAACCTAAAATTAACCCCACCAATAGCGGTGACTTCATCATCATAGAGGGTGTAAACATCACCATTTTCGGCTTTTAAAGTGTTGCTTCCGGTATCAAAGCTGATGCCGCCGGCAAGAATAGACGCGATACTTTCAGTACTGACTTTTACCCCAGATAAAGAAGCATCTATTTTTAAGCCTGACACGTTCCAAAAGTGGGAGTCTTTATTGACTAAATGAGCATATTGCTCTTGAACAAATGCGCTGATAATAATTTGTTTATTTCCATCTAGACGATAGCTAACAACACTTCCTACAGGAGCTTGACGGAAAAATACTGGCGAGCCGACATCAATCGATCCTAGTTTGGGGGATTTCAGTTCAATCATTATTCCTTCACTGCCGGGAAGAATCGCTGGGGCTTCACGTTGTGCTTCAAAAATAGTTGCAGAACGTCCATCTCCAGGTTGGATTGCAATGTAATTTCCCGAAAATAAGGTATCTAATCCTTCAACACCGGTGATACTGGCTTTAGGTTTAACTAACCAAAAAAGGGTATTTTTATTCAAAAATGGGTCAGCGCGGTAATCCATGACTACTTTTACGTTAACGCCTTTAAGATCATCATCAATGCCTATATCGGTTACTTTACCTACCGACAAACCTTGGTATTTTACCAAGGTTTTACCGATATCAATTCCAGCGGCACTGGGAAAGTGGATCAAAATTTCAATGCCCGACTCTTTAATGCTTTTTACACCTAACCAAGCGCCTAATATCAAGGCGACAACAGGTAATAACCATATTGGCGAGAATAATTTTTTCTTCACAATTTTCGGCGATTCAATTTCTGTCATTTGTTTGTTCCAAGCGGTCCCAGAGTAAACGAGTATCTAACACTTTTGCCGCGAGTTGCGTTAGTAATATAACTAATGCAAATGCTGTTGCGGCGGGTGCAGGTTTGGCGTCTAAAAGTTGCCCCATATTCACTAAGGCAACCGTTAATGAAATCACGAATAAGTCGAGCATTGACCAACGGCCAATCCATTCAATGATGTGAAAACCAACCATTAACTTTCTTTTTGATATTGGTAGGTTAAAACTGATAGCAGACAAATAAGTAGCTAAGCCAATAATTTTTAGCCAAGGTACTAAAATACTCGCTGTGAAAACAATAATGGCAATCGGGAACATGCCGGTTTTAACTAAATGGCTAATACCACTAAAAATAGTGTCGTTGGTGACCACACCACGGTTGGTTAATAACGTGATTGGATAAATATTGGCGACCACAAGTAAAATGGTTGCCGTGATCAATAAAGCCCAGCTTTGCTGGATACTGGCATAATTACGGCTGCTTAATTGGCTAAAACAACGTCTACAATGACCATTACTAAGCAGATTAAGTTTACGACACACAGGACATAGACATAAGCCCATTTGTTTTCCTTGAAAATTCGATGGGGTCTTCTTTGTCGCATCGTCGTTCGTATTCTCAACGGTCTCTGCACTGCATTTTGTGATTTCACCTGCAATGGTGGTTGGATGATTAGGCATCAACATAGCTCCACATGTGTTCTAGGTTATATTCACGTTGTAAGAATAAAATTATGATAAACAACATGGTAAAACACAAGGTGCCCATTCCGAAATAAACATCCGAAAAATCAGAAAGTTGAAATGCAGATACTAAAAAGCTGATGACATAAATTTCTAACATGGTCATTTGTGATATTAAACCATGATTTTTTAAAAGTGTACTGTAAGTTCTTTGCCAAAATGAACTATGAAGCTTTAATTTTACAATGACCACTTGGGTTAAAATCGATAATATTAAGAGTCCAGGTGCGATAACCGCCGCGACCATTACCGCTAAGCCTACAACCCAATATCCTTCTAACCACACTGTAATAGCAGCCTGCAATACGGTTGTCGTTCGCACGCTACCAAGAAAATGAATTTCAAGTACAGGTAATAAATTAGCGGGTATAAAAATAATCAGCGCCGCGATACACAATGCCAACATGCCATTAATTGAGCAATAAGGAGCGTCATATAATGCAGTGTGGCAGCGTGGGCACAACGCTCTAGCACTTGAGGGCAAAGCTCGTCTCCTCACTACCAAATCACATGATTGGCATAAAATTATTGAATCATGGTCATCTAGTTCATGCATGTAGAATTAATCTAATCCATATTGAAACGCATTATTGGGGGAGCGAAGAGTTAAGCCTCTCTGCTTTGCCTTATATTGGTAAATAAATGTATCAATAGTAAGGGCCTGTTGATCTTTGCTGGTTAAATTTTGTTCGAGATAAAAACGTTTTAATCGAGGCGAGTGGATTGCTGCTTAGCAATCTAAGTAAAGTTCGCTCAACAAAGAGTAAAACGTTTTTAGCCGAAGCCTTCGGGCAGCGTTTGTTGTTCATTTCTACTGCGTTATCGGCTTCTAATGTAGGATAACTACACTACAAAGCCTCTGCCTTGTATAAGTGAACAACAATTCGTTGCAAAAACAACCTTGAAAGATCAACAGGCCCTAAATAATCTCAATTTTCTTCACTTGATAATATCAGAATAACCAGAACACTTGCATCATAAGTTAACTATGTGAGATTCTATACACTGTATATAAAAACAGTGAGGATTACATCATGGCAGTGATAACCCAGTTTGTCGTGGTCAGAGAAGGGGTGGAAAAGATGACATTTATATCGAAGAAAGAGGCAGATGCCTACGATAAGATGCTTGATATTTCCGATAATCTAGTGCCTTTTATCGCTAAGGCAGACCTCGGACTTGATGAAAATAAATGCGAACAGTTGGCATTTTACCTAGCAAACCATAAAGATGAGCTTTCTAACTTGCTAAAAGGTATCGTACAGGTTAAAAACACTCCTGCGGCAAAAAGCAAGAAAGTGACCGCTAAAAATACATCAGCCGAATAGGCACGTTAATAGCTCACTCTTTTTGTGAGTGTTCAGTTTAAGGAATGGAAATGAAAACCGAATTTTACCAAACGTTAAATCGTCAAGCACAAGCTTTATTAGAAGGCGAAGATGATTTAATTGCGGCAATGGCTAATTTTTCAGCGTTGTTGAATGACAACCTGGAAGACCTTAACTGGGCTGGTTTTTATATCAAGCGCGGTGAGCAATTAGTCCTTGGTCCATTCCAAGGTAAAGTCGCTTGTACCCGTATCAATATGGGTAAAGGTGTTTGTGGGACTGCTGCTGCAGAAAATAAAACCCAGCGAATTGCTGACGTTCATGAATTTGATGGTCATATAGCATGCGATTCGGCGAGTAATTCTGAAATTGTAATTCCTGTTAGACAGGGCAATAAGGTTGTGGCAGTGTTAGATATTGACAGTCCATTATTGAATCGTTTTGATCAAGATGATCAAATCGGCCTAGAAAACATGATAAAAAGTCTAGAAACTTGCCTATTTGGTTAAATAGCGAACAAATTAGATTAAATCATGGTCGCATTCGCTGCCGTGGGCTTTATAATATGCCGCTATACGCATTTGTGCTGGATTTACTGATGAGCGATGATTAAGCTGAGAGTAAGTTTGGTTAAATTGTTAAGGTTTGTTTCAATGACTTTAGCTAACTGGCGGATAGTGATATTTTGTACGTTGAGCCTTAAAGGTTAAGGTTTAACGAAAGATGAACGACTGCATGGCAAATTTTAAGCCGCATAATCAGTCCCTTTATTAACGTGGAAGTAAAAATGGAATCAACAGACAAGTTGACCGACACCAACGCAATATTAGCGTATTTATATGAAACCTTTCCTTTATGCTTTATTGCAGAAGGTGAAACTAAGCCATTAAAAATTGGTTTGTTTCAAGATTTGGCTGAACGGTTAGCTGATGATTCTAAAGTCAGTAAAACACAATTGCGTGTAGCGCTTCGTCGTTACACAAGCAGCTGGCGTTATTTGAAAGGCGTTAAAGCGGGTGCTAAACGTATTGATCTTGACGGTAATGAATGTGCTGAATTAGAACAAGAGCACATCGACCATGCTATTTTGACGCTTAAAGAAAGCCAAGATAAAGCTAAAGCCAAACGTCAAGCTTTGGCTCCTAAAAAGCCTGCTAAGAAAGTTGCACCGAAACGTGCTCCTGCTGTTAAAAAAGAACGTCCAGCAACTTTAGCGGCTCCGGTCATTAAACTTGTACCTGCTAAACTTGAAGATTTGAAACCCAAACAACGTGTTAATGTTAAGTTAGGCGCCACACCTGTACCTGGAGTCGTGACTGATATTAATAAAGAAGATGTGCATGTTCAGCTAGACACTGGCCTATCCATCAAAGTACGTGCAGAGCACATATTGTTATAGAAATTTAAGGAGTACTTGTTGATGCGAAAACTTACTTTGGCCGCGTCAATTGCCAGTTTATTTGTCGGCTTTTCGGCATGGGCAATTTCACCAACGATTCAAATCAGCGAGTTACCTAAACTAGCACAAGAGCCACAGCATAAAGTGGCTAGCAAGCGAGTAACAACTTTGTTTACTCGCTCGCATTATCATCGTTTTAACCTTGATGATGCCTTTTCTGAAAAGATTTATGCCCGCTTTCTTGAACAACTGGATTATCGTCGTAATGTGCTGACTATGGCAGACATTGCAAACTTCGATCAGTACCAAAAACAGTTTGATGACATGGTTGAAACAGGCGATATTAGCCCTGCATTTGCTATGTACGATTTGGTGCAAAAGCGTCGTTATGAACGTTTTGCCTATGCCTTGTCTTTGCTTGATAAAGAGTTTGATTTTACTAAAGCAGGCGATGTTTATGAGTTTGATCGTAAAGATGCGCAATGGCCAAAGGATGAAGCAGAAGTTAATGAGCTTTGGCGTCAACGTGTTAAATACGATGCATTAAACTTGAAACTAACGGGTAAAAAGTGGCCTGAAATTGTTGAAGTGCTCGAGAAGCGTTATAACAATGCTATTAAGCGCTTAAGCCAAACTCAAAGTGAAGATGTATTTCAAACTGTGATGAATGCGTTTGCTCGCAGTGTTGAACCTCATACAAGCTATTTATCTCCTCGCAATGCCGAACGTTTCCAAATGGAAATGAACCTAAGTCTTGAAGGTATTGGCGCCGTGTTGCAGATGGATGATGACTACACTGTTATCAAAAGTTTAGTGGCTGGAGGGCCTGCTGCCAACAGTGAAAAACTATCGCCTGAAGATAGAATTGTCGGCGTAGGTCAAAAAGATGGTGACATAGTTGATGTGATTGGTTGGCGTTTAGATGATGTTGTTGATTTGATCAAAGGGCCAAAAGGCAGTGAAGTTGTTTTGCAGATTTTGCCTAAAAAAGGTGGGGCGAATGCCAAACCTTTTGAATTAGTGATTACTCGAGATAAAATCCGTTTAGAAGACCGTGCAGCAACATCAAAAGTTATCGAACCTACAGAAGGCCAATATGCCAATCGTAAAGTCGGGGTGATTCAGATACCTGGGTTTTATATGAATTTGTCGCAAGATGTGGCTAAAGAAATCACTAAACTCGAAAAAGACAAGGTTGAAGGCATTATTATTGATCTTCGCGGAAACGGTGGCGGGGCATTAACTGAAGCTACATTGTTGACTGGTTTGTTTATTGATATGGGCCCAGTGGTTCAAATTCGTGATGCAAATGGTGGTATCAATCAAAATCGCGATAATGATGGCGTTAGTGCTTATAGTGGCCCATTAACTGTGATGGTTGATCGTTATAGCGCATCAGCATCAGAGATTTTTGCTGCGGCTTTACAAGATTATGATCGTGCACTTATCGTTGGTGAGTCAACCTACGGTAAAGGGACTGTTCAGCAGCATAAAAGTTTAGGTCGCATCTATGATATGTACGAAAAGCCAATCGGACATGTGCAATACACCATTGCTAAGTTTTATCGTATCAACGGCGGTAGTACTCAACTAAAAGGTGTTACACCTGATATTCGTTTACCTAGTGCGTTAGAGCCTGGCGAATACGGTGAGTCAGAAGAGAAAAATGCTCTTCCATGGGATAAGGTACCTGTAGCTCAGTACACTACATTGGGGAATATTACTCCTGCATTAATTGAAAACTTGGATGTAAAACATAAACAACGCATCAGTAAAGATGTTGAATTTAGTTATATTTACCAAGATATTAAAGAATTTAAAAAACATCATAAAGACAAAACTATCTCTCTTGTTGAGAGTGAGCGCATTGCTTCTCGTGAAGACGATGATAAGCGTGCTCTAGACCGAACGAATGCTCGTCGTGTTCATGAAGGTTTAGCTGTCGTGAAATCTTTAGATGATATTGAAGATACCGATGACAGTAAGCTACCTGATGCATTTTTGGATGAAACCGCCGATATCACTTTAGATATGGCTGATGCAGAAAAATTGGCTAAAACAACGTCTAAGTAATGAGTTGTTCTGTTAAAAAACGCGCTTAAGGCGCGTTTTTTCTTAATCACAATACTTAAAAATAATACCGATTAGTTAAAGCTTATTACTTTATTTACATTGGTATTAGTACCGCTCAAAGGATCCTGTATGAACCAAGCGCAAGAAAAACATCTTAAAGATTATACCAAACCAGCATTTACCATTACCCATGTTGATTTAAACGTTATTCTTGATGGTAAAAATACTAAAGTGACAGCTGTCAGTACAGTGCGTCGTAATGGTGAACATCAGCATGAGCTGGTTCTTGATGGTGAACAACTTTCGCTTAGTTCAGTTAAGCTTAATGGTGTGGCGGCTAACTATCGTCAACATGATAATCAATTGCTCATTAATACAGACCAAAATGGTTTTGAATTAGAAATAGTGACCCTGCTTGACCCTGAAGCTAACTCTAGTCTTGAAGGTCTTTACATGTCTGATGGTGCTTATTGCACTCAGTGTGAAGCTGAAGGATTTCGCGGCATCACTTATTTCCTTGATAGACCTGATGTTCTGGCTGTTTATACCGTGCGGATTGAAGCAGAGAAGCAAGCTTTTCCTTTCTTGTTAAGTAACGGTAATTTGGTTGATAAAGGCGAGATGCCTCGTTCTGGTCGTCATTTTGTAAAATGGCATGATCCGTTTCCAAAGCCGAGCTATTTGTTTGCACTCGTCGCGGGTGATTTTGATTTACTTAGCGATACATTTACCACCATGTCAGACCGAGAAGTTAAACTGCAGGTTTTTGTTGATAAAGGTAACTTACACAAAGCTGAACATGCGATGGCATCATTGAAAAAGGCGATGAAGTGGGATGAAACGCGCTTCGGTCTTGAATATGATCTTGATGTTTACATGATAGTTGCTGTCGACTTTTTTAATATGGGCGCGATGGAAAATAAAGGCTTGAATGTGTTTAATACCAAATACGTTCTTGCAGATAAAGCCAGTGCCACAGATGATGATTATCACGGTATTGAATCAGTAGTCGGTCATGAGTACTTTCATAACTGGACGGGTAACCGAGTAACATGTCGAGATTGGTTTCAGTTAAGTTTAAAAGAAGGCTTAACCGTTTTTCGCGATCAAGAATTTAGCTCAGATGTAGGGTCTCGCGCGGTAAATCGCATTCATGCTATTCGTGTGATGAAAAACCAACAGTTTGCTGAAGATGCAGGACCAATGTCTCATCCAATTCGCCCTGAAAGCGTGATTGAAATGAACAACTTTTATACAGTAACTGTCTACAACAAGGGTGCGGAAGTGATCCGTATGATGCACACCATTTTAGGTGAAGATGGTTTCCAAGCTGGTATGAAGTGCTATTTTGAACGTCATGATGGTCAAGCTGTCACTTGTGATGATTTTGTCAACGCAATGCAAGATGCGAGCGGTAAGGATTTAACCTTATTCCGCCGTTGGTATAGCCAAGCTGGAACCCCCGTCGTGACAGTCAGTGACCGATTTGATGCAGACAAGGGTGAGTATCATCTCACTATCGCTCAGCAGGTAGTATCAAAGGGTGTTAAAGGCCAAGTATTACACATTCCATTTAGCATTGAGTTACTCGGCATTACAGGGCAATCCATTGTTAATAAAGTGCTTGATATAACGAAAAGTATTCAAACCTTTGTGTTTGATGGGCTTGAAAATGCGCCTACTCCATCGTTATTACAAGATTTCTCCGCTCCTGTAAAACTGGTATATGACTTCAACATAGATCAACTTGTTCACCTTATGCGTTATGCCTCTAGTGAAGTGGCTCGTTGGGAAGCATCGGTGCAGTTAGTGAGTCAAACCATATGGAACAATGTTGCTCAGTTGCAGCAGCAACAGGTAATGGTGGTTGACCCTCGTGTTGTAGAAGCATTCAGAGGTATCATTTTAGATGCCAATATTGATCAAGCCTTAGTGGCTGAAATTCTGTCTATTCCTTCGGCATCGGCGTTAATTGAACAGGTAGATAAAGTTGATTTAGATGCATTAGCAAAAGCCAGAGAGTTTGTTGTTGAAGAGTTAGCTTCTGCTTGTGAAGATGAGTTACTGGCCCGTTATCGTGAACTTATTCTGGTTAATAATGCCGGAGCACGAGCATTTAAAAACGTTACTTTATCGTTATTATGTTTAGTGACGGATGCTCATGAGTCATTGGTACAAAAACAATACTATTCAGCAAAAAATATGACCGACAGCTTAGGCGCACTGAAAGCAGCTGCAACTGGACAATTAAGTTGTTTACCAATGTTATTGAGTGATTTTGAGTCTATGTGGGAATCAACGCCATTAGTGATGGATAAATGGCTTACTTTGCAAGCTTTAGTGGATAATGATGATGTAATCGATCAAGTTAAAGCATTAACTAAGCATCCAAGTTTTAGTTTTTCAAACCCAAACCGGATTAGATCATTAATAGGGGCTTTTGTTGCGGCTAATACCTATCAATTTCACCGTGCTGATGGTGAAGGTTATCGTTATTTGACCAAAATTTTGATTAAATTGAATAAGACTAACCCACAAGTTGCTTCGCGAATGATTACGCCATTAATTCAATTTTCAAAATTTGATCAACAACGTCAGCAATTAATGAAACTGTGTTTAGTAGAGCTAAAGTCTCTGCCTGATTTATCAAAAGATTTATATGAAAAAGTCACTAAATCTTTAGCTGAATGATGATTTAATTAGTGGCGTATTAAACGTCATTAATTGGTTTATATAACATGTTAAAAAGGAGAGCTTGCTCTCCTTTTTATGGAATAATTTATGGAAATATTTTTTTCTCTTAATGTTAGTTATGAAGCATTTCTACCTTATTACCAAGGGTTTGCAGAGAAAGTGCAAGTAAGAGACCATCATGGTCGAATATTGCACATCAATGGTAAGTATTTTAGACCGTATTTAACCCCTCAAGGCATTAACGGACAGTTTAAATTAGTGTTAAATTCAGAGGGTAATTTTAAATCACTTAATAAATTATAGAGTATTTACTTCAAACGTTCGATTGATTAGTTACGTGTAAATTAACAATTAATGAACATATATAAGTCTATGAAAATAAACTTCTTTCATTAATGGAGTAATGATTGTAATTTCCCCGCCAGTATTAATTCAAATATCAGTCCATTTTATTTTATCTAACTTAGCTCGATACCGTTAATTTTCTTAAACATTTTCTTTTTTTTGACCTTGCTCAATATAGTTAAATGCTGTAACAATAGTGTTGCCTGTGGGCTAACAAGATGTTGGTTTAAATTCTTATAACAACTAATCCAACAGGCTACGGAGATGAACTAAAATGAATATTGTTAAAAATAGATTTAACAAGTCGGCTCTCGCTTTGGGGGTGGTGTCGGCACTATGTTTGGGGATGAGCACTTCAGCCTCAGCAGTTTCTTTTAATTGGGGAGATGTGCGAGGCACATTTGATTCAACTTGGACTGCAGGTGCGAGTTGGCGTGTAGCTGATCGTGATTGGAATGATCAGATCGGTAAAGTCAACCAACCACAGTTTGATTGGTCTGGTTATTCTGCATTTGGTGGTGCATTTGGCTCAACCAAATACACATCTGCAGAAATTTGGGCTCAACCGGGTTCTTATTCAAGCAACAATGATTTAAGTAATTTATTGTATGCTCAGGGTGATACGACGTCTGAGATTGTTAAGGGGCTGCACGAGTTATCACTGAAATATGAAAACTACGGTGTTTTCATGCGCGGTATGTATTTCTATGACCGTAAACTCAATGACGGTGATTACGGTTTTAATGATCCATTGACGGGTAATGAATTTGATCCTTGTCAAGATGACAAAGCGTCAGAAGTACAATGTAAAGACATTCGCTTATTAGATGCGTTCGTTTATGGTCACTGGGATTTAAACGACGGCAGCAATCCATTAAGTGTTCGCGTGGGTAATCAAGTGGTTTCTTGGGGAGAAAGTACTCTTATATCTCATGGTATTGCTGTCATTAATTCTGTTGACTTAAACATTCTAAATGCTCCGGGTGCTGAACTTAAAGAAGCATTCCGTCCGCAAGGTATGGTTTGGGCATCGTTAGGGTTAACTGAAAACCTAAATGTTGAAGCATTTTACCAATATGATTGGCAACCAATTTGGGTCCCTACACCGGGTTCTAACTTTGCTACCAATGATTTTGCGGGTTACGGTGGTTACAACCAAAATGCTCAATTGGGTTTCAACTCTAATCCAGACATCAATCAAGATTTCCTTATTTCAGAATATTCACGTCTATACGATGCCGCTGCAGCAAGTGGGTTTGATTCAGCATATGCAGCTTATATGCTGTCTTATTCTACTAAGGTTGCATTAGTTCAAGATGCAGCAGATCCGAGCGATGATGGTCAATTTGGTGTGAAGTTAGGTTATTACTCACCAGAATTGGGTGAAACTGAGTTCGGTTTTTATTACATGAACTATCATAGTCGCAGACCTATCATTAGCGGAACTGCTTCAAACTTTACAGCAGATGCGATTGGTCGTGATTATGGACGTTTAGCACAAAGTGGTGGCGTTATTGACCGTGATTTGTTGCTAAGCATGGAAACCTTTACTAAATCGCAAATTGTATATCCTGAAGATATTCAGTTATATGGTTTTAGTTTTAACACTTTAGTGGGTGACACCTCAGTTGCCGGGGAAATATCTCACCGTGTTGATGAACCATTGCAAATCGATGACGTTGAGTTGTTGTTTGCTGCAATGCCACAGCAATTAGCTAATGCAGGTCTTCGACCAGATCTTGATGGTATTTCGCAAATGGATGTTGCTGATCCTGGTGAAACGGTAGATGGTTTCATTCTTACTGATACTACTCAAGCCCAGATGACATTTACTCACTTATTTGGTCCAACGCTTGGTTTAGATAACTTAACCATGCTTGCAGAAGTGGGTGGTGTGTGGATCCACGATATGCCAGGGTTTGACGAATTGCGCTTAAGTGGTCCCGGTACGGCTCGTTCTGGTGGTAATCCAGAGATGACCGGCATTATTGAAGCGTTGCATAATGGTCCAGAAACAAATCCATTTCCAACTGATTTCGCTTGGGGTTATCGTTTAGTGGCTAAAGCTGACTTTAACAATGTGTTTGCTGGGGTAAACATGTATCCACGAGTGATTTTCTCACATGACGTTGATGGTATTACACCGGATCCTATGTTTTTGTTTACCGAGGGCAGAAAGTCTGTTGCCTTGGGTGTAAACTTTGATTATCAAAGTCGTTGGGGCGCTGATATTTCTTACAACAGCTTCTTTGGTGGCGTAGGAACAACAAATGCTATGACGGACCGAGATTACATCTCTTTTAACGTCAAGTATTCGATTTAAAAGGATAATAATAATGAAAAAACTGACGATATTATCAGCAGCAGTGATTATCGCACTAGGTGCACCTGCTGCGCTGGCGAAAGTATCACAAGCTGATGCAGATAAATTAGGCACAACATTAACGCCTTTAGGGGCGGAAAAAGCGGCCAATGCTGATGGTTCTATCCCTGCTTGGAGTGGTGGGATTAGTGAGCCGATTGCGGGTTACACTAAAGGCATGCATCACCCAGATCCTTTCCCTAGCGATAAAGTGTTATTTACGATCACTAACGCTAATAAAACACAATATGCTGATTTCTTAACGCCGGGGCAAAATAAGCTATTTGAAATATACCCAGACACTTACAAAATGAATGTCTATGAAAGTCGCAGAACAGCTGCAGTGCCTCAGTATGTCTATGATGCAACTAAAGCCAATGCTGTTAGAGCTGAATTAGTTTCGGAAGGTAACGGTATTTCTGGTGCGACAATTGGGGTTCCATTTCCTATTCCTAATAATGGTTTAGAAGTCATTTGGAATCATATTTTACGTTATCGCGGAGTGGATGTAGAAACCTACCGTAGCCAAGCCGCGCCTATGTCTAATGGTTCATACACTTTGGTTGAGAATTCTGAAGCTATTCGCTTTGAATATTCTCGTCCAGAGGTGACTTTAGAAAAGCTTAAAGAAACAAATACTTTGTTTTATTTTAAACAAGTAGTAACTCAGCCAGCACGATTAGCGGGTACTGCACTTCTTGTAAAAGAAACCATGGATCAAGAGGCGCTTCCACGCCAAGCATGGACCTATAACACTGGACAGCGTCGTGTTCGTAAAGCACCTAACGTTGCTTTTGATACACCTGGTACAGTGTCTGATGGTTTACGAACTACCGATGATTTCGACATGTTTAACGGTTCTCCAATGCGTTATAACTGGGAATTAGTAGGCAAAAAAGAAGTTTACATTCCTTACAATGATTACCGCTTGCATTCAGATTCATTGAAATATGATCAGATCTTAAAACCTGGTCATATTAACCCTGAATATCCTCGTTACGAAAAACATCGAGTATGGGAAGTCAAAGCAACGTTAAAAGAAGGCATGCGTCATACCTATAAGTCACGTGTGTTTTATATTGATGAAGATTCTTGGCAAATCGCGGTAACTGATATTTATGATAACCGCGATGAACTTTATCGTGTCGGTGTTGCTCATCTTATCAATTACTATGAAGTGCCTGCTCTTTGGAGTACGTTAGAAGTATTCCATGATCTTCAATCTCGCCGTTATTTAGCGATGGGTCTAGACAATGAAGGCCGTATGTATAATTTTGATGCATCACTTTCAGAGTCTAACTTTACCCCAGACGCATTAAGACGTGCTGGTATTCGTTAATAAGCCATAAATAAAATGGGGCGCTTAGCGCCCCTATATTGTAAAGGAAGTCTGTATGACGTTTAGCATGCTTCGCAGTGCGGTGGCGATTGGGATTAGTGCATGTTTATATACTGCTTCAGTAGATGCTCAACTCGATCCACTCACTGTTCAAATTCAACCCTTAGCTCAATCCTCTTTATTGCTTGATATTACTCACGCGGGTGACAAACTGGTTGCGGTAGGCCAACGCGGTAATGTGCTTCTGTTAGAGAATAATCAATGGCATCAAGTTGCAACCCCTGTTATATCTCAGTTAACCAAGGTATTTTTTTTCGACGATAAACAAGGTTGGGCCGTCGGACATGATGCAACCATAATTCACACTCAAGACGGTGGATTAACTTGGTCGATACAAATGCAATCACCTGAAATTGAAAAACCTTTTTTTGATGTACGTTTTTACACCGCTGTTGATGGCATTGCGGTAGGTGCTTATGGTTTATTTTATCGCACTGCTGATGGTGGTAAAACATGGCAAGCAGAGTTTCACCAAGAGTTACTTTTTGAAGAAGATATATCATATTTAAATGAGCTCAAAGCGGAAGATGAAGCATTATATTTATCCGAACGAGCGTCATTATTACCCCATTTTAATCGTTTAATTCGTCTTAAAGATAAAAGACTATTGCTTGTGGGGGAGCTTGGCATGGTTGCGGTATCAGATGATAATGGTCACACATTCTCAAAAACAAACTTTGACTATGATGGATCAATGTTCAATGCCATTTCTGTAGCTGATGATGTTTATGTTATGGGGCTTCGTGGTCATGTATTTAAGTCAGACTTAAGTCTTTCTACATGGCAAGAAGTGGAGCTACCTGTTAAATCATCTATCAATAGCGCACTTATTACACCTAATAATGACCTTTACCTCGTTGGAAACGCGGGTATCGTGTTGTCAGTTGATGATGACAAAGCAACCATTGTTGCAAGACGTCAAGGTGAAAATATTGTCGCAATAGCTCAAGACAGTAAAGGCCAGTTATGGTTCGCCGGTTCCAAGGGACTGTTCCAGCTTGATTAGCCTTCGGGTTAGATTGGAAAAATTAAAACAACAATAATAGGGCCGAAAAGATGTTAGAAAAACTGGTCAATGGATTTGAATCTCATTTATTCCGTAATCGAAAATGGGTTATCATTTCGTTTATTTTTATCACTATTTTTTTAGGGTACCAAGCCAGCCAATTAAAAATGGATGCGGCTTTTAGTAAAAATATTCCACTTAATCACTCTTACATGCAAACGTATACTAAACATCAAAAAGATTTTGGTGGTGCAAACAGTATTATGGTGGCAGTAGAAGATACCAGTGGCAGTATATTTAATCCGGTATTTTTTGATGCATTGAAGAATGTGCACGATCAATTATTTTTTATTCCCGGAGTTGAACGCTCACAGGTTAAATCGCTTTTTTCTCCGTCTACACGCTTCACTGAAGTCGTTGAAGACGGTTTTGCTGGCGGCCCGGTTATTCCTGCTGATTTTCGTAATGATGATTACGGGCTTAAAACTGTTCGCGATAATATTGAAAAAGCGGGCATAGTGGGGCGGCTCATTGGTAATGATTATACCTCTGCGATGGTATCAGCACAGTTAATGGAGTTTGATCCGCAAACTGGTGAAGCTATCGATACTATTGCGTTTGCTAATCAGTTAGAGCAAGAGCTGCGGGGTAAATTCGAAAACGATCAAATTAAAATTCATATTATTGGCTTTGCCAAAATGGCTGGGGACGTTGCAGAGGGGGCTAAAGGCGTCCTGTTGTTCTTCTTGATAGCTATCGCCATTACCACCGTGATGGTGTACCTGTTTTCAAAATCGATAATATTAACTGTATTGCCATTAATGTGCAGTTTAGTGGCGGTATGTTGGCAATTAGGTTTACTCACAGTAATCGGTTTTGGCTTGGATCCCATGTCGATTCTGGTACCGTTTTTGGTGTTTGCCATTGGTGTCAGTCACGGGGTACAGATGATCAATGCTGTACGGCGTCGTGTTCTTGATGGACAAACCACCAAAGCAGCAGCAGCTTCAGCTTTTCGCAGTTTATTAGTGCCAGGTGGCGTTGCTTTACTGTCCGATACGGTAGGTTTCTTAACCTTACTGTCAATAGACATTGGTATCATTCGTGAATTAGCTATTTCGGCATCTTTAGGTGTTGCAGTCATTATTTTGACCAACCTTATATTGCTGCCACTGGTGATTTCTTATTTTGAATTACCGAATAAACAAGACAATCCTGAGAAGCGCCAAAAGATTGAAAACCTTTGGCGAAATTTGTCTAAATTCGCCACGCCAAAGTATGCCGTAGTGGTGTTAGTTTCGACTGCCGTTCTTTATGTGGCAGGGTTTCAACAAGCTTCTAAAATGAAAATTGGTGATTTACAGGGTGGGGCACCAGCACTGCATCAAGATTCTCGCTATAACCAAGACACTTTCTTTATCACCGATCACTTTTCTATTACGACTGATGTAATGACTGTGATTGTAGAAGCTACCCCCGAAGCTTGTACTTATCATTCTGTGTTATCACAAATAGATCAGTTTGAATGGATGATGGCCAATACTGCTGGTGTTGAGTCAACTGCGAGTTTGGCTTCTATTGCAAAAAAAGTGAATGCTGGTTTTAACGAAGGCAACCCTAAGTGGGAAGTTTTACCACGTAACACCGCTAGCTTAGTCCAGGCAGTTGGCCAAGTACCAACAACTTCTGGGTTACTCAATAGCAATTGTTCAGTGATGCCTGTGTATCTGTTCTTAAAAGATCATAAAGCAGAAACAATAGAAGTGGTGGTTGATAAAGTTAAATCAATGGCAGCTCAATTTAATTCAGATACATTACAATTTAAGTTAGCTTCTGGCCCCGTAGGTGTTATGGCTGCAACAAATGAAGCGGTTAGTGAAGCACAATTGCCAATGATGTTGTATGTTTATGGTGCGGTTTTTGTTCTGTGCTTGATTAGCTTTAAATCCTTTAAAGCGACAGTTGCGGTTATTATACCTCTTTATGTGGTATCAACTTTAGCGCAAGCATTAATGACCTTATTAGATATTGGTCTAGCAGTGAGTACTTTACCAGTAATTGCGTTGGGTGTTGGTATTGGTGTTGACTACGGCATTTATATCTTGTCGACGATGTCGAATAAACTCAGTAATGGTATGCCTGTACAACAAGCGTATTTTGAAGCATTAGTCGAGCGAGGCAGTGCAGTTATCTTCACTGGATTGACGTTGGCCATTGGTGTGAGTACATGGTTCTTCTCTGCCCTTAAGTTCCAAATGGACATGGGAATATTGCTTACCTTTATGTTTTTAGTAAATATGTTAGGTGCAATTATTATTCTACCGGCTCTTTCTGCTATGTTCTGGCGAAAAAAGTAATTAAAACATTTAGTTAAATTAAAAAGGGAGCTTGGCTCCCTTTTTTGTTTTGCATAGTTAATCTAAACAAACGACTTAAATGTCATTTTAAACACTTAACTATGCTGTTGACTGGATTTAGAGAGGATGTACCACTAAAATTTTCCTCGATATAGCAGCAGTTTAGTAATAAACTTTGGCCCAGATCTCAAATATGAGTTTCTTTTGTTAAACGCAACGTAGTTATTTACGTGATAGACACAAATGACTCGGACCTACTGAATCGACAAGCCGAAGCATCCATATAATGATAAGAGCGCTGCTTAGACGCTTAAGGAATCTGCAACATGGCCTTGAAAGATGCAATGCCTTCTGTACTACTTGAAAACGTAGTCAATTTAATTCACTCAAAAATCCCTCATTCTCAAGCTAAACAAGTAGAGCAATTTGCCCATTGCCTCTATGCCAATATGTCAAAAGACGATCTCAATGCGCGTAATGACAGTGACTTATATGGCGCGGTAGTCAGCCTTTGGAATGCCCTAAACAAAACAGCCCCAGACGAAACTAACATTCGGGTATTTAATCCTAGCCAAGCAAAACATGGTTGGCAGTCAACCCACAGTATTATTGAAGTCATTCAACCTGATATGCCTTTTTTGGTTGACTCGCTATCAATGGCCTTAAATCGTATGGGAATTACTGCTCATGTAATGTTACATACGCCATTAGCTGTGATCCGCGAAAACAACAATGTTACTGATGTATCATTTTTAAATGATGCTACAGAGGGGAGTGGCAGTGTTGCAGTGTTCTTGATTGAAATTGACAAGCAAAATAGTGATGCCGATATCAAAACGATTGAAAAAGAAATTCAGTCGGTACTTGCTGATGTTGCCGCCTCAGTAAATGATTGGCAAGCCATGTCAGATACACTGACTAACACCATTTCACAATTACCTTCACGTCCATTCCCAGGCGAAAAAACAGAGTTACAAGAATCTATAGCTTACTTGAACTACTTAAACAATCATCACTTTACGTTATTAGGTTATCGTTATTACGATCTAATACGGGTAGAAGGTGATGTTGAATTAGTGCCTAATATAGACTCCAGTCTTGGCTTAATGAATCGCTCCAAAACGTCCCATGCAGAACGTGGTCTATTACTGTCGAGTTTATCGCATTCAGCTCGTAAAGAAGCATTAGATGAAAGCTTATTAGTTCTGACAAAAAGTTCAGCTAAAAGCCGTGTACATCGTCCAGCTTATGTCGATTATGTTGGTGTTAAGCGTTTTGATAAAAAAGGTAATGTCATTGGTGAAGACCGTTTCATCGGTTTATATGCCTCTAACTTGTATAACCGCAGCCCTCGTGAAATTCCGCTATTGGGTGAAAAAGTTCAGCGCCTTCTTGATAATTCAGGTTTTACACCGCGATCTCATGATTACAAAGCGTTAATGAACATCCTTGAGAACTTACCTCGTGATGAACTGATCCAAGCAAAAGATCATGAGTTGTCTAACATTGCTCACGGTGTCTTGGAAATACAAGATCGTGATAAGTTAAAATTGTTTGTGCGTAAAGATGGTTATGGCCGTTTCTTATCGTGTTTAGTCTATGTGTCTAAAGATCGCTATAACACTAAGTTGCGTCAAGATACTCAACGTATTCTGGCACAACATTTCCAGAGTAATGAAGATGTTGAGTTCACCACCTATTTTTCTGAGTCTACTTTGGCTCGAACTCATTATTTTATCAAAGTTGATAATAACGATATGGATGTTGATGTGGCCGCTATTGAAAAAAATCTTATTGAGGCAGCCCGTTCGTGGGATGATAAATTGCACACAGCGTTAAATAATACTGTTGGCGAACAAGCCGGGACTGGTTTAACTAAACGTTATTTAAATGCGTTTCCACCTAGCTACAAAGACGATGTACTTCCTAGTTCTGCAGTTGTTGATATGCAGCACTTAGAAGCATTGGATGACGATCATAAGTTAGGCATGTTGTTTTATCAGCCACAAGAGTCGGCGTTAAACGACAATAAAGTTCGCTTAAAACTGTTTCATAAAGACGAACCCATTCACTTGTCTGATGTATTGCCAATGCTTGAAAACTTTGGTTTACGTGTTATTAACGAGCGCCCATATGAAGTCAAAACTAATGATGGTGCAACGTTCTGGATTTTAGACTTCTTAATGACAGTGCAAGGAGCTGCAACTGAGAATCTTGCTGATAGCCAAGACCGCTTTCAAACAGCGCTCCTGCAGGTGTGGCAAAAGAAGTTAGAAGATGATGGCTTTAATCGCATCGTGCTTTCTACTGGTTTAAGCGGGCGTGAAGTTTCAATTTTACGTGCATATGCTAAGTATATGCGCCAAATTGATGCTACTTTCAGTCAATCTTATATCGAAGAAACGTTTAGCCGATATCCTAAGTTGGCTGACTTATTGGTTAAGATGTTCATCCGTAAGTTTAATCCTAAGCTTAAAACTCGAACCTTAAGTAAGTTCCTTGAACAAGTGGACATACAACTTGATGATGTTTCAAGCTTAGATGATGACCGTATCATTCGTCGTTACTTAGATCTAATCAACGCCACGTTACGCACTAACTTTTATCAAACGGCTATTGATGGCCAAGCAAAAGATTATATATCGTTTAAATTTGCGCCCAGCTTAATTCCTGAAATGCCTAAGCCAATGCCTAAGTTTGAAATCTTTGTGTATTCTCCTCGTGTTGAAGGTGTACATCTACGCGGCGGTAAAGTAGCTCGTGGTGGTTTGCGATGGTCAGATCGTCGTGAAGACTTCCGAACTGAAGTGCTAGGCCTAGTAAAAGCACAACAAGTTAAAAATACTGTGATTGTGCCTGTAGGTGCAAAAGGCGGCTTTGTGTGTAAGCAGCTGCCGACAGAAGGTGGCCGTGAAGCTTTATTTACGGAAGGTCAACAATGCTACCGTCTGTTCATCCGTGCGTTATTAGATATCTCGGACAACATTATAAATGGTGAAGTGGTTCCACCAAAGGATGTTGTACGTCATGACGAAGATGACCCATATTTAGTGGTTGCAGCCGATAAAGGCACCGCAACTTTCTCCGATATCGCTAATGAGATTGCGATTGAATACAACTTCTGGTTAGGTGATGCGTTTGCTTCTGGTGGTAGTAACGGATATGACCACAAAAAAATGGGTATTACAGCACGCGGTGCATGGGAATCAGTTAAACGTCATTTCCGTGAATTTGGTGTTGATTGCCAAACAACCCCATTTAGCTGTGTTGCTATTGGTGATATGGCTGGTGACGTATTTGGTAATGGTATGTTGTTGTCTGAACAAACCCAATTGGTTGCTGCATTTAACCACATGCATATCTTTATCGACCCAACGCCAAAGATTGCTGAAAGTTATGCTGAGCGGCAGCGTTTGTTTGTATTACCACGGTCTAGCTGGGAAGACTATAACGCGAAACTGATTTCTAAAGGCGGCGGGATATTCCTACGTTCAGCCAAGTCAATTAAATTGACGCCAGAAATTAAGCAGATGCTAGACACTGATAAAGACACCATGACTCCAACAGAACTAATGAAAGAGCTACTGAAAATGCCAGTAGACCTAATTTGGAATGGTGGTATCGGGACTTATGTTAAGTCGAGCAAAGAATCTCATGTTGAAGTAGGCGATCGTGCAAATGACACCTTACGTGTTAATGGTAACGAAGTGCGTGCCAAAATAATCGGTGAAGGCGGTAATTTAGGTTGTACCCAACTCGGTCGTATCGAATACTGTGCTAATGGTGGCCGCATGAATACTGACTTCGTTGATAACGTAGGCGGTGTAGATTGCTCTGATAACGAAGTGAACATCAAGATTTTCTTGAATACCTTAGTTGCAGAAGGAGAGTTAACGGTTAAACAACGCAATCGTTTGCTAGAAGACATGACTGATGAAGTCAGCGAGATAGTGATTCAAGATTGTATAGATCAAACTCGAACCATTTCGGTCACCCAAGTACATGGTGTATCACAGCTTAAAGATCAGATTCGGTTTATTCAATATCTTGAAAAAGACGGTAAGCTCGATCGCGCATTGGAATTTCTACCAACAGACGATGATCTCGCTGAACGTTTAGCCAATGGCCGTGCATTAACCCGTCCTGAATTATCTGTATTGGTTGCCTATGCGAAGATGGTACTTAAAGAGCAATTAGTCACGCCTGAAATCACTGAAGATCCATTTTTAAGTAAATTGCTAGTAGCTTATTTCCCTAAAAAGTTACAAGCCAAATATGCTGATAAAATGACTGCACATCCGCTACGGGGTGAAATTATTGCAACGTCATTAGCTAATGAATTGGTTAATGACATGGGCTTTAATTTTGTTCAACGTATGCAAGATGAGACCGGTGCAACAATTGCTGAAGCTGCTATTTGTTACACTATGGCACGAGAAGTCTTTGGCCTTGATGAGTTAACCACTTCAATCACTGATTTAAATGGTGTAACCCCTGCAGTGGTACAAGGGGAGATGTTACATTTATTACGTCGTAATATGCGCCGCGCTTGTCGTTGGTTTATTCGCCATCGCAACCGCGCTCATGATATTGACCAAACTGTTGCGTTCTTTAAGCCTGTGTTTGAACAACTTAAAGCCAATGTTGATCAATACATGATTGCTGCCGAAGTGGACGTCATTTCAGCTGAAATTACCGCGCTAACCGAAGAAAATGTACCGAAAGCTGTCGCACAAGTTGTGGCTAAAATGAGTACATTATTCTCTGCGTTAGACATAGCACAAATTGCACAAATCGAGAATAAGTCAGTTGAGCTAGTATCAGAAACTTACTTCAAACTTGGTGCCAAAGTTGAGCTACATTGGTTCTTAGCACAAATTAGTGCGCAACCTGTTGCGAATCACTGGCAAGCACTTGCCCGTGCCGCATTCAGAGAAGAACTGGATTGGCAACAACGTGCATTAAGTTCTGCAGTATTACGTATTTGTACTGATACATGTGATGCAGATAGTGTGATAAATCAATGGATTGAACAGAATAAGCCTTTACTTGAAAGATGGTATCACATGCTGGCGGATTTCAAGGTTTCTCAAACCCATGAATTTGCTAAGTTCTCAGTCGCCCTACGGGAACTTAACTTACTGATTTTGCATTGCGAAGGTCAGAAGTAATTCTTATAATATAAACAAACCCCGGCGATTGCTGGGGTTTTTTTTAGGTCTAGGAGAAAACATGTTTTACACACTCGCGCAAAAAGTAATGTTTCAGATGGACCCAGAGTTAGCACATCATTTAGCTATTGGCAGTTTGAAAATGACAGGAAATACTCCATTAAATTATTTCTACCGTCAGCAGGTAAAATCTGCACCAGTTAATTGTATGGGGCTAACTTTTCCTAATCCTGTTGGTCTTGCAGCCGGAATGGATAAAGATGGCGAATCAATGGATGCTTTTCATGCAATGGGTTTTGGCCATATTGAAGTTGGAACTGTTACTCCACGCCCGCAAGCTGGTAATGACCAACCTCGTTTATTTAGATTAAAGCCTGCTAAAGGGATTATTAATCGCATGGGTTTTAACAATAAAGGTGTTGATAATCTAGTTCGTAATTTGATGGCCAAAAAGTCTGACATTATGGTTGGTGTAAATATAGGTAAAAATAAAGATACACCAATAGAACAGGGCAAAGATGACTATTTAATCTGCATGGAAAAAGTATATCAACATTGCAGTTATATTGCGGTTAACATCTCTTCTCCTAACACTCCTGGTTTACGTTCAATGCAATACGGTGAGCTACTCGATGATTTACTTAGTTCAATTAAGGCTAAGCAAACTGAGCTCGCTGCTAAATATGGAAAATACGTTCCTGTTGCATTAAAGATTGCGCCTGATTTAAGCAATGACGAAATTAGAGCCATTGCTGATTCAGTAATCAGTAATCAGTTTGATGGCGTGATAGCAACTAATACCACATTAAGTCGTGATAACGTGGTGGGATTAAAAAATGCAGAGGAAGTGGGTGGATTAAGCGGTAAGCCTTTGACCGATTTATCAACTCAAGTGATCAAACAATTATCGATCTGTTTGCAAGGTAAGATCCCGATCATTGGTGTTGGTGGGATCAACAGTGCCGCAGATGCGATGGCTAAATTTGATGCAGGCTCAACCATGGTGCAGATATATTCAGGTTTTATTTACCAAGGACCTAAATTGATCGATCAGATCGTTAATGCATATTGTGCAAAATAACCACTAAAATACCAAGTTATTGATCAAAAATCATGCCGCGATCGAATTGTAGATCATTCGATCGCGCTAACACTTTGAAATTTATATTATAATTTATAATTAAATTTTGATATTGAGCGAAAAATAATCTATCATATGACGGTGTTTAGATTTTAGGTGTAAACAGTCATGTTATTAATGCCAAATAAGGACTGGCATTGGGAATACAATGAAAGCTTAAAGCAACTAAGTATTTCATTAGGTTCCGAGATGGAGTTCTTAACCCCATACAAACAAAAAATATTAATTCCAGATGCATTAACTGCAGCTGAATTTACGCTTGAGCACGCAAAATTCTATATAAAAATGTTAGAAACATTACCAAAAGTCCTACATATTTCCGATGCAGGTATTGTACAAACGGCTTTGAATGCAACAGCTGCTCATTTTTTGTTGCAATTACAGATGCCTAAATCTTGGTTTTTTGATGTTAGTGATGAATGTGTTTTTTGTGATATTGGTAAATTATTTCAACTGAATTGTGGTCACTCTAAAGTCCTTGCCCTAGTGGTAGAAAATGGTTTGCAAGCTGCAACTGTTATGATTTTGTCGCAGTCTTGTCAGCTATCTGAGAGTAAATCATTAGCTCAATTTGATACTATTAAAGTAATGCATAATCGTTTACACCCTCTACGAAAAGCTAAACAAGTCGTCGCGGCATAATACATTTTTTTATTGTTGCCATTCAAGCTAAACGTAAAATGCCAAACATAATGTTTGGCATTTTTGTCAGTCTGAGATTAAGAAATGTATATATATAGAACAAAATATTTTCTAAACACAATAATGGCGCAATCCCAACCGTTTATACGAAAATTTTGCCACTTAGTTAATTTTATTATCATTTTGGTTAATCTTAGAACACACTCTTAACAAATCGAATTGGTACATCACACTCCTTGTTGTTTTATTTTTCCTTTTTTAGAAGAGTTATTGATGGAACACCTATGTATGAACTAAAATAAAGTTCATGCAAATTTTATTTGGATTGGTCCTAAATAGTTTATTGATATAGCCTTTGTTGTATATTGTTATTTTTGATTTCAATTACATTTATTTGTCTTTATATTATTGCATAACTCAACAGTTTTTGAGCGATAAACCCATGAATAGGAAGTTGATTTAGTATGACGGTTAAGATGGAACACCGCACCATAGAAGACAAAATCCTACTAGGGATAACTGCAGCGGCAACATTAGTATTATTTCCTTTTCTTGTGTTAAGTATTATTTCTCAAGATAAAGCACATATCATAGTCGATTCTATTGCTGTTGGTGGCTTTTCTATTATTTTTTTAGGTGTTTGGTTTACCAGCAAAATTAGGCTTTTTAGCGGAATATTCGCCGTGATTGCCCATGTTAATATCTTAATAGGTATTTATATAAAAGGTGCTGGCTTAATTTATTGGCTTTTTCCAATAATTATAGCCAGTTATTATTTATTGCCTACAATAGTGGCGAGCCTATTCAATTTTTTCCTCATTACAATTGCTAGTTATTTAACTTTCGAACAATTTGATCATTTTACCTTGCCTCGTATTATTTCTGCACTAGTAGTTACTAATGTGTTTGCTTTGATATTTTCTGTTTTTATGCAAAATAAAAATCACCAATTATTAGAAAAAGATAAAATAAGCCAATTACGCAATAATATTCTTGAGTTGATTGCTAGTTCAAGTCAATTATCCAAAGTATTGCACGCTATTGTACTGGGGATTGAAAACGAATTTCCCGATGCTAAGTGCAGTATTTTGTTACTTGATAAAAATGGTAAGCGTTTAATGTTAGGTTCTGCACCTAGTTTGCCTGACTTTTACAATGAAGCTATCGATGGATTAGTTATTGGTAAAGGTGTCGGGTCATGTAGCGAAGCGGCTCTTACTGGGGAGCGGGTTATAGTGACAGATATTGCCACACACCCTAATTGGACCCATTGCAAAGACATAGCACAGAAAGCCTCTCTAGTCTCTTGTTGGTCAGAACCTATCATAGGTAATTCGGGAAACGTATTAGGTACTTTCGGTATTTATCATCATAAAATAACGTCTCCAAAAGAAATTGAATTTACCTTAATTGAACAATTTACTAATCTAGCCCGTATTGCAATAGAACGAGAGAAAGCTGATAAATTAATCTGGAAACAAGCTAACTATGACAGTTTAACCAACTTACCCAATAGAAATTTATTACACGAACATCTCACAAGTGCAATTGCTAACGCCCATCGTGAAAGCAAACAGTTAGTTATTGCTATGATGGATCTTGATAATTTCAAAGATGTCAATGACTCTATGGGGCACAGTGCTGGTGATATTGTACTTATAGAATGTGCAAAGCGTATTAAAAATTGTCTTAGAAGAAATGATATTGTTGCCCGTTTAGGGGGGGATGAATTTATCATCGTTATGATGGGGACTATGCAAACTAAAGATATTGACATAATCGGTCAGAAATTAATAAGCACACTTGCTAATCCGTATGTGATTGAAGGTAAGAAAGTTTTTTGTACTGCGAGTATAGGTCTTGCATTTTATCCGGATGATGCAACGAGCATTGATGGATTGTTAGTTAATGCCGATCAGGCAATGTATCGAGCTAAAACCCAAGGACGCAATGGCATTCATTATTTTACTGAAAATATGCGAACCGATTTTCTTAAGCGGATAGAAATTATTCAGGATTTACGAATTGCTGTTGCAGAGAATCAATTTCATATGGTTTATCAACCTATTGTTAATCTAGAAAATAACCAAATAGTTAAAGCTGAAGCACTTATTCGTTGGCTACATCCTGACAAAGGGCTCATTCCGCCACTAGATTTTATTCATGTAGCCGAAGAAATTGGCTTAATTATCGAGATTAGTGAATGGATCTTTAATGAGGTTTCACAGCAAGCTAATGTTTGGCGAAATGCTTACTGTCCTAATTTATGTATTAGTATCAATACTTCCCCGGTTCAATACAAAAATGAGGGAAAACAAATTAAAGCTTGGGCAGACTCGCTTATTGCGCAAGACATATCACCTCAAGCGATTGCAATTGAAATTACCGAACATTTGTTAATGGACAATCAAGCTGAAGTTGTCGATGCACTTGAAGCAATACGGATGCAAGGTGTTGCAATATCAATAGATGATTTTGGCACTGGTTACAGCTCTTTTTCTTATCTTAAAAATTATACGATTGATTACTTGAAAATTGATCAAAGTTTTGTACAGAATATGTCAGATAATAATAAAGATATTGCACTATGTGAAGCCATTATTGTAATGGCAAACAAACTCAATATTAAAGTCATCGCTGAAGGAATAGAAACGGAACAACAAAAACAATTGCTCATACAGGCTGGATGTCATTTTGGCCAAGGATATTTATTGTCAAAACCACTTTCAGTGGCAGATTTTGAAAAACTGCTTGTAAAGCAGAATACTAATGATTAAATTTTTTTATCAATCACTTAATGGCTAAGAGTAAACAAGAGTATTACATTAAATAATGTATGATTTCATACAATAATTGACCCTGTAACAGATTCTGGTAAGCCCCTAGAACAGATGACACATCATAGAGTTAAACGATTAATCAACTAATCAAATGTAGGCTTATCAATTAAGATTATTTATGAGATAACTGAGCCATAATATTGATGACATCTTGGTATGAGATATTATATTTACGAGATAAATTAATAATTTTTGTTTTGTAAGTTTGGATATGTTCTTGCTTAACAAGATCGAGTTGTTTTTGTTCTACAATGTCGTTAACCGACTCTTGTAAAATCTTTAAACGGCGTATACTAAAATCTAATGAATTGATGTATGCCGTCATTTGCTGTTTATTACGGGCATTTTCTAGGTTTGTGGTGGTGCGTTGTTCAAAATCTAACTCATCAAACGCATTCATCATTTTCTGTAAATTTAAATCGTTGTTCATAAGTATGATTATCTACATTATTTTTTGAAATTATATTCATATTAAATGATTAAGTCACCCTTAAACGTGTTGTTCGTTTTTTATGTAATCATTAAGTAAATGAAAAGGCTGAGGTTAATCATGTCGAGTGAAACAATGGTATATTATAACAAAACTTGTCGGATTACCTAATTATTAGTAACCTAAGATTCTGATTTACAAGGAGGACTTATGTTAGATTTATTACCTGATTTATTCGATCATTATCCTGATCAATTGACGTTATTGCTAAATCCATGGCAATCGTTTGGTGCAAAGTCGATATTTTATGGTGAGGTGGTGACTGTTAAATGTTTTGAAGATAATTCTAAGGTAAAGTCCGAATTAGCCAAAAAAGGCCATGGGAAGGTATTGGTTGTAGATGGCGGAGGATCATGTCGGCGTGCGTTACTGGGTGACATGATAGCGCTTAACGCTTATAAAAATGGCTGGGAAGGCATCATTATTAATGGTTGCATCCGTGATGCTGGAACCATCAACACCATGCAAATTGGCGTGCAAGCTTTAGGCACTAATCCAATTAAAACAGACAAAAAAGACGTAGGTGAAGTCAATGCGATTATTGAGATTGCTGGCGTCAGTATTCACCCCGGAATGATGATCTATGCAGATCTCAATGGTATTGCTGTAAGCAAACAATCATTAGACCTGTCTATTTTACAGTAGAATAAATACAGACAAGGAAGCGACAATGAAAGTAGTAAAGTGGATATTAGCAATTGGGCTAACCTTAGTAGTGGGCGTGACGGTCTACTTAACAATGTTTTTCGACCTTAATAATTTTAAACCGCAGATAGTTGATGCCGTCAAAAAACAAACGGGTCGAGACTTACAAATAACTCAAGATCTGAGTTGGAGCATTTTTCCTTCATTAGGGATTAAATTGGGGGGGATTTCACTCTCTAACCCAGATGGTTTCACCCCAGTATCAATGCTGGATGTTAATGAAGCAGTGGCTAATGTGGCACTTATGCCTTTATTTAGCCAACAAATTGAAGTTGACTTATTAAAGCTTGATGGTCTTACACTTAATTTAGTGACTCAAAAAGACGGTGAGACTAGTTTTGATGGTTTAACTGCTGAAAAATCGATTGAAACACCACAATCAGCCACAAGCAACTCAGAAGCAGTGTCTTTACAGACTCTAGATATTGGTGGTATCGAACTCACAAATACTAATATCAATTTAATTGATATGGCGAGCAATACTACTCAAACATTTAGTTTGAAAAGTTTTACTCTTGGTCAGTTTAGCCTAGGTCAATTTGCTGATTTTGCTTATGAGTTTTCAGCGACACTACCTGATATGCAGCTTGCATCATCTGGACAAGGCAAAATAAAGGTAGACCAAGCTTTAAATAACATCACTATTAATGACTTTGCCATGGTACATAAAGCCAGTGGTGACAGTTTGCCTGGTAAAACGGTTACCGCAGAGCTCACTACACAAATGACTATGGCATTAGATGCCAAAACATTAGAGCTGCAATTAACTAAAATGTCAGCGATGACGTTAGCGGCAACTGGCGATATTAAGGTTAACTATGGCAACAGTATTCCTAAAATTGTGATGAATCTTGATGTTGGCGATATTGATGTCGATGCATTACTGCCAAAGCAAGAAGGTGATGCGAAAGAAACTGAGGGTACTCCCGAAACTGCGCCAAGCCAAGAACCTGATTTATCAGCATTGAAAAGTGTCGACTTAACACTTAACTTAACGGCTAAATCAATTAAAGTCAGTAATATGCTAACGCAAAATTGGCAAATGAAAATGGCTATTAATAAAGGCATATTGAACTTGTCGTCGCTTACAGCTGATTTATATGAAGGTAAATTAGCGCTTAGCGCAAAATTAGATGGTCGCAAAGCGGTGCCCACATATCAATTCGATAAAAAACTCACAGGTGTTAATATTCGTCCGTTATTAATTGATGCGGCTGAAGTTGATTTGATTTCTGGTACTGCTAGCTTTGAAGTTAACGGTAGTGGTTCGAGTTTACTTCCAGACAATCTTAAAAAGAATCTTGATGCAGTAGGCAAGTTTGAAGTGGCTGATGGCTCGCTTTATGGGGTTAACATTCCACAAATGATCCGCAGTGCTCAGCAAAAATTAAAAGGTGATTTGTCTGCTGACAATAAAGAAGAGTTGAAAACGGACTTTACCAGTTTGACAGGTAGTTTCACGATGAAAGATGCTGTTGTGACTAATCCTGATTTAGCGATGGCTTCACCGTTAATTCGTTTAAGCGGTAAGGGCACAGCAAACATTGCTTCTGAAGCGTTGGATTACACCTTGACTACCAGTGTAGTGGGATCTTTATCAGGTCAAGGTGATGCTGATGAGTCACTAAAAGGTGTTAATATTCCTTTAACTATCAAAGGTACATTCCAAGAACCTAAGTTTGGCATTGATACAAAAGCATTGTTAGAAGGCCAGTTTAAAGATGAAGCCGATAAAGCCAAAGAAAAGTTAAAAGATGGATTGTTCAAGAAGCTTGGACTGTAATTAATAGATTATTAATGTTTAGGGCTGTCGATCATTCTTTATGAATACTTCAGCCTTTTTTAACGTATATAGTATTTTTGATATTAAGATTACTAAATACGACTGTTGATTTAACTAAGTCAATGTCACAGTACAAGTGTGATAATGGTTTGTTTACGGTATTAAACACGGCTAAACCATTAGCGTTTATTTACGATAAAATTACAGAATAAAAAACGGACAAGTGATTCACTTGTCCGTTTTTATGCGTTGAATATAGCGCTATGGCTAATCACCAGTATTAATACAAATTATTATCATAATTATAATTGCATGAAGGTGATTAGCTATTGGTCATAATTAGTTTTAGTATTTGCCCTGGTTGGATCAAGGTACTTTTTTCTAGACTGTTCCATTCAATGAGTTCAGCGACCGTAACTTTGTATTTTAGTGCTATTCGCGCTAGCGAATCGCCAGATTGTACTCGATAGTTAACCGTTTTCTCATTACTTGCAGTATTAATAGAAACTTCATTAGGATAGATAACTAACGATTTACCAACGCTCAAGGTAGATTGTTTTTTAAGGTTATTCCACTTACTTAATTGCGCCACACTGACTTGATGAGTTTGGGCAATTTTCCATAATGAATCACCGGACTTAACGGTATAAGTTTGTTTATTTACGCTAGATTTGATCACCGTTTTACGAGCTAGAACCTGGTCTGCAATCATAGTGACTAAGTCTGGATCTTTTGCTGCAACAGGGATAATTAAAAACCTACCAGCAATAATATTATTTCCTTTAATACCGTTGCTGCTTCGTATTAATGTGGCTGTTGTTTCAAATTGATCGGCAATTTCACTAATACTGTCGCCAGATTTTATTTTATAACGAACCCAATTAATCCTGGAGTCTGGTTCGATAGTTGCTAATGCTCGTTTGAAGGTTGCAGCTTTTTCGCTAGGCACAATTAAGTGATGTGGACCTTGCGGGGCTGTTGCCCAGCGCTTTAAACCTGGATTAATCGCTTTTAAATCACTTATGTCTATTTGAGCGAGATCTGCTGCTAAGTTTATGTCTAATTGGCTTTCAATATTGACGACTTCAATTTGAGGTGAGTTATCAATTGCCGCTAAATTGATACCGTATTTATCAGCATGTTTGATGACATCTGCCAACGCTAACAGTTGGGGGACATAGTGAGTCGTTTCTCTTGGAAGAGATAAAGACCAAAAATCTGTGGACTTTCCTCTGGCTTGGTTATGTTTAATCGCATTGAATACCCGGCCTTCACCTGAATTATAAGCAGCAATGGTGTATAACCAATTTTGCCCCATTTTGGCGTATAGATATTCCATTAAATCTAACGCGGCTTTTGTTGATGAGGCAACATCACGACGTCCGTCATACCACCAATTGGTTTTTACACCAAATGACAACGCTGTCGGTGCGGTTAATTGCCATAAACCAGAAGCATTACTCGCTGAATAGGCTAGTGGATCAAAACCACTTTCAACTATAGGTAATAAAGCAAGTTCTATGGGTAAATTACGTTGTTTAAGCTGTTCTACTATGTAATATAGATATGGCTTAGCACGTTGAGTGACAATTTCTAAATGTTGTGGATTATCGATATACCATTGGCGGTATTGGTTTACTAATACATTATCAACAACCGGGAAATGCATTTGACTGTCGATCCTGACCCATAAATCATTTACTTCTGCGACTTGTTCTTCAATTTGCTCAAGGGTTACCGTAGACGATTTTTTATTTTTAACGTTAGTGTTAACGGTCTTGTTCGAACTATCAGAATTTGGCTCTGCAGTATGGAGTGTCTGGCACCCTGTTACAGCCAGCATACAGCCAGCTATAATAATAAAGTTAGCTTTCATTTGAAGATACATTACCCCAAGTTCTCAGGCTTACATAAAATGGAACATACCAAATGCCATTGAGACTCTTTTGGTCATGCTAATTCAATTTTGCATTGTAGATTAAATCTTTTAGCTTGTCTTATTAAACTGTTTTCATGTTAAATCAAAAACTATCCTTCCATAACCTTAGTTTGGTAAATGTTTGAATATTATCTATTTTGTTTAATTTAAAATGAGCTAAAATTGCGATCTGAGTCTCATTTATGTGACAACGTAAAAATGGATTGATGGCTTTTTCAATGCCTATTGAACTCGGAATACTCGGTATATTTTGTGCTCTTAAGCGTTTGACCGTATCAGCATACTCAATCAATTGCTGATTTTTGGGTGTGACATGTAATGCAAAATCAATGTTTGCCTGGGTGTATTCATGTGCACAGTACACCTTGGTGTCATCGGGAAGTTGTGCAAGCATTGACAGTGATTTAAGCATTTGCTCTGGAGTACCTTCAAATAACCGTCCGCAACCAGCACTAAACAAGGTGTCACCGCAAAATAAGCTTTGCTGCATATAATATGCAATATGTCCTAAGGTGTGGCCCGGAACGGCCATTACAGTTGTTGCGCCTAAATCGGGGATGTCGAGCGTTGTTTGCGATTCAATACTAAGAGGATATGTTAACCCTGCGATCTTCTCATTACTTGGACCATATACCTTCAGAGTATGGTTAAAATGTTGTTGAAGCAGTGTAATACCGCCAGTATGATCTGCATGATGATGGGTGATTAATATCCCGACTAACTCAAGATCGGTGGTCGCGATATAATCGATAACACTTTGACCACAGCCAGGGTCAACAACATAAGCAAAACGGCTGCTTTCTTGATGAATCAACCAAATGTAATTGTCGTTGAACGCTGGGATTGTATGAACGTTAAGCATAATCTAACTCGAGTGGTGATTGACTATCTGTTAGGGTAACGGATATCGTTAAATAACGCCAAGTGAAGTGATACTTCAAAGTATTATTAATGGTTAGCTTAAAATTAAATAAGCTGTGGTAAAGTTTGTTTAGTGAATATGATATTTTTCAAAGTGAAAGTTGGCGGGCTCAATGTTAAAACCCCTTATTTGGCAAGATTTACCTTATGGTGAATTGTTGCAAGCCGAGATAGAAGCTAAGCTAGCACCTTGGTGGCCGCGGATATTTGGTTATCATTTACTAAAAGTGGGGGCGTTAAGCAGTCAGCTGAACAGTTTACAATGCAATATTGCACGCCATTTTTCTGTTTACGATGGCGTCGGTGCTAGTATTCAGGCCGATACCCATTATTTACCGATACAACAAAACTCAATTGACGCAGTTTTAAGTTGCTTTTTACTTGAATTTGAATCTGATCCGTATCAGATTTTGCGTGAATTCGATCGGGTGTTAATCAAAAGTGGTTATATTTTCATTATTGGTTTTAATCCAATAAGCCCTGCTTTTATTGGTAAAATTCTGCCTAAATATCAAACTCAACTACCTTGGGATGGACAGTTTTTTATGCCATCAAGAGTTAAAGATTGGCTTGGATTATTGGGTTATCAAGTATTGGCCGACGAACGTTTTATGTACCATTCGTTATTAGGACAACGTGGCGCTAATATGTCTTATCAAGCCAACAAACCTTATCAATCTTCATGGTGGCAAAAAAGTATTGCTACCTGGTTGCCGAGTACCGGCAGTGTCTATTTAATTGTCGCTCGGAAAATGACGATTCCGCTCACACCAATCAAAGATAAAGCAAAATTAAAAACGCCTAACTGGTCGCCCGCGCCATCTGCAGGCCGAAGTGGTTTGACTCAAGATGAGCATGTTAAAACACCCATATTGAAATCTGCAAAATTATAAAAAAGCACAACAAACAAGCAATATACGTAAGTATTAATTGAGAACATGTTAGTTATTCTGGTTGATAACCTTTATCAGGTTGTTGTGGTTTAGCTTCGGCGGCTTTTCTTGCTAATACGTCACAGCGTTCATTTTCTATATGGCCGGCATGACCTTTTACCCAACGCCAATCAATCTTGTGTAATTGGCTGACCGTGTCTAAACGCTTCCATAAATCGACATTTTTCACCGGTTGTTTGGTTGAGGTTATCCAGCCTTTTTTCTTCCAACCATGGATCCAAGTCATAATACCTTGACGCATATACTGACTATCGCTAGTTAAAATAATGTTGCATGGTTCATATAAGGACTCTAACGCGATTATAGGTGCTAAAAGTTCCATACGATTGTTGGTTGTTAATGAGAAGCCATCGGCCATTTCATGGTGCTGATGTTTATATTTCATGACCACACCATAACCACCGGGTCCGGGATTTCCTAAGCAAGAGCCATCAGTAAAAATATACAGCTGTTTGAGTTCGGCCATCAAGTTGTTACCATAGCGAAATATTCGCGCCAGTATACTTAATTTATACGAAGGTGAGGGCTGAAAGAGTAAAAAATATGAACATTATTTCTAGTGCAAGTCGTCAAGTGATTCTTGATACTGAAACCACAGGTATGAACCAAGCGGGTGGACCGATTTATGTTGGTCATCGCATTATTGAAATTGGTTGTGTTGAAGTGATTAATCGTCGCTTAACGGGTAGAACGTATCATCAATATATCAATCCTGGTCAGGCAATTGATGAAGAAGCCATTCAAGTTCATGGGATCACTAATGACCGCGTAGCTAATGAGCCGCGTTTTCATCAAATAGCCAAAGGTTTTATTGATTTTATCGATGGAGCGGAAATTGTCGCCCACAACGCTAACTTCGATGTGAGTTTCATGGACCATGAGTTTTCAAAACTCAACCCAATCGGACCGAAAACCAAAGAAATTTGCAGTATTTTAGATAGCTTGGCAATTGCAAAGCGTCTGCATCCAGGGCAAAAGAATAACCTAGATGCATTGTGCAGGCGTTATGGTATCGATAATGGCCGCCGTACTTATCACGGGGCGTTACTCGATGCGGAAATCCTTGCTGATGTTTATTTAATTATGACGGGTGGACAAATTAAGTTTAATTTGTCCAATGAAAAAGCGGGTCAAGAAGGCGGCGGAATAAAAAAAATCGATCCTGCTGCGTTTAATCTTAAAGTCGTTGGTGCATCTGCCGATGAAATACTATTACACGAACAACGACTTGACCTCATTGCGAAGTCAGGTAAATGTCTCTGGAGAGGATAAACCAATCTTTATGAGTGCCACTCGCGCCGGTTATTTTGCTATTCCTTGTTTATTGTTGCTAAGTCTTATCTTAGTTTGGCAGCCTAATGCCCAAGCCTCTATGGTTAGCGCATCAAAAGCTGTAGAACTTAAAAATCGTTTCCGAATCGATCATATGGTCGATAATTTAACGTTAGTGATTCAACGTAGATATGGTTCTGCACCGGTGGTGGTGATTTTACCTGACGGCAGCAAATGGTATTCAGATCGCTACCCGCAAACAGTAAAGTGGGTCGATGGTATTGCTGGCGATATGATTTACATTGAAAAGCCGATGCCAGGTCCATGGCAGCTATTAGGCAGTGTGGTTGAAGGATCTACAATTCAAAAAATTTCTAAATTAGATATTGAAGTACAACCTTTACCACAACCACTTTATAAAGGCGAAAGGCTAAAAGTAACAGCAAAACTTTTGGGTGATGATTTAACCATGAGAATGCCAGGGTTAGATTATATGGTGGAATGGACCGCACGTTTTGCCAGTGAGCATATTGTTAGTGATGATAATTTTGCTACAGGTACCATTATTGTCGGAGCATATAAAGATAATGGTGAATTGTTGGACGAAGCTCCAGATGACGGAATTTTTACTGGAAGCCATAATCTACAACAACCAACTGGACATTATATCCTTAATGTCACGGCACGAAATAATGTCTTTGAGCGTGAATATGAGATGTCGTTTGAGCTTTCTCCACAACCATTAAAAGCTGAAATGGTAGCTAATAAAGATCTATCCAAAGGCATATGGAAAATACAATTATCGGTTGATGAATCTGCGGTGTTGTTAGAACAAACTCATTTTGAGTTTGAGTTAGTTGGACCTGCTGGTTTGATTATACCGGTTACTTTACAAGCAATGACGAGTGCGAAACAAGTTTTATACTTACCGAAAGTCACTGAATTTGGTAGTTATCGAGTCAAGGGGACTGCCGTATCAACCACAGTTGATGGCCGTGAAATAGTGCTTTACCTACCTGAAATGTTCTTTAATTTTATTGAAGCTCCCGTTTCAATTACAGCAGAATCTATTAAAGTGATCGCTGAAAAAGCGGCAATTCAAGCCGAAATTGAAGAAGAAGTCGCCAAAGATAATGCGCTGTTCTGGATAATTATCATTAATGGCATACTGCTGTTAGTTGGTATTGTCAGTTTAATCGTGTGGCGTAAGAGACAAACACTCGCTAAAGCGATGGCGGCGGCCGAGTTAAGGTTACAACAAGAACCACAACAGCCTGAAAAATCAATTGAAACACTTTTGGACACTATTGATTTGGATGACATTGATTTGAGTATACCCGATGATAAAATCGAATAAGTTGAAGTGGATGAGTTTTGTGCTAAATAGTGTGGTTTGCGTGATTTTTAGCCAAATAAATAGGCGAAATAAAAAATAAGTTGACGATAAATAAGCACAACATTATTATTCATCGCACTTGTATGGAATGGTAGTTCAGTTGTTTATATTACTGGCCTGTCATGCTGAGGGACGCGGGTTCACTGTTTTAATATCAACGTCCGCTCCGCTATTCAAGTAACTGTTTGCATTTAATAAAATAGGTAATATTTATTCTATTTTCGTTTTTATTAAGTGTATACAAACCGTTTTGGAGCGGTAGTTCAGTTGGTTAGAATACCGGCCTGTCACGCCGGGGGTCGCGGGTTCGAGTCCCGTCCGCTCCGCCAAATAAGAAAAAAAGCCTCTACAGCAATGTAGGGGCTTTTTTCTTATGAAAAATCAAAAGATTTGGTGTTTTTACTTAGCCAGAAATCAGCCATATAAGCTAATGTTAGTGTATTTATGTAATTCCATCGCAGATCAATAGAAACCGGCCTGTCATGCCGGAGGTCGCGGGTTCACGGTTTCAACATCAGCGTCCGCTCCGCCAAATAAGATGAAAGCCTCTACAGCAATGTAGAGGCTTTTTTCTGTCTTAACATCAGCAGAATTGCTGTTTTAGGTTAGCCAATAATGTGGTAATTATTACAGGGCATCGGCTTATTACTTATAGCTGATTAACTAGAACGCGTAACTTATATTCAATTCTAGTGAGCGACCCGAACCGGCTATTTGTTGAAAACCGTTACTGCTGTCAGCTTTATAATCAGCGATACTGACACCGCCCAGTGGCAGTTGATAATACTCATCCAGTAGATTTTTCACTGCAATAGTCATTGTGGCATAATGCCATTTAATACTGCTGCTTAAATTAAGCAGTGAATAACTGTCAGTTGTGTTTTCTAAACGCTGTTCATCCACGCGATCTTTACTGGCAACCCATTGCCAACTGATACTATTTTGCCAATAACCTAGCTGTTGTTGCAAAGCTAGCTCTGTTTGCAAAGGTTTTATTTGATACAGCGGTTGGTCGTTGTCATCTCTTTCGCCGCGCGTTGTGTTGATGTTAGCGTTAATGAGCCATTTACCCGTGTCGTTGTCTGCTAGTTGATATTCAGCATCAATGCGTGCACCAAACAAGTTAGCGTCCACATTTGTAAACTGTAAAATATGACGACTATTACTATCGATGCTTGTGCGATTAAAACTGCTGACCACATTGGCATCAATAAAATCGTTAATGCTGCTGTACCAAGCTGTTGCACTAAATGCTAAATCATCTTGTACTAGCTTGTAAGCCATACTCAATGTATGTGCAGTTTCTGCACTAAGGTCTGTGTTGCCTATGTAGCCGTTTGCATCGCCATACCAGCCAATCATCGTTGTCGCCATGGTGCTTTGGCCCCAACTGTATCGCTCATATAAATTGGGTGCGCGGTTCTTTTGGGCTAAACCAAGCTCTATCACTTCAGTATCGCTGAGTTGATAGCGAGCAAGAAGGGTCGCATCGATGTTATTGTCATTGCGCTTTCGATAGAGGCCATTAAATTCATCTGCGGCTATGGCATTAACATTGGTCATGCCCATCATGCTCATTGTGTTATAAGGCTGAACCTCACCTGTGCTGGTTGATACGTATTCATAACGAACACCTGCAGACAGCCACCAACGTGTATTAAGTGTTTGTTGCCACTCGCCATAAATAGCTGCACGTTGGCGTTCGCCATCATTAATATTGACATAGTCATTGGGGCCCATCATGGCTGAACCTTCAATCGCAGGCCATGTATCATCAAGTTGATAAACATAATATTCTTGGCCAATTAATAAGGTGCTGTCTGAGCTCATTGGTAGCTGCCAATGCAGTTGGTAACTGTAATCTTTACCCTTAGTTTTCATTGGCATCATGCCGGTTTTTTCATCGGTAAAGAAGCCCATTTGATGCTCTACATTGTGCCAGTTTGCTTGGGCGGTGAACTCGCCTTCGTTTTCAAGTGTTCGTTGATAACGTACTAATGCGCCATAACTGTCATTATTCGTCATGTCCATATACTGGTTTGCAAAACCTTGAAAGGGGATATGTTGATGAGTCAGTTTGACTGCAACTTGTTGAATGTCATCTTGCCAAGCAGCGGTTAATGCATGATTTTGTGATTGGTACAAAGTGTCTAGTACTTTATCGCCATGGCCATCTGTATAGCTGTTTGCATCTTCAAATGATCCTTGGTAACTAAAGCTTAATGTTTTACTTGCTACAGTGGCATTTACACCTGCGAGAATGGCGTCATTAGTGCTTAGATAACCGCTAGATATGTTACCACTTTGCCATGTCACTGTATCGCTATCGGTAAATACAGGGGTTAAGCTAGTGACGTTAATTACGCCAGCAATGTTATCGCCACCGGCGCTCACCGGAGAGACTCCAGCAACCACTTGAATCGAACTAATTTGATTGGCTGACACATATGAAAGTGGCGGGTTCATCTGGTTTGCACATGATGAGGTAATGTCACTGCCATCAATGAGCACTTTGATCCGATCGCCCATCATGCCATTTAAAATCGGTAATGCAGATACGCCACCCGCTTCAGAAAAATCTACACCTTGTTTATTTAATAAGTTTTGGGCAGAACCGAGTAAATCGTTATTGGCCGCTTGTCCATGTACTTCAACCCGCTCAATGCCTTCACTATTTTGCTTATCGTACTGCTCAGCCATTACTGGTTGTGTAATAGCAAACATTACAGCCAATGAAATTGATGAGTAAACCCATGGGTAATTTGTATTTAATTTAATGGTTTGGATTGCTTTATTTACCAACGTCATCACCTTTATTGTTATTTTTTCAACCTTTGATGAATATATTTCAAAGGTGTTTATCAGTCTGTTAAATTATAACTTGCTAATAAATATGATGAATGCGACATAGTGTCGCACCTTGATAAATACCTGTCTGTGGTGATAAATGAATCATGGAGATATCAATGACACTGCATCAGTTTCTGACATGTGGATTGATTACTTTTGTATGAAATGATTATTTTAGTGCTTGTTATTTAGCAACAAGCTTGCTTATACTGCGTGACATCTTGTCGGAGTGCCATTATGGCTGAGACCGTTTATTCGGGATCCGTTGAACCTGATCAGGCTAGAACCTGCGAAGGAAACAAGCGTAATAATCATGATTATTGGGAAGATAAATAACGTATTAACACGATTGTAATTGGACGTTTACCTCCGAGTTTTTTATCGGTTTATATTCCAGTTACGTTATTACATTAGTATTTTTCTATGTGATTATTGACTTAAGCAATAGCTTTTTTATTGTTTACTGCTGCTATCAACACCTCTCCAGACAAGCAACTCTACTCTTAATATTGAGGTTGCTAATGTCAAATCCAAACCGTCGTCAAACTCGAGCTAACGCTCAACAATTTATTGATACCCTTAAACCGTTACAACATCCTAACTCGGAAAAAGTTTATTTAGCGGGTAGTCGTGCTGATATCAACGTCGCTATGCGTCAGGTTAATCAAACTGATACCGTTATTGGTGGTACCGACGCTGCACCCATTAAACAAGCCAATCCACCAATCATGGTTTATGACTGCGCGGGTGCTTATTCTGATCCTCTTGCTGATATCAACGTGCGTGAAGGCTTACCTAAAATCCGTCAAGCATGGATTGATGAGCGACAAGATACTGAGCAATTAACGGGTGCAACCTCTGGTTTTGCCCAACAACGCCTGGCCGACGATGGACTCGATTATTTACGCTTTGACGCCCTTGTCGCGCCTAAACGTTCCAAGAAGGGTAAATGCGTGACCCAAATGTATTATGCTCGCCAAGGTATTATTACCCCCGAAATGGAATACATTGCCATTCGTGAAAACATGGCTCGCGCTGAAGTAACTGATAGCGTGTTGACGCAAAAATCGCCTGGTGAGACTTTTGGTGCGCATATTGGGCAACTTATCACTCCTGAGTTTGTTCGCGATGAAGTCGCCCGAGGTCGAGCGATTATTCCGCTGAATATTAACCATCCTGAAACTGAACCTATGATTATTGGGCGTAATTTTTTAGTGAAGGTGAATGCCAATATTGGTAATTCTGCGGTGACATCTTCGATTGAAGAAGAAGTTGAAAAACTCGTATGGTCAACCCGTTGGGGCGCCGATACGGTCATGGATTTGTCGACTGGACGTTATATTCATGAAACGCGTGAGTGGCTTATCCGTAATTCGCCTGTGCCGATTGGTACCGTGCCGATTTATCAAGCATTAGAAAAGGTTAATGGCGTTGCCGAAGACCTCAGTTGGGCGGTATTTAGAGATACATTGATTGAACAAGCTGAGCAGGGCGTAGACTATTTTACGATTCATGCAGGGGTGTTATTGCGTTATGTACCCATGACCGCCAAACGCCTTACCGGTATTGTGTCGCGTGGCGGTTCAATTATGGCTAAGTGGTGTTTAAGTCACCATCAAGAAAGTTTCTTATATGAACACTTTCGAGATATTTGCCAAATTTGCGCCCAATACGATGTGTCGTTGTCGCTAGGGGATGGTATGCGCCCAGGTTCAATTGCCGACGCCAATGATGAAGCGCAATTTGCGGAATTAGAAACCTTAGGTGAATTGGTCAAAATTGCATGGGAATACGATGTGCAGACCATCATCGAAGGCCCTGGCCATGTGCCAATGCAATTGATTAAAGTCAATATGGAAAAGCAATTGGCCCTTTGTGATGAAGCGCCATTTTATACCTTAGGCCCACAAACAACAGATATTGCGCCTGGATATGATCACTTCACCTCCGGTATTGGTGCAGCCATGATGGCTTGGTACGGCGTGGCGATGTTGTGTTACGTCACCCCTAAAGAACACTTAGGTTTGCCTAACAAAGAAGATGTAAAACAAGGCTTAATTGCTTACAAGATTGCTGCCCATGCTGCTGATGTCGCTAAAGGTCATCCAGGTGCACAAGTACGTGATAATGCATTATCAAAAGCCCGCTTTGAATTCCGTTGGGAAGATCAATATAACCTAGGTCTTGATCCTGATACCGCTCGTGCTTACCACGACGAATCGTTACCACAAGAATCAGCCAAAGTGGCTCATTTTTGTTCAATGTGTGGGCCTAAATTCTGTTCGATGAAAATAACCCACGAAGTACGTGAATATGCCGCTAATCTTGAACAAGCTAAAGCACTTAAGATTGAAGTATCTTCCGCTAGTGCTTATCAAGCTCAACATTCGACTCAAGCTCTTAATCCATTTGAGGCGATGGCTAAAAAGTCGGCTGAATTTAAAGCATCTGGATCGGAGCTGTATCACGACATCAAACCAGTTGCCCCGTTTGATACCGACTTAGCTGTAGAGGTTGAATAATCGCAATGAATTCATCGAGATTTGTCAGTGAATCCATAACTCAAACCCCACCCATTGTCTGGACCATAGCTGGTTCTGACAGTGGTGGTGGTGCAGGGATTCAAGCTGATTTATTAACTATACAAGACTTGTCGTGTCACGGGTGTAGCGTAATAACCACATTAACCGCACAAAACTCAGTTAGTGTGAGTCTTGTTGAAACCGTTTCTGAATCCATGTTGTTGGCTCAGTTCAGCAGTTTACTCGTGGATTTGCCGCCAGTTGCCATTAAAATTGGCCTGCTTGCATCCCAAGTACAAGTAGACATATTAGCTGGCTGTTTAGCTCAAATGCGTGTTACTCAGATGATGGTACCTTTTGTGGTGCTTGATCCTGTCATGGTCGCCAGTAGTGGTGCGAATTTTAATCCTATCTATCTCGATTTTAGCCCTCTCATTGGCTTAATTGATTTATTAACACCTAATCAGCACGAATTGAAACGTTTATGTTCTCAGTATGCGTTAGTAAAAGATTGTGATGTCGATAACAAGGTTGCTCAGCAACAGCAAATGATCTCCGATGCCAAATTGTTATCCGATACATTTAAATGCCATGTGCTTGCTAAAGGTGGTGATGCTCAGTGGCAGCAACAATATGCAATAGATGTTTATGTGAGTAAAAATGTTAAAGGCGCCAGTATTGCACACAGTAATGCGGTGTTTATGCTAAGTAGCCAGCGGATAGCAACCACCAATAATCATGGCAGTGGTTGCACATTATCATCTGCAATTGCGTGTTTTATTGCCCATGACTTCGTTATTCATGATGCCATTGTGCTGGCAAAAGCCTATGTTAATAATGGACTCGCTTTAGGTGTAAGCCTCGGCCAAGGACCTGGTGTCTTAGCCCGTACTGGTTGGCCTGATGATTTAGGGATGATGCCATCAATCAAGTTGGTATCTTCTGAGCATCTCGCTGATGATTCGTGCAAGCAAGCTGCACCTAATAGTTTTAAATCGCTGCATCAACCCTTGGGGATTTATCCTGTTGTAGCTGATATCGATATGCTTAAACAATTGTTAAAAGCGGGCTGTAAGACGGTTCAATATCGTGCCAAGTTAGCTATTAATATCGATACTGATGACAGCCATGTATTAGAACGATTAACACTCGAAGCTAATATCATTGAGGCCATCAAACTAGGTCGCAAATTTCATGCTCAGTTGTTTATTAATGATCATTGGCCATTGGCGATTAAACACGGTGCGTTTGGGGTTCATTTAGGCCAAGAAAATATGGCAACTGCAGATTTAAGCGCGATAGCTGCTGCTGGAATGGCGTTAGGGCTATCGAGTCACAGTTATTTTGAAGCCTTATTAGCGCACCAATGTTCGCCTTCATATATTGCTCTTGGGCATATTTTTGCTACCACGACCAAGCAAATGCCTTCCACGCCTCAAGGACTCAGTAAACTTAAACGTTATGTTAGTTTATTTGCACGCCATTATCCGACAGTCGCAATTGGCGGGATAGATCTCAGTAATTTGGAGTTTATTGCGGATACCGGCGTTGGTGATGCTGCTGTTGTTAGAGCTGTAGCCACGGCTAACGATCCAGCGAAGGCGTATCGAGCCTTGCATCATAAATGGTTGCAGGTTACGCGGCCTTTGGCAAAAGCCTGTTCACCTCAGGAGGGCTTATGAATTCTCTATCTGGTCAGGATTACATTCAGTATTCACGCACCATGCTACTGAGTGATATTGGAGAAGCAGGGCAGCTTGCCATTATGAATAGCCCTGTAGTGATCATCGGTGTAGGTGGCTTAGGAAATGTAGTGGCGCATTATTTAGCTGCAGCGGGTGTTCAGCAAATAATGTTAATTGATCATGATGTGGTGGAATTATCCAACTTACCAAGGCAACTCCTGTTCCGGGCATCTGATATTGGCCAAGCAAAAGTCAATATTGCAAAAAGTGTACTGAGTTATGCTTACCCTCAAATCAATATCGACGTGTTGGAACAGCCCATTACATCAGCGCACTTTAAGCAGCTTGTTAAACTATTTACGGTAAAACCTGTGGTGTTTGATTGCACTGATAATGTTAGTGCGAGGCAACTGATAAACCAACTGTGTGTACAGCATCAGTTAACCTTGGTTAGTGGTGCCATTAGTGCATATCAGGGGCAATTATTTTGTATTGATTTTTCAAGCACACATTCACACAGCGGTTGCTATTGTTGTTTATATCCACTTGATACACCCATTATGCAAAATTGTACTCAAACTGGCGTGTTTGGGCCCGCCGTGGGCATTATCGCCAGTATGCAAGCGCTGGTGGGCCTGCAGCACATCTGCAATACCTTTACGCAATACGGTGTTTTACATCGATTTAATGCTCAGGATTTACGCTGGCAGTATGCAAACATGAGTCAAGACCCACAGTGTGAAGTGTGTCATCAATATCCATTAACAGATCATCAGGAGCGGTCTAATGATACAAACTGATCCCCATGGGGTAATAACCCTGCACCTCAATGGTGTCGAGCAACAAGTTCGGGCTAATTTAAACTTGGCTGAACTACTGATACTCAGTGATTTACCCACTCAAGGAGTGGCCGTTGTGGTCAACGATACTGTTATGCCTCGAAGTCGTTGGATGCATGTATTGTGTCAAGCCGATGACAATATCACCGTTTTTTATGCCGTTGCTGGAGGTTAATAATGTTAACGATAGCCGATCATCAATTTTCGTCTCGGTTACTCACTGGAACGGGAAAATTTTCAGATCACAATACAATGTTACAAGCGATAGCAAGTTCTGGGTCGCAGTTAGTTACTTTAGCGATGAAGCGGATTGATTTAACCCGCGGTCATGACAACTTACTCGGTCCTTTGCAAAGTCTGGGGGTTAAATTATTACCCAATACCGCCGGTGCGCGTAATGCTAAAGAAGCTATTTTTGCTGCTGAACTAGCTTATGAAATTCTGGGTACTAAATGGATTAAACTTGAAATTCATCCCGATCCCAAATACCTCATGCCAGATCCTATTGAAACATTGATTGCGGCTCAATACTTATGCGAACAAGGCTATATTGTTATGCCTTATGTGCATGCCGATCCAGTATTGTGTCGTCGCTTAGAAGAAGTTGGTTGCGCTGCGGTTATGCCACTCGGCAGTCCAATAGGCAGTAATCAAGGCTTAGCGACGGAAACATTCTTAAGCATTATTATTGAACAGGCCAATATTCCGGTAATAGTAGATGCCGGCATTGGCGCACCTTCACAAGCTTGTAGAGCTATGGAAATGGGCGCAGCAGCAGTATTGGTAAATACCGCGATTGCAAGTAGTGCCAATCCCCAACAAATGGCTAAATGTTTTGCTGATGCAGTTGCAACAGGAAGACAAGCATATCTTGCTGGATTAGGGGCAGTGAACAACCATGCTAACGCGACCAGTCCTTTGACCGGATTCTTGTCAGAACCAACAATCAATTCGCTTGCAAAGTCAGTGAATGGTAAGGGGGGATAGCATGACGTATTCAAGCGTATTTTCGCAATTAGCCCCCGATGCATTATCGATGAAGCTGTATTCGACTACCGTCAAAGAGGTTGAGCGGGCTCTACAAAATCCAAGCGGTAATCTTGATAGCTTGTTGGCATTATTATCTCCTGCCGCAATGGCATATATTGAACCAATGGCGCAACAAGCCGTTCAGCTGACTCGGCAGCGATTTGGTGCCAATATCGGCCTTTTCTTGCCTTTATATTTATCAAACCTGTGCGCCAATGAGTGCGATTATTGTGGTTTTAGTATGAGCAACAAGGTCAAGCGCAAAACTCTTACTCGTGATGAACTAGAAGCCGAAATGGCGATTATTAAACAACGAGGCTTTGATTCGATATTATTAGTATCTGGTGAGCATGAAACTAAAGTTGGAATGGGGTATTTTGAGTCGGTGTTACCGTTAGTTAGCAAGGCTTTTAATTACGTGGCAATGGAAGTTCAACCATTGGAGACTGATCAGTATCAGCGTCTTGCCAAATTAGGTGTTGATGCCGTTATGGTATACCAAGAAACCTATCGTGCTCATACTTATGCTCAACATCATACTCGCGGTAAAAAACAAGATTTTATCTATCGCTTAGATACCCCAGACAGAGTGGCTAAAGCCGGCATCGATAAAATTGGCCTTGGAGTATTACTTGGATTAGATGATTGGCGCTTGGATGCATTACTTATGGGCTTTCATCTAGATTACTTAGAAAATAGCTACTGGCGCAGTCGCTACAGTATTTCATTACCTCGTTTACGTCCGTGTACTGGCGGTATTACACCAAAAGTTGAATTGACGGATGCAGGGTTAGTTCAAATGATCTGTGCATTTAGGCTGTTCAATCCTCAACTTGAAATTAGTTTATCAACTCGTGAGCTGCCGTCGTTGAGGGATAATTTACTCCCTTTAGGCATTACTCATATGAGTGCTGGAAGCTCTACTCAACCAGGTGGTTATATGGCGCCAGACAGCCAACTTGATCAATTTGAAATCAGTGATAACCGTCCAGTAGAGCAAGTTGTTGAACAAATGAAGCGACGAGGAATTAATCCATTATGGAAAGATTGGGAGATGGGTTGGGTTAACGACTAACTTTTGTTTGAAAACTGTACATATTAGTCGGTTTAGGCCATAATAAGTCGACTTTTTTATAATCAGGATCAGTATTATGCAAGTTCAATCAGCCTATGCGTCAGGTATGCAGGGATTGCAGAGTGCTCAACAAGGTTTAGCGCAAGCAACAACATCAGTTGCCACTCCAGAGCAACAAAAACCTGCGGTGCCAAATGTCTCGGTACAAGATACTGTAACCTTAAGTTCTCGTGCCGTTGGGCAAACTGACACCACATCTGCTTTAGTGTCCGCGACTGAATCATCCAACCAAGCTCAAGCATCTGCTAAAGTGATTGAAGTAGCATCTGAGACTGTTGGTAGTTTGATTGATATTGAAGTGTAATCATGAGTGCGGCAATGGTTTCTTCCAATACAGGGTTAGTTAACAGTGCTGCCCAAATAAACCACCGCAATTCATTATCAGCACCACAAGCTCAACCTCATACACAAGCAAAAAATAGTGCTCAAACAACAAATAGTACTCAAGCAAGTAAACCCCAATCTGCTCCGATTATTGCTGTAGACATTCAATCTAATGCAGTTGAAATCAGTTCGCTTAAATCCAGTACAACTCAAACATCGGCCTTCAAAACGCCGATAGATCTAAGCCATGGTTTATTCAGCACTGATTCTCATCACGGATTGCAAACGAATTCGGCATCTACAAATGACATCAAGCCACAACACATTGTTGATTCTAGTTCGGTTAATAGCTACGGTCTAAAAAGTGGCCCACTCAATCTCTATGGTGTATTGAACCGTACACCTATTCAATTACAGGCAACTAACACACCGACTGAAGCGTCAGCCAGTACAGATATAGTAATCAGCTCGGCAATCAGTGATGTTGAAAATACTCAACCGCCAATAGTTAATCAGCCAACCAGCCCTGTAGTAGAAACAAAGACGACAGCGCAAAACTCATCAGTGGACGATTCAACAGTAACTGCAGACGCTGAAGTTTCAAATCGTCAGGATGACACTGCAGAACAGCAAGTTGAGCAACAAGTAAAAGACAAACAACAGCAAATAATACAAGCTGAAAAAAAGCAGATTGATCAACTAGCACAGCGAGATACCGAGGTTAAAACGCACGAACAGGCACATGCTGCCGTAGGTGGAAGTTTAGCGCAAAGTCCAAGTTATCAATATGAAAAAGGGCCCGATGGACGTCGTTATGCAGTGGATGGAGAGGTTAATATTGATGTGTCTACTGTTGATGGTGACGCCCAAGCAACATTAAGTAAAATGCAGAAAGTGTATGCAGCAGCCATGGCTCCTATACAACCGTCAATGGCCGATATTCGTGTGGCGGCGCAAGCATTACAGAACATGAATGAAGCAAAGAAAGAGTTAACGACAAATAATTCAGATTCTTTGTCGTCTACAACAAAGAACAATTCCATTTCTCCAAATAGCCAGGTATTAACTAATGACGTACTTCATGCTGATGATGTAAACCAGAATGAAGAATTGCATTCATCTAACTATTTATTATCGGAACACCAAAGTAGTGAAAAAATTGTCAACGACATTACAGCGGCACAATCAAATCAACAGCATCAATCTTTGGAAATATACGTATAATATCGACTATAAAATGCTATTAAGAAAAATTCATATCTAGGATATAAGATTGTTCTGCAATACCTATCAATACCCGTGATTATTTCTTTACAAATCAAACTGTATATTCCAAATTTACGATAATCATTGCTGAATTAAATTAACTATTAGTTTAAGAACAGTAATGAAGCTTAGGATTATCAATTAGTACTAATCAGCGTCATACCGACAAAGCCAACAGCGAATGTGAGCTAAACGTTAAGCGTCACATTATGTCGCGCTAAAATTAAGTTTTCGAGTAACTTACACGCAGGTCCTTGTTGATTACGATTGGGTACCACTAAATTAAGCATTATTTTACGCTGATAGCTGCCCCGTAAATGTATACGAATAAGCTGTTTATTGGCAATTTCTTGTTCGACTAGAAAACTTGGAATCCAGCAAAAACCAATATTGCGCGATAAAATTATTTTAGCCTCGTGAAAGTTTGACACTGTCCAGCGTTGTTCCGCTTTTAACCAACCAATATCATTACTGGCATTTACCCCTGTATCTTTAATCACTATTTGCAGATATTGTGCTAATTGTTTGTCATCTTCAATCAATTCAAGTTGAGCTAATGGGTGTTCTGGATGGCATACAAGTTCAAAACTCGATTCACATAATGTTTCTGAAATATGGCCTTTAGGTGGTGTTGCACAAATGGCAATATCAACTAGGTTATTTCTAATAAGATCGTGAGTACCTGATATCACTGAATCTATTATGGTTACTCTGGTTCCACGACTTTCGGGTAAAAAGGCCGTTAGCGCTTCAACAAGTTTATCCATCGGATATACTATTTCTCTAGCAATTGTTAGGTTTGGTTCCCAACCTTGGCCTAAATTACTGGCTAATTGTTCGAGCTCTTCAACCGATTGAGTTAGATGGCGGGAGCGACGCAGTAACACTTCACCTTGTTCAGTTAAATAAGCTTTTCGACCTTTTACTTCGAGTAGATTGATACCAAGTTGTTGTTGTAACTTCGATACAGCATGATTGAGTGACGACTGACTTCTATTGAGTTTTTCTGCAGCCTGCGCATAACCTCCAAAATCGACTACAGCTTGGACAATTCGCCATTGTTCTAGAGTTGATTTAGCTCGGCTCATTAAGTGCTCTCTTTATGCGTGACAGACGTTGAGGAGACAAACCTACCTTGAAACAAAAAAGGCAAATGCAGTGCATTTGCCTCAGTTTGTACATCTTTATATTTTAGTGCAATTTTACATTGCTCATAGATGTCTTAGGGTTAACTGATTTAGGTAAATTTCTTTTAGTTGACGCTATATCATTTAAATATGGGCCTTTATGTAATGTTTCTGGCCAATCTAATAACATCATCGCTAGGACGTTTCTGTGCTCACCGCTAGATAACTCTGCTTTACCATGAGGTGATGGGATCATCATAGTGTTGGGATCGTAAGCCGCAATCACGTATTTCTTCACTTTATCAACGACAGGATTATCACCATTACCCGTGATCAAGAAACTAATGCCGACTTCAGTAATAATATCTTCAGTAGTATCAGTTAAAATGCGATCAATGTTTTTTTCAAAATAATCTAGAATCCACTGGTATTCTTTTGGGTCCACTGGGTGTTGATAATACTCACTGGCTGAAAAAATAAAGTGAGTCATGCCATAAATTTTATTTTTATATTGACCTTTTTTGAGCTTATCATCCTTGCTATTAGGGTAGGTTTTAATAAAGGCTTTTTTATAAGCTTCATAATAGTCCCCAACACCAATTTGTTTAGCCCAGTAAACATAGTTAATTAACTGTGCAGCCCAAGCTTTGATCATTTTTTTATCGGTTAAAGCAGGTTCTAGATTGGCATTTTTTAAGGTTTTTATCATTAAATCATGACAAGGTCCTGTAAAGCCAAATTCATCGACACGACTGGAATAACGTAATAAAACATCAGTGTACAGCATAAAATTAGGGTAGGGTGCGATGGCTATTTTACGAGCTTTACCACGAGGACCATTCCCTATCTTATCAGCTTCAATTTTTGATTCACTTTTAATAAAACCAGGCTTGTCCAGATTACAGGAATAATAAAGTTGACGTTCCGCAATGGTAATGAGATCGATTAATGAACCGTTAGCATATTTGTTTTCACCTGTCATACGGAACTGGCGAATAGCATAATGTGCTTGTACACGTGGTGGTAATGAATAAAGGTTGGTTTCTAAATTAGTTTTAATACCTTGATAAACTTGTTCTGCTGTTAAGTTATGAGGTACTTTTTCGACGGTCTCTTTTGCGAAAGCCACACTACTAAACAACGTAGCTGACAATAGTAAGTACGAGAGTGTTTTACTCTTGCGTAGTTCCAGCATGTTTAAATCTCCTGATGAGTGAATGTGTGTCAATCGGTGGGCCAATAAGCCATTCAAGTCGATCGTTTAAGGGTAAATATGTTTCGTTTATAACCAGTAAATCAAATATGTCTCTCGGTGATATTTTGGCTGGTACCTCAGCTATGATTAATTGTGTCAATGCTGTTTGCCATAAAGGAAGATAATGATTAATGCCTTCATTAGCAATAGCTTGATAACTATAAATTGCATCTGTAGCGTTTGGCCATTGTTGGCCAAAGCTCTGTTCAAATGCGGCTGACAATGGTTGATTGTTATTTAGCCAATCATCTTGATCAGTACCTTTAAAGTTACCTTTATATTGATAAAACGTCAGTGCAACTTTTGCTCTGAATACCCATAATTGTTGCTGATATTGTGCAACTAATTGATGGCGTGCAGACAACAAAGGCAAGTCAAGTTGTTGGTTAATGTGGTGCACTAACCACTTCGTTGATATCGCATGGGTATCTAGGTTTTGTACTCTATTGCTGAGAAAATAAAACTGGCTGCTTTGCGCTAAGGATACTATTGCTTGGCTCAAAGCGTAAATTAATTTTTGTTGTTGTTGCAGCCGGGTTAATTGTCGAGGAAAACTTAGCGCATATTGTCCAAATTGATGACCAATGACAGCTTGTTTTATGAGTTGACCATCTACATTTAATCTTGATTTTAGCTTATCTTGTGGATAGGTAAAAATATCACCAAGTAATCGTTGCTGATGCCACACGCGAATAGCTTGCATGTCAGTTAATGGATTATGTTGTTCAGCATCGGACGATGATTGTTTGTTTGTAGTCGAACTTGCCAGTGTAATTAATTCAAACTTGAGTCCTAATGGCTTAAGACTTGCGAATATTTGCTGTAAAAATTCGTTCGAAGTAATCATTTTCATCTTCGATGATTTACTTATACCACTTAATACATGGGCAATATTCCATGGCGCAATATCTAAATTAGTTGTTTGGTTGGTTAAAAATTGTTGTAATAATTGGGGATTTAATCCATAACGAGACAACTCCGATTGTGCAGTATTGTCGTATGCTTGCTGTGTTGCATATTGTTGATGTAATTGATGAATCAACTCAAGAGCGGGTGCCTGTTGGTCTTTTGAGCGAGTTTGATAAGCAAGCCACGCTTGTTTTCTGCAGTGTTCATTGGGTTGTTTAATTAAATATTTGGCAATGCTTATATCAATATTTGCATTGTTGTTAATGTCGTTATCATTTGTTTTAGATTCGCTTTTTGGGCCATTATTGAGCACACAATCCTGCTGATTAAATTGCATTGTGAAATCTTGTTGCGACAATGCTAAATGAATACTTGCTTGAGCACTGTGAAGTTTTGATTTTTCGATTAACGCCCATTGCATCTGTTTTATCGATGCCAAATGCTCCCCTAACTGGTTATAAGGAAGGGCGGCATGTTGTAATTTATTGATAAGGGATTGAGTGGATGGTGCTGCAGTTAATGCATACAGTTCATCAGCAAGATGAAGTTGGCACCACAATAAACCTTGTTTACTTTGGTTGTCGATGACGAAAGGACGATAATATTGAATTCTGTCGTTAAGATTATTTAACGCAAGTGTTTGCTTTTCAAATTCAACAGCTTGCTGTTCAACTGACTGAAAAGTAACAAGGTCATCTTGCACTAGGTTTGGTTGATATTGTAAGCACTGTTCGATGAACAGTGCTAAAGGATTTGCCACAGCATTTGCTGTGACAACAAGATTAAAAAATAGGGTTGCTACAAAAATGCTTTTTAGCATAAGCCACGCGTTCCTCAACTGACATTGCTGAGCTTTTCATCGCTTCAACATGCTTAAGTCGAGGTAGAAGCCCTCTACCATTCGCAATTTGAATTGTTAAGCCTGGACGGGCATTCAATTCTAGCAACAATGGACCTTTATTTTTATCTAACACCATATCGGTACCTAAATACCCTAATTCACACATTTCATAAGCACTAGATGCTGTGTGAAGTAATGTCTCCCAATGAGGCACTTTAATGTCCGATAATGGGAAGTGAGTATCTGGATGCTTATGCGAGGGTAAGTCAAATTGCACTGCATGCAAACTGTTTCCGGTCGCGATATCTAAACCAACACCGACAGCGCCTTGGTGCAAGTTAGCTTTACCGTCAGATGCCGCCGTCGATAAACGTAACATACCCATTACAGGGAAGCCTTTAAACACGATTAAGCGGATGTCAGGGACACCTTCATAACTTAAGCCTTCAAAGACAGGATCAAATTCAATTAATCCTTCAACGATTGCGACATCTGGCTTACCACCTAGAGAAAATAAACCACTTAAAATATTGGATACATGGCGATAAATTTCATTATGAGACACTTCATGACCATTGGCTTTGTAATAACAACCGTTGCTCACTTTGGTGATCACCATAATCCCTTTACCACCAGAACCCTTTGCTGGTTTAATCACAAAACCACTACGGTCCAAGACCATTGCTGGAATGTCTTGGATTTTATGTTGTTCATGAACAACACCAATTAAATCGGGAACCGCAATGCCATTAGCAAGCGCAAGTTGCTTAGTGATTAGTTTGTCATCAACGCGTTTATAAAATTTACGCTGATTATAACGACCAATATAGCTAATATTGCGCCTATTCATGTTGAGTACACCACTACGGCTCAATTCCCAGGGCCAGGCGTACTTCATTATTGTTCTCCAACTAATGGTTTGAAGCGTTTTAGTTCGGTTAAACGGTAACCGGTATATTGTCCCATTACTAATACCAAGGCTAAAATCACTAAATGGATACCTAAAAAGTTGAATACCCAATATTGCACCAATTCATTGTCCATTGCTAAATACGCTAATGTTGCGACAAATAAACTACCACCACCGGATACAAATACTTTTTTAGGACCTTCTTCTTCCCATAAAATTGACATACGTTCGATAGTCCACGCCAAGATGATCATTGGGAAGAACGTAATAGTAAGGCCTTCGCTTAAGCCTAATTTGAATGAGATTAAGGTAAATAAACCAATAATGAAGATCACCACTATTATCACCGCCGATATTCGGGATATTAAGAGTAAGTTGAGTGTCGACAGATAGGAGCGGATCATTAATCCAAAAGCAACGATTAACAAGAAGCCGATTAAGCCAGTCAATAGCGTGGTTTGAATGAAGGCGAGGGCAATCAATACAGGCATAAAAGTACCCGATGTTTTGATCCCGACGATGACACGTAAAAACACGACAACCAATACTCCGATAGGAATTAACAGAATACCTTTAAATGTGCTTTGTTCTTCAAGCGGTAATTGATACAAGGAAAAATCGAACGCATCATCATTCATCATCATATCAATAGATGTTGCCAATGCAGAGCGAGTGTCTTGTAACATAGAGAAATTAACTAATGAATTAGTTCCCCCCATCACATCAAGTACAGAGTGACCAGAATATTCCCATAACACTAAGGTGTTATCACGGCCTTGTTTATTGTTAGCAACATCGAAAAGTACCCATTCGCCATCGTTATAAACTTGAACGTAGGTTGTGAGTTGTTGGCGACGACGTTGATCTTCAAGTTGTAAGCCATTAACCACACGTGCAGGTACACCTTTTGAATGCAACATATGCAAAAAAAGATTGGTTGAGGTATTGGCCGATAACAACAATGCCATGTTTTGACTTTGATTATTATCATTAATCAAATTCATTAGTTGTTGAGCAAAGGATAAGTTAGTTGCACTGCGAGTCCATACTTCTTCAATAACTTGCTCCGCAGCTGATTTTTCTGTCGCGGGCCATAAATAAGGTTCTGGTGTAACGGGTTCTATATCCGTTTCAATATTGAGTTTGCCTGTCGGCACCAATGTGACTCGATAATATAATGCTTGAGGGCCTGAAGCGTCACGAATTGACCAAACTGCACGACGATCCTTAGCATCAGCCGAGATACTTAAGCCATAACCTGGAGAGGATGCATTTTCGACGAGTATGTCAAATGCAGGATCGCTAGGTAATGAAAAATTGACCTCAGCAGGTTGGTTTGTACCAGTAAAACTGACTTTGGCATCGATTGCCCAACTTTGTACCTGTTCACCGGGTAAAAAAGGCACATTGTGGACTAATCCACGATAGATACTGGTACTGATCCCAACTATAAATAGCAGTGCAACGAATATATAAAACGGTTTACGAGAATGCATTACGGATCCTACTTAACTAACGTGGTAATTTGGTTTTTGGCTTTACCATAAATGTAGCTTTGGCCTACATCAACAATGGCGATATCTTTCATAAACTTGCGACCTAGTAATAAAGGATACTCTAGGTGGCTTCTATCCGTTAAGTTTAAATCTGTTTCGGCGGCGTATTTACCTATTTTTAAATGGGCATGAATGACTGGACGACGGTCATCTCCCATATCAGCGTCCTGTTTAATACGGACAAAACGTTCAACTTTAGATTCAAAGGTATTACCTGGTTGATCAATACCGTTAGTCATTACGTCAAAGCGAACCCATTGTATGCCTTCTCGTTCAAATAATACGATATTACGAGCATCCAAAGAGGATGATTCTGCACCGGTATCGATACGTGTTGCAAACTTGGCTTTTACTTCATCAATATAGACACTTTCGACTTCACCTAGGAGAAATTTTTCTCCAATAATGGCTTCAGGGCACTGTTCCGGAACCGCAATGGTTTTAGGCATAGGTGGTTGAACAATAACTGTTTTAGGTTTCTCATTAATTGCTGTGCTGACTTGTGTTTTTAGTTTGCGGATTTCATCAGAAAGAGCACCAATATCACTTATTTGTTGAGCGTTTTGTGAACTCATAGCGTCAATGATCACCGTTTGCGACATTTGCAAACTGCTATTCAGATCAGCATTAGTTAGCGGAGGTGTTGTGGGTTTTTGAGTTGTTGTACAACCCGAAATAAGGGCCGCTACAATGGATAGAGCAATTACCTGCTTTAACATATCAATTCCTGTTGAATAGTATTATTTATACTAAGTCGTGATTCGGTTGGTTCTTGGTTGCAATGATAATGGCTCTTTTGGGTGCAGGATAACCTTCAATGGTTAAACTTACATCATTTGGGTCGAGGTAATCGACTAGAGATTCATTTTTCATCCAAGCAGTGCTGCGTTGTTCTGCTAACGAGGTGATATCGATGTCAACGCAACGAACATTAATAAACTCACATTTTTTTAACCATAACATTAAGGCTGCTACAGAGGGGATAAACCAAACGTTGTTCATTTTGCCATATCTATCTTGTGGAACAAGGACTGCATTCTCATCGCCATCAATCACTAATGTTTCTAATACCAGTTCACCACCAACGCGGAGTTGATCTCGTAATTGTAGTAAATGATCAATAGGAGAGCGACGGTGGTATAGCACACCCATTGAGAATACCGTATCAAAGGCATCTAAAGCGGGTAACTCTTCAATCCCTAAAGGCAGTAAATGTATTGGATGTTGATTTCCTGCAACGCGTTTAATGGCTTCAAACTGACATAAGAATAAAGGTGACGGATCTATTCCGACAACTCGACTCGCTCCCGCCCCCAGCATTCGCCACATATGATAGCCACTACCACAACCGACATCCAATACAGTGCGATTTGCTAATGGTGTGATGTAATCTTTAACCCGATCCCATTTCCAATCGCTTCGCCATTCAGTATCAATTTGAATACCATGAACTAAAAATGGTCCTTTACGCCATGGTTGGAAAACGGCAAGTAAATTAGATAATTTTTCTACTTGTCCAGGGCTAAGTTGTTCACCTGTTCCAATGGTGACAGTACTACTAAAATCAACTTTATCAGGCTGCGGATAATGCAATTTATTGAGGACTTTTTCCCATTTAGGTAAACTCCCGTGATTGTTATCTCGTTGCCATTTCCCTAAAATCGCTGGTAGCGTTTCAAGCCAATGCTGCAGATTTGAATCGGCAATGTCTTTATAAAAAGAACTGAAATTGATCATTTAATGGCTACCATAGATGCAAAGTTAAAACATTGAAACCAAATTGAAAAGTGACTAAAGCCGCTTTCGGTTATACGCTGTTGATGAACATTCAAGCTGTCTGGACGCATAACGTTCTCTAACGCGCTGCGTTTTTGGCTTATTTCGAGCTCACTATACCCATTTGCACGCTTAAAATCTAAATGCTGTTCATCTAACAACTGCTGAATTTGATTATCCTCAAAAAACAACTTTTCAGAAATAATTAAAATTCCGCCGGGTAGCATACCGTCATATATACGTTTAATCAGCGAATTTCGATCCTGGATAGGCAAAAATTGTAATGTGAAATTTAGCACAACCATCGACGCATTTTGAATTTCGACTTCTCTTATATCGGCACACAGTAAATTCACTTGGATGTCGCTGACATAAGCTGCAAGATTTTCGGTACAACGGTCAATCATTGACTGGCTATTGTCAACCGCATAAATATGGCATTCTCGACCTTCAATTTGTCGACGAATACTCAATGTTGCAGAGCCTAACGAACTGCCAAGGTCATAAATATTGCTTTTAGGTGTGACAAAGCGATTAGCAAGATCACCAATGGTATTGATAATTTGTGCGTAACCAGGGACAGAGCGGCGGATCATGTCATTAAATACACCAGCAACACGTTGATCAAATTGAAAATCCGTTATCTTATTGGCTACATTAGCGTATATCGTATCTTGTTGAGATTTCATCAGCTGTAATATGGAAAAGTTAGGATTGTATTTTAGCTAATCAAGGTGAACCGCAGCAAGCATACTATTGCAGATTTGTGAGTTTTTTTTCAAATAGTGGCTACTGTTGTTAATAAGAGCGGTTTTGAATGAGGTTGAATACTGGTATTATCAATAAAAATTCAAAAATTATGCTGTATTTATCCACTCGATACGAAACAATATAGAAAAATGATATTATTTATTTTTGTTGCGAAGATGTAATGTGGATGTTGGTTAATCGATTGGTAACTAATTTGTAGTGATATCAACAGACCCTAGTGTCAACCCAATTTAATATCAACATAAGTTAATGCCAACATAAAGGTGAGGTTGCTCAACATTTTATCAATGAATTATCTGCACATTTAATATAAATCAGCTTATTAGATGAGTAAGTATAAAAAACAAAGTATTAGGGAAAAAACTTGAAATTTATACCTTGGATATTAGCAATTTTATTTACATGGACATCATTACCAGTACAAGCAACTGATTTTGATAAAAATGACTTAGTAGATCAACAATCTCCATTAATTATTGTAATGGGAGAAGATACTTATCCGTTTCAATATTTAGATGACAAAGGTACTCCTGCTGGTATCTTGGTTGATTTGTGGCGTGAATGGTCAGTTTTTTCAGGCACTAAAGTGCAATTTGTATCTCGACATTGGCAGCAGTCACTTGAACAACTTGAAGAGAATAAAGCCGACGTTCATATTGGGATGTCGCAAAATGAGGCCCGGCTTGAAAAATTTGATTTTGCCAATTCATTTACCTCAGTAAATACCTATCTTTATGTGCATAAGTCGCTCAACAGTAAAAAGCAAATAAGTGATTTAGTTCCTTATCAAATAGGTATAGTGACGGGCTCATCACATGAAGCAACATTATCTGCATTAGAGCCCAAGCTTAGCTTTAAACGCTATCAAAACCGTGAACAATTACTACAAGCGGCTGTTAATGGAGACTTGTTTGTTTTTGCCAGTACAGAAGGATACCAACGCAATTTAGAATTAGAACAAGATATTGCGGCAAACTTTTACAGTTCCTCACGTATTCTCATCAAAAAAATAAATCTTTCACCGGCTGTTTCGAAAGGGAACACGGAGCTTATCAACAAAATTAACCGTGGTTTTGAATTGATACCCGCTAAAATAACCAAGCAAATCGAGCGACGTTGGTTAGGTTATCATCGACAAACCTCAGGCGTTGTTATTGCGATGCAAAATAATGTAGAACCTTATATTGATATTGGAACTGATGGTTTGCCACACGGTATGTTGGTTGACTTATGGACATTATGGTCAGAAAAAACCGGTATTAATATTGATTTTGTTGCTGGCGATATGAATAGCACTATTGAAGATGTTAAACGTGGTGTTGCCGATGTTCATATTGGTTACCCAGAAAGTCAAGAAATGCGTACAGGATTAAAGCAAACATGGCATATCATTTCTGTTAAAAGTCGTTTTTTTAGTACTAACCTTAACTTAAAAAATATTAAAAATAATGATATGCGAATAGGTCTATTCCCTACAGCTCCTTATATTAGTGATATTAAAAAAGCGTTTCCTAAGGCACAGATTCGTTTCTATGATTCATTAGACAGTATGGTAAAAGCATCCCGTATCGACGAGATTACAGGTTTTGTGTCTTCAGCTGCAATGACATCGCATTATTTATTGGCTAATAAATTGTGGGCAGAGTTTCGTCAATATGATGATATAGAATTTTCGACAGATATGTATGTGTTAACTCGGATTGATGACAGCGGATTAGCGGACCGTATTCAAGCTGGTTTTAATTTGATATCTGTTGAAGAATTGATACAAATTGAACGTAAATGGTTGATTAATCCAGATGACCGCTTTTTCGCTAGTTCAGCAAATAAAATTAAACTGACGATTCAACAAAAACAATATATTAGTAGTTTAGGCGCAATCAAAATGGGTTACCTAAAGAATTGGGCTCCTATGGAGTTTCAGGGTGAAAATGGTGAGTTTTTAGGGATTAATGCAGATATTAAAAATTTATTAGTCAAGCAACTAAATTTACCCATTATTCCTGTGGCTTATGATGATTTTGGTAATATGATGAATGATCTGATTAAAGGAGAGATTCATCTTGTCGGGAGTATGGCAAAAACGACTGATCGTGAAAATGCTATAGCTTTTTCATTAGCATATTGGCCGTCGTCCTGGGCAATAGTATCTTCTTTAACACAACCTCCAATTTTTAATATTTCACAAGTTGGCGGTAAACGATTGGCTGTGGTTGAAGGCTACCACATCATGGATCAACTCCGTCAACAATACCCGAATTTAAATTTGGTGATAGTGTCAGATACCAAAGAGGGGATGAACTCGGTAATCAAAGGCAAAGCAGATATGTTTGTTGAACAAGTTGCCACATTGGCTACAACCTTAAAAGGTGGTCAATACCCGAGTTTAAAGATGTCGTTATTAGCCGAACTTACTGAGCATAATAGTCATATTGGTTTATTTCCAGGGGTAAAGACATTAGTCCCATTAATTGATCGAGTGATAGCAACCATAGATGAAACCGAACAACAAAACATGTACCAAAAATGGGTATCTTTAGACCTCAATAGTGACACCTCACAATATCAACGTTGGTTGAAATTATCGGTTATTGGTTTTTTAGTTATTTTCTTCATTTCCATTATCATTTTGATGTCAAATCGACGTTTAAATGTTGAAATTCACAAACGTCTTATAGTAGAAGATAACCTTAGATTTGTTGCCAATCATGACAATGTTACCTCACTGCCTAATCGCAGTTTACTTGATGATAAATTAGTACAAGCCACACTCATTCATCAAAGGGACGATTTAAAGTTTGCATTATTATTTATTGATTTGGATGGATTTAAAGCCGTAAATGATCAACATGGTCACCATGTAGGGGATAAATTATTGCAACATATAGCCTTGTTATTAACCCAACTAGTGAGGGAGTCTGATACCGTTTCTCGCTTTGGTGGCGATGAATTTGTGGTGTTATTAAATAATATTGAAGCCAAAGAAAGTGCTCGTCATGTGGCTGAAAATATATTAGCGACATTACAAAAACCATTACTCATTGATGATCTTAACATTACTATTTCGGCCAGTATTGGTATTGCTATTTTTCCTGATGATGCCGATAACGCGACATCGTTATTGAATATATCAGATCAATTAATGTATCAGGCAAAAAAAGTAGGTGGACATCAATATAAAATGAGCTAGTTTGGTTGCTGGTTTTTCAGTCAATCAATCGGGTTTATTCGCTATAGGTCTGGTTAATTGCTGCGATCTGACTGATACTTCAATGCATAAGTTTGAGTCACGGTATATAATGCCGTTTTTATGGTTTTCGATTTCTAAAATACCGTTTTGTGAATAAAGGATAGAGTTCAATGCGCAGTCATTATTGTGGAGACATCAATAAGTCTCATCTAGGTCAAGAAGTTACTTTAGTCGGTTGGGTTAATCGTAGTCGAGATTTAGGCGGAGTGGTTTTTTTAGACTTACGCGATAGAGAAGGGCTAGTACAAGTTGTTTATGACCCAGATCTAAAAGATGTTTTTGATATAGCATGCACATTGCGCAGTGAGTTTTGTGTTCAAGTTAAAGGCTTTGTTCACGCGCGTCCAGATAGCCAAGTTAATTCACAAATGAAAACCGGCGAAATTGAAATCTTAGGTAAGCAACTGACGGTTATTAATGCTTCAGCACCTTTGCCATTAAGCATGGATAATTATCAGAATAATAGTGAAGAACAACGCTTAAAATACCGCTATTTAGATTTACGTCGTCCAGAAATGGCCGAGCGTATTATGTTTCGTGCAAAAGTGACCAGTTCGGTTCGTCGTTTTTTAGACAGTAATGGCTTTTTAGACATCGAAACACCTATTTTGACCAAAGCGACCCCAGAAGGTGCCCGTGACTATTTAGTCCCAAGCCGTACTTATAAAGGTCAGTTCTTTGCGTTGCCACAATCGCCACAGTTATTTAAGCAATTATTGATGATGTCCGGTTTTGACCGTTATTACCAAATTGTTAAGTGTTTCCGTGACGAAGACTTACGTGCTGATCGTCAACCTGAATTTACTCAAATTGATATTGAAACCTCTTTTATGTCTTCTGAACAAGTCATGGAAAAAACTGAGCAGATGATGCGCGGTTTGTTTCAAGACTTATTGAATGTTGATTTAGGCGAGTTTCCTCGCATGTCATACGCCGAAGCAATGAAGCGTTATGGTTCCGATAAACCGGACTTACGTAATCCACTTGAATTAGTTGATATTGCCGATTTAGTTAAAGATGTTGAGTTTGCGGTATTTAATGGCCCAGCAAATGATGTCGAAGGCCGAGTCGCGGCATTACGCATTCCAACGGGTGCATCTTTGTCACGTAAGCAAATAGATGATTACACTAAGTATGCTGGTATTTATGGCGCCAAAGGCCTAGCGTGGATGAAGATAAATGATTTAGCAGCAGGTATGGACGGTATTCAATCTCCAGTGCTTAAATTTTTAAATGAACCTATTGTTAACGATATCATCAGTCGTACTGGTGCTCAGACAGGCGATATCATTCTATTTGGTGCTGATAAGGCTAACGTTGTGGCTGAAGCCATGGGTGCATTGCGCTTAAAAGCAGGTGAAGACTTCAAACTTCTTGAAGGGCAGTGGCGTCCAATGTGGGTTGTCGACTTCCCGATGTTTGAGAAAATTAATGGTGGTTTCCACGCCGTTCATCATCCATTTACCGCGCCTCGTGGCATTAGTGCGGAACAATTAGCTGCCGATCCTGGTGTCGCGATTTCTGATGCTTACGATATGGTCTTAAACGGTTGTGAGTTAGGTGGTGGTTCAGTCCGTATCCATAACGCAGAAATGCAAAGCACAGTATTTGATATTTTAGGTATTGAAGCTGAAGAAGCGAATGAAAAATTCGGCTTCTTACTCGAAGCATTACGTTATGGCACACCACCACATGCTGGTTTAGCATTTGGTTTAGACCGTATTATTATGCTAATGACGGGTGCTAGCTCAATTCGTGACGTGATGGCTTTCCCTAAAACCACCACCGCAGCATGTCCGTTGACCAATGCGCCAGGATTTGCAAACCCAGTTCAACTTGCTGAGTTAGGCATTGCAGTGGTTGAAAAAGTTAAAACAGAAGAGTAAATCGCTAACGTTAGCCATTTGCTCGCTCTTAACAGGGCACTAGATACCGAGGCTTTTGCCTCGGTATGTTTTTACAAGTAGACCGTTTTACTTGGAATATCCTAGTGGATAATAAGGAGCCATTATGGCAGGACACAGCAAATGGGACAATATTAAGCATCGTAAAGCAGCACAAGATGCTAAACGCGGTAAATTGTTCACTAAATTTATTCGAGAACTGACAGTAGCTGCTCGCGAAGGCGGTTCTGATGCTGATTCCAATCCCCGATTACGCGCTGCAATTGATAAATCCTTATCAAATAATATGACCCGCGACACCGTAGAACGAGCCATTAAACGTGGGGCTGGTGAAATGGATGGGCAGCAATTAGAAACCATTATTTATGAAGGCTATGGCCCAGGTGGTACAGCTGTCATGGTTGAAACCATGACAGATAATCGTAATCGTACTGTTTCTGGTGTTCGCAATGCCTTTAATAAGTCGGGTGGCAATTTAGGCACCGATGGTTCGGTGGCATATTTGTTTACTAAATCTGGCATTATTTCCTACGACACCGACACTGATGAAGATAGTTTAATCGATAGTGCGTTAGAAGCTGGTGCAGAAGATGTTATCACCCACGAAGATGGTTCAACTGATGTTTTTACCACTCCAGATGCATTTGGCAAAGTGAAAGATGCACTTGATAGCGCTTGTTTTGAATCTGTTAATGCTGAAGTGACTATGATTGCCTCATTAAAAGCTGAGCTCGACGCTAAAACTGCTGAAAAATTTTTACGTTTAATCGATACCTTAGAAGACCATGATGATGTACAAGAGGTATATCATAATGCTGAGATTTCTGATGATGTTATGCAAGCGTTAGATAACGAATGAGGCATCAATGGCGATCATTTTAGGGGTTGATCCTGGTTCCCGTATTACTGGCTATGGTGTTATTCAATGCCAAGGCCGTCAACAGATTTACCTTGGTAGTGGTTGCATCCGAACATCAGCCGATGAGTTACCACAACGTTTACAACAAATTTACGCAGGCTTATGCGAAATTATTACACAATATCAGCCGGATGAGTTTGCCATTGAACGGGTATTTATGGCAAAAAATGCCGACTCAGCCCTTAAATTGGGCCAAGCTCGCGGCGCAGCCATTGTCGCGGCAACATGTGCGGGGTTGCCTGTTGCTGAATATAGCGCAACCCAGATAAAAAGTGCTGTAGTTGGCACAGGTCGAGCTCAAAAAACGCAAGTGCAACACATGATTAAGCAATTGTTAAAGCTACCTGCATCACCACAAGCGGATGCCGCAGATGCATTAGGGGTAGCAATTTGCCATTTTCATACTTATCAAAGTCTTATTGCCATGGGCGGTAAAGCTAGCAGCAGAACATATGGAAGATACAAATGATAGGTCGTCTAAGCGGAATATTAGTTGAAAAACAAGCGCCTGAAGTTGTCATTGATGTCAATGGTGTCGGTTATGAGTTGCAAGTACCTATGACTAGCTTCTATGAATTACCTGGGTTAAATCAAACTACGATGTTATTTACCCATTTTGTGGTACGTGAAGACGCTCAGTTGCTTTATGGTTTTATCACTAAACAAGAGCGTGCATTATTTCGCTTATTAATTAAAACGAATGGTGTTGGGCCTAAGTTAGCATTAACGATTCTATCTGGTATGACAGCATCAGAATTTATGTCATGTGTCGAACGCGATGACATTGCCACCTTAGTTAAGCTACCTGGTGTGGGTAAGAAAACCGCTGAACGTTTAGTGATAGAAATGCGTGATAAACTTAAAAGCTTGCTTGAAGCCTCTGCTGGTACAGAACGCGAATTTATGCTGCAGAGTAATTATACTCCGGCTATTGTTGAAGACAGTGCTGAAGAAGATGCTATTTCAGCTTTATTATCATTAGGTTATAAACCTGCGCAAGCCAGTAAATCAGTGGCAGCAGCTTTCAAAGAAGGTATGAGTTCTGAAACCTTAATTAAAGCTGCCTTAAAATCAATGTTATAAATAAATGATATTCATAAACAGGGTCCATAATAATGATTGAAGCTGATCGTTTAATTCAGCCGCAGGAACAAGGTCAAGATGAACTTATAGATCGTGCTATGCGTCCTAAAATGTTGGATGAATATACCGGTCAAGATGATACTCGAGCTCAGCTTAAGATTTTTATTCAAGCTGCGATAAATCGTCGTGAAGCCCTTGACCATATGTTGATTTTTGGCCCTCCAGGTTTAGGTAAAACCACCTTAGCGATGATTGTAGCCAATGAAATGGGCGTCAATATTAAATCTACTTCTGGACCCGTGCTTGAAAAGGCCGGCGATTTAGCTGCCTTGTTGACTAACCTTGAAGAGGGCGATGTACTCTTTATCGATGAAATTCATCGTTTAAGCCCTGTAGTAGAAGAGATCCTTTATCCGGCGATGGAAGATTACCAACTTGATATTATGATTGGTGAAGGTCCAGCAGCACGTTCGATTAAATTAGATTTACCGCCATTTACACTTATTGGTGCCACAACTCGTGCTGGGGCGCTAACGTCGCCATTGCGTGCGCGTTTTGGTATCCCATTACGGTTAGAATTTTACAATGTGAAAGATCTCACTACAATTGTGACACGTTCAGCTAAGGTGATGGAGCTTGAGGTTGATCAGCAAGGGGCTATTGAGATCGCTAAACGCTCACGGGGAACCCCTCGTATTGCTAATCGTTTATTACGTCGGGTACGTGACTACGCGGAAGTAAAACATGATGGTAAAGTGACCCAAAAAGTCGCTGAATATGCGCTTGATTTGCTCGATGTTGATGAACAAGGTTTTGATTACTTAGATAGAAAATTGTTATTGGCTATTATAGATAAATTTATGGGTGGCCCAGTAGGATTAGACAACCTCGCTGCAGCTATTGGTGAAGACAGAGATACGATTGAGGATGTATTGGAACCTTTTTTAATTCAACAAGGGTTTATCCAACGCACGCCAAGAGGTCGTATTGCCTCCCAAAGGGCATATGAGCATTTTAGTTTGGTTAAGCCTGAATAGGCATATTGCCTTGTTTTACTCATTTTAGGTTGATGACAATGTCTTATTGATTTGAACTAGGGACTAATGTCGAGCTACCCAGTAAAATAAAACCAGCTTTCGCTGGTTTTATTGTTTATTGCTAGTTTAAAAATAGGCTTAAGCTTACCGCTTAAATGAATTAACCTAACGCTTCAGTTGCTGAACTCTTTTGAATTAACTCAATTTTGTATCCATCTGGATCTTCAACGAAGGCAATTTCAGTTTTACCACCCGCCACAGGGCCTGGAGCGCGAGTAATTTTGCCGCCAGCGGCTGCAATGGCATCGCAACGAGCATAAATGTCTTCTTCGCCAATGGCTAAATGTCCAAAGCCATTGCCTAAATTATAGGTATCGACACCCCAATTATAAGTTAACTCGATAACGGCTTGGCCAGTGGTTTCCTCACCAAAACCAACAAAGGCAAGGGTGTACTTGTATTCAGCGTTTTCAGATTGACGAAGTAGCTTCATTCCCATCACTTGAGTATAAAATTGAATGCTACGTTCTAGGTTGCCTACACGGATCATCGTATGAAGTAATTGCGACATGATTTGCTCTCTTATAAAAATTTATCTGACTTTAACAAGCTCAGATGACAATGAAAAGTTTTGCTGTACTGATTGGTAAAAACTTAAGCCCTCAAAGATCAACTGCCATCGATTAATCTTGAATAGATATTGATTATATTTTGCTATGGCTCACATTTATTAGGTTAATTTTTGGGTAAATTAGCTTAAAGCGTTATTATTACGTTATACCCATTTGGAGGCAAGAAAATGAATACAGAATTAAAAATGGCATTAGGTACTACTGTTGTTATTGCGATTTGTTTTAGTGCATTTTTTGTGTCGATGTTTTAAGCACCAGCAAAAAATAGATAGTTTAATGAGATTTACGATATGATAAATGTATTGGATATTAATTGATGAGTTATCATCCAATACATTGATATAAAACCCCAAAGTGTCTTCGGTGCTTTGGGGTTAATCTTCTGGGTATACTTTATCTTTAAACTCACATAAATCTTCAATTATACAGCTACCACATCGTGGCTTTCTGGCTAAACAAGTATATCGTCCTTGTAAAATAAACCAGTGATGTACATCTACTTTAAATTCACTCGGCACCACTTTTAACATCTTCTGCTCGACTTGATCGACATTCTTTCCTGGGGCAAACTTAGTCCGATTAGCAACTCTAAATATATGAGTATCAACTGCAATGGTAGGCCAGCCAAATGCTGTGTTGAGTACTACGTTTGCTGTTTTGCGACCTACGCCTGGTAAAGCCTCTAATGCTTCACGATTTTCTGGTACTTCACCTGCATGTAAATCAATCAACATTTTACAAGCGTTAATGACATTAACGGCTTTGTTATTGTATAAGCCAATGGTTTTTATGTATTGTTTAAGACCGTCAACCCCTAAGTCGAATATGGTTTGAGGTGTATTAGCAACTGGAAATAGTTTGGCGGTCGCCTTATTGACACTGACATCAGTCGCTTGTGCTGATAACGTGACAGCTACGAGTAACTCAAACGGACTTGAAAAGTTCAATTCGGTTTCAGGCTTTGGATTATTGTCTCTTAATCTTTTAAGAATTTGAATTCGTTTATCTTTATTCATAATAATCGTTCAATGTAGGGTTAATTAACAATGAGTAACAACGGATTATCGTTAGCTTACTTTGGTGATCCGTGCGCGCGTAACACCAACACTTTCAGCTTTAGGCTGTCTGGCTTTTACGCGACTATCGATGACATTTTTAAGGGCAATGAGTAATCCCATGCCAATAAATGCCCCAGGCGGTAACATCGCTAATAAGAAGGGCGTATCTACATGCCATACATGTATGGTTAGCACGCTGGCCCAATCACCTAATAATAAATCCGCCCCACCAAATAGAGTACCTTGACCGAGCAATTCACGACTGGCGCCTAATACCACCAAAACCGCGGTAAAGCCTAATCCCATCATTAATCCATCGAATGCCGAATGAGCTAAAGAATTACGAGAAGCAAATGCTTCAGCACGGCCGATGATGACGCAGTTAGTCACAATCAGAGGTAAGAAAATACCCAATGATAAGTACAAGTTATAGGCATAAGCGTTGATCAGTAATTGCACACAAGTAACGAGTGCCGCAATGATCATCACAAAAACGGGGATCCGAATTTCTTTAGGAACAAAATCACGTACCAATGACACTAAAATATTAGAGCCTATCAATACCAACAGTGTTGCAACCCCCAAGCCTAATGCATTGGTGATGGTTGCGGTAACAGCAAGCAAGGGACATAAGCCAAGCAGTTGAACTAATCCTGGGTTATTTTTCCACAAGCCTTGTGCAGCGATTTCACGATAGTTACTCATGGTTGGCCTCACAGGTATAATGACTTTGGTAAAGTGTTAGACGATGTTGCTCAACATATGTGAGCGCATTAGCAACCGCTTTAACATAGGCTCGCGGTGTTATAGTTGCTCCGGTAAATTGATCAAACTGGCCACCATCTTTTTTCACTTTCCAGATGTTGAGATTGTCTTTAAATAATTTACCCGTGAAATGGGTTACCCAATCAGATTTTCGTAGATCAATTTTATCACCTAACCCCGGGGTTTCTTGATGCGAAAGCGTACGTACACCCAAAACGACTCCTTGATTATCTACACCGATAATCAGTTTTATCGCGCCGTTATACCCATCAGGAGCTATGGCTTCAATAGCGATGGCAACTGGAGATTTGTCTTTATAGGCTATATAGGCGGGTAGGTCGCTTTTAGTGCCTAATAATTCAGGTGAATTAACGAAAATACACTGTTCACTGAGCACATTATCGTGTAATTCAGTTGGAATAATTTGATTTAAAATTAAGGTTAGTTGTTTTTGTTGTTGTAATAATATGGTGTCATTGGTTAACGCATTCACCCATGCAACAAGCCCAGTACAGCATAAGGCAAATAGCCCGAGTAACAGACCATTTTTAACCATAGGGTTAGTTGTTAAAATAGACATAGTTAATTTCCTGCTCGATGGCCATAACTGCGTGGACGAACATAATAATCAATAAATGGCGCGCACATATTGGCGAGTAATACTGCAAATGCAACGGCATCAGGATAACCACCAAAGGTACGGATTAGGTATATGAGTAAACCAATCATTGCACCAAAAATAAGCCTACCGCGAGTACTAGTAGCAGCTGTAACCGGATCGGTAGCAATGAAAAAAGCGGCAAGCATTGTCCCACCTGAAAATAAATGCATCATTGGGCTAACGAAGGTGTCCGGACTCATTAAAAAGCCAATACTGGCGCAAATAAACAAACTAACCAAAATTGATCCACTGATTTGCCAGCGGATAACCTTAAGCTTTAGCATTATTAGTCCACCTATCAGGTAGGCTAAATTAACCCAAAACCAACCTTCGCCAACACTGCCAGAGAAGATCGTCTTAGTCATACTTTCTGTTGTGGTTAGCCCCATAGAGAGGTCTGTTTTTAATGTGTCTAGCGGCGTTGCCATGGTGGTGCCATCAGTCGCCAAATGGAAAAAATCTGCAGCATAGCCACTATTTAGTTGAAAGATGCTGTTGAACGTATGCAATATATCCGCACTATGTAAGCTTAATGTTTGTGGTGCAACCCATGAGGTCATTTGCACCGGAAATGAAATCAACAACAAAACGTATGCGGCCATTGCTGGATTAAAGACATTATTTCCCAATCCACCATATAGTTGTTTAACGATAACGATGGCGAATAATGTTCCGATGACAATCATCCACCAAGGTGCTAAAGGTGGAATCGCTATCGCGAGTAAGCTTGCGGTAACTAATGCACTATTATCGGTTAACGTGGCAATAATATTTTTATTGCGTAATTTCATCACTGCTGCTTCTGCTAAATAAGCCACAGTAATGGCGAGCAATAATTGTACTAAGGTCCCATAACCAAAATAATAACTTTGTACAGCAATACCTGGAAGAAGGCATAACGCGACACGTTTCATCACCGTATTGGTGTGCAATGTTGTGCCGACATGTGGAGATGAGGCAATTTTAAATGCCATAGTTATTGTTCCTCTTGCTTAGCACTGTTTGCCAGCTTTTTAGCTTTTGCTTTGGCAACTGCGGCGGCAATCTTAGCTTTTTTATCATCGACAGGATTGGTTGAATTAAGGTCTTCAACTACGGACGGTGTGTTAATTTTATCCTCTATTACCGTGTCATCGACAGGGTCGCTTGTATCGATAACTTCAGCATCGGTTGATGTCTCGGTGGTTTTATCGATGTCTGGTTCCGATGACGTTGGAGTTGACTCATTAGCTAAAGCTGCTTTTTTGGCTTTAGCTTTAGCCACTGCAGCAGCAATCCTCGCTTTTTTGTCATCGATAAGGTCGCTTGTATCAATAACTTCAACTTTAGTTGATGTCTGGATAGTAGTATTGTTGTTTAGAACTACTGATATCGGGGCTGACTCATTAGCTAAAGCCGCTTTTTTTGCTTTAGCTTTAGCGATTGCGGCAGCAATCCTCGCTTTTTTGTCATCGACAGGGTCGCTTGTATCGATAACTTCAGCATCGGTTGATGCCTTGGTGGTTTTATCGCTGTCCAGTTTCGATGATGTCGGGGCTGACTCATTAGCTAAAGCTGCTTTTTTTGCTTTTGCCTTAGCAACTGCGGCAGCAATTTTAGCCTTTCTGTCATCACCTGGGGTTGCTGTTTCTGTGCTATTCGTTTCATTTAATGGTTTATTTGCATCATCCACTGCCATGCTATCTGGCTGAGTCGACTCATTAGCTAAGGCTGCTTTCTTCGCTTTAGCTCGTGCAACAGCCGCCGCAATTTGTGCTTTCTTGTCATTGATGGGGTCAATACTTTTATCAGCAGATCCATCAGTTACACTCACCACCGTATCTTGTTCACTCAGCTGTGATTGTGCTGCCAATGCCGCTTTTTTCGCTTTAGCGCGCTCAATGGCAGCACTAACAGCAGCTTTCTTAGTGTTTGAACTGTCGATTGCTACTTTTTCTGTGTTGATGCTTGGCGTTACTACAGCATCTGATCCTATTGTTGCATCTTGTGCTTTTTTAGCGGCAATACGTGCCATGGCTGCTGCAACAGCATCTTTATCGCCAGATTTCATATTTGCTTGGCGTTTGGCGGCAGCTTGCTTGGATTTTTCTTCACGCGCATTTTTTTCATCTTCAAGTCGTTGTAAGCGAGTTTCAAATCGAAGCTTGGCTTTTTCGGCTTGAACTTTTTCTTCGGCGCTATTTTTTAACGCTGATTTCGCGACGCGATAGTATTCAACCAAAGGAATATCACTTGGGCATACATAGCTGCAACAACCACATTCAATACAGTCTTTTAAGTTAAAGCTCGCAGCTTTATCGTATTCCTCTGCTTTTGCATGCCAGAATAATTGTTGTGGTAACAACAATGCAGGGCAGGCAATAGCGCACTCTCCACAACGAATACAGGCCTTTTCATCTTGATCAGGGGCTATTTCAGCTTTGCTTGGTGCCAGTAAACAATTGGTGCCTTTTAATATAGGCACATCAAGATCGGCTAATGCGTATCCCATCATAGGGCCGCCCACGATGACTTTTTGTGAGCGTTCTGGCTTGAAGCTGACTTGACCGAGGGCGTCAGCTACCGTTGTGCCTATTCTAAGCCAGTAGTTCCCTGGTTTATCGACGCGCTCACCCGTTAACGTTACTACGCGCTCAATCAGTGGTTTACCGTGTAATACCGCATCCTGGATGGCATAGGCGGTCCCAACGTTATGCATAACAATACCAAGTTGGGAAGGAATGGCACCACTTGGGACTTCTTTGCCGGTAATAATTTGAATCAGCTGCTTCTCGCCACCAGAGGGGTATTTGGTCGGAATAACCGTGACCCGAACCATGTCATTAGGCAATGAACTACGCGTGATAGCTGATTGCATTGCCTGTGCGGCTTCTGGTTTATTGTCTTCAATGGCGATGACGATGCGCTGTGGATTAAGCAAATGCTCAATAATACTCACACCCGCTAAAATTTCATCGCTGTGCTCACGCATTAATCTGTCGTCAGCGCTGATGTAGGGTTCGCACTCAACACCATTAATAATAACTAAGTCGATTTCACTGGCAGGGTTTAGTTTTACATGGCTAGGAAACGCTGCGCCGCCCATGCCTGCAATACCGGCTTGTTTTATTTTCTCTAAAATAGCCGACTTTGACAGTTGCTCTAATTGATTTGCTTCGAGTTCACACCAAGTATCTTGACCATCAGCTTCAATAATACAGCTCAACACGGGCAATGAAGACGGATGATTACTGGTATGTTGTTCAATTGCAACCACGGTTCCTGAGCTAGGGGAATGGACGGGCAAATAAGTAAATCCAACTCCATCAGTGAGTCTTTGGCCTTTTAATACTTTGTCACCCACTTTGACACTGAGTGTTGCTTGTTGGCCCACAAGCGGAACCGGCACAATAAACCGAGACAATAAGGGAAGAGATGAAATTGCTGTTTGATTAGATAATTTTTTAAGCTCAGGCGGGTGGATCCCACCTGGAGAATGCCACAATGTGCCTTTATCTAATTGCTCTAAAAATGTTAGCACCGTTTATCCTCCTGTTCAGGATGGATCACGTTTACAGGGATCGCGCGTAACTTCCAGTCCCAATTTTGTATTGTTGTTTCTACCGGGATCATATCAATACAATCGACGGGACATGGTTCAACGCATAAATCACAACCGGTACAATCTTTGGCTATGACGGTATGCATTAATTTACCGGCACCTAAAATGGCATCGACTGGGCAGGCTTGAATGCATTTGGTGCAACCAATACATTCATCCTCGCGTATGTAGGCTACTTTTTTTACGCTACTTTGGGCGGCTTCCCCCAAAGGCTCAGGTTCTACACCCATGAGCTCAGCGATTTTTTCCATAGTGGCAGTTCCACCTGGAGGGCATTTATTAATCTTATCGCCATTAGCAATTGCTTCGGCATAAGGCCGACAACCAGGATAACCACATTGACCGCATTGGGTTTGTGGCAGCAAGGCTTCAACTTGATCGATGATTGGGTTTCCTTCGACTTTAAATTTTCTCGAAGCAAAACCTAAAATGACGCCGAATACCAGCGCCAAAATACTCAGCACGGCTACGGCAATTAATATACTCGTTATCATTAGTTAACTAGCCCCGCAAACCCCATAAAGGCTAATGACATTAAACCTGCAGTGATCATAGCAATTGCGCCACCTTGGAAAGGTAATGGCACATCTGCAGCGGCTAATCGCTCACGCATCGCTGAAAATAAAATCAACACTAATGAAAATCCTACCGCAGCGCCAAAACCGTATATTGCAGATTGAATAAAGTTATGATCTTCATTGACGTTAAGCAATGCAACGCCTAATACCGCGCAGTTAGTGGTAATTAGCGGTAAATAAATGCCTAAGGCTCGGTGTAAGGAAGCACTGGTTTTTTGGACAACCATTTCAGTAAATTGTACTACGACGGCAATCACTAAGATAAAGCTCATGGTCCGTAAATAACTGAGATCGAATGGCTGTAACAGAAATTCATTGGTTAGATAACTTAGGATGGACGCTAAAGTGAGTACAAATGTTGTTGCCATGGACATACCAATGGCCGAGGCTAGTTTGCTCGACACACCCATAAAAGGGCATAAGCCCAAGAATTTTACCAGAACGAAATTATTTACCAGCACTGTGCCGATCAAGAGGAGAAGGTACTCTGTCATTGCTACAATTTTTTTGACCAATAGATCCTATTATTATCTTAGGTTTGGCGCAGATAAACAACGGATAAAAAATAAGGTTAAACAATTAATGTTCAACCTTAGAAGAAAATCGCACTTTTTAAGCTTTATTAACACTTTTTTTACTGTTTATTTAACAATAACTCAGGTTTAGCAATATAATATCCTTGCAAACCATCTACTAAGAGTTTTTCTAAGATAAGTTTTTCGTCTTGTTTTTCGACACCAGTAGCAATAACACGAATGCTAACGCGTTTAGCGATGTCGACGATCATCCGAATGAAAAACTTATTATTGTTATTTAGTTCAATATTTTGGCTATAACTGCTGTCTAATTTTATAAAATCTGGTTTAACTTCACGGAAAAACTTAAATGATGTAAACCCTAAACCGAAGCGTTCAATGGCAATTTTGGCGCCCACTTTATGCATTGCAGCGACAAATTGGTGACTAGCATCTAAATTAGTCTGCATTCCAGATTCATTCAGTTCAAACACTAATCGAGCTGCTATGTCTCTATGTTTAGACAATATGTCTCTTAACCACATGGTGAAGTTTTCTTGGAGCGCCGAAGAAGCACTAATATTAACCCCCAGCGCCCCTGAGATACTTGGATTATCACGCAGAGTTTTAATGATTTGAATAACAATCATTTTATCTAAGTCAACACTCATCTCATAACGTTCAGACATCGCAATTACAGTGGTAGTCGGTAAGTTTTTACCCTCAGCATTGTAAAATCGCGCTAATAATTCGCGGTAAACAGCAGTAGCATTATTACAAGGTTGAATAGGTTGTTGATAGAATTTGATACTTTGACGATGAATTAAATCGTCAATAGTGATTTTCCAATGATCATTACCAAATTGTTCATTACCCGTTAATTTTTCCAATTGATAATAATGATTTGGCCCAAGTGTCTGTGCCACGCTAACAGCACTATCAGCCAAAGCCATCAACGCTAATGGTTTATTTCCTTGTTCATAAGGCACCATTCCGGCATGAGCAATAGTGTCACTTTTGGTATTTTGAGCATATTCATCGAGATAGCATTTAAGTAGCTCTAAAAATCGGTCACCCTCAATAAGGGTTATTCGGTCAATAAAAATTGCAAAATCACCACTTGATACTCTAAAGCAAAAGCTTAACCCAAGGGTCGATACGGCTTTACGGATACAAGTAGCAAGTTTTGCTAAATAATCATCACCCGCGGCATGGCCATATAATTGATTAATGGTTGCTAATTCTGTTGCCCTAACAAGCACCAGAACACCATGCTGTTGTTTGGATTTGCTAATTGCATCAATATGTTGTGTAAAACGCTGCCGAGTTGAAAACCCAGTGACCGGATCTTGATAAGCCGCTTTAGTTAATTCGTCGTTCTCTTTACGTACGCGTTCTAAACTGAGTTTTAATTGGCTGCGGCATATTTCTAATGCACTTCCTATGGGACGAAGTACTCCTGGGAAGCGAGATTTTTCAAGTGCGAGAAATGATAAGTCTGGAATGTGAGTTATGTATTCTGCGGCATAGTTAATTCTTCGACGATGCAATTGCATTAATAGCGCAAATAACAACATCAAAGACACGTAAGCAACAATAAGTAACGTTGTGATTTGTTCAAAATCATCAACACTAGACGACAAAATATTTGTGGTGTCTAGTCTAATTTGTAAACGTCCGTCAGGGAAGTTGTGCACTTGGCCGAGCTCAATATTAAAAAGTTGATTCGCAATATCGTCTGATGAGTGTACTAAACTGCCATGAGTAAAATTGTAATTACTGTCAATGTCATGAATATATTGAAAAAAATGGAAAGAAAAGTCTTTCGACATCCGTTGGTATAATACCTCTCCACTGCCATTCCATTTATCAATGGTTTGTACATATTGTTGATAATTAGCGAGTGCTATTTCACCTTGAGCTTTTATTTCACGATTTTCTACCGTGTAGATCCGGAAAATTAATAAACCGAAAATGATAAAAAGGACAAGTTGAAAGGATCTCGATAAGCCCATAAAACATATATTCCCATGAGTCCGTTTGGCTCAATTCGCTCGCTTTGGCGCCACTTTCGTGAACCAATATTCGAACAACATCTTTAACCAAAAAGTTAGTAGTTAACAATAGTGCATATAATAACCAAGATTATAGCAGATTAATTATTAATCTAAGGCTTTATTTATAATAGAGAATGGAGATAAAAAAACGATATATTATGTGATTTATAAATTGTTGGTCATTCAATGTGAAAGGGTGTTGTTCTTTAGAAGTAGGAGTCTATATCGAAGGGGATGTAATAAGTATTAATGGCTCCCCAAACTGGACTCGAACCAGTGACATACGGATTAACAGTCCGCCGTTCTACCAACTGAACTATTGGGGAAGCGTGTTATTACTAATAATGTAGATTTTGAAATGGCTCCCCAAACTGGACTCGAACCAGTGACATACGGATTAACAGTCCGCCGTTCTACCAACTGAACTATTGGGGAAGCGTAATACTTCAAATTTTTGTATCGATGGCTCCCCAAACTGGACTTGAACCAGTGACATACGGATTAACAGTCCGCCGTTCTACCAACTGAACTATTGGGGAATTATTTTCGATACAGTAAACGTTGGCTCCCCAAACTGGACTCGAACCAGTGACATACGGATTAACAGTCCGCCGTTCTACCAACTGAACTATTGGGGAATTACGCTTACATCTCAACTTATATTACTAATTGGCTCCCCAGACTGGACTCGAACCAGTGACATACGGATTAACAGTCCGCCGTTCTACCAACTGAACTACTGGGGAAACGTTTTTAGCAATGTATTGCTGAGAACGGAGCGCATAGTAAAACGCTCTGGTAACTGAGTCAACTCGAGTTATAAAAAAAAACGCATTTATGTGACTAATTGGTTATCAAATACACATCGTGCACGACTTTTGGGCATTTATGTCAATATTTAACAATGAATTTAAAATTAATCACTTATCTTAAATTTCACGCGCTATGCCGTTACGAGGATATTTTTGTGAATGTTCAAATATGGGATAAAGATAAATAGCTGTCTATTACAACATTTTTGAGCCCTAAATTTGAAGCATAAGGAGCATCTTAAACGATATAAATTAATTACAGTATTGAGACATTCTGTCATCATAATCTTGATGGGTAGACTGAATGACAATACCTTAGTGAAAACTACATTAGTTGTTATATCTTAATGGTGTGTTTCAATGAAATAGAATCGATAAATGAAATAATTAGAAACCTCAATAATGAACATAGGGCGTGAGTTTTGCTAGGTTAAGCAATCCTCTGATGGATATTCTTTGAATATTGATTACCTAAACTTAATGAATTACGCGTTAAGTTGTGACGCTTCTCGTTAAAAAAGCTGGTAGTTGCTGATCAGAAACTTCAACTTTATAGCGGTGATCGTAGTGAGGATCGTCCATGAAGTATTTTTAAGGTAATGCTTAATAACTTAATTCGCATTATTCATAACCAATTGTCGTGATCATTCGTATTAATAGTCAAATGTAATTAAATTTCATCATAACTTTCTTACACTTTTTTGAATTAGACTAGGGCGCTACCCCGCAGCAGTATTGAGCTTTAGTGAGTTATCCACTAAATCTGTGGATAAACTTGTGGACTTCTACTGTAAATAAGCTGCAATCCCTTATGGCGCTTGGGTCGGACTTAAAATGGTACAATTAATTGGCGGTTAATTATGTTGTTTTTAATCAATGGTATATAGAAATCAATAAGTTTTTTTGTTCACTGTTCTGTCAGTTGCAAAATTGTAATATCTTTAAATTAAAGATTGTGTATTAAATTATGCTTTAGTCATGTTTATCTGTGGATTATAGGTGTTTTTAGGCGATCTAAAGGTGTTGTTTGTAACTTTCATATAATGATCATTATTTTGTCATATTGATGGGTTAGGTAATCAATAATGAGCTTAATTAAACATCTTAAAGTAAATCTCAAATATCTCAAATATCTCAAAGTGAATCAATATGATGAGTCTTTATCATCAAAATAACGACTGTTTTAGAGTTAGTAGTAACAGTGCAATACTATTACCTATCGCCATTTACCCGTGTTTTGGTATATGATTATGAGTCAATAAAATAGGAAATTGTGTAGTGTCAGAGTCAGTATTTTCTCTAGAGTCCAAATTCGAACCCGCCGGTGATCAACCTACAGCGATAAAAAAATTAGTCGATGGCTTAGAAGCGGGTGTTGCCAGTCAAACACTATTAGGCGTAACGGGTTCAGGTAAAACTTACACTATAGCTAATGTGATTAAGCAAATGGGTAGGCCAACCATTATTATGGCCCCCAACAAAACCCTTGCTGCGCAGCTTTATGGTGAAATGAAAGAGTTTTTCCCACATAACGCGGTTGAATATTTTGTTTCTTACTATGATTACTATCAACCAGAAGCTTATGTACCTGCTTCTAACACCTTTATAGAAAAAGATGCATCTGTGAATGCTCACATTGAGCAAATGCGTCTATCGGCTACTAAAGCGCTATTAGAGCGCAAAGACGTGGTACTTATTGCCTCAGTTTCAGCCATATATGGTTTAGGCGATCCTGATTCATACATGAAGATGTTATTGCATTTGCGCCAAGGTGATTTTATGGGCCAACGAGACATCCTCATTCGGCTCAGTGAATTACAATACAAACGCAATGATATTGAATTACAACGCGGGACTTATCGAGTCCGCGGTGAAGTGATTGACATTTTTCCGGCAGAATCTGAACGCGAAGCCATTCGAATTGAATTATTTGACGATGAAATTGAGCGCTTAAGTGAATTTGACCCATTGACAGGACAGATTAACAAGCGGATAGCGCGCACTACTATTTATCCTAAAACCCATTATGTGACACCTCGAGAAAAAATCATTGCAGCGACAGAAGATATTAAACAAGAACTTCGGGAACGTCGTCAATATCTACTCGACAACAATAAATTGATTGAAGCTCAACGCATTACCGAGCGTGTACAATACGATATTGAAATGATGGTTGAGTTAGGTTATTGCTCTGGGATTGAAAACTATTCGCGGTATTTATCTGGCCGTGCACCTGGTGATGGTCCACCAACTTTATTAGATTATTTGCCGGCAGACGGTTTATTAATTATTGATGAATCCCATGTAACAGTGCCGCAAATTGGCGCTATGTACAAAGGTGATAGAAGTCGAAAAATGAACTTAGTGGAATATGGATTCCGATTACCGTCAGCTTTGGACAATCGCCCGTTGATGTTTGAAGAATTTGAGCGGTTAATGCCGCAAACCATTTTTGTTTCAGCGACCCCTAGTTTATATGAACTTGAAAAAAGTACTGGCGAGATTGCAGAACAAGTTGTCAGACCAACAGGATTACTTGATCCTGTGCTTGAAGTTCGCCCAGTTGGCATTCAAGTTGATGATCTCTTGTCTGAAATCCACAAACGCGTAGCGGTAAATGAAAGGGTGCTGGTCACCACATTAACCAAACGGATGTCAGAAGATCTTAGTGAATATCTTGACGAACATGGGGTGAAGGTTCGTTATTTGCATTCGGACATTGATACTGTTGAACGAGTTGAAATTATTCGAGATCTTCGTCTAGGTCGTTTTGACGTGCTGATAGGTATTAACTTGTTGCGTGAAGGTTTGGATTTACCAGAAGTGTCATTGGTGTGCATTTTAGATGCAGACAAAGAAGGTTTTTTACGTTCGGAACGTTCATTGATCCAAACCATAGGTCGTGCCGCCCGTAACGTTAACGGTAAGGTCATTTTATATGCCGATAGAATTACCAACTCTATGGCTAAGGCCATGGGAGAAACTGAACGCCGTCGTGAAAAGCAACACCAGCATAACCTTAAACTCGGTATTGTGCCTCGTGGCGTAGTGAAGAGTATTACCGATGTGATGGATGTAGGTGATACTAACTTCAGTAAAGGGACCCGTAAAAACCATTCTAAATATGCTGAAGTGGCTGAAGAAAGGGCAAAATACAGCAGCATTGCCGATTTAAGTCATCAAATAGATAAACTTGAAAAACAAATGCACGAACATGCTAAGAACTTAGAGTTTGAGCAAGCTGCAGCCGTACGTGATGATGTTAAACATTTACGCGAGTTAATCATTGTAAATAGTTAATAGCCACTAAAATAAACCTAATCATGTGTATCATTATCGTCCCCTTGCCAGAAATGGCTGGGGATTTTTTTAACAAAAAATCTAATGACTTAATTAAAATACCAGCGGTTGTCACCGGAGGTAATGATTATCGGCCTAGATATTATTATAGCGTTAATGTCATTTTGTATTACTTTGTATCAATCGACTTGTGGTTTTTGTTAACTTAAACAGCCAATAGCGTTTGTTCGATTACTTATCTGATGATGGATTTATAGCACACTTAAATAAGGATCATTTATGGCAAAATTAAATTGGGGTATTGTCAGTGCCGGTCGAATAGCAGCGTTATTTTGTCAGGATTTAACCTTTTCGGCTAACAGTCATTTATATGCTGTTGCAGCGCGGCAACAAACGGATGCCAATGCATTTGCGAAGCAATACGGCATCGAAAAGGCCTATCAAGGATATCAAGCATTATTTGATGATCCAGAAGTTGATATCGTGTATATCGCCACACCACATAATTTTCATTTTCAGCAAGCTTTTGATGCCTTAATGGCTGGTAAGCATGTGTTGTGCGAAAAGCCGATGACGGTGTCGATTGAAGAATGTCATATTTTGGTTAAGCTAGCTAAAGACAAAGGCTTGCTGTTGATGGAAGCATTATGGACTTATTTTTTACCGGCAATGCAACAAGCCAAAAAATGGCTAGATGAAGGCCGAATTGGTCAGCTTAAACACGTTAAAGTCGATTTTGGTTATCCGATCCCATTTACGCCAGATGGACGTGAATACAACCCGCATTTAGCCGGTGGTTGTTTATTGGATATGGGAATTTACCCATTGGCGATTGCCGATTATTTTGTTAAAGCAGATATCGATATTCTGTATGTTCAAGCACATGTATGTGAAACAGGTGTTGAAGATGATGTGATTATTATTGGTAAAAGTGGTGATGTCACAGTGAGTTTAGCCGCGACGTTTCTGTGCCGATTAAGTAATAACGCTTATCTTATTGGTGACAAGGGGTACATTGTTATTCCGGACGCATTTAGGGCATATGAATGCAGTATGTATCATCTAGATGAGTTGGTTGACTCATTTACTGATAACAGACAATCATTGGGATATCATTTTGAAGCCGATGAAGCATGTCGACTTATCGAACAAGGTGAGCAAGAAAGTATGGTGGTAACACATCAACATAGTCTATTATTTCAATCACAAATAGCCAGAGTTAGCGCATTAATAAAATAATGGCTCATCTCTTAGTGCTTGTACTAAGAGATGACTACAAATTGTGGCGCTATGATGGTGTTAGCGTAGTAAACACCATTAGCCAGCACATTGGTTAGCTAAACTATTTTTTACAGACAAGGGCTATTGATTAGGTCAGAAGTCATTACGTTAACTTTTTTAATGCCTCGATAATATCATCCGGCTCTGAACGTGTTCTGTAGTCAACGTCGACATAGCGCCAGGTGACAACTCCGTCACGGTCGATGACAAATGTAGCGGGAATAGGTAATACACTGCCATTGCCGTTATTGATTGCCTCAAGATCAAGTTTGCGATCTACTCGCATATGCTGAGAGAGAAACGCCGGTACTTCCCAAGCAACACCATATTGTGAGGCCACTTTTGCGTCTTGATCAGACAATACAAAAAAGTCTAAATTATTCATTTCATCTTTTGTCATAGAGCCATCTGGTACTTGCGGACTGATGGCAACTAATTGAGCTCCAAGGGCTTGAATATCTGCTAAACGTGCTTGTAATGCTCTAAGCTGTAGGTTGCAGTACGGACACCAACTGCCACGATAAAATGTCACTACAACAGGGCCTTGTTGCAGTAAATCAATTAAGGATATTGATTGTCCATCTGAATTAGGTAATGAAAAATCAGGCGCTTTTTGGCCAAGGTCAATCGCACTATTACCTTGTTGAAATACTTTTGCTTGCTCAATAATATCGTCGACGATTTTCATAAAATCAGGGTTCTTTTGTCGTCCCTCGTTAATTTTGGCTTCTGTTTGCTGTTGTAAACTTTTCATATATTCCCTCGATGGCAACTAATTTATCTGCCTTTGGCTGACTAAACAGTGATTGGGGCTTTGTAAATAACCTCCGCTCGGGATAAACGGTTATCAAAAAGTCCTTTGTCTCGCTAACTGTGTTGAATTGACTCGCTATTAACGCACCGATGCGCCTTGTTAGTAAAAAAAATGACAGTTTGATATGAAATAGGCCGAATATTGTCATTTTGCCTTACATATCCCACCTATTAACCCGAGTTGAGGTTAAATATAATTTGGCTATAGAGTAAAGTGTTAGCATCTATAATGAAAATGTTATTATTTTATGGAATCTATAGCGAAAACGTATTTGAGGTGATTGTGGATATAAAAACACTGAAAAGTTTTATCAGCGTAGCGTCACATCAAAGTTTTTCTGGTGCGGCTCGTGAGCTCAACACCGTGCAACCGGCTATTAGCCGTCATATTGCCATGCTGGAACAAGAGTTAGGAGTACTGTTGTTTACTCGCAACTCTCGTGAAGTGATGATCACTACAGCAGGTGAGCAATTACTTAGTGATGCTAAGCAAATACTAGCACTGACCAGTAAAGCTAAAAGCCAAGTAAAACGCGCCCATGATGGCCAAGTCGGCGAGCTTAATATTGCTTATTTAAGTTCAGCATGTTTGACCTTTATGGCGGATTTAGTTCGCAGCTATTCGCAGCAGTATCCTGATGTGCATATCACTTTATTTGAAATGACTGCTACAGAACAAATTGAAGCATTTAACGCTAACCTTATAGATGTTGGTTTTTCGCGGCCACTACCTAGCGGGATCATGGATGAATTTAATAGCTGTGATATTTACATCGACAAGTTGGTGGCCGTTGTGGGTCAACACCATCCACTGGCTGAATATAGTCAAATAGAGCTTGGTCAATTACAGCAGCAAAAAATGATCATCTTTAACCGTGACGAGGCAGTAGGTTTGTTTGACGATACCATTATGCTGTGTAAACAAGCGGGGTTTTCTGCAAATATTATTAGTCAACCTACACATATGCAAACCTTGTTAACTGAAGTGGCCGCAGGTCTTGGTGTTGCTATTGCGCCTTATTGTATTCGTAAATTATTCAGTCAAGGTTGTCGATTTTTACAATTAACGGATGCACATAAAGCCATCCCCACTCAGCTGCATGTAAAGCGTACCAATCATCGTGCTACTGTAGATTCTTTTGTCGCTTTGGCGTTACATAACAAAGCGAAAATTGCCAAAAGTATGGCTTAAGTATTACCGCTGAGTATTGTCAAGTTAACGACGATACTCAATATGTTAAATAAATAACCAGCGGAAAGAATTTATTATGAGTGAGATTTTGCTGCAAAATAAGCGTTATTCAGAACTTGATTGGTTGCGAGTAGCACTTATTTTTGCTGTGTTCCTACACCATGTGTTTATGCCGTTTAATGGTGATGACTGGCATGTGATGAACAATGAGTCGAGCAAGGTGCTTGACGATATCATGGTGTATTTTGAACAACTCAGGTTACAAACATTGTTCTTTATTGCAGGAGCGGCCAGTTTTTTGTTACTGCAAAAAATGCCCACTCGCAAATTTCTATCGAGTAAGTTTCATCGGCTTTTTATCCCTTTGCTGGTGGGAATGATATTGATTGTGCCGCCACAACATTATTATGAGAACATCACTGAATATGACTCTTTAGCATCTGCCTATGGCCAGTTGATGTTGTCGTTTGATAGTAATCATTTATGGTTTATTGAGTTTTTAGTCATTTTCATGTTACTTGCTGTGCCATTTAGGTATTTGTTAACATCTCAAACTGGCAATAAGTTACAACAATGGCTTGAACGAATAAGTCATCATCGTTTTGGCTTGCTCTCTTTAGTTTTGCTGTTAATCGTATTGCGTGGTGCGCTTAAATATATCGCGCCATCAGATAGTCACCATATCGAAAACTTATCATTGAGTGTGTTCTATTTGTTTTTCTTTTTTGCAGGCATGTGCTTTGTCAAAAGTGAGCTTATTTGGCGCGCGTTAGCAAAACATCGATACATCTATTTAGCCAGTTTGCTCGTGAGTTCAACACTGTTTTATGGCTACTATTACTCACCTGATTTAAGCCCTTATTTATCGTTAACTGCCCGTTGGCAATTATGGTGGTTAGTTTGTACGCTAGTGTCTTGGTCTGGATTATTAACCATGGCAGGTTTTGCAATTGCCCATATTAAAAAAACACCAACATGGCTATACCAAACCAATGAGTTGATCTATCCGTTTTATATTTTGCATCAAACGGTAATAGTGATGTTGGCGTTTTATATAGTGCAGTGGCAGGCTTCAATCGCACTTAAATCAGTGAGTTTGTTATTGAGTGCTTTTGTGGTGTGTGCCTTGCTATGTTATTACTTGATTAGGCCGTTCAAGGTGACACGATATTTATTTGGACTAAAAGTATTGCCTGTATCTGAATAGCAAATGACTCAGTTTGTACTGTAATGTTTAGATAAATAGTCAATAATAAAAGATTTTCATGCCATTAAACTCGTTTAACGGCATTTATCTATCCTTCGTGAGCTAAATACTCAAAAATTTGTTCCATGCTCAGATTAAAGTCATCAGCTCGCACACACTTAACAATTAAGTCATCGGTCACTGTTGCTAAGTCAATTTTGTTTCCTGCTTCAAAATGATCCGGTTTTAAATGATAGAAGGGTCTGACTAGCGGGCGGATAGGATCTTTCGGGTTATGGTCTTCGACAATAGCGAGTCTATTTGATTCAAGTTGAACCACCGAACCAACAGGATAAACTCCCATACAGCGAATAAATTGATCGACTAAGTCTTTATCCAATTCATTTTTTTCAGCTAACGCACGTAAAATACTGAATGCTTTAACTTGGGCATAACCTTGTTTGTAACAGCGATTCGAAGTCAGAGCATCAAAAATATCGCATATACTGATCATGCGCCCATAAAGGGTGATTTTTTCAGCAGGTACACCAAATGGATAGCCTAATCCATTGAGTTTTTCATGGTGTAAGCTGGCTACTTCCAAGCTCAGTGGACTGATACCTGAAGTATTTTTCATGATATCAATCGAATAACTGGCATGAGTTTTCATGATATGAAACTCTTCATCAGTCAGTTTTCCGGGCTTGTTTAAAATTCGATCTGGGATCATGATTTTGCCAACATCATGTAGAAATGCACCAATAGCCAGTTGATTAACAATGCCTTTGTCGATTTTTTTGTAAACGGCAAACATGGTCATTAATACCGATACCGACACAGAGTGCTCTAATAAGTATTCATCTTTATTACGGATATTGATCACGCACGACAAGGCATTTGGATTATTAAAAATCAAATCTGTTGATTCAGCGGTTATTTTTTGCACCGGATCCATGTCCAGTGGCAAACCATGTTGTGCATTATGAAACAGTTTCTTCTGAATGTCTTTTGACTCATTAAACACTTGACGTGCTCTGACGATTTCTTGATTAAAAAAGTTTGCTTTGACATCGAAGCGGGCTGGTGTGACTTTACGAGGCGGTTGAGTCATAGGCCTACTGACTTTTTGCTCAACTTTTTCTATATTAACTTCAGTTTTACTGGTATCAATGAGTAGCTTAGTAACCGATTTACGTTTTAATGCTTCAATAACTCGCTCGCTTTTAAGCACCCCTGGTTTAGTAAGTGAAAAGGTATCTTTGGGTTCGGTTATTTCGACCACATACATTCCAACACAAACGTCAGCAATGTTATGTTCAATCAGCATAAATCGGCTCCTTGCGGCTATTGATCAACGTCTAGTTATTTTACGCTTGATACTGTTGTTATAGTATATCGTCCTGAATAATATAACTTATTTGATGCTGTAATATAAGCAAAATAACATAATGAAGAACAATAAGTTATAAAAAATTACTCAGCGTATATTTATGATATTTTCGAAAATAAAATAAAAACATAATCGCACTTTATGACGAATTACGAATTACGTCCAATGGTTTTGAATAATACACTTGAGAGAGTGTTTTCTTATAGTATCTAGAATTTATAGTATTAAAACATAAGCTTAATGATTAATCATCTATCCTAATCACCGAACTCGCTGTGTTTAACTAAACGAATAAGCATCTAGCGTTAATAATTCAAATTCTACACCTTGATGGATCCTTTTAGCCGCACTGGTTTCACTTGCACCTAAAACAGCAATAAGCGGTAAAAAGTGTTCTTGAGTCGGATGATTAAATTGTGCCAGAGAACGGTAATTTAACAGTGACTCTGTATCGTTATTCATTAGTTTTACTTCAACCCAGTTTGTGAATTCATTCATCATTTCAACACTGTTTGGTGTTTTGGGCTGACGAAAAACCTCGCTTAAATTATGGCTTATTCCACCAGAACCAATAATAAGAATATTGTCGTGTTTTAACGATGCGATAAGCTGGCCATATCGATAGTTTTCTGTAGTGCCAACACAGGTATTAATGGATATTTGCACGATAGGAATGTTCGCCTGCGGATACATTAATCTCAATGGGATCCACACTCCATGATCCCAACCATGTGTTGCGTCTAAATTGACCTTGATACCCGCATTTATAAAGGTGTCAGCTATTTGTTTTGCCAATACAGGCTCACCCGGTGCAGGGTAGCTAATTTGATACAATTCGTCAGGAAAGTGATAGAAATCATGAACGGTTTTAGGATGCGATCCAGCGGTAATCAGCACATCGTCAGCGGCATCTAAATGGGCGGAAAACACCACAATAGCTTTAGGTATAGGCAGTTGTTGACCTAATTGTTGTAAAAAGTGCGCTGTTTTACTGTTTTCGACAGCCATCATAGGAGAACCGTGCGAAATAAACAGGGGGATGTTGATGCTGTTGCATATTAGGTTTTCTCGTTTGATGTCATTAACTGCGAGGTTATTATGAACTCAAATAAAAATGTTTAAAAGCGTTTCATCATCATGCTGAATACTTCAATAATTGCCGTAAAGAATGCCTGAGTTGCTTAAATACTGGTTCGTGACTGTAGTGATGGTGTTGAATGACATCTACATTTGCTTGCCAACCAATCTCTTTAAATTCAGAGGGTAATAACACTAACTCTCCACTTTCAACATAGCTGGAAGCAATATGATTAGGTAACAAGCACCAACCATGGCCCTGCAGTGCAAGTTCGAGCAAAATATAGTAATTGTCGGCGTACCAAGCATCTGGGCTAATGGCAAATTGAAAGCTACTGGATTTTGTGTTTCGTGACCGAATTAAGAGTTGGCGATACAATTTCAAATTGGCTAAATTATCACATACCTGTTGTGCTAATGGATGGGCACTTGCCACATACATATCAAACTTAATTGACCCGATAGATTCAAAATCAATGTGAGTCGGGATGGTTAATTCACTGAAAATAATTCCGGTTACAGCCCGTTCGGTGTCAATCATGTCGATAATATCAATACTTGATGCGGTTAAAAATTCAAGCGTGATCGTCGGGAACTCGGCTTCGAGCTCACTAATAATATTGAACAGCCTTTGCAGTGGGATCCCTTCATCCAAACCGATCGTCAGCTCAGATATTGCTTGTTGGTCCAGGCTTTGGGCGCAATCACTCAGGCGTTGATGTTGGCTAAGCAAAACTTGGGCATGAGGCAGCAGTTTTTTACCAGCAGCGGTCAATTGAGGGTAACGTCCGCTTCGATCAAATAATTCGCTATTGCAGTCTATTTCAAGGTTTATCACATGCTGGCTGACAACTGACTGGGCTTTATTCAGGCTTCTAGCCGCCGATGAAAAAGACCCAGTGCTGACTGTCAACACAAATGCTTGAAGCTGTTCAATACTATACATATCGTTTTTACCGATACTTACTAACTTTAATGTATCTATATATTGGATGAAAATAGTAAAAACGTCACCATTAAATAGAGATAATTATGCAAAGTAGAGAAAGAGCATTCCACGCAGTGTCTTTTGAGGTAATAGCATTGGCCTTTATCGTACCTGCAAGCGCATTATTAATTGAACAAAATCCATTAGATATGTTATTCGTGAGTATCGCCTTGTCATTGTTTGCGATGTTATGGAATTATATTTATAACTATTGGTTTGATAAATTAGTTGGCCCAGATCGGATTACTCGAAAGTTATTCACTAGGATTGTGCACGCATTGTGTTTTGAAGGGGGTATGTTAATAGTGACTATACCGATTGTGTCATGGTATTTGGCATTAAGCCTTTTGGATACTTTAATACTAGAAGCTGGTGTATTAACCTTTATTTTAATTTATACCGCCGTCTTTAATTGGCTTTACGATATTTATCAACCGTATCAGAAATGTGTTAGTAAATTGACTAAATATAATGCTCATAAGAGAGTGACCCCTTGACGATGAAAGTTAATATGCTGCGTTGCTGGTTTATTTTCTATTACTGTCATGTTTGCTGTGGCATCATTGTTTTGAAATGATAATGAGCTGGATATATAAAGTGAAAAATTACCATCTTGGTTGTGCAGCCTTGGTTATCGCCAGTGTGTCGATGTTCATTAATCCTGTCATGGCCGACACGCTATCGCCTTTTACTAGTGATGGTTGCAGTGCATTTCCTGATGGCACGTTTGAACAAAGCGAATTATGGTTAGTGTGTTGCCAAAAACATGATTATGACTATTGGAAGGGCGGTACATTTGACGAGCGTTTGGCATCAGATAAGGCACTGCTTGTTTGTGTGACTAACGTGGGCCAGCCGCAAATTGCATTATTGATGTTGGCTGGCGTTAGAGTAGGTGGTACGCCTTATTTACCGACAAAATTCCGTTGGGGATATGGTTGGTCATACCCAAGAGATTACGGTGCATTAACTGATGATGAACGCAAACAAGTAGAGCTATTATCTACATCTCCAATCGTTCCATTATCAGAATGACACTAAATCCTACATAAGCTAGATACACTCCATATTTATATTTTATCCCGTTGATTACCTAGGCTTAGTCAATATCAGACGTTAAAATAAACCAGTCAGTTTTTCAGGGAAGCTATAATAATGAAGCATTTGGATAAAGGCGTACGCGCTGTCGCATTACTTGAGGCGACTAAAGGAGTGTTGGCATTAGTCGTTGCGATAGGACTAAATGTGTATGCAGGTCAAAATTTGTCTTTGTTGGCAGAGCAGTTAGTCACACATTTACACCTTAATCCTGCCAACCGTTACCCAAGTATTTTTATTTCTGCTATTGGGTCATTGCCACAATCGAGCTTAACCTTAATGTCGTTAGGGGTCGCGGTGTATACCTTGATGCGTTTTGTTGAAGCTTATGGGCTATGGCATAACATGCGCTGGACTCAGTGGTTTGCTTTGTTAAGTGGAGCGATATACTTGCCTATTGAACTTTATGAAATGGTGAAGCACTTTAGCTTACTCAGTGTGATAGTTCTGGCTATTAACCTCGTCATCGTGGTGTATATGTATTTGGTATTATTTCCACGCGCTACCTCAAAATGATCTAGATCAATATTTTAATAAATGAATAAGATAAAAATATTAACAGAGTTTAATGACAGACAGTTGATCCGTTATGCAGTCATGATAATATAAATAAAGACAAGGTTTTTGATGAGTTAACGAAAGTATTAATTTATAAAGTACTTAATACGTTAATTATTGTTTTAAGTTTTTAAATAGTTAAGATATATTGTAAATTTACTTTATAAATTGATGCGATGCATTTAAACTAAGATTATAGATATAAGTGAGTGTTATGTTTGCAGTCTGTTTTTAAAGAGTATTTTTGTTTTTAAAATAAAACCAAAATAGTTCAATAAAAATTAAATGTAAGCGATGTGTTAACAAATAATGTATGTTTTATAATTGTAGCTCTATTACATCTACCATTTATACAAATGCAATAATGTTATGATTAATTAATTCTACTTTGAGAGGAATAAAATGACTGACATCGATATTGGTATAAAAAAAGACGACCGACTAAAAATTGCTGAAGGCTTAAAAAGCTTATTAGCCGATTCCTATACACTTTATTTACAAACCCATAATTTCCATTGGAACGTCACGGGTATTCACTTTCGCGAACTACACTTAATGTTTGAAGAACATTATACTGAGCTTGCGACTGCTGTTGATGATATTGCTGAACGAATTCGTACTTTAGATGTAGCCGCACCGGGAACTTATAAAGAGTTTGCCCGTTTAAGCTCTATTAAAGAAGTCGAAGGTGTACCAAGCTCAGCTGACATGGTCGAATTACTGACTAAAGGTCATGAACAAGTGATAAAAACTGCGCGACAAGTACTTAAAACGGCACAAGATGCTGATGATGAATCCACAGTAGCTTTAGTATCCGATCGTATGCGAGTACATGAAAAAACTGCATGGATGTTAAGAGCAACCAGCAAGAAGTAACCTTAGACATTATATTTAGGTATAAAAACCTAAATCTATTGATGTAAATAAAACCGCTGGCTAGAACCAGCGGTTTTTTGATATACAGTGACTAAATCTATCGATTCAAATAGTGAACTGTAACAAGGTAGTGGTTAGTGAATATCAGAATACTGAATCGGTACAACTGTTTACTGGGGTGTATTCGTGCTTGTTGGCTCAAGATATTGTTTATTATATGATTAACGCAATTAGTCATCAAGCTCAATGTTGGGCAAGCGATAATTACGGGCTCCAATTTAACAGTTCAATTTTTATGATTATTCAATAAAAATGATGTAGATATAAAAAAAGCGCCTTAGGCGCTTTTTTTATTGATTTTGTAATTGAACAAAAAACTCTTCTAGTTGCTGGCTTACTGTTTCAGTATCACCAGTGGCTTTTAAGTAAGATCGTAAGCCAATAATGTGTACTTGGATTTTTTTAGCCACTTGATATTTATCCAATTTAGCCGATAAATCGCCCCGGGTTTGAGCTTGCTCAATGATATTGGCAAAACGATGTTCAACTTTAGTCAGTAAATCACGAGCAATGTTAAGGGTTTCTTGATGTGATTCGTCAAGTTCTGCCAGCGTGCGCATCACCATACATAGTTCACTGGGAACTGTGGCACAACAAGGCACTATTAAGCCGCGTAAATATTGCTTCAGTCCATCCCATACGTGTTCATTCTGCTCTATTTTATCATTTAATTCGTTAGCTGAAGTTTGTGCATAATGAATTAATGTCTGATGATATAAATCAGCTTTACTACCAAATGCAGCGTAAATACTACCTGGTCGCATGTCCATGGTAGTCTGAATCTCTCGCGTCGAAGTGGCTAGAAACCCTTTTTGCCAAAATAGGTTTTTTGCTTTTTCGAGTACGTCTTCGCGATCAAATTTAGAAATATTAGCCATTTGTCCCTCTTTAGTTAACAACCATTTTACGTTAAGGGAGTAACGTAAGGCCAGTCTATTATATAAATTTTTAATCATAATAAGTTATAGGCAGTTCTTTTAAGCATTAACTGCGTTATTAACAAAAATGCAGAATTGAATATAGGTTCAATTCCGCATCAACGAGTTTGTACTCATTTAAGCCTAAAGTATTGTGTTTACGACCACACGCCAGTTTCGGTTTTACCTTGAATTTTGACATCGGCCAGTTTGAATTCAGGCTGGTTAGTGGTTTTAAGCTTAACTTGGTAATCGCGGGTTAAATTCACTATGGTCGGGGTTAACAGCATAATTGCACTGATGTTAACCACTGTCATTAATCCCAGCGCCATATCTGCCATGTTCCACACTTCTTTTAATGAGGCGTTAGCTCCCCAATACACCATGCCTAAATACAGTAGGGTGTATATGGTGCGACCATAAATGTTGTCGAGCTTAAATAAATGCAAGTTACTTTCGGCGTAGGCATAGTTGGCCACCACAGACGTAAAAGAAAATAGGGTAATAATGATGGCCACAAACATATCACCGCTCATTCCCATATGGTAAGTCATGGCGTTTTGAGTGATCCGAATGCCTTCCATTTCACTGTCAATATTGCCTTGGGCCAATAAAATCACAATGGCGGTACAGCTACACAACACCATAGTGTCGATAAACACCCCAAGCATTTGTACGTAACCTTGTGCAACAGGGTGGTTTGGCACCGGAGTGGCGCCCGCTGCCGCATGGGGTACACTACCTGCACCAGCCTCGTTAGAATATAAACCGCGTTGAATCCCATTTTTAATCGCTGCGCCGAGTGCACCAGCTGCCGCTTCGTTTAACCCAAAAGCTGAGTTAATAATATCAATCAATACCCCAGGTACTAGCTGAATGTTAATAATGGTGACGGTGACTGCGGCTAAAATAAAGGCCAGACCCATAAACGGCACCACAAACTCAGCAAAACGCGCAATACTGCGAAGACCTCCCATAACGATGACGCCAGCAATAAAGGTAATAACCGCACCTGAATATACGGGAGATATCTCGAAAGTGTGGTTGAGTGCATCTGTGATGGTGTTGGCTTGCATGGCACTGAAACTAATGCCGTAACCGAGGAATAAACACAGTGCAAATAAAACCGCTAACCAAGGTTTATTCAGCCCAGCGCGGATATAATAGGCGGGTCCACCGCGGTATTCTTTATGGTCGTCGCGCACTTTATACAACTGACCTAAAATGCTTTCGGCAAATCCGGTCGCCATACCCAATAGCGCGATAACCCACATCCAAAATACTGCACCGCTGCCACCCAGTGAAATCGCCATTGCGACGCCCGCTAAGTTACCTGTACCCACTCGCGCAGACAGGCCAGTACATAATGCTTGATACGAGCTAATGCCCGATTTGTCACCTTGAGTACTGCCTTTCATCACTTTAAACATGTAACCGAAATGGCGAAGCTGAATAAATCTTAATTTCAATGAAAACCATATGCCGGCAAATACCAATATATAAATGAGTACTTGGTAGTCGCCCCACAGTACATTGTTGGTGAGCGATATAATGTCATTAATCATTGGACATCTTCCTTGGTTTTATCATTAGGAATTTAACAGGCTATATTTCGACGAACTGACCTATAAAAGCAAACACTGCAAAAAGTCTTAACCGGTTAATAACCGTCAAAAGGGTAGTTAAATTGAAATTGTTATATTTGGCCGAGTGAATTGCTATGCATTATATCTACATATTTAACGGTAGGCGAGGCGTTTTTGTGGCTGATTAACTATTTTACTGACTCACAAGTTAGCCCGCCTAGCTGAATTAATATCGTTAATATAGGCACTGCGAGAGTAAATTTTTGATAAAGTGACCTATAAACGCCGTGTTGTAAGACCCTCAATATTTCAACGCTGTATCTTTGGCTTAATACATCACAAAAATTAGGATAAACAATAGTATGGCAAATGTGAATGTTTCGTTTAACGCAAGCCAGCAACAATTAGCCTTACTGCGATTAGTGAATTGGGGCCTTAAAATTGGCCTTATTTTGTTTGCGACAGACTTATTTGGCTTAACAACACCTCCAGTAACCTTGTCTTACGTGTTAATTTTTGAAGCCTGTTATGTCGGCTTTAGCTATCGCTTTCATCGACTCAGCATGAACAACAATGGTTTGTTGTTTTTAACCTTATTATTAGACACTTTGTTTTGGGCTACGTGGTTATATTTTACCGGCGGAGCAACCAATGCCTTTGTATCATTACTACTATTACCGATTGCTATTTCAGCCATTACATTACCCCTATGGGCTCCTTGGTGCTTAACCATAGTGTCGACAGTATTTTATAGCTTGATGATTGTTGATATCACCGAACAAAATAGTGGTTCAGTAATGGGCCATGACATGAGCCAGATGAATCATGTTATGCAAGCAAATCAGGCTATGCCAGCAAGCAACAGTATGGACATGGGGTCGCACTATTTAGGCATGTGGTTTAATTTTGTTATTTCGGCATTAGTCTTAACCATCACAGTAGGCTTTATTGCCAAACGTATTAGACAAAAAAATGCCGAGCTGCACTATTTACGAGAAGCGCAGTTACGCCAAGAAAAGATATTGGCGTTAGGCACCGCATCAGCGCAAATGGCACATCAACTGGCAACGCCTTTAGCCACATTACGCTTACTAGTTGATGAACTATCCGATTCGATCAATGATGTTGAACAAACTGAATTGATCAGCGAAATGCAGCAAGCGCTAAATCGCTGTGAAGTCACCTTAGCTGATTTACGTTTAGCGACTGAATCGATTAGAGAACAAAAACTGATAGAGCAGCGCGTCGACAAATTAGTGACAATGTTAACCGAGCAAATAAGTTTATTGATGCCAGAAGCGCAATTGAATATATCCATAGCACCACAGGTTGAGTCACATATAGTGTTGACAGACATGGGGTTATTGCCAGCATTAATGGCTCTTATTCAAAATGGCGTCCAAGCCAGTGAAGATAATCAACATTCGTCCCAGGTCGATGTAAATCTTAGTCTTTCTCAACCAAGAGAGTTGAGTATTATCATTCGCGACTACGGTGTCGGTATTGCAACCCATCTACTTCATACATTAGGCAGTAACATGGTAAAAAGCCCCAAAGGGATGGGCATCGCTGTTTTATTAAGCCACACCAGCTTCGAGCGTTTAGGCGGTAAGTTATACCTTAAACCCCATTCTGAATGCGGCACTGAAGCCATTGTGACCTTACCGCTGAGCGAACAAAAAACAAGTTGAAGCGAATTGAAGCCAATATAAGCTGAATAGAGAACACCATGAACAAGCTGTTGATTATTGAAGATGATTTAGCTCTTGCAGCCATTTTAGCCCGCCGACTCGGCAAACACGGTTTTGAGTGCAAAACCTGCCATCACGCCAGCGACAGTTTATTAATGGCAAGGCAATTTGTTCCAACCCATATCTTGTTAGACATGAAACTAGCTGAACATAATGGCTTATCGTTAATAAAACCATTAAGACAACTTATTCCTCATGTGCAAATGGTATTACTCACTGGCTTTGCCAGCATTGCCACCGCAGTAGAAGCCATCCGCCTTGGCGCAGACAATTACCTCGCCAAACCTGTCGACACCCAAACCTTATTAAATGCATTATCAGTCTCGGCTCAAACCACAACGGTTTATGATGATATTGAAGAGCTGCCACTTAATCCCAAGCGGGTCGAATGGGAACACATTCAACAAGTCCTCGCCAACAACAATGGCAACGTATCAGAAACCGCCCGTCAACTCGGCATGCATCGGAGAACCTTGCAGCGCAAATTACTGAAAAAGCCAACTGCAGATAATCGGTAGAATAGGGGAGTAGGGTGTTAATGGGTGTTTTTAGATATTGCTTCATGGCCTGCGGCCATTAACGTCGTGGAGCTTCACCCACACCAGAGCAAGAGAAAACCAACGGCTGTTCCCTCTTTACTCTTTATTCAAGAATGGGCCCAGCCGCACCGCAACATTTTCGCTATTTACAAAACAAGAGCTGCGAAAAGGTCGCCATGGTGTCAGATTTAACTTTGACCGGCATTTGTAGATGGCTTCGGCCTTATTCGAAAATGCTAACGCTTACGATGGGGCGTCCCTTCCCCTCGAAAGCTTGCCAGACATCCATGTCTGGACTCACGTTTTTTCTTCAACGGCCTCAAGTTCAGAGTTGAATAATGCATTTATGAACTAGAACAATAACTGTGGTGTGATATGCATTGCCGTTGAACGTGACACAATATAAATAAATGAGTATAACCATTAGAGGTTTAGTTGTGCTTATCAAACTAATAAAATGGATTTCAGTACTATTAATTTTTAGTAAGGTATTAACGGATTATGAAGCGTAGATTTATTTTTATATTTTTAATGATGATTTGTGCTGTTTCTGGATGCAGCAGTATTCCACTAACAACAATGTATAAAATGATGAGTGTCAATCCGCTAGAACTTGAACCAAGTGAGATAGTTGTCGCGGTTCGAGCCCCTAATGGAATCGTGGTTAGTAATAACGACGTAGTGATTAAGTTTGAATTTACAACGAATGACCCAAACTATAATTTTGAGGACGAGTATTTTGTAAAATTGAATACTCAATACGTATTACCTAATGAGTTAACACAAGAAATAAGTCGGGACAGTAAGTTTTATATTTTGCAATTGAGTCAGGATGATAAGTTAAAAATGCTTCGAGGGCAGGAGCTTGTAAAGAAATACAGAATGAACAATAGCGATGGCGGAGGAAGCTTTAATCTTAGCGTCGAGTCTGTATGTAAAAATAGTCAGTTTTCTGTTAAAAATAATGAATTAAACGTGTTTTTAAAACTTAATGAGAATGATGAGTTTTTTACCTTTATGGAAAACGTTAACGTGTTAGAGATCGGTGAAGACAAATCGGGTTATATTAAACCTATTAGGTCTTGCACATAGCTATGAATGTTGTGGCGCTTAGTCCATACCAGACCAAGAAGAAATTGTATTGGCTAAAGAAAGTTGGGCACTACTTTAGAAGTTATCTAGCTTATTTTTGGACAAAACCTTGTTAGAACGATTAATCTATTGATTTTTTCAGATAAGGTTTTGTACTGAAAACTTCTGAGTAAGTGGTAAAATTCACAGCTCCACTTCACAATTGCAAAGGCTACTGTTCACAACTGATACCTTCTACTGGTGAGCACTGCACACTTTGCTGGTTAAATTGCCTTCTTCAGCGCAACAAAAAGCCCCAATGATTGGGGCTAATTTAGGAGTGAATAAGTTAACAACATTAAACGCGACCTAAATTCGATTGGTCATACCTGTCCTGATAAATATTCTCTATTGGTTTTTTACACATTCACTAACAATAACTCCATAATTAGATATGTCTTTTCGCACCCTTAAGAAAATATTCCAAGTCCCCTTTATTACTTTTGCTATTCCTTTTACAACCTCACCACAAGAAATATCCAACCAACCACTCTCCTTTAGGGCTACATAGCCTCCAAGCCTAATTGATTTCTGATAGAGCTCTTTTGCTTTAGTTAAATTAGGTTGAACACCATGCCCGTAACGATAAATACGAGCTAACATCAATGTGGCTACTAGTCCGTCCATATTCGCAGCTTTCAAATACAACTGTTTTGATTTTATGTAGTCTTGATCCACACCGACCCCGAAAAAGTAAAGCCTTCCAAGAGCTGTATAAGCATAAGGGCTATCCACTTAGCACAACCAACCACTATATGTTGTGGTTATCGATTTTTAATTGATTGGTACGTTATCGGCTTAGAACGCACTGCTTGTTCAAGCAACCTGTAGAATAATAATCCCCGAGAATCTGACTTTCTTCTATTGAAGCGAAATGTAAACTCATCTAAATAATAATCAAGTTGCTTAGCCTTTACCGCGCCTTGATATGTACCTAAAAGCCATCTTTTACATAATGATGAGACTCGATGTACCCCAGCCATTGTTTCATGTGCAGGTACAGATGAACCTAAATGCACTATTCGGTTATGCTTATATCCTTTCTTGTCTATTTGTTTGTATGCTTGAGAGCCATCACTACAAATTGTACTACCAGGTTCAATTACATCTTGAATGAATTGATGGATATGTTCTTTGGTTGCACTTTCCACTAGCCTTAAACGTATCCGGCCAAATCCAGAGGGTGATAGCAGCTCAACAGCGACCAAAACTACAGCCTTACGCTTACCCTGTTGATTTTTAATAGATGATTGGGGAACGACGCCACCTATTAGTGTTTCGTCAACCTCTACGATGCCGGACAGTTTATCCCTTTCAGGATCAACCATGGCATGCCTTAACTTGTGCATTAATGACCAAGCGGTTTGATAACTCCCAAGACCTAATAACCTATGAACTCCAAGAGCGCTGACCCCATTTTTTTGATTTGTAATAAACCAGACGGCAGCAAACCAACTTTTCATGGGGGTTCTTGTTTTGTCAAAAAGTGTACTTGATGTTACTGAACACTGAGAACGGCAAGCATGACATTTTAACTTGCCATTACTTAACTGATAAGGTGATTGATGGCTTGAACAGCTTGGGCATATGAATCCGTTTGGCCAACGAAGTTTGTAAAGGTAGCTAATGCAGGATTGTTCATCATGAAACCAATCAACAAATTCGCCCCAACTTGTAGGGTAATCTACACCCGCTTTTAATAAATACGATGAAGTTTTCATCACTACATATTGACACTGGTGGCGCTAAATGGATAGCCCTTATAAGCATACATGTCATCACTTAAATCAATCGCTTTTTTATAATATGTAGCCGCTTTTGAAAAGTCTTGTTCAATAGTCGCTGTTGATGGCATTTCATACAGCCGCCCTATTTCAACCAACGCCTCATCAATTCCATTTTTAGCCATACTTTTATATAGATAAATAGCTTGGTCGTATTTATTTTCACTCACCAGACGTATTGCATCATCCCATAAAGACAGTTCATCATACTCTGGATGCATTATAGAGCCCTCATTAGTTTATTCTTCCCCCAACACCAGATATTGAAACACATTAATGGTATGAGGAAAAGTAAGCCAAATGAAGTTCTACTGAACTGAGTGGGCAATCGCCCCTAACATTGAAAGGGGCATAAATGATTTGCATACCTTGCTCGCAATTGGTGTGATTCAACTCAGAACTTAAGGCCGTTGAAGAAAATAGCGTGAGCCTGACAGGACGCCAGGCTAGCTTTCGTTGGCCAGGGATGGCCTATCGGGAGCGTTAGCATTTTCGAATAAGGCTGAGGCAGTTACCCAATAAAGTCAAAAACTGGATCAATCCCCATGGCGACCTTTTCGCAGCTGTTGTTTTGTAAATAGCGAAAATGTTGAGGGGCAGCTGGGCTAATTATTTTATAAAGAGTAAATAGGGAACAGCCGTTGGTTTCCTCTTGGTCTGTTGTGGGTGAAGCGCCACGACGTTAGTGGCCGCAGGCCATAAGTCAGAATAGATACCCTATGACATGATATCAATTTTGCTGATGAAGCAAGCTAAGCTTTCCATTACTACAACGGGTCGTTACCATGGGTGTCGGTTCCATCCATTTATCTCAGACTCTTTCAAATATCACAGCGCAGGCCTTCGACATTATATGCTGAAAAGATCCGCTCCCAGACATAGAACAAATCGAATAATCGTCGACACGATAAACGATCAAGTTATGAACAACCCTTCGACTCAAACAACAAGGTATCCCAATGACTAATCAACAGTCCCAGAAAACATCCGTTACTGTCGAGACAGTCGACGATCTCGCTAAATTGGTCAATTACTCGTTGATGGACACGCTTAACAGTGATCCTGACGCAACATCAAACGGCGTCGACCATGCGCCACGACAAGTGTTTTCGGGCCACTATGTGCCTGTTAAACCAACACCGATTGAAAACCCAGAGTATGTAGCACACAGCAACAGCTTCTTTGCTGAATTGGGTTTTGCCGACAGCATGGCGCAGTCTGCCGATTTTATGAGCTTATTCTCCGGCGACCTTTCAAACGTTCCTGAGCCAATGAGCAAGGTTGGGTGGGCATGTGGATATGCACTGTCTATTTTTGGTACCGAATACATCCAACAATGTCCGTTCAGAACGGGTAATGGCTACGGCGATGGTCGAGCGGTTTCTGTGCTAGAAGCAGTGATTAACGATAAACGCTGGGAAATGCAGCTTAAAGGTGGTGGCCGCACGCCATATTGCCGTGGTGCAGACGGTCGCGCGGTGTTGCGCTCTAGTGTGCGTGAGTTTCTCGCACAAGAGCACATGCACGCGCTTGGCGTGCCAACGTCTCGTTCGCTGAGTTTGTATGTGTCTAAAACCGAGACTGTCCAGCGGCCTTGGTATTCTGAGGGCTCTAACGCACAAGATCCTGACCAAATGATCACCGAGGCTGTTGCTATCTCGACGCGTGTGGCACCCTCGTTTATTCGGGTTGGTCAACTTGAGCTATTCGGTCGCCGCGCCCGTAAGCAAGAACACCCTCAAGCGATGGCAGAGCTTGAACAGTTGATGTTGCATTTAGTTGACCGTGAATACGCTGATGTTATCGACCAACAACTCACTAATGAAGAAAAAGTGCTTTTGTTGGCGCGCGAGTTCCGTAGTCGTCTGACGTCATTGATAGCGAACTGGATCCGTGTTGGTTACTGTCAGGGTAACTTTAATAGCGATAACTGTGCCGCAGGTGGCTTCACTCTCGATTACGGCCCATTCGGATTCTGCGACGTGTTTAACCCACAATATCAACCTTGGACGGGTGGCGGTCAGCACTTCGCGTTTCTTAATCAAGGTGTAGCTGCAGAACGTAATTTCTTGATGTTTTGCACGGCACTAAGCCCATTACTGATGTCTAAACCAGATTATCTAGAACAGCTCCAGCAGTTGGTTAATGGCTTTTCAGCTGAGATGGAAGCAAAAATGGAGCAGATGTGGGCGGCTAAACTTGGACTTAGCACTTTTGATACAGCGCTATTTAATGAGCTTGAAACGCTTATGTTGCAAACGCCAGTGGATTACACCCTGTTTTTCCGTGAGCTTTCGTCGCTGCCTGATGATATTGGCCCACTGACAAAAAGTTTCTACCGCGACTTATCGCAAGCGCCAAAAGGATTGGAGCAGCGTTGGTCTGCTTGGCTGACACAATGGCAATCATTGCTAGGCAGTGCTAACGACACGAATAAGAAGCCACGTAGCCGTGATGAGATCGCTTCGCAGATGAAACTCGTTAACCCTAAATATACCTTGCGTGAGTGGTTGCTGGTGCCTGCTTATCAACAAGCCAGTGTTGGCAATTATTCGCTGGTTCGAGAACTACAGGACGTTATGACGCAGCCTTACGCTGAGCAGTCCCAGGACGTTGAAGACAAATACTATCGAATCAAGGCATCTGAATTCTTTGGGGTAGGTGGTTGTTCGCATTTAAGCTGCTCGTCGTAACGTTAAGATAATCTATGGGCTTTGATTGGTGTCATGCTCAATACCACTTGTGTCAGGATTGTTTTTCAACATATATGACGATTAGGCTGTCACATTATCATTAGCCTAAAGTGGCTAAATGTTTATTTTTAGCCATAAACGGCTAAATTAGTCATGTATGCCATCATGCGCTCTGCGGTCATCACAACTTTAATCGGGGCTAGTCTCATTGGGTTTAGATGTAAAATTGAAGTGATAAAAAAACAATAAAAAAAGGCCTCTATATCAATAGAGGCCCAATAATCTTATTCAGAATAAAAGCGATACCTTTAATCAGCCTCTATCCCCATTCCCATAGCAGATAGAGGCTGAGTAAAGTCACCAAGCATTGAGTAGACATTCAATTGTAACTCATCAATCTATGACCAATCAGTTTGCAATCAAACAACGCCAAAGTGTGTACCAAAACGAATAAACGTCAGCGAATTATAGTTATTAAAAGGGGGATGCCACTGACGTTATCCTATTATTAATTTTGCTCCAACTTTGCCATTGCGACAATTGAATATCCCCTATCTGCGGCATTTTGTCGCAGGGGGAGTCTTCCCTGTAAACCTCTCTACATTGAGTGCAAGACAAAATTTACTCGTCGAGTAAACTATTGTCGACAATAAGCACCTTTTTTGCTTGTTATCTATTCAACAGGTGTTATATTGTCGACAACTTGTTGTGATAGATCAATTTTAAATGCCTAGGATACAAGCATGAACCAGCCGATTACTTCTGCAGATAAGACCTTTGTAGCCCTTAGAGACGATATAGTCGAAGGTCGTATTCAGGCCGGCTCTAAATTGAGCGAAACTGAATTGTCGACAAAGTATGCCGTGAGTAGAGCCGTGATCCGTGAAGCCATTAACCGATTAGAGTCGTGCCATATTGTTGAGCGAAAAGCCAACGTAGGGGCTCGTGTGGTTGCGTTATCTCCACAAGGGTTGATAGAGCTGTATCAAGTTCGTGAATCACTTGAAGGTATGGCGGCACGTTTAGCGGCGACAAATATGAGTGATAACGAAATTGCTGATTTAAGTGCTTTATTACAATCTCACTTTGATGAAGTTAAAGGTGGCAAGTCTTATTACCAAGAAGCTGGCGATGTTGATTTTCATTATCGGATTATTTTAGGCAGTAAAAACAAACACCTAATTTCAATGTTGTTTGATGGCATTTATCATTTAGTGCGCATGTATCGGGTGCAACTTGGCATGGCGGGTCCTCGTGTGACAACTGCCTATGATGAACACAAACACATTGTTCAGGCCATTTTAAATCGTGACGCAGAATTAGCCGAAATGCTGATGCGCCGCCACATTATGTATTCTAAAAACAGTATTGAACATAAATTATCGTAACGACTTATCTGTGGCGTTATTGTCCACGGTCTTAATTGCATAGAGGGAAATATCATGAGTGCAGGTAAAAAATTTCGTCAAGCATTAGCTAACAACAAACCACTGCAAATTGTCGGTACCATTAATGCTTATGCCGCCATGATGGCAAAGCAAATTGGTCATCAAGCGATTTACTTATCTGGCGGCGGCGTGGCTAACGCTTCTTATGGTTTACCCGATTTAGGCATGACATCACTAACTGATGTGCTTGTTGATGTGCAGCGTATTACTTCAGCTTGTGATTTACCTTTGCTGGTGGATATTGATACGGGTTGGGGGGGGGCATTTAATATTGCCAAAACCATTCGTGACATGGAAAAAGCCGGCGCTGCAGCGGTACACATGGAAGACCAAGTGGCACAAAAGCGTTGTGGCCATCGCCCAAATAAAGAAATTGTCCCAGTAGAAGAAATGGTCGATCGGATTAAAGCAGCCGTTGATGCCCGTACCGATCCTGACTTTTTCATCATGGCGCGCACTGACTCGTTTGCTCAAGAAGGGTTAGAAGCCGCTATTGAACGCGCTAAAGCGTATGTGGCAGCGGGTGCTGACGGTATTTTTGCTGAAGCGATTCAAACAGAAGAGCATTATCGCGCCTTTGCTGAGGCTTTAGATGTGCCTATTTTGGCTAATATTACTGAATTTGGCCAAACTGAATTATGGAATAAGCAACAATTAGGTGAGTGGGGCGCTGCAATGGTGTTGTACCCATTGAGTGCATTCCGTGCGATGAACAAAGCAGCTGAAAATGTTTACAGCGCAATTTTAACCGATGGCGACCAAAAAGCAGTGGTTGATACCATGCAAACTCGTATGGATTTATACGACTATCTTGGTTATCACGATTATGAACAAAAATTAGACAGTTTGTTTGCGGAAGGCAAAAATAAATAGCAGCCTCAGTACAACAATAAGACTCGATTACAACTAAAATAACAATAGCCTACAACCGCGATTTAGCAGTGCTAAATCGCGAAAAGCAAAAGAAGGGAAATATCATGGTAGACAAGAAATTATCAGGCGCAGGATTACGCGGTCAGAGTGCTGGCGAAACAAAATTATGTACTGTTGGTAAATCAGGTTCAGGCCTAACGTACTGCGGCTACGATGTCTCTGATTTAGCCGATAACGCTACCTTTGAAGAAGTCGCTTATTTATTATTTAATGGTGAGTTACCAAACCAAGCTCAGTTAAGTGCTTACAAAACCGAATTAAAAGCACAGCGTGATTTACCTGATGCTCTTAAGTCGGTATTAAAACTTATTCCTGCTGATGCACATCCAATGGATGTAATGCGAACGGGTTGCTCGTTTTTAGGTAATCTTGAGCCAGAAGTCGATTTCACTCAGCAACACAAAGCGGCAAACCGCTTATTAGCCGCATTCCCGGCCATCATGTGTTATTGGTACCGTTATACTCATGACGGCGTAGAAATTGATTGCACCACAGATGAAGATTCTTTGGGTGGTCATTTCCTCAAATTACTTCGTGGTGAAACGCCGTCAGAAATGCATCGTAAGGTAATGGATGTGTCGTTGATTTTGTATGCTGAGCATGAATTCAACGCATCAACCTTTACCGCGCGTGTATGTGCCTCAACATTATCTGATATGTATTCTTGTGTTACTGGTGCGATTGGTACTTTACGTGGTCCACTACACGGTGGTGCTAACGAAGCGGCGATGGATATGATCCAAAAGTTTAGCTCACCAGCAGACGCTAAAGAACAGATGGCATCGATGTTAGAGCGCAAAGAAAAAATCATGGGCTTTGGCCATGCTATTTACAGTGTGTCTGATCCACGTAATGTGATTATTAAGAAGTGGTCTGAAAAACTGGCTCACGAAAACGGCGATACTTCTTTATACGACATTTCAGTCGCCTGTGAAGAGTTTATGTGGGACACCAAAAAGCTATTTTGTAATGCAGACTTCTTCCATGCTTCTGCTTACCATTTTATGGGTATTCCGACTAAATTGTTTACGCCGATTTTTGTCTGTTCACGTTTAACGGGTTGGGCTGCACACGTGATGGAGCAGCGTTCGAATAACCGTATTATTCGTCCAAGTGCAGATTATGTGGGAAGTGAGCCTCGTAAAGTGGTGCCTATTAGCCAACGTTAATCAGTTTGCCGAGTCTCATTATGATGACTCGGTTTTTTTCGATATAGATTAGCGCTTATTACTTTCATATTTATTGTGGATGAAGTTATGAATACTCAATACCGTAAAGCCTTACCTGGCACCCAATTAGATTATTTTGACACCCAAGAGGCTGTTGATGCAATTGAGCCTGGTGCCTTTGCCAAGCTTCCTTATTGTTCTCGCGTGTTTGCCGAGAACCTAGTGCGTCGTTGTTCGCCAGAGACGCTTACTGATTCCTTAAAGCAATTGATTGAGCGCAAAAGTGATCTCGATTTTCCGTGGTATCCGGCTCGCGTGGTTTGTCACGATATTTTAGGCCAAACCGCATTAGTCGATTTAGCGGGGCTGCGTGATGCGATTGCTGAAAAAGGCGGTGACCCATCAAAAGTAAATCCCGTAGTACCGACTCAATTGATTGTCGATCATTCATTAGCGGTAGAATATGCGGGTTTTGACAAAGACGCCTTTGAAAAAAACCGTGCCATTGAAGACCGCCGTAATGAAGACCGTTTTCACTTTATCAATTGGACTAAAACGGCGTTTAAAAATGTTGATGTTATCCAACCAGGTAACGGCATCATGCATCAAATTAACTTAGAGCGTATGTCACCTGTGGTGCATGCACAAAACGGTGTTGCATTTCCTGACACCTTAGTCGGCACCGACAGCCATACACCTCATGTAGATGCATTAGGCGTGATTGCCATTGGTGTTGGCGGTTTAGAAGCTGAAAGCGTCATGCTCGGCCGTGCATCTTACATGCGTCTGCCAGATATTATTGGTGTAGAGGTTACGGGTAAGCCGCAACCGGGCATTACAGCAACCGATATAGTACTAGCGTTAACAGAATATCTTCGTGCGCAAAAAGTTGTGTCATCTTACTTAGAGTTTTATGGCGAAGGGACTACCCATTTAACCCTTGGCGATCGCGCGACCATTACGAACATGACGCCAGAATACGGTGCCACCGCCGCGATGTTTTATATTGATAGACAAACTATTGATTACTTAACGCTAACCGGTCGTGACGACGAGCAAGTTAAATTAGTCGAAACCTATGCAAAGCAAGCGGGTTTATGGGCTGATACCTTAACAAACGTAGTTTATGAACGGGTACTGCATTTTGATCTATCTTCTGTTGGGCGTAACATTGCTGGGCCGTCAAACCCACATAATCGCGTACCCACATCAGAATTAGCCGCTCGTGGCATTAGTGGCGTGGTTGAAAACGAACCCGGTAAAATGCCCGATGGTGCTGTGATTATTGCAGCCATTACCAGTTGTACTAACACCAGTAACCCACGCAACATGATTGCCGCAGGTTTATTGGCTCGCAATGCTAATGCTCGTGGTTTATTACGTAAACCTTGGGTGAAATCATCACTTGCGCCAGGCTCTAAAGCAGTACAATTGTATTTAGAAGAAGCGGGGTTGTTACCTGAACTTGAAAACTTAGGTTTTGGCATTGTCGGTTTTGCCTGTACCACGTGTAACGGCATGAGCGGCGCGCTCGATCCGGTGATTCAACAAGAAGTAATTGATCGCGACTTATACGCCACTGCGGTGTTGTCGGGCAACCGTAACTTTGACGGTCGTATTCATCCTTATGCCAAACAAGCATTTTTAGCATCACCACCCTTGGTTATTGCTTACGCCATTGCTGGTACGATTCGTTTTGATATTGAAAAAGATATCTTAGGCATCGATAATCAAGGCCAAGCGGTTACGTTGAAAGACATTTGGCCAACCGATGAAGAAATTGATGCAGTTGTTAAAGCAAGCGTTAAGCCTGAACAATTCCGTAAAGTCTATGAACCAATGTTCGACATTAAAGTCGAGTATGGCAGCCACGTAAATCCACAATATGATTGGCGTCCACAAAGTACTTATATTCGCCGCCCACCTTATTGGGACGGAGCCTTGGCGGGTGAGCGCACCATGAAAGGTATGCGTCCATTAGCTGTGTTGGGTGACAACATCACCACAGATCATTTATCACCATCCAATGCGATTATGCTCGACAGTGCTGCTGGAGCATATTTACACAAAATGGGTTTGCCAGAAGCAGACTTTAACTCTTATGCCACTCATCGAGGCGATCACTTAACTGCGCAACGTGCCACGTTTGCTAACCCTAAATTGTTTAACGAAATGGTTCAAGAAAACGGTAAGGTTAAACAAGGATCACTTGCGCGTGTTGAGCCTGAAGGCAAAGTGACCCGCATGTGGGAAGCGATTGAAACCTATATGGAACGTAAGCAGCCACTGATTATTATCGCTGGTGCGGATTATGGCCAAGGTTCGTCACGTGACTGGGCGGCCAAAGGCGTGCGTCTTGCAGGGGTAGAAGTGATTGTTGCTGAAGGCTTTGAACGTATTCACCGCACTAACTTGGTGGGTATGGGCGTATTACCGCTTGAGTTCACTGCAGGCCATAATCGTCATACTTATCATATTGATGGTACCGAAACCTATGATGTGGTTGGTGAACGTAAGCCGGGTGCAATGTTACAAGTTATTATGACCCGGAAAAACGGTGAGCAAGTGACTATTCCGGTTAAGTGTCGTGTTGACACTGCCGAAGAATTGTCAATTTATGAAGCTGGTGGTGTATTACAACGTTTTGCTCAGGACTTTTTAGCCAACGAAACCAAGTAATCATGTGATTTTGTGCCTTATTTAACCGGCAGCTTATAAGCTTATTTATGGCTTGCCGGTTTGGTCTTTTGTTATTTTAGGAATATGTGATGGCTCATTTACCACAAATTAAAATTCCAGCGACTTATATGCGCGGCGGCACCAGTAAAGGGGTATTTTTCAGTTTGACTGACTTGCCTGCAGCCGCTCAAGTGGCTGGCGCTGCCCGCGATGCAATATTACTACGTGTTATTGGCAGTCCCGATCCTTACGGTAAACATACCGATGGCATGGGCGGAGCAACGTCAAGTACCAGTAAAACAGTTATCTTATCCAAAAGTACTCAAGCTGATCATGATGTTGACTATTTATTTGGTCAAGTCTCGATTGATAAACCATTTGTCGACTGGAGCGGAAACTGCGGTAATTTAACCGCAGCGGTGGGATCATTTGCAATTAGTAATGGTTTAATCGATCCAAGCCGAGTGCCTGAAAATGGCACCGCAATCGTGCGTATTTGGCAAGCTAATATTCATAAAACCATTATTGCTCATGTCCCTATTACCAATGGTGAAGTACAAGAAACCGGTGATTTTGAACTTGATGGTGTGACGTTTCCCGCAGCTGAAGTGCAAGTGGAGTTTTTAAACCCTGCTGACGGTGACGGCGCTATGTTTCCCACAGGTAACGTGGTCGATAAACTTGACGTGCCAGGCGTTGGGAGCTTTAACGCCACCATGATTAATGCGGGCATTCCAACGATTTTCATTAATGCAGCAGATATTCAGTATCAAGGTACTGAGTTGCAAGATGACATTAATAATGATGATAAAGCCTTAGCCATGTTTGAAACCATTCGTGCTTATGGTGCAGTAAAAATGGGCTTGATCGACCATATTGATGAGGCTGCAGCTCGTCAACATACCCCTAAAGTGGCCTTTGTTGCACCTGCTGCGAATTATATTTCATCCAGTGGTAAAGCGGTTAATACTGACGATATCGATCTAGTCGTGCGGGCATTGTCTATGGGTAAACTGCATCATGCGATGATGGGAACCGCAGCGGTGGCGATTGGCACTGCAGCCGCTATCCCTGGCACATTAGTTAATTTGGCTGCCGGTGGTGGTGAACGTAAAGCCGTTCGCTTCGGTCATCCTTCTGGCACGCTTAGAGTGGGAGCAGAAGCAGAATTAGTGCAAGGTCAATGGCAGGTTAAAAAAGCCATCATGAGCCGTAGTGCACGAGTATTAATGGAAGGTAAGGTACGAATTCCTCAATAATATCGCGGTTTATGCTTATAAAAACCTCAGCAAAAGCTGAGGTTTTTTTGTTTCTGAGCGAATTGAAGCTAAAAAACAAACGATTAGGGTGTATGGTTATAGGACTATTTGCTCATTTAAATCAGATATTTACTCATCTAACGTTTAAATGGTATAAAATGTGATATTGGTCAAAAAAGTCTTGATCCCTTGGTTAAATTAGTATGTTATATGCTGAATTTTGTCAGCCATATTTGTTGAACAATGTTTTTAAGCGCTGACATACAAACGTCATATAACGATGGGTTATTTATGATGTAATAAAAAATCAAACGGATGAATAATAGTGATTAATTGCTATTGATTATTTTACTAAATCAGCTTGGCATACCAACAATTATGCTGACTGCATTTAGAGTTGGATATTAAATTAAGCCACATTGCTTTTTAGTGTCAGTGATGGGCAATGAGAGCAATACAAAAGGAAATGATTATGGTTGAACACATTACAGGTATGCTGGCTTTAATCGGCGTGCTATCACTTTTGTGTCAATGGGTGGGTTGGAAATTACGTCTACCCGCAATTTTACCACTTTTATTGTGTGGATTATTGTTAGGGCCAGGGTTAGGGATCCTCGATCCTGATGAGATCTTTGGCGATTTGTTGTTTCCTATTATTTCGTTAGGTGTTGCGGTCATTTTGTTTGAAGGGGCATTGACGCTCAACTTTAAAGAAATTAAAGATCACGGCAGAATGGTGACTCACCTCGTTACCATAGGTGCTTTTATCACTTGGGCCTGTATTGCGCCTGCTGCACATTATCTGCTTGGTTTTGACTGGGCAATTGCGATGTTATTTGGTGCGTTAGTGGTAGTAACAGGGCCGACAGTGATTGTGCCTATGTTACGTACCGTGCAACCAAAATCCAATTTAGCCAGCATTTTACGTTGGGAAGGTATTATTATTGACCCCATCGGTGCCTTACTTGCGGTATTAGTCTTTGAGTATATCGCTGTCACTGCCGATCCTACTTCGCACGTGCTACATGCACTGGGTCTAACTTTACTGCTTGGTTTTGGCTTAGGCGCGGCTGCGGGTTATTTAACGGGTTTATCGATTCGTAAAAACTTATTCCCGCATTACCTGCTTAATACCGCGGTACTGACTATCATGCTTGGTGTATTTGTTGGTTCAAATATTCTTCAAGAAGAGTCTGGTTTATTAACTGTGACTGTAATGGGTATTTTGTTAGCGAACATGCGCGGTGTCGATATAGCCGATATTCTCGAGTTTAAAGAGACGCTAACAGTATTATTAATTTCGGCATTATTTATTTTACTCGCCGCAAGATTAGACTCTAATGCAATGATAGATCTTGGTTTTGGTGGTCTAGGGGTTCTATTAATTGCGATGTTTATTGCGCGTCCATTAAGCATTTGGATTTCTGGTTTAGGTACCAATTTAACGTCAAAAGATAAGTGGTTTTTAAGTTGGGTTGCCCCTCGCGGTATTGTTGCTGCGGCCATTTCATCGTTATTTGCGATCAAATTAGAATCAGTTGGTTTAGAAGGTGCGAGTTCAATTGTACCTTTAGTATTCTTGATTATTATCGGAACCGTGGTGATTCAAAGTTTAACCGCGGGTCGCTGGGCTAAGTATTTAGGCGTAAAGGATGGTTCTAATCAAGGTTTATTGATTTTCGGGGCATCTAAATTTTCACGTGAATTGGCTTCAATTTTGATATCTAAAAACATTAAAGTCATTTTAGCGGATAATAACTGGGACAGTATTCGTGAAGCGCGAATGAAAAATATTCCGGTTTATTTTGGTAATCCAGCTTCAGAGCATGCTGCTAATTATATGGATTCAAGTGGCATTGGCCGAGTATTAGTGATGTCTCCTTACCGTCAGTTAAATCCGTTGGTGACTTTTCACTTCCAAGATTTATTGGGATCAGAAAAGGTCTATGGTTTAAACAATGGTGACAGCGCTAGCGCTCGTCATCAGTTGTCAGAGTCTTATCTAAAGCGCTTATCTTTGTTTGGTGAGAATATATCTTACGCCAAAATTGCCAGTTTAATGGCAAAAGGTGCAGTATTAAAAATCACTAATATTACCGAAAACTTTACCTTCGAACATTTCAAGAGTCGCTATGGTGAAACTGCATTGCCGTTGGTTTACTTAACCAAAGAAGGTAAAGTGAAAGTGATATCTGGTGCTGAAACCGTTAATCTACCTGTGGGGATAGAGTTAATTAGTTTGTTGCCTCAGGAAGCGCAAGAACAGGCAATTATTCAACGTGAATTAAATGAAGAGGCCGATCGCCAAGCCAAAGCATTGGCCGACGCTGAAGCTAAGGCGGCCGCTGAAGCAAGAGCTGTACGCGAAGCAGAAGAAGCTGAGCAACGTGCCATTGATAAAGCACAACGTAGAGAAGAAGAATTGGCACAGTTTGAAGCTGAAGAAAAAGCCCGCTTATTAGCTGATGAAGAAGCTACATTAATTAAACAAGAAGCTGCAGAACTAGCAAAAATCAAAGCTGCCGAAGTGAAAGCGAAAAAAGCTGCAACCGTTAACGATGTTAAAGAGCCAGATACTGTGGCGGATGATAAAGCTGACGATACTATGGCCGACGATAGCAAGACTACTGAAAATGACAATTCACCAAAAGAGAGTTAATGATTAACTGACTTGAGTGGAGTTGTTTGTAATAAAAAGGCTTAGCAAATTGCTAAGCCTTTTTATTACGCGTTATCAAGCTAAATAGCAGCTTATTTTTCTAAGCTTGCTAATACAACTTCGTGATGATCTTTCGTTTTGAACTTGTTAAGTACATGGCTAATTTTGCCATCAGTACCGACGATAAAACTTAAACGATGAATGCCGTCATAAATTTTACCCATAAACTTTTTCTCGCCCCATACCCCAAATGCGTCAGCAACAGCATGGTCTTCATCACTGAGTAATGTGAAGTTTAATTGTTGCTTTGCCGCAAACTTAGCCAACTTTGCTACTGGATCTGGGCTGATGCCAAACACTGTGACATGTTGCTCATCAAGCTGGGCTTTAATGTCGCGTAGACCTTGTGCTTGTACTGTACAACCTGGAGTAGAGGCTTTAGGATAAAAGTACACTAAAACAGGGCCTTTAGTGAGTGTGTCTTGTAAAGAGACTGATTCACCAGCTTGATTCTGTAGGGTAAATTTTGGCGCTACGTCGCCAACTTGTAATGTGTTCATCATGTTTCCTTTATCTGATCGTTATGCCTTTATGTCATCGACCTTATTACGTCAACTTTAGCGATAAAGTTCATTACTCTCTAAGGTTATTCTATTGCAATGCCTTGCATGCGCTTGATTGTGCACTCTAAAGACATTGATTCGGCCAGTTCATATATACCTTGTTCAAGTTTCAATAAATTCACTTTGTCGGGAATGTTTATGGCTAATATAATCGATTGAGTTTTAAGATTATTATTGTCATCAGCGTGAGAACGTACAGCGGCTAAATCAAGTCCCCTGTCGGCCAAGAACTGAGTGATACTTTTCATGGTACCGCGCTGGTCTTCGCCATTGAAAATCACTTCAATACGAGAAACAAAGTTCTCAGGGGTATGTTTAGCGGTTCGCTTCATTACCGTCATGAGCTCAAGCTCGACACTCAAACTGGGTAATAAGCTTTCAATTTTTGTTATATCAGACCAAGAGCCTGATATCATCATAATTAGGGTAAATTCATTACCAAATAATGCCATACGACTGTCGACGATATCGCAATCACATTCACTTGCTAAACGCGCTAAACGACTGACTAATCCCGGACGATCTGCGCCCATTGCCGTAACGACCAGATAATTGGTCATGGATTTTCCTCACTTGTTGATATCGTAGAGCGAAAACTTATGCAAAGTATATAAGTTTTGGTGGGGTGTTAATGCTATCATTTTTCACTAAAACACCTCAATATAGTAACCTATATCACTCACATAAATGTGATTATTTTTTAGCTCTATGGCATTAAAGATGCTAGGTTACGTGGCAATAAATATCTTAAATGACTTATTTCAGATTATGGTTACCGTAGAGCTTGTCATTATTGGTTGGCATCAGTAACATAGCGAATCCTGAAACCGTGGGGAAGATAGATGATAAACGGAAGCATCGTAGCCTTAATCACTCCAATGAACAGTGATGGCACAGTAGATTATGCAAGCCTAGAAAGACTTGTTGAGTTTCATATTGAACAAGGTACTGATGCTATTGTTGCTGTCGGTACTACTGGCGAGTCAGCGACTTTGCCAATGAAAGAACATGCCAATGTGGTTAGTCAAACGGTTAAGTTTGCAGCAGGTCGCATTCCGGTTATTGGTGGTAATGGTGCCAATGCCACTGCAGAAGCAATTGATTTAACTAAATCAATGCAAAACTCAGGTATTGTTGCGATGCTTGGGGTGACACCTTATTACAATAAACCAACGCCTAAGGGATTGATTGCCCATTATACGGCCGTTGCTGCAAGTACTGATATTCCGCAAATTCTTTATAATGTACCAGGTCGTACCGCCGTGGATATGAAGCCTGAAACTGTCGCTGAATTGTCAACTGTGAGTAATATTATTGGTGTTAAAGAAGCCACTGGTGACTTAAGCCGTGTGGCACGTTTACGTGAATTATGTGGTGATGACTTCTTACTTTTCAGTGGTGATGATGCGACTGCTCGTGAGTTTTTGTTGCTGGGTGGTGATGGCATAATTTCCGTCGCAAATAATATTGTGCCACGTGCTTTTAAAGCAATGTGTGACGCGGCGATAGCCAACAATGCACAATTAGCTGCAAAAATTGATAAGCCATTAACCGGAATATATCGGTCTTTATTTTGTGAAGCGAACCCAATCCCAGTCAAATGGGCTGTTCATCGTATGGGCTTGATAGCTAATGGTCATATCCGTTTACCTTTAACTGAACTTTCTGAGCAGTTTCATGGTCTGTTAATAGAAACAATGAAACAAGCTGATATTGAGGTAGAATAAATTCATGTTGAAGAAAGTCACTCCGTTACTACTAGTTGCAGCTGTTTCAGCTTGCAGTACACCATTAGATCGCCGTCAAGCCAACGGTTCTGATGAATTTGTTAATGCTGAATCTATACCATTACTGACTATTCCAGAGGGTTTGAACACACCGACTTATAGCAAAGAGTATGATATTCCTGCTGTGGGTAAAGACGTTAATAAACAGTTAGTGGGTAAAAATCTTGATATACGTGCACCATTGCAAGTATTGCCAATGGCAGAAGGCACACATATAGAAGAAAGCAGTGATAACATTCGAGTGGTGATAGAATCAATTGAAAGTACCACTGATTTAAAACAAGAAATCTTTGATGTTATCGATGGTTATTTAGCTAAAAATAATATTGCTATTCGTAATGAAGATTATGATGCTGGTTTTATTGAAACCGATTGGATTGAAAATGATGAAATCATTGAATCTAACTGGTGGAGTAGCGATAAGGTATATCAACTTCGTCAACGTTACCGTTATCAGGTTGATGTGAAACCTCATGGACGTTCTGGCTTTGTATCGATTGATTTGGTTGAACATCAAGAATTTTACGATGATAAAGATCAACAAATATTATTAAGTGGTGAAGACAAACGTCGTTACACCACCGATATGCTGAATAATGCCATTGCTTATATGAGCATAAAACGAGATCAAGCTATTCGAGCTGCTCGCATTCAAAAAAGCTTAGGTATTAAAGTTGATTTAATGACTAATCCTACAGAACCTGCTTATTGGTTAGCTGATGCAAACTTTAATTCGGTATGGGATCGTTTACGTATCGTGTTACCGGAAATGGGTTTCGATGTTGTTGACATGAACAAGAGCGAAGGTTTGTTTTACATTAACTTGCAAGAAAGTGGTGGTTTCTGGAGCTCTTTGTGGAGCGAAGAAAAATTGTCATTGAAAAAAGGCAGTTATCGTTTGATGCTTAAAGAAACCGATAATGTCGATCAGACCAAAATATTATTACATGATTTAGAAGACAAACCGTTATCAGATGAGTCAGTTACCGAAGTGTACAATATTATTTCTGATTTAATGCAAGAAGACCGTAAAGTGCGTTAAACTTTTCGATTAACTCGTTTTACTAAAAAGAGACGCATTGAGCGTCTCTTTTTTATTTTATATATAGCCTATCATCGGTTTAAACCATTCTCATATTGACAGTCAATACACTTAATATGTCAATTAGTCACAATCATTAATTTATACAAATGAATCGTCTTAAACATTGGGTGATTAATGCGTTCATCTGCTTAATTGGCATGTAGTCATGCTGAGCTTCCATGTTCTTAATCTGCTTATGTTAGCTATTTGTCACAACATGTGTCGGTAATTATCTCTTAACATAACCATTTTATTTTAAATATGCATATAGGTGCTGTTTTTTGCATAGATAGTAATTATTTATCTAAATAAATGCATATTAAAATAAAATACACTATCTGTTTACTATGTTGGTAATTTGTAAGCAAAAGTAAAACGACTTGATGTAGATTCATTGCTAAGTACAATTACAGTAACTTAATAATCAAACATAGAATTCATTTAGGCTTCAATGCCTACGGACTTACAAATGAAAAAGATAATCATACTGATTGCCATCGCATTAGCTTCATTGTCGGCTTACTATTTAATGTCGCCTAAAGAGGCAATGGTTAAACGTCCGAGACCTATCCCTAATGTCGTCGTCGCCAAAGCGGCAATTATGCCTATTCGAGATGAAGTACAAGCTTTAGGTACAGGTAAAGCCTTTGAATCCATCATTGTTACATCTAAAGTCACCGACATAATCACTCAAATAAATTTCAAAGACGGTGATTTGGTTGAAAAAGGTGCGTTGTTAGTACAATTAAGAAATGACGAACATAAAGCTAAATTGGCTGTCACTGAAATTAAACTTGTTGAAAACCTACGAGAATTAGATCGAATCCGCTCACTGGTAACCAGTAAAACCATTGCAGAATTAGAACGCGACCGTTTGCAAAGCTTAATTGACACCACTCGTGCAGAGGTCTCGCAAGCTAAAGCTGCGTTAAATGACCGAGTCATTAAAGCACCATTTGCGGGGAAACTCGGTTTACGCCAAGTCAGTGTCGGCAGTTTAGTCACTCCTGGAGAGCAAATTAGTACCTTAGATGATGTCAGCAAAATCAAATTAGATTTTTCTGTACCAGAACGATTTATTCAGGAATTGCAGCCAGGTAAATTAGTAGAAGCTAGAGCCGTTGCCTACCCAGACCGGATATTTAAAGGCGTGGTGACGTCTATTGACAGTCGCGTCAATCCGGCTACTCGAGCGGTCATTGTGCGTGCCGTTATGCCAAATGATGATTACAGTTTGTTTCCTGGTATGTTGATGAAAGTGAAATTAATAAAAGAAAGCCGTGAGGCACTGTTATTACCCGAAGCCGCTATTATCCCTATTCAAAGCAAACATTTTGTTTATATTGTTAACGAAGACAATAAAGTCGTACAGCAACAAGTCACCTTAGGCACGCGTACTCGCGGTTGGGTTGAAATTACTCAAGGTCTTGAAGTTGGCCAGCAAGTGATTATCCGTGGTATTTTGAAGGTTCGTCCAGATGATGAAGTTAAGGTACAGCAAGCTGAAAACTTTAAGTTTGTACAGGTTGAAGGTATGGAGACGTCAGCATGATATTAACTGACTTATCGGTTAAAAGACCTGTATTAGCTTCAGTTATTAGTATATTGCTGATTGTATTAGGTTTAGTGTCTTTTGGTAAATTGCCGTTACGTGAATATCCGAATATCGATCCCCCATAGTTTCTGTAGAAACCAGTTATCGTGGTGCGAGTGCCTCAGTGGTCGAAAGCCGCATCACCCAGCTAATTGAAGACAAAATTAGTGGTGTTGAAGGCATTCGTCATATTAGTTCATCAAGTAGTGATGGCCGTTCAAATATCACCATCGAATTTGATATTAATCGTGATATTGAAGCCGCTACAAATGATGTTCGTGATCGTATTTCTAGTTTACTAGAGCAGCTCCCTGAAGAAGCTGACGCGCCATCGATTTCTAAAGCAAACGGCAGTGATGAAGTTATCATGTGGCTGAATTTGGTCTCCGATCAAATGGATATCTTACAGTTAACCGATTACGCCAATCGTTATTTAGTTGACCGTTTCTCGGTTATTGATGGTGTATCAACCTTGCGTTTAGGTGGCGGTAAGGTGTACGCCTTACGGATTTGGATTGATCGCCAAGCGTTAGCATCGCGTAACTTAACTGTGTCAGATGTTGAAGCCGCGCTTCGTGCTGAAAACGTTGAATTACCCGCAGGTTCGATAGAATCAAAAGACCGTCATTTTACCGTGCGTTTAGACCGAGTATTTAAAACTGCTGAGGATTTTTCTAACTTAGTGATCACTGAAGGAGATGACGGGTATTTAGTAAAACTGGGTGATGTGGCTAAAGTTGAAATAGGCTCCGAAGAAGAACGTATTATCTTTAGGGGCAATACAGAATCGATGATTGGCTTAGGTGTCAGTAAGCAGTCGACTGCTAATACTCTTGAAGTGGCGCGAGCTGCCAATGCCTTAGTCGATAAACTTAATCCAACATTACCAGCAGGTATGGAAATTAAACGTGCATACGACAGCTCGGTATTTATTGAAGCATCGATTGACGAGGTATATCAAACCCTATTTATTGCGATGATTTTAGTTATTATAGTGATTTATCTGTTCTTAGGCTCTGTAAGGGCAATGTTAATTCCTGCCATTACCGTTCCAGTGTCTTTGTTAGCCACGTTTATCGTACTTTATGCGTTAGGGTACACCATCAATCTATTGACCTTACTGGCGATGATCCTAGCTATTGGTATGGTGGTTGATGATGCAATTGTCATGTTAGAAAACATTCATCGACGTATTGAAGAAGGTGACTCACCACTTAAAGCAGCTTTTCTGGGGGCGCGTGAAGTGGCTTTTGCCGTAGTGGCAACCACTTTGGTATTGGTTGCTGTGTTTATGCCCATTACTTTCTTAGAGGGCGATTTAGGTAAGCTGTTTAAAGAGTTTGCCGTCACTATGAGTGCCGCGGTGATATTTTCGAGTATTGTCGCACTAACACTTACGCCAATGATGTGTTCTAAATTACTCAAGCCTGCTGAGCAAGATCCTTGGTTAGTTAAACAAATCGATAAAATGATGACAACTTTATCTGGCTGGTATTTAGCCAGTCTAAAAACGGGGATGAAACGCCCTGTATTGGTGTCGTTAGTTGTGCTTATTGCTTTTGCTCTGAGTGGATATTTACTCAATAAAATTCCCCAAGAATTTGCCCCTCAAGAGGACCGTGGTTCGATGTTTTTAATCGTGAATGGACCTCAAGGTGCTAGCTTTGAGTACATAGAGAAATACATGGACGAAGTGGAAGGGCGCTTAATGCCTTTGGTTGAGAGTGGTGATATTAAGCGGTTATTGATCCGCGCACCACGTGGTTTTGGGGCTGGGTCTGATTTTTCAAATGGCATGGCCATTATTGTATTAGAAGATTGGAATGAACGTCGTAGCGCTAACGAAATTATTGGCGATATACGCGGCCGATTAGCAGATTTGGCTGGCATAAGAGCGTTTCCTATTATGCGCCAAGCATTTGGACGAGGTGTAGGAAAACCTGTGCAGTTTGTACTTGGTGGGCCAAGCTACGAAGAATTAGCCGAATGGCGTGACATCATGCTGGAAAAAGCGAAAGAAAATCATAAGCTCATTGGTTTAGATCACGATTATCAAGAAACTAAACCTCAATTACGTGTGGTGATAGATCGTGAACGGGCGGCGGATTTAGGCGTATCAATTTCTCATGTTGGCAGAACATTAGAGTCAATGCTGGGATCTCGTTTAGTCACCACTTTTATGCGCGATGGTGAAGAGTACGATGTGATAGTGGAAGGTAATCGTGATAATCAAAACACAGCCACTGATATGGAAAACCTCTATGTTCGCTCGGATCGCTCACAAGAGCTAATCCCATTATCAAACTTGGTTACGGTGGAAGAGTTTGCCGATGCAAGTTCGTTAAATCGATATAATCGAATGCGTGCTATTACCTTAGAGGCCAATTTGGCAGATGATTATACTCTGGGTGAAGCGTTAGATTATCTCAATGATCTTGCTTCAACTTATTTGCCTGCAGAAGCGGTTATCAGCTATAAAGGACCATCGTTGGATTACCAAGAGTCGGGTAATTCAATGAACTTTGTCTTTTTACTTGCTTTGGGTATTGTATTTCTAGTATTGGCTGCGCAGTTTGAAAGTTATGTTCACCCTATGGTGATCATGCTCACGGTACCACTGGCAACCTTGGGTGCGCTGGTAGGTTTATGGTTAACAGATCAAAGTATCAATATATACAGTCAAATCGGTATTATCATGCTGGTAGGGTTAGCCGCTAAAAATGGCATTTTGATTGTTGAATTCTCAAATCAACTACGTGACCGTGGTGTTGAATTTCAACAAGCTATTTTACAAGCTTCAACGCAACGCTTAAGACCTATCCTTATGACCGGTATTACCACAGCAGCGGGAGCTATTCCGTTGGTGATGGCGTCTGGGGCTGGAGCTGAAACACGTTTTGTTATTGGGGTGGTGGTATTGTCAGGAATTTTACTGGCGACATTTTTTACCTTAATCGTTATTCCTGTTGCTTATAGTTTGTTTGCCCGCAATAGTAGCTCACCAGAAACAGTAGCAAAACAGCTAGAAATAGAGTTACAGGAAGATTAGTTTTATTGATAATTCCAAATTAGAAAGCCAGTCATTCATATGACTGGCTTTTTTGTTATATTTTATAAGGAGGTTATTATGCTTTCAACAATAAGTCTTGTACTGCACGACAGTGTTGAGTACATCATTAGTGTAATCAGCATTATAGTCGCTTTAGTCCATAGCACAGCGTAAAAGATAAGAGTTTACCCAACTATCTATGAACGAAGAATAAGACAGGTTGCTGTTGCTGTAGCTAATAATTTACCGTCTTCAGTGGTTAATGTCCCTTCAGAAATACCTAAAGATTTAGATAAGTTCATTAAGTTTCCCTTTGCGATTAAACGCTGATTTTGTGGAACAGGACGAACCATTTTAACGTTTAAATCAATGGTTGAATAACTGACACCAGCCGGAAGTGCTGAATGAACAGCGCAGGCAGTTACTGTGTCCATAACCGTTGCTGCAAAGCCTCCGTGAACACCACCCATAGGATTAAGATGACGTTCATCGGCATGGGCTTCAAAAGTCACAGCGCCTTCACTCACCTCAATGGCTTTCATCGGTATGGTTTGCGTAATCGAAGGGGCAGGGAAATCGCCATTTAGCATGGCTTGCATCAGTTGTAATCCGCTTAAATGTTTCATTATTGTCCTTCCAACATCATTAAACTGTAGAGATAAAAAAGGGTAAAGCTTGCGCTTTACCCTTTTTAGTTAGGCTAATTAGCCTGAACAGCTAGGCTGCTTTTTCTTGCTTTGCTTTAGGTGCAAGTTGCGCACGAAGCTCATCGGGATCAAAGTCATCAACGTTAATTGATTTAAGACGACCAATTTCAGCTCGTTCAAGTAAAGCGATTTCGCTGTCGCTTAACACACCAAGCGCTTTACCTTCTGCAGCAACTTTGTCTAACCACATAAATGGCAGACGCTTACCCGCAGCTTTACAGACTTTGTCATACAGTGGCTCTGCTGCAAGGATATCTTTGAACGTTTGCTCTTGGATGCCCACAACATTGAACTCAGATGCAGTCCAGAACTGGCCTTTACCTAAACGGTCTCGGCTAGCACAAGGGGTTTGCATGATTTTAGCCACTTTGTGATCTAATACATCACTCGGACGCTTAATTGGACGACCAAACGGGAAGATAACAGCACGGAGCGCAATACCTAAACCCATAGGGAAGTTGTTAAGTAAGTCGTCTAATGAATCTTGTAGCTTGTATAATGAATCTTCAACAGCCCATTGCACTAAAGGTAAATCTTCAGTTAAACGGCCATCATCTTCATAACGCTTTAACGTTGCTGAAGTTAGGTACAGTTGACTTAATAAGTCACCTAAACGTGCAGAAATACGTTCTTTACGTTTTAGGTTGCCACCTAATGTTGCCATCGCTAAGTCAGATAACAATGCTAAGTTAGCACTGAAGCGATTCATCTGTTGATAATAACGCTTGGTTTTATCTGAGTAAGGGCTATTGGTGAAATAAGATGAGGTTAATCCCATCCAGAAGCTACGTATAAAGTTAGACGTTGCAAAACCAATATGACCGAATATAGCAGAGTCAAAGTTGTCTAGACCACGGCTAGCATCAGTATCAAATGCTGATTCCATTTCGGCCAAAACATATGGATGACAGCGAATTGCGCCTTGTCCATAAATGATCATTGAACGGGTTAGAATGTTGGCACCTTCAACGGTAATAGCAATCGGTGCTGCTTGATAGCCACGGCCTAAGTAGTTATTCGGGCCAAGACAAACACCTTTACCACCGTGAATGTCCATTGCGTCAATAATACACTTCTGCATTCTGTCGGTTAAATGGAACTTAACGATGGCTGAAACAACCGATGGCTTTTCACCTAAATCAATCGCGGTAGTGGTTAATGTCGCCACAGCGTCCATAAGGTAAGCATTACCGCCTAAACGTGCCATTGGCTCTTCAATGCCTTCTAACTTACCGATAGGTAATTTAAATTGACGACGAATACGAGCATAAGCACCTGTAGCAACAGCAGCTGTTTTAACACCACCAGCTGAGTTTGAAGGTAAAGTAATCCCACGGCCTACAGATAAACACTCAACTAACATTCTCCAACCTTGGCCGGCCATTTCTGGTCCACCAATGATGAAACTTAATGGCACAAACACTTCGTTACCGCGTGTTGGTCCATTTTGGAACATACAGTTCAATGGGAAATGACGACGACCAGTTTCAACACCTGGAATGTCAGTAGGGATAAGCGCACAAGTGATGCCTAACTCTTCTTTGTCACCTAATAAATGTTCTGGATCACGCAGTTTGAATGCAAGACCTAATACAGTAGCAACAGGCGCTAAGGTGATGTAACGTTTGTTCCACGTTAGTTTCATACCAAGCACTTCTTCGCCTTGGAATTCACCTTTGCATACCACACCAAAATCTGGGATAGAACCGGCATCACTACCTGCTTCTGGGCTTGTAAGTGCAAAACATGGCACTTCTAAACCTTGAGCTAAACGGGGTAAGTAATGATCTTGCTGATCTTTAGTACCATAGTGTTGTAATAGTTCACCAGGGCCTAACGAGTTAGGAACACCTACTGTTGAAGCGAGTTCGCTGCTGACACCTGCTAGTTTTTGAAGTACGCAAGACTGAGCATAAGCTGAGTATTCTAAACCACCGTATTTCTTCTTAATGATCATGGCAAAGAAGCCGTTATCTTTAAGGAATTGCCAAATATCTTGCGGCAAGTCACCAAGCACGTGTGAGACTTGGTGTTGATTAAGCATTTTACACACTTCTTCAACAGGGCCATCTAAAAAGGCTTGTTCATCTGAACTTAAGCGTGCTTTAGGGTAATTATGCAGTTTGCTCCAGTTAGGGTTACCGGCAAACAAATCAGCCTCCCACCAAGTGGTACCTGCTTCAATGGCTTCTTTTTCAGTAGTAGACATTTCAGGCATAATGCCGCGATAAACTTTAAGCAGTGGTCGACTGATAAAATTCTGTCTGAATGATTTAATATTTAGTGGAAGTGCAATAACAAGGAATACTATCCATGCGATTACACCAATAATATCCATTGTGCTACCGACGACTAATACAATTGCAGCAGCAATCGTTGTCGATAATAGCGATACTCTTAGGTATGCCATAGCGCCGAGCACAAAGATCATCGCGATGATCCAAAGTAGGGTGGTCACTGTACTTCTCCTTAAAGCTATTTTTATAGGCCAAAATAGCTTATTTATTGTTGATCTTATTCACAATAAAGCCCGTGGTCAGACCTGTGTCACGTAAAAGTTAACCTTATGACGCCTCGATTACAAGTATTTTTCAAACAATTGTTTAAATAATTGTGTGTTTGAAATATTCCACTTAATAAGCATAGTAGATACAATACGTTCGACTAAGTAAATTTGGTCAGATTTGCTCGATTAAACAACAATAAAGGCAAGCTTAATGTGTGAGTTACTGGCGATGAGTGCCAATGTACCAACAGATATTGTGTTCAGTTTTACTGGGTTAGCTGAACGCGGCGGTGTAACTGGTCCTCATGTTGATGGTTGGGGAATTAGTTTTTATGAAGGTAAGGGTAATCGTACTTTTAAGGATGCTTGTCCTAGTAGCGAATCGCATATAGCTGAGCTCATTAAGTCATATCCAATTAAAAGCGAAATCGTGATCAGTCATATTCGTCAGGCTAATCGTGGTTGCGTGTCTTTAGTTAATACTCATCCGTTTAGTCGGGAGTTATGGGGGCGATATTGGACTTATGCACACAATGGCCAATTAACCGGTTATCTCGATAAATTTAAGGTGTCGCGTTTTCAGCCTGTTGGCGACACAGACAGCGAATTGGCCTTTTGCTGGATTTTAGAATCGGTTGTAAAACAATTTGGCGAGCAAGAACCAGACGACCTAGATGCGGTATTCGACTATATTGCAGGGTTAGCAGATGAAATACGCCAGCTAGGGGTATTTAATATGCTATTGAGTAATGGCGTTGATTTAATGGCTTATTGTACTAACAATTTATGCCATATTACACGCCGAGCTCCGTTTGGCAAAGCAACACTAATTGACACTGATGTTGTGATTGATTTTAGCAAAGAAACCACACCCAATGATGTGGTGACTGTTATTGCAACCAGGCCATTAACCAATAATGAAAATTGGGTTGTGTTAAATCCAGGTGAATGGAAACTTTTCAGGAAAGGTGAATTAATCCGCAGCTAACATTTTAATTTGCTCTAGTTCTGACTCACTGATGCCGGTTTCATTTTCAACCTCTGAAGTGAGTTGTCCGGCAGCTGTTGACCTTCCAGGGTTTGGGCCATCGATCAATGCTGGCGTCATCGGGGGCAATGGTTGTTCAAATTGGTAGCTCGCTAACTGAATATCCAGCTGCTTGCTGCCTTTTGAAAAATGACTTAATCGTACTGGTAAATAGGCTAAATCAGGTGCCATCCAGAAAAATGTTTGCCTTTTAGTGCTGTCGCGTACAACTTCAACTTTTACTGTATCGTAGGTACCACTGTCGAGCACAACTTGTTCTTTGCCTATGACTCTAAATTGATAGTCATCAATTTCTTTTTCTTTCACCATTTTATAATCTAATGGCCTAATATTGGCGGCGAGATCCATTCTAAATTGCAATTGCACCATTAAAGGGTCAAATACTTTGTCTTCATAAGGCAGTTTTAATGCATCTTCCTTGTATATGGTGTGAATGAACTGTTGTGCTTTTGCAAAGGCTGTCTGCTCGGTGTAATCACTACCCGTTCCGGTTCGTTCCTGAATGTAGCGAAATGGTACCAGTTTGCCGTTTTCTAAGGTAAATTCACTGGTAAGATGACGCTGATCTGATAACACAAATAGACTGACATCACTGTCAAAATGGTAACTGTAAAAACCACTATCAGTAGCTGGTAAACGGTAATTGGCCACACCTAATTCGATGCTGCCATAAAACACCTTGTATTGAGCCGTGTGGGCTGTGAGTGGCGATAAGATAGCAGCTTGTTCAACGTCACTTAATAGCAATGAGGGAGTCACTTGTTGATGCTGCTCTGCAATAATAGTCTTTTCCGCCGTAGCTAATTGAGCCGTCGACTCAGCATCGACAATCTGCTGTTGCTGATTGTCAGCCTGTGCATTAATAGCAGGGCTAATACACAAGATTAACGTGAGTAAGCGAGTTAAATTATTGACCAATGTGCAGTTACCTTTAAGTATGAAAATAGTTAACAGTCTGAGATTAAAAGGGTAATGTCATTACCAAGGTGGCAAGATCGGGTTTCCATTGATATTGAGACAACAAAATTTTGCCTGCGTTCACTTTAATACCCTCTAACCTTAATAATTCTAGCTGAGTTTGAAAAGGTTCAGAGTATTTTTCGAATGATATCTTACCTTGACTATTAATGACCCTATGCCACGGAAGCGCCAGCGTTTTAGGCGCTAATTTTAATGCTCTTGATACATAACGTGCTCGGCCAGGTAAGCCGGCTAAATCTGCCACTATTCCGTAAGGTAACACGGTGCCTTCAGGGATAAGATTAACAATAAACCATATTCGTTCCATGGGAGGCATTTGTGTCATGGGGTTTCCAATAGCGTTTATAAATCATTTAGCAGTTTATTAGCAATAGATAATAGAAAAATAGCGGCTTTAGTACAACCGCAATTTTTTAGAAGTGATAACGATATTGTTGAATTATAGCACTGTAAGATAAATACATAAAAAATGACTAAATGCGCCACCTAGTACAAATAAATGCCAAATTGCATGGTTATACGGAATGCGTTTACCTACATAGAAAATCACTCCGAGACTATAAAATAACCCCCCAATAATGAGTAAATTTAAGCCTAAATCGTTCATATGAGTTTTTAAATCGCCCATTACAGCGACACAAAACCAGCCCATCACTAAGTAGAGCACCACACTAAAGACTTTAAAACGACCGATAAACAATGTCTTAAATATTATTCCTGCTAACGCTAATGACCAAATGGCGGAAAGTACAATAGTGGCCCGTGAGCTTTGTAAACTGATGAGCATCATAGGGGTGTAAGTGCCGGCAATTAAGGTATAAATAGCACAATGATCTGCCATTTTAAACCGTTTGCGCCACAGTGCGCTTTTGCTAGAGTGATATAAAGTAGAAGCAAGAAACAAAACAATAATGCTAATGCCATAAATTGTTACACCAGCCATTTGCACAAAAGATAAACTATCGGGTGCTTTAATTAGCATCAGGATTAAACCAATAATGCCCGCCATAACACCTAATGCATGTGAAATCGCATTGGCTTTTTCTTCTGTATAACCGTAATCTGAACCAGAGGACATTGTAGCCGAATGCTGGGGTATTGAAGTGTTTGATGGTGAGTTCATAATATCCTGTAAATAACGCTGATTGGATTTTGAGCAACACTAGTCTATCAGTCTCGAAACTAAATAGCTATAATTAGGTGTACACGTGTAAGCTCAAATTTATTGGTCGATAATGTAGGTTTAATATTGAGTCTATTTATAACATTGTATAAGAGTTTATTAATGCACAGACTTTATTAAATGTACAAATTAGCTGTTACTCAAAGAGGATGTAGAGGTTATACTTAAACGATAATTCTTAGCAGATTAGTCTTTATGTCTGAAAAAAATAAACATTCCCATCTGCATCAATCTGCAACTTCCAGTAATGACGCACCTGCTTGGGATAACAAAGCAGGGAAGCAAGACAATTGCGATAGCATCATTTTTGACAAAGATGTGACACCGTTTATTGAGTCAGATGAGGTAGCCGTAGACCCAAAAGAATTACAAGATTATCAACAACATGTCGCTGATGAAATTCAACTGCAATTTACGGGCACTATTGATAACACCACTAACAACAATGAACTTTTATTGCTCTCGGAACATCCCACTCAAGATGGTCACTTTTTGCAAAGATTCACAGCAAAACTCAGAACTAAATTCACTGGTAATAAACATATTTTTATCATAGTTATTTTAGTACACGTGTTCATTATCTCTATAGCATTGATATTTGGCAGAGTTGATATCAGTGGTATCAAAAATATGCCAATTAAACCAAGTTCGGCAACACCATTACCGCCTTTGAAAAGCTATTTAATTACTCAAACAGAATACGATAAGTTAGTTGAGCGAGCACAATCAAGCGCAGTTGAACAATCTAACGAAGCTGAAGTTGAAACTTCAGAAGTCGCGCCTAAAACGAATTCCAAGAAAGATTAAATCAGTGACAGACTTAATATCAACACTGTTCACGTTTGTATTAATGAAATACATAACTAATTTATTAACATTGATAGTCTAACTAAGTTTGTTGTATTTTAGACGCTTGACAAGCATCGACCAAAATATGGCACATATTATACCACTCACCAAGCCAACAAGATGGGATTCAGTGGCGACTCGGGCATTAATCAAATGTGTAATACTGTCACTGGCACCAAAATATTGTTCATAAGCGACTTTTAAAATGACACCAATAAACAGTAAGTAACCTGAGCGGTAACCTTTGCGGATATCCATTATCGCACCAAATACAAATAACCCATGTAATAAACCACTTAAGCCTACATAGGCTTTTAAATTGGGGTAAAACAGATATAAACCAATTCCTTCTAACAGGCATAAACTGACAAAAAGCAGCATCAAATTACCGGGATTTCGCTTAAAGTGAATGTCATACAGAAAAATGATGACCCAGAATCCTGCTAAATTCATCAGTAAATGCCATACATTAGTATGTAGTAGATTACCAGTCATCAATCGCCAAACTTGCCCATGAGCAATTGCATCGTATTGATAACTAAAATACTGGTCTATTGGTAAAAATGCAGGCGAGGGGAGTTCTGCAGCAAACAGCCCTATACAAATAAGGCTGATCACCACGACAATATGATAAAGACTAACAGTGGGTGTTTTGTGTTTTAGCAAATTAACCTCAACATGAACCGTAAAATCTCAGTCAGAATAATGTAAACCAAAGACTCTGTGTGAACAGTAACATTAAAAATTCGTATGGTTAACTATGTTGTCTTTGGTTTCGCCGTAAAACATCGCCATATGAGATGAATAATTACCTTTTTGCTGCAGTCACCAAACCAATTTTAACTACCCGCTATTTTTTACAACACGATTATAATTTACTGTTTAACGACGCCATCACTGATTGGCTGTTTTGTAGGTAATCCTCTAAGCCACGTTGACGCAGTAAACAAGCAGGACAATCACCACACCCTTCACCAACTATACCGTTATAACAAGTTAATGTTTGATGTTGCACTAAGGCTAATTGATGATATTTGTCTGCTAATGCCCATGTTTCAGCTTTATTGAGCCACATTAATGGGGTTATTATCTTGATGGGTTTATCCATACCTAGTGCTAATGAGTTTTGCATGGATTGTATGAACTCGTTACGGCAATCTGGGTAACCTGAAAAATCGGTTTCGCACACCCCAGTGATGATGACATCACAACCTAGTTGGTAAGCATAAATACCTGCTAAGGTTAAAAATAGAATATTACGCCCGGGTACAAAGGTATTGGGTAAACCGTTGTTCATTAACTCATGTGAAACAGGAATGTCGTCACGGGTTAATGCAGAAATGGCTAACTCATTTAGTAAGGTGGTATCCATCACTTTATGACTGACTAATTTCAACTCTGTTGCCAAAGATTTTGCCACTTCTATCTCTTGACGATGGCGCTGGCCATAATCAAATGTGATTCCGTGAACTTGGTCATATTGGGACAAAGCCTGAATAAGACACGTCGTTGAATCTTGGCCGCCACTGAATACAACAAGGGCTTTAGTTGGGATGTTTTGATTTGAATCTGACATGAATATACTCTTAACGTACTGAACTGACTGGTAAGATCGGTATGATCAACACTGAGTGGTTCAAGACAATATAAATGATATTTTACCTAAGGCAGGCGCAACTGCAAAGCCATAGGTGTAAATACTTGCAGCTAACAGTAAAATACTCTATAAATGCCGACCCGTTGTCAGTCAGGTAGCCAATACTTGTCTATAAAAGAAAGGTAAACGATGAAATATCCGGTTAACGAAGTATTTGAAACAATACAAGGTGAGGGTACTTATACTGGTGTACCAGCATTGTTCGTTCGCTTACAGGGTTGCCCTGTAGGTTGTGCATGGTGTGATACTAAGCAAACTTGGGATGTATTACTCGAAAATAAAGTGACCGCGGATCAAGTTATTCAGGTTGATGGTTCTATCGGCCGATGGGCTGATCATACTGGTGGCACATTATTACAAGCGTTCAAGGACAAGGGATTTACTGCTAAACATATTGTGTTAACCGGTGGAGAGCCGTGTTTGTATGATTTAACTGAGTTAACTCAAGATTTTATTGCAGCAGGGTATCAGATCCAGATTGAAACCAGTGGCACTTTTGAAGTGAAATGTCATCCAGATGTGTGGGTCACGGTATCGCCTAAAATCAATATGAAAGGGGGCTATAAGGTGCTAGAACAAGCATTGAACCGTGCCAACGAAATTAAACACCCGATAGCCACAGAGAATCATATTGAAGAGTTAGATGCACTATTAATCGGCATCGACATCAGTGATAAAACCATTTGTTTACAGCCGATCAGCCAAAAGGCTCGCGCTACAGAATTAGCGATGAAAGTGTGTATTGCACGTAATTGGCGTTTGTCTATTCAGACTCATAAATATTTGAATATTGATTAATGCTATTAGTTGATAAATAGTAAGCGTCCGGGCAAGTACATCTTCAGCAGCTCTTGTTCATCCTCTATATTAACGACTGATCATTACATCAGGAGTTAACATGGCTAGACGTTCACATGAAGATTGGGTTGCCTTGATACAACAGCAATCCGCTAGCGGCTTGACGATTACCGCTTTTTGTCGCCTGCATAAACTCAGTATCAGCGGATTTTACGCCCGCAAAGCAGACATAGCTAAAATGAGCATTCCAACGGGCGCACTATTTGTTAAGGCGACGCTGGCCTCGCCGACGGCGATGGCTACCCAAGCTCAACTTCCGGTCCCAGAGCAGACCATTTTTTTCAGCATCAATCCGGGATATGGACTTTCCCTAGCACCTTGCCTGCAAGCTATCTGCTGGAAATGATAAAAGGCCTGCAAGCATGTTGATGTTTCGTGAGCTCCCCAGTGTCTATTTGCATCGAGAGCCTGTGGATTTTCGTAAATCCATAAATGGCTTAGCCGTTATCGTCGAGCAACAGTTGTCGCTACAGGCCACAGACGGCAGCGTGTTTGTCTTTTGTAATAAAAGCCGCGATAAATTAAAAATCCTCTACTGGGATGACACTGGTTTTGCGCTTTGGTACAAACGCCTCGAGCAGGATAAGTTTAAGTGGCCGACTAAAAGTATTGATGAGTGCCTGAGCTTATCTGAGCAACAGTTTCATTGGCTGCTGTCTGGCTTTGATGTATTGGGACATCAACATGTTAGTGGCTTGAATTACAGTTAATTGATCGCCATTGCGTATGCAGTTTTTGATAATCAGATCACTGCAACCCCCTTCTCTAGGGGGAGTTTTGGTATAATAACACCATGAAATTAAGCCCTGACAACTTACCCAACGACGTTGATTTGCTTAAGCAATTATTGCTTGAGACGCTGGCGACTAAAGACAATACTATCGAGTTGAGAGATGCTGAAATTGCTGAGCTTAAACACTCGGTGCAGCGGTTACTGGAGCAATTTCGCCTCGCACAACAACAGCGCTTCGGGGCCAGCAGCGAAAGCCATGATTATCAAGGTGAGTTGTTTAACGAAGCTGAAGTTACGGTTGATGAGCTTGTTGAGTTAACGACAGATGCTGATGTGTCAGTACCGCCTAAACAACGCGCCAAGCGCAAATTACTGCCAAAAGACCTGCCGCGAGAAGTCGTCATCCATGATATTAGTGATGAAGATAAGCAGTGTGACAGTTGTGGTCATCAGCTGGCATTAATGGGCCAAGACAGTAGTGAGAAGCTTAAGTTTATACCGGCACAAATCAGTGTGATTGAGCATGTTAGATTAAAATACAGCTGCAAGCATTGCGAAACGCAAGGCACCAAGGCCAACATCAAGCAAGCGCCCGTGCCCGTCAGCCCCATTCCTAAAAGTTTTGCCACCCCAAGTCTATTAAGCCAACTCATCACCAGCAAATATCAGTACGCATTACCCCTTTACCGGCAAGAAGCCTTGTTCAAGCAACATGGTATCGACTTAAGTCGGCAAACCATGGCCGATTGGATGATGAAATCCGCCGCTCTGTTTAAACCCTTATATGATTTACTGCACAAACATTTGTTAACACAAGAAGTCATCCATGCGGACGAGACCACCCTCAAAGTGATTAACGATGAGCGGGTGAAATCCTATATGTGGGTGTATTGCGCTGGCGCGGATGGGCCAAGCACTGAGCCTCGATATCAAGGTTTACGCAGCATAGTGCTTTACGACTATCAAGACGGTAGCCGTGCGGGCACCTGCGTGAGCCGTTTTCTTGCCACGGAGCAAACGGTGTTTAATGGTTATTTACAGGTCGATGGTTACGCAGCTTACCAGCAGGTAAGTAATAAGCTTGTTGGCTGTTGGGCCCATGCACGGCGTAAATTCAAAGAAGCGCTAGTGGCGCAAGGAAAACCCAAAGTAGGTAAAGTCAGTAAAGCGGATATGGCACTGAGCATGATAGCCAAGCTGTACCGCATTGAAACCCAAATACAATCACTGAGCCTGGAAGAGCGTCTGTATTTTAGGCGCACCCACTCACAACCCCAATTGGTACTATTTAAGCAATGGCTGGATAAATCATCGCTGCAAGTATCAAAGGGAAGCCCTCTAGGCAAAGCCATCCATTACAGCCTCAATCAATGGGAAAAGCTCAGTCGTTACACAGAAGATAGCCGACTCAATATCGACAACAACCGCGCAGAGCGAGCAGTAAAACCGTTTGTGATAGGCCGAAAAAACTGGCTATTTAATCACAACCATCGTGGTGCTGAAGGCAGCTCTATTTTATACAGCATCATAGAAACCGCTAAAGCTAACGGTCTTATTCCGTTCGATTACATCGAACACTGCTTGGAGCAGCTATCCCATCCAAACTGTGACCTTAATAGCCTCTTGCCCTGGCTCGTTGATCTAAGCAAGGCGTAGTTCACCGGACGCTCACGATAAATACAAAAATGCCGTTGCTTATAACAACGGCATTTTTGTTGATAATATTGCTAAATCAATAATCCAGTATCATTAAATTTCAACAGCTTATCTTGGTAATGTTTAAAGCAGCCAATATTGCTGTTAACCCATTCAGGGTCATAATAAGTATCTAAATAACGATCGCCTGAATCACAAATTAAGGTCACAATTGAACCTGTTTGTCCTGTTTGACGCATTTTAGTCGCGAGCAATAATGCACCGTACAAATTAGTGCCGGTCGAAGCGCCTGTTTTACGACCAAGGAGTTGCTCTAACCATTGAATTGTCGCAACTGAGGCTGCATCGGGAATTTTTATCATACTATCAACAACGCCCGCAATAAATGAAGGCTCAACTCTTGGACGTCCTATACCTTCAATCTTACTGTTTTTGTTGCAAACAATACTGGCATCGCCACTGTTAAAGTAATCATAGAAGACAGAGTTTTCTGGGTCGACAACACACAATTGAGTTGTTTGTTGTTGGTAACGAATATAACGACCAATAGTAGCGCTAGTGCCACCGGTTCCCGGACTCATCACAATCCATGTTGGGATAGGATGGGGTTCTTTTTCCATCTGATTAAAAATTGAATCCGCAATATTGTTATTTCCTCGCCAATCCGTAGCACGTTCTGCATAAGTAAATTGATCAATGTAATGACCCTTCAATTCATTGGCTAAGCGTGCCGATTCAGGGTACATCTGACTGCCGTTTTCTACGAAATAGCATTGACCACCATAAAACTCAATTTGTTGGATTTTCTTTTTTGCTGTCGTGCTTGGCATTACTGCAATAAAAGGTAACCCAAGTAAGCGGGCAAAATAAGCTTCTGATACCGCTGTACTGCCTGATGAGGATTCTATAATCGGCGTGTTTTGTTTTATCCAGCCATTACATAAGGCATATAAAAATAGTGATCGGGCCAGGCGGTGCTTTAAACTGCCCGTTGGGTGAGTGCTTTCATCTTTTAAGTAAACATCAATGCCAACAAGTTTGGGAAGATCTAACTTAATAAGATGTGTATCTGCTGAACGTTGATAATCGGCTTCTATTTTTGCGATGGCCTGATTGACCCAAGTTGATGACATGCAAGGACACTCGTTATTCTAAAAAGGAATAAATAATAACTAAAATGTTAGTGTGTGAATAGTGCTTATGGTCACAAAGGAGTGTTAATCATCATAAACATGACCGAGCCAAATGTGGATATCGATATAGATAGTAAAACCACGATCAAATAAATATTAAATGATAATGGTCATAGAAATATACACAACTGTATTTGACTGATTGAGTAGTAAGTTATTTATATGAAACGCGATGAATTTTGCCGGTCAAACTAGGAAAATGAGAACGTTACACTGAAGAAAATAATATAGTAGGGCAGGTATTAAAGATAACGAGATTAGTGTTTGGAAGTAGCAGATAAACTAAGATGTAAAATGGTGGAGGGAGAAGGATTCGAACCTTCGAAGGCTGAGCCGTCAGATTTACAGTCTGATCCCTTTGGCCACTCGGGAACCCCTCCACAGCAAGATAAATAGGAATAAAAGAAAGATGGTGGAGGGAGAAGGATTCGAACCTTCGAAGGCTGAGCCGTCAGATTTACAGTCTGATCCCTTTGGCCACTCGGGAACCCCTCCACAGCAAGATAAATAGGAATAAAAGAAAGATGGTGGAGGGAGAAGGATTCGAACCTTCGAAGGCTGAGCCGTCAGATTTACAGTCTGATCCCTTTGGCCACTCGGGAACCCCTCCACATATTTTCTTTTTTCTTACTCTCTTTTTACATTCTAACTCTTTACAGCATTAACACTTTTAAATTGAAACTTTGAAGCAACGCAAATGGTGGAGGGAGAAGGATTCGAACCTTCGAAGGCTGAGCCGTCAGATTTACAGTCTGATCCCTTTGGCCACTCGGGAACCCCTCCTCAATTGCGGCCGCCATAGTAGTCAGAAACCTTTTGTATGTAAAGTATAAAATTGAATATATTCCTAAAGTTTATGACTGTTTGGTCGATAAATTAGCATCGAGCATAAGTAGTGATGTTTTTATATGCAAATTGAATCAACATTAGTCAATGAATTACAAATAGGAAACCGATTAAACGCCGCGATTGAACATAATCGTCGCGGTGAATTTGGTTTGCTATTGGCTATGTTGTCAGTTGACGCTCGTGATATGGCGCAATTTCAATTTGATAATGATGTAGAAAGCACGCAAAAGCTGCGTAATAAATTTTCAGTACCGCAGCCACAATTGTTGGTTGATGACATTTCAGTCCACCCAGACACCACAGACAACGCTATCGTGTTTCAGCAACATGGTGCTAAGCAGTTTCACCTCCAACAAGCATTAACACCTGAAGCGCTAGTTATTAGAGGTTCACAACCAGATTCAATGATCGAAGTGTTGAATAACTGCGATTACCTGACAAAAAATAAAGCCATTAATGCTTACCAACAACACACACCATTAGAAGATATGCATTTTCTGGATCAATTAAGTACCCAACGAAAGATTTCTGAAACGTTATCGCACCAATTTGCTTAACTATCGAGTCGTACATGATGATACGGATAAGATCTAATGTGTATTTATGTTAATTGTGAGCATGACTAATAAAAACCGTTCAAAACTACGATATATTTACACTGATAATTTTCGATATTGACGGAATAAACTAATGATTAAACAAATTAAACAGCAACAAGGTAATGTCAGTGACAGTTGTACTGAATGCGGAAGTTATGTTGACATTGGTGCCGTTGTTGAAGCTGACGATACGTTATTAATATTAAACTTTTCCGGTGATGATGCGTTGATGCAAGCTCAAGCGATGCAAACAACAGCGCAACAACGTTTTAGTGACACCAAAGCTAACCTTGTCGATAAAGATAATATGATTACTCTAACGTTGGATTTTACTTTTAGTGTAGAGAAAATGATTTTTCAACTTGAAAATGAGCTTTAATTTTAGTCTATGTTAGGGTTAATAGAAGGGTACCAAATTATTGTTGTTAAAACGTTTTTTTGGGGTGTAGCTACACTCTACTGCAATGCTCACAAACCGTAACAATATGTAACGAAGTGATTGCTGTTTATGAGTATCGCGTGTAATGTGCTTTACTTAATCAAGGCATAGTCGTTGTTACTAATATAGTAAAGTGAATGCTTTTTAGTGCAAGTTTTGCTCCCAATGTATTGCCTAATTATTTGACTCATGCTCTTAAAATCAGTGCTAATAACAATAAATAGAACTGATTTGATGTTTTCAAAAAATTAGGGAAATGAAGCCATTTTTCGGGATTTAAATGAATCGACAAGATCAACAGCATTTATTGGAATTAATTGTAAATTCTAATGCTAAACAACAAGGTGATTTTACAAAAACCTCTGAGTTTGTGTGTCAACTGCTGCTCGAATATTTCGCTGCATCGTTTGTGTCCGTTTGGACCCTAGAAAATAACACCGCAAATGACGGTTTAGTTGTCAATGATAATTCTATTGTCGATGGCAGTTGTGTATGTGAGCATACTTTAGTTGCCAGTCAAATAGCTGATCAATTAGTTCATGTGTCTAATCTGAGAACAACAGCTATTGAACCTCAATATTTTGATGAATTGCGTTCCCACCGCTATATCTTATCCAATGGTAATTCTCAGGTTAATCTAATTCACACATTTTCTGAGTACTACCAGCATCATAACATTGTCACTAGTGTTGATATTGCCATTCGAATTAATGGCCATATTGAAAGTGTACTATCGATTGAAAACTGTGAAGAGATAAATTGGCTAGATTCTGATATTCAATTTGCTATTCAATGCGCTGACCAATTAGCGTTAGCATTAGCGACTCGCTACTCTTATGACAGCAACGAACAAATTTATCTATTGCGAAATGCAACTGAACAATCTGACCATGTGGTCATGCTGATAAATACCGATAGCCGTATTATTGAGTATGTTAACAGTGCCCATGAGAAAATGACCGGATTACCGCGTATCTCGGTAGAGCACAATAACGTAATTAGCCTTGATTTATTTAAGGATACACCACAGCGTCTTGACCTCCTTATTAATAAATTACACAACAATGAAACGGTCAAAGGCGACCTTAAGTTAGAACGAATTGATGGTAGTGAATATTGGTTAAATTATCACATTACCCCATTTGTGACAGAACAAGGCAAGCGTTACGCGTTGGTGTCTAGCTTCGATAATTCAGCAGAATTTTTACATAAAGCAGAATTGGAGCGTCTAGCCTGGCATTGCTCATTAACTGGGTTGCACAATCGTAGTCATTTTATCCCTATGTTAGAGCATGCTAAAGAGGGTACGTTAATCCTGATTGATTTATTAGGCTTCAAACGTTTTAACGATACTCATGGTCATGATCATGGGGATAGTTTATTAGTAGAAATTGCGCGACGTTTAAAACATTTTGCTGTGGCAGCAAACGCAATAGATGTCGCTAGAATTGGCAGTGATGAATTTGCTGTGTTATTGCCACCCATTGAGCTTGAAACCGATACAGAGCTAATGGTTAGCAAGTTGTATATGAATTTAGCTGCGCCATCTATAATTTCCAGAGAGAAAATAGAGCCGAAACCGGCAATTGCCGTGGTTGATATTAAATCTGTAGTCGGATTATTCTCCCCATTATCTTGTGCTGATATTACCCTACAACATGCTAAGAAAAGAAATGATGTTCATTATCAGCTATTCAATGAAAAGCTCCTCGATACGTTTACCATTAATGCAGAAATAGAACGTGATTTACATCATGCTATTAGTGGCCGAGAGTTTGAATTGTATTATCAACCTTTAATGGACTTACAAAATAACCAATACATTGGCGCAGAAGCGTTAATTCGTTGGCATCATCCTAAAAAAGGTGTGCTATATCCAGGGACATTTATCGATATAGCCGAGAAAAATGGGGTGATTAACCAAATCGGTGAATGGGTATTAGAAACCGCCTGCAAACAACTTAATTTATGGCAACACAAAAATGTAAATATCACCATGCACGTGAATGTGGCTCCAAAACAGTTTTTCAGCGGTAATTTGTATGAACAAGTTTGGCGATTGGTCACTCGTTATCGGATAAAACCAAAGACCTTAATCTTAGAAATTACCGAAACAGAGTTAATGGGAGATATTCGTTACGCTATTAAATTGTGCCATGAGTTGGCCGAATTAGGCGTCGGTTTGGCTATTGATGATTTTGGAACCGGTTATAGTTCAATGAAGTACTTAAAACAGTTCCCGATATCTAAATTAAAAATTGACCGATCGTTTATCATGGATATTTCATCAAGCCATGAGAGCCGTGAAATTGTGAGTGCTATCATCGCAATGGCTAAGGCTCTGAATATTTCTTTAACGGCAGAGGGTGTAGAAACCAAAGAGCAAGAAGAGTTTTTAACTATGAGCGCTTGTCATCATGCGCAAGGTTTTTTATATAGCCCAGCAATACGTGTTAATGACTTTGCAATGTTTATCAACGCCCACGACACAAAACGACTTCATCATTCATAAGTGACTCTAATATCAAGTTGGTTGTCATTAATCATATTGGCGGTTTAAAAGAGTTATTTACAGGCTCTATTTCGATTTTGTAGAGCCTGTAAATAATTTTGTGTAACTGCTTTTCAATCAGTACCCTATTAGGGTCAATGGAAGGTAGCACATGAATAAACAAGAATTAGAAGCTTTCGCTAAACAAGCAGCCAAAGGCATAAAGTCTGAAGCAGACCTAAATGATTTCAGGGCAATGTTAACTAAAGTTACCGTTGAAGCAGCTTTAAATGCTGAACTTGAACATCATTTAGGTTATCAAAAAAATGAGAAAGCCCTCACTAACAATAGCCGTAATGGTTACTCCAGCAAAAAAGTCAAAACGGAAGAAGGTAGCTTTGAGTTAGGCACGCCTCGCGACCGTAATGGCAGTTTTGAACCTGAAATTGTTAAGAAGCATCAAAGCCGCTTCACATCAATGGATGACAAGATTTTACATCTGTATGCCAAAGGTATGACGACACGCGATATTGTCGATACTTTTGATGAGATGTATGGTGCTGAAATCTCTCCTACGCTCATTTCTAGAGTGACGAACTCAGTTATAGACCAGGTTATAGAGTGGCAGTCGCGTCCACTTGAGCCTGTTTACCCCATCGTTTTTCTAGACTGTATCGTGGTTAAAATAAGGGAAAACAATAAGGTCATCAACAAAGCGATTTTCTTAGCCCTTGGCGTCAACCTTGAAGGTCACAAAGAGCTGCTTGGGATGTGGATAGCGGAGAATGAAGGCGCCAAGTTTTGGCTCAATGTGTTGACTGAACTTCAAAACAGAGGACTCAATGATATCCTCATCGCCTGCATCGATGGCTTAAAAGGCTTTCCTGATGCCATTAATACCGTATATCCGAAAACACAAATTCAGCTCTGTATAGTGCATATGGTACGAAACTCGATGAAATTTGTGCCGTATAAGGATTACAAAGTCGTTGCTGCTGACTTAAAGAAGATTTACCACTCAGTGACGGAAGAAGAAGCCTTGCTGAACTTAGCGCGTTTTGGCGAGCAATGGGATGACAAATATCCGAGTATCTCAGCCTCTTGGCAGCGAAATTGGGCTAATCTCAATACACTATTTAACTACCCTGAAGATATCCGAAAAGCAATCTACACCACCAACGCAATTGAATCATTGAACAGTGTTATCAGAAAAGCCATCAAGAACCGTAAACTGTTTCCTAATGATGACTCAGCGAAGAAGGTTGTTTACTTGGCTATTATGCAAGCATCGAAGAAATGGACAATGCCGATTAGAAACTGGAAACCGGCACTGAATCGCTTTATTATTGAATTTGAAGAACGAATTTCAGATTATATATAAATTAGGTAGTTACACAGAATCTGTTACAGGGTCATTTTGTACTTAGCGACTATTGATTTAACTTAGTTTACATTAGTGAACAATTAACACTCTCCTTGTTACCTATTATTTCGTGTTTTAATCATTATTGTTAATAGTGGCCTTTTAGGTTGCTGCTAACTTAAACACTTAGCACAGCATTGCTTGAATTTTTTGCCGCTATTACAAATACAAGGATCATTTCTTCCCGGTAACCTGGTTGTCATTTGTTGTCCTTGAGTATAAAACCAGCGATTCTGTTGTTTAACAAATGATGAACATTCATAAATCGCATCAATCTGCTTGTTATCAATAAACCAGGCTTTAAATGTCACCTCACCATGATCAGATTGTTGTTTTGACGACACTACTTCTAGCCCAAGCCACTGGGTATTTCCTTGAGCTAACTGTTGTTCCGTTAACCCCTGTAAATAGTCAGGATGGTGGGTCAATATTAGATAGGTAAAGTGGCGTAATACAAATGCGCTATACCGTGAACGCATCAAGCGCTCTGGTGTGTCCGCTACACTATAATTCAAATGATATGGTTCACAACACTGCACATAGGTTTGTAAACTACCACAAGGACATTGTGAAGATGCTGAGTCCACAGAGTTGATATTAACCATGATGATTATTCTTTTGTGGTCGCTTCAATAAATTGTCGACCATAATACAGATTAGGCACAGGTTTCGCGTCATAGTAAAAATGTGGTGCTGTATGAGTATTTGAATCAACGCTGATTTTCCATTGCTGCTTGTTATCTTTCGTGAAAATGGTGACAAATTTCCCTGCAAACTCACTCACAGGTTCTCCCGATTCTTTTCCTGGGTGAAAGCGCACTAAATAATAACCGATATCAGTTGCGCTATTAGGCTCTATAGATCGTACAAGAATCCTAAAATCGACCTCAAGTTTGGCATTTTTACGTTTTATTTTATTAAAGAATCGGCTATATAAGTTTAGAATATTTTCCTTACCGATAATAATGCCTCTATCTTGGGTTTCAGAGATATACACTGCATCTTCAGTGTATATATCTTCCATAGCGGTTAAATCTAATTGTTCAAAAGCGTGAGTTAATTTTTCAAAATTAGCATTTAAGGTTTGATCTGCAGTCAGTTCTGTTGAAGACACGTTAAATGCAGTTACACACAAACTGAGTATGATTAACCGTGTTGTTAACCATGACGTATTGGATAAGGTCAATATACTTTTCAAGGGTTGTTCTCTTTTTATCTGACAATCAATAATTACAAGCGATACCGTTAGTATGACTATAAATTATTCATTTACTTTGCTAAAGCATAGAATGTTTACAAAATATGTAGGAGATGACATATGTCGTTAAGTGATGACCAATTATTTCTACAAGAAATGGCCGATGTGATGCCTCTTAAAGATGAAAATCAATCATCATTAGCGAATGCGTTACTTCATTGTGCAAGTATAACCGATGCTCAACTTGCAAAGCGAGCTGCTGCACAACAACATGAGTTATTACAATTACTGCCAACGGAGCCATATTTGATTCATGCCGTGAAGCCTGATGAGGTCGTAAGCTATAAAATTGATGGCATCCAAAATGAGGTGTTTACACTATTAAGTCAGGGTAAGTATCCTGTTAAAACAGTCCTAGATTTACATCAGTACCGACTTAAACAAGCTCGTGAAAGTTTAATGAATTGTATTTTTAGTGCTCACGAACGGGGCGAACGTAATCTGCTTATTATTCATGGTAAGGGTTATAAAAGTAAACCCTACCCAGCATTAATGAAATCGGCAGTGTGTCATTGGTTGCAACAAATTGAACCCGTTACAGCATACCATTCAGCAACTTATAACCATGGTGGTGTCGGCGGGGTATTTGTGATGTTGAAGAAATCGCAGCAGAAGAAAGTGGAAAATAGTGAGTTAAATCGAAAGGGCTGTGGTTTTAGATAACAACATAATGCTAAATATTTTCACTACACTATAAGTTCTATGCCTTTTTTACATTAGCTTATAAACGATTATTATGAACAACCCCATTTACGCTATCATCAACTAATCATCTTAGTTTGAAGGCCTTGTTCATCTAATTATAAAGATATTATTGCAAGTGTTTTAATACTCTTTTATTGTCCATTTTAATCGTAATGTCTACATTTAGCGCTTCTGGTAATGGTTGGCTTGGAGTTATGTTCAACATCTGGCGAGCCTAGTTCGAAAATTAACAGTTGTAATATTTCAATTTTTATAAGATTAAAACCTGATTTGAGTAATGCATTAAGTTCAATTTAAGACGGCCGTTTTAAAGGCAAATGTATTATATTAGCTTCGATGATTTTTATCTATGTGTGTGTTCATAAAGTTGAGGATTTTACATAAAGGCGACTAATTTGATGGTGGTGTTACCATTTATGTTACTTAACTAGATCAATAAAGCTGATAATTTCGATTGACATCTGTGCGCTCAATGATTAATTTAAACGGGTGTTTAAATTAAACTTGGGTCCTGGAATGGCAAGCCGTACTGATACAAAAACAAGAATACTTGATGCTGCTGAAAAGTTGTTTGCTGAAAGAGGTTTTTCTGAAACTTCATTACGACTAATCACCAGTAAAGCTGAAGTCAATTTGGCATCGGTCAATTACCATTTTGGTTCGAAGAAAGAGTTAATTCGTGCAGTATTAGCTAGATACTTAGATGTGTTCATGCCAAGCGCCGCGATAGAAATTAAACGTATACACCATGCACCTGAAGATGCATCACTTAACGAGATTTTTTCTGCTCTAATTAAACCGTTACTTGAGCTCAATAAAGTCCGTAACGGTGGCACGATTATATTTTTACAGTTGCTGGGGCGTGGCTATATTGAAAGCCAAGGTCATTTACGCTGGTTTATTACTACGCATTATGGCGAGTATTTAGCCACATTTGTACAAGCAGTTTCGGCCAGTGCGCCGCATATACCAGCTGCTGAAATGTTCTGGCGTTTGCATTTCACTTTAGGAACGATAGTATTCACTATGGCTTCTGCTGATGCATTAAATGAAATTGCTTTGGCCGATTACGGTGAACATAATGATATTGAAGCAATTCTTCGTAAAGTAATCCCTTACATGGCAGCTGGTGTTGCTGTCCCTGTGTTAACAAACTAAGAAGGTATAAAATGAGTATCATCATATTGCTAGTTATAGCGATTATTGTCCTCTTTGGTGTACGTAATATCAGGATGCAAGTTATTACGCGTCCTGTATTTTCGTTCTTCAAAAAAGTATTGCCTCCTTTATCGAGTACCGAAAAAGAAGCAATGGAAGCGGGTGATGTTTGGTGGGAAGGTGAATTATTTCGCGGAAAACCAAATTGGAATACCTTACATGGTTACGGTAAGCCTACATTAACGGCTGAAGAACAAGATTTTATTGATAATCAAGTTCAAACTGCATTAACTATGATTGACGATTTCGATATCGTCCATAATCGTAAAGATCTTCCTCCAGAGTTGTGGCAATACTTTAAAGAGCAAGGTTTCTTTGCGTTAATCATTCCTAAAAAGTACGGTGGACGTGAGTTTTCAGCTTATGCAAACTCAACCATCGTGGCTACCATTGCGACTCGAAGTGTAAGTGCTGCTGTTACTGTAATGGTACCTAACTCTTTAGGCCCTGGTGAGTTACTCACGCATTATGGTACTCAAGAGCAGAAGGAACGATGGTTACCTTCACTTGCTATTGGTAAAGATATCCCTTGTTTTGCCTTAACCGGTCCAGAAGCGGGCAGTGATGCTGGCGCAATTCCTGATTTAGGTATTGTTTGTCGCCGTGAGTTTGAAGGTGAAGAGACATTAGGGTTAAGCTTAACGTGGAACAAGCGTTACATTACCCTCGCACCAGTTGCGACTGTATTAGGTCTTGCATTCCAAATGCGCGATCCTGACGGTTTGTTAGGTGATGTTAAAAATCTTGGTATTACGTGTGCTTTGATCCCAACAGACCATGAAGGTGTTGAGATAGGTCGTCGTCATAACCCATTAATGATGGCATTTATGAACGGGACGACGAGCGGTGAAGATGTCTTTATTCCATTAGATTGGATTATTGGTGGACCTCAGTTTGCCGGTAAAGGCTGGCGTATGCTGGTTGAGTGTTTATCTGCAGGACGTGGTATTTCACTACCTGCATTGGCTACAGCATCGGGCCATGTATGCACTAAAACGACCACGGCATACAGTTATGTACGTCAGCAGTTCGGTATGCCAATAGGTAATTTTGAAGGCGTACAAGAAGCTATGGCGCGTATTATCGCCAATACATATCAGCTTGAGGCTGCACGTCGTTTAACCACTCAAGGTATCGATTTAAAAGTGAAACCTTCAGTTGTGACTGCTATTGCTAAATATCATATGACCGAGTTAGGTCGTGATGTATTAGAAGATGCAATGGACATTCAATCTGGTAAGGGCATTCAACTTGGACCTAAAAACTATTTAGGTCACGCATTTATGGCTAACCCAATCTCAATTACAGTAGAAGGTGCAAACATTCTAACTCGTTCATTGATGATTTTTGGTCAAGGTGCTACACGCTGTCATCCATACGTATTAGCTGAAATGGAAGCGGCGGCAATGGAAGATGAAACATCGGCTTTAGATCGTTTCGACTCATTGTTACTTGGCCATATTGGTTATGCTGTAAGTAATGCGTTACGTTCATTTGGTAGTGCATTAACAGGCAGCCGATTTGCCAGTGCACCAGTGAGTGGTCCTACGCAGCAGTATTATCGTGATATGACTCGTATATCTTCTTCACTTGCGATCATGACTGATTTATCAATGTTGATTATGGGTGGCGATCTCAAACGTAAAGAGATGATTTCTGCACGAATGGGCGATGTATTAAGCCAGTTATATTTAGCGTCAGCAACATTGAAACTGTTTGAAGATAATGGCCGTCAGCAAGATGATTTAGCGGCAGTACATTATGTGATGACAGAGCGTTTACATTTAGCGGCTAAAGCGCTTGAAGATGCAATTCGCAACTTCCCAAGCAAAATTGCAGCTGTGTTACTTCGGGTATTAATTTTCCCATTGGGTAATCATTTTAATGCGCCAAGTGATAAGTTTGCTGTCGATTTAGTTAAAGGCATGCTTAAGCCTGGAGCTGCACGTGATCGAATTACATTCTTGTGTAGTGAATTTGATGGTGACACAAGTGGCATAGCAGAAGTAGAAAGTGCCTTCTTAGCTAAATATGCTGCGAAAGATTTATATAAGAAACTTAAGAAAGCGCAACGAAGCGGCCACATAAAATCTAAGCTTCCTATGCTTGAGTTATTTGATGTTGCATTAGAAAAAGACATCATCACTGAAGCTGAGCATAAACAGCTTGTAGAAGCAGATGTAATGCGTTTAGCTGCTATCAACGTTAATGACTTTGAAAAGCTATAATGTAAGTTAATTACATTAATCTTAAGTTTTGAGAAATAATTACGTACATAAGCCCCGACTCTGTCGGGGTTTTTTTTATCCATCATGTTACGGATTAACGATGAAGCAGGGGAATGGTAGCTACTTTTAAGGTATAGCGTTAATGTTCAAAAAAATCGATAAAAAAGCCAATCCGAAGATTAGCTTTAGTGTTAACGAGTGTATCACCGCGTGCGAGTAGTGAATGTTCCTCGTTATATTTGGTTAGACTTGATTAAGCAACAATCAACACTTTACAAGTGTTAGTGCCACCGATGGTTTCCATCACGTCACCTTTAGTCATTAGAACCATATCCCCACTGACTAAATAACCTTTGTTCACTATGCAGTTTAATGCTTCTTTAGCGAGTTCTTCAGCAGGATATGCAGTAGAGTCAAAATTAACTGGCTGAACACCACGGTACATACACATACTGGCTAAGGTTTTTGGATGACGAGTTAATGCAAATATCGGCAAACCAGAGCTAATACGAGACATTAATTTAGCCGTCTCACCTGATTCCGTTAACGAAATAATCGCTTTGACACCAGGTAAGTGGTTAGCTGCATACATAGTTGATAGAGCGATGGTCTCTTCAATAGATGAAAACTGCTCATTCATACGGTGGTTGGATACATTCACACTTGGATGTGCTTCTGCGCCAATACAGACATTAGCCATTGCCATAACAGTTTCTTCAGGGAAATCACCAGCAGCCGTTTCAGCTGACAGCATTACCGCATCTGTGCCATCTAGAACAGCATTTGCTACGTCCATAACTTCAGCACGTGTAGGCATAGGACTCGAAATCATCGATTCCATCATTTGCGTTGCAGTGATAACCGCTTTGTTTAACTGGCGTGAACGTTGAATTAAACGTTTTTGTACAGCAACAAGCGCAGCATCACCAATTTCAACACCTAAATCACCACGTGCAACCATCACAACATCTGATGCTCTAATTACATCATCCATTGCTTCGTCTGATTCTACTGCTTCAGCACGTTCAACTTTTGCGACAATAAGTGCTTTACTGCCAGCTTCAAGCGCTAAAGCACGTGCTAAGTCTAAGTCAGCTCCAGTACGTGGGAATGACACGGCAAGGAAGTCAACATCAATTAACGCGGCAGTTTTAATGTCTGCCATGTCTTTTTCTGTTAAGGCTGGGGCTGTTAGTCCGCCGCCTTTTTTGTTAATGCCTTTGTTATTAGATAACGGGCCTGCAACAGTAACAGTAGTAAAAACCTTTCGATCTTCAACTCGTTCAACTTTTAATTGAACTCGACCGTCATCAAGCATTAAAATATCACCAATAACAACGTCATCTGGTAATTGCTTGTAATCAATACCGACTTGATTTTCGTCGCCTTCACCTTTGCCTAAATCGGCATCAAGTACAAAAGTATCGCCTAAATTAAGTTTGATTTTTTTGTTGTCTTTAAAAGTAGATATTCGAATTTTCGGACCTTGTAAGTCACCTAGAATAGCGACAGTTTTGCCCAATTCTTTGGCGATCCTACGTGTATCAGTCGCGCGTTTTAAATGATCTTCTGGTAAACCATGTGAAAAGTTAAGTCTAACAACGTTAGCGCCTGCTATGATAATTTTACGTAAATTGTCATCGCGATCAGTTGCTGGTCCGAGTGTAGTAACGATTTTAGTTCTGCGGAACATAAGATACTCCGTTAATGATAAGAAAGATTTTGTGTTAAATAGAATTCGGTTATTTAAAGTACGCCAGCTATCTTAGTACTTAAATGATACAAGTATATTAACAGAGATTCGGCTAAATGTAGTAAAGTTACCAACAAAAAGATCGTTTTTAATGTGTGATTTATGTGACAGATTAGCGGTTTTTATAATAAAAAAGGTCAAACAGCAATGCTGTTTGACCTTAATAACAATATTCATTGCTGTATTAATGGGCTCAAATGGTCGAAAATAACTGAATCTTGTAATTAGTATCCAGTTATCCGATTACGAATATGCTTAATACATCATAAAAAGCTTGTGATATCTAGAGTAAGTATTACTGTAAGTATTAGGGGCGAGGGTGTAAAAAAGCCCTCTATCCATTACTTGTAAGATGCACTTAGGTTTATATGGTCAAATCCTTGTTCACGCGAGATTCTTTTAATACTTCTTTTACGCGTTTTAAATTATCTCGGAAACGTGGGCCTCGGCGTAAGGTAAAGCCTGTGGCTAAGACATCTATGGTGACCAACTGTGCTAAACGTGATGCCATCGGTAAATACATATCCGTATCTTCAGGAACTTCCATTGTCACAGGCAAAGTGCATTCTAGAGACAATGGCGAATTGCGGGCGGTAATACCGATTACTGCAGCACCATTCTCACGAGCTATTCGGGCTATTTCAATCAATGATTTTGTCCGACCTGTGTGAGAAATTAACACTACGACGTCACCTTCGTTGCAGTTAATACAACTCATTCGTTGCATTAACACATCATCGAAACAAATTACAGGTACGTTAAAACGGAAGAATTTATTTTGTGCATCATGAGCGACAGAAGAAGACGCTCCGAGACCAAAAAATGAAATGGTTTTTGCTTGAGTGAGTACGTCAACGGCTTTGTTAATTGCCGCAGTATCAATGCTTTGACGTGCAGTATCAAGTGATGCCATTGAAGATTCGAATATTTTAGTTGTATAAGACTCTGGAGAGTCATCTTCTTCAACGTGACGACTAACATAGGGTGTGCCATTAGCAAGACTTTGGGCCAAATGTAACTTAAAATCAGGGAAGCCCTTAGTATCTAATCGACGACAAAAACGATTAACCGTTGGCTCACTGACATCGGCCATTTTGGCTAATGTCGCAATACTAGAATGTATAGCTGTTTGCGGTGAGGCTAATATGACTTCGGCAACTTTACGTTCCGATTTACTAAATTGGGTAAGGCTTTTTTGAACCTTTTCAAGGGTATTCATAAGCAAGCATCCGCTAAATAGTAGCTAAAAGTAGGTGATGTAATTTTATACCATAACTTACATGATATTCGTAAATTAAGTTATTTTTTTACCATTAATTCGTTTCTATGGTTATTTTTCAAGACATAGATCACTATTAAATGGTTCAAAAGCCTTGTGGTATGCGGGAAATCATAGCAGATAATGGGTACATATAACTAGATTAACAATAACGCAATATTTATAAATTAAAGATGCAATATTGATGTTCTGTTGTTATATTACAACAAAAGTGTGCTTTTATTCATCGTTCGAATTCGGATAGCACACACATATAATTAGGAGAGCTTTCAACAATGGGTAAATCAATTGGAGCCAAGGCTTGTGATTTCGTACTTTTCGGTACTAAAGGCGATTTAGCAAGGCGTAAATTATTACCTTCTTTATATCAACTAGACAAAGCAGGATTACTAGACAAGGAAACCAAGATAATTGGTGTAGCAAAAGACGCATTTACTCATGAAGAGTTTATTGCTCTCGTTACAAAAGCTTTGAACACATTTGTTAAAGATGAAATTTGCCCTACTACGTTAGCCCGCTTCTTAAGTCGTTGTCATTATATAGGCACTAATTTTACAGAGCCAGAAGGCTACAAAGCTTTCCATGAGTTACTTGAGCCAAGTAAACGCGTGATGGTGAACTATTTCGCGACACCTCCTTCTCTTTTTGGCGTTATATGCCGCTGTTTACATGCACAAGACCTAATTCATTCAGATACTCGTGTTGTGTTAGAAAAGCCAATTGGTACTGATCTAGAATCATCACGTGTGATTAACGACCAAGTAGCCGAATTTTTTAATGAGAATCAGGTATACCGTATTGACCATTATCTTGGTAAAGAAACGGTACAAAATTTAATAGCGCTGCGTTTTGCTAATTCCTTGTTTGCATCTAAATGGGACAACCGTACTATTGATCATGTACAAATTACCGTAGCTGAAGAAGTTGGTATTGAAGGGCGTTGGGGATATTTTGATGGCGCAGGTCAGATGCGCGACATGATCCAAAATCACTTATTACAAGTGTTAACTTTGGTTGCTATGGATCCTCCAGTGAATTTAGATGCTGACAGTATTCGTGATGAAAAAGTGAAAGTACTTAAATCATTACGTCCAATTAACCTCGATAATGTGTATGAAAATACCGTTCGTGGTCAATACAGTGCAGGCTTTTTAAAAGGTTCACCTGTTCCGGGTTACTTAGAAGAAGAAGGAGCCAACACTAATTCAAACACTGAAACGTTTGTTGCATTGCGTGTAGACATAGATAACTGGCGTTGGGCTGGAGTGCCATTTTACTTACGTAGTGGTAAGCGTATGCCGTTCAAGAGTAGTGAGATTGTGGTGTATTTTAAAAACCCTCCACATAACTTATATCGCGCAAGCTACCGTAATTTACCACCCAATAAGCTAACCATCCGATTACAACCTCATGAAGGTGTTGAAATTCAGATGATGAACAAGGTTCCAGGTCTAGAGCAAAAGCAACGTTTACAAACCACTAAGCTCGATTTAAGTTTTAGTGATACGTTTAAAAATGAACGTATCGCAGATGCATATGAGCGTTTATTACTTGAAGCAATGTTAGGTAACCAAGCCTTGTTTGTTCGTCGTGACGAAGTAGAGCAAGCATGGAAATGGGTTGATGGGATCATCCAGTCTTGGGAGCAAAGTGGCGAAAAGCCAAAGCCATATCCAGCAGGCACCTGGGGGCCGGTTTCGTCAGTGGCATTAATCACCAAAGATGGCCGTTCTTGGGACGAGTAGGGAGTAACCATGATCAAAGATACTGTATTTAAATCATTTGAAACGCCCGCTGCACTTGAAGCTAAGTTAGCCGACAAAATTGCCCAACAATTGCAAAATGCCGTTGATACTCGTGGCAAGGCCAGTTTAGTGGTATCTGGCGGTTCAACACCGTTGAAATTATTTGAGCTATTAAGCCACAAGTTAGTCGACTGGAGTGATGTTTACATTACTTTAGCTGATGAGCGCTGGGTTAATGCTGATGAAAAAGATTCAAACGAAAGGTTGGTTAGAGAGTTTCTATTACAAAATAGGGCCGCCAGCGCTAAATTTCGCGGCTTAAAAAATATGTTTGCAACGCCTGAAGCCGGTTGTGATATGACCAGTGAATCGTTAGCGAACTTCCCACGTCCATTTGATGTGGTTGTACTGGGAATGGGGACTGATGGGCATACTTGTTCATGGTTTCCATGCAGTGCAGAACTAGATAATGCATTAACAACTAAGGCTTTGTGCGTCGCTGTGAATCCAACTACAGCCCCGCATGCACGCATTACCTTGTCAAAAGATGCTATTTTAAATAGTCGTCAGATTTATTTGCATCTTGTCGGAGAGCCTAAATTAACTGTATATCATCAGGCACTTGAAAATGATGATGTTACCCAAATGCCCATTAGAGCTATATTAGCGCAGCGTAAAACGCCCGTTGATGTGTTTTATAGCGCGTAAGGAGTTTTACCATGCACTCAGTAGTACAAGCGGTTACCGATAGAATTATTGCTCGTAGCCAACAATCTCGTTCAAGTTATTTATCTGCATTAGACGATGCCAACACTCGAGGCGTTCACCGTAGCGCATTAAGTTGTGGCAATTTGGCCCATGGATTCGCAGCTTGCCAACCAGAAGCAAAAGATTCATTGCGTCATTTGACTAAAGCCAATATAGGTATTGTGACAGCTTTTAATGACATGTTATCTGCACATCAACCATACGAGACATACCCAAATATGCTTAAGCAAGCATGTATGGATGTGGGCAGTGTGGCACAAGTGGCTGCAGGTGTTCCTGCTATGTGTGATGGCGTGACTCAAGGTCAGCCTGGCATGGAACTGAGTTTACTTAGTCGCGAAGTGATTGCTATGTCTACCGCAGTTGGCTTATCACACAATATGTTCGACGGTGCTTTGCTACTCGGTATCTGTGACAAGATTGTTCCTGGGTTATTAATTGGCGCCTTAAGTTTTGGCCATTTACCAATGCTATTTGTGCCAGCGGGGCCAATGAAGTCAGGTATTCCAAACAAAGAAAAAGCCCGTATTCGTCAGCAATTTACTCAAGGTAAAGTGGATCGTGCAGTATTACTAGAAGCCGAAGCTAAGTCTTACCATAGTGCTGGAACGTGTACTTTTTATGGTACTGCCAACTCAAACCAGTTAATGCTAGAAGTAATGGGATTACAGTTACCGGGTTCTTCATTTATTAACCCTGATGACCCAATACGAGATGAATTAAGCAAGATGGCTGCTAAGCAAGTATGCCGTTTAACATCAATGGGCACGCAATATACTCCAATTGGTGAAATTGTTACTGAAAAGTCTATTGTTAACGGTATTGTGGCCATTTTGGCCACCGGTGGTTCAACCAATTTAACAATGCATATTGTCGCTATTGCGCGTGCTGCCGGTATTATTGTCAACTGGGATGATTTTTCTGATTTGTCAGACTCTGTGCCGTTACTCGCTCGTGTTTACCCGAATGGTCAAGCTGATATTAATCATTTCCATGCTGCAGGCGGCATGGGGTTCTTGGTTAAAGAGTTACTTGATGGTGGTTTATTACATGAAGATGTCAAGACTGTCGCAGGTTTTGGTTTACGTCGTTATACCCAAGAGCCGCGTTTAATTGAAGGCGAACTTAAGTGGGTTGATGGTGTAACTGAAAGTCTAGATAAAGAAGTATTGACTCATCTAGATACACCTTTTCAAAAGAATGGCGGTTTGAAACTGCTTAAAGGTAACTTGGGTCGTGCGGTGATTAAAGTCTCTGCAGTGCCTTCAGCAAATCGAGTCATTGAAGCTCCAGCAGTCGTCATTAATGATCAAAATGAAATTGACGAGTTGTTTAAATCTGGATCGCTAGATAGAGACTGTGTCGTTGTTGTTAAAGGTCAGGGGCCTAAAGCTAATGGCATGCCAGAACTACACAAGCTAACTCCTTTCTTGGGCACCTTACAAGATAAAGGGTTTAAAGTTGCATTAGTGACTGATGGCCGTATGTCTGGTGCGTCAGGGAAAGTACCTGCTGCTATACATTTAACGCCTGAAGCCCTCGATGGTGGATTAATTGCTAAGGTTGAGGATGGCGATTTAATTCGTATCGATTCAACCACAGGTGAATTATCTCTGCTTGTTGATGAAAAAACACTTGCTAGCAGAATTGCTGGGAAAGTTGATTTACATCACTCGAGCTATGGTATGGGGCGAGAGTTATTTGGTGTCTTACGTCGTAGTTTAAGTAGCCCTGAAACGGGTGCTAGAAGTACTAGTGCTATTGATGAATTATATTAAAAATAAAGGAAGTCGGTAATATGCTTAAGCCTAATAATTGGTTGCTACAACCACAAGACGTGTTTAAACGTAGTCCGGTTGTTCCGGTCATGGTGATTAATAAAATTGAACAAGCTGTTCCATTAGCAAAAGCATTAGTGGCAGGTGGTATTAGTGTTTTAGAAGTGACTTTACGTACTCCTTGTGCGTTAGAAGCGATTGCTAAAATAGCTAAAGAGGTGCCTGAAGCGCTTGTTGGTGCTGGTACTGTGTTAAATGAAAGTCAGCTTAAACAAGCCGTTGAAGCAGGTGCCCAATTTATTATTACCCCAGGGGCTACTGTTGATTTATTAAAAGCTGCCAAGAATGGAACTGTACCGTTAATTCCAGGTATCGCTAGCATTTCAGAGATAATGGTAGGAATGGAGTTGGGTTACACTCACTTCAAATTTTTCCCAGCTGAAGCCTCTGGCGGTGTTAATGCATTGAAATCTTTCTCTGGCCCACTGTCTAATATTCATTTCTGCCCAACAGGTGGTATTAGCCTTGCCACTTATAAAGACTATTTGGCATTGCCTAACGTTGATTGTATTGGTGGTAGCTGGATTGCTCCAACAGACGCAGTTGAAAATGAAGATTGGACTCGTATTACGCAATTGTGTAAAGAAGCGTTAGCTGGTCTTTAATTAATTGTTTAATCGCAGCACATTAAAAACCAGCTTAGTAAGCTGGTTTTTTTATGCCTTGTACGCTTAGCCATATTGATCTGGCATATGGCCTTAGGCCATCTCTTAATTTGATCGGGTCAGAGTGATGTTAGTTAAATATGCTTGTTAACAATTACTTACAGATTTTTTGCGCCACAACATTAATTGTAAAATTGTGATTAGCTAGAAACATAGCATACACCATTCCAACCTCCCTTAAGCGCTCAACTCAATGCTCATGAAAACTGATAAGTGAAATTTCTGATCTACGTTGACTCCAAAACAAATTAGGAGGAAATTGGTAGTACAGGGAACATACATAAATAAGTTTTTGGTGGGTAATGTAAGTCCAAATCTAACACAAAGCACTACATTCGTTCCCTTAGGTCACTGGGACCCATAAAGCTGCACCGCAAAGTGATAATCGTGCAGCGTTTCACCCGTAGGCTTAACGTTAGGTGGAATGACATCAAAAGGCACTTGCTAAAGACTCTTTATCTAAAAGGAGTGCATTATGAATAACGAACACAATCATGACTATAGCGATCACAAACAAGACTATAGTGACCACAAACATGACCACTTGGATCATGAACAATGGCAAGCCGACCATCAAAGTTGGCGTATCGAACACTGTAAGTTGCTTGCCACCCTGCACAACATTGAAGCCGATATTCACGAACATGAGGCGCAAATTCTAATGCATGAGCAAGAAATTATGGCTCATGAGATTGAGATGGCGCGTCACGAAGAGATAATTAGTGCACATAAGCGCTCGGGCGAGCGAGCAGGACATGATGGCGCTCAGGTTAACCATGATACTCAGCATAAGGCTCACAAAGCTTTTGCCAGTGAGCATGAGCAATTGAAAGAACGTCATCGGGCCATTTGTAATAAGTTTAAAGAGTTGAACTTGCACTGATTACCCTAGAAAGTGGCTTATTTGCTACCACACGACTAATGATTCTGGTGCTTGGGTTCATAATAAGTCTGATTGCGATAATCGGCGGGATATTGACGAGCCTGTAGAATGTTCAAGTGCAGGCTGAAACCCATTTTTGCTGCGGGAGAGTTACTTAGGATATTTTCTATAACGTGTTCCCGCATGAATTAATTGCTTAGCAATTGTGGTTTTTCGTATTGCTCTGAATTTAATTGAGTAAAATATGCATGAATGACAGTATGAGTTGGGAGTCGGCGTAAAGCTATTATCAGGCGATTAACCAAGGGGTTAAGACAGTTTTAGGTGACTTACATTCAGAGAAAATATGTTTGTACAGTGTCGATTTTGCTGAAATTGAAGCGTCACAGCATCAAGGGGTATGGATGTAGCTGATGCCGCTTTTGTGGTAGAAGCCGGTGACGCTGATTTTGTGATTATTTGTACCAATACCATGCACAAAGTGGCTGATGAGATCCAAGCACAAATCTCTATACCCATTTTGCATATTGCTGATGCTATAGCCGAGGTGTTGTTAGCCGATGGGATCAATAAAGTCGGCTTGCTGGGCACGCGCTTTACCATGGAGCAAGACTTTTATAAGCAGCGAATAACCGCTAACTATCCCATTAAGGTTATTGTACCTTCGCTAGGCGAGCAAATATTAATCCATGATGTGATATATCAAGAGCTATATCTTGACACTATTAATCCGCAATCACGGCAATCCTATCTTGGAATTATTGACAAATTTTATGAGCAAGGGACTGAGGCTGTCATTTTAGGTTGTACTGAAATAGCCTTACTTGTGCAGCAACAACATACTCATGTGTCTTTGTATGATACTACTCAACTCCATGCAAATAGTGCCGCTATGCTGGTATTGGCTAAGTAACATTAATTGGGGATAACAAATGTCTTTCAAACTGCTTATTACCTCGTAACAGTTAAATTGAGTGCAGTCGATTCATTTTCAAATGCATTCTTAAAACAATAAAAAAACGCCCTACAATATTGTAAGGCGTCTTATTAAAAGCTTACTGCTTATTCTCGTTTAGGCTAGTCTTTATAAGCTCTGCCATAGAAGCTGTCTAACAGCACTTGTTTTAGCTCTTTGATTAACGGGTAACGTGGATTAGCACCAGTACATTGATCATCGAATGCATCTTCAGCCAGTTCATCCAGTTTGGCGATGAAATCTGCTTCATTAACTCCAGCATCTTGAATTGATGCAGGAATACCAATGGTTGTTTTAAGCTCTTCAATCTTTTCAATCAGTTTTTCAACTTTTTGAGCATCTGTTTTACCCCCTAGCTTTAAATAATCCGCAATGGCAGCATAACGGCACAGCGCTTTAGGGCGATCATATTGACTAAAAGCCGCTTGCTTGGTTGGCATGTCTGTCGCGTTAAAACGGATCACGTTAGAGATTAATAATGCGTTAGCCAAACCGTGAGCTAAGTGGAACTCAGCCCCTAATTTGTGCGCCATTGAGTGACAAACACCTAAGAATGCATTGGCAAAAGCAATACCCGCGATGGTGGCTCCATTATGGACTTTTTCTCGAGCCACTGGCGCTTTAGCGCCAAATTCATAAGAGTCTGGTAGGTATTTAAATAATAGGTCTAATGCTTGTAACGCTTGGCCATCACTGTACTCGTTTGCCATCACACTTACATAAGCTTCTAACGCATGTGTGACAGCATCAATGCCACCAAAAGCTGTGAGTGATTTAGGCATGTCCATGACTAAATTAGGATCGACAATCGCCATGTTCGGGGTTAATTGATAGTCTGCAATAGGGTACTTCATGCCGGTTTTTTCATCGGTTACCACGGCAAAAGGAGTTACTTCTGAACCAGTACCTGAGGTTGTCGGAATGGCAACCATTTGAGCTTTAACGCCCATTTTAGGGAATTTATAAATACGTTTACGGATGTCCATAAAACGCATTGCTAAATCGGCAAAATCAACATCAGGGTGTTCGTACATAACCCAAATGATCTTTGCTGCATCCATTGGCGATCCACCGCCTAATGCAATAATGACATCTGGCTGAAAGCTTTGTGCAATTTTAGCGCCTTGGCGAACAATCGCTAAGGTTGGATCGGCTTCCACTTCGTAAAACACTTCGGTTTCAAGTCCCTGTGCTTTGAGGATTTTTAAGGTCTCGTTACAATAACCGTTATTGAATAAGAATTTGTCAGTAATGATCAGTGCACGTTTTTTATCACTTAACTCTTCAAGTGCTATCGGTAGACTACCGCGGCGAAAGTAAATAGATGATGGAAGCTTATGCCACAACATGTTTTCAGCCCTCTTAGCGACCATTTTTTTATTGATTAAGTGACTTGGGCCGACGTTCTCTGAAATTGAATTACCACCCCATGAACCACAACCGAGAGTTAACGATGGTGCTAACTTAAAGTTGTATAAGTCACCAATACCACCTTGTGATGCTGGGGTATTAATCAAAATGCGTGCTGTTTTCATTCTAAAACCAAAGGCTTTAACGCGATCATCTTGGGTGTCTTGATCGGTATATAAACCAGACGTATGGCCAATCCCCCCCAAGGTGACTAAGGCTTCAGCTTTGTCCATTGCTTCATTAAAGTCTTTTGCTTTATACATACCTAATAACGGAGATAATTTCTCGTGGGCAAAGGCTTCAGCGTCATTAATATCTGTGACTTCACCAATGAGCACTTTGGTGGTACTTGGCACTTCAAAGCCAGCCATTGCAGCTATCGAAACAGCACTCTGGCCAACAATATCGGCATTAAGACCACCGTTTTTAAGGATCACAGTTTGCATTGCCGCAGTTTCAGCTTTAGACAGAATATGACCGCCGTGACTGACAAAACGCTCTTTTACTTGTTTATAAATACTGTCTACCACAATCACCGCTTGTTCAGATGCGCATACAACACCATTGTCGAAGGTCTTTGACATTAATATGGAGCTTACAGCACGTTTGATGTCCGCTGTTTCATCGATAACGATAGGTGTATTACCTGCACCAACACCAATAGCTGGTTTACCTGAAGAATAGGCCGCTTTAACCATGCCTGGTCCACCAGTGGCTAAGATGAGGTTAATTTTTGCATGAGTCATTAATTGGTTAGACAAGGCAACGCTTGGTTGATCAATCCAGCCAATAATGTCTTTGGGTGCACCTGCGGCAACTGCTGCATCTAATACTATTTTAGCTGCAGTCGTGGTTGAGTTTTTAGCTCTTGGGTGCGGTGAGAAAATAATACCATTGCGAGTTTTTAAGCTAATAAGGGCTTTAAAAATAGCGGTAGATGTTGGGTTTGTCGTAGGGACAATACCACAAATAATACCAACAGGTTCTGCAATAGTGATAGTACCAAAGGTTATATCTTCAGACAAAATACCGCAGGTTTTTTCATCTTTGTATTTGTTATAAATGTATTCCGATGCAAAGTGATTTTTAATCACTTTATCTTCTAATACGCCCATACCAGTTTCAATTACGGCCATTTTGGCTAATGAGATTCTTGCATCAGCAGCAGCTAATGCTGCAGCTCTGAAGATGTTATCTACTTGCTCTTGGCTAAAATTAGCGAACTCTGCTTGTGCCTTGGCAACGCGCTCTACCAATAAATCAAGCTCTTGAATGTTGGTGACTGTCATAGTGGTTCCTTCTAAAAATATTCAACAAATCGATTTTGTAAAATATTCTTTGTGAATAAAATTACAGCTTTCAGGACTGATATATTGTGATATTGACCACAAAAGACTGATAACTGTAATTTTATTACAATATCTGCTGCTTATTGTAGCTGTTCTCTGTATTTAACGAGATAAATTTTAAAACAGACTTAGATGTAATTGACGATGGCGATATGACAAAATAGTGACATAAATTAACAACAAAGAATTAATTATCTACGTTATCTATTGATGCATAATCGACTAAAAATAGGTTTGTTAATTGTCCTGCTTAGAGAAAAGTATAGTTTTTATTAAGAGGATGTTGTTCGGCTTCGTCGGCAAATAACATATTTAAAAATACATTGTTGAATATAAACAATATTTTAATATTTATAAGCATTAATTAGTGATAGCTAAAGCTTGTAATGCTTATTTAATTGAATAAATGTGATTGACATCAATATTAAGAAAAGGGAATATGCTCATTAGTAGGGCATATGCTCATTTTGGTTGGGGCTGATAATGTAGTGTGGTACAAGAGGCCTTAATATACCGCGCAAATGATGATTGTGGCTAGTAAGGGACAACTAGAATGAATTAAGTGGCAGCCCAATTTTACCGTTATATTATTATCGTACTTAACATTAGCGCTATGCGATAGGTGAATTTATGGACATTGATACACAATTAGTCATTTTTGATTGCGATGGTGTGGTCATAGACAGTGAAGTCATAAGCGCCAATGTATTAATTGAACAATTAGCTGTGCTGGGTGCAAAAATTGATATGGCCTTTGTCCAAAAACACTTTTTGGGTTGTCAATTTGCTACGGTAGCCGCCAAAGTTCATAATTTATTGTCCATTATTTTGCCTGTAGATTTTGAAGCACAATATCGTAAACAGCTATTACTTGAGTTTGAACAAAATTTAACGGTGACAAGCGGTATAAAGGAAATATTGACGCAATTGAATGTAGCTTGTTGTATTGCGACCAGTAGTAGCTTACCTAGAACAACAAAAGCATTAGCTGTAGTTGGGTTAACCGATGTATTTGCTGAGCACGTGTTTACAGCCAGTGAAGTTAAAAATGGTAAGCCTGCACCGGACTTATTTTTACATGCTGCTAAAAGCATGGGCGTGGCGCCAGAACATTGTTTAGTTGTTGAAGACAGTTTTTTTGGTGTAAGTGCTGCAATTGCAGCAAATATGCCGGTGATACATTACGTCGGTGGCGGTCATATAGTTGATAGCATGGGCAGCGATTTACACCCAGTATCACAAGCATATCCAATGGTTCCAGTACTTAACCATTGGCATTATTTTAAGCATTTAATGCCAACCTTAGTAAGTTGATATTGAATATAAGGGTTAATATGGACAGCAAATCGAATTCAGAACTCGCGCGTTTAGAGCAAGCAGCTAGAGCGGCTTGGTTATATTACGTTGCTAAAAATACTCAGGATGAAATTGCTCAAAAATTAGAAGTATCAAGACAGACTGCCCAGCGTTTGGTTGCATTAGCCGTCAGTGAAGGGTTAATCAAAGTTCGTTTAGATCACCCCATTGCTAAATGTATGGATCTTGGACAACAACTCAAGCAAGCTTTTAACTTATTGGAATGCGAAATTGTTCCAAGCGATCCTGCTGATGCGAATAATGTTTATGGTTTGGCACAACGTGGTGCCGCTGTGCTAGAACGATATTTGAAATCAGATCTGCCTAAAACATTAGCATTCGGCACAGGAAGAGTACTCAAAGCGTGTGTTGATGAATTACCTTCGATGCAATGCCCGCAACATAGAATCGTATCGCTATTAGGCAATATGATGTTAGATGGTTCAGCTTCGGCATTTGACATTGTTGTCAGTATGGCGAGTAGGGTACAAGCTAAGCATTATCCAATGCCGTTGCCCGTTATTGCGAGCTCAGTGACAGAAAAGAACTTGTTACATGAATTAGCACCTGTAAAAAGTATTTTTGAATTAATTCAACATGCTGATGCCACCTTTGTCGGAATAGGGCATATGGACGTAAATCCGCCGTTATTGTTAGATGGTTTTATTAATCAGATCCAACTTAATGAATTAAAGGATGCCCATGCAGCGGGCGAAATTATTAGTTGGGTTTATAACCAACAAGGTCAGCTGCTAGAACATCCTATCAATCAGTTAGTGATGAGTGCACCGTTAAAGGTTAATTCAACTAAACCTGTATATGGTATAGCCGCAGGTCAACATAAAGTGGATGCCATCTATTCGGCATTACAAGGACGATTGATTAACTCGTTAATCACCAATGAATTCACCGCGGAAAAAATATTAGCTAGACTAAAATAGTTAACAATAAACCAGCTCAATATAAATAGAACAATATCAATCAATAAGACAGTGATATAAATGGGGTTATTATTTCTAATGGATAGAAATAGTAAATAGTCAGTAAAGGTAAATTGTTTAATTTTATCATCGATTTTTGGTGAGGGGGTTAATTTACCTGAAAGAACAGGAATATAAAAATAATGACAACAAGACAACACCAGCCTTCATTTGAACAAATGAATGAAGAGCAACTGCCCGTAGCCAAAAATAAGCTCCATGGTTGGAAGCACTTTGCTGGTTTATATGCTGGGGAGCATGTAGCCGCAACTGAATTTGTTATCGGTGCTACCTTTGTTGCCTTGGGTGCATCGACCATTGATATTTTATTGGGGTTATTAATCGGTAACCTTTTAGCCATGTGTTCATGGTGGTTATTAACCGCACCTATAGCGGTAGAAACACGATTAAGTTTATATAACTATTTGAATAAAATAGCTGGTGACTCGATGACCAAGCTCTATAACTGGGCGAACGTCATTATCTTCTCGGTGATATCTGCGGCGATGATTACAGTATCGTCGACAGCCGTACGTTTCTTATTCGACATTCCCGCACAATTAAATTGGTATCCCAGCAGTCTATGGTTTGTGATGATTGTATTAGCCGTGGGCTCAATCGTTGTGGTGGTTGCCATGTATGGGTTTTCTACCGTTGCAGATTTTTCTAAAATTTGTGCCCCCTGGTTATTTGTTATCTTTATTGCGGGTTCATTCACCTTATTTCCTGCGTTATCCAATCATGTAATTGGTAGTACCACGTTGACCAGTTGGCAAGACTTTATGACAATTGGTGACAGCTCAATTTGGACCGGAATAAACGATAAAGGCGAACCCGGCATTGGTTTACTTGAAGTAATAGGTTTTGCGTGGGCTGCTAACTCAATTACTCACTTTGGTTTGATCGACATGGCAATTTTCCGCTTTGCTAAGCGTAAAAGTTATGGTTTGTTTTCGGGTGTTGGAATGTTCTTCGGCCATTACTTAGCATGGATTTCTGCAGGTATTATGGGCGCAGGCACCGCGGTGCTATTAAAAACCACTATTACTCAACTTGATCCAGGTGATGTTGCTTATCATGCTTTAGGTTTTTCAGGCTTTGTAATTATCATTATTGCAGGTTGGACGACCGCAAACGCCAATTTATACCGTGCTGGTCTTGCCGCGCAATCAATCTTTGTTAACCAATCTCGTGAACGTACCACAGCTATTGTTGGTTTAGTCACTATAGTGATTGCGTGTTTTCCATTCGTGTTTTCGCAGATGTTACCGTTACTAACCTATGCAGGCCTATTAGTTGTACCTGTTGGTGGTATTGTGTTTGCTGAGCACGTGTTGTTTCCTAAGATTGGATTAACCCGTTATTGGGTTAAATATCAAAATCTGTCTAAAAGTACACCCGCAATTGCATCTTGGGCATTAGCGTTAGTGTTTGGCTTTGGTTTAAATAGTCTTGATATTATTTCGTTCTATTATCTATTTATTCCAACGTGGATATTCACCATTATTATTTATACCGTCTTGGCTAAAAAATATGGTGCCGATTTAGATTACACCGATGCCATATTATTAGATGAAAAAGAACAGCAACAAATTGCTGAATATCAAGATGAAATGGCTAAAGACGATACGCCACAAGTTGAAGACAACAGTAAGTTAACCCTATTACTAAATGGCTTTGCGTTTGTTTCGCTAGTTGTTATTAGCATATTGGCTGTTAACGTTATGTTTTACAGTCCAACGATGGAAATCTATACAGATAATAAATCATTATTTGAAACAGTTTGCTTCGCATGTACTGTGATTTATTTTAGCTGTTCATATGTCGCCTTGAAACGACATAAAAAATTAAATTTATAATCGAGACATTAATGACTCAAGCTTAATAATGTTAATAAAACATTAACCTTGAGTCAGCTGTGTTATTTCATTGAGATAACATATACATCCATATTGTTTAATTATTTTATGAGGCACAATCCACATGGATCACTCTCAACAGTCAAGCGTTCAACTTAACATGTTAAACCAACAAAGTTTGTCAACATTACCTACTCATGTTGATGTGCCAAAATATGATCGTAGCAAGTTAACTGCGGGCATAGTTCACATAGGTGTTGGTGGTTTTCATCGAGCTCATCAAGCGATGTACATCAATGAATTGTTAAAGAAGCCTGGTTCTGAATCTTGGGCGATTTGTGGTGTGGGTTTGTTAGAAGCTAACCGCGGTTTACGTGATGTGTTGGTAAAACAAGACTATTTATACAGTTTAACAGTGCGTCACCCAAATGGTCATATTGATCATCAAGTGATGGGGTCAATGATTGATTTTTTATTTGCACCAGAAAACAAGCAACATGTTATTGATAAACTAGTTAACTCTGACACTAAAATTGTGTCATTAACCATTACTGAAGGCGGTTATAACTTTAACCCTGCAACGGGTGAGTTTGATTTCAACAATCCAGACATTATCCATGATATGGCGAATCCTAATGACCCTATCACTGCGTTTGGTTATTTAACGGCAGCACTTAAACAGCGTAAAGCTAAGGGCATGAAGCCTTTTACTATTCAGTCTTGTGACAACATTCAGCATAACGGCGACATGACCCGTAAAATGCTATTGGCGTTTGTGAATAAAAATGACGCTGATTTAGGCCAATGGATTGAAGCAAATGTAGCGTTTCCAAACGCAATGGTTGACCGTATTACCCCTGTAACAACTAAAGCGGATATCGAGTATGTGACCAACACATTACACATTAATGATGAATGGCCAATTACTTGCGAAGCCTTCACTCAATGGGTAATAGAAGACAACTTTAGTGATGGCCGTCCGGCGTTAGATACCGTTGGGGCTCAATTTGTCAGTGACGTAACACCATTTGAAAAAATGAAGATCCGTTTATTAAACGCAGGCCATTCAGTATTAGGTTTACTAGGCTCTATACATGGTTTTGCGACAATTGATGAATCGGTATCGGATCCGCTATTTTCTTCCTATTTACGTCGATTTATGGACGATGAAGTTACACCGTTAATCGAGCAACTTGAAGGGATTGATTTAACACAATATAAAGACACCTTAATTGAGCGTTTTGCCAATCCGAACATTAAAGATAGCTTGGCACGTATTTGTTTAGAAAGTTCAGCTAAGTTACCAAAATTTATCATTGCTTCTATTAATGAAAACATCGCCTTAGGCCGTGATACTTCTTTGGCAACATTAGTCATAGCGACTTGGTGTTTATACAGTGACAAACGTGTAGACCAGCAAGGGAAAGCGTTAGATATTAGTGACCAAATGTCTGCACAGTTACATGAATTTGCCAGTAGAACAGCACAAGATCCGTTAGCTTTTTTACAGTTAACCGACTTATTTGGTGATCTCAATAATCAAGCCATTTTCTGCAAAGATTATCGTCAAGCTATTACTGCCTTATACGCACCAGGCTCCGATATTAAAGCGATCATGCAAGCAAGATTACAAGCAAAGAGTTAATCATTATGAATAGTGTATTAATTAATCATAAAGTAACAGCAGACATCAATGTTAGCTGTTTTGGCGAAGTATTATGGGATTGTTTCTCAGATGATAAGCGTGTTGGTGGGGCACCTTTAAATGTGTGCGTCAGACTTAATTCCTTGGGTATTAAAGCTTCAATGATCAGTGCCGTTGGCGATGATTTATTAGGCCGCGAACTGCTGAGCTTTATTGATGAACGTGGTGTTAATCGTGACTGTATCGCCATGGACCCAGTCAAAAGCACCAGCACTGTCCAAGTTACCTTAGACAAAAACGGTTCAGCATCCTACGAAATCGTCGCCGATACAGCTTGGGACAATATCGCATTGACTGAAGATCTTATTGAGCAAGTGAATCGTGCTGATATGTTGGTTTTTGGCAGTTTAATTGGACGCAATGATGTGTCTCTCAGTACCTTAACTGCCTTAGTTGAATTGGCTGCATTTTCTGTATTTGACGTTAACTTACGTGCGCCGCATTACCAGATTGGCAATGTGGTTAATTTGATGAAAAAAGCAGACTTCATAAAATTAAATGATGATGAATTGTATGAGATTGCTAAAGAAATGGGCTCGCCATTTTATTCATTAGAGCAAAACTTGGATTTTATCGCTGAACAAACCCAAACCAAATACCTGTGTGTGACCAAAGGCAGTCATGGTGCACTACTGAGTGTTGCTGGGCAGAAGTTTTATAATTCAGGTTATTTAGTCAATGTAGTTGATACCGTTGGTGCCGGAGATTCGTTTTTAGGGTCGTTACTGTATCAATTATGCAGTGACAATCATCCTCAATATGCAATTGATTTTGCCTGTGCAGTGGGGCCATGGTGGCACAATCTCATGGTGCAACGCCATTGTTGTCTCTGAGTGAGATACAAGCATTTATGCAACCTGTTTAAGTAAACGTTAATGTCAAAAAGTGAAGTGAGACATTTGGGTTATTTCCCCTTTATTTAACCCGTAAGCGCTTGGTTGCGATAACCAAGCGCTTTTTTTTACATAACAATATAATTATTGCTCGCGACTTAAATCCATAATACCCGCCGTTTTTGAGCCGAATAATTGCTGGTGTAAGCGTCCTGCAAATTCATCAGTCATGCCAGAAATATAATCAGCAATCACCCGCATTGGATTATTATTCTGATTGCGTTCTACTAACCACCGTTCGCGAGTATTGAGTGGTAACAATCGTTCAGGATCCGAGGCAAACGCCTCAAATAATTCCATTACAATCTGTTGACCTTTGTATTCTAACATTTGAATTTCTGGCTTGCGGATAACATATTTAAACACAAATTGTTTTAGGACGTGCAAAGTTGCAGCAAAATCTGATTGTAATTCAGCATTATATTTTAATAAATCTTCATCAAACTTAGAATTAATACCAATTCCAATGGCGGTAACAAAACCGTTTACTAGGGTGCCGATGGCATCTTTACGTAAATGATGCTCGTGGGAGAAAAGTTTGTCACCTATTTGTGCCATTTCAGAGATGAGCCAATCATCCTTAATTTCTGATAACTGTTCAACAACATCACGTTGCCACTGATGTTGATTAACAATACCCATTACAATGGCATCTTCAAGATCGTGCACAGCATAAGCAATGTCATCTGCCAATTCCATAATCGAACAATCGAATGACTTATAGCGAGTTTTTAAATGGGGGTAATCGATGTTTGTATGACTTTGCTCACTGCTAATGAATAATTGTCGGTCCGCATCTGACAACTCAGATAATACCCAATCAATAATAGATTTATCATCATCAAATAAGCCTTTTACGGGTGGCCATTCAGAAGGTTTTAGCTGACGATGATTAACGATGTCAGGTCGATGTAGATCGATATACAATTGCGAATAAGTTGCTGGGTATTTCATTACCCCCAATAAAGTCCGTCGAGTGAGATTCATTCCCCATGACTGTGTATAGGGTTCTAACCGAGTTAAAATCCGAAATGTTTGGCCATTGCCTTCAAAGCCACCGTGATGGCGCATCATATAATTTAATGCAACTTCACCGCCATGACCAAAAGGAGGATGGCCGATATCGTGGGCTAAACAAATTGATTCAATTAGGCTCATTGAATTGAGCAAATACCTTAGTTCTGGATACTTACGACGTAACTGAGCAGTAATACCCGTACCAATTTGTGAGACTTCTAAGGAATGTGTCAAACGAGTGCGATAAAAGTCATTCATGCCTACACCCAATACTTGTGTTTTGGCTTGAAGGCGACGAAATGCGGCAGAATGTAGAATACGAGCTCGATCGCGCTGATAAGGACTGCGATGGTCGTTACGGCGTTGTTTATCCTCACCAAGTAAACGTTGTTGCCAACGATTATCATGTTCCGTATTACTTGGCTCGTCAGTGTTATCAGACATAGAATTCCTTTACAGCATTTGATTAATTTCGTCTAAATTCAATGTAAAACTTGGAATAAAACAATCTCGGAAATAACCTACCGCTGGGTTCGGATTATCATGTAGACTTTGTTCCAAACGTTTACGGGCACTATTGAATTCGCTATTACCGGCTTTTTGCTCTTCTAAGCACTTTAAATACGCACATAATGTATCGGCTGCTTTTACGATGGCTTTGTATTGTGGATCAGCATCTTCACTAATAAATAGGCTACGATAATCTTCTCTAAATTCTTCCGGTACCATTTCTAACATTCGCTGTTCAGCAATGGCTTCTATCTTTTTATATTCAGCTTCAATTTCTTTATTAAAGTATTTTACTGGCGTTGGTAAATCACCGGTCAAAATTTCGCTGGCATCATGATAAATAGCAATGGTTGCGGCTTTATTAGCGTCTAAGTTGGTGTTGAATTTTTTATTACTGATAATGACAAGAGCATGGGCAACCATAGCCACTTGTAGTGAATGCTCTTGAACGTTTTCACGGCGCACGTTATACATTAACGGCCAACGTTGGATCAGTTTCATCCGAGATAAATGGGCAAATAAATGACTCATGAGACTCCTTACTGCGCTCAATAGTTTTTAATAGCTTACAGGAGCTTATCAATAAAAAAAAGCGACTGTTCAGTCGCTTAGTTATTTATTTTGAACCATGCTTATGTGAATGGTTATTGGCGGTAATCTTCTAAAAATTCACCAAATTCTGTAATAGCTTTAGTTAAATCTTCTTTATAAGGTAAGAATACCACCCGAAGATGATCGGGCTCAGGCCAGTTGAAGGCCGTTCCCTGAACCAAAAGAATTTTTTTCGTCTTTAATAAATCAAGCACCAAGCGTTCGTCATCGCGTAAATTAAATTTTTTCATGTCTAATTTTGGAAACGCGTACAGTGCCCCTTTAGGTTTTTTACAACTTACCCCTGGAATTTGGTTAAGTAATTCGTACACGGCATCGCGCTGAATCGTTAAGCGACCACTCGGTAAAATCAACTCGTTAATTGATTGATAACCACCTAACGCGGTTTGAATAGCATGTTGATTGGGCACATTGGCACACAAACGCATTGAAGCCAGCATTTCTAAGCCTTCAATATAGCTTTTGGCGGCTTTTAAGTTACCTGACAACATCATCCAACCGACACGGAATCCTGCCGCGCGGTAAGCTTTAGATAAACCATTAAAAGTAATCGTTAAGATATCATCAGATAAACCCGCTGCAGGTATATGTTTGGCTTCGTCATAGAGGATTTTGTCGTAGATTTCGTCGGCGAATAATATTAAATCGTGTTGCCGACATAACTCAATAACCTGCAACAACAATTCTTTACTATAAACTGCGCCAGTAGGGTTGTTTGGATTGATTAATACAATTGCACGGGTGCGACTGCTGATTTTACTGATAATGTCATCTAAGTCCGGGAACCAATCGGCTTCTTCATCGCACCGATAATGCACGGCTTTACCGCCTGCTAAGTTAGCTGCAGCAGTCCATAGAGGGTAATCGGGCGAGGGGATAAGCACTTCATCATCGGCGTTAAGCAAGCCTTGCATGGCCATCACGATCAATTCTGACACCCCATTACCTATGTAGATATCTTCAATATCGACACCAAATATTCCTTGAGCTTGATAATGTTGCACAATGGCTTTACGTGCAGAGAACAAGCCTTTAGATTCGCAGTAACCTTGTGCACTGGGTAAATTTAAAATGACGTCGCGAACGATCTCTTCTGGCGCTTCAAATCCAAACGGGGCCGGGTTGCCGATATTAAGCTTTAAGATACGGTGACCTTCGTCTTCAAGACGTCGGGCTTCTTTATGGACAGGACCACGGATATCGTAGCAAACTGAATCAAGCTTATTGGATTTGATAATGGGGCGCATACTACTATTCTCGATAACTAAATACGGCTTAAGTTATCGAACCATAACGAATTTATAGGCATTGTGAAAGAGGCAAATGCGCAAAGTGAAGAATAATATTAGTGTTAAATGCTGACTTGTTAGGTAAATTAGGCTTTGCTTTAGTGTTTTATTCTGTATTTTTATTATTTAGCAGTGTGGTTATAGTGTTTGACTACAAAAAAGCCAGCACGTAGTGCTGGCTTTTGCTGAGTTGACTTGTGTTATTACTATTTTACTAATAACCCATGTTAACTGGCGATTATACGCGCTTCTTGAACTCACCTGTGCGAGTATCAATTTCAATTTTGTCACCCACTTTAACAAAGTCAGCAACAGTAACAGTACCACCACCAGTAATGGTAGCTGGTTTCATTACTTTACCTGAAGTGTCGCCACGAGCTGAAGGCTCTGTGTAAATCACTTCACGTACGATGTGAACTGGCAATTCTACAGAAATTGCTTTGCCTTCATAGAAGGTCACTTGGCACATGTCTTCCATGCCATCAATGATATAGGTAGCAGCATCACCTAAGTTGTCAGCTTCTACATCGTATTGGTTATATTCACTATCCATGAATACATACATAGGATCGGCAAAATATGAGTAAGTACAATCAAGACGTTCTAAAATGATATCGTCTAATTTGTCTTCACCTTTAAAGGTTTGTTCAGTGCCAGAATCTAGCAATACGTTTTTTAATTTTAACTTAACGATTGCAGCGTTACGGCCAGAACGAGTTGTTTCAGTCTTCTGAACAACCCATGGGCTGCCATCTAACATGATCACGTTACCAGGACGGATTTCATGAGCAGTTTTCATTTCACTATTTCCTATATTTTGGGACTTTTTTTATTTATAGAGCAGTATCTTAGCTATTGTTAACGAATTGAACGAGTCGACTCGCAAGATCTGCATCATTTAACGCGTTAATTGGCCATTTAATAGCATGTTGCATTAAAGGCAAATTAACAGAAAGTAAGTGTTGCCAGTGCATTACTACCGCGTTTGTATTCCCTTGGTTGAAGGCCAAATTCACCTCAGACCAAGTAGTAGCAATTTCTGGAGCCAGATTATCGCAGTAAATTTGTATAAAAGCTTGTAATTTTACCAGGTGATAATCATCTTCTTGTGGATAAATGTGCCATATAAAAGGTTTTGCAGCCCATTGAGCACGTAAAAATGAATCTTCACCCCGCACAATATTAAAATCGCAGCTCCATAGCAAGCGATCAAAGCCATTTTGATCCGTCATCGGCAATATATGTAGGGTCAAGCTACCTATTATAAATTGTTGACCGGGTATCAAATCTTCAATGGCACAAGGTAATAAGCTTTGGATACTATTCAAACTACGCCCTTTAGGAATAAGCGCATGAACTGGAGTCGGTGAGGCTTGCCATAAATGACATAAAGCGGTTAATGCTTCTGTTTCATAACTAAAGACACTGATAACCGTATCTTGAGCATTAATACCTTGTAAACCCAGCTGCTTGAATAATGCTAATTTATGTTTAGGGTCAGCTTGCCATTCATCACGTTGGTTAAATAAATCACGTTCACAAATAAGACCACCCGTTTTAGCGCTAAAACCAGGGAAATAGAACCATTTTGTAACGCCATTAGGTTGTGATGATGGTAGCCCATGGCAACCATCAACCCAATCTTCAGCACTGAGGTATTCTAGGTTAAGCCAAGTTGGGGCATGGGTATCTGAGTGGTGATGCAGTTGTTCAATCTGATCCTTAACTTGTGAAGGTAATTCACAGGCGAAAGCTTCAACAACGACTTCCCCAGATTTAAATTCTATATCTAGAGGGTTATTCCATTGAAATATATTCACGCCACAAAATGATTGCTGTGCTTTATTAATATCAAGTTTAGGTAAAATATGTGAGAAACTTAGTAAGTCATCAACCCACAAATTAATCGGAATGTTATATTCTGCTACCAATTGTTTAGCCAAACGCCAAGTGACGCCTATATCACCATAGTTGTCGACAACGGTACAAAATATATCCCAATGATGTTGAGTTAAACAAGAACTATTGGTTGGCATATTGATGGTTACTTAACATTTAAAGGTAAACGTTAGACATTAAAAAGCGGCAATAAAGCCGCTTTTTATCATAAAAATATGTGCTTGGTTAGTCTTCTAACTCAGCTAAACACATTTCTTCATAAATTTGCTTAACCCAGCCGTCAACACGTTCTTCGGTTAGCTCTGGTTGACGGTCTTCGTCAATCCCTAACCCGACAAAGTGTTTGTCATCTGCCATGCCTTTAGATGCTTCGAAGTTGTAACTTTCTGATGGCCAATGACCAATAATGATACCACCACGAGCCTCTACGATGTCACGGATCATGCCCATAGCATCAAGGAAATATTCAGCATAATCTTCTTGGTCACCACAACCAAAAATAGCGACTAATTTGTCGGTAAAGTCAATTTGCTCAAGTTCCGGGAAAAAATCATCCCAATCACACTGTGCTTCGCCGTAATACCAAGTTGGAATACCAAACATTAACAAATCATATTCAGCAATTTGCTCTTTGGTACTCTTTGCGATGTCTTTGACATCGAGCATGCTTTTACCCAGTTTTTTCTGGATCATTTTGGCTACAGCTTCGGTGTTACCAGTGTCGCTACCGAAAAAAAGACCTACAGTTGCCATTGTCTATCCTTTAAATATCTAATTCGCGTTGTGCGATGTTCTAAAAACGTCTCAGTTGTCGAGTTGCTGTTGCAGAATAAATTCGATTAACTGGCTACGGCTGATGTTACTGTTCAAAGCTTGTTGGTTCAAGGCATCATACAAATCTTGTGACACTTTTAACTCTATTCGCTTTAAACCGTTAGCGCGATCACGCTGAATTTGGTTGCGCTTATTGATCTTTAATTGCTGATCTCGAGAAAGAGGGTTACTTCTCGGACGCCCTCGGCGCGTTTCTGCGGAAAAAAGATCAATAGTCGTTCTATCTGTTGTTTCTTTTGCCATTGTACTCTTTAACCGATCCCAGAGCCTTCCCAGGTCATCTGAATAATACCTTTTGCAATAAACCCGGCACAGCCAAGGAATAAAACTAACCAAACAATAAATCGACCAAATTTAGGCACATCACCTTGTTTAAGCACATCATGGATAGCCATGCCGATAAAAAAGAATATCGATGCAAAAAACAAGTTTAAGCCTACTGCTTCAATTTGTTCCATGTATTGGTTTAACATACTTCTACCTTCGCAATTAACTGTCTGGCGAAAAGAGGGCGAGAATATACCACATCACGTTGGCATCGGCTATATTCTAAAGGGTAAATATTAAAATTTACCCTTGGTTTTGTTCAATAAACTCGGACACAATACGATTAAATATTTCTGGCTTTTGTGCGTGTAACCAATGGCCTGTGCCATTCAATGTTTTAGCAATGGCATGGGGGAATTGACGCATAATGTCATCACGATATGCAGCCGTTATATAGTTTGAATCACCGCCACGTAAAAATAGTGTAGGCTTATTAAAATGACTGTCATTATTTAATGGCAAATCCCAACCAATAATATTGTCATAAGAATGAATTAACCCAGGTAAATTCATTTTCCATTCAAAACCGCTGTCAGTGCGTTGTAAATTCTTTAGTAAGAACTGAGACGTGGGCTCATCAATGCCTGCAGCCATTAAATGGGTTAATGCTGATTTTCGAGTGGTGGCACTGTCTAATACTAAACTGGTTAATCCAGCAAACACCGTTTGATGTTTTGGACTATATGCCACCGGAGCGATATCTGCTATGACTAAACTGATTACTCGGTCAGGATGCAAAAGTGCCATTGCCATTGCAATTTTTCCGCCCATTGAATGGCCAACAACATGGACTTGTTTAATCTGTAAATCGTCAAGTAGATCAATCATGGCATCGGCTAATTGTGGATAATCCATATTATCCCAATGTTCACTTAAACCATGATTGGGCACATCAACCCGTATGACTTGATGTTGTTTTTCCAGGACACGACTAAGATTTTTTAGATTATCAAGATTACCAAAGAGTCCATGAATTAACAGAACGGCTTCACCTTGACCGGAAGTTACATAATGCATACAGCAATAAGCTCGTTAAAACGATTAATGCTGAGGATTTTGCTGCAACTGGCCAGTCAAATCAAGTTTTGTGGCAGTCACAACAAATATTGCTTATATTTTATACTGCTTTTAATAAATTTTTAGTCATTTAATGCATATAATGATTTTGCTACTTTATTAGTAGGTTAAGCATGGCTTACACTGGAACGATATGTTTTGATCTCATTAATAATAATTTGATCTGCGATCCCTAATTAATCTACAGCAGCATGATATTGGCTCCAGTAGTGACAAAGACTGATAGAAAAAGGATGACTCTGATGAAATACATAGAAATTGACGAAGAACTTTATCGCTTTATTGCCAGCAAGACCGAACGCATAGGCGAAAGTGCTTCAGATATTTTACGTCGGTTATTGAACTTGTCAGTAGAAGATGTTGATATAAGTTTACCCATTGATATTAGTCAACCCAGTTTAGAATCTGCACCTGTACAAAATCGAGAACACGTATTTAATCAAGCTAAAATAGCGGTTGAAAAGGTTATTTCGGAACAAAAAATTCCTAGTCAACACAAAACATTAGATGAAAATTCCTTATCTACAGAAGTGATTGACTTTGACTCTATTGTAAATCAACATTTATTGAGCCAGCAAAAAGGTGCTGTCGGTCGCTTTATGTACTTATTAAGCAGCCTTGAAACAGTTGTTGGTAGTGATTTCGATAAAGTCTTAAATATCCAAGGCAAAGGTCGTTTGTACTTTGCTTGTTCTAAACAGGCATTATTAGCGTCAAGTAAATCTTCAAATCCTAAAGAAATTGCAACCAGCGGTTTTTGGGTTACGACCAATAATAATACTGCTAAAAAACAAAATATTTTGACCGAAGTGTTAGAACACTTGGGTTGTGATAGTGAAAAGGCCAAAATGATTGCTGAACATATTTAATCGGTGATTGATGTTATCCACACGGACAATTTTTTAGTTAGATAAAATAATGATTTGATAATAGGAGACTATAAGTGGCCATTCATCCACGTGCAGGACAGCAAGCTTTACAAACGGATTTAGTGAACATTCCTAAATTGATGAGTTATTATTATCGCATTATACCTAATGTGGAAGATGTTCAGCAAAAAGTGTCATTTGGGACATCGGGACATCGTGGTAGCTCGTTTAAGGCCAGTTTTAATCAAAACCATATCTGGGCCATCACTCAATCTGTGGTCGATTATCGACAATCTGTTGGTATTACAGGTCCTATGATTGTCGGTTTTGACACTCACGCATTATCTTATTCGGCATTTTTGTCTGTTATTGAAGTGTTAACTGCCAATCAAGTCAAAATGTTGATTCAAACAGATAATGGTTTTACGCCAACTCCTGTTGTGTCACATGCCATTGTCAGTGCTAACGTTAGTAAACCTTCAGCACTAACAGACGGACTTATCATAACACCATCACATAATCCGCCTAAGGATGGTGGAATTAAATATAATCCACCTCATGGTGGTCCTGCTGAGGGTGACATCACCAAAATCATTGAAACCAAGGCCAATGAATACCTTGCTAATCAACTTTCTGGGGTTAAAAAGGTTAATTACGGCGTAGCGGTTCAATCTGGTTGGGTTGATGAGGTTGATTTTATTGAACCCTATGTTGCTTCTCTTATTGATGTTGTAGATATGGACGCAATTAAAAAAGCTAATATTCGCATCGGTGTTGATCCTCTAGGTGGTTCTGGTATTTATTATTGGGACAAGATTGCAGCAAAATATGGCCTTGATATTACCTTAGTGAATAACAAAGTTGACCCTACATTTGGTTTTATGAGCCTAGACAAGGACGGCCAAATTCGAATGGACTGTTCGTCACCTTATGCCATGGCTGGATTATTAGCGCGCAGTGAAGATTTTGATTTATGTGTTGGTAACGACCCCGATTATGACCGTCATGGTATTGTTTGCCCAGGTTATGGCTTAATGAATCCTAATCATTATTTAGCGGTTGCGATTGATTATTTAATGACACATCGCCCACAATGGTCTGCTTCATTGGCCGTTGGAAAAACCTTGGTGTCTAGTGCAATGATTGACCGCGTATGTAACGCGTTGGGTCGTCACTGTTTGGAAGTACCCGTGGGCTTTAAGTGGTTTGTAGATGGCTTGGCACATAGCACCATTGCTTTTGGTGGCGAAGAAAGTGCTGGTGCCGCATTTTTAAAACGAGATGGCAGCACATGGTGTACCGACAAAGACGGGTTTATTTTGGCCTTGCTTGCCGCTGAAATTTTAGCGGTAACCGGTAAAACGCCTGCACAACGTTATAAAGAATTAACGGATCAGTTTGGTGAGAGTTTTTATAGTCGTATCGATAGCCCTATTAGCCTTAAGAAAAAAGCCAAATTTGAACAATTAAACGCTGATAGCTTTAGTGATACCCAATTAGCTGGTGAGGCTATTACCGCAATATTAAGTCATGCGCCAGGTAATAATGCTGCCATTGGTGGCATTAAAGTCACTACTGAAAATGGTTGGTTTGCCGCACGTCCTTCTGGGACAGAAGCTTTGTTTAAAATTTATGCCGAAAGCTTTATTAGCCAGCAACATCTAGATGACATTATCACTCAAGCACAACAAATGATTGATCAAGCACTAAAAGGTTAATTAATCTTCTATTGAGTTGATTAATTGAAATAAAAAAGCACTGTTGAGTATTCACAGTGCTTTTTTTATGACTCGTGGTCATTGGATAGACGTTATATTAAATTAGATCAAATCGATCTGCATTCATCACTTTGGTCCAGGCTTTAACAAAGTCTTTAACAAACTTTTCCTTAGCATCATCTTGAGCATACACTTCGGCATAAGATCTCAATATTGAGTTTGAACCGAAGACTAAGTCAACTCGAGTGGCAGTCCATTTCATCTTGCCTGTTTTGCGGTCAATTATGTGATATAAGTTATTGCCTGCAGGTTTCCAAGTGTATGACATGTCCGTTAAGTTTACAAAAAAGTCATTTGTTAACACACCAACATTGTCAGTAAATACACCGTGTTGAGTGTTATCGTAGTTGGTACCTAATACTCGCATACCGCCCACTAATACCGTCATTTCATGTGCGGTTAAGCCCATAAGTTGGGTACGATCAAGCATCATTTCTTCTGGTTGAACGATATAGTCCTTCTTTTGCCAATTACGATACGCATCGTGCAATGGCTCTAACACTTCAAAAGATTCTATATCTGTTTGTTCTTGTGTGGCATCACCACGACCCGCTGAAAATGGCACTTTTACATTAACACCTGCAGCATGGGCTGCTTTTTCAACCGCAGCAGTACCACCTAACACTATTAAGTCTGCAATACTGACTGGTTTCGCTAATCCAGCTTGAATTGTCGTTAAAGCATTTAACACTTTTTGTAATCTTGCCGGTTCGTTACCTTGCCAGTCTTTTTGTGGCGCTAAACGGATACGCGAACCATTGGCACCACCACGATAATCTGAGCCACGGAAGGTGCGGGCACTGTCCCATGCAGTAGCGATCAGTTCTGCATCACTTAATCCACTAGATAAGATCTTAGCCTTTAACTCGCTAATTTCTTGCTCTGTTAAGCTATAGTCAACTTCTGGGACTGGGTCTTGCCAAATTAACTCTTCATTAGGGACTTCGGTACCAAGATAACGACTTTTTGGCCCTAGATCTCTGTGGGTTAACTTAAACCACGCCCGTGCGAATACGGCTGAAAAATATGCAGGGTCTTTATAAAAACGATCGGAAATTTTACGATATTCAGGATCAATTTTCATCGCCATATCGGCATCTGTCATAATGGGATTCAAGCGAATTGATGGGTCTTCAACGTCTACAGGTTTATGTTCTTCCTTGATATTAATTGGTTCCCATTGCCATGCACCTGCAGGACTTTTTTTAAGCTCCCAATCGTAATTAAGCAATAGTTCAAAGTAGCCATTGTCCCATTGAGTTGGATGTGTGGTCCACGCACCCTCAATACCACTGGAAACTGTATCTCGGCCAATGCCACGACTGGTCTTGTTTAACCAACCTAAACCTTGGTCTTCAAGTTCAGCACCTTCAGGATCTGCTTCTAAATTTTCTACATTGCCGTTACCATGACATTTACCTACTGTGTGGCCACCAGCGGTTAGGGCGACGGTTTCTTCGTCATTCATTGCCATACGTTCGAACGTGATACGAATATCATTTGCTGTTTTTTGTGGGTCAGGATTACCATCTACACCTTCCGGGTTGACGTAAATTAATCCCATCATCACAGAGGCTAATGGATTTTCAAGGTCTCGTTCACCTGAATAACGACTGTTTTCTGAGTCACTCGTCGCTAACCATTCTTTTTCTGAACCCCAGTATATATCTGTTTCTGGGTGCCAAATATCCTCACGACCACCAGCAAAACCGAATGTTTTGAGCCCCATAGATTCATAGGCAACAGTACCAGCTAAAATGATCAAATCTGCCCAAGAAAGTTTATTGCCATATTTCTTTTTGATTGGCCAAAGTAGTCGGCGCGCTTTATCGAGGTTAACGTTATCTGGCCAGCTATTGAGTGGTGCAAAGCGTTGATTGCCTGTTCCTGCTCCACCACGACCATCAGCAATTCGATAAGTCCCGGCTGAATGCCAAGCCATGCGGATCATCAATCCACCATAATGGCCCCAATCTGCAGGCCACCAGTCTTGGCTGTCAGTCATTAACGTGCTCAAGTCTTGTTTAACTGCAGTGAGGTCGAGACTTTTGAAAGCTTCGCGGTAATCAAATGTTGGATCCATTGGATCGGTCTTTGTATCATGTTGGTGAAGAATATCGAGGTTGAGTGCTTTGGGCCACCAGTCCATATTGTTGGTTTCGTTCGACGTATTGCCGCCATGCATAACAGGGCACTTGCCTTGATTGGATTTGTCCATGATATATTCCTTTATAATTAAACTCGAAAAAATAAACTGACTAAATTTGTTAAATACTAATATTGAATAAATAGCCTAACTTATCGTCATTACATATAAAAATGAAATTTTTAGGTTCCACTAATCGGTTTTATTGATATATAAATACTTACTAATAAATTCTAATGTTATTTAACCAAACCATAGTTCATGACTGATGAGATTAAGTTATAATTACCGGTTAAATTATGATCTAGATCACCTAATCAGCTCATTGATTTGTAAAGCTTTGTCATGAGGAATATGCCCTTTATTTTTGATAAAGTTTCTGAAATCTTTTGTTGGCATAGGTTTAGCGTAGTAGTAACCTTGAGCTAAGTCACAACCCAATGATTTGAGGATATTGACTGTCTCTAATTGTTCTACACCTTCAGCTACCACCACACATTCTAGGTGTTGCGATAAAAATATCACTGATTTAACGATGGCTAGATCAGCATCTTTATGATGAATATTACTGATAAAAGAACGATCAATTTTAATTTGTTTAACGGGCAGGTCACGTAATAGTTCTAGGGATGAAAATCCGGTACCGAAATCATCAATACTGAACGTTCCGCCTGCTGCAGTAATCACTGCCATGGCTGTTTTAACTTGTTCAATGTTAGTCATCATCGCACTTTCGGTAATTTCAAACATGACTTGTTGTGATGAAAGGTTATTCTTTAGTAATGCGCTCGTTTTCTCGATAAGCTTTGGATCTTGCAAATCTTTCGCGGATAAGTTGATATGAATACACAAAGATACACTCAGGGAGTCAAAATATTCCATGTCTTTTGATACTTGCAGCATAACCCAATCGGTTATCTGGTTTATCAGTGTCGTTTGTTCGGCAATATGTATAAATAGGTTAGGTGCGGTATAACTTCCATCTGTTCGAGGCCAGCGAATAAGCGCTTCAACACCATACAGATTATTGTCACTAAGGTTAATAATAGGTTGATACCAGAGTTCAAACTCTTGATTTTCAATAGCGCGTTTTAACGAGGCACTAATATTGACTTTTTCAACAGCATTGCTTTCAAGGGTATTGTCATAGAGGGTATATTCAGTTGCCATTTTTTTACTGGCATACATAGCAATATCAGCTTGTTGTAGTAGTTGACCTATTTCACTCGCCTGGCTTGGATAATGACTAACACCAACACTCGCACCCACTAATAAATCATAACTCTCAATGCAAAATGCACTCTCTAGCGCATGATGAATAGCATTGATTGTTTCTTCTACTTTTGGTAATTCGCTTTGAGTGACAATCACGGCAAATTCGTCCCCGCCTAATCTAAATAACTGGGCGTCATGGGGTAACTGTTCAGCCACATTGTTACCGACTTCGATTAACAGTAAATCACCATAATAGTGTCCTAATGCATCATTGACTTGTTTAAAGCGATTTAAATCAATCATTAATAGACTAAATGGTAAACCAATTTTGACATGATGACTTAATGAATTCATTAAGTATTGGCGGTTTGGTAAGCCTGTTAAGCTATCGTGTAGAGCAATAGTTCGTTCATTGATGATCAGTTTTTCAACTTTCAGTAAACTCAATAAACTTAGCCGAGTCACTAAGACCACAAATGCACCACCAAACAACATGATGATACAAAATATGACATCGGATATTATAAAATCAGATTGTTTACACAGGTAATAAAATATCCCCATATAACCCAATACGAAAAAGATGATCTGTGCTCTAAGAATGCGCCAACCACTAGTATTATCCTTAATACATATTTCATTTACTGATCTTAAGCTGAAGACCAGCATACTGATCCCTAATATAACCATGGATAAAGATAATATCTGTAACAATCGCAAGTTCCTATCGTTAAAAGGGACGGGTGAGTTAACATTTCTTAAGTCGTAGTGAATGGATAATGGAGAAAAATTATCTGTAAAAAAAATGGCTAACCAAATTAGGTTAGCCATTCTATAAGATAGTGTACTAAATCGTTTTTTGCGTAATAAAACTAAAAATGAAATCAATTAATGATAAGAGATTTAACTTAGTGATAGCAACGCAGTGATAGCGTCACATTTATATGCTGTTATTATCCACGATAGCCGAATAATTTTTGTTCCATAATGACCTTACTGACAGCTTCTGGAACCGCGTCCACCCATTCTCCTTGACCTCGACAAATTTGCTGTAAAATTTCACGAGAAAAAATATTGAACAAATCAGGATTGCTAGATTCAATACTGGTGATAAAACCATTATCGATTACATGGCGGAATAAATAGCGTAGATTATTGGGAACACTGACAGTATTTAAGTCATTGAGCTCGTCTTTTTCATCTCGTTCGGGGTAGACAAACAAGCGGGTATTATCAGGGAATAACTTACCAAAGGCTTCGAGAATACCGCCTTCCATACCACGATAATATTCTTCATCAAAAATCTGTTTAATATTAACAATGCCCACCACGATACCGATTTGTAATTGGGTATATTGACGGAAATAAGCACGTAATGAGAAATAACGAGTGTAGTCCGATATCATTACGTTGTAACCTAAAACATTCAGTAACTTGACTCGCTCCATGATGTCTTTTTCTGTCATGTTGGCGTCTTTACCGTGTAGATCGTTTAACGAAATTTCAGCGATCAAAACAGTATTTTTATTATTAACACCTTCGAGCAAGGAAAAGGCTTTATAGCCTTGCTCTATCATATCGACATTGAGATTAGTCACTGGTTTAAATGACCCGCGAATGGTTAATACATTCTTTTTGTAAAGCATATCGGCTGGTATAGCGACATTACCATCTGCTTTGAACATGATAGCGCGGGTTTTCCAGCTGCGAATAAGATGAATGTTTTTTGCCTGATTGTCGACATCTTCAAAGTAGGGACCTTGAAAGTCGATACAGTCAATTTCTATTCGATTGGCTTTCAAGCTGTCGGTTAACGAATCAATAATTTTCTTTGGGTCTTCAAAATAGTAGTAACTGGCGTAAATTAGGTTAACCCCTAAAATACCTAACGCTTGTTGTTGTGCTTCTGCACTGTCATCAAACATACGAACGTGAACGATTATATTAGACGGTTCGGCACCTGGGTACATTTGAATACGCACGCCACACCATGCATGGCATTCGTTTTTACGATTAAAACTTTTGGCCGATACAGTAGTGGCATAACTAAAATAACGCGATGATTTTGAGCGTACACTGCCAACACGATCGACAACGAGATCGAATTCTTGTTCCATCATGGCTAATACACGGGCCTTACTCACATATCGGCCATCTTCTTGAACACCATAAATGGCATCTGAGAATTTCATATCGTAGGCCGACATGGTTTTCGCTATCGTTCCTGCTGCAGCACCCGCAACAAAAAAGTTACGCGCGACTTCTTGACCAGCACCAATCTCGACAATGGTTCCGTACTTTTTCTCGTCTAAATTTAAACGAAGTGCTTTTTCTTTTGTGCCACGAGAACTGACTTGCTTATCCATAATAAACCCACCCGGTAAAACATTGAAATTTTTAACTTACTGATAGCAATGTTATAGCAAGTTAAAATATGTGCCAGTGCTGAATGGAAATTAGTGTCGATATAAGATGATTAAGCAAAAATATTGTTACGTAGGAGATTAATCGTAACGGCTTTTTCTATGTTGTTTTGGCTGGTGGCATTAGAGCAATTAATGACGGGAAAATGATCGCCACAAGCTTAATGCATTGCGGCTTCATCTTCTTATCTAGGCAAGTCCATCATGGTTTGTAAAAAAACCGCAGAAAAAGGTGCCTTTTGTTGTTTTTTAATTTGTGGGCTCAAACCATTTTCGAATAATACAAATAAATAGTCATGACCATTACTGACATTAACTCTGCCAGCCAAGTTAGCAATACCTAGCATACTGCCAGTCTTGGCAAACACATGATGTTTCAACGGAGACTTATTGAAATATCGTTTATAGCGTAAGGTACCACTGACACCTGATTCTGGTAATAAATCAAGCAAGAAACGGTATTCAGGTTGTTGATACAAAGTGGTAAGTACGGTTAATACGTGCTCAGGCGTGAGTAAGTTATAACGTGATAAACCTGAGCCATCAGCAATATTTGCATTGGATAAGTCAATGCCAATTGAGTACAGAATCGTTTTCAATGCTTGACTACTGCGAGCAAAATCACTTGGTGCCTGATAATAATCTTCACCCAATTTTTTTAATAAACTGTCGGCAATCAAATTATCTGATTTTAGTAACATGGTTTCTAATAATTGCGGTAACGCCGCAGATTGGTGGCTGGCGATAATTTGTCGTTGAGCAATAAACTCTGGTTCCGTACTCAATTTTCCTACAGTAATAGGTTGCTTGTGTACAATACCTAAAGCAGCGAGTTGCTTAGCTACTATTTGTTGAGCATAAAGTTGTGGTTCGGTAATGGCTATTGCTAATGGTAATGATTTAGCCCCAACATGGCAGCCACTAAGGTGATAACGGTTATTATCGAAGCGACGCAAGGTTAGATGACATTGTGGCACGGACTCAGTTAAGTGCGAAGGGAGAGCATCAGTATCATCGGTTAATGGCTTAACTGCGGGGATCGCCACTGCACGATTAATGGTTGGTGTGACAAAATAAGCATCATTAGTGATTTCAATTGGTCTATTTCCCATCATGGTGATCTTAGCTACTTTATTGTAGCCCGTTGTGGCTAATCGACCATAAACACAATTCTTATCAATAATATAAGGTGAAATCGGGGCGGCATAACAGATCCCTAAATCATCCCAAACCCATCCTGGTGCCTGCAATTGGCTATCTTGATCGCTGGCCAATATAATATTACCTGTCACTTCAGTAATCCCCAAATTACTTAAGGAAGCGAGTAACAACTGCAAATCTTGGTATGTTAAGGTCGGGTCACCGCTAAATTCGATATAAATATCACCTGAGTAAATACCATTTTCAATTTGGCTTTTATCAAGCGGTTGTTGTGCTAAGGTCGTTAATCGAGTTTGGTAGCTGAAATCCTTACCTAATTGCTTGGTTGCCGCTAATGCGGTTAACAGTTTTTGAACGCTGGCCGGTTGCATTAATGATTGATTGTTGTACTCAAATACCATTTTTTGATTAGACATATCCCAAACGGTTATACCTAACTGTGAATGCATTGGTTTTAGTAACTGCAGCATATTATTTAAATACAAGGCAGCAGGTTGCTGGTTAATATGATTGATTTGGGTCGATGGAGTTTGTTGTTGATTGAGTGCTGACTGGCTAAGGGGTTCTTCTGCCATAACAACACAAGGCATACTTGAAACAATAAAAGCACTTAATAGCCATAAAGTTCGAGTAAAATTCAACGTGTGATTCTCATAAGATGACTGAGGCCGAAGGAGAAAGCAAAGCATTGCGGTCATAAAAGCCTACATCATGAATTCATTAACGATAGGTTATGGTAGCTGATGATATCCTCTGCTGATACGCATTTGATGATTTTTGCTTAAATTTACCTATTTTAAGTTTTTTTAAAATATATTTATCCATGTTTGGCGGTCTCCTAAGCTGCCTAGTTAACCAGCAATCTAGTTATCATGCTCTAATTATCGACAAAAAAGTGCACTAAAACCGCTGCTAAGTGAGAAAAATCTTGCTCATCACCTTGTTAGTCGGTAATTTCTATCAGCTTGATAGAATGCCAAACTCAATTAACAGTTATAAAAGTGATACCTTAGCGTGATAGTAGCAGCAAATTTGCAAATTATAACTGGTGATTTATATAGTTGAGCAGAGAGAATTGCTACGATTTATTATCATATTGCTAGATTTATTTTTATGATGCTATCTCGCGAACACTATCGATATGGCGTTAACAGAAACATCATGAATGAGGTAGATGTTGAATAACTCCCTCAACTCGACGCTAAACATTTGCGTATAAACATGGCAAATAGTATTGGCTACATATTTCATCAGCGTGCTCACAATTAAAATATATCGCTGTGATGTTTTTTAATGTAATCCCATTACCAATTATTGTAATGGCCACCCATTTTAAGGAGGATGCCTTGCTGGATAAGCTAGGTGGTATTGCCCTAAATGCAGATGCTGTGTCTTGGTTGCTTAATCCAAAAGATTTTAAGCAAGCCTTATTAACTAAAATTGCATCGGCAACTTCTTCAATATACATCGCAGCATTATATGTTGAAGATGATGAAGCTGGCCGTGAAGTATTGCAGGCGTTATTAGACGCAAAAGCTCAAAACCCACAGTTAGATATAAAAATATTAGTTGATTATCATCGTGCCCGCCGAGGATTAATTGGCCAAAAAGGCGACAGCGGCAACTATATTTTATACCGTAAATTAATGGACGAAGCTACACACCCGTTTGACATTATTGGTGTGCCAGTAAAGTCTCGAGAATTTATGGGAGTGTTACACCTTAAAGGTTTCCTTATTGACGACACTGTTATTTACAGTGGCGCGAGCATTAACAATATTTATTTACAGCAACAAGAAAAATATCGTTTTGATCGATACCATGTCATAAATTGCCCTGAGTTGGCCCGCAGTATGCGTGACATGATAAAACAACACATTATTAGCGATCCTGCTGTGAGTATATTAAGTCAAACGATTAGCAATGAAGATAATCCAGAGAAGAACGATGTAAAAAGCTTTAAGCACCGGTTGTCTCATGTTCGTTATCAGTATGCCTCAACCACAGAAGGCAATCGCGTTACACCATTAATAGGTTTAGGTCGAAAAAATAATCAGTTGAATGACACTATTGTTCAGTTAGTCGATTCATCCTCTAAAGAACTGTTTATTTGTACGCCGTATTTCAACCCGCCAACCGTATTAACTCGTGCATTAGCCAGGCATCTGCGTGAAGGCAAAAAAATTGATATTGTTGTAGGTGACAAAACCGCTAACGATTTTTATATTCCACCCGATCAAGATTTTACCACCATTGGTGCTTTGCCCTACATGTACGAACAATCGCTGCGTAAGTTTGCTAAAAATCAACAGTGGGCAATTGAAAATGGTCAGCTCAATATTCATTTATGGAAAAATGGTATTAATAGTTTTCATTTAAAAGGGATCAGCGCTGATAACCGTAAACATCTCATCACGGGTTCAAACTTAAACCCTCGAGCGTGGGCTTTAGATTTAGAGAATGGTTTATTGTTGCATGATGAGAGTGGTTGTTGGAAAGAATCTTTTATTGAAGAGCAACAGCATATTTTGCTCCACACTGAGCGTTTATATCATTACAGCCAAATTGATACCTTGCAAAAATACCCTAAACCAGTGAAGAAAATCATGAACCGAATTCGTCGGTTAAAAGCAGATTTTTTATTGCGTCGTATTTTATAGCCAGTTGTAAATGTTTATTATTGTTCACCACCAACATTGGTGGTGAATTTTTTTCATCTCAGAGCCTTTAAATGTCAGAAACGTCAGCCAAAGTGCGCAAGCCTCCTATTCATGCTGTTCATCGTTTGTATGAATACCGTAAATCACTGTCGACAAAACCTTATGGTGCCCGCGGAAAAAAGCTAATTAGGTGTAATTTGTGCCGTTTGGGTGAATTATTTTGTACCTGTCAATATCGTCAATATTTAAATACAAACGTCAGCTTTATGTTGATAATGTATAACGATGAAGTCTTAAAACCCACCAATAGTGGCCGTTTAATTGCTGACTTAATTCCGGACACTCATGCGTTCTTATGGACTAGAACAGATACAGATAGTGCAATGTTAGCGTTATTAGATCATCCGAAATACCAACCATTTTTAGTATTTCCCCAACAATATGTTGAGAGCGATCAAGTCATTGTGGAACAAATAACGGCCGCAGACTTATCAATTGAACAAGGTCAAACTAAAACCCCACTGTTGGTAATGCTTGATGGTAGTTGGCGTGAAGCAATCAAAATGTATCGTAAAAGCCCGTATTTGCAGAAAATGCCAGTGTTATCGTTCGCACCAGATACCTTAGCAACTTATGCGCTACGTAAAGGAAGTCATGATTTTCAGCTCGGTACCGCTGAAGTCGCGGCATTGGCATTAACGGCAGCTCAAGAACCGCAAAACGGATTAGCATTAGCCACTTGGTTTGATCTGTTTGTTGAATCTTCGTTGTTGGGACGTAATCGTCGTTTAAAAGAGACCATAATACCAATTTCTGAGTTTATTGATGCATTCAATCTAGCGCTCAAAGCCAGTCAAAATGACGTTGAATAGTCGATTTTTTCCCTAAAAATAGATTACTAGCTGTTAAATATTTGCATATTGAGTTTGATTGCGAGATGCTAACTGAACGCCTATGGCTTGAGTTTATCTGTATCATTGGAAGCTCAAATTTACATTATAAATTTTTTACTAAGGACTTTGTCGTAAACGCTATGGAAGAGTTGATAAACAGTGCAAGAGAAATTAGCACTAAAAAACTAGTGATATTGTTTCGTCTTGAACCAGGTTGCTTAGGACCTGATGGCGTCAATCATATTGACACTTTTTGTCATGTTGCCGAACAAGCCTTAGTTAACTTGAATTCTGATGTTTGCCATTGGTTTTTGGCTCCTCGATTTGACAAAAACTTGATTGAAATACAATACAGTCTTGCAGGCAAGGTGCTATCACGCGACAAAGCCGTTAAATTTATTGAATCATTCAGTCAAAACCTTGATGAAATTGAAGAACGTTTTGAAGATAAACTGACACAATTGATCAACCAATATATTGCCCGTAAACGTTAATGTAATCTTGTTGTTCATTGTCAAATTCCTACATCGTTAATTGCTTTGTCTCGAACAAAAATTAACCGGCAAAGATCAACAGGCCCTTATCATTTGGGGTTATTATCAGGATTTTATATGACCCCTTTAGCACACCAACAAGTCTTAAAAGCAGACGACAATGCACTGGCTCTTGATCATCAGGGGTTGCATCAATTATTACAGCAACAATTTGGTTTTGATGGGTTTAGAGAAGGCCAACAAGCGGTTATTGAAACCATATTATCTGGTCATTCAGCGTTAGCCATTTTTCCGACAGGTTCAGGTAAGTCATTGTGTTATCAGTTTTGTGCCCAGCAATTACCTCATTTGACCTTGGTTATTTCACCTTTATTAGCATTGATGAAAGATCAGTTGGCTTTTTTAGCAAGTAAGGGTATTGCGGCTGCCAGTATCGATTCAAGTTTAACCTATGATCAAACTCAACAAGTCATGCGTGATGTTCGTGAGCAACGCACACGGATTTTAATGGTGTCCGTTGAACGTTTTAAGAATGAACGATTTAGGCAATTCCTTAAGTCTGTTCCGATTTCTCTGCTGGTGGTTGATGAAGCGCATTGTATTTCTGAATGGGGGCATAATTTTAGGCCCGACTATTTAAAAATTCCGCAATACTGTCAAGAATTTTCAATTCCTCAAAGTTTACTATTGACCGCAACGGCGACAGAACAAGTTAAATTGGATATGGCTAAGCGTTTTGGTTTATCAACACAACAGGTGATACAAACCGGTTTTTATCGAGCTAACTTAGATTTATCAGTTATTGCCATCAGCCAGCAGCATAAGCTCGCTCAGCTTGCCGAGACCGTAAAAGAGTATACTGGTGCCGGTATTGTCTATGTAACCTTACAGAAGACTGCTGAGGACGTAGCAGCACACTTAATACGTCAAGGTATCAATGCTGCTGCTTATCACGCGGGTATGGATCAAACTGTCCGTCAACGTATTCAACAACAATTTATGGACAATCAAATTCAAGTAATAGTGGCTACAATTGCATTTGGAATGGGTATTGATAAATCAGATATTCGATTTGTTATTCATTTTGATTTACCTAAGTCTATCGAAAATTATAGCCAAGAGATTGGCCGAGCAGGGCGAGATGGACATTTGTCTCATTGTGTTACGTTAGCTAACTTAGATGGATTGAATACTGTTGAGAATTTTGTTTACGGTGATACGCCTGAACCACACAATATTGATCAGTTGTTAACTATAATCGCGAATGAGACCGAGAATGGCCGTTGGGAAGTACAAGAATCACCATTGTCTACAGCGTGTAATATTCGATCATTGCCGTTGAAAACTCTCTTTGTGCAATTAGAATTATTAGGTGTGATCCGTCCAAGTTATGCTTATTTTGCAGAATTTAAATATCGGTTTGTAGAAGATCAACAGCTTATTCTTAGTCGATTCAATGAAGATCGCCAGCAGTTTCTGAATCAGATTTTTAGCCATACACAATTTAAAAAGGTATGGGGCGCTCTCGATTTCGATAGTTTATATCAACAACATGGCTGTGATCGACAGCGGGTTGTCGCAGCATTAGATTATTTAGCTGATCAGAATTCGATAATTCTTGAAACAAAAAAAATCACTCAAGTGTATGATGTACAACAGCAGGCACTAGCAACCCCGCAGCAATTACAACAATTGACATCGCAACTCAGTCAATATTTTAGTGACAATGAACATAAAGAAATTGTACGGATTGGTAAGCTAGTCGATTTTTTTCAGCTTGATCGTTGTTTAAGTGCCAATTTAGCTCAATATTTCGATGATCACTCGGTGCCACAAGCCTGTGGACACTGCAGCGTTTGTCGTGGGCAAATTGCAATATTATCAAAACAAGCTTTGGCTCCGTTACCAGACTCAGCCACTGTTACAACATTGCTTGAACCATTAACGTTAGTGGCTCAGGCAAAATCGTTACCCACTCCATCCATTGCTACGCAGGCTAAATTCCTTGCTGGAATGGTCATGCCAATGTTTAGTCGCTTGAAAGTTAAGCAATTAGAAGGTTTTGGACGTTTTAGTGCTTATCGATATCAAGATATTCTGGATACTGTTAAGAAGGTAAATTCATGAAACCTGTTCCTGAAATATTGTTAGAGCGACATGGTGAGTTAATACAAAGTGAAGGCGTTACTGTGGTATCTCATATTCAGCGTCAAGTTGGAGAATGGTTTTTGCAAACCTTGATGATTAAAGATTGCGATGTGCCATTTAAATACAAACGACCTCAACGATTCAAGAGTTTGTTAGACCATAAAGTCAATTTGATTTATTACCCATCAAAAGAAGTTGTGGGCGGGTTTGAAATTGAAATTATGCAAGTCGTTAGGGTTCGCCGCTATTAACATCAATGCTTAATGTTCTGTACACATCAAGTGTAACTGAGCATTAATGAATGATTTGTTTTAGTGTAATAATGTTATTTAATTAAAAATGAACCATTTTGGTGTTTGATTTTTCTTACATGATAATATTGGCACTGAACTAATGAATAAGTTTAGATATTATCTGTCTACATTCAACTGTTTGTCTGACAAAATGGCTATTAGCTGTAATTGATTGGGTTATTGTCCACTAAACACATAATCGCTTGCAGTTTTCCATACTCGATAACGTAAATCAGTACCTTCAGGTAAATAAAAAACTATCGGTTGTCGACTGTCATAAGGCTGAGTCATACTTTTATTGAGAACAATAAATTTTTCTTTTTTGGGTTCTGTACACATCATTAGCGTATTAGGGCCTTGAATAATATTGTCGACTTGATAATAAATGTATCCCCAACCAGGCAATGATAAGCTGCTTATTTCTCCGATAAGCCTGACCTTATTACAATCCACCATTTTCTGTTGGCCTATTTGTACCTCCAGTAGGTATTGTTGCTCGTTATTGAGAGCCGGTAAGGTGAGAATATGTTGCACCATTCCGGCCTCAGGAACAGGATACATTTTGGTCGCGCTTAAGGCTTGATAATCATCGGAATTCATTACTGTGCTAACAATGTTTATCTTACCTTCTGGATTGGCCGCATGGGCAAATGGCGAGTATAAACAAGTCATTATCGTTGTGGTACAGATGAGTAATATAGTTAGAGAAAGTGGTAATTTAAGCATACATTTTCCTTTTAATGATTCACTTCAATGTTACCTTTAATCATACTAAAACAGATAATTATTGTGGTTGGTATAACTAGTCAATTTGTCCTTGTTATATTCAGTAAACGTTCTGTAGCACTAAAAGGGTTATATTTATTCAAATTTATGGCGAGTTGTGTCGTTGCAGAACAAAAAAATGCATTTTTACATGGATTTGAACGAATCTATAAATAAAATTGATGACTTATAGCAATGACATAAAGTCCATTTTAGTCATTGCTGGCATCTTGTAATCGATTAAATATCAATCCTATTTTAGATTAGGAACATAACGATTATTTTTCTTTGGGTTGAAGTTGCATTTGCATTTTAATGAGATGTTCTTCCATATCAAATGATACGGTAAAGCCAAGCGATTTAGCTAAATTCGCCATGTTACGATTTTCAAACATAGTAAATCCAGTCAATGCAATTGTATTGTTGGTTTTGTAGTAGGCGATGAGTTTTTCAAGCAATAACTTACCTAAGCCAATACCTTGATAATTACTGCGTACCGCCATGGCAAACTCGGCTTCAGTATTGTCGGGGTCGATAGAGGCTCTTACAGCCCCTAAAGTAAGCTCTTCACCATCTTCTGTCATAGTGGTTGCAATAAATGCCATTTCACGTGAATAATCAATTTGAGTTAACACCGCCATTTCTTCATGGGTCATTTGCGATCTGACTCCAAAATAACGTTTGTATCTGTCTTCATCACTTAATGAATTATCAAAGTCCAAGTGCTTGGGTTCATCTTCTGGCAGAATGGGTCTTAACATGACATGAAGGCCATTTTTTAAGGTGGTGGATTGTTCTAATTCTTTAGGGTAAGGCAAAATAGCCAATCGGTTAATGTTGTCTTGTGGGGTATCATGCAAGCGCATATTAACGTCTAATAATGTTATTTTCTCACCAGCAGCCAAAACAGGATTAATGTCTATTTCAGCTATTTCAGGACAATCAATTATCAAGTGCGAAATTTGAGTTAGCATTACGCACAAGGCATTCATGTCGAGACCAAGTGGTAAATGACGGTCATGCAATTTTTGCGTTTTAAGCGCTTGGATCACCATGTAACGTGCCAACGCCATATTCAACGGAGGCAGGGCAACGGCAGCATCACGTGTCGGGTCCCATTCAGATCCACCTTCACCTAAACAGATAGCTGGGCCAAATACTGGATCATTAATCACCGACACTCTAATTTCTTGCGCGCCAGCAGTTAAGGCCATTTTTTGAATAATTAATCCGTCAATTTTGGCCGAAGGATTAATTTGATGCACACGATCTATAATCGAATGCGCCGCGTGACTAACATCTTCGTCTGAGTCTAAATTTAACACCACACCATGAACATCAGATTTATACAGCAAGTCGGGCGATTGTACTTTTAATGCCACCGGATATCCCACTTGGTTGGCAACATTTACCGCTTCATCTACGTCTTTAACAAAACGAGTATCAATGGTATTCAGGCCGTAAGCTTTTAATATATCTCCGGCTTGATGGGTTTCAACCACTGTTTGACCATTATCTAATGCGCGTTGCAATAATGCTCGTGCGGTTTTGCTGTCGGTGGGAATGTTATCAGGTATTGACTGCGGCACTTCTTGTAATAATTTTTGGTTGCGACTGTATTCAACCATGTGCATAAAGGCTCTCACTGCACCTTCTGGGGTCCGATAGGTCGGTATACCACCTTTAGTGAAACGCTTGCGGGCAAGATAAGCCGAATCTTCGCCGCTCCAGTTAGTGAGAATATTTAATCGATGTCGATGAGGATGTTGATTAATGGTGTCAATAATACTGTTGGCAATTTCAACACTTTCTCCTAACACAGACGGTGAATGTAGCACCAGAATAGTATCTGTATCATTACTGCTCATCAGAACTTTTAATGTGTCTGCATAGCGCTGACTATCGGCATCGCCAATCATGTCGATAGGATTTTGTTTAGACCAGGTGCTGGGTAAAATAGCATTAAGTTCATCGACGGTTTTATCTGACAACTTAGCTAATTTACCACCTTTTATGATTAATTCATCTGCGGCAAGCACTGCTGGGCCGCCGCCATTACTCATAATGACCAATCGCTCACCTTTAAGCTGAGCCGAATGAGCAAGACTTTCAACTGCTGCAAACAATTCGATTAAATCATTAACTCTTAACATACCAGCACGTCTAAAGGCTGCTTCATAAACAGCATCATTGCCGCCAACGCCACCAGTATGAAGCATTGCAGCTTGTACTCCTTCACGACTGCGACCAGATTTAATCACAAAAATAGGTTTATTACGTGAGGCGGCACGGGCAGCTGATAAAAAATGACGTTTTTCATTAATCGAATCGATATACAACATAATGGCGCTGGTTTTACTGTCACGGCCTAAATAGTCAAGTAACTCATCAAAGTCAATATCGGTGGCATCACCCAATGATATAAATGATGAAAAGCCAATACCTTTATTGTTGGCCCAATCCAGAACTGTGGTGCAGATTGCCGCTGACTGTGAGACAAAGGCTATCTTCCCCTGAATTGCACCAGCATGCGCTAAACTGGCGTTAAGCCCTATCGTAGGTAAAATCATCCCCAGACTATTTGGGCCTAACAAACGCATGCCGTATCGCTTGGCATATTGTTTGGTTAAATCTAGTAGGTTATTACCATTTTCGTCTGTTTGAGATGCCATACCCGAGGCAATAATAATAGCCACTTTGCAACCAAACTGAGCTAAGCGCTCAACGATACGAGGAATTTTTAATGCATTAGTACAAATGATGGCCAAATCGGGTTTAATGGGTAATGCTTCAATATTGGGATAAGCCAATACGCCCATAACTGCTGTGTACTTAGGGGTGACGGGCATTATTGGTCCAGAAAAACCGCTAGAAAGCAGGTTTTTCATGATTGCTTTACCCGCGCGCTTATTACCATTTGAGGCGCCAATAACCGCTACTGAAGTGGGTTTAAACAAGGCATTAATGCTGCGTTGACTCATAAATTGTTACCTTAGTTGGCTAGCAATAAACACGGTGAGGTTGACCTGATTCGTTTAACCTAGACTAGCATAATATTTTACCGAATAACCTTAAAGATACATTTTTAGTCAGTTGATATTTTATTAATAAAACCAATTGCTCAGCCAAACTTTAACCACTAATAGTAGCAGCATAAATGCAATGAGCTAGGGTTGATTTTAGCGCATACACTCTTTTCAATAGAACATGGTCATAAAAAACAGCGACAAAAAAGGGCCTTTAAGGCCCTTTGTCATTGTTGTTATTTAATCTTGCTGGTATTGATGATTTCCACCGGAGTTAATACTGCTCGGTTGCAGTATTAGCTGGGGCAGGGGCGTATATATTGATAACTTTGCGGATCAATGCTTTTCCGTCTTCAATGGCAATATACAAACATGGAATGAGGCATAAGGTCACCACAGTCGCAAACAGTACCCCAAAGGCTAATGATACCGCCATAGGGATCACCATTTGGGCTTGCATGCTGGTCTCTGCCATAATCGGCACTAACCCAATAAATGTTGTCAATGAGGTAAGCATGATAGCCCTAAAACGGCGGCAACCAGCATTAAGAACAGCTTGTTTCATCGGCACGCCAGCTTTTCTGGAGTTATTGACATAGTCCACCATCACTAGCGAGTCATTCACTACTACACCCGCAGCGGCAATAATACCAAACATCGATAACACACTTAAATCTATGCCTAAGATGAGATGTCCCATAACCGATCCGATAACACCAAACGGGATAACGGACATGATCATAACGGGCTGAATATATGAACGTAGTGGAATAGCTAACAAGCTGTATATGAGCAATAGCGATAAAATAAAGTCACGCATTTGGGTATCTGCGCTGTCTAATTGCTCTTGAATACTGCCAGAAACTTCACTATGCACACGAGGGTATTTTGTCAGTAACTCTGGCATAAAGTTATCACGGATATCCTTCGCCAATTTAAACGGTTCTGTCTGATCAGCATCAACATTGGCCCAGACATTAATGGTGCGGTTACCATTTTCGCGGCGGATACTGTTAACGCCTTGAACCACTTTAATTTCCGCCACTTCAGATAAGGGTAACTCAGCACCTTGTGGGGTGTTAATCATGACATCTTGAACCAGTGCAATTGAATTACGCTGTTCTTCTGGATAACGAAGCATCACTTTGATCTCTTCACCATTGCGAATTATACGCTGTGCTTCAAGACCGTAAAAACTGTTCCCCACTTGCGAAGCAATATTGGCTAAGGTTAAGCCCAATGCGTTGGCTAACGGTTTCAATTGGAACTGTACTTCTTTGGCACTAGATTGACGACTGTCGTTAACATCGCTGACGCCTTTAAGTGAATTAAGCTTGTCTTTAAGGGCTAATGACGCTGCTACTAACTGAGCTTCATCTTTACCTTCAAGTCTGAAGCTAATATCACCGTCTTCACGACCGCCGCCTATTAAGCTGTCTTGAATGCTGAACGATTTAACCCCTGGAATTTGTGGCATCGCCTTACGCCATAAATCAGCTAAAGCAAAAGTATCCATTGGTCTGAGTGATGGGTCGACTAATTTGGTCATCACTTCAGCAGTAGTTTGCCCTTTTAGATCAACCTGCATGTCAGAAATCATTTTCTGACCGTATTGTTGTTCTATTTTTTTATCAACATCATATAACGTCTGCTCAATAGCTAATGCCGCAGCTAGCGTCGACTTTTCTGATGCATCAACATTCATCTCAACTGTGACTCTTGGAAAGTCATGTGGAATTTTAGGTTGACCGATAAAGCGGATGACACCGCCCATATACAGCCCAACACAGAGCAAGATCAAACTAATAAATAGCATAATAACCGCATAGCGATACTCAACGGCTAATTCTAGGGAAGGGCGATAGACAGATTTAATAAAAATATTTAAACCACGATCAATTTTGCCTTGAACAAAATTGACGCCGTTACGCAGCCAATCTATTGGGTTCTTTGAGCCGGGTTTAACGATTGTTGGTTTTTTCATATGTGCTAAATGCGCAGGTAAAATCAACTTTGATTCTATTAATGAAAACAATAAGCATAAAATAACAATAAAACCAATGGCTTGGCCAAATGCCGATGAAGGGCCGTCATCCATTGTGATGGGTAAGAAAGCTGCAATAGTCGTCAGTACCCCAAAGGTTGCAGGCATAGCGACTTTTTTAACGCCGCGAATAACGCTTTCAATGCTTTGACCGTGTTCTTCAGATTCACTGTGGGCGCTTTCGCCCATCACAATGGCATCGTCGACCACTATCCCCAGCACTAAAATAAAGGCGAATAAGCTAATAACATTAATGGTGACGTCGATAAAACCCATTGGCATAAAGAGTAGAGTGCCTAAGAAACACACAGGCAGACCCATCATCACCCAAAAAGCTAATCGAACCCGTAAAAATAAAGCCAACATAATAAAGACTAATATCGCACCACTCTTCATGCTGTCGAGCATTAACTGTAAACGACCATCTAAGTAGTAAGTCATGTCTACCCAAGGTTCGAGCTTTACACCTTGTGGTAGTATTTTTTGTTGTTTTTCAACAAAATTATTAATAGTATCAGCAACATCGGTAATACTTTGATTCTTAGCTGCACCAATGAAAAAGGTCACTGAATTTTTGCCATTAAATTTTGAGTATTGAATGCCTTCTTCAAAACCATCATTTACGCTGGCAATATCACCCAATAAAATCTTAGTTCCATCATCTAAGGTTAATAACGGCAGCTGCTCAAACTCGTAACCAACATAGGCTTGGTTTTGAACACGTAAATTGATGTAGCCATTTTCTGCTTTAATTTGTCCAGCAGACATGTTGCGTGAATAACCACGAACGGCCTCAGCCACATCGTTAAATGTTAAGCCAAATTCGCGCAAACGGTCTTTACTGACCTCTATGCCAATTTCATAACTCAAACCGCTATAGTATTCGCTAATGTTAACGCCAGGCAGTTGCATGATTTCATCATTAATGCGTTCACCTAAATCTTTGAGTTGCTTTTGGTTTAAGTCACCATAAAGGCTTAAATACATCACTTCTTGGCGAAATTTAATCCGTTCAACTTTTGGAGGCTCCATGCCGCCGGGGAAGGTTGAGATTGAGTCAATTTCTGACTTTACTTCTTCTAATACGACCTGTGGGTCGTAGGCATCTTCAACCTGAAAATATCCCTGCGCCATATTGCGGTTAGAATACGTAATGACCCGTTTTAATCCTTGAACACTTTCTAAGGCTTGTTCAATTTTAATGGTAATGCCTTCTTCCACTTCTTGTGGTGCAGTACCTGGATAAACTGCGCTGAATTGTATCCAATTAACTTCAACTGCTGGGAAGAACTGCTTGCGGATGGTATTGGCGGTTAATAAGCCGCCAAGTATGATGATGATCATCAATAAATTTGCTGCCACACTATTGCGGGCAAACCAAGCAATGATGCCTTTATTAGTATCTGCCATGATATTTACTCACCTTCCATTGCAAGTTCAGTCTGTTCGGTTTCTAGTGACTCTTCTTGTTGGATTTTATCTTCTGGCAGAGCCAGCTTCATGCCTTCCATTGGATAATCAAGTGCAGATGTAATCACTTGTGTTCCTGATGCTAATCCATCAGAAATAACTACGTCAGCACCTTGTTGGCGAATAATGGTCACCGGTTTATAACGTAATGTTTTATCGTTATCCATAACAGCGACTAAGCCATTGACGATTAAATGACGTGGAATAATGGCCACTTTACCAGCATCATTGCCTTCAACATGAGCTGTTACATAAGTGCCAAAACGTAATTCGTTTTTATCGCTGTTAAGTCCATATGGATCATCAACTTCAGCAACCAGATAAGTCATTCGACTTTTACTGTCAACCACCCCTTCACTGCGGACTATTTTACCGATCCATTGTTGTTTACTTCCAGCAAAGTTACCGACTAAACGCACTTCTGCATGAGTGCCTTTTCGATCTAGGTATTGCATTTCTTTGTCGGCCAAAGGCAAACGAATTTCTGCTGTATCTGTATTGTAAACGTGGCCAAGTTTGCTGCCTGTGGTGACGTATGCACCTAAACCAATTTCACGGCTGGAAATAAGTGCATCATACGGGGCGCGGATAATGGTGCGTTCCAGATCACGTTGCGCACGAAGTAAACCCGCTTCGGCACTTTTTAACTTTGCTAATTCTTGTGCCAATTGCGGTTTACGTAAACTAAGATCTGTTGGTTTACTGCTGGTTATTTCTGCCCATTCACGAATAGCAACTTCTGCATTAGCACGTTCTTGAACCATAGTGGCTTTTGATGAGGCAAGATTAGCCTGTGCATCTAATAATCCAGCGTCATAATCACTTGGATCAATCTTAGCCAATATCTCGCCTTTTTTGACAAAACCGCCTTTAACGAATTTATCGGCTAAATAAATGATTTCACCGCTAACTTGCGAAACAAGTTCAGTATCATATTTGGCTGCAACTACACCGTATGAGCTTACCGAAAAGGTCATGGGTTTATATTCTATTGTTTCAACAGACACTAATGGTGTGGTATCAAGTGGGGGCTTTTCTTCAGGGGGCTTTTTTAATGCAGCTATCCCAACTAAACCGGCTATACCAATGCCTAATACTATGATGGGTAATATGATTTGCTTTTTAGTAGCCACAATCCTTCCTCTTAATAATGCTTTATCTTTGCAATAAATTTATTTGACGATAGCCATATCAAAGCTAATAGTCTTATTTCTACTTTATATGTTAATCGAAATGTTTATTTTTTGTTGTTTCATTGTGTAAACTTGTGTGTCAAAGATATGTGAGTAAATTGCATTTAAAATTACAGGGATATTATTGTGCACATAAACAACACCACTAGATTACAGTTATCATTAATGACTCTTGATGACAGCGCATTATTATTTGAACTAGACCAAGACGAACGGGTAATGCACTTTTTAAATGGTGGCAACAAAACGACTCAACAACAGATAGATACGGTGATGATCCCTCGATTGGCTCAATATTTAAATCCAGATAAAGGCTGGGGATTATGGAAAGTTCATGCACTCAATTGTATTGAAAATGATAAACACGGATTAAGTGGCCAGTATTTAGGTTGGGTGTTAGTTAGGCCTATGCATTTTTTTACCGATATACAACAGCATGATCTTGAATTAGGTTGGCGTTTCAAATATGTGAGTTGGGGAAAAGGCTATGCAACAGAAGCCGCTCAAGCGGTGATGGAGGCGGTGAGTGCGATAGATGAAGTTACTCATATTAGTGCGCTGGCGGTAGAAGATAACTTAGCATCGATCGCTATTATGAAAAAACTTGGCATGACTTTTCAACATAAAAGTATTCACAAAGATCCACTTGGCGATACCGAAGCGGTGTTTTATCAAAAAGTAGTTTAATGTTGATTAGTTATGTTAGTGCATATCCCATTTAGGTATTTATCAGACAATAAAAAAGAGCAGATAAACTGCTCTTTTTTGTCTCGCGTTAGCGGGGTGATTATTTTTGAGCGTCTAGATAACGTTCGGCATCTAATGCCGCCATACAACCAGTACCTGCAGAAGTAATCGCTTGACGATAATGTTGATCCATTACGTCTCCACAGGCATAAACACCTTCAATGCTGGTTTGAGTTGCATTACCTTCTAAGCCACTGTTTACTTTTAGATAACCGTGATTCATTTCTAATTGGCCTGCAAAAATACCCGTATTTGGGCTGTGACCAATGGCCACAAATACACCCGCTACTTCAAGATCGCTTACTGAACCATCTTTAGTACTTTTCATCTTAAGACCAGTTACACCCATGTCGTTACCAGTCACTTCTTCAAGTGTTTGGTCAAGATGCAAAATGATATTACCGTTAGCCACTTTGTCCATTAGGCGATTGATCAGAATTTTTTCTGAACGGAAAGTATCGCGACGGTGGATTAAGTGAACTTCAGAAGCTATGTTGCTTAAATAAAGCGCTTCTTCAACAGCGGTATTACCACCGCCAATCACTGCCACTTTTTGGTTACGATAAAAGAAACCATCGCAGGTTGCACAGGCTGACACACCACGGCCCATAAAAGCTTCTTCAGATGGAAGGCCTAAATATTTAGCCGATGCACCAGTAGCAATAATGAGTGCATCACAAGTAAACTCGCCATTATCACCTTTTAAACGGAAAGGGCGTTCAGTTAAGTTCACTTCATTGATGTGATCGAAAATAATTTCTGTATCAAACTTTTCAGCGTGCTTTTGCATCCGTTCCATTAATGCCGGACCGGTTAAGTCTTCAGCATCACCTGGCCAGTTTTCGACTTCAGTTGTTGTGGTTAATTGACCACCTTGCTGCATGCCTGTGATCATTACAGGCTTTAAATTTGCACGTGCAGCATAAACAGCAGCGGTATAGCCGGCAGGGCCAGAACCTAAAATTAGTAGGTTAACGTGACGAGCTTCACTCATGATTTGGTTCTCCAATAACTTGCCTTAAGCAATATAGATGAGATTGTATGGAATTTACATCGGCGGGTAAAGCGAAGTTAAGTGTAGGAAATCGATTGTGGTTATCTATTGTGTAAATAATCCGCTTCAAGCTGAGAGATGTGTTGCATCAACAAGCTTGAAACGGAAATTTGTCATAATAATGATACGGATTAATCCAACTTAGTAAACTAGGTGACAGGTTGGTAAATTATTCTTCTCAAGATAATTTTGATGATATTCCTCAGCAATGTGGAATGTTTGAATCGGTACAATTTCAGTGACAATATGACGTTGTCCCCATTTACCACTGCGTGCTAACGCTAGCTTAGATGTTTCGGCTTGGGCTTTTTGCTGTTTATCATGAAAAAAGATAGTGCTGCGATATTGAGTGCCAATGTCGCCACCCTGCATATTCAACATGGTTGGGTTATGATTTTTCCAAAAAACATCTAATAACTCGTTGTAATTGATAACTTCAGGATCAAATTCAACTTGCACAACTTCGGCATGACCAGTGGTTCCTGTTTTCACTTCTTTATAAGTCAAAGCTGAATCTTTACCGCCCATGTAGCCACATGTAGCGTTTATTACACCGTTAACTTCACGGAAAAAATACTCAACACCCCAAAAACAACCTGCACCAAATGTTGCTAACGCCATGACAAACCCTTAAAACAAATTATAGAAGTCTAGATGGCCGTAATTGTGTTCAATATTTGTTTTTTTTGCAAGTAATGTTTTATTAATAAATAAATCTAACTTATGCCTCCATTAAAAAATATTGTCGCTTATGCTAGAATCCGCTGATAAAAATAGGCATGCAAAATTTGTAAGGTTAAGTGAAGCGCAACAGTAAGATTAATCATGCCATAAAAAAAAGCATTCAAGGAGTTGATAGTGTTATCTAATCCAATTAAAGATAATGATTTTCTAGCTTATACTTTAGCTAATCCAGACAAAATAGACGGCAGTTTCAATTTTATCTTAAGCAATCACACTCGCGTGGATGTGCTTGATACTGGGGTGATTGTGTTCACTCCTAATACCCCATCAACTAAAGACATAGTGTTATCAAGTGCTGTGCACGGCAACGAAACCGCGCCAATAGAAATATGTAATCAATTAATTCATGATCTTTTGAGCGAAAAAATTATCGTTAAACAACGTTGTTTATTTTTAATTGGTAATCCAGCAGCTATTATCAACAAAACTCGTTTTATTGACGAAAACATGAATCGTTTATTTAGCGGCGCGCATTCTAAAGGCGAGGGTTTACGCCATCCAGAGCGTCATCGTGCCAAAGCGTTAGAGCAATACGTGGCAGACTTTTACAATGCCAATAGCGACAATCAACGTATTCATTACGACTTACATACCGCAATACGTGCCTCAAAGCATGAAAAGTTCGCGATTTATCCATACCGCCCAGGTCGTGCTTTCAGTGGCGAGCAAATTATGTTTTTGGCGGCATGTGGCGTTGATACTATGTTGTTTCATCATGAGCCAACGACCACGTTCAGTTATTATTCGTCTGAGCAATTTCAAGCAGATGCTTTCACCGTTGAATTAGGTAAAGTGATGCCATTTGGCCAAAACGATATGAGTCGTTTTATTCAAACTCATACTATGCTTGAAAAGTTAATCACTGAAATCGTGCTAGAAGTACCAGCGTTTGATGCCGCTAGGGTGAACTTATATAAAGTATCGCGCTCTATTAATAAGCACTTTGATGATTTTGAGTTTAGTTTTGCTGGTGATGTAGAAAACTTCAGTGCCTTTAGTCAAGGTGAAGTGTTAGCGACAGAAGGCGGTAATGCCATTACAGTTGAACACCCACAAGAAGCAATCGTATTTCCGAATGCAAATGTGCCTATTGGTCAGCGAACTGTTTTATGTTTAGTACCAGCGTTAAGTGAGAAAATTGAATAGTCGTAAAGCAATATATACATGTTAATCGTGAGTAAAATACGTTTACAGTGAGAGTAAGTATTGATAGGTAGTTTACGTTAACGTAATGTCTACTCGCATAGTATAAATAGAGCCATGTTTATGTTGAACAGGGCTCAACAATAACAAGAGCATAATATGAGCAACGCACCACTGACCAATGAAACAGTGCACCGTGTCAGCTTCTTAGACAAAGCGTCATTGCACATCCCCATTTTGCGTATTTTGCAAGCTGATGGCACCACTTATGAAAATGCGGTTCTACCAGTAATCGATAAGGCTCTGGCCGACAAAATCTTTGATACTTGTGTTTTTACACGAGTATTAGACGAGCGTATGTTGGGTGCGCAGCGTCAAGGACGAATTAGTTTTTACATGACCTGTACTGGTGAAGAAGCCTCAATTATTGGCAGCACAGCAGCGCTTGATAAAGACGACGTCATTTTGGCCCAATATCGTGAGCACGCCTCATTGCGTTATCGTGGTTTTACGACTGAACAATTTATGAATCAAATGTTCAGTAACGAGAAAGATTTAGGTAAAGGTCGTCAAATGCCGATTCATTACGGCAGTCGCGAACTGAATTACCAAACCATTTCATCGCCACTGGCCACTCAAATTCCACAAGCCACAGGTGTTGCCTATGGTATGAAGTTACAAGGCAAACGTAATGTAGCCATTTGTTATTTTGGTGAAGGCGCTGCGTCAGAAGGTGATTTTCATGCCGGTTTAAATATGGCTGCAGTGCTTAAGTCTCCAACCATCTTTTTTTGTCGTAACAATGGTTATGCTATTTCTACTCCTACTGAAGAGCAATATGCCGGAAACGGTATTGCTAGTCGTGGTGTGGGTTATGGGATGCACACTATCCGTGTTGATGGGAATGACATGCTCGCGGTGTTAGCTGCCACACAACAAGCTCGAGCTCATGCACTAGAACATAATGCACCAGTATTAATCGAAGCCATGACTTATCGTTTGGGGGCGCATTCTTCATCAGACGACCCATCGGGATATCGCTCAAAAGAAGAAGAGGCTAAATGGCAACAACACGATCCAGTAAAACGCTTTAAATTGTGGATGGTGAACAAAGATTGGCTGACCGAAGCTGATGAAGCCAAATTATTTGAACGTTATCGCGAAGAGGTTTTAGCCGCGGTAAAAGTGGCTGAAAAGTTACCGATACCGAAACTAGACGAAATTATCGAAGATGTGCTTGATAAGCCGACTCCAGCGTTAAGAAAACAGCTGAAAGAATTGAAAGAACACATCAGTAAGTATCCAAAAGCCTATCCAAAAAGCGCAGGGAGACTCTAACCGTGGCTCAAATGAATATGTTACACGCCATCAATGAGGCGTTATCAATAGCCATGACTGCTGACGAGCGCATGGTGATTTTTGGTGAAGATGTTGGCCACTTTGGTGGTGTATTTCGTGCTACATCAGGCTTGCAAGAGCAGTTCGGTCGTGATCGATGCTTTAATACGCCATTAACTGAACAAGGTATTGCCGGTTTTGCTAATGGTTTAGCATCATATGGCATGACCGCCGTGGCAGAAATTCAATTTGCCGATTATATTTTCCCGGCATTCGATCAAATCGTCAATGAAACAGCAAAATTTCGCTATCGCAGTGGTAATCAATTTGATGTGGGAGGATTAACCTTCCGTACGCCATACGGAGGTGGTATCGCAGGTGGTCATTATCACTCACAATCACCAGAAGCGTATTTTACGCAAACGCCTGGTTTAAAAGTGGTTATTCCGCGCAACCCAGAACAAGCTAAAGGTTTGTTGTTGGCGTCGATTCGCGACCCTAACCCAGTTATTTTCTTTGAACCTAAGCGTTTGTATAGAGCTTCTGTTGGCGAAGTTCCCGCTGGAGACTACATTATCGAGTTAGGCAAAGCACAAGTCATCAAGCAGGGCAGTGATATCACGGTATTGGCTTGGGGCGCGCAAATGGAAGTGGTTGAGAAAGCCTGTGAACGTGCCGAAAAAGAAGGTATTTCATGTGAAATTATTGATTTACGCACCATATCTCCTTGGGATGTCGAGACTATTGCAAAATCCGTGACTAAAACGGGTCGCTTGTTAATAAACCATGAAGCACCATTAACGGGTGGCTTTGCCGGTGAAATTGCGGCTACCATCCAACAAGAATGTTTTCTGTCGTTGGAATCACCCATCAACCGCGTATGTGGATTAGATACTCCGTATCCATTAATTCACGAAAAAGAATACATGCCAGATGAGTTAAAGACCTTCGAAGCCATCAAGGCCACTGTGGCGTATTAGGAATAAGATATGATTAAAGATTTTATTTTACCCGACATCGGCGAAGGTGTTGTTGAGTGTGAATTGGTTGATTGGTTGGTCAGCGAAGGCGACTTTGTTACCGAAGATCAACCCATTGCTGATGTAATGACAGATAAAGCGTTAGTTCAAATACCGGCGCCCCATGCTGGAAAAATTACCAAGCTTTATTACGCGAAAGGCGAGATTGCCATTGTTCATCAGCCATTGTATGCAGTAGAAATGGAAGGTGAAGGTACTGACAGCGTTGCTGAAACGCCAGTAGCAGCCATGACACCGGTTAACGACACATCGATGCATCATACTGATACTATTGATGTGCCAACGAGCAATAAATCAAACATAGAAGAATTTTTATTGCCAGACATTGGTGAAGGCATTGTTGAATGTGAATTGGTTGATTGGTTAGTTGAAGAAGGCGATATAGTGGTTGAAGACCAGCCTATTGCTGATGTGATGACTGATAAAGCACTCGTGCAAATTCCGGCAATGAAAGCCGGTAAAATTGTTAAATTGCACTACCGTAAAGGCCAGTTGGCAAAAGTGCACTCGCCATTATTTTCTATTGAAGTAGAAGCTCAGAGTCATGATCAAGCTGTTACCGTTGAACTTACCACTCAAGCTCAAACTGCTCATCCCCAAGAAAACATTGAACCAGTCGCCCAAGGTAAGGCATTAGCCAGTCCTGCAGTACGCCGCATGGCACGAGTGCTCGATATTAATATTGCGATGGTTGTGGGTACTGGAAAAAATGGACGTGTTTACAAAGAGGACATTGAACGCCATCAACAAAATGGAGTTTCAGTCTCAACAGCACCAACGGTGACAACCTCAACCGCCATTACGGCGACTGAAGTAACCACTGTTAGTCAATCAAGTGCTGATAGAGTCGAACCAATCAAAGGTGTGAAAGCCATTATGGCAAAAATGATGGTTGAGTCGGTAACGACTATCCCTCATTTTACTTATTGTGAAGAGTTTGATTTAACCGAACTGGTTGCCTTGCGTGAAAGCATGAAACAACGTTATTCAACTGACGAAGTAAAACTCACCATGATGCCATTCTTCATGAAGGCCATGTCGTTAGCCATTACCGAATTCCCAATATTGAACAGCCAACCCAATACCGATTGTACCGAGTTAACGTACAAGTCACGTCATAATATTGGTATGGCAGTCGACTCTAAAGTCGGTTTATTGGTGCCAAATGTTAAAGATGTGCAGAATAAATCAATTTTAGAAATTGCAGCCGATATTACCCGATTGACCGTCGCAGCACGCAGTGGTCGGGTATCGCCAGCTGATTTAAAAGATGGCACTATTTCGATTTCTAATATTGGTGCACTAGGTGGCACGGTGGCAACGCCGATCATTAACAAGCCCGAAGTCGCGATTGTTGCGTTAGGTAAGTTACAAATATTGCCACGTTTTAATGCTAAAGGTGAAGTTGAAGCACGTAAGATCATGCAAGTAAGTTGGTCTGGCGATCATCGAGTGATCGACGGTGGTACGATTGCCCGTTTTTGTAATCTGTGGAAACACTACCTAGAACAACCGCAAGAAATGCTTTTAGCCATGCGTTAATGATGATTAATCTATCTTATCCAAAAGGACGCTAACGCGTCCTTTTGTTTTTAGAATGTTTTTCGTATAATACTCGGACAATGTTATTCGATTGGAACTTGTATGAGTCTGTCGGCACCTAAAATTGAAACTATTGAGTATTCGTTTCCGCCAAAACCTGCCGTGTTGTCTGACGCTGAAAAAGCACAATATAAAGCACGTATTAAACAGTTATTGATTGATCAAAATGCGGTTCTTGTTGCCCATTATTATACTGATCCTGAAATTCAAGCGTTAGCTGAAGAGACGGGGGGTGTGTTTCTGATTCTCTGGAAATGGCACGTTTTGGTCGCGATCACCCTGCAAAAACATTAATTGTCGCGGGGGTCAAGTTTATGGGCGAAACCGCTAAAATATTAAGCCCTGAAAAAACCATTTTAATGCCAACACTTGAAGCAACCTGTTCATTAGATTTAGGTTGTCCGATTGAGCAATTCAATGAATTTTGCGATGCGCATCCAGATCATACTGTTGTGGTATATGCCAATACTTCAGCAGCTGTGAAAGCTCGTGCTGATTGGGTAGTCACTTCAAGTATTGCTTTAGAAATTGTAGAGCATCTCGATAGCCAAGATAAACAAATTATCTGGGCACCTGATCGCCATTTAGGTTCATATATCAACAAACAAACCGGCGCTGACATGTTGTTATGGCAGGGTGAGTGTATTGTACATGATGAATTCCAAGCCAAAGGATTACGAGAGCTTAAAAAACAATATCCTACAGCGGCGATTTTAGTACATCCAGAATCACCCGCGAGTGTTGTTGAACTGGCTGATGTTGTAGGTTCAACCAGTCAGTTAATCAAAGCCGCACATAACATGACTAACGACACTTTCATTGTCGCTACCGACCGCGGTATTTTTTATAAAATGCAGCAAGAAGCTCCAGGCAAAACGTTACTGTCAGCACCAACTGGCGGGCACGGTGCCACATGCAGTAGCTGTGCACATTGTCCTTGGATGGCCCTGAATGGTTTGCAAGCGATTGAAGCATCATTGGTCAATGCTGATAAAACTCAACATGAAATCTTTGTTGACGAACCACTGCGTATCAAAGCGCTCATTCCACTCACACGTATGCTCGATTTTGCCAAAGAATTAAACATGAATGTGAAGGGCAACGCATAAACGAATAGCGTTGAACTTGTATTAAAGATTAAAAAGCCGACTTTATGTCGGTTTTTTTTGTTGGCTGTTTGTGCATGAAGTTCAGAATGCCGATGTGTTAATCAAATACGTTTGCTTTATTAATTTATCCTGCTAGTAACAAAAAGCCCCGCATAAATGCGAGGCCCTTAAGCTAACAATTCTATCAAGTATTAAATAATACCTTGTAGATTACTTAGCGTTCATTAGTGCAACAGCATTGTCTAACATGCGGTTACTGAAACCCCATTCGTTGTCATACCAAGACATGACTTTCACTAAACGACCATTAACACGCGTTTGCGTTGCGTCGAAATTAGAAGAGAAGTGATTATGGTTAAAGTCGACAGAGACTAACGGCTCTAAATTAATCGCTAACACTTCAGACATTGGAGATTTTAAAGATGCACGAGTGATGATGGCATTAACTTCTTCAATAGTAGTATCGCGAGACGCTAAGAAAGTTAAGTCAACCAAAGACACATTAATCGTTGGGACACGTACCGCTAAGCCGTCAAACTTCCCTTGAAGCTCAGGAACCACCAAGCCTACTGCAGCAGCTGCACCCGTCTTGGTTGGGATCATTGACATTGCTGCTGCGCGAGCACGACGTACATCTGTATGATATACGTCAGATAAACGTTGATCATTTGTGTAAGAATGAATTGTAGTCATTAAACCTGACTCGATACCAAGTTCATCATTCAACGGCTTAGCAATAGGAGCTAAGCAGTTAGTCGTACACGATGCTGCTGAAATTACGGTCATGTCTGAAGTTAATACATTATCATTTACACCAAAAACGATCGTAGCATCAACATTCTTGCCTGGTGCAGAAATAATAACTTTCTTAGCGCCAGCAGAAAGATGTGGCTTTACCGCTTCCTTAGAAGTGAATAGACCAGTACATTCAAAAACAACATCAACTTTTAGTTCAGCCCATGGTAATTTTGATGGGTCACGTTCTTGGAACGTTAATATTTTGTCACCATTTACATAGATAGCTTCATCATCGTGATCAACTTTAGCGTTGAAACGACCGTGAACAGTATCATACTTGGTTAAATGGGCATTAATTGCCGCATCACCTAAGTCGTTTACTGCTACGATTTCGATTGGAAGATCTTTATCGCTTTCATAAAGTGCACGTAAAATATTTCTACCGATACGGCCATAGCCGTTAATTGCAACACGGATAGTCATCTCATATCCCTCAAGTTAAAAAATAATTTGGTGGCATGTAGTTCGCCTAGTTGTAAAATTACCAAATTGGCGATAATAATCAAGTTAAATCACCCTAACATGCCAAATTAGGCTGATAATTTTGGAATATTTTTACATTTAGCCTATTTTTTAGATAATTAAGCACGGTTTTGTAAGTTCAATAAAGTTAATCAAACTACAAGAACTAACTAAAATGTCAGGTTGTCATTTATTTTAATAATGTTTCACTTTCACTATTAGCAAATTGTTTACTCATGACTGCCGAGACTAGTTCAACTGCTTGGCCGTCTAGAATTAATGCAAGTGCCCGATCCCCTTTAATGAGAGCCAATAATTTATTTTCATTAACTTGATTCTCACTGATCAGTAAATTAGCCCTTGTTAACAAGTATTCTTTTTCTTCATTTTGTTGCTGCCGATATATAGAAGCTAAAGCCAAAAACCAATCAGGATCGATTTTTTCTGGCTCTGTTGTCGCTAGCAAATGTAAATAAAGTTTTTTGGAATCTTGGGGTGATACACGCACATAATAAGCTGCTAACTGAGTGATGATTTCATTATCGATGAGCATACCTTGTTTATAGGTATCTTCTACAATCGCTAATCCGGCTTGGTCATTGAAACGTATCCAACGATAGAAGGCTAAATGCACTTCATTGTTAGTTTTAGTAGACTCTTGTAGCTCCGCAAGTGTCTGTGTACTCACAGCAAATGCACGTTCGCGATCAAGAGTTCGATAAGTATTCACTTTATGTTGAACCCCAGCGGCAAGTCGAATGCAATCGCTATATGTTTCAAGATAAACAAGCTGTTTATAAAGTTGCTTGCCTGTTGGCTTATCTACCTTCTTTAATTGGTAACGATGTCGAATCAAATTGCCTTTTTCGAACCTACACCAACTATCTTTGTGTAAATCGGCACAAAGTTCAGGATTATTTTTACAAATGATGTCGCTATTACGGTCATTATCGCAGCCAAAAAGGCCAAATATTGCTACAAAAATGGTAAATGATGTAATTAATACAAAATTACGGCTCAAATTCGACTCCAATAGGTAAATTGTCTAATAAAATTACACATTTACCGAAAATTAGTTACTGGCGAAAATGCTAATATTTTATTACAATGTCGGCGACCAAGCAGGGGACATCCCTATACAATATACTAAATTATTGGTCTTTTCTTTTTTGTTACTCAACCTTTCTGAAAAAAATAGAAAAGTGAGATAAAGGATCCCTACATGAGCGCAGATAAACATTTACAAAGCTGGCAAGAACGTTTCGAAATGGCTGAAGCAATGCAACCATTGCTTGGCAAATTGTATCGTAATCAAGGTATAGAAGTCGTGGTGTATGGTAAACCACTGCTTAACGCATCAACCATCGAAATCATTAAGTCGCACCGTTTAGTTCGTCGACATGTTGGTGAAAAATTACGTCTTCGTGAAAGTTTCCCATTTGTTGTGGCACTAAGTAAATTGGCCATTAAACATTGTAAAGTAGATATTGGTAAATTAGCGATTAACTACTGGCGTGACAATAAAGACGCAAGCGGTATTGAAGCTTATATGGCCAAGGAATTGTCTGAAGCAATTAATCATGGCGATGATACTCCAGCCCGTGACGTTGTTCTTTATGGCTTTGGTCGTATCGGTCGCTTATTAGCGCGCTTGTTAATTGAACGTACTGGTAAAAGCAACAAATTACGTTTACGTGCCATTGTATTACGCGGTGGTAAAAAAGGCGATTTAGAAAAACGCGCCAGTTTATTGCGTCGTGATTCAGTACATGGTCCCTTTAATGGTTCTGTTGAAGTTGATGAAGAAAACAATGCCATTATTGCCAATGGTACTTATATCCAAATCATTTATTCAAATTCACCAGATGAAGTAGATTACACTCAGTATGATATTAATGATGCGTTAATTGTTGACAATACTGGTATTTGGAAAGATGAAGCAGGTTTAGGTTTACATCTTAAAAGCCCTGGAGCTTCAAAAGTATTGTTAACAGCACCTGCGAAAGGTGCTATTAAAAATATCGTATACGGTGTTAACGAAAACGATATTCTGGATGAAGATACTATCGTATCTGCGGCGAGTTGTACTACTAACGCAATTACTCCAGTATTGAAAGCGGTTAACGACAAATATGGTATTGAGAATGGTCACGTTGAAACCATTCATTCCTATACCAATGATCAAAACCTAATTGATAACTATCACAGTGCTGATCGTCGTGGTCGCAGCGCACCATTAAATATGGTCATTACCGAAACAGGTGCCGCTAAAGCTGTTGCTAAGGCATTACCGGTATTAGCCGGTAAGTTAACTGGCAACGCTATTCGCGTTCCTACACCTAACGTTTCTATGGCAATCATTAGTGTTAATTTACAAGCTGAAACGAATCGTGATGAGCTAAATGAATACTTAAAAGACGTGGCATTACAGTCCGGATTACAAAATCAAATCGACTTTACGGAGTCAACAGAAATTGTATCTAGTGACCTAGTTGGTTCGCGTTATGCTGGAGTAGTTGATTCACAGGCAACTATTGCCGACGGTAAACGCGCCATTTTATATGTATGGTATGACAATGAATTTGGTTATAGCTGTCAGGTCGTAGGCGTTATGCAAAAAATGCTTGGGTTAACTACATTATCTTTGCCTAATAGTTAATCTACTTATTGTTGAGGCATATAAAAGGCATCTCTTTTGAGATGCTTTTTTATTGGTTAATGACATAAGTTTAGCTATTCATTTAAGCATCATTTAATTTTTTTAAGCATCATTTAATTTTTCCGCGTAGTTTGTCGAATACATTTAATCACAAATTGTTAAAAATGCATCCTAGTGTTTATTTATGCACCAAACAGCTATTTTGTTGTTAAAATCCGGCCTTTATTGATTGACTATCGGGGCTAAATCGGTAAAATGCCATTCCGCAGTCAAGGGAATCACTTTTCTGCAGATTTAATAAAGCATTAAAACGATTGAAAACGCGACATTAGCTCAGTTGGTAGAGCGATACCTTGCCAAGGTATAGGTCATCGGTTCGAACCCGATATGTCGCTCCAATTTCTTATCTTATCCGATAGACTAGAATTTGGTTAAAGCATGGCGCGATGGCAGAATGGCTATGCTACGGATTGCAAATCCGTCGATCTCGGTTCGACTCCGGGTCGCGCCTCCACAAAATTGCTTTTGATGGTTACATTTAGTAACGGTTAAAACAACACTTTGCCCGAGTGGTGGAATCGGTAGACACAAGGGATTTAAAATCCCTCGCTGAATAAGCGTGCCGGTTCAAGTCCGGCCTCGGGTACCATTATTTATCGTAAGAAATTACATACGTAACTCTTTGTAATGAAGAATGGTATAAAAAAGCCTCAACATTAGTTGAGGCTTTTTTACGTCAGTAATTTGTGAATTAGATTAAGATTTAACCTTTACCACTCATATAGTACATAAGGCATATCACTTTTTATTATTAAGAGTTATCCGGTATTAAGTAGAATATTATACGTCATTGAATTTTTGAGCTTTATAGGACTGAAAGAGTGCAGATAGGTCGTTGAACTGAACTCATAATAACAGTTGAGTGAAGACAGGCTTGATTGAGAATAAAACATAACGTGAGAGTAGGATAAATTTTACTCATCACGTTATGAATATAGAAGGGGAGTTATTGAGATTGATCTTCAACTTGGATTTGACCTACTAGTAAAACCGGTGCAGCATCAATTTCATCGGCATCCATCATAGTGGCAATCCGTTCAACGGCAGACAATAGTTGACTTTGCTCCCACTCTTCAAGATTTTGATAACGCATAATAAAATGCTCTTGTAGTGGTTTAGGTGCGCTATTTAATAATGTTTTACCAGCGTCACTTAATGATAGGTGAACTTTACGCTTGTCGGTTTCACTGCGAGTTCTAATCACCATATTGCGATTTTCGAGTCGATCAATAATGGTCGTTACAGTCGCCGCACTTAAATTAATCTCTTGCGCTATTTGTTTAGCCAGTGGCGCGTCAAGTTGATCAATTTTCTGTATAACCATTAATTGCGGTCCAGTAAGACCTGATAATTTATTTAATTGGCGCGAGTGTATATCAATGGCTCTAATGACCCGACGCAATGATATTAATAGTTGCTCGTATTTTTCCATAATCCCCTCATAATTCATCACGCACCATAACAGAAATCAGCTTCTGACTCATGTCGAATATAAAAAAAACAGAATAATGTTGATAACATTATTCTGTTTAGTGATTTTATCGACAATTGTAGCTTACAAACTGAACGTTCGCGACACAGATAATACTGCTCGAGTATCACTAGTATCTAAGTCCATGCTGGTATCTTCAACGGCTAGGTTAAAGTCAAAACCTTCCCAGCTCGTCATATATTCAGCACGGTAATGGTTGTAAGACTTATCGCCGTCCCAGTTCCACTTGTTTTTATCTTCTGATGTTGAACGGTCAAAGCTAACACGAATATCGTGACCTTCAGCAATAGCAAAAGTGTGAGCAACCATCATGATGTAATGGTCAGCATCAAGACCAAAGTAGTCCCATGAATACCAAAAATTTAATTCACTTTGACCAAGCGAAGAAGCATAACCAAACTTGGAGTATATCTCAGGGTAGTAATAGTCATCTGAGGCATCATCACCATGATAAGTATAATACGCGATACCCACATCGACAGAAACTCTGTCTGTTAGCTCAATATATTTACCTGCGTAAAAATCAAGTTCTAACCAAGTATCATCAGCACTACCAAAATCAACATTAGATGCCCAAGCACCTACATACCAACCATTATCAACAGCATAGTCAAGGCTGGCTTGTAATGCAGGATCATTATCCGTTTGGCTAACCCCATTAAAGGTATAGTCAGAAGTGGCATTAATCGTGGTGCTTAATTCACCTGCCATTACTGTCGTCGGTAAAGCAAATAAGCTGAGTAATGCTAATTTTTTTATTGTGGTATTCATCATTATTCCTTGAGTCATTATTGTTTTTTAGTCTGCTAATTCGATTTTAGTAAAATCGATTTTATTTTCTTTTGGTGAACGCTCTATGTCGCTCACAGTATGGAAATGCGATTTTAATATGTAAACGAAACAACTTATTATTAGGGCGATAGCTAATGCGCCAACCCACTGAATTTGTAAGAAATCTAGTTTAAAGAGCATCGTTAATGCACTCAATAAAACAATATTACCTATGATGTATTTAGTTTTGCCGAAACGTTTTACGGTTATATCTAAATTATCTGTGTATAAACGCACTAGTGAGTCCAGCGAGTTAATTACAAATGTAATACCAACAATCACCATGGCAAGGTTATAGAAGCCTGTGGTATCAATGCCGTTTAAGCTGTAGTAGTACAGAACCGTGAACCAAATAGCGATTGGAATTGAAGGGAACACCATCATAGCAATTAGTACTTGATAGGTTTTCATACCACCCACAAAACGTGCGGTAAATTGGCCTATCATAATGCTCCATGCAAACCACCAAAATAAGTAAAACTCATGGTAATCATTAATAGGTAACACAAAGTTATTAATATTTTCGAAGTAGTCACCAATTAATGCAAAGGTTGTAAAAAACTCACCAACACTAGAGTTATCGGATAAAAATGCGCCTGACCACATAATGGCGATTAATCCTAGGAACAACCACGTACTGCCTAAGCTAAGGTAGCGAACATATCGAATACTGGTACTTGAATACACGGCTGCGGCAATCACCAAAAATACAATTAAATAGAAACTGCTAACAACGGATTCGCCATCACCTAATTCTGGTAAATACCAAGGTAAATTAGTGAGTAATAAATAAGCGGTAAAGGCACAAGTACCAATAATAACCACGTTATTAATAAACTTAATTAATGGAATTTCAAAATACTTAACTCTTGGTTCAATGACACAAAAGTAGAAGCAGGTTAAAAAGTAAAAAGCCCAAATTAAGCAGGCCCAAAAACCAAATTCAATAGCCAATGGATTACTAAATCCATATTCTGGACTTGCTACCAAATCGGCATATCCAGCGAACTCTGTTAATGGAAACATGATTAAGCCAACATCAAGTCCAGAAGTGAACAAAATGGCAATAAAAGTAAATCTATGCACGGGTGTGACACCAATACATTGCATGTTACCCCAACGATAAATAACAAATGCGATAGCGACAAATGTAAATAAAATGCCGATTGATAACCAGGTAGCCATTATTGAACTCCTGAACTAATAGTGTGTGAAAACATAATGTTAATTCCTTGTTTTATGTTATTTAATGCCATAGAACAATTTTTAAAGGCAGTACGCCCTCAGGCCTTAAGTATCGTGTTGACGATAGTTAAACCCTGATAGATTGAACTTGGCTATATTGGCCATTTACTGAATGAAGGTTGGTCATCAACCTATTGCCGATGTGTGTTGATGCACATCGACTAATACCTATTAATCAACTTGTCTTTTGGGTGTTTGCAATCGTTGTGTTGTTTGCCATTGCTCGGCAATAGTCACTTTTGCCATATTGGGTTCTAGTGTTTTGTTACCCAGAATAATATCGGCAGCGCGTTCGGCGACCATAATGGTAGGTGAATTCAAATTACCATTAGGAATAGTCGGGAAAATAGACGAGTCAACCACTCGTAATCCATTAATACCGTGAACCTTGGTTTCAGAATCAACTACAGCCATTTCATCTTCGCCCATTTTGCAAGAGCAAGAAGGATGGTAAGCACTTTCTACTGTGCTTCTGACAAAGCGGTCAATTTCTTCATCAGTTTGTATTGCTAGGCCAGGTTGAATTTCTTCACCACGATAGTCATCTAAACCCGATTGATTAATAATTTCACGGGTGAGACGAACACAAGCTCTAAAACCTTCAATATCATCTTGGTGCGATAAATAATTGAACTGAATTTGAGGCGCTATCTTAGGATCATTTGATACGACAGTTATGGCGCCACGGCTTTTAGGTTTATTGTGGCCAATATGAACTTGGAAACCATGGCCAGCAAATGCTTCTTTACCGTCGTAACGCATAGCGGCAGGTAGAAAGTGATACTGCAGATCAGGCCACTCTAAACCGGCCTTTGAACGGATAAATCCACACGATTCAAAATGGTTAGTTGCGCCCAAACCTGATTTATTTAAAATCCAGCGAGCGCCAATAAACAATTTGTTTAATGGATCAATTTTACCATTCAGCGAAATCGGCTTTAAGCATTTAAATTGGAAATAAAACTCTAAATGGTCTTGCAGATTCTGACCGACACCGGGTAATTGATGTACTTGCTCAATACCTGCGGTTGCCAACGTTGTTGCTTCACCTATACCCGACAGCTGTAGAATATGTGGTGAACCAATTGAACCTGCTGATAAAATCACTTCTTTATTGCAGTTAATATCAATTAACTCACCTTTGCGTTCGTAACGCACGCCGACAGCCGTTTTACCCTGCATGATAACCTTGTGCACTAAAGCGTGGGTTACTACCGTTAGATTAGGACGTTTCATGGCTGGGCGAAGATAGGCATTAGCTGTGGACCAACGCACGCCATTTTTAACTGTCATGTGCATTGGGCCAAAGCCTTCTTGCTGACTGGCATTGTAATCATCAGTGGCTAAATAGCCGGCATCGACACCAGCATCAACAAAAGCTTGATACAACGGGTTTTTCATTTCATTGCCGTTATTTACCGCTAATGGTCCTTGGTCGCCTCGATACTCATTACCGCCCAGATACCAGGTTTCTGCTTTTTTAAAATAAGGAAGACAATTAGCGTAATCCCAATTTTTTGCGCCTTGTTGTTGCCATTCGTCAAAATCGCGAGCATGACCACGCACGTAAACCATGCCATTAATTGATGATGAGCCGCCTAATACCTTACCGCGAGGGCAATGCATACGACGATTATCTAAATGTGGTTCGGCCTGCGTTTCAAACTGCCAAGCATACTTTTTAGTATTCATTGGAATTGATAGTGCGGTAGGCATTTGAATAAAAATGCTCTTGTCGCTTCCACCCGTTTCAAGTATTAATACTTTATTATCTGGGTTTTCCGTTAAGCGGTTGGCTAATACACAACCTGCGCTACCGGCACCAACAATAATATAATCGTATTCATGAGACATTTGCTTAGACATTAATTGGGTCACTCCTAAAATGGGCTTTCAAGTGACTGCATGCCAACGTAAACCGCTTTGATTTGCGTGTATGCTTTTAATGTTTCTGAGCCATTTTCACGACCAATACCAGACATCTTGTAACCACCAACCGGCATTTCTGCAGGAGAGGCACCATAAGCATTTATCCAGCAAATACCCGCTTGCATTTGATGAATAACTCGATGTGCGCGGGTAATGTCTTGAGTAAATACACCCGCCGCTAAACCTAGGTGAGTACTATTGGCACGTTCAATAACTTCATCTTCATCTGTAAAGGTAAAGACAGACATCACTGGGCCAAATATTTCTTCTTTCGAAATCGTCATCTCATCAGTGCAATCGGTAAATACCGTAGGAGCAACAAAGAAACCATTCGGTGCATTGTCAGGTGTTAATGCTGTCCCGCCTGTTAATAAGGTGGCACCTTCTTTTTTACCGATTTCAATATAGTCGAGTACTTTTTGTTGATGGTCACGTGAAATTAATGCACCAAAATTGGTGTCAGGGTGCATTGGATCGCCACAAACTATGTTTTGCTCAGTACGTTCTTTTAAGCGTTGGATAAACCGTGGATAAATATCTTGTTGTACAAACACGCGAGTACCGTTGGTACACACTTCACCTTGAGTATAGAAATTAGCTAACATTGCTGCTGACACTGCATTTTCTACGTCGGCATCGTTAAAGATAATCAATGGCGATTTTCCGCCCAACTCCATAGTCACTTCTTTAAGTGAACCTGCAGCAGCGGCCATCACTTTTTTACCTGTACCGACTTCGCCAGTAAATGACACTTTAGCGATATCTTCATTGGTGGTTAACCATGCGCCAACTCTACCGTCACCTTGAACTACGTTAAACACGCCATCTGGTACACCGGCCTGAGTGAATATTTCAGCTAAACGCATTGCGCCACGAGGTGTTTCTTCTGAAGGTTTAAAAATCATTACGTTGCCGCAAGCAAGTGCAGGGGCTGCTTTCCAACAAGCAATTTGTAACGGGTAGTTCCATGCGCCAATACCAGCACAAATACCTAATGGTTCGCGGCGAGTATAATAAAAGTCCGCGCCTACAGGCTGTTGATTACCTTCAATACTTGGTGCTAGTCCAGCAAAAAACTCAATAGAGTCGGCGCCAGTAACAATATCGACAACCGAGGCTTCTTGCCATGGTTTACCAGTATCTAAGACTTCACCTGCAGCAAGGTCATCATTTTGTTCACGAAGTAGGGCAACGGCTTTAAGTAAAATACGGCTACGTTCTATCGGCATCATTGCAGACCAAATAGCAAATCCTGTTTTAGCACTTTCAATTGCAGCTTGCTGTACCGATTCAGTTGCTACTTCAACTAAATAACTCACATTTCCAGTAGCAGGGTTGATCACTTCAAATGTCTCACCAGTACCATTTGCTAGGTATTTGCCATGAACATAATTTTGATAAATAACTTTTGACGACATTAATGAACTCCGTTTTGCACGATCACAGCCTTGATAAAGGCTTTAGATAAAATTTGGGCTTGTTTAAAATCTTCATTAGGGTTGGTACTCAGCGCACTGCGTAACCAAAAACCATCAATCATTGCTGCCGTTTGTTTAGCGGCATTGATAGCGTCGATTTTGGGTAATAATTGTTTAAATGAAAAAAGCAGGTTGCTGTATAACCGCTGACTATTAATATTTTGTAGTCTTGCTAATCCAGGATCGTGCATCGCTTGAGACCAGAAGCTTAACCATGTTTTTGTTGCGGCAGTTGAGCGTTGTAATTCAGTAAAGTTTGCTTCCACAATCATTGAAAGCCGTTCAAATGGGGTTAATGTTTTGCCTGACGTTCTCGTCAGTAATGCTTGCTTCAATTCTTCTAATAAGAATTTCTGCGTGGCTTCAATTAACCCTTGTTTACCACCAAAATAGTGGCTAATAATTCCTGATGACATTCCAGCTAATCCACTAATGGTATTAATTGTGGTGTTCTGTAACCCATGACGTTCGACAGACATTAACGTGGCATCTATCAGCTGTTGTTGTCTGACGTTTTTCATTATAGGTCTTGACATAAAGGGGTCCTGTTATCAGTCTTAAGAGTTGTTAATTGAACGCTCAATTAATAACAATACTAATGATTAGTGCTGTAACTATCAAGAAATATGTTGATTTAGATCACATATCTAAGTGTGTTAGATGAGATGTTAATCGAGAGATTACCTGTAACATGCTGTTAATATTCTTTATATCTGTATTGCCAATAACGAGGCAATATCTTGTTTAAAATAAAAGATTTTACCTGTAATAATTATAGCTACAGTTATTTTTGGTTTTATTTTAAGTGGTTAGTCGATTATTTGTACAGATTTTAAGTCGAGTTATCCTATATTGTTATGCTTGTGACATCTGTTGATGTGTCGAGTTTTTATGCTTAGATGATTGACTGAACAAGTTCCAAAGTTGACAATGATCTAATAATCAGATGACAGGTAAAGAGGGACATAGATGGATGCAGCTATGATTATGTGGAGTGTATTATTTGGTGCTATTGGCATGGGTTATTTTGTGTTTGGTAAACGGCAACGTGCAATTGTCCCTTTGTGTATTGGAATGGCGTTAATTATATTTCCCTATTTTGTTGCCAGTGTCACCAGTTTATTGATCATAGGTGTCATCTTAATTGCAATTCCATATTTTATTCGTATCTAGTCATGATCGTTAATCCCTTAGCATGACATTACTGATTGTTTTAGTGTGAAACAAAAAATGCCAATCAGGTAACTGACTGGCATTTTGTTTTATTATCTTAATTAATGCTTACACCGCGACAAATTAGCCAATGACATTTAACAAATTAATTGAATCAATCTATATTAGCTACTTAATATTATTTAATATGTTCTACCAAATGTGTACGCGTTGATCTTCAGGCAAATACAACTTATCACCGGGTTTAACATCAAAGGCTTTATACCACGCATCGTGATTACGTGGGGCGAGGGTGCGATAACGTCCAGGTGCATGAGGATCGGAACGTAACTGACTTAACATACTTTGCTCGGTGCGTTTTTCTTTCCACACTTGAGCCCATGCTAAAAAGAATCGTTGATCACCTGTTAGGCCATCAATAACCGGCGCTTCTTTACCGTTTAAACTTAATTTGTAGGCATGATATGCCATTGATATACCACCTACATCACCGATATTTTCACCTAGGCTGTTGCGTCCGTTGACAAAGTTATTCGGGATTGGCTCATATTGACTGTATTGTTCTGCAAGCCTATTGGTCTTGGCATCAAAAGCCGCGCGGTCTTCGTCGGTCCACCAGTTACGTTGAATTCCGTTGGCGTCTGACTTAGAGCCTTGATCATCAAAACCATGACCCATTTCGTGACCAATTACCGCACCAATACTGCCATAGTTAACGGCGGCGTCTGCGTTTGGATCAAAAAATGGTGGTTGTAAAATCGCCGCAGGGAAAACAATCTCATTAAATGAGCTGTTGTAATATGCATTTACCGTTTGCGGTGTCATCCCCCAACGGTTACGGTCGGTTTTTTCCAGTTCTTTGGCAACACTGTCGGCTTGGAAGTATTGGCGTAACTGTTTAATGTCACCTACTAAGTCATTTTTAGTTAGGGTTAAACCATCAAATTGTTGCCATACATCGGGATAGCCAATTTTAGGTGTAAATGCAGCTAATTTAGCATGAGCATTCACTTTAGTTTCAGCACCCATCCAATCTATACCATCAATACGTTGACCTAATGCCGTACGCAGATTTTTAACTAACTCGGCCATTTTTTGTTTAGATGACTCGGGGAAATAACGCGACACATATACTTTACCAATTGCAAAACCTAATGATTGAGTTCCCGACATTTCTTCAACGGCACGTTTCCAACGTGGGCGAGGTTGCTCTTGTCCCGTTAATATCTTGCCATAAAATGCAAAGTTACTATTAAAAATGTCTTCTGACAGTAGATCTGCGTTGTTGGTGATGGTGTGGAAGGTCAGATAGTCTTGCCATACATTGAGAGGTTGTTGATTAATTAAGCCTATCATTGCTTTAACAGGTTCTGGCTGCGAAATATTCAACTGCGGTACTTGGTAACCTGTTTGTGCAAAATATAAATCCCAGTCAAATCCTGGATATTGTTTAGCAAGATCTTCACGTTTAATTTGGTTTAAGGTTAAATCACGGTCACGACGTTTTTCTCTTGGCCATTGTGCTTGTGCAATTTTAGTTTCAAGAGCAAGAATTGCTTCGGCACGTTTTTCACCGTCTTTTATACCTGCAAAGGCAAGCATGTTAGCGATGTGTTCGACATAAGCTTTACGGATTTTAATAAAACGCTCTGTGTCTTCTAAATAATATGACCGGTCAGGTAAACCTAAACCACCCGCACCAATAGTCATTTCATATTGGTTAGGGTCTAAACGATTAAACCACATGCCACCGTTAATAGGAGATGATGCTCCGGTAAGCCATGCTTCACCAAATACCTTGGTTAAGTCTTTGGTTGAATTAATTGCAGCAATTTGATCTAAGGTGCCTTTAATAGGCGTAATACCTAACTTATTAATGGTCTCAGTATCCATGTAGGCATGGTAAAAATCTGCAATGAGTTGTTCTTCGGCGTTTAAATCTGTGCGACTGGCAATATCGTCAATAATCGCTTTGACTTGTGTTTCACTGCGCTCTGCTAATGCATTAAAAGCACCATAGCGGGTTTTGTCAGCAGGCATGACAAAGTTGTCATACCAAGTACCACTTGCGTACATAAAGAAGTCATCACCTGGTTTAACGGCTTCATTGCGTGCTGTTAAATCAATACCAAAAGTACCTAATTCTGCTTTAGCGGGAGCAGGTGAGGTCACGGCCGCAGCCTGAGTGTTATTTGTATCAGATACGCCACAACCACTTAATAGTGCTGTTGTTAATCCAATCGCAATTAAGGATTTTTTCATTGTTATCGTGTTCCTTAGCTAATGTATGAACAGAATTATTTGCTTAGTTATAGAATTATTTACTCTGTTATATTGAAAGAGTGACAGAAATAGTCAACATTTGAATTGTTAGCAAATTTTGCACCAGTGATATGAATGTCAATCGAGCGCTTTAAAGGGCTATGTCAGGGTATCGATAAATAAGCTGTATAAAGCGAGCGGTATTGCACATCCAAGTTGCCTGATCGAACATTGCTATTGAGATACCCATCACCTCTAAACCCCTAGTTATGTTTAGCCTATAGACAAATCAAAGCGGGTACTAAGTCAGTTAATCAGTTAGTTGTTGTAGCGCGTTATCAATTTGTTGAGATAATTGAGCCAATAAATCACTGTAGGCTGTGACCATTTCAGCTGCAGTTGTACCTGCGTTGGTGATAGCGGTGAAATTTTGCTGGGTTATATGACGGTTTACATGGTTATCAATAAGTTCCCAATTGGCATTCAGTCTAGCGTTGTTGTTATCGCGATTTAAGGTCATGATCTTTATTGTTACGCTGTACTGAGGAGTATTTTCTACTGGCCATGGAAATAACACCAGTTTACGACTATGATCGCTTTGGCTGAGATTCATACTCATGATACGGCTGATACCTTGATCTAATGGTTCGGCCCAATAGCTATTGCCTATTCTTTGCAGGCTGCCATCTTCAAGCTGATAGACCATTTGAGTGAAATTTAAGTACTCAGGGACGTCGATAGGGCCGATACCAATGTCGTGTTTGAGTGATGTACTTCCTGCTTCTATCACTGAAGGCTGTGCGGTTAGCACAAAGTACTGTTTTGGCGGTGAGCTTTGACAACTGCAGAGCTGGCTAAGTACCAATAGACAAACGCTCCAAGAAATTAATTTCATCCCATATTTCCCCATAACATTATTCTCCTGACGGTATGGTTTTTTTACCTCGGATGATGGCCTCAGGTTGTTCATCTAAGGTCTCACTTAAACTGCGTAACGATCGAGCTGTGCGACTGATCTCTTCTAATGTGTTGGTTAACTCAATTAACAATGGTGAGTTTTGGTCTAGTGAATATCCAGTTCGGGTGGCAAGTTGCTCAATGCTTGTTAAGGTATCGCGTAATGCCATTAAACTTTGGTTGAGTGACTCTACTAATTTAGGTTCATCCAGACTGAACTGTGTCAGTAAACTATCGAGTTTAGCCAATACTACTTCAGTCTTTATACCAAATTTAGCTTGAGTGCTATCAATGTTAACAGCGGTTTTTTTTACAGCATTTGCGGCACTGTCGAAGTCATCCAGTGCTTGCTGTATTTTGCCACTGGCGGCAATCTCACTGAGTTGCATAGCCAAGTTATTGACATTGGTCACTAAACTTTTTAAGTTTAATGATTGTAGATCTTTTGACAATGATTCGAAATCATTGGCTATGGTAGGTAACTCTAGTAATGAGTCTTTTTTGCCATGAAATATAGGCGTGCTACCAGGGTAAAAATCCAGTTCAACATAGAGTTGCCCGGTTAATAAACTAAGATAATTCAACTGAGCACGTAAACCGTTTCCAATAGCGTGAGAGAAAAACTCTTCCCCAACTTGTGTGCCTTTAAGGTTGATGCGTTTTAATAGTAAATCAGCATGAACAGCAGCTGTGACACCTAAGCTACTGTCGTTGGGGAAATTAATACTAATATCACTAATCTCACCTATTATCACGCCTTTTAACTTAACGGGTGCACCTACCTGAAGTCCTTGCACTGAGTTATTGAAATACATGATTACAGGCGCTTTTTCGGCAAATAACCGCCCACCAGAAAAGAACAGCAGAGCAATAAACACTAAGATAATGGCGCCAAAAATAAAGGCACCAATCGCAAGCGGAAGTCGTTGGCTTTTACTCATGATATCTCCGATTTTTCGGTGCGATTGAGAAATTGACGAACCCTAGGCTGATTACTGTGTATCTTTAATTCTCGAGGGTCACCACAATCGAGCATCGTATTGGTTTGATTATCCAGAAACACACAGCGGGTGCCGATCGACAATATACTGGGTAACTCGTGGGACACAATGATCACGGTAGAGTCTAGCGCTTGGCATATTTGCACGATCAATTGATCTAAACGCATTGAACTAATAGGGTCTAAACCTGCAGAGGGTTCATCAAAAAATAACAGTTGAGGGTCTAATGCGAGTGCGCGCGCTAATCCTGCGCGTTTGTGCATACCGCCACTTAACTCGGCAGGGTAAAACTTCTCGAAGCCAGCTAAGCCGACTAATGCCAGCTTATAGGCAACGGCTTCGGCTATTTGTCGCTCAGAAAGGTCGGTATAGAGCTGCAAGGGTAAAGCCACATTTTCGCCAAGTGACATACTCGAAAATAGCGCACCTGTTTGGAAGGTAATGCCCCAATCTTTAAGCATTGCTACCTGCGCGGGTTCATCTGCCTCATAAAAGTTTTTGCCTTGATAGAGTACTTCACCCTTTAGTGGTGTAAGTAATCCCACCATCGATTTCAGCAAGGTTGTTTTGCCACAACCACTGCCACCAATAACAAAAAAAATATCATTTTTGTTAATGTCGAAGTTGAGTTGTTTTTGCACCTCGGTACTGCCATAACCGACGGTAAGATTACGTACACTGATAAAGGCATCATCAACCATGATTAGATCCCTAATTTATCGTATAAAACATTGAGGGCAGCGTCGGAAACCACGAGAAAGACAATGGCCTTAACCACTGCGCTGGTGGTGGCTAAACCAACGGCATTAGAATCTCGACCGCAAAGCAGCCCAGCCTGACAACCCGCAATCGCAATAAGAAAGCCAAAAATTAAACTCTTTATTAAACCGGCTGAAATGTCTACCCAATCAATGGCTACTTGGGTTTGCAAAATGTATTGGGTGTAACTAACCCCCATTCCATTGGCAACAATTGCACCACCAATCATGCCGATTACATCAGAATAAATACACATTAACGGCATGATGAAAACCAATGCCAACAATCGAGGTAAAACCAGAAACTCCATGGTCGAAATTCCCATTACTCGCAATGCATCAATTTCTTCATTAACCTGCATAGTGCCTAATTGTGCCGCATAAGCAGCCCCTGTTCTGCCGGCCATAATAACCCCTGTCATAAGGGCGCCCATTTCCCGCACCATCCCTATAGCCACTAAGTTAGCCACATACACTTGAGCCCCCAATTGGCGCAGCTGTACCGAGCCTAAATAAGCCAAAATCATACCTACAAGCAGACTAATTAAGGTGACAATAGCAAGGCCTTTAGGCCCAGCTTGTTCGATGAAAAATACAATATCACTCCTGCGAGTACTGGCTTTACCTTTTAACCAGTTTCCCAATGCAAGCGTGCTATTGCCAACAAACACTAATCCGTCGTGTACCTGCAAACCTTGCACAATAAGCTGACGACGTAACATCGGCCACAGACCGCCAATGGCACCTTCATTAGTTGGTTGATAAACAGCAACATCGGTAGCAAGTTGCAGTAATTGCTGTAGCCCTTGAGGCGTTTGTTGAGTGTCTAGTGATAGTTTATGTTGTTCACACCAGCGAGATAACTGTAATAGAGCAATAGCGAGACTTGAATCCCAATGGGATAATTCTGTGGTAATTAAGGTGACACTATGGCAATTCGATGGCAGCTCAGCACAAATATCTGCGCCTAGTGGTGCTTGGCCTAGTTGCCAATCACCAGCAAGGTTCAGTAAGCAATTATCATCGTGCATGTCGATATGGAATGTTGCGAGTGTCATGCTAGACCCCCGAGCCAATATGAAATAAGTATACTCGTTTGTTTTATAAACAGGTTAGCTTGGTTTTTAGCTCCTGTTAACAGTGTAGACCAAGCCCGTTGATTATATTTTGACCTTGGACATATTATTTCATCAATAATGAAGCTATCACTTTGATGTATTGATGCTTTGCCGCATTGAAGATGAGTGAGTTATGGCGCGCGGTCGCGTGTAGATGACAATAAAAATGGCGCTAACAATTGAAAATAACTGCTGCTTGTCTCGGTTCAAATCAAATAAGCTTGCACTGACAAAATTTAACGCTAATATACACTGTTTATTTATACAGTATATTTTTATACAATATCTATTTCATATTAGAGGTTGTCATATGCGCGTCATTCCCATTGCAGCCAGTGCCGGCATTACCGGTTTTGAGTCACCTGCAGCCGAGTACCTTCAATTAAGCCTCAGTCTTGATGAGATGTTAGTTCAGCACCCAAGTTCCACTTTTATCGGCTTAGCCGAAGGCGAGTCGATGCAAGGTGTGGGAATATTCGATGGTGACTTATTGATTGTTGATCGCCATGAAACTGCAAAAAGCGGGGATGTGATAGTGGCTAATTTTAATGGTGAGTTTGTGTGTAAAATTATCGACATGCAACGACGAATGTTGGTGTCATCTAATGAGCAACATTTACCCGTAACCATATGCGACTATGATGACTTTAGCATCGAAGGTGTGGTGATCCGCTCAATTCGTTGTCATCGTCAAAGTCCACTGTTTATCAGCAAAAAAGGGTAAATAACAATGTTTGCCTTAGTCGATGCCAATGCATTTTATTGTAGTGCAGAACAGGTTTTTCGCCCTGATTGGCGCGGCAGACCGATTATTGTACTGAGCAATAATGATGGCTGCATTGTCGCGGCTAACCGGCAAGCAAAAGAGGCCGGTATTGAAAAGTTTTTACCCTATTTTCAAGTTAAAGCATTATGTGCTCAACGTAATGTCATCGTGTGTTCGTCTAATTATGAGCTCTATGCCGACTTATCAGCAAAAATGATGGCGATAATAGGCCGTTTTGCGCCAGAGCAGCATGTGTATTCAATTGATGAAAGCTTCCTCTCTTTTAAACATTGTTATCCCGCTATCAAATGTCTGTATACCCAAGGCCAGTTAATCCGACGCGCAGTATGGAAAGAAGCCCGTTTAGCGGTTTGTGTGGGAATGGGGCAAACGTTAACCTTAGCAAAAATTGCCAATCACGCCGCTAAAAAAATACCGGGGTATAAAGGTGTGTGCGTTATCGAAACGGCGCAGCAACGTAATGATATTTTACGCCAACTTGCCGTAAAGGAGGTATGGGGAATTGGCAGACGTATTAGTAAAAAGCTTGAATTGATGAACATTCGCAGCGCACATGATCTCGCTTCCATGCCTCCGAGTCTCGCGAGAAAACAATTTAGTATTGAAATCGAACGCACGGTTCGTGAGCTAAATGGCCAAGTGTGCAAACAATGGGATGAGGCTAGGGCAGATAAGAAACAAATTTTCTCCACTCGTAGCGTGGGTGAACGTATTTGCGATGTTGAATCGCTATTACAAGCATTGAGTAAACATGTTGGCATTGCGGCAACTAAAGCCCGTCAACAAGGCTCACATTGTAAAACTATGTTGTTGTTTGCCAGTAATTCGCCCCATGACGAACGGCCTGTGAGTTATAAAGTTATCGTACATTTTCCATGTCCAACTCATTGCACCATTGAACTCACCAAAGCCATGACAGAAGCCGCTCCTAGATTATTTCGCCAAGGTGTACGCTATTACAAAATTGGTGTGGGCTTGGTTGATTTAGCCAGCGAGAAAAACTTTCAATTTGATTTGTTTAATACCGCTAAAGTCAATTATGCCTTGATGCACACGCTTGACGGCATCAACCAACGATATGGACGCGATACGGTGTTTCTCGCCGCTCAAGGGATACAACAAAAATGGGCCATGCGCCGTGATTTACTCACACCTCAATATTCAACCCAATGGAAATGCTTACCAAGCATTAAATGCTAAGGGCTTTGAGATTAGTATAACTCGTTATTATTGATTGTTTATCAGCCATATTTACAGCCATTTATGGACAAAAAAATCATGTTTACATAAAGAGTGCAATCGATCACAAAATACAAATTATAATTGGCATATGCCACTTATAGGTGTATATATAGCATATGCCAACAAACATGAGTTGATTATGTCAAGACCGAAAATTCAGCGAACAATTTGTGGGGGACCAGCTAAAAGCTGTTTCAAGCCCAATGGTATTCCGATGGACAAACTTGAAAACATTGCAATGGATAGCGATGAGTTTGAAGCATTGCGTTTAGTTGACTTGTTAAAAATGCAACAGCAACAAGCGGCTATTCAAATGGGAGTGTCACGTCAAACGTTAGCTAATGTACTTAAGCTTGCGCGTTTTAAATTAATGGACTGCTTAACCAATGGTAAAGCGTTGTTAATGCAAAATGCACATGAGGAGAAATTATGATTACCGCCATACCAATGAAAGATCAACATATTGCCAACCACTTTAGTCGTGCCGATGAGATGCTATTTATCGATGAGCAAGGCCAAGTAAAAGGGCGCTTTGTGAACCCAGCGTTAACTGAAGGATGTGAGGGTAAGCAACAATTAGTCAGCATGATACTGGCAAATGGAGCGGATCGCGTCATCGTGCGTAACATTGGTCAACAACTGTTATCTAAATTATTAAGCCAACAATTGAGTGTATTTCATGCAAAAAATGGTCGCACAGCAATAGAGTATTTTGCAGGTGCTAATTTAGCAGACTGTGAGCCATTTACCGAGGCAAGTCAGGGGCGTCCATCAATCAATAATATTGCTAAGAAGGCCAATGGTGGTTGTTGTAACCATGAACATGAACATGGACATGAGCATGAACATCATGCGCATGGTGAGGAAGGCTGCCATAATCAATCTGACTCGGGGACACATAAACGTTGCTGCGAGTCTGAATCTGAATTGGCAAATGAAACAGCTACAATGAAACGTTGCTGTAAAAAGCACTCAATAATGCATCATCATCATTAATGATAACGATGGTGGAGATATTGTTATTACAGCGTTGTAAGCTTTAAGCCATAGCGCTGTAATTTACGATATAAAGTACGCACACTAATATTCAGTGTTATGGCTAACTCAGCTGGTGATCCCTGATATTGCGAGCATATTTGAGAAAGATATGCACACTCCATGTCATCTAAAGTCACTATTTCTGTGTCTGTATTGGTGTTAACGACATCACTTGTTACTGTTAGTTGTACACTTTCAGGTAAATCATTGCTGTGGATAGTATCTTCGTTGGCTATCAGTGCCGCTTGTTCAATAATATTTTTTAATTCCCGAATATTACCAGGGAATGCATAGCGGCTCAGTAAAGTTAAAGCATTGACCGAAAACTTTTTATGTTTGTATTCAGAATACTTTATAAAATGCTTAACGAGTCCTGGAATGTCATCATGGCGTTCACGTAACGAGGGTAAGTAAATGGGAAATCCTGCAATGCGATAATATAGATCACGTCTAAATTCACCTTTTTCAACCAAATCCAATAAATTTTTATGACTAGCACTGACTAATCTAAAGTCAGAGCGTTTTTGTTTTAATCCGCCGACGGCTCGATAACATTGGGTTTCGAGTAACCTAAGCAATTTTACTTGCATGTTCAACGGAACATCACCAATTTCATCAAAAAATACCGTACCACCATGGGCTATCTCAATCAGACCCTTTTTACTGGTTGTTGCGCCGGTAAAGGCACCTTTTTCGTAACCAAATAATTCACTTTCAAATAGGTTTTCACTGAGTCCGGTACATTCAATGACCACAAACGGTTTATCATTTCGGCTACTGGCCTGATGCACTGCTTTGGCGACTAATTCTTTACCTGCACCAGTTTCACCTTGTAATAGCACAGCAATGCTGGATTGAGATGCTCGGTTAATTCTGTTGAGCATTTGTTTAAATGGCACAGACTGACCCACCATGGTGCCTTTTTTAGATTCTGTTGACGCATAATCGATAGCATCTAAAATCTCCAGAAACCCTAATATTTCTCCACTGCTGTCTTTAATGGGTTTCATTAAAATATCGCAATATGACTTACCCTGTGCGGTGCTATGAATATGCACCGCATTGGCAGCCCTTTGCGTGCTTTGGCATTGTTGTAGCGGACACTCTTCGCCATGTTTATCACAAGGTTCGTCACTATGATGTGATATCTGATGACAGCGACTTTGACCTAAAATAACTTGGGTGTCGTAGGTTTCTATATAGGCTTGATTAACAGCATGAATAACATAATCAGGTGAAATAAATATCGCTGGTTTATCAATCGCGTTGATCATGGATTGCACAACAGTAGTGTTATTCATTTATTGCTCTCGTTTGCAGTACGCATCTAGCCGTTAATATCTAAATGACATTTTTAGCACAATCTAACACGATAATTGTCACAGCAATGTCATATTTGTCACTTTATAACCTAGCATGTGCATCATATAAATATCAATGTATTTTAACTAGCTGATTATATTGTATTTATATTATTTGTGTGATCTGGCACAAGGTTTGTATTCATCTTGTTATATGTTTCCTGACCATATTGGTTAGTAGAGCATAAAATGGGGAGAATACTCAATGGCGAAGGTTGTTGTGCTCGGCGCAGGTACTGGTGGTATGCCTGCTGCGTATGAAATTAAAGATATCCTAGGTAAAGATCATCAGGTGTTAATGGTTAATGAGCGTGAAAACTTCCGCTTTGTACCGTCTAATCCTTGGGTTGCAGTGGGTTGGCGAGAACCCGAAGCGATATCTATACCAATAGCAAAATATTTGGCTAAAAAAGATATTGATTTTAAATGTGCTTTTGTCACTCAAATTGATGCTGAACAAAACCAACTGATTACCGCTGATAATGACATTATTGACTATGACTATTTAGTCATTGCCACAGGACCTAAGTTGGCGTTTAACAGCATACCTGGAGCAGGGCCAGAACACTTTACTCAATCAGTATGTTCACTGGAACATGCGTTAACCTGCAAAATCGATGTAGATAAGCTATTAGCAAAACCAGGTCCAGTGATAGTGGGGTCATTTCAAGGTGCCAGTTGTTTTGGACCAGCTTATGAATATGTGTTCATATTAGACAAAGTATTACGTGATGCAGGTATCAGGAATAAAGTGCCAATTCATTTTGTCACCAGTGAGCCTTATGTGGGCCATTTAGGACTAGACGGTGTCGGTGATTCAAAATCAATGCTCGAATCTGAGTTACGTCAGCGAGATATTAAATGGATATGTAACGCGAGTGTCGACAATATTGAACAAGGAACCATGCACATATCTGAACTAGATCGTAAAGGAGATCTTTACCTTTCACACTCACTGCCATTTAATCACGCAATGTTAATTCCACCGTTTGCCGGTATTGATGCCGTCGCCAATGTAGAAGGTTTATGCAATGGCAAAGGTTTTGTCATTACAGACGAGCATCAACAATCACCAAGATTTAACAATATTTTTGCGGGAGGGGTTTGTGTCGCAATTCCGCCTGCAGAAGTGACTCCAGTACCAACGGGAATGCCTAAAACAGGATATATGATCGAGTCAATGATGACCGCCATAGCCCATAACCTGCATAGCATTATTGTTGAAAATGTTGCACCTAAAAGTAAAGGGACTTGGAATGCGATTTGTATTGCTGACATGGGGGACACTGGTGCGGTATTCGTGGCTATCCCACAAATAGCCCCAAGGAATGTGTCATGGTTTGCTAAAGGTAAATGGGCACATTTAGCTAAAATTGGTTTTGAGAAATATTTTTTACGTAAAATGAAAACCGGAAGTAGTGAACCACTTTATGAAAAATATGGCCTCAAACTCATGGGGATAACTCGACTAGAAACAAAGGATGACGAATAATGCGCTTAACACACAAACAAACTAACTCATGGATAAAATCTGGCCAAATGACTGGGCTAATCATGTTTATGAGCATTTCGACAATAGGGCAGGCTGAATCACTCACTGAGCAGCAAACACTTGAACAACAAGCTAACCAACGTATTGCTGACTTTAGCCAAGCATTAAAAGGCCAGTTAAAAGCAGCAATTAAACAAGGTGGATTAATTAATGCCGTGTCGGTGTGTCACTCTGTCGCGCCAGCCATTGCCGCTGAGAACGCTAAAGAAGGATGGACACTGAAGCGCACCAGTTTACGGATGCGTAATTCAGAAAATACGCCTGATGCTTGGGAGTTAACCCAATTACAAAAATTTGAAGTTATTAACGCTTCAGGGCAACAGGCTGCTGATAAACCCATCATTGCGAGTGAATATATTGTCAATGATGGGGAAACCCATTTTCGTTATATGAAAGCAATACCGACTCAGGAATTATGCTTAGGTTGTCATGGTAGCAATGTTGAACCTGACGTGAGTGCATTGATAAACAAAACCTACCCAAATGATAAAGCAGTTAACTTTGCTCTAGGTGATATTCGCGGGGCATTTTCATTGCAAAAGGTGATCAGTAATCCAGCTCAATCGATGACAACTACAACAAAGCTGAAACAATAGAATTAATGCATGAATAGAATATCCTAGTGTTACGTAGGGCTTAACTGTTGTTAAGCCCTACTACACCAAACCTAAGTCATACACATTTCATTATCGTGTCGTTATTTGCTACTTATTGCGACGTCATGCGCAGTTTATGATAATGGTTTAATTTAATATTAAGCTGTCGCAATTAAGCCTTCACCGTCGTTGTCGAAATGATGTTGCAAATGTAGGTTAATTTTTATCTGAAGTGTTATCTAACAAATGCATTATGTATTTTGTTGGGAGTTAATTTGTCATGAGTAAAATCCGGATTGATCCTTTTTATCATCCAGCTAGCCATACAGTTACCTATGTGGTGACCGATCTTGCGACTTGTCAAAGTGCGGTTATTGATCCAGTTTTAGATTTTGATATAGCATCTGGCACAATAAGCACTGGTTTTGCCGATAGCATCATAGATCATATTGACAATAATGGATTTGAAATTGAATGGATTTTAGAAACACATGCTCATTGTGATCATGTGTCAGCTGCGTGTTATATCAAGAAACAACGTGGGGGGATGACAGGAATTGGCGAACACATTACCCAAATTCAGCATACCTTTAAACGATTACTTAATTTAGATGACAGTTTTAAGTGCAATGGTGAACAGTTTGATCAACTGTTTACCGATGAAGAACTCATTAAACTGGGTCATTTAGATATTCATATCATGTATACACCTGGGCATACACCTGCCTGTGTAAGTTATCTTATTGAAGATGCCGTGTTTGTCGGCGATACCTTATCAACCCCAGAGTTGGGTACTGTAAATGTAGACTTTCCAGATAGCAGCACAACCACTTTATACCATTCCATTCAGCGAATATTGGCATTGCCAAATTGTACTCGGGTGTTCGTCGGACATAATAAGCTTGCAGAAAAACGCGCCGATGAGGTGTTAGAAACATCCGTTATAGCGCAAAAACGTTATAACAGTGTGGTTGGTGGTAAAGCAACCCTTGCTGAGTTTGTTAAGTTACATCAGCAACGCCATGTTGATTCAGATATCCAGCCTTTATTATTGCCCGTAATACAATTTAATATTCGTGCAGGCAATATGCCTCCAGCAGAAGCTACCGGTAACTATTACCTTAAAATACCGCTTAATCAGTTGTAATACTCGAGAATAACCAAGATAACCAACTAATATAAGTAACTAATATAAGTAACTAATATCACCAACTAATATAACTAACTAATATCACCAACTAACACGAACCAGCATAACCCGGTTCGTGTTGTATTACTTTAGGCCTTATAACTCACCAACGGAAAACCATCCTGTTGCCATTGCATCATACCACCGGCTACAGAAAGAGGTCTGCTAAAGCCCATATTCTGCAATGATTCAGCAGCAAGTGCGGAGCGTCCACCAGAACGACAAATAAGGTAAATATCCTTGTTTGCTAACTCTTCTAATGCCATTGATGCTTCACAGTGATGACTCACCAAAGGGTGTTCTTGTATTTTCATCTCTAATACGCCGCGAGGAAAATTCACCGCCCCTTCAACATGGCCAGTGATAAACTCTTCATGTTCACGAACATCAATAATAACGGCTTCAGGGTTAAGCATTGCAGTGAGTAACTCTTGAGTTGTCACTTCGAGGATATTCGCTTTGATATCACTAATGTACTGTCTAGCTGTTTTCATGTTTACCTCAAGAATTAAATAACAGATTTAATAAAAATAAATATCGCCATTAACACCAAAAAGACCGCAAATACTTTTTGTAAAATGGCTTTAGGAACATACTGGCTTACCCATTGACCAGCCATGCTGCCTACAAGTCCGCCAGCAATCATGATGCCAATAACCGACCAATCAAATTGAAGCCCTTTGTCTGAAAGCAAACTGTAATATTTAACAAAACCAATCAGTGAGTTCATCGAAATAATCAATAAGCTAGTGCCAATGGCCAGCCACATTTCAATACCACCAAGCAATACCAGTGCTGGCACAATGAGAAAACCACCGCCGACACCCACAAAGCCAGTGACGACACCCACAGCCAATCCTTGTGTCAGGATTTTAACGATATTCAGCTTGGTGCCTGCTTTACATCTGCCAGATTGATTACGCCACATCATTACCGCGCCAACGAGCATCAAAACCACAAACACCGTGAGTTGTATGTCACTATTGAAAAAGGTACTTGCCCATGCACCTATATAAGTGCCTGCCATACCAGGTAACCCAAACAAAAAAACATGAGGCCAAGAGACCTTTTTTTGTTTAATAAACCCAATACTACTGACTACACTGATTGCACCAACGATGCATAATGATGAGGCAATCGCTAATTCTGGCTGCATACCAATGAGATATAGCAACACTGGAACCGTAAGAATTGAGCCACCAGAACCCAACATGCTCAGCACTAAACCTATTAATAATGCACCTATGATTGCTTGTATCATCTTGATTACTCTTAGGCTTAAAGTAGATTAATGGGGATTTTTAAATACACAGTGCCATTGTCTTCTGCCGCTGGCATTTGTCCTGCTCTAATGTTTACCTGTATTGCCGGAATTATTAGCCTTGGCATAGGTAAGGTGGCATCTCGTTTTTCACGAAGTGCAACAAAGTCTGCTTTTGATACCTTATTATTAACATGAATATTATATTGTTTTTGCAGGCTTACTTGGGTTTTAAATTGGTGGTCTCGACCTTCAGTAGGGTAGTCATGACATACGTAAATATCGGTTGTATCAGGCAAGCTGAATATGGTTTGAATTGAATCGAATAAGGTGTTGGCATCACCTCCTGGGAAATCACATCTAGCGGTACCCACATCGGGCATAAACATAGTATCGCCAACAAAAGCGGCTTGTTCATTCACAATATAAGCTAAATCGGCTGGAGTATGACCCGGTGTGTGCATAATGCGGATCGAGGTATTACCTAGTTGTAAGAGATCATTATTATTAAATAGACGATCAAATTGGCTGCCATTAGGAAGAAAATCAGTCTCTAAGTTAAAAATTGTTTTAAAGGTATCTTGTACTTTAATGATGTGTTGACCAATACCAATTTTACAGCCAATTTTATCACGCAGAAAACTTGCGGCAGATAAATGATCAGCATGGGCGTGAGTTTCTAATATCCATTGAACCGTCAAGTTTTGACGTTCAATCCAATGTAAAACACGCTGTGCACTGCGGGTATCAGTACGGCCAGATTTATAATCGAAGTCTAAAACAGGATCAATAATCACTGCATATGAAGTCGCATTATCGGCAACAACATAGGTAAATGTTTCACTGTCTTCATCTAAAAACTCATGGACACTAAAAGTCGAATTCATCACGAATCTCCTATCAATCCTATATAAAGAAGACACAGGGATTGGTATCCCTGTGCAGGTAAAAAATTAAAGTGATTTTTTACTGAAATACCAATCTGTGTATTCATATCCTTCGTCTAAACGGGCTTTTGCATCAGCAGTTGTTGCTGGTGGCGGTACAATGACTTGATCGCCAGGCTGCCAGTTTTCTGGAGTTGCAACACCATTTGCATCACTGGTTTGCAATGCTTTAACTAAACGAACGAATTCATCAACAGAGCGACCATTGCTCATTGGGTAATACACCATTGCACGTAATATACCTTCAGGATCGATAATGAAGGTTGCACGAACAGCGGCGGTATCACTGGCGCCGGGTTGGATCATTCCATAAGCTTTAGCAACGGCCATTGATAGGTCAGAAATAATAGGGAAAGTAATTTCAACACCGAAGTTTTCTTCAATGTTTCGTACCCAAGCAATGTGTGAATGAATACTGTCGATAGATAGACCTAATAATTCGGTATTAAGTTGAGCGAACTCTTCAGCACGTTGCGCAAACCCCATAAATTCTGTAGTACAAACGGGTGTAAAATCAGCAGGGTGTGAGAACAATACTAACCACTTACCTTTATAGTCAGTAAGTGAACGCATACCATGTGTAGTCTTGGTATTAAATGCAGGTGCAGGGCGGTTTAATTGTGGAAAAGAAACGATTGAATCAGTCATGTAATTACTCCAATAAGGTTAAGTTAAATTAGTTTCAATCTGTAAAATAGATTGCAAACATACTTAGTAATAGCAATAGCTGGGCCAACATCGGTAAGGTAATAATAAAAAAGGCAATTAAAATATAAGGTGTTGTTTTAATAAGTTTTAATATTTATAAAATAATAAATTATTAAGTAAGGTATATTTTAAACGAATGATCAATATCACTTTTTCAATGACACAATTGGCTCGTTGACAATAATGACAGTTAATATTGTCACCATAAGTGAGTAAAACTCAATATTTGGCTATTTATGATGAGTTTTTAAATCGTTTGACCTCAATGACAAATAGCAACTGAAAAGACTTATCAATTTAAGAGTCAAAACAAGAATCTATTAGGATTCTATCAGAATAGTATTTAACGATGATCTGATTAAAATAAAAAATGTGAAATACACTTAAGCACAGCTATATCGACGAGGAAAGTTGATATCTAATGGATTATCAATGTATTAAATCTATAGGCGTTGAATTAGATTAAGCTGAGTTTGTCAAATGAGGGAACGTTTAATTCATTGAATAGAGTCAAACAAAAAGGCATGAATGGTTAAGAAAATTGGCGTGGTATAGCGTGACTTAATCACATACTAATCAACTAGGATGGGACTAAATTTGGCTAATTCAGCAGCATTGTGAACATCGAGTTTTTTAATGATTTTTGAACGATGAACTTCTATGGTTCGCAATGAAACAAACAAGGTTTCTGCCATCTGCTTATTGGTCTTCCCCTCTATTAATAAATGAAGTACCTGATTTTCCCTATCTGTTAGTGTGCTGTAGCGTTTTCTTAATTGCATTGTTTCAAATGTGAGATTGCTGGTGGTCAATGCTTTTTCAATGGCACAGACAAGCTCAGTACCTTTTACTGGTTTTTGAAAGAAGTCACATGCACCTTGTCGAAAAGCATGAACCGCCATAGGCAGATCGCCATGACCAGTGAGAAATATAATGGCTAATGGGCTTTGAGCATCTACCAGTTTTTGTTGTAATTCTTGGCCCGTTATTTCAGGCATTTTACTATCAACAATAAGGCAGCCAGCTTGGGTTATATCGATATTGGCTAGAAAAGCATTAGCTGAATCATAGATATGTAAATTAAACCCATATTGCAACAGCATAAATTGCATTGAATCAAGGATCGCCAAGTCATCATCAACCATGTAAATATGTTTAGAATTCTGCATTTGATTATAAAGTCATTGCTCAGAAGTTAATGAATTAAAATACAGTGTAATCAAAGTAATGCATTGAGCAAATTCTTGATTCGTTTTTGTGGCGCATGCAACTTTTTTGCGGCGCAAGCTACATTAGACTGAACTAATTGGGTGTTATTAACATTTATTTTCTGGATGATCGTTAATGCGTTGTGGAATGTGGCTATTGTTAAGCTCTAGTTTTCTGTGGACTTTTTGTGCACAAGGTCTTCTGCTACCTGACAGTATTGAACCCCTTGTTCAGCAGCAAACACAACGTGAAGCTCCTTCTCAAGTTCACTATCGGGTTGCGGTACTCGCCAATTATGGTGTGATAAAAAGTATTGCTCGCTGGCAACCCTTAATGAACTATCTAACTCAACATGTCCCCAATGCCAGTTTTGAAGTTGTTCCATTGGATTTCAACCACATGAACGAGCAGCTACTCAGTGGTCAGGTACAGTTTGTGGTCACTAATCCTGGGCATTACTTTAATATGAGTAGTGATTTTCCAATTTCGTGGTTGGCCACCATGAAAAGTGACAAACATCATGGCAACACATTTGCAATCGGTGCGACCATTATCGTACGTAATGATAGCTCGTTAATGACACTTGACGATCTCTCGGGTCACTCAGTAGTCGCCAGCGACCCTAGTGCACTAGGTGGCTATCAAGCTGCATTGGGATTAATAAATTCCAAGGGATATTCAACAAACAATTTTTTCTCAAACGTGACATTTGTTGGTTTTCCTCTTGAACCATTAATTTACCACGTACGTGATGGCACAGCAGAAATTGCAATTACACCATTTTGTACTTTTGAACAGATGGTCGAAGAGGGTTACATTAACCCGAGCAATTTTAGAGTCATTAATGATGTTACGCCCGAAGGTTATGATTGTGCTGTTAGCACTTCTTTGTATCCCAATTGGTCGTTTGCCTCATCAGATGCCGTGCCATTAAACGTGAGGACCGATATTACGCGTGCTTTATTGTCAATTAGTGCAAACCATCCAGCCTCTATTGCAGGGCAGAATAGTGGTTGGGCTGCACCCATTAGTCAATTTGAAGTGATTAAGTTGTTTACACAACTTGATATAGAGTCCAATAAAATTCCGGTGCATTTACAAGTTTGGCAATGGATTAAGCTCAATCAAAAGTGGGGTTTTGGCTTATTAGGATTATTTTTTATCGCCACTATTTATCATTTATGGTTGGAATACCGATTTAGACAAAAGAGCGAGCATTTAGTCAATACAGAACGTCAATTGAAAAACAAAGCATTACAGTTGGAACGTTTACAAAGTGCGGCTATTTTAGGTGAAATTGGTGCTGGATTAGCTCATGAACTTAACCAACCTATTGCGGCTATTACGCAATACAGTGAAGGTGGCATGGTCGAACAAGCTAATAATGTAGGAGAAAATTCGGTTCAATATCAGTTGCTCAATAAGATACACCAACAATCTATCCGTGCAGGTGAAATCGTGCATAGGATCAGAGGCCTATTACAACGCAAAAATGAAGAAAATACCGAGTTTTATGTACATGAACAACTAAAAGTAACTATAGAATTATTAGAACATGAATTTAAAAGCCATAATATTAAACTCAGCACTCAACTGACCAATACCGACATCAAATTAACCGGCGACAAAGTCGGCTTTTGCCAAGTGCTAATAAATGTATTAAAAAATGCAGTTGATGCCATGTCTGAAAGAGATATCTCAAGTGAAATAACCAACCGTATTCTAATTGAGTCGCATTCTGTAGATAATACCCTGCAACTGAAAATTTATGATAATGGTATTGGTTTAACCTGCTCTGCAGATGATTTTAAAACCACCTTTTTTTCCACGAAAGAAAATGGCTTAGGATTGGGCTTAGCCATTTGTAATGACGTTATTATGTCGTTCGGTGGCAAAATAAGCTTATCAAAATGTGAAGATGATCCCGATTCACCTTGGCAAACCGGTTGTAGAGTATTAATTGAATTACCAATTAACCGCTAATTCAATAATTTACTAACAGATGTGTTCTTTCTCCTTGTTAAATTGTTCAACCTCTAACGTATCAAAAATCCTCAATAATTAATCCTGAAATTGCTATTTTTCTGTGTTAACTCAATATTTGCGAGCTCAAACCGTGATGTCAATCATATGATTATCTTGGATGTGGTTTACCACAATACCCTTAATTTACATGTGGGTTAACAATGTACATAGCGATGGGGCTTAGTCATTTTTTAGTTTACTAAATTCCATTAATCATCAGTTAACCGTAATAACTTCGTGCTTTGTAGATTATGAAGGTGAAGGGGGCAATCATGATTCAGTTAAATAGGCGTCATTTTTTGAAGGGGGCAGGTGCAAGTAGTGCGACTTGTGCTCTGGCAAGTATTTTACCCGGTTCAATTGCTGCAATAGAAAGAGAGCCATTAAAAGGTGTTTCTTCTGAAGTGGCCAGTATTTGCGAAATGTGTTCCACACGCTGTCCAATAAAAGCGCGGATTGTGGATGGCAAAAATGTCTTTATTACGGGAAATAAAGAAGCAAAGTCATTTGGCGGTAAGGTATGTGCTCGAGGTGGAGCAGGTCATAGCTTACTTTATGATCCAAAGCGTATTGTTAAACCTTTAAAACGGGTTGGTGAACGTGGCGAAGGTAAATGGGCAGAAATATCTTGGGCCGATGCTTATAAAGAAATTGCCGCGAAAATGAATCAGATAAAAAAACAATATGGCGCAGAATCCATTGCGTTTTCATCTAAATCAGGTTCGAACTCTGATCATGTATTTCATCTCGCTGCCGCATTCGGCACACCTAATACTTTCAATCACGCGTCAACATGTCCTGGCGCTTACGTTGTTGCCGCCAAAGCCATGTTCGGCACAAAAATGAAGCGCGATTTAAGTAATTCTAAATACATTATAAACTTTGGTCATAACATTTATGAAGGCATTAACATGTCTGAAACCAGAGGCATGATGCAAGCGCAAATGGATAAAGGTGCCAAATTAGTTGTATTTGAACCTCGATTTTCCATTGTGGCAGACAAAGCTGATGAATGGCATGCAATACGTCCAGGTACTGATGTATCAGTGGCGTTAGCACTATGTAATGTATTAATTGTTGATAATTTGTACGACCGTGATTTTATTGAAAAGCATGTTATAGGTTTTGACGAGTTTGCTGCAGAAGTAAAAGACTATACCCCTGAATGGGCCGAAACCATTTCAGATGTTTCAGCCAGTGCTATCCGCCGGATTGCTCACGAATATGCCAGCCATGCGCCGCATGCTGTGGTTGATTTTGGTCATAGAGCAACCTTTACTACTGAAGAGTTCGATATGCGCCGCGCGATATATGCAGCCAATATTTTAATTGGCAATATTGAACGTAAAGGCGGTATATACATGGGGAAAAAGGCTCCCGGTTACAACAAGCTTGCGGGTGAAAATGTTGCTCCAGCATTGGCAAAGCCCGGTGTAAAAGGAATGCCAAAAATAACGGCAATTCGTATTGACCAAGTTGAAAAACAATACGCCATGATGTGGTCTTCTGGTGGGGTTTATCAAACGATATTAGATGCGACTTTGAATGCTAAGCCTTATCAACTTAAAGGTTGGATAATGAGCCGTACCAACCCAATGCAAACACTGACAGACAGGGCCAAAGTAGAACAATCACTTAAAGCATTAGATTTAGTGGTGTCATGTGAACTGTATATCAGTGAGACAGCCGCATTTGCAGACTATATTTTGCCAGAATCAACCTACTTAGAACGTGATGAAGATATCGCAGATAAATCGGGAAAAAATCCGGCTTATTACGTTCGCCAACCCGTAGTTGAAATCATCGGTGATACTCGTCCAAGTTGGCAAATCTTTAGAGAACTAGGCCAACAACTAGGACTCGGTGAGTTTTATCCTTGGGAAAACATTCAAACGTTGCAATTAATGCAAGTCAATCGCGATCACAGCCTATTGGAAAAAATCAAAACATTAGGCTACGTCAGTTACGGTAAACCGCTGATGTTACGTGAGCCAGAAATGGTTGCAGAATTCGCTAATGCATATCCGAATGCTAGAACTATCGATGAAGATGGTACTTATGCAACCGCAATGCACTTTAAAACACCCAGTGGAAAAATTGAATTAACCTCAGCCAAAGTTGAAGAAATGGCACCCGGTCGTGGTGTAATTAAACATCGTAGTGTGCAACTCAAAAATGCAGACGAATTGTATTTTATACAAGGCAAGGTTGCGGTACATACCAATGGTGCAACTCATAATGTGCCAATGCTCAGTAATCTTATGTCTAACAATGCGGTTTGGATCCACCCTTTAACTGCAGGACGGCTAAATATTCACAGCGGTGACGCAATTAAATTAATCAGCAGTGTTGGTAGTGAAGAAGGCACAGCCTTAGTCACTCCCGGCATTCGTCAAGACACCGTATTTGCTTATATGGGCTTTGGTTCAAAAAATAAAGAAATGGTAAAAGCAAGCGGTAAGGGTATTCACTGCGGCAATTTACTGCCTAATGTCATCTCACCTGTGTGTGGCATGTGTTTACACACAACTGGCGTTAAGTTGGAAAGAGTTTAGCCGGTAATTAATTGATTTGGAGTCTACTATGAACAAACGATATGTCATGGTGCATGATGAAAATAAATGCATCGGCTGCCAAGCTTGTAACATAGCTTGTCGGAGTGAAAATAATGTCCCTGAGGGTGTAACGCGTTTACAAGTAAGAGTTGAAGGACCTTATGGGGAGGCACCTAATTTACATTTTAAATATCATCGTGTGTCTTGCCAACAATGTGAAGATGCTCCGTGCGTGAGTGTTTGCCCAACTGGAGCCGCTTACATTGATGAAAATGGATTAGTGTCTATTCATAACGATAAGTGCATAGGTTGCATGTATTGTGTGGCAGCTTGTCCGTACAAAGTTCGCTTTATCAACCCAATCACTAAGGCCGCAGACAAGTGTAATTTCTGTAAAGACACTCGCCTAGCCAGAGGTGAGCAACCCGCTTGTGTTACAGCATGTCCAACAGATGCATTGTATTTTGGCGATGCTAACGACAGTGAAAGTGAAGTGGCACTATTGCTAAATACTAAAATAACTTATCAAGACAAAACTCACCTAGGCACCAAACCACGAGTTTACCGTATTCCGACTAAACGAGGAGGGATTGAATCATGAATAATACATGGGGCGACATGGCGCAATATGATCCACTAATTTGGAACTGGATCATCGCAATTTACTTATTTATGGCCGGTTTATCGGCAGGTAGCGTACTCATTGGTATTGGTATGCGTTGGTACAGCAAAGATAAAAGCATCGAAAGCCCAATCTTAAAAGCTTCAGCCATTATTGGCCCTGTGGCAATTTGTTTAGGCTTAGCGTGTTTAGTGTTTGACTTAACAAAACCGTTTCACTTTTGGCTAATCCTAATTAATTATAATTTTGATTCGGTGATGGCAATGGGTGTCGCTGCATTATTAGCTTATTCACCGCTTGGGTTTATCTATGCCTTAATTGTATTCAGGGATGATCTTGCAAAATGGAAATTGGGATTTTTAACCCCAATAGCGAAAATGCTGTTGCCATTTCGTAAACTTATCGAAGTATTACTGTTTGTATTGGCTATTGGTGTAGGCGCTTATACTGGCTTTTTAATCTCGGCAATGAATGCCTATCCGATGCTAAATACTGCCATACTACCCGCACTGTTTTTAGCGTCTGGTTTATCTGCCGGTGCTGCTGGCAACCTCATTGTGGCAATAACCTGTTTTGGTAGCAGTACTCATGATGGCGAGATGATGAAACTTCATGGGCTTGATTTACCGGTGATTATTACAGAAATGATGTTCCTGTTCATGTTGTTTACGTCACTGTATTTTACCGGCGGAGCGGCAGCTGAATCGTTAGCATCATTAAGCCAAGAGGTATGGGGCAGTGTATTTTGGTACGGCGTCGTGGGAATAGGATTTTGTATTCCTATTTTATCAATGTTTTTACCGTCAAGCACCCGCCATACCAAGGCGATGATGTTGACCGTGGCATGTTGTAGTTTAACGGGTGTTTTAGCACTACGACATTTCATTGTGTATGCCGGCCAAACCTATATTAGTTAGATTACGTTAACTACATGATTTAGTTAATGCCCTCTCAGACAAATCTGAGAGGGCATTTTTTTCTGCAAAAAGATAAGACTATTCATCTCAGAAAACAACTGACAATTCCAAAGCCACGCTCATCGAAAGTGTCGGCATGTAACGGGTAATTGGCAAGATGAGGCTTATTGCACAGACGAATATTGGTGGTCGCTACCAGTAATAAATCATCAGGCGTTATCTTTGGGTAGTACAGAAACGTTAATATAGGTGCAATTTGCGTTAACTCAGCATCCACTCGCAATAGGGGCCGGCTAATAATGTTATCGATAGGGCCAATATTCACATGCATAAACGCATCGGGTAGGGTTCTGTCGAGTAAGATCCAAAAACGTTTTAATTTACGATAAATATCATCGGTACTAACCCCAGACACAAATGGCATTAATAGCACATCTAATTGACCTAAAAAAATGGGGATATTGGTTACCGATGGTACGTGATGATAAAGCACCATTAGCGAGTTTAATGCATCATCAAAATCTTCGGCTGGCGACATTTCTAAATGTTCCGAGCCTTGCTTGAGGTATTTAGCATAATCAGGCAATACATAACGCGGTTTAAACGGCGCGTGACCTTCAAACATGTCGCAAATAACCCCTTCTTGCATCGCATTACTCACCACTTCAGACATCGCGACATACGGCAGACTATTTTCAACCTCTAGCGCCAAGTAATTGGATTTTTGCTTAGGAGAAAGGAGAGGGTGCGTCACTATTTGCATAATGTTATCGGGTAATGCCATGTTGAAGCTCACTTTTAAATGACTAATGTCTATTGATATCAACCAATCTACCCAGTGAGATTGGTTTTAAACAGTGAAAATAGCAGAAGCCGCCATTGATAGAATGGAAACCCGATGATGTAGATCACAATCGACAATATTGGCGCCTCGATTGGTTGAAAAACACTTTTTGTTAAACCCTTATAATTAATTATATAAGTCGTTTATTAGGTAGATTATTTTATTGTTTAATAGCAATTATATAAACGAGTTGAGCCAGACTTAATCAAATGTTTGCTTCACAAAGGATGTTTACATTTGCCTAGCTATAACAAAAAATTATTTAAATGATAATATTTGATAATTTAATGTTTTAGCTTGTGAATTGTATATTGTTACAGGAAATAAGGCGTCATCAATAGCCACATTTGATCGTTTTCACTGATGCAGCCATATTCCCTTTGCGTCGAAGACATGTATCGCGCTTGTAATAACATTAACGCACGTTGTGGAAAAGTCGGCTGAGATGCTTGGGCCGTGAAGGTTGTACAAGCTATATCGCTTTTATTGTCGATCCAATGAATACCAAATTGAATTTATTTACATTAGCCAGTAAACAGGAATACATTATGAAAGATCCATTATTTCAACCAATACAACTGGGTAAACTCTCATTAAAGAATCGTATTGTTATGCCGCCAATGACGCGTTCACGATCTACTCAGCCAGGTAATGTTGCCAATGACATAATGGCTAAATATTATGCGCAACGTGCATCGGCAGGCCTTATTGTTTCCGAAGGCACCCAGATTTCAGCTATGGGCCAAGGCTATGCCTGGACACCGGGCATTTATTCTCCCGAACAAATAGCTGGATGGCAAAAAGTCACTAAAGCGGTGCATGCAAAAGGCGGCGTTATGTTTGCGCAATTATGGCATGTTGGTCGTGTAAGCCATCCTGATAATATCAATGGTGAACAGCCTATTTCGTCATGTGCTTTAAAAGCAAAAAATGTAAAAGTGTTTGTTGATAACGGTACTGATGCCCCTGGTTTTGTTGATGTTGTCGTGCCACGAGAAATGACCAAAGCAGATATTAACTTGGTTATTGGTGAGTACCGTCAAGCAGCATTAAATGCAATTGAAGCGGGTTTTGATGGCATAGAATTGCATGCGGCAAACGGATATTTAATTAACCAATTTATTGATTCTGAAGCCAATACAAGAACCGATGAATATGGTGGCAGTATCGAAAACCGCCTGCGTTTTCTTGGTGAAGTAGTGGCCGCAATGACAGATGCCATTGGTGCCGATCGTGTAGGTGTGCGCCTTGCGCCATTCACATCATTAAATGGTACCGTTGATGCAACACCAATTGAAACCTACACCGCAGCAGCGGTATTGCTTAACAGCCTAAATGTTGTTTACATCCATTTTGCAGAAGTCGATTGGGATGATGCTCCAGAGACACCTGCAGAATTTAAAGATTCTGTTCGAGCGGCATACAAAGGTGTACTTATTTATGCTGGACGTTACAACGGTGAAAAAGGTGCGCAGGCAATAAATGATGGCCTAGCGGATATGATTGGTTTTGGTCGACCATTTGTGTCTAATCCTGATTTACCAAACCGCATAAAGCATGGTTATCCTCTGGCACCGCACAACCCAGAGACATTATTTGGCGGCGGTGAAAAAGGTTTAACTGATTACCCAGAATACAGCCCCAATTAGTTGCCATCTTACATTTACGCTAAGGTAATCATTTGTGCGGTTTTGATTTGAAATTAGGACCGCTAATTATGTATATTCAATCTGAAAAAACTGTTTTTTGGATGACATTGCCAGTCACTTAAAGGCACTATGGTTTTGACTAGAACAATAGGCTGAGGAATATAACTAAACCTATTGTTTGTTATTATCATTGGCACAATTATCATCGTCACAGTTGTCATTACGCTTTGTATTGAAAAAGAGGATATTAACCACTATAAAACCGATAAATCTGGATCTAACTCTGGCTCTAAATCAGACCAAAAAAGATAACGTTAATCATTAACATACATTTCAGTTCTATTTCTTCCATGTGCTTTAGCTTTATATACAGCGGTGTCCGCTTGAGTAAATAAATCTGTAAATGATATTTTCTCAGTACCGATACTCACCCCAATGCTAACGGTCAATATGCTGCCACCCACTTCAATTTCGGAGATTAACTGGTGTAACCGTTTACAGAATATTAACGTATCATGTTTGTTAGTGTCTGGAAGCATGATTAAAAACTCCTCGCCACCAAAGCGGGATACTAGATCTGTTTGTCTACAAACCTCATTTAAAAGTGTACCGAGTTCCTTTAGAACTCTGTCGCCTTCTAAATGGCCAAAAGTGTCATTTATTTTTTTAAAATGGTCTATATCAAGCATTAACAACCCAACAGATTGATGAGACCTTACTGTTTGTTCAAGCACTAAAGCACTCCGATACTTCATTTCTCTTCTGTTCAACAGTTGAGTCAATTCGTCAGTTGAAGCAAGTAATTTCAGTTTTTCAGCTTGTAGTTCAAGTGTTTCTCTGGTTTTGATTAATTCTTCATAGAGTAAATCTCGTTTAGATGAATTAAAAAAACTCCAATAAATACAGCCATCTTCAGCGAAACGCGCATTAACCGTTATTGGAAAACGCTTTCCTTTAGCATTCAATACAATTAATTGCATTTCATCACACTTTTTTTCATGAAAAAGCGTTGGAATGACATAGCTTTGAAAAAAAATACGAGACGATTGAGTAAAAATCACATCGGTACTTTTACCAATTAACTCGCCAGGCTGCCACAATAGCTCGTTGGTAAAATAAGCATTTACATATGTAATTATTCTCTCTGAATTAGTGACTAAAGCGCCACAAGGAAAATTATCCGGAGAGTATATAAAATCCGATACTTTATTACGATCGCGTAAATTATTCGTCATCGAGGTTATTTCACATATTCGATTATTGATCTCGTAATCGCTTCAGGATGTGTCATATGCAGACAGTGTCCATCGGCAGCAATAATGTTAAGTTCGCTATGCTTTATTTCACTAGCCATGAACTCACCAACCGCCGTTGCAGCCAATGCGTCATTTTCACTTTGTAAAATTAATGATGGTTGATTAATCTGTTTCAAAAGGTGACGATAATCAGATAAAAAAGTAGCTTCAGCAAAGTTTTTTGCAATGACAGGGTCTGTAGAACAAAAGCTTCCAGATAACTCACCAATAAGGTCATCAGAATGGGTTGTGCCCATCACTAATGGCGCTAAATAATTAGCCCAGCCTATATAGTTTTTATCCATTAAATTCAATAATTCTTGTAAATCTTCTTTTTCGAAACCACCCAAATATTCAGGCGGAAAATTTAAAAAGCAGGGAGAAGGACATACCATTATTAACTTAGAAAATAACTCTGGCTTTTGAATAGCTGCAATGGCGCCAATAATACTGCTAACAGAATGTCCGACTAAAATTGCATCAGTTAGCTGCAGAGCATCACATATATCAATAACATCTTCAGCATAACCTTCAAGTTGACCATAACGTGATTTATTGTATTGAGATATATCTGAAGCACCTGAACCTACATAATCAAACAATACGATGGTAAAATGTTTGGCTAACTCGGGTGTTAAAAAGCGCCACATGTTTTGATCGCATCCAAACCCATGTGCGAGTAATAAAGTTTTACTACCTTCTCCCATTACTTTTACATTATTTCTGATGAGAACATCAGCTGAATTTGTCATGTTATTTATTCCTTTCTATCGAATAGACACCTGCACTTAAAAAGCTGTCTATCACAACTTATGATGTTGTCGGCTATAAATTTATGCACAATTTAACACAGGATGTTGCGATAGGGTTAGCGTTGCAATGCCAAATTGTTAACTAATTAATTAGGGACTCAAACCTCAAGATTGTATGATTTAACAACAAAATGAGAATTGTTAATGACAATATTACAATGCTAATTCGATGCATCGCGTTACCCATTAAAGATAGATTTTATTAATTAATTTTGCGTAAATAATTTCTTTTTACGTCACTCATCATTTTTTCTCATTTCTATAAGCTAATCCCTATCGAATATTGAATGAATATTTATAAATAAAAAAGGGAATAAAATGAAATCGACTATTAAAAACAATGTAAAAACAGGTGTGATTTTTGGTTTAAGTGCATTGGTGTTAGTGGGTTGTGGTAGCTCGTCGGAAGAAGAACAACTGACTTGGATCAATAATTGGAACAACTCACTTAATTTTGAAGCAAAAATGAAAATGTTAAATACGTGCTTCAAAGTAGCGGGCGTTAAACGTAATACCAAGCAAATGACAGATTCACAAAATGAAACCATGAATGAATGCGAACTGGATTACGTTATGGAGTTGGCGGAAAAAGATGACATCAGTTTAGACAGAGACTTGTTGGCCGCTAACACGCTGCAGCTGTAAGTTTTATACATCATCCAACTGCTAATTAGCAAAAATGAACAAAGAAAGGAATAACGATGTCATTAAAAGATAAAGCCTTCGACTTAGCCAACGAAGCCAAAAGGACTGCAGGGCAGTTAACTCATGATTTACAACAATCTCAAGCATTTGAGCAGGCTAAATCTTCGCTTTCCAATACTAAAGAACGGGCATTAGCCGTCGATCCTGCTGGCATTAAATTAATGAACTTTTTTGCAGTATTTTGTTTAGCATTTATGTTGTTAAGTACATTTTTCCCGCTAATGAATATGATGGGAAGCAGCATGCCGTTAAGTGATATCACCCCGACCTGGTTATATTTGGTGACTATTATTGCTTTGTTGAGTCACTTATTTGGTGTTAAGCAGTCAATTTCTCGTGGTCTATTACTGTTACTTCTATTGTCGATTACTTATACCGTATATCAACAAATTGCAGATATATTTCAAGCAGCACAAATGTTTGGTGGTGCAAGAACAAAAGACATTATTAGAGTCGCCGCAGAAGGATTGAAGTATGCCGATATTGGCTTTTACTTGTTTTTAGTCAGTCTTGTACTGGTGGTCATTGCAACGATTAAACCCGGCTACAAAACAAATCATGCGTTATGGGCCCAATTGGTTCAAAAGTAGCTCTTCATTGCTCAAGTAGCCCGTTACTGACTGGCTACTTTTTTAAGGCTTAGCGTTTATGCAATTTAAACCTCGTAAGCAGCATATTTATAATTCGGCTAACGTAGTGGGAAAAGACTATATTGTCGGCGATATTCATGGCCAAATAAATCGGCTTTATGAACAATTACTGGCACAGGACTTTAACTTTGACACTGACCGCTTGTTTTGCACCGGAGATTTGATCAGCAAAGGAGATCAGAGTATTGATTGTTTAAATCTACTCACTAAGAAGTGGTTTTTTGCGGTAATGGGTAATCATGAACAACTGTTTTTATTAGGTTTTCAGTGTTCGAGTTACTGGGATTGTTTACGACAAAAAGGCGGTGACTGGTTATCACAGCATATGCAACGCTTCGACTTATTAATTCGTTGGAAAACCATGATTGATATTATGATGCCATTAACCCGAACAATTGATGTTAATGGTAAATCTATTGGAATAAGTCATGCATCTGCTACACACAACTGGAAAACTCTACAAAGTGGTGCATTGTCGGATGAAGATATTTGGCAGGTATTATGGAGCAGGCCACTGCATCAATTAAATAGCTGTGTTGCTATTGATGAGGTTGATATTGTGGTGCATGGACACAGTCCGGTTGAAGGAATCATTCGGCATCATAATCGCTACTGGATTGATACTTTCACTTTGAAGCAAGAATTGACCATCATTAACCTCAACATGTTACAACCGTTACAACAGAGCTAACTTAAAATACTGTAATTACTAGTAATTGGGGATGAAGTAGATGATAATTGGTTTGTTAACAAATGTTGAAGATAGGGATAATTGTGTCAATTAGAGAGTTAAACAACGCCACTGAATTATTAGTGGGTTGGCAAAATAGAGATAAACACCAAAGCGAAGAGTTTCTTACTTATGCTTACCAAGATATTCGAGCTATTGTTGAAAAATATCTCTCTAAACATCAACCTAATGAGACCATTTTACATGATGCTTCTATTACTGAGTTAGCGAACGAATCAGTGGTTAAATTGCATCGTTGGCGTAATGACGAGCAACCATTTGAAAGCCGCCAACATTTTTTTGATTATGTGCGCGTGTCAGTTTGGCATTTGCTGTTTGGTAAGCCGCATAAATCACTTGTGGAGCATCAACAGGCTAAATACGAATTTTTACATTCGCAATTATTAGACTCAGAAATAGTGTTACCTAATTGGACCGAAAGTCTGGCACTTTCCTCAGCATTAGAGTTACTACAACAATCCCATCCAAGACAAGCTGAAGTATTTGAATTGAAAAATTTTGCCATGGTGTCACATCAACAAATAGCAGATATGTTGGCGTTATCATCAAGAACTGTCGATAACGATTTAAAGTTTGCGACGGTTTGGCTTAGAGCAAAGTTAACTGATGATTGATATTGTTGCCCTATATAGTGAGTTGGCCAGTTTATCTAAAACAGAACAACAACAGCGCTTATTACCATTAAGACAAGTCTATTGTGAACAAGTGCTAGCACTTGAAAAAATGCTTTCTGTTGATGACACTCCGTTATCAAGCAGTCAGTTATTATCCCAGCAATATGCAAACCACAGCCCTTTTTCTCAAGATGAATTAATTGGTCAACAAGTAATGGGCTTCACGATTACTCAATTAATCTCTAATGCAGGCGGCATGGGGCTGGTGTTTTTAGGTGAACAACGCTTAGAAAATCATGACACTGGCTATATAAAAATACATAAAGCAGCCATAAAAATACTTCGAACTAATCGGTTAAACACTCAGCAGCAAAAAGCCGTTTTTTATAATGAAGCTTCCATTTTAATAACTTTAGACCACCCGAATGTGTGCAGCATATATGGCGTGTCTGAAGTATTAGGCCATGCTTGTATTGTCATGGATTACATTGATGGTCACGGCTTAGATGTTTGGTTGAATAATAATAAATTCAATCAAATTCAGAGGTTTAATCTATTTGAACAATTACTGAGAGCGGTGAGTTATCTTCATGGAGAAGATTTTTTTCATGGTGACTTAAAACCACAAAATATCATTATCAATGACCAAGGCCACCTAGTGTTGATCGATCTTGGACTGGCTTCAAAATATAAACAAAAAATAAGCGAAGATGACAACCATACTCAAGATGTTATTCAAGCATTTACCCGTCATTGGAGCGCACCAGAACAAGTGGCAGGGCAAGCATGTACCGCACAATCGGATGTATTTTCACTCGGTATGATGTTGCACTTTTTACTTACGGGCAGTGTAGTGGCTAACGGCAAAGTATCAATGTTAAAAAGCACCGAGCTGAACGCGATAATAAATAAAGCCATTTTAAATCAACCAGAGCAGCGGTATACCAATGCCGAATCATTTAGACAAAGCATCAATATTTACCAACAAGGCATGCCTGTAGCAGAATATTCGCAAAGCGGTTCTTATCAATTACACAAGCTGTTAAAGCGTAAGCCTTTTACCTCACTCGCATGTGTGTTGTTTGTATACTCAGTTGCAACCAGTTTGTGGATTGTTTTTCATTAAAATTGGGGTAAATAAAATCTCTTATGGGCATCATCAAAACAATGCCCATGAGAGAAAATTAATGATTAGTAATGGCACGATTTACAATCACGTTCAGCTATTTCTCCGTTGTGGCATTTCCAGCAGAATTGCCCACTATTATGATCCTTTAGAGTAAAACTGTAACGTTTAGGTTCAAATATTGCTTCATGTTCTTTAGTGCTATGACAATCAGTACAAATGTAAGAACCTCCTCTTGCATGGGTTTGATAAGAAAAGACAACTCCGCCTTTTCCTCCACCACCGTATTGCCGATCTTGTTCTGATGGTGTTGCCCAAGCGTTTGGCAACACCAGAACCGCGACAACCACAGCGGCTAATATATCCCGATATGCTGTGGTGAGTTTCATTAAACCTCCTGAATGAGTATCGATGGGTCTACATTATTGACATCTGCAACGCCAGTTAACACCATGCTAGACACTAGTTCGGTATGATAACGTTTGAACAACATCTCGACCCCTTCAACCCCACCACCGAGACTTGCACGTATCATAGGGCGTCCAACCAACACTGCTTGAGCACCATAGGCAAGAGCTTTAAGGACATCGCCGCCGTCGCGCACGCCACCATCCATCAAAATTGGCATTTTATAACCACGGTCACGTACAGCTTTGACTATCGATGGAAGTACATGCATTGTTGCTGGTGTAGAACTTAGTACTCGACCGCCATGATTAGAAACAATGATTGCTCCACAACCTGCTTCTGCACACATAAGAGCTTCATCAACTGTCATGATACCTTTAGCAATGAAAGGGATTTTGGCATAATTAACAATCTCTTTAAGCTTTTTAAGATCCTTTGGTTCAACTGTTTTACCTGGTAAAGCACGTGCGGCTCTACCGGCAGAGTCAACATCTATAGCAAAGAAAGGAGCACCTGCTTGTTGAACTATATCAATTCTTTCAAAAATTTCCTTTTGAGTACGCGGTTTTATTTGTGCAACTGCTCGTCCTTTAAACTCTTGAACTACATTCATTCTTCTTTTGTAAGTTTCTAATGGGTCCCCTATGCCATCAGCGGCCCAACCAATGGTGCCAGAGTTAGCTGCCCCCTGAATAATACCGCGGGCATATTTTTCTTCAGTCATCATTTCACCATCAAAGGCGAGTTTATTGGCAGCTCCCATGTTGTAAGTCAGGCCTCCTGTTATGCCCGTAAGAATTGGCATAGAGAGTTTAACGCCCAATAGATTAATCTCTGTTTTAGGTTGAGTAATATTATGTACGGTTCGCATATTGAGGCTTACTTCTTCAAAAGCTTCAATGTTACGCACAAAGCTAAGACGCTTGCCTCCCATACCAGGCACTGTTTCACCGCAAGGACCTTTACCATTACAACGACCTGCACCAGATATATCGCAAGCTGCACATGTATCCATAATTTTACGAGCATTCATCAGAACGTCAGTCAGGTTTTGAGGTTTTTTAACATAACCGGCTACCGCTATAGGTTTATCTACTGCTGCCGTTGTAGCTTGAGCTGAAGATGTAGACATCGTTAGGGTGCCTGCTGCAGCAGCTAACACAGCACTTTTAGTTAGAAAGTCACGACGATTTTGATTAAGGTCATTATTATTCATTTTTTAATTCCTATGGTTGTTTCTTGCTCACACCATAAATTTATATCAGCCTTATTCGATATAGGAGTAATCAAGTGCCGAAGTGAGTAATAGATCCATTGTTCAGTAAAAAGTTGATATGCACACACAAGTTTATGCATTTGGGAATATCAATAGTGACTTAACTATTATTCATTATGTGAGTTGATTTGCAGAACAGAACAAAATCAGTGCCAATCAAAATCATCAGCGCTTATTGTTAGGTGACATAGTTTGGAGTTTCGTGATGAATGTAATTATGATTAATTGGAGATCACTCTGCTACATATCAATTTTAGTATTCTTTTTACAACCAAACGTATATGCAGAGCAGCAACTTACTTTGAATGTACATAGCAATACACCACCGTTTGAATGGCAAAGTGAAACGGGTGAAGAAAATGGTTTTAATATTGAATTAGCACGCTATATCGCTCAGCAGTTACATTATGATTTACACATCAATCGTAGATCATTAGACCAAACACTTAATACGGTAACTAATGATACTCGGCAATTAGCGGTCATCGCTGTACCTTCTGGTGAAATATTGGATATCAATAAGGCGTTACCGCTTTTGCCGACTTATATTAGTGCTTATAATCGACGTGGTGAAGAAAATGCCGACACCTGGGCTGCACTAAAAGGAAAACGTGTTGCAATCAAAAGCGCTTCATCTGTTGCAATGTACCTAAATAATAAACCACAAGACTTTATTATAATTCCAGTTATTACCAACGAACGGGGTTTTGAGTTACTCAGTAGTGGTGAGGTGGATTATGTTGTATCTGAGTTTTACTGTTCAAGACGAATGCTCAGCCTTTTCCCAATAGCAAAGACTGCGGGTAGACCACTGCTGTATAGCCAGTTTTATTTGATAATGTCTGATAAAGACCCTGATTTTGTTGCTGCGATCAACGAAGTCGTCAAGAATAGTTTTAACAATGGTTATTTTGATGATTTACTGAATCAATGGGTAGCATTCGGCAAGGAAAAAATTGAGCTTGGACAGGTTAAAAAAGACTTTTCTCAAGTCGCGTTAGTCACTGCCATAATTTCAAGTTTGGGCATGTTAATTACTCTTTATATAAGTTTCATATTAAGAAAAAAAACCAAATCTTTAAAACAAGAACTGCTAAATCGTCGTAATGCAGAGTTAGAAATTAAACGTATATCAGTACAGTTTCATTCGGTATTAGATGGTTTGCCTCACGGTGTTTGTTTGATAGCTAAAAATCAACAATTGATTTGGCAAAATGGCAAATATCCTTGGATTCTTGAACATGAAGTGTTAGCGCAGTCAAAACCTAAGATTAATTTGAATCAGTTAATATACCGAACTTTCACTGATGAATATTCTCAAAATTTAGAATTTACTTTAAACAACAAACATTGGAAATTAGAACTACATTTAATTTCCAATGACATGCTTGCATTGTTTTTAGAAGACAATACCGAAACATTTGAATTGAAGCAGGCAAGTGATCTTTCTGCCCGTCTAGCTTCTTTAGGTGAGTTATCTGCAGGCATTGCACATGAAATAAACAATCCTGTAGGGTTAATTACCCAGTCTGTCACTTTGGTTAGGGACTTGCTGGACGAACTTAAACTAAATATTTCAAACAATATTACTTCAACTCAAAAAACTAACCAGCTATTAGCGGATATAGATTATGGCTGCGAATCAATTGATGACTCAGCGGGGCGTATTAGTCGAATTGTGCGAGATTTGAAACATTTCTCAAAGCCAATACTTGAAATCGCCCCTAAAGCGGTTTATTTGAATAATGTAGTGGAAACAGCATTACGATTAACTCATAACAATGTTAAACGGATTCACTTACAGCTGATGCTAAACAAGCAACTGCCCACAATTGAAGGTGATGAGCTGCAGTTACAATTAGTATTAGTTAATTTGATTCAAAATGCTTGTTTTGCAATGGATAAACCAGAGCCTTTATTGGTAATTGAAACGGGTATAGAAAACAGTAATATTTTTATAAAAGTAACTGATAACGGTTGTGGTATGGATACACAAACATTGGAACGTATTCGTGAACCGTTTTTTACAACTCGTAGAGATCTCGGAGGAACAGGGTTGGGTTTATCTACCAGCAATAAAATCCTTTCAATACATCAAGCACAATGGCTGATACATTCGCAACAAGGAACAGGAACTGAAATGAAAATATTATTCAGGAGTGTTTCATGAAATTAAGCAGAAACATTCTCATTATTGACGATGAAACAAGATGGTTACGAACCATTGAACTATTACTTTCTCGTCGTATACCTGAGGCAAATTCTTATACTTGTGAAAATAGTCGTCAAGCATTAGAGCTTATTTATCAATTGGATATAGCCTTGGTATTGCTTGATCTTAATATGCCAATACTTGATGGACGTGAGTTGTTACGAGATATTCGAGAGCAAGCGCCTTATGTGCGAGTGATTATTGTAACAGGACTTAATGAAACTGAAGTTGCCGTTGAGTGCATGAAGCAGGGCGCATATGACTTTATTACCAAGACAAGTTCTACAGAGCAATTACTACTATGTATTCGACGAGCAATGGAAGTTATCGGATTAGAACGAAATTATCATAGAATAAAAGAAGGTTTTTTTAATCGGCATAGCCTTAGTGTTTTTAGCAATATATTAACAACAGATATTAAAATGCATGATTGTTTTTGTTATGCGGCTACTTTACATGACAGTAATGAACCAATTTTTATCGAGGGTGAAATAGGCACAGGTAAAAGGCTATTCGCACAAGCTTTACAACAATTAATTTGCCAAGAAGAATTGCTAATTGAGATCTCGCTTGCTGATTTAACACCAGTAATGTTAGAAGCAAAGTTATTTGGTGATGTAAATACTCAAGGACTCTTACAAACAGCGAGCCATGGAATGATATTACTAACTCAATTAGAGTTAGCAACACCTGAAATACAAAGAATTTTAGCTCGATTATGTAAACTTAAAAGTTATTTACCGCTAGGCTCTCTAAGAGAAAACTCACTTAATTGCAGGTTAGTGTTCAGCAGCCATAGTTCATTAGAAAGACTCGAACAACAAGCTTTCTCTCTAAACTTAATTTATGCGTTACGACCTCAATGTATAAGATTGCCACCACTACGTGAACGCAAAAATGACATAGGCTTATTGCTTCAACATTTCAATGAAATGGCTTGTCTAGAATTGGGTTTTGACTATCTTGCTTTGCCACATAATTTAGCTCAAAAACTAGAGGGTTATTCTTTTCCAGGTAATGTTTCCGAGTTAAGGTCTTTAGTATATACAGCTGCCAATATTAGTAGCGGTTCTGAATTATCACTAGCCCCATTTTTTCATGTTATTGAACATAAGCACCATCTTGAAGTGGAACGAATTATGTTCCCAAATACATTACCCACTATCAATGAGACGGTTCAGCAATTAATTCACGAATCATTAGTGCGAGCTCAAAATAACCAAAGTGCTGCAGCTAAGCTATTAGGCATCACTCAAAGTGCATTAAGTCGTCGTTTAAGTAAAATAGAATAATATTTAATCAGGATTAAATATTAATATAGGTGAAAAACCCATTGGTAGTTTTATTCTTATAGATAATTAATTATCAAAAATATCTCGTTATAGAATATACAAGAAGCAGTTTTTCATTAATTTCTATTTACTATATAATTTTAAGTCTTGTTTATTAACGTGTTTTGATATTGCCATTGTCAATAACAATATGCAGTTTCGTAGATGATGAAGTAATGTTGCATCACCTATATGTTGTGTCAATTATGCCTATATTAGTATTAAATAATCGAGTGAACCAACCTAAATGGAACCAACAATGCCATTACCTGTGCTGTATTCTTTAAGGAACTGCCCCTACGCAATGCGCGCCAGGTTAGCCATTTATACATCTGGTCAACAAGTACAACTGCGTGACATCGTATTGAGTAATAAACCTCCTGAAATGCTTAGCGCATCAGCTAAAGGGACAGTACCGGTGTTAATCACTGCAGATGGGTTAGTGATCGATGAAAGCCTATCAATAATGCAATGGGCTTTTTCACAAACAGACCCAGATGACTATTTAAATAAATCGATGCCAAATTCTTTGGCAGATATGTTGGCGGTTATTACAATATTCGATAATGAATTTAAGGGACATTTAGAGAAATATCGCAGCTCAAAACGTTATCATGAACCATCACTAATACAAGATAGGCAGCAGTGTGAGCGTTATCTGACTGATTTAGAATCTCGACTATGTCTGCACCCATATTTGATGTCCGACAAACCTAGCTTAACCGATTTGGCGTTAATGCCTTACATTCGTCAATTTGCTAGGGTAGAGCGGCAATGGTACTTACAATCTCCCTATCCCAATTTACGTCAGTGGCTTAATCGCTATTTACAAAGTCGAATGTTCAGTAAAGTTATGTCGCAAAATCCAATGTGGTTAGACTCAAAACAACAAATTGTTTTCGGAAAAGATAGCTAACATCAATCGATAGAAAACAATCAACATGTCCAACACACATGTTAATGACATAAATAGCATTCATTCATTAACTGCGGTGTTATTATTAGATTATGGTTAATAATCAGTAACAAAAAATAGACCTCATCATGTTGGTTTTTATCAACGTTATTGTTGAATACCGCATTAGAATGTTACGCATTTTTATTAATAAGATTTCTGAATAAAAGTTGAAGATCATGAACCAAAGAATCAAAATTAAAGCCAATATTTTCAAAGCCCTTGGTCACCCAACACGTTTATGGATAGTCGAACAACTTGCGGTTGAAGAAAAATGTGTTTGCGAGTTTGTTGACGCTTTTGATGTCGATTTTTCCACAATTTCTAAGCATTTATCTGTACTCCGTAATGCTGGGATTGTAGATATTGATAAGCGAGGTAAGCAAATTTTTTATCACCTAACCATGCCTTGTCTTCTCAGTTCAATTGGTTGTATCGATACATTATTAGATAAACAAATTCAGGCGCAGATCACATTAATAGATTAATTTTTAGCTTACATTTGGTCAAAAGGCAAAATAACCAAATGTAGTTAATTGAATTAGGAGATCTATTATGGATATTAAAATTTTAGGTACTGGCTGTGCCAAATGTCAAAAGCTAACCGAGGCAGCAATAGAAGCCGCTAAAGCATTAAATATTGACTATCAAGTGCATAAAATCACTAACATTGAAGACATTATGAATCATGGGGTGATGTCTACGCCCGCATTGGTTATCGACGATCAAGTGAAGCTTATGGGTCGTTTAGCCAGTGTAGATGAGATAAAGGAACTTCTTGTTACTCATGTTTAATAACAAGGTGTTGGAGTTTCTATGAATGCTAAAATAATAGTCAGATATTTTCTGCTCGGTGTTGTATGCCTTGGCTTTGCTATAGTGGGATACCAACAATTTGGTGTATCGTCAGGTAATGCCTTAACTAAACTAAGTGATGTCGATAAAACGATTCCCAAGCTTAACAATGGCATCAATGTATATTATTTTCATGGTAATCAAAGGTGCACGACTTGCCTTAGAATGGAAAAATTCACCAAAGATACTTTGACAGAACATTTTCAACAACAAGTTGCTAATGGTGAACTTCAACTTAATTTAGTTAATGTAGATCTAAACCAAAATCAACATTATATCGATGATTATGAATTAATTTTTAGAACAGTAGTGGTTACGCATTCCAACAATGGCGTTGAAACTGAGTGGGACCGGTTGGATAGAACTTGGGAGCTTGCAAACGATGAAACTGCTTATCAGGCGTATTTAGCACAAGCCATTCAAGCTATGTTGGTGAAAACTCATGGATGAATGGTCAGTAATGTTAATGTCTGCTTTCTGGTTCGGGATTTTAACCTCTATTAGCCCGTGTCCTTTAGCCACCAATGTGGCGGCAATTTCTTATATAAGTAAAGGAATACAATCACCATATAGAATTCTAGGTACTGGGCTTGCTTATACTATTGGGCGCATGCTCAGTTACTTAGTGCTTGGAGCTATTTTAGTTGGCAGTTTACTTTCCGCGGTATCGCTATCAATTTTATTACAGAAATACATGAACTTGCTGCTTGGACCTATATTAATACTGGTTGGTATGTTTTTATTGGAATTATTGGCATTACGTTTACCTGGTAATGGTGTTTTACTTGAAAAATTAAAAGCTAAAATTAATCCTCAAGGTTATATGGGCGCTTTATTACTGGGTATTTTGTTTGCTTTGTCATTTTGCCCAACTTCTGCTGCACTTTTCTTTGGGTCACTATTGCCACTTGCATTGGAGTCACAATCCAGTATTGCGTTACCCGCAATTTACGGTTTAGCAACCGGATTACCCGTACTTGTTTTTGCTATTTTATTAGGTGTAAGTGCTCATCGAGTCGCAAAGGCCTATGACCATATATTAACGTTTGAACATTGGGCCAGAAAAGTCACTGGTGTGGTATTTATTATTGTGGGTGGGTATTACGTTTGGATCAATATTTTTGCTCCATTCTTAGGCTATTAACAACCAAATGTCTATTTGCTTAACATTGCTGCCACCTATTCAACTATTTTTAGCATTTTTATATTATTCGTTTCCGTTATTTAAGGAAGTTTAGATATGTTGCAAATTTTTTCTGATTTAGCGACCTGGTTAACCTTTGGGATATTGAATCTAGATCCCAATACTAAGCTTGCAGATGCAACGCATTTCTTTATTGAAGATACCACTAAGATTTTTGCATTACTCTTATTTATGATTTATGTCATTGCCTTAGTTAGGGCGTCACTCAATGTTGAACGTGTTAGAGTCTACTTAGCTGGGAAAAACCAATTTTTGGGGTACTTTATGGGCTCAGTATTTGGTGCTGTAACCCCCTTTTGTTCATGTTCGAGTATTCCGGTTTTTTTAGGTTTTACCTCAGCAGGGATCCCCGTAGGCATTACGATGGCTTTCCTCATAACATCACCTTTAATAAACGAAGTCGCGGTATTATTACTGCTGAGTTTATTGGGATGGAAATTCACTGTTATCTACATTTTTGTTGGTATGTCTGTAGGAATGCTTGCCGGAACCTTTTTGGATTCTATCCATGCAGAACGCTGGTTACAATCGTTTGCAGCGAAAGCATTAGAAAAGGGAAAACAGCAAGGGAAACTAACTCAAGACGAAGCGTTAACGCCAGCAAAAATGACATTAATAGATCGCCATAATTTTGCCAAAAGCGAAACCATAGAGATTTTTAATCGAGTGTGGAAGTGGGTCATTATTGGTGTTGGCTTAGGGGCGGCACTGCACGGTTTTGTACCTGACGGTTGGATAGAATCTCATTTAGGTGATGGTCAGTGGTGGTCTGTACCAGCGGCAGTATTAGTGGGTATTCCTTTATACTCCAATGCAACTGGTGTTATCCCTATTATGGAAAGCCTTATCATGAATGGCTTGCCTATTGGCACTACATTGGCATTTTGTATGGCTACGGTAGCTGCGAGTTTTCCTGAATTTATTTTGCTTAAGCAAGTTATGCAATGGCGGTTATTAATGATGGTTTTTGCTATTTTACTGGTTTCATTTACTTTGATAGGTTGGATATTTAACGCAATAAGTCCCATTTTGTAATAATTAAAAACACTGACCGTCCATACTCATCATTGAAGTTAAGCGTGAAATTGTTAACCAACACTCAGTATCACAAGGACCACGAAAAAGTCAGCTAGTATGTATAATGGATATTGATTTCAGATTAGCCAAAAGCCAACGGCATTTGGCTTTTCTATTTTCATTGGTGTTATTAAGATTGTATATCAATAATTAATTGAGCATAACGTTCCATCGGAATGTTTAATTCCGTCGATAACAAATTGGCATTCGTTAATAGTTGCTGTTCTTCTATTAAGGGAATGTCATTTTTGAACGCGAGTACAATCCGGTTGCCACTGGCTACTTCAAAACTCAATAAGCGATGTTCAAATTCTTGTGCTAATAATTCATCTAATTCGGCGCGCAACACATCAGACGTATGCCAGATATTCAGCACTAAGACACCTTGTTCGGTTAGTGCATTTTTACAATCCCGCAAATAGGACGTTTGTACTTGTTTTGGTTCCATGCCTTGTGCGCTGTAAAGATCTGAAAAAATAATGTCGCTTTGAGTTTTGGTCTTGTTAATGTAGTTAGCGGCATCGTCGATATGAATAAACAAGCGGTCAGTATCGGGTAAGTAAAAATATTCTTTTGCGGTATTTACCACCGCTTCACGGTATTCAACCGCGTGTACTTTCAAATCAGCAAAACTACTGAGCAGATTTTTTACCATGGAGCCGGCACCTAAACCCATAACGGTGGCAGTTTCTACTTTGGATATAAACAGAAAGGCCGCCATCATCGCCTGGGTATAACCCAAATGTAATCCATTAATGTCATTGGTTTTCATACAACTTTGATAGATTTTGCCATCAAAGCTTAGAATGCGGCTGTTCTTTGTTTGGTAAACATAAATGGGGCCGAGATCATCTACTATTGATGAAATACAAATTCCTTTGATATCCATAGTATTTTCAATATCTCTTAAAATGATGTCTATAACGGGTAGGGCATTATAACGGGAAATTGGTGCAAGGAAGTCATTCATTAACAAAAGTGTTTACAAAGCTCGGGAGGAAGATCAGCCTAAGTGGTTATTAACCCATCGTATGTTAAGCAGCTATCCCAATAATCACATTCACTTTTTGGTACTGCTGCATCATCTATTGTGGCTAATAGGTCGCGTGGTTATGTTGTCTTGTTCCATATTGTTTACTTCATTATGATCAACAGTATATTGATGCTTATATAAATAAAATCAAAATTGCACTTGTAGATCCCTAATTACATATTGGCCCACGTAACTACAGTCTTTTTCTTAAGCAAAGTAGATATAGTGATTCATATATCTACTATTTAGTGTTTTTAGGGGGCCCTGTTGGTGCTTCATTTGCCGTGATGTAACCATCTTTATTTTTATCAAAATGATTAAAACGCTTTGTGCCGGCTTTAAACTCAGAAGCCGATACTTTTCCATCGTCATTTTTATCAAATCGATTAATGAATTTATTACTTTGAGTACTGTTTTTATTGTTCTGAGTTTCAATCGTTAATCGAGTTTGGTTGTCTGTTCTCGTCGTATATTCGCTAACCTTTTCTGTCTGAGGTTGTGTATTTATTGGAGCCGCTAAAACAACATTGCCACCTCTTACACTGCGCACATAATTCTCGACTCTAATATAATCGCCTTGTGGCCCACGCGATATCGGTTTACCCGTTTTAGGGTCACTGCGCTGAGAGCCCGCACCATGAACATCCATTATGTTACCATTCATTTCGCCTAAAGCTTTACCAAAGGCCACATAAACGGCTCCCGATTCTGGTACAGGCCCATCAAGATGAGTGGTTGAACTCCAATAATAAGGATAATCTTTTTCGCCAGCTTCATTGATTATCGAAGATGTGTAGAAAATTGGGTCGATAGCTGCTGAATGAGTGGTTTCAGGAGAGCGGGTGTAATCCACAATGCTTTGTAACTCTTTTGCATCTGGTAAACGCCAATCGCTTTGGCCTGCCAACGTTAAATTTTCTGAGTACTGTAGCGCATCTTGCCAATTCAAACCTTTGTTGCTGTCTGCTTGTTGCCAGGTTAAACCCGTCGCTAAATCTGTAATGGTGCCATCATTATTATCAACGAAGTTGTTTTTACCATAAGCTTCATTGCCCCTAACAAACCTAAAGTACATTTTATTAGGATCTTTAGTGCGAGGGTTAAACTTTGGGTAACCTTTAATACGGCCATCAACAAAATTCACCCCAAAAACGGTATCATCATTTTTCATTGTTTTGCCGACATACTCGGTATTAGACCATGTTTGAGCATCAATCTCCCGCTCACCAGCTTTGGTATTACCAAGGGGTTGATTGAAGAAACTAGTATCGATAAACGGGGTGAGCGCTTTTTGTCCTTTAACGCTGCCTGAGAATTGAATGAGAGAATAGAGCTCTTTAATGCTAGGAATACGCCAGTCACCATTACCTGCTAACTTAAAGCTGTTGATTTTGAGTAATGCTTGTTCATAGCTAAGTTTCTCACCCATCTGCTTTTGCCAGATTAAACCGGTAACATTATCGGTGATAGTGCCATCGTTATTGTCGGAATAAGAAGGGGGATTAGTACTATAATTAGCATCCTGACCAAAAAATGTATTGGCATTGTCAGGTAATAATATCACTGCATTATTGTTGTAGGATATTCTCTGTCCGGTGTCTACTATTGAATAGCTTGCTACCTTTTGTGATGTTGTGGTTAGGCTTGGCTTCGCCTCAGTATTAACGACCATCAAATCTTTACCGAAAATAACATTACCACTGTAATTTTTACGGATTTCTTTTAAGCTCGCTTCCTCATCCACTATTCCCGCAGTAAAATGGGTATAGACAAGGTTTTTAACATTGGCTTTTTGGGCGAGTGTACTTGAGTCGTTTAAATTAAGATGAGCGCGGGTTTTCTTATTACTACCATTTTTGTTATCGATTTTAGCGCCTTTATTGGTGTTTTTATTACGTCCACCAATCATTACCATTCCGCCAGAGTCGATGATCATATAATCAGCATTTCTCGCTAGAGTAGGGAGTGTTTCTGAATAAGTAAGATCCCCAGTAATGACAATCGATTGACCATTGTAATCAAAGCGATATGCAACAGTATGAATGGTATGTGGAACCTGAAGTGTAGTGACTTGTATATCGCCGACTTTAAACGATTCTCCGCCTTGAATATCTGTTACATCAAAAGCCTTGATGCGATCGGCTAGGGTTCTTTGAGTTTTTCCTAATCGATATGCAATATCAGCTTCATACAAATCCAAGTTTGTTTCTGTCAGCTTCTTGGTATTGGGAGGGCCAACAATGGTGAAGTCATTTTTCCCCAATAACAGGCGAATTAATATGGGAACAAACTCTTCATTATGATCAAGATGATGATGAGTAATAAATAGGCTTGATAAATCACGAATATCGAAGCCGAGTTTAGACAAATTAGCTTGAGTACCATTACCCATATCAACCAATATATGGGTGTTTCCGGCTGAGATTAAGGTGCTAGCACTCGCACGATTTTCATTATAAATAGGAGAACCAGAGCCAATAATCGTGGCCGTCAGTTGATCTGCGGCATGAGCATAAACAGCTATTAATGAAATGAACATAAAAAGCCCAAGTATCATCTTTTTCATAAAAAACCTTTTTATGTCTATTGGATGGTAGAAATGACGCTCTATTCAGGTAAATATGAGTAGTCATCATTGCTTCATAGGTATTTAATATACTGACAAAAAAACCAATAAAAATATAATTTACTTAACTTTAATAACGTTACATAACTTATTTTTGTTATCGATTTTATCCACGTGGATGTATCTCGATGCTGGCTTTCTTAAAGGATGATACCGTTCAGTGTCGTTAAAGAGTTACGTCACTAGATGCATTACGCTTATAAAAATGGGGAAAGATGTTTTTACTCTGGAAAGGTGTACTAATTTGTTTATGTACATTAATGAATTAGGGTTCGTTTATCCTCAAACGTGCGAAAGTAATTATTATGTCAGTAGGCTATGACAAATCTCAACGTGCCGGTAAATCTAAATGTAAGTGGCACTGATCAAGAAGCTATTGAGTAACACTACACAAATACCCTATTTAACATAATATACATTGTGCGCATACTCATGCGTACATTGGAAGTTATGTTAAGTGATAAATCCTATGTACTGAATTTGAGACTATCATTGCATACTTTCAATTTTTACGGCCAATGGTAGCCAACTATTTAATCTCAGCAAGATGATTTAGTGGTTTATTGAATGCACTTTGATGTCGTTCAGTTTGCGTGGTGTGCAAATATTGTGATGTGGTGTCGATACTTTCATGGCCGGCATCGGCCTGGACATGTGATAACGGTCGACGGTTAATATTGATGTCGTGCGTTATCCCAGTATGGCGAATATTATGAGCACTGAGTTTGCGCATAAGTTGGCTGTCATGTTCAAAACCATCTTTGGCGGCATTGTCTGCGGCTAAGTTAATGAGCTTGTCGATTTCGTCTCGTATGTGCCGAATTCCAAGATTGGCATTGATGACTCCTGATTCACGACCATGTGCAGCGGCTTTATGGCGGACAAATATTGGGTGCTGATCATTGATGTTAGGTAAATCACTAAGACGTAGATAACGACGATAATCGACTAAGCCTGCAAGCAAAGCTTTTGATATGGCAATATTACGCGCTTTACCGCTTTTAGAAAACGGTACATGGAAATACCAAATCCCAGAATGTGGGTCTTGTCTGAACTGACTCATGATCGGTGCATAACCTGCGCGAGCACTGATTTCTGATATACGTAAATAGCAGCTATATAATAGTGTGATTAAAAACAAACTGCGTTGATGTTGTTCTGGTTGATTTTGCGCTAATTGTTCAACAGTACTGATAACGTATGACCATTGTAGTTCAGTGAATGCATGGTTGTTGTTGTCTTCGTCGATGGTGAATTTACGTTTAATAGCAAAACGACTGTGTTTAAGCCATAACTGAGCTGGGTTTCGTTCGGTGTATTCCTCACTTATTAGATAGCCATAGAATGATGATAATATTGCAACCTTTGTCTTCAGCGCATTATCACTCAGTTGATATGGTAGACATTTCCCTAGGTGTTTTTTACCTATAAACGGTCGCCATTGTGGATTGGGAGTTCTATCACCGGTAGCTTTATCGAGTTTGAACTGAGCCACATTGAAGTAACCGATTAGTTCAATTGGCGGTGTTTGACAGTAATCGATGTACTTGGCGATGTCTTTACGCGTCACCGCGATTGGCGATAATGCCACAACATCAAAGCACCAATGTAGATATGTGGTTAGTTCACTACGGTAGGCTTTATAGTTATTTTCAGACTGTTTTTGTTCAAACAACCAATCGGCGCAATGCTCTATGATAAGCCCTGCATCGGCGACTTTTTTAATTGATATGTTAGTAATGTATTGATTGATTTGAGCATTACCTTGCAGCACAAATTCAGCTGCATCAAAAAGTGGCAATACTGGCGGCAACTCATCAATCATTTTATTAGTCATGTGATTAAATATAGGCTATTGATTATATTGCCTTATTGTACTATTTTTTAGCTGATGCCGATAATGTTATTTATCGGCATCAATCGTGCTCATTTTGCATATGAGTTTTGAATATATGCATATCTAGGCTCTGCAATCTCGTCATCAGTGATTAATTGTTGCATGCATTGCTGGATGGCGTTTGATGGCATGCATGATTGTTGGCATTGCTTATTGTGACAAGTTGAGCGTTTTTGACAGCTCATTAAACATAATTGCCAAATGGTTTGTTTACTCGCTTTGTCTAAGCATTGTAAATCGGCCGCACATAAATGACCGGCTTTGATTAATTGCGCCACTTTATTTGCATCAATTGACACATTTACTCTGTTCATATGTGCTCCTTTTTATCGCAACGGTAATAGAAATCTGTAAACACGATGTTGGTTCATCAGTCGAATTCTTTTAATCGTCTTATGCCCTACTTACCCTAATGGGTAATATGTTATGTGTTAATAATACATTAATGAGAATGATTATCAATTAGAATATAATGGTTATCACCACTTCTTTGTTTTAGATCATGATAAAAGTATCAATAAACCGTAAATATAGGCTCTAAAGCGACATGTTTGCGAGGATGGTATTTGCAGAGGTATATGGTTTGATTGTGTAAATGGTGATTTTGAATATTATTCTATGCAGAATTAAGCTTATAAAAGTACAATTCTATAATATGTACCGTTATCTATCTAAACTCTGCCCTAGCCTTCAGAAATATTGTTACTTTACTTGGTTAGGCTCTCCCTGTAATGGTTGTGTATATTTTTGTAATGACTCAGAACATCGATATTTATGCCTATTTAATCATTTTAATCGTTTATCTAAACGGCTAAATGACGAGATTTCGCTATGTGCTAGGCATAAATAAATTTGTTGTGTTCATTTACATGACCATTTTATCTTTAATTGTTATCGGCTAAAAAGTCGTACATTAATGTTCTAGGTTGTTGTTGGTAGTCAAATGAGACAAACACTCGCCACACCATATAATTGCTACTGCATGAACCAAAAATCAGGTTTCCGTGTATTTCATTGTCTGTTATAGAGGATAATGACACCGGTATAACCCCCATGAACATATCGCGACCTTCTACTCTAACTGAAACATTAGTGATCGCTTGTGTAGATGTTAACGTAAGATTTAATGGTTTTTCACTTGGTGTATTGACGGGATCGATCATTAAACCGACAGTGATATCGGCTACTTTTTTGTAACATTCACCTGTTGAAAATTGACATAAAGTTTGGTCTACGGGGAATGTTTGTTGTTCTGCTGTTTTATCACCATTGCAGGCCATTAAAAACGTTAGGGAAATTATAAAAATGACGATTTTGTTTATTTTATGCACAAATTTTAACCTTTCTATTTGTATTGATAACATGATCCTCCCGATATTGATCTAAATCAAATTTGAGACGCGTTGTGAAGTATCTTTTTTGACTTAGCTCAAGTATCATTACATCGCCTTGTGGTAGAGAACATTTACACGAGGTAACATCTTGACTATTGGCCTTAAAAACGGTGTAAACAGCTCGATTTATCGCCATATGTTAATCTAACAGGTAAAGTCCGCTTTACTAAATATTAAAAGTATAAGTAATAAGCCGTGGAAGCATTATGATGAACCATTCCCAGTCTACAGGCGCTGATTACAACTACACTATTGTCCGCCAATTCGCATTAACCACAGTTTTGTGGGGAATCTTTGGTATGGCAGTGGGTGTATTTATTGCGGCTCAGTTAATCTGGCCGCAACTGAACTTCGACACACCTTGGTTAACGTTTAGTCGTTTACGACCTTTACATACCAATGCGGTGATTTTCGCGTTCGGAACATCAGCTCTTTTCGCTACATCCTACTACGTTGTGCAACGCACTTGTCAAGTCCGTCTATTTGCGCCTAAATTGGCCGCATTTACCTTTTGGGGTTGGCAAGCCGTTATTATTGCAGCTGCAATCACTTTACCTTTGGGTATCACCCAAAGTAAAGAATATGCAGAATTAGAATGGCCTATTGATATCGCGATTGCGATTATTTGGGTTAGCTATGCAATTGTATTTTTTGGCACAATCGCTAAACGAACAACCTCCCACATTTATGTGGCGAATTGGTTCTTTGGTGCCTTTATCATTACTGTTGCAGTACTTCATATTGTTAACTCAATGGCAGTACCAGTAAGCTTATTTAAGTCTTACTCACTGTACTCTGGTGCAGTCGATGCGATGGTTCAGTGGTGGTACGGTCATAATGCGGTAGGCTTCTTACTTACAGCTGGCTTCTTAGGGATGATGTATTACTTCGTGCCTAAACAAGCTGGTCGTCCAGTGTATTCTTACCGTTTATCTATTGTTCATTTTTGGGCATTGATTGCGTTGTACATATGGGCCGGTCCTCATCACTTACATTACACTGCCCTTCCTGACTGGACTCAGTCATTAGGCATGGTAATGTCATTAATTTTATTCGCGCCATCTTGGGGCGGTATGATTAACGGTATTATGACCCTGTCTGGTGCATGGCATAAGCTACGTACAGACCCTATTTTGCGTTTCTTAGTTGTTTCATTGTCTTTCTACGGTATGTCTACCTTCGAAGGCCCAATGATGGCAATTAAAACGGTCAATGCATTATCTCATTATACTGACTGGACTATTGGTCACGTTCACTCTGGCGCGCTAGGCTGGGTTGCAATGGTGTCTATTGGTTCTTTGTATCACTTAATTCCAATATTATTCGGTCATGGCCGTATGTACAGCAGTAAGCTGGTTAACGTTCATTTCTGGTTAGCGACTATCGGTACTGTGTTGTATATCGTTAGTATGTGGATTTCTGGTGTTATGCAAGGTCTTATGTGGCGTGCGGTTAACGCTGATGGAACACTAACTTATAGTTTCGTTGAGAGTTTAGAAGCTTCATATCCATTCTACTTTGTACGCTTTATTGGTGGTTGTTTCTTCTTAACTGGTATGTTCCTTATGGCTTATAACGTTATCAAAACCGTTAAAGCACCTAAAGATTCATTACCTGCTATTGCAGAAGCTTAAGGAGCAGATTCGATGAAATTTAATCATGAATTAATTGAAAAAAATGTCGGTCTGCTTGCTATCTTCACTGTTATCGCCATTAGTTTTGGTGGTTTAGTGCAGATTACCCCACTGATATTTCAAAAAGACACTACTGAACCTGTTGAAGGTCTTATTCCTTATACAGCGTTACAGATTGAAGGTCGTGACATTTATGTTCGTGAAGGTTGTTACAACTGTCACAGCCAAATGATCCGCCCTTTGCGTGCTGAAACGGAACGTTATGGTCATTATTCTGTTGCTGGTGAATCTGTTTGGGATCATCCATTCCAATGGGGTTCTAAGCGTACCGGACCTGACTTAGCACGTGTTGGTGGACGTTATAGCGATCGATGGCATGAAGTTCATTTAATGAACCCTCGTGACGTTGTACCACAGTCAAACATGCCTGGTTTTCCTTGGTTAGCCGAGAATAAACTAGACGGCGTTCTAACCGGTGACAAGATGACTATTCTACGTAACCTCCATAAAGGTGGTTATAAAGGTAATGATCTTTACACTGATGAAGAAGTCGCCGGCGCTCAAAAAGCGGTTGAAGGCAAAACAGAAATGCAGGCACTGATTGCTTATTTGCAATCTTTGGGTCACGCACTCAAATAGGAGGCAATGATGGATTACGGTACTTTTCAAGGTATTTTAACCATAGTTGTTATGGTGACCTTTGTAGGTATATTTTTCTGGGCATACAGCAAGCACAGCAAGTCAAATTTTGACGAAGCGGCAAACTTAGTGTTTACAGAAGATGAACTTACAAAAATGTCAAAAGACTCGGGAGATCAGAAGTAATGATTATGAGTAACTTTTGGAGTATTTGGATTTCTGTACTGACGATTGTGGTTATTGTTGGTTGTTTTATCCTTCTAAAACTGGTGAATAATAATTACACCGGAGTAGAAGAAGGTAAATCAATGGGCCACAGTTTTGATGGCATTGAAGAACTGAACAACCCACTCCCTAAGTGGTGGGCATACATGTTCTATTTGACCATCTTTTTCGGTGTGATCTATTTAGCTCTGTATCCTGGCCTTGGTAACTACAAAGGTCTATTTGGTTGGACAAGCTCTAACCAAAGCATTGGTACTGATAAAGGCATTAAAGCTGACTCAGCTGCAGCGCTTGAAGCAGCAAAAGCAGAAAACCGTTTATCTCAGTATGACCGCGAAGTGGCTCGTGCTGAAGAGAAATACGGTCCTATTTTTGCGGCCTATTTAGCGACACCATTAGAAGAACTGGTTAAAGATCCTGAAGCATTAAAAGTGGGCGGACGTTTGTTTTTACAAAACTGCTCACAATGCCATGGTTCTGATGCTCGTGGTTCTAAGGGCTTCCCTAACCTTACCGACAGTGATTGGTTATATGGTGGTGAACTTGCCACAATTAAAACCACAATCATGAATGGTCGTAACGGTATGATGCCGCCTAAAGGTGGTTTACCTATCGAAGACAGCGAGATTAAAGGTCTTGCTGAATACGTGGTTAAATTGTCTGGACGTGAACATGACGAAGCGTTAGCTGCCCAAGGTCAAGGATCATTTATGAAAGGTTGTTTTGCATGCCATGGTATGGATGCAAAAGGTAACAAGTTCATGGGTGCACCTAACCTAACTGATAATATTTGGTTATATGGCGGTAGTCGTGGTGTGATTCAACAATCTATCACTAACGGCCGCGCTGGCGTTATGCCTGCATGGAAAGACATTCTTGGTGAAGAGAAAGTCCATGTGGTTGCTGCTTATGTTTATAGCTTATCAAACAAATAGTTATATATAAGTAACATCAAGGCCTCGAATTTATCGAGGCCTTTTTTTTAAGTGATTATTAAGCCATTACGGGGTAAAATACCCCCCGAATTATTTCAATGATTTTAGGATGTATCATGTCGACAGAACCCCCTTGGTATAAACAGTTTTGGCCTTGGTTTTTAATTGTTTTACCTATGTGTGCCGTTATTGCCAGTTTAGCCACGTTAAAGATTGCTTTGGATAATTCTGATTCATTAGTTGCTGAAGATTATTATAAACAAGGCAAAGCCATTAACATGGATTTGCGTAAGATAAAATATGCTAAACAAATTGGCATGAAATTTTTGGTTACGGTTGCAGATCAAGAGTTAACCATCACTCAACACGGTGGCCCTGAATATCGTGCGGCGCTTAATGTCCGTTTTTATCACCCTACCATTGAAGCTAAAGATTTCAGTCTTAATGCCACGGCAGACGCCAATTATGTTTATCACATCCCTTTAGATGATGCGATTACCGGGCCTTGGGAAGTGCGTCTTGAAGGATTTGACGCTAAATGGCGTATCCAACAACGCATAGATATTAAAGATGACGTTGAATATTGGCTAAATTAACACCATATCCATGTTGTTTCTGTGTGATGACATATTTAATTAAGCTGGTATAAATAGATGACATCTTGTTTCCATTGCAATGAGCCGGTACTCACGGGTGATAAGTTCACCACTGTGATTAATGGGCAACCACAACCTATGTGTTGCCCTGGTTGCCAAGCGGTTTCGCAGGCCATTATGGATGCTGGTTTAAGCAGTTATTATCAATTCCGTAGTGAACCGGGTCATCGTCAAACAGGTTTAATACCAGAGCAATTGTCACAATACAGTGCCTATGATTTACCTGAAGTTCAGCAGGATTTTGTTCACAAACAAGATAATATCGACTCAACGTCTTTGTCTATCGACGGCATTACCTGTGCAGCGTGTGCTTGGTTAATCGAACATAAGCTCAAGCCCGTTGCTGGTATCAGCAATGTTTTGGTTAACTCTACAACACAACGGGCGTTAGTCAGCTGGGATAGTCAGGTTATTCAACTCAGTGAAATCCTGCAGATTATCAGTAAGGTTGGATATCAGGCCGCACCTTATCAAGTTGATGAACAAGAAAAACAATCAAAAGCAGACAGTCGCAAGTTTTTATTACGTTTAGGCCTTGCTGGTTTTGCAACCATGCAGGTAATGATGTTTGCCCTTGCCTTATACACTGGATATTTTTCCGATCTAGAGGTTGAGTTTCGGGACTATTTTCGTTGGGTGAGTTTAATCTTTGCGGCACCTGTCGTGCTGTATTCTGCACAGCCATTTTATTTCAGTGCAATTCGTAGTTTATTAAGTGGCAAACTTAATATGGATGTATCTGTTTCTATTGCTATATTTGGTGCTTATGTGGCCAGTTGTATTGCCACTATTCAGGGCAATGGTGAAGTGTATTTTGAATCAGTATCCATGTTTACTTTCTTTTTATTATTGGGACGTTATTTTGAACAAACGGCTAGGCAAAAAGCCTCTGTAAGTTCAAGCAATTTACATAAGCTGGTGCCACTCACTGCGCATCTGCGTCGCAATGGTGAAATTACTGAAATTGCCGCTAAACAATTAAAGATTGGCGATATTATTTTAGTTAAACCGGGTGAAGTAATTGCCGCAGATGCTGAAGTCGTTAGCGGACAATCGAGTGTTAATGAAGCAATGCTGACGGGTGAACAGATGCCAATTGGCAAACGTGTGTCTGATAGCGTTTATGCTGGCACCATTAATGTTGAACAACCACTTGAGGTCCGTGTTGTAGCACTTGGGCAAGATCAACTGGTTGCTGAAATTATTCGTTTGCAAGAGTTAGCATCAAACAATAAACCCGCCATTGCATTATTGGCCGATCGCTTAGCGCGCTATTTTTCTGGCACGGTTTTATCGATAGCGGCAATAACATATGTGGTGTGGTTATTCATTTCTCCTGATGATGCCTTTTGGATTACCTTATCAGTACTGGTTGCGACTTGTCCTTGTGCCCTCGCCCTTGCAACACCAACAGCGGTAACTTGTGCTTCAGCTATTTTTACTAAGTTGGGTGTTATTCCTCGAAAGGCCGGTGTTTTTGAAAAGCTACCCAAAATCGATCATGTGGTATTTGATAAAACGGGAACCTTAACCTGTGGTCATTTATCGATTGGTGAAGTGAAAACCTTTGGCGGATATTCATCTCAACAAGTTCTCTCGCTCGCCGCCGCAATAGAGCAAGGTTCATTACATCCCATTGCGTTAGCTTTTTCACCTTTTTATGATCATCAACACAGAGTTGAACACATTGACCACCATATTGGTTTAGGTATTCGCGCCAGCATTAATCAACAACAAGTTTGCATTGGAACTTCACAGTTTGTTGTGCCTTCACTCAACATTGTGCCTTCACTCAACATTGTGTCTCCACAGGCTATAGAAAGTCAGTGGATTTATTTATCTATTAATAATGAATTGGTTGCCAAAATTGAATTGCTAGACCAGTTGCGTGCTGACAGTTTAGCAACGGTTAATGCGTTAAAAGCCGCTAACATAAAGCTGAGTATTGCGAGTGGAGATAATTCAGGACATGTAGAGTTTTTAGCGAAAAAGATAGGTATTTCGGATGTACATTCAGGTTTGTCACCTCAAGGTAAGTTAGCATTAATAAATCAATTACAACAGCATGCTAATGTTGCTATGTTTGGTGATGGTATTAATGATGCACCAGTATTAGCAGGAGCCAATTTGTCTGTTGCTATGGGCAGTGGCAGTGCTATTGCCAAAAACAGTGCCGACTTAATTTTATTAGGCGATCATTTATCTCGTTTTAACGATGCTATTTTTGTGGCTAAGAAAGCACAACAGATTATTCATCAAAATTTGTTATGGGCCTTTGCTTATAACATGGTTATTTTGCCATTAGCGGTGACAGGACATGTTGCCCCGTACATTGCAGCTATTGGCATGTCTGTTAGTTCACTTATTGTGGTGAGTAACAGTTTACGGCTTCTTAGGATTAAATTATGAGTATCATTTACGTATTAATACCTATTGCGATGTTGTTTGTCATTATTGCAGTTTCGATTTTCTTTTGGGCCGTAAAATCTGAACAATTTGATGACTTGGATAGACAAAGTGTGTCGATACTGTTCGATGAAGATGACACAATTGCAAACAATAATGCTAGTGCCAGTGCGAATACAAACACCAAAGTTGATGATGACTCATCCATAAATTCTTCCGCTATTAAACATTCCCTAAGTGATAGTTCTACGAGTGACATTTTTACGAGTGAGAATGATGTTACATCTTCTCCTATCGACCGTAATGTTAAACCCGTTGGTTCGACTACCACTCATATTAAAGCAGAGTAAGTCCAGTGATCGAATATAACGTTGGTGGTGCTTTTATTGTCGGGTTGATGGGTGCAGCGCATTGTTTTGGAATGTGTGGCGGTTTAATCGGGGCTTTTTCTGCCAATATTCCTTCTCAAGGGCAATCTCGTTTAGGTACGCAACTTAAATTTCTTTTTAGTTATAATTTAGGACGTATTTTTAGTTACACAATGGCAGGTGCCATTGTAGGAGGCAGTGTGTCTGCCCTTGGTCATCTATTCGATGCTGATAGCTATTTAATCTTTTTACGCATTTTTGCGGGTATTATGATGATTTTTACTGGGCTTTATATTGCTCAGATATGGTTTGGAATTGTACACATTGAAAAAGTTGGCAAAATACTGTGGCGCTATTTACAACCGTTAACCCGTAAATTCATTCCTATTACACATCCGTTGCAAGCGGTTATGGCTGGTATGGTTTGGGGGTGGTTACCCTGTGGGCTGGTGTACAGTACACTAACCTGGTCAGTTGCATCAGGTAGCGCATTACAGGGTGGTTTAATTATGTTCGCATTTGGTTTAGGCACATTACCTGCTCTATTTGCTGCCGGATTAGCGGCTAAAACCTTAGCTCAGTGGGTTCAAAAACGTGCAGTGAGATTGTTTAGCGGTGGGTTATTAATATTGTTTGGTTTGCAAACACTTTATATCGCTTTTAATCAACTAAACTAGTTTATATATGTTAACAAATCATATACTGTAACTAAGATATTGATAATCTATAGACGACAATTATATAGTTAAACACTATTTTTATGAAAAATTTTCTCTTGTTCTATGCTCATATTGTATTGATACGTTAAGGCATATCAACTAGGTTTTATCTCAACAGTGTGAACAAGCTTAGCTAGATTTGTGTTTATATATCAACACATAAGTGTCAATATTACACGCCCCATTCATTTCATTTAGTCCATATAACTCTACTGCTGAGCAGTACCTTATTAATGAAGAATGGTATAACATAGAACAATCTTCATTAATTGAGAATGGGTATGTCTTCAGATTTGATTAAAACTCGACGTCCACCGGCCAGCGGCAGTGCCATTCATTGTCATGACTGCAGTATGGAGGCGCTATGTATCCCTTTTACGTTAAATAATGATGAGCTCGATAAGCTCGACAACATTATTGAACGCAAAAAGCCCATCCAAAAAGGGGATCTTATCTTCAAATCAGGTGATGCTCTCAAGTCATTGTATGCGATTCGCTCTGGTACGATTAAAAGCTATACCATTACAGAACAGGGTGATGAGCAAATCACTGGTTTCCACCTTGCTGGTGATGTCATTGGTTTTGATGGTATACATTCTAAATATCATCAAAGTTTTGCCCAAGCATTAGAAACCTCAATGGTATGTGAAATACCTTACGATACGCTAGACGACCTATCTGGAACTATGCCTAAGCTTCGCCAACAAATTATGCGCTTAATGAGTAACGAAATCATGAGCGATCAAGAAATGATCCTCCTCCTATCAAAGAAAAATGCTGAAGAGCGCTTAGCTGCATTCATTAATAATTTAGCTAATCGCTTTGGTAACCGTGGTTTCTCCTCTCATGAATTCCGTCTTACAATGACACGCGGTGATATTGGTAATTATTTAGGGTTAACGGTTGAAACGATTAGCCGTTTATTAGGTAGATTTCAAAAGTCTGGGTTAATAGATGTAAAAGGTAAATATATTTCTATTACCGATCATGCGGCTTTGAGTAGCCTTGCTGGAAACGCTCGTATAGCTACTTAAATTGAATATGCATGATCTATCTCAACGTTTATTTATTAGGAAATATTGATACTGTAAATAGACAATACAAATAACAAAATTTATCAGTTTCGGAGGTTTTATGAAGGATTATAAAAAGATACTTGTGGTAATCAATCCTACGACGGATACCCAACCTGCATTGGCGCGAGCTGTTGAATTAGCCTCTAAAAGTCAGGCCAAGATAACGGCTTTTTTATCAATCTTTGACTTTTCTTATGAAATGACCTCAATTTTGTCTAGCCAAGAACGCGAAGCTATGCGTCAAGGTGTTATCGATCAACGTGTTGCTTGGTTAGAAAATGTAATAAGTGGCTCAAATAAGCTTAATAATATCAACACTGAAGTGGTCTGGCATAATCGCCCTTTTGAAAGTGTGATTAATTATGCGATGAAAGGTCAATATGATTTAATCGTTAAAAGCACCCATGAACACGACAAGCTAAAAGCCGTTATTTTTACCCCGACCGATTGGCATTTAATGCGTAAATCACCTATTCCTGTGTTGCTAGTAAAAGAACATGATTGGCCAGTAACGGGTAACATTATTTGTGCGGTTAATGTGGTAACTGATGATAAAGACCATCAGGACCTTAATGGTAAAATTATCAGTTATGCCCTTGATTTAGCGAAAAAATTCTCTGGAAATGTACATTTAGTAAATGGTTTTCCTGGCACGCCGGTTAATTTAGCGATTGAATTACCCGATTTTGATGCCAATGTATATAACAATACTGTGCGTATGCAGCATGAGCAAAGAGTTCAATATTTAGCTCAAGCTTATGATATTCCTTTAGAAAACTGCCATGTTGAAGAAGGTTTACCTGAAGATGTTATTCCTGAAATGGCAACTAAGCTAGATGCCGAATTAGTTGTGCTAGGCACTGTAGGCCGTACTGGTTTTTCAGCAGCGTTAATTGGTAATACTGCAGAACATGTTATCGACAGTATCAATTGTGATTTGTTAGCAATTAAACCAGACGGATATAAATCACCATTAGAAGATTAGTTGCAAGAGAATAGGTTAACTACTTTACCCTGCCCCAGAATACTGGAATAATACGCGCCCTGAAACACTTAGTTACTGGGCGCATTTTTATGTCTGAAGTTGAAGTCGATATTATCACTAACACAAATAACACTCGTATGCATAAACTGCAGAGACGCCTTCGACGTGAAGTCGGTTCGGCTATTGCAGATTATAATATGATCGAAGAAGGTGACCGTGTTATGTGTTGCCTATCTGGCGGTAAAGACAGTTATACCATGTTGGATATTTTATTAAATCTTCAGCAACGTGCCCCAATCAATTTCGAAATTGTGGCGGTTAATCTAGATCAAAAACAACCAGGATTTCCCGAACATATTCTACCCGCCTACTTAGACAAACTAGGCGTTGCTTACCATATTTTAGAAAAAGATACCTATTCAATCGTTAAAGAAAAAATTCCTGAAGGCAAAACGACTTGTTCATTGTGTTCGCGTTTACGCCGCGGCACCCTTTATGGATTTGCTCAACACATTGGTGCGACAAAAATTGCATTAGGTCATCATCGTGATGATCTTATTGAAACACTATTCTTAAACATGTTTTATGCAGGCAAGCAAAAATCTATGCCGCCTAAATTATTGTCTGATGATGGTGCCAATATCGTTATTCGTCCGTTAGCCTACAGCCGCGAGAAAGATATTGAAGAATATTCGACGCTGAAATCGTTTCCTATCATTCCTTGTAATTTGTGTGGTTCACAAGAAAACTTAAAACGTGGTGCCATTAAAGACATGTTGCAAATGTGGGATAAACAACACCCAGGTCGAATTGAAACCATTTTCACTGCAATGCAAAATACCGCGCCATCGCAAGGTGTAGATAGAGAACAATTTGATTTTGTGTCATTAGAACGCAATCCTGATGCAGCCAACAATGGTGATGTTGCTGATGCTAATTTACCAGCGTTTGATTTTGTTGATATTAATAACAATGGTCATATAAATTTAGACATCAGCAATCGGATTGATGTAGTTGAAACGTTTAAGCCTTAATGATAGTTCTGATGATAATAGAAAAAATAAAGGCGTTGAATTCAACGCCTTTATTTCATTATTATTTGACTGCCACTTGATTGTTACTTCGTCACTAGCGGGCTGACAATATCGGGTTTCTGAGAAAATGATATCTGTTGTAATTGGTTGATTTTTTCAAGTGTTAGCGGATATGTTTCACTCACCATTGATTCTACATTATCAATAACAAGCTTGACCTTTTCGTTATCATTCTGCATCTTATCAAACTCAAATGTCAGTCCATTTATAGGGTTACGGAAGTACTTCATTGGAAAACCTTGTAACCCATCTAGTAATCGATTCATATCCGCGGTCAATGCTAACAGTTCTGTTTGAGTGTAGCTTTGCTTTGCTTCTTTAGCACGAACTTGCATGGCAATAGCACATTTTGAAGCATCGCCAATTACATGAATATTGACGAGCGCACGGTCAGATTTTAGTTGTGCATCATAAGGAATAAATATTCGCTGTTGCTTGGTATACGTTAACGGATACTGTTCTTTTTCGGTTGTAATGCTTCCTGACTTTATCATGCAATCTGGTGTCATCGGCACACTGAATGCTAGCTCAACTAAAGGAAAGTTTTGTTTGTTAACTTGCTTTAATCGGTCATAAAAACCTTTGTATTCTAATGAAACGGTTTCTGCAAAACTGTTATTTATCATTAACATTGTTGATATAAACATAAATCCGTTAAGTAGCGTGCGATTACGCATTAGCGTTGTTTCCTTGTAAATATGACTTATTGTGTTTAAGCATTTCGAGTAGCTCATCTATGTATTCGTCTTTTCGTTCAGAATAATTAATTAATCCATAAACCAATTTGTCAGCAGTGAGTTTGACATTTTGCCCGCGTAAATCGGCACGAATAGAACGGAATAAACGATATGCTGGATGGGTATTCAAGTTGTTCATATACGCAACAATTGAATCTTTTGGTGAATCAAATACTGCTACCTCGTGTGTTTTACCGTTATCTCTGTTTAATGGTACTAAACCACAACCTTCACTAAAGCACCATTGGCCAAAAAAGTTAAACCCTTCAACAGCAAAACGAGAACTCCCCCAACCGCTTTCGTTGGCAGCTTGTATTAACACCATATTGACCGGAATTATATCGATACGTTTTAATAATGGCGTTAAGGTGTTCCGAGTCACTAATTTAACGTCATATTGATACTTTTCGAAAATTGAGTTTAACCTCTCATTATCAGATTTACTTAGCTCTAATCCATTATCAATTTGTTCTATAACACTTATTAGAAATTGACGATCTTGGTTAATAATGTGATTTTGCGCTTCTATCGCCGGCCGAAAATAGTCAAAGAAGGTTTGTTTTTTAGTGGGGATGTGATCTATTTCAGCAAACATAGGCATATCACCTAAATCAATATGATTGAATTGATCGGTGCTTGACTGTAAAGATACAGTAGTGGTGTCAGGAATAATAAATAGTCTCATCGCCAACAAAGCAAAAATGGCTAAGCCTATCGCAAATGTCACTTGACCTATATTACCTATCTTCAATAGTACCTGCCTTATTAAAAATGCTATTTCGACTTATCTATTTTGGTAATTATAACCTTAAAATCGATAGGATACAGCCAACGACTTTTGAGCGATTGAGTGATTGCCATCTATTGATATGAGTATGTTAAGTCATCATCTACAAAAACTAAAATTAATTACACTTTCATGACAATATACAGTTAAAATTAAACCGACATTATCATTTGGCAGTTTTTCATTTTCTGCATATTTTTTTATTCAACAACTCAAGGATTTGAGAACAGATTATGTTGAATCACAAACTTAAGAATTATCATCATGTAGTAGCCATAGGTGGCGGACATGGTTTAGGCCGCATTCTTGCTGCATTATCATTTCTGGGTCCTAAATTAACTGGGGTCGTAGCAACTACAGATAATGGTGGGTCGACTGGGCGACTAAGACAAGATCAACAAACAATTGCTTGGGGAGACTTACGTAATTGCCTTTCCCATTTGGCACATAGACCTTCATTAGGTTCAATGCTATTTGATCATCGCTTTACCGGTGACAATGAACTGTCTGGTCACAATTTGGGTAACGTAGTGCTTCATGCACTTGATCAACTTTGTGTAAGGCCACTCGAAGCGGTAAATTTAATTCGTGGTCTACTGAAAATTGAAACTAACATTATTCCAATGTCTGAAGCCTCTACCCATCTTGTTGCACTTTCGCATTGTGGTAGTAAAGTCTTTGGAGAGCTTAATGTCGATGGCATGTTAGAAGCGCCAATTGCATTGTTATTAGAGCCTGAAGTTGAAGCAACATCAGAAGCGTGTATTGCGTTAGCTAAAGCAGATTTAATTATAATAGGCCCCGGAAGTTTTTTAACCAGTATTCTGCCGCCATTATTACTCCCGCAAATAGCCAAAAGCATTCGTGATGCTAACGCACATGTCATATTGATTGATAATTTAACAACTGAATACTCACCTGCTAGCACTTTCAGTATTGAAGATAAAATTGCTTGGTTCAATCAGATTATAGGTCAAAACGTTATTGCAGATGTCATACAACATGGCAGTAATGTTAAATTGGCTCATGATCAAATAAATGGTGTTCGATTTAACCAATTTCCTTTAGTTAGTCAGCACCATCCCGGGTTGCATGATAAAAAGGCATTGTCAGAAGCTATTGACCAAGTATGCCAGCTGCATTATCAGCCGATTGATTTGGCAGCACAAATGTAAAACGTTATAAGATAGTTAAGTGAATAATGTAAATAATTTTACGATAAGTCGAGTTAAGCAACTCAGATGCATATTGGTAGTGATATTTGTGAACGGCGGGAAGAGTTTAAGGCGTTTGCTATCAATCAATTACAGTAGATTTGCTGACGTGTTGTTATATTAATTTATATAGAACAATGTTAATAAAAAAGGCTGCATTATGCAGCCTTTTTTATCTACGGTGCAATGGGTAAACTAGAGCACCTGAGCTATCGCTTTACACACCGCTGGCATATTATTTTTGGTTAAACCGGCAACACTAATACGACCAGAGCCAACAATATAAATAGCGAACTCATCTTTTAAACGAGCCACTTGGCTTTTATTCAAACCTGAAAAACTGAACATGCCATTTTGACGGGAAATAAAACTAAAATCTTGTTCAACGCCTTCGGCTTTGAGGCTTTTAACGAATAGTGCGCGCATTTCAGCAATACGTTCACGCATTTGAGTCAGCTCACCTTCCCATTCTTGACGTAATGCATCATCAGCTAAAATAGTACTGACAATTAATCCACCATGAGCTGGAGGATTAGAGTAATTAGCTCGAATAGTTTTCTTTATTTGGCTAAAGCTTTTAACAGCATCAGCTTGATTTTCACCAACAATCGTTACCGCGCCAATACGCTCATTATACAAACCGAAATTTTTGGAAAATGAATTGGCAATAAGCATTTCTGGAACCTGTGCGGCAACGGCACGAAGACCTTGTGCATCTTCTTCAATACCCGCACCAAAACCTTGGTAAGCAAAGTCAAATAATGGTAATAACGATTTAGTTAAACAAATATTTCCCACTTGTTGCCATTGCTCAATTGATAAGTCGATACCCGTTGGGTTATGGCAACAGCCATGAAGCAATACAACATCACCTTCGTTAGCATCTGATAAGTCAGCCAACATTGCATCAAAATCCATATCATGGGTTTCGGCTTTATAGTAACGATATTCTTTTACTGTTAATCCAGCCGTTTCAAAAATATTTTTGTGATTCGCCCAAGTCGGGTTACTAACCCAAATTGTTGTTGAGCCAGTATTACGAACTAAAAACTCTGCAGCCACACGTAATGCACCTGTTCCGCCTGGAGCTTGCGCAGTTACTGCACGTTTGTCTGTAATGATTTTGCTTTGAGGGCCAAATAATAAATTTTGTACCGCTTGGTTGTATGCCTGTACGCCTTCAATGCCGAGATAATTCTTAGATTTTTCTGTTTCAAGCAAAATAGCTTCAGCTTTTTTTACAGAAGATAAAATAGGCGTCTGCCCTGCTTCATCTTTATAAATGCCTACACCTAAGTTAACTTTGTGAGGGCGAGTATCTGCTTTAAATGCATCTGTTAAACCTAAGATGGGATCTGCTGGAGCAAGTGTTACTTGAGAAAAGATCATTACAACTATCCTAAATGAAGTGAATAGACAAACTTTGCTTAGTTATACCATTGTATGGCTACGGTGAGTAGTGAGATATTTAATAGTTGAGATAATTTTATGATAAATTAAACATTGCTCAACTTTCTAGCGTTTTAATACGTGTTTCAAAAATTAAAGCCTTATACCAATCCTTATTAGAATATGATCTATTTTAGGCTTCATCACTAGGCCCAGTACAATGAAAATGACTGTAGGTGTAGTCTTACATCAAAGTCATTTGAAGCAATAATGGGGGTTGTGACACAGCCCCGAAGGGCGAATTTATCAGAGTGGTCTTCTTTGTTAGCCTTTCTTAACGTACAACTGCATGGATGCAGGAGGTAGAACAACGCAGGAGCAGTTGTCGAGAACGACTATGTCTTCAAAAGGCCCTCACTGATAATTTTCGCTAAAAGAGCAAATTCTAATGCAGATTGGTATTAATTAGGCATAAAAAAAGGAACCCTAAGGTTCCTCTTTTTAACGCGACAAACTAATTACTTAGTTAACGCTTCTTTTGCTTTCTCAACTAAAGTTGCAAAAACAACTTTGTCGAAAACAGCGATGTCAGCCAAAATCTTACGATCGATTTCAATAGACGCCTTCTTCAAGCCGTTAATGAAACGGCTGTAAGACAGACCATTTTGACGAGACGCTGCATTAATACGTGCAATCCATAACTGACGGAATTGACGTTTTTTCTGACGACGGTCACGGTAAGCATATTGACCAGCTTTAGTTACTGCCTGAACAGCAACACGGTAAGTACGGCTACGAGCGCCATAATAACCTTTCGCTAACTTTAAAACTTTCTTGTGACGAGCACGTGCGGTTACACCACGCTTAACTCTTGGCATTTTCTAAACTCCTAAATTAAGCGTATGGTAGTTGACGCGCGATTGCTGGAACGTCAGATTTAGCAACTAAACATTTAGCACGTAAGTGACGCTTACGCTTAGTGCTTTTCTTGGTCAAAATGTGACGTAAGTGTGCTTGCTTGCGCTTGAAACCATTAGCGGTTTTCTTAAAACGCTTCGCTACACCCTTGTCTGTTTTCATTTTAGGCATTTCTAAAACTCCGCATTGGGACGTTAATAAACGTAAGGCGAGCAAAAGCCTCAAAGACTTTTGCTACTTTAGGTTGCCCTACTATTTCTTTTTAGGTGCTAGCACCATAATTGCTTGTCGACCTTCCATTTTCGGGAAAGATTCGACAACCGCATATACTTCCAAATCAGCCTTAATACGGTTCAAAAGATCCATACCTAGGTTTTGGTGTGCCATTTCGCGACCACGGAAACGCAGCGTAATTTTCGCTTTGTCCCCATCTTCTAGAAAACGAATCAGGTTGCGTAGTTTTACCTGATAGTCGTTTTCATCAGTACCAGGACGGAATTTAATTTCCTTAACCTGGACCTGTTTCTGCTTCTTCTTTTGTTCCTTTTGAGCTTTCGCTTTATCGAAAAGGAACTTACCGTAGTCCATTATGCGACAGACAGGAGGCTCAGCATTGGGACTGATCTCTACAAGATCAACTCCGGCTTCATCTGCAACATTCTGAGCTTCTTTTATACTTAATATACCAATTGGTTCACCATCTAAACCTGACAAACGGACTTCAGGTACACCAGTGATTTCATCATTGATTCTATTAGGGGCTGGCTGTCGCCCTGCTGTTCTTTTGATCTTTATGACCTATTCCTCCAACAATTTGAGACTACGGAGCGAAATTTGTTGACGTATCATCGCGGCGAAATCTTCTAGTTTTAACTTGCCTAAATCGATACCGTCACGTGTACGCACCGCTACTTCCTTATTTTCCATTTCTTGATCACCAACGACCAACAAATAAGGCACACGTTTTAAAGTGTGTTCGCGTATTTTAAAGCCTATTTTCTCATTCCTCAAGTCAAAAGATGCTCGAATACCCTGATCTTTGAAGAATTTTACAATTTCTTCAACGTAATCAGCTTGTTTATCGGTAATATTCATTACAACAACTTGCATTGGAGCAAGCCATGTTGGGAATTTACCTGCGTATTCTTCTATCAATATACCGATGAAACGTTCTAATGAACCTAAAATCGCACGATGTATCATCACCGGAGTCTGGCGACTGTTGTCTTCAGCTACATAAGTAGCACCTAAACGAGTCGGTAATGCATAATCAAGTTGTACTGTACCACATTGCCATGCACGATCTAAACAATCATGCAAAGTAAATTCGATTTTTGGGCCATAAAAAGCACCTTCACCAGGTAATATTTCAAATTCAATATTATTATCTGTTAATGCTTGCTTTAAATCGTCTTCAGCTCGGTCCCACATGTCGTCATCACCAATACGCTTTTCAGGGCGTGTTGATAATTTTACCACGATATTTTCAAAACCAAATGTAGCGTATGTGTCGTATACCATTTGGATACATGCACTGACTTCTTGTTGGACTTGATCATCAGTACAGAATACGTGAGCGTCGTCTTGAGTAAATCCACGTACGCGCATTAAGCCATGTAATGAACCTGATGGCTCGTTACGATGACAACAACCAAACTCAGCCATACGCAATGGTAAGTCACGATAAGATTTTAACCCTTGGTTGAAAATCTGTACATGGCCTGGGCAGTTCATAGGCTTAATTGCATATTCACGGTTTTCACTGTTAGTGGTAAACATGGCTTCTGCGTATTTATCCCAATGGCCAGAACGTTCCCATAACACGCGATCCATCATCAGTGGGCCTTTCACTTCTTGATAAGTGTATTGACCTAGTTTTTGACGGATAAATTTTTCAAGTTCTAAAAATATGCTCCAACCATCGTTATGCCAAAACACCATTCCTGGCGCTTCTTCTTGCATATGGTACAAATCTAATTGTTTACCAATTTTACGATGGTCACGTTTAGCTGCTTCTTCTAAGCGGACTAAATGGGTTTTAAGTGCTTTTTTGTCTGCCCATGCTGTACCGTATATACGTTGCAGCATTTTATTATCTGAATTACCGCGCCAATAGGCACCAGCAACACTCATTAATTTAAAATTTTGGCAAAAACGCATGTTTGGTACGTGCGGTCCACGACACATGTCGATATATTCTTCGTGGTGATAAAGTGCAGGTGTTGCATCTTTACTGATGTTTTCATCAAGAATAGTAACCTTATACACTTCGCCACGTTCACTGAATACATCATGAGCTTCTTGCCAAGAGACCACTTTTTTAACGACGTTATAATTAGTTTTCGCTAAAGCCATCATTCGCTTTTCTAAGGCTTCAATATCTTCATGGGTCAGCTTATGATCTAAATCTATGTCGTAGTAAAATCCGTTATCAATAACTGGACCAATTGCCATTTTGGTTTCTGGCCACATTTGTTTGATCGCGTGACCTAATAAATGTGCACAAGAATGGCGAAGGATTTCAACACCCTCTTCGTCTTTAGCCGTAATGATAGCTAACTCTGAATCTGCTGTGATTAAGTCGGTTGCATCTTTAAGCTCACCGTTAACACGGCCAGCGATACACGCCTTGGCTAAACCAGGGCCGATGTCTAATGCAACATCAAGAGTCGATACAGGATTGGCAAACTCACGTTTGCTGCCATCAGGCAAGGTAATAATAGGCATGAAGCTTCCTTTTCCAGTGGTGACCCACACGTAGGGTCACATGGTAATTAAATATGTTCAATTTGAACGAGAGACACGTTAATGAAATCAAGACAGTACAGGAGTCTTAGTTACCCAAAAACGTAAGCTTTTATTTTATGCGATAACCGGATTATGGCGCAACCATACGAGGGGAAATAATAAGTAGTTTTTCAATTTAATTTTAAATAGCTGTTTTAAAAGGATATAACCATAAATCAAATCAGAAAGGCCGTGGATATAAAATGTAAATATGCCCAGCAGGGTAACCATTAAGTCGAAATACAAATTATAGATGAATATATTTGATGGCTTTACCTGTTGTATTTAAAGGCGTTTAATCAAGTAACACTTTAAAGTCTAGTTTTTAAGTTAGTAAAGTCGCCTGCTTTCGATTTATTGATCCAAAACATATAATTCTCACTATACTTGTTTATAACGAGTGCTTGAGGAGTATTAAATATGAGACTGCTATCGCGCGCCATTAGTTGCCCTCATTGCGGGCATTACCAAGATGTCACTATAGATGCCAGTTCTGGTGACCAAGAATATTACGATGACTGTCGTATATGCTGTAATCCAATACACATCCGAATGCATCTAGATGATAATCGACGAACAATCGAACTTCATATTGATTCAGACGATGAACAAATTTATTAATCCTTAACCACTGGCTCTCATTACATAGCCAGTGGTTAATAATCAACCAAACACTTAGTTGGTTATCCAAGCTGCTTTTTGGCTAAAATGCGTTCCACTGTATCTACAATTACTTGTGTTTGGCTGTCTATTTCAATATTGATTTTGCTGCCAACTTTATAATGACTTAAATTGGTTAGTTTTAAGGTTTCAGGAATTAAGTGCAGTAAGAAACCATTGTCACTTACCTTGCCTACCGTTAAGCTACAGCCGTTAATACCCACAAATCCTTTATAAAAGATGTAGTTCATCCATTGAGGGGCGACTTGCAGTTCAATATTATAATGCTCATCAGTGTGACTAACCGCTTTTACTGTAGCTTGAGTATGCACATGACCTGATAAAATATGGCCACCAATTTCGGTGCCAAATGTTAATGAACGCTCAATATTAACCTTGTCGCCAATCTGAGAATTACCTAGGTTTGTCACCGCTAAAGTTTCTTCCATTATATCAAAAAAAACCTTATCATTTAGTATCTTGGTTACAGTAAGACAAACACCATTATTGGCTACGCTAGCACCTGTTACTAATCCTTGTGTTAATTCAGGAGTCATCGCAATTTCAAAAGTGTTAAGACCGGTATCATGATGAATTGACACGATTTCGCAAGTAGCTTGAACTATACCAGTAAACATATTTTTCTCGTTCCGTAATAGGTTTTTAATGAATAATACAGGGTTTCAAATATCACGCTTAATAAAATTAGCGCTCCCAGTACTCGTTGCGCAAGTGACTCAGACCATGATGGGCTTTATCGACACTGTTATGGCTGGTCGAGTCAGCGCGATAGATATGGCCGCAGTAGCTTTGGGAACTAGCCTTTGGTTACCTGCTATTTTATTTGTTCAAGGCTTATTAATGTCATTTACCCCTGTATTTTCTCAGCATCATGGGGCCAATAATCAACAAGTTATTCCGTCACTCATGTATCAGGCTGGTTATATTGCCATAATAGGCAGTATTGGAGTGATGATCTTTCTCGCATCTTCTACATATTTACTCGACTTAATGCATTTAGAACCCCAATTACATTCTCTGACGGTCGGATATATTAATGCCATTTTATGGGGAGCCCCTGCTTTTGTGCTTTATCAAGTATTGCGCGGTTGCAGTGAGGGCATCTCTTATACAATGCCAACCATGATGATTGGTTTTATTGGTTTAGCCATAAACATTCCTGCCAATTACGTGTTTATATATGGTGGTTTTGGCATTCCTGCAATGGGAGGCGCTGGTTGTGGCGTTGCTACTGCATTAGTGTTTTGGGCTATGTTAGTCGCTATGGTCATTTATATGTTGGTTGATAAAACCTTTAAAGAGCTTAAATTATTTAAACAATTTTATCGTCCTCATCTAGCCAGTATGTGGTCTATGACCAAACTGGGAATGCCAATAGCAATGGCGTTATTTTTTGAGGTCAGTCTATTTGCCATTATCGCGTTATTTTTAGCGCCGCTAGGGGCTAATGTAGTCGCCAGTCATCAAATCGCCCTCAACTTCTCTTCTATCGTATTTATGATGCCGCTATCAATCGGTATCGCAGTGTCTATTCGAATTGGTTATTACCTTGGACGTGGACAGCCTGAGATTTCGGCCTTAGTCGCCAAAGTGGGTTTGGGTTTATCATTCGTACTGGCTATTTTTACCGCATTTTTAACAATAACCTTTAGACACCAAATTGCCTTACTGTATAACGATAACCCTGAGGTTGTAGCATTAGCAGGAACTTTGATGATGCTCGCTGCGTTTTATCAAATATCGGATTCTATTCAAGTTGTTGCAGCAGGCGCATTACGTGGCTACAAGGATACCCGTAGTGCCTTTTACATCACCTTGTTTTCATATTGGTGCATCGGGATGACTACTGGCTATATTTTGGGATATACGAATTGGGTTGTTGACGCAATGGGCGCACAAGGTTTTTGGATTGGGTTAATCGCAGGGTTAACAACCGCAGCAATTTTGTTTTTTATTAGGTTGAAACACATTCAAACTAAAGGAGTTGTGTTTCAACAAATTGGTTAATTAAGTGTGTTTATTCAAGGTTAACCTATTAATATTGCTTAACCTTGAACCAAGTTGCACAGCAAATCACCATTTAGCGATAAAATTGTTTTTTTTGCTTGCATGCAATAGCCTATCCCCCTTAAGATGGCGTCCGCTTTGAAGCAAAATGATTTTAGTTTTGATTTAGACGATACACCTGTAGCTCAGCTGGCAAAAGAGTAACATAACCTACTCATTTGAAAGCAAGCAGTAGAGATCGGTATTCTTGTAGTAAAAAGAAGTCCACTCGGGTGTACCACTCTTTTCAAAGAGTCTAAACATTGGAATTGTAATAAAAGTAAACAATACACCCGTAGCTCAGCTGGTTAGAGCACTACCTTGACATGGTAGGGGTCGGTGGTTCGAGTCCACTCGGGTGTACCACTCTTTTCAAAGAGTCTAAATATTGAGATTGTATTAAAAGTACACAATACAACCGTAGCTCAGTTGGTTAGAGCACTACCTTGACATGGTAGGGGTCGGTGGTTCGAATCCACTCGGTTGTACCATTCTAAATTACGTAATTCACTTTCCTGCTAACAATAAACTCTTTGAATCACTTTAAATTATTCATATATCCTAAATTAATTAAAATTTACGAAAAAGTCATATTTTTCAATATCAATAAAGACACTATAATCATTTCTAAATTTGAATGGTTTCATGTAATTAATGATACATACAGTGATGACGTGTAGATAATTTGTTGATTTTAGTCTCAACTTACATGGAAAAAACACGTTGTAATGCTGATGCCAAATTTGAGCCTAGCGATCTAGAAGTCCTTGAAACAAAGACAATTGGAGACTTATACTGTTTTCGCCAAACATACTCGCCAGTAATGAATTGGGATGAGTTTTGCATTACGACTATTGGTACCAGTGACACCTCGAATTTAACTTAATCTTGAGAAACTAAAAATAATATAGCAGCCCCTATTATACCCGCAATTAATGAACCGAAAAGAATCCCCAGTTTAGCTTGCTCGATTAAAGCGGGTTGCCCTTCAAACGCTAATACTGATATAAACAATGACATAGTAAAGCCTACACCCGCTAAAAAGCCGATACCAATGATATGAGGAAATACCACACCTTTAGGTAACCTTACCGCACCCAGTTTTAACCCTAACCAAGCAAAAAGGCTAATACCAATCCCCTTTCCTAAAACCAATGCGAATATGATTGCTAGTGTGACCACAGTATCTTTAAAATCAGGAATTATAGTGGGTAACATTACGCCTGCATTCAAAAAAGCAAACAAAGGTAAAATAATAAGGCTGACGGGTTTATCTAGCGTATAACCCCAACGTAATATCGGCGCTGTAGTTTGCTTGGCAATATCTTCAGCCTTTACGGCGAGTGCGTGTTGTTGTTCATTCTCAAGGATAGGAGTACCTAAACTGTCTACGTCCTGAAAGTCTTGAATGACATTTTGCATTTTACGACGAAACCAAACTTTGTTGGTATAAGGACGCGTCGGTACCATCATTGCAGCTAAAAGACCTGCCGTAGTTGCATGTACGCCTGATTGAAGAATAAACCACCAAAGAAAAAAACCACCCATTAAATAAAAAATAGGTTTTCTTATGCCCAGAATGTTGATAAAAAATAACACTAATAGCGTGAGAGCAGCCCAAAATAGTGGCAGAACTTCGATTTGTTCCGTATAAAATAATCCGATAACAGCAACGGCTCCCATGTCATCTACAATGGCTAAACCAGTAAGAATAATGTAAGCAGCACGAGGTGCTTTAGCCCCTAAAAGTGTTAAAATACCTATCGCAAATGCCGTATCAGTTGCCATAGGAATACCCCAACCTTGATACGCATTCGACGACTCACTAATCCAAATAATGCTTGAATATATCAGTGCCGGGAGCACCATGCCCCCCAGGGCCATAACAATAACTAATGCAGCATCTTTTATATCACTAAGCGCTCCGACCAAGCATTCATATTTAATTTCTAACCCTAAAATGAAAAAGAACAACACCATCAACCCGTCATTGACCCAATAATGTAATGAATGACTTATTGTCCAATCGCCAAGAGAAAGAGTTAATTTAAGTGTACTTAGTGCTTCATAACTGTTTTGCCATCCCAAGTTAACCATAAGAATTGCAGCTATTGCCGAAACAAGTAATACGATTCCAGCTACGATCTGGCTATTGATGAATGACTCCACAGGTAATGAAAACTTAAGAAAACCACGCTCTAACGGAGCATGATCACGATTTTCTTCCTTTATTTCGTAACCCATAACTTATCTCCGCAACATTACTGTCTGCATTTTTAACCGATAAATTTGTCCAAATGCCTTTAAAGTCAGTACATTAAATATCTCATCTGTACGATACCACCTTTCCTAACAAAACAGCTTTATATCCTGTTAATAGCGCTGAAGTTTAATGCTAACGTAACATCACATTATCCAAACGATCAGAGCTAAACGATGTTCACTATAGATAAAGTGCCAAGAACTGTTTAAACGACTGACTTTTTCATCGGGTCTGATTGGATATATTTACTATCACTTTGATTGCAACATACACGGTTATATTGTTAGTGTGAGTCAACCGCTATAACATATATATCGAACAATTTACGGAGCGAAACTAATGGGATCTAACAATACTGATCAACATACACGCAGTATCGCCACTTTTGCAGCCTTAAAAACCGCTATAGCAAATGGTGAAGAGCAATTAGTAAAGGAGTTATTGGCAAATGAACCGATGCTAGAGCTTGAGAAAAGCTACCTCCTTGACCTAGCTCATCTAAACAATAATCTTACTATCATAAAATTACTTGAAGATATTCCTGAAAAATAGCTAAACAGAGAAATAAAGTGTGTTGATGTCCTCTCTATTTAGATAGCCATTTTCCCTTAAGATAATCGCGCATATAGCGGCGAAGAAAGACTTATCTAAACCATACGTAAATATCATTTGTTCACAAATTTACTATTCACTTTCCTCTTCTCTTTTTTCTATAGTAGCGCTTAATTTTTGATATATACCGAGTGCGACAATTAAGATAGCTGATACTATAATAAGTAACGCTGGATAGAGTAAAAGACTAAGATCTTTCGTTCCGGCTTTAAATATAAAAACCAGTCCTTCAATGCTGACTGCTATGGTAATAATGACTATAATTTTGGTAATTGTTCGTCTTGCCTCTTTGGGATCTCGCAGCTCTTTGTCCTTAAAAACTTCTTCTTCCATCATATACTGTGCAACATCAATAATGGCTGCAGCTATGATTATAGCCGCCACAGATTGAAGCATTAATGGGATAAATCCAGAGGTATACTGTATGCCAGAAATGACTTCATAAATAGACCACAGCATAATTATCAAAGATAAGATGATAAGAATTACAGCTGCGAACAGATGAACTCCAGCAAAAATTTTATTAAACAGTTTTTTCATATTTTTGACCTATAAGAATTCATCAACCAACGTGGTTCATTTAGCTATTAATATGTACACACTATGAGGTTATAGTCTTCATCCAATGTAGTGCTCATTAAATTTAACAACTCTTAATTGTCACAGTCTTATCCCCCCGAAGGTTGATTGAGATAAGGTCGCTATAAATTGGCAACTGATGACAAAAACATCATATAAAGCTGATGCGATAGCTAAGTTTGTTGTGAATGACCAGAAGACATGAATGGAACTCAATGAAGTAATGGGATATCACTACCGCCAAAATGATGCAGTAGCGAACATGAAGTTAATATTCGTTATCTAGTTAACAAGTCGATTGTCATCAAGCCGTATTGGTTTTATTTTAATATCAACATAGCTGAACATGATCAATGTAAAAGCTGACGACTAAACGAAACCTGCAGACGTCACTCAGCTGTGCTTACCGACGCAATGAACAATTGAAGGGTAACACACTCGTGAGTATTAATGACCATTGCAAGGTGCCCAGTTCAATCGCACCGAAAAGATACTTACACTGGTTTCTTTAAGCGTAGTAGAAATGCTCATAGTGCTATAGAGTCAATGTATAAGGTGACGTGTTTAGGTAATCCAATCGCGAAACCGCAATTAGACCCTGTAACAGATTCTGTGTAACTACCTAATTTATATATAATCTGAAATTCGTTCTTCAAATTCAATAATAAAGCGATTCAGTGCCGGTTTCCAGTTTCTAATCGGCATTGTCCATTTCTTCGATGCTTGCATAATAGCCAAGTAAACAACCTTCTTCGCTGAGTCATCATTAGGAAACAGTTTACGGTTCTTGATGGCTTTTCTGATAACACTGTTCAATGATTCAATTGCGTTGGTGGTGTAGATTGCTTTTCGGATATCTTCAGGGTAGTTAAATAGTGTATTGAGATTAGCCCAATTTCGCTGCCAAGAGGCTGAGATACTCGGATATTTGTCATCCCATTGCTCGCCAAAACGCGCTAAGTTCAGCAAGGCTTCTTCTTCCGTCACTGAGTGGTAAATCTTCTTTAAGTCAGCAGCAACGACTTTGTAATCCTTATACGGCACAAATTTCATCGAGTTTCGTACCATATGCACTATACAGAGCTGAATTTGTGTTTTCGGATATACGGTATTAATGGCATCAGGAAAGCCTTTTAAGCCATCGATGCAGGCGATGAGGATATCATTGAGTCCTCTGTTTTGAAGTTCAGTCAACACATTGAGCCAAAACTTGGCGCCTTCATTCTCCGCTATCCACATCCCAAGCAGCTCTTTGTGACCTTCAAGGTTGACGCCAAGGGCTAAGAAAATCGCTTTGTTGATGACCTTATTGTTTTCCCTTATTTTAACCACGATACAGTCTAGAAAAACGATGGGGTAAACAGGCTCAAGTGGACGCGACTGCCACTCTATAACCTGGTCTATAACTGAGTTCGTCACTCTAGAAATGAGCGTAGGAGAGATTTCAGCACCATACATCTCATCAAAAGTATCGACAATATCGCGTGTCGTCATACCTTTGGCATACAGATGTAAAATCTTGTCATCCATTGATGTGAAGCGGCTTTGATGCTTCTTAACAATTTCAGGTTCAAAACTGCCATTACGGTCGCGAGGCGTGCCTAACTCAAAGCTACCTTCTTCCGTTTTGACTTTTTTGCTGGAGTAACCATTACGGCTATTGTTAGTGAGGGCTTTCTCATTTTTTTGATAACCTAAATGATGTTCAAGTTCAGCATTTAAAGCTGCTTCAACGGTAACTTTAGTTAACATTGCCCTGAAATCATTTAGGTCTGCTTCAGACTTTATGCCTTTGGCTGCTTGTTTAGCGAAAGCTTCTAATTCTTGTTTATTCATGTGCTACCTTCCATTGACCCTAATAGGGTACTGATTGAAAAGCAGTTACACAAAATTATTTACAGGCTCCGCAATTATCTAACCTGTTGCAATTTTTAAGCTTCATTTAAATCTATTTATCGGTGCTATGCCGACCAATTTTAATACTTCCTTGTATCATTTTGTGTATAAACACAATAATGATTGGTCGCCATAATGCAGGAGAACTTTTAACTCTAATATGTTTATCTAACACATTTATTTGAATCTTGACGTCGCAGACTTAAATGCCGTAGCAAGCGAATCCCATGCGCTATCAATACCGACTTTAATGTCTTCCCAAGCATCGTCACCAGCCTGTTTAAGCTCGGTAAGCCTTTTATTGGCATTGTCCTGCATAGACTGAAGTTCCTCTATTTTTTTGTAGTATTCAAGCTGTTTATCAGCGGTTGCAGCGTCTGCTTTTGCTTTAAGTTTGTCTATATCCGCGCTCCATTCGTCAAGTTGCGCCTGTAATTTTTTTTCGTATGCTTGTTTCTTGCTCATAATGATTGTCCTTTTAAAAAAATAGTTACGTTATAAATTTTATACTGTTTCTACATTATTTGAATCACTGGCCCTAAGCGCATTACGTTATTTACCAGCATAAATTTACGTTACCACGCAAGACGGCATATTGCTCACTTATGCCTCATTATTCCTTGTTCATGTAATATCGTTATGAAGGGATTTTAATGGAACTGCTTGCAAGTTTTCTGCTAACGAATACTGTTACTTCATTTGTAAGCATGCAACCAATTCATCAAGCGAATGCGTTACATCAACCGGAATAAATACGGTGAAACGGCTGTTTGCTTCACAGGCAATAATATATTTATGGTGTGATTTATAGGCATTATCGATATATGCAATTGCCAGCTAAGTGGTTGCTTATCTGACGCTGTAGCATGGACGCCTACTCTTTGGCACTCTTTAGCAAGCAATCCTTGATAGATCATAGAGAAAGCGCAGTTAAAGGAGTAGTATTACTGTCTATTTTTTGATTCAAACAACGAGACTTGTCATGAAATTCCTTGTTGATACTCACGCTCATACCATCGCTTCAACCCATGCATATAGTACGGTGCATGATTACTTTTCTATTGCAAAAGAAAAAGGTATCAAGCTATTTGCCATTACCGATCATGGCCCAGATATGGCAGATGCTCCCCACTTTTGGCATTTTGTGAATATGCGAGTGCTACCTAGAATAGTAGATGGTATTGGCATGCTCCGAGGTATTGAAGCAAATATAAAGAATGAAGAGGGTGACATTGATTTTTTTGGTGATTATTTGCAACAGCTCGATATCGTATTGGCAGGTTTTCATGAGCCGGTGTTCCCGCCATCTACAAAAGAGCTTCACACTCGTGCATTAATCAACTGCATTGAAAGCGGTCATGTCGATATCATTACTCATCCGGGTAATCCAGCTTATCCCATAGACATAAATAGCGTAGCTAAAGCGGCGGCAAAACATAATGTCGCGCTTGAAATCAACAACTCATCTTTTTTGACCTCAAGAAAAGGTAGCTTGTGTAACTGTACAGACATTGCCAATGCCGTTAAAGACGCCGGCGGCTTACTTGTTATGGGGTCAGATTCTCATGTTGCTTTTAGTTTAGGTGAGTTTGAAAAATCGATAGAGGTTATTGAAGCGGTAGATTTCCCCATTGAACGTTTACTTAACCGAAGCCCTGAAGCCTTATTAAGCTTTCTGTCCACTAGAGGTCATAGCTTGTCAGATGAATATTCCATTTTGATGGAATAAATAACCTAATGTGATGCTCTGTAAATTACTGCTTTACCTATAGTGAACATGACCATTACACAAAATAAAAATCCCATTCAAATATAAATTTAAATGGGATTTAGTTTATGTATCAATAACAGCCCCTAGTCTTTAGCCAAAAAGTGTTTGTTGACGGCTTCTGCCATCAATTTTGGTGGGATCAAACCTTGTTTTAACACGAAATTATTAAATGCTAAACGATCAAACTTGTCTCCTAGGGCTATTTCGACTTCAGCCCTAATCTCTAGCAACTTTGTTAAACCATAGAAGTAACTACCAGCTTGACCAGGCATTCTCATGGTGTATCGATCAACTTCTTGTTTCGTTGCGGCTTTCGAAAGCACAACTTCATTACGCAATAAAGTGTAGGCGTTGTCTTTGGACGTTAGTCCTAAATTCAACATTGGATCTAACATCGCGCGCGCATTACGTAATAAGCGATGTTGAAGTGCAATAAGCTGTGCTTCAATAGGTAAATACGGCAACATTTCTGCTTCGGCATAAAGTGCCCAACCCTCAACATTCACACTATTAAATGCATAATAAACACGAGCAAGAGATACACCTTGTTCTAACATTACCGAGAATTGTAATTCATGACCAGGTCGGCCTTCATGGGCACTTAAGGTATAAGCAACCGCGTTAAAATTAAAGTCATCATAAGCCGCGTCTCCACTTAATGCAGGGTTACCCGTTGTAAGAATAAATTGTCCCTGTTCACCCGTATTACCAATAAATGGTGGTGGTACCATATGAGGTGCTGGACTACCAGCTGCTTCAGCTTCAGTGGCAAGTCGCATCAGCATATCGCGTTTAGGTAAATCAACCACATGATTTTCACTAATCATGTGCTCGAGCTTTTTATTTATTTCATGATAATACGGCTCAATTTTTTCGTTTGCCAAAGACACTTTTTTAAGTTCTTTGATGACATCACGATAATCATCTGATGGTAAATCGAATTTTTTCGCCACTAATGGAGCAAGTGCCTTCATATTGGCTTTGGTTATCATGTAACTTGCTTTAGCACGCTCAATTAATAACTCGGGTGCTATGTCTATACCCACTGTTTTGAGTTTTAAGGCGTAAATTTCTGGAGGTAATCTAAAGTCATCTCGAGTGTTCGGGATAACGGTTTTTTCAGCCCATTGACGGTAATCTTCAATTTGTTTTTTTAGCAGCAGCATGTTGTCATCAGCTTTGCTGAATTTATTGTCATCAAATAATTGTTGTAAACCATTTATTAAAGTATCGGTTCTTGCTAACGCTTGGCTAACTTCTTCTTTTGTAGGGCCCATTAAGTTTTTATTGGTTAGGGCTGTTTCAAATAAATTTTTGGCTTGTTCGGTGAGTGCTGGTTGCCCTGCTTTACCTACATAACAAGCAAGGCGTGCCATAGCTGCCTGCTTTCGAGCATTTGGCATTTGTTCATCTAATAATGCCGATACACCACTAAATATAATTAAAGGTACATCAACCCAAGGTAACATGTATTTATTATCTAAATAATCAGTCGCGATGGCTTGATCAATATCATCGATAATAATATTAAGGTCTTGACGTACAGGCATTAATGTTTCTGTTTTAAGAGCCTGTTGTAACCTTTTTTTACTGGATTTCAGCGTAGCGATAAATTTCTTATTTTGTGCTGCGGTAATGTTACTGCACTGAGTATCAACTTCTGTTATCCCAATAGAACTGGCCATTTCTGGTTGAAACTGACTGGCAATTTGTATTTGTTTGTTGGTGTATTGATTACTGACATCAACCCAAGAACTTGCTGATGATGTTAACGGAAGTAAAGCAAGTAGTGGAATCACGGAAGTGAATATTTTAGCTGACATCGACTTAATCCCTTTCTCTTATTACAAAATAATGATGAAGTAATTACTATACCCGAATTCAAGTCCGATGTGACACTGTCTAAAATAATCAACTGAGTAATTGATCTTCTCCCCCTGAAGCTCGATTAGCTCGATTAGTAGATTTTAGGGATTACTACTGTTAAATTTCCAATACGAGAGAAGAAATTTAAAGCTACATCACTAATTTATGTGATCAAGCTTGGTTTTCTGTTTTAGATAAGCTGTTTTTTAAACTAATACCGCTACAATGGATTTTATATTTTATTAATGTTAGGTCTGTGAGTAATAGGCCAAAAAATGGAGAAAGACATGAAAATAAGTGCTAGAAACCAATTGAAAGGGACTGTTAAAACGATCCAAGCTGGCGCCGTTAATTCAGAAATTATGATTGAATTATCAGGTGGTGAACAGATCGCTTCTATTATTACTAACGAAGCCGTTAAATCTCTTAATTTAAAAGTGGGTTCAACTGCATATGCAATCGTAAAAGCATCAAATGTGATGCTTGGAATTGATGGCTAGACAGAGTTGTTAACTGGGTAAGCAACGTTATATTATTTATAATTTCATCTGTTAATGAAATTCTTTAAATATTTTTTGTTTTCTCAGATCTGTTGATTCAAAGAAAGCTCCTTCTTGTTACTGAAACGGAAACGTTAGTAACAAGAAGGAGCTTTTTAATTGCTTTGGTTGGACAAATAAAAAAACCGCAACACATAAGGTTACGGTTTTTTATTCTGAAATTAACCATCGACATAACAACTAGTTGCTTTGCGGACTATCAAACAAAACCAGCATACCAGCCATTCTATCTGAGTTGTAACACTCTAATTAAAAAGCAAAATCATCGCTGCTAAGTGCCATCATAGAATCTACACCATTTTGAATACAAGCTGCGTGGCCTTTAGCTCTTGGTAACATACGTTGCATATAAAATTGTGCTGTTTTGATTTTAGCTTCATAGAACGCCGTTTCTGTTGTGCCGGCTGCAAGTTTATCTTGAGCCACCTTAGCCATTTTGGCCCAGAAAAATGCTAACGTTACGTAACCTGCATACATGAGGTAGTCAACAGATGCACCACCAATTTCATCAGGGTTCTTCATCGCTTTACCACCGATAAGTACGGTCAGTTCATGCCACTCTTTTGCATAAGCCATAATGGGTTTAATAAACTCTGCCATTGCAGGGTTTTCTATATTTTGTTGGCAGAATACAGTAACGTCTTTAGAGAAAGGCTTTAACACTTCGCCTTGAGTACCAATAATTTTGCGAGCCAATAAATCTAATGCTTGAATACCGGTAGTGCCTTCATATAGGCAACTAATTTTAGTATCGCGCATTAACTGTTCCATGCCCCACTCTTTGATAAAGCCATGTCCACCGAAAATTTGTACACCATGACTAGTACATTCAAAACCTAATTCAGTAAGAAAGGCTTTTGCTATCGGCGTTAATAACGCTAATTTTGTTTCCGCATCAGCTTTAACTGCTGCATCTTTTTCAGCATGGCCAATATCAACCAGCTGAGCTAAATATGAAATTAACGCACGTCCACCTTCAGCAATAGACTTTTGGGTTAACAACATTCTACGCACATCTGGATGGACAATAATCGGATCTGCAGGGCCGTTAGGGTTTTTAACCCCGCTGATTGAACGCATTTGTAAACGGTCTTTCGCGTAAGCTAATGCACCTTGAAATGATGCTTCTGCAGCGGCAACACCTTCACTGGCAACACCTATTCGGGCTGCATTCATGAAGGTGAACATGCATTTTAGGCCTCGATTAAGTTCGCCAATCAAATGTCCTTTAGCACCATCAAAATTGATCACACAAGTGGCATTACCATTAATACCCATTTTATGTTCAATTGAACCACAACTTACGCCATTTCTGTCTGAAATTGTGCCATCATCATTAACGTTAAACTTAGGCACGATAAATAATGAAATGCCTTTATTACCTTCTGGTGCACCGGGTACGCGGGCAATAACGATATGAACAATGTTATCTGACAGATCATGCTCACCTGCTGAGATAAAGATTTTAGTGCCGGTTAACGAATAACTGCCATCATCATTAAGCTCTGCCTTCGTGCGCAGCATGCCTAAATCTGTACCACAATGCGGCTCTGTTAAGCACATTGTTCCGGTCCACTTACCTTCTACAAGGTTTGGCATAAACTGTTGTTTTTGAGCGTCTGTACCATGGGCTTCTATTGTAGCCAATGCGCCATGACTTAATCCTGGGTACATTGCAAAACTATGGTTTGCACTAGAAAACATCTCTGCGATGCTGATGTTGAGAGAATGTGGTAAACCTTGACCACCAAATTCTTCAGACTGAGATAGCGTTGGCCATCCGCCTTCAACATATTGGGCATATGCTTCTTTAAATCCGTCTGGAGTAGTGACTACACCGTCTTTCCAAGTACAGCCTTGTTGATCGCCGATTTGGTTTAAGGGAGCAACGACCTCTTCTGTTAATTTTGCGGCCTCACCAATAATTGCATCAACCATATCAAGGCTTGCGTCTTGGTAACCTAAATGTTGATAGTGAGTTTCGCAATCAAGTAGCTCTTGCATAACAAATTTAATATCACGAATAGGGGTTTTGTATTCCGGCATTGTTGCTCTCCAAAAATAATATCTAGAATAAAGGGTTAAGAGTCTTTTTGTTATATTTGTTCAAACGCATAATTACGGTTAACTCTCATGCTAAGGGAACGGCTAGTATTATCCAAATGCATATTAATTATAGATACACATTCATTTTACTTATACAGCAGCCAAATTCACACATCCGTTTGAATCATACACTTGTTTGAATGATCTTTTATAAAGCATAATTGGGCCTATGTCGATGCTTATATATAACATTAGCCACAGCTAAAATAATAAGAATTACGTAATATTGCTTCTTATAGCGAACCTTAATGATACAAAACAATATTTTTACTCCTATTATTCCTTATATGAATAGTTACTTATTAAAACAATTGATTTGTTTGATTTTAAAACACCACCTAGCATGATTTGGCGGTTAATAGTTCACTATAAGTGGTAAAAACTTATTTTTAGATTACAAACAAGAACGCTATGCGTCATACATTTACACAGTAAATCAATATATTAACAAGGCAGTTCAATAAGGATTAGTCCGGTTCAGATAGAGATACGATTGAAACTGCTGGCATACACAGTCCATTCAAGTTTATGGTGGTCGTTATGCTTCATCTGAAGAAGCCACCCTGTATGAATTAGTTATTAAAACTCGAGTAGATAATGGTACAGAACAACGCTAAATTAGCACTGTTTATTAGAATAATAAAAGGCAAACAATGGAACTTATCACCGTAACAATCGAAAACAATGTGCACGTTATTACCTTGAATAATGGCAAAGTTAACGCAATATCGCCGGAAGTCATCGGCCAAATTAACAGTGCATTAGACCACGCAGAACAACAAAATGCGGTGGTGATAATAACGGGCCAGCCAGGCATTTTATCTGGTGGCTACGATCTTAAAACAATGAAACAAAGCGCTGAAGCCGCAATTGCATTAGTCACAGCAGGCTCAACGTTAGCCCGCAGAATGCTCGCATTCCCGACCCCAATTATAGGTGCCTGTTCAGGCCATGCCATCGCCAAAGGTGCATTTTTGCTACTCAGCTGTGATTATCGTATTGGCAGCACGGGGCCATTTAAGATCGGTCTTAACGAAGTCGCAATAGGCATGACAATGCATCAGGCTGGCATTGAAATTGCGCGAAATCGTATTCCACAAAATTATCTGTCCCGCGCTGTCATCAATGCAGAGTTATTTGCGCCAGAACAAGCTGTATTGGCTGGATTTCTTGATCAAGTGGTTGAGCCCGATCAACTTATGGATACTGCCCATGCTGTTGCTAAACACATGCAAACCTTAAATATGCCGGCGCATTTAGGAACAAAATTAAAAGAACGTCAGGCCATTCTGGCCTCTTTGGATGCAGCAATAGAACAAGATAAGCTTATTACATTGAATTTATAAGGATATAAATATGATATCGCAAAAGACCTACCAAACGCTCACAGTCGACATTAACGATAAAGTCGCTCACATCATTCTTAATAGACCCGATGCGTTAAATTCAATGAACGTTGACTTTTGGCATGAGTTTCCAAGCGTTATACAGGAAATCAATAATCAATCCGCTGCTCGCGCCATTGTCATCTCCTCTACGGGTAAGCATTTTAGTGCCGGTATGGACTTAGCTGTATTCAGTGCAAATAATGGTGACGACAATATTGAATTAGGCCGGAAACACGACCAATTACGCCGTTTAGTCCTCAAGTTACAAGATTGCTTCAATGTGCTTGAAACTGCACGTATGCCTGTACTCATGGCTATTCAAGGTGGCTGTATTGGTGGCGCGGTTGATATGGTCACCGCGGCTGATTGTCGCTATTGCACCAGAGATGCTTTTTTCAGTATTGAAGAAACCAAACTCGGCATGACTGCTGACGTGGGTACCTTACAGCGTTTACCTAAATTGATTTCAATTGGATTAGCCAAAGAATTGGCCTACACAGGTCGAAGAATGCCTGCAACAGAAGCCAAAGATGCCGGATTAGTTAATCACGTGTATGAAGACCAAGCATCAATGCTCACCGCTGTATTAGATATTGCTGCAGAGATTGCTGCCCGCTCGCCTTTAGCCGTTACCGGTTGTAAAGAGATGATCAACTATGCCCGAGATCATAGTGTCGAAGATAGCTTGAAATACATGTCGGTATGGCAAAGTGGCATGTTTCAACCTCAAAACGACATGATGGAAATCTTCAAAGCTAAAGCGCAAAACCGTGCACCAGAATTTGAAGAGTTAACCCAAATCGATCCTTTAAAAATATTCTAAGCATTGGGCATTACAGCGCTATTTGTTGATAAATAATTCACTCAACGAGCTTGTTGAGTGAATTAATTTAACAGAAAGTAGTGCTTAGCCTTTAGAGATACTATGACTAAACCATTGATCAACCTCGTGCATGCCAATGGCTTTCCCGCCGGTAGCTATAAAACGTTTCTACAAGAATTTGATAATGACTTTCGTACTGTTGCCCATAATCAGTTTGGCCATAACGTTCTTTACCCAATACACAGCAACTGGCAACACTTAGTCACAGAACTTGTTGAATTTATTAAGAAACAGGATGAAAAAGTGATTTGCGTAGGTCATTCATTTGGTGGCGTTATTTCGTTTATTGCAACCTGCCAACATCCCGAGCTTTTTCGGGGCTTAGTGATGTTAGATCCGCCAGTTGTCACCGGGGCATTTTCACATCTGTTGAGCTTTATTAAACGTACACCTTACATTGATAAGCTTTCGCCAGCGGGTAAAGCCAAAACACGTCAGGATCACTGGCCAGAAAACACTAACTTGGTTGATTATTTTTCACAGAAAACCTTGTTTAAAAACTTCGATTCTCGCTGCTTACAAGACTATGCATCATCGAGCGTAGTTCAGCGAAATAAGCGTTTAGAACTGAGCTTCTCGCCTGTTGTAGAAGCTGACATATTTAGGCATTTACCGACGAATTTGACCAAATATAAAAACAAGTTAACGGTACCTGCTAAACTGATATACGGTGAAAATACTAAGATATTCCCCATTAAGCACTTTATTCGGTTTGCCAAACTAAACGACATTGAGTTAATGACGCTTCCAAAAGGTGGACATATGTTTCCACTAGAGCAACCAGAAAACACCGCCAATATGGTTAAACAGATCATTAAGGACTGGTAATAATTACCTTAGTACTCGTCAATAATATCTAAAATTAATCTACATAAGAGGCACCAATATGATTAAACCAATCAGTTTGTTAGCTACCTTAAGCCTGACTTTAGGTGTCTCATATTCAACACATGCATTGCCACTGGATAAAATTCAATTACCTGCAGGATTTACCATTGATGTATATGCCGAGAATGTAGAAAATGCGCGCCAGATGGCCCTTGGTGAAAACGGAACTGTTTTTGTAGGCAGTCGCAAAGCCGGCAATGTTTATGCGCTTATAGACAGTGATAATGACTTTAAAGCCGATAAAAAAATTGTTATTGCGACAGATTTGTTTATGCCATCCGGACTTGCTTACCATAACGGTAGCCTATATGTCGCTGAAGTAGATAAAATCTGGCGTTACCCAGCTATTGAGACATCATTACCCACTGTTCCTAAACCCGAATTGGTTTATGACAAGCTTCCCAATAAGTCACATCACGGTTGGAAATTTATCTCATTTGGCCCAGATGGAAACTTATATATTCCTGTTGGAGCGCCTTGTAATGTGTGTGAAAGCCAACTGCCCTTTGCCAGTATTTTGCAATTAAACCTTGAGACTAAGCAAACCACTATTGTGGCCCAAGGTGTACGCAACAGTGTCGGGTTTGATTTCCATCCGAAAACAGGTGAGTTATGGTTTACTGATAATGGCCGCGACTTGATGGGCGATGATTTACCCGATGATGAACTTAATCGTGTTAGCAAAACAGGTCAACACTTTGGTTTTCCTTATATTCATAACACAGATATTGCCGACCCAGATTTTACTAACCCAAAAATCGCCAAACTTAACACACCTCCCGTATTAACTTTGGGTGCACATGTTGCTGCATTAGGCATGGAGTTTTACCAAGGTAATCAATTCCCTGCTGCTTTCAAACAATCAATCCTAATTGCCCAACACGGCTCGTGGAATCGCACTAACAAAGTGGGTTATAGTATTATGCAAGTGGCACTTGAGGGGAATAAAGTGATTGACTATAAGCCGTTTGCTACAGGGTGGCTTGAAGGAGAAGACAGTTGGGGCCGCCCTGTCGATGTTGTGACACTGGCAGATGGTTCTATCCTTATTTCTGATGACTTTGCCAATGCGATTTATCGGATCAGTTACAAAAAACAGTAAGTGTTCTATGCAGATTCTTTATCCTGGATCTGCTCAACAACCAAATTAGCCCACGCTGAATAGATTGGTGCACCTGGATGAAACCCATCGGTAGCCATCACTTGGCGCATAAACTCCAGCATAGTGATGTCGGGTTGTGGGTTTTCCAGTGGTAATTTAATTAATCTGAAATCTGTGGGTAAATCGACTTGTTGATTCAACTTAATGAGCAGTTGTTGTAATTGACGATTAAATTGATTTGCGCGCTGGCCTAAACTCCAACGAAGTGGATGGGGTAATGCAGGAAATAAACCCAGAGGTGGTAAAGCCGTGACTAAAATCAATTTTGGTTGATATTGTTTTGCTATGAGTTCAAATAACTCTTTTTGCTGCTGTAACCACTTTTCGCAGCTCACTGATGAGGTAATATCATTCACACCGAGTGATGTCACAATAACATCGTAATGCTTTTGCCCGAGGATCGGGTGTTCGGTATTAATGTGTTCATGTAAGGCGTGTAACGTGGTCGATGTCGTAGAACCAGTTTTGGCAAATAAAGCATAACTGAGCTCAAGTTGCGGGCTTAATTGCTCAACAACCTGCCCTAACAGCGCGTGTTGTTGGTTTGACACTCCAACGCCTACTGCGGCTGAATCGCCTAAAATCAACAAACTCAAGGTAGGATTAGGTCCAGTTTGCCCTATTCTTTCCCCTTCAGGTTCAGGCAGTTTTGGCGTGGTACGGCGAACCTTAAGCCCTTGTAATAGTAATACTGGGGCCAGCATGATTGTTATTCCCTGATGTAACATTGTTAATCCCTTCAACTCAGTCCACGACAAATATCAAAACACATTATCTAAACAGATTACTAAAAAACACCTTAGCAACTAAGCTGTTAATTTTACAAATGAAATAACATAACTTGTTTCCCCTGATAATGCGATAGCATTTATCACTGTAAAAGTTACGGATCAAAGAGAATTCGCCATCAGCTAAGTTGCCATTTAGCACTAAATCAATACTGTAGACGAAATACCACGAAGACCAACATACTCAACCACGAACGTGATTTTATCTTTATCGTTAATAGAACCTGACTGTATGGCATATGACATCAATAGGTAATTTCATTTTAAGGTTAAATCACGTAAACTACGCGCTGTTTTTTAAGTCTCTTTTTAGGTAAATCATGATCCGTTTAAACCAAGTAAAATTGCCTCTCGACCATAATGAAGATGCGCTGCAAGAACTCGTTTTGCAAAGGCTCTCTATCTCAGCGGATCAGCTGGTTGATATACATGTGTTTAAGCGTGGCTACGATGCCCGTAAAAAGAATTTAATTTGGTTAATTTATACATTAGATGTGACATTAACCAATGTTGATGAAGCAGCATTATTGACATCGCTTGCTGACGATCAAAATATCCGCGTTTCCCCAGATACTGATTATAAGTATGTTGCTACGGCACCAGAAGGGTTAACTGAACGTCCATTGGTCATTGGCATGGGACCATGTGGCTTATTTGTTGGACTTATTTTGGCACAAATGGGCTTTAATCCGATTATTTTAGAGCGTGGTAAATCGGTACATGAACGGGCTAAAGATACCTTCCGTTTTTGGCGTACCAGTGAGTTAGACACTGAATCAAATGTACAATTTGGCGAAGGTGGCGCTGGCACATTTTCTGATGGAAAATTATACAGCCAAGTAAAAGATCCAGGATTTAAAGGCTTGAAAGTCAAACAAGAATTTGTGGCCGCTGGCGCACCAGCAGAAATTATTTATGTCAGTAAGCCTCACATAGGTACCTTTAAATTGGTCACTATGGTAGAAAAAATGCGCCGCGAAATCATCCGTTTAGGCGGTGAAATTCGCTTTGAAACTCGTGTTGACGAAATCAATATTAACGATCGCCGAGTCACTGGTGTGACGCTTAGAAATGGCGAAGTGCTGCATTCTAAACATGTTATTGCTGCAATTGGTCACAGTGCCCGTGATACTTTCCAAATGTTGCATGATAAAGGTGTGTATATGCAGGCACAATCGTTTTCGATTGGCTTTCGTATTGAACACAAACAAGAGATGATCGATAAAGATCGTTTTGGCATTAACGCTGGTCACCCAATGTTAGGTGCTGCAGATTATAAGTTAGTCCATCATTGTAAAAGTGGTCGAAGTGTTTACAGCTTTTGTATGTGCCCTGGTGGTGTGGTGGTGGCAGCTACATCAGAAGAACATGCAGTAGTGACCAATGGTATGAGCCAATACTCACGAAGTGAGCGAAATGCCAACAGTGCCATTGTGGTTGGGATTGATCCAAGTGATTTTGACAACGATCCACTGCAAGGTATCGCGCTGCAACGTAAATTGGAGCGCAATGCCTATGTTATGGGTGGCAGCAATTACGATGCACCAGCACAAATGGTCGGCGACTTTTTAGCCGCTGGTAATGGCAAACCGTTTGAAAACGTTGAGCCATCTTACAAGCCTAATGTGAAAATGACCGATTTAAGCGATGCGTTACCGGAGTTTGCCATTGATGCAATCCGTGAGGCCATACCTGCTTTTGGTAAGAAAATTCGTGGTTTTGATAGTAAAGATGCCATGTTAACCGGCGTTGAAACCCGTACATCATCACCAGTACAAATTAAACGTGGTCCGGATTACCAAAGTATTAACACCAAAGGTTTATACCCTGCAGGTGAAGGCGCTGGTTATGCTGGTGGAATTTTATCGGCTGGTATCGACGGCATCAGTATTGCCGAAGCCGTTGCTTTAGACATGATTAAAGAAATGACCAACAACTAGTTTTTTGTCGTTTTGAAACCTGTTCAACTTATCAGTTAAACAAAAAGAGCAACCATATTGGTTGCTCTTTTTTGTATAAAATTTAGCGGTTATCTGCAATAAATTGTACTACAACATCAGCTAACAATTCACCTTTATCCTCTTGCAAAAAATGTCCGGCAGCAACGATAGTGGTGTGCTTTTGCCCTTTTGTACCAGGAATGAGCTTTTGCATCAACGCATCACCACCGGCAGTAATCGGGTCTGAATCGCTAAAAGCCGTTAAAAATGGTTTTTGCCACTGGCTCAATACTTTCCATGCAGCGCGGTTTTTATCTGCAGCAGGATCGTCCGGCGTTATTGGCACTAATAACGGAAATTGACGCGCCCCTTCTTTGTAACTCTCATCCGGAAACGGCGCATCGTAAGCGGCAATAACTTCCGCAGTTAATGTCGATACACAAGCACTATTAATTAAGTTACCGGTTGGGAATATTTCAACCTCTTGTGAAAACTGACGCCACTTTTGAAACGCTTCACCGGGTTCATGGTCACCTGTAGGCAACATGGTATTAGCACAAACTATTCGTGCAAATCGCTGACTTTCTTCAGCAGCTAAACGTAACCCAATTAATCCGCCCCAATCTTGGCAAACCAAGGTAATGTCGGTGAGATTAAGTTGCAGCATTAATGACTTTATCCAATCAACATGACGTTGATAGGTATAATCGTTACGTTTTGTCGGTTTATCTGAACGGCCAAAACCAATAAGATCAGGAGCGATAACACGATGACCAGCTTTAACAAGAATTGGGATCATTTTGCGATACAAAATGCTCCACGTTGGCTCACCATGCAATACCAATATTGGTGCGGCATCCTTAGGGCCTTCATCAAGATAATGAACTCTCAGTTCACCACTTTCAGTGTCATCAACAGTTAAGTAATTCGCAGCAAAATTGAAATCAGGTAAATTGGCGAAACAACTGTCGTCGGTGCGTAAAAATTCCATATTACTTCCCTTCCTTATTATGTTTTCTATCAATATTATCTGTGCAATCTAACTTCAAGTTATATAAACCGCATGGCTTGCCTGCACTGAATCCTGTGAGTATTTACGTCACGGGATCAGTTCTTAATGAAACGAGCTGTTATTAACTTAAATCTTTAATCGCGCGGCCTATGCCGTCAACGGTTAACGGATACATTTTATTGTTAACTAACTGCTGAACAATGGAAATAGAATGATGTATTGGCCATCGACTTTCTGGTTGTGGATTAAGCCAGGCAACTTTATTGAAATGACCTAATAATTGATTCATGTATTCAATGCCGGGCTTTTCATTCCAATGCTCAACACTACCGCCTTTGGCGATAATCTCGTAAGGCCCCATGGTCGCATCACCGACAAAAATGACTTTGTAATCTGCGCCAAATGTTCTGATGACTTCTTCTAAATCAATCATGTTATCAAAGCGGCGGTTATTGTCTTGCCAGAGTTTGTCATACACGCAGTTATGGAAGTAAAAAAATTTTAAATGCTTAAACTCGCTGTGTGCGGCAGAAAAAAGCTCTTCACATGTATGAATATAATCATCCATAGAGCCACCGATATCGAAAAACATCAACACTTTAACGGCGTTGTGACGTTCGGGTTCCATGTGCACATCTAGCATGCCGCCATTTTGTGCAGTGGAACGGATCGTTTTATTGATATCAAGTTTTTCACTGGCCCCTGTGCGGGCAAATTTTCTAAGTTTTTTAAGCGCTAATTTAATGTTTCTAGTTCCGAGTTCACGGTCTTGGTCGAAGTTTTTAAACTCGCGCTTATCCCACACTTTCACGGCACTGTTGTTACGGTTTTTATCTTGGCCGACTCTAATCCCTTCAGGGTTATAGCCATAAGCTCCAAAGGGCGAAGTGCCACCAGTGCCAACCCACTTGTTACCGCCAGCATGGCGTTTTTTCTGTTCTTCTAGACGTTCTTTTAACGCCTTCATTAATTCTTCAAGCCCGCCTAAAGATTTAAGCTTGTCTTTTTCTTCTTGAGAAAGGTGCTTCTCAAACTCCTTTCGTAGCCAATCTTCAGGCAGAATTTTATCGAAAATATCAATACTTTCGATGCCTTTAAAATACTCAGCAAAAGCGTTGTCGTATTTGTCATAGTGGATTTCATCTTTAACCATGACAATTTTGGCAAGGTTATAAAACTCTTCGACATCAGCAAACACAACCCCAGCTTTTAATAACGCAATCAAGTCGAGTAGCTCACGTAAGCTACAAGGCACTTTGTGCTTTTTTAGGGTTAGAAAAAAATCAATAAACACGATGCACTACCTGTTTCTGCGGCTCATGAAAGCCAGCTTTTCAATTAATGAAACGTCTTGTTCATTCTTAAGCAATGCACCAAACAAAGGAATGATGTCTGATTGTTTATTCAGCAAAGTGTCTTGAGAAATATCATCCGATATTAACAGTTTAAGCCAGTCGATTAATTCTGACGTTGAAGGCTTTTTCTTAATCCCATTGACATCACGTAAATCAAAAAATACCTCTAATGCTTGCTGTAACAAGTCCTGCTTAACATTAGGATGATGCACGTCGATAATTTTTGCCATTTCATCTTTAGTAGGAAACTTAATGTAATGGAAAAAACAGCGTCTTAAAAACGCATCTGGCAGCTCTTTTTCGTTGTTAGAGGTAATGATGATAATAGGACGTTGCTTAGCTTTGATAACCTGCTGAGTTTCATACACATAAAACTCCATTTTATCGAGCTCTTGCAATAAGTCGTTAGGAAACTCGATGTCGGCTTTATCGATTTCATCAATCAATAAAATCGATCTCTGATCTTCTTCAAACGCCTGCCACAATTTACCTTTAACGATGTAATTACCAATGTCATGCACACGAGCATCACCTAACTGGCTATCGCGTAGGCGTGATACTGCATCATATTCGTAAAGGCCTTGTTGAGCCTTGGTAGTCGACTTAATGTGCCATTGATACAGTTTACAATTCAAAGAGCGGGCTAACTCTTCTGCTAACTGAGTTTTACCGGTACCGGGTTCGCCTTTAATTAATAATGGTTTTTCTAAGGCTATGGCGGCATTTACCGCTAAAGTAAGCTCGTTTGAGGCGATGTAGTTATCTGTACTTTTAAACATGGTCAACCTTTTCATTTATGTTGCTTTATCGCTATTGATAAACATCGGCAGCCAAATATTTGTTGGCGTTGCAATGTATCCATTAACGCAAAATGACACATCACATTTAATCAACAAAAGCTCCAATTTAAGTCTTTTTTAATATTATTTTTATTTATATTGCTTACTGTTTAATACTTTAGTAGTTAGCTATGTAGCTATGAATTCACATAACTCGTTAACCAATGGCTCGATAACGATCAGTTAACGGATGAATATTCATGCCTTACTTACTAAAAGTAAACTAAAAAAGATTCATACTAACGAAACTTTCATCTCATTTATCATTTAAACAAACTAAACGACCGTTATATACACAGATTAGATCTAATCTAACAGCGTGATATATTCCCTCCGCTGTTAGTGATTCATTTTTTAGACCAGCACTTTTCAATTAGCGGCGTTATAATTTGACGATTAATTTGCCTTTATTTTTACCAGTAAAAAACAAATTTAAGCCAGTCATTGCAGACTCAAGTCCATTTAATACGTGGGCGCGATGCTTAATTTGCCCTTTCATCACATAAGGGGTTAACTTTTCGAGCAACGCAGGCACATCGCCGAAATGATCTGGCATAGTGAAACCTTGGATAATTAAGCGCTTTTTAATCACTTGGATCCAATTAGGGCCTAAATCAGGTACCGCTTTCGGGTAATCCGCAATCATACCGCACACTACAATACGTCCATGGGCGTTCATTCTGGCAAACACATGATGTTGAATTGGACCGCCTGTATTTTCAAAATACACATCAACGCCATCTGGGGTTAACTCGGCAAGCTTTGCAGCTATATCATCGGTTTTGTAATTTACCGCGCCGTCAAAACCAAGCTCATTTACAATCCAATCTGTTTTTTCGTCGCTGCCGACTACGCCTATCACTCTCAGTCCATCTGCTTTAGCGAGTTGTCCCACAATAGAGCCCACTGAACCTGCCGCGCCAGAAACCACTATGGTTTCCCCTTTTTGTGGTTTGCCTACGTTGAAAAGTCCTTGTGTTGCAGTTAAGCCTGGTAACGCAAACACTGACAAAATGGCTTCATCTGGTAATGGCGCGGTAACTTTATTTAACCCGACACCGTTACTTAAAAAGTACTCTTGCCAACCCATCATGCCCATTACGCGGTCGCCCACTTTAAAATCAGGGTGATTGCTTTCAACAATCTCACCAATTCCAGAGCTGCGCATCACCTCACCTAACTCAACCGGAGGAATATAGCTTTCTGTGTCTGGGCTCATCCACCCAAACATGGCAGGATCCAGTGACATATGATTCTGTTTTACCAAAAACTGCCCTTGTGCCACTGTTGGCATTTCTTTTTGGACCACTTCAAATAATTGCGGACCTACAGGGCCGGCGTCTGGGCGTGCGATTAAGTTAATGGCTTTATATGTGGTCATGTTCAAATCCTTTTTTAAATGAGTTATCGTCAAAATATTAATGACTAGTGCTTAATTGATACCAAAAAATGAAATCTTGTCGCCATTAAGCGAGTAACTGCTCAATGCTTTTAATGCTGTCGATATTCTGTTGTTGATAAAAATCTTTAAAATGTTCTGCTAACTTTTCACTTTCAACAAATACCTGTTGCCAGTACTGTAAGCGCTGCGCCGGTTTCATTTCGACAAAATCACTGCGGTCTGGAATTTTATTAAATGGCAGTGATGCAACAAACTCAGCTGATGGACACAAGAGCACTGTTTTATCGTAGTGCTGTATACGCGCTTTACGAGACAGGTTTTTATCAAACCAGCCTGGCTTTAATGTAGAACTGAAATGTGGATACAGAGTTAAGCCTTCATTTTGAATATTAAAATCAAAATGGTAATCGATAATCCCGCCATCGCGGTACATGCCTTTTGGGCAATCGGCAATGTCTTTTATGCCTTGCATCACGATAGGAATTGACCCCGATGCTAATAGCGCCGCTTTAATATTGCGCTGACTCAACACCATAGACGTCGTGGCAATATTGTCAGGATCATAAATGCTTAAATCGCTTTGGCTATGTTGAAAAATGTAGCGCTCGTACTGACTATTAAGCAGAGACCTACTGATGGTATTTCTGACAAAGCTGTTGAATAATCCAGCCCCTTGCAGCAGCTTATTTTCTGATGCAACCAATCCATTGCACTTAGCGACAATAAAATGGGCTTTGAAGACAGAGTTATTAATAATTTCATCTGCGCCAGTGTCACCAAATAACTCATCAAGTAATTCAACTGCTTTGGCTGTTATTTCGTCTGGTTGTGGTTTAGTGTCATCCGAATAAACGGTTTCACTGTAATTTTTGGCTAAGCGTTCTATCGCAGCTACAGGGTCTTTTTGGGCAAAGCACGCGGCGCGAAAAGCGCCGGCACTTGATCCAATCAAGTTTAAAGGTTGTTGTCTGCCTTTAAAAAACTCCCCAAAAAGGTATTTGTCTAACCCCAGTAAGGTGAACCATTTAGGTCCACCACTTGCGCCGAGGAATGAACTGAATATCTCTGGAGTAAACCCTTGTTGCTGTATCGTTTTTAAGGCCGTTTTACCGGCGTATATTTCTAACATATAACTCTTATTATTAAACCGTCGACGACTAGCGTCGACATACCTTAGACTTTACTACGAAGATCTTTACGTAATACTTTACCCACATTGCTCTTAGGTAATTCATTCATAAATTCAATGACTTTAGGGCGTTTATAATTAGTGAGCATTTGATTACAATGATCAAATATATCCTGTTCAGTTAATGTAGGATCTTTGCGAACAATATAGACTTTGACTCGCTCGCCTGTAATATCACAAGACACACCAACAGCTGCGGCTTCCAACACCCCTTCGTGCGACACAATCACTTCTTCAATTTCGTTAGGGAAAACATTAAAACCAGACACGTTAATCATGTCTTTTTTGCGGTCAACAATTTTAAAGAAACCATTCTCGTCCATGGTGGCAATGTCACCCGTGGCTAACCAGCCGTCGATTAACACTTCGTCAGTGGCTTTTTGGCGATTGTAATAGCCTTTCATCACTTGTGGGCCTTTAACCCACATTTCACCAGGCTCACCTAATGCCACGTCTTCACCATCTGCACCGACTAAACGAATATCGGTTGATGATGCCGGTAAACCAATCGAGCCGTTGTAGCTTTTTTGGTTATAAGGACTCATTGTCACTAAGGGCGCACATTCTGTTAACCCGTAGCCTTCAAGTAAACGGCTTTTAGTCACTCGCTCCCAATGTTCTGCAACTGGCCTTTGCACCGACATTCCGCCGCCAAAACCCATTTTTAATGAACTAAAATCAAGTTGATCAAACCCTGGCGTATTCAATAAGCCGTTAAATAAGGTGTTCACTCCAGTAATCACAGTGAAACGATATTTAGCAAGCTCTTTTACAAAAGCAGGCATGTCTCTCGGATTGGTGATTAATAAGTTGGTGCCACCAAACGGTAAGAAGGCTAAGCAATTAGAGGTTAATGCGTAAATATGATAAAGCGGCAATGCAGTGATAATCAGCTCTTTGCCGATTTCATAAACGTTCTTGGTTACTGCATTGGACTGTTCTAGGTTGGCAACCATATTACGATGAGTCAGCATGGCGCCTTTTGATGGCCCCGTAGTACCGCCAGTGTATTGCAAAAAGGCTAAGTCAGAACCGATAACATCAACAGGCATAAAGGTTTGTTTGCTGCCTTTGCTCATGGCGTCATTAAATTTAACCGCATTAGGCAAATCGAATGTGGGTACCAGCTTTTTGACGTGCTTAATCGCACCGTTGATTAATGCACCTTTAATAATACCTAATCGGTCGCCGACGCCTGTAGTAATAACATGCTTAACATCTGTTTTATCAATCACAGCCTGCAATACATGGGCAAAGTTTTCTAGAATTAAAATACCTTTGGTACCGGAGTCTTTTAATTGATGTTCTAATTCGCGCGGGGTATATAGTGGATTAACATTCACTACCGTTAACCCTGCGATAAGTGCTCCAAATAATGCGATAGGATATTGCAGTGTATTGGGGATCATAATGGCAAACTTATCGCCTTTAACTAAACCTAAGTCTTGCTGTAAATAGGCTGCAAAGTCTGTCGCTTGCTGGGCAAGCTGTTGATAAGTAATACTGACATCCATGTTGATAAACGCCGTATTATCGGCATATAGCTTGGTATATTTTAAAAACAAATCTGCCAATGAGTTGTATTTATCTGGATCGATTTCAAACTCAACTCCAGGCGGATAACTCTTTTCTAGCCAAATCCTTTCCATAATACTATCCCCAATTATTACAAAATTATCAGCAGCCTACATTACCGGCTGCTGTGATTATTATTTTTATTCTTAACTCGCACACCCTAACCTACACACAGTTTTACAACACTTCAAATAAACCTGCCGCGCCTTGACCACCACCAATACACATACTGATCACCACATATTTAACGCCACGTCGTTTTCCTTCAATTAACGCGTGCATCACCATACGAGTACCGCTCATGCCATAAGGATGACCAATAGAGATTGCACCACCGTCAACGTTCAAACGATCATATGGAATACCCAGTTTTTCGGCACAGTAAATAACCTGAACCGCAAACGCTTCATTGATTTCCCACAAACCAATGTCGTCAATAGTCAAACCATGGCGTTCAAGTAATTTTGGAATAGCAAAGATAGGACCTATGCCCATTTCATCGGGCTCACAGCCCGCAACCACCATGCCTCGGTAAGCGCCTAATGGCTTAAGTCCGTGTTGCTCAGCAAGTTCGCGTTCCATTACCACTACAGCTGCAGCTCCGTCAGACAGTTGAGAGGCATTACCACCGGTAATTGAACCGTTATCTTTAACGGCTTTTAAACCGGCTAAACCTTCAATATTGGTTGAAGGTCGATTACCTTCATCTTTTGTTAAGGTGACTTGTTCTTTACTGATATCACCGCTGGTTTTATCCATGACCAGTTTGGTACAAGTGACAGGTACAATTTCATCATTAAATTTACCTGCAGCTTGTGCCGTAGCAGTGCGTTGTTGTGAGGTTAACGCATAGGCATCTTGTGCTTCACGCGAGATATCATATCGATTAGCAACCACTTCTGCAGTATCTAGCATCGGCATATAAATAGCGGGACGATACGCTTTTACACTAGGGTCAACCGCACGGTGCATGTTCATTTTATCGTTTTGTACCATGCTGATTGAATCGCAACCGCCTGCAACCAATATTTTAGCGCCATCACAAACAATATGATTGGCAGCAATAGCAATAGACATTAACCCTGATGAACATTGACGATCTACTGTCATACCTGGCACTGACACAGGCAGATTTGCTGCCATCGCCACTTGACGGCCAAAGTTCATTCCTTGGTTACCTTGAGTTAACGCTGCGCCAAAAATACAATCTTCAATGTAATTAGGGTCAATATCTGCACGTTCAACTGCTGCTTTGACGGCAACGGCAGCTAACGTTGGTGCAGATAAATCGTTAAATGCACCGCGGTATGCTTTACCGATCGGGGTTCTTGCTACAGATACAATAACGGCTTCTCTCATGATAATTCCTTTGTTTATCTGTCTTCAAAGACATGTAGTTATTATGTTTGCAAGATTGAGCTTGGTATTAATGGTAATGTTGTTCACTTAATATCAAATTAAATATCAAACGCAATCTGCATGAAAATGATTTATTGCTGTTGCGACTTCATAAAAGCCATCGCTTTCATCACAAACTTCTCGCCTTGTTGGGCGCCAGACTTCAACGCTTTTTGATTATCTTGCGCGGTGAGTTGCGCCCAGTTATCTCGAACGGCTTCTGGAGTTTGTGATGCTTTAGGAATAAAACAGCCTTCGGTTTCAAAAATGCTCGCACTTGAATAACCGCCTGCCCCAGCACATAAAATAAAGCGATTTGGCGCGTGTTCATCACACAAGGTCAACATGCCTGCAGTAACCGCTTCTGGCGCAAAGGCTTTAACGATTTCTTCAGGCATTAAATCTTCGGTCATACGTGTGCCCGCAGTGGGAGCCAGCGCATTGATGTAGATATTATTTTTCGCACCTTCAAGCACTAAGGTGTTCATTAACCCAAGCACCGCCATTTTGGCGGCGCCATAGTTAGACTGACCAAAATTACCGTACATGCCACTTGACGAAGTAGTCATCACAATACGGCCATAGTTTTGCTGCCTCATGATTTCCCAAACCGCTTTAGTGCAGTGAACAGAGCCCATCACGTGCACATCCATCACTAACTTAAAGTCATCTAATGTCATTTTAGAAAACGACTTATCTCGCAATATGCCGGCATTATTAATTAAAATATCTACACGGCCCCACTTGTCCATGGTTTGTTGCACCATGTCTTGCACTTCATCAAAGTTGGCTACGTTTGCACCATGGCTAATGGCTTCACCACCCATTTCTTCAATTAAACGAACCACATCTTGTGAGGCTGCTGAAGATGCACCGCTACCATCGCGTGCACCACCTAAATCATTTACCACGACTTTGGCGCCACGTTTGGCGAGTTCCAATGCATGTGAACGGCCTAAACCATTACCGGCACCCGTTACTATTGCTACTTGTCCTGCAAAACTGATCGTCATAATGTGTCCTTAGCGCTTATATGTACTTTGTTATTGTTGTTTTACGTTCATGTGTCGATTGTTTGGTGTAAACGTTTGTTATCTCGAGTTCAGATTACTTAACCATTTGCGCTGAAATCCACTCTGCAACTAATGCAGGGGTATCTCCGCCTTCAATCTCTATGGTCACTTCAGTGCATAAACGAAACTGACCGGGCTTCTTTTCTTCAATCGAAAGAGTTTTAGCGTGTGCTCTAATGCGGCTATTGACGGTAACAGGTTGTAAAAATCTCACTTTATCGAAACCAGCATTCAAGCCCATATAAAAGCCGTCAATCAACACGCTAAATTCTTCTGCAAAATGTGACAACATTGAAAGAGATAGGAAACCATGAGCAATGGTCGAACCAAATGGAGTAGCTTTGGCTTTTTCTTCATCGACGTGAATAAATTGATGATCCAGCGTGCAATCTGCAAACTGATTAATCTGTTCTTGAGTGATTTGATACCAACTTGTTGGCTCTGCTTGGAAGCCAATATAGTTTGCGATGTCGTTACGATTTATTACTGTCGGCATTGTTCCCTTTCCTCTTGTACTTTAAAAGTACTGTCCATGAATGAAATATAAGCGATATCTCATGCTAATTGGGCTGATAACATTAAACAAATGAATAGTTTTAATATCAAGACATTCGCGGTACGAATAGTTTAGAGGTTTAAAACAGATAGAAACTTGAGAGTGCTGACAACAAAAACGCATTATCCAATAAATGAATAATGCGCTAATAACAAAATAATAAAATAGATTTAGTTGGATATGTTTATCTTTAAACACATGTGAGACAGTCACTTAGTGGCTAAACACCGCTCAACACAACCTAAACGCACATAGGGCCTTTTTAAAACCAGTCTGCTTGCATGTCATAACTGGTACTGTCTGAACTAATTAAAATAGATGACCAAACTGCAATTTGTGGCAACTCAAAGCGATAAAAATACTGCAATGTCTGTAATTTACCTTTATAAAAATACTCATCAGCTTGATGTACTTTTGCTGATAAGGCTTTGGTGGCGACAATACCTTGTTTTAGCCATAACCACGCAATAATAACGTGACCAAACAACTCTAAATACTTAACAGAATTGGCCAGCGCTAAGTCGATGTTGTTAGTTGCCATGCCGTTTAGCACAACTTCTGTCGTCACCTTTAACGTCTCTACAGCTTCGCTTAGTTTCTGGGTATATTCATTCAAACTATCGTATTTTTTGGCTTGTTCAATGGTTTTAACAATTTCGTGTAAGGTGGCTTTATAACCCTGCATCTTATTCATTGGGACTTTTCGGGTCATTAAATCTAATGACTGGATCCCCGTGGTGCCTTCATGAATTGGGTTTAAGCGGTTATCACGATAAAACATCTCAACTGGATGTTCATTTATGTAGCCATGTCCGCCCATCACTTGAATCGCATATGAGTTAGCTTTAGGACCATATTCAGACGGCCAGGTTTTAATAATCGGCGTTAAAAAGTCTAACAAGGTATGAGCATATTCACGTTGCTCGCTGGTGTCTGCGGTGCGCTCGTCATCACTTAATTGAGTGCCATACAGGACTAATGCCATAGCGCCTTCTGCATAAGATTTTTGCGCTAACAACATGCGCTTTACGTCAGCATGCTCAATGATATTCACCATAGGTGACTGCGGATCTTTACACGATGGCAAGCGACCCTGGGGACGATTTTTAGCGTAATCGACTGAATATTGATAACCGGCTACTGCCAATACTGCGCCACTAGTGCCGACCATAATGCGGGCTTCGTTCATCATGTGGAACATGTACTTTAAACCGCAATGTTCTTCACCGACTAAATAGCCTATCGAGCCATTTTTTTCACCAAAACTCAGTGCCGTTGAGGTTTGTGCGCGGCCACCCATTTTATGAAAAAGCCCAGCGAGTGCGACTTCATTGTCTTCTCCAACGGAACCATCTTCATTAAGCAAAAACTTAGGCACCACAAATAACGAAATACCTTTCACACCTTTAGGGGCACCTTGAAGTCGCGCTAACACCAAGTGAACGATGTTGTCGCTTAAATCATGGTCACCGCCTGAAATATAGATTTTATTGCCAGTGATGCGATAAGTACCGTCGTCCGACTTTACTGCCTTGGTAATTAAGTCACCCAAAGCCGAGCCACTACCAGGTTCTGTCATGGCCATGGTGCCCATAAATCGACCTTCACGCATGGGCTTAACCCAAGTGTTAATTAATTCTGGACTTCCATGTGCTTGTAACAAGTTGGCGTTAGCTGTTGTTAACATGTTGTAACCCATGCCCACACCGCCAGCGACAGTTAAAAATGATGCCGCGGCACTGGCAATAATGGGCGGTAATTGCATACCACCCAGCTCATAATCAGCAGTTGCAGAACCAATACCAGACTCGTTAACTGCATCAATAGCGGTTTTAAGTTCTGGGATGATATGCACTTTTTTACCATCAAATGTAGGTTGATGAGTATCCATTTTCTGACGGATAGGAAGAAAGTATTTTTCTGCGATCGTTTTTGCGGTATTGACCACTTCATTAAAGGTTTGACGATCGTGATCTTGATAACGTGTTCGGCTAGTTAACGCATCACTGTCAAACAGTTCGTAAAGCATAAATTCGAGATCGCGTTCATTCATTAACGTTGCAGGCATAATATTCTCTTCTTATCGTCTAAAGCTCAAACCAATGGTAATAGATTAATTAAATGCAGCCTAAAACGCTGACACACCACCATCAACGGCAATACATTGTCCTGTCATATAGGTATTGCTTGGCGATAACATCATTAACATGACCGCGACGATTTCTTTTGGTTCACCTAAACGATTCATTGGCGCGCCACGGGCCATTTTCTTTTGCTGTTCTTCGTCAGCAAAGTTTGTCACCATAGGCGTTAAGGTAAAGAATGGACAAATTGCATTAATACGAATATTTTCACGGCCGTATTCCACTGCACCGGTTTTGGTTAAACCAATAACAGCATGTTTTGCCATTGAATAAGCACTACCTCGCGCAGCCCCACCTAAACCTGCCATTGAGCTGACATTAAGGATGGCACCCTCGCCTTGCTTAAGCATTTGCTGTATTTGATGACGCATACCAAATTGCACACCTTTAACATTAATCGCAAACTGACTGTCCATGATAGATTCGTCAATGTGATGTAGTGGCATAAACTCGTGGGCGATGCCGGCATTGTTAACGCCAATATCCACACGACCAAAATGCTCAACAGCTGTATCAATCATGGCTTTACAGGATTCATTCTTAGACACATCGCATTTCATTGCGACCACCTCTGCACCAGTAGCCGCAATAGCATCAGCCACTTGATGTACGCCAGCTTCGTTAATGTCACTGATGACTAACTTAGCACCGCGTTTGGCCAATTCTTCTGCGAGTAATTTACCAAAACCTTGGGCTGCGCCAGTAATAACGGCTACTTTGCCAGTAAAGTCTAATAATGGATCCATGCGAGTAACTCCTGTAATTGATGGTCTTGTTGATATTTTTGTTATAATTTTGGTTTATTAGTTTTGCTAACGTAGTTAGCTATTTATTCTCTGTTTCAATAACTTTTAAGGCCATTTTTGCGAGCGGTTCAACGAACGAGCCAACTTTATTAGCATGTTCATTAGATGCATTACCTTCTGCAGCACGTTTAGCAACACCTTGAGCAATTGCAGCCAAGCGGAAAAAGCTAAACGCTAAGTAAAACACCCAGTTTTCAATTCGTTCTATTCCCATACGTTGGCAATATTTCGCCACGTAATCTTCTTCAGTTGGAATGCCTAAACTGGCGCGATCGATATCTTTTAAACCGTCAATACTTCCCATGCCTGCAGGCATACGTAATTGCATACATTGGTAAGCTAAATCGGCAAATGGATGGCCTAGTGTAGATAGCTCCCAGTCCAATAATGCGATAATGACAGGTGAATTTTTGGCAAACATCATGTTGTCTAACCGGAAATCACCATGGACTAAGCAAACACGACCATCATCTTTAGGTAAGTTAACTTCAAGCCATGTTATTAACGTATTCATTGCGGGTATATTTTGCAGTTCTGAAGCGCGGTATTGTGATGTCCAGCGACCGAGTTGACGTTCAAAGTAATTGCCCGCTTTTCCGTAATCAGACAAACCAACAGCATCAACATCGACACTATGCAGAGAAACCAGCACTTTATTCATGGCGTCATACATGGCTGAACGTTGTTCATTGGTGTCAATCTCAGCTAAAGACGCACTCCAGTAAACGGTGCCATCGCAATATTCCATTAAATAGAACATTGAACCCATTACGCTGGTGTCTTCACACAAGTGATAGACATTAGCAACGGGTACATCAGTATCTTTTAGCGCATTTAATACCCGATATTCACGGTCGACAGCATGAGCAGATTTTAATAATTTACCAGGTGGTTGGCGACGTAACACGTACACACCCGACGTTGCGGTGACTTTATATGTAGGATTTGATTGACCACCGGTAAATTTGTCTAAAGTAATTGGCCCTTTAAAGCCTTGAACGTGTTGTTCTAAATAATCATTAAGCTGTACGTTATCAATAGAGAATACTTTTGGCATTTGGCAATACTCTTTTCGTTTTGATGAGTTAAGTTGCTGAGTGAATGATCGCTTTTTTAAGTTGCAGGTTGAACATTGTTCAACCTGCTAAAAAGGTCTCAAATGTTCACCTAGCCTAGTTCTGCGTAACTATTTTTTTCACTAAATCACGTCCGAGTTGCATCATGTGTACTTGATCTGGACCATCGGCTAAGCGCAATGTCCGTTGACCCGCCCATGCATGCGCTAAAAAGGTATCTTGACTCACCCCTACAGCACCATGGCACTGAATGGCACGGTCTATCACATCAAGCGACATATTGGGCGCAACAATTTTAATCATTGCGATTAAGTCTTTAGCCGCCTTGTTACCATCAGTATCCATCTTCTGTGCGGCTTTTAAGGTCATTAAACGTGCTTGTTCAATCTGACATGCCGACTTGGCAATGTCTTCACGAACAGATTGTTGTTTAATCATTGGTCGACCAAATACGATTCGCTCATTCACTCGTTTGCACATTAAATCTAGTGCGCGTTGAGCAATACCGACAGAGCGCATGCAGTGATGAATACGCCCTGGACCAAGACGACCCTGAGCAATTTCAAAGCCCTTACCTTCACCGGAAATAATATTTTCAACGGGTACTCGGACATCAGTAAATGTCACTTCAGCGTGACCTTCGGGAGCATCGTTATAACCGAACACTTTCATAGGTCTAACCATGGTGACACCTGGAGTGTTCATTGGCACAAGTACTTGTGATTGCTGAATATAGCGGTTGCTGTTGCTTGGGTCTGTTTTTCCCATCACGATCATAATTTCGCATTGCTTACGGCACGCGCCACTAATGTAAAATTTGCGGCCGTTTATGACATACTCATCACCATCTCGCTCAATGCTTAGTTCAATATTAGTCGCATCGCTTGAGGCCACTTCAGGCTCTGTCATTGCAAATGCTGAGCGAATTTTGCCTTCAAGCAATGGCTCTAACCATTGTTTTTTCTGTGCTTCATTACCGTATTTAGCCAATACTTCCATGTTGCCAGTATCCGGTGCCGCACAGTTAAACACTTCTGACGCCCACATCACTTTGCCCATAATTTCAGCCAATGGCGCATATTCTAAATTGGTCAATCCAGCACTGTATTTCCCGTACGCAACAGGAAGGAATAAATTCCACAAACCTTCTGCCTTCGCTTTGGCTTTCAATTCTTCTATTAATGGAGGCGTTGACCAAGGATCAAGCTCAACTTGTCGATGCATTTCTTCTTCAACCGGAAACACATGTAAATCCATAAAATCGGTGACACGTTTGATTAATGCTTGAACTTTTTCACTGTATTCAAAATTCATGTTCTACCCTTCTATCGGTCATTACGGTGTAGTGTGAGCCTTAACATTTATGATTAAGACCCAAGCAGATCAGCAAACCTTAACTAAGTGACATTAATGATTTTTTGTTAAACGGTTTAATATCCGCGATAGCTTGGTGCTTAATTTTATTAACCCACTGTGGATCAACCAATAACGCACGACCAATAGCGACCAAATCAAATTCGTTATTGTTTAATCGCACTAATAGCTCATCAATGCCGGTTGGATTAGACGTGCCAGATAAATCAGCATTACCTTCGCCAATAAAGTCAGCATCTAAACCCACGTTACCGACTGTTATTACCGGTTTGTTTGTCAATTTTTTAGTCCAACCAGCAAGACCAAGGTCTGAACCTTCAAATTCAGCCACCCAAAAACGCCGTGTACTGGCGTGGAAAATATCAACACCAGCTTGGCTTAATAAGTTTAAGAAAGTCTCTAGTTCTTCAGGTGTTTGGCAAAGTTTTGCATTGTAGTCTTGCTGTTTCCACTGCGAAAAGCGGAAGATAATCGTAAAGTCATCCCCAACGGCAGCGCGAATAGCGTTAACAATTTCAACGCCAAAACGAGTACGATTTTCTAGTGAACCACCGTATTGGTCGTCACGTTGGTTAGTGCCTTCCCAAAAAAACTGATCAACTAAATAACCGTGTGCGCCGTGCACTTCAATAGCATCAAAACCAATATTCTTGGCATCTAATGCAGCTTGAGCAAAAGAGGCAACTACTTCATTGATATCATCTTGAGTCATTGCAACGCCATTTTTAGCGCCAGGTTTGTACAAACCTGATGGACTATAAGCCGGTGTTTCTTTATTTGGGCCAATACCTGGCTTTCTCACTGAACCTACATGCCAAAGCTGGGGGGCAATTTTACCACCTGCGGCATGAACTTCATCAACGACATGCTTCCAACCAGCTAATGCTGCTTCACCATAAATGGCTGGTACATTTTCATAGCCATTGGCCGCTTTATGAGAAATAAATGTCCCTTCGGTGATAATGAGGCCAACATCACCTTCGGCTCGTCTTCGGTAATAATCAGCAACGTCTTTATTCGGGACATAATTAGGTGAAAACGCGCGCGTCATCGGCGCCATGACGGTTCTATTTTTCAAAGATAACGATTTGGTGATAAAAGGTTCAAATAACTTATCGATACTGGTATTTTTGTCGCTATTCATAACGAATTCCTAGCTTTAAATGCTTCTTCTTTTAGAGAGTGATTTAATGAGTCATACCTTTTAATAGGTTAACCAATCAAATAACCACCATCGACATTAATCGCTGTACCCGTGGTATAGCTGGATGCATTAGACGCTAAATACAATACCGTTCCGGCCATTTCGTCTGGCTGAGCAACGCGTTTCATTGGAACGTGGTACATCATTTGTTTAAGAATGGCTGGATTATCGACTAGCGCAGAGGCAAATTTGGTATCGGTTCCACCTGGTAGCAAAGCATTAACACGAATATTGAATTGGGCACATTCTTTAGCAAATGCTTTCGTCATAGAAATAACAGCCGCTTTAGTGATGGAATAAATACCTTGGAAATCACCCGGAATAACGCCATTAACAGAAGCAACGTTGACAATAGAGCCGCCGCCACTGTCTTTCATTAGTTGTGCACCCTTGGTAGACATGAAGAAATACCCACGAATATTCACATCGACTGTTTTTTGAAAAGCCGTTAAATCGGTATCAATAATATGGCCGAAATAGGGATTAGCGGCAGCATTATTAACTAAAATATCAAGCTTTCCATGTTGTTCGGTTATTGCGGCAAAAATGGCATCAATTTGGTCCAATTCGCCAATATGACAGGCAATGGCTTGTGCACTGCCGCCAGCGTTAATTATTTCATCAACCACTGTTTGACAAGCTTCAATTTTACGACTTGATACAATGACATGTGCGCCATACTGAGCTAATACTTTGGCAACACTTTTGCCAATACCACGGCTAGCTCCAGTGACTAATGCAACCTTCCCTGTTAAATCAAATAAATTACCATTGTTCATTTTATTTCCTTTTATAGCTGATTTATGGTGCAAAACGTTAACGTACAACGACGTTACCTAAAGGTTACCCAGTCATCGCCTGCCTGCTCTAAGTGACTGTAGTTATTAAAATAATCAACACTCAACATATTTTCTGAAAATAACAGTTTAGTGACACTGGTATTTCTGGCCTGTTGATTCAAAGCTAATGTTTGTCGATCGTTCAATTGTAAAATGTGTTGCACAATTGCCGAAATCGTCCCGCCGGAGGTAAACACTAAAATGTCTTTTGATTTATTGATGTTATTTCCCCCAGTGGTAATCACACGTTTTTTTGCTAATTCTTGTTCAATAATATTGCGAAGAGCTCGAATGCAACGAGTCTTAAATTGTGGCCAACTTTCATTGTATTCATGATCTTTATCAGCCGTTACCCAACGATCGAGTGCTTTTGAAAACTCTTTTTGTAGGGTTTTGTTTGGTTCTTTACGTTGACTAATTTCTTCACTCATTTCAGCGAAGTTATTCCACTGGTCGTTATACTTTTTTAAAATATCGACATGATCGAATTCATTAAAACCAGAATGGATAACCATTGGAATTGGCTCACCTTGGTATCCTTTTACGAAGGCAGTTAACGTTTGCCCATGCCGTAATAAATCACCGCAATAAAACTTGCTAGGCAAAGCTCTGGCTCGCCAGTACTGGCCTAATATTTTTGCTTGCTGGTTACCTTTATCTGACAGTTGATCGTAATCAGTACTTCCAAAAGATGCCTGTCCGTGTCGAATCAAATAAATGGCTGCCATATTGGGCCTCTAACTGGATAAAAAATCATGATTCAATACGGAATCAAATTAACGTGCGATTTACATTAGGGTTAATTTCAGTTTTTGATAGGTAAACAGCAACATTGGATTGCTTAACCATATCAATTGTCGATATTACTCATCGCAACAGATGCGTTTATTTAACTGAATTTTGTACTGTACCGAATGTACTTGACTATGCTAATCGCAACATCTAAATTGAACAAATGAATAGTTCTTATACCCTACTATTTATAATTTAAATAGTAGGGTATAAGTTGAGGTGTTCTCAACGTACACAGTGAGATCACTGGAGTCAGTATGAAAATTGATTTGAATTTATTTGTGGTATTCGATGCGATTTATTGCGAAGGAAACATAACAAAAGCGGCGTCTGTACTTAATTTATCACAACCTGCTGTGAGTCATTCATTAGGCAAATTGCGCACTCATTTTGACGATGCTTTGTTTATCAGACAAGGCAATGAAATGAGACCTACTCCAGTAGCAAAGAATGTGATTGATGATGTCCGAGAAGCATTACATCAATTACAAGTGTGTTTAGTTCAATCTCGACAGTTTGAACCATTAACCTCGCGTAAGAGCTTTTCATTGTCTTTACATGGATCTTTAGAGCCCTACTATTTACCGATACTGCAACAAAGTTTGTCGTTAGAGTCTCCAGCAATAAATTTACGCAGCAACAAAAGAGTTAGACGAAGCGAACTTGAAAATAAACTTGCTAGCGGTGATATTGATTTGGCAATAGATACCTTAATCCCAGTCAGTAATAACATTATGCACACCCAATTAGAACTAGACCAACTGGTTGTCGTTGCAAGAAAAAACCATCCCGCTATCACAACTGAACTTGCTTTAGATACCTACCTGCGTTTAGAACACGTTTTAGTTTCGTCGCGTTCGACAGGCCCTAGCTTAGAAGATTTTGAGCTTTCCCGTATTGGATTACACCGAAAGATTTCTTTACGTTGTCAGCATGCTTTATCAGCTTGCCGCGTCATCTTAAATAACGATATGTTACTGACTTTACCAAAAACTGCCGCCGTTATGTACAGTCAAATGCTCGATATCGCTATCTATCCTATGCCGGTAGAATTGCCCGAAATTGGCGTGCATTTATACTGGCACGTTAATGTCGACAAAGAACCTGCCAACAAATGGCTTAGAAACAAAATGATTATTGCCGCTACCAACACTAGAATAATGACGTAACAACAGACTAAGGCGTCTATACCTAATTGCAAGATTGACCAAAATAACGATTTATAAACGGTATAAATTGCTAAATAGGAACCGGCAAATACATTAGTGTTATTTAGCTGAGTGTTTTATTAAAAAAATCAAGCGTACGTTGCCATGCCAACTCTGCGTTCGCTTCATCATAACGGCCTGTAGAGTCATTATGGAAACCATGATTTGCCTTTGGATACATGTACATTGTATATGGCACATTAAAGGCTTTTAAATCTTGTTCATATTCGGGCCAAGTAGTGTTAACTCTTTCATCTAACTCAGCTAATTGAATCAATAATGGTGCCTTAATATTGTGTCTTAATTCTTTAGCCGCTGGGGTGCCATAAAAAGGAACTCCTGCTTGAATCAAATTTGAATCAACTGCCGCAAGATAATTAACAATATACCCGCCGAAACAAAATCCTACCGTACCTAGCTTACCGTTACTTTGTTTATGCATTTTTAAAAACTTAGCAGCTGCGACAAAATCTTGTTCAATTTTACTTCTGTCTAACGACTTTTGCATCTCACGGCCTTCATCATCATTGCCAGGATAACCACCTAATGAATATAAGGCATCTGGTGCAAAAGCGATAAAACCTGCCTTAGCTAAACGTCTAGCAACATCTTTAATGTATGGATTAAGACCACGGTTTTCATGAACAACCAACACAACAGGCAATAGACCGGATTTATTAGTGGGCTCAACCAAATACCCTTGAGCTTTTCCGTAGCCTAGCGGTGAATCAAAATTAGTATAAGTAGCTTTAATATCTGAATCATTAAATGATACTTGTTCGGCTAATGCATAATTAGGCAGTAAGGCCGATGTCAGTACCGACATTGAATAACCGAGCGCAACCAACGATCCAAGTTTGCCGATAAATGTTCGACGATCCATACCACCATGAGCATAAGAGTCATACCAATCAAACGCTTGTTGTGGAATAGCATCGGAAGTTTTGTTTTTCATGATTAGCCTCTACTTTGAATGATCAGATGATATAGATATTAGCTGAAGTTTATATTAGCTGAAGTTTAATCAGATATCACCTTAACCCAATTAATACGCCTATTTAATCTAAACTAGCGATAAAAAAAGACAGCATATTAATAAAAATCAAAACTTAATTTAACGCTATTCAACTTGTTATTTTTACTAACAAAGCAAATTGACGTTTCAATAGCTGGCCTATTTCAAATTCATTCAACGCGGTTAACAAAGCAAAGCATTGTTTAAACGCTATTTGTTACCCAATTTCGGATTACTTATAACGCTTTAGTGTGGTTGATGGATTTTCACCAAATAATTGAGTGTAATCTTTGGTAAATTGGCCTGCATGCCAAAAACCCCAATTGGCTGCTATCACTGAAATGGGTATATCTTGCTGGGGTTGTTTAAGCTCCCTCCTCACATTATTTAAGCGTGTAAGACGTAAAAAACGCAATGGATTAATGCCTAAAATACTCTCAAAACTATACTGCAAGGTTCTTCGGCTAACAAAAGTAAGCTCACAAAGTTGCGTTATTGTCACCGCTTGTTGCGGATTCTCGTGCAAAAATGCTTTTATTTTCTCTACCACGGCTAATCGATGTTGATAGCTAGGTGCTACCGTTTGTTTTGATGATTCTTGTGTTAATAAATTCAACGCTAATGTACTTAACATGTCTTGCTGTAACGGGGTATGTAGCCGTGATTCACTATGGTTAATCAGCGATTCAATCAGAAAACGGGTTTGATTAAGTCGCATTGGATTTGAACTGATCCGTTCAGCACCTTGCGAAGTTAAGTTCTGAAGTGATAAACCTTGTATATCAGCCATGGTGAATAAGGTCTGCTTATTAATAACAAAACCATAAATAGTAAACTGTTCAGGGGTTATTAGTTCAAAATCACAATCACTGGTTCGACACATAAACTGATGAGTATCAACTTGTAATCCATTAATTTTACTTTGGTCTGAAAAACGCGGAATACCAAACCAGATAGATTCAGGCGCGATATTGCATTGCTGTCTTAATGCCCGCTGAGTAAATTCTTTAAATAGATGCGCCTCAGGATAATCAAGTCCTTCTATACAGCCATAAAAACTGCCATTACTGACCTGATCATATACTTGCTGCCATTGGGTTAAATTATGCGCTTGTTCATCAATATCGGTAGTTGTCACCACGCTCTTTTGTGGTGCGCACTGATTAATATGGTGCTCCATCTGTCACGTCCTCTTGATATTACGCTGCTAACCCAATCACCAACACTGAAAATACAACATTTTATCTAGCTGAAATAAATAATAAAAAATGACTTTGCCAAAACTTGATAGCCACTTGGTACGATTTAAGCTGGTTTGAACTTATTAAAATTAAATGATTAACGATTCAGCAGCAAAACCTGTACCAAAATTAAATCGTTAACGTCGAGGTCATTAATGAGTCAATCGTACCGCTACATGTTAGGTAGCCAAACATATCAATTTCGGGATCTTGCAGATTTAATGGCTAAAGCTACGCCACAGCGATCAGGTGATCGTTTAGCGGGAGTAATTGCACAATCAGCGAAGGAACGGGCTGTCGCTCAAATGAGACTCGCAGATGTACCTTTAAAAACCTTTCTTAATGATGCACTTATTCCATATGAAACTGACGAAGTTACTCGATTAATTTTAGACGAACATGACACTAATGCATTTGCATATATTAGCCATTTAACGGTTGGCGACTTTCGTAACTGGTTACTTAGCGACTATGTAACACCTCAGGTATTAGCTACGGTAAAAATGGGCATTACACCTGAAATGGCAGCAGCCGTTAGCAAAATAATGCGCAATCAAGATCTTATTCTTGTGGCTAAAAAATGTCATGTCACCAGCGCATTCAGAAATACCATAGGTTTACCTGGTCACTTATCGACCCGTTTGCAACCAAACCACCCAACCGATGATGTGAATGGGATTGCCGCATCAATGCTTGATGGTTTGTTGTATGGAAATGGTGATGCGGTTATCGGTATTAACCCCGCGACAGATAACGTTGCACAAGCCATTAAATTAATGAAATTAATGGATGATGTAATCCAAAAATATGACATACCAACACAAAGTTGCGTTTTAACCCACGTCACAAACACCATTGAATGTATCGAAGCCGGTGCACCGGTTGATTTGGTGTTTCAATCAATTGGCGGCACCGAAGCGACAAACAGCAGCTTTGGATTTAATCTACAAACCTTAGCAGAAGCCCAAGACGCCGCATTAAGTCTAAAACGTGGCACTGTTGGCAATAACGTAATGTATTTTGAAACTGGCCAAGGTAGCTCGTTGTCAGCCAATGCACATCACGGTTTAGATCAACAAACCTGTGAAGCAAGAGCCTATGCTGTTGCCCGAAAATTTAATCCGCTACTGGTGAATACTGTCGTTGGCTTTATTGGTCCTGAATATTTATTTGATGGTAAAGAAATTACTCGGGCCGGATTAGAAGATCATTTCTGCGCAAAATTACTCGGTGTACCAATGGGCTGTGATGTTTGTTACACCAACCATGCCGAAGCCGATCAAAACGATATGGATAATCTTCTTACTTTATTAGGGGTTGCTGGTTGTTCGTTTGTAATGGGCATACCCGGGTCAGACGACATAATGCTGAATTATCAAACAACCTCTTTTCATGATGCTTTATATGTTCGTCGTGTGTTGGGCTCTCGTCCTGCCCCCGAATTTGAACATTGGCTAACCCAAATGAACATTATGAAAAACACGTCAGATTTTGTGTTGTCCAACACATTACCCAAAGAATTTGCCAAACCACTCTATGCACTACAAGGAGAGCGCTAATGAGCTCTCCTTGTGTCGATTCACTCAAATCACATAAACACAATGGCAATGTGGTCACGAATCCATGGAGCGACCTTCGCCGTTTTACCGATGCGCGTATTGGCCTTGGAAGAGCTGGAATCAGCCTACCCACGTCTGAATTATTAGCATTCCAACTATCACACGCACAAGCCCGGGACGCCGTGAGTTTTCCACTAGATATTGATTCACTGGCAGATCAGCTAAGTAATATTCCATTACTGAATAATGTTACATCACCAATCAAAGTTAACAGTCAGGCAAATGATCGCATCACCTATTTACAAAGGCCAGATCTTGGCAGAAAACTGGCTGAAAGTGGCCGAAAAATCTTATTAAATTACATGGACAATCAAGGGAAAGCTACTGACAGTCAATATGATCTTGCCATAGTGGTGGTTGATGGATTGTCATCATTAGCAGTGCAAAACAATGCTCAGCCATTTATCAACGAGTTATTAAGTCAATTAAATAAGCAGCACTCTGCATGGCATATCGCACCAATCACCATAGTGGAACAAGGTCGTGTTGCCATAGGTGATGATATTGGCCAGCTACTTAACGCTCAATTGGTAATGGTTCTGATAGGCGAACGACCAGGACTCAGTTCACCAGACAGCCTGGGGTTATATCTTACTTGGGCGCCTAAAACAGGACTTAATGATGCCTGCCGAAACTGTATTTCAAACATTCGTCCAGCGGGACTACCCTATGCCGAAGCTGCCAAACGGGCTATTTACTTACTAACAGAAGCTAAAAATCTCAAACTCACAGGAGTCAACTTAAAAGATCGCACTCAAGACGATGTGATTGAACACCAACAACAAACTCAAAACTTTTTAATTGCTGAATAACACCAAATAAATTCAACATAAAAATTTAAATACCACCGGAGAAACAATTATGTCTGAGAACAACAAAGAGTATCTTGCCAAAAGGCAACTTAAAAGCGGTACCGCTGGATGGATTTTATTGGCGGGTTTAGGCGTGTCGTACGTTATTTCTGGTGATTTTGCGGGTTGGAATTTCGGTATAGCCGAAGCGGGCTGGGGAGGATTTGCCATTGCAGCAGTATTGATGGCAATCATGTATTTAGCCTTAGTCTTGTCGTTAGCCGAAATGTCAGCAGCAATACCTGCAGCTGGCGGTGGTTATAGTTTTGCTCGCCAAGCCATGGGGCCAGCGGGAGGGTATTTAACCGGATTAGCTGTGTTAATCGAATATGCACTGGCACCTGCTGCTATTGTTATTTTTATTGGCTCTGCGGTACAGGAGCTGCTGGGATTTAATGGCCCTTGGGTGTATGCACTATTTTATTTAGTCTTTGTGGGTATTCATCTCGCGGGCGTTGGAGAGGCATTAAAAGTCATGATGGTGATCAGCGGGTTAGCTGTTCTAGCTATTATTGCCACCGCGGTGGTGCTTGTTGGGAACTTTGATGCTACCCGACTTTATGATGTGGCGGTTACTGATGCCGCAGGTGCGAGTGAATTTCTACCATTAGGATGGTACGGAGTTTGGGCTGCACTGCCCTTCGCAATGTGGTTGTTTCTAGCCGTTGAAGGTGTTCCGTTAGCGGCAGAAGAAGCAAAAGATCCGGCCAAAGATGTGCCCAAAGGCATTATTGGTGCAATGATATTTTTATTGTTTACTGCGCTTTTGGTTGTAGTTTTAGTCCCAGGTGCAGGCGGTGCTGCTGCGATGGGGGCAAGTGCGGTACCATTAGTTGATGCTTTAAATGTTACTGGTAATCATACCTTAGCCACTATGGTAAACATTTTAGGCTTAGCAGGATTAGTGGCTTCATTTTTCTCCATTATTTATGGTTATAGCCGTTTAGTATTTGCATTATCTCGTGCAGGTTATATTCCGCGTTCACTGTCAATTACTACTTCACGTAAAGTCCCTGCTCGTGCGTTAATCGTTCCAGCAATATTCGGTTTTATTGCATCGTTAAGTGGAGAAGGAGATTTATTGCTTGCTATGGCCGTCGTGGGCGCGACAGTTTCTTATGCATTAATGGCACTAAGCCATATATTATTACGCATAAAACAACCTCAATTAGTTCGTCCATACAAAACACCAGGTGGTGTTGTAACATCAGGTATTGCATTAATCCTGTCTTTAATAGCATTAACGGGAGTGTATGCGTTTGACCCTCGGGCATTCTTATTCACAATGGGCTTATTTGTCATTGGCGCTGCTTATTACTTTGGCTACAGTTCATCTAGATTAGTAGCAAAAAGTGCTGATGAAGAGTTTGCTATGTTAGCTGCGGCTGAATCTGAGCTGGTCATGGAAAACTAATAAATCTTTAAATGCGATCTGGTTGTAATAACAGATCGCATATTTTAAAAGACTTAATTTTTATCTATCCCAACTAATTAATTCAATTAACACTAACGATCCAGAGTTAAATTTTCACTGAATGGCATCTCTGCCAAAATTAATGTCCAGCTCACATAGGATGCCAGCACCGGCACCACAATACCTATGCTTATAAAGTCCTTATGCCAAGTTCCTCTCATATGTTCCATTAATCCAGCCATAGTTGTTTTGGGTAATGCTGCCAAATACCAATGCAGTTAAAGATCAAATACCGATTTTATTCTCTTTCATCAATCCCCCTAACGAAGGCGCTGAGTGAGGGCTTCAATATGCTCTGGACCAATGCCGCAACAGCCGCCTATGAGTGATGCACCCGCGGCACGCCAGCGCTCTGCCAATGTTAGATAATCAAGAGGCCCAAGATCGCTGCGGATCTCGTCCAGACCCTCATTGGCAGTCGCCTCTTTTGTTTGAGGCGGAAAAGCATTCGCATAAGCACCCAATCGGATATCATTTCGCCCAAGCTCATCCAGACGGTCAGAGGCTACCTTTAGCGCAGCCTCAATCACTTCAGGCTGACAACAATTAAACAAAATGGCATCGACATTCACTGTCAGCATGGCTTCGATGGCATCGGCAACTAATTCACCAGAGCGCAGTTTGGGTTCGCCTGCAGTGGTTTCATCTTCAAGGGTAAAGGCAACCCAAAATGGTTTGTCATCTTGTGGCAGTAGCGCTTTGATGGCGAGCGGTTCAGCGATCAGGCTCATGGTTTCGGCTAACCACAGATCCACATTGGGCGCCATTGCCCGGATCAGCGGAGTCGCAAGCTCACTGACCTTCTCAGCATTGAACAGATCGGCACGATATGAGCCAAACAATGGCGGCAATGATCCCGCAACCAACACCGAATGTTCCTGCTCGTCGGCAACATCGCGCGCTAGCTTTCCCGCAAGCGCGGCCAGTGTTTCACCTTCAGCCGCAAAGCGCTCTGCACCAATATGAAACGGCACTAAGGCATAGCTATTGGTTATAATAACCCGAGCGCCACTGTCCACATAAGCCTGATGCACAGCGGTTACTGTTTGTGGTGCTTCAATTAAAGCCAGTGATGACCAATCCGGCTGGCAAAATGGCGCGCCTCTTCTTGCTAATTCTCGTCCCATGCCACCATCAAGTATCCACAATTCCTGCTTATCCATTTCTTTTGCCTCTGCATATTTGAAACACTAGCTATCCTGAACCTAGGAGAATAAAAGTATCTCAAACGGGTTGTTGTTCAGGTTTCATAGTTCGATTAATTGATGATTGTTATTACCCTAAATAGACACTTTCAATTTAGACGTCTAGACGGCCCAGCCGCAACGTTAAATATAGCATTCTGCAATCGCTCTTAGCAACAATCTTTGGCGTGATAATGGAGACACTTAGCCTGTGCGCCGTCATCAATAGTCAGTTACTGACACAAGCAAGAAGAGATGGGCTTCACATAAAGCACTATCTCATCGATGTTAGTAAAAGTGATATTTAGTTCGCGCTGAGTTCAGTAAACGATAACGCCATGGAGCCTAAACCCTGATATTTAATCTGCACAGGTTTATTCATATCAACCTTGAGCACGCCGCAATAAGAACCGGTAATAATGACTTGACCAGCGCTAATTTCAATCCCTCGCGCGGTTAAAAAATTGACTATCCAATATAAGGGCGATGCCGGTAATGTGCAGGGATGCGCGCCATCATAGGTTCGCGAGGCGTCATCTTGAGTGACCGTAAGGTGAATATGGCTGGCCTTAAATGCCTTGAATTTGTCAATTTCAGGGCCTAAATACACACCTTGATTACTGAGTCCATCTGCCAGTTTTTCTAAAAATGAAGCGTTATAATCTCTACTAAATCGCTGTTGGATTAATTCTAACGCCATATGCGTGGCACCTATGTGCTGATCTATTTCGGCATCACTATAGTGGCGATCCGCGGCAAAGGATTGCCCAACAACAAAGGCTATTTCTGGCTCAATCAATGCGCGATGCGCCGATGAAAAAATCGGGCATTGTGGTTGATTAATAATGGCCTTGGCTAAAATAGGTGCCACAATCAAATCGCCGTTATCGCGAGGGGTTAAACACTTCCAGCCAGTGACATGCTGCTGATTGAGATCAATCATGGCTAATTGAATCCCAAGCGCCAAGTCGATGGTATCTATCTGATTTACGGTAGCCAAGTCAGATATGGGATCAACTGTCTGGCGTTGTAAAAATAAATGTTTTGCAATGTTGTTTATATTAATGGGTTGAACCATCACGCGTTCCTTATTGCTATAGTGAGCTAGATTGACCAGTTAACCTTGCATCATAAATCAAGCCTTGTTATCGGAAAACATTGGCAGATAACGTAAAAAAATCAAGATTAACACCCCTGCTTTGCCTTGGTTAGTGTATCGCTAGTCATTCATTAAGCGCGTTTTTTGCGCTCTCTTTTATCCTATTGACTGATATCAACTATCACAATAAATCCATAAATGAAAAGTCTTCGCCGTCATGATGCAATGCAAAGCGGTTAATAAATACTCAGCACTACTGTCCGACAGAGCGCCAGCGTGAAGTCGATAAACATGTTAACCCATTTTTTGTGGCCATAATTGTGTTTTGGTTTGCTAAAATTAACCATAAACCGTTGTGCGACCTTAATCACACGCCATTGATTCAGACACAGCGCTAATCGGTGTATTGTCCTTGATAATGGGCAGATCTGCTATGTCTGCATGTTTAGGACATGCTTCAACTATAATGATGTCATTCAGTGCGACGACTCAGGGATCAATCAAGGTGCGTAAATCATCAATCGACAACAACTGACTAACGCATTGCCGCGGCTGGCCCCCTTAACATTATGCTTAATGGCTACGGTAGAATTATCAACTTCATAGTTAACATCTCAATATCATAGTCAACTCCCATTGGTGCATGGGCTAGGTTAACCTAGTGGTTATGTCTTACGCCTAAACAGCCAAATTGATAACATCGTTGATACTTAGAGTTATTTGGCAGCCGTTTTTATCTTAATCGATGCGATCAACACAATATGAGTCAATTCACTCACATCAACATTTGTGGGGCTCTGGATTAAGTTCATTGCATGCTATATAAGCAATAAGTAGATTATAAATCGACAACTTAGCGCTAACCTGTATAATCCGCGGCCTATTTACTTAATATACTCACGTCTGTCTTATTACACACGGCTGTTTGTTTGCCCTTTGTTGATAAATATTCAGTTAGTACACAGTTGGAACATTGCTTTGATTTCTACCGCTAATATCACCATGCAGTTTGGCCCAGAGCCATTATTTGAAAATATCTCGGCTCAATTTGGTCACGGTAACCGTTACGGTTTAATCGGCGCAAATGGTTGTGGTAAGTCCACGTTTATGAAAATTTTGAGTGGTGCTCTTGCGCCAACATCAGGAAACGTGTCGATTACGCCAGGCTTTAAAGTCGGTACACTTAGTCAAGATCAGTTCGCGTTTGAACAATATAGCGTTGTCGACGCTGTGATCATGGGTGATGTAGGACTGTGGAAAGTCAAACAAGAACGCGACAGCATTTATGCAAAAGCAGAAATGACCGATGAAGACGGCATGCGAGTAGGCGATTTAGAAAGCCAGTTCGCCGAAATGGATGGCTACAGCGCAGAAAGTCGTGCTGGTGAAATTTTATTAGAAGCCGGTATTGAGGAGTCATTCCATTTTGGCTTAATGCAACAAGTTGCTCCAGGTTGGAAATTGCGAGTGTTATTGGCACAAGCTTTATTTGCTAACCCAGATATCTTGTTACTCGACGAACCTACCAACAACTTGGATATTCATACCATTAGTTGGTTAGCCACCGAGCTAAACAAACGTAAATGCACCATGATCATCATTTCGCACGACAGGCACTTTTTAAACTCAGTCTGTACCCACATGGCGGATATCGATTATGGTGAGTTACGTGTATATCCTGGTAACTACGAATATTTCTTAGAACAGTCAGGCTTAATACGTGAACAACTTTTAGCGGGTAATGCTAAGAAAAGCGCTGAAATTGATGAACTACAAGACTTCGTTAACCGCTTTGGTGCCAACGCATCTAAAGCGAAACAAGCTAGCTCACGCGCTAAAAAAATGGATAAGATTAAGTTAGATGATGTGAAATCATCTAGCCGTATTACCCCATCAATCCGCTTTACAGAAAGTAAAAAATTGCATCGTCAAGCGTTAGTACTTGAAGAACTGTCACACGGATTTGATGAAGTGTTATTTGAACACGGCGATCTCATCCTAGATGCAGGTTCAAAATTGGCCATTATTGGTGAAAACGGCGTCGGTAAAACCACTCTATTACGTTGCTTAGTGAATCAACTACAACACAATCACGGCCGGATTAAATGGTCAGAAAATGCTGCAATTGGTTACTGCCCGCAAGACAGTTCTGCAGACTTTGATAATGACATGACGTTATTTGATTGGATGTCATTATGGCGTACGCCTAAGCATAACGATTTAATGGTACGTGGTATGTTAGGTCGTTTGTTGTTTTCTGATGACGATGCCAATAAAAAAGTGCGTAACTGTTCAGGTGGTGAGAAGAACCGTTTATTATTTGGTAAGTTAATGATGATGGATATTAACGTGCTGGTAATGGATGAGCCAACTAACCACATGGATATGGAAGCGATTGAAGCATTAAACCAAGCGCTAAAATTATATGAAGGTACTTTGATATTTGTTAGCCACGACCGTGAATTTGTATCATCGTTGGCGACACGGATTATTGATGTTAAAGATAAAAAATTAATTAACTTCCACGGTACTTTCGATGAGTATCTAGCAAGCCAGCCAAAGTTGACTGCATAAATCCATTCTCTGGTAATTAGTACCAGTAAAACAAAAAGCCTTTATTTGTTATTCAAATAAAGGCTTTTTTGTATTCGTTAACGCGTCATCAATAATAGTTAATCAAACTACCTTTCATAAACATTGCTGTATTACTTGTTCACTAACGCAACCTGCTGCTCTTCTTTTGTCATCTTGGTAAAAGAAAATCATTCATAAAAAATAACCAATACTCTAGATTTTCATCATGACACGGTTAAAAAAACCGTTAATCTATAAATTGGTCATAACACATCTATAAAAGCTAATTCGTTTATTTTTATACCCCTTAAGTACTAGCTATAAACACTGTTCATAATAACAAAAACTTAAATACGCAGATTTGGTATGACAATTTGTTATTTTTGGTAATGATTAATTGCAATTACTGGTAACGTGTTATATAAATGTTACTGTTGATTAAAACAACAACAATTGGTAATACCAAAAGGTCATACCAAAACAACGAATTCTTTGGGGAGAATTATGAAGCTGAATAAAATAAGCGCTATGTTTAATGGTCCTAAAAGCAAAGCCAACAATATAGCAATTTTTGGAGCAACATTAACAGCCTTGTTAAGTATGCCAACTTTTGCCGCGGACACAGAAGCACAGACTAAAGCTACACAAGCAGATGTAGAAGCAAGTGAAATTGAAGTGATTGCAGTTAGGGGTATATTTGGCAGCTTAAAAGCAGCTAATTTACTCAAGCGTACTGACGAACGTATCGTCGATGTTATTGTTGCAGAAGATATTGGTAAGCTACCTGATAACAACATCGCAGAAGCATTACAGCGTATCACGGGTGTTTCAATTGAATCCGATTTTGGCGTAGGTGAATCAGTTACTATTCGTGGTGTATCAGAAAATCTTATTTTGCTCAATGGCCGCTCTACTGCAGGTCCAGGGCGTGGCGGTGTAAGTTTAGATGACTTCCCTTCTAGCTTTTTAAAAACAGTTGAAGTGATTAAATCTCCAACACCAGAAATGATTGAAGGTGCCTTAGGTGGTACAGTCAATATGCAAACTGTACGCCCTCTTGAACTTTCAGAGCCCCTAGTTGCCATTACACTTGACGGTGAATATGCCGATAAAACGGAAAATGTTGCACCTAATTTTAGCGCAGCAATGGGTAACAATTGGGATTTAGGCGATGCGGGTACTTTTGGTGCATCAGTCAATTTATCGTACTTAGACCGTGAATTGCGTCGTGATGAATTCTTTAACAAAGTTGATTTACAAGATGATATTGATATCGACGGCGATGGCGTTGTAGATGTATCTGGTGGTCCTAACGGTAAATACTTGCGTAAGACTCAAACAACTTTAGAACAAAAAACAGAAGAACGTGAACGTACTGCATATGGATTATCATTGCAGTGGGCGCCAACAAATGCTGATGCCAATATTTATATAGACATGAATGCCACTAAATTAGATGGTGGGCAATCTGCTTACTCAATTCTTGATGTTGGTGGTTCAACAGTTGCACGTGGTGACTCTTATTACGACAGCAATGGTGAATTACATAATTATGATTTAAGTGGTGTATTGGCTATTCCAAAAACCTGGAGTGACTTTACTACGTCTGAGACGTCTTCCCATGCTATTGGTGGTGAATGGAATATTACTGATAACATAGAAATATCAGCTGAATATTCAATCTCTAAATCAGAAGAGCGTCAAACTGCATCTGAATTTAACTTACGACCAATTGAACGTACTGACCCAACATTGGATCTCGTTACACATACCAGCACTGGTAGCTTTACATCGGGCAGCGGTATACCTTCTTATGTTTATGCTGACACCGGCATGTTGACTAACCCTAATAACTTAGTATTTCGTGAGTTTTTCCACAAAACATTAGATACAGATAATGAAGAGCAAGCCTTGCGATTTGATTTTAAAATCCACGATGTAGGTGTCGACTTTATTTCTGCAGTAAAAGCAGGGGTACGTTTTACCGATAGAGATTACAGTGCAAATCGTTTTGATCTTAAACCTAATGGCAATACTCTCAAAGATTCTTATAAAAAAGCTACAAACGCTGACGGTTTATACAGTCCTACTTGGATTGATAACGCGATTATCAGTGACAGCTTTACCACAGTAAACATGAGTAATTCATTCGACCAAACAGGTATTGCAGGTCAAAATGATATGCTTACCTATAATGTTTACGACGCTGATAAATTACAAGATGCTGATGCAACTTATTTATTAGTTCAAGAGATGCTAAAAGATACTTCTTATGCAATGAACGGTAGTTTAGCCGATAACATGGTTGAAGATACCAGTGCATATAAAACCATTAACGAAAAAACCAGTGCCATATATGCGCAATTTCATCTAGATTTTGATGACATTACTGCTGTTGTTGGTGGGCGTTATATTGAAACAGAATTAGAATCTAGCATTGTCGATTCCGTAGATGTTAATGGTAATAAAATACTGAATACTGGTAGCAATGATTATTCAGACTTTTTACCTAGCTTGAATGTTACTTATACTTTATCAGAAGAAACCTTAATGCGTTTTGCGGCAGCTAAAGTGATGCGCCGAGCTGATTTTGATGAGTTAAGTCCTGCACTCTCTATCGATAACTCTTTGGTTACGGGTACACAAGGTTCTTACCAATTAGATCCATACCGTGTTACTCAATATGATCTTTCTGTTGAACACTACTTCGGGGATGGTGGCATAGTTTCTGCGGCTATTTTCTACAAAGACGTAAAGTCATTCACACAAACTGACAGTAGCTGTTTAGCAGATTCAGGCACCATTAATGGTCAAAACACGACTCAATGGGACAATATTTGTTTACTTAGCACCGCAGGTCAAAGCCAGGGTGACATTATTAATGCTACCCAAGATCAAGGTTTAGATTATGTTGATGCTGAAAAAGCTGCAGGTCGCACCGGTATTCTAATTGATACTGATGTTAATGGCGGTAGCGGTGAAGTCAGAGGTTTAGAATTAGGTTACCAGCAACAGTTTAGCTTTTTACCAGGCATGTGGTCAGGTTTAGGTGTTAACGCAAACTATACTTTTGCTGATAGTGAACAACCTGATGGCAATACATTATTGAATATTTCGAAGCATACCGCTAACACTCAATTGTATTGGGAAAGTGAAGATGTTCAGGTACGTTTAGCTTATAACTGGCGTGACCGTTATTTATATGAGCAAGGCACTAAACGTGTTCAAACAGTGGGCGCGTTAGGTTACAACGTGTTCAACCAGAACGACCCTTTAGCTGATAATTACGACCCTACTGTGGGTAATAGTTACCGTGAAGCCAGAGGCCAATTTGATTTCTCCGTAAGTTGGGATATTAACGAAAATTTCACTGTGGTAGCCAATGCGGTTAACTTAACCGGTGAGCCTATAGTCTACACTACCGAGCTTGATTCTATCTGGGCTTACAGTGAAGCAGATCGTCGATACACTCTTGGTGTTCGATCTAAGTTCTAATGCATTAACTCGTTTAGGAAAGCCTATCAACTTGATAGGCTTTTTTTCTAACAAGCAGCCAATTTCAACAATTGTTAATCTTTTTCAATAAGGGCAATACCCTTTAATTGAATATAAACAAAAATTGGTTTTTCAGTAAATACATCTACCCGCAAAGCTAATTACAATTTGGTAAGGCAAAAATAATCAAATTGGTTGACAATTTGGTATGCATTAACTACCATTTTGTAAGACAGGTTATTAAGCGGATTAATTGCATTTTTATAATCGATTATTTATTAAAAGCATCTCTCACCGATTTATTAAGTAAGAGATGTTTATTACTCAGATAAGCACAACCAATATATTTAGGAGTTAGATATGACAAAACCAGTCATCGGTTTCATCGGCCTTGGTCTTATGGGCGGCAATATGGTTGATAACTTACAAAAAAGAGGTTACCAGCTAAATGTAATGGATCTTAACAAAGACGCTGTTGCCACTTGTGTTGCTCGCGGCGCTAAAGCCGTTAGCTCAGCAAAAGAACTTGCAGCAAACAGTGACATAGTTATGCTTTGTCTCACGACTTCCGCTGTTGTAGAAAAGCTTGTTTATGCTGAAGACGGTATCTTAGCCGGCATCAAAGAGGGTTCGGTACTCATTGATTTCGGTACATCAATCCCAGCTTCTACTCGTAAGATTGGTGCAGACCTCGCTAAGAAAGGCGCAGGCATGATAGATGCCCCGCTTGGCCGTACACCTGCTCATGCAAAAGACGGTTTACTTAACATTATGGCTGCTGGCGATATTGAGACTTTCAACAAAGTTAAACCAGTATTGGATGAGCAAGGCGAGAATGTATTCCATTTAGGTGCTCTTGGTGCTGGTCACACAACTAAACTTATCAATAACTTCATGGGTATGACCACGGTTTGTGCTATGTCTCAAGCTTTTGCTGTAGCAGATCTTGCAGGTGTTGACCGTCAGCAACTTTTCGACATCATGTCAGCTGGTCCATCAAACTCGCCTTTCATGAAGTTCTGTAAAAACTACGCCGTTGACGGTGTTAGCGACTTAGGCTTCTCTATTGCCAATGCCAACAAAGATCTTGGCTATTTCCTTAAGATGGTTGATGACTTAGGTACAGAATCTAAGATTGCAGAAGGCTCTTCCGCTAACCTTCAAGCTGCATTTGACGCAGGCTTAGGTAACGGTAATGTTCCTGAAATCTTTGATTATTTTGTTAAACTAGAGAAATAATCAATTCAACCTTTCATCTGTAGTGATTACAAATGAAAAGTTGAGATTATAGTTGATGTAAAAGGGGTAGTTATCTGTTCCTTTTGCATAGACTATAGCTGACGCAAACCTATTAATACCCACACATCGTTAATAGGTTTTCGTTCAGCATTGCTACTTTTACAACTAACACTATTAACCTTAATGTTTAGATTTTTCCCGCTACTGACAATATCTACATCCACTAAAATGTCAGAAACAAGCGATAAACCCTCACGCATAAATTGCGTTCTCACAACTCATTTTTAGCAACACAGTTCACTAGTACCATTTTAAAATACAGACTCTGCTCTGATGGCTACACCTTCCAATCAAAATCATCATATTCAGTACCTTTGAAATTTCACTATTTCCATAGCCCACTTATGCCAGAACGGTTTTAATAGTTATCTGATATAGTGCTTATTAACCATGATGAGTAAATGAAACGCATTTGTATTTTACTTAACCTCAGCTAGGGATAGCCGATTGGGTATTAAATGAGATAAAATAACCGTCTTATTGCAAGTCAATGCGAGCCAGTGAGTAATACAAGGGATTGTTTACAAACCGTTTATTAACTTAAGCTGATATAAAATAGTAATCAGCAACAGATACACGTAAACTCGCGTCCTAAAATTTATATTTAACGAATAAAAATAGCGAAAATATCATGAATAGAAAAATCGAATTATTGGCACCTGGTGGAGATGTCGATGCGATCAAAGCTGCGATAATTGCCGGTGCAAATGCTGTTTATTGTGGCTTAGATACCTTCAACGCCCGCAATCGAGCTGCTAATCTGTCCTTCGATGACTTAATTGGTGTTATTGCGCTCGCTCATCAATACCAGTGTGAAGTGTTTCTTACCATGAATATCGTTATTCTAGAAAACGAAGTGCCTACATTGGTCAAGTTACTCAATCAACTGGTGAATACCGGCATTGACGGCATAATCGTACAAGACCTAGGTTTATTTAACTTAGTGAGCAAGCATTTCCCAAGTTTAGCGATACATGCTTCTACTCAGCTGACGACCCATAACGAAGGTCAAATTGCCTTTTTAGCTAAAATTGGTGCAACTCGAGTCAACTTGTCGCGCGAACTAAACCTTGGCGAAATTAAAAGCCTGACCACCCTAGCCCACGATCATGATGTGCTTACCGAAGTGTTTGTTCATGGCGCATTATGCATTGCCTTCTCTGGCCAATGTTATTCAAGTTCTGTTAGTGTTGGCAATTCAGGTAACCGTGGCCGCTGCAGCCAAGCATGTCGTGATGAATATGAAATCACCGCAGCTGGTAACAAGTTTCCCCTTAATTTAAAAGACAACTCAGCCTACTTTGACTTACCTGAACTTATTGATGCAGGTGTTGATTCACTTAAAATTGAAGGGCGTATTAAAGGCGCTCAATACGTTCACACAGTGGTAGACACTTGGCGCAAACAGATTGACCAATTTATCGACACAGGTAGATTACTGGCCGATGACTCGAGCTTGCACAAAGTGTTTAATCGTGATTTTACCAACTCTTTTTTAAAGGGTAATCTCACCAAAGACATGTTTATCGATAACCCACGCGATAACAGCTTTAAACATGCTAACGATAAAAGTAACGCAATATCTGTGGTGCAAATACAAGAAGCACAACAAACATTGTCATCAGAAAAAGATGCCATTGTTCAGTTGGTCGCAGAAAAGATTAATCATCTTAGTATTGCAAAGCCAGAATTAACCCTCGCATTTGCAGGCCAAGTAAATCAACCTTTGACAATAACGGTAACCACACCAGATCAACATTTTGTGATTGAATCAACAATCACATTAACGCAAGCAACCGAGTCTCGTGTTGACGAAGCGGCTATTGAGAAACGCTTTAAAAGCTTAAAAAGCACTGGCTACTTGTTACAAGCATTCAACTTTGACAACTTAGGCACAGATTTAAGCTTACCGTTTAGTCAATTAACTCAGCTTAAAAATAAACTGTTGTTACAACTAACACAAAGAGAATACATAGGCGCAGTCACCTTACCTAAATTACCTAAGCATCCTAAAGTTACCGACACACCAACATTGTCTTTGCTTATTAGTGACGAAAAAGATGTCAACTTATGCGATGTTACCGACGCTGATATTTACTTCAAGTTGCCAGAAAGTTTTAAGAAAAATGATGACAAATACATTGATATTTTCTTGCGTAATCCAAAGCTTATTCCGTGGTTTCCGGCCGTGCTCATTGGTAAAGATTACATCGAAGCGGTAAGAGTTTTAGAAGTGGTTAAGCCTAAACGTATCGTGACCAATAATACTGGCGTTGCGTTTAAAGCCTATGAAATGGGCATTGAATGGATTGCTGGACCGTTTTTGAACACCACTAACTCGTATGCTTTGCTTACATTACAAGAACAATTAAATTGTGCTGGCGCATTTATTTCGAACGAGATTAACCGTAATCAAATTAAAAATATCGCCAGACCAGAAAACTTCAAACTGCTTTATAGCATCTATCATCCCATTTTGATGATGACTAGCCGACAATGCTTTTTCCAGCAAACAGTCGGTTGTAGTAAACCCAGTATTGAAGATGGTTGCATGCTTAAATGTGAGAAAGCCACGACTATTACGAATGTGAAAGGCATTTCATTTGCGGTAGACAAGCAAAAAGGTGGTTACCCAAGTATTTATAACCACGAGCAGTTCTTAAACATCGAAGCCGTTGAAGATTTATCGCACTTATTTGATGAGTTCTTTATCGACCTCACCAACATTGGGTCTGGATCAAAAGCTGAAATAGATAAAACTCAGCTAGTTACCCACTTCGAAAACGTACTTAAAGGCGTTAACGAATCTAAAGTAGAGTTAAACCAACTGGTAACAATCTCAACTAATGCCCAGTATCAGCAGGGTTTGTAATTTTTCAGTAAGCCATTAAAGTGTTTAAGCTTTAACGACATAAATGTTTTCCAATATAAAAGGGTCACATTATTGTGACCCTTTTATATTAATTAAATCCATACTCATACCAATAAATTGGATACTAATTATGTAGATATTCTCTTTATAGGTGCATAGGACAATGCCTAAAAGCTAAATTAATCAGGCTTTATAGTACTCCCCCCACCTTGTTTATCTAAATGAATATGCCCCGAATAATAGTCTATGCCCAAACTCATAAAAGCCAAAATGAGTGATGTTTTAATAATATTCTTCTACTGCCAGTTAAATCTATTATTCGTCATCAAAAATTATGATTGTCAGCGCCACAATCAAAATCTATCGATATACACCGAGCTGCAACTGAATAAGCATCAATAGTCGGGGTGCAGCTAAAAAACATAAGTTATTGATAAAAACGATTTTGAACGGTGTTAAGCTATTGATTCTGTTAGTTATTGACGCATATAATAATACTAATTTGCTGATGCCAATTCAGATTGATAATCATCTCGCCACGCATCATCAGGTTGCCAGTTTGCCGCCCAATCTAGAATATCATGAGCCATCATTGGCCTAGCAATGACATATCCCTGCGCTAATTCGCAGCCCAATTGTAATAGCGCGACACCTTGCGCTATGGTTTCGACCCCTTCAGCAATCACTTCTCGGCTAAATGACTTGGCCAATACTACAACCCCCTCTACAATCGCTAAATCATCAGAGTCAATCAACATATCTCGCACAAAGGTCTGGTCTATCTTAATCAAACCCGCAGGAAAACGTCTAAGGTGACTCAATGAAGAGTAACCGGTACCAAAATCATCTAATGCAAAATGAACTCCCTGCTCAATACAGTTGAGCATAGTGTCTGTCACCTGCACTAAATCTCCTATTGCACTTGTTTCAAGCACTTCTAATTCTAAAGAGCTAGGAGTAACCTCAGAAAAAGAAGCCAGCAATTCTGCTAGGCGTATTGCAAAATCCTCACTCTGTAATTGAAGCGCGCCAATGTTAACACTAACTGGGATATCCACTCCCATCGTTTTCCATGTCTGAATTTGACTCAGAGCAGTACGAATTACCCACTCACCTAGGTCTATGCTCAACGCATGATTCTCAATCACTGGTAAAAAATCGTTAGGGCCGATTAAGCCTCGATCAGGAGATTGCCACCGGATTAACGCTTCGACACCAATCAAGGCGCCCGTTTTCATATTGACCTTAGGTTGGTAATAAAGCAAAAATTCATTTTTGTCCAACGCGTTACGAATGAGATCTAACTTCCCATGTTGATTAATCATTGCCACATTATGTGCCGAATCAAACAAATGATAGCGATTCTTTCCCTGTTGCTTTGCAACATACATGGCTTGATCGGCATGTCGCATTAGTTGGTCAGCATCTACGCCATCTTGTGGGTAAATAGAGATACCAATACTGGCTGAGATTTCGAGCGTGACTCCCCCCACAACGACAGGCTCCGATGCAGCTAGCAATAGCCGCTCTATGATAGGTTCACAATCAACCAGCGTTTCTATATTTTCCATCACAGCAACAAACTCATCCCCGCCTATACGAGCTAGGGTATCAACATCACGTAGCGCATCCTTCATACGAGATGAAATCATGATTAACAATTCGTCACCTACAATATGACCATAGGTATCATTAATGTTTTTGAATTTATCCAAATCAACAAATGCAACCACTAATAAAGAGTTCTGACGTTGACTGTGTTTCATGGATTGGGTTAAACGGTCTGCTAATAATGTACGATTAGGTAAATTAGTTAACATATCATAATGAGCTATTCGTTCTAATTGTTTCTGATGATTTTTAATCTCAGTGATATCGTTAAATAGGGAAACATAATTTTGCACCACACCAGCATCATCGAGTACTGAACTTATGGTGAGTATCTCCGGGAAAATTTCACCGTTCTTACGTTTATTCCAAACCTCACCCGTCCAATGGCCTTTTTCCAACAAAGTGGCCCACATCTCATCATAAAACTCTGGTAAATGACTTCCTGATTTCAACAACCGTGAGTTATGTCCTATCACTTCATCGCACTGGTAGCCGGTAATATCACTAAAAGCACCATTAACATTTATAATGGCACCTGCGGTATCTGTGATGATGATACCTTCTCTTGCGTAAGTAAAAACACTAGCGGCAAGTTTTAGTGAATCTTCAGATTGCTTGCTCTTGGTGATGTCTTGATGAATGCCAGACATTCGCAGGTGCATACCATCGTTCGTCCACGCTACCACTCGCCCACGATTGTGTATCCAGACCCAACTACCGTTTTTGTGTTGCATTCTAAATTCACATTTAAGCGTATTAGTCTCATTCTGAGAACAACGCTCTATTAATTCATTGATAATATTTACATCGTCGGGATGTAGAAGAGCTTCCCATGTTTCAATGCTAATGGGTTCAAGCTCTTTAAGGGTGTAACCCAACATCTCGGCCCAACGATCATTGAATACAATTTTACCCGTCTGTACATTCCATTCCCAGGTGCCGATATTGGCAGCCCAAATCACTTCTGCATAGCGCTGACTTTGTTCACGAAATCTTTTCTCTGTCTCTTCCAAAGCTATTTGGGTTTGCCTGCTTTCGGTAATATCTTGTATCAACGATATCACGCCGATAATATCACCACTGTCATTTACGATTGGTGTATTGTGCCATTCACAGATAATGGTTCTGCCATCTTTAGTGATGTTTTCATTTATATTGATTAAATCCTTATTATTTTTTAACAATAAGTCACAGATTTTCTTGATATCTTTTCTGTTTTCTTCTGGCACCAATAAATCGAATAAAGAATACCTCTTGGCTTCATCGGCTGAATATCCGAATATTTCCTCAGCCGATTTGTTCAACTCAATACAATTTAAGTTTTGATCCCATGAAATGTAACCAAGAGGAGTATTCTGAACATGATGGGATAATATCGCCTCACTTGCCTGTAATTTCATCGCAATCTTGTTGCGGTCAGTGACATCACGAATAAATCCCACATACCCCTGAATGTTATCGTCACCATCTTTAATCACAATTCTAGTGGTTTCACCTACAACAATACTGCCATCTTTGTGCAGATAATTTGCTTCATATGGTTTGACTTTATCTCCGATGGCTAAGTTGAAATACATCCTACTTTGGCGCTCATATTCTTCATGGCTTTCACAAATAATCGATGTATTTTTACCCACAAGCTCATCAAGACGATAGCCTAATAAAAGTTCCATTCCTTGATTTATCGATATAATGCAGCGGTCTTGATCAGCAAAAATGAAGCCGTCGGTTACACTATTAGAAATTGAGGTGAATAACCTTTCGTTATTAACATATGTCATTTTAGCTTCTTTAAGCCTAGACATTGTCTCTTGGTTTTCACTAAGCCCTTTTGGCTTTACACGCTTAATAAGAAGCCAGATGATAAGTAAACAAGCACTAATATTAATCAATTGTGGGATAATAACTAAAGAAAATTCTGAAAAATGCTCATTGATAATTTTCGGTAGGAGTTCTGCAAGTGAGTTGAAATACAATCCCAAGTAGACACTGTCAATGACCGTCCTGACTGCATCAATACATAGGATAATAAGAAGAACAGCAACCGTTGTGCCAAGAGCTCCGTATACCGTTTTTATCTGTTTAAACTTTACCAGACAAATGCCAGAAATAACCAACCATAAGATGGTTAAGATCCAGTATGATATTGGGATGATAAATTCAAAATTATTCATGTTTCTCGAATTAATTTATTTGTAAGTAACCAGACTCACCGACATAAAGTGAAAAAAAAGCGCATTATAAAATGCGTTTTATTATCAATAAGTACTATTAAATTGACTAATCAACTGTTTTAACTGTTCCGATAAAAGTGCTATCTCATTAATCATGAACATCGTTTTGTTTACCGTAATCGTATTTTTTTTGTGTAAAATATTTATATCAGCTTAAATACTTTCACCATCATTTTATTACTAGAAAAGACCAGCAATACAAATATTTATGGCTTTAATCACGCCGGTTCACATAGCCCTGTATTGATACAATCCATAAACAGAAATTTATTATTTATGAATCAACTTTACAGTTAGTTTATACAGTATGATTTTGTGTAACCTGAAAACTTAATCAGCTTTCGAAATTACTTAATATTAATAGATTATGAATAAATATCTTTACCATCAAAATCAGTAAAAACTAAATATACAGATAACAATTTAACATTATTTTTATTAACATTTATCGAGTTTGGTCACGTTGCATCATATATAACTTACGATAATGTGTTATTTTTTAATATTCTGTGACTCATACCCTTTAAGTATTTTATTTTCATCAAGCCTCAACGCTATATGAACATTGAAAATGTCTTTATAGATTATGGTCCGAGAATATGAGTATCATAGGGTTCAGCTTAATAGCTTGTTCAGTAGTTTTTTCTTTATATATTAGATATTAATCTTGCTAAAGCTTACGCCTTACACTCACAGTATTAATTCAATACTGTGTTTTCGTTTTTGGCAATCACAGGCGTATACGCCTCTAATGGAATCTAGTCACGATATTCTAGTAACTTTAGATGTTAACTGTAAGGCATTGACCTGAACAATTTCACTCGTAAGACCCCCCATAATTTAGATAAGTGCGACCTTGTTAACAATCTGTTAGTTCTTGTTAACTGTACAAGTATGCTATATGCCATAATTAGTGATTGGTGATGTAACTAGATTTGCTTAAGATCACTATATAAGCTCCCTGTTAACGTTTTCCTCTCTGCATTGTTACCTTTCAGTCTGGTATCGAAATTATCGCGCTCATACAAATCATGGAGCCAATTTTTGTATAAAAATTCGAATGTGATTAACAAGGCTATGCGCTTAGCTTTATTGGCTTGGAGCTTATTGGTACTCGGTTTTATCATAACTTTGTATTTACAAAATAGAGACTTTGCAGAACAACTGGCCTTTAATGAAGCTAAAGCTAGTATCAAAAAAGATATCGCCTTTAGAAACTGGGCCGCTTCACATGGCGGTGTTTACGTGCCGGTCGACGAGCACACGACTCCAAATCTTTATTTATCTCATATTCCTAACAGAGACGTCATCACTAATGATGGCCAAAAACTCACGTTAATGAACCCTGCTTACATTATTTCTCAAGTGACGCAGGATTATGCAAAGCTTTACGGTACTAAAGGGCATATCACCAGCCTAGATCCAATTAATCCCAATAATGCAGCCGATATATGGGAATCAAAAGCATTAACCGAAATAGAAACCACATTAATGGCATACGCAGAACTGACTAAAATTGATGACACACTTTATATGCGAGTGTTAGAGCCGATGTTTGTCAATGAAGGTTGCCTAAAGTGCCATGGAGACCAGGGGTATCATATTGGTGATGTTCGGGGTGGTATATCAATCTCAATTCCAGTGCAGCCTTATTACAATCAAATTCATCACCAATTGACCTATGCATGTCTGTTTTTATTCTTGCTCTGGGCTATAGGTTGCGCAGCTATCATCCATTACAAGAAAAGAGCTCACAATTATCTTTTTGATAAACAAAATGATTTTGAACAATATTTATATTCTTTGGTAGAAATGATTGAAGGACGTGATAGTTACACTGCTGGCCACACACGAAGAGTAGCCGACTATGCCGTTCGCATTGGAAGAGCACTGTCACTAAATAAAGCTGAATTAGATAAGCTACACAGAGCTGCAATGGTGCATGATATTGGTAAAATTGCGACACCTGACTCTATTTTGCTCAAGCCTGGAAAACTGAATAATATTGAGTTTGAGATTATTCAACAGCACGCCACCTCTGGTTATCAACTACTGCATAAAATCAATACCTTTGCTGACATAGCTAATATTGTTCGCTCACATCATGAAAGATTTGATGGTACCGGCTACCCCGATGGGTTAAGCGGCGCAGATATACCTGAATTATCACAAATTATAGCGATTGCGGATGCTTTTGATGCCATGACGTCAGATAGAATATATAAAGGACGTAAATCGGTCGAACAAAGTCTAATTGAAATAACACAATTCTCAGGTCGACAATTTAACCCTATCTACGCCAAAATTGCCGTAAATGCACTACGTGACGTTAAACTAGATAATACAACTCAACCTCAACAAAATATCACAGAGCAACAAAGGCTAGCCTATTTTTATAATGACCAACTAACAGGTCTTTTTAATCGTGAGTTTCTGAGCATACTACTGTCGCCAGTTCATGATCAGAATATGAAAATAACAGCGGAACAAATTCAATTTTCAACAATTGTTTATCTTAGAAACTTCTCTATGTTCAATAGAGAAGAAGGCTGGGAAAAGGGTAATCAACTATTAACACAAATTGCTACTGAGATGACGGTAATACTACCAACATCGCAGTTATTCAGAATCCATGGCGATGAATTTATTGTACTATCAGAAAAGCCACTTGAACTTTCAATTTTGGATGAACTGTTAACAAATAAAATAGCAAACAGTTGCATTAAATACCAAGTTGAACAATTTAATATTTCAAATAAAATATTCTGCTCCATAACGACATTAGAAAGATATTTACATGACCACAACGCACAAGCGACTTAATTTTAAAATCACGGTTAGCTGTAACTTGATTTAGCATAAGGTTATAATTTAAATCAAATACACAACATTCAGGCATTAATGAAAAATAACATAGAGATAGTCGATCTGCTGCGTGAACAAATTCCATCATTTGAATGCAAGCCAGGTTGTCACGATTGTTGTGGTCCAGTAACCACATCTTCTGAAGAAATGGCACGACTGCCCTTTAAAACTAACGCCCAACATGAAGCCGCATTAAAAGAGTGGAACTGTGTATACTTGGGACCTAATGGTTGTGAGGTTTATGAAGAGCGCCCATTAATATGCCGTGTCTTTGGCACAACACCACGTATGCCTTGCCCTGAGCACCGTCGACCAGAAGTGATGATTGACACAAAAACTGAGGCGAAAATACATCACTACATAGCTAACACCCGCCAAGTATTAGTGTAAGCCGTAAACAAGGGGTTAACTCTCCTAAAGACCTTAAGCTTAATAATAAAGCACCATTAATCATTTTCTTTAAAGGTCCTGCTGCAGGTGTTTTTTATGAATTTTTCATACCAATGCCTGATAGCTCAAGATCAACTGCATAAGACATACCGACAACCTTCATCTTTTATACTTAATTAGCTCCAAATGGATTAATAAATACTATCCGTATGTTATTTATACAGTTTTATTTATTACATACTCAACTTTGATTTAGGTCAGGTTAAATTATATGCACATTAACTTGCGTGTTCTAAAAACGTTTTGTAATATCAATTAGTTAGCATTGTGCAGATTGTTATCATCGTTTTGAAACTGCGCACCTGTTCGATACCAACATCAGGCCTATCATAAAGCTGAATTACAGGAGAACATTGTTATGCAAATCCAAATAAATACTGATAAAAACATATCCGGACAAGATTCACTGGCTAAACATGTAGAAGATGGTTTGAGATCTGACCTAAACCGTTTCAGCGATCAAATCACGCGGATTGAAGTTCATTTAAGTGATGAGAACAGCTCCGCTAAGTCTGGTAATAAAGACAAGCGATGTTTACTGGAAGTTAGGCTTGCTGGTGAACGACCAATTGCAACTAGCGAGCATGCAGCAACACTTGGGGATGCTATTACATTCGCTACGGAACAAATGATTAAATTGCTAGACACTGAGTTAGGAAAACGTGGTAAAAGGTAACTTAGTGCCTTTTGAACAACCATGTTAAACCTAAAAGGGTTGGATATCCTTAGCGTCCAACCCCACCCTTCATGTAACGTCGAGTAAGACTTGCAACTAAATGAAAATAGAAGTCTAATCAACGAAAAACTGTTAGCTCAAATCAGTCTATCAATAACAAAATGTCCTATCCCAATATTATTGATGAGCATTTTCCCAAATGTGAATCGTCATTCTACACTTAGAATATATTCTCTATTTGTTAACTAGGAGTTTACTCAACTCAACTTTCATATTTCACAATAAACGAATCTGCTTTGACGCTTTTAATACCAATATCAAACCGATTATCTTATCAATACAGTGCCTATTTTTGTCAGAGAAAGTCTATGTGATAATCGTTTTGTATCATTGACTAAAGTAGTTTAGGTTCTGTTGATTGGAGCGGATAATAGAATTTAGTTAATTCTTATTGGTGGCGATACAATATAAATAATTGATTATAAATTTAACGTAAAATATTGTTCTAAATCGTTTAGTCAACACTTGCACATTGTTATAGAAGAGCTATGTGGTAGGTTTAAAATATAATAAATCAATAAAATGGTGCGGGGTTAATACCTAAACTACTAGCGGTAATACCTCGCTCTATATTAACCTCTTCTTTTAATAAATCGACCATGGCTATTTTGGTATAATGTTTATGTTTTAGCGAGTAAAAACATTTTACAATAGGATGAAATACATCACGGTCTTTTGCTTCCCAAACAATGCCAACTCGTTGATCAGAAAGTAACACTAATGAACCAACTGGGTACACACCGATACAGCGGATAAACTCATAAACTAAAGATTGATCTAATTCAACCGGAGTTAAGCTGATCAAAGTCTTAAACGCAGCGGCAGGACTCATAGCCTCTTTATAACAACGTTCGGCAGTGAGAGCATCATATATATCAACAATGCTACTCATTCGCCCATGTAGAGGTATCTCATCACCCTTTAAGCCGTTTGGATAACCGCTACCATCAATTTTTTCGTGATGCATCAAGCATACGTCTTTGCTCATTTGCGATAAACCTTTGGTATCATCCATTATTTGTATTGCAAAAAATTGATGCAATTTCATATGTTCGAATTCTTCGGGCGTGAGCTTTTGAGTTTTGTTGAGAATGGTATCTATGAGTTTTATTTTTCCTATGTCATGCAAAATTCCCCCCACCGCTATCTGCCGAAGTGCGTCGATATCAAGGTTTAGGTGTTGACCAAAGGTAACCATCAAAAAGCCAACATTAATGGAATGTTCCAGCAAGTAAGCATCTTTGGTGCGTAGCGCTAAAATGCATTTAAAAGCGTCTTCATTGTCCATTACCATCTCAATCATATTGTCGGCAAGGCCATCAAATCGAGTAATGCCAAACTCTTTACCTTCATAGGTTTCTGCCAATACCTTTTGAATCAGCCCTTTAGCTTCGGCAAGCAAATGTTTTGTTTGAAGCCGTCGAGCATCTCGAGTAACAGTCGGTTTACGAACAACTGGATTGATTAAATCGTTTGGTTTATCTGATTTGATTAAACCGCAATTATCAGATGAGCGCTTAATGTCTACCCAAACTATGGTGACATTACTTTTTTTAAGTCTATTGATGGCGTCTTGGTGTTTGATTTTACCAGGATTAAGAATATCTACTTTACTTTGTTGACGATCGATTGCTGTAACAAACATGCCAAGAGCAAGTTTATCTATAGGAATTTTAATCACATAGTTTGATTCAACAACATTCATTTATATGTTACCCCCGCAACAAATACCCAGATATAACATTAACGTAACATCCAGTTAGTGTATTGTGATAACTTATTATTATCCACTCAAATTAACCTATTAAGTCAATAAATGTTAACTTAGCAATATTAACATATGCTAAATTAATCAATATCTTATTATTTATCTGATGCCTAATGAATAAATATAATACAACTGTTAATTTTCAAGAAAATCAATCAACACATCACAAGTCCATACTCTTAGTTTTCGGTTTTATAAAATGTGACTAAAGCCACCATAAATTAACAATCACAATAATAGTTAACCAATATTTCACTCATTTATCATCACTTTTAGCGCTTCAATCTAGTCAGCCAGATCAATACGCGGTATTGTTGTCCCAAATGACATACATGATGGACTTTGATTGTTTACCTATAATATTAATGGCAAAGCGAGCCGTTTTTTCACTTACGCAGATCTCATTAATTGTGGTGCAACAGCACTGGAGCATAATATTGAAAACCTGCCATTACAGCCTGACACTTGGCGCGCGCTCAGTTTACTGGCCACCCAAATACTTGACCCTATTGTCGACCAATTTGGCCCCTTGTCGCTAACCTATGGCTTTTGTTCGCCAGAACTTGTCAGAAAAATTGCTAAAAACCGTAATCCACATATAGCACCAAAGCTTGACCAGCACTGCTCGCACGAACTCAATCAAAATCAAAAAATCATCTGCGATCGCCTAGGTGCCGCCTGTGACTTCACCCTAGTGAGCAGCAACAATGACCAACCAATTGATATGCAGCAAGTTGCACTATGGATGTGTGAGAACCTGAAATTTGACCGTCTGTACTATTACGGGAAAAATCGACCAATACACATCAGCATCGGCCCACAAATGAATCAATTTATTCAAACCATGAAAACCAATGCCGACACCGGCCATCGGGTACCGTCTAAAAAAGGCCGAAATGAAAAGACAATAACGGTGATTCAGCAGATAGATTATTAACAGCAAAACGAGGCCGCATGGATAAACCTCAAACCGAAATAGATGAAACGTCACAATGGCTAAGCAGTGAAGACACAATGCGGCAGCTAAAAATATCTTCTTGTCATTTAATGCATATGCGCCAAGCTGGAAAAATTAAGCACAAAAAACAAGGCAACCGTTTTTGGTATTTAATTGAACAAAAGTAAACGTCGTTGAGATTTATCACCTAAACGAAATGGAAATACATCATGGATGCAGTTTTATTTAAAAAGCTTGTAACAAACATGCCAATAGGTAAAAAATTACCTGATGCACATTATCTACATCAAGAAGGATTCGCTGAAATTGATACACAACTCAGCGGTTTTATCGTTGCCGTCAGCAATGCGTTAAAAATCTCACTCGATGATTGGCAAGTCATCAAGCTGAGTAAAAATGAATTCAAATTATCACTCTTGTCATACCCGACTTTTTTTACCGAAGCCTACCCTGCACTCACGCAAAGCGTTACCGTTGACTTAAACAAACTTGAACATCGCATCAACCAATACTTATCCAGCGACAATCCACCTATTCTGCATCGTAAAGAAACCATGCTGCCAAGCTCCCATGCCAGTTATGAAGAGTTTGAAGCCATTACCCAAGAAGGTGAAAATGCTGGCTTATATGCAAAAAGCCGCATGATAGGGTTTAAACAATCATGGGAAAAAATAATACAACAGCACGGCTACGAATTAGTCGACGGCCGATTATTCAGACGCTCTAGCTTTGCCGTTGAAACAGACAGCAATAATATCGATAGACACAAAACCGCACTGGTAAGACACGACTTAAGTTCACCGATGAAGCATCTTGCCAAACAAAGTTATTTAAACGGTGATTACAGTGTATTTGATTACGGATGCGGTCGAGGTGACGATTTAAGAGAACTACAAGCCCACGGTTTAGAAGCATTAGGCTGGGACCCTAACTTTTGCCCAGACTCTGACAAAGTTGAGTCCGACATTGTTAACATTGGCTTTGTCATTAACGTCATCGAAGACACAATAGAGAGAACAGAAGCCATACGAAGCGCTTGGCATCTGTCTAGAAAGTTATTGGTAGTGTCAGCCATGCTGGCAAACGACAGCTTTATCAGTCAATTTACCCCCTATAAAGACGGTGTCATTACCTCACGTAATACATTTCAAAAATATTATGCCCAAGCAGAGCTAAAAGGTTATATCGAACGCACGTTAGACGAAAATGCTATCGCTGTCGCACCAGGCATTTATTATATTTTCCGTGACAAAATTGAAGAACAACGCTTTTTAGCAAAGCGGCATCAACGCCACCACCAATGGCACCAAATAACCACACCGACACCAACAACTGAAGAACAAGCCAGGTTATTGTTTACTCAACATCAAACCTTGTTAACCGCGTTTTGGGACAGATGTTTAGAGCTTGGACGCTTACCAGTAGATGACGAGTTTGCCGAATCGGCCAACATTAAGATGCATTTCGGCAACGCTAAAAAAGCCTTTAAATTACTCATACAAGTGCAAGGTGAGTCCGCTGAACTTGAGTTTGAACAAGCCATAGCCTTAAGGCGTGAAGACTTATTGGTATACTTTGCCTTAAGTCAGTTCGAACAACACAAAGGTTACAGCCGATTACCCGACGAGCAAAAACGTGACATCAAAATATTTTTTGATACCTACAAAGTCGCCATTAATGAAGCCAAAGTATTGTTATTTGCCATCGCAGATACCCAACTTATTGAACAAGCTTGTATCGACGCACACGACAACAAACTACCCGCAAGTAAACTCAATAACGGTCACTCGCTAGAGTTCCATAAAAAATACTTAAGTTACCTGCCCGCGCTACTCCGTGTCTATGTTGGCGCAGCAGTGCAACTGTATGGCGAACTGGATGAAATTGATTTGGTAAAAATTCACATCACATCTGGAAAAGTCAGCTTTATGGGCTACGATAATTTCGACACCAACCCATTCCCCACTTTACGCGAACGCATTAAGGTAAAAATGTGGCAACTCGATGTCGATTTTTTTGATTATGTTGAAGTAGATAAACGGCCGGTGTTGATAGATAAAGAAAAATATTATAAATAAAGTATTGTTAAAACATAACAAATTAGATTGTTAGGTGGTACATGAGAAATCAAACAATTTTAGATTTTAAAATCATTTGACTTAAATCAGTTAATAAGACGATAGATTAGTCTAGTGCAACCCATTCATCATTGCCTACACCAGTTAGAATACCTTTTAGCATTATCTCTACTTCAGATTCATTAATGTGTTGTCGGCTAGCTGGATTATAACGGTCTTGAAAGTAATCAATACCTTTAGGAGTTAACTGATAACCTCCCTCAACACGTTTAACTCGATCGTTGTCTAGGTGTGTTTTAAAATTACCTAGAAATTTTTTCAATGGATATACTTGACCTTTATCCATCTTAGTTGCTTTCAGTACAGCAGCCATATATGTCCATAATGCCTTGCCACTAGGTGTTTTATTAAGCTTGTATAAATGTGATGGTGACATAATAAATTCCTTTTAATTGACTTTATAAATTAATTTTTTAATAGTAAAAATTAAATTTTAACAAAATAAACTCTTAACTCAACTACTCTCAATAATAAATGTACAAATAAACTTGTACATCTACTACCTCCAGCATTAGAGCATTAGAGCATTAGAGCATTACAGCATTACAGCATTACAGCATTAGAAGCATTACAGCATTACAGCATTACAGCATTACAGCATTACAGCATTACAGCATTACAGCATTACAGCATTACAGCATTACAGCATTACAGCATTACAGCATTACAGCATTACAGCATTACAGCATTACAGCATTACAGCATTACAGCATTACAGCATTACAGCATTACAGCATTACAGCATTACAGCATTACAGCATTTCTATGTTGATGAAGCAGTACAACTGTATAGCAAGCGTTCTCTATGAAATCGATTTGATTAAAACCCATATCACATCGGATAAAATCAGTTTCATGGATTATGATAATTTCGATACCGACCCACTACCCACCTTACGCGAACGGATTAAGGTAAAAATGTATCGCTTCATTTTAGAGATTCTTGAGCTTACTGAAGTAAAAGTAATTTACAACATACAGCTCAAAAACTTATTAAATAGAAAATAGTGCTATAACATTCTTTATTTTGATTTCGCCATCAAGTATATAAAAAATCACTCAAAGTTCATATTACGCTTCTAAATAGTCATATATATTCCAGAGTGGCTTTTGGTCTGGATCATCTAAAAGTTCAATTAGATATGGAATACCTGCATTAGCATATTCACTACATATATCAAAGACTGCTTTAGAGTCTGTTAGAATGTTTTCATCTTTAATCTCTGCTAAAGCAATAAGATACATCAAATGAATTCTATAAGAATCATTACTCAAAATTGCAGCTGTCGTCGCATTATAAGTATCTTTTACTTTTTCTTTAATAAGCCCCTCTTTAAAAGCTATACATAAAGCTACAAACCAAAAGTCTACTTGTCTTTTGAAAGGTGCATTAAAAGTATCTACGCTTGTACCACCAGTCCTACAATATTTTTTTATTTTTTCTTGAAATTTTGCTGGTATTGCTATCTGATAATTTGCAAAGTGATTTTCCATTATGCTGTTTCTCCATTTTTTCTTTCACATAACCCACAAACTTCGCGATGAGAACATTCACATCTTATAATTGCAGATTCTTCTACAGGTGGTTTGTTAACCAATTGCAATGGATAATGCCCAGGATTTGTTAATGTGAATACTTTACCACCGAATTCATCGATAATATCTTCAACACCGGCTATTTCTGAATGAGTAAGAAATAAAATAACTTGTTTACTCTCAGAGATCAGGTTTTTTAGAACTGAACGCTTAACAAAACCGGACATCATACCTAATGGAGTATCAATAATATTAACCGCATCAACTTTACTTACTTTTGTCAAAGCTAAAATAAATGCTAATGTAATCGCCCTTCTAGATGCACCATTTAAATCTTGATCAGGATCTAATTCGTGACCATTTATGCCAAAAACTTTAATATCGAACATATTTGTTAATGCTGCAGATTGAATCATTGTATTTGGATTTGCAACAGGATCAGAACCGATCATAGCTAAAAAAATCCTATTCATCTCTAGACTAACTTTTTGAAGTTCGTCAGTTTTAATTTTTCCAAATATATTTGAAAAAATACTATTTAAATCATCAGCTAACTTGTACTTACCAGAAGAGTTATCTTTCTTATCCAATTTTTTAGCTATTGATTCAATATCAGATTTAATTGAGTTTAGAGCATCTTTTTTACGTGTACATTCATATTCTCTTGAAGAAATCTCTGATATTAAACTATTAATTTTACTTTGTAATAATCTTTCTTGTGCTTTTAAATTTTGAAGAAAATCGTCTTTAATTTTTGATACATCTAATTCTAGCTGTTCAAGACTTTTTTCCGTTTCTTGAATTTGTTTTGCAATGTTGGCTTCATCGGCCATACTAGTTTCATATTCGACTAACCAATTCTTAGTTGTATTTTTCTGAATTGGGTCAGATTTTAATGCATAAAATAGCTCAGTTGCTATTGCATTAAGTTTGTCACTTTCTTCACTAAGTTTTATTTTCTCTTCAATAAAGGCTCTTTTTCTTTTTCCTTCTGAAGTTCCAAGTGATAAATCAGAACCACAGAAGCATTGATCTAGCTCTAATAACTCGGCTAACACAGGAATACTTTGCTTTGGCAATTGCTTGTTTTTTCGTAGATTTTCAAGTATTCCAATAGCTGGTGCAACGTTGTCTTTTAGCAAAAATGAAGCTACTTCATTCCTACCAAGAATTTCAGCTAGTCTTAATTTCGAACTAGCTTGTAAACTTTTCAATCTAATCAGTTCAGTGCGTTGATTCTTAATATTATTTAAGAGTTTCTCTCGATCACCTAATTTCAAAGTATCTTCAATATGCTCTTTGACTTTCTTTAAAGTTATTGTCAAATCAGTTTTTTGCTGAGAAAATTCAAATATTTCTTCTTCCTCATCATTTAGGAAGTCAACAATATTATCACGTTGTTCATTTAATCTAGATAGCTCTCCACCTAAATCATCTTTTTGGATACTTCTACCATAATTCGCCCTAACTTTTTCAAGCTTAGAAATTAAATCTTTCACTACATCCATAGAAAGTAACGATTCTATAGCTAGTTGAACTCTTTTGCGCTTAACACGTTCATCAGCAGATGCCTCAATAAAAGACATAGCACTATCACCGTCAGTAAAATATATATCTTTTAGATTTTTAGGTAGCGATTTCTCTATTATTCCATCCACTTCAGAATCAATTATTCTATCATCGCCAGTAGTTTTAACTAGGAATAAACTTTTAACCTCTCTAATTCTATTAAAAGAATTATTTTTTACAACTTCAGTACATTTTCTAATTAATTTATAATGCTTTTGAACTAAAATGGATTTTCCTTTATTATCTTGTACTTCTTCAGTTAAAAATTCAACTTCAACTTCTATTTCAATTTCACCACAACCTTTATTATCTAGCGCTGTAGCGCTATGATATCCATTTTTTTTGTTAATAGCTTTACTTCCATAAAGCGCCCATATTAATGCTGTAAGCGTTGTCGTTTTACCAGTTTCGTTTGCTGCTCTGATAACAGTTAATCTTTTAGCCTCATCATTAGAGAAATCTAATTCAACATCCTTTAGCAAACGGAAATTAGAAAACTTTGCCCTAATTAGTTTCATTATTATTTTCCTTTTTCACTAGGTCATATACATGATCGATTTTATTCTTTATTTCATTTTGTGTAGCTAATGCAACAAAGTCATTAGACGATGCGATTAAATAAACTTGTGAACAAAGACTTTTAAGTTTATCTATATCATATGTCGACTCATATATATCATTATTTTTTATTTCTGTTTCAATTAATTGAAGCATATACCTAAAACCAATACTCATTTGTTACTCCAATAAACTAGTTAATTGGTCAATAATTTTTAAGCTTCCCATCGAACCACCGCCATTTCGAGATAATGCAGCAAATCGAATAACTCTTTTTAGCTCATTATTTATTAGTGTTCGTAAAGACTTATCTTGTTCAATGTTAGGAGGAATTACTATAAAATCATGAATTATGGCAAACTCCTTTCCTGTTTCTTCGTTTTTTCGCAAAACTCTTCCTAACCTTTGGAGCCACTGTCTTTCTACTCCATTACTAGAAATAATATATGCTATTTTAACAGGAGGTATATTAAACCCCTCATCTAATACTCTCTTTGAAGTTAAAACATGAAGCTCTTTACTTTTGAAATCATCAACAATACGAGCCGTTAATTTACGATCTCGAGTCTCTTCTGATGTTACTTGTCTAAATCTAACATTTGCTGCTCTTAGTATCTCATTAACTAAAATCAACTGTTCTTTGTCTTTATCAGTACAAAAAACTAATGTAAAACACTTTTCTACCTGAGAATCAAACAACTTCTTAAACTTTGAAATTTTCTCTGATGCATTTTCTGCGATAGCCCTTCTTCGTATGGCAAGCAAATCAGCTTTCGCCTCTGAGTCAGAATCACCAAATCCATAAAGTCTCCTTATTTTTTGTGATATTTCTATCCAACTTTCAACTTCTGCATTATTCAAATATATCTGATGAGTATAATAATCAAACGGTACTAAACATTTACCTATTGCTTCTTCAACTGTAAATTCATATACAACCCCACCAAAATAACTTTTAATTATTTCAGTCCCTTCTTGATCATATTGTCTCTCAATAGTTGCAGATAGTGCCAATCTTAAATCAAAAAAGTAAGGTAAGTTTGAAATAAATCCTATTGCACCTAAATTATGTGCTTCATCGGCTATTAGCATTTTAGGACAATCAAATTCTTTTAATGCATTTAAAACATCATTATTTTTTAATGCATTATGTGTAAGTATGACAACCTGATGACTAGGTATCACCCTCATTTCTCTTTTTATAGATTTTAAATGTCTTATTATAAAATTACTTGATACACCAGCTGTTTCAAGTGGTGTAATATCAAAACTTAGAACATCTTTGGCCCACTGATTAATTAAAGGCTTCGTTGGTACAGCAATTATAATTAAAGCTCTATCTTGTTCTATTAAAGATAAAGAAGCTGCAGCCAGAGAAGTTAGAGTTTTGCCTCCACCGGTTGCTATCGAAAAGATTCCTTTATTACTATTGTTTAACCAAGCATCTATAGCCTCGCCTTGATGCTTGTAGTCGCCTTCTCTAAAATTTAGCCATTTAGGAATTTTTAGTTTATTAATAGAGGATTTATTTTCCATATGATTTTTTAACTCATTAAGTAACAAAGGTAACCCATCTTCAAATTTAGAGTTCTTAGTTGAAGAAAATATATCTTTAACAGTTTTATCATTCAATTTGAGAGTATATGAGTCATCTCTTCTAGAATCCCAAAAGCTGTCAAATCGTTCTTGATACGAATCTACTATTATTTTATTACTATCGGATTCCCATCTTCTACTTAATACTAATTGTTCGAAGTTAGTCATTAAACCAGACTGTGTCGCATTACCTGAACCATGAATTGCAACCTTACCAAATTTTGTATTAAACAACCATATCTTGGCATGCATCATACCTCGTTTCATCAGTGCAATTCTTATATCTAATCTTTTATGATAAATTAGGTACTTCATAACATCTAGTGTAGAAGTCGTTAGCTGATCTTTTGAAATATCGATTTTACCTACTAGAAACTCAAAGGATGACTCTCCCCGGTTATAAGCTTCAAAAAGAGCGTTTTTATCTTCTTCATTTAAATTTGGACTTATAATAAATCGGCCTTTTGCTGTAGGTTTTATAAATAATTCAGATAATGGCTCAGCTAATTCTGAAAGTACTTTGGATGAAAAATATCCTGACAGACAATCAAAGCTGTTAGATAAAGATGAAACAGGAATAAATAAATTCTTAACAATATTTACTTCGTTAGGGAAATATACAGGTGATAACATTTCAAATTTTTCTTTAATTAAATTATTCATAAAAACCTTTTATTACTGCTGTACTTATATCCCTGTAAAAATAGAATATATGAACATTTTTAATAGTCAGAATACAAATCACTGACTTAAATGGGATTATGAATTGCTTTGAAAAATTATTGTTATATAAAAAACTAAAAAAATAACAAATAAGTAACTTTAGTTCTTTAGCTTTATTACTTAGATATGATGATAAGTTGAAATATTTAATTTTAGATGTTAATTTAGGTAGTTTTTTAAGATCATAATGAATTGAAATATCTTTTGATTTTACAGGGTATTTTTTCATAACCGTCAAATTTATCACAAATCCTTCAATTAAAAAGCTCAAAAATTTGTTTTTAGAGAGGTCAGCTAATTTTTTTGCTAGCATCATAATCCCTTACATTTTGTTTAATTACGAATTCCATTCGTGTATGTAATAGTTATTCAATGAAACTATTAACAAATAATAAACTATATTTATTATTCACACTAAGAATTTACTGCAAAAAAAGATTTTTGACAATAGGTTAGAATAAAGTCTAATGGAAGCTGTATAAAAATACAGTGCTTATGATAAAATGCTTTTGTTCAATCTTAAATAGGTCTAGTATTCACACTGGACAATTTCTCCAGAGGCACTTTATCAGCTATGAAAGCTAAGTTTACCGGTCACGACACTTTCCCTCTGCGCTATGGATGGCTATTCAAGGCAGTTAATCATTTGAATTCAAATGGTAAATTCTCAAGTTCTGATGAAGATAGTATTCGTCAGTCTATCGTTGAACTCGGCGTTGGCAAAAATATGGTCAAAGCGATTCAGTACTGGGCTGAAGCTTGTAACGTCATCTCATCATTGAGAGAGAACAACTTGCATTCACATTTTGTTACAAATAATGGCTCATTCCTTTTTGCTGGTAAGAATACGGATGATGGTCAAGATCCTTATTTAGAATTATCTGGTTCTATATGGTTAGTTCATTTTTGGTTAAATTTTAATATTGATCAATTAACTGCGTATCGATATTTTTTTAATTTTTCTAACGTACAACACTTTGAAAAAACTAAGCTCATTAATGACTGCTATGAAGATTCTGCTAAATTAGTTGATTCTGAACTAGGTAATATTTCTACTATTAAAAAAGATGTTGATTGTTTTCTAAACACTTATAGTAAAAAAGTTAAATCAATAACAAAAAAGAATAATAGTATCAATGAAGACCATTTCACATCACCTTTAGCTGAATTAAATTTGGTTCAAGATAATGGTGGTGGCTTTTACATAAGTAATTTAGCAGAACGACCTGAACTGCCTATTGAGATTTTTACTTATGCCCTTCTTGAGTTTTTTATAATCGAAACTATTGACTCTAACGTCAGCACTGTAGATTTTGATTCTTTGTTAAGTAAACCATGCTCACCCGGCAGGATTTTTCGATTGTCAGAATCAGGCCTAGGTCAAAAACTTGATGAAGCACAAGCCTTTACCGATAGTAAAATATCATGGGTTGATTCTTTAGGGTTAAGGCAAGTCAACATTTCTGAATTTGCTAAAAAAAGTAGTAAGCTTTATTTAAATCAATATTATGGTACACAAAATGACTAAACCATTAATAACGATTAATCAGCGTTATAAGAGTTCTACCCGCATTGATAGCAATAGTGAAAACCTGCGAACTTTTATAGATGATTTTATTCTACATGGCACTGCTGTAAATGTAATTGATACAGTGAGCAGAGAGTTTGCAGCAAATGCACAACGAGTTTATACCATCACAGGGCCCTATGGCTCTGGTAAATCAACCGTTGCATTATTTTTAAGTTGTTTACTTTCTGACGACGCTGCACTACGTAGCTATGCCATGGCAAAACTACAAACTTCACCAGCTTTACATGAAGAGTTCAGCAGAAGATTTGATATAAAGAATGGTTGGAACACGGTAAAACATGTTTGTGGTTTAGAATCTCCTGCTAACAGCATTTTATTAAGTTTATACAACACATTTAGCATTCCACATGAAAAAGACAAGTTAACTCTATTAAATGATGATGAATGCCTCACTGAAATTAATCTTTTATTGTCAAACGCACAAGGTAATGAAGATGGCGTCCTCATACTCCTAGATGAAATGGGTAAAGCCTTAGATTTTCAATCTCGTTCTAATAAAGACTTACATCTATTTCAAGCGCTTGCAGATATTGCCCAGCAGGCTGGCCGTCCTGTCTTAATGATTGGTTTTTTACATCAGGCATTCTCTGATTATGCAAAAAACAAAGACACTAAAACACAACAAGAATGGAGTAAGGTTCAAGGTCGTTATCGCGATTTAAGTTTTAATCCTTCTATTGATGAATCTTTAGTGCTTGTCGGCGACTCTATATCACGCACACCTTCAATTATTAAGAAATTAGAACAAAAATTTGAACGATTAGTGGGTGTTGTAAGTAATGCTTTTGCAAACCAAAATCGTAATGTTGAAGCGCTCAGTAAAACGTTGCCACTTGATCCTATTGTGAGTTTATTGTTAGGCCCAGTATCTCGCCGTCGATTTTCCCAAAATGAACGGAGTTTATTTGGTTTTTTAGCGTCGCATGAAAAATACGGTTTTAGGGAGTTTTTAGGAGAAAACTACAAATTTACTGCTGATGAATTGATGTTATATCGCCCAGAAATGTATTGGGACTATTTGCATCACAACTTACACCATTTAATTGTAACATCGCACGATAGTAAGGCTTGGTTAGAAGGTTGTGATGCTATTTATCGCGCGGAACAAAAAGCAGAAGGTAGTGAGTTACATGTTTCTATTACTAAGGTTATTGCATTACTGACAATATTTGGATTTCATCACCAACTACATGCAAAGAAAGATTTTTTAAAAAAATATTTCGTCAACCGCGGTTATAAAAATAGTGAAATAATTACTGCATTAGATGATTTACAAACTTGGACAGTCGTTATTTACCGTCAAAAACATGATGCGATGTTTGTTTTCCAAGGTAGCGACATCGACATAAACTCATTAATCAGTGAACGTGTTGAAGTGCTTAGTGAAGGTGTTGACTGGACGACAGCTTGTGATTTGCCGCAAAGTATATTAGCAACAGCGCATTACCATAAAACCGGCACGATGCGCTGGGCAACGACAAAATTAATAAACAAAGCTGATAATAGTTATTTACAACAATCGAACGTAACACCCAAGACAGGTGATGCATTCCTCACCTTTATTCTTTCTGTATCACCTGAAGTAACTGTAAAACTCAAAGAATTTGCACAAAAATCACAGCATCATGTTATTGGTGAATATAATGACTTTAGCACTTTAAAAAATGCGGCAATAGAACTCATTGCATTAAAGCAAATCTTGAAAGATGAGCAAAAAATCACTCACGATTTGATTGCTAAAAACGAGTTAGAAAATCGTATTATTTTTGCCCAAACAAACGTAGAAAATGAACTGCAACATATTTATAAAAATGCTAAATGGACCCATTGGAAAACGTACTTAATTCAAGGGGCTCCTCTTACAGCCTTAGCATCTATAATCGCAGAAAAAATCTATAAGAAAGCACCTGTAGTGATTAACGAGTTAGTGAATCGTTCCAAACCGTCAGGTAGCGCCAATAGCGCAATGCGTAAATTGATGAATGCCATGTTTAAGAATGGTGATAAAAAAGATTTAGGTTTCGATGAGAATGCGTTCCCTCCGGAGAAAGGTCTTTATCTATCCTGTTTAAAAAGTAAAGGATGGCATAGCGATACACCAGAAGGTCACATGTTTCCGAGTGTTTGGAGTGAGAAGTCTATCCAAGATAATGAGAAAATGTATGCATTATGGAAAGATGGTTTCAACTTCATTAAAGAAAACTCTATTCAGTCCCATGTCACCATGGCCCAGTTGTATGATCGTTGGATGTTGCCACCATTTGGTTTAACCACTGGTTTATGTCGTATTTACGGTTTAGCATTATTGAAATCGCTTGAAGGACAAATTGCATTTTATGATTGGGATTCAACAAATCAGTTTATTTTTATTCCTGAATTAGATGAGGAACTGGTTAATAAAATCTATAAGCACCCACATGAAGCTGCGGTACGATACTTCGAGATATCTGATATTCAGAGCCATTTGTTAGAGAATTTAGCTCAAGCTACAATCGGAAATACTAAGACTGATAGTGCTATTTTGAACATAGCAAAACACATTGTTGGGATCGTTCATAAATTACCTGCTTGGGTTAAAAAAACAAGCGGTGAGAGCTTTAACGACAGTCAACAGAATGGTTTGACCAAAGAGGCGCGAGATTTTAGGAATAAAGTTATTGGTGCAAATGATCCATATAAACTCATTCTAGAAGACTTACCTGCAGTATTTGGGTTTAAGAAAGACGATCCTAATGTTGAAGACCAATTGGGTTACAAGTTACGTACTGCGATTGAAGATCTTAGCGCACAAAATGATATTCTATATAACGGTTTTAAACAGATAATCATAAGTACATTAGGTGAAGATTTTAGCGACACATTAAAGAAACGCTGTGAGTTTGTTGAAGGAATTGCCAAGCGACCTAACGTAAAAGAGCTTGCTAAGCGCATTACGCAATGCATAAATGATGATAGTAAATTTGAGTTTGTCATTAATTTAGCAACTGGCACGCCTGAACGTAATTGGACAGATAAACATCTTCGTAATGGTTTGGATGAGCTACAAAATTTATGCGTACAATTTAGACGTATAGAGTCATTTGGTAATTTACAAAGTAAGGGAAGCTCCAAGCCGCTTGCCTTTATTACTACTGATAGTGATGGTAACCATCAAGAGTTTGGTGGTTTCATAAAACACGATTTAGAAATGGATAGCGATGTTTTACAAGTAGTCGATAGCATTAAAGAATCTTTCTCTGATTTATCTAAAGAGAAACAACTTGCCGCTTTAACTAACTTGTTAACAAATTTGATGGAACAAAGTGGATCTGAGGCCGTTAATGACTGAGAAAGTTAAGCATGTGTTGGGGCTATCTGGTGGTAAAGACAGTAGCGCTCTAGCATTATTTGTTAAAGAAACGTATCCAGATTTAGAGGTTGAATACTTTTTTACGGATACTGGATATGAATTACCTGAAACCAATGAATTTATTGATCAACTTGAAGAAAAGTTGGGATATATTCATCGTTTAAATGCTCGTTCTTTAAATAATATTGAAGGTCGTGGCGAAAAAGATTTTGCTCACTTACTTAAAGAGCATGGTAACTACCTGCCCTCACAGCGTGATCGCTGGTGTACCGTGCAAATGAAACTAAAACCATTTGAACAATGGTTAGATAGTTTTATTCGTGACGGTTATAAGATTAAAAACTACGTTGGAATTCGAGCTGATGAACCAGAAAGAACTGGTTATATGACAATCGAAAAGCCGATTGAGTCGATATTTCCTTTTAGAGAGCATGGCATCGTTAGAAGTGATATTGAAAATATTCTCCAACGCAATGGTCTTGAACTTCCTGAATATTACAAATGGCGTTCACGATCAGGATGTACGTTTTGCTTCTATCAGAGAAAAATAGAATGGGTAAAGCTAATGGAAAAGCACCCTGCTCTATTTGAAGAAGCCAAAGCATTTGAAAAAGGCGATGACAATAATAGTACTACAGGCGAGCGCTTTTATTGGATGGGCCAAGGCCAGCCACTTGAGACTTTAGAAGATCCAGAAGTACAAAAACGTATTATTGAGAATCATGAGAAAAAAGTTGCTCGTTTTAACAAAAAGAAACGCAGAAATGCACTTTTGGGCGATTTTGGTGGCGTCTGTGAGTTTGGTGAATTAGACGATATTTATGACGAAGCAGAAGGCGGAGGAGCCTGTGTGACTTGTTATAAATAAAAAGCGACTATCTAGTCGCTTTTTTTACAGCATTAATAAATGTATCAATTTGTTCAAACGTCACATCAAGTGGAAAACTAAGTCTAATAGTATCTTCAGCTTGTTCACGCGTTAAACCTAGAGATGTTAATACATGCGAAGCTTCGATTTCTTTTGAAGAACAAGCTGAGCCTTGAGCTAAACTAATTGTTTGATCATTGTCGCGGATCATTAACGCTACGTTGGTATTCAAAAGTGTTAAGGACAAACAATGATGTAAGGCTTTAGTTTGGCCATTTATGTTAAAGCCAATCCCTTCATTAATGAGCCCTTCAATTAAGTACTCTTTTATGCGCATTTCAGCAAACGATTGGTAATATTTCGGGAATAAATCAATCGCGGTTCCATAACCAATAATCAAAGGCGCAGCAATTGTTCCGCCCCTCAAACCTTGCTCTTGGCCAGCGCCATGAATAACTGGCAAAAGTTTTCTGTGGCGTAAATCTCGTATGTAGATCGCGCCAATGCCTTTTGGACCACCTATTTTGTGAGCGGAAAATGACATAACATCTATATTAAAATCATCGACGTCGATCTCTGTTTTACCATAACTCTGAGCTGCATCTGAGTGGAATATGACATTGTTTTCAGAACACAATTTACCAATTTCACCAATAGGATTAATTGTGCCTAATTCGTTATTAACGTGCATGATTGACACTAAAGCCGTTTTTTCGTTAATAGCATCCTTAACATCATTCGGGCAAATAATGCCATCTACATTAGGTTTAATGTAAGTCACTTCAAAACCAATCGATTTAAAATAATCACATATCGCTAATATGCACTTGTGCTCAATTGTGGATGTGATTATATGGTTTTTTCCTGCAGGGATGTCACCACTTAACAGCAAGCTTTTAAAAGCGATGTTATTTGATTCCGTTGCGCCACTAGTAAACACAATTTCACTTGAGTAAGCACCGATTGAATCCGCTAGTTTTTCTCTTACTTGATCAATTTCCTTTTGAACAATTGAACCCATTAAGTGACTGGATGCTGAATTTGCATAAAATTTCTCAAATGCATTCCGCAAAGAAATTTTAACTTCGGGCAATAGAGGGTATGACGCTGCGGTATCAAAGTAGATCATGCGAGTTTTTATCGATAAATTATTTTTACAAAGATTAACACATGTTGCACTCTACGATTATGAAAAATTTAATAATCCACCAGCATAGTTTTGGTGTTTTTATATTGAAAAACCATCACCTGCTTTGTTTATCAAACGCTAACCCCAAAGGTTCAAAATATTCCATCATGGTTTGATATATTTCATGGCAATGCTGCCTGTCTGGATATGCGCCATGCTTAGCAAGTGGTGAGTTTATAGTGCTATTTACTAAGTATGGGTTAGAGATTTCTGCGTAGTATTGTGAATAGATTTCAATGCAAGATTCAAAGGCACGCGCCATCATTTCAGTAGGTTTGGCAAAGTAATGGCAGCCTTGCTGTTTATCTAATGCGATGGAACGACGAACATAATCGTGAGGTTCTTGGCCATTAGTATTGAGCAAGGTGACTTGGAATAACTTTGAGAGTTGTTGATTAAGCGGGTGAGCAACTATGCATTTATCGGCCAGCCAGTTATCGCTGGCACAGGCAAATAAATCGGCACGACTGCTGTTAGATCGTCTTGTATTGGTACTTTGTTCTGCTAACGCTAGTGAGGATAAATATGGGTCTAATAAACTGTCGTCGATAAACATTTTGTCGGCAATGTAGTGATCGAATGCATGCCAAAATTCGTGAGCCAACGCCCCTGCTCCGGCATTTTTGGCCAATGCCAGTTCTCGGTATGCTGGTGAGTAATGAGCTTGTACTCCTTTTTGGCCGCCATGGCCAAAGGCAAAACGTAAGCTTCCGCGTAAACCAATTAACTCAGGCGGCACGGCTAAAATATTGGCAAGATCGGCGAGTGAATCAAAAATCAAATTAGCCGCAAGTGCAGACTCTTCACGATTTACCCATTTGCCAACGCGAATATGTTGTAGGCCAAAGGTATGCTTGATGTCTAGAAAGCTTACCGAGTCGCCATTACGATAGTCTGGCCCTATACGTTCAAAATGACGTTGATGATTTAATAACGAGTGATGTGAAGCCAAACAAACCTCTTAACGACTAATGATACGATTAACGCCTAACATTTTACAGAGAGACCAACACCAAGGTTACCAATGGACTACTTACAGCCACTGCACTTGTAAACATTGAACTTACAACCATTGAACTTAAAAAATTGAACTTAAAACATTGAACTTAAAACATTGAACTTAAAAAATTGAACTTACTAATCCATGGCGAGAGATCCGCTGACGTTATCAATAACAATCATCATAAGTCCGGAATAATTGTGGTAAACATAAGCCCTAATAGTAGTGATTAGGCGAACGTAATAAACTGAAAAATGTATTTGCATGATTATTCCTAAATATGCAAAAACAAAAGTATTAACCTCGGTAAATTTTTAACTTGCATTCAATTTTGTGAGTATTTATTCACTCTGCCGATGGATTAATCAAGTAAAAAGCCATCAACATACTGCTCGTTTACTTTATTTTTACGTCCACCAGCGAGTTGTGGATCGTATACACCGCTAAAGTATAAACGAAATGACCTAGTTAATTACCACTAATTAAATTCCCATTTTAGTCTGATCGCAGTACGATAATTAAGTGCCCTTGTTTGATGGAGGATTTATGATTTATACCACTACAGAAACGATTCCAGGTAGAGACATTATTGATATAGTCGGTATTGTTACGGGAAATGTTGTTCAATCAAAACATGTTGGACGCGATATCATGGCGGGACTGAAAAGCATTGTGGGTGGCGAGATCCGCGGTTATACCGAAATGTTAAACGAAGCCAGAGATGTTGCCATTGAACGCTTGGTTGCCAGTGCGGCAGAAAAAGGAGCCGATGCTATTGTGGGGATCCGTTTTACAACGAGTGCAATTATGGATGGTTGTTCCGAAATAATGGCTTTTGGCACTGCAGTAAAATTAGCAGCAGATTGACAATTTAGGTCAACAATCGATACTCAACAATACGTATTAGTGGATTTTAATCACTCACGGCATTCCAGTAACAGGCTAGTTACGTTATCAAGGGTCAATATGATAACAAGTCATGATTAACCCGTTAATGGGTCATGGTGTATAGTCATTTGATAAATGTTTTTGCAAATTAGGCTTGGTCAAAGTGCCATCATCTATCAACATAACCAATAGGTAACCATTATGATTAGAAATATTTCGCTAGCCCTTGTTGTCTTGATAGCATCTACTCAAGCTTATGCGGTCGAAAGCCTTGTCACTCTTCAAAGTAATTATTCGGCAAAGGAAACTGCTGACAGATTTGAGTCGATTATAAAAGACAAAGGTTTTACGGTTTTTACTCGGATTGATCATCAAAAAAATGCTGCCAGTGTGGGATTAGCATTAAGGCCAACTGAAGTCATCATTTTTGGAAATCCTAAGATTGGTACGCAATTAATGCAATGCAGCCAACTCGTCGCGATTGATTTACCTCAGAAGGTTTTGATTAGCGAGGATGCGGATAACAACGTTTGGCTGTCGTATAACAATCCTGAATACATTAAACAACGTCATAATATTGAAGGCTGCGATAAGGTGATCAATAAAATTTCTGGTGTACTCGGTAAGTTAAGCAATGCGGCAACATCCAAGTAAACAGTGCTTAATAAGGCACTTTAGCCATAAGTCATCGGCTATAAATGATTCAAGGTTAAAAAACTCAATAATTAACAAGACCAAAGATGCTGATTATGGTTTGCCTAATGATGACCTAACGAGTTAGCGTTTATGCGCTAACTCGTTTTTTATTGCCCTGTTTATCGGTAGCGGTCTTATCCAGTAACGATTTTGATAATCCTTTAACTTCTACTGCTCTACTGTTCTACTGATATGGGCAATCGAATATAAAACCGCGAACCAGCGCCTGTTTGAGATCGATAACCAATACTGCCATTCATTGCTTCAATCAGCTCTTTACAAAGTGCCAAACCTAAACCTGTACCGCCTTTGGCTTTCGAGCTACTGGCATCAGCTTGGGAAAATCGTTCAAAAATCTTGCCTTTAAAATCTTCTGGGATCCCAGAGCCTTGATCTTGTACAGAAATCTCAATCTCATCATAAATTTGCGTAGCAGACAGGATTACGTTACCCGCTTTAGGTGAAAACTTAACTGCATTAGACAGGAAATTGGTCAAGATTTGTAATAGACGATGCTCATCAATATATAGCAAGGTTTCATCGACTTGCTTATCCAGTTGCAGTGTTAACGAAATATTATGCAGGCCTGCGAAGGGTTGATGATCATTAATTGCTCGTTGTAACAGAGGTTCAATAGGTGAGCGTTTCATTTCAAACAATAACTTACCTGCAGCAAGTTTTTCGATATCTAATAAGTCATTGATTAAACGGCTAAGCTGTTTACAGTTACTGCTCGCAATATCAATTAGCTTGTCAGCTTTGGCAGGTAAAGTGACTAACTTACCAGACTGTAATAGGTTTAATGCACCATAAATTGAGGTTAAGGGTGTACGAAGCTCATGACTCACCGTCGAGATAAATTCATCTTTGATATGTTGTAATTTCATTCTGTCTGTAATGTCTTGCACTGAACCTATCAGTATCAAGTCTGGGTTTTTATCTTCGGCTACCAACTGTCCTAGTTCATGTACCCAGCGAACTTCGCCGTTTGGTCGAATAATGCGATGCACCACATTATGAATCCCGGTTAAGCGAGCTTCTTGTTCGCTTTTAGCCACTTTGTCGATATCGTCAGGATGCACAGCGCTTTTAAACAAGGTTACACTCGGAACGATGTCTTGCTCATCTAATCCAAATATTTGATAAATAATGGGTGACCACCATAAAGTGCCCAGTTTCAATGATGCTTGCCAATAACCTATTTGAGCTTGCTCACTGGCTAAATCAAGACTTTGCTGAGCGACGTTGAGTTGGTGATTGAGTTCTTCGAGTTTGAGGTAATGTTCTTTGGTTTGGGTAATGTCATGAATATAGCCATGCCATAAGGTACTGCCATCAGGCATCATCTCTGGTGTCGCGCTACCAGATAACCACGTCGGTGTATTGTCATCGCAGCAAACACGGTATTCTTGTTTCCAAAGCGTCTGATGTTTAGCAGACTCTTCAATACTCAGTGCTACTGCAGCTAAATCATCTGGGTAAATTCTGGCAAACGCATTAGAAGCATCGGTAAGGACATCTTCAGGCTTGATACCATAAATATCTTCTATTGCATCGCTGGCGTAAGGGAATGCACTACGTCCGTCTGGCCATGACTGATACTGATAAACCACACCGGGAAGCTGCTGTGTCAGTTTGTACAGTTGGTCTTGCAGTTTTTTTTCTTTGCTGACATCCATAATAAAACCGTCAAGATACTGAACGGCACCAGTACTGTCATATTCAGCAGCGCCGCGCTCTTCAACCCACACAACGGATCCATTTTTATGCAAAATACGGAAGTTTAACACCCAACTAGTGTGGTTTTGTACTGCTTTTTCGATGATATTAAATAGCTCTGCCCTGTCGTCAGGATGAACAATACTCACGTAATAGCGCTGGTCATTATTAATAAAATCGCTGGCAGGATAGCCCGACAGATCATAAATATGTTCACTCATATACAGCATGGTCCAATGTTCATCATGCTGACATCGGTAAGTCATTCCCGGTATATTGCCAACTAAAGTCTTAAACTGATCTCGACTTTGCAATAATGCTAGCTCGCTATTAATTTCCTTGGTGATTTCGGCCTGTGTGCCATACATCATTAGTGCTTTGCCATCGGCAGAATATGACACAACTTTGCCTCTATCATGCACCCACACATAATGGCCATCTTTGTGCTTCATTCTGCATTTAACGTCATAAAATGGCGTTGAGCCATTGAGGTGTTCATCTAAGGCGGTATCTGAACTGGCTAAGTCATCGGGATGTATCATTGATAACCAGGCTTCTATAGTAATGGGCTCAAGCTCATCAAGCGTATAACCGATAATTTCAGCCCAACGTTCGTTACAATTAGACTCGCCGGTTTGAACATTCCATTGCCAAGTACCGATCCTCGTGCCTTCAAGCACTGATCGGTACATTTTCTCGCTTGCCACTAATTGCTCGTGGGCTTGTTCTTGTAATTTGTCTTGAATTTCTTGCTCAATACTCTTTGCAAATTCGGCAACGATTTGTCGTTCTTTGTCAGTAAACTGGCGAGGTTGGCTATCAATAAAGCACAGCGTGCCAATGTTTTCACCATTATTAACTAAAGGCACTCCGGCATAAAATCGAATAAAAGGCGCGTTTACGACTAGCGGGTTATCGGCAAATCGACTGTCGAGAAGAGTATCAGACACTTCAAAAATTCCGGTTCCCAAAATGGTATGCCCACAAATTGAGATATCTCTACTTGTCTCGCATACCTCTACACCTTGTTTAGACTTAAACCATTGGCGGTTGGAATCGATTAAAGAAATAAGCACTATGTCGGTGCCGATACAAAGTTGAGCTAAATGGGTTAAACGATCAAAGCGCTGCTCTGGTTCCGTATCTAACAGTCCCGTATTTTGTAACGAGATAAGTCTTTCTTGCTCGGAATGAGGTAATACAGGCGTTAGCATCGGTTACTCCGGTTTGTTAATGTCTGCGGACGTGAGGTAAGCTTGATAAATAGACTCGAGTTTATCGCCAAGACTCATAGCATCAAACGGTTTTTCAATAATGGCTATTGCGCCAGCGTCTAAATATTCTTTTTTTTCAGATTGTTGAATGCGAGCTGTCATAAAAACCACCGGAATGTGTTGGCAATGTGGCTTTTTACGTATTTCAATTAACGTTTGTAACCCATCCATACCAGGCATCATGGCATCTAATAATATTAAGTCCGGCGTAAAATGCTCTATTTGACTAATCGCCTCATTTCCGCCTTCGCAAGCGACTAATGTAAATCCTGATATATCAACAAGCGCCATTTCAACGATAACTCGAATCGACTCATCATCTTCTACGTGTAAAATTTTATCTAACGGCATTCCGACTCCGGTTAGTTTGGTTTAGCACCCATATTTGGCTACATTTGTGACTAATATTGTATTATTATTTTTGATGTAGCAAACTAAGTTGTTGAATAATCACATTGACTGGCCATAAACATCGTCAATATATTGTTATAGTTCATCCAATATCACCCTATTTAGTCACTGCTATTATTCTTTTTTGTACTAGATATACAACCGATACACAACGTCACCATCTGCCGAGAACCCTTGATATGAAAGCGAATAAAATGGTTGCTAATCTGCAGCAAGTTGACGAAAGCAACAACAAGGTTGCTAATAATGTTAGCTCAGATTTAGAAAATATGACTTTAGCCTCTTTACTGGAACCTTTTGGTGGTAATGAAATATTTTATCGTCGTTTAATTCGCGTTTTTGAAAAAAATCTAGAGCCACAACTGCAAAATATCGATTTGATGATTTCGCAAAAAAACATAAAGGAGCTATTACGCTTGGTTCATACCCTTAAAGGGAGCTCTGGAACAACTGGCTTATCATCACTTTACCAATACCTATGTAACTTGGAGAGTAAGTTAGCGGGACTGGATACGGCTAATGAGGTTGATATATTAAATTCGGTATTGGGTCAGGAATTACGTTTGGTCGCGCAAGCTGAACTGTCGAGTATCCACGCGCTATTAGCAAAAGATGACGTTAATAAATTAACAGAGACATCATCCGCTGCTGATTATTCAGTCCCTGAACTCACCTTGATGTTAACGGAGCTGAAGCAACATCTACAAGACCACAATCTCAAGGCGCTTCATATCACTCTGTCGCTACAAAATAAGTTACTAGGACATGCACACCTTGAACCTGATTTAACCAAGTTATGTGATGCCGTAGAAATGCTCGATTTTGAAACCGCACTAGCAGCGTTATCTTCGTTATCAAAAAAGTGGTAACTAATATCAATCCTATTAAATATCTGGTCATGCACCGGAAATTTATGCCTTCTAGACAAGTAATAGATTGTAGGAAAATCATAATTAAATGGGGTTAATCTGGGATATCGTATTGCATCTGTATTTATTATCTACGAGAGACTGATTCGTTATTTTGGCACACGAACTAAGAAGACAGCTTTAATTAAGCCCAATTCCAGGTAACAATTGATGAATGCTAAAAATCACAGTTAACCCTAGTCGGCCATATTTGTAGCTAATAGTGATAACCCGTTACCCCTCCTCACTTAAACAAAAAACCCGCTGTGCATGCGAGCTTTTGTTGTTATATATCATATAAATTTAACTGTATTTTATTATTCCGTTACAAGTGGCGCTGCAATATCGCTGCCTCCAAGGGCTTGATAAAGCGTGGCTTGAGCACTGAACTGGTTATAACGATTAGCCAGCAATAACACTTCTGCACTGCGTTGAGTTTCTTTGGCGTCTAACCAGTCTTGAATACTTACCGCACCATTTCGGTACTGGCTTGCATAAATGTGCTCTGCGGCAGACGCTGCGTCATATTGTTCACGTAATTTCTGTTCTTGATACTGGTAATGTTGTCGTGCAGAAATCGCGTTATCGACTTCTTTAAATGCGTTGTAGAGTGTTTTCCTGTAGGTCACCACTGCAGATTCAACTTCCACACTCGCCATTTGTTTATACAATTGCATTTCGTTCCACTGCACAAATGGTAGTACTAAGTTTGCGCCCAATGTGCCAATAGGATTTTGTAGTAAGTCTTTTAACTCGTTAGACGCGGTACCTAGCGAGCCAGAAAGCGTGAGTGTGGGCAAGTAACCAGCAAAAGTGGCATCTTTTGACGCATATGCAGATTTAAGCGCATAAAGTGCCGACTTTACATCGGGTCGTCGGATCAAAAGATCAGCGGGTATACCTTCAGCGATGGTTGGAATAGCATCGCCCGGTAATTTGTCTATGTGTATAGGCATTTTTGAAGGCGGTTGATTATATAAAATCGCTAATGAATTTTGTGCCTCTGTAAGTTGTTGCTGCAAATCACTGTGACTTGCTTGTTGCCCTGCCAAATTACTTTTAGCCTCGAATACATTCAACTGAGATACTGCTCCAGAACGGTACTGACGTTCAGTAAGATCAAGTATCTGTTGTGCATAATCGACGCTATTTTGACTGAGTGCAATACTCTGTTTGAGATAGCCGATTTGCCAATATAATGTTGCAGTGGTGGCCACTAAACTTTGTGCTGTACTTTCTCTATCTTCGGCGGTGGCTAGGCTGGTCCATTTTGCGGCGTCCATATCGGCAGAAACGCGTCCCCACAGATCCAGTTCGTAACTTAGCGATACGTTACTGCCATATTCAGTAGCACTTGCGCCACCCTCTAATGGTTTTGATTTTGAACCATTGAGGTTTGCACTAATTTGCGGGTAACGTTGAGTATCAGTTAAACCCGCTTGGAGGCGAGCGGTGCGCAGTGTCAACGTCGCTAAGGCTAAATCATTATTAGTGATTAATACTTGTTCAATTAATTGATTAAGCTCGGGATTATTAAAGCTCTGCCACCAAGGGTCAAGGTTGACTTGTTGATTTAGACTAACACTTTGCCAGCTTGTTGGAATATCAACTTCTGGAGGTGTAAATTCAGTGCGCATAAAACTGCTGCAACCCGTTGCCAATGAAATGCAAAACGCGATGGTTGAGAGCCTTAGGGTTATAGATCGTTTTATCATTATCGTTATTCTCTTGCTAAGGCATCAACAGGGTCGAGTTGCGCTGCATTGCGTGCGGGTAAAAAGCCAAATAGTATACCTATGAGCGTTGAGCAAGCGAATGCGGCAACAATCGAAGTGGTTGAATAAATCATTTGGAAACTCCCCCCTGTAAAAGCAAAGATCTGACCAATTAAGTAAGCTAGCCCAATGCCTATAATGCCACCACATAAACAGACCAAAACCGCTTCAATTAAAAACTGGCGCAAAATGTCGCCCTGCCTTGCGCCTACCGCCATGCGTACACCAATCTCTCGGGTTCGTTCAGTGACAGATACCAGCATAATATTCATTACACCAATGCCGCCAACAATAAGCGAAATAACCGCAATGGCAGAAATCAATAAGGTCATAGTTTGAGTGGTTTTTTCAATACTTTCACGGATCGTATCAGTATTAATCGTGAAAAAATCTTCTGTACCGTGGCGCATTTTTAGTAACGAGATAATACCTTGTTCTGCAGCATTACTGGGTGCCGATTGATTAATTCTGACGGTAATGCTGTCGAGATAACGTTGGCCAACCATGCGACCAGAAACGGTGGTATAAGGTACCCAGACATTTAATGCGTCGCTGTTACCAAACGCACTCTCTTTAGCTTTGGTGACGCCAATTATTCGCACCGGTAGATCACCAAGAAAGACCACTGCCCCAATGGCTGACCGTTTAGGGAAAAGTGATTGGCGGGTGTTGTCGTCAATGACGGCTTCTTGTGCCAAATTTAACACACTGGTTTCATCCCAGAATTGTCCCTCTGCCAACTCATAACCCCGTACGCGAAAATATTCTGCACCAACGCCATTAAAGCTGGCAGAAACGGCTTGATTGGTATATCGAATAGTGCCGGAACTGCTAATTGACGGTGTGACGCTGTCTACATAAGGTAAGACCTTGAGCGCATCACTGTCTTGTGCTGTTAACGTACGAACCCTGCCTGCACGGCGATCACCAAAGCCACTACCAGAACGAACATCGATAGTATTGGTTCCCATAGAACTGATATTTTCTAATACCGATTGCTGTGAGCCATTACCCAACGCAACAACTGATACCACAGAAGCTATACCGATAATAATACCGAGCATGGTTAAAAAGGTACGTACACGATGAGATAGCATGGCAATCAATGCCATTTTAAATGCTTCAATGTAACGGTCCCAATTAAGCCATGAACTAGGTTGCGATTTAATCTCAGGTAGTTTTTGTTGTTCTGCTGCTTTGCCATTTAATGCATCGCGGATAACGACACCATCTTTAAGCTCAATGATCCTGTCGGCAAAATGGGCCACATCCATGTCATGCGTGACAATAATAATAGTATGACCATCGTGATGAAGCTCTTGCAATAAAGCCATCATTTCTTTACCGCTGTGGCTGTCAAGGGCGCCAGTTGGCTCATCAGCTAAAATGACATCTCCACCATTCATCAATGCACGAGCGACACTAACTCGCTGCTGTTGACCACCACTCAGCTGGCTTGGTTTATGATTGAGGCGATCCGCTAATCCCAAACGAGACAACAAACTTTCGGCTCTTTTTTTACGATCTTTTTTATCTTTCCCGGCATAAATAGCCGGTATTTCAACATTACCGACGGCATCGAGATCACCCAGCAGATGGTAACGTTGAAAGATAAAACCGAAATGTTCACGCCGTAACTGAGCAAGTTGGTCCGCATCCATGGTAGAAGTATCTTGCCCATTAATGAAATAACGTCCTTTAGAGGGCTTATCTAAACAGCCTAAGATATTCATCAGGGTTGATTTACCTGAGCCCGAAGCCCCCACAATCGCAACCATTTCACCACGATTAATGCTGAGATTGATATTGGAAAGCACCGTGAGTTGCTGCTCTCCTGCGGCAAAAGTGCGGTAGACACCTGAAATATTAAGTAACGCTTGTTCAGTCATTGCTTAAAACCCCATTGGTGGGCGGCGATTGCCTCTTTTACTGCTCACAGAATTTGAGGCTGGCGCACCAAGTACAATTTGTTCGCCTAGTTCAAGTCCTTTGATAATTTCAGCACTGATTTTATTATTAATACCCACACTAACATTACGATATTCGATTTCACCATTAACCAAAACAGGCACCCTATAACCAGGTTTGGGTCCAGGGGTTTTCTGTAATACTTGCGCAGGCACAATCAAGACATTTTTTGCTTGGTTAAGTACAATAGACACTTCAACTGTCATACCAATGCGTAAAATACCATCAGGATTTTCAACATCAAACAGGCCGTTGTAGTAAATCGCATCAGTATCACTTGAGGTCATATTGCTATCATCGCCGTCCATGATGGTTGGCCCTGGTTCAATCGCACGTAAAGTGGCGTTATAGCGGTTATTGGGTTGGCCAAGAATCGTAAAATAGACTGCTTGTCCTGACTTTACCTTAATGACATCAGCTTCTGAAATTTGAGCTTTAACTGTCATTTTATGCAAATCAGCTAATTCAACAATTGTAGGGGTTGATTGCGATGAGTTAACGGTCTGGCCCACGGTAACGGCAGTGTAAACAACCATTCCATCCATTGGTGCTTTGATGGTTGTATAACCTAAGTTGAGTTGAGCACTCTCTACGCTAAGCTTAACTTGTTCTTGTTCGGCTTTTAGTTGATCAAGTTCGGCTTTGTAAACTAACAATGAGGCTTGAGCCGATTCATAATCAGCTTTAGAGCTAGCGTTATCGGCTAACATGGCTTTTTGACGATTAAATTCTTGTTGGGCTTGATCTATTTGAGCTTGTTTGGCTCGGTACTCGGCTTTACTGCTTGTGAGAGACGCGAGTGCTTCTTTTAAACTATTTTGTTGAGTCAAACTATCAATTTGAGCAATAAGCTCACCTTGTTTAATCTGTTGACCAAGCGTAACGGGCAACTTGATAATTTGTCCTGAAACTTGAGCACCAACACTAACCAATTTAGACGCTTGTAGCATGCCATTGGCCAACACGCTATTTTCAATATCACCACGTTGCACTTGTTCGGTCGCGTAATTAGGCGCGTCGCCATCTTTGTTGGCAACATAAATAGCAGCGCCACCAGCTAATATAGCAATAGCAATGATGACGATAATCAGCTTATGTTTATTGGTTTTTTTCATGATTTAATAACGTCCGTAGAGATAACAAATAGAAAACAGCATAAAATAATCATATTGGTGTCCTTGCCGAAAATGCTTAGTTGGTGAGTTCAAAAGCGAACTTGAAATATCATTGATAAGGCCAATATGGTTTTGTAACAATGTTTAACCTCAATATTAAAAGAACAGAGGTTAAAGGTAGGTTAAGAAGACCTTGTGCACGCAATAACTATTGTATAGAAATATGGACCCTTCTAGCGCGAGTGTTAACACTCTTTTATTTAACAAAAAGGATAAATAAAGACGGTTCAAACATCTCTGAGTTGATTTATTAAACACCCTTTTTGTTGAGCAATTCAATCTGCCTATAATGAAAAATGTTTAATCTTTATTACTGTAAAGGCTTTGATGTTAATCATAGATCTTCTAGATTTTTCATTCTACAGAGAATGTTGTAAACCTATGTCAATACAAGTAATTGAATGTAAATGGAGACTTAATGATAAATACCTCAATATATAGTACTTAAATGTCGCTTTTTAGTTTTCATTAAATAACTTTGGCAACATTCTGATGCTGTAATTAAGCCTTTAAATACTCTATCCAAATACACATTAATCAATATTATTTGTGTGAGTATTTGCGATTGAAATGAGTCGTTAACCAATGATGCTCTTAACCCGGTCTTAACCGGCTATTTGTTAGTCTATTTGTAGCCCTTTTGGCTTTTATATTGCGTGAATATTTTACAAACGATTTGGAGTGCTAGTTTGAAAGTAGAACAACCTATTTTAGGCTCAACAGGTACCTTATTCTTCTTAGTCGTAGTGAGTGCATTTCCACCATTAACCACCGACTTGTATTTACCGGCCTTACCTACCATGGTCGAAACACTTAATACCACTCAAACCATGGTCAATCTGACGTTAAGTGTTTATTTTGTTGCCTATGCGCTTGGTTTGCTTTTTTGGGGGCCGTTAAGTGAAAAGTTTGGTCGTAAACCCATCATGTTGTTCGGCTTGGGTATTTATGTGATTGCCAGCTTGTTATGCGCTCTATCGAATAATATAGAAATGCTTATTGGGGCTAGACTACTTCAAGCATTTGGAGGCAGTGCCGTCACCGTAGTGGCAACGGCTATCGTAAAAGATTTGTATGATGGCCGCGAACGCGAAAAAATCATGGCGACCATTATGTCTTTGGTGATTATTGCACCTATGGTTGCTCCTGTACTTGGCGCTTTTTTACTAAAAATTGGCTCGTGGCATATGATGTTTTATGCACTGGCTATTTTTGGTGCTATCTCGACTTTATTGACTGTGTTTTACCGTGAAACATTACAGCACCGATATACTGGCTCGGTGTTACGTTCATGGGGAAGAATAGCCGTAGTTACCAACAATCCGAGGTTTGTTTCCCAATTAGCGATATTTACCATTCCGCCTATGACATTAATGGCATTTTTAGCTGCGGGATCTTATATCTATATCGACGGTTTTGGATTATCGGAACAAATGTTTAGTTATGCTTTTGCTTTTAATGCGCTTGTCGCATCATTTGGCCCGAGTATCTATATGAAGCTTTCTCGTACCATTGCAGTGCAAAAAATAATTACGGTTTCTTTTATTATCCTGATGTTTTTAGGTGTATTAACCTACTCCATTGGTCATCTCTCCCCGTGGATTTTTGCTTTCCTTGCTGCACCCGCTACGCTGGTGGTCATCGCAACGCGTGTTCCTGGCATTAATTTAATGTTGGATCAACAATCCGGTGATACGGGTTCTGCAGTGGCGGTTATTCAATTTTGCTCGATGATGGCGGGTGCTATCGGTATGACGTTAGTGTCATTGCGTCCTGATGATTTAATCCATAATTTAGGGATTATTCAGTTCAGTATCGGTGCAATAGTCAGTTTATTATGGTTTATGGTAAAAAAACGACCTTTTGTGGTCGATAATATCCCTAAACAACAGGACCACATTTAGTCATCATCATAAGGTTCTGTTTACCCGCTATTCACGCGCAGTATTTAGTTTGCCGGATACACAATAGGACTGAATAAATACCGCCTTAAACTGCTACTATAATGTGGTTATTTTTTACTATAAGACAAATTTTCTATGCAGCGGCCGCCATTACGTCAAGCTAAAACCATCGATAACGTTTTTAATAGTGCCTATTGGCACCTCGGTCAGCAGGATTTCACCATTAATGAAATCCGCATCAAACTTGAGCGTAAAACCGAAAACCAGCAATGGATTGATACCGTATTAGCCAGACTTATAGACGGTGGTTATTTAAAAAATGACTATGATTTTGCGGTGCGATATTGTGAGTTGGCTTTTAGCAATCAACTCGGGAAAGGTGCAATAAAACGTAAGTTACAAATACGCGGCATATCCGCTACTGAGATTGATAACGCAATAGAACAAGTGATGGATGAGCAAAATGTTGATAGTTTTGAAATGGCCACGTCTAGGCTGTTAAGCCGTTTTGTTAATTTTTATGGTACCAATAAAGAAAAAGTCTATACCCAAATGACCACTAAAGGGTTTTCGCGTGCAGAAATCGATCACGCATTAGCACAACACCCACAACGTGATACCCTGCGAAGTAAGTTAGCCGTAAAAGCCGATAAAGTGGACTTAACAACGGAAATAATCAAACTGTTTAATAAGGGTAAAGGCAAAACACTTATCTTGCAGGAGCTCAAACAACGATTGATTGACGTGAGTGACTTTGAAGAAACGCTGTACCAATTAACACTTACTGAAGAAATCGATTTTTATCAAAGCTGTAAAACAGAGCTGGCTAAGAAACGCTATAACTTAACCGATTATAAAGATAAGTCGAAGGCCTATGCGTATTTGTCTCGGAAAGGGTTTGACAGTGATGAAATAAAAGAAGCAATGAAGCTGGATGATGAATAGTTTAAGCTGTTAGTTCATAAGAAAGTAACTTTGAGAGCATCTTGCTTGACGCCCTCTTTATTCACTAACGTTATTATTTTAAATCGAATTGGCATTTGCCTTACTTCACTTATGACTACTATCAGTCATTCTTTATATATAACAAGTTTAATCAATCGGTACCGACCTTAACGGCACAAAGGATTTAAATGGATAAGATTAGTACCAGACAGGAATTACTAGAATACTCAGAGAGCATAGTTAACACAGTACGAGAACCTTTAATTGTTTTAGATCAGAATTTAAGGGTGGTGACGGCCAGCCGTTCATTTTATGATTTTTTTAAAGAGAATCATAAAGACACTGTGGGTAAACTTATTTACGATCTCGGTAATAACCAGTGGAATATCCCCAAATTACGGGAATTATTAGAAACAATCTTACCGCAGAAAACCAGTTTTGATGATTATCGAGTCGAGCATAACTTCAAGAGTATCGGCTGGCGAACCATGCTATTAAATGCAAGGCAAATTAAACAGTCACAATCAAAAGCTCGAATAATTTTACTGTCGATAGAGGATATTACTGAGCGAAGTGCCATCCAAGAAGGATTGATAAAAGCCAATAATGCTTTGGAAGTACTGACTAGCGACTTAGAAAGCGCCGCTAAAGTGAAATCTGAATTTTTAGCTAATATGTCACATGAACTCAGAACCCCGCTTAATTCTATTAACGGTTTTTCCGAAGTTCTTTATGACGAAACATTCGGCTCATTGAATGAAAAGCAAAAACAATATGTCAAAAATATACTCGTCAGTGGCAATCATTTACTTCTGCTGATTAACGAAATTCTTGATATGGCTAAAATTGAAGCAGGAAAAATGACGCTGACATTATGCGATCTTCCCATTCGTGAGGTATTGTATGAGATTACAGGACTAATAGAGGATGTCATCAAGAAAAAAGATCTGCATATGCACCTTGAAATAAATGAAGACCTACCAAATATTTCTGCCGATTCTTTGAAGATAAAACAGGTTTTGTATAACTTGCTTTCAAATGTCGTTAAATTTACACCCGAAGGTGGAAAAATTGGTGTTAAGACAAAACACTCAGAGAATGAAATAGAAATAGTCATTTGGGATACCGGTATTGGTATAGCGGCTAAAAATATGGACAAATTATTCGAAGGTTTTTTTCGAATAGAAACACCTTACTCCCGGCTAACGGAAGGTACAGGGCTCGGACTGCCTATTGCGAAAAGTCTCGTTAAGTTACATGGCGGTGAGTTTAAGATTGAATCTGAAGGTGTTGATAAAGGCACATCGGTTACAATCACTTTGCCTATCATAAATAAGCTAGTGGTAATGTACGATGAAAACGAAAATAGTTCTAGTAGATGATAATGTAAATAACTTGCTTCTAGAAGAAGATCTTTTACTGATGGCAGACTTTGAAGTATTCACAGCAGTTAATGCAACTGATGCTTTAATTCTGGTTAAAAAAGTGAAACCTAAAATTATTATATTGGATGTACAACTTCCTGACATGTCCGGAAGAGAACTCGCTATAATTTTGAGAGAGGATATAGAGACAGCCACTATTCCTATTGTTTTTGTCACTGCATCGGTTCTGAAAGAAGATGTAGACCAACTATTGTGCATCGACAACAGTGCGTTTATTTCTAAACCTATAAACACACGCACATTTGCTAAACAAGTCAGCCAATATATTAAGTAATAATTTATTAAGTTTGAACTTAAACGCATAAGGAAAAATTCATGCAAGATAATCCAGTTATTCTGGTTGTTGATGACAACCCTCAGAATATTGAACTTATGCAAGCTTACCTAGAACCTAAAGGTTATAAAATAGTCACTGCTACTGATGGTCAAGAAGCGTTAGATACTTTAGCTAACCAACCTATCGACCTCATTTTACTTGATATTATGATGCCGGGCATGAATGGCTTCGAAGTCACTCGCAGAGTAAGGCAGGATGAACACTTAAAATTGTTGCCTATAGTGTTGATTACCGCGCTTTGGGAAACAAAAGAACGCGTGAAAGGCATTGATGCTGGTTGCGATGATTTTATTACAAAACCTGTTGATAAAAATGAGCTTTTGTCCAGAGTGAAGTCTCTGCTTAAAATTAAGGACTACAACGATTTAAGAGCAAATTATAATAAACAACTTGAGGCTGATGTCGCCGAAAGAACAGAATCTCTTAAAAAAGCATTGGCAAATCTCAAGGCTGCTTCACTAGAAACTATTCGTCGCCTGACAATGGCATCTGAATATAAAGATGAAGAGACTGGTGCACATATCCAACGAATGAGCTTATATTCAGAAGCCGTTGCGCGTAGCTTGGGATTAGATGAACATACCGTTGAGAATATTTTATTTTCGGCTTCAATGCACGACCTCGGTAAAATATCAACACCAGACAACATACTACTAAAACCAGGTAAGTTAGATGCTGCTGAATGGGAAATCATGAAACAGCACACTGTAGTCGGTGCTGATATTCTGAAAGGATCAGATTCTGAAGTTATCAAAATGGGTGAAATTATTGCTCGTTCGCATCATGAAAAATGGGATGGTAGTGGTTATCCTGAAGGCCTCAAAGGTAGCGATATTCCAATTGTGGCTCGTATAGTTGCCATTGCAGATGTATTCGATGCATTATGTTCAACACGACCTTATAAAAAACCCTTTTCAGAAGAAAAAACGTTTGCCATGATTAAAGAAGGCAGTGGAAGTCATTTTGATCCCGACGTAGTAGATGCTTTTTTTGCTGTAAAACAAGAGATATTGACCATCAAAAAAACATATACCGATTAGGTAATCTAATTTGTTTGCGAATAAATTACATTGTAGTGGTGATAGAAAATATACCATATTGGTTGCTTACAGGATCTGTTGAGCTTTCAAGGTTGTTTTTACTGCGAAGGGTTGGGTTAAAATTATCTATTGACACCATAGTCTCTTGTTAAGCACATTTTGCTTAGATTGCTAGACGACAATCGCCTCGTTTAAATTGTTTTGGTCTCGAACAAAATATAACCAGTAAAGATCCCCCTCTAATCATTAACTAATAACGTTTCATCTCAACTCGGATTAAGAGTTGAGATGAAATCTAAATAAGTTAATTAAAGTTTTCTTGGTAAGCAATCATAAAGTCTTCTCTTATTAACTGCTCTAACTCAATAGCCCGTTCTGTGGGGCAAAAAATCATAATATGAACATTTTGTTCACCGTTTATGCCACTAGTAATATGAATATGCGGTTCACTGCCCGGTAAATCGACTCCGGCATGTTTTTCTATAACGTTGTTGTAGCGTTTTGCCACTTCAATAAAGTCTTCACAGTGCTGTTCTATTTGACGGGTCAATGAAGGAAACAGCGGATAGAGATTAACAAACTGAACCACGGTAATCGTTATGTTGTGGTAAACATACCGTTTCATAAAATTGAGGTTTTTAACCGCATAAGTAAAAAACATGCTGTTTGGTAAGGTGGCCGTTTTGCCTGTGTAATGGTATTGGCCATGATCAAGGTCTATTTCTTGGATCACTGTGGCCATGAGATTATGTTCAATCACTTCACCGTATATTTTGCCTACTTCTATCCAATCACCTATCACAAACGAACGCGAGCTCGCACGCTGTATTGAACCGGTAAAACACAAAATAATCTCTTTTGATGCAATCACTAAAGCAATTGCAATTGCCGTAACGGATAACGCAAATTTACTGACTTCTGATTGCCATAAGACGAACAAGATAATCAGTATTAATAGAAAAGTGCCATTTTTGGTCCGTGACATCCACTTTCGTTGCACATCAGAAAGGAAAGCGACATCACCACGAATACTTGAAATGACAAAGCGCTTAATCACTGAAATAAGCATGACTATTAACACGGTTAGTAATAATTTGTGCTCAAGAAAGAAATCGACCGTTAAAACTAATTTATCTACCAAACCTGCAACCTATTTATTTTCATACTGATGATATTGAGAATCACTGTTATTTTAAGTCGACACTCTATGAGGAATGTCACCAGAAAACAAGTCTATTACCTCTTACTAATAAGTTGTAAGAGTACGATAGATCACATTTTTACATGGGCGCGGTATCGTTAATTAGATATAAGAGTCATTCCTATTAATAACACTCTCGTATACTCATATTTCCATACAATCAGTAAATAATGGACTAGATCACATCAAATATAAAATCGTGATCTGTGACATTTTGTCCTAGTTAAATTTTGTTAACTTGATCAACATCATAAATTAGGCGTTTTAACCTTACTTATGATATAGCAAATTCTCACAAGTTGATTTACATCAAAAGATGATTTTTAATCCAGTTTTAGAATTGATACCGATGATTGCAATTAATTAATAGCTACTTAACTAGCTTAAGCAAAAGGTATCAACATGGACACACATGCAGCCCTATATAAGCAGGGTAAAGACCGTCTTGATTATTTACGCCAATTTGCCCAACGTCAGCCTGTCTCATTACAACAAAAAATGGCCGATATAGGGATATCTCGTCGAGACTTCATAAAATGGACCGCGTCGGTTACGGCAATGTTTGCCTTGCCTCTCCCCTTTAGTAACTTGGTCGCTGAAGCGGCTGAACTAGCGGATAGAGTCCCGTTAATTTGGTTACATATGGCAGAGTGTACTGGCTGTTCCGAGTCGTTAATTCGCACCGACACCCCTAATTTAGACACCCTAATTTTTGATCATATCTCACTCGAATATCACGAAACGTTAATGGCTGCCGCAGGTTGGCAAGCAGAAGAAAATTTAGAGAACGCGTTAGAAACCTATAAAGGCCGTTATTTACTGGCTGTAGAAGGCGCTATCCCTACCGCCAATAACGGCACTTTTTTAACCATTGGTTGTAAAGGCCATACCGGTTTACATATTGTAAAAGAAGCGGCGGAAAATGCGGCTGCAATTATCTCTGTCGGTACCTGCGCCGCTTTTGGTGGCGTACAAGCCGCAGCACCTAACCCAACAGGGGCTAAGGGGGTTTATGAAGTCGTCGATAAACCTGTAATCAATTTAGGCGGTTGTCCTCCCAGTGAAAAGAACATTGTAGGTACATTAATGTACTTCATCATGTTTGGTAAGTTACCCGCTTTAGATATGTTTAATCGTCCTAAATGGGCTTATGGCGCTCGAGTACATGACAACTGTGAACGTCGCGGTCGCTTTGATGCCGGTGAATTTGTTGAAGAGTTTGGTGATGAAGGTGCAAAGGAAGGTTATTGCCTTTATAAAATGGGTTGTAAAGGACCTTACACTTATAACAATTGTCCGACAGAAAGATTTAACCATCATACAAGTTGGCCAGTATTAGCTGGTCATGGCTGTATGGGCTGTTCTGAACCGAATTTCTGGGATGATATGGCAGATTTCGAGAAACCTCTTGGACGTCAACTGTTACATGGCCTTGATGCCACCGCAGACACAATTGGTGCGGTAATTTTAGGCGCTGCCGCAGTAGGTATTGGCGCCCATGCTGTTATTAGCGTATTTGCTAAGCCTTTGGAGGAATAATCATGAGTAAACGTGTCGTTATCGACCCTATCACCCGCATCGAAGGCCATTTACGTGTTGAAGTTGAAGTCGATGATAATAATGTCATTACTAAAGCATGGTCATCATCTACCTTATGGCGGGGTATTGAGGTTATTCTGAAAGGCCGTACTCCAATGGATGTGGGCTTAATTGTGCAGCGTATTTGTGGCGTTTGTACTTATTCACATTATCGTTGTGGCACTGAGGCTGTTGAAAATGCTTTAGGTGTGAAAATCCCACTCAATGCAAAATACCTGCGCGGCATAATGCAGGCCTCTTTGTTTATGCATGATCATATTGTTCAATTTTACCATTTACACGGTTTAGACTGGGTGGATGTGGTATCGGCATTAAGTGCAGATCCTGCCTTGGCTGCCAAAGTCGCGATGAATTACTCGGATAAACCCATTGCCGCAGGTGAAGGTGAATTGAAAGCGGTACAAGAACGAGTTAAAGGTTTAGTCGAAACCGGTAAGCTTGGTCCCTTTGCTAATGCATATTGGGGCAACGGTACTTATCGATTTACCCCTGAACAAAACCTGATTGCGCTATCGCACTACTTAAAAGCGCTTGAAGTACAACGTGTAGCCGCTGAAATGCTGGCTATTTTTGGTGGTAAATCACCGCATCCACAGTCAATTGTTGTGGGCGGTGTCACTTCAGTACGCGATATGTTAAGCCCTGCCCGTTTACAAGAATGGCAACAAAAACACGCCATAGTACAAGACTTTATTGAGCGTGCTTATCAAGCCGATATCATAATGGCGGCAGAAGCATTTGGCGCTGAAGCCAGTGTGCTTGGCGGTGTAAATGTGAATAATTTCTTAAGTGGTGAAGATTTTATTACTGCCGACGGTGAGTATTTATTTAAACAAGGGGTGATTTTAAACGGTGATTTAGCCAATGTGCTAGACATTGACCCTAGTTTGATTAAAGAAGACGTCACTCATGCTTGGTATAAAGCTGATGGTCCACAACATCCTTATGAAGGAACAACAATTCCCGAATACACTGGGTTTATTGAACGCGATACCGTTTATGGCAAGTTACCAACGGTTAATGGCTCGGGTAAGTATTCATGGGTTAAGTCACCGCGTTATCAAGACGAACCAGTAGAAGTAGGTCCTTTGGCATGTTTATTAGTGAACTATGCCCGCGGTAATCAAGCAGTGGTCAATCTGGTTGATGGATTTTTAGCGCGTACGGGTTTACCCATTGACGCCCTATTTACCACTTTAGGTCGTACTGCTGCACGGATGTTACAAGTGAAGTTAGTGGGTGAATCTTGTTTGAAAACCTTTGAAGCCCTACTGGTTAATATACAGTCGGATGAATCAACTTACGTAAAACCTGAAATAGATTCAAGTCGAGTTTATGAAGGTTATTCCATGATAGAAGCCCCTCGCGGTATGTTAAGCCATTGGATCCGAATTAAAGGTGCCAAAGTTGAAAACTACCAAGCTGTGGTCCCTACTACCTGGAACGCTGGTCCTGTGGATGTTAACGGCAAAATGGGCCCTTATGAAGCTTCGTTGATTGGTTTAAAACTGGAAGATCCAACTAAGCCATTAGAAGTCATTCGTATTATTCATTCCTTTGATCCTTGTATGGCATGTTCAGTTCATGTGATGGATTACAAAAAACACACCTTAGGTCAATTTAAAATTGATTCAAATGGGTTTTAATCAAAGGTAATGGAGTAGGAGGGAAAAAGTATGGAACATATTGCAACCCACATTCGCGAGCTTGAATTTACTCCAGCGATACGAATATTTCACTGGACGCGGGCCTTGACCATTGTGATCTTGGTGATCACTGGGTTTTATATCTCGTGGCCATTTTTAGTGGCGCCAGATAGTACCGATGTATTACTTCAAGGTTGGATCCGCTTTGCACATTTAATTTGTGGATTTGTACTGACCGCTATCACTTTAGTGCGCGCTTACTTGTTTTTCTTTAGTCATAGGAATAATGAAAGACGGTCATTTAGAGATGTATTGAATCTGCATAGCTGGATTGCCCAAGTAAAATCTTATTTTTGGATGGGGAATTTAGATAAAGCTGGCGCCTACGGACCATTGCAGTTTATGACTTATGCTGTTATTTCATTAATTGCATTACTTGCCTGTATTACCGGTTTAGCACTTTACGCCAATGTGTATCACTTAGGTGTTGGTGGATTACTAAGTGATAGTGCAGCATGGATAACGTGGTTATTTGGTGGTTTAGCACCTTTGCGGATCATTCACCATTATTTAACTTGGGCCTTCATTATCTTTTTGTTGATCCATATGTATATGGCGGTGTGGTCTGGTATTCGCTTTAGACATAATTCAGTCGATACCATTGTGACTGGTTATGATTATCACAAAGTACATAAATAGGATGAATGGATTCTAGTGAAAAAAATATTGCTGTTAGGTATAGGCAATGTATTGTACGCCGATGAAGGAATCGGCGTACATTTTGTCAATTATATCAAAGATAAATACCAATTTAGCCATCAAACAGACCAGGTCGATATTGTCGACGGTGGCACCCTAGCCCAAGGTCTTATTCCGATGATTAGCCAATACGATTATTTAATTGTGGTCGACACAGTCAATAGTATTGATGCTGAGCCTGGCGAAGTGTACTTTTTTGATTTTGATGATGCCCCTGCTGAAATTGATTGGCAAGGCAGTGCGCATGAAGTAGAAATGCTGCAAACACTCAACATGATGGACATTGTTGGCGATAGACCTCAAACATTTGTTTTAGGTGTTACTCCTACAGTAATTGAACCCATGATTTTAGGGCTCACGCCAAATTTACATGCCGCCATTCCGGTGATGGAACACACACTGTTATCACATTTAACTGACTTAGGATTTAGCCAGCAGATTATGAATAATATAACCATTGATCAGGTAATCCCTGACGCTTATAAGCGAGGTTGCTATGTCGATGCATAATATTCGATTTGATTTTATATGCCAACGACCCGTTCCATTATACGAGTATTTATGTAATCAATATCTTGATCGCACTGAACTCAACATTAGTATTGGTTCTGAGTTGTACCCTCAAACCAGTAAAATTCGTTATTTTATCGAAGCTTTTGCAACACAAGCTCAGTTAGAAGAATTAGCTGATGATATTGCCAGTGATTTTTTATTATCGGTGTGGTTATTAGACACGCATATCCAAAGCATTGAACAACATAGCGGGCAACGAAAACCACTGGACCTTAAAAACAATAATTCCGATTTACCACTGTATTTTTGTCAACATTGCCAACCAATATTCGGCGATAACCAACAATCTTTATTTGCTGATATCAACCTGCAATGCGAACACTGTAAGGGACATAACAAACTATGTCGTGAACTAAAGTCGTTAACACGCCACGATATTATGGCACTGGCAGATAGATTATTTACCGATAAATCGTTAGCTCTGCCTGTTATCGGCACCACCTTGTGGTTAACCCCCCCCCCTTAGTGTTAGATAATCAAGCGGCGACATCAAAAGCGGATCTAAATCAAACGGTTCAATATCAACGTCCACGTATTTTGATTTGTAATCCAAATTCACTTAATAGCCACTTTATCGTCAATGATAGCCAAGTATTGGCCTTATCTAGCATTGAGAAGCCATTATTGAGAGTGAGACCGAGTAGCGATCATCCTTGTCTAACGGCACCGCTTTATGAGATACAATTTGCGCAAAATCGTTTGTTAGTGATATTGGCTGAAGTCCTCCGCCAAAAAGGGATCAATTGGTTATATGTCACCACTGAGATCAACCCAAATGCGAGCAAAAGCGATTTAGTTGATAGGCCCTTACGCTTGGCAAGTATTAATCAGCATTGGATGCCTATTACCACCCTAGACAGTGGTTTGATCCCGTTACCTACTAACGAGACTTGTGTACACGACATCAGTCATTATCAAGATGACCATTATTCATTTACGGCTAAAAACAGCAAAGCGACAATTAACTGGCAAGTTAATCCTATCGACCCAACATCACTCAATGCAGCTAAGAATCCGGTGAAGCCTTTAAGTTATTCCAGCCACGATATATCGGCGAGCTTATGCGCCTTAAATGCCGCGGTATTAAGGTCTGATCCAAGTGAACATCACCGTAAACCGCAATTTGTAAAACATGCAGCAGTATTTTATTTTAACCATAAAAATACCTGCCAAATTGTGACTGTTGATGGTAATAGTGAGGCTGAATTATTTTTTGAAATGCCTAAGTTACCTTCCTCAGGTTATGGTATTTGTCACAGTTTGACAGAATCGCCGCAAAAAAATATTTTGGATAAATTTAAACAACAATTTCCAGCTGAATATAATCAATTATTGGATATGCACATTCATGAAGATGACGGCTCCTTGGCACAATTAATGGCCGTTGCAACTCTGATTATTGGTGCCTACCCCGTAGAGACAGCTCAACGAGTAACAGTGACAGAACTTGCAGATAAATTTATCGCATTGGCGATGTCACATCATGGCAATAATGCGCCACGAATTGACTTTCCACTGACTAAAGGTATGGCGCATCGAGGCCTCAATTGGTGTAAAACCTTAGGGACCTTAATGAGCTTTAAACTTGCAGGTGAAACCAATTTAGCCAAACTTGCATTCGCATTTCATGATTCATTTGCCGACTATTTAAGTCATTGGGTAGAACATTTAGATCAAAATATTGGTGTAAAACAATTGGTGATTGCTGGCAATGAGTTTGCTAATCCGGTGTTAACCGAGCGAGTGCAATTACGTATTGGTAAAAACTATCCGCTGGTGGTAAATCCTTTATTGGATTTTGATGGCGTTAATATCGCAATAGGTGGTCTATATCTCAAACAGCGCCGCGGATAAAAAGTATCGTATGGTATATCAGCTGTTGCTTATTTGGGTGGGATTGAGTCTTAATGAAGCCATTACAACACGTTACCATTATTGTTAAAGGTATTGTACAAGGGGTCGGATTCCGCCCCTTTGTATTTCGTCTTGCACATCAATTAAATTTAGTGGGTAGTGTGCTCAATAATCATCTCGGGGTGACCATAGTGTTACAAGGCCGCGGTGATCTTATCGATGAATTTGTTGATACCTTGACTCAATTGCCACCGCCATTAGCACGGATTGATGCGATAGAATTAACTCATCAAGCTCATTTAAGCTCAATGACCTGTTTTAGTATTATCGACAGTGAACCCACTGCCGGCGAACATGCCAAAGTGGCCATTTCTGCCGACATGAGTATTTGCCACGATTGCCACAATGATATTGACGACCCACATAATCGCCACTACCAATATCCTTTTACCAATTGCACCAATTGCGGTCCGCGCTACACCATTATCAATGCCCTGCCATACGACAGATGCAATACTGCCATGGCTGATTTTGAAATGTGTGATGACTGCCATGCTGCTTATACTGACCCACTGAATCGCCGCTATCATGCTCAGCCTATCAGTTGTCCACATTGTGGACCGCAATTATCATTTAGTTCTATTAATGATAATAATGAATTTCTTTATGATTCATCGATGTTAGTCGCATTAGAGCAAGCTGTTGAAATGATAAACCGTGGCGGCATAGTCGCCATTAAAGGATTAGGTGGATTCCATTTAGTGTGCGACGCCACCAATAACGATGCCGTTGAAACACTGCGCCAACGCAAACAACGCCCCGCCAAGCCGTTTGCCATTATGGTGACAGACTTAGCCCAAGCACAATTGTGTGTCAGTGGTACGGATGCAGAATGGCGAACATTAACCAGTGCAGAAAAACCCATTACCTTGATGCAAAAACGGGTTAATAATAACATTAATGTTAATGGTCAGCATAACGGCGATATCCAGTTGAGCTCTTTGTTAGCACCCGATATCGATAGACTTGGAGTATTTTTACCTTATACCCCTTTGCATCATTTATTGATGAAACAACTTAACAAACCGATTGTCGCAACCAGTGCCAATCTGAGTGGCGAGCCCATCATCACCAATAAAACAGCTATAGTGCAACATTTAGGTCATGTAATAGATGGCATACTCGACCATAATAGACCGATTTTTAATGCTTGTGATGACAGTGTAGTACAAGTAATTAACGACCAATTGCAAGTCATTCGATTAGCCCGCGGTTACGCGCCGTTAACCATTAATCTTCACTCGCCAATGCTTACTGACTCGCAAAACAGGGTTTTGGCGGTTGGTGCACAACAAAAAAATACCGTCGCATTCGGTTTTGACAACAATCTAATTCTATCACCACACATTGGTGATTTATTTAGTGTTGAAGCGCAACAATATTTTAGCCAAAGTTTAGCCACATTTAAGCGTTTGTATGACTTTACTCCCAACTATATTGCCCATGATAATCATCCGCAATACGCGCCAACTCAATGGGTCGATAATTACCAAAAACAGCATCAAATACCCTCTTCTCATATTATTGGCGTACAACATCATTTTGCCCATGTGTTATCGATTCTGGCCATTCATCAACGTACAGATAAGGTTTTAGGATTCAGTTTTGATGGTACAGGGCTAGGTGATAACGGCGCATTATGGGGTAGCGAAGTGATGTTAGCTGATATCAACGGATTTACCACGCTGGCGCACTTTAGCTCATTTAAATTAATTGGCGGTGAGCAAGCCATTAAACACCCTGTAAGGATCCTGCTGGCATTATTGTTTGATCAAATGCCTCTAGCAAAAGTAATAACAATACCTATTGCAGCGATTCAGGCATTAGGGACGCAAACCATCACTAATTTATATCAATTATGGCGCAACAACAGCCATTGTGTTGAATGCCGCTCTGTTGGACGTTTATTTGATGCACTTGCCGTAGCATTAGACTTTATTGGAAGTTCGCAGTACGAAGGCCAAGCGGGCATGATGATTGAGTCTGCAGCAAATGCTTATGCTACACATCCAATTCAGTCATCCTTAGCAATAAGAATTAACAGATTAGCAGCAGATTCGACAGATCCTATCCAATGGCACAGCAGTGACTTTATCACTCAGTTAGTAAATTGTGCAGTAAACAACGCTCAAAATCCGCTGATTAAGCAGCAGCTTTGTTGGCAATTTATTAACCTGATTGGCCAGCAACTCAATGATATTGGCCAACAGTATTCGTATTTACCGCAAGTATATTGTGGTGGTGTATTCCAAAATAAAACCTTACTCAGCCAGTGTATCGACGATTGCCATCTTGGTCAGCGAGAGTATTTAGCCAGTGGTAATGTGCCGATTAATGACGGTGGTATTGCACTAGGACAGTTATGGTTTGCTATTCATCACATGACTTAATGTATCAAGGTGGTTTTATAAAAATAATAAAGCTATTAATCATGGTGTTACATTTAAATTTTCGATAAGTTTATCACTATGACCTAGTGAGATATTGATCACATGAATGAATAATAACAAGTTAGTTCACAGTGTTTAAAGCAAAAACTGATATGTATCAAAGAATCTATACCTTATATAACAGACACTGCTAAATAGACATAATGACAAGGTTAAGGAAAATAATATGTGTAAAGATTGCGGCTGCTCAATTACCCATGATCATGACCATACTCTTCATAGTAATCCTCAGCTTAACGACAAAAAGACCTTAGCGGTTATTCATAAAATATTAGATAAAAATGACGTAGAAGCGCAGCATAATCGCGATCATTTTGCGGCACATCATGTTAGTGCCTTTAACCTTATGAGCAGTCCTGGTAGTGGTAAAACCAGCCTATTAGAATGTTTGCACGAATATTTGAATGCACGCTATGCCGTCATTGAAGGCGATCTTGAAACCTCTCGCGACGCCGACCGTTTAAAAGCTAAAGGCATTGATGCTTTTCAGATTCAAACGGGGTCAGCCTGCCATCTTGATGCTTTTATGGTTCATGGCGCACTGCATCATATCAATCTAGATGATGTTGACATTTGCTTTGTAGAAAACGTCGGCAACTTGGTGTGTCCTGCCAGTTATGACGTCGGTACCCATAAAAATATTGTCTTGTTATCGGTACCTGAAGGTGATGACAAAATTGAAAAATATCCGGTGATGTTTCGCCGAGCAGATTTAGTGGTTATTACCAAATCAGACTTATTACCTCACTTTGATTTTAGTATTGATGAAGCTAAAGCTCAGTTAAGTAAACTCAATCCTAATGTTGAATTATTAGTTGTATCGGTGAAAAATCCTGATTCAATGAAAACCTTGGCTAATTGGTTTGATGAACACAAGGAATATTAACGATGTGTTTATCCGTCCCCTCGAAAGTAGTTGAAATTCATGATGATGTAACGGTTACAGTTGACACGCTTGGTGTTAAGCGCCGTGTTAGCTGTCATTTAATAACCGATCCGCTACAGATTGGCGACTTTGTGTTGATTCACATTGGCTTTGTGATGAATAAAATTGATCACAAAGATGCACAAGAAAGCCTCGAATTATATCAACAAATCGTTGCTCAAATGGAATTGGAGACTGAGCAATGATAAGTCTTAATGACTTTTACCAAGGATTTCGCGATCCTCAGACAATCCGTCATTTGGCACAATTAATTGCTCAACAAGCGGCAAAAACGACCCAACAAATTAACATTATGGAAGTGTGTGGTGGTCATACTCACACCATTATGAAATACGGAATATTGCAGTTATTACCCAGTAATATTCACTTTATTCATGGCCCAGGTTGTCCTGTTTGTGTTATGCCAAAAGAACGGATTGATCATGCTGCTGTTCTTGCTTCGCAAACTGACACTATTTTGGTGACGTTAGGTGACATGATAAGAGTACCGGGTTCGAAAGGTAGTTTGGCGCAATTTAGATCGGAAGGCTGTGATATTCGACCAATATACGATCCATTAGATACATTAGCCATTGCACGTGACAATCCTGATAAAACGGTTATTTTCTTCGCTATAGGGTTTGAAACCTCTACCCCAATGACTGCGGCATTATTGGCGCAAGCAGAAGCACAAAATATAGATAATATTTTATTTCATATAAACCATGTGCTTGTTCCTCCGGCCATTGATGTGGTGATGTCTGATAGTCGCAGTAAAGTGAATGCGTTTATTGGTCCTGCACATGTTAGCGTAATTAGTGGATCTAAAATTTACCAATCCACTGTTGATAAATACAAAACACCCGTTGTGGTGTCAGGATTTGAACCTGTCGATGTTATGGAATCTATTTTACGTATTGTCCGGCAGAAGGTCGCAGGCAAAGCTGAGCTTGATAATCAATATAGCCGCTCGGTGAGTTACGAGGGCAATATTGCAGCTCAACAATTAGTCGATAAATATTTTATGGTTCGCGATAGCTTCCGATGGCGTGGACTCGGGCCTATTGCCAATTCAGCACTCACACTGCGTCCTGAATATCAACATCGCGATGCTGAACGTATTTATGCTCACATATTACCAACGGTAGAAATAGACGATCATAAAGCCTGCATGTGTGGTGACATTTTACGTGGATTAGCAAATCCAAAAGATTGTAAAGTTTTTGGTCGAGGTTGTTCACCGCAGTCGCCGCTGGGTAGCTGTATGGTGAGTTCTGAAGGTGCGTGTAATGCCTACTACCGTTATGGAGAAGTGAATAATGCCAACTAAAAAAACCATTCAACTTAGCCACGGTGGTGGTGGTAAAGAAATGAATCAGTTAATTACTGATCTGTTTTTTAAAGCATTTAATAACCCAATTTTGGCCTCCCAAGAAGATGCTGCCAAGTTAAACATGTGCGGTCATATTGCCTTTACTACTGACTCATTTACCGTTTCGCCGTTATTTTTTGCTGGTGGTGATATTGGTAAATTAGCCATAGCAGGTACCGTAAATGATTTAGCCATGATGGCCGCTCAACCAGAATATCTCAGCTGTAGCTTTATTATTGAAGAAGGTTTCCCACTTGAGGACTTAACCACCATTGTTAACAGCATGGCAGAGGAGTTACATAAGTCTGGCGCCAGAATAGTTTGTGGTGACACCAAAGTCGTGCCTAAAGGCTGTGCCGATGGCATATTTATCAATACTTCTGGTGTCGGGCGTATTTTAAATCCCGACATTTCAGCGTCTAACTTGCAACGTGGTGACGCCATTATTGTGTCTAGAGATATTGGTCGACATGGCGCAGCCATTTTAATGGCTCGTGATGGCCTGACGCTTGAGTCATCACTGTGCAGCGACTGCGATACATTATGGCCAATTGTAGAGCAACTACTGGCTGCCAATGTCAAGATCCATGCTATGCGCGATGCCACACGTGGCGGCATTTCAGCTGTATTAAACGAGTGGGCGATTGCTTCAAATGTGGGAATTACTATTGATGAAGCTGCAATTCCTGTAAGCAATGAGGTCAAAGGATTATGTGAGTTATTTGGTTTTGAACCTTATGATTTAGCAAACGAAGGAACCTTTGTCCTGGCACTACCAATGTCGATTGCAAAAGGCGCTATTGAAGTGATGCAACTTTATGGTCACTGTGAAATGGCAGCAATTATTGGTGAAGTCACCGAACAACAACCAGGAAAAGTCATTTTAAATACTCCCTGGGGTAGCAGACGATATTTAGATTTACCTCAAGGTGAGCTACTGCCGAGGATTTGTTAATGCACGAATATTCGATTGTTATGTCATTGATGGAACAATGCGAATCACTGGCTTTAGAACATCAGGCCAAAGGCATAGAACAAGTACAACTGAAAATAGGCATATTAAGTGGCGTCGAACCAGCATTACTGTCGCAAGCATTTGAGACTTTTAAGCTTGAGACTATATGCCATAACGCCAAATTGATTCTCAACATTCAACCATTAGTGTTGCAATGCCGAGACTGTAATACTGAATCTCAAGTCAATGAACGTACGATTATCTGTTCTGCTTGTGGCAGTAATAATACCTTAGTGACTGATGGCGAAGACATGATGCTGATGCAATTGGTGTTGGATACATAAACCGTTAAATTAACCAATTTAAAGACATTACACACTAAGCTAGATTAACAACAAAAATTGTACTCTACGCAAGTAAATACAATAAAAGCGAACACAACAAAAAGGACCACACCATGAAATACTTATCTCTTGCCTTTATTTTAGCCACTATTCCATCTCTTGCTATGGCACATGAGGGACATGGTGGTGTTGGACTGTTTCATCATTTATATCAATTAGTACCAGCCATTGCGTTAGTCGCAATGGTATTGTTTATTTATTGGAAGCGTAATAGATAAACTTTTTTCTTGAATAATTAATGGTAAGTAATACACAACCTTATATCAAGGCAGTGCTATATTAGTTGAACATCACTTAAGCTTATCATTTTCTTCAGAGTAAAATTTCAATAAAAAAGCCTTCCGATGGAAGGCTTTTTTATTACTACAAAATCTTAAGTCATTCTATTGGGTAAATTATTACTTAGAACATCTCAGCTGGCATCGCCATAATAGACTTATCACCCTGATTAACTTGTGATAAATGATATTGAGATTTTGATAATAGCTTGTCCATGTAGAAATCGGCCACAAACTGCTTTTGCGCAGCAAAGGTTGTATCTTCATGGCTTGACGCTTTGTCGGCCATCAACAGCCAGAAGTAACCGTACAAGGCATAACCAAAGGCATCTAAGAAGTCGACCGCACAAGCGTTCACTAATGCAGGTTGGGCTTTCTTGTTATCATTGATGTAGTTAGCCGTAGTCAGCAATTCTGCAAACACTTGGCTGACTGCGGCTTTATGTTCAGCATTAGCTTGAGTTAATTCAGCAAGGCTCGCATTCACTTCAGCAACAAATTCAGTCAAGGTGGCCACATTATCGTAAGTAATTTTACGGCCTAAAAAGTCGATTGCTTGAATACCGTTAGTGCCTTCGTAAATTTGTGCAATACGAGTATCACGCACAAACTGCTCGATACCGGTTTCGCGAATATAACCATGACCGCCAAACACTTGCTGAGCCATAACTGTGGCATCGAGACCTCGGTCAGTTAAAAATGCTTTGGATACTGGCGTTAATAAACCTACATATCTTGCCGCTTTTGTTTGTACATCTCCACTGGCGTATTTTGCCAAATCTAACTGTTTACCTGTATAAACAGATAATGCACGACCCGCTTCCGTCATTGCACGGATCGTTAATAACATGCGGCGGACATCGCCATGCACAATAATAGGATCGGACGTTGCACCCGTTGCAGAGCCTGCAGCAGCAACGCCTTGTAAACGCTCTTTAGCATAATCACTGGCCATTTGATAAGCCGCTTGTGCGTTACCTAAGCCTTGTAAACCAATGGCTAAACGTTCGTAGTTCATCATAGTGAACATACACACTAAACCACGATCAGGCTGACCCACTAAAAAGCCTTTGGCATTGTCATAATTCATGACACAGGTAGCTGAGGCTTTAAGTCCCATTTTATGTTCGATAGAACCTACTGTAACGCCATTAGACTCGCCTAGGCTACCGTCTGCATTTACGTTGAATTTAGGTACGATAAATAAAGAAATACCTTTTGAACCCGGTAATTTTGCCAATACTAAATGGATCACGTTTTCAGTTAAATCATGGTCGCCGCCAGTAATAAAAATCTTGTTACCGGTTATAGAATAACTACCATCATCAAGTGGTTCAGCTTTGGTACGGATACCTTTTAAGTCTGAACCTGCGTGTGGCTCGGTCATGTCCATTGCACCAGCCCATTGGCCAGAATATAAATTAGGTAAATAGGTTTGCTTTAATTCGTCATTTGCATGTGCATTAATACATAATGCTGCACCAGCAGTCAGGGAATTGTATAACGTAAACGAATTACATGCGCTGTAGCTCATTTCATCCACTAATACACCAAGCATTTTAGGCATTCCCATGCCACCAAAGTCAGCTTCCCCACAAAGCCCTACCCAACCGCCTTCTGAAAACTGTTGATACGCTTCTTTAAAGCCATCCGGTGTAATAATGTCATTGCCTTTATGAACTACACCTTGCTCATCGCCGCTGCGGTTTAAAGGGTGAAGTAGATCACGGCTGATCTTATTCGCTTCATCTAAAATAGCTAATGCAGTATCCATATCAACAGCATCAGCCATGGCAGGAAGTTGCTCCCACGTTGATTTGGCATCAAATACCTGTTCCAACAAGAATTGCATGTCCTTTAACGGGGCTTGGTATGGGTTCATAAGAGTCTCTTAAACAAATAATTAAAACAGGTGTTTTAATTTATACTAAAGTGTCACAAAAAGAAAAGGTTTTTTAACCTAATTTTGACCTCACTACAGACAAAAGTACTTTTATAAAGAATATCGACCTATCACAGTATCAATGAGTTACAATTATTTTATGCTCATTGAGTTGTCACCTACTAAGATGAACAATGTAATGGTCTTCCTCCTATTTTAGATAAAAGCGAACTAAACGTAATGCACACAACAAATGACTCAGCAATTCCCTTAACCACTGCGACTGAGTCGTACCAAGAAGTGACCATCATTGGTAACGCCCATGGTGATTGGCAACCTGCAAAAATTGGCCATAGCTTTATTTTTAATGGCACACAGCATGATGACGATAATGTTATCAACATCTGTAATGGCCCTTATGCTGGCTCAGCTGATGCCTTTACAGTCAGGAATAGCCTAGATGACACGCAACTAGTATTGTTACTCACACAAGTAGCGAATACACTGAAAAAACAATTAAATTGTTGGCCATCATCAGGTTTAGTCACCCTTTTTTTAATGTCGATTGTGGCTAAACACGTTAATGTACAACGGATGTCGTTGCTGCCGTCATTGCAACGATCACAAGACATGTCTGCTGGTGATTATTTACCCTGTATGGTGCATAACTGGTTAGGAGAGCGTCGTCTTGCATTAGGGCTGCAATTAACTAATGACAATATTATGTGGCCTGAATTATTGATTAATGAAGCTACAATGCAAGTTGAACTTGATGCCAGTTTAGAAATGCCTGATATCAATCCATTTGAAGTGTTACTGAGTGATCTAGTTCGACAACGAGAGCAAAAACCAAATAACATTAAGTTTTCTACAGCACAAACCTTAGCCTTGCAAGTCACAACCGAGCGCCCTATTAACCTGGATATGCAATATGCACTATTGGCCGCGTTAAGTAATTTACCTAGCGTGCATTGGCTGTCTTATGCAAGCCAAGAAGACTTACTCACCGCTGAAGCATTGTTTTACAATGAAGACCCACAAAATAACACCAGTTATTGGTACCTAGTCGATTACCAAGCATCACAGTTTTTAGATGTCATCCGCCATCACTTAGCCTATTGCCAGCAAGTATTTGCATTAACAGCTAAATAATTTACCAACTATAGATGAACGGTCATCGATAATAATGCAATAAAAAACCTCTATAAAAGAGGTTTTTTATTGCACACAATGATTACCACATTAAATCATCTGGGATCGCGTAATCTGCATATGGATCGTTTTCATCACTCACTTGCGCAACAGAATCTTTCGCCTCTTTATCCCACAAATAACCACACCATTGTGGAACAAGTAGCTTAACTCGTTCTGCGAGCTTATGTGGCACGATGTAGGTTTTATCTTCATAACGGACTATCCCTAAACTGCCATTAAGTAAATCAGCTTGAATTTTATCGGTAATATAAACCGAATAAATCTTATTTTCTAACGTGAAGTTAAACTTAAGCTCGGCATCTTTCGCTACTGTAATCGCAAACTTCGAAAACTCGCTGATTAAACCTCGCACTTGACCTTTTTCTGATGCTTCAGCAAAGCGCTGTTCATTCAATGCCTTATCTTTTTTCGCTTGCATTAATTTTTGCTCAGCGATTTGTTGCTTAAGCTCAGAACTACCGTCATCAACTTTAGCTTTTTTGTCACGACGCTTTTGTGTCTTTGCGTCCCGTACTTTTTGTTTACTGGCAAGACCTGCTTTAAGCAGTTGATCTTGTAATGCATTTGCCATGGTATTTACCTTTAATTTTATCGATTTTTATAAACCGTGCTTGGCGGCTATCTCGCCTAATTCTGTCATTGCAATACTGGCTCCACCTAATGACCAACCACCGTCAACCGGCAACACAACTCCAGTAATGTAGGATGCCATATCTGATGCTAGGAACAAGGCTGCATTGGCAATATCTTGACCTTTACCATTACGTTTTAACGGCACACTATTTGCCACCCGCTGTTGGAGTTCATCGCTGGGGGCTAAGCGGTTAAAGCCTTCAGTATCGGCAATTGGTCCTGGTACGATAGAGTTAATTCGTATCCCTTCAACGCCCCACTCTAGTGCTAATGTACGAGTTAACATATCGACGCCGGCTTTAGCGGCGCAAACATGCACTTGTAACGGCATCGCGATATACGCTTGCGGTGCTGAAATTTGAATAATGCTGGCATTAGGACGTGATAACAATGGATAAGCCTGTTTCAACACTTGAAAACTGCCAATTAAATCAATATCAATGACCGATTTGAAACCATTGTTCGACAGCTTTGCTGCACTGGCCGGAAAGTTACCCGCTGCACCACTCAGTAACACATCAATATGACCGTAAACATCTGCAATTTTGGCAAAACCGACGGTTAAGGCATCATTGTCACGCACATCAAAACTAACACCTAAATGCTTGGCATTCGGATTAGCTTGAATCAGTAATTCAACCGCGGCATTGACCTTATCAATACTGCGACTCGCGACGACAACATTGGCTCCGGCTTTAGCAAATTGAATGGCAACTTGAAGATTAATACCGGATGTACCGCCAACCACAACAACATTTTTACCTGTGTAATCAAACCCTTTAACATCAAACATCGTCATCCCTTATTTCTGTGTGATTTTGGTTAATGTAAAAGAGTTACCCTTGTAGTGTAGATTGACTAAGTACCATGACTGAGTCAAAGCCACTACCGCGATAACAAATCAAACATGCAGTGATTGATAAATAGCCTTAAGTGCTGCTAATGGATCGGTAGCTTGAGTAATTGGTCGTCCAATCACCAAATAATCTGATCCTGCTGCAATAGCTTGTGATGGTGTCATCACTCGATGTTGATCACCCGCATCACTGCCTGCGGGGCGAATACCCGGTGTGACTAACATAAAGTCTTTGCCAAATGATGATTTAAGTAACTTAGCCTCTTGTGCAGAACAAACCACACCATCAAGGCCTGCTTGATGAGTTAACTTTGCTAAGCGTAATACATGCTCAAAGGCTGGCACATTGATACCGAGTAATGCTAAGTCTTCATCAGACATTGAGGTTAATACAGTAACAGCAATCAATAATGGTGCGTCTTTACCAAACGGTTCTAACGCCTTCTTGGCTGCTTGCATCATGCTTAATCCACCGCTGGCATGGACATTGGTCATCCACACGCCTAAATCGGCAGCCGCAGCAACGGCTTTGGCGACCGTATTGGGAATATCATGAAACTTTAAATCGAGAAACAAATCAAAATTACGACTGTGGATATCGTTAACCAGTTCAGGTCCGAATAACGTAAACATCTCTTTGCCGATTTTTAAACGACACATGTCTGGGTCTAGTTTATCAATAAAGGTTAATGCATCATTTTTATTGTCATAGTCGAGGGCAACTACAATGGATTTATCAGTCATTAGGACTCCAGCGGCAATAGCTTGTATAAGTACATTTATTATAGTGTCGTGAGTGCGATGATGACGTTATTCACCATCAAGCCCTTTGATACGCTTGATACTGCCCCATTGTTTACATGATGGACAATGCCAATATAAACCATGAGACGGAAAACCGCAGGCAGTACAGCGATAACTAGGGCGAAATTTAATTTGTTGTTCTACCAGCTGTTCTAGCATAGATAAACTTTGTTTCGCCTGCCCATCTTCAGCTTGTTTAATATGTAATTTCATTAAGTGCTGAAAACCCTTCATTGTAGGATGACGATAGAGGTTATCCAGCATCATGGTTTCGGCACTTTGATGTTGATTAAGGCTTATTTTGTGTTCAGCGAGAGCCACAACCACACTGGCACCCGCACCATCTGCAATTGCTTTGGCAAGCAGCTCGTGAAAACCATCGGGGTCTTGAGTGTCTCTATAGACTTGTTTCGCAATTGAAACACCATCAGCAAATAAGTCAATGTCAGCCACTTTGAGTTGTTGTAACGCTTGTTTACATAAATCAAATTGGCCGGCATCGAGATAAATTTTAGCTAAGGTTAACCAAGCTCGGCCGCATTGAGAGTCTTGCTTAATGGCTTGCTGCAGCTTTTTAATTTTATCTGCATCGTCATTAGCTTCATCAGCAAGTTGGCAATAAAAATGTGCCGTGGTGCATTTGAGCACTTGCTGGCGTTTCCGAGGTAATCGTTTAGTAATATCGATGGCACTTTGCCACTCTTTAGTCACTTGGTAGATTAACAGAAGTTGTGTTTCAGCTTCTTCACTGTGGTCATCTTGACTGACTAAATTAATAAAAATCTCTTCGGCTCGGTCGTAAAAACCTGCAGCCATATAATCTTTACCCAACTCCATCATGGCTATATCACGCTGCTCATTGGTCAAACTCGGCCTAGCAATCAAGTTTTGATGAATACGGATTGAGCGGTCTACTTCACCACGCTTGCGAAAGAGTGACCCTAACGATAAATGAGTGTCGATAGTTTCATCATCAACATCAAGCATACTTATAAATAGATCGACCGCTTTATCAGACTCGTTCGACAATAAAAAATTAAGCCCAGTAAAATAATCTCGGCTTAACTTTTTACTATGCTGGCTATCGTTATGACGAATACTGCGTCGTCCCATGTACCATCCATAACCGGCAGCGATAGGCAATAACAAGAACAAGATTTCTAGCATACTAGGCGGCTTGGTCCTTAGGCGTTACTGCAACGCTTGTTGTGTCAGCAGCGGTAAGCTTTTTCAACGCTTTGTTACTTTTACGTAAAGCAAGTTTGAGCTTAATGATGTGATAACAGGCAAATATCCAGCTGATGATAAAACCGCTGAAAAAGACCACTGCTAGTACCACAGGTAACCGATACTGCCCTTCGGCAATAAAGTAACTTAAGGTAACCACTTGTTCATTTTTAGCACCAAATAATAATGCTAAAACAAATAACAATCCTACTAATATAATTGCAATAAATGATCTCACGCTATTCTCCATACAGGCGCATCAATATAATGATTATCCAAGAATTTTACTGAGCTGACCAGCATTGACTGACATTAGATACAAAAAAGCCTCCAAAAGGAGGCTTTTTTTAAAGCGTTAATCAAAGATTAACAGCATCGACACGTTCGCGCAGTTCTTTGCCTGGCTTAAAGTGCGGTACATATTTGCCTTCCAAGTCAACAGAGGTTCCTGTTTTTGGATTACGGCCCATACGCGGTGCACGATAGTGAAGTGAAAAACTACCAAATCCACGGATTTCGATACGATCACCGCTTTCTAATGTTGTTGCCATTTGCTCCAACATTTCTTTGATTGCACTTTCCACTTCTTTCGCCGACAGTTGCGACTGCCTAGTGGCAAGTTTTTCGATAAGTTCAGATTTTGTCATCTTAGCTATTCCATATTATCAAGCCAAACACAGTCGCCTAATGGGGACCACGTCCCCATACAACAGACGATCTTCGATTACTTACGAGCTGCTTTAAATGCTTCAGCCATTGCGCTGCTCATTACAACTTCGTCTTGCTTGTTCAAAGTAGCAATCGCTTCTTTCTGTTCAGCTTCATCTTTCGCTTTGATAGATAAGCTGATAGAACGATTCTTACGATCTACACCCATGAACTTAGCTTCGATTGCATCGCCTACTGAGTATACAGTAGATGCATCTTCGATACGATCTGCAGAGATGTCAGCAACACGAATGTAGCCTTCAACTGTTTCTGCTAATTCAACTGTAACACCTTTTGCGTCAACAGCAGAAACAGTACCGTGAACTACGGTGCCTTTCTTCTTGTCAGCTAAGTATGCGTTGAATGGATCATCTTCAGTTTGCTTAACACCTAAACTGATGCGCTCACGCTCTGGGTCTACTGAAAGAACCACTGCATGGATTTCGTCGCCTTTCTTGTATTCAGAAACTGCGTCTTCGCCAGTACCGTTCCAAGAAATGTCAGATAAGTGAACAAGACCATCGATTCCACCGTCAAGACCGATAAAGATACCGAAGTCAGTGATTGACTTGATCTTACCAGATACTTTGTCGCCTTTGTTAAACTTAGTTGCGAAGTCATCCCATGGGTTAACTTTACACTGTTTAAGGCCTAGAGAAATACGACGACGTTCTTCATCGATGTCTAGTACTAACACTTCAACTTCATCACCTAAGTTAACAACTTTAGATGGGTGAATGTTTTTGTTAGTCCAATCCATTTCAGAAACGTGTACTAAACCTTCAACGCCTTCTTCGATTTCGACGAAGCAACCGTAGTCAGTTAAGTTTGTTACGCGACCAGTAAGCTTAGTGCTTTCTGGGTAACGCTTGCTGATTTCTAACCATGGATCTTCGCCAAGTTGCTTAAGACCTAGTGATACGCGAGTACGCTCACGGTCATATTTAAGTACTTTAACGTTGATTTCGTCACCAACATTAACGATTTCTGATGGGTGCTTAACACGTTTCCAAGCCATATCAGTGATATGTAAAAGACCGTCAACACCACCTAAGTCTACGAATGCACCGTAGTCAGTAAGGTTTTTAACGATACCTTTAACAGCTTGGCCTTCTTGTAGATTCTCAAGAAGAGTATCACGTTCAGCACTGCTTTCAGATTCGATAACTGCACGACGAGAAACAACAACGTTGTTACGCTTCTGGTCAAGCTTGATAACTTTGAATTCTAATTCTTTGTACTCTAAGTGAGCGGTGTCGCGAACTGGGCGCACATCAACTAGAGAACCTGGTAAGAAGGCACGGATACCGTTTAATTCAACAGTGAAACCGCCTTTAACTTTACCATTAATGATACCGATTACAGTTTCAGCATCTTCGTACGCTTTTTCTAGAACAATCCAAGCTTCATGACGCTTAGCTTTTTCGCGAGACAATTGAGTCTCACCGAAGCCATCTTCAACAGAGTCAAGGGCTACGTCAACTTCATCACCAACTTGAATTTCTAAAACACCTTGTGCGTTTTTGAATTCGTCAGCATTGATTGGGCTTTCAGACTTAAGACCAGCGTCAACAAGTACCATACCGTTTTCAATGGCAACAACTGTACCACGGACGATAGAACCTGGACGGAACTCTAAAGTTTCAAGGGATTGTTCAAATAGATCAGCAAAAGATTCAGTCATGTTTTAGGTTACTTCATATTTAAAACCACCATCCATCCTAGATGTGGAGTCTAGTAATATTATTCATGTCATCCTTAACACGAATACCTACTGCACAATAAACGACAATTCGTCTACGTAACAGTAATTTTTTGTTTAACGTATTCAAGCACCTGCTTTAATACATCATCTATACCTACACCACTTGTATCAATAACAAGAGCGTCATCAGCTGGGACTAATGGCGAAGCGGCGCGATTGATGTCGCGGTCGTCTCGTTCAATAATTTCAGCTAAAAGGCGATCGATTTTAACATCGAAGCCCTTGTCCTGCAACTGATTATAGCGTCTTTGAGCCCGTTCTTCAGCAGATGCAGTTAAAAATATTTTTACCGGTGCTTTAGAAAAAACCACCGTACCCATATCGCGTCCGTCAGCGACTAAACCAGGTTTGACACAAAAAGCCCGTTGGCGACGTAATAATGCCTCACGTACACGCGGTAACGCGGCCACTAAGGATGCCGCATTTGAGCATTCTTGGGTACGAATCGTCGTGGTGACATCTTCACCCTCAAGAATCACTTTAATCGCATCTTTCTCAGTGCCAGTCAAAAATTGAACATCAAGATGTGCAGCTAATAACGTCAGTGCTTCTTCGTTTTCTAGTTCAACATCATGATGAATAGCGGCTAAGGCTAAAACACGATAAATTGCACCACTGTCTAATAAATGCCAACCTAAATGCTGCGCCAATAATTGGCAGATTGTCCCTTTCCCTGCACCGCTAGGGCCATCAACTGTGATCACTGGAGATCGTTCTGACATAAGTTCCTCCGAAAATAATCTATCGTCCCTGAAAAAGATAAAGGGTTCGTCAAAATAAGCGCGCGCATTGTATAACAAAAAAATGTTAATTACTGATGAATTTTCAGTTATTAAAATCAAGATCGTCCTTTTACACATACCTTATATGCAAAAGGGCCAATTTGACTATAGCTATACGGTGTTATTTAGCCAACTGTAAAAATTGGTCAAAGTAATCTGGGAATGTTTTAGACGTACAGTCAGGATCATTGATAGTGATGCCACAATCAGCAAATACCATTAATGAGAAACACATCGCCATACGATGATCATTGTAGGTGTCAATCGCCGCAGTATTTAATGCTTCAGGTGGTGTGATGGTAATGTAATCGTAGCCTTCCTCAACAATCGCGCCTACTTTACGTAATTCAGTGGCCATAGCGGCTAAACGGTCGGTTTCTTTAATACGCCAATTGTAGATATTGGTCAGTTTTGTAGTGCCTTTAGCAAATAATGCCGCTGTTGCAATGGTCATTGCTGCATCTGGAATATGATTCATGTCCATTTCAATGGCACTAAGATTCGATTTTCTGGCAATAATGAAATCATCACCCCACTCTATGTCAGCCCCCATTTGCGCCAAGGCATCTGCAAACTTTACATCGCCTTGAATGCTTAAGCGGCCCACGCCCGTTACTTTAACTTCACCACCTTGGATAGCTCCTGCGGCAAGAAAATATGATGCAGATGATGCATCACCTTCCACAAGCACTTTTCCAGGTGATACATATTGTTGGCCGGCTTTAATTTCGAATCGTTGATATTGATGATTAATCACTTCAACACCAAACTGTTTCATTAACGCGATGGTGATATCAATATAAGGTTTGGAAACAAGTTCACCTTTGATCTTAATATTGACGCTGTCTTTAGTCAGCGGCGCGACCATTAGCAGTGCCGTTAAAAACTGGCTTGATAAATCACCAGCAATTTCGACATCGCCGCCATTAAGTCCAGTGGCCTTAATTGTTAATGGTGGAAAACCGTCATTTTTAAGGTAAGTCACATCTGCGCCTAATTGACGAAGTGCATCGACTAAATCGCCAATCGGACGTTCTTCCATTCGTGGCTCGCCAGTTAAGGTAAACTCTCCTTGCCCTAACGTTAAGGCTGCACACAATGGACGCATTGCAGTACCGGCATTGCCTAAAAACAAACTTTGCGCAGCATCCGATGAAATTGGCCCTGCATTCCCCTCAACAGTACACACTGTCTTATCATCACTTAACTTATAGTTAATACCCAGTTGCTTAAGCGATGCCAACATATAACGAATATCATCTGAATCGAGCAAGTTTGTAAGTGTGGTGCTGCCTTTGGCAAGTGTCGCTAATAATAATGCACGGTTTGAAATACTTTTAGATCCGGGAATATTAATTTCGCCATCTATACAAGTAACAGGATTAAGACGCAGTTGCTTCATTCGCTTTCTTCTTTTTGCTAAAGATTAAGTTCGTTTTAATCTTGGTGGTTAACATCACTCATTTATTGCCAGACAGCGTAAATCAAGTGGAACAAATTCATTACAGGGGTTAACTTGGTAATTGTTAATTAATTATTACCATTACAGGCTAACAGAATACGGATAATGACGATTATTGCTAGTACCAATAATTCATTTTATTGCCATTTACACCTGCTAATACTCGTTTACTCGTTAAGAACAGAGCAAAACAATGTAATGGAGCACCATTACAGCAGATAATTTATCGATATGACAGTATTATTTGTCCGTTCAGTAAACTTTGCAGATGAAAAAATCTCAATATTCAATTAATTGAGATAGCGATCAATTATGACTTTATCTCTTTGTTTAAAGCACGTTATGCTTAGGGCAAATAGCTAATATAAGGTTCTATTCATGTTCAATACCCTAACAGCCTTACCTGCTGATCCTATTTTAGGTCTGCTAACTCAATATCGTGAAGACAGTCACCCAAATAAAGTCGATTTAGGTGTCGGCGTTTACAAAGACCCTGTTGGCCATACGCCCATTTTAGATTGCGTTAAAGCAGCTGAAAAAATTCGTTTAGACACAGAAACAACCAAAGTCTACATCGGCCCTACGGGTTCAGCATCGTTTAACCAGTTAATGGGTGAATTAGCCTTTGGTGCTAGCCACACAGCATTACTGGCTAACCGAGTGCGTACAGTGTCTACCCCTGGTGGAACAGGTGCCCTGCGTGTTGCAGCAGACTTTATTAAACGTTGTAATCCTAATGCGGTGTTATGGGTGAGCGATCCAACTTGGGCAAATCACACAGGTTTATTTGAGGCTGCTGGTATTACGGTTAGAACCTATCCATATTACGACTACAATACTAAAACTCTCAAATTTGAACAGATGATGGCGGCGTTAAATACCATTGGTAAAGATGATGTGGTGTTATTGCATGCTTGTTGCCATAACCCTAGTGGTATGGATTTAACCCCTGAGCAGTGGGATGAAGTCGTTAAGATAACGGCTAAGCAAGGTTTCACACCATTAATTGACATGGCTTACCAAGGTTTTGGCGATGGTGTTGATGAAGATGCTTATGGTGTTCGCCAAATGGCCGCATCAGTTGAAAACATGATTTTATGTAGCTCTTGTTCCAAAAACTTCGGCTTATACCGCGAACGTATTGGTGCTTGCTCTATTGTAGCTAAAGACAGTGCAACGGCAGATGTCGTACTATCAGTATTGTTGTATGTAGTGCGCTGTATTTATTCAATGCCACCTGCTCATGGCGCTGCGATTGTTGAAACCATTTTAGGGACGCCAGCGCTTAAGCAACAATGGTTAGATGAGCTTAAAGTGATGCGAGATCGTATTAACGGTAACCGCACTATGTTGGTTGAGCAATTAGCCGCCAATGGTGTTGACCGCGACTTTAGTTTTATCGCTCATCAAAAAGGTATGTTTTCATTTCTAGGTGTTAACCCACAACAAGTTGCCGCATTGAAACAGCAATATAGCGTCTATATGGTCGGTTCAAGCCGCATCAGTATTGCCGGTATTAGTGAAGCAAACGTTGATTACCTTGCTAAATCGATAGCTGCTGTACTATAAGTCGTTATTACTAGGACTGACCATAATGAAACAGCCGACTCCTTGAGTCGGCTGTTTGTTATTAACTCAGCTACTCATTTAACTAAAGTTTGGCCAGCTATCAAAGTGTTGCTTTTCTAATCGCATATTGCCATTGGTATCTTTAGAGATATTGATCCATGCTTGCCAGTTTTCATAATCAACGTCTGGGTAATCTAAACGATAATGACTGCAACGACTTTCTGTACGCATAATTGATGCCTTGAGTTTCATTTCTGCGGTAACAATCATGTTTTCAGTTTCATGAGCCAAACGCAGCGCATGGAGATCATCAGCCATGAGCATCGGAACATGATGTTCATTGAGCTCTTCTACATAGGCCAATGCTGCTTGCATCATGCGTTCCTTTTTAATATAAAGCACAAAATTAGGGATCATCACGCCTTGTAATACTTGGGTTACCCACGCGGGGCTATAACCCCGTTTACGCGTCAATGGTTCGAGTATCTGCTGGTTAACTAAAGCTAAATATGCTTCAGAAACCGTTAGTTTTCCTTTGATATTTAAACTGTCTTTAGCTGCCGCTTCACCCGCAATAGCGCCCTGCACGGCCGAACCTGAAAGAGATGAACCAATTTGTGTATAAATACCGCCAGACATATATGAACCTAAAGCATCACCAGCAGCATATAATCCGGGTATAGTGGATAACCCTTGCTCATTAATTGGCACCAATCCTTCTGATTTATGAATTGCCATACCTGCACTTGAACCACCTACTTGATTGCCTCCCATCCCCGGAGGACCTGAGTGACCTTTACCTGAAATTAACGTTCTTATAAAGCCTTCTTCTTGTGGACGTGGTGGTGGTCCTGAACGTTTAAATACATCTGGTACAAATGGACCTGCTGGAAATGAGTCAAGTTTAGCTGCCTGGTTTTGTTCACTCTTTCCTGCATGCTGTGGTGGCATCATCATTACCGGAGCCCCCTGAGTATAAGCTTGATAATTCATATCGACACCCAAGTCATGATGAATTTCAGCCGCTGTAACTGATGGTTTTTCTTCAATTTGACCATGCCAATTGTCGTAACAAGAACCTGAATTCTTAGCCGAACCGGGATGTCCATCGTTCCATTCTTTACCCGTCACTTTAGCGCCAATTTTATAAGCCATAATGGTGCCGTCATGGGTTAAATCACATACTGGAAATCCACTGGGTTTGAATCCACCCGACCCGGTACACAAGACCACTGTTTTGGCATGATAATGAACGATTTTTAATTCATCTAAACTAAAACCTGAGGCGCCTACAACCCTACCATCTTGCTTTAACAAGTGAGTGATCATGATACGTTCCTCAACGGGAATATTACGTTCGTTGAGGGGCTTCATAAAACTGTGATGATAAAGTGGTGAATCAAAGAATCCCCATGCCTTGAGCTCTTGTACTCGAGCATAAGAATGCTCAGCCAATTGCCGAGTAAATACCGGATTATTAGTCTGAATGGCAGATTCTGTTACTTGGGCAACAAATTCATCAATACTCATGATGGCATTGTCTTTATCGTAACTAAAAATTCCTTTTGCGAAAGGCGTTAACCCTGAGCTACCGACTCGCCCTTTGGATACTATTAGGGTTTTCGAACCTGCATCATGGGCTTTTACTGCAGCAAATAACCCTGCCATGCCACCACCAATAATTAGCACATCAAGCTCACGATTATCGACAGTAAAGTCTTTGCTGTTTATCTTAGGTTTATTCTCTTGTGCGGGCGCATCAAACGGAATACTAGCGAATGCTGCAGCTCCGGCTATGCCGCCTGCTATGCCGATAAATTGACGACGAGATAAAGTTTGTTCAGGTTTCATCATTACCTCCAAGACACCATGACAGGAATACTTTTATCCGGGGTGATAGTGATTGCACCAACAGGACAATATAATCTGCATAAATGACAGATCTGACAATCTTCCGGGTAACGTATTTCAGCTTTGTTTGTTTCTTTATTCATATGAATAACATCAGTTGGACAACTTTTGACACAAGCCTCGCAACCAATGCAGCCAGATATTTGCTTAATAGGCATCTTTTGCTCCTAATTAAAATGCAAGTTGTTCAAAATGGATTTGATTATTTGCCACACCCAGTTGCTTAAAATGACCAGTCGTCGCCGTTAACATTGATTCGGGGCCACATACATAAAATGTCCATTGTGTTTCTAATTGAGTAGTGACACTGGCAGCAATCTGCTGTAAATCAATAAATCCTTTCACTAAATGACGACCACTCAAAAGATCGTTATTTTCAATATGTTCACACACTAATTTCAGCTTAAAATCGACCATGGTTTGTTCAAGTGCTATTAGCTCATATAAACAGACCATACGATCGAGTGTATGATTAGCGTAAATAAGTCTAATTGGACGGGGATCATGTTGTTCTGCTAGTTGACGTAATAAACCTAGTATGGGCGCAATACCTGCCCCCCCAGCAATTAACGTTATTCCTCTCGTTAAATTAGCTTGCTCAAGTGTCATATTGCCGTAAGGACCATCAATATAAACAGTTGCACCTAATTCAAGTTGGCTTAATGATGAAGTGTAGTCGCCTAACTCTCTAATAATAAACGATATCATTTTGTGTTGTTGAGAAGCGGTTACTATCGAAAAAGGATGTTGTTCCAAGTTATATGGATTACCACTGGTGTTAATCCACACAAACTGACCTGCTTGATAATTTAATGATTGCGCTGTTTTGGATTTAATACTCAGTTTCCAATCACACTCACTGATTTTTTCAAGTGCATTAATGGCGTAAGGATGCTTTTTAATATTACGTGGCTTAATGAAGTAGTTATAAATTAACAATGCCATCGACACACAGTACAAAGACCACCAAGTGATATTGAATGCATGGTTAAATTGTCCATGACTTCCAATGGTTGTCACATGCAGTGTCGCCAACGTAGCAATAATTGCAAAACCAATAACATGCAATAAACGCCAAGTCTCATAGCGTAGATTTAGCTTGTCTTTATAAATCGACATTAATACCCAAACCGCCATTGTTAACCAAGCTATTATTCCTGTTAACATATTTGGTGACGTCACCACACTGACAATGCTTAACCACAAGTCATCTATAGAAATAAAGCCTTTGGGTAATACAATTAATATGGGATGTAAGAAGAAGAAAATACCGAGATATTTACCTAACTGTTTATGCTTGGTGATCCCCCAGTCTATGTTGGCAAATAATGGCAAATACTTTAGCCGTCCAGCTAGCGGAAATTGCATAAAGAAAACCATCATTGCAATTAAATTAACGGCACCTAGCACACTGCTATAGACACCAGTAAATTCCATACCCAATAACTGGGCAATAACAAATGGCACGATTGCCAATGCTAGATAGGCACAAGCCAACCTTTTGTGCTTAGTAAATTTTAATGAACGTAAATGTAGGTTTAATGCCTGTGTTTTAATCGAAATGGGTGAATTCATTATGTCTCCAAGGGTGTAATGACACCATAGAAATACCATACATGCAGCAGGGTTAAGATTGGGTTAATAATGACTAATAGTAAAGTAAGGTTACGCAAAGCTATGTAAACACTAGGGCCTGTTGAATTAATCAGACTTAGTTCCAGATAATATTTAGCTGATGTGTATTATTGTTAACCTAAAAAAACGAAAACTAGAACTAGGTCAAAACCTTAGTGATATTTATTTGCTAATCTAATATCAATATTTTCCTCATTGTTAAGTTAACGTTTCTAATGTCTTTTTATCAATCTCCCAAAAAAATATCTGCTTTTGATGCCAAGTTTGAAGCACAAAAAATAGCTTTTGCACCTGTCAGTTTTCAAGTCGCACGTTGCTTAAATAAATTTGGTTTACTCGCTGAGGTTGATCAGGCTGGTGAACAAGGCATTAGTCTTGTTCAACTTACTCAGCATGTTGAATTGTCTCAATATGCCATTCACGTATTGCTTGATATGGGACTCAGCATGGGTATTTTTTGGTGTAAGGATGATCATTATCGATTGGATAAAACGGGCTATTTCTTGCTCCATGATGATATGGCCGCAAAAAATCTAAACTTCATTCATGATGTTTGCTATCAAGGTTTGTTTGAACTCGATGAGTCACTTAAGCAAGGTAAAGCAATTGGACTTAAGCACTTAGGTGATTGGGACACGATTTACCCAGGATTAAGCCAACTACCTGAACAAACTAAAAAAAGCTGGTTTGAATTTGATCATTATTATTCAGATCATGCTTTTGACAGCCTATTACCATTAATATTCAAGTCACAGCCGGACCATATTATTGATGTGGGTGGCAATACTGGTAAATGGGCATTTGCATGCACCCATTATAATAAAACCGTCAAAGTAACCATTATGGATTTACCCGGTCAACTTGCTGTTGCAATGAAAAATGCACAAACTCAGTTGGTTGCAGATCGGGTACATCCATTTGAAACAGATTTACTCGATAGCAACAAGCCTTTCTACCAAGGTGGTGATTTGTATTGGATGAGTCAATTTCTAGATTGTTTTTCAAAACAACAAATTATCACTATTCTGCAACGCACAGTGGCTGCGATGAAGCCTGGCAGTGAACTTTGTATTTTAGAGACCTATTGGGATCGACAGCCACACGAAGCGGGCGCCTATTGTGTTAACGCAACGTCGTTGTATTTCACCGCTATTGCCAATGGGAATAGCCGCATGTACCACAGTAAAGATATGCTAAAAATGATTAATGAAGCTGGGCTGTATGTTGATGAAGACATTGATAATATTGGTCTTGGTCATACCTTACTACGTTGTAAATTAAAGCCGTAAATCGGTATTAAACATGGATACTAAGTACTAAAAAAGCGAATGCTGTTTGGCATTCGCTTTTTTATATTCATTAACCCAAATTGCGGTAAGGTTGGCTTTTTAGATTAGCTGTGTTTTATGGCAAAGTTATTCATAAAATCAACCAGGGCTTGTACACCTTCAAGTGGCATCGCATTATAAATGCTGGCGCGCATACCACCCACAATGCGGTGACCTTTTAACGCGACTAAACCCGCCTGCTCCGCTTGCTTTAAAAACTCAACGTCTAAGCTATTGTCCACTAGTTGGAACGTCACGTTCATCCGTGAGCGATTATGTGGCGCTACGCCATTTTTATAAAATGGGTTACTGTCGATACACTCATACAATAACGCTGCTTTTTGTTGATTAACATCAGCCATCGTGCTCACGCCGCCATTAGCCTCTAACCACGCAAACACTTCTGAGGCTAAATACCATGCAAACGTGGGCGGTGTATTAAACATAGAGCCATGTTCAACCGCTACTCGATAATCCATTATTGATGATTGAGGTAGACTTGGAAGTGTTAGCATATCGTCACGTACAATGACAATCGACAAGCCTGATGGACCAATGTTCTTTTGCGCGCCGGCGTATATCAGTCCGTATTTACTGACATCAATGTGGTGCGACATAATAGTAGACGACAAATCCGCAACAATTGGCCATGGGCTATCTAATTCTTCGAAAATTTCAATACCATCGACGGTTTCGTTAGAACAATAATGCACATATCGATAATCTTTATCGATTGCAGTTAAATCAGGCAATATCACCTGATTAAGCCCATCGACTTGTTCAACAATATTGATGGTATCAATTTGGCTTTCACTTACTAATTTTTTTGCTTCAGTCACTGCAGCTGATGACCATTGACCACTCACCAAATAAAGAGCCTGGCCGTTATCACCCAAAAAGTTATTCACCACGTTCGAAAACTGGGCGCGACCACCACCGTGCATAAATAACACATGGTAATTGTCAGGAATATGCATCAACTTGCGCAGAGTCACTTCGGCTTGCTGAGTCATTGCAATAAATTCTTTGCTACGGTGGCTAATTTCCATTACGGAGACGCCTAGGCCATTCCAATCAATTAATTCCTGTTGTGCTTTTTGCATCACAGCTTGAGGTAACATCGCAGGTCCAGCACAGAAATTATAAATCGCACTCACAGACAACTCCTTGACTCAATTTTTATTCATCAGATAAGAGCATTAATACTAAGTATTTTAGTACCCTTTGAATAGGGGGCTATCCGTCTATTTTGATGAATATTTTTCCGTAAAATAAAACGAGCGCCATAAGGCGCTCGTTATTGAAGCAGTAAAGTTCGCCGTCAGGTTAATCCTGTTCGTCGTTCTCTACATCACTTTCCACATCAGAACCGGTCGATTCGGTTGACTCACCTTCAGCAACTTCGCCTTCGATGATATCAGCAGGCACAATCACATTGCCTTCTTCGTCTAACAACTCTTCAGTTTGAATTTCTTCAATACGCTGCAAGCCAACGACTTTCTCGTCTTCTGCGGTGCGGATGATAGTCACACCTTGAGTGTTACGACCAATAATAGATACACCTTCAGCAGGAGTACGAACTAACGTTCCTTTGTTACTGATCAACATTATTTCATCAAACTCGCCCACTTGTACAGCGCCGACTACAGGACCATTACGGTCGCTGACTTTAATCGATACCACACCTTTAGTGCCACGGCTCTTCGCTGGGTATTCGCTCAGTTCAGTACGCTTACCGTAACCATTTTCTGTTACGGTTAAAATCGCGCCATCACCTTTAGGAACAATCAGTGAAACTACTTTTTGACCATCTTCAAGCTTAATACCACGAACACCGGTTGCAGTACGGCCCATTGGACGTAAAGCAATGACTTCTTCACCAGTTTCTGCATCACGTTTCACTTCACCCGTTTCAGAGTCACGTGCTTTCTCGTTAAAGCGAACCACTTTACCTTCGTTAGAGAACAACATAATGTCGTCACTACCTTCGGTAATATCAACGCCGATTAACTGATCGCCGTCTTTTAAGTTCACCGCAATAATACCGTTTGCACGAGGATTACTGTAGGCAGTTAATGCTGTTTTCTTAACAGTACCGTGTGCTGTTGCCATAATGATAAATTTATCATCTGCGTATTCACGTACCGGTAGGATTGCAGTAATGTGCTCACCGTCAGAAAGTGGTAATAAGTTTACAATTGGACGACCACGAGCAGTACGACTTGCCAAAGGTAATTGATACACTTTTAGCCAGTACATCTTACCAAAGTCAGAGAAGCACAAGATGGTGTCATGGGTGTTTGCCACCAATAACTTTTCAACAAAGTCTTCATCTTTTACTTTAGTTGCCGCTTTGCCTTTACCACCACGACGCTGAGCTTGGTAGTCAGATAGCACTTGGTATTTTGCATAACCTAAGTGAGATAAAGTCACTACAACGTCTTCTTCATTGATTAAGTCTTCAAGACTCATGTCAATTTCGTTAGCGTTGATAATAGTGCGACGTTCATCACCGTATTGTTCAAGTATTTCTTCTAGTTCTTCTTTAATCACTTCCATCAAACGCGATGGAGTACGAAGAATGAATAACAAACCAGCAATCAGAACTAAAAGCTCTTCATATTCCGCTAAAATCTTATCATGTTCTAGACCGGTTAAACGGTGCAGACGTAATTCCAAAATAGCTTGTGCTTGTTGCTCGGTTAAATAGTACTGACCGTCACGGATACCGAACTCAGGCTCTAACCATTCAGGACGCGCTGCATCATCGCCAGCTTTTTCAAGCATGCCTTGCACATGACCTAACTCCCAACCTTGTGCCACTAACTTTGCTTTGGCTTCAGCTGGTGTAGGTGATGCTTTAATTAACGCAATAATCGGGTCGATGTTAGCCAGTGCAATGGCAAGTGCCTCAAGAACATGAGCACGTTCGCGAGCTTTACGTAATTCAAATACGGTACGGCGCGTGACCACTTCACGACGGTGAAGAATAAAACACTCAAGCATTTCTTTAAGGTTAAACAATTTAGGCTGACCGTTAGTCAATGCCACCATGTTGATACCAAAAGAACACTGCATTTGGGTTTGAGAATATAAGTTGTTTAGTACAACCTCACCCACTTCACCACGTTTGATTTCAATAACAATACGCATACCGTCTTTATCAGACTCGTCACGTAGGCCACTGATACCTTCTAATTTTTTATCTTTAACAAGCTCGGCAATTTTTTCAATCAAACGGGCTTTGTTAACTTGATATGGAATTTCATGAACGATAATACGTTCACGGCCATGATCATCAGTTTCGATATCAGCTTTTGAGCGCATGATTGCGCGGCCACGGCCAGTGTTATAAGCATCGATAATGCCTTTACGACCATTTATTGAAGCTGCAGTTGGGAAATCGGGACCAGGAATGTATTCCATTAACTGTTCAATTGACAAGCTTGGCTCATCGATTAACGCTAAACAGCCCTTCACCACTTCCGTTAAGTTATGTGGTGGGATATTGGTGGCCATACCGACCGCAATACCTGATGAACCGTTAATTAATAGATTCGGTACACGAGTTGGTAATACCGCAGGGATCATCTCGGTGCCATCGTAGTTAGGCACAAAATCCACAGTTTCTTTTTCAAGGTCGGCTAATAATGAATGCGCCAACTTTTGCATGCGAATTTCGGTATAACGCATCGCCGCAGCGGAGTCACCGTCGACCGAACCAAAGTTTCCTTGTCCGTCAACTAATGTGTAGCGTAACGAGAAAGGTTGCGCCATACGTACAATCGTATCGTATACAGCAGTATCACCATGCGGGTGATATTTACCAATTACGTCACCAACAACACGAGCAGATTTTTTATATGGTTTGTTCCAATCGTTTTTTAATTCGCTCATTGCGAACAATACTCGACGATGAACAGGTTTTAAACCGTCACGGACGTCAGGTAATGCACGACCTACAATTACACTCATAGCATAATCAAGGTAAGAATTCTTAAGTTCGTCTTCGATGTTAATTGGCGAAATAGATGATGCCAGATCAGTCATAAACTGCGCGTTCCTCTAAAGTGAGCTGACAATAAAACTTCCATATTATTATCTAGCTTAAAAACGTGATTTGGCATTCTAACACAGATATTTAATGTCGCCAGAGCAAAGACCTGCCAAATCCTCTCTCACTATTAAAAATTATAAAAAAGCTAATATTTTCAGCTGATTTAGTTTATTAATTAGCTAATATACGGCTATTTTTTAACAAAAATTAACCTCAATGAATTTAGGATGTAAACACTGATGAATGCAAAATAACAATTTAACACTCATAAATGGATATTTTATAAGCAAGTGTGAACAATGGTTGCCATTGTTCACTTTTATTCGTAAAGGTTATCGCTATAATAGCCGCCATAGATTTTAAAACAATTAGGTTACGTTATGTCACATGCTGAACAATCGACACCCAATGTTGATCCCCTCGAAATCGCAAAATTTGAAGCCATGGCACAAACATGGTGGGATCTCAATGGCGAGTTCAAGCCATTACACTTACTTAATCCACTGCGTTTAAACTACATTGACCAAACCGCTGATGGAATTTTTGATAAGAAAGTGCTTGATGTTGGCTGTGGTGGCGGCATTTTATCAGAAAGCATGGCGCGCTTAGGTGCACATGTTGATGGTATTGATATGGGGACTGAACCTCTTGAAATAGCAAAACTGCATGCTTTGGAGTCTGGCGTCACAGTCAATTACCTAAAAACGACAGCTGAAGCACACCGCGACACCCACCGCGAATATTACGATGTAGTGACTTGTATGGAAATGCTTGAACATGTACCCGAGCCACAATCGGTTATTCAGGCGTGTTGTGACATGGTTAAACCTAATGGCTTTGTGTTTTTCTCCACGATTAACCGTAATGTTATGTCTTACTTACAAACCATTATTGGCGCCGAATATTTATTAAAAATGTTACCCGTAGGCACCCATAATCACAGTAAGTTCATTCGCCCCTCTGAACTGATAGCATTAGTCGACAATACTGACTTACTGTGTAGAGATGCTTTAGGCATTACCTACAATCCTTTATCTGGGGTATTTAAGTACACTAAAAGTGTTGATGTAAACTATATGATCGCCACCCAGAAAATCAGCGACTAGCCAAGTGGTATCAATAATCGATTAAGCGCGATTATAAGCATTCGCTTAAACGATAGACGATTGATATCACTCGATGATATAACGCTGACGATAAGCACAATAGCGGTTCGTCAGTCACTTCCCTTCTGTATTGGTCACTTTATTGTGGCATTAAACATCTCATTTTAGGAACATCACAGTGCATAAAAATGATGTTAAAGGGGTCTTATTTGATCTTGACGGCACACTTGCTGACACAGCACCAGATTTGATACATGCGCTTAATTTGAGTTTGGATGATGCGGGTTTTAGCGCTCAGCCACTCGATAAAATGCGTCATGCAGCCTCTCACGGCAGTTTATTTTTGGTTAAAACGGCTATTCCGGATGCTGATGAAGCATTGCAAATCCGTATTCAACAAGGGTTACTACACCACTATGCCCGTATTAATGGCGATTACAGCCGCTTGTTTACAGATTTACCTGAACTGCTGACATTATTAGATCAGCAAGGTATCCCTTATGGAGTGGTGACCAATAAGCCTGCTCGTTTTGCTCGTCCTCTCATTGAAAAACTAAATTTAACTCATCAGCTTAAAGCAATCATTAGTGGTGACAGCACCCGTTATGCCAAACCACATACGGCACCAATGTTGTTAGCGGCGCAGCAAATAGCAACACCACCAGAACATATTTTGTATTTAGGTGACGCAGAGCGTGATTTAGTCGCTGCACATAATGCTAATATGCTTGGAGGTGTCGCGCTTTGGGGATATTTATCACCCCATGATACGCCCGATTTATGGCCATCAAGATGTCAATTTAAACACGGTGCATCGTTAAAACAATTTTTTGCAGAATAATGACATTCAGTGATGGGATATCAACAAATGAGTCTTTATGGTGAATCACCAATTATTGATTATGATCACGATCACTTGACGATCAAAAGTGGTAAAAGATCAATATAAAAATGAGCATAATTTATTGATCGCTGTTTATTGTAGCGATCGAATTTTTCTCATTTAACGGTTGAAAAAATATCACTTATCAAAAACTCGTTATAAATTTGGGCTCTAGGGTTAGCCGTCACTAACCCTGCGGTTTATCCTCAAGTTATCCACAACAAGTTAATGAAATTGTGGCTTGCAAAAAGGCTCAAACCTCATTATCTTGTATCTAAGATTTTAAATAGCACCATATCTTGTGTGTGGCTGACAATCAAAACACTACGCCTTTACATTATAAAGAACGTAGATGCTAACTAAATGTATTGGTATTTATACTATGTTGTGAATACATTAAGCTTGATTGTTTTAACATGGAATTGTTTTGTAACTGATTCGGATCGAATCCAGCAGCACGGCATCCAACAACAGATCACATGTTTTGATATAGAACCAAGGCCTCTCTTCAATGAATAGCAATATGACAGTCACTAAACGCAGTGGCGAACGTGAACCGATCGATTTAGATAAAATTCATCGCGTGATCACTTGGGCAGCCAAGGGATTAAAAAACGTCTCAGTATCTGAAGTAGAACTTCGATCTCACCTGCAGTTTTTTGACGGCATTCCGACTGAAGCCATTCATGAAACCATCATTAAAGCAGCGGCTGATTTGATCTCCCCAGAATCACCTGATTACCAATTTTTGGCAGCCCGTTTAGCGGTATTCCATTTACGTAAAAGAGCCTTTGGTCAATTTGAACCGCCTAAGTTATATGATCATGTCACCAAGTTGGTTGATATTGGTAAATATGACAAGCATATATTGGCTGACTACAGCCGCGAAGAACTAGACATTCTTGATACCTATATTGATCACTGGCGTGACATGAACTTCTCGTATGCAGCAGTAAAGCAACTTGAAGGTAAATACCTAGTACAAAATCGTGTGTCTCATGAAATATATGAAAGCGCACAGTTTTTGTACATTTTGGTAGCAGCATGTTTGTTTGCTCGATATCCGAAAGAAATCCGTCTGAAATACATTAAAGATTTCTACGATGCGACATCTTTATTTAAGATTTCTCTGCCTACGCCAATTATGGCAGGCGTACGTACACCTACCCGTCAGTTCAGTTCATGTGTATTAATTGAGTGTGATGACAGCTTAGATTCAATCAATGCAACCGCATCTTCTATCGTTAAATACGTGAGCCAACGCGCAGGTATTGGTATTAATGCTGGTCGTATTCGTGCCTTAGGCAGCCCTATTCGTGGCGGCGAAGCATTCCACACAGGTTGTTTACCCTTTTATAAATATTTCCAAACTGCGGTTAAGTCTTGCTCTCAAGGCGGCGTACGTGGTGGTGCAGCTACACTTTTCTATCCTTTATGGCATTTAGAAGTTGAATCGCTACTTGTATTGAAAAACAACCGTGGTGTTGACGATAACCGTGTACGTCATCTTGACTACGGTGTGCAGTTAAACAAATTAATGTACCAACGTTTGATTAAAGGTGAATACATTAGCCTATTCAGTCCATCAGACGTGCCTGGCCTTTACGATGCATTCTTTGAAGATCAAGTCGAATTTGAACGTTTATATCTTCAGTATGAGCAAGACAGCAGTGTCCGTAAAAAACAAATTAAAGCCGTTGAACTGTTTTCATTGATGATGCAAGAGCGTGCTTCTACTGGCCGTATTTATATTCAAAACGTAGATCATTGTAATACCCACAGTCCATTCGATTCAAAAGTGGCACCAATTAAGCAATCTAACTTGTGTTTAGAAATTGCCTTGCCGACTAAGCCACTGAATAACATCAATGATCCAGACGGTGAAATTGCGTTATGTACCTTGTCAGCACTTAACTTAGGTGCAATCCAAGATTTATCTGAGCTTGAGCCGTTAGCTGATTTAGCCGTACGTGCATTAGATAACTTACTTGATTACCAAGATTACCCAATTAAAGCAGCGCAAACGAGTTCAATGAATCGTCGTACCCTCGGTATTGGTGTCATTAACTTTGCTAATTACTTAGCCAAGAATGGTAAAAAGTACTCAGACGGTTCAGCTAATAACTTAACCCACAAAACCTTTGAAGCGATTCAGTTCTATTTGCTTAAAGCGTCAATGAACTTGGCAAAAGAGCAAGGCGCATGTCCGTTATTCCACGAGACAACGTACTCAAAGGGTATTTTACCCATCGACACCTACAAGCGCGATTTAGACAAAATTTGTGACGAACCATTGCACATGGATTGGGAAAGTTTACGTAGCGATATTAAACAATACGGTTTGCGTAACTCAACGCTTTCTGCATTAATGCCGTCTGAAACTTCATCGCAAATATCAAACGCGACTAATGGTATTGAGCCTCCACGTGGTTTAATCAGCGTAAAAGCTAGTAAAGACGGTCAACTAAAACAAGTAGTACCAGACTTTGATGTACTTAAAGACAAGTACGAATTACTTTGGAACATGCCTAATAATGATGGTTACATTCAACTTGTTGGTTTAATGCAGAAGTTTATTGACCAAGCAATATCAGCTAACACTAATTACGACCCAAGCCGTTTTGAAGGCGGTCGAGTGCCGATGCAGACATTGCTCAAAGATTTACTAAGCGTATACAAACTGGGCATTAAAACATTGTATTATCATAATACTCGCGACGGTGCCTCTGATCAGTTTGATGACATTATCGCTGTCGAAGAAGAAGACGATGGCTGCGGTGGCGGTGCGTGTAAGATCTAATCATCACTTTATCAATATTTAGCGGGGTCTTCCCCGCTTTTTGGAAAATGCGTTATCAGGACACCTAAATAATGGCTTACTCTACATTTTGTCAAACACCTAACGATTCAACCAAAGAACCTATGTTTTTCGGTCAATCGGTTAATGTGGCTCGCTACGATCAACAAAAATATGAAGTATTCGAAAAGTTGATTGAAAAGCAATTATCGTTTTTCTGGCGTCCAGAAGAAGTTGATGTCAGCCGTGACAAAATTGATTTCGGTGATTTACCTGATCACGAAAAACACATTTTCTTATCTAATCTTAAATACCAAACCTTACTCGATTCTATCCAAGGTCGTTCACCAAATGTGGCATTTTTGCCTTTGGTATCGCTGCCAGAATTAGAAACGTGGATTGAAACATGGTCGTTTTCTGAAACCATTCACTCACGTTCATATACTCATATCATTCGTAATATTGTTAACGACCCTTCTGTCGTATTTGACGATATTGTCCAGAATGAAGAAATATTAAAGCGTGCTGGTGATATTGCGGCTTATTATGATGACCTGATTAAACTCACCCAGATTAATAACCTCTTAGGTGAAGGTACTCACGTTATCGATGGTGAATCAATTACGGTTAACTCACGTATCCTAAAAAAATCACTCTATTTATGCATGATGTCAGTTAACGCCTTAGAAGCTATTCGTTTCTATGTCAGTTTTGCGTGTTCGTTTGCCTTTGCAGAGCGTCGTGTCATGGAAGGCAACGCTAAAATTATTCGTTTAATTGCCCGTGACGAAGCATTACACCTTAACAGTACTCAACACATATTAAGCCTAATGCAAGGCGGTAAAGACGATCCAGAAATGGGCGAAATTGCTGCTGAGTGTAAACAAGAAGCGTATGACTTATTCGTCAAAGCAGCAGAGCAAGAAAAAGAATGGGCTAAATACTTATTCAAAGACGGTTCAATGATAGGCTTAAATGAACAAATTCTATGTCAGTATGTTGAATTTATTACGAACCAACGGATGAAGTCGGTACATTTACCACAACCGTATCCAGATCAATCAAACCCGTTACCGTGGATGAAGAATTGGTTAGAAAGTGATGCTGTGCAAGTTGCCCCACAAGAAGTAGAAGTGTCATCTTATCTTGTTGGTCAAATTGACTCTTCTGTTGATGGCGATGAGTTTTTAGATTTTGACCTATAAAAAGTTTTTCAAAAAAGCGCCTATTATAAGCTTGAAAGGACAGCCGGTTATTTTGTTTGACGGCCAACATTCAAGTTTATTAGAAGCGCTTGAATCGAAAAAAGTAAAAGTATTTTCAGAGTGTCGTAATGGATTTTGCGGTGCTTGTAAAACCACAGTCATATCTGGAGAAGTAAACTATTTTTGCGAGCCTCTTGCAGAACTTAAAGCCGACCAGTGTCTACCCTGTTGTTGTGTGCCTAATGGCGATTTAAATCTCAAACTCTCTTCTGAGGGCGTTAAAGTGGTCACTAAACGCCAATACACTGTACCAAATAGCCCAGAACAACCGACAACGGCGTTAACTCAACAAATTCACACCAACACCAAGCTGGCTCACGAAGGTTAAACTGTCACTGCTAGTGCCTTCTTTTGAATGTTTAGCGTTGGATATTGGCATTTTAAGATTGAGATATGCGTTTTGAAATATGAATACTGAAATGTGAATGCTTTTGTTTAAATATTTAAGGCCAAGCTTAATAGCACACGTTTGCCTGACTCAATCTTACTCACGCTGTGTTCATATTTATCAGGACGAAACAAATACACCCTCCCCATAAATTCACTATGCATTTTTCACAGTTGAACACCCCACCTACTTTTGGTTGTCGCAACACAAAATTTAACTTGTAATAACGACCCTGTTGTACGGGATCAATATGTTTCATCACCCGATGATAAGTATGGTAAGTCACTTGGTTTATCGAGAACACTCTACTGCTAAAAATGGCTTTATTGATCACCTTGGCCATGCTCACTCCAATTGACATATCAGATGTCAATTATACTGATATCCAAGCCATCAGGAAGCCAGGTCAACCATTTAAAATCATCTATGATAGACGATAGATATTGGTTTAAGTCGGTTCAATAGCGCAGTAAACGTTAGCGATTAGGCTATTGCCACTGGCTTCAAGTAAATCACGGTTAAAGGTAGCTAGGTTAACCTAATGGGGAACTCTTTGTGAAGATATCACAGGATGACACATAGCTATCAAGCTCAATAAGGCCTTGGAGAATGAAACCATGATAATGGGCTTTTACAAGTTGAAAATTCATGCTTGGCGCAAAAAAATAGGTTACCTCATCTGCTCCCGTTTGCTCAACGGGTATCAATTGCATTTCACCCCAAGGGGGTATAGTCGCTGTTACTGCACTTTTAACATAGTATTGATAAGGCTCAAGCGCATCAGAGGCCTGCCTTACTAAAGCAAATTGTTGTCTTCCGCGAATAAGGTATTCACGTATTTGAATCGCTAAGGTATCAACATCTCTTAAAGGAATCGTTTTTGATTGATAAGCCGTGATATCGCCATCAAGATCAACCTGAGATTCAAGACCATTATTCGCCACGGTGACTTGCATGTCTCGAGAGCGAAAACCGCTAACCTGTTGATGAAAGTTATCGGTCAGCCATTCATTAGTGATATTTGACCATGATACTTCGCTTCGCTGTCGATACTGAGTGCCAATACCCAAAATACTGGCTTCACTTTTTGAAGTGATGATGGCTGACTTACCTTGCCATTTCTCAATACGAGTCATTTTACCTGTATGCAGCCCACTAAGATAAATAGAATAATTAAAGGTCTTTAGACATTTATCTTGGTTTTCACCCGCTAATACACTGCTGCTTTGCAGCAAACCACATGAAAGGCCAAATATCATCAATACTCTGGTGCCCACCACACAAGCCGCGGTAGATACCCTAATATTAGGATAGCTTGTCAGCATACGCTTTATTCGCATCATTAATGTCATCATCGGAATTGGCATTTCACTATCGATTGTTTCCTTGGAAATTGTTACTTTGAAAATTGTCATCTACAAATAGTGACCTTAAAAAGCATCATCAAACATAGTGTCATTTACAATAACATTGTCTTAAAAAACTTCATTCACATTTAAATAGAAATTAGTTTCATTTTCTCCCACCCCAACATCAAGACGTAAATTAATATTGTCTTTAATGTTAAAGCGAAATCCAGTACCGTAAGCCGTTAATAAGGTGTCGGTTAGCTCGCTCACTTTAGGCGCTACACTGCCAACAGCACCCCAAAATACCATGCCATAACGTTGAAATATCGGTAATCGGTATTCAACTTGGCCCATCATCATTTGTTCATCTCGATAACGACCTCTAATGTAACCACGCATCGCATCGGATCCACCAAGGTCAGGTAACAAGCTCCAAGGTACGTCACCACTGGTAAGATGGCCTTGAACTTGCCAAGCGATCAATCCCGGCATTGAACTTAAGTCAATATAGTTGGCTAACTCGATGTTATAGGTAGAAAACGAATCATATTGATCATTTTGATATAAACCGGCATCGACCTGAAATAACCACCCTTTGGTCGCATTTAAACGGTAATCCCTTGAATCATAAATACTAGAAACAACCACACCAGAGCTAAAATTATTCGGTAAAATATCACTTGAATCCACTGACAACCCAGTAGAAACCAGCTCTAAACTATCGGCGCTGGTGTAAATAAAGTCAGCTCCAACACCAATAAAATAGTGACTGGCAATCTCGGTCATCCAGCGAGGTTTAAAACTATACAGTTGTTCATCGAATTCATGATGATTAAGGTCTTGATCTCCTTCATCAATCCCAACACCATAATAAACAGCAGCTTCATTGTGCAGCTCTAAATCAAGTAATAATCGCTGTTTTCCTTGGTTTAAAAACGTCATATTTTCAATTTGAACACCATAGGATTGATTCATAGATACAAATGAATTCAATACTAATGATGATGGTTGTTCTTCACTCGATGCATTATCGGTTTTATACAAGCCCACCATTAATAACCCGACACCAAACTTTTTTTCCGGGGTGTAATAAGCTGTCGGCAAATAGCTCATATCAATCGCTTTGGTATCATCAAACTCGCCATCTGCACCAAACACCGACAGGATGTCATCAATCCAAGTGGGTTCCATGTCTTGCGGTGTTTCAAATAAGGGTTCAACAGCAGTGGCTGCATTAGAAAAAATAAATAGTGCGAGAAGTAAGGTCCGTTTCATAAAAACTCTATTAACATGTTTAAATTGTTTCGCATAACGACAAAAATGCAAAATATTTGTACTACTAAATGGCCGCGTAATGTGATGATGTCTTTGTTACAAACAATTGTATCAAATCACAATAATTCACAATTATTCACAATTATTCACAATTATTATCCTGCCAATAACTTAACGTTGACTGAAGAAAAGCTTAATTGTTACTGAACCACAGCATTGCTAGATATCAATTTTAGCGATTACCCATTCGGTTAGCGTTAGCCCTAATATACAGACCACAACAACCAGATTAACGTCATTGGTATTGCTTCAATGGTGAAATCGAAGCGCAATATACCACATTTCATTCTTTAAATTGACAATTACTCAACATAGTCTCCCTCTGTGTGACTCGAAAATAAGGTCAATTTCGACTATGTTTAACTGAATGGGTACAATGATTTAAATCATCAAACAAAAATGTATTAATAGAGCGTATTGAATCAATAATGCACGACAAATCAGACTTATTTAATCTGTGTTGTTTAAGGGCTGTGGATCTTTCAAGGTTGGTTTGGCAGCGAATTGTTGGTCCTTACTTAAACATGAGCTATAAGGCAGAGGCTTTGTGTTGTAGTTATTCTACATAAAAAGCCGATAACGCTGTAGAAATGGCCAACAAACGCTGCCCGAAGGGTTCGGCTAAAAGCGTTTTACTCTTTGTTGAGATAATTATGCTTAGATTACTAGGCAGCAATCCTCTCGCCTCAATTAAAACGCTTTTATCTCGAACAAAATTTAACCGGAAAAGTTCAACAGACCCTAGCAAGTGAAAATTATTTCCTTAGATATATCATCCAGCGCGCAAGTAAGGTATAACGACGCAATGAAAACGCCTATACGATTACAACCACTGGTTGACGATGGTCTCGTCGATGAAGTGATAAGCCAACTCATGAGTGGCAAAGAAGCTACCGTCTATATGATCAGATGTGGCAATGAGATCCGCTGCGCCAAAGTGTATAAGGAAGCCACTAAACGCAGCTTTAAAAAAGCAGCACAATATCAAGAAGGTCGAAAAACCAAAAATAGTCGTCGTGGACGAGCCATGGAAAAGGGCTCGAAATACGGTCGAGAAGAACAAGAGAAAGCCTGGCAACATGCCGAGGTCGACGCATTATACAAATGCGCCGCTGCCAAAATTAGAGTACCAGTGCCTTATGGTTGCTTTGATGGGGTGTTATTGATGGAGTTGATCACCAATTTTCATGGTGATGTCGCTCCTCGGTTAAATGACGTTACAGAGATGAGTGCCGAGCAAGCAAAAATCCAGCATTACATCATGATGGGTTATGTTGTCCGTATGCTATGTGCAGGTATTGTTCATGGTGATCTATCTGAGTTTAACGTACTCGTTGACCAAAATGGACCGGTGATTATTGATCTGCCCCAAGCAGTTGACGCATCAGCAAACAATAATGCAAAAGCCATGTTATTTCGTGATGTTAATAATATGACTGACTATTATTCACAATTTGCCCCAGAATTAGCCACTATGAAGTATGCTAAAGAAATGTGGGCCTTGTATGAACAAGGTGAATTAACACCGGAAACAGAATTAACTGGCTTGTTTGAAGAAGACACCACGGCAGCTGATGTCGATTCTGTATTAGAAGAAATTAACGCAGCATTTGAAGAAGCCCAAGAAAGACGCGAGCGCATAAGTGATGCAAACAACGACGAGTATTAAATCAATCGTTTATTCACTCATGTGAAGACCTAGGGAGACTTACGGACAAATTATCGAACGATTTTTCCGGTATTATGTCTCCCTATTTTATCGCCCCTACCCCAAGTCAACTCCGAAGCAAAAGTATGGAACTCTTCTAATTAAACAGCAGTTGGCCAAAATAACAGGCTGGCGGACCAACATTTATACAGCATAGGCTTAATCCGACTCTGAGCGAAGATAAAATTTCATCACTGACAACGAAGGCTGGTTGATCGTTGACAATGAATTTTATTGATGTTTAAAGCAATTTAAACAAGGCAGAGCGAATAACAAATAGTATTAAACATCAGTAATCGATAACACAGTAGTAAGATGCTACAAACACAGCCCGAATGATTCAGCTAACAGGACACTACTCTTTTTGACGAGTTATTTACCTAATTACAGACTTGATTTTTAACACTTACGCCACTTAACAAAAACACCAAACCATTGATATTAAAAAATAACATCCATGAAAGACCAACTGCTAGAGCCTAAATGTAAATCAGTTATTTTCCTCATAGTAATAAATAAAGGGTTATAAGGTAGTGTCGTCAATTTGTTGTGCACTATATAACCTTGTATTTTACATGGTTAAGAGGGTGTATAATTAAATTGAAAAGATTACAAGGAGGATATTATGAATGGTTATGTTTTATCTGCATTACTAGTTTTTCTCACTATTTCTATGTCAGCTAATGCTACTGAAAATGAAAATGGTAGTATGGGAATGTCTCAAATGCCTGTATTTTCCGATATTGATACTAATCAAGACAAATTGCTATCTGAAGAGGAGTTTGAACACTTTCAAAATGCAAGACAAGAGTTGCGTGAATCTGAAGGTCGCATGTTAAAAAACTCATCGCATTGTCATGAAATGTTTGAGCGTATCGATTCAGATCATAATAATGTTATTGATGCTAAAGAATTTCAATCTCATCACGAAATGATGAGATACTCTAAATAATCAATATCGCTTTAGAGAGGTCTAAATTTATGACCTCTCTTTTATAAACGGTTTACATTTTAAATCAACACTCTGCCGCGATTAGCTTACCTTTAAATACCCCATAAAAAGCCACACAAGCACCAGCAAAACCTAAAAATGAACATATTAGGCGATAATCACTGTTGTCGATAAAGAAGTTAGCCACACTGAAAACCAATAAAATAAGTAAACCAACGTTTTTGGTCATCATCATTTTAGGTTCAAACATCAGCCACTGCTGACATTTAGGGCATTGTGTTTCAACACCACTTTTGCCTTTGCGCACTTGTTTTAGTGCTTTACGAGCAAAGATACCCTGACAACAAGGACATTCCATTTTACATCACCTATAATAATTTTAATTATTATAATACAATGAATTAACACAAATTCAAAGGTATCTATCTCACACCGATAACATTCGTTAACACAATCTGACTTATATACAAAACATTTTAGAACGATCGCTCAAAATAGTGGTTGAACGAATGATATTGTTAGTTTATAGTCTAACAAATACAGAATATTGTTACCCCGATAACTCGCCAGAGAAGTGAATATCCTCAACAAATAATAATTAATTACACTGAGTCTTAATCTTAACACTAGGATCGAAACACGAATGGAGCAAACAACATGCACAAAATGATAGGGTTTGATGTTTATGGCACATTAGTGGACCCAGTGGACATGGGTCAACATCTGCAAGTGTTAATCGGCGACAAAGCGCAAGAATTTAGTCAGCTCTGGCATGATAAGAAAGTTGAATATGCATTTCGTCGTGGTTTAATGCAGAAATATGAAGATTTCACTGTCTGTACTCAACAAGCTCTACAATATTGCTTATCCGTTTTCAATGTCACATTGTCAAACAGCGAACAACAAGATTTACTGGCTAAATTTAGTCAGCTGGCAGCCTTTGAAGATGTTATTCCTGGGCTAGCTCTTCTACGTGACAAAGGTCATACCCTTGCTGCATTTTCAAATGGTCCAGAAATTGCTGTTCGCACATTAATGGCTAATGCTGGAGTATTACCTCTTTTGGATAATGTCATCAGTGTTGACGATCTCAAGACTTATAAACCTAACCCTGCCGTTTACCATCATTTAATGACTCGCACTCAATCTGAACCACAACATTGTTGGATGGTATCGAGTAATCCATGGGATGTTATTGGTGCAAAAGCGGCAGGACTTAACACGGCTTGGATTCAACGGGACAGTAAAAAAGTATTTGATCCCTGGGGAATGGAGCCTGATTTAACTGTCACCAATTTAATCGAATTAAGTGAACAGTTAGCCGTCATAGAATAAAAATGAACAACGACATTAAAGAGACAAAAGCATAACTCATACGAGTTGATGCTAATGCAACCAATTCAAACACGTTACACTAACCTTATTCAGTTAAGCGTATTTTAAATTTGTATGGTTAACCTGTAAACGGGTTATCACGAGGAGATTTTATGAGTAACCAATATACCCCACCTAAAGTTTGGACTAATAATACTAATGGTGGTAACAAATGGGCAAACATCAATAGCCCAGAGTCTGGTGCTAGATTCGAGAAAGTACTACCTGTAGGTCAACATTCTTTACAACTTTATTCTCTTGGCACACCTAACGGGCAAAAAGTAACGATTCTTTTAGAAGAGCTACTTGCTTTAGGGATTAAACAGGCGGAGTACGATGCTCATATCATTAACATCGGTGAATCTGACCAATTTTCGTCTGGGTTTGTTGATATAAATCCAAACTCAAAAATTCCTGCCCTATTAGATAAATCAGCTGATGAAGATGTTAACGTATTTGAATCTGCATCCATTCTGGTTCATCTCGCAGAGAAATTCGACCAGTTTCTACCTAAAGACGGGAAAGCAAGAACCCAAACATTTAATTGGTTATTCTGGGCGCAAGGCTCTGCCCCTTTCCTAGGAGGTGGCTTTGGTCATTTTTACGCCTATGCTGATGAAAAACAAGAATATCCTATTAACCGTTTTGCGATGGAAGTTAAACGCCAATTAGATGTATTGGATAAACAACTGGCAAAAAATACCTTTGTTTCTGGCGAGGAATATACCATTGCGGATATGGCAATATGGCCTTGGTACGGCAACTTAGTATTAGGTAAGTTGTATAGCGCCGCCGAATTTCTCGATGTTGCAAGCTACAAAAATGTCGTGCGCTGGGCCAATCAGATATTAATCCGTCCAGCAGTACAACGTGGCAGAATAGTGAATACAACATGGGGCGAACCATGGGAAATGTTACCAGAACGTCACAGTGCGGCAGACATTGATGCAGTATTAGCATTAAAGCCTTAAACACTAAAACGTATTATCCACAACAAACCCATCGATGATAAGTCAGAAACTAACCGTTATTGGGTTTCGTTAACGCAACAAAAAGCCTTCTTTTTTACAGAAGGCTTTTTTATACAAGGTGCGTACATCACTTCAATGAAGACAGCTAAACGCTAGCATTTGCGAGAAACTAGATACTCATCGCGAGCTCTGCACCTTGACGAATAGCGCGTTTAGCATCTAATTCAGCAGCCACATCTACCCCACCAATTAAATGGACAGGTATTCCACTCGCTTTCATTTCATCAACTAACGTGCGATTTGACACCTGTCCGGCACACAACACCACATTATCGACATCAAGCACTTCAGTTTGATCACCCACTTTAATGTGTAGCCCTTGCTCATCAAACTTTTCGTAGCTAACACCCGTTTTCATATGTACATCATGTTGCTTTAACACACTACGATGGATCCAACCGGTTGTTTTACCCAGCCCCTTACCCATTTTAGTGGTCTTGCGTTGCAATAAATACACATCTCGGCCTGGTTGATGTTCCGGTTCGTCGGTTAAACCACCTGCGTGCTGATACGTTTTATCAATACCCCATTGTTCCAACCACTTGTCTGGTCGTAATGTATTTGATTCGCGCTCGCATAAGAAGTGAGCAATATCAAAACCAATGCCGCCTGCACCAATCAAGGCTACATTGTGGCCAATTTCAACTTGTCCCGTTAATACTTGCTGGTAATCAACTACTTTAGGATTATCAAAACCTGGCAAATCTATTCCTCGAGGTATCACCCCAGAAGCAATCACAATTTCATCAAATTTTTCATTCGCTAATACTGCCGCATCAAGTTTGGTGTTTAGGCGAAGATCAACTTTATGCAGTTTAATTTGATTGATGAAATAACGAATGGTTTCGTTAAACTCTTCTTTCCCTGGGATTTTACGTGCTAAATTAAACTGGCCACCGACTTCAGACTTGGCTTCAAAAAGTACCACTTCATGACCACGCGTCGCAGCATAAACAGAAAACGCCATCCCAGCAGGACCAGCACCCATTACCGCAATTCGTTTTTTATGGCTGGTAGGGGTAAAATTAATTTCAGTTTCATAACACGCGCGAGGGTTGACTAAACAAGTCGCTCGCTTCATTGAAAAGGTATGGTCCAAACAGGCTTGGTTACAGCCAATACACGTATTAATTAATTCTGGCGTATTAGCAGCAGCTTTATTCACAAATTCTGCGTCGGCTAAAAATGGTCTCGCCATTGATACCATATCGGCTTGACCAGATGCGATAATCTTCTCACCTATTTCAGGGGTGTTAATTCGATTTGTTGCTATCAACGGAACCGTAACTTCAGCTTTAAGTTTTTCAGTCACCCATGAAAATGCCCCACGTGGCACACTCGTTGAAATCGTCGGTACACGTGCTTCATGCCAACCAATACCGGTATTTATAATGCTGACACCGGCTTGTTCTAGCAATTTCGCCAACTCTACAACTTCATCCCAAGTTGAACCATTATCAACTAAGTCGAGCATCGACAAACGAAACACAATAATAAACTCTTTGCCTATTTTGGCCCGAATAGCATTGACGATATCAATTGGGAACTTAATTCTATTTTCATAGCTTCCGCCCCATTCGTCACTGCGTTTATTGGTACGAGAACTGATAAATTGATTGATTAGATAGCCTTCTGATCCCATCACTTCAACACCGTCATAACCGGCTTTTTTGGCCAATGCCGCGCTAGTAGCATAGTCTTTAACGGTAGAACGCACTTGTCGCGCAGACATCGCAGATGGTGTAAAAGGGGTAATTGGTGATTTTATTTTACTCGGGGCTAAACTGAAAGGATGATAGCTATAACGACCCGCATGTAAAATTTGCATGCAAATCTTACCACCCGCCTCATGTACGGCATCTGTCACTATTTTATGTTTACCGACTTGCCAAGAAAAACTCAATTGACAAGCATGTGGCGCTAAGCGTCCACGTAAATTGGGTGCAATACCACCGGTGACGATTAAGCCTACACCACCTTGAGCACGTTCTTTATAGAACGCTGCCAGTTTCTCAAATCCGCCTTTTTCTTCTTCTAATCCCGTGTGCATCGAGCCCATCAACACGCGATTTTTAAGCTGTGTAAAGCCGAGATCTAAAGGTTCTAATAAGTGTGGAAACGACATTCAAACATCCTTTTTAAACAAGTGATTTAAACCAGCATACATCGACAATAAATTTTGCTCAATCAATTAAACGATTGCTGGTCAAAAACCGTTACAATTGAGTTTCACATTTACATTGATTTTCAGTTAGGATGTCTACATTAGAATGTTAAAGGAGTGGCAAATGTCCGCTAAACCCTCGTTTTTAAAAAGGATGTTTTTACTGTTATGGAATACAGTAAACGGTATCCGTAAATTCATCATTAATATTATTTTTTTTGGTTTGTTGGCCGTTATTGCAGTTGCGTTACTCAATAGTGAAGAAGACGTTGTCGTCGAAGATCAATCTGCCTTAGTATTAAACTTGTCTGGCAGTATTGTCGATCAGAAACATTACGTCGACCCGATAGAAATGGCCCTTAGTCAAGGACAAGCTAATGATCCTGAAGGCGAAATCCTTTTATCCGATCTACTTTATACCATCAATAATGCGACTGAAGATGTCCGTATCAGTAGCATCGTATTAGATTTAGCCAATTTGCAAAATGCCGGTATTAGTAAGATGACCGCCATTGGTGAAGCGTTAAATCAGTTTAAAGCAGCCAACAAATCAGTGATTGCGATGGCCAATGGCTACGATCAAAATCAATACTTTTTAGCTAGCTTTGCTGACAAAATCTACCTTAATAATCAGGGTATGGTTTCAATTGATGGCTTAAGTCGTTACCGCTTATATTACAAAGCCGCACTCGAAAAGCTTAAAATCACCACACACGTATTTCGAGTAGGTACCTTTAAGTCTGCGGTAGAGCCCTTTATCCGTGACGATATGTCTGATGCAGATAAAGAAGCCAGTAAAGTATTGTTAAATGATATCTGGCAAAGCTATTCAACTATTGTTGCCAGTAACCGTCAAATAGCACCAGATCAATTAGTACTAAGCCCAGATGAGTTTCTCGTTCAGCTCGATAAAGCCGAAGGTGATGCTGCTAAGATGGCAATAAACCTCAAGTGGGTTGACGAATTAGTTTCAGCTGACGCTTTTCGACTCGCAATGATTGAGCGGGTTGGCAGTGATAAAGAAGGTAAAAACTTTAAGCAAATTAGCTTTAATGATTACCGTGCGCTAACAGCCCCCATGCCTCACTTTGTTGAGAAAGACTCTGTAGCCGTTATTGTTGCTAAAGGTACGATTCTTAATGGTAAACAACCTGCGGGACAAATTGGTGGTGAAAGTACTTCTGCACTACTTATGAAAGCACGCTTTGATGACAAAGTGAAAGCGGTAGTGTTACGGGTTGATAGCCCTGGTGGTAGTGCTTTTGCATCAGAGCAAATCCGCCAAGAAGTATTAGCACTTAAAAATGCTGGTAAACCTGTAGTGGTTAGCATGGGTAGTCTGGCTGCATCTGGTGGGTATTGGATATCTGCCAGTGCCGATTATATTGTGGCTACGCCGACTACCCTTACTGGTTCAATCGGTATTTTTGGGATGTTTGCTACATTCGATCAAGCACTTAATCATTTTGGTATCACTTCTGATGGTGTTGCTACCTCTGATTGGGCAGGATTATCACCTACACGTGAATTAAACCCCCAAGTATCTGCAGTAATACAACGTCATATTGAGCGTGGTTATCATGAGTTTATTTCGCTGGTTGCTAAAGAACGTCATATGACACTAGAACAGGTCGATAATATTGCTCAAGGTCGTGTATGGACCGGTAAACGTGCATTATCATTGGGCCTAGTTGATGAGTTAGGCGACATGGACACTGCATTAGCCAAAGCGGCTGATTTAGCAAAAATGGATAAGTTTGACGTAAAAGTGATTGAACAAGAACTCAGCGCTGAGCAGCAACTTATCCAGCAAATCATGGGCGCGACAGCGGCTTATGTCCCTGACAGTGTTCGTCAAACCAGTGTAGTAGAACAGCTTGTTAAGCAATGGGCAGGTGCATTTGAAACACTTTCAATGTTTGATGACCCAAATCATGTCTATATGTATTGTGAAAATTGTAATTATTAATCAATGATATAATAGACATATAAAGATTATTCAAAAAAAGCCTGCTAAGCAGGCTTTTTTATTGGGAATCGATAAATAAACTCGTATAATTTGCACAATCTGCAATAGCGATTCAATAAGAGCCTAAATACATGACAAAGCGTTCAATTTACGTAGCCTATACTGGCGGTACCATCGGGATGCAAAAAACCGCAAATGGTTTTGTGCCAGTATCTGGGTTCTTGACAGATTGTGTACAGTCAATGCCTGAGTTTTACCATACCGAAATGCCTGAGTTCGTTATACATGAATACAGCCCGTTAATTGACTCCTCCAATATGGCACCGACCGATTGGCAAATGATTGCAAATGATATCCAAGCCAATTATGAAAAGTATGATGGGTTCGTTATTTTACATGGCACAGATACCATGGCTTATACCGCATCTGCATTGTCATTTATGCTGCAAGGTTTATCAAAACCTGTCATTGTCACTGGCTCACAAATTCCGCTTGCTCAATTACGTTCAGACGGACAGACTAATTTACTCAATTCGCTCTATATTGCGGCAAACTACCCCGTGGCAGAAGTCTGTTTATTTTTTAATAACAAGCTGTTTCGTGGTAATCGTTCGACTAAGGCTCATGCTGATGGCTTTGATGCTTTTGCATCACCTAATTTTCCTATGTTGCTCGAGGCAGGCATTAAAATTAATCTTAAAGCCGGGAAAATTACTAAGCCGACAGGCAAACCTTTGGAAGTGGTGACCATTAGTCCACAACCTGTTGGTGTGGTGACACTTTATCCAGGGATCTCCACTGATATTTTTAATAATATTTTACAACAACCTGTTAAGGCTCTTATTTTATTGACCTTTGGTGTGGGTAATGCCCCGCAAGATAAGAAGTTACTTGATACGCTGAAGCAAGCAGATGAACGTGGCATTATATTAGTTAATCTAACTCAATGTTTCCAAGGAAAGGTTAATATGGGCGGCTATGCAACGGGTAACGCCTTAGCGCAAGCTGGGGTGATTAGCGGTGCGGATATGACCATTGAGGCAGCATTAGCTAAATTGCATTATTTATTGTCTATTGGATTAACCCCAGCGCAAATAAAACAACGCATGCAAGAAAACCTTGTTGGTGAACTGACTATTGATTAGTTAAGGTTGGTATGCCCTAACGGTGCCATACGCTAACAATGTAATCACTAAACATAAAAATGCGAGCTAATTAGCTCGCCTTTTTGATCTCTTTATCCGTCTACAGAACGAGGTTATAAATCAGCTTCTTTAAACTCGGCAATAGAATCACCTTTAAACTGTTTTTTTAACTCTGTTTTTGATAATTCATTTATATGACCATCAGCAGCAATAGTAAAATGGTCTGTTTGATGAAGTTTACGTGCTTGATATAACATCACAACTTGTAAGGTTGACTCACGTTGTTGTTCAGTTAAAGCCGTTCCATCATCCCATTTACCTAATTCGGTAGCAGACAACAAGCGCAGGTAAATATCTTCATTCATTTCATCAATGACTTTGTTGATATCGTTCATACTGATTTCCGTTTATGTAATACTATTCTGATGCGAGTCACAAGATAACCCACAAAGCCAATAACAAACATTGCAATCGCAAAGTAAGACTTTAGCCCCTGTGCAGGCTCACCGCCCCAAAACCAAACCACAACACCCGCGATAAATAACGTCAGAAAAAGAAAACTTTGATTCATTAAGCTATTTGAACACTCAATGTGGCTAATAATAGTGATAGATTCAGTATTACCACTCAAGTCTACTTTGCAATGTGGACATTGTTTCGCCAAACTTGAAATTCGCTTTTGACATTTAGGGCATGCAACTAAGGCCATAATCTACTCTACCTACTTATCATTTTTATCAAAATAACATTTACTGTCGTGACTATAAGTTATCAACCACAGCTAACATTGCTACTAAAGATGCTTCGCCTAAATACACACAACGCTCTGGAGACCAACCCACAAATGGATCAGCTAAATTGGCATTGTCTTTAAATGGCATCTCTAGTGTATTTGATAAACAGCTAAACGTATTGGCTACCCAGTTAGAACCTACGGTTAAGTTAGCTTTACCAGGTTCATCTTTATCATAACCAAACTCAGTTTGAAAATCTGCACTGGCAATAGTCAAAGCGCTGAGGAATTGTTGCTGTAATTCAGCCATTTTATCGTTGTAGTTTGGTACGCCTTCACAACCCGCAAGGAATACATAAGGCAAACCTTCATCACCATGGACATCATAAAATAAATCAACACCTGTTTGTTGCATTTTATTAACGACATAAAACACTTCAGGGCTTTTTTCTAAGCTAGGCGTTTGCCATTCACGATTTAAATTGGTACCTACAGCATTAGTACGTAAGTGACCGCGTGCGCTGCCATCTGGATTCATGTTAGGCACAATATAGAAATTGGCTTTGTCTAATAAGGCTTTAGATGTTGGGCAATCACTATCGAGTAATTGATTTAGCAAGCCTTCGACTAACCATTCCGCCATGGTTTCGCCAGGGTGTTGACGCGCAGTTATCCAAATATTTTTTTTATCTGGATTAGCATCACCAATTTTAAGTAAGGTCATGTCGCGACCATCGAGGGTTAAACCAAGATGCTCAAGACTTACTGCTGGGTGCAATTGCACTTCGCTGATCAAATCTAAATGGCGTTCGTAACTGTACGGTGCAAAGTAAGCAATTTGAATAGCTTCGCAATCAAGTTCAGCTTGAATGGTTAACTTGCCGTCGGCATATTGAGTTGGCAATCTGAACCATGTTTGACGATCATAACTGGCAACGGCTTGATAATCTTCCCAACCTGTTGGATAAGATGCGCTACCTGCATTGAGGATATTAAGGGTGTAAGTCTGACCGACTTCCCCTTCTAAACGAAAATTGAACCATTGATAAAATTCGCCACCAAAATCAGGTCGAATTGCAAGTTGTATATCATCATGTTTATCAAGGTTGATGACGTCAATGTTGCCGCCGTCAAAGTTTGCTGTAATCCGCATTAGATTATCCTTTAATGTGCTTGCACTTATTTTTGGCTTATTAACGATTGGTATAAGCCTTATTTTATGCGCTGTAGTTTATCAAATGCGGCAATTAGTGTGAACCTTTAAAAACTAAAGCTGTAACCTTGACCGCGTACAGTGTTGATCAATTCACGGGGTAAATTACGTTTAACTAATTTACGGCGTGTATTACTGATATGCATGTCTAAGTTACGGTCAAATCTTCCCAACTCTTTGTGTAATACCCGTTGCTGTAATTCTTCTTTGGTCACCACCTCACCCTTACGTTCATATAAATATACAAACAAGCGGTATTCAGTCTGGGTCAGAACTAATGACTTTCCAGCAAAGCTAATGGTGTAGCAAGTATCATCAAAACGAATATGATCAATATTCTTATTATTAATTTGAGGTTGCTCCCGTCGATGGAGCACATTAAGTCGTAGTTGAAGTTCACGGATATTAAGTGGTTTTGCTAAATAATCATCGGCACCCAACTCTAACGCATTGATGCGCTCAATGTCGCTATTACTGTCCGCCAGTACAATAATAGGTGTTCGGGTTTGTCTTGCTATTAACAACCAAAATGAATCCATTTTAGGCACTGAAAAATCCAATAAAATCGCTTCGAGCTCCATAGTTTCCATGTTGATTAGAGCATCAAAGGCATTATTAACCTGATGGACACTGTAACCCTGCTCGCTCAGTTGTTGTGCAATATCAGTTTTATCGGATTGGGAATGTTCAATGAATAAGATATTCTTCATGATTACTTACTTAATGATAACGATTACCATTAAGATTATCATAGCGATTTAATCAACACTACATAAAAGGTAACCTTTAGCCCTTTTTACATACAAAAAGGCCTGATATCTTCAGGCCTTGAGGTATAGATCACACTATTAACTAAATTAAACCCGTTTATTTATCCAGCATTAGCTGTTTAATGAATTTAACAGGGGCGCTACCGTAACTTAAAAACTGTTCATGGAACTGTTTCAAATCAAAGCTCTCACCTTGTTTAGCTTTAAGTTGTTCTCGGAAATCATAAATTTCGCGGTAACCAGCGTAATAGCTGGTTAATTGAACTTGACTTAAGGTTGCTCGACGCCACTTCCCTTCCGCTTCGGCGCGTTGTTGGAATGCTTCATTCTCAAGTAAGTCAATCACTTCTTGCTCACCCATACCGTTGACTTGAATACTGTAATCTAAAATGGTGTTACAAATAACCCGTAAATTCCACTTGTAATACATCAACCACATTTCAGGTTCAAAGTTGCCATAGCCCTCTTCTAACATCATACGTTCAGCATATACAGCCCAACCTTCTATCATGGCGCCGTTACCAAATAAGCTTTTTACTAAACTAGGAGATTGGTTAGAAAATACTAATTGGGTGTAATGTCCTGGGATTGCCTCATGAATATTGAGCACCTGTAAAATCCAGTGATTGTATTCACGTAAATAACTCTCTGCCGACTCATCACTCATGTCATCAAGGGGTGAAACGTTGTAGTAAGTATTACCACCTTTGTCATAAGGCCCAGGGGCGCTAATGGATGCACCAGCAAAACCGCGCATGTATTCTGGAGTTTCACGTACGATTAGAGGTTTATTGGGATCGAGTGTCACCAGTTGTTTGTCATTCACAAATTTAATAAGCTCTGGAATTTGCTTTCGTACTTCAGCAACAAAGTTTTCCCGTTTAACATGCTTGGTTGATAACACATCAATTAACTGACGAATAGCTTGCCTCTCGTCGTCTGGTTTTGGTGTATCAATGTACTTTGACCAAATGGTATCAGTGATCTTAGCCATTTCTTGCTGAACATGATTTTTATCCGCCACGGCTTTATCGTATAACTGTTTTGCCGTCATACCAGACTGAATATCAAAGGCGAACTTTTCTTCGTATAATGTTTCACCAATACGAAAATCACGGGCCCCATTTTCAGTGAGCTTAGTTTCCAGTGCAGTTAACCATTCAATGTGTTGCTTAATTGCTGCCGTTGCAGCGTCAAAACGCTCTGTAAATAGCGCTTTTTGCTCTTTGCTTAAACCAGAATCAGCGACTTGCTGAACTAACTCCGTGGACAAAACCGAAAATGCACCTTGATTTTGCATAATGGCTAATTGGGTATGTTCAAGTGTCGGATCGCTAATATTATTTCGAGCTGCTTCATAATAGGCGGGCACATTTTCTAGACGTGCAATCACAGAAGTTAAGCGTTCATCTAACGGCGCAAAGTCTTCATTGATGATTTGTGCAAACCCTCCGGCAACATTGTAATTAGACGGATCCCATTGCCAACCTTTAAAGCGTGTAATTTCCCATTGCATTGATTCAACTAAATTACTCAGTAATTTATAATCAATTAACTCGTTCGCGGATAACGACTGTTGATCAAATTGGGCTAGTGCCGTTTGCTGTTGTTTAACAAAAGCCAGTGTTTTGTCGCGGCTAGCTTTGTTTGGGATATCTAAATAACCATCATTTACGTGCTTGCCACTGTACAGAGCCCACGTTGGTGATAGTGCCCACAGTTCATCAATAAACTGTTGTGAATATTCGTTAAAGTTTAATGCTGCCGCTGCTGTAGTTGTGCTAGCCTCATCAGTAACGGTCTTGGTTTGTGGACTTTGCTTAACCGAGTCATCGCTACAACCGACCAATCCAGCCAAGGCAAAAGAAACCGCCAAAGGAAGTAAAGATTTTTTCATTTGTTATCCCTTAAATTGTTATTATTTTTAGTGTGTATAAACTTATATTTTGATACTTAGCGTTTTCGTGATTATAGGTTTTTGCTGCGTAGAGTCGTGTAAAAAATAATCCTACTGCAATTATAATTAGTTAATCATGTTCGTCACTATTTTGCAGCAAGCAGACATCTTTTGTGACACAAAAACAGCCAATAGATTCAAAAAATGATCACTAGATATTCAATTACTTGCCACTATTGGACAGAATAAAAAATATCGTTAACAATGACTAACAACCTTTGACGCCAGTATTAAAGTTGGCTAATCGTATGCTTAGGGGCTGTTGATCTTTCAAGGTTGTTTTTGCAGCGAATTGTTGGTCATTACTCACATTTATAACTGCGCGGCAGAGACTTTGTGGTGTAGTTATTCTACATAAAAAGTCGATAACGCAGTAAAAATGACCAACAAACGCTGCCCGAAGGGTTCGGCTAAAAACGTTTTACTCTTTGTTGAGCGATTCTTTGTAAATTAAGTGGTGCTTAGATTGCTAGGCAGCAATCCGCTCGCCTCGATTAAAACGTTTTTATCTCGAACAAAATTTAACCTGCAAAGATCAACAGACCCGAACAATGTTCAAAGAGATGGCTAGTGATTTACCAATCCGCTAAATAGACCTTACTTTACCCAACGAACACAAAAAAGCGGAATATAAATTCCGCTTTAATAATCACTAAAAAACCGTTCATATTAGCAGGCTATATATTCCATGGATTCGGTTTATTACCTCTAGCGCTCGCTGGTGCTTTAGTCGTTTTGGTTTTTCTAAAGTCTGACGAATCTGTTTTCGATTTACCTAAACTGAGTGAAGGTCTATCTGTATCGGGTGACGACTTATGTTGGCGACTTTTAGGCACAAAATTTAAAACCGAAACAGGTATGGGTTTCTTAGGCTCAAAACCTTCAATCACTTTACGTTCTAACAAATGCCCTAAACGACTTTCGATCATACATAAGTTTTTAAAATCATCATTAGACACAAATGAAATTGCCTCACCAGCGGCTCCCGCACGCCCAGTACGACCTATACGATGAATATAGTCGTCGGCAGGAAACGGTAAGTCATAATTCACTACACGAGATAAGTCATCAATATCAATACCACGAGAGGCAATTCCGGTAGCGACAAGATATTGTATTTTACCTGATTTAAAATCAGCTAAAATCTGTTCACGCACTGGTTGGCTTCGCCCACCATGAATACATTCAGCGTTAATATCGCGCTTTTCAAGCTGACTCACCAATTTGGCGGCACCTTGTTTAGTTTCGATAAATATCAGCGCTTGGTTCCACGCTTCTGTTTTAATTAAATGGCTTAATAAAGCAGACTTTTTATCTTTATCGACGGTTGTTAGCCACTGTTCGATTTTTGGTGTTGAGTCACGATCAGCAATCACCGAAATTTCAACAGGACGTTTAATCGCCGTTTTCGCTAATGATCGCACTTGGTTTGATAATGTCGCCGAGAATAATAAACTTTGACGCTCTGAGGGTAATTTATCAATGACTTTATTAATGTCTTCGATAAATCCCATGTCGAGCATTCTATCGGCTTCATCAAGCACCAAGACTTCAACTTCATCAAAGTGCACTGCACGTTGGGTATATAAGTCGAGCAAACGTCCTGGTGTTGCCACCAAAATATCCACGCCATCGATTAACGCTTGTTTTTGTGGCTTTTCATCAACACCACCGTAAATGGCAAATGATGTTAACGGTAAATGCTTAGCATATTGCACAATATTAGCTTGTATTTGCACCGCGAGTTCACGTGTAGGGGTTAAAATTAATGCCCTAATACGCTTAGTACGCTGAATTTCACTATCGGCTAAGCGCTCTAAAATTGGCAATACAAAGCTGGCCGTTTTACCCGTCCCTGTTTGTGCGGCCGCAAGCAGATTTCTACCCGTTAAAATAACCGGAATAGTTTGCTGCTGAATAGGTGTTGGTTGACTGTATCCCACTTCATGTAGGGCATTGACAATCGTGTCGCGTAATCCAAGTGTCGAGAAAGGCATGAAAGTGGGTCTCAATAGTAAAACAAGAATAAAGCATTATAGAGGTTGCGCATAACAAGCGCTAACACCTATTTAATTTTAAAATATGCTAGATAACGCCATGTGGAGACAACGATAACAATAGACGTCATTCACAATGTCATTGTTTAATAGCACAAATGAAAAAAGACGCCCGAAGACGTCTTTTTTCATAATATGGCGGTGAGCGAGAGATTCGAACTCTCGTTAGGGATAAACCTAAACACACTTTCCAGGCGTGCGCCTTCAGCCACTCAGCCAGCTCACCAAATTTTGACTGACTTTTCATCTTAACCGTTAAAGGTGATAATATAAAAAGGCAGTAATTAATCTATTGATTATGTTGAAATTATTAACTGTTATCTCAACAATGCAACACCCCCTAATTTGTAGCCAGTATTCAATATCAGATTGAACATTGGCCCTCGAGGTATTGCTAATCGTGGCGTACTTTACGCAAATGCGGATAGCGGGTCAAGTTAAAAAACTACACTATCAAGTGTTTGCACAAATGCTCAGCAACTTATGTCAAATTAACCTAATAAGGTTGGGAAAAGTCCTTTAACACCAGCAGCAATGACTTCAATGCCTAAAGACAACATCAGTAGACCCATTAGACGGGTAATAACGTTAATACCCGTTTTACCTAATAGTTTAAACAGCATTGGCGCTATGCGAAATAAACCCCAACTAACAAGGCCTAAGGTAATAATGGTTAAAAACATACCAATGTAGTTGGTTATTTGGTGATGCTCCGCCGCAAATACAATCACCGCACTAATGGCACCAGGACCGGCCATTAATGGCAAGGCTAGTGGCACAACTGCAACAGATTCCATACCAGATGACTCACGGTCTTCTTCTTGGTTACGTTTCACTTCACTGATTTTACCTTGCAACATCGACATCGCAATAATACAAATCAAGCTACCACCCGCGATACGAAAAGCCGATAATGAAATACTGAACATACTAAGAATGTAATGCCCTGCTATTGCCGTCACCAATAGAATGATCACTACGGCCATATTTGCATCACGATTAGTATTTTGGCGATCAGCTTCAGTTTGATGGCTGGTTAAGCTCACAAACACAGGTAATAACCCTACTGGGTTAATAATGGCTAATAGTCCTAGAAAGAACTTGATATAAAGCATGAAATCCACTTGGTATAACCCTCTTAATATTACCTGTATTGAAGCTCGATTCTGAGCGCGCTAATGTAGCTGAAACATTAACATTTCCCAAATGAATTTTTTTGTATTTTATAGGGTATTTTTCAATACAAAAACTAATGATAGATATATTTATTACTTTTAGGCTTTTCATTTACATCACGCGATTAAAGATAAATTAGTTATTTTATTTCATAAACATGTAACAATTCGATTACTTAACCTGCTAGTGGCTATTTATAGAACAGTAACTGTGCTTCACATACGGATATTATATCTGAACAAAATGCGCCTATGATGAAAAATACTAACACTAGGCTATAAATCTATCATCACAAATAAATCTGTAAACAACCCCTAACATCGACACAGTTTCATTATCAAAAACGTTGCTTATCTTGTCGCTTTTAAAACAACTTATATGCCTCTTATAAAATAGCTTAAGGTGTGACGGTTAACGCTACTCGTAATACCATAAATAATATCGTTATTAACCTTCACTTGTTCGACTATTATCAGCGCGATTGGCACTGTTGCCGCGCTGATAATAAAAGCCTGAAGACTCACTAGGCTAAAACAGCATAGGAATAAAAAAGAGATGCTGCCAGTGGCAACATCTCTTTTATTCTGTCTATCGTATTAATTGTTGCTGAGGTCGAGGATTGAATACTCACTTCATTAAGCGATTAACTAACACACTAGTCTTAACTAATTAGCCGTCCAACGATCCATCCAACCCAGTACATTCTTGTACCATAGCTGTAAGTTATCTTGATTTAAGATCCAGTGGTTTTCATCTGGGAATACCAACAACTCAGAAGGAATACCTTTACGCTGCATAAAGGTAAATGCCCCAAGACCTTGGCCATAAGGCACCCGATAGTCTTTTTCACCATGGATAACTAACATTGGTGTTTTCCAGTTTTCAACATAATTAACTGGGTTAAACTTTTCATACAAGTCTTTGTTTTGATCATATGAGCCACCAAAATCATATTCTGGGAACCATAATTCTTCGGTCACATAGTACATAGAACGCATATCAAATAAGCCTGCATGATCAACCAAGCATTTGAATCCGTCATTCCATTTACCTTGGAACCAGTTCATCATATAACCACCGTAAGAACCACCTAACGCACAAGCGTTGTTAGCATCTAACCAAGGCTGTTGTTCGGTTACGGCTGCCATACCTTTTTTAAGATCTTCAAGTGGCTTTCCGCCCCAATCTTTACCAATTGAGTCTGTGAATCCTTGACCATAACCAGTAGAACCATGAAAATCTACCATTACCACGCCATAACCTGCCCCAGCCCAAAGCTGTGCATTCCAACGTCCGCTGAAACTGTTACCAAATGAACCTTGTGGGCCACCGTGAACTAGGTATGCAATAGGGTATTTTTTACCTTCTTCAAAGTTAGCTGGTTTGATCCAGTAACCATGAACCGTTTCATCATTCCAACCTTTAAAGTTAAACTGTTCAAACTCACCAAAGGTGATCTCAGCAAGTTTATCTTGGTTAACATTAGTCAGTTGTTTTAGTTGTTCACCCTCAAGGGTCACGCTGAATAGATCGCCAGGTTCAACTAATGATGATTTTTTGAAAATAAGACGATTATTGGTCACAGCCACTAGGCTATTACTGCCTTGATTGTATATAGGTCTTACATCACCAAATTGGGTGTTAACCTCAAAGATAGACACTTGACCAACATCTTGTGCGGTCACATACAAAGTACGGCCGTCTGCATTAAACGCCAGTGAACTCGGACTACGGTCCCACAATGGTGCGACTTCTTTTTCTTGGCCAGTGACATTGTCACGTAACATAATTCGATAACGATCGGCTTCATAACCCGGTGTGGTCATAGCCATATACGCTAGATAACGGCCATCTGCTGAGAACGTTGGTTGAGAATCCCATGCTTTATTGTCTGGGGTTAAATTAACCGTGTCGCCACCGGCTACAGATACTTGCCATAAATCGTAATTAGTGGTCCAAGCTTGATCGCGGCTCGGGGCTTTAGCACTATATACAACGTATTTACCGTCTGCTGTGAAAGTGACTTCTTCCATGCCTGAAAACGGTTTAGGTGGCGTTTCGGTATCACGGCCCTGTGTCACGTCAGTGGCCGTTGTAATCTTGCTGCCATTAAGTGAGGCAACAAATAAATGATTACGCGCGTTGTCTTCCCACGTGTCCCAGTGACGCACCATTAACTGCTTGTATAAACGACCAGTGGTTTTACGTTCAGCTTCTTCGGTAAATTTGTCTTTAGAACAAGCTAGGTCTTTACACTCTGGAAATACCCGCAAGTTCATCACAACTTGTTTACCGTCGTTAGACAACTTATAGCCGTTAATATCTAACGGTAAATCAGTAACCGCTATTGCTTCACCGCCATCAAGGGACAGTTGAAACAATTGGCTGGTTCCTGTGCGGCTAGCAAGGAAATAAATCGATTTGCCATCAGGCGCAAAACTCACATCATATTCAGTACCTGTTGCTGAGGTAAGTTGTTTTGGCTTAGCATTTTTATCACTCAAATCGAGTTGATAAAGATCTGAGTTGCCCTCACCTTTGTCATCAACCAGTTTGACGCCATACACCATGGTTTTGCCGTCATTTGATACGGCGGCTGAATGCAATTTATTTAAGTTAACCAATTGCTGAACATTGAACGCTGCGGGCTCGGCCGCATAAACTGAGGTTGCCATGCCAGCAGCGACCAGTGCGAATAATACAGAAGACTTTTTCATTGTTATCTTGTCTCGGTTGTTTGATAAAACATGTTTCGCGTTGTGTCAGCTACGAGCCAATAATCGCAAAAACATAAAATGGGTACTGCAGACTAACTAAAGCAAAACGCTCAGGCAACATGCCTTTTGTAAAAAGCTGTAAACCCGAGCGTTTGATCACATTGACGCTAATCGCTTAAGCGAATGCACAGTGCGTTATGGCTTATTATTTAACTTTGCTGTTGGCAATGTTAATTTTCCAAATTGCTGGGCCCGTCTCATGAGCATTAACACCATTGGTATCAACTGCCACTGTTACCGGCATATCTTTCACGTCAAACTCATATATAGCTTCCATTCCTAAATCAGCAAATGCCACTACACGTGATTTTTTGATCGCTTTAGACACTAAATAAGCTGCACCGCCAACGGCCATTAAATATACCGCTTTGTGTTTTTTGATCGATGCTACAGTTTCTGGACCACGTTCAGATTTACCAATCATGCCCATAAGACCGGTTTTGTCTAACATCATATCGGTGTATTTATCCATGCGGGTTGCTGTTGTTGGGCCTGCTGGGCCAACCACTTCATCGCGTACCGGATCAACAGGGCCGACGTAATAAATAAATTTACCGGTAAAATCGACGCCTTCTGGCAAACCTTCACCTGAATCCAGTAATGTTTGTATTCGTTTATGCGCAGCATCACGGCCAGTAAGCATTTTACCGTTGAGTAATAAAGTATCACCACTCTTCCAGGTTTCAATCTCTGCTTGGGTGACAGTGTCTAAATTAACGTGATGGGTATTCTCACCAGCTTCACGGGTAATTTCAGGCCAATCAGACAATGATGGCGGCACTAAATTAACTGGACCCGTTCCGTCCAAATGGAAATGAACATGACGAGTAGCAGCACAATTGGGGATCATCACAACGGGTTTAGATGCAGCATGAGTCGGTGCTGATTTAATTTTAACATCTAATACTGTCGTTAACCCGCCTAAACCTTGCGCGCCAATACCTGAGTTATTCGCTCTTTGGAAAATATCTAAACGAAGCTTTTCTTCAGTAGTTACTGCGCCTCGGGCTATTAAGTCATGAATATCAACAGGATCCATCAATGATTCTTTTGCCATTACAGCCGCTTTTTCAGCGGTACCACCAATGCCTATTCCTAACATGCCCGGTGGACACCAGCCAGCACCCATCGTCGGTAATGTTTTTTCAACCCAAGCAGCAATATCATCAGATGGATTAAGCATGGCCATTTTTGATTTGTTTTCAGATCCACCGCCTTTTGCGGCAGTCATCACTTCAATCTGATTACCAGGCACCATTTCTACGTGCACGACAGATGGAGTATTGTCTTTAGTATTCTTACGCGCGCCAGCAGGATCTGACACTATTGAGGCACGTAAAGGGTTATCTGGGTTAGTGTAAGCACGACGAACACCTTCATCGACCATCTCTTGCACTGTCATGTCAGTTTTATCCCACTGAACAGCCATACCAATTTTAACAAAGGTCGTCACAATCCCAGTGTCTTGACATAAAGGGCGTTTGCCTTCGGCAGACATCCGCGAGTTAATCAAAATTTGCGCAATAGCATCTTTAGCCGCAGCACTTTGTTCGCGCTCATAAGCTTCAGTCATCGCATCAACAAAGTCTTTAGGATGATAATATGAAATATATTGCAGTGCATCCGCGATACTTTCTATAAAATCGGCTTGCTTAATCACAACAGCTTGATGTGACGTTGCAGAATGAGATGTAGGATCAGTTTTAGTATTCGTCGACATATGGGGCGCTCCAGCAGCCATTGCGGCCTAACATGTTTATCGTTTTTATAAGGATCAATTTAATATTACCAATTAAGACCAATATGATACTCTTTCCATCCTTTTTGGGCTACACCACATTCTTAGATAAGGGTTATCAATGTCTTCGCGGGCAAAAAACACACTCTTTATGCAAAAACTAGATTGGGAAATAGACACTAAGCAACTATTTTCATTATTTAGCCACCAGCCATGGGCGATATTGCTCGACTCAGCCAATGCACAGCACCAAGATTCACAGTTCGATATCATCGGGTTTAATCCAATCGCGACGTTAACAAGCAACGATGGCATCAGTCAATTTAGCGCAAAAAAACCAACCATCAAAGCCCTCAATATCGAAATAGATATCCATGCCAATCCGGTCACCACATTAGCTCAACTGCATGCGCGGTTATATCCATCAGCTCAAAACAGTCAGCATCCATTTAGTATCGGAGCAATAGGCGCATTTGGCTATGACCTTGGTCGTAATATTGAAACCTTGCCCCAAACTGCCATTAAAGATATTCATCTTGACGATATAAATATTGGTTTTTATGACTTTTCATTAATCTACAGCTATGTCGATAAGTCTTGGTATGCTTACCATTTTTGTGGGAAAAACGCACTTGATATTGAGTTGAATTTAATTGAACCTAAAATAAAAAATATCGAAAAAAACTTAGTGACAGCAAAGCCTTTCAGATTGACTACGGCTTGGGTTAATCAGACAAATTATCAGCAGTATCAACACAAATTTGATCAAGTACAGCAGTATTTACTGAGTGGTGATTGCTATCAAATCAATTTAACCCAACGATTTGAGGCTCATTATCAAGGGGATGAATGGCAAGCTTATTGCGCATTATCTCTTGCTAACCAAGCTCCTTTCTCGGCATTTATGCGGGTTGATAATCACTGCATGTTATCTATCTCGCCAGAACGATTTATCAAACTCAATGACCAGTATATTGAAACTAAACCCATAAAAGGCACTTTGCCCCGCCATCATGATCCACTTTTAGACCAACAAGCTGCCGCGTTGTTATTAGCATCTGAAAAAGATCGTGCTGAAAACGTGATGATAGTAGATCTTCTTCGAAATGATATTGGCAAAGTAGCCTCACCCGGTTCTGTTAAAGTGCCTAGGTTATTCGCCATAGAAAGCTTTCCTGCGGTACATCATTTAGTCAGTACCGTTACCGCCACATTAGCGGACCATAAAACCGGATTTGATTTACTTAACGCCGCTTTCCCTGGTGGCTCCATTACCGGAGCACCCAAAGTTCGCGCAATGGAAATTATTGAAGAATTAGAGCCATCACGACGCAACCTATATTGCGGTAGCATCGGCTATATCAGCCAAAACGGTAATATGGATACCAGCATTACTATTCGTACTTTAGTGACTGAAAACCAGCGTATATATTGCTGGGCTGGCGGCGGCATTGTGGCCGATTCAAATGGTGATGCTGAATATCAGGAAAGTTTTGATAAAGTCAGTAAAATATTGCCTGTGCTATCCAAGCTCAATCAACCCAATTGTAAGTAATACCAATTCCATTGATTATGTGTTCAACCAGAGTCACTCAGATTTTCAGTTTGAGGTGCATTGTTGAAAAAAATGGAGAATGACAATTGCTGAATAAGGTGAATAAGGTGAATACACATTAATCAGTTCTGCACGCCAACAATGGTTAAATTGGATAAAGCCGAAAAATAGTCATACCAAGTTGCATACAAGTCTTGATCTAGAATTTTATCAACCGCTGGTATTGTGACAAATAAATGGGACACCCTCTAGCTTGAGTGAGCGTTCAAAAACTGTTGAACGTTTATTCTATATCTGTTTAAATACACTCCTTATTGAAAAAGGAGCTCCCATGCTTAAATTTTATTTCCATCCCGGCCCTAACCCGATGAAAGTTGCTTTATTCTTAGCTGAAACTGGTTTGCCTTTTGAACTGGTTCCTGTTGATACCCTTAAAGGTGAGCAACATACTGCTGAGTTTAAAGCGATTAACCCTAATGCTAAAACACCAGCAATCGATGATGATGGCATAAGAGTATTCGATTCAAATGCGATTCTATTATACCTTGCTGATAAATCTGGTCAGCTTTTAGGCAAGCCAGAAGATCGTGGTGAGCTAATGTCTTGGTTAATGTTTATCGCCACTGGTTTAGGCCCATTTTCTGGTCAGTCTGTTCACTTTAGACACCATGCTCCAGAGAAAATAGCCTATGCAACTAACCGTTATTTGCGTGAAGCACAACGTCATTATGAAGTGTTAAACGATCACCTTGCTGGCCGTGAATATCTTGTTGGTGATGACTACACAATTGCAGATGTGTCTGCATGGGGCTGGATAGATAAAGCGACTGTTGTATTGGGTGAAGAAGGTTTAGCGCCTTATCCAAATCTACAACGTTGGTTTGATAACGTCAGTGCCCGCCCTGCGATTGAAATTGCCCGCAATCTTGGTAAAGATGTTGCTTTTAAAGGCGAATTTGATGAAGAAGCCAAACGTGCATTCTTTCCACAAAATTATGCTGCTGAAACGATATAGACTAATAAAATGTGAGCTAAATAACAGGTTTGTGGATAATATTCACAAACCTTATTTTTTTATTTGAATTAACGCTATGCTAAGTAACATACAAATTCCGATAATTAGAATATCGCAGTTGAAATGACGTGGATAAGTAAAAACTGAGTAACTTAGCCGATTCATCACTTAAAGAAAATAGCGAGAAACTGTGAATTTACTGACTAAAATTAGCCAATATTTCAACCATAGCCCACAAGAACCAACTCAACAAAACAAAGCATTACTGAGCAGTCTATTGGTAATGGCTTGGATGGTGGAAGCAAGAGATCCTTATACTGGTGGCCATCTATGGCGGGTATCTCGCTTCGCGCAGTTATTAGCACAACATGCAGGACTTGCTAAAAGCGAAATATCCAGAATTACCTTAGGTGGTTTTTTACATGATCTTGGTAAAGTTGGAGTACCCGATGCCATTCTTGGTAAACGTGACCGCCTGACCGACATTGAATACCAAGTCATTAAAACCCATCCTGATGTTGGTTGGAAAATGTTATCAGGTCATCCCCTCGCTTGGCTTGCAGAAGACGCTATCCGCGCTCATCATGAAACACCGGATGGCAAAGGATATCCCAAAGGTTTAAGCGAGGTTGAGATCCCTATCGATGCAAAAATTGTCGGTATTTGTGATGCATTTGATGCCATGACCAGTACTCGCCCTTATCGACAAGGTATGCCTATCAATAAAGCATTGACCATTATTGAAGATAATTTAGGTACTCAGTTTGATCGTTCCTTAGGCCAACAATTTATTGAACTTGGTCAACAAGGTTTATTAGATCATATTGTCGGTCACAGTGACGAAGGTATACCATTACACGAATGCATGATGTGTGGACCTACCTTAGTGATCACTAGAAATCATCAATCAGGAGATCACATTTACTGTCGAAGTTGTACTGGTCAATACAGTATTGATAACTCGAATGGTAAATTAACCAGCCACCCAACAGGTAATACAGGCACACCAGAACAATTATCCTTGCAGACGGATCCAGAATTAATCACTCGAATGGTAAATGAATCCGCAGATGCATTACTCCAATAAACGTACAACTTATATCTTATTAAAGTCCATCAATACCCTATACTAAGATGTAATAACAAAGACCAAACAGCTTGTTCTACAAGCACTTAGTCAGCTACGGTTAATAGACAACTCAATATGGCTGATTTTGCACTTCAAGGTGTAATAATACATTCATCATATTCAACACAGATGTAAAATTAGTGTAAATCTTGAGTACGAATTGTAATTTTTATCCATTTTAAGACGAATTTACTTGTTCTAATCACTGAAACTTTCTACTGTTATTGAAAATGATTATCAGTGAGGTTACTCATGAATACCCATCTTCAGCACCAAATCAACCAATGGCTTAATAACGATCCAGACCCTAAAACTCGCTCACAACTGCAAACCCTTATTGATACCAACAATGAGGCGGAGTTAACTACACGCTTTTCTGGCCGTTTAGCCTTTGGTACTGCAGGGCTTCGTGGTGAAGTGGGTGTTGGCCCTATGGCAATGAATCGTTTGGTTATCCGTCAAACCACTGCGGGTCTAGGCGCCTACCTTCTCGATCAAATAGACAACGCTGCCGAGCGCGGTGTGGTAATTGGCTACGATGGCCGCCACGATTCATTAAGCTTCGCCCATGATGCTGCCAGTGTATTAACGGCGATGGGCATAACAGTACGTTTGACCCATAAGGTAGCCGCCACACCTTTGGTCGCATTTGGGGTAAAACATTTTAAGGCTGCCGCAGGTATTGTGGTAACCGCGAGTCATAATCCGCCTCAATACAATGGCTATAAAGTGTATTGGGAAAATGGCGCACAAATTATTCCCCCACATGATAGCGGAATTGCGGCACAAATTGCCCGAGCAGCAACCCAAGCGATCCCGTTTTTAGATCTAGAAGAAGCCATCTCACAACAAAAGCTGACTCGGTTACAAGATGATTTCTACCAAGCGTATCGTCAAGGGGTATTTGATGCCAAAGAGCTGCAACAACGCAGCGGACAAGATAACGTCAGCTTGGCTTACACTGCCATGCACGGTGTTGGTGCCGACATGGCTGAAGCAGTATTAAAGGATGCTGGATTTACTCAAGTCTATTCGGTAATGGCTCAACGTGAGCCCGATGGCGATTTCCCGACAGTAAACTTCCCCAACCCTGAAGAAAAAGGCGCTATGGATTTAGTCATTGCAGAAGCAAAGAAGCACAATGCCACACTTGCTTGCGCCAATGATCCAGATGCTGACCGTTTTGCAGTTGCGGTTCGTACTGAAGATGGCCAATACAAAATGCTCACTGGCGATCAAGTTGGTGTGCTCTTTGGCCATTACTTACTCAGCCACGCGTCCAAAAATCAACGATTGACGGGGACAACGATTGTTTCATCAAGTCTCTTGTCTAAAATAGCCACTGAGTTTGGTACCCAAAGCTACACCACTCTTACGGGCTTTAAATGGCTAATGAACGTTGGCATTGCCAAAAACCAAGCAGACAATCAGTTTTTATTCGCTTATGAAGAAGCGCTAGGTTACACCATAGGTAACTTGGTATGGGATAAAGATGGTTTATCGGCCTTAGTTGCTTTTGCACAGCTAACCGCAGAACTTGCCTCCCAAGGCCAAACCATTTGGGATAGGTTAGAACAGATTTATCGTCAACACGGATTCCATCTTAACGCCCAAGTGAGTATCGCGCTTAAGGCCGATACTCCCAATATAGGTGCTTATTTACGTGAACATCCTCCATTAAAAATTGGTGAGCATGCAGTGGTATCGACCGACGATTTAAAAAGCCTTCAGCGTACTTCGGCCGACGGTAGCAAACAAAGCATTGATTTACCCAGCAGCGATGTATTAATTTATGCCTTAGAAGGTGGCGCACGCGTTATCGTTCGTCCATCGGGTACTGAACCTAAAATTAAATGCTATTACGAAGTCGTAGAAACCATGATGCCAACTGATACTTGGGCATCGGTACAAGAACGCGCACAACAAGCTATGACCACCTTTATACAATCTCATCAAGCTAGTTTGCCAAGTTAACTGACTAGCCCAACAATACCCACTTATTTATAACTCAAATGTTAAACGCCTGTTATTATTAGCGGGCGTTTGTTTTTATATGTAGTTAATTGTAAATAAGTTGAGTATATTTCGGCATTTAACTAGACCAGAGTGTCATGAGATATGACCGATTGAACTAACTAACCCTCTATTAAAGCCATCTATACGCCTACAAAAATGACTATAATGTTACAACATTTATTATAACGTTATCGCAGGATTGCTAATGTATAAAAGTATCGTATCTTTGGCCGTTGTTGCCAGTATTTCAGCCCCAGTAGCTTTTGCTGCAGAGGAAGGTCAAAACCTAGAACGTATTCAAGTTATAGGTTCACGTATCGCGCTTCGTACAGCGACAGATAGCCCTACGCCGGTAGACATTATTACTTCTGAGCAACTTGAAGCCACAGGTATTACTGAAACAGCTAAAGCATTACAATTTGCTGCGCCAAGTTACAGCTTCCCATTTTCATCCATTACCGACGGTAGCGATGCAGTTCGTCCTGCAAGTTTACGTGGCATGTCACCTGATCACACATTAGTGTTGGTTAACGGTAAACGTCGTCATGGTTCTGCGTTAGTTCACTTATCGGGCACTGTCGGTAAAGGTTCGTCTAACGTCGATTTAAATGCTATTCCAATGACATCAATTAAACGTATTGAAATTCTACGTGACGGCGCATCTGCATTATACGGTTCTGATGCCATTGCCGGCGTGATTAACGTGGTATTAAAAGACAGCGATCATGGCGGGAGCATCGCAACACAAATAGGCCAAACCTATGAAGGTGACGGCGAGCAAGTCCGTATTGGTGTTAACCAAGGTTTTAGCATTAGCGATGATGGTTTTGTGAACGTATCGTTAGAAGCCCATCAGAAAAACTCGACCAACCGTGCTGGTTTAGATACTCGTCAACAATATCCAACATTAGCAGACGGCAGCCTAGACCCACGAGAAGACACATTTAATCGTAAAAATCACCACGTAGGTGACAGCGATTATGAAAACTACGGTTTATTCGTTAATGCTGAACAAGCCACTACCGACACCAATAAAGTATATGC